>JALONN010000001.1 GCA_025454915.1 Raineya sp.
AGAAACCCCTAGAGGTAAAGTAACATGGAGGATGTTTGATGCTTTGGGTAGAGAAGTAGAGGGAGGTAGTGGTACAACAGATAATGCTCTGTTTAGAGTTACGACAACAAGCTGTAATAAAGGTATTTACATCATAGAGATAAGCACTTCGGACTGGAAAGTACGTAAGAGTGTTTCAGTGATAAAATAGTAATATATTCTATTAAAAAAAGTAATAAAGCCCCAATTTGGGGCTTTATTGTTTTGAAACCATAATGGAAGATTATAGAAAATCCCATTAAAAAAATAATATGGAACTAAACTCAGAAGAAATAAGAATTTTTAGAGAGCAATCAGAAAAAATAAGTGGTTATATATCAAATATTCTGATGGATGAATCTATTGAAAATGATATAAAAGAATCTGTTACTACATTTCAAATATTTTTTGATAGATTCAAAAAAGCTACTTTAGAAACACAAGACGAAGAATTTACCAAATATCTCCAAGAGTGTAACATGCTTATCAAAAACTTGAAAGATACATTTTACACCAAAGATATTTTGATAAATTTTTTATTAGAACTTTCTGGATTACATGCTCAAGTTCAATTTATCTATGACGAATATCAAATAAATAAATATTTTTTTAAGAAGAGTTTTGAGTTTGTACAGAAAAATTGGCATACAGAATGTAATTATATCATGTTAGGAGACTATATTTATAGTTATTTATACCATGAGTTTATCATAGCAAGTACAAGTTTTGAGGATGCTATCCACAAAATTGTAGCAAGTTATAACCATATAAAAAATACTTATCAAGGAACTTTTCAGTGGATTTGGATATATCAAACTTTATTTATACAGGTAGTGGATGGTTTTGAGTCTAGGCAATTTCCTAAAACATTCTATCAGCTCTTACATTTAAAAGAAAGATTTCCAGAATTAGTGAGTTTACAAAAAAAGATTAATAAAATAATTGAAAATGAGAAATATATGGTGTATCCTCGACAAAGAATAATTCTTACATCAGGATGGAGTGTACAATGGGATAAATTGTATGATGTAGAGCCACAAGATGTGAAAGATGATATTGATAATGTAATCTGGACTGATGATACTCGAACAAATATATCTTTCTTTTCTTACTCAATTAGTGAATATGAAGGCTTACAGTTATATATTAACTGGGTGTGGAAAGATAGAGAAGAGGTAGATGGATATTTTGAATTGGAATTAGTGTCTATTGTGGGAGAGGCTTATGAAGAAAATGTGTTGTTAGAAACGCCAATTAAACAAAAACTTGTAGAAGAATTTCATAAAATAGTATTCTATACTTCAAAATATTTCGATGAAAAGGACAATACAATTGAAGAATATTTGAATACGATTCAATCAAAAGAATATCAAAATTTTAATATTACACACGAAAGGAGTTTATGTTCAATAGCTTTTAAAAAAGGCAGATTAGTGAAAAACAATCACCTTTATAAGCCAAATACAAAAGAGTTTAATGACTTAACATCTTTATGTTTTTCAGGAGAGGAGATAACTTTGTTTGAAATAGAAGATAAAAATGCACATGTCAGAGATGAATTAAAAATAACAGTATACCTTAACAATAATGCCACATTAGAATTTAAATTTACCTACTCAACAAAAGAAAAAATAAATAAAAAATGGAGAGAAAATATAAATGAATATTATTCTGATAATTATTTAGAGATATTAAAAAAGATTTCTTTGTTGTATGGAGAAATTGATATGGAGGATTTTATCTTCATAGGCGAATTACCGCCTACCCAAGCATTTTTAGAAGAATATACTCGTAAACAAGCCATTGAAAAGGCTGTAGTTGTAGAAAAACAACGTTTATATTTATTGGATAACCAGTACAAATTAGCTGAAGAAGTGATAGCTGTTGAATCTCCCAAAGAAATTAAATTGAAAGAAGAAATAATAGTTTCTTTAGTTGCCTACTTTTTGGAAAAATATTCACAAGAAAGGGTATTTTATAAAATAGGAAATGTAAAATTAAAAGTTTTAGAAATTAAAGACTTGGCAAGTTTTGAAAACATAGAACCTTTTGAAATAGTATTAGATGGTTATGTGCAACATTATCCAAAGGGTTTGAAAATAATAATTCCTAAATCTGCAATAAGCCATGATAATAGGCAATAAATCTAATTTTGCAATAGAATTTGAAGTAATAAGTATTCGTAAGAACTCCATTTATGGAGATATTCGTTTGTGGCTTCAAGGTAAATATTTGGGTGATTTTATGGACTCAGATTATTTACTTCCTGTGTCATCTTATTTTACAAGTTTACTGGAATATCAAGAAAATTTTAAATTAGATACCGAAATTGAAAACCTTTCATACAAAGAAATTTTTGAGATTCATAGAAGACAACAAATTCAGGATGTCATAAGCTATAAACTCAGAAAATTTTGTGATAGACCTCCTTTTGATGCGTTTCATGATATATGTTTTATAAAAGAAGATAAATTAGTTTTTGTATGGAAGGTTAGAGAACAAACGGAATGGTATAGTGTATCTTTAAAAGAATATAATAAAGATGTTCAAACAGCAGAAATATTGTTATCAGATTATGAAAACGTAGTAAATGAGTGTATAAAAACTTTAAATTATTTGCTTCAACATCCTGAAGAAGCTCCATATAAATTCTCACCTGAAGGAAAGAATATTCCAACAGTTTTACCTCAAAGATTGCATTTGCTTGGAAGCAAATACCATTTAGCAAAAGAGATAATTTGGATACAAGCCCCAAGTGACTCTATTGTGCTTAATCAAATAGATTCTTTTAGTCTGATAGCCAGTATGATTGATAAAAACCAAACAGAGCAACTTTATAGAATCAATGATGTAAAACTGAAAGTTGTTTCACTTGGTGAATATACAAATTTTGAAAATATAGAGCCTTTTGAGATAATTTTAGATGAGCAGGTACAACACTTTCCAAAGAATTTAAAAATTGTTGTGCCATATAGAAATATAGAAAAATAGCAAAAAATATATTTACTCATCAGGTTGCTAATATTTTATTACTTTTGTATGTTATTTTAAATAAAATATTGTGATAAACTTTGTTGAAAAAATAATTATAGATGCTTCTTTTGAAATGAGTCAAGAAAAAGGTCATGCAATACGTCCCTTTTTTTATGATTTGATACGCTCAGCTTTCCCAAAAGCTATTGATGATGTTTTGAGTTCAAAGAAGAGACATCAATACAAAAAATATGAACAAATCCATTTGGATTTAGGTGTGATTTCCTTAGAAAACTATCAAACTAAAATTATAGATGCCTTAAAGTCCAAACTCAAAGAGTTTTTTATGGGACAAGAAGATGTGGTCTTAGAACCACATCAAATACTTTTAGAAATCCTTTTACAGTTTCTGAAAGAAGGAAATGTAACAAGTAGTTCAGAAACTATTTGGAAAAACTATCAATATATTTTTAAAGAAAGAGTGCAGTTTTTGCAAACGACACCTTTTAGTATCCAGACTCTTATAGAAGAGCTGATTACACATCATCAAGAGCAGTTTTCTATATTTTTAAAACAATATATCAGAGATACAACAATCCTCCAACGATTAATACTGAATACTCCTGAAGGAATACTTTTGGAATTGGTCGATTTTAAATCAAAACAAATTATCAGATTTTTTAGAGCATTTTATCAAACGAAAATATATACACAGACTTCCGAAGGTACCTTGAAATTGCTAATCTGGCAAAATGTTTTAAAAGCATTATATCAGGAAAATACGATTAAATCCTCTCCAGAAATAGCATCAAATATTACCCAAGTTTTTCTACAAACTCTTGATTGGAAACAAAAAATGCTGATACGGAAAATTATTTTGAATAAAGAGATTATCATAAGCCCTATAACTCTTCAAAAAGCATTTTTGAGTATTGTGAAGGAAGATTTGAATGAAGAGCTGTTTATGTATAGTCACGCAAAAAAGTATAATTCTATTGAAGTATTTTTAGAAGAATTTGTAACATTTTTTACAAATACGGAAAGTGTTTTTGTGAAGCGTTTTTTGTATGATATAATCAGCCCTACAGAACCTACACAACCCCATAAAAGCTATCAAGCTCAATTACAGACTACTCATAAAGCTATTGTAAAGAATATATTACAAGAAAAGTTTTTTGAAAGGGAAATTACCAGTAGTCAGGCTACACAAGAATTATTTGTGCAAAATGTCTTACAATTGATGCTTGCTGAAGGAGATGTAGAATACCTTTTTATTTCTTTACATGAATTGAAGCAGTCTCAGAATAAGATAATAATGGAAGTTTCAACCAAACTTTATGAAAAACTTTTGAAAGAGGCTAGAAAAAATAATATTATATTGAATGGTAATATATTACCTGATAATCAGCAGGAAGCTATTAAAGCCCTCAAAACCTTGATAGGTTTAGAAGCTCCTTCTATGATGGCAGAAAAAGTGGCTTTAGAAATTTTAATACAACTTCTAACTACAGGAGCAATATCACCAACAGCATTTATATTACTCGAAAAAGGTGAAATAAATTTACAACAAACCATTGAAGAACTTTTAACAAAGAAAAAAACATTGCTAAGAGAAAAGCTAATAGCTGTTACTAATAAACCTACCAATTTAGCTTTATTACAATTGAGAACGTATTTGAGTGATAATCTAATAGAGACTATTCTGAAGGCAATGGGTCAATATTTACAGAAAATACCTAAGTCAAGGCTTAAAGAATTAAAAAAACAACATACAACACCACAATATTTATTCGAAGAAATCAAGTTCTTGTTAGAGAATAAAGCAGCCAGAAAAAATATAGAAGAAAGCCTCCTTTTTGCATATCAAAACTATGAAAAAGAATTAACACAGTTTATTCAAGAAGTACCAGAAGAGCTTTTTAAAACATTATTGGAGTATAAAATAGATTTTCTTCAACATATTTTACAAGAAGATATTCGTTTTGTTGAGCAAAATCCTGATTTACAGATTTTTTATTTGATATTTTTTATTAAAAATAAAAAACTACCTGACCATATCACTCTCAAAGTACAAAAAATAGAAACTTTTATTAAAAATATATTGAAATTATTAGCAGAAAAATATCCTGAAAAACTGCAAATGGTTTTGAGTAGTTTTACATCCAAAGAATTAGCAGGTCTTAGAAAGATAGATTCTAAAATTATCAAGAAATTCTATGAAGAGCTAACCAATGATGAATTAGTACAAAGAGCTCTAGACCAGCGTTTAAAAGAGAAAATGATAACAGATAAAAGTATTGTAGAAAGTAAGGAAGCTAAAGAATTACCTAAAAAAAATAGAGAAATTTATATTGAAAATCCAGGACTTGTGTTGATTCATCCTTTTATCAATACTTTATTCCGAAGATTAGGATATTTGGATAAAAAAGCATTTGTGGACAAAGATATACAACATAGAGCAGTCTATTTGTTACAATACATTGTAGATGGCGATACAAAACCTAAAGAAGAACACCAAATGATTTTGAATAAATTGCTTTGTGGAGTTCCTCTCAGAGAGCCTTTAAATACAGATATTGTACTTTCTGATACAGAAAAAGAAACTTGTGAAAGCTTATTAGAAGGAGTAATAGCCAACTGGCCAAAGCTCAAAAATATAAAACCTGATAATTTTAGGGCATCTTTTATGAAAAGAGAAGCTAAACTGACAGATAAATTTGACTATTGGGCATTGAAAGTTGAAGCAACAGGAATAGATATACTTTTAGAAACATTGCCTTGGAGTATTAAAATGATTATGTTTCCTTGGATGGAAAAAAGCATCAATGTGGATTGGAGTTAAAAAAAGTCCTGAATATTCAGGACTTTTTATTCTTATGGTAAATCTTGTTCTGATAAGAATTTTCGGCTCAAAAATATAAAAATAATAGCCCCAATTAGTAAACCGAGCATTAAAAATGCTGCAGCATTGACATAAGTACTTTTATGATTATTCATAATTACAAGAATGAGAGCGATACCCATAATCATAAAAGTAACTACTCCACCTTTAAGAAGTAGATTTGTCATACGTTTCATACGACAACCATAACGATACAATACCCAAAAACCAGCCATACTAACGCCAAAAAGCATACCAAACGAAGAAAGAGCATACATTGGATTGGAGAATAATAATTTTGGATTGGTTACTAAACGAAGTAAAGAATTTAGAAAACGTTGCCATCTACTTGTAGTATTACCAGATGCTCCAGCTTGGGCTGTCTGTGGCTGAGAAAATTTACTTGCTAGTAAACTCCATAGTTGTGTATGACCATTGTCATATCCTAAAGCCCAAATACCCACACCACCTAACTTTTTTTGTAGAATCCAATCGTATTTTAAACCTAAAGAAGTACTATCTTCCATCCAAATTTGTCTTCTGTTACCTTCAGAGTCTTTATACACATAAAACGCACTAGATGATTCTGCATCTAAATTTGCTCTTGCTCCACCAAACTGATTTTGAAACTCATGATAAGTAAGATATCTTACAAATCTCTTAGCAAAAGAAGGTGTTTGGAAGTCTTCTGTTACCCATTCAGCTCCATAATAACCAAAAGCAACTAATAGTTTTTTAGGGTCAATACCTGATGCCAAATACTCTGTAGTAGCTTTATCTACATCAAGTCCCCACCATTTTCCACCACTTTTAAGAGGAGATATAGGACCTGCATAGGTAGTATTTTCTCCATAAAAATCGAAAGCACACAACACAAATAAATCTACGTAGCTTCTGATAGGCTGTATTTGATAAGCATTTTCAAGATCTGCTGCAGGCAATGAAACACTTAAGATGGCATTTTTATTTTTACTTTTTAGTTCTGCTGAAAGTTCAATGACCAAATCAGCAAATGAAGACTGACTTTCATAAGGTACACCCATTAAATCTAAATGAACACCATCTGCTTGTTTTTCAGTTACAAGTGCTACAATATTTTTGATGAAATTGGTTTTAGAAGAATTGCTTGATAAAAACGAATAATTATCTTTCTTTCCATAACATGAAGCACTTAAAAGAACCTTGCAATTGTATCTGTGAGCCTCATCTACAATAGAACTACTTTGCCAATCATAAAGGCTTTTGTATGCCCCTGTGGCAGGATTAATTTCATAACCCATATAAGCCACAGCTGAAAGCAAACTGAAGTTATAACTTTTGTAAGCTTCACCCATCCAATGAGGATGCCAGCCAAACACTTTGAAATCAGGTTTTAAGGTGTGTTCTTTTGTATAGGCGATACTGTTATTAACAGGAGGAAGATTACGATAAGAGGATGCTTTACGACTATCAGAATTAACAACTCTTTGGACAAATTTAGAGGTATCTATAACCTGTTTAGCCATCTCAATAGAGGCTTTATTTTGTGGTTTCACAATACTTAAGCCAGTAGCACTAGAACCATCATAAGAAACATCTGTTGATTGTACCATTTTGCCACTTCTGGGGTCATAGTATTCTACAAACTGTTCACCCTGACCTTCACTGGGTTTAGCTCTTCCCGAACTATCAATAGGTGTAGTTACCTTCTTATCATCTTTCTTTTGTTCAGTAACAACAGACTTCTTTCTGGAAGTATCAGGTTTATTTCGAGCATCTATAAAGGTTTCAAGTTTATCTCTTATCTGAGCTGAAACATTGGTAGAAAGAATATTCAACACCCCTATTAATATGAGTATAAAGATTAAGTTTTTCATGTGTATTTTATGTTTATTAATCTAAACTGTCATCCATAAATTGGTCAAGCCAAAGGTTGGTAATATTGTATTTTACATAATAATCACCTCCATAACTACATCTGGTACGCATTTCCAGTTGATAATTGTAAGTTTCACCTCTCCAACGAAGTTCTATTTTGTTACAATAAGTACCATAATAAGCTTGATTAATCCTGATTTTATTATTTGACTTTCCAAATGTGCTCAATGCCAATGCCTGAATGAGAGCATATTTACCTGTTTTCTTTTTTCCTACGCCAGCCATCACCTCAAAAGCATAACAACCATTCAGATTGCTGATAACAGGATGCCATTTGCCATCGGCTAAGATTTTACCCTGATGAAAAGTGCCTATACGACCTTTGGATGCAATATTTCCATTGATGTCCAATTCATGTTGTGGCTCTTTCTGAACAATGCCTACTTTACCATCATTTTTAATGGTAACAATACTATCGCCCACTTGGTTATTGATATTAAAAGAAGCATCAGAAGCATCAATTTGAAAATGCCAAGCTGGATTTTTGTCTTCAATACTTTTGTAAAAGCTAATTAATTTCTGCGAACCAATAGGCGAGAGAACCAAACCATCACCTGAGGTCTTAGACATCCCATCATCTACCTTATTGATCATGGAGTCTATTAAATCAATGAAATGCTTTTCTGAAACTAATTGACCTTTTTTGAAAAATGATTGTAATGTTTTCCTATTTTGTAAAGACATAAGTATTTAGTTCATTTTTATCAAAGTGTTCCCAAAAATAATAATATTGTAAATAATAAAAAATATAGATTAATTTATATTTATATCATTTTGAAATAATTTTAATAGTTTTTATATTTTATGATGCTGTTTATTGAGGTTTTAATTATTAATATGTTGTTTATCATAGGTTTGCACGAATCTACAAAGCCAAGTTTTATTCTTTATAAACTAAATGAACTCTTAGAAAGAGGTTTGCCAAATTGGTTTTATGCTCCGTTATTAGGCTGTGTATATTGTATGTCATCTGTTTGGGGAATTATTTTTTATTGTATATATTTTTTAAAGTTAAATACTTTTCAAGAAAATTGGTTAAAATTTGTCGGTTGGCTGCCTGTTTATATTCTTGCTCTTCATGGTTTGGTACATTTGGGTTATGAACTTTTGTGTTTTTTAAGAAATCGAGAATAAAAAAATGTAAAACAGAACAATTAAAACTAAATAGGGGTTTATATTGTAAAACATTTAGATATAATAATTATGTACATCATTAAAGTAAAAGGTAAAGCAAAAATTCCTGATTATATTCAACTAAGAGATGAGAATTTTGTTTTGATAGCATATTTCAGAGCTGACAGACCTCTCAAAAATTTAGAAAAATATAATCTGGATGGTAAAGAAGATGCTTTGAAAAATGTAATAGAAAGTTTACCTTTCGGAAAATTACAGAAATTGGAAATATGAGTTTCTCTACAGAGCCTGTCGTATCCGTAAAAGATACAACTGTATATCAAAAACAAAACATTGTCCTTTCTGAAGTATATTTTGAAATTTCGAAAGGTGAATTTATATATTTGATTGGTAGAACTGGAAGTGGAAAAAGTTCATTACTGAAAACATTATATGCAGATTTACCTTTGTATAGTGGGGATATTGCTGTGGCAGGCTTTCAGTTATTCAATATCCGCAAAAAAGATGTACCTTTTTTACGCAGAAAAATAGGAATTGTATTTCAGGATTTTCAGTTGCTTATGGATAGAAACATAGCTGAAAATCTGGTGTTTACAATGAGAGCTACTGGGTGGACAGATTCAGCCAAAATAAAGCAACGCCTTTCTGAAGTGCTTTTAAAAGTAGGTTTGGGAGCTGCTGGTAATAAAATGCCTCATCAACTCTCTGGAGGTGAGCAACAAAGAGTGGTTATTGCAAGAGCTTTAATCAATGAACCTGCGATTTTATTTGCAGATGAACCCACGGGAAACCTCGACCCACAGGTGGCTGATGAAATTATGGAGCTTTTTATCCAGATTAATAGGAGTGGAACAGCCGTTCTGATGGCAACACACAATCATAATTTTCTACAAAAATACCCAGCCCGAATCCTAAAATGTGAGCATGGGCATGTATTAGATTCTACGATTCAGGAGTTTGACTATAAGAATATTTATTAGAAATGAAAAAATGTATAGTATTAGTGCTTATGTTTTTGGCAATTGGAGGTGTAAAAGCACAAGTTCAGACACTCAAAAAGCCTTTGTCTAAAAAGACAATTCAATCTCTTCCAGAAACTTTTATAGTTTTAGATACAGTTACTTATAATCAGTTGTTTCAAAAATTAAAATATAAGACGGATTTACAAAATGAAATGATTGAAGAACAGAAAAATATAATAGAAGAGCAAGAAAAGATTATTGACAGATATAAAGAAGAGATTGATAAAGTCGTTAAAATAAATGAATTGAACACACAATTGAACGAAAATCAAAAAAGACAGATGGAATTAATGAAGCAAGAAATAGAATCCTTGAAAAAGCAGTTGGCTGAGAAAAAGAAGAAGAAGTAATCTAAAATTTCAAAAACTTTTCTATTTGTACATCAATGAGCTGATTGTATAAATCGTTGGTGATTTTACCATCTTTCATGTTTTTTTCAATCTGAATCAATTTTACTTTATTGCCCAAGACATGAGCATTCAAGTACGAAAAAATATCATTTAAGTGGCTCAAAGCCAATGCTCCACCCTGTACACCTGAAGAAAGTCCTACCAATGCAATTTTCTTGTCTTCAAAACCTTTAGGATAGGGCATACCATCTATAAAAGCCTTTAGAACACCAGGGAAAGACCCGTTGTATTCAGGAACAATAAAAATGAGCTTTTCAGCAGCAACAACAGCCTCTCTAATCAGGTTGAACTGTGGATTTTTCCCTGAATTTTTATACAATGCTGAAATAATGAAATCAGCAGGTAAATCCTGTAAATTAACAATCTGACAATCTGATCCTTTTGCTTGTAAAAGTGTCTGATAATGCTCTGCAATAACTTCAGAAAGAGAATTATCTCGGTTTGTGCCAACAACAATGGTAATAGACATAAATACTTAGAAATGACAAGTGATGATAATTGTTATTTTTATAATTTTGATTAGAGTACAAACTAATTTCTTCAAAAAATGTTCTAATTAAGGCTTTTTATATAAATGAACTCTGCCAACTGTCACAATTTTTTTCCATTCTTGGGATATGTTTTCTGTGTAACTGGGTAGAGGATACCCTATCAATCTAAAATATCCTATACTATACTCATTAAGCAAAATATACACATTCTTGTTGGTATTTCTGTGATTTTCATATTCAGAGAACTCTTTAAACTCAATATTGGCAGGCTTCTGAAATTTATAATACCATAAATATCCTGATGAAAGTTTGTCATCTGTAAAGATGATAGCAGGTTTAGTAGATTTTTTAAGATGAGTTTGTATAACATATTTTTCATCTTGATAGCCCGTTTTTGTAGGTTTTAACATAGTATAAACAGGGTGAATTAACAAAATGATGCCTAAAAAAACATAATATAAATTAAATAACTTTGGAATAAAAAGTATAATTATTAAACTTAAAGCTAATATCATATACAATAAACTATATTTGATACCCACACTTGTATAGGCATACAAACCCGATAACACCCAGATAATTGAAATACTGAAAGTTATTCTCTTATTTTTTAATGAAATGGCATACCCTGATAAAATGGCAAAAAAAGGCATCAAAAATAAAATGTGTCTCGGAAATAAACCAATAGGGTTGTAAGCTGTAAAATGAGTACTAAAAAACCAAAACATCAGTGTTGCCATCAAAATGAGCAATAAAATGAGTTTTATTGCTTTAATCAAAATAGCTTTTGGAAAGCAAAACAAAGCCAATCCTCCAGCCATTGTAATCATTAAGCCTGTATTGATAAACATCAGAAAAGGGGCATAAGTAATACGTTTAAGAGTGTAAATAAAAGGTTTATCAAAATAACTAAAATTTACTATATAATGACTATCTTGAATGAGTGAAAAACGATAAAGCCAGTTGTTTGTGTGGTATTTGTATAAGCCAGCATAAATAACTGTAAATAAAACTCCAAAAAAAACACTATACATCCAAAAAAGAAGATGTTTCTTATTTCTTAAATCCCAAAAAAATAGAGAAAGATAAAAAGGAAAAAAATAAATGATTAGTTCTTTACATAGAAAAGCCCAAAAGCTAAAAAGAATGAAAAAGAATGCTTTTTTAATAGAATTTTGTCTTTCTAAAAATATAAAAACAGATGCCAGAGCTAAGGTTGTAAGCAATACATCAGGGTAGAGTTTGTTTGCAAAAAATAAGGTATAAAAATCTAATCCTATAAATAGTAAAATCAAGATAATTGCTGAAGGGTTATCAATATTTTTAATGAATCGAAACACCAAAAATAAACTTAAAAGCGTTGTTATGAGAGGTAAAGTAATATTGACAGCATCAGAAATTCCAAAGAAGTAATACAAAAGAGCCAAAGGTGCTATGATCCCCCAACGATGAGCAAAAATATCAGGTGTGGCTATCTGATAAGTTCCATTTTGTAATTGATAGGCATAATAAGCATAAGAATAATCATCATAGAAATCATAGCCATCAAAATTGAGGAAAGCAAATAAAATAATGAATATTGATAAAATTATGTAAATGAGTGTTTTATGTATTTGCATGAGTGAGCATGAGAAAAATTTTTATAAAAAAACGAATTTTTTTTAGACTTCATGCAACCCTTTTTCTAAAAGTTACATCTTTAAATCAGAAAGCTGATAAATAATTTATGAGTAAGAAAATTACAGAAGAAGAAGTTATACTAAGGTGTCAGAAATCTGACCCATTAGCCCAAAAATACTTATATGAAAAGTATGCTGGGAAGTTTTTGGGTATTTGTAAACGATATTTTGCAAACTTACACGAAGCAGAGGACGTAATGGTGATGTCTTTTGTGAAAATATTTGAAAAAATTACACAATTCAGAGGTGAAGGAAGTTTTGAGGGATGGATGAAAAGATTGATTGTAAATGAATGTTTAACACAAATTCGTAAAAAACAGATTTTATTTGTGGATGCAGAAACACAACATAATTTGGTAGATAATATAGAAACGGCAGAAGAAATATTAAATGCAGAAGATTTACTAACGTGTGTACAAAGACTTCCTGATGGATATAGAACTGTTTTTAACTTATATGCCATAGAGGGTTACTCACATCAGGAAATAGCTGATATGTTAGGTATTAGTGAAGGAACATCAAAATCACAACTTTCAAGAGCCAGAAATCTTTTACAAACTTACGTGAATGAATTATTAGGAACGGATTCAGTATCAATGACCAATTAACTAGCAGAAATATGGAAAAGAAATCAATAGATAAATTATTTGAAGATAAATTAAAAGATTATACTTCTACCCCTTCTATCAATTTGTGGGATAGGATAGAAAAACAGATACCTCATGAACAAAAACAAGAAAAAGGTTTCTTTAGAAGATTCTGGTGGTTATGCTTGTTACTTTTCGTGCCAGTTGGTATTGGTATTTGGTACATAAATCAGGATAAAAATACTGCTCAAAAAAATGAAATAGTTATGGAGCATACTCCAAAACAATCCAATCATGATACAAATGAAATGATAGATGTTGTAAGCTCTGAAAATCAAAAAGACAAAGAAAAAGCAGAAAATACAGAAGAAGTTAAAAATAATCTGACACAAAAATACGCTCAGGATGCAGAAAATAAAGATTTTTCGATTAATCAGAAAAAAAATGAAAAAAATATAAAAACAGAAGCAACCTCAGAAAAAGAAATATCATCTACTAATCAGAAAGCGGAAGAGAAAGAAGTAAAACAAAATAGTAATGAGAAAACTGAAGAAAAGGCTAAAGAAGAAATAAAAGAAACCAAAAAAGTAGATAGTGTAAAACCTCAACCAGCTAAAAAAGGAGTAAAGGTTATTATTAAACTCTCTGAATCAGAAGAACCCAAAGAAGGCAAAGCTCGCGATTTTGCTTCTACAAAAACGGGTAAGTTCTTGAGAAAACTAAAACAAATCAAAGAAGGAGAGACAGGAATACCTCCAGTCCAAATACCACTCAACTAAAAAACAAAGAAGGCTTTTGGTAGAGTGATGCCAAGAAGCCTTCAAATATCAACCATTTTAAATTTAAAAATTTTATGAAAAAGATTTTCTTAATGCTCGCTATGGTGGGTGTATGCGATAGCTTTGCCCAAGATACCATTCAAGTAGATGTAAATGATAAAGCTAGAGTAACGGTTACAGCCCAAGACCGTGAAAGCTTGAAAAAATTGAAAGATGTAAACTTCAATAAAGTCATTAAAGGAGCTATCAGTAAAATAGACACTACTTTCAGTTACAAAGAAGAAAAAGAACGTCGTACACTGATTCTTTTTGGGACTGATTTCGATTCTCCAGATGCGGATGGTCTGATAAATATTGGTTTAGAGAAAAAAGGTAGTGAAAAAGAAAATAAGAGGAAAGCTATACAAACAGGTTGGATTGTAGATTTGGGTTTAAATAATTATCTACAAGAAAATGGTAGTTTCCCTGATGCGAACAATCAGCCATATCGTTTACAATCAGCCAATTCTGCGTATGTAGGTGTGGGAAAAATGTGGTATTTTAGAATAGGAAATGAGAAAAGTCCAGTGTGGGTACGTACAGGTATTATGGCAGATTGGTATAATTTCAGATTCGTGCCTCAAAACTATATGACCTTGGATAGTACTGGAAGCAATATTACGTTTAGCAATTACAACCAAGACTTTGGCAGACGACTTACAAAATCTAAATTGGTTGTTCCTTATATCCAAATACCTTTGATGGTGAAGTTTTCAGTACCTGTTTCTGATAAAGTAAAATTAAAAGCTGGCATAGGTGGATATGTAGCCATTCGTACAGGTGGACGTACAAAACTGAATATAGGAGAAGAAAAAATAAGAGAAAAAGATAGTTATTATCTGAATACTTGGCGATATGGTTTGGAAGGAAATATTGGCATCAATGACTTTATCTTATTTGCTAAATATGACTTAAATCCATTGTTTGCAGAGGGCAGAGGACCCAAATTAAATCCAATTAGTTTTGGTATTAGATTGTAATAATAAAGGGGCTTAAAAAGCCCCTTTATTATTTTTTATAAAAAGGCAGTTTTACCACTTTGGCAGGTTGTAACTGTTCACGAACCTTAATGAATACAGGAGTATCAAGATTGCTATATTCAGTTTTTACATAGCCCAATCCGATACCAATATTAAGCATAGGAGAGATGGTTCCAGAGGTAACTTCACCTATTTTCTCACCTGATTCAGTACAGATTTCATAATGACTACGAGGAATACCCTTATCTGTCATTTCAAATGCTACCAGTTTTTTTGAAACACCCTGTTCTTTTTGAAGTTGTAGTTTTTCTGAATTGATAAAAGGTTTGGTGAATTTAGTAACCCAGCCTAAGCCTGCTTCTAAAGGAGAGGTAGAATCATCAATATCATTGCCATACAAGCAATAACCCATTTCTAAACGTAAAGTATCTCTTGCACCTAAACCAATAGGCTGAATATCAAAATCTTTGCCGGCTTCAAAAATTTTATTCCAAAGTGTTTCAGCAGAATTTTTATGGACATATAATTCAAATCCACCAGCTCCAGTGTAACCTGTTGCAGAAATAATTACATCATTAACTCCCCCAATAGAGCCTTTTGTGAAAGAATAATATGGAATGGTCGCTAAATCTGTAGTAGTAAGCTTTTGTAATGTTTCAATAGCTTTGGGACCTTGTACAGCAAATAAGCAAATATCATCAGAGATATTCTTCATCTCAACACCTTCTGTATTATGGCTTTGTATCCAATTCCAGTCTTTTTCAATATTGGAAGCATTTACTACAAGCATGTATTCTTTATCTGCAATTTTATAGACAAGTAAATCATCTACAATACCACCTTTATCATTAGGCAGGCAAGAGTATTGAGCTTTTCCATCTGTTAGTTTGGAGGCATCATTGCTGGTTACCTTCTGGATAAGGTCAAGAGCTTTCTCACCATATACCATAAATTCACCCATATGTGATACATCAAAAACACCTACGCTATTTCTTACAGCAAAGTGTTCTGCTTTATCAGAGCTATAACGTACAGGCATATTAAAGCCAGCAAAGCCAGTCATTTTAGCACCTAATTTTTCGTGTAGATGCTCTAAAGGGATTCTTTTTAGTTCCATTGCGTTTTTTTGCCCGAATTTAGAAATAAAACAACTTGAAACAAAATGTAAAAAAAAGTGTTTAATCTTTTATATAAAAAATCAAACAAAACTCTATGGACTTTATTTACTTATAGAATAAAAACTGATTAAAAAATTTGCAAAAATCAAACACTTCTATTACATTGACTAAATCTGATACACCACTTTTTTATGCAAGCCAGTTCTATCATAGCATCAATACCAGAATATCTCAGATATTCTAAAGTTTGTGCGTTTATGGTTTTAGATTTTGAGGGCAAGTGTATTTATACAAACGACACATTTAACAAAAAGTATAGTTTTTTTCATCATTCTTTAGTTGAAGACTTTTTTTGTAAAAATTTACAAGAACAGGACATTCAAAAGTATAATCATGCATTGAAAGAGTGTACACAATCAGATACTACCGTACCTCTCAATGTATGTAAATATAACGAAATAGATGCTTCCTATTATTATATAAAAGGAGAGATAGCTACATTAAAAAATATTGATGATACTTTGGGTATTATCTATATAATCCAAGAAATTACACAAGAATTGGATAACAGTACCCACCATAAAAATCTTCATAATATCAACCAATTATTAAATGCTATTCTAGAAAGTCCTAAGGGTGTTATTATTTTTTCACTGGATACCAATTATAACTATTTGTATTTTACAAATATGCATAGAGAAATCATGAAAAATATTTGGGGTGTAGATATAGAAATAGGAACTAACATGCTTGATTGTATCCATCATCAAAGAGATAAAACCAGAGCAAAAAATAATTTTGACAGAGCCTTGCGAGGAGAGTATTTCGTAGAACAAGAAGAGTATGGAGACGAAAAACTCTTAAGAACTCATTGGGAAGATCGATATTCACCTATTTTTAATCAAAATAATGAAGTTATAGGTTTAACAGTTTTTGTAACAGATATTACTGAACAGAAAAGAGCACAACAATCAATTAAAGACAGTGAACGTAAACTGGATTTGCTTGCTAATAATTTTCCTTATGGTTCTATCAGTTTAATAGATACAGATCTTAAGTTCTTATATACAGGAGGAGCAGGCTACAAAGATTATGGTTTAAATCCCAAAGAATTTATAGGCAAGCATATTAAGGATGTTTTGGAAGCAAGTTTATACATCCGAATACGTGATTCGCTGGCTTACATACGTCAAGGAAATAGCTTCTCTTTTGAAATTACCTATGGAAGCAGAATCTATCAAAATTCATTGCAACCTGTTTATAATCAGGAAAATATAATAGATAGTTTTGTGCTTGTAGCTTCTGATATTACAGAAATTAAAAATAATGAGCTTAAAATTATGGCTCAAAATGAGAAACTTAAAAAAATTGCATGGCAGCAATCACATGAAGTAAGAAAACCAGTAGCTAATATTTTGGGATTAATTACACTCATTCAGATAGATCAGGAGAAAATACATGATGAAACATATCTGAATTATTTAAAATATGCCACAGAAGAGCTAGATGAAATTATACACTCAATTGTAAGAGCAACAGACGAAGATTAATTAATAATTAAACACAGAAATAGCAAAAATAAGAATCCATCTAAAATTATTTTACGTATAAAATTAAATTATATCTATGGCTTGAAAATACCTAAGACTTGATGTTATCTTTATTTCCAAAGTGGTTATTAAACTCGAATATCTACTCATTGTGTGTTATTGATTTAGAGGGTAGGTACATCTTTGTCAATGAATATTTTAAAAGAAAATTTGGTTTTCTTGAGCATGAAATCATTGGCAAATGTTTTGAAGAAACAATACACCCAGATGATATAGAAAAATGCCGAAATGCTTCTTATCAGTGCATTACGGAACATAATACCATTATTGAAGTTCAACTTCGTAAACCTTACCAGAATAAAAAGGAGTATTGGTGGACGAACTGGGAGTTCTCATTACTAAAAAATGAGCAAGACCAAATTCTAGGGATATTATGGGTAGGCTATGATATTACGTCTCTTCAAGAAGCTCAAAAACAAACACAAGAGATAGTTCAAACAGATGAACACATCTTTGAAACACTCACAGATGGCTTTTGCATTTTGAATAAAAAATGGGAATTTATCAAAATTAGTGATAGTGCAGAACAAACCTTTCGCATCCCTAAAAATAAAATTTTAGGAAAGAAATTCTGGGATATTTTTCCTAAAAACCCATCAGCCAAATATACCAAACAACTTCCACAAGCCATGAAAAAACAAGTAATAGTTCAGTTTGAAGACTATTATGCTCCTTTAAATGTATGGTTTCGGATAGTGGCTCACCCTTCTCAGAAAGAACTCATCGTATTTTTTAAAGATATTACAGAGCAAAAAAATGCTCAAGAAAAACTTTTGGGAACAAAAGACAAATTAGAGATTATACTTAGTACCTCATCAGACAGCAATGTTCTGATAGATAAAAACTATAAAATCATTGAATTCAATACAACTGCTCAAAAATTTGTAGAAATTTTGTATGATAAAAAAATTGCGAAAGGGCAACACATAAGCGAATATTTACTACCTGATACAGAGCAAGATTTTTATGATAATTTTGAAAAATCTTTAAAAGGTGAAATCATAGAAAAAGAAAGGGAAATTAGTTTCAACGAGAACCTAAAAATATGGTTTTTAGTTAAATATATGCCTTTTCGAGATACCAAAAGCAATTCTATGGGTGTGATATTTAATGTGACACACATAGACAAACACAAAAGGATAGAAGAAAAACTTAAACAATCAGAATATATTTTAAAAGCAATTTATCATAGCTCCAATGAAGCTTCCATCTTTATTGGAAAAGATTTAAAAATTATCTACTTCAACCATTTAGCCAAAGAAATAACAAAAAAACGTTTTCAGAAAGAAATTCAGATTAAAGGTTCTATGCTTGATTTTGTTGAGCATGAATTTCAAGAAGAATTTCTCAATAGTTACATGAAAAGTTTGAAAGGGGAAGTCATAGAAATTGAAAAAAAATATGATGAAAGAGATTTTTTGATGTCATTGGTGCCTGTTTATGACAATGAACAAGATTTGGTTGGAGTATCATATAATATCAGGGAAATTTCAGAAATTAAAAAAGTTGAGAAACAACTCTCCGATACCCAAAAAGAACTTAATTATTCTAATCAGTTACTCAAAACAATTCTTGAAAGTCCCAAGGGAAGTATTATTTATGCTTTGGATAAAAAAATGAAGTATTTGTTTTTTACAAGTAGCCATAAAGAAACAATGAGGCGTATTTGGGGGATTGATATTCAGTTGGGAGGAAGTATGCTGAATTATATACATCATAAAAAAAGTAAAAAGCAAACACAAGATTATTTACAAAAAGCTTTGGAAGGACACTATTTTACTGAAATTGAAGAATATGGAGAGTATGAATCACATAGAATGTATTGGGAAAATAGGTATTCTCCTATCATTAATGAGTACAATGAAATAGTAGGAGTAACTGTATTTGTAACAGATATTACAGAAAGAAGAAACAGTGAAATAAAAGTTATTCAACAAAATGAAAGACTTCAATCTATAGCTTGGCAACAATCGCATGGAGTAAGAAGACCAGTAGCCAATATTTTGGGCTTGATAGAACTTTTGAAGGCGGATTTGGATATGAGCACAAGACAAGAATACTTAGGGTATCTCAAAGAATCAGCTCAGCAGCTTGACCACATCATTCATGAAATTGTAGAAATCGCTAACAGAGAAGATTTAAAAGTGGCAATACGAAGAGAATATATACAAGATAGATAAAATAAAAAACCTACTATTTAGTAGGTTTTTTCAATGCTTTATAAAAAAGCCCAACGCACCGCTCAACCACCTACCCTTGCTGTATATCTCAACCCTGGGGGGGTTCAGCAGGAGCTGGTCGTGGGCGGGTACAAAGGTAGAAAAAAAATATATGTTTGCAAATTTTCTACTGTTTTTTTTTCAATATTTGCAGACTAAAGACCTTCAATAAAAGTTGATGAAATCTATTCTACAAATAAAAAGCCTGATAGCCAAAGAGTTTCTTTTGGAATGGAGACAGAAATATGCTATCAATGGATTAATTCTATATATATCAAGTGCTATTTTTGTTGCTTACTTGAGTTTTAATCTTGAAACCCAAAAGCTACAACCCATTACTTGGAATACCTTATTTTGGCTTATCTTACTTTTTTCAGCTTTTAATGCCATTGCAAAGGGATTTATGCAAGAAAAGGCAGGAAGGCATTATTATTATTATGGTTTGGTAAGTCCTTATCTTATAATTATCTCAAAAATAATTTATAATGTACTTCTGATGTTATTGATTACACTGATTGGTTTAGGAGGTTATAGTTTGTTTCTGGGAAATCCTGTTCAGGACTTACCTTTCTTTATTTTAAATCTTGTATTAGGTGCTATTGGATTTGCGTCAACACTTACAATGGTTTCAGCTATTGCTGCAAAAGCAAACAATAATTCTGTATTGATGGCTGTTTTAGGGTTTCCTGTAATTCTGCCGATGCTTTTATTGCTCATTAAAGTATCTAAAAATGCAATGGACGGATTAGATAGGGGATCAAGTGTGGAAGAAATAGTAACTTTAAGTGCTATTAATCTGATAGTTATAAGTGTCTCTTATCTGTTATTTGGTTTTTTATGGAGAAGTTAGGCTAAGGAGTTATTTTCTTAGCCTAACTTTTATATTTACCAATAGTATTTTTCATTGAGATACTGAGCAATACTTCTTTTTGTGTCGCTTCTGATGTATCCATTTGGAGTGTTGATATTGTGAACCTGATTATCTTTAAAGGTTATCAATTTTACTTCCTGACTATTCATCTTAGCTGTTGCTTCACCAACAGTGATATTTAAGTGGTTTTTAATGATATAAGTAATAACAATTTCTCCATTAATGGCTTGACTTTTGTCTTCAATTGTACCAATATTTTTTGAGTCTTGCTGGATTCTGTTTCCAGATACAAATACCATAGTTTGTCTATTTCTATCTACAAAGTCTGTACTTGAATTTGATGGATTGACGGTGGTATTCGGGTTAGTAGTATTTGGATTAGGTTGCTCAATCGGCACATACTGACTAGGTGTGTTGGTAACAGGCAATGTGGGAGGATTGTTAAATAGAGACATAATCTTGTCTTCTCCTGCTGTACTAAAACCTTCTTTTGTAAGAGCTTCATATTCTACTAAAAAAATTGCCAAATCTCGTGTGATATTAAACCTGCCAGGTGCTTTATATGCTATTCTTCCTGATTGAACAAATTGTATTTCGTAATAACCATTTCCTTCACCAGTAGGGATTTTTCCATAGACCACTTCTTTTCCAGTAACATCTCTAACAGCAATAATTCTTTGGTAAGTTCCATTACCAGGTAAACTTTTGGCAGTCGCCCATTTGACTCCATCTACAAGGATTTCATCCTTTTTTTTGATATGCTCAACTTTTCTTTGAGCAAAACTTGAAGTTGAAAAACAAAGTGTAAGTAGTAAAATTATTAATTTCATAATAAAAGGGATTGGTGTGAGTCTAACCGATTACAACAATAATGCCAAAATTATGGCATATACCTATGCAAAATTTTAGTTGTAGAACTATCAGTAGTTTGCCCTGTAGCAATATATCCTCTATTTCCTATACTAAACCCAACCATTTCAGTACGAGGTTTATCTCTTAATAAATTAGCTTTACGAACCCAAGTATTTGTTTGGGGAGTATACTGCCACAAATCATTTAATAAAGTGCTAGCATTTCCTGTACCCCCTACAACATAGCCTTTATTACCAATAACAAACGCAGTAGCATCTGTTCTGGCGGAAGGTATATCAGCTTTACGAACCCAAGTATTAGTGTTGGGGGTGTATTCCCAAAAATCTGCATTGGGAGCACCTCCAAAAGGGGCGGAGTTTCCCGAACCAACATAAACCTTATTATCTATGACAAATGCAATCATGGCAGAACGCCCACCACTTGGATATTTGGTTGCAAAACTCCATTGATCAGAGGAAGTATTATAAACAAAAACAGAGTCAGAGACTTTTCTGCCACCATCATCATAAATACCACCAATCATATAAGCTTTGTTATTAACTACAAAAGAAGTAGCTCCTGAGCGAGATTTTACGTTTCCTACTGCAAAATCGCCAAGGCGTGTCCATATATTTGTAATAGGATTGTAACGAAATATATCTTCAAATCGAATACCAAAAGCACCTTCTCCAATCCCAATATATCCTAAACCATTGAGAGCAAATGCAACACTTAATTGACGATTTTGCCCCTTTAAATCAGCTTTTCTTGTCCATTTATTTAAATCTCCATCGTATTCCCAAGTACCACGAAATAATCCTATAAAAGGAATACTACCTCCAACGACATAAGCTTTTCTTCCAATGGTAAAACTCATAGCTTCGGTACGAGCTGTATCAGGTAAAGGTGGCAAGTCAGTCCAAAAATCTCTTAAAATACTTATATCTTCACTAGAAGTTGTCTCTTTGTCTTTAATCTGTATTTTTATTCTGCCCGATGTTGCATCCATAGGAATACGGACAAGCAGACTCACTATACTTGCCTTCAACACTTCTGCCTGAACACCATTAAATGTTACAATATTTTCAGAAGCAATGCTACTAAAATTGATTCCTTGTAAAACAATAAGGCTATCTATATAACTGGTTTTAGGAGTGAAATCTCTGATAGTTGGGGGTTGATTGTTCTGGTATACTTTGACATTACCTAAAATAGTGTCATTATTATTATTTATGGATACTACCATATATGCTCTGTAATACAAATTTTGATTAGCTCCTATGATTGTAGTATCTTGAAAGGTATTGGCAGTTTCTGTTGCCCCTAAAGGTTTTAGAAGGTTTTGAATAGTTGGATTTGTATTTGACGTATCAGCCATAAAACCATGATCTATGACAGTATATCCTGAAGGTAAATCAACAATTTCAGCTTTTAAAGAAACTCTCCCTCCTGCTGTATTTTGGGCTTCTTGAGTAACAAGTAATGGAACACGCTCTATACGATTACACTGCATGAGACTAAATAGTATAATCATTAATAAAAACAATCTCATAATTTGTAACGAATATTTTTTAGTATAAAATATTGAATTTAGGGCTTTAATGCAAATTATATTTTAATGGGTGCTTTGTTTGCAAAGAAATTTAGCATAAATTTAGCGAATTTTACAACATAAAACATACCAAAATTATGCGAATACTCTTATCTTTCTATTTTTTGGGATTTGTGTTTGGGGCTTTTGCTCAAAAAACAAACAAAATCGCTCAAAATATGGATGTAGTCAAACCTGCCATTAGTTTTGTTGAGAATAAAAACCAATGGTACAAAGACATTCGATACAGAGCTGAAATACCAGCGGGTTTTCTAGATATTCAAAATGGGGCATTACAATATTTTTTCTATGATGTTATGGCTCTCAATAGTCATCATCATGATGAACATAAACCTAGTGAACCCAAAGAAAAACAACCCATTACTTACCATAGCTTTGTTATTAATTTTGAGGGTGCTAATCCTGTACAAGCCAAAGCTTCTGAACAAAGTCCTACAAAGTATAATTATTATTTAGGAAATGACCGTAATTATTGGGCAGATGAAGCTTCTGCATACCACAGAATAGCTTTTGAAAATATTTATAATCAAATTAATTATTATCTGTATAGTAAAGGAACCTCTTTAAAATACGAGTTTCATTTAGAAGCAGGAGCAGACCCTTCGCAAATTAAAATGAATTATAACCACACCAATGGTTTAGAATTGTTGCCTGATGGTAATTTGGAAATAAAAACAGCTGTAGGTAGTATATACGAAAAACGCCCTTATAGCTATCAAATAATTAAAGGAAAAGTGGTATCAGTTCCTACAACTTTTATCTTGAATGGTAAACAATTAAGTTTTGGTTTCCCAAAAGGGTATAATAAAAAATACCCATTGGTCATAGATCCTGATTTGATATTTTCAACTTATTCTGGCTCTACTTCTAGTAATTATGGAAATACAGCTACATTTGATAATGATGGTAATTTGTATTCGGGATCTACATCTTTTGGAACGAGTTTAAGAACGGGCTCTCCAACACCCAACAATTATGGGACTCTAACAGGTACTAATAATATACGTCTTTACAAATATAATCCAACAGGAACAGTCTTGTTATATGTAACATTTATTGGTGGAAATGATTATGAAATACCACACAGTATAGTAGTAGATGGAAGCCAACTAATTGTTTTTGGGGCTACTGGAAATAATACAAGTACAGTTCCAAGTGATAATGGATTCCCAAGAACATTAGGAACAATTTTTCAGGGAGGAACTAAGGCTGAAATAAATGTATTTAGTACAGAATATCCTAATGGTACAGATTTATATGTGGTAAAACTGAATGCAAATGGAACATTGAATAAATCTAGACTATTGGGTGGGGCAGGCAATGAAGCAATTAAAGATGATAGTACGGATGGAATTTTAGATCTAGAGTGGACAATCAATAATTATGGTGATGGTAGTAGAGGAGATGTATATGTGGATAGTAATGGAGATATATTGATAGCAACTAATACTACTTCAACATCAATTGCAGGAGTAACAGGTACATTGAATGGTGCTCAGGATGGACTTTTATTGAAATTTGATACCAATTTGAACTTAGTTTTTGGAAGATATTTTGGTGGAAATAAAGAAGATATGGGTTTATCTGTAAAAACAGACGCAACAGGAAATATCTTTGTTGGTGGTGGAACAAGAAGTTCCAATTTACCTTCTACAGCAGGTAGTTTGAATCCTAATGCTTTTGGAAATGATGATGGTTTTATAGCTAAATTTGATAATAATGGTAATTTAATTAAAAGTACCTATTTGGGTACAGCCAATGCTGATATAGCATTTTTCATTGATTTAGATGCTCAGGGAAATGTATATGCTTATGGGCAAGCACAAGGAAGAAACTATCCCATTTTCCCAGCTGTGAACCCACCTTATAGCAATGCAGGTACAGGACAGTTTATTCATAAAATGAATAATGACCTTACGATTACAGAGTGGAGTACACGAGTAGGTAGTACTGCTGGAAGTTTTTCACCAACAGCATTTTTAGTAGATAATTGTGGAAATATTTTTATCAGTGGGTGGGGAGGTTCATATGGTGTAGCTCTCTTAAATAATGTTCCAGTTACATCCAATGCTTATAAAGGAACAACAGATGGAAGAGATTTCTATTTAGCTGTTTTTAAACCTAATATGACGGGATTATTGTATGGAACATTTATTGGAGGATCTACAAGTGGTGAACATGTGGATGGAGGAACAAGTCGTTTTTCTAAAGAGGGAATAGTTTATCATGCAGTATGTACAGATCCAGGATTTTCCACAACTGCTGGTGCATGGGCAACGACTTCATCAGCTGGTTGGGATTGTGCCGTATTTAAGTTTGAAACAAGTATCAATGCTAACTTCCAGATGCAAGACCCTATACTTGGAACACCTATTGTAAGTGGAGGAACAGCTTGTTTCCAGACAGTTAAATTCAAATTCCCTAGTAATGTGACTGAATATGAGACTTTTAAATGGGATTTACTCGATATAGCAGGGAATGTGCTTTTTACTGAATCTGTCAATAAAGATTTTGAATATACTTTTACAACCTCTGGAGATTATAAAATTCAATTGGTTGTCACCAATTGTGCTAAAGCTGCACAATCTATTCAGAATTTAGTCATTTCTCTACCAAATTTTATAGTTTCAGGAGATGCTCAAATATGTAGATTTGGTACAACACAATTGCTTGCAACAGGAGCAAAATCTTACAAATGGACACCCACAACAGGCTTGAGCAATCCTAATATTGGAAATCCTATTGCTTCGCCAAACCAAACAACAACCTACACAGTAGAAATGAAAGATGATAACTGTACTATCAAAAAACAAGTAAAAGTAACTGTTTTACCTGCTGCAACGATAGATTTTAAATACGAATTTGCAAAAGAATGTAATACACCTTATCGTGTAAAACTTTCGTTAGTGAATGTTGATACAACTAAATTAAGAAATTTTAGATGGAACATGGGTGACTCAAGAACTCTACAAGGTGCAAACCCTCCAGAGTTTGTCTATGGTGAAAACAATAAAGAATTTACCATTACACTTTTAGCTCAAAACGAAAATGGTTGTGATTCTAAAGTAGAGAAGAAAATATTTGTACCAGCAGTTCCTGTATTTCCACCTAATGCTATTACCCCTAATGGCGATGGTAAAAATGATACTTTTGAGATAGCAGAAAAAGGATATAAACTTAAAATTTGGAATAGATGGGGTAAAATAATCCTCCAAAGTGATGATTATAAAAATGATTGGGGTAAAGATGTGCCAGCAGGTACATACTATTATTTCTTGGAATCGCCATCAGGTGTAAATTGTAACGGATGGGTACAAGTAATGAAATAAAACAAATAAAAAAGGCTCTTTAAGAGCCTTTTTTATTCCATAACAAAAACGTATGGAATCTTTGGAATAGGCGTTTCTATATTACCATTATAGGTGATTTTAGAAGCCTTTTTGATTTCAAGACTTACTCCTCCATAAATAGTGAAGCCTCTTGGAGTTTCTATTTCCAATAATAAATCTTCCTGATATAAATTGATAGTCATTTTTAGAATATCCTGATGGGCATCATAAATCAGGTTGTTATCACCTAAGATAAAACTCCAATCACCAGGTTTAAAAATAAGCCTTCCATAAATTCCGACAAGGCTAATAGAAGCTTTTGTAATATCTTGTAAAGCTTTTAGATGTTCTTCAGTATCAGGCTTTTCAAAAGAAATGATTTTTTCGTTTTTCATATATTTTTAGGAGCTAAATATTTATCAATTACGTTTTTTTCTTCTGTATTGAGGTTTTTATAATCTTTATCTGAATAAGGTTTTAATTTGATGGCTACATTTTGAGCATCTAATAAGGTGCTTATTTGAATTAAATCTTCGGGTTCAGTACCCAAAAATGGAATATGAATTTTGGTATGATCTTTTAAGTAAAATTTATAATCGAGATGTGGACGATACCGCCAGCGAACAAGTGTAAGCTCTACATAATCAATATCTTGATAGAGAATATTACGAGTTTTATGAAAAAATCTGATGAAAATAGAATCCTGATAAAAGATTTTAAAGAAGGGCGTTCCTATTAAAATAATAAGCAAAGGAATCAACAAAACAGCACCATTTTTTAGATTTGCTAAACTTTTATCTGTATAGAGACTAGACAAGCCTGCTGCTAATATAAAACAGCCTAAAGTTGTTAGTACATCCATCCAAGCATGCCGAGAAAAAGCCAATACTCTGTCTCTTGAACTCAAAAACTGCCTGATAAGGTAAGAATGGAGATAATAAGATGCAACTAAGGATACAAAAAAGATAATATATTCCATAGAATCGTGATAAAAAAAGTAGAAGCTCCACTATGGAACTTCTACTAAAAAGCAAAAAAACTATTTTTTTTCCAAATTTATTTACTCATTTGAGCTCCTAAACTATTGTTATAGATGTATTTAGCTTCATCAGCATCCAATACTTTTTTGCCATCAATTTCGTAGTCACCTTGTGTTACTTTTCCTAAGAAACGGAAAGGAATACCTTTTGCATTCATAAATTTCTCAAAACTAAGAGTAGATTTAGCCTTACTACTCACAGAAACAATGACACGGCTCTGGCTCTCTCCAAACAAATAAGCATCTTTTCTATACAAAGGGTCGGTGGCGATACTAAAACCTAAATTACGAGGCATTGCAGACTCAGCAAGGGCAACAAACAAACCTCCATCAGACAAATCGTGTGCAGAACGAATCAGTTTGTTTTGAATCAAGCCTTTTACTACATCCTGAAGTGCAAATTCATCTTCTAAATTGAAGCGAGGAGAGCCTGAGGCTTCAATTTGTAGGTAAGAATATAAATATTCAGAACTTGAAATACAGTTTTTAGGTTCACCAAGTAAATAAATCCAGTCTCCTTCATCTTTAAAATCGAGAGTCATTTTGTGTTCCTGATTTTCCAGAATGCCAAGCATTCCGATAGTAGGAGTAGGGAATACAGGTGTTTCCACGCCATCAATTTTAGACTGGTTGTAAAAACTTACGTTTCCTCCAGTTACAGGTGTACCAAATTTCTTACAAGCTTTACTCATACCTTTGATAGCACCTACAAATTGCCAGTAAACTTCTGGATTATAAGGGTTTCCAAAATTTAAACAGTTGGTAATAGCAATGGGTTCACCACCGCTACATACAATATTTCTGGCAGCTTCGGCTACAGCAATTGCACAACCTTCTTCAGGGTTGGCGTGTACATATCTGGAGTTACAATCTACGGTTATCACGATAGATTTGTCCGTTCCTTTTACAAGAACAACAGCTGCATCAGAAGGCTGATTGGTACTTTGGTTGGCTGTACCGACCATCGAATCGTACTGTTCGTATATCCAACGTTTTGAGCAAATATTGGGATGTGTAAGTAAAAACTTTCCAATTTTAGAGATATCATTTACTTTAATATCTGCTACCTGATTGATATTAAATTTCTGATGTTCTGCAAAATAAGCAGGCTCTTTGTAGTCTCTTTTATAAACTGGAGCTCCACCACCCAAAACCAAACTTTCTGCTGGTACTTTTGCAATGGCATCACCTAAAATCATGAATTTTAAGATACCTGTATTGGTTACTTCTCCAATCTGACTACAATTCAAATCCCATTTCTTAAAAATAGCTTCAATTTCTTTTTCTTTTCCTTTTTCAACTACCAAAAGCATTCTTTCCTGCGATTCTGAAATCAGGATTTCAAAAGGCTGCATATTCTCCTGACGCAAAGGCACTTTATCTAAGTGAATATCCATACCTACGCCACCTTTTGCACTCATTTCGGAAGTGGAGCAGATAATCCCAGCAGCTCCCATATCTTGGATACCTACGATGAAACCTGTATCAATAGCTTCTAAGGTAGCTTCTAAAAGAAGTTTTTCTTGGAAAGGGTCACCCACTTGTACAGCAGGTAAATCTTTAATAGACTCACCTGTAAGGTCTTTGGAGGCAAAAGCAGCTCCACCCACACCATCTTTGCCAGTAGCCGAACCTACAATATAAACAGGGTTACCCACACCCAAAGCAATGGCTCTTGCTACTTTATCAGTTTTTACAACACCAGCAGAAAAAGCATTTACTAACGGATTGATGGTAAAGGACTTATCAAAAAACACTTCGCCACCTACCGTTGGAATGCCAAAAGCATTTCCATAATCGCCAATACCTTTTACAACACCTTTGAGCAAATAACGGGTTTTCTCAAGAGATAAATCACCAAAACGAAGTGAATTAAGCTGGGCGATTGGTCTTGCACCCATCGTGAAAATATCTCTGTTGATACCTCCCACACCTGTTGCTGCACCCTGATAGGGTTCTAAGGCAGAGGGGTGATTGTGAGACTCAATTTTAAAACTAATTGCATAACCATCGCCAATATCTACCAAACCTGCATTTTCTTCACCTGCTTTGGCAAGCATTTTAGGAGAATCTTTAGGAAGCGTTTTGAGCCAAACAATAGAGTTTTTGTATGAGCAGTGCTCAGACCACATGGCTGAATAGATACAAAGCTCTGTAAAATTTGGTTTTCTACCCAAAATCTCCACAATCTTATGATACTCCTCTTCTAAAAGTCCTAGTTTTTGGGCTGTTTCTACTAAATCGGGGCGAGTTGTCATTTTGCAATGAATTTATTTAAGAATGAAAAACTTAGCTACTAAAATTTATGATTTTCTTATAATATGTTCTTGAAACCAATTTTGTACACCTTCTAAAGAACTTTCTCCTGACGCTACGGCAATGGTAAAATCTATCAGCAATTCATCATTTACACTGTTATTGAAGGTATAGCCATTCAACATTAAAAAAATCATGGCTGCCTGTAAACCAGTACGTTTGTTGCCATCCTGAAAAATATGATTACAAACGATATTGTACATATATAGTCCTGCTTTTTGATGCATTTCAGGATATAAGGGTTCTCCAAACATCTGAGCATGAATAGCTTCTACTAAATAATCGAGGTTTTCTTCATTTAAAAAGTTTTCTTCTGGCACAAAATTACCTCCAAATTTAGTCACTTGGATTTTATTAATTCTAACGATTTCTTTTTTAGTTAAGTATCGCATAATTTTTATGCCAATGCCTGCCAAACATTGCTATAATTTTCTGTGGTTCTTTTTAATAAATCCTCAAAACGTTTGTCATCTTCTGCCATTTCTTTGATAATAGCCTTCAAAAACTCTTTATCCTCTAAAAGAATCTCCTTGATTAACTCTTTTAATGTTTCTTTTTCTGTCAAATCCATATTACTTTTTATTGAACAGTTTCTTATAGATTTCTATTTCTTTTTTGAACTCGTCTATTTGCTTATCTTTCTTTAAAATATCTTCTTCTAGTTTCTTTTTTTGGTCATACAATTCAATTTTATCTTTTTCAAGTTTTGTTGTTCCTACATAGTATCCAGACCAGAACATACCTGCAAGTATAGGTAGAGTTAAAATAGTCTTCCAAGATGGCTTATTATTATTGCTGGATTTTTCTAATCCATGGTCATTAATTTCTTGAATAAAACTATCTATATGATTTTGAGCTTTAATTCTACCCTGTGGGTCATCGTAAAAATAACTTGTTTTTTGCCCTCTTTCTTCATTTGAAAATCCCCAAGAACTAAAAGAAATACGATTTATATTTTTGATTTTATCTTCAAAACTTAAAGGAAATATCTTTTTTAGATAACTATTTAGTGAAGCTATCCATAAACTTGGGTCTTCTGTTTTAATATTTTCCTTAAAATTTTCAAGTTGCTTGATAAATTTTTCTTTATTATTATTTCCAAACAAATTCATACCCATTTAGACTTTCTTGTCCAAAATTACAATAAAAGTCTTAACTTTGCAGACTTATTTTAATTTTTTGGAACAAATATACACTTCCATTAGTTTTGGAAGTAAAACTATTCATTTTTTTCACCTAATAAATATTTTTCAGTAATGCTTTCTATAAAGAATTTACAAGCAAGAATAGAGGAAAAGGAAATACTAAAAGGCATTAGCCTTGAAATACGCCCCGGCGAAGTACACGCAATCATGGGACCCAATGGTTCAGGAAAGAGTACCCTTGCTTCGGTGCTTGCAGGAAAAGACCAATACGAAATAACAGGTGGCGAAGTTCGCTTTTTGGATAAAGATTTACTCGAATTAGCTCCTGAAGAGAGAGCAGGTGAGGGGATATTTTTGGCATTTCAGCACCCCGTAGAAATACCAGGGGTAACCACTACCAATTTCTTAAAAACAGCCATGAACGAAATTCGTAAATATCGTGGTCTAGAGCCTTTGGATGCCGTTCAGTTTTTAAAACTCTTAAAAGAAAAAGCAAAAATCTTACAGATGGACGAAAGCCTTATGAAACGTTCATTGAACGAAGGTTTTTCGGGTGGCGAGAAAAAACGTAATGAAATTTTCCAAATGGCAATGCTTGAGCCTCGTTTGGCTGTATTGGATGAAACTGATTCAGGACTTGATATTGATGCTTTGCGTATTGTGGCAGAGGGTGTTAATAAGCTCAAAAACAGTCAGAATGCATTCCTGATTATCACACACTTTCAACGTATTTTGGATTATATCCAACCTGATTTTGTACACGTATTATTTGATGGCAGAATTATCAAGTCTGGAGGTAAAGAACTTGCTTTGGAACTCGAAGAAAAAGGTTACGATTGGGTAAAAGCAGAAGCAGCAGTTTAAATGGTAAATGTATAATTGCTAAATGCTAAATAATTTATTATTCAATCATTTAGTGTTAAACATTAAACCATCCGATTATTCTATCATTCAATCATTTATAAAATATTTATGACGGATACAGACAAAGATTTCAAATATATATTTTCTAGCGTAGCACCTCATACCACCGAATATACAAAGAATGCAAGGCAAACAGCTCTTCAACATTTAGAAGCTCTGAATTTGCCCACCACCAAACACGAAGAATGGAAATATACCAATCTCAAAAACCTTCATAAAGAAGAATTTACAACAAGTTTTTCTTTAGAAATAGACGAAAATACTTTAAAAAGTATGTCGATTGATGGTTTGGAGGATGCTTATAAAATTGTATGTGTAGATGGTGTTTTTTATGCTAAATACTCGAATGTGCCTCAGAATATAGAAATTCTTTCTTTCTTGGAGGCAGAAAAAGCAGGAAAATTGGATAATCTGTTTTCGAGTGTTGCAAGCACCGAAAATGACTATTTCAATGCCTTGAATGCTACATACGCCCAAGAAGGAATTTACATTCGTGTTCCTAAAAATACACAATTGGATAAACCAGTTGTCGTATTTCATCTAACAGATAATCAGACACATAATAAGGCTGTTTTAGTCAGAAATACCATTGTTTCGGAGAGTGGAAGTGAGGCAAAAATTGCTCAGATTTACCAAACCAAAGGCAATAAAACAGCTTTCGTGAGTGAGGTATCGGAGATTTTTGTAGCTCAAAATGCGTTTTTAGATTGTTATAAAATTCAGAATGAAGAAGCCCAAGTGTACAGAGTGGATACCACACAAGTACACCAAAGCACTTACAGCCGTTTTGCCATGACGACCATTTCTCTTAAAGGGGCTTTGGTTCGTAATAACCTGAATGTACAAATTGATGGTGAACATTGTGAGACCTACATGAATGGACTTTCTTATTTGGGTGAAAAAAGCCACTTTGACCATCATACACTTGCTGACCACAGAAAACCCAATTCGTACAGCAATGAGCTTTACAAAGGGCTTTTTGATGGAAATTCGACAGGTGTATTCAATGGCAAAATTTATGTAAGACAGGATGCTCAAAAAACAAATGCTTATCAGCAGAACAGAAATGTACTTTTAAGTGAAAATGCAAGTATTTATACCAAGCCACAATTAGAAATTTGGGCTGATGACGTAAAATGCTCTCATGGAGCTACCACAGGTAAACTCGATGAAACAGCTTTGTTTTATATGAGAGCCAGAGGTATTAGCGAAAAAGAGGCTAAAAAACTGCTTTTAAAAGCATTTGCTGGTGAAATTTTGGAACGCATCCAAATTGAGCCACTTAAAGAATATGTAGAAACCCTAATTAGTTAAAAAGAGCCCTGAAAAGGGCTTTTTTGTTACATACATATCTGATAACGATTTATGTCAACAAAAAAATAAAATAATTCTTATAAATAACACAATTATTAGAGGCTTCTGATTGTGTTATAAGCTTGTTATCTTTTATTTATTAAACTTGAAAATCTGTTCTTGAATGGAAATAAATATTTACAATCCAGACTATGTTAAAGGGTTATTTAATAGAATGAGTAGCTCATACGAAAGAATGAATTTTATCACTTCCTTTGGTTTTTCAATTCGTTGGCGAAGGCAATTTCTGGAAAAACTGAAACAGACAGATCATAAAGCTGAAATAATCGATTTACTCACAGGAATGGGAGAGACATGGAATGCAACAAAAAACAAATTGCCTAATTCAAATCTTACAGTTTTGGACTTCTCTGATGGAATGCTTCAATATGCAAAACAGAAAAGTAAAACAAAATTTAATGACCAAGTGATTGTTTTACAACAAGATATTTTAAAAAACGAGTTACCAAGCAACTATTTTGATTTTGTAATTTGTGCCTTTGGACTTAAAACTTTTAACACTGAACAATTACAAATATTAGCTTTGGAAACAAAAAGAATTTTAAAGCAGGGTGGGCAATTTTCATTTATTGAAATCTCCGAACCCAGTAATAAGCTATTAAAGATACTTTATGGTTTTTATTTGGGACAAATTATACCCATTTTGGGAAAACTATTTTTAGGAAATCCTGATGAATATAAAATGCTTTGGAAATATACCAGCAAGTTTAAAAATGCTAAAATTGCGTCTGATATTTTTTCAAATGTAGGACTAGAAACCCATTATATTTCATATTTTTATGGTTGTGCAACAGGATTTTATGGTATGAAAAATGATTAATCCCTTTCCTCGTTTTGTGCTTTCTTTTTTTATTAGGAAACTAAAAAACTGCTTTTAAAAGCTTTCGCTGGCGAAATTCTGGAACGCATCAAATTAAGCCACTCAAAGAATATGTAGAAACCCTAATTAGTTAAAAAAAGCCCTGAAAAGGGCTTTTTTGTTTTTAGGAAAAACTTTATATTTGAAATATACTATGAAATGTATAAAAATATCTTTATGATAAAAATATTTATTCTCATCTGTTTTATCTTAAAAATAGGCTTCTTACAAGCTCAATCTCCAATCAAAATAATCCAAGATGGTAAAGTTGGATATATTAATCAGAAAGGAGAAATTGCTATACCTCCTGTCTTTTTAAATGGATATGATTTCTCTGATGGTTTGGCAGCTGTAAGAAAAGATGGATTATATGGTTTTATTGATAAAAAAGGGAAATGGGCAATTGAGCCACAATATGATTATGCAGATAATTTTATAAAAGGATTAACAATCGTTTATAAAAATGAAAAACCAGTTTTTATCAATAAAAAAGGCGAAAGGATTTTACCACCAGTTTATAATTCGTTATTTTTTGTTGATAATAAAAGAGCTGTGATAAGCACCATTCACTCAAGAAAGCGAGGTGTTTTGGATATAAAATCTAAAATACTTCTTGTAGATACAACATTTAACTATATCAGTAGCTTTCAGAATGGAGTAGCTCTTGTAAGAAAAAATCACCCTTTCATAGAAAATAAAGTTCAATATGGTGTGATAGATAAACAAGGTAAATATATTGTTCCTTTTAATAAATATGAATTAATTCGTCATTATTCAGGAGGCTTTGCAATTGTGAAAAGAAAAGACTCTACCAATATTTATGGTGAAAAATATGGAGTAATCAATACAAAGGGGAATCTATTATTTGAAATTCCTGATGAAATATCAATAAGTTCTGAGAACGATTTTTTTGATGGCTATTTAAAAATAAGACTAGAAAATAGCGAAGCCTATATCAATTCAAAAGGAAAAATAGTTCCAAATGATGCTGTTTATGAAGAAGTTACAGATTTTAAGAATGGACGGGCTTTTGTGATGAAAAAGGATGAGGATAACTATATTCTGATTGATAAAAAATTTAAACATATAGGACATGAAGTATTTGAAGAGGTCCAAAGAGACTTTTTTAGAAATAATTATGCAATTGTTAAATCTAATGATGTATGGGGAATTATAGATAGAAATGGGGAATATATTGTAAAACCAAAATATAAAGAAATAGATGAAATAGGAGTAATAGCCAACAAATACTTTTTCTTTATAGAAGAAAATGATAATGGAGATAAAAAATATGGGATGGTAAATTTAAAAGGAGAGGAGATTATAAAACCCATTATGCAAGATTTTGATAAGGCTGGATTTCTAAATGGTATTCTGAGATTACTTATAGATGATAAAGTAACTTGTATCAATGAAAAAGGTAAAATTATCTGGCAAGAAAAAAAGAATCCTTTAAAGCCTAAAAAGCCATTGAATATTGATTTTATGCACAGTGGATATTTCTATGCTTCTTCCAGCATTAGAAAAGGAAGGTATGGTTGGTTAGGGAATACTCCTCAGAAGATTTCAGGTAACATATTCGCTCAAAATACACTTTCAGTTGTTATTGATACAGCCCAAATAGATACTTTTAAAAATGATTTTATTGGTTATAAAGTTTTTGTGAGTAATACAACTAAAGATACGATAGAGTTTGATACACAAGGTAATCGCCTTTATATGAAACTCCAAGCCCAAAATAAAAAAGGAGAGTGGCAAGATATTGAGTACTTACCACCAAGTTTTTGTGGAATGAAGTATTATGATACTCAACTCGAACCGAATGCCTTTTGGAGTTTTACCATGCCTAAATATGAAGGATTATTCAAAACAAAAATTAGAGTAGAGCTAGAATATTTTGATGCTACTAATTCCAGAGAAAAGAAAATAATATATAGCAACAGCATCAATGGAAGTATAAATATAACTCAATTTTGGAGAAATCGTAGATGGTATTACTCAAGTGGTTTTACAGAACCGTATAATGATTAATTAATCCCTTTCCCACTTTCTCTCTTTTGTACCTTCTTGTTTTTGTATTTGCCAGCCTTGTTTTTTGGCAAGTTTTAGGAGTTTTTTACGAACAATTTTGGGATAAAAAATTTTAAAAATAGTGCCTCTATACGAAAAATGTTTCAAAATACCCAGCTGTCCTAAAATGTCGTGAGTGGCAGCTCCGCAACGTATGCCCAAGAAAGCATAATCGTAAGGAGTTTGAGCTAAATAACTCTTCTGAATACACAAAAATTGCTCTTTTTGCTTCTGAGAAATAGGAATTTTGATGATCAGTTTTTTATTTTCTTGGAAATTACCACCCATAATGCTATAAAAACCTTCAAAATCGTGGATAGTATAAGCACTATGGCGATTCTTTTTGTGGGCAATAATATGAAATTTACCTTTTGGAATAAAGTTCAAAATTTGGTTGCTATCCAGTTCAATGCCTACATGTCCACCAAGTTTGCCTCCAAACCATTTGGATTGTGTTTTTTTATAGGCTTTTTGAGGTTTTGAGCCATATAAAAAATGGACTTTTAAGAAAAGACTATCTTGTGCTTGTAGTTTTATGTTAAAAAGTAAAAAAACAACAAGATATTTGAGCATAGTTTTTACTTTTTAGGTAAAAAATCTTTAATAATGGAAATCATCACAGCGACAACAGTCATGGTGGTGAGTCCGAGTGTCCACCAAGGCTGAGAAAGTTTCATACGTTCATCCAGATACATTCCAAGCCAAACGGCAAGCCCAATGCTTACAATCATTTGAAAGGCTATGCCTGAGTATTTAGCATAGCCTTTTACATTTTCTTGGTCTTTTTTCTTGAAAATCATTGTGCAGTTTGTTGATACAAAACTTGTAAGGCTGTTTGTCCTACGGCTTTGAGAACACTTTTATCTATAATCTTGATGTTATCGGCTTGGGTATGGTGGTGAGCTCCAAAACCCGAACCATAATTGATAATATCTACCATTGGAATTTTAGCGTCTCTGTTTACATAAAAATGGTCATCCATAATGCCTCCAGCTCCAATATTTGCCTTCTGATTAATAAAGATATGACCATATCCTAATTGTCCTGCTGTTCTCCAAACTTCTTCTGTAACACTTTGGGCATATTCCAAAGAAAAAGGTTCATGATAAAAAGTAGCTCCTTTTGCACCCACCATGTCAAATAGAATTCCGAAATAGGCAGAATAATTGGTTTTATGTTTGTTTTTAGACCAATGTTTAGAGCCATAGCACCATGTACTACTTTCATTATCTTGAGGCTCATAGCCTTCGGGTGTTCCATCATCTTCCAAATCAAAGAAAATTACATCAATACCTACTGTGGGCTTAGAAGGAGACACCTGAATAGTTCTGAGAATTTCTAAAATTACGGCTACTCCACTTCCTCCATCATCAGCTCCATCTATGGCTTTTTTACGAACAGTAGTATCTTTGTCTTTATCTGCAAAACGTCTGCTATCCCAGTGAGCAGCCAACAAAATACGTTTGGTTGCCTGTGGATTAATACTTCCAATAATGTTTTTTCCTTTCCAAACTTTTTTATCAAAAGAAGTAGCATCAAAATTCTGTATTTCTGTGGTTGCTCCTAACTTCTGAAGCGTTTGTACCAAATAGTTTGCACAATCTTCATGAGCCTTGGAGTTGGGTATACGAGGTCCAAAAGCTACTTGACGTTCTACAAATACAAAAGCAGAATCGGCATTGAACTCTGGAGCTTTTACAGCAGGCTTGCTATTTTGAGTATTGTTACTTTCTGTTTTCAAGGAATCATTAGTTTGTCCTTCTGAATTTTTATTTGTTTCACAAGCAAAGCAAGTACACAATAAGATAAGGATACTACTAAAAAAAAGTTTTTTCATTGTATAAGAGTCAGAGAATAAATGGTTGATAGTAAGTTTTTTATACGGCAAATTTTTCAATAAGCTCTTCTGAAAGACGACTAAGTCCAGTACTAGCTTTGTCTTCAATCAGATTAAGGTTATGATATTTATGTGTCTGTATTTGAGGTATTTTTACATCTACAATGTACTTGGGTACTTCTTTATTGATATAATCTATCAACCCAGCAGCAGGATAAACCACCATAGAAGTGCCAACTACTATAAATATATCAGCTCCAAGAGCTTCATAAACAGCAGTTTCCATCAAAGGAACATCTTCATAAAACCATACAATATGTGGGCGAAGTTGTGAACCTTTTTCGCATTTATCCCCAATATTGAGTTCCCAACTTTTCATATCATAGACAAGGTTTGGATCGGTTGTACTACGAGCCTTAAACAATTCACCATGTAAATGAATAATGTTTGTTGAGCCTGCTTTCTCATGCAGATTATCAACATTTTGTGTAATGACAGTTACATCAAAAAAATTTTCTAGATGAGCCAATGCCTTATGTCCTTCATTGGGTTCTGCGGTAAGGGCTTGTTTTCTACGCTGATTATAAAATTCTAAAACCAAAGCAGGATTTTTCTCCCAGCCCATTGGACTTGCTACTTCCATCACGTCATGTCCTTCCCATAAACCATTGGAGTCTCTAAAAGTTGCTATTCCACTTTCTGCACTAATACCAGCTCCTGAAAGAACGACAATTTTTTTACGAGTATTATTCATAAATTCAATGTTGTTAAGATTTTTTAAAGTTTTCAAAAGATTAATAAACATGGTGTTCTTTGTTAGTTTTTGTATACTGCTAATCCATCTGTGAGGTGAGCTACTTTTGTAACTACAGATAAATAATCGTTGTATAAATCTATGATTTCCAATAAATCAGAAGGAGATTCAGCTCCTTTTTTACCCATTTCATAGACTTTTTTTAGCGTTGCATTTTGGATACGAAATTCTTTATAAACTTCTTTAAAAAGCTCTTCCGTTGAAACTGCAAAATGTCCTGCTTTGAGATACAAAACTGTATCTATTTGCATTAAAAATGCAGGTAAGTCTTCTATGAGGTTTTCAATGAGCAATTTAGGCTGTCTGAGATTGAGTACAAAAAAACGACGTAAACTTAAAACTCTTCTTTTTAGCTCCAATTCACAAGAACGGCGTAAGTCTTCCATCGAAATATGAACACTCTTGAAAACATCTTCACCCATAATCAAAAACTTCTTGACTTTCATATCTGTAAATTCAATCGGAAATACATCAGCAGAAGTTTTGGTTTCTTCTTTGGTAATGATATTAGATTCTAAATTAAACTCCTTTTTAGCTTTATACAGAATAGGTGAAATATTTTCGATATCTTCTACCTTGGCACTTTTCAAGACCAATAAAATACTAATAGAAGCTTGTGGGCTATCAAAAAATTTATGAGTAACAGATCCATAAAGATAAATAGCCATGAGATTATCTTTGGCAATAATACTGATATTGGTGGCAAAATCTTCTAATTTACTCACTACACCTTTGGGCATCTGAGGGTTTAATTCAGCAATATTACGAATGGTTTTAGTGCTCATATTTGGGCTGATTTTTAATAAAAACTTGAAAAAGAAATACCTTTTTGTAAAGGTAAAATATATTTAGATAAATAAAAAATCTAAAATAAAATCTGTTTAAAGAGAATTGTACAAAATAATTGTTGGAAGGCTAAAGTTTTATTCAAGAAATTTATTATATTTGGCTAAAGTTTTATTTCTTGTACTTTGTATTGTGCAAAGTGCAGTATTGAGGAGAAGTAAAGTGTACTTCCATGATTCCTAAAAAACAATTCTTTATTGCCATTCTGTTGGCTGCTTTGTCAGGCTCTATACTTTCTTTGTTGGGCTTCCGTCTATTTTTCGTAAAAAACAATTTAGTTCCCCCTAAAGTGTCCTATCACTATAAAGACACATCGGTAGTGGTGCCAGAGGGTATGAATTTCATTTATTCCTCTGAACAGGCTATTCCAACAGTGGTTCATATCAAAACCTCTTATTCCAAAAGAACAGCTTCAAGAAGTGGAGACCCTGTTGAAGATATGTTCAGGCAATTTCATGGAAAAAGTTGGACTCCACGTTCTTCTTCAGGTTCAGGAGTTGTTATTTCTGAAGATGGATACATTGTAACCAATAACCATGTTATTGAGAATACCGAACACATAGAAGTTACACTTCATGATAAAAGAAGTTATGAAGCCAAATTAATTGGAACAGACCCTTCTACAGATTTAGCTCTTATTAAAATAGAAGAAACACATCTGCCGTTTTTAAAATATGCAAATTCGGACAATGTAAGAATAGGTGAATGGGTTTTGGCTGTAGGCAATCCTTTTGAACTAAATTCTACTGTTACAGCAGGTATTATTAGTGCAAAATCAAGAAATATTAATCTTATTCAGGATAAAGATAATTTACAAGTGGAAGCCTTTTTACAGACAGATGCCTCCGTGAATCCGGGGAATAGTGGTGGAGCTTTGGTGAATTTAAAAGGAGAACTGGTTGGAATTAATACTGCAATTGCCAGTGAAACAGGGACTTTTCAAGGTTATTCATTTGCTGTACCTTCTAATTTAGTAAAAAAAGTAATAGATGATTTAAAAAAATACGGAGAAGTACAAAGAGCATTGATGGGGGTTGAAATTGTAGATGTAAATGCTGAAGTAGCCAAAGAAAAGAATTTAGATGCTATAGAGGGCGTATATATAGCCAAAGTCACGTCCAATGGCGGAGCAGCCGAAGCAGGTATCATCAAAGGAGATGTAATTGTAGAAATTGATGGTAAACGTGTAAATTCTAAATCAGAATTACAGGCTATTGTTGCCTCTAAGCGTCCAGGAGATAAGATAGATGTGTTATACAAACGTGAAAATGTAGAAAAGAAAACACAAATTGTGCTTAAAAATCCTAAAGGTACACTTGAGATTATTCAGAAAACAGATAACAAAAATGTACAGGCTATGGGAGCCGAACTCAGTAATGTATCTGATGAAGAAAAAGAATATCTAAATATCAAAGGAGGTGCCAAGGTATTGAAGTTAGGCAAAGGAAAGTTTGCTGAAATAGGAGTACAAAAAGGTTTTATCATTACACATATTTCTCAGAATGGCAAACGTATTACCATTCAATCTGCCTCACATGTTTTGGCGATTACTCAAGAGGCAGATAAAAATAATGAAGGCTTATATTTAGAAGGAATCTATGAAAACGGAGATAAAGCCTATTATCCTGTGGGATGGTAAATAAAAAAATGATAAATATTTTAATCTCTTATTTGTTTTTTTCGTTTTTTTCTTATTTTTGAAACAACAATAAACTACTCTCTATTAGTAATGAAACATACATACATAGCTCTTGTACTTATAGGCTCTTTGTTTGCTTGTGAATCGAACACAGGTGAAGTAAAAAAAGCAGATACTACTGCTAAACAAGAAAATACCAAAAAAGATACCTTAGATATAGTCTCTGATATTCAAAAAGTCACAGCAGATTTACCTTCTCCTGTGGATTTTATTACGCATATTAATCAGGCAAAACTAGATTATAATGGAAAGTTCTTAAATAGCCCTGACAATGTAAGTGCTTATTTGGGGACTTCTCAAAAAACAGCCCTGAACTTAGGTGTTTACATGGTTGATTTGGGCTATAACTCGTTATATTTAAAATCTCAGGAGGGTCTGAATTACTTAAAAACAGTAAAAAAACTCTCTGACCAACTCAATATCCTTGATAATGAAACCAAATCTTTGGTAACAAAATTTGAAGGAAACTTAGAAAACAGAGATTCTCTGCTTTCAATTGCCCGTGAAGGATACTTTGCAATTGATGGTTATTTGAGCAAAAATGAAAGAAAAGATGTTTCCAGTCAGATATTGATAGGTAGCTGGGTTGAAGGTCTTTATTTAGGCACAAACTTACTTAAAAATATCCCTAACTTTGATAAAGATGAAAAATATAAACTTGTTCTTTGGAGAATAGGTGGACAAAAAACATCATTAAACAATTTAATAGGTGTAGTTACTAAACTTGACCAAAATAAGGAAACCCAAGAACTCATGAAAAAACTCAAAGAATTACAAACAGTTTTTGAGGGAGTAAAAATAGAAGCAGGAGCAGCATCTGATACAGATGTTCTTGATATTGCAGAAGTACAAAGTTCTGATGAAATCAGTGATAAAATGATGATGAAAACACTTAAGAAAGTGGAAATTTCTAAAGAAACTTTTGAACAAATTCATGCTAAAATTTCTGAAATCAGAAGCTTGATAGTAGCTAAATAAAAGTCCTTTCAAATTTTAAATGGGGTGGTGAACTTAAATAAAAGAACAGTTTACCACTCCAAACCTTTTTTATAATCATCAAAAAATAAAATAGTGCGTTTTATACCAGCCATTGATATTATTGATGGGAAATGTGTACGTCTTACCCAAGGCGATTATTCCCAAAAAACAATCTATAACGAAAATCCTTTAGAGGTAGCTAAGTCTTTTGAAGATGCAGGCTTACAATACCTTCATTTAGTAGATTTAGATGGAGCAAAACAAAAAAAAGTAGTAAATTATAAAGTTTTGGAACAAATTGCTTCTCAAACAGCCTTAAACATAGATTTTGGAGGAGGGGTTCAATCTGATGAAGATATTCAGAGAGTTTTTGATGCTGGAGCAAAACAAATAACAGGAGGAAGTATAGCTGTTAAAAATCCTGATTTGTTCGAGTCTTGGATTAAGCGTTATGGTTCTGAAAAAATTATACTTGGAGCGGATGTAAAAAATGAAAAAATAGCTGTTGGAGGATGGGAGGAGACATCAGAATTACATATTTTTGATTTCTTAGAAAAATATCTTGCAAAAGGAATTAGGTATATAATTTGCACTGATATAAGCAAAGACGGACTCCTGCAAGGAACATCTGTTGAGTTGTATCAAAAAATACTCAAAAAATTTCCAGATATACATTTGATAGCAAGTGGAGGAGTATCTTGTATGCAAGATTTAGATGACTTACAAAAAAATGGCTTGGAAGGTGCAATCATCGGAAAAGCAATTTACGAAGGTAAAATTGGTTTAAATCAATTAGGCAAAGGGTACTCAAAATAAAAAAGACAAAAAATTGGTTATGAGTTTTTTTCTTACTTTCTTTGCAGTTTTGAAACTTTGTAGGTAAGGCTTTTGTTGTACAAAAGGTGGATTCACCCTTTGTATTTTTTTAATATACAATAAAAAAACAAATTATAGCATGAGACAGCTAAAAATTAGCAAGCAAATTACTAATCGCGAGAGCCAATCTTTGGATAAATATCTCCAAGAAATTGGTAAAGTAGATTTGCTCACACCTGATGAAGAAGTGGAACTTGCTAAACGCATACGTGAGGGAGATAAATACGCCTTAGAAAAACTAACAAAGGCTAACCTTCGTTTCGTGGTTTCTGTGGCTAAGCAATATCAAAATCAAGGTCTTTCGCTTGGCGACTTAATCAATGAAGGAAATTTAGGTTTGATTAAAGCTGCTCAACGTTTTGATGAAACAAGAGGATTTAAGTTTATTTCTTATGCTGTTTGGTGGATTCGTCAGTCTATCCTGCAAGCATTGGCTGAGCAATCTCGTATCGTTCGTCTGCCCCTAAACAGAGTAGGTTCTTTGAATAAAATCTCAAAAACATTTTCTGAGTTAGAGCAAAAATTTGAACGTGAGCCTTCACCTGATGAACTAGCCGAAGTTTTGGAAGTAACTACCTCAGAAGTAGTAGATACACTCAAAATATCTGGTCGTCACGTATCAATGGATGCTCCTTTCGTACAAGGCGAAGAAAATAGCTTATTAGATGTACTTGAAAATGATGGAGAGGAAAGCCCTGATACAGGACTTATCAGCGACTCATTGCGTAAAGAAATCCAAAGAGCATTATCTACCCTTACACAAAGAGAAGCAGATGTGGTAACCCTTTACTTTGGTTTGAACGGAGAAAGTGCCTTAACACTTGAAGAAATAGGCGAGAAATTCAATCTGACTCGTGAAAGAGTAAGACAAATCAAAGAAAAAGCCATCAGAAGATTAAGACATACTTCTCGAAGCAAAGCTTTAAAACCTTATTTAGGATAAATTAAAAGCCCCAAATCACTTGGGGCTTTTTTATTTCAATATTGAACAAAATAAAGTAAGATTAAATATGGAGGCTTCATTTGTTTCACATCGTTCAGTTGGTGATGATTATGGCTTTTTTGAAATAAAAATTTACCCACCTAATGTTACAGAAATTATATTGGAGTATAAAAATGACTTTTCTGGAGTATTGGAGAGTATAAAAGGTACAGAAAAGATACAAAAATTATATGTAGGACTAAAAAAGCTAGAAAAATATGCTGAGGATAAAACACAATTTTATTTTCATTTAAAAGAACTCTTGCTACAAGAAAAAAAAGTTATAGATGAGTTGCTCAAAACTATTCATTTTGAAACAGAAGAACATTACCAAATCATCAATGTTTTAAATGCTCTTGAAAACGCAAAAGAAGCAGGTTTTTTGGATGGTTTACAAGCTATTACCGAAGTAAAAAATAAAGAAGCATGGTCATCTTGGGAAATAAAAGGCTCAAAAACAAATGATTATTGTCTGAGTGGAATGGTTGAAAAAGCTGAATATGTAGATTTTACCTTCATAAATAAAAATACAGGTATTTCACACTCTTGGGATAATCCTTCATTTTTATATCAAAATCTTTATCCAATTCTCCAAAAAGCATATTTTTATAAAAATCAAATCATAAAAGCTAAAAACAAAGAAATTCAATTGCCTCAAGAATTTTGGGATAATTTGCCTGCTTCTAAAAAACAAGTAGCAGAAAATATTTTCCAGAATATTCCTATTCAAGATTGGGCTTATGTTTATGAAATGATTCTGGAAGCCCAAAAAATAGGCTTTTGGCAATTATATCTTAATAGAAATGTAGCTGAAACACTTGAGAATCTTACAGAAATACACAAGTTTTATCAAAAACAAACACCTGAATATTTTGAAAGTAACCAAATAAAACCTGCCACAGATGAACAAATCATAGAAATAGAAAATAGTTTGGGAGAACAATTAGAGCCTGCCTATCAAGCATTTTTAAAACAGAATACACTTTCTTTTGATTTTGATGGAAATTTTAAAGTATTGAGTATTTTGGAGGTTATCAAACGTTGGCAAGGCATGAATGAACTTTTGGATGAAGGTGTTTTTGATGATGGGAGAGTAGAATACCACCTTGAACATGATTTTGGAAACTGGAATGGAGAGTATATTCAGCAAGTTTGGTGGAGTAAAAAATGGCTTCCTTTTGCTGAGGATAGTTGTGGCAATATGAAATGTATAGATTTTAGTCCTGCCGAAAACGGAAATATGTATCAATTGGTTTCAATGGAAATCCAAGATGGGCAAGGACCATTTGTATTCAATGAATATCAGGATTTTGCGGATTTTTTAGCTACCCATTTAAAATATCTTCAAAGAAAGCAATACAGGCTTGTTGCCTATAATGTAGGCAACATGATAGAAGTAGACTCTTACATTAAACCTATTTTATAACAAAGCCCCAATAATTTGGGGCTTTGTTTATATTCCAATTTTCTTAGAAACTACATATTCTTGTGTTTTGGAGGAGTTTGTGATAATCATCTCTCCCAAAAAACCTGCCATAAAAAGTTGTACACCCACAATAATGGCGACAAGAGCTAAATAAAATAAGGGTTGGTCTGTAATATTTCTAAAACGCTCATTTTGGTAGATATGAAACATTTTTTCACCGATGAGATAGAGTGTAATCATCATTCCTAAAAAGAAAGAAAGTACACCCAAACCTCCAAAAAAGTGCATAGGACGTTTTCTAAACTTTGTTACAAACGTAATAGAAAGCAAATCTAAGAATCCAAATAAAAAACGTTCCAAACCAAATTTGGTTACACCATATTTACGAGGATGGTGTTTGACTTTTTTCTCTCCAATTTTCTTAAAACCCACTGATTTGGCTATCACAGGAATATAACGATGCATTTCGCCATATACCTCTATACTTTTCACTACACGAAGTTTATAGGCTTTCAGACCACAATTAAAATCGTGTAAAGGAATGCCCGAAAACCAACGAGTAACAGCATTATAAAGTTTTGTAGGAATAGTCTTAGAAATGGGGTCTTGGCGTTTTTGTTTCCAACCCGAAACTAAATCGAAATTTTCTTGTGTAATCATCTGATAAAGAGCAGGAATCTCTTCAGGGTCATCTTGCAAATCTGCATCCATTGTAATGACTACCTCTCCCTGAGCTTCTTGAAAACCTGTATGCAAGGCAGCCGATTTTCCATAATTTCTGTTAAACTGCAAACCTTTTACAGCAGCGTTTTTCTCTGAAATTTGTCCTACAACTGCCCAAGTATCATCCTTACTGCCATCATCAATTATTATTACTTCATACGAAAAATTATGTTGTTGCATTACTTGAGCTATCCAATTGGTTAGCTCTGGTAACGATTCAGCTTCGTTGTAAGCTGGAACGACCACAGATATTTGCATAGTTATTTACTTTTCTTGTTTTTTTTAGTTTTTTCTATGGCTGGATACTGATAACCATATTTTTTTGTAATGTCTTTTCTTTTCATGGTAATCACTTTTACCTTCATTTTCATATCTTGAAGAGGTCTGTTATTACCATCTGTTGCCTCTGCTGCTATTTTGTCCAAAACATCCATTCCAGAAAGCATTTCACCATATACAGTATAATTTTGGTCAAGATGAGGAGTTCCTCCTTTAGTTTTATAAATAGTTCTGTGTTCTTCAGGATAATTCACGCCTGTACGCTGAGAAAGTGCATTGAGCTCGTCATCTGAAAAAACTCTGCCTTGTACAATGTAAAACTGACAGCTACTAGAGGCTTTCTGAGGGTTGTTATCTCTTGCAGCAGCCAAAACACCTTTTTTATGAAACAAATTCGGCAAAAATTCAGCATCTACTTTATAGTCTAAACCCCCAGAGCCAAGCATTTGTCCTGCTGGAGCGTTTTTCGATTTAGGGTCACCACCTTGTATCATAAAATCTTTAATTACTCTATGAAAAAGCAAATCATCGTAGAACTTTTCCTTTATAAGTTTTAAGAAATTAGCTTTATGCTTAGGAGTTTGGTCATAAAGCACAAAAGTCATTTCACCATATTGTGTGGAAATAACCACTAATTCATCTTTTTTCTGAGCAAATAATAAACTTGGAAATAACAAAAGTGCTGATAAAAAAAACTTGTTCATAAATTTTTTAATGGTAAGTTGTTAATTTTAAAATGGTGAATTTAAAATGCTAAATGGTTAGTGTTTTAATGCTAAAATCTAAATTAAAAAATATATTTTTCTTGTATCTACTTTAATACTGACCTGTATTAAGCATTACAAGCGTACATGCTTCTATACATTCTATCCCTTCTTTTTGGGCTTTCTTGTATAGCTCAGGGTTTTCTGTGCCTGGGTTAAAGATAATACGTTTAGGCTTGGTTTGTAGGATATAATCGTACCATTCTTCCTGATTTGCTACACCCACATACATGGTAATGGTATCAATTTCTTCAAAAATTTTATTTTTATCTTTTTCAATACTTTCGCCAAAAACTTCTCCGTTCTTTATGCCTACGGGTACAATAGGATGCCCCTTTTGAGTAAGCAGCCGAGCAGCCAGATAGGCGTATCGGTCGGTGTTGGTGGTTGCTCCTAAAATCAAGGTTTTTTTCATAAAATGATAGCCAAAAGCAATAAAGTTCTCAAAGGTAAACAAAAAATCTATATTTTTGATTTTTATAAAAATCAACATTTTTTACAAAAACATCATAAACTACTTCAAACAATGCTTATATGAAGAAAATCGTAATTCCTTCAATTCTTTCACTTTTGATAAGTGGTGCAATGGCTCAAAACTTACAATATCCACAAACTGCCAAAGTAAACCAGACAGATGCATACTACGGAACGCAAGTAGCAGACCCTTATCGCTGGCTTGAAGTCTCTGACTCTGCTTCAGTAAAGAACTGGGTAACTGAACAAAATAAAGTTACGTTTGGGTATTTAGAGAAAATACCTTTCAGAGATAAAATCCGAAAGCGTTTACAAGAAGTTTGGAACTATCCTAAAATGGGTGTACCTGCAAAAGTGGGAGATTATTATATCATTCAGAAAAACAATGGATTGCAAAATCAGTATGTTTTTTATATTAAAAAAGGAAAAGATGGCAAAGAAGAAGTACTTTTAGACCCCAATACACTTTCTACAGAGGGAATAGTATCTGTGGGAAACTGGAGTGTTTCAGATGATAAACGTTATTTTGCTTATTCATTATCAAAAGGAGGCTCAGATTGGAGTACTATTTATGTGATGGACTTAAATACTCGTCAGAATATTTCAGATAAACTCGATTGGGTGAAATTTTCTGGAATTGCATGGTATAAAGATGGCTTTTTCTATAGCAGATATGATGCTCCCCAAAAAGGAAAAGAACTAGAAGCTAAAAACCAGTATCACAAACTCTATTATCATAAAATAGGAACAAGCCAAAGTCAAGATGAATTGATTTATACAGATAGAAAAAACCCACTTCAAAACGTTTCTGCGTCAGTAAGCGAAAAAAACAATCTTTTATATGTCTTTTTGCCCAAAGGAACAGCAGGAACAGCAATTCACTATAAAAAATTAGGAGGTTTTGGCGATTTGCGCCCTCTGATTGATAATCAGGAAAATGAAAATAGCCTTATTACCACACTCGATAATCATGCTTATGTACTGACAAACCATCAGGCACCTAAATACAGACTTGTGGCTATTCCACTAGATAACCCCAAAGTAGAAAACTGGAAAACTGTAATTGCTGAATCAGAAAATGTATTGAATGGTGTTCGTTACATAGGAGGTAAATTTATTGCTACTTACATGAAAGACGCAAGCCACAGGGTATATGTTTTGGATAAATCTGGAAAACAACTCAATGAAATCAAACTTCCTGCTTTGGGTACAGTAGGGGGCTTTGGTGGCAAAGAAGAAGACACAGAGACATACTATACATTTACATCGTTTGTTTCTGGTGGAAATATTTATGAGTACGATTTGAATACCAATCAGTCTAAACTGTATTTTCAACCTTCTGTAAAATTTAATGCCAGCGATTATGAAACCAAAGAGGTTTTTTATAAAAGCAAAGATGGCAAACAAGTTCATATGTTCCTTACCCATAAAAAAGGCTTGAAACGCAATGGTGATAATCCTACTTATTTATATGGTTATGGAGGTTTTAATATCAGTGTGAATCCAAGTTTTGATGTACGCATGATACCATTTCTAGAAGCAGGTGGTGTGTATGCTGTGGCTAATTTGCGTGGAGGAAGCGAATATGGGGAAGAGTGGCACAAAGATGGGATGGGACTCAAAAAACAAAATGTTTTTGATGATTTTATTTCAGCTGCTGAATATTTAATCAAAGAAAAATACACATCATCTAAGAAAATCGCTATTTCAGGGCGTAGCAATGGAGGTTTATTGGTAGGAGCGTGCCTTACACAACGCCCAGACTTGTTTGCAGTGGCTCTACCAGGGGTAGGGGTAATGGATATGCTTCGTTTCCATAAATTTACAATCGGATGGGCTTGGGTACCAGAATATGGCTCTTCTGAACGTTCTAAAGAAGACTTTGAGAATTTACTTAAATTTTCTCCGTTACATAGCATTAAGCCTGCCAATTATCCTGCAACGCTGGTTTATACAGCAGACCACGATGACAGGGTAGTACCAGCACATTCTTATAAGTTTATTTCTAATCTGCAAGCCAACCAAAAGGGTACAGCACCTACACTTATACGCATAGATGTGGATGCAGGACATGGCTCTGGAAAGCCCATTGCCAAACAAATAGACGAATGGGCTGATATTTGGGCTTTTACACTCTGGAATATGGGAATTAAAAAGTAAAATTTTATAAAACATAAATGCCTCCAATTTGGAGGCATTTATGTTTTTGTAAAAGTATCTACAAACTTTACATGGTCATAATCTGTGATAATCCATGTTTTGGTATTTTCTTGGAGTTTGGCTCCCCATTCTCCTTTTTCTCTGAAAATTTCGACCTCTGCCCATGTTCCAATACTCAAATCCAAGGCACAACAGGCAGCCAGCGGATCGTGGAGCATTTTACCCAATGGATTTTTAGTCAAATAATACTCCATTCCTTTATAAATGAGGCTCAAAGACATCGATAAATCTTTATATTGAGAAATGATATGATGAAACGAAGTATCATACACAACTCCATGACAGACATTTTTGGAAACAAAATATCGAATATCAATTTTATCTGTGGCAAGGGCTTTAAATGCAGCAGGAATATCTCCATTCAAATTAAAAGTAGGACAGGTTTTTCTGCCTTTAAACTTTTCTAACTGTTTTTCAGCAGGAACAACACCTTCACCTGCAAAACCTCCCTGAGCCACAAGTGTTCCTAATTTAAAATCAGGGCTATCAAGGGCTTTGCCTAAGTTTTTCAGTGGAGCTCCAGTAATAAGGGTAGTGTTTTCATCACAGTATTTTATCAATACTTCAAAGCCTTCTTGGGCATTGTTAGAGGGCGTTATTTGACCATAAGCATTTTCATGCCAGTCTGAAACGCAGGTTTTAGGGTGTTCAATATTAAAAGCTCCAATAGGAATGTCTTTTTGGAATATTTTGAGGGTTTTTTCAACCAAACCTACCTGATAAGCTGAACCTGGGGTAATGGTAACAGCTTTTAAATTGACATCTGGATGCCCCAACAATAACAGTAATGTGATATAGTCATCAGGGTCGTTGGTTTCCATGTCAAAAATAATGTTTTTCATAGTTTTTATAATTTTGTCATTCCAAATAACAAGAGGCTACTTGGAATGACAAAATTACATTTTTTATAGCAATTCGTATGCTGGAATCGTCAAAAATTCCTCAAAATGCTCTTGTGTAGCCAGATTGTTAAATATTTCAATGGCTTGTGTAAGCTTACCAGTTTGAACTCTTTCTGCACCTAAATAGGCTTTGCATTTTTCTATTTCTTCTGCAAGAAGAGTTTCGTAAAGAGCTTTATCAATAACTCTACCATCATCGAGTTTTGCAGCAGTTTTGAGCCATTGCCATACCTGAGCCCTCGAAATTTCGGCAGTGGCAGCATCTTCCATCAAATTATACAAAGCGGCAGCCCCAACACCTGAAAGCCACGACTCAATATACAAAATGCCTACATGGATATTGGCTCTAAGTCCTTGTTCTGTAATTTTTCCACCTTCAATGGCAAAATTCCTTAAATCCTCAGCAGAAACATTTACATCTTTTCTCATTACATGCTTTTGGTGTGGAGCTTGTCCTAAAACTTTATCAAAGGCTTCTTGGGCAATAGCTACCAAATCGGGATGGGCAACCCAAGTACCATCATAGCCATTCTGAGCTTCTAGCTCTTTATCAGAACGAACTTTAGCATAAGCATTTTTATTGACTTCTTCATCTTTTCTGCTTGGAATAAAAGCAGACATTCCTCCCATAGCATGAGCCCCTCTTTTATGACAGGTCTTTACAAGTTTTTGAGCATAAGCTCGCATAAAACCTACCTGCATGGTTATCTGGCTTCTATCAGGGAAGTATGCTGTAGGCAGATGATGTAACTTTTTGATGGTACTGAAAATATAATCCCAACGACCAGCATTAAGCCCCGCCAAATGTTCTCTTAATTCATAAATAATTTCCTCCATTTCATAGGCAGCCAAAATAGTTTCTATCAAGACTGTCGCTTTAATTGTTCCTGCTGGGATATGTAAATAGTTTTGAGCTTCCACAAATACATCATTCCACAAACGAGCTTCCAAATGACTTTCCATTTTGGGAAGGTAAAAATAAGGAGCCGTACCTTTAGAAAGAAGCGTTTTGGCATTATGGAAAAAGAAAAGTCCAAAATCAAATAAAGATGCTGAAATCGGCTCATTTTCTACTAAAAAATGCTTTTCTACCAAGTGCCAGCCTCTTGGACGAACTTTTAAAACAGCTGTTTTTTCTTTTAATTTATACTCTTTACCATTTTCAGCTACGAAATCAATTTTTCTTAAAATAGCATCACGCAAATTGATTTGCCCTTGTAAACAGTTGTCCCAAGTAGGAGAGTTGGCATCTTCAAAATCAGCCATAAATACCTTTGCACCAGAATTTAGAGCATTAATTACCATTTTTTTATCCACAGGACCCGTAATTTCAACTCTTCGGTCTTGCAGATCTTGTGGGATAGAAGCAACCTGCCAGTTTCCGTTTCTAATATCTTGTGTTTCTGCTAAGAAATCTGGTAGTTCTCCTTGTGCAATGGCGAAAGCTCTTTGCTTTCTTTTTTCCAAAAGGTTTTTTCTAGTAGAATTAAATTTTTTATGTAAATGAGCTAAAAATGCAATGGCTTCAGGGGTTAGAACTTCTTGATAAGCATCTGTGGCTTTGATTTCATAGGCTTGCATATCTATAAATATTTTATGGTTGAAGATGATTTGGAGGCTAAATTAAGATTTTTATTGAAAAAACAAAAGCGAAAAAATATTTTTTAGCGAATTTTCGCAAAAAATATAATCAGAGATAAAAAAAAATTTTTATAAACTTTTTTTGAAAAGAAAAGTTACATATATTTATCAGATTTATTTCCACCACTTTTTCATCTTATACCTATCTTTTAAGGCTTCCAGCCTATAAACTCATTTTAATAAATTTTTAACTTATTTTATTCATCGTATGAACAAAAACAACTACACACACGACAAGTGGGCGAGGTTACGAACGACTATGCTCCTTGTTTGGTTAGCCATGCTGAGTGCATGGAACCAAGCAGATGCTCAAATTACGGTAACAGTAGCTAATCCTACGAATACAACACCCAACTTAGCAGCAAGTTATACTTCTTTTGCTGCTGCACTCACAGACCTCAATAATGTTACAGCCATGACTGGACCTGTAACACTAACACTTACAGGGGGACAAAGCGAAACTGCTCCTGCTGCTTCTGGTTTTGTACTTGGTAGTGCCACTTTAAACCCTGTTTTGAGTGCAACCAATACTATTACTATTATTAAAAGTGTTGGTATTAATCCTGTAATATTAAATGCTGCTGTAGGAGTATCAACGCCTTCAAGTGCTACACCAGATGGTATTTTGAGTGTTCGTGGTGCGGATTTTGTCACTATTAATGGTTTAACATTTACAGATGGTAACACAACAAACCCTGCTACAATGGAGTTTGGAGTAGGATTTTTTAAAACAAGTGTTACAGATGGTTGTAATAATAACATTGTGCAAAATTGTATATTCAATATGCAAAGAATAAATAATGCCACAGGAAGTACACCTATGGTTGAGGGTAGTGTTGCTATTAATGTAGTAAATGCTTTAGCAACAGCTTCTTCTACAAGCTTAACTCCAACAGCTACATCTGGTTCAAATTCTAACAATTTTTTCCTTAATAATACAATTAATGGAGGAAATTATGGAATTGTGGTTAATGGTTTTGCTCCATCAGCAGCTCCATTCAATTTTGCAGATAATAATAATACAATAGGTGGTATAGGTGCAGGTAATACAATTAATAATTTTGGAGGGGCAATAGGAGCAACCAACCCTGCTGCTGGTATTCGTGTTAATAATCAGGCAGGAGTTAGTATAGCTTTTAATGTAATTAATAATAATAATGGTTCTGGGGCGAATCATGTAAGTACACTAAGAGGGATATTTGTTCAAAATTCTTTAGGGGTAGGAACAACCTTCAATGTAAATAATAATACTATTACATTGAGTAGTGGGGGGACAACATCTTTACTGGCTGGTATTAATACAGATGTTTCACTTACTACAGGTGTGGTCGTAAACACATTGACTGTGATTGATAACATTATTACCTTATCACATACTACAGCAACAACAGCAGTAATTAATGGCATTATCAATGGTACAGGTTCTTCTACCACCAATACAACTTTGCTAAATATTACAGGTAATACTATACAAGGTGGTGGAACACCTTGGACTGGTACAGGTACTTTGGTAATGATAGAAACAGGCTCTCCTGCAACAGCTACTACTAATAATAATACTGTTCAAAATATTTCAAGAAGTAGCACAGCTGGAGGTTCATTTAGAGGAATTAAAACTACAAGTCCTACTAACTGGAATTGCTCTGGAAATACTGTAAACAATATTAACTATACAAATACAGCCTCATCAGGTGGTTTAGATGGAATATATAGTTTGAATGCTGCTGCTAATGTAACAATTGTTGGTAATACTATAAGTAATCTGGTTACTGCAGGAGGTACAATCAATGGTATTCGAGAATTTGGAGGTACTGGAACAAAAATTATTTCTAATAATCAGGTATTTAATATTTCCACTTTAACAGGTGGTGCAGGTGGAGTAACTTATACAGGGATTTTTTGCTCTGCAGGTACAATTACAATCTCACGCAATAAAGTTCATAGTATTAGTGTTGCAGGAACGTTTGGAACAGCTACAGGTATCAATGTTTCCAATGGAGTAACACCTGCAAATGTTAATAACAATGTAATTGGTAACTTGAGTGCTCCTGTTTCTACAGGTACAAATGCTGTTAGAGGTATGGATTTTTCCACAGGAGCTACTTGTAATGTTTATTATAATACCATTTACTTAAATGCAACAAGTACGTCTACTACTACTTTTGGAACGTCTTGTATTACATTTTCAACAACACCAGCATCTTTAGACTTAAGAAATAATATTTTAATTAACCTATCAACACCAGCTCAGGAAGGGCTTAATACTGCCTCAAATGGGCAGTCTGTATGTTTAAGAAGGTCAAGTGGTTCAGCAGGACTTGTGCCTACTAATTATGCAACTACATCAAATAATAACATATTTTGGTCTAATCCTACAGCGGGAACAAATAATCATTTGGTTTATGCTGAAGGTACAGGTACACTTACCAACCCTCAAAACACGCTTATTCAGATGCAAGCATTTATGGGGAATAGAGACCAAGGGTCTTTCCAAGAAAATGTAACATTTGTATCTACTACTGGCTCATCATCTAACTTCTTGCAACCTATAGGAGCAACTCAAGCAGAAAGCAACGCAGGGGTTGTTGGAGGCTTAACAGATGCCTATAATGGATTGGGCATTAGAACAGGATATCCTTTGGGGGGGCAAGTAAATGGAGGAGGAACAGCACCCGATATAGGAGCTTATGAAGGAGATTATACACCTTTAGATGCAACAGCCCCAGCTATTTCATTTACTCCCTTAATTAATATTTGTACAGCAGGAGTAAGAACATTGACAGCTACTATCACAGATGTCAGTGGTGTACCAACGAGTGGTGCTGGTTTACCAGTTTTGTATTGGAGAATCAATGCTGGTGCTTATCAAGCAGCAACAGGTGTTTCTCTGGGTGGAAATCAATATCAATTTAGTTTAGGAACAGGTTCCGTAACAGGAGATGTTATATCTTACTATATTGTAGCTCAGGACAATGCAAGTACACCAAATGTGGGAGCTAATCCATCAGTTGGAGCATCTGGTTTTACAACTAACCCTCCTGCAGTTACAACACCTCCTACCACTCCAAGTTCTTATACGAATTTGCCTACTTTGAGTGCAGGTACATATACAGTTGGTGCAACGGGTACTTATCCAACTCTAACAGCAGCTATTAATGCTTATAACAACTCTTGTATTGGAGGGGCTGTTGTATTTAGTTTAATAGACGCTACCTATCCTTCAGAAACTTTTCCTATTACTATTAATGCTAATGTTGGAGCAAGTTCAACCAATACACTTACCATTAAACCAGCTACAGGAGTATCTCCAATCATCAGTGGAAGTTCTGCAACAGCCATTATTATACTGAATGGTGCTGATTTTGTAACCATTAATGGTAGTAATGGTTCAGTTGTGAATAGTCTTTGTCCTGCAACAGTTGCATCAAGAGATTTGACTATTCAGAATACCAATACTTCAACAACCTCTGCTGTTCTTTCTGTACAAAGTATAGGAACAGATGGAGCGAATAATAATGAGTTATCCAATATTAATGTAGTTGGCAATACAAACATTACTACTTTAGTAGGGATTAACTTGAGTGGACCTTCTATTGGCTCAGGAGCAGGTTCAAATGGTAATAACAATAACAGAATTATCAATAATAGAATTACAAGAACTACTTTTGGAATATTTGCTGCGGGCTCTTCTACTACTGTAAGAACGACTAATGGTACTATCCAACAAAATATTATGGATGGAGACATTGGAGGTAGTAATAATTTGGGTAGAATAGGTATTATGGTTTTATTTGGTGATGGATACAGCATACAAGGCAATGTTATTAAAAATATCAATAATAATGCAAGTGCTGACAATATAGGAATTATTGTTGGGAATAATAACCTTGCCAACACACTTCCATTAGCAGGTGAAACAATTAATACCACGATTTCTAATAATATCATTGATAATATAGCAAATACAGCTACCTTTTCAGCAGGTGGAATTGTGATAGGAATTACAAATTCTGGTACTACCACCATTGCCAATAATATGATTAGTAATGTATATGCAAATGGTACATCACCCGATTTTGGTGCAGGTATTTTTATTGCAGGTGGTACAGCAACAACCAATGTATTACACAATTCTGTAACAATGAGTACCTCTGCTGCTCTTACGGGTGGAACATTTCCAAATGTAGCATTGGGTATTTCGGGTACAAACCCTATTGTAAATGTAAGAAATAATATTTTGGTAGCAAATGGACCTGGTAATGGCTCAACTACTCGTAGCAATGTAGCCATTGGTTTGCACTATGCAGCACCTTTTACGAATCTTACATCTAATAACAATTTATTATTTGCAGGTGGTACGGGTGGTTCAGCAGTAGGTATTACAGGTACTATTAGTGATGTAGGTACTTTATCTACAACTTTAGCAAACTGGCAAACTACAGCTACACAAGATGCTGCTTCTCAGAATTTTGCTCCTGTTTTTGTTTCTACAACTAACCTACACTTGCAAGCTCCTAATGCTACCAATACACCATTGTTTACAGGAGGTGCAACCACATCCATTACAACAGATATTGATTGTCAGACAAGAAATGCAACAACTCCTACAATTGGAGCAGATGAGACTTCAGGTTGCCCTACTATCACCCTTACTCCAGTAGCAGGAGCATTGACAGCAGGAACAATTGGTTCAGCTTATAGTGTAACTATCTCTCAGACAGGATTATCTGGCACCCCAGCTTGGTCAATTAGTGCTGGAACTTTACCTGGTGGTCTTTCTATTAATGGAACAAGTGGAGCAATTACAGGTACTCCAACAGCTACTGGAACATTCAACTTTACAGTTCAGGTAACTGATGGAACTTGCAGTCAAACACAGGCTTATAGTATTGTGGTAAGTTGCCCTACCATTACATTCGTAAATACAACAGCTTCTAATGCTACAATAGGAACAGCTTATAGTTTAGATGCCTCTGTAACAGGTAATACACAGGCTATTACTTATTCAGTAAGTCCTGCTTTACCTGCTGGTTTATCTTTAAATACTTCTACTGGAGCAATTACAGGTACTCCTACTGTTATAGCAGCTTCTGCTACTTATACAGTAACAGCATCTCAAAGCAGTGGAGCATGTACGGTTACTCAAAACTATACTTTTGCTGTAGTTTGCCCAACTATTGCTATTACTCCAGTAGCAGGAGCTTTGTCTGCGGGTACTATTGGTACGGCTTATAGTCAAACCATTTCTCAAACAGGATTATCTGGCACCCCAGCTTGGTCAATTAGTGCTGGAGCATTACCAGGTGGTCTTTCTATCAATGGAACAAGTGGAGCAATTACAGGTACTCCAACAGCTACTGGAACATTTAATTTTACAGTTCAGGTAACAGATGGAACTTGTACTCAAACACAAGCTTACAGTATTGTGGTGAGCTGTCCAACGATTACTTTCACAAATACAGTTGCCCCTAATGGAACAGTGGGTAGTGCTTATAGCTTTGATGCATCCGTAACAGGAAATACAGCAACGATTACTTATTCAGTTAGCCCTGCTTTACCTGCTGGTTTATCTTTAAATACCTCAACAGGACAAATTACAGGAACACCCACAGCTCAAGTAGCAGCAACAGCTTATACAGTAACAGCATCTCAAAGCAGTGGAGTGTGTACAGCTACCCAAATTTATACATTCTCTGTAAATTGTGCTGGTATCACCCTTACTCCAGTAGCAGGGGCATTGACAGCAGGAACAATTGGTTCAGCTTATAGTGTAACTATCTCTCAGACAGGATTGGCTGGAACACCATTATGGTCAATTAGTGCTGGTGCTCTGCCTGGTGGGCTTTCTATTAATGCTACAAGTGGTGAAGTTTCAGGAACTCCCACATCTACAGGAACCTTTAACTTTACAGTTCAGGTAACAGATGGAACTTGTACAGCAAGCCAGGCTTATAGTATTGTGGTGAGTTGTCCTACCATTGTTTTTGTGAATGCATCAGCAACAAATGCTACAATAGGCACAGCTTATAGTTTAGATGCTTCAGTAACAGGTAATACACAGGCTATTACTTATTCAGTAAGCCCTGCTTTACCTACTGGATTGACTTTGAATACATCAACAGGACAAATTACAGGAACACCCACAGCTACAGCAGCTTCAGCTACTTATACAGTAACAGCTTCTCAAGGTAGTGGAGTGTGTACAGCTACTCAAAACTATACTTTTGCAGTAGTTTGTCCAACTATCACTTTTACTAATACTATAGCTAGTAATGCGACAGTAGGAGTAGCTTACAATTTAAATGCAGGAGTAACAGGAAATACAGCTACTGTTACCTATTCAGTAAGTCCTGCTTTACCTGCTGGATTGTCTTTAAATACTTCAACTGGACAGATTACAGGAACACCCACAGCCACAGTAGCTTCCACTACTTATACAGTAACAGCTTCTCAAAGCAGTGGAGTGTGTACAGCTACTCAAAACTATACTTTTGCTGTGAATTGTGCTGGTGTGAGTATCAGCCCAACTACACTACCTAATGGAGTTTTGAGTGCAGTTTATAGCCAAACACTTACTCAAACAGGTTTATCGGGAACCCCAGCATGGTCAGTAAGTACAGGAGCATTACCAACAGGTTTATCTTTGAATGGTACAAGTGGAGTCATATCTGGAACACCTTCTGCTCTTGGAACATTCAATTTTACAGTTCAGGTAACAGATGGAACATGTTCAACTTCACAAGCTTATACAGTGGTCATTAGCTGTACAGGAGTGAGTGTAAACCCTGCTACTTTGCCTAATGCAACACAATTGGCAGCTTACAGTCAGACTCTTACCCAAACTGGACTAAGTGGAACAGTAACATGGTCTGTGAGTGCTGGAACATTACCCACAGGATTGACCCTCAATACAACAAGTGGAGTGATTTCAGGAACACCATCAACTCTTGGAACTTTTAATTTTACAGTTCAGGCAACAGATGGAACATGTAGTGCTACCAGAGCTTATACAGTGGTAGTTGCAGCAAGTGGACCTATTATAGAAATCTCTGTAACAGATATAGATTTCGGAGATGTATTGATTTTACAGTCTTCAAGAAAAACCATTACAGTTAGAAACATAGGGGCAGCACCTCTTTCACTTTCATCTATGAGTATGCCTAATGTGGTGTTTAACTATGGATTTATAGGAACAACACCTATTTTACCTAATGAAAGTAGAGAATTTGAGGTATCATTTACACCCATAGCAGTAGCTTCATATAGTGGAACAGTAACAGTGAATAGCAATGCAGTAGGTGGAGTGAATACCTTCACAGTGAGAGGAAATGGAATCAATCCAACAGCCTTGAATACAGACAAAGATGTAGTCTTGAAAGCTTATCCTAACCCCACAGCAAATCAAGTAAATATTTCTGTTGAAAATGCTTGGATAGGAGAATACAATGTAAGTGTGAAAGATGTATTAGGAAAAGAAGTAATGAGTCAGAAATCAAATACTTCTGCATTCCAAGTAGATTTAACAAGCTTGCCTTCAGGATTATATCTGATTCAGGTATCACATAAGAATGGAACTAAAACCATTCAGATTGCTAAAAAATAGAATATCATATTTCTATTAAAATTAAACCCTCTCTAATCTATTTTAGAGAGGGTTTTTTTATATAAGGAAAATTGTCCATCTCAAAGCGTTTATTATCCATTTTATAAAATTGTGAGAGGCTATACTTTTGTATTGTTCATTTACACTAAAAAAATCATAACAATGGCACAATTCATAGTTCCCCAAAGAGAAAATGTTTCTGAAAATAATCAGATTATTTTTGACAATTTAAAAAACGCTTTAGGCATGGTTCCCAATTTGTATGCAACAATGGCGTACAGCAATACAGGATTAGAAAACTATCTGAATTTCCAAAATGGAAAAACATCATTGAGTAAAAAAGAAAAAGAGGTAGTCAATCTGGTCGTTAGCCAAGTCAATGAATGTTTGTATTGCCAGTCTGCTCATACACTTATTGGCAAAATGAATGGTTTTACAGAAGAACAAATTATTGAGTTGCGTCAGGGAAAGGCTTCTTTTGACAGCAAACTGGATGCTTTAGTAAAATTTGCAAAAGCTGTTACACTTAAAAAAGGAAGAGTAGATGATTTAACACTTCAAAACTTCTTGAATGCTGGTTATACGAAAGGCAGTATTATAGATGTTGTGATTGCTGTTGCCGATAAAGTAGTAATGAATTATATTCATAACCTCACACAAGTGCCCATCGATTTTCCTGTGGCAGTAGAATTGGAAAAAGCAACCACAGCATAATCAGTATTAATACAAAAGAAGTAGAAGGTGTACCTTCTACTTCTAAAAACTAAAAATATGGAAAAAGAAATACGCTTTCCTGTACCTCCTTTTACACTAGAAACTGCCATCCAAAAAATTCAGATGGCAGAAGATGCATGGAATACAAAAAATCCTGAAAAGGTGGCTACTGCCTATACCATAGATAGCGAATGGAGAAATAGAAATATGTTTATCAAAGGGCGAAAAGAGATCATTGAATTTCTTACAGAGAAATGGAAAAAAGAGCTAAATTATCAACTCAAAAAAGAATATTGGGCTCATACAGATAACAGAATTGCCGTTCGGTTTGAATATGAATACCAAAATGAAAAAGGGGAGTGGTTTAGAGCTTATGGAAATGAAAACTGGGAATTTAATGAAAATGGCTTGATGTCTAAACGATTTGCGAGCATCAACGATTTGGAAATAGAAGAAAAAGACAGAAAATACAAATAGTTTTATGAGTTATACCCTGATAAACCCTCAAAATGGGCATCTGGCTTTCAAAGTTTTTAGTTTTGAAGGCAATAATCATTTTGACCATGTACAACGGTTAGGCTATTACAGCATGATTTTAGTTCTGGAAGGAAGTGGTAAACTGAAAGCAGACTTTTCTGATTATACCTTTCAAAAAAATACATTAATGTGTTTTTCTCCTTATCAGCCTTTTATGATAGATAGCTCTGATTTGCAGGGAGTATGTTTAAATTTTCATCCTGATTTTTTTTGTATTCATAAACACCAACAAGAAGTTGCTTGTAATGGGGTTCTTTTTAATAATATTTACAATCCGCCATTTATACAAATTAGTGTACAACAAACAGCATATTTTGTGTCTCTGATAGAACAAATGAAAGAAGAAATGCAAAATATTGATTTGGCACAATATGAGCTGATTATTTCTCATTTGAAAATTTTTCTCATCAAGGCTTCTCGTATTAAGATAGAGCAGAATCCAGAAGCTCAAAAGGTTTATGGAGAAAATGAGCAGCCTTTCATACTCCAAAATTTGAAAGAAGCCATTGAAATACATTTTAAAGTCAAACATTCAGCAAGTGAATATGCTGATTTATTGAATATTTCATCAAAATCTTTGGCTAAGATTTGTAAAAATTATTTTAATAAAACGCTTACAGACTTAATTTCAGAACGAATTATAATTGAGGCAAAAAGAGAGTTGTATATGACTTCTAAAACTGTAAAGGAGATTGCTTATGAGTTAGGTTATCAGGATGAATACTATTTTAGCCGTTTTTTTAAAACAAATGCAGATGTTTCTCCTCAGATTTATAGAGAAACAGTTGGTTTTGCAAAAGCTGAAGCATAAATAGATATTTTTAGTAGTTTTTTAAACTTATTTTATAGAAAATTGCGTTTATTAAAAAGTTGAGTCTTATTTCAATAAATCCCATGAAAAAAATCTTTATAATTCTCTTTCTCTTTAACATAACTATTTTAAAAGCACAAACTGGAAAAGATAAATGTTCAGATTGGGAGGTAAAAGCATCAAAATCTGAAGCCAAAGTAGGAGATGAAGTAATCATCAGTTTTTTTGTTACTCCCAAACCAGACTGGTATGTTTATGCCAATGGCTTTGAAGAGGGAGGACCAAAAATAACTGAGATAAACTTTAAAAAGAATTCTTCATATCAACTAATAGGTAAACTCGAATCGCCTGGTGCTGAGACAGTTCAAGATCCTATCTTTGAAATGGCTATTAGGAAATTTAAGAAAAGAGGAGAATTCAAGCAGAAAATAAAGATTTTATCAGAGAATTTTAAAGTAGAAGGAACAGTGGATTACCAAACCTGTTCTGATAAAAATGGACAGTGTATCCCTTGTGAATATGATTTTAGTTTTAGCCAAATAGCTGTAAAAGCAGACGCTAAAACGGACAAGAAAGAACTTGAAGACACCAAAGCTCTGAATAAAAAAGACAGTTCTGATACAAAAAATACCACTCAAATTACTCCAGTAGATACTTTTTCCCAGAAAACCACTAAAAATGGAACAGAAACAGTAAAAAATAAACCTGTAAATTTTGAAGAAGCCCAAAAAGAAGAAGAAAATTTGTTTTTATTTGCTTTAGGGGCATTTTTAGCAGGCTTATTGGCATTGCTTACGCCATGTGTGTACCCCATGATACCCATGACAGTAACGCTTTTTATGAAAGGAGATAAACCTATTAGTCCTCAGGCTAGTGCAGAGGAACAAATACAACAGCAAGCAGCAAACAGACGCAGAGGCATTGTAAAAGCTTTGATTTATGGTGGCTCAATCATTGGAATTTATGGTTTGTTGGGCTTATTAGCTTCACTTGCATTTGGAATAGAATTTAACAATGATTTCAGTACTCACTGGGCTTCTAACCTGCTGTTTTTCAGTATTTTTATTGTGTTTGGTCTTTCTTTCTTGGGAATGTTTGATATTGTATTGCCCAGTAGTTTTGTCAATAAAATAGACCGTAAAGCAGATGGAGGAGGGTATGGAGCAGTATTTTTTATGGCATTTACATTGGTTTTAGTGTCGTTTTCGTGTACAGCACCCATTGCAGGAAGCATTATTATGCTTGCAACACAAGGAGAGGTCATAAAACCATTGATAGGGATGGTGGCTTATGCTTCGGCTTTTGCAATTCCGTTTACATTTTTTGCACTTTTCCCAACAGCCATGAAAAGCCTTCCCAAATCAGGAGGGTGGCTCAACACTGTTAAGGTATTTTTAGGATTTTTAGAATTAGCTTTGGCATTTAAGTTTTTGAGTACAGCCGATTTGGCTTATCATTGGGGTATTCTGAACAGAGATGTATTTTTATCTCTTTGGATAGCTGTTTTTGGAGCAATGGCAATGTATTTATTTGGTAAAATTCAATTGCCACATGATACGAAACTAGATAAAATATCTGTACCCAGAGCTGTAATGGCAATTATTACAACTGCTTTTACAGTATATATGATACCAGGGCTTTGGGGAGCAGATTTGAAGCTTTTAAGTGGAATCATTCCTCCAAAAACTACACAAGAATTTATAGTAGGACAAGGAAATAATCAAAATGTAAATACAGACAATGGAGATTTTCCAAGTACAGTTAAGTATGGAGATTTCTTAAAACTACCACATGGCTTAAAAGGATTTTACGATTATCAGGAAGGAGTGGCTTATGCCAAAAAAGTGAAAAAACCAATATTCTTGGATTTTACGGGACATGGTTGTGCTAACTGTCGTAAGATGGAGGAGTACATTTGGGTAAAACCTGAAATCCTCAATATCCTAAAAAATGATTATGTGATTATTTCGCTTTATACAGATGACAAAACTGAACTTCCCGAAAAAGACTGGGTGACATCGAAAGTAGATGGGAAAGTAAAAAAATCTATGGGTAAAATTAATCTGCATTTTGAAGCAGAAAGGTTCAATAATATTGCTCAACCTTATTATGCTCTTCTAGATTCTGAGGGTAATTTGCTTGTAAGCCCGCCTGTAGGCTACGAACCAGATGTGAAAATCTTTGAAAAATACTTGAAGGCAGGTTTAGAAGCATTTAAAAAAGTGAAAGTATAATATAAATGAAGAAAATTCTTATAATTTTATTTGGGATGGTATATTACTATCCCATTTTTGCCCAAAAACAATTTAAAAATATACTTAAAACCAATTTGATTTCTCCTATGGCAGGAGCTTTTCATCTAAACTATGAACGGAAAATAAACAATAAATTTTCTGCCCAAATAGGTTTTATGTATGGAGGTAATCCATTCTTAAATATCTCTGGATTTGAGAATAATTACAGGTCTAATGGAATAGCAGTTACACCAGAATTGAGGTTTTATATTGAAAAACAAGCACTTAAAGGCTTTTTTTTTGCAATATCTCCAAGATATAAATATTTTCAATTGTTAGGCAATACAATGCCTTTCTATCAAACAAAAGCTCATTATTCTTCCATAGGAGCAGGGCTTCTTGTAGGGTATCAATGGTTATTGGATAAAAAAATATCTTTAGAAACATATTTAGGTTATTCTATCAATAAAGGTCAATTAACAATAATATCAGGTACTCAAGAAAATTTTAATTTAGATTATTTTCGTAATCGAGGATTTCGTGTAGGATTTACTTTAGGAATACCATTTTAAAAAAGCCCCGAAGGGCTTTTTTTATTCTACCCATGTTACTTTTTCTTGAATAGGTTTTCTTTGCGATTCTGGAGATTCTTTGGCGATATGTCCTAAATAGAAAAAACCAAGTAATTTATCATCATCACCCAAACCAAAAAAAGATTTGGCTTCAGGATAGTAAGTTACACCTCCACTTCCCCAATAACCGCCTATTTCATAGGCTGTTATAGATAGATAAATATTTTGAACAGCACAAGCTACTGCTTCAATTTCTTCAATTTCGGGAATGCCTTCATGGCGTTTCATGCCAATGGCAATAATATGTGAGGCTTTGAGAGGATTGCTAAGTAGTTTCTGATAAGTATTTTCGTTAAATTTATCACCAGTATTCTTTTCTTTGTATAAGTCAGCCTGAAACTGAGCTAGTTTTTTCAGCCCTTCTCCCTTAAAAACTACAAAACGCCAAGGTTCTGTTTTTTTGTGAGTTGGGGCATGATTTGCATTTTCTAAAATCTGCCAAATAATAGCATCATCAATGGTTTTATTGCTATCAAATTGAGGTGGATATGTGGAACGACGATTCTTGATAAGCAGATTAATTGTTTCTTGTAAGGACATATTTTTATGGATTTAAAACACTTAAACTAAATTTAATACAAAGGTAACTATCTTATTTTGAAGGAAACTTTCTTATTATCAAATATTTTTCTAATTTTGCACCTTCAAAAATAAGCCCTTGATTTATGAATATTCGCAACATTGCTATTATTGCTCACGTTGACCATGGAAAAACCACTTTGGTAGATAAAATGATTCATTCTGCCAAACTATTCAGAGAAAACCAACAATTTGATGACCTTATTCTTGACAATAACGAATTAGAGAGAGAAAGAGGTATTACAATCGTTTCTAAAAATGTATCTATTCGTTATAAAGATACTAAAATTAATATTATTGATACACCTGGTCACGCCGATTTTGGTGGTGAAGTGGAGCGTGTACTTAAAATGGCTGATGGTGTACTTCTGCTAGTAGATGCTTTTGAAGGTCCTATGCCTCAGACTCGTTTTGTACTTACCAAAGCAATTCAATTAGGTTTAAAACCTGTAGTAGTAATCAATAAAGTAGATAAACCTAATTGCCGTCCAGACGAAGTACATGAACATGTTTTTGACTTGATGTTTAACTTAGGAGCTACGGAAGACCAATTGGATTTCGTAACCATATATGGTTCAGCTAAACAAGGCTGGATGGGTTATGACTGGAAGCAACCTACTGATAATATCACTGCTCTTTTGGATACAATTATTAACGTAATACCTCCTCCTAGGGTAGCAGAAGGTGCTTTACAAATGCAAGTAACCTCTTTAGATTACTCAAACTTTGTGGGTAGAATTGCTATTGGACGTGTATACAGAGGTAGCGTTAAGCCTAATACACAAATTGCTTTGTGTAAGGCTGATGGTTCTATCAAGAAAATGCGTGTGAAAGAAGTTCAAACATTTGAAGGTTTAGGAAAAGCAAACGCAGAAGAAGTAAGAGCTGGAGATATTTGTGCAATTACAGGTTTAGAAGAATTTGAAATTGGAGATACTATTGCAGATGTAGAAAGCCCTGAGCCTATGCCTCGTATCTCGATTGATGAGCCTACCATGAGTATGCTTTTCACAATTAATAACTCTCCTTTCTTTGGTAAAGAAGGTAAATTTGTTACTTCAAGACATTTAAGAGAGAGATTATTAAAAGAAACAGAAAAGAATCTTGCTTTAAGAGTTGAATTCACAGACAGAGAAGATTCATTCATCGTATACGGACGTGGTATTCTTCACTTATCTATCCTGATTGAAACTATGCGTAGAGAAGGATATGAATTACAAGTAGGACAACCAAGAGTATTATTCAAAGAAATTGACGGACAACGTCATGAGCCTATTGAAACACTTGTAGTGGACGTTCCTGAAGAGTTTGCGGGTAAAGTAATTGAACTTGCTACCCAACGCAAAGGTGAACTTCAGATTATGGAACCTAAAGGTGATTTACAACATTTAGAGTTTAAAATCCCTTCTCGTGGTTTGATTGGGCTTAGAAATATGGTGCTTACATCAACACAAGGTGAGGCAGTTATGACACACCGTTTTACAGCTTATGAGCCTTTTAAAGGTAATATTCCTGAGCGTGTAAGTGGTTCTATCATCTCTAAAGATTCTGGTCCTGCTACTGCATATTCTATTGATAAACTACAAGATAGAGGGTTTTTCTTCATTGATCCAGGAGAAGAGATTTATGGTGGTCAGATTATTGGTGAACATACAAGAGGTTCTGACTTGGTTGTAAACGTACAAACTGGTAAAAAACTTACCAACGTAAGAGCTTCAGGATCAGATGAGAGTGTAAAAATTGCTCCTAAAATTCAGTTCTCTTTAGAAGAAGCAATGGAATATATCCAAAAAGACGAATACGTGGAAATAACACCTATAGCGATTCGTATGCGTAAGATATATCTCGATGAAAATGAGCGTAAAAGAATGGAAAAGCAATAATAATAAAATGTTTTTTAAAAGGCTTTCTTGTTTATGCAAGAAAGCCTTTTTGATTTTTTACTAAAAAATAACCATCTTTGAACGGTTTTTGAAGTAGATTGTGAAAACAATAAATAAATTATGAAAATTATGAAACAATTATTTTTAGTAGTCTTATTTTTAGGTATTTATACCATTAGTTTTGGACAGGATACTTTGCAAATTCAGAAAGACACAATACCAGTTATTCCGACACCCAACGAACCTTATATTCATTTTCCAACCAAAGATTATAGTTTTGGAACGATAAAAATGGGTAAGGCAACTTCACAAGTCTATGAGTTTACAAATACAGGAAAAAAAACTCTTAAAATTAGAGCTGTCCAAACAGGTTGTGATTGTACAACTGTTATTTGGGAAAAAACATCGGTAGAGCCAGGGCAAAAAGGGAAAATAACAGTAGTTTATTCTCCAAAACCCAATCAAATTGGTGAACAAAAAAAGAATATTTTAGTTATTTCTAATGCTGTCAATAAAGAAGAACGCTTATACCTTAAAGGCACAGTAGAACCCTAAAATAATCATATAATTAGATCAACTTAATTTATGCTTGCAGTTATCAGAAATACACTCGATGCTATATTCAATACTCGTCCCAATTATATCAAATCTATTTTTGGGGAGCCAGATTCTTGGGCAGATACAGATAAATTCTCAGAATTTAATCTGGCTTCTGCCGATTTGCTCAAATTCGTAAAATATAGCTCAGAGGTAGCTTTACCACCTTTTTTAGGTGATAATCATTTTTTAAAACCTTTTATCCCAAGTTTCTTACAATCTATTTTGTTTATGGAACATGCTTCTATTTTTGATGTAAGCATGGTTGATAAAAATACCAAAGTAGAAGACGAAAAATGGTTTTTTATCAATGGAATAGTAACTAATGAAGATTTAGCCACATCCAATGGCAAATACATCTCTTTGTTGTTTCAAAGACCTATTACAATTCTCCATAACCCAACCAATGGCATTGGACTTGATATTATGCAATCTGCAATGGGTAAATTTGGACATACCAATGTGGAGTTTGCAAAATTTGTGTTGCCACAAATCAGAAAAGCACTTAGCGAAAAAGAAAAGGTGGTCATTATCAGTCACTCACAAGGAACTCTTATCACTTCTACAATTCTGGATATGCTTATTCAGGAGAGGAACCCAAATATTGGAAAATTAGAGATTTATGCTTTTGCTAATTGTGCAGAAGAAATGAGTCATAAACCTATTGCTGATGAAAAAAATAAACCTTGGATAGAGAGTTTCTCTAACGAACATGATGTAGTGGCTAAATTAGGCGTTTTACACCCTTACAGAGAGGAAAGAGGAATAAAGATAGATGGGGAGCATTTTATTAAAAAAGATGGTTGGGGACATTTCTTAAATATCCATTATCTCAAAGGATTTATTAAGGGTGAATACACCCACGATTCAGGAGAAAAAATAACTTCTAAACTCTTTACTTATCTCAATGGTAAAAAATAGTTAAAACCACCTAATACAGGTGGTTTTTTTATGTGTAAAGCCGAATGTTTTATAAAAGAAAAGATTTGTTTGATAAAGAAAGCAACTGCTTTGGTAAATTCTGATGAGTGTGTTGTAATTTCTTGATATAGTTTTGAAGCATCAAATCACCAAACTAAAACTAGAAATGAAAAGAACACTCAAACAAATGCGTAATGCATTAACGGCTCTTCTATGCTCTGTAAGTATGAGTTATGCTCAAACAAATTTTATTCCCAATCCAAGTTTTGAAAATCTTACATCTTGCCCCACAAATCAAGGTGATGTAAGTAAATTAAGTAACTGGTCTTTAGGATTAAACTTTCAATGCAATAGTGCTAATAATACACCTGATATTTTAGCATCTTGTGCCCCAGTTGTATACCCTTCTAATAATCAAGATATTAGTGTACCTGTAAATTTTCAAACTAGAGGGCTACTATCTAATAATATTAATGGTTTAATGCCTCATGAGGGAAGTAATTATGTACATTTAAAATATGGAGGTGCTCCAGAGTCTATTAAGACTAAATTTACAAGTACTTTGGCGTTGGGAAGGCAGTATAGAATACGTGTATGGGCATCTTTGACAGTTCCAGAAAATACCACTGTTAATACTCCTTTTAATCCAAATTCAGGAGTTCAAATTAGATTACGTAATACGGCACCAGGATGGATAAATAGTTGCCAAAGAGCGTTAACAGTTCCTTTAACAGGTACATTTACAACAAGAGGGCAGTGGACTCTATTTGAAGCTACTTTTAGGGTTTCAGATTTGATGACAAATGCAAATATGTTTGATGATCCTGATAACAATATATACTATAATTTTAAAGACAGTCTTGAAATTATGCCTAAATTCATGGGGCAAGGAGTAATGGGTGAGGGGATATTGATAGATGATATGTCATTAGTAGAAATACCATGTAACTTAAATCCTGCTTATGGTCTCACTTTAAGCTGTGATAAAACTACAAGAGAAGCCGTTATTTCTGTTACTGGGAATGTTGTAAACCAAAATAGTCAGTGGAATTTGTATGAAATGAATGGAAATAGTATTGCAGACCAAGATATTGTAGGAGGACCTACAAGTATCCTTCAACAATCATCAGGACATACAGCACAATTTAGAGTACCACTTTTACCTGCTGGAAAATTTTATATGATTAAACATGGAGTTTGGGAGAGTAATGGTGGTTGTCCTTGGGCAGAACAACGCAGAGTATTCCAAATACCCATTTTCAATGATTATGTAAATTCTGATTTTACAGGTACATATAATTCTCCTGCAAATGGTGGAGCTCCAAGTATACAAGTAGTAGCCAGTGATCCTACTAATCCTATAAGTAATTGGGAATTATACTATAGTACTGTTGATTTACCTATTTCTTCACCTAATTGGATTCTAGCAAATCGAGTATCAAGATTCATACCTATACATAATCATACATTTTCTAATCTCCAATATGGTGTATATTACAAGGTTAGTCATATATCCAAGCATGCTTGTTCAAATCTTGGCTATACAAATAAAAAATTCTATGGGAATTTACAGAGAATGGCAAATAATATAAAGCTAGAGGCAATAGACTCAAATACTGGAACAATGACACCAGAAGAGTATGCAGCTTTTGAAAAAATGATACAACAGGAACTGAATACTATTCAAAATCCAATAAAACTATATCCAAACCCTGCTACAAGTGTAGTAAACATTACTAAAAATACTACAATAGGAGAACATAAAGTAACTATTACTAATCAGTATGGAAAACAAATGTATGAGGGTGTTTTATCTTCTGAACTTACTTTAAATGTAACAGGCTGGAGAAAAGGCTTATACTTTGTAAATGTACATACACCTGATGGAATTAAGGTAGAAAAACTTTTGGTGGAATAAATCTGAGAAAAGCTCTTAAAATAAGACTACTAGACAGTAGTCTTATTTTTTTTATCCCAAATAGAACCTATTAGCATACCAACAATACTCATTAAAAATCCCCCTAAACTATCAGGAATAACAGAGTGAGGGAAATTTATCAGGTAAATCCATGTACAAAAGCCCAATATCATGGATAAAACAGTACCAGTTTTAGAAGGCTTGTTAAGGTACAAAGCTGCCCAAATGGGTACAACCAGACTTACCAACCCAGAAGAGGCAGCCAAAGAAGCAAGCTCAAAAATGCTTTCTCCGGAGTTTGCCAGTAGAAATGAAACAATAGTAATGATTACAACAGAAATTCTTAAAAGCCTCAAAAGAACTTTGTCTCTATGTTCTTTAACAAATGGATAGAAAATATTTTCGGCAAGAACTGTAGCTGGAGCTAAAATAGCACCACTGGCTGTGCTTAAAATAGCGGAAAGTAAAGCTCCCAGAAATAAAACTTGTATCCAAATATTGCCTGTCTGTAATACCAAATAAGGCATCAGTGTTTCAGCATGATTTTTAATCTGTTCAGGATATAAAACTCTTGCATACAATGTAATAACAAGTGGAATAGCAGTAATAATTAAATATACTCCAGCTGAAATAAAAGAAGCTTTAACGGCTACTTTTTCCGATTTTGCAGAAAGAACACGTTGTAAAACATCCTGAGAAGGAATAGAACCAAGTCCCAAAGTCATCCAAGCAGTGATATACCATAAAATATCTTTTAGATTATTTTTAGGTAAAATCTCAAAATATTTGGTTTCACTTTGTTGTAAAACAGTTTCAAAAGGCACTTTAGATGCCAAGCTCCATAATATAACTACTAAACCTGCTATAATGACAAAAGATTGTACAAAATCGGTAACTGATACAGCCCACATCCCTCCAATAAATGTATAAAATAACACAATACAAGAGCCTATCAGAATTCCCCAAAACAGAGGAATATGAGTTATAACTTCTAAAACCTCGCCAATGGCAACCAGTTGAGCTGCCACCCAGCCAAAGTAAGATCCCATCATTAGAAGGCTGGATATAAAAGCTACTTTGAAATTATATTTTCGTTCAAATAAATCTCCAAAAGTAAGTAAATTGGCTCGATACAGCTTTCTGGTAAAGAAAAATCCTATCACCAGTAACGCCAAAACACCTCCTAAAGGCTCTTCAATAACGCCGAGCAAACCTTCTTTGGCATAAACGGCAGGGCTACCCATTAGGACTTCCGAGCCAAACCATGTGGCAAATAAACATGCCACAGAAACACTTAAGGGTAAATTTCGACCAGCCAAAGCAAAATCTTGAGAGTTCTTTACTTTCTTAGAAGCCCAATAACCAATGGCTATTGTAGAAAGTAAATAAACCAAAATGAAAATCTGTAATAGCATAATTTAATACCAAAACGTAATCAGGGCTTCATAGGGGCGTGTATCTGGGTTGTATTTTTTGTTGGCAATCACTTTCAGTTGATTTCGTCCTTTTTTACAAATTTTAGAAGGAATGTACATCATCACACCCTTATTATCATCGTCAAATTCATAAAACATAAACTCATTTTTTGCAAAAGTGCTGTCATTGAGTCGTATTTGATATGCATTTTTCAAGCATTCAAGTTTTTGTTCATCTTGATATACACGATTTTCATATTTACTTTTCTTTTTGTCATCTATTGGTTTTTTACACAAACTATCTAAAAAATCATCATGTTTTTTATGATAAGCAATAAAGAGACGAACATAAGGTTCTGTAATGATGTCGGATTGAATGGTAAAGGTTCGGGGCTTATCTGAAGGACGTTGGTTTTCGTAATAATAATTGAGTAAAAAAGTTTCACGAGTATAAGAAGTATAAAAATGATGTAACTTGAATGGAGATGTACCTAACAAAGAAAATAAATTAAAACCCATCATAAACATAAAACCAATACCCACAAAAATATTAATGATGTTAATTCTTTTGTGTGATACAGTAGAATTGAATGTGAGCAGTAAAGACTGAATGTGGTCACCAAAGAAAGGTAAGAATATCTTTTGGAAACTTGCTGCAAAGTGATAATGCCATTTACCATACTTAGGGTGATTTTTAAATCGCTTTTGTCCTAAGATAATAACACTAGTAGTAGGTATCATAACTAAAGTAAGAAAGGCGAATAATAGCAGATTTTCGTACTTTGCATAAAGTACTTTTCCCAAAAGATTTTGAAAAATATTGTATATTATAATAAATAAAAAGTACATCAGACATATACTGATGAGTTGTAAGATAATCATGATTGCCAAAGCAAAAACAATACTGGCTGCTTTATCGAGTTTATCTGCTAATACATCCAAATTTTGCATTTTGGATTTTAATTTCTCCTTTCCATAATCCCCATAAACAGTAATTCTATTGAAATCTATTCCTTTGGGATACACAGATATGACACCCAAAAAACCTACCCAAAAACCTCTCAGAATAAAATGAACAATAAAAGCAATGGAAAGAATCTGACTTGCTGATATAAGAATAGCTGAAATAAGAGCAGGCATCATGGCATTACCCATGCCTTCATTGATCTGATAATTAACTGTGTATGTATTGAAAGCCTCTTGAATAATTTTAGGCAAACTAAAGGTCGCATAAATAGCAAAACCAGAAATAATAAGTTCTGGATTCCAGCTTTGTTCACTGATTTCCTCAAGCCATTTTTTATTTCTGGAGTCCTCGTGATGTATATTTTCTTCCATATCTGATAGGTTTGGACACAAAGATATTATTTTTCAAGAAAAGAAAAACTTAGATGGTTAAAGATGGAATTCATAAGCTATTTTTCTGGCTAAATTTCTGATAAGCATTTCATCTGTATCCAATACAAATCGTATTTGTTTACCACTTAAAAGCTCAGCCACTATTTCATAATTACCTTTGTATTTGCTTTCTTTAGAAAAAACTTTTACAATTTTATCAGAAGAGGAAATTTGTACAGAGGTGTTACCCAAAAAAGGTAAAGGAGTGCTAATAGACTCTATTTTTGTATGAGTGATTTTGATTTTTTGGTGATTAATTAGTTGAACGAAAACAAAATAAAGAGTGATGGCAATAAAAGCAACTAAGAAAATCCCCCAAAGGAATTTATAGTCAAAACGTTTGTAACCAGCAGCCCCGATACCAATAAAAACAATGAAAAATAGAAGAATAAAAATTGTCCACTCCCAAGAAAAACTTCTGGGTTTGAGGGTAATATAAAGACCTTCACTTCTTTTTTCAAAAATAATTCTATCGGAAAATATTTCGTTTGTAGGGTTCGAATTTGGTTTTAATCTGCTTTTAATACTATTGAGTTTTTTATCTACTTGTTCTTTTGGAATATAGGGCAAAAGTATATAATCACCTGTTTCGTTGTTGAGTACAATGCTATAATACGAATTTTTGATACGTTTATTCTGCTTGACATGGTAATTGAACTTGTAATTCAGGTCGTAATGAGTATTGAGCAGAATAGTTTGACTAGAAGCTAAAAAGGATGGATGGTAACGAAGTATAATTTTATCCGCTTCAATAATGGTAGTTTGTTGTAAGTATAAACTTGTGTAAATTTTTGTAGAAAAGTATAATAAAACAAAGATACTTAAGCCTAAAATAATATTTCTTTTTTGGTTAGACAATGACTTATTCATTGCTATAATACCAACAATAATGGATACAATGATAAAACCTGCCAAATACTTGATGAACGAAAATATATTAAAGTAGAAAAAAGAAATAATAAGTTGATGATCAGATTCTTGCCATTGTTCGGGGGTATCTAAAATAATAAAACGATATAAAATAGCACAGATTAGTCCTAACCATAATACAAGAAGGAAACGAGATACAATTTTCCCTGTAGGCATAGTATCGTTTTTAATTACTTAACTGTGTTATTAAACTCTGAAAAACGTTCATCTTTTAAGAAACTCTCATCTGTAAGTGCTTTCAAGAAAGCAATAATATTCGTTTTTTCTTCTTCTGTAAGGTCAATTCCAAATGTGCCATTCGATTTTTTAAGTAGTGGGTCAAGATTGGGATTGTTTTTAACACCTGTTTGATAATGGTTTAGAACCTGTTCAAGTGTTGAAAATCTTCCATCATGCATATAAGGTCTTGAAAACTCAATATTTCTCAGGCTTGGTACTTTAAATTTGTATTTGTCAGAGACTAGTAAGGTAATTTTCTCTCTTCCTGTATCTTGGCGAGCTGTAGGAGAGAGTCCGTTATCTCTAAAACTCAAATCAGTAAATAAAATCCCCTGATGACACGAAGAACATTTATTTTCAAAAAGTTGCATTCCTTTTATTTCTAAATTTGAAAGGGTGGCTTTTCCTGCCAAATATTTGTCATATCGGCTATTATTAGAAACCATCATGAGCATAAATTGAGAAAGAGCCTTTAAAAATCTGTCAGTTGTAATTTCCTCATCTCCAAAGGCTTCTTTAAATAATTTGGGATATGTAGAATGGTTTCGAAGTTTTTCCAAGACATTGGAAAGCTTTTCGTCCATTTCAACAGGGTTTTGTACTGGCTGTACAGAAAAAAAATCTAAATGGTTTACCCCACCATCCCAGCCAAAAGAGTTATACCAAGCCAGATTTTGAAGTGAAGAAGCATTTCTTATACCTAATTTATCATCAATTCCGTGGCTTACATCGTGTTCGTGGTGTGTAAAAGCAAAGTTTTGTTGGTGGCATGTCCCACAGCTAATAGAACCATCTCTTGAAAGTATTCCATCATAAAACAAAGCTTTTCCAAGCTTAAAACCAGCAGGAGTAGGAGGGTTTTCAGCAATATTATAGTGTGTATCTGGAAAATTGGAAGGCTTTTCGAATTTAATAGAAGCATAAATATCTGGTTTTTGTTCTTCTCTCTTTTTACAAGCCCAGAAAAATAAAGATAAAGTGATGATTGGCAATAAACATTTCATAGTTTGTAGTGTTTTAAGAATTTTAACAAAAAAGTTGCCACAAAGGGTTAGTAAATCATTTTTTAATCTGTAATTTTACAAAAAAATTTTTGGAACACATAATTTTTAAAGTAGCTGATTTTTGTTGATTTATGGTTTTTGCAAGTCTGGTTTTTTTGTGCTTTTTTCTTCCCCTCAATTTATTACTTTACTACGCATCTAATAACAATACATACAGAAATATTGTTTTGACGATATTTTCTTTGGTTTTCTATGCTTGGGGTGAGCCTGTTTGGGTAGGTTTGTTGGTATTGACATGTTTTATAGATTATCTAAATGGCTTGTGGATTGAGAAGGCAAGAGGTACCCGATGGGCAAAAGGAGGAGTGATTGTCTCTGTGGTCGTCAATTTGGCTGCACTCATTGGCTTTAAGTATAGTGGCTTTATCTATGAAAACATCAATGCTGTATTTGGGACAAACTTCGATATTCCTAAAATAGCCTTACCTGTCGGAATATCGTTTTATGTGTTTCAGACGCTTTCTTATATCATTGATGTGTACAGAGATGGAGTAAAGGCTCAACGTTCTTTTATGAAGTTTCTGTTGTTTGTGAGTTTGTATCATCAGCTTGTAGCAGGTCCTATTGTTCGTTATGTGCATATTGCCCACGAAATAGATAACAGACGTTTCAACTGGATAGATATTAGTGCTGGTATTCATCGTTTTTGCATCGGACTTTTTAAGAAAGTAGCCATTGCTAATGTTGCTGGAGAGTTTGTAAAGAAGTATCTGGACGGAAATTTAGCTGATATTTCAGTTGGTGAAGGCTGGTTTGGAATCATCATGTTTTCGATTCAGATTTATTTTGACTTCTCTGGATATTCGGATATGGCAATTGGTTTGGGACGTATGTATGGCTTTCACTATCACGAAAACTTCAATTATCCATATATTGCTAAATCGGCAACGGAGTTTTGGCGTAGATGGCATATTTCGTTGGGAACGTTTTTCAGAGACTATGTATATATCCCATTGGGTGGAAACAAGAAAAATGCCTATTTAAACTTGTTTATTGTCTGGGGGCTTACAGGTATGTGGCATGGAGCAAGTTGGAACTTTATTCTGTGGGGTTTGTATTTTGGGGTACTGATTTTCATTGAGAAGATGTTTTTACTTAAAATCTTTGAAAAAATTCCTGCTTTCTTTGGGCATATTTATCTTCTTTTTGCTGCTGTATTGGGCTGGGCATTGTTTTACTTTACAGATTTCAATAAACTAATTCAATTCTTTCAATTATTATTTGGAGCAACCAAAAGCCCGCTTTGGAACTACGAACTTACATTTGCCCTGCAAGAAAACATGTTTTGGATGTTAATTGCATTTGTATTATGTATGCCTGTGTATATGTGGGTAAGCAAATGGGTAGCTAAAGAAATGAAATATAGTCAAAAATTATATCCTTGGGTACTTTCTATGGCTTTTCAGTTTGTACTGCTTATACTGTCCATTGCGATGCTTGTAGGCAACACTTATAACCCGTTCATATATTACAGATTCTAAATATGCAAATACTTTCAATACCTGCAACAGACGGCTATTTGCTGGCTTCAACACTTTTTGAAGCTAAAGAAGCTGAAAAAGGTATTGTGTGTATCAATTCGGCTGGAGGAGTGAGCCAAAAGTTTTATCATAAATATGCTACATATTTAACAGAAAATGGTTTTACGGCTCTAACATGGGATGTAAGAGGGATAGCTGCCTCCAGACCTAAAAAACTTAGAGGTTTTCAGGCTGATTTTGAAGATTGGGCAGAGAAGGATTTTAAAGGGATTCTCAAATGGTTGACAGATAAATATCAACAAAAAATACACATTATAGGACATAGCATAGGAGGAGCTTATGCAGGCATGATACAAGAACATGAAAATATAGCTTCTCTAATGACAGTAGCCACACAAGGAGCTTATTACAAAGATTGGGACAGCTCTATCAGAAGAAAATTATACTTTCAATGGCATGTTCTCATGCCGATTATCACAAAAATCTGGGGCTATTTCCCAGGTAAAAAATTAGGATTATTGGAGGATATTCCGGCTGGGGTTATAAAAGACTGGCATGACAGAAAAAAGTATCCTAATCTTATAGACCAACATAAAGCTAAAGGAAAGCAATGGGGCTATCATTTACTGAAACTACCTATGAAAGTCATAGGTATCACAGATGACCCCATCGGAACACCACAAGGAATAGAACGTTTTACAAAGCTGTTTGAAAACCCTCAAATGCAAGTACAAATGATTAGTCCTGAGCAGGTGCAAACAGATAAAATAGGACATTTTGATTTTTTTAGAAGTCGATTCAAAGAAACACTTTGGTCAATGACATTAGAATGGCTCAATAGCATAAAAAAACAGTAGCTTTTGACTACTGTTTGATTGTCTAAAAATCTCTTTTTCCAGTGAAATTCTCAAGTTTTCTAACAAGAATACTGTTTTCTACATACTTGAGCGTTCTATATTTACCTTTGGGAATCAAAACTACAAGAGGTGTTGCATTTTTCCAAACCAATCCTTCATCTGTTTTTTGAGAGGCATATTCAAAAGATAACTCTCCTTCGTCTAACTCAACTCTTTTGGCTTGCATTGTCCAAGCATTGTTTCCATACTTGATAATTCCTACTGCCATATACTTATTCCAATCAATATTAGTCACTTCTTTTACATAATGTCCAGGATAAGGCTTAAAAAAGTTCCTCCATTCCTTTTCATTATGGATAATCAGGAAGATATCTGTTCTTTCTGATTCTTCACCAATGAAGTGATAGCCTTTCACATGATGATAATTAATGTCTCCCTGAGGCTTTACAGTGAAGGCAAGAAGCAATAAAGATGATAATAAGATTGCTTTGAAATGTGTTCTCATTTGATGATAGCAAAACTATGATACAAAAGTACTATAAAATTGTAGAATAACAAAATAATTAGTATTTTTTTTAAAAAAAATTACTAACGATTATACGATAAAAATAATGATAAGGTTTCAAAAAAAAACTAAAAAGTATGTTTGCAGAATAAAATTTGTTAAAAAAAAGAGAAAATATTACATGGGTTTTATAATTGTTTCAATCAAAATAAAATTTTAATATTTAGTTGTATTTTGAAATTAAAAATATGTTTCTTATTGAAAAGTAGAATTATATTTTATGTCAAATACTTTAAAAAGTCGATGAAATACTAAAATAAAACGGCGAAATTTTGAATAAAAAAAAGACCTGCCACAAATTGCGACAGGTCTTTTATCCTTCAACCAGCTATGATTAATTCAAAAGTAATACAATATTATGAATATTCCAATAAAAATATGTATTTTTTTTATTTTTAACAATAAAATTAAAAAAACTGTATTTATTAAAGTTAAGTAAAAACTTGTTATTCAGGTTTCAATAAAAATATTTTTCTATAAAAAAATCTGTTTTGTAGAAATAAAAAACAGATAGCCTATATTGAAATGTTAATCTTTTATAAAAATTAAAAAATGACAGATTTTACGAATTTAAGAAACCATGTTCTCAAACGAGTAGAACTTTCAGAAGAAGATGTAAATGTATTCTGCTCTTTTTTCAAACAGTCAAAAATAAAGAAAAGACAGTTTATTATTCAGCCTGAATTTGTGGCAAAATATCGAAATTATATTGTACAAGGTGCATTTAGAGCTTATGTTGTCGCAGATGAAGGTCAGGAACATACCATTCAGTTTGCCATTGAAGATTGGTGGATTTCAGATTACAACAGTTATATCTATCAGCAGCCAAACTCAGAAATAAAAGAGTTACCAAAAAAAGTTGAACTAGTTCAACTTTTTTGCTTAAACTGGTTTGCCTTTATTTCCTAATCTATTTCATTTTTATTGGAGCAGGTTTGATGCAATTTTGTAATGTCAATCAAGATAAATCAAACTCTTAAAAATGAAAGTCATGGAAACATCATCAGCCAAAACATTCGCAGTTCCTACCAGAGCAGAAGTTTCAGAAAAAAATCAGGTAATTTTTGATAATTTACAAAAAGGCTTGGGTTTTGTACCTAATTTATACGCTTACTATGCTAAAAATGAAACTGCTTTAGCCGATTACCTTGCATTGCAGAATAAAAAAAGCACTTTGAGACCTAAAGAAAGAGAGATTGTCAATTTGGTTACCAGCCAAATTAATGGGTGCAGATACTGTCAGTCAGCTCATACTGTTTTAGGAAAAATGCACGGACTGACAGAAGAGCAGATTCTTGAAGTCAGAAAAGGAACAGCCTCTTTTGATAGCAAATTAGATGCATTGGCTCAATTCACTGCCAGTATGGTACAAAATAGAGGTAAAGTAAGCCAAATAGCTAAAAATAATTTCTTTGAAGCGGGTTATACAGAAGCTAATATGATAGATGTAATTATTGTGGTAGGAGATAAAATTATCAGCAATTATATCCATAACATTACCCAATTAGAAATAGATTTCCCTGTTGCTGATGAAATTTTATAAACTACTTTTTATAGATGGAAGCCTTCTAGATGAGGTAAATAAAATATTTTTTATAATGGACTGTCAGTTATTTGAAAAATAGATGTCTATAAGGTTGTCATACAAAATATTTCTTTTAATGCTTAAAAAAATAAAATCATGAAAAAACTAGATAAAATCGGATTCTATACTGCTTTGTATGGTGTAGTAATTATTTTGTTGTGGGTAGGTACTTTTAAATTTACACCTACCGAAGCCAAAGCCATTAAACCTTTGGTTATAAATAGTCCTCTGATGAGTTGGATGTACAATTTTCTTTCAGAAATGAGTGTCAGTAAATTGATAGGTATCACAGAGATTGGAACGGGTATTTTATTAGGATTTTACCCTTGGTTGAAAAAAGCAGGTTTTGTAGGAGGAATACTGACTTCAATAACATTCTTAGTCACACTTTCTTTCATTTTTACAACACCCAATTTGATTACACAAATAGATGGTTTCTGGGTGGTAGATGCTTTTATTTTAAAAGATTTAATGGGATTGGGGATAGGTTTATGGACAACTGCCAAATCGTGGGAGGCTATACAGGCTAAACCATCCGAGTACCCTTTTGTTCATAAGTTAGTAGCATAAAAAAAGCCCAGTTAAACTGGGCTTTTTGTTTTATACATTGAATCTAAAGTGCATAATATCACCATCTTCCACCACATAATCTTTACCTTGCATTGCCATTTTTCCAGCTTCTTTGCAGGCTGTTTCCGATTTAAGTGTCAGATAGTCAGAAAGTTTTATTACTTCGGCTTTGATAAACCCTCTTTCAAAATCAGAGTGAATTACACCAGCAGCTTGTGGGGCTTTCCAGCCTCTTTCAATTGTCCAAGCTCTTACTTCTTTTTCACCTGCTGTAAAATAGGTAATTAAGTTTAACAGGGCATAAGCTCCTCTGATGAGTAAATCTAAGCCTGATTCTTGTAAACCATATTCTTGTAAGAACATTTTTCTTTCTTCTCTATCGCTTATTTCAGCAATTTGAGACTCTAATGCAGCACAGATACGAATAATATCAGAGTTTTCTGCTTTTACAGCTTCTCTGAGAGCTTTTACATAGTTATTATCTTCATGAAGGTTGCTTTCATCGACATTGGCAATATAAAGCATAGGTTTCATGGTAAGCAAAAACAAATCTGCTACAGCTTCTTTATCATCTTCAGTGGCATCAGGAAGTGTTCTGGCATTTTTACCTTGCTCTAAATGAGCTTTATAACGTAGTAAAGCATTTAATTCTACTTTGGCTTTGGCATCACCAGCTTTGGCAGTTCGTTCCACTTTTCCAATTTTCTTTTCAACAGAATCTAAGTCTTTGAACTGTAATTCCATTTCAATCACTTCTTTATCAGAAACTGGATTGACAGGACCAATAGAACGTACCACATTTGGGTCATCGAAACAACGTACTACATGGATAATGGCATCCACATCACGAATATTAGAAAGAAACGCATTGCCTCTTCCGCCTCCTTTGCTGGCACCTTTTACAAGTCCTGCAATATCTACAAACTCAACAGTTGTATGTACAATGCGTTGAGGATTTACAATATCAGAAATAGCATACAAACGAGGGTCTGGAACATCTACAATACCTATATTGGGGTCTATGGTTGCAAATTCGTAATTAGCAGCTACATTTTGAATGCTGGTAAGGGCAGAGAATAAAGTAGATTTACCAACGTTGGGCAAACCTACAATTCCACATCTTAATGACATAGGATTTTAAAGTTTTTAAGAAAAATTTTCGCAAAGATATATATTTTGGCAGTTAAAAAAAACTCAAATGCAATCTTGTTTGTTAAATCAAAACAAATATATTGGATTTGTCGTTATTGAAATAAAAAGATTATGGAAAACAATCAGGAGTTTATAAACCCCATTGATAAAGACAAAATAACAGAAAACCCACACAACTTGCCATACGCCCATAACAGAGGAGGGGTGGTTATTCAGCCCGAAGACATGGGCAAAACGAAAGGGAAGGCGATTTCTGCGATGTATCAGCAGACAGACAGGCAGATGGGACAATTATATCAGCAGATGAACCTGCTTGTAGAACAAGCCAAAAAGCTACAAGAACGTAAAGTCATTTCTGAGAAAATTTATACAGCCCAAATGGGCTTTGAACCTATTATCGGAAAAGATTATTATCTGTATCAGAGAAAAGATTTAAGTTATATACTCTCTATGGTTTCTCCAGAAGAATGGGGAGCAAGGCTTCCTTTTGAGAAGTTTTCTGCTAAGGTACAACTGCTGGCAGACCACACATGGGATGTACTAGATAACAAAGAATACATTGATTATGAATAGTTTGAAGTGTTAAATGCTCTAAAATAAATTTAAAAACAAAAAATATGTTAATAGAAGTTAATGATAGTACATTCAGCCAAGAATTAAGCCAGCATGGTAAAGTGATTGTGAAATATTATGCCTCTTGGTGTGGTAGTTGCAAGCTTTTTGCACCCAAATACAAAAGACTCTCTAATGATGAACGCTTTACTGATATTGCTTTTTTTGATGTAAATGCAGAAGAAAGTCCTGAGTCTCGTAAACTGGCAGGTGTAAATAATTTGCCTTCTTTTGCAATATTTCAAGATGGAAAACATGTTGAAACTGTTGCCACATCTAAAGAAGAGGCTGTAGTAGAATTATTAGAAAAACTGAAATAAAAACCTATTAGAGAAGCTATAGATTCTCATAAAAATTTCTAAATTAGCTTGTGAGTCATCATAAGCTAATTTTTTTATGTTCAGAAAGTACACTATTGCAATTATTATGTTTTTATGTTTACAGGCTTCTGCTCAGGATACCTGTAAAATAGGGATATTCATCACAGATATTTACGATTTGAATTTGGCAGATAAATCGTTTGCTGCACAGTTCTGGCTTTGGGGACTTTATAAAGATGATAGCCTCAAAATACTTGAAAATATGGAGCTTACAGGAGCAAAAGAACACGATTATTCACTTTCAACTATTGAGAAGCGAGGAAAATACAATTATGCTACCCAAAAAGGAAAAGCTACATTCAAAAAAGACTGGAATATTACCAATTTCCCTTTTGACAGACAACGCCTCCAGATAACAGTAGAAAGTGGTGATGCAGAACATAATGAATTGGTATTTTTAGCAGATACGAAAAACAGTAGCTACGATGCCTCTCACATTCATCTTGAAGGCTGGAAAATCTCTAAATTTGAAACTAAAGCAGAAGTAAAGTCTTATAACTCTAATTATGGAGATCCTGAAATTACAGGAAAAGCCCAGTACAGCTCTTTTATCGCAACAGTAATACTAGAACGAGATGGTTGGGGTTTGTTTTTTAAACTGTTTACGGGTTTGTATGTAGCCTTTGCTATTTCTTTACTACCTTTTTTTATGGGACCCGAAAATGCAGAACGATTTGGGGTACTTGTAGGGGCTTTGTTTGCTGCTGTAGCCAATAAATATGTAGTAGATTCTATACTTCCTGAAACAAACGACTATACACTCGTGGATAAAATCCATGTGTTAGCTTTTATTTATGTTCTTATAAGCCTGATTATGACAGTTTTAGCATACAGATTATATGCAATTGAAAAAAATACTTTGGCAAAAAAAATAGATTGGTGGGCTTTTTGGGTGACTTTTGTATCGTTTGTTAGTATTAATGTATATTTAATTGTAAAAGCATTTGCCTAATGAGAAGATTCATAACTCTCTTGATGTTTTTTTGGGGAATACAGGCTAGTTTCTCTCAAAAAGTGTATGTGGATTATAAGCCCCAATATACAGAGTGGGTAAGGAATTATATCGTTGATAAAATAGAGTACACCAAAGAAAATACCATTTTCTATTTTCGTTATATTGGCTCTAGAGATTATGACGCTATGGATTTCAGAGGTTTAACAAATATAGACCGTTGGTGTTTGGAGAACGTTGAAAATCCAGATGAAACCTTTTATCTCACAGATATTAGAAATATCAGAGTAGAAAGTGAATTAAAAATGGAAACCATAGGCAGTAAAGATATATTCTATCATAGTCCACAGGTGGGGCAGAGTGTTACCTGCGAGGTCTATTTTCCTCGCCTGCCCAAACATATCAAGAAAGTACATTTTTTAGAAGGTAAACAAGCCAAAGGCAGAACCAACCATTTTCATGCTTTAGATGTAAGTCTTAAGACTTTTGATGACCCTAATTTGGGTACAGAATATGACAGAACCGAACGAATTAATAAACTAAAGGAAAGAATTGTAACAACCTATAATAGTACAAAACGCTATAGTATTTATTATACTCCACCACAAAACAATCAAAATCTCAAACAATCAAATACCATTACTACTGAATGCAAGGCAAGAATGTAATGCCTAGAATACTCATAACATTTTTTTTGAGCATACAGCTTTGTATGGCTCAAAATTATACAGATTATAAGCCCCAATATACAGAGTGGGTAGTATATTATATTGTTGATAAAATTGAATATACTTCAACAAATACTATTTTTTACTTTCGATATATAGGACCTAGTGAAATGAATTTTTTAGGACTCAAACACGAATATCGCTGGTGTTTGGAGAATGTTGAAAACCCCGAAGAAACCTTTTACGTAACAGATATTCGTAATATTTCTGTAAATGGTCTATTGAAACTTCAAAATATAGGTAAAAAACATGATTTTCTATATCAGCCTAAGAAAGGAGATGATGTTACCTGTGAAGTCCATTTCCCTCGTTTGCCCAAACATATCAGAAAAGTCCATTTTTTGGAAGGTAAAACAGCTAAAAATGCAAAAGGACATTTTCACGCTTTGGATGTGGAACTTAAAACCTTTGATGACTCTGATTTGGGTACAGAATATGATGCTATAGAAAGAGTCATTCTGCTTAGAAATAGAATATTAGATTTCCCAAAAATACAAGAATGTAAAGCAAGAATGTAAAAAGCCCTTTATACAAGGGCTTTTTATTTTTATCAAAATGCTTGAATAGCTTTTATGATGACGGGGTCTATTTTATTCTCTAAATCTTTTTTTGTGTGTTTTATTTCAATTTTTACGGGAACACCTATGTCTTCTAAAAGCTTCTTATCTTTTGAATAGTAACTTTGATTAGACAATGTAAAGCTAACTTTATTTGATAGCTGAGCCTCAAACATATCAGACATAGAGCCTGATGTGTTTGAGCCAACAGTTGTTACATTAGCTTGTTCGTATAAAGCTATTGTAAAATCTTCTGCCGAACTAGCCGTTTTATCACTTGTAAGAATAATGACAGGGTTCTTATAACTCATACTTTCGTTTGGAGTAATGTAAAAAGGTTGTAAATCGCTAAAAGTATCATAATTACCTTTCTGTCTAATGGCTTTGTAATGTGTGAGTCGTTTTTCTATTGCAAAACGGCTTGCTAATAACTCACCACCATGTCCACCACCATTGGTTCTTATATCTATGATTAGCCCCTTGGTATTAGATAACGATTTAAGAATTTCATCAAAGAGAATAAGCATGGTTTTTATATCTTTTGCTTCATTTTTGTCATCCATGATACCTTTTATATCAGCAAAACAACGTGTAATTCTGATGTAACCAATATCTTTATTTTGAGCATAATAATATAAGTGTTCATCTCTAAATATAGGACCAACACCTTTGGGTTCGTTAAAACCATTGTTCTTGAGAGTAGCAAGACTAACTTGCCAGAATTCCTTTTCTAATCCTTTAAATTCTTGTTTAAAATAAGATTCTCTTTTTCCTTTGAATAAAATTTCATCTTTTTGTGAAATGGTAACATGGCTGTCTTTTAATGGTTCAACCATCTGAATAAGTACAGCTATAAGTTCTTTGTTTGTTGTCTTTTGATTGATAAGAGGTCTGTATTTTTGATATGTACTATCCCAATTAACCCCTTTTAATTTAAAAAAAGCATAATTATCTTTAAAGGTTGTCCAAAAAGCTTCAAAATCCTTTTCGGGCTGGCTTAATACGTTTTTTTGAGCAAAACTGTAAATACTTGTAAATAATAAAATAACAAAAATGTATCTCATATTCTAATCCTTTAAATTCTTGTGTTTTGTATATAACTTATTTACAAATCTATTTAATTTGTAAATATTTCGTTTGTCAAATCCTGCTTGTTTGAAAAATAGTTTTATCAAACTATAGATATTATAAACGTATAACTTAATACGAAAAAATAGATGTTTTTGTATAAACTGATGGATTAAAATCTATTTTTTTCATATATTTCTGCTTTATTATTCGTTACTAATAATAACATTTTTACTAAAACTTACGAATATGCAAACTGAAAAATTTTATCTCGAACTTTCTGAATCTGAAGGTTCTCACAAATTCTATGAAGTAATTGTTGAAGAAGAAAAAGTATCCATCCGTTATGGTAGAATAGGTACAGATGGTCAAAAATCGACAGAAACCCTTGCTGACTTTGCTGCTGCTAAAAAATATGCAGAGAAGAAAGTAGCTGAAAAAAAGAAAAAAGGCTATGAAGAAGCTGTTATGGGTGTTCGTAAAAAACGTAAAATTACTCGCAGACCTGTTGTAACTTCTTCATCAAGTAGTGCTGTGATGACCTCTGCTTCTGGCAAAAAAATAAAAGTTCCTACTGTCTGGAATTTCAATACAGGTTCGGCTGCCTATGGTATTTTTATCAATGAGGAAGCTTGTTGGGTAGGTAACCAAAACGGAAATATCTTTAAACTCAATCATCAGGGAGAAGTACTTACTCAATATAAACTGCCCGAAGGTGTAAAATGTATTATGGCTGATAAACAGTGGATTTATGCAGGCTGTGATGATGGAAATGTATATGATTTGGGTGGAAAAGTACCTCGTATTGCCTACGAAATCAATGAGGATGTAGATATTTACTGGTTGGATGTATGTGATGGCTTGTTAGGTGTTTCAGATGCGGATGGCAATGTGGTACTTGCAAACTACGAAGGTGAAGAAATAGGCAGATACAAAGGAAAAGGTTCAGGAGCTTGGATGATTCGTCTGGATAGTAAAAATGTATATTATGGCGACTCAGCAGGTACGGCAGCTTTTTCCATTAAAGATGGTACAGAAGTTTGGTTTCAGAAAACCAATTCAGTTTTATTTGGCTGGCAAGAAGAGGATGCTGTTTTTTCGGGTGTGAGTGGAATGGGAGTTGAGAAAATTTCCAAGAAAACTGGTAAAAAAGTACAATCTTATGATATGTTTAGTGGGGCTCTTTCGTGTGCCACTTCTGAAGGTGGAAAGTTTGTTTTTGGTGGAAATGATATGATTTTCTGTTTCTCTGAAGACGGAACTTTGGTTTGGAAACTACCTACTGCTTGTGGCTCGGCTCTCTCAATGCAATATTTCAAAGGAAAATTGTATGCTGTAACAGGGTATGGCAACCTGATTTGTATTGATGCTTCTGAAGAAGCTATCAATAAAGCCAAAGAAGGAGATTTGCCTGAAACTGTGGAACTCAAAGCTCCTAAAGAACAAGTAGCAGTAGCTCAAACAACAGCCCTTGAAAGCCTGAACCAATCACAAACTACAGGAAAAGTGATTTTAAAATGTGTGAAAGATGGTAGTAAATTGCGTGTAAAAGTAGAATCGAATGGATATAAAGCCAATTGGTTTGTACAATTCCCTAATAATTTACGTAAAGAAGGAGCTTTTTATGTGGTGGATAAGATTGAGGAAGCATCTCAAGGTGGATTTTACAGAGTATTGGGCGATATTTATGAGCTAAAACCTCAATAATTAAAATAAACCTATAAGGTTTTTAAAACCTTATAGGTTTTGTATTGAAAACTAAGACTTCTCAAATGTTTAAAATAGTCCTCTCTCATGCAAATATGACAGATTTGCCTGCTATGCAGAGCCTTTTTGTAGAAACAGTAACCTCCATTTGCTCCAAGGATTATACTCCAGACCAGATAAAAGTATGGACTGCCAGCATTGAGAACGCTCAACGCTGGATAGATGTAATAGATCAACAATATGTACAAATAGCTTGGATAGATAATCAAATGGTAGGTTTTGGCTCACTAGACAAAGGAAATTACATAGATTTTATGTATGTACACAAAGACTATCAGGGGCAAGGTGTAGCACATGCTATTTATACAGCCCTTGAGCAAGAAGCTATCAGACAAGGCTCCAAATCCATTACTTCTGATGTGAGTTTTACAGCCAGACCATTCTTTGAGAAAAAAGGCTTTGTAATTCTCCAAAAACAAACCTTTGTAAGACAAAGAGTAGAGATTAGCAATTTTAAAATGGAAAAGATTTTATAAAATACCAAATAGAGAATAGATAATAGTTTTATTTTATCTTTTTTGCATCCATTTTTTGTTCTCCTTGAGAAAAAGTGAGTTTCTCTACCTTACCATTTTCATTCATTTTGAATAGAATAGTGGCATCAAATTCTTTAAAGAAAAAGGAAGTTTCATTTTCAGCATAAATTCTCAAAGGTGCTTGGTTTGTCATAGAGGCATAAGGCTCTCCACCTTGTATAGTAATAAAGAACTCCATTCCTGCTTGAATTTCGTAGACTCCTATAACTTTATTCAGTTGATCTTCTGTTAATTTGATTTCTTTTTTATTTGTAGGATTTGGTAAGGGCAATTCATACAATAAATATCTTACTGTTTTATTGACTACTTCTGAGCCTGCATGATTAAAAAGAATAATAATAGTTTTATTATTATCGAGATGTTGCTCATTTAAAGTAAGATAACCAGCCCAACCACCAGTATGTGATACAACTTTTCCAAATACTTTGTTGCTATCAAGTTGCCAGCCATATCCATAATCAAAAGTAGAACCATCTGCTAAGATAGCAGGCGAGAACATTTCTTTTCTTCCTTCTTCAGAAATTATTTTATTAGAACGTATGGCAGTATTCCACTTTAATAAATCCATTACAGTAGAATGTACACCTCCGTCACCAACAACACCAGCAAACATCTTAACATAATTAAACTCCCTTAATCTGTCTGTAGGCACTAACTCCTTTAAACTATCTGAATATATGTAGGATTGAGCAAGATTTTTAATTTTACTTGTAGGGATTTTACTTTTTTGTACGAATGTACTTTTCATTTTGAGGGGAGTAAAAATATACTTTGATAAAAAAATATCATATTTTAATCCTGATACTCTTTCAATAATAGTTGCCAATAATGCATAGCCTGTGTTACTGTATCTCCAATTTTTACTTGGTTTAAACAATATTTTAGGCTTTTTTTGAGCAAAGTATTGTATCACATCCTCATTGGTAGCTTCCTTATTGCTGTCAAATGATGCCTCAAACAAATTCATATAATCTGGTAACCCTCCAGTATGTTGCAATAAGTGTTTAATGGTAACTCCCTCATAAAAAGACAACTCTGGAATATATTTAGAAACTGGATCGTCGTATTTTAGCTTCCCTTGTTCTTTTAATATAACAATGCCTGTAGCCGTAAACTGTTTGGTAACAGAGGCTAAATCAAAAATAGAGTTTTTATCTAATTTTTGTTTAGAGATTTCATGGGCTAAACCAAAACTCTTATTGTAAATAATTTTACCTTCTTCAGCAATCAGAACGTTACCATTGATACGCTTTTTTGAATAAAGAGTATTTAATAAACTATCAATACTTTTTATTTTATCTTGTCCAAAGACCATTTGAGTGATTAAAAGAGCTGTCAGTATACATTTATATTTCATTGCCTTATAATTTGAAAAGATTATTTAAATAAAAAACTATGATTAATATGATACAGGAATTGTATCCTGAAATTATAACCAATTAGACAGGCGATGAAAAACACTGGTTACAGTTTCTCAAATATTTCTTTTTTATTTTGCATGAAAATAAGTAAGCGAGAAAAACTTAATTAAAATAAAAGCTCTTCAGAAGTAAAATTTTGTAAAACAAAGAGTAGAAATTAGTAACTTTAAAATGGAGAAGGGTTTATAAATCCAAAAATAGCTTTTATAAAGCAAAATGAAATACCCGTTAAATAACTAATAGAATCATGGTGGTTTTTGTATAGTTTTGATGGAATAAAAACTTAAACAAAACAATTATGCAAAAACATCTTATCTTTCTTGTATGGGCATTTTTAGGAGTAATATACTCTGCCACAGCCCAAGAAGTCATTGCCAAACGAACAGTTACAATTACAGGCAAAATAACAAGCTCCGTAAAAAAACATTTTTTAGTAGATGAGTACCAAAAAGGGAACTTCTATGCTCGAATAGCTTTGGGTAATAATATCCATGATTATCTGGTGAATGGAGAGCAAATCAAGACATTTTCGGCTGATGTAGAGTCTGATAAACATAGCAAAAGAATCAATAATCTTGAAATAGATGCAGACAAAAAAAGCTTTGTTTCTGTGGATGAAAGCAATGTGATAAAAGTTTGGGGCAATGCAAGCGGGCTGAGAGCCACTATTCAGGAAAAGTTGATGGTTGGTGATATTGCGATTAATGGAAGTAAACTGGCTTATCTGACATTTAATCCTAGTGGAAGCAGTGCAGGAATAAAGGTTTATGATTATTTGGGTAAAAAAAGCTTTAGCCTTAAAACCAACGATTTATTCATGGAAGTCAGGTTTAGCCCTGATGGAAAATATTTGATGGCATACAAGCCTAATATACTGGATGGAGGTAAAATAACAGTCTGGGACTTGACAACTCGTAAAATAATTTTTAGTGAAACAACCAATATTCAAACGGCTGATTTTACTCCAAACTCTAAATACTTTGTTTATGAAGCCTATAAAAAGATTTATAAATATGGCGTAGATGGCAAACAAGTATATTCTTCGGAAATAGGAGTAGAAACAAGAAAACATACTTTTAGTGCTGATAGCAAATATATTTATGCAAATGGATTTTATCAGTTCTTAAAAATTGATGCAGAAACAGGCAAAATTGTAAAGCAAATTGAATATAAAAAAGAACTTTTGGATAAACTCCTATTTTCTAGTGATGGTATGTACGCCCTCAAAGCAACTGAAAACTCCATTACTAACGAAGTAAACTTGACAGTTTTTAAAATGGATTGGTAAAATGAAAATACTTCTGATTGATGAATGCTACAAAAATGAATACTTGTAAAGTAAAGTATTGAGACTAGTAGTTGTAAAAAGGAAAAGTTTTTGTAGGATTTTAAATATGTTGTAGATACACCAAAGTGTGTATCTACAACATATTTTCTTATAATTTGGCTAATCTTTTGAGAATTCTACCTTGTGAAGTTTCCACTTCTAAAAAGTAAATACCATTGGATAAAGTTTCTAAAGAAATATCCATCATATTTGTATTTATCTCACTAACTAATACTTTTTTACCTTGTATGTTATAGATATTCACAAAAGCATTTTGAGCATTTATACCATCAAAATGAATAGTAAATACACCAGTTGATGGATTTGGGAAAACTTTAACAAGATTAGATAAGGGATTATTGATTGAATTTGGAATTTCAGTTATGATGGTAAATGTTTGAGTTGTAGAACAACCACCACTTGCTACTTGAATAGTGAAGTTAGAAGTTCCTGAGGCTGTAGGCGTACCTGTAATAGCCCCAGTGGTTGTATTGAGACTAAGCCCAGCAGGTAAATTCCCAGCACTGATAGACCATGTAACAGCACCTGATAATCCAGTTTGTGTAACAGTTTGATTATAGGCAGTACCAACAGTTGCATTGGGGAGTGTTGTAGGATTGACAGTAATAGCAGGGCATTGTACATATTTAGCTACGAAAATATCATTACTTCCAACACTTGTTAAATTTGCTACTCCAGCATTTGGATCAAAATCTGATGTACCTGCAAAAGCACCAGTTATATAAATATTACCAGAGGCATCTAAGATACTTGAATGAGCATTATCATTAGAAGTTCCACCCATATTTTTAGCCCAAACAAAATTCCCAGAAGCATCTAATTTGCTTATAAAAATATCAGAGCTTCCAGCACTTGTTAAATTAACTATTCCTGCATTAGGGTCAAAATCTACAGTACCAATAAAAGAGCCTGTTGTGTAAACATTATTTGTGGCATCTACAATTATAGAAGTGCCTTCATCAAAAGCTACTGTACCTATAATTTTAGCCCAAACAAAATTCCCAGAAGCATCTAATTTGCTTATAAAAATATCAGAGCTTCCAGCACTTGTTAAATTAACTATTCCAGTATTGGGGTCAAAATCTACAGTACCCTGAAAATTTCCAGTGGTATAAACATTGCCAGATGCATCTACAACAATAGAATTGCCTACATCACCAGAAGCTGCTCCTAAACGTTTAGCCCAAACAAAATTCCCAGAAGCATCTAATTTGCTTATAAAAATATCAGAGCTTCCAGCACTCGTTAAATTAACTATTCCAGTATTGGGGTCAAAATCTACAGTACCCTGAAAATTTCCAGTGGTATAAACATTGCCAGATGCATCTACAACAATAGAATTACCTACATCACCAGAAGCTGCTCCTAAACGTTTAGCCCAAACAAAATTCCCAGAAGCATCTAATTTGCTTATAAAAATATCATCTCCTCCAGCACTTGTTAAATTAGCTACTCCAGCATTGGGGTCAAAATCTGCTGTTCCTCCAAAACTACCAGTCGTATATATATTTCCTGATGCATCCACAGCAATAGAACGAGCTCCATCAGAATTCCCTCCGCCCATGTTTTTAGCCCAAACAAAATTCCCAGATGGGTCTAATTTACAAATGAAAATATCACTGAGCCCTGTACTTGTTAAATTAGCCACCCCAGCATTAGGGTCAAAATCTACAGTACCCTGAAAATTTCCAGTGGTATAAACATTGCCAGATGCATCTACAACAATAGAGCGAGCATTATCATCATTAGATCCTCCTAAACGTTTAGCCCAAACAAAGTTACCTGAAATATCTAATTTACTAATGAATATATCAAACATACCAGCACTTGTTAAATTTGCTACTCCAGTATTGGGGTCAAAATCTGCTGTACCCTGAAAATAACCAGTGGTGTAAATATTACCTGATGCATCCACAGCAATAGAATTACCTGCATCCACAGAAAGTCCTGCACTTCCCATACTTTTAGCCCAAGTGTAGGCAATACCTTGAGCTTTTAGGTTAGCACTATAAAATGCTACCAAACACCATAAGATACTTAGTATTTTTGTTTTCATGATTTTTAAATTTATAACAAATGATTTTTTTTGCAAAAGTAAGATTTTTTTAAAAAAGTAGAAATAGAAAATCTTAGAATTCCAAAAAAGCCTTTATATCCTCAGTCCATTTGGCTTTGTACTTGAGAAGGTAGTTTTCGTGTCCTGCAAGGGGATAGGTAACAATGCTTTTTTGTGAGGTAGGTATATTGTGATAGATGGCATCTATTTCGACTCTTGTAACACGATTATCTTTTTCACCATACAAAAGAAGTGTTTTAATATTCACTTTTTTAGCATATTCGGTAGGTTTATGCGAAAAAGCCCAAAAATCATTCTGAACGCCTCCCCAAAACACAAGCAAATGCACCAAAGGGAATTTTGGTACACCCAAATTTTCAAAACGGATGGAAACGGTTTCGTACATTGTCCCAAATGGACACTCTAACATCAAACCTTTTACTTTTATGTCGTAATCGTAGCAGGCTTTCAGGATAGCCACAGCACCCATAGAAGTGCCAAACAAATAAATATTTTGCTCACCTTGTTCTCTGAGGTATTCAAAACAATGTTTTACCTGTTCAGCCTCATAAAAGCCAATAGTTGTTTGGTTGCCTTCTGAGCCACCCGAACCCATAAAATCTACAAGAATGGTGTTATAACCCAAATCTAAAAATACATCTGCTTTATCAAGCATTTTTCCTTTGGAGCTACAATATCCATGAAATAAAATAACTGTTCCTTTGGCTTGTTTGGGAGTCTTGATACTCCAGATTTCTGTTTTTTTGCCATCAGTAGGCTCTAAGATAATCGTTTTAAAAGGTAGGGAAGAGGTTTTGGTATTTTTTGGACGTGGATTGTTTACGCCAGTCAGAACAATTTTTATTTTTTCAAAAAGGGATAAATCTTTGGATTCTTTTGTTTTGTCTACATCTTTATCTGTAAAATGGGTAAAATGATACGCATGAAAACAAGCAATGACATTCAATAACACAAATGAAACGCCTGTAAAAATCACAACCCTTTTTACCCACTTCCTTTTTGTCATATTTTAATACTGATGTTTGCCCACAGACCAACCTTTGTGTTGAAGAAGTTTCTCTCCAGATTCAACAGCTTCTTTTTCAAGTTCTGTACCCATCGAATCGTTCCAACGATTTAAGAAACCAAAAAGAGCAATAACACCCAAAATCTCTACAATTTCGCCATCATCCCAGTGTTTACGAAGATTTTCTGCAATCGTATCATCAACAGTATTGGGAACAGTAGAGGCTGCCAAAGCAAAATCTAAAGCTACTCTTTCGGCATCCGAAAAAGCTGCATGCGTTCTGTATTCCCAAATATGGTTTAATTTCTCTTGTTCAGCTCCATAGCGTTCAGCAGCCCTGATGGTATGTGCCTGACAATACTGACAGCCTGTTGCATGGCTACTGATGTAGCCAATCATTCGTTTTAAGGCACTGGTTACTCTGCCTTTACACTCCATGACGGCTTTATTCATCTCGATGAAGGCATACGCAATGCGTGGTCTTTTGTGCATCGTTTTTACACTATTCGGACAAAAACCAAGTGTTTCGTTATAAAACTCTATGAGTTTTAATAATTCTGCATCGTCTTCTGGCGATTGTGGGCTTACTAAGGGTTGTTTCATGTTTATTGTCCTGCTAAATTGTACCTTAATTGGAAGCCTACATTGGTATTCTTACGAGGGAAGGCAAGCGTAGTAGCTGGCTGATTGATGGTTCTCTCGAAATAAAACTGGAATGTAAGTGAATTATTAATTTTGTAATTGATATTCGGACGAAGCTGGAAATTATAGTTCCCTGAGGTAACAACCGTTTCTTCTTCAATTTTTCTCTGATATGTTTTGCTGTCACGAATGGTGAAATCCAAGCGGAAATCAGCATTGTTTTTAAGGACAACACGCTCTCTGTCAGAATTTCTGAATGGCAAACGAATGTTCTTTTTCGAGAAACCTAAACCTAGAACAATATCGTTGTTTCTGATTTCTGTGATTTGAGCATTTGAAAGGTTTAAGCCCACATCACGACTACGATTAATATCCAAACGGAAATTCAAATTACTTTTTGTTCTTGCATTGATACCAATGAGTGGACTGAATTTTTCGGAAAGTTGTACCTGCCCCAATACCAATACTGGTACAAGCTCACCATTAGCATTGTAGGTAAATGGTTGTACGTAGTTTGTAAAACCATTATTGAGTTGTAATAAAGCCGTATTTTGGTACTCCAAAGCAGAAGTAAAATTACCAATTCTGTATTCGGAAGTGTATCTGTGTGTTAAAGAAAACGACTGGAAAATTTCTTTGATTGCCCCTATCTTGGTCAGACCACTGTAATCCAACGACCAGTTAGGTAGTGGTAGTTTAGGAAACGCCGAAACCTGATTTTTAGCACCTACATACGTTTCCATAAAGGCAGCAATAAGTACGTCTTGTGAACGTGTACGATAAGCTGTATCAGAAATTACATTGGGGTTGAGAGCTGTTAATTGGTTTTTGTACTTATCCAGATTATTGATAAACTGGTTAAAGGTTTCAGAATTAACAGAATTATCTTTATTGAAAGCTGTACCAATTGAAATAACAGTAGTCTGGTAAGTACCTCTTCTGAAAGGACTCAGAGACTGATATGCCCTTGAAAGTGTATCAAAGCGGAAAATTTCCTGATAATTATCTGTACGAACCATTTTGGCATCTACTGTAATCTTGAAATCTCTGAAAGGTTCAAGATTAACACCCAGTGTGATATTTTCGGTTCTATTTTGCGTATAAGGGTTGTTCTGAATCAAATTGGTATCAGGAGGAATAATCATCCAGTTGTTGTTCAAAATATCAAAACGTTGATTGGGATTCTGATTTCCTAATACAAAACCAGCACCCGGAGCACCCCAACCATCTGCAAGCCCCAGATAGCGAGGACTACCCACAATACCAGGGAGTACAGTTCCCTCTTGACGAGAGTAATTGAAAGTAGCCGACCTAACGGTCATCAAGGTACGTAAAACACCTCTGACAAAAGGATTGACTTCTTTGTTAGGGTCTTTTTGTTTGGTAGCCTTTTTATTCTTTTTACCTTTTTGAGTGGTATCTTTGAGCTGTACGGGTTTTTCTACTTTTTCTGTTTTCTTATCTGTCTTAGCTTTTTTATCATCAGTTTTAGTTTTTTTAGGTTTGGGCTTAGGCTGATAATCATTTACTTTTTTAAGAAGCTTGCTTTTATTATAAAACCTCACAAAATCAGCTCTGGTACGCAGACTTTGCTCTCGACTGTTCTGAATGGTATTACCTAAAATTTTCTCTAAACCCAAAGAAGCTGCCCCCCAACGGTAAGTAGCATTGTAGTTGTAATCAGCTGAAATAAAGTTGGTAAAAGGGAATTTATCTAAAGGCAATTTATAAGTAGCATTGAAACGCTGATTATAGTCTTTCATACGTCCCAATTTGAGTAAATTGTCTTGTACAATTTGTTTGCTACCTGCAGCATTCAAATCACCAAAAGGCTCATCTACAATTGCTTGTGCTGTGGCGTTTCCTGTCAGGTTTAGGTTTTTAGTCAAATTCCATTGTACACTATAATCTCTATTGAAATTATAAACTTTCTCAAAGAATGGGTCGAAAGTTTGAGAGTTTAAGTCGCCAGAACGCAATTGGGTTTTGGTAAAAGTTCTATCTAAATCACCTTTTACAGCTATATTGTTGGGTAATAAATTAAAATTGAAATCTTTTACAGCTTTTAGCCAAGGTGACTGTAAAATTTTACTTTTACTTTTCTTAAAAGGTTCAATGTAAGTTACATCTCTAGTATAATTATAGCCTAAAGATGTTTTCCAGTTTTGTTGTAAATATTGAGCCACATAAGGACTAGAACGCTCAATATCCGAATATGCCCACGTAGCAGCAAAGTTGGAAATATCCCAAAGTTGAGTTTTTTTCTCTTTGTTTGTTTTATTCTTCTTTACATTTGAAAAATTAATACTTCTTCGAGTTTCTCTGTCTTCAATCAGGTTTAAGAAATTGTCTTTTTCTGCTTCATTGCCGTACTTTTCTATCGAACGTTTTACTCTCACATCTGGGTCGAAGGGGTCAAATTCGGGAGTGGAATTTTTACGCTGATAACTTAAAAAAACAGGTAAGCGTAATCCCCATTTATTAGGTGTAAATTTATCCAAAGCAAAAGTACCTTGAGTGTCAAATTCCCAATCATTTCTTAAGGAACGTTCAGAAACTTTCTGATTTAAACTACCAAAACCAGCTGTTTTAAGTGAACCACTGGCTTGTAATTGAGCAAAATCAGCAAGTGTAATGCCCAATCGAGCATTAGCAGCGACACCATTTTGTCTGTCAAAACCTACAGCTCTCAATTCATTAAACCATACACAAGCTGTTTTGGGCTGCCTGTCATCTGTTTGTAAATTAGGGTTCTTGATACCAAGCATCATGGTTAGCATGGTACTCAAATCGGGGTTACCAACAACAGTTACTCTGTATTGTCCTACTTGTCTAGTATAAGGTAAAAATATAGTTCTGATACCCAAATTATTACGTTCTATTTTGGTTTGTACCAAATCTTCAAGAGCAATGTCTAAATTATTTTCTGCTTTCCAGATTACTTGAGGTAAAGAACCTGCAGGGGTAGCTTGTACTTCTGAGAGGCGTGTAAAAGTAAGCGGAACTTCTATTTCGTAATAGTTTTCAGTAAAATCTGTACCTACACGAATGAAAGCACTCAGCTGTCCATCCTGAATATTTACATCAGAAGATTGAGCATGTATAGGCATTGCAAGACGTTTGTAGTACAATAGATTCAAGTTTGTATTCTTAAAAACAGCTCTTGCATCTTTATCTTGAAGATTATTAACACACAATTGTAAAGATTGCTCTGGTAATTGTCTGTTATTGATAGTCGTAATGTCTGTATCTCTTTGAAATCCCGGAGGAATAGTATAAGGAATAACACCTGTGGCTACTTGTCCATTTTCTTCTAAATTCACTACTGAAACAACAAAGGAAGGGTCATAGGGTTCAGAGGGCAACTGTAAGGATTTATCTTTTAAATCTCCCAAATATCTACGCCATTGGTTAGCAACCATTTGAAACTGTGCCATACGAAGTACTACGGGTTGTTCAAACTCAGTCATATACAAACGCATATATCTGATAGACTTGAAGCCGTTAATGTTGCCTACTTTGTCATTAAATTCACGAACAGGGATACGAAACTGATACCATGTAACAACATCTTGTCCATTTTTAGTGATGCGAGAGTCATTTACTTCTACTTTGCTCACAATATAATTTCTGCCTACTATCAAATCTTGTGGACGTAGCGAAATTTTATATTCATAATATTCTTCTAAATCACTTAAACTATTATCTGTGTTTAAATCTTCATTATCTGGAAAGTTTGTACCTGATTGAACAAATGCTCCACTTGTATTTTCAGGAGAATTACCTTCTGTATTGTTGTAATACTTATAACGTTCAATGATTTTGGCATTTCTGTTATCAAAATCACCATCCAAATAAAATTTAAAATTATCTCCTGAAGGATCTTGCTCGATTTCAGCTCTAACATTTGCAGGAAGAGAGTTCAGATAATCCTGATAGAAGGTTGTTTCTTCTGTATTTTGTAAACCATCCATTCCTACATCTTGCAGAACTCTTGAACCACTAATATTGCTAAAAGCATTATTTACAAACTGATTATTAGGTACAAAACCCCATATTGTTTGGTCTTTGTTACCACTTGCTTGTTCTGGTAACCCATTTTCAAAGAAATGACGAGTGTCTTTCATCACATCTTCAGAAATATTACCTAAATTGAGGTATAAATCACCTCCTGTTGTGTTATTGACACCATCCGTACCACTAGTTACTATTCTACCACGTTCGCCTTGTATAAAAGGGTCTAAAAGCCAAAATTCGACATACTCAATGTTTGCATTGTCAAAATCAACTTCATTAGTGATAGCTCGTGTAATAGAGGCAAAGTTCTGACGAGGGTTGGGGAGTTTTCCAGCAGGTGTTAGGTTAGGAGTGTAGTTAAACATCCCTCTTTCTTCAGGAAAATAAGCAATATCAAAGGTGTTTTCGTTTACTGCTACGTTCTCAAATTGACGATTTGGGAAAAGCTCTTGAGGAATAACAGCTCTTACATAGTGGTTTTCTAGGTCGGCAGCTGTAATGTTTGTAGGTCTTTGGGTTTGGTTATAAAATACAGAGTTATCAATATTGTACCAAGCCATTCTTGCTCTTCTGAAAGCATAAGCTCTTGGTTCTGAAAGAACTCCTTGTTGGGTGAGAATTCGTTGTGGAGTTGAACCTAACTTCCAACGTAAATTACCACTTCTACCTAAATCAAAAGGTGTTCGAGCTCCCTCAAAATCATCAATGTATGAAACTGCACCACTCAAACGAGCTGCATTAGGACGTAACTGGGCTATTTCAGCAGCAAATTGAATGCTCGACTTTTCTTTGGTTTGGATGAGAGGTAATGCGTCCACCATTCGGGTCAAGAAACGAGAGTCTTTTTTTACCTGAATATCAGCACCTAACATGGCATTATTCAAAGCTTCTTGCCCCATCGCTACACGAGTAAGTACTGGGCGTTCACGAAGATTGACAAGTGTGGCACCTACTTTAAAATCTTTATCTATTTGATATTCAAGTCGTGTACCTAGATATGAACGAGTTTGAAGATTGAATAAATCAGCTTTTTCAAAACTAATAGTAATTTCTTTACCAGAATTTAAAATAGCATCATTGGTAATGGTAACTTGTCCTGTGGAGTAATTTACTTGATAGTCAGTGCCTTCTGTAAGAGGTACGCCTCCAGCTTTTACAATTACAGAGCCCTGAGCTACATTGATGCCAGGTAATGAGACAGTATTGCCTGAGGCTGTACCTTCGTATTGTCCTTTGATGAAAAATTTGTTTTTGCTTGCAAAGTTATTTTGAGCATCATTTCGAGTACCCGTATAGAGCTCTTGAAAAACATATTTATTGATGAGAGCTACTTCTGTATTGGCATTAAATTCTTTTCGTAAAGTGTTTCCAAATGGCTCAAGAACGGGGAATATGATACGACTTTGGGCTGTCTGAACAGTGATACCTTCTACAAAGTCGAAGTTACCATCTCCAGCAGCTCGTCCAGAACGGTCTTTTACAACATTGCCTTGGGCATCAAGAGTTCTATCGCCTCGTGGGTTGAGCTGGTCTAAACCAAAAATTTTAATTAATTGAACATCTTTAGTTTGAACACCTTCCTGAAGAGCAGGATTATCCAAACCTGTTAAGTCGTCTCTGTAAATGATACGAAGTTGAAAACCTTGCTGTTTAAGTTGCCCCGAACCCAAAGAATACACATTCTTCATCATCAGATTCCAAGAAGGAATATCTGTTCGGATGGTAGAAGGACGTAACATTTTAAGATAGATTACATCTTCTTGTGGACGATTCACATAATCTTCTGAAAGTTCACCCACTTTATATTGCTGCCCGTTGTAAGTGTATTCATAAGCAACACCCAAAACTTCATCATTACGAAGAGGAGTATTCAAAGAGATATAACCTAATTGTTGGTGAAAGGTAAATTCGTTTGGTTCTAATCTTCTTGTAGCTCTTAAAACTTCAAAATCAGTGCCTTTACGTAGTCCCTGAGCCTCCAAAACATCACTACTTGTTTGTGGATTCCGAACACTGTTATTTTGATTAACATTGTTAAATAAATTGTTAGCCTGATTGGCAGCAGGGAAACGGGCGTTTGCGTTTGCTCCCACAAAAGGATTTGTATTTCTAAAGCTTTGAGCTTCGCCTAAGTCTAAGAATGAAACTACATTCCGTAAGTTTTGAGTATTGTTAGTTCGGTTGGTAACATAAACCTCTACACGTGTAACAACTACACCTGAATTGATGATAGGCATGGTTAAGAGAGCAGGTTCATAATTATTTCTATGAAACTGAGATAAAAAGAAGTGTCTATTTTCTTCATAATCAGTCATTCGTACTTCAAAACGACGTATCTGTGAACCACCCTGTAAGCGAATTTCATCAGCAGAAGAACGCTGATTGGCAATGACAGTTTGGACTTTTAGCTTTCCGAATTGCCAGTCTGTACGAATACCAAATAAATTCTGGCTACCCTGTATTAGAGCTACACCAGGGCTAAACTGAACGTTTCCAAACTTTACATCTTGCAAAGCTTCTTCGGGGTATGATTTATATTGTACTTTAAAAGCATTTTCAAAATCGAAACTTGCTTTGGTGTCATAATTAGTATTGATGGTCAGTTTATCACCTATTTTACCAGCCAAATTGATATTGGCATGAGGGTCAAAATCGAAAATTCCGTTTCTTTGTCTATCGGCAGGGATGGCAGGGTTACTAATGTTTTGACGTTTGTAGCCTAAATCTAAATTTACAAAGCCATTTGGTTTAAATTCTACGGCATTTCCTCCAAAAATTCTTCCAAATAATTTACTCCCTACTGGTATTCTGGGTTTGAGTACAAATTTTGAGTTTTGAGTTGCATTTTCTTCTTTCAAACCAGCACCTGTATTTCTCCAAAAAATTTTACTAGCTTCCTGACTTTGGAAGAAGTCCATATCTTTGGGTTCGATAAGGGCAGGAGGTCGGAAGTTAAATTCTCCCATTTTCTCTTCAACTACGTAGCGTCTTGCCGTGTCGTTTAAATCTACTCTGACATTAGTTTTTAGGTTTGAAGGTTTCAAATCTAAAACAGACTTAGACTGGTGTGTACTAAACACATCACCTCTTCTGTCAGGAAATTTGAAGGTAGAAAATTTGCTTTTTTTGTAAACTGGTGTATCCAAAGGACTTAGGTCTTTTGGATAATCTAATGTTGTGATATGTTTACTTTGGTGAGTAGTAGTATAGGTTAAAAATAAAGAAAAGGCTATACTACCTGCTAGCCATGTATGTAAGTTTTGCTTGAACAAAGTTGTAATCCGTTTAAATACTTCAAAAAAGTAGTTTTGATTCTATAAGCTTCTGATTAAGAATTACAAAAATGAAGGAAAATTATGCAAGATGCAAAACCTTGTAGCAAATTTTATGCTAATTTTTTTGGAGAAATAAAATACATTCAATTCTAGAAGTATTTGACTAGAAAAGCAACTAAAAAATTAAAATAATAGACCAAAATAATGCAATTGATATAGTATTTTAAATTTGTAGAGTTGTTTTTGCCAGTTGATGCTCGATTCTGTGGAGGCATCTCTTTGAATAGCTTCTTCAATACAAGTGAAAAGAGCAATATAAAAGCTTTTAGCATCACAAGATACTGTTTTTGATATAGCTTTTTGATCTTCAAATATTACACTTTCTATGGAAATAGTATGTTTATCTGTATGTTCTATGATTAAACATCCTTTTTGCTCATCAAACAGAGATGCATAAGTTTGCCAAGTTTTGTTATAATCAGTTTCTTTTTCAGCAAAAATTAAAGTTTCATATAAATCTTTAAAAAATTGAAAACCCATATTATCTTTACCTGTAAAAATAAATGCTTCATTATCAATGTAAAATATGAAATTTCCTTTTTCAAGACTTATTTTTATAGTTATGCTTGATGTGGGAGGTATTTCCGGATTTTCTTTTTGCCATTTTTTATGAAGGGACTTGTGTATTTCATTAAATTTTTCAAGACAAAAGTCTAAATTCATAGAAGAAAAAACTTTGTCTTTCATTAGAAATAAGTTGTCTAAAAAAAAGCCATTTACACCATATATGAGATGATAATATAAGTTTTCTATACCTCTTGTTTGAGCATAAAGATAAAGAAAGTCTTCTAATGAAATGGGTAAAGGAATATAATATTGATTTTTAAGGATTAAATGACAAAAATTATCCTTGTTATCTACAAAAATATAAGTATCAAAAACGGCTATGTCATCCTGAAATAACAGATTATCAAGCCATTCATATATTTTTCCTGTTCTGTTGATACCTAAAATATTAATAGTAATTTCTTCAAGAGGTTGTTCAAAAACAGAGATATGAGGTAAAGCTAAAATCCCAGAAATATGATTATAAGAGTCACCTGTATGCCATTGTAAGAATTGGTTATGTAATTCTTTCAAAATTGGCTTGAGTGTGATGGGGCAGTTTTTCAGTGTTAGAGGTCGCTGATAGGTGGCTTCTCCACGCCAATGCCACCCAATATGTGTGGGGCGTTCTTCTATCAAAGATTTAAAATTTTCAACCAATAAATGCATGAACCAATAAAATTATGTTTTCTCAGACATGAAGCCTTCAAAACCAAAATCTATAATTATAAAAAAAACAATTTTGAATATCGTAAAAAGACTCTACACAGGCATTTTTTAGATAATTTCCATACAATTATACATTGAAATCTTTAAGAAACTTCATAATGTTTTCTGTAAAATTCTTGGAGTAGAGAGGATGCTTCCTGCCAGTTTTTCAGATATATTTTTTGTTGAAAAGGTGATGGAAAGGTATAAATAGTATCATGATTTGCTACTTTATCTAATAAAAAATCGACCTCTTCCAAAATTTTTTTCCAAAAAATCTGTGCATCACAAAGCCTTTCTAGTTTATCCGAATCATCTGTAAAAGCCGTTTTTACTCTGATAGTATTCCAGCTCAATTGCTCTATTTCAAAGTTACAATAATCTACACCATACAGAAAGTGCCAATACCAACTAGAATCTTCATTCAATGTTGGCTCTAATTGAGGGATAATGCAAAGCATATATCGTAAGAAAGAATCTGTCATATTTCCATCTGCCTCATAAATATACATATCCTCACAATCAATCCAGATGTAAATATCTTGATGTATTTTTATGTCAATTTTGTTTGTATGTCTGGAGATATAGTTTTTCATTTTATTTTTTCAAAATTCTAAAAAATTAGAAAATTTATCATTTTTTGATTTAAATTACTCAAAGAAATCTTGATTAGTCACTCCAAAACTGTTTCTCAAAAGGCAGTTTTAATTCATTTCTTTCAGTATCATAATTCTTTAAATCTAAAGGTGGTAGCAATTTTATCGTTTCTGATGTAACAGGAGGCTTTTCAAATCCATGATATTTCCCAAAGAAATTACTTCTTGCATGGCATGTACCATAAGAATACAATAAAAAATCTAGATAGGCTTGAAAATAGATGACATAAGAATCTGTGTAACAAGCCTGATAGTCATCACCCATTATAATTGGCGGATTGGACGAACCATCCAAGAAGAAAGCCATATCATGATATTCTGAATACAAATCAAAAGGCTTGATACGTTTACTAAAATCTGGTTCGATATATGTTTTGCCTAAAAAATCTTGTTCCTCAGCATTTTCAATAGTGAAATCAAAATAAATATGATTATACCAATTTGTTAAGAAAGCATCTTCAATAGAAGAGATGTTAATTACTCCATCTGTAGCCATATTATAAAAAATAGTTGACTCTGAGAGGGACTGATGGATTTCTTTCCATTTAGAAGTATCCTTGATATACTTGTTTTGTTTGTGAACCCAAACCAGTTGAAATCCATTACATTCCTTATAGAAATCGACAATTTCAGGAGCTAATTCATAACCCAATTCTTTTTCTGTATTTAGAATCTTTTGTTCGTTTGGTGGATTTACCCAAAAGTGATATAAAAAAACCTGCTCTTGCGTTTTTAGTAAATCTATCATAGGGTAGAGGCGTTCCAAAAATGCCATATTTTATATCAGTATATGTTTATCCATAATTAAATGAATTTTAAATAAATAAGTGAACAATTTGAGTGTATAAAGGTAAATATTTATCGTATGCAACTATAAAAATCAAAAGGGTTCACTTCTGTGAACCCTTTTGATGGTATCTATTAATAAGAATTTTAAAATTTAATCACCTACATTGATTGTAAACGAACCTACATTGGTGATAGTTACAGTAACAGTTCTGTCACAATCACCTGTACCAAAATCGACAGTTTTAGAAGCATTTTCACCGATAACAGTATATGAGCCTTGTACGGGGATGCGTCCGCTTCTTACAAAACACTCTGCTTTGATGATAAGAGCATTTGTAATTTCTGCTGAGAAAGATTTTCCTTTACGGTTTACACCTGATGCAGTACCAGTAATACTCCAAACATCATTACCCAAATTCAAATCTCCCGAGCCACTTAACCATTCACGAGTTCTGTTTGTTGTCCAAGTAAATACGCTACCATCAGGGTATGTAAGTTTACCATCAGCCACTACAACTGTATGTTTAGGGTTACCACCTTGTTGAGTAACATTGGTTACAGTTTTTCTACCTTCCACTTTTACATTGTTTACATAGTAGTTTTCTGTAGTGGTAGTAATGATACTACCTGGTGTCATGTATCTGCCTGTATAGGTAATAATAATTTTCCCTTTACGAGTTCTGCCATCGTTACAAGTAGTACCTGTTCCAAAATCTATGGTCATGGTTTTTGTAGAAGTATTGAAAGTGTAAGTACCACATCCTCTGAAATTAGAGGTTCTTTCGCCGGATACCTCGCGAACACCTAGTTGACTCTCTTGGCTAATCATAGCTTCAGTAGTTATATTATCTAAATCGTTGAATTGAGCATCAGCAGTAGCATTATCTACAGCACTTTGGTCGAAAAGAGCTTCTGATTTTTTCGGATCACAACTCGTGAGAGCTATTGAACCAACTAAAAGGGCTGAGGCGAATGTTAAGACAAGTTTTTTCATGGTTTTAAAAATTTAGTTTTACTTTTTTAAGCTTAGAACACTTTATGCAAAAAAGGTTTAAAAGTGCTTTATAATTTTTTTACAACTCTTTTTCTTATTTTCTGCATTTTAAAACTTAGAGGCAAAAATGATACAAAGGTTTAAAGCTCCATGAAATATTTTTTTGAAATATCTCCCTGATTCTACTTACTGTCTTGATTTTCAGGTTTTTTATATAGCTTTTCTCCTGCACTGATTTCAAAATCGAGTCGGTTTTCTTTAGGAGGAATAGGGCATGTATAGTCATCATTATAAACACAATACGGATTGGTTGAATAATTAAAATCTATAATTACTTCATCTGTTTTGGGGAAAGCTACATTATTGATGTATCGTCCACCCCGATAAGTAGCTTTACCATTGGAAGCATCTAAAAAGGGTAAAAATAGAAACTTGTCACCAGGTTTGTGAAGTAAAAGCATTTTGTACTCTTTTCCCTGATATTTGAAGGTTGCATACCCAAATTTTGCGTATTTCTCAGCATCACCTTTGGTCATTTGTATGGGAAACGGCTCAGCTCCCTTGATAAGTGTTAGTTTTGCCTTAATCTTAAAATCGGGGTTAATAGCAAAATACTGGAGTCCTACAAAGCTATCTTTTTGACTAATAGGAGATTCTGCACTATTCTTGAAATAACGGTCTCTATTCAGACGGTCATTTTCTACTTTTTCTCTGTAGGCTTGGGTGTCGTTTTCGTTGCCTAAAACTAAGAAAATCACTAGAGCAAGGGCTATCAAACCAGCTCCAAACAATAAATATTTCTGTTTCATATTATTCTTTTTGACTTTTTTCTTTGTATTTCATGAATAAATAAGGGAAAACAAGCATCATTACACCAATTACCATAAATGTAATAATCTTTTGTTGTAAAGTAGAGTTTTGCATGTCTATGAAATAAAGTTTTATAAGAGCTATCAAAAACAAGCCAATAGATATTTGTAATGAAAACTTATAAGTTTTGGAAGTGCTGTGAAACAATAAAATACAAGCATGAACAGTAATGAGAATAGTCATCCAAACACTATGTGTATTATTTGAAAATAGTTCTACAATTGATGTGTATATTCCCAAGGTGAGGATATGTATTAAAAGTAAATCAAACTCCCAAACAATATCTTCTCTCTTCATAGGATAGATTTTGGTATAAGTGATGCCATAAAAAAGAGCTAGCATCAACACCAAAGAAATTATTTCTATAGAACTTACATTATACTTGAAAGATTCTGTGGCAGGTACAGATACAGATGTGAACACAAAGAAAACAATCCCTAAACCCAAGATTGTAAATAAACGATGAGCTAATTTGTAAGTTGATTGTATGGGAATCAACTGTTCTCTAAAAATAACTACAGTACCTAAGAAAATTGTGAATACAAAAAATCCCATCAATTTACTGAAGTGAAGTACAGAAAATGTACCAAAACTCAATAACAATATAAAATGGTAAACTGTATAGGCATGGAAATATCTATATTCTGAAAAAAGAATTTTATGATCATTTTGATTTCCTTTGTAAGGGCGTAATCCATTGCTATACAATACAATAGCTCCAAGAACTAATAAATTGATACCTATAGACAAAGCCATCAGTGGTGTATCGAATAGGAAAAAGGCAATGGTAGAACATACAACAAATATGTGCAATTCAATTTTTACAGCTATTCGTTTGGTAATTTCAGTTGTGATAAAAGTTATTAAAATAGAAACCGAAAAAGCTATTAAAATGTAATCAGGATAGAAACGAAAAGCTGATGATAAAATGGGAATAGGCAAATACAAGAAGAATATTTCCCTGAAATATTGAGATATTTGTAGGGGCAAACTTTTAAATACTTGCTCCTCTTCAGTATTGGTAAAAAGATTAGGGTTTTCTATTCTTTGTATTTTAGGTAAAACTTTTTCATACATAAACTGAAAAAACCACAAACTCAAAAACAATTCGATTATAGCTACTTGAGCCAGTCGGGTTTGAAAACGAAATAAAATGGTGTTGGTTGTTTGGGTAGATAAAAAATAACCATATAATAAAAACCCTAGACACAAAAATGCAATCGCCTCACTTGCTGGTAAACGATATCTATAAGACCATATAAGACAACCATATATAAAGAAAATCATCAGATTATAAGAAAGAACAGGCAAATAAAAATGCAAGGGTATCCAAATCACTAATAATGCCCAAATAGTTAGAACCTCCATGATGACATAAGCCATAAACTTCTCATAATCATGCGATATACTCTTGAATCTATCTAACAATACTTTACATACAATCAAGACAATTCCTAAACCAATTAAACTTCGATATCCATTTGTCCAAAAACCTAATTGCCAGTGAGGTATTATATCAGGAACTAAAAGGAACATATTGATAATCCCCAAAGCTAATAGTAAATAACCCTCTTTTCGGACATTTTCAAGAACAAATACAAAGCCCAAAAGTATCAAAGCAAGTCCTTCTAAGCTCCAAAATAAGCCTGTTAAGTTTATACTAAATAATAGAGGAATGGTAAAAGCTAAAAATGTGCCTACAAGTGTAAACCACAAAAATTTGATTTTGGGATTAAATGTTTTGAATAAAAAAAGAAAACTTATCACAAAAATAAGAGCATTGAATAAATAAATGTAACCTAAAGTTACTTTTTGGTCTTGATAGGCATAAAACAGATTGATTGTGAGTAAAGATGTATTGGCTACTAAAGTAAAAATATCATTTGCTTCAAGCTTCTCTTTAATCTGAAACTGAAAGCCACTTGTTGCAAGTTTTTGTTTGTAAAGTGTGAAGAAATAAAATAAATAAGCAAATGCCATCAGGGCAATGGTAAGATTGATACGAGGAATGTTCTCAAAATAGATTTTTTTGAAAATTACTATTGCAAAAATAATTGTACACACACTAAAAGCCACTGTTCCTGCTTTGTGCCAATTAATTTTTAAAGCAATTAACACCGTAATGGCACTTAATAGCCATAAATACACAAAATAATATCCTGAAATAATATTTGTTCCTAAGTAGAATGGAGCAAATGCACCACCAAATAAGCTGATAATCAGGATGATTCGTGTGTCATAACGTAAAGCTAAATAAAATGCTATCACATTATTGAGTAGTATCAGGGCTAAAATGAGTAGGGGGTAACTAGCAAAAATTGTAAAAAACTGTGAGTATGAGAGAAAATAAATTAATAAAAGATTTAAGGAAATACTTAGTCCCAATAGCGAAGAGCCAAAATTATGGTATTTGCTTTCTTTTCTATGAAAATAAGTCCCTAAAAATATAAGGAAAGCATTGAATGAACATGTTCCTGCAATTTTTATAATTTCAAAAGTATCATCACTTATAAACTGCATCAGATAGCCAAAACCAAATAGCAAGGCAATAATGCCCCCAATAGTCATAAAAAAGGCAGGTAAACGATCTTGTTTCTGATAAAAATTGTATAAATCAATGAAATATGTAAATAAAGGTGTAAAAGGAGCAAAAATTACTCCCAACATCAATGTTTTTGTAAAAAACTCTCCAATTTCCTGCCAAACCAAATCTTCTTCTGTTCTTGATGGAGAATCATTGTCTTGATTAATGGTATTTTTTGGCTGTTCTTTGGGCTTGTATTCTTTTGTTTTTTCTTCTTTTGGTGGTAAATTTTGTTTAGGGTCTTGAATAATGAGAAGCTCTTCTACAATGGGAGTAACTTCTTCCTTTTGTTCTACTTTTTCTTGTTGTATTTCTTGAATAATAGGTTGTTCTTTTACTATGGGAGCAACTTTTTCTATCTCAACTTTCTTTTCCTCTACCAATGGTTTGAGAGTTGTCTCTAAAGCATTTTTTTGTTTGAGAAATGCTAATTTTTTCTCTGCTTGGTCTAATCTTGCATATAGCTCATCATAGTGAAGTTTTATTTGTATTTTCAGGCTATCAAGCTCACTTTTAATTTGCTTTAAACCTATCTGAGATTCTGTAAAAATCAGATTTTGATAGCATTTTCCGCATTTTGAGGCATTGATATCGTTGTGGTGCTGACAATAAGGACAAGCAAGTGTTGGCATCTTTTTTAGCAGATTTAAAACGTAAATATTTTGTTCATTAACGAATTACATTCCCCAGAACCTCAGCAATCTCTTTTTCTGTATTCTTAAGAATCACGTGTATCTGTAAGGCTTTCTCAATATCCTCTTCGTTATCAGAACGTTGTAAAACTTTTTTATTGTCTTCCATCATTTTTTGTACAACCCGCCATTTGAGTCTCATGATGTGGGTATAAGCCACATGATTGAGGCGTTCGTCTTTTTTTCGGGTAACCACGTCTTCTTCTTCCCAGCGATTACTAATCTCATATTTTTCTGAAATTAAGTCGATTACGGTATTTTTAATCACATCACTGTCTTGTCTCAAGAAATAACTACTGTCTATTAAATTTCCCTGAGAAAGGTTTTCTTTAAAGATATTTAGAATTTCCTGAAAAATAGGTGTCTCAAAGTTAATTTCCTGAATTTCGTCTAATAAATAATGCCCGAAAACTTTGTCTTCTGCAATAGGATAATTAGCATAGCTCAAAAGCAAACGAATATTTTCTTGTTCCTGATAATAAAGAGCATTGTATTCTACAGCTTTTTTATCAAGCAAAGCGTCTTTGTTTTCTGTAAAAAGCTCATCTACAATGTTCTTATCGGCTGTTTTCTTTTGGTCTTTGAGAAGGAGTTTATTACCCTCACTAATGAGTACACTTTCTTCAATACCAAAAAGGACACTACATTCTTTATAAAAAATGTTTCTATTGATAACATCAGGGATCTTAATAATACTCGAAACAACCTCTCTGATGGCTTCACCTCGTTTAAAAGGGTCATTTTGAGTATCTTTAAGCAGGAAATTTGTTTTGAATTTGATAAAATCTTGTGCATTTTCCTTGATGTAGGCAAGCATGGCATTTGTACCATTTTTCTGTACATAGCTATCAGGGTCTTCGTTTTCTGGTAACCACACAATATTAACAGAGAGTCCTTCTTCCAAGATAATATCCAAACCACGCAATGCTGCATTTAATCCTGCTTTATCACCATCATAGAGCATGGTGATTTTATTGGTAAAACGGCGAATCAGGCGTACCTGCTCATGTGTAAGGGATGTCCCTGAAGAAGCCACAACATTCTCTATACCAGCCTGATGCAATGATACCACATCTGCATAGCCCTCCACGAGTAAACATTCATCAGCATTTAAAATAGCTTTTTTAGACTGAAAAAGCCCATACAAAATTTTACTTTTGTTGTAAATAGGCGTTTCAGGAGAATTGATGTATTTGGCAATGGATTTATCTTTTTTGAGTGTTCTGCCTCCAAAGGCAATCACACGCCCCGAAACATTATGAATCGGGAAGATGACACGTTCTCTGAAACGGTCATAATATTCTTGTTTTCCTTCTTTTTGGATAACCAAGCCAGCTTTTTCTAAAATTTCAGCCTGATAGCCTTTTCGGGTAGCATTTCTCAGAAAAGCGTCCCATTCTGCCGAACTATAGCCCAAATCAAATTTCTGGATAGTTTTTTCATTGAATCCACGTTCTTTGAAATAACTCAATCCAATGGCTTTGCCATCATCTGTATATAAAAGTTGTTCATGAAAAAAGGTTTTGGCATAATTTAAGGCAATGAGTAAGCTGTCTTTTTCATTTTGCTCCTGCATTTCGGTATCAGTAGGCTTCTGATAAGCCTCTTCTGGCAGAGCAATTTTGTATTTTTCGGCGAGTTGTTTGAGGGCTTCGCCATAGCTGACACCCTCAATTTCCATGATAAAATTCACAGAATCGCCCCCTTTTCCACAGCCAAAACATTTATAAATGCCCTTGGCAGGCGATACATAAAAGGAGGGAGTTCTTTCATTATGAAAAGGGCAACAAGCCTTAAAATCTTTTCCGGATTTCTGTAAATGAACATATTCCCGAATTACCTCGACAACATCAATGGTCTGATAAATTTTATCTACAATATCTGAAGGAATACGCATAAAAAACGAATGGTAAATTGTAAATGACTATTAAATGATATTTCTATTTTAGAAAATATGTAAAATGAACTACTTCGCTTGATGTTGCACCTGTGGAACGATAAAAGTCTAAAGCATGGCTGTCTTCAAGATCTGCTTGTACGAAAATTTCGAAAATATTAGCTGTTTTACAAAAATCTTGCAGATGAGTAATTAACTGTTTTCCAATACCTTGTCTTTGGTAAGCAGGCTTTACTGCCAAATCATAAATATACATCAAAGGTGAATTGCCAAAATAATGGTCTAGTGCATAACCTGTAAGCCCTCCAATTATTTCCTTGCCATCAGAAGCCACAAATACGTGAAAATTATCCCTCTGAAGCATTTTATTAAGCAAATCATAGGAGGGAGGTGTTACATCATGCATCTCAAAAGCCTCTTCAAATACAAGTACTAAATCCCTGAATTGTTCTAAATCAAATATTTTTAATTTTTTTATTTCTATACCCATAACTCTTTGATGAACTTTCATAAGTTTTTACACGACATTCTACAAATATCATTATTTTTGCTCAAAAAATCAGGTAAAAACTAAAATTTATCATTCACACATTATTTTACACTCATTTTTATGCTTTTTTTGATTGGAGTGGCACTCTCAGCCAGTTTGTTTTTGATATTTAGGGCATTTAACAAGTTAGGAATCAATACGTTTCAAGCAATTGTAACCAATTACTGGACATGTGTCATTACAGCTTTGTTGTATGTATGGGATTTTGAGGCAGTTGCTAATATTTCTTGGGAAAACTTATGGGTAAAAGTTCCTTTAGGTTTAGGGTTTATTTTCATCAGTACATTTTATCTGATGGGTTTTGTTGCTCAAAATATCAGTGTTTCAGCTTCTTCGGTGGCAGCAAAAATTTCCCTGATTATTCCTGTACTCTTTAATTTATTCTTTTTTAATACGGATAAATCTTTCGACTGGCTCAATTATCTGGGTTTGGGTTGTGTGTTTATAGCTATTTTCCTGACATCGAGCAAAGTAGAATCGGAAGAACCCCAAGCTAAAAGCCAAAAATCTTGGGGAAATATCATACTCATTTCACTTATATTTTTGATGAGTGGGGCGATAGATACCAGTATCAACTGGGTAAGTAAAGAATCAGCCAAAGATGCTACTTCTCAAGCTCTATTTTCAATGCTTATTTTTGGAGTAGCTGGTATTGTGGGTGTTCTCATATTGCTGAAAAAGATAATCGTAGACAAAGAAAAAGTTGAAATGAAAAGTATTTTGGGAGGTGTTGTATTGGGGATTGTCAATTATTTTTCAGTCATTTTTATGATACGTTCTTTGCAGGTAGAGTTTTCAAACAATGGAGCGTTCTTCTTTCCTGTCTTCAATATTGCAATTATTTTATTTTCCACAGCTTTTGCCATCTTACTTTTCAAAGAAAAGCTCAATACGCTCAATAAAATTGGAATAGGTGTAGCGATTATAGCTATTTTACTCATTTCATATCAGAGCATTTTGAATTAAAAAACAGAGGAGACTAAAATCTCCTCTGTTTTATTCTCCGACCAGTACAAATGCAGCCCAATAGTAGGGATGAGTATACTTTTTCTTGATTTCTTCTTGAGCTTTCTTAAAAGCCTCTCTTTTGTTCATTTTTTTAGCTATCCAGTTTTCATAAAAGCTACTCATCAGCTCTTGTGTGGCAATATCGTCTACTTTCCAAAGACTTATCAGAATACTTTTGGCTCCAGCTGTTCGGAAAGCCCTTTGTAATCCAAAAACACCTTCACCACTCTTGATTTTTCCTTGCCCTGTTTCACAGGCAGAAAGAACAACTAGTTGAGTGTTATCTAAATTGAGATTTTGAGCTTCATAGGCTGTGAGTATTCCGTCTTCATTATTGCCATGTTCACCTTGTATGCCTATTTCTGCACCTGCTAAAAGTAGCCCAGAACGTAGTAAAGGGTTTTCTATTAATTTTTGTGTATTATTTAGAAATGTTCCTTTGTTTTCATTTAGATTTTCCGAAACATCTTCCATAAAAAATCCATGAGTAGCAATATGTAAAACATCAGTACTTTCCAGTTTTTTGAGCGTTTCTTCTGAGGCTTGTTCCAGTAAAAACTTTTGTACTTCTAAACCCTGACTTTGAAAGGTTTTTTCAATTTGGTTTGCCTCTTTTTGTGTTCCAGGAAGCATGGCAATTACACTACTTTCAAAGAAACGCTTAATGTCTTTTTGATTTTGATTTAGTTCTATGGGTTTACTTTTAGAGCCTTTTTTATAATCAGGATAAGCCAAAATATTAATTTTTTTAGGTGATTGTGCATTAGGTTTTGAAGTAACCAAATCTTTTGTATTTCCAAGTAATTGTATTTCAATTTCTTCATTTAAGTATTTTTGAGTTTCTGTATTCTTTAAACCTAACAAACTAATTTGATGATATACTCCATCACCAGAAAAATACACCTTTTTCGCATTTTTGATAGTCTTTTTTAAAGGATACCAATATTTCTGATAACTCTCTTTATCTTCTTTCTTTAGTTTGATACAATTTTTATAATAGTTTATACTCTTATTTTCAAGGTCTTTGCCATTCTTGAGCAATACCATCTCAGGGTATTTGCTTTCTGGTGATACAATTAAGGCTACATAGTGGACACTATCCAGCCATTTTTTATCATAAACATTTGTACGCAATATTTCGATAGCTACTTCATTGGCTTTAAGGCTTTTCTGTACATCTTGCCAAGTGTAATGGCGTTTGTCGTTTTGAGAAGCAAATATTTCTGAGCGTTGAGAAAGCATTTTTTCTAAATCATTGACTTCATTTTCTAACTTATTTATATCTATTCCTTGTGTTTGCCTTTCTGCTATTGTTAGACTATATACTTTTGATAAGTATTCTTTTTTGTTTTTCCAATCTTCAAATATTGTTTTGAGACTTTCATCTTTACTATTTGAAATTCTTTCACGCATTTTTTTTGAAGAGTTGAACAGTAAAGCTTTAGTAGCCAAGGCGTTGTTATAAACATCACCTGTTAAGGTCTTATTCTGATCATATCTATGTATAACAAAGGAAATAAACATTTCTAAACTCGAACTAAAGGTATGATAATACAACCCTTTTTCCTTTTCTGAAAGTGTATAAAAGTTACGTTCAATTTGAGTGAGAAAACTATGATTCCCTTCTAAAAACAAAGATTCTGCTTGAATATACTTTTCTAGTTTATCATATAAATTAGCCAAACTATTGCAAGATGTAGCATAATAAAGATGGTCTTTACCCTGTACTTTATCATAAATTTCTTTAGCTTCTAAATATAAAGGCTCTGCCTGTGCATATTTGCCTTGTTTATCATACAGACTTGCCAAATTATTGCACAAAATTGCATATTGAGGATGATCTTTTCCCAGAGTTTTTCTTAAAATTTCTTTAGCTTCTAAATATAAAACTTCTGATTTTACATAATCACCTTTATCAGAATATAAAAGAGCTAAATCGCCTAAAGAAATTGCATATTGAGGATGGTTTTTACTCAGGTTTTTTGCTAGAATTTCTGAAACTTCTAGATATAAAGGCTCAGCTTTTGTATAGTTTCCCGTAGTATTATACAATGTTGCCAAACTGTTTAAAGAGGTAGTATATGAGAAGTACTGTTCATCTGAAATTTTACTCAAAATTTCTTTAGCTTCTAAAAATAAAGGTTCTGCTTGTGTATAGTTACCTAAATTATAATACAAAATGCCCAATGAACACAAAGAAATTGCATAATAAGGGTGTTCTTTTCCTAAGGTATTTTTAAAGATTTCTTTAACTTCTAAATAAAAAGGTTCTGCTTTAGCATAACTACCCATATCAGAGTATAAGAGAGCTAAGTTATTGAGAGAGGTGGCATATGCGTAAGATTCTTTACCTGAAATCTTTGCTTTAATTTCTAAAGATTTTAGATATAAAGGTTCAGCTTGAGTATATTTACCCATAAGCTGATATAATCCTGCTAAATCATTTAAAGAATAGGTATATTCAATATGCTCTTTTCCAAAAGTTTTTTCTATAATAGATAAATTTTCTAAAAAGAAAGGTTCTGCTTGGGTATATTTCCCCATTTCTCTGTACGACTCTGCTAATCCATATAATGATTTATTATAATTTTCATGTTTTTTACCCCAACCTATCATCATTACTTTTATAGCTTCCAAATAAAAAGGCTCAGCTTTGGGATAATCCTTCTTTTTTCTATATAATTCTGCTAGTCCATACAAAGAGTTGAGATAATCAGGTGTTTCTTTAGTATTAGTTTTGTTAAATATTTCTATGGCTTCCAAATATAAGGGTTCTGCCTGTGTATAATCTTTCCTTTTTCTATATAATTCTGCCAGATTGACAAGTAAGACACCATAAATAAAAGTTTTTTTGTTAACTTTTTTAGCATAAATATCAACAGCCTCTTTATAACAAGCAAGGACTTTTGCATGTTTTCCCTCTTTCTTATATTGTTCTGCAGCATGATAAACTTTCATAACTTCCTTAGGCATATCTTGTGCCATTATATGTATATAATTGAAATACAAGAAAATGAAAAGAATAAAAGACTTCATATTTTTGATTATTGGATTGATTATGTTTAATGTTTCTCTATTCTAATAAGATATTTCTAAGAATCTAAGTTTATTTCAATATAGTAAAAATAAATAGTTGATGACAATACGCCTAATGACGTATTTAAAACAAAAAGGCTTGAAATTTCAAGCCTTTTTGTTTTCTAATCATAAACTCTTTGGAGTTGTACGCCTGTTGCAGGGTTAATAACAAGCGGAACTTTCTCGATGGTTACCAGACTGGTATCCAAGCCAAACCATTTTTCAGGAGAAGCCGTAAAGTTTTTGATACTAATATCTGTATTTAAAATAAACTGCTCCATAAATGGCAAATCGTTATCAGAAGAAAGAACCTCTTCCAAAATTACAAAACGGAAGTCTCCAATTACATTTCTTCCTTTGAGTGAATGATAACGGCTTCTTACATCAATTTCTCCATTTCTTACCATTTCCTGAATAACAAGTCTTAAAAACAAACTGATACGCTGTTCAACCCTGAACCCTAACCTGAATTCTACTTTTACTACGTCATCTGTGGCTATAATTTTGGTTTTATACTCCATTGTGTAAGGCTCATCGGTTACTTCAATATGTACAAACCAGTATAAATCAGCACGTTTGGGTTGTTTTTGTAAAATAGAATAGATGATTTTTTGCTCTACTTTATCATCACTTCGCATGGTACTTAAAAATACCAAGTGGGTTGCATATTTAGGAATCGTGGTGTCTTTACTAAGTGCCATTAGTTGCTCTAAATAGTCACTAACTTTTACATAATCAGTCAGTCTGCGTTTAATATCCACTGCTTTGTGGCGTACCCACATAACAAATATAATTACAGAAGCAATAATAAAGGTTACATAACCACCATTAGCAAATTTTAATAAATTGGTTGCATAAAATGATAACTCAATAGCAAGATAAATAACTAAGAAAATGCCTATGAGGACTCTATGAACCTTCTGACTTTGTAAAAAGAATACTAAAAGTGTAGTACTCATGAGCATAGTCGTGTTGATAGAAAGCCCATAAGCTGCTTCCATAGCTGAGGATTCTCCAAAAAACCAAACTACCCCTATACAGCCAATCCATAACATTGTATTTACACTTGGTACATACAATTGTCCCTTAAATTTAGAAGGATAATTGATTTTTACTTTTGGGAAAAAGTTTAGTCTAATGGCTTCACTAACAAGTGTAAATGAACCAGAAATCAGGGCTTGACTGGCAATAATAGCAGCCAATGTTGCAATGATTACTCCAAACAAAACAAACCATTCGGGCATTACCCCATAGAATGGGTTAATTGCTGAGGTAGGTTTATCTTGAGCTAAAAGCCACGCTCCTTGACCAAAATAATTCAGTACCAAACATAATTTTACAAAAATCCAGCTTACTCTCACATTAGGTCTTCCACAATGTCCTAAATCAGAATATAAAGCCTCAGCACCTGTTGTACATAAGAAAACAGCTCCCAGTAGCCAAAAACCATGAGGAATATTGATAAGCATATTGAGTGCATAATGTGGACTTAATGCTAATAAAATATCAGGATGCTGAACAATTTGATAAACACCTAAAATCCCCAACATACTAAACCAAACAAACATCATGGGACCAAAACTTTTACCCACCACAGATGTTCCAAACCTTTGGAAAAAGAAAATGATGGTAATAATAATAGAAGCAATGATAAGAATCTGATTTTTTTCGATATTTGGCTTTAGTTGCCTGAGTCCTTCCACAGCAGAAACAACAGAAATAGGGGGCGTAATAATACCTTCTGCAAGTAACATAGATCCCCCAATCATAGCTATTACCATTAACCATTTTGCTTTTCTACGAACAAGCGTATATAAAGAAAAAATCCCACCTTCACCTTTATTATCTGCTCGGAGGGTTATAATTACATACTTAATAGTTGTTTGCATGGTAAGTGTCCAGAACACTGCCGAAATGGCTCCATAAATAAAATCTTTATTGGGAGTTCCCCCACTTTTTTCAATATCTGTTAAAACAGCTTTCATTACATACAGGGGAGATGTTCCAATATCCCCAAAGATTATCCCCAATGTAACAAGTGCACCTGCTGCTGTTAGCTTATGGAGATTATTATGGTCTTGTCCCATAGCAAAATTGTTTTTTGAAAAAAAGTTGTTAATTTCGTGGCAAATTAAAGTGTTTTTTTAGATAAATGTTAGATTTCTTCTAAGAAATGAGAGGAAATAGGTGTTAGTTGTTGAAAATCAGTAAAATACTTTATAAAAATACCACTATTTTATGCAACAAAGCATTATTCAGCAGATAACCTCTTCACTCAGCGATAGCTGTGCTTGGTTGGTATTAGATAATCGTGCCAAAATACAAGAACTCAATACTTTAGCCAAAAACTTATTGGTGAAAGATAAAAAAAGTATTCAGAAAACCAGTTTTTTGATGCACTTGGAGGGTTTTCCTGAAAGAGAATTAGAGGATGTAATAAATGGTAAAAGTTGGACAGGAGATATTAAAATCAAGAAAACATCCAAAGAGTACTATACTAATTTTCTCCCTATTCAAGGGCAAAATCCATCAGAAACAAAAATTATAGTGAGTATTTATCCAACTGTTTCTGAAAAACTAACACAACGCTCTCCTAAGTTTTTTAAATTATTGCAAAACACATCAGATGGTGTTCTGTTGCTTGATGCTGAAACGGGTAGAATTGTAGAAACCAACGAAACAGCCCTAAAATATTTAGGATATACCTATGAAGAAATCCTAGAAAAAAATTTTAAACAAATAGATGTTGAATTGAATGGACAAACAGGGTTAAGCTGGAAAAAATTTTTAATAGAACTCAAACAAAAAAGTCCAGAAGCCCTGCAAACACTATCAAGGTATATTCAAAAAAATGACTTGACTATTCCCGTAGAGAGTAGTATTTCTTATGAAGAAAATGGTGGTGAGGCTTATATCAGTATTTTATTCAAAGATGTTAGCAGTCATGATAGAATAGAGGAAATTTTAGATTCCCAACAAAAGAAGTTCCAATTACTGATTGAAAATTTAGATGATTCTATTCTACTCTTAGATGAAGGAGCAAATATTATGTATGCTTCGCCTGCTACTCATAAAAACTGGGGTTATCGAGATAATGAATTACAAGAACAGTATCTATTTGATTTGGTACACCCCTATGATTCCTCTTTGGTAAAGAAAATATTTTTTGAAATCATCAATACACGCCGGAAACTATTTAAAACAACTTTTCGTATTTTGTATAAAGATGGTTCAGACCACTGGATGGAAGTGAAAGCCAAAAATCTCCTTAGAGAGCCTTCTATCAATGCTGTTTTGATGATTGTTCAAAACGTAACACAACAAACACTTGCCGAAGAAAAAATTATTCAGGCTCTTGAAACAGAAAAGAAACTAAACGAAGAATTAGCTCAAAGAGAAGAAAAACTCAAAAATACGCTTGAACTTATCAAACAAAAAGAAATTGAATTAAAAAAAACCAATCAAATATTAGAAGATGCTCAAACATTTGCTAAAATGGGTTCTTGGTACGTGGAAGCAGAATCGGAGGCTATCGCTTGGTCTAAACAAACCTTTATTGCTTTTGGGATGAATCCTTTAACAGATAGAGTTCCTCGTAATAGAAAAGAATTAAGGCAGTTGATTCATGAAGATGATAGAGCAAAACTCGCAGAATTATATCAAAAATTACTTTTAGGAGAATCAGAGAACTACGAAATAGAACTAAGACAATACCAAAAAAATGATGGTACATATCGTTGGTTTCTAACAAAAGCTCAGTCTATTAAAAATGAAGAAGGAAATATCATGGGAATATCTGGTATTACATTGGATATACATGAGCGTAAATTGGCAGAGGAAAAGCTCATACAAACCAATGAGGAACTCAGCAAAGCTAATTCTGAACTTGATAGATTTGTTTATAGCGTCTCCCACGATTTAAGAGCTCCTATCTCGTCACTTTTAGGGCTTATTCAACTCTCTCGAATGACAGATAAGGTTGAAGAAGTAAAACAATATATGTCACTTCAAGAAAAAAGTATTCAAAGACTGGATAATTTCATCAAAGATATATTGGATTACTCTCGAAATGCTCGTTTAGAATTCACTCCAGAACATATTTCTTTTAAAGAAATACTGGAAAATTGTTTTGAACAGCATAGCCATATGGAAAATGCAAAACGTATTGAAACAATTATCAAAATTAATGAAGAAAAGGTTTTCTATTCAGATAAAAACAGATTGAATATCATATTTAATAATTTGCTTTCGAATGCTATTAAATATGCAAATCAAAGACAATTAAGATGTTATATACAAGTGTTTGTAGAAACAGATGACAAAGAAGTAAAGGTAGAAATTCAGGATAACGGAATAGGAATTGGCAAAGAACACATCAACAAAGTATTCAATATGTTTTATAGAGCGAACGATTCATTGGCTGGCTCAGGATTAGGCTTGTATATTGTAAAAGAGACTATTAATAAATTACAGGGTTCTATCAAACTAGACTCAGAATTAGGGCAGGGAACAAGAATAGTATTGACATTGCCCAATAAAAAAAATGAATCTTAATATCATTTAAGTATCAAAAATAATTTATTTATCATTAAAACTTTATAGGTTTATATTTTTTAACACTTGATAGTCAATAAATTAAACAATAATAACGATTTCAAAACCTATAAGGTTTCTGCTATTTAATAAAGTTTAAATACTTAAGTAAAATTATATAAATGTTTCTTTATTAATATTTTATAACATAAACTAATTTCAAAAAATACTTAATACCCAACTCAATACTAAGTACTAAAAATATACTATTTATGAGCAAGAAAATAACACCTCGTGACCAAAATTATTCGGAATGGTATCTAGACATTGTAAAAGAAGCTGAACTAGCAGAACACTCGGCTGTGAAAGGTTGTATGGTTATCAAACCCTATGGATATGCAATTTGGGAAAAAATGAGAGATGATTTGGACAGACGTTTCAAAGAAACAGGGCATCAGAATGCTTATTTCCCTCTTTTTATACCTAAAAGCTTATTTGAGGCAGAAGAAAAAAATGCAGAAGGTTTTGCGAAAGAATGTGCTGTTGTTACTCATTATCGCCTGAAAAACGACCCTAACAATAAAGGAAAACTCATTGCTGACCCAGATTCTAAGCTTGAGGAGGAACTCATCGTTCGTCCAACCAGTGAGGCTGTTATCTGGAATACCTACAAAGGCTGGATTCAATCTTATAGAGATTTACCCTTGCTCATCAATCAATGGGCAAACGTAGTACGTTGGGAAATGCGTACACGCTTGTTTTTACGTACAGCAGAATTCTTATGGCAGGAAGGACATACAGCTCATGCTACCAAAGAAGAAGCCATTGCCGAAACAGAACAAATGTTGGAAGTATATGCCGATTTTGCTGAAAGTATTTTGGCTATTCCTGTTATCAAAGGTATCAAGACTGAAAATGAGCGTTTTGCAGGAGCAGAAGAAACCTATTGCATTGAAGCTATGATGCAAGACGGAAAAGCCCTACAGGCAGGAACGTCGCATTTCTTAGGACAAAACTTTGCCAAAGCATTTGATGTGAAATTCTCTAACAAGGAAAATAAACTGGATTACGTTTGGGGGACATCTTGGGGTGTAAGTACACGTCTGATGGGGGCATTGGTAATGAGCCACTCCGATGATTCGGGACTTGTAATACCTCCTCGTCTAGCACCTATTCAAGTAGTAATAGTGCCTATCTATAAAGGTGCAGACTCTGTTTCAACACTTGATGAGGCTTGTCTGACACTTAAAAAGCAGTTAGAAGCAAAAGGAATTATTGTGAAATTTGATAACAGAGATACACAAACACCCGGTTTTAAATTTGCTGAGTGGGAAATGAAAGGTGTGCCTGTTCGTCTGGCTCTAGGACTGAGAGATTTGGAAAATAAAACCATTGAAGTGGCAAGACGTGACACCAAAGAAAAACAAAGTGTAGCCTCTGAAGGTATAGCAGAATATGTCAATAATTTACTAGCCGAAATCCAAGAAAATCTTTATCAGAAAGCTTTAGAACGCAGAACTAAAATGACTTATGAAGTCAATTCTTATGATGAACTCAAGGCAGTTTTAGAAAAAGGTGGTTTTGCCCTTGCTCACTGGGACGGAACAGGAGAAACAGAAGAGAAAATCAAGACAGAAACCAAAGCAACCATTCGTTGTATTCCTTTAGGAAACAAACAAGAAGAAGGAAAATGCATTTATTCAGGCAAACCTTCCAAAGAAAGAGTGGTTTTTGCCATCGCATATTAATTCAAACAGCCTACAAAATTTTGTAGGCTGTTTTTTTACGTGTATTTTCCTAAAACGGCTTTTCCGATGTTAAAGAAAATAACCTACCTACTCACGTCTTTTCTGATAGTTTTTTTGCTTTATATCAATATCAGATTGCATACAAGTGTAAGCCTTCAGAATGAAAAAGAAACAACCAAAGATGTTCTTTTACAACTCCAGTTTATAGAAAAACAACTCAAAGAGCATGACTTGGCAGTAGAAATGCAAATGCAGTATCCAGAAGGCTACATATTTTCGAATGTGTTGTATGGACTTACATGGGCAGAAATAGCCAAAAAATCAGAACCCAACACTCCAATACATCAAAAAGGTTTTCAGGAAATACTGTATGCCTATAAGCAAATAGACACAGAATATGCCAAAAGCATTTTTCCTGCATCTCTCAAGCCTCAATATGGTATATTTTATAGAGGTTGGAATAACTTTTTATTAGGTAAATTGCTTGAAATTCAGCCAAATAAAAATGATGATGAAATACACTTTTTCAAGCAGAATTGTGAGGAAATAGCAGAGGCTTTTCAGAATTCAAACACACCTTTTTTACAATCGTATGTTGGAGCTTCGTGGGCTGCTGATTCTTTTGTAGGTATCATGTCTTTATATTTACATGACAAACTTTTTGAACCAAAATATCAGAAACTTATCAAAGAGTGGATTTTGAAAGTAAAAATGCTTTTAGATAAGCAAAATGGACTGATTTCTCACTCAGCAGATGCAAGTACAGGTAAAACGATAGAGAAAGCAAGAGGCTCTTCAATGGCTTTGATGCTTTTATTTCTTTCAGAAATAGAGCCTAAATTTGCCCAAGAGCAATTTGAGTTGTTTAAAAAACATTTTTCTCAAACTATTTTACAATTGCCATGTATCAGAGAATATCCATATGGAAGCTCTGGAATGGGAGATGTGGACTCTGGTCCTGTAATTTTAGGCATGAGTCCTGTGGCAACCATTGTTTCTGTTGGGGTATTTCAGAAGTTTGGAGAATATAAAACTGCAAATGATATGTTTAGCTGTATCGAAACATTTGGAATAGCTTATCATTCAGAAACAGAGAAAAAATATTTAATGGGCAAAATGCCCATAGCTGATATATTTATTGCGTGGGTGAGAGTACAAGGTACTCAAAAGAGTGTTCAAGAAAAGTCATTTGGCTCAATATTTCTATTCAATATATTGTGTAGTGGCTTTATAATGCTCATATTGATTGTTCTTGCAAGAAAGAGAATTAAACATATTTTTTTAAATAAAGCCTAACGAATCTTTTTAACTTTTAAAATCCACCAGAAAAACACAAAATGGAATAAAAGCCTGCCATACAAACCATAATAGGTAGGTTTTTGAGAAAAATCAATAACATTTCCTCCAACATTCATTACTGGAGGCTCAAAAAGGTGGCTGATATGAATACTCCAAAAGCTCATCAGGAGTCCGAAAATACCCCAAGCACCGATATTTCTGTATTTAGAAGGAATCAGCATAAGTCCGAATACAATTTCTAAAGCTCCTGAGGCATAATTTAGAAAAGGCTTCTGAATAAACCAAGAGGGCATCATGGCTACATAAAAATCAGGGTTGATAAAGTGATTAATGCCCATCACAGCATAAAATACAGCTGTGAAATATAAAAAAAACTTGCTTTGAAATATGTTTTTAGCCATTGCGTTTATATTTTGTACCAATATGTAAAACTTTTGGGAACACAAAAAGTTTTTGATTAAAAAGCTATGCAAAAAATTTATCTCCTTTCAGGAAATGGCAGTTACAAAGCATGGTGGGATGATTGTCTGCCTTTTTTCAAAGAAAAACAACCCATACCCCTCGAACTCCCTGGTTTTGGAAGCAATACCTCTCAAAAATATCAGAATTTAGAGCAATTAGCTCAGGCTCTACTGGAGCAAACCGAAGAAAACCAAGAGATTTTTGCTGTGGGTATCAATGCTTTGGTAGTATTACATGCACTTGTCCGAAAGCCCAAACACTTCTCAAAAGTAATATTACTGGCTCCCGTAGGAGCTTTTTTATGGGAAAGGAGCTTTGTGAAAATCATGTCGTGGAAGCCTATTCGCAAAACGATTCATTTTCTGCTTAAAAACTTCCCTAAAGTATTTGCTCATAAATTTTCATCTAAAAAATGGACAGAGAACCAATACAAACGCATGGGAGAGGGTTACAGGCAATGCAAAGCCTTTGAAAAGTATTTTGAATTTGTACAACCTCACAATGCCCTGACTCTTTTTGAGTGGATAGAAACACCCATAGAACTTATTTGGGGAACAAAAGACGCTGTTTTGGGCATCAATCAGGCACCTGCTTGGGACTCTATTCTGCCAAGAGCCGATTTGAGTATCAGCATTCATGAGCATTGGGAGCATTATCCTTATATTGATAACCCTGAGGAGTTTGCGAGTTTTCTTGAAAACCATCAGCCACAATTCAAAGCTCATACCAAAGGAGGAAGGCTTGCTTTGGCTACATTGGCAGGTTTGCCTGTACCCCAAAAAGTAACCGTTACACCCCAAACAGACTTGATGGCAGTTCTGAACCTGCTCAATACGACCAAACTTTTTGCTGTGCGTTCTTCTGCCTCCAACGAAGATAAAATTGACAAATCCAACGCAGGAATCCATACTTCGTATTTGAGAGTTAGAGCATCAGAGATTATTGCCAAAACGCAAGATTTATTTGAGAAAGGCATTGATGAGGTAGTCATTCAGGAGTTTGTAGAGCCTGTTATTTCAGGAGTGGCATTTGTAAGAAATATTTCAGCAGAAATAGATTTGGTGGAAGGGCATTTAGAAGAGTTTATCTCAGGAAAGAAAGAACCACACAGTTTTACCATTTCTAAAATGGGCGAAAACTGGGAAATTCCCATTTCTTTAGAGGCTCAAAATTTGCTTAACACTAAAGGTTTGAAAATAAAAGAATTATGGAGTTTTCTGCAAAAAACTATCAAGGCTTTTCATTATCAGCCTTCCGATATTGAGTGGGCTTGGGACGGTTATCAACTTCATCTGTTTCAGATACGTCCTGTTACACATTATTTGTGGCGTAGAAGCCTGACTTCTGCCAATATGGATGAAATTCTGCCCAAACAGGTCAGTAGACTTATGGAATATGCTCAACAGAAAGCTTCTTTGAATATCGGGCGTATTTATAGCCTTTGGGATAAAAGAGTTCTCAATGACAATGAGCCTTTTAGCGTAACAGCCGAAGACAATGCTTCTTACATCAATTCTGATTTGTTTTTGGCTCGTTTCAGAGATTGGGGCTTGCCGAGCAGTTTGTATGCCAAAGAAATAGGTGGGGCAGTGCCTCATTTACCTTTTAATTTTTGGAAATTTTTTCAAAATATCCCTGTTTTTCTTACAATGCAGGCAGTTTCAAGGAAGAAAATCCTCAAAATAGAACAAGAATTACAAGTTTTTGAACAAGAGTTAGAAAATATCAGAAAACAACAGAACCCTCAGAAAGAAGCAGATTTAGCCAATTGGTTCACAAGATATTATGTTTGGATAGTGCAAAACAATATTTTTATTAACAATTGTATTTCTACCTCATTTGGAACATTTTGGGGCAAGCGAAAAACGGTGTATGATGCCCTGAACCCTCAGGATTTCCCTCACAGAATTCATTTTGAAAGTGACCCTGCAACTCCAAGAAACAGCAAAAACGAAAAACCTCTGCTTCCGTTCCCAAAGTGGAGTACAGGCATCCGAATAGCTCACAATTTGAATCTTATGGGGCTTCAAAGCTATTATTTTGAAGTTCGGGAGTGGTTCAGAGATAACAATATGCGTCTGTTTCATCGTCTGCATAATGCCCTTGAGGGTTCGGAGTTGTTAGAGGCTCACGAGGGCATCCGAACAAAATCGGGTTGTTTTTGGCAAAACGGAGGCGAAACGCTTTCACAGGCATTTTCTTTCATGATTTACCCCGGACGTACAGAAGGCATTTTAGGGAAAGATATTCTGGTAGTAGATGCCTTAGAGCCAGGGCATTTTGAAGATTATAAACGAGCCAAAGCTGTTATTTCTCGGACAGGAGGCAGGCTTTCGCATGGGGCAACTCTACTTCGGGAGCTTCAAAAACCTTCGGCTGTGGTGAGTAATTTCCCGAAAGACTTTGAAGAAAAATTTGTTATTTTTGAAAACGGAAAAATTTTAGAATAAAGGAGAGTAGAATTTTTAGAAAAAGGATTTCAGAAAAAGGACGTTTTTTTTTCATTCCGAACGTAGTGAGGAGTCTAAACTTCTAATAGTTTATATTTCTCGCATTTGCTCGAAATGACGAAAGGAAATATTCAATTTGCAAGTGTACTTTGTAGGTTCTGAAACTTCCTGTATTTTTTATTCATTCCAAACATAGTGAGGAATCTAAACTTCTAATGGTCTGTCATTACGAGCCGTTGGCGAAGTAATCTAAACAACAAATGATTTTCTCTTATAAACAACATAAAACCTCTATATTATGCAAAATGTAAATGTTTTTGGTGAAGCCCTTAAAACTTGTAGCAATACGCCCCTGACAGGCTATTTTAGAGATGGTTGTTGCAATACAGATGCCACCGATTATGGTTCTCATACGGTTTGTGCGATTGTAACAGACGATTTTCTGGAGTTTTCGGCTCAAATGGGCAACGATTTGACTACCCCAATGCCTTTGTATGAGTTCGAGGGACTCAAATCTGGCGACCGTTGGTGTCTGTGTGCCTCTCGTTGGCTGGAGGCTTACAGGGCAGGAAAAGCCCCCTTTGTAGACTTAGAAGCCACCAACGAACAATCTCTAAAACTCATTCCTATGGAAATACTCCTCAAATATGCTTTGAAGGAGAATGAGAAAGGGTTGATTTGAAAGGAAAACAAATTTGGGGAAATTATATATAAATTATGTATATTGTTATTTTAAATAAAAATATAAGTTAAAGATGACAGGACTATTTCTAAATATATTTGAATGTAAGTTTGAAAAGGATTATTTTAACTTACAATACTTGTCTTATGAAAATTATTCTGTAAAAGAGGATTTTATTAAACTGCAAAAAGAAAACCCTGATTATATATTTTATAAATATGATGTGCAAATTGAAAATGAACAGTTTGAAAGACGAATTTACTTTTGGAGCAAAAAAGAAAATCCTTCAAGTACAATTATAGGTACAGAAGAAGTAATAGATATTCAAACAAACCCTAAGATTATTAGCAAAATTATAGAAAGTTGCATTATTCAACATTTTAGAAATTTCCAAACTACTAATGGACAACCTTACAAAGTATTTAAGAAAAGGGAAGAACACTTTTGGAATATTGTATCTCCTTCTAATTTGTTTATGGTAGAACAAGAAGAAGAAGATATAGAAGGAAATAAAAAGAAGGTAAAAAAAAAACTAGTTGATGGCATTCTTGCTTTCAATCAATTTCATTTTAATACTTTCTTTAACTCTTTTAGTGGTAATCTTTCATTCTTTTTTGTGATTTCAAGAAGTATAAAATTAGAGTTTGAAAAAGGTAAAGATGATTTTGAACAAAGAAGAATTGAATATAAAGACTTGAAGGGAAAAGATAACGAGATTTTTGCGAATAAGCAATCTATAAAACGTTTTTTATCAGCCACTGGACAGCAAGGTAATTATGAAAACCGTATTAATGCCTTAGAACATAATCAAGAAAGTTTTAAGAAAATAAAACAAGTTTTTGATTGGCTTAAAAATAACCGAAATGATATATATTTACCTTCTGGAAATAAATTTAGTGAATTCTCAATGAAATATTTGCCTCTTGAAAATGATAAAATCCAAGCGGATAAATTTGAAATGCCAATTAAATACTACTTTGAAAATAGAACAGAAAAAGGCTACCCCAACGATATAATTTCAAAACTGAAACCATATAGTTTTAAATTCTTTGAAAATCAAGAAATTAAAATTTCTATTATTTGTCCTAAATCCAATGAAGGTATTTTAGAAGGTTTTATCAATCAACTTGAAACACGCCTAAAAAGCATGTTTCATATAAAACCTGTTTTTTTACCAATATTCTTATCAGATACTAAAACGGAAACATACACTAATGCTATTTATGAAGGTGATATTTCATCATCACACCTTTGTATCGTTGTGCTTAGTGAACAGCACTTAAAAATTATGGACATAAAACAAAGTCCCTATTTTATTTGCAAGGCAAGATTACTTAGCAGGGGCATTTCTACGCAAGATATACAAGAAAAACATCTCAAAAAAATTAATCCATTCATAATGAATAATCTTGCCCTCAATATTTATGCAAAGATTGGTGGGATTGGTTGGACTATTCAGAATATTGAGAAACGAAAAGAAGAATTAGTTATTGGTATTGGTTCATCTTTGAACAAAGATGGAAGGAGAATTTTGGGTATAGCCCAAATATTTCATTCAGATGGCAGATATTTAGTAGGTGATTGCTCACCATTATCAACTTTTGATAATTATGCAGAGAATTTAGAAAATCATCTTTACAATTCTTTATCAAAGATTATTAGCCAAGAAATCATCAATAAAAGGTCGGAGTTTCGCTTAGTCTTTCATCTTTTCAAGTCAGCAAGTAAGGAGTATGAAATAAAAGCCGTTGAGAATGTTATAAAAAAATTTCAAAATGAAAATTTAACTTTTAAGTATGCTTTTGTTCACCTTGCTTATGGACATAATTATAGGTTATTTACTAATGATGGAAAACCATACAAAATCATTGATAATTATGGTAAAGAAAAAAGCATTGAAGGAACAGATAAAGGTACTTATCTTGAGCTTTCAAAACACCGTTCATTAGTTCATTTTGTTCAAGAAAGCACGATACCCTTAGAAATTGAAATAGATAAACGTTCAACCTTTGAAGATTTACGCTATCTCTCAACTCAAATTTTTTGGTTTTCTCACCTTTCTCATAGAACATTTTTACCTTCTAAGAAAACTGTTACAATTTTATACCCTTCTATTATGTCAGGACTTTTAGACAAACTTCAAGAGATTGATAAATGGGATGATAATATGGTAAAGACAATTACTGATAAACTTTGGTTCATTTAGTATATGAATTGGATAAACGACATAATACAATACAATTCAATTAAAATTTTTGAATATCCAAGTGTTCAGGAGTTCTGTTTTTTGCGTCTTTATGATGCACAAAGTTTATTAGGAAAGGATGTCAATATTTTACAAGGCGAACAGGAAACTTTAGCAGCAAAAGGGTTTAAGAATATAAGTCCTGATATAGATGAGTTATCAATTATAGACAAGCCAGTAATTAAGAATATACCACACTATAGAGATGATAAGTATAAACTTATTGGTATATCTTTGACTTCAAACAAAAGTAGTCAGGCATACAAACATTTGCAAAACTTTGTTAATCAGGCATCTGCAAAAGAAATTTTTTTAGTGCAAAAGTTTTTCCCTGATTTTAAGCAAAAATTTTTAGATAAGTTAAAATCTGAAAACACACTTGAAACATCTACAAAAATTTTAAAGTACATTTATGAAAATCAGTTTGAAACAGAAATTAATGGTTTCATTGTAGAGTTAAGTAGAAAAGGGTTAGAAACTATTGATTTAATTGTTTTAGCTGAATTACAAAGTCATTTTGCTAACCAAACAGTAACAAAAACTACATACAAGAATCTATCTGCAAGAGATTTGATAATTAACATTTTAGAAAATTTTGAGAATGCAGTAATAAAAATAACTAACCCAAAAGAGAGATATGGAGGCAAAACATCTAATTCTCAAAGAAAACCTAAATCAATCATTAAAATAGAAGATGAATATGATGTTCAAGATATTCTTTATGTGATATTCAAATCAGTATTTCCTAATATAAAATATGAAAACCCATTAGCAAAGTTTGGAGGAACATCAACGAGATTAGATTTTGTTTTGGTAGAAGAAGGAATAATAATTGAAGTTAAACAAATTAGTGAAAGCGAAATTAGTGATAAAAAATTTATAAGCCAAATTAAAGTAGATATAGAATCATATCATGTACTTGATTATTTGAATGAAATTATATTTTTTGTTTTTGCACCAAAAGCAATTCAAGACATAAATAGTTTTATGGAATTAGAAGGAGAAAGAACAATACAAGAAAAAACTTTTAATGTTAAAGTAATTGTTGTAAGATAAACAAAAAACCACTTCACTTTTAAAACGAAGTAGTTTTTCTTATGTCTAAAGTCTAATATCTCACATCTAATTTTATTCCCACTCAATTGTAGCAGGGGGTTTAGAAGAAATATCATACACTACTCGGTTTACACCTTTTACCTTGTTGATAATTTGGTTTGAAATATCAGCCAAGAAATCGTAAGGCAGTCTGCACCAGTCAGCTGTCATACCATCTAAACTGCTTACAGCCCTCAAAGCCACTACACGCTCATAGGTACGTTCATCTCCCATCACGCCAACGCTTTGGATAGGCAATAAAATAGCTCCTGCCTGCCAAACTTCATCATACAAATTTGCTTTTTTTAAGCCATCTATAAAAATAGCATCTACTTCCTGCAATAAAGCCACTTTTTCGGCTGTAATATCGCCTAAAATACGAATGGCAAGCCCCGGACCAGGGAAGGGATGACGATTTAAAATGTTTTCGGGCAAACCCAACTCTCTACCAATTGCCCTTACTTCATCTTTGAAAAGCGTATTCAAAGGTTCTACAATCTTGAGTTTCATTCTTTCGGGCAAACCACCCACATTATGATGCGATTTGATGGTAACTGAAGGACCAGCCACACTTACACTTTCAATCACATCAGGGTAAATAGTACCCTGTCCGAGCCACTTTACATCCTGAATTTTATGAGCTTCAATATCAAAAACATCAATAAAAGTTTTTCCAATGGCTTTTCTTTTGGCTTCTGGATCAGAAAGTCCTGCCAGTTCTTTGTAAAATAAATCTTTAGCATCTACGCCCACCACATTCAAACCCAAATCCTGATAAGAGTGTAAAACGCCTTCAAATTCATTTTTACGTAAAAGTCCGTTATCTACAAAAATACAATATAAATTTTTGCCAACAGCTTTATGCAAAAGCATGGCTGCCACACTCGAATCTACACCACCCGAAAGCCCTAAAACTACTTTGTCAGAGCCTAATTTAGCTTTTAAATCAGCTACCGAACTTTCTATAAATGAGGCAGATGTCCAGTCCTGAGAGCATTTGCAAATATTGACCACGAAATTTTTTAGAAGAACTTTGCCTTCCAAAGAGTGTGTTACTTCAGGGTGGAATTGAATACCAAAAGTTTCTTCACCTTGTATCTGGAAAGCAGCTACTCGTACACTTTCTGTACTTGCAATGAGTTGGAAATTTTCAGGAATTTGCGTAATGGTATCACCATGACTCATCCAAACCTGCGAATGGGCAGAAAGTCCGTTTAAAAGAGCATTTCCCTGTTCAAAAGAAGCCAAATTGGCTCTGCCATACTCACGAGTAGGAGAGGCTTCCACGCTTCCACCAAATTTTTGAGCAAGCAATTGAGCTCCATAACAAACACCTAAAATGGGCAATTTCTTACGAATAGCCATCAAATCTACATCAGGAGAACCTGCATCTCGTACGGAGCATGGGCTACCCGAAAGAATGATGCCTTTGATGTCATCAGTAAGGGTTGGAATTTTGTTGAAGGGATGAATTTCACAATAAACGTTCAATTCTCTAACTCTACGGGCAATCAGCTGGGTATATTGCGAACCAAAATCAAGAATCAGAATTTTTTCCATGGGTTTGGGGTTTGCTAAAATTTTGTCGCAAGTTAGAGAAATTTATCTAAAATTCTTTATCTTGCTATCAATTAAAGGCAAAATACTCTTAAAACCATGCAAGAAAGTATTCAATTTCCCCAAGAATTAGAAAGTTTTTTTCCTGTTTTTGAAAAACTCAAAAAGAAGTTTATCAATATAACCAATACTCCTCAAAAAAATGTTGAGATATGGCAGAGTAAATTTGGAGGTATGCCATTTCTACCAAATGGGGTAGAGTACCCTAAAAACGCCAAAGGCAAGCCTTTGTATCTGCTTGCTCAAATCAATTTTGAAGAAGTGCCTACTCTCGATAATTTTCCACAAAAGGGGATTTTACAGTTTTATATTGCCGATGACGATTTGTATGGAATGGATTTTGATAAACCTTCAGAGCAGAATGGTTTTAGAGTGGTGTATTTTGCTGATATTGATAAAGAAAATTTTCAGAGAGATTTGCCACTTGTAGATGCTGAATTAACTCCTTTAGGTAAAAACTTAGAAACACATCAACTGACATTCGAGGTTGCTGAAGAGTATGTAGGACTGAATGATGGAAATTTAGAGGCTTCTTTGGGGGATAGATTAGATGAGTTTAATGAAATTATTGAAGCCAATGAGTATAAAATTGCTGACTGGTTTAGTGATGAAGTACGCAATGCAGGGCATAAAATAGGAGGCTATGCTGATTTTGTACAGGAAGACCCCCGAAAATATGATGAAGAAAAACTAAAACAATACAATACGCTACTTTTCCAGATGGATAGCCAAGGCGGAATCTGTTGGGGGGATATGGGTGTGGGAAATTTCTTTATTGATATAGAAAAACTCAAAAAATTAGACTTTTCAGATATTTTATACAACTGGGACTGTGGTTAATGCTAAATTTTAAATGGTAAATGTTAAAATAATAATTAATGAAAGTTTTTTAATGATTGATAACCAAGTAGTTTAATTTGAAGCCAGATAGTTTAATTTGTACCAAAACTCAAGAAGAGTATCCACTTCACGAAGCCCGTTGGCAGAGTAAAGCAGGAAACTTGCTGGATATTCGTTTCAAGCCCACACTTGATAAAAATCTTATTCGTCAGAGAGCTGCAAACCTTTGGCGATACAGAGAAGCATTACCTATTCTAGACGATTCCCATATTGTCAGTTTTGGAGAAGGGGCGACACCTCTCCAAAAAATTACGGTAGATAATGTAGGAGTACACTTTAAACTTGATTTTCTGTTCCCGACAGGGTCTTATAAAGACAGAGGGAGTGCCATAATGATTAGCAAAGCCAAAGAACTGGGTATTACTCATGTAGTACAAGACTCCTCTGGTAATGCAGGTAGCTCTGTGGCTGCTTATTGTGCCAAAGCGGGCATCAGTTGTGATATTTATGTACCCAAAGGTGTTTCAGAAGGTAAATTAGTACAAATGAAATGCTATGGTGCCAATGTGGTGGTAGTAGATGGCACACGAGAGGACACCGCAGAAGCAGCTTATCAGGCTGCTAAAAACAGCTATTATGCAAGCCATTGTTGGAATCCTTTCTTTTTTCAGGGAACAAAAACTTTTGCTTTTGAGGTTTGTGAACAGTTAGGCTGGAAAGCCCCTGATACACTTATTCTGCCTGCGGGTAATGGTACATTGCTCATAGGGGCTTATATCGGCTTTAAAGAACTCTTAAAAGCAGGAATTATTGAAAGTATGCCTAAAATTATAGGTGTACAGGCAACACATTGTTCGCCTTTATACGAGGCTTTTAATGAAGGACTTACATACATTCCTGAAATAATTACACTACCAACACTAGCAGAAGGTATAGCGATTGCTCAACCTGTAAGAGGTAAACAAATGCTTCAGTACGTAGAACTTTCTGAGGGAGTTTTTATGTGTGTAAGCGAAGAAGAAATCAAGGATGCTCTGATAATGATGGGCAGAATGGGCTATTTTATTGAACCAACCTCAGCAGCAGTAGTGGCAGGTGTGAGAAAATATATACTTACTGCCCCTCCAAATGAAAAAATAGTTTCTGTTCTGACAGGCTCTGGTCTGAAATCTACCGAGAAAATACTCAAAATCATTTAAAACTTACATATCCCTTGCAATTTTTGACTATTTTATGTATCTTTATATAAATACGTACACTTATTGAATTATAACAATTACACCCTATGAGAAAGATACAACTACTGTTATGGATAACATTATTTTATGCACAAACCCTTTTAGGGCAAGATATTCCAAAAGAACTTGTAGTAGCCATTGGACATACACAAATGGATAAAAAAGGTGCTGAAGTAGATAAATTATTACAAGAGTATCTTGCAAAAAAATTAGCCATGCCTGTAAAGGTTTATTATCCGAAAAACATTTTTGAAATGTTGGATAAAATTGATAGTAGTAAAGTGCATGTCGTAGATATCAACCCTTTTGGATATGTAATGGCATCGTTAAATGGTAAAGTAGATGTAATTGCTATCAGAGGGAATAAAGATAAGCAAATAGAAACCTATAACAGTTGTATTTTGGTCAATGCCAAATCGCCTATCAAAAAAATAGAAGATATTAAAAAAATGGGTTCTAAGCTCGAAATGGCATTTGTAAATGCAGCTTCTACTTCTGGACACTTAGTACCAAGATTATATTTTAACTCCATTAATTTAGATGTAGAAACTGTTTTTAAAGAAGTAACATTCAAGAAAACGCATGTTGGTGTAACAGACTATTTAAAAACAAATCCGAATGCTGTAGGAGCTTGTGCTTATAATTTCTTTTTAGATCAAGTTGCTGAGGGGAAAATCAAGAAAGAAGATTATCGTATTTTATGGAAATCGCCAGATATCCCTCATGGACCAGTGGCAGCACTGAAAAATCTTAATCCTACCTTCAGAAATAAAATTCAGGAGGCTTATTTGGCAATACCTACAGAAGCTCCCGAATTGTGGAAAATTATGCTTGCCAACTGGTATGCAAAACCTGAAAATACCACTTATATCAAGGGTACAGATGAGGCATTTAATTCTTTGCGTAAAATTACCAACGAAGCAGAAGACTTGATATTAATTCTTAATTTTTATAGAGAGTAATCTTGATAGATATAAGAAATAAAATTTTAGATAAAAATATTTAATTAAAAAGCCTTTCCATTATTTGGAGAGGCTTTTTAATTCATTTTGAAGTTTTTTAGGCAGACTGGCTACTACCAGATTATAGGAATCATCAATCCATTCTAAAACAAGCTTTTTAGGCTTTATCTGTTCTACAAGAACGGTATTCCAATGTTTTTTATTCATATGATAACCAGGGCGTACACCATCATATTGTTCTCGAAGCTCAACAGCTTTCTCAGGATCACATTTGAGATTAATTGATAGAGCCTCACGATCTAGGCTTGTAAGGGCAAACATTTTACCCATTACCTTAAATACTAAGGTTACATCATCAAAAGGGAATTCTTCTGTAACACCTTGTTTTTGAATGCAATAATTTCTGAAATCTTCAATATCCATTTTTACAACGAACAGTTATCAATGAACAATATTTTAAGAAATAAAAAATGAGACACAAGACTTATGATAGAACATTGTTTTTTCTTATGTCTCAAGTCTAATTTTATCTTTTCTTATCCAATTCACCAAATACTCTTTGTAAAAGGGCTGTAGTACGAGCCAGAGGAGTATTTCTGATTTTTTGTTCCTCCTGAGCAATACGCCAAAACAAACCATCTAGTGCTTTTTGGGTAGTATATGCTCCCAAATCGCTGTTGATAGGCTGACGAACATTTACAAGAGCTCCAGCAGGAGAGTTTGCCAATTTATTATAAGGTGTTGTAATAGCCTGCCATGCCTGTGTAGCACCTACTTTGCTCAAAGATGCATTAATTTTAGGAGCATAAGCCTGAGTCAGTTTTTGTAGGGTCTTTTCTTTGAGATAATTGGTGGCTGCATTTTCGTTCCCAAACAAAATATTTTTTGCATCGGAGATTGTCATAGATGTAATGGCATCAACAAAAATAGGTTTGGCTTCATTGGCTGCATCTTCGGCTGCTCTGTTCATTTTAAGTACGGCTTCATCTACTAGTTTTTGTCCTTGTGGAATATTTTTGACAATTAAATCTTGTACTTTCTGAGCTTCAGGTGGTAATAATAATTTAATAGCCTGATTACCAAAATAACCATCTAATTTAATGAGTTCGTTTACACCATTGCCAATACCTTGATTAAGAGCTTCTTTCAAACCACTGGCAATATCTGCTTCAGTAAGAGGTTGCCCTGTGGTGGTGGTAGGTAAGTTTGAAGCTACTTGCTGGAGTGTAGCACAAGAATTAAAAAACGTAAAACCAATTAAAAATAGAGCTATTTTTTTCATAAAGAAGAAATATTTTGTTGAAAAAAGAAAAACTACAAACCTATACGAAAAAACAGATTTGTAGTTTTGTTCAAATTATGAATATTTTGTTTAAAATCCAAAAGGATTACGGGTTGTATTTTCTTTCATAGGAGATGCATCTAACACCTTTGCTTTCAATTGCAAACGGTGTGTAGCTGATTGCCCATCATTGGAATAGATAAAAACTTCATCTGTTACATCTCCTTTCTGACGAGGAGTGTATTTAATTTCTAAAGTATAAGACTCTTTTGGCTTAATAGTTCTTGTACCACTATGGTTGATACAATTACAATCACTTCTGATAGCAGAAATTGACAAATCACTTGTTCCTGTATTGGTAATGATGAATTTTTGCAAGGCAGTTTGCCCTAATTGTAAATTACCAATATTAGCAACATTGCGGTCAAGTGTTAAAACTGCAGCTGAAGCAGCTACGGCTACTTTAGGATTTACAAACCCTTTGATATATAATACTTTAATAGGTTCTTCACTATTAGAACGAACTGTAATACTTTTATGAAAAGCATTTGGACGACCTTGACTACTATATGAAACAGTTATTTTACCTGTTTTACCTGGTGCAATAGGTTCTTTGGTATAAGAGGGACTCGTACAACCACAAGAAGGCTCTACAGATTGTAAAATAAGGGGTGTTTTTCCTCTATTTTTGAATATAAAGTCGTAGGTAGCGACCTTACCTTCATCAAAAGTACCAAAATCATGGGTCTCTTTTTCAAATTCTATGATACTTTGGGCATGAATTACTGTAATTGCAAGCAAAAACAAAATAACAAGGCTTATCTTCTTCATAATTCTTATATTTTTTGGCAATTTACAAAAAAATCTTTTCAGAAGCTATTTTCTCCTCTAATTTTGTAACCAAAATACCTTTTAAAAGGTTCATACATATCGGAAGTCAATTTATATTTTATTCATGAAAAAAGCAGGTATTATTGGAGCTGGTATTGCAGGCATTGCTACTGCAATCAGGCTGGCAAATAAAGGGTATCAGGTTGATGTTTTTGAAGCTAATGCTTATGTGGGAGGTAAACTTTCTGAGATTCAACTGGGGGCATATCGTTTTGATGCAGGACCTTCTCTGTTTACCATGCCTCATCTGGTGGAAGATTTATTTCAAATCTCTAGAAAAAATATACAAGAGTACTTTCAATATTCAAAGCTGGAAGTGATTTGCAAATATTTTTATGAAGATGGTACAATTGTAGAAGCCCACTCCGATAAAAGAAAATTTGCTGAAGAAATAGAGCAAAAATTAGGTGAATCCAAAGAAAAAATATTGAATTATCTTCAAAAAAGTGCTAAAAAATACGAAATTACAGAAAGTCTTTTTCTTAAACGTTCGTTGCATAAGTTAGAAACATGGCTCAATAAAGAAGCTTTCAGAGGTTATCTCAATATTCATACTTTGGAAGTATTTAAAACGATGAATCAGGCAAACCAAGAAGCTTTTAAAAATCCAAAGTTAATACAATTATTCAATCGGTTTGCTACTTACAACGGCTCTGATCCATATCAGACGCCCGCTACACTAACCATTATACCTCATTTAGAACATAATATAGGGGCATTTTTTCCCAAAGGAGGCATGTATGCCATTACCAAAGGACTGGCTCGTCTGGCAGAAGACTTGGGCGTGAAATTTCATCTCAATTCCAAAGTTCAGGAAATTATTACAGAAAAGAATAAAGTGAAGGGGCTAAAAATTGATGATTCTGTATTCAATTTTGATTTGATTATCAGTAATATGGATATGGTGGCAACCTATAAATATTTATTGCCCTATGCTCATCATCCACAAAAATTATTATCTCAACCCAAATCTAGTTCTGCACTTATTTTTTACTGGGGTATTAAAAAAGAATTCCCAGAGCTAAAAGTGCATAATATTTTCTTTAGTGAAAATTATAAAGAAGAATTTAAACATATTTTTCAAGATAAAACCATTTATCAAGACCCTACAGTTTATGTAAATATTGGTTCAAAAGGAGAGCCTCAGGATGCTCCTAAAAGTTCAGAAACATGGTTTGTTATGATTAATACACCTAATAATGAAGGACAAAATTGGGACGAGCTTATTAAAGAGGCTCGAAAAAGTATTCTTGAAAAGCTTTCCAGATTGTTAAAAACAGATATAGAATCCTTAATTGAAGTTGAGGGGATTCTCGACCCCCGAACAATCGAATCTAAAACTTCCAGTTCACAAGGAGCTTTGTATGGAAATAGCTCTAACAATCGTTATGCTGCATTTTTAAGACATGCAAATTTCTCCAAAGAGTTTGATAATCTGTATTTTGTGGGTGGGAGTGTACACCCTGGAGGAGGCATACCTCTTTGTCTTTCTTCTGCTGCAATTACAGCTAATCTGATTCAATGAAAAAGAGTTAGCATACTTGCTAACTCTTTATGTCTAAACTTAATTAATCTCTATTTTTGAGCCTTCTCTATTTTATATACAATGTGCTCTCTATGTGCTTTAGTAGCAGCATCGCCACCAGCAGAGGCTTTCAACATTCTCTTTATTTTATTCAATTCATACAAAGCTACTGATTGAGCAGGATATACATAAAAAGAAGGTCTGTCTAAACCTGCAATAGTAAGCAATCTGCCTATATATTCAATTTGTAAGTTTTGACGGAATGTATTTACATTACCTCCTAAATCAGCCTTGAAAACAGCATCCGTTAAATCTCCCATCATATCAGCCAATTTGTAACCATTCCCGTAATGCTCTGTATTCAAGATACGTTGTTGTGTAACAGGGCTTAATAAGTGAGTCAAGATGTTTCCATAAACGGCTAAAACTCTTTCATTGATACGAGGGTCTTCACCACGTCCAAAGAAATTGAAACCACGACGTTGTTGTTGCAAATAATTATACAAATCTACAGGAGCCTTCATCGCATCTGGTGCAAAAACTTGTTCTGCAAGCACTTTCATAGCTCTTTTTTGGTCTTGAGTAGATACAGGCATATAAGGTTGTGTAGCACCTTTTTGCCCTACAAATCCTCTATCTACATATACACCACCAATATAACGTGAAATTGCATTAGCAGAATTGAATTTTTGAGCAGTTAAGGCAAAATAACGAACTAAAAGTTCATCGTAAGATTGATTTTGGAAGTTCTTAATATGATTTTCTTTTAGCTTTGGTAATAAATTATCTACCATTTTCATTCTCTCAGAACCATATAGAATCATGTCTGAAGATTGGTCATAAATCATCACTCTTGGGTCGATACCACTAAATGAACTACGCATATCATCAGCATCATTACCAAATGTAAGCTCAGGTTCAGTAGAACGAGCTAATACTTTTTCTAAACGCTGTTTTTCAGCATTAACATCAGCAAGAGTTCCATAAGCAAATTCAATTGCCCAATTATCATAAGGACCTGGTTTTGTGGTATAATACTGACCTTGTTTACTTCTGTCTAAAGCCACATTAGGTAATGGGTAATCCATTACAGAACCTTGTAAACCGATTTTTTTTGTAAGCTCTTCATTATGAATATTTTCAGGACTATGTAATTGGGTAGCTTTCATATTATGATTAAGCCCTAAAGTGTGTCCCATTTCATGCAATACCAAATAATAAATTTGCTCTTCTGTATATTTTTTAATATCATCTTCTGTACCACCAAGCAATTGAACAGCGGACATTCCAAATACATTATGAACTTGTAAATGATAACCTAAAGAGCAGAATTGATGGTTTTTATGATATTTAGCAAACTCTTGTTCTTGTTCTAAAAGATTGTTGTTAAGAGCAGCCGTTTCGAAAATTTTATTATTTCTCATAGAGTTTATAATAAAACTATACTCTAACATAATATCAGCTCCTAAAATTTGTCCTGTTCTTGGATTTACAAATGAAGGTCCATAACCACCAAAAGGAGGTTGAGGCGAAGATGTCCAACGTAGTACATTATAACGAATATCACCAGCATCCCAAGTAGCTGTATCAGGCTGAATCTTGATTTCTACGGCATTCTTAAAACCTGCTTTTTCAAAAGCTTCATTCCAAGCTAAACCTGCTTTTTTAATGGTCTCTCTAAATTCCACAGGAGTTGTTTTTTCAATCCAGAATACAATAGGCTCTAGAGGCTCGGAAAGAGTTGCACTTGGGTTTTTCTTTTTTAGATTCCATTTATGAATAAAATCTCTGAAATTTGTACTATTCTTACTAGTAAGGTCTGTTACTTGTGTTGTGAAATAACCAACTCTTGGGTCATCAAATGTAGGATTAAAATCATTTTGAGGCATTTCTATCAAGCTATGTTGTGATTTAATAGTAACAAAACGACCATCTACTACTGCATCACTTGTTGCTCCTTGTGGAAATGGATTATCGTAAGTATATTCTACTACAACATCCGTATTTTTAGGGTAATTTCTGATTCCTCCATATTTGGTCTTATCTCTATTTAAGTTTCCTAATCTAAATCCTTGATAAGTAGGAGGATAATTGGGTTTAATGGGAGAAACATCTTCTCCTAAAAATATCTTATCAGCCTTGATAAGTATATCACCTTTTTCTTTGTCCTCTACTTCGATTTTTTCAGATAACATTACTGCATTTCCAATATTAGCATCAGAAGCCTTCGATAAAGCATTATTGGGGTCAAAATAGAAACTTGTGTTTACATTAATAAACTCAATTTTATCATAATAACGTTTGATAGTAAAAACTTTATTATCTCTAAAATTTCCACGATAGTTACCACCTTCCAACACACCATCAGTAGTAAAGCTGAAATAGATAAATTCTTTTCCTATTTGGTCTTTCTTGATGAGCATATATACAGAACCATCTTTTTCATCTTGGTATAGATTAAATAGTCCGTTATAAGGCTTACATTTCCCTATTACAGAAGCAATTGTTTTAGGGGGGGGAGCTTGCTGAGTGGTCTGGGTAGTTGCTGGGGCATCTTTACCTTTCTTTTTTTTGTCTTTTTTCTGGGCTGTGGCACTAAGTGATACTAAAAGACATGTCACCAAGAGCCACGAAAATGTGTAGCGGATTTTCATAAGATAGTATATTTTTATGATTCATTTTAATAAACGTATAAACGAATAATTATGGTATTTTTTTTGTATAAATTTTAAGAAAAATAGGTTGTTTTAGTAAAATAATGCAACTTTAAAAAACAGATACACGTACAAAACTCAAAAAACGATTATTTTTTTTTTCTAAACGAAAAAAATATGGTTACCTTTAATACAATTTTCAGAATATAGATAAAGAATATCTTAAATCTCTGTATTCTATAATAAAATAATCTAAAACTTGTTATGTGTTATAATTATTACCTAAAGAGAATCATAAATGCGAAACTTATGAGAATCACGAATTATCAAAGTAAAAAAACACCACAAAAAACTCCATTTGGGAATCTACTCAAAGTTCTAGTGGTATTACTAGCTTCTTTCTCTTTTGATAGAGCTTGGGGACAATTAAGCATCACAGCCAAAGACACCCCATTTACCATTGATTTTACCACAACTGTAGGAGGGGTAAACAATGGTACATTTAATGGTAGTGCCAATGTAGCAGTGGCTGCTCCAGGTGCTGGACAACTCAACTCAAATGCTTGGCATTTTGTAGATGATGGAGCTACTTCTGGTTCTGCTGCTATTTTTGGTATAACCCCCACTGCTTTAGGTAAAGGAACTATCATTGGTGCCGCTACCAATGACGGTGCAGGGCAAGGATGGTATGCTCAAAATGTAGGAGGAACGGGTAACATAGCCCTTTACTGGCAGCCTCAAGGAGCTTTTGCTACCTCAGGAATGGTTACCTTAAGGGTTACCAATAATACAGGCTCAACAATCAGTAACTTAGATTTATCTTACAGAATTAGAGAAATTAATAACAGAAATGGTACCAATGGTGTCAAACTCTTTACTTCCACAGATAACGTTACTTATACTGCTGTTACATCATTAGATTATACTTCGGTAAATGCTGAACCTGCTGCTACTATTAATATTACAGGTATTACTAGAGGGGCTACAACAATCATTACACATGCTTCAGGAGCAAATTCTGGTATTGCAGTAAATGATATAGTATTTTTCAATGGTACGATTGGTGGTACTACACAATTACGTTTAATGTCAGGAGTAGTTTTAGCTACAACAGCTACAACTACAACGGTTGCTATTAACTCAACGTCTTTTGGAAATTTTACATCAGGTGGACAATTTGTAGAAGTAAATACATTAGAAACAGTTCGCAGAACAACTATATCACCTGGTGGAGGTATCCCTAACGGTAGTAGTGTTTTTATTCGTTGGTTTTTGGATGGAACAGGACAAGATGAACTTTCTATTGATGATATTTCTTTTGTGGCAGATGCAGAAGGTTTAGTTCTAACCAATCCTAATGTTTCAACTGTAATTGATTTTGATAATACTGTAACCAATGTAAATAATTCCTTCTTTACAGCTCCTGCTACTTTTTCTGTAGCGACACCTGCTGCTGGACAACTTAATAGAGCTACTTGGAGTTTTGAAAATGATGGAGCTGGTACAGAAACACAATTTTCTTCTGCATTTGGTGTAGATGGAACAGCTGGACAAGGTATTTCTCCAGGTACAGTAGCTGCAGATGGTTGGTATGCATTTGATGTACCAGACGTGAACTCTCTTTCAGGAGGAACATCAAGAGCATTGGGCTGGCAGTCCAATACAGGGTTTGCAACCAATGGAGCAGTTACTCTTAAAGTAACTAACAATACAGGTACAACCATACAAGATTTTAGAATTAGCTATAATATCTGGGAAAATAATAATACAAACGTTTCTAATAGAGTTAGAGTACTTATTTCTACAACCAACAATGGTGCAGGAGGAAGTTATGTATTAGTTCCTAATAGTACTCACAATAGTGTAGCTGCATTGTCTGGAACTCCTGCATGGGTAGGTTCTTTATATAACTTGACTGCACGTAGTGCCATAGGAGCATTGAGCATTCCTAATGGTGGATCATTGTTTGTTAGATTCTATCTTGATAATAATGGTACAAATGCAGAAGGTGATGAAATGGCAATAGATGATATTAGTATTATTGCATCAGTAGCTCCTCTCACAAGTATTAACCCCAATAGAGGTATACTTTGGGCTTATGATGGTTTTGATTATTACCAATCTTCATTTCCTGTAACAGATGTTGACAATGATGGTGTAAATGATGCAGGAGGCTTCAAGGGAGTACCAACAGTTTTCAATAATTTCTCACCTGGAATAGTTTCTCTACATGGAGTAACTACAAACACTACAGATACTAGATATAGAACTACAAACGGTCATACTACTTTAGGCTGGGCTGGGGATTGGCTTTCAGCTAGTAATCCAAATACTGTATTTTTTGATGTGAATGTTACATCAGGACGTGATGTAGGAGACCCAACAGCTGTAAAACCAACTATTCCTATTACAAGTGCTTCAGAGCAAAGAAGTGTTGTAAACTCAGGAATGTATGTAGAGGGTGGAAATGGGCAAGTCGTAGGTAGAAGAATTCAAACCAGTACAGGTGGTTATGCTTTCCAATATACAGCAACCAATACCACGAACTTCCAACCTTGTACAAGCATATCAGGAGACTGTCCTGCAATCAGTCCTCTTAGACATGAAGGTGATGTGAGAGTTGTAAACCATATAGCTACCGCAGCCAATCAAGGAGGGTTAGCAAGTGCTGACTGGACCCATACTAATAATACTCTTTTTGGAGCTCAAGGCTCTACAGCTTGGGTAGGGGTCATGCTTAGAAAAAATGTTACGGATAATGATGAGGTTTATATATCTCTACATAAAAATACAGATGTGTTCAATCCAGGAACTGGTGATGATGAAATTCAAATAGGTTATTTTGGAGCATCTAGTAATGATGGTGGTGGTAATAAACATTGGGGAGTAAGAGTAAATGGTACAGTAACAAGAGGCAATACTAACAATAGTCGTATTACGACAGCTCAAATGATTAATGGAACTTTAACAGGACAACCATTAGGTTTAACACCTGAAGAAAGAGTATTTGATTTATTGGTGGCTCGTATTGATTTTGGTGAAGGAGCAGTGGCAACATCCACTAATACCAATGTTGCAGTAACAGCTACAGCAGTAGCTCAAGGAGCTACCACAGTTATTACACATGGAGCTGGACAAAATACAAATATGATGATAGGAAACACCATGACACTTTCAGGTTTTGGTGGAACAGTCATGAACATCACTAACCTTGCTTATACAGCTACTCAAGTAACTATTACACATGCTGCTGGAGCAAATACAGGTTTACAAGTAGGTAGTAGAGTTTTCTTCAATGGTATAGGTGGTAACGGTAATATTAATGGAAGACAAGGCACTGTTAATGCAATATTGAGTGCAACACAAACTCGCTTTGACTTAAATGGTGTGAATAATACCTATACTACTGGTGGAACAGCTACTGTGGAGGATTTCAATGGAAGAACAGCAAATGTTACAGCTAAAACAGCAACCACCACTACTATAGCTTTAAATTCAACAGCCTTTACCGCACCAGCATCTATGGGCACAGGAACTGTGGCAAATAATATAGGTTTACAGCCTGCTTATACAAATAATCACAGGGTACGTTTGTATGTTATCAGAGATATAGCAAGGGATGGAATAAGTCCTAACCCTGATGCATATCCAATTGTAGCAAATTTAGCGGGTTATTCATTAGACCAAGGTAAAATACTAGACGATTTGGGTGACGATATTATAGATACAGATGGAAATGCTGTTGACGATTTTGTACAACATGTAGAAGTAGATGTAACAGTCCCATCAACAATGGATATATCATTTAATTCTATGGCTTATTTTCCAGGTACTGCACCAGATGCAAGTGCTATGGATGAGTTCCGTTTAGGTGGTAGTTTCAATCAGGCGGCTCTAAACTCTCCTGTAATTAGCTTAGTACGTGGTTTATGTAGTGCTAATGGAGGAACAATTGGTTTACAGTCATATCAAGGTGGTAGTTTTGGAGAAGCTCAATGTCTAGATGCTAATGGAAATCCAATTGCTTGTGCGGGAGGAACAACTACAGCAACGGGTACATCAGGAACACAAGAAATTTATGATGCTGCAAGTACAGATGTTTGGGGAAGTGCTGTGAATAATTCAGTTCTGGATCCATTATATAACGGAACCGATCATCCTTCCTACCCAAATGCTGGTGTAAACCATGTTGTGAGAGCAGGTGGTTCTACACTATTATTTAATGGTGGACCTACTTATAGAAATATTAGTGGAGGGGTTTATAACTACCAATTAAATACAGGTTCTGGACCTAATGATAATAACTATTTGATAGGTACACAATCTAGACATAGTTTTGGACCTGCATGGATACCATTTTATGACAACAGCCCTAATAGAAATGGATATTTGATGAGTATCAATGCAGCTTATGCTCGTGGTAAGTTTTTTGATCAAACGATTTCTGGTCTTTGTGCTGATACTCAATATGAGTTTTCTGTAGATATTATCAATGTATTGAGAGATACAAGAGTAATTACAAATGAAAGCCCATATATACCTGCGGCATTTGGTTATTCAGATTATTCTGGGTCGTTTTTTGTTGCTACGGATACCTGTGATCCTTCCTTGGAGCCAGGTTGTGCACAGTTTAGCCGTCCAGGTAGTACAGGCAGTACCATTGGTTTGGGGTCTGTAACTCGTGGTGGTACAGGGGCATCAGGAACTTCTTCTGGTGGTGGTGGTAATAACAAAGCATACTCTTTGAATCCTGAAATAGATTTTGCCTTGAATGATAGTCCTATTTATACAGTGCCTATTTCTATTCCTAATGATAAACAATGGCACAGAGTAGGTCTTACTTTTGTTACAAAAGCAAACCTTTCTCAAGCATTAAACTTATCTATGAGAAACTTAGCACCTGGTGGTATGGGTAATGACCTAGCTATAGACAATATTAGTTTCCGTCCATGTGGTTCTTATTCTCGATTGATAGATGCAAATACAGTTTGTGCAAATGCGGGTGCACCTACAGATGGTAGAATACAGACAATTATTGGAAGAGCAGGAAATAGTTATAGCAACTCTAAGGTAAGATTCCAGAAATGGACTCCATTCCCTTATCCAATTAGTCTTTTAGTTACAAATGTAACTAATACAGGAGCACCTACAACCATCACAGTTGTTAATGGTGGAGGAGCAAACGATTTTGCAGGAACTTATCGTGTACCTGTGGGTGCTGAGGTTACTTTGTTAGATTTAACAGGTCTACCTATTGATAATACTACAGCTATTGTCACAGCTAAAACAGCTAATACCATTACAATTGGAAGTTCTAATACAGTGGCTTATCCTGGTAACACAGGTGTAGTACAGGTAACAGCTTTACCTTCTGCACTGATAACAGGAATATCTCAAACAAACCCCGTAGTAGTAACTTTGAGTGGAACAACAGGTGATGATATAGCTCTCAATACACTTGTAACTTTCTCTGGAGTAACAGGTATGACCCAAATCAATGGATTATCAGGAAGAGTTACATCTAAAACAGCTAATACCATTACAATTGGATCAATCAATGCTACTGCTTTTTCTGCCTATACAGGTTCTGCTACTGAAAGAATATCAATCTCTTACCCAAGCGATGATTTAGATGGTGATGCAATTGCTGATGAGAATGAGTGGGTTGATATGGATTTTAACCCTTATGATGGTAAGAATTATACTGTAGTAGATGTTACAACTACACCTATTCAATATGAAACTGCTTTAGTACCTATTACACCTGTAGCGTTACCAAGAACCATTACACAATACAATGTATTTTATTCTAATGGTACTAACTTCAGATCTATGTTTGCTGGTAATGAAGCTAATCTTCTTGATGATTCAGGAAAATGTAGATTTATCATCCCTGGTTTCCAGACTAATTGTAGTATTTTACCAACTACTGGAGGTAGATTAAGAGCTAAAAATACAAATGATGGAATCCAGCTTATATGGAGTGCTTTCCAAGAAAATGCAGATGTTAAGTATATTTTGGAGCGTTCATTTGATGCTAAAAACTATGTAGCTATAGCAGATTATGCAGCTCTAAATAAAGATGAATACAAGCATCTAGATGGAGCACCATTTGTTGGTAAAAATTATTATAGAATTAAGATTGTAGAAGGTAATGGTAGTTTCTACTATACCAATGTTGCTACTGCTGACTGGGGCAATAAAAATGCTTTGAGTATCTATCCTAACCCTGCAAGTGATAAAGTAAATGTTACTTTCTCTTCTGATTTTGCTCAAGATCAGGCTGTAACAGTAAAAGTTTTGAACATGATGGGTAGTCAAGTAAAAAATAAAAATTACACCTTGGCTGGTGGAAACAGAAATCTAGAAATTAATACACAAGATTTACCTGAAGGATTGTATTTATTAGAAATCAAGATTGGAGATTTGGATAAAATAGTTCATAAGATGGTAATTAAACGTTAAGAATTATGAAAAGAGTATTTTGTCTGATAGTTTTTAGTATGATGCTTGCGATAAATGTTACAGCTCAGTCTGTAACATTTACTCCCTCAACTATTACTACCATAAATGTTGCAGGCTCTATAACTTATACGATAAGTACATTAGGTGTACCTAATATAAGGATAAACTCTTCAGGTTTTAGCTGTACACCCTTAAGATATGATTGGGAAACAGTAAGCTTTACCCCTGTATTTACGGGAACTAATCCTCCCAGATTCAGACATCCACTTACAGGAGGATTAACAATCAATCCAGTACCATCCTCTGCTCCAACAGCAAATAACGCTGAATATACTATTTTTGGACCAGGTGTATACACTATCAGACTATGTATTGATGCTTGTCCAGGTTTTACACAAAGGGCATGCGGAGAAATAACTATAGTGGCACAACCAACAGCTAATGTTAACCCATTGGTATCACTTGAAGATATAAATGAGTTAACATTGCCTATTGGAGGTAGTGAGTTACTAGATGTTACAGTGCAAGATGTTACAGATCAACATAATTTTACATGGTCTCAGGCAGGAACAAATCCAGTAGCCTTGTCATTACCCAGTGCATTAAATCCATCAACCAACCCTACCAATATACCAAGAGGTTCATCAGCAACATTATCTCAATTAAATCTATCAGGTATCAATAAACCAGGAAATTATTGTTACACAGTAGATGCTCTGGATGAACGAGGTGGGGCTAGTACAGCCACAGAATGTTTTTTGGTAAAACCAGCAGCCAGTAGTCTGGCTATTAATATCACCCCACCAGGGATAGCTCCAGACCCCAATGTGTTATTTACCCCAGTAAATAATGTACCCTTGAATGCTGAAATAACTGGAATCAATACCTTTAATGATAGAATACTTTATACATGGTCTCAAATAGCAGGACCTACCACCATTACTTTACCAGCTCCAGCCTATACAGCCAATATAGCAAGTATACCAGTGGCAAGTAGTACATTTACAGTACCAGCCTTGAATTTGAATGCTTTAGCTTATGGAACATATACTTTGAGACTGAGGGCAGAAGATGAGTATTATTCAGGTACTTTTGTAGAACAGGACATTACTTTTATTGTCAAACCTCCTGAAAGTAATTTGGATGTAACTGTAACACCTTCAGCAGTTACAACTATAGATCCTTATACTGATTTTGCAATCAGTGGGAAGGTAACAGGAATTAATGTAGGTAGTGATGTGATTCGTACCTACTGGAGACAAGATGCAACAAACCCTGAACAATTGAGTGCTGCACCTTTCAATTTGACATTTGCTAGTCCTAAGTCTATTCCTTTGGGTACAACTGAAGAAACATCAAATGGAACCCTTGTAAAAAAGATAAGAGAAGGTAGATATATATTTTGGTATGTAGCAAGAGATAGTTTTTATAATACTGCTGATTCTGCCAAAGTAGAAATACTTGTAGAACCAGGGAGAAGTACGTTTTCTGTTAGTATAGACCCAAATCAGGAAACATCTATTACTAAGACAGGTGAAGGCTGGGTTTTAGTTGCTGGTCAACCTGCAGTAGGAATCAGTTTTCCTGTAAAAGCGACTCTTACAGGTGTGAGTGATAAAACAGACAATGTTATTACCTACTGGAAAATGACTTTTTCACCTGAACAACAAGGACAACCTGAAACTCAAAATCCGACGCTACCTCATATAAAAGATTCTCCTAAACCATTGCCACTTGGTACTACTACAGATAATAGTGAAGTGCTTTTTAATACATCATCTCCTGATAATTCAGCTCCAGGAATCTATGATTTGACGTATGTAGTTCATGATAAGTTTTATGATATAATTGATTCTACTGCAAAAGTAAGAATTATTATTAAAAAACCTGTTAATATTAAACCTTCAGTTGCATTTTCCCCTAATGGAGATGGACAAAATGATATTTGGAAAGTAAGAGATATAGAAAGTTTCCCTGATGTAGGAGTAAGAATTATAAATGAGAGAGGAGAGTTGATTTTCGAAACAACATCTGTTGCTAACCTCCCTGATAAAGGTTGGGATGGCAAACGCAGAGATGGAAAATTTGCATCAGAAGGAGCTTATTATTATGAGTTCTTTGATAATAGAGACCAAACTAAGGTTACAGCAGGTAGTTTTGTTATTGTTCGGTAAGATTTTAAATACAACAAAAAAGCCAAAGGAAACTTTGGCTTTTTTAACAATATAAACTTGAAAACATTATACAAAGAGTATTATATCTTATTTTATGTGTTTTGGGTATAAATTTGCATTTATTTGCTCAATCTGTTTCTTTTTGAGCTAGAAAAATTATACACAACTGACATTAGATACTCAAAGAATTCCAACTGGCTTTTATACGCTAAAGATAAGGAATAGTTTCGGAAATGAAATCACGAAACGAATTATTGTAGAACACCACTAAAAAGAGAGCCGTTACTCTCTTTTTGTTTTAATAAAGCATTCTTATGACATAATTGTATCTATTATTAAAGATTGTTGGACATGTTTTTACTTTTTAGTTATATCCCAAGCCATTTTGTCAGTTTTTGAAAAAATTATCCATAAAAACGAAAAAAAGTATTAAATTTGCAGTCCGAAAAGGATTGCACCAAAATTTTGTGGAAAGCAAACTTTATTCTTAATTGCGTAATATATTAACTAATTCATACAAATGGCTAATTTTATTGTAAATGCCCTCGCCAAATTGGTGGGTTCTAAAGTAGAAAAAGACCGTAAAGAACTACAACCTTATATTGGAAAAGTCAATATCGAGTTTGCAAAACTCAGAGAAGTATCCAATGATGGTCTGCGTCAGAAAACACAAGATCTCAAGAATTATATACAAGAAAAATTAAAAGACCTTGATAGCCAGATTGCCGATTTGAAAAAGCAAATTGCTGATAATCCTCAAATGGGTGTTTTAGACCAAGAAAAGATTTTCAATAAAATTGATGAATTAGGAAAAGAACACGACAAACAACTAGAAGTCGTTTTAGAAGAAATTCTTCCTCAGGCATTTGCCATTGTAAAAGAGACTGCTCGCCGTTTCAAAGAAAATACTGAATTAGAAGTAACTGTTACAGATTTTGATAGAGAAATTTCTGTAAGAAAAGACAATGTAGAAATCAGAGAAGGTAAAGCTGTCTGGAAAAACTCATGGATAGCAGCAGGCAACCGTATCACTTGGGACATGATGCACTACGATGTGCAGATTATCGGCGGTGTGGTATTGCATAAAGGCAGAGTAGCCGAAATGGCAACAGGTGAAGGTAAAACGCTTGTGGCTTCTTTCCCTGCATTTTTAAATGCTATAGCTGGAAAAGGTGTACACATTGTAACCGTAAACGACTACCTTGCTCGTAGGGATAGTGAGTGGATGGCTCCTCTGTTTGAGTTTCATGGTTTGAGAGTAGACTGTATTGACAAACACCAACCCAATTCGCAAGCTCGTAGAAATGCTTATTTGGCAGATATTACCTACGGAACAAACAACGAATTTGGTTTTGATTATTTGCGTGATAACATGGTCAATAGCCCTGACCAGCTTGTACAACGCAAATTACATTATGCAATGGTCGATGAGGTAGACTCTGTATTGATTGATGATGCCCGTACTCCTCTAATTATTGCTGGTCCTGTCAGCAAAACAGGGCAAGAAGAAATGTTTTATGCACTGAAGCCACGTATCGAAAGACTTGTAAATGCTCAAAAACAAATTGTAAATGAGTTTTTAACAGAAGCCAAAAGAAAAATTCAGGCTGGAGATACAAAAGAAGGCGGATTGGCATTATTTAGAGCTCACAGAGGTTTACCAAAAAGCAAACCCCTTATCAAGTTTCTTGGTGAAACTGGTATGAAAGCTCTTTTACAGAAAACAGAAGCGATTTATCTTGCTGATAACCAAAAATTAATGCCTGAGGCAGATAGTCCTTTATATTTCACTATCGAAGAAAAAAACAATCAAATTGAGCTTACTCAAAAAGGCTTGGATTTGATTACCACTACCAGCGAAGATGCAAACTTCTTCGTATTACCTGATATCGGTTCCGAAATTGCTAAAATAGAAAACAGTACTACTCTATCTCTTGAAGATAAAGCTCATCAAAAAGAAAATCTAATCACAGACTATAGCATCAAAGCAGAACGTATTCATATTGTAAACCAATTATTAAAGGCTTACTGTATGTTTGAGAAAGATGTAGAGTATATCATTGTAGAAGGTGAAGTAAAGATTGTAGATGAGCAGACAGGTCGTGTAATGGAAGGCAGACGCTATTCTGACGGTTTACACCAAGCTTTAGAAGCCAAAGAAAACGTAAAAATAGAACAGGCTACCCAAACCTATGCAACTGTTACGCTTCAAAACTACTTCCGTATGTACCATAAACTTGCTGGTATGACGGGTACAGCAGAAACAGAAGCAGGTGAATTGTGGGAAATCTATAAATTGGATGTGGTGGTTATTCCTACCAACAGACCCATATCAAGAAAAGACAGTAACGACTTGGTATTCAAAACCATGCGTGAGAAATTTAACGCCGTTATTGAAGAAATTGTACAACTCACCGAAAAAGGAAGACCCGTACTGGTAGGTACTACTTCCGTTGAAATTTCTGAGTTACTCAGCAGAATGCTTACCATGCGTAAAATTAAGCACCAAGTTCTAAATGCTAAACAAAACCAAAAAGAAGCAGAAGTTGTAGCATTGGCTGGTTTACCTGGTACAGTAACGATTGCAACCAACATGGCTGGTCGTGGTACGGATATTAAACTAACAGCAGAATCGAAGGCTGCTGGAGGACTTGCCATTATTGGTACTGAACGCCACGAATCTCGAAGAGTAGACAGACAGCTTAGAGGTCGTGCTGGTCGCCAGGGAGACCCTGGTACATCTCAGTTCTTTGTGAGTTTAGAAGACCAATTGATGCGTTTATTTGGTTCTGACCGTATTGCCAAAGTAATGGATAGAATGGGCTTAAAAGAAGGTGAAGTAATTCAACACTCTTGGGTAACCAAATCCATCGAAAGAGCCCAGAAAAAAGTTGAGGAAAATAACTTTGGTATGCGTAAGCGTTTGCTTGAATATGATGACGTGATGAACGTACAACGTGAACAGATTTACAAACGCCGTAGAAATGCTTTATTTGGAGATAGATTGCAAATAGACCTTTATACCATGATGTATGAAGTTTGTAAGCAGACTGTAGAGTCTATGCAAACTCCTGATAATTTCGAGAATTTTGAATTAGAGTTTATCTCTACATTTGGTTTTACTCCTGATATTCAGGCAAATGAATTCAATTCTAAAAACACAGCAAACTGTATCAATAAATTATACCGTCAGATTGTAGAGCATTACAGAAGTAAAAATCAACAACTGATTGAAGGTTTACACTCTGGCTTAGAAGCTCAGTATGAAGCTACTCAGGGCAGATTCCAAAATATTGGTATTCCTTTCGGTGATGGCAGAAAGCAAATCTTCTTAGAAGTTGATTTCAAAAAAGCACTAGAAACCAAAGGTACAGAAGTTATTAGAGAGCTCGAAAAAGTTGCTACACTTGCTATTATTGACCAAGAGTGGAAAGAGCATTTACGTGATATGGACGATTTGAAACAGTCTGTACAAATGGCTAGTTATGAGCAAAAAGACCCTCTTTTGATTTATAAATTCGAGTCATTCCAGTTGTTTAAAACTTTCATTACTAGAGTAAACAAAGATATTATTTCGTTTTTGATGCGTTCACATGTGGTTGTACCCGAACAAGAGCCTCAAATGGTTCAGGAAATAAAAGTTCAGGAGAACCAGAACAAAAAAATTAAAATGCAAAAAGAAGAATATATTTCTTCTGCAAGCAACGAGTATTATGATCCTACTCCTGAGCCTGAAGTAAAACTACAACCCATGAAATCACAGAAAATCGCAGACAGAAACCAGAAGGTAAATGTGATGTATCATGACGGCAAAGTGCTTAGAGATGTAAAATATAAAAAAGTAGAAGAAGATTTGGCAAATAACAAATGTGTGCTGATAGACTAACAAAAAAGGCGTATTGAAAATACGCCTTTTTTGTTTACATCAATTCAAGATTTTATAGTTATGGAAAAATATTTGATTGCTTTATGTTTCTTTTTTTCTTATCATTTAGCTATGGCTCAACAAAAAACCATTGACTTTCTAATCGAACACGAAAAATATATAGTTTTAGCAGAAAAAGTCAAAGAAAAGCTTGAAGTATCAGATACTCAATTTAGTTTTCAACTTGTTTTATATGGTAAAGACAACCTTATGATAGAATGGACACAAACATCTCCTCATTCCAATACGTCCATACATCTTCGTTTCATGAGACAACCAGCTATATTTGAATTTGTATGTGATAAATCCATCAAAGAAGATAAACAAAAGTCTATAGAGAGTTTTATTCGTCATTTTTTACAGAACTTTTCTCTTTTAAATTCTCCTTTATTAAAAAAATATCAAGATAAAGAAATTATAAACTATTTAAATAAAATAGACATTATTGCAAAAAATGGCTATGCTTGTAGCTCAGGAGATGATTATCAAGCAGGTTTATACAGTGAAATCATTATTTCTGATGTTTATTTACGTCTCAATCAAATCAATTGGTGGAATGCAAAATCATTGGACAGAAACAATTATTGTATGCGTAAATTAGTATTTTTAATTCCTGTTCAAGATAATAAAAGCTTGCTGTCAGAAATACTTAAAAAGGAATTTCTCAATACTTACTCATATCAAGATATGGTAGCAGGTTTTGAAGACCATTCCGCTCCCGATTATCGTACTTGTGGTCAGGCTATTTTAAAAGCTCTCCAAGATGAATTTCGTTAAACCATATCTATTTTCAGCTTCTTGGATGAAACTGCTGAATGGTCTGACGCAGATAATCCTTATCTAAGTGTGTATAAATTTCGGTAGTCGTAATAGACTCATGTCCAAGCATTTCCTGAATAGCCCTCAAATCTGCTCCACCTTCTAGTAAATGTGTTGCAAAACTATGTCTAAAAGTATGGGGGCTAATATTTTTATTCAGAGAAATTTTTTGTGCCAATTCTTTAATAACCAGAAATATAAAAACCCTTGTCAGGTTTTTACCTCGTCGGTTCAGAAATACATAATTTTCGTAGCCTCTAGGTATATTGATGTGGTTTCTAATGTGTTCTAAATACATTTTGGTATATTTAATGGCATCTTTGCCAATAGGTACAAAACGTTCTTTATTGCCTTTTCCAATTACTTTCAAGAAACCTATATCAAAATAAAGCTGCGAAAGTGTCAGTTCTGTAAGCTCTGAAACACGCAATCCACAACTGTATAAAATTTCTAAAATAGCTCTATTTCTTGTACCCTCAGGAGTAGATAAATCTATGGCAGCCAGTAATTTTTCAATTTCTTCGTAAGAAAGTGTATCAGGCAGTTTACGGGCAAGTTTAGGGGCTTCTATCAGATATGAGGGGTCTTGTTGAATGATATTCTCTAAAAATAAAAATTTATAAAAAGCCTTAATACCAGATAGTACACGAGCTTGTGAAGCTTCTGCAATACCTAACTCATTGAGATACACCAAAAAATCTTGTATCTGATGGTGGGTTATTTTCTCAGGATTTGTCCATTCTTGGCTTTGAGCATATTCTCTAAATTTTACCACATCACGCAGATAAGCCTCCAAAGAATTTTCTGCAAAGCCTCTTTCCAGCTTCAAATAGTTTTTAAACTGCTCTGTATAAATCTGCCAATTCATGCTTTTTCGTTGAAAAATTATCAATGAACAATATTTCTAAGGTTCTTTTATGAAAATAAATTTTTATTTTTTGTGCCAATGAATAGTTTTCATTGTTCATTATTCATTGACAAAATTTGAGTAGTATGATCTGCTGTTTTTACTTTGTCTATTACTTCTTCTACAATTCCCTTACTATCAATCACAAATGTAACTCTTACAGTTCCCATATACTTTCTACCATACATACTTTTTTCTTTCCAAACACCATATGCCTCTACAATACTATGGTCGGTGTCTGCTACAAGCGGGAAGGGTAAATCATATTTTTTTATAAATTTCTGATGTGATTTCTCATCATCTATACTTACTCCTATTATTTGATAGCCTTTTTCTAAAAGGGCTTCATAATTATCTCTCAAATTGCAAGCTTGAGCTGTACAGCCTGAGGTATCATCTTTAGGATAAAAATACAGAACTGTTTTTTTCTTCGTACCTAAAAAGTCTTTTAGTTTAATTAAATTTCCGTTTTCGTCTTTGCCTTCAAATAGAGGAGCTTTTTCACCTTTTTGTATCATAAATGTTTGTGTTTAAATTGTTTCGTAGTCATAACAAAAAACAACTCCCACAAGTTTTAGTGTGGGAGTATATTCTAATATCTCATATTTTCTCAAAAACTACATTTGGAATAAATCAAAAGGCAATGCAATAATATCTTTAAAGTCTTTTCCTGCATCTTGCATATCCTCATCTTTAGGGTCGTAATACCACTGAACAGATACCAGTTTACCTTTTTCCTTAAAGGTTTCTAATTTCTTAAACACATCCAGAATAAGTTTTGAAGAGGCTGTATTAAAATATTCTAATTTAAAAACAGCTTGAACAGAGCTAATGTTACTTTTTTGCTTACATTGTTCAAGCCAATCTAAAATAGGGTTATAAAAAGCAGGAGCATTTTCAGGAATAGACCTTCCAGCCATTTCAAAAACACCTGTAAGGGTATCAAAGTTCACTTTAGGGGTTCTATTGGTTTTTTCGATTACTAAACTTTCCATAAATTTTGATTTTTAGTCTTGGTACTCAATATGGGGTAATTGATAAATTTTAGGTACTTTCACGCTGATTATAATGTTCTCATTTTCTAAAGGCATTGCTTGGCAAGCAAGTCTTTCATGAGGTTTCAGACGTTGTTGAACCAGAAACTTATTTTCTGATTCTGTAAGAGGGCTTAAATGCTCTTCTCCTTCCAAAATTATCATTTTACAAGTAGTACATCTCCCTTTTGCACCACAGGCTTGCATCCAATCTATGTTATTTTCAGCAAGTGATTGCAAAATAGTTTTTTTTTCGGAAAGTAAAATAGTTTTTTGGTTTAAATTTTTAATATCAAGAATTACCCCCATGTTTTTTTAACAAATAGTATCTCTAAATTAAATATATATTGTTGTTTTGTAAATATCTGATAATCAAAATTTTGATTAGTATATAAAATCTAATAACTAATCATCAGATTGCAGCCTCTTTGCTCTGTATTATCAGAACGCCCTAAAACCATAAACTGATTATTCTCTAAAATTGTTCCTAAATCTTGTGTTGCAATAAAAGCACAAGTTTCTATATTAGCCAAATCTATTACATTGATAACGCCTCGTTTATGGGTGTAGGTTAAAGGATCGTTTACTTCTCTAAGCAAAATTCGCATTGTTGCAGGCATTTCAAAAATGCCTTGTCCTTTGGAGTAGGCTTGAGAAATCAATTCTGTCATGCCATATTCCGAATGAACGGTCTCTATCTGTAACTGATTCTGTAAAATTTCATGTACTTCCTCCCGTATCATTTCTTTTCTACGCCCTTTCATGCCTCCTGTTTCCATCAAAATCACATCTGAAAGGTCTATCTGATGGGTTTCTGCTAAATCTAAAAGAGCAAATGTTACTCCCACAAGTAATATTTTTCTATCCTTATTTTTCCGAATGGTTTCAATGGTTCGGAAAAGACGTTCATAATCATATAAATAAAACCCTGCATACTCCGATTTACTAGCCTCTATAAAGCGTTCTATCATAAAAACCAATGAAGAAGCCCCTTGTTCTAAATAAGAAGGTAACAAAGCTAAAATATGATAATTTTCAAGGCTTCCATACACCTGTTCAAAAAGCCTGATGCTATTTTGAGTATAAAAATGGGTATCTGTTAAGTAATGTTTGCTTTTAGAGGTTTGGGTTGTGCCACTGCTCTCAAAAATAATCTGATGAGGTTCTTGAATAGAACGAATAGAATAAAATTTAAAGAATTCGATAGGTAAGCATGGAATTTGCTCTAACTTTTTTATATTTGAAGTATCTACCCCCAAATTTTTAACAAATTGGGCATAAATTATGTTATAATGGAGCTGAAACTGAAAGATTTCAAGAGCTAAGGCTTCAAAATTTTCAGGTTTTACATTCAAAATGTGTTCTTTAAAATATTCTAATTGCATATAATAATATGAGAAAACTATTTTTATATTCTTTGATAACCATTTTTACAATATTAGGGTTTTCTTCGTGTCTTACAAAACCCGATTTTCCCAAACAGCCTGCCATAAGTTTTAATTCTGTATTTTTTAGACCCCAAGATGCAACTAGATTAGATTCTATTTCAATTGGTATTAACTTTAAGGATGGTGATGGTGATATTGGACTTACAACAGCCGATACTTCTGGTAAATTTGCCCCTAGAAACCCTGATGGTTCTCGAAATGAATTTCATTTTAACTTTTATCATAAAATTCTCAAAAGGAATAAATTTTCAGGAGAATATGAAGTCCTTAATGCTATTCTAGATCAAGGAAGAGTCCCACCTCTTCTTGAAAGAGCACAACCAGGACCAATAGAGGGACAATTATTTTATTATTTTAACTATGACTTTGTCAATGCTCTTGATATAAATGGTAACACAATAAATTTGAGACGAGATAGTGTAAAATTTGAGGTTTTTATTTATGATAGAGCATTAAATAAAAGTAATACTATTAGGACTTCTGCAATATATGTAAATCCTTAATATGCAATCTGTTGGCATTATTGGTGGGGGGCTTGCAGGACTTACTTTAGCCATTCAGCTTGCTCAAAAAGGTATCGAAACAACTTTATTTGAAAAGAAAGAGTATCCTTTTCATAGAGTTTGTGGAGAGTATATTGCTATTGAGTCTTGGGATTTTCTTGAACGTTTAGGACTTTCTATACAGGCTTTAGAACTTCCTATCATAAAAAAACTAAAAGTATCAGCTCCCAATGGAGCGTTCCTAGAACAACCCATGAAAACTGGAGGCTTTGGAATAAGCAGATATACATTGGATAATCTTTTAGCAGAGCTGGCTATAAAATCGGGTGTAAAGATTATTCATGAAAGTGTGGAAAATGTTGATTTTCAAGAGAAAGAAAATTTTTTCATACTCAAAACCTCTACTCAAACCTATTCATATAAACTTGTTTGTGGAGCTTTTGGAAAGCGTTCTAATCTGGATATTTTCCTCAATCGTGATTTTGCTAGAGCAACCAAAAATGCTTCAAAACAATTTATAGGAGTTAAATATCACCTACAGCTCGATTTCCCCGATGATGTGATTGAATTGCATAATTTTTCGGGTGGCTATTGTGGTATTTCTAAAATTGAAGGAGATAAGTATTGTTTATGTTATCTTTCAGAAAGTCAGAATCTTACAAAAAATAATAATTCTATTGCTGAAATGGAAAAAAATATTCTTTTTCAAAATCCATTTCTTCAAAAATACTTTTCAGAAGCTCAATTTCTATATGAAAAACCTCTTACAATCTCACAAATTAGCTTCGCTTCTAAACCCATGATTGAAAACCATATTTTGATGCTTGGCGATTCGGCAGGCATGATAACTCCACTTTGTGGTAATGGTATGACTATGGCAATGCAAGCCTCACATTTGTTGCATAAATATATTTTAAGTTTCTTGAATGGTTCTATCAATAGAAATGCTATGGAACAAGCCTATCAGAAGGACTGGCATAATACATTTGGATTAAGAATGAAAATTGGAAGATTCTTACAAAATAACCTGTTTGGAGGCACAACTACAAGTAATATGGCTATCGGAACACTCAAGTATCTGCCTTTTGTAGTACAATCATTAATTAAACTTACTCATGGAAAGCCTTATTAAGAAAGATTTGGAATTCATTATGTAATAAAATCATTTTTTATATGAGAAAACATACTCCCAAGTATCAATCTTAGCATGAGCATACTCATACTCACTTTTATCTACACATACTCATAATGTATAATGCCATAGAAGGATAATTACTTTCTTCGTAGAAGTTAAAAGTAATTATTATGACTTATAAATTATTAATATTTCTACTGATACTCTTTCTTCCAAAATATACGAGTCATTCTGATCGTCAGTTACATCATGAAATAAATACCCAAAATGTAAGCTTTAATGTTCCTTTAAAGAAATACATGTCTACCTATCATGATGATACAACAAAAAATGGGAATTGGTATAAAAAAGTAACTTCTGACATTGAAGCTTCTCTGTATCACATTCACGAGGATATTCATAATCTGACTTATCACTCAGTAAATGTACAACATGGTTTTAGGACAAAATACAATGCATCAGGTTTTTCTATACAAAATAGAATAAATCAAGATGATTACATATCATTGAATATCAAAGGAGTACTTTTGGATAAAATCCCCAAATTATCAACTGAAAATATTTGTAGTAGTTATATCAAGGGCGATAGTTTAAAAATACAGTATGAAGGTTGGTTTACAGAGTATATCAATGATTCCAATGGAATAAGACAAAACTTTATTATTGAAGAGAATTTGGGATTGGGGGAACTCAAATTACAATTATCAGTTAATTCAGCAACAACAATTGTTAAAAAATCAAGTAATGAAATAAATTTGAATACTGACAATCAGACGGTTATTTATAAAGACTTAAAAGTTTGGGATGCAGAAGGAAAGCTTTTGAATGCTGATTTTAGAGTAGAGGAGCAAAATATAAATATCGTAGTAAATGCTTCAAATGCAGTTTATCCTGTAACAATAGACCCTTTATCTACGACTCATAGCTGGATTTCTGATGGTAATCAAAATAGTGCTTTGTTGGGTACAAGTGTGGCAAGTGCAGGAGATATCAATGGGGATGGGTTTTCTGATGTCATTGTAGGTGCTCCAAACTTTGATAATGGAGAAACAGATGAAGGAAGGGTTTATGTTTATCATGGTTCAGCAACAGGGCTTTCCACAACACCTAACTGGACTGCTGAGGTGAATCAGGCAGGGGCAGAATTTGGATTTAGTGTATCTACGGCAGGAGATGTGAATGGGGACGGATTCTCCGATGTCATTGTGGGTGCAAATAAATTTGATGCTGGAGAAACAGACGAAGGAAGAGCGTATGTCTATCATGGTTCAGCAACAGGACTTTCCACAACACCTAATTGGACTACTGAGTCAAATCAAGTGGATGCTTTATTAGGTTGGAGTGTATCTACAGCAGGAGATGTCAATGGGGATGGGTTTTCTGATGTCATTGTAGGTGCCATTATTTTCGATAATGGAGAGACAGATGAAGGAAGAGCCTATATCCATCATGGTTCAGCAACGGGGCTTTCCATAACACCCAATTGGGTTGCTGAATCTAATCAAATTGTTGGAAATTTTGGTTGGAGTGTGGCAAGTGCAGGAGATGTAAATGGAGATGGATTCTCTGATGTGATTGTAGGGGTTCCTTTTTTTACAAATGGACAAACTTATGAAGGTGGAGCACATGTCTATCATGGTTCAACAATAGGACTTTCCATAACTCCTAATTGGACGGCAGAATCGAATCAGATATGGGCTCAATTTGGAATTAGTGTATCCAGTGCAGGAGATGTGAATGGAGATGGGTTTTCTGATGTAGTAGTAGGTGCAAATAGATTTGATAACGGAGAAGTGGATGAAGGGAGGGCATATGTATATCATGGTTCAGCAGCAGGACTTTCCACAACTTCTAGTTGGCAAGTCGAATCAAATCAAGCCAATGCAGAAATGGGTATTTATGTATCAAATGTTGGAGATGTGAATGGAGATGGGTTTTCGGATGTGGCTATAGGGGCTTGGTGGTTTGATAATGGCGAAGTTGATGAAGGGAGGGTATATGTATATCATGGTTCTATCACAGGACTTTCCACAACACCTAATTGGCAAGTTGAATCCAATCAAGCCAATGCAAATTTAGGTGTAAGTATTGCAAGTGCAGGAGATGTCAATGGGGATGGATTCTCAGATGTTATTGTAGGGGCTTGGGGTTTTGATGCTGGCGAAACTGATGAGGGGAGAGTATGGTTATATTTAGGCTCTCCAAACACCTTATCGTCAGTTGTTAACTGGATGATAGAATCTAATCAGACTAATGCATTTCTGGGAATAAGTGTATCCAGTGCAGGCGATGTGAATGGAGATGGATTTTCGGATGTCATTGTGGGGGCATATGGTTTTGATGCAGGACAAACAAACGAAGGAAGAGCCTATGTTTATCATGGTTCAGCAGCGGGGCTATCCACAACCCCCAATTGGACGGCAGAATCTAATCAAGCCAATGCTTTTTTTGGAATCAGTGTATCCAGTGCAGGAGATGTGAATGGAGACGGATTTTCGGATGTCATTGTAGGGGCTCATTTTTATGATAATGGACAAATTGATGAGGGACAAGTCTATGTCTATCATGGTTCAGCAACGGGGCTTTCTACAACCCCCAACTGGACAAGAGATAGCAATCAAGCAGGAGCTCAATTTGGATATTGTGTATCTACAGCAGGAGATGTAAATGGAGATGGATTTTCGGATGTACTGATAGGAGCTTATCGTTATGATGCTGGGGAAGCAGATGAAGGAATTACTGCACTCTATTACGGTTCAGCAACAGGACTCTCTACATTTGCAGACTGGATTGTAGAAGGCAATCAGGCAGGGGCATTTTTTGGCTTTTGTGTGGCAACAGCAGGGGATGTGAATGGGGACGGATTTTCTGATGTGGCTATAGGTGCATATAGTTTTGATGCAGGAGAGGCAAATGAAGGAAGAGGCTTTGTATATTATGGAAGTTCTATAGGGCTATCTATAATCCCTAACTGGACAGCAGAAAGTAATGTTGTAAATGCTTTCTTTAGTAACAGTATTGCAACAGCAGGGGATGTGAATGGGGACGGATTTTCTGATGTGGCTGTGGGAGCTTGGGATTTAACTAATGGAGAGACAAATGAAGGGCGAGTCTATGTCTATCATGGTTCAATAGCTGGGCTTTCTACAACCCCCAGCTGGCAAGTTGAATCTAATCAGGCTAATGCAAATTTTGGTCAGAGTGTAGCGAGTGCTGGAGATGTAAATGGAGATGGATATTCAGACTTGATCATGGGTGCTTCTGGATACTCCAATGGACAAACTGAAGAAGGGGGAGCTTTTTTATATCATGGTTCAGCAACGGGGCTTTCTGTAACACCTAATTGGCAAATTGAATCTAATCAGGCTTTCTCTTTGTTTGGTTATAGTGTATCCAGTGCAGGGGATGTGAATGGGGATGGATACTCAGACATCATTATAGGTGCTTACGAATTTGACGCTGGACAAACAAATGAGGGACAGGTGTATATGCATTATGGTAATAATCAGGATAATATGCGTAGCAACTTAAAATTATATAACGATGATCTTACAAGCCTGATTAACCAAAGTAATGTAAATTCTACCTCTTTTGGTGTGGGTTTGTTTGGGCAATCTTTTTTGGGAAGAGTAAAAGGAAAAGTAGTTTGGGAAGTAAGACCTCAAGGGCAACCTTTTTCTTCTAATCCTATTACAAACAGTGTTCAGTTTTCAGACAAGCAAGGTATATTCTCTGATTTAGGAATATCAGGAACAGAAATCAAAAATATAGTTTTAAAAGTAGGTAGACAAAATAAAGTACGTGCCAGAATAGAGTACGATAAAACAACAGCCATTACAGGGCAGGTATATAGTCCTTGGCGATACACACCTGATTATTTAAGAGGGCATATTGCTCATGACAACACCCCTTTACCCTTAAAATTACTATCATTTACAGTTCAGGATAAAGGTTGTCAGGCTTCTTTGACTTGGATTACATCGCAAGAGTTTGATATTGAGCAATATATTTTAGAGCAAAGTTCAAATGGATTAAATTTTCAAGAAGTAGTGAGTGTAAATCCTCACAATAAAAATAGCCAAAATGTATATAATCAGGAGGTATCACAAACCAATCAGATCAATTATTACAGGCTCAAAATTATAGATAAAAACCATATAAAAAGCTATTCTAAGGTAATAAGCTTACAACCATTATGTTTCAAAACAAAATTAAGTATCTATCCTAATCCTGTTGTAAATAGTATTGTTAATGTAGAAAGTTTGGGCTTAGCCATATCAGAGGCTCATATTTTTTCAATATCAGGAGATTTGCGAAAAATATACAAGGTAAAAGGAGAAAAGGTTCAATTAAACCTACAAGATATGTCACAGGGAATATATCTGCTAAAACTATATGATGAACAGAATAATTTTATAGAAGTACACAAAATACTTCTTCTAAACTAAAATTCTTTGAATAACAATGCATGATAAGAAATTTGAAAATATTATCAATTTAATAGTAAAGATATATTTTTTAGGACTATATAGTAACATGATTAGTTCAGAGTAATAAAAATTCTAAACTTCTTACTATGATTTAAAATAAATTACAATATCTGCTTTATGGAATGAGGATATGGTTTAAAATATCTAGTATTTCTGCCTTTCTGCGTTGAGGAATCTCTATAATTTGTCCATTCTGCATCGTAACAGAAGCTACATCCTTTTTTTGGATAGATTTGATATGCTGAGTATTGATGATATAAGATTTATGTATTCTGAGAAAATAATAAGTCTCATCACATACAGCTTCTTCAATTTCTTTAAGAGTTTTTGATAAAATGATTTTTTGATTTTGATTGGTATGAATAATCACATAATTGGAATCGGCTTCGATGCTAATAATTCTCTGATAAATGATTTTTTCGTCTGAGTATTTATTGAGTACAAGCACCTTTTCATGTTGTTTGGCAGTAGCATTTTTGAGAAGATCTTCATAAGAAATTGGATTTTTTTTGTAAAAATCCCTCATAATCATACACTTATCTATAGCACTTTGTAAATCTGTAAGAGATATAGGTTTCAGTAGATAATCTACGGCACTGATTTTAAAGGCTTTAATAGCATATTGGTCATAGGCTGTTATAAAAATAACAGAGCAATTATTACGCCCTAGGTTTTTAAGCAGGTCAAATCCAGAACCATCTGGCATCTGAATATCCAAAAATAATATATCTGGTTCATATTCATGTACTAAATCTTCTCCATCATGAATGTTATAAGCTGTACCTACAATCTCTAAATCTGGAAAATGTTTTTGTAGAAGAATACTTAAAACCTGAATGCTACTTTCTTCGTCATCTATAATTGCTACTTTCATAATTGTTTAATCAAATTCTGTTAATAAAGGGAATATAATTTTGACCAATACACCATTTTCTACATTTCTGATGTCAAAATAACTAAGATTATTGTTCTGATTCTGATGCAATAATAATACTCTTTCTTTTATAATTTGTAAACCTTGTGATGTATGTTGGTTTTTATTCTTTTCTTTTGTGAGAAAAGGCTTACCATTGTTAAATACATCTACTATCAGAAAATCATCAGCAATAGAAAATCTCATCTCTATAATTTTCTCTTTATTTTCCCCACTCAAACCATGCCAAATGGCATTTTCTAAGATAGGTTGTAAAATCATGGTGGGAATAATAAACTCTCGAATATCAATATTAGAATCGACCTGAGTTTTGAATTGAATAGGACTATTTAGCCTCTGAGATTCCAATAAAATATATATTTTTAACAATTCTAATTCTTCTTGAATAGTTACGCTTTTTTTACGACTATTATTTAAAATCATCCGAATAAGTTTAGCAAATTCTGCTAAATAAAAATGAGCCTCTTCATTTCTATTCTGTAATATGAAAGCCTGAATAGAGTTGATGGCATTAAAAATAAAATGAGGATTCATTTGTGATTGAAGGGCTCTGCTCTCCAAGTCTGATATTCTTTGTTGTATAGAGCGTTTAGCAAGCTCTTTAATCTTAATATTTCTGATGATTTTTTGAATGATTAAAAACAGAATAATAAAAAATAATACAGTTGATAAAACAATAAACCACCAAGTTTGATAAAAAAAAGTGGGTATGTTTAATGACAATACTATCTCGTTAGACTTTGATAAAGAAGTATAGTCTGAAGCATACATTTTCAATGTATAATTACCTGCTGGAAGCTTAATATCCAGCGAATTTTGTTTCGTTTTTTGATGTTTGATTATGGTGCCATCACTAGCAATGATGATAAAATGATAAACAATATTTTGAGATGCTTTATAATTATTTTGAATACAACTAATGTTAAAATTTTCTTTCTGGTGAATAGTAACAGGTTTATTTTTATCAATAGGATGCGAGATTGAAAGAATATTTAATTGGATATCAAGTTTTAAGTTTTTAATATACTCAATATCAAGAGCTGATACCTCATATTTACCAGCTATATACAATTGATAATCATAAGAAGCTTTGACATCTACAATCTCATCAAAAGGTAAGAAATTACTGCTATTGAGTATGGTTGTTTTTTTGCTTTTCAGATGATAAACATACAATCCAACACGAGTACCAATAAATAACAAACCATCTTGATATGCCAAACAATCAACTCTTTGTGGCAGGTTTTCAATGCTTTCTATAATCTGACCCTTTGAGTTCAAGAGCATACAACCTTTTTCATTAGTGCCTACTGCAATAAGATTATGATCAATTTTACATAGTGTGTTTACTCTAAAATTATACCCTAGAGATTCAGAATTAATATTATTACTATCTATTTTTAATCGATAGATACCTTTATTTTGTGTGCCAGCCCAAACTACATTTTGACTGAGAGGTTCTACACATAAAATCTTTTCATTTAAGGATTGTTCTTGGACACTGTTGTTATATTTATTAAATAAAAATACATTACCACTACCAAATAATATATATTTGTATTTATTCAACTGCTTATATCCTTTTAAGAAGAAAGATATAATATATGATTTTTGCTCTGGTAATAACCCATTTGAAGTGATATATAGCTTTTCACGATTATGGAAGATAATATCATTGATGATGTTATCTTTATTATTTAACAAAAGTTTTTGAGCTAAATTTCTGGATAAGAGGGTATTATTAGATAATAAAATATCAATTTTGTTGCTATCAGAATCAAGAAATTTAACAACATTATTCTCTCCTTTATAGATAGATTGTAACTGTGGATTTTTGCAGATATATAAGCCTTTGTCTAAAGTTGTAAACCAAATATTTCCTTCTTTATCCAATAAGACTTTGCTGATACTTAGTTTTTCTATAATAGGGGCTGAAACCTTCTGAATACTATTTTCTTCTAAAAGGTATAGCCCATTGTTACGAACTCCACAATATATTTTTTGGTTTATTTGGGTAATACAGAAGACTTCGTGTGGAAGTGTATATTTGTGAACAGGCTTAAAGTGAATAAATTTGATAATTTCATTCGTATTACTTACATAAATAGTAGAATCATTAGAAATAATCACTCTATTGTTCTGATTAGGACGTTGAAATAAATTTGAGTATTTATATTCCTGATTCCCAACTTTTATAATCCAATCAAATACACCTTTTATCTTGCCTTCTGTATTGGAGTAAACAATGAGATGTTGTTTATCAGGATAAATAGAGATATAAACTGTTTGATGATTAATCGTATGTAGAGTTCTATATTTTAAAGATTTATCATCAGCTAAATATATTTTTGAATCATTAACTTTCCTAAATTCTAAAACATAGTTTTCTTTTTCTACAAGTGATGAGATATAAGTTTTTTCAGAAAAACTGTTAAAAACAACGTTAGAAATATTATTTTTTTGTATATCACCATGCTCTATAAGACCTAAAGTACCAGAAAGACCAACAAACCATATTCGATTTTCGAGTCCTTTGAAAAATTTTAAAATCACATTTTCTCCTAAACCATTTTTGGTAGTATAATAGTCAACAGAATTACCTCTAATCTTAAATATTCCAATATCAGAAGAAACCCATTTATTACCCAAATGGTCTTCTATGATATCATAGAGTTCAGCACTTGGGAAGGGGTGTGGGGTAGCAAATTTTTCTATGGAGAAGTTTTGAGCAAATGTCAGCTGATAAATAATAAAAAAACAGCCACAAAGTATAAAATTCCTCAAAATATATAAAAATTTAAGTAATGAAAACCTCAAAGCTTGAGTATACTGGAGTCAGTCATGTATTCAAAGATAATGAGAATTGATTTAAAATCAAATTTTCCTAAAAGGACTTAGTAGTAAAGATTACTGATTTTCATAAACTAACCATCTGCTTCATAAACTCATTTTTATCCTTCATAACAAGTCTTTATATTTAGATTTAGCCAATAATTAAATTTTATTGATATGGCTAAAAAAACTTATATTCTGTTATACCTATTGATGTGTATTATTTTGGACGGGATGGGGCAAATTAAAGATCCCAAAAAAGTGGTAAAACAAAAAACTACTAAAAGAATCAATCAAAATGTGAGTCAGGGAGTAGATAAAGGATTAAATGAAATAGAAGGACTTTTTAAGAAAAAACCAAGAAAAGAAGAACCTGAAACCAAAAAAATAGAGGTTAAAAGTAAAAAAGATACCATAAAACCTATACAGAATACAAGCTTTCAGGCTTACTCCGATTTTGATTTTATCCCTAATGAAAAAGTGTTAGTTTTTGAAGATTTTGAGAAAGATCCCGTAGGAGAGTTGCCTGCTAACTGGAGTACAAAAGCAAAGGCTGCTATTATTTCTATGAAAGATTTACCTTATAAATGGCTGAAAATGCAGGGAAATGGCAATTATGAAGCCAAATATTTACAAGACTTACCTCTAGAGTTTTCCATCGAAATGGATGCCATTTGCTTGGATAATGTAGGTACAAATGAAACGGGTTTATCATTTGATTTTATTAAAAACCCTGAAATGCCAGTTAATAAAATAAAAAATGATTTAAGGACTCATGTGACCATTCATCCAGGGAAGAATCAAACGTCTTTTCTTTCCATTGATGAAAACAAAAAAGAATTAAATAAAGACTCCAAAGAGCAATCAAAACTGATTGAAAACTCAAGTAAAATAACTAAAATATACATTTGGCGTCAGAGAAGCAGATTAAGAGTTTATCTTGATAATGAAAAAATATGGGATGTTCTAGATGCTTTTCAAGAAGGAATTGCTTATAAAATGGTAATACAACAAAATTTTGCCTGTGATAATTGTGGTGTGGCAATCAGTAATATTGCATTTTCTAAAGGCAGACCCAATGTTTATACAAAACTAGTCAATGAGGGTAAATACACCACAAGAGGAATTCTTTTTGAAACCAATTCAGATAAAATAAAACCTGAAAGTTATGGTGTTTTGAAAGAAATTGCACAAATTATGATAGATACGCCAAACTTGAGAGTAAGAGTCCTTGCTCATACGGATTCGGAAAATGGCACGAATGCCAAAACGAGTCAGGAACTCTCCATCAAACGGGCTCTTATGGTAAAGAAAGTATTTGTAGAGGAATTTAAGGTTGATCCCACACGCATTGAAACAAATGGATTGGGAGATGCTAAACCTTTAGAGTCTAACAATACTGTAGAAGGGAAAGCAAATAATCGAAGAATAGAATTTATTAAACTATATAAAGATTAATAAAATGGGACTATTAGATTTTCTATTTGGGAAAAAAAATGATAAACAACAGGTTTATACCCGTTTGGATGATGAAAGCTTTCAAAAAGGTTTAAATGTTGAAAAGGCTCAAAAAATGAGAGATGCATTTTTGGCTGTTATGACACAAGATGATGAAGATAAGGCATTCAATGCTGCTTCTGGACTTATGCTCAAAGGAGCATTCCAAGAAACAATAGAAGCTTATCAGGATTTAGCAAATAAATATCCTAATCGAAAAGGTGATTGTGAAAGCCAAATAGGTGCAGCGTATCATTTTCTCAAAAAATATGACAAAGCTATAGAGTTTTATATTTCTGCTGAGCAAAATGGAGCAGATACAAACATGATGGATGACAATATTTGGGAGGCTTGTTTTGCTGCTTATAAACTAACAGAAGATAAAATACATATCAGAAAATATCTAGAGATACGTCCAAGTGGTAGTTATGTGAAAAAAGCAAATAAGTTTTTATGAGAAAAATATTATATGTGTTTCTTTTTATCTTAATGGCTTGTGAAAACCATCATGAATTCAAAGAAAATGGAATTCTTGTGGAGGCAAGTATCTCTAGAAAAGAGAAGCTGAGAAAGAAAAAAAGAACACTATATGCTTTATATGTCATGTACTTTACTGATCCAAGTAAAAATATAAAACCTAAAAAAGATACTTTAAAAAAAGTGAAAAATGTAGATGAAATATTAAAAGACATGAGTATTCAGAATATGGAATTCGGAACTTTTCAGGGAAGACATTTATATGTAAATAAAACAGAATATGACAAGTATCAGGTAGGGGATAAAGTAAAGATATATTACCTGAAGAATGATTGTACAAAAATCAAATTAAAAGAAGACGTAGATGAATAATAATTAAAATGATTTAATACCTTTTAAACTCAAAAAATATGAAAAAAGCTCTTTTTTTAGTCTCTGTGTCTATGTTTTTGACTATAGCAGATGTTTTAGCAGCAGTAACCATTCGTTACTACAATAAAGACTCTAAGGTTCACACCATGAAAGTTTATATGAATGGACAAACCAAAGAAGTGAAATTTAGTGGTTCAACAACTTCTTCTGTGACCATTCAGGGTAGTGGTACCAAATGTGTGATTGAAACTCCTTGTGGTAAAATAGAAGTAAACGATGGAGATAAAGTAGAAATTAAAGACGGGTGTATTAAAATCAACTAATGAACTGTAAAAGAATATAAACATATCCTAAGTATTTTATTTAGGATATGTTTGTTCTATAAATCCTTAAATTTATATTGATTATGGAAAATTTTTTAAGTATTGGAGGAATGGCTCTGATGATTATCAGTGGTTTGGGTGTTGTTTATTATGGTTTTTTCTGGCTTTTAGCTGTTTCTGGACAAGCAGGTGCTCAAATGAGTAAAGGAACTCAGTTCGAAAACAAAGATACAGACACACATATCGCCAAAAACAAAGTATTTATAAAAGAATTACAAGCTAAAGTAGTCAGAGGCGTTATTGGTTTTGCAATAGGAGGCTTGTTTTATTTGATTTATGAGTTTGTATATCATCATTAATACATATTACATAAAAATTATATGACTAATCAAGAGTTTTACAGAAAAATAAATAGTATAGATACAGGTAATTGCCGTTTAGATGTGTATTATGAAGCACTACATGAGCTTATAGAGGCATATCAGTTCTCATTTCTGACATGGGAGGCTTTAGCAGAAATATTGACAATGGCTGGTCAGATAGTTACACACAAACCCACCAGCATATTATCCTTAAGTAAAAATACATCGATTTCTGAAGAGGAGCTTGAAGATATAAATAAGTTAAAAAGATTTCTAAAAGGGCAAATATCTTATATTCAGGAAAATGGAATACCACAAGATTCCTGCTTCAACTGGCATATCAGTATTATACTAGAAAGAGGCGTTACTTGGATAATGATGGAAGGAGATAGTGATGAGAAGACTTTTGAATTGCATGGATATCCTACTTGGGCTACTCTTTGGCTGATTATAGAAATGGGTAGAGAGTATGAGTAAGCTTTCATTATTGAGTACTGATTCAAATAAAGTATAATTTGTTTTATGAAAACAGATTTTAAGAACCTCTTAGAATTGTTATACAGTGATAGCAGAGAGAATTTGAACCTAGCTTTAGAGATGGCTAAGAGCTATGAACCTAATTTGGAAGAATATTTTGGTTATACTCTCAACGATATACATATCATCATCAACTGGGTATGGAAATGGAAGCCAAAAGTAGAAAACCCTTTGGCTATGAAAAAACTGGAATTAGAGGAAAAACTGGAAATAGAGACAGTTCCCAAACAAATAGGTTTACTTAAAGAACTTCAACACCTAAATCTATCAAGAAGTTATTTAAAAAAAATACCACCTGATATTGCTAAACTTCAGCAATTAGAAATATTAGATTTACATCATAATTCTTATTTAGAACCATTACCCATTGAAATAGGAAACCTTAAAAATCTAAAGAAGCTGTTTCTATCTTGTTGTCAATTAGAAAATATTCTGCCTCAGATAGGAGATTTGCATCAGTTAGAAGAGTTAGATGTAAGTTATAACCTACTTACAAGAATACCTGAAGAAATAGGACAATTAAGAAAATTGCAGAAACTAAAACTAAAATGTAATAAATTTGAAAAATTACCCTCTCAAATCAGCCAATTATCTAACTTAATATCTTTAAACTTAGAAGATAATCAATTGAAAGAATTGCCTGCTGAAATCAAGCATTTATCTAATTTACAAGAATTGTTTTTAGGGAAAAATAAATTAGAAGGTTTACCAACTGAAATAGGAGAATTATATAATTTAAAAGATTTATCTATACACAACAATCAATTAAAAGCATTACCTGTTGAGATAGGGCAATTACATCATTTAGAGATTTTACATATAGGATCCAATCAATTAAAAACTATATCATCTGAAATTGGGCAACTACTAAATTTACAAAAATTAAACTTAGATTATAATAAAATAGAAAATCTGCCTATCGAAATTGGAGAACTTAAAAACTTAAAAGAATTCTTTTTAAACAGTAATTGCCTTCAAAAGATACCTGCACAAATAGGAGAACTGCATAGCTTAGAGTCTCTTTCTTTGGGATGGAATCAGTTGGAGAAATTACCCTCTCAAATCAGGAATTTAGTAAAATTACATACTCTTTCACTATCCAACAATCCATTAGGGCATATTCCTCAGGAGATTATACAATTTCAAAGTTTAACACAATTACATTTAGCAAATTGTAAGCTAAAAAGCTTCCCTATGGAAATATTACAACTCAAAAATCTTCACTGGTTATACATGGATGTGAATAACTTCCAATGTATCCCTCCTGAAATAGAACAATTGTCTCATTTAAGATCATTATCACTCTCTAATACTCATTTAGAAAGCCTTCCTGATACATTACTCAATATTTCTGAGTTGCGAAATATATATGCCAGAAATAATCCCCTGCTAAAAGTATCTCCATTACTCGAAAATAGCGGAAGATTATTTACCCAAGAACCAGAATTCCCATACTAAAACATACATATGTTATAAACTAAACTTCTTGCTCACACACTCAAGATGTTGACATATACAGCTTACATATTTATAAGTTTGATGAAAACTTTATAATCTAATATGTATATGAAACGAAAAAATTATCTTATTGTATTAATGAGCCTGATTTGTATGTGCTTTGGTAACCAATACACATGGGCTCAAGCTGGTAGCAACGATGCAACCTTCAATGTGGCTGATAATGGAAGAATCTTTGGTACTGTATATAGTGTCGTTCATTTAGCAAATGGAAAAATTCTTGTAGGAGGTATTTTTAAAGATGGAATAGCTAGACTCAATGCTGATGGTACAATAGACAACACCTTTAACATTGGAACTGGGTTTAATGGTAATGGACATATTTTTAGATTAATACTACAATCAGATGGAAAAATATTGGCAGGAGGAAATTTTATAGGTTATAATGGAACATCCCGAAATAATATAGCCCGCCTCAATGCTGATGGTACTTTAGATAATACCTTTAATGTTGGGACAGGGTTTAATGGTGCTGTGTATAGTGTAGTCCTACAATCAGATGGAAAAATATTGGTAGGGGGTAGTTTTTCAAACTATAATGGGACTATTACAAGTAGAATAGCTCGTCTCAATGCTGATGGTACTTTAGATAGTTCTTTTAATACTGGATCAGGGTTTGATGCTACAACGAATGCTTTAGCTATACAATCAGATGGAAAAATATTAGTGGGGGGATCTTTTACCAATTACAATGGAACTACTCGAAATAATATAGCTCGTTTGAATGTTAATGGTACTTTGGATACTGGTTTTTCTGTTGGAACAGGTTTTAATTCTCCTGTGGTTTCTTTTGCTATTCAATCAGATGGGAAAATTTTGGTAGGAGGAAATTTTTCAAGTTACAATGGTAGTACAGCCAATCGTATTGTTCGTTTGAATACTGGTGGTAGTTTGGATAATACCTTTAATAATGGAGGTTCTGGATTTACAGGAAGTGTTCAGGAGGTTGTTATTCAACCGTCAACCAATTATGTATGGGTAGCAGGAGGAACTACATATAATGGCACAGCAACAGGTGGTTTGGTACGATTGAATGGGAGTACAGGAGCCATTGATAACCCTGCAAGTATGGGAAGTGGTGGTGGTGCATTTACCCAGACACTTGCCTTTCAATCAGATGGAAAAATATTGGTAGGAGGAGGTTTTCAGGGATATAATGGAGTTAATTTTAAATTTGGTCTTGTACGCCTCAATACTGATGGCTCTTTGGATAATACTTTAAAAAATAATACAGGTATATGGGGTGATGGAGGTACTTTTGTAAAAGTACAATCTGATGATAAAATTATTTTGTATGGAGATATTAGGGTTTATAATGGAACACCTATCAATCGAATAACTCGTTTGAATGCTGATGGTACACTTGACAATACTCTTAATGTTGGAACTGGATTTAATCAATCACTTTCAGCCTTAACTATTCAATCAGATGGAAAAATATTGGTAGGAGGTAGTTTTACAAGTTATAATGGTACTCCTGTAAATAAAATTGCTCGTTTAAATCCTGATGGTACACTCGATAATACCTTTAGTACAACGGGTACGGGATTTAACTCTCGTCCTAATGTTTTTGCTCTACAATCAGATGGAAAAATATTGGTAGGGGGATCTTTCACAAGCTATAATGGAACCGCTCGAAATAGAATAGCTCGATTAAATGCTGATGGTACACTTGATAATACCTTTAGTATTGGAACTGGTTTTGATAATTCAGTAGATGTAATGAGTCTTCAACCAGATGGCAAAATTTTAGTTGCTGGTGGTTTCAATGATTATAATGGAACGACTTGCAGTGATGTAGTTCGTTTGAATAGCAATGGTAGTTTAGACAATACATTTAGTCCCACTGGTACTGGATTTGATAGTGCTCCTCGTATTTTTCTTTTTCAATCAGATGGAAAAATATTGGTAGGAGGTATTTATGAATATAATGGGGTTGTTTATAATGAACTGGCAAGATTAAATGCTAATGGTACAATAGACAATACTTTTAATATTGGAACTGGGTTTGATAACTCAGTAAATGATATAAGTTTCCAACCAAATGGAAAAATTTTGGTTATGGGAGGCTTTACGAGTTATAATGGTACTCCAAGTAATGGACTGATTCAATTAAATCCCAATGGTACTATTGATGCTACTTTTAATGCAGGAATTGGATTTAATGATGATGCTTATAGCTTAGGTGTTCAGAAAAATGGGAAAATTATCATCAGTGGAAATTTTTCAAGATATAATGGTGTAGCCAGAAACGGTTTGGTTCGTATCATGCCCAGTTGCCCAAATAGTTCAACATTATCAGATTTGCCAACAGCTCCTTTATTACAACCTTATAGCCAAACGTTAAGCCAAAATGGACTAAATGGCAGTATTACTTGGTCTGTAACGGCGGGCACATTACCTGCTGGTTTAACCCTTAATAGTTCTACTGGTGTTATTTCAGGTACACCAACTACTCCAGTAACTGCTGTTTTTACTGTTCAGGCATCTAATGGAGCATGTACAGCTACTAAAGAATACAATTTTGTGGTAGATCCTATTGCAGGAATAGAGCCCAAAACTCAAATAATAGAAAAGGTATATCCTAATCCCAGCCAAGACAAAATCCAGATTGATTTGAAGCAAAGTGGTAGCTATAGTTTCAGAATGCTCAATAGTTTGGGCAAATTGGTACAAGAAGGTAAAACAGAAGGTTCAAAGGCTGTTTTAGATATTTCTTCATTGCCTCAGGGGCTTTATTTCTTAGAAATATCAGGACAAAAACAATCTATCAAAATTATCAAACAATAGTCAAAAGTATTCACATTTAATATTGAAATATTATGAAAATCAGATCATTGATATGTTTATTGAGCATGAGTGTATTATTACTCACCAGCCAATGTAAAAAGAAGAACAATAATAATCCTAGCCCAACTCCCAAAGGAGTTTGGAATATCACAACTGTAAGTTTTGAGGTAGGAGGGGCTTTACCCACAAGTTTATCTAATTTGGTGGGAGGAACAGCCAATTTCACAGATAAAGATTATGAGTTAAAAGATAACGCAGGAAATGTGGTGGAATCAGGAACTTATGTTTATACAGCTAGTACAAACACTTTGCAAATGACATCAGCAGCCGTTTCAGTATTTCCCAATCAGTCAAGTCCTTATGTATTGAGTAGTTTGTTAACCTCAAAATCAATGGAATTGAAGCTCAACATTGCTACTGCTTCTAAACCTCAATTCAATTTAATCTTATTGCTCAATAAATAACTATTATTTAACAAGTTAAAATCTTAGAATTATGAAAAAAATATTTAAAATATCTGTTTTAGTCACATTGATGATGGGTTGTGCCTTGTTTTCTATTGCACAACCCCCCAAAAAGGGAGATGATATTGTCTTAAGCCCTGCTGATGAAAGTAGCCCTGCAAAGGCTCATATCAAAATCTTTTGGAAGAATATCAAAAAAATGGAAGAAATTCCTAAAGGAAATAGTATAGTTAGTTACGTTAAAGCATCCCAAACTGCTTTAAATAACATTAAAATGAAAGATAAAAACTATAATACAGAACCTTTAGAAGCTGAATTGAAGAAATGGCAAGGGCAATATGAAGGACAGCAAACAGCAAAAGTTGAGGGACGCGAAAAAACTTCTAATACTATGGATGGTTTGTCTAAGTTGTTTAGTGGTAACACCATACAATATAGAGGAGATAAACCTGAAGATATAGAGAAAAGTAACAAAGAAATAGTAGAATATAAAAATTATTTGGCACAATTTCTAGCTATGGAAAAAGATTCTAAAGTAATGGATGATCCATCAAAAATAAAAAGTATTACATCTAGGCATTTTGTTGATTTGGACAATAAAATTAAGGAATATGAAGAGAGTTTGAAATTCTTTACTCAGGTAAATAGCTTGAAAGGGTTTATTCAAGAAATGACCATCCATGAAACCTATATGGATGCTGCAAGACAAGTTTATCCTAACAATGCCACATTTGCAGATGGGTATAAAAAGATGAAAGAATTTACTTCTAAAATCTCAAAAATAAACCTAGAGACCTTTACTAAAGAAAATAAAACAAGGCTGTTGAAAGAAGCTCGTATGCCTGTTGCTGTAACAAGCGACCCTACCATAGAACAAGAGTTTAAAATTGCTTTTGGAAAACTTGGATTTGCTGGTGAAAAAATTATTAAAGTAAATTTAACTCAACATGACTGGCAAGTGAATAGAAACGAGTGGACAAGTGTAATAGAAAATCGTACAAGAACGGCAGCTCTTGCTGTAAAAAAAGCTGATGGTTCTTGCAAAATTTATATTATAAGATTAGGGCAAGAATATTTAGGTGGCTCAAGTTATGGAGCTTCTGAAACATTTAGGTTTTCTGATTATCCTATCCTTTGTGATAATGTTAAGTAAGTAGTTTTTTTATTAAATACATTTATAAAGCTTCTTGAATATTGAACACATGGTTCTTACTTATGCCCAACTTGCTGAAAAAGCTAGACTTTTAGCCCGACCACGTATTCGTGTAAGTAATACCTCTCAGTCTCTTCGTATAGAGTTGTTAGCGATAGATAATCCTGATTTGGTGTTGTTAACACACGATTTTATTTATAAAACAACTAAAGAGAATGTAAACTCTGGAAAAATAATAGGTGTAATAAGTGCATATCTTGAAACAGTGGCAATAATGCTTGAAAACCTACCTCAGCCATTTAGTGCTACTAGCTTTTCACAAGATTTGTACAATGCTGGTTTTTGGGTTAATCAGGCTGGTGGTTGTAGCATATTTCATTGTGAACTAATTTCCCTAGTCTATGAGCCACATTTATGGATAGGAAAGTCCTCAACAGAGTAAAATTGCTTTCAATAACCCGAAAATAATTTATTCAAAAATATTTTCAATTCAGTATAAGACCTATGGCAATCAAAATAAAATCTGTAAAAATAAATCCCATTGACTTGGGAAATGGTGCAAATGGGAAAGCATTAGGATATTTTAGGAAATATTCGCTTATCAGTACCAACGAGAATGCAAACACTTTAAAAGAGTTGATGTCTGGACTTGAGATACATGTAGACTTAAATTCACTTGAAGTCCCTGATGAGGATAATCAATGGCTTTATTATGAGCAAGATGGAAGCTATGCACCTATGCCAGAATCTTTAAAACAAGAGTTGATAGGAAAATATAAAAAATATCTAAACTTCACTTTAGACTTAAAAAATCCTACCATAGATGAAAGGAGTAATATACTATTTCCCCAAAACAATGAAAATGAAATTAGCTTTAATTATGCTAAAAATTATGGAGAAGATGACCCTCTCATGGTTTGGAAGGAAGTAGATATTCGGGATCTTGATGGATTAGAGATTTCTAAATCGGACGAGTGGAGAAACTATGACAGAGATGAAAATGGTGAATGTTTAGGCTTGGAACAATATTGGGACGAAAAACATGGTAGAAATCCTGACTTTGATCCAGAAGCCTTGTGGCCCCATAAAGGACCTAAAAATTATATCAATGGTTTTCTGCCAGGGTATATGATCAATTTCAGTTTTATCTGTGAGCTAGAAGGTGAAATTTTAGAAGATGAATAATATTATTATATAAATTGATATCATAATTATGCCAGAATTATATAAAGATCAAGGAATTTGGAATGAGTTCCATGGGAAAAATATAGGAAATATTATCTTCTCAACAGAAAAAATATTCGCTGACAGTCCTAATGCTGCTTTAGAAAGGAAATCTTTTGGTTTAAATGAGTTTATAAGAGGAAGGGTATATTTAGATAAAAGTGTACTCAATACTTATAAAATGCTAGAAAATAGTGGCGTATATCCTCCTAATACTTGGTATGCAACAGATATTGTTTTGTTAGGATATAAAATATTTATCAATGATGAAGAAAAAGCTGTGTTTTCTGTGAATTTTGCCAGAACGCCTAGTGCAGAAACATGGACAACTTTTTACTACGATTTTGTTCACATGGATAAAATGACCTATTGGGATTCTCCTCATCAATACAAAGATGTAGATTATTACTTTAATACAATCTTAAGAGATTTAGCCCCTGATGAATATTCTGTAAGAATAGAATGTTTTCTGCCTTCTCCTGACGGAAGCTTTCAAAGTGAAAGCATAGCGAAAGGTTCATTTACTCTGAAATTTAATAAAGAAGATAAAGACAATTGGGTACATACATTTGGAGCTAATCACTATGAATATTTGGTTCATTCATCTAAAGAAAATGAAGAGGAGAAAAACGAAACCATTCAGCCTAATTATCTGACTGTGATTAACTGGTCAGGACAAAGAATTGATATTGAAATTTGTGAAAAAGGACAAAGCTATGGAAAAACAGATTTTATCAACGATAATGCTCGTAGCGAATATTTAATGAATGTAGGTGATGTGATTAGGTTAAAAGAGAGTAGAACCATTATATACACCCATACAGCTTATAATCGTGAGTTTATAGTCAAATAATGAGACATAAGTTTTATATGACTTCTAGACAGTTATTATCTCTTGATAATAACTGTTTTTTTATAGACTAAGTTTCCGTGTAACAGACTCACTATGTTGACTAGGGTTCTGGGTATATCATATTTTTGTTGAAAAAAACTAATAAATGATATGAAACAGAAACTTTATTTATCATTTCTAATAGGCTTGATATGCTTATTAAACTCTCAACAAAGCTATGGACAGGCTGGCAATAACGACCCTACTTTTAATGTAGCAGACAATGGTATATCTCTAAATGGGACAATCTATGGATTGGCCACTCAGTCTGATGGGAAAATTTTAGTATTAGGTAATATTAGGGATCGTCTGGTTCGCCTCAATCCAAATGGCTCTTGGGACAATACTTTCAATATAGGAACAGGGTTTGAAGGAGGATCAGATTTGTATGTAGTCAAGGTACTTTCAGATGGAAAAATTTTGGTGGGGGGGATTTTTTCAAGTTATAATGGTACATCTATCAATGGTCTTGTAAGATTAAATGCGAATGGTACTTTAGACAATACCTTCAATATTGGTACGGGTTTTAATGGTGGACCTGTTACTTCTATTGTTATACAGCCTGATGGTAAAATGGTAGTAGGAGGATATTTTACTGCTTACAATGGTAGCTCTGTGAGTCGAATAGCTAGACTCAATGCAAATGGTACACTAGATAACACTTTTGCTACAACAGGTACAGGCTTAAATGATGGGATTCAATTAGAATCTATTTTAGTACAAAGTGATGGAAAGATTGTAGTAGCAGGAACTTTTACCAGTTATAATGGTACATCAGTCAATCGAATAGCTAGACTCAATGCAGATGGTACACTAGACAACACTTTTAATATTGGTACAGGGTTTAATCAATATTCTGCTTGTCTTGCTCTACAATCAGATGGGAAAATTTTGGTTGGTGGAGAATTTACGAGTTATAATGGCACATCATCCAACAGAATAGTAAGACTAAATCCAGATGGTACATTCGATAATACCTTCAGTATAGGGGTTGGTTTTAGCAATTATGTAGGGGCTATAACATTACAGTCAGATGGGAAAATATTAGTAGGAGGGTCTTTTATGAGTTATAATGGTACATCTGCTAATCGAATAGCTAGATTAAATACAGATGGTTCTTTAGATAATACTCTAAGTGTTGGTGTTGGCTTTGATGTAAGTGTTTTTAATATTAAAGTACAATCAGATGGAAAAATATTGGCAGGAGGTATTTTTACAAGTTTTAATAATAATCCTGCATCAATTTTGGTTCGTCTCAATACAAATGGCTCTTGGGATAGCTCACTCAATACAGCTTCAGGAGTAAGTCAGACTGTAAGTCAGGTAAAAGTACAGTCAGATGGGAAAATACTGGTATCTGGAGGGTTTCGTCTTTTTGGAAATCAGGCTCGAAAATTTATCATGCGTTTAAATGTGGATGGTACTCTCGATAATACTTTTAATACTGTTGGGACTGGGCTTGACAACTCTTTTTATCGTTTTTTAATCCAGTCAGATGGTAAAATTATAGGTGTTGGAGGCTTTACGAGTTATAATGGTAGCTCTGTGAATCGAATAGCCAGACTGAATTCTGATGGTACACTTGATAACACTTTTAATGTAGGAACTGGATTTAATCAGTTTGTTAGAGATATAGCTCTACAATCAGATGGTAAAATAGTAGTAATTGGAAATTTTACAGAATATAATGGTACGGCTGTCAACTATATTGCCAGACTCAATGCAAATGGCACTTTAGATAATACTTTTAATATTGGGACTGGCTTTGATAATCAAGTTGATGCTGTAACAATTCAGTCAGATGGTAAAATATTGGCTGGTGGACCTTTCACGAGTTATAATGGTACTGCTAGAGAATTAATAGTTCGTCTGAATGCAAATGGCACTTTAGATAATACTTTTAATATTGGAACGGGTTTCAACAATTCTCCTACAACTTTTGCATTTCAAAAAGATGGAAAAATAGTAGTAGGTGGATATTTCACTACCTATAATGGTAGCTCTGTGAATCGAATAGCCAGATTAAATACAAATGGCACACTCGATAATACTTTTAACATTGGAACAGGTTTTAATAATGGTGTTAGAGCTATTGCTATTCAGTCAGATGGGAAAATACTAGTGGGGGGAGAATATTTTACTACTTATAATGGTGTAAATATTAGTCAGGGGATAACATGCTTAAATACTGATGGTACTAGAGATGTAAGTTTTAATGCAAATGCTTTGGGAGTGACAGGAGGCATAGAAACAATAGCTTTACAATCAGATGGTAAAATTATAGCAGGAGGATATTTTTATACTTATAATGGTGTGGCTAGAAATAATTTGGTAAGAATTCTTCCAAGTTGCCCCAATGCTAACAGCATAGTTTTTTCGGATTTACCAGTTGCCCCTTTGTTACAACCTTATAACCAAACACTTACTCAAAATATTTTGGGTGGTACACTTTCTTGGGCTGTGACAGCAGGCACGTTGCCAGCAGGCTTAAGTCTGAATGCTTCTATGGGTGTTATTTCAGGTACACCAACAACTCCTACAGTTTCAAATTTTACTATTCGGGTGTCTAATGGAGTGTGTAGTGCTACCAAAGAATACAACCTAATTATTGACCCCATTGCAGGTATAGAATCAAGAAATCACATAATAGAAAAAGTGTATCCTAATCCCAGTCAAGATAAAATCCAGATTGACTTGAAACAAAGTGGAAACCATAGCTTCAAATTGCTCAATAGTGTGGGTAAAGTTGTGAAAGAAGGCAAAATAGAAAGCTCAGTCATTACTTTGGATATTGCATCTCTGCCTCAGGGGGTGTATTTCTTGGAGTTATCAAGAGAGTCATCTCATCAAGTAATACGAATCTCTAAAATATAAAAAACTTATCAAATTCTTAAAATTATGAAAATGAAAAATGCTTTTTTATTCTTTTTAGTTGTTTTTTTGAGTGGATGCCAAAAAGCTAAACAAGAAGAAACCAAAATTATATCTCCAAAAGGTACATGGAGTATATTAAGTATTACAGATAAAGCAGGTATCACACCCCCCAATATGGCTGATATGATAGGTGGTGTGGCTGTTTTTACAGAAATGAATTATATACTCAAAAACAAAATGAATGAGGCTGTTGAAAAAGGTATGTGGAGCAATCAGACATCGAATATTTTTGCTATCAAACCAGAAACAAATACCGTTTTTAATAACACAACAAGTCCTTATAAATTTAGTACAACTGAACTAACAGGCTCTACAATTCAATTGAAAATTAATATTTCAAAGGCAAATGAACCAGAAAATAATTTATTCATGCAATTAACAAGATGATTGTATTTACTTCATATAAAGTGTATTTTATCCCGTTGATAATGTTGGTTTTAGCATTGTCAACGGGATATGCTCAAAAAGAGGTACAAGTGAAAATTACAGATGAAAATATCAATACCATTACCGATTGGCGAGATTTGGGAAGTACAAAAAAGTTAGTCAATAACAGAAATTGGCTCAGAAGTATGATTAAAAAACTAAATCGTTATGAAAAATACGATTCAACTTTTTTGGTAAAACTTGTTGATTCAATAGCATCTTTAAAAATGAATGAATCATTTTGTTTTTTGGCAGACTTTTGTTGTCGTTCTATAGATTATAGTAAAAAAACTGAACTTTCACGGATGGCATGGATTGTGAACCGATATGGAGGTTCAAGAGCTTTGAATAAATACTATTTAAAAGATTCGATAGATTATAAAAAAGACCCTGTTACGTTCCATGCAGAAGTGTACTATGCTATTAGAGCTAAGTATCTAAGAGATATGGAATGGTGTTATTATTATAAACCTATTGAAAAACCCGTTGAAATATACATTCCAAAGAATGTCAAAAAAAGATTAAAATATAAACCTGATTGTGATAGCATTTTTAAAATAAACAATCAAAATATCAATAATATTGATACACCTTGGCAGTTCATGTTTTTAAACAATCCTCCTATTACAAAACTAGATACACTTGTATATCAGCTTACAGATGTGAGTGCCCTTCAGAATAAAAAAAGAGATTCATTGTATTTCAATAACATTGTTCGGCAAATTGTAAAACTCAAAACTCCTGAGTCGTTTTGTTTGGTGTATAATACACTTTTTCGCCCCATTGTGATAAAAGACTTGAATCCGTTCAATAGTTTATGTGGGATGATGAGCTATTATGGAGGCTACCAACTTGTGAATGAATATTATTTTAATAATACAATTACGACCACAGATACAACAATAGATCAATATCACTTTTATGGAGCTTTATTTCAAAAAATGAAAGCCTTAGAGTCTGAATGTTATTATTGTACGCCTATTTCTCAAGAGCAGAAAATGATTCAGAAAATGAAAGAAGTTGACTCTAAACGTATGGATAGAAAAGTGAGCAGAATTATTAGAAAAAACAGTAGATTGAAGAAATTTGGTGGAATTCTTAAATCACATATTGCATTTGACAGCATTCGACGAAGAATAGAAAGACTAAAATATGTAAAGGATGTTTTTTATGATTATTGTCAAATAAAAATAGACCTTTACCCGGGTTATATGACTTTAGGAGTGTTATTTACAGAAAAAGGCGTAGAAGTAGAAAAAGGCTACATTATTCAGGTTGGGAGAACTCGATATACAAGATTACGATTTTTTGGATATAATACATGCATCCCTATTCCAAAACTAAAAAGTATGGATAAACTTTTATTAAGAAAGATTTATTATGCTCCTAATTTTATCAAAAAAAATAAACAAATTTGTGAAGATGCAAAAGAACAACGAAGACAATACAATATTGATGAATCGAAATAATAAATAGTTATCATCATTAGGTAATCATGGGGATATATGACAAGTTCACTATCTTATATAAAAAACATAAAATAATAAATATGAATCAATTACCTCCAATCAATGAATTAGAATGCTTTTTAGGTAGAAAAATTATATTAGAAAATAGTCTTCTTTCTGCTTCGGATTTACTAGAGTATCAGGCATTACAAGATGAAAGAAAACAAGAATTATTGACTGTTTTAGATGAAAACATTCAGACAAAAGCACCTATCCTAAATTTAAGTAATGCTCCATCAGGCTCTAAAAGCTATTATTTATGGATTACAGGGAAAGAGCAAGTGTTAGAAGGCTTAACAGAATTCTATTGGCTTGAAGAAATAAAATTGGGAAGTTATTATAAAACTCTTTCAGGAAAAGAAAATCTTTTTAAGCCTCTTATTCAGATACCTCCATTACCTAAACAACTAAAAGTATTAAGTGTAGATGGAGCACAATTGGAAAATACTCAGAATTTATCAAATGCTCCATCTTTAGAAAAATTAAAACTATCTATATCTCAAATTGAAAGCCTCTTAGACGTGGGTAAACTTCATGATTTGAAATATTTAGATTTGTCTTATAATAAGTCGTTTCTAACAGATTTAAGCCCTTTGGCAAATCTTAAAAACCTAAAAAGTTTACAAATAAAATTTTGTGATACTAAAAATATTGATGCATTGGCAAATTTAACGGAGTTAGAAGAGTTGGATGCTACTTATTGTGGTATATCAGATATTAAGCCTCTTAAAAATTTGAAAAAGTTACATAAACTCAATTTATCAAGAAATGCTATCACAGATATTACTATCTTGGAAAATTTAGTTCTTTTAAAAACATTAGATTTAAGCGATAATCAAATTTCAGAAATAAATGTTTTAAAAAAGCTCAAAATCAAAGATTTAACAATTAAAGAAAACCCCATAGGAATCATTATCAACCAAACTTTAGGAAAAGATACGAAGCGTTTTCCTAACAAAAAAGAAGTAGAAAACTATCTGAAATCTCTTGTTTGATAGCTTTTCTACAACGAATTTATGGTTTTACTTGTATTTTCTTGTTGTTTTCAGCTGTTGACTTTCCCCACTCATCCATAGCTTTAAGTAATGGAATAAGAGTTTTCCCAAATGCTGTGAGTTCATAATCAACTTTTAAGGGTGGTTTGGTAGTATGAACGGTTCGAGAAATCAAACCATCTTCTTCCAGTTCTTTTAGCTGGAGGCTGATGGTGCGTTCTGTAACCATAGGAAGCTCTTTTCTTAGCTGACTGTATCGTTTTTTTTCAATAAGATGAATTAAAATGACAGCCTTCCATTTGCCACCTATGTACTTCATGGTCAGACTTGTGCTACATGGATATTCTTTATTGTCTATACAATACATTTGATAAAATCTGTTTTTTCTTGTAAAGATAAAATACTATGATGAGATATTCTTCTTAAATAAATATAAAAATTTCAAGGTTCTAAATTGAGAATATCAGTAATAAGAGTCCAAATTTTCATATATTTTTTTCTTTGTGTTATTGTCAAGCCTTTTTAATAATTGTATAAATTATTTGCTAAATCCATAATTTTCCAAATTATGGATTTTTGCTTTTTTATGGAAATTTAAATACGATGGCTTTTTTATAAAATCCTGATAAGCATGCTTTTGTAATTTTGGTATTTGATTGGCATAGATATAATCAAACATTAAAATATCTACGATTATGTCTAGAAGCGAAAATTTTAAAATATTTATAGTAGATGATGACCCATTTCATCTGAATCTGGTTGAGCAGATTATTCATAACCAAAATCAAACGGATACTACACTTTTTGAGAATGGTTTAGAGTGTTTGAACCAAATTCATCTCAGACCAGATATCGTTTTTCTGGATCATTGCATGGACACTTACAATGGTTATGAGGTTCTCAGAAAAATTAAACGATATGACCCCAATATCTTTACAGTCATGATTTCTGCTCAGGAAGATATGCAAACAGCCATTGATGTACTTAAAAACGGAGCATTTGACTATATCCAGAAAGGAGCAAATCTAGAAGAACAATTAAAAAATGTTTTGGCAAAAATTGTAACGGTCAGAGAAATCATCCGTTCCCGCAAACCATCTATTATCAAGTCTATTTTTCAATATTTATAGTTATGAGGTCTATCATCATATTTGCCATATATGTGTTATCGGCACTGCTACTCTTTGCATCATGCAAAACTACGAATCTACTTGTAGATAAAAAAGCCAATTATAGCACTGCTGCTTTAGATAGCATATTTTACTTCAATAAAAATTATCAATACCATATCCGAAAAGACGATAAAATTAGTATTAGCGTCTGGAAACAAGATGATTTAGGGGTTGGCTCAAGTTATGGGATTTATAACTCCAATGAAGTATATGGCAAATGGTTGATGGTAGATAGTGATGGAAATATTGAAATCCCTAAAATAGGAAGGCTCTATGTGAAAAACAGAACTGTCATTCAGCTGAAAGATACGCTAAAAATTTTATTTGGTGAGTGGGTAAAAAATCCGATAGTGGATGTAAAAGTTCTTAATAGAGAAATAACAGTTCTAGGAGAGGTAAGAGAGCCACAAGTGATTACCATAGATAAAGAAAAAAACACTCTTTTAGAGATGATAGCCAAATGCAAAGGATTTGAATTCTATGCCAATGTAAAGCATATCAAGGTATTCAGGCAGGTGGGAGAGCATGTACATGTAGCCAATATCAATCTTACGAAATCTGGCGATTATTTAAAGAAAAATATCAATCTGGAGCCTGGTGATGTGGTGGTGATTCCTGCTAAAAAATACAAAGAGTTTGATAAAAGAATATCTCTGATTATTCCTTTCACAACAGCACTTACAGCAGCAGTAATTTTTAAAGGAGCATTTTAAATAATGATAAAAATGGGAGAAAGTCTAAGATTTTTAAAGCCTTACCTGCGTGGTTTGCCAATTATTATGATATTAATGATTGTAGCATATTTAATGGCTTCAAGATATTTGAAGTACGTGACTCCGATGTATGAGAGTACTGCCAAATTGCGTTTGGCAGATATTGGAGAGGGAGTTCCTAATAGCAATTTATTTAAAGATTTAGATGTTTTTGCTTCTGCCAATAAAATTAATGCAGAAATAGAAGTTTTAAAATCACAGACAATCTTAGAAAAAACACTAAAGAATATTGATTTCCAGACACAAATATTTAGAGTGGGCAAAATCAAGAAAGTAGAATTATATGATGATGCTCCTTTTGTTATCAAGACTTTTAACACCACAAAAACCATCGAGGACAAAAGGTTTCAGCTCTGTATCCTAAAAAATCAGACTTTCATTATAGAAGATAATGCAGGAAGAAAAGTATTTGGAAAAATAGGAGATACATTGATTTTAAATCATTCAAAATTGATGTTAGAGCTGAACCAGTCTTTGTTTGAACACAAAAAACAACTAAGACTGGTCGATAATTACGAATTTATCATCAACAGCAAAGAAAAAGTACTGAAAGAAATACTTCAAAATCTGGATATTATGGCTGTTGATAAGGATGTGCCAGTAATCAGAATTAGCTATAAATCTGCACATCCACAAAAAGCTGCTGCCTTACCCAATGCCTTAGCCAAGACTTATATTGAAGATTACATTGAATCTAAGTATAGTGCAGCCAATACTGCTGTTAATTTTTTGGGCAATCAAATAAAAGGCATTCAGACCAAACTTTCACAATCGGAACAACAAATTCTCAATTATCGCAATCAGAGAGGAATTACCAACTTGAGACAGGAAACAGAAACAGATTTAAGAACCATATCACAATTAAAAATCCAGCAAACCAATTTAAAAATGAGTCTGGATGCTGTAAAAGACTTAGAAAGATATGTTCAGAATGGCAAAGGTAATTTTTTGGAGTTAGCTCCTAATTTTGAGGCGTTTACAGATTTGCTTTCAACAGAAATCATAAAAAAAGTCAAGAACTTACAAGCAGAAAAAAGAGATTTATTGATGACCTACACTTCCAGCGATGAGCGAGTACAGGTGATAGATGCAAAAATTAATGATTTAACAAGCTACATGATAGAAAGTATCACCAATACTCGTAAAAACCTTGAAAGTAAATATGAGAATTTGAACAGAGATATTGTTTCGGCATCTTCTGAACTTATACCAGTACCCGAGAAAGAGTACATGATGACTATTTATAATCGAGAGTTTAATATTTATCAGAATACCTATAATTTCCTGAATGAAAAGAAGATAGAAGCAGAAATAGCCCAAGCTGCTAAGATTGCTTTTCATAGAGTTATCACCCCTGCAATGGTATCCAAAGAGCCGGTTTCACCTAACAAAACAATTATTAAAATAGTCTCAGCACTGTTAGGGATGATGGGGGCAATACTCCTGATATTTTTTATCCATGCTTTAAAAGCAAGAATCAACGATAAAGAAACTATTGAAGAAAACTCTATGATACCTGTTGTAGCGACTGTTCCCAAACTAAAAAAACAAGAAATAGAAGATTATTTTCTCAAAACTACTACACAATTAGAAATTAAGGGTTTACTGAAAAACAATGGAATTACCTGCCTAACAGGATTTAGTCTCTCAGAAGGAGCTTCTTTTATAGCAAAAAATTTACTCAGTAGCTGTGCCTTACAAGAAAGAAAAGCCTTATTGATAGACTTTCATAACTCTAATTCTTCAGAAAATATAGAATACATAAGCGAAAATGTAGGTATACTCTCTGTCAATACACAAAAAATAAAAAGGCTTTCAAATCAGAAATTTCAAGAGTTTATAGGAAGTCATAAAGACCAATTTGAGCAGGTTTTTATTCTAAACGAAAATATAGGAGGACAACTAACCCTTCCTACGATGGCTCTTGCAAATTTAAATCTTGTATGCGTGGATACACGTCTTTCTCCTGCAAAAAACATCTTGAAAGTGGATTTAATGAAAGAAGAGTACCAACTGCCAAATATCTATTTTATGCTGAATAGACATGGATATAATCCCAGCTTGTTAAGAGATATAAAAAGTTTGTTCAGAAAAACAGTTGAATTATGGACATCATTCAAAAACAAAATGACTTATGCTTCAAAAATTATATCAAAATAAAAAATGGTTGATTATTACAGACCAAATTGTGTTCAGTGGAACAACATTCCTAACTACTCTGGTTATTGCCCGTAATTTAGATAAAACCTCTTTCGGAGTGTTTTCAGGTGTTGTTTTGGGACTTTATTTTATAATTAGCATGGTAAGTGGGCTTGTGATTCAGCCTTTTCAGGTAAGTGACCAAAAAAATAAGGAAACTTACAAATCCTTTACATTTTGGTTAGAAATCGTTTGTATAGCATTTCTTTCAATAATTTTGTATGTTATCTTGATATCTACCAAGCAAAGTTTCAATATATCTCTGTGGCTGTTTGGGGTAGGTTTTACACTTAATGATTATGCTCGAAAGATATTACTATCACTCAATAAATTAAAAGAAACGCTTTATTTGGATATTCTGGTAAGCTTAATACAGATACTATCTACATGCTGGCTTGTTTGGGATAATCACCTTTCAGTGGAAAATATTTATATCTATCAATCATGTAGTTATGTACTTTCAATCCTGATACTCATCATTTATGTAAAGCCCTATAATTTTAATGATAAAGATTGGAAAGGGTATTGGTTTCATCATCTGAAAGAAGGGAAATGGCTTGTAATGTCTTCTTTGGTGCAATGGGGTGCTTCCAATTTGTTTGTGGTAGCTTCAGGGGTGTACATAGGAGTACAAGCTTTAGGGGCTTTAAGGCTTGTACAGAGTCTTTTCGGGCTACTAAACATGCTTTTACAAGTATTTGAGAATTATATTATTCCACAAACTTCTTATCATCTCTCAAAATCTACGACACATGCTATCAGTTATCTTGCTCATTCTAATAAGCAAGCTTTTTACTGGTTTGGGCTCATTTTACTACTTTTTACTTTGTTTTCAGAGTATATTATTGTAATGGCAGGAGGCAGCCAATATGAAGAATATGCTTTCTTGATAAATGGTATGGTAATATTGTATGTTTTGATATTCATCAATCAGCCTATTAGAATAGCTATCAGGGTACTTATTCTAAACCAGTATTTTTTCTATGGTTATCTGATTAGTTTTGCCTTTACAATTATTTCATTCGATTTTATGCTCTCAAACTGGGGACTTATGGGAGTATTATCTGGACTTATCTGTTCTCAAATCATCTTGATTTTATTTTGGCAGAGTATTTTACTCACAAAGAAATTTGCAATATGGAAATCATTCATTTAATACTTGGTAAAGCCAATCCCGAAAGGTTGAATGGTGTGAATAAGGTCGTTTATCAGCTTGTTAGTGAGCAATTTAAAGCAGGTAAAAAAGTGAGTGTTTGGGGTATATCTAAGGACTTAGTCCATAATTACCCTGAAAGAGATTTTACAACAAAATTATTTTTAGCCCATCAAAATCCTTTTAAAATTGATAAAGCCTTAGAGAAAGCCATATACGAAAAAAAAGATGCTGTCTTTCATCTGCATGGAGGGTGGATACCCATTTACAGTAGTTTGGCAAACTTATTTGCCAAGCATCAAATAAAATTCGTCTTAACACCACACGGTGCTTATAATACAATTGCTATGAAAAGGAGTAGATGGATGAAAAAAGTATATTTCCATCTTTTTGAAAGAAAACTTTTAGAAAAAGCCTCCAAAATACATTTACTGGGTAAAACAGAGCTAGAAGGACTTCATGGTGTTTTTCCAAACGATAAATCATTTTTACTACCTTATGGTTTTGATTTTCAGCAAAATCAGAACCCATCAGTGCCATATCAGTCTGGCTTTGTGATTGGTTTTATGGGCAGATTGGATGTTTATACAAAAGGATTAGACCTGCTCATTGATGCATTTGGGAAATTCCAAAAAACAAACACTAATTCCCAATTATGGATTCTTGGAGATGGAAAGGAAAAAACTTTCTTAGAAAATTCTATTCGGGAAAAACAACTCCAAAATGTAATTTTTTGGGGTAAAAAGTTTGGTAAAGAGAAAGAAGAACTCCTCAGTAAAATGCATGTTTTTGCCCATCCTTCAAGAAATGAGGGGCTTCCATCCTCTGTTCTGGAGGTGGCTGCTTTGGGTATCCCTTCTGTGGTTACACATGCAACAAATATTGCAGAACATATTCAAAATTATGATGCTGGCATAGCTATTGAAAATGATTCAGAACAAGAATTATTACAAGCTTTTGAGAAAATCAAGAAACTGTATGATACCCAGAATACAAGTCATTTTTGTAATAACAATATAAAAATGCTCCAAGAAGTATTTGCATGGGATATTCTTGTGAATGAATATGATAAATTGTATAATTAATTGAAAAGTATAACATTTGATACCAAACAGGAAAAGTTCTTGAAACTTGTAAATCAGCAACTATTTTGGTTATTGTTGTTGATGGTAGCCTGTTTTTTTACCTGGAGCGAAAATGTTGTCATTACCAGAGTAATAAAGGTAATAGGACGAATGGGAATGTTATTTTTCTCGTATGTCGTTTATCAGAAAATTATTCGGTTTGGAGCAGTCGATTCCCTCAGAACACATAATACTCTTTCTTCCACTTTTTATATTCTTTATTTATTTTTAGGATTAGTTTCTTTTCTTTGGAGTACCAATGTGGGTTATAGTGCATTACAATGGTTTATGACAACCCAAACCTTGGTGTTTTGTTATTATTTTATAAAAAGCCTGTATTTATTAGATGAATACTTTCAAAACCATACAATCAGACTCTATAATTTACTTGGAAATAGCTGTTTTATCTTGATATTAATATTTGTAATAGGAATGTGGGTCAATCCTGATGTATTTTATCGAATGACTCATGGAGGCGAAGAAGCTCGATTAGGAGGGTATCTGATGAACCCCAATGAATTGGGAATGCTGGCAGGTGTTGGCGTAGCAGGTTTATTATTTGACTTAAAAAGGAATCATTTCAGAAAATGGACTATTTTTAAATTAATCATTTTATTTTATGGATTGTATGCAACAGGTTCTCGTTCTTCACTGATAGGGGCATTGCTTATTATCGGATTTCATGTCATGCAATCTAATAATAAACGCATCAAAATGATAATTATGGTAGGACTGATGGTGATAGCTCCTGTAGCTATTTATAAAGTAGTCTTGAAAGATGGTGATACAAGCCGTATGGAAGAAGTACTGAGCATGACAGGGCGTTTGCCTTTCTGGACAGCTCTCATCAACGAGGGTTTGCCCAGAGAACCCCTTTTAGGTTTTGGTTTTATGAGAATTGACTATAAAGAGTATTTTCAGAGTGCTCATACCTACCCAGGGAAAATGACTCATAATACATTCATGCAGGTACTGATGAATTTAGGATTTGTAGGGCTTGTAATCGTAATATTTCAAATGATATTTACTTTTCGAGGGATTTTTCGAGAAAATAAGGAAAAGAAACTCATGTTGTTGAGTTTGTTTATACCACTCATTATCAACTCTTTTACGGAATTTGGTATTTTTGGAGAATCGAATTATGGTATTTTGTTCTATCAACTCATGATTCTTTACATTTCTTTTAAACAAACCCCGATTCTTACACCTATCCAAAAAATACAATTAAAGAAAAGAAAAGGACTTGATATGATACAACAAAAAGTTAGTAAGGCTAAAGAATTGAAAGACATTCTATAGCCTGAAAAGCAACATACATTAAAATACTTTAATAAATAAAGCCATGAGAATACAAGTTCTCATAAATATCTTTTCTTAATACCCTTGATTCTTTCAGAATAGAAAAAACTTATCTCTATCCTTTGATAGTAAGAAGAAATTCTATTTCTTTCAATGTTATAAAAAGATATAGATAATCTTAAAGCTTATGAAACAACAAATTAATTATATAAAAGGAGATGCGACAGTACCACAGGCAAAAGGCATTAAAATAATTGCTCATATCTGTAACAATATCGGAGGTTGGGGAAAAGGATTTGTAGTAGCCATTTCCAAAAGATGGAAAGAGCCAGAAAAGGCTTACAGAGAATGGCATAGAGACAGAGCAAAAAACGATTTTGAGCTGGGCAGCATCCAAATTGTACAAGTAGAGGAGTATATCTATGTAGCCAATATGATAGGACAACAGGGTATCAAAACAGGTAGTAATGGTGTTCCTATTCGTTATGAAGCTGTAGAACAATGTTTGGAAAAACTATCTGAAAAAGCCTTAGAACTGGGTGCATCTGTACACATGCCCCGAATCGGTTGTGGGCTTGCAGGTGGTAAATGGGAGAAAATAGAGCCTCTGATTGAAAAAACACTCATCACCAATAATATTTCTACAACAATTTACGATTTTGAATGATATTTGCAGTCTTCATTTCATAAAGTTTTACACCTAAATTTATAAACACTATGAAAAAGAATGTTCTTGTCAGTTTTATTGCTCTTTTCTTACTGGTTTATCAGGTTTCTGCTCAAACATTATATGAGCCTTTCAATAAGTATAATACTCCAATCAAAAACTATGAATACAAATCGGAGAAACTATTATCAGATGCTAAAAAACGAATTAAGATTGAATCAGATTTTTATGCCTATCAACATGAAAACGGTTATGTCAGTATAGGAGACCACGATAGAGCCAGTGTGGTGATTTATGATGCGAATGGGAATTGGGTAGAAACACAAATTTATAGTTATTACCTGCATTTGAGCCCAAAAGAAATCAATAAATTTAAAGAAAAGATAGCAAAAGCCTTGCAAGGAAGTGTTTATAAATCTGATATGGATGCTCAGAATTTTTATTTTACCAAAACTACAAACCAAAAAGGTTCTTGGTATGAGATAAATGCTAATTCTCTTGAAGACACTGAAAAATGGGGAACTGCCATCATCTCAGATAAATATAAGTTTATCAAGTTTATACCTCGTTAATGTACACAAGTATATTTTCGGGCTGGACGCAAATAAATATTCCCTTTTTTAGTTTTGAATCTACATAAAATCTGCTTTCCTTCTCTATCTGTTAATTCAAAGTGCAAATGAGGGAAAGCAGAATAGCCAGTATGCCCTGATAGTCCTATCAGTTGTCCCTGTTTAACAGTCTCACCCAAATCAACAAAAACACCCTGATAATCTAAATGCCAATATTTGGCATGGCTGCCATCATCATGCTCAATAATAATATAATTTCCTTCTGAGAGATATTCCTGCTTCAAACCACCTCTTTGGCTATCCTTTCGGAGAGCTATTACTTTTCCACCTCGAGCAGCACATATTTTACTACCCTTTTTCATCTTAAAATCCAAAGCTACTTCATTTTTATGACTCATCTGGCTATTAGATGCCTGAATAAGAAGATATTTCTTGCCTTTTTCGTAAGGTAAAAAATATACATGGCTTTTATCATCTATAATTTTTCCTGTTTTGAGGTCTCGGATAACTTTATTATCCAGCTGGGCAAAAACAGAAAGTGTTGAAAAGTAAAATGCAATCAATAGTTTCATAAATACCTGAAAATGAATGAGTATAAAAGTAGTCAAAAATGTTGAAAATATCTTGTTTGCTCCTCACATTTTTTACGGAGTGTTTGGGTTACTTTGTTACAGTTAATCACACCAAACATAATACAAATATGAAAGAGCTAGAAAAAGACGACATAATATTTTTCTTGAAAGTTAATAACGACTTGTATTTAGTAAATTCCTCAAATCAGGAGCTGGAGGGCTTGGTGTACTCTACATGGGGAAATTCTATGAACAATGAAAGCATGAAGTATTTTTATAAAGTAGATAAATTACCAGCACAAAGTATTTCAAAAATTTCTCAGCAAGATGCTTTTCTTGGAAACAGCTATAATCTAGAGTCTTGTAACGAAGAAGATATGGAAAATCTGGTAAGCAAAAAAGTTAACGATTTAAGCAACCTAGCTGATTACAACCCTAATGTATATTTCCTAAGGCAAGAACTAGGGAATGTTTAGCCTAAAATGCAAAAAAGTCCTAAAAATCTTTAGGACTTTTTTTATTGTTATTTCAACAATTAAAGCATATATTGGTTTATTCGTTTGAAATATATGTATATGCTTTGCCACTATGAGTTTTAAAGTTTTTATTGTAGAAGATGACCCTTGGTATGGACAATTATTGTTACATCATCTCTCATTGAACCCAGATTATGAAGTTTCTTTGTTTACAACAGCCAAAGATTTACTCAATAATTTATATAAACTACCCGATTTAGTCTGTATGGACTTTGGTTTGCCTGATATGGCAGGCGAAAAACTACTCAAAGAAATTCAGAGCAGAAATAAAAATATTCCCGTTATTATTATCAGTGGACAGGAAGATATTGCTGTTGCTGTCAATCTGCTTAAAACAGGGGCTAAAGATTATATCATCAAAGATGAACATACCAAAGATTTACTTTGGAAATCTGTTATCAATATCAAAGAAAATCTTTCACTTAAAAAAGAAGTAGAAGAACTTAAAGAGCAATTGGAGCATAAATATGCTTTGGAAGACAGCATTATAGGAAAAAGTGATACCATCAAAAAAACATTCTCGCTTGTTCAGAAAGCCATTCAGTCGAATATCAATGTTTCTTTAACAGGTGAAACAGGAACAGGAAAAGAAGTCTTTGCGAAAGCCATCCATTACCACAGCGAAAGAAAGAAAAAGCCCTTTATTACGGTAAATATGGCTGCTATTCCTGCCAATTTAGCAGAAAGCGAACTCTTTGGATATGAAAAAGGAGCTTTTACAGGAGCTTTAAATACCAAAAAAGGAAAGTTTGAAGAGGCTCATGGAGGAACCTTATTTCTAGATGAGATAGGAGAGCTTGAACTGCCTCTGCAAAGCAAATTACTCAGAGTTATTCAGGAAAGAGAAATTGTAAGAGTAGGAAGCAATAAGCCCATACCCATAGACATAAGATTGATTACAGCAACTCATAAAAACCTTGCCGAAGAGGTAAAAAAAGGAAATTTTAGAGAAGATTTATTCTTTAGAGTGATAGGTTTACCCATAGAGTTGCCTCCTCTCAGAGAGCGTCAGAATGATGTGTTGGTGTTAGCTAAATATTTTATAGATGAATATATTAAACAGAATAAGATAAAATCAATAAATTTAAGTGAAGAAGCTAAAACAAAACTGAAGAAATATGCTTTCCCTGGTAATGTAAGGGAATTGAAGGCTGTTATAGATTTGGCTTGTGTAATGTGTAACAACAATGAAATCAAAGCAGAAGACATTACTTTTTACCAAATCAATACCAACCCGACATATTCACTAGCAGAAAAGACTTTGAGGGAATACGAAAATGAAATCATTAGCCATTATTTAAAAAAATACGATAGCAACGTTTTACTAGTGGCTGAAAAACTAGATATAGGCAAATCTAAAATTTATAATCTTATCAAAAATGGGGATATTCAAATAGATTAAGATTATGTATGGTATTGTAAATAAAGCAATTGAAGAGCTTGTTGTTGAAAACTTCGGCTCTGAAAAATGGGAGTCTATCAAAGAAAGAAGTGGTATAGATATAGACTTTTTTATCAGTAATGAGCCTTATGATGATGAGGTAACTTTCAAACTCGCTACAGCTGTTTCAGATGAGATGAATATGACAATCTCAGATGTACTCAAAGCATTTGGCGAATGGTGGATTTTAAGAACAGGAAAAGAGAAATATGGCTACCTGATGGAAAGTGGAGGCAATTCGTTAAAAGATTTTCTAATCAATCTGCCTTTGTTTCATAATCGTGTGATGATGATTTACCCTAAATTAACTCCACCAGAATTTAAAATTAGTAATATTACAGAAAATAGCTTACATGTACATTATATTTCAAAACGCATAGGGCTTACAGACTTTGTTCATGGGCTTCTGACAGGATTAGGCAAGTTTTATCATGTGCCGATTACTCTGGAACTCATCGAAACCAAAAATGAACAATATACACATGAGGTTTTCAAAGTTGTATGGAACTGAATATAAAATTTTCGAAAGAACAATTAGACAAAATATTTCCATTCTACATCGAATTTGATACAAAAGGGCATATCGTTTCGCAGGGTGTGAGTAGTGAAAAGCTCTTTGGAGATATTATTCAAAGTTTTTTTACATCTGAGTTTGTATTGGAGCGTCCCTATATACAAAATTGGGAGGTGAAGGATATTATTGAGAATATCAAACAGGTATTCTTTATTCGTCATAAAGCCAATGATATCATTTTCAGAGGTCAATTTGAACAAATTTATGATAAAAATACGCTTATATTTCTTGGCTCTCCTTGGGTAAAAAATGTAGATTATCTTAAAGAAAAAAGGCTTTATTTACAGGATTTTGCTTTACATGATCCTACCTTCGATTTTCTACATATATTTAAACAAATTGAAATTAATAATGATGAAATTAAACTGCTTTTAAACAGGTTAAAAGCTCAGTCTGAACAAATTAAAAAATCTGAAGCTCAATACAGAAGCATGTTGGATAAGGCTTCTGATATTATTTATAGAATCAATACAGAGCTTGACTTTATTTACGTAAATCCAGCCACTGAAGAAATCTTAGGCTATCATTCACAAGAAATTCTAAAAAAGAAGATAACAGACATTATCAGAGAAGATTTTAAAGATCAAATTATACAAAAATTAAATAAACAAATACAAGAAAATATCAACTCTTCGTACTCAGAATTCCCAATTCTGACAAAACAAGGAGACGAAAAATGGCTTGGGCAAAGCGTTCAACTTTCGTACAATCAGGAAAAAATAGAGCTTGTGGCTCTAGCCATTGATATTACCAAACAGAAACTGAGCGAATTTGCTCTCATTGAAACCAACAAGCGTTTAGAACTTCTTTCAAATTTAATAAATAACACTTCTGACGCTTTTCAAATCTCAACAGAAACAGGAGAATTGTATTACATCAATAAAGTTGCTGAAGAACGTTTGGGCATCAAACAGGAAGATTGTAATACATATAAAGTTCAGGATTTTGAAGTGATTTTCCAAAAGGAAGGAGAATGGGAAAAGCACATAGAATATCTTAAATCCAATAAAACGCTTGTTATTGAGGGTGTCAATACAAATCAGACAACCCAAAAATCTTTTCCAGTAGAAGTAACTGTCCAATATTTGGAAATAGCAGGAAAAGGCTTTGTAGTAGCCAATTCAAGAGATATTACAGAAAGAAAGCTAGCTGAAAAACAACTACTTGAAGCTAAGCAGAAACTTGAAAGTATTTTTAATGAAATGACAGATGTGGTTTGGTCTGCAAGTTTACCCCATTACAAACTAATTTTTGCTACACCTTCTGTTGAAAAGCTATTGGGTGAAAAACTGGAATATTGGTTTGAGATTCCAAAATGGTGGGAAAAAGCAATTCATCCAGATGATTTACATATCATTCCATTAATTTTGGAAGCTCTTAAACGCTACGGAGAATATACTGTAAAACATCGGGTAATAACCAATACAGGCGAAATAAAGTGGGTACGCAATAAAGGTAAAATTATTTATAATGATAAAAATGAGCCTGTTCGGATAGATGGTGTATTGGTGGACAGGACTTCGCAGTTCTTTGCAGAAGATAATCTGATTCAGGAGGTCAGATTACAGGAAATCCTGATAGATATTGCTTCTACATATATTAACCTAGACTTAGGGCAAGTAGAAACAACCATTAATAAATCTTTGGAGAAATTAGGGCTTTTTGTAGAAGCTGATAGAGCCTATATTTTTGATTACGATTTTGATAAAAATACTACTTCCAATACTTACGAATGGTGTTATGCTGATATTAGTGCAGAAATTGATAATCTGCAAGATGTCCCTATTGAGTTTTTTCCTCAATGGATAGAAAAACATCAAAAAGGAGAACCCTTCTACATCCCTGATGTGGCTGTTCTTGAAGATGATGGGGAAGGCGGGCTGAAGTCAATTCTAGAGCCTCAAGGTATCAAGAGCCTGATTTCCATTCCTATGATAGATGGTAAAACACTTGTGGGTTTTGTGGGTTTTGACTCTGTACGAAAGCATCATGAATACTCTGAAAAAGAAAAAAGATTGTTATTTCTTTTTGGACAAATGCTTATCAATATTAGAAATAGACAAAAATGGGAAAAGCAATTAACACTTCAAGAAGAAAAATTTAGAAATATTATTGCAAACATGAATTTGGGGCTTCTGGAAGTAGATAATGATGATACCATTATTTTTGCCAATCAGAGTTTCTGTGAAATGTCAGGATATGCCTTAAATGAGCTAAAGGGGCTTAAAGCATCAGAGACATTTATAGATGCTGATCAAAAAGAGATGATAGCAGCCAAAAATAAAGCTCGGGAGCAAGGCGTCTCAGATAGTTATGAATTAGAGGTTTATAATAAAAAAGGCGAAAAATGCTGGTGGTTTATTAGTGGAGCTCCTAACTACAATGATAAAGGGCAACTGATTGGAAGTATAGGGATTCATTTGGATATAACAGAACAGAAAATGCTAGAGAAGCAACTCGCAGAAGCTAAATCTTTTGCAGAAGCAGCAGCAAAGGCGAAAGAATTATTTTTGGCAAATATGAGCCATGAAATCAGAACCCCTTTGAATGTAATTATTGGGATGGTTCGACAGCTCAACAAAGAAGATTTGAGTACACAACAACAATTTTATGTCAAGCAGTCCGAATCTTCTGCTAAACACCTATTAACTATTGTCAATAATATTCTAGACATTGCAAAAATTGAATCTGGAGAGTTGGACGTTATTAATAAAGAGTTTAGCTTAAGTGCTTTGTCTTACAACGTACAAAGTATTTTATATTCTCAAACAAAAGAAAAGAAACTGGATTTTAGGCTCCATGTAAGCCCTGACATCAAACCTGCTTTGATTGGTGATGAAGTCAGAATAAAACAGGTTTTAATAAATCTGATAGGAAATTCTATCAAATTCACAGAAGAAGGATTTGTATCGCTTTCTGTGGATGTCTTGGAAGCATTGGAGAATAGGCAGAAAATAAGATTTGAAATAGAAGATAGTGGTATTGGAATGTCAGAGGCTTTTATTTCAAGGATTTTTGATAAATTTTCTCAAGAACAAGACTCTGCCAATCGAAAATTTGAGGGTACAGGTTTGGGAATGGCTATTTCTCACGATTTAGTAAAACTAATGGGGGGAAACCTTGGTGTACAAAGTATAAAAGGAAAAGGTACAAAGTGTACATTTGAACTGGATTTGCCTATTGGAGAAGCCTCAAAACTTGTAACTCAAAGCAATAACATCAAAAAAGATGAGTTTAAGGGGTGTAAAGTCCTATTGGCAGAAGATAATGAGATGAACAGATTCATCGCAGCACAAAGTCTTGCATATCTAGGGTGTGATATTATTGAAGCCGAAAATGGAAAAATAGCTGTTGATATTCTTACCAAAGAGTCCTTTCATTTAATTTTGATGGATATTCAGATGCCCGAAATGGATGGAGTAGAAGCAACACAATATATCCGAAATACATTAAAACTAGAAATACCTATCATCGCCCTGACAGCCAATGCATTCAAACATGATATTGAGTTGTATTTATCCAAAGGAATGAATGATTTTATTACTAAACCTTATGACGAACAGGAGTTTTTTAGAAAAATAGAACATTATCTCAATCAGTCTATACAGCAGACCATTGTTGCTGAAACAGTGGTAGATAAACAGCCAAACGAATTATTCAATCTGTCATACTTAACAGAAATGAGCAGAGGTAATGAGGCTTTTATTCAGAAAATGCTTCAGATATTTTGTAATATTGTAGAAGAGAATACCAAAGTATTTGAAAAAGCATTATCAGAGGTGGATATTGTAACATTACAGAAAACAGCCCATAAAATTAAGCCCAGCATAGACCAGATGAATATTTTATCTTTAAAAGATAAAATTAGAACATTAGAAAAATATCCTTCCGAAAATATTGATAAACAGCATCTAATAACGCTAGTAACAGAAGTGATAGATACCTTGCAGACTGTTGCCTCACAAATAAAAATATAAAAAATATGTTAGGGAATTCTACAATTAAACATACTTTTTCCTGATTATCTATTTTTGGAATTTTAATAACTTTTATTTTAAATTGTGAAGCTTTTTAGAGCTATTTTTATTGTAAATAAGTGGAGACCAGCAACCATTTCTATAAAACGGGGCGATACCGAAAAGCCAAACGAGTAGGTTTAATTAAAAAAAAATATATTATGGAAGAAAATGACGACGAAATAATTGTTTACAACTTAGAAAGTGGAGAAACGCAGGTTGTCCTGCAAAATGCTACTCATAATATTCTGGATAAACTCAAGAAAAAATTTGGCAACAAATATGAAATCTCCTCTGACGAATTAGCAGCAGTTGAGAAAGAATATTGGTCTCATAATATAAAAATAAGACAAGGAAATAAAATTGGGGCAGAGGTAAGTTTAAAATGGGTGCAAACATTGCCATCAATGCTAAAAATAGAGGTTGATGAATCCTCTAAAATGGGTAATTATATTTTCTTGGGAATTATAATCCCATTTATGATTTTGGGTGGTTATATGGGAAGTAATGATATAGAGCCTTTGGCTTTTTTACCTGGTCGTAAAATAGCTGGAGCATTGGGTGCAGTAATAGCTTTTATACCAGCCACAATCCTTGCTTCTATAGTGAAGTCCCTACTTCTAAAAGATGCAAAACAAGAAAATGCAAAACTAATCAATGAAGTAAGAGAAGTCTTTAAAATGTAAAACTATTTTATCGTCAAGTAATATTATTTAATCTGTAAATCTGTTTATTTCTGATAATCAATGAAATATGCAGATTTTTTTTATTGTTTAAGATGGTCTAAAAAATGAAAAACTATGATAATAAATCGCAATACCAAAAACCTGTATCGAAAGGCTTTTGGCTTTCTTCTTTTTCCCCACATTCATAATCTCCATCATTATTTTTAGGAGTAGGGGTATAGGTTCGGTGTACTATTTCACCAATTTGAAAAGGAATAGGTTGCTGAAAAATAGGTCCATCATAAACAAATGTATGAAACTCACCATTTTCGCCACAAGGGTCAACATGAGAAGGTAAATCTTTCAGAAAATCTTCGTCAATAACTCTTCCTACAAAACTTTTATCCAAATATTTTTCGTTTACACAAGTCGTAATGGTTTTAAAGCCCAAATCTAAAAATTCTCTAATTAACTCTTTGGTAGATTGCTTCCAGAGTGGAAAAATTCCTTTTAAATGGATTTTAGCCAACTGATTTTCACGATAAGTCCTTAAATCTTCTAGAAAAATATCTCCAAAAACAGACACACTCGCTCCCTGATTTTTTAAAATGGTGAGGGTTTCAATCATCTGTTTTTCATAGACTTCCATCGTGGGCATTTCAGGAATCATAAGCTTTTGAAGTGGAATGCCAATACTTTGAGCCTGTAACTCTAAAAGTTCAGTTCGTACGCCATGCATCGAAATACGCTGATACTGCTCACTTACACTTGTCAGTAGGCACAAAATGTCATACTCTTGGCTTTGTAATAATTTGAACAAGGCAAGTGAGGAGTCTTTTCCTCCACTCCAATTGAAAATAGCTTTGGGTTTCATGATGTTATAAAATAATGTTTTTAGTATAAGAAGATTTTCCACTTGAAAATATCAATTGTTTTTGCCCTTGAAATTCAGTAATTCTGACATTAAAGTCTTTTGAGTTGTAACTAAATAGATTTTTGATGTGAGAAAGCAGAGTTGTATCAAGATGATATTCTATAAATAAATGAAAACTCAAATGTAGAATTATAATTTTAAAGAAAAAAGAGGCATCAATGAAGATGCCTCTTTGCCAATAAAATAGTTTTGTAGTGTAAAATCTTTTATGCTAAAAATAGCAGAAATATTAAAGGGAATAACAAGCCTGCAACAGCCAATTTCCAACCTCTTGCTTTAAATGATAGCTTTCCCTTAGGGAATACAAACATACCTGTAACAGCAATGGCAATTAATGAAAGCCCAAAAACGTCAGAATAATAAATCCACCAATTAGAAGTATTTTTATGTAGCCCCATCATTTGGCTGATAACAGGCGTTTTTCTGAACTCAGTAGCTTCTCCTTTGCCTGTTTTGATATCAATTTCTATTTCATGGCGTTCATAGTTGATTCGGAGTTTCTCATTTTTAATGGTATGTCTTCTAAACTTATCTTTAATTTTTAGCTCATCTGACACAAGCCCTTTTACAAAAGTTTCTGTGATTTCTGATTCTTTGGGTAGTTGAGTTTGAAACTCCTTTGTTTCAATGGTGTATTTCTCTGGATGCCAGTAGTCTCTGTGATTCATCAGTATTCCTGAAAAAGCAAAAGAAATAATTAAACCTACATAAAAATAGCCTAAATCTCTGTGAATAGAACGAATAGTCATAAATATAAATTAGCTGTTTTGATAAAAATTTCTGCAATATAGAATTTATTTAGACTTATTAAAAATAATATTTAAAAAATATTAGATATCAATACTTCATTTCTAAATATAGTTACCCTATACTTAATGAGGCTGTTTAAGATTGTTTTTATAAATAAGAAACTACTTTTAAGATATGATCAGATGATAGTCAGACCAAAAATACACCTGACTTTTTTATTGTCTGACTATCGTTTGACTGAAAAAACACTTTATTAGAAATGTTAGAAAGACTCAATATTAAAAACTACCAATACCTATTACTTTGGGAGTTTTAATACTTGGATGATTTTCAGGAACAACAATGCTTACTGGAGCAGGCATTCCTTGTTTTGGATTCTTTTTATCAATCCAGATTTTATAGATAGTTCCTGCTACAGCCGAAGCTCCATAGCCTGAACCACCTGTCTGCGACACATTTACCCGTGTAATTTTAAGAGGCTGTGCATAAAATTTAATGTTATTAAAATCTTTCTTGAGTGAAAAAGGTTGTATGGTTTGCCTTAAGGTTACATTGATGGGGTCTTCGTTTATCAAGCCACCTCCAGCAATACTTGTGAAGCGTTGGGCACAATCATCTAAATCTTTGGAAGAGGTCAGAATATTCACATATTCTTCTAAAACCTGTTTTACCTCAGCAGGCAGTTTAGAAACAGGAATATCATTTGCTTTACTTTGAGCAAATGAAGTTTGTAGTCCTATCACCACAAAACACCATAATACAAATCTGATTTTTAGCATAAGAATCTATTTTTTGTGTGAAAATTTAGGAAGTCAGAACTTTGTAGAAAATTATTAACTCAATCAAAACAGCTAAAGGCAATAAGAGGAATAAAGCACTGGGAAACAGAGGATAATTTTCTAACGAACCATCACTCAACACTTTTGGACGACCAGGTAAGGCATCTTTCAAAACGGCTTTTTTAGGTTCTTGAGGTAAATAAAAAAGCATTTCTCTAGCCTCATCTGTAAGATATTCAGGCTGGTGTGAAGAGGCTGTAACAGTATAACTTTTATCGCCTACCATCATTTCAAAATATAATTTCATGACTCTTCGCCCATTAATTTTAGTATTAGTGGCTTCACTTCTGATATACTTCCCATATCCAATAACACCATATTTCAGGATTTTTAGGCTTTTAATACCTCTAAGAATACCCACCAGAGCAAAACTCAATCCGATACATGGAAAAATAACTACAAATATGACTGTTCCTCCAAAAGGAGCCTTTTTTAGATTTTCTATGCGAGAATAATCTGGCTGATTTTCTAAATAAATAACAGTAGGAGTGTCACCTATTTTGTATTTACCAAAATCACCATATGAAACGCCTGTTTGTTTTGTATCTTTATTATCTAGAAATTCATAGTAATAAGCATAAATTCTGTTTTTATTCTCTTTGCTGTTAGTTGCTCCAATAGTAGTAATCACTCCTTGCGTTTTGGGGCTATCAGGTTTAAATTTCCAATCTGAAAAATCAGCAAAACCTATAAAAACAATGACAAAAATAAGCCCGAAAGCCATCAGAGAGAAACCAACAATTGATGAAACATCACCAAAAATAACCCTGATTTTTAAACCCAGCGGGATGTATCGTTCTTTAAAATACATAAGATAAATGTTAGAGAAAAAGCTATTTCAAATATATAAAAATCAAATAAAAAAACTATAATTTGAAGGCTTTCTTTATCGTATATTACAAATAAATAAAGCCAAAAAGTTATGATAGAAACAGTTTTGCAAAAATTAGAAAACAATCTTGCTCTCAAAAGAACAGTCTTTTACCATAAACTTCAGAAAGGTGTAGAAATTTCAGAAATAGAGAAACTGGAAAAGCAATGGAATAAAGTTCTTCCAGATGATTTGAAAAAGCTTTATTTATGGAGAAATGGGCAGCCTGAGCAAGTTTATGAGGCTTTTGTTAACAATTCAATGATGATACCCCTCCAGCAAGCTCTCGAAATAGCTCAGAACCTAACAGCCATGATAGGAAAAGATTTTGACCGAGAAAACTGGTGGCATCAGTCTTGGATTCCACTATTTCATAATGGAGGTGGCGATTATATTGGTTATGATTTAGAGGGTGTTTTCACAGGGCAAAAAGGGCAAATTTTAAAGCATTATCATAATTATGAAGTCAGAAATGTATTAGCATCAAGTTTAGAAGTATTTTTAGAAGCTCTTAATACCTTGTACGAAAAAACTCCATCAGAAGAGTTAGACGAATATGTTGAAATATCAGTAGCAGGATACCCAAAGAGATTTAAAGTTTAAAAATAAAAATTTGAAAATGAGGGGTTTATTTTTTTGAGATAATTTGCTCTTGTGTTTCATTTTATATTTTATTTTTCTTTTATATCTTGCCTTCAAACTTTATAATCAGAAACTCCATGAAACTACACATTTTAGGTATCAGACACCACGGCGTAGGTTCTGCAAAATATATAGCTGAAGCCCTTTTGGCTCTTAAACCAGATATCATTTTGGTAGAAGGACCTCCCGAACTGGATTCTGTAACTTCTTGGGTGACTCACAAAGAAATGAAACCTCCTGTTTCGGTGCTTGCCTATAATGTGGATGAGCCTTCACAGGCTGTTTTTTACCCGTTTACCCATTTTTCTCCTGAGTGGCAGGCTATTACCTATGCCCTCAAAAATGACATCAAGGTGCAAATGATGGATTTGCCGCTGAGCCATAGTTTTGGATTAGAACTAGCCAAAAGAGCTGAACAGCAAAAGCTTTTGGAAGAACAAATGGCAAAAGAGGCGGAAAATGCTGAAAATGAAACAAAGGACGAAACAGAAAACAATACAGAAAATACAACAGCCACACCCAAAGAAATTATATCCGAAATTCTTCCCAAAGACCCTATCAGCCATTTGGCAGAATTGGCAGGCTATGAGGATTCAGAGCTTTGGTGGGAACACCATTTTGAACAAAATCATATTAAAGGCTCTTGGCAAGATCATTTTGAGGCTGTTTTTGAAGCCATGAAAGTGCTGAGAGAAAATTTGGAAAACCATGCTTCTCAAAGAGATGATGCACGAGAGGCTTACATGAGAAAACTCATCAGAGAAGCAAAAAAGCAAGGATTTAAAACAGCAGTAGTGGTTTGTGGTGCTTGGCATGCCCCCGTTCTCGAAAATTTCGAAGATAAACAAATTACCAAGCAAGATGATGAAATGCTCAAGCCTTTACCCAAAACCAATGTAAGTTGTACTTGGATTCCTTGGACAAACACACGTCTGAGTATGTTTACGGGGTATGGGGCAGGAATTGTTTCACCGGGCTGGTATGACCACCTCTGGAAACACCCCAAAGATAAAGGTACTCGCTGGCTCTCGAAGGTTGCTAAACTCTTCAGAGAGAAGGATATGGACACTTCTACGGCTCACGTGATTGAGGCTTTCAGGCTTGCTGAAGCTCTGGCTTCTATGCGTGACCTCTCTCGCCCGGGGCTCATGGAACTCAATGAAGCAACACAATCTGTTATTTGTTTTGGAGATAAAATACTTCTCAAACTCGTTGAAGAAGAGTTGATTGTCGCCAAAGCAATGGGTAAAGTGCCTAATGATTTACCCAAATTGCCTATTCAAACAGATTTTGAGAACAGAGCTAAGGAAAATCGTTTGGAAGTAAAAGATTTAGACAAATCTTATGAGCTTGATTTGCGTAAAGACTTAGACTTGAGTAAAAGTGTTTTCTTGCATCAGTTGCAGATATTAGGCATTAATTGGGCTAGAAAACAATACACATCAGGAAAAGGAACATTCAAAGAAAGCTGGTACACTCGTTGGAAGCCCGAAATGGTAATTGATTTGATTGAAAAAGGTTTTTGGGGAAATACCATTGAAAAAGCTTCTACACAATATTTATTAGAAACTACTATAGATAACCAAAGCATTGCCGATTTAGCAAATATCATCAAAGAAAAAGCCTTTCCTGCCAAAATTTATGAAGCAATAGATAAAATTATTATCAAAATAACAGAATTATCCTCTGTTTCTGCCGATGTAGTGGAATTAATGGGGGCAGTTCCTGATTTAAGTGATGTGGGACGTTATGGGGATGTTAGAATCCGTGAAGGAGACAGAGCCGTTATTAATGCCTTAGTGGATACATTTGTTCGTCGTATTTGTATTGGATTGCCCAATGCAGCATATGGTCTGGACGAGAAAAACTCTTACAGCCTGTTTGAGAGTATCAAAAAGGTTGATGAAGCCATTCAATTATTACAAATTGAAGAATTAGCAGAAATTTGGTACAAAGCTTTAAAAGTAATTCTGCATAAAGATGGTGTAAATGGTATTATTGTAGGTTGTGTGTGTCGTTTGCTTTTAGATGCTAAGGAAATTAATGCAGAAGAAACAGCTAATGAGTTTTCGCAGGCTCTTTCAGCAGGAAATACCCCAATGGCTTCGGCTGCATGGCTTGAGGGCTTCTTAAAAGGTAGTGGAATGATACTCATCTACGATCATACTCTTTGGAATATCTTGTATTTGTGGGTAGCTCAGTTGGAACAGCCTACTTTTATAGAACTCATGCCAATTTTAAGGCGTACATTCTCTAAATTTGAAGCCCCTGAACGTAAACAAATTGGAGAAAAAGCAAAACATGGAGCTGTACAAGCTCAGGATTTACTCGTGGAGACAGGAGAGGCTCTCCATACATCACCATTATTTGATGAAGAAAGAGCATTAAAAGTTTTAGAGCCTCTCAAAGCAATTTTAGGAATAGGATAAAAATGGTAAATGGTGAATTTTAAAATGCTAAAGGATAGTTTTTTTATGAAAGTATGGCAGAAAAAAGAAAATTATTGATTAGCTCCGTTGGTTTTAAAATAGAAGAATTTTACTATCCTCCATTTGAGTTGTATGAAAAAGAGTTTTTATGTGTAGGTATTGGTTGGACACATAGAGAGCTTATATTCAAGATTCTTTCAGGAGAAACAAAAATTGAAGGTATAACGATATATGAGGGATTTGCAAGAGTTTATGATATAAAACCTAAAAATTTATTGCAAAAGATATTTAGAAAAGATACAATTGGTAATATCTTAAAAAACTATTCTTTAGCACAAAAAGAAAAAATATATCATATTCTAGAAGAAAATCCACTTGTTAAAATAGAAAATCTTAGTCTGTACAAAATTAGATTATTATCTTTGCTGTTGGGAATAGAGAATAATCTGTATTGTTCTTATTATGGAGGAGGAATAGGGGCTTATTTGGGAGAAATATACCCAATTATCCAAAATAGTATAGCTGTTCAGGGCAGTATGATAGAAGTTTTAAATGCTGACATTACAGATATTCCTACTTGGGCAAAAAAATGTTACACTCAGTTAAAAAAATAATTTAGAGAAATATCTTAAAAATATAAACAAATGCTAAATGGTAAACTTTTATTTGCCATTTAGCATTTACAATTTAGAACTAAAAAATCATGGCAAAAAAGAAATATTATGTAGTCTGGAAGGGAAGGCAAGCAGGTATTTATGATTCTTGGGATAAATGTCAGGAGCAAGTTTCGGGTTATGCAGATGCCAAATATAAATCGTTTGAGAGCCAAGCAGATGCCCAGAAAGCTTTTAAACAAGGCTACTCACAACATATAGGAAAAGAAGCTACCATTCAGAAAAAAACAGAAATTAAAATTCCTTATAAAGAATGCTTATGTGTGGATGCTGCCTGCAATATGCAAACAGGCGATATGGAGTACAGAGGTGTACATTATCCATCTGGCAAAGTAATTTTCCACCAAAAAGATTTTAAAGATTCTACCAACAATATTGGTGAATTTTTGGCAATAGTACATGGTTTGGCTTTTTTGCTTAAAAATAACGTACAAATGCCTATTTACTCCGATAGTAAAACGGCTCTTGCTTGGCTTAGAAACAAACATTGTAAAACAGAACAGGCTCAAACAAAACAGAATGAAAATGTTTTTGAACTCATTGATAGAGCAGAAAAATGGCTACAAGAAAACGATTACAAACATATTCCTGTACTGAAGTGGGAAACAGACACTTGGGGAGAAATTCCTGCCGATTTTGGGAGAAAATAATATTTAATTTAAAGAGTTTATTGTGGTGAAATCTTGAGAAAAGAAAAAAGAGTATAGACTTACCCTTTTTCTTTATTCCTTTCTCCTGAAAATTATTAAAAAAATGCTAATTTTGCAACCAAATACCCATTAATTATATCTTTAATACTACTTATGAAGCAATATCACGACCTTTTAGAACATATTTTAAATACAGGAACTCAAAAAACAGACAGAACAGGAACAGGAACAATTAGTGTGTTTGGTTATCAGATGCGTTTCGATTTGAATGAAGGTTTCCCCTTGGTTACAACTAAAAAAGTACATACAAAATCTATTATTCATGAACTACTTTGGTTTCTGAATGGAGATACGAATATTAAATACCTCAAAGACAATAATGTAAGTATTTGGGACGAATGGGCAGACGAAAACGGAAATCTTGGACCTGTGTATGGCAAACAGTGGCGTAGCTGGCAGACTCGTGAGGGAGGTGCGATAGACCAGATTTCTGATGCCATCAAACAACTCAAAACCAACCCCGATTCGAGACGAATTATGGTTTCTGCATGGAATGTAGAAGATTTACCTGCCATGAAGCTCATGCCTTGTCATGCTTTATTTCAGTTTTATGTAGCTGATGGCAAACTTTCTTGTCAGCTTTATCAGCGTTCAGCAGATGTATTTCTGGGTGTACCTTTCAATATAGCTTCGTATGCTTTGCTTACGATGATGTTTGCACAAGTTTGTGACTTAAAATTAGGTGAGTTTATTTGGACAGGAGGAGATACACACCTGTATCTGAATCATTTGGAGCAGGCTCGTCTGCAACTTTCTAGAGATTTACGTCCACTACCTACCATGAAAATCAACCCAGATGTAAAGGATATTTTCAGTTTCAAATACGAAGATTTTACACTTGAAAACTACAATCCACACCCAGCCATTAAAGCAGAAGTGAGTGTGTAATGATATTATGAGAAATCCAATTCGTAGAAATCAAAATATAGGAACAAGCAAGCAAGGGGCTAAAAAACAATCCATTTTTAGTTTACCTTTTGATTCAAACAACTTGTTAGATTTTTATGAAAAATTAAGTTCATATCAAAAATTAGAAATTGACTTAGGAGATAAAAAAATATTATTTGTTGTAGAGGGTACAAAAAAAGATTTTATTCATGCTTGTAGTATTGAAGATGTTGTTTATATATTAAAATCAATCGATTTTAAATATTGGAAAACATTAGAAATGATTGTTCTAAGACAACCTAAGAAAAAAGAGGTTTTTATTTCACCTGTTTGGGGTAGACTTATTTATTCGTATTCTTTTGAAAATCAATATAAAAAAACTATTGTTTTAGAGAGTGTTAATTGTTTCAAAAAACTTAAATGGTCTAAGAAACTACATTCACAGGAACAAAAAGAATTGGAGAGATTAAGAAAAGATGGTCATTTTATTCTTGAACAAAAAAATTATTATGAGATACAAATCAATATTGATAGTGCTCGTAATACACAGCTATACAGGACTTTATTGCATGAAATAGGTCATTTGTATCACTTTGCCATTATAAACGAAGAAACATACAAAAAACTTCCATCATCTGAAAAAGAGTATTTTGCTCATCAGTTTTCAGATGAACTGAAAAAAGAATTGGAAGAGCAACAAATAATACCTTTTAAAAGAAAACTAAATACGGAATTCTTACAGAATTATAAATTAAATCAAGAAGATTTTGAAATACTTGAATTAAACAAAAACTTAAATAATAAGTTTATGAGTGATGAATGATAAAAAAATATTATTCATGGATAAGTTTTCACTGATAATTGTTAAAATATTATGCCTTTCAAATATGCAGCCATCCTAATATTTACCCTTACCGCCTTAATTTGCGGAATAGGTTATTATTTAGATTACAGAGACAAACACCCTAAAAAGAAAAAATCCTAATTTTATTTTTTATGCAGAAGAAAAGAGTTGCAATTTTAGGCTCTACTGGCTCTATTGGTACACAAGCCTTAGACGTAATAGCAGCCAATCCCCATATTTTTGAAGTAGAAGTCCTGACAGCTCAAAATAATGCAGATTTGCTCATTGAACAAAGTTTGCAGTTTAAACCTAATACGGTCGTTATTGCCAATGATTCGCTTTATGGCAAAGTAGCAGAAGCTCTGCAACCCCATGATATTAAGGTATTTGCAGGTGCCAACGCCCTGAAATCTGTGGTGCAAATGGACACTGTGGATATTGTTCTGACGGCTCTTGTGGGTTTTGCAGGCTTAGAGCCTACTCTCAAAGCCATTGAAGCCCGAAAACCCATTGCACTGGCAAATAAAGAAACTCTCGTTGTAGCTGGAGCTATCATTACAGAAATGACAGAACGCTACAAAGTACCTATTTTGCCTGTGGACTCTGAACATTCGGCAATTTTTCAGTGTTTAGCTGGAGAATTTCATAATAAAATTGAAAAAATAATCCTGACAGCCTCTGGTGGACCTTTCAGAGGTAAAAAAAGAGAAGAACTTGCCCATGTAACCAAAGCTCAAGCTCTTAAACATCCTAACTGGTCTATGGGAGCTAAAATTACCATAGATTCAGCCTCACTCATGAATAAAGGTTTGGAGGTAATAGAAGCTAAATGGCTTTTTTACTTAGAACCCTCTGAAATAGAGGTGATAGTTCATCCTCAATCTATTATACACTCTATTGTACAATTTGAAGATGGCTCGATGAAGGCTCAAATGGGCTTACCCGACATGAAACTGCCTATTCAGTATGCACTGGCATATCCAAATCGTATTGCTTCTGATTTCCCAAGATTTGATTTTACAAAATATCCAAGTCTTACCTTTGAGCAACCCGATTTGGAAACATTTCGTAATCTGGGGCTTGCCTTTGAGGCTCTTAAAATGGGTGGAAATGCACCTTGTATTCTCAATGCAGCCAACGAAATAGCCGTTGAACTATTTTTAAAAGATGAAATTGGTTTTTTACAAATGTCAGATTTAGTAGAAAAGTGCTTACAAAAAATAGATTTTATCCAAAACCCTACAATTGAAAATTTACTCCATACAGATACTTATACACGACAAAAAGCAAGGGAGTGGAGTAAGCCATCGTAGAAAAAACTTGTTTCTCTGAAAAAAAAATCTAATTTTGTGATAGTGACTTTTTATTAAACGCTATCACATTTTTTTATGAGAATAACTTACAATGCCCCTTTTACTCTTACCTTTGCTTTAGTGGCAACTATTGTCCATTTTCTTGGAATGGATTTTACAAAAAGCTTTTTTACAGTAGGTACTAGAATGGATTTTGGCAATCCTTTGGACTACTTCAGGCTGTTTTCTCATGCAATGGGGCATGGTAGTTGGGATCACTTATTTGGAAATTTCTCTCTTATCCTCATTCTTGGACCTATTCTTGAAGAAAAATATGGAACTCAGCTCATCGTCTTAATGTCTTTTGTTACAGCCTTACTTACAGGCATTTTAAATGTTGCTTTTTTGGATACAGGTTTGCTTGGGGCAAGTGGAATAGTGTTTATGATGATACTTCTCTCTTCATTTACAAACATGAAAGCAAAAGTAATTCCTCTTACTTTTATTTTGGTATTAGTTTTGTTTGTAGGTAAGGAAGTATTGAATAGTTTTGAGCAAAACAATGTTTCTCAGTTTGCTCATATTTTTGGAGGTTTGTGTGGTAGTGTTTTTGGTTTCTATATAGGAAATTTAACAGATAAAGGCACAACAGCCTCAACCCCAACCAATACTAATACAACAGGTTTATAAATTTTAACAAACAAAAATATCATGAAATCACTCATTTGCTCAGTATTAGCCTTTTTAATTGTTTCTTTTAGTTATGCTCAAGATGAAACAAAACCATTTAAACCAGAAAAAGGGATGGTAAACCTTACTCCATTGGGTACAAAAAAAGTAACTTTAAAAGTAGGGCAGAAGGCATACATCCAATACAAAATGCACGCTTCAGTTGGTATTTGGGCAGATGTAACAAGTTCAGACGAAACAGTGTTAAAAATATCTAAAACCCATACTCGTTTTCATCAGAAACAGGTTGCGGGTATGGCAGGTGGAGATGCATCAACTGTAACAGTAGTATTTGAGGCTGTCAAAGCAGGAAATTCTCAGGTAAAATGTGTCAATAAGTTTCGTTCAGAAGTAGAAAAAGAAACAGAAGTGGCTGTTGAAGTGAAATAATCACCATCAAAAAACAAAAATTATGAAAAAATGGATCACTACATTATGCATCATTTTTTTGGGATATTGGACTTTTGCACAAGAACAATATAGTTATGACTTACCCCCCGAAAAAGAGAAGGCTATCAGTAAAAAAGCCATTACTACACAATTGCCCTTTAGCAAAAAACCTGCTAAAATTGAAGTGGATGTAGTAGGCAAAAATATGTTTTTCGAAGGAGATATTGCTGTTGCAGAAACACCCAAAGCAAAAGCTTTAGGGATAAAAGGGGATAATTATCGTTGGACAAACTCTATTGTTCCGTATAAGATAGCTGAGGGACATCCTAGAAAAGAATTGATTTTACAAGCAATAGAACACATCAATGCCAAAACCAATGTGTGTATTGTTCCACAAAGCTCAGAAGCAAACTATGTAGAATTTGTTAATCAGGATAATGGTTGCTGGTCTTATGTAGGGATGATAGGAGGCAAACAGGTAATCAATGTGAGTGTTAATTGTCCTTTTGGCTCAGTTGTACACGAAATATGTCATGCAATAGGGATGTGGCACGAACATACTCGCCCAGATAGAGACAAATATGTCAAAATTAATTGGGACAATATTCCAGAAAAAAATAAGCATAATTATGAGGCAAGAACCTATGATAATAGTTTAGAGCTGGGAGATTATGATTATCAGTCTATTATGCATTATGGAGCTTATGGGTTTAGCATCAATGGGCAGCCCACAATTACTTGTGTATCTACTTGCAATATTGGTCAAAGAGAGGGTTTAAGTAAAGGTGATATCGAAGCCATCAATGAAATGTACCCCAAAGCAGGGTGTAGCAACAATACCAATGTTCAGAATAATAAAAAATTTGATATGGAAACCACTTATATTTTGCCTGAAAAACAGAAACAAGCAAAAATAATTCTTGAAATCAATAATAGTAGGCAAGAGCTGAGTGTAAGTCAGGAGGGAAATCTAAGAGGAGTACTCAAATTTAATCTTCCCAAAGAAGGCAATTATACCTATAAAATTACTGTTGAAAGTACCAACCAAAACGGACAATCTAAAACAAAGTCTGTAACAGGAGAAACATGGATTGCTGCTAATAAACTCTACGAAGTAGCCAATACTCTTGACCCTATGGGTGATATCAGTAATCTGGTACTTCAGGAAAGTACAGAACTGCCTGTAATGGTAAAACAAGGGGCTACTATTTATAATAGTACAGATAAAGAATTAGAGTTTGAACTTAGTGATGATAATCTGACTTGGCGTAAAGAAAAACTGGCTTCTAAATCAGGGAAAAAATACAAATTTGGAGCTGGAAAACAATTGTATGGCTACTTAAGAGTTGCCACAGAAAATAAAGGCTATATTTATTATCAGGTATTATTACCTCGTGAATATCAGTTATTTTGGAATGAAACCCGACTGCGTTGGGATTTGACAGAACAGGAATAAATCAAAAGGCTGCTAGTATAACTAACAGCCTTTTATCATTTTTATGAAACAAAATAAATACAGTAGGCGTTCTTTTGTAAAAACACACATGCTTTCTCTTCAAAATATCTCAAAATCGTATAATGAGCAAAATATAGCTTTACAAGACATTAGTTTAGAAATAAAACAAGCTGAAATAGTTTTTATAGTAGGTGAAAGTGGTTCGGGAAAAAGCACTTTGGTAAAGATTATGGCTGGCTTACTCAATCCGGATGGTCAGAACGCAAGTATTTATCTAAATCAGGAAAAGTTATACCCAACCATCGAAAAACTGATAGCAGGTTATCCATCCATTAAAATACTTCAACAAAACAACCCACTTTTGCCATTTCATAATGTTTTTGAGAATCTAAGAATTCCTTTGCGTAGTTTTACAAAAGAATATCAGGAAAAACGAATTGGTGAGCTTTTAAAACTATGCCATCTTCAAAAAGTTGCTCAAAAATTACCCAGAGAGCTTTCAGGTGGACAGCTACAACGAATTGCTTTGGCTCAAACGTTAGCAGAAGAACCTTCAATTTTACTTTTGGATGAGCCTTTTAGCCATTTGGATACTTTTACCAAGAATACTATCCGAGAAGATATTTTTAAAATTCTACGAAAACACAAAATTACAACAGTTTGTATCAGCCATGATACCCAAGAAGCCTTAAGTTATGCAGATAGGATTTTAGTCATAAAGGAAGGTAAAATTATTCAGCAAGGAACACCCGAAAATATCTACCAATACCCAAAAAACAGCTATATTGCTACTCTTTTTGGAAATGAAAATATTTTGAGTGCTGAATTTTCAAAAAAATACTTCAATAAGGCTAAAAAAGCGTGTATCCGAACAGAGCATATTCAGATAGCTTCCCAAAAAACACCATTACAGGCTGTTGTTCAATATCAAAAATATATAGGCAGGGGTTATGAAATACTCTGTACCATCGAAAAACAAAAAATAAGGGTATATAGTCTTCAAAAAATTGAAAAAAAGTCTGTTTTTTTAGAAATAAATGAAGAAAATATACACTTTTTCTAAAAAGTTTATTCAAATATTCTATTGACAAACTTTATCAAGTATTTCATTGTATTTCTCTTGTAGCTTGGTGCATTCATCCATTATTTTTTGTTGATTATTTCCAAAACGACTATCAATGGCTTTGGCTTCTAGAAGTATTTTTTTGAGAATAGGTAGTTTTTTTTCCAGACACGTAATTTGCTTTCTCAAATCGTTTTTTTGTTCAGCATTGAGTTGCTCGCTTTTGAAAGCCTCTTTGAGTGAAGGAAGGCTCTGTTCTATGACCATAATCATTTGTTCATAAATAGTGGAACACTTGTAATCTGTTGTTCCATATTGTCCCAAATAAGAGGGTGTTTCTTGATTTTGAGAGTTAGGTTCTACATGGTTATTTCCTGATTGTGTGGGTATCTTAGGCATTTTTTGATATCCTGTACCATCAAAATTATGATTAAAAGGTGTAATATCTAATAAAGTTACTTCTCCATCAGAGTCTTTGAAATGTACGAGTAAATAATACACATTTTCATCGGGTTTGTAAAGGTATCCCACACCATACAAACCCAAAATATCTCCTTGGAGTTTACCTTGTAAATTATAAGTTTTTTCGCCAATCCAGATAGAGAGAGTCCTGCCATCAGCTTTACCTATATATTCTTGTGCTGGGTATTTTCCAAAAGTTTGGCGTTTACCTGTTTTCTTAAAATCTTTCCAAAACTGCGTTGCTGTGTAGTTTTCTTTGCTCAAAGGCATTTCTAAGATATGTTTTTTGCCTTCTACCTGAACATATTGAGTCATTTTTTTGCTGTATTCTACCAACGAAAAAATGAGAGCATCTGCATTTTCTTGTGCCATCATTTGCCATGCTTTGGTATCCTGACCTGCATTTCCATTTTTTGTATTCAGATAAAAATAGCTTTCTGCTACTCCTTCTGAGTTTTTAATACGAAAAGAACCTTTGGCATTAAAAGTATAACTTTGAGCCAATACTTTACAAGCTAAAAGTATTAAAGCAATAATTAAAGTGGTGTTTTTTTTCATTTATTTAATGATGAAAGCTTATTTACATTTTTTGAGTACTTCTAAAGCAATTTTTTTTGCTATTTCAAGATTTTCTGCTCTATTTTTGAGGTCTATGCCTACTGACACCATGAAACTGTTACCATTTTTCAAAACGTACAATTCTACTCCTTCACCAGTCATTTTAGTAGTAATAACAGCAGCAATTTCGCCAACACCATCCAAATATTCTACATTTCTGCCTTCTGTAAGCCCTTTTCCTAAATCTTTAGCATTGTTCATCTGTTTATTATCAAATCCCTTTTCTTTGAGTTTTTCATCAGCTTTTTCAAAGGCTTGATTCATTTCCTCCTGACTTACATTTCTATACATTTGTTTAAAGGCTGATACACTCTTCATGGGGGCAAAACTTCCTATTTGTACATATCCACCCACAGGAACATCAATAGATAGATTTTCATTGATTTTCTTTTTGTAAGTTTTACCACTTTTATCTTGCCAAGAATACTGACAACTTGCATATTGTGAGCCTTTGTAGGGTTTGTCTTTGTTTTTACCCATTTCATGAAGACTTTTCATTGCATCTTCAGTCTTAATCTGATTAACATCAATATCTAAAATTTTTGCAATGGTTTCCTTTTCCATCAATTCACATGTTTTGGCTTGATAAGGAATAAAACAACCCTCTCCACCATTCTTTGAAACAATATTTTCTACTTCTTTGGCTGTGGTTTCGTTTATACCTGCTTTTTGTTGAGTAGCCTCATTGCACGCTAAGAAAGCTATTATGAGAAATAAAGAAGTTATAATTATCTTTTTCATGTTTTTTTATAGTTTAATAAATTCGACTCTACGATTATTGGCTTTTCCTTGTGGGGTAGTATTGGGTTCAGAAGGCTCATTTGCACCTTTTCCATCTGTTTGCATTCGTAAGGCATCAATTTTAAATTCATCTGATAAGGCTTTACTAATAGCATTAGCACGTTTTTTAGAAAGGTCTAAATTTTTGGTTGCATCACCGTCAGAGTCTGTGTGTCCAATTATTTTTACTTTTACTGTTGGATTTTCAGCAAGTACTTGAGCTATTTCTTTGAGAACGCCATAGCTTTCAGGTTTTATCCTATCCGAACCAACATCAAAAGTAATACCTCGTGTTACGAGTTTACCCTCAGTAATGAGCTTGGAACGAGTATCTGGTTGCCCAACAGCAAATTTTAAATCAGAAATGACTAAACTACAATCATTGAAAAAATTTCTGGAAAAGGCAAAATAGTAAGGTTTTGTTTCAGTAAAAAAACGGGGGATATCCATAATCTTACTTTCATTGACATACAATCGCAAACGCCCTTTCTGTCTCCATATCGAAATTCTTGCAAAAGATTTTGAAGAGTTATTTTCACCAACTGCCCATTCAGGCATTTTAAAATTATTTTCAATTTGATTTCCATTTTCAGGATTTACATTGCAGTAGGCTGTTGCTCCACCTGGATGGAGATAGGCAAACGAACCTGTACCACTAGTCATGATTTCTTTGGAATTTGTACCAAATATCAAACCTAAACCATACATATTATTAGAGGGGTCTTCAATAATACCTGCATTAAACTCTAAGGTGAAATTATCAGGTAAAGCTTTCATCCTTTCAGGTATAAAAGAACCATTTTTGCTCATATTCAGCCATTTACCTTCTTTGCCATCTATAGTTGCTACTTCACCACTGGCATTGGTATTAAAATCAACAGGAAAATCACCAACAGAAACTCTCTCAAAGTTATCATAGTATAAAACTTTTTCGCCTGCTACAAAGTCAAATTTAGAATAAGCTTTGATATTGACATTTCCACTACCATTTTGGGCAGAGTTATTACTCTCATTATTTGTTGAAGGGTTTGTATGATTGGGGTTGCTTGAACCATCATTTTCATTGTTATTCTGATTTTGATTATTCTTATCTTGTTTAGGTTTCTTCTCTTTCTTTTTAAAAAGCCCTTCTACTTTATCTAAACCTTTATCTATACCCTGATCAATGCGATTATTAGCTCGGTCTGATGTTTTTTGCTTGACAGTTTCTTTTGGATTTATAATTTGAGCTTGTAAAGTAAAAGAGATAACTACAGCAAAACATAATACTAAGTTTTTCATATCTTATATTTATTTAAGTTTGTTCAAAACTACATTTTTTATTATTTTTGAAAGTAGCCTTTGAGCAAACGGGCTGTTTGTGAAGGAGAAAATCTATTCTGGTTTAGTTTTCGGTTTTTTATTTAAAAGAAATACAGTGCTTCGGGCTTCAATATTCTTCATCATATTTATTTATACAAACATACTATATGCCCAAGAAGTGTTTGTTTCTTCATTTCAGGGCTTTGTTAGGCAATTAGAGCTTCAAAAATCAGAAAAAACAAATTTACCTGCTTCTATAGCACCTTTTACAAAAGATTTTATTTATAAAGGAACACTTGAGTTATCAGTATCCAATGATTTACCAACCGATGAAACTTTTTATCTGCATATAGGAACAGATAATATTTTTAAGTTTTCATCAATAGATTTGGTAAGAAGTGTAAGAGGTATGACAGGTATTGTTGCCTTAGAAATTCAAGAAAGACAACAAATTTATTACAATGGGTATCTGACACCTATTCCGCAAAGGCAATATGCTGAAAATCTGCAAGTTTTTTCAGTAAAAATACCTCCTAAACAAACCTATCATTTACGATTACATATTTTTGATTTGGTAAAAGGCTCTCTTCCAAATATTAAAATAATGAATAGCTCTTCATTTATTGAGCTGCAGAATGAATTTATCAGACAGACAAAAACTTCAGTTGCTTTTAGTTATTTTTATGTTGGTGCTATTTCTGTGATATTTATTTTCATTCTGGCAATTTATTCACAGAATAAATTGCAGGACTTTGGACTCTATGCTTTGTACCTGTTGGGAATACTTTTTTTTGGTATTCTGGATATGTATCCTCTGAATTTCAAGAGTTTCTGGGGCTGGCATTTTCCTAAAATATTTATTTATCTCAAAGAAAGTAGTGTTTACTTATATCTCATTTTTTATCATGCTTTTTTAACTTATTTTTTACAAACAAAAACAAATAAAATTTCCTTACATAAGGGTTTATATGGAGGAGCTGTTTTATATGCTATATTGTTGATTATTAATTTAATATCTATTCTGTTTTTCTTTGAAGCTCAATTTGTTCGTAATCTTACATGGGTTAATACATTTGTATTTTATGGCTCTATAATTTTCTATATATATCTTTTTGTAATGATATGGAAACTAAAGCAAATACCTTTTTCAAGATATATTTTTTGGGGAACTTTCATTTTTTATTTAAGTAATGTAATAGCCATCATTATAAATGCAACCACTCGAGGCACATACAATCTGCAAATTTTCCCCAATAGTTTTATTCAGATAGGTGTAATTGTAGAAATATTGTTTTTTTCAGTAGCATTAGGCAGAAAAACACTCTTAGATAGTGAGGAGAAAAACAAATTACAAAAACAGGTAATAGAACAATTAGAGGATAAAAAACAGCTTGTTGAGAGTATCAATGAACGTTTGGAAAAAGAAGTTAATGAAAAAACAGAAGAAATACTGATTCAAACTCAAAAGTTACAAACCGAAAAAGAAGAAAAAATACGATTACAATATGGAAAACAACTCCAAGAAATACGTTTGTATGCCATTCAGACACAACTAAATCCTCACTTTCTGTTTAATTGCCTTAATACTATTAAGTCTTTGGTTATCAATCAGGAAAATGAAAAAGCAGCTACATACCTTAGTCAGTTTGCTAAACTCATGCGAAGCACACTTGAAAACTCCGAAAAGCTCAAGATCAATCTCAAAGAAAGCATAGAATACCTGAAAAATTATGTAGAAATGGAAAAACTACGATTTAAAGAAGATTTTGATTTTGAAATAAGTTTTAAAGGTGAAGAAGACCCTGAAATTTTGCAGGTCCCTCCAATGCTTATTCAACCTTTTGTCGAAAATGCCATTATTCATGGACTTGTACCTTTACAAAAAAACAAAATGCTTAAAATAGAGTTTGTAGAAGAGGAAAACTTTTTGATTTGTCGAGTAATAGATAACGGAAAAGGCTTTACATTAGAATCCAAAAATAATACACATAATTCTAAAGGGTTAAAAATGATTCAGACTTATTTTGACCTTTGGAATGCTCAAAAAACAGAAAAAGCTTTTTTTGTTATTGATACACAGCAAGACAAAGGAACTAGTGTCATAATACAAATACCTATTTAGTTTTGATGAAATAGTGTTTTTTGAAGTGATAGCAACTTATATAAAATTATAGCCAATATGCGAGTAATTATTGTGGATGATGAAATAGAAAATAGAAAAATACTCTCTAAACTCCTTGATAAGTACGAAAATATAGAAATAGTAGGAGAAGCCAACAGTGTACAAAAAGCAAAAACAGAAATTATATCTAAAAATCCAGATTTAGTTTTTTTAGATGTCTCTTTGCCTCCAGATAATATCTTTGATATGCTCAAAGAACTTACAACTATAAACTTTTTGATTATATTCGTAACAGCTCATCACGAATATGCTCTCCAAGCCTTTGAATATAGTGCTGTATCTTATTTACTCAAACCCATTGACGAGAATTTATTTGAAAAAGCTGTTGAAAATGCCTTACAAACACTCAAAAAAGAACAAAATTTCAAAATTTATCAAACACTTTTATACAATCTTTCCAATCCACAGGATACCAAAATATGCTTGCCAACAACAGAAGGCTTTGATGTTGTAAAGGCTTCTGAAATTTTATACTGTCAAGCTGATTCTAACTATACTTTTGTACATGTACAAGGAGAACCAACCATTTGTGTTTCCAAAACACTTTCAGATATAGAAAATATACTTCCTAAACAGTATTTTTTCAGAATACATAAATCGTATCTAATTAACACAAATTATATCAAGAAATATCTAAAAATGGATGGGGGTAATGTAGTGATGCAAAATGGAGATATTTTAGATATATCTAGAAGAAAAAAACAAGAATTTCTGGAGTTTTTACAAAAAAATCTTTGAAAGAATATTCGCTATATTACAGCATTTTCATATTTTTGGCTTTAATTATCAAAAAACTTATTCAACAACATAAAACACACAATAATTTATGAGTACAAATCCGAATAAAAGACAAGACGAAGATGAAGATGTAGTAGCTCTTTGGTGGATATTTGGTGGTTTAGTAGTAGTATTCGGGCTAACTTGGTTTGCCTATAAACTTAAAGATTACAAGCCAGGTACACCTATTGCAAGTTATTTCACTTCAGAAAAAGCAAATATAGATACCGTCAAAACAGAAACTCCTGTAAAAAAAGATGAACATGAAGGACACGACCATGCAGGACATGACCACGATCATGGAAAACATGCTATTGTAAAAGAAGAATTAGGCAAATTTAAAGAAGATAAACTTCCTGATGGTATAACTCTTGAAATTCCTGAATTAGGTATCGAAAGCAAATTACTTGCATTTATCAAAGATAACGCTAAACCAGTAGATAAAACTACTTGGTTCGATTTTGACAGATTGTTGTTTGAAACAGGTAGCTCTAAATTAAAGCCTGAATCGCAAGAACAATTAGAAAATATTGTGAAAATATTGAAGGCATACCCCAATGTAGAAATCAAAATTGGAGGCTATACTGATAATGTTGGAAATCCTGCAAACAATCTAAAACTTTCTCAGGAAAGAGCAGATGCTGTAAAAGCTGAAATGGTAAAACTGGGTGTTACAGATACTCGTGTAGCATCTGAAGGTTATGGAGACCAATTCCCTGTTGCTGATAACAATACAGAAGAAGGCAGAGATAAAAATCGAAGAGTTTCTGTGAGAGTTACTAAAAAGTAAGAAAATAAAAATTATACATAAAAAGCCTAAATGCTTCGCATTTGGGCTTTTATTTTGGGAATGCCTTTTTAAGCCATTCCCTATAGGAATCTAAATTTTTGTATCTTTGTGTTGTGAATTAAATGGTTATCTCTGTGAAAAAACTCCTGTTTTTTAGCCTACTGCTGATACCTTTGGGATTGCTTACCACTTGCAAAAATAAGGGTATTCTGGAAAAAAAGTGTACAAAGGCATGTAGGTGTGATTATGGATTATTAAAGTTTGCACTTTTTGATAAAGATGGAAAAGATTATTTAGAGTTTAATCCTAACCTAAATTACGAAAATGTAAGTATTTATGATGAAAACTGGAACTATGCCACTATTGGAGGGAAATCATGGGAATTAAATCAAAATGCTCAATTTCTAAGTAGCCCTCTTTATGTGGATTATATGTATGTTAAAGATGTCTATGGATTAGATAAAATAAAAACCTTTTATGTAAAATTGGATAAAGATATAGACACTATTAGAGTTGAATATAAACAAAAAAATGGATGTATGTACATGGATTATATGAGGATATTTTATAATCAAGAGCTCATTTTAGAAGACTATGAAGATACAGGACTACCCACATATACTTTTAAAATAACCAAATAAACATCAATATTACATTTTACGAAAAAAAGTATTCTCACTTTACTCATTCTATATAATGAACAGTTACTATCTATTTGGTTAGTGTAGCACAGAAGCCCCTTCTATCACAGAAATGCAATCACAACCTTATTATGGCAACAATGCCTCTAATAAATAGCTTTTTTTTCTTCTCCTTTTTTCGTGTCTTTGTACTGTCATTTAAACAGTTATCTCTATGAAAAAACTCTTTTTGTTTAGCTTGCTTGTCCCTTTGGTATTACTGACTACTTGCAAAAATGGCAAAGGTATTTTTGAGAAGAAATGTATAACTCAATGTCGTTGCGATTATGGACGTTTTTCATTTGCATTGAAAGATGCAAAGGGCAATGATTACTTTGAAACCCATCCCAATATCAGTCCTCAAAATTTTATGGTTTATGATGAAAACTGGAATTATGCCACAAATTTAGGGTACAGTTGGGAAAATACCAAAAAAAACATTTTCATAGAAACTCCAATATTTATAGATTATGTGTACTCCAGAGACCCTTATGGAATAGCCAAAATCAAGACTTTTTACATCCAATTAGACCAAGATATAGATACCATCAGAGTAGAATACAAACAAAAAAATGAATGTATGTACATGGATTATGCTCGTTTTTATTACAATGATGAGTTTATAGTTCAAGAGAACAATATGGATGAACCATTATTAACAGGACCATTTATAAATAAAAAGTAATTATGAAACAAAAAATGTTTTATTATGTTGTTAAAAGTATTTTTTTAGTGCTTTTAGCAACTAGCACTTTGTATGCTCAGATAGGTAATCTCACCAAAGCCTAAATGCTTCGCATTTGGGCTTTTATTTTGAGAAAAATTACCTAATTTTGCAAAAAAGATAGTAAAAACTAAAAATCACGATTGCTTTGGAATCTTTCAATCTACAAGACTATATTTACGATTTACCCACGCACAAAATAGCCCAACAACCACTTGCCAAACGAGATGACGCAAAATTGTTGGTTTATCAACACGAAGCTATCAAAGACTATATTTTTCATCAAATCCCTGATTTGCTGCCTGCTGACAGCTTTTTATTTTTTAACAATACAAAAGTAATTCCTGCCCGTTTGTTTTTTACAAAACCCACAGGTGCAACAATCGAGATATTTTTGCTTGAGGCAAAAGAACCTTCTAATATTGTAGCCATTACGATGGAAGCTAAAAACCAATGTGTCTGGGAGTGTATGATAGGCAATAAAAAGCGTTTTAAAGAACCTCTACTACAAGAACTCAAGATAGAAAACCAAACCATTCATTTACAGGTAACTTTGCTACATGAAAATGAAGTAGAGTTTACTTGGGATAATGATGCTGTTTCATTTGCTGAAATTTTGCATCATTTGGGTAAATTACCTTTGCCTCCTTATATCAAACGGGAAGCTCAGGAAGCTGATGAAGAACGTTATCAAACGGTTTTTGCAGAAAAGGAGGGAGCTGTGGCTGCCCCGACAGCCAGTTTACATTTTACAGAAGAAGTTCTTGATAAATTACAAGTAAAAGGTATTTTATACGATTTCCTGACACTTCATGTGGGGGCTGGTACGTTTCAGCCTGTTAAAGAAACAGACGATTTCAGAAACCATACCATGCATGCAGAACAGATTGTTGTTTCTCGAAAAAATATAGAAAATATACTGCAAAATCTCGATAAAACGATTGTAGCTGTAGGAACAACAGGTATGCGTACTCTTGAAAGTATTTATTGGTTTGGAGCAAAAATTGTTGCACAAAATATTACAGATACGACCATTAGGGTCGAAAAACTATTACCTTATAGTATTTCTTCACCTGTTTCACCCAAAGAAGCATTGGAAGCTATTTTGGATTTGATGCAAAAGAATCATCTAGAAGAACTAAGAGGGCAAACAGAAATCTTTATTTTTCCTAGTTATACATTTAAAATTTGTAAAGGGCTGATTACAAACTTTCATATGCCTGAAACAACGCTTATTTTACTCGTTGCTTCATTTATAGGGCAAGATTGGCGAACTGTTTATGAACATGCTTTAGCAAATGAATATCGTTTTTTGAGTTATGGAGACTCCTCTTTGCTATTGCCCTAAATTATTTTTAAAAATAATAGTTTGATTATAAAGCTTTTGTGTTTTTTTATGGGCTTTTTAACAAACTTAACTTTCAGTTTTGAAAATTTTTTAGCACTTTTGTTCCCCTGATTTAAAAAAAATACGTATTTAGTACATAAATAACTACAGACAACGACTGTGCTTAAAACTTCAATTTTCCATAATCCGATGATAAAAGACCATAGAGTAATATGGGAAAATTGCCTACGTGTAATCCAGCAGTATCTGCCTGAGCATACCTTCAAGACTTGGTTTGGTCCTGTTGTGCCAGTAAGTCTTCATAATAATATTCTAACCATACAAGTTCCCAGTCCATTTTATTACGAATGGATAGAAGAAAACTATGTAGATATTTTGCGTAAAGCAATAGACCAAGAACTTGGAGCAGAAGGAAAATTAGAATATTCGCTTGTAGTGGATAAAGGGAATGCAGAAAGTCTTCCCAAAACCATGACTGTTCCCAATAATAAAATTGAACTGGATATAAAAAGTAAAGAAGAAAAGCCCAATCTCGATTTGCAGAAACGTAAACAGCAAATCATGAAGGAGCATGATGCTTTTTTCAGAGATATTCAGTTTAATGAAAACTATACTTTCGATAATTTTGTAGAAGGAGACTGTAACAGACTTGCCCGTTCAGCAGGTTTTGCTGTGGCTAAAAAGCCTGGAGTTACTGCCTTCAACCCCTTAATGTTGTATGGAGGGGTTGGGCTTGGTAAAACACACTTGGTACAGGCTATTGCAAACCATGTTCGTTTCAATTCCCCAGAAAAGATAGTTGTTTACATTTCTTCAGAAAAATTTGTGAATCAGTTCATAGAAGAACTGAAAAGCAATAACCTTCAGAAACTTACTAATTTTTATCTCAAAATAGATGTATTGATTATTGATGATGTTCAGTTCCTTTCAGGAAAAGAACGTACACAGGAAATGTTTTTCCATATCTTTAATCATTTGCATCAGCATGGTAAGCAAATTATCATGACAAGCGATCGTCCTCCTAAAGAGCTTCAAGGCTTGGAAGACAGATTGCTTTCTCGTTTTAAGTGGGGACTTACAGCAGATGTACAACAGCCCGATTTTGAGACAAGAGTAGCCATTATTCACAGAAAATTACAAAATGAGGGTATCAGCATCAATTATGATGTGATAGACTATTTGGCTCATAGTATTGATAGCAATATCAGAGAGTTAGAAGGAGTTATTGTGTCACTGATGGCAAGGTCAAACCTTGAAAGAAGAGAAATAGATGTACAACTTGCCAAAGAAACGGTAAGACACATCGTTCAGAAGGTAGATGATCGCCGTCCTGATGACGTGGAAGTGGGTATAGATTCTATTCAAAGAACAGTTTGCCAATATTTTGGTGTGACTGAAGAGGAGTTGAAAGGAAAAGCTAGAACAAAAGCATTGGCTTTGGCTCGTCAGATGGCAATGTACCTTTGTAAAGAATATACAGAATTTTCTTTAAAAGCAATCGGTTTTCATTTTGGAGGTAGAGATCATAGTACCGTTATTCATGCAATCCAAACAATTAGTGATTTGAGAGAGGTGGATAACAGTGTTCGTAATGATGTGGCAGCCTTGATGAAGATTTTAAACAAAAGTTAATATTTAGAAAAAAAATCAGCTAAATTAATGAATTATACCCTTCAACATGTGCCTGAACGTACAGGCAAACCACGCCAATCGGGAATTACGATGGTGATGGATAAAGGATTGAGTGTGAGAGAAATTGAAAATATGATAGAAGTGGCTGGTGAGCATATTGACGTTGTAAAACTTGGTTGGGCAACCTCTTATGTCACAGCAAACCTTCAGAATAAACTCGATGCCTATAAAGCAGCAGGCATTCCCACTTATTTTGGGGGGACTCTCTTTGAAGCTTTTGTTGTTAGAAAACAATTTGATGATTATAAAAGACTGATAGACAAATATCAAATGCCTTATGCAGAAGTTTCGGATGGTTCAATAGAATTGCCTCACGAAGAAAAATGCAATTATATCAGAGAACTTGCAAAACAAGTAACAGTTCTCTCGGAGGTAGGGTCTAAAGATGCAGAAAAAATCTTAGCTCCTTATCAGTGGATAGAGCTCATGCAGGCTGAATTACAGGCTGGAGCATGGAAAGTAATAGGAGAGGCAAGAGAATCAGGTACTGTTGGGCTTTTCAGAGATTCTGGAGAGGTACGTCAGGGGCTTGTGAAAGAAATCATCCATTCTATTCCTGCTGAAAAAATTATTTGGGAAGCACCTCAAAAATCACAACAGGTTTGGTTTGTAAAACTTGTGGGAGCAAATGTAAATCTAGGAAATATAGCTCCTAACGAAGTGATTTCAGTAGAAACTATTCGTTTAGGACTCAGAGGAGATACTTTTAGTCATTTTCTGCCCAAAGAACTTTTATAAAATGAAGGCTCGTAATCACTACGAGCCTTTTTTTTTGTTGAAATTTACGAAGTTTTGGCAGGGTAATCTTCATAAAATGCCTCATCAAAGGTTAAATGGCTAGGCTCACCCTTTTTGAGTATAATCAGAACTAAACCAATTACAATAACAGGAGAAAATAAGTACATAATGGCTGTAATGTATTCAGGCGTCCAGTAAGGAGTGGTGGCATATATCAAAAGATATAAGGTAGCTAAAAAAATGGGGATACGTATTTTTTTCATAACAATAAAATTTCACTAATAACCTGAAAGTCATTATCTTTGTTTAAAGAAATTGTAAAAAATATGATCAATCTTAACCGATATCATCAACTATTGGGTGTAAATCAAAATTCCAATCCCATCAAAATAAGAGATGCATATTTAGAGAAAACCAAATCTTTACATGCAATATTAAATGAGTCACAGGAAGCACGAGATTTATTTATTGAATATACTGAAGCTTATGAGGTTGTTTCTTTAAAAATGCAGAAAAAACTCAAATCAAAAGATTTTGATTATGATAAATGGATGCGAGAAATCAAAGATAAATGTGAATATTACGCAACCTTAGATTATCCTTCTTTTGAGAAATTTATTACTGAAGATATTGCTTATCATAGTGTTGTACTGATAGGCTCTCATATTGTTTTTATATTCTTTAGTTTATTGAGTATTTTATTGCTGATACTCTTAACATTAGCAGTTATAAAACAAAAAATGTTTTTTGCACTTATCACATTTGTGCCTATTATATTTAGTTTTTTGATGATTCAAAGAGTTTATCCTGCACTACATCTAAAAAGGTTTGGTTATGCTTTATTCATTATGGTTTCATCCAATATGTTTCAGACAACCATTTTAACATTGGTTAATTTTTTTGTATTTATAAATGTTGGTTTAGATACATTGATTACACTAGAAGTATATTTTTTTATATTTTTTGTAGCAATGATAATAACTTACGGACTCTGTAATTGGGTTTACCCTCATCAAACAAAGAACAAAAAATATATCTATACTTTTGGGCTGACACCATTTTTAATCAATTTTTTACTCTTGATTAATTTCTCTTTTAGTAAGCAACCTGTTCAAGAGGTATATTTCTATACCATAAAACAAGCAAAAATTAATTTTGTGGGTAACAATTCGTATGAAAATTATGTAGGAATACGATTTTTCTTTCATAGATTAGGAGATGCTGAACATACCAATAGAATTCAGTACACATTTGAAGAAGGGCTATTAGGACTGAGAGTTGTGACTTCTTATGATTTTTTACCTTATCAAGATGTAAAAGAGTATGATAAACATAGATAAATACCAAAAATAGCTTGGAGTAGATTCAAATCATTTAGATACTGCATATTAAAAATGAAATGATGCAAAATTATACAGATATTTTAGAACACCCACAGTTTGCATTTTGTCAGCCTACAGCCGATACAGATGTAGCATGGTTTCATTTAAACTCAAAAGAAGAGATATGGCATGAAATCCATATAGATTATTTCTCTGTAAAAGTCTCCATTCATTATTTTATTAGAAAAAATACAATTAGCCTGCATATTGAGATGCCACCAGAAACCCCTTCACCTGAGCAAACTCCTCAAGAAAAGGAAGAGATAGCTTGGCAAAGGCTTTCTATCTGGATAGATACCCTTCAAAATGCCGAAAACTATATTTCAAAACCAAAAGAGTCTTTGAAATATAGTCTTTGGGAGAGATTTGATAAAGCTTTTTTATTTGATTATCAGGAAGGTATGTTATTGGGGTTCTATACTAATTTTTGGGATGAAGATTAAGTATTTGATTGCTGTTTACTTGTAAACCAAAAATACACGGGTACACCCGAAAGAATAATCAAGAAGCCATAACGAGTATAAGGAATTTCTACAAGCCAAATAATACTAATCACTGTAACCAAAATAAGGTACAAAGCTGGTAAATAAGGATATAACAAAGCTTTGTAGGGGCGAGGAGCATCAGGCATTTTTTTACGCAAGATAAAAATTGCTAAAATGGTGAGGAAATAAAAAAGCATCACAGCAAACATCACATAATCTAATAAATCACCATAAGCACCAGAAAGACACAACACCGAAGCCCAAGCTGCTTGTACATATAAAGCATTCTGAGGTACATCATGTTTGTTGAGTTTACCCAAAGCAGAAAAGAAAATGCCATCTTTTGCCATTGCATAATACACTCTTGCTCCAGAAAGAATACATCCATTATCAGAGCTAAACGTTGAAACCATAATCAAGACACTCATCAGAATCAGACCAATATTTCCAAAAATACTGCTGATAGAAGTTGTTGCCACGAGTTCAGCCTTCTGAATTTCGGGTAAGGGGAGAGCCACCAAATAACCAATATTGGTAAGTAAGTAAATAACTGTAACAAGTCCTGTTCCCAATGCCAAACTTCTGGGAATGGTTTTTTCGGGGTTTACGATTTCATCGCCTGCAAACGTAATATTATTCCAAGCATCACTTGAAAACAATGAGCCTACCATTGCCACAGCAAAAATAGGCATCATGTCTTTCCAAGAAATATTTTCGGGCATAGACCAGTACTGACCAAAGTTTTGAGAAATAGCCTCTGGGTTTCTACCAAAAATGAAAATAACAATGAGTAGTACAAATAAGGCTATCATTTTGGTACTTCCAAACCAGTTTTGAATGAGTGTACCATAGCGAACGCCTTTGCTATTGATAAAAGTCAGTAGCCAAATAACACCAATGGCTAAAAGTTGATTAGAACCTATTTTAAACTTTCCTAACTCAAAAATGATATTGGTCTTATGAAACAGAGGAATAAGCTCTCCAAAAGCGTTAGAAAAGGCTACAGCAACAGCAGCAATAGTACCAGTCTGGATAACTCCAAGTACCGTCCAGCCATACAAGAAAGCAATCAGTTTATTATACGTTTTTCGTAAGAATACAAACTGCCCACCTGCCTGAGGCATCATGGCTGCAAGTTCTCCATAACTTAAGGCTCCTGTCATGGTAATAAGCCCTGTAACAAGCCAAACAAGCAATAATAATGAAACAGATTGTACTTTCTGAGCAATGCCAGCACTGACAATAAAAATGCCTGAGCCAATCATGGTGCCAGCAACCAGCATGACAGCGTCAAATAAACGAATTTCTTTACGAAAAGACATACAATAAGATTTGGATAGTAAAACCTTTGAGTTGATTTATGTTTTGGCAAAGGTATAAATTATCTTAAGCTATCCAAAAAAAGAGCAAAACCTATGAAGTATCAGTTTTATGAAATTACACCATAGGTTTGAATTATTATCTGCGAATAATCTTGAAAGCCATATCCCTGCCATGTCCCTGCATAATGGCTAAATTAATCCAAGAAAGAGCAAAAGCCTCTAATAAAGCAGTTTTATCATCACCTCCAAAGTCCCAACATGCTCCAAAACCTGCATCAAGAGCAAGTTTTTTAGCTGTTTCTTTGCCTTTTACAGAGTTTCCAGCCACAAACATATCAATGCCTTCACCTTTATAAACTGGATTTTGCATATTTTCAAAACCTGTGGAATTAAAGCATTTTACAATCTCTGTTTCAGGTAAAAAATGTTTAAGAGCATCAAAGGAATTATTAAAGCCTTCAGGGCGTGTACGAACAGAGTTCATGGCGTCAATCACTATTTTACCCGAAACATAAGGTTTAATTTGTGCTGCAATGCTTTCAGAAGCTTGAGGGACAACTGCTATCAGAATTACTTCTGCTTCTTTTGCACTATCGGCAAGGGTATGTAAACTTGTATTGGGGTTTTCCAGAAGGTGTTTGTCTTCAAACTTGGAAAGGTCTCTTGTTCCTAAAAATATCTGGTGTCCTGCTTTAGCCCATTGTGTTGCCAAAGCTCCACCCACATTACCTGTTCCAATAATTGCTATTTTCATAAAAAATGAGGTTTTAAGTTAAGAATTTGAAATTTCGTTGGATGTTATTTTTTCAGGGATAAAATACATAATAGGTACAATGAGAAGTAAAAGGTAAGAAATGTATACAGACCACCATCCCAAAGTTGCTGCTGAGGCATAAATACAAAGAGCCAGAATATTCTTTTTTAAAATTCTGACCTGAGTTTCTTTTCTTACATGTTCCAATAGCAAATTTTTATGAACAGCATAACCTCTTAGAAGAGAGAAAGAAAGAGCATTCATTAAAAATATAAGACTATAAATACTAATATTGAGTGCAAGCGTTGGATTAGCTCCCACTAAGTTTGTCCCAAAAGGAACAAGGCTCATCCAAAACAACAAATGAATATTATACCAAAGACTTTTTCTATCAATGAGCCTGATTTGATGGAATAACTGATGATGATTGACCCACATAATTGCCAGAGTCAGAAAACTAAGCATATAAGAAATAATTTTTGGGTAAAGTTTGAGAAACTCTGCCCAAAAATGATGTTCGTTTGGAACTTCATTCATTTTTATATCAAATACCATGATGGTAATAATGATGGCTATAATACCATCACTGAAAGCCTCAAGCCTATTTTTTGTCATACAAGGTATTTATTTTATTTACGAATCTGATACGATAACCCAAAGGTTAAAATGCTGTCAAAATCTTTTTGTCCTAAGGTTACCACACTTTCATAAGTATAAAGATAATTTGTGGTAAAACTGAATTTTTTATTAAGAAAAATATCTAAACCTGCCTCTGTCTGCCAACGCAGATTGTTGGTTTTTTCTATGGAAGGTTGCAAAAAACACTCATAATGAAAGCTGATTTTATCTTTTACAATCTGATGCTTTCCAAATAACCATACAGTAGCACGAGGGGTTGTTATTTTTTCAGAACCATCATATTCATTCTTATTAAAAAGAGCCTTACTGAAATTTGTTTGTTCATAAATGCCTGATAAAGCTACTTTGAGAGTATGCCCCTGATGTTTTACAATTTGCCAAGTAGCTCCAAAGCCTGCAAAGTATCTGAAATCAATGTTTCTTCTAAAACTTTTGGATGCAAAAAAAATAAGAAAAGGATAAACCGTTTTTTGAGGCTTCCAGTAGATAAAATTTCTACTGGATAAATCCTCGTCTGCTTTTTTATTGAAAAATGCCTGATACAGATAAACATTCTGCGTTTTAAATACAAGATCCTTGATAGGAGCAACTGTCAAATCAAGTTTGTTTCGTGTGGTAAACATGGCTACATTGCCTGTTTGCCAAGCTCCTGTGATAGCCAATCGGGTTTGTAGGCGAACTGTATCACTTTCGTTGATTTGGGAATATCCTTTTTCGGATATTCCCAAAAAAATGCCTATCAAAAATAAATAACGTATCATATAACAATAAGAAAAAATTATTTATACTAAAACCTTATAGGTTTTGATGGTTTTTTTGCAATTATATATACTGATTTACAAATACTTAAAATGTAAACCTATAAGGTTTCTGTTGTTTATTTAATAATAGTTTCAGTTATTTCAAACCATTCAAGATTTTGACAAACTCTGTAGGATTTACCACAAAAGGTAAATGAGAAGTTTGCATTTCAAATGTTTTGGTGATTGTTCCATTGGCTTTGACCATTCTTTTTTGTAAATCATAACCAACAGCATTGTCTTTGGTGGTGTGGATATAATATTTAGGTACTTTGTTAAATTTAGCTGTCAAAATTACCTTTTCACCTAAAGGTTTAGCAGGTTCTGCTTTATGGTATTTAACAAGCACTTCTTTCATAAAATCAGGACAATCAGCACATACAGCGTCTGCAATCATTTCTTTTTTGATTTTTGCTTCTGAAAAATCAGCATTAAACTCTAAAGCTCCACCCACTTTGCTTTGTGTATCTGTTTTAGAAAGACTTAATAAATCTTCTCCGTTTTTAGGTAAATAAGCAGAAATGTACACCAATTTATCAATTTTGTTAGGGATATTTTCAGCAACCTGAGAAACAATCACACCAGCCATAGAGTGTCCAACTAGAATTACTTTTCCTTGTTGTGCATTGACAGCATCTGTAACAGTTTTTACGTAATCTGCAAGACTTACCTGATTAGAGGCTGTCAAATCGATGCCATGAGCAGGTAAATTAACAACCACTACATTCGCATTTTTAGCCAGTTCATTTCTTACAAAGCCCCAAGCACTTTCATCTGCCCAAGCTCCATGCACAAGTACATAAGTAGGATAGCGTTTTTTATCATCTTCTAAGGCTTTTACAACCAATTCGGCAGCAGCAGCACCCGAATTTTGTTGTTGTCCTGTAATCAAGTTGCCATCACGTACAGCAAATGACGAAAAAGGAGCACCTACTACAAATTTGCTATTAGGCATTTTACGAGCTTCATCTTCAATTCTGAAAGGCTGAATTTTCATGCCTACATAGTTATCTGCATATTGCTCTTCGCTGCTGGCAAAACCAGTCCATTTTTTACCTTCTACCAAAAACTTGCCATTAGAAAGCTTGGTATTCAGTAAAATACAAGTTCCATGACAAATAGCTGCTGAAGGTTTACCCGTTAAATAGAAATCAGCAAAGAATTTTTCTATTTCAGTGTTTTTATACATGGTATACATAGGTCCTTGACCACCACATACAAAAATAGCTTTGTAGTCGTTAGGGTTTACAGTAGATAATTTTTTCGTGTTTTTCATCAATTCCATTTTACTGGGGTCTTTTTTGAAACCTAGAGAAATGTAATCGAAGGCTGCATATTTGCTGGCATCTTCAGGGTCACTGAAAGCATCAAATTTTACTTCTCCGCCATTTAAACTGGCAATATCTACACTATAACCAGCTTCACTAAATACCCAATAGGGGTGTGTAACTTCAGCATACCATACACCAATAGGCCAACCTGTTTGTTTCGAGACAGAAGGGTTGGATACAATCATCAGGATTTTTCCCTGATTGCCTGCATTGTGTTGTCCAAAAACATTGAGGGAAAAAAGCAGAGCAAAAAAACTTACAATAATTTGTTTCATGACTTTTGAGGTTTAATTTTTCACCAAAATAAACAGGTGTACTCTCCAAATTCAAGAGTTTAACCCAAAAGTGCGATACATACTTTTTGGAAAGTATGGCGAATTTTTCTAAAATAGATACTTTATTTGTATCCAAAAGAAATACTACTATGCCCGATTTTATTTATAAAGGAAAAGTTTATTATAATCCCGTCCAACTGGTGATGGAGCAGATTGGTGGAGTCTGGAAAATGCCCATTCTTTGGCGTTTGCAAGATGACCATGTAATGCGTTATGGAGAGCTGAGAAAGTCCATTAAACATATTTCGGATAAAATGCTTACTACCCAATTACGAGAACTCGAAGAAGATGGCTATATTCATAGAGAAGTATATGCTGTAGTGCCTCCCAAAACGGAATATCGCCTTACAGAAAAAGGGAAAAGTGTAATACCCCTGATTATTCAAATCAGAGAATATGGGCTGGAGCTTATGAAAGAAGAAAATATTAGTTATGTGAAGGGATAACTAACGAGGTATTTTAGGTTTCTGATACAACAAAGTATCTGTTTTTTTTATAAAAAAATTGTCTTTTTGAATGATAAAATGAGTTTTAGAAATAAGTAAAGTTTCTTTTTGAGTGAGTTGTTCAGGAGGATAGTAAAACTGCTTAGAATGGGTAATAAATGAGCTATCATTGATTTTTTCTGTATAACTATTCCAAACAAAACCCATATCTCCCCAATTATGGACTATATTTTTCTGAATAGCTTTGCATTTGCCTAAACTATCAACAAGCCAAAGTTCTGCTTTATTCCCCATAGCTTCTTGTGTTAAAATAGCAAATAAATGATTGTTCTCAAATTTTCCCAAATACCCATAAACATATAATTTACTGGTATAAACATCATAATGAAAATCTTCCAAATTCAGTGTGGCAAGTTCTTGTTCACTAATTTTATGTTTTTGAAGGGTATCAAAATAGATGTAATCTTGAGGCAACTCAATTTTTTTTAAATTTTTATATTTTGCTTTCTTGAGTAGGCTATCTAATAACTGCTTGCCTGAGAGTAATTCAGTATTTTCTTGGGCTTGCTTTAAAGTATCTTTTTGAACAATAGGTGTTTGGGCATTTTCTTGCTTTGTGGGCTTTTCACAAGAGAAAAACAGCAATAATGCTATGGAGATAAGGGAGATAAGCCATCTTGCCATAAAAACTAAAATTTTAACTCTTTATAAGCTAAAGTATCAACTCTTTTTACAAAAAAACTATCTTTTCGAATATAAAAATAAGTTTTGCTTAAAAGTAAAGTGTCTTCTTTTTCTGGAAGTTTTCCTAAAAAACCATGTATGCACAAATTTTGTGTAATAAACAAACTATCATTTTCCCTGACTGTATAAGAAGTATCAAATATTCCCATATCAGCAAAATAACAAGCTACATCTTTTTGTATGCTAACAATTTTCCCCAAAGAATTTACCATCCATAAATCTGAGGCAGATACACCATCTCCACCACGTCTTAAAACTATAAATAAGTGCTTATCAAAAGATTTTCCCAAATAGGCATAAACATGAATATCTGCAATAAACACTTGATATGATTCTAAAACACCCAGTTCTTCGCATAAATTCAGAGATAATTTTCTTTCATTGTTTTTATCTTCACTCCAAAAGCCATATCCATACCCTTTAGGTATTTCAATCTTTTTCAAATCTCTGTATTTTGCTTTTTTGAGCAGGCTGTCCAATAATTGTTTGCCTGAGAGGAGTTTAACAGTTTTAGGTGTTTCTTCTTGGGCTTGTTTTACAGTATCTTTCAATGGAATAGAATCCTTTACTTTTACTACGGAACTTTCTTTCGTGTCACTTTTAGGAGATGCACAAGCAACACACACCAGAATAATCAGACTATAAAAAAGTAGTTTCATACCTTCAAGAGTTGTTTCCAAGTACCTTTGATGCGATTGTATTTGAGGGTAGAGGGGAGGGCTTTCCACCAATATTTAGAAATCTCGACTGCGAAAGAAGGCTGCATGTAGCAGTTTATCACACAGCCTTCACAGGCAGGCAATCTGCCTTCTTGGGCAATTATTTTCTGTACTTTTTCAGATTTATAGAGTTCAAACAAATTGTTTTCAATGGGGAGTTCTTCAATACCCAAATGATAACAGGGTAAAATGAGTTTGTTTTCTGGAGAAATGACAATCGTGGAACTGCCAGCCCTGCAAATAGGGTTATTGACGTGGTTACCTCCGTCTTTTCTCAGGGCAATAAAACCTTCGTTCAGGTAAATATTCTTTTTTCGTCCCCAATGGCTTATTTCTTCTAAAGCTTTTTTGGTAAACTGATTTCCTACTTTTACATCATTGTATTCAAAAGCTGGATTTAAAATGAGTATCAAGTTGTTAGGCAGACAAATATTCTTCCAAAGTGGCTCTATATGATGCAAATTGTGTTCAAAAACCGTAAACAAGATATCAGGGCGTTCGCCTAGATTTTTAGCAATTTCAATGGATTTCATCACAGAATCAAAACACTTGACGCCTCGCATTTCATCGTGTTCTTCGGCAACTGAGGAATCCAGCGAAAAATGCAACATATCTACTTTGCCTTTTAGTCTTTCAGCTAATTTTGGATAGAGTAAACCGTTGGTTGTGAGAGTAGTAATGAAACCCAGATTTTTGGCTAATTCGAGCAGTTTATCAATTTCTCGGTGCAACAAAGGCTCTCCACCCGTAAAATCAATGACCTTTACGCCGAGTTTTCTGAGGTCTTTAAGGTTTTTTTCTGCATTTTCGAGCGTAATATATGGTGAAGGGCGTTCCCAAATATCACAAAACCCACAAGTTGCATTGCAACGATACGTTACATAGTAATTGCAAAGTACAGGTTTTGTGGTTAAACGCATATTTTAATGGTAAATGTTTGAATGCTAAACGCTAAATATTCTATCTTTTGTCTTTATTCTTTTCTCTAAAAAGCTAAAATCAATAATTTCTTACCAAACCCCTGATATTCCAAATATTATATAAGGTAGTTAAGGCAATAAAGCCCAATCCTAAGACCAAAACCAATGGTTCAAATAAAGTCAGATGTCCCACACCTCTTGATTGCATGTAGCCATAAAAAGCATAAATGGATACACCAATCAGGATAATCCCTAAAACACCATAAAATGCCATAAAACGTAAAAAACTTTTATTCAGATAACCAGAAATCATTTGATGTGTATAGCCCAGTTGCATCAAAAGTCTGATTTCATCTTTCGATTCACTCAAAATTAGTTTAAAACTCATCGAAATAATCACAAGGGAAAGCAATACAAAAGCTACTCCCAACACTCCTACAATCCCTAACACCTCCATCACTTGTCCTGCTATTTTACTCAAAAGTGTTTTTTCTGTGTTTACCTGTAAATTCTTGGTTTTTAGGTATGTAGCAAGTTCTGGACTGGCAGGGTTTTTTGCTTTGATAACAATTCGGGCAGGGTTTTTGGTTTCACTTGTTCCGATTTCCTTGTTTGCCCAATCCAAAAAGGGTTCAGGGACTAAAATAGAAGGAATGCGTTCTTCAAAGCCCACAATCTTTAATTCAATATTTCTTTCACCCTTATTGCTATAAATTCTAGCTTTTAGGCTGGGAAAAGTAGGCAATAAACTTTCGCTGATAAGTGGCAAATTTTGAGAAGGGGCATACACAAAATTATACTGATCTACAAAATCCTTAGGAATAATAACAGGTACAAATTTGTCTGTGGGCTCCCAATCCCAATTATTAGGTATTTTTCCTAACATTTCTTTCTGAATACTCTCGAAAAAAAGTTCTGTTTGGAACTGCAAATAATCGTTTCCATATGCCCAGACTTTAAAGTTCCCTGAACGAAATGCAGCCATTTTGTCTGTAAAGGGTTGTTTTTGAATATCTTGTAAATCCTCTTGCGAAAAAGTTGAAGCTCCTAGTACATTTAAAACAGTTACTTGTTTGCTAACAATCAGATAGTCAGGTAGTTCGGTGTTATTGCTAAATGTTTTCTGGATTTGTAAATACACATAAAACGAACTGACAAGCAATACAAAGCCTAATAAAAAGCCAATTCCTGCAAAAAGAAACTGTTTTTTGTTTTTCTGTGAACGAAATATTTTAGAAAGAATCTGGTTAGTCATATTTTAAAAATGGTGAATGCTACTAAATATTATAATGGTAAATGCTAAACGCTAAATTTTTGATTTGGAGTCTTTTATCCTTTCTTTTGTATCTTTTTTCCAAAAAATTATCCCAATAACTTTTTCTCATCAAATTGTAAATGATAGTCGTAGCCCAAAGATGTCATCAGAATAGAAGCATTTTGAGCTTTTACTTTTTGATTGATTAACTCAGAAGCTTTTTGAATGTTGCCTTCGTCTAAGTGGCTGAAAGGCTCATCTAACAGCAGTATTTCAAAGGGCTGAATGAGTGAACGAATAATAGCAATACGCTGACGCTCTCCATATGAAAGTGTATAGGCAGGTTTTTGGAGTACATGCGATACTCCCAAGAAATCAGCATGTTCTTTGAGCTCATTTTCTTTAATTTCTGGATATAAACTGGCTTTCACCAGCAGGTTTTCCCATGCTGTAAGCTCCAAAAACAGCCTTAAGTCCTGAAAAACAATAGAAAGTTGGTTCTGCCTGATAACAGCCCATTCATCCACAGAAATACTTTTGGTATCTTTGCCATTGAGTTTGACATTACCACTAAAATCGTTTCGTAAACCATAAATAATATGCAAAAAAGAAGATTTTCCTTTGCCTGATGGCGAATAAACCTGATAACTTTTATGGGCTTGGAGTTCTAAACTTGTCTGCCACACCTCCGACTTAGGATTTACAACCCCATGCAAAGGCTGAGGCACTACATTTTCAAAATGAATGAGCATAAACTGGTTATAAATTCAATAAAAAAATATTCGATAACGCTAAGAGCCATTGCAAATATCTTGCCTATACTTAAAATAGTTTTTACATTCGAAGCGTTTTACAAATAAACTTAAATTTTACTAAAAATTAAGAAACAAGCCTATAAAAAAAGTTGTTAGTTTAATAATTAAAGAATTCTAACCCAAAAGTTAAATACAAACTTGTATGAAAATACCTGCCATTAAAGAGTTAGTAGAAACACAATCCTTAGAAGCCCTCAAAAATGCTGAGGAGGCTTTACTCAACGAAGAACGCCCTCAAATTACCATCAAAGGAGATGATGAGGGTGAGCAACTTACACATGCTATTGCAGCCATCTGGATTATTGAAAAAATGCAAGCAGAACAAATCGAATTTAAGGATGCATTGCGTAAATATACCGAAATGGTACGAGGTAGCATTAATTAAAATTATTTAATACCAAAATCCAAAATAAATTTATATTTTAGAATCAAAAAATTTGCAAAAATTACGAAAAAGCATTTTTTTGTGGAATATTTTAGACAATCAGACTTATAACACTATTTTATTATGTCCATAGAACTCTCCAAAGGAGCAAGACTAAATTTAAGCAAAAAAGAACCAAGCCTTAAAAAAATAATGATAGGCTTAGGTTGGGATTTGAGACCAGGAAATGCTTTAGATTTGGATGCCTCTGTTTTTATGATTGGAAGCAATGGGAAAATCCCAGCAGATGAATACTTCGTTTTTTATAATAACCTTAAATCTCCTGATGGAGCAATACAACATACAGGCGATAATCGTACTGGTGTAGGAGATGACGACGATGAAATGATACTTGCCAATCTTGGAGCTATCAATGCCAATATCAAAGAACTGATATTTATCGTGAGCATACATGAAGCCCAAGAAAGAAATCAACACTTTGGATTACTCAATAACGCATATATAAGACTTGTAGATGTAGAAACCAGCAGAGAAATCGTACGTTTCAAACTTGATGAAGCCAACATGAATTTTACTGATATGGAGTTTGGAAGGCTTAAATTAGAAGAAGACGGCTGGCATTTTGTAGCTACAGGAGTCGGAGCTTCCAAAGGCTTACAAGGTTATGTGGATATATATGCTTAAAGTATATAATTCATTATAAAAATACAAAATTTAATCATTCATCACTTATAAATTATCACTCGTATGGCTATTTCGCTTAAAAAAGGTAGCACTTTTAATTTAACTAAAAAAGAGCCTGCTCTTAAAAAAATCTTGATTGGTTTGGGATGGGATGTAAAACCTGGTAATTCCTTAGACTTGGACTCTTCAGTTTTTATGCTTAATGCTTCTGGAAAGCTACCTGAAGACGGTTATTTTGTTTTTTATAATAACCTAAACTCTCCTGATGGCTCTATCAAACACACAGGCGATAATCGTACAGGTTCAGGAGATGATGATGATGAAATGATTTTAGCTAATTTAGATGCTATCAACGCCAGCATTCAAGAAATATTAATTACAGTATCCATTCATGATGCAGAAGCTCGCAGACATAATTTTGGCATGCTTGCAGATGCCTATATCCGTATTCTGGATGTCGAGACGAAAAGAGAAATCTTGCGTTATGACTTGGATGCAGAATACCCTACCAATACTGATGTAGAATTTGGAAGATTACGTAGAGAAAACAACGAATGGATATTTGTAGCATCAGGTATTGGAGCCAATAAAGGTTTACAGGGTTATGTAGATGCTTATGCATAAAATTTAGGTTACATATGGCTATAATTTTAAAAAAAGGAAATAGTTTTAATATTACAAAAAAAGAGCCTACACTCAAAAAAGCCTTAATAGGTTTGGGGTGGGATTTAAAAGAAGGCAATGCTTTGGATTTAGATGCCTCTGTTTTCATGATTAATAGTAAGGGGAAATTGCCTCAAGATGAGTATTTAATATTTTATAACAATCTGAATTCTCCTGATGGAGCTGTAAAACACACAGGTGATAATCGTACAGGAATTGGCGATGATGACGATGAAATGATACTTGCTAATCTTGAAACTATCAGAGAGGATATTACAGAAATACTTATCATTGTAAGCATTCATGATGCAGAAGTTCGTCGCCATAATTTTGGAATGCTGACAGACGCATACATCCGTATCATGGATGTGGAAACCAAAAGAGAAATCTTGCGTTACGATTTAGATGCAGAATACCCTACCAATACTGATATTGAGTTTGGTAGAATAAAAAAAGAAAATAATGAATGGATATTTTATGCTTCTGGAATAGGTGCTAATAAAAGCTTAGAAGGTTACATAAATATTTATGCATAAATATAAGGTATTTCCCAAACGTTTAAACACATAATTTTACATAAAATATGGCAATTACACTCAAAAAAGGCAACACTTTCAATCTTACAAAAAAAGAACCTACGCTCAAAAAAATCATGATAGGCTTAGGTTGGGAAGTGAAACAAGGCAATGCCTTGGATTTGGATGCCTCCATTTTCATGATTAATAATAAAGGGAAATTGCCTCAAGATGAATACTTTATATTTTATAATAATCTACAATCTCCTGATGGAGCTGTAAAACACACAGGCGATAATCGTACAGGAGCAGGGGATGATGATGATGAAATGGTACTTGCCAATTTGGATGCTATTAGTTCCAATGTTTCAGAAATCCTGATTATTGTAAGTATCCATGATGCAGAGGCTCGTCGTCATAATTTTGGAATGCTCACAGATGCTTATATCCGTATTCTGGATATGGAAACGAAAAGAGAAATCTTGCGTTACGATTTGGATGCAGAATATCCTACTAATACTGATATTGAGTTTGGTAGAATCAGAAAAGAAGAGAATGAGTGGATATTTGTAGCATCAGGTATTGGTGGAAATAAAGGACTACAAGGCTACGTAGATACATACGCTTAGGTTTTGCCAAATAATACCCAAGCGAAAAAGATGTTTGGCAATATTTTTGTTTGAAAAAAACAAATTTCTCAAACAAAAATATTATATTGCAAAAAACCATTCATACAGTTATGGGTAAGGTACTTATACTTAATCAAGATTACTCAGCTTTGACCATGTGCAGTATCCAAAAAGCTTTTATTTTGGTATATCTCAACAAAGCTGATATTGTTTCGGAGTCTTCGCAGGGGGGAATACAAACTGTAACACGTACATTTCCAAGACCTTCGATTATTCGTTTGCATAAATACGTAAATCTTCCTTATAAAGGAGTTATATTGAGCAGACAGAATATTTTCAAACGAGACAATCACCAATGTCAATACTGTGGGGTTACAACTGACCTTACACTTGACCATGTTTTGCCTCGTTCTCGTGGAGGAAAATCTTCTTGGACGAACCTTGTTACAGCTTGTAAGGCATGTAACTCCAAAAAAGGAGATCTTACACCCGAAGAAGCAGAAATGCCTCTTCCTCGTAAGCCTTTCAAACCTTCTTTTATTATGTTTTTAAGAGATTTCTCTGGAAAAATAGAAAAAGAATGGGAAATTTATTTAGGTAAAAAGAACAAGGATACTGAAGAAGTTTATAAAGACTAATAAAGCCTGATGATATATCATCAGGCTTTATTTTTTAATTGGCATAAGTAAAATTAATATTCCCACCTGTATCTTTAGGAGTACTTTCAGGAGCCTCTTTCAATGCCCAAAAAGTCTCATTAGGAGTTACAATACAATAATTGTGGTCGTCTTTATCCATACTTGCCATGCCGGGTCTTCTTATATTAGGTAAAACCTGTACTGAATAAATCTCTTCAACACTGGTTTCGTATTTAATATATCCAACAATGCTTCTTTGTGGTAAATACATAATAGCAATACCAGCAAATACAGACTCTTTGGAAATTGGTAAATCTTGGAAAGTCTTGCTTGTGGTACGCAACTTAGAAAGTCCTATAAAAGCATAATCTTCATAAATACTCAAACCTCTTACAAAGCCAGGGAATTTATATAAAGATTCTTTTTTGCCTGATTGTGGGTCTATTTCTATGATTTCTCCAGTAGCAGATTGTAAGACTAAAACTTTTCCTTTATAAATTTTAGGAGTGTGTGGCATTCCTAACTCGGTAGCAATAATTTCACTTGAATCCACATCCATCAGAACGCCACCTTTTACTTTATTTTCACGCCATTTCATGGGTTCATCAGTTGTACCCAAAGCAGTTACGTATTTAGGTTTACCATTTTCCATAGCTAAACCATTCAGATGGCAACGATCACCAGGTTCTAATTTAGAAATAAACTTAGGTTTCCAGCGAGGCTCAAAACTGTAATGGTCATTGATGAGAGAAAGACAAGAGAACTGTGTATTGACAGCCCATAAACCTTCTGTACCCCATTCTAAATCATGTAAATCAAGAATACCAGTATAATAAGATGCTCTTGGTACATATAAAGTCTCGTAGGTATTGGGTTTTGCTGGATAACGAGGAGCAAGGCTTCTGTCATGTCCATAAACAATTACACTACTTTCTGTGGCAATAGCTAAATAATTATCTTTCAGAGCTATTCCCATAGCTTTTTTAAAACTTCTAGGCAATTGCATCAGGTTTTCCTGATTTACAGAACTCAAGAAAATCATTTTACCAGCCTGATAAGTGCTTAATATAATGGAGGCATTCAACTGCCATAAAAATTCAGGAATATTGGGGGAATGAGTGCATGTAAAAGGAGGGTAGGGTTTATTCGACATAAGCAATATTGAGTTATAAATGAGTAAGTTATGAATTATGAGTGAAACAGATAATAGTTTATTGATAATTATTCAATGTTTATTGTAATTCCCCAAATAAATCAAATTCTTGTGCTTCTTTGATTTTCACTTGGGCAAAATCCCCAATGCGTAAATAAGTATTTTTATCAGCTTTTACCAAAACTTCATTATCTACTTCTGGAGAGTCAAATTCTGTTCTGCCAATAAAATACCCACCTTCTTTTCTATCAAACAAAACCTTGAAAGTTTTTCCTACTTTCTGTTGATTAAGCTCAAAAGAAATATCTTGTTGCAATGCCATAATTTCAGAAATTCTTTCCTGTTTGATTTCGTCAGCTACATCATCAGGCATGGAAAAAGAGTGGGTATTTTCTTCGTGAGAATAGGTAAATACACCCAATCTATCAAAACGCATTTTTTCGACAAAATCATACATTTCTTCAAAATGTGCATCTGTTTCGTGTGGATGCCCCACAATCAGTGTTGTACGCAAAGCTAAATCTGGTACTTTCTGACGAATTTTATCAATCAATTCTTCTGTTTTGGGTCTTGTGATACCTCTACGCATAATTTTCAACATTTCAGTTGAACCATGTTGAAGGGGCATATCCAGATAATTACAGATATTATTTCTATTCTTGATGACATCCAGAATTTCTAACGGAAAGCCTGCTGGATAAGCATATTGCAAACGAATCCAGTCTATCCCTTCTACATCCGAAAGGCGTTCTAATAGGTCAGCCAGTGTACGTTTATTATTGATATCCAGACCATAATAAGTTAAATCCTGAGCAATTAAAATCAGCTCCTTTGTTCCTTTTTTTGCAAAATTATGAGCCTGTTCAACAAGTTGTTCTATCGGTCTTGAAACATGTTTTCCACGCATCAGAGGTATTGCACAAAACGAACAGGGGCGGTCACAACCTTCTGATATTTTAAGGTAAGCATAATGAGCTGGTGTAGTAAGCAAACGTTCTCCTACAAGCTCATGTTTGTAATCTGCTTTGAGGGTTTTAAGAATGCGTGGCAATTCGTTTGTGCCAAAGAAAGCATCTACCTGTGGAATTTCCTTTTCTAAATCATCTTTATAACGATGTGATAAACAGCCTGTAACATATAGTTTATCAATTAATCCTGATTCTTTAGCATCAGCATACTGCAAAATTGTATCAATAGATTCTTGTTTGGCATTTTCAATAAAACCACAGGTATTGATAATAATGATGCCTGCATCGTCTTTTTGAGATTCGTGGCTTACATCAAATTTATTGGCTTTAAGTTGTGTGAAAAGTTCCTCAGAGTCCACCAAATTTTTGGCACATCCCAACGTAACAATATTTACTTTATTTTTCTTGATGGTTTTGGTCTTCATATGAGCAAAAGAAAATTTTGCAAATTTAGTAAAATAACCCCAAAAAGCACAAAAGGCTTGAAATTAATTTCAAGCCTTTTAGAAAATATCTGATAACAGAATGTTTATTCTACTGTTACAGCCTTGGCTAAATTACGAGGTTGGTCAACATCTTTACCCAATGATACAGCTACATGGTATGAAAGCAATTGCAAAGGTACAACTGTAAGAATAGGAGAGAATGCCTCATGAATTTGCGGAACATTGATTGTAAATTCGGACAAACGACTAATTTCAGTATCACCTTCTGTTACAACAGCAATAATTCTTCCTTTTCTGGCTTTTATTTCTTGGATGTTACTGACAATTTTTTCGTAAGAACTATCTTTAGGAGCAATAAATACAACAGGCATCTGCTCATCAATAAGAGCAATCGGACCATGTTTCATTTCTGCAGCAGGATAGCCCTCTGCATGAATATAAGAAATTTCTTTGAGTTTTAAAGCACCCTCTAAAGCCACAGGGAAATTATAGCCTCTACCCAAATACAAGAAGTTTTTAGCATCTTTAAATTCTTCAGCAATATAACGAACTTGCTCATCAGTAGTTTTCAGAATATGCTCTACTTTATCAGGAATACTACTGAGTTCTGTAATCATTTCTTGAAACTTAGACTCTGTAATTGTTCCTTTGGCTCTACCAATGATGAGAGCCATCATTGCAAGTACAGTTACTTGTCCTGTAAATGCTTTGGTACTGGCTACTCCAATCTCTGGACCAGCATGGATATAAGCTCCTGAGTGTGTAGCTCTTGGAATAGAAGAACCTACTACGTTACATACTCCAAAAATGATAGCTCCTTTGCTTTTTGCAAGCTCAATGGCAGCCAAGGTATCAGCTGTTTCACCAGATTGTGAAATAGCAATGACTATATCATTTTCATTGATAACAGGGTTTCTATAACGGAATTCAGAGGCATATTCAACTTCTACGGGTATTCTTGCAAATTCTTCAAATAAATATTCGGCAACCAGACCTGCATGCCAAGATGTTCCACAACCCACAATCACTATCCTTTGAGCGTTCATAAGACGTTGTTGGTACTCTATCAAACCTCCTAAAACCAAATGGTTTTTATCGGCATTGATACGTCCACGCATGCTATCACGCAAAGATTTGGGCTGCTCAAAAATTTCTTTTAGCATAAAATGCTTATATCCACCTTTTTCTATTTGCGTAAGCTCCATATCTAAGGTTTGGATATAAGGTGTAATAGGTAAATCTTCCACCGTACGGATATGCAATTCCCCACCACGAATCACTACAACTTCATGATCATTCAAATACACAACTTTTTTTGTATATTCAACAATTGGAGTGGCATCGGAAGCCAAGAAATACTCACCTTCTCCTACACCCACTACCAAAGGACTACCTTTTCGAGCAGCCACCAGTTGTGTACTATCTTCTTTAGAGATGACTACAATAGCATAAGCACCCACAACCTGTGTCATGGCAAGTCTTACAGCTTCATCTAAAGAACATTTTTCATAATCTTTGATATGCTCAATGAGATGAATAAAAACTTCAGAATCGGTTTCACTTTGAAAAGTATGTCCTTTGCTAATCAAATCTTGTTTGAGAGAAGCATAATTTTCTATAATTCCATTGTGGATGATAGCCATGTTTTTATTGGCTGAATAATGTGGGTGAGCGTTAGTATCATTAGGTTCTCCATGAGTAGCCCAACGAGTATGCCCAATACCAATATGACTATTAAGATGCCCTTCGTTTTTGAGAGAAGCTTCTAAATCTGCTACTTTACCTTTTTTCTTATATACATTCAACCCGCCATTTAACAAAGCAATTCCTGCACTGTCATAACCTCTATACTCCAAACGTTTTAAGCCATTGATGATAACTTGATAGGCTTGACGATGCCCTACATAAGCGACTATTCCACACATAAAAAATAATAATGATGTTTAAACTTATTTGACGATGGTATAAAATATTCTTAATCGAATAGGTTGTTTAGGATGTTTGTAGCCACCTAATACAAGTCTTGAAATACCTGAATTACTTAAATCAGAAGCTAAAATTAAACCATCATTTGATAGTTTGTTGCTACCTTTGTAACGAGGATTTAGTTTATTTAGGTAATATTGGATGTATGATGTTATCTCAAAATTATATGTATTGCTCAAACCACTAAGGCTGACATTGAGAGGGCTTGCCAAACCAAAGGGGCTTGTTCCTTCAACTTGTACTCTTTGAAGGAGTGTGTCTTGAATAGTTATCTTTAATCTTGGGTCTGGAAATCGAAAATAATATTCTTTAATTTTACCTTCTCCATCCAAAATCTGCAATTCTAATCTTCTTGGAAGTTTGTTGAAATTACTAAAAGTATTTTCAATGGGAACTACGATTAAATCAGCTCTGTTGATTGCTACCGTTTGATCTTCAACAAGTTTACCCAAATCTGGAAAGTTTATTTTTGTTCTAATTCCTAAAGATTCTTGAACGTAAGTCAGGTTTTGAGTTTGTGCAGCAGCAATTGTTTGATAATTCTGATTCAAACTGACTAAAGGTGTGCTTATTCGGTTGGCAGTTACACCATTGAATCTCAAAGAATTGTATCTTTCATTGGTAACATCATTGGAAGATACAGCATTTCTGACAGAAATTCTATAAGTTTGTTCTGACCCATTGTCGTCTATGTATTTGATTTCAATGGCAGCAGGAATGTTACCTGTTACTCTAAATCCCCAAATAGCCTCTCCACCTTGAGGCACTAATGCAAAACCTTTTACAAAATTATCCAATTCGGATTGTTCTAAAGAATCAAGAGCATTATTATTGACAAGAGTAATGATATTATCTCTGAAGCTATCAGGCAAAGGTATGTCCAATTTTCTAAAAGTAGTAGCCTCTGAACCCTTGAACGTGTAACTTGCTACAGGTGTTGGGTCATAAGCAATAGCATCTTTATTATAATAGACTTTAGTAGGGTCTATAAAATTATTGAGTTTATGTAGATTTATAGTTTGCGTTTGTGTGGTGTCACCATATGAAAAACTCACAGGAAATGAAAATACAGCAGATTTAAACTGGGGATTGGTACCAAAGTTAAAAATTTTATTAAAGGGCTGTACAGCAAAAAAAGCGGATGCTTTTATCTGCCCCAAATGAGGATCTGTGTATTGACCTGCTAATAGAACTTCTCTATTTGTTGTATTGATAGGGTCAATAAGAATGGTTGATGTTTCTATTGTAATATCCTCTGTAAAAACAACCCCAAGATTTTGGGGTTGAAGATCACTACCTATAGAAGTAGATTTATTACAAGAAAATAAGATTGTGCTTAAAATGGATAAAGAAAAAAGGGTTTTAACAACTGCTAAGTTCATGGTATAGATTGTAGTAAGAGTCTGAAAGAGCTTGGTTTTGTTCTTCTGATGCAAAAGGAATATGGTTGATTTTACACTCACATTGCATTTCATTTAAGAGTGATTGTAATTTTTCGCTGTATTCGTCTTCTGCACTCACCACCGTATCAGCATATTTGATGCCAGTTTTTACAATATTCTCAAAATTTGCTTGTTGTAAGTGAGCTATCATATCATCATCAATATCAATCATGCGAGCTTTTTCTGCAAAATCTGCACTAAACTGATGTGAAAATGCGTTATTATAAACGCTGAAAACAGACTTTGTGCTTTGGAAAATAGGATCTTTGCGATAAGTTGTTTTTAAGTACATTGGGATAAGACTTGTCATCCAGTCATTACAATGGATAATATCAGGTGACCATCCTAATTTTTTAATTGTTTCAAGAACTCCTTTACAGAAGAAAATAGCTCTTTCATCATTATCAGCATGGAAAAGATTGTCTTTATCCACAAATACAGATTTTCTCTGGAAGTAATCTTCATTATCAATGAAGTACACCTGTAGTTTTGCACTTGGGATAGAGGCTACTTTGATAGTAAGAGGCTTTTCTTCATCTCCAACAGAGATATTGATACCAGAAAGCCTGACTACCTCATGCAAACGATTTTTTCGTTCGTTGATGGTTCCAAATCGAGGAACTAATATCCTGATTTCCATGCCCCTTTCTTGCATGGCTTGTGGAATTTGTCTGACAAAGTCGGCTACTTTTGTGGTCTGTAAGAAGGGGTTTACTTCACTGGCTACGTACAAGATACGGAGTTTTGACATAATATAGGGATTACGTACAAAAAATTATTTCGGGTGCAATTTACACAAAAAAAATGAAAAAGCATTTTTTTTATTCAAAAATACTTCAATATTGCGAGCATAAACTTAATATGCCCATATTTTGCTCTATTTATTATGCAAATATTTCAAAATATTTCAAAACTCAGAGAAACGCTCCTTGCTTTTCAACAAAAATCGCAAAAAATAGGTTTTGTTCCTACAATGGGAGCATTGCATCAAGGGCATCTTTCACTTATCAAACAAGCCAAAGCTGAAAATGACGTAGTTGTCTGTAGCATATATGTTAACCCGACACAATTTAACAATCCTGATGATTTGGCAAAATACCCACGCCTGTTAGAGTCTGATGCTGAAATGTTGCGTTCTGTGGGCTGTGATATACTATTTGCACCAGCAGATACAGAAATGTATCCAAATCCTGCTAAAATTAAATTCGATTTTGGTTTTTTAGAAACAACCATGGAAGGAAAGTTTCGTCCGGGACATTTTAATGGTGTTGCACTTGTGGTTTCTAAATTGTTTCATATTGTAATGCCTCATAAGGCTTATTTTGGACAGAAAGATTTACAACAATATCTGGTTATCAAGCAGCTTACGAACGATTTGTCATTTCCTATCGAAATTGTAAGATGTCAGATTGTACGTGAAGAGAATGGACTAGCAATGTCATCTCGTAACAAACGCCTCAGTAGTGAACAAATACAAATAGCTTCTAATATTTACAAAGCTCTACAAATGGCTGAAAAAATGCTAAAAACGCATACATCTGAGCAAATTCAATCACAGATTGAAATATTCTTCTCGGAAATTAAAGAAATAGAACTCGAATATTTTGAAATAGCGGATGCCTATACTCTAGAAGGTATAGCAGATTTACAAAAACACTCACAACCCAAAGCTTTGTGTATTGCAGCTTTTGTAGGAGATGTAAGACTTATTGATAATCTGTGGGTTGAAAATTAATTTCCCTGAATTTGGAGAATTCTTTTTTGTAGCTTTTCTTGGATATATTCCTGAAAAGCTACTTCTTTTTGTATGAAACATACTTCAATACCTACAGAAAAAAATCTATTTTCAAATGCCTCAGGAACATGCATTTCTCTGAGTTTAACAGCATCTTTTTCAGTACAGATAAGATCAAAATCAGGATTTTTCTCAAGAAAATCAAGAAAGCTTTGCAAATCTCTTTCAGAGAAAAAATAATGGTCAGGAAAACTAAAATGATGGTGTACATCAAATAAAAGCTTCATGTCACTTTCAAAATGTTTTGGTTGGGCAATAGCTGAAACCAATGCCACGTTTTTAGAACATGTTTTCTTTTTCAAAAATAAACTGGAAGGTTTGGCATAATCAAAATAAGTAAAGAAAACAGGAGCATGAGCATTATATTTTTGAATATTTTGAATGATATTCTGTTGTTCATTCTCTGATAAATTTTTTTGGCATTTGGTTACTAAAATAATATCAGCTCGTTTGGCAGAGTGTCTGCGTTCACGCAATCTGCCTACAGGGAAAGGGTGGTCGTTGTAAAAAAGTCTTTTGTAATCAGTAAGTAAAATGTTTACATCAGGCTGAACAGGGCGATGCTGAAAAGCATCATCCAATAAGATCAAATTCACTTCAGGATGATCATGCAGAATATAAGGTATAGCCAAGGCTCTTTCTTCACCAACACTAACAATTATGTTTTTACCAAATTTTTCATAAAATTGCATGGGTTCATCACCAATTTCTGTACTGGAAGTTTGTGGATGAGCCAAAAGAACACCTTTTGTTTTTCTCCCATAGCCTCTACTAAGAGTGGCTATGGAAAAATGATTTTGTAAAAAACGTATAAGGTGCTCGATATGAGGTGTTTTACCCGTTCCTCCAACAGTAAGGTTTCCAACACTAATCATGGGAACTTCAAAGCGAAAGGAACTAATTTTTTTGTGATTGTAGAGCCAGTTGCGGATATCTGTAATGCCACCATACAACCACGAAAAAGGTAAAAAAAACTTCATAAAAACGTGAAAATGAAAATGTTTATGAGAATATTTATTTAGTACGTAACATTTTTACGAAGTGGATATTTTGTTTTCCGAAAAAATTATAACTTACATACAAAAATAAAGACTGTAATTAAAATTATTATACAATCAAAAAACAACTTTATATGGCATTTACTGAAGCTGAACTTGCTAACTTTATTGCCTCTGTCGAACAAAGAGGTAGTTATTACATTCAAAACGAACCCAAATTTGTCAATTTTTTTGATGATGTAAAAAAATATTTGACAGGAAATCTTAAAAATGTACCCAAAGTACCTTCCAATAGTTATTATGGCTGGTATTTTAATGAATTGGTAGAAATGCTTACCATTCCTTCGGAGTGGGGTGCAAGAAACGAACTGGCATTTAATGTACTTACACAAAGCGGAATTTGGCAGGATTTATCTTACACATTTTGGTATTGGGTGGAAAGAGTTGGAAATGAGCATCCTAAAGAAGGTGTTTTGGCATTTTTATGGCCTAAATTAATAGCAAACGGATTGAAAGAAGCTGATTTGTTTAAAGATTTTGTGTATCGTAGTTATTACTATTTAATGAATGATAAAAACAAACCTACTTCACAAGGAGAGTTTGTTTTACAAAAAATAGCAGAAGATGAAAAAATGGTTGTCAAAGCATTCTGTGATTATCAGTATTCGGCAGAGTATTTGGTTAGATTACTTGTTCATAACCGTCCTGAAGTAGCTGAAAAAAATGTAAAGGATTTCTTTAAAGTATCTTATCTTAATCAGGGAGGAGTGATTGATACATTTTTAGGGAAAGATGCGAAAAAATATGAAAAAGATGCTTATGCGATTATCTCGAAGAAAACAGATCCTAAAGAGAAAATAGAAGGCTTTGAAATCTTAGATAAGCATTTTCCTAAGAAATATGATGAAGAAAGATTGAAAATCTTGTATGAATACCTTAACTGGTACACCAATGAAGTCAATAACTCAAAAAGCAGTTATTTCTACGAAAGTTATCAGAATATATACAACAAAAAAGGCGAATATGTGGATTATATGCCCATGAGTGCTTTTATTGTAGATAAACTATTACAAAGTGATTTCAATAATTTTAAGCCTTATTTAGAAAAATTCGTAGCAGAGACCTCTCGTTTCAATGAGCAAATTGTAAAAGCAGTAGAGAAAAATTTAAAACAAGATTCAATTCCATTGCTATTTACAATGCTGAAAGCTGACGGTAAGAAAAATGGACGTAGTTTTTTCAAAACAGCTTTTGAAGCCATTCAGAAACACGATTTCACAGCCTTTGAAGACACTCTTTGGGAACTTGCTAAAGGTAAAAATAAAGGTGTAAGAGAGCTTGTGGCTGTTACTCTTTCTAAACAGAAAGACAAAGCCATTCCGAATGCCGAAAAAATGCTTTTGGAGGGTAAAAATGCTGATACAAGACAGTCTGGAGCTTTGATACTTTCATTGATTGGTAACGAAAAAACCAAGAAAATCTTGATGAAAGCACTCAATGCTGAGAAAAGTGATGATGCTAGAGATTTGATGCTGACAAACCTTGCAGACAAACTTTACAAAAAAGCAGGAGAGAAGGAAGTAGCTGAAATGGTAACTTATGCTAAAGAAAGAGGAAAACTAGACAAACAAGCTGAAAAATGGATAGATGAATCAAAATTACCAGCATTACATTTTCAGTCAGGTAAAAAATTAGACTTGGATACTGTTCGTTTCTTGCTTTATAGAATGGGTAGAGCCAAAGAAATGAAGTCTGATATTGAGGCAAAGGTAGTTTTAAACCTGATAGATAGAAGTAAAAGTGGAGCATTTGCCAAAGAAATATTCAATTTATACTTAGGAAATGGTGCAGATTCGAAGCAAAAATACTGTCTGGCATTGGCTGGTTTGCTTGGTGATGATGAGGTAGTACAAACATTGCGTTCTACAGTACAACGCTGGGCAGAAAATACCTTGAAATGGTTTCAAGATGATAAAGGAACTTGGCAACAATCTGGTGAAGGAGCAAGGCTTAAAATGGCAGAATATGCTGTAGGAGCTTTGGCTCTGATAGGCTCAAACAAAGCTTTGAGAGCTGTGGAGTTTTTCTCTAGAAAATACCGTTCTAAAAACAAAAATATTGGAGAGGCTGCCAAAAATGCTCTCAAAACAGCAGCAGAAGAATTAGGCATCAGTCCTTACGAATTGGCTGACAGCATCATCCCTGATTTTGGTTTTGAAGGATTGTTTAAGACATTTGACATCAAAGGGGCAGAATACAGAGCCTTTATTGATAACGATTTCAAACTGGCTTATTTTGATGAAAACAACAAAAAACTTAAATCTCCACCAAAAGGAACACCCGAAGAACTCAAAACTGAATTTAAAGAAATTGCTAAAGAAGTAAGAGATATAGTTCGTTCACAATCAGATCGTTTGGAGCAGTACATGGTAATTGGAAGACGTTGGACAAAAGAAAACTGGGAACGTTTCTTTTTGGGTAATCCTATCATGTTTGTATATGCCATTAAACTGATTTGGGGAGAATTTGATAAAAATGGAAAACTTGTCAATGCATTTTACTGCTCAGAAGATACCACTCTTCTCAATTTAGAAGACGAGGAAATCAGCATTGAGGAGGAAAATATGGTAGGGATGTTACACCCACTGCATATTTCGGAACAAGAACGTCGTCAGTGGCAGGATAAATTCTATGATTTGTGTATCGAGACCATATTTGACCAAATGAACAGAGCTGTTCATTCAATTACAGATACAGACAAAAATTTGTTTATCAGTAACCATTTTAGTGGTAGAAAAGTAGATGCTCGTGCTGCTGTGGGTTATTTTGAAAAATTGGGCTGGCAACGTGGTTCGGTGGTAGATGGAGGAATGGTTTCTGCTTATCGCAAATCGTTTGAAGAGGCGGGAGTAGATGCCATGATAGAAGTAGATGGAATCTATATGGGTTGGTATGAATATGATGATGCTCGAACAGGTAGACTATTTTTTGTAAAAACAGGTTCTGTTCAGTTTGGAAGCTATACTTACGATGAACCCAGTGATGATAAAGATAAGCGTCTGATTCCTTTTAAAGATATTTCAGATATTATTTATTCTGAAATTATGGGTGACCTTGAGAAAATTGCCCCCAAACCCGAAGAAGAACAGAAAGAACAAGCATAAAAAAAGAGGCGTAAGCCTCTTTTTTGTTTTAGAATTACTAATTATTCATTTTTACTCCAAAAAGCTCTTCAAGATCTTTTTTTGCAATAAAGCTTTCATATTTGAAAAAAACTAATATCAATAGGTAAACTAAGAGAAAAAAGTGAAATTTTGTGAAAGCAAATCCTAGTATAACAATTAGAAATATGGGTATAAAAATAAGTACAAAAATATCAGGTTGCATGTTTATAGTTACCTTAGAGCCTTTTTTATGAGGTTCTATATAACCTTCTACAATTGGGAGAAAATCGTTTCTATATGAAATACACCTTCTAATCTTAAATTTATTACTTTCTATTGACTTTGCATAATATCTAGAGCCTGGTTCAAGGATGGTTTGAACCTTCTCTACTACCTCTTTAGGAGATAAATCAGTATTATAATATACTCTATCTATTGGTAAAAAAAATATCAAAAAATCAAATAACATGGTTGTTCAGCAGTTTGAATGATAAAACGAAAATTATAAAAAATATTATAAAAATAATTATACCATTCGGTATTTTTTATTATCTTTGTAACATGAAATCGAAAGCGGAACAGACAACAGAATTTATCATTGAAAAAGTAGCCCCTGTATTCAACAAAAAAGGCTATACTGCTACGAGTCTGTCTGATTTGGAAGAAGCCACAGGGCTTACCAAAGGAGCAATTTACGGAAATTTTGAGTCTAAAGAGGATTTGGCTGTCAAAGCTTTTCAATATAATTTTAAAAAAGTAAACCAATGGCTTTACGATTTTATGATTAAGGGGAAAAACCCAACAGAAAAACTATTTCTGATGACGGAATTTTACAGAAATTACTACGATTTTATGGTAGATTTTGGAGGTTGTCCAATTATCAATGTGACCATTGATGCCAAAAATATCAATCCTACACTCTATGCTTTAGGTTGTTACGAAGCTAAAAAAATGGAAGGGAAACTCACTAAAATTATTCAGATGGGTATAGATAGCAAAGAATTTAGAGAAGACTTAAATGCTGAACAAACAGCTAAAGTGCTTTATACCATGATAGACGGAAGTATTTTGATGGCTTTTTCGCATCTGGATAAAACATATTTAGATTCTATGATGGATTTTGTAGATAATTATATCAGAGAAAGAATTATTCAACCAGTTATATAAATTTTTTTAGTCAAAAATATACCGTTTGGTATATTTGTAAACCTTTAACTATCAATGTTATGGAAAAAGTTTTGAAAAGTAAAACCAAAGTGAGATTTCAGGATTGTGATCCATTCAATCACCTGAATAACGGAAAATATTTAGACTATTTTATGAATGCAAGAGAAGACCAATTGCTAGAATATTATGGTCTGGATATTTATAAAATAGCCAAAGAAACCCAAAAAAGCTGGGTAGTAGTCAGCAATCAGATAGCCTATTTTAAGCCTGCCTTACTGATGGAAACAATTATTATAGAATCTCAACTCATCAGTTTTACACCCAAAAGCATTCAGATAGAACTGAGAATGTTTAATGCTAAACAGACTGAACTAAAAGCAGTTAATTGGGTGAATTTTGTTCATTATGATTTAACTACACAAAAAGCTACTAATCATTCAGATGAGTTTATGAATTTGTTTGGAAGTGTATTGTTTCCTATTGAACATCAGAGTTTTGAGGAGAGAACAGCAAACATTCATAAAGCCTTATTTCAGACACTTCAACCAGCCTAAAAATTCAAAAACCCCACAAATAGTGGGGTTTTTGGTTTAAAAAGTAATCTTTATACAGTGAATGAAGTATGACATTAACATAGAAAATAATGATATGACCTATTTTTCGATACCTGTATATTTTTTATAAATAGCTCTGTATCCGAAGTAACGGGCTATAGGAGCTATTGTATTTGTCAGCAAGTTTTGTAACCATATTGGGATATCTGCAAGATAAAATTTTCCCTCCAAATATTTCATGCTTACTAATTCCTGAATAAATCCATAGCTGCCTTTTTTAGATTTTCCATCAGCAGCCAACCCTACTAAATTTTCAATAAAGTAATCAAAATCTAAAGCTGGAGTAACAGTATAAAGATAGCTAATGGCAAAATCATCAACATGATAATGATTATGAGGTGTATTTTTAGGAATCGTTATTTTTTCACCTTCACTGAGTGTAAAAGTCTTGCCATCAAGCCAAAAAGTCATGGTTCCTGATAAAACCTCGAATGTTTCATCTTGGAATACATGAAAATGATTAGGCAATAATTTGCCTCTGCTGATAACAATTGCTTTGATAGAAACCCTTTCACCATTACTGTCTTGAGCAGTTTCTAAAAACTCATAAGTATCACCAGATATAGGATTCCGAAGAATTTGTCCTTTTATAGGCATAGCAATATTTTGTGATAATAAATTTATGTAATTTAATCATAAAAGAGATATTTTTACACCAAAAAGATTTAGTTATGCGTATTCATTGTTTTCAGCATGTTTCTTTTGAGGGATTGGGATATATTGCAGATTGGGCAAAAGAAAATAATCATCAGATTTCTTATACTTATTTTTTTGAAAAGAACTTTCAAATACCCTCTATCGAAAATATAGATATTCTCATTGTTTTAGGAGGCTACATGAATGTAGATGAAGAAGAAAAATTCGAATGGCTAAAGCCTGAAAAAGAGTTTATTAAGAGAGCTATTGACGCCCAAAAAAAGGTAATGGGTATCTGTTTGGGTTCTCAACTGATTTCATCAGCTCTTGGGTGTAGAGTATATGCTAATGAGAACAAAGAAATAGGTTTCTTTCCAGTTTCTTTTGCACAAGAAATCCTTCAAAATCAAATATTTAATCATTTAAAAAAAGAAATTCTGGTTTTTCAATGGCATGGTGATACATTTGATATGCCTTCTCAGGCTGTAAGGATAGCTTCCAGTAATGTGTGCAAAGACCAAGGCTATATTATTGACAATCAGGTCTTAGCTTTGCAATTTCACTGGGAAATGAATGAAACAATACTGAAAGAAATGCTTATACATGATGGTAATGAGCTGGAAGAGAAAGGTATATGTATTCAGAGTAAAGAAAAAATAAAAGAAATGATGCCTGTTTTAGAGCAGAATAAACATGATTTTTTTCAATTATTAGATAAATTTTTTTTATGAATTATAATGATATTGTGGGTACAATAGGTGTAGGACTTATTTTGATAGCTTACTTTCTTAATACTTTCTCATTGATTAAAAAAGATGGAAATCTGTTTTTCCTAATGAATATTTTTGGGGCTGGTTTAGCCTGTTATGCTTCTATTCTCATCAATTATATACCCTTCATTATTTTAGAAGGAGTATGGTGTTTTGTTTCTTGTTTGGGCTTACTGAAAAATATAAAAAAGCAATAAAAATTGTACTTTATACTGATTTTCTATAATTTTTTTTTAAAAATACTTATTTGTCCCCCTAGAGTCCACCTCTTTTAGTAGTTAGTCCATTGGATGTCTGCCTGTTTTTTTTGTATAGATTAGAAAAGTGGATGACATTTGTGCCATCAATTAATCATTGTACTTTTTAGATATTAAAAACATAATTATTCATGATGACAAATGCTCTAAAATCTATCGGTTACACTTTGTGCGTACTGACAACACTAGGTGCTTGTAAACTCACTCCCATTGAATCTGTAGTTGAAAACCCTATAGAAGAAAAAAAGCAATCTTTATCTTTAAGAGCAGTCAACGCTTTGGAATTTAATACAACAGGTATTCTTGCCGCCAATGCAGTGATTCCTATAGCAGATTTAAAAGCTACGGGTGGAAGTTTGACAGGCAACTCTATTTTAGTAGATAATATGCCTGAAATTATAGAATCAGAAGGCTGGCTCATGGCACCACCTCAAACTAATGGAAATAAACAAGCTGTAACAGGGGATACAGAATACTATACCTTTCATTATAATAAAACAGGGGTAGCAGGCTACTATGTACTTCTAGCCAGTAACCCTCAAAGAGACCAAGCAATTACTATCAATTCACAAGGGGTATTGCTTGCCAAAGATGATGTAGGTGTTTTTACATTTCCTAATACAGATTATGTCATAGAAAAAGAATCGTATGAAGTGGCTGATAGATTTATCAATAATAATTTTAATGTAAATACAGGAAATATTTCTATTCCTTTTTTAGGTAGTGGACAGTCCAACGCAAAAGTATTAGCATACAGAAAAGTAGGAAATGGAAATGGGATTGATGGACGTTTCAAGATGAAGATTACAGGACAAGCTTATATTTATAGTGTATTTGTTATTCAAAAATCTGGAGAAACCATCGACAAAATGCTTCAAAGAGCTATTCAAATGGCTACAACAGACACAGGTTCTATGGCTGATGTTGCAAAAAGAGCTAATGGTGAGTGGCTCGATAAATTTGGATATATTGTAGAAACATTTGTAGGCAATACCCCAACAGGGACACCTGCTGGTCGTTATGGTCGTGAGTGTGGTTTGTATCAAAAATCAGGCTGGTTAATTAATAATGATATTACCCTGCCTGCTACAAAAGGATTTTTAGGATTTTGTATGGTGAATGACCGTAAAACAGTCAATTATCCTGAAGACCAAACAGCACCCAATACAGCCTTGACACCTGTTGATGCCCGTCGTTATCCAATTATCAAAGATTTTAGCAATGCTACTCGTTCTTATGGCAACTATGGTCATTATTATGATGTTACACTCAAATTTATCAATACACAAGCCAGAACTAGAAATATGGCTCTTTCTTTTGCTTTCAATACTCCAGATGCTTCCAAACAAAATGCAAGATTTGTAGGACCTATGAAGGTAAAAGTAGGAACTAATAATGAAACAACTGTTCCTGTGATGGTTAGATTAAACGAGCCTCGTAAAACTTTAGCAAATTTTACAGTAGGGGCTAATAATTCTCAAACAGTTAAAATTAGGTTTTATGTGCCAGGGCTTATAACAGCTGGTAATCAGTTGATTGTAGAAACACTAAACTAAAAATAAAACCTCCAAAATAATTTAATTTTGGAGGTTTCTCTCAAACTTTATTTCTTTTTAATGGCTACTATAATAGGTAAAATAGAGCCTTTATCTGCTCTTGCAGTAAATTTTATTCCCGTAATTTCTTGAAAATTAATTTGTTGAGAAGGAATGAGCTTGCTACCCAATACTCTCTGAATTCTATCCATGAGTTTGCCCTCCAAGCCTGAGAGTTGCTCTAAAAGAGAGGGCAGGTGCAAGCGTTCTTTGCTGTACAACACACAAATATAATCTGTAAGATGAGGATTGTCTATCTGAATGTAATGATTTTCGTCTGGCAGGGTGGTATTCATGTTTTGGTACAAAAGAGGGCTTTTTTGTTCAGAAGGAAAAATTAGATGGCTCTTATCTGTTAAATCTGTACTAAAGGCATATATGTAAATAGGCTCTGTATTAGAGAGATACATTTTAAAAAGTGTTCCTGCCTGATAGTTCTGAATAGTCTCATAGAATCCGTCTTTAAGCCTCAGAGGCATTTCTACACCCACAGAAAGATTAAGCTTTACTTCACCTGCAATTTGAGAAGCAGGCTCTTCAACTTCATACATTTCATAAGCTTCAAAACAAATTTCCTGAAAATATTGATAAGGCATCCAGATAAAACCTTTGTTTGCCCACAAAGTTCCCCAACTATTTACTACCTCAAAAGCCTGTAAATCATCGCTGTAGCCTACTATGGTAAGAGCATGTCCTCCTTCATCTTTCCAGTTTTCTTCCAACTCTTTTTCTTTAGGTTTCCAGATGCTGTCTTTAGCCTGAATAAATGATTTAAAAAAGCACTGTAAACCAATGACGACAGGTTTATTTTGAGCTAAACTTTTCTTTACTGCCAGAACCTTTTCTTTGCTGTTTGCGAGAAAAAGCCTCCTGTATTCTCCAATTTTATAATTTTCCGCTTTTCTTCTCAAATCATCACCAATAGGTTGCCCACAAGGTTTTGAGAAACTACTAAAAGCCACTGTTCCATGCTGTTTCAAGGCTTCCAAAGCGATAATCAGACCTGCACCTTCTTGACAGTTTTTATCTGTGTATCCTTTTATATTTTCATAAACAAAATAAGGAGAACCCGCATTTACATCTATTTCTTTAGTGCCTTGCCATTTATTTTTTTGTGCAAGCATCATGGTTCGGGCATAGTAGGCACTTGTCCAAGCCACACAAGTTCCATATTCTCCCTGATTTTTGGGTGTAGGGCAGAATTTTTTGAGGCTATAATTTTTAGGTAATTGAATATTGGAACCTCTTTGAGGAATTTGAGCTAGAAATACATGATTATAAGCACTGCTATCCAATTTACAACCCATTCGGGTCTGGCTAAATGTTTCTAAAAATAAAAATATAAAAGCTACAAAAAGAAGAATTTTCTTCATTAGAATAAAGTTTTGAGCAATATATCAAAAACTTGATAAAAAATTTTGAAATTTTTTTATGGAATTTTTGTGAACTCCTCATCCTGTAGAAAAAAGTTCATCACAAAAATATATACTCCTATGAAAATCACTTGGAAAATTCCCGTAATTGGTATCGCTGCTGCTGTTTCAATGTGGGCAGGTATTGAGTCAAGCAGATTATTAAAAGAAGACGGATTACATCATTCTACACAAGGCTGTGTATTTAGAACAACTATGGGCGAAGAATCATCAGAAGGGCATTCAATTTATAAAACCCCAGAAAATGTTGAAAAATCAGTAAAAAAAGGTTTAGCATGGTTGATGAATGCTCAACAAAATAATGGAGGCTGGGGAGCGGGCTTGCACAGCAGACAAGATGTTATAGATCCTCATGCTGTTTCCACTGACCCTGCAACAACTTCTATGGTGTTGATGTCTATTTTAAGAAGTGGAAATACCTTTGAAAAAGGTGATTATAAAAATCAGGCTCTTAAAGCTTTGAATTATCTCTTGGAATGTGTAGAAAAATCATCTCCCAACGATTATAACATCACAACCCAAACAGGTACACAGATTCAAAGTAAATTAGGGCAGAATATAGATGTTTCTTTGACAGCTCAGGCTTTATCAAATTCTTTAGATTATCTGGATTATGATAAAAAGCTCAAAGAAAGAGTGAAGAAAAACTTGGATGTTTGTACAGAAAAAATACAAAAATCTCAAAATCAGGATGGTAGTGTCAGAGGTGCAGGTTGGGCAGGAGTATTACAATCGTCATTTGCTACCAATGCTTTAGAATCAGCTCAGAAAAAAGGGGCAAAAGTAGATGAAAAAGCACTTCAAAGAGCTCGTGACTATAACAAAGGCAACTTTAATACCAAAACAGGCGATGTAAATACAGAAATGGGAGCTGGTATCGTATTGTACTCTGTATCAGGCTCTACACGTTCATCGGCGAAAGAAGCCAGAGAAGCAGAAGAAAAAATGGAAAAAGCTCGTAAAGAAGGAAAACTGGCAGCAAATGCTCCTGTTACAACTGAAAACTTGAAAAAAGCAGGATTGGGTGATCAAGAAGCAGAACGTTATTCAAATGCTTATCAGGTATATAGCCAAGCCAAAGTAAAAGCTCAAGATGACAGAGTAATGTCGGGTTTTGGTAACAATGGGGGAGAAGAGTTTTTAAGTTTCTTACAAACCGGAGAGTCTTTGATTATTGGTAAAGACAAAGAATGGAAAAAATGGTATAACAATATTTCTGGTCGTTTGCTTAATATTCAGGAAAATGATGGTAGCTGGAGAGGACACCACTGTATCACAAGCCCTGTTTTCTGTACAGCTACTTGTTTACTTATTCTTTCAGTAGAAAATGATGTTCAGAAATTAGAAGAGTTAGGAAAATAAGGAAATTCTAGATAATAGTAGTGAGTACTTAACTTAAAAATACACTGTTTAATTTACACATATATTTATTACAACTATGAAACCTTTGAACATTTAAGGTTGTCTAAAGAAAATGATGTTCAAAAATTACAAGAATTAGGAAAATAAAGAAGTTTTAGATAATAGTAATGAGTACTTAGAATACACTGTTTAATTACACATATATTTATTATAACTATGAAACTTTTGAACACTTGATAAAATTTTTTTATCAAGTGTTTTTTTGAATAAATACTAAAATTTATATTCATATGATAGAAGCTAATTTTTTAAAAAAAAGTATATTTCTTCTTAAAACAAAAATGTAACTATTTTTCATATTATAAATCTCAAAATAATGTTTACAATGAAAAAAACAATTATTATTTCTTTAATCCAGTTAATATACCTTTCAGTTATTGGACAAAATAAAATTACTCCAGACGATAAACTGTTGAATGCTAGTCTTATAAAAAAAGGCAGTTTTTCAATGGATTATTTTATAGGTGAAAATGGGAGCGTGAGAAAAATAGGCATGTTTAAGTTTGATGTAGAAGAAAAAAATGAAAACATGAAACTCAAAACCTATACATATCTTTCTGATTCTAACGAAGAATGGACAGAAGAACTTGAAGCAGATAATAAAACTTTAAAACCTATAAGTAGAAAAACAACAAGAGGTGTCAAGAATACCAGTATTAAACTTGATAAAAATATCACAGGAGAAGTAATAGATAGTAAGACAAAAAAGAAAGACTTAATAAATGAACGTATAGACGAAGAGTTTTTCGATTACTCGATGCACCCTTTGGTACTTAGTGCTTTGCCACTAAAAACGGGATATAAAGCTACCATTCCTGTTGTGGGTTCTAACTTAAAACTTAGTCAGCTAACAATTGTTGAAGCTAAAAGTGCTACTTATAATTCCATTTATAGTGGTAATCGTTCTGTTTGGGAAATAACACTTGTAGATATGCAATCAAATAATTTCTTTTCATATCAAATTGATAAGGAAAACAGAAAAATCTGGATGATTATGATGCTTTTTAACAAAACAACGTATATCATGAAAGATTTAGAAACTGATTTTAACCCGTTTAAAAATAAATTTAACAAAGAAGAAACTTTTAAAATGGTCAGTGCAGGGAACTCTGTAATTGAAGGACAGGCTTTTGTAAAAGATGAACCTAATCAGAAAATAGATATTTCTGTCGTGAACCTTAACAAAAAACAATATGCTCCTAAAGGAACAACTGTAATATTAATGCCATATACGCCTTTCTATAAAGAATGGTTTGAAATCAATAAAAAACAAGCGAAAATAAAAGGAGCACAACCTGTACCACTCCCCAAAGAAGCTTTAGAATGCTTGAGATATACCCAAGTCTACGATGATAAAGGAGGGTTTGAGTTTGTAAACTTAATGCCAGGTGAATACTTACTTATGACAACTTTTGGCTATGAACATTATTTTAAAAAAATACAAGAAACAGGAAGAGCTAATGTTTATGTAAATGGAAATTATGTAGGTACTGAAGTATATACGGGAGCTTTTGGTTATACAAGAAATGAAAATGCCAATATCACTAAAAATGTTACTATCAAAACAAATGGAGAAACTGTCAAAACAAAATTAAAAAAGACATAAAAATAGGCATTCTGAACAGAATGCCTATTTTTTATTTTCTGCCATATATAAAACCTACATTTCCTTTTTCATCACCTTGGTAATCAATCAGGTTTAGGTTGCCGTCCTTGTCTATTCGCCAATTAGAAGCCGACCAACCATTTCCATCATTGAGTTGGAGCTGATTGTATTGTAATCTCCACTGAAAAGTTTTATCACCATTGGTCGTAACATATTTGCCTGTACCATCAGCTTTAAATACCACTACTCCATATGTAGCCAAATCTGGATTGGTTAAGTTTTTAACCCTTGCATTTAAAGCATTCTTGATTTTATTTTCATCATAACCGTTGGAACTCAAATATTCTTTAAGCTCTTTAGATTTGGTGTTCCAAACAATGTCTTTAAAATACCATTCTCCAATAACATCTACATTGGCATAAAAATTATTGGTAGGAGTATTGCCTTGCGGACATGAATTGATGTTGCCTTCTGTTTCGTATTTGATAAAGCGAAAAAAACCTTTATTATTTTGCCTAAAACTCAGATAGGCTTTTCCTTTGGGCAAACTGATGACCAATGTATATTGATTCATGTCAGGATTATAGCCTAAATCTTCTTCATTTGCCATCATGATACCTCTGAGTAAACAGCGATTAGCTTTCCAAGATGCCATATATTTTTCAATTGTAGGCATGGTCATTCCTTGTGAGACACGCAAAACTCTTGTACCATAATAACCTCCCACAGCAGTCTGAAACTCTTGTAAACAATCTGCAAGATTGGTAAAGTTGACGTTTCTGTCTTGAGCTGAAACAGAAAAAAGTGTTGTAAAAACAAATAATACGAGAATGGAAAACTTCTTCATTGGAATAAATCTTTGTAGTTGATAATCATTAGAGATGTACAAAGATGAATCGAAAAAAGTAATTTTTTTAAAGAGTTTTATAAAAGTATGGTTTGAATTTACTAAAGTTAGTTTTTTATTCTTTAACTTCTACAGCTTCATAAATAATAAAGTTTAATTTCTCTAAATCATCAGGATTTATCTTGAGTTTACCTTTCACTTTTACAAGTTTGTCGGTAGGGTAGATAGGCACTTTTTTGCCTTTGGGAAAGTAAACTTCTACAACAGTTGCAGGGCTTGCTCCACCACAAAAAAAGCACATCCGATAAGGTACTTTGGAGATAATCATGATATTAAATTCTGCACCAACAGGAATATAATAACCTTTAAGCGTAATTTCCTTTCCATCAATTGATTTGGCATAAGTCTCCATAATAGGAGCTAACAAATCCGTTTGGATTTTTTCGAAATACTTTGGCGAGAATTTCACCTTATCCAATTTTTCCCAGCCTGAAACCTGAGCAAAAGAAATATGCGAAAGCAAAAAAAATAAAAAAGAGAGAATTTTCATCTGGGACAATTTTTATGTTCTAAATAATTTTTGATATGTAGAAAAACCAAGCCAAATGAGCCAATATAACTAAGAAAAGATAGGTCTTCTTCTAGAAAAATACCCAAAGCAAAAACAATGTAAGCAATATAAAACAAGATTTTACGGGTTGTTTTTTGCTTTTGGGTTGCAAAATAAACAGCCAAAGCTCCTAAAATTAAAAAAATGTAGTCTAAATATTCCCACCAACTATTTTGTTGTAAATCTCCTACAAAACTGAATATGACAGGTTGTAGAATCAGGAGTAATGGTAAAAACAGGCAATGTATCAGGCAAGCCATAGAGCTAATCATGCCTATTAAATCGGGGTTCAGAGGTTTGAAATTAAACTTTTTACTCAATAAAACTTTCATGGGTTTTGGGGTTGAAGGTAAAAAAACTATATTTGCAACAATGTTGCAAATATAGAACTAATCTTTCATTCTAAAAGTTCAAATAAAAAAAATGTTCGAAATTTCAGGCTTAACACATGAGTATCAGGCTCAAACAGTTCTTGCAGTAGAAAAATGGCAGGCTGGACAGGGAGAACAATGGCTTGTTTTAGGAAAATCGGGTAGTGGCAAAAGTACACTACTTCATATTTTGGCGGGACTTCTCAAACCTTCTAAAGGTAAAGTGAAAATTAAGGATACTTTTATAGAATCTTTAAAATCTTCTGATTTAGACAGTTTTCGGGCTCAAAATATAGGTATAGTTTTTCAGAAACCCCATCTCATCCAGACACTTACTGTTCTTGAAAATCTGCTTTTAGTTCCTTATCTGGCTCGTAAAGGAAACAAACAACAAATCATTTCTATTTTGGAATCGTTAAATATGGCTCACAAACAAAAAAGTTATCCCAACCAGCTCAGTCAGGGAGAGTTACAGCGAATATCTATTGCCAGAGCCATCATTCACAACCCCGTTTTGTTACTAGCTGATGAACCAACAGCCAGTTTAGATGATGAAAACGCCCATAATGCAATAGGTTTATTACAAAACAAAGCTCAGGAAATAGGGGCAACCTTACTGATTGCAACCCACGACCAAAGAGTAAAAAACTCTTTCTCTCATACTTATATACTCTAAAACGTCTGATTTTTATGCATATCTATAAAATTGCTTATAGCTATTTACGTCAAAAACCATTTTATACACTGCTCCATGTGATATTATTGGGTTTAGGCTTAGGATTGATTCTTTTTGTACTCCTGTTTTTTAAACAATTGGAGGACAATTTTTATAAAAATACTAAAAATATAGACATGGTTATTGGAGCAGAAGGAAGCCCTTTGCAACTGGTTCTATCAAGTGTATATCATGCAGATGTACCCACGGGCAATATTTCTTTGAGAGAGGCTCAAAAAATTATGCAAAACAAACTGTTTGTAAAAAAAGCTATTCCTTTGAGCTTAGGAGATAATTTCAGAGGATTCAGAATTGTGGGAACGACTTTGGAATACCCTAAAAACTATGATGCTCAGCTACAAACAGGTAAATGGTGGAATAAAGAAATGCAGGTTGTGGTTGGACATGATGTTGCCATTGCCGAAAACTTAAAAATAGGAAGCGAGCTGGTAAGTGGGCATGGTACACAAGATGATGGAAATGAGGAACTTCTCCATAAAGATGAAAAATATGTGGTTGTAGGAATTATGAAACCGACAAAAACCATTCTGGATAAGCTGGTACTCACTGATTTAGAGAGTGTTTGGCATATTCATGGTGGGCATGAGGAACAAGAAGAAAAGCATAACCATGAAGAACATGAACATCACAAACATACCCATGAGGAAGATAAACAAATTACAGCTTTACTTGTAAAGTTTGGTTCTCCAATGGCTGCAATCAATTTGCCTCGTCAGGTAGATGCCCTAGATAATATGCAATCGGCAGTACCTACAGGTGAAATAGCAAGATTTTTGAGCATTTTAGGTGTAGGAGTAGAAATAGCCAATGTATTGAGTTACATTCTAATCTCCATAGCGTTGCTTAGTATGCTTATTAGTATTTATAATGCCCTTAAAGAAAGAAGATATGATTTGGCAATCATGCGAACACTTGGAGCTTCCAAACCCAAACTTTTATGGATGATTATTTTCGAGGGATTTTTAATGACATCAATGGGGATTATCTGTGGGCTTTTGTTGGGGCATTTAGGTTTGGAAGTAATAGCTCATGTTTTCGATAAAAGTATTTATTTTAAGCTTACAGGCTTTTTTTGGGTTAATGAAGAGTGGTGGTTGATAGGTATTATTTTGATAATAAGCATGGTAGCGTCATTGTTGCCAGCACTCCAAATATATCGTATAGATGTGATAAAAACTCTGCATAACTTACAATGATGCTTGCATACTAATAAAATCGCAAAAACAGCTTATTTAATCATATTTTTGTATTTTTTTAAAAAAAAGTATGGTTTTTTCTTGTTTATGCCAAAAAATATTTTGTATTTTTGTATTAAATATTACGTATGCTTTTTGCGATTAAATCAACTTATACACATGAAAAAAATCTATCACCTTGCCCTAGCAGGTATGATTGCTTTGGGAGCACTCTTACCTGCTTCTGCTCAAAAAACAGTTGAGCTTCCTGAACCTTCTTCTATTGTAACTACTGAAGGCGAAATTATAGGAGGAAGTAATGATGCAGGAACTATCTATTATGGAGCTGTTCCCGCAAACGCAGGTACAAAACCTGTTTTGGTATTTATTCACGGTTATAACAGTAGTGCAAAAACTTGGTGGGATGGTAACGATATGTATAACAAGGCTTATGCAGATGGTTATCGTACAGCATTCGTTTCTGTACATCCTGATCAAAACCAGTGGGTAAACGGACAAATGTTTTCTGGAATGCTCAATACCATCTGTACTCGTTATGGCGTAAGTCGTGTGGTGGTAGTAGCTCATAGCAAAGGTGGTGTAGACTCTGATGCTGCCCTTGTACATTATAATGCATGGAATAAAGTAGAAAGAGTAATTACACTTGGTTCCCCTCATTTTGGTACACCTTTAGCGGATTTAGCTTCTAGTGGCTGGACGTCTTGGTTAGGTGCTATTTTCGGACAAAATAATAATGCAACCAAAAGCTTACAAACAGGAGCAATGGCGACATTCCGTAACCAGACAGACCCACACCCTAATCGTCCTAAAACAAACTTCAGAACTTTTGGAGGTTGGGGATATAGTGGATTACTTTGGGTTTCTGGAGTATATTTAAGCTGGAATGGTGGTGGAAGCAGCCAAGGTGGTAATGATGGTGTGGTAAATTATACAAGCACTCGCAGACCTAACTCTGCTGTAATATTTGGAAACAGAGATTCAAGAGGAAAAGTAAATCACTCAGAAATTGCAACAGGAACACCAATGTGGCAACATGTTCGTCCACAGTTGCCTAGTTCACTTACAAGAGAAGTAGAACCTGCTATGGAAATGACTCCTGAGGGTTACAATCCTACGGCTATTGTAAGAAGCAATGGAGAATTTGTTTCAGCAGATGGGGGAGAAAGAACATTTTATACTCCCAATGCTCGTAGAGTAAAAGTAACTATTTTCCAAAATGAAATGGCTACTGGAGCAGATATTGAAGCAAACGGACAAGTAAGTACAGTGGTTTCTACTGAAACAATTGATGAAGGAAGTTATATTAAAACTCTTTTGTTTGAACAAAAGTCAGCAAATGCAAGTTTTACAATTAATTCTGATAACCCATATTTTGCTATCGTAGAGACAGATACAGATGTTGTAGCAACTTTAGAAACAGATTTGAATAACAACAAATTAGTGTACAAGCAAGGTGAAGACATGAAATTCAATGTTTCTTTAGAAGGTGCTTCTATTGAATCTGTAACAGGTACATTATTGAGAACATCAGATTTAGAAGGTAACGGAGACAATACTCAGATGGCAAGTGCTTTACAATTTGTTTCTGATGGAGATAACTTCGTGGCATATCAGAAAGGAAACTTACCTACTGGTGTATATAATGTGGCTATTCAGGTAGTTGGAGCAGGAGGTGTAACACGTTCTATCGTAACGAGTGTTGCTGTAACAGCAGGCGAAAAACCTGTCACTACTCTAGAAAGTGCTTTTAATATGGAAGGTTTTGGAGCATATCCTAACCCTAGCAACGGAAGTACTAAGATTTACTTTGAAATCACAGAAAAAGGAAGCCATAGCTTAAATATCTATGATATTACAGGTAGAAAAGTATTTGAAACAAATCTTTCGGATTTGGATGCAGGCAAACACCAAGTAAACTGGGATGCTGATGGAGCACTTAAAAATGGTATCTATTTATACGAACTTAATAGCAACGGAAAAAAGACCACTAAGAAAATGATTTTAAGCAGATAAGGATGTAGTAAAATTGAAAAAGCCCTGACAATTATCAGGGCTTTTTTTGTGATTTATCATTTGTTTTTCTTTCTAAAAAGTCCTAATTTGAAGAAACTTTTAACAACTTACACCCATGAAACCCAAAATAGTAGTTCCCATTGATTTCTCCGAAAGTTCTCAGAATGCTTTAAATTTTGCCGTACAAATTGCAAAAAAAACAAATGCAATAATCTTATTGCATCATATCATTGAAGGCTTTCAGGATACACGTATGTATGGAGAAACACATGCTAGCTCTGAGCAACAAGCTCTTATGAATATCATGGATATTGTAGCCCATAAAAAACTCAATGCCTTGGTAGAACCTCTTAAAAATGAGGGTATTGAGATACAAGTTTCGGTTGATGTTGGCTCTGTATATGGTAGTATTGCAGAAAAAATAGCTTCTGATAATGTTGATTTAATTGTGTTAGGCTCTCATGGTAATAGCCAACTTGATAAAAAATATTTAGGTAGTAACACTCACAAAGTTATCAGAAATACCAAACATCCTATTTGTGTACTTAAAGGAAGCGTAAATATAGATCATATCAAACATATAGTGTTTGCTTCGGAGTTTGAGCAGGAACCTGATAAAGTTATGCAGGAACTTAACGATTGGCAAAGTATTACTGGAGCAAAAGTAACGCTTTTAAAGGTAAATCACCCTAGTTTTACAATTAACAGAGAAGAACTTGAAAGTTCGCTCAAAGAGTTTGCTTTAAGGAATCATGTAAAGAATTATGAGATAGATGCTTATACAGATATAGACCCTACACATGGTATTATTCATTATGCAGAACATAACAAAGCTGATTTAATTTTTGTAGGAACAGACTTTTACAGAGGGCTTTTAGAACGTTTGTGGCATAGAAGAACACAAGTAGCAGAGGAAGTAGCAACCCATACAGCGATACCAGTAGTCTCTTATCATTTATAATAAACATAAAGAACCTGACTAAATTTAGTCAGGTTCTTCGATTTTGTTAAGCATACGTAAAATATAGACTATTCAAATAACAATATTATATTTTGATAAAGCAAATTTAATTTGTATTTTTTATAGTTTTACTCCCAAAACTAGAATGTCATCTCTCTGAGAAGCAGTTTTTTGGAAAGTTTTAAGCTCATCCATTAAAAAAGATTTTTGTTTGTTCATGGTTTCTTTGCCATATAAAAGGAGTAAAGTTTTAAATTTATCCACACCAAATTTTTCTCTGTTAGGGTTTGGATTGTCTACAAATCCATCTGTAGAGAGATATACAACATCACCTTTATCTAAAATATAAATACTATCTTCAAAAGGTGTTTGAGTAATGCCAATACTACTGCCTCCGATATGATTCCTAGAGCCTCGGAGTTCTATAATTTCATTATCTTTAAAAATATAGAGAGGTCTTCTTGCTCCTGCAAAAGTAACTAAAAACTGTCCATTCGACTTTTCTTCTACACAGCACAAACAGACATCCATACCATCATTATTGCCAGTTTCTTTTTGTTTCAAAGAAGAAATAACACCTTCATTGAGCATATCCAGTATTTTTGAAGGGCTATAGACTTTATTTTCATTGATAATTTTATTGAGCAGGGTATTGCCAATCATACTCATAAATGCACCAGGTACACCATGACCTGTACAATCTACGGCAGCAAAAAATTGTTTATTATCTATTTTGGAGTACCAATAAAAATCGCCTGAAACAACATCTTTAGGAAGATAAATTACAAAGAAGTCTTGTAAATTATTTTTGATAATTTCTTCTTGGGGTAAAATGGCTTTTTGTATTTGACTGGCATATTGGATACTTTGGCTCATATGTTGGTTTAGTTCTACCAGTTCATTGTTTTTTCTCTCAATGAAATCTCTTTGAGCCATAATTTCTTCTCTTTGCTGATGTAACTCTTCGTTCTGTACAAGTATTTCTTCTTGTTTTTGCTGTAATTCTCTTGTTCTTTCTTCTACTTTGTTCTCAAGCATTTCATTTTGTTCTAAAATGATACGAGCATTTTCTTCAGTAGCCTTAAGAGCTTCTACTTGAGCTTTTTCTTTTTCTTTTCGAATAATGTTTACCCTATCAGCCAGAGCAAAAGAAAGCCCTACCACCTGAAACATAGCCCCAATAAGGTGAAATACTCTTAAGAAAGGGTGATTGGGTAATAAACCAGCAGACATAATAGCCAAAACACTGACACCAATTAAAAAAAATGCCCAAGAAACAACAAAATACCCAGCTGAACGATTACCTGCTCTCCAGACAACAAGACCTACAATAAGTTCAAAAAAACCGAGAAAAACCATTGTCGCTGTACCTATTTTTACAGCTATTCTATATTCTAAAAAGAAACCTAGCAGTGTAAAACCTGTAAATAACATTACAAAGCCCCAAATAACTTTATTAAATCGGGGTAAGTATTTCTCTGTATTCAAAAATGAAATCATGAACAGAATAGCACCTACACTACCCGATGTGAGCCCAATAGGTACAACAGCATTTGCCCACCATAAAGAGTTTGGCCACAAATGTTGGAATGAATGACCATTTAGAGATGCCTGAGCCAATCCATAAAAGAAAATATAAACAAAGTAATACAAATAACTTCTGTTCTGAATGGCAAAATAAAGCACCAAATTGTAAATCCCCATTATAAGGAGAATTCCATAAAACATCCCAAAGAGCATTTCTGTATTAGAAATATGATTGGATAATTCTTTGGAAGCATAAAGGTACGTAGGAAACTGTATAGAACTTTCTGTATCAATTTTGAGAAAATAAGTACGAGTTTCTTGTGGTATTAAATTAATGTTAAAAATAGAATTTCGATAGAAAATAGTTCTATCCTTGAAAGGAACTTTATCACCTATTGTTTTTTGTGTATTAATCCAATTTCCTTGAGTATCCTGACTAAAAATATCCACTCTGTCAAATAAAGGATAGTCAAACTCCAAAAATAAATTTTGGGGGCTATTTTGTGTATTTTTTAAGGTTACCTTTATCCAAAAATTAGATTTTTTAAATCCATAAGTGGGGTCATCTGTTTTAATATTCTTGAGCCTGTTATCATCAATAGCTAAAATATCTTTTAAATCCATTTTTTTTGTGGAATCTTCAAAGACATATAAAAACTTACTGATGTTTACATAACTAAATTCTGCTGGAATCTCAAAAATCTTTTGTTGTCCAAAAGATTCTAAAGAGAATATGTAAATGCAAAATAAAAGTATAAAATTGATTTTTCTAAGCATATTGGTACCCTTGGTGGTGAAGTTTCAAGTTTTCAAGAGTGGAATAGTTTGAAATATTATATCAAAAATTTAGTTTTTTGGTCTAATTTCTTTAAAATATCAGGTATTCGATATGCTCCATACATACTTTGTACATAAGCAGTAGCCTGATCCAAATCTATACCCAAGCTGGTGATATACAGAGGTCTTTTACTATCGCCTCTATAAACCTCTCTTTTTAACGTATTGAGTGTAGCAAAATTACTTTTGGCAACACCAATAATAGGAACAAGTCTGTTTAATTCTTCATAAAGATGACCTCCTAAGCCTAACTTTGCTGTATCATCAAGTACAACAAAACCATCTATAATAATGACATCTTCACTTTGTAAGCTGACTTTAGAAAGAAGACTCATGATGCAGGGTAATTCTCTTCTGTAAAATTCGCCAGGAATGTACTCATCAGGTACTTCTAAGTTTTCAGTTAGCTCTAATGTAGCCTCTTTATCTGTCCAGTTTTCAAAGCCCATACAAACCGTATGGGCTTTGTTCTCATGATAGTGTGTATCAAATGCAAAAATCAAGTTTCTATAAATTTGTATATACATTAAAATAATAACACTCTTTGATTGCTCTTTTATAGAACTGAGTAGTTTTATATTTATTTTTGAGTATTTCAAACTGAGTTCTGTACTTGGGATTGAGAAAAGGCATTAATGCTCCTTTAGATCTATCAGCTTTTTTAAACTCGTCTGTAATAAATAAAGCGTTTTGCTCTGCTTTAGCAGCTAAAAAGGCAGCTTTGGCAGCAAGCTCTTTATTTCCTGCTTTGTCAGCAATTTCCATAGCTTTTTTATAATATTCTAAGGCTTTAGAGCAATCTGTTTGCATATATTCTTTCATATAATTTTCAAATCCAAAAGAAGACCAAACAGAGCCACTTCTATGATAATCCATAGCTTCCCAACTATGCCCAAAGAAAGAAGTATTATAATAAATATTCCCTAATTTTAGGTAAGCATCCACAGAACCTTTCTTCGCTTGTCCTTCCAAAAGCTTAATTTGCTGTATTAAACCCATTTTAGTATAGGTTTTATTGCCCTTACATTCCAAACAGTCTATCAATTCATCTTTTGTTGGATCACCTTTGAGAACAGTATGAATACCAGCCTCTTTGAAAAGGCGTTCAGCTTCATCTAATTTACCTTCTACAAAGAGCATGGTTGCTTTGGTTTCTTGAAGTACCTTATAAGGGTCTTTTGGGTTTATTTTAGCAAGTAGTTCTTTTTCGTAGGCTGTATAATTGCCTTTATTAGCAAAAGTTAATAAATCCTCTAAAATGGTATAAAGCAACAAACTATTATCTAAATAATTATAGGAAAGGTATTCTTTTGCTTTTTCCCCTTGTTTTTTGTAGAGCCTTTCAAAAGTAGCCACCATTAATCCCTTGAGAGCTGAGCTATTGAGGTTTTTTACTTTTTGATAATATTTTTCTTCTTGCTCACGATTTAAAGAAGTTAATTCAAGTAATTCAACCATTGTCTCAAATATCTCAATTTGTTTTTGTCCTTCTGGAGTAAGATTACTTTTATTAAGCCCTGCAAATGATTTGCGAGCTTCCTGAGGGTTGCCCAAGAGATAATCACAATATCCTAGTGCCATAAGCCATAAGCTTTGTTTTTGGGCATCTTTTTGAGTTTTAAGATACTGTAAAATAAAGGTTTTTAATTTTGGAATATATGCTTTGTGTAGAGCAATTTGGTCAGAGGTTGCATAACCACTCTCAAATCCAGATTTCGATACTTTTTCGGGCATTAGTGTAAACTCTATTTTGTTGATTTCTCGAGAGAGCAACATATCTAAATAATCCGAGTTGGAATCAAAATTATAGATTGCCATCATTTCAGGCAAAGCTAAGTTTTGAGGATGTATACCTCTGATAAAGAATAGCGTAGATTTCTCTTTGTTGTTTTTACAAAGGCTTATAGCTTTTGCCCAATCAGCATCTGAATAAACTTTACAACTCAAGAAAGAAGATACTTTTTTAGCGTTAGATTTCTCAAATACCACAGCAAACAAATAAGCAGACATTCCTTGTTGTCCTAATTTCTGTAAAGCACCTGCTTTATGAGCCAAAGCCCAGTAACGAACAACATTTTCTGTTTTTAAAGGTTCTACCAAAGCATCATATAAAGTGATTACTCTCTTGTGTTCGTAGGCATAATGAGCTAATCGAACAGCCTGATATGCATAACGCAATTTGAAAAAAGGGTCTTTGGCTGTTGCTGAACGCTTTTCAGCTTCTAAAGAGTAATTAGAAAGCATAGCTTGGGCGTCTTTAGGCGTTTCGCTCCATGCATCTTCTTGATAGGCATATTTTTCACATTTTTTTGCAAATGCAAGATACTCAACAGCTTCTGCATCTTTTTTCTTGCTAGCCCAATACTGAACAACACTGTTGTCTGTCCACTTTTTGTCGTTTAAAGGTTTTTGAAGAAGTACATAATTGCGGATTTTGTCCCAATCCTGTTGAGTGGATTTATAAATAATGGCTTCCAAGTCTTTTTGTGTTGCCTGATTACCTACGTAATTTTGCCATTCTACAAGATTTTCATCAATTCCACTTTTGGTAATGCTTTCTTCATCATAGAACCTTTTCCATGAAAAATATAAAGGTTTAAAACGCTGTGTTTGAGGCTGCTCAGGGCTAAAAAAACGATAAATTTCCCAATCTGGTTCCCAATACGAACAACTTTCTACATGCCAAGTATTGAATAGAGCAAGAATATTAAAGCCAATAATTAACCAGATTTGTGAGCTTCTGAATTTCATAATGTTGAAGAATTTTGTTTTCTAAATGATAAAATATAACTTCTTTTGTTTCAATGTGTTTGGATATTATTTGGCAAAGACTTTCTAACAATTCTATTGAAACACTTTCCCAACGTAAAAAATCTCCTTCATACAAATATACACCTCCAAAATAGTGATTTTCTGTTATCTTATAAAGATTTTTTTGTATTTTTTTAATACGATTATTACCTTCTAATTCATTAAAATCAATTTGACTCAATAAATTGACTGTTTTACCCATTCTCTGTACAACAGCCCACGAAAAAATGGGTAAAGCCACATCTAAATGAAGAGGGTAGGATTTTGTGTCAGAAAGATAACTACTGACAGTTTTCAGGTCTAGAATTGAGTTTTGGGTATTTCTGCCATCAATATCTCCTACATTATAAAGCATTAAAACACCCCTGTCAATGGGTGGAATACCCGTTTGGCTGGCATACTTGTATTGATGCAAACGAATAGTGGCAGAAAGCTCAATATTTTTAGATTTACAAATCTTTCTGATTTCAGAGCAAAGCTTAAAATACTTTGTTTGTGATTGTTCTGACCAGTCGCAGTCTAACTGTATGCCTTTGATGGGTAAGTTTTTACCTTGTGAAAATATTTTTTTCGTTATTTTCTGAGCCAAATCAGGGATTTTATCAGAAGAAATCCGAACCATAGTTCGGTTCGTAATGAAAATTGTAGCTATAATTTTATCAAATGGATAAGTATCTTTTTCACTAATTTGGGTAATGCCAATGGGTACAGCCCCTTGATCTGCATGAAAATCCACATCAAAAAAACGAAGATACAACTTTTTACTGTTAGTATTCTTTAAAAAGGATTGCTCTAAACTATCTGTTTGAAATACTCCTTTCCAATGATAAAAATGAATATCAGGCTTTGAAGCAGGTTTACAACCTATTAAACTCAAGCCCAACCATAAGAAAAATATTTTTAATTGCATAAAATTCAAAAGAGGAGCAAAGGTAAACAAAAAGGCTCAAATAAATTTGAGCCTTTTTGTTTTTATGATTTTAAAGGAGGAAACTCAAAAATAATAAGCCCCATAGGAATTATTAATGATTTGCTGGATGAAAACATGCCTTCTTTTGTAAAACTAAGTAATACAAAGTCTTCGGCAACAGTATTGAGTATACATTTTGTAAAACCTATTTTATCACTCACAGATAAATGTGTTGTTCCATTAGGATTTTGAAAATAGTACAACTCTTTTCCTTCAAACTCTTTTAAAAATTCGCTGTATTTCATGTTTTTATTGTAAGGTTTATATGAAAAATGCTTAGACTGATTCTAAGCATTTGAAAGTTTTTATAAATCTGAATAATCGTAAGAATTCATGTATTGAGTCGTGAAATCTTTTCCATTCTGGAAATTAGGATCATCCATGAGTTTAATTAACAAAGGAATGGTAGTCTTAATCCCTTCAATTACAAACTCTTGTAATGCTCTTTTCATTCTTACAATTACTTCTTCTCTTGATTGGGCTGTTACAATTACCTTGGCAATCATGGAGTCATAATTGGAAGGAATGGTATAACCAGAATACACATGTGTATCTACACGAACACCAGCTCCACCAGGGATATGCAAATTAGTAATTTTACCAGGGGAAGGTCTGAAATCTTTTGCGGGGTCTTCTGCATTGATACGACACTCCATAGAATATGCCTGAGGGAAATAGTTCTTTCCTGAAATTTCAATACCAGCAGCCACTTTTATTTGCTCTTTTACCAAATCCCATCCAGTAACAGCTTCAGTAACAGGGTGTTCTACTTGAATACGGGTGTTCATTTCCATAAAGTAGAAATCTCCATTTTTATCCAATAGAAACTCGATTGTTCCTGCACCTTCATAATTAATAGCTTTAGCACCTTTGATGGCAGCTTCTCCCATTTTTTTACGAAGAGCCTCATCAAGCATAGGAGAGGGGGTTTCTTCAATTAATTTTTGGTTTCTGCGTTGGATAGAGCAATCTCTTTCTGAAAGGTGGCAAACATTTCCAAATTGATCTCCAAATACCTGAATTTCAATATGTCTAGGGTTTTCAATGAATTTCTCCAGATACAAGCCATCATTGCCAAAGGCAGCACCAGCTTCCATTTTAGCATCATCCCATGCTTTGTCAAATTCTTCTTCTTTATGAATGATACGCATTCCACGACCACCACCACCAGCAGTAGCTTTGATGATGACAGGGTATTTAATTTTTTTTGCTAACTTCTTGGCTTCAGCAAGCTCATTTACAAGTCCTTCAGAACCGGGTACAATAGGCACACCTGCAGCTTTCATGGTAGCTTTGGCAGTAGCTTTATCGCCCATTTTCTCAATTTGTTCAGGAGTAGCACCAATAAACTTGATGCCATGTTCTCTACAAGTACGAGAAAAAACAGCATTTTCGGATAAAAAACCATACCCTGGGTGAATAGCATCAGCATTTGTGATTTCTGCTGCTGCAATAATACTTGGAATACTCAAATAAGACTGTTTACTAATGGCAGGACCAATACAAACGGCTTCATCAGCAAAACGGACATGTAAACTCTCTTTATCGGCAGTAGAATATACAGCTACTGTCTTGATTCCCATTTCTTTACAGGTACGAATAATACGTAGAGCAATTTCACCACGATTGGCTATCAATATTTTTTTAAACATAAGATGTTGCTTTTAGACATAAAAAACAAGACACTAGAGGCAAGCTGTTTTGATATACAGAAATAAAAATTTCCTAATCCTTGTGTCTAATGTCTTGTTTCTAAAATATTAAATAGGTTCTACTAAGAATAGAGGTTGGTCGTATTCTACTGGACTTGCATTTTCTACAAGAACTTTCACAATTCTTCCAGAAATTTCAGATTCAATTTCGTTGAAAAGTTTCATGGCTTCAACGATACATACTACCTGTCCTTGTTTTACTTCATCACCAACATTCACAAAATTGGGAACATCGGGTTTTGAAGCTCTGTAGAAAGTACCAATCATAGGGGACTTGATAGTGATGTAATTACCTGCGTTTGAGGTCTCTTTAGGGGTTGTCTGGGTTTCTTGAGGAGTAGATTCTTGTTTAGGTGTGCTTACAGTAGGATTGTAGCTAGGTTGTGTAGCTACAGGTAAAGCAGTTGAAACATTCTCCAGTTTAACAACTCCGCCATGACGTTTTACACTGATCTTAAACTCATCGGTTTCGATATGTACTTCGTCCAAAGGTGATTGAGCTATAAAATCTATCAAATCTCTGATTTCCTTTGCTTTCATGGGGTTAAATTTTGGTTTATGTTCTTGTTTAAAAGCCCCAAATATGCAATGTTTTCTTGGAAAAACAAAAATTGACCTTTCTTTTTTTGAGAAATCAAATAAAGACAATTACGAACACACAAACAACAATAACCATTAGATAATCTCAATAGCTTTAGAAGCATAGGTTTCTTTAGTTTTACCATTCTGTTTGATTTTAAGGGCTATAAAAGTGAGTTTATCTCCAGCCTGTAATGCAAAATTGCTCGAAAATGAACTAATTTTTCCTTTTGAGCCTGATAAGGTTGCAATGGTGCGTCCTCCACGTTCAATATTTACAATCCCTTCTTCAATAAGTATTACGTCTTTTGAATTAATCTGAAAGGCTTTCATGGTGTATTTTTGAATAGGTACAGAAACCGATATTTTTGATTCTTGCACCACTTTTTCATCAATAAACACCATCAAGCCATACTTCTGAGCTGCTACTTTATTATAAGAAAAAAGTAACACAATAACAGGGATGAATAAGAAATATTTCTTCATAAAAAACTAAATTTTCATTAAAAAAAATGGTTTTAATGAAACAAAAAAATACGTCGTTCAACGTATTTTTGGTAATGAGTAGCTATAAATACATAATGATTACACTCTTTCAAGAACCAGTTTAATCAAATTGTCAATTGTTTTTTCTGCATTTTTAGAGAACTCCTGTGTAATTCGGTTGGCTATGATGGCATTTAATGAGAGCATTTCATGTCCTAACAAACGACACATCGCATAGTAACCTGCTGTTTCCATTTCAAAATTGGTAAGCCAATTATCTTCATAATGGAAAAAACTCAGTTCATCAACCAGACGAGGATAGCGAATGCTGGTTCTGATTTCTCTGCCTTGTGGAGCATAAAAGCCTGGTGCTGTAACGGTTACACCTTTGAGCATATCAAAAGCCAGTTTCTCTGTAAGACCTTTTGAACCCTCAACACAATAAGGAGTGAAACCCAACTGCATAAAATCTTGAAAATTCTGAGCAAAATTCTTTTCAAAATCACTTTGAGCAAGTTTATAAAAATACATGAGTGTATCCAAGCCCAAGCCATATGAAGAGGCAACCAGACTATCTACACCAATGGCAGCTTGCAAACTTCCAGATGTGCCAATTCGAACAATATTTAATTTTTTGAGTTTCTTTTTTCTTTCACGAGTTTTCAAATCTATATTGACAATGGCATCTAGTTCTGTAATCAGAATCTCAACATTATCTGTTCCCATACCTGAGGAAATAACGGTTAGGCGTTTACCTTTGTAAGTACCTGTATGTGTGATAAATTCACGCTTATTCATCTCAAAATCAACAGAATCAAAATACTGACTAACTTTATGCACTCTGTTCGGGTCGCCAACTACTAAAATAGTATCTGCAATGTCTTCTGGCTTTAAATTGAGGTGATAAATGCTACCATCTTTATTAATAATAAGTTCTGATTCTGCAATACGAGTCATGATAGTGATGAATTATGAGTGATAAGTTATGATTATTATGTTTTGGTGTTTTATGATAATGGTTGAACTTTTTTACTAATAGTCCAAAGCCCTAAGTAATTTAGAAGCCCGTTTAATATAATTAGTTCATCTCCAAATACATATCCTCCCAAAATGTCTTTTGAATACATATTGATGATAAAACAAAGGATAGGAGCTAATATACAAACTACAGGTACTAACTGGTCTTGAAGGCTTCTTTTCGTGGTGATTCCAAATGCAAAAAGCCCTAACAATGCACCATAAGTATAACCAGCAGCTTGGAATAATGTTCCAATAATATTGAGATGCGGATAAGCATTTCGGACTTTCTCAAAAAGAACAACAATAATGAGCAAAATAATAGAAAAACCTAAATGAACAGTTCTGACCGTATTTTTTGAGTCTTTTTCATCTTTTTGTTTTTTGGTAAGTCCCAAGAAATCAATACAAAAGGAGGTAGTCAGGGATGCCAAAGCAGAGTCGGAACTGGCATACGTGGCAGCTGTAATACCTAGCAAAAAAGCAATTCCTGCAATTACACCAAAATGCTCAAACGCCAAAATGGGATATACTTGGTCTGTAATGATATTTCCTGCTTTGGTGGGTAAAGCAATGCCCTTATTTTCAGAGTATAAATACAACAAAGCACCCATTGCTAAAAAGACTAAATTCACAAAAACAAGTACCCAGACAAAAGAAAACATATTTTTCTGAGCTTCTTTGAGATTTTTACAGGTCAGGTTCTTTTGCATCAAATCTTGGTCTAAGCCAGTCATGGCAATAGCAATGAACATTCCTGCCAAAAATTGCTTGATAAAATGGTTTTTACTACCTAAAAAATCATCCCAAAAGAAGATTTTAGACATAGGACTGCCTTCTATCTGATTGAAAAGTGTTCCTACACTCCAGTTTAAATCTTCTTTGATAAAGAAAATTGCTGAAAATAAGGCAAGTAACAAAAAGGTTGTTTGAAAAGTGTCTGTCCAGACAATCGTTTTAATTCCTCCTCTAAAAGTATAAACCCAAATAAGAGCAATGCTGACAGCTGTTGTAAGCCAGAAAGGGAAATCCCATGCATTGAATAAGCCAATTTGTAGAGCTTCTACTGCCAAAAACAAGCGAAAAGATGTCCCGATTGTTCTTGAAAGTAAGAAAAACGAAGCACCTGTTTTGTAAGCGTATCGTCCGAAACGTTGTTCTAAATATGTATAAATGGAAACCAGATTGAGTTTATAATACAAAGGCATAAGAATGGAGGCAATCACCACATAACCAGCTACATAACCCAATACCAACTGAAAATACCCGAAAGACCTTGTCAGAACAGCCCCAGGAATAGAAATAAAGGTAACTCCTGAAAGAGATGCTCCAATCATTCCAAAAGCCACTAAATACCAAGGCGACTGCTTATTACCATCAAAAAATGTAGATGCAGTAGCATTTCTGGAGGTATAATAGGCTATCAGAATTAAGAGCAGGAAATATGCAGATAAAACGGAAACTACAATGGCAGGATTCATCAAACTTTCAATATGAATTTTTTAGTGAGTCCAAAAATATAAAAAAAGCCTTATTGATTCATAGAAAAAGAAATTTTATTTATTAATTTGTGAAAAACTAACTAATATATATTTTACCAGCGACCACCCATAACTATGATAACAAAAGTTGCTCAGGAGATAGATAAAGTAAGTTCGCAACTTATTTTAAAGGAAGCCTTTTATGCCCATTTTTTCTCTGGTATCATCAAAAATATATCAGAAATGCTGCCAACGCTGGCTGTTGAAGCCAGAGAAAATCGGATTGTATTACATGTCAATCCCAGTTTTTGGACAGATGTCTTAAAAGAGCAGATTTTTCAGTATGGAGGAATCAAACACGAAATACTGCATATTGTGTTGCTACATATCATTCGTTACAAAGAATTTAGCCATCATGGAATTTTTAATGTGGCAGCAGATTTAGTTGTAAATCAATTAATTGATAGAAAAGAACTCATTAAAGAAGCTGTTTTTCTTGAGCTTTTCCCTGAACTTAATCTACGCCCGTTTGAGTCTCTGAACTACTATTATGAAAAGCTACACAGTCTCTACAAGCATAAAACCAAAGAAGAACAAGGTGGTGATAAAGGTGAAACAGGAGAGGGAAAAGGAAAACCTAATACCTCATGGGAAAATTTAAAGTCTTTTTTACAAGAAGATGCCTTAAGCCAGCAACAACATGCCCTTTGGAAGTATTTTGAGGGTTTGAGTAGTGCCGAAAGAGAGTTGCTTGAGGAGTCCATCAAGCAGAAAATTTATGAGATTATCAAAAGAACTCGTACCAAAGAGTTTGGAAAACTACCTGCAGGGCTTCAAACATATCTCAATGAGTTTGAAAAAAGTATGTTGCCTTCTGTAAACTGGCGTAGAATTTTACGTTTGTTTGCCAATAGCAGTGCCAAAACCTATATTAAAAATACGCTCAAACGTCCTTCAAAGCGTTATGGAACAACACCGGGGATTAAAATAAAACGCCGAAATAAAATTTTGGTTGCCATTGATACCTCAGGTAGTGTGGCTGAAGACGATTTAAAAGAGTTTTTCCAAGAAATTTATCATATCTGGCGACAAGGTGCTGAAATTTTGGTGGTAGAGTGTGACACTGTTATTCATCAACAATATTATTACAAAGGACAAAACCCCAAAGTGGTAAAAGGAGGGGGAGGAACAGACTTCAATGCTCCCATAGAATTTGCCAATACCAAATATAAACCAGATGCAATAGTCTATTTTACAGATGGTTACTGCGATGCTCCTAAAGTAAAAAGTCGTTTCCCGATTATGTGGCTACTGAGTACAGCAGGAGCAAAAGAAACCGATTTAAAAGGATTTGAAGGTAGAATTTTAAAAATGAATTAATAAAAATTATATGGAAAACTTGATTAAGCAACTCACACAATGGCATGAAAATGAAGAATATGAAAAAATCATCGAAAAGATAAAAAGCCTTCCTGAACAAAATTTAGGATATGAACTTCTCAGCCATTTGGGTAGAGCCTATAACAATATCGAAAAATACGATACAGCCTTAGAAATATTTGAATCCATTAAAGCAGAAGGTGAAAATGACCCTCTTTGGCATTTCAGAGTGGGTTATGCCTATTTTTATAAAGAGCAATACTCAAAAGCTCTTCCTTATTTTGTAAAAAGTGCTGAGTTAGGTGATGACAGAGCACCCATGTTTAGAAGAATGTGTAAGAGAGAAATAGGCAGAGAAGAGCTCAAAAAACAAAAGATGCAGAAAGACTATGTATCCATTGTAGAACATGAGAATAGTATAGCTGTTTGTTTTTACATAGAAAAAGAAAAACCATTCAAGATAGGGCAACAAATGGAAAAATTAAACCCAAATGCCTATATGAATGGTTACAATTGGAAAGCTCTTTTAGATACTTACCTTTCAAAGTATCATACAGATGTATATACAGACATGAATACAGACCCAGAAGCAGGAATGTATGTGGCTTACTACACTTTAAACGAAGAAAATATCCAAAAAGCAAAAAAACTATTTAAAATTATCGTTTATCTTGTTGAAAATGAAGAAAAACTGTATCAGATTTTACAAGAAGAAGCGGATAATATAGAGTGGGATTAATAGGCAATTTTAAAAGATTCAAATATCTTTAAGACAGTAGCAATGTATTGGTTATAAGATGAAGTTTCAGCAGTAAAAGTGAGAACATAAGCCTTATCCTGAATCACCCAATAGTATTGTAGCCATTTTAATTGATAACCATTAGCTTCACCTTGATAGATAATTTTATGATAAGACCTTCCATTTTTAACCCTTGTACTTTCTAAAATTTTTCCATTTTTTAAGTTGGTTTTAATCTGATTTTCTGAAATTTGTGTGTAAGAGTCAAGAGTCATATTCATTCCTTTTACATCCTGAATCATCAGGTTGATGTTTTCTTTAAATATATCGGAATTAGATTCTAGGGCTGTCATCAGAAAAAACTCTGCATTTTGCTTTCCTTGTTCAAGTGTCCAATTTTCTGGATACTGAATTTGATATTTAGGCGTTTTATGGGTTTTCCAAACTGTTTGTTGGGCGTAAGACAAAAAGCTTATAAACAGAAAAATGCTTAAAAGTAAATTTTTCATGGGCTGTAAATATAAAAGATAAACCTAAATCCTTCTTTCAAAAAAATCTTCGGGATAACTACGAATAGTACTTGAAAAATAATCTAAAAAGGCTTCTCCTTTTTGCTGATATTCTTCTTGTTCCTCTTGATTAAACTTGATAGTTACATCAAAAACAGCAATTGTACCACATAAAACCGAAAAAATATATTCTTCTTTGTCTTGGTAAAGAATATAATCGTACTCTTTTTCGATAATTTTTTGCATAATTGAGACAATAAATCTTTGTTTAAGGTAGTATTTATAAGGAGATAATTCAAGTTTTTATGAAAAAAAAGCTAAAAAAAATAGCTTGGGGTGTTTTATTTGTACTTCTGATACTGGCTGCTTGGTATCATGAGTTGCTTATTTATGGTATTAATCAGGGGATAGGGCAGGCTAAAATTATCTGGAATGCTCGCCCTATTACAGAAGTACTAGAAGATAAAAATGTGCCAGACAGCATCAAAAATAAACTTCGACTCATTCAGGAAATCAAACGTTTTGCCGAAGACTCTTTAGGTATCAATCCTACCAAAAATTATACAACATTCTACGATCAGAAGAAAAAACCTTTACTTTGGGTGGTTACAGCCTGCCCGCCCTACGAACTGAAAGCCCACGAATGGACATTTGGCTTTTTGGGTAAATTCTCTTACAAAGGGCATTTTGATATGCAAAAAGCCCTGAAAGACTCAACAGAACTCGCTAACCAAGGATATGATACAGATATCGGCGAAGTGAGGGCATGGAGTACACTTGGGTGGTTTAAAGACCCTATTTTAAGCTCTATGCTAAGAGCCTCTGAAGGCGATTTGGCAAATCTAATCATCCATGAGCTGACCCATAGCACTTTATATGTAAAGGATGATGTAGATTTCAATGAAAACCTTGCCAGTTTTATTGGCGATAAAGGAGCTTTGTTGTTTCTGGAAAGGAAATTTGGAAAAGAATCCAAGCAATATAAAAACTACATTTTTGAAAACCACGATGATTCGCTGTTTTACGAATATGTTCTCAAGAATACACAGACCCTTAAAAAACTCTATGAGAGTGAAGAATTCAAGAAAATGCCTGATAATGAGAAGAAAGTGAAAAAAGAAGAGACAATTGCCTCCATTGTGTCGGGGCTTGCTGAACAGCCTTTTAAGAAGATTCGTTACAACAAAACTCGTTTGGCTAAGTTTAAGCCCAACAATACGTTTTTTATGGGTTATGTACGTTATAGAGCTAAACAAACTAATTTTGAAGAAGAATTTCAGCAAAAATTTAAAGGAAACCTTAAAAATTATCTCAATTTCTTAAAAGAAAAATATCCTTCACTTTAAATCATTTGAGTTTGGTACAAATTTTGAAAATACTTCTGTTGTAAATAAACATTGAAGAAAAACATGAAAAAGATTTTTACAACCATTTTGATTATATTTGTTTCAACCATTTTTATCTCTAATAATCAGGGATATAGAACAGTTTTGCAGAATAATTTCGGAAAAGGTGAACACTTAGAATATTTAGTTCATTTTGGTTTCCTGAATGCTGGAATTGCTACCATTGACGTGGATAATAAACTTTATTTGGTTAATAACAGACCTTGTTACCGAATAGATGTTTATGGTAAAAGTGTGGGTAGTTTAGAAGCTGTAACAAAAATCAGAGATTTTTGGCGTTCGTACGTGGATACAGCGTCTATTCAGACACAAAAGTTTTATAGAAATCTTTTAGAAGGTAATTATAAGAAAGAAGAAACAACGGTTTTTAGTCCTTTACAGAAAACAGCTCAAATCAAAGATGAAAGAGGACAACGCAATTTTAATATTCCTGATTATGTGCAGGACTTGGTAAGCGGATTTTATTTCTTGAGAACACTACCATTTGAAAAGTATAAAAAAGGAGAGATGTTGAGTGTCCCTGCCGTACTGGAAAGCGATACTTACGATTTGAAAGTAGAATATTTGGGAGAACAAGAAGCCAAATGTTTATTGGGTAAAACCAATTGTTATGTGCTTTCGCCCATTATGCCCGAAAATCAGCTTTTTAAAGGCAAACGCCCTGTAAAAGTCTTTATTTCAGCAGATAAAAACCGAATCCCTGTTCGCATACAGGCAGAATTTGTGGTGGGAATGGTAGAAGTGGAGCTTCAAAGCCATAAAAACATGAAACACAATTTCTCTTTTAAAAAATAACACAAATATTGTAGGGGCGAATCATCATTCGCTCAATAAAAAAAGCCTTTCTATGTTTTAGAGAGGCTTCTTTTGTTTAAGAGTTTCTTGAATTGTCCAGATGCCAAAAGGATAAACAAGTAGTCCTAAAACCAATTTCACTTTATCTTGATTTTGATTAATTGTCAAAATATTTTTTGTCGTAATGTAAATGTGTACACTTATCGAAAGCAAAAAGCTATATAAAACTACTGAATAAAAGCCTGAAAACGCAAAAATCATTCTAGCCAAAAAAGAAGGGGATAGAATTAAAGTGAATGCAATACTAATGATTGTCATTAAAGAAAGAGCTGTATTTGTGTTGGTAAGAGACTTACCGAATTTATTAGTCATTGGATGTCTAACAGATTTTCCCGCAACATAGGTCAGCCAAAACCAATAGAAGAATAAATAAATTATTACCCATTGATAGAAATCTTCTTTTAAATACCAAAGGCTTAACAAAAATGTCAAACTGAAAATTACCTGAGATATGTTCGGTCTATTTTTTGTCAAAATTGTTTTATTTTTGGAGTCTTCATGCGATTGCTACTGTTGTGCGTTCGTATTTCTTAAAATTGCTTTTCAAAATCCTTTCCATTAAACTTATATATACTTCCATCTGCCATTCCAAAAAGCAAATTATTTTTTTGGTCTTTATAAATAGTCCAAATCATTGGGGACAAAAGTTTGTTGTTGATTATATAGTTTGTAACCTTCTTACCATCATATTTCCAAGCTCCTGTATCTCTATCTCCAAACCAAATATTGCCTTCCGAATCTTCTTCAATAGCAAAAACGTGTTCAAGTGTACCTGGTTTTGATTTATCTCCTCTTCTTGTGCTTGTTGGATGGATTAAATTGTTCTTTTCAGAAAAATTAATGATTGAATTACCTTCCATCAGCAAAACGCCAATTCCATTATTTCCTATCCAAATTCGTCCTTTTGAATCAGCTAATACACTTCGTATATGCAAAAGCTCATTATTTTTTAGGTTCAATTTTTCATTATCAAAGATAGTTACGATTTTACCATCATAGTTGAATAGTGCTGAATAAGTTGCAATCCAAACTTTACCATTTTTATCTTTTGAAATATCCGTTACGCCAAAAGTATTATCAGGATTTATATGTTTGGGTTTTGGGAAAATTAAATAGTTCATATTTATTCCATCAAAACGATTTATACCGTCTTCTTCGCCTCCATAAAACCATAAATCTCCATTGGTTTGATTCCATTCCTTTTTTGGTTCATTGGTTTTTGTCGAATAATTAGTAAACGTTCCTTTGTCATACACACTTGCTCCTTTTGCCGTTCCGAACCAAATTCTTCCATCTTTATCTTCTTGAATGGAGCGGATTTGATTGTCGAGTAAACCTTCATGGGTTGTAAAGTATTCAAATGATTTTCCATTATAAAAACTTACACCCTCGTTATGGCTTCCAAACCAATAATTACCTTTACTGTCTTGAAAGATAGCACGTATTCCAGAGGTAAACTTTAATGTATCAGATTTTGAAGTTGTTGCCAATTCAGGCTTGTTAGTTTCTTTCTCTGTTGATTTCTTGTCAACACAGGAAAAGTTCATTGTCAGTATGAGTATTAAGAAAATCAATTTTATTCTTTTGTTCATTTCGGTTTTTTCTAATATGACGCAAAACCCTTGTTATGCCTAGTTTTTATTTCCTTCAAGTTGTTTTGCATATTCATTGTCGGTTATTGTCGGGCTACTTTCTAATGCTCTTATGACAACACTCTTTAGGTTTTCAGTCTTTGCATACTTCTCTAGTAATGGTTTTAAGTTGTTCATTTTTTGAATTCCCATTGAAGAAATTACCCAACCTTTTGATTTTATGTCCCAAGTTTCTAAAAATTCAATAAGTTGCTTTTGTAATGTTTTGTCTTGTCCTAAATTTGCCAAGCATTGAATTGACATTATCTGCTCATTTTTGCTTTTAGAGTTTATATATTTCCAGCAAGTTTTTTTAACCGCAATCGTGTCGTATTTGATGTACATATTTATCAATATGTCAACTGGTAGTCCATCTGGATATGATGAAAATAATTTAAATAATTCGTCTGAGGCAATAGAGCACTTGTTAGCCATTAATGCAGTGCTACTCCAAGTTTTCAAAAGTGAGCTTTCATTAGATGTTATTTTTTTAATTAACTTTTCATTGAAAGCAGAGTCTTGAGCAGCTCCAATTAGTCGGTAAGCTATAACTCGTTTTTCTGGGTCGCTAGAATTAAAGAGGTTGACAATATTATTAGAATAGCAATTACAATTCTTTAATGTTGATAGACTGTCTTTAAATTCATAGTCAAACAACATATTGTTAACTCTATAGAAATCATCTTCATTCAAATCTGTTTTTGTAACAGTTTGGTTAATCTCTTTCTCTAAAGGTTTGGGAATAGAGCATTTTTGTCCATTTGAACTGTTGCAAGAAAAAAATGAAATTATTATTGAAAGTGTCAGTAGTCTGTACATTGTCATCTTTATAAAATTAGGCATAACGGTTTCGGAGCACAAAGTTTCAATTTATTACTAAAGTTTATTAGAGGCACAATGTTCCAAGTTTGCACGTCAGCCCGCCTGACGCAAAACCCGTGTTAGCTGCCGTATTTCTTGTCTGGATGTTTAAGTCTATAAGTTGTTTCCGTTTCAAGTTTTGTCTTTAGGTCGTCTGTTATTGAATAAGTCCCATCATCTAATATTTGAATTTTGTTGCTATTTAAAGCAGAGAGAATTTCGTCCGCAAACGGCTTGAGTTGTTTGTGATAAAACTCAAAATCGTCAAAGCAATTTTTGTATTCTTTTTCCCAATTGTCTCCATAGTTAGTTTTCATGTAGCCTTCGTCAACCCAATACAAGTAGTTAAGTCCAAGATTTGACAAGAACTTGTATTGATATTTCCTGTGCCCATTGTCTTGGTAAACGCCACAATATAAATGATAGAGTTTGTCGAGATGCTTGTGGGTGTTACTAATGTCTGTCAAGAAATTATTTAGAATTAATCTGAGCTTCCAGGTTTCGAATTGTCCTTCAGAAACAATGTGATTAAGTATAAATTGTCTTAGGTTGTCCTCTGCATTTTTGTCTTTAAAGTCAAAGCTGATTAGCTCTAAATAAATCTCCTTTCCAAGTTGTTGTTCTAAATCTGTCTGCTTATATACAAATATCTCAATGTCCAAAAGGTTGGTGTCACCGTTTAGAAATTTGCAAAACTCAATTATGTTGTTGTCCGTGATGGTCGTCATAATATGACAGCTAACGAGCAGGCGATTTGCGAAGTGATTTGCATTTAGCAAATCGCAAGTTAGAGGACAGTCCCGTAGGGCTGTTCTCGTCAAATCGCCTGCTCGTTGAGAGGGAAGCCCGAAGGGATTTCCTCTCAACACTCAAATATACGATATTCGTTTATTTTTTCTTTACTAACATTCGTTAATCTAACTTGTATATTATGTTAAAAAACTGAAAATGAGCAGATAAGTATTTTAAAAAAGAAAATAAGCGAATGTTAAGTAAACATGATAAATAAATTTTTTATACCTTTTTGAAACTTTCTTGAATATTATATGTTATAACAATAGATGTTAAAACATATAAAAAGGAGTTTTTATGAAAAAGTTATTTCATCCTGCAATGGGGCGTGGTCAAGCTGATTTTGGTTGGTTAAAAGCTCGCCATTCATTTAGTTTTGGGCAGTTTTATAATCCCGAAAAAGTCCATTTTGGTGCTTTGCGTGTACTCAACGATGATTTTGTGGCAGGAGGAACAGGGTTCAACACACACCCACATGATAACATGGAAATCGTAACCATTCCACTCGAAGGGGCTTTGGCTCACAAAGATAGCACAGGAGGAGAGGGCATTATACACCAGCATGACGTCCAGATTATGTCAGCAGGTACTGGTATTTACCATTCTGAAAAAAATGCTAACCACGATGTTCCCGTAAAACTTTTGCAGATTTGGGTGATGCCTAAAAAATATAACATTACACCACGTTACGACCAAAAAACGTATCTGCCTGATAGTTATCATAATCAGTTAAAAACGGTGGTTGCTCCTGACGATGAAAATGCTCTTTGGATAAATCAAGATGCCTATTTTGTATTAGGAAATCTGGATGAAAACTTTGATACACAATATACTATCCGAAAAGAAGGAAATGGCGTGTATGCCTTCCTGATTGAAGGAAAAGCAGAAGTAAATGGGCAAACTTTAAGTCCCAGAGATGCCATAGGTATTTGGGAAACAGACTTTATACAAGTTAAAACGCTGGAAAAGAGTCGTATATTGCTTATAGAAGTCCCCATGACTTTAGAAAACTAAAATAGAAAAAGGGCATTTGCCCTTTTTCTATTCATGCTGTTTCTTATAACTTTTAGGTTTTTTAAGTAACCAAAAGAAAAAACGAATCAGGAAACGTACCAATATATAATTAAACTTTGCCCACCAGTTCACTTTCTGCTGAATATCATTTTCTGTAATAGGAGTACACTCATTTTCAATGATATGAGTGATTTCTTGATGAGCTTTTTGAGCAAAAACAGGCTCAGCAATATTGATGTTGAGTTCTATACTTCCATATTCACTAATTGCATTGAGATTGAAAGAGCCAATCGTACACCATTTTGCATCTACAATCATCACTTTGGCATGTACCACACTGGGCAGATACTCAAATACTTGTATGTTATTTTGACATAATTCTTTGTATAAATATTCAGTTGCTTTCTTGAAAATCATCACATCCGAATACTTCGAAACCATAATTTTAATATCAACATTTCTTTGAGAGGCTTTTTTGAGTAAAGAGAGGATTTTTTTGTTGGGTAAGAAGTAACTTGCCACAATAATAATCTCTTTTTGAGCCATTTGAATAGCTCTTTGATACGATTTTCCGATTTCTCTTTTCCTTCTTACAAAATCGTGTTGTACAATCTGATTTGTAGTTTCACTTAATGCTTGATGCTTTACCTTTCGACTGTATTTTTTACTCCAAAGCTCTAAACAAACATTTAAACACTCTTTAATAAGTGATTCATTTTCAATAAGTACAGCATAATCGAGCCATGCTGTAGAGGTGTATCCTGCATACTTATTGGCAATATTGATACCTCCAAGCAGAGCATAGCGTTCATCTACAACTACTATTTTCTGGTGTAAACGTCTGCCTATCTGAAATTTAAGAAAACGAATAGGCGAAAATAATCTGATATGCACTCCCGCATCTTTTAAATTTTTTATCAATGTTTCAGAAGGCTTAGAACCAAAAGCATCTAATAATAGGTAAACTTTTACACCTCTTTGAGCTACTTCTTGAAGTAACCCAGCAATGGGCAGCCCTGTTTCGTCTTCTTCAAAAATATAGGTTTGGAGATGAATAAATTTTTCAGCTTGTCTGATGATTTCTGCTAAAATTTTGAAATACTCTGTTCCGCTTTTTACCAGTTTCAATTCCATAATTCTACAAAATATGCATCAATATTATTGATTTTTTGAAAAACTAAAAAAAATAAAACATATTTTAAAAGTTTTGATTTTCAGAGTTTTATAACAAATGGGACGTATCAAATTATAAAATGGTACACTTTCAAATGGTGTCAAATCATTTTTTGAAGCGATAAAGGTATCTTCGCATCATACTTTTGAGGCATGATTCACCTCAAATATTTTTTTATGAAAAAGATTCATTTTTTCTTCGTTTTCTTAATGATTTCCTTCACTTATCGTTTGGAACTCATAGCTCAAGAAACACTACAGACTTCAGATATACAACTGATTGTAGGTAGCTGGCAGGGCTCTTTGTCTTATTTAGATTATACTTCTAATAAACTCACTCATATACAGGCTCATATAGATGTACAACAATTGGGAAGAAGTAACACTTTTGTTTTAAAAAATACATTCCCAAAAGAGCCAAATGTTGCTTGGTCAGATACACTCAAAATATCCAAAGATGGAAAAATGCTTAATAATGAGATAGTTAAATCGAGAAATGCTTTGCAAAACGGTGATGTAGAATGGGTTACAACCAGTAGTGGTAAAGATGGTAATGACCAGAAACCTGCAAATTTTCGATTTACGTACATACTGGGAAAAAATAAATTCATCAAAAGAAAAGAGGTACAATTTGAGGGCGAAAAATCGTGGTTACAACGCCATGAATACAACTATCAACAGCGAGCTAAAATACTCACTACCAAACAAATGAAACAGGATGTTGATATTGTGAAAGCTACTTGGGAGAGTGTTCACCCTGGATTGTATCGTTATAACTCTAAGGCTCAGATAGAAAGCTACTTTCAGGAGATGTATGAACTTATAAAAACTCCTATGGAGCAAAGGCAATTTTTTATTTTACTCTCTCAGCTTAATATCAAAATTCGTTGTGGACATACTTTTGTAAGCTACTATAACAATAAGAAAATGATTAAAAATAATTTATACTCAAGTGTTTATCTTCCTTTTTTGTTTAGGGTTATTGATAATAAGTTTGTGATTACACATAATCTTTCAGAAAATTCTACCATTCAAGTAGGGGATGAAATCGTTTCCATCAACGGATTTAAAATCAAAACTATCATAGATAGTCTGCTGACTGTGAGTAAATCAGATGGAGAAAATGGTTTGAATAAACAATTAGATAATATTGCAATTTATCCTAAAAGTCTGAATATCAATAGTCACAGTTTGTTTGATATATTTTTCCCTTTGTTCTTCAAAAAGGATATTAATGAACCAAGTTATACTTTTGAAATTCTTTCAGGAAAGAAAAAAATACAAATTACTTGTCAGGGGCTTTCTAAAGAAACTCGTTTGAATTTATTTACAGAGAAATATGGAAAAATTCCTAAAAATGAAGAATCTTGGTATCTCAAACCTATCAATAAACAAACAGTAGTATTCCGATTAGGTGATTTTATGACTTATAATTGGAAATTTGATTTCAATAAATACTTAGACAGTGTTTTTGTACATATCAATCAGGCTGGTTATCAGAACTTAATCGTAGATATTCGTCAGAATGAGGGTGGAGCAGATGACGCCAGAGATGCTGTATTATCTTATCTTACAACACGTCCCATTGAGGGTGTTGTTACAAAAAGATTATATCGTTACACATCCATTCCTGATAGCTTACTATCATATTTGGATACATGGGATGAGAGTTTCAAAAAAGCTAAAACCGATTATATCCTTAATCAGGAAGGCTTTTATGAACACAAAAATCAAAAAAGTGTAGCTAAGATAATAGCTTCTAACCCAAACCATTTCAAAGGAAAAATCTATTTAATTACAGATGTTACCAATAGCTCAGCCACCTTTACAATGGCAGATATTTTTAAGAGAAACAAGCTGGGAACGATTGTAGGCGAAAAAACAGGTGGTAGCCAGCAGGGAATAAATGGTGGAGAAATATTTTTTCTGTATTTGCCCAATTCAGAAATGGAAATGGATGTACCTCTGATTTATCAAGCTCCCATTACACAAAGAAAAGATGAAGGAATTACGCCCGATTTTGAGGTGAAAACTACTAAAAATAATATTTCTAATCTGAAAGATGCTCAAATTGAGTTTATTACAAAAAAACTAATTAAATAAAAATTAAATATCTAACTTAAATAGCTGTTTATGAAATACATATTGTCAATCTTAGGAATCATTGTTATAGGTTATGGAACTCTATCCACTTCACTATTTTTCTTTCCTGATAAAACCAAATGTATGCAAGATAATGCCTATCTTACCAAAACACAATGGCAACAGATGGGAGGTTTTGAAAAATATACCCCTGATAAACTCCGATTGGGTTGTTGGAGTACGGCTCTTGCTCAAATAGCTTATTATCATAAATTAAAGCCTTATGGACAAGTACAATATACCTCCAGACAAGGTTATAAAGTCAATGAAAATATGGATAGTAGCCAGTTTTATTTAAGTAAATTCACCAATACTATTGATAAAAATACACCCCAAATTATAAAAGACCAGCTTGCAAAATATAATTATTATGCAGCCTTAATTGTACAGAAAGATTTCGGAACAGACAGATATATGAACAAACTGGCTCCAGCCAGTTTGTTTGAAAAAAACTATCGTGTGAAAGTAAATCGTTATATTGCTTGGCATAATTTCGGACCTTACAGACTGGGAAAACTCGAACAAATAATTTATGAAGAAATTAATGAAAAACGACCTGTTTTTTTACATTTTGCCAATCTGAAAGATTTCGGGCATTCTGTTGTAGTGGATGGCTATTGTTACAAAGATGGGCGTTTTATGGTACATACCAATCAGGGGCAGGGTGGAGCAGATGACGGCTGGTATGATTTCTACAAAGGCATTATCAAGCCTGATGACAATGCCCTTCGGGTGGTTTATACGTTTCAACCTTATTAAAATAAAAAAACATCAGAATCAAAGCTAAATGAAAGTTTTGTATATTAAATTGATTATCAGATTTTAAATTTTAAATGTACCTCAAAGTAAGATAAACTAATTTTTTAACATCTCAGACTTAATTACTTATTTGTGCCTTTTAATTTTAACTTTTACAGCTCACTTTTATTACCTCCTTTTTTTCAGGGGGTAATTTTTGCCATTTTACTGATTCAGAGATACTACCGAGAAAATCGAAAAAGCGATATCTGGATAGCTGGTATTTTGGGATTGTTAACCATCAAAATAGCTTTTTGGATGCTTGGTTTTGCAGGGTGGTACGATAAACACAATACTTATACAACCTTTATGTTCTATTTTCCATTCAATAATTTGATTATTGCTGGACCATTATTCTATTTTTACTTCCTCAGTGTAACCAATACTCAGTTTCAAATCAAAAAAGAGCATTTCAAACACTTTATTTTACCTGCTTTATGGGGATTACTTATTATCGTAAAGTTTGTGGTAGATTTTACATATTATTATCCTTTCCCAAAAATAGAAGCATTGCAATATGGAACGAAAGGGTATTGGGCAGAATTGGATAAATCTGTGATAGCCAATATTATATCATATTTTTCATTTTTTTATTATGTGTATTTAACATTACAAAAATATAAAGCCTATCAGGGGTATATTCTTGAAAATTTTTCTTCCACCGAAAAAATTGATTTTGTCTGGCTACGAAACTTACTATATGCAATATTTGCGGTAGGGGTGGTTGCCTTTGTATTTTTTATGACAAGTACACTTTTTATCAAATTGAGTTACACTCAGGATTGGGTTGCATATCTGATATTAGGTATATTAGTGTACTACATTAGCATTTATGGATATTACACAGATAAACCCTATAAACTACATTTTGAAGAGAAAACAGTTACACATACAATAGAAAAAACTTTAGAAAAGACTTCACAAGATACTTTGGAGTTAGAGGCATGGAAGGGTAAAATAGAAAAATATATTCTTGAAAATCAGTCTTATCTCAATTCAGAACTGACCCTCTCCGAATTATCAAAAGCCCTCTCTACCAATACATCTTATTTGTCAAGAGTAATCAATGAGGGTTTTGAACAAAATTTTAACGATTTTATCAATGCTCACAGAATAAAAGAATTTGTCAAAAGGATAGAAAAAGGTCAGCATAAAACAGAAACACTTTTGAGTGTTGCATACGATTGTGGTTTTAATTCAAAAGCTACCTTTAACAGAGCTTTTAAGAAAATTTATGCTCAAACACCTGTGGAATACATTAAAGCAACAAGTATAGTTTAATAAATAATAATTGATTAAATTATTGATAATCAAATTTTTAAATAAATTAAAAGCGTACACATATAACCTGTTTCACGAATTATAAAATATAATAATGAGGTTTTACAACTTTAAAGTAAAAAAATAACTCTATGAAGTATTGCCAAAGAGAGTGCTTTTACTATTGAAATTTAAAACCAATAATTCGTATGAAAAAACTACTGCTAATATTGATGCTGGGTTTTGTAGCATTACAAATAACGGCTCAAAAGAAAAGAATGTCAGACAATGACAATCTTAAAAACAAAATTGTGGATTTGCTCAATAAAAATGACTACAAGGGAGTCTATAATTTAGCAGATATAAGTTTTAAAAAAGAAATAACAGAAGAGCAACTTGTCAATTTCCTTACAGGAACAGCAGATTTAGGCAAGATTATAAAAACAGAGCTTTTAAGTACACAAAAAGATGGAGTGTCTAAATACAGACTTTTTTATGAAAAGAAATCGTTGCAATTAGATTTAAAGGCAACCAAATCGTTAGTTTTTAATGTATTTGGTCTGACCTATTATTCTTTGCCAATCGTCAATACCCGAAAAATATTCCTGACAGATAATGCTATGAAAACAAAACTAGATAGTTCTGTTCAGAAAGCCGTAACTCAATATATGAGTAACGAAAATGTATCAGGGCTTTCAGTTGGTGTTATTGAGAATGGAAAAATGTTTACCTATCATTTTGGTGAAATGAAAAAAGGTACAAAGCAATTACCAACCAACGAAACACTTTATGAAATAGGCTCTATCACCAAAACCTTTACAGGAATAATTTTAGCAAATAATGTAAAAGAAGGAAAAATAAACCTCCATGATGATATCCGTAAATATCTAGATGGAGATTACCCTAATCTTCAATACAAAAATACACCAATTCAGTTAGTACATTTAAGCAACCATACATCAAGATTACCCTCACAACCTTTGATTGTAAATACACGAAAAGACCCATTCGATCCTAAACAAGTATTTACAGAAAAAATACTTACTGATATTTTACACAACATTAAAATAGATACCATACCTGGGACAAAAATAGAGTATTCGAACTTTGCTGTTAGTTTATTAGGGCATATTTTAGAAAAAGTCAATAATTTAACCTATGAACAATTGCTTGAGAAATATATTTTCACTCCTACAAAAATGACACAATCGAAAATAAACTTTACCAAAAATGACTTTAAAAATTATGCACAAGGTTATAATGTTGCTGGTGATACCGTAAATTATTGGAGAAATAAATTAGTAGAGCCAGCAGGTGGCATACGTTCAACAACAAAAGATATGCTTTTATATATGAAGGCACAATTAGAAGCTCAAAAAGAAACTGCTACATGGCTATCACACCAACTAACAACAGGAGATCATAAACGAGGAAAAGGCTTAAACTGGGGTATTTCAACGACTAAAAAAGGTTATTTAGTTTGGTCGCATGATGGAGGTACTAATGGTTTTAGCTCTCTATGTCTCATTTATCCAGAATTAAATTCAGGAATCATTTTACTTACCAATAATGGTAATCACAATGATCAGTCATTTTATGATATAGGGAAACTAATTTATTTGGATTGGGTGAAATAACCAATGAGGTTATCTGAATATTAGATAGCCTCATTTTAAGAATATTTCAGTTTTTTTTCAATCAAACGCCTGTCTATCTCTGATTTACAATATTTTAAAGCGTCCAAAAGGAAATCTTGCATTTTAGAAAGATTTCCTTGCTTTTTGTGCAATTCAGCCTTTGTAACAAGAAAAACACATAAATGTTCTTGGGGAATACTGTTTTCGAGGACTTCCAATTCTTCAATCAGATGATTATCCATCGAAACATGACTTTCTGCAATAATTCGATTAAGTGTGATGTAGGGTGTTTTCTCAAGTTTCTCAAGTTCCTGATACAAAAAAACAATCTTTTGCCAATCAGTTTGCTCAAAATTGGGAGCAATACAATGCAGAGAGTTGATCAGAGCTTCCAGATGAAAACGGCTTATAACTGTTGAATGAGTTGCCAGATTCAAATAAAAATAACCTTCTTCAATAAAAATTTTATTCCACTGACTTCTGTCTTGTTCCTCTAAAATGAGCCACTCGTTGTTTTCAATACGGCTGGAGAAACGAGAGACATGAAAAAACATCAGAGACATCAGGGCTTGCGTTTCATGGTTTGAGTAATGATTATCCAAAAGTAATTTTGTAAGCCTCATGGCTTCAAAACAAACATCCCGATTGATGCCTGCTTGGTTACGGGTAGTTTTATAACCTTCATTAAACATTAAGTACAATACAGCATGAATCGTTTGTATGTTGAACTCTATTTTGGTTTTGAGTTGTACATTAAAAATATTGTCAGACTCTCTCAAAATGGCTTTACTTCGTGTAAGTACCTTTTTTACAGCTTCATCAGTCATACACAAGGCACTACTGATTTCAGGTACTCCAAAGCCACATAATACATACAAAGTAAGAATAATCTGATTCTTCTGCGAAAACTCTGTATGTAAACAAGCTAGTAGTAAATGAAGCTGACTATCTGAAATTTCCTGTTCAGAAAGCGTAATATCTGTGTTCTGTTCAACAGTCTGATAATGAGCTTTTATTTTTGTGTCAGAAGTATTTTTTGATTGTTTCTGAATGGCATTCAGGGCTTTATTTTTGGCAACAGTCATCAGCCATGCCGAAGGGTTATCAGGAAGTCCCGAAAATCGCCATTTATTAAGAGCCGTTTCAAAAGTATCCTGAACAATATCCAAAATTGTTTCAAGATGACTTAAACCAAATTTTTTAGACAAGACAGCCACCATCTTTCCCGAATTTTCTCGGAAAAGATGGCTTGTCATGTGTTCTATGGTGTTCTGCTTATTCATTGGTAGGCATGATTTCTCTGATTTCTACACTTGCACCCATATCCAGAGCAGGGCAACCTTTGGCTATTTCAGTAGCTTCGGCAAGTGAGCCTGCAAGCAGAAAATAAAATCCACTGATACACTCTTTGCTTTCAATATAAGGTCCATCCATGACAATTCTGTTTTCACCTTTGATATGAGACCCAGCTGATTCTAAAGGACTACCTGATTTAAAATGTCCCTGAGCAACCAAATTTTCAACCCATTGAATATGCTTTTCAATGTCTTCTTGCATTTGTTGGGCTGTTAGGTTGCCATAGTTAGCATTTTCACGGATAAGCATTAAAAACTCTTTCATAAAAGTAGGATTTAAAGGTTAATAATAATGATTTTTATACAATGACAATCCACTTTTGAGTTCGGGGACAAAAATTTAAAAAAAAATTAAAAATATTTTTAATTACGCAATTCTATTGCGTAATAGGCTATGTATCTTTGTATCATCAGAAAGGTCAAGAATAAATTACTTCTAAAACAACTTTTTCCCAAGTCAAAAAATTTGTTCAATTACCTGATGATAAAAAGAAGCAGTAGCTCAGATGGTTAGAGCGACGTAAAATTTTGTAATTATCGTTTTGGTCAAACAAGATTTACTCCTATAGCCTGTCACGCCGTAGGTCGCTGGTTCGAGTCCAGCCTGCTTCGCTAGTTAAGGTCAAGTGATGCTTACTTCTCAATCTTTCGACAAAAGCAAATAGTATCACAATTACCTAATTAAAATATGGAAACAGTAGTGTAATGGTAGCACACAGCCATTTTTGAGCTTTCTAATTATCTTTCAAAAGGTCAAAAAAGGCTTACTTCAAAGTGGGGAGGCTGTAGTGAGGGTTCGATTCCTTTCTGTTTCTCAAAAATAAAAAAATACGAAGCAGTAGCTCAGTTGGTAGAGCACGTAAGCTTAAAAATTACCAAAAGTGGTCAATTTAAACTTACTTCTAACACTTTTAACGTCGTGGTCGTTGGTTCGAGTCCAACCTGCTTCACTTAGTCAAGGTCAAGCAATGCTTACTTCTATTCATTGGACGAAACAGCATTTCAATTACCTAAACTAAAAAAATGAAATAGTGATGTAATGGTAGCATGCCAGTTATTTTGAGTTTTTTCATTATCTGTAAAGGTCAAAAAAAGCTTACTTCAAAATTCTGTAAGACTGGTCGAGAGGTTCGAATCCTTCCTGTTTCACTTTAAGGTCAATAGTTACTTACTTCTGCCGTAAGGCACTTCACTTTTACTGAACCTAGTAACTAAATTATCTTACTTTTAAACAAATACAATTATGAAAAATTTACAAAAAGTAGCCCTTCGTCAAAAAGCAGTGTTTATTGCAGATGTACAAAATGTATCTGAAGACAAGGCTATCAGACCAACAACTGCCAATTTAGTGGCAAATTTAGCAAAATTGGGCTTCAGTGTTTCCGAACCTTTATTGAAGGCTTTGAACCAAACTTCGCCTAAATATCAGTTAGATTTATTGGAACAGTTTCGTGAGGTGATGGGGGTAAATAAAAACTGGACACCTTTAGTAAAAGGTTGGGATACACCAACAGGCGAAACCCTTACTGACCATATTATGACATGGTTTGCCAATATTTTCCAAGCGAAAGGTACACGTCTGCAATGTGGACACATTATCCCTGCTGATACATTTCCTTTGGAACGTTACAACGGTTGCCCTTTTTGTGGAACTCCTTTCGAGAAAGGTGAAATAGAAGTGATGGGACAAGGAAGTAAGCTAAAATTATTGAATTTGTGGACAGAAAAAGAAGCAAAAGCATTTTTTGCAGATTTACTGACTTCCAAAACAGCTTTGGATGCTACCCAAATGGATAGCTTGAAAATATTGTTATCAGAATTTCCTTTGCCTCAGGTGGCAGTAGGTATGAAAGAAACTTTGATGGCAGTCATAGATTTGTGTATTGAACAAAATCAACCAGAAAAAGCACAAAGTTTGTTTGCTTCACCAACAGATATTTTGCGTTACTTATGGTACAAACATACTGGTTTTTTGCAAATTATAGAGCCAAAAACGATTGTAAAACGTTCAGTAAAAAATAGCCAACATATTTTTAAACCTTTAGATAAAAGTGCAAAAGCTAAATTAGAAACAAAGGAACTTTTAAATCTCAAATACAACAGAGCAGAATGTTTGCGAGTAGCCAAATGGTTGAACGATTTGCCTATGGACACAGAGAAAATCTGTGAATCGATGCACCCTAAACGTGGTATGTGGGTTCGCTTCATCAGAGCTTTACGACTTGCTGAGTACAGTAAAAAAGCAGGTTTTGAGAAGTTAAAAGCTATCTTGGATATGTTTTACAACGAGACATACCCAGTATGGCAGGGAACAATCAATTACTACAAACTGCGTTCGGATGTAGCTAAAACCATGAATTTATTAAAACAACGCCCAGGTTTGTTTGCCCGTTCATTGTTTGCCAATATGTTGTGGTTTGGAAAAGATGAAGTATTATCAGCATTTGCCGATATTATTGATAAAGTTCCTGCTCGTTTGGTGTTTACACTCAATATGTATGCAGAAAACTACTTCAAAAAAGGTGGTTTTAGAACTGTACGACCTTTGGGTGGTGTGGCTAAAGGGGTAGCAGCCAATCCGTTACTATCTTTATACACTGATGAGCAACTTGAAGAAATGAAAGATGGTATCGCTGATTTGTGTATACTTGCTATGAAAAAACGTTTTGCAGCTATCCAGACAGAAAGCAAAACAATTTACATAGACCCAATGCTTTACAAAATGCCTGTGGCAATCGGTGATAGAAGTGAAAGTGTACAAGATTTGCCTACAGCATTACAAGGTACTCGTTTTGTGGTAGATGGTGATAAAGTTCGTTTGTTTATGCAATGGGGTACAGGAATGCCTGCTCAACACTTGGATATGGATTTGAGCTGTCATATTGCTTACGAAAACAGACAAGATTACTGCTCTTACGCTCATTTGGTGACAACAGGATGTAAACATAGTGGTGATATCCGAAGCATCCCAGACAAAATAGGTACAGCCGAGTACATCGAGATTTCAGTAAGTGAATTACAAAAAGCGAAAGCAAAATACGTAACATTTACTTGTAATGCGTACAGTAATGGCTCTATCACACCTAATTTGGTGATAGGTTGGATGAATAGCAAACACCCTATGAAAATCTCTGAAAGAACAGGTGTTGCCTACGACCCTTCTTGTGTTCAACACCAAGTTCGTGTAACACAAAAATTAACCAAAGGTCTGGTTTTTGGAGTGTTGGATGTAGAAGCAGCAGAGATAGTTTGGCTTGAAATGCCTTTTGACGGACAAGTAGTACAAGGCTTAGATTTGAGAAATATCAAAGCTTTGTTAGGAAAATTAGATAGCAAACTAAGTGTAGGTAACTTGCTTGCTATCAAGGCAGAAGCTCAGAATTTGACAATCCTTGAAACTGCTGAAAATGCAGATGAAGTGTATGATGCAAATTGGGCTATCAATTCGGCTGCTGTAACTAAATTGCTTGTAGATTAACCAAAGAGGGTGTAAAATGCACCCTCTTTATAAAAAATTACAACTATGGACTTTCCATATCCTTATTATTTGTATGGTTCTGACGATTCCCAAGACCAAGATGTAATCATCTGGATACCTGATAGTTTGATGCCACCTACACAACAAGAACGCAAAATCTTGGTGCAAGAATTGGTACAAACCCATCAGAAACCTTGGAATGCTACGCTGGTAACCATCAAAGATGGATATCTGACAGACACGATTTATCCAAAAGCATGGATAGACGGGCTGAATAACTCTTTATATACAACTTATCATTTACATACACAAAAACATTCTAACCCTATTAAGGGTTTAATGAAGAGGAATAAGCTTTTAGGAATTTATAAAACAGCCCGAACAACACTTACATTGCTGACTCGCACACATTTAAGAACGTCTGTTCGTCCTGTGGTGAATGGGGTACACCCCTTCGAAATGAAACTAAAAGCTTTAAAAATGGTAAATTTCTTTGAAATAGATGATTTTAACCAAAAAAACACCAAAAACGAAGATATTTGGAAAACAGTAGCTTTTTATTTGGGACAAAATATCTCTCTCATTGAAAACAACATAGAAATTTACACAAAAAAAGATTTGATAAAGTATCACCCAAATCTTGAAAATTTGGTCTATAGAAAAGCGATTACAGATACAGAAAAACAGATTTTACAAACTTATTTGGAATATTGGCTTACAATGGCAGAGCATTATGGAATTTATACTTCAGAAGGGATATTTCTGAAATGCAATGAAGAAACCATAAACATGAAAGATGAAGTTTTTTAAACACTACAACTATGAAAACACTACAATATCAATTTTTTGGCTCACAAAACTCACAAGACATTGATGTGGCTTTTGTGTTGGATGTATTGCCTGAAACTACCCAAGAAAGAGCTAATTTGAGTAAACATTATAGCCAAATGCTTGCTGAAATACATGGTTTTACTCGTCCTGTAAATGGAAATCTGGTAGTAGCTGAAAAAGGAGTGCTTACAGATGTGTTTAAAGGAACAAAAGATGAACTCAATAATGCTTTGTATTATACGTATTCTTTGCATGCACAATACTCTGAAAGTGTGATAAGCAAATTAGTTGAAAGAGATGTAGACTTGAAGTTTATTCGAGCCAGCAGAAGCATCTTGTCTTATTTTACACGAACCTCCATCAGAGTGGCTGTAAAAGATGCTTTAAAAGGTGATATAGACCTTAAATATCAGACACTTAAAGATATGGATTTTGTAGGAGTTTTGGCATCAGAAGTAAACGATTTGGATTCTAGAAAAAGTATTGCTTTTCAATTGGGACAAGCCATAGGCTTAGACGATGGGGTAGAACTTTATACCAAAGATTCTATAAAAGCTTTATATCCTGTCTTAAAACCTTATTTAGACAGAGAAAAAACAGTCTTCCTACAAGGGTTACAAGATATGCTCGATATTTTCTTATGGAAATTAGACATTCGAAGACACAGTATGCCTCTTAAATTTGAATACAAATAAAAGCCCCTAAATGATAGATTTTAGGGGCTTTTTTATTTTTATATCTTTACAACACCCTTTTTCAAACTTTTTTTGTATTTTTGCTTTTTGAAGCATTAAAAAGTATGACACCATACGAGCAGATAAAAGTTTCTGAAGAGAAAATATACAGATATTTTGCAGGAAAAAGCTCCTATATTGAAGTATTTGAATATCTCGAAGAAAAACCCTATGCAAGAAATCTGCCTGAACCCAATACGTTTACAGGAAACTTTCCTTGGATGGTTGTCTTAGGTGTTTTTATGGTGAATTGTGTATGCTATTTATGGATATTTCTTGCTTTCTTATGGCTTCCAGCCCTTCTTGTATATGTGGGTATATGGATTCGTCAAAAATATAAAATTAAGAAAGAATTAGAAATAGTGCTTCAAAACATCAAAAATGAAATAATTACAAAATCATAGACCAGATTTTAGGATTCAATTAGTAACAATCATGGAAATCTCAACCAAATACGACCCCAGCCAAACCGAACAGAAGTGGTATGCTCACTGGCTCAAGAACAAATTTTTTGCTTCTAAACCCGATCATCGTGAGCCGTTTACAATCGTTATACCTCCTCCAAACGTCACAGGGGTCTTACACATGGGACACATGCTCAATAACACCATTCAAGATATTCTGATTCGTAGAGCCAGAATGCAGGGTAAAAATGCGTGTTGGGTGCCTGGTACTGACCATGCTTCCATTGCTACTGAAGCCAAAGTCGTGAATATGCTTAAAGAAAAAGGTATTTCTAAAAAGGACATCACACGTGAAGAGTTCTTGAAATACGCTTTTGACTGGAAAGAAAAATATGGTGGAATCATTTTAGACCAGCTTAAAAAACTGGGTGCTTCTTGTGACTGGGATAGAACCCGTTTTACCATGGAAGAAGACCTTTCTGCTGCTGTAATCGAAAGCTTTGTACATTTGTACAAAAAAGGCTGGATTTACAGAGGTGTAAGAATGGTAAATTGGGACCCGATAGGTAAAACTGCCCTTTCTGATGAAGAAGTAATCTTCAAAGAATCACAGTCTAAAATGGTGTATGTAAAATACAAACTCAAAGATAGTGAGGAGTTTATCACAGTGGCTACCGTACGTCCCGAAACCATCCCTGGTGACGTGGCAGTGTGTGTAAACCCCAACGATGAACGATACAAACACCTTATTGGCAAAACTGTAATTGTTCCATTGGTAAACAGAGAGGTAACTGTAATTGCTGATGAGTATGTGGATATGGAATTTGGAACAGGAACGCTTAAAATTACACCTGCTCACGATATTGCTGACTATGAAATAGGGATGAAGCATAATTTGCCTGTAATTGATACCATTGCAGATGATGGAACCATGTCTGCTGCCGTAGAGGTAGAGAAATACATAGGAAAAGACCGTTTCTGGGTAAGAAGAGAAGCCATCAAAGATTTAGAAGAACAAGGCTTGCTTGTAAAAGTAGAGGAGTATAAAAATCAAGTAGGTACTTCGGAGCGTACAGGGGCTGTGATTGAACCCAAACTTTCGATGCAGTGGTGGCTCAAAATGAGTGAAATAGCAAAACCTGCTTACGAAAACGTGATGAACGATACCATTCGTTTCTTCCCTGAGAAATTTAAAAATATGTACCGTAGCTGGATGGAAAACCCAAGAGATTGGTGTATTTCTCGTCAGTTGTGGTGGGGACAGCAAATACCTGCGTTCTATGACAATAAAGGTAATATTGTGGTTGCTGAAACCAGAGAAAAAGCTATCGAACAGTACAAAAAGCAATTCCCTGATGCTCAGAATGTAGAACTAACTCAGGATGAGGATGTTTTGGATACTTGGTTTAGCTCTTGGTTGTGGCCTATTTCAGTGTTTGATGGTTTCAAAGACCCTAATAACGCTGATATTCAGTATTATTACCCAACCAATGTACTGGTGACAGGTTTTGATATCATTTTCTTCTGGGTAGCTAGAATGATTATGGCAGGGTATGAGTTCAAAGGGCAATTGCCATTCAAAGATGTATATTTTACAGGTTTGATTCGTGATAAACTGAATCGTAAAATGTCTAAGTCTTTGGGTAACAGCCCTGATGCTTTGCGTCTGATAGATATTTATAGTGCTGATGGAATGCGTTTTGGTGTATTGTACAATTCGCCTGCGGGTAATGATGTACTTTTTGATACGGGTGTTCCAAAATCTCAGAAACAAGAAGATATTGATGCCTTCATGCAAGACCCTGATTCTCATAATTCTAAACTTTGTGAGCAAGGACGTAACTTTGCTAACAAAATTTGGAATGTTTTCAGACTTTTAAAAACTTTTGAAGTATCAGATTCGGTTGAATTGCCTAATACTGTTCTTGTAATGGATTGGTTTGAATCCAATTTCAATCAAGCACTTGCAGAAATTGAAGATCACTTTGAAAAATACAGGCTTTCAGAGGCTCTACAGGCTGTTACGAAACTATTTTGGGACGATTTCTGTGACTGGTATTTAGAAATTATCAAACCAGAGTATGGAAAGCCTATCAATAAAATGGTTTATGAGAGAAGTGTAGAATTTTTGGATAGACTTTTAAGAGTTTTACATCCGTTTATGCCATTTATTACAGAAGAAGTTTGGCAGAATATTGCTCCACGCAAAGACAATGAAAGTATTTGTGTAGCAGAGTATCCTAAAGTAAACACTTTTGATAAAACTATTTTACAAGAGGCAGAACTTGCTTTTGAAGCAGTAAGCCAAATACGTAATATTCGTAACAGCAATGGTATTTCTCCTAAAGAAGTGCTTGAAATTGTAGTGAAAAAATCTGGTAGTGAGGCTATTTTGCAAAAATGGCAAGCTATCATCGAAAAACTGGCTGTATGTAAACTTTCTTTTGTAGTGGATAGCCCTGCCAATGGTGTGAAATTCTTGGTAAAAACAGACGAATTCTTTGCTATGATTACCATAGAAATAGATATGGAGCAAGTGAAGAAGGATTTGGAATACTACAAAGGTTTCAAAGAAAGTGTATCAAAAAAACTTTCCAACGAAAAATTTGTAGCCAATGCAAAACCTGAAATCATTGAAAATGAACGTAAAAAGCTCGCTGATGCCGAAGCGAAAATCAAGGCATTGGAAGAGATGTTGAAATAAACAGCAACTAAAAACCTTATAGGTTTTGTATTTTCAATATTTGATAATTAATAAATTAAATCAAAAGAATGACTTAAAACCTATAAGGTTTCTGTTGTTTCGTAAAGTGTAAGTACTTATGATTTTTGAAACTTTAGGAGATTGGTGTAAGTGGCTTGAGAAGAATTTCTCTCCAGAAATCATGATTCCAACCCTTCCAGTAATTATCAGACTCGATGGTAATAATTTTCATAATTGGACAAAAGGGCTTCAACGCCCTTTTGATGCCAATCTGACTCAGCTCATGATTGAAACCACCAAAACTTTGGTAGCTGAAACCAATGCTGTGGTTGGTTATACCCAAAGTGATGAAATTACGCTTATTTTGTACTCAAAAGACAAAAAAAGTGCAATTTATAATGATGGTAAAAAACAGAAGATTCTGTCAAAACTGACAGGCAGATGTGTGTCATTCTTTAATGAACGAAGACAAGAATTATTGCCCAATCATAACAGAATTGCCAATTTTGATTGCAGAATTTACCAAGTTCCAAGCCTCCACGATGCTTGTGTGCAACTGCTTTGGCGTGAGAATGATGCTACAAGAAATTCTATTTTGATGCTTGCAGATTCTTTATTTGGACATGCAGAATGTTTTAAACTCAAAACCAATGAATTGCAAGATAAAATGATGCTTGAAAAAGGCATTAACTGGAATGACTTGGAAACCAAATACAAAAGAGGAACGTATGTAAAAAGAGTCAAAACTTCCAAACCTTTTTCAAAAGAAGAATTGGCTACCTTGCCAGCAGGGCATCATGCTCATAAAAACCCTGATTTAATTATTGAAAGAAGCATTATTCAGGAAATAGAGTATCCTGTTTTTAATAAAATCAAAAATAAGGAAAAAGTAATTTTCTTTGACGCAGAACCCATTGTAGGAGAAGTGGAGTCAGAGTTTCAGGAAAATAATGAATTATAAAACCAACCATTGAAAGTTTTTATGCGTTTTGTTATAGCAGTAATTTGGGCAAGTTTATTAGTAGCCTGCGGAAAAAAAGATGAAAATCAGAGTAAAAAAATAGCTCAAATAGGCGATAAAGTATTGTATTACTCAGAAATCAGCGAGGTAATGCCCCGAAAACTCAGTAAAAATGATAGTTTAGAGTTTATTCAGCGTTATCAGGAAAACTGGATTCGCAGACAATTATTGTATAAAAATGCTGAAAAAAATGCCAAAATTGATGAAAAAGAACTCAATAAAAAGCTTGAAGATTATAAATATGCCTTGATTACACACGAATTTGAAAAGCAGTACGTAGCCAAAAATTTTTCTGAGAAAATTACAGACCAAGAAATCAAAGATTTTTATGAGAAAAATGGCAAGGAGTTTGAATTAAGGCAGAATATTGTGAGAGCTATTTTTATTAAAATTGGTCAAAATAACAAAGATAAAGAATTGCTATCCAAACTGATGGCTTCTGATAAGCCTGAAGACAAACAAGAATTGGCTAAATATTGTAATGAAAAGGCAGTTTCATATCATCTGCAAGACAGCACTTGGATAGACTTTGATGAACTTACAAGACAAACACCTCTGGAGGGTATTCCAAATAAAATTAATTTCCTGAAAAATAATAAGTTCAGTGAAATGAAAGAAGGAGAATTTTCGTATGTATTGTACGTGAAAGAGTATAAAATTTCAGAACAAAATGCTCCTTTGGAGTTTGTGAAAGATAGAATTAAGAGTATGATTTTAAATGAACGTAAGACTTTGTTAATCAAGAAATTAGAAGATCAACTATATAAAGATGCTGAAAAAAACAAAGAATTTGAAATTTTTAAGTAATTTTGACACCTTAATTAATAAACCCAGATAGTAAAAAAATAAAAACTATGAAAAAAATAGTTGTATTGTTGTTTTTTTGTCTTGGACTGGCAAAAAGCTATGCCCAAGGAAGAGAAGTAGCAGATAAAATTGTAGCTAAAATTGATAATCAAATTGTTTTGCTTTCAGATGTGGAGCAAATAGCTGCTCAAATGGTACAAGAAAAGAAAGCTCCCAATACACCAGAATTGCGTTGTCAGATTCTGCAAAGTTTGGTGGTAAGCAAAGTACTCATTGCCAAAGCAGAAATAGACTCTGTTATGATAGATGAGTTGGAGCTTGAAGAAGATTTTAAACAAAGATGGGAAAGTATTTCTCAGAAAAAAACAGACGATGAACTTAAAGAACTATTAGGAATAGATAATCTGGAAATGTTTAAAAGTGATTTGAGAACGCAACTCAGAGACCAGATGACAGTCAATAAAATGCGTGAACATATCACTAGAAATGTGAAAATTACGCCCAGTGAAGTTCGTAAATTTTTCAATAGAATTCCCAAAGATAGTTTGCCTGTATTTCCAACAGAAATGGAAGTTTCACAAATCGTGAAAAACCCTCCATTACTCAAAGAAGAAAAAGAAAGAGTAAAAAATCGTTTGGAGCAGGTCTATAAAAGAATTGTAGAAGATAAACAGAATTTTGAAGAAATGGCAGGGATGTATAGTGATGATAAAAACTGGGACTTGGGTTGGCATAAAAGAGGAAATATGGTTCCTGAGTTTGAAGCAATGGTTTTTAAACTCAAACCTGGAGAGGTTTCAAAAATTGTAGAAACACAATTTGGTTACCATATTATTAAATTGGTTGATAGAAGAGGAGATGAGTTTTATGCAAAACATATCCTGATGATGCCTGATTGGGAACAGGTAGACTTAAAAGAAGCTGAACGTTTCTTGGATAGTTTGGCGATTAAAATTCGCCAAGATAGCCTTTCTTTTGAAAAAGCAGCTTTACAATACTCCGATGACAAAGGTTCAGGGTCTATGAATACAGCTTCTAATGGTGGTAGAATGCCTGCTGAAGATGGAAATTATAGTATTTCCATCAGAGAAATGGATAGCTTTATTTTGGATATGTTGGATAATATGCAAGTAAATGATGTATCAAATGCTCATACCTTTAGAACTTTTGATAATAAAAAGGCTATTCGGATAATTCATTATAAAGCTAAACATCCTGCTCATGTGGCAGATTTCAACAAGGACTATCCCAAAATACAACAAGTAGCTCTCTCCGAAAAGAAAAATAAAGCTCTGATGGAATGGCTCGAAAAAGCTAAAAATCAGGTGTTTATAGATATAGACCCAGAATATGCTCCATGTAATATTTTAGGACTCAAATAATAAAAAAAGCAACTCTGAAAGAGTTGCTTTTTTGTTATTACTATTTTACTATATCTATTATTTTAATTGTTCCGATAGTATTCGTATATGTTCAGGATTTTTGATTTGTGTTTCTTTGAGTATTTTAGGCTCTTCACCTGTAGGAACTAATTCGTAGAAATGATTTTGTATAAAAATATAAGTTTTAGCTCCATTACCTAAATCTACTTTTTCTAAAACCTTATAACTAAAATCTCCAAATAATTGTAATACGCCACCTCCATCATACAAATAATGAATTTCTTTGGTGAAAGGAGAGGGAGAATCTTCTTTTTTAGGAGAAGTCTCTGACTTAGTTGTGACATTCTGAGCTTTTTCTTCTTGCTTTGGATTGATGGTTACATCCTGATTTTTATTTTCAGAAGATAATTTCTCTTCAGAAGGCTTTAAAACAACTTTATCCTCTTTTTCTGTGATATTGAGTTTTTTAGGAGTTTTGGTGAACCATACCAATCCAACAACCGTAATGAGTGTAGCTGCCACACCTCCAATAATCCAATTAGTAGGTACTTGCATACCTGTATGAGTAGGGATAGGTGTGTTTTGAAGCAATTGCTTTAAGTCTTGTTTACGACTTTGAGCAATTGCATGAATTAAGTCTTTCTGAAAATCCACTTCACTCTTCAAGCTCTCATCAGCCTGAAGAATCTCCTCCATACTTTTTTTATCTGCCTCGCTTACAGCACCTTTCAGGTAGGCTTCGATAAAATCTGTTTGATAAAATTTGTTTTCTTGCATTAGTCTAAAAAGTCAGTAGCCTTATAATGTTTCTTAATCAGTTCGTCAAGTTCTTTTTTACACTTATATTTTTTTGTTTTGGCTGTATCAGCATTCGAAAAACCCATCACTTGGGCTATATCATGCATTGAAAGCTCATCAAAATAATAATATTGTAATATTTTTTTACAAGTAGTCCCAAGTTTATTGATACAAGCATGAATAATCTGAATTCTTTCTTGCTTATCCCAATCTTCTGTAACAGCTTCATCTTTCTCTTCTCTTGATAATCGGCTTTTCTTTTCAAGTTCTTTTCTCCATAAATTATAGCAGACACTATAAAGATAGGTGCTGATTTTAGAAGTAAGCTGAAAGTCTGGCTGATGCACTTTCTGCCAAAAAAGTATGAGACTATCCTGAAAGACATCTTGAGCCTCCTCCTCCGTTCCACTATTTTTGAGAACAAGGCGGAGCATCATGCGGTAATGTTGCTTATATAAATACTGCAAAGCTGTCTCATCACCATTTCTGATGCGTTCAAGTACTTCTTGGTCTTTCATTTGGTATAAATACACAAAAGAATATAATAGGTAACCATAAAACTAAATTTTTTTTTTCAGATAATCATTTTTTCTTTCTTATTTTTGAAAAAAAGCTCTTATTTATATGCATTTTTAAATATCCAACCAAATGGAATTATATATTTTTTGTTTTTTTGTATTACTGTTATTAGGAGGGCTTTCCATTGTATCTTTCTCCAAGAATTTACTCTATGCTGTCTTTGGCTTACTGATAGTTTTTTTATGCTTAGTGACAATATATGTGTTTTTAGGTGCTGATTTTGTGGCAGTTGCTCAATTGATGATATATGTGGGAGGTATTCTGGTACTTTTGGTATTTGGAGTAATGCTTTCCAATAGAACAGAGGGAGTAGAGAAGATTATAGCTGAAAATCGTTCTAAATTGCTTTCAGGTGTAATAGCCATTTCTGTGGGCTTGTTTTTTACACAACAGATTATACAAACAGATTTTAAACAAAAGGTTCTAAACTTGCCTTCCAAGTCAACTATTCAACCTATAGCTATTTCCCTTTTTACAGATTACTTATTTGCTTTTGAACTGGCTGGAATATTGTTGCTAGTGGGTTTGGTTGGAGCAAGCATGATAGCAGGTAAAAACAATGAATCATAAACATTTAATATTCTAAAATGCCATTTTTCAAACAAAATAGAATATTTTTACTCAGAGCCTTTGTTCGTTTGGTAAGGTTTGGAAATCTTGTGATGATAGGATTTTCACAATATCTTATTAAAATATTTTTTATAGATAAACCAGTAAATTCTTTTTGGGAGCATTTTACAGATTTAAATTTCTTCTTACTTTCTGCAAGTACTATTTTGGTAGCAGCAGCAGGCTATATTGTAAATGACTACTATGACGTGAAAATAGATTTAATCAATAAACCTGATAAAGTAGTAGTTGGCAATCTTATTCAAAGGCGTACAGCCCTCATTAGTAATTTCTCTCTCAATGCTCTTGCTATTCTGATTGGTTTGTACCTTTCTTGGAAAGTTGCTGTCATTAATTTGCTCTGTATTTTTCTTTTGTGGTGGTATTCCAATAGGCTTAAACGTGAGCCATTTATAGGAAACCTGTCCATAGCAATTCTTACAGCAGCTACGACATGGATTGTTGCATTCTATTATGATCAGCATTGGGAAGAAATCTATATTTATGCTTCATTTGCTTTTTTTATTTCCCTGATTCGTGAAATCATTAAGGATATGGAAGATATAAAAGGCGATGCTGCTTTTGGATGCAGAACACTACCAATTCTCTTAGGCATTCCTAAAACAAAAAATATTCTCTATGTTCTAATTGGAGTTTTTCTAATCAATCTCCTTATCAGCTTTTTGTTTTTACACAAAGGAATAATCGTATTTTTAACACTAATTTTACTATTCCCTACATCGTGGCTTGTAATCCGTTTGTATAAGGCAGATAAACGGAGAGATTTTAAGTTTTTAAGCAGTTGGACAAAAATTATCATGCTCTTGGGCTTGCTGAGTATCTTTTTTTCTGATGTGCTAGTCAAACAAATATTCTAAAAGGATGTCAAATACATTAATTTGCTTATCAAACCAATATTAGTTACATTTGAACTTTAAACTTCCATACATCTATGATTAAAATAACCCCTGTTTACACAGCAGAAGCCCTTAATACGGGTGGTAGAAGAGGTCATGTAAAAACCTCTGATGGTATCATTGATACCGATGTAGCAATGCCTACAACTATGGGAGGTACAGGCAATAAGCCTAATCCCGAACTTTTCTTTGCTGCTGGTTATGCTTCGTGTTTCAATGGAGCGATTGGAGCAGTAGCCAAAGGAAGAGATATTACAGGAGTAGAGGTAAAAGCTCTTGTTCACTTTGGAAAGAGTGAAGATGGTAGATTTGGAATAGCTGTTGAGTTACACGTAACGCTTCCTAACTTACAAGGCGAAGAGGCTAAACAAGTAGTCAGTGATGCACACCAAGTATGTCCTTACTCAGTAGCTACACAAGGTAATATTGAAGTAAAATTATTTGCCAACGAACAGGCTTTATAAAGATGTAGCAATACATCTTTTTTTATACAACCTTCATAGTGCCTATTCGTGCTATGAAGGTTCAATGCTTTAATTGATGAAGAGATGAAGAAAGATATTGATTTCCCAACAGTTGAAGGTGTAAAAGTTGCGATTGTACGCAAAAAAAATGAGTCAAACGAATTTGAGTGGTTTGCCTATTTACTCAACACCAACGAAATAGATTTGTATAATGTAATTGTTAGTTGTAGAGGTTATGGAGAGATAAATGGAGAGAAAAGAGCTACCTCAACACTTCGATATTTTTTTGAACATGTTCCTGCCCTAAGTTCATATCTGATAGAACCTATATCACCCGAAGTTTTTGTCCTTTCAAGTGAATATTGGGTGAGTTATTATATTCAAGAACAAATCTTTGATAAAAAATTTGTATTCCCTCCTGAAATTATAGAAGAGGGTAATTATATGTATATCAAACAAATAGATTTAGAAGGAATTTTACAATAATGGAAAAAGTAATTTTAATGATACTGGATGGCTGGGGCATTCCACAAAATCCTAAAGTTTCTGCCATAGATTTAGCCAATACACCTTTTGTGGATAGTTTGTATAAAAAATATCCTCATAGCCACCTCAATGCCTCAGGGCTTGCTGTGGGGTTACCAGATGGGCAAATGGGAAACTCCGAAGTTGGACACATGAATATCGGAGCAGGCAGAATCGTCTATCAAGACCTTGTAAAAATAAATCAGGCATTTGAAAAAAAAGAAATCAATCAAGATAAAAATCTTTTAAAAGCTTTTCAATATGCAAAAGAAAACAATAAAAATATTCATTTGATAGGTTTGGTTTCTGATGGGGGAGTTCATTCTCATATCAATCACCTGAAAGGGCTTTGTGATGTTACCAAAGAACAAAATTTTGATAGAGCTTTTATTCATGTTTTTACAGATGGCAGAGACACCGACCCTCAATCGGGACTCAGCTTTGTGGAAGATTTGCAAAAACACATAAAAGATAGTAAAGTACAAATAGCTTCTCTGATAGGTAGATACTATGCAATGGATAGAGATAAACGCTGGGAAAGAGTAAAACTAGCCTATGACTTACTTGTGAAAGGAGAGGGCGAAGAAACAGAAAATGTTTTAGAATCTATCCAAAAATCGTATGAGGCAGGTGTTACAGATGAATTTATCAAACCCATAAAGGTGAAAAATACACCCAATATCAAAGAAGGAGATGTAGTTCTTTGTTTTAATTTCCGTACTGATAGAGGGAGAGAAATTACTCAAGTGCTTACACAAGCTGATTTCCCTGATTTTGGAATGAAAAAATTATCTCTACATTATATTACGCTAACCAATTATGATGACACTTTTGAGAATGTAAAAGTAATTTTTGATAAAGATAATCTGAGCAATACTCTTGGAGAAGTTTTAGCCAAAGCTGGAAAAAAGCAAATAAGAATAGCTGAAACAGAAAAATATCCACATGTTACATTTTTCTTTTCTGGTGGAAGAGAAGAGCCTTTTGAGGGAGAAAAACGCATTTTGTGTCCATCTCCTAAGGTGGCAACCTACGACCTCAAGCCTGAAATGAGTGCATATGAGATAACAGAGGCTATTTGCCCAGAGTTAGAAAAGAGAGAAGCAGATTTTATTTGTTTAAATTTTGCAAATCCTGATATGGTAGGGCATACAGGCTCTATGGAAGCTGCTATCAAGGCTTGTGAAACAGTAGATAAATGTACTGAAAAAGTGGTAAAAACTGCCTTAGCCAATAACTACCACGTCATCATCATTGCTGACCACGGAAATGCAGATTATATGGTTAATGAAGATGGCTCACCCAATACAGCCCATACCACCAATTTAGTTCCTTGTATTTTGGTGAGTAATAATTTACAACATCTAAAACTAAAAAATGGTGTTTTGGCAAATGTAGCTCCCACAATTCTGGATTTAATGGACATACCAAAATCTTCAGAAATGAATGAAGAAAGCCTTTTAGTTAAATGAAATACAATAAGCATAAAAAATAAAAGAGCCTTACTTTTAAAGTAAGGCTCTTTTTATATCGAAAGCGATTTTCTACTATCTGAAAGAAGCTCTAGAACCACCTACTGCAAATACAGCATCCATTCTAGCTTTTTGTCCTAAAGAGAACATATACATACCTCTGTCATCAGTGTAGTCCATGTAGTTCATGTACATTTCTAAAGGTGTACCAGAACAAGTACTTCTGTGACCTACAGCAGGAACGCCAGAGTTAGCAGCATTATGAACAGGAGTGTCAGATACAAAGTCGTTACCACAAGTTGCATCACCCCAGATATGGCGTAAGTTCATCCAGTGACCTACTTCGTGAGTAGCAGTTCTTCCTAAGTTGAAAGGGAAAGTAGCAGTACCAGTTCTACCAGTATATTTAGAATCTAATACAACACCATCAGTTGCAGAAGAACCACCAGGGAACTGAGCATATCCTAAGATACCACCACCAATTGTACAAACCCAAATATTTAATTTAGTAGTAGGAGATGTAGGGTTAAGTCCACCTTGAGAAGATTTTTTCATGGCATCATTAGTACCCCAAGATCTTTTAGTTGTAGATTTTCTGATAACTTGGTCTAAAACAAATCTGTAACCAACAACAGCTCTTACAGAAGAATAAGGATTGTTTGCTGTATTGAAGTCAGCGTTTCTTCCTTGGAAGTCTTCGTTCAATACATCAATTTGAGATTGTAGTTGTGCTTGAGAAATGTTTTCAGCAGAAGTTCTGTAAAGAACGTTGAAAACTACAGGGATTTCTAGAACACCATTCACAATACGTCCGTTTGCCATAGCATCTTTAGTAAATTCTTCTATGTCGTTCATACGTTTTGCCAAAGCAGGATCTTCAGCAATTTGTCTGTCTAGTACATCATGAGAAGCACAACCTCTACGAGCAACTACATCAGCAGAAGTGTTTAATTCATTAGTAATAGCAGTGTCAGTACTTTTTGTACAAGAAGAGAACATTACAGCAGCTACTGCAGCGGATAATAATAATTTTTTCATGGAATTTGTTTTATTAAGTTGATTTTATTACAAGCGTATGCAAATGTATAAAAGGTGATAATATCCTCCAAGAAAAAAGTGAAAAAAATAAAATAAAATTTTTAAAAAGTTTAAAAAATACAAATATTCTAATGTTTTTATATGATTTAGCCCAATAAAAAAATGGTGAGCAAACACCTTTTCTACAGGAAGTTTACAAAACTTGTAATAATTGTTTCTAAAACTTACATACGTTTGTTAAATCCTTAAAGTCTGAAATTTAATTTTTCTTTTGCTGGGTTACCTTCATAAAAGTTTGGTATAAAAATTGGATTTACAAATCTAAGATACACAACTTTATCCATTATTTAAACCACTGTTTTATGAAAACCCATTCTTTAATTTTTGGGCTGGTATGCCTTTTTGCCTTTTCTAATTGTGCAAATAAAGAATCCAACAATGTTTCAGATTACAAAACAGAGTCAACCAAACCTGTTGAGCAAACCCGTTCAGAAGAGCCTCAAAGTACCGAAGAACTAAAAGCCAAAGCTGCTGATGAAGCTGGAAATGCTGAACAAGAAGCTAAAGCCTCTTTACAGAAGAAACAGACAGATGTAGAACTAACTCCTAAAATGAATCTGGAGAGTCAGAAAGGTCGAAAATTTGTCCGTACAGCCGATGTAAAAGGGAAAGTAAAGAATGTTTTTAAAAGCACCTTACAAATAGAAGATATTACAACAGAATTCAAAGGTTTTATAACTTCTACTGATTTAAAAAGTACAGTAGTTTCAACAGAAAACCCTGCAATCAGTCCTGATACACTACTTGAAATCAAACATTATGTGATGGAAAACCACTTGACTATTCGTGTTCCCAACGAAAAAATGGATAGTCTGATGCGTAAAATGGGTAATTTACTTGAATTTGTAGATTATAGAGTAATTAAGGCTGAGGACGTAAGTCTGCAACTACTTGCCAATGATATGCAACAAAAGCGTTTTAATACCTTTGAAAATCGTTATACCAATGCAATTGATAACAGAGGTAAAAAATTGGATGAAACAGCTGGAGCCGAAGAAAATCTGCTTAACAGACAATTGCAATCAGACCAAAGTAAAATACAAAAATTACAACTAGAAGACCAGATTGCTTACAGCACCATTCAGTTACATATTTACCAACGTGAAACCGTTACAAGAGAACTATACACCAATGATAAAAATATTGAGGCATATCGCCCTAGTTTGTGGTCGAGAATTAAAGATGGCTTGGTTGATGGTTGGAGAGTAGTAGAACATTTAGTAGTTTTTATATTCCAAATGTGGTGGTTCTGGATTGTAGCAGTAGCAGCTTGGATTGGATATAGAAAATTTATAAAGAAAAAAGCCTCTTAAAAAAATCTGAAGATAATTCAGTATAAAATTTGGTAGGATTTACTTCTTGCCAAATTTTTTTATTTCTAAATTGTGAAAAATATAACAGATAATGGACAGAGAAACTGCAAAAGCATTTATCGAAAAACATTATGGAATAGGCTGGCTTAATTTGGTGGATATTGTCTATGACAATGTTCCAGATGATGAAATTGAAATTACAGAAGTATTTCAGAAATGGGGAGCATTAAAAATCCGTTACACAGGCAAAGATGAAGGTTTTGCCGAAATGCTGGAGCATATCAGTTATATCAGCCAAAAAATGTGTGAAGTTTGTGGAAAAAGTGCCAGAGAAACCATTATAGGAAGTTGGGTAAATACTTTATGTCAAGAACATTATGAAGAACTTTCAAGTAAAATGAAATAATGTTTACTGTTTTTTCCAATCTTCATCTTTTTTGAGCCATCTATGGTCGCATTTTTTGCAACGACAAGCTATTTCGTATTTATTGAGAATGTACCTTACTTTTTCCCGTTCTCCACTGCTTGAGGTCTCTGTTTTATATTTTTCCTGACTGCTGAGAAGTGTTTTGCGAAGTTCTTCTATTGAAAAACTATAACATTTCGGACACATGAGTGTCCATACATAGCGGAGGGTAATCACAAGTATAATGATACCCACTCCAATAATGATAAAAGTTTGAGCCATAAAACTTAAAATTATAGAAACAAGTTAGTAAAAAAACAATATCGAATCAAAAAATATGAGATTACATGCCCTATTATTTTGCAGTTTTTTGGCTTATTCTTGCAATTCGCAAACAGTTCAAAAGGAAAAAAAAGATACCATAAAAATTCGTAAAAAAGGAATTTCTATGGAGAGAGATGAATTGATCATTCTTTCAGAAAAAAGTACTTTCCAACACTTTCAGGTGAATTATAAACTTATAAAAACAGCAGAACAGTATCTTGTTTTATTACAAGATGCTATTAAACTTGCATTACGTAATCCAAAGTTTATTGAAGACAAAAATTTATTGTACTTTTTTATATTAGAAAATTCTATTAAGAATCCGTCTCCTCATAAAGATACAATCAATAATCTTTTTTTGGGTTATGCACCTTACCAATATCTTTATAAAAGTGATTATTTTAGAGGAGATTTTAGAGTTTTCTGGAACAAAACTATGGAGCCTCTGCTAAAGAGTATGAATCAAGAAAAATTCAATCAGGCTTTAAAACCTATTTTATTAGGAACTTCAGACCCTATTATGTTATATTTATATAACCCTCTTTTTTTGGTAGATAAAGATTTTTTTGAAGAAAAACTATATAGAGTCCCTGCTTTGAATAGCAATGATGTAGTTAATAAATTCTGTTTATATATAAAAAATGGTTCTTTTGATGGTTACGAATATGCAGAAGTTTTTCTAGTTAGCTTAATGTATTCTTTGGAAAATAATATTGAAAAAGAAAAGATTTTTGATGAAGTGGAAAAGAGGTTTATAAATTTAGATAAATTAAATCTGAAAAGAGAGGAATTAATTCGTTTGATGTTATATTTTTCAGCAAAACGATATGGTAAAAGGACTCTTGATGATAATAGAGAACCTTACCAAAAAATAGCAAAGTGTTTGTATAAGAAATTTTATCAGGGAGAAATAGATTGATACTTTTTTATTTGTTATCAGCTGTTTAATGATAAAATATGAGGTTGTTTTCAATTATATGCTTGTTGTTTCTTTGGGGATGTCAATACTCCAATATAAAAGATAGTAAAGAATACAGAGATTCTATTAAAATGATAAACTGGGATAAAAAGAAATTTAAACCCAAGAAAAAGTATGCCAGAGGTGTACTTTATAAAGATTTTAACTTTTTTGATTGGAAAGGGGAAAAGCCTATACCACAAACAGATTCTGTCTTATATCCTTGGATAGAGTATGTAAAAATGGATGATAATCAAGAGAAAATGATAATTTACTACAATCCCACAAGAGTAGTTGAAAATAAATTTATCAAACAGTCAGATTATTATTATAGAATTTACAAAGAGCCACCTGTAGGAGATAATTTGCAATTGTATGAAGCTTATATCTTTAAAAAAGATAAAATTTATAATGTGTGCTATAACAAAGTGAAAGGTAAAAAGTATTTGTTTTTATTAAGTAGTGTGAATAAAAATAATGAGATTGAATTTATGTCTTTTGATTTGGAAGAAACTATGGAAGACAAAGGATGTTTGTTGGATGAAATAATAGATAACCATTTGGGGTGCTTAAAAATGACCAAAATAGATGAACATTATACAGGAAAACTTAATATCAATAGTTTATTTTGGGATGCTTATGCTACCTCCATAGTACTTACAGTTGTAAGAGACACATCTCTTCTAAAAAATAAAAATAGATGAAATACCCACTAAAATATGAAAAAATTATTACTCTTACTACTGACTCTTTTCTGCCATATTTTATATTCTCAAAATCAAGCATTGAGATTTGTATCATCTAAGAAAATATATTCTTCTAATATTTTTATAAAAGAATATGAAGAAGAGATGGATCTTTATTTAAAAAATATAGAAGAATCAACATTTAAAGAAATTTTGGGAAACGATTTCTTTAAACACCTTTTTCAAGATAAATACATAAGTATCTCTGCAATAGAAATAAAATATGTTTTACAAAAAGATAATCTAAAAAAAGAATACTTGATGTTTAATATTAAAAAAGACTCTTTGAATCAGCAAATAGATGTTTTTTTTGAAAAAAAACAGAGTAGACACAAAAAAAATCTTTTTGATAAGGATTATGAACCACCATTAATAATAGCAAAACTAACAAAAATATACAAAAATAGTAATAACACTATTACTCATGAATATAGACTCTTTTCTCTTTATGATGGAGATACCCATTATATTATAGGTTTTGAAGAGGAAAAAGGAATAGTTTATGTTGGTTATTCTTATTTTAATGATGAAATTATCTATTATAGAAAAGATTGAACTTAATATGAAAAAAAATAGTAAAAAATATACAATTTCAAAGTTACTTGTAAATAATACCAACGTTTTTCTTTTTTCTCAAAATTATCTAAATTCGGGTTTAACTTAGATATTTACGTGAAAGATTTCAAAGAAATACTTGCCCAATTACCCCAAACCCCTGGGGTGTATCAGTTTTTTGATGACACAAATACGATTATTTATGTTGGAAAAGCTAAAAATCTTAAAAACAGAGTTAGCTCTTATTTCAATAATTTACAAGGACATAGCAGAAAAACACAACGTCTGGTTTCGCAGATAGACAGGCTGGAGTTTATCATTGTAAACTCAGAACTGGATGCTTTGCTACTCGAAAACTCTTTAATCAAGGAGTTTCAGCCCAAATACAATATTTTACTCAAAGACGATAAAACATATCCTTATATCTGTATAACCAACGAGCCTTTTCCAAGAGTTTTTACAACACGCCGTTTTGAACGCAAAGAAGGAACTTTTTACGGACCTTACGCCAACGTAAAAGCCATGAATGCACTTTTGGAGCTTATCAAAGGGCTTTATACCATCAGAACGTGTAGTTATCACCTTTCCAAAGAAAATATTGCTCAACAAAAATTTAAAGTGTGTTTGGAGTACCATATCAAGAATTGTAAAGGTGGCTGTGAAGGTTTGCAGAGTGAAGCCAATTATTTAGCAGATATTGAACAAATTCATCAGATACTCAAAGGCAAAGTAGGAGAGGTAAAAGAACAAATTGAGCAAATGATGTATGCTCATGCCGAAAAATTAGAGTTTGAAAAAGCCCAAGAATCCAAACAAAAATTAGAACTTTTAAGCATTTTTCAGGAAAGGTCACTCGTTGTAAATCCTAAAATTACAGATGTGATGGTGGTTTCGCTTGTAGGCAATGAAGAACATGTTTTCTTAAATTTTTTAGATATTCAGAATGGCTCAATTCTGCATGCAGAAACCTTTGAAATAGAAAGAAAACTCGATGAAACCGAAGAAGATATTGTGTTGCTTGCAATTTTAAATCTGAAAGAAAAATACAATAGTCCTGCCAAAGAAGTGCTTACCAATATTGAAATGCAGGAAATGGGTGTGGGTATCAATTTTGCTGTCCCACAAATTGGAGACAAACGAAAATTACTCGAAATGTCACTCAAAAATGCATTGTTTGCTCAAAAAGAGTTTTTAAGAAAACAGGAAGAACGCCGAAAAAAGTCTTTAGAAAATACACAAAGAGTATTAGAAACGCTTCAAAAAGATTTACGCCTTACAGAATTACCTGCTCAAATCGAATGTTTTGATAACTCCAATATTCAGGGAACAAACCCTGTGGCAGCAATGGTTTGTTTTATCAATGGAAAGCCCTCGAAACGAAATTACAGGCATTTTAATATCAAAACAGTAGTAGGAGCAAACGATTTTGCTTCGATGTATGAAATTGTTACAAGGCGTTACAAAAGGCTTTTAGATGAAAATCAGCCTTTACCACAACTCATTATTATTGATGGAGGTAAAGGACAGCTTTCATCAGCTTGCGAGGCTCTCAAAGATCTGGGTATGTATGGTAAAATGGCAATCATTGGTATTGCCAAAAAATTAGAGGAAATTTATTTTCCTGAAGATGAAATACCTTTGCATTTAAGCAAAAAATCTGAATCTTTGAAGCTCATTCAGCAAATCAGAGACGAAACACACCGATTTGCCATTACTTTTCACAGAGACCAAAGAAGTAAAAACAGCCTCAATAGCGAACTTGAAACCATTGAAGGAATAGGCGAAAAAACCATGCAAAAACTATTGCAACATTTTAAATCTGTGGCAAATATCAAAACTGCTCAAAATGAAGAAATTGAGAAGGTAATCGGAAAAGCAAAAACAAAAGTATTGTTGGAGAAATTGAGCCAGCAGGGTATAAATTTTACAGAGAATGTTGATTTGCAAAAATGACACCTTTCATCATGCCTGCTACTTCTTGGTAAACAGCCACCCAAGCATCATGTAAATCTTTATTCCAGTTGTCAGCCAAAGAAACTTCAAACATATTAATTAGAGCATTGCCAAAATGAGTAAAATACTCAGGTTTGAGTCCATAACCAATATGCCTTTTGGCTAATTCTACAAGGTCTTTTTCAAAAATTTCGGGATGATCAAGACCTTTTACAATTTTTCCGATGGCTGCAACAAGCATTTGTCCTTGTTTGTCCATAGGAGTATTCTTAAAAAGCTCTTTAGCTTCAGGGACATCCAAAAATAGTTTTTCATACACCATTGTACCATTTTTAAGTGTATGAATAAGTATCCTTGGAAAAGAGGATTTGATAATATCTTTTTGCTCTTCAGTAACCATATTAAAACGTTTTTGATACAATGATGAGCGTTTTTGTCTGAATAAAAAATGATAAAAATCAGGTATATTATTTACTGGAACTTCGGAAAAAGTTTTTTGTAAAGAACTCTGAAAATGATTAAATTGCATTTAAAATTGTAATCAATTTATAATTATGAGCAAAAACACCGCAGAATATTGGTATAGATTGGCTGTAAAAATTGACAGAGATATAGAAACAGCATTGCAGAGCGAAAGCATTACTCTTGTGCAGTATGCAGATGCTATCAAAGCCATGATGTACTCACTTACAAGAAAAAACGTATTTGTAAATCCGTATTGGAATAAGCCCCTAGAAGATGCTATTGGAGGGCTTTTTGATATGGTTTCTCTATATTTTCATAATAATACCAATGCTGTAGTGATGATTCCGATGGCTTTAGATTTGATAGTGACAGGAAATCAGCCACATACCTATATGACGGATTTTTTAGCTGATGTAATAACCATAGGTATGCCCGATAAAAAAAGAGTTTCTAAAAAAATGGAGCCAGAAACCCCAGCCGACCCACAAGAAGAAGCAGGCAGACAAATGGGACACATCAATTATCTGATTGATGAGATTAATAATTATGCCCGTCAAGAAGATTATCTCAATGCCTTAAGAACTATTAATGAAGTAGTCCCCCAAATAGAATCGTTTTCCCAACGAGAAATCGTAATAATCGATTTACCTGCTATTCTTAATAATAAAGCTTATTTTACACTTAAAATTGGTAAGCCTGAAACGGCTTTGGAGGTAGTACAAGACCTGATTCAGAAAAAACCTGATTATGCCTTAGCTTATCACACTCAGGCAGAAATATTTGATGAAATGCAACGTTACCGAGAGGCTGTCATTAGTATTGATAAAGCTATTTCTTTAGAAGAAAGTGCTGATAAAATTGAGTATAAGAATCAGCTTTTGGCTAAAATAGGAGGCTAGAAAAAAAAGCAAAAAAAGCTTTGATAGTATCAGAAAAAAATGCAATTTGTTCTCAGTTAAAACATATTCTAATCTTTAAAATTACAAAAATTATGGGATTTTTTAGTAAACTTTTATCTACAGCTGGAGTTTCTGTAAGCAAACCAATTATCAACAACGAACAAGAAGCATTTTTAACAATCGTAGTAGCAGCAGGCTCTGCTGATGGTGATATTGAGGGTGAAGAGTGGGATACAATTTATGACACCCTTTACCAGAAAAAAATGTTTCATACAGTAGATATTTATGCTTTAATTAATGAGTGTAAAACCAATATCAAAGCTTATGAAAGTTTAGCAACTGCTGTAGATGAATGTTCTCCTATGATTAAAGCTGAGAACAGAGATATGCTTTTTGCAGTATGTACTGACCTAGTTTTGATTGATGGCTATTTAACAGCAAACGAAGAGGCTATCATCGAGCACTTAAAGAACTCTTTAGGCGTTTCTGATGATTTAGCCATGAAAACAGTAGAGGTAATGCTTGTACGTAACAAAGGTAACGTTTAATCATAAACTTTTCTTCAAAAAAACCCTAAATTCGTTTAGGGTTTTTTTTATGTTTGTCAAATTCTTTTTAATATTGTTTTCATAAAAATATCTACCAAACCTATTTCATTATGTTTGTCCTAACCTCACAAAATTCTATTGCTAACGAGTGGATTGCCTCTATGCGTAATGTTCAGACTCAGCAAAATAGAGCAAATTTTAGAAAAAATATGCTTAGAATAGGAGAGGTATTGGCTTACGAAATTTCTAAAAGATTCACCTATCATAACAAAGCCATTCAGACACCCTTGGCTACTGCCAATATGCAACTCTCTGACGAAAAAGTTGTACTGGCTACCATCTTAAGAGCTGGCTTGCCATTCTATCAGGGCTTTTTAAATGTATTTGAAAATGCAGAAAGTGCATTTTTAGGTGCTTACAGAGGAGAACATCAGGCAGATGATAGTTTTGAAATACAATTGCATTATTCTGTAGCTCCCGATTTAAAAGATAAAACTCTCATTATCATAGATCCCATGCTTGCCACAGGGAAATCGTTACTCATAGCACTCAAAAAATTGCTCAAAAACGGTGAACCCAAGCAAATTCATGTAGCTAGTATCATTGCCAGCCAAGCTGGTAGTGACCATCTGAAAGAAGGTATTACAGATTTTTATTTTGGAGACTTTGAGTTTTGGTTCGGAGCTTTAGACCCCGAACTCAACCATAAATCGTATATCGTACCAGGGCTTGGAGATGCAGGCGATTTGGCTTTTGGTGTAAAATTATAAAATATTTTAATCTTATATTCTTGGAGGTAAAGGTTTTATCAAAAAAACTTTACCTTTTTTTATTTTCATTAAATCCAGTTGAGGACTTTATTTCGTATGTGTATTTGTTGAACGTTTAACACACAAACTATTTTTAATCCTCAAACTCAAAACACAAAACATTCCATGAAAAAAGCTTTCATGATTCTCGCTTTTGCACTTTTAGGTGCTACCACATTTGCTCAAAATAAAGTAAAAACAATAGAAGTAGGTGGTGCTACTATGTATCCTAATAAAAATATCATTGAAAACGCAGTGAATTCAAAAGACCATACAACACTGGTGGCTGCTATAAAAGCTGCTGGTCTGGTTGAAACCCTTCAAGGAGCTGGTCCTTTTACTGTATTTGCACCTACCAATGCAGCTTTCGATAAATTACCCAAAGGTACAGTGGAAACATTGTTAAAACCAGAAAATAAAAGCCTTTTGACAGCAGTTCTTACGTATCATGTAGTAGCTGGCAAATACAATGCTGCCGATATTGCAGCAGCTATCAAAAAAGGTAACGGAAAAGCAACTTTCACTACTGTACAAGGTGGAACGCTTACAGCTGTCATGAAAGGTAAAAATGTTGTATTAATGGATGAAAAAGGCGGAATGGCAACTGTAACCATCAAAGATGTAAACCAAAGCAATGGGATAATCCATGTGATAGACACCATAGTAATGCCTAAATAGAATAATTTTTTCATAAAGGAAATAGACAAGTAGCTTATTTTATAGGCTACTTGTCTTCTTCTACTTTACCCTCATTTAGTTTATTTAGCATAATACCAAATGGACTATAAAAGTCTTCTTTCCATGCTCCATTCCTAAAAATAAAAGATAGAAAAGCTCCATAAGTTTGAGGTTTTCTGATAACCAAACTATCACCTTCTTTAGGAGTGTATTCAAAATCGAAGCAGTTTCTATCGTTCAAATTTAAAAGTATCCATTCTGATGTGAGTCCTTGACCAATATCGTTGGAAGGAGGTTCATATATTCCTTCCATCATACTTTCAAAAGTCTCTACAAACTCTGCAAGAGACCAACGATAAGAGTTATCTTCGTTCTGAGGTGATTTTTTATATCTTCTCGAATTTTTATTATGAATAACAGGTTTTTCTTCTTTTTTACAACTACATAAAATAAAACCTTTTTCAAAATCACACATAAGAATGATTATTCTAGGGACAAATTGAGATTATTGCGATGACTTTTCTATTTTTTCTTTTTCAAAATCAGCAACATTTCTTTGTTTTTTGCAGCTTTTGCAAGGTCTAAAGCCGACTTCCCTTGGAAATTTTTATCTTTGGGATTACCACCTTTAGACATCAAAAGTTTGGCTATTTCTTTTTGGTCTTTTAAAACAGCAATATGAAGAGAATTTTCGCCATTCATGTTGCTATAGTTAGCAGAAGCTCCTTTCTCCAAAAACACTTTGACAACCTCTAAATAGCCATTTTCTACGGCACGATGCAAGGGATAACCCTTGTATAAACTAGCTCCTTTGTCTAACAACAAACGAGCATTTTCAGGCTTATCTACATAGGCAAGAATTGTATTCCCTTTATTATCAGTATGGTCTACATTGGCTTTTGCTGCTAGTAGCATTTCTAATATTTGTGGGTCTTTTGCTAAAAAGATAGCCGTTTGACCGTTTTTATTAGCTATTTCTGTTTTTGCTCCTTTTTCTAAATATTTTTTTACAAGAGTCTTCTGATTTCTTTCTGTTGCAAGTAAAAGTAAACTGGTTGTAGAACTATCAGTTAGTGAAATGGGCATATTTACATCCAGATTTTTCTCAAGTAGGGTATTAATAATAGGTGTGGAGGCATCGGTAGTAAGGCTTTCAACAGCATAATTGAAGGCTATTTTACCTGTATTGTCTTTCACATTTGCGTCTGCATTTTGTGTAATAAGATATTCTACAATATCTTTTTGATTATTGATAGTTGCTAAAATTAGTGCTGTTTGTCCCAAATCATTGATTTTTTCGTTTTTATCAACTTTCATGCTTTCAACAAAATAACGCACCAAATCTATTTTATTATAAAAAACGGCTATTCCTAAAAGTGTTCTTACGGAGTTTTTCTTTTCTTTATCCAAAAAGACATTGCCTTTAAAGCTTTTGGGAGCATTTTTGCGTACAAGCATGCGTATCACAGAGGTATCAGCTTTACCCAATACATTGGCAAGTGTCATGATAGCAATAGGAGGGACACCAGCTTTGTTTGTCTGATGCACATCATTACCAAGCAGTTGCAAGAGTGTAAGTTCTTTAGTTCTATTCTCTAATAATGCTTGCATAAAGGTTGTAATACCATTGCCTTCAAACTCTGAAACATCTTCGCCTAAAACTTCTGTAAGGGTCATATCTCGCCCTTTTTTCAGCTTTTCAGCATAATTTCTGGCATCGGCTAAAAGTGCCTCTTTCTGCTTTCTAGCTTCCTCTTCTGAAAGTCTTTTACTTTCTACAATTTTCTTCTCAAGGTCATCAGCAAGTTTACGAGCATCTTCTTTCTTTTTCATTTTTGCATAAAACTTAAAAGACTTTACGATTTGCTCTTTAATTTTAACGATGGCAACCTGTTTAACAGCCAATTTGGGCTCTGCAACAGGAATAACCTCAATATATACCTGACCTGGGTTGACAAGTGCTTTGTAACTTTCATTTGCCTCAACTGTTTTCATTAATACACCATCAACCTTGATTTCTGCTTTTACATCAACCATAAATAAAATATAGCCAGAACTCTCCATTTTGCGAATTTCCAACTCTTTGTTTAGTTTCTCTTCTTCAAATTTTTGTTGTTCAGCTTTACGCTTATCCTCAAGACTTATTTTGTTGTATTCTAATTTACGTTCTTCTTCTTTCTGACGTTCTATACGTTTTAGTTCATCTTCACGTTGTTTGAGAATTCGTGCATTTGCCTCGTCTTTTTCCTTTTCAAGACGTTTGCGTTCTTCTTCTAAAAGTTGCTTTTCTCTGTTTTTTTGCTCAAGGAGTTGTTTTTGGGTGTTATTTACCACATCCAACATCAGCAATTTAATCTGACCACTTGGAGGTACACCGGTAAGTAAAAACATGGTATAAGTTTTTTCAATAACATCACCTCCATTGAGTGTAAAAGTCTCTTTTTGAACATCAGGAGCAGAGGTTCCAGCTTTAACACAATTTGTAGAAGAGACCACAGATAAAGAACTTATCACACCCAAATTGTCATTGGTTGTATTAGTGAAATAAAATGTAACTTTATACTCATCACAACTATTTCCCAGATTGTCTTTCACATTGCGTAAATTTTGCAGGCTATAGGCTACTTTTAGTCCTGATTTTTGAGCCATAAAATTATCACCTTGTGCGTGGGTATGGATGGGCAGAAATATAGCTAAAAAGCTGAAAATTGAGATAAGAGCTATTATACGAATCATAGGTTTTATTTTCTATTAGGTATGCTAAGGTAATTTTTGTAAAGATAAAAAAGTATTGAAAAATTTTGATACTATACAAGGTTTAATTTTATACCTTTTTATTGTAAAAAACTGATAATAAATGTACAAATGTTTATTTTTATAAAGTTTTAGATAACTTTATTTACAACTACATAAAATAAAACCCTTTTCAAAATCGCACATAAAACAAAATATTTTTAGGCTAATTTAGGAAAAATATTGATTATTTTGCTGAAAACTATCAAATGAAAGCTATGAAAAAATATAAAGATATTATAGAAGTGAATGTCTATTGGGGGGGGAAACACTTATTTACATGCAATTACTTATATTTAGAGCCCCATTCATCTGAGTTTTCAAGAAAATTTACATTTCATAATATAGAATACAAGTATTTCTATGAAACTAATCTTTATCATACATCAAGTGATGGAACGCTTAGGAAAATGGAAGCACATGTAAAAGAAATGGAAGTAAAGGTGAGTTTTTTTACAAAGAAAAGGAAAAAAGTTTCATTGAGTACATTTAAAATGTATCTTTATGACCATTCTAAACTTTATGAAGGTGATACATGGTGGGCTTATGGAAATATTTTGCTGGATAAATATACTGATTATGGTCAATATGGTATTGATATGTTGTTTGATTGGCAAAATGGGAAAACAACTATAGATGATTGGTTTGATCTTCCTATTGGCTCAGATGTGAAACATGTTTATTTGGTATTATGTCTGCATTGGAGAGATACTGATAATCCACTCAATATAAAAGATAAATATACTATAGATACCTCTTTAATTAAAGAAGAATGTGATTTGTCTTATCTGTGTAGCTTAGAATTTGTAGGAGATAGAGGTTTTTTAGGAATAGAGTATTCAGAATTTAAACATAGCTTCAAAAATCTTATATTTAATATTGGTCATTCTGTTGAAGGCATAAAGGTTTACTTATTAAATGTAGATAAACCTTATAACGAAGAAATGGCAACTTTTTACCAAGAATACAAAAAGTTATTTGAAGAATGTAAATTTGATGTGATAGAACTGAAAGATGGAGAGCTACCATAAATAAAGCCCCTGAAAATACTCTCAGGGGCTTTATTTATTATCAAAATAAAATTACATTTTTTCTAAAACAAGGGCAGAAGCACCACCACCACCATTACAGATAGCTACCATACCACGTTTCTTGTCTTTTTGGTGTAAAGCATTAATCAGTGTCGTTACAATTCTTGCACCTGAAGCACCGAGAGGGTGTCCTAAAGCTACAGCACCACCCAATACGTTGGTTTTATCCAAAGGTACTTCTAAAACTTTATCGAAAGCAAGTGTAACAACAGAGAAAGCTTCGTTTACTTCAAATAAATCAATGTCATTGAAAGTTAAACCTGCATTTTTAACAGCCAAAGGAGCTGCTTTGGTTGGTGCAGTTGTAAACCACTCAGGCTCTTGTTGAGCATCTGCAAAACTTACAATTTTAGCGATTGGTTTTAAACCTAAAGCCTCAGCTTTTTCTTTGCTCATCAGTACAAGGGCAGAAGCACCATCATTGATTTTTGAAGCATTGGCTGCTGTTACCGTTCCATCAGGAGTAAAAGCAGGCTTTAATGTAGGGATTTTATCAAAAAATACTTTTTTGTATTCTTCATCTTCTGTAAGCAAAATAGGCTCTCCTTTGCCTTGAGGTACAGAAACACCTACAATTTCATTCTTGAAAATACCATTTTTAGTACTTTCAGCAGCAAGTTCATAAGAACGCACCGTAAATTCATCTTGTTGCTGACGAGAAATATCATATTTTTTTGCAGTAGCATCAGCGAAAACGCCCATTGCTTTCTTTGCATAAACATCTTCTAAGCCATCTCTTACCAAACCATCTAAAAACTCAGCATTGCCATATTTATAACCAAAACGAGCTTTGGGTACATAGAAAGGAATATTTGACATGCTTTCCATACCACCAGCTACTACTACATCATTCAAGCCAAGCATAATGCTCTGAGTTGCAAGCATGATAGCCTTTGTTCCTGATGCACAAACTTTATTTACAGTTGTAGAGGGAATGCCATGCCCTAAACCTCCTAATATAGCAGCCTGAGTTGCAGGAGCTTGTCCTAAATTGGCAGAAACTACGTTACCCATGTAAATTTCTTGTACTTCTTTAGGGTCTAAACCAGCTTTTTCTAAAGCTCCCTTAATGGCAAAACCACCTAATTGAACTGCTGAAAAAGGAGATAATACACCCCCAAAACTACCGATAGGCGTTCTGACTGCCGAAATTACATATACTTCTTTCATTGAGTTGTTTTGTTTAATGATGACCCAAATATAACAAAATAGAATTCTTTTGAGTGCCATTTGAGAGATATATTTTTAGTGATAAGTTGTTTAATGGTGAATACTAAATGGTTTTAATGGTAAGTTGTAAATGTTAAATGGGTTCAAAGTTGAAAACGTTTAGATTTTATTATTCAATCATTCATTTATTGATTTACTTAGAAATTTTCTTATTCATTATCAGTTATTTATAAAATATTTAAAAAAAATAAGCACTTTTATACAACTTTTTGCAAGAGGCTGCACTCTTATACTTGAAAACAAAAAAATATGCTTTATTCAGAACAATTAGTGGCAGAAGCAAGAGCTGGTAGTGAGCAAGCCTTCAATAAGTTGGCTGATAAGTGGTATCCTGTTATCTATAATTTTGCTTATAAATATTTTGATGATGAAGACAAAGCAATGGAAGCAACACAAAAAACTTTTATAGCTGTTTATCAGAATTTTACAAGCTTGCAAGATACCTCAAAGTTTAAATCGTGGATTTACAGAATAGCTCATAATACCTGTCACAACGAACACAAACGAACAAAAAAGAAAAATTTATTCTCTATTTTTAGAAGTAATGATGATGACGAAGATGTACAATATATACCCATTGTAGATCAGCATGCAGCAGCTAATCCAGAATCGGCATACTACATGCAAGAAAACGCAGAAATGGTACAAAAAGCACTTTCTCAGATAAATCCAGACCAAAAAGTAGTAGTAATCATGAAAGAATTTGAAGGAATGAAATTTACAGAGATAGCAGAAACACTACAAATTTCTGAAAATACAGCCAAAGCTCGGTTATACTATGGGCTACAAGCTCTCAAAAAAATATTAGAGAAAAGTATGGAGTACGGGAAAGGATTATAATTTTTAGAAGACAAAAAATAGAATAAGGAGACAAGAGTAATCAAAAAATTAAAAATTCAGCAGTAAAAATAAATATTATCAATATGAAGCCTACAAAAGAAATATTAGTGAGCTATTTATATGGAGAGTTGGATGAGCAGACAGCTAAGGAAGTAGCAACATATCTGGCTCAACATCCCGAAGAAAAAGCAGCATTGGAGGAATTAAACGATGTGAGAGTTTCTTTGGCACATATCCCGACCAAAAAGCCTAATAAACCTTTGGTAATTAGCAGTTTTGAGAAGCCAAAGAAAAATATTTCACAGCCTACTTTGGGTTTGACAAACTTTAGTAAAAATTTATTTGCAATGGCTGCTTCGTTAGCTCTTTTGATAGTGGCTGCTTATCTTACCAATTTTAAAGTAAGCCAGAAGACCAATGGTTTTGAAATAAGTTTTGGCAAGTCCGAAAATGAAATAGCAAATAGTAATAGTTTAGACATGAAGGATGTAGAAGCCTTACTACAGAAAAAACTGGACGAAAAAGATGCTTACTATCAGAAAGAAATAAGTGCTTTGAAAAATAAAGACAATAATAGTCAAAATACAATGGTGGCTAATACTGAAAAAGACAAGTTTACCAAGCAAGAAGTAATAGATTTGATTCAGAAGGCAAGAAAAGAAGATTACACCATGATGCAACAGGTGTTTTTAGCTAATAATCAGGAACAAAATGAATATTTAAATAAAGCATTCAAAGCATTTGCAGCCTATTGGGAGCAAAAACGTGAGCAAGATTTAAACCAAATTGATAAAACACTTGCCACATTTAAGGAACAAGCGTCAGAGAAATTCAAGGAAAATGACATGATTCTTACTCGCCTCATTGATAACCAAAAACAATAAGTTTTGATAAGAGATTTGAAATATAAGAAATTAGAAAGGAAAAACATAACATAAAAGATATTAACCTAACCACGTTATTAAATTTAAAAAATAAGAAACCTATGAAAAGGCTATTTGTGATATTCGTTTGCCTAGTGCTTGCAAGCACTCTAAACGCTCAGAATACGAAGATGGAGCGAGATTTGAAAGTCTTTGAAACAATGCTTAAAGAGTATCTTTATAAAGATTACGACTATAATCCATTGAATACAAAAGATATACAAGTTGAATATTTTGAAGGATTTGGAGTCATTGCTAAAATTTATCCAGCTTCAAAAAACCTCATAAGTTTTGATTTTCAAGACCTAGAAGATTTAAGACATTTGCAGGGAAGAGGGCATTTTATGATAAATACAGATATTGAGATACCAGAAATGCCAGAATTTCCTAATATGCCTGAATTAAGAGAATTAAAAGAATTGAATGGTAAAACCATCATTATCAATGGAGAAGAGATAAAAGTTTTAGATGGTCAGAGTCGTAAGCATGCTCGTAAAGAAATAGAAAATGCAAGAAAAGAAATAGAGCGTTCAAGGAAGGAAGCCGAACGTTCAAGAAAAGAGATAGAGCTATCTAAAAAAGAATATGAAATAACAAGAAAAGAATACGAAAAAGAACGAAAAGAATTTGAGAAAAGAAGAGAAGAAATCATGAAGGAAAGGGAAGAAATGCGTAAAACAATGCTCAAGAAGAAAGATAGCATCATGGAGGTACATAACAAAGCTTTAGAAGAGAAACTAAGAATGTTTTTAGTGCAATATGCTGATTTACTCTCTGAACTGAAAACCAATGAAAGAATACGTATCATGTATTTGAATGATGCTAATATGATAACAATTGAAGAAAAATTTGATAGACACAGAGGAGGAACAGTAGAAGAAGAAAAAGTCTCTAAGAATCAGACATTTTTGGAAATAGCAAAAAGCGATATAGATGCCTATAAATCAAATAAGATTTCAGAAAAAGAATTCCAGAATAAAATTAAGAAAAGCCAACTGGAAAAAAATGATAAAAAAGAAATGAGTATTGATTTGATGGGTAGTGTGTTAGATAAGCTTTTGGTAAATATAGAAAAAGAAAATACAGAGTTTAGAAGCATTGGGCGTGTACAATCTTTTTACTTAGAAGATTTTGGAGTGAAGTATGACGCAAAAATATTTCATAAAAAACTAAGAATCATGGAGGAACCAGAAGAGGGAGAATACCAGTCTACCTATGATGAGGAAAATGGAGTTGTAAGAGTTGAGATGAAATATAAAGAAAAAGATCCCAAAGAACTCAAAAAAATTGAAGAAAAAAATAAAGAAGCAACTATAAAAAGAGAAAAAGAGGTTGCTAAATATCATGAAGAACTTGAGAAATTAGGCAAAGAATACCTCATTACATACGGTAAAACGCTATTAAATACACTTAAAAACAATGAAAAACTAATCTGGGAAATTACATTTGTAGAGCCTCGTGACTTTGATGCTGCCAAAAAACCTCAAAACCTCACGTTAAGCGTAAACAGGCAAGTTTTGGAACAATACGATAATAAACAGCTTACTTTAGAGCAAGCTATGAGTCAAGTAAAAGTAGATAAGAAATAAATATCAAAAGCCACCTTTTTCTGAGAGGTGGCTTTTTTGATGAATATTTAACTTTTTCTATGCTGAGGATGTCTAAATATTATCAAGAGATTTTTGCCTGTGTTGGTACTAAAAAACTAACACAGGCAAATAATGGTTTATTTTCTTTCGTGAAGAACACTCAAGAATGCGAAAATTGTGGATATTTTTTCTTTAAATGAACAAACTTTTATGGAGTTTTATTATCTTGATGTTTTAATTACAATTACCTGATGTTACATCTAATTGATTTTTATTCATTTCCTGTATCCTACACAAAGGACTGGGAGATTTTTATTTCACAATTTCCAGAAGAAACAGACGATTTCAGCACACAAGATATTAGGGATTCCTGCTCCAGAATTAACCAGTTGATTCACCGATTATATGAAGAGGAACCAGAATACAGGACACAGATGAATATTTATTTCATCTGGCAAGATCTTCTTACTGATATAACTGGAAGCAAATCTATTTATGCTGAAAAAGCTCTGGACTGGTTTGCTACTCAGTTGCGGAATATGATTGTTTGTGATCAAAAGGAAATACAGGATTCGGTTTGGTATAGTTTGGGTGTTGATTACTTCGAATGTGGACCACATGGAAAATATCTATTTCCAAGACTTTACGACAGCTTACCCGATAGCCAAATCGAACGGCTAATGATGTCAAGTATTTCCATACCTTGGAAAGACAAAGCAACTACTTATCGAAACGCCATTCAACGAAAAGAGCATCATGTTTTTTTGGCTATTGCATTGGAACATAGCTGTAAAGCTTATTGTTACCACTCTGCTATTGCCTCAGAAGCATTGGAAATCCTCAAACAACTCACTATTCCCAAGGAGCAATATCAAAAAATTTATACACTACTTACAAAACCTATTCAGGTAAAAATTAGACAGGTATATAAATTACAGACACCCTTACAAGATGGCACAACGGGATTTCTTTCGATTGTGAGTGATCAGGAACAGATACCAACTTGGTTTCCCTTTGCTGCTCTCTGGATTAATGGACAAAAAGTAGGTGTTTTTCAGGAAAATTATCATCAAATTCAATGGGAGAAACTTATCAAAACACATGGATTCAGTAAGTTAAAAGAACAGGAATATCAGGAAAAAATACTTATAGTAAATATCCCGTTTAAAGAAGCATGGAAGGGAAAAACAGCAGAGTTAAGACCATTGTAAACAAAAGCCACCTTTTCTGAGGTGGCTTTTGTTTAATATAATAAGATGTACATAATTATTTCCAACCTCCACCTAATGTTTTATATAAATTAATCTGAGCATCCCATTGTCTGGTTTTAATTGTAATGAGTTCTAAATTAGCACTTAAAAGATTTTGTTGGGTTAATAATACCTCAAGATAAGTAGCTCTACTAGTTTTAAATAAATTTAAAGATGCTTCTACCGCTTTTTGGTAAGCTTCTACCTCTTGGGTTTTTATTTCATAAGTTTTCTGCAAATTCATAAGATTCTGTAATTCTGTTGATACTTCTAAGTATGCTGTGAGCCACGTTTTCTGATAATTTAAAAAAGATTGTTGTTGATATGCTTTTGTGTATTCAAATTGTGCTTTGATACCATTTCTATTCAAAATGGGGGCAAAAAAACTCCCAATTAAAGAATAAGCAATAGATTCTGGAGCACTGAATAGAAATTTGGGATTAAAAGCCTGAAATCCAAGAGAACCTGTTATCATCAAGGAAGGAAAAAACTCTGCTCTACTAGCTTTCAAATCTGCCACAGAAGCCAAATACTCAAACTCTGCCTGACGTACATCAGGTCTGTTACGAAGAGTTTGACTGGGTATGCCTGTTTGTGGAGAAACTGTGAGCTCTTTGTATAAGCTTTCTTTCTCTAACAATAATTTTTGAGGGTATCTTGCTAATAGCCTGTTAATCTGATTTTCAGTTTGTATAATAATTTGTTTGATTTCATTTTCTAAACTCTTAGTTGAAAAAACCTGAGCTTCAAATTGTTTTACAGCTAGTTCAGTACTACTTCCTGTTTCTTTTTGAAGTTTTACAATTTCTAATGCCTGCTCTTGAAGTTTGATAGCTTCTTTGATTATATCCATCTCATTTTCAAGTCTAAGCAACTGGTAATAAAGGCTGGCTAACTCAGCAATAAGATTGGTTACTACAACATTTTTTCCTTCTATACTGCTAAAATAGCGTAATATAGTAGCCTGTTTTTTAGAACGGAGTTTTTTCCATATATCTATTTCCCAAGATGTTTGTAAGCCGACAAAATAGTCGGGTAAGTTTGTAGGTACAATCTGTCCAGGAGTAATATCTGTTGTAGCATTACCAGCACCATCCATTGTATAGAGTCCAAATCTACGAATACCAGCATTTGCTCCAACAGAAACAGAGGGCAAAAGGTTTGCTTTGTTGTATTTTACTTGTGCTTGAGCCATCTGGATATTTTGTAAAGCCATTTGTACATCATAATTGTTTTGTAGAGCTATTTCTATAAGCTTTATTAGTTCAGTATCTTGGAAAAAATCTTTCCAAGATAATTTCCCAAGATGCATAGAGTCTAGAGAAGGCTTTTCTAATAAAAAACTCTGAGGTGATTCTTGTAAAGTTTGCTTTGAAACCATTTGAGGCACTTTACATGCGGTAATCATCCATAAAAAGATTACACTATAAATATATTTCTTCATAAATAAAGGACTATGTTAAATTTTTTCAGTAAGAGCAATGGGCTCTTTCTTGCCCTTAGGAGCAAATTTTTCTGCTATTTTTGCAAAAACATAATACAAACCAGGAATAATGATAACTCCAAAGAGAGTTCCTAGTAACATACCACCTGCTGCTGAAGCACCAATTGTTCTATTTCCAATAGCACCTGCTCCTGAGGCAAACATCAAGGGTATTAAACCTGCTACAAAGGCAAATGATGTCATTAAAATGGGACGTAAGCGAACATGGGCGGCTTCAATAGCAGCATCTAAAACGGATGAGCCATTTCTATGTCTAATAGATGCATATTCTATAATGAGAATTGCATTTTTGCCTAATAAACCTATCAACATAATCATGGAGACTTGAGCATAGATATTGTTTTCTAATCCAAACAACCATAAAAAGAAAAAAGCCCCAAATATTCCTGTAGGTAGTGATAAAATAACAGGTAGAGGTAATAAAAAGCTCTCATATTGTGCTGATAGAAGCAAATAAACAAATATCAAACATATTGCAAAAATGTAAATAGCTTCATTACCTGTTGCTACTTCATCACGAGTGATACCAGCCCAATCTATATCATACCCTTTAGGTAATTTAGTTTGTGCCACTTCCTGAATAGCTCTGATAGCATCTCCACTACTATAACCATCTTTTGCTTCTCCATTAAGCTCAGCAGAAGGAAACATATTGTATCTGGTAAGTTGATCTACACCATATACTTTTTCTAGTGTAACAAAAGCAGATAAAGGTACCATTTTATCTTGGTTGTTCTTCACATAGAGCTTGAGTATATCCTCTGGCTTTGCTCTATATTGGGGTAATGCTTGTACCATTACTTTGTACATTTGCCCAAACCTAATAAAATTAGTAGCATATTCACTTCCTAGTAATGTTTGCAAAGAACCTAGAGCATTATTGACTGTAACACCTTTTTGGGCAGCTTTGTCTTCATCTATATGAAGTAAATATTGGGGATAGCTGGCATCGAAAATAGTAAAAGCAGAGGCTATTTCTGGGCATGCCTTCAAATCTGTTATAAACTTTTGGACAGTAGTCTCCATTTTTTTGAAGTCTCCTGAACCAGTCTTATCTAAAAGTCTCAACTCAAAACCACTGGCATTACCATAACCAGGAACAGCAGGTGGGGGAAACATTTCTAATCTAGCCCCTTTGATGTGTTTGGTTTTTTCTAAGAGTTCATCTATCAAATCATCAACAGATTTATCTCTTTTATCCCAATCTTTTAAGTTAATCAACAAAGTTCCATAAGTAGCACCTGTACCATCAGATAAAATATTGGTACCTGCTAAGGTAGCAACACTTTCTACTCCTTCTAATTTTTGGGCTATTTTCTCAATACTATTTACGATTTCTTTGGTTCTTTCTAGTGTCGAACCTGCTGGTGTGGTAACACTTACATAAAAGGTGCCTTGATCTTCATTAGGAATAAAACCTGAAGAAATGACTCTGTTGAGTAAACCTGTTGAAATAACAAAAAATAATAAAATACTAAAAGTAATAACTTTACGATGAATAATGATATTCAGTAGTTTTTTGTAGTTTTCTGATAGATTTTCATACCAACGATTAAAACCTTTAAAAAACGTGCTTAAAAGGCTTCTCTTTTCTTGGTGATGATTATTTTTCAGAAATAAGGCACACAATGCAGGTGTTAAGGTAAGAGCTCCAACACCTGATAATACAATAGATATAGCCATTGTTAAAGAAAATTGCTTATAAAAAATACCAGCAGGTCCACTCATAAACGCTGTGGGTACAAATACTGCTGACATGACAAGCGTAATGGCTATAATGGCTCCACTAATTTCTTTCATGGCTTTTTCAGTAGCTTTTTTTGGGGAGAGTCCCTGTTCCATTTTAGCATGAACAGCCTCTACTACTACAATAGCATCATCAATCACTACACCTATGGCAAGCACTAATGCAAAAAGGGTTATTAAATTTAACGAAAAACCAAAAAAGTGCATGAAAAAAAATGTTCCTATCAACGAAACAGGTACTGTAATAGCAGGGATAAGGGTAGAGCGAAAGTCTTGAAGAAAGATAAAAACTACCAAAGAAACCAAAATAAAAGCTTCTATCAATGTTTTGATTACCTCATGTACAGAGGCATCTAAAAAACGGCTGACATCATAACTAATGCTATAATCCATACCTTTGAGAAAGGTTTTGGTTTTAAGTTCAACCATTTTTGCTTTAACACTTGCTATTACTTCGCTGGCATTGGAGCCTGGTAACTGCTTGAGCATAATAGAAGCTGTTGGTTTGCCATTTAATTTGGCTTCTACATCGAAATAAGTTGTTCCAAATTCTACATCTGCGATATCTCTAATTCTTAAAATTTGCCCATCCTCATTAGCTTTAATAGGGATATTTTCATATTGCTCCTGAGTATTATACTTTCCTGTGTATTTTACTACATATTGTAAAGGATATAGTGTTTTATCAGAGTTTTCACCTATTTTTCCAGGGGCAGCTTCAATATTTTGCTCATCAAGGGCAGTATTAATATCTTCTGTCGAAATTCCATAAGCAAGCATCTTATCAGGTTTGAGCCAAATCCTCATGGCATACTCTTTTGCTCCCAATATATCAGCATATCCTACACCTTTGACTCTTTTAAGTTCTGCTAAAATATTGATATCTGTAAAGTTGTATAAGAATTTTTCTTGCAGGGTAGTATCAGTGCTATAAATATTGAGATACATCAGCATAGCATTTTCTTCTTTTGCTATCTTGACACCATTTATGGTTACCTCTTTGGGTAATTCGCCCATAACGGCTGCTACACGGTTTTGAACATTTACTGCTGCAATATCAGGGTCAGTACCTACTTCAAAAATGATTTGAACTACACCTACACCATCATTACCTGCATCACTGCTCATGTATTTCATGCCTGGCACGCCATTAATGGCTCTTTCTAAAGGTACAATGGCTGCTTTAGTGACAGTTTCTGCATTGGCTCCTGTGTATTCAATGGTTACATTTACTTCAGGAGGGGCAATACTTGGAAACTGTGTCATAGGTAATTTTACCAATGATAATATTCCTAATAAAGCAATAATAATAGAGATGACGATGGACAGAACGGGTCTATGAATAAATCTTTTAGTCATAACTTTACTGAATTTTTGAGATATGTACCAAATCCATCATAGGCTTAAATTGTGTTTGGACGATTTCGCCTTCTTTTACAAGTTGAACACCTTCGTATAAAATCTTATCAGAAGAGGAGAGACCTGCTGAGACAACATACATAGTTCCTAAACGCATCTGAATAATGATTTTTCGTGATTGGATAGTATTGTTTGCTGAAACAACATATACATATAAGTTTTCTTGTACTTCAAAAGTAGATTGTTGTGGAATTAAAAGAGCTTTTTGAAGTTTCTGTGGAATCGTTATTTTTCCTGTAGATCCATGCTTCAAAACTCCTTCAGGGTTTATAAATTTAGCTCTGAAAGCAAGATTACCAGTACTTTTATCTATTTCACTTTCCATTGTTTCAACGATACCTTTTTGTGAAAAAAGGACTCCATTTGCCATGATTAAATTTACTTGAGGGATTTTAGAGAGGTCATTTTTAGAAATGAAGTTTAAATACTCTTTTTCTGAAATATTAAAATATGCGAATACAGCACTATTATCTGAAATGGTTGTCAATAAAGAACCCTCTTCCAATAAACTACCTACCTTAAGAGGAATTCTATTGATTTTTCCACTAAAAGGTGCTCTAATGGTTGTAAAAGATAAATTTAATTGAGCATTGGTAATATTTGACTGAGCTTCTTCTATTTTTGCTTGTATAGCTTCTAATTTTGCTTTTGCCATTTCTAATTCTGAACTAGAAACAACTCTTTTTTCTAAAAGTAATTGAGTGTTTTTTAGTTCTACTTCTGCAATCTTTGCCTCTGCTTGGGCACTTTTTAATTGAGCATTAGCCTTGAGAAGTTCTTCTCTTAGACCAGAATTACCAACGCTAAATAGAATCTGACCTTCTTGAACGCTTTGTCCTTCATCCACATAAATTCTTTCTAAAAATCCTTTTACTTTTGCTCGAACTTCTACATTTTTAATAGATTGTATATCTGCTATATACTCTTGGAGAAAAGTAGTATCAATTACCATAGGAGAGGTAATAATAAATTTATCTTGAGTGTTGCTTTGTTTAGCATCTTTATGACTTGCACAAGAATATAGACAAAGTAAAAACACCCCAAAAATAATATTTTTCATCTTGAATATTTTTTAGGTATGAAACAAAGAGGTATTGGATTTACAAAAAATGTAAATCTTAAGCTTGTAATTTAGATGTTGGTTTTACTAAAAACTATGCTTGTAATTTAGGAGGGGGAGGTATAATTTCAGGATGAAAATTGATAGAGAAATTATCTTGATATATGGTAATTTTAGATATGGTATATAAATATCTATTTTTCAAATTAGGTGTTTTGACATGCTGGAAATCAGAAAAGAACACAATTTTAGAAATATCTACAGAGCCACCAGTTTCTGTATCATCTTCATCATGTTCTTCTATAGCATTTTCACAACCTAAAATATTTTCAACAAACATCTCAAAGAAACTCTCAATATCATTATAGCTTAAATCTTCTGGAATATCATCAGAATGGTTATCTGGGGAATCTATACTAAAGTTAAGTACATGGATCCCCATTAGAAACCAAAATAAGCGAAGAAAGATGATATGTTTTCTTAAAAAATGCATATTAATGCAAAGATATAAAAAAACGATATTATTTACTTAAAACAACATTAAATTAATCATAACTCAATACTTTATCGTGGCTTACTTCAAGGTATTGTCTGATAATTTTTTGTGTATCTCTATTATCCTGCCTGTTTTCAATGAAGTCTTTGGCTAGATGAGCAGGGGTATTTTTGAGAGTTTCTGTATCTACAAAACCAAAACCTAAATATCTGCCATTTTCTATACAAACCAGAGAATGTTCTTCTAGAGTTCTCCCTTTACCAACAATCACAAAATTGGGCTTTTTAAACTGACTAAGCAGAGCTATCACTTTTTCTACACGTTGGTTATATTTTTCAAAATCTTCTTCACCAACACACGCTCCAGCACATTCGCCTATTCTATGTCCAAAACAAGCTCCTGAGTGTCTGTACATATCACAAAATTTCTGACATAACTCGTATTTTTGCTGATATTTCTCGATAATCAGACGAGCCACAGATGCCGATTCTGTAAAATAAATAGGCATTTTACTGGCTTTAATCTTGTCAGCATACAGATGCAGATAACCTTCAGAATCTTTTCTAACAAAAATCCCATAATTGTAACTGCTTCGGCGTTGAGCTTTATTGAAGCGAGGCGTATAATGCTTAATTTCTTCAGATTCAAGTAATAAAGCAACCAGTTCGCTTCCAGTAATGGTATAGCTAATATCTGCAATGGTATCTTTGAGTTCTGCCGATTTTCGGGTTTTGTTAAAAAGCTGAAAATGAGAGGCTATGCGTTTTTTGATATTTCTGCTTTTACCTACATAAATCACATTTCCTGTATCATCATGGAAATAATACACGCCCGTTTCTTCTGGCAGAGCATTTACCTGCTCCCTTTGGATTTTGGGTGGGAGTGTGGCAAACTTAATTTCTTCATCAATAATATCATTCTCAAACTGATTTTCATTGAGATGAATTAGACGGCTCAGAAGCTTTGCTGTGGCTTCTGCATCTCCTTTGGCTCTGTGTCTGTCTTTTACCTTAATATCAATACTGTTACAAAGTTTACCTAAAGAGTATGAAGGCAGACCTGGTATCAGTTTTCTGCTCAAACGAACAGTACAAAGTGTTTTACGGTTATAATTAAATCCTAAACTTTTAAATTCTCCTTTTAAAAAAGAGTAATCAAAATGGACATTATGAGCTACAAAAATATGTCCTTCTGTAAATTCTACAATTTTCTTAGCAATTTCATAAAACTTTGGGGCATCCTCAACCATATTGTTGGTAATACCTGTTAGTTTTGTGATGAAATCGGGGATATATCTTTCTGGATTTACAAGAGAGGTATAAGCATCTACAATTTTTTCTCCATCATGTAAATAAATGGCTATTTCAATGATACGGTCGTAGTCTGGCTTGCTTCCTGTAGTTTCTATATCTACAACAGCATACATACAATTAATTCAATAATAAGAGTTTTCAATTTCTTTTACAAATATCCATAATTTTTACAGAAAAAGAAAACTCTCATAAGAACTTATGAGAGTTTAAAGAAATATTCATGTAAAAATATTAATCTCCATCACCACTACTATAGGTGATATAAATTCCTAAAAGGGAACTCATGTCACTCTTAAAAAATCTGGTATGACGTTGGAGTTCTGTATGTAAACTTTCTAGTGGAGCAGGATTTGTCTGAATCTGCACAGATAAACTGGGTGTATTAGGAATGCTATTGAGTTGGTTTTTAATGACAAGTAACTGATTTTCTGTAGAATTGATGAGAGCTTTTCCCCCCTCAACACTTTCTAAATACTCTTTAAAACCAATACCATCTACACCATCTTTAGCTTTTCCATGCCAAATGCTTTCAATTGCCTGAAAATGTAGTTTCATCATTTCTACACTTTTACCAGAATAATAAGCTTCTACTCTTTGAGGTTCAGTTTGGATTTGTCCTAAACTTTTTCCCAAGGGAATACCCAGTTTTAAATTCTTGATGGTCTCAAAACTACGAATGAACTCGTTGTATAACTGAGATGTGCTACTTCCTGCATCTGTCCCTGTATTTTGGATAAATTCGTTGTAATAAGTACCACTCCAAGCAGCAGCAACAATATCAGTTTTGTTTTTAAGATTATTAATAGCATCTCTCAAATAATTCTTTCGAATATTATTAGAAAAGTTACTAATGATATTTTGCTGATTTCCTGATATATCAAATATTAAATACTCGATTGCTAAAAAGCCTCTTGCATCTCTATTGAAATCATTAAAGTTAGCTGTGTTGTTTGTAATGGCAGTTTCTATTTTGCTTGTAGAAACGGGAAAAGTAGCTATTTCTTCTACCAGCGATTTGTTTAATCCTTGTTCACCAGCAATTCCAAAATTATAAGCATTGGCATATTGAAAGCTACTATAGGCATTCACCCAAGCATTTTGCAAAGCTATCAGATTGTCTGTATTGGTAGTATTTAGGAAATTATCGGATGCTGTTTTGAGAGAATTTACCTGAGCCTGTAAATCTGAATACGCTGGTTTAATAAGGTTTTGAGCATAATTTTCTAGGAGTTTTTTTCTGTCAAAACTATTATTTACCTTAGAATCAGACGATTTACAACCTATTTGAAAAAGGCTTAAAAACAAACATACAATCAATAATCTCATAATATCTTGCATTTTTATATTTTTAAATATCATTAGAAAATGAGAAAAGAAGCTAGAAATAGGTAAATAACTCTCTCCCGATTCATTTTCTTTTCTCAAAAAATAAAAGAGTAATATCTATCTGCTCTGTTCAGCAACCCAGTTTTTTCTAAAGCTTTCTATTTCTTGGTCTGTAAAACCATAAATTGCTTTAAGTTTGCTGATAACTTGTTGTAATTTAGGTAGTTCGTTAGCTGGTTCAGTGATGAATTTATACGAAGTAGGAGTGGCGTTATAAGGAGCATTCAACAACACCAAAACTTCATCAATTTGAGTATCTGTAATTTTTTTATGATTTTGAGAAATAGTTCTCCAGCCATGAATAAAACCTACACATTCACCATATGCATGTAAAGCAGAAGCTTTTTGATTGTCTGTTGTTGTGGTTTGGCTCATGGTAGAAATTACGCTGTGGCAATAATTAATCACGGTTGCAGCATTGATTTTCTCCCAAAGCAATTTAATTTCAGCAATTGCTTCATCACGTTCTTTGTTGTAGTCTTTTCCTGCTTTCAAAGCTGCTTGTAACTTAATGAATTGCTTCTGAATTTGAATATATAAACTGTTTACATCATTAATATCACTTCTGCGGGCTGCATAATTAGCCATTGCTTTGTCTCTGTTTTCAACAGCTACATTATTTGAGCCAGAATTGGCAAAAGCAGGAGTAGCTCCAAAAATAGCCAGAAGCTGGTCAGCAGTAGCAGTTGTGATAGCTGTACCATCTATTAGGTCTGTTGCATGTTTGTATAATACTGCTCCAAATTGTCCTTTTTCAATAAGTTGCTCCATTTCTAAGCCATTCTCATCAAAAAGATAGGCACTAGAACCTGTACCAAATACACCACCCTGACCTGTGGGAGTGTTGCTAGGTACATAAGTTCCTCCACTTGAGTTAGCTAATTCATCAAACCAGCCATTTGTACCCTCTAATTTGCTTTTATAATAAGCTGTAATGATAGTTGCAAGACTTGGGTTGCCAGTTACAAATAAATTGTCTAAAGCTGATTTTGAAACAATAGTACCTTGTACACGTCCCTTTTTAGCTTCATTGGTAATATTGGTGAGTTGTGTAATTACGGATGTTTGGGTTGTAGCATTTGTTGTAAATGAGCTCCCATCGTAAGATGCAGGAATTTGTAAAGCGGGGCGAGCCTCATCCTTCTTACAAGAAAAGGCAAGAACACTGACAGCAAATAATGGTAAAATAGTTTTTAGTAAAGAAAACATAATTTTATTTAGACTGATTAAAGATAAATATGAATAAAAAAATGCTTTTTTAGAAAGCAGGAGCAAATGTAGAAATATTATTTGTAATAAGTCTAAATAAAAACATAAAAATTTTTAAAAAAATATATAAATTATTGAAAATTAATTTTTTGACAAGTTGATTAGTGTGAGCATGGTATTCCAGTTGCGTGTGGTTGCAATTACTTTTAATTTATTTTCAAAAAGATTATTAGAAAGTTTTGAGTCTTTGGAAGCCATCAAAACTTTCCAAAAAACTACATTTTCTATAACATAATACTCATCTGGTGGATAGCTTATTTGTGCAAATTTTTCTTGTAAATCTTGTTTAGGAGGCTCGGAAAGTAAAGAAAAAAACACTCTTTTATAATCTTGGCTTTCCATTTCTTCAATAGGATTAAGAGCCATTAATCGTTCTATTTCTGCCACATTTTCTACAAATACACTAATTTGAAAACCATATTTTTGGAAAATAGCCTCAGTTATCTTTTTAGTAATATCCTGATTGTTAATTTCTTGGGCTTTAAAAATTACATTTCCACTCTGAATATAGGTCTGTACTTCCAACAGACCTATATTTTCGTAAATAGCCTTTAAATCAGCCATGAGAATCTTGTTCTTACCACTCACATTAATACCTCTGAGCAACGAAATATATGTTTCCATTATTTGCCAATAGTTAAAGGTTTTGCTTCTCCATTAGGAGTCAGCCAAAAATATTCTTTTGCTTTAGATTCTTTCTTTACCTTGAACTTAATTTCATAAACAATTTGAATGGTAGGTTCTAAAGACTTCTGATTCATAACGAAGTCAAAATCTTCGTTGATAATGGGTTGATAGTAATAGGTTGTGGTTTTGGTAGCTGGTCTGATTTCGTATTTGGATGGATTCTGTTGTAAATTAGCACTCGAATAAGCCTGATACGATTTGTACATATCAACAGGATAAAATATTTGAAACCCATCTACAATTTGTTTTTCGCCTACATTCAAATCTGTACTCAGAATTTCCTGATAATTCTTGATTTTTTCTTTCAGAATGGCTTTTGCTTTAGTAGCCATTTCTTTTTTGATATTTTCAAGATTATTAGAATGATAATCTACTTTTACCAAATCATAAACCTCATATTCAGCACAAATGCTCATAATATTCTCTAAAAGACTGGGGTCTGTATACTCAATATGAATGTTTTTTTGCATCTCAAAACCTTTAGGTATTTCGTTGTAAGTACGTTTGCTAAAAACTTTTTTCTCTGTATCATACTCATATACAGGTACAAAAGAAATGACATCTATGTATGTTTTTACATTCGGAAGGGTCTTGATTTTGGTGATAATCTGATTGATTCGACCATTTAAAAGCTCATTGACTTCTTGTGTGGTTTTTCCAATTTGGGAAAGATTAAAAATAGCAATATAACTATCTGCCTTCACATTGGCTAAACCCGAAACAGATACAATCATATCGCCATTAGGATCGAAATAAAGAGGATTTATTTGTGTATTGTATTTTCGGGGCTGTTGGTAGGTATTATTGTAGTAATTTGCATTTCCTGCATCTTTATTCACATTCCCTGAGGCTCTATTGATATTACCTCTTTCTTGAGCCACTACTAAAAAAGGTACGAATACCCATAAAAAAATGATAGCTTTCATAAAAAAATCAGTTAAGGTTTATGAAAAGCAATATACAATAAAAGGTTTTTACAAAACAATAAAACTTAGTTTAAATGCTTATATTTGAGTTGATAGAATACTAGAATAATTATAAATGCATGAAAAATATCTGTTGTTTTCTGTTTAGTTGGTTTATATGCAACTCTTTGGTTGCTCAAACTGATTTAATTCCTTATAGAAAAGGTAACTTATGGGGGTTTTCAGATAGAAATAAAAAAATAATTATTTCTTGTAAATATGATGATGCAGAACCTTTTAAATACAATTTAGGAGTTGTACAAAAGAATAACTTATATGGATGTATAGATAAATCAGGAAATGAAATTCTCCCATTTCAGTATAATGCCTTAGATATACTGAATAATGAACTCATCATTCTTGAGAAAAATGATAAAAAAGGGATTTTTAATGTCATATCAAGGCAAGAAATACTTCCTTGTCAATATAATCAAATATCTATTGATTCAAAACAGAATATTATAATTCAAAAAGATGGGTTATGGGGCGTTTTTGATAAAACAGGAAAAGAGATAGTTTCCTGTAAATACACAAAGAAACTTCATTTTGATAAAAATATTGCTGTTGGTGAAATATCAGGTAAATACGAATTGATTGATAACAAGGGTATTATACTAGTTCCTGCAACAAATGAAATCATCAGGGTTTTCAATGATGAGTTGTATTGGATAAAAAAGGATAACCAGTGGGAACTCTATAAAATGAGTGGTAAGAAAACACAAACAGTTTTGTATAAAGATATATCTGAATATGATAAAAATACTGATTTTTACATAGTAACAGATATAAAAGACAAGAAAGGAGTAATCAATCAAAAAGCGAAATTGGTCATCCCATGTAAATATGAATCTATAAAAGTATTAAATCAAAATTTATTTAAAGTAGTAAACAATAACCAATACGGAATTATAGACAAAAAAGGGAAAGAAATCCTATCATGTGAATATAACACTATTGAATACGTTGAAGAAAACAAGATATTTATTTGTTCAAACGAAAAAAATGCAGTTTTTAATGAAAAAGGTGAAAAAATGAAAGATTTAAGTTATAAGTATGTAGATGATTTTAAAAATGGTTTTGCGATTGTATGGACAAATTATGATAAAAAAGGGCTTATCAATTATTTAGGAGAAGAAATATTACCTTGTAAATATGAGTTGATTATAGTAAACACAGACAGACAATCATTTGCTGTCAAATTAGGAAATAAATGGGCAATACTAGACAATACAGGAAAGGAAATAATTGCTTATAAGTATCAGGATATCAGAAAGTATGATAACGAAAATGATTTGTTTGAAGTTCAATTTAAAGATAAACTTTATTTTAAAAATAAAGAAGAGAAGGCAGTCGTTTTGCATAAATACGATGCTTTAAATACTTTTTATGTTTCTTATGGATTGGCAACAGTTGTTTTGGGCAATAAAGTAGGAATGATAAACGATAAAGGCATAGAGATAATAGCTCCCAAGTATAATACAATATGGTTACGAACAAGTAAAAACATAATCATTGCTGAATATGATAAGAAATGGGGAGCATTTGATATAAATGGTAAAGAAATCATTCCTTTTAAATACGAATCTTTAGATGTTGTGGGTAGTTTGGAATGGCTTAAAGCAAAATATCAAAACAAGTGGGGTGTTATTGATAAAAATAACAATCAGTTAATAGATTTCAAATATGACAACTTTTTTGTGGACGATCAGAGTTTAAAAGGAGCAGAAGTAAGCATTCAGGATAAGTGGGGTTTTGTTGATGAAAAAGGGAAAGAAGTGATTCCTTGTATGTATCAGGGGACACGTTATGCAAAAAAAATGTTTGGTGTGAAATTAAATGGTAAATGGGGATTTGTCAGTGAAGAAAACAAAGAGATTCTGCCTTTCAAATATGAATTTATCAGATTTTTTCAGGAAGATTTAATAGGTGTCAGATATAAAAATAAATGGGGTTTTATCAATGAGATGGGGAAAGAGATTATTCCACACGTATATGATGAGATTGTACATGACTTTGTAAATGGAAAAGCTTTAATCAGAAAAAATAAAGAATATTTTTATATTGATAAAAAAGGTGTGGTGATAGAAAAACTGCAAAATTATGAAAGAAATGAAGGTATAATGGGAGGATTTACAAGTAAAAGTGAATCTCGTATTTCTGGCAAACTGGGCTATGTAGATAGTAAAGGCACAGAATATTGGGAAGATTGATGAAAAGTTTTTCTTATATTTAAAATGATTTATGTTTACAATGAGAAGATTTGTTTTAATACTTCTAAGTGTGTTTTTATCAGGTATGCTATATGCCCAAACTGATTTAATACCTTACAGAAAAGGAAACTTATGGGGATTCTCGGATAGGAATAAGAAAATTATTATCCCTTGCAAATATGATGCAGTTGATACTTTTGATGATGGTTTATCAATAGTTAAAATAAATGATAAATGGGGAGCTATTGATAAAATAGGCAAAGAAGTTATTCCTATAAAATATGATGAGATTGGATTTTCTGTTGATGGCTTTAGAGTTGTTGTATTGAATAATAAAAAAGGATTATTTGATTCAACAGGTAGAGAAGTGATAGCTACTAAATATGACAAAGTTGCTTTGGTAAATTCTAAAGAAAACTTAATTGGAGTACAACTAAATCATAGATGGGGGTTTATAAATATATTTGGTGGAAAATCTGTACCTATAAAATTAAAATATGACTTTGCTCATACTTTTAATGAAGGAGTAGCGATTGTTCAAATTAAGAAGAAAAATTTTTTTATAAATAAAAAAGGAAAAAAAAAGACAAGGATTAAATACTATTTTGTTTATGCTATTGTTCATGAAGGGTTATTATGTGTCAAGCTCAATGATAAATGGGGTTATATGGATACATTAGGTAAAGTAGTCGTTCCAATGAAATATGACTGGGTCAATCCTTTCAATGAGAGTGTGGCTATTGTAGAAATTAATGGTAAGGCAGGGGTAATAGACAAAACAAATAAAGAAATAGTTGCTATAAAATATGATAATATCTATGATTTTAGTGAAGGTTTGGCAAGAGTAAAACTAGAGAGTAAATTTGGATATATTAATAAAGCAGGTAAAGAGGTAGTATTATCCAAATATGATGATGCTCAACCCTTTCATGAAGGTTTGGCAATTGTAAAATTAAATGATAAATATGGCTTTATAGATAAAATAGGTAAAGAGGTTATCCCTGTAAAATACAAATCTGTTTATACTTTTAGTGAAGGTTTAGCAGCTGTAAAACTGAATGATAAATGGGGTTTTGTGGACAATGTAGGCAAGGAAATAATCTTAAGTAGGTATGATACAGTTGATATTTTTAGGGGAGGTTTAGCAGTAGTAGAACTTAATGGGAAATTTGGAGGGATTGATAAAACAGGAAATATTATTATTCCAATAAAATATGATAAAGCTTTAAATTATGGAGAAGGATTATTCAATGTGGTTTTTAAGGAAAAACTGGGCTATGTGGATAGTAAAGGCACAGAATATTGGGAAGATTAATGAACGATATGAAATTGTAAACAGGTAAAATTTTTACCTGTTTTTATTTTTTGTAGTTTTGTAACCTAATGTTTTAGAATATGCAGATTATAGAAAAATATTTCCCTTCTCTTACAGATACACAAAAAGAACGTTTTGGAGCTTTACAAAGCCTTTATACTGAATGGAATAGTAAAATTAATGTCATTTCTCGAAAAGATATAGACGAATTATACACACATCACGTTTTACACTCGTTGGGCATTGCCAAAGTTGTTAGCTTTCAGCCCATGACTATGGTTTTGGATGTAGGAACAGGTGGGGGCTTCCCTGGTATACCTCTTGCCATTATGTTTGAAGAAGTAGAATTTCATTTGATAGACTCTATTGGCAAGAAAATTAGTGTTGTAAAAGCCATAGCCGAAGAATTAGGACTTAAAAATGTGAAAGCCGAGCAACTCAGAGCCGAACAAGCACCTAATTCTATGTACGATTTTGTACTAAGCAGAGGCGTTACACGTTCTTTACCTTTTTATGAGTGGGTAAAAAACAAATTCAGTAAAAATGAATACAATAAGCTCTCCAATGGTATTTTGCACCTTAAAGGAGGCGATTTAGATGAAGAACTCAAAGAACTTAAAAGAAAATATAAAGTCTATGATTTGAATAAATTCTTTCAAGAAGAGTTTTTTGAAACAAAAAAAGTAGTATATATTCCTCGTTTTTAATATTTTATGCAGTATTACTTCTCCTTGCAATACAGAATACTTAACAGACATATCAGAGATTTGGCATTACACCCTCTGATTATTTATTTGCTAGGAGGAGGGGCTTTTTTGGTAATATCCAATAGTATTTTTAAACAGACTCATTATGCACCTTTTGTGTATCTGGCTTTGGCTCTGAGTAGCACAATAGGACTACAAGAATCTCATCGAAATATGTTTTTAAAGTGGTGTTATCCAACAAAAGTTTATCAGAAAATACGAATTACAGAGAACTTGATAGTTGTTTCTCCATTTTTAATGTTTCTATTCTATAAAATTGAATGGCTGTTTGCTGGAGTTCTTGTGATTCTAGCAATACTTTTCTCATTTATACAACCCAAGAAAAGAGAAAACATTACAATTCCAACACCTTTTTATAAGTATCCGTATGAGTTTATGGTGGGCTTTCGGAATGCTTTTTATCTGTTTTTTGTAGCATACGGATTGCTTTTGACAGGTATTCTAAGTAAAAATGCAAATTTGGCTGTATTTGCAATTATTATTGTTTTTTTAGTCTCTTTGGCATTTTACATGAATACCGAAGATAAATTCTATGTCTGGACGTATTCAATTTCAGCAAAAAAGTTTCTTTTCAAAAAAATAGGTGTGGCATTTTTCTATACAACATGCATATTGCTACCTGTTTTTATTTCTCTGATTATATTTTTTCCAAAAGAATGGTGGATGATAGGTATTTTTATGATTTGGGGCTATTTATTACTATTAGCTGCTATTCTGATGAAATACTCTGTTTTTCCTGAAAAGGTGATGCTTAAAGAGTCTTTTTTATTTGCTCTTAATTTTCAAGTACCACCATTATTACTCATTCTGATACCCTACTGGTATTTTCAGTCTCTCAAAAAACTAGATAAAATCTTGAAATGATTACTATTGAAAACCTAGCAAAATCGTATGGAAAGCATCAGATTCTCAAAAACATACACATTACTTTAGAAAAAGGTAAAATCTATGGAATTGTGGGTGAAAATGGTGCAGGGAAAACAACACTTTTCAAATGCATAGCGGGTCTGGAAGACTTTGAAGGTAATATTGAGAGTGCTTTCAAACCTCTCAAAAATTATATAGGTTATCTACAAACAGAGTCTTATTTTTTCTCTAAAATGACAGGCAAAGAGTATATTCATTTATTATGCCATGCCCGAAATATTCAAACCCCAGATTTTGAAAAAAGGAATGTATTTGATTTGCCTCTGAATCAGTATGTTACTTCGTATTCAACGGGAATGAAGAAAAAACTGGCATTTACAGCTATTTTAATGCAGGATAATGAAGTGTTTATACTCGATGAACCATTCAATGGAGTTGATATTCAGAGTAATATGATGATTGTTGAGATTATCAAGAAACTCAAAATGCTTGGGAAAACAGTATTGGTTTCTTCTCATATTTTTTCAACATTACACGAAATTTGTGATGAGATTCATTTGCTCAGAGAAGGGACATTTGTAAAAAAAGCCCTGCCTGAGGAGTTTAAAAACTTAGAGAATGAAATGCGAGATTTTACAGTAGGAAATTTATTAGAAAGGCTGGATTTGAAATAAAAATAAGTTTTTAATTTTAAAATGAAACACCAAAATTTATTCCATATCCAAAAGGAATATAATCTGAGCTTACCAATAATCTTGTTTTATTATATTTAGTGATGGCTGTTTGGAAATAGGGTGTTAGTACAAGCGAAAGATTATTTATCAATTTATAAGTAATGGTTAGGTTTGTTCTTGTTGCAAGAGCAATCTTTTTGTAATTTTCGTAGTTTTGGGTTACAATTTCTGGACTTAGCAATTGCCCTAAAGAAATATTTGTTTTCTGAGAGTTTAAGAGGCTATAGCCAACACCTCCATACAAACCTATATAAGTATTCCTAAAGTTGTATTTTTCAGGAGAATAATCACCAGCTCCATTATCCCACATTCCTAAGCCATCTAAACCTTTCTGATTCAATCCGATACCAAAAATAACGTTCAATTTTGGATTTTTTGTTTTTCTTGTATATAAAATATTAAAATCAAAAGAGGTAGCACTTTTTTGTTGAGTAGGATAGCATCCTTCAGTACATGTATAATAATAAACTAGTTTTTTGTAAGAATTGGTTTGATGAACACCAAAATTGATACTTATGGCACTTTTTTTATCCTGACCTATGGCAAAGTTTGTAAATGCTAGCAAAACAGAAATTATGATAAGCTTTTTCATAGAGGTTTTATGTTATAAAGTACTTTTCTCTATATTATTTAATGCTTTGAAGAGCTTTTTGAGCTTCTTGGTCATCAGGATAAAAAACTAAAAAATATTCTAAGTCTTTCTTGGCTTGTTTAAGATTATTTTTGGCTAAATGTGCCATTCCTCTAAAATAATAGACTTCTACAGTATCAGGATCTAGTTTTAATAACTCCTCAGCTTCTGTGAGGACTTTATCTATTTGCTCATCTCCATACAAATACCCTATTTTATCCAAACGATATTCAGCTTCTTTAGGCTTGAGAGCAATGGCTTTATCTATGTTCTGAAGGGCTTCCTCTACTGAATCTATTTCGAAGAGAATATGAGCTTTTTCAGCATAATATGAAGGATTTTGTGGGTTTGTGGCAATGGCTTTATCCAAATAATACACAGCCTGTCCAAAATTTTCGGCTTCGGCAGCTGCAAGCCCACGCATCAGGTATAAATATTCGTAATTACGTTCTTTGGGTAGTTTTTCGGCTTTCTCAAAATCTTTGTTAGAATTCTGAAAATCTCCATCCATTGCATACACAATACCTCTGATGGTATAGCTTCTGGAGTTGAGCGAATCCATTTTTAAGGCTTTTTCAATATCTTTAAAAGCCTGTTTTTTATCATTTTCCTGTAAAAGATTCAAACTTCTTTCCTGATATGCTAAAATAAGTAGATTATCCAGTTCGGTCTTTGTAAAACTGCTATTTAAAAGTTTCCCAGCATCTGTAATGACTTCAGCTTTTTCATCTTTTGCATTTTTTTGTAGAAATAATTCAGGCATCATGCCAAGAGCATGAGCATAATTGTCTTTGGCTTCATTTTTTCTCTGATTATAATGGGCTATAATGGCTTTATCATAATAAAACTCAGCAGGAAGGTCTTGTTTTTTGTTTTCAGCTTTAAGAGTTGCCTGCCATGCTTTTTCGTATTGTTTGGTTTGAAAGTAGGCAATAGCCTCACCATAAGCCAAATAAGGATTTTGGAATTCTGGATAACTCTGAAAAATCTCTAACGCTTTTTTATAGTTTTTGAGTTTATAATGAGCCATTCCCCAATAATAAAAATCATCTTCCTCAAAGGCATATTTATCTTTTTTGAGTACAGATTCAAAAGTTTTAATAGTTTCTTGATATTTATCTTTTTCATAAGAGATATAAGCCTTGAGTTTGAGAGCCTCTACGTTATTTTTATTTTTCTCGAGGGCTTTATCTGCATAAATAGTAGCTCCATCTAAGTCTTTATCCAACCAGTAAGCATAACTTTTCAGTTGGTAAATACTATTATTTTCGGGAGAATACTTGAGGGCTTTATCTAAATATTCTTGAGCAGCTTTGGGAAATCCAGCAGAAGCATATACATAGCCCATATCTGTAAGAGCCTGTACATGAGTACTATCCATCTGTAAAACTTTTTGCACATCTCTAAAAGCCTGCTCAAACAAATCTAAATTTACTTTGGCTCTGGCTCTGCCCAAATAGGCAAGTGTATCTTTGGGATGATGATATAACAATTTAGAAAAACTTTTCTCAGCTTTTTCATATTCTTCTTCTTCAAGCTCGAAGAATGCCTTGCTATAAAGGGCATCATGCCATGTAGAATCTATCTTCAGGCATTCTGCCAGATAGGTATAACCTTCTTTGAAATCATTTTTTTCAAAAGATTTTATAGCCTTTTCGTAATTTTTTTCTAAATCTTTTTGTTTAGTTTGTGCAGTAGTTTTTAAGAAAACTACAAAAAGCAAAGAAATTGAGAACAAGAATCGCATTTTTGATGTATTTTTGAACACAAATCTAATAAAATTCTTGAACCTTTTGATAACTCAACATTTAAACCTTTTTTTATGCGACAAGAAAAAATTACTCTTGACATTGTATTAGACGACCAGAATGTTTGCGAAAAAATAGAATGGGATGCAACCCAAAAGCCAGAACCAGGAACAGAACAAGCCAAAGCTATTTCGCTAGCAATTTGGGACGGGTGGGGAAAAGGTACACTAAAAATTGATTTATGGACAAAACAAATGGAAGTACTCGAAATGAAACGTTTCTGTATTGAAACAATTTCGGGGCTTGCAGACATGATTCGTGTTGCGACAGGCGATGAAATAATGGCAATGGATATGGAGAATATCTGTAAGCGTATGCAAGACAGACTCGAAGAAGAAGTGAAACAAGCAAAATAAAAAAAATGGTGTAATGCTTAAATTACACCATTTTTTTTGCTTCCATCCGATATTGAATCACAAATGAAGATGCAATTGTAAGCAATCCAATCCAGATAATAGCGTACTCAACTCCCAGAAAGTCAGCCATTACACCCGAAATAATAGCTCCTATTGCATAACCTAAATCTCGCCAAAGCCTGAAGACTCCAACACTCTCAGCTCTTTGCTGAGGTGGGGTAGCCTGAGCAATGGTAGATAGAAAAGTAGGATAAACCAAGGCTGTTCCAAAACCCAGTACAGAAGCTAATATCAGTAATCCATAAAAATGCTTGGTGTATGGAACCAAAATAATGGCAATGCCTTGTATCAGCATTCCCCAAAATAACATTTTCTTTTTGGAGTAAATATCGGACATCTTTCCTGTAAATAACTGCCCAATTCCCCAAACAGTTGGGTAAGCAGCCGTTAAAACACCAACAGTATTTGTATTGAATCCATAGGAAAGCAGTATAATAGGAAAAAGCCCCCACATCATGCCATCATTAAGATTATTAACCAGACCAGCCTGAGTAACAGCACTTAGTGTCTTATTTTTAAGGGTTGTTTGAATAAATATGTTATCAAGGATATTCTTATTAGTTTGTTTTGATTCTTGTACAACAAATGTTCGGGTGTCTTTTACCCAAAAAAGTGTTGTGAAAAAACCTAAAAGGGAAAGACCTATGCCTAAATAGAAGGGGTAGGGTTTTATACCATAATGGCTAGCCAAATAGCCTGTTAAAAAAGCAATTACACCTACTGCAAAATATCCTGCAAACTCATTGAGACCCATGGCAAAGCCTCTATCTTTTTCTCCTACTAAGTCTATTTTCATGACAACGGTACTACTCCATGTAAGTCCCTGACTAACACCTAATAAAATATTGGCAATAACAATCCAGTTCCAATGAGTAGCATACAAAAGCATTATTGGAACAGGAGTTGCTAAAAGCCAACCAATTAGTAATAAATTTCTTCTGCCTAACTGATTGGCTAATTTTCCAGTAAAATAGTTTGTAAAAGCTTTGGAAAGCCCAAAAGCTACAATAAAAGATAGAATGGCAGTTTTAGAAGAAATTCCAAAAAAGGTTTCTGCAAATTGAGGAAAAATAGTTCGTTCAAGCCCAACCATGCCTCCTACAAAAGCATTAACAATTACCAGAATTGTAAACTGTCTCCAGTTCTGTTTTAATCCAAGTGCAACATGTTCTGATTGCATGAATTAAGATTAATTACTTAAATTTTTAATTTCCTGATAATCAATACTATAATGAGAGTCATGGTAAATACAATTTCCATCAGATAAAAGTAGTGCCTGTGGAGACTGATGTTCTACACTGAATATTTCAGCAATTTTGTTAGAAATATCTCTATACTTTATCAAATCCAGATAATAGGCTTCTACTTGTTGCATATCAGTGTCATTCCACTGGCGTTGTAGACGGTCGAGAGCTGTAGCACTAATAGAACAACGTGTACTGTGTTTAAAAATTAGTGCTTTGGGCTTTTTCTTAATGTCTTCTAATTGTTCTAGGTTTTCTAAGGGTATCCAGTTCATACATTTTAATTTTTATAAGAAACAAACCTTTCTAAAAAATAGTTTTTGTCTAAATTTGCACAAAAAATGTTTTTTTTTTAGATTTCAGAAAATATTGAAGCCCCTTTTACCATGCAGCAAGCCAATTCTAATGATATACTCTTAGAAATTAAAGATTTAAGTGTTACTTTTACCACCAGCAAAGGAACTACACAAGCTGTAAAAAATGTAAGTTTTACTTTGTATAAAGGTGAAACACTTGGAATAGTAGGAGAGTCAGGTTCAGGAAAATCTGTTACTACTTTGGCTATTTTAAGACTTATCCAAGAAGGAGTTGGTAAAATTACAAGTGGAGAAATTATATTCCATTCTCCCAAAATAGGGAAAGTTAATATCCTTGAACTCTCAGAAGCTCAAATGCGTCAGGATATTAGAGGAAATGACATAGCGATGATTTTTCAAGAGCCTATGACATCTCTCAATCCTGTATATACTTGTGGTGAGCAAGTCACGGAAACAATTCTTTTGCATCAATCTGTAACCAAAGAAGAAGCTAAAAAGAGAGCAATTGAACTCTTTGAAAAAGTAAAACTACCTGACCCTGAACGTATTTTTAGAGCATATCCCCACGAAATATCAGGAGGACAAAAACAAAGAGTAATGATTGCAATGGCTCTTTCATGCCAGCCTGCACTACTCATTGCCGATGAACCTACCACAGCTCTTGATGTAACAGTTCAGGATGAAGTACTCAAACTTATTCAGGAACTCAGAGATGAACTGGGAATGGCTGTTATTTTTATTACTCACGATTTGGGCGTAATAGCCGAAATCTCTGATAAAATCATGGTGATGTATAGAGGTTCAGCAGTAGAAAAAAACGATACGTGGGAGCTTTTCTATCAGCCTCTTCACCCTTATACAAAAGGTTTACTGGCTTGCAGACCCAGAGCCAATATGAAAATGAAAATTTTACCTGTGGTATCTGATTTTATGGAGGTAAGCCCCAATGGTGAAATTATCGAAAAACACAAATATGGTTCAATAGGTGAGGCTTTGATGATGACACTTGAAAGTGATGAAGATATTGCTGACCGTAAAATAGAGCTGACACTTCAAACAAAACCTCTATTAGAAGTTTATAATTTAAAAAAATACTTCCCTACCAAAACTAAGGGTTGGTTCAAAAAAGAGGTTGTAGAATATAAGAAAGCCGTAGACGATGTAAGTTTTAATGTGTACCCTGGTGAAACTCTGGGACTTGTGGGGGAATCGGGTTGTGGAAAAACAACACTCGGACGTATGCTACTCAACCTTATTACACCAACATCGGGTGAGGTAATCTTTGGTGGGCAAAATATTTATCAGTTAAAAGCTCAGGAAATCAGGGCTTTACGAAAAGATATGCAAATAATTTTTCAAGACCCATACTCATCTTTAAATCCACGACTAACAGTTGGAGAGGCGATTATGGAACCTATGAAGGTCTTTGGTATCGGAAATAATGACAAAGAAAGAAAGGACAGAGTGATAGATTTATTGGAAACAGTAAACCTGAAGGCATCACATTTTACACATTACCCTCATGAATTTTCTGGAGGGCAACGTCAGCGTATTGCTATTGCAAGAGCCTTGGCTTTAGAACCTAAATTTGTGGTTTGTGATGAGTCTGTTTCTGCTTTGGATGTTTCTGTACAAGCTCAGGTACTCAATCTACTCAACGAACTCAAAGAAAAATTTCATTTCACTTACATCTTTATTTCACACGATTTGTCTGTGGTTCGTTTTATGGCAGATAGAATTTTGGTTATGAATAAGGGTAAAATTGAAGAAATAGGTTATGCAGAAGATATTTATAACAGCCCACAACAAGAATATACCAAAAAACTAATAAGCTCTATTCCAGAGTCGGATTTGGAGGAAATACGTAAAATTCAGAATAAAAGAAAATTAGCTAGAGGAGTTAAAAATGTACAATTTTAATGATTCAGGTAAAAAAAATTGATAATCAGATAGATACAAAATCTGCTATTGATATAAGAGAAGAAGTCTTTGTAAAAGAGCAGAAAGTGCCCAAAGAAGACGAGTACGATAACTATGAGCAGGAAAGTTATCATTTCTTGGCATATTACGAAAATACACCTTGTGGGACAGCTCGTTGGCGTTTTACAGAAAAAGGGGTTAAACTCGAAAGGTTTGCAGTCTTAAAAGAATTTAGAGATAAGAAAGTAGGTAAAGCAATTTTAGAAAATGTACTTCATGATATAAAGAATCATCCTGAAAGTCAAAATAAAGCATTATATTTGCATGCACAAATACAAGTAGTAGAGTTTTACGAAAAATTTGGCTTTCAAAAACTTGGAGAACCCTTTCAAGAGTGTGATATTTGGCACTATAAAATGCAAAAATTAGAAGATTAGTTATTAAATAAAAGTGTTATGAAAAAGTTCAGTTTATTAATTACTTGTTTTTTCGCCTCATGTTATAGCATATTTGCTCAAACAGAGTATGGAATAAAAGGAGGCTTGAATTACTCTTATATGTTAGGAGATTTTACAAAAAATTCCCTTTCTTTTATAGATGGAGGAAAAGAGGCAAAAGCTGTGTTTATGCCTGGTTTTCATGGAGGTTTTTATGCTCGTATGCCTATTTCTGAAATCTTATATTTTCAACCAGAATTACTAGTTTCTGAAAAAGGTGTGATGCACAAAGTTACAGATGTAACAAGAGTTGGCAATGCTAATGGTGCTGAGGAGCTTACAGTTCGTTACTTTAATGAGTTTGTTTACACAGATGTAAATTTACTTTTAGGTGTTGGCAATGCTAATTGGCGTTTGACAGTTGGTCCTCAGATAGGCTATTTACTAGATGCTCGTAGAAGAGTAGAAAATGAAATACAAGACTTAAATACAATAGATGGAGGTAAATATAATGCAGCCTTCATAAAACAACAAATAGAAAGTCAAATCGCTTCAATTACTGCAAATACAGGATTAACACAAGAAGAAATCCAGAACTTAGTAAATCTATCTATTGCCAACTCACAAGGGCAATACTTCTATAAAAAACGCAAACCTTCAATGGGGGTTGTATTAGGAATGGCTTATGAATTTGACTTTGGTTTGAATATTGGGATTACAGGAGAATTTCAATTTTTAAACCCTTATAAATTCAAATTTTCAGATGAAATACAACGTCAAATTGATAATGACCCAAATACTGTCATAATAAAAGCAGGTAATCAACAATTATTCAATACTGTTAACTTCCAATTATCAGTAGGTTATACTTTAAAACCTCATAAAATTTATAAACTATCACACAGAAGAAGATAATATTTAGAAAAATCTATTTAAGCATATCAAACTTCACTTAAAATATTTTAGGTGAAGTTTTTTTATAAAATAATTGCATTTTGTTTGAATTACTTTTGTAATTTTTTTACTTTGCAATCAAAAGTGAATATAACACCTTACTGAAAATGAAAGAACTACTAAAACAAATTAACAAATCGTTCGATAACAAGATACGACTCGCTATCATGGCTGTATTGGTTCAGAAAAAATCAGCTACTTTTAATGAACTCAAAAAAACTTTAGGAACAACAGACGGTAACTTATCAAGCAATGCCACTGTATTAGAAGAAAACCAATACATAGAGGTAAAAAAGCAGTTTATCAAGAAGAAATCGAATACTTCTTATCACATCACAGAGCAAGGAAAGCTTTCTTTCAAGCTACACGTAGAGGCTCTCAACAAAATTATTCAAGGGCATATCAAGTGATACAGGGGCTCAACATACCACAATATGAGCATCAGTTTAAAAAAGTAGCTGAAAAGCTGTATATTTATGATATTATTCGAAAAAAATACATTTTGCTCAGCCCCGAAGAGTGGGTTAGGCAACAATGGATACGCTGGCTTATAGAAGAATATCAGTATCCTAAAAATTTAATGCAAGTAGAAAGGGGACATCATTACCAAAACAGACAAAAAAGAACAGATTTGGTAATATATGATCGCCAAGGCATGCCTTTTATGCTCCTTGAGTGTAAAGCTATGAGTGTAACCATTTCTGAAAAAACACTTGAACAAGCAGCAATCTATAATAAAACGCTCCAAGCTAAATATGTGACCGTTACAAACGGACTTTGCTATGCAGTTTGTTTGGTGAATGAGGGAAAATTATTATTTTTAGAACAAATTCCAAATATTGAGCAATGAGCATTGTTCGGTGTCCAATGTGCAATGATAAATAAAAACTATGTTTCGTTTTTTTAGAAATCTAAATTTAAGTGCCAAGTTCCTAGTTTTCACAACTTTGGTACTCTTAATTATTTTTGGGGGGCTTGCATTATGGATTTACTCCAGCGATAAAGAAGTTGCTATTGAGCAAGCGGATAATCGTATGTACAGTCAATTAGAAGACCTCAACACTTTGTTGGAATTGGAATACAAAGCCAAACAAACAGAAGTTGATAAGGCTTTGAAAATATCATCAAATTTGATAAAGGGCTTTGGTGAAATAAGCGAAATAGATGAAAAAGTGCAGATGGTTGCTATTAACCAAACAACAAAAAATCAGAAAATTGTAGATATAAAAAAATGGTTAGTGGATAATACTGTTTTACAGGAAAATACGAAAATCGTTGATAGTATCAAGACACTCACAGGTAGTGAAACAGCCATTTTCCAAAAAATAGCAGACGGATACTTGCGAATAGCCACAACTGAAATAAATCCAACGAATGGAAAACGTTTTGAAGGTTTATACATCTCGTCGGGTTCAACTATCATTCAAACAATTGAAAGAGGACAAACTTATCGAGGCAGAGTATATTTCAATAACGAATATTTTATTGTAGCCTATGAACCTATTCGTATTGATAATGAAATTAAGGGGATGATTTACACAGGAGTACGAGAAAAAGATGTAGTGTACCTTCGTAAAAAATTTAAAGAGAAAAAATATTATACATCAGGCTATCCATTTGCGATGTCCTTTACAGGAGATTATGTGATACACCCTATATATGAAGGGAAAGTAGCTGAAAAGAAATTTATTGAATATGCCCAGAAAAATAAAAGGGGAAAGTATAGATATAAATTCCCTGATACTGAAGATGGCGTTTGGAAATGGACATATTTTACTTATTATGAGCCTTTTGAGTTAATCGTAGGGGCTACCATAGACGAAGCACAGCTCTTAGACAATGCCCTTAATAATGTTCGAAATACATTGTTGGTGGGCTTTGTGATAGCTCTCTTTGTTTATTTAATAGGAATCGGTGTTATTGTAAATTATATTACAAGGGCAATTAATAAAATTGTTGAAAAATTAAAAGCCATGACCGAAGGCAGGAGAAGTGATAAAATAGATATCAACACCAATGATGAGATGGGGGCTATGGCAGATTCATTAAATAAACTTATAGATGGTTTAGAGAGCTATAAGGTTTTTGCTCAGAACATTGGAAAAGGGAATTTGCAGGCTTCTTTCGAACCTCTCAGTCAAGAGGATGAACTGGGTAATTCGTTACTAGAAATGAGAGACAGTCTTCAAAATGTTGCACAAAAAGAACAAAAAGAAAAATGGCTTACAGAAGGATTTACACAGTTTGCAGACGTACTGAGAAAAAATAATGATAATATTCAGGCTTTATGCTTGGATATTATTACAAACCTTGTGAAAAAACTCAATGCTAATCAGGGAGGTATTTTCTTGTTGAAAAACGATAATCCACAAGGAACTGATGAAGGTTATCTAGAAATGGAAGCTTGTTATGCTTATGATAGACAAAAAATCATGAAGAAACAAGTAAAAATAGGAGAGGGTTTGTTGGGGCAATCTTTTCAAGAGGCAGATACACTCAATATTCGTGAAATTCCACAAGATTATATACACATTACATCAGGTTTAGGCGAAGCCAATCCTTCTAATATTCTAATAGTACCTCTCAAAACCAATGAAAATACATTGGGTGTTATAGAACTTGCTTCTTTCGATTTTTTTGATGATTTAAGTGTCGAGTTCCTTGAAAAGGTTTCAGAAAGTATTGCCATTACACTCTTTACTGTAAACAACAACCTTCAAACAAAAAATCTTTTGAAAGAATCTCGTGAGCTTACTCAACAGATGAGAGAGAAAGAAGAAGAAATGAGACAGAATATGGAGGAACTCGAAGCCACTCAGGAAGAGATGAGTAGAGGAGATAAAGAAACAAAAAGAGTATTGCTTGAAGCTAAAAATCAGAAAGAAATGATGGATGCTCTTATCAACAATACAGACGATTTTATCATTGCCTTAGATAAGGATTATAAAATTACGATTTATAATGATATAGCTAAAAACTGGTATCAAGAAAAAACATACAATAGGCTCACTATTGGAGTAAACCTGTTAAGTATTATGCCATTAGAACAAAGAGAAAGCTTCAAAGAAAACTATAGCAGGGCATTACTTGGGGAACGTTTTATCATAGAAGAAAAAATAGATGGGGAAATCTATGAATACAGATACAATCCCATCCAAGATGAACAAGGAAAAGCAGCAGGAGTCTCAATTTTTCGAAGAAATATTACAGAAAGAAAGCAAACAGAGCAGGCAAACAGAATGACAATACTCGAATTGCAAGAAAGTGAAGACCAAGTACGCCAAAACCTCAAGCAATTGCAAGATTCTCAGGATGATGTGAGAAGAAAACTTTTTGCTTTAGAACAATACGATAAAGCTATCTTAGAAAGTAATTTTGTAAAAGTAGAATTGAGTCTGGATGGTTTCATTATCAATGCTAATCCAACATTTTGTAATCTTTTACAATACGAAATACAAGAAATAGTAGGAAAACCACACAAAAGCTTTTTGGATGAAGAAACAGCAAACTCTCCAGAATACTTAAACTTTTGGCGTAATCTGAGAGTAGGCATTGCTCAAACTGGTGAACAAAAACGTTTAGATAAATATGGACAAACGATATGGTTCTGGGCAACCTACTCACCTGTTAAAAACAGAGAAGGGAAGGTGACAAGTATTATTAAACTTGCTACCGATATGACTGCTTATAAATTACAAGAACAAACCTTGCAAATTAAGCTCGAAAAACTCCAAAAGGAAATTGATAAATTGAAGGAAAATAAATAAGCTATTTTTTGAATGTTAGTAAATCAGAATATTTCTCTAAAACCTTATCATACATTTGGTATAGATGTTAAAACAAAATATTTCGTAGAAGTTCATCATATTAAAGAAATTGAGGAGGCTTTAGCTTTCCAAAAACAAAATCATCTGGAATTATTAATTTTAGGAGGAGGAAGTAATTTACTTTTCACCAAGGATTTTGATGGAATAGTAATGAAGATAGCTTTAAAAGGCATAGCAAAAATAAAAGAAGATGAGGATTTTGTTTGGGTAAAAGCAGCAGCAGGAGAAAATTGGCATGAATTTGTACTCTTTTGCATAGAAAATGGCTGGGGAGGAGTAGAAAACTTATCACTTATTCCTGGTACTGTTGGGGCAGCTCCTATGCAAAATATTGGAGCTTATGGCGTGGAAATCAAAGAAATATTTGATTATTTAGAAGCTTATCATTTGCAAAGCAATGAAATACAATGTTTTACTAACAAACAGTGTAAGTTTGGTTATAGAGAAAGTATATTTAAAAATGAGGTAAAAGGTCAGTATTTAATTACATCTGTTGTTTTCAAACTTTCTAAAAAACATACGCTGAATATTTCTTATGGAGATATTCAGCAAATATTGACAAAAAATAATGAAGAGCCTTCCATCAACAATATTAGCCAAGCAGTTATTGAAATTAGAAGCAGTAAACTACCCAACCCTAAAGAAATAGGAAATGCAGGTAGTTTTTTTAAAAATCCTTTTGTAGAAAAAATACATTTTGAAAAGCTTAAAAGTCTATACCCTCAAATGCCTGTTTACCCTGTAAATGAAGAACTTGTAAAAGTACCTGCTGGCTGGCTGATTGAACAATGTGGTTGGAAAGGATATAAAAACGGTGATGCAGGTGTACATGCTAAACAAGCTTTGGTACTTGTCAATTATGGTAGTGCAACAGGTAAGGAAATCAGAGATTTATCTGAAGAAATCAAACACTCTGTGTTGAAAAAATTTGGCATAGCCTTACACACAGAAGTCAATATTGTATAATTTTAAGGTATAAACCTCATTTTACGAACTTCAATGAATTTATATCAAAATAAATTTGAGTTTAAAATAGTCATTGTTGTAATAGCTCTTTTTATAGGCTTTGCATCTTTATATTATACCAATGTACTTGTTCAAAAATTGGTAGCCAGAGAAAAAGAACAAATTAGTTTGTTTGGACAAGCTCTTCGTTATACGCTTGATAGAGAAAACGAACAACCTATTACATTTATATTCAGAGAAATAGTAAGAGCTAATAATTCCATCCCAACTATTGTGACAGATGAAAATGATAATATTCTCATTGATAGAAATATTGATTTAACAGGATTAAATGAAGAGAAAAAACAACTGATTTTAGAAAAAGAACTCCTGAAAATGAAGGAAGAATTTCCTCCCATTAAAATAGATATTGGTGGAAATAGATATAATTTACTTTATTACAGAAGCTCTGACTTAATCTATCAGCTTAAATACTACCCTTATGCACAACTTACAGTAATAGCTATTTTTGGACTACTCACTTATATGGCTTTTAGCTATTCTAGAAAAGCTGAACAAAACAGGGTATGGGTAGGGCTTGCCAAAGAAACAGCACACCAATTAGGAACGCCTATATCTTCTCTGATGGCTTGGGCTGAGTATCTGAAAACAGAAAAACGCTGGAGTGAGGAGGTGCTAGAAGAAATTGAAAAAGATGTTTATCGTTTAGAAATGATAGCAGCCAGATTTTCGAATATTGGCTCACAGACAGCTCTTGTTCCAGAGAATATTGCAGTAGTTTTACAAGAAATTATAGATTATTTACGTCCTCGAATTTCACCAAAAGTTGGGGTAGAAATATTAAATTATTTGCCCACCCAAACAGAAGTAAAAATCAATCGTTATTTATTTGAATGGGTCATAGAGAATCTTATCAAAAATGCAGTAGATGCTATGAGTGGAGCAGGTAAAATACAAATAGAAATGCGTCTTTCTGCAAAAGAAAAAGACTTGTTTATTGATATAGCAGATACAGGTAAAGGAATTCCAGCAACAAAAATTAAAAGAGTGTTTGCAGCTGGTTTTACAACCAAAAAACGGGGCTGGGGCTTAGGACTTACACTTGCCAAACGCATTATAGAAGAATATCACAAAGGGAAAATCTTTGTGAAATCTTCTGAAATTGATAAAGGAACAAAATTTAGGATTATTTTACATCAGTAAAATAATGTAGCTATGGAAAAATTCATCATAGGAGAAAATGACTTTGGTGTTGGAAAAATTTCATACAAAGTGAATTGGGATAAAGATACCATTGATTTAACTATAGAAGGTAATACAGTAATATTTGAGCAATTATCTGAAAGTAAAGCATGGAATTGGGCATTGTATCCTCCTAAAATTTATTTCAGAAATGTTTCTTTTGAATTTCAAAATGCAACAATATCTATAATAATTGATGAACAGATGCTTGATGAATATGATATTGCATTGTATTTTTTAGAACACAATGATATTGAAGGTATATTGACAATAGACGAAGATAATATTTTTAGTTTAGAAGGATTTACATACATTTCAGGGGAAAAAATGAACCTAGAAATGGAAGTGAAACTAATCAAATAGAATATTGTACTTTTAAAGAAAAAATCTGTTTCAACAACATTTTAAACCCTAATACGTTATATATTTTAAATGTTTAAACATCAAACAAAACAAACCATGAAGTATTTATTTTCTACTTTATTTTTTTTAACAACGCTTTTATCAGTTGCTCAAGATTTACCGCAGGCAAGCCCTATTTCAAAATTGGAGCAACGTATTGGACTAACAGATGTAACAATTAAATATTCACGTCCAGGTACTAAAGGACGTAAAATATGGGGAGATGTGGTACCTTATAAGGCTGTTTGGCGTACTGGTGCAAATGCTTGTACTGTTATTTCATTTTCTGATAATGTGAGTATTAATAGCCAAACTGTGCCAGCAGGAGAATATTCGTTATTTGTAATTCCAACAGAAACAGACTGGACAGTCATCCTCAACAAAAATACAAAACTTTGGGGTAGTGATGGTTACAAGCAAGAGGAAGATGTGATACGTTTCACAGTAAAACCTGATATGAATGCAACTTTTGTTGAAACAATGCTTTTTGCATTTGATAATATTAAAATTGACGGAGCAGACTTAAGCCTTATGTGGGAAAAAATGAAACTCACTTTTAGAATTAATATTGATACCGATACCAAAGCAATTGGCAATATTAAAAAGGCTGTTGCAGAGGCAGAAAATACTTATCGTACTTATAATGCCTCAGCAACATATTTGTTAGATGCTAACAAAGATTTACCTCAGGCTTTGGATTGGGCTAAAAGATCAGTGGCTATGCAAGAAAAATTCTGGAATGTTTATACACTTTCAAGAGCTTATGCAGCCAATAATATGTACAAAGATGCCATTCTAGCTGCTGAAAAATCACTCAAATTAGCCCAAGAAAGCAAGCAAGAGGCTTATATCAAGCTTAATCAGAAGAATATTGAAGAGTGGAAGAAAAAGAAAACAAAATAATAGATAGAAACCTTATTTGTTTTCATATTGTGGATAGTTTTAGGAGATGACAATAGAAAAGAGCATACTGAAAATATACTTGTGAATAATGATAGGAAACCTTATAGAATATATTAATAGTAAAATTGATTCTAAATTGACTGAAAGTGATATTGATTTGCTTTCAGAGACTTTTCATTTAAAAAGAATTCGTAAACATCAATATTTTATACAAAGTGGTGATGTATGTAAAATTGCAGGATTTATTGTAAAAGGTGCATTAAAAAAGTACACAATTGACAATTTAGGTAAAGAAAACATTTTAGAACTATACATCGAAAATTGGTGGGCAGGTGATAAAGAAAGTTTTATGATAGGAACACCAACACCCTATTATATTGATGCTTATGAAGATACAGACTTACTGGTTATTACAAAAGAAGATTTTAATAACAAGTTAAGTAAATTATCTTGTCTTACTGAGCTGAATAATGCTTTGACTGAAAGACAATCTTTTCAGCTTATGAAAAGGTTATATTCTTCACAAACACTTACAGCAGAGCAAAGACTAGAGCAACTACAAAATACCCACCCTGAGTTCTTCCAAAGATTTCCCCAACATATTATTGCTTCTTACTTAGGAATGACAAAAGAAACACTTAGTCGTATTCGAAGTAACGCTTTAAAAAAATAGAATTTAACATTCCCAAAAAAACGTTGATGTAAGTCAACGTTTTTTTTTGCTTTAACTCATCGTTTTAAATGCAGTGATGATAGCATCTTTGTATTATAAATTTAAATAAAAAAATATGTCAAACATACAAAATCTAAAAGACCTGCATCAAAATTATGTAAACGCAGGCAAGCTCTTAGAAGGCTTTGAAAAGTATTATGCAGAAAATGTAGTAATGCAAGAACTGGGCGAGGAGCCAAGAGTTGGTAAAGATACCAATCGTACTCATGAAATCAACTTTATACAAAGCATAAAAGAAGTACATGGGGCAGGCATTCTAAGCTTTTCTGAAGATGTAGAGAATAACAAAACAATGGTTGAAAGTTGGATGGATCTAACTTTTGCCAATGACTTCAGGATTAAAATGCAACAAGTAGCTGTGCAAACTTGGGACAATGGTCTAATCGTAAACGAAATATTTTATCACAAATAAAATTTAATAACAATAAAATATATACAATATGAAAAAAATAGTTTATCCGGCTTTAATAGCCATCGTAATCGCAACATCAGCATTCAAAGTAGTTAACAGTGCATCTCTTTGGAAAGTAAAAGAAGACACTTACTCAGTGAAATTTACTAGTAAAAAATTTGATGGCACATTTAAGGGATTAAAAAGCGAATTGCTTTTTGATGAAAATGACCTGACAAACTCCAAGTTAATGGCAACTATTGATGTAAATACTATTAATACAGGTAATGGTATGCGTAATGGACATGCTAAAAAGGGATTGGATGCTCAAACATTTAAAACAGTAAAGTTTGTATCTACTTCTATTACAAAAACTTCAGAAGGTTATCAGGCAATAGGGAAACTTACTATTAAGGATGTAACTAAAGAGTTAAGAATTCCTTTCACTTTTAACAAAAACTCAGATGGAGGAGTATTTGCTGGTAATTTTTCAGTAAAACCATCAGAGTTTAATGTAACAAGAAGTGGTACTCCTGAAGTATTAGATTTTCAACTGAATATACCTGTAACAAAATGAGTTGGAAGCAAACTTTTATAATGGGGATAGTAGGTAGTCTGCTGTCCTCATTAGCAGGAATCATTTATTTGAATATATACAAAGAATCATTGGTCGTTGACTTTAGTAAGATTGTTGGGATTTCAAATATTATTGCTGCAAGTACAGTTGGTTGTCTTCTTATGGCAGTGAGTTATAAGTTAGCTATACAATGGAAAGGAATAAAAACAATAGGTTGGTTGAATATTGCTTTCAGTATAATCAGTTTTGCCAGTATTGTAGGAGTTTTAGGTTTCAATTTACCTTTGGATACTGAATCTCCAGAGTTATTCCCAGGCATGGTTATTCCCATGCATTTCTTTCCAATTTTATCAATTTTATCAATTCTTCCATTTTTTAAATTAAATAATCATGACAATGACAAATAAGCCTTCAAAAGTAATGCATATCTCATTATGGGTTGCACAAGCTTTTCTTGCATTAATATTTATTTGGGCTGCCTATGCCAAACTACTTCAACCAATAGAAGAAACTGCAAAAATGTTGCCTTGGGCAAAGGATAACCTAGGACTGTTAAAATTTACGGGTGTTGTTGAGTTATTAGGTGCATTGGGTATTATTTTACCAGCAGCCTTGAGAATACAACCTAAACTTACAATTCTTGCTGCTTATGGCATTATTGCTCTAATGATTGCAGCCTCTATATTTCATATTTCAAGAGGTGAAGCATCACTTATCGGAATGAATATTTTCTTTCTGTTACTTGCTGTGTTTGTGGTCTGGGGTAGAAGTAAAAAAGCACCAATTCAGGCAAAATAAAAATCAATAATGGGCAGTTTAAATGCTCATGATGATATAATAATAAACCTGATTTTAAAATGAAACGGAAACAATTCATTAAAAAAATAGTAGCTATGGCAACATTCATTGGTTTAGATGGAATACCTATAAAAACATCTTCTGGGGATTTTAACATGAATATAGGAGAGAAAAATGTTGACCAAATCACATTTGGAGCTATTCATCTGAATAATACTAATCTGAGAGTTGCTACAGAATTTTGGACAAAGATTGTTGGCATGAAGCTGCGTAACTCAACTGATGAAATAGCAGAGTTTGGAAGTGAAAGTCAAACACTTGTAGTAGTACACCAAACAGCTAAATCTGCTTTCAAAGAAGGGTATACTGGATTGTATCATTATGCTATTCATGCTCCCAACAAAGTTGAATTTGCAAAAATGATCCAAAGACTTATTTATAATAATTATTCCTTTGCCTCCATAGACCATACTATGTCGAAATCAATCTATCTACGAGATCCAGATGGTATTTTATTAGAATTTACTTTGGAAACACCTGAAAGATTTAAAAGGGTTATCTCAGAGAATGGACTTTTTATGGAAGATACTGATGGAACAATTCGTGGAGCCTCAGATGCACTCAATGTAAAAGAACAACTAAAGGCATTACCTGATAAAAATGTTGATGTTCCATTGCACACTGATACTAAAATTGGGCATATTCATTTCTATGTTTCCAATCTAGATGAAACAAATGAGTTCTATAAATCACTAGGCTTTGTTCAGTTTAATTATTTGTTACAATATAAATATGCCGATGTGGGTGCAGGGGGAGTATATAAACACCGTATAGCTATGAATAGCTGGCATGGTGTCAATCAACCAACTGCTCCAAAAGAGTATGCAGGTCTACGACATTATAAGCTCATTTTTAAGTCTAATGCTAAACTTAATGATGCTCTGAGCAAAATAACTTATTATGAGAAAAAAGATGATGGTTATTGGCTTACAGACCCATCAGGAAACAGATTATGTTTAAGTTTAAAATAGGTTTTGATGAAATCAATATACTTCACAACTTTAATACTTATGATTATGTTCAGAGTATCAGCACAAGTGGTTAAACCCTCAAATGTTCCAGATTTTGAGTTACAATATTTAGTTCGACAACCAGTAAAATCAATTCAAAATCCACCAGTGTTATTTTTATTTCATGGTTCTGGTAGTAATGAGCAAGACCTTTTCTCCCTTGCAAGTCAAATTCCAGATGAATGGTTGATTATATCTGTTCGTGCACCTTACACCATTTCTAAAGGTCATTACATATGGTATGATGTGGAATTGGTAGATAAGAAGATTGTAATTAATTTTTCGCAGGAAGAAGAAAGTAGAAAAAGAGTCTTAAAATTTATTGATAAAATCAGTTCTTTCTACCATGTGGACAAAAAACGTATTGTTCTTGCTGGTTTCAGTCAGGGGGCAAATATTGCTTCAGTAGTTAGCTTAACAGCACCCGAAAAAATTGCTGGTTTTGCAATTTTCAGTGGTCGTTTTATTGAAGAAATAAAACCACTTATAAGTAATTCTACTTCACTCAAATCATTAAAATGTTTTTTAGCTCATGGTAGTCAAGATTATATGTTACCAATTACCTATGCATGGGAAAACCAGCAGATACTCCAAAATCTTGGAATTGGTGTAACTTTCTCGGAAGATACTGTTGCTCATTCAATCTCTTCTAAGCAGTTTAATGATTTTCTTTTGTGGTTGAAACAACTCTAATCCAAACAATACATGAGCCATCTTGATTTTGAAAAACTGCTAGCACAAAATACTGAGCATTTATCAAAGCTCAATGAGGTTGTGCGACAAACCCTGAAGGAGGAAGAGTTTCTTGTGAACAAACTTTTGCATCCTGAAAAGGAAAAACTTTCGTTTTCAGATGGTCTATCTGATAAAATTGCAAGGTTTGGGGGAAGTTGGAAGTTTATCATCTTTTTTAATATGATACTTTTTGGCTGGATAATTTTTAATATTATTTCTCCATATAAATTTGATGCTTATCCATTTAATTTTCTCAATCTGTTCCTCAGTTGTATTGCTACATTGCAGGCACCCATCATTATGATGAGCCAGAATCGTCACTCAGAAAAAGAACGCCTGAAAACTGATAATGACTATATGATTAACCTCAAAGCTGAATTGGAAATACGTTCACTACATCATAAAATAGATATTATGACACAAGAACAGTCCCAAACAATTCTTGAATCTCAAGCTTTGCAAGTGCATTACATGAATGAAATCTCAGAAAAATCTTTTAAAGTGAATGAACAACATACAAAAGCAATAGAGGAACTAATTTTTAAACTTGATAGAATAAATATTTTTAATTTAAAAAGTATGTAAATGTATATTGGTTTGCTGTATGTCTGGTTTATTTAAAACCAGAAGTAGAATAAAACCATCATAAAGAAACATGTAACCAAAGTATATAATAAAAGACCATGAAAATAACACATATATTTAAAAATGTTAATTGTAAGATAAGCATTACAGATGATAACATATTAATTATAGCACTCATTAAATTTATTGATTCTAATCAGATGAACCTAATTATGGGTACGCTCAGAGAGGAAATTATTAAGAGTCAAATTAAAAAAATACTTATTGATCAACGTGAGTTGAAAATTTTACCAAAAGAAACTCAACAAATAATTATTAATAGTTTTGAATCTCTAGATATATTAAAATTGGAAAAAGTGGCAATTATTAGTTCTGATAATATCTTCACTAAACTTAGTGATGATGTTATTGATAAAGCTCGTGTAAAAATAATCAATGAAAGTATAACCCAAACTATTCGGTTTATAGAAGAGGATGAAGCTTATGAATGGCTTTTAAATGATTGATTATTATGTATTTGTAAAAAATAAAATAAAATCTCTTTTATACTTACTACTATGCTAATTTTATAATAATGCATCATTACATCTTTGATTACAAAGACCATGTTTTTGAGGCATAAAAAAGGTAGAATTTCTACCTTTTACTAGTCCAATAACAAGGGTCTGTTCAACCGTTCTTCCAATGAAATAAAAGTTTCTGTTCTCTGAATACCACCAACTTTCTGGATTTTTTCATTTAAAACCTCTCTCAAATGGTTGGTATCTTTACAGATAATTTTAGCAAAAATACTGTAAGACCCTGTGGTATAATGTAAATTGACTACTTCGGGGATTGCTTCCAAAGCACTGACGGCTTCATCATATAAAGAACTTTTATCCAGATAAATACCAATAAAAGCTGTAATATCCCAACCCAGTTTATGATAATCTACCTTGAGTTGTGAACCCTGCACAACACCTAAACGTTTGAGCTTCTCCATGCGTACATGTACTGTACCATTCGATACAAAAGCTTTCTCTGCAATGCTTGTATAAGCTAAATTGGCATCTTCAAGAAGCAAATTGATGATGCGAAAGTCTGTTTTGTCAAATTGATAATTTTGAGGCATATTTAAAAGCTGTTTTTGTAAAAATATCTTAAATTTTAATCAAATTTTGTCAAAATTATAATTTTTTAAAACTTTTTTTAAAAAATTTGCAAATAAAAAATCAATCTGCTAAAATTGTATCAACAAACACACACACAATGTAGGGTGATGAAATTGGCAGACATACCCTCCTCTCTCGAGGGTGGAGAACAAGAAATAAACTAGTCTGCTCGGTAGCTATAGACGTATAACTACGAAGCACACTAACTAATCTCTCCGTAGGTGGTTCGAATCCCCTCTCTACAGCTAAAATTCAATAAAAAACCTCTTGAATATATTTCAAGAGGTTTTTTATTATAAATAAATATAGTATTTTTTATCTACTCATTTTTTCTGCCATCTTAAATGCCTCGTAAGCATTTATAATACCACCAGAAATACAAAGGTCTGTCATAAGAGCATTTGCACCTTTTTCACCAGGCTTATTGATTTTTTCAGTGTATTTGATAGAAGATTGCATTAAAATCTCTTTTACTTGTGCTGCTGTTAGTTTTGGATAATACGACATAAGCAAGGCAGCAACACCCGATGTAGTAGGAGCAGCCATACTTGTACCACTTGCATTTTTATAAGCATTGTTATCAGGTACAGTAGAATAAATATCTACACCAGGAGCAAATACATCTACTTTACTCTTACCATAATTAGAAAAATTAGCTACATACTGAGCATTTTCTTTTGACCAGCCAGAAGCACCTATCTCTAGCCAAGTTGTAGATTCTTTACCTGTATCAGCATATTTCCTGTTAGGGAAATTATTTTCTACTTCTAAGTTCTTGGCATCATTACCTGCTGCATGAACCAACAAAACGCCTTTCGATTCAGCATAACGAACAGCCTCATCTACAAACTTTTTATCAGGAGAATAAGATTTACCAAAACTCATATTGATAATGTGAGCTCCATTATCTACAGCATAATAAATAGCATTAGCAATATCTTTATCACGCTCATCTCCATCAGGAACAGCACGAATAGGCATAATCAAGACATTGTTTGCTACTCCTTTGATGCCCAATTTATTATCTCTGTTAGCTGCAATAATACCAGCCACATGTGTACCATGAAAAGCATCAGGACCTTTTACATCGGTATTTCCATAACCTTTTTCTCTTAAAAGGGTAGGGTTATCACCTACTATTTTTCTGGGATCAAAGTTTGTATTATAACCATATTCTAACCCATTTTTAAGGTATTTATAATATTCTTCTAGTTCTTCAGGACTTGCTCCCATTGTATAAAGCCCCAAATATAATTTTTTTGCATCTTCTACTGGAGAGCTTGCATCCGAAATTTTTTCAACTTGTTCTTTAGTGATTTTTTCAGATTTTAATTCTTTCTTGAGAATATTAATAGCTTCTTCTACTTTTTCATAAAATGGTTTAATCTGAGTCATTTGTTCTTCTAACTCCGATTTTTTTTCCTCGTAAGCTTTCTTAATTTTTTCAAACTGAGCATACTCAGGATCTGAAGTATTGGAATTTTTCTCAAACTTCTTTGACAAACGTACATATTCACGAGTAAGTTCATAGCTATCTTGAGCTACATTTTTACCATCCTTGCCACCCAAGAAACTCCAACCATTTACATCATCTATAAATCCATTATTATCATCATCTTTTCCATTGCCTGCAATTTCTTTGGTATTTTTCCAAATTTTCCCTTTAAGATCTTCATGGGCAATATCTACACCAGAATCTATAACAGCAACAACAATTGTTCTGCTTTTTTTCTTCTTTACAAGTTCGCTATATACTTTTTCTGTACTAACACCACGAACATTATCTTTTTGAGGGTCAAGATTGAACCAATTTTCAGGAGCTTTCTTTGTATCTTGAGCTTGTAGAGAAATAGTTCCCATCACCAAAGCTGCAGAGAATAAAAATTTCAACTTCATCTTTTATAATTTTAAGATTTTATAATTCAAAATTACTATTTTTATTTAAAAGCAGAATATTTTAAAAAAAAATGTATAATTTTTGCATAAATATATGTATCTATACACATCAATCAGCAATCTTTATGCAACTTTATAGCAAACGCTATATTATTTTTAAATATTGTTTAAATATTGTTTTTCTTTGCCTTTGGGTAGGGGGGAACAGTCATGCTCAAAAAACGAAGAAAAATATACAAGATATTATAGAACAAGGTGAGGCAGAGTGGGAAGTATCTAACTACAAAGAATCTATTATTTGGTTTACAAAAGCTATTCAAGCTGATTCAACCAATGGTGAAGTTTTTTTTAAAAGGGCAAAATCTTATATTCTTGCACAAGAATATGAAAAAGCAATCAGAGACCTTACTCTTGCTGATAGCCTGCAATACACCCAATTAGAAACACCTTTTTATTGGGGATTGATATATTTTAAACAAGAACAATTCGAGAAATCACTTACTTTTTTTGAACAAGCTTATCAAAAAGGCTATCAGAATGACTCTTTCTATGCTTATCTTGCAGAAACATATGCTTTTTTAGGTAAAAATAAAGAAGCCAATGATTTTTTTGATAAAGCTTTGAATATCTACAATAAAGATGTCGACTTGTATTGGCTGAGGGCTAATTTTTATGTCAAACAAGAAGAATACACCAAAGCAATTGCCGATTTGGATAAAATCACAACATTACAGTCTCATTACTGGAAAGCATATCAGTTAAAAGCAGATATTTACTTTTGGCAAAATCAAGATTCTAAAAGCCTGGAAAACAGACTTCTTTATTTTAAGTATCTGCCTAACAAAAAGAAAATAACAGCTTCGGATTATAGCATGATTGCTATGAATTATGCAGCAAGCAAACAATTTGCAAAATCTGTCGAATATGGTACTAAAGCCATTGAATTAGATAAAGATAATCATGAGTATTATTTTGAAAGAGCTACTTATTATATTCAACTTAAAAATTATCAGAAAGCCCTTGCTGATTGTCAAAAAGCCATTGAATTAGATGGAGAAGATTTAGTCTATTTTAGGCAAAGGGCATTTTTATATAAAATACTCAAAAAATACCCTGAAGCTTTAGCTGATTATGAATTCTTAGCTCAACAAGATGAAAAAGATGCTGAAAATCATTATTATGTAGCAGAAATTAAATATTTACTTAAAAAAGAACCTAAAGAGTTTCAAACAGATGTACAAACAGCATTTCAGTTAGGTTATCCCAAAGAGCAAATGCGTTCAGAATTACAAAAATATGCAGAACGAAAATTGGGAATGGCTCGGTTTTTCAAAAGGAAAACAAAATCTTAAATAATAATATACCAAAACAATTAAACTATTACTTTATCTTATTTATTTATTATGAAGCAGTTATCTCTTTACCTGATTCTGGTTATTCTTTTAGCTTCTTGTGGAGAAAAAGAAAAAAAAACAGACCAAAAGCAAGAAGTTGTTATCAATGAAAATATTCCTATTGACACAATGGGGGCGTGGGTACGCCTTGTCATGAAAGAAAGCAAAGGTATTATGCGTGGCTTTGAATTAGGGGATGCTTTAGACTCCATTAAAAAATATGAAAAAGCTAAAATCCACGATGAAAATCAAGATAAAAGGTTCATTATCTACACAATAGATGTAGATGATGATTTCGTAGACATTACATATTCATATAATGAACAGAAAAAGCTGAAAACTATCAAAATAGATGCTGTAGTCAATGGTATAGAGAGCTTTTTAGAAGATTTTTCCAAATTTTATGACCTTCGATATGGAGTAGGCAAAACGCTCAACGATACAACTCGTTCTTGGAAAAGTCAGAAAGGTTATCAGGTTAAGCTGATGAAGAAGAAAAAGGAATCAGGAGCTGTAATTCTCATTGAATAAACTTGCTGTTGAAATTTATGGATGAGCTTAAATATGAAACAGAACTTTCCCCTGATAGCTATGACTTTATGGTAGTGGCATCTTTAATGGGAGAGATATTTGACCTTGAACTTGTAAAAAGATTTAAGAAATGGGAAGATATTGATTTACAAATCAATGAATGCTTACTGCTAGAACTTATAGAACCCATAGAACATAACAACAAATCAATCTTTAAATTTAAACTACACCAGATTTATTTATACTTTAAAAAACAAGTATCCCAAATCAGAGATGTACAACTCTTAAGAAATGTAGTAGCTCTACAAAGTAAAGAATACGCTATTGCAGAAACAAGAATCAAAGAGTTTATCCAAAAAAATTATGATGGAGTCAATGTTTTAAAATATTTGTTAAATCATAAGTCGATTGTTGAAGGTATCTGGAAAGAGGCACTGCCACTGATTAGCGAAAACCTTTATAAAATTATTCATGCTCATCAGATTAGTATTTGGGCATATCAAGATAACAATAATAGTATTCAATGTATCGAAATGTATGATACAGATGCTCATTTGCACCGCCATCTGGAAGGGAAATCTGAAGGAATTCTTTTGGCAAAAGATCATCCACATTATTTTGAAATGCTTTCAAGTGGGCAAGTAATCGTAGCTAATAATGCTAGAACCAATCCAGCTACTTATGAGCTGACAGAACTTTACTTCAAACCCATGAATGTCTATGCATTGTTAGATGTTCCCTTTTTCTTAAATGGTAAATTGGCTGGGGTTATTTGTTTTGAAAACAAAATCCCAAAAGTTTGGAGTCCATACGAAATATTTTTTGCTTTAAGTATAGGAGCATTTATATCTTTAACTTATCAGGCTTTACAACGCAAACGCTCTGAAAATATGCTCAGAGAGGCAAATGAATACCTTTCTAAACTCAATAAAGAAGTTTCTGAAAAGAATCAACAACTTCAAAAAGCTAATCTTGAAGTTAAAGAAACCAATGAAAACTTAGAGAAAATCGTAGAACAAAGAACTCAAAATCTGCAGTTAAGTAATGCACAACTCACAGCTCTTAACGAAGAATTAGATACATTCTTTTATCATGCTGCTCACGACTTACGTCGTCCCCTGACCAATATTTTAGGATTACTAGAGTTAGGGAAAATGCATGAACCCAGTTCTGAAATGATACAACTATTTGGTTATATCAACGAAACAGTTATGGGAATGGATGCTATGTTACGCAAACTAATTAGTTTAAGTGCCATTACTGTAAGGCAACCAGTACTTGAAAAAATTAATTTTGAAGAAATTGTAGAGCAGGTTCAAACAGATCTGGATAGACTGCTTTTGAAAAAAGATGTTCATTTAGATTTCTTCATAGCTACTAATATTCATTATATATCTCAAAAAGAAGCTGTAAAAACTATTTTGTTTAATATAATTGAAAATGCTGTCATATTTTCTAATCCACAAGAAAACCCTTTTGTCAAAATTACCATCTATGAACATGATGAACATATTTTTATTAAAATAGAAGATAACGGAATAGGAATAGCTCAAGAATATCATCAACAAATATATCATCTGTTTTTTAGAGGTAACATTTTATCACAAGGAAATGGTTTAGGGTTGTATATTGTAAAAAAGGCTGTAGAACAATTACATGGTTTGATTTATTTGGAAAGTGAAGTAAAAAAAGGGAGTACATTTATTATTAAACTACCTCATATTTTTTAATAAAAATTGAAAAAATGTAAAAATATTACATGTAGATTTTATTTTTTTAAAAGACTTTTTTATAGATAAAAAGTCTTTTTTTTGTTTTAAATACTTAAAATGTATTTTACTCATAATAATTTATTATTTTATAATTTATTGATTTTCAAGTTTTTTTATTTTTTATTGTGATTTTCAGAATAACATTTTGATTTGAAAATTTATACAGATTTTTGAGTAACTTTTTGATTAAAAAACAAAATTTTAAATTATTTTTTTTGGAAAATACAAAATGTTACATTTTATTTGCAATGCTTAATAAAACAACATTCTTCTTAAATCATTTATCTTATGAAAAAAATTATAGCCCTTGGCTTTGCCGCATTGATGGCTGGTGCAACATATGCACAACGCTCTTGCCACAGTATGGAAGTTTTGGAACACAATAAGCAACACGACCACCAATTAGAACAAAAAATGTTTCAGATAGAGCGTGTTACTGACAACTATCTACAAAATAAAGCTAATCAACGTGTTACTGGGGTAGTAAGAATCCCTGTCGTTGTACACGTAATTTACAATTCTGCTGTTGCAGCAGAAAATATCAGTGATGCACAAATCCAATCACAAATTGCTGTTTTAAACGAAGATTTTAGAAAAACCAATACTGATGTAAGCCAAGTTCCTTCTTTGTTTGCTCCATTGGCAGTAGATACAGAAATAGAATTTTTCTTGGCGACAACAAGTCCAACAGGTACAGCTACAACAGGTATCACAAGAAAATCATCTACAAGAACTTCTTGGGGAACAGCTGATGCAATGAAATCAACTACTCAGGGTGGAGTAGCCCCTTGGGATGCAACTCGTTATCTCAATATCTGGGTATGTAATATTGGTGGTGGAATACTAGGTTATGCTCAATTCCCTGGTGGAAGCACATCTACAGATGGAGTGGTAATTTCTCCTCAATATTTTGGCTCATCAAGCAAAGGTACAGGCTTCTATTTATCTGCTCCTTTCGATAAAGGTCGTACAGCCACCCACGAAGTTGGTCACTGGCTAAACCTTCGTCATATTTGGGGTGATGCAAACTGTGGTAATGACTTTGTTGCAGATACACCTACTCAACAAACTTCTAATGGTGGTTGCCCAACATTCCCTAAACCTACTTGTGGAAATACAAGTGATATGTGGATGAACTACATGGACTATACTGATGACCGTTGTATGTATATGTTTTCAGCAGGTCAGAAAGACCGTATGAGAGCAACTTTTGAAACAGGTGGTGGACGTACAGGTTTTGTAAGTGGCACAACACCTCCTCCAACATGTGCTACTCCTGCAAGTTTAACAACTTCTTCAATTACTTCTACTGGTGCTACTCTTAACTGGGGTACTGTTTCTGGTGCTGCTTCTTATGATGTAAGAGTGAGAGCTACTGGTGCAACAACTTGGACAGACTTTTTGGGTAGAACAGGTACTTCTTTGGCTGTAACAGGCTTAACAGCTTCAACAAACTATGAGTGGCAAATCAGAACAAATTGCTCAGGTTCTTCAAGTGCATACTCTTCAAGTATAACATTTACAACTACTACGGGTACTGTTACTCCAGCATACTGTGCATCAAGAGGTACAAACAACACTTATGAGTGGATTGATTTAGTAAGATTAGGAAGTATTAACCGTACATCTTCAAGAGAAACCAATGGTTACTTGAATACAGGGCTTTCTACAAATTTAATAAGAGGAACATCACAAACTGTTTCTTATAGTGCAGGATTTTCTTCAACAGCTTATACAGAATACTGGAAAGTGTACATTGACTGGAACAGAGATGGAGACTTCTTAGATGCTGGTGAAACTGTTGTAAACAGAACATCAAGCAGCAGTGCAACATTAAGCTCAACCTTTACTGTACCAAGTACAGCAGCTTTAGGGCAGACTCGTATGAGAGTATCTATGAGTGATGCAAGTCAAAATTCTTGTTCAACATTCACTTATGGTGAAGTAGAAGACTATACAATTAATGTTACAGCAACTGCAAGAGAAGATATCAGTGCTCAATTAGAAAATCCTTTTGGTGTAGAAATTTATCCAAACCCTGCAAATACAATAGCTAACATCAAACTTTCTGGTGCTGAAGGCTCTAACAGTGTACAAATTTATGATATGGCAGGAAGAACAGTCTTTACAGCTAGCATAGAAGGAAATAATGAATTATCAGTAGATTTAAGCCGTTTCGAAAAAGGTTTATACATCATCAATATTACAACTGATAAAGGAGTAACAGAAAGAAAGAAATTATTAGTTCAGAAATAAGAATTCTAAATAACGATAAAAAAGGTGCTAATTTTAGCACCTTTTTTTATTGAACAAAAGTATGTTGTTGCAATGAAAAAGCAATGGGTTTATCATTAAATAAGACCTTGGTCTTAGCCCAAGTAGATTGAAATAAATCTGACTGGCGATAATTTTCTAAATGTTCAGGGCTTTCCCAGTAGCTGTATGTACAAAAAATATGTTTGTAATCTGCATCACGAAGTAACTCCAAATGTTTACAGCCTTCAAAGTGGCGAATAAGGTGTTTACTTTGTTCAAAAATTTCTAAAAAATCATCTGTTTTATCTTCCTGAAAAAACATTCTGACAATACGTACAATCATAGACAAGAAGTTTATAAACCAATTACCAAAAAAAATCGTTTTCTTTGCAAAGAAAATTATTTTTTGGAATACCTTATCTTTTTATTTATGGAAAATAAACAACCAGCCAATCCAATACATCTTGATACCATTGAAGAAGCTCTTGATGCTCTTAAAAAAGGTGAAGTAATAATTGTGGTAGATGACGAAAATAGAGAGAATGAGGGTGATTTTATCTGTGCAGCTGAAACCATTACCCCCGAAATTGTCAATTTCATGGTGAAAGAAGCCAGAGGTTATCTGTGTGTAGCTCTTACAGAAGAACGTTGTGAGGAGTTGAAATTAGAAATGATGGTAGGGCAAAATACTGACCCTAATAAAACGGCTTTTACGGTTACAGTCGATTTGCTAGGACATGGGAATACAACAGGAATTTCAGCACAAGACAGATCAAGAACTATCAAGGCTCTTGTAAACCCACAAACTAAACCAGAAGATTTAGGAAGACCAGGACATATCAATCCATTAAAAGCAAAAAAGGGAGGGGTTTTAAGAAGAACAGGGCATACAGAAGCGACTGTAGATTTGGCTCGTTTGGCAGGATTTCACCCTGCAGGGGTACTCATAGAAGTGATGAATGAGGATGGAACAATGGCTAGACTCCCTGAACTTAGAAAAATAGCTGATAAGTTTGGTTTAAAACTCATATCTATTGAAGACCTGATTGCATACAGACTGCAAAATGAAAGCCTTATTCGATGTGAAATAGGTGTAGAAATGCCTACCACTTGGGGCGATTTTGATTTGGTAGCATACAGGCAAGTCAATACAGAAGAGATTCATCTGGCTCTTGTCAAAGGGACATGGGAAGAAAATGAGCCTATTTTGGTACGTGTGCATTCCTCGTGTGTTACAGGAGATATTTTTGGCTCTTGTCGTTGCGATTGTGGACCTCAGCTACATACAGCCATGAAAATGGTAGAAGAGGCGGGTAAAGGAATCGTATTATATATGAACCAAGAGGGAAGAGGGATAGGGCTTGTCAATAAATTAAAAGCTTATAAACTACAAGAACAAGGCTTAGATACAGTACAAGCCAATGAGGCTTTGGGCTTTAAAATGGATACACGAGACTATGGAGTAGGGGCTCAAATACTCAGAGACTTGGGTGTGAAAAAAATAAAACTGATTTCTAATAACCCTAAAAAGAGAGCAGGTTTAATTGGGTATGGTTTAGAGATTGTAGATACCGTTCCAATTGAAATTAGCCCTAATCCGCATAATCAAAAATATTTAGAAACTAAAAGAGACAAAATGGGACATAATATTTTAAAAGAGTGATACTAAACAACATAAAAAAAGCGAAATCTAATCTAGATTTCGCTTTTTATTATATTTAAACAATTTAGTTAGTTAAGACGGTAAGTCATATCTTGTACTCTGTACAACTCCATCAAAGCCTGATACGAGAAGCTTGTTGCATTCTGTTTTTGGCTTGTAAGTAAGGTATTTTTGTATTGTGTATAGTCTGCGATTTGTGCAGCAGGTGTTTGTTCTGTTACTTCTACAATCATCACACCATTATCATCAGCAAAAGCACTTGTTCTTTTTCCTTTTTTAGTACCAAAAGCTTTACCAACACCAACAGGAGTAAAACCTGCGTTGCCTAAAACTGGATTCTGAAGAGTAATATCTTTTGCCTCAGAAGCAACTGCACCAGCCCCATATTTCTTAGCAACTTCGTCTAAGCTTACATTTCCAGCAGCTTTTACTTTTGCCAAAATCATGTCTCTTTTCTTTAGATTACGAACTTCATTTGTTAGAACCTCACGGAAAAATTCTAAATCTGCCTCATCTTTTTCGCTTTTTGAAGTAAGAATAGGAATTACAAACAAACCTTGTTCTGCAATACGAATAGGTTGCTGAGGTACTTCACCTACTTTAGCGTCGTTAAATGCCCATGAAACAAGAGGTTTTGCGTTAGCAGTGATACCATCAACAGATTGAGCATTAGGAGAAACTTTCTTAGCAACTTTCTTTATAAGAGCAGGATTTGATTTTACTTTCTTATTGAAGTCATCATAAGATTTGATGCCTAATAAAAACTCTTGAGCTTTAAAACTCACATCGTCTGTTGTTTCTTGCGTAGCAATGATAGGACGCTCTACAACAGCCAATTTATATTTTTTGTTAGTTTTAGTTTCTGAAACTTTGATGATGTGGAAACCATAATCTGTTTCTACTACACTATTTACAATTCCTTTTTCAGTAGCTCCAAATACAGCTTTTGTAAATTGAGGAACCATTGTTTTTTCATCAAACCAGCCTAAATCACCACCTGTAGTTCTAGTTCCATCAGTATTGATTTCGCTAGCTTTCTTCTCAAAATTCGCTTCACCTTTCTTCAATTGCTCTAAAAGATTGTTAGCAACTTTGCGTAAACTGTCTTTTACAGCAGGAGCAGCACCTCTGGGTACTTGAATTAAAAGGTTTTTAGCACGAACAAAATAAGTACTATCTTCTTTAATATCAGACACTTTTACAATCATGTAACTATTTTTGTTTAAGAAAGGACCTACTACAGCACCTTTAAGCAAAGGTCTTTCTTCAGAATAAACGCCATCAGGAATTTCTTTAGGGCTACGATAGCTAAAGTTCTTTTCTGTACCTCTTGACTTTGACAAAGCAAACACAGAATCATTTTTAGCTAAAGCCAAATCTTTACTTAATTTTCTCAATTCTTCAGCAAATTCAGTACTATCTTCTTTAGAAGGAGCAACACTAAAAATAACATACTCTAATGAACGAGACTCTTCAGCCTTAAAACGATTTTTATTCTCTTTTAAATAAGTTGTTAATTCTGCATCTGTAACTTTAATAGTGCTATCTACAATGCTACTGAAGGGAATATGTAAAAATTTAGCTGAAACTTTGCCATTTTGATTCTCATAATCTCTTTTAGCCTCTGCTTTTGTTACATAGGTAGTTTGTGTAAGTAAAGCATTGTATTTTTGTTGTATTCTGTCTTGTACCAAACCATCTTTGAAGCTCTCCCAACGAGCCTTCAATTCTGGATTTGACTTCATTTGTTTGATAAATTCTTTTACTTTATTTTTATCAAATTTCTTAGTAACAGAATCTTGGAAATTAGGCATATTTTTAATTTGAGGGTGAATAAACATAGAGTCACCTTCAATCATAGCTTTTTTCTCTTCTTCACTAACAATTAAGCCTAATTTTTCGTATTCATTCTGCATCATATTTTTATTGAGGTAAAATTGCCAAGCAACTCTAATCAAATCTGTTTCAGAAGGAACTCTCTGACCATTCATTGCATAAGCTTTTTCTGCCTCTATCATTTCCACCTTCAAATCTTCTACAGTAATCTCTTTACCATTGAATTTTCCAATAACTTTTGCCTCGCCTCCTTTGTTAAATGACCGAAAAAAGTCATCACCAATAACAAAGAAAATAAGCCCAATAGCGATAACTGTAACGACTATGCCTGCAGATTTTTCGCGAATCTTACCTAAAAGTGCCATTTTACTAATTAAATGTTTGTTTTAAATTTTTAAAAATCAGGTTGCAAAATAAGTATAAAAACAGCTAAAAAGCAAATTTTTATATAATAAGTTTTAAATAGAACAATATTTTGAATGTTGAAGACTTAACAAATTATTTTCTTAGAATAGTTTGGGTTCTGTCTGGTCCTACAGATACAAGAGTAATAGGAACACCCAAAGTTCTTTCAACAAATTCAATATATTCCAAAAATGTTTGGGGTAAGTCCTGAACATTGCGTTTTGAGGTTAAATCAGTTTTCCAGCCTTTAAATGTCTGATAAATAGGAGTTACTGGCTCTGAAATAAGACAATAAGGCATTTTATCGGTAATAGTACCATCAGAAAGCTGATAATGAGTACAAACTTTTACCTCATCCAAAATACTTAAAACATCAGCCTTCATCATAAATAATTCGGTTACTCCACTAATCATGATGGCATAACGCAAAGCTGGTAAATCGAGCCAGCCACAACGGCGTGGTCTGCCTGTGGTTGCTCCAAATTCTCTTCCTTCTTTACGAATCTGCTCACCTAAATCATTGTCTTGTTCAGTAGGAAAGGGACCACTACCTACACGAGTACAATAAGCCTTAAAAATACCCATTACCTTGCCAATTTTGTTGGGAGCAAGTCCTAAACCAGTGGATGCCCCAGCAGCAGAAGTATTAGAACTTGTTACGAATGGATAAGAGCCAAAATCAATATCTAAAAGAGAGCCTTGAGCACCTTCAGCCAAAAGTGTTTTACCTGAAGCAAGTGCTTCATTTACAAAATATTCGGTATCTGCTAGTTGAAAAGTTTTGATGAATTCGATAGCATCAAAGAAGTCTTTTTCTAAAGCAGGTAAATCATAATCTGTATAATTGTATTGTTTGAGCAGATTTAAGTGTTTTTGAAGGAGTTTATTATATTTTTCTTTGAAATCAGCTTGTAAAATATCGCCTACACGCAGACCATTTCTGCCAATTTTATCCATGTAGGCAGGTCCAATGCCTTTAAGGGTAGAGCCAATCTTATCTTTGCCTTTAGAAGCCTCAGAAGCTGCATCTAATACTCTGTGAGTAGGGATAATAAGTTGTGTTTTCTTTGAAATAAGTAAATTCTTACGAATATCTTCAATATTTCTATTGAGTGCATGAATCTCTTTACGAAAAACAATCACGTCCAAAACAACCCCATTTCCAATCACATTCATACTTTCTTGGTGGAAAATTCCTGAGGGGATTTGATGTAATACATATTTAGCACCATCAAACTCTAGAGTATGTCCTGCATTCGGACCACCCTGAAAACGTGCTACTACCTGATACTGAGGAGCAAGGAAATCAACCACTTTGCCTTTGCCCTCATCACCCCATTGTAAACCTAAAAGTATATCTGCTTGCATGATTAAAAGTATGTTTAAAACTTTTGCAAGACTAGAAAAAAAAAAGAAGATAAAGAAATTCTATTCTATATTTGCCACGAAAATCCTACATAAACAATGATATATATATTGTTAAACTGGCTAAATACTTTATTTTTAACTTATACTTTTGGAGAACTTTTTTTTCTGAGTTTAAAAAAAGTAACAAATATAAATGTAATTATAGCTAAGCCAATTATAATTATGTTAGGGCTTGTTATACTTAACTTCTTAGTGGATATAATAGCTTTATTTGCTCCCATTAATGTATTTTCTCAGGGTTTTATAGAAGTATTAGCATGTACTGTATTTTTAGTTTTATGGAAAAAGAAGCATATTACTCTAAAAATAAAGTATTCTAATACTACATGGTTAGAAAAAATATTTTATCTGCTTTATGGTTATATATTCATTTATACGTGTATTCGTTGTTTTTACCCCACATCTCATTATGATGAAGGGCTTTATTATATTCAACATGTTCGTTGGATTCAAAATTATGGTTTCGTACCTGGCTTAGCAAACCTGCATTTAAGACTGGGATTTAACAGTAATTGGCATAATTTGGCAGTATTATTTGACTATCCTTTTCTTAGTAAAAATTTTTTTAATGACTTAAATGGTTTTTTATTTTTAGTATTTGGAGCTTATTGTTGGACAGGTATTATTCAGTTATTTTCTAAAAAATATACTTTAACGGTTTTGTTAAAAACTTTTACTTTTGTATCCTTAATATACCCAAATCCATACTTTTTTTCGGCACATAATGGTATTTTTATCAATACAATTAGTGCTGATTGGGCTTCATTTATATTTGTGGCAACTACTTTTATTTTATTTATAGAAGGGCATGAGAAAACAAATGAAGAGTATTCATTTTACCTGTTTGTGATGGTTATTTTTGCTGTCTACTGTTTTTCAATAAAGATAGCTAATATTGCTGTAATAGGGTTAATTTTATATGCTTTTATATGGTTATGGATGAAAAAAATGTATAAACTATCACTGTTTTTAACAGTAATAGCAGTAATATCATTCATTCCGTGGCTTGTTTCCAATCTTATTTTGTCAGGTTGTTTATTGTTTCCTGTAAGTTTTTTACAAATAAATGCACTTGAATGGGCTGTGCCTAAACATATAGTAGAGAACTTTGCTCAGGAGACAAAAATATGGGCTAAAACAGCTGGAGCAGTGAATGTATATTCAAAACTTACTTTCAAAGATCTCGTTATATACTGGTATAATAAACAAGAAGCATGGTTAAAAATATTTTATCCTTCAGTAATCATGATAATGTTCATACTTATACTATTTTTGTGCTATGAATTAATAAGGTTAAAAGATAGATTTTTGAGCATGTATGGAAATATTATCCCAATTGTATTTTCCAGCATATTAGGGATTATCTTTTGGTTCTTTACGGCACCCGATTTTAGATTTGGAGCAATATACATTATATTTATAGTGATATTAACTGTATCACTAATTATACAAAAAGTTAAAAATATTAAGTATTTTAAAGAAATAGTAGTAATAATGAGTATTGTATATATGGTGCCTCCATTAACATTAAATGATATTTGGAGGGTATTATCACATGTTGATTTTCCTATGATACCTACTACACAGATACAATTCAAAGAAAATATTTATACACCATTACAAACAGACCAATGTTTTGATACAAAGTTGCCTTGTGCCCCTGATACAGAATTAATGAAAGGTAAAATTATATTTAGAGAGCAGAATAATTTGGGTAAAGGATTTATTTTAAAATAAAAGAATGTTTATCATTAAAATGCCATCATTACTGTATAAAAATAAATTGTATAAACAATGATATATATATTATTAAGCTGGTTGAATGCATTATTTGTGTCATTTATTATAGGTAAAACACTCTTAAATATATTATTCAAATATTCTAAGATAGAATCATTGAATATACATATAGCTTTACAAATTCTATTAGGATTCATAGGACTCAATTTTCTTGTAGATGCTCTTGGGTGGTTTTTCCCTATTAATATTGGAGTACAAATAACAATAGAAATAATAGCTTTATTTTTATGGGTAATAGCCATAAAAAAGAAATGGTTTCATAGAGTAAAGATTTCTTGGATAGATTTTATTCTTGGAGGGGGGGGGCTGTATATGGCTAATTGGGTATTAATAAGATGTGTCTATCCGACATCACACTATGATGAAGGTTTGTATTATATTCAGCATGTACGCTGGCTTCAAGAATTTGGATTTGTAAAAGGCTTAGGTAATCTGCATGTTCGATTGGCTTTTAATAGTAATTGGCATAATTTGGCTACATTTTTTAATTATCCATCATTAACAAATATATTCTTTAATGATTTGAATGGATTAGTGTTTATAGTAGCTTTTTGGTATTCTTTAAGTGGATGGAAGAAGATACTTAACAATACATTTCAATTAAGTGATATATTAAAAGTTTTGTTTACAATACCCTTATTTCATACAAATCCTGATTTTGTGTCCATTTATAGTTATATATTTATTAATACAATTAGTCCTGATTGGGCATCATACATTTTTGTTGCTATAACTTTTATACTTTTTGTAGAAAGCTTTGAAATGGAAAATGATAATTCAAAAAATATTTATTTTATTATAACAAGCCTATTTGCTATCTATGCCTTTACAATAAAAATAGCCAATATTTTGATACTAATAATACCCTTGTATTATTTGCTAAACATGTTGTTTTCTAAGAAATATCAAATAGTTAAGCTATGGCTATTGATTACAACAGTTTCTATTATTCCATGGATAGGAGCAAATATTATCTTATCTGGATATTTGTTGTTTCCTGTTGGAGCTCTTCAAGTTAGTTTTTTGGATTGGGCAACTTCTAAGGCTGTTGTAACATTTACAGCTGAGTATCATAGATTATGGACAAGAACTTGTGGTAATATTGAGTTGTATAATAAATTGACATTCAAAGAATTGAGCTTGTTTTGGTATGAAAAACAAAATCCTGTAATAAAGGATTTTTATCATATATTCTTCTATTCTGTAATAGGCTTAATCATCTTATTTTTTATAGAAGCTATCAGATATAAAAAGTTATTTTTTAAAAATTATGGTCATAGTTTACTATTATTTATAATTTGTATAGCAGGTACAATATTTTGGTTCTTAAATGCACCCGATTTTAGATTTAGTGCAGTTTTCTTGATATTTTGTGTGATATTATTGGCAGGTTTTGTGATTATTAATTTATTAAAAATAAAGTATTTCAATTACATTTTGTTAATTTTGGGGGGATGGGGATATTACGAATATTATCCAAAACCTACAGAGGAACAAATAAAAGAAGCTATGGTAAAGAAGATTGATAAATTCCCCATTATGGAACTCCAACAAAAACAAGGCATTTATGTTCCAACAAAAACAGACCAATGCTTCGATACTTCTCTACCATGTGCTCCAGAATATGAATTTGCAAAAGGAAAAATAGAACAAATTGATAAAAATAATATAGGCAAAGGATTTATTTTAAAATAACATAAATGACTACCATTCAAAAACTATCTATTATTATTCCTGCATACAACGAAGGAAAAACTATTCACAGAATTTTAGACAAGATAAAAGCTGTGGAGTTGATTGATAATATTCAAAAAGAATTGATTATAGTCAATGATTGCTCTAAAGATAATACAGAAGAAGCAATTATACATTATCAGTCTCAAAATCCTGAGTTAAATATTCAATATTTCAAACACGAAGTAAACAAAGGCAAAGGGGCTGCTCTGCATACAGGAATTGAAAAAGCTACAGGAGATTACCTGATTATCCAAGATGCAGACCTAGAATATGACCCTAAAGAGTATAATTTACTTTTACAACCAGCAATAGATGGTTTTGCAGATATTGTTTTTGGTTCAAGATTTATGGGAGGAAAACCTCATAGAATATTGTTCTTTTGGCATACAATTGGAAATAAATTTTTGACATTCCTTTCTAATATGTTTACGAACTTAAATTTAACAGATATGGAAACCTGTTATAAAATGTTTCGTTCTGATATTATTAAATCTATTAAACTGAGAGAAAACCGATTTGGGTTTGAACCAGAAGTAACAGCCAAAATAGCACGATTGTCTAATGTTAGAATTTATGAAGTAGGAATTTCCTATTATGGCAGAACATACGCCGAAGGTAAAAAAATAGGCTGGAAAGATGGATTTAGAGCCATTTATTGTATTTTAAAATATGGATTATTTAAAAGATAAAATGGAAAAGAAATTTGAATTTAAAGAAGTAGACGTAGAAGGTTGGGAAACACTTTCTGCTATAGAAAGTGCGGATAAACTCAATAACTGGATGTATCAAACTATTCAACCTTACTGCACAGGCAAAATACTTGAAATAGGCAGTGGTATAGGTAATATATCTCAATTTTTTATCAAGAATAATCAAGATATTACTTTGAGTGATATTAGAGATAATTATTGTAATGAACTCAAAAAGAAATTCCCCAAAGCTACAGTATTAAACTTAGATTTGGTGGATAAAGATTTTGACGGCAAGATGAAAGAACATTTAGAGCAATATGATACTATTTTTGCACTGAATGTTGTAGAACATATAGAAAATGACTATTTAGCCTTAGAGAATGCTCGAAAACTACTTAAAAAAGGCGGAAACCTTATTATTTTAGTTCCCGCTTATCAATGGCTTTATAATGGTTTTGATACAGAATTAGAACATTACCGTAGATATACAGCCCAAACACTTCAAGAGCGATTTACAAAAAATCATTTTTCTATTTTAAAATCTAAATATTTCAATTTTGCAGGGATTGCTGGCTGGTATGTTTCTGGAAAATTACAAAAAAATAAAACACTACCCAAAGATCAAGTAAAACTATATAACATTCTTGTACCTGTATTTAAACTAATAGACAAATTGATTTTTAACTCAATGGGTCTTTCTGTGATAGTAGTAGGTAAGAAATAATCTTAAACATATGATTTTCCTAATAATTATTCCTTTAATATTCATTATTTCAAACTTTTTACTTTTTTATACAACTCAAAAAAAGAACTTTTATAGTTATCATAAAATACGAATCAGTTTTTTATGGAGTTTATTAATAACAAGTATCAATACTTTTTTTGCTACAGAATTATTGAGTCTATTTAATAGTATAAACTTTACCAATATATTATTATGGTGGCTCATTACCACATTGTGTCCAATCTATTTCTTGTTAAGATATCGTTTCTGGCGAAATTTCTCATTGAAAATTAACCAATGGGAAAAAACACTTTCTGTTCCACTTATTGCTGTATTTTTTCTTGTAGGATTTTTGTTATTGATAGCAATCTTACAGCCTCCTAATAACTGGGATGGCATGACCTACCATATGAGTAGAGTTATGCATTGGATTCAGAACCAAAATATAAATTATTATGCTTCAAATATTGATAGGCAAATTTTACTTAATCCTTTTGCTGAATATGGTATTTTACATACTGTTGTGCTCACAGATAGCGATTATTTTGCCAACTCAATACAATGGATAGCAATGATGGGTATACTAGCAACTGTTTCACTCATTACACAATGGTTGGGAGGGTCTTTATTAGCTCAAATTCTGACGAGTTTACTTACCTTATCAGCTCCAATTATTTTACTGGAAAGTTTTTCAACACAGAATGACTTAGTCGCATCATTTTTTGTCTTAATGGCTATTTATGGCATTATAGAATTAAAAAAGAATATGAGTTTTGTATGGGCTCTCTGGATAGGAGGGGCTATAGGTTTTGCTTTATTCACAAAAAGCACTTCTTATTTTTTCTTATTGCCTTGGGTATTGTATGTTTTGTGGTTGTTTTATAAAAATTACACCAAAAAATTTTTATATGTGGGCGTTATTATCAGCTTTTTAGTAATTGTAATAAACATACCTTTTTATGCTAAAAACATATACTATTTTCAAACGCTTATACCCAGAACAGGTACTTTAAGTACTGTTACGAATGAAAAATTTAGTATTTCGTTATTTGGAGGGAATTTTATAAAAACAATCGGATATAATCTAACACTCAATAATACTAACTATAATCGATTATTAGAAAACTGTATTTATGGTTCTCATCGATTGATGAATATTAATCCAAATGATAAGAGAGTCAATTTTGGAGGTTTTGAAATGCCTTATGGAAATAAATTTTATTCTCAGGATTATGCACCCAATCCGTTGCATACTTGGTGTTTTCTTATCCTTTTACCTATTATATATATTTTTAGAGAAAAATTTAGTAAGGAATTCTTTTTAACTTTTGGATTGCTTTGTTCGGCTTTCCTTTTTCTAATGTTTATGCTCAAATGGCAACCTTTTGGAACGAGATTCCAAGTAACTTTTTGGGCTATGGTTTCCGTGTGGATGATGGTTGTTATGGATAAGATATTTGTAAAATCAAAAAAAATAACCACTTATGTTCTATTTATAATGACTTTAGGACTTTCTTGGTTAAATATTCACTATTTATTAAATGCTACAAATGTAAGTCTGACTGGTAAAGAAACTATATTTAATACAGAACGAGAAAAAGTATACTTTGCCTTGAGGTACAACTTATACGACTCTTACAAAAAATTAGTAGGTCAAATACAAGAAAGTAAATGCGAGAAAATTTCTATTAAAATAGGTTTAGATGATTGGGAATATGGACTTTGGGTTTTACTCCGCAATCGTGGAATGAAGCCTATTATTAAACATCAAAATATAGATAAAAAAGGAGAGTTGGTTGATAAAAAAATAGAAAATGCCACAATCATTCTGGAAGACAAAACATTTGAGCCTTGTGCCAAAATTTTTATATCCAACGAAAAAAATATAGCAATACTGGAAAAATAATCTATTTTTTCTTGCTCTTTACATGTTCCTCAATATAATAAGGTACAACATGCCTGTATACCACAAAGGCAAAAGGCAAATTTTCTGATTTTGCTAAACCTTCTAAATATTGCTTGGTAGGAGGGTCAGCTTGAGCATGTGCTAGACCTCCATTTAAAGCTTCTAAAAAGCTTTTTATATGTCCATTATCAAATACAACAATGCTATCGCCTTGATAAGTAGGTAATTTTTTTATCATGCTTATGACCTCTTTTTGTGTATACTTGGTTTTTACACCATCAACTACACTAAATTGCTCATTTAGAATTCTAGTCTCATAAGAATGGATAGTTACAATGAGTGCTATGAGTAAACTAAAAATAATAGTAGAAACTATAATACGTTCTTTTATCATAAAATATTGAAGAAAATAAAGTGTTACAAATATAGCTAAAAATTAATTTTTTATGCAAAAAATCGTAAATTGCTAACCAAAATTATAGATTTACTCGACAATAGGTTAATAGTTTATGGATTATTTAGAAGGCTTGAATGAACCCCAAAGACAGGCAGTTATCTTTACAGATGGACCATTGATGATTATTGCAGGGGCTGGCTCAGGAAAAACACGTGTACTGACTTACCGAATAGCACATCTTATTTATCATGGAGTTGACCCTTACAATATTTTAGCACTCACTTTTACCAATAAAGCTGCCAACGAAATGCGTGAACGCATTGAAAAAGTAATTGGTGAAGATGCTAAAAATATCTGGATGGGAACTTTTCACTCTATTTTTGCCAAAATACTGCGTATAGAAGGAGATAAGATAGGGTACACCAGAGATTTTAGTATTTATGATACAGAAGATTCAAAATCTTTGATAAAAAGTATTGTAAAAGAGCTAAATCTGGATGATAAACTCTACAAGGCTTCAACTGTGTATAGCCGAATTTCAGGTGCTAAAAACAGACTTGTTTCTTACAGAGAATACAACAGTAATCCTATTTACAGAGCTGATGATGAAAGTTATCAGAGACCAGAAATAGGCAGAATCTATCAGATTTATCAGGAAAGGCTTTTTAAAGCCAATGCAATGGATTTTGATGATTTGTTATTCAATACCAATATACTTTTCAGAGACCATTTGGATGTGCTGAATAAATATCAGCACAAATTTAAGTATGTGATGGTAGATGAGTTTCAGGATACCAATATATCACAATATTTAATTACAAGAAAACTGGCATCTGTCTATCAGAATATAGCTGTGGTAGGAGATGATGCACAAAGTATTTATGCCTTCAGAGGAGCTGATATTCAGAATATTCTAAATTTTGAAAGAGATTATCCTACCCTGAAAACCATTCGTCTGGAACAAAATTATCGTTCAACCAAAACAATTGTACAAGCAGCGAACTCTGTAATAGCCAAAAATCAGGCTCAACTCAAAAAGAATGTCTGGACAAGCAACGAGTCAGGAGATTTGATAGAATTGGTAAAAGCTACCTCAGATGCAGAAGAAGGTAGAATGGTGGCTCAGTCTATTTTTGAAGATAAAATGCAGTTTAAATATAAAAATGCCGATTTTGCAATTTTATATAGAACCAATGCTCAATCTCGTTCGTTTGAAGAGGCTCTCCGTAGAATGGGAATTCGTTATCAGGTAGTTGGAGGGCTTTCATTCTATCAACGTCGAGAAATCAAAGATTTGATAGCTTACCTACGTTTTTCTATTAATCATAATGATGAAGAAGCATTTAAACGAATCATCAATTTGCCCAAACGTGGTATAGGCGATGCAACGATTACTAAGATTGTGGTAATCGCTGATGAACAAAAAGTTGCTATCTGGGATGTTTTGAGCAGTTCTATGAAATACATAGGAGGAAGAGCTGCCATTGCTTTAGATAACTTTGCCATGCTTATCAAAACATTTGAAATAGCAGCCAAACAGAAAAATGCTTACGATGCAGCTCTTGAGATTGCAAAAAACTCTGGTTTGTTGAAAGAATTATACGAAGATAAATCCATTGAAGGGCTTGCCCGTTACGAAAACGTACAGGAATTGCTCAATGCTATCAAAGAATTTGTAGATAACCCTGAAAATGAGGATAAAACCTTAGGAGCATTTTTGCAAGAAGTATCACTGCTTACAACACTCGATGAGGCTTCTGAAGAGGGTGAAGATACCAAAGATGCTGTAACGCTGATGACTATTCACTCAGCAAAAGGGCTTGAGTTTAAAAATGTATTTGTGGTGGGTATGGAAGAAGATTTATTCCCTTCACAGATGATGATTGGAAGTCGTTCGGAATTGGAGGAAGAACGCAGATTATTTTATGTGGCTATTACAAGAGCAGAAAAGAAACTGACTCTTAGTTATGCTTCTTCTCGTTATCGTTTTGGGCGTATCAAAGATTGTGAGCCTAGCAGGTTTTTAGATGAAATAGACCCTCGTTGTATCAAACAAAAAAATGCAAGCCTTAAAAGTAGTTTTGGAGTAGGAGAAGAGTTAGGGCTTAAAAATCTGATTAAAAATAATAACAATACAACACAGCAAACAGTTGTTAAAAAGCCCGCATACAAACCCTCTCCAGATTTTAAAGCCAGTGATACCACTTACTTGGCAGCAGGTATGAAGGTAGAACACCTAAAATTTGGTTATGGACTGGTATTGGAAGTGCAGGGTGAAGACAAAGACCGTAAAGCTCGTATCAATTTTGAAGAAGCAGGTGAAAAACTACTTCTGCTGAGTTTCGCAAAATTGAAAGTACATGATTAAGAGGGGCGAATAATCATTCGCCCTTACGGAATACTTTGTTCATTATCATTGATAATAGGTTTATCATCAATTTTTTTCTTTCCAATAGGTTTTTTGAGTGTAATGATAAATTCATTAGCATTTTTATACTTAAATAAATGATTTTGAGAAGCAAGACTGTAAGAAAAGCCCATTGTAAAAGTAGGGCTATTCATGTCTAATGCCAATGTATAAGCTTGATTATGAGCATACCAGCCACTCACGCCCCAAGAACCATATCTGAAAAGTGTACCTGAATTATCAGAAAAAAATCTTCTCAGACTCACTCCATAGTTAGTAAAATCCACACCATTCTGAATAATACTTCTGACATTAGGAATCAGGGCATATTTCTTATTTTTCCATGCTTCAAAACCTGCAATGATAGTTGAACGATGCTTATTTGAAAACTGATAATTTTCTAAATAGTGTTCATTTTTTAACCAATTGGAACCTGAAATGCCTAAAAACCAACGTTGTCTGTATGAGTTTTCTTGGTAAGTTCGATGAACAAGCATACCACCAGACCAGCCTAAAGCATAATTAGTTCCTAATAAATGGTCATATATCTCTCTTGAACCACCCTGTATGCCTACTGCTAAAGAAATATTTTTAGGTTTATAAACAGGAATATTAAGGGCTGCTAGTAAATCGAAAGCTTGTACTTTGCCAAAGTAGTTTTGTCTGTCTCTATGAACACTTATTCCAATAGTACCATAATGTTCTCCATTACTCATAATAGGATATAATGCAGAGAGCATCAGTGTTTTATGACTTAAACCAGAAGCAACAGCTTGCTTTCTACTATGAAAACTTACACTGGCTTCTTTTTGTATACCAGCAAGAGCAGGATTTACTCCAAAAGCATTGTACTGATAAAGATTATATCTAAAATCCTGAGCTTTCATTGTTTGCGAGTAGAAAAAAGCCACAAAAATTAATGCTAGGAATCTTTTGGAGTGTTGTTTAATCATAAAACCTTGGCGATTTCTTTGGCAAAATAAGAAAGAATAATATCTGCACCAGCTCTTTTAATGCTTAAAAGGGCTTCCATGATGGCTTTTTCTCCAAGCCACCCGTTGGCAATGGCAGCTTTAAGCATGGCGTATTCTCCACTTACATTATAAGCTGCAATTGGAATATCAAAATTATCTTTAAGCAAACGAATTACATCCAGATAAGGGAGTGCAGGTTTTACCATCAATATATCAGCACCTTCTTCATAGTCTAAAGAGGCTTCTAAAAGAGCTTCTTTGTAGTTAGCAGGGTTCATCTGATAGGTTTTTTTATCTCCAAATTTAGGTGCAGATTCCAAGGCATCCCTAAAAGGACCATAAAAAGCACTTGCATACTTGGCTGTATAAGCTAGGATAGAAACATTGGTATAACCATTGGCATCCAAAATATTTCTGAGATAACCAACACGTCCGTCCATCATATCTGAGGGGGCGATGCAGTCTGTACCTGCCTGAGCCTGAGCCAAAGCCATTTTTCCTAAAGCTTCGAGCGTTTCATCATTTAAAATTTCACCATTGCGTACAATTCCATCATGTCCGTCAGAACTGTAGGGGTCAAGGGCTATGTCTGTAAAAAGCACTACATCAGGAAAATTCTTTTTAATTTCCCTGATAGCTCTTAAATACAAACCATTTTCATTATAACTCTCTGTGCCAACACTATCTTTTAAAATTTCCTCTATTTGAGGAAAAGGGGCAAATGCCTTGATTCCCAAGTTTCTACATTCGTTAATTTCATCTAAAAGAGTATCTAACGAAAATCTGTATATGTTGGGCATTGATGGGATTTCTATTTTTTTATTTGTACCCTCACACAAAAAAACAGGAAATATAAAATCATTTTTAGATAACCAAGCTTCTTGTGTAAGGTTACGAATTACCTCATTTTTACGATTTCTACGAGGGCGACGAGATAAAAACATATTTTTTTAGATATTAGAAAAAAGACACAAGAAGTAAGACATTCAGTAAGAAATTTCTGATGTCTTATTTCTAAACTCTACTTACTTGCAATCATGTTAAATAAGGATGTCAGTTGGTCTTTGAGGTCTTTGCGATGCACAATGAAATCCAAAAAGCCGTGTTCCAACACAAATTCTGAAGTCTGGAAGCCAGAAGGCAAATCTCTGCCAATGGTTTCTCTAATAACTCTTGGTCCTGCAAAGCCAATTAAAGCACCTGGTTCAGCAATATTAAAATCTCCAAGCATGGCATAAGAAGCTGTTACGCCACCCGTTGTAGGGTCAGTGAGTAAAGAAACATAGGGTAGACCAGCTTTATCTAGAAGGGCTAGTTTTGCAGAAGTTTTAGCCATTTGCATTAATGAAAAACCTGCTTCCATCATACGAGCTCCTCCAGAACGGGAAATCATGAGAAATGGCAGTTTATTAGATAGTGCATGGTCAATAGCTCTTGCAATTTTTTCGCCTACCACAGAACCCATAGAACCACCAATGAAACTAAAATCCATACAAGCCACCACAATTTCCACACCATTCATTTTGCCATAAGCAGTACGTACAGCATCTTTGAGATTGGTTTTTTTCTGAGAGTCTTTGACACGACTGGGATAATCCTTGGTATCGAAGAACTTAAGTGGGTCGGCAGAACTCATATTCTCGTCAAGCTCTATGAATTCGTTGTTATCAAATAAAATTTCAAAATATTCTTCAGAACCAATGCGTTCATGGTGTCCGCAATTCAGGCAGGTATAGAAATTCTCTTGGAGTTCGCGAGTAAGCATTACTTTTTTACACGAAGGACATTTGTACCATAATCCATCAGGAGATTCTTTCTTTTGTGATGTAGGAGTCTGGATACCTTTTTCTTGTCTAATAAACCAACTACTCATTTGTTTTTTTGTTAATATAAATGGTTGAAAATCTAATTCTTTGCAATATTTTTACAGAAAAATGCCTCCAAAAATACAAAGTTTTTTCAAAAAAACGGATTTTGAGGCTAAAACTTTACACAATTTATGCAAATCACTTATACACCTTATACATTCGATTTTAAATTTGAAGCGGGTACTTCAAGGGGAGTACTTACCCAAAAAAAGAATTATTTTATTAAAATAACTGATAAACAAGGAAATACAGGGCTGGGAGAAGTAAATGTACTCAAAGGTTTGAGTATAGATGATAGAGTGGATTTTAAAGAAAAACTTGAAATCATCTTAAAACAATATCAGGAAAATGAAATAGATGAACACTTACTAAATAAATTTCCTTCAGTTCGTTTTGCTCTTGAAACAGCCCAAAAAGACCTTGAAAATGGAGGAGAAAGAATTATTTACCCAACTGCATTCTCGGAGGGGACACATTTTATTCCTATCAACGGACTGATATGGATGGGAAATAAAGAATTTATGCTTTCACAGATTACAGAAAAAGTACGCTTTGGATTCAATTGCCTTAAAATGAAGATTGGAGCAATCAATTTTGAAGAGGAACTTGAAATTTTACATTTCATCCGAAAAGAGTTTTCAGAAAAAGACATGATTTTAAGGGTAGATGCCAATGGAGCTTTCAGTCCTGAAACAGCTTTGGAAAAACTTAAAAAACTATCTGATTTTCAGCTACATTCTATTGAGCAACCTATACAGCCCACACAATATGAGCAAATGGCATATTTGTGTGAACATTCGCCTGTACCTATTGCTTTAGATGAGGAATTGATTGGCATACAGAATTATACTGAAAAAAAGAAACTCTTAGAAACCCTCAAACCTCCTTATATTATTCTGAAACCTGCTTTGCTGGGAGGCTTTCAGAAAAGTGAAGAATGGATAGAATTAGCTCAAAAACAGCAGATACAATGGTGGGTTACTTCAGCCCTTGAAGGTAATATCGGACTCAACGCCATTGCTCAATGGACAAGCCATTTGGCTTACAAAGGACATCAGGGACTTGGAACAGGGCAACTCTACACCAACAACATCCCAAGCCCATTGGTAGTGGATAAGGGCTTTTTGAAGTATGACAAGATAATTACTTGGGAGAATATTTAAAAGAAACAAATATATTTATGTCTGCTGAATTTGAAAAAATACTTAAACTTATAGAGAATGATGATGAACAAAACTTTCAGTTAGGTTTATTATTGGCAGAAGGCTATCCGAAAGAGTTTGAAGAGTATTTTCTATGTACCTTAGATAAATATAAAGAAATATTAAGTTTTTTGAAAGAGAAAAATGCTCTTTACAAATTAAATGAAACCTCTTATAAAGAATTAGATTTACAATGGAGACAGCTTACAACATTACCCCCAACAATTAAATACTTAGGTAGAACAGAGAAATTAATTTTAGAAGAAAATTATCATCTAGAAACATTACCTGAAGAAATAAAGGAATTGAAAAACTTGAAAGAATTGGAATTGAGTAGGTGTGATTTAAAGAAGATTCCTACACAGGTAATGAGTATTTTAAGTATAGAAGTTTTGATATGTTGGGAAAATGAGATAACACATTTACCTCACCAAATAAGTAAATTAAAGAATTTAAGAGAACTTAATTTAAGTAAAAATAAATTGAAAAATATTCCTTTGAGCATTGGAAAGCTATCTAATTTGAGAAAACTATCTATTTTTGATAATAAAATTAAAAAAATCCCAGAAACAATTGGAAATATGAAGTCTTTAGAAGAAATAGACTTATACAGCAATAAAATAAAAGTTATTCCTAAAGAAATATGGAAGCTATCTAATTTAAAAGAATTTTCGTTAGGTAGTAATCAAATACAAGAAATTTCTAAAGAGATAATGACCTTAAAAAAACTGGAGAGGCTATCTTTATCAGAAAATAAAATCAAAGAAATCCCTAAAGAAATAGGTGAATTAGAAAGTTTGGGAGAATTATATTTAGACGACAATGAAATAGAAGAACTGCCTGTTGAAATAGCAAATCTGAAGAATTTAAAAAGATTAAATATTAAAAGAAATCGAATCAAGCTGATCCCTAAAGAAATTAGGAATATGATACATTCTCAGAGATTAAGAATTGAAGCTGATGGACGATTAGTTACCAAAGAAAAGCTGATGAGTAATGGTTTTGAAGAATGCTTATTATTGATGCAAAGCGGTGATAAGGATAAAATACAAGAAGGATTGGAAAGAGTTAAAAACTACCAGCCTGAATTTGAAAACTATTTTGATAGTTTTTTTGACGAAGGGCTAGAATTGATACATTTTATGTTAAAAGGCAAACCTTGGTCATTTGATATTGAACTTAAAGAAATAAAATTTTTACGAAAGTCTGGTTTGAGAAATTCTGATTTTCCAAAAAGTCTTGAAAAGTTTAAAAATTTAGAGAGGTTGGAATTAAGAAACTGCAAAGCATCAATTTTATCTGCTTCTATCTTTGATGCTGAAAATTTAGAATTTATAGACGCATGGAGCAATAAATTTAAAACCATTCCATTTGGAATTTCGAAACTAAAAAAACTAGAAACACTATATCTTTCGAACAATAAAATTAGAAAGATTCCTAAAGAGCTTGGGCAAATGATATCTTTAAAAAGTTTATCATTATCCAATAATCAAATTAAAAAGTTGCCTAAAGAGTTAAGCCTTCTAGAAAATTTGGAGTATTTAGATGTTCGAGATAATCTTTTAAAAACCTTGCCTCCTGAACTAAAAAAACTAGAAAAATGTAAAATTCACATATCAGGAAATCCTGATTTAGTATTACCAAAAGAATTTATAGGTTGGGAAAATATTATTCTTTAATTTTTCTTCAAATCTCTTACCAGTTGTGAGCAGAATAGGAATTCTTGTAATGAAGGTACTTCTGTATCTAAAATATTATGCTTTGTGCCTTCCCAAACCTTTAAACCTTTGTATAAGAACATGATATAGTCTCCAATACCCATTACAGAGTTCATATCGTGGGTAACGACTACTGTAGTGGTTTGGTACTCTTCAGTAATTTCCTGAATGAGTTCATCAATTTTGATAGAGGTGAGAGGATCTAGCCCAGAGTTGGGTTCATCGCAGAATAAATACTTGGAATTGAGAACGATAGCTCTTGCAATACCTACACGCTTTTTCATACCACCCGAAATTTCTGAGGGCATACGTTTGGCAGCATGATCAAGTCCGACACGCTTTAAACAAAATGCAACTCTGTCTTCTTTTTCACTTTTACTCATGTTGGTAAGCATGTGTAAAGGGAAAATGACGTTTTCTTCTACGGTTTTAGAATCAAACAGGGCAGAGCCTTGAAAAAGCATTCCTATTTCCTGACGAATGTCTCGTTTGATTTCATTATCTCCATTGGTAAAATCTCTGCCATCAAATAGTACAGAGCCTTGCTCTGGATGTATAAGCCCTACAATGCACTTTAAAAGTACACTTTTTCCTGTTCCACTTCCTCCAATAATCAGGCTACATTTTCCTTTTTCGAATGTTCCATTAACATTATCCAGAATCGTTCTTCCTTCAAACGATTTACTTACATTTTTAATTTCTATCATAGTTTTTTGTAACTAATGCTCAAAAATAGATTTATTTCCTTAAAAAAACAAAAAAGATACTACTTTGGAACTTTCTTTTTGTTTCAAATGTATTAAGTAAAAGATAAACAAAAAACCTCAAAAACGAATTTTGATTTTGATGAACGTTTTTTGTTTAAACAAAGGTTCTATTACATAAAAAATTAAAATCATGGGTAAAAAGACTGTAGAAATCACAGATGCAAACTTTCAAGACATTATCAACTCTGATGTGCCTGTACTTGTAGATTTTTGGGCTGAATGGTGTGGTCCTTGTTTAATGCTTGGTCCAACTGTCGAAGAATTGGCTGAAGAAGTAGGAGAAAAAGCTATAATCGGTAAGTTGAACGTAGATTTGAATCCTAATGTTACAGCTCAGTTTGGTGTAAGAAGTATTCCTACCTTGCTTGTATTTAAAGGTGGACAGGTCATCAATAAACAAGTAGGAGTGGTTCCTAAAGCAACGTTAGCAAAAATGTTAGAAGTATAAAAAAAGAGGCTTAAAAGCCTCTTTTTATTTTATCTATTTTTTACTTTTTGTGGCAGGAGCGATAATCACAATCATCTTTTTGCCTTCCATTTGTAGAGCATGTTCGGGCTTACCGAAGTCTTCAAGTTGTTCTATAAACTTCTTCAAAATCTCTTCGCCTCTTTCCTTAAAAACAATTGTTCTACCCACAAATTGTACATAAGCTCTTACTTTAGAACCTTCTTTTAAGAAGTTTTCAGCATGTTTAAGCTTGAAGTTAAAATCATGGTCATCAGTGTTGGGTCCAAATCTAATTTCTTTCACGACAGTCTTCTGAGCTTTCGCTTTCATTTCTTTCTGTTTCTTCTTCTGCTCATACTTAAATTTGGAATAATCCACCACTCTGCATATAGGAGGATCTGACTTTGCATTGATTTCTACCAAGTCTAAACCCTGTTCCTGTGCAATATTTAATGCATCTTTGATGTCATAGACACCTACTTCTACGTTTTCGCCTACCAGACGGACTTGCGAAACTCTTATTTTTTCATTGATTCGGAAAAGTTCTTCCTCTTTACCCTTCCGATATGGTGTTCTTGGATTGATAATGACCTCCTTTTTTAAATTGAAATTATTATTTGCAAATATGTACAAAAAAGATGCAAATGACAATATATTAACAAGAAAAAAATAGATAAATTGTTGAATAATTTTTGGTTATAAAAAAGAATCCAATTTTTGATTTTAAATAAAAAGATTTCAATATAAAAATTAAACAAAACAAAGGTTTTGTGAAGAGAAAAAATACCTGTAATTTTGCAGAAATTTTTATCCTGTATGAAAGCTTGGCTCAAAGCCTTTCGCCTCAGAACGCTTCCTTTAGCCCTTACCAGCATTGGTATGGGTGCTATCTTAGCGACCATGTACCAGAAATTTAACCTTTCTGTATTTATAATCAGCATCTTTACGACTATTTTCCTTCAGATACTTTCCAATATTGCCAACGATTATGGTGATTCGGTAAGTGGAGTGGATAGTACAGAGCGAGAAGGACCCACCCGAACCGTACAAACTGGAGAAATTTCAAAATCGGCTATGCAAAAAGCAATTTTTATATTTATTGCTTTGAGTTTGCTATCAGGAATAAGCCTTTTGTATATGGCGTTCTTTTACAACCAAACAGAAAATTCTTGGAAGTATTTCTTTAGCTTTCTAGGAATAGGCTTACTGGCAATTGTGGCAGCGATTGCTTATACAGTAGGCAAACGCCCTTATGGTTATATGGGGTTGGGTGATTTATCAGTTTTATTATTTTTTGGCTGGGTAGGTGTGATAGGCTCATTTTTCTTACATACCCATACATTCGAATGGGATTTGCTGCTTCCTGCAACTTCGTGTGGTTTGTTTTCGGTTGCTGTATTGAATGTCAATAACATTCGTGATATTGAATCAGACAAAAAAGCAGGAAAAAACTCTATTCCTGTACGTTTGGGCAGAGAAAAAGCTGTTGTATATCATTATACCATTTTAGTTTTAGCAATTGCATTAACACTTCTGTATGCCATCAAACATTTTGAAATATGGTATCAGTATGCATTTTTGCTTACCATTCCCTTGCTTATCCGTAATGCTTGGGCAGTAAAAAAATTAAAAGGTTTAGCTTTAGACCCTTTTTTAAAACAAATGGCTTTAACAGCTCTTTTATACGTTATTACCTTTGGTTTGGGAATATGGCTTCGGTCTTGAAACCCAAAATATTTTTAATTAACTTTGCGTCCAATTTTAGAAAACATCCAAGCATTTCGTAAAAATCCAATGAAAATCAACCTCACACAATCCGAAAAATTTGAAAATCGTCATCACGGATATTTTGGAAAAGATTTCCAAGAGATGCTCGCTACTGTAGGAGTGAAATCGTTAGATGAGCTCATCGAGCAAACCGTACCTGCTTCCATTCGCCTTAAATCGCCTCTGAAAGTAACAGAGCCACAAGGAGAACATGAGTTCTTACAAAATTTCAAGAAAATAGCTCAAAAAAATAAGATTTTCAAGTCTTATATCGGAATGGGTTATTATGATACGTTTACACCCAATGTTATTCTTCGCAATATATTAGAAAATCCAGCTTGGTATACAGCCTACACACCTTATCAGGCAGAAATTGCTCAAGGTCGTTTGGAGGCTCTTATCAATTATCAAACAATGGTAATTGATTTGACAGGCATGGAAATAGCCAATGCATCTCTTTTGGATGAGGCAACAGCAGCAGCAGAAGCGATGAATATGCTTTATGCTCAGAAAAAAGCTGAAAAGAAAGATGCACATACCATTTTTGTTTCTCAAGAGTTATTTCCGCAAACAATAGATGTTCTCAAAACCAGAGCAATTCCTGTGGGTATAAACATTGAAGTAGGCGACCATACAAAAGTAGATTTGACCCGTAAAGATTTGTATGCTGTATTTGTACAATATCCTGCTCAAAACGGAGATGTGTACGATTACACCAGTTTTATAGCTGCTGCCAAAGAACAAAATGTATTTGTAGCTGTAGCATCTGATTTGTTAGCTCTTACCATTCTAAAGTCACCAGGTGAAATGGGTGCTGATGTGGTGATAGGTAGCTCTCAGCGTTTTGGTGTACCGATGGGTTATGGTGGACCTCATGCAGCATTTTTTGCTACAAAAGAAGAATACAAACGTCATATTCCAGGGCGTATCATAGGGGTATCTATTGATGCTCATGGTAATAAAGCATACAGAATGGCTCTACAAACACGTGAGCAACATATTCGTCGTGAAAAAGCTACATCCAATATCTGTACAGCTCAGGTATTGCTTTCTGTGATGGCTGGTATGTATGGAGTATATCATGGAGCAGAAGGCTTAAAAGAGATAGCTCAAAGAGTATACGGACTTGCTGAACTCTTGAAAAAAGGAGTAACAAGTTTGGGATATACAGTTGGAAATCAGAATCATTTTGATACACTCAAAATAGCTGTAACTGATAAAACTGCTATCCAAAAAGTAGCTGAAGCCAAAGAAGTAAACTTCCGTTATTTTGAAAATGAAAATGCAATATCCATTGCTTTAGATGAAACTACCAAAATAGCTGATATTAAAGTTGTTTTGCAAATTTTAGCAGAAGCAAAAAACACAACACTAAGTTTTGATGTAGAGCAAGAAAGCCAAAATATTAGTTTGAGCCTTCCTGAAAACTTAGTGAGAAAGTCATCTTACATGACTCACCCAGTTTTTAATACTTATCATACTGAGCATGAGATGCTTAGATACATGAAACAGCTTGAAAACAAAGATTTATCTTTGGTACATTCCATGATTTCTCTGGGTAGCTGTACTATGAAACTCAACGCTACTGCCGAAATGATTCCTGTTACTTGGGCTGAAATGGGTAAAATTCACCCATTTGTACCTCAATATCAGGCTTTAGGCTATAAAGAAATGATAGATTCTCTTTCTACTTGGCTTGCTGAAATTACGGGTTTTGATGCTGTTTCGATGCAACCTAATTCTGGAGCTCAAGGAGAGTATGCTGGTCTGATGGTGATTCGTGCTTACCACGAAAGCAGAGGAGAAGGACACAGAAACATTGCACTAATTCCTGCTTCGGCTCATGGAACAAACCCTGCTTCGGCTGTAATGGCTGGTATGCATGTGGTGGTTACTAAGACAGATGAAAATGGAAATATTGATGTAGCTGATTTAAAAGCTAAGGCAGAACAGTATAAAGACAGCCTTTCTTGTCTGATGGTTACTTACCCCTCAACACATGGTGTTTTTGAAGAGTCTATCCAAGAAATATGTGCTTTGATACATAGCTATGGTGGACAGGTGTATATGGATGGTGCAAACATGAATGCTCAGGTAGGACTTACTTCACCAGGTAATATTGGTGCTGATGTTTGCCACTTAAATTTGCATAAAACTTTCTGTATTCCTCATGGTGGTGGTGGACCTGGTATGGGACCTATCTGTATGAAAGCTCATTTGGCACCCTTTATGGCAAACCATAGTGTTGTGAAGTTTTTAGATAATAATATGTCGGCTGTTTCGGCTGCACCTTTTGGTAGTTCAAGCATTTTAGCGATTTCTTATACTTATATCGCCATGATGGGTGGAGCAGGTTTGACAAGAGCTACACAAATGGCTATTTTGAACGCTAATTATATCAAAGAACGTTTGGCAGGTCATTATCCTGTGTTGTATTCTGGAAAGAATGGAAGAGCTGCTCACGAAATGATTTTAGATTGCAGACCTTTCAAAGCGTTTGGTGTGGAAGCAGAAGATATTGCAAAACGTTTGATGGATTATGGTTTCCATGCTCCTACACTTTCTTTCCCTGTGGCTGGTACACTCATGGTAGAGCCTACAGAAAGTGAAAGCAAAGCTGAATTAGACCGTTTCTGTGATGCGATGATTGAAATCAGAAATGAAATCAGAGAAATTGAGCAAGGTAAATATGACCAAAAAGTAAATGTGCTTAAAAATGCACCTCATACAGCTCAAATAGCTCTTGCAGAAAACTGGACATTGCCTTACACTCGTGAAAAAGCTGTATTCCCGCTTGCTTACGTGAAGAAAGCTAAATTCTGGCCTGCTGTAAGCCGTATTGATAGTGCTTACGGTGACAGAAACCTGATTTGTAGCTGTATCCCTGTAGAGGCATACGCTCAAGAAGAAAAAACGGCAGGTGCAACAGCATAAAATTTATATAATCTAAGTAATTAGACACTAGAACTGAAAGTCGGCAAAGCCAACTCAGATATTAGACACAAGATAAAAGCCTGCTTTCCAAAATTTTACAAAATATAAAATAGTGTAATAATAATGTTCTATTACTTAAAAATAACATGATACTTTTTAAACTTCTGCCCTTGTTGGCTAAACCAGTAAGGGCTCAAGTAAATGATTTCACCATAAAATTTTACAACAAAACTCAGTATCCATGAAAAAATCAATTCTATCCATTTTCCTTATTAGTTTGACTTGCCTTCTTGTTTGGCAATGTGGAAATAAAAATAACCCTGACCCTCAAAAGCCTACTATTTCGGGTATCTCTCCCCTGACGGGCTCCGTAGGAACCCCTGTAACCATCACGGGCACTAACTTTTCGGCTACTTTAGCGAATAATGTGGTTAAATTTAATGGTACAGATGCCACCATTACAGCAGTCACAACTACAAGTTTGAGCGTAACTGTTCCACAAGGGGCTACCACCGGAAAAATTACGGTAATCGTAGCAGGGCAAACTGCCACCAGCAATGATGATTTTACGATAACCTCTTCTGCTTCTGACCCAACCATTGCGAGTTTCACACCCACAAGTGGCGGAGTAAATACGACTGTAACCATTACAGGTACTAACTTTTCAGCTACGGCTTCTGCAAACATTGTAAAATTTAATGGAGTAACTGCTACTGTAACAACTGCCACCGAAACAAGTATTACCACCACAGTTCCTACAAATGCAAACACAGGCAAGATAACTGTAGAAGTCGCAGGTAAAACAGCCACAAGTACAAACGATTTTACCGTAACTTCCCTTGCAAAAGATGTGTACATTTCAGGAAATTATTTCAATGGTACAAAAGGTGTAGCAGGCTATTGGAAAAATGGCGTTGCCAACGAATTGCCTAATGGCTCTACCACCACAGGTATTGTTGTCAGCGGCAGTGATGTTCATGTAGTAGGGTACGAATATGTACCTACTCAAAACCGTGATTTTGCTAAGTATTGGAAAAATGGTGTGGTTACGGCTTTGCCCTCTAATTCTAATGGCTCACGAGCAGTTTCCATGTTTATAAGCGGAAGCGATGTATATGTAGCAGGCTATGAAAAGATTATAAACAATACAGCAGCTGTATATTGGAAAAACGGTGTTAAAACAACTCTTAGCGTTAATGGCTCTAATGCAGAAGCAACTGCCATTTATGTCAGTGGCACTGATGTTCACGTGGTAGGAAAAGAAAACAACGTAGGCAAGTATTGGAAAAATGGTACAGCCATAGCAGTAGGAGGCATAAATGCACAATATACAAGTATTTATGTCAGTGGCAATGATGTGTATATTGGTGGTTATGAATACAATGGCACTTACTCAGTTGCCAAATACTGGAAAAATGGCGTAGCCACTTCTTTGACTGCAGGGACAGTGGGTCATGGCTATGTTACTGCTATCACAGTGGTAGGAAATGATGTGCATACAGTAGGTTATGAGTTTAATGGTTCTAAAGATGTCGCCAAATATTGGAAAAATACGGTACTTACCAATTTATCTGATGGCACTAAAAATTCGTATGCAAGAGCTTTAGCTGTAGATGGAGCGGATATTTATGTAACAGGTTATGATGTCAGTCTTACTAATGGCTCACAAATAGCTCGCTATTGGAAAAATGGTGTATTAAGCAACCTCGATTCTACAACAAGCGGCAGCTCCATAGGGAATAGTATCTTTGTGAAATAATAATATTTCTCTCGCAGTCGCTCGGCTCTTGCCGAGTGACGCTTATCAGTAAGCCCTCTAGGCGTTGTTAGAGGGCTAAAATATAAGACTCACTATAAAAGCCTGCCTTCCAAAATTTTACAAAATATAAAATAGTGTAATAATTATGTTCTATTACTTAAAAATAACATGATACTTTTTAAACTTCTGCCCTTGTTGGCTAAACCAGTAAGGGTTCAAGTAAGTGATTTTACCATAAAATTTCACAACAAAATTCATGAAAACTCTCATCTACCTAAAAAAAAGTCAAAATATCATCCATTAACCAAAATTCAGAAAAAAGAAAATCGACAATTAGCAAAGCAACGAGTAGCCATTGAACATAGAAATGCATACTTAAAAGTGTTTAAATTAGCCTAAAATCATTATCATAGTTATAGCAGATTTGCTCTGAGAATTACACTTATTGCAACTTTTATTAATGCTAACATCCCTTAATTTTACTTTCGCAAGAAGTCTATTATATCCATTTCAATCCAATCAAACATGGGTTTGTAAAAAATATAGAAAATTGGAACTTTACTTCCTACCATAGTTTTTTTACAAATAAAACTAGTAAGTTGGAAAAAGAAAAGGTAATAAACTTATTTGGTAGTTTGGTAGAATTTAAGAAATATCATGAACAAATGCCTCTATGGAACAAAAATACAGATGATGAATAACTTTTTGAAAACTTGTTAATTCTGTTTTTGGGCTTCTTCTACTTCTTTTAAGAGTAAATTAGCAAGAGCAGTTTTGTTTTGGAGATTGTACAAATTGATTAAATAATTACAGATTAGAAGGTGTTCAGGGTGTTTTTTTCCATATACCTTTTCTAGAATATTTTTTGAACTCAAAAACAAAGGTTCAGCCTCCTTAAATTTTTTCTGTTCATAAAGATTAATAGCCAGACTGCTTACTGCCATTGCATAATCAGGGTGTTCTTTGCCCAAAAGTTTTTCCTGTATATTTTTTACTTCTACAAGCAAAGGCTCTGCTTTAGTGTATTGTTTCTGAACATAATAGACATCAACGGCTAATTTATTACACATCAGGGCGTATTCTCGGCTTTCCTTTCCCGATTTCTTTTCGGCAAGGCTTCTGGCTTCTTTGTAAAGAGCTTCTGCTTTAGGAAACATTTGTTGTTTGCAGTACAAATATGCCAACGCATTACTGGTTTTGGCGTATTTCTCATCAGTTTTACCAAATTCTTTTTCAGCCTGTTTTAATGCTTGTTCATAAGTAGTGAGTGCATCGGAGAAATTCCCTGCTCTGTAAGCCTGTAAAGCCTGCTCATTTAGTTTTTCCCAATTATTTTGAGCCTTGAGTGATAATGAAAAACATAATGATATGAAAATAAGAAGTTTGTACATGAATTATAGTGTTAAATGTGAATTGGAATAATGCTAAATTTTAAATGGTAAATAATGAATAAAAGAAATTCTTTTTCTTAGATCTAATTTCTCTTATTTCATTTACTGTCCTGCAAGTTTTTGAACGCCTAAAAATGCCCAGTCTATGGCAAGTCCGAAAACAATCCCAAAGCCAAAACCATAATTGATGAGTTGTTTGAAATACAAACCTGCAAAACTGTTAAAAAGTTCTTCTACTTCCCGTGGGTGCATGGCTTCTATTTCTTGTACTACAACTCTGTGTAAATCAATGGAAAGGAGTAATTGAGGCAGATTTTCATCTAAGGCTTCAAAAACAGCTTCAAGAATCTGAAATGCAAAATACTCTTTGGTTTCAGGATGAATCAGTTTTAAGGTATTGGGTAATATTTCATTGGCAATTTCCTGAATGCTTATTTTTAAAAGCTCTTTAATTTCGGGCTTTTGGAGCATTTCTTGCATGACTTTGTGTAAATCTTTATGCAGAGTATCTGTTGCAATATACTGATTAAGAGGTTGTTGTTTTAAATGTCTGAACGCCTCATCTATCCATTTACTTTTTTCTTCCTCAAAAACAGGTGTTGCCAGAATATGAGATACTATCTTCTTGGCTATGAGCTGACTATCTTCGTGTATCCAATGCTGAGAGTAATTTTCAGAAAACTGTCTGAAATTTTCCGTAAGAAAACCACTAGTTTTGGAAATCAGTTCGTTGTTGGGATTGGATAAAATGCCTTTGATATGTCCCTGAATAAGCTTTATTTCTGACTGAAAAGTATGTTCAAGGTTTTGTATGCCAAAAATATCTTCATTTTTAATAAAATCGAGTAGGGGAGTTTCAAGAAGACTGTACTCTAAGAATATTTCGGCTACTTTTCCTGTAGCTTCTTGTAAATCAGGGTTGGATAAAAATCCTTCAATCCAGCGTTTAAGAGAGCTTTCATTGACTCCTAACTGCAAGTTCTCCAAACGAATATCTCCAATATAATTGACTTCCTGTTTGACAAGTTTAATCAAATCAGGCATTTGTTTCTTGAAAAAATTAGGAATACCATATGTTGCAAGTTCCAAAACAGTTTCTCTAATCACTGTTTTGTAAATAAACGCTGCTTTGTTTTCCTGATAAGCTCTTTCATACACTTCATTGGCAAGGTCTCTTTTGTTTTGGGCAAGCCAGTCAATGCCTTTTTGCAAGAGTTGTTCTATCAGGTTCAGAGAGTTTTCTTGTAAAAACTGAATGAGTTTTCCTCCCAAAACTTCCGAAATTCTCTTTTGTGGGTCTATTTCCTGCTCCAAACGTTTAGCCAAGCCACTGTAAATCTGCTCTTGTGTATTTGTACTACTCATGCGTGTACGCAGAAAATTTGCAAAATTCTGCTTAATGCTTTCAATCTGGTCTTTTTGCAAAACTTCTGAAATACGTTTTTCCACAAGTTTCTGATAACGAGCTAATAAGTACTTCTTGAGAGGAGGAAGCCATTTTTCTGTAGAAGCCTCATTGCTAAATAGTTCAGCCTGATTTCTGAAAAATTTCTGAAGAGCTTCTTCTGTTTTTGCCCATGTATTAGCAGGGAGAATGCTGGCTAAGTTTTTTGGAGGGTTTTGTCCCAAATTTAACACTTTGGCAATGGTGTCATCAGCCTGAGCCTGAAGGCGTTCATTAGATAAGTACGCCTTGAATCGGTTTTTAAACTGACTTGTATCGGTTTGAGCTAAATTCTGATTTAAAAGATTTTCAACTTTCCCTTCAAGAGCTTTATAGAGGCTTTCTTGTTTGGTTTCTAGATAATGAAGTGTTTTATTTTGCAGATAGCTGGTAATATTTGCCTGATTCTTAGAGATAATGCCTTCTAAAAGGGCATATTCGTTTTTTTGAATAAGGTCAAGTAATGATGTTCTCAGCACTTTTCTGCTTCCATGAAAGTTATTGATAATACTTTCTTTTTGTAAGAGATTGTCTTTTACAAATCGCCCCATATTTTGGGCAAATTTACTTTTATTTTTGCTGATAACCCCTGGTGTAAAGGGAACTGTAAGACCAGCAAGTTTTTTCTTCTCGTAGGGTCTGAAAATCATTTTGAGAGCAAGCCAATTGGTGCCATATCCTGTAATACCATACACCAAACCATTGACTGTATTGCCTAGATACACATTTTCCATTTGTGGAATAGCCAGCAAAGCCCCGCCAGCCACACCACCCAGCAAAGCCCCCAACATATTGATAGGTCCAAGCTCTTTACCCATGAAATTTTCAACCATATCCCTGATTTTTTCGGGTGGTTGTGAACTCAAATTCTGTTTGACAAGGATTTCTATCCTTCCTTTCAGAAGCGTTTCTAACTCTAAAAGTAATGTTTCTTGCAAATATTTAGCTGTTTGCTCGTGAAGAGTTTCATCAGCATTGAGGAAAGATAAATAATTTTGCAGGGGCTGATGTGAGAAATCCTGCCAGAAACCCTGTAAGGCTTTCTCTACTTCCTGAGTAATTTGTTCAACTACTTTCTGTGTTTGATTTTCTGAGAAAAGCTCATCAATACGGACTTTTTGCAGGTTTTCCTGAATAATTTTTTCTAGATTTTTACTCAGATTTTCTTTAATGGTGCTATCAGCAAGCGTATTTTTTGCTTTTTGAGTAAGCCATTGAGCCAGATTGTTGAAGTCTGTATTTGAAAAAATACTAGCAAGAGCATTTTGAGAAAAGGCTACTTGTTTTTCTTTGATCTTTTGAATGATAAAATCCTCTAAACGAACTTCCTGTAGCAAATTATACAGCCAGTTACTATTCTTGAGCTTATCGAGTTGCTTTTGGATAAAGTTTTCTATTTGTGAAGAACTGATGAAATCTCCTAAGTTTTTGTCTAAATATTGGTCTAAGAATGAAGGGTGTATTTGTGTGAGTAACTGATTGAAATTCTGTCCAATTGCATTGCTTAAAAAATCTATTACTTTTTGAGGCTCTACCTGTGAAATAATTTTACTAATCGTATTGGATTTCAGGTAGTCTACTAAATAATTGGTGGCTATTTGGGCAAGTTCACCTGCATCATACTTTTCGATGTAGTTGATAATCTTTTTCACTACTTCGGCATTTTCACTTACACTTCCAATAAAAATATCTAAAAGCCAGTCTTGCAGAGCAAATTGAGTGTTATTCCTGAAAGTTTGGTCTATGAGGCTATCAATTTTGGGTTTTTGCTCCTGAATAAAAACAATAAAAGTTTGTAAAATTTTCGGTAATTGTTTCCTTAAGAAATTTTCAAAGTTTTTTTCAAGAGTAGGGCTTAATAGCTCAAAAACAGTAGTTTGTTCTTTTTGGAGTGTTTGTAAAATAAATTTTGAAAGCGTCTGAATAATTAAATTGCCTTTATTGGAATTGAGTAAATGAGAAATCTGAATTAAAACTTCTTGCATCACACTATGCCATTGCTGCTGAGAAATCAGGCTTTTGATGGGTTTTTGGGCAAGACTTTGGCTTAAAAACCTGACAAGGATTTCTAAATCAGACTCTTGTAAAATATCCTGTGAAAAAGAAGTATACTTTGTGCTTTCGACCAAAAAGCTGTAATAGGCTTCTACAATTTTAGTGAAATCTTCTGAAACTTTCTTGACCAAATCATCTCCAAAAATCTCCAGAAGACTTTGTTTACCAATCGTTTGGATTAAGTTTTCTAATGATTGTTGAATGTCAATTTTTTCAGGCAATAACAGCAATTCATGGGTTGTGTTTTTAGCCAAAGCCTGAATCTGCTCTTCTGATACAACTTTTGTAAATTCAATTTCTTTTAAGAAATGGCTAAAATGATGGTGAATGGTATGTTTGAAAGCCTTTGTCAGATTATCAGAAATATTCTCCCAAGATTTCTGAGCCATTGGCACATCAGCCATCGAAAAGTTTGAAAGTAAATTTTTTAAATGGTTTTTATAAAAATCCTGAACACTGAGCTCAATGGCTTTTCTAAAATCGTCATTTTGAAACTCTTTGGAAAGTGTATGATGGTTAATGATTTCTTTTTCAACCAGTTTGCTGATGTTTTCGACAAACTGTTCGTGTGTTTTGAGAACAATCCCCCCCAAACCAAAACGTTTTTTAAATAGCATCTGTACTGCCAAATCGTTGGTGATATACCCTACAAAAGCACCAGAAACTATTTTTGCAAGCGATTCTATAATCATAGCTGATATTTTGACCTATTATCCAAAATTATAGAATAAGTTTGGATGAACAAAGAATAAAGTATTTGAAAATAAGAATTTTAAACAAGAGTTCTTTCTACACCCTCCACCTCTAAAATAAAATCGGCACCAAAAGCCATAGAAGGTGTTAAAAATCCACTTGGTAAATTTCCTGATAACAGCTTTTGAGTTGCCATCAAAGCAGTAGTTGCCGTAAGTTTGTATCCTTCAGGGGTAAGGAGTCTTGCCTCAACCGATTTTCCATCAGAATTGGTTACTTTTCCCCATAAAAGACTTTTGCTGGTTTCTCGTTGTGTTTCATTGGGTCCAACAACTTTTTTATTAATAGAATTCTGGATAAATTTCTGTACAAAACCCAAGCCCAACAACCATGAGAGATAGTTGCTACGTTTCATCCATGTAATCAGTTTTTTAGGCTGAGCCATAAAAACCTTAATATTGGGTATTTGTGTACTGTAATAAGCCGTAGATACATCCCCCCAAGGAATACAAACTGAAAGAGCCTTCTTAACGCCATAGTCAATGGTTTTTACTTCGTAGGCAGAAGGAACAGATTTAATACTTCCATTCTCTCTGATAGCACCTCCTTTGTGTAGGTTTCTTGCCATTGTAAGAGCTGTTCCTCTTGAAACGCCCCCAGAACCCATAAAAGCAAGTTCTAAACTTGTGGCATCTGGAAGCAGATTTTTTAGAAAACCAGCTAAACAGTCAGAAGGAACAACATCAAAGCCAACGCCAGGTAGAAGTGTAATGCCTGCTTGTTTTGCTTTTTTGTCTTGATGAGCCACATACTCAAAAACTTCTATTTCACCAGTAATATCTAGATAATGAGTCTGGGTTTTTAAACAAATGCCTAATACAGTAGAAGTAGTAAGGGCAAATGGACCAGCACAATGTAAAATAGCTTTCACATTTTTTAAAGCATTTTCCAGAGCTACAGTATCTGAAATATCAAAAGAAAGCCATTCTAACCCTAATTTATCTGCTAATTTTTTTGTTCTCTCATAATCTCTGCCTGCTAAAATAGGCTTTAGTCCTTGTTTTACAGCTAATTCGGCAATTAGTGTACCAGTATAGCCATAGGCTCCATAAATTAAAAAATCTTTTTTCATTTAGTATAACATATCAAGGGGTATGATAATAGAAACGGTTGTTCCTTTTTGTTCAATACTTTCTATTTCTAAGGTACTATTACATTTTTTGAGTAAGCCTTGGCATAAATTGAGACCTAAACCTGTTCCCTTTTCATAATTTGTTCCTTTACTTGAAAAAACAATACCTTTTCTAATATTTTCTAAATGTTCCAAAGACATACCCATGCCACTATCAATCACTTTTATTTGTAAATTATCATTATTAATGGTTGTTTGGATGCAAATAGGAGAGTTCTCATGACTAAACTTTACTGCATTAGAAATAAGATTTCGAAGGGCTATTTCTAAAATTTGTCTATCAAAACCAATAATAACATTTTTAGTTTTTTCTAGACTAACTTCAAAATGAATATTTTTATAAGTAGCTATAATTTCTAAATCAGCAATTTGGCTTTCAATGTAAGAATTTAACTCTATCGGCTCAAGATGAATAAAATTATCTCCAAACTGACTTTTTGCCCAAAAAAGCAGATTATCTACCAAAGATAATGTATAACTAAGATTTCGATACATTTCAGGTACAACTTCTTGGAGTTGCTCGACAGGCATATTCTTTTGATACACAAGCTCTACAATAGCTTTACTTGAAGTAAGAGGGCTTCTCAAATCATGAGCAATAATTGAAAACAGACGATGCTGTGAAGCATTCATTTTTTGGAGTTGCTCGTTTTGCCTAGAAAGTTCTAAACTGTTTTGTTCTAAAACTTCATTCTGTTTTAAAATTTCAACATCTTTTAAATCTATTTTTCGTTGCTTCTGATCATAACTGCTCTTTAAAACAGACATTACAAAAAAAGCACCATAAGCAAGTGTAATATAAGTAAGTGTTAAATCTATAATTTTATCTTCCTTTGTTTGGTGTAAATCTACTAAATAAGGATATTTATATTCAATGATTACTACTATCAAAATTATGATACAAATCATAATTACTCCATAGGTCTGTATTTTTCTGGGTAGGATAATAGCAAAAATCATGGATAATACCACATAAAAAATACCTATTCGACCTTCTATTCCTCCATTCAGAAACCAAAACCAAGTTAAAAAGATAACAGTTATCAACGAATAACCTATTACTGCTACCTTGAAGTGTCCCAAACCAAAAGCCAAATAATACCAAAATATATTCAATAGCAATACACCAACACAAACCCATGCCAAAAAAGTAAAGTTGATATAGAAATTAATGGGAATCGCTATTAAAACAAGGAAAAGAGTAAGTCGGATAATGTAAATAAATACTTTTTCTTCAATATTAAGATGAGCAATATTAAAAAGTCTTTTTAATATACTTTGCATAATGTTTCTCTTAAAATCATTTTTTATCAAATGATGGATGCTAGATTAATTTTAATCTTAAATGTAAGAAAAATTTGCTAAAAAATATAAAATCAATCACTTTTTAGTAGTCACGGCAACAGTTTCTTTAAAACTTTCCTGTTTGCCTGTTAAATCAAATATCTGAAAAAGAATGACATAGTAACCAGTTCGTACTCTTGAGCCATCATCGTCAATACCATCCCAAGTCACAAAACCTTCATTGGCAAGTGTTTGATTTCTAAGTAATTGTTTGATGAGTCTTCCTTGGACATCATAAACAGTTACATTGGCTACATTGCCCTGTCCTGTAAACTTATAGTTGATACTTGTAAAATCAGCCTGTCCGTCATTATCTGGTGTAAATACTTTGGGTACAATGGTAATGGTACCACTTTGGCTTTGATTAATTTTATTCTGTGAATTGGCATACCCTGGTGTGGCAAAGCCTACACTGCTTGCTGCTGAAAACCAGCTACTTGAATTATTTGTAGGCAGATTAAAACCCAAACGTTCTAACGAAACACCTTCCTCATCATCCAGCAATTCAAAATGAAAATCGTCTTTGTAATCAAAACGTTCAGTAGTTCTGTTCAAATTATCTATCACAATTACAGTACCTTCATCATCATTATAACTGGGTATACTGTTGGCTTGTAAGAAAGGGTTTCCTTCAGACAAAGGATAATTAGACTGAATGTTTAAAATATCAGTTGAAATGGCAACATAGCTTTTAGGAGCAAGTACATAATTATCAGTTGTAATGATACTTTTACTATCAATAGCATTGTTTACAATACGAGCTAAAGACCAGTCTTTCAGGCTTATATATTTATCAGATTGATTATACAATTCTACAAAATCAGCTCCGCCTGTTCTTGGATTGAATAATACTTCATTTAAAATAATATCTGTTGAATCAGCTTGTTCGGGTACTCCAAAATCAGCAAAATTAGCTTCACCTATAAGGTTTCCACTACAATCTGTAATGCTCTGCACAGTAAGTCTGTATTTTTCACGAGTTTGTAGAAGAGGGCTTACTGTCAGAACAACTTGTTTAAAATCAGGACTGATAACAGTCTTATTCTGAACTACAATGCCTTTATCTATGGAGTAAGTGGCATTGATTGCTGAGAGGCTGTCTAATTTTTCATTAAAGTTTATAATAAGCGTCTGATTATTAGATGCATCTACTCGAATTAACTTAGGAACTGTATTATCTGGTTTTGCTTCTTTTACAGAATTTTGCTGTGTGGGTGTCCCTCCATTGCTATTGTTAGAAGCTATCCAATTGCCTGTTTCACCACAAGGATTATCTGTATCAATCATTTCTAATGCCCAACCACCTTCTTTTTTGGTTGCATCATTGTACCAGCTATCACTATAGTTTACTGTAAAAATCAGTTTTCCATCATTGCCTCTTAAAGTTAAACGCTCACCACTATTGTTAAGACTGGGTAAGCTTGGTACACCAACCACATTGTTATAAGTACTAAAGTCATCTAGTACACTACTATTCACTAAAATAATATATTGATTAGGCAAAATATTGACATTAGGCAAAGTAGCAGAACTGGTGTTATCAAAAATTTTACAACCATTTAAACTAATTACTTTATTGGTTCTGTTATAAAGCTCCAGATATTCCTGTTCAGGAAGCCCTACACGAGGTTCTGGGTCAGCTAAAATTTCTGTAATAATCACTTGATTGAATGCAGGGGTAAGACCAACACCTACTTGTATCGAAGTATTAGTATTAATCTGGTTTCCAGCACAATCAGATACATTACTGATAGTAACTGTATAAATATCACCAGCATTCAAAGCATCTCCTAATGTAAGCTGAACTTCTTTATCTGAAATAACAGATACATTGAAAACACTCACACCTCCTGAAATAACATAAGAGCCTGATAACAAGCTGATTTGATTCATGCTTTCAGAAAATACAATCCTGAGAATGCTGGGAGTAATGATGGCATTGCTTATAATTGTAGGACGTTGTGTATCAGGAGTATTGTTAAAAACAGAATTTTGTAGAGAAGGTGTTCCACCTGCAGAGTTATTAGAAGCCCTCCAATTGTTTTCATCACTACAAGGAAGAGTAGGATTAATAAGCTCTAAACTCCAGCCTCCATCATCTTTATTAGTATCTTTATACCATGAAGTAGCATACGTAACGGCATCAATATCCAAAGTATTATCCACATCTCTCAGAGTAATAGTTTCTCCTGTATTGGTGAGGGCATCCCAAACGGGCATTCCAATTACATTTCCTGTAAATAAAGAAGCATTAGCCTGAGGACACAGCAATACATATCCACCAGCAGGCAAAATATAATTGTTGGTAGTGATTGCTCTTGTATTGAGGGTATAATTTCTAAGATTGATGTTTTTATTAGACCTATTGTAAATTTCTACATACTCTGAAGCTGGTAAACTTACCTGAGGTGTTTCATCAGCCATAATTTCATTGATAATCAAATCTCTATTGATGGCATTGCTTACTTGGAGATAAGTAAAATTAGTTTGAGTAGAAGTTTGAGTATTGCCTGCAAAGTCTATAATATTGGTGGCTGTAATTGTATAATTTTGATTATTTACAAAAGGTGTAGCAAAAGTGAGTGTTACCTGAGAGAAATTTCCAACATTTCTAGTAGCTGTTAGTGGTGTTCCGATACCACCACTGATACTGTAATTGGCTGTATTTTGAGCAGATGCCAAAGATACACTTTCATTAAAAAATACATCTAATTGGTTATTGATGAGTGTAGAAGCACTTGAAAGGCTAGGGGCTGTTACATCAGGAGTAGAGATTGAACCAAATAATTCTACATTATCTACTCTCCAAGTTCCTGCTGCACCTTCAGAAGCATATCCATAAATTCTAAATTCAATACTTCCTGTCCTATTATAAAAATTTTCATTTAATACTATTGTTTGATTAGGTCTTATATTGGCATCATCAGGGACATTAAATAATGCAAGATCACTTGTAAATCCATCTAAACTTGATCTTACAAACCAAGCTCTAATACCTGTGGAACTTCTTACTTCATCTAACTCAAGACTTGTTAGATTTAAAACAAAACCACTATTAGCGGATATTGTAAATGAAAAATAGTCATTAAAATCTGGGGTGATGGCTGTTGTCCAATTATTAGCACTATAACTATCAGTAGCTGAGGCAGCTCCTAAGCCTGAACCTCTAGAGAAGTCAGTCACAGAACCGTTAACTGGCTGATTATCAGCAGCAAAAGTTACAGGTGTGCCTGTAGCCCCTGTGAAACTAAAACGAATAACCTGAGAATAGGTATTTTGTAAAAAAAATAAACTACAAAACAGAATCGTAAAGATTTTACCCATAGTGCAAACTTACTTTGTCAAAAAAAAGCAAGTTATAAAAAAATATGGTTGTTTGGTAGTTTTTGGAGTTAAGAATCTATGAATATTTGATAAGCTATTTGATTACTCTTACCATATCTACAATAAGAGGCTTCCAATAATCTGAAAAAAGCTGACTTTCCATAACACCTTTGGAAGTGGAAGCATGGATAAAAATCACATTTTTAGAAGGCTCATTAATAGCACTTACAAGCCCTACATGGGTAATTTTATTACTTGATTTTTTAGAAGCCTTAAAAAATACCAAATCACCAATTTGTAAATCACCAGCTTTTACCTTCATACCCGATTTGGTTTGATCACCTGCAATACGAGGCAGTTTTACAGAGATACTTTCATAAGCTCTGCAAGTAAGCCCTGAGCAATCAATTCCTTTTTTATCATTTCCAGCATATTTATATGTGGTTCCTAAATACTTTTTGGCTTCTTCAACCACAGTCATAGCTTTGGTCTTTTGAGTAGAAGTAAGGCTTAAAGCATTGGCTGATGAATTTTTAGGTAAACCTTTAAAACTACAACTACTTACCAAAATAATAGAAACAAATAATGTAAAACGTATCATAGTTGATGCTAAATGATGAGTGAAATAATTTTGAATTAAAGTACTTGAACAATTATACGTTCAAAGTGTAATTTGGGTTACCCTGCTGCTTCCATTTCTACTTCTCTGATACTTGTATTTCTCTCTGAAAGATATTTGGTGAGTTTGGTTCTTAGCTCCTGATAGCTAAGCCCTTGATTGATGACTCCATTTCGAACAATTGAAACCTGACCTGTTTCTTCAGAAACAACCATTACAATAGCATCTGTTACTTCGGTTAGCCCGATGGCTGAACGGTGGCGTAACCCCATAGAAGCAGGAATCTGGTCATTTTCAGAAACGGGTAATATACATCTGGCAGCCGTAATTCTCCCCATTGGACTGATAATCACAGCACCATCATGTAAAGGACTGTATTTATTGAAAATGGACATAAGGAGTCTTTTGGAAAGAACAGCATCCAGCCTGTCACCCGATTCAGCATAAAATTTCATCTCTGAGCTTCTTGCAAAAACAATTAAAGCACCTGTATTACTACTACTCAAGGCTCTTGCAGCTTCTACAATAGAGTTTATATCAATTTTGGTGGTTTTCCCTGACCTTCTCCAAGGCATAGAAGCCCAAAAATTATCGTCCCCAAACACTTGTGAACGCCCAACCAATAGTAAAAATTTTCGGATTTCCTGCTGGAATAAAATCAGCATGGCAATCACACCTACTCCAAAAAACTGACCTAAAATAGTGCTTAAAAGCTTGAGCTGGAATAAGTTTACAGCCAGATAAACCAAAGCCAGTAAAACCAAGCCGATTAAAATTCTTACAGCAATACTTCCTTTTAAGAGTTTGTAAAATTGGTAAATCAAATAGCTTACCAGCAAGATGTCAAGCACATCTATCCATGTAATATTGATAAACCCTATTTTAAACAAAAAAATCATTCTATTGTGTAAATATTTTTAAACCAGTAAATTATGTAAAACTATTGCTTCTTTGGCTTCCTTTACATCATGTACTCTGAGAATATTTGCTCCTTTACTAAGGGCAAATGTATTGAGTACACTTGTCCCATTGAGAGCTTGCTCTGGAGTAATGTTTAAAGTTTTGTATATCATGGATTTCCTAGAAATGCCAACTAACATAGGCAAATTCAAGGTTTTGAAATAACTGAGATGTTTGAGCAGATAGAAATTCTGCTCTTTTGTTTTGGCAAAACCAAAACCCAAATCCAAAATTATATCTTTCACCCCTAATATATGTAATTTTTGAATTCTTTCCTCAAAAAAATGTAAAATTTCTAATAAAATATTTTCATAATGTGTCAATTGGCTCATTATTTGAGGGTTTCCACGACTGTGCATCAGGATGTAAGGAACTTGTAAATTTGCAACAGTTTCAAACATTTTATCGTCGAGTTGCCCCCCAGAAATATCATTAATCATATCAGCACCATGCTCAACAGCTTCTTTGGCTACATTAGCCCTGAACGTATCAATGGATAGAATGGTTGCTGGAAAATGCTTTTTTATGATACTGATGGCAGGAATTACCCTGCTTATCTCTTCTTTTTCAGAGACATCCTGAGCATTGGGGCGTGTGGAATACCCTCCAATATCCAGTATATCAGCACCTTGTGAAATGAGTTTTTCAGCTTGCTCTAAAATGTCTTTTTCAGAAAAATATTTGCCTCCATCATAAAAAGAATCAGGAGTGATATTTAAAATTCCCATTACTAAGGGGTGTTCAAAGGTAATCAGCTTACCTCTACAATTAATGGTGAACATATATTAGATGATAAATGATTTAATGGTAAATGCTAAATTGTTCATTATTGAATTGTTCAATGTATTTGGAAAACTCTTAAAGTTTTCAGTATTTTGCCCACGAAAATATCAAAAAATATGCTAAAAGGAAAAATTGCATTGGTTACAGGGGCTACTTCGGGTATAGGAAAAGCTACTGCTGAGGTTTTTGCAAAAAATGGCTTAAAAGTAATCATTTGTGGGAGAAGGCAAGAAAAATTAGAAGAGGTGGCAAACTATTTGAAGAGTTTTACAGAAGTAAAAACACTTCAGTTCGATGTGAGAAATCAGCAGGACGTAAAGGCTTCGATAGATTCATTGGAGGGCGAATGGAAAAATATTGATATTTTAGTCAATAATGCAGGAAATGCTCATGGTCTAGATCCTATCCAAACAGGTAAAATTTCGGATTGGGATGCTATGATAGACATTAATGTAAAAGGACTTTTGTATGTTTCGGAATGTGTAATTCCTTCTATGACAGCTAGGTACACAGGGCATATCGTTAATATAGGTTCTATTGCAGGCAAGCAGGTATATGCTAATGGTAATGTATATTGTGCTTCCAAATTTGCTGTAGATGCTCTTACACAAGGAATGCGAATAGATCTGAATCATTATGGTATCAGGGTGACACAAATAGCCCCAGGACTTGTAGAAACAGAGTTTTCTGTAGTAAGATTTAAAGGAGATGAGGAAAAAGCTAAAAAAGTATATCAGGGCTACGAACCATTGAAGGCAGAAGATATTGCAGATTCCATCTGGTATGCTGTAAATGCTCCAAAACATGTACAAATAGCTGATTTAGTGATACTTCCTACAGCACAGGCAGCAGCAACTATTGTAAACAGAAAATCCTAAAACATCATAAAAAAACAACCATTATGAAACATACCCCTTTAATAGCTCCATCTATCCTTGCTGCTGACTTTGGCAATTTGCAAAGAGATGTTGAAATGCTCAATGAAAGCCAAGCTGATTGGATACACATTGATATAATGGATGGGGTATTTGTTCCTAATATTTCATTTGGAATGCCTGTTTGTCAGGCTATTCAGAAATATGCTCAAAAACCTTTGGACGTTCATTTGATGATAGAACGACCTGAGCGTTATGTTGCTGAATTTAAAAATTTAGGAGCTTCTATCATTTCAGTGCATATTGAAGCTTGTGAACATTTACATAGAAACATTCAGCAGATTAAGGATTTAGGATGTAAAGCAGGTATTGCTGTAAATCCACATACATCCATAACACTGCTAGAAAATGTTATTGCAGATGTAGATTTGGTGTGTTTGATGTCTGTAAACCCTGGTTTTGGAGGTCAGAAATTTATTCCCCAGACTTATCAGAAAGTAAGACAACTTAAAGAGTTGATAATCAAAACAAATTCAAATGCTTTAATCGAAATAGATGGAGGGGTGAATAGCCAAAATGCTCCATTACTTTTAGATGCAGGAGCAGATGTATTGGTGGCAGGAAGTTTTGTTTTTGGGGCTTCAGATCCTAAACAAATAATTAGTGAACTTAAAAGTTGGGTAGTTTCATAATCTTATATTTTTCAAATCTTTGAATATCATACAATTCCTTTATACACTGGCTTTAGTAGCCTTTTCAATCACTCTGCCTATTGATAAGCTCATTGGAGTTAATAGTGTTGCTTTACTTTTACTTTCTGCCACTTGGCTTGTTGATATAAGCTGGAAAACAAAATGGCAAAATGTAAAGAAAGATCCTTTTGTATGGATTTGGATAGCTTTTTTCTTCTTAATGCTTATCGGACTCTTATACACAGATAAGCCCAATATAGCTTGGGGATGGAATATTTTACAAAGAATTTTGCCCCTGATGGCTATTCCGTTAATTTTACTAAGTACTCAACGCTTTGATGATGTTTGGATTCATCGGTTTTTATTATTGTTTACAATTGCATTGTTTGGAGCAATTGTTTTTGCTCTAGGGAAAGCATTTTATTTATATACCCAAGAACAAAATATTACAATATTTTACAATGAAAGGCTTGCAGGATTTATCAGAATGTCAGGTATTTACTTGGCAAGTTTTGTGGGAACAGCCATGCTGATTTTATCAGAGTACATCTATCCTCGAAAATCTCAATACAAAAATTGGCAAAAAGTATCTTTTGTACTTTTATTTGCTTTTTTTGGGGTAATCATGTTGTTACTCAATATCAGAATGGCAATAGGAGCATTACTCATTGTATATGCTATTTTATTAATCTGGAAAATAGGATGGAAAGGGCTGATGATTGCAAGTGTAGGTTTTGTAATAGTGGGAGTAGTGATAACCAACAATACCATACTTAAAACTAAATTTAAGGAAGCTATTAATGTAAAAGAAAAAATTATTTTACGAGATACTATAGACCATTCGTTGGATAGTTTAGGAAGAGGGTGGGGAGGAAGGGCTTTGCGAGTGGCTATTTGGGATTGTTCAACAGATATACTCAAAGAAAGTTGGCTTATAGGAGTCGGGACGGGAGATACCCAAACAGAACTCACAAAAACATATCGAAAAAATAATTTCTTATTTGCTGCTGAATATAATACAGGCTATAATGCTCATAATCAGTTTTTAGAAACTTGGTTGACAGTTGGTATTGTAGGATTGATATTGCTCTTACTTAACTTTGCTTATTTACTCAAAAAAGCCATTATCCATAAAAATTACCTTTTGTTAGGCTTTACAATATTTATTGTACTCAATTGTCTCACAGAAACTTATTTACAACGACAAAAAGGAATCAGTTTATATGCTTTTATGACAAGTATGCTTTTAATGCTTGAAAGAAAAAAAGAAGAAAATGAAAATTAATCTTTTTTGCTTAAAGTCCAAACATCGTTACTATAAATAAACTCAGTATGTTCTGGTGTACCTCCGTATTTGCCACCTGTCATATAAATTTTGTTTTTATAAACAGTAGCAGCAATACCTCCACGGGGGCTCCAAGGAGCATTTTCACCTTTCCATGTTTTACCATCAGAACTGACAAGTACCTCACTTGAAAACTGTCCGTTTCTGTTGCAACCCAAAAGCCAAATCTTACTATCAAATACAAGAGCTGTATAACCAAATATTTTTTCGCCTTTTACAATTTCATCTGTTTCTTTTTGCCAATTGAGAACATCCGTAGAGCTCCAAACATCATTATCCAACAAATATAATTTTCCATTCAAAAACACAATTTGGCTGTTACTTCGTTTTCCAAAAGATAGATTATCTTTTTGTTTAGTCCATTCGATACCATCTTCTGAACTCCAAATATCTGCATATTGAGTATTTTTATCTTCCCCTCCAATAAGCCAAAGCTTATTGTTAAATACAAATGGGTGATAGAAAAAGCGTTTGGGCAGATTGCTATTTGTAGAAATCGTTTCCCAGTTTTTGAAATTAGTTGTTTTGTAAATCACGGGTTTAAACGTAAAATTCTCAATATTTCCATTAAAATAGCCCAATCCATATACTGCGTCTTTAAAATACACATAATCTAAAAATGCTAAATTATTAATTGAGTTAGAAAGAGGAGATTTTTGCCATTCTTTTCCATTTACAGAAAACCAGTTTCCCTGTGGATGAAAAACCCAAAGAGTATCACGAATACTAAACATCTGAAAATTATAGCTTTTTCTCCAGACTGCACTATCCAATACTTTTGTCCATCTATATGAGTCTTTTGAAAGAGAAACAGAATTTTCAAGTCTTTCGGTCTTTTTGGTTTGAGATGGAGAAGTGTTATTCTTACAATTTGTCAAAAATAATACAGTACATACGAAAACAATCAAAACTTTCATATTCGTAAAATTTTGATGAACAGGCGAATATAATAAAAAAAGCATTAAGAAAGCCTTAATGCTTGGAGTATTTTTGTAGTGTTTGAATCAATGTTTCATTTTCCTGATGAGTGCCTACACTGATACGTAAACAGCCTTCAATCACTTTTACTCTGTTACGAACGATGATTTTTTCAGAAAGTAGATAATCAAATATTTTCTGAGCCTCATGCATTTTTACAAGTAAAAAATTGGCATCTGAAGGATATACTTTTTCTACAAATGGAAGATTATTTAGCTTATTCTCAAGATATTCTCTCTGAACGATAATTTCTTTTACCATTTCATTTTTTTGAACCTCTTTTTGCAAACTTTCCTGCACAAGTTCCTGTGTAGTTTGACTTACATTGTAAGGTGGTTTAATTTTATTAAGAACAGCTATCAGGTCTTTGTGAGCAAATGCCATCCCTAAACGCAAAGCAGCAAGCCCCCAAGCCTTTGAGAAGGTTTGAATAATCACCAGACGTGGATATTTTTCCAGATGTTTTATCCATGAAGCATCAGCACAGAAATCAATATAAGCTTCATCAAGCAAGGTAATACCCTGAAAATTATCTAAAATGTACTCAATATCTTCTTTTTTAAGCAAATTCCCACTTGGATTGTTAGGCGAACACAAAAATATAATTTTGGTATTTGAATTGATAGTTTGTTTTAATTTTTCTAAATCTATCTGAAAATCGGCATCTAAAGGTACTTTCTGAATTTGTACAGCATTGATATTAGCACTCACTTCGTACATACCATATGTAGGAGGCATGATGATGATATTATCCTTGTGAGGTTCGCAGAATGCTCTTATCAATAAATCAATGGCTTCATCACTACCATTGCCTAAAAAGATATTATCTATTTCTACATTTTTGATGAGAGATAACTGATACTTAATATGTTTTTGATGTGGGTCGGGATAACGATTATAAGGTTTAGAGGTAACAGAACCCAAAGGATTCTCATTGGCATCTAAAAAAATGCCTTCAGAGCCACTGTATTCATCTCTGGCAGAAGAATAGGGTGCAAGCTCAATAATATGAGGGCGAAGTAACTGGTTAAACATAAAAATTTTGATAATGCTATTTTGGGTAATAACAAGCCCAAATACTTAGTTGTTTACAATTGTCCCATCTTGGATACGAATACTTCTGTCAGCCATTTGTGATAAAGTAGGACTATGGGTTACAATCACAAAAGTAGTATTAAATTGCTTACGAATATCAAAAAAAAGTTGATGTAATTCTTCTGCATTTTTAGAATCCAGATTTCCACTGGGTTCATCAGCAAAAACTACTTTAGGCTGATTGATGAGGGCTCTTGCAACAGCAACTCTTTGAGCCTCACCACCTGAAAGTTCAGAGGGTAAATGAGTACCTCTTCCTTGTAAGCCCAATGTATTCAAAAGTTGTTCAGCTTTTTCATATACTTCTTTAGGCTTGTTACCTCCTAAAAGAGCTGGTAAAGCAATATTCTCTACAGCTGTAAATTCGGGTAAGAGATTATGAAATTGAAATACAAACCCTATGTGTGTATTTCTGAATTGAGCTAATTTTTTTTCAGAAAGTCCAAAAATTGAGGTGTCACAAATATGTACATCCCCCGAATCGGGTCTGTCTAAACTTCCTAAAATATGTAGTAAGGTGCTTTTACCAGCACCTGATGCCCCAATAATCGAAACAATTTCTCCCTCCTTAATTTCTAAATGCAAATTTTTAAGTACTTGCAAATTGCCATAGTTCTTGCAGATATTGGTAGCTATAATCATTTTAGTTTGAAGAACTTTTCGTCAATTCTAATATAAGCTGTAGGGGCAAAGCCTGTTCTTTTAAAAGCAAGAGCTTTTTCTAAAAGAGCTTTGGCTTTTTCTGGTTTTTCAGTTTTTCCTTGTGTACTCATCATTTTAATGACTTTCACAAATACAGCAGCATGCGGGCAACTTTGTTTGCCAAGCAGTCTAATTTGCCTTTGAATACTACCTAAAAGCTGATTCAGTAAGTCGTTATCTTCCATGATAGCATATTGAATGGCAAGAATAATCTTGACTTCCAAAAGAGCATAAGGATATTTTTTTACAGAAACCTCATTGAGTAGATTATTAATCCATTTAGAGGCTTCTTCATATTTTTCTGAATAATAACAAGAAAGAGCCCGATAAGTTACATAACTTACATAGTTTGGTACATCATCCAAGTCTATTTCAAAATCTTGGAAAAGCATATTGTTCTCATTGTATAAGTCTTGCTGAATGCCCAATCGAAGACTTCTTTCAAGTTTTGTAAATAAGAATCGAGCAGGATAAGTATAAAGCGTATAATTTGACATCAAAGCACTGACAGAATCATTAACTTCATCAAAATAATCTTCGGCTTTTCTGTATACCTTGTAACGATTGTAATACTCTAGTTTTAAATATTCAAAAACAATTTTAAGATGATGGTAAATGGTATCCATCTGATACATATCAAAAATTTGTTGAACCCTTGATAAAATATTTTCAATAGGCTCATCTTCCATCGATTCATTTTCTTCAACAAATAAACGATGAAATATGCCCACACAACTCTGATACACATATAATCTGTGTGAATCATAAAGATTTTTTACAGAAATCAGTTCTTTATTGATTAGTGTTAGTTCTAACTTTTCTGTTCCATTACCCGAAAATATATAACTGCCATATTTCCTAAAATAATCACTTATTAAAGATTCAACCTTATCTACAGAAAGCATATAAGCTATATGCTTATTGTAAAGCTGAGAGTAGGTGAAATATTCTGGTGTATGAGCATGTAATCTTTTAAGAGATTTATAAACAACGGTCAGTTCATTGGATAAGTCATAATCTAATAGCTCTTTTTCCAATTTTTTGAGTGTGGCAACAACAATAGTCCTTTTTTTCGTAAAAATAATCTCTGGAATATTTGCTACCTTTTTTAATAAATCAGCTCGAGGATTTTCAACCTGTTCTAAAAGATATTCTTCTATTTTCTGATTAAGACGTGAACGAAGAGTATAATAGGCATTGCTATTGACTCCCAAGTCCTTCATGATTTTAGAATCAGAAAATTTCTCTTGATACATCATTTGGAGCAGTAAAGCTGATTTATCTGCACCGCTTTCCATCAAATTGCTATAAAGAATTTCATAGTCTTGCTTAGAGAGCTGTTTGATTATACTTTTTAATTTTGCCATTTTAACAAATGCTTATGATTTAAGGTTTATTGGGCTTTTAAAAACACACAATAAAATCCTGTATGTGAAAAAGATTTTGACAAAAATCTTTAAAAAATAAGAATAGTTTTGAAACCTTACTTTTAAAGAATATCGTTAAATAACACCTTATGACACAATGATAATAAAAAAGTTTTAAAAAATCAAAAAAAATTACTCAAAAATTACATGAAATATTTTTCTAAAATAAAGGAAACTTTCAGATTTAGAAAAGTTTATAAAACCTGATACATACATTTTCTTGCATACCATAAATAAAAACTCTAACTTGGCACGATTTTTAAATGTTAAGATGTTTTTATGATTCCAAAAGCGATTGTCCAAAAAATTACATTGAGTGATGGACGTGAAATTACAATTGAAACTGGTAAGTTAGCCAAACAAGCCCATGGCTCTGTAGTAGTGAGAATGGGCAATACGATGCTCTTAGCTACTGTTGTTTCTAATGAAAAAGCTGCTGAAAATCCTTCTTTTTTCCCTCTTTCTGTAGATTATCAAGAAAAATTTGCTGCTGCGGGTAGAATCCCTGGTGGTTTTAATAAAAGAGAAGGTAAACTTTCTGACCAAGAAATATTAATTAGTCGTCTGGTAGACAGAGCCATGCGTCCTCTGTTCCCTGATGATTATTACAACGATACACAAATCAATGTTTTCTTAATTTCACACGACTCTGAGGTTATGCCTGATGCACTGGCTGGTCTTGCTGCTTCAGCTGCTGTGATGGTTTCTAATATTCCGTTCAATGGTCCTATGGCTGAGGTACGTGTAGCCAAAGTAGATGGCAAACTTATTATCAATCCTACACCTGAACAGATGGCTAAATCTACACTTGATATGATGGTTGGAGCATCTGAAAAGGATATTGTGATGGTAGAAGGAGAAATGATGGAAATATCTGAACAAGAAATGTTAGAAGCTCTCAAACTTGCTCATCAGGAAATAAGACTTTTATGTGCTGCTCAGAAAGAATTAGAAGCCAAAGCTGGAAAAACAGAGAAGCGTACTGTTACATTTAAAGCAGATAAAGAATTAGAAGAAAAAATCTGGAAAGAATATTATCCGAAAATGTATGAAGCTGCTAGACTTCTTCAAGATAACAAAGACCTGCGTAAAAAATCATTCAAAGCTGTAGAAGAAGAGTTCTACAATTCCCTTCCTGAAGATCATACCATAGATTTATACCTTGCCGATAAATATTTACACGATATACAAAAAGCTGCTGCTCGTAATTTGGCTCTTGACGAAAAAGTACGTTTGGATGGCAGAAAAGCAGATGAAATACGTCCTATCTGGTGTGAAGTAGATTACTTACCAATGGCTCACGGTTCGGCTGTTTTTACAAGAGGTGAAACGCAGTCGCTTACTACTGTAACTCTGGGAACAAAATTGGATGAGAAAATGATAGACCTGACAACCCAGCAAGGTTTTGAGCGTTTTATTTTACATTATAATTTCCCTTCATTCTCTACTGGTGAAATTAAACCTAACAGAGGACCAGGCAGACGTGAAATAGGGCATGGTAACTTAGCTCAAAGAGGCTTGAAAATGGTACTACCTCCTGAGTCTGAAAACCCTTACGTTGTACGTGTTGTATCAGATATTCTAGAATCGAATGGTTCTTCTTCTATGGCAACCGTATGTGCTGGTACACTTGCTCTTATGGATGCTGGTGTGCAAATTAAAGCTCCTGTGGCTGGTATTGCAATGGGTATGATTTCTGATTCCAAAACAGGAAAATACATTGTACTTTCTGATATTTTGGGAGATGAAGACCATTTAGGTGATATGGATTTTAAAGTAGTAGGTACTGAAAATGGTATTACAGCTTGCCAAATGGATATTAAAGTAGATGGACTTTCTTTTGAGGTATTGGCACAGGCTTTAGATCAAGCTCGTCAGGGCAGGTTGCATATCTTAGGCATCATGAAGCAGGCAATTGAAAAGCCTAAAACAGAAATGAAGCCTCATGCACCACGTATTGAAGTAATCAGAATTGAAAAAGATCAGATTGGATCTGTAATCGGTCCAGGTGGTAAAGTAATTCAGGAAATTCAAAAAGATAGTGGAGCAACGATTGTTATTGAAGAAAAAGAAGACGGAGGATATGTGAACATCTTTGCAACCAATGGAGATTCTTTAGAAAAAGCCAAAAGAAGAGTAAAAGGTATTGTAGCTGTTCCTGAAATAGGAGAAATCTATACAGGAAAAGTAAAAAATATCCAGCCTTTTGGTGCTTTTGTAGAGTTTATGCCTAATAAAGACGGATTGCTTCATATTTCTGAAATTAAGTGGGAAAGATTGGAGAAAATGGATGGAGTTCTTGAAATTGGAGAAGAAGTAACTGTCAAACTTATCGAAGTGGATAAGAAAACAGGTAAATACAAACTTTCTCGTAAGGCATTGTTACCCAAGCCAGAAAAGAAAGAACAACCAACCGAGAATAAAACTGAAAATAAACAAGCATAAAAAAAAGCCCTATCTAATAGGGCTTTTTTCTTTTAGAAGGATTAATAGTTACTGGCAACCCAGAAATACAGAGGCATTCCGATAGTGATGTTTATAGGGAAGGTAATGGCGAGTGCCATTGGTAAGAATAATCCTACATTTGCTTTGGGTACAGCTATTTTCATGGCTGCTGGTACGGCAATGTATGAGGCACTGGCTGCAAGTACCCCAAACATAAAACGGTTACTAATGTCATCTGTAACAACTGAACTAATCAAACTTACAATTGTGCCATTCAATAAAGGAATAAAAATAGCAAATAATAAAGGAAATATGCCATTTGACATGAAACTATTGAGATTTCTGCCACTGGCAATACCCATATCCAATAAAAAAATTGCTAAAAAACCTTTAAAAATATCAGTAGTAAAAGGCTTAATGCCTTCTGCATGTTTCTGACTGGCTATCAAGCCTATTACAAGGCTTCCTAAGATTAAAAGTACACTGCCATTGGTAAAGGAGTGTTTGAGTGCATGTCTTTTTTTGATTTTTTCAGCATCATTGCCTTTATAAAAAATAGAAATAAGAATAAGCCCCGTAATAATAGCAGGGGATTCCATAAGAGCCATAATAGCTACCATGTGTCCGTGTACAGCCATCTGTTGCGATTCCAGATAATTGGTAGCTGTTACAAAAGTTACTGCACTTACAGAACCATAAGCAGCAGCAATTGCTCCTGCATCAAAAATATTGAGTTTTTGTTTTAAAATAAAAAAAGTATAAGTGGCAACACCCACAGAAAGAGCTATGCCAAATAGCATAGACCACATGATTTCAAGAGTAAAATGTTCATGAGCTAACTCCTGCCCACCTTTGAAACCAATACAAAACAATAAATACAATGAAATAAATTTTGAAGAATTGGAGGGGATTTCCAAATCACTTTTTACGTAAACGGCTACAATTCCTAAAATAAAAAATAGAAGAGCTGGATTGGTAAGATTCTCTATCAGAAGGTTAAAATTCATATTTTAAAAGGATAATTTGTTTTGCTGCAAAAGTCAAATATTTTTTTAATAAGTTTTTATTTATATTTGAAATGTAAAGCATAAAATTTATTTATGAATTATACTCTGAATCAACTGGAAATTTTCTTGAAAGTAGCTCATTACAAAAGTGTTACAAAAGCAGCAGAAGAACTTCACCTTACTCAGCCTGCTGTTTCTATTCAACTCAAAAATTTTCAAGACCAATTTGATATACCTCTAACCGAAACCATAGGGCGTAAGATATTTATTACAGAGTTTGGAAAAGAAATAGCTGAAGCTGCTCAAAATATACTCCATGAGGTAGCAGAAATTAACCAGAAAACACTTGCTTATAAACGACAGCTGGGAGGCAGGCTCACTATTTCGGTTGTATCAACAGGGAAGTATGTCATGCCTTATTTTCTTACTGATTTCCTGAAAAAATATCAGGGTGTGGAACTGGTGATGGATGTAACCAACAAAGCCCAAGTGATTGAAAGCCTTGAAAAAAATGAAGTAGATTTTTCATTGGTTTCAATTCTGCCAGAAAATATGAGTTTACATACTATAGAACTTCTGGAAAATAAATTGTTTTTAATTGGGAGTGGAGGAGTAGAGATAGATAAAAATTTGGAACTTTTGAGCATTTTAGAACAAATGCCTTTGATTTACAGAGAGAATGGTTCAGGAACAAGACTGACAATGGAACGATTTCTCATGAATCATCAGGTAAAGAGTTATAAAAAATTGGAATTAACCAGTAATGAAGCTGTGAAACAGGCTATTTTGGCAGGTCTAGGGGTTTCTATTATGCCTATTATTGGTATTAAAAACGAGCTTTTATCTGGAGAACTTAAAATAATACCCATCAAGGGTTTACCTATTAAAACCACATGGGAATTGATATGGTTGAAAAGAAAGAAACTATCACCTGTTGCTCAGATGTTTACAACTTATTTACAGGAACATAAATCTGAAATTGTTCGAAAATACTTTAATTTTGAAGGCTTTAAATAAATTTTTCAATTTTGTATGGTAAATCACCCTCAAGACTGGCAATTTGATTATGCTAGTGAAAATGATATGTATGTTACAGAATTCTCTACAGAAGAATTAGAAAACTACTTAAACAAACCTTATCCTGAGGATAAAATATGTTTGTATTGTGTTCTTTTTCATAAAGATACAGAAAAAACAGTAACAGTTTTTGGGGCAAATAATCGGTTTGTGGTAGAGTGTTGGACAAACAAAAATGCTGTATTTCAGAAAAAAGAAACTGATACAAGTAAAAAAGAAATTATTTACAATTATCCTGATTTGGGGAAAAATTTAGAGGTTTTAGCATGTGAAGTCATGGATTTAGAAGATGTCAGAAAAATTGTAATGCATTTTTATACAACCAAGAAACCACATCCCGATTATAATATTATTAAAAAATCGTACATTTACAGCTAAAAAAATATCATGAAAACAGGAGAAGGAGGCATTATTATTACAAAATTAGATGATTTGCTCAATTGGGCAAGGCTATCTTCTTTATTTCCAATGGGTTTTGGACTTGCTTGTTGTGCCATAGAAATGATGGCAGCGTACAGTTCCAATTATGATTTGGATAGGTTTGGGGTTATTCCAAGGGTTTCGCCTCGCCAGTCGGATGTGATGATAGTGGCTGGAACAGTTACTTTTAAAATGGCAGACCGTATCAAAAGGCTTTATGAGCAAATGCCTGAACCTCGTTATGTGATTTCGATGGGGAGTTGCTCCAACTGTGGAGGACCTTATTGGGAGCATGGTTACCATGTGGTGAAAGGCGTAGATAGAATTATTCCTGTAGATGTGTATGTACCTGGTTGTCCACCACGCCCCGAAGCCCTGATAGGAGGTTTTTTGGAGTTACAAAAAAAGATTCAGAAGGAGGCGTTATTAGCAGCCCCCAAAGCCGTTCAGAATCTTTTAAATAAAGAAAATAAGGAGGTATAATACTTTTTTAGTAAACTAACTATTTAACTGCCAAATAGTTCCATTGAGTATAGTAGCAAAACTTACCCAAATCAAGTAAGGAATGAGTAGAATGCCAGCAACTTTCTTTATTTGGTAAAAATGATAAAGAGTGATGGCTATCATTACTAACATAATAAGAATTTCGGCAAAAGCCCATCCAATCTGATGAGAATTAAAGAAAATAGCTGACCAACAAAGATTTAAAATAAACTGAGCAATAAAAAGTATAATAGCTCTTTTTTGTAAAAGGTGCTTATGATGCCATACCAGACCTAAAGCAATTCCCATACAAATATATAAAATCGTCCAAACAGGACCAAAAAGCCAGTTAGGTGGATTCCAAGAAGGTTTATTGATAAAAACATACCAGTTTCGTATGGATTCGGTGGTACTAAAACCACTGGCTATTCCTAAAATTAAACAAATTGTAGCACAGAGAGAGGCTTTCAAAAATAAGGATTGTCTCATGGAAAAAATAAAATGTTTCCATGCTAACAATGCTCGTCTTAAAATGTTTGAAAATTTATCGAATCAGTAAAACACTGCCTGCTTTTTGAGAAAAAGGAGAGCCATCAGAAAATCTGCCTGTTAATGTCCACACATATACATCACTTTTGAGTGGCTTACCTTGAAAAGTGCCATCCCATCCTATGTTAATGGCATCGGAGATGTTTTGAACTCTGTAAACCAGTTTCCCTTGAGAGTCATAAACACTCCAGTCTATTTCTGTGATATTTTTTCCTCTTATTCTCAAAAAATCGTGTACACCATCATCATTTGGCGAAAATACTGTTGGAATAAATAAATCTTTTTCTCCATTATCTATAATCAAACGAACACTTTTTTGGATACTACACCCTACATTATTGGTAATAGTGACAGTATAAACAGTGTCTCTCTCTACATAAGCAACAGGATTGGCAATGTTGGGGTTTGAAAGTCCCTCAGTAGGCAACCAACTATAAATATCACCACCATTTGCTTCCAGTTGTACATAAGTACCCCGTCCTACACGCATTTCTTGGAGTGGCAAAGTGCTATTAGGTATGGGTTTGACTGTAACATTGATAGGTGTTTTCTCATAACTTAAGCAACCATTATAAAATACAGAAACATAGTAAGTTGTAGAAAAATCTATATTGGTTGTAAACTCACTACTGCTAATAGGCTGTCCCGATTCATTTTTAATAGGGTCTCCAGTGATAGTCTTATACCATCTGTACTGAATGCCCTCTCTATTGTAAGAAGCTTTTAAGGTAATATTCCCTGTACCACATTTTTCTACATTGTTCGCTAGAGCCTTGCCTTCAGCTGTTTTAAAAGTCCAAACATTTGAATCATAAATACCTTCATAAACACTGCCAGCAGTACTTATCAGACTTACAGGGTCTATAAGGATATAATATTCCGTTGTGGGAGTAAAAGGCTTATAGGTTGTAAAAGTAATAGTGCTGGTATTATTAGCAACGACCTGATTCGATGTTATACGAATAGAGTCGTGTAACATATTTGTAGATTTATTATAAATATAAATTTTCCCTCCAGTATTATAGTTTGGAGACACATTTCCAGATACATTAAACTGAAAAGTTCCTTGTCTGATAGAAATACATGAACTATTATTGGCAGGGCTAAAAGACTGATTTGTGATAATACCACTGGCTGTTGTAAAACGCCATTCATTGTTAGATGTAAACCCAATAAAAGGCTCATTAGTCAAACTCTTAAAAACTCCTGAAAGTATCTTTACAAAAACTACTTGATTGGCTGATAACATCGAAGGCAATGTAATGTTAACTTTATTATTAATAACCTCAACGCAAGTACAACTTACAGGTATACTGAATATCAGGTTATTACTAGAACCATCATAAACAGAGATATTCCCTACACCTTTTTGAATAGGCTGATTGAAATAAATCTGTAATCTTGTATTGGTAGGGACTTGAACGCTTCCTCTACTGGGTATTAATAGAGTATCAATAGGAGCAGCCCATGATGAAAGTTGAAATACAAAGAAAAAAATATAAATAAAAGTTAACTTCATGCCAAACTGATTGATTTATTATAAATACCCTACAAATAAAAAAGGTAGCCAAAAAATACAAAATTTTCTTGACAAGAATTTATATTTATTTTTACTTAATTTGGAAACAAATGCTCAAACATCTTTTTTTCTTACAAAAAACGTACTTGGACAGTATAGATAAAGATGGTAATTGTTTTATTCTCTACACAGCAAAATTAAAAATATTAGAAATTAAAAGCTAATAGTTCTTAAATTAGAAATACTATTTGAAAATTAGTTTTTTGAATATAAAGAGATGAAGAGTTTCTAGACCAAAAACTAAATAAAAAAGGGCTCAAATTGAGCCCTCTTCTTTCAAAGAAAATTTTTAATTATACATTATTTTCTAAATTGCTATTACGCTTTCCATATATAAAATATACTAAAACACCAATTACAAGCCAGCCAGTAGCTAACATTTGAGCAAGTTTATTGAGATTAATAATTAAAAATACATTTGTTAGAATACCTAGAACAGCAATAACAGGTAATGCAGGTACTTTGAAGCCACGCTCTAATTGTGGCTCACGCATACGAAGTAACCATACAGCACCACAAACCATAGCAAAAGCAAATAAAGTTCCAAAGCTTGTCATGTCACCTAATAAAGAGATAGGTGTAAAAGCTGCTACAATAGATACTACCAAACCTACTAAAATGGTACTCTTATACGGAGTTTTGAATTTTTCGTGAATTTCTTTGAAGAAATTAGGTAATAAACCATCTTTTGCCATACCCAAGAAGATACGAGTTTGTCCGAGCATCATTACCAGCATTACTGAAATAAGACCTGCTGTGGCTGCTGCTGTGATAATATACATAGCCCAAGGTTTACCAGCTTTGTCAAATGCAGCTGCTACTGGAGCTTTTAATGCATCACCTACAATATCCTTCTCATAATGCATCATACCTGTAAGTACCAAAGAAACAGCAATATACAATACTGTACAGATAAGGAGCGAAGCGATAATGGCAAATGGCATATCTTTTTTAGGATTGATAGCCTCACCAGCTTGTGTAGAAACGGCATCAAAACCAATATAAGCGAAGAAAATAGCGGCAGCACCTCCAAAAATACCTCCAATACCATAAGCAGAATGAGGTTTGCCATCTTCACCAATAATATCTTTTGCATCAGGAATGAAAGGTGTCCAGTTTTCAGGTTTTAAAGCAAACATTCCTACAAAAATCACAAACAATACAGCAGCTACTTTCAAAACTACAATTAGGTTGTTAGCACTTGCAGCTTCTTTAATCCCTTTTACCAAAATAGAAGTAACAACCCAAACAATCAAGAATGCAGGTAAGTTCATTGAAAAGCCTTCACCTGTGTACGAAAATGGGTCATTGGTGAGCTGTGCAGGTAGCTTGATGCTAAACAAACCTAGTAATTTATTAAAATATCCAGACCAGCTTACAGCTACAGTCATAGCTCCCATACCATATTCCAAAATAAGTCCCCAACCAATCAACCATGCAAAAAGCTCGCCTACAGTTCCGTATGCATAAGCATACGCAGAACCTTCAACAGGTAACATAGAAGCAAATTCAGCATAACAAAGTGCAGCGAAAATACAAGCTATACCAGCTACCACAAAAGATAAAGCTAAGGCAGGACCAGCATGATAGTGAGCAGCTGTACCCGTAAGTACAAAGATACCACCACCAATAATAGCTCCAATACCAATAGCAGTTAAGCTCCATTTGCCTAATACTCTATTGAGGTTACTTTTTTTCATATCAGCTTCAAAAGCACTGATAGGCTTTTTTCTCCAAATTGATTGAGACATTACTACAAAATTTTATTATGAAAACTAAAACAATTGTACATAAAAATTGGGAGTCTCCTCCCTAATGAGGTTGCAATTTAATGAGTTTTGAAAAATTAATAGTATTTTTTGAAACTTTTTTTGGATTTTTTCATTCTTTTCAATTTTTTGAAAACAATACTTGTTATAAAAGCGGGAAAAATATAGCTTGCAACTTTTTAGATTTTGTAGTAAAAAACCATGAAGTATTTAATTGTTGGTTTAGGCAATATTGGAACAGAATATGCCAATACAAGGCATAATATAGGGTTTATGGTAGTGGATGCTCTTGCCAAAACGAAAGAAGTTTCTTTTCAGACAGGACGTTTGGCTGATGTAGCAGACTTTAAACACAAAGGTAAACATATTTATCTGGTAAAACCTTCTACTTATATGAATCTGAGTGGCAAGGCTGTTAATTATTGGATGCAGGAATTGAAAATACCTTTGGAACAAATTCTGGTAATTACAGATGATTTAGCTTTACCATTTGGAAAATTACGCTTAAGAGCAAAAGGCTCAGATGGAGGACATAATGGTTTGAAAAGCATTCAGGCAACTGTTAACAGCCAAGATTATGCTCGTTTGCGTATGGGTGTTGGTAGCGATTTTCCCAAAGGGGCTCAGGCTGATTATGTTTTAAGCCCGTTTAATGAGGAAGAACAAAAAGATTTAGAAAAAATACTGGAAACTGCTTCTAATGCTGTGCTTAGTTTTTGTTTAGAAGGTGTAAGCAATGCCATGAATAAATTTAATAAGTAGAGAAATGAAATAAGAAACAGGAAATGAGAGAAATCAATATACATTTATTAATTCATTCATCACTCATCATTCAACTATGATAAGCGTAAAAAATCTTACAAAAATATATAATCAGCAAAAAGCAGTCAATAACATTAGTTTTGAAGCTGAAACAGGAAAGATTGTAGGCTTTTTAGGACCTAACGGAGCAGGGAAATCTACAACCATGAAAATTGCAACAGGATATATTGCTGCAACCTCTGGTACTATAGAAGTTGCTGGTTTTGATGTAAATACACATGTCAAAGAAGCTCAAAAATGTATCGGGTATTTACCTGAACATAATCCGCTGTATTTAGATATGTATGTGAAGGAATATTTAGGATTTATAGGTAAAATTCATAAAATAAATCAAAAATTAGATGCAAGAATAGCAGAAGTAATAGAAATGTGTGGTTTGGGGCGTGAGCAACATAAAAAAATAGGAATGCTGTCTAAAGGTTACAGACAAAGAGTCGGATTGGCACAAGCCCTTATCCATAACCCTCCAGTTTTAATCTTAGATGAGCCTACCACTGGACTTGACCCCAATCAAATTGTCGAAATCAGGCAATTGATTAAGCAAGTATCTGAAAATAAAACAATTATACTTTCTACGCATATTATGCAGGAAGTACAGGCTATTTGTGATAAAGTAGTGATTATTCATTTGGGAAAAATCGTAGCTGATGCACCCGTAGAAGAAATTAAAACTTTAGCCCAAAAGGAGCGTATCTTAAGGGTTGAATTTGCAGAAAATATAAGTACTGACATCTTAAATCAGAAAATAGAAGGAATAAAGAGTTTAAAATCGTTAAGCCCTACAGTTTGGGAAATAAGAACCTCACAAGATAATGATATTCGAGCAGAAATTTTTAAATTAGCAACGCAGGAAAACTGGACGATACTAGAAATAAAACAAGAAGAAAAAAACTTAGAAAATGTATTCAGAGAACTCACAGGAACCACTCTTTAAACAAGAACTACAAATAGTTTCTACACACCACCATAAATCTATTGGTATGGATATTCGTCTGGTTTTAGATGATGAAACCAAACCTCTTGTTATTTTTGTACATGGATTTAAAGGTTTTAAAGACTGGGGGCATTTTAACTTGATAGCTGACGAGTTTGCTCGTAACGGATTTATTTTTGCCAAAATAAACCTTTCACACAATGGCACTTCACCTACAGATAAACGTAACTTCGTAGATTTAGAGGCTTTTGGGCATCAGACTTTTACAAAAGATTTACATGATATAGAAGATGCCATTAACTATTTCTTCTCTGGAGATTATTTATTTAAAGCAAATACAAATCTGCAAGAATTGTATCTGATAGGACATAGTAGAGGAGGCGGACTCGTAATTCTGAAAGCACTGGAAGATAACCGTGTAAAGAAAGTTGCTACTTGGGCTTCTATCTCAGATAGTAAATTTTTGTTTAACCAAGAGCGTATAGAAGAAATAGAAAAAGATGGTGTAATTTATATAGAAAATGCTCGTACCAAACAACAAATGCCTATTTATAGAGAAGTCTATGAAGATTTACTCAAACACTCTCAAAAATTTGATTTAGAACACCGAATACCTCAATTACAAGTTCCTTTATTGCTGATACATGGAAAAAATGATACTTCCGTTCTCCCTAAAAGCTCAGAAAACTTAAAAGACTGGTCTAAAAATTCTACGCTCATTCTTTTAGAAGATGCAGACCATACGTTTGGAGGGAAAGAACCCTATACAGACGAATTGTTGCCTGTACATACAGATGAGTTGGTAGATGAGACCATAGCTTTTTTCAAAGGCTAGTATAAAAATATAGAAATATAAAGAAAAACGCTGTTATAATCAGATAACAGCGTTTTTCTTTTGTTCTTCATAAATTTATTGCTAAAATAATATATCTTTGCTAAAATAATATAGCTAAAGCAAATAATATTTTAAATTATTAAATTTTAGCATAAAATAATTTCTTTATAATCGTGTTTTATCAAATTTTTATAAACCAATTAAAAATTTTACTGATTTTTATTGCATCATTTTATGATTTATATTATTAAAATAATTAAAAAAATACTTGTAATAATTTTATTTTAATGAATATATAAATTACCAAAAATATATCTAAAATTATACTCTTCCAAGATAAAGTTTCAATTTTGGGGTATGCAAATTAAAATCAACTTAAAGTCATTCCCATTATGAAAAAGCTATTCCTCCTTCTTGCATGGCTGATTGCAATAGGTTTAAGCCCTAAAGCAAATGCTCAGGGTTCTGAGATGTATGGCAAAGGCATTCGTATTAACTTAGATACTTCTGGTAAACGATATATTCGTTTTATCACTTGGCATCAGGTATGGATGCGTTACATTGATAACAACCCTGGAACAACCGTAAACGGACTCCCTGAAGCAAGTACTTGGGATTTGGGTTTGCGTCGTTCACGTTTTTTATGGTATACTCAAATTTCACCCCGTTATTTGGTATTGGCTCATATTGGTATCAATAATCAGACTTTCGTAAACGGAGGTGGTTCAGGAACGAGTGGAGTGGGTGGTTATGGTGTTGGTAAAAAACCACAATTATTCTTACACGATTTTTGGAATGAGTACCAAGTTGTAAAAGATAAGCTCTACTTGGGTACGGGTTTACACTACTGGAATGGTGTAAGTCGTATGGCAAGTGCAAGTACCTTAAATTTTTTAGCTTTGGATGCTCCTATTTTCAACTGGCCTCTTATTGAAGAAACAGACCAATTTGCTCGTCAATTTGGGATTTATGCTAAAGGAAAATTGCCTATTGGTAAAAAAAGTCTTGATTATAGAATGTATCTGAATAAGCCATTTGCAACTCCAACCCCAGATGCTACTATTCAGGCTACCCCTGAAAGAGCTTTTGCCACCAATAACAATACAGGAGCAGTTGGAGGCTATTTTAGTTTTGAACTGGCTGAAAAAGAAAGCAATGTATTGCCATTTTTTGTAGGGACTTATGTGGGTACAAAAAAAGTCATCAATATTGGGGCTGGATTCCACCTGCATCCCAAAGCAACCAAAAGCTGGAGTGCCACCGAAAGCCGTTTTGAGGGACATGATATGAAACTTTTTGGAGTAGATTTCTTTGCTGATGTTCCTTTAAATAAAGAAAAAGGGACAGCCTTTACAGGATATTTATTGTATCAGAATATGAATTTTGGAAAAAATTATATACGTTCCATCGGTATTATGAATGAGGGTTTACCAACACCTATAGGCTCTATTGGACAGGGTGGCGGAAATGCAGACTGGAGAATAGGAACTGGAAGTTTGATATATGGTGAAGTGGCATATTTATTACCTAAAAGCACTTTGGGAGACAAAGGGAAATTACAGGTATTTGCTACAGGAACCTATAAAAATTTAGAATATTTGGCTGACCCTGCCTTAACGTATGGGGCTGGTTTTAACTACTTTATTGATGGACATAATGCAAAAATATCTCTTAAATATCAGAGTAGAGCCATTTACGAAGGAACATTTAATGCAGCAACAGGTGACAAACCTACTTTAAATGAAAATGCTGATTTTGTGGGTGGAAGAAAACGCTTAGGTGAAGTAATCGTCCAAACCATGATTTATTTGTAAAATAAAGCTCAAATATTAAAATCAACTTTTAAAATTATATTTTATGGCATCTTCCTCACAAACTACACATACCCAAACAGATAAAAATATCTGGGGTGTGATAACAGCCTCCTCCGTAGGAACGCTGATTGAGTGGTACGACTTCTATATTTTTGGAAGTTTGGCAGCAATGGGTATTATTGGAAAACAATTTTTCCCTGGTGATAATCCTACAGCAGCATTTCTGAGCTCACTGGCTACTTTTGCAGCAGGTTTTATTGTTCGACCTTTCGGAGCTTTATTTTTTGGGCGTTTAGGTGATTTGATAGGACGTAAATATACATTTTTGGTTACGCTGTTACTGATGGGTGGGTCTACATTCTTCATTGGACTTATTCCAAGCTATGCTTCTTGGGGGGCTGCTGCACCAGCTTTGGTACTTTTATTGCGTTTGTTACAAGGCTTGGCTCTAGGAGGTGAATATGGAGGAGCTGCTACGTATGTAGCTGAACATGCAGGTTCCAATAAAAGAGGCTATTTTACAGCTTATATTCAGACTACAGCTACTTTAGGACTATTAATGTCTATTGGTGTTATTATTCTGACACAACTAGTTCTGAGAGATGACAAATCTGTAAACCCTAATGCAGCATTCGAAGAATGGGGATGGAGAATACCTTTCTTGGTGTCTATTTTCTTGATAGTGGTTTCAGTGATTATTCGTATGAAAATGCATGAATCACCTATGTTCAAGAAAGTAAAAGCAGAAGGCAAAACCTCTAAAAACCCATTAAAAGAAAGCTTTGCAAATAAAGCAAACTTAAAAATGGTTTTACTTTCTTTGTTTGGTGCAACAGCAGGGCAAGGGGTAGTGTGGTACACTGGGCAATATTATGCTCTTTCTTTTATGAATAAAACATGTGGTATTGATTCTGCTCAAGCCAACGAAATCATCATGATTGCCATTGTATTTGTAACACCCTTCTTTTTAGTATTTGGAGCTTTGTCAGACAGAATTGGTCGGAAGTATATCATGATGGCAGGCTTACTGGCTGCAATGCTTGCTTACAGACCAATATACCAAAAAATGTTTGATATCTCTGACTTAAAACAGAAAGATGAATTGGTTGACCAAACAAAAACAACCACTCAGGCAGAATTGGTTAAAGGTAAAAAAGATTCCTTGGTTACAACCAAAATTACCAAAGCATTTGAAGACGGAACAACTGCAACCCTTATTACCAAAGTAACCAAATTTGAAGATACTACTAAAAAGCCCAAAGAAGAAAAGTCAAAAGCTGTTAAATTGAGTGGTAATGATAAAATGATGATGACATTCTTAATTTTTATTCAAATATTCTTTGTTACAATGGTATATGGTCCGATAGCGGCTTTCTTAGTGGAGATTTTCCCGACCAAAATACGCTACACATCCATGTCATTACCTTATCATATTGGAAATGGTATTTTTGGAGGACTTACCCCTTATATTGTTACAAGAGTTATTGAGGCTACTAAAACCACAGAAAACCCTTCTGGAGATATTCTGGCTGGTTTATGGTATCCAATAGGAATTGCAGCCCTCACATTCATCATTGGGATGATTTATCTGCCAAGCCGTACAGATAAAGATGTCATGGATTAATGTTTAAAAATCACTCATCACTACTTGTTTCACATTTTAAATAAAAAAATTATGGATGCGATTAAAAAAATTCTTGGAGTAGTTTGGCTGGTACTAGCCCCAACACTAGTAATTTTAATGATAAGGCAGTTTATAATTGAAATTCCAGACCTTGAAAAAGCGATTGCTGATGGCAAGAAACCAGCCAGCGAAATGCAAAGTACCTATATATTTTGGATTATTACTATTACCATTTTTGTGCCTATTGCAACGGGTTTGGGTTTATTTGGATATTATGCTCTCCAAAATGAGTATAAGCAGATTGCTACCTCCTCAGCTGAGTTATGATAAATTTTGCAGAGGCAAATTGCCTCTGCAAGAAATGTTGTGTTTTAAGAAAGTAAAGCGATATTTTTATAGAATATCGCTTTCTTGAAAATCTGAACAAAAAAATCTAATATTATGAAAAATCCACAAAAAATAACGCCCAGAATTGTACTTGTATTTGTAGTGGCTATGCTTTTGTTTAATTTCCCAATATTAGGAATATTTAATGAAGTAAATTTTTTAATGGGTTTACCTAGTATTTTGGTATATATTTTTATTGTTTGGGCGTTGGTAATAGGTGCTTTGTTTGTTATTTTCAATAAAAAAGAATCTTAATAACCATGAATTGGGGAATTATCATCATAGCGTCTCTCTTGTATTTGGGATTGCTTTTTATATTGGCTTATGTGGCTGATAAAAAAGCTCAAAACCATCAGAGCCTTATCAATTCTCCTTATGTATATGCCTTATCATTAGCTGTTTATTGTACAGCATGGACGTATTATGGCTCAGTAGGTAGAGCCAGTAAAAGTGGTATCGATTTTCTCCTTATTTATCTTGGTCCAACACTCTCAGCACCTTTATGGTGGTTTATTATTAGAAAAATCATTCGTATTTCTAAAATACAAAATATTTCTAATATTGCTGATTTAATAGCTACTCGTTACGGAAAAAGTGCTATTTTAGGTGCTATCGTTACAATTGTATCAGTCTTAGGAATAGTTCCTTATATATCACTGCAAATCAAAGCAATAGGAGAAAGTTTTAGTATCATGATTGCCACTCAGGAGGCACCAATTGTTAAACCAGTTTATATTGATTATGCTTTTTATACAACCATTGTTCTAGCAATTTTTACTTTATATTTTGGAACACGCCAATTAGATCTGAATAAAAAAAATGAAGGAATGGTATTTGCCATTGCATTTGAGTCTTTATTCAAATTATGGGCTTTTTTGGTGGTAGGAGGATATATTACATTCTTTGTTTTTGATGGTTTTGAAGATATTTTTTCAAAAGCTTTTGCTCAAAAAGAGCTTCAGCACTTATTTACTATCAATACTCAATCAGGCTATAAGGCTCTGGAATGGTTTTTAATAGGTTTAGCGTCTATGCTTGCTATTATGTTTCTACCTCGTCAGTTTCAGATGCTTGTAGCTGAAAATAAACAGGAAAAACACCTTCAAAAAGCTATTTGGCTATTTCCTCTATACCTTTTGGTTATCAATATTTTTGTAATGCCTATCGCTTTGGCAGGAAAACTTTCATTTCCTGACAGTAACATAGATGCAGATACCTATATACTGGCGTTACCTTTAGCCAATAATCAGAATCTAATAGCTCTGATTACTTATTTGGGTGGGTTTGCAGCAGCAACCAGTATGGTAATTGTGGCTTCACTGGCTTTAAGTTTAATGCTCACAAATAATTTGTTTATACCTATCAGTCTGTACTTTTCTGTTACCAAACATCTTAAAGGGAGACAATGGGGGCGTTGGGTATTATACACAAGAAGATTAAGTGTTGTACTGATACTGACATTGGCTTATGGATATTTAACAGTTATTGCAGATGCTCCACTCGTTTCGATAGGTCTCATTTCTTTTGTAGCTGTTTCTCAATTTGCACCTGCAATTATAGGCGGGTTATACTGGAAAGATGCTACCCAAAAAGGAGCTATGGCAGGAATATTGATAGGTTTTGTAATGTGGGCTTTTACTTTGGTATTACCAACGCTTATCAATAAAGGAATATTTCCTGAAAGCATTATTTCTGAAGGTTTATGGGGAATGGGTTGGTTAAAACCCTATCAATTATTTGGACTGAAAGAACTAGAACCTGTTGCTCATTCGCTATTCTGGAGTTTACTTTTTAATATAGCTGCATATACTTTTGTGTCCATTCAGAGCAATCAGACTTCGCAGGAACGCAGTCAGGCGGAGTTTTTTGTAGATGTTTTTAAGTATTCTAATATTTATGAGGAAGCTGTGGTTTGGAGAGGAATAGCTCATAAAAAAGATTTGGAAGAGCTTTTAAGCGGTTTTTTGGGGGCTGAAAAGGTTAAAAACTTATTAGCAGATTTTGAAAAGGAACAAAATATAGCATCCCAAAGCAATCAGGAAAATAATGCAAAACTGGTAAAATATGCTGAAAGAATACTTGCCAGTACAATAGGCTCAACATCAGCTCGGATTTTGGTTGCTTCGGTTGTACAAGAAGATGAGATTAGTAAAGAAGAGTTGCTTCAAATGCTTCGGGAATCACAAGAACTCAAAAAACTCAATTTTGAACTTAAAAAAACAGATAAACAAAAAAATGAGTTTATTGGGACAGTAACACACGAACTTCGTACACCCATTACTTCCATTCGTTCTTTTTCAGAGATTCTATACGATAATCCTGATTTAGATGAAAACCAAAGACAACAGTTTTTACAAACTGTTATTAATGAAACTCAACGTATGGAACGCCTGATTAATCAGGTATTGGATTTAGAAAAATTTGATTCTGGAAAGCAGGTTTTAAACTTAGAAAAAATAGATATACAGACAGTTATCAAAGAAGCAATAGAAATTTATCAAACTGTTATTCAGGAAAAAAACTTGCATTTAGATATCCATATAACACAACAAAATATTTTCATTTTAGCTGATAAGGATAGAATCTTACAAATCATTTTGAATTTTCTTTCTAATGCTGTTAAATTCTCGAAAAAAAATATTATAATAGATAGCCGAATTGAACAAGATAATGTAAAGGTGGTAGTGGCAGATGATGGGAAAGGAGTACCAGAGGAGTTAAAAGATGCGATTTTTGAGAAATTCTTTCAGGCAGAAAATCAAACAATCAAGAAACCCAAAGGAAGTGGCTTGGGACTTGCAATTTGTAAGAAAATTATTCAGTATCATAAAGGACAAATAGGTGTAGAGACCTCCAATGGTCTGACCAGATTCTATTTTACTTTACCTATAATTCATTAAAAAATTAATGATATGAAAGTATTAATTGTGGATGATGAACCAAATATTTTAATGTCTTTGGACTTTCTGATGCGAAAAGAAGGCTATGATGTACTGGTGGCTCGTAACGGAAAAGAAGCCTTAGAAAGTCTTGAGAATAATGAACCAGACATGGTATTGCTCGATATCATGATGCCTGATGTAGATGGTTATGAAATATGCCAATATATCAGAAAGCAGGAAAACTTACAGAATTGTAAAGTTATCTTTCTAAGTGCCAAAACAAAAGAAACTGATATTCAGAGAGGTTATGAGGTTGGAGCGGACTTTTATCTAACCAAACCTTTCTCAAATAAAAACCTTATCGGGAAAGTAAAAGAGCTACTTTCAAATGGACAATAAACCTAAGTAATAGATTAATTTTATATTATTTTATACTAAAAATATTACAGTTATGCTATCTAAAATCAACACTCTCAGCGGATACTTGTATGAGTATCAAAAAAGTATTGCCAATCCCGAAGATTTCTGGGATAGTGTGGCACAACAGTTTTACTGGAGAAAAACATGGGATAAAGTTGTAGACTGGAATTTTGATAATTTGGATGTGAAATGGTTTATCAATGGTAAAGTCAATATTACAGAGAATATTTTTGAGAAAAATTTATTTATGTTAGGTGATAAACCTGCCATTATTTTTGAAGCTAATGATCCCAACGAACCAACCGTTACACTTACATACAGACAATTATACGAGAAAGTTTCACAGTTTGCCAATGTACTTTTAGCCAATGGCATCAGAAAAGGAGACAGAGTAGCCATTTATATTCCGATGGTGCCAGAAGCTGCTATTGCCATGCTTGCTTGTGCCAGAATCGGAGCTATTCATTCTGTTGTTTTTGCAGGTTTTTCAGCTTCTTCTCTGGCTGATAGAATCAATGATGCAGAAGCTAAAATGGTGATTACTTCTGATGGTAATTATCGTGGAGCAAAATCTATTGAAGTAAAAGCAGTTGTTGATGAAGCCCTTGAAACCTGTTCATCTGTTCAGAAAGTAATTGTTTTGGAACGTACCAAAACACCTGTAACCATGAAGGAGGGTCGAGATATTTGGTGGCATGATGCTATTAAGGGTGTTGCTACTGAAAATAAAGCTGAAGAAATGGATTCAGAAGATATGCTTTTTATACTTTATACATCTGGTTCAACAGGAAAGCCCAAAGGTGTAGTGCATACCACAGGCGGGTATATGGTTTATACAGCCTACACATTCCGAAATGTATTTCAGTACGAGCCACAAGATATTTTTTGGTGTACAGCTGATGTAGGCTGGGTTACAGGACATTCGTACATTGTGTATGGTCCACTGCTCAATGGTGCAACAGTAGTGATGTTTGAGGGAGTACCTACTTATCCAGATGTAGATAGATTTTGGGATGTAGTTGAAAAACACAAAGTAACACATCTCTACACAGCTCCCACAGCCATTAGAGCGTTGATGGCTTATGGAACTGAGCCTATTCAAAAACACGATTTGAGTAGTTTAAAGGTACTAGGTTCGGTTGGTGAACCTATTAATGAGGAAGCATGGCAATGGTATTATCATCATGTAGGCAAAGGAAACTGCCCTGTTGTAGATACTTGGTGGCAGACTGAAACTGGAGGCATGATGATGTCGCCACTGGCAGGGATTACACCTACTAAACCAGGGTATGCCACACTACCACTACCTGGGATTCAGCCTATTATTGTAGATAATGAGGGTAATGAATTAAAAGGAAACAATGTAGAGGGTAATTTGTGTATTAAATTTCCTTGGCCTTCCATGATACGCACTACTTATGGAGACCATGAAAGATGTATCAATACATACTTTAGAAGTTTTAAGAACTTGTATTTTACAGGTGACGGTGTAAAACGTGATGCAGACGGCTATTATCGTATTTTGGGACGTGTAGATGATGTCATCAATGTGTCTGGACATCGTTTGGGAACAGCTGAGGTCGAAAATGCTATCAATTCGCATCCTTTGGTACTCGAATCGGCTGTGGTAGGCTACCCCCATGACATCAAAGGGCAAGGCATTTATGCGTATGTGATTTTAGATAGTGCAAGTCAGAATCACGAAGCAGATAAAATTAAACAAAGTTTACTGACAACGGTTACCAAAGTGATAGGACCCATTGCCAAACCAGACGTAATTCAGATAGTTTCAGGATTACCTAAAACCCGTTCAGGTAAAATTATGCGAAGAATTTTACGTAAAGTGGCAGAAGGAGATGTATCAAATTTAGGTGACACTTCCACATTACTCGACCCTAGTATTGTAGATGAAATTGTATCAGGGGCAGGACTGAAGAAATAGCCTTGTCACTCTTGTAATAGAATCAATACACAAAATAATTTTCACAGAAAGTTATTTTGTGTATTTTTTTTTTAGATTTGCAATAACTATAAATCTCCATTACATTATGAAAGAAGTTTTAGACCATTTATTCACGATTGAGTCCCTCATCAGTATATTATCACTTACACTGATGGAAATAGTTTTGGGTATAGATAATATCGTATTTATTTCCGTAATAGCCAATAAATTGGAGCCAACAGAAAGAAAAAAAGCAACAAATATTGGATTAATTATTGCTATTATCCCAAGAGTTGTATTGTTATTCGCCATTTCTTGGATTATCAAACTAACAACCCCTTTATTTCATTTGGTGATTCCTATTACCAATTTTGACTTTCACCCAAGTGGTAGAGATTTGATTTTATTAGCAGGCGGTTTATTTCTAATTTATAAAGCAACTACTGAGATTCATCATAAACTACAAGGACAAGAAGAAGTAGTAGGAAGAGCCAAAAACTCTTCTATGGCAGGAGTAATCATACAGATTGCCCTTTTGAATATTGTTTTCTCTTTTGACTCTATCCTGACAGCTATTGGTATGGTGGATGCGGCAAAACCTGAAAATCTGTGGATTATGATTCTTGCAGTTGTGTTCTCTATGGTCATCATGATTTTCTTTGCAGGTCCTGTTAATAATTTTGTGAACAAAAACCCAACAGTGAAAATGCTTGCTCTGGCTTTCCTTGTGATGATTGGTACTATTCTGATTATGGAAGGCTTAGAGAAAGAAGTTTCTAAAGAATACGTATATTTTGCAATGTTTTTTGCCTTGATGGTAGAACTTTTAAATTTACGTATGATGCGAAAAGCTCAAGCAATCAGGCTTCGTATGCGATATGTAAAAGATTTGGAAGATGACAATGCCTCAGAAGCAAACCTTGTGGATTCAGATATGACACGTAAACAACTCGATGTGAAACACCTCAAAGGCAAAGTAAAAGATAAAGAATAACATAAATTTACTGTAATGAATGCCCTATAATACTTATAGGGCTTTTTTCTAAAATTAAATAAAAAGAGAACCATGATTATTTACAATTCTAAGAATTGGAGTTTAGTTATTAAAAGTTTATTTGGATTTGGCTATGCATATAATGTAAGAGAACTTCTCAAAATACAATCTATTATTCTTATTTACTGTTTGATTGTTGTTTATTTGAGATTACATGTACTGAATAATGTTAAAGAGTATCCAATTGAACTAAACGTAACATTCCTTTCATTGATAGGGGTTATTATGGGTTTGACGTTAGTTTTTCGTACTAATTCTTCATATGACAGATGGTGGGAAGGTCGTAAACTGTGGGGAGCTCTTATCAATGAGAGTCGTACAATGGCATCGAATTTTTATGCACTTTTGGCTCTTCACCCTGAAGAAAGACGTTATCTGGCTGCTCAAATTGCCAATTTTGCTTATTCTTTGCAGGGACATTTAAGAGATAATATTAATATGGATCATTTTGATGAAGCAGGAGATGTAACATATATTGATACCATTCGAAAAGCCAAACACATTCCACACAGAATAGCTACCAATATATTTGTAAAAATGGAAGAACTGTATAAAAAAGGTCTTTTTACAGATGTAGATAAAATCAACATCAAAGAACAAATAGAGCAGTTTATCAATGTGATGGGGGCTTGTGAGCGTATCAAAAACTCTCCCATACCTTTTTCTCATGTTTCTTTTATTAAAAGTTTTATCATTTTGTATTGCATAATTCTGCCTTTGGGTATGGTGGATACTTTTCATTACTATACCATTCCGGCTGTATTTTTGATTAGTTATGCACTTGCAGGGGTTGAAATTATTTCTGAAGAAATAGAACAACCTTTTGGTACAGATGCCAATGATTTACCTTTGTTACATATCTCCAATGTTATCAAAAGTAATGTCTATGAAATTATGCAAGTACCTATGGATAAAGAATTGCCCATTGCCAAAGAAAATAAAATGGTCTTGATTTAATGCAACCACATCAGCTATCTCATCAAGATATTATTCTAATCAAAAAAGCTTACAGAGCAGATACTTTGATGCTGGGGCTGATTGTATTTATATTTTTATTTGGGATAGGAACAGTAGCTTTGGAGAGTTATCATGGAGATATTCCCAAAGCTGCTTTGGTTTCTGTAGTTTTATCTTTGATTGTAGCTTTGGGTCTGGGCTGGAAACTGCAACAAAAAATGAAAAAAGATATTGCTTTAGGGACGTTTCATGTTATAGAAGGATTTGTTAATAGCTCTACAAGAGGCTCTGTTAAAATAGGGACAGATTATTATAGTTTTTCTTATTATCTTGAAAACCCCGTAAAAAAAGGGGATAAAATCCGATTATATGTTACAGATGCTACCCAAATGATTTTTAAGCTAGAAAAAATCACAGAAATATTGCCTGATGTGATATAATATAATCTATTTCCAATCGTGTTTATTCATGTAATAGTATTTTTCATCTTCTAAGTGAAAAGAAAATGTATTTTCTATCCAAAAGTTCGTTTTCTTACCATCTTGAATACTATATTTGATTTCATTACGAAGAAGTTTATAAATAGTCTCTGAAACGCCTATATAATGAGGAGAAGTACATAAATGACTGATGGCAATTGCTCTTTTGATAGTATTTCCAAGCCACACGAGTTCCCTATCATGATTGTAATGAGATTTTACACATAGAATTGTACCAACATCTATACCAATACCAAAATCGAGAGGGTAGGGACTAGAGTTTTGTTTCATGTTACGTAGCATGTACAACATAATAAATGTAGCTTCAATTGCATTGTTGAGTTTTTTTATACTATTATTTTTAAAAAAAATAACTAAATTTCCATTATTGAAGTTTCTGATGTCACCACCCATAGCACCAGCTATTTTGCTAATGGTATGAAAATAAGAAAGATGAGCTTTCAGAATAGCTGATTTATTGGGAGAATTAAACTGTTCTGGAGTATTACGCAAATCAATATAGACAGTAATCGCATCAAACTCCAAACCCGTATTGGTCTGAAATTTGAGATCATCATAATAAGGAATATAATTGATTTTTTCTATGAAAAAATCTTGGTCTGTTATGATTTTCAGGGTTTTAAATATGTCTTGTTTTAGAGCCATTTTGCAAAAAGTATCCCTTGCAAATTTACGGACTAAAAAAATGCCATGCATCAGGGAATCCCTGATTTTACATTGGTGTAATAAAATAAATTTTTTTAATAAAAATAGTGAATTTTCATTGCTTTAATACCTTAAAAATAGTTTTTTGGTTAAAAAACAAATGTAAGTTTTTATAGATTTTATCACTTTTTGTATTTTATGAGTCATTTGATGCTTGATGAAATTCGGATAGATGTTGTTCGAAAAAAGATGAAAAATATCCGCTTAACAATTTATCCATCCACAGGAAAAATCAGGCTTTCAGTACCTAAGCGAACGTCTGAAAAAATGATACAAAGTTTTCTAAAATCGAAATTAGATTGGATTAAAAAACATAGTCAAAGTGTTGTAAACCAGAATAATAAAGTATTAAATTTTGAAACAGGTGAAAACCATTCATTTTTAGGAAAAAATTACCCTCTTGAAATTATTGAAATACAAGGTAGAGAAAAAGTCAAGTTTGAAGATAATATAATTTATCTTTTCGTAAATGAAGGTTCTACGATAGAACTGAGACAAAAACTACTTGTTAAATGGTATCGAAAACAGCTTGAAGCTATTTTGCCCGAAATGATAGCTTATTGGGAGAGTGTGATGCATGTAAAAGTTGAAGAATGGCGTATCAAAAGCATGAAAACAAAGTGGGGAACTTGCAATATTACTAAAAAACGTATCTGGCTCAATCTGGAACTCATCAAGAAAACAAAAGAACAACTAGAATATGTAGTTGTTCATGAGATGGTACACCTATTTGAAAAGTACCACAATAAAAGATTTTACGATTTGATGACACTCTATTTACCCAACTGGAAGGAAATCAGAAAACAACTCAATCAGATTGTGTAGGGGTGTGGTTATTTTTTTTTCTTTTTTGAATTATTGGCAATGTATTCATCAAGCCATGCTTCGTACCAACTCAAAAAATCTATTCTCTGGTCATCTTTACTCAAATAATAATCAGGATAGATGCCTGCATCGTTACCTCTGTCATCTACCCAAACATTACCATATTCTTCACCATTGACTACCAGATGAATAAAAACTCCACAACCAAAATTGGAGAGTTTTATCATGCCGTTAATCCATTTATCATGCATATACTCTTCTTGATATGCCTCATATTCTTCCTGATTATCAATGTCTTGAATAGGGTTCCAATACTCTGAGAGCATAAAAGGCTGAGAGATGTCTACAAAATTATCTCCTTTGTAATCTAAATCTACGTATCTGCTATCCTCAAGACTTTCCAGTCCATAGTAAGGACCTGCACCACCGTTACCGACCTGTTTCAAAAACTCTCGATAGCCCAAAGGCAATGAAATACTATAAGTTTTTTCAAAAGCTGAAATTTCACTTTCTGAAATAGTTGGATTTAATTCATACTTATGTTTCTGAACGCCAAAAGAAGATAAATTTGTATCTAAACTTTTGAGTTTGGTAAGTTTTTCTTTGATTCTGTCAATTTGTTGTTGGAAATCGTTCATGGTTTAAGCTAAATTTTTGATGACTTGAATCGTTTTTTCAAGCATATCGTCTGTAAAATCGAGATGTGTCACAAGTCTGATATGTTTTTTACTAAAAGGAGACACCAAGACACCTTTTTCTGCAAATTTTTGAGTAAAGGTAGTTGAGTCAATGGGTGGCGGTAATTCAAAAATTACGATATTGGTATCAACAGGCATTACACTTGCTGTATAGTTAACACTCTGGAGGGCTTTTTCAAGTTCTTTGGCTCTTTTATGGTCTTCAGAGAGTCTTTCAATATGATTATCCAATGCATACAAGGCAGCAGCAGCCAAATAACCAGCTTGTCGCCAGCCACCACCCATTACCTTTCTAATGCGTTTTGCTTTTTTGATAACAGTTTTAGAACCCAGTAACACAGAACCTACCGGACAGCCCAAACCTTTGGAAAAACAAACCGAAATCGTATCGAAATGCTTACCATATTCGGAAGCTTGTTCTTTTGTAGCTACCAAGCTATTCCAGACTCTAGCCCCATCCAGATGCAATTTAAGGCTGTTTTTTTTACAAATATCTGAAATCTCTTCAATTTGGGGAAGAGTATAAAAACATCCACCACCTTTGTTTACTGTATTTTCGAGGGCTACAATAGATGTTTTGGGATAATGAATGTTATCCTGATTGATATTTTCTTCGATTTGATTTGGTAGAATTCTTCCTCTTATGCCATCCACTAAACGGATAGAAAGCAACGAATTAGACGCCAACCCACCACCTTCATAATTATAAATATGTGAAAGTCTGTCACAGATGATTTCATCATTGGGTTCTGTAGTAGCCCTGATACCAATTTGATTGGTCATTGTTCCAGAAGTACAAAATAAACCAGCCTCCATTCCAAAAAATGAAGCAGTTTTTTCTTCAAGAGCCTTAACTGTAGGGTCTTCTTCGTACACATCATCACCCACTTGAGCCGAAAACATGGCTTCCAACATAGCAGGAGTAGGTTTTGTAACAGTATCACTGCGTAAATCTATGAGCATATTTTATAATTTTTTATTTTCAAAAGCTGAATTAATAATTTTTTCGATACGGGCTTGGCGTGTAGGAGTAGTTTTAGCATTAAAGAGCCACTCCAAAATACCTCTTTTATAAGAACGTGAAAACTTCTCCCAATTTTGCATGGCAGTCAAGTTTTTTTCAAATTCAATTCTTAAATCTTCAGGCAAAATCAGATTTTCTACATCATTGAGGGCATCCCAAGTACCTGTTTTTTTGGCTAATTCTATCATTTTCAATCCAGAGGGCATCATCAGACCTGCTTCTATGAGTCTGGCTACTTTTTCTTTGTTTACTCTGCTCCAATTGCTTTTGGGTTTGCGTTTGGTAAAATACTGATAACGGCTTTCTTCATCTCTTTTACTGACTGTGCTATCAATCCAGCCAAAGCAAAGGGCTTCATCTACTGCCTCCGAATAATAGACACTGGGAGTAGAGCTGTCTTTTTTATAAAGAATCAGCCAGACAGCTTTTTCTGTGTCGTGATTTTCTGATAGCCACTTTCTCCAAGCCTCTTGGGTTTCAGCATGAAAGGTTATGATACCATTTTTGAGTTCCATAATTTTTACTGATGAATTTCTACACCCCTCTGAGCCAAAATTCTGAGTGTTTCAAAATTCTCGTCTTTGTTCATATCAATAGGAGTACGATAAATGGATAGTTTTTTCAGATTTTCTAATTTTTGTAAAACCTGAATATCTGTAACTTGTGTTTGTGAGATATTCAGATATTCCAAACTTGTACAATGTGCTAATGCTGAAATATCAGTTAAATTCTTGTTAGTATCGAGTAAAAGTGTTTTGAGTTTTGTGAGGTTTTTAAGAGGCTCAACACTTTTTACATTGTTGGCATAGAGCCAGATTTCTTCCAAATCGAGCATATTTGCCAAAGGTGTTAAATCTTCAATATGATTACCATCTAAAGAAATGTTTTTTAGGTTTGGGGCTTGCTGTAACCCTTCTAATGAATCCAGAGGCTCCCAGTACATTTCTGCTTCGGCTCTGTATTCACTCCAGTCAAAATCTTTCATTTTTGCCATTTTTTCAGGTGTAATAGGAGCAGAAATAAGTTCTTCTAATGCTTTTTTGAGTGTATAGTTCATAGTTTTTTAAATTTTTACTTGATATTTTTTAACCTGTAAAATCATTTCATCTAAATACTGTTCAATTTTTCTTGTCTTAGGATATGAAATGATAAGAGTAACATTTCTTTGAATACGAATAAATCGTGTATCATACCAACAAAGATATTTTTCAGGTACTTTTTTTAAATCATAACCTAAACCACTTTCAATAGGTATTTTTATAAATAATGAAAACTGATAATAGGGAGGTTCATATTCAATTTTAATCTCTGTGAAATAACTTTTATAATACCCTTTCCAACGGTCTCTGAAAAATAGGAATTTATGTTTATTGGCGAAAGCCTTGAGCCTTTTATTTTTATTGATTTTTGTTAGATTTTTTTGAGAAGAGAAATACCTCTGAACAATTGAATCAAGATATACGATGCCTGTTAGAAAGATAAAGAGACAAGCTAAAACCAATGAAATTTGAATAATCTTGATAAATATTTCTAAAAGGATTACAAGAGCAATAGGCATATACTAAATAACTAAATGATGTTGTCTGACATTACTTTTAGTCAGGTTTTTCTTGATGCTTCCAAAGAGGTTTGTAACCTGTTTCCAAAATCTGCATATCCCAATCTCTTTTAATATCAAATGCTGGTTCTGAGTTTATCACGATATAGAAACTAAGAAAAATGAAAATCAATGAAATACTCCAAAGTACAATAAACAAATTTTTAGGTATTCTAATTTGTATTATGAAACGATTTATCAAGAAGATGAGTAGATACCAAAACAAAAAATAAATCAGAAAGTCAAGGATAAATTCTATGATAAAAAATTGTAGTGATAAAGAAGTATGCCAGCCATCACCTACAAAAGGGAAGGGGAAACCACTTAACATTGTATGAGGGGCATCATTAGGCAGTACAAACCACCATTTTGTAAAAAAAATAAAAGAGATGATTGTTAAAGGAATTATAAAACGAAAAATTAATATTTTCATAAGAATGAATCGGTAAATATATAATTTTATGAAATTACACTTAAAAGAAGAAAAATAACTCTTTTATTTATATTTGTATCAACACCACCCATTTATTATGAAAAAAACATTGATTACAATTATTGCCTTTATTTACTGTTTGGCAAGCTGGGGGCAAACTTCTTTGTATGATTATCTCAAACTTGGAAAATTTAAAGTCGGTTTCACAGATACCATTATTTTAGATAAAACCCTCCAATATAATGCTTTTGGTTATAATGGTACGAAACCCTACTTTGTACAGGTCTGGTATCCTCTCAAGCAAATATCAAAAAAAGACTCTTTCTTATATTTTAAAGACTTCTATAGTGTAACTAAAACAAGTATTTTTAAATCAGTTCAGGAGCAATCTAAAAAACATCATCAGGAAATCATAATACGAGATTGCATTTCTGAAAACGCAGAAACTGGTAATCCCAATCAATTTGATGGTTATACTTTTGAGGATATTTTTAATCTGATAGGGAACATGCAAACAAGAAGTGTTTTAAAGCCAGTTTCTAAAAAATCGGATTATCCTGTTATAGTTTATCATCATGGTTCACAGAGTAATTCTTTTGAAAACTTTGCAATGGCAGAATATTTTGCTTCCAAAGGTTTTATTTTTGTATCTGCTAACTTTCATCTGCCTTACGAAAATATAAGTTATGGATTAAGACCTTTCAGTCAGATTGTTAAAAATGAAGAAGAAAAAAGTTTAAATACAATTTTAGAGTTTGCAAAATCTTTGAGTAAATCATCCACTGTGTTTTTTGTAGGGCATAGTTTTGGAGCTCAAATGGGTTTTAGAACTTTAGACCAAAATAAGAACATTAGTGGAATGGTATCTTTGGAAACTACCATTGAGTTTAAAAAAGACTATGAAAAAATAAAAGAATTATGGTCAGAGGTTTTCCAGAAAGTAGTACAAGAAAAAGCTCTTTATCCATTTCCTATATTGTTATGTGCTGCCACTGGGAAAAAAGGTGCATTTGATTTCTTTAAAATATTAAATGCTAAAAAAATCACGTATGTTTCTACTATTGAGCAGTTTAATCATAATGCTTATACCTCTATATTTCATCTGAGATACTTTCTTGATAGTAAAATACCTCAACCAGATAAAGCCTTATTAGAAAAAAGCCTAAAAATATACGTAAAACACCTTGAAACTATTTCTGTCTTTTTTGATGAGGTTCTCAAAAAGAAGAGTAATAAAGGAGAAGAAATGCTTTTTATAGATGCTCAATAAAATGTAAAATGCTGATAAGCTTTAAGCTTATCAGCATTTTATTGTGCTCACAAGTGTATTCTAATATCTTTTTCCAATATCAAATTTGCCAGTGGCTTTGTTCCATTTTAACTCTATCACTTTAAATTTCCTCTTTTCAAAGGTCTTCATATATTCTTTGGGCAGATTGCCATAAACAAATTGTTCTTTTGTCGCTGGGGCACTTTTAGCCAAAATTGTAGTGCCTGTTTGTGGTAAAATTAAATGCAGATTAAACTCATTTAATGACCTTTCAGGCAAGGGTTGTGAACCCCAAAAATCTTTAAATCCTATGTTGGGGCAAACCTGTTCAGTTACATTTTTCCATTCATTATTTTGATAAACATAAAACTCTGTCCTTGTCATAAAAATACCTAAAGCGGGTTGTGAGGCTGAATATTGAAAGCCAAACACTTTACTTTGATCATTCTTTGTAAAACACTTGAAACTGATCGCATCATCAGCATCTTTGGGATTTTCAATTTTAATGAAAGCATTCTTTTCATCAATGAATACCTTGTTGGTTTCACTGTTTTGTGAGGGTTTCCGTTCTTCGTGTTTAAAAATTTCATAAAAATCTTTAATGGTAGTCTGACTCTGAGATATGTAAGGAAATATCAATAGAAAGCCTAAAATGAGATTTTTCATACAGTCATGAGTTTAAGATTGGAAATGAATAGAAGTTCAATTTTGATGGACTTATCAAATATAAGTAATAACTCAGTAAAATCCTATCAAATGAAAACTTATTTGGAAGGGAATAGTGTATTGAAGTTTCGAAAATAAATACTGATAATTTTTTAATTTTTTGGAGAATAAATTTTGAAGTGATTGTTCTGTTTTTATCGAAAAAAATTAAATGTTGTAACATTTAATTTTGAATATTTTATGAAAAAATAATAAGAATATTACATTGTATTTTTTGTATGAAAGTTTTTAAAATAGATAGAAAAGGGTTTTTTGTATGTGAAAATATCCTAAAAAAACTTTTTTATTACACCGTGTAAAAATCAGGGATTCCCTGATGCGTGGGAGTTTTTTATTACATAGATTGCAAGTAGAAATAATGAAAATTTTACACTATAAAATTGACCATTATGGATACAAAATTAGTGTCGTTGTCTGGTACAGACAAAAACCCAAATTCGGTAAAAGATAAACTGACATCCACGCTGATGGGATATGTTCAGAAGTATGCTGTATATGATCTACCTGACTCAGAGAATGATGATAAGAAAACTTCAGAAGAAAATATCAATCATTTAAAGAATACTTGTGAAGGAGTAGGAGCAGCTATTTTAAGAGCTGTTGCAGTGGAGTCTGCTAAGTTTAAAAATCTTTAGTATAACAGATTTTTATCTGCATAGATTTATAATCTTTTTTCTCTCAACAAGATTTATCTTAGAAACATTAAAATGAAAAAGGTTAATAAAACAGATGTTCTATTAACCTTTTTGTAATTTCAGTACCCAAGGCCGCACTATGTACTTGACTACTTAAAATATTAACTCTCAGGCTTTTGCTTGTTACTAAGCTGAGGTGTACCCAAAAGTGTCCCCAAATTCCGAAAAAAAATTATGAAGAAACTCCTGAGATGCTTGAATACACCTTAAACTTTGGGAAGTTTGGTTCTACCTTAGCCCAAACATCATTTGAAAGCACACCTTTTAAATAACCTCTGAGTTCAATGATAATATCTCTATAAGTCAAGCCTTCTTCTTTCTCTTTTAAAGTTTCTTTATTTATAAATTTTTCGCCTTTGCCTAATATCAGCCATTTTGGGTTTATATCATCAAACCTATTTACTATTTTGCTGATAACTTCAAAAGATGGATTGTTTTGCCTGCCTTCTACAATATTTTGCAAAGTTTGAGGCGAAATTTTAATTTCTTTTGCAAAAGAACTTTTATTCATTTTTTTATAATCCATCAGCCGTTTTATTCTTTCGTTTACAGTTTCTTCCATAGATTTTATAGGTTGTTGTAAATACATTTCTCCAATTCCATCTAAAAGCCAATCAGAACTAATATTGAAGGCTTCTTTTAATCTTTTTGCAATGTTTACACTCACACCAGTATTGCCATCTACAATATTTTTTATGGCTGTGTGGGAAACCTGAAGCTCTTTTGCTAGATTACTATTGTTAATATTTAGCATTTGCTTCACCTCCATAAATCTTTGATTTGCAGTTTTTTCCATATAATTTTTTACTATTTTGTTTAAAAACTTTCAAAAAAATTTGCAACATTTTAAAAATGTTCTTATGTTTGTAAAACATTTAAACAAATGTAAGAATTTTAAACAAATGTTGCAAATCTAATGCCAAAAAATTAAATGTATATGTCAGAAATTAAGAAGAAAAAAGCTACAAAGGCTGTTCATACAAGAATAGATGCTGAAATTTTGGAAAAAGCTAAAGATTTGGCAATGCAAAAAGATTTTAATATCCCATCCTGGTTAGAAAAACAATTCAAAGGTTTGGTTGAAAAATTAGAATCAATGCCTTAAAAAAATACTCATTTGAGTAAAAAAAATACTCAAGTTTTTATATCTTTGAATTTAAAACCCGCCCACACCTATGAAAACACTTGATAAAAAATTAACAAAAGATCGATTTAAAAAAGGCTATTCCTTTTTTATAAAAGGAGAGCCGAATAGAATATATAATTATCTCTCTCAGCCTGATGATATGGGCTTTATTGCAGAAAAAAAACACTTTTTATGCAATGTTTCAGAGGTAGATGATGAAGGTTTTATTCTCAAAATAGAGATGTTAGGAAAAGTAAGCTTTGAAGCTGTAAAATTTTCCGATTGTGTGGACCAAGATTACTCTGAATTTAATGAGGCTATTCATAAAAGCATTTTTTGTGATTGTCCTCATAACTTAGATAAAAAATTTCTTAGTGTTAGTTGTGAAGTTGTGTGTGCTAGTTTGCGTGAACGTGATAAAAGAAAGTCTTTTAATTAAAAATACGTTAGTGTTCAATTTTAGTTTCGCCAAGAGGTTACACTACTAAGTACAATCTCTTCCAAGCCTGAAAAGGCAAAACGTTCTTTAAAAATAAACCCAATAAAAAGGAATACCCGATTAAATGATGAAAAGCCCTCAAATGCTCATGTGAGCAGGGCACCCGATAAAATCCCTATGCGTTGGAAGCCAATAATTGGTACGTGTGTTTCTTAGGGCAATTTTATCAAACTAGGGCAGGGCTTCAAAACCCTGTCCTCATAGCCTGAAAAAGGCAAAACGTTCTTTGAAGCACTCTGATTCTTGTATTTGTGAGATTGACAAGAAAATAAGAGTAATCTCAGCCATACAAATTGTATGGCGGTGGCATCGTCTAAGAGTCAGGACGCAGGTTCGTATGATACTGTAATATGGGTGCAAATCCCATTGCCACACAAATAGGGCAAACAAGATACTCTGTAGCAAATAAATAGAAATTTGAATTTTGGTTTGTCCGCTCTGATGAAAACGGCTTGTGTGGCACGAAGGGGTTAGGTTAAGAGCCAAAAATAAGATTGAATGTGCTCTATAATATGTGGGTTCGACTCCCACCACAAGCCCAAAACTAAAATTTAAAGTATATGACTGATACTCAAATTACCGAAAAACAAAAAAAAATGCAAGACTTGATTTTGCAGTACATGAATGAAGAATCGGTAAAAAAACAGCCCTCCTTAACGTGGGGCTATGTATGGTTTGATCCTAAAGAAGCTGTTTTTTTCTATTCAAGCATACATATAAAAAATGAGGTAATACAGCCTTTGATTAAAGGGAAAAAAATAGTTTTCAAAGGTATAAAATTAAATTATGGAAGAAAGCTATTGCAATACACGTTATCAGAAAAGCTAAAAAAATAAAATTATATGGCTGATTCTAAAAAATATTATTACGTGGTTTCTCTGTGCCATTCAGCACCACACGAAAAATACATTACAGTTTGGAGAGGAAAAAATGCAGGTTATTCTTTGATACTAAAAGACGATCATATTTACCCTGAAAATGATATTACAGAAGGGTATCATAATAACCAGGAAAATATGATTGTGGAAAAAGAGGCTTTAGAGAAATTAGCAATCAAAGCAATGTTTGAAGGTAATGAAGTTTTACGTGTGCCAAATTGTAAAGCTGTTTGGGATGTACTAGGTGTAAAACCTAATAAAAAAGCTAGATGCTTAACCCGTAATGCAAAATATGTACCCGTGAAAAATTGATTTATGGCTAAGAAAAATAATACAAATACAGAAGAACAAGCATTTTATATATCTAATGAAGACTTGGATATAATTAAACAAGAAACACCTAAAAATCAACGCCAAAGGGCTTTTTTAAACAAGTTGAAATTCTGCCACGGGGCTTACATTAAAACAGAATTGGATTTAAGTTTATCAGGCAAAGAATACAGTAAAGGATATAGAATTGTTGTCAAAGATTGTGAGAATCAATCGGTAATACATGGCTCAATTCACGATAAGGAATCACTAGAAAATGCAAAATACAAAATTGGTACAATGGCTTTTGCTTTATCCAACATGCTCAAATTTATAGATAAAAATGAAGCAGATATTTTGAAGAGTTTTGAGAAAAAGGAATATAAAAAGAAAATATCAAAGCCAAAATCAGGCATACAACCACTTAAAAAAAGAAACTAACATGAAATACGCAAATTTAGAAAAACAGATTTTTGATACTCTTAAAGATATTTTGCAAGAGTGGTTCCCTGGAAAAGAAGTTCAAGAGGAAACCCTATTAGAAATAGAGAATCCTTATGGAATGTATTTTTGTGGTAAACGCCTTTTTGTGAAAGTTCCTTTTGATACAAACTATCAAGAAATTCTAGAAAAATGTAATGAAGCAGAATTGGAGCTTGATAGCCTTTTTATACTTCACCCATCGCTTTTAAAAGAAGCAGATGATAATTGTACCCTCCGTGTAGGTATTGATTTACCAAATTACCATGTAGCTGAAAAAATAAGAGTTTTCTCTAAGCTTAGAAATACACCTAAAATAAACTTTTCTCAGGCATTAGAAGCCCTTAAAAAAGGAAAAAAAGTTTCAAAATTTTCTTGGTTTAATTTAGATGAATATTTGTGGCTTCTCCCCGAAGCTGTAGTAAAAAAAGAATGGGTAAAAGATCCTATGCTTTTAGAAACCTTTGGCGAATATGATACAATTAAATGCCTTTCATCTATTCGCAAAAAAACAACTCATGGAAATATACTAACGGGTTGGGCTCCCAATCAACAAGAGTTGTTTGATGAAGATTATTTTATACTAGAAAATTTATAATCATGGATATAGTAGGCTATTTTCTTGGATGTATCACAGGTTTTTTTGCTGGATTCTTTGTTTTGAGCCTCTTACTAGCAAAACAGAATCAGAAACAACAAAAGAAACCTTCAATAGTAGAAATGCCTAGTGCAACAGCGATTATAAAGGATTTAGAAGAAAGAAATGAGAATCTAGCAAAAGTAAATAATGAATTAACAAAAATTATCAATGAATTGGAGAAAATACGTGATGAAATGCAAATAGAAATAAATCATCACGAAAATGGAAGAATGATTAGAAGAAGTATAGAGAGTAGTAAAGATATTTTTTAAGTGGTGAGGTGTGGTAGTGTCGGGTGAGGTGAGGTAAGGCATGGTTATGGGGCGTAAGCCCTCAAAGCTTCTTAGGAGGCAAAAAGTTCTTTGAATATGGTGAGGTTTTATAAGGTCAGGTTAGGCATGGCACGGAGGGGTGGGGTGAGGCATGGTCGGGTAAGGTTTGGCATAGGGCGTAAGCCCTCAAAGCTTCTTAGGAAGCAAAAAGTTCTTTGAATATGGGAATGTTTTATGAGGTTTGGTCAGGTGTGATTGGGTATGGCGAGGTGCGGTAAGGTTTGGCATGGCACAGGGCGTAAGCCCTCAAAGCTTCTTTAGGAAGCAAAAAGTTCTTTGAATGTGGTTTGGTGGGGTAGGGTGTGGTAGGGCAAGGTTAGGTATGGTTTGGTGGGGTATGGCACAGGGCGTAAGCCCTCAAAGCTTCTTTAGGAAGCAAAAGTTCTTTGAATTGGTATGGTATGGCGAGGTGAGGCAAGGTATTGCATGGTGTGGTATTGCGTGGAATGGTTAGGTGGGGAGTGGCAAGGTACGGTAAGGATAAGGGCGTAAGCCCTTTTTGTAAGCGTTTAACTAAAAAGTAAATATATGACAAATGTAACCAATGGAGCTCAAGCATTTATACAAGCTCCTTATGTTGTGAAAGTAAAAATTGTAGGTACAAGTGCTATTTTATTCCATAGATGGAATAACGAAGCCGTAGCCGAAAAAGCTAAAGCCAAAAAGGGAAGTGCTGCAAAGAAAATGGACGATGTGGAAACATACGTGTATAGGGATGAAGAAGGGAATATTTGTATTCCTACGGAATATCTTAGAATGGCAATTGTCAATAGTGGGAAATCGTTTCAGGATCCAAGAAGCCCACGCAAAACGGCTTCCGATTTGCTTAAAGCTGCAATTGTTAGTATAGAATTACTGAATCCTATTCTAGTAAAAGGTGAAAAAACAAAAGAATGGGATGAGCTTTTTGCTGCAAAAGTGAATGTACAAAGGAATGGCATTACCAGGGTTCGCCCTATGTTTCACAAAGGTTGGCAAGCTGAATTTTGCTTACAAATCAATCTTCCTGAGTACGTAGATGAAATGTTTTTATTACAAATTATCAATAATGCAGGTCGTACTGTAGGTGTAGCAGATTTTCGCCCTACCTATGGTCGTTTTGAAGTAGTGAATTTTGAAAAAATTTAAAATAGGGTGTGGGACGTGCAATGTGGCTGAGAGGCAAAAGCATTAAAAGACGTAGGTTCGAATCCTACCATTGCACCCATGAACGCTGTGAAGCGTCCAAAATAGCCCAAACGTGGGGTATTTTTTCCATAATGAGGAGAGACACATAGATTACGTAACACCGCAAGCCTTCGGGTTTGTAAGCAAGAATAGTTTAATGGTAGAACAATACACTTCCAATGTATCGGTGAAAGTTCGATTCTTTCTTCTTGCTCTAAATATTTTACCATGGAAAAGAAATTTTTGCACATATATATTCAAGCAAGGTGGGCTTTTACGCAAAAAATGATTGATGAAGCTATGATGATGAATAATAAGTGTGATTGGTATAGATATGCTGAAGGGGTTTATTTGGTGCATACAAACCTTACTATCAATGAATGTTATATGAATTTACAACCTTTTGGTAATAGCATTTTTATAGCTGAATTGAATATTGATAATATAAAAGGTTGGATGCCTAATGATTTTGGGGATTTCATTAACACAGTCAAAAGAAAACAAAAAAATGGTTGATATATGGAAACACCAGGCACAAAATTGATTGATGCTTTAAAGCAATTACAGGAGGCTTTAAACAGTAAAAATGAAGCAAATTACCAATTAACCAAAGAAGAAATCAAAGAGGTTAATAAGCTGATTTTTAATGCACCAATAAAATATTTTATTAGATGTTACTCTGTAGGTTCTATGGTTATTGATGGTATTAGTTTTTTGAAAGATTATGGAGATCATATCACAAGAAAAGCAGAGAGAGCAAAGAGAAGAGAAGAAAGGAAAAATAATCAAGAAACTGAAACAAATTGATTTATGGTGTACATCATGTCAGAATTGGAACAATGGAAAAAGTATGAATGTGAAGTAGAAGCGAATAGAGAAGCATTATTCAAAGTTTTGGAACAACTTGAGGAAGAATGGAATAAAGAATTTTCTAAATGGAGAATGTTCAGAAATAAGAAAAAACTTGCAGAGTTAGAAGATAAGATAGAAGTTTTGAATGAATCTATTCGTTTTCTAAGCGATTATAACAACGAACTAGAAAAGCATATACATCAAATAGAGTACCCTTTTTAACATGAATACATTACTTTCCATACTGATTTTGCCCTTTGTATTTTTAATACTTTGGGATATTGAGGACAACAAAAAACATATTAAAAATTATGAATAGTATTTATGTAATTCCGATTTTCTGTATAGGCTTGTTTGCTGTTGGTGCATCTGTATTATACACAATATATGCCCTTAAATCAAAAAATCTTGCAAACAAAGCCATGCTTCCCAAATCAGGGAGTAGAATCTTAGGTACCATGCAGGCAAGACTTCTAAGAATGGGAATTTTAAGCAGTTTTGGAGGAATTACAATGCTTTTAATATTGCCTTTTTTTAATGTAGAAAGCTATATCATAGATTTTTATAAAAATATATTAAGTGGAAGTATTTTATTCCTTCAGACAGCAATAGCCCTTTGGATTATTGGTGAAGGGGAAAAATCAAATATTAAAAATGGATAATGCTGAAGATAAATATTTTGAAAAGTGGGTGATTCTTGGAAAATACGTAAAAATCCTAGAAAAAGAAAACGCAGTATTAAAGCAAGAAATAGGGGTTTTAAAAAGTGAGAGGGATGAGCTGCAATATGCACTTGAAAAGGAAATACTCCCCATTCCTAAAGCGGATAGAAAAGCATTTAAAAAAGATTTTTTTGTAAGAGAAATATTAGAAGCTTTTGAAAAGCTAAAACAAGTAAATAATAAGCTAGAATTAGAAAACAGAAGGTTAAAAAGAAGCAACGATATACTCTGTGAAAAAATAGCCAAAAATCAATAGTTAAATTCTTAATTAATTATAAACCTAAAAAAACCTAAAAAAATGAAAGAAACAATGTTTTTCAGAGTAAAAAAAGGCACCCTACAGGAAGAGATTATCCCCGTGGATGATATTGCAGGAGTGAAACGTTCAAGTGTGGACGGCTCATGTTTGATTGCAAGAAAAAGCACTTCTATACACTCGCTTGTGGAAGCTTCCATTGAGAAAGTAGCCCTATACCTTCCCAATTTGGTAGATATTGAAGAAGAGCAAGAAGAAGTATCTAACCAGGAAGAAACCATTGAAGAGGTAAAGGAAGAACCTAAAAAAGAAATTGAGGAAATTAAAGAAGAATCATTAAGCCAGGACCAGCCGAAAGAAGAAGTTGATACTGAAAAACCAGCCATCACTGAGGAATTAAAGGAAGTAGTAGATTTTAAAGAAGTAGAATCTACAGATACCACAAACGAAACAAACCAATAACCACATAAAAAAAGCCCGAAATGTTGGAGCATTCCGAGCTATTTCTAACTAAAAAATATAGTTATATGACTGACACAAATGTAAAAAAAGGTTCTGATAAAACAAAACCTACGAGAGAAAAAAATGTAGTTGCTAATGCTACAGGCTACAAAGAAGTAAATCTAACGGGTTTCATGGCTAAAGTTTTGAATTATGGAAGAAGCTAATAAACTCTTACTAGAAGCTGTAAAGGCTTTGATTCAAGATTTTGAACATTGCGACGTAACGTTTGTTTACGGCTCGTTAAAAAAGGTAGAAAAACCTCACGACATGGAAAAACTCTATGATGTGGATAAAAAGAAAGCTAGGATGATTAAAATGCGTGAAGTTTTAGAAGAAATCCTTAATTCTGATGCTACCCAAAAATGCCTGTTAAAACAACTACATGCAAAGCTTCCACAGCAATTGAATCTTTTTCAAGATGGAAACGCTGAGTGAAATCGTAGCAATTATGATGGTGTTTGGAGGCTTAATTTACGGGCTCCAAACACCTAAAAAAAAGAGATAGAAAACATACATATTGTCTATATAAAAGTTTAAAAGCACTTCTTTAAGCCTTTTTATTGACTTCATTTCAGGTACTTGTAAGAAGTGGCAAGCATCCAAAAATGAAGACAGGAAGCTATTTGCTTTTATTTTTTTTGCCAATATAAAAAAATGTCTTCTGTCGGAATTTGGCTAAAAAGCCAAATGTCTTCTATGTTCTGTCTTCTCTTTGTCTTCTACTGTCAGACTGTCAGCAGACAAAGGCGAAAAATCAAAAAAAATCCTAAATTTTTATGAAAAACGCCCAAAGCAATAGAAAGACGGGCTATTTCCCCGCTAAAATAGCCCCGTTTTTTCACATGATACGCCTAAAACCTGAGTTTATTAGAAATCCTGAAAGTTTAACCGATGGATGTTTAACAGGCAATTCAGGAGGCATGCCACCTGATTATAATTTTTTTGAAAAATATGGTGAGGATTGTGATTTAGCAGCTCTAAAGCTCAAACACACCAAGAAAATCCTAACTGAGCAGGTAAAGCGAATAGCCAAAAAGTACCTAGGAAAAGAGGCAACAAGTATTTCATTTTATGCTTACACTACTTCTTCCAAAATTAAAGATGAAAGTGAGTGGCTGTTTACGATGAACGTAAATAATTACGAACTAAGTAAAAAGGTTCAAGAAACGAAAGAACTTGATTGGATGATTGGAATACTAGAACATTGGTATGCTGAAGGATCAGCCGAAACAATCTTTGATATCCTGGCACAAGCTAAAAAATCTAATTACAAAAAGCCTCTCCAGGAACTCTATCATGAAGCCTTGGATAGAGTATTTACCAACCAAAAGGACCACAATTGGAAAATGAGTTTTAGAATTTTAAAACCTGAGATTGTAGATACTCCTGAAGGCAGAAAAGTTGTACTTAAATTCCCAAAAGGTGCAAATGTTCAAGAAATCGCAAAGCAATTCGGTTCAAGCTTGGTCCAAGTAGCCAATATTTTAGAATGTGCTTTAATTGATTTAGTGCCGTATGGAGAAAACCATTTTGCATCTTACCAGGAAGAAAAAGAGGTACCCAATCTCAATCTTGATGCAACCAATCAACTTATTTCAAAATTTCAAATCAATAAGAAAAATGAACACTAAACTATCTCCCGAAAGGCAAAAAAGATATAAGGAGGTTTTTAAAACCATTAAAAAGGTTTTCAATAAAGCCATAGAAAAGCTGAATAGAAATAATCCACTTCAATTCTATCTAACCAACGAAGAAATAAGAAACTATTTGGCTGAAGAATTTGAAGGTGATGCAAAAAAAGCTGAGAGCTGTTTGCAGTTTGCCAAAAAAGAAAAGATTGTGAATTGTGATCGCTTGTACTCTCATTACTATTCATACACTTTTAACGATACCAAAGATGATAAGTAGAACCATAGAATTAACAGAAAGCGAGTTTAAAAACTTGAAAGAAAGTTTGCAGCAGCTTTGCTGTGAAGAGCTCTCTATCAAAAGTAACACCTTGGTAAAATTAGAGCTCATTAAAATCTTTTCCAAAAAGATAGCTGGAAAGCAGTATAAGCCTAAAATGAAACTGAAATTAGATTTGGTTGAACTTTTTGCTCTTTGGTGTAGCATGCTTCTAGAACCTATCAATTTGCATAAAATATTAACTGAGGCTATTCACGAACATAATACACAATTACGTAAAGATGGTGTATTGATTCCTGAGCAACCTGAAAAGCAAACTTCTGATATAAATAATTTCCAATTCGATCAGGTAAAACAGATGGAAGATTTTTTGAATCATATTTTTTCTTCCTATTCAGGACCTATGGCTTATGAGGCTTTTAAGGTAATTTATGGAGCTGTTTCCAATTCTCCTTATTCATTACCAAGTAAATCAAAAACTATTAACTAACTGATTTTATGAAATATCTAGTAAAGTACCAGGTTAAAGTAAAGTTTACTATTGGGGGCTTACACTTTAAATCAAAAGATAAAAAATCACAAATTTTTGATTGTGATAAAAAGGATTTAGAAAACTTACTACCCTCCATACAATACAATGGAAGGCATGAATGCAAGAAGTTTTTTAAACTCAAAATGAGTGATGGTAACATAACCGAAGAAGCCCAAAATGTAGAGTTTGACGTAGAAATTTTAAGTGTTTCACCTATCATCCCTAATCTTATTCCCAATGAATAGAAATGTTGTTTTAAAACGCCTTATAATAGTTGTATTCTATAACTGTTTTGTGGTAGGACTCTTTTTGTATATCATTTTTGGCTTAGGAGAATCAAAGCTTTGGCTTATTGCCATGGTTGCATGTATCAGGTTATTTGAGAATTACAGTTCAGAAAGTGAGTATGAACTTCAGATTAAGAAAATTTTACATAGAGAAAAATACTCTTTAATCGAAAAGATATTTCAGTTCAAAATAGACATAGCCAACGCAAAAGATACTGATAAACAAAATGAATTGAAATTACAGAAAGCTTTGTGTGAAGCTGCTTATGATAAAATAAAAGATATTGATAATCAACTTTTATTTCCTGGTTCAGACAAAAAAGAGCCTACCAATTTAGCTGATTATACTATTACCATTTCAAAAATAAAAAAATGAAAAGTAAACCCATTAATGTTCTTTCTCTTTTTGATGGTATTAGTGCTGGACAAGTTGCTTTACAAAAAGCAGGTATTAAAGTAAATAAATACTATGCTAGTGAAATAGACAAATTCGCTATTCAAATTACGCAAAAAAACTTCCCTAATACTATTCAAATTGGAAATGTAGAGCATGTTACCCGTGAAAGTATTACAGAATCAATAGATTTAATTATTGGAGGCTCTCCATGTCAAGGCTTCTCTTTGGCTGGTAAAAGGCTTGCTTTTGATGATCCGAGAAGTAAACTATTTTTTGAGTTTGTTCGCATTGTGAATGAGTTTAAGCCTAAATTTTGGCTTTTGGAAAATGTGATGATGGCTAAAGAACATCAAAATATCATTACTCAGTATTTAGGTATTGAGCCCGTTGTTATTAATTCCTCATTGGTTTCTGCCCAAAATAGAAAAAGATTGTATTGGACGAATATAAAAATCATCCAATCAGATTTATTTGGCAATATGCGTGTGAACATTCCCCAACCTCAAGATAGAAACATATTCTTAAAGGATATTTTAGAAGCCAATACCAATGTTGATGAAAAGTATTTTTTGACTGATAAAATGATTTCTTGGCTTCTAAAACATGCTAAAAAGAGAAATAGGCGTGTAGATATTAAAAATATAGATGAGTCAGAAAAAGCCAAATGTTTGACATGTGCTATATCCAAATTAAATCTAAGTAATGATTATGTTGTTTTTAGTACCCAACCAAGAACAGGTAACCCAAAAAAAGGAGGCACAGGATTACTGAGTAGAAATGATGGAAAAACTTATTGTTTAGATACAGGTAATTCAAATGCTATTCAATTAGGGGGGGGGGAAGACTCAGAAGATTAACACCCTTGGAGTGTGAGAGGCTTCAAACTTTACCCGATAATTATACTGCTGGAGTATCTGACAGCCAAAGGTATGATAAACTTGGTAACTCCTGGACCGCTGATGTGGTCGCTTATTTATTTTCTTACTTAAAATTTTAGTCTTATGAAATTCACAATCAAAATAAAAGAACTGAAAGAGTATTTGGAAACATTGAAAGCTGATGATTTCCAAGCTGGTGATGGAGTAAGTTTCTCTAATCCAAACGGAATAATAAAAGAAGGATTTTCTATAAGTGATATTGAAAAAGGATTTTATAAAAACAAAAATATTCCTTCAGATCAAATTATCAATTATGGTGATTCCTTTTTAGTGGATGCCTTAGGAAATGATTTAAGTATTCTGATTAAATCAAGAAGAAAATATAAGCTTCCTGATGGTAGAGTAGTACATGCTAAATATTACGGAACAGTAATAAAAGACTGTAGAAAACTTTACGGAACGCCTTTAAATGGCTATTGGATAATACCACCTCAATTTATTGAAAAAACTAAATAACTAATTCTATGAAAAACATAAAGCCATCAACTTGTATAGGATGCGAATTTCTGAAATCAAAGGGCGTTGTTTATGGTCATAAAGAAAATCAATACGATTTTTTATGTACTAAAAGTAATAAATCTATTGCCAAATATGCCAAAATGAATGAATTGAAAAGTGTTCCTTCCTGGTGTGAAAAAACTATTGATTTACATGAATCAATTTCCTGGAGAGGCAAATATTATCAGTTTGAAAGTGTAATTGATTTATCCAAGGGCGTGAATTTTCGCCCTTTGGATGATGAAAAGAAAGAAGAAATACTTAAAAACCCTCATTTCCTTTCTTACGATACAGCGAATTTTATTGTGTGGTGGGTAGTCAATCACAAACCCAAAATACCACATTTTAGAGGCATGAACAATGTTAATTTTTGCAGTCTTCAAGATATTTAAAATATGGCTAAAATAGGTTTATATCAAGTAGATGGAACAAAATACCAGGGTATTCCTTTTCCAAATTTGGCATTAATGCAAATAAGCTCTTATCATAAAAATAAAGGTGATACTGTAGAATGGTATAAAGGATTAATGTTTGCCCATGAGTACGAAAAAATATACGCTAGTAAAATTTTCAGTTTTTCGCCTATGCCTGAAATACCTGAAAATATGATTATCGGAGGCACTGGAATTGATTTTACAAATGTATTGCCTGCTGAAATTGAGCAACAGCCAATAGACTGGGAAATATACCCTAATACCCCATTTCACTATGGATTTTCAATGAAAGGTTGTAGGTATAAATGTACTTTTTGTTGTGTTCCTAAAAAAGAGGGCAATCCAAGAGCTTATAATACCATTGATAGAATTTTAACTAACCCATCAGGAGGAAAAAACTTGATGCTTCTGGATAACGATTTTTTTGGAAATAGTGAAAAAAAAAACTCAGAAAACAATTGGAGGGTAAATATTGAAAGAATTATTGAACTCGATTTAAAGGTTTGCTTTGTGCAAGGGCTCAATATTAGAAATATTACAAGCGAACAAGCTACATATCTGACAAAATGCAATTATAGAAACTCGAAATTTAATAAGAAGTATGTAACGTTCGCTTGGGACAGGTGGATAGATGGCAAAGCAATTAGAAATGGTATAGAAAGAGTAATAAATGCAGGAATACCTGGTGAAAATATGCAATTCTTCATTCTCATAGGCTATGATACTACTCCCGAACAAGATTTAGAAAGAGTAGAAACGCTTAAAAGTATGGGGTGCAAACCTTTTGTAATGCCTTATAATAGAGAAAATAGATACCAAAAGGATTTTGCAAGATGGGTAAATAATCGAATTGTATTTAACTCATGCTCTTGGCAAGAATACAATAAAATGCCTAAAAAAGTAAATGTCAATCAAATGGTTTTGGAATTATGAAAATAGATGTTTCAAAAAAAGAATTAGAGTCTATTGTGGAGGCTAAAGAAATACTAAAAGCCATTTCGGGGGGTGGAGATTCCGATAAACATTTTAATAGAATTGTAAAAATTATTGATAAGATGTTAGAAAAGAACAAATTAAAAAAATAAGCTTATGGATGCTGAAAAACTAAAAAAAGCCAATAGTATAAAGTATTTTCCTCTCGATGGAGAAAACTCAAAAATAAGAATAGAATATTATTATTCTAAAGATGGAAAAGAAGAGTTTTTGGATAGTGTTATATCATACTCAACGGAAACTAAATCTATTTGTAGTATAGATATTCAAATTGATGGTGATTCTGTGTTAAAAAATGAACTATTTGCTCGGTTTTATACAACAAAAGAACATGCCACGCTAGATTTGAAATCTACAGATTGGTTATTTATATCTCCCGAATTACCAATAGAGAAAATAAATAGCATTTTCCATAATGAAAAATTATTACTTGATTTAGCTTTTCCAAAAATCAAATCTTTTTTATCAGAGTGTTTGGCTCCTGATTATAAGTATATCCGCATTTTTAAATTAAAATCTGTATAAAATTATGGAAACAATAAATAAACCCTCTGAAAATTCTGTAACAGTTACAGAAAAAGAGCTAGATATTATAGCTCATTCCCTTGGTATAAACATTTACCATGCTAGGAAATCTAAGCTAAAAAGGGATAAAAAGCTACCCAAAGCAAATTCTTTCTACAGAAACTATTTTGCAGCTTCCAAAAATCCTGAAAATTCAGATGTAAAAATCATATTAGGATTGTGTGAAAAAGGGCTGATGAAGCTTTATAAGGATGATGGAGTAAATAATATCTATTACGTAACTGATGAAGGCAAAGAAGTATTAAAAGCTGAGTTTGATAAAATTTTAAAGGAATATCAAGATAATAAAAGAATTATTGTGGCTGTTGGTCGTAAAGGTGTGGGAAAAACTTATCACCCTAATTTCTTTAATCAAAATGAAAACTTTTAAAAGCTAAAAAACATGTTAAAAACATATTTTAAAGAATCAAGATCTAAAAGACAAATGATAGATCAGTTTTGTAAATTTTTTGATAGAAATTATGCTAAAATTAGGCTTCATCCCGATTTTACTTTTAATTTTGGAGCAGATTTAGTTTTTATTATAGACAAAACGTATTCTACGGATAAAATAAATAAAATAGCTGAAAAATATAAAGAATATCCGTACAAGGTGTATGGTGTTTTAACCTACGAAGCACCAAATGAGGCTCTTCATGATTGGATTTCCTTCCAAAATTTAATTTTATTAAATATTGCCGACAATTACGAAAAAGTAGAAAGGATAATATTTTCTGTAGATAATCATAAAATAGAAATTATTGAATATGATTTAGGAAACTTTGTAGATTTATTTAAACTACTCTCAGAATATTCTAAGGAATATTTATGCACTCTATTGTATTTAATAAAAAAAGGACAAGTTTCAATGGTATATACAGAGAATGGAAAAATTATTATAGATAACCAATCGACTTATGGAAAAGTATATGATTCTTTGTCGAAAAAGGTATGTTATGCTTTAGTAGCCAAAAATAGCCAAAAAATACCTTTCCCTTATTTCAAATTATTTATTGAGGCTTTTATGGAAGAAGAAATGAGGGATTTTGGTTCTATCAATATACATAAAGTAATATGTTTTTTAATAGAATCAATAATAAATAAAGACTATTCTAATTTTCGTCATACTCCAAAGCTGATAAATTATGAAAACCTTTGAAGCTAAAAGAGCCTTTGAACTGCTTATAAATCCTGATGAATCTAATGTACTTTTAGGCAAAGTATTGTGTGAAGGAGCAAAAAGGAAAGATATTATACTGAGGGCTTATAAGCATGTGAGGAAATGGTACAAAAAACAGTATAAAAAGTATAAAAAACCTTTTTATTTCTATTTCAATCCTATTGTTTTTGGCTACTATTCTAACTTTTGCAAGGTAATCCTGGATTATGAATTATCAGAAGAAGAGTTGGAAACAAATAAATTCAATACAGAATTTGACTATGTTTTCAAAATGTATTTTACCATTCCTCAAAAAAGATTCCGTAAAAGAATTTTTGAACTATCAGAATCCATAAAAGTTCACTAAACTCAATAGTAGAGTATAAAAAAATAAACTAATAAAATGAACCACTTTTTTATACTCTACTTATCTAAAGAATCATTCAAAAAAATATCAAAACAAAAGTTTAATTAAACGCACATTAAAATATACCGTTATGAGATCAGGAGAAGTAAAAAAACTTTTAACAAAATTCAATCTTTCATTTGAAGACTTTGAAAAAAAGCACCTTCCATATTGTGAAAGTAAAATAGATGCTTTTTATAAGGAATCAGAAGTTCATAAATATGTAGTTGATGAACTCTTACTTCTTAAAGAAGCTGATTTGACTAAGTCTAAATACTTCTTTATTTCTTATTCTCATATACCATATCAATTAAAAGGTGTTCCAAATGTAAATAGAATAGTATGCTTTAAATCTATAACCATACAAACAGAGGGTTTTATTAATCTAAAACAAGTATATAATATAATACAGAATGACTACCATCACCAAGATGTAACAATTATAAATATTTTAGAAATTTCCAAAGATGATTATTTCCAAATGATAAAATCTTAAAACTATGTTCAGATACCAATTAGAAATGATTAAGAAAATAGGGCAATTGCAATTTGAGAATTTGCAGCAACTTACAAAAGCTGATGATGAACTAACCAGAGAAATAGGGTTATTAATGTATAAAAATGAAAAAGAGCCTATAATCAAACAAATAAGAGAAGAACGTAGAGAAAACAGATTTCAAAAAAAACAAAAAAGGTTTTATGAAAATCATCAGCAACTATAAAGATTATTACGACTACCTTCAGGGCGTTTGGGGAGTAGATGAAAAGATTGTTTATAAAAGAGAGCCTATTTATAATGATTATCCTAAAGGCTTGTATTCATTCCATATTGTAGGAAAGTGGTACATGGGTTATTTTGATGGGCAAAAATGGATTTATGATTTTGAAGAGCTTTATGAATTTAATAGAGGAAAAAGATTAGTTGCTCAGGGTGATGATACTCTTCATAATTATCTTTTCAATTTTAGTCCTTTTGGCTTTAAAAATGAATTGATTACAGATTTTCCCAAATCTGATAAGAATGAAAAGTATAAAATGCCTGTATTGTTATACAAATATGATTGTTTAAGCGTATTCTCTAGCCATACAACAAGCTCAAGATATCCATTACTCCAAAATACATTTATTCCTAAAATCTTGCCTCCTGAGCAAATTTTTATCCAAATAAGCAATTTTATTGCTCCAAAGGATTTAGATATACAAAATAGCCCTACAGATTTGAATAGGTTTGAAGGAAAAGGTTTTGATAAGAAAACAAGTTTTAGGAAATAATTAAAAGTTTGGATATAGAAACTTATATCCAACAAAAACAGTCTAAAGTTGGATATAGAAATTTATATCCAACTTTTGTTGCTTTTCTTGGTTATCGGAACACATGGATTTTTCCTATCAAAATTACAATGCATGCTAAAATCAAAAGAATACCCATAAGGTAATATTTTTGAGGTAGAACCTTTTTTCATAATAGCCCTACCAAGTTCAAAAAGAGAATAGAATTTTATAATTTCTACAACTTTCCAATCCGAATTTGCAAATGCCATCATAGAAAAACCATACCGATCATTTGCATCTAAGCTACAAATAAAACGACAAGATTTTTCTGAATCTTTATCTACAACAAACTTTTCCAAATTTTTAAATGGAAGGAATGAAGCGTATGAAAAATCGCTATCTTCCCACCTTAGTTCGCAATTATTTATCATCAATTCATTTCGTTCTCGATTTTGAATATTAAACAAACGCTCATTACTTAAATTTATAGCCATTTCTTCCAATGCTAAATGTTCTTTTTGTGTAAGCAACCTAAAGCAACTTATTTTATCTATAATACTTTCAAAAAAAGGCTTTAAATTGTCTATTTTATTAGTTTTAAATGTTAGTTTTTCTGAATTTTCTGAATTTGATTGTAGAATTATAATTTCTAATGTATTCCCGTCTAAATTTATATCCAGGTAATCGCTATCAAATTTTGTTATCAGGAAATAATATGCTTGTAGGTAGCATTCTATTTGTATTTCCATAGAAAAACTTTTTGATAATTCAAATGCTAAATGCTTATTTTCTGAATCCTCAGATAAAGCAAATTCTATTAATCGTATTTCACTTTCATTTTTTTCTTTAAAATAGAAATTACCTATTCTAGGTAAGAAGAAATTTTTATCAAATTTCTGTAAACCGATATTTTGAAAATCTACTTCCATACAATTTTTTTATTCAGATACACTATTTCAATACTTTGTAAATACACTAAAGCAGTATTTTTATTTCACATGTGTATTTACAAAGATAGCCATTAATGAAAAAATAAAAAACTGATATTTAAGTTTTTAAGTGTAAGGAAGTAACAAGTGTAAGGTTTTGAAGCTTGTTAGGTTCTTGGCTCCCTTCAATACTTTTAAGTAATTGCTATAAAATATTAAGAGTATGAGCAAAAGCCGATTTTCAAGTATCTTTGAATTACCTATACAAAACATTCACACAAACAAAAAACTCTTCCAAAATCGTTCTGAAGATTTTTCAAAAGCTACTTTTGATAAAATCATCAACGAAGGATTTGATAAATCTAGGGATCCGATTGAAGTTTGGTTTGATGGAAATAAATATATTGTTATTTCAGGGCATTCACGTTTTGCAGCAGCTCAAAATCTTTATAATGCAGGTCAGGAAGATTTGTCTACTTTGCCTGTCAAACAATTTTTGGGTGATTTGGATGATGCAATAGCATACGCAACACTAGAAAGTAACCGTTCAGGAACGGCAGAAGGTTTGTTGTCAGATGTGAGGGCTTTTAAAAAAGCTTTAAAGTCTGGTTGTAATAAAGATTGCCTTAAAGGTCTTTTTAAAACCGAATCTTACATTTCTTCATTACAAAGGCTATCATATTTAGATGAAGAAGGTGAGTTTCTTAAAACTTTAAACAATCCTGGTGAGGCTAAAAACTTCACTAATCTTCAAAGGTATTCCGAATGGATGGGAGAGCTCAGAAAATTTTACGAAGATAAATTAACCAATAAGCACGAAAGAGAAATTTTTGATTTTCTGTTTATAGAAAGTGGTAAATTATTTAAAAAAGAGGAATTTTTTAATTTAATAGAAAAAGCTGTAAATCATATTACTTTCGATTCAAGCAAACCTTTAAACCTTAAAAACTATCATTCAAAATCTGTTTATCAGATTTATGCCGAAACAGAACTAGAGCAAATAGAAAAAGATATAGAAGAGCTCAAAAGCCTTTTAGATGTAAAAAGAAAATTGTTGGCAAGAACTGAAAAACAAGACCGCAGAAACGAAATAGAAGCAGAAATAACAGGTTTAAATAGGAATATAGTTAAGAAAATAGAGGATTTAGATAGAATCAAGCAAAATGCTAAAGAAGCAGATAAAATGCAGTTAGATTTATTTGCCTCTCCTAGTGTAGAAGTTTCTTCAAAAGAAAATACAGAAGAAAAAGTTTCTTCTGAGGAAAATAAAGAAGAAAAAATTTCTTCAAACGAAAAACCCAAAAAAGAACCTTGGGAACTTACATGGAAAGATTATAATGAAGAATATTATGATTTTTCCAAAGTAAGAGATGATTTAATAAAGAAATTTGATGAAGATATAAAAAATAAGCCTAAAAATGTAACTAATGAGGATTTTAGAAAAGAATGGTGGAGTATTTACAATCCACATAAAAAAGCAGTAAAGGATGCTTTAGAAAAAGGAAAAGATGTTCCTCAAGAAGTATTGGCTGAATATCCTGAACTAATAAATAATCCTATTACAGAAGAAAAAGAAGAAGAAAAAACTATGGAGCCTGAAAATAAAAATAATCGTGTGTATAAAATCAATTCAGATGGCAAAGCTGAATTATACTTTGATTATAACGACTATAAAAGCCTTTCTAATGATGATAAGAAGAAAATTAAAAGCTACTTTTTATTTTCCCGTCCAAAAGGTGCATGGATTAGTAAAGGCAAATTCTATGGTTCCTACATGGTTGAAAAAATTGTGAAGGAATTAGGTTTTTCTTTAGAAGGTAAAGATGAACGTAAAACCTATGAGGAGAAAATAGAGCAAAAACTTGGTAATGCTGAGAAAAGAGCTGATCGATTCGAAGCTAAATCAGCCAAATCAGAAAAGAAAGCTGAAAGTTTACAAGCTGAATTTAACAAATATCGTAAAGATTGGTCCTGGCTCACTCAGCCCTTCGTCAATACTTCAGGAGGTAGAGCATTTCAAAAGAGTAAGGATCGAGTAATGAATAAATATGAAAAAGGTTTTGAGGAATACAAAAAATCAGAGTATTACCAGGATAGAGCCGAAACATCAAAACATTACGCCAAGGATTTACAAAGGCAATTTGAGGATAAAGATTATTTGATGCGAAAAATCAAAGAAGCTACAAAATCAATCGAAAAATGGGACACATGGCTTCCTGGTTACATTGAAAAAGCTGAAACCATGGAAGAAGGAGATCCTAGAAAGTTAAAAATTGAATTAGCTTTTGATGAATATAAAGAAACAGTACAAAGAAAAGCTTTTTTAGTAGCCAAATTGGAAGAATTAAAGGAAAAGGGTGTAAGATTCTTTGATAAAGAAAACATGAAGGGTGCTACTTATATCAATGCCAAAGGTAATGGTGATAGATGGTTTAAAGTGTATAGGTTAAATCCTACAACGGTTACTCATTCCTGGTTTGTTGGCGACTGGAAATCCCTCTATTCGGAGATATTAGATTTTGTTACAGATGATGATGATTATACTGTAATACCTAAATCTTACACTAATTCGGGTAAACCTTATGATTTTCAGATAATAAAAAACGAAAAAACAGAAGAGAAACCTGAAAAACAAGAAAAGTTTGATTCAGTTGAAAAACCGTCCATTGCTCAACGCATTGCAGATTTGAAAGTTATCTTGGAATTGGACGAAACAGACGAAAAAATAAAACAAAGAATTGCAGATTTAGAACTAATAAACTCTTTATAGATTATGACAAAGTACGAACAAGCGGTAGAATCTATTAATCGTTCCTACCAAAACAAAGATATTACAAAAGCTGAAAGAGATGAAAAGCTCAAAAAAGCTGAAAAATTCAAAGAGCCTAATGAAAAACCTGAGTTAAAAAAAGAAGCAAAAGTTTTAAAAAATAAAACAGGTACCAAAGCTGTAAATATAAAAACTGATGCAACAGGGCAATTAAGAGCTTTTTACGTCCAAATTTACAATGGAGAGGAACAAGTTTTAGAATCAAAGGATTTTTCAAATATTGAAAAAGCTGAAGAATGGGCAAATAAGAAATTGAATGATTCTCCCGAACCCAAAAAAGAGGAATCAAAACCAAAAGAATCTAAAAATAATAAAATTGTCAAAGATTTTTTAACAGGAAGCGAGGCTTCTTTTGAAAAAGTAGTTACGCATCCTAGAATCGATCAGGTTTTAGAAGTAATAAGGCTTGAATATGCAATTTCACCAAAAACAGATTTGCAGATTATCAAAGTAGGAAATCAAATTCTTTTTGAAAAAGAAGGTGAAATATTACCCGATTTTAAAGCCCTTGAAACTTCAAAAGGTTATGAAGTATATTCATTAAAAACTGAATCAGTAAACAAACTAGAAAAATCGCTCAGAGAGCCACAGAAAGAATCTAAACCTGAGCCCAAAGAAAAACCCAAAGCCCAAAAGGCAAAAGGCACAGGCAATGCCCTTATAGATGATTGTAAGGATAAAATTAAAGTTTTCCAGCAAGAACAAAAAGAGAAAAAGGCTGAAATTGTAAGAAAAGAACTGATTGCCCAAGCCTCTACTCCTGAGAAAAAACAGGAAATTGAGGAAATGACAGTTTCAGAAGTATTGCAAAAAGCTAATCCTAAACCTCGTATAGATGTTCTCTCTAAGGAGAGAATTAAAGCTCTTGCAAAGCAAAATATTTCTAATAGATTGAAAAAACTTGCTAAAAAAGAGCAAATAGAGGTAAGTGAAGAAGATTTGGATGAAATCAGCGAAAAGACGTATAATGTTTTAGATGAACAAATTGATAGACTTTTTAAAAAATAAAAAATAATATTGTATGAAAGAGCACGGAAATAAAAAACTAATCCACGAAAAATATCTTTCTGATAAAGGCATTTCTCCTGATGAATTGCCAAAAGAATTGAAAGAAGTACATGAATCACTTAAAGATGCTAAAAAAGAGGATTTTGAGGAAACTCAAAGAGCCTCAATTTTACTCATGGAGGCAATTCAAGAGTATTTGTATGATACCGAATTTGAAGAAATAGGAGAAGTTTTGGCAGATCATGAAGAACGTATTTCCAACTTGGAAAAAGAAGAAGAAAAGGAAGAAACCAAAGAAGAAATTGAAGAAATTAAGGAAGAAATCGAGGAAATTAAAGAGGAAATTGAGAAAAAAGAAGAAAACCAGGAAGAAGAAAAAGAAGAGGAAACTGAAGAACAAGAAAGCCAGGAAGAAAAAGAACAGGAAACTCAAATAGAGGAACAAAAACCTCAAAAAAGTAAAGAAGAAGTTATTTTGGAAGAATTGTTTAAGAATGGTACAACTACCATCACCGAAAAAGATTTAAAGCTAAAAGGATTCCGTACAGGCTTTACTTCTAAACTTTCCGCAAGGGGTGGGAAATACGGAAGTTTTGAACTTGTGTCAAAGCCTTTTTCAAGAATTTACACAATCAAGCAGATTGCTTAAATTGTTGTTGTTTTTTGTACTGAATAAATAAACTTCTCATAAAAGAAGAATAATTGGTACCGAGCGATGCAGCTTCTTCTTTTGCTTCATCATGTAAATCTTTAGGCATGTAAACGGTTGTTTCTTCAAAACAGCCGTTTTGCTTTTGGTTTTTATTTTTGTCAGGCATAAAAAGATGTTTTTACAAAAATAAAAAAATAATAAATATCTAAGCGTATTATACGGGTTTTGTAAGCGTATGGTACGCTTACTTTTGTTTGTCAGGTATTGATTAAAAGACTGTTTGTGAGCTAAATTTGTGTTAGGTAGTTAGCCAAACAAATTCAGCTTTTATGTTAGACATGCTTTTGAAAATGATTCCTGAAAATCCAGGTCAAAAAATTTCTGATTTCATCAAAAAGAAAGAAGAAGAATTAGGTGGTAAAATTAATATTTCTATTCATAGAACTTTCATCCAGGAGAAAAAAGAGTATAAAATACTTGGTACCATTTTCTTGATGAATCCTTCCAAAGATTTTACAAAAAAAGAAGGAGATAAAGAAATTATAATTATTCGTCAAGGACAATCAGGACCATTGCCTGACTTTAAAAATTCTGTTATTTCTGATTTAATTATCAAAATGTTAGAAAACGAACCCATGCTTCAAATGGCGTTAGGTTTCATTAACATAGAGGAAAAGCTAGAAGAAATGTATGTGAAATTACAAGAAGTAAAAGATGCTGAGGTAAGATTTAACATTCATTTTGATTCTGTAATCAATGAAACCATCATTACCCTAAAAATGTATTCTCCTGAAAATGTACTTTTAAATAAAGAATCTTTTTCGCTTGATGAATGGCTAAAAACAGCTTTAGAAAATAAGGAAGAAATGGGTAATTACATACAACACTTTTTAGGATAAAAAATGATGGGATATTCGCAAGTAATTGAGGCGTGTGCAAATCTTTACGGGCTCACTAAAGATGATATTCTGAAAAAAAAACAGGGTAATGTAAATGCTAATTTAGCAGAATGCAAAGCACTTGTAATTTATGCGTTTAGACAACATTTAAAGCTATCATTTGGGCAAATAGGCAAAAAACTTAATAGAGCTCGCCAAACTATCCATCAGGAATTTCAATATGCTACAACTTTGCATGAAAATAGTGAAAAGTTTAGAGATAATTACTTGCAAATCACTTCAATTTATCCAACAAACACCAATACAGAAAATATGGAAGACAACTTAAACCAGGAGCAAAAAGAAAATTCTTTTAATGAAGAAACTCAGGAGCAAGAAGTTTCGAAGGAAGAAGTAGAGTATGCAGCCAAATACTCTGAAGAAAACCCAAGCGAACAGGTAAAAGTTGAATCAATAGCCATTGAAGAAAGCCCACTTGCTCAACCTGTTAAAACACGAAATTTAAACACATTAGTCACAACTAACACCCAAACACTAGGCAATACAGATGCCTTGGATGAATTAGAACAACTAGAGGCACAAGTAAGAGAAGAAACAAACAAAGTTCAACCAGGGCAAGAAGAAATACCTGAAATGAAGTTTGAAACGGCTCAAACTGAAAACACAAAAGAGGTTGAAATTAAAGTTGATCCTGAAACAGCAGCCTTTGGAGCAGATGCCATTTTAAATATTGTAAATTTCTTATCCGTTGAGGCTACTCATTACTATTCCAAAGTTCCTGAGCAAGAAGTTAGAGAAGCCGCAAAGAATGGAGAGGTTCCTAAAAATGCCCCAAAAATTACCCAAGAGTTTAATGATAGCACCAAAAAGAAGTTAGAAACCAATGCTACTGAAAAACTCAATAAACTTGTAAGAGAACCATTAAAGAAAGTTTTACAGACTAACAATGTAAAAGTAAGCCCTGAAATGGCTTTGGTATTTGGATTTATCATGTTTATGGGTTCTATGGTAATGACCGCTAGGAGTATGCGAAAAGATGCAGATTATTTTTTAGAAAAATTAAGAGAAGAAAATAAAATTAAAACTCAAGAAGTAAAATAATGGCTTTTACACAAATATACACAGTAAAATTGGTTCGTTTGAAGCAAAATTCAAAAAACACCAAAAAAAGAAATCAAATTTTGATAGACAAAAAAATAGATTATTCAGATTTGATTGTTTTAGAAAATGATACTGAAGGCGTTATCTCTGAAACAAATGCAAATATTTCTTTTGAAATTGCATATGCTGTTTTTTGTGCATTATGTAAATACTCGAAAAAAAACGATGAGCATTTGCTTGTACCATTGATTTGTTTAGAGTTTTTCACAGATTCGGTTGTTTCAGATATTACCGATATTGAAGCAAGGAGAAAAGAGATAGAATCAAAATTCTTTTTTCATGTTATTGGAATTAACAATGTTATGTCTGAAAATTGATTATGGAACTCAGAGAGCCCATGATTATGATAGTAACGGGCAAAAAGGGTGTTGGCAAAACTTGGGTAACTCGAAAAGAGCTCGCCCACTCAGTGCTTAAAAACAAGCGTAAGGTGCTTATTTATGATGCCTCTATTGATCCCGAATTATCTAAATATAAAACCTTAGATAGAGCACATGTAAGTATGTATGCCAAAAGCAAGAAAGCAGATATTAGAAGGGTTGTGGCGGTTGATAAATTTAAACAAGAACTATCCATAGACGAAAAAAAAGAGCTTTTGAAAGAAATTGTTAAAAATTTTCATACAGGGGTTTTATTATTAGAAGATTTTAACAAATACATCACAAGCCCCACCGAATTACAAGAGTTACTTGGAACAATCGTAGCCAACAGGCAAAAGAATTTAGATATTATTATTCATTTTCAAAGCCTTAGAGCTGTTACTACAAGACTATTCCAAAATACGTTTTGTTTTAGACTTCACAAAGATTTAGAGCCCCCTGATACATTCAAAGAACGTTTGGCTGATAAATTTGAGATGTTTAAAATTGCAACGCTCATTGTAGATAATGAATATTTGAAAGACAACAAGCGTTTTTATTTGTATGTAATCACAGATGATTATAAAATACAAGGAGCAACTACAGAACAATTTGCTGAGGCATGTATCAAATATTTATCGGCTTATCCTGCTACTCTTAAAAGGATTAAAGCTGAAAATGCTCTAAAAACAGACAAAGAAGCTGTAAGTTTCTTCATTGCAGATAGAGAAAAATTGTATTTGAGATAGTTTTTTTGAATTTCTATAACGAACACTTTAAAGTCTGAAACATAAGCTTTAAGGTGTTTTTTTATTTGTAAGGTTTTCTTACTTGTAAGGAATAGCGTGTTGTTAGATTCTTTCCCATGGGTGGGAGTTTTTGCAATTTGCTCACCAGAAACACGGAAATAAATTCTATTGCAATATGAATTGGAAAGACCTTTTATTAATTCTTTTGGTAGTGCTTGCAGGCGTAGCCCTGTATGATAAAGCAATCAAGCCCATGCTTGAACCAAAAAAAGAATCTTAGAAAAATATAGATTCTTCGAAGCGAACCCCAAGCGAAAAAGTGGGAAGAACGGTGATGCCAAACCTACTACACAAATTGGCTGAATATTTTAATTCAATACAACAATGACAAAGCCTAAAATCGCAAAAACAGAAAGACAAGTAATGTTGGATATATACAGAAAAGAAGCCGAAAAAAGCTTCAATAATTTTGGTGGAGATGTAGATGAGTACGATGATGAGTACGATGATGAGTACGATGATGAGTACGATGATGAGTACGATGATGAATTTGATCCTAAAATGGGAGCTGGTTCATTGAGTATTTCAGATAGATACATCACAATCAATATTGCTTCTACTGCTGTAGCAAATGCCGTGGTGCCTTTGTTTGGTGCGTTCAAAAACTTGTACGCAACAGCTCCACAGTTCAATATTCCTGCGGGTGTTACTGTATCGGTACCTGATAGCTCTTACGGGCAACTTTTGGCTGAAACTCAAAGTAATCCTTTTGTAGTAAAAGGAGTGCGTATGAGTACTTCAAACGCTGCTCAATTCTCTCAAAACCTTTTGTTTGTAACTGAACAAGCTGGTGGACGTTCTACTTCGGAGCCTCTGAACCCTGAACGTTTCCGTTCGGCTTATCAGCAACAATCAACTATCATTGAAATGACGAAATTGTCTTTCTTGGTAGATGGTAACACTCGTATTGAGTTCACAGCTCTTCCAGGTGTACAAACTACTATTACTTTGACTGTAAATACTAAACTAGATTTAGGACGTGTAGCACAAGGTAAAAATGGTTTAGAAGTTGCTAAAAAGAAAAGACGTAGAAAATAAGCTAACGGCTTACAACCATTCAAAGCAAGTCAGCAAGGAATACTTGCTGACTTTTTTACTTTATGAAAATGAAAAGGATAGCCCAAACATACACAAAAAAAACACCTCAATTGCCTGCATTGGTTGCTTATGTAGCTAATCGCAATGAAAATGAGTTGATAGAATTGATAGAAGAATCAGGTGTTCGCCCTGGTAATTCTACAAAGGCGAATGTGGAGAAAATGATGCACGTTTTAGGAAAAGCTCAAAAAAATGGAAATTTTGAAGAAAAACTTAAAGAACTGTATCAAATACACCCTGACAAAAATTTCTTAATCGAAATGCTTTCAGAAAAAGAAGAAAGTTATGAAGGGGAAGAACAACCTAAAAAGGATAATTTCTTTAAAAGTCCTCTATTTCGTTTGATTTTGGTGTTTTTGGTTGTTATTATACTTGTTTTTATCATTTTTAAAACATCTGACTAATGGCATCTACACGAAATACAGAAGAAAACGACATTGGCAATGGTGCTGAAAACCAACAAAATCCAAACAATAAAAATATGTTAGCTAGTGCAATTGCTTCAGCGGTGGGTGGTGGATTAAATTTGCTAGATTCTACCATTGGAAACAAACAACGTGCTAAACTTGCTGAAAAACAAGGTTTTCAAGATACAAATAGCCGTTTGTTGCAAATTAGACAACAAAGAGAGCAACAAAGATTAGAGCAAATTCAAAATAATGCAAGAACCACAAGAACTCTTTTAATTGTAGGGGGTGTGGTACTTATTGGAATCATTATGACTTTAGTATTCATCTATAATAAAAAATAAGACATGCTTACAGGTGAAATGAATTTTTTTGGAGGCAAAAACAAAGCCCAAAGAAAAGAAAAAAGAGCTCAAAGAAAAGAAGCTCGCAAAGAAGTGAGAGCCCAAAGGAAAGAAGCTCGTAAAGAGGTAAGAACACAACGAAAAGAAACACGCCAAGAGGCTAGAAAACTAAGAAAAGAAGGCAAAAAAGGCGAGGCAAGGGCACTAAGAAAAGGTTTTCGTTCCTCTAAAAAAGACATAAAGTCAAAAGCAGGTTTAGGCTTGTTTAATCGTTTAAAAAAGAAAAAAACTTCCATGCCTTCAGATGCTCAAATCAAAACAACAGGTCAAGAAATGGACGAATTGAGCACACAACAAATTCAAACAAATGATGACTTAGGCACGCAGCAAAATACACAAAACGAAGTATCTTCTAACGGTGGAGCTATTTCTAATAGTGGAGCAAGTGGAGGCAATACTTCATCATCAGGTGGATTGGGTGGTTTTGGAGGTGGCTCATCATCAGGTGGTGGAAGTGGAGGCGGTAATGCCAACACGCAAGAAGAAGTAGAGGAAGTAGAAACTGAAGAAGTAGATGAAACCACGGAAAAACCAAAAAATCGTAAAAAATGGTTGATTATCGGAGCTATTGGCTTAGTCATCATAGCTTTAATTGTGTATTTTGTTTTGAAAGCTAAAAATCAAGAATAGTATGAAAATGATTTTGAGTGATGATACTGAAAATTTTTTTGGTAAAAGAGCCAAAGAAAGAAGACAAAAAAGACGAGAATCGAGAGAAAGAAGAAGAGAAGCTAAAACGAGAAGAAAAGAAGCGAGAGCTCAAATTGTTGAGCAAAAAGCCCAAGAAAGGGGCTTGGATAATCAAGCAAAACAAGGACAAATTGTTGCTACTCAGGAACTTTCACGCCAAGAAATACAGGGAGTGCAGCCATTGAATCAACAAAATGCCATGATGCCCAATAATCGCAATACAATTATTGGTGTTGTGGTTGTTGGTGTATTGCTTTTGGTTGGTGCAGTTATCTTTTTTATTACAAAAAAACAGTAATTTCTTATGAAAAAACATATTTTAAATTTTGATGGTGGAGAAAAAGAATGTTTTTGTGGCTGCAATAGTTATGATGAGTATTCAGGAGGTTTTCCATTTCGCCAAGGCATTAGTAATAACCAAATCAAGTTATTGCAAATAGCTCTCAATGAGAAATTCCCTACTCCTTCAAATATGCGTATCGTTACGCCAACAGTTACTTGGGGACCAAAAACACAAGATTTGATTTTGTACCATGGTTTACCTACTGTTATCAATAACCAAGAAACATTTGATTTAATATTAGAGGGTAAAAATCCCAATGATAATGTAGGTATGAGTAAAAACTACAAGAATAAGCCTGTCTTCGAAGATCCTACTCAAACAAATACTTCTACACCTTCAAGTGGAGGTTGGAAAGATACTTTAAAAAACCCTTCGCAAGCACTTGGCATGTTTGGACAACTCACAGAATCTCTTGGAAAATTGAGAAACAGAAACCAAAACCAGCAAATGCAAAATCTCAATAATAGAGGTGGGCAATTTGTAGATACTCAATTTGGATTTGGAAACAATCAGGGTTCTTTTCAATGGGGACAAAATACTAACCAACAGCCCAGACGCTTACCTATGGCTGCATGGATAGCAATAGGCTTAGTGGTATTATTACTTGTTGTATTTTTAATTATGCGAATCTCTAAATCATAAAAAATGTATCAAAAAAAGTATTTTGTACGAACTAATAAACAGCCTTGTAAGATTGTTTTAAAAGTTGATACTGATACTTCTTTGTTCTTTGTGGGTAAATGTGATAAAACTAAAACAGTGTATTTTAGAAGAGAAAAACCCTTTCAAAATACAAAAAGAGTTATATTTTACCTACCCGTTTCTCCTGATGTTTTGACTATCACAGCAAAAGGAAAGAATCCTTTTAAAGTAGATTCAATTCAAGTTTCGCAACTTCCAAAAGTTAAAAAAACAGCTAAAGGAAACGATTTAGAGTTTATCAACCATGTAATTGAATTTTGCTCTGAATTTAAAAAGCTTGATGAAGGTATTTATACAGATGATAAAGACAGATATCCAATTGTTTTATCAAACCAAATCAAAGATACTTTTGGTAAAACTCAAAACACACCAGCAAGAGTTTCAAGGAAAACAGGACAAATCGAAGTATCAAAAAGCAAATTCAATGAGTACACGCTTCCCATGCAGGTTTTTGTTCTCTTGCATGAAAGAGCTCATTACGCATTAAATACTTCTGATGAATTAGAATGTGATTTACAAGCATTAATTTGGTATTTAGAACAATGTTTTCCACAAACAGAAGCTATGTATGCTAATGTTAAAATATTTTCGGGTAAAAATCCTGAACATAGAAAAAGGGCTAAACAAATATTAGATTATGTAAAACACTATAATTTAAAAGAAGGTGTTTACAAACACGGATTAGACTAAAAATGATAAAAGTACTTCTAAATATTGCGAAAAGAAATAATTATAAGGTGTTTACTCGTCCTTATGAACTCAATATTTGGGGTATTCGTTCAAAATCAACAGCTTCAGGCAAGTTTGATGATGAAATTATTGTTTTTTTTAAAGATGAAAAAGGGAATTGGCAGTTAAAAAGCTATGAAGCTTCTACTGATCCAGGGACTTTTTTTTTAAAAAATCCGATGCAAAATTTGGGAACTGCTATTTTAAACAAAGGGCAACACCTCGATAAATGGCAAGGGCAGTACAATACCCGTTTAGGATTTACGGCTTATGAGCTTGTTCAAAGTTTAGGAGAAGTAGAAATTATTAGAGATTATAATAGAGATGCTTTTTTAGATTTTAACAATGGAACAATCACAAAGGGGTTTTATGGGCTTAATATCCATGTAGGTACTTCACCAGGTGGTGAAAGTATTGATGTGGGGCAATGGTCGGCAGGTTGCCAAGTTTTTGCAAATTGGAATGATTACCAGGAGTTTACAAAACTTTGTGAACGACATGCTCAATTGTATGGAAACAAGTTTTCTTATACGCTAATTGATAAAAGACAAGAGAACAGAGCAAGACTTAGATACACACTCTATATTTCACTATTATTAGCCCTTATAGCTTTTATTTATGTTTACAGGAAACAAGTAATAGGTTTTTATAAATCTTTTCTAGGAGGGGCTAAAAATGGCTAGTTTTGAAAAATTTTATCCACGCCTAAAAAAGTGGGAAGGTGGTTACGCTGAACTTCCTGGAGATAGTGGAGGGTGCACTAATTACGGGATAGCCTTCAATTATAACAGGCAATTGATTCTTGATTTTAACCAGGATGGAAGCATAGATTGTGAAGATATGCGTGTAATGCCTCCCGAATTTGCTAAAAAAGTTTCAAAATCTGTGTATTGGGATGCTTTTTTAGCTGATAACATTAAAAATCAACAAATTGCTGAAATGCTTGTTGATTGGGGATTTCACCAAGGTGTTGGAACCGTTATCATGGAAGCTCAAAGAATACTTGGCTTACCTCAAGATGGAAAATTTGGGATTGCCACGCTTGCAGCAGTCAATCAAGCTCCTCAAAAAGAGTTTTATGAAAAACTGTACAAAGCTCGTGAAGCCAAATACAGAAGTGGAGGTTCTCAGTATTTAGAAGGTTTTTTAAATAGATTGAGAGATTTTAGCCCAACACTTCACAGTATTGCTACAAATAAATGGACGTATGTTGGACTTTTCTTTTTGGTGCTTCTTTTAGTGTTTGTATATTTGTATAGAAAAGAAGTATTGGCATTTTACAAACAGATATTTACAAAAAAATGATAGTTGAAACCTTTTCTTTGCCTCGTACTTATGATAACTTAACCTTTCTTTTTGGAGGGCAAAGTTACCGTTTGCCATACGTGCAAAGTAGTCAAACTATTATTCCTTTTGTACAAGCTGATTTTGCAGCCGTGGATAGACGACCATCTACAGAAAACTTGCAAACCTTCTTTGGTATTGACAATAATTTTCCTTTACCCCCAACACTCAACAACACAGGCAGAGGAAGAAATTTATTGAATGCAGCTCGTTTAAGTGCTTTAGATTCTGAATTAACACCTATTTATGGTTATCCTGGTTGGCTTTCATTATCATTAAAAGATTGGGTAAAATATGAAATGACAAAAGAAAATACTCGTTGGTTGGCTTTAAATAGTAATTATGATGATATTTCTAAACAATTAGAAGTGTTTGCTAACAATGTGATTCAGGGTGGGCTTATTTATAAGATGTTGTACTCTTTTTCTGATATGCCTGTTTTGGATGTTCAAAACCAAAGTAACCAAAATTTTACATTTTTTAAAACTTTGGAAGATGGAGCTGAGTATAGAAAATACGTAGTGCCCAATAAGTACGCTAATATTGATTCCAAAATTGAAAATGCTATTGAAATAGTATTTAAAAAACCCTTTCTATTAAATTATTTAGCTTATTTTCAAATTCTTGAACTTGGAGATACCTCTATTGATTTATCAGCTTTTAATACCGTAAAAGATGCAAACGATTTGCAAGTAGATTTGTACTTCGTGGCTCCACCCGCTATACTTCCATTTTCAAGATATCCACTTTTCACGCCTGAACCCAATATTAACACCTCTACAGGTACCATGACAATTACCTTGCATTATGAACTTGGGAAAGTGGAAACAAAACAAATTGTTCCAAAAATTCAGATAGAGCCACAAGAGAAAAAAGAAGAAGAGAAAGAAGAGGAAACTCCTAAAATTCCTAAAAAAAGCAAAGAAGAAATGCCTTATCAATGGATTTTGTTTGCTTTTATCATTCTTGTTCTTGTCTTGATTTTGAAAAAAATCACAGAAAAATAGACTTTTTATAATCCTCATATACAAATATTTATCTATTCCTTACACTACTTCCTTACAGTAAGTGTAAGGAATAGCAACTTGTTAGGTTCTTGCTTTAACATACACCATTCTTCAAATTGCTTCTTTTAAGAAAATAATGATTAGTAATTAAAATATCATTTCTATGGCTAAGAAATTCACTAAATCCAATATGTACGATTGGATTAAAAACGATCAGGATAAAAAAAGATTAAGAGAAATTGACTCCAAAGCAGGACCTCTCATTACTGAAAAGCAAAGAATCCTGAAAAAAAATTCGTCTAAAAACAGATTGGACAGAGTAAAAATAAAATAAACCTAAAAAATATGCAAAAGCCAAATCTAACATCAACTGCTTCTTATTGGATTCAATGGCATCAATCACTAGAAAATGACTTAGGTTTAAAAAATGCCAACACAGTTTTTTTGGATTGGTGGTCAAGGTATGGACAAACAGGAGATGGTAATGATGCAACCCTTAGAGAATACTTAAAAAGAAAAGGCGTAGCTTTAGAAGGAGAATATGGACCCCTTTCAAGCATTTCAGACACTTGGCAAAGTGCCAACACTGGTTTTAAAAAAATAGGCTCTACAGCAATGATTGGTGTATTTTTACTCATTTTGATGCTAATAGGGGCTGTGTATTTTTTATTCATTAAAAAAGATTAGGAGGGCGTAATGCGTACAATTATTATTCTTTTGGCTGTTTTGGGTGGTGCCTTTTGGCTCATCAAATCATCTCACAAAAAAGAAGAAGAAAAAAAAGAAAACTTTTCAGGGCTTGTAGATGGAGCTTCTTCAATAGGCTCTTCTATTGTTTTGCTTGGCTTCGTTGTGGTGGGTGTGATTATGGTAGTAGGTTTAGTATTACTCAAAAAGGCTTCTGAAAACCCTGAAAAATCATTTGAGTATGCAGAAAAAGGGGCAAACGTATATTCTAAAATCAAACGAGCGTAATCATGATTAAAACAGTTAAAACACTTCAAGTCATCTATTTTGCTTTAGGTATTATTAGTATGATTATTATTATTTACCTCAATTATAAGCGTTTACATAAAGAAAACCAAGAAAGCAATGGAAATGGACAATAAAAAAATGATTATAGGAATTGTTGTGGCTTTGCTTATTGTGGTGGCTATTTTCATGTACAATAAAAGAAAAAAAGAGACACAGGCTAGAAAAACAGCCATGTTATTAGGAGAGCAAGCAAATGCATCTAATGCTTCCAATTTGGATGAAGCAGTTGGACAAACTAAAGGTATAGAAGGTTATAAACCTACAGCGGAAAGATTAGCTTACAGGCTTTTTGCGGCGATGGATGGAATAGGTACAGACGAAAAAGCAATTTATGAAGTTTTTTCAGGAAAGACAAAATCTCAAATAGCTACAATCAAACTAATATTTGATGAAAAATATGGAAAAGGTGAAAGTTTAGAAAATTGGCTTAAAGATGATTTGAGTATATCCGAATACAATAAAGTAATGTCAATTATTAACTCTGCCGTGTAGTTATGAAAATGGATAAAAAGAAAATGATTGTTGGTGCTGTTTTAGGCGTTGCTTTGATTGCTGTTTTGATTTGGGTTTTCTTCTTTAGAAAATCTGCTGATGGCTCAACGACTTACCAAAAAGTAACAGGTAAAAAGCCTAATGAAAGTGATCCCCTGAAAAAAGATATTAAAACAAATATTTCAAGCGGTTTAGGTGTAAATACAGGGCAAGTACAGCAAATGAATGTATCAAATTCTAATATTAACCCTTTTCCTCTTAAAAAAGGAAGCAGGGGGGAACTTGTAAAAAAACTTCAACAGGCTCTTACAATTGCAGGATATGATACAAAAGGAGCAGACGGAGCTTGGGGTAGTAATACAGATACAGCTTTTCAAGCAGCCTTTCCTGGTTCATTAGGGATAAGTGATTTAAAAGATTTAGAAAATAAGATTTCTGAATTATCTAACAAAACAGGCTATTTGAATTTTGGTTTTTTATCAGGAGCAATTAACACAATCAAAAAATAGAGTATGGAAAATCAAGAAACTACCAACAAAGGTAAAAAAATAATTTTTTGGGTGATTATTGGAATCATTCTTCTTGTGCTTGTTCTTTTCTTCTGTAAAATGTGGAAAGAGAAAAAGAAAAAAGAAAAAAGAGAACAAAATATTGCAAATGCAAACATCCAAGAAGTAAAAACTGATGGAGTACAAAGTGAACCAATACCCAAAACTTTGCCTAGTTACCAAGAAAAAACAGATGGTTTTCCTTTGTCAAAAGGTAGTGTAGGTAAAAGTGTAGAACAATTGCAAATCTACTTGCTTAAAAATTGGGGATTTCAAGGCAAAATAGATGGAAAATTTGGCGATGAAACCAAAGCAGCTGTTAAAAAAATCTTAGGCGTGGAAGAAGTTTCAGAAAGCATCTTTAATAGATACGATCTATCTACAGTAAAAACAGTCATTTACAAATAGTTAATCAATTAATTTTAATTTTTATGGAAAAGAAGTGGGTTATAATTATAGGTGTTGTAGCTCTTATAGTAGGGCTTGCGGGTGGTTTTTTGGTTGGTAAAATGAAGTATCAACCGAAAAAAACAAAAAAAGCAACTGATACACCTGTGAAAACAGATGAAAAGACGGAAATAAAAACTACAGTTGAACCTGTTGGCAATCCCAATGAGGCAGTAGTAAAAACAGCGTAAAGCCATGAATGAAAGAAACCAAAATCCAACCAATCTTTCTTTGATAGATAGATTGGTTGGTAAAGATGGGATTAAAACAGATTTATTAGTAAGGATTCAAGTTCCTGATGATTTTTACATCAAAATAGGAACTACAATTTTGCTAGTCGGAATCTTATTGTTTATAGGATATTATAGCGTAAAATCACTCTAATGGCACAAAAAGTAACAACGCTTACTAATTTTTCAGGAACAGCAACCGTTGTTGAAGGTTTTATTGCTGGATCAATTGCTAATTATGGCATGGGGGATGTCGTTGTAACAATAGACGCAAATTCTTTTAGGATTAAACCTGATACAGCCTATGATTTTGATAAACTAGATACTTTTTATTCATCTTGTCAAATAGATGCTACAGCAACAAACATAGAAGCAACTTTTACATATTAATATTTAAAAATGGGATTTAGACCATTAAAAGGAGGAGGCGGAACACCTGTGGTTCCCGATTTGCAGCAGGTTACAACTGTTGGAAACATCACTACTAACGATATTTTGTTTGGTGGAGCTGCTTACGCTCGCATTGGAAAAAATCCATCAGGAACAGAATTTGCAATAGGTGATTCTACAAATGGTTTTTTTGCATTTTTTAATAAATCCCTTTTAACTGCAAATCAAAATTTTAGTTTTCCTGATAAAACAGGGACTTTGGCACTTGCGGAAAATTTTTCTCCAAGCGGAAATATTTTGTATGTGTCTGATGCAGGGAGTTCAACACAAACAAGAAATCAAGGTTTAGGGCAAATATACAAACCTTTTACTTTTTCACAAGCCTCTGCTGAGTGTATATCTGGTGACACAATTATTGTTTTAAGTTATTCTAATTTAGGAGTTTCGGGTAACTTTTCCAGTAAAAATGGTATTACAATTGTAATTTTGGGTAATAGTTTTGCGGGTAGTGCAACAGTTTCAGGTATTACAATACAAAATCTAGGTGCAAACTGTACAATTTCAAGTTTAGGAGGCTCATATTTAAACTTCTATGCTTCAAAAAATAGAATTTTTCTTAACGCTATTGGAGCAAATTCACGAATTAACAATGTTTACATAGAATCCAATGGAAATTTAACACTTGGAGCTAATTGCAAATTTTGTGATTGTATTCTTACAAGAAGTAATATTATTGCATTCAGTAACACACTGCAGTTTGATAAATGCCTAATTGACAAAACATCAGCTTTTAACCTCTCTTTTGCAGGTTCAGGCGTTGCGTCATCAAATCTTATATTTAATCAGTGCAGAATAGCCATAGGCACAACCAATACAACTAATGTATTTACTATTACCAATTGCCAAGTTTTCTTTCAAAATGAAACAGTATTAGAATCACAATCAGGTTCTACACAACCTATATTTAGTAATTCTACTGGTAACGCTGGAGCTGTTAATTTGTTTTTGAAAAACAGCTACATCTTTAACCAATTTGCACAAATTACGGTAGATGTTTCAGCTGTCAAAATACCTCGCTTTGAACTAATCAATAGTTATTATTTAAACCCTATCACACTTGGCAGGATTCCAACACTTGTCAATGCTTATCAGGACAGTACATTACAAAGACCTTTAAACATATTCTAACACATGGAATCAAATATTTCGATACACCCCACCAAAAAGCATTTTGAAAATGGAAATGCTTACGATATTCAAAGAAAATTCGTTGAAACGTCTTTCATTTTCAATACAGATAAAAAATTTGTTTCGCTTGTTGGCATAGTAAAACACTATGCTGTAACAGAAGAAAAAACAGTGCCTATTGTCGAATTAGACAAAGTAGCTGAAATTACAGCTACAAACCATTCTCAAGTATATGCAAACAATGGCTCATACATTGAATATCTCAAAGATGAGCATGGAAATATTGTCTATGATAACACAGATGAGCAGAATCCAAAGCCTGTTATTTTAAACCCTGAGCGTGGCGTGATAGGAGAATATCAGTTTTTTGAGGCTTTGAGAAATATGCCTGTAAGTATCAATAGTTTGATACAAAACGTAATACAACGACATGATGGACTCAAAAGATTTGACTAAAAATGGCTGAAATGGCAATTACAGACGGATTAAAAGTAAAAGACGACACTATTAAAAAGTGGCTTGCGATAGCTTTGGATTTTTTAGAATTGCCCCAAAAAACCACAGCTCAAATCAATACCTATGTGCCTTCAGATGGTTTAGCAGTCTATGATACTACTATTAAAAGGCTTAAAATAGGCAATGGAACTTCATTTCTTGTTGTAAATACTGAAAAAGAAAAGGCTTATTTAGATTGGCAAATAGAAGATTTTTTGCAGTCAAATGTAGGCAATGCTATTGTTTTTTCATCTTTTGTAGTATCTGGTGGCTCGCTTTCAACTGAAATACCCGAAAATCAGCCAAATTGGAACAACACGACAAGCAAAGCACGTTTAGGACAAAGTTCTATAAGAATAACCAATGGCAACAATTCAGGCAGTGCCATTGCCACAGCACTTAATTTTAGGTTATTTAACAGTATTGAATTTGGCTATTTTGCTGAATTGGCGATTGCTTTAGGTGGTCAGATAGATTTTGCAAATGACCCAATATTGCAAGCTGTCGGTTTCTTTGATAATTTCAATGTAGCTAATTTAGCTAATGGGGTGGGTTTTAGACCTCCAAGAGTTGGGGAGACATTATTTCTCAAATATATTGTAAGGGTTGCAGGTGTAGAAACTGTGTTTGATACTTCAATTCCTTACGATTCAGGAAACAGAAAATACGTAAAAGTAGGCATTTTTTGGGATGGCATTAATAATTCATTTGTGCTGATTGCAACAGATGGCACAACATTAAGCACTAATGCAATTACTAATTTTTCAGCTACTTATCCAACCTTAATTACTTTGCCTTTGGCGTTTGGTGTATTTAATAGACGCAATGGAGCTGGTGCAGTGCCTTTGGCTCGAACAATCAATGTAGATAGAGTAGAAAAATATTACAAATCAGTGTATGCTTAAAAATGGCGATATAATACTTTTTGGAGGCTCTCAGGGCTTTATGGGAAAAACTATCAGGTTTTTTGATAAATGCATTTATACCCACATTGGAATAGTTTATTTTATAGAAAACAAACCTTTTCTGCTTGATATGTGGACTAAAGGTATTGAGCTAGTGCCTGTACATAAAAGACAAAAAATATATCCCAAAACAGCTATTTTAAGAGATAGTGAAAGTTTTGAATATGAAAAAACATCTTGTATTGAAAGTATCTTGGATGAGTGGGTGTTTCAAGGCAATTTGCCTTATGATTATGGACTGCTTCCTAGAATAGCCATTGCTAAAAGATTAGGATTAGATATTTTGGCATGGGGTAAAAACAAGGCGTATATATGCAGCGAATTAGTAAAAGAGTTCTATGCTTCTAGTTTTACAGATGCTTATGACAAAATAGAGCTGATAACGCCTCAAGATTTTATAAGATTTAAGCCCAATCATTTTGAACTAATTGAACTATAAAAAAATGGACGAGATACAAAAAGATACAAAAAAGAATGAGGCAATAACACTATTACAGAAATTTTGGCACGTACTCACAATACTTGCTACAGCTACAGTATTTTGTATTAGTTTGTACAATCAGATAGAATCAAACTTTAGAGAAGATGCCACACAAGGCAGAGAGATTGAAGAATTAAAAAAAACAGTACAAGAACTAAAAGCCGAAAATAAGCTATTTGAACAAAAACTTCAAATCATTGAAAAATTAGATGATGAAATCAGACACGAGCTAAATTCTTTAAACCATCAAAATATACAAAAATGAAATTAAAAGCCTTGTTTTGGCTTCTTATGCTGTGGATTGGCATAGATGCCTGTACTAAACCAAAACCCAACATTACAAAAGTAAACCAAGATTCAACTAAAAACGTGGTAAAAAACACATCTTTTAGAGAATTAAAACCTTTTGTAAATCCTGTAAATGAAGAAAAAACTATCCAATCAGGGCAAAAATACCCTGAAATTGCTTCTATTGAAAAAAAATTAAACGATTTAAAGTCAAATCAAAAAATAGATCATCAAACAATTCAGGCAATTAAATATGAATTGAATCTATTTGGAAGCAAAATGGATACATTGATTAGGGAAAGCAGAGAAGCTAAAATAAGGCATTTGGAAGTTCTTTTATTACTCAGAAAAATAGCAACAAAATGAAAATATACAATTGGTTAAAAGATAGATGGACTAGCAAAAACACTAACATTGGAAAGTTCTTCCAATGGCTTAGTATTGCCATGGTTGCTGTTGGTGGAGTTGGCACCACGGGGCTAGTACAAGTTTCTCAATTTCCTCAAAGCCTTCAGTTCCTAGAAGAATATTTTAGGTACATGATATTCATAGGCTTTTTGGGTGCAGGTTTAGCCCAATTGTCAAAAAAGAAAGAAGAAGAGAAAAAAGAATAATTTTATGTTAGGATTCACAAAAAGCCAATTTTTCTTTGTTTTAAGCATTCTTTTAATAGGAGGCTTTTCAGGTTTTATTTTGAAAAGTGAAATTTTCAAAGATAAATGCCCTACTTGCCCACCTCAGACGGTCCTTCAAATCAATAATGAGAAAATCAAAACAAAGGGCAATAGTTCCCTGGACCTAAAGAGTATCATTAAAGATAATAACATTTTAAATCAAATAGATAGCCTCCAAAGAAAAGATAGTGTAGAAACTATTAAGCAGAAAAAGAAAGGTTTTAGACTATTTGGGAAAAAGATATTTTAATCATTGTACAGTATGAAACCAATTGTTTTTTTAGAGAACTCCAAAAGAAGAAATATTCTTTTCAATATCTTGAAAGAATTTGGCTTTAAAGCCATAGAGGATTTTCAGAGAGTGATGAAAATTGCTGTAGATGGTGTATTTGGATTGGAGAGTTGGAACGCTCTTTATAGGCATATTTTAAAAGTTGATAACATTAACGGATATTTTGAAGGTGCTTATCATAAACAAGTGTATGAAAAGAAAATGATTGTGTGGCATCATTCTGCTGGAAATGATAACGCTAAAGGAATGTTTGTGGATTGGAAAACGGATAAACGTTTTCATGTAGCCACTTGTATAGGCATACAAGATGATGGTACAATTGTTAGGGGTTATAGTGAAGAGTTTTGGGCTGTTCATGTGGGGGCTTATGATGTAAGACTTCCAAATTATTTTCAAATTGAAACCCAAAGCGTGGGCGTAGAAATTTGTAATTGGGGTGCCTTGGTTGAAAAAAATGGAAAATTTTATAATTGGGTTGGAAATGTAGAAATTCCACGAAGTAAAGTCGTGGAACTTAACTATAAAGGAACAAAGTATTTTGAAGCTTACACTGATGAAGAAGTTAAGAGTCTAAAATATTGGTCGCTCCTGGTTGCCATGAGGTTTAATATTCCCCTGGTGTATAGAGAAAAAGATATGTGGGAAGAATCAGCTAATGCCAAGGCTTGCATGCCTGGTATTTATACACATAATTCTTTCATTTCATGGAAAACAGATGTAAGCCCTCAGCCAAAACTTATCGCCATGGCTAAGAGCCTAGAAGAATATGAAAAATAAAAATCAGTCTGACAGTTAAACACCAAATAAGCCAATGTTTTTAATATTGGCTTATTTTTTTGTTTTTATATTTTTTTAAGAATTAAATATTGAATAATAGTATAAATAACTGATAAATAAAGCTGTTTACATTTGTAAACTTTTGCTAAAACAAGAATTGAAAAAAGTGTATGAAATGTAAATAGTGGAAAAATACAAAAAACCTTCGCCCCATCAGAAGCAAAGGTTTTTATTATAACTATGAAAACTTTAGGTAAAAATACTAAAAAGTTGTCAATTTGACAACTTTTATCTACCTCTCGTGCTGTAAACAATGGTATGTTTAGTTTTTGTCATAGATTGCCAATTGTTCTTTTCTGTAGTTTCTTCAGCAAACATTGCCCATTTATAACCTCTTCCTGCATTTGGTTTTTCCAAATCTGCATTTTTAATTTGAAAAGCATTATTGGGATGCACCAAAAGGCAATTATAACATTCACCCTGACCATTATAGTAACTAAGGCGACCATTAAGAAAATAGTAAACTTTGCCACTAGGCATGAAATCTAAAATTTGCTGAGTGTAACCAGGTTCAACATTAAACCAACCCTTTGTTATCCAACCTTCAAAACCATCTATTTTTAAATAAAAGCCAACAGCTACGGATAATGTTTCATCATGTAAATTTTTAAAAAATAATTGAGCATTTGAGGTTTGGAGAATCATCAAAAAACCAAAAATCAATAATAGCTTTTTCATAAACTTAGTTTTTAACAGATTTGAAGGAAAATTCGCAAACATACTTATTGTTACTATCTGTAACTTGTCCCGTAATGGTAAGAGTAGCTTTATTCATGTAGCCATTGAAATACATTAGTACTGTGCTTTTATCTTGGCTCCAAACAGTCATTCCAAAACGATTGTTGGATTTTAGCATTTTGCCTGTTGCTGGTAGCGATCCCGAACCCTTTGTTTCGTAAATGCCACTAAAAACCGTTTCGGCTACATTATCTTTTGTAATTTCCATACCTACGACTGAACCAAAATTTCTTCCAACCATACCCTGAAATGATTTTTCTGAACGTTGTCCATAGCACAACATGGTTAAAATCATCAAAAATGATAATAAAATAGATTTTTTCATAAACATTGTACTTTAAGCTTTTACCTCATTGATGGGAGAGGTTTTACCCATTTTTGCAATGGTAAAAAAATAATTTTTAAATAAAAATCAGGGATTCCCCGATTGACTTTTTGCTAAAAATTACATGTATCAGGAAATGCAGTTTTTTTGAAAAAAAATGCAAAAAAATTATAAAAAAATTTTAAGCTCATCTTTCATAAAATCAATATTTGTTTCAGTGTACCAGCCTGTTGTAGTTGAGGGTTTTGCGTGCCCCATCATTTTTTGAATGACTCTTGCATCTACTTTTTTATTCCAAAATATATTTGAAAAGGTTTTACGAGCTACTTTTGTACGCATTTTCTTTTTATCATAGATGCCCACTAATTTTCCTAATGTTTTCAAATGCTTATTAATTGTGTTAGAGGTAAATACAGGTAATTTGTAAGTATATTTTTCAAGTATGTTTTTTGCTGTTGGGAATAATGGTAGTTTAGCCATTGTTTTATTTCTATACTTTTTCTGAATTTTCTTTCTACCCATATTTATCCATGTTTTGCCATCTTCAATGAAGAAATAATTTTCAGGATTATGAGCAAAAATGAAATAATCAGAAATATTGAATCCTGTATAGCAAAGAAATACAAAAATATCTCTTGCTCGTTCAATATTTGGATTATAGGGATTTGATTCGAAAACATAGGTTTCAATCAAATGTAATTCTTTTTCATTCAAGGAAGTTTTATCCTTATTATTTTCTTTCTCAACCCTGTATTCAGTGATGGGGCTATGAGTGATAAATTCCTCTAAAATACAGAAACGAATAACCCTGATACAGTAACTTAAAGCTCTTGCTGAGGTATCTATGCCAAGATTCTTCTCATCTTGCAAAAACTCCTTCATTTCCTCTAAATGTTTTGGTTTTAATTGATTTGGTAAAATATTGATGTAATTATTTTCTTTGAGGAAAATAAAAATAGTTCTTAGTATAGTTTTATTGTTTCTAACAGTGTTTGGTTGAGCTTTTTTAGAGGTATATTTTTTCTCAAAGTATAAATTACAAGCCTTCCAGAACGTAATCTTTTCTTTTTTTACTCCTAAATCTTTTTTATTGGTGTAAATATCAGTAATGGCAGAAGCTGTAATATTTTCGGGTTCTGTGGCTAACATGGTATCATAAATAGTAAATAAATTACTTTTTACTTTTTGAAGCTTCATGTTTAGTTTTTTAGAATCTTCGCAACCTTTTACTTTTTGCCCTGTCCAAAAATGCTTGTAAGTTTTTACCAAAGTTGAAACATCTGAGATTGCTCCAGCAATAGATACCCTTGCATAAATAGTGCTTGGGAGTGTAGGATTTTTAGAGTGTCTAATTTTAAAACAAATGTGCATACTTGGAATCCTAAATGGTAATAAGTTTTTTTTCCATGATGATTTGATTTTTTAATTTGAAAAACAAATCATATAATTTCGGCAATAAAAAAATGCCACGCATCAGGGAATCCCTGATTTTGCTATCATGTAATAAAAGAGTCTTTTTTTAGTTTTTTTGGAGATTAGAGGTGTACCCACGAAGTGTACCCAAATAAAAGGAAACATCAAAAAAGTTCCCATTTTTTGGAGCTTTATAACAAACAAAAAGGCTAATAAATAGCTTTTTATCGCTGTTTATTAGCCTGAGAGTTAATTGAAAGTACCCAAGGCCGGAATCGAACCGGCACGCCCGAGGGCATACGATTTTGAGTCGTACGCGTCTACCAGTTCCGCCACTTAGGCATGTGTGCTACTCAATTGGGACTGCAATATTATGCGTTGTAAATGAAAACTGCAAATGTTTTATAGAGTTTTTTTGAAAATAAATTTGATTTGTAGAGTAACAATTTGATAAATAGAATGTTACTTTTTTATTTTTTTTTCTTTTGCCTTTTCTCTTGCCTCTTTTTGGTGGTTTCGTTTTATTTGTAAAATTTTCAACGTAAAAAAGCATTCTGTATATGAACTACGATGTTATTGTAATTGGCAGTGGACCAGGTGGTTATGTGGCTGCTATTAGAGCCTCACAACTTGGTATGAAAACAGCAGTAGTAGAGGCTGCCGAATTGGGTGGTATCTGCTTAAACTGGGGCTGTATTCCTACCAAAGCCTTGTTAAAATCTGCTCAAGTTTTTGAATATGTAAAACATGCAAAAGATTATGGTATTTCGGTAGTAGGAGAGGCACAAGTAGATTTTAAAGGAGTAATAGGACGTAGTAGAGATGTAGCCAATGGTATGAGTAAGGGAATACAGTTTTTATTTAAGAAGAATAAAATTGATTTGGTAGAAGGCTTTGGAAAACTTACAAAAGATAGAAAAGTAGAAGTAACAGCTAAAGATGGTAGTAAGAAAACTATTGAGGCAAAGCATATTATTTTAGCAACAGGTGGTAGAGCAAGAGAATTGCCTCATATCAAGATAGATAACCAAAAAATTATTGGTTACAGAAAAGCCATGGTAATGGAAACACAACCTAAGAAAATGGTTGTAATGGGTTCTGGAGCAATTGGAGTAGAGTTTGCATATTTCTATAATTCTATTGGCACAGATGTTACAATCGTGGAGTTTATGCCTCGTATTGTGCCTGTAGAAGACGAAGATATTTCTAAGCAATTGGAAAAATCTTATAAAAAGATGGGTATCAAGATTATGACATCTTCTTCTGTAGAATCTGTGGATACTTCGGGAGCTGGTTGTAAAGTAACTGTCAAAACACCAACAGGTACAGAGACAATAGAATGTGATGTGGTACTTTCGGCAGTTGGGGTAGCTACCAATTTAGAAGGCATCGGTTTGGAAGAATTGGGTATTAAAACTGAAAAAGGCAAAGTGATTGTTGACGGATATGGAAGAACAAATGTAGAAGGTGTTTATGCAATTGGTGATATTACACAAGGGCAGGCACTAGCTCACGTGGCTTCTGCTGAGGGTATTATCTGTGTTGAAAATATAGCTGGACTGCATCCACATCCATTAAACTATAATAATATCCCTGGTTGTACATACTGTCAGCCCGAAATTGCTTCGGTAGGGCTTACAGAGGCTCAAGCTAAAGAACAAGGTTACGAGATTAAAGTAGGTAAATTCCCTTTCTCAGCATCGGGTAAGGCAAGTGCTGGAGGGGTAAAAGATGGCTTTGTGAAAGTGATTTTTGATGCTAAATATGGTGAGTGGTTGGGCTGTCACATGATTGGAGCAAACGTAACAGAAATGATTGCGGAGGCTGTAGTAGCTCGTAATTTAGAGACTACAGGACATGAAATTATCAAGTCTGTTCACCCACACCCAACTATGAGTGAAGCAATTATGGAAGCTGTGGCTGATGCCTATGGAGAGGTAATCCATTTATAAGATATCAGACTTTAAACATCAAATAAAAAATATAAAAGCCCTGAATTATTCGGGGCTTTTTTGTCAATAGAACATGTATGATGAACATAATTGCATATCTGAAACCTCACAAAAAGCATGATATTTCCATTGGAAAGCTACATGATATGTTTGCAGCTTATTTTAGAAATGTATTTTCGTTGAAAGAAATCAGTAATGAAACAGATGTTTTTGATGAGAATATAGAATATTTACACATCACATTTGAGGATAGCTGGTGGGTGGAGTTTTTTATTCATAGAAAAGAGTATGAAAAGGAAGCAGGAGTATTTGTAGATGTGGAGAAAATCTGTAAAAATCTTGAATTTGTAGAGGATAAAAATATTATTTTAAACTCATCTTGTGTAATTCGAATGTTGTTTTCTACAGATGCTGAAAGAATACACACAAACGATACCATCTATATTACAGAATTTATTCAAGAAAAATTTGATTGTATAATTATAGGACCTGATTTTAGAATATGGTAAAATTTTATTTTAGAACTTTTTTCAACTCTTCTTTAAAAGGCATTTTCAGGACTTTCTGGTAACGTTTGCACTGCGAGCAGGGAATATCTTTTCTGTCGGGTTGTTCGCCTAAGAGCATTTGTTTGGCATAAATGTATTTTTCTGACTCCAAAAGATTCTCTAAACCTTCTTCAAATACATTTCCAAAATCGCCAAAATGATTCACACAGCAACCCAGCAGTTTCCCATCCCAGTTGATTTGTGGAGCTGTCCAGAGTTGCAGGCAGGCAGGAGAGTAGAGTTTTTGTTCGTTGGCTTCATAGTCCTGAATGTAGGCAACGCCTAAACCTGTCTGCTCAGCTACTTTTTCAGGGTTCTGGATAGCAAATTTCTTAGGGGCATAATTGAGTTTGGCTTTAAAGCCCATTCCAAGATTTTTAGCTAATTCTTGGGCTTTTTCAAGTTCATGTTCGTTGTGTCCGAATACAATAAACTGCCATTTGAGTTTGGGATAACGGCTTTTATAAAAGCTTTTATAATGGTTTATTTTCTCAATATTTTCAATTACTTTGTCAAAATCTCCACCAATACGATAAATTTGATAGGTTTCCTGTGATGCCCCATCAATAGAAACTTTCATTTTCTCGAATTCATATTTTACAAGGGCTTCGGCTACTTTGTCAGGCAGATGATTCAGATTTGTGCCATTAAGGGCAGTAAGTTTGATATTTCTTTCATGAGAAACTCTAAGAATGTCAATAATTTGAGGATTTAAAAAGAGTTCGCCATAATTGGAAAGCTCAATTCTTTTAATTTGTGGGTTTTTCTCCAAAAAATTAATAAAATCTTCCAAATGCAAATGTCCCCAACCCACAGAAGAGTGCTTGCGATGATAATGTGTACCTGTGAGGCACAAAGGGCATTTGAGCTGACATTTAGAAGAAACCTCTAAACGAATATTTTCTGATTGCGTCCAATGAGCCAAAGAAATATCCTTGAAACTGTCTTGCAGTTTTTGAGCAAAAGGAATATTTTGAAGCCATTTAAAAAGCATTTTTTACAGAAACCTTATAGTTTTTTTTAGTATATAAGAATGTATTTTATAACTGATTATCATATATTTGATTGAAAACCTATAAGGTTTTAATTTTAACAAAGCTTCACATAACTACCCAAACAACGAATTTGACCTTCATATTTTTGTAGAATTCGTTGTACCTGAGAGTCTTCAATGTGTCCCTCAAAATCTACATAAAACCAGTAATTAAACTTCGCTTCGTTTTTACGTGGATGACTCTCTATTTTGTTGAGATTGATACCAAAACGGTCAAATTCCTGTAAAAATACAGCCAAACTACCTGCTTTATCTGGTAAATCTACGATAACGGTTGTTTTATCATTTCCACTTTTTGCATTCTTGAAATCTTTAGAAATGATTAAAAAACGGGTTGTATTGTGAGCGTTGTCTTCAATATTTTCAAATAAAATTGGTAAATCATAAATTTTGGCTGCAATATGAGAGCATAAGGCAGCATGTGTTGGTTCACTGGCAGCCAGTTCAGCAGCCTTGGAGGTAGATTCTACATGAATCAGTTCTGCATGACTGAAATAATCATTCAAAAACTTACGACACTGCCTGAAAGCTATTTCACGAGAATATATTTTCTTGATTTCTTTGGTGTGTTCGGTATGGCTTGCCAAAGAAAAATGGATAGACATGGGAATCTCAGCCACAATTTTTACATCTGAGCTATTGAGTAAATCCACTGTTTCGATGACTGTTCCTTCTTGGTTGTTTTCGATGGGTACCACTCCAAAACGAACTCTTTGTGTATCAACGCTTTCAAAAACAGCTTTGATCGTAGAAAGAGGCATGTATTCGCTCATAGCTCCAAATCGGCTTTCGGCAGCCTGATGCGAAAAACTTCCTTCAGGACCTAAAAAAGCCACTTTTTCAGGCATTTCGATGGTACGGGCTACGGCAAAAATCTCTAAAAAAATGGCATCGATGGCTGCATTATTGAGCAAACCTTGACTCTGGAGAGCCAAACGATTTAAGATAGCTCTTTCACGTTCTGGTCTGTAAATCAGGGCATTGTTGGATTTCTTGAGTTCTCCAATTTGCTTTACCACATCCATACGTTCATTAAGGAGGGTAAGTAATTGGGTATCAATGTTATCTATTTTATTTCTAAGATTTTGTAAAGCTGTTTCTAAAGAGTTTTGCATAATAAGTATTTATACCTAATTAAATAACAGAAACCTTATAGGTTTTCAAAACAATTTTATAATTTTATTTATTGATTAACAAATATTTACAAAAACAAACCTATAAGGTTTTAATATAAATTAAATTCTTTTCCTTACTTATTACAATTATCAATGAACATTTAGCATTTACCACTTATAATTCACTACTTCGTTTTTCTTTTCTTCTGTTTTTCTTTCTTTTGTTTTTGCTTGAGTTTGGGGTTCTTTTTCTCGTGGAAAGCTCCTTTAAACTCAGGATTGTCTTTCTTCTTTTGGTTATCTATTTCTTTGGCAATGGCTTGACGTTCATCGAAAGGGGTATCATAAATATCTACTGCCGAAGGAATACGAACTCTAGGAATTTCCATTCTGATAATTTCTTCAATTTTAGCCACATGATACATTTCTGCTTCATTGGCAAAAGTAAACGCATAACCCTGATTTTTAGCCCTTCCTGTTCTGCCTATTCGGTGTACATACTCTTCATATAAAATAGGTACATCAAAATTAATCACATGGGTAACCAAACTTACGTCAATGCCTCTGGCTGCTACATCTGTGGCTACCAAGATACGAATATTATCATTTTTGAAGCTGTCAATGGCATTAAGTCTTGCATTTTGGTCTTTGTTGGCATGAATTACCCGAACAGATTCGTCACCAAATTTTCTTTCTAAAAATCTATAAATATGGTTGGCATTATCTTTGGTTTTCGTAAAAACAATCACTTTGCTAAACTCTTCAGTTTTTGAAAGAAAATAACCTAAAAGTTCGATTTTAGTTCTAAAATTAGGGACTTCATAGAGAGCCTGCTCAATGGTTTCAGCTGTGGTAGCTTGTGGAGTTACTTCTACCTGTACAGGGAATTCCAAAAACTCTTCAGAAAGTTTTAAGACCTTTTCGGGCATGGTAGCCGAGAAAAGTAAATTCTGACGTTTTTTAGAAGGAATTACTTCTAAAATTTTACGTATTTGAGGCATAAAGCCCATATCCATCATTTTATCGGCTTCATCAAGTACAAGTGTTTGTACCTGCTTGACAATCATATCACCAGTCAGATAAATATCCATAAACCTACCAGGTGTTGCTACTAAAATATCGACACCTTTTTTTACTTCTTCTAATTGAGATTTGATACCCACACCTCCATAAGCTGCCACTATACGCAAATCGGTGTATTTGCCTAATTCTGTGATGTTTTTATGAATCTGTATGCAAAGTTCTCTTGTAGGGGCAAGAATAAGGGCTCTAGGAGCAGAACCTTGAGCATATTTTACTTTCATGAGCAGGGGAAGGGTATAGGCAGCTGTTTTGCCTGTACCTGTTTGGGCTATACCCAACACATCGTGTCCTGCCTGTACCAACGGAATAGCCTTGTCCTGAATTTCGGTGGGAGTTTCATAGCCAAGTTCTTCAATGGCATTGAGAAGTTGTTTATTGAGTTTAAATTTTTCAAAATTTTCCATACAAATCATTCAACAAAGCCCAAAGATACAATTAAAAATTATAATAGAGAATCTATTTTGTAATAGTAGGTTCAGGTAAATCTTTCAAGGATAACCCTTTTAAACCTGCAATTTCAAGAGATTCTTCCAGTTGTTGTTCAAAGGAATACAATTTAGTAGGTAATAAATTGATATCTGTAATTTTACTAGCACAATCTGAGTAATTATCAAATCGCCAGTGGTTCCAAAATCTGTCAATATTAACTTGTGAAAGATTCCTTAAGTCGGCACGTAAGAAATATTTGAAATTATCAAGGGGCGTTTTACTACGAAAACATTCATTGACTAATGCTTGTAACATTTTCCAGAGAATATTATCATTAAGCATTGGACTTTTTAACAAATGAATTAAATCAAAAATATCTTTAAATCTAAAATCAATTAAACATTGATGGATTTTCCAAGAAATTTGTAGGCTAAGTGGAGCTACATGAGGTACAACAAATGGCTTTCCCTGAAAAGGCTTATAAAAAATAGGCTCAGGAATATCATCAAGTTGTTTATTAAAGGAAATTTCCAAAGGAAAACTATTTAAAACTTTATCTTTTACAGAACATTTCAGGGATGTCCCTAACGTTCTAAAATCTAAATAATATTGATAAGAGGAGATTTCCCAAAAATCTACTTGATTTTTGAACTCAAAAATAATGTCATCTTGGAGGTCTAAGGCTATTACTTCATTAACCCAATTTCTAAAAATTGTTTTTGCATCTTCTCTATCTAAAACTTCATTTTTTAGAATTTCACTATGATAAATCCAATCTAAATCCTTAGGAATTCTGTATTCAGGATTTTGAAAGAATTGTCTTGAAAGATAGCTACCTTTTAGAATAAAAGATGCTTTTAGTTTAGAAGCTCGTCTAATAAAAGCCTCACATGCTTTGATGTGTAGTTTATAGTCTTTATTCATAACCAACCTGTATCTAAAATTATATGAGAATCATGGACACAATATTCAAATTGCTCTTTTGAACATAAGAAGTGATGAGTTTTTAAATTTATTTTAAGATTTTCTACTCTCTCTAAAAACAAATTATAATGGGTATATTCCCGAACAGTGATAAATCGCTTATCAGGCTCATTTTTCAATGAATTTATAGATAAATGAGCCTGATGTTGTAAACAAATTTTTTCTAAAATTTCAGGAACTTCATAATTCACTTTACCATGCCACTCATAATATACAGATGTAGTGGGTTTTTCATGGAAAAGAATGGCTTGATTAGCTGGAATCTCGATTTTTGTTCTACATACTTCAAACCCTTCTAAGGCTAATTCTTGAGAAATATGATAACTCATAGAAAGAGCTTCTTGGAGAGTCTGAGTTTTACATATTTTTGTAAGCATGGGTTGTACTTGATAAGAACCTCTTGCTAATTCTATAAGAATAGGTTTATAATCTTTTGATATACAAAAGTTAATGAATTTTGGAAGATTTTCTGCCAGCAGTTTGATAGTTAGATGTATTTCAAATAGAAACATATTATCCAAAATTTTCTGAAATTAATCTTCACTTCTTGGAGTATTTACTAAATTTCTTTTGAAAAAACCAAAACCTCCATGCTTTCTAATAAAGGTTATTTCTGGATATTCTTTTTGGAATCGTTCAATATCATTAGACTTAACAACAAAAAACGCATCTTTATCTATTTTTCCTTTCAATAGCCACTCTGTGTTCTCCTGATAAGTTGTTTTTTGATAAAAGTCAGTGTTGGTATATTTAGGGAATTCAAAATAAAAATACTGTGCATAGCTCTTAAACCACACAGTTGTTACATAGCTATTTGGATTTTCTTTTCTCAGTTTTTGGTAAAACTCAATAGCTGGAGCTTGTGAATAGCCTTCTATTTTGGGTACAACTACAGCTGTATAAATAAACAAACACAAAGCCGTAGAACTAAAAAATGCAATGATGGACTTAGATAAATTTCTTCGGAAAAAGAAAATGGCAGAAACAACCAAAAGCCAATAAATGATACCAATGATAAATTCCCAGCCTTGCCACTCTACAGGGGTACGGAGGCTGTCTACAGCAAAAGAGTCTTGGATATATTTGTAAAATTGGTCTTTATTATAAGCAAATAGAGGCAAACCTGTTAGAAGCAAGGAGAAAATTGTTCCTAAAATAGCTGCAACCCATGCCAGCCATTTGGCAGGTTTCTGATTCTTTTCTAGATAATATTCAAGACTCTGAGCAGCTAAAAATGACAGAGGTAAATATGCCATAGAAGAGTAATGAACAATTTTTGTTTTTACAATGGAAAATAAAATCATTACGACCCAAAACAGATACAGCATGTGTTTTCTGAAAACGGGGTGGCTTTCCTCTGGATTTCTTTGAAAGCCTTTAAAAGCAAACACAGACATAGGGAAACAGCCCAAAAAAACAACCACAAAATGGTAATAAAAAGGTTGTTCATGTCCAGCATCAGGCGTAGAAAAGAGTCTGATTTGATATTTGATAAACATTTCAAAAAACCACCAGCCTCCTCTGATAAGCTCCACTCCGAACCATGCAAAAGAAACAATGACCACTCCCAATGCAAATAAGAGTATATTTTTGATAGAAGTAACCTTTCTGAAGCGGACACTTATCCAGAAAACTAAAAAACTTAAAAGTACCAATAGAAATCCAACAGGTCCTTTGGTAAGTACTGCAAGCCCTGTGGAGAGTCCTGCTAAGATGGCAAAACGAGTTCCAAATCTATTGTATTGGTGTTCAATACTTTTAGATAAGAAATAGATTCCTAAAAATATGAAATAATTAAATACAGGGTCAATGATACCCGATTTGAAATACAGATGAGGTAAAAAACTCCCAAAATAGGCAAGAGCCCAAATAAACCCAAAACGTCTGTTATAGAGGCTTTTCCCAATCTGAAATAAAGTAAGTAAAGTAATTAAGCCAAAAACAGCGTTTGGAAACCTTGCTGCAAATTCGTTTACACCAAAAATCTTCATGGAAACAACCTGCATCCAAAAGAAAAGAGGAGGTTTTTCCCAAAAAGGCTGATAATTTACCTGTACTTGAGTATAATTGCCTGTGACTATCATTTCTCGTGCCGATTCGGCAAAATTGATTTCGTCCCAGTCAAACAAATGAACTCTACCTAAAAAACTAAAATAAAAAATAAAACTCAAAACAATGAGTATAAGTCCGTAAAACCTATAATTTTTATTGAAATACATGAGAATTTTTAATAAAATTGCATAAAATTAGCCAATTTGGTTTATAAAACAAAACTTCTCATATTATACCTACCTAAAATGCTACAAGTCAAAATTATCAATCAGTCTAAACACGAAAACCCTCATTATGCAACAGAAGGCTCAGCAGGCATGGATTTAAGAGCTAATATTGATACTCCTGTTGTCTTACAGCCTCTTGAAAGAACGCTGATACCCACTGGGTTATATGTACAATTACCCAAGGGCTATGAAGGGCAAATACGCCCAAGAAGCGGGCTTTCTATCAAAAAGGGTATTACACTTATTAATTGTGTAGGAACACTTGATTCTGACTATACAGGTGAAATTAAAATTGGAATTGTAAATCTTTCACAAGAGCCTTATACTGTTGAGGATGGTGAACGTTTAGCTCAACTGGTTGTGGCTCAGTATACCCAGATAAAATGGCTTAATGTAGAAATTTTGGATGAAACAGAAAGAGGTGAAGGTGGTTTTGGCAGTACAGGGAAGAAGTAAATTGTTTTGAGAAAAGAGCAAAACTTTAAATTAATATGAAAAACTATGAAAAATAATTTTAAAACTCGTTTCTGGAGGCTCTTTGCATTCAGTAGCCTTTCTTTTGTTGTATTGTTTGTTTTCAGACTTGTGTATGGTTATTTGGAAACAGATACAAACCATATGGAAGGAAATCATAATAATTTCTTCAGTAGTATTGAAAATACCCGTAAAAACTATGCTTCTGAAAAGAAAATGATGAATAATACCAACGTACAGGAGCAAGCCAATATAGCTTCAAGTCAGAAGTTTGAAAAAACAGCTTCTATACAAACAAAATCTTCTGAGTTTGAGAAAGATGAAAAAAATATAAAAGCTAAGACTAAGGAATTCAATGCTGTCATTCAGTATGAGCAGAATTTAGGTCAGAAAGGAAACAGACAGGTGCATTTGCTTATTGGTGTAAATCCAAGTGTTTTTGATGCGTTCTATGCTGAAACTCAAAAAATAGGATTGGTGAAATCTATGCAAATTACCAAAGTAGATAAAACTAACGAATACAAGCAGTTAAATGCAAAAAAAGCTTCTTTAGAAAAAACATTACAGTCTCTTTTAGAGCTTAAATCACGTACAGGGCAAATTACAGATTTTGTAGCCTTGCATGATAAAATTTTGGATATTGAAAGACAACTCCAAGAATTAGGAGTAGAGTTAGGCAATTTTGATGTTGAAAATGAATTTTGTACTGTCAAGTTTTCTCTTTATGAAGGTGAAACACAAAAGAAAATTAGTTTGATTCATCGTGTGAAAGTAGCTTTAGAATGGACTATCAAATATTTTGCAGTATTCATGTTTTCAGTAATATTGCTTGGAATAGCCGTTTTTATCATATTATTGGTTATAGATAAATTTAATCTTATTAAAGTTATCAACAATAAAATAAACGAGTAAAAGCATATGCTCATAGGTATATTTGCGTTTCTGATAAGTATTGTTTGTTTTTGGGCAAGCCAGAGGCTTATCAGATTGTACCTGAATGTAAAAAAATGGAATAGGATAGAAGCTCAAATTATTTCTAAAGAAGTAGTCTATGATGCTAATTTGTTAGGAGGCTCATCTGCATGCTCAAAATATACAGTGAAAACAGAATATCAATACGAGTTTAAAGATAAAACCTACACCAATAGCAAGATAATGCTTGCAGAACTCCTTGGAGGCAGATTTGCCACTTTAGAGTGGCAAGCCAAGAAAATAGCTGAAAGGATTACAAATCCCATTAAAATTTATGTAAACCCTCACAAACCACAAGAATCGGTGATATTCTGTGAGGGTATTACATTATATTTTATTATAGCCTTTATGGGATTTGTGGCATTTCTAATAGGTTTAGTAAATATCATCTAAATAATTACCACTTTGTTTCTTTTACTTTTCCCACATCAAAAATATCGGAATTTACAGTTTTGGGAAACGAAATATTAAAATACTTCTCAACCATACGTAATTTGCCGTTATTTTTGAACGAAATTTCAGTAGCAACTGGGTAATTATCAATCATTTGATATGATTTCAGTTCAATATCAGAAACAACTCCACCTGTGTTGTGAATGACCCTTGTCAGATACATATTCTCTTTTTCTACCCAAAACTGAGAAGTTTGGGTATCTGAGGGTTCTTGTGTGCCAACTACAATTATTTTTTTACCATTTACTTCTTTTTCATAAGATACATCCAAATTAAAACCTAACTCTTTGAGCTGTTTTTCTGTTTGGTTGGGAGGTAAAAAATAGACATCAAAAGCTAGAAGCAATAAATGATGTACTCTTTTTTCTTGTCGGGCTAATTTACCACCAGAAAAATAATAAACTGAATCATTTCTGAATATTACGCCATTGCCTGTTTCAAAGCCATTGAAGCGAATATGTAAATTTTTAGGAGAGTTTAACATTTCTTGCCAGACTTCTTCTCTGACAAGCGAGTCGTTTCTGTATAAATACACATTCTGCTCGAATTGCATATTCTTAGACCATTTTCCAGCCCAATGCTTGTGCATTTTTTTGATAATTTTAATAGGTTTGGAAAGGGGCTTACTAGCCATGAAAAGCCCTGAAATGAAAGCACTTAATAAGAATATGAGAATAGATTTTTTCATAAAAAAAACGTTGTAGACATGCATACAACGCTTCTTTTACATTTTTTATTTTATTGTAATACATTAGTTTGATAATAGGGGGATAATATGCTTCCAATCCAGTTGTTTAGCAAAATCTAAGGGTGTTTTTCCTGTCAGCGTTTTTGCATTTAGGTTAGCACCTGCTTTCAAAAACTCTTCAATAGAAGTTTTGTTACCTGCAATAGCTTCTCTGTGCAAATGTGTGTAGCCCATTTCATCGGAGCCATTAACTTCCAATGGGTTTTCTTTCAAGAAAAAAGCTATTTTTTCTCTCATATTCACACTCATAGGGTGTTCTATGAGGTTTTCAGGATATTCTTTTTGTTGATAGGCAATCAAAATATCATTGAAATCTCCAAAAGAAATGCCCCAAGCTTTATCATGTTCACTTCTTTCTTGTTCATTCATTCTTGAACGAATTAACTGAATTGTAAAACCTCCATAAGTCTGACTACCAATAACAAACAGCCAGTCACTTAGTTGATGAAGAGGAACTTTTATTGTATCTCCATTTTGTACATTGCTTATAATATTAGGTTTGTTAACCAACACGCCACTAATATAATCCCCGTCAAATTCTATCTGATTAACCCACATATGTTCAACCAGAGGATTCATCTCATCATCGGTTTCTTCAATAAATGCAATCTTGACTACTGCAATACTCAAAGCTCCTACAATTCGATGTGATTCCCAGAAAAGTTCTCTCCAAAAATATTTAAAAGTATTTTGAGCCTGTTGAAATGCTTGTAACATTTCTTCATCATGTTTTTTAGTATAAAAAACCTTGTTTTTTTCCATAAGGGATGTTTTTTATATTACTTACTAAAATTGAAAATTATACTATCTTTTTGGATAGAAATACTCATAACATTTTCTAAGGCTTTGCCATTGGAGTAATATCCACCTTGTTTTTTGTCTGTTTTACCATTTTCTCTTGTAAACTCTATGGAGTAACTACCATCGGCTTTATTATCTTTTAAGCTTAATTTTTTAGATACCTTTGCATCATTGGCTAATTCTGCAATATCAATATTTCCTAAATTTTCACTCGTACTGACTTTGATATTGGATATTTTACCTCCTGACTTGTTTTCGACTTCAACATCAATTGTTTTATTACCTGTACTCAGGCTATCACAAGAGTTTAAAAGTATGATGAATAAAATGCTTGAAAAAAGATGTTTCATAAAATATAAGATTATTAAGGTGATAACAATTCTGTGTTGGCTATCCATGCCCCAAAATAAGGATTTTTACTATTTTTCTTTCAAGAAAATTGATTTTTTAGTGTTGGTATAAAATTAGTTTCTTTGTACTTTGAAAGTTTTTTTACTTGAGGAAATTTGGAGTCTTGGGAAGTACAATTCATCAATCCTAAAATACTAAAAATTAAATGTAAAATCAATTTCATGTTTTGAGTAAATAAAACATTCTAAATATAAAATAATGAATCATATTATCCAAGAATTTTTAAAAGCTGACAGCAATCAAAGAAAAATAATTATAGAGGAAAACCTGCCTGAGCTAACAATTCAGGATTTATATGATTTTCTACTCATTATTTTAAAAAATAGTGAATACCAAATAAAAGAGTTTACCATCAAAATATTAGCTCAAAACACTCAAAAATCATTTGAAATAGCAGAAATATTGCTCAAATATGTTTCAAAAGAGTTTATCAATACGCCCAAATATTATGGAGCTATGATATTGAAAGAGATTATTAGCCAGACAGATACAAATAAAAGTGTGCCATTGCTTGTATCTGCTTATGATCTAGAAGATTACAGGGATATTCATTGGGCTATTGCTATGGCACTTGCTACTTTGTTAAATAATTTGGAAGGTAGTGCCAAAGAGGCTGTCATAGAACTTATCAAAAAGGAAATTGGTCAGAAAACTGATATTGAGGCTAGCTTGGGTACATATCTTCGAAATTACACGAATATTAAGTTTTTTTGATGTGGGCTTGCTCTAGCCAATTCTCATAACTCATTTCAAATTTTATTTCGTTGGTACCATAACTACCTGTTTCTTGCCAGCCTAATTTCTTATAAAAATCTTTGGCTCTGGTTTTATTACCTGTACTTAACCAAACAGATGTTTGTGTTTGGGAAAAATACCAATCTAACATTATATGGTGAAGCTTTCTGCCAATGCCTTGCTTTTCATAATGAGGATGAATAAACAAAGCCCAAATATTATTTTTAAGCAAATCGACAACTGCAAAACCTGCAATCTGAGCATTCATTTCACAAACCCAGCCTTTTCCATACTCTACAATAAAAGTCTCATAATCCGTCTCTGTAATCAAGGCTGGATTTGAAAGAATATTTTCTTTTACAGCACATCTTACCAAATGCATTTGTGGAATATCTAGTTTTGTAGCTTCTCTAAATTGCATGATTATTTGGAGGCTTTGGCTAAGATAATTTTCGTAATTAACTCAAAAGGAAGCTCCTGAGAGTGTGGAAAATGTAAAGCATCTTTGGTATTTTTACCTCTGTATAAAATAAGCTCATCTTCAAGATGTTCTAAACCATACATAGGGTACAAACCAATATGCTTTTTGTAGGCAGCCATATACAAATGTTCTTTGCCTACCTTAAAAGAGGGGATACCATATCGAATACTTTCTTCTACATCAGGGTAAGTTTCTTTAAAAACATTCCGAATTTGTAAAAGCCTTTCCTGAATTTCCTCAGAGAAACCAGCTATGTAGGCTTCAATATAATGGATAAGGATCATGAAAATAACCTGAACTTTTTAAATTTTCATAATTTTCGGGAATTTCTTGAATAGCCCTCATAGATAATAATTCAGAAGAAGAAGTTTTATATTTTTTGTAAGAGCCAGAATTTCCACAGGTAATAATTGTATGATTTGCATCTCTGAAACTATAAATTTTTTTCCAGTCATTTTGATTTAATAAATATTCTTTGTAAGATTGAATAGAGCCTTTATATCTTTTTATACAATCTTCTAAATAAAATATTTTTTGTTGATTACCTTTGAGTAGTTCAATATCTTTTTGACATACCTTAATCTCTAATTCTTTTTCTTTGATAGCTTTTTTAGCTTCATAATCAATAAAAATTAAAGCATCTATGACATAAAGCTGTGTTTGGAGATTTGAAAAATCCCATAGTTTTTTTAATAAATCTGTTCTTCTTGAGTGTATGAGGGTTATAATAGACCTCCTTTTGTCGGGAGCACTACCTACAGTGGAATACTCACATATCCATCCGTACTCGTCTCTAGAGTCTAAGTTTAGTAAATTATAGTAAGCTTTTAATATCTCAACTCTTTCATCAATTGAGATATTAAAATGTTTGGGTAAATCAGGCAACATATCTGATACATACATCATCCATACTTTTTTGTCAAAGAAAAAAGAAGAACTGGGTTGATAACCGTCAGAAATATTGCTTTGATATTCTAAAACTAAATCTTTATAGCTGGTTACGTTAAAATATGAACTATTCCCTTGACTATTATATCTATATTCTACCCAAAGACTATCCAAATAATATTCCGAACTAGCATAATGTCCCTTTGTAGTGTCACAATATTTTTTTATAGCATGCCAATTTAATTTTTTTAATAAAAAATCAGTTGGTATGGATGGATTATTTTGAAAAGGTGGCATATTTTGACTCAAATCAGAAATTATTTGAGAATATGCATTTGATATAATGACAATATTTATGAATAAATAAAAAAAGAATTTCATCCTAATAAATATATTTTAATCATTCAATATTTAAACCTACTTTCTTGCGACAATAATGGTATGAATTTCATTGGTGCCGTCACCTTTGGGATAATTGATATGAAAAACTCGTAAAACCTTGAAATACAATATTCTTAAGTTATCTGCAATAGACTCTAAAAGATGATAATAGAAATAAATTCTATCACCTTTGCTATTGGTCTGATAACCAGACTTGTCTTCTTCGCCCTCAACAAAACTGATATACAAAAGCCCTTCATCTAAAAGCAAATGATAACAGTCTTCAATAAACTTCTTACAATCTGGTGAAGAAAGATAAGGGACACAAAATCCACACACAATGCCATCAAATACACTATTCAGGGTATCAATATCTCTTGCATCCATTACTTTAAAAGTAGCTGTAGGATTATTGGTTTGAGCCAAAGCTACCATTTTAGGAGATACATCAATGCCTTCAATACGAAAATCTGGACGTTTTTGTAATAAATAACGAGTGATATTACCCGGACCAGTCCCTATTTCGAGTATTTTAGGGTTTTGTTCTACAATTTGGTCACAAAAATAGTCATAAGTAATGTTATAAATCTCCAAATTCATGAATTTCTCCTGATACAAGTCTGCCACTTTATCCCATGTACTGAAGGTTTCCTGATATTTATCCATAGTTTTTACTTTGAATTATTTAGAATCTTTTGAATCTCTTTGATAATCAAATCTTTTCTTTGATAGAATTCTTTGGGGAAATCTAAATCAGGTTCCTCCGTTTTTAAATTTTTTTCAAAAAATGTCTTGATACAATTTAGTTTTTCTATATTTCTAGCAAAGAGCAACCTTGTACCAATACTTATTTTATAAAAATAGTCCTGACTAGAAAATGTATGTTTCTTATGAAGACCACAATAAGAGCATTTTACGACACCTTTTTTCTTTGGATATTGTACATATGAGCCTGTCCATTCAGCATAATAAACAGCTTTTTTAGAACATTTTGGGCAAATAACATCAACACGGGCTTCTTCCATAGTGGTATTTACTTTTTCTTGGCACTAAGAGCATAGACCATAGGTATTTTATTGCCTAAATGCTCAATTCTGTATTTATGAGGCTCAAACTCAACGGTTTTATTGAAACAGTTGTAGGGTGAATAATCAAATTCTTCTAAAGAAAGTATTTCTAAATCATTTTTGATAAGATTATTGATGACTTCACCCATTCCATGATTCCAACAGACATAATCTTGTGTAATGGGTGCATTTTTATCTGCATAAGTGCCACTTTCTGTTTCAATAATAGCTCCATCATTAAAATAATTGTAACCAATTCTTTCAAAATTGTCATCAAACATCCATACAACAGGGTGAAACTCTACGAAAATAAATTTGCCATCAGGTTTAAGATATCGAGAAATGAGGCTGCTCCATCTGTTTAAATCTGGTAACCAGCCAATTGTACCATAACTTGTGAAAACAATATCAAAATGCTCGTCAAGATGTTTTGGTAAATCGTAAATATCAGAACAGATGAAATTAGCTTGGATATTAAGCTGACTAGCAAGCTCTTGAGCTTTTTTGATGGCTTTATCTGATAAATCTACACCTGTTACATTAGCTCCAAGCCTTGCTAAAGAAAGAGTATCTTGTCCAAAATGACATTGCAAATGCAAGATGCTTTTGCCTTGAATATTTCCAAGTAAATCAAGCTCAATAGTATTTAAAGAAGATTTTCCATTCATAAAACCTGTAAGGTCATAGAAATCGGAGTTTAAATGCGATTCTAGCCTGTTATTCCATGAGTTTCTATTGATTTCAAGATAATTTTGTTCTAGAGATGTCATTTTCAATCAAGGTTTTAGAGCTCTAAATATATCAAAATACGAGAAAGTTTACAAATGCTTCTTAACCAAAGTCAATGAAAAGGAGTGGGTTTCTTATGAATTTTGCAAGAAATCAAACGCTTTTATCATGAAAAATCAAAAAATGTTACTTTCTACACTCTGGATTTTTGTTACTTTCAATTATCTCTATTGCGATTTGATAGGACTGATGGATTCAAAACTGCTTAAGCAGTACTTTAATGGCTTTGTTGAGGGTTTTACAATTGATGAAGATTTCTTGCTTTATGCAGGAATACTCATGGAAATACCTATTTCGATGATTTTTTTATCAAGAGTGTTAAATCCCAAGCCAAATGCTGTTGCAAATATACTGGCTGGTATCATTAAAACGGTTGTGATGATACTAACACTTCTCGTTGGAAATTTTACCAAATACTATTTCTTTTTTGCCTGTATTGAGATCGCTACGACTATTTTTATAACAGTGTATGCTTTTAAGTGGTTTCAGGAAATACAAAAAAATAAAAAACAATGAAATGACTTTATAAACCTTTTTCAGATAGTCTTTTACGAATACGACTCAAAGATTCAGGCTTGACACCCAAATAGCTTGCGATGTAGTATTGTGGCACCCTTTGAAACAGAGAAGGTTTATTTTGTAAGAGTTTTAAATATCGTTGTTCTGGAGTATCTGTGAGGAATGCTGTTAAGAAGGTTTGTTGCTCAGCAAATACAGTTTCCATAATTGCTCTTGAAATAGTTTCAAATCGTGGAAATTTCTTAAATATTTGTTGAGCTGAAAGCTCATTTCCAATAATTACACAAGTATCTTCTACACATACGAGGTAGTCTTGAGATGGGCTTTCGGCTGAAAAACTATTGAGAGAAATTATCCAGTTTTCTTCTAAAAAGAAATTAGTGGTTATTTCTTCACCATTTATAAGTTTATATTGTCTGACCAAACCTTCTAAAACAAAAAAAGTATCTTCATTGTATTGTCCTTCCTTTCTAATCAAATCATCTTTCTGAAACGTTTTGACAATCATACTTTCTTCAATTACTCGTTTCTCTTCTTCGGAAAGATTTGTGAATTTTGAGAAATATTCAATGAGCTTGTTGGACATGGGTTTAATAATACAGAAAATTTATACATTCTTTTAATTTTTCAATGCATTCAGATGGAATATCGTTGTCCTCTTGAGCATCATGGAGTTGCTTCTCCAGCAAAGGTAAAAAAAATCTATTTTGCGTAATCATCACAGCTTCATATAATAGAGTGCTGTAATTATTTTTTAATAATTCAGATTCAATAATTTCTAATATGTTATGATGTTTTCTTTTTGCCAAGCCTAAAACAGCTTCATATCGAGTTTCTAGATGTTTATCTTTCAAACGTTTTTGTAAAGCATTTTGTATATCTTCATTGTCTAAATCTGTGAAATCTCCAAGTCCAAAAGTTGCCCAATTTCTTATTTTGCTCAATTTATCTCCTGATAGTTTTATTAGAGTATCTATAGCCTTAGAATCTTTAACCCCAAGTAATGCAAATGTAAGCCCTTCTCTAATATCTTGATGAGGGTTATCTGAAAAAGAACATAATATTTTAATTTGCTTTTGACTCATTTTATGATTGTTATGCCCAATAGCAAAAAGAAGAGAACGGATTACTTTTATATCTTTTTCATTATGAAGAGTTTGGAAAAATATTTTGCTGGTTTCTTTGAAAAATGGGCGAGTAGATAGCCCTAATTGAGCCAGAATATCAATGCCTATTATTCTGCTTTTAGCATTTGGTGAGGCTATTAACTCAACACATTTATCAAATAACTCCTGACTCGGTTTTGAGCGAAGCCAAGAAATTTTAACCCAGTAATTTTTATTGGTTTGGTTTGTAATGAGTTGATTGATGATTTGGTTGTCTGTATATTTTCTTTTACTCATTTGTGGCTTTCTTTTGCTCAAATAAATATATCAAAGTTAAACTCTTCGTAATATAATTACTTGTTGATGTCAAATGAAATAGTTTTACAATAATCTATGAACTCAGGCTTTTGAGCTTCATTCATTACATACATTATCAATATTTTATCAAAATCTAAACCATAATATTTCATGTCTAATGTATGTGATTTTTTAGAGCGTTTAACTTTATTCAAAATATCTAATCCATCAGTAAAGCCTATTTCTTGAAAGGTTTCTTTAATAACATCATGCGATATTTTACCAAATTGTACTTCATATAAATAGGTGTCAAAACCTCCACTTTTAATCATACCATCAGCTTCTAATGCAACATAAATGTTTTTGGCGGTGTAATTACCCTCAAGAATACTTTTAACATTCGTAGTTCCAAAGACTCCTTTGTTTGCTATTCTAATAGCATCAAATAAGTTATAAATAGTTTCGATTGTCATAAACATGATGATTTTTATACTGATTTAGAAAGCTAGTTTTCTATTTTAATGCTCTTGTTGTTTTTCTGTCCCGATGAACCAACAGACCCTAAAATAACATTTAACATTGCATAATCTCCTAACTTAATGCTTAAATACTGAATTTCAAGAATATTATAATCATTCTGTATAAAACGAATAGTATAAATTCCTGCCTGAAGTTTCTTTTCAAATTTTCCTTGATTATCAGATAATACATAGGTGGTATCGTTTTGTGTCTGATGAATAAATAAAATAACACAATATTCTAAAGTATTAAAAGATTTGTATGTATCATATACATTGTCTCTGCCTAATACTTGTTCCTTTATGTAAGAGCATGATGTGTCTTTGACTTTGGTAGTATTGAAGGAAAGAATTTCTCCACTTAAAGAAGGTGATGGTACAGCATGAAAGTAAGGGCTGTATTTGTATTTTGGTAAACAACTTATAGAAATCAGTAAAATTGATATAAAAGTAAATATTGAAAAGATATTGTTCATAAAGGATTTATTATAATGACAGAAACAATATAATAATCCTGAGAAAAGAGATAATAAGAAATTTAGTATTCATCTAACAAAGTGATTATAGGTGTACTTTTTCTCTTATAACTTACTTTGCTAATCATTGAGGGCTTTCTTTAAAATATCAGAAATAAAATCCTTTGCTTTTACTTCTTTGAGTTGAGCATACAGTTTTCGGTCTTGATTTGCTTCTTCTGCTATTTGATATTTCAGATTTTGATATTCAGTCCGATCTTTTTCATTTTTAATGAGGTAATCTCTAAATGACAAGTGTCGTTTCAATTCCTGACTGTAAATAGGGCAAACATACAAATGATGAGTAATAGAATCTAAAACATTATTCTGAACAGAATTATTTCTCTTAAAAACGTCTCTGTCTACAATACCCTGATTCCCATTATGATAATATCCGAGCTTCTCTAAACCTTTTTTAATGTCATCAAATCTGATTTCCTTATCAAAAATAATGTCTATATCAATAATGGGTTTGGCAGCCAGATGGGGAACAGCTGTACTTCCTACATGTTCAATAGTAACTGTAAGATGTGATAGAGCCTTTAGAATCTCATTTTTTATATTTTGAAAATCGTCAGCCCAGCTACTTTGATATTCCTGAATAAGCATTGTTTAGAGATTAATTGTTTTCAAATCAAATAAAAATGTACTCATGTCAGTATCTTTTTGTTTGGCAACCTGAATATCATTCCAGTCTATCTCAATTATTTTTGTTTTTAATACATTCTTACTAAGGAATTCAATCTTTATTTTGAACTTGGAATGTTTACTCTGATAAACGGATAATATTTGTTGTTCATCTCGGTAAACACGACCTAAAGAAGATATGAGGTAACCATTGAATTGATTATTATTCACAGAAGCTTTCAATAAGGCATCTTCATTTCTAAAGTTTACATATCCTTCTAAAAAATCTGGTGTAGGAAGGTAAACAGCTTTAATTTGTTTATTTGAGCTGATTTTTCCAATATATTGTATTTTGTACATGCCACAAGCTTGCCCATACACCCAATGAGAAAGAAAAAACAATAATATGATAATTCCATTAATTTTTTTCATAATCAAAAAGCTTTTATTCTTTAGGTTTTGCCACAAAAATTGTTTTGCCATCTTTAGTTAAATCAATATTTTCTCCTTTTCCTCTTAGTTCGTAGCGGTCGTTTTTATACCAAATGCCCGAAGCAGGTGTTTGTCCTTTCAATACAATCGTTTTGCCTTTAAATTTTAGTGTTACGGTATTTTTGGTGTTATTGAATGACATTTCCAGCTTGTTACCTTTTTTATCAACAGCAGAACTATTGACAATCTCATCAGTTACTTTTTCTTGTGCTACGGATTTTTGAGAGGAAAAAAATACAAGTATTGTTAATAAAAAAGCGATTTTTAAAGTTTTGATAGTCATAAAATTAAGTTTTAGAGTTAATTATGTTTTTTTAAGAACTAATATAGTAATAGTAATGAAGAATATAATGAGGTTGTCTAAGATTATTTTTATAAGTGAAAAATTATCTTCAAACATGGTCAGATGGTAGTCAAAAAGTATGCTTAATTTTTTCTCGTCTGACTATTGTCTGACAGAAAAAAGATGCTTTTATTAGAAATGTTAGACAAGTTCAATATAAAATTTTCATTAGGCTGTAAATTTAATAGAGATAAAACTTGGGTTTAGACAAGATTCACTCTAGAAAAGTTACAGTATTTTGTTTTAATGAGTTGGTTCAGAATAGTCTGTAAATTGAATATGAATAGTATCTTTAATAATATCACCTTGTTTCATATGATTAATATTTTGATAGCTATCAAAAAAAGGACCTTGATTTCTAAATAATTTTTTTATGATCTTTTTGGTTAATTCTGAAAGGATATTCTCAATAGTTGTATTAAAATCTTGAATAGCTTTATTAAGGTCATATTCTTCAAAATAAACTTGATTTCTTAGCAATTTTATCTTATCAAATCCTAAGTCATGACGAGATATTTCATATACATCAAACTTATGTTCTGAATCTTCTTGTATATCTTTATAGTTTGAGGGGTGTGCTCCAATTTTATTTCTTAATATTAAAAGGGCATTCTTACTCAGATCTTTTTGAAAGTGTTTTTTTCTAGAAAATTTAAAAATTTCCATCAAATTATCAATAGCTATTTTTTGCTGATATACAGAACTTAGAAGACCATACAATCGTAAGTATCGTTCTCCTATATCTTTGTGCCTAGAAGGACCTTGTAAGTTGAATTCATTAAATGATTTTTTTGCTAATTCAGTATCATCAATAATATAATAAGAATTTAGCATTATATTCCAGTCAAATGTATTCTCAAAACCATAAAGTTTTTGAACATCATTACGAAATACTTTATCATCTTGACTTTTATCCCAACGAATAGCAAAATTACTAAGTATTTCTTTTTGTAGATTATTATATTTCTCTATGATAGTTGTTTCCATAAATAAATCTTATTACCCCTCATATCTAAACTCTAAATTTTCGGGTTTTATGTTTTCATCATCTAAAACTAGAAATTCTTCCCAGAATGGTTCTTTGGGGAGTGTAGCGATACAAAGTGTTTTTTCTTTTTTAACAGGATGTTCAAAAAATAGTTTTCTTGAGTGGAGATTGATGGATTTATCTTTGTTGGGAGTAGGGTAGCCATATTTCAAGTCTCCACGAATAGGAGAGCCAATTTTGGCAAGTTGCACCCTGATTTGGTGTGGTCTGCCTGAAACGGGTTCAATTTCTAAAAGCGTATAACCATTGAGGTGTCCAATGACACGATAATAGAGTTCAGATTTCTGAGCATCTTTGTAGGGAGCATCATAGGCTGTTACAATATTTTTTTTCTCATCTTTTAAAAGCCAGTGAGTGAGTTTATCTTTTTTCTTTTCAGGTCTTTTACGAACAATCGCCCAATAAACTTTTTGTACTTTTCTTTCTCTAAAAAGCTCATTCATGCGTTCTAAACCCTTTGAAGTACGAGCAAGTACAACTAGCCCACTTACAGGACGGTCAATGCGATGTACCAAACCCATAAAAACCTCACCGGGTTTTCCGTATTTCTCTTTGATATACTCTTTGGCATAATCCATGAGTGTTTTATCACCTGTTTCATCATCATGAACAAGCATTCCAGCAGGTTTATTGACAATAAGCAAATGGTTATCTTCGTAAATTACATCAAAAGGGTAGGACTTCATAAAAAGGGTAATTTTAATAAAACCTATAAGGTTTAAAATTATGAATGAATTAATTATAAAACAAGATTTCTCAAAACCTTATAGGTTTTTGTATAAAAATAAAAAAGCAAAAAAGCGTTCAAATTGCTTTTTTGCCATATTTTAGGGAGAATGATGGGGTTCGAACCCACGACCTTCGGTGCCACAAACCGACGCTCTAACCAGCTGAGCTACAATCTCCGTTTTTTGTGATGCAAATATAGAGTGTTTAAAAGTAATTGTCAAGAAAAAAGTTATTTTTTATACAACCATTTTTCAGGATCTAGCTTTTTATCGTTCTTATAGATTGAAAATAAGAGTTCTGGCGTTCCTTCAAGATTTAAAACCATGGTTCCTAAAACCTGATTGGCTCGTACTTTTTCGTTTTCTTTGATAGTAATATTTTCAACGGGTTCGTAGATGGTAAAAAAATCGCCATGATTAATCATTACACTATAACCTGGTCCCATACGCTCCCTGATAGCCTCAACTCTGCCTTCAAAAACAACTTTAATCTTTGTACCTTGCTTGGACTGTATTTTAATTCCAGGATTATCAAAATAGAAATTATTGATAAGCGGATGTTTTTGTTTTCCAAACCCCATTGAAATAAAGCCATTATCAACAGGCCAAGGCAAATTTCCCTTGTTTTTAGAAAAAGAACCTGCTAATCGGATTTCTTCGGGACTTGTCAGAACAATATTTTTTGCATTGTCATCACCAGAACTTTTTTTCATTTCGGCTCTGATAACCGAAACTACTTGGTCTTCAAGGTTTTTGAGTGATTTTTTTTCTTCCTGATATTGTGCAATCAGTTCCGATTCACGTTTGGAAAGATCTTTTACTACTAAATCTTGCTCTTGTTTTAGTGTTTCAAGCTCCTGATTTTCAGTGTATAAACTGTTTAAAACCAATGCTTTTTCTTCTCGTTGCTTTTTGATGGCAATATTTTGCTCTTCCAAATACTTTTTAGTTTTTTCGATTTGTTCCAATTGTTCTTTTCGAGCAGCAGAGTACTGTTTAATAAACTGGGTACGTCTGAGTAAATCATTGAAATTTTTGGCAGAAATGATAAAATTAAGCTGATTGAATCCTGTACTAATTTTGGAGGCTTCATAAATCATTTTGGCATATTCCTTTTTTAGATTTTTGAGGTCTTCTTCTAAGCCAATAATAATTTTCTCAGCATCAGTGATGTCTTTTTCAATGAGTGCTATTTCTCGTTGTATGGTAGCCTTAATATTCTCTCTCTGTTCAATCTGAGCCTTCAAGGCATTGAGTTCGCCTAAAGAACGTTGCTTTTTAGAGCTTGCCTCTTTGAGAATCTTATTGATTTCGTCAATATTTTTTTGTTTGGCATTTTTCTGTTCTTCTAATTGCTTTTTTCTGTCCTGAGAAAAAACTTCAAAAGGAAAAAAGCAGATAGAGAGAGCAAAAATAAAAAATGCAAAACGTATCAACATAGAATTTCGGATAATAAGCAAAACTATACTTTTTCAGGGCTAAGTCAAAATTTTAACCCTCAAAAAAATATTTCTTGAGCAAGTCTGAAAGTATTACTATGGGCTTCCACAATATCAGAAAGTCGTTCTGAATAGCCTCCACCCATGCTAATAGCCAAAGGAATCTGATTCTTCTTACAAAGATTTAAAACAAATTTATCACGTTGTTTACAGCCCTCCATACTGACTCCAAGCCTGCCCAGCTTATCAGTTTCTAAAATATCCACACCAGAAATATAAAAAATAAACTCAGGTTGTTCTTTTTCAATGAGTTGTGGTAATGTTTCATTCAAAATTTTAAGATATTCTTTGTCTTTGATGCCATCAGGTAAACCGATATCTAAATCAGAATGCTCTTTTTGGAGAGGATAGTTTTTCTCTCCATGCATGCTGAAAGTAAAAACCTGTGGGTTTTTCTCAAAGATTTGGGCTGTTCCATTGCCCTGATGAACGTCTAAATCCACAACCAATATTTTTTTGCATAAATGATTATCTATAAGATAGTTACTGGCAATAGCTACATCGTTAAGTAAACAAAATCCTTCTCCTCTGTTGGTAAAAGCATGATGCGTTCCGCCTGCAATATTCATAGATACACCATATCTCTGAGCATACAAAGCACAGTCAATGGTACCTTGTGCAATCACAATTTCTCTTTCTACAAGTGTTTGGGATAGAGGAAATCCTGTTTTCCTGATTTCAGAAGGACTTAAAGCTAGGTTTTTAAGTTTGTTCCAATAACTTTCTTCATGAGTATTGGTGATGTAGCGTTCTAAAACGGGTTCTGGTGAGAAAAAATTGTCTTGTTGGACTGTTCCTTCATACAAGAGTTGTTCGGGTATGAGTTCGTATTTTTCCATCGGGAAGCGGTGTCCTTCTGGTAATAGGTGTTTGTAAAGGGAGTTCCAAGCTATTTTAAGCATTTCTGTTTTTCTTAAAAAAACGTTAAATTCGGATTTTTGTTCTAAAAATAATGATTGAATGAGAAAATGAAAAATAATGAATAAAAGAATTGATGAATGAGAAAATACTTCAATGAATGCAATTTAAACTTACCATTTACCATTAAAAAATATGTCTTTTAATAAACTAGCCCTGATTCGATATAAAACTATTGATGAGTGTCTCAGAAATAGAGGAAGGAAATGGACTCTCGAAAACCTGATTGAAAAGGTCTCGGAGGCTCTTTATGAATATGAAGGTATTTTAGATGGTGTGAGTAAAAGAACCATCCAACTTGACCTGCAAATGATGCGAAGCGATAAACTAGGTTATAATGCACCTATTATTGTGGTAGATAGGAAATACTATACCTATGAAGACAAGGAATACAGCATTATGAAAAACAGCCTTTCTTCACAAGATTTGGACAAACTCTCTGATATTGTAAAACTACTCAAACAATTCAAGGGCTTTGATTATTTTGAAGATATCGGGGCTATGGTAGGGCGTTTGGAAGGGAAAATTTTACAGCAAAAAAATCAGACGCAGGCTTTTATAGATTTTGAAAAAAATGAACTTTTAAAAGGTCTTGAATGGATAGACCCACTGCTAAAAGCCATTAAAAACAAAACCTGTTTGGATATTTTGTATCAGTCTTTTAAGGCAAAAGAACCTTCTAAATTTCCTGTACATCCGTATCTGCTTAAAGAATATAGAAATCGTTGGTTTTTATTGTGTAAGACAGGTAACAGAAATGGTGTAACACTTTATGCCTTAGACAGAATGCATGCCATAGAAGAAGATTTGCTTACAGAATACATTGATGCAGAGATAGATGTAATACATTTTTTTGACGATGTGATAGGCGTTACTAAAACAGTAGGGCAGGAGCCTGTAAATATCATCTTAGAAGTAGATCAGGAGAATATGCCTTATGTACTGACCAAGCCACTTCATTCCTCTCAAAAAATCTTAGAAAAAAATGAAAATGGTATGACAATTAGTATTGATGTGGTGGTTAATTATGAACTGGAACGTGAAATTATGGGTTTTGGTGAACACATGAAGGTTTTAGCCCCGAATTTTCTCCAAAGACGTATCAAAAAACGATTTGAGAAAAGTTTGTTGAATTATCAAAATAATGAACAGATATAAAATGAATCAATATTTAGATAAACCTAAAGAAATAGAAAGAGAGTTTTAGCTCCCTTTCTATTGTATCTTTCTTAAGACAATATTTCTTTGAATATTAGGAATATAAGGAAATCCACCAACAGTATCTGTTTTAATAGTCATTTGATTGGAAGTTAATTCCAGAATATCATAAACAATAGGAGTATTAGTAACATCTGTTTGGGAAGGAGCAATAGTTAGTTTTTTATAATCATCATTCATATCCCAAAGTCCAGGTACATCTGATACAAAGAAAGAATAACATTTATTACTTCCTTGACTATCAACAAATACACCACCTTTTTTAAATTCATACCGATTATCTAACTCACATGTAGGTGTTGTCATGTCAGAACGGGTAATGGAAAAAATACTCCATTTGCCAATAATAAGTTCTTCTGGGGTGAGAGTTTCTTTCTTTTTACAAGAAATAAAACAAAAAAACAAAATAAGAGTCAAACTAATATGTTTCATAAAAAATTAAAATAAGTTCTCTAAAAGCGTATCTTCTACAAAATTAGGCAAGGTTACTTTGAGTTTGGGTTCTTCTTGCATGGCTCTTTTAATAGCAAAAACGGCTTCTTCGTTTCTTGCCCAGCTTCTTCGGGCAATGCCATTATTTACATCCCAGTGAAGCATCATTTTCAGCCTTCTTTCACTGTCTTTTGAGCCATCTAACACCATTCCAAAACCACCATTGACTACTTCGCCCCAGCCAACACCACCACCATTATGGAGGCTAATCCAAGTTGCTCCTCTGAAAGCATCTCCTACAAAGTTGTGTACTGCCATATCAGCCGTAAAGCTAGAACCATCATAAATATTAGATGTTTCTCTGTAAGGGGAGTCTGTTCCTGAAACATCATGGTGGTCTCTGCCGAGTACAATCGGAGCAGAAATTTCTCCACTTAAAATAGCGTCATTCAAGGCTTTAGCAATTTTCATTCTGCCTTCTGCATCAGCATACAAGATACGAGCCTGAGAACCTACTACCAAATTGTTTTTCATGGCATCTTTAATCCAACGAATGTTATCGGCTATTTGCTGTTGTATTTCTTTAGGAGCTTGAGAGTATTGTTCTTCTAAAACCTTGAGAGCTATTGCATCCGATTTAGCTAAATCAGCCTCATCTTGGCTCATACACACCCAACGGAAAGGTCCAAAACCATAGTCGAAGCACATAGGTCCCATAATATCCTGAACATACGAAGGATATTTAAAATGAATACCATCCTGAGCCATAATATCTGCACCAGCTCTTGAGGCTTCTAGTAAAAAAGCATTTCCATAATCAAAGAAGTAAGTTCCTTTGGCTGTATGGGCATTGATGGCCTTGGCATGTTTTCGGAGCGTTTCATAAACTTTCTCTTTGAAAAGGCTGGGATTTTCAGCCATAAGGGTGTTAGACTCTTCAAAACTTAAACCTACAGGGTAATAACCACCTGCAAACGGGTTATGAAGTGATGTTTGGTCGGAACCTAAATCAATATAAATATCAGATTCCAAAAATTTCTCCCAAACGTCCACAATGTTACCTAAATAGGCAATGGATACAACTTCTTTGTTGTTCTTAGCCTGATTTACTCTAGTAACTAAATTATCTAAATCATCAATTACTTCATCAACCCAACCTTGTGAATGTCTTTTTTCTACTACTTTCTGATTTACTTCAGCTGTAATAGAAATACAGCCTGCAATTTTAGCTGCTTTGGGTTGAGCTCCACTCATGCCTCCCAAGCCTGCTGTTACGAAGATTTTACCTTCTAAACCTTCACCATTTTTAGATATTTTGCGTCCTGCATTGAGTACAGTAATAGTTGTACCATGTACGATTCCCTGAGAACCAATATACATGTACGAACCTGCTGTCATTTGTCCGTATTGAGTGACACCCAAAGCATTGAAACGTTCCCAATCGTCAGGTTTAGAATAATTTGGAATCATCATACCATTGGTTACAACTACTCTTGGAGCATCTGGATGTGAGGGAAATAGCCCCAAAGGGTGTCCTGAGTACATGACAAGGGTCTGCTCGTCTGTCATGGTGGCTAAATATTGCATGGTAAGCAAATACTGTCCCCAATTCTGAAAAACAGCACCATTTCCACCATAAGTAATCAGTTCGTGAGGGTGTTGAGCCACAGCAGGGTCTAAATTATTTTGTATCATTGCCATAATGGCTGCTGCCTGTACACTTTTGCAAGGGTATTCATGAATGGGGCGAGCATACATAGCATAGTTGGGGCGAAAACGATACATATATACCCTTCCATATTTTTCGAGTTCTTCAGCAAATTCTTTAGCTAATATTGCATGCTGAGCAGCAGGAAAGTAGCGTAATGCATTTCTGAGAGCTAATTTTTTTTCTTCAGCACTTAATATATCTTTTCTTTTGGGTGCATGATTTACTTGTGTATCGTAGGCTTGTATAGAGGGCAATTCTTGAGGAATGCCTTGTAAAATTGCGTCTTTGAATGTGTTGTTCATGAAAAATAGCAAATTAGATTCTTTAAAATAAAGCAAAAACTGATTTATATTCAAACAAAAATACAGATCAGTTTTATATAAAAAGATATTTTATGAAAATTTAAACTCTGCTCTTCATGGCTTCAAACATTTGAACCAACGTAGATTTTAAATCATACTTGTAGTTCCACTCTGGATAATGTTTTTTAAATTTAGAAACATCAGAAACCCACCAAATATGGTCTCCAATACGATTATCTTCTACATAACTATAATTCATCTTATTTCCTGTAATTTCTTCACAAAGAGCAATCCCTTCCTGCATAGAACAATTAGAAAAACGACTACCTCCAGCATTATAAACTTCTCCTTGTCTCGGATTCTGATAAAAGTGCCAAAACATATTCACCAAATCCCAAGAATGAATATTATCTCTTACTTGCTTACCTTTATATCCAAAAACACTATAATGATTACCTGTGATAGCACATTTCATCAGATATGATAGAAATCCATGTAATTGAGTGCCAGAATGTTGAGGACCAGTCAGACAGCCTCCTCTAAATATTCCTACATTCATACCAAAATATCTTCCATATTCCTGAGCCACCACATCAGCAGCTACTTTGGAAGCACCAAACAAAGAATGTTTAGTTTGGTCAATACTCATGGTTTCATCTATTCCATTTTTATAATAAGCATGGTTTTCTGCAATTTCCCAACGAGTCTCAAGTTCCACCAAAGGTAAATAATTGGGTGTATCCCCATATACTTTGTTGGTGGAAGTAAAGATGAAAACAGCTTTTTCTGTATATAATCTTGTTAATTCTAGGAGATTAAGCGTTCCGTTTGCATTGATGGTAAAATCAGTAAGAGGTTCTTTGGCTGCCCAGTCGTGGCTTGGTTGAGCTGCTGTGTGTACAATAAGTTTTATATCACTACCATATTTCTTAAATATAGCTTCTACATCTGTATAATTACGAATGTCTAAACTATAATGTTCATAATTATCTACTTGTTTTTGAAGGCGTTCTATATTCCATTGAACAGAGGCATCTGTTCCAAATAAAGTTTGTCTGTAGTTATTGTCAATACCAATTACTTTATCAAACTTCTGGCTGAAAAAATTAACAGACTCGCTTCCTATAAGTCCAGCAGAACCCGTAATAATAGCTATCTTCATGTTTTAGGATTAATTTAATTCTTTCTTTTTAAAATCACCTCTAGAGAAAAACTTTTCTATAAGACAGTACAAAAGTATAAAAAAGTATCGACTTCCCATCTCTTTAATTTTAAGTTTTGAGACTCCATACTTTCGATTTGTCCACGAATTAGGTAAAACAGTGTAAGAATAGCCCCTTACAATGGCTTTTAAAGGTAACTCTAAAGTAAGATTGAAGTGAGGAGATAAAAAGGGTTTTAAGCCTTCCATAGTTTCTTTCTTATATAACTTAAAAGCATTGGTAGTATCGTTATAACGCATACCTACTGCTACTTTTACAATAAAGTTAGCCAAACGATTAATAATTTTTTTTAATTTGGGATAGTCTATTATTTTACCTCCTTTCATGAATCTGCTACCAAATACACAATCGAAGTTGCCCTCAACCATTTTTCTATAAAACTTGACCAAATCCTTTGGGTCATCAGAGAGGTCAGCCATCATAATAGCTACACAATCCCCTGAGAATCTCTCTAATCCATAGCGGACAGCATATCCAAAACCATTTGGACCTTTGTTGGTGTAGTATTTAAGTGTATGAATTTCTTTTGATAATTGCTCTAAAATTGTTAGAGTATTATCTTTAGAATTGTCATTTACTACAACTATCTCATGTTGAATTTGCTCTTGTAAAAGCTCTTGATAAATATTTTGGATTGTTTCTGTAATAGAACCTTCTTCGTTGTAAGCAGGAATAACAATACTTAATTTCATATTCTTTATAGAAGTAATTTTTTCAACTGAATTTTGATTGTATTTTTTATACCTTTTGGTTGGGCATTAACAATTTTAAAAGCTGTGATATTAGGATTTTCTTTTCCTTTATAGACTAGTAGGGCTAGAGCTTCTAAATTATCTAAAACCTGTTTATTAATTAAAATACCCTCTTTGGCAATTGGTAGAGGTAATCGAAAAGGATATTCTACACCATTTTCAAATCGCAAATAGATGGCAACATGAGGTGGTTGGAATAGTAAACGTCTGATTTTTCCATACCAGTCATGTTGAACATCTGCAAATAGATATATTAAATCGTGGCTTTTAGGTATTTCATACCATTGATTCAGTGATAACGTATCAGATTTGATAGTTTGCCATTTTAAAGGTTTTATAGTCTTATTTTTTTTAAGTAAAAATGGCAAGGCAGATGGTTCTTTGTTTTCTAAGTATCCAATACTTTGATAATGGGCTTCAGCTGTTTTACCTTTATTGCTTTGTATATATGAGTTTACTTCTACGGAATAATTATTTATATATACATTATTATCAAAATTAAAATTTTGATAATGGTCAATTTCTCTTTTCTCTTTTCGTCCAAACGTCAGGAAATGATGCAGAGGACTTCTCACAACGCCTTTTTTTATTAGGGAATCAATGTCAGGGTATTTTTCTATATATTTTTTGGCATCAAAATTAAAATGAGTGGGTAAAACTAAACTGTAATTTTGTAGTAATGAAATTTTAACACCTATATCATCCCAATAAGGATACCTATCATCAATGCTGATATTTTTGTAAAAAACAAACTCAGGAGCATTAGAAGAGAAATATTTATTTGTATTCAAATCAATAAGATATTTGTTTTGAACAGCATAGGATTGCATTACGGGTCGTGGAGTGTAATGCAATTGGTTACAATATAGGTATACTATATCCCAAGGTATTACGTCTACAGAATGTTTTCCTATTTTATGAAGTGTGCTATCTGGAATTTTCAAATAACTTTGTAAATCGTTGATTTCTTTATTTTTTTTCTGATTATGATTTTCATTACTCAAATACATAGCATATCCCTTTACATTCAGGATTTTATGGTCTATCCATCCCCAAATTCCTTTGTCAAATGAAAATAAATCTGTTTTTTGTAATCCTACTAAAGACACGGCTAATGCTATACAGGTAGTAGTTAAAGCAAAATGTTTATATTTTAAATGCTCAGAACTAATATTCCAATAATGTAAAATTGCAAATATGCTAACAAATGAGAAGAATGTTACATAATGAGGTTGGTCTGCTCGAACAAAAGATTGTTTTAATAAAACAAAGTATATGAGCAGTTGTAGAGCAAATATCCATTTTAAGAAATGATCTTTCCAAAGAGTCTTGTAAAAGAGTACAATAGTCAAAAAGAAATAAAAAAACAGCGTATTGTATCCTAAATCAAAAAGTCTATCTGTTGGATTTTTAAGAGGAAAATCTATATACATTACATCATTATAACTGCTTATAGTTTGAATATTACCAATAGTGTAATTCCATAAATCAACATGATAAATAAGAGCTATACCTGTCATTACAAGGATTAATAGCCCCAAAGAAAATAATAACCATTTTATGCTTAGTTTCTTTAATAAAGTAAAATATCCTAAAGAGCTAAAAAAAATGAATAAGGCTATTACTCCATTACTAACTTTAATAAAATAAATTATACTGGTTAAAATGATTACTTGAATAAGAAAGAATTTCTTTTGTTCCTGATAAAACAAACTTAAAAAGAAAATTTGTAGGAATATAAGTAAACTACCTTGTTCTAGAGTAATGACAAAATATCTTTCTGAAAAAAGCGTAACTACACCTAAAAATAAAATTAGATAATGATGAAAGCCCTTGTTCTGAGAAAGAAAACGATGAAAAAAAATAGCTAAACTTGCCATTACGTAGAAATCAAGTAAGATAATCAGCCATTGGTTTTGAATAATAGGTAAACGTAAGGTGATTGTACTTAGAGGACCATATGTAAAGACAATATCATTGCCAAAAGATAAACCTTTTTCAACAGCCTGATAAATAGCAACTTGCCAAGAAGGGTCTATATGAGCCCCCATGGGGTTAAAAAAATTATCTGGAAATATATATACTAATAAGAAAAATATAAAAGAATATATTTGTATGGTCTCTTTATGTTTAAGAATCGCTTGCATATATTATAATAGTTTGAAGACTTTTGGAACAATAGGAGAGAGCCATTGAACTCCATCAACAAATACAGCATGTGTAGGTAGCAAAAAACACCCTATTGCAATTATTAAAAGGTATTTTTTTAGCTTTTGACCTTCTAAATAATGATGAAGAATATATAAAGCTATGAATAAAATAGGGAAAGAATATGCAATACTTCTTGTGACATCATAGACCAAAAATGAAATAATTTGAGATAGTCCTAAACTAGCTAAAAGCAGTAAGACCAGAAAAAATCTTTTCTGATGATATAAATGCAAAAACATGAGGACAATTAGAATCCATGCAAATTCCAGATAGGTAAATAAACCCATAGGAATATACTTAAAATTGTATCTGACAACCTCTAAGCCTATACCTGAAGTTCCTGGACTTAAATGAAAATATTTCATCAAGACAAAATACCTAATAACAAGATGGGCAAACCATGCCAGTACAACAGCTATTGCTGAACTATTAAGCTTAAAAATACTTCTTATTGAGAAATCATGTATGGAATTGTTCTGTAAATACCACCATACAAAAATCATAGATGAAGCAACCAATGCTCTTTCGTCAACAAAACTAGCCAACAAAACACTAAAGAAAACTATAATAAAGTTTTTACGCCACATAGCTAACAACATCAAAATATAAGCAATTCCATCATAATAGACAAAATCGTAAAAACTCCACTTTCCTATAAAAATAAAGGCAAATATAGCCCCAAAAAGAAAACTAATTTGTTTATCCTTGGTGAGTCGGTATATCAAACTCAGTAAAACGGAAAAAAATAATACACCTGTAATATGCTGTAAGACAATTCCTCCAAATGTGCCAAAACCTAGAGAATAAGCTATTAAAGGAATAGTTACTCTACTCCAGCGTTTATCAAGATGAGATGCTGTGCCTGTCATTTCTCCTTTGGAGAAAGTTGTATATTTAGAGGGTAGTTTTTCAAACGGATGTTGTATCTGCCAATCGAGAGCTTCAAAAATAAGAGAATTTTTATTTTCTTTATACCAGTGATAATCAGGGAAGGAAGTAATAATACAAATACTGAAGAATAAAATCGTGGATTTAAGAATCCAATATTTAGAGTTTGTAAAAGCCTCAATTTTTTGTAGAAAAAAAGTGTACAAACTTTCTGTAGTAAAAGTCATGATGATATTAGTTTAAGATGCTTTTTAAATCTGTTTCATTTGCTTTTACCCATTCAAAAATATCCTGAATAATCCCTTGTACAGAGATAGAAGGCTTCCATGCTGATAGCTTTTCTATTTTTTCATTATCAGTCAGATAAATCCTTAAATCTGCTACTCGGTTTTCAACTACTTTGGTAATATCAATCTTGTTGCCTGTTACTTCTTCACAAACTTTTGTAAGTTCCTGCAGAGAGATACTGGTTTGTAAACCACCACCCACATTGAATGTTTCGCCATTGACTTTCTCAAAATGATGAATCTGCCAATCAAGTAAATGAAATAGATCTTGAATATGTAAAATATCTCTCACTTGTTTTCCTTCACCACCATATCCAAAATATCCTAATTTCCCTTTCCAAAAATGCCTTGCAACCCATAAAACGACTACTCCCTGATCAACTTTACCCATTTGCCAAGCCCCTGTAAGAACACCACAACGATTAACAACTGTCTGAAGTCCAGCTAATTCATTATATTCCTGAATCAATAATTCTGAAGCCAGTTTGGTTGCACCATAAAACGACCGACTTCCCTGTAATGTAAAATCTTCGGTAATTCCTTTAGAAGAAACACCTTTTAGTGTTTGATTATCAGACCACTTAAATCTGGTGGTATCTTCTATAAACTGAACATTTTCAAGATGTTTGATAGGGTAAACTCGACTAGTGGAAAGAAATACAAACTTGGCTTTATTTCTTTTGGCAAGCTCTAAACAATTCACTGTTCCAAGCAGATTATTATTCACAACTTGTTCTACTGGAGAGGTGATACCTGCCAAAACAGAGGGTTCTGCCGAAGCATCAATAATGACATCAAAACCTTCTAACTCTACCAAATCTTCTTTATTACGAATATCTCCATGAACAAAATGAATCTGATGAGCTTTTAAACGAGGGAGGTTTAATTCAGAGCCTCTGCGTTTTAGATTGTCTAGACATGTAATTTGATAATCTTGATATTTATTTTTGAAATGAATAGCAATGTTTGAGCCAGCAAAACCTGCTCCGCCAGTAATGAGTATATTCATGGATTTGAATGTCTAATTTTTTGACTGCAAAAATATAAAATGAATTTTATAACAAAACTGAAAACATGAGATTCTTATATGAAATAATAAAGCTATTTGCCAATCATTAAGAAATCACTACCAGGTTCATTAGAACCAAACTCTCCATGATGGGGTTGAGGAGTAATGGTTTCAAGATAGGTAAGAATTTCGGCAATGGTCATTACTCGGTCTTTTCCTCCATAACTTCTCAAGGCTTCCAAAAATTTACGTACAAAAGGAGAGTGTTGCCCTGGTGAGCCATCAGAGACATATTCTTTACCACCTGAGGTAATATACCTACGAGTCTTAGATTGGAGTTTTCTGTTGATAAAAGCCTCTATTTCATCGTCATTGGGCTTAACAGGGGTTTCATTTCCACGCAGGTTTTTAGAAGCAAGTTGTGGATCAAAAGTACCACCAAAACATACATCCATCATAAGTAAAATATGTTTGCATTGCATATTATTGATGTACGTTCTAAGTGTTGCATACGAAAGATATGACGATTTGGCTTCATCATCAAGTCTTGAGTCTTTAGCCACCACATAACCTTCTCCAAAAGTTTCGTCAAATTGTCCGTGTCCTGCAAAAAAAATGAGAAGCTGGTCATTGGGTTGGAATTTCTTTTGTAAATATTCTTTCAGCTTTAGAATAGTCTGATTTTGAGTAGGATTTAAAACCAAATCTATTTCATAACCATACAAATCCTTTAAGTCTTTAGCCACTGATTCAGCATCTGGGATAGGGTTAGAAAGATTATTCCAATATTCATATTGATTTGTTGCAAAAATGAGAGCATAAGATTTTCCCACATTTTTGAATCTCTTATCAGAAACAGAATTATCAAGTTGCCAAATGATGTTGTAATTGATTTTCTCTGTATTTCCTTTTTGGTCAGTTGCTTCAATGGTTAAAAACTTGGTATCTTTTTTTAGAATGGCAATTCCATTAAAATCGCCATTGGGAAGCACTCTGGCAGGATTTCCATTGATAAATACATCTTTTACGCCACTTTCATCTGTTACACGTCCAATAATGCTTACTTCATCTTGTCTGCTCACCACAATACCACCACGTACCACCACAGGCGAAACAAGCGTAATGACAGGAGGAATATCATCTACATTGCCCAAATTGATTTTTTCAAGGAGTTTTTCAGCATCTGAATAATCAGTATTTTCTTTTTTTGCCAAACTAATGGCTTTTTGACAAACATCTAAAGCATTGAGTTTTTTATTTTGAGCATCTAAAATGCAGGCATACAGGTAATTGTGTTTGTAATTATCCTGAAGCTGAACAGCTTTTAATGCCCAATTTTCTGATTTTACAAGCAATGTTTTATTTCTAAAACCATATATGAGACTATTATGAGCCAAAGTATAATATTTTTCAGCTTGATTACTTTGTAAAAATTTATCAAAACATAATTGAGACTCTTGTTTATAATTGAGCATAGCAAGAGCAATGCCTTGTTCTGCATAGCTTTGAGTAATAGTACTATCAATTTTTAAAGATTTTTCACTGTCTTGGAGAGCACCTTCATAATCTTGGAGAGCCAAACGAACTAATGCCCTGATGCTGTACGAATGAGCTTTTTCTGGCTCAAGAAATATCGCTTGACTTAAATCTTGAACAGCTTTTTCGTAGTTTTTGAGTTCAAAGTAAATTTTTCCTCTTTCAATAAAATAAATAGCTTTATCTTTTTTGAGATGAATGGCTTGTTGTATATCCAAGAGAGCTTTCTGAAAATTTTGCATTTTGGTATATGCCAAAGCTCTGGAATAGTAAGCTTCATCATTTTGGGTATCTAATCTGATGGCTTCTGAGAAATCTACAATGGCTTCAATATATTTTTTTTCCTGAAATTGAACTTTTCCGCTTTTTAGATAGTCTTGTACCTGCGAAAAAGCAACACAAGGTAGCCACAGAGCAGTAAATAAAATGGTTTTGAAGTAATTAGATAGACCAAACATCAGAAAAAAGTTAGAATTTATTGAGTAATCAGAGATAACTGGTTTGACAAAATAGCAATTCCTTCTTCAAAACTATGGGGGGCATAACCCAATACATTTTTTGCTTTATCAATGATAAAACCTGTTTTAGGTGGTCTTTTAGCAGGTTGAGTGAAGGTAGTAGAATCAGCTTTTTCGATTAGGTTTTTATCCAAACCAAAAAAATCAGCTGTTTTAAGAGCCATTTGATAAGGAGTGAGTAAATCTTTACCCGAAATATTGAAAACCCCTTTGGCTTTATGTTTAGCGATTAAAAAACAGCCCATTGCCAAATCTTCGGCAAGGGTAGGGGTACGCCACTGGTCATCAACTACTTTAATATGTTTGCCATCTTCCAAGGATTTTTTTACCCATAAAATAATATTACTTCGACTCATGTCTTGGGCAATACCATAAACCAAAACAGTTCTTGCAATAGCCCAATCTAAATTTTGAGTGTTTTTGACAATATCTTCTGCTTTGAGTTTGCTTTCTCCATAAAAACTCAGAGGTTTGGCTTGTGCTTCTTCATCATAAGGTCCAGCTTCGCCATCAAAGATAAAATCAGTAGAAAGATGAACAAAAAAAGCTTTGTACTCCGCACAAGCATTTGCTAAATACTGAACAGCCGTTACATTTTGCAAAGTGCAGGCTTCATGGTCTTTTTCACAATCATCTACTTGTGTCATGGCTGCTGTATGTATGACAATAGTAGGTTTATAAGACTCAAAAACCTCCTTAATTTGGGCTGGGTTAGTGGTATCCATAGCTGCAAACTGAAAAGGAGTTGAACTGTCAATTCTGTTTGTACCTCTTGCCGTAGCCACCCAATTGTATATATTTTGTCTGGATAGTAAGTGAACAAGTTTTTGCCCTAACAAACCGTTAGAGCCTGTAATTAAAATAGTTTCTGGTGAGTTCAAGGTAAAATGATATTTGATGAAAGAATAATATACAGTTATTTTTTGAGCGTCAATCGAATAATTTCACCTCCCTCATAATCATTTAAGAGAATCATAGTGTTTTTACTAAGAGACTCTATACCAATTTCTTCGGGCTTCATGAATTGCCCATTGGGCATTTTTTCTTCCTTAATGAGTTTGGAAGCATACTGATTGAGTTTCCATTTTCCAGCTTCTTTATTACCAGAGAACTGTATGTAATAAGTTCCATCTGCTTTAAATTGAAATAGCCCAGATTGAGCAATTAAGTCAATTTCTTTTTCAATTTGTTTTTTCTTTTCAGGAGTAGCCTTTGCTATGAGTTGTTCATAATGAGGAATTTCTAGTTTAGCAACCTTCCAAGTTCCTACTACCCACTGATTTTTGGATTGTTGAGCAAAACCTGAAAAACTCAGGAAAAGGAAAATAATACTAAAAAAAAGAAAGTTAAGTTTTTTCATAAAAAACATAGTTAATGATGTAAATATTTGAAAAACAAGTAAAAAAAGCCTATTTTTTATAAAAAATGAGTTGTTTACTCATGAAAGATGCTTTTTTTTGTTGCTAAAATTACGAATTTTGTCTTAAATTGAAAACGTTTTGTTTGAAAATCATATTCTGATGGAGAAAAGAAATATCATTACTCGCATTCAATCACTTAATTTACAAATCAAACTACTGATTTTTTTGGGAATTGTACTGCTACTAACAATTGCCAATTATATAATGGTTAATGTGGAAGAAGATAATTTGGCTGATAGTGCTTCTGGCGTGGAAGTGGCACAAAGAAATGAAATTATAGCTCAAAAATTTGGTTTCTTGGCTTTTACAGTTTTTCAAGGAAATGAAACCTCCAAAAAAGAGCTTGAAATTGCCATCAATGAATATCAATCTAATATAGACTTGCTTGAAAGAGGTGGTACAGTTGATATTTTGAGCAAAAAAATTGAGGTAAGTCCTATTACAAGCAAACCTCAATCCAAACTCAATGAAGTAAAGCAACTTTGGAAAACATACAGAGAGAATCTTTTAGCTATTCTTACACAGGCACCAGAGGTAAGTCAAATTGATAGTACAATTGCTTCAGGACAAACTACTTACAGCGTAAAGCGTGTTGCTAACCAAAATAGAAGACTTTCTATGAATTATGTGCAGGATAATACAATTAGTTTATTTACACAAAATACAGAACTTACAGATCTACTTTGGGAGGATTTTTATACTATTAAAAGAAGAAATGCAACACAAGTAACCCTCATTTTTATTGGGTATTTAGCAATTTTCTTGTTTGTATATTGGCAGTTTTCTGGAACGGTTGTTCGTCCTATTAGACAGATAGCCAAGGCAATCCGAAGGATTACCCAAGGAGATTTTTATGTTAAACTACATTTGAAGCGAAAAGATGAGTTGGGCGTTTTGGCAACAGATATCAACGACTTGGCTGATAGTCTTAAAAAATCTACGGAATTTGCAACTGCTATTGGTAATTATCAGTTGGATGTAATTTTAAAGCCTAAAAGTGAGCAAGATAAGCTAGCTTCTGCATTGCTCAATATGAGAGATAATTTGAAGCGAGTAGATGATGATAGTGAGCGTAGAAGCTGGACAAACAATGGAGTAGCTCTTTTTAATGATATTTTGCGTACTCAATTCGATAACTTTGATGAATTTGCCTACCAAATTACTTATAATCTTGTTAAATATCTGGATTTGAATCAACTAGGCTTTTATTCTCTATATGAAAAAGAAAATACAGGAAAATTGTATCTAAAACGAGATGCTGCATATGCTTATGACAGACAAAGATTTGAAGAACATATTTTAGATTTGAATGATGGTCTTTTGGCTCAGGCTGTTTTGGAAAAGGCAAGTATTTATTTAACAGATGTTCCTGAACAATATATACAAATCACATCAGGTTTAGGAGAAGCTGTACCAAGAAATTTACTGATTGTACCTCTTATTAGTGAGCAGAAAATCTATGGGGTAATAGAATTAGCTTCTTTTAGAAAACTTCAAGACTATGAGATAGACTTTATCAAACGTATTGCTGAAAGTGTCGCTGCTACAATTGCTACTATTCGAATCAATGAGCAAACCAAAAAACTTTTGGCAAATGCCCAAGAATATGCCCAAAAAATGCAGTCTCAGGAAGAAGAAATGAGACAAAACGTAGAAGAATTGGCTTCAACACAAGAGGTATTAGAAAAAAGAGAAAAAGAAGCCAGTGATGCTTATCAGAAACTTTCAGTTGAATATGAGAAAAAAGTAGGAGAAATGGCAAGACAGGAAAGAATGTTGAATGAGCAAAAAAGTCAATTGCAGTCTGCATTAGATATTGCCTATGAAACGCAGAGTAAGTTAGAACGTCAATATGAAGAAGTAAGGGCTGCTTTAGAAAAACTCAAAAATAAAGAAGCCTCAATGTCGTTTGCTATTCAAGAAAAAGATAAAGAAATCATCACATTGCGTAAAGCAGTTGAAGAATTGAGAAATAATCAAGGATTATAAAAACAAAAGGAGGCTTGCCTCCTTTTGTTATAAATGACCAAACTTTAGAAAAACAGAGTTTTCCCAAACCTCAAGTTTAGCATCTGAACCACAAATAAGAGGATAATTTTGAGCTTCATGCCCACATGGAAAGCCAAAACATACAGGATAGTCATATTTTTTTACTAAATCCCAAATAATTTGTTCTGTGTTCTTATCGAAAGGAGGAGTTTCAGGCTTAATTCGTGAAATATCTCCAATCATTAAGCCTGCTAAATTTTTAAGTTTCCCAGCTCTATCCAAATGTCTCATCATTCGGTCTATGTTATAGAGAGGCTCAACTACATCTTCTAAAAACAAAATTTTGCCTTCTGTGTCAAAGTCTGTTGATGTACCAATCTGATTGTGTAAAAGAGCAATATTCCCACCGATAAGTTTACCATGAGCTTTTCCAACCCGATTGGAGTGATGTGGAACAATAGCATAATGAACTTTTTCACCCAATAATATTTCTCTCAAAAACTTTCTACTCTCTTGTGAAATCTCCTCAATACCTTTTAGCATAGGAGCATGCAAGCTTGCTATGTGTATTTTTTGTAATGCACAATGCAAAACCGTTACATCGCTATATCCAATAATCCATTTAGGCTTCTTGATAAGGTTTGTGAAATCAATATCATCAATAAACTGAATAACTCCATAACCACCTCTGGCACAAATGATAGCATCAATGGAATCATCATTAATAAAACGCTGTAAATCTGATAAACGTTGTTCAGGTGTGCCAGCAAACTGAAAGTATTCAGCAAATACATGTTCACCCAATACTACCTCAAAACCCCATTCTTGAAGCAGTTTGATACCCTGTTCAATTCGATAAGGTTCAACTACTGATGCTGGTGCAATTACACCTATTTTACTGCCTTTGGATAAAGGAGAAGGAAAAAGCATAAACTGAATATTTTAACTTTGAGTAAGTTCTGAAAAAAAAAGAAAAAGGATCAAGAAAAGTCTATAGTACACTTTCTATAATCCTTTTTATAAACTTTAGATATTAGTTTTCAAAAAAGTATTATTCCCATTCGAAAACTACAACATTTCCGATATTGGCTAAAGGTTTGGTTACTCCGTTTTCTACTTTTGTAGAACTATATTCTTTTATTTTTACAACTACAATATTTCCCTGATGGCTAATAATAACGCCAGTACCAAGCCCCATAGTGCCTTGTCCTGAGATACTTGGTCCAAAAGTATCTGACAAATTAAATTTTTTAATAATCTTGATAGCTTTCCCTTTCAGAGAACCTTTTGTATAAGGTACATATAATTTGGCTGTCATAGATTGCATTCCTGTAAGAAGAGTAATTTTACCTTCTACGGAGTTGGCAGTTCCTTCTTCTTGAGCATATATATGCAAGAAAAAGAAGCTCAACATCCATGTTAAAAATAATTTTTTCATAGGGATTTATGTTTAAAATGTAACCTAAAAAACAAAAAAACATGGAATAAAACAAATATAAACTTTCTTAAATCCAAAAAAGTAAAAAAAGAGTGTTATTCTATTCAAATTAATAGCCTTATTTTAAACTTTTTATGCCTTTTATGTGTAGTTTTGATAGAGTTATGATTTTATTTTACATCTATGAAAATTTTAGGTCAATATTTCCCTTCTTTTAAAACTAAACAGGAAGAGAAAATATATTTTAGAAAACTGACAGAGGCTGATATTATTCCTCTGGTAGAGTTTTATTACCATCTTTCCCAAGAAACAAGGTATCTACGATTCCAAATGATTACAGATGGCATACCTGAAAATAAGGTCTATGAGTATGCTGAAAAACTTTGTAAATTAGAAAATAAAGGCTTGGCAATTGTAGCTTATACATACGAAGACAGCATAGAGTCGTTTGTAGGGGTAGCCCGATATATGCAGAACCTTGAAACAGATACACAAGCCGAATTTGCAATTGTTCTACAAGATGGCTTTCAGGGAAAGGGAATAGGCAGATATTTACTACATCTCCTTTTTGAAGAAGCCAAACGCTATGGACTTATCAAGCTTTATGGTACGATGCTTTACTCTAATACAGGTATCATTGAACTGATAAAAAAAGTAGCACCTGATAATCACCATTTTACTCATGCCGAAGGACAAATGGAAGTAGAAATTATTTTGTAAAAATAATAATAATTTCTACCTTTGCACCCTGAAAATTAAACCTTTATCTAATCATGAAAAAAATAGCTGCTATTATCATTTCTGCTGCCGTATTGTATGCTTGTAACAAGCCGAACCAAGAATTACATAAGCAATTGACAGATGACCATACTAAAATGGAAACTGAGCATAAAACAATGGAAGATGCTCATACTAAAATGGAAGAAGAACACAAAAGCATGGTAGATGCACACCAGAAAGCAACAGAAGGTAAAACGGATAGCCTTCATACTGTTATTGAAACAAAACATGATGAAGTATTAAAACAACATGCTGAAGTAATGAAAAAGCATGAAGAATTGATTACCAAACATAAAGAATTAGAAGACAAACATGCAAAAGGAGAAATTAAAGATGAAGATTTGAAAAAAGAGCATGAGGCTATGAAAACTGAGCATGACCAAATGCTTGCAGAACATAAAAAAATGGAAGAAGAGCATGCTCTCATTAAATCTGAACACGAAAAAATGTTAGCAGAACACTCTAAAAAAGAAGATGGTAAGAAAGAAGGAGATAAAAAAGAAGAAGTAAAGAAAGAAGAGAAGAAATAATGAAAAAGCCCTGAATTTCAGGGCTTTTTTTATGCTGTTTTAAATCCTAGAATGTCATCTACGTATTCTCTGGAGTTTGCCAGACGAGGAACTTTGTGTTGTCCACCTAATTTACCTTTCTTTTTGAGCCAATTATGGAATGTATCTCTTTCAACACTATGGATAACAGGCATTTGAAGAGCAATATCCTGATACCTTTTGGCATCATAATCAGAATTAACTTCTCGAAGCGTTTTATCTAAAATATTTGTAAATATTTCTAAATCAGAAGGTTCTTTATCAAATTCAATTACCCATTCATGTCCTCCTTTGCTGGAGCCGTCAATATAAATAGGGCAGGCTGTAAAATCGACAATGGTTGCACCTGTTTCTTTACAAGCTTTGGCAATGGCTATATCAGCATTTTCAACCATCAATTCCTCACCAAAAGCATTGATAAAATGCTTTGTTCTACCACTAATTTTAATTCGATAAGGATTTTTAGAAGTAAACTTAACCGTATCGCCAATTTTATAACGCCATAAGCCTCCGTTGGTAGAAATAATCATGGCATAATTGGTATCAAGTTCTACTTCTGAGATAGTCTTTGTTTTTGGATAGGGATTGTCCCATTCATCCATTTCTACAAACTCATAAAATACTCCATAATCAAGCATCAGGAGCATATCATCTCTTGATAAATCATCTTGTAAACCAAAAAAACCTTCAGAAGCATTGTAAACTTCCATATAGTCTATCCCTGGAGCAAGCTGATTGAATAAATGTCTGTATGGTTGGAAAGAAACAGCCCCATGAAAAAAGGCTTCTAAGTTCTCCCAAACTTCCAAAATATGCTTTTTACCTGTAATTTCAAGAACTCTTTGCAATACCACAATCATCCATGTAGGAACACCCAAAAGGCTGGTAATATTTAGAGGAATGGTTTCTCTAGCCATTCTTTCAATTTTATCTTCCCATTTAGAGAGCATAGCCACCTCCAGACTAGGAGCTCTGAGTTTTTGAGCCCAAGTGGGTAACTGTTGTGTGATTACTGCCGAAACATCTCCATAAAATATGCCTTTGGTGTCAGGGCTTTCTTGGAAAGTCCCACCAATACCTAAGCCTTTTCCAACCATAAATTTGGTATTCGGGCGGCTTTCTATGTATAAGGCAATCAGGTCTTTACCTCCTCTGAAATGACAAGTATGTAACGATTCTCTTGAGACAGGTATGAATTTGCTTCGGGCATCAGTTGTTCCAGAAGACTTTGAAAACCAGTAAATAGGCGTATTCCACAAAATATTTTGCTCACCTTTCATCATTCTGCTGATATAAGGTACAAAATCTTCGTAAGATGAAATAGGAACTTTTTTGCTGTATTGCTCAAAGTTTTGAATGTTGGCATAGTCATATTTTTTGCCCCATTCAGTATTCTTACCAGCCTGCATGATTGATACAAACTGTTTTTCTTGCACTTTATCAGCATGAGTCATAAAATACTCAATACGCTGATAAGGTTTGTGTAGAAAATACCTAATAAGAGGTGTTATGGGGCTAAGCCAGTTCATGAGTGCTTCAAATAACGCAATTTTATATCTAAAAAAACAAATAGACTGCAAAAATACAAATTTTTACAATCTATTTGCAAATGTTTGTATTATCTAAATTTTATAAAATTCCTTTGGTAGAAGGCAAATCGTTATGTTCAATAGTTATAGCCATCTTTATGGCTTTGGCAAAAGATTTAAAAATACCTTCAATAATATGATGGTCGTTGGTTCCTGTTGCCTTGATATGCAAATTACACAATGAAGTATCTGAAAACGATTTGAAGAAATGCTCAAACATTTCAGTAGGCATACCACCAACTTTTTCTCTCTTGAATGGGGCATCCCACACAAAATAAGGTCTTCCTGAAAAATCGAGGGCTGTTTGGGCAAGCGTTTCATCCATAGGCAAAGAAAAATGTCCATAACGAGCAATGCCTCGTTTTTCTCCAAGGGCTTTTCTGAAAGCCTCACCCAAAGCAAGTCCAGTGTCTTCGATGCTGTGGTGTTCGTCAATATGTAAATCGCCTTTTACCTTAATTTCCAATCCTATACGGGCATGTTTGGCTATTTGCTCAAGCATGTGGTCAAAAAAGCCAATACCAGTATCTAAAATAGGCGAAAAATTACGATCTAAATCTATACGAATATAAATATCTGTTTCTTTGGTAGTTCTGTGAACCGTACCAACTCTTCCCTGAGCTTTTTCAACGAATTTTGTTACAACATCCCAATCTGCATTTTGTAAAGCAAGAGCTTTTGAATGTTTTTCCTGAAACTCAAAGGCATTATTATTCAAAAAAATACCTTTGATACCCATGTTGTAGGCAAGTTCTACATCTGTAAGTCTGTCGCCAATGACAAAACATTTGCTATAATCAATATCGTTTTGGTTTAGATAATGTGTAACCAGACCCGTTCTGGGTTTGCGAGTAGGGGAGTTTTCATGTTCAAAAGATTTATCAATCAAGACTTCTTTGAAATGAATGCCTTCATTTTCAAGAGTTTCCATCATTTTGTTATGAGGCTCCCAAAAATCAGGTTCAGGAAAAGAGTCTGTTCCCAGACCATCCTGATTGGTAACCATCACAAGTTCGTAGCCTAAAGTATTTTGCAAATAATACAAATTACGCAATACTTTCGGTAGAAACGAAAGTTTAGCTAGTGAGTCAATCTGGAAATTATCTTGAGGTTCTACGATAATAGTACCATCTCTGTCTATAAAAAGAATTTTACGCATAAATAAGTTTATAGGGTTTCAGCTCGTTGTTTTTCTATTTGTAAAATATTATTTTGAATATCTTGCATAATCCATTTTGTCCACCAACTGGCATAGAAATTGAAAGTTGTAGAGAGTTTAAAATGGCTATATAAATGCAGTCTGTATGTTTTTTCATTAAGTTTCTCAAGTTCATAAGTGCCATTGAGAACATCAAAATATTTGCCACCAATTACAACATGTTCATCCATAGTTGTAGAAGGTATTTCGTGAGGATACGCTTTAATTGAAAATACCATTTTCTTTTGATGAATGTATTCTGAAACAGTTTCATGAAATACCAATCCATTTGTAAAAATAGCTTTTCTGTATGCACCTACACCTTCATAATTCAATTCTGCTTTTACAGGTCTTGGAAATCCCAAAGCTCTTGTAAGCCAACCTTTATCTTGTTCTTGTGGAATTTCTTTTACTTTGGTTACATTTTGCCATATTTTTTCAGCAGAAGCGTTGATGTCAATATAAGTGTATGCCTTGTAAGTTCCTGGTATAGAGCCAATCATAGACTCTATAGGAGACATAAAAATTGGAAGAAGAGCAAAAAAAGATACATACATCGTATTGTTTTTCTTCCTGAATTTTAAATATGCACCAATAAAACCACCAATAGATGCTCCAAGAAGAAATAAAGGTAAAACCATTATCCAACAAGCCCAACCTTCTACCGAAAAAAGTAGGGTTATTCCAAGAAAAATTCCTATAGGAATCCAAGGAGCCATGACTTTATAATCCCAACTTCGAGCTTTTTCTTCACTAGAAAAATAAACTATCAAAATACCCATTACTGTGGGTAAACAAAACAGAAATGAGATAGACATTATCCCAAAAAGCTCTGACCAAGAATGTACACCAAAAAAGAATCGAAGTACAATTGCATAAGCAATAGGTATCCCTAGAATTTTTAAGGTATTGAGTATGTTTTGTTTATTAATCATTTTTATTTTATAAAAGAGAAAGCTCTCAAATTAATTAGATAAAGTATTAACTAATTTTCGCTCCATTCCAGATGGCTGCTGAAGGCTCAATAAATTTAAGGCTTCCGTCTTTGTCTTCAGCCATTAAAATCATCCCATTAGACATTTCGCCCATCATTTTACGAGGAGCAAGGTTACAAAGTACACAAACCTGTTTTCCTACAACTTCTTCAGGGGAGAAATGTTTGGCAATACCACTTAAAACTACTCTTTCATCAATGCCCGTATCTAATAAAAGTTTTAATAATTTATCAGATTTAGGCATTTTTTCAGCTTTTAGTATCGTAGCTACACGAATATCCAATTTTGCAAAATCGTCATAAGTAATCTCTGAAGCCAAAGGCTGAGGCTTTTTGTTGTCTAATTCATTCATTTTTTCTCTTTCTGCTAAAATATTTAGTTGTTTTTGAACTATATCATCTTCAATTTTTTCAAATAATAAGCCTGTTTGTTCAATTTTCTGACCTGAAATAAGCAAATCCTGATTTCCGAGTTCATTCCAGTAAAATTTACCAACTCCTAAAGCCTTTTGAAGTTTTTGAGCTGTAAAAGGCAAGAAAGGCTCTATTAAAAATGCCAGATTAGCCGTTAGTTGTAAAGCCAAATGCAATACATTTTCGATACGAGCTTTGTTTCCTTCAAAATCTTTGGCAAGTTTCCAAGGCTCATTTTCTTGGAAATATTTGTTTCCAATACTCGAAAGCTCCATGATATAGCCCAAAGCCTCACGAAAACGATAATTTTCGATACTTTCACCTATTTTATTGGGAAACGTTCTCAAACTTTCAACCAAATCTATATCTACTTTCTCCAAATCGTTGAGGGGAGGCACAACTCCATCAAAGTATTTTTGAGTAAGTGTGAGTACTCTGTTTACGAAATTACCTAAATTTGAAACTAATTCGTTGTTATTTCTGTCTTGAAAATCTTTCCAAGTGAAACTATTATCTTTGGTTTCAGGGGCATTGGCAGTGAGTACATAACGTAAAACGTCCTGTTTACCTTCAAATTCTCTTAAATATTCATCTAGCCACACAGCTCTATTTCTTGAAGTAGAGATTTTTGCGTCAGCTAAATTTAAAAACTCATTGGCAGGGACATTTTCTGGTAAAATGTAAGAGCCTTCAGCCTTCAGAATCGCAGGAAAAAGAATGCAATGAAACACAATATTATCTTTTCCAATAAAATGTACCAATTTGGTGCTTTCATCTTTCCAGTAAGGCTTCCAAGCGTCAGCATCAGCATTTTTCTGAGCAAAATAGTCTTTGGTTGCCGAAATGTAGCCGATAGGGGCATCAAACCAAACATACATTACTTTTCCATCTGTATTTGGAATAGGTAAGGGGACACCCCAATCCAAGTCTCTTGTCATAGGGCGGGGTTGTAAACCTGCATCCAACCACGATTTACACTGACCATAGACATTGGTTTTCCATTCTTTATGCCCTTCCAAAATCCATTCCTTGAGCCAAGCTTCATATTTATCCAAAGGAAAATACCAGTGTTTGGTTTCTTTTTTGGTAGGAGTGGCATCAGAGAGTTTAGAACGTGGATTGATAAGTTTATCTGGTGTTAAAGAAGTCCCACAATTTTCACATTGGTCGCCATAGGCATCTGTATGTCCACAAACAGGACAAGTACCCACAATGTATCTATCAGCTAAAAATTTATGAGCAATAGGGTCAAAATATTGTTCAGACGTATCTTCTACAAAAACACCTTTATCGTACAAAGTTTTGAAAATTTCTCTGGAGGTTTCATGATGAATGGGCTTTGATGTTCTTGAATAAATATCAAAACTAATTCCAAATTCTTTAAAAGAATCTCCAATAATTTTATCATATTTATCAACCACTTCTTGTACAGTAATGCCTTCTTTGGCTGCTCTAATCGTTACAGGAACACCATGCTCATCAGAGCCACAAATAAACAATACATCTTCATTTTTGAGTCTTAAATAACGACAATAAATATCGGCAGGGATGTAAACACCTGCCAAATGACCTATATGAACGCCTCCATTGGCATAAGGCAACGCTGCTGTAACTGTATAACGCTGGAAATTTTTTGACATTTTGTTATATGTTTTTTTATGTTTGGTAGGGGCGAATAATTATTCGCCCCTACGATTGTTTTGTGTTAAAATTATCATCTTTTTCCCAATTCATGGGATTATTGATGATATAATTACAAATATTTTGATATGATTTTACATCACGAATAATATGTTCATAATAATTTCTTTGCCAAACTGTATAAATATCAGTATTTTGTCTAAACCATTTGGTTACACCAATTTTAAATCCCCTTATCATTGCACCAATGGTTTTGGATGGCGATTTAAAAGTATTTGTTTGTGATAGGGTCGAATAATCATTTGCCCCTACTGCAATCTCAATAATTCCATGAATATGATTGGGCATAATTACAAATTCATCCAAAATAGTATTAGGGTAATGTTTAGGAATTTCTAACCAGCAATTTTTTACAACTTCTCCAAATTTATTTAAGTACATGTTACTATTTTCAATTTCTCCCAATAAACATTCTTTATTATGGGTACAAATTGTAATAAAATATATTCCTTCTTGTGAATAATCATAGTTTTTTAATCGTACAGAACGACGATGATGTAATTCTTGATTAAATTTCATGTAAAATGACTTAATTAAACCACAAAAATACATATTTCTTGCAAGAAAGATATTTGAATTTCAAGATATTTTTTTACTTTTGAAAAATGGAAAATTCTTCAAAAATCTATGCGTAAAATATTTATTGTTGCTTTGGGCTTGGGAATGAGTATGCAAACAAGCTTATTTGCTCAGAAAGGGTCTTTAGAAAGTGAAAGCGAAACCTATAATTTAGATATTTTAAAGGTAAAAATGAATATATCTGTAATGGATGCGGATAAAAAAACACCTTTAAAAGCAAAAATTGAGGTAAGAGATGTCGTAGAAAAAACAACAGTTCATGAAAGTCAGCCTGCTGATGGCAAAGCAGAGTTTACATTGAGGCGTAATAAAGTCTATAATCTGCGTTTATCAGCTCCTAAATTTGAGGATAGTCTGATTGTACTGGATTTGGCAAAAGATGTTGCTACAAATCAGATGATAGAGCTAAATCCAAAAAGAAGTGTTGTAGAAATCAATGTTTCGGATATGGAAACAGGAGATGGTTTGCCATTTGGAGTAACCCTCACCAACAAAAACAGAAATGAGGTAATTGTTTTAGACCCTAAAGATGGTAATAACGGAAAATATAAAGTTCGCTTGCGTGATGATGATGAATATGAATTGGAAGTGAAAAACCCTAAAGAATATATTTTCTACTCCAATACAGTTTCTTCCAAAAAAACATCAAAATTAGCTGTAAAACTACATACACTTGCAGTAGGTGCAAAGATACCTTTGTATAACATTACCTTCGAAACAGCCAAATGGGATTTGAATGATAATTCTCAAAGAGAGTTAGATCGTATTGTAAAGTTATTAAAAGATAATCCCAAAGCTCGTATTGAAATTGGAGCCCATACAGATGATAAAGGTTCAGCTTCTTATAACTTGCAATTATCTCAGAAAAGAGCTAAAACCGTTTTCAATTATTTGGTTGCCAAGAAAATACCAGCTCAACGATTTGCAGCAAAAGGATATGGAAAAGAACGCCCCGTAGCATCTAATGACACAGAAGAAGGAAGAGCAGCCAACAGACGTTTCGATTTGACAGTATTGAGCTTGTAAAAGAATTTAGAAAAACAAAAAAAAGGCAGATAAGAATTTATCTGCTTTTTTCATTTTATCTGGTGTTATAACTAAAGCCGGTTCGTAAGCCAAATCCCGAAAACTGAGTCCCTGAGATACCTACACTCTGTATGGGTATCCGATAATAAGGTTGCAAGTTTAATTGGCTGTTTTTACTAATTTTGATATCATAGCTTACACCCAAATTGATGGATGAAATGCTTAATTCTGGATCATTATTTACTACATTTCCAATAGTTTCTTTGAGTAAAAGTGTATTAGAAATCCCTCCACTCACAGCTACATTCTTAGCCACTTTTACTTTTGCTTCAAGAGGAATTTCAATAGTATTCAGTTTCACTTTTACATCTGGACGAACTGAACCCATAGATGAAGTAACCCCTCCAGTAAGTTTCATAGGCATATTAGATGTCCAAGGAGTATAACTAATACCTGAAACAACACTTACTTTTTCTGAAAGAGCTACTTGGTGTGTATACCCTAAACCTGCCTGCAAACCTTTAGGACTGATAACGGGTGATAAAGCTACTCCAAAAGACTGACGTTTGTGCTTATTCTTTTTGGTAATTTCTTGTTTAAAAGTAAGATTTGAATCTATCAAAAATACTTTATTGGGGTTCAGCTCATCTGAAAAATCATTGTGAAAGTATTTATCTTGTAAATTTCTGTCAAAACTTAGAGTTTGTGCTTCTTGAGGGTATTGTTGAGAAACAGCAACAACAAGTTTCTTACTTTGTAATGTTTTAGAAATGGTTTTAGGTTCTTGATAGCTATAAACAATTTCTTGCTGCTCTTTTGATGAGGAAAGTGTTTCTATCTTTTTCTCAATACGCCCTGATTTTTTAATTTGAATCTTTGTAAAAGCTTGATTATTGTTTTTTTGTGAATGATTTGTATAGAGATAATGTGTCAGATAACCAAAAAAGCCTACCACAAAAATAGCTGCAATTTTATCCCAATGCCACCACCAAAGAATCGCTTTTCTGTCATCATCTTCATTGTCTAATTTTCTTTCCAAATCATCCCACGCTTGTTCATCAAATTCGGGTTGTAGATGAGCAAGTTTATCTTTAATAAAATTATCTATTTCAAATTTTTTCATGGTATTATCGCTTCAAAGTATATTTTTTTTTCTTCTAAAAGGCGTTTCTGTAAAATCTGTCGAGCTTTATGTAAATTCGATTTGGATGTCCCTACACTAATTTGTAATGTTTTTCCAATTTCTTCGTGTGAGTAACCTTCTATAGCATATAAGTTAAAAACCGTTCTGTATGAGGGTGGGAGAGCCTGTACCAGTTGTAAAATATCTTGCTCAGAAAGATGGTCGAGTGCAGAAGCTTCCACTTCTGTATTCAGAGCTTCTTGATAATCAGCTGAATACAAAAACGATTTATTCTTTCTTAAATAATCAATGGCTGTATTGATGAGTATTCTACGTAACCATGCCTTAAAATTAAAAGGAGGTGAAAGTAAATGGATTTTACTAAAGACCTTCAAAAAAGAATCATTCAAAATTTCTTGGGCTTCCTCCGAATTATTGGCATAACGCAAACAAATACTCATGGCATATGCAAAACAGCCTTTGTACAGATTTTTCTGACTATGTCTGTCTTTTCGTATACAACCTTCTATAAGTTCTAGTAATTGAGGGTTTTCCTCTAAGTTCATAACACTTTTTAATATTCTCCAACAAAACGAAGCAATTTGTAAAATGGTTGCCTCAAAAAAATATTTTTTTTTCAAAGCAACCAAGTGAATAGAATCTTGCGTTTTTGTGCCAAAACTAAAACTCAAAAACCATGAAAAAAATTTTAGTAATCTTTATCACCCTAATGACTTTTTGGAGTTGCAAGGACTCCTGCAAGCAAACTTACACATATACTATTCCAGTACCCATTTATTTATCTAATGCAGATTATGAAAAAGCAAACGGGCAATGGAAAGAACCTCATCATGTACTCAACACAGGAAAAATATTTGTAAGAGGAGAGTATATTTTGATAGTTGAAAAAGAAAAAGGAGTTCATTTTATTGATAATAGCAATATTAATGCCCCCAAAAATATAGGATTCTTGCAAGTATATGGAAATGTAGATATTGCTGTCAAAGGAAATACCTTATATCTGGATAGCCACAGAGATTTGTTGTATTTTGATATTACAGACATCAATAAACCTATAAAAATAGGTAAAAATGAAAATGTTTTTGAACACAAAAGATTAGCGTTTACAAATGGTATGCGAGATTCTGTAGCCATTGGTTTTGAAATCAAGCAAAAAACTGTCATAAGAAGTTGTGATGAGCCTTATATCATGCCCTTTTTTAGTGGGGTAACTACAAACCTTTCATCATCAGGCAGTGGAAGCCAAAATCAGACTGTTTCTTCAGGTGGAAATCAAAATCAAGCAGGCTCTATGGCTTCATTTACTACAGTAGGTAACTATCTTTATACTGTTGAACCTGATAAAATGTATGTATTTGACATCTCAAATGGTCAAAAAACAACTTTAGTCAATACCATAAAGTTAGATTGGGGCGTAGAAACTGTATTTGCCTCTGATGGAAAACTATTCTTAGGAACAAGAAATGGTATGAGGATTTATAGCTTACAAACACCTATCAATCCTCAATTTTTGGGTGTTTTTGAGCATCCTATAGCCTGTGACCCTGTGGTGGTACAAAATAATTTGGCTTATGTTACCACTCGTTCAGGCAATATGTGTGCAAATGCTCAGAATCAGTTGGATATCGTTTCAATTGCTGACCCACAAAATCCACAACTCATCAAAAGCTATGAAATGCAAAATCCACATGGATTGGCTGTAAAAGGTAATGATTTGATTGTCTGTGAAGGGGCTTTTGGTTTCAAAAAATTTGATGTGAATGACCCTAAAAATATTATTTTACAAAATAAAAATTCAGAGCTTTATAGTTTTGATGTTATTATGCTCCCCAATAGCTTTTTAATAGCCAGTCGTAGTGGAATATATCAATATAATTATGATTTTCAATTGATTAGTCAAATTTCAAACCTTTAAAAAAATATGAAAATTTTATTTGTTGCGGTTTCAACATTATTTATTTCTATGCAGGCATTTTCTCAAGATAGCCTCAAAACACAAACAGAATACAAAAAAAGTCGATTTTGGCACAACTCTGAAACAGGTTTTTCTGTTGGAAATGCAAATTATTTCTCTAATGGATTTCATTTTCAGACGATTAATGGCTTCCGTGTATATAAAAATGCCTATTTAGGTCTTGCAACAGGATTAGACATGTACAGAGAGGCAACCTTATTGCCAGTATTGTTGCATGCTCGTTGGGACTTCTTGCCTGAAAAGAGAGTTAGTCCTTATATAGGAGTCTCTGGAGGCAGAACATTTGGTTTAACAAAAAATGATATATACAGCCTTAAAGGAGGTTTTACAGGAGAAATCTCAACAGGTTTTAAAGTAAACAGAGGTAACGGAACAGGCTATACTTTTAGTTTGGGCTATCGTTATCAGAAGTTCCAAGAGAAATTAAATTTGAGTACAGAAAGAACTACAGACTATAATTTAAACAGATTTGTAATTAGAACAGGGTTCTTTTTCTAAAACCAATATTTAAAATAATTTACTACAAAACTATTTTTAACTACGACTTATCATAAAAGAGTTCTAATATTTAGAACTCTTTTATAAAAAATTACAAATGATGATTAAAGCAGTACCATTTTTTTACTTCAAATATTCACTTTTCTAACCCTTTAAATAAAAAAAATATGAAAACGTTTTTTAATATTTTGGTAATTGTAATGCTTGGGTTATATTCCTGCAAGAAAAATGAACCTTCTTTCAGCTTCAATGAAAACCTTAAAGTTAAAATATCGGAAGGAGTTGAGGATGCCCAAAGAATATTCTTACTTAATTTTATTACAGAAAAAATCTATGAGTGTTCAAATTATCGAATTTTAACTACTCAGGTGATAACAAATGATAAAATTGTGATTAATTTTATTCAGATTGAAAAACCAGAGATTTGTTTGAATTCACTTGGAGCTGCATCAACAACTATTAAACTTCAAGGTCTTGAAAATAAGTCTTATACGCTTGAGTTAAACTTTGGTTCATCAAAAATATTGGGTGTACTGAAAGTTTCAGCGACTGATTTCGAAATAGAATTACCTAATCAAACAAAAGTTCAAAAAGCCAATTAAATATAGGTATCATCAAGTTATTATTGTTTAATAATTAATCATAAAAGAGTTCTGAAATTTAGGACTCTTTTGTTATTTTTGTTGAAACTTCAACCAACTATAAACAATGACTGACAAAATTAAAGAAATGCTCAATGGCTATCATGCCATTATAGAATTGCCTGTACAATGGGGCGATATGGATTTGGCAAACCATGTGAACAATGTGATGTATGCCCGTTATGCCGAATCTGCAAGAGTAGCCTATTTAGATGTATTGGAAAAAGAAAATCCTGCTGGATTTGGAACGACTATCGGACCTATTTTGGCAGAAATTAATATTCAGTATAAAATGCCTTTGAGATACCCTGATTTGATGTATTTGGGTACAAAAGTAATTGAAATGCCTGATGAATGTAGTTATTTGATGGAATCGTTGATTATCAGTAAAAAACACGAAAGAGTAGCAGCAAGAGCAGTTGCTAAAATTGTCAGCTACGATTATTCTATTTTTAAAAAAACTCCAACACCCGAAATTCTTAGAAAAAGAATTGAAGAATTGGAAGGAAAAACGTTTTGAAACCACAAAACCAACTTTTATATGAAAGCTTATTATCTTCTTTTGCTTTTTTTTGTAAATATCTTGTTTACAAGTTCTTCACAAGCTACCCACATTATGGGAGGTAACTTTCAGATTAGACGTATAGACCCAACAACAAGAACCTATTGCATTCAAATATATCTCTATAGAGATAAAACAAATCTTGTTGGAAATGGGGCAACAGCTGAGTTAGCTGATGTAGTAGCTATTGATATGCGTGGAACAAAAAGTGGTAGCTGGATAGGACAAATAACAGCTCGAATGGTGAGTTTAAGGGATTTAAGTGCAGATGTACAAGTAGGTTTGTATCAGGTTAATTACACTTTTGCAAAAAGTGAAGAATGTGATGAGAGTATAACTATTTCCTTATCAGAATCTTATCTAAATAATTGTACAATGAATACTGCAAGCCCAGACCAGAAAGATTTTTATATAGAAAGTGTTCTAAATTTTGAGGAGGTTGATGTAGTTAATAATTCTGTAACTTATCAAGAAATACCTGTGATTTATAGCAATTTAGGAGATAAAATTGTTCATACACCCATATTAGAAGATCTAGATAAAGACAGTCTTTCAGTAGCATTAGAATACGAAATGGGACAGGTTAAATACAAAGATTTACAGATATTTACAACACCCAATGGTACTGTAAAAATTGATGAACAAAATAGATTGATTTGGGATGCTCCCAGTTCAATTGGATGCTATCATGTGGGTTTGAGAGTGGGAGAATGGAGGAAAAATGCTGAAGGAAAATATATGCAGATAGCCTCTTCAACAAGATATATACACTTCAAAATCTTCAATGGTGGTAGAACTTATCAGTCTATACCAGTGCTAAATGATGTGTGTTATCCACCTGTACAAAATGTAGGAAACACAGATTTAACACCCAAAAAGTTTGATTTGCAAATATACCCCAATCCAAGTGCTGATAGAGTTGTTTTTACAACAACAGAGGCTGGTGAGTTGTATGTTTATAATTTAATAGGATATACACTTAAAGAAAAAATAAATATTGGAGTTTGTGGAAAAACATATATCAATGTCTGGGACTGGCAAAATGGAGTGTATATCTTTTATTTTAGAGGAAAAAAGCAAAAGAGAGAAGTATTTCAGAAATTTGTAAAAGTAGGTAGTTAGTATTGATTTAAACTTTTAGATGAAGATAATAGGTTTTATTTATTTGATAATCAGTATTTTACTCATAGCATTTCTTTGGAGTTTTACTCATAAAGAGATGCTACATTTTTTATTTAGACTTTATCCGCTCCAAACAGAACAAAAAATAAAATTCCAAGAACAAATATTTACACCTCAAACATGGTCTTTATTAAAAATATTCTTGTCTGTAATAGCTTTATTTGCCTCATTATTAGTTTTTTATATTTTAAAAAAACAAAAAACTATCAACCTTTTTCTACAAAAAATCAAACAAGAAGTAACAACACTTATTCAAAATTTTAAGCTACCTTTCCTTAAACTAAACAGCATTCAGAAAAGAAACGTAGTTCTTTTATTTTGTATTATCCTGATTTTCAATATTTATAAACTTTACACAAGTATTTTACACATTGATGAAGCCTTTAGTTATGTTCATTTCTCTTCAAAAGGCTTCTTTGTTTCGGCATTGTATTACCCAAATCCTAATAATCATATCTTTTTCAATGAGCTTGTAAGTTTTTGGGAGATTTTTTGGCAGTCAAAATTTTGGGCTGTTAAAACTCCTTCATTCATAGCTTTTTGTCTCATTCAGGTGTTTTTGTTTCGGTATTTATTAGTTCGTTTCGGATTTGATTTGGCTGTTTTGGGTGTAATTTTCTTTAGTTTTCTGTCGCCTGTTCAGGGTTATGGTATGAGTGGCAGGGGGTATTTACTCCAAATGGTATTCTATTTTGTTTGTTTGTGGAGTTTAGAGAGAGGTTTGAAAAATACAATAGAGAAAATGATATTTATAACAGCCTCCATACTAGGTTTTTATACAATTCCAACATTCTTGTATGTATTTGTAGGGATGAGTGTTGTATTATGGAGAATGCAAGGTTTTAAAACGACTTTTGGACTCTCAAGTATTATTTTGGGCATTACTTTTTTTCTGTATTTGCCTGTATATGTGCTGAATGGAAAAGGAAACTTGCTTTCAGAAAGTTGGCAACAAGAAGCTCAAAAACAGTTCGAAGAAGGTTTGGAAGCATATTGGCTCGATTTTGCAGATTTTTGGATAGGTATTGAAAATACTTATAGCATATTTTACAGTTTTCTTTTTTTATGTCTGATAATCAGTCTGTTCAAATGGAGAGAAATTCGAAATAGAGGTTTAGAGATACAATTAGTGATTGTAGTAAATGCCATTCTACTGATGCTGTTTCAGCAACGCCTGCTTCCTGTACGAATTTGGATGGGCTTTAATTTCTTGTGGGTAATCTGGTTACTGAGTGTATTGCAGGTTTTTCGTCCATTTTGGCAAAAAATATTTTTAGGAATGCTGATAACTTTGCAAATTGCAGCCCAAATTTATCAGAAAAGAGAACAGAATCATGTTTGGGCAGCTTACAAAAGCTTTGAAGAAAGCTATCCAACGTTACCTTTCCAAACTCATGAAAAGGTGTTTTCTAATGATTTGGTATATCAGAATTTGTTATCTTTTTACAATATACAAGATAACAAAAAATTAGTGGTAGATTACAGCCTGAAAGACAAAAGCTACGACTGGCTGATTTTGGATAAAACTTTAAAAATAGATATATTACTATCTGACTATGAGATATTTAAAGAAAATGCTTATGTGAAGATATGGAGAAGAAAAGGTGAAAAATATGATAAATAATAAGTTTATTTTAAAACTAGAAAATTAGTAAGTTTGAAATCAAATATTTAGCATTAAAAAATTAAACATTTAGAATTTATATATTTTATGGACAATCCTGTAATTATATTTGGAGCGAAAAATTTAGGAACTGTGGCTTTGGAAATCTTTCATAGCCATAAAATAGACGTATATTGTTTTTTAGACGATGATACCAATCTGCATGGTAAGGAGGTTAGTGGAATAACAGTCTTAGGCAGTACAGATGATGATGGTTTTTTAAAACTGATTGGTAAAAAAATAGAAGCTTTTATCGCCACAGATGATAACAAACTTCGTAAAAAGCTGGTGGAAATGCTCAACGAACGCAGAAAAGTAATGCCCACCAATGCTACACACAAAGAGGCATTTCTTTCAAGCAATCTGGAAATGGGACATGGAAACCTCATTGATGCCAAAGCCATTTTAAACTCAGGTGTAAAAATCGGGCATCATAACATTATTCGTTCAGGAGCTATTTTAGATTACAATGTAAAAATTGACGACTTTGTACAAATCGGGGCAGGAGCAATTATTGGAGATAATGTAGAAATTGAGGAAGGAGCATTTATTGGAGCAGGAGCAACCATTGTTTCGGGTGTGAAAATTGGTAAAAATGCTCGTGTGGGTGCAGGTTCGGTGGTAATTGGCAGTGTCGCTAAAAACGAAACAGTATTTGGCAATCCAGCCCAAAAGGTAAAGGCATAAGGATACTATTATGAGAAAGGTATTTTTCTTTTTTTCAATCATGCTTGGTATATTATTTCATAATAGCCAAGCTCAATCTCCTAAGATGTTTAAAATACAGATAAACCATGTCGAAAAATCGAAGGATAGCCATACCATTACAGAAACATGGAATCTGAAAGATGGAACGCTTTATTATCAGAAGCTTGGAACGGGCAGAATGGGAGGTATGAAAGAAAAATTAGAGAAAAAACTCACTCAGGAGCAAACCAACCAAATCTATGAATTAATTTCCAAAGGAGATTTGTATCAGAATATACCATCACCCAAATATACAGAATTTCAAACTCCCTACAATGCTTTAAAGGTACATGCAACTTTTTATAAAAGCCATCCAAGAACTTTAGAAATTTTTGATATTCAGCTTTATAATCTCTATGAAGAAATGGAAAAAAATGAAGTTTATAAAAATATATATTCAGTGGTAATGCTCCTAAATAAAATACTCAGAGATAAATAGATAACATTGAGATATAAGAGTCAGAAAGTATTTTCTGTATTCACTTGATTTCTCTGTTTTTTTGAGTATTTTTCAATAGTCATTATTCAAATCAATGGATGTATAAGATTATCCAAAATAATCCCATATTTAAAAATATATATCTAACGGCTACTTTGGGTGTTGCATCCTCCGTAATGGGAATGATTATGCTCAATACACCTGGTTTTGAAGAAAGCCATAGCGATTTAAGAGAGATATGCTTATTAATATGTCTTTTTTATATCTCAAATCCTTTATATGTAATTCCTTTATGTTTGTTTACACTTATATGTTTGCCATCTGGAAATCTAATGATAGCAGTATTTGCTACACATCTAATACCTTTATTTATTTTATGGTATGTATATAAATGGATAGAAAGAAAGCAAATGTCAAATATTCAACTTGGTTTAACATGGTGCTTGATAACAGTCATTTATTACATATTATTTTTATATCCAATTCTGATTGTTGTTTATGATTGGATAGACCTAAGAACTAACGCAAATTTTATCAAATTATACAATTCTCTGTTTGTAGAAGGGGCATTTGAAATGATTACAACAGCTTTGATAACATCGTTATATTTAATTCAAATGAGAATTCGAAGACATCTTGAGCTTACAAATAAAAACCTTGAAGAGTTGGTACACCAAAGAACACAGGAACTATCCAATGCCAATAATGAATTATTAACCATGAATGAAAACTTGGAGCAACTAGTACAAGAACGCACAAGAAAAATTGACGCCCAACTGAATCAGATATTAAAATATGCTCACATGAACTCTCACGAAGTTCGTGGTCCTTTAGCAAGAATGTTAGGATTGATGAATTTAATCAAAATGGAAACAAATCTTGCTGTAAAAGAAGATTTGTTTCAAAAATTAGATGTTGCTGCTATGGAGTTAGATACCATTATACGAAAAATGAATCGTCTACTAGAGCAGGAGATGAATATAGATTGAAAGTAGTTATTTTGCCATTTGTATCCAGCCACAATAATAAGGACTTATCTTGCTTTCTCTATCCATACCGTGTTCTAAGCTGTTTTTTGTAGGTTTAGAATTGGGTAAAAATGCTACAAAAGCCCAGCCTTTTTCTTTTGCCATGATAAGGGCTTTGCTATCTTTAGGAAAAACACCTACTTGGTTGCCAACAATAGTTTTGGTCATTTCGGCACTTATCATGGCTGAGTGTCCTGCCATACCTGTATCTTTGATGAGTGGGTGGGTTCTGAGAATGGTATTCGACTTGGCTGTAAACGACTCAAATTTAGGTAAGAATTTTACAGGTTTCTTGGTTTGGGAGGCATAATATTGTTTCAAAAAATCTTTGAATACCCAGTTATTATCTTTTTTCTCTAAAACTACACTGAAAAGAATTTCTGTTTCTGTAGGTTCAATAAGAGTAATAAGGTATCGAATAACAATCTGATTTTCTGTCTTTTCAAGTCCTTCAAAACTGCCAGAATAATCAAAAACAGACTGCCATTTGTTATCTTTTTTTGCAAATACTTCGTATCCAATACTGGGACCGAAGTGTACTTGAGGAATACAAATAATATCTGGCGTCTGATTCTGGTCAAAATCTAATACCATTGCCTTTTCATTAAAACCTGTATGCTGATAAATATTTTCATCACTCATAATTTTGTTTGTGATGTAAGAACTTTCACCTTCTCCCATTTCTTTTTTTACTTTTGCTGCCCATGCTTCTTTTTCTGTTTTGGATGTAACCACACCAAGGGCATCTGCCAGATGCTTATAATTGTGCCATCCTGTATAAGCAGGATTGATGTTTGCACAAATTTGTGTTTTAAACTCATTTACAAGAGCTTCATTCTCAGATGCAGAGAGTTTAGCTTTATACTTCCCTAAAAATTTTTCAATATTGGTGTAATCGTGATTCGTAGTATCGGCAAAGTGAAAAGTACAAAAGCCAAGAGGTACAGAATTTTGTGCATAACCAATACTTTGCACAAATATCCAAATCATGAATAATAGTGTTCTTTTTTTCATGGAATGATGGTTTTTAATCTAGTATAACATAAAAAAATAAAGTATTACTTTGTTAATTGTATCCAACCACAATAATAGGGCTTTTTTTCACTGTTATTATCTGTTTCATATTCAAAACTAATTTTTTCAGGATTAGAATTGGGCAAAAATGCTACAAAAGCCCAATTGTTTTCCTTAGCCATTATAAGAGCTTTGCTACCTTTTGGAAATATACCTACTTGGTTGCCTGTAAGCGTTGGGGTTGAAAGTTGATTTTCAACTAAACCCATCTTTTTTAGATGAGGGTGTGTTCTCAGAATTGTACTTGATTGAGCTATGATTAATTCAAATTGATTCAAAAGTTTAAATGGTTTTTGAGTTTGATAAGCATAACATTGTTTTAAAAAGTCTTTGAATACCCAATCATTGTTTTTTCTTTCTAAAACTATACTTAAAAATATTTGAGCATTTGAGTTGATATCGTGTACCAAATATCGAATAACAATTTGATTTTCTGTCTTTTCAAGTCCTTCAAAACTGCCAGAATAATCAGCAATAGATTGCCAACGACCATCTTTTTTTGCATAAATCTCATAACCACTGGCTGGACCAAAATGGTCTTGTGGAATACAAATCACATCAGCATCTTGGTTTTGGTCAAAATCTACGACCATTGGTTTTTCAAAAAATTGATATGTACGTGTATTGTTCACGCTTATTTCGTCAGAGTAATAAAAAACTGTATCATTACTTTCCTTTCTAAATTTTTCATCCCATATTTCTATTTCTTTCTGAGATATCCAAATTCCCCATAAATCAAGTAGTTGTTTGTAATTACGCCAGCCCATATTTGTAGGAGAGGTGTTCCAACAAGCCTGATTTTTAAATTCTTTGACAAGAGTTTTTTTTTGAAAATGAGTGAGTTTGGCTTCGTATTTACCTAAAAATCTTTTGATATTGTTATAGTCATGATAAATGGTATCGGGATAAATAACAGTGGAATGCTTGCAAAACCCAAGAGGTACAGTTGTTTGTGTATAGCCAATGCTATACACAAACAACCATATTATCCAAAATAGGTTTCTTTTATGCATAGAAATAATACATTATTCTTTCTTACCTAAAAAAGCAGGGTAATAAGATAATATCACCTTCTTTGGGTTCATTGCTAATATTTTGATTAAACATGTGTATATCTACCCCTATTTGATGTTTATAATTGTAATTAAAATCATATAGCATATACCACCAAGTAATATTTTCTCTTTTAGCAACAGTTTTTAAGGTTTCTCCTTTTTTAAGCTGATAAGTAGAATATCTTTTTTCACAACCATGTTCTTTTCTGTAATCCTGAAAAAAAGTTATTATCTTACTGATGACAGGATCTTTTACAGATGAACTATCAAGAACAATATTAATGTTACCAGGTCTGTTATCGAATTCAAAACAAATAATCTTTTTTTCTGATGCCTGAATTTTCCAATCAATGGTACCGTATTTCAGACCTAATTTTGAAATTGTCTCACGAGTAACTTCTTTATTTAAAAAAGAAACAAAGTCCTTGTATTTAACTAAAGGCTCATAATAACGGTCTTTTGTAGTAAAAATATGCTCATATCCCCAATATAAATGATTGTTATTGTCAAAATCAGCAACTATCGATTCTTTGACTATGGTTCTATCTTCAAAACAATCTATATAATCTAAAGAGATACTCTTAGGATAGATGTGATAACTTTGTCCATGAACCTGAGCAATAAAAGTGATAGATAGCAAAAAACTAATCAGGTATTTTGCACTCTTCATAGTTTTACGAAGCCTTATTTTTATTAAACCAATCTTCTACCGAAATACCTTTTTGTTCGTGTTTTACTTTTTCACCAATTTTCTTTTTGGCTTCTTTGATGGATTTACTAACCAAGTTATGCGAAATACTTTCAGACTCTTTAATACCCATTTTTTTAAGAAGTTCCAAAATTCTTTCCCCTCCAAACATTTTTAAAATAGGGTCATCAAAATCAATATAGCCATAGGCTTTGGTTTTAAGGCTGATTTCTCCCAATTTGAAAAGAATCTCATCTTCATTTTGGTTGAGAGGATAATGTTCAGCAAGCATCACGACAAGCTCTTTACTTGCAAATAAATTCTTGATTTTTTCAGCATGTTGATGAAAAGCACTCTCAGAAAGAATATGAATTTGTTTATTGTCTTTCAAATCCTCAGCAGTATTGACAAATACATAGGGTTTTTGCCCAAGTTTAAATACTTCTTGCAGCGTATTTTCAGTACGTTCAAAGAAATAAACAACTAATACAGGTTTGGTTTCTACTTGTATTTGAGCATCTTGTAACAAGCCTGTTAAACGAGCAGAAGTGTTCATCCAAACTTTGTCTTCTAATTTTATAAGAGGAACAGAGGGTTTTTTACTAAAAAATGAGAACATATAATGTAGAGAATAGTTTAAAATTCATAATAATCAAATTTATCAAAAAAAACGCCAAAACCATAAAATAAGCCAAGAAAAAAGTATTGTAGGTTGGTGGTTTTTTGCTAAATTGCGTTTTTATAGCTTTTTAAGCGTTTTATGGCAACACAATCAGCGAAGCAGTCTAAAAATATAGAAAATCTTTCTCCAAAAGAGTTTATTGTTATCAAAGGAGCAAAAGCCAATAATCTAAAAAATATTGATGTGGTCATCCCTCGAAATAAACTGGTAGTCATTACTGGTGTTTCTGGTTCAGGAAAATCATCATTGGCTTTTGATACACTTTTCGCAGAAGGGCAACGAATGTATGTAGAAAGCTTGAGTGCTTATGCAAGACAGTTTTTGGCTCGTATGCAAAAGCCTGAAGTAGAGTATATTAAAGGTGTTTCTCCAGCAATTGCTATCGAACAGAAAGTAAGTACTAAAAATCCACGTTCTACGGTAGGTACTACCACCGAAATCTACGATTATCTTAAGCTCTTGTTTGCTCGTATCGGAAAAACCTACTCGCCAGTTTCTGGTAATCAGGTAAAAAAAGATACGGTTGAAAGTGTTGTCGATTTGATTCATACATTTTCAGAAGGGCAAAAAGTATCTGTTTTAAGCCCCCTTAAACCTAATAAAGACAGAACTCTTGAAACAGAGTTGAAAATCCTGCTTCAAAAAGGTTATACACGTATCTACAGAAACCACGCCAGCCAAGAAAGCGAAATTTTATTCATTGAAGATTTCTTAGAGACCAAAGATAAGGGACTTTCCAAGAAAAAATGGCAAGATTTGTATGTGTTAATTGATAGAGCCACTGTTCAACATGATAGTGAAGACAATCGTTTTCGTTTTGCTGATTCGGTTCAAACAGCTTTTTTTGAGGGTATCGGAGAGTGTATGATTGATTTTATCGGAGTAGAAAAAAGAATATTCTCTGATAAGTTTGAACTCGATGGAATGGCTTTTGAAGAGCCTAGCGTCAATTTTTTCAGTTTTAACAACCCTTATGGAGCTTGCAAACGTTGTGAAGGCTTTGGAAATGTTTTGGGAATAGATGAAGATTTAGTAATTCCCAATAAAACCCTTTCGGTGTACGAAGATGCTGTTGCCCCTTGGAAAACTGAAAAAATGAGTACATGGAAAGAGCAGTTTATCAAAAGGGCAGCCTTATACGATTTTCCCATCCACAGAGCCTACAAAGACCTTTCTGAGAAAGAAAAAGACTTTCTATGGCAGGGAAACAAAGAAATAAAAGGTATCAATAAGTTTTTTAGTTATATAGAAGGAGAAGCCCACAAAATACAATACAGGGTGTTGCTTTCCCGATACAGAGGGCGTACCGTATGCCCCGATTGTAAAGGAACACGCCTTCGCAAAGATGCTTTTTATGTAAAAGTAGATGATAAATCCATTCAGGATTTGGTACTAATGCCTATTGATGAACTTTCTGAGTTTTTTAAAAATATTCGCCTTTCCGAATTTGACCAAAAAGTAGCCAAAAGAGTTTTAAACGAAATAGAAAGCCGTTTAGATTTTATCTTAAAAGTAGGATTAGGGTATCTGACACTCAACCGTCTAACTTCTACACTTTCAGGTGGTGAGTTTCAACGAATTAAATTAGCTACTTCACTGGGAAGTGCTTTGGTGGGTTCTATGTATATTTTAGATGAGCCAAGTATTGGTTTACACCCCAAAGATACACAACAGCTTATCAAAGTCTTGGAAAAACTCCGAGATTTAGGCAATACAGTCATTGTGGTAGAACATGAAGAAGAAATGATGCAGGTGGCTGACCACATCATTGATATTGGAGCATTTGCTGGTACATTGGGTGGAGAGGTCGTTTTTGAAGGAAATAAAGATGATTTTGATATAGATAAATTTCCGAATTCTCAAACTCTGCGTTTTTTAAGCGGAAAAGACAGTATCGAAACACCTAAAATGCGTAGGAAATGGTCAAACAGTATCGAAATAAAAGGAGCAAGAGAAAATAATTTGAAAGATATTGATGCAAAATTTCCTTTAGGGGTTTTTACGGTGGTTACTGGTGTTTCAGGTTCAGGGAAATCTACACTGATTAAGAAAATCTTATATCCAGCTTTAGGAAAGTATTTTGATGTGTATAGTGGAGATATTACAGGGCGTTATGATGCTTTAGACGGAGCCTTGAACTTGGTAAGTGGCGTAGAATTTGTAGATCAGAACCCTATCGGAAAGTCTTCCCGTTCCAATCCTGTTACGTATGTGAAGGCTTACGACCACATCAGAGAATTGTTTGCAAATCAGCAACTTGCAAAAAGCAGGGGCTATAAGGCAGGTACATTTTCGTTTAATATTGAAGGTGGAAGATGTGAGGTTTGTCAGGGAGAGGGTGAAGTGAAGATTGAAATGCAATTTATGGCAGATTTATACTTGCCATGCGAGAGTTGCAAAGGAAAACGATTTAAAGATACTGTTTTAGAGGTTGAATACAAAAATAAGAATATTTATGATATTTTAAACCTGACAGTTGATGAAGCCATTGAATTTTTTGCTCAAGAACCTAAGATTTTAGATAAACTTCAGCCATTACAAGAAGTAGGGCTTGGGTATGTAAAACTGGGACAGTCTTCTAATACACTTTCAGGTGGTGAAGCTCAAAGAATAAAACTGGCTTGTTTTTTGGATAAGAATTTATCTAAACAGGGTAAAAAGATTTTCATTTTTGATGAACCCACTACTGGACTGCATTTTCTGGATATTAAAAAACTATTGAAATCTTTGAATGCCTTGATAGAACAAGGAAATACAGTAATTGTTATTGAACACAATCTGGAAGTAATCAAAACAGCCGATTGGGTGATAGATTTAGGACCAGAAGGAGGAATAAACGGGGGAAATATCTGCTTTACAGGAACTCCCGAAGAGTTAGCTAAACAAAAAGACAATTATACAGCAAAGTTTTTAAAGGGACATTTATAAAAAGAATCAAGACTTGATTTTATCATTTAGCATTCACCATTTAGCATTTAACTTTATGTTTCGTCATTTTCTGATTGTATTTATATACGGTGTATTAGGGTCTTGGTTGCTTTTTTCATGTAAGTCTAAAAATGAGCTATTTACAGATAATCCAGATGCCCTTAGATTTTCAGAAGATGCCATTGTGTTTGATACGGTGCTGGCAGGTATTCCGACAGCCACCAAACGCCTAAAAGTATATAATCCCAATAAAAGAGCTGTAAGAATTAAAAGAATGTATATTGGAAGCCAAAGTGATAGAGAATATACTGTACTGCTCAATGGTGAAAAAAATATACAATTTTCTGATATTGAATTACTTGGAGGTGATAGCCTGCTTGTGATTGTTTCTGCAAATATCGAAAACAGAGACCAAAATCAGGTTTATCAAGCTTTTGACTCTCTGATGTTTGAACTCTCCAATAGAGAGCAAAATGTCAAATTACTGACTTGGGCTGATAATGTTCGGGTTATTTCAGGACAAATACCTTGTGGAACTGTTTGGGATAGCCAAAGACCATACTTGCTAAAAGGAGAGGTAAAAGTGCCTGCTGGTTGTAATTTAACTATTGAAAAAGGTACAAGAGTATATGCCTTTAATGATGCCAAAATGGAAGTTTTAGGATCTCTGAATGTAAGAGGCAGAGCTGATACAATTGTTGAGTTCAAATACTTCAGGCAGGAATCAGCCCTTCAAAACGTACTGGGAGCATGGGAGGGCATTCGGTTTAGAAAATCGAGTTTGGGAAATACCATACGATTTGCCGAAATTGAAAATGCTAAAGTGGGAATATTTGTAGATACATCAGAAGTGCTAATAGAAAGCTCAAAAATTCAGAATATGTCTGAAGTAGGGCTTGTTGGGCTACGCTCAAAAGTATTATTACGAAATACCCTGATGAATAATTGTTTGCTCAGACTTTTGCAGGCTACCAATGGCGGAGAGTATGAAATTGTACACTGTACATTGGCAAATTATGAATTTTTATTCAACAGACAAGATGAGGCAGGGAGTGTTTTTATCAATCAACAGGGAGCCAATACAATGACTATCAGATTGTTTAATAATATTTTTTGGGGAAACTTGAAAGATGAAATTATTTTTACAGGTGAAAATCTTGATTTGTCGGCTGCCAATAATATTTTCAGAACACAAGTTTATAAGGATGTGCTCAATACTAATCAAAACTTAATAAATCTTACCAATCAGAGGACAGATTCATTATTTAAAAATCCGAGATTATTCAGATACGAACTGCCTTCTATTTCACCTGCTATTGGTAAAGGGGCTACCACATCTATTACTGTTGATATTCTTGGAAAAACACGAAAAAATCCACCAGATATAGGAGCTTATGAAATGCGTTAGAAAATAATAAAAAAAGTTAAAAATAGTACAAAAACTTACTTTGGTCAGAATAGCAGAATTTGCATAAACTCAAAAAAAGTATATTTTTACAAAAAATAAAGCGAATAAGGCTCATGCAATCTGTAGGGTATAGATACTTTTTATTGATACTTATACTATTTTTTAATCTTTTTTCTTCCAAAGCCCAATCCGAATATTGGAAATCTTTAGAAGAGAAGTGGAATGATGCCCCTTCCAACTCTAAAGAGAAACTAACACTCAGTATTGCACTAAGCCAAGAATTGGCTGATGAACAAATAGAACTGGCAACTTTTTATGCAAAAGAAGCTCTTAAAATTTTAGAAAATAATGTAGAGATCTCTAATGATTTAAGAGGAGATGTTTACATTACACTCACCGAAATTTATGGTAGAAAACGTCATCAAAAAGAAGCCATTTTCTATTTAGAAAAATCAAAAAAACACATAGATACTACATCAAATAAATTTATTTGTCGCCAATCTTTTATTCAGGGACTTTTTACAAGTCCTCTGAAAGCCTCTAAAACCATAGAAACTCATTTATCTAAACAACAACCCGAAAATGTAGAACTGGGACTTATTTATTTAGAATATGCAACTAACCAGTTACGTCAAAAAAATTATGAAAAATCTATTGAATATGTAGAAAAAGCAGAGAAAATATTTGTCAAGTTCAATAAAATAAAATATTTAGCCCGTTGCTATAATAATAAAGGCTTGGTATATAAAAATATGCATTTGTATATACTCAGTATTGAAAATTATATCAAGGCTGTGAAATTATACAGAAGCATCAATGTACAAAGTAGAAATTTATCTATTACATATCTGAATCTTGGAAATATCTACATTATTCGTCCCCAAGATACATTTTATTATAAAAGTGCAAGAGAAGCTTATCTTAAAAGCTTAGAAATAGCAGAAAAAATTAAAGACACAACACAAATAATTAGTACCTATGAGCGATTAGGCTCTTTATCACTGCTCAGCAAAGATGCTCAGAAAGCAATGGTATATTTTTCTAAAGGTTTTGATTTATCTAAAAAAATACAATCTGCTCATTATCAGGATTTTTTGAATACACGTCTTGCAAAAGCTTATTTTGATAGCGGAAACATCCAAAAAGCTGAAGCAATGCTTCTTGAAGTTATTAAAAATACTCGAAATAAGGAAGATATAGGGATGTTTATAGATGCAAGCTCTATTTTGGCAGATAATTATCAAGGTATAAAAGAATATAAAAAATCTATTAAAATACTAGATGATGCTATTGAAATAGCTACAAAAAATGATTTGAAATTATTTCTTATGGGCTTTTATAACAGACAAGCCATTAATTTTATACAATTAAACCGTTTGAATGAGGCAGAAAAATGCTTATCAAATATCGAAAATTTAAGAGACTTGACAGATAAAAATATTCTACAAATGCTTTATCAAAATCATAAGCAAATTGACTCTGCCAAAGGCAATTATCTGAAAGCTTTAGAATGGAATAATAAATACATCAGACTAACAGATTCTCTCAATTATACAGAAAGAATGAGAGGATTTGCTGAATTACAACAAAAATTTGAGATAGAAGAAAAAGAATTAATTTTACAAAAGCTCAAGACTCAAAATGAGCAAGAAATAGCCAATAATAAGCGAAATCAGAACCTGATTGTTATTTTGGTGTTAGCATTTTCTATAGTAGCTTCTTTGGGAGTTGTGCTGTGGTTTAATCAGAAAAAATTAAAAGAAAAAAATCATAAAATTATAGCTCAAGAAAATGATTTAAGAAATTTTTCTGAAAAACTAACGGTAGTTAACAAAGAGCTTACCAAAAAGCATGAATTTGATAATATCCTGCTCACAATAATTTCTCATGATTTGAAGGGACCTATTCAATCTGTGAAAACACTTCTGGAAATGATGCAAAATGGAGTATTCAAGCCTGAAAATTATCAGAATTTACTTGATTTGGCAACGGTTTCATTAAACTCATCTAGTTCATTGCTGGAAAATATACTTTTTTGGGCAAAATCATATCAAAATGACTTTCAAATGAAAAATAAAGAAGTTAATTTGAAAGATTTATGTGAGAGAACCATTGGTTTATTGGCTCTACAAGCCGAACAAAAAGGTATTACCCTTGAAAATCAAGTTTCTGATGATGTAACCTGCTATGCTGATGAGGATATTTTAAGCCTTACCATTAGAAACCTGATTTCTAATGCTATTAAATTCACATTGTATGGAAAAGTAACCATTGATGCTTCGTACAATAAAGGTTATTGTTATATTTCAGTTACAGATACAGGAGTAGGAATTGCCCCAGAAAACCTTAATAAAATATTCTCTCGACAATATTATACAAAAGGGACACACAAAGAAAAAGGAACAGGTTTGGGACTCATGTTATGTAAAGAATTTGTAGAAAGAAATAAGGGAGCTATTACTGTTGAAAGTAAGGTAGGAGAGGGAAGTACATTTACCATACAACTCCCCATGCCCCATATTCATAGTAAAAAATTAGAATTAGAACCCCTAAAATGATTTACATAAAAAAGAACCATTGAGCAAAGTAGTTTTGTTGTAGCCAAAAGTTTTTCCATGTTCATCCAAAACTACTCCACCAGCTTCTTCTACCAAAATTTGTCCTGCAGCAGTATCCCATTCCATTGTAGGATTATATCTATAATAGAAATCAGCTTTTCCTTCTGCAACCAAACAAAATTTTAAAGCACTCCCCATTGCTATGGTTTTCTTAATTTTGTGTTTGTCAAGCATTTTTTTGTCTTCAGGAGCCAAATGAGAACGACTAACAGCAGCCACAATATCTGCTGTGGAAACATTTTTCCGAACCTGAATTTTTTGTGTGAGTTTTTCTCTTTTAAATGCTCCTTTTCCTTTTTCTGCCCAATAAACAGTATCGGAGGCAGGTACTTGAATAATACCTAAAATAGGCTCTGTACCCTGCATCAAAGCCAAATTGACTGTAAACTCTCCATTCTTATCAATAAATTCCTTTGTACCATCCAAAGGGTCTAAAAGCCAAAAGTATTTCCATTTTTTACGAGTATTATAATCTGGCAAATCGTCTTCTTCAGAAATAATAGGAATCTTTGGAGTGTGTTCTTCTAAAAATTCTGTGATAATTTGGTGTGATATTTGGTCAGCTTGTGTGAGAGGAGAACTGTCTTGTTTTTGAGTAATTTGGAAATCCTGACTATAGATTTTCATGATTTCCTCACTTGCCAGCCTCATGGTTTCTAAAATAGTTTCTAAATTATACATAAGCATTTTGTAACACAATAAATGTGGTTTTATGATAAAAATGAGCTAGATTTGCCTAAATTTATACCAATAATTTTGTAAAACCATTATATGCCAGAAAAAAATCATTCGATTTCTCCTTGGAGAGTTGTTGTTTTTATTGTGTATGTATCTGTTTTTTTGGGTATTTATGCAGGAGCAAACTATTACCTTACAAGCCAAAAAATTTTAGGTAAAGAAGGAGTTTTATACCTTGCAGATTCATCCTATTCCTTGAAAGTCCCTAATTGGTTGCAAAGTACACCCGAAGAAAAGAGTGAGAAACCCACAGATATTCGTAAAATACGTCAACAATTTGGTAATAACACACAAAATAGTACAAATACAAAAGAAAATGGAAATAACCTATCACAGAAAACCTATAAAAATTCTGTAGATAGTCTGCCCTCCGAAAAAGAAGCTGATAGCATAGCCCTCCAAATACGCATTCAGTATCCAGATGAAAGTAAACAGGCTTTGGCTGGTTTTTTTCAGGCACTGCAAGCATTGGAATCAAATCAGAGTAATGATTTATTTAGAGTTTTTCATTTCGGAGACTCTCAGTTAGAAGGGGATAGAATGACCTCCATTTTACGTTCGCAGTTTCAAGAGCGTTTTGGAGGCTGTGGAGCAGGTATTAATGGAATGAATAATAATACCAATGCAAAATTATCTGTTAAACAAGAAAACGACCCTCGTTGGAAAACCTTTTCAGTTTTTGGTAATATTCCAGCACCTCATAATTATTTTGGAACATTAGCTAATTTCTACCAGTTTGCCGATACAGCAGGCTATGTGGTTTATAAAAAATCTGACAGAACTCATTACAAAAATCAGAAAATAGAAAATATCAAAATTCTCTACAGAAACCCAAATGCACCTGTAAAACTGAATATTTTTGAAAAAGAAACCCTGATAGCTCAAAAAGAACTATTACCCAGTCGAAATTTTACAATTGAGCAAATTGAAATGCCTAATAATTTTGAAGAAATGAAAATTTCTTTCAACAGTCGTAAAAGCCCTGATATTTACGGAGTTGCTTTAGACTGTCAAAGAGGAATAACTTTCGATAATATACCCATCAGAGGTAGTGCAGGACTCGAATTCCATAAGATAGAGTACGATCATCTCCAAAAACAAGCCAGAGACCTGAAAGTTCGATTTGTTATTTTACAGTTTGGTGTGAATGTAGGACTTAATTCTTCTGATTATAACTTTTATGAGAATCAGTTTTACAAAGAAATTATGTATTTAAAAAGAGCCATGCCACAAGCTGCCTTTTTGGTGATAGGAACATCTGATCGTTCGTATAAAAAAGAAAATGGTTATGCTTCATATCCAGGGATTATCAAACTTCGAGATGCCCAAAAGAGGGCAGCTTTTCGGGCTGGTTGTGCTTTTTGGGATTTGTATGAGGCAATGGGTGGAAAAAACTCTATGCCTACATGGGTGAAAGAAGGGCTTGCAGGCAAAGATTATACACACTTTAAAATAGAAGGGGCTAATTTGGTCGGAAATATGCTTTTTCAGGCTCTTATCAAAGAATATGAGAGCTTTAAGCTGTTAAATTGAAAATCAAAATTTTAAAAAGAAGAGAATAATGCTCTTTTCTTTAAAAATATTTGGTATTCTGCCAAAAAATTACTTGTTTGCCTCCAAAATCGTTAGAACTCCAAAAATATCACAAATATGATAGAAATGAAAATGACAGAAGGAATGGCTTATGCTTTCTTCATCGGCTTATTTGTAGCGTCTTTTGCTATCGGTTTCTGGTTACAAAACCATGAGAAAAAACGTAATAAACAAGGCAACTAAGATTTTCTAAAAAGGGGCTTAATGCCCTTTTTTTATTTTCCAAAGAAACTTTGGAAAAATCAAACATATAAGTGAAAATCAAAATTTTAAAAAAGTATATCAAGTTTTTGCAGAATATTTTTGTATTTATCTCTGAATTTCATATCTTTGCACCTCAAAAATTAACAGGCTATGGCTCTCAAAGACATTATTAACGAAGACATCAAAGACGCAATGAAAAGTAAAAACCAGTCGGCTCTTACTGCTCTACGTGAGTTAAAATCAATGATTCTATTGGAAGAAACCAAAGAAGGTGGAAATGGAATCCTTTCAGAAGCCGATGAAATAGCAATTATTACAAAAGCTATTAAACAACGTAAAGAATCTTACGAAATGTTCCACACGCAAGGTAGAGCTGAGCAAGCTGCTGAGCAACAAGCTGTTATTGCAATTATGGAAAAATATTTGCCTAAACAATTGAGTGCAGAAGAAGCTGAAGCAAAAATTAAAGCCATTATCGAAAGTACAGGAGCTACTTCTATCAAAGATATGGGAAAAGTAATGGGGCAGGCTACCAAAGAACTAGCTGGACAAGTGGATAATAAACTGGTTTCTGAACTTGTTAAAAAACTTTTGGCATAAATAGAAACATCTCAATACATGAAAAACCTTCTAACAAATCTTGTTAGAAGGTTTTTTTTTACAAGGATAAAAAAATAAATAATCGTATATGAATGCTTTAAATCAAATGGTTAAAATGACTGAAGAGTTTATTAAATAATCCCTATAACTCATCAGCTAAAATCTATGATTCATAAAGTTTTCGTATTTCTGGGAAAAATAAAGAACACTTTTATTTAAAATTTAATTTAAACTAAAATTTATGAAAAATTATAAATGTTATTTCTCTGTTTTTGCCTTTCTGACGCTATTAAGCGTTGCTTGTTCAGAAAAAAAGAATGATTGTATAAAATGTGCCAAAACATTAGATCCTCTTTTACAAAAAGATTTGACAATCGCACCTGATGAAATTTTCTATTATGAAGCAGAAATACATGGTTCTGTGGGTATTGGTGTGGAATATGAAATTGGAGATACCAATGTTGTTGCATTTGATCATGATGAAATTCGCTATAAAAATAAAGGAGAAATAGCACCTGGAGGAGATAAAGCTACTAAAACTTTCACTTTTAAAGCTAAAAAGTTAGGAGAAACAACACTAACAATTAAAGAGACTTTTAGAGGAGATGTAAAAAAAACTTATACCAACAAAATTATTGTAAAACACTAAATTAATTTTATAATATTGAATATTCAAAAATAAAAGCAGATGAAAACCCTATTTATCATATTAATTTGGTCTTTTTCAAGTACAATTATAGCTCAAGGTCTAATACCTCAGCCAAATAAAAAAGGCTTATTTGGCTATAAAAAAGATAAGGCTAAAAACTGGATTATTAAACCAAGCTTCCAACAAGCAAGAGAATTTGGTAAAAGTGGCTTAGATACTTCATTTGCTCTTGTTAAACAAAAAAATAAATGGGGGGTAATTAATAAAAAAGGAGAATGGGCATTGAAGCCTAATTATGATGATTTAAACAAGATTGTTCATCTGAGAGAAATGAAAAGTATTGTATTTTATAATTACAATCCCTTTTATGCAGACTTATTTTTAGTAGAAAATCAAAAAATTATTGAAACACCTCTAAAAAAATGTAAATATCTGGATATATTTGAGCAGTATGATGTATATATTTTTAAACAAGAAGATGATAAGATTTTCTTCTATGAACCTGATAAACAAATAGTAGGAGGGTATGATACTTATTTTAATAGAGGCAATTTTGTAATAGGTAAAAAGGGTAGTCGTTATGAATGGATTGATTTATATACACTTACAATTCATCCTATAGGAGCATTTGATGATTTTAAATATATCAAAAATGATATTTTAATAACTCAAAACGGTAAAAAAGGTATTTTGTCAGATCAGGATAAAATACAAATTCCTATAGAATATGATGAAATTATATTAGAAAATGAAAGTGATGAAGATGGGGATGAGGATATTTTCTTTGTTATAAAAAATAATTTAAAAGGCGTATTTTTAAAGGATAGTAGTGTATATTCACCTTTATTGAAAGCAGAGTATCATAAAATCGAAAAAATAGCTCCAGATAGTTCTATCTATTTCTTAGAAAAAAATGGTAAAAAAGGACTCTTCAATATGAAAAATAAGAGAATGCTCCTTACTCCAGATTATGAAGATATACAAATATTGGAATGTAAGAACTTAAATCAGTTTTTATGCTTTACCACAAAAGACAATAAGAAAGAACTGTATGATATTATCAGACAGAAAGTAATCGTATCAGATATAGATAGTGTATTTTGTTTGAGTGTAGATTGGAAAAAAGAATTAATAATATTGCAGAAAGATAAAAAGTATGCTGTTCTGAAAAATATTATTGATGGAAAAACTACTGATTTTTTTGATAAAATAAATATAGAGAAGCCTAAAAAGCAAAGACAAGATGGTTCCAAATATTATCGTAATGAAGTAGTTGTATATAAAAAAGATATGAAGCAATATATGAATACAGAAACTTTTTCATATTCTGCTAAACCTTTTTCAATAATAGATGAAATAGGACCACCTGATGAACCAGAGCCAATTGTATACCAAATAAAGGCGTGGTACGAAGAGTATGAAGTAAAAGAACCCGCCCAATATGAGGGTGGTATGATAGCATTTAGAAAAGCTATTCAAGATAAATTAGTATATCCTCAAAACATGAAAGAAAGACATATAGAGGGAAAAGTCGTTTTACAATATATAATTAATGAGCAGGGATATATGTTGTATGTAAAGACCTTGAGAGATATAGGATATGGTAGTGGTGAAGCAGCTGAAACTGCTCTCAAAAGAATGAATGAATTGAAACAAAATCGCTGGATACCAGCTAAAGATGCACACGGACAGCCTGTTAGTGTTCGTAAAACAATAATAGTAAGATTCAAATTATAAGCTTGAGATGAAAAATATTTTAATTTTTACATTTTTTTTGTTTATAAATGTACTTCAAGCCCAAAATCTTGTTCCATCACAAGACAAAAATTGGATAGCTCACTTGCCTTTGCCAAACAAAATAACCTTTGGGGGGTGATAGACCAAAAAGGGAAGTGGAAGATTGAGCCTAAATATGAAGTCCTTTATTTTGAGAATAATCTTGTGCTTATCTTTGATTCAAAAAATAATAAAAGCTCATTCTTAGATAATCAAGGATATAAACAAGGTATTGATTTTGTAGATGTTCTTTTTCATGAAGATAAAAAAAGTGTGGTGTTATTTACTGAAACAAATAAATATTTATATTTGATTGAAAGCCAAAAGCTTATAGAAACACCCGTTCAGATACAAAAACGTGAATCTTTGAAAAAGATAAAAGGTAACTTATTTCTCTATGAAAAAAATGGATTAAAAAACTTATATCTTTTTGGAAAAGACCCCTTGCAAGATTACACAAATATTTGGATACTCGATGATTTGAATGCTTGGGGTTTTCATAAAAATAAAGATTTGGTTAGTATTAACCTTTCAAACTTCTCTACAAAAAAAATGGATAATTTTGACAATGTGTATGCTGTCAACGAAACAATGTACAATTTTTTGTTTTTGTTGGAAAAAGGAAATAAAAGAGGTTTGATGAATTATAATGGAGATTTGATATTGCCACTTGAATATGATAAAATTGAAAAGTATCTTGGCAATTTGTATCTGATTGGAAAAGATAATTTGAAGGGCTTACTCAATATAGAAGCAAAAGAAATTATATTTCCTGCAATTTACCAACAAATAGAAAAAACACCATATACCAGCATTTTTGGTAGCTCAATCATGTTCAAAAATGATAGAAATTTGTTATTGCTCAATGTGTTTGGTGAAAATATAAATTTACCATTTGATAATATTACCTTCTTAGTTACCCCACCTGATGCTTCTAATGAATATGATGTCATAGTTGTTGAAAAAAATAAAAAGTATGCACTTTTAAAAAATAAAAAATTAGAAACATCAATATATTTTGATAAAATTGAACTCGTCAAATCTTTACGAGTAAGAGATAATGCAAAGTCTGATTATGATTTGGTGGTTTTTAAGAACAAAGAGAGATTCTATATAAATCCAGAAAATTATGAACTTAGCAAAAAACCTTTTGAGGTTAAAATAAAAGAAGAGGTACAATTAGCATTAGTGGGAAAATCAACTTATGATAATGAACCACAAGAGAATAAAGTTTACCAAGAATTTGAAGTATATGAACATGCAGAATATGAGGGTGGTATCAATGCCTTTAGAAAAGCGGTTCAAGATAATTTGGTATATCCTGAAAAGGCAAAAGTAAACAAAACAGAGGGAAATGTAGTGCTACAATTTACAGTCAATAAAAAAGGAAATATTGAGGACATTAAAATTCTTAAAGATATTGGAGATGAATGTGGTGAGGCAGCTGTGGAAGCGATAAAGAAAACAAACAAACCTTGGTCTCCTGCTAAAAATAGAGAGAGAATACCTATTAAAGTTCGTAAGACATTACCTATAAAGTTTAAATTATAAGCTTGAGATGAAAAATATTTTAATTTTTACATTTTTTTTGTTTATAAATGTACTTCAAGCCCAAAATCTTGTTCCATCACAAGACAAAAA
>JALONN010000002.1 GCA_025454915.1 Raineya sp.
GTGAGCATCATGATGTGTATCAAATACAAAAACAGTTTAAAATTCTCATAGAAAGACTCATCATCTTAGATATTCGAGTGGATGGTTTAATCATCAATGTTGATGCTGCTTTTGATTGTAAGGAACTCAGACAAATTTGTGCTCAATATGGAATTGAATGTAATTTTAAGATCAATCCTAAAAATGGACAAATAAATGAGAGAAATGACTACTATAATGATGAATTTTATGCTCATCATTATGTGATTGAAAGAACTTTTGCTTGGATGGATGCTTTTAAAGCCTTGCTGATTAGGTTTGAGAAAACTACACAAAACTGGATAAGTTTTATCTCTTTAGCTTGTATTATACTATATATCCATCACTTTAAATAATGTTAGACGAGCTCTTTATCTTTTGAGGGCCTTTACAAATTGATAAAAAAACCTTTCTATAAGCCTTAAATCTTCTGTAATGATGTGAGCTTCCCCTTGCAACTCAACAAAATTGGGTAGTTCTTTTTTATAGGTAGTCTGGATATGTTCAGGTAACATAATTGTCAAATGGTATTTTCTTTCACCTTTTTCTGATTTTTGAAGTATAAAAGGAACTTCTTCTATTTTACTCTCTAAAATCCCAAATTCTTCTGGCGGAAAGTTATATAGCATGATACTTACTTTTTGACCTTTTTTTACTTTACCAGAATTATAAATTGGTAACTCTATTTTTCCTATATTTTTACTAGATTTGGGAATAATAACTGCTATTTCCTGCTCATTTTCAACATACTGCTGATTTATAAAATGTTGCAAATATATAAGTTTGCCATCTAAAGGGCTTTCTAACAAATATTTAGTTTGCCAAATAACATATTGACTTTTCAAATTTTGAAGTGAATTTTGAAATTTTATATAAAATTTTAATTCTTTCTCTCCAATTTGTTTTTTTAGTTCTACTATCTTACTTCTTAAATGTTCTATTCTTAATTCGTTATTTAATATATTTTTTTCTATGTTTTTGTAAATCATTCTTTGTTTCTCTAAAATAGACTCCACTTTTTTAATCTCTTGTGAAGCTGTAATTTTTTGATTGTATAGAGTCTTTTCTCTTTCAAACTCTTTTTCAGCTATATCCAACTCTTGCTTGATTATTAATTTTTGAGAATTTAAATTTTCATTCATCTTTTGTGTAGATGTTATTTGGCTTCTAATTGTGTTGATTTGTTGATAAATTGGATTGGTACTTTGAAAAAACATTATTTCTTGAATAGCAATTTGCATATTTTCAAATGAGGGTTGTAGTTCTCCTAACACAAGGTTTGGTAAATAATTGACTTCATCCATTTTTAAAGTATCTAAAATATTTTTGAGTTGGATAATATCTTCATAACGAGCGGAATTCTCAATATAACCTATTATATCTCCTTTCTTAATCACTTTTTGTTGATTTAGAAAAGAGATTCTTCCTGATGATTTAGCTACTATTCTAATAGGGGGATTCAGGTTTGAAATTGTGATAGGAGCTATAATGATATCAGGATAACGAATAAACCAACTAATGAAAAATAGTAGTATAACCACACCAAAAATAATCGTGATACCCCAACGAGTTAAATAACTGGGTGGTTTGCCTAAAATATCTTGAATAGACTCGCTGTGATCCTTTGCTTCAAAAACTCTACTTTTTTCCATATTCTAAGCTCCTAACTCTAACTGATTTCTTACCAATTCAAAATATGCTCCTTCCTTTTGTACTAACTCAAAATGAGTACCTTTTTCTATAATTTTGCCTTTATCCAATACAATAATTTGGTCAGCATTTTTCACTGTACTCAATCTATGAGCTATCACAACTGCTGTTTTTCCTTTCAAAAAAGTTTTCAAATTCTCTGTAATCTTTTGTTCATTGTTGGCATCTAAAGCAGATGTTGCTTCATCAAAAAACAAAAATTCAGGGTTTTTATAAACAGCCCTTGCTATCTGTATGCGTTGGCGTTGTCCTTGGCTAAGTCCTATGCCATCTGCACCTATTTTTGTATTGTAGCCCAAAGGCAAAGATTCTATATACTCTTGAATATTTGCAGTTTTTACAGCCACTAAAAGTCTATCATAATCTATATTTTCGGAGCTAATAGTTATATTTTTAGCAATGGTATCAGAAAATAAGAAACCATCTTGCATAACTGTTCCACACATTTTTCTCCAATCTATGCTATTGATGTTTTTGAGTGATTGACTACCTACTAAGATTTCACCATGTATCGGAGTATAAAATTTCAAAAGAAGTTTTAACAAAGTAGTTTTACCACTACCACTTGTACCCACAATAGCCGTTGTTTTACCTTGTGGGATGACTAAATCTATATCCTCGAGAATTTTATTGGATGTTGAGCTTTCATATTGAAAACTTAGATTTTTAAGGTGAATAGAATGGTCTTGATGTGGTAACATTGTCATATTTGGCAAGCCTTCATCTTCATTTGGTATCTGATATATTTCACCAAGTCTTTCCAAGCTAATTTTAGCATCTTGCATTTGTAACATAAAATTCACAAAATCCATGATAGGTGCATTAAGTTGCCCAATAATAGAGCTAATAGCAAGCATTGTTCCTAAACTGATTTGCCCCTCCATCACTGCAATAGCAGAAAGTATGGTTATCAAAATATTTTTACTTTCGTTAATCATGGAGCTACCTGCCTGTTGATATTGCTCCAAAGCTACATTCTGAACATTAATTTTAAATAGTTTAGCTTGTATTCTCTCCCATTCCCAACGCTTTTGTGTTTCACAATTATTTAGTTTTATTTCAGGCATACCTTGTATAAGCTGAATCATATTACTTTGACTACCTGACATTTGTTGAAAACGCTTATGGTCGAGTTTTCTCCTTTGTTTCATAAACAAAACAATCCAGACTACATACAAACTACTACCTATCACAAATACAACAAAAATAGCAAGATTATAGAAGGCTAATAACGTTCCCAAGATAACTAAGCTAAACAAAGAGAATAAAGTATTTAGAGAGGATGTACTCAAAAATGATTCTATTCTGTGGTGGTCAGCAATACGTTGTATCAAATCACCTGTTTGTTTGGTATCAAAGAAACCAATAGGTAATTTCATGAGTTTAGCTAAAAAGTCTGATATAAGAGTAATATTGATGCGTGTACTCAAGTGTAGTAGTATCCATCTCCGTAAAAATTCTACGGCTGTACGAGCCAAGAAAAGCATTAATTGAGCAGATAATATCAGATAGATAAAAGGTATATTTTTTGTCTGTATGCCTACATCTACAATATTTTGAGTCAGAAAAGGGAAAATAAATTGTAACAAACCACCTATCAAAAGCCCTATAAATAGCTGTGTAACAAGCTGTTTATAAGGATTTAAATAAGTAAATAGAAATTGCCAAGAAGCCCTATTTATTTTTTCATCTTCTTCTTGTTTATAAAATTCTGAAGAAGGTTCTAAAAGCAAAACAATACCCTCCTTGTCTCCTTCTACGTTTGTTGTACTTGCCCACGATTTCAAAAATTCTGCTTCAGAATACTCTATGATTTCTCCAGCAGGGTCTGCTACTGTCAGAAGAACTTCTTTTGATTTTTTCTTGATTTTATAAACGACTACAAAGTGGTTTTGATTCCAATGAGCTATAAAAGGGGTTGGTGCTTCTTTTATTAATTGCTCAAAGGTACATTTGACACCCATAGACCGAAAACCAATACTTTCAGAGGCTTGACTTAGCCCCAATAATGATGCTCCCTCACGAGTAAGAAACGATTTTTCTCTTAAATTTTGTAATGTAAAATGCTTTCCATAATAGCTTGCTATCATACGCAAACAAGTAGGGGCACAATCCATCATATCCAATTGTTTGTAATGAGGGTATTTAGGCATTTATTTTTTATTTTGAAAAATAGTGGTTATACAATTATGAGTAGAAGTATATTTTTACTTTTTTAATAAAATATAGTTTTGAAATAGAATCTCAAATTTCATAAACCATTAAGCTTGACATTTTATAAGTATTATTTTTTTGTAAAAACAGCTAATGCATTTATTTTTTCATATATATAGATTGATAAATTGAACATCTATTAAGAACTATAATAATTTAATTTTTAGAATCATAAAGAATCCTATATTTTAAATGTTAGAATATCAGGCATCTCAGTATCTGTAAATAGAAAAGGTAACATATAACCTATTCCACTTATTCCTGAAAAAAGTTCATAGGTCAAAAACACATTAAATCCACCTGTAGAATGAAATATATTTTTTAATTTCATTTTAATCTTTATATTATTATATGCTTCTATAAGTTGTGAATCTATATAGTTATGGTTGTTTTTTAAAAAATATTCTATAATAGCCATATTCCCTAATATACCATTAGCAATAATATAACTCCGATTATAAAACTCCTTTAAAATTTCTTTGAAAATTAAGTTAGCATAATATTTTAAATCTTCATCAATTAATATATATTTTAATTTATCAATTAAAAGCATTATTGATATAGATCCATGATTATAGCTTGGATCTGTTAAAGTTGTAGTTTTATATGATAGATACCATCTATTTTCTCCTTCATTATAAAGACTCTTTATATATTCCCAAGATTTTTTTATCAGTGGTACTTCAGAATAATCATTTAAAAATATCATTATGTTTGATATTGTGTAAGAAATACCTGTTGCACCATGAGCAAATCCCAGAAAATTATCTGATAAATCTTTACGAAAATACCATGATATTTTATCTTCATTTAGAATAATTCCTTTTTTTACCAAATCAAGATATTGGTAGCAAATACTTTTTACTTTGTGAGATTCAAACAAATTATTATTTTCTATTAAAAAATTAACCGTACTAGCACAACCTGTAAGAATGTCTAAAAAAGTATCTTTACTTAAGTTGCGATTTAAGAAAATCAAATAATCATTCAGAAATGATTCATCTAAAGGATTATTTAAGTATTTATGATATATAAGATGTAAGAATATACCATTTGTTGGGCTATCATAGAAATTCAAATTTTTTTCATTGAATTTGTTTTTATGTATTATATTTTTGCTTACTTTGAGTATATTTGTATATATTTTATCAAACATGTCAAAATATGCTGATTTTTTTGTGATTTTATATGCAAATAAAAAAAATATAGCTATACCACTAGTTCCATTGTAAGTACTATTTTCCATTAATCTGTGAAAAAACCTTTTGCCATCTGAAACATCCATATAGCTAAAAGTGTAAGTATCCTCCTGATAACTTTCTATAAATCTGTTATTTAAAAAATCCCCTAAGCAAGTTATTATTAAGCTAATATTTTCCTTAGTAATATTTTTATCAAGTAAATCATTGAAGATATTTGATATATGTTTTTCAAAAGATATCTTAGTATCTAAATTATCTTTTATTAAAATAATATTGTTTTTTACTGAATTATTTTCAGTAGCATAGAGGAGTCTCTTATTAATTAAATCTTTAACAGATGTTTTATAAAGTTTCTCTTTTATGATATTATCTTGAGAATCAAAAAGGCTTTCTTCTTGTTGAGTGTAAAAATAGAAATATGGAATATCTCCATTCATTATTTGAATTACTTCAGATTTTGCAATATTCTTTATTGTTGATTTAAGGCTCTTTGTAAATAAGTTTGTATATTTTTTTTTATTTTTTAGATAGTAGGGTTTATTGCTTTCTTTTAACAATGTTGCATATTGCTCAGTATTTCTAAATAAAAATCGAACCTTAAGGTTAGGGATTTCTATATTTATATTTTGCTTGTGATAAGTAAAGAAATTATTGAATCCCAATAAATAATTATCAATAAAATCTCTTATTTCAGTAGATTCATTATTCAAACAAGGTAAGTGTTTACTCTTTTTTGCATTGTTAAGAGGTATATTTGCAAATTTTTCCTTAATAATTGTTTTAGGAAAAACTTCCTTAACATAATCAGACATATCTTTAGTTGTAGCATGTCGTAGAAAAAATGGGGAATCTCTATTTGCTTCAAATGTAATTTCTTCTGTTAATAGCCCAGAAATCATAATACTTTTACGAAAAAAATCGAAAGTGTTATTTTTTTTTTTATTTTTTTCTCCTTCTTTGATATCTACTGAAAAAATAGTTTCTAAATCTATAAAAACTGGACTATCTTTTCCAGCTATCACATTATCTGAAATCAAATCCGTTGTTCCTATAATATTGAAAAAGCCCGTTAAAAACCCAAAATTATAATAATATTTTTTTAAATCATCTTTGGTATTTTGTTTAGCAGGAATAATGTATTCAGCGTAACCATAATCTTTCATATCTAATATTTTAACCTTAGATAACTGAAGTGGATTTGAATTATGAAACCAAACATCAGATTTTAAAGAATGTGGTTTATATAATAGTTTTATATTTCCAAAATAGAGGATTAAACTACATTTATTATTATTGTGAAAATCTCCTAAAAAATGATTAACTGATGATAAAGGGTTATTAATTTTGAAATCTTGTTTAAGGATATTGAAATCTTTATCTAAATTATATAAAATTTCTTGAAGATAAAGGGTCTGGCAATTTAAAAACATGTCTATTTTACAATATAAAACGGGATATTCTTCAAAATAATATTCTATCCATTCTATATTGTTTGTATATTCTACAAATTGTTTGCTGTCAAAATCTACTGAATTAACCTTTAACTTATTAAACTCATATTGTAATGTATTAAAGCAAAAATCATAAATAATAAACCTAAATACTTGATTGGAGAAATGTTTTATAAAAATATTTTCATTTATTTTTAATATTTTAAAATGATTGCTATTTACTACATTATAAAAGTAATTGTGTATAAATTTTTTTAGTGGCAATAAAACATCAGTAGAACTATAATTATTTTTCTTATTAGGTGTATAATTTGTAAAAAAATCATACAAGATAGACTTATTCTTATATTCATCTATACTAATTTTATCAAAAAAGTATCCTTTTAAAAATATTCCTTCAAAATCAAGCATAATTTTATTTATTTATAAACTTATATAACTATTTTCCAAAAAGATTAATTATATAGTGAAGATTTTACTTTAATAACTGACATTACGCACAACCTTAATTCATGCAAATCAAAGCACTTTTTATTTTTACTGAAATAGGCATATTATTAAAATTTTGAAGTTTTATAAAAATCCCTGTGTAAGGTCAGTTAATAAAACTAAACGTAAAGCTTATTTTTATCAAAGTAGTTTCATATTTATCTAATAAAGCTCTCACTATTTTAATTCGTCTAAGATAATTTTCTTGAAATTTCTACATTTTTTATATTTTTTTATGGATTTTGAGATTTTATAACAAAACGTAATTAAAAAATACTATACAACTATTATTAAATAGCTATATAGTATTTTGGATTATGTTAATAGATTAGAGGCAACTAGTTCTACATACTGTTGTACTACTACAACCAGAACCACTACTATAACAAGAACTCAGCCAACCACCAAAAGTGGTTTTCATACCAACTTCTCTAATTGTATCAAAAACATCACCTCCAACTACTTTGGATAGTGTTTCTTTTGATAATGGCTTAAACTCATTAAGTGAGTCAAGTGAAGCTTTTTTTAAGGATTTCAAATTTTTTTTCATTTTACAAATTGTTTTTGTTAAAAATTTGTACTCATAAAACTTATAGTCTTACTTAGAGATAAATGTAATAAAAAGTTATTTAAAAGCAAATAAAGATGTAATAAAAAAATTATTAAAAAATTGTTAAATTAAAATGTATCAGAATAGCTAAAGTGTGGAATATTTATTTTAGCTATCCTACACCAACAACCATTTTTTATTTAAAAGCATCTTTATAAATCTGTCTATATTTTATAGCCAGCTCTTTGTATTTAGTTGCATCAGGGCTTTTACGTTCTTCAAGAGTTTGGGCAAATACGCTGAGAGCATATATATTATGCTGAATGCGATATGCATCTTTTCCATTGTAATTATCATTTAAATAAGCCAGAGTAAGATCAGCCTCCTTACCTATCTTCTGATAAAGTTCTATAGCTTTCTTTTCTTCTCCTGCTTCAAAAAGTAAAGGAACTAATTGTGCTACATATACGTCATAAGGTATTGATTCTATGGGTATTACTTTAAGAGAGTGTAGCATCAATTCTTTAGCTTTATCTTTTTTACCTTCTGCAATAAGTGCTTCTGCTATTTCTACAATATTTTCACGAGCTTGAGCAATAAATCCTAAATAGTCTTCATTATGATATACTTTCGGATTATCCAAACCTCTCCATGTCATTTTTCTTGTTATTTCTTTACCCTTGAAGGTTTGTTTCTTTTCTTTCATGAATAAATCATAGCTCAAATCTGTATTGACATAAAGCTCTTTATTTTTAGGTGTACCAATACCCACAGGTACAGGCAGTAACCTATATGCTAAACCTTCGATTTGCATATAATCTTTTAAGCCTAAATAATCATCAGCACCCAATTGTGTAGCAAAATAAATAGGACGTTTCCAATGATTATTGGCAATAATATCAAGCATTATCAATTGAGCTTTTTCAAATCGTTTATTGGGTAATTGCCAGTACATTGGATATTTCAGTAATGTATCAGCTTGTGCGGGTAAAAACCCTGATTTTTTAATAAAATTTATATCTTTTTCTATACTTAATAAAAGTTTTTGTGAAGGCAAAATTGATTCTCCTTTATCATCTAAAATATATTGATTCTTTTGTTTTAATAAATCTAAGTATTGGTCTAATGGAATACCCTCTCCCATCAGTCTTTTAGCTTCTTTTTCAGGCAATATAGGGCTTGGCTTAACATAAACAACATCATTTGTTCCTGAACGATACAAGGGTTCCTCTAATGAAATAGGTAAAGGGTCAGAGTCATAAGCAGGTAATTTCATTTGAGAAATATACCAATCTGTACCCAAAAGACTTGTATTACAAACTCTTACATCAGTACGGAACCCTTCTACTTCTTGAGCATACCATAAGGGGAACGTATCATTATCTCCTCCTGTAAATAAAATAGCATTAGGCTCACAAGAGCTTAATAGATTTTTGGCAGAGTCTACAGAATAATATCTTCCTGAACGATTATGATCATCCCAACCTTGTTGTAACATCAAGACTACACAAGCCACACCCAATACAGCTGATATACTCCAAGCAACAGGGTTTACATAAGTAATCCCTAGTGTTGGATCTTGTGATGTAGGTTTATTTTTAGATAACGCTCCTTCTATAAGTTCTATTAAACCTAAAACACCAAAACCTATCCAAATAGCAAAAGCATAAAAAGACCCTACATAGATATAGTCACGTTCACGAGGTTCGATAGGAGGTGAGTTTAGGTACACAATTAGAGCTATTCCTGTTAATAAGAATAATAAACCTATAATTCCTGCTGTTTGTTTGTTTCGTAAAATATTAAAAACTATTCCTACTATACCCAAAATAAGAGGGATTGCAAAGAAGTTATTTCTTGCTTTATTTTTTGCTAAGTATTCAGGTAGATTTTTACTAGAGCCACCCAATGCTATTCCTGCATCTTTGATATCGCTTTCTCTTCCTATAAAATTCCAAGCAAAATAACGCCAGTACATATGTCCTAACTGAAACTTAAAGAAAAATTTCAGGTTATGATACATGGTAATAGGTTCATCTTCATCTATATTTAACCAACTTCTATACAATCTATCATGCCCTGGTGAATCACTATGAAGACGGGGGAAAAACATTTGCCTCACCTCTGGTCCATAAATACCCTCTTTTGCATAATTAATAATTACATATTTCCCTTGTTTTATGTCTTTTTTATAGATTGGAGTTTCAACAAAACCTTCATAATAATTCATCTGACGTTGTTCTATCTGCATTTTTGCATACAACTCTTCGTAACTTGTAAAGATAGGTCCAAAAAGCAAAGGACGACTCCCATACTGCTCACGGTTTAAGTATGAGATAAGTGTTACTAAGTCTTCAGGATTATTTTCATCCATTGGAGGATTGTAAGCCGAACGTATTAAGATGATACCATAAGATGCATAACCTATTAAAACCAATGTGAAACTCAGCATTGCAATGTTTAATAATACTTTTCCTTTTTTTATGGAATACATAATTCCATAAATGATTCCTCCAATAATCAACAGCCCTAAAAATAAAATACCTGAATTGAATGGTAGACCTATAGAATTCACAAAAAACACTTCTATTTGCTTTGCAAGTGTAGGAAGCCCAGGAATTAGCCACATTAAGAATACTAAAATAGCTGAGCCAGCCAAAATTGCATATATAGTACCTTTTAAAGTGATTTTTTGATATTTATTAAAATAATATATCATGGCTAAGGCAGGAATAGTTAAGAGATTTAAAGGGTGAACACCAATAGAAATCCCTATCAAATATGCAATAAGCAATAACCAGCGATTGGCTATTTTTTCTTCTTTTACTATATCCCATTTGAGCATTGCCCAAAATATAAATCCTGTTAAAAACGAAGACATTGCATAAACTTCTGCTTCTACTGCTGAGAACCAAAAAGAGTCTGAAAATGCATAAGCCAATGCCCCTACTGCACTTGCAAACATAATACTATGAGTTTGAGCTTTTGTTGGCTCAAAATTGGGCTTGTTATAGTTAAAAAACTTTAAAGCTAATAGAGAAATTGTCCAATACAAAAACAAAATGGTAAAACCACTACTCAAACCAGAAGACAGGTTTACCATATAAGCTATTTGAGAAGGCTCAGAAGCTAACATTGCAAACATTCTGTTTACAAGTAAAAAAAATGGTGTCCCAGGAGGGTGAGGTACTTCTAGCTTTGCAGAAGCAGAGATAAATTCACCACAATCCCAGTAACTTGCTGTGGGTTCTAAAGTAAGTAAATAGACTGTTGTAGCTATTAAGAAAGCTATCCAGCCCAAAATCGTGTTAAGTTTTTTAAAATACTGCATTGAGTAAACTAAATTTAGTTAAAATGTTGAAGTTTTTGTAATCAAATTTATTTTTCAAAAATCTTTTTTCTTATGTCTAAACTTACTGCGTCATTAAAAATGCTTTGATATATTCCTGAATATCACCGTTTAACACATTTTGTACATCTGTTCGTTCTACACCTGTACGTACATCTTTTACAAGTTTGTAAGGGTGTAAAACATAGTTTCTGATTTGAGAGCCAAAATCTATCTTTTTCTTTGTTCCTTCAATTTTATCTTTTTCTTCTTGGCGTTTTTCGAGTTCCAATTGATATAAACGAGATTTTAACATTTGTATTGCTTTATCTCTGTTTTGATGTTGAGAACGCTCCTGCTGACATTCTACCACAATCCCTGAAGGTTTATGCCTCACTCTTACAGCCGTTTCTACTTTATTTACGTTTTGTCCACCTGCACCACCAGAACGAAATGTATCCCAATCCAAATCAGCAGTATTGATATTGATTTCAATATTATCATCTACCACAGGATACACAAACACGGATGCAAACGAAGTTTCTCTACTACCACCTGAATTGAATGGGGAAATACGAACCAAACGGTGTACACCAATCTCAGATTTTAGCAGTCCATAGGCAAATTGCCCTTCAAATTCTAATGTTGCTGACTTAATACCCGCCACATCTCCTTGTTTTAAATGTACTTCTCTTACAGTAAATCCATTTTTTTCGCCCCACAGTATATACATACGCATCAGCATTTCTGCCCAATCACAACTATCTGTTCCACCTGCTCCAGGGTTTATCTCAAGCATTGCATTGAAGCCATCTTCTTCACCACTAAGCATTTTTTTGAACTCAAGTTCTTCAATAGATTCTGTAATTTTTGCAAACTCTGATTCTATTTCAGTTTCAGAAACTTCATTATTTTGGTAAAACTCATACAATACATCAAAATCTGCATCCATTTGGATTAGGTTAGCCATAGGCTCTGTCCAAACCTTTATATTTCTAATTTCTTTTAATAATGCTTCTGCTTGTTTAGGGTTATCCCAAAAATCAGATGATGTGGTACGTTCTTGTTCTTGTTCTAAAAGAATTATTTTATGATCGTAGTCAAAGATACCTCCTTAAAGCCGAGATACGAGCTTTTACTTCTTTTATTTGTTCTTGGTTCATGGTTTTAGAAAAATATTTGCAAATTTAGAAAAAGTCTTGAATTGATTGCCAAATACCTACGAGTATTTGCATCAGTTCACTTGAGTTTTATTTTGTTTTTTTATAATTTTTTATCATCTTTATTTCTTTGAACATTTTTTTGATATTAAGAGTATTCTGATTTTTGATGATTAACGCAATCATTTATGAAATTAAGTTTAAAATTACCATTTATAAAAAAAGATACATTTGGGCATATAATTCCTTTAAAAAGGCTACTCGTTTCATTAATTGGTAGCCTTACTTTTCCTCGTTTAAATTGGATTAACAAAACACATTTTAAAGGAAAAGAAGTTTTGGAAAAATTACCTGATACGGGTGTACTATTTGTTTCCAATCATCAAACCTATTTTGCTGATGTGATTACCATGCTCCATGTGTTTTGTACAGTAAATTCTAAAATTACCAAAAACACCAAAAATCCTTTTTATTTATTGAAACCTAGAACCAATACTTATTTTGTCGCAGCTGAAGAGACCATGAAATCAGGTTTCATTCCTCGTTTGTTTGCATATGTAGGTGCTATTCAGGTAAAAAGGACATGGCGAGAAGCAGGAAAGGCTATTAATAGAGAAGTTGATACACAAGATACAGCCAATGTGGGTAATGCCCTAGAAGATGGTTGGGTTATTACTTTTCCACAAGGAACAACTAAAGCATTTGCCCCTGGAAGAAAAGGCACAGCTCACATCATTAAGCAATACAAACCCATTGTTGTACCAGTTGTCATTGATGGGTTTAGAAGAGCTTTCGATAAAAAAGGGTTAATACTTAAAAAAACAGGCACACAACTCAAAATAACATTCAAAGAGCCTCTGCAAATTAATTATGAGGATGATGTAGATGTTATTTTGGATCAGGTAATGGATGCCATAGAACAATCTGAAAAATTCAAGTTCAAATTTGATAGTCCTGAAGGCAAATAATTGTATTCATTTTAAAATATTTTTTTTTCTCAAGGTTTTCTGTATTTTTGCACTCCAAAAAAATATGAAAACCAAAAAACACATATCTATTTTTGCTATTATGCTCTTATTGTTCTGGATTTCAGGAACAATAGGTTATGCTTTTTCGCAAAAAGAGATCCATCATAAAAAAGAGAAGAAAAACACAAAGCCAACACAGTCAGAAATTTCGGCTTATCAGGTTAAAGCCTCTATGCCAGTAACTTCTGTATCATTTGTTCAGGCTGTATATTTTCTCATTTTCGAAACACCATTTGTTGTTTTAAATAATTTATCTCATCATTTTCAAAATCCAATTTTCAGAGTATCATTCTTTGAAAAAGTTTTTGAGCATATTATTGCCCCACAAGCTCCGTAATTTTTTCTTTTTTGCAATAAGACTAAAGCTTATAAAGTTTTAGAGCTTCATTATATTTCATTTTTTCAATCGTTTATTCACAATTTTAAATAATCTATATTATCATGAAAAATCGTTCAGTTATTATTTTCCTGACGGTTGTAATTGCAATTTTGTGTATTTATTCACTCTCTTTTACTTGGGTGGCTAGAAATGTACGCAATGATGCAAAATTAAAAGCAACCAACGAAAAAGGCATCGAGGATGCTGTCAAAAGACAAGACATTTTAAGAAACAAGTCTTACGAAACCGTTTTTGATATTGGAATTGCTCAGTATGATTACAACAGTGTAAAGAAAAGAGAATTAGGCTTAGGTCTTGATTTACAAGGTGGTATGCAGTTTACATTGCAAGTATCACATGCTGAATTACTTAAAATTTTGGCAGGAAGAAGAGCCAAAGAAGCTCTTTTTCAAAAAGCATTAGCTTCTGCTCAGGAAAAGCAGAAAAAAAGCTCAGTTCGTTTCACACAACTTTTTGCTGAATCTGTAGAGGAATTAGCTCCTAAAACACAATTAGCTCGTTTTTTTGTAAGTTCTACAAACTCCGATATTACATTACAGTCATCTAATGATGAAATTATCAAGTTTCTTGATAAAAAAACAGAAGAAAGCGTTGATATTGCTTTTAAAATTATCCAAGATCGTATTGATAAAACTGGCTTAGCAAACCCTAGTATTTCTAAGGTGCCTGCTTCTGGTCGTATTCAAGTAGAGTTACCAGGTGTAGAAGATCCTGAAAGAACTGAAAAGCTTTTGAAAAGCCAAGCAAAGTTAGAGTTTTGGAGCGTTTATGATATTCAGACTTTACAAGGTGTTAATTCTTTTATAGAGTACGTAAATCAAACTGAAGCGGCAAGTACTTCAGGTGCTAAAAAAGAAGATAATATTGGTGCAAACCCTTTTGCTAAAAAAGAAGATTCAACTAAAAAGACAGAAGTAAAACAAGATACTACTTCTAAAAAAACAGATACACTCAGCAAACCTAAAGCGGATTCTACAAAGAAAACTGACACAGGTAAAAAACCTGAGCCTAAAAAAGATACAGCGAAGAAAGATACTCTTAAAAAAGACCCTAACACAGCTGCCTTCAACAAATTATTCAAGTTTTTTGGAAATAATTTGTACGTAAAGCTAGAAGATACTGCTCGTGTAAATAGAATTTTTACAAAAGAGGAAGTGAAAGCGATGTTCCCTGCTGATTTAGTATATATGTGGGGTGCAAAAGTAGAAGATCAAGAAAAAATGTCTAATGGTCAGGATAATCCTGTGAAAGGTTTATTAGCAGTTTATTTTTTAAAAGCAGGTGTTGATGGAGAACCTTTATTAGGTGGTAATGTAGTGGAAAACGCTTTCCGTGATTATGACCCTCAGAAAGGTTATGGTGTAACCATGATTATGAACGTAAAAGGAGCTCAAGAGTGGGCTCGTATTACAAGAGAAAACAAAGATAAACAAATTGCTATTGTATTGGATAAAGCAGTTTATTCTGCTCCTACAGTCAGTGGTGAAATTTCTGGTGGTAATTCTCAAATTTCCGGAAACTTTACTTTAGAAGAAGCTCAAGATTTAGCAACTATCTTAAAATCAGGAAAATTACCTATCCCTACTGAAGTAGTTGAACGTGGTATAGTGGGTTCTTCTTTAGGGCAAGAGTCTATTAATCAAGGTTTAATTTCTACATTAGTAGCACTTGCTGTGGTATTCTTATTTATTTACTTGTACTATAATGTTGCTGGTTTAATTGTTTGGATAGCTCTAATAGCAAACATCTTCTTTACTTTAGGTGTAATGGCATCATTTGGTACAATCCTTACTCTTTCAGGTATTGCAGGTTTCGTACTTTCAGTGGCTATGTCTATTGATGCAAACGTATTGATCAATGAACGTATCCGTGAGGAATTACAGGTTGGCAAATCATTTGGAGAAGCTGTTCGTATTGGTTATACAAAGGCTTACAGCTCTATCTTAGACTCCAACATTACTACTTTTATTATTGGTGTAATTTTATATCTGTTGAGTGAGGCAAGTTTGGTAAGAGGTTTTGCCATTACTTTGATGATAGGTATCTGTACTTCATTATTTAGTGCTATTTTCATTACTCGTCTGATTACAGAAGTATTTTATGTTTCAAGAGGGAAAGCCCTTACTTTTAAGTCTGCATTCTTCAATAGTATTTTCCCTAAAACAAACTTTAACTTTATTGCTATTCGTAAGAAAGCATATATGTTTTCTGGAGTTATTATTTTAGTTGGAGCTATTTTAGCAGTTGTACAAGGTGGTTTTACATTTGGTGTAGATTTTACAGGTGGACGTTCTTATATAGTGTCTTTTAACAAAACAATTCCTACTAATGAAATTCGTGAAACATTGAGTAAAACTTTCCAAGCTGGTACTGAAGTTAAAACATTCAATACAAGTAGCCAATTAAAAGTAACAACAAACTATTTGGCTGATGATGCAAATGGTGATGCTAAAGTAGAAGCAAAATTAAAAGAAGGTTTATCTAAGTATCAAGATGCAAAACCAGAAATTGTAAGTTTCACAAAAGTAGATTCTACAGTAGCTGATAGTATTTTAAATACTGCTCGTTATGCTGTTATCTTGTCATTAGTTGCTATGTTTATCTATATTATTGTTCGTTTCCAATACTGGCAATATGGTATAGGTGCATTGATTTCATTGGCTCACAACGTTTTAATTACATTGGCGTTTGTACCTATCGCAAAAGTCTTTGGATTGAATTTAGAAATTGACCAAGTATTTGTTGCTGCTATTCTTACTGTAATTGGTTACTCTATCAACGATACTGTGGTTGTATTTGACCGTATTCGTGAGTTTGCTAAGCAAAGTATTGATAGCAAAGATTTTGCAGGTCAGTTGAATAGTGCAATTAATGATACACTTAGTCGTACAGTTGTAACAGGTATTACAACTATTACATCAACATTGATTCTATTATTCTTTGCAGGTGAAGTATTAAGAGGATTCTCGTTCTCAATGTTTATTGGCATTGTGTTTGGTACATATTCATCTATCTTTATTGCTGCTCCTGCTGTACTAGACTTTGCAAGAAGAAAAAGTGCTGAAGAAGCTAAAAAAGAAGAAGAAAAGAAGTTAGCTGAAGAAGCTAATGCAAAAACTGAAATCAAATAATAATTGATATAAGTTTATCCTAAAAATAACCTGCAAGAAAATTAAACTTGCAGGTTATTTTTTTATTTTTACATCTAAACACTAAAAGTCTATCTTGCACGTTTTTTGTATTAGGTAGATTTGTATTAAATTTTAGGTAAAATGATGATTATGAAAAAATTTCTGGTGATTATACCTGTAGCTATTTTAACAGCTGTTGTTTGGAGCTTAGGTTTATGGAAGAAGAATGCAGATGATACACCCACTGCCGATTTATTCCAAATATCAAAAACAAACAAGATTTATTGTACTCTGGACACAAATATTAGCTTACGCCCTAATAGCTTATTTGAGAAAAAAGCAACCACAGTTGTATCACTCATTGTAAATCGCCATTTTAAAAGAATGCAGTTTGATGATACTGTTTCTGCTAATATTTTTGACAATTTTATTGAAGAAATTGATGAAAATAAACTTTATCTTTTACAATCAGACATTGATGATTTCAAAAAGTATCGTTTATCATTAGATGATGAGCTTCGTCAGGAAAAGAACAACCTTAATACAGCTTACTATATTTATAATATTTATCTGAAGCGTGTTTATGAGCGTTTAGAAAGAAATAAGGTGCTTATCAAAGAAAAATATGACTTTACAGCAGATGAGTATTATGAAACTGATCGTAAAAAAATAAGTTATCCCAAAACTCTAGAAGAAGCAGATAAAGAATGGCGTAAACTATTTAAAAATAGTTTTTTAGAAGCAAAAATGATAGGTGAAACGCCTGAAACCACAGTTGCAAAGTTGGAAAAACGTTATGATACTTTTAAAAAGAATCTGACTAAAACAACAGTAGAAGATGTTTTTCAGACGTATATGAATGCTTTGGCAATGGCTTATGACCCACATACCAATTACTTTTCGCCTGTGGCTGCTTCTAATTTCAATATGTCAATGAATCGTTCTTTAGAAGGAATTGGTGCAACTTTAGCAAGTGAAAATGACTATATAACCATCAGAGAGGTGCGTCCTGGAGGTCCTGCATTTAAGAGTAAAAAAATATTTAAAAATGACCGTATTATTGGTGTAGCTCAAGGTGATGATGGTGAAATGGTAGATGTAATTGGTTGGAGAGTTGATGAAGCTATTCAGCTGATTAGAGGCAAACAAGGTACAGTTGTTCGTTTGAAACTTTTACCTGCCAGCGAAGGAACTACTGCCAAACCTATGGAAGTAAGAATGGTAAGGGAAAAAATAACTTTTGAAGAAACATCTTCTACCAAGCAAATTATTGAATTCGAAAAGAACAAAAAGAAATATCGTTATGGGGTAATTGGTGTACCTGCTTTCTACATCAACTTTGATGAATACAGACAAGGTAAACCAGATTATAAAAGTACAACCAACGACGTAAAGAAGATTTTAGAAGAATTGAAAACTGAAAATGTTGATGGTGTTATTATTGATTTGCGTTATAATGGTGGAGGTTCGTTAAAAGAAGCCATTGATTTAACTAGCTTATTTATCAAAGGAGGAGCAGTAGTGCAGGTAAAAGATGCCAATGGACGCATCAGTGTAGGAGATACCGATGATTTTGAGCAGGTGTATAACGGTCCACTGATTGTAATGACCAACCGTTTTAGTGCTTCTGCTTCTGAAATTTTTTCAGGTGCCATTCAGGACTATAAAAGAGGTATTATTGTAGGTGAAAGTACTTATGGTAAAGGCACTGTTCAGAATATTATGGACTTAAGTAAATATATTGTATCTGAAAGTAATAATGGAAATGTTGGACAACTTAATTTAACAGTTTCAAAATATTATAGAGCAGCTGGAAGTAGTGTGCAAAACAAAGGTGTTATTCCTGATATTTTATTGCCTACTCCTTTTGAAGATAAAGAATTTAGTGAGGCTTCTTATAAAACATCTTTACCTTGGGATGAAATAGCCATAGCTAGAAGTTTTAAGCCAACTAATGAGGTTTCAGAAAAAACGCTGAAAGGTATTCAAAGTAGCTTTCAAAAAAGAATGAAATCAGAAGATGATTTGAAAAAACTAATTGCTGATACAGAAAAAGCTCGCAAGAAAAGACAAGAAACAAGAATATCTTTGAATGAGGCAAAAAGAAAAGCAGAAAAGGAAGCCAGTAAAAATGAGCAGAAACTTACAGAAGAAGAAGAAGAGCCAGATACAAATGATCCTAATAAAAAGAAATTGGTGGAGAGTTTTGTCAATTTAAAAGATTTGTATCTGAAAAATGCGATTCAGATTGTCTATGAATTATCTCAAACAAAAAAATAATTATCAATTTATCACAATTAAATTTCAATTTGCATGAAAAAAGTTAGTTTCCTATTAGTTATTTTACTAGCATTTTCTTCTGTGAGTTATGCTCAGAAGAAAGAAAAAAAGAAAAAGAAAAAAGATAAAACTGAAAGCCTTAGCTCTAACAAAAAAATTGTTCTACGCTATAAGCCAAAAAAAGGTGATGTTTTTACACAAATAATGGAATCTAATCAGAAGATTACCATTACTTCTATGGGAATGGAAATTCCAATGATTCAATCTTATACATTTAAAAATAATGTAACAGATGTAGATGCCACTGGTAATGTTACTATAGAAATGACCTATGAAAGAATTTATTTAAAAAGAACTGATCCAATGAGTGGAAGTGAGACTGAGTTTGACTCAGATGATGACAAAAAGCAACCTACTGAGTTGGCTACTTTTAAAGATATGAAAGGGAAAAAAGTAACAACCACGACTGCTCCTAATGGCAAAATTACAAATATTAGTGATGAGGCTGCTAAACAAGCTATCAATAGCATAAATAATGAGTTTCCTGAAACGCCCTTAGGAATTGGTGATACATGGGAAAGAACAAGTGAAAACAAAAGTCAAGCAGGTGTTTTGGTAGTAAAATCTACTTATAAAGTTGTAGAACGCAAAGATGGTTTGATGACTGTAGAAGTAAATAGCACAGTTTCACAAGATGGAAAAGATGCTGGTACTCAAAGTGGCAAAATGACTTTAGACGAGAATACTGGTATTATTATGGAGGCTTCTATCACTCAGAAACTGAATATATCTGCTCAGGGTGCTGATCTAACTATAGATGGAACTTCAAAAACTACTACAAAAAAATAGTCTTATTAATTCTAACAAATAAAAGAGAGAACTTACAGTTCTCTCTTTTATTTTACCCTTTCCAAATCATTGGCATCTATCCAGCCACTTGTTGTTTTTCCGTTATAAATAAAGTTTGTAAATATAAAATTGCCTTTAGTTTCTTCTGCCAGTATAAACTGCCCCGCTATAAGATATGCATTCATGGGGTTTTCATAATTTGCATCTAAATAAAAATAAGCTTGTGGAGATGTTACTTTATAAACAGGTTTAACATGATCTGCAATGTAGTGTTTAAATACAAAGCCTTCTTTGTCATTATAACGAACTCTTACCCAATCTGATTGATTACTTTCACCTAATACATATACCACCTCTCCATATGGAATGGTTGTTATTACACTACCTGTTTGTGGAAAATTTCTTAAATTTAAGTTTGTAGAAGTTACATACATTTTTACTCCCTCTTCCTTAGTTTTTTCCTCACTGTCCTCTTTTTTTGTCAGAATATTTTCTTGTATAAAACTACTTATGTTTTCATAAAAGATAACAATAGTTGCCATTAAAATCACCCACAACCCTAGAGCAAAATACCATTTCTTTAAACTTTTACCTTTCGTTGTTGTTTCGGGTTTTGTTGGAACTTCATTTTTTTGAATTGCAGGAGTAGGGTTATTAATCTCTTTTTCAATGGGGATGGTATTATCTAAAACTTTTATGATATCCAAAGCTGTGGCAAATCTATCTTGCGGATTTCGTTGTAAACATTTTTGTAGAACAGCAATAGAAGTTTCTGATATACTTCCTTTTAATGCTTGTATATCAATAAAATCTTTATTGACAATGGTATCATAGATGGTATATTCTGATGTAAGTTGTTCTAAGGGATATTTGCCTGTAAGCATTACATAATACATCAAGCCTAAAGAATATATATCTGTTCTATGAGTAATATCTTTGTCACCTCGTACTTGTTCGGGACTCATAAAATAAATGGAACCCATCCTCATCCCTGTTTTTGTCAGATGTCTGGATTCTCCTGAAAGCATTTTTGCTATTCCAAAATCTAAAATTTTTACCTTATTTTCAGGAGTAATAATAAAGTTTGAAGGTTTTATATCTCTATGTACAATTCCCTGACTATGGGCATATGCTAAGGCTTCTGCAATCTGGCGTAAAATATCTTTAGCTTTTACTTCTGCAATTTTTCCACTTTGTTTAATTAAATCATCAATTACAACTCCTTCAGCATATTCCATTACCAAAAAAGCTTCATCACCTTCTTCTATATAATCATATAAAGCAACTATACTCGAGTGATTTAGTCTTGCAAGGGCTGAAGCTTCATTTTTAAAGCGTTCCTTGATTTGTATATTTTTAGAAAGATGTGGATTTAAAACTTTAATAGCAGCCTTTCTTTCTTGCATAAGAGCATGGTGGGCTTTATATACTGTACCCATACCTCCTTCTCCTATAATACTCTCGATGATATAATTTTGTATTTTTCTACCTTGCATAACAATTCGTCCATTATATCTTTTACTTCTTATTCTTCGGATTAGTTTTCTCCTTCGTTACAGATTTTTCTGTTTTCTTTTCTGCTTCAATATTTTTAATAGAGTCTTTTTTTAATGAATCTTGTCTCTCTTTCTCCTTTTCTTCATCAAATAGGCTCTTTTTAAGGGTATCTTTTTGAATTTTTATGGAATCTTGTAGTTGTTTTGCTTTCTCAACGAAAGGATTTTTATTTTGTACATACCAGATACCAAAAGCTATCAAACCTATTAAAAGTAATGTTATAGGTAATATTTTTTTGATATTTAAACTATTATTCTCTGTTTTTTTTTCTGTAATCTCCTCTGTATTGTTTTTTATATGATGAGAAGGCAAAACTGTCTTTTTTCTGTTTTGAGCATAAAATCTTATAAGTTGAACAGTTATATTATCGTACCCTCCTGCTTGTTTTGCACTTTCTATTAAATTTTTGGTTCTTTGTAAGATGTTCAGAGAGTTATCAGCTATAACACTCTGAATTTGAGCATCTAAAATCATACTATTAAGCCCATCAGAGCATAGTAATAACAAGTCATTATCAGCAGGCAGAATAGCCGAAATACCAACTTCTGGCTCTACAACACTATTAACCCCTAAGGCTCTTAGAATTTCATTTTTTCGAGGATGACTTTCAGCTTCTAAATCAGAGATTATACCATTATCTACCAATTGTTGCACAAAAGAATGATCTTTGGTTATTCTGTGCAGTTTTTGTGTTTCCTGTTCATATAAATAAAGCCTACTATCACCTACATGAACATAAAATACCTGATTATCTCTGATAAGTACAGCAACAAGTGTTGTACCCATTCCTGCATATTCTGTATACTTCTGAGAAGTTTCAAAAACTATTTTATTTGCCTCAATGGTTGCTTTTTCCAAAGCCTCACTTGCATTAGGATAGTAGCCTGCTGTGAAATATCTTTTAAATACCTCTACTGTAAGTTGTGAGGCTTTTTCACCAGCCTGATGTCCACCCATTCCATCACAAACCACAAAAAGATGCCCATTTTGAGTCTGAAAATAACCCAAATAATCTTCATTGTTATCTCTTTTACAACCAACATCTGTAGCATTACCAAACTCAAAGTTTTTGAGCTCTTGGGTATTTGTTTCCATAAATATCTTTAGTACAATTTTTTATTATATTACAAACTTCCAGATTTCCAATTTGACCAATGATTATTAGGTTTTAAAGTAGGTTTCCATTGAGATGTATCTTTTATTGTTAGTATTTTAGCCAATAATTTATATAATTCCTGATTACTTGGTAATATGGTTTCGTTATGTCTGCTTATAAAATAAAATTCATCTATTGTCATCAATTTTGGAATATTCTTGGGGATATGTTGTCTTATTTCTTCTTCAGTAGCACTTACTATTTCAGGTTTTGTTTCACTTAAATATCTTACAAAAGCTTCAAAAGCTATTAGTCTTTTAGGATTTTGATAATCTCTAATTTGAATACCTAATTTTTCATAATTCTTACTATTATTATCAAAGGTTACATATTTATTTCTGACTTTAATTTCTTTTATTTTTTCATCTATCAACTCAAATTTTTCAATACCTTTTCCTTCTTTATTCTCTATTTTTTTAAATTCTGAAGGTTCAATTATAATAATTCTTTGTGTATTTGTTATATAACTTCGTTCTTGATATTTTTCAATGATATAATTTATACAATTACCAAAATAATTTAATTCTATTTCAGCAGAAGTACCACGATTTTGATAACCAGATTTTTCAAATACAATTGCCCATTTTTCTGAATTTGCATATAAATGTATCTTGCTATTTGCTGTTGCAAAATATCCATGTTCTAAATCAGGAAAAATGTTATATCTAATATCATTATCTTTTCCTATTGGGAAATAAGAACTTGGTTTCTCCTCAAATGCTAAATCTAATTCTTGAAGTATATCTTTTTCTTCAAATGTACTCTTTTTCAAAATATGCTGAGTTATAGTCAGTAATCCCAATATCAAAGATATTATCAAAAAAGGCTTCATGAATAAGTTTTATTCTATTTTTTTCTTTACTTTCTTTTTTAATTTATCTGGGTTTTCTTTCAGAAAATCACCCCAACCTTTGGCTTTGCTCGTTTTTACACCTCCCTGATAATGATGACAGAGAGCTACCCCCAAAGCGTCAGAAGCATCAAGTAAGGTATTATCTGCAAATTTGATTTTCAGAATTTTTTCGAGCATTGCAGCTAAATCCTCTTTAGAGGCTGTACCGGTACCTGTAACAGACTGTTTTACCTTACGTGGAGCATATTCGGTAATGGGAATTTCCCGCATCAGAGCAGCTGTCATGGCTACACCCTGAGCTCTTCCCAATTTAAGCATTGATTGAACATTTTTCCCATAAAAAGGAGCTTCTAAAGCTACCTCATCTGGTAAAAACTCATCTACAATTTGGGTTACCCTCTCAAAGATTTTCTTGAGTTTGATTTCCTGATTTGTATATTTTTCTAAATTGATTACTCCATATTGCAGTACCTCTATATTTTTACCCAACACCTTGATGACTGCATATCCCATGATACGAGTTCCAGGGTCTATACCCAAAATAATTTTTTCAGTTTCTAAATGCTTCAATGTTGTATTAATTAAGAAAAAGAGCCTTTGTAGAAGTTCTACAAAGGCTTGCATTAACGAATGACTAAATCGAATGGCAAGCGAGCCTGCACACCCTGTAGATTTTTAATCTTTTGAAGTGTCTTATAATATAAATAAGTTTCTTCTCCTAACTGTTCTCTAATGAGAGCCTCTTCTTTACTTTTTCCACTTAGTTTAGCAAAGAAATCTTGTTGAACAGGGTAATATTTAGGTTGATATTCAGTTATTTTAGCCTTTTTTGCAGCTATTTCAATGGCTACATCCAATCCTCCAATTATATCTACCAGTCCATTCTCTTTTGCCTGACTACCAGACCAAACTCTTCCTGAAGCTATTTTCTTTAAGTCTTCTACACTCATTCTACGTCCTTGAGCAGCTTTAGTTGTAAAAGTTTCATAACCTCTTTCCACATTATCCTGAATAATTTGTCTTTCTTGAGCTGTCATTGGGCGAACAGGGTTTCCAATATCAGAATATTTCCCTGTGGTTACTCTGTCTGTTGTTACTCCTATTTTATTTCTTAGGAGGTTTTCAGCATTAAACAATACTCCAAAAATACCTATTGAACCCGTAATTGTGTTTTCCTGAGCAACAATTGTATCACAAGCCATAGCCATATAGTAGCCTCCTGATGCTGCAACATTAGACATAGAAGCTATTACTGGTTTTTCTTTTCTTGTAAGCATAATTTCTCTCCACATTACATCAGATGCCAAAGCACTTCCTCCTGGTGAGTCAATACGTAGTACGATTGCTTTCACCTTATCGTCTTTACGAAGTTTACGAAGTTCGTTTACAATAGTTTCTGATCCAATACTTTCATCTGTACTTTTCCCACTGTTAATATCACCTTCTGCAAATAAAACAGCAATTTTATTTTTAGAGTATTTTGTTTCTAGAGATTTATAATAAGAACTTACTGTAACAAATTTAATTTTATCCTTTTTGTCTACTTTTAGTTCTTTTCGTAATACACCTAATATTTCGTCTTCATATCCAATATTAGTTATTAATTGATATGTAAGTGCATCTTCAGCTTTGCGAACTAACATCGAATCTGATATTTTACGTAACTGAGGTATATCTATTTTTCGTGAAGCAGAAATGTCCTTCAAGTATACACTATAGATAGAGTTCAGATATGATGTAACCTGTAATCGATTAGCATCACTCATTTTATCTAGAATCAAAGGTTCAATAAAACTTTTGAACTCCCCTACTCTAAAAATTTCAGGCTTTACTTCTAGTTTCTCAAGCACTCCCTTGATAAATGGTACTTCTGAGTACAACCCATTAAATTCTACTAAGCCGATAGGATTTAAGTATATTTTATCGGCTACTGAAGATAAGTAATAAGCACCTTCAGTATAATACTCACCATAAGCATAAATAAACTTATTAGACTTTTTAAAATCGACTAATGCATCCCTAATTTCTTTAAGAGCAGCATATCCACTTGATACACCTTCTGTATTGATATAGATACCCTTTATCTTCTTATCATTTTTAGCATTCTTAATAGTTTGGATAACTTCTAGCAATCCTAGTTTAGCTGGAGTATTATTGACAGGTAAGTTTAATCCTTCGAAGGGATCTTCTGTACTTCTTTCAGCTAGTGGTCTAGACAGATTAAGCAGTATAACACTATTTTCTTCTATATCAGGCTTTTCTGAAGAGGAAAATGATGACCCTATTCCCATCAAGATAAAAATCCCCAATAGACAAAATAAAAATAATCCTACAATAGTAGCCCCAACGAATTTTAAAAATTGTAACATAGCAAATTGAAATTTTAATATTTTATATAGAAAACGATCGAATCACATAAAAATTATGATAAAAAGATAATTTTATGTTTCAACAAAACGCCTTTTACTACCAACCACTACACAGGGAAAACCAAATAAACAATTATCCTTTATTTTTTCTGCCACAATTTCAGGCACCATTTCTTCCCACCCTTGTTCACCTGTACGTATCATAGATAGTACTTTTTCAGAATAAATTCCCAAAACATCCTCATCGTAGTCCACAATATCTGTAATTTTTCCGTTTACTCTTAGATATTCCAAAAGAGGTTTTAGAAGAGGAGGTACATCAAAATTTTCAAAAGTTTGAGGTATTCCATCTTGTAAATACGGATAAACATACACATGTAAATCATTGATAAACAACCTACTAAAAGCTTCTAAAACGCCTCCTCTTAATTTTTCGTAGCGAGTAGCATCACAAAGTTGCTCCAATAAGAGCCTTCCTATAACAATAGCTATTTTTTTACGTGTAAGTTGGGAAATGTATGCAATTAATTTATTGGGTTCTTGAAAGTTTGATATCATTACATTTTGCCCTAGAGTACACAAAATATCTACTCTATCTAAAAAATCTTGAATATCAATATCGCTATTATTTCCTCCACTGGCTTGTTTGAGGTCTTGTAGAGTGAGTTCTGCCAATACTACTGTTTTTTGGTGCTCTTCTGGAGGCAAATCTGTTAGGAATTGCCTTCTGGACTTTCTAAACATATCCATGTTTACATGTGTAACAGGTCTGAAACGTCCACGCAAAACCAACACATTTTTTTTATATAAAGCATCCGCAGGCTGTAACATTTCTGCCTGAGGATTGAATATGGCTGCATCTGCTAAACCATATAAAACCATTTTCAATGTAACAAGTCGATTATCAATTTCCTCAAAATCAGGACCTTCAAAGCGAATCATATCTATTTCTATCCTTTCTCTGGAAAGATTGTCCATAAGAGAAAGTAAAAATGTATCAGGCTCTTTTGCATGAAAAAAGCAAGCATAAATCAGGTTTACCCCTAAGATGCCATAGGCTTGTTGTTGAAGAATAGCATCTTTATCATTCATGCGTACATGGACGATAACATCATTGGGAGGGCTTTGTGGTCTGAGTTGAAAACGAACACCTAGCCAGCCTTGTCCTTGTACCGTTTTAGAAAAATTGATAGTTGTTACAGTATCCGCAAACGCAAAAAATGTTGTTTTATCCCCTCTCTGTTCCCCTAAACGCATTTCAAGTAAGCTATATTCTTTTGCCAGCATTTTGACCAAACGAGGCTCACAAACATAACGACCACTTTCTTCTTTTCCATAGATAGCATCACTAAAAGTCATGTCATAAGCTGACATAGTTTTAGCTACTGTACCTGATGCACCACCAGCTTTAAAAAAAATAGCTGCTGTTTCTTGTCCTGCTCCAATTTCAGCGAAAGAGCCATAAATAGAAGAGTCTAAATTAATTTTGAGAGCTTTTTGCCTCGTACTGGTTAGCTTTTCGTCTTCCATACAAAAGTTTAGATTTTTCTTAAATTTACACAAAAGCACAAGAATAATACAAATTTTACGCACTAAAATTCTTGTTTTCGAGTTAGATTCTATAAGAATAAAAAATATATGAAACAACAGATATCATCCATGAAAAAGTATTTTGTTTTTTTTCTATTTATATCCTTTATCTCAAAAGCTCAAAAAATAACTCTAGAAGAAGCTATCCAAACAGCCTTAAAAAGTAATTATAATGTACAGATTGCCCAAAATAATATCAAAACAGCACAATTAAACAATTTTAAAGGTAATACAGGAAAACTACCACGTATAAACCTGAATATCAACGACAACTATCAACTTTTTGGTATTAATCAGTTGCTTGCAAATGGTACAGAAACAAACCGTACAGGAGCTACCTCCAATAACTTAAATGCTACAGTTCGTGCTGACTGGCTCATTTTCAATGGTTTCAGAGGAAACTCTATTGATGAACGATTGGCATTACAAGAGAATACCTCTCAGTTAAATTTAAAATCTCAAAATCAACAGATTACTGCTTCTATTACTGTTGCATACATAGAAATAATTCGTCAAAAACAGATTAAAAAGGTATTACAGAGCAGTTTAGAGGTCTCTGAGAAGAGATTGGAAATTGTCAAAAAGCGAGCAGAGTTAGGAACTGCCAACCAAACTGATATTTATTTAGCTGATTTAGACATCAACACACAACGACAAGCTGTTTTTTCACAAGATTTAGCTATCAAACAAGCAAAAGTAAACCTCAATATATTGATGGGCAAAAAAGCTGAGGATGAGATAGATGTAGTAGATGACATTACTTTTCAAAAAGATATTTCTGTTGAAAAGTTGAGACAAAATTTAAAGAATGCACCACAATTAAAAGCTTTACAAAATAATATTGAATTTAATAAAAACTTAGAGCAAGAGGCTGGTGCAAGTCGTTTACCAACTTTCAACCTGAATGCTGGTTATACTTACACTCGTAATAATAGTACAGCTGGCTTCTTACTTCTTAACCAAAACTATGGACCTTTTGTAGGTTTTAATTTTACACTACCCTTATACAATGGCAACATTAATAGTCGTCAATTAGAAATTGCTAAAACTCAGACTAAAACCCAAGAGTTAGAGTTGGCTCGTGTCGAACAGAACTTACAAGGAGAACTAGAGAGACAATGGCAAGCCTACTTATTAGCTAGTGAACAAGCAAAAGCAGAAGAAAAAAATGCTCAAACAGCTCAAGAATACCTCAAACTAATGCAGAAACGCTTTGAGTTGGGTCAATCTAATATTATTGAAATCAGAGAAGCTCAAAGAGTAACAGAAAATACAGAAGGTAGAAAAATCCAAAGCCTGTTTAATTTAAAGGTTGCTGAAATACAATTGCTTTTGGCAGGTGGCATTTTGGGTGAATAATCTTCGTTTTCAAAATCTTTTCCAATAAAAAAATATAGTATATTTGTAATGTATCAATTTAGAATCTAGATGCGTGAATTACTGAATATACTAGAGAGTCCTCATAATTACTTATATTCCTTTTTTATTTGTGTTTCTATAGGAGTTTGGCTAATTTCTCTCTTAGGATTTGTTAAAGATTTCAATCTTGGGGGAGACGATATTTCAATAAACACCGATGGAGACATTGGTTCATTTGGAGAATGGCTGGGGTTTGGAACTATTCCTACGTCTGTTCTCATCACACTTCTCTTATTTTTCAATGGAGTTTTTGGTATTATTCTAAATGAAATATTACTTGATAAAGAAAAATCCTGGTGGATATTGGTTGTTAATTTTATCTTTTCTTTTAGTTTAGCTACTGTTATTACTTCATTTATTAAAAAACCTTTAAAGTATCTATTCTCAGACTATGGAGTAGCTTATAAAAGCGAAACATTAGTAGGTAAAATTGCTATTGTTTCTTCGGGACAGGTAACAGAACAGTTTGGACAAGCTGATGTAACTTTGGAAAATGGTACAAATATTACCATTGCTATTAGAAGGACAGAACCTTCAAATATATTTTCTTATGGACAAAAAGTTCTTTTAACTTATTTTGATGCTGATAAAAATATATACTGGTGTGAAAAATTTGATTAATCGTTATATATATAAACTTTTATAATCATGATTGTTTTATTGGATGTATTAACTTTTGTAATACCCGCAGGCGTACTTATTTTATTTTTAGGTGCTTTAGCTGCTATGCTTACAGCTTTTTTGAAAAAAGCTTCTCCAGGTACTGCCATCTTGAAGACAGGTTTGGGCTTATCTCAAGCCAGAGTTTCGACAAGTTCAGCAGTTGTGATTCCTCTGTTGCATCGTTCTGAAACCATTGACCTCACTGTTAAGATTGTGCGTATAACAAGAAGAGGTTCAGATAGTTTATCATGTAATGATGGTATCAGAGCTGAAGTAGAAGTTGATTTTTATGTAAAAATCAACCCATTAGAAGAAGATATTAGAAGAGTAGCCACTACCATTGGTTGTGATAGAGCTTCTAAAATAGATACTATCAAAGAACTTTTTGAAGCTAAATTTGCAGATGCCTTAAAAACAGCAGGTTCTAAACTTACATTTGACCAACTTTACCAAAATCGTTATCAGTTTAGAGATGAAATTTTAGTTGCCTTAGGTCATCATCAAGGAGGCGATGTTGTTTTAAATGGTTATCGTTTAGATGATGTGGCTATCCATTATCTTGAACAATTACCACTGTCCAAACATGATGAAAACAATGTATTAGATGCTAAAGGTATCAAAGAAATTGCTCAAAGAACATCTGTAGAGGCTGAATCTGCCAATAAACGCTTGCGTCAGAAAGAAGTAACCATTGCAGAACAAAACAGAGAAGCAAAAGTTAAGCAATTACAAATTGAACAAGATATTAAAGAGAAAGAGGCTATCCAACAACGTGAAATAGAAGAAAGAGTATCTAAAGAAAATGCCTTGTCAGAAAAAACACGTCAAGAACAACAAGCCATTGAACAACGAGCTTTAATTGAAAAAGAAAGAAATGTAAAAATTGCTCAAGAATTGAAAGACCAAGAAATTAAGGTAGTAGAAACAGATAAGGAAAAAGCTATATTGGTTGCACAAGAAGATAAGATGAAGGCTGTAGAGATTGCTAAAATTCAGAGAGAATCTGAAATTGCAGAGCAACTTAAAGAAAAACTTGTCATGCTTGAAGAAACTGCCAAACAAGAAGCCTTAAAAATTAAGGCAGAAGAACAGGCTGTAACTACAAGAGCCGTAGAAATTGCAAACAGAGAGAAACAAATAGAGGTGATTAATGCAGAAAAAGAAGCATCTGTAGAAGTACAAAAGAATAATGTTGTAGTTGATACCGAAACATATAAAATGCTTACTGTCGCAAAAGCCAAAAAGGAAACAGCTGATATTGATTTAGAAGCTGCCAATAAAAAAGCTCAGACAGAAATTATTGAGGCTGAAAAAAATGCAAAAGTTCAACTTATAGAGTATAACGTTGAAGCAGATAAAGAAGCCTACAAAGCTATTACAATTGCTAAAGCTAAAAAAGAAGCTGCCGAATTAGATTTAGAAGCAGCTATTAAACAAGCGAAAGCTCTCTTGGAAATTGGAAATGCTGAAGCAAATTCACTTTCTGCTCGTTTACAAGCAGAAAACTCCATCGGCAAAAATGCTATGATTTCACAAGCCTTAGAGAAGTTTATACCTCTGCTACCTGAAATTGTTCAAAAACTAATGCTTCCAGCAGAAAAAATTGAAAGTATTAAGTTTTTACACATCAATGGAATGAACGGAGTAGGAGAAAATGGTGTAAGTAATTTACCTAATCCATCATTAAATACCACAGGTGGTATTATCCAAACTCTAATGAGTGTGAGTATGCTTCTACCACTTATGAAAGAGGTAGTAAAAACGCTTCGTAATGATAATGATTTTGGAGACATTTTAAATTCTATTGGGCAAATTCCTGGAGGTGAGAGTCTTTTACAATACATTGAGAAGTTCCAAGAAAAAGGGTTTAATAAAAAAGAAGATGCAAAAGACCCTTCAGATGCACATATTGTAGATTAATAAAAAAGAGGCTAAGCCTCTTTTTTATTTTTTTATCTCTTTTTATATCCGAAATCTTCGTCATCATCTTCATCGTCCTCATATTTACCAAAATTTGGCATATTGAGCATTCCTGAAAGAATATCAGAAAATTGAAGGCTGCGAGTAAGTATTTTTTTGCTTAATTGTGAATATTCTGCCAATCCATGAACAGCAAATTCCATCATCAAGTAAAATTCTGACTCTGAGATATTCTTAAAAGTTTCTTTTACCAAACCTTCTAAGCCCTTTACTTCTTTAAGTTTTTGTCTGTATTCTGCTTGTGGGGCGTCATTGAGTAAATCAAGAGAGTTTCCATTCCCAAACCATTCTAAAATAGCATGGTAAGGATTTTTATCTTTCATCTTTTTGCCCTGCTCTGGATTGATAAAGTATTGTCCAAATTGTGTTCTGATTGCTTTAGAAAGTAAATTTTGAGCTACAATAGCAGCTCCTTCTTGCTCACCCTCATAAACAAGCTCTATCTTTCCTGTAATGGCAGGCAATACACCTATTAAATCAGAAATTCTCAAGGTTGTCAGATCTTCACCATTGAGAAGCAGACGTCTTTCTGCTACACTTACTAAGTTTTCTAAAGCTGCAATGGTTAGTCGTGCTGAAACACCACTTTTAGCATCTACATATTCACTATTTCGGGCTTCAACAGCAATTTGTTCAACCAAATCTTTTAACAATTCAGGAATATAAACTCTATCTTTTTGGGCATTAGCAAGTTTCGCCTCTTGTGAAGTGATTTTTTTACCAATTTCAATACTTTTTGGATAGTGTGTAAGTATCTGACTATCAATCCTATCTTTTAAAGGTGTAACTATACTTCCTCTATTCGTATAATCTTCAGGGTTTGCTGTAAATACAAACTGAATATCAAGTGGCAAACGTAATTTAAACCCACGTATCTGAATATCACCTTCTTGCAAAATATTGAATAAAGAAACCTGAATACGGGCTTGTAAATCAGGAAGTTCATTGATTACAAAAATACAACGATGTGAACGAGGTATCAGTCCAAAATGGATTACTCTTTCATCAGAATAGGGTAATTTGAGGCTTGCCGCTTTGATAGGGTCAACGTCACCAATTAAATCAGCTACAGATACATCAGGAGTTGCCAGTTTTTCTGTATAGCGTTCATTTCTATGTAGCCATGTAATGGGGGTTTCATCTCCTTTGGTTGCTATTAAGTCTATGGCATAACGAGAAAGTGGCATAAAAGGGTCATCATTAAGTTCTGAGCCTTCTACAATTGGAATATATTCATCCAAAAGCTCCACCATCAGCCTTGCAATACGGGTTTTAGCCTGTCCACGAAGCCCTAAAAGGTTGATATGGTGTTTGGATAGAATTGCTCTTTCTATATCAGGAATTACAGTTTCTTCGTATCCCCAAATTCCTTCAAATACATTTTCTTTATTTCTTAATTTTTTGATAAGGTTTTCTCTTAACTCTTCTTTAATACTACGGCTTTGATAGCCTGTATTTTTTAAGTCTCCTAGAGTACGTAATACTAATAGTTGATTCATAAGTTTGTTGGACTGGTTTCTATGATTAAACCATTTTTCAGGCAGTAATGTTTCTTGAGTTGTTTTTAAAATCAAAACACCTTTATAACAATTTGTTATAAAGGTGTTTATGAATATCTAAAATATCTATTTTAGTCTCTGATAATTGCACCAAACTCATTTTTGAATCCTTCCATCAGTTTTTGCATAGTTTTATCAATCTGAGCATCTGTAAGTGTCTGGTTATCATCTTGCAAGAAGAAACTAATTGCATACGATTTTTTACCCTCTCCTATCTGTTCACCCTCATAAACACTGAATGCATTCAAACGTTTTAAAAGTTTTTTCTCTAACTCAAATGCCTTTTGCTCAATTACCTGATAAGTAACAGATTTATCTAGAATAAGCGATAAGTCTCGGCGTACTTCAGGGAATTTAGAAATTTCCTGATAGGTGTTTTCTGCTTGATATTGAGCAACAAGCCAATCCCAGTCTAATTCTGCATACAATACACTTCCTTTCAGGTCTGCATGTTTAGTAATATAAGGTTGTAATTCCCCTATTTGGGCAAATGTATGTCCTTTATGGCTGTAATTCAATCCATAAGCAAACGCCTGTGGACTTGCAGATTCCGTTTTAAAGTTTTTCACACGCAATTTTCTTAGAACTTTATCCACAATGCCCGCTAAAAAATGAAACTCTGCTTTTTTGGAAGTTTCTTGCCATGTTTCTGTATGAGTATTGCCTGCTACAAAAATGCTCAAATAAGTTTTTTCACCATATTTATCTGTAACTGAACCCTCTGAGCTTTTTTTGTGATAAACCTTACCAAACTCAAATATTTTAAGGTCTTTCTGCTTACGATTGATATTATATGAAAGAACTTCCAAACCTGAAAAAATAAGACTCTGACGTAATACTTCTAACTCCTCGCTAAGTTTATTTAAAATTACTACATTTTTATTTTCATCTAAATGTTTCAGAGTTTGTGCATAAGCAGGTTTGGTTAATGAATTGGTAATCGTTTCATAAAAACCATTGCCTGTAAGCACCTCATTTACTAAGTTTTGCAACTGATATTTATCTATTTTAGGAAATGAAGCAATGAATGAGCTACTCAAATTATCTGAAATTTCAATATTATTGAAACCATAAATTCTTAAGATTTCCTCCACAATATCCGCTTCTCTTTGTACATCTACTCTATAAGGTGGTACTTGTAGCACAAGAGCCTCTTCTGTTTCTTCTAATATTTTTATTTCTAAACCTGTCAGTGTATTTTTGATAAAACTTTTTTCGAGTTTTTTACCAATAAGTCTGTCAATATTTTTGTATAAAACTTTGATTTTAAAGTCTTCTATAGGTTTTGGATACACATCTGTAATACCATATTTAATTTCTCCACCAGCAATGTCTAAAATTATTTTTGCGATAACTCTTAAGGCTATTACAGGCATATTGGGGTCTGTTCCACGTTCAAAACGGAAAGAAGCATCAGTTTTTAAGCCATGAAACTGTGAAGTTTTACGAACACTATCAGGGTGAAAATAAGCACTTTCAATAAAAATATTTTTGGTTGTACCTGTAACACCAGAATCTAAACCACCGAAAACACCTGCAATAGCAAGAGGTTTTTCAGCATCACAAATCATCAAATCATGCTCAGAGAGTTTTCGTTCTGTGCTATCAAGTGTAACAAAAGGAGTATCTTTTGTTACTTTTTTCACAATGATTGTTTTTCCTTCGATTTTATCAGCGTCAAAGGCATGCAGAGGTTGTCCTAAATGATGCAATACATAGTTTGTAGCATCCACAATATTATTGATAGGATTTAAGCCTATTGCTTTTATTCTATTTTTGAGCCAATCTGGAGAATCTTGAACTTTTACATTTTCAATCAGTAAACCTGCATAACGAGGGCAAGCCTCTGTATCTTTTACTTCCACCTTGATAGGGCAATTCTGAGAAACTTCTATGTTCTGTTGAGCAATTGTTTTAAGTTCTTTACTAAATAAAACTTTTAAATCTCTTGCCACACCCAAATGTGAAGCAGCATCTACTCTGTTTGGAGTAAGCCCAATTTCGATAATATAATCTTTTTCTACTTTAAAATATTCCTTAGCAGGTGTACCATTAGCTAATGTTGTTTCTAAAACCATGATACCTTCATGAGAAGTTCCCAAACCAATTTCATCTTCAGCACAAATCATTCCCTCAGATTCTTCGCCTCTTATTTTTGCTTTTTTGATTGTAAAAGGTTCTCCTGTAGCTGGATACAAAGTTGCTCCAACAGTTGCTACCACTACTTTCTGCCCTTTAGCTACATTACTTGCACCACATACAATTGGAACAACACCCACACCAATATCTACAGTTGTTTTTGAGAGTTTATCTGCATTAGGATGTTTTTCGCAGGTAAGTACTTCTCCTATTACTAAGCCTTCTAGGGTATTTTCGATTTTTTTTCCGTTACACAAAAATATTTTATCTATTCCTTCTACTTCTAATCCTGCCTGTGTGAGTCTAGCACCTATCTCCTCAGGTGTTTCTGTTATATCAATAATATCTTTGAGCCAGTTGTAAGAAATTTTCATATCTATGTCCTTAAATGTTTGTTATCTATTTTTTAGGTCTGCAAAATACAAAAAATTAAAAAGATGATTGTAGTTTTCTTTTTTTTTGTAGTTTTAAGGAAATTTAAACTCTAAACATCATGGAAGAATTATCAAAAAAATTAGTTGAAGCTGGTCTATCAGAAGAACAAGCTAAAAAAGCATTAGAAGTTTTCAAAGCACAAGCTAGTGAAGAAGGTTTCATGGACAAGTTAGGAGATTGGGCTGGTGGAGCTAAAGAGAAATTAGGAGATTTTGCTGAAGGTGCTAAAGAAAAACTTGGGGATTTGGCTGAAGATGCCGGAGAAGCTTTCGATAAAGCAAAAGGTTTTGTTTCTGGTCTTTGGAATAAAGTAACTGGAGATGATGACAAAAAAGAAGAAAAAAAGGAAGAACCTAAAAAATAAGTGTAAAGAGGTGCAATTTGTACCTCTTTTTTTATGTTTCATTAAAAAAGGGCTTCAAATATTGAAGCCCCTTTCCAGTTAAACAAAAATTGAACACTATGCAATTATATATACGCTAAACGAGAAAAAAATGTTGCATTTTTTTTCACTTTTTTTTCAAAAAAAAATAAAAACCTTATTTTTGAGGTAATAAACGAAGAAAATACTACAAAAATTATTTTCATGAAAATATTCAGAGCCATATTTTTATCTATCATTAGTATTATTTTGGTATATATTCTCCAAAATAAACTTTCAGAAACACCTCTTATTAAAAGCTATATCCCTGAAAGTTTGGCTTCTGCCCCTCCAATAGGTGTATTTTTAGACCCTTTCAATGGTTTTTGGGTAAATGCTGAGCCTAAAAACTTAAAAAGTAAGATAGATTTGAATATTGCTGGTCTAAAAAATAAAGTTGAAGTAGTTTTAGACCAAAGATTAGTACCTCATATTTTTGCAGAAAATGACCATGATCTATATTTTGCTCAAGGTTATATAACAGCTTCACATCGTTTATGGCAAATGGAGTTTCTAACTCATTTTGCTGCTGGCAGATTATCTGAATTTGTTGGTGAAAAAACTATTGAAGTTGATCGTTCTCAAAGAAGGATGGGTTTACTCAGAAGTGCTCAAAAAACCTTAGACAATATATTAAAAGATTCTACTTCAGCAGCTGTTCTCAAATCTTATAGTGAGGGTGTTAATGCTTATATAAAATCTCTATCTCAACACGAATTTCCATTAGAATATAAAGTTTTAAATTACACCCCTGAAGAATGGACTCCTTTAAAGACTGTTTTATTACTTAAATATATAGCATATGACCTTTCTGTATCAGGAAATGATGATTTTGCCAATACCCTTGCTATGGCAAAATACGGTGAAAATGTAACAGACAGTCTATATACACATCATCCATTTAGAGTACAACCAGTCATTCCAACCAAAAGCCCCCTAGATTTTAAGCCAGCAAAGAAACTAAATCAGCCCAAAGGATATGATTCTATTAGTAGAACGATGGCAAAAAATCTTCAGGAAACACAGAAGATTCTAGATGAAAAGTATAAACCCAAAGAAGAAAAAAGTAAAGGAAGTAATAATTGGGCTATTGGTGCAAAGAAAACTGAAACGGGTTTTCCTATTTTAGCAAGTGACCCACATTTAAGTTTAAAATTACCCTCTATTTGGTATGAAATTCAACTTGTTAGCCCAAATGTAAACGTATATGGAGTTTCCCTTCCTGGTACACCAACAGTTGTCATTGGCTTTAATGAAAAAATTGCATGGGGTATAACAAGTGCCTATACAGATGGCTTGGATTTTTACCAAATCAAGTTTAAAGATGAAAAGTTGGATGAGTATTTTCATGATGGAGTATGGAAAAAGACTGTCACGCATAAAGAAATCATTAAAGTAAAAGGGGGAAAAGATATTATTGAATACATTCAATACACTCATCATGGACCAATTGTGTTGGAAAAGCCTGCTAAACTTTACCCCAATAAACCTAATGACTTATATAATGTAACTGTACCCTACCAGCATGCCATGTATTGGATTGGAGCTGATAGCACTTCTAACGAAATATTAACATTTTATAAGTTAAACAGAGCTTCTAAATACGATGATTTCCTTAATGCATTTGCTTCATTTAGTTGCCCCTCATTGGCATTTGCTTATGCAGATGCAGATAAAAATATTGCCATGTACATAGCTGGACGAATCCCTATGCGTTGGAGTGGACAAGGCAAATATATTTTAGATGGTTCTTCTTCTGTTTTTGAATATAAAGAACGTATTCCGTTTAATCAGAATCCAAAAGTTTTAAACCCAGAGCAACAATTTGTGGCTTCTGCTAATCAGCTGATTACAGATACAACTACTTACCCTTATTATGTAGGGTATGACTTTATCTCTCCTGAAAGAGCTATTCGCATCAATGAAAAGCTCAATGCAATGACTCGTATTAAATACGAAAATATCAGGGAGTTACAAAATGATGTTTTAGGCGTTCATGCTCGTGAAGCCCTGCCAAAATTATTGAATGGATTAGATACTACAATACTTAAAGATGATGCCCAGAAGGTATATAGGATATTAAAAAAATGGAATTATTTATATCAATCTGATTCACAAGGAGCAACATGTTTTGAAATTTGGTTTAGTGAATTTAGAATAGCTCTTTGGCAAGATGAATTAGGTTATATTCCTAATTATCCAAACACAGACCAAACATTGAGGGTTTTACTAAAAGATACTGCCAGCAGATGGATTGATGATATCAGTACCACCAATAAAGAAACTCTTAAAAATCTGATTAATAATAGTTTTAACAAAGCTATTGATAAATTAAAAGAAAAACATAAAGGCAGTGACGAAAACTGGTTTTGGGGTAAACATAAAGGTTTTCATTTAGACCACTTATTAATTCCTAATTTAGGTTTATCTAATCTGATGACATCAGGAAGCTCCAGAACTGTAAATGCCACAAGTGACTCTCATGGACCTTCATGGAGAATGGTTGTGATGTTAGGGGCAAATAGCCCACGAGCCTATGGTATTTACCCTGGTGGGCAATCGGGCAATCCTGGTAGCTTGTATTATGCCAATATGGTAGAAAACTGGAGATTAGGAGAATTGGAAGAACTTCTTTTCTTAAAAAGTCCTAAAAATAAAAACCAAAAAATAGTTACGACTATTCAAATGAATGCGAAACAAACAGATGGTTTAATAAAGTAAAACTATTATATTCTGAAACTTTTTTGTAGAGAAATGAGTTTTTACAAAAACGCCTAAGAATTATGATTAATGTAACTGATAAAGCCAAAGATAAAATTGTTGAAATTCGTCAGAATGATGGATTTTCAGACAATCACAATATTCGTGTAGCTGTAAAAGGAGGAGGTTGCTCAGGTCTAATGTATGATCTTATTTTTGATGCGAATATCCAAAACAATGATGAAGTATTTGAAGATAAAGGCATCAAGATTTTGGTAGATAAAAAAAGCCTTTTGTATTTGTTGGGTACAACTCTAGACTTTTCTGATGGTTTAAATGGAAAAGGCTTCCAATTTGTCAATCCAAATGCTTCACGTACTTGTGGCTGTGGAGAAAGCTTTGCAGTATAAAAAATACTAAAAAATATGATGAAAATTATTATATTTTTATCTTTCTTAAATTTCTCACTTTTTGCTCAAAATAAAGAGGCTGAGGACTTTTACAAATCCGGGCTAAAAAAAATTGTAGGAACTTTTGATTATCAAGGAGCCATTGAAGATTTTAACAAAGCCATTAAATTAAAACCAAATTTTGCAGAAGCATATCATAGTCGAGGTTATGCCAAATATCGCCTATCTGATTTGAGAGGTTCAATAAGTGATGATAATCAAGCTATTAAACTAAAACCTAATTATGTTGATGCATACATGAGTCGTGCAGGAACAAGAGATAAATTAGGTGATTTTCGTGGTGCCGTAGAAGATTATAATAATGTTATCAAGTTAGATCCAGATAATAAAACAGCTTATATGTTAAGAGGTTATTCAAAATATAGTTTAGGCTATAGAGATGATGCTTGTTTAGATTGGAGTAAAGCTGGTGAATTAGGTGATTATTATGCTTATACTGTCATTAGTGAAAAATGTAAGTAATAAAAAAGGCTCTAATTTTAGAGCCTTTTTTTATTCATGTCCTTTGTAAGTTCCTTCCTGCCATTTGATATAGGTAGCCAAATCTTTATCTCCACGTCCAGAAAGACAAACAACCACTACTTCATCAGGTTTGGCATTTAGTTTTTCAAGATATGCAAATGCGTGAGCAGTTTCAATAGCTGGGATAATTCCTTCTATTTTACTTACCATAAATCCTGCTTCCATAGCTTCTTCATCTGTCACAGCATAATACTCTCCTCTTCTGCTATCAAAAAGATAAGCATGAATAGGACCTACACCAGGGTAGTCCAAACCAGCTGAAATAGAATATGGTTCAATTATCTGACCATCTTTAGTTTGCATCAGAAGGGTTTTACTTCCATGAATGATACCCATTTTACCTAATGCAGTAGTTGCTGCCGATTTACCAGTATTTACACCTTGTCCACCAGCTTCCAATGCTATCAGGCGAACTTTAGGATTCTCAATAAAATGATAAAACGTCCCTGCTGCATTGCTACCTCCACCCACACAAGCCAATACATAATCTGGATAATCTCTACCTGTTTTCTCTTGGAGTTGTTTTTTTATTTCCTCAGAGATAACAGATTGAAAACGAGCCACCATATCAGGGTATGGATGAGGTCCTACTACCGAACCGATGATGTAATGCGTATCTATTGGGTTATTAATCCAGTCTCTAATTGCCTCATTAGTAGCATCTTTTAATGTTTTACTGCCACTTGTTGCAGGGCGAACAGTAGCTCCAAGTAGCTTCATTCTTTCTACATTAGGACGCTGGCGTTCAATATCTACTTCTCCCATATAAACGATACACTCCAGACCCATTAAAGCACAAACTGTTGCAGTAGCTACTCCGTGTTGTCCTGCTCCTGTTTCGGCAATAATTCTTTTTTTACCCAAATGTTTAGCCAACAAAATTTGCCCTATTGTATTATTGATTTTATGTGAACCTGTATGGTTAAGGTCTTCTCTTTTTAAGTAAATATTTGTATTATACTTTTCTGACAACCTTTTTGCAAAATACAAAGGTGAAGGTCTGCCAACATAATCTCTTAAAAGTTGCCAATATTCTTTTTGAAATTCTTCAGAATTGATAATTTGTAGATATGAGTTTTCCAACTCCTCTACATTAGGAAACAACATTTCAGGAATGTATGCTCCTCCAAAACTTCCATAATAGCCTTTCTGAGAAGGGCTTTTGCTCACATTGGGTGTCATAAAACACTTTTAATTTTTATAAAATTGATATTTTGGTTGAAATATACTTTTGATATTAAAGTTCTTGCCAATTTTTCAAAATGGCTTGAATATCATCATGTAAAAATCTATCTTGATGAATAAATCCTACTAGTTTGTCTAATTTTTTGTGTAAGTCTTTTGTTTCTTTTCCCAGCTTAATTTTATAATCAATTTGTTCTAATTGTAGCTTTCGCAGATGTAAAGCCTGATGGGCTGTCAGCATCAAAATTGTTGTAATTTTTCTCACATTTTCAATCATTTCTAAGGCTTGTCTGCCTGCAATAGTCCCCATACTTACATGATCTTCTTGATTAGCACAAGTAGGTATGGAATCGGCTGATGCTGGGTGTACCAACACTTTATTTTCAGAAACTAGTGCTGCTGCTGCATATTGGGGTATCATCAAACCAGAATGTAAGCCTGAAGTATCAGCTGCCAAAAATGCTGGCAAACAGTCATTGGTTGCTTCGTCTGTCATTTTATTAATCTGTCTTTCAAGCAAATTCCCCATTTCGGCAACAGCAAGTTTTAAATAGTCTAAAGCCAAAGCTAAAGGCTGTCCGTGAAAATTCCCTCCTGAAATTACCACATCATCATCCACAAAAATCAGAGGATTATCAACTGCTGCATTCAATTCGTTAGAAATAACACCTTCTGTATGACTAATTGCCTGTAAACTAGCTCCTAAAACTTGTGGCGTACAACGTACTGAATAAGAATCTTGTGGGGTAATTTTCTTTTCTGCAAATTTTAAAATTGCATTTAATCTTTGCCAGCTTGTTTTCTGACTTTCATCAGGAAGGTAAGGATATAATATGTTTATCTGATGAGGTGTTATCTCTATATGATTTTTTAATTCTGTTTTTTGATGAGTAGTCAGATGAGATTGTACCTTTTGTAATATTTTTTCTGCTAGTTCTCCAGATTCTATTCCCATCAGATTTGAACCTTTTGTAAAATCTCTTACCCATGTAGCAATTTTTTCCTGATGTTCGTGTTTTCTTGCTTTATGTAGACGTTCATCAAAAGCTTGTTTTCTGGCTCCCAGAGCCTCAAACATCATGCATGATGCTTTGAGAGATTTGTATAGTAATTCTTTGGCTTGATATACTCCTAAAGCCCCTAGTGCAGCCATAACACTTGTACCATTGAGCAATGCTATTCCTTCTTTGTGTTCGAGTGTAATGGGCTTTAATTTTCTTTTTTTCAAAGCTTCTTTACCTGAAAGAATTACACCATCTACTTCTGCATAGCCTTCGCCAATTAGTACAATTGCCATGTGAGCAAGTGGGCATAAATCGCCACTTGCTCCTACAGAGCCTTGTGAAGGGATGACAGGATGTATATTTTGATTGATAAGTTCTGATAATAAAGCTACTGTTTCTTTTTTGACTCCTGAAAAACCAGCCAGAAGTGTATTGAGCCTAATCAGCATAATAGCTCTTACAATTTCTTTTTCAAAGGGTTTTCCTATCCCACAAGCATGTGAAATCAATAAGTTTCTTTGTAATTCTTTAGCTGTATCATAATTATCTATCACTTTAGAAGCATTTGCCCCAAAACCTGTTGTTACACCATATACTATTTTCTTATCTTTAACCTGTTTTTCGATATATTTTCGGCTTTTTTCTATATTCTGATAAGTTTTGGGTTGTATTTCTACTTTTGCCTCATTAAAAGCTATTTGTACTACAGATTGAATATCTAATTGATTCCCGTTCAGAATTACTGATTTCATTTTATATTTCAGATTAGTTGTTTTTTGGGCAAAAGATAAAAAAATAAATCGTAACCAGCGAACCAGTTACGATTTATTTCATGGAAAACAGTTTGGATTATTCTTCTACCAATTCTTCTTTTTCGTCTTTTACGGCTTCTTCTTGCTCTTCGGCAGGTATTTCCTGAATGCTTGCACCAGAGGCTATCAAGTCACGAATTTTCTTATCTAATTCATCTACTAAATCAGGGTTATCTTCCAAAGCCTTCACTAGTTTATCTCTACCTAAAGCAAGCTTGGTATCATTGTAATAGAAATTAGCTCCTGACTTCTTGATAACACCTAACTCCACACCTAAATCTACGATTTCACCAATTTTAGAGATACCTTTGCCATACATGATGTCAAACTCTACTTGTTTGAATGGAGGAGCCACTTTATTTTTCACAATTTTCACACGAGTACGGTTACCTAAAATATCATCTCCGTTTTTAATCTGACCAATACGACGAATATCTATACGAACTGATGCATAATATTTAAGAGCATTACCACCCGTTGTTGTTTCAGGGCTACCAAACATTACTCCAATTTTATCACGTAACTGGTTGATAAAGATGCAACAGCAATTTGTTTTATTTACCACACTTGTTAGTTTACGCATTGCTTGGGACATCAGACGAGCATGTAAACCCATTTTGCTATCACCCATATCTCCATCAATTTCTGCTTTGGGAACAAGGGCAGCCACAGAGTCGATAACAACAATATCAATTGCTCCAGAACGAATCAGTTGCTCTGCAATTTCAAGAGCTTGTTCACCACTATCAGGCTGAGAAACAACAACTTTTTCAGGATCCATTCCTAGTTTTTCTGCATAAGAACGGTCAAAAGCATGTTCAGCATCAATGAAAGCAGCAATACCACCATTTCTTTGGCATTGAATAATGGTATGAATTGCTAGGGTTGTTTTACCAGATGATTCTGGACCAAATATTTCAACTATTCTACCTTTGGGCAAACCTCCAACACCTAAAGCCAAATCAACGCCAATTGAACCTGTTGAAATCACTTCTACATCCACAACCTTGTTATCACTCAATTTCATTACAGTTCCTTTTCCATAATCTTTATCTATTTTTTCCATTGTGCTTTTTAGCACATCCAATTTACCTTTCATATCAGCGGGGATATTGGTTTCTTTTTCTTTCTTTGCCATGTTAATAGAATTTATGTTTCTGTAAAAATATTACTTTTAAGTATCTAATCAATACATAAGCAAAATAAAATCTTTACTCCGTAATTTTTTTGTGTACTAATCTTATTTTTCAAAAAAAATACCTGCTAATTATTTTAGCAGGTATTTGTATGTATAATCTTTAGGAATTATTTTCCTTTTAATGTCTGAGGCAAATTAGCATTGCTAGACTTAGCACCTTTTCTTGCTTGCATATTATTATATTTTGCTCTTTGTTCAGGTGTAAGAACAGCTAATATTTTAGTTTCTCTTTCTTTGTTGATGGATTGTCTGCGTTCTTTAGCAACAACTTGTGAAATAGTACCAGCTTGCACATCCTGACGCACTGCTTGAAGTTTTTGTGCAGCTTCTAAGTTGATACTTTGAACTTGAGCTTTTTGTTCAGGTGTAAAATTCGCTTGTTTATCCATTCTTTCTGTCATTACCATAGCACGTTGCTCAGGAGTAGTTGCTGTATTTTGTGCCATTGCCCCAAATCCACAGAAAGTAATCATTAAAATAAGTAAAGATAATTTCTTCATAATTCGAATATTTTTTGATATGAGTGATTTTACTAAGTTTCAAGCCACTATATTACATTTTTTTTAAGAAAAAAAGAAATTTATTGCTATTTTTTTGAAATAAGGTATTCTGCAATTTGTACAGCATTAGTAGCAGCCCCTTTACGAAGATTATCAGCTACAATCCACATATTTAAGGTATTGGGTTGAGATTCATCTCTACGGATTCTACCCACAAATACTTCATCTCTACCTTTACTTAGAATAGGCATAGGATAACGATTATTCTTTACATCATCTTCTAAAACAACTCCTTCTGTTTTTGAAATGATGTTTTTTATGTCTTCTACATCAAAATCATTTTCAAACTCGACATTAACAGCTTCAGAATGCCCTCCCATTACAGGTACACGCACAGTAGTGGATGTAACTCCTATTTTATCTGTTCCAAATATTTTTTTGGTTTCCTGAATCATTTTTATTTCTTCCTTACAATATCCATTGTCTAAAAACACATCAATATGAGGGATCAAATTGAGGTCTATCTGATGGGGATATACTTTTTTGCCCTCTACTCCTGCTCTTTCGTCCATCAGTTGGTCAACGGCTGCTTTACCTGTACCTGTAACAGACTGATAAGTAGAAACTACAATACGTTTGATCCCATATTTTTTATGTAAAGGATTTAGAGCTACTACCATCTGAATAGTTGAACAGTTAGGATTTGCTATAATTTTATCTTCTTTGGTAAGCACATCAGCATTTACCTCTGGTACTATGAGCTTTTTGGCAGGATCCATCCTCCAAGCAGATGAGTTATCTATCACTGTTGTTCCTACTTCTGCAAATTTAGGTGCAAAAGCAAGTGAAGTGCTACCACCAGCTGAAAAAATTGCAAAATCAGGTTTAAGAGCTATTGCTTCTTCCATACCTATTACTGTGTATTCCACGCCCTTAAAAGAAATCTTCTTACCCTTTGAATTTTCTGAAGCTACCAAATACAACTCTGTGAAGGGAAAGTTTCTTTCTTCTAAGACTTTCAGAATTTCGGTGCCTACTAGACCCGTAGCACCCACAACAGCAATTCTCATAATAATTTTAAAGGGTTAAAAGGTTGATAATATTTTATTTTTTAGAACGCAATATTCTTGATTATTTGATAAATTTTCAAAAAATTATTTTGTTTTCTTGTATAAAGGTACTGTACTACAAGGTTCTCCGAACATCAGACTTTGAACATAAGGTTTGAGCAATCGAGTAATTTCTACATAAACATAGGTAGGAATAGGCATATCACTACAGCCTTTTATGACTATCCTTTTCCCTTCGTATTCAGTTATATTTATTTTTGACAGTTTTTTCTTAAATAATTCAATTTCAAGAGTTTCCAAATCACCAAAAACGAAGTAGTTTGCATAAGGTTCTAAATGAACAGCCAAAAGCATATATGCCCAAGTAGGAACGATGGCATCTGCTGAACAAATAATAGCTATATTTTTATTTTTGTAAAGACTCCAGTCATGTTCTTTCAAGAACTGTCTAAAATCTTTTTCTTTTAAAATAAGTCCCTGAAAAAGATTTTGAGCCAAATCGTAGATAATTCTTTCTCCTTTGGGATAAAAATCTTTTATATCCAGCGTAATCAGTCCACTTTGAGCTACTTTATTTACTATTTCTTCTGTTTCCATACAATAAAAAAATCTACAAGGTTTATCTTGTAGATTTCAACAAAAAAATAAATAACAAAGTTTTATTTATAACTTCCTAGTTGAATAAATACAGGAAAATGATCGCTGTAACCTCCTAAATATTTTTTACCTGCAAATGTTCTTAAGGGTTGTCCTTTGTACTGAGCAGGCTCTTGTTGCATAAGCATTTCAGGCTTATGGATGGTTGCTGATTTTAAAACATAACGTAAAGAAGCTTTTTTATTTACTAAATTGGGAGAAAGTATAATTTGGTCTAATAGATTCCATTCTGTCGTTTTTTCTTTTCCGTTGTAATAAGCATGTGTACCTTTTCCTTCTGCTTTGAGTACACCCATAGTATTAAACATTTGTCCTTGTTTTAAACCATCAGAGTAAGGTTTGGCATTTAAAGTTTCTACAATACTTTTGTTGGTAGGTTCATCGTTCAAATCGCCCATCACAATAATATTAGCTTTGGAGCTTCTTTTCTGAATAGAATCTACTTTAGATTTTATTTCTGAAGCTACAAAAACTCTTTTATGTTCACTTTCTTTTAAGCCTCCACGTCTTGAAGGAAAATGAGCTACAAAAACATGCAAAGTATCTTTATTTCCTAGAATCCCAGAAACTATTAGAAAATCTCTTGTTTTGTCTTTGGCTTCTGGGAATATGATTCTGCAAGATTTTTCTGCGAAAGGTTTAAATGCATCCTTTTTATATATCATCCCTACATCAATACCTCTCTCATCGGGAGAGTTATAATGAACAATACCATAATTTTTACTTTTTAGGGCAGGTTGAGCAATGAGATCCTCAATAACTCTTTTATTTTCTATTTCACAAAGTCCAAGAATATCAGGAGCTTGTGGTGAGCCTAAAGTACTAATAGCAGATGACATATTGACTAATTTTTTCTGATATTTTTCGTTATCCCACTTGTTTTCAGCAGTTGGAAGAAACTCAGAATCGTCAATAGCTGGATCATCTTCTGTATCAAAAAGGTTTTCAACATTATAAAATGCAATCGTATAGGTATTTTTAGGTTTTTTTTGAGCAAAAATAGTGCTTATACAAAAACAGAACACTAGGGTAGTGAATATGTGTTTCATGGTTTGTTTTTTTAATGTACTTACTGTAAAAAGTATGGCAATTTTACATAAAAAGTATGAGTTTGGCAAACAAAGGTATTTATAAAGCCGTAGAAGTTTTCATAAACAAAGTTTTTTGTATTTTTGCGGGCTTGACAAAACCTTATTCTTACATCTAATACTCTATGAAGTTTTATTTTTTGCTATTATTGATATTTATTTTTTGGTCATGTGAGCAATCCACTCAAAAATTTCCAGCCAAAGAAGCCATCACTATCACCAATATAGATGATACAGAAAATATCAATTGGGATACTCTTCAGAAACTATCCTCCACATCTGAAACGGCTCTCTTAGATTCTATGGCTCAAGACTTTATTAAGCAGTGGGAAATTCAGGGTATGACTTTGGGAGTTGTAAAAGATGGTAAGCTTGTCTATGCAAAAGGCTTTGGGTATGCCGAAAAAGAACGAAACTTAAAAGTACGCCCTCATCATCTTTTCAGGATAGCAAGTGCTTCTAAACTTGTAACAGCTATTGGTATTATGAAGCTTGTAGAAGAACGAAAACTTACTTTGGATAGTAAGGTTTTTGGAGAAACTGGCATTCTGAAAAAGTATAATCATTGGATTGAAGACCCTATTTTGCATAAAATTACCATAAGGCATTTGCTTACTCATACAGGAGGATGGCGTAATTATTTGCGTACAGACCCTATGTTTGTACCAGTACTTGTTGCTCAAGCTATGAAAGTGCCTTCTCCTATTAAATTTGAAGAAACAATTCATTTTATGCTTTCCCAAAAAGGACATTTTGAGCCTGGAGCATTTTACGATTACTCTAATTTTGGGTACTGTTTATTAGGCTCTGTAATTGAAGAAATCACAAAAATGTCTTATGAAGAATATATAAGAAAACAAGTTTTGACTCCTATTGGAGCTGAAAGAATGCGTATTGGCAAAAACAGATATAAAGAACGTTTTGCCCATGAAGTACGCTATTATGAAGCTGAAGGTACGCCCAGAAATATTTCTATATACAACCCATCAGACTCTGCATCAAGAATCTATGAAGGCAACAATACAGAAGCATTAGGAGCTGCTGGAGGATGGATAGCCAGTTCTGTGGATATGCTCAGACTGGTATGTGCTATTGATGGTTTTGATACAAAACCAGATATTTTGAGTGATTCGAGTATTGAAGAAATGATACAATTCAATCCTAAAGATACCGTGAAACAAAAACAACATCCATTGGGTTGGAAACAAATAACGGCAGAAAAATGGTGGCGTACAGGAAACCTTTCCAGTACCAATATATCTCTTACTCGCCGAAATGACGGATATTCGTGGGTACTCATTACCAATACAGGTTCTTGGAGAGCGTCCTTCTTCCCCTATGAAATGGAAGGTATGATGAGTCGGGCTATCCAGAAAGTTAAATTTCCAGACCACGATTTATTTGAAATTCTGGATCATTTACGAAAACCTTAAACTTATAAATTTTCTTGACTTTCTAGTTTTTTTTCTTTTGATTGAGTCCATAATAATCTTTTCTTTATGATTGGAAATCAGAGGACTTTACTTTCAGCCTTCAAAGGGGTTGTAATTATTCAGGTATTTGCTTTCATCAATATTCTGCTTACCAAAGATATTCTATTGGTCATGAATATCTCTAAAGGGGTTGCAACATCCATTGCCGAAACATTATTTCTTGTTTTTACCTCTTTTTATCTGGTGGGTATCTACAGAATGATTAAGATTTTCACCAAGAACCCGATGGTTTTAAACACCATTATCACCACATTTGTTATTGCCTTTCTGATAGGTTCTGTAGTGGAAAACCCTTTTCTGTATATTGAAGTGGTTGGGAAAAAATATTATATCTTAACCATTCATGTCTGCTACTCCATTGGTACTATTCTGATTATTTACCATGCAATTTTAGAAATTTTCCAAGAGGAAATGAGTACAATTGAGCGTTTGTGGGGTTGTGCCTGTGTTTATTTTATGATTGCTTGGGCTTTTGGGGGTATTTTTGACATTGTATGTATTTTTGACCCACAGGCTTTGGGTTTTATGCATCAACTCAATTTATCCAGTTATCTTGATTCTATTGCCTATAGTGTAAGCGTATTGGGCAATTTTAATCCGCTTTATACGAACACTAGTTCCCTCATTAGCCGTATTGCCGTCATCGAAGCTGTTTGGGCTCATTTGTTTGTGGTATTGGTTGTGGGAAGGTTGTTGGCTAAATAGTTAAATATGTATATTAAACATATTTTTCTCGTCTTAACATTATATCTTATTTATTTCTTATTTTCATATAATGTTTTTGATGGATGGTATTATTCCAGTATAGGTTCTATTGCAATTTTAACAATAGGTTCATATATATGGGGGACTAATTTTCTAAATACTTTAGGATTACTAAATGTAAGACTTTTATTATTTTCATTTTTAATATTTTTTCCAGCTACTAGTTTTGCCAATTTTTTAGGTTCATATCTTGCTAAAACAAATACTATAGAGATTATAAGCAAAACACAATTGTTTAAGGCTTACTTTCATAATTTCTTTTACACATTTAATGAAGAAGTTTTATTGGGTGCCATACCCATATATTGGCTTCAAAAGCATTTAAAATTACATCCTATTAATGCTACTTTTTTGCTTGCTTTTTATTTTGCAACCTTTCATGTAATATTTTATCTTTCTTCTGATATTTCTCTTCATGAAATCACCTTTATATCTATTTTTACCTCAGGATTAGTTAGAAATATGATGATTATCCAGCAAAAAAGTATTTTAGGCTCTTGGATGATTCATTTTGTATGGGCTAATTTTTTATGGGGCAATTCTCATTTCCTTCAAGAATCAGAACTTACTGAAATACAAGCATTTGAAGTCTACTTGGGTAATTACATTTTTTTAATTTTAAATACTATTCTTTTTTTTATATTCTTTTATATTTATCAATTTAAAAAGCATCTTTAAACAAAACAAACCTAAATGTAGAACCCACACCTTCATTACTTTCTGCCCATATTTTACCTTTATTTTTTTCTATCATTTCTTTACAAAGAAGCAGACCTAAACCTGTACCTTTTTCACCAATTGTACCATGTGTCGTGATGTGTACTTCCTGTTTAAAAAGTTTTGAGAGTGTTTCTGAGCTCATACCAATTCCTGTATCTTGAATCGCTATTTCCCAAGAATCACTATTTTCTTTTGTGTGTACAGAGACCTCTCCTCCTTTTGATGTAAATTTCAGAGCGTTGCTAATAAGATTTCTAAATACCAGATTTATCAGTTGTTCATCAGCCCAAACTTGTACTACTTCGGGTAGCTCATTTTTAAGGGTAATATTTTTATTTTTCGCAATTTCTTCCAAAAAGTTAAAGTTCTCTTTCACCAAAGCATTTATTTCAATTTTTTGGGGCCTGGCTTCAATGCCTTGCATCTGATTATTTGCCCAAACCAGCAAATTATTGAGTGTAAAATGAACATGCTCTACACCACTTTTTAGTTTTCCCGAAAATAAGATAAATTCTTCTGGACTGATATTTCTGTTTTCTAAAAGACTTAAAAGTCCTTTGAGAGAGTTGAGGGGCGAACGCAAATCGTGTCCGATAATTGCAAACAATTTATCTTTGGTGGCATTTACCTGTGATAGTTTTGTGGCTTGTGTTTCTATTTCTTGTTTTTGAGCCAATAATTTCATGTTTGCTTTTATTTTTGCATGATTGTTACGATACAATACAAAAGCCAGCAAACCTAATATAGCCAAAATACCTAATACAGAGCCTAGTATCAATCTCTGATTTTTATTTTCTTCAGTTTGTATTTGTTTATCCATTTCCAAGAGTTTGATAGCCTGTTTTGTTTTTTGCAAGGCTATTTTCACCTCTATATCAGCCAGATGGTTGGCATTATCCCTATTCAATATACTATCTTTAAAGGCTAGATGTTTTTTTTGATATAGATAAGCATCCTCAAACTGAGAAAGGTCTCCATATAATTCAGAAATTAAAAGGCTCGATTTTATTTTTACAATACCCCAGTTGGCTTTCATAGCAAAATCATACGATTTCAGAGCATAAGTAAGACTTTCTTTTTCTTTTTTCATGCCTCTATGACACTCTGCTATATAAAGGTATATATAAGAGTTTAGTATCTGATTATTAACATCTTCCGAATATTTTAAGCTTCTGAACAAATACTCAAGAGCTTCTTTATATTTTTCTTGTTTTAAATATATCTGTCCTATTCCATCCAAGCTTTGGGCAAGCAGAAGTTTGTCTTTATCTTTTTCTGCTATCTGACTGGCTTTGAGGTGATAACTCATTGCTTCCTTTAATTTATTTTCTGAAATTAAACTAAAGCCTAAAGCATTATAAATCTCAGCAATATGTATCATACACTCTTTTGTATTGTTTTCAGCAATATCCTTTGTTTTTAGAAAATACTCTGTTGCTTTGGTGTGATAGTCTTGATTGCGATACAGCAAACCAATATTAAATAAATCTAAAGATTCCAATACAAAGTCTTTATTATTAGTAGCTTCCACAGCCTTCAAAAAATATTCAATGCTTAAAGCATAACGATTTTGCACTCTATAGTAGAAATGACCTATCAAGTGAAAACATATCCCTAAATCATCTGTATCTTTTATTGAGTTTTCTATTTCTGTAAGTTTCAAACTGTATTCTAAAGCCTTTTGATTTTGATTTAGTTTTTCTAAAACCGTAATACCATTTAACAGAGCACTTATTGTTCCTTGCTGATTATTATTTTTTTTATAAAGTTCAAATGCTTGCTGTTGACAAATTAGAGCTTTATCGTATTGATTACGTTGAATATATAAATAGGTTAAGACTTTATATATTTCGGCTGATATTACTTTATTTTCAGAGTATGAAGGTAAACATTGCTCTAGAGAATCTATTGCTCTTTTTTTGTATTCTTGTGATGAAGAGTAGTTTCTGTATCCATCCCAAACTCTCTGAGCCTCTGAGAAAAGTTTCAGGTTTTGTAATATTTTAATAGCTTTCCAATGATAATAAAATCCTAATTCATTTTTTTGATGAAAGAATGATAAGTTTTGGTAATAAAAACTTTCTCCTTTTATATATTTAGTTTTTTTAGATAAAGCTATTAGCTTTTCATTTGTTTGAAGAGCTAGATGGAAGTACCCATTCAAAATGTATTGTTGAGATAACAAATGGAATAATTGAATTTGTGTGGTATCTGCTTTTGTATTTTGCAATAATGTTTTGAGGCTATCTATTTTATATACTGATTGCCCTTGAGATTGAAAAGATAGTAATAATAAACATAGCAGTATTGTAGATATTTTCATGTTCGATAGGCATAGTATTGATATAAACTTAACATAAAACAAATATATTGCCAAATACAGCTATAAAAATTTGTAATTATTCACTCTCTATAAGGAAGCATTATAAAATTTTATTTTTATAAACCTTTACGAAAAAGTAGATATTGTGTATATTTAGGAGTTAGGTACAACTATAAAACAACTGACAAGAAATATCACATGGCAACATTTGGAGAAAGCATAAGAATATATCTATCGGATGGGACAGTAACTGGTATAAAATTTGGAGAAATAGTTAATAAGACCATTCAATCAATTTCTTGTCCAAGACTTAGAACCTCTGAATTGAACAACTATTCAGAAGCTAAAAAGCCTGGTGTTTATTTTCTTTTTGGTCAAGATGAAGAAACTGGTGATACAAAAGCATACATTGGTGAGGCAGAAAATGTTTACAACAGATTACAAGACCATATTGCAAAAAAGGAATTCTGGAATGAGGTTATCTTCTTCGTAAGTAAAGACGAAAATCTAACTAAAGGACATGTAAGATATTTAGAAAGTCGTTTGGTTGAAATTGCAAACTCTACAGGTCGTTACAAAATAGAAAATGGCACCCAACCTCAATTATCACCCTTGCCGCGACCAGACATAGCTGCAATGGAAGAGTTTTTAAATTACATAAAACTTCTTATAGGTGTATTAGGACATAAATTCCTTGAAGATGTTACTACGATAACAAAGAAAATTTCCATTGAAAATATTCCACTTACTGGTGCAACACCAGACAGTCAGGTAGTACTAATGACTAGTTCGTTGGAATTGTTTTTAAATGTAAATGGTTTGAAAGCAAAAGCTATGCAGACAGACGAAGGAATTGTTGTGTTAGAAGGCTCTGAAGCTGTTAAAGATCTTAAACCAAGTATGCCTAACGGCTATAAAGAACTTAGAGACAAATTAATAAATAATGGAACTTTGGTTTTAGAAGGCGACAAATACATATTTAAAAAGAATGCCATTTTTGACACTGCTTCACCTGCTGCTTCAGTAATAGTTGGTTCAAGTATTTCAGGACCTCAAAATTGGAAAAATAAAAATGGAAAGACATTAAAAGCTATTGAAGAAGAACGACTACAAATACAAGAATAACTGCTAATAATGCAGATTTTGCGTCAGGCGGATTGATGTACAAAATTCAAACTTTGTGCTCCGAAATCCACTTCGCAAAGCCCTGTCCTTTAGCAATTAAAATTCTCATTAAATCCCCTTTCAAATTCCTCTATTACTTTTACAATGGCTTCTTCTGTTTGGTGTCTTCGGGAGAAGTGAATAGGAATCGCTTTTTTCACTTGGGCTTTTTGAGCTACCTGCCCCGAAAGTAAAGCTGTACTATGATAATTTTTTTCGGCAAGTTCTAACTCTTCATGCAAATAATAAGCTTCTATATACAATTCATCAGCTTCTTTACATAGGTTTATAATTTTTTGATGGTTTTCTTCAGAAGCCAGATGATCCATCACAAAGGCTATTTTTGAGCCTTTTTTCTCTTCTAAATACACAAATAAATCTTGAGCTTTATGCAAATTTCCTTCTATGAGTATCTCTTTTTCAGGATTTTGCTCTACAAAAGCCTGCTTTAAAGCTTTGATCCACTCTCCCTGTTTAAAAGGCAAATCTTTCTGAATACTGATTTTTGAGTGTTCTGTAAAACAATAAGCAATACAAGGTGTTCTATGATTTAGAATAGCATATTCTACACTAAAAACCTCATTTTCGTACAGATACTGTTCATGTAAAATACCTTTATGCTCTAACTCCCATTTAGGTGTATGAAGCATATACACATCTATTTGGTTTTCAGATATTTCTCTTACTTCGTAATGCAAAGCCTCAGCAGCTTGTTCTTCAGAGAGCAAAATATTCCAATTATAGCCTAAAATTTTAGATTGTACATTTTTGGCAATGCCTTTGGGTCCACAAATGGTTACTTTTCTGTTTACCTGCAACTGATGTCTGAGAATAGTATCAAAATTAAAAAAATGGTCTATATGCGTATGACTAATAAAAATTGCTTGAATGTTTATTATATCACTGATAGTCAAATCAGAAGCTTGCCCACAATCGCATAAATAAGTGAAAGAGTGATTGGGTATATTGAGTTGTAAACAAACATCTTCTTTCAATTTACTTTTTAAAACTGCCTGAATCATAGTTATATATGTTTGAGAAAAGTACAAATTTACACAAAACCATACAAATAAAAAAACACGAGAAGCTTCTCGTGTTTTAAGTTTATTCGCCTTGTGCTTTTTTCAGTTCAATTTCTATAAGTAAACAATTGTAAACCAAACCAATATGATTTAATTTTGCTTGTTGTAAAACCATTTCGGAATCTATCAAATCTCCTTGTTTTACAATTCCTTTTTTCCAACGGTCGTACATCAGATTGTAAGAGCGTTGGGCTGCTTTTAATACTTTTTCTTGTGTCTGGAGTTGCAGGCTGGTTTCTTGAAGTGTATTTTGAAGTGTCTGAATTTCCAAATTAATTTGTTTAACAGCGAAATTATAACGTTCAGAGGTTTGCTCAGACTCTAATTTAATTTGTGCCATTTTATTGTTTTGCCTAAATCCATTAAACAGAGGTACATTTAACTGTAATCCTACAAAAGTTGAATTAACCCAACGATATTTATCAAAATCGAAGTTTTCGTGTTGTGTAAGTATTGAATGTTGCCCGATAAGTTGCAGATTAGGCATGAGTTTAGCCTTTTCTATTTTAGTCTGATTATCAAGTATTTTCTTCTGAATATTTAGTTGTTCTAAATCTGTTCTCTTTTTGGTCTCAAGATTAGAAAATACAATATTTTTAGAATTAAAACACAGACTATCAGAAAATTGCAACACTTCCTGACTTGGTAAATTCAGTAATAGTTTTAGCTGATTTTCAGCTAATGTATAGGCGTTTTTAGCTTTGATAAGATTTGGTTTGAGATTTTCAACTTGTACGTATGCCTGAAGCGTATCTGCTTCTGTCAGAAAGCCTTGCTCCAAACGTTGCCTTACATCCGAAAGTATTCTGCTTTGGCGTTTGAGATTTTCTATCCAAAAATCGTGTTGAGCTTTTGCCCAAAGAGCATCAAAATAGATTTTTCTCAATTCTGCTAATTTCTGATTTTCAAGTGTTCTGACTGTCAATTGAGCATTTTCTTTGTTTAATTGAGCATTTTCAAGTATAGGTTTGTTTTCAAACTGCAATAAAGGTACAGAAAGAGTCAGATTCGCCTGATAAACATTCTTGGCACTTGCATTTACCGAACGAAATTCTTTAGAATCGGCAGTTGGGTCAAAGAAAGTTGCAGGCAAGAAAAATACTTGTGGTCTGATATTTCGGTTATAATTCCCACTCAGATTTAGAGATGGCAAATATATACTTTGAGCTTCCTTCACAGCATATTCAGACTTTTGAATATCTTTTTTCTGAATATTGAGTTCTATATTATTGCTTCTTAACTTCGATTCAGCCTCTTTTAAACTCAAAGTTGTTTGAGAGTATCCATTTATTGTTGTAAATATCATCAAGAGACCTGTTACAACAGCTTTTTCGAGAATATTTTTTGGAGTATTCATGATATTTTTCTTAGAAAATCTTTTTAAAATCCTGTCTAACTCTAAATAAATCGCAGGGACAATAAATAATGTGAAAATCATAGAACTTGTAAGTCCACCTATCAGTACCCATGCCAAAGCAGAGTTGTATTCACCACCAGAGCCTGTTTGCAGAGCCAAAGGCAACATTCCTATGACCATCGCAAGTGTAGTCATTAAAATAGGTCTTAAACGAGTTTTACCAGCATCTAAAAGAGCATAAAGTACATTTCTACCTTCTTTTCTGAGTTCATTAGCTCTATCTACAATCAGGATAGCATTTTTGGCAACAAGCCCCAGCATCATAATCATTCCAAAAATTGAAAAGACGTTTAAGGTTTTCATGGTGAGAGCCAAAGCTAATAAAGCCCCTGTAAGTGCCACAGGAATAGAAAACAATACCACAAATGGATATAAAAATGAATTATAAAGAGCAACCATAATCAAATACACAAACGTGATACCTGCAATAATGGCTAAACCCAAATACACAAAAGAGTCATCTGCCATTTCTAAATCCCCTTCATAACTAATTTTAATACCTGCAGGTGGCGGATTTTGGGCTACTATTTGTTTGATTTCTTCACCAATTTCATTTACTGATTTTCCAATAGCCTTAGAGAACATAGTTACAGAAGCATTTTTATTTCTGCGTTCGAGAGCAGAAGCCGATGTAATCATTTGTATATCAGCTATCTGTTTTAGATAAACAAGTTCGCCTTGAGCATTGATAAAACTCAGATTCTCAATTTGTTCTGTTTTATTACGGTCAGATTTTTCCAGTTGTACTCTCAAAGGAAATTCAGTATTTCCTTCTCTAAATTTCAAATCGTCAAAGCCAGTAAGGGCTACTCGTAAGGCTGTAGCTACCTCGTCTAAATTTAACCCCAAACTTGCAAGCCTGTCTCTGTTAATCTGAATATCTAACTCTGGTTTTCCTGCAAGTACAGAGAGGCGTACATCGTCAGTTCCTTTTATCTCAGAGGTTAGTTTTTTAAGTTTTTGGGCATATTCAAACATCTGCTTTCTATCTGCTCCACTAATTAAAATTTGGATAGGCGTAGCCTCAGCACCTATTACCCCAACAGGTGAAACTTTTACTTTTGTACCAGCTTCTTCTAAAATCATGTTTCGGATTTGTTGAGATATTTGGAGAACCGTTTTGGTTCTTTCTTTTTTGTCTGTAAGCAGAATAGAAAACTCTATTTGGTTATCACCTATCATTTCTCCAAAATAAGGGTCGTTGGAAAGCCCTACAGTGCTGAATATTCTTTTTACTTCTGGTAGGTTCTGGATTTTTTTCTCAAATTTCTGAGCTACTCTTTGTGTTTCTTCAAACTTTGTTCCTGCTGGTGTTTCTACAATTACAGAAATTTCACCTTTATCTGTGGTAGGAACAAACTCTCCGCCTATATAACCTTCTGTTACCAAACTAAAAGATGCTATCATAGAACCAAAGGCAATAAAGTACACAACCCAACGAAATTTCAAGCCTTTTTTCAAAAAAGAAACGTAAAAACTCGTTAGCTTATGAATCTGCTTTTCTATAGTTAAAATAATTCTTCCAAAAATATTTTTAGGACTCAGATGCTCCAATTTTGCAAAACGAGAAGCCAGCATGGGCGTAAGCGTAAAGGAAACTATTAAACTTGCAAGCGTAGAAACCACTATCACCAGAGCAAATTCTTTTACCAAACCACCCGTAATACCAGGTACAAAAGCCAAAGGCAAAAACACCACCACATCCACAAGCGTAATAGAAAGAGCTGAAAAACCGATTTCGTTTCTACCATCTAAAGAAGCTTTTACTTTATCTTTTCCCATTTCCAGATGCCTATAAATATTTTCTAAAACGACAATTGAGTCATCTACCAAAATTCCTATTACCAAACTCATGGCTAATAAAGTCATCAGGTTTAGGCTAAAATCCATGATGTACATTCCTATAAATGAGAATACTAAAGAAGAAGGAATGGCTATCATGACTATTAAGGCGTTTCGGAGTGAATGCAAAAAGACAAGCATCACAAGAGCTACCAGAAAAACCGCTATAATCAAATCGTGAAATACTGTTTCTGTGGCTTTTAATGTAAACTCTGAACTATCAGCAGCTATTTCAAAAGTTAGCTTTTGGGTTTTATATTCTGTCTCAATTTTTTCGATTTCGCTTCTTACAAGCTCTGAAACCTCCACAGCATTGGCATTAGATTGTTTCTGAACAATCAGACCTATCGCATTTTTCTGGTTGAGTCGGGTAATGGTTTTACCATCTTTACTGCCATCTTCGAGGGTAGCAATATCTTTGAGTTTAATTTTACTTCCATCTTTTAAAACAGCAATATCCAGATTTTCAAGGGTTTCAAACTCCGATATTTTCCCGTTTAAACGTAAACCAAATTGAGCATCTTCATCTTTGATATTACCAATAGGCACATCCAAGTTTGATTTCTGTAAAGCCTGTACCATTGTCAACATGGGTATTTGATGATATTTTATCTTTTGTTCATCCAAATACACTTTTATTTCTTTTTCTTCACCCCCTACCAACTGAATACGCCCAACTCCTTTAAGTTGTGAAAGACGAGGCTTTATTTGCTCTTTTAAAATCTGATACAATTCTTTTTCTGAAAGATTTGAAGTACCCGCTAAACGTAAAACAGGCAAATCTGCCAACGAAAATTTATCTACAGTAGGTGTTTTTGCACCTTGAGGCAGTTGTGGTACAACCTGATTTACAAAACGTTGTACCTCTTGCATGGCTTTATCGAGGTCTGTATCTTGTAAAAACTCAATACTGATTACTGCATAACCTTCGTTAGAACGTGATGTAATGCGTTTTACTTTGCTTGCTCCAGCTACAGCATCTTCAATTTTTTTAGTAACAGTACTTTCTATTTCAGCAGGTGAAGCTCCCTCATACACAGCTATTACCGAAACAAACGGAGCATTAATTTTAGGCAATAGTTCATATTTTAATTGCCCGATAGCAAATATCCCTAATAAACTGATTATCAAAAAGAATACAATAATCAGGATGGGTCTTTTGATGGAAATTTCTGTGAGTGTCATAGTTATTGAATTTTTACTTTTTGACCATTTTCTACATTATTTTGCCCTTTTATAATTACTTTCTCGCCGAGTTTCAAACCCGAAAGCACCTCTATATTTTCTCCATATTCTTTACCCAATACTACTTTTTTAGAAACTGCTTTTTCATCTTCAATTACAAAAACCTGATTATCAAGAATTGCTATTCGAGGTACAAGTAAAATTTCTTTTTGGGTATTATCTGCCAGTATTACTTCTGCATTCATGCCTGCCAGTATAGGTTTTGTTGGGTTGTTTTGCATCAGTATCTCTACTGGAAAAGTACCTGCATCAGTACTCTGAACAGCTATAGATTTGATTATGCCTTCAAATTTTTCTTCTTTTCGGGTTGGGATAACCACTTGCACTTTTTGTCCAACTTTCACTTTATCAAGGTCTTGTGCCGTCAGATTTACAAATAAACGTAGTTGAGCAATATCTGTAATGGTTGCAAGGGGTACACCTACACCCAATACCTTTCCCATACCTACCAGTTTTTGTGAAATTACTCCAGAAATAGGGCTTTTTATAACTGCATAATCTAAAGCCTGCTGGGATAGTTGCAAGTTTTGCTCTGCGTTTTGCATCTGAAAACGGGCATTTTCTAAATCATACTCTGAAAGATTGTTGTTTTTAAATAGAGCTTCATAGCGTTCAAAATCTCTTTTTGCTTTTTGATAATTAATTTCAGCTATTTTTCTTTGAGTTTGTTTGGTCTTAGCATCTACAATAGCCAAAACCTGCCCCTGAACTACTCTGGTGTTCAGATCGAAATAAATCTGTACAATTTTACCATCTGTTTCCGAAAGCACCTCTAATGTTTCAAAAGCTTTAAAAATACCTGTTGCTTTCAAAAAACCTTGTACTTTTTTTGTTTGTATAGGTGCAATTTGAACACTTATAAGAGGTTTTATCTGTGCCTCTTTGGCTTGAGCATTTTGTTTTTCAACATTTCCATTCAAAACAACCGTTATTCCAAAAATCAGGGCAGCTGTAATGACTATTACCAGCAAAATTTTGATAGATGATTTCATATTTTTTTAGTTTTTAGTTTTTCTATTTATTAAAACCGACTGTTCGGTTTTTTTAATTATAACAAACCAACTGTTTGGTTTATTATATAAGCAAAAAAAATTATTTTTTTAATCCTTTATAAAAATCATCCCATAAATCCTCAATAGATGCAAGAGCTTTGGTAAAATTTTCTGTGAGAATGTTATGGATAAAGTTCGAATCAATGCTGTATATAAATAATTTAGCTATATGATGGCTTGACATGGGTGTATCTATTTCCTTACTTTCTTTGGCTTTTTCTATAATTTCTTCCCACATTATCTGCTCGTCTAAATGCATATTTTTGAGTTTCTCTTTAAAGTCAGGGAAACGATGGATGGCATCAAAAACCAAAAGAAAATAGTTGATATTATTATACTCTTCTTCTTTTTCAGCAGCTACACTTTCTTTTATGAATCCTATAAATTTTTGTAGATGTTTTATATAACTTGAATAAAAGTTTTTCAAAGAAGATTTATCAAAATGATTTTGGTCATTCAATTCATCAGCTAGATAAAAAGTATTGATAACTTCTACAAATAACTGCTCTTTACTTTCAAAATAATGATAAAATGCTCCTTTAGAAAGCTTAGTTTCTCTTACAATGTCCTGCATTGTAACATCTTTAAAGTTCTTTTGAATAAAGAGCTTAAACGCTATTTTGAGTATATGGAGTTTTGTTTCATTCATAAACCGACCATTTGGTTTGTAAAATAAGTAATAAAATTTATGGAGTGCAAATAATTTTTCTTTTTTTTTTAATAAAAGATTATAGTAGTCTTTATTTCTTTCAATTTAGCTTTTAAAACTACTTGAATAATTTTATATCTAAGAAACCACAGATTTGCACAAAAGAACTTTAAATATTTTTTAATCTTGATTGTTTCAGATGAAGTATACTAGCTTTTAATAGGAACAGTATCTTCCAAAGGTTTTTCTATATCATCTTCATTACCAAGTAAATACCCAAAAGCATTAAGTTGTGGTGTATGGTCACAGATAATCTTGAAAATACCTGCAAAAGGTAAAAATAGCACCATTCCAGCTACGCCCCAAATGAGTCCACCCAAGATGACTGCCAAAATAGCCACCAATGCATTCAAATTTACTTTTTCACCAATAATGGCAGGAATTAAGATGTTACTTTCTAAGAAATGTATTCCGAATAGTGTGCCTACCACAGCAAGAGCAGGTGTAAGCGTAGGAGAGCTGACAAAAGCCATCATAAAAGGCAAAGAAACACCAATAAATGTACCCACATACGGAATAATTCCCAAAACAGCAGCAAGTACGCCAAAGAAAATGGCATGCTCTACGCCCACAATTAATAAACCAATAGAATTGAGTACAGCAGCAATGAGCATCACAATCATTTTACCCAGTAAATATTGTTGAGTAACTTTTGAGATTTTACTCATCACAAGTTTACCTTCTTCTTCATGGGGTTTTCCTAATAATAAAAGTACAAAACCTTTGATTTTATCTCGATATAAAAGAAAGAATAACAGATATAAGAAGAACAATGTAAAATCGAGGGCTATATGGCTTGTCGCTGCTGCCACAGTAGAGACATAACTCTCGGCTAAATGAATAAGAGCTGCTGACTTTTCCTTGAAAAGTTCGGCTTGCTCCTCCGAATTCATTCCTGTTTTATTTTCTACTATATGTTGTAAGACACCTATTTTTTCATAAAACTGGACTCTCAATTTGGGCAAATCTTTGCGAAATGAACCTAATTGTAACGTAAAAGCCCAAACCAATATAGCAATAATGCCTGCAAATAAAATAACACAAGTTAAGCTGGAGAGCATTCTTTTAAACTTGGCTTTGTTTTCGAGAAATCGGGCAATAGGTAAAAGTAACATTGCCACTAAACCTGCAAATGAAAGAGGTTTGAGGAAGCTACCAGCTATATACATAGCTCCTACAGAAAGAAATAGGAGTAATAGGAAAGAATTAATACGATTGTTAAGCGATAATTGAGCCATAAGGTTTTATTTTATTCACTGATTTAGTAAATATTGCTCAATTATCAAAATGGCTTACGAAAAAATTATAATGGAGATGTTGTAACTTTAATATTACTTCGTTTCTGAATGAGCTTTAAAGACCAGTAAACCATATTCAAAAATATTCCCATCAGAATTGTAATTCCCCATGCTTTAGGATGGGCAAAAGGATTTAAAAATCTGTCTGCTATATCAGAAAGTAGGGCATAGGGCTTTTGGATAATATCCCAGCTGTTCCATCTTAAGAAACGACCTAAATATACTCCAAAACTTGCTAAAAATAAGATTGCTACACAGACAATTGTAGCCCAAAGGGGTTTTATCTTTTTTGACAAAATACGTTCAATATCTGAAAGGCTTAACATACCAAACAACAGCCCCGTCCATGCAAAAGATAAAATAAGCATCAAATCGAACCATTTCGGAACAGAGGATTTGAGTCTTAAATGAAAAAGATCCGTAAGTATATAAGGGGCATTGGGAAAAAATAAAAGCCAAGTGCCTAAAACAACCAATGTCAGAAATTTATTTTTTTGTAAATGTGGATAAATTATTAAAAGACTACTCAATGCCCAAGGAACAAAAGAAAGAAATAGATTCCAATTTAGGAACAAAAAAGTTTTAGTATCAGTATAAACAAACCTAAAAACAGAAATTCCTAAACAAAAGAAGCTGAACATAGCTAAAAAGATAGTTTCTTGAAGTTTGTTCGATTTTTGGAGTTCGTTTAGCATAGTTTTAAAATTTTTGGAATAAAAATAACTAACCCTACTATCAACGCACAAATGGCACTTATTAGTACAGCAGATGCAGCTAAATCTTTTACTTTTTTGATAGCGTCCTGCTTCTCTTTGGTGATAAAATCTGCGAGATTTTCAATGGCAGAATTAACTGTTTCCATAGCAAAAACAAAGCCAATTGCAAATATGAGGGCTATCCACTCAGATGTAGAAATGTCAAGCCAAGCTCCTAAAACAACCACAAATATTGTTGCAACGGCATGAATACGAGCATTATGTTCTTCTTTGATTAAAATTTTGAGACCATTAAAGGCATATCCAAAACTTTTGAGGCGTTTGGTAATTGAGAAAGGCTCATTTTTCATGGTTCAATATTTTGAATACAATCTATAAAAAAAGCAAGCAGATTGTGCTGCTTGCTTCATAAAAATAGTTTTGTAGTGAATATAAAGTTAAAACTTCAAACCAACATTGATTAAGAAGTTTGTACCTGCCTGTGGATAATAGTAGTTTTCCCATGTTCTCTGACCATTCAAAAAGTAGCTGAATGTATAACCATTGGGTTCATATTCTTCATTGAGAATATTATTGACAAGAAGGCTAATCTGTAAAGCTTTTAATCCTTTAGCAGGCTTATAAGTATAAGACAAACGAACATCATTCACAAAAAATGCTTGCAGACTTCTTTCTTCGTTTTGTGTATTGTCTAAATATTGTTTACCAACATATTTAGAAAGGAGTGTCAATTCCAAACTTTCATCGCCTAAAGGCTTAAAAACAAACTGATTAGCCCCTATAAAACGAGGTGAAAAAGCTAAATCGGGATTTTTGTAAGTATTCTGGATTTGCCCTCCATTGTCATAGTCGTCAATAAACTCTGTAAATTCATTGATTTTATTTTGACTAAAAGTGGCATTGGCTTGCCATGTAAAATACTTAGAAACAGCCCAATTTCCTTCCAACTCAATTCCTAAACGTCTGCTACTGGGTACATTGGTACGAATATAAGCCCCTACATCATTTACTTTACCTGTTAAAATCAATTCATTCTGATACTGCATCAAGAAACCATTAATCTTGAAATTTGCTGCATTGCGAGTTATCTGATAACCCAATTCCAAATTATTAAGTCTTTCAGCTTTGGGACGACTGGTAGGCGTAGATTCTACGAAATCGTTTCTGTTAGGTTCTCTATGAGCTATTCCCCAAAGAGCATATAATCTGTGTTGCTTGCCTCCAAAAGAATAATCTAGTCCAGCTTTAGGATTGAAGAAGTTAAATTCTGCATTTTGTTGAGTACTTTGTAAATTTTGGTCAAAACCTAAGAAATTATATCCTACCCTTCTGTATTGTAAATCGCCAAAAGCAGAAATTTGCCCATTTTCAAGTTGAAACTCTTTAGAAACTTTTACAAACTGATTCAAATCAGTTTTGAAAGCATCATTATCGTAATAACGTTGACGAGTATTCTGATTGACAGCAATTTCAGACCAAATAACTTCCCCAAAATGTTTACCTTCATACTTATTCCAGCCTCCACCATAAATAACATTCCAAGTATTTTTATCATAATTTAGTGAATACACAGTTCCATAATAATGGTTATCAAGCCAACGCCTTCTAATGATATTACTTTCTGAAATGGTACTATCTCCAATTGTTACATCAGGTAAACCATATTTAGAAAAGGCATCTTTCTCTTTAAATTCCTCAAAGTAACCAAATCCACGAACATAAAACACAGATACATTGGCTGATAAATTATCATTAATTCTGTGGTCTAAAATTCCCTGATAATGATTTTGATTGTAGTTATCCACCTGATTATCATATGTATACGGATTGTAAGTTCTGTTTTCTTTCAATATATCTTCTCTTACCCCAAACCAAGCCTGATAAGTACGTTCTTTACCTTGCATCAGATTTAAACGTAAATTTGTTTTTTTGCCATAATAGCCTCCAGAAAGATATACACCTTGCAAATCAGAAAAAGCTCTATCAATAAAACCATCCGATTTGATTTTGGAAACTCTTGCATCTACCACAAATTTATTTTCCATCAAGCCAGTAGAAGCTTGTATGGTGTGTTTCCAAGTATTGAAAGAACCCCAAGAATTATTAATTTCTGCTGAGGGTTTGTCTTGTGGTTTAGAGAAAGTCTGGATATTTAAACTCGCTCCAAAAGCTCCTGCCCCATTGGTGGATGTTCCGACGCCTCTTTGTAAAGAAATATTTTGAGCCGAAGAAGCTAAATCAGGGGTATTCACCCAAAAAACACCTTGAGATTCAGCATCGTTGAGGGGAATACCATTGATAGTTGTATTGATACGTGTTTGGTCTGAACCTCTCACACGAATACCCGTATAGCCTACACCAGCACCAGCATCAGAATTGACTACCACAGAAGGCGTAAAATTAAGTAAAAAAGGCAAATCTTGTCCTAAATTCTGTTTGGCAATATCAGATTTTTTGAGTTCTGAGCGGGTTGGCTCAATAATACGACCAATAACAGATATTTCATTGATGGGGATAACAATAGGACAATCACATTCACGATCTTCTTCTAATACAATATTTAAAGGAGAAGAAGAAACAGGTATGGTAGTATTTTTATACCCAATGGCAGAAATTACTAAAAGATTTTCTTGTGTCACATCTTTTAATTTGAATAGACCATCAAAGTCTGAAACAACACTAATCTTGGTATTATCTTTTACCCAAATAGTAGCACCAATAACAGGTTCTCCATTTTTATCAACAATTTTTCCAGAAACAGTAAAAGTTTCTTGTGCCATGCTATACAATGGCAACAGCAAGCCTATGAATAGACTTAAAATTAGTTTTTTCATATTGTATTTTAAATTATTGAATGAAACATCGGAGCTTCAAGGGGGTAGCTCCACCTTTGATGTATTCACCTTATACTCCCTTCGGCAGCATTACCTGCATCAGGTTCGTAGGGTATAATCTCAGCCTGTTATGTTAGGCACCCCTGTTAATTTTTGTGCAAAGGTAGTGTTACTTTTAGATAACTACCAAAGAAAATATTTTTTAATTTTTAAAATCTATTATTAAAAATCTGGCAAACAGGTTTTTAATTTGAATTCTGGAGATAATGAATGATTTTGTGAGCCAGCGTTTCGCTTATTTTCTTGTAAGATTCTACTGTCCAGCCGGCAACATGAGGACTTAAAATTACATTGGGAAAAGAAATAAGGGTGTTAAAAATGGCTTCTTGCTCTTGGGTTAGCGTATTTAGTTTTTCATTTTCTAAAACGTCTAAACCTGCTCCTAAAATCCTCCCAGTTTGCAAACCAAGGCAAACAGCTTCTAAATCAACTACTTCGCCTCTTGAAGAATTGATAAGCCAAAAAGGTTTTTGACATTTCTCTAAAAACTCTTTGTTAAACATTTTTCGGCTTGTATCGTCTAAGGATACATGGAAAGAAATAATATCAGCTTTTATCCAAATTTCTTCTAAAGAGCTTTCTTTAGCAAAATTATTTCCATAAAAAGGATTTTTATCATACGCCAGAATGGTAGTATCGAAGCCCATCAGACGTTTGGCAAACTCTTTACCTGTATTGCCATAACCAATAATGCCCACTGTTTTTCCTTTGAGTTCTGTGCCTCTGTTGGCTTCTCGAAGCCAGATTTTTTTACGGACTTCTTCGTTTGCAGTAGGAATTTTATTAAGAATACCCAAAAGCAAAGCCATACAATGCTCTGCAACGGCATCTCTGTTGCCTTCAGGAGCATTAATGAGTGTAATATTTCTTTTTTGAGCTTCTTCTACATCAATGTTATCCATTCCAGAGCCAGCCCTCCCAACTATTTGAAGTTCGGAGGCTTTTTCTAAGAAAATTCTATCTATTTGAATTTTACTTCTTACTATTAAACCTGTATATTCTGGAATAATTTCAAAAATCACATCTTTCTGTATATCAGGCTGATATGAAAAAATAATATTGTTTTGCTCAAAAGATTCAAGCAAATAAGGGTGAACATCGTCAATGATTAAGAACTTCATTTGATTGTAAAGCACTCACCTAAAATTTTATCTTCAGCATTTTTATCAATAGCACTTAGATTTTCATAATTTGCTTCAGCTTTTCCAGCCATACAAGCACATAATTTGTTCATATCTGTACCATCCGCTTTCATAGCATCATCTTTACTGTACTTTTCTACACAGTTTTTAACATATTTTTCTTTCTCTTTAGCATCCCAAGCTCCTTTTTTGCTATTAGAGCCACAACTTGCTAAAGCGATGATACAAACTACAAAATACAATACTTTTTTCATGGGTAATGATGATTTATTAAACTTTGGCTTCTGCTTCTTGAGGCAAACCACCCACCAATTTAATGAAAATATCGTTCATGGTAGGAATATTTTCTTGAAAATTATGTATTTCAACCTGACTAATTAGGTGTCCTAATAAATCATTTGCTTTAATAGAAGAATCTAGACCAATTAAAGCATCTCTTGTACCATCTTCATGTTCATGATGGTTGATGATGTTCATACCTTGAGGTAAGGTTTGCAGATTACCACTATAAGATATTTTGTAGGTATTACTTTTATATTGATTTTTTATTTCTTTCGTTTTTCCATCTAAAATTTTCTTAGAACGATTAATCAGGGCAATGTGGTCACACAGTTCTTCCACAGATTCCATTCGGTGAGTAGAAAATAGAATAGTAATGCCTTTTTTCTTGAGTTCAAGAATCTCATTCTTAATGATTTCAGCATTTACAGGATCAAAACCAGAGAAAGGCTCATCCAATATTAAAAATTTGGGTTCGTGTAATACGGTTGCTACAAACTGAACTTTTTGTTGCATCCCTTTAGATAAGTCTTCTATGTTTTTTTCTGACCAACCTTTCATATCCAATCGTTCAACCCAATATAGAATACGCTTTTTAGCTTCCTGAGCACTTAATCCTTTAAGTTGAGCTAAATAAATAAGTTGCTCACCAACTTTCATTTTTTTGTAGAGTCCTCGTTCTTCAGGTAGATAACCCATTTGGTTTACATGCTGAGGAGTTAATTTTTGTCCATCAAAATATATTTCACCCATATCCAGACTAATGATTTGAGTAATAGTTCGGATAAGAGTCGTCTTTCCTGCTCCGTTTGGTCCTAATAAACCAAAAATTTTGTTGCTTGGAATTTCCAAACTAACGTTATCCAAAGCCTTATGATTTGCATATTGTTTACTTACATTCCTAACACTCAGAATAGAACTCATGGCGTATGATGATTGGTTTTGTGTGTATTATTTACAAATAGTTGTTTTTAACTCTTTGGCTTGTGTATCTCCAAGTTTTTGAGCTTCTTCTAAATTCTTACAAGCCTCTTCGGGTTTGTTTAAACGAATAAGCACTTGTCCTAAATTTAAATATGCTTTTACATATTTTTTATCTAAATCAATAACCTTCTTGAAATTCGTTTCAGCTTCTTGTAGAGAGGTGTCATCTCCTTTTTCAAAGAAAATATTCCCTAAATTATAAAAAGCATTTTTATTTGTTGGATTAAGAACGCAAGCTTGTTTAAAATCTTGTATTGCTTGGTCTAAATTATTGAGCTGATATTGCAATACCCCTCTATTAAGGTATAAATCAGCCGTTTTAGGAGATAGCTTAATGGCTTCATTGTAGTCTTTGAGGGCTTCAGGCATTTGTTTGAGAGCTTTTTTGAGCTCTGCTCTGTTAAAATATGGTTTGTAATCATTAGGTGTGAGTTCTATAGCCTGAGAATAATCCAGTATGGCATCATTGTATTTTCCAAGCTCAAAAAGAGCTACTCCACGAGCATTAAATGCTTCAGCATTTTTAGCGTCTTTTTCAATAGCTTTGTTTAAAAGCTGAATAGCTTCTTCAAAACGCTGTTCTTTCATTAAGTTTCGGCTTTTTTCTAAAAGTTCTTTAGAAGAGCTTCCACAAGAAAATAGTGTACAGAATACAAAATATATTAAGATTTTTTTCATGGTTGAGTACTAAAAACACAAATGTAAAGCAAAAAAATACCTTTGCCAAATAACTGACAAAGGTATCATTTTGTTGTTTTATAGAAAATTAGTTAGGCTTTTTTGTAGTACCTCCACCACCTGTTTTAGGGGTTGTTCTTGGAGTTACATTTGTAGTTGTCGGAATAGCCTTTAATTTTAACATATCTTCTGCATATTTTATATAGTCAGCTTTAGTTGTTTTGGTATCCAACATTTTTTGAGCATATTCTTTTGCCTTAGGTAGATCTTTTTTGCCATAGAAGTAGTTTCCTAAATATCTATAAGCTTTTGCTCTGTTATCTTTAAATCTGTTAGCAGCTTTTTCCTTATCTTTAGCTTCTGCAATCAGCTTATCTGTAATTTCAAGATATTTTTCATAGTATTGCTTTGCTTCAGCCTTCTCTGCTGCATCTTTAGGGTTTTGAGCCACTTTATTATCAGCTCTATAGATATAAGCACTTGCTTCTTCAGGAGCAATAGCAATAGCTTTTGCTAAACCTTCATCAGCTTTGTCATATTCTTTAGAGAAGGTACGATAGAAACCAGCATATAACTGATAGGTGTATTTTTTCTTAGTTCCTTTGTATCTACTTACAATTTCATCATAAATATTTGCTACTTGTTGATAATTCTTTCTAGTAGAAGCTGTATCTATTGTTTTCTGATTAGATACAGTATCAGCAATACGCTCAATATAGGCTACACTTTTATCGTTATCTAACTCTTTTTCAGAAGCTTTGCGTAGATTAGAAAAAGCGTCATCTTGATTTTTTAAACCAAAAGCAATATTTGCATAACATTCATAGTCACTAGCAAATGTAAGTTTAGGATTTGATGCCATGAATTTGTCTAAATTAGTTTTAGCTTCTTGGTTCATTCCATTTTTCTGTTGAGCATAAGCTAACCAGCGATAGTATTCAGGATATTTTACTTTACCTTCTAATGCTTTTAATTCAGAATACGACTTTTCGTATTTTTTTGTTTGATATAAAAATACGGCATAACGATAACGAACTTCTTCACTACGCTCTGAACGCTCCATATAACGCTCATAATATACAATAGCACTATCTAATTTATCTGCTTTTTGGTATAACTCTCCAATTTTACGATAGATAGGTGTATAACTTGGGTCAAGACGCATACTTTCTTTATATTCTTTCAAAACATCTGTGTAATCAGGATTTGGGACTAACAAACGCAACTCAGCTTGTTTTGCAGAGGGTTTTCCACTTTTACCATTGCTTTTATTGATAGCAAAACTGTAGTTTTTAGAGGCTTCTTTGCCATTTTCTGGCTTTTGAGTAGCTACATAAGCATCCGCAAGAGTAGTATAAGTATCTGCATTAGCTTCTTTAAGTTTAATCGCCATTTCTAAAATACGAACAGCCTCATTTGCATCTTTATTTCCTTCATGAGCAATGTAAGCTTCTCCGATTCTGTATAAAACATCGTGGTTTTTGCTTTTTGTTTTATTAATAACCTCATCAAAAACACCCTTAGCTCCAGCCTTATCTCCTTGCATTAATTTTACTTCGCCTAAACCAACCTGATTGAGTAGATATTTCTTATCTGCAGCTAAACCTTTTTCAAAATTAGCTTTTGCTAATTCTGCATTTTCTCTTTTAGCATAGAAATATCCTAAGTAATAATAATGTTCGGCTGTAGGTTTACTTTTTGCTAAATCCTCAAAAGTCTTTTGAGCAGAGCTATATTGCTCCATATCCATAGACTTTAATCCTTGTTCGATATTTTGAGCTTGTGCTACTACACCCACAAACATCAAAATAGATAAAATTTGTTTTCTCATTTTTCTAATAAATTAATAATCGTTTAAGTCTAATAAAGTTATATAAGAAATTTTTGTTTATTATTTATTTTTTTAAGATTTCAATTTCTCTTGCAGGAATTTTTGCAGGTAAAATTCCTGCTTTTAAAATAATTCTTTGCCCTATTTCCTGATTGATATAACTTGCAAATGCAAATGCTAATCCCATTCTTCCATTTTTAACCAAGCTATAACACTCTCTTTTAAAAGGATAAGAGTTTTCTAATAAAGAAACTTGTGATGGTTGAACATTAGAAATTGATACTAATTTTACAGATGATTTTAGCTTTTCTGTTTCTACATCATTGCTACTCAGCCAACTATACCCAACCAAGCCTATACTATTTTTATCTTTACTCACTTTTTCAACAACAGTTTTATTTGACTTGGCAGCATAGATTTTTAATTTTGAAATATCACTTACCTCTAACTTTGTAGATGTATAATTGTAGTTGCTGGAGTTTGCATTATCTAAAATAATAGAAATTTCAGCATCAGAGTTACTTGCTTTTATATCTTTCCAGTTTTTTATTTTCCCAGAAAACAGATCTTTAAGTTGCTCCACAGTCCATGTTGTGTCTGTGGACTCAGGGTGAACGACTACGGCTACTCCATCATAGGCTTGAACCCACGAACGAACCATACTTTTTTGTCGTTCGATTTCTTTTTTCTCCTGACTATTCAAATCTCTACCCACAATAACAGCGTCTATACTATCACGAAGCATCAATTGAATAGCTTTGTCTTCAGGTAAAGCTACAATATTGATTTTTGCTTTATCATATTCGTTTTCAAAAACCTTAGCTTCTTGCTGAGCAATTGGCAAAAAAGCTTCATCTACAGCCACTGTAATTTCTCCACTGGTTGGAGTATCATACTTTTTTGTCTCATAATTGTTTTCACTATTGGAGCTACAAGCATACAAAGTCAAAAGCAAACAAAATGTTGTTAATCTATAAATCATAGTTTCTACTTTGGAAACGTAAACATATAAAAAAAATAAGCAAAAATTTAACGTTTTTGAGTTTCTCTTCTCCAATTCTTATAAATACCATATACACGTACAAAGCGAATAACGCCATATCCCACTGTTGCCCAACCTAATAAATTAGCTAAATTAGGGTTTTGAAAAAATTTGTTAAATACAATAAAAAGCACTCCGACGGTTAAGAATATTACTACCATAAACGTGCCAAATATTAAGTTTACTTTTTCGTGTAATTGCATATATTATTTTGAAAATTGTTTGCAATGATACAAAAAATAAAAGCCCTATCAAACTGCATAGGGCTTTTTGAAAAAATTATGAGAAAAATTATTGATTGAGGGCAAATTTGATAGGAATAGTTTTTCTGACACGAACAGACTTACCTTTTCCATCTTTAGCAGGAGCCCAAAGTGTATTAATTTTTGATAATGCTTTTATCGATTCCTCATCACAACCATCTCCAATACCTTTTAAAATAGTAACATTAGAAATACTACCATCTTTTTCAACTACAAACTGTAAAGTTACTGTTCCTTCTGTACCTTTTTTACGAGCCAAAGAGGGATACACAATTTGTTTTTGTAATTTTTTTCTAAACTCGTTGATACCTCCCTCAAAAGAAGCATCTTGAGCAACCATAAAAGGTTCTAATACTATGTCAACTTTAGGCTCTTCACCTGTCCCATCCATTAGGTTACCTTTTGTATCTGTAATAGTCTCATCAGGTTTGATTGGAGAACCATCACCTTTTTTAGTTTCATCAGAAATAGCAGTAGCATCATCTTTTATAGAATCTGTTTCTACCAACTTTTTTTTGATTTCTTCAGGTGTAATATTGATTTCTTGATAATCAATAGTTGCTATTTGCTGTTCTTTGATAGGTTCGATAACCACAATAGTCTTCTCTTTTTCTTTTCTTTCATCTGGAGGAGTAATAATATCAATGGGAATTGTTGAGTCAATAGGGGGTTCAACTTGTTTGACTACTTCTTCCTTAGGTGAGAAAGCTCTCTGAATCAGAGGAGTTGCAAAAAGAGTTACACTACTAAAAGCAACAACTAATAACGTGGTACTAAGTACTTTAGAATACTTTTTACGAAGGTCATAAGCTCCGTATGCTTGGTTACGCCCCTCAAATCCCACATGAGGTTGGTAGCAGAAATCTTGTAAGTTCATAGGTTTTCAAATTTTTTATAGTGGATAGTGTAAGGGCTTATTATACCTAGCTGGGTGTATAATGAAGCTTTAAATGAACTTTACAAAAACGGTGCCAGGTTTTGCAACACTGATGCAATCTATTATTTACAATATTTCTCTAAATATGAAGCTACATCTGTGCTGCCTAACTCTTGAGCTTTTTTCCAGTTTTTACATGCTTCTTGAGTTTGGGACGTTTTTAAAAGAGCCCATGCCTTCTCTGAGTATATTTGTGGGTCGTAATTTTTGAGTTTTAGAGCTTCGTCAAAATCAATAATAGCTTCTTTAAATTTTTTTAAATCATTGTAGACAATACCTCTGAGTAGAAATCCATCAGCATCTTTTTTGAGATTTATATAAATATTAAGGTATTCCAAAGCCTTTTTTGGATGTTTATCACTCTCTAAAAGAGCTAAATTATAATAAGATGATGGGTATTTGGGGTTAACAGCGATAGCCTTTTCATAAGTTTCTTGAGCTAACTGTATATATTTTTTATTTTGCTCATTTTCTGCAAGTTTGGTATATAATACACCTAAGGCTGTATAGGTTCGGGCATCTTTCTTATCTAACTCAATAGCTTTTTGAAAGTCAGCTAGAGCTTGTTCATTTTTTGAAAGCCAGTAATAAGCAACACCTCTGTTATAATAGGCATCTTTATATTGATTATCCAATTCAATAGATTTTGTATAAGCATCAATGGCTTTGTTGTAGTCGGAAAACGCATAATGAGCTAATCCCATTATTACATAAGCTTCTGAAACATTATATTTTAAATCAATAACCTGTTTTGAAAGACTGATACACTCTTGTATCTGATTATTATCAAGAGCTTGTTTGGCTTTTATTAAAAGTTCCTGAGCATTTTGAGCATTTACATTCAGCATGAAACACACAAAATAAATTGTAAGAGCTGATACTTTTTTCTTAATTTTGAACATAGAAATAAGATTATGAAAATCAAATATATTGTATATACGATTATTTTAATAGTATTTTGTTACAAAACTCATGCCCAGAAACCCTTCGATATAGGAGTTTTACAAGATTATGGCTTTGTTATTAAACATTCTGTCAAAATTGGACATCTCCAAACACGTCCATTTGCAACAACACTTTACTTTAATAAATATCATTTAGGGAATGAAACTTGGATGAAAAAATTTAATCATCCTAAAACTTCATTTGCTCTCACATATTTTGATTTTCGTAACCATGTAATCGGGAAAACAGTAGCCCTTACAAGTAATTATCTATTTCCTTTGTATAGAAAATCCAAGAGTAATGCAGAATTAAAAATAGGTACGGGATTGGTTTATTCTACAAATCCGTTTGATATTCAGCAAAATTTCACAAATAATGTGTTGAGTAACAGGTGGAGTTATGTGATGCAAATGGGTTGGTTTTGGAATTATGCCATAGATAAACACTGGCAATTTAAAACGGCTTTACAGCTAACTCATTACTCTAATGGAGCTTATAAACTACCTAATGCAGGTGTAAATATCATGACTGTTAGTCTTGGGACTTCTTATACTTTTCATCCACAAAACATTATCTATACTCCAGCTAATAATCCAGTTTTTTCAAAAAAATGGCATTTGCAAACGGCTTTGGCAGGTAGCTTGATAGAAGCAGAAGTAAATCAGCCATATAAACATAAGGTTATCAATTTGGGAATCTATACAGGAAGAGATTTAAGTCCAATACATCGACTGATAGGAGGAGTAGATATTTCTTGGAGTGATGGAGTTAAGTATCAAATTCAAAAGAAATACAAAGATAGCACTTCAAAACCTGATTATAGACGGGTAAGTGTAGTTGTGGGTGATGAGATTAATTTTGGAAAAATGTCTTTTAATATACAGTTTGGAGTATATGTCTATAAACAGTTTGTGGCTATTGCTGATATGCCTTTTTATCAACGTTATGGTCTGAAATATTATTGGCATAAACATATTTGGACAGGCTTGTTTTTAAAATCTCATGCAGCTACTGCTGAGTGTGCAGAGTTTACAATAGGAGGTAGTTTTTTTAATAAGAAGAAACAAAAATAATTATTCACACCAAAGCATTCTTGATTCCTCGCCTTCAAGTAACTGAGCTATTTCATAAAAACCATACTGAATTGCAACATTAGAAGCTTTTAAGCCAAATTTATCTTGAATCTGTAATAAAGATAATCGAGAACCGAAAATACCTACTCCAACTTCACTAAAAACAATATTTTTCAGCAATTTCGTATCATTGGCTTCTACTGCATAAAATAAATTTGTTCTACCAAGTGAGTCCAATATAAAATTATGAATTTTCTGTTTTCACAAGAGTAAATGAAAAACAACTACCTTCATTCTCTTTACTATCAACCCAAATATCACCACCATTTTTTTTGATAAACTCTTTACAGAGTAAAAGTCCAAGCCCAGTACCTTTTTCATTATCGGTGCCTGTTGTACTTTTAACAGTATCCATTTTAAATAACTTCTCTTTGAATTCTGGAGGCATTCCTACCCCATTATCTTTGACATCTATCTGAATAAATTTCCCTTTATTAAAAGCTTTGATACAAACTTCTCCATTTCTATTGGTAAACTTTAGAGCATTGGTAATAAGGTTTCTAAGTACAAATTTCACATGGTCTGCATCAGCAAATGCATATAAATCAGGCTCAACCTCAGTTTTTAGAAAAATTTCTTTCTTTTGAAAAAGTATATTTGATAGCTCTAAGTCCTCTCGTATAATTTGATTAATTGAAACATTCTCAGGTTTAAAATCTACTTTATTCATTTGACTTCTAGCCCAAGTCAGCAAATCTTCAATTAATTGCAATACATTTTGTAATGATTTATTCAAATCGTTGGAAATTTTCTTAACTTCATCTGTAGTCATCGCATCTGCATAATTTGAGAGCAAATTTGTAAAACCTAAAAGAGAGTTGATAGGGCTACGCAAATCATGGGCAATAATAGAAAAGAATCTATCTTTACTTTGATTTACTTCTTCAAGTTGTTCTTTTTGTTTTTGTATTTGCGTTAAGGCGTCACTAATTTCTTTATTTTTTTGTTCGATATAGTCTCTTTGAGCTTCAATTTCGGCTTTTTGCTGATTAATTTCTTCATTTTTGAGTGTCAGTACCTTATTGGCTTTGTCACGAATTTTATAACGATAATACAAAACTCCAAAAATAATTAATAGAAATAAAAATATAGCAATAGAGGTAATAATAGAGATTGTGAAAAGATTTTTTCTTTTTTCTTCTTCTACAATTTGCTTGATAGTATTTTTATCTTGAAGACCATATTCTTTTTTGAAGATTTTCAATTCATCCCCTCCTGATAAATCCCACAAAAGAGCTAGATTTTCTGGACCTATATGTTTACGAATAATGTCATTTTTAACAGTTTTAAAGTATGAGCTCTTAAAAAATGTATTGATAGGTTCTTGCCAGTCATGATGCTTAGGCAGAATAAATGCATATCCATCTCGAATAGTCTTGAAAATAAACTGGCGTTTAATTCTATATCCTTTTTCATAATATTTTAAGTAGATAGGAAAGTCCATGTAAGCAATAGAATTGGGGGTAGAATGGACAATTTCTACAAGATTTTCACTATTATCTATGTATTTGATAGAAAAGTTATTCTTGGTATCTATTTTTAAAGCTTTTAAATCAATGTCATAAGTGCTACCTCTAGCAGTAAAACCTATAAGAGGGGTTCTATGATAGATAAATTCTTCTTTGCTTACAAAAATAGGTACATTGGCATGCGAAATAAGAACAGAAATATCAGGCATATAGGGTGGCGTAAAAGCTACCGCTCGCTTTCTGTCTTCAGTAATAGAAATCGCTGATGTTCCAAAATAGGAACCCGTTTTACTACGAATGAGAGGTTCAACTTCTGAGAAAGATGAAACTTCTCGCCAACGAACACGAATTTTTATTTTATATTTTTTTTCAAGAAATGTAAAAAACTCACGCAACAAATCTACTTCTATACCTTTTAAAATACCATTTTTATCTTGATAAATAAAGGGTTCTAAGCCAGTCCATACAATTTCTACATCACCTTCTTTTTTTGCTAAGATTTCACTCCAACTCTCAGAAACTTTATAATTTTGAGCAGAAATGTTTGAAACAAATAAAAAAGTAATAATAAAAAATGTAAATAGTCTGAGAAATAACATTCAGGTGATGATTATTTAATCAATATTAAGAATATTTTACTTTTTTACAAAAAATAATAATGCTTATCTATAAAGTTTCATCTGGTAAAATTTCAATATCCTGAACAAGGACTTTTTGAGCTATTTTTTTTCCTGTAAGAGTAGCTGCCAACCCCCCAAGGGCAGTTTCTTTATAACGAGCCTCCATACTTTGCCCTATTTCTCCCATAGCCTGTACACATTCATCAACAGGAATTACAGAGTCCATATCAGATAACGCTATTTGGGCAGATGAATAAGCAATCGCTACTCCACTTGCATTTCTGACAATACAAGGTACTTCCACCAAACCAGCAACTGGGTCACAAACCAGACCTAAAGTACATTGTATGGTAATGGCTACAGCATTAAAAACTTGGTCAATTGTTCCACCAAGACAATATACGATTGCTCCAGCTCCCATAGCTGCTGCTGAGCCAGTTTCAGCTTGACAGCCACCTACAGCTCCAGCTATTCCAGCATTTCTTTCTATAATCAGAGCTATTCCAGCAGCAACAAGTAAGCCTTCCATAATTTTTGAGTTTGAAAGGTTATGTAGTTCTTGTAGAGTAAATAATATTCCAGGTAAAATGCCTGATGCTCCTGCTGTAGGAGCTGCTACAATACGCCCCATACAAGAGTTTACTTCTTTGGCAGCAATAGCTCTACTTATAAGTTTTTGAAATTCAGGAGATAATACTATAATAGGAGAATTAAAGACTTTTTTTGCCCCATTATTCACCATACCAGAACGTGAAGTCATATCTTCTGTAAGCCCTGTTTGAATAGCATTACACATTACCTGATATGCATTCTGCATATGAGTCCATATTTCGGCTTCTGTTCTGCCTTTTTGCTCTTGTTCATATTCCAAAACAGGTTTATACAAAGGTACAGAATTAGCTATACAGTGTGTTTTCCAACTCTTAAAATCATCAAATAATAGAGACATACGTAAAGTGTTACTTTAAAGATCAAACTATTTTTTTTCTAATATTTCTATGATGGGGCTACCTATACAACCGTTGGGTTCTAAAATATGAAGTAAAGAAGCCAATGTTATTGCAATATCTGCAATTTGAGTTTTTCTGTAAGTCTCCCCTTTACTGATACCCCAACCAAACCACAACAAAGGTACATGAGTATCATAGGCGTAAGGTGTTCCATGTGAAGTTCCTCCTTTCTCAAAACCATCCAGCCAATTGGGTTTTAAAATAATCAAAATATCACCACTCCTTTTGGGATGATATATATTTTTAACCAAAGAAGCATAATAATTGGGGAGCGTGTTATCTATTTCTTTATCCCATAGGTTTACAACCGTATAGACTTCTTTTTGAGGTAAAAAGGTATATCTAATTTCATCATAAATTTGCTTTACAGTAATATTTTTTTGTTTTAAAAGTTCATGATTTAAATAAAACTGTTCATTTTCCATGTATTTAATCAAGTTTCCTTCTCCAAATTTCTTTTTCAAAGCATCATTGGCTAATTGTAAATGATAGCCTTTTGGATTATTACCTGCTGGAATTTTATGTTTTTTAGAGAAAGCAGGAATATCAGCCACACCATGATCAGCAGTTAAAAAAACTAAATAATTTCCTTTACCTAATTCTTTGTCAAAAGTTTCTAACATATCCGCAATTTCTAAATCCAAACGGAGATACATATCTTGTGTTTCAATTGAAAAAGGTCCAAAAGCATGCCCACCAACATCAGGAGAGGAGAAACTCACACATAAAAAATCTGTAAAATTACCTTTTCCTAAATTTTCTTTTCTAAAAGCTTCTAATGCAAACTCTTTGGTAAGTGTATTGCCAAAAGGTGTATAAGCCAAAGTATTGAATGAATTTATTTTATGAGGAAAAACTGGATTGGTTTCGCCACTTAAAGGTCTTTCATAAGGCTGATTGTCAGTTTCAGAAGCTTTGTAAGTTTCTATAGGTTTTAAAGTTTGCCAAGTAGTATTTAAAAGTTGTTTAGCTCTTCCAGAATTATTGAAAGTTTCAGCCCAAGTGGGTAATTTTTGAGTATAAAATGAGCTGGTAATCCACTTGCCAGTTTCCCATTCGTACCAATAAGCAGCATTGGCTGTATGCCCAGCAGGTAAGATAGCCCCCCTATCTTTCATGGCTACTCCTATTACCTTTGATTGGAAGTTATTAGAAAGCCGAAGTTGGTCTGTGATTGTAGAAGTTAGCATATTTCGAGGAGACATCTGCCCTGCTTTTGCTGTAGTTCCAACACCTACAACAGTCGTGTCTTCTGCCACATACATCATTTTTCCTGATAGCTCATACCATTCATTACCTACAATCCCATTAATGGCTGGAATAGACCCTGTATAAATGGCTGCATGTCCAGGACCAGTATAGGTAGTAGCATAATGATAGTTATTGTTATGACATGTAAATCCATCTTGCATCAATCTTTTAAACCCTCTATCAGAGTAATCATGATAGTATCTGTACAAGAAATCATAACGCATTTGGTCGATGACTATCCCTACTACCAATTTAGGTTTTGACAATTGAGCGTTTGCATTTAACAATGGAAACAAAAGACAAAAAAATAAAAAAATATGCTTTCTCATTAGCGTTTTAAAATTTGTATTAAATATAATTTTTTAAAGAGAAAATATGAATATTTATAATATAAAATCTTTATTTTTGCGAAACTGAACTTTTAGTTTAGAAACGAATCATATCTCTATATAAAGTTTCAAATATCTTATATAACAATCAAAAAAGAGCATGCTTATGAAAAAAAATCTACAATTATTGCTATGGTTAGTGATAATGCCCATTTTTTTAAAGGCACAGTCACTACCCAATCGTTATAAAACAGAGTTATTTACTAATGCACAACTCACCATAACCAATAATGTTGCTTTTAGTACCAATATACCTCATGTAGAAACAACAAGTTTATTTGGACTACAATTTGCTAATGAAGATTCTTATGGAAATGTCACTACTACCTTAAGAATGAATATTTATCATCCAAACAACACACTGGATACTCTTACAAAACGTCCAGTATTAATATTTTGTTTTGGAGGAGGTTTTGTAGCAGGTAGTAGAACAGAAGCTAGCATGATACAATTGTGTCAATCATTTGCTAGAAGAGGTTTTGTGACAGCTACCATAGATTATCGTTTGGGTATGAATATTTCTAATGAAGAACTTTCTAAGCGAGCAGTTTATCGTGGTTTACAGGATGGACGTTCGGCTGTGCGTTTTTTTAGAAATAATTCAAATACTTATAAAATAGACCCTAACCAAATATACATAGCAGGGCATAGTGCAGGAGGCTTTGTAGCATTACATAATGTTTATTTAGATAAAGATTCTGAAAGACCAGCCTCTACTCGTAATTATCTTGGCAGACCTGATTTAGGAGGTTTAGATGCAATAGGAGATAACAAAACAGATGTAAATGGTAATGCAGTAAGTGGAAAAGCGAATGCTGCAATGGGTTTTGCAGGAGCATTGGGTGATGTAAATTACATTGAAGGTGCTAATGATATGGCTGGAGTGTATTTCCATAGTTCTGATGATGATGTCATTCCTTATAATTCTGGAGAACCTTTTTCTAATTTAAACTGGTTGCCAGGGTTTAATTTGCCTGATGTCTTTGGAGGAAATCAACTCAATACACGAGCAGGAAACGTAAATGCTCCTAAAGTGTTTTATCCTTATACCAATAGAGGACATGGTGTTCATTTTGACGGTACTAATTTATACACTGATATAACACCAAGAGGAAGTGATTTTTTTTATGATTTTCGCTTAAAACCACTTGCAACTATACTAAATGGAAATACAACTGTTTGTAGTAATGATCTTACTCAAACTTATACACTGAATCTCAATTCAGATTTTTATTTTGATTGGCAAGTAGTGGGTGGTACTATCAATACCTCCAATTATGCTTATAAAAATGCTATCTCTATTACCTGGAATGCAAATGCTACAACTCGTACAGTTACCTGTACTCCATATAGCCGTCAATTGGCTAGAGCATCTTCTGCTATTTCTAAAACTATCACAATCAATCAGATACCCAATATAGGTACAGCTCTTACAGATAAACTTTATCAGATTTCAGATAGTAGCCCAACTATTAATTTGGCAGGGGCTTTTACTGACCCTGAAAATCAAGCTATGACCTATACAGCTTCTGCAAGTATTACAGGTATTGTAAATCCTTCTGTTTCTGGCAATACTCTTACACTCAATATAGTTGGAGCTGGAACAACCACTATTACCATCGAAGCCACAGATGTAGCAGGTTGTAAAAGAAATCAATCATTTCAGATAGTTATTAATCGCCCTCCTGTTGTTATTCAGACAGTTAGTAATCAAACTCTTATTTATGCAGATGCCCCTTTTATAATCAACGATTTAGCAACTCTTTTTTCGGATGCTGATAGCGATGTAATGACTTATACACTTGATGGAAACCCAGTGGGAGTAGTAGTAATGGATAGAACAGGAAATCAAGTTACTTTTAGTGCAAGTGATATTAGTACTACTACTATTACTATTACAGCCAATGATGGTAGAGGAGGAAGTACAAGCACTAATTTTATAATTACAGTAAACAAAGGAAATCAAATCATTACATTTAACCCTATCACAACAAAATTTGTAGATGAAAGCCCCGTAACTCTGATTGCAAACTCCAATCAAAATCTACCTATTACTTTTAGCCTTGTTTCGGGAAATGCTACACTTTCAGGAAATACCTTAAATTTCAATCAGAGTGGTACTATTACTGTAAGAGCTTCACAGACTGGAAATTATTATTTTAACCCTGCTGTTTCTGTTGAACAAACATTTTTGGTTACAAAAAGAGACCAAACTATTATTTTTGAGCAAATTGAGGATAAGATTATTACAGAAAACAGTTTCGATTTAGAGGCAACAGCAACAAGTAATTTACCAGTTACTTTTGAACTAGTTTTAGGTAATGCAACACTTTCTCAGAAAAATCTGATTTTAAATAATTTAGGGTATATTACAATTAGAGCCAGTCAAGCTGGAAATAATGTTTATAATGCTGCCACACCTGTTGAGCGTACATTTTATGTAGCTCCTAAAGATTTACAACTACAAATCAGCCCAAATCCTTTCAGAGATAAAGTGGAATTAACATTGCAAGGAAAATATTTGGGCAATGTAGAAATTCTCATCTATGATGCAACAGGTAGGGTGGTTTTGAAAAATACTTTTGATAAAAATACATTACTCTGGAAGAAAGAATATATTTTAAATGGAGAAGCAAAAGACATATACGTATTTAAAGTGATTACAAAAGAAAAAGAGTTTGTACAAAAAGTTGTAAAGCAATAAAATATAAAAACAGCCTTTGAGTATTCAAGGGCTGTTTTTTATAGAAAACTTTTATAAAAAAAATAAGGTTGTTATGGAAAAAAACTAAATTTGAAACTCTATTCAATTTTGAAGGTTTTATACATGATACAACAACAAATTAAGGCTCTGGCTAGAGAATATTTTGAAGAAATCAGGGCTAATAGAAGACACTTACATGCTCATCCTGAGCTATCTTATCAAGAATTTGAAACAGCCAAATTTATAGCCTCAAAACTTACAGAATATCAAATTGATTTTCAGTCAGGTATTGCAGGAACAGGGCTTGTAGCTCATATCAAAGGGAAAAATCCAGAATCGAAAACCATAGCTCTTAGAGCAGATATAGATGCACTGCCTATTGTAGAACAAAATGATGTACCTTACAAATCTAAGAATGAAGGTGTCATGCATGCTTGCGGGCATGATGTACATACAGCTTCTTTGCTTGGGGCTTGTAAAATCTTACAGAATTTAAAAGAAAGTTTTGAAGGGACAATTCGTTGTATTTTTCAGCTTGGAGAAGAAAAAGTACCTGGTGGAGCTTCTTTGATGATTAAAGAAGGTGTTTTAGAAAACCCTAAACCTAAAAGTATTTTAGGACAGCATGTAATGCCTCTTTTACCTGTTGGAAAAGTAGGTTTTAGAGAAGGAATGTATATGGCAAGTGCTGACGAGTTGTATATCAGAGTAATAGGAAAAGGAGGACATGGTGCTATGCCCGAAAATTGCATTGACCCTGTTTTAATAACCTCTCATATTATTGTGGCATTACAACAAGTAGTAAGTAGAAATGCTTCTCCCAAAATACCGTCTGTACTCTCTTTTGGAAAGGTGATAGCCAATGGAGCAACCAATATCATACCCAATGAGGTATACATAGAAGGTACTTTCCGAACTTTAGATGAAAAATGGAGAGGGGAGGCTCATAAGAAAATGGTTAAAATAGCTGAAGGAATAGCAGAAGCAATGGGTGGACGTTGTGAGTTTGAAGTTAGAAGAGGGTATCCTTTCTTGAAAAATCATCCTGAGCTTACACAAAAAGCAAAACGGGGTGCTATCGAATATCTTGGTGAGGAAAACGTAATAGATTTAGATATTTGGATGGCTGCTGAGGATTTTGCTTATTATTCACAAATTACAGATGCTTGTTTTTACAGATTAGGCACTCGAAATGAAGCCAAAGGGATTATTTCTGGAGTGCATACTCCTACTTTTGATATAGATGAGGATGCTCTCGAAATTGGAGCAGGGCTAATGGCATGGTTGGCTTATAAAGAAATTTTAGGATAGACAAAAAACATTAGACAACAGATATAAGACTTTTAAGGTATTGTTCTGTAAATCTCCGTAAAAGGAGTATTCATCATTATATGCATTTATAATTCATCACTTCTTATGTGTGGTATAGCAGGTTTTCTTTCTTTTCAGAATGGTGTCTCCGAAGATTTATTAAAACAAATGACTACTCAGTTGGCTCATCGAGGTCCTGATGCTGAGGGTTTTTTTTATGATGGAAAGTGTGGTTTGGGGCATCGAAGACTCTCCATACTCGATTTATCTGAGCAGGCTAATCAGCCAATGGCATCTCATAATGGCAGGTACATTACGGTTTTCAATGGGGAAATTTATAATTTTAAGGAAGTAGCTGAAAAACTCCAGATAGAAACCAAAACAACCTCTGATACAGAAGTGATTTTGGAAGCATTTGTACAAAAAGGAGCATCTTGTGTACAAATGTTTAATGGAATGTTTGCCATTGCTATTTATGATACTGAAAAAAAAGAATTATATTTATTTAGAGACAGAATAGGCAAAAAACCTCTTTATTACTTTTGGAACGGGCATCATTTTGCTTTTGCCTCAGAACTGAAAGCATTAATGGCTCTTCCTTTTATTAAGAAAGACCTGAATCATGAAGCTATTGAAGACTTTTTACATTTAGGTTATATACCTCGTCCACATAGCATATATCAAGATGTTTTTAAAATGTACTCAGGCTATTGGCTGAAAATCACCAAAAATGGTGTTGAGGAAAATTTGTACTGGGATATTCAGGCTTGTATTAAGAAAGAAAATATAGATGATGAAAAAGAAGCTTTTCAAAAGCTCAAACAACTCCTTACAAGTTCGGTACAATACCGTATGATTAGTGATGTACCTGTGGGAGTGTTCTTGAGTGGAGGAATAGACTCCAGCACAGTGGCAGCTATTGCTCAGGAACAAAGCAAAACCCCTGTTAAAACTTTTTCTATCGGATTTAAAGAAGAGAAATTTAATGAGGCTCCCTTTGCTCAAAAAGTTGCCAAACACTTGGGGACAGACCATTATGAGCAGATTATATCTATTTCAGAGGCTAAAAAACTTATTCCTGAACTGATTGATGTGTATGATGAGCCTTTTGCGGACTCTTCGGCTGTACCAACCATGCTTGTCTCGGAGTTTGCTCGAAAGCAGGTAAAAGTGGTACTTGGTGGTGATGGAGGTGATGAATTATTTTTGGGATATGGAATGTATCAATGGGCAAAAAGATTACACAATCCGATTTTCAAATTATTCAGGTATCCAATTTCTCAAATTCTAAAAACACGTCCACAAAACGTTTCATATAAAAAAGCATCTTCATTGTTTGCTTATCCTAAAAGAAAGAAACTGGCAAGTCATATTTTCTCACAAGAACAATTTTTGTTTTCGCAAAAGGAAGTAGAAAATCTGGTAACTTTTCCGATTACAAATTCGGCACCTTTGCTTACCTCACAATTTGGGTTATTAAAGTGTAACCCAATGCTTCAACAGTCATTTTTTGATTTGCAATATTATCTTCAAGATGATTTGATGGTAAAAGTGGATAGAGCTACCATGAAATATAGTCTGGAGGCTCGTTCGCCTTTATTGGATTATCGTTTGGTTGAATTTGCCATGAATCTGTCTTCTGACCTGAAATATAAAGATAAAACATCCAAATATCTTCTTAAAAAGGTATTGTATGAGTATGTACCTGCTGAGTTTTTTGAAAGACCCAAAAAAGGATTCTCAATTCCTTTAGCAGACTGGTTATCAGGAGATTTAAAATTCTTAATAGATGAGTTTTTACACAGAAAAATAGTTGAAAAACACAATATTGTGAAATACTCACAAGTGAAAGCCTTAAAAGAAAAATTTCTGGCAGGGGATAAATACTACTACAATCGTGTTTGGGCATTGATTGTGCTTCATCAGTTTTTAGAAAAAACTTCTAAATTATCTGAACACAAGAAAAAATAAAACTATTGGCAAAAAAATGCTTTCACAAACGAGTTTGATGGTGGTTAATCAGACCTTTCCAAAAAGAAATATACTGACTAAAATCAAATAAAAGTTTTTAAAGAAAAATTATGATTTTTCTGAGAAGAATTATGATATTTGCACAAAAATATTTTCAGATTCAAAACAAGAAAATTTATGGCTAATCATTTGGAGGAAGGTAAGAAGTTCCTCGATACCGTGATGTACTATTACGACAAGGCTGCTAAGCATACAGGCTTACCCAAAGGATTACTTGAAAGAATACGTCACTGTAACAGTGTTTATAAAGTAACCTTTCCTGTAGAAATAGATGGGGAAATTCACAACATTGAAGGTATTCGTGTACAACACAGTATGCACAAATTACCAACTAAGGGGGGGATTCGTTATAGTCCAGAGGTATCTGAAGACGAGGTAAAAGCACTTGCAACCCTGATGACATTCAAATGTGCAGTTGTAAATGTTCCGTTTGGTGGTGCTAAAGGTGGTGTAAAAATTGACCCTCGTAAAGTTTCTGAAAAAGTTTTAGAAAAAGTAACTCGTCGTTTTGCTACTGAATTAATTAAGAAAAATTTAATTGGTCCTGCTGTGGATGTTCCTGCTCCAGATTATGGAACAGGTGGACGTGAAATGGGATGGATTGCAGACACTTACATGACTTTTAAGTTTGGAGATACTGATGCTCAAGGTTGTGTAACAGGTAAACCCATTGGTATTGGTGGAATCAGAGGGCGTACAGAAGCTACTGGTTTGGGAGTATTCTATGGTCTTCGTGAATTCTTCAATTTTGAAGAAGATACCAAAAAAATCGGATTAACTACAGGTCTTGCAGGCAAAACAGTGATTGTTCAAGGTTTAGGAAATGTAGGTTATCACGCTGCTAAATTCTTACAAGAAACTGGAGCTAAGATTGTAGGTATTGCAGAATATGAAGGTGGTATTTTTGATGCAAATGGTCTAGATGTTCAGGCTGTATTCAAGCACCGTCAGGCAAGTAAATCTATCTTAAATTATCCAGGAGCAACAAATGTAGAAAACTCTCTTGCTATGCTTGAGATGGAATGTGATATTTTAGTTCCTGCTGCTTTAGAAAACCAAATTACAGAAGCCAATGCAGACAGAGTAAAAGCAAAAGTAATTGCTGAAGCTGCAAATGGACCTATCACTATGCAAGCAGAAGAAGTTTTATTGAAGAAAGGAGTTGTCATTATTCCTGACCTTTATTTGAATGCAGGTGGTGTAACCGTATCATATTTTGAATGGCTTAAAAACCTTTCTAATGTTCGTTTTGGTAGAATGGGCAAACGTGCTGAAGAGAAAAGCTATAGCAAAATTGTAGATACCGTAGAAGCTCTTACTGGCAATAAACTTACATTTGAGGAACGTGCTTCTATTGTACAAGGTGCTGATGAAGAGGATATTGTACGCTCTGGCTTAGAAGACACCATGATTGGTTCTTATAGAGAAATTCGTGATGCTCTGGTTGAAAAACCTGAGCTTGGAGATTTACGTACAGCAGCATTCTATGTTTCTATTCGTAAGATTGCATTAAGCTACCAAATGTTGGGTATTTTCCCTTAATAGATTGCTTATACAATTTTTTAATACTAAAATTGCAGAAACCTGAGCTTAGGTTTCTGCAATTTTTTTATAACCACTTAACTTCTTTTACTTTGGGATTGTTTTTTTACAATTTATCTGTAAATACATACAGATTATTGATTACCATTGCTGCTTTTTTGGGAAACTCAAAGGCTAAACTTTGGATAAAAGGCAGAAAAAACATATTTGAATACCTTCAACAAAAAGTCAGTAATGATGTTCCTAAAGCATGGTTTCATTGTGCTTCGTTAGGAGAGTTTGAGCAGGCAAGACCTGTATTAGAGAGCTTTAGAGCTCAACACCCTCATTTTCAGATTATACTTACTTTTTTTTCGCCTTCAGGTTTTGAAATTCGTAAAAATTACGACCAAGCTGATATTATTTGCTACCTGCCTTCAGATTCTGCCCATCATGCGAAACAATTTTTAGAAATTATTCAACCCTCAATTATTCTTTGGACAAAATATGAATTTTGGTATCATTACCTTTCCCAAGCTCATAAGCGTCAAATTCCTGTTGTTCTATTTTCTGCTATTTTCAGAAGCAATCAATTATTTTTTAAGTGGTATGGTAGTTTTTATAGAAGTATTCTATCGTTTTTTAATCATATTTTTGTTCAGGACAGTAACTCTTTAAAACTACTACAAGCCATTAATATAGCTCATTGTTCAATGGCTTCTGATACCCGCTTTGATAGAGTTTATCAAATAGCTTCCCAAGTACAAGAGCTTGAAAAAATTGAAAAATTCAAAAATAATACGCCATTACTTGTGGTTGGTAGTATGTGGGGAGAAGATTGGATGGTATTAAAAGATTTTCTTAAGGATTTTCAAGAACCTTTAAAAGTAATTATTGCTCCACACGAAATTCATGAAAAAGAAATCTTAAGTATAAAAAATGAACTCAAAGGAAAAACCATATTATTTTCTGAAATAAACCAGACTCAAAATCCTAAAGACTTTGACAATCTGATTGTCAATAACATAGGTTATTTATCTTCATTATATCGCTATGGAGATTTTGCATTTGTAGGTGGTGGGTTCAAACAAGGACTTCATAATATCTTAGAACCTGCTACTTTCGGTATGCCTATCTTTTTTGGTGATAAAGCGTATCAGAAATTTAGAGAAGCTCAAGATTTAATAACCAATGGTGCTGCTTTTAACATTAGTAATGTCGAACAATTACAACTTTTATTTACAAAGTTATATAATAACAAAAGCCATTACAACCAAATACATGAAATAAGTAAAAAATATGTGTTAGATAATATTGGAGGGGCAGAAAAAGTATTAAGACAAGCTTATAAATATTTATAAGATATTATGAATATTATAATTTAGCATAAAGATAATATTCATATGATTTGCTTAGTTCCTTTTTTTTATTATTTTGCTAAACTACCAAAATAAAAAAGAACCATGAGAAACATTTGTAAAATTGCCATTTGTTTAAGCATATATATGGTAGGGCAACAAGCTTTTAGTCAGGATACTCTTCGCCCCAGCACTCATGAAATAGAAGTAGAAGAACTTTTAAAGCAGAAAAACTCTTCAGATGATTTTGAAGACGTAAATATCATTACTACCAGCCGTACAGCAGAGCAAAAATCAAGTAGAGCTCCAGGTACAGTATTTGTTGTAACTGCTGAACAAATTCAAAGGAGAGGTTATACTTCTTTGGCAGAGTTGTTACAAGATGTTCCTAATGTAAGAGTAGATAATTTGGTTGACCCTCGTTGGAATAACAACATTATTCTCAGAGGAATTACAGGGACAAATGCCAATGCCAATGATAAATTCATTTTACTAATTGATGGGGTTCGTGCAAACTCTCCTACAAACGATATTATTCCTATTATAGAAAATTATCCTATACATTTAGCCAAACAGGTTGAAATTGTATTTGGTCCTGCATCTGCTTTGTATGGAGCGGATGCTTTTGCTGGTGTAATCAATATTATTACAAAAACAGCTAATGACATCAAAAAAAGTGAAGTCAGTAGTATGATAGGAGCATATAATTATTATTTAGGTAATTTTTCTTTGGGTAAAAAAGCAAGTGAAAAGCTAAGTTACACGCTCTCAGCTCAATACATGATAGATCAACTACCTCAGTTGAGTAAGTTTTATCCAGAAGAATACAAAACCATGGAAAGTAACTTAGCCTCAGGAACGTTTAATACTGTTTTCGGACCTATCAGAGCAAATGTGAATCCTATTTATAGTATAGACCCTTTACAAGGTTATGCAATTCATGGAAATGTTCGTTACAGTGATTTTTCTTTTACAATTTTCAAAAATAAATCTGTTAATTCTTCTACACTTGCTGTAAACCCTGACAATACTGTCCATAATAAAGGTAACTTTTTTGGACACAGTGTAACCATGGGTAACCTTACCTACAACAAAACATTAGGTAAGTTTCAACTTAATAGTTTTTTAGTAGGCAGTTTGTATAATTTAGACCCTGAGTCAAGTTTTAGAAATGTTTATACTGGTTTGCAAACTGCATATCTGTTTTCTAAAGGGCAAATGTTAAAAGGCGAACAGATTGTAACTTATACTCTAAATAATACTGTAAATTTTACAGCAGGTATCACTTATGAGAACTTTTTTTCCAACCCTCGTGGACATGACTTACAATCTCCTATTTATAATCGAACTCAAAGACCTATTATTGTAGGTACTATTCAGCCTAATAATCCAAATGGTATTCGAGCTGATATTCCTGAATTACGTTATTCTAACGTAGGTGGGTTTGTACAATCTCAGATTTCTATTTTAGAAAAGATTTATTTAACACTTGGTGGCAGATACGACTATAATAGTCGTTATGGAGGCTCTTTCAACCCAAGGGCTGGTTTGGTTTATGAAATTAATAAAAATTTCACTACTAAACTTCTGTATGGTTCTGCTTTCTTAGCCCCTTCACCTTTGGCAGCTTTCGACCAATTTGGTACTTTCTTTAGTACAGATAATGGAACGACCTATCAGTCATTTTTTTTCAGGCTACCCAATCCAAATTTAAAACCACAAACAATTCAGACCTTAGAGGGAGCTGTTGTATTTAACAGTAAAAACTTTAGAGTTAATTTAAACGGATTTTATTCTTTAAGTAATGGTTTGTTTGACTACACTGCTGATGCAGCAAATGGTAATTTGTATAACGGGCAATATGAAGGTTGGCCTGTGGCATTCATTGAGGTAGCTATTAATAGAGGGGAACAAACGAATTATGGAGGAGCCCTGCAGCTAGAATATCGTGAGAATTTTGGTAAAAACAACAGAATTACCAGCTATCTTTCAACGAGTTATGTAAATGGCAGAGTAAATAATATCAATAGTAATGGAGAAGAAGAACGTGTTGAGCTACCTGCTATTTCACCCCTTATTTTCAAAGCTGGTATTGAAATGGACTTAGGTAAGAAATTTAATTTTTCTTTGAGAGGAATATTTATTGGTGAGCAATTTTCGTATGCTAGAAGTCAAACAGATAATAATAAAAGACAAAGACTTCAAGGATATTCGCTTCTGAATCTACATGCTAATTACATTGTAAACAGTTATTTCTCTTTGTTTCTGCAAGCAAGAAATCTTTTAGATCAAAGATATTATGCTGTAAACCTTGGAGCATCTCCTCAAGCAGATTTACAGGGAGCTGCTGCACAAGCTGAGTTTGCAAAGGGTGCACCTCAAAATCCTATACGAATTATGGGAGGTTTTAATGTAAAATTCTAAGAACTACAATACTTTATTTATGCCACTAAAATAGAACTTGACTTATGCGTTTGTTAATCCTGATAAGTTTGCTCAGTTTGGGTTATGTTTCTGCCCAAAATACTAATGATTTAATTGCTCAACTCAATAAAGCCAAGGATGATGAGTCTAAAATTATGCTTTCTAAACAAATAGGACTCCTATATCAAAAGCAGAAGGGTTATAGCAAAGCCATCGAGTATTATCAAAAAGCTCTTGATTTAGAAAAATCTAATAAGAAGCCTTTACACCAACAAAGTGAAACACAAAAGGATATAGCTTTAGCATACTTACTCATGCAAGACTACCCAAAAGCTACTGAAGGTTATAAAAAGGTGTTGGAAATAGAGAAAGCTGATAAAAATATAGAAGAGATTAAAGAAACTTTAGAAGGTTTAGCCACCATTAGCACAGAGTCAAAAGATTATAAATCTGCTATTGAATACTACAAAGAGCTAACAACCTATTATAAAAATGATTTGCCTTCTTTGGCAAATACCTATAATAATATTGGATACAACTACAAAAAATTAGGTGATACTCAAAAAGCTCTTGATAATTTTGACCAATCTATCAAGTTTAATCAACAAGTTGCCTCCCAAAATAAAGGTAATACAAATATTCGAGCAATTGCTTTGATGAATATAGGCTCTACATATACCAATGAAGGTGATTTCAAGAGTGCCAAGAAGTATTATGATGATGCTTTAGTGATTCGAAAATCACAAAATAATAAAGTAGAAGAAGCAAAAATCAATAATTTTTTAGCTGTTAATGAGTTTTTGGCTAATCGGAATGATAATGCTCTCGTTTATATAGATGATGCTATTACAGAAGCAGAAAGAGAATTGAATGGAGTTAATAAATCGAAAGCTCAGGAAGTTCTTATGTCAAGCTATCAGATAAAAGCTAATATTTATCAACAACAACAAGATTTAAAGCAATACCAAAAAAATTATCAAAAATATTTAGACTTACAGAAAGCATACCAAGAAGAGCAAAATCGCCAACGTCAGGAATTAATTGAGAAGCAGCTGGAAATAGAAAAGAAGGAAGGGGAAATCAAGGCTGATTTAGCTGAAAAAGATAAACAGGCTATGGCTTTGGTACAGGCTCAACAGGAAGCAAAAATTAAAGAAAGTGAAATAAAAGCCTTAAAGGATGCTCAAGAAATTCAAAATCAAAGATTTAGAGCAGCAGCAGCAGAAAAACAACAAGCTGAACAACAATTAGAAATCCTCAGACAAAAAGCAGAAGCAGATAAGCAAAAACAAGAAGCTGAAAGACAACAACAACAAGTTGCTTTCTTGGAAAAAGATAAAGAATTAGAAAAACAAAAAAGGGAAACAGAAAGAAAAGAAGCTCAGCGTCAAAAAGAATTGGATGACCAAAAAAGAGAAGCTGAACGCAAAGAGGAACAACAAAAACAGGCTGTTTTAGGTATTATTTTAGGTATTGTTGCCCTATTTCTAGCCGTAGTTGGGTATTTCTTGATTCAGAACAGGAAGAAAAATAAAGAATTAGCAGCTAAAAATGCTACCATTGAAGAACAAAATAGTGAACTACAAACACAAGCAGAAGAACTAAGACAGCAACAAGAAGAAATTATGGCACAAAGGGATGCCATTTCTCAAAAAAATGAAGCTTTAGCAGAACAGAATGAAAAAATTGAAAAAAGTATTAATGCTGCAAAAACTATTCAGACTGCCATTTTACCTTACAAAGAACAGATGGACAGACTCTTAAGTGAGTATTTTGTTATTTTCAAACCCAGAGATGTTGTTTCTGGTGATTTTTACTGGCTCAATGAAATAGAAAATAAGGTAGTTATTGCTGCTGTAGATTGTACAGGGCATGGTGTGCCAGGAGCATTTATGAGTTTAATTGGTAACACTATGCTTGAAAAGATTGTGTTATATAATAAAATAACAGACCCTGCAATCATTTTAGAGAAACTTCATGATGAAGTTAAAACTGTTTTAAGACAACAAGAGACAGGTAATAGAGATGGAATGGATTTAGCTTTATGTCTCTTAGAAAAACTGCCTAATGGTAAAACCAAAGTTTCTTTTTCGGGAGCAAAACGACCTCTTTATTATACAGAAGGATCAGATAATCAAATATTTACCCTTAAAGGCTCAAGAAAATCCATTGGTGGAGAACAAAATGAGAATATTCATTTTGAGACTCAGGATATTGTATTACCTCCTCAATCTTGTATTTATTTGTGTTCTGATGGTATTACAGACCAAAATGATGCAGAACGTGTAAAACTCGGTGAGGGTAAACTCAAATATACTCTTTCCACAATAACAGGAAAGGGCATGCAAGAACAACATGAAGCCTTAGAAGAAATGCTCATGATTCATCAAAAAGGAACTTTACAAAGAGATGATATGCTTCTGATTGGGGTAAAGCTATAAGTTGATTTTGTAAAATCTATTTAGATTTTGTACTTTCAGCCTTTTAAGCATTGTATCATGAATCTTTCTATTTTTGTAGCAAAAAAATATTTTCTCTCCAAAAAGAAGAACCTTTTTATCAATATTATCTCTTTTATTACGGTATTAGTAATAGCCTTGGCAACTATGGCTTTTATTATACTACTTTCTGTGTTTAATGGTCTGGAAGATGTTATCAAACAGCAATACAATATTTTAAACCCCGAACTGAAAATTAGTCCAATAAAAGGAAAGTTTTTTGTATATGATGATGCTACCAAGAAAAAAATACAAAGTATCAAGGGTATTAAAGTAATTTCGGAAGCCATTGAGGATGATGCTGTTTTTAGATATAAAGACAGGCAGATGGTTGGTAAAATAAAAGGTGTTACAGAAAATTTTATTGCTTTGGAAGGGCTTGCCAAGCAGGTGAGAGCTGGAGAGTTTAAACTCTATCAAGGAGATTATGCTCGAGCCATTATTGGTTTAGGTGTTTTTCAGATGCTTACCATGAATATGGGTGATGAAATTATTGAAATCTGGTATCCCAATAGAAAAGAAAAAATAAGAATGTCTGAGAAAGATATTGTTAAACTTTCTGTATTACCTTCTGGAATTTTTGAGGTAGAATATGACCATGATGGTAAATATATTATTGTACCAATTGAATTTACAGAAGACCTAATGAGCTATACTATACAAGAACGTAGCTATTTAGAACTTAAATTACACGACAAGAAGGACATTCCTAAAATACAGGAAATTTTGAAAAAGACTTTAGGTAGTAATTTTTTAGTTGAAAACCAAGAAGAACAACAATTTGAGGTTTTAAGAGCCATTCGTATCGAAAAACTAGTAACCCAGATAGCACTTTCTTTTGTGTTTTTGATTGCTTGCTTCAATATTTTCTTTTTACTTACCATGATTACCATTGAAAAGAAAAAAGATATTGCAATTTGGCAGGTATTGGGTGCTGAAAAAAAGTTTGTACAACGAGTTTTTATTCAGCAGGGGATGATGATTGCCCTTTCTGGTGCAATCATTGGATTGATATTAGGGGTTAGTTTGTGTTGGTTACAAAAACAGTTTGGTTACGTAAGAATGGGATTAACTGCTTCTGTGATAGATGCTTATCCTGTTCGTATGGACTGGCTCGATTTTGTTTTTACATTTATAACCATTTTGGGTTGTACAATGCTTGTAGCTTATTTCCCAGCTAAAAAAGCTTTAAAGACAGATTTGAGAGAAAATTTGTAAATCTTAATCCTCATTTTTATCCCAAAAATCCCAACCGAAAACGCTCAATTCGAATACAATGCCATATTTTTTAATGGGATTATTGGGCATGGGAGCTATACCACCCAAACATGCTTGTATTCTATTGGTTGGGTTATACGAAAACCCAAATGTACCTATACAGTTAGAATTACTTCCAAATGTGGCATCTGCCATTACAGCCCAGCGTTCTGAAAAAGGAATCTCAATACCTCCAAAAACGTCTATATGACTTCCTGTACCTGCAAATGCATCATTGGTTACATAAACTCCAAGATTAGTGTGCCAGTCTTCTTTAAATTCGGAAGCAAGCATGACATAACCCATATAAGCAAAACGCATATGTTCTTTATGGATAAAATTTGTACCAGCCTGTGTACCAACATTTAAACGCAGTTTCGGATGTGGTAATAAAGGTATACCCTTTTGCATATTGAATAGCAAGAGAGGTGTTACAGGGTTTACGCCTATAGAATCTTCTATTTCAAAGAATTTATGATTTTTTTTCCAGCTTAATTCTGTATCCAGATTAAAACCTACCTCCCAGTGATGCCCGATACCATAACAAAAGTCAAATTTTGTTTGTGAGCCATGTACATCCAAAAAATTAGTTTGGAACTGATAAAAAATTTTATTTCTGTGTGTAATTTCTCCTGATGGAATTGTAAAAAAAGTCTGTTGAGCATGGGATATGATATAACAAAGCATCAAACATATAACCCCAACATAATGCTTTTTCATAAGTATAAGTTTTTGATTATAAGCTGAAATATACTAAAATTATTTAGTATATTTTCTTTTTCTTAACATAACCCATACTATTCCAAACAGAATTACCAATACTAAAGGCATTGCCACATTGATAAATTGCCAATAAGTTCTTTTCGTTTGCAATTTCTTTTTATCTAGGGGTCTGAGGCTTATCTCTTTATTTCTTGCCAAAATGATTCCATCATCATCAAGCATATAGTCCAACATATTGAGTAAGAACTGTTTATTAGCAAACTGATAACGAGAATATTTATCATAGCCTAAGGGAGCTATTTGCCCAGTTTTGGGGTTTACAGAGTTTCTCAAAAAATCACCATCAGCACATACCAGCACTTTTGTAGGTTTACCTTTATTGATAAATGTTTTAGCTCGTGGATCTGATGGAAGGATTCTTTTTGCAAAAAATGAGGTAAACTGCCCTTCAAGTAAAAACATGACTGTTTCAGCTTTTCCCTTCTTGTAGATATTCATATCAGGAGTTTCTCTTGCCTCTTCATATTTGATAATAACAGGATAAGGGACAACTCGGGTATAAGCAGAAGAACTTGCTAAAGGGATTTTTTTAATTTCAGAAGCAGAAGCCACTGTATCCAGAGTACTTACATAACGTCCTAATACAGGTTCTAAATTTTTTACAACAGGATGTGGATAATAGTTTCTAATACTTAGATAATGTCTCCAAGGTAATACCTCTAATTTGGGTTTATCTCCATAGTTGCCCACTACAAATCCTAAAAAACCAAAATTTTGAACATCTTCTATAAAATTCATCTCAAAACGAACTCCAAGATTAAAGAAAAAAGGAGTCATACTCTGAACAAACTCTGTGTAAGGAATAGCTACTGCTCCTTCTTTTGTGTTGATACTATCTTCCCGAATATCTAAGGCATCTACAAAAAATAGAGCTTTTCCTCCTTTCATTAAAAACTGATCTATTTTGTATTTATCATCTTCACTAAATGTAGAATCTGGTTTTGCAATAATAATTGCATCTAGACCATCTAAAGATGGACTTTTAGGTAAATCTACGGGATATACTGCATATTTCTGAGAAAGGGTTCGGGCTGCATCTGCAACCAAAGGGAGTGCTAACTCTCCATGTCCATAAATAAAACCTACTCTATGTGTAGTTGTATCTGTAATTTGCTTAATAGCTGAAATAAAAGAGTATTCAATATTTTCGATAGAACTATTAAGCAGACGAGCTTCTACTTCTTCATTAACGGCTTGAGCTGCTGCATCACTTTTTATTAGTGGCACAGTAATTTCTAGATCTTTATAAGAAATTTCAGCAGCAGGAAAGATAAATTTTTCAGAACGCTCACCTTCTTTATATACCGAAATAGGTGTGGGCGTGATTCCTTTTTTCTGAAAATTTTTAATAAGTGTATCTTTTTCTGCTTTGTCTTTGACAGCCAAAGGATCTATAAACTTAAATTTCAGGTTCTTACCTGCATACCTTTTGAACTCACCCAAATTTTCAGCTATTGTATTTCTAAACATTCGATAACTTGCAGGCAAGTTTTCACCTTCTAAGTAAACTTTAATTCGGATTTCATCATTGAGGTTTTCAAGAATTTCTTTAGTAGCATCTGAAATGGTATAACGTTTATCCTCTGTAAGGTCTATTCTGAATATCCAATTTTGTGCAACAAAGTTCGTAATGCCAATCACCATTAGCATTAAAGTGTATTTCAAAAAACTTTTCTTTCTCATAGCAAACAATTAGCTCGCAAATATATAATTTTTTTATAGATTAACCTTTACCAAAATTGAAGCCAATTGGTTCTCGTTCATTATCTTCCCATTCAGTCACAGCATTCAGGAAATCTTCTAAATGTTTCAATATCAAGTCTTCAGTTATTTCGGATGGTTCAAAATTTCCTAAGAATAAGGGTTCCCTTTTTTCAACCCATTGTTCAATATGAGGATAATAAATACTTACAGTAATGGTTCGGTTATAGGTTTGAGCATAGCTAAGCATCCCTCCATACTTCACATAAGATTTCACACTATCTATCGTTTTATACACAATACCACTATACATATTTTTTAAATGCAACGAGGCTGACTCTAAATTTATACTTTGTGGAGCTTTTTCATTATATTCTTGCAAACCTACATACCACTCATTAGGTATAGACTGAACAATTTTATCTAAAGTTTGCAAAATCAGGTTTTTGGTTGTTTGTATCCATTCCTGATGTCGTTTCTGAATTTTCTGTAAAGAGTGTATATACTCTTCTGTTTTAGATTTTATGTGTTGTAGTTGAGTCTCGTTCATGGTGTAAAACTTTTAGATTTAATAAGATATAGGTACATTCAATAATGATGCAAGATATTTGACAGAACTATAATTTCGTAATTCAAATATTGTTCTATGAATACTTTGTTTTTCTTTTTTAGTTAGATGCCAGCTCAAAACAGCTCTTTCTATAATAATTTTTTTATTCGGATCAATCCTTTCAGGGTTTTCCAGATTTTTGTGAATTTCATCTAGATTCTTAGAAATAGGAATATACTCAAACTCTACTCTGTGTATTTTGGTTTTACCCAAACTTCCCTGCACATATTCTACTAGATTATCATTGTTGATATCCTGCATATATTCCTGATTCATATAGATACCTTCTAAAGGTGTAAATAATCTCTGAAATAGTGAGGGTTGTATTCTTTTTTCAATAGGTTTATTCTTCTGAGTATCTCTGATAGAGACAATGATAGCCCCAGAAGTATTTTTTTGAATCCAGTCTTTAAACACAAAGATAAACCTTGCTGCTGCTTCTACTCCAAAGTTATCAGAAATACCCGCATCCATAATCTGCATTTCTGGTTCGCTGGGCAGTTTTACGTTAGGGGCAACATAAGGGAAGGTTGCACTCATCCGTAATGCACTAAGGAATCGGAGATTGTGGCTTTCTTGGTCTTTAAAAAATCTCAGAAATTCTATTCCTTTCACCTTCTGGTTTAGAAATCTACTCTGAAAAATACTTGGTGTACACATATAAGACATCTGCTGAGGGGAGATATAGAGTTTACGCCCATCATTCACAATGGTAGGTGAAAGCACCATCATAGGAATAAGTCCCTGTCTTTCAGGCTCTCTATAATCACCTAATGACTTATCTAATACTCCTGCTGTATTTTCATTGAGTTGTTGCTCAAAAGCATAGCCTCTGTCCTTAAAATAAGTACGTCCTTTATAATTAAATTTCTGAAAACGAAAGAAAATGTCATTGACAACCCAGCTAAATGTAATGGCATTCAAATTATCTCTTGCAATATTTTCAAAGTATTCATTTGCATAAATATCTATTTTTTCACCTTGTTGTTGCCTTAAATACAATTCACGAAAATAAGCAGCTCCCACAAGTCCTCCTGACGCTCCTGTCATCAGAATTGAATGGTTCATCAATTGCCCTCCTAATGTGCTATCTACATATTGCAGCGTACGCATTGTCCAGACGGAGGCTCTTTGTCCACCACCACTACTACAAATAAACACCATTTTAGGAGGCTCTTTTTTAGGAAATTTGGCTCGCCAATTGTCTAATATCTTGATAGTTTCATTATAATCCTGCTTAAAGTTTTCATCATTTACGTTGTCCCGAACCATTTTTGTAGAATATTCTGGTCTTTTGGGTGTCTCATAGTTAATCCCATATACCTCATAAGCCTGATTAAACCAGTCTCTTTTGGTAACCACATTAAAGCCTATCAGTAAAATTATCAGAGCTGTAATCACCCAGCTTTTAAGCCAAAAGGTAAATGCTCCTACAAACATCACAACCAATGTAAGAAGTAATACCAAACTTGCTCCAGCAGGTATCTGAAAATAAGGATTTTCTTCAAAATACCCCAAAATCATCACTGCAATAAAAATTGTAGACTGGATAATGACAGCATTAAAATGATTCTGACTAAAGACCTTCATCAAAGCAGCTTTGTCAATACCTATTATTTCTTTTACCCTTTTATAGTGTATTGGAGAGGCAAAATAATAGTCTACTCTTGTTTTATCTTTACGAGCTGCATCATAACGATCTTTGATATTAATTTTTGCAATTTTAGTCTTTCTCAAACTTACATTCAACCCATCACTTGCCTTTTTTAATATCTTAAAGATATCTTTATTGGTTAAGAAAAAATATAGAAAGAAAAAACCACACATCAGAGAAAAGCCCCCTAAAAAACCAGATACATTCCACCAAATCTCACTTTCTACTTCCATTGCACTGTCTCGTTCAAATACAACAAATTCCCATAAGTAAATAAACAGAAATGCTACGGGAAAAAAACTATTATTAATACAATATTTGAAGAAAGGGTACCGAAGATGTCCTAAAAAGCCAAATCTATGGGAATCAAGAATATAACAGGTAATATGGTAGGACATCGTAAAACCTCCTAGTGTAATACCTAAAATAAATAAACTCCAAATATTAACCCGATTGATATATTCTGGCTCCAGAAACAAATAGGAAAGTCCCATCATACTGCCTACATAATCTGTTGTAATACCTATTAGTAGTAACCAAAGAATATGTAATAAATGGTTTTTACGAAGGTTGAGTAGTAATAACTGAATAGGAAAAGAGAACCATACTACTGAAACAATAGGCAACCATATATATCTATAAAGCCATCTCAGTTGTTTTTTAGGCATATTCGTTTTAATAAGAGAACTTCCAATTCCATACACATATTACAAATGTATCAAGATTTTTCTAAAAACTTTGTACTTTTAACAGATAAGTTTATAACTTTCTAATATCTTTATTCAAAGTTATTTGCAGAAAATAATGCCTTTAATTATTTTTGAACCTATCAATTTTGAGAAAATTTAACAATTTATACCCTCATGAATTCAGGAAAAACGAAAGCCGAAAAATACGAAGTTTTACGTCAGAAAAATGAAGAAGCTTTGCTTGCAGGAGGTGCAGATAAGATAGCTTCACAACATAAAAAAGGTAAGTTAACAGCTCGTGAACGTATAGATTTGTTATTAGATGAGGGTTCTTTTGAAGAAATAGGAAAATTTGTAATGCATAGAACCAGAGACTTTGGAATGGATAAACAGCATTTCTTGGGGGATGGGGTTATAACAGGCTATGGTACAGTTGGAGGGCGTTTAGTCTATGTTTTTTCACAAGATTTTACAGTTTTTGGAGGTTCATTATCAGAAGCTTATGCAGAAAAAATTTGTAAAATCATGGACTTAGCCATGAAGAATGGTGCTCCCGTAATTGGGTTAAACGATTCAGGTGGAGCAAGGATACAAGAAGGAGTTGTGTCATTGGCTGGTTATGCTGATATTTTTTATAGAAATACTTTGGCTTCAGGCGTTATTCCTCAAATTTCAGCTATTATGGGTCCTTGTGCTGGTGGAGCTGTTTATTCTCCAGCTATTACAGATTTTATCTTAATGACTGAAAACACTTCTTATATGTTTGTAACAGGTCCTAACGTGGTAAAGACTGTTACTCATGAAGATGTAAGTTCTGAAGATTTGGGTGGAGCTTCAGCACATAGCACAAAATCTGGTGTTACACATTTTTCTTGTGCTAACGAAATTGATACCATTCAGCATATCAAAAAACTTCTTTCGTACATGCCTCAAAACTGTGAGGAAGATACTCCTATGGCTGCTTATGAAGCTCAAGGTGATGAATCCAGACCTTCTTTGGATGATATTATCCCTGACAATCCCAATCAACCATACGATATGAGAGAAGTTATTGAGACAGTGGTAGATGAGGCTAGTTTTTTAGAAGTTCACAAAAATTTTGCAGAAAATATTGTAGTTGGTTTTGCTCGTTTAGGTGGAAGAAGTATTGGTATTGTAGGTAATCAACCTGCTGTATTGGCTGGTGTTTTGGATATAAATGCAAGTATTAAAGCAGCTCGTTTTGTTCGTTTCTGTGATAGTTTTAATATTCCTTTGCTTGTGTTTGAAGATGTTCCAGGGTTTTTACCAGGTACAGACCAAGAGTGGCATGGAATTATTACACACGGTGCAAAACTTTTATATGCATTCTGTGAGGCTACTGTTCCAAGAATTACGGTCATTACCCGTAAAGCTTATGGTGGAGCTTATGATGTGATGAATTCCAAACATATTGGTGCAGATATGAATTATGCTTGGCCTACTGCCGAAATTGCCGTAATGGGAGCTAAAGGTGCTGCCGAGATTATTTTCAAGAAAGAAATTTCAGAAGCAGAAAATCCAGAGGCAAAACTTCAGGAAAAAGTGGATGAATATGAAAAGAAATTTGCCAACCCTTACAGAGCAGCATTCAGAGGTTATATTGATGAGGTAATTATGCCATCACAGACACGCCAAAAATTAATCAAAGCATTCAAAATGCTTGAGAACAAGGTGGCAACTTTACCTAAAAAGAAGCACGGAAATATTCCTTTGTAATAACTAATCAGAACTTAAATTTTCAAACTTATGACCTCTCAAGAAGCCAAAAACAGAATAGAAGAACTTTCTCAGAAAATTAATTATTACAACGATAAATACTATCAGGAACATATATCAGAAATATCTGATTATGAATTTGATATGCTTTTAGAGGAGCTAGTACGTTTAGAAGGGCAGTTTCCCGAATATAAAACCCCTGATTCGCCTACACTACGTGTAGGAGGTGATATTACAAAATCTTTTAATTCTGTAAAGCATAAATACCCTATGCTTTCTTTAGGTAATACTTATTCCGAACAGGAAGTAAGAGATTTTGATGAACGTGTTAAGAAATTTCTGAATACCCAAGATGATATTGAATATGTTTGTGAGATGAAATTTGATGGGGTATCCATGAGCCTGACTTATGAAAATGGCATATTGAAACAAGCTGTTACACGTGGGGATGGTGTACAAGGTGATGATGTAACAACCAATATCAAAACTATCAAAACTATTCCTCTTAAGCTTAAAACTGGTGACTATCCTACAATGTTCGAAGTGCGTGGAGAGGTATTCATGTCTAAACAAAATTTTGAAAAACTCAATAAAGAAAGAGAAGATATAGGTGAAACACTCTATGCTAACCCAAGAAATACTGCATCAGGAACTGTAAAATTACAAGATTCTGCTGAAGTGGCTCGTCGTGGTTTAGACTGTTTTTTATATTTTTTATTAGGTGAGAGTCTACCTTATCAGTCTCATTCAGAAGCTCTTGAGGCTTTAAGTAAATGGGGTTTTCAAGTATCTGATACTTACAAAAAGTGTAAAAATATTGATGAGGTTTTAGAATATATCAAGGCTTGGGAACAAAAACGCCATACACTGCCTGTAGAAACGGATGGAGCTGTTATCAAAGTTAATAATTTTTCGAAACAAGAAGAACTTGGTCTTACAGCAAAATCGCCTCGTTGGGCTATTGCATTCAAGTATAAAGCAGAAAGTGTAGGAACAGTTTTACAAGAAATTACTTATCAGGTAGGCAGAACAGGAGCTGTAACACCTGTTGCTGAGCTAAAACCCGTACAATTAGCAGGAACAACCGTAAAAAGAGCATCTCTACACAATGCCAACGAAATTGAACGTTTAGGTTTACGTATTGGGGATACAGTCTTTGTAGAAAAAGGAGGAGAGATTATCCCTAAAGTTACAGGAGTTGATTTATCAAAACGCCCTGCTAGTAGTATTCCGTTGTTATATATTCAAAATTGCCCTGAATGTAATACTGCATTAGTACGTAAAGAAGGTGAAGCGTTGCATTACTGCCCCAATGAAAAAGGCTGTCCTCCACAGATAAAGGGTAAAATCGAGCATTTTGTTCAGCGAAAAGCCATGGATATTACCAGTCTAGGAGAAAAAATCATAGAACAATTGTATAATGCAGGATTAATTAAAAATATAGCAGACTTATATGACTTAAAACAAAGCCAGTTGGAAGCATTAGACAGGATGGGAGAGAAGTTAGCTAGTAAGATTATCAAGAATGTAGAAGAATCTAAAATGATTCCTTTTGAGAGAGTTTTATTTGCTTTGGGGATTCGTTTTGTAGGAGCTACTGTTGCCAAGAAACTAGCTGACTATTTTGAAAATATTGAGGCTTTATCCCAAGCTACAATAGAAACACTTACACAAGTTCCTGAAATTGGTGACAGAATTGCTCAAAGTGTTGTAGAATATTTTGCAGAACCTGATAGTCAGGATATTGTACAAAGATTAAAAGCAGCAGGATTAAATCTTGTCTCAGAAAAACAAGCTGTTGTACAAAAAGGTACAAGTCTTGAAGGCAAAACTTTTGTGGTATCAGGTGTCTTTAGCCAGTTTAGCAGAGAGGGGATTGAAAGCGAAATTGAAGCACATGGAGGGAAATTACTTTCTGGTGTTTCTGGAAAGTTAGATTATTTGGTTGCAGGAGATAAAATGGGACCTTCTAAACTTGAAAAGGCTCAAAAACTAGGTATCAAAATTATTTCTGAAGAAGAATTTATTAAAATGATTTCTTAGTAAAAAGGAGGCTTTTGCCTCCTTTTTGTTTTATAATAATTGTGAATTTTTCTTTTCGTTGTTATCTATCATATTCTGCTTGAAATCATAAAGGATATTACCATTATCACTCACACGCAATTGAGCATAACCGTTATTAACTAAATTTTCCAAACGTTGTTGAGCTTGTTGTTTGTTCAATGATGTTTGAGATGATAATTCTTGAGCTGAAATAATTCCTCCTTTTAAATTTGCAAAACGCATAATCATTTCATCTGTAAGCTCAAATGTACTTTTGGATGGTTGTTGCTCTTTTGCTTGTTTATTTTTCCTACGATTTGCAATAAAAACTGCAATGGCTACAGCGATGCCTATTCCTATAAAGTGAAAATCATGATCCATACACCTGAAATATTTTTTTTATTATTTTGAAATTAAGAGTATTTTGCAAATATTGGTTATCTTTTTTGTAATTTGATGACATCTTACATTTTAAAATTCATAAAACTGTATGTTCTTTGGTCAAACAATACGAAATTTAAAAAGAATTAGACAAATTACCAATATTTTATTAAAATATGGTTTTGAGGATATTGTTGCCAATACCCCTTTGAAAGCCATTATCCCTGCCAGTAGGCGTTTGGCTCGTTTAAGAGGTGAGGATATCACAGACAAATATACAAGACCTCAACTTTCTCGAATGGCAGCCGAAGAACTAGGTCCAACATTTGTAAAATTAGCTCAAATTTTAGCCAACAGACCAGATATTGTTCCAGAAGAATATCAACATGAATTTGAAAAACTGCAAAGTCAGGTTGCTCCATTCCCAACTGAAATTGCAAAAAAAATTATAGAACAAGAATTAAAAAAGCCTCTTGAAGAAATATTTTTAGAATTTGGAGATAAACCCATTGGCTCTGCTTCCATTGGACAAGTACATTTAGCTAAATTCCAAGATGGGCAAGAAGTGGTTGTAAAAGTGCAACGCCCTGATGTAGCAAAAAAAGTAATGACGGATTTAGCTATCATTAAAGATATTGTAAAAAGAGGCGATAATTTCTTCAAAGAACAGGGCTTTTATAATATCATGGATATTGTAGTAGCCTTTGAAAAGAGCATTAAAAAAGAATTAGATTATACCAACGAAGCCCGATATATAGATCAGTTCAGAACTTATTACAAAGATTATAAAAATTTTTACGTTCCGAAAGCTTTCTTAGACTATACCACCAAACAAGTAATGGTGTTAGAGTTTGTGAAAGGGTGTAAAATTACAGATGTTAATCAGCTCAAAAAGTGGGGACTAGAGCCTACTAAGATTGCAGAGACAGGGATGGATATTTATCTTACCCAGATTTTCCAACATGGATATTTCCATGCTGATCCTCACCCTGGCAATATTCTTATCCAAGAAAACGGACGTATTTGTCTGATTGACTTCGGAATGGTTGGGAAGCTTACCAAAAACGACCGATTTGCATTTGCAGGAGTACTCATTGCAATGGCACAAAAAAATCCCAAGGAAATGGCTCGAAGTTTTAAAGCTTTAGCTATTGATTCAGCCATTGAAGATGATAAAATTTTTGAAGCAGCTTTAGGAGAACTCATAGATGATTTTGTTTCATTAGATGTTAATCAGTCAAGTATGAGTGATATGGCTGCTCGCCTCCAAGAAATTATCCGAGATTTCAGGTTACAAGTACCTGGTGGTGTTTTTATTATCTTAAGAGCTTTAACTATTTTGGAAGGTATTGGAAAAACCATCCATCCAACATTTCAAACTTATGAGTTTTTTAAGCCTTATGGAGTCAAAATATTTTTAGACCAATATTCTCCTAAAAATTTAGGTGAAGATGCCCTCAATACAACTCGTTCATTCATAGGCTTTCTAACAGATTTCCCTAGAGAAGTACGAGAAATTCTTCATAAATTACGGAAAGGCAGAATACACATAGAAACCGAATTAATGGGTTATCAGCCTGCTATACAAAGTATTACAAGAGCTATAAGGTATCTGGCAATTAGCATTCTTATTGTTGGTTTACTGATTAGTGCTTCCATGATGGCAAACATAGAATTTTCAAAAATTTCAACTATTAGTATTATTGGTTTTAGTGCCGCAGGGCTCTTAATGTTTAGTTTATTTTGGAAATCTTTTTTTACAGATGATTAATGAAAAGGTGTTTGTTTGTATATCTTTTCTTTCTTTCTTTTTATTCATTAGCACAAAATAATTTGGATAGTTTATTTATTGAGATTCCTAAAGCTACAAAACAAAACTACCGAGATATTATCCACAAGACAATCAGTGAAATTAGAAAAGTTAAAGAAAAAAAGATTTTAGAAAAAAATTTATATCTTCTCTTTCATAAAAGCCAACAAGTTCCTTTTGTTGAAGCGTCTTTGCTTGTCCAAATTGAATTAGCGAAATATTATTTTGAGCAAAAGCAAGAAACTAAAAGCCTTGAATTAGCTTTTGAAACTTATTATAAAGCAAAAGATTTAGACGCTGATTATGAGGTTGCAGAAGTTTCTGCGTTTTTAGCATCTCTGTATGTGCTTAATGAAAATAACCAGAAGGCTATGGCTTATGCATTGGAAGCACAAGATATATTTGAAAAATTAAATATGCCAAAAAAAGCAAGTATCATGTTTTATGATATAGGGCTTGTACAGTTTAGACTTAAACAGTGGAAAAAATCACTAAATACATTATTACAAATAAAAGAAGCATCCCTAATTGAATTAAGAGAACAAGAGCATATTAATTATTACAATGCTATTGGATTAATCTACAAAAAAACGAATGATTATACAAAAGCGATTCAATATTTTCATAAAGCTATTGATGTAGCCCATAAATTTAAGAGAAATGAATGGATTGCTATTTTAACTGGTAATATTGGAGATGTTTATGCTTCACAAAAATTATTTGACTCTGCCCGTAGATATTGGCAAATGGACCTTGATACATGCATCAAATATAAGGTTTGGGGTAATGTTGTTGCCACTTCTAATTATTGGGCAGATAGCTACAAACAAGAAAACAAACCCATAGAAGCCCTCAAGTATTATCAAAAGTCCCTTCAATACCTTGATTCACTTCCAACTAAAGAATATGACAATAGATTAACCACTTATCGTGGATGTTCACATATTTATTTTCAACTCAAAGATTTTGAAAAAGCCTTTTTTTATGAGAAACAAGCAAATATCTACTACGACTCCCTTCAAAACTTTCTAAAAGCTTCTGAAGTATTACAGACTCAAACCAGTTTTGAAGTTTCTATCAAAGAGAAGGAATTATTAAGTAAAAAACTTGATGCAGAAAAAAGAGATACATTTATCTGGATTGGCATAAGCATTCTGATATTGTTGATTAGTGTATTAGGCTGGTTATTAAGACGACAATACATTCTCAATAACATAGTTTTAAAGCAGAAAACAGATATTGCTGAACAGAACGAAGAAATTAGCAGGCAAAATGAAGAGCTTTGGGAACAACAACAAGAGATTTTATCACAGACAGAGGTTATCTACGAACGAAATCAGGAGCAAGAAATTCTAATTCAAAAACTTCATGAGAATGAAGCCTTCTTGCGAGAAGCCCTTAATGAAGTCATTAGAAGTGAAAAGATTATTAATGAAAAAAATGAGACATTGCAGTCTTATAACAAGAATCTCGAAGATGAAGTAGTCTTGAGAACCCAAGAACTCAGTCAGAAAAACCAAGAACTTATGCAAACAAATAGCCAGTTAGAGCAATTTGCATATGTACTGGCTCATAATTTGCGTTCTCCTATTGCACGTTTACGAGGCTTGGTAAGTTGTATAGATATGAACAATCCTAATAGTTCAGATAATTTTAAGATTTTAGAATATATTGGAACTTCATCTCTAGAATTGGATTCTATTGTAAAAGATTTGAATAAAATCCTCGAAATCAAAAAGAATGTAAAAGAGGTTTATGAGCTTGTAAATCTTTATGAAAGAATTAGTGAGAATTTAGAAAATATAAAATCTGATTATCCTAATATTGATTTTGATTTGGATTTAGCTTTGCAGATTAATGAAGTTTACTCTGTAAAAGCCTATATCAATAGCATTTTTTATAATTTGATTAGTAATGCTTTCAAATACCGAATTGCCAGTAAAAGGCTCGTAATAACTATTAAAACAGCAGAAACTAATGACTTTATTTATATCGAATTTTCTGACAATGGTTTAGGAATTGATTTAGAGAAGTTTAAGGATAAGATTTTCACTCCTTATAAAAGATTTCATGAAGGAGTAGAGGGTAAGGGGCTAGGCTTGCATCTTGTTAAAATTCAGGTGGAAGCTCTTAAAGGATCTTTAGACATAAAAAGTACTGTAAATCAAGGAACTACTTTTCAAATTTATCTAAAAAAATAAAACTCTTCTATTTTAAATTTGGTTTTTGCTTTAGTAAAGTTTATAACTTTGCTAAAGCAAAAACCAAAAGTTTGAAGACTTGCGAGATTGAAAGTGGTATTTACAATAGTTACTCCATTTGCTTTGGCATTCACCAATATTGACTTTAATTTTTTAAAACAAGAATCGCCAAGTAAAATGAATTGGTGTTAATTGATTTGTGAGAGATTGTTTATCAAATATAGGAGATAATTGGTAAATAAAGCCTAAGGTTGAGGCATTTAAAAAATCTATTTTTTTAAAGAAATCTCCTTTGAAGCCAATCATTAATTCCCATTGATATATTAAAGGTTTTGTATAATCTTTAAGGCTTTCCGAAAACTTTTCATTGCTCTGTCTGTATGAAAAACTAGTACTCCCAACCAATCCAATCCGTAATCCTGTTTGTAAAAAAGCATTAGAAGTATTTTTATGGTTATTTTTATGCAAATAGATTCTGCTTTGAATAGGTAAATTGATTATAAAATCGCTAAGTTTGGTGTATTTAACATCATTGGGGGCGATCATTAAAGTTAGAGAATTTTGATTTTGAATGAATTGACCATCTAATGAATAGTTATTTCTCTCTATTTCAAAACCTGATATAATGGAAAATCTTTTATTTAAAGATTTCTCAATAAAAAAACCTGCTTGAAGATTGGTATGCCCATCTTGGTATATATCTTGAGGCACATTTCTCATTAAACTTACCCCACCTCCAAACGAAATGTAGTAGTTCCAATGTTTGTGATAACTACTAATTGTATCTGTTTGAGCGTTACTGATTGAGAAACTTATAAAAACAAGCAGAAAACCAAATAGAAAAGGACTATTTTTCATCACGATTTATATTTTAAGGTTAAATAATGATGCAAAAATATAAGAAGCTCTTTTCTTTAAAATTGATGTATGTTAAGTTCGTATTTATAAATCTTTTATGCTTATTTCTTTTCTTATTCTACTCAATGATTCTGGTTTAATGTTCAGGTATGAGGCTAAATGTTTTAATGGTATTGTGGTTACATATTCGGGGTTATTCTCTAACATTTTTTTATACCGTTCAATGGCAGTATCTGTAAGGAGGGAGAGTTCACGTTTTTCCCTCCATATAAAGTATTGTTCCATTGCAATTCTTCCAAATCTATTGCTTCCAGAATTTGAATCATACAAATGATTTAAAAAGTCATAACTAAAACAGCCCAATGTTGTATCTTCTAAAGCCTCAATAAAAAACACACTTGGTTTTTGTTCAATAAATGATGTATATGAGGCAGTAAATTCATATTCGAAACAAAATTCAAAATTTATTTCATCACCCTTATTAATAATGTAATGCCTTGTAATGCCATAAATTACTATCGTCAGATAACGTTCAATGTCTCCACCTCTTAATATTATATCACCTTTGCTATAATGCTTGATTACCATGCCTTTCATAAAGTTAGTAAGTTCTAAATCCGATATTGGAAGTAAATCCTTTAATCGAGATTTTAGAACTTCAACCCTACTTGATAATGATTTATCGTCTAAAGGCATGTATTTTATTTCTTAAGTTGTAACTCTGATTAACGATTCTAACGATTCATTGAGTTTTTATTTCTTCATATTTACCAAAATACTCAATTCTTTTAGTTGCTCTTCACTAATTTCAGAAGGAGAATCTATCATCACATCTCTACCTGAATTATTTTTAGGGAATGCAATGAAATCTCGGATACTATCCGCACCACCAAACAAAGAGCACAATCTATCAAAACCAAATGCAATTCCACCATGAGGAGGAGCACCATATTTAAAAGCATTCATTAAAAATCCAAACTGAGCCTCAGCCTGTTCAGCAGTAAAACCAAGAATCTCAAACATTTTAGCTTGCAAGGTCTTATCAAAAATACGTATTGAACCTCCACCTACTTCAACACCATTGATAACCATATCGTAGGCATTTGCTCTGATTTTTCCTAAATCGCCTGTTTCCAGATAATGTAAATCTTCTGGTTTGGGTGATGTAAAGGGGTGGTGCATTGCAAACCATCTATTTTGCTCTTCATCAAACTCTAACAGAGGAAAATCAAGTACCCAAAGACAAGAGAATGTATTTTTATCTCTTAATCCTAAACGAGTACCCATTTCTAAACGCAATTCGTTTAATTGTTTACGGGTTTTGTGTTCATCACCACTCAAAACAAGCAATAAATCACCTGCCTCAGCATTCATGGCAGTAGCCCAAGCCTTTAAATCTTCTTGAGAGTAAAACTTATCTACAGAAGATTTAAACGTTCCATCAGTTTTGCACTGTACATATACCAAGCCTTTTGCTCCTATTTGAGGACGTTTTACAAAGTCTGTCAGTTCATCTAATTGTTTACGAGTATATTCTGATGCTCCTTTTGCACAAATTCCTACTACAAGTTCAGCACTATCAAAAACCTGAAAACCTTTATTCTTCACAATGTCTGTAAGTTCTACAAACTTCATTTCAAAACGAGTATCAGGCTTATCAGAACCATAAAACTTCATGGCATCTGCATAAGTCATTCTAGGTAAACTAGTTATTTCTATTCCTTTTACAGTTTTAAATAAATGATGTACAAGTCCTTCAAAAGTATTTAAAATATCCTCTTGTTCAATAAAAGACATCTCACAGTCTATCTGAGTAAATTCGGGTTGTCTGTCTGCTCTTAAATCTTCATCACGGAAACATTTCACAATCTGATAGTATCTATCAAACCCAGAAACCATTAATAACTGTTTGAATGTTTGAGGAGATTGAGGCAGTGCATAAAACTGCCCTTCATTCATACGACTAGGCACCACAAAATCTCTTGCTCCTTCAGGTGTAGATTTGATGAGAACTGGAGTTTCTACTTCTATAAAGTTTTGGTCATCTAGGTACTGACGAGTAGCTTTTGCCATTTTATGACGTAGCATCAAGTTTTCTCTTACAACGTTTCTACGCAAGTCCAGATAACGATATTTCATACGAAGCTCATCGCCACCATCTGTATTATCCTCAATTTTAAAAGGTGGAACTTCTGATTTGTTTAAAACAATTATATCATCTATAGAATTAGGTATAATTTCTATTTCTCCAGTATCCAAGTTGGGATTACTCTCTGTTCTTTTTTCAACAATTCCTTCAATCTGCAACACATATTCTCGTCCTAATTTATTAAGAAGTTCTTTCTTTTTACTTTTAAAGTCTTCTGTATAATTCTCTGTATTTGTATCAAAACTATCTTTTATAGCTACACGAATTTGTGTAATCCCATATCTGTCTCGTAAATCAACAAATACAAAAGGTCCTATATCTCGAACTGTTTGTACCCAACCACATAGCTTTACTTTTTTGTCTATGTGTTCTATTCGGAGTTCTCCGCAAGTATGTGTTCTTAGCATAAATTTTCTATAATATCGTCTTTCAAATTCTATAATTCCCTCAATAATTGAGGGATGCAAATTTAAGTATTTTTATATCTATTTATTTTTTTACACAAAAATTATACACCAATATTTTCATTTCAATTATCTAAACATCTGATAATTAGATATTAAAATACAATATCTGGTATTTTTTTCTTAGAACCATCAAGTTTTATTTCTTTCCATTCTTTTCCTCTTGCCACTATAATTTTAAACTCTTTATCTTTAAGAAATTCAAACTGATAATGACCTGTTTCACAGATACTTTGAAGATGAATTCTTTCTTTTTCTGATACAAGATGTACTCTTGCATAGTTTATTTTTTCTCCTTTCTGATTCAGAATTTCCCCAGAATAAGTAACAAGGTCTTCTGTTACAAATTTATCTATGTTAAACCATCCTACAGATGTGAGTTTATACTCATAAAATGTTGGTTCTAAGACTTTTTTATTTTGTTTTTTCCACTCATGATTCAGTTGGTAATATTTATTCCAAGCTTCTTTTAGTTTCGCATTTTTCTGAGCAATAAAAGTCTGTCTATCAGATAAATGCTTTTGTATCCATTCTATATTTTTTAGTTTTCGTCTGATTTTTTCAACAAAACTTACCTCCCAAGATTCACTATAAACACTTTTAGAATCTTTAAAAACATACTTGCTTCCTTCTTTTTTATAATTTTTTTCTATTCCTTTCAAAAAAGATATAGTCTCTTCATATTGTTTCTTTAGTTTTTGTTCATCGAGAGTCAACCCAAACTCTTCAAGCATTGCTTTTGGAGGTGTTGGGGCATCTATTTTTTCCTCTCTTTTCTTATCAAGTTTCCAGTTGATATCTCCTTGTTTTGTTGGGTCTCCAACAAAGAAATACATAGAAGTATCTTTCTGAGGTGTAGGAATTGCAATATAAATACCCTGATTATTAGGGTTTATTTTTATTTTTTTTCCGTTTTGAGTGGCATCTAGATAGTAAGAACCTACTGTTTGCAATATTTTTCCATCAGAAACTGTTGAAATTCTAGCCTTTACAAAATCCTGCATTTCTTGAGCTTCTCTCAATTCAATTTGTATAGAACCTTTGGCAAGGCTATCTCTTGTGTCTATAAAAGACTGAGGATGAACGACTAAACAAGTTCCTTTTTTTGTAATCAGGAAATGTGTGGAATCATTTGAGATAGTAAAATATTGTTTTTCTAAACTATCTAGATGTGATTTTTTGATGGATTCAATTAATGTTGTATCTGTTTGACTCGAATTGTTTGTTTTTTGGGAAGATTCACAACTCAATAAAAACACGAATAAAACCAAATAAACATAAATTATTCTATTTATTTTGAATGTATAAAGCATAAGTAGGGAGAAGAATTTAATTTATATTAAAACCTTATAGGTTTGTTTTTGTAAATATTTGTTAATCAATAAATAAAATTGTTTTGAAAACCTATAATGTTTCTGTTATTTAATTAGGTACAAATACTTACTTTTTCTATTTATACTCATTTATGAAAGGTACAGAAAATAAAAAATATGCAAAACTATTTTTGCATATTCTAACTTTTAGAGTTAAAAGAGGTTTTATAGAAATACTTCCCTTAAGTTACAAGTAGATTCTACACCTATCTTATCAAAATTTTGTTCAAGCCATTCTTCTGCTGCCTGTCTGCCATAACCTCTTAAACGTAGTAAAAATTTCCAGTCTGCATTTAATTTACTTGAAACACTCATTTCGCTCATCAGTTCTTCTGGATTGATATGATGAATATTGAGTTTACGAGATTTTCCATCCAAATCTAAGCCTAATTGCAAAAGTCTTTGTACCATATTTACACGTCTCATTTCGTGCATCAGACTTGTATTAAAACTGAGTGTATTGATACGATCTCTGATTTCGTCAGCAGTACGAGGTAAATCTTTGATTTTGATAGGATTTATTTGAATCAGTAGAATGTCGGAAGTAGCTGTATCGTTAATTAATGGAAAAATAGGAGGATTTCCCATGTATCCACCATCCCAGTAATGTTCTCCATCTATTTCCACAGCTTTAAACAAGAATGGCAAACAAGCTGACGCCATAACAGCTTTCAGACTAATTTCTTCACCAGAAAACACTTTAGCTCTACCTGTACAAACATTGGTTGCACAAACAAAAAGTTTACACCCTTTATAAGATTTTAATTCATCAAAATCTACCAAACTCTCCAGCAAACTCTCTAAAGGGTTGTAATCTAGAGGATTAAATTGGTATGGGGAAAAAAGCATGGTATAGAAATCGAGCATCTGATAAATAGGGGAATAGTCTAATTTACCTCCATCTCCAAATGTTTTTTCTAAAAGGCTTGGTTGTATAAGAGAGAAACGCTGTTCATCAGCAATTTTTTTCCAGAATTTATATAATAAATCGATGGCTCCTTTTTTACCATTTTGCATCAAACCATATGATACAATAGTAGCATTCATGGCTCCTGCACTTGTCCCACATAAACCGTCTATTTGTATACGGTCATCTTCTAGCAGTCGTTCTAGAACCCCCCAAGTAAAGGCTCCATGTGAGCCTCCTCCCTGTAATGCCAAATCTAAAGTTTTCACCATGGCTGATTGCGTGTTATATCAAAAATATAACTTTGTAGAAATTTATCTACAAAGTTATTCTGTTACATCCCCAATCGCATTCTCATCAGGAGTAATGTCTTTGGGTTGTGGTAAATCTTTTAAACTACTGATGCCAAAATAATCCATGAACTTATCGCTTGTCCCATATAAAAGTGGACGCCCAACGGCATCTGATTTTCCTTTGAGAACTAAAAGCTCCTTTTCTAAAAGTTTCTGGATGGCGTAATCGCTGTTTACTCCTCTTATCTGCTCTATTTCAGTTTTGGTTACAGGTTGCTTGTAAGCAACAATTGCTAGTGTTTCTAAGGCTGCATTTGATAAACGCTTCTTAGAACGTTGTTTGAGCAATATTCCTATACTAGCCTGATAGGCTGGTTTTGTCAGAAACTGATATCCACCAGCCATTGCATAAATCTGAAAAGAGTATATATCCTCTTCGTATTTTCTTTGTAATTTTTCTATTGCCTCAACAATATTCTCTTCGGGTATCTCAGCTTCAAACATTTCTACCAAACAGCTTCGAATATCGATAAGTTTGATAGGTTCTGTTGCAACAAAAATAAGAGCTTCAATATGATTTTGAAGAAAATCCATTTCTATTTTTTACTCATTTTAGCTTCAATAGAATGCTGAGTATGAGGTACTATCATTAAACGTTCTTTTGGAATTAGCTTACCTGTATCAATACAAAGTCCGTATGTTCCATTCTTGATACGAATAAGAGCCAACTCTAACTGCTGAATAAATTTTTGCTGTCTTGCTGCAAGTTGCGTAACATTTTCTTTTTCCAGAGTGTCCGAACCATCTTCCATTAGCTTGGAATTGCTGGCAGTAGAATCTGTACCAGGGTCATTCTTCTTTGTTAAAGTCTCTTTTAAATCTGATAGTTCTTGTTTCGCTTGCTCCAATTTTTTCTGGATTAGCTCTTCAAATTCTTTCAACTCTTCTTCCGAATAGCGTGTTTTTTCGGTTGTATCTGTTGTCTTTTTATTCATATTGAGCAAACTTTAAATTTTGTGCAAATTTAAGTATTCCTTAGCAGAAAAATAAGTATTGTTTTAAGATTTTTTTATTATTTTGCCAAAAACAACACAATATTATGGCTAAAAAGACACAAAATGAGCCTATAGACGTAGAATTGTCTGAAGATGTGGCTCAAGGTATTTATTCTAATCTAGTTATGATTTCACATTCGCCTAGCGAATTTGTCATGGATTTTATCAGTATGCTCCCTGGAATGCCCAAAGCAAAGGTTCGTTCACGCATCATTCTTACCCCTGAACATGCAAGAGGTTTACTTGCTGCCCTCAAAGAAAATCTTGATCTTTATGAAGATAGTTTTGGAAAAATTACTAGAGGTAATGAAAACCTGACACTACCTTTTGGGGGTAAAATAGGAGAGGCTTAATTGCAAATTATTTCTATGATTGAAATTTCTAAAAAGAAACCTTCTTATCTGATTTCCAAAGAACTAAAACATTATCTGCAAAAGTATGGCAGAAATGTTCATTTGCCTGTTTGTTATGATGATTTGCTTCGCTATTCAGATGCATTTCCTGTAATTGACAAAAGAGGAAAAGATACACTTTGGAATTCTGTTATTTATTCTCAGTCTGCTATGCAGGAGCTTGATAAGGCTCTTACTTTGGTATATGCTCTTCTCAAAACAGATGGAGATACCTCTGTGATGGAACATTTACATGTAGATAGAATAGATTATTGTGTTTTTGGAAATTCAAATCCTTTTCGTATCAAGATCATCAATCATTTTAATGATAACTATGATTATTTTTATGTAAAACGAGCTGACGCTTCTCGTATTTATGGTTTAGAATTAGAACACCTGCTTTCTCCTAATCGTATTAACTTTATTGTTCATAAAGAAACTCTTATTGAAGAGCATATTGCAGGTATCCCTGGTGATGCTTTTATCCAAAATTATCTCAAACGTCCTGAACTTAATCAGGTACGTATAGCCAAAGAATTTGTAAAATTTAATGAACGTTGTTTTATCAGACTTTTAGGTGATATGCGTTCTTATAATTATGTAATAGACATTACTCCCGATTTTGATAATGAGCAATACAGAGTAAGAGCTATAGATTTTGACCAGCAATCTTTTGAGGGGAAAAGAAAAATGTATTTACCTCAATATTTCAAAGAAAATAATCCTATTGTGGAGTTGTGTGTAAAACATGTAAATTTAGAAACAGCTAAGCAATATCAGCAAGAAGAAAGAACTCTAATGGCTCGCAGGCTCAAATCTGCTCGTTATAGAGTAAAAGACCTGATTGATACCATGCGTAAAGATACCCTTTCTACCCCTGAAAAAGAAAATCAGCTAAAAGAAGAATTAGCTGATTTTCATAAAAACAACGATTTTCTGAAATGTAAAAATATGGGTGATATTGTCAGGATGCATCTAAAGGTTATTTTAACCAAAGCCAAACGCTAAAATCTATCAAACTCTTCTCCAATAACAAGAGAACTTGTGGTTTGTGGTGTTGTTTTGACTTTCCCTTTTTCAAATACAAAATCTACTCTGCCTAAACGAATACCCGCCCAACCTACTTGATTGATAATGGTTTTGTGTCCAGATTTTGAGATAATTTCATCTGGTTTATCCAAAAATGTATGTGTATGTCCACCTAAGATAATATCAATTCCTTCTACTTTTTGAGCTAAATGAATATCTGATATCCTATTAGGGTCATCCTCATATTTATAACCTAGATGAGAGATACAAACAATCAGATTACACTTCTGAGCTTTAAGAGTTTGTACCATTTCTTTAGCAACACCTACTGGATCCATGTATTTTATACTTCCAAAATGTTTCTCTAAAACCAAACCTCTTAATTCTATACCTAAACCAAATACACCTATTTTTACACCTTGTTTCTCAAAGATTTTATATGGCTGGAACGAACTTTTCAATTTGCTTTCCTGAGAGAAATCGTAGTTAGCAATCAAATATGGAAATTTTGCAAATGGCAACATTTTTTCTAAGCCTTCTAATCCATTATCAAAATCATGATTGCCTAATGTAGCAGCATCATACCCCATTTGGCTCATCAGTTTTAGCTCTACTTCACCTCCAAAAAAATTAAAATAAGGCGTTCCCTGAATAATATCCCCTGCATCTAAAAGCAATACATTAGGCTCTTGCTGGCGAATTTGTTTGATTAAACTTGCTCTCCGAGCCATTCCACCCAAGCCTCCCCATTTTCTTCCATCATTAGGGAATGGTTCAACACGAGAGTGCATATCATTGGTATGAAGAATTGTAAGTTTGACAGGTTCTGGTTTTGCCCACAACTCTTGTGGAGTAAGTGTGATGGCTGCCAAGCCTGTTGTTGCTTGCTTTATGAATTTGCGACGAGTGGTGTTCATAAGGATATTTTTTGCGATTTTACGATTTTTTTCATAAAAAGCAAAGGGTAATTCTTTTAGTAGTATAATAATCAGGCATTAAGTTCTTAATTTAGTAAAAAAACGTTTGAGTAATTCTTCACATTCTTCAGCCATTATACCACTTATAATTTGTGTTTTAGGATGTAAAACGTTTTGTTCTAATCGAGAAAAACCTCTTGAAATATCTTTTGCTCCAAATACAATTCTTGAAATTTGAGACCAAGCCAAAGCTCCTGCACACATTACACAAGGCTCAAGAGTTACATATAAAGTACAGTTTGTCAGGTATTTACTTCCTAAATATTCTGAAGCAGCTGTAATAGCCAAAATTTCAGCATGAGCAGTTACATCAGTAAGTCTTTCCGTTTGATTATAAGCCTTAGCTATTACTTTATTTTGAGCTATAATCACAGCTCCAACAGGAATCTCATCCTCTTCGTATGCTTGTAGAGCCAGACTATAAGCCAGATTCATCCATTTATAATCAATTTCAAGGCTTTTTTGGCTCATCCAATTTTAAGTTTTTAATTTTAACAGTTTGCATAATTTGCGGAACTATCATGCCCCATTCTTGTTGATATTTTCGAGGACAGTTAAAATTAATAACTATAACTTTATTTTCCACAACAGTGTACATCATATAGTTATATTTAGAAATAGCGTTTTTTCTACCCAAAGCATTTGCTTTTTCGTCATCATCAGCTACGATACCTATAAACTCAAGAACTGCGTATTTCCTTTTATTGATTGTTACAACCTCTTCTTTCAAAAATTCTACTTTTGTGTAGTTAGCTCTTAAACTCCCTTTAAATAAATCTTTTAAAATAGCTACATCTTGAGGTTGCCAGTATGTATTTGTAATATTTACTCCTAAATCTATTTCACCAGAACTGTTGGTATACATGGCTGTTGGTTTTTTAGGAGTAAAATATTTTTTTGCAAGCATTTCATCATTCATCAGGGCAAAATCTTTAGGCATTGACATAGAAATACCTGGCGTCAATTGTACTTTTGAAAGCTTGATGTTTTGTCCAAAAATTTGTGTAGATGTATTGAAAAAGTAAATTGTAAATAATATGATAAATTTCATGATTGTATATTTTTTAAATTACTCTGATTTCTACACGTCTGTTGAGTTGCCTTGCTTTTTCTGAGTCTTCAGTAGATAATGGTTGAGTAGGTCCAAAAGCCTTATAATCAATACGTTTTTTAGCAACTCCTTGTCTTGTCAAATATTCTTTTACTGCAATAACCCTGTTCTTAGAGAGTTTCATCAAACCTTTTTTATTTCCATAGATTTCTGTATGTCCTTCTAAACGAATTTTTACATTTGGATTATCATTCATCATTTTTACTACTTTATTCAACTCAGCATACGATTCTGGCAACAAGAGAGATTCTCCTCTTGCAAACGAAATAAAATTTAAACGAATTGCTTGATCTTTTTCAAGAGGAGTAAGTAAAAAGTCTTTTTGTAGTTCTATGTAATCTTTTATTTCGGATGCATCTACAATTTCTTCTCTTGGGAAAAAGCCTTTTGCTTCTGCTGTAATCAGATATTTTTTACCAAGATTAAGTTTGGTAGTATAATTACCTTGTTCTGCTTTAAGGTTGGCTGGAGTTTTAGAACCAGCTTCTTCTATAATTAAGTTGGCAGTAATAGGCTCATTATTTTTGGCATTAAGTGTTTTGCCACTCAAAACCAAGACAGGCTCCAGCATTCGTACTCTGTAAATATCCCCTCTTGAACTATAATAACCAAAAATTCCTTGTTTAGAGAAATAAATATCCATACCATTGGTATTGATACTTGTACCCAAATTTTCAGGCTCTGACCAGTTAGTCCAAGTATCATCCAGCCTTTTTGACACAAAAATGTCAAAATCTCCAAAACCTGAAAAGCCCGTAGATGAAAAATATAGACTTTTACCATCATCATCAATCCAAGGAGTTGCTTCTTCACCTGCTGAGTTTATCACTTTACCCATATTGACTGGCTTTGAAAATGTGTTTTCTGTTTTCCTGAATGAAATATATAAGTCATTGCCTCCCTGTGTTTTATCATCAATAATAGACATGACTAATACCTTACCATCTTTTGAAAGCCAAAATTCCGAAAAATCACTTTTATTAATAAAATCCTCAATATTAAGAGGTTCTGGTTTTCCCCAGCTTCCATCTGATGTTTTTTTAGTAATGGACAAACCTTTATCCAATCTACCATCAGGTAAATACCTATTATTCAACAACATATAACTTTCATCAGGTGCTATTGTAAATGCTGCATTGTGCTGGCGATTGTTGAGTGGAGCTCCTACGTTTACAGCTTTTCCAAATGTTCCATCATCATTGATATTGGAATACCAGATGTCTTGTTTATAAACTATTTGATTTTTGATAGTATCTTTTGTGTTTTCAGGATGATTTAGTCTTGTGAAATACAATCTTTTACCTGATGGACTTAAAACAGGATTTGCTTCTAAATAAGGTGAATTGACTTCTAAACTTAAAGGTTCAGGCTTAAACTTTGTGGCATTTTTAACAATTGTTGGGGTTATTTCAACAGTATTATCTGACTCTGAAATACCTATCGCATCTATCTGATTTTCACCAACTACCTTAGAAGTATTGAGTGTTACTTTTACAGATACCACCTTATAAGGTGTCTGAGGTATTGTAATATTAAATAGTCTTCCTTTTGCAACAAAACCCATAGATGGATTTTTATAAATCAGATTGGCAGTACCTGCTTCATCATAAGCAAAAACTTGTGAAATACTACCAGCATTAAAGCTTTCTCCTATAATTATTTGCTTTATAGCAACAGCCTTTTCAAAACCAACATGAACATATTCTTCTCTAATGTCATTCTCTGCTTGTGCAGGCGACCATGCAGAAGGACTGTTTTTAAATATAGGTAATACATTAGGCTTTCCTAAAACCTGTTCTGCTTTATATTGACTACCATCTCCTTTTTTCTCAGAGGAAACTCCTATTACTTTACTTGCCCATTGAACCTGTGCTTGTACTATACTTGGAAGTAAAGTAAGATTTAATATAAAAAGTATTAAGATTCTTCTCATAATTGTTTATGTTTGAATGGCTAAAATAAATCTATTTTTTCAATACAGCCTTAATTTTGTTATCAAAATTATTTTTTTATCATTATAAAACGTCCTATTTTGCAAAAAAATTATCTCTTGAAATGTCTCTTAATCAGAAGCCTTTAGTTGGAGAATACCCTCCTTATGCAGAAATGTATCTTCAACATGTAAATAATGAAAATATTTTAGTTCTTCTCCAAGAACGTATTGAGACTGTAAAGCAAATATACAACCAAATTGATGAGCAAAAAGCAAATTTTAGATATGCCCCTGAAAAATGGAGTATTAAAGAAGTTTTATTGCATGTAGTAGATACAGAACGTATTTTCGCTTATAGAGCTATTTCTATTGCTCGTGGAGATACAAGAGCATTAATGGGGTTTGACCAAGATGTATTTGTTCAGCATTCTTATGCTGATGAAAGGACTCTTTCTTCCATAGTAGAAGAGTTTGAACTTGTAAGAAATAGTAATATCAGTTTATTCAAAAACCTGAATTCCAATGTACTTACTACAAAAGGGAATGCAAATGGTTATGATGTAACACCTCGTGCTATAGCCTTTATGCTTGCAGGACATGAAATTCATCATACAAAAATTATTTTAGAACGATACCTAGCCTAAAAAATAACGAAAATATTATGAAAGTATTTAACAATTTATTGTGGGTTTTAGAAGATGGCATTCTTACACTTTCTATTAACAGAGAAAGTAAATTAAATGCTCTTAACATCGAAACATTGGCAGAGCTTAGAAGTGCATTTCAGTCTATTTATGATGATGACAGCATTGGAGGGGTGATTCTTACTGGTTCAGGAGAAAAAGCTTTCGTGGCTGGAGCTGATATTTCAGAAATTGGTCAACTCACAGAAGTAAATAGCAGAAAATTTGCAGAAGAAGGACAAGAAATATTTTTAGCAATTGAGAACTGTCCAAAACCTGTTATTGCTGCTGTAAATGGTTTTGCTTTGGGAGGAGGTTGCGAAATAGCAATGGCATGTCATATTCGTTTGGCTTCTGAAAATGCGAAATTTGGTTTACCTGAAATCAAACTTGGCATTTTACCTGGTTACGGAGGTACACAACGTATGCCTTTAATTGTTGGAAAAGGAAAAGCTTTCGAAATGATGCTCACAGGAGATATGATTCCTGCACAAGAAGCATTGCAGTGGGGACTTGTGAATTATGTACTTCCGAACAAAGAAGCTCTTATTGGGAAAGCAAAAGAACTTCTTAAGAAAATCATGAAAAATAGCCCTTCTGCTGCCGAACTTATTATTACAGCTGTAAATGCTGGAGTATATAACGAAACTGGTTACCAGGCTGAAGCAAATTCATTCTTAAAAGCTACTCGTACAGAAGACTTTAGAGAAGGAACAAGTGCTTTCTTAGAAAAAAGAGAGCCTAAATTTACAGGAAAGTAAATGCAAATTATACTATCAGATATAAGCCCTAAAATGATAGAGGCATGGAAAGAGTTTTTTGAAAATGAACCTCATGTCTCTATCAAAGAAGGGGATATTACCCAAATAGAATGTGATGCTGTTGTAAGTCCTGCTAATTCATTTGGTTTTATGGATGGAGGACTAGACTATGTTCTTTCTGAGAGGTTTGGCTGGGATTTGGAGAAAAAGCTCCAAGCCATCATTAAAAACTTACCTGAAGGAGAACTTTTAGTAGGACAAGCTCTCATATTAGAAACTGGGGATATTAAAATTCCTTATCTGATTTCTGCACCAACCATGCGAATTCCTACAAATTTCAATATTGATACTTCTATCAATGCTTATTTAGCTATGAAAGCAGTATTAATTAAAGCAAAAACAGATTCTAGAATCAATTCGGTGGCTATTCCTGGTTTTTGTACAGGTGTTGGACGAATGCAGCCTATCATAGCTGCAAGACAGATGCATATTGCATATAAAGAAATTATTTTGGAACAAAAGATGGATTTTTCAAATTTTGGGGACGCTCAAAAATATCACTGGAATATTAATCCACAGGGTATGGTATGGACTCATTAGAAGCTTCTTCTTTATATAAAATCACATCAAAAATTAAACTAAATGGGTATGTACCTGTATGCTATGGGCTCTTATGTGCCTCAAAAAACCATTGATAATAGCTATTTTAGCGAAATTACAGGCTTAAGTGAAGATTGGTTTTTATCTCGAACAGGGATACAAACTCGTAGAAAAGCAAGCTCAGATGAAAATACACATACTTTAGCTATCAAAGCTATTAAAAATTTAGAACATAATTCACAATTAGCTCCTCTTCAAGATATTGGCCTTATTGTTGGTGCTACATACACCCCTTATGATACCATACATACTTTAGCTCATCATGCTCAAAAGTATCTGAATTTATACGATATTCCTGTTGTTTCTATTTCTACGGCATGTTCTTCTTTCATCAACGCTATTGAAATTGTAGAAGGCTATTTTGCTACTAATAAGGCTGAAAATGCATTAGTAGTGGCTTCTGACCACAATACAGCTTATAGTGATGAAACTGACAAAACAAGTGGGCATTTGTGGGGAGATGGTGCCTCTGCTGTTGTAATAAGTAAGGTACGTCCTGAAAATCAGCCTTATTTCCAAATTCTTGACATTATAACAGGTGGGGGAGGAGGCTTAGGAAAAGCCGTAGATAGTGTTTTCCTGAGACCTATCAATGAAGGATTTATGATGAATAATGGCAAAGATGTTTTTATTCATGCATGTGAGTATATGGCTAGTTTTAGTAAGAAAATTCTAACCAAAAATAATAAAACCATTGCAGATGTAGCATGGTTTATTCCACATCAAGCTAATTTGCGTATTACTCAGAATGTTGCTGAAAACTTAGGTTTACCTATGGATAAGGTTGTCTCTAATATTCAGTATTTAGGAAATACGGGTTGTGCTGGTTGTGCTATTGCTCTTACAGAGAATGCATCACAATATAAACACAAAGATTTAATTGTAATGAGTGTTTTTGGAGGTGGTTACTCCTATGGCTCAATGCTTTTAGAATATATCAATCCATAAATTATGTATGCTATTTGTCTTTTAGATATCAGTCCTATACGCAGAGAGGCTTCTGACAAATCAGAGCAGGTAAGTCAATTACGCTTTGGAGAAATTCTGGAAATTAAAGAAGTTTCTGAAAATAAGAAGTGGTACAGAATATTAAGCTATTTTGATAATTATGAAGGCTGGGTTGATAGTTTACAAATTCATGAAATCTCTAAAGAATACTTTGAGAGTTATCAAGAAAATACAAATAAACACAAGATTGTCAGCAACATACAAGCATCTTGTTATTTATTGGATACAAAAGGTAATATTATAAACTTTATGTGTTTGAGTAAAGGAGCCATTTTACCTTTCTTCTGGATAAAAGAAGACAAAAAAAACAATTTAAAACCCAGAAATAAAGCTTTTTTTGAAGTAGATGGTAAAACTTTTTGGTATAAAGGATATGTATTTAACCCTATAGAAATCAGCTCTAAAACTGTTATATCAAGAGCTTTAACATATAAAAACATACCTTATTTATGGGGTGGTAGAAGTTTTTTCGGGGCTGATTGTTCTGGATTTGTACAAGAAGTATTCAAAAGCTTTTCTAAATTTATACCCAGAGATGCATACCAGCAGGCTGAAATAGGTGAAAACATCCAAGATTTAAAAAATCTTAAAAGTGGAGATTTACTGTTTTTTCATAGAGAAGGAAGAGTTATTCATGTAGGCATTGCTTGGATTCAGAACAAGAATTTTCAGGTGATACATGCCAGAGGAAGAGTTCGTGTTGATAAACTTGACCAAACAGGAATTTGGGATGATGACAAGGCTGAATACTCTCATCATTTGCATAGCATTCGTAGAATATTTTGATTTCTCATTTTTTTTTCTAAAATTGCTTTTTTATATCTAAACTTACTCCCAAACTCTAAACTTACCATTTCATTATGAGTATAGAACTTAATAAAAAAACGGGTATTAATCTAAGCAAAGGCAGCAAAATATCTTTAGAAAAAGAAGGTAAAAAATTAGAAGAAGTATGCATTGGTTTAAACTGGGGAGCTATCAAAAAAGCTGTATTATTCAATTTATTCAAGCAAACTGTAGCTGTTGATTTGGATGGAAGTGTAACCATGTATGATGAAAATAGACAAATTCTAGAAACTGTATATTACAGAAAACTTCGTTCTAAAGATGGAGCAATTAGCCATAGCGGAGATGACAGAGATGGAGATATTTACGGTGATGATGGTTTAGATAATGAAGTTATTGAAGTAAAACTTACTCAGGTTAATCCTAAAGTTAAATACATTGTATTTTATCTAAATTCTTATAACGGACAAGATTTTGCCGATATTCCTTATTCTAAAATCAGAATATTTGAAGGTTCTGCAAAACGTGTAGATTCTGTATTTGCTACATTCAATTTATCAGCAGAAGAAGCTTTTAGAGGAAATGTTTCTATGGTTTTGGGTAAACTTGTCAGAAATGGAACAAATTGGGAGTTTACAGCAATTGGAGAAGCTACTCCTACCAAAAATATTGACGAAACGATTTTATATGTTCAAAATAATTATTTGAATTAATTGTCAATGAGATATTTATTCATATTTCTCTTATCGCCCTTTTTGTCTTTTGGTCAGAAACAAGATAGTGTTACACAAACCCCCAAAAGGATTGTGTGTTTAGGCAGTATTTATCCATGTAATCCACCTTTATATATTATCAATGGCATTCCTGTTGATGAAGCGAAGGTTGCTAATCTCAATCCAAAAGATATAAAAAGCATAGAAGTATTAAAAGATTCTTCTTCTACTGCTATTTATGGAGATAAAGGAACAAGTGGTGTTGTACTTATCACCACTAACGAGTTTACAAAAAAGAGAAAGAAAAGATCTAATTAAATAAAAAGGCTCATGAATAATGAGCCTTTTTATTTAGTCTTCCAAAGCATTATTCATAAAGGTTGTTTTGAGCATCAGCCAAATTAAGAATATAATAAAAGCCCAAATCAGATAGATTCTGTAATAATCTTTAGATTGGACATAATTAATTTCCATAATTTCAGATTTTTCATAGGTTGAGATTTTATCAAATGCTTTTTGTAAAGATATGGCATCATCTGCTCTAAAAAACTCACCTTGTGTGGTGGTTGCCATTTGCTTCATAGTTGCCTCATCTATAGAATTTTCATACATAGCTGGCTTACCCAAAGCATCTTTTCCATAAGGAACTTGTTCGTTTCTGCTGGCAGCAATAATACTATAAATTTTTATCTGTTTTTCTTTAGCAATCTGGCAAGCTTCCAAAGGTTGTACTTTTCCTGCATTGTTATCCCCATCACTCAATAAAATTACGACCTTCGATTTAGCATTACTTTGTTCTAAACGATTGATAGACACAGCCAAAGCATCTCCTAAAGCTGTTCCTTCACTTTCTGTCATATTAATTTGTACTTCTTGAGAAAGGTATTGTTTCAGTAAATCATAATCTGTGGTAAGTGGTACAAGTGTAAAAGCCTCTCCTGAGAAGACTACCAAACTGATTCTATCTTCATACAATCTGCTTTCAATAAATTTCTTGGCTGTTTCAAGACATACCTGTAACCTATTGGGACTATAATCTTCATAAAGCATAGATTCTGAAACATCTAGAGCCAGCACAATATCAATTCCTTCAGAATATCTTTCTACTTTTTCATTTACTTTTTGTGGGCGAGCTAATGCAATGGCTATCAAGCATAAACAAAGCATCAGAATCCCATCAGGGACAAATCTAAGCCAAGTTCTTTTTCGAAGTTTTGTAATATTCTGAGGTAATACCATTTCAAAGCGTTGTTTGATTGGTAAGGCAAGCAACCATCTAAAAAATGGTAAGAGTAATAAAAAGGGTATAATATACAGCCAAACTGGATTTTGCCAAACATATTCTTTCCATGTTTTGGGCAGAAACCAATCTATTTTATACCAACCTTCTGTTTCTAAAAGAAATAGGAACACTTCATTTTAAAGTTATGTAAAACAACAAGTTCAATATTATTGTATATTCAAATTAATATATACATATTAATTTATTTTTTAGTTTGATATTTTTTTAAATTCCTTTTTATAAAGGAACCCCAGTCTTTCTTGTCTAAATTAAATTCTGTTTTAAATAAAGTATTTAACTCTTTATATTTCAGAAGTCTTTTTAAACCCTTAACCCCTTCCTTTTCATCTATAATTTTACATATTACCCCTATTACAATATTATAAATATTAAGCGTAATATCTTTCGTTTTTATTGTTTCAAAATCATTTAGATTAGTTTCAGGATATTTTTTCATTTTATTAATTAATTCATCAAAACTAAATCCAAGTGAACCTCCCAAATAATAAATTAACCCATGATTAACAGGTGATAACTCATAATGTGGATTAAGATAAAGGTGTAATACCTCATGTAAATACCCTTCATCATAACCATTACAATATATTACTTTATCTTTTGGAAATGTCATTCCGGAAGGGGTAGGTTGCTCCATTCCTATAAAATAATCAAGTCCTCTTAAAACTCCAAGCTCATCTTGCGTTTTTGTAAAAAAATAGTCAAACTTGATAGGTTTAAACTCCCACTTTTTTTCAAATTCTCGTATTTGCAATATTAAACTATCGCTTCTTTGCTTATTAAATTTTACATATTTTGGATGATGATAAGTAATATAACCGTTTTGAGTTGTAGTATATAACTCTTTATTGACTTCTATTGGAGAAATGAAGTACATTTCTTTACTATTCTCATAAAACTTTATATAATGATTTGTAATTGCATAAACAGTAATGTTTTTTGAGGAATCAACATCAGCAAATAAGGTTTTTAGATGTACATAATCTTGATACTCTTTTGCATAAAAAATTGTTTTTTGTGTTCCAAAATTATATTTTGAATAATCAGAGGAAATAGAATATGCTATTGGATCAGGAACTTTATATCTTTCACAGTCTTTTTTGTTCCAATATTCTGAATAATTCGGAGTTTTATTTTCATCAAATTCTGTTAAATATTCTTTATAGAAATCTACAGCCTTTTGAATCCTCAAGTTATTTGTATTTACATATTGACAATTTATCTGTCCTTGAGTATTCAATGTTACTATTATAAAAAATAATGTTAGATATTTCTGTAGCATAACATATGACCTTAAAACTAATAGACCTTTACAATACAAAAATATCATAAAGGTCTAAAGATGTCAGTTTTTTTAATAAAACCTATCCTATTTTTTTCTTAGTAAGCATCCCTCCAGCATTTGTAAGCATCAAAGAACCTTCAGCTCCTTGATTAAGTTCAGCAGCATTAGCCTCATCTGTATCAATATGCATTTCAAGTTTAAATTTCTCAGATACACGAATCAGTACATTACCGAATGTCAAACCTCTTTCTTGATTTTCGATACGAATTTCAACAATATCTTTGTCTTTTACACCAAAATATTCAGCATCATCTGGATGCATGTGGATATGTCTCCATGCACATATTACCCCTTCTTTTAGATCTAATTTTCCGTTGGGTCCAATAAGTGTAAGCCCCGGTGAGCCTTCTACATGCCCAGATTCACGAATAGGAGCATCTATACCCAAGAAAAATTCATCCGTTCTTGAAATTTCGACTTGATCTTTAGGACGGGTTGGTCCTAAAATACGAACTTTCTCTATTTTATTTTTAGGTCCAACAATCGTTAACATCTCATTGCAAGCATATTGCCCAGGTTGAGAAAGTGGTTTTTGTGCTGTAAGTTGATAACCTTTTCCAAATAGAATATCTACACTTTCTTGTGTAAGGTGAATGTGTCGAGCTGAAACAGCTATCGGAATTGATCGTGGAGCTTGATCTTTTAGTTTCGACGTTTTTATCAGTTTTGCTGACTGCTCAGCAATTGCTAACTGCTCATCCGTTTTAACAACCAATATTTTACATAAACTATTAGAGGCAGAAATGTCCTCTACATTTTCTACACCAATAAATTTTAACATCTTATTTTTGTTGTCATCCAAAATGGCTCTCATAAAATTGAGTTTCTGAACAACTTTATGACGTAACGATGTACTATTTTCTCCTATTCCAGCTGTGAAAATTAGAACATCAGCACCACCCATTACAGCAGCATAAGATCCAATATATTTACGCAAACGATGTACAAACATTTCAATAGCTAATTGAGCATTGATATCTCCTTCTGCTGCTTTTTCTTCTAAGTCCCTCATATCATTGCTACCAGCAATACCTTTCATACCACTGTCCTTATTGAGCATATCACTGATTTCTTGCCATGTTTTTCCTTCTTTTTCCATAAGGTAGGTTATGATTCCCGCATCTACATCACCACTACGAGTCCCCATCACAAGCCCTTCAAGAGGTGTCATGCCCATACTGGTTTCTACAGATTGTCCATGCTCAATGGCACAAACACTTGCACCATTTCCTAAATGACATGAAATAATTCTTAAATCGTGAATATCTACTCCCAAGTAATCCGCTGCTTGTTGTGCAACATATTGGTGGCTTGTTCCATGAAACCCATAACGTTCAATATGATGCTTATCTATTAAATTTTTAGGTAATGCATAATTTTTAGCCTTTGCGGGAATAGTGCTATGAAAAGCCGTATCAAATACTGCCACATGAGGAACATCAGGGAAGAATTTTTTAGCAATTTTTACCCCTAACAAATTAATTGGATTGTGTAATGGAGCTAAGCTTTTGAGTTCATCTATCTGTTTTTCAACATCTTCTGTAATAATAACAGGCTCATCAAATATTTTTCCACCATGTACAATTCTATGCCCTACCCCTCTCAATAAAGAGGCATCTAATTTATTGATAAGCAAAGGAAATGCAAAAGAAAGAGCCTGATCGTGCCCACTGCTTGGGCAACTTAAAACTTCTTCGCTATCCGAAAATTTAAGTTTGGGTTGAGCATCAGATATTCTATCTACGCTCATCACAATTACCCTTTTGCCTGATGTTAAATCTATTACTTCTGCTTTTACAGAAGAACTTCCACAATTGACTACTAAGATTTGCATATATATTTTGTTTGAGTTAAAACGAAATCTCTACAAGTTTAATAAAAAAAAGCAGTCTAAAATAATGAGATAAATCAATTATTTATGAAACTTTTTATTCTAATTTTTGTAAAGTCTATTGTTTTGCTCTAAACTCATTTCCCCAAACTGCCATTGCTTGCAGCACTGGCAAGGTTTTTTTACCCCAGTCTGTCAAACTATATTCTACTCTTGGTGGAATTTCTGCAAATACTTGTCTATGAATAATTCCGTTTCTTTCCAAGTCTCTTAACTCTTGTGTAAGCATTGTCTTGGTTATCAATGGCATAGAACGTTGCATATCTCCAAATCGGCAAATTCCCTCTGAAATTAGATAAATAATAATAGGTTTCCAACGCCCACCTATAATACTTGTAGCATATGTAACAGGACAGCTTTCAGGTGAGCAAACAAATGTTGCTATTTTTTTTGTTTTTTCTTTATTCATAATTATCTAATAATCAATATTAGTATGAAAAATATTACTATGTAATTTTATTTTTACTACTTGACAAATATAAACTATTATAAGTACATTTGTCAAGTAATTTTTGATTTTTCACTAAAAACATATACTTCTATGTACGTAATCACAGGTGCAACAGGCAATACAGGTAAAAGAATCGCTGAAAATTTATTAAAAGCTGGCGAAAAAGTAAAAGCTATAGGCAGAGATGCTAGCAAACTTCAGGACTTAGCCAAGTTAGGTGCTGATTTAGCAATAGGGGATTTAGAAGATTCTCAATTTTTAACAGAGCAATTTAAAGGAGCTAAGGCTGTGTATGCTCTTATTCCTCCTAAATGGGATATACAAGAACCTTGGAGAGATTATCAAAGAAAAGTAGGAAATGCTATTTCTTCTGCTCTCCAAAATGCGTCTGTAAAAAATGTTGTGGTTTTAAGCTCTAATGGAGCTCAGTTACCACAAGGAGTAGGACCTGTTACAGGTTTGTATGAGTTTGAGCAAAATCTTAAAAAAATTGAGGGTTTAAACATACTTTCTTTGAGAGCTGGCTTTTTTATGCAAAACTTTTTTGCTCAAATAGGTATGATTAAACAAGCAGGTATTATGGGATATTCTTTAAAAAGTGATGTAAAAACTCCTATAGTACATACCAACGATATTGCAGATGTAGCAACGAAGCATCTTCTTCAGTTAGGGTTCTCTGGATTTCAGCATGTTTTTGTACCGGGACAAAGAGATTTAACCATGCAAGAAGTAAGTAAAATTCTAGGAAATGCTATTGGTAAACCAGAGTTACCATATATTACTTTTTCTAATGCTGATGCAAAAGCTGGTATGTTACAGGCTGGTATTCCAGAAACAATTGCTGATGGTTATAATGAACTATTTGATGCTTTGAACTCAGGAGAATATCTGAATGATTTCCAACGTACTCCTGAAAACACAACTCCTACAAGTATTGAAGACTTTGCAAAAGAGTTTGCTTTAGCATATCAACATTCTTAAAAGAATGGATAAACCCCAAAACCGTGCTTTGTGTTTGATTTTGGGGTTTATCAAATTGTAAAAATTATTTTATAAAATTGACCTTAATATTAAAATTTAGCTGTTTTCAATGGTTAAATATCATGTTTAATTAAAGTTTGGTTTAATCTGAATCAAACTTTATAAAGTAGTTTTATGGCAGATAAACATACCACAAAACTACCATGAAAAATTCTCTTGTTATATTCGTTTTCATATTTTTGAGTTTTGTATCACAAGCTCAAAACACATTGTATTTAGGTGTTGGTTCTAATATCAGCAAATCTGTTGAATCACAAAAAACTATTAATGAGTTAGCTCAGTATCTATCAGAAAAACTGGGACTTACAGTATCCATTAACTCTTTAAAAGCAGGCAAAACTTTAGAACAAATTCAGGAAGGCAAACTTGACGTAGCTCTTATGAATACCTTCGGTTATGTTCTTGCTTCATCAGAAGGAAACATGGAAGCTCTTGTAGTTGTGGGTAATACACAAAAAGAGCCTATTTCATATCAGAGTTGTTTGATAGCACATCCCTCTACACAAATCAAGACACTAGAAGATTTAAAGCAAGAAGCTTCTAAATACTTTTTGGGTTTTGTTTCTGCTTCATCTACTTCTGGACATTTGGTTCCTCGTTTGTTTTTAAATCGTTTGGACTTACAGCCCGAAATGTCTTTTAAAGATGTTCAATTTATTGGTTCACATCAGGAAGTCATTCAGAAAATCAGTTCAGGCGAATTAAAGATTGGGGCTGTTTCTTATACAGATTTAGAAGAACTTATTAAAGCAGGTAAATATTCTAAAACAGATTTTAATATTCTTTGGACATCCGAACCCATCACAAACGGACCTGTAAGTGTTCGTAAAGACCTTTCAGTAACACTAAAGACAAAGTTGCAGGAAGTTTGGATAAATTTGCCCAAAAACAACCCTGCTCTTCATACCAAGGTTGTGAAACTCTGGCATAACACCAATTCTCAATCAATTTTTATCCCAGCTCAAAATAGCCTATACGATAACATTAGAAAAATGGCTAATTCTATGGAAGAAATCAGTGTTTTAGTAGGTTTGTATAGCGAATAGTTATTTTAATTTTTGAATTGTATTCTCACATTTCTGATAAATTTTCTGAAAAAATTGATAACGTTGTCTTTCTGAAATACCACTCACAAGCATAGATTTGCTGAGAGTGGTATTCAAATCATTTTCAGTCTCTTCACAAAAATGAGTATTTTGAGTAATCAAAACATTTAAGTTTTGATGTCTTAAATATACTTTTCTTACACCCTGAATGTTACTTAAAATACAATTATTATCTAATGTTACTTCACTCTGATACAGCTCAAAATCTGACTGTTGATCAGATGCCTGTTTTTGAATTGTTTGTATAATCTCTTGTAATTGTTTCACTATTAGCTGGGCATCTTCTGGATTAGCAAACAGCCCTAAGTCATAGTAATATTCTATTTGTCGAAGCGTACTATCTATAGTATAGTCTGTCCAGATTTCAGAGGTTCGTACAATCTGATATGCATGATAAATTTGTTTGCATAAATTAATCAACTCTTTGGGTATCAAGCTGTATTCAAACTTAGAGGGTATTTCTATATGATTGGTATATCGTATCCAGCTATATAGTTTGAAGGCAGCAAGTTCTGTATGTGTAAAATTATAGAAAATTGGTAAATCTGTAGCTGAATAGATCAGATAGCCTTTTTTTTCTTTCAAAAGTTGTAAATCTGTTAATATCATGTTCAAATATGCTATCAGTTCACCCTCTGTACTGATAGGGTCATATTCAAATACCACCTGTGTCTGACTCTTCTGATTGAGAAAAGTATCTAAAGATATTTTATATTTTTCCGCAATTTTAAAAGCCTCCTCCAAACTCAGAGTAGTCTCTCCTCTGATTCGTCTATACACACTATCATTGCTCAGATTCAACAATTCTGAAAGTTCATCAACCAATGATATATGACTGGGTAATAAGTCTTTTATTTTTTGTAGAAAACCAACTTGTATATTTTCCATGCCTTTATTTTCTCAAGAATTTGCAAATTAGTAAAATTTAGAATTGTTTTTGTAAGGAGTATGAAAAATGGTATATTTGAGTTTATTTGCTTTTCTTCAATATGTTTACAGTTTATACCTCTTCGGCTGGTTCGGGAAAAACATACACACTTACCAAAGAATATTTAAAACTTGCTTTAGGCACAGATGCCAGCGAAAACAGATTCAATCCTACTTATTTTAGGAAAATTCTTGCTATTACTTTTACCAAAGATGCAGCCCAAGAAATGAAGGCTCGTGTGCTTTCAAAGCTTCTTGCCTTTATCAATAACCAAGATATTGACTTACAAAGTCAGATAGCCCAAGATTTAAATATTACCTTAGAGGAACTTCAAAACAGGGCAAAAGCTACATTTGAGCAAATTATCTATCATTACTCTGATTTTTCTATTAGTACTATTGATAGTTTTACCAACAGATTAGTGTCTGCTTTCACGCAAGAACTCAATGTTCCTATGAACTACGAGTTGGATATGGATACAGACACTCTTACTGCCAATGCTGCTGACGGGCTTATTGCTCAGGTAGGTATGGAAGGGAAGGAGCAGGTCACTAATTTCTTGTTAAAATTTGTCATTGATGAAATAGATAACGGAACATACTGGAGAGATATTCACAGGAAATTAGCAGATTTCACAAAAGACCTTTACAAAGAGGAAAGTAGACCCATCGCTAAAAAACTAGGACAAACTCAATTGCCTCAATATGAAAGTTGTATAGATGAGTTAAAAAAATTTATTGATGATTTAGAGGCTTTTTTAGTTGGGAAAGCAGAACTTTTCAAACAGGTTCTACAAAAGAAAGGACTGGATTTCAAAGATTTCTATCAAGGTGACAGAGGCTTAGGTGGATTTATCAATAAAATTATTGATAAAAAAATGGACGAAAAAATGCCCAACAGTTATGTTTTGGAAATTTTAGAAGAAGGAAAGTGGTACTCCAATGCCAAAAAGAATCCCAAAAGTAGTATTTTAGATGATGCCATTCCTGAATTAGAACCTTTATTATCAGAAATTTGCAGACAATGGAGTGAGAGCAAAGAAACTTATTTTTTAATTAAAGAAACACTCAACGATTTTTATAAAGTTGCTCTTACAGGCGAAATTCATCAGGCAGTTGAAGAATTTAAAATCCAAAACAATATTGTTTATATTAGTGAAACCAATGAAAAGATTGCCAAAATCGTTCAGAATGAACCTGTTCCGTTCATTTATGAAAGACTTGGTGAACGTTATAATCATTTGCTCATAGATGAATTCCAAGATACTTCAGTACTTCAATGGCATAACTTGTTGCCCTTGGCAGAAAATAATTTAGCAGAAGGCAATATGAATTTGATTGTAGGGGATGCCAAACAGGCTATTTATCGTTGGAGAGGTGGAGAAATGGAGCAAATCGTACATTTAGCCTATGCCAATGATGCCTCACAAGGTGATGCAAGTATTGCAAAACTCCAAGAAATTGCTTCTGTACATTTCCAAGACCAAGTAGAAGCAGCTGAGTTGCTTGCAGACCGTTATCAGACTATCCAAAGTAATGTTGTACGTAAAAACTTAGCTACAAATTTTAGAAGTAATAGTGAAATTATAGAGTTTAACAATGCGTTTTTTAGACTCATTACAGACAAAATTGCAGGCGATTTGCCTTTTGTAAAACAAGTTTATGATGAACAATTTGTTCAGAAACTCCCCAATAACACACAAAAAAATGGTAGTGTTGAGATTATTTTAAAATCTAGAGAAAAAAATGGTAAGAACTATGAAGAACAAACCAAAGATGAAGTTCTTAGAATTATAGAAGATGCTCTAAATAAAGGATTTGCACTCAAAGATATTGCTATTTTATTCCGTAAAAAAAGCAAAGCCATCCAGATAGCTACTCTACTCAAGGAAAAAGGTTTTAGTATTATTTCTGTGGATTCCTTAGTGATTTCAGCAGATGAGAAAGTAAACTTTCTTGTTTCGATGTTAAAAGTAATTGCCAATCCTGAAAATAATTTGGCAAAATCGGAAGCTTTGTATCTTTTTTATAAAACTATTCTAAAAATCATTCCCACTCAAGAGCAGAATGAGGCTATTAGAAAAGCTGTTTATAGCAAAAATGCATCTCTCAACAACTTTTTAGGCTTATTTGCAGAAAAAGGCTATTTCATTGATTACAGCTATTTACAATCGCTGAGTTTGTATGAAATGACAGAAGAATTGCTTCGTATTTTCAGAATTTTACAAGAACATCCAACTCGTTTAGAGTTCATTTTCAAATTCTTAGACTGGGTTATTGAGTTTGAACGACAGAAAAAACACCATTTAGATGATTTTATCAATGAATGGAATAAAAAGAAACATAGTATAGCTGTGGACATTCCTGCTGATAGTGATGCCATTACCATTACAACTATCCACAAATCGAAAGGCTTAGAGTATCCTGTTGTGATTTTACCTTTTGCAGACTGGGGAACAAAAGCCGATTATCGAAATTCTATTTGGGTAGATTCTGATGACTTTGATTTACCTATCAGCAAACAACAAAAACCTTCTCATTTACTTGTACGCATGAAAGGTTCTAAGGTAAAAACCATTGAAAACCATCAAAAAGAAGAAAATTATAAACATATACTTGAAAATCTGAACTTATTGTATGTAGCTCTTACACGCCCTGTCAATATGTTGTATATCATTGGTAAATCGCCATTTAAACATGCAAGTTATGACAACAGTGTAAGTCGTTGGTTGAATCTGTTTCTAGAGAATTTAGCTGTGGCAGAAGAGAATTATGCATCTCATTTGGGTTTTCAAGAAGATGGACATATTTATCGTTTTGGAAACTTCGATAATGCTCTTCGTAAAACACATCAAAAAGAAGCTAAAGAAGTATTCTTTTTAAGTGATTTAAAAACTATTAAGCTCAAAAAGAAACTCAAATAAATTAGTTGATGTTCAGTAAGTAAGCAAGACAAAATCTCAAGAAACAAGATTTTCATAATCAGTATTTTATAAAAAATCACTGATAAGTAATGTCTTCCTTGCAATTCTGTATTCATCACAACTCATCATCTATAACTTACTTACTATTGTGCCAGCTAAAACATCAAGAGTTCTTCTCGTTTTATTTATAACTATTTTTATCGATTTATTAGGTTTCGGAATTATCATTCCTATTTTACCTACTTATGCCAAAGACTTACATGCCACCGATTTTGAAATAGGTGTCATGGTAGCTTGTTATGCTCTTATGAACTTTGTTTTTGCTCCATTTTGGGGTTCATTAAGTGACAAAATTGGTAGAAAACCTGTTATCTTAATCAGTGTGGCAATTACTGGACTTGCTTATGTAGTATTTGCATACGCAGATATTTTATTGCTGTTATTTGCATCAAGAACTTTAGCAGGAATTGGCTCTGCCAATATTTCTGCTGCTCAGGCTTACATTGCAGATGTGAGCTTACCACAAAACAGAGCTAAAAATTTTGGAATAATTGGTGCTGCTTTTGGTTTAGGACTTATCTTAGGTCCTCCTATTGGTGGCTATGTAAAAGAAAATTATGGTGTGAGCTATATAGGCTGGACAATTGCTGCTTTATGTCTTTTCAATTTTATACTAGCATTTTTACTCCTTTCAGAAAGTCTGAAAGAAAAAAATAAACAGAGTAAAATACAGTTAAATCCTATTAAAGATTTACAAACAGCACTAAGAAGAGATATTATCAGAGAAATTCTATGGCTTTCTTTTGGTTTTGTTGTGGCGTTTATGATGATGCAAATTCCTCTTGCCTTACTTTGGAAAGAACAAGCAGGTTTCACAGATGAACAAAACGGATACGCCTTTTCATTTATGGGTGTTGTAACAGCTTTATCCCAGGGTTTATTTTTAGGAAAACTTAATAAGAAATTCGGAGAGCAAAAGCTTATTTTATATGGTTGTATTTTGCTGGCTATTGCAGGTATTATTTTACCATTATTTGCTTCAAAAAGTTTGTTTATTCCTTTTGAGTTAATAGGTATTGTATTATTAGGACTTTCAAGTGCTTTTTTCAATCCTGCCTTAAGTGCCATGATTTCTAAATCCGTTTCTATGCAAGAGCAAGGTAAAGTTTTAGGAATAAATCAGTCTTTTGGTTCGCTGGCTCGAGCTGCTGGTCCTGCTTTAGGAGGCTTTTTTTATGGAATAGATTATCATATGCCTTATTGGGTTGCTGCTCTACTCATGCTAGGTGTTATTTATTGGGCAATTCAAATTCCAAAGATTTTACACGCCTATAAAAGTATTATCAATAAAGAATAAAACACTATTTATCAGATATTTACAAGAGCTATACAATAATGTATAGCTCTTATTTTTTTATTTTTTTCAGAAAAATTTATGGAAAACAAAGAGGTGTTACATCTTAATTACAAAGAACAAGAAATCACTCTTAAATATAAGTTTTATGAAAAAGCATGTTTTAATATGGTTATCTGCAATTTTGAGCATCGCCATAGTTTCGTGGAAAAAACCTGATGCAACAGTAACAGGAAAAGTAACCCTCCCAAATGGCTTACCATTAGCCAATGTTTTGGTTAGTTCTCAGAAAAGTGGTAAACAAACAACCACAGATGTAAAAGGAAGTTATAGTATTGAGGCTCAAGTTGGAGATGTATTGAGCTTTAGCTTGGCTGGCTATCAGACAAAACAAGCAACAGTTGGTAAAACACTTGTTGTAAATGTTGAGCTAAAATACATGAAAGAAACAGTAAAAATAGCAAAAGAAGATCGTCTTGAGAAAAAAATAAAAGGAGAACCAAATAAAATGTATATGGGGGCAAGAAAAGATGTACCTATTATGCAAAGAAATCATTACCCTTCAGACCCTATTGAGCACAATACAGAAGAGTATGATGCTGTAAGAGAAAGCAGATTTTTAGGTGTTAATCAAAACCCTTTATCCACTTTTTCAATAGATGTAGATAGAGCTAGTTACAGCAATATGCGTCGTTTTATCAATGGTGGTCAACTTCCTCCAAAAGATGTTATTAGAGTAGAAGAACTGATTAACTATTTTAGCTATGATTATGCAGACCCTAAAGATGACAACCCTTTTGCAGTTTATACAGAAATTTCACAATGCCCTTGGAATAAAGAACATCAGTTAGTTCAAATTGGCTTACAAGGCAAAAATATTCCTACTGACAAATTGCCTCCTTCCAATTTAGTTTTCCTGATAGATGTTTCAGGATCAATGAGTTCTGCTAACAAATTACCTTTGGTAAAGTCTGCTATGAGATTGCTTGTAAACCAACTCCGTCAGCAAGATAAGGTTTCGATTGTAGTATATGCAGGAGCTGCCGGATTGGTTTTACCAGCAACCAACAACAAAGAACAAATTTTACAAGCTCTCGAACGTTTGGAAGCAGGAGGAAGTACAGCAGGTGGAGCAGGCATCCAATTGGCATACAAAGTAGCTGAAGAAAATTTTGCAAAAAATGGTAACAATCGTGTAATTATTGCAACAGATGGGGATTTTAATGTTGGAGCATCCAGCAATGCCGAAATGGAAAGATTGATTGAAGATAAACGTAAATCAGGTGTTTTCTTGACTGTATTAGGCTTTGGAATGGGTAATTACAAAGATAGCAAAATGGAGATTTTAGCAGATAAAGGTAATGGTAACTATGCTTACATTGATGGTATCTTAGAGGCTGAAAAAGTATTTATCAAAGAATTTGGAGGTACTCTTTTCACCATTGCCAAAGATGTAAAAATTCAGGTAGAGTTTAATCCTACCAAAGTAAAAGCTTACAGATTAATTGGTTATGAAAACAGGGCTCTTAAAAATGAGGATTTCAATGATGATAAAAAAGATGCAGGAGAAATGGGAGCAGGACATACTGTTACAGCTTTATATGAAGTTATTCCTGCCAGTAGCAACGAGGTAGTAGCAGGTATTGATAATCTAAAATACCAAAATACTCAAGTAAATACAACTGCTTACAAATCGAATGAAGTGATGAATGTAAAACTTCGTTACAAACAACCTAGTGGTGATGTAAGTAAACTTATTGAGAAGCCTGTTGTAGATAAGAGTATAAGTTTTGAAAAATCATCACAAAACTTCCGTTGGGCTGCCTCTGTTGCTGCTTTTGGAATGGTGATGAGAGACTCAGAGTTTAAAGGTAATGCAACTCTAGACCAAGCTCTACAAATTGCAGAATCTGCTAAAGGAGAAGACAAAGAAGGTTACAGAGCAGAATTTATACGCATAATACGTTCAGCACAATTATTAGGCAAAAAATAAATAACTATGTAAAACTCTATTTGCAAGAAAGGCTTGTGTTTCAACAAGCCTTTCTTTTTATTTGGGTAAATTTATAAAATCATGAATTTCCAACAGTTAGAATATATTGTAGCCATAGACCAATTCAAAAGTTTTAGCAAAGCTGCTGAACATTGTAATGTAACACAGGCTACATTAAGTGCTATGGTCAAGAAATTAGAAGAAGAGTTAAATGTAATGCTTTTTGATAGAAAAGCCTATCCAATTATTACTACAGATATAGGTTTTGAAATTATTCTACAAGCTAAAAAAGTTTTACATGAAAGTTATGAACTCAAAAATATTGTTCAAGTTACCAAAAATATTGTAGCTGGAAATGTAAAAATAGGAATCATTCCTACGGTTGCTAACTCCCTTTTACCCAAAATTTTAAAACCAATTTTAGAAAAATATCCTCAGTTACATGTCCATATCGTAGAACTTACTACTCAGAATCTTATTAAACAACTTAAAGAAGGTAATATTGACATTGGAATTCTTGCAACTCCCCTACAATTAGAAGAAATAGAAGAAAATATACTCTACTACGAAACGCTTATGGTATATGGTAGCTTTGAGTCAGAAAAAAAATATTTACTACCAGAGGAACTTAAAGACCATAAAATCTGGATGTTGGAAGAAGGGCATTGCCTCAGAGAACAATTTATACAGTTGTGTTCTCTAAAAGAAAAAAAGCTGATTCCTCATAATTTTAATTTTGAGGCAAACTCTTTTGAAACACTCTTAAATTTAGTAGATGAGTTTGGTGGACTTACACTCATTCCAGAATTATATTATCAGACATTACAAATTTCCCAAAAACAGAAAGTTTGTCTTTTCAAATCCCCAATTCCTGTTAGAGAAATCAGTCTGGTGTATTTCAGACCTTTTGCCAAGCATAGAATTATTGAAGCTCTAACAAATGATATAAAAAGTATTGTAAGTAAAAACCTCATTTCAAATAATTACAAGAAAGACGAATTAGTTATCATTCCAAGCTAATCCATAGATTTCATCTATATATATTATCAAAAATATCAATTTTTATTATAAGAGTAAACTACATAGTTTTGTTGTGTTCTAAATTGTTTATTCTTATGAAAAATATCTATTTTATTTTCTCTGCCATGCTACTTAGTCAAGTTGCTCTAGGGCAGAAGACTCTGACAACCAATACAGGAACTCCTGTAGGTGACAATCAGAACTCTTTGACAATTGGTAATGAAGGTCCAGTTTTGTTACAAGACATTCACTTACTTGAAAAGCTTGCTGCTTTTGACAGAGAACGTATTCCTGAAAGAGTTGTACATGCTCGTGGAGCAGGAGCTTATGGCGAGTTCATCAGTGCTGGTGATTTTTCTTCTTTCACAAAAGCAAAATTCCTTTCACAAAAAGGGAAAAAAACACCCATATTTGTTCGTTTTTCAACAGTTATTCATGGAGTAGGTTCTCCAGAAACTCTTAGAGACCCAAGAGGTTTTGCTACTAAATTCTATACTGAAGAAGGAAACTATGACATTGTAGGCAACAATTTGCCCGTTTTTTTCATCAGAGATGCCATGAAGTTTCCTGATATGGTACATTCTTTAAAACCATCTCCTATCACTAACAAACAAGATCCGAATCGTTTTTTTGATTTCTTTTCACATATTCCTGAATCAACCCATATGCTTACAAGAGTTTTTTCTGATTTTGGGATACCAGCAAGTTATCGAGAAATGAATGGCTCTAGTGTGCATGCTTTTAAATGGGTAAATAATAACAATGAGGTCATTTATGTAAAATATACTTGGAAAACAAAACAAGGAGAAAAAAACCTAACTGCCGATGAAGCATCAGCTTTACAGGCAAAAGACTTTCAACATGCAACAGTAGATTTATACGACAACATTCAAAAAGGAAATCATCCTCAATGGGATTTGTATGTACAAATAATTAAAGCCAGTGAATTTGATAAATTTGATTTTTTCCCTTTGGATGCAACCAAACATTGGGATGAGAAGCTTATCAAACCTATTCTGATTGGTACAATGATTTTAAATAAAGTTCCTGATAACTTTTTTGAACATGTTGAGCAATCTGCTTTTTCACCAGGTACTCTTATTCCAGGAGTAGAGCCTTCAGAAGACAAACTTTTACAAGGAAGACTTTTCTCTTACTTTGATACTCAGCGTTATAGAATGGGTAGTAACTTTCAACAGATTCCTGTCAATGCTCCTTTATTTCCTGTGAACTCTAACAATCAGGATGGAGCTTTCAGCAACAGAAAGACCAAAAGCGATGTTAATTATCAACCTTCAAGAGGAGAAGATAAACCAGAAGCATCTCAAAATAAATTTATAAATGCTCGTTATGGAGATGTGACACTCAACCAGATGAAAATTTCAAAGCAGAATAATTTTAAACAAGCTGGTGATTTTTACAGACAATTGGATGAGAAAGGCAAAGCAAGCCTCATTAAAAATCTTTCTGGAGATTTAAAACAAGTAAAAAATAAGGAAACTATAAAAATAATGGTTGGTTACTTTTACTTAGCTGATAGTGATTACGGAAAACGCCTCGCAAAAGAGTTAAACCTAACAAGAGAAGAAGTAGAGGGAGCTATTAAAACAGCATCTGCTAAATAATTTACAAAACTCTGCCTAAATAGGCAGAGTTTCTTTCAATTTTTAAATTTATATTTTATGAAAATCATACTTTTAATCTTGTTTTTAGGCTTATCCAATATTGTTTTTGGACAAGATATATTTCAAGCAGCAAGAGAGAATAATTTGGCTACACTAGAAGCATACAAACAAAAAGGAGGAGATTTGAATGTTAGAAATCAAAAAGGTTATAATTTACTTATTTTGGCAGTATATAACAATCAGCCTGAAACTGTAAAATGGCTTATTGACAACAAAATATTGGTTGATAATCAGGATGATGCAGGAAATACAGCATTAATGGGAGCTTGTTTCAAAGGAAATGCAGATATGGTCAGACTTCTTCTGGAAAAAGGTGCAAATCCGAATATACTTAATAAAAATCAGGCTAATGCATTATTTTTTGCTGCTACTTTTGGTCATGAAGGAATTGTAAAACTACTCTTAACATACAAAACCAATAAATCACAAAAAGATCAATTTGGAAAAACTCCTTTGGATTATGCTATTAATCAGGGTAATGAATCTATTATAAAACTTCTTCAATAATCTGCTCCTTTACCAGCTTGATTTCATTTTCTAAATTCATATAATTCTGCATTTGCTCTAAATCTTTTAGTGTTTGTTTAAGGAACTTCTGATGACTTTCAGATGCAGGATTATATGGTTTATGATTCAGTTTTTTCTGAATATAATTCCATTGATTTACAATAGATAATGTTAATTCTGGCATCATTGATTCCATGAATTTCCCCCAAATGTAATTTTCTGCTTGTGGTGTAATATGCAACATATCTTCTGTATAAAATCGGTAATCTCTTAAATCATCATTTACAATTTCATAGGCAGGAAAATATATGATATTCTCATATTTTTCTTGAAGATAATGACAAGCCAGTCTTAAAACAGATTTACTTACAGAGTTTAAAGGTAATGTATCTTTGATATGCCTTACAGGGCTTACCGTTAGTATAATTTTCTTATTTTTTAATAATGGAGCTATTTGATTATAGTCCTGACAAATTTCATCAACAGAGAGTAATACTTTTTCAAATTGATGTTGGGGAACTTTATGACAGTTAGCAACATATTGATTACTAGCAATATGCTTATATACCCAAGCTGTTCCTAAAGTAATAATAATAATCTCTGAATGAGCAATAAACTTTTGAGCCTCGTCTATTTTATCCTGAATTGTTTGCTTTAAAGTCTCTAATTCTAGACTTTTTATATCAGAATGGAAATCGTAATGAAACCATATATGGTCATTGTTTTTCAGAAAGCCTTCTTCCCACAACTTATCCTGATTAAGAGTCAGTTTGAATATTTTAAAAATGGACAATGAGCTAAAAATTGTTCCAAAAGGGTTATACAAAACCTGAAATTTGTAACTTTCTAATTTTGAACCCATTACCTCTGCAAAACACGAACCTACACTAAAAACAGGTGTCTGATGTGTTATAAAAGACTTTTTTTCTGATATTTTAAGCTCAGTCCTAAACATCAACGAAATATTTTAGGTATTTCCTTGAGATAAAAATTCTCAGAAATATCTGCATAAGAAAATCGAACAGCTGAATTTTTTCCACTTGGAAAAGCTTTTTCTACACTCCAATTTAATATTTTATCTTCAGAAGACAGAAAACCATAATTATAGGCACTTGCTAAAAATCGAATTTGAGATACATCATTTTTATGATGCATGTTAGGATATTTAGTGTGCATAATATCCCAATAATCTTTTAAATAAAGTATCTGTCCTTCCACACTCATCATTTTTTCAAGCCTTTTCTCTCTATTTTCAGGTGTATCAGCTAAATTTTTACCTGATATATTTTCCAGTGTTTCAACAAAAGAAGGCTTCATCTGAAAATACCCCACAGAAAAGTCTGCATATTTTTTCCCAAACCGAACATACAATGATTTTAAGAGCTGTATTTCTGCCTCATTAGCAAGAGTATTGTATCTGAGTACTTCGGGAAAAACTATTGCAACAGCTTTTATAGCATCTTTTTTTTCAAAATATTTTAGGAACAAACTTTTATGACTTTTCACAAAAGTGAGAGCTGTTGTATATTTTTCTCCAAAATATTGTTGAGGTGTTTGAGCAAAGATAATATTGCTTGCAAAAAGCAAAAGGATGGTTATTTTGGCAAAAGCCATAATTATTTACATAGAAGATACTTAGCAGAAAAAGTATACTTTTTCTGCTAAGTATTTTGTGTTAGAATTCATCTGCGTAGTAATCGTCGTCCTCATCCTCTTCCCATCCATCCTCATCTTCAAATTCATCTTCATCAAAGTCCTCTATATTTTCTTCATCAAAGAGTTCTTCTAAATCTTCATCATCGTAGTCATCTTCCCACTCATCTTCAAATTCATCCTCATCATCTTCAAAATCGTCATCATCTTCAAATTCATCATCACCAAAATCGTCATCATCAAAAGCTAATGAAATTTGATGGTTTGGCTCATAAGACCAAAACAATAAAAAAGGGTTTCTATTAGGGTAATACATACATTTCATTCATTTAACGGTTCAAATATATAAAAAAATGAAAAACAAAGGTAGCCACAAGTTTTTTTTTTAAAATTTAATATTTCAGGTTTGCTAATTTCTTTTCATCCTTAATAACAATTTTACCTTCATTTATTTCAATATAACCTTCTTGTTTAAAGTCACTTAACGTTCTGATAAGCGATTCGGTTGCCGTACCTACAACAGAAGCCAAATTATCTCTTGAAATTTGGATACCTGTATCTGTGGGTTGTTCTTGTTTATACTTTCTGTATAAGGTTACTAAGGTATCTGCAATTCTTTTACGCAGGGAGTTATAAGCCATTCCCACCAAGAATTTTTCTTTTTCAGCTACTGAGCCAGCAAGCATTTTGATAAATTTCTGAGCTACACTTTGTTTTTTGTGCAAAACTGTTAAAAAATCATTCTTAGGAACAGTTATGATTTCACACTCTTCAAGTGTTTCGGCAGAATCTGTATAGCTGCTGTCTTCCAAAATAGGAATATATGCAAAAAAATCCCCAGTACAAAAAATTCCTGTTATAAATTCTTTTCCATCTGCATTACTCTGGTATGTTTTCACCTTACCTTTTTTAATAAAATAAAGTTTATGGGCTTCATTACCTTCAGAATAAATGATTTGTTTTTTCTTATAGTGAAAAACCTTTCTATCTATGGTTAGGTTTTGTAAATCTGTATCAGCTTTTGCTTCATCCCAGAAACTTTCAAAATCTTCAGAAGACACCGTATTTTTTTTGAGATTTTCATTTCTTCTTAAACGGCTTTCAACAGCACTCAAAAGTTCTGCTTCAGAAAAAGGTTTTGTAAGATAATCATCTGCACCCATTTCCATTCCTTTTCGAATATCTGCTCGTTCAGTTTTGGCAGTTAAAAATATAAAAGGAATTACTGAAAGTTCTGGATTATGCATGAATATCTGTAAAACACCATATCCATCCATTACAGGCATCATAATATCACATATTACAAGATTAGGCTTGGTTTCTAATGCTTTTTCTACACCTAATTTACCATTACTAGCTGTATATACCTCATAGCCCGCCAATTCCAACATTTCACTTGTATTATCTCTTATTTCATCATTATCTTCAATCAATAATATAGATTTAGCCATAAAATTATAGTTGTTAGAATAGGTAAAAACATAAACCTCTAACAAAATTACTAATTTTTTAAATATCAATCAAAAACTTAAGAAAAACGTAATGTAAAAGTACTTCCTTCAGAAAGAACAGAATGAACAGAGATTGTTCCACCTTGAACTCGCATCATCTGTCTGGAAAGGCTTAGTCCAATGCCAGATCCTGTTTTTTTAGTAGTAAAAAATGGGATAAAAATGCTTTTTTTAGCATCATCACTAATACCCACACCATTGTCTTGAACCCTGATTATTACTTTCCCCAGATGGTCTGTATGTGCATCCATTACAATACATCTATCATCTTTGGGCAAAACAGCTTGAATAGCGTTTTTGAGCAGATTGATAAGAATTTGTTCTAACATCATCAAATCTGTATAAAGCAACAGTCCCTCAGGGTGTATTTTACAGATAAAATGAATATTTTTTTCTTCGAGTTCTTTAGAGATTAATGTATGTAATCTTTCAAAAACTTCTTTTAAGATAATATTTTGAGGTTTTGGGGTTGGTAGTTTTGTAAATGCTCTAAACTCTTGCACAAAATGGATCAGATTCTTAGAACGTTTTTCAATTACTTCAATCGCTTGTTTACTATCTTCTATATCATCTGGAGATTCTTTCAAATTTTCTGAAATTGTAGAAGCTAAAGAAACAATAGGTGTCACAGAATTTATTATTTCATGTGTCAGAATGCGTGTCAGATTTTGCCATGCATCCATTTCTTTTTCCTCTAATTCTGCCTGAAAGTCTTGTAAGGCAACAATTGTATAGTTTTTTCCTGAAATTTGTATTTTGGAAACTGTAATCACCAATTCTAGAACTTCTTCTTCCACCAATAACCTGACAAGTTGTTTTGTAGCCTTTTCTTGTTGGATAATAGTAATAAGACTTGCATAACACTCTGGTAAATCATCTAATTTTTTAAAAGGAGAGCATCGAAGAATAGATAAGAGTTTGGTATTATAAAAGTCTACCTTAGATTCTGGACATACAGAAAAAATTCCTACTGGAATATGTTGTATCACAGACTGTAAATACAAATATTGTGCTTCTTTTTCTAGCCTTATTTTTTGGAATTTTTGAAAAACATCTTGAAGGGATTTCTGTAAATGGATAGGCAATGTATTCTGAAATCTAAAATTCTGGCTAAAATCATCCATTTCTATACTTGTAAATAATTCATAAAAATTTCGAATGGATTTATGAATCATTGAAAGTACCATACCTATACAACCCAATAAAGTAAAAATCACTAAAAAAGCAGTAATTTTATAGTCTTTTTGCCAAGTGGTATATGCCAAAATAGCCAGTCCAGCTATCAGAAATAAAAGTGATGATATTTTTAATACAAAACGATATGCCATTTATCCTAACCTGATTATTTCGTCACAAAAATCATATTCTTCTATTTGATTTGAAGCTACTATTACTATTTTTTCTGACAACTGTTTTCTTATTTCTTGTTTGTACCAATTGATATTTTCTTCATCCAAATTGCTTGTTGGTTCATCTAAGAATAACACAAGTGCATCTGTATACATTGCCAGCCCCAATTTGACACGCTGCTTCATTCCTGAAGAAAAATTTTTAATATACTTATGGGTAGCCTTTTCCAATCGAAGCATTTGTAAAAAGGAACTTGTATCTTTCTCCAGTTTTTTAAACTGTTGATGAAACTCTATCATTTCCAGCAATGTCATTTCTTCTATAAGTTCCAAATAAGGACTCACCCAAGCTATATAACGATAAAAGTCTTCAGAATCTATATTTTTATTATTATTTTGGTAAACAATTTTTCCTTCACTGGCAGGCACAATCCCTGATAGCAGTTGTAAAAGTGTAGATTTCCCACTCCCGTTATTCCCTACAATTGCATATGACTGCCCCATTTTAAATTTGAATGAGAAATTGCGAAAAATCCATTCATAATGAAATTTTTTTCCTAAATTTTCAGCACAAATCTGAAACATATAACTTTATTTTTTGCATAAAAATAGGGGAAAGGTATCAAAACACAAATAATCAAGAAAGTTATGTTTGTAAAGTGGTCTATTAGAGTAGCTATTATTCTCATATTTTTAGTTGCTACTGTTCTTCTTTGGGATTTTGCTAAAAATAAGATTTTTGGTTCAGGAGAGCCTCCACAACCCATTGTAACTCATAATATAACCATAGACCAGATTGAAGCGATGGGTAAACTTGAGCTTGTAAAATATAAATTTAGAGATGTTCTTGAGTATAAAGTGGGCAACTCGTCTTGGTATAGCTCTGGCAGTAAAGTATTAGTGATTATTAGTGGTGAAGCTGTAGGTTGTATAGATTTAACTAAAATAAAGAAAGAAGATATTATTGAAGATAGTACCAAACTTTACATTAAACTTCCACCACCAGAGTTGTGTTATTCAAAAGTGAATCATCAGGAATCTAAAACTTATGATATAGAAACAGGTATTTTTGGAAAATTTAACGATAAAAGTTCAAAAGTATTAGAGGATGCCTATAAAGAAGCTGAAAATAAAATTAAAGAGTTAGCTTTGCAAGCAAATATTCTTGAACAAACCAAAAAAAATGCAGAATTAATCCTAAAACCTACATTAGAACAAATAGCCAAGAAAAAAGTAATTTTTAAATATGATTTGGAAGGTGTAAAAATTGAGAAGGAAATTAAATCTTTGAAATAGAGCTTTTTTTATTATTTATCAAATTTGATTATTCAAAGTTTTTTTATTAAAATTCCGAAAAATTTAATTTTTAATTTACTTTTGCAAACAAATTTTTACTACTTTTAGATAAAAAATTGTTAACAATGTACTTTTAACATACACGATTATGAGAAAATCATTCTTCAATCTTTTTTGCATCACTTTCATGACTATTTTTTATGCTTGTAGTTCACAAGGAGAAGAGAAAGGAAGTGGAAAAAGCAATCAGGAATTTAATAACGAGCTACAACAAGAACACCTTGAGCTAACAAAAGAACATTCAAGCTGGGAAGAAGAGCGTAGAGCATTTCAATCTCATTTTGATACCCTAAAAATTGTTTATGATGTTGCTAAACCTCAACATGACCTAGGTTATGATGAAGTTGTTGAAAAACTTAACAAACTCATGGTTGATCATAGTACATTAATTAGTGACCATGTAAAAATGATAGATGAACATACTTCTACATTAGAAAAGCATCAAAAAAGTGAAATCACTGATAAACAAGCTGATGACAAACACAGAGAGTTTTACACTAAACATAAAGACATTAGAGACAAGCATGATAAGATTACAGATGAATACAAAATTCTCATAAAAAAACAAGAAGAGTTCATTACAAAAGCAGGTGGTAAGTTCCCTGAATTAAAAATAGGTGAAGTAGCAAAGCCTGAAGACTCAAAACCCAAAACAGATAGTACTAAAAAAGATTCTACTAAAAAATAACTCCATATAAAGAAGGCTCCCACAAGGAGCTTTTTTATTGAATATTTTTTTCATTTCTAACTACTCAAAATATTATATATTGTATAAATCTATTCTATGAAAATCTTTATCAAAATTTTATTAGCCTTTATAATCCTTATTAATATTTCAAGTTGTATTTCTCAAAAAGGCATAGCTTTCAAGTCTAAAGAAGTTTACAAATCTGATAATTTAATTATTATTCAAATTGCTGAGAACTCTTATCAGCACATTTCATTCAAACAAACCAATGATTTTGGCAATGTTCCATGTAATGGTCTTATTGTAAAAAATAGCAATGAAGCCATTATTTTTGATACACCAACCAATGATAAAAATTCAGAAGAACTGATAAAATGGATCAAAGATGTGCTTCATTGTCAGATAAATGCTGTTATCCCTACACACTTTCATGATGACTGTTTAGGAGGTTTGAAAGCATTTCATGATAATAACATTTCTTCTTATGCTAATTTTAAGACTATTGAGCTTGCCGAAGAAAATAAAGCCGTTGTTCCTAAAAATAGCTTTAGAGATTCTCTTATTTTGAAGGTTGGAAAAGAAAATATTATCGCAAAGTTCTGTGGAGAAGGGCACACCAAAGACAATGTAATAGGTTATTTTCCTAGTGAAGATGTAATGTTTGGTGGTTGTCTCATAAAAGAGCTTAATGCTAGTAAAGGTTATTTGGGGGATGCTAATTTAAAAGATTGGTCTAATACTGTTGAAAAGGTAAAAAAGAGCTATCCAAATGTAAAAGTTGTTATTCCTGGACATGGCAAATATGGAAATAGCAAACTTCTTGATTACACAATTAATTTATTTAGAAAACCTTAGGTTTATCTACAAGGTGCTTAGTTTTGTTCTAAACACCTTGTAGATTTCCAAATATCACCTTTACAACACTTCTAATAACTCACTTAACATCATGGCAGTAGCTCCCCAAATAATTTTACCATTCACATCATAGTAAGGCGTTTCAAAGCTATATTGTGGGGTTGTAATAGTTGTTTTTTTTATTGTTTCAGGATGTTTAAGATGTTTTATATTAGCAGAAAAGATTTCTGCCACTTCACTTGGGTTAGGTTTTAATATTGGAGGTTTTTCTGCATATGCAAGTGTTGGATATACCATAAAATTACTTGCAAAAACAAATAATGGGCTAAGTTGCCCTATCACCTTAATTTGTGAAGTATCCAAATGTACTTCTTCCTCTGCTTCTCTTAAAGCTGTATGAATCAAATTCTTATCTGTTTCCTCTTTTTTTCCACCAGGAAAAGCTACTTGCCCACTATGTACACCTTTTTCGGTACTTGGTCGAAGAATAAAAGGTATATGTAATTGATTTACTTCTGGATATAATAAAATAAGCACACCACCTTCTCTTGTTTGCTCATTAGGTTGCATATCAAAATAACGATTTTTGAATGTATCAGAAACCATTTTTATTTGAGAGTGCATCCCTGGCAAGCCTTGTTCTATTCTTTTCTCTATTGCTTTTATTTTTTCTTCAAAGTTTATCATAACACTTTTCCTATATAATTGTATGGGCTGATAGCCTTTAATTCTTCTTTTATATGTTCTTCTAACTGCAATTCTTCTATAAAAGTTTTGATAGAATTTTGGGTTATTTTATCCTGAGTCCTTGTAAGATTTTTAAGTGCCTCATAAGGTTTAGGATACCCTTCTCTTCTTAAAATAGTCTGAATTGCCTCAGCCACAACAGCCCAGTTTTCTTCTAAATCATCTTTCAAGGCTTGTTCATTAAGTTCTAGCTTATCTATACCTTTTAAAAGAGATTTATAAGCAATCAGTGTATGTGAAAATGGTATTCCAATATTTCTGAGAACTGTTGAGTCTGTCAGATCTCTTTGCAACCTTGATATGGGTAATTTTGAAGAAAGATGTTCTAAAATAGCATTAGCAATGCCCAAGTTACCTTCTGCATTTTCAAAATCAATTGGATTTACTTTGTGTGGCATGGCTGATGAGCCTACCTCATTTGGATTTATTTTCTGTTTAAAATATCCCATAGAAATATACTGCCAGATATCACGAGCAAAATCTATCAGGATAGTATTGAGTCTTCTGAAATTATCAAAAATTGCAGCTAAATTGTCATAATGTTCTATTTGTGTTGTTGGATAGCTTCTGTCTAATCCTAAACTTTTTACAAAATTATCTGCAAACTGATGCCATTCTACTTTGGGGTAAGCCACATAATGAGCATTCATGTTACCTGTTGCCCCCCCAAATTTAGCAGAAAAAGGAATATTTTTCAATTGCTCTTTTTGCCCCAAAAGTCTGGAAGAGAACACTTTCCACTCTTTTCCTATTGTAGTTGGGCTGGCTGGTTGCCCATGTGTATGAGCAAGCATAGGTATATTTTTCCAAGTTTCAGCAAAAAAGTCTATTTTCTCAATTAGTTTATTAAGCGTAGGCAATACAACATCATTCAACGCATGTTTTAGGCTCAAAGGGATAGCTGTATTGTTAATATCCTGAGATGTTAATCCAAAATGTATAAACTCCTGATAATTTGATATTTCTACTTTTTCAAAATAATTTTTAATAAAATACTCTACAGCCTTTACATCATGATTTGTAGTTCTTTCAATATTCTTAATGCTTTCAGCATCCTCTACACTAAATTTTATGTATAGCTCTCTTAATTTATCAAAAAGATTCCCATCAAAGTTTTGGAGTTGAGGAAGTGATTGTTGGCAAAGAGCTATAAAGTATTCAATTTCTACCCACACCCGATAGCGAATCAATCCATATTCAGAAAAATATTCAGATAAGTCTTTGGTTTGTGAATGATACCTCCCATCTATAGGCGAAATGGCAAAAAGCGTACTCATAAAAATAATGTTGATGTTTAGAAAAGAAGCCGCAATTTAAATAAACTTTAATAAACACGAGAAATAAAAAATGCTTTTAAAGTTATCTGACAAATCCTGAAAAAATGTCAGTATTTTACTGACAGTACCATATCAACCTTTTTTAAATACAAAACAATGATTATCAAGTATTTATATTTTTAAAATATTTTGTACAATCAGTAATAAAAAGAACTGGCATACAAAATGCAATAAGGCAAGTACGAAAATTTTAGCATTGTCTAAACATAAACATTAAAAAATATGGCAAAGAATAAGTTGAAAATCACTCCTCTTGCTGACAGAGTTCTTGTAGAACCTGCTGCTGCTGAAACAAAAACAGCTTCTGGTATTATCATCCCTGACACTGTGAAAGAAAAACCTCAAAAAGGCACAGTAGTAGCTGTCGGAAAAGGTAAAAAAGATGAGCCTATGACAGTGAAAGAAGGTGATGCTATTCTTTATGGCAAATACGCAGGTACAGAAATTACAGTTGATGGAAAAGAGTATCTGATTATGCGTGAATCTGACATTTTTGCTATTCTTTAATCTGAAGTATTAACTTCAAAACAACATTTCCCTTTCATTAATTAAAAACCAATAAAACGTAAAACGTTATGGCTAAGAGAATATTTTTTGAAACAGACGCTAGAGAAAAATTAAAAAAAGGTGTTGATACTTTGGCTAACGCCGTAAAAGTAACCCTTGGACCTAAAGGAAGAAACGTAATTTTAGATAAAAAATTTGGAGCTCCTGCTATCACTAAAGATGGTGTAACTGTAGCAAAAGACATCGAATTAAAAGATTCTATCGAGAATATGGGTGCTCAGTTGGTAAAAGAAGTTGCTTCTAAAACTGCTGATATGGCAGGTGATGGAACAACTACTGCAACTGTACTTGCTCAGGCAATCTTCAATGCTGGTATCAAGAACGTAGCAGCAGGTGCAAACCCAATGGATTTGAAAAGAGGTATTGATAAAGCAGTTGCTGCTGTTATCGAAAACCTTAAAAAACAGTCTAAAACAATCAAAGGAAATAAAGAAATTGCTCAGGTAGCAACTATTTCTGCAAACAGCGATGAAGAAATTGGAAACTTGATTGCTGATGCAATGGATAAAGTAGGTAAAGATGGTGTAATTACTATCGAAGAAGCAAAAGGTACTGCCAATGATATCAAAACTGTAGAAGGTATGCAGTTTGACAGAGGTTACCTTTCTCCTTATTTTGTTACTAATCCAGAGAAAATGGAAGCTGAATTAGATAAGCCTTTCATTTTAATTACAGAGAAGAAAATCTCTTCTATGAAAGAAATTCTTCCTGTATTAGAGCAAGTTGCTCAGTCTGGCAGACCATTATTAATTATCGCTGAGGATGTAGATGGTGAAGCTTTGGCTACTTTAGTAGTAAACCGTTTACGTGGTGCTTTGAAAGTTTGTGCTGTTAAAGCTCCTGGTTTCGGAGATAGAAGAAAAGCTATGTTACAAGACATCGCTATCTTGACTGGTGGTGAAGTAATCTCTGAAGAGAAAGGATTTACATTAGAAAGTGCTGGAGGTTATTTAGGTGAAGCTAAGAAAATTATCATCGATAAAGATAACACAACTATCGTAGATGGTAAGGGTTCTAAAGATGCTGTTAAAGCTCGTGTAAACGAAATTAAAGCTCAAATTGAAGTAACAACTTCTGATTACGATAAAGAAAAATTACAAGAAAGATTGGCAAAACTTTCTGGTGGTGTGGCTATTCTTTATGTAGGTGCTGCTACTGAAGTAGAAATGAAAGAGAAGAAAGACAGAATGGATGATGCTTTACATGCTACTCGTGCTGCTATTGCTGAGGGTATTGTCCCTGGTGGTGGAGTTGCATTAGTAAGAGCTATTGAGGCTTTAGATAGTGTAAAAGTAGAAAATGAAGACCAAGCTACTGGTGTAAATATCATCCGTCAGGCTTTAGAAGCTCCTTTAAGAACTATCGTAGCCAACGCTGGTGGTGAAGGTTCTGTAATTGTAAACAAAGTAAAAGAAGGTAAAAAAGACTTTGGTTTCAATGCTCGCTTAAACCAATACGAAAATATGTTTGAGGCTGGTATCATTGACCCTACGAAAGTAACTCGTTTGGCTCTTGAAAATGCTGCTTCTATCTCTGGATTATTGCTTACAACTGAATGTGTAATTGCTGATGAGCCAGAAGAAAATAATGCTCCTAAAATGCCTGCTGGCATGGGCGGAATGGATGGCATGATGTAATATTTGCCTCCAAAAGAAAAGCCACTCTAAATAGAGTGGCTTTTTTATTTGATAAATGGATTAGACCATTTTTTATCTATATAAACATTTGTTCCACTAAGTGTTCGCATAAAGGCTACTAATGCATCTTTTTCTGTTTGTGTCAGTTGTAGATTTTGAGGATTTCCCTGAGGACGCAGTCTTGGATCAAGATTAGAGTTACCTGTTACACTAGCTATAGGTATCTGATTATAGTGATTTACAACACCCAACAACTGATTTGTAAAACCATTGTGCATAAAAGCTCCATTGCTTGAGCCATCTACTTTTACAACATCTCTAATAGAAGGTGAGCGTGTAACTGTATAATCTATTCCACCTCCAATGACACCTATTACACCATTATTTCCACTATTAGGAGCTATATCAAATTCTGGAGCTCTATGACAGCCTCCACAACCAGCACCCCCTCCAATTCGCACACCATTAGCATCTAGCTGAGGTGGAGCCAAAAATAAATTTTTTCCTTGATTCTCTAATGCAGTAAAATTTGCAAAAGGAGCCCCATCATTAGGAGCTGATGTTCTACCTGTATCATATTTAGAATCAAATGATTGGATACTTCTGATAAAGGAAGCTAAACATTCTTGCAATCTTGCTTCTGTAATTTCTGCATCACCATAAGCAGACTTGAACAATACTTGATAATAATTGATTGTTTTTAGTTTTACGAGTAAATCATTAAGGCTTGGATCTCCATCTTGTCCACTATACCCCATTTCTTTATGGTCTTGAATAGGTTTGGTAGTCTGATTTTCTAAAGAAGTGGCTCTTTCATCCCAGAAAAAACGTGTTTCTGTAGAAAATGCTGCATTGATTAGTCTCATAGAATGTCTTCCTGTTGTACCATTTACACCTGTGCTTGCCAAATTGGGGTCTCCGAATGCTGAACTTTGCTGATGACAACTGGCACATGCTACTGTGTTATTGGTTGATAAATTTTTATCATAAAATAACACTCTTCCCAAAGTGGCTTTTGCATTAGAAGCAACTGTTCCATTTCTTTTTGTGATATAAAAGGGAATGGTTTGATTTGCATAGTTTCCTAAATTCTTCAAATCGATATTAGTACCAAAATACTCTGTTAGTACAGACGCATCTAACTCATCTTGTGATGGTGTTGGCAATTCTGTATCATTTCCCGACTTTTTACTACATGCCCCTAAAAGTAAAGCCATGAGTAAAATTCCCTTGTTAAAAATTAAGTTGCTTCTAAACATAAGTAAACAATTTTTTTAGTTTAGATATAACTGTTGTTAAAAGGTTTAAGAACACCTCTAATTTTTTTTGATAGTCACCTGTTTCTTTCTTATTTTCCGATTTTTATGATTATCTTTGCATAGAAAATACATAACAACGCATTTTTTATGATAACAGCCCATCAAGAAATTCAAAGTATTTTAGAGAAGCTTGGTATTAAAGCAAATAACCCAGCTTACAGCACAGGCTTAGTTTGGGCAGAACTAAATAGCCAAAGAAATACAAGACAAATTTTTTCACCTATTAATGGAGAATTGATAGCATCAGTGGAGATGGCTACTCCAGAAGATTATGAGACAGTTATAAAAAAAGCAGAAGAGGCTTTTAAAGTTTGGAGAAAAATTCCTGCTCCCAAAAGAGGAGAAATTGTAAGACAGATTGGGGATAAATTAAGAGAAAATAAAGAAGCCTTAGGCAAATTAGTAACTTATGAGATGGGCAAAATCTTACAAGAAGGTTTGGGTGAGGTTCAAGAAATGATTGATATTTGTGATTTTGCTGTTGGACTTTCTCGTCAATTATATGGTTTGACAATGCATTCTGAACGCCCTGATCATCGCATGTATGAACAGTGGCATCCATTAGGGATTGTTGGTATCATCTCTGCATTTAACTTTCCAGTAGCTGTTTGGTCTTGGAATGCCATGATTGCCGCTGTTTGTGGAGATGTATGTGTATGGAAACCTTCAGAGAAAACACCTTTAACTGCATTGGCTTGCCAAAATATTATTGCTGATGTTTTAAAAAGTAATAATTTACCAGAAGGAGTATTTGGTTTAATTATTGGAGATGCTACTATTGGCGAAAAAATGTCTAATGATACAAGAGTACCTTTAGTTTCGGCTACAGGCTCTACTCGTATGGGTAAAAAAGTAGGTGAAGCAGTAGCTAAAAGACTTGGTAAGACCATTTTAGAACTTGGTGGTAATAATGCTATCATCATCACCGAAAATGCTGATTTAGAAATGGCTATCAGAGCCACTTTGTTTGGAGCTGTGGGGACAGCTGGTCAGCGTTGTACAACTACTCGCAGACTGATTGTACATGAGTCTGTTTATGAAGAAGTAAAAAATAGATTAGTAAAAACATACCCTAACTTACCAATTGGAAATCCTTTGGATTCTAAAACATTGGTAGGTCCACTTATTGACCAAGATGCTGTTAAAATGTTTGAAAAAGCTTTGGAACATGTTCAGAAAGAAGGTGGTAAATTGCTTGTAGGTGGTACTGTTTTGTCTGAAAAAGGCAATTATGTAACTCCTGCTATTGTAGAAGCTCAAAATACTTATGAAATGGTACAAGAAGAAACTTTTGCACCTATTTTATATCTGATTAAATATAGTGGTGAAGTAGAAAATGCTATTGCTATCCAGAATGGTGTAAAACAAGGTCTTTCATCTTCTATTTTTACTACAAATTTATTGCAAGCAGAAACATTTTTGGCTTATGCTGGTTCAGATTGTGGTATTGCCAATGTAAATATTGGTACATCAGGAGCTGAAATTGGTGGTGCTTTTGGTGGTGAAAAAGAAACAGGAGGGGGCAGAGAATCAGGTTCTGATTCTTGGAAAGCTTATATGCGTCGTCAGACCAATACTATCAATTATAGTACTCAGTTACCTTTGGCTCAAGGAATAAAATTTGATTTTTAAAAAAAAATTATTTATTTGCTAACTCAAATTTAACTCAATAATTCAGAACTATATGGCAGCCCAAAAACCTTATAAAGCTATTATGCTCATTGATGATAATGAAATTGATAACCTTATTAACCAAAAAATTATAGAAGCATCTAATATATGTGACTATATTTTTACCCATACAGGAGGCAAAAGTGCTATTGAATTTTTGAGAAACATTGAGAAAATTGCTCCTATTACAGGTAATCAGGGTTTACCTGAGCTTATTTTTTTAGATATTGACATGCCCTTGATGGATGGGTTCCAATTCTTAGATGAGTTTGATACTTTAAGCCATACAACAAAAGAATATTGTAAGATTGTAATGCTTACATCCTCTATTAATCCACAAGACATGAGTAAATCTAAGAAGTATCAATATGTAAAGAAATATATCAATAAACCTTTATCTCCTGATAATCTCAAAAAATTGGAGGTTTAGACTGACATATACTGACATTTTTACAAAAAGCACTTTTTTTTAAAAAAAAGTGCTTTTTGTATATCATAACATTCTTTTGGTAAAGCAATAATAGCCTTTCATAAAATAAATCATTTTTTTGTTTTTTAGTATATTATATTTGTCATTCAATTTTATTCCAAATAAAAGTTTGTTTTTAATTATTTTAAATATAACAAACAGTATCTTGTTTGGCATAACATTTGTTTAACATTTATTATATTTTATCTTAAAATTTTTAATCAAAAAAAAATTATTCCTATGAAAAGAATTATTCTTTCAGCAGCAGTTGTAGCTTCTTTAGCATTTGGTGGTTGCAAAAATAAAAATGCAGATAACCCTGTTCCTGTTCCTACAGGTAAAGCTACAATTACAGGTTTAGCAACTGTAGATTTAGACTTGAACCAAGCTGGTCGTCAAGGATCTGTACCTGCTGGAACTAAAGTAACTGTTATCTTAAGTACAGAAGACCTAGTATTAAATCCTTCAGGTGGTGTAACTTATGCTGATAAAGCGTATGATACAACTATTGGTGCTGATGGCAGATATAGTATAGAAGTTGATGCAGTTGATAAGCCTTTCACTGTTTCTGTACGTGGTGGTGATTTTGAAGCAAATCGTGTTCCTGCTGGTGGCGGTGCTGCTGTACGTGTAAAGTTTAGCGTTTCAGCTACAGATGTAACTGTTTACAAAGGTGGTTCATTCATCCAAGATTTAGCTTACTAATATTCTCCATTAACTAGAAACAGATTAATTCAATGAAAAAAATATATTCTTTTCTTGCAGCATTCGCACTTTGTGCCAATGTATTTGCTCAAGATGAAACATCTTTAACTTCTAAAAAAGGGACTCCTATTTTACCTGAAGAAAAAGAATTTGCTATTGGAATTTCAGCAGAACCTTTTTTACAATACTTAGGTAATTTTGTGAATGGTAACACATTCAACAATTCTCCTGGATTTAGCTATGTTTCTAATACTTCTAATGTTCCTGTTGCTGTATTTGGTAAAAAAATGTTAAATGCAAATACTGCTCTTAGAGCGAGATTTGCTTTAAATACTGGAACAAATACTCAAAAAGCTATTGTATTTGCAAGTAACATATCTCCTGATCCTTTAGCTCCTTCTTTCAATGAAGATTGGAGAACTGTAACATCTACAGATATTTTATTAGCTGGTGGATACGAAAAACGTAGAGGAAAAGGCAGATTACAAGGAATTTATGGTGGTGAATTTCTTTTTGGTGTATCTGGAAACAGAGTAAAATACCAATATGGAAATGCTATCACTCAAGATTTCAATGCTCCTGCAACTACTAATTTTGTTGGTAATGTGGATAATACCAATGGTTTTTCAAGAGTTTTAACAGAAAGAAATAGTGGAAATGTTTTTGTTGGTGCAAGAGCATTTGCAGGTGTTGAGTATTTCTTTGCTCCTAAAATCTCTATTGGTGGTGAATTTGGTTATACTTTAGGTGTAAACACACAAGGTAGAGGCTTAGTAACTACTGAGACTTGGGATAGTGCTACTGGTGCTGTTCGTAAAATTGAAACTGAAGTATTCAGAAATGGTGGATTCACAGGCTTTGGTGCTGGATTAGATAACCTTAATGGTGCTATCAACATTCTATTCTACTTCTAATAGTACAACAAATATTTTTCAAAAACCCTACAAAATTAATTTTGTAGGGTTTTTTCTTATGTAAGAAATAAAAATTTTCATAAATACTTCTATTTCTTTGGCTTTTCTCTTTTCAAAGTCTTTTGCAAATTGTAATTTTGCCAAAATTTTTACTTCACAAAGCAATGGCAGATTACAATTTCAGAGAAATAGAACCCAAATGGCAAAAAAATTGGGCAGAGAAAGAAGTTTACAAAACACAGGAAAGTTCTTCTAAACCCAAATATTATGTACTCGATATGTTTCCTTACCCTTCTGGGGCAGGTTTGCATGTAGGGCACCCTCTGGGATATATTGCATCCGATATTATTGCTCGCTACAAAAGAGCTAAAGGCTTCAATGTGTTGCACCCAATGGGTTTTGATAGTTTTGGCTTACCTGCTGAACAATATGCAATCCAAACAGGGCAACATCCTGCCATTACTACTACCGAAAATATAACTCGTTATAAAGAACAGCTAAAAAATATTGGTTTTTCTTATGACTGGAACAGAGAAGTACAAACCTCTGACTCCAATTATTACAAATGGACGCAATGGATTTTCATGCGTTTGTTTGAAGCTTGGTACAATAAAACCTCTGATAAGGCTGAACATATTAATACACTTCTTGCTGAATTTGAAAAAAATGGTAATTCTAAAGTAAAGGCTGTTTGTGATGAAGAGACACCTGTATTTTCAGCAGAAGCATGGAATAACTTTTCCGAACAAGAACGTTCTGATATTCTGTTGAAATACCGTTTAACATACCTTGCTGATGCATATGTAAACTGGTGTCCTGCATTGGGTACTGTACTTGCTAATGATGAAGTAAAAGATGGTGTTTCAGAGCGTGGAGGTTATCCTGTGGAGCGTAAACTCATGCGTCAGTGGATGATGCGTATTACAGCTTATGCAGAACGCCTTTTAAACGATTTGGAGACTTTAGACTGGTCAGAGAGTATCAAAGAGGTACAAAAAAACTGGATAGGCAAAAGTGTTGGAGCAGAAGTTACTTTCAAATTAGCTACTAATGAAGCCACTATTACTGTTTTCACAACTCGTGTAGATACCATTTATGGAGTAACTTATTTGGTTTTAGCTCCTGAAAATGAATTGGTTAGCCAGATTACAACACATGCTCAGAAAGCGGAAGTAGAGGCTTATGTAGAAAAAGCTACCAACCGAAGCGAAAGAGACCGTATGGCAGATGTCAAGACTGTTTCGGGTGCTTTTACGGGTAGTTATGCTATCAATCCTTTTACAAATGAGCAAATTCCTGTTTGGGTTGCTGAATATGTATTGGCTGGTTATGGTACTGGTGCAGTAATGGGTGTACCCAGTTCAGATGATAGAGATTATCGTTTTGCAACACATTTCAATTTGCCTATTGTGAGAGTGATAGAAGGTACAGAAGATGCTGAAAATCCAACAGAAAAAAAATATGGCAAAATGATTAATTCTGGATTTTTGAATGGTTTAGAAAGCAATGAAGCCATTGAAAAAGCTATCGAATTTGCAGAAAAAAATAATTTTGGTGTAAAAAAGGTAAACTACAAAATGCGTGATGCAGTATTTAGTCGTCAGCGTTATTGGGGTGAGCCTGTACCTGTTTATTTCAAAAATGGAGTTCCTAAACTCATTGAAGAAAAAGAACTGCCTTTAGAACTTCCCAAAATTGATAAATATTTACCTACTGAATCGGGCGAGCCACCTTTGGGAAGAGCAGAAGACTGGAAATATCAGAATGAATATGAGTACGAATTAAGCACCATGCCGGGTTGGGCAGGTAGTAGCTGGTATTGGTTGCGTTATATGGATGCAAACAACGACAAAGAGTTTGTAAGCAAAGAAAAAGAACAATACTGGCAAAATGTAGATTTGTATATTGGTGGTGCTGAGCATGGTACAGGACACTTGTTATACAGCCGTTTCTGGAATAAAGCATTGTTTGATTTAGGGTTTATCTCAAAGCCTGAGCCTTTCCAAAAAATGATTAACCAAGGAATGATTCAGGGACGTAGTAATTTCGTTTACAAGGTTTTATACAAAGAAGTACATGCCTCTAAAAGATTGGCAGAACATTTACTTCCTTTGGGTTTTACACAAGAAACTACTTCTGGCGATTTGAAGTTGGATTTCTTACACAAAGAAAAAAATATTGCTGTTGAAATTCGTTCTCAGTCTATCATCAAAGAAAATTGGCAGGAATATTTAGCAAAATATGCTGAATTTATGCCACAAGGCTGTCAGGTGATGTTTGTTTCTGTAGAGGAGATTTTTGTAAATGTTGGTGAAACCATTGAACGCATCAAAACAGCTTTAAATGGTGGAGAATTTTTACAATTCCCTTTAAATGATTATGAGTTACCCAATTTATTTGTTTCCCATAATCTCAGAAAAGACTACGAAACCATTGATTTACACGTAGATGTAAATATTGTAGAAAATGAAATTCTTGATATAGATGCTTTTAGAAAGTGGCGACCTGATTTAGAAGATGCAGAATTTATTTTGGAAGATGGAAAGTATATTTGTGGGTATGAAGTAGAAAAAATGTCAAAGCGTTGGTACAATGTCGTAAATCCTGATAATATTGTAGAACGCTACGGAGCTGACACATTGCGTTTGTATGAAATGTTTTTAGGTCCTTTGGAGCAATTTAAGCCTTGGAATACCAACGGAATTGAAGGTACTCATAAGTTTTTGAGAAAATTGTGGCGTTTATTCCATGATGCAGAAGGAAATTTTGCAGTTTCGGATGCTGAACCTACTAAAGAAGAGTTTAAAACGCTACATACAGCCATCAAGCGTGTAACAGAAGATATTGAACGTTTTTCTTTCAATACGCCTGTAAGTACATTTATGATTTGTGTAAACGAACTAACTGATTTAAAATGCAATAAAAAATCTATTTTAGAGCCATTATTGGTGTTGCTTGCTCCTTATGCTCCACATATCACAGAAGAATTGTGGAGTTTATCAGGGCATACAGAAACCATTAACACAGCTAGTTATCCTATTTTAGAGGAGAAATATTTACAAGAAGATTCATTTTCTTATCCTATTTCTATCAATGGCAAGCATAGAACTAATATTGAGTTTGCATTGGATATGCCCAAAGAAGAAATGGAAAAAGCTGTATTAGAGAATGAAATTGTACAGAAATGGTTAGAAGGTAAACCTGCTAAAAAAGTAATTGTTGTTCCAAAGAAAATTGTAAACGTAGTTATTTAGATAAATAAAATATATTAAAACCTTATAGGTTTTCTTTTTAAATAATTGATAGCTAATTTTAAATTGTTTTTTTAAACCTATAAGGTTTCTATTAATTCTAAAATTTATGCTATTCAATATTAATATCTCTGTACTAAAAATATGTATCAAAATAAAAAAGTAATTATTGTTTTACCTGCTTACAATGCAGCCAAAACATTAGAACAAACCTACCGAGAGATTCCTTTTGAGTATGTGGATGAAGTGGTTTTGGTAGACGATGCCAGTAAAGATGACACTGTAGCTGTCGGGCAAAAACTTGGCATTAAGCATATTATCGTTCACGAAAAAAACAAGGGTTATGGTGGTAACCAGAAATCTTGTTATAAAAAAGCTTTAGAATTAGGTGGCGATATTGTAATTATGTTACACCCTGATTATCAGTATACTCCAAAATTATTAATTGCCATGATTTCCATCATCGGAAATGATTTGTATCCTGTAGTATTTGGGTCTCGTATATTGGGCAAAGGAGCTTTGAAAGGAGGGATGCCTATGTACAAATACATTGCAAACCGTTTCTTGACATTTTCTCAAAATGTATTGATGAATCAGAAACTTTCTGAGTATCATACGGGTTACAGAGCTTTTTCGGGAGAGGTGATTAAAAGTATAGATTTTACTTACAACTCTGATGATTTTGTGTTTGATAATGAAATGATTGCTCAGATTTTTTATAAAGGTTACGAAATTGGAGAAGTTACCTGCCCTACCAAATATTTTGAAGAAGCCTCTTCTATCAATTTTAAGCGTAGTATGAAATATGGTTTTGGTGTTTTGGGGGTTTCTTTGAGGTATTTCTTTACAAAGTTGGGGATTTTTAAGTGGAAAGTCCTGACAGGGAAATAGTTTATTGGAAGTTCGATATAAGAGAAAGGATTTTTTGAATGTCTTTTCTCTTCTTTTCTTTTTCTTATATCTCATGTCTAAAGTTCTAATATCTACAATATGATTGCTGTTATTCAGCGTGTAAAAAACGCATCTGTAACCATTGAGGGAAAACTCCATTCAGAAATTGGAGTAGGCTTACTTATTTTGCTTGGTATCGGACAAGATGACACCCAAGAAGATATTGACTGGCTTGCCAAAAAAATTGTACAAATGCGTATTTTCTCGGATAGCGAACAAAAAATGAACCTTTCAGTACAAGATGTGGGTGGGGATATTCTGCTTGTAAGTCAGTTTACATTATTTGCAAGCACCAAAAAAGGCAACCGTCCTTCGTTTATTGAGGCTGCCCGCCCAGAAATAGCTATTCCCCTTTACGAAAAATCTATTGCTATATTTTCTCAAGAATTAGGCAAGCCCATCCAAACAGGCGAATTTGGGGCAGATATGCAGGTCAATTTGCTCAATGATGGTCCTGTTACCATTATCATTGATTCAAAGAATAGGAGATAGGTTATCTTATAAATATATTTTGTGAATTAAAAGAACCTAAAACTTCTTTAAAATTAGCTTTTTTTAATATCCCATTCTTTTTATAAGGCATTATAATATTCAGAATCAGAATATCAATATTATTGTTTAGCTTCTGAACTCTATACGAATCATATATATTTAATCGTAGTTTATACTCCTCCTTAGATTTACATACATAAAGACATTTTACATCTATATTGTTATCATTTATATAATTGATATAATTTAATGGTGGTGAAAATATTTGATTATTTTCCACATTCTGAATTAATAAACTGATTGCAAATTTATCTTGGTTTTTCAATAAAGAGTTAGCATCAACACACTTATTAAAAAATAAATCTTGATTTAGATTATTTGTGAATATTAGTTCAATTTGCATAACAGAATCTTTTTTACACTCAAGAATTCGTATTTTTAGGCTTATATCTTGAGCAAAAGAAGAATAACAAAAAAATAAAGTTAAAAAATAAAATAAGATTTTTGTTAGCATATACATTAATGTAAAACTGTAAAAACCAATTCTTTGAATTATTTTCTTAGATTCAAAATATAATCTTTTTTTAGTAAAAATCGTATATTAGCTTAAAAGAATGTTTTAGTTATGTCTAAACAGATTACAAATTTCTTTGAGAAAGCTCTTGAGATACAAAATAAAAAGAGAGAAAAGCTCACGGAAGCTGAAAAGAAAGAGATAGCTCTAGAACTTGGTTTTTCAGAGGAGGAGTGGCAAGCTTTCTTGGATAGTTTTCAGGCTCATTTGGAAAGAGGAAAAACCTATTTAGAACTTCATAATTATACAGAAGCTATCTCAGAACTTCAAGAAGCTCTTGTTATTCAACCAGAAAATATAGATGTATTATCTCATATTTCTTGGGCATACTTAGGTTTATTCCACAACAAGAAAAGAAAAAGTGATAAAATTAAGGCTTTAGACTATGCAAAAGAGTGTTTACAATATGCACCTAAAAATATTCTTGCTCATCAGGTAATCAATGAGTTTAATTCAACAAAGAAAAAATATAATAGTAGTGTAATTGATGTAAAAGAGTCTTTTACAAAATCTTCTCATCAGAAAAGCACAAAATCTCCTCTTAAAGAAATTCTTATTTTTATTGGATGTGTAGGAACAATTCTTTTACTTTTTTATCTAACATTTCCAAAATTTGAGCCTAAAAATCAAAAAAAGGAATCTTCAAAAACTAAAACAATCCATAAAGAAGACCAAACTAGAAAAGCTACCTCTCAATCTCCTACAAAGAATTCTCTCAAACGTAATTTTAATATCCCTATCATATTACAAAACACAGATAATGATTACTGTACATTCGTGAAACAAAATGACAGTACTTGGTTAGCTAAAAGTTTAAAAGGAGAAGAATTATTTTTGTTTCAAGTTTCTAATCATTACTTAAAATTTAATGCTCAAATACAAAATGAGAAGATTATTTCCTCAGAACTTACTTATAGTCCAGTGTTTATTCTCACATTTTTGACCAATCATATACAAAAACGCCATTTTACTTTTAGCTCTAACTGGGAAGGACTATCAATGGGTGGTTATTCGCCAAATCATTTTTTGAAACCTTATGTTCCAGATCATGTAAATTACAAAAAGGGTGATATTGCTTATATTCGTTATTTTGCAAAAAATACAACTGATTTTAAGTTTCCAAGTTCAATAGACTCCTTAAACTTTAAAAACAGCAAATTCATCTTAGATCTTAAAGCAGATTGGAATGCCATCAAAAATTATAAACCTACCATAAATTCTGTTTTTGATTTTGAGCCAAAAGATATTAGAGTGTTATATCAAGGAAAACCTTATCAGGAAATTGCATTTAAAACAAGAGCAACATCGGCTTACACTGATAATCAATATCAAAGCATGGGTATTACTTTTGAAATCAAAAATCAGGATTCTCAAAATAGAAGTCTTCAAATGCTTGAGTTCAAAATGGTTTTTTATACTCAAAATGGTATGGATACTATCTCTCAAGAATCAGTTCTTAGGATAAGTAAGGCAATCAATACACATTTAGGAGACTTAAAGTTAAAACCCAAACAAACAACTTTTTATCACACTAATAAGTCTTTATTCATTGATAACTATAAAAAAATTGCACCTAAATACGAAATTCACATTACTAATATTAATTGGGAGTAATATGATAACCTTATCAATGTAAAATCTTAAAAACCAATTCTTTGAGTATATCACCTTCCTCCATACTTCCTGATTCTACGCCTTTACTTTGCAGGTCGGCTTCTCTGAGGAAATGAATAATCTGTATTACTTTGGGCAAAGGGTATTTTCGGCTGGCATTTAGGTAATCTTTCACAAAAAAACGATTGACACTCAGCAGTTCAGCCAAAGTATTTTCGTTTTTATCTGTGGCTTGGTGGGTAAGCAATACTTTTGTAAAAAACTGAAACAGAATGGTTACCATTGGGATAATGGGGTTATCCTTTGGGTTCTGCGAAAAAACATGAATAATTCTGTTGGCTTTGAGTACGTCTTTGTCTATCAGGGCTTTCTGCAAATCAAAAATCGTATATTCTTTACTTTGCCCGACATATTTTCTGACCAAATCTTCTTCAATTTGTTTGCTTTCACCAATATTCAAAAGCATTTTATCTATTTCGCTGGCAAGTCTTGTCAAATCGCTTCCTACAAATTCGGAGAGTAGGAGAGTAGCTGTGGGCGAAATACTATATTGCTTTTGGCGAACATAGCTTTCTATCCATTTGGGTATTTCGTTGTCATAGGGCTTTTTGCTTTCAAGCACCACAGCATTTTTTTCAAGGGCTTTGTAAAGGGCTTTGCGTTTGTCTAATAACTTGTGTTTGTGAGCCAGTACCAAAACCGTACTGGGAGAGGCTGTTTCTACATATTTTTGAAGAACTTTGTGGGCTTCATCACTACGTAAATCGCTGGTTTCCTGAAATTCTTTAATGATTACCACCTGCTTTTCTGCCATCATAGGGAAGCGACGAGCATTGTTTACAATCTGCCCCATTTGGGAGTCCTTGCCATACATTACGACTTGATTAAAGCCTTTTTCGTGTTCAGGTAAAGCATTGGCTTCTATATAATCACTGATTTGGTCTATGTAATAAGTCTCCTCTCCATGTAAAAAATAAACAGGAGCTATTTTTTTAGACTGCAAATCTTTGAGAATATCTTCGGGTTTGGCTATGGGCATGATGTAATTTATTTTCTATACAAACCTATACTATAATAAAATTATTACTGGATTATTCAAATGGTATAAAACCTTATAGGCTTTGTTTTAATTCAAAAATAGATAAAAAAACGTAATTTTATACACAAATTACCTCTAAAAAACGTTCTATTAAAAACAGACAATCTTATTTATAATGAAATTTATTAGTTATTCTCTTATCGCTTATACATTATTTTTATACAGTTGTAGTTCAGGAAATGGGAAAGGAAAAGAGGTTAGCAATAACAATGCTCCTAAAAAAGAGCCTCCTGTACCTGTAGAAGCCATTATTGCTACCGAAGTAGATTTTACAAGCCCCTTAGAAGTGAGTGGCTCTCTGCAATCTCAGGATTTCGTAGAAATACGCCCTGAAGCTTCAGGAAAAATTGTGGCTCTAAGCGTTCCTGAAGGTAATTTTGTAGGGCAGGGTACAGTTTTGGGGCGTTTGTATAGTGCTGATTTACAAGCTCAATTAAAAAAAAATGAGGCTCAATTGACTCTTGCCAAGAAAAATGAAGAAAGACTTAAAAAACTTTTGGAAGTGGGTGGTGTAAATCAGCAAGAATACGACCAAGTTTTAAGCCAAGTCCAAAGCCTGCAAGCAGATATAGAATTCGTACAGGCTCAAATCAGAAAAACGGTTATTACAGCACCTTTTTCTGGTAAATTAGGGCTCAGACAGGTCAGTTTGGGAGCTTATGTCTCACCAAATAATGTTGTTGTTACACTACAAAACACTAATATTCAGGTAGATTTCAACGTTCCTGAACAATACATTCAGAAAGTAAAAATTGGAGAAAAAGTGTCTTTGAAAGTAGAAGGTACTGAAAACCTACTCAATGCACAGATTATTGCCATAGAACCTCAAATTAGTGCCACTACCCGAAACCTGAAGGTAAGAGCAAGGGTTGAAGGTAGTACAGAGGGTGTTTTAGGAGGGATGTTTGCTCGTGTATTTGTAGGTACAGCCCAAACTCAAAAAGCTATTCTCGTTCCAAGTAATGCCATTATCCCTGAAACAAGAGGTAAGAAAGTAGCTGTTATAAGAGGGGGTAAGCCTATTTTTACAGATGTCGAAACAGGTGCAAGAAAAGAAGCTAAAGTCCAGATATTAAAAGGCTTAAAGGTTGGTGATACAGTAGCTACTACTGGTATCTTATTCTTAAAACCTACCAGCCAAGTTGTTGTTAAAAAAGTCATCCAATAAGCGTCAATATTTATGAGTTTAGCGTCATTAAGTTTACGCCGTCCTGTCTTTGCAGTAGTCATGTCTATTATTCTCATGCTATTCGGCGGGATTGGCTATAAATTTTTGAGTGTCAGGGATTATCCTGCCATAGATCCTCCTGTTATTACTGTACGTACTTCTTATACAGGAGCCAATGCAGATATTATTGAAAGTCAGATAACTGAACCTCTCGAAAAAGCAATCAATGGTATTCAAGGTGTTCGGACTATTTCATCTACTAGTTCGCAGGGGAGTAGTACTATTACGGTAGAGTTCAACTTGGATGTGGATTTGGAAGCAGCAGCCAATGATGTTCGTGATAAGGTTTCACAAGCCACCCGACAGCTCCCTCAGGATTTAGACGCTCCTCCAGTAGTTTCAAAAGCAGATGCTTCAGCAGATCCCATTATCATTTTAGCTGTTCAGAGCACCAAATTTAACATATTGGAAATCAATGATTTTGCAGCCAATGTACTCCAAGAAAAATTGCAAACCATACCTGATGTAAGTCGTATTAATATTTTTGGTGACAAACGTTATGCGATGCGTTTATGGTTCAAACCTGAAAGAATGCAGGCTTACAATGTAACCATTAATGATATTCAGCAGGCTCTTAACCGAGAAAATATAGAAGTCCCTGGTGGTAAGGTTTTTGGAAATAAAACAGAACTTACTATCAAAACCATTGGTAAACTTTCTACAGAAGCAGATTTTGAAAATGTTGTAATTCGTTCCAGTCAGGAAGGTATTATACGCCTCAAAGATGTAGCTGGCATAGAATTAGGTACAGAAGTAGAAGAAACAAACTGGAAGTTGAATGGAAATGGTGGTTTGGCATTGGCAATTATCCCACAACCAGGCTCCAATTATGTTAAAATTTCCGAAGAATTCAATAAACGTTTGGAAGAATTAAAAAAAGAAATTCCTGAACATATTCGTTTTCAAGTTTTATTTGATTCTACTAAATATATCAAGCAATCTATTGTAGAAGTTGCTGAAACTCTGCTCATTGCATTTGGATTGGTAGTGTTAATTATTTATTTATTTTTCAGAAACTGGCTTATTGCGATTCGTCCTCTTATTGATATTCCTGTTTCTTTGATAGCTACATTTTTTATTATGTATCTGGCAGGTTACTCTATCAATATCCTTACCATGCTTGGTATTGTACTTGCCACAGGGCTTGTAGTAGATGATGGAATTGTAGTTACTGAAAATATTTTCAGAAAACTAGAGCAAGGTTACCCCATTCAAAAAGCTGCTAAAGAAGGTAGTAATGAAATTTTATTTGCTGTTATTTCCACTTCTATTACACTAGCAGTTGTATTTTTACCTATATTATTCTTGCAGGGTTTTGTTGGTTCGTTATTTAAAGAATTTGGAGTAGTGGTAGCTGGAGCCGTACTGATTTCAGCATTTGTATCACTTACTCTCACACCTGTTTTAAATGTCTGGCTTAATAAAAAAGAAGATAAGCCCTCTTGGTTTTATAGAGTTACAGAACCATTTTTTGAAAAAATGGAATCGGGTTATAAAAATACATTACAAGCATTTGTAAAAGTAAAATTTATAGCTTTTGTGATTATTGGAGTTTGTATGGGAGCTATTTATTGGCTATTTACAACTTTACCCTCAGAGTTAGCACCTATGGAAGATAGAAGTAATTTCCGTTTGAGTGTAACAGCTCCCGAAGGCACTTCTTTCGATTATATGTCAGATTATGTGGATAGATTTGCCTCATTTTTAAAGGATTCTATCCCTGAAGCAAGACTTGTATTTAGTTCAACGGCTGCCACTTTCGCTGGAGGTAGCACAAACTCTGCTTTTTTAAGAGCTATTTTAACCGAACCCAACGAACGTATCCGTTCACAAAAAGAACTGGTAGATTATACCAATAAAAAACTATCGCAATTTAATGATGGACGTATTTTTGTAGTTCAGGAACAAACGATTTCTGTTGGCTTGGGTTCTAGAGGGGCTTTACCTGTTCAGTTTGTTATACAAAACTTTGATTTTGAGAAAATTAAAAGTGTTATTCCCAAATTTTTGGAAGAAGCCAGAAAAAGTGGAACGTTCCAAGCTGTAGATGTAAATTTAAAATTCAATAAACCTGAAATTGAAATTACCGTTGATAGACTCAAAGCCAAAGACCTAGGTGTCACAACTGCCGATATTGCAGAGGCTTTACAGGCAGCTTATAGTGGAAGAAGAATTGGATATTTTCTGATGAATGGTAAACAGTATCAGGTAATTGGGCAGGTAAGTCGGGAAAATCGTGATGAACCTACAGATTTAAGTCGTGTTTATATTCGTAATAATCGTAATGAATTGATACAACTCAGTACACTTGTAAGTATCAAAGAAACTAGTAATCCACCCCAATTATTTCATTATAATCGTTACAAATCTGCAACTATTTCAGCCTCATTAGCCCCTGGAAAAACAATTGGTGATGGCATAACAACCATGCAGGCTATTGGTAAAAACTTATTAGATGATACTTTTGCTACATCTCTTTCTGGACCATCTAGAGATTATGCGGAAAGTTCTTCGAATACATCCTTTGCTTTCTTACTAGCATTATTACTTATATATTTAGTTTTAGCTGCTCAGTTTGAGAGTTTCATTGACCCTCTCATCATCATGTTTACTGTACCTTTGGCTCTTGCAGGGGCATTGTTAAGCCTTTGGTTATTTGGACAAACTGTCAATATATTCTCTCAAATAGGTATGATTATGCTCATTGGTTTGGTAACCAAAAACGGCATTTTAATTGTAGAGTTTGCCAATCAAAAAAGAGAACATGGTACACCTAAATTAGAAGCACTTTTAGAAGCATCTAAGCAACGTTTACGCCCTATTCTAATGACTTCATTGGCTACTATGTTAGGGGCATTGCCCATTGCTCTTTCTTTAGGAGCTGCTGCTCAGAGTCGTATGCCTCTTGGAATTGTAATTGTTGGTGGGTTATTATTCAGTTTGGTACTTACCTTGTACGTAATTCCTGCTATTTATATGTATTTATCTCGTAAGAAACAAGCTCATAATGAGGAGTTAGAAAAGGTGTAAAATTTCTTGGCATTTTTATTGTTATAAGCAACTATATCCTTTATACCTTTCCCTCTAAAATATTTTTTATGCAGAACTATCAAATTCTTTGGGCTGATGATGAAATTGATTTGCTCAAACCACATATCCTTTTTTTAAAGCAAAAAGGTTATGAAGTAACACCTGTAAATAGTGGTTCGGATGCTTTGGATTTATTTCAGGAACGCAACTTTGATGTTATATTTTTAGATGAAAATATGCCTGGGATGACTGGTTTAGAGACTTTAAGTCAGATGAAAACCATTAAACCTCATATCCCTGTGGTAATGATTACCAAAAGTGAGGAGGAACACATTATGGAGGAAGCAATTGGAGCAAAAATATCTGATTATCTGATTAAACCCCTCAATCCCAACCAAATATTACTCTCTGTAAAAAAAATTTTAGAGAACAAACGCATTATTAGTGAAAAAACAAATCTCAACTATCAACAAGATTTTAGAAATCTGGCAATGGCTTTTGGTGATAATCTTGATCATGAAGAGTGGGGAGATGTTTATAAAAAACTTGTACACTGGGAGTTAGCTTTAGAGCAATCAGAAGATAAGAGTATGAGAGAAGTTTTAGAAATGCAAAAAAGTGAAGCAAACACTAACTTTACAAAATTTATATGTAAAAACTATGAAAGCTGGCTTAACGACCCCTCTGCTAATAAGCCTCTTTTATCACATCAACTCTTTAAAAAGAAGGTTTTTCCAACTCTTGATAATAAAACATTTTTTATTTTGATAGATAACCTTCGTTATGATCAGTGGCGAATTTTAGCTCCTATTATTGGGGAGTATTTTAATATTGAAGAAGAGAGTTTATATTATTCTATTTTACCAACCACCACAGCTTATGCCCGAAACGCTATTTTTGCGGGTATGATGCCTTCTGACATGGAAAAATATTACCCTCAGCTTTGGAAAAACGAAGATGATGAAGAGGGTAAGAACCTTCACGAAGAAGATTTTCTGAGAAAGCAAGTCGAAAAAAACAAATTAAATATTAAAGTCTCTTACAATAAAATCATTACCAATCAGCAAGGTAAGAGCCTTGTTGATAATTTTAAAAATTTGATGCATCACGATTTGAATGTTATTGTCTATAACTTTGTAGATATGCTTTCACATGCTCGTACGGATATGCAAATGATTCGAGAGTTAGCTCCCGATGAAGCTGCCTACCGTTCTATTACAAAATCGTGGTTTATGCATTCTCCTTTACTGGATCTTGTCAAAAAAGTTGCTGAAGTAAAAGGTAAATTAGTAATTACCACTGATCACGGAACTATTCGTGTAAAGCGTCCCTTTAAAATTATAGGAGATAAAAATGTAAATACAAACTTAAGATATAAACAAGGTAAAAATCTGAGTTTTGATGACAAAGAGGTGTTTGATGCTAGAAAGCCTGAAAAATTATTTTTACCAAAACCCAATATATCAACAACTTATGTATTTGCTGTAGAAGACTATTTCTTCGCTTACCCCAATAACTATAACTACTATGTAAGCTATTTCAAAGATACATTTCAGCATGGAGGGATTTCTATGGAAGAAATGATTATTCCTTATATAGCATTACAACCAAAATAGAAATTAAATAGGCTTTCATTATTATAATTACAACATTTGGGTTGAAAAAGATGCTGATTTTTCAATGGATAAGTTAAAAGATATTTTAGAGAATGGATGAATAAAAAAGCCCCAAATTGGGGCTTTTTTTATTTTAAATAATTAATGCTTCTATTAACAAATTCGCTTAAAGATGCTCCAGACAGTATTCCTTGTGAAAGTTGTGCCAAATCGTAGAGATGTTGAGCAAATTTAGCCTGAACTGTTTCGTCTGTTTCTTTTAGTATTTTCTGGATTAAATCATGGTTTCCATTAATACTAACATTAAAAGTATTCTCATTTAAAGCCCAAGCCCAACCTTGTACTTTACTCATTTCTTGCATACGGCGAATATACTCAGGTAATGTAATCAGTACTGGCATTTCATCTAAAGGCATAGCCTGTACCTCTACAGTTACTTTGTCATTTTTTATTACTTTTTTAAATAATTCTACAACCTTATCTGATTCTTCTTGACTTAAAACAGATGTTTGAGTTTCTTCTTTTTGAATCAATTTATCTACTACTTCTGAGTCCACTCTACGAACTTGTGTTTTTTCTAGTTTTCTCTCAAGCATTTCTCCAAAGTGATTATCCAACATTCCCTCTAAAACCAACACATCATAACCTCTTTTTTGAGCAGAATCGATATACGTATATTGTTTTTCAGCATCACTGGTGTAAAGTAATACCAAATTACCATTTTTATCTGTTTGGTTTACTTGCACATAATTTTTATATTCTTCTAATGTATAATATTTTGATTTTGTGCTTTTTAGCAAACAGAATCTTTCTGCTTTTTCATAGAATTTTTCGTCTGTAATCATTCCATATTTCACAAAAAGTCCAATGCTGTCCCATTTTTCTTCAAAACTGGTTCTGTTTTCTTTAAATAATTCATTGAGTTTATCTGCTACTTTTTTGGTAATATAGTTATTGATTTTCTTCACGTTTCCGTCTGCCTGTAAGTAGCTTCTCGAAACATTCAAAGGAATATCTGGTGAGTCTATTACTCCATGTAAAAGCATTAAAAATTGAGGTACAATATCTTTTACTTCGTCAGTAATAAATACTTGGCGAGAGTATAGTTGAATTTTGTTATTTTGTTGTTCAATGTTATTTTTTACTTTAGGAAAGTATAAAATCCCTGTCAGATTGAATGGATAATCTACATTGAGATGTATCCAGAAAAGTGGATCTTCTGAAAAAGGATATAATTCTTTATAAAATTTCAGATAATCTTCATCTTTTAGTTCGCTGGGCTGGCGAGTCCAGATGGGTTGTGTTTCATTGATTTTTTCACCTTCTATTTCTATGCTTACAGGTAAGAAACGAGCATACTTTTTAAGAATATCTTTTAAACGGTTGCTATCCAAAAACTCTTCAGAATCCTCTGCTACATGCAGAGTGATGGCTGTTCCCCTTTCTTTTTTTTCTGAACCTTCAATACTAAATTCTGTACTTCCTTCACAAATCCATTTGGCAGCAGGTGCATCCTGATAAGATTTTGTATCTAATTCTACTTTTCTGGATACCATAAAAGCAGAATAAAACCCTAGACCAAAATTTCCAATAATCTGATTACGAGCATCTGTAATTTTATCCTGATATTTCTGAACAAATTCGTTTGCTCCAGAAAAGGCTATCTGATTGATATATTTATCAATCTCCTCAGCAGTCATACCAATTCCGTTGTCAGAAATTGTGATTGTTTTTGCTTCTTTATCAACAGAAACATTAACCTTCAATTCTCCTAACTCTCCTGTGTATTCTCCTAAAGAACTCAAACTCTTTAGTTTCTGACAAGCATCGACAGCATTCGAGACTAATTCACGCAAGAAAATCTCGTGGTCAGAATACAAAAACTTCTTGATAATAGGAAAAATGTTCTCTGTATTGATTGAAAGTGTACCTTTAGCTTGCATATTTTTATTCTGTTTTGGTTTTCAAACTGCTATTCAAAAGCTATTCCAAGACATAAAACATGACAAATTGACACAACAAAAAAGCTCTAAGATTTTACTCTTAGAGCTTTTTATTAGAAAACATGAGTTTTTATCTATCTCTGTCATATCGGGGATTATTGTCTTCATAACCTCCATCTTTATTTTTATTATAAAAATCCTCCATTTGACTTTTGATATTTTCCAGTGTTTCCTCAGGAATTCCATAGGATAGAATAGCCTGTCTATCTATTTCAAAATCATTAGAAAAATTACTCCATGAACTATAACGGGCAGCACCATTTTTATAATTATTGAAAGCTTCATCAATTTTTTGAGAACACAACCAGATATGTCCAGCCACCACTCTAAAATAAGCGTCATCTTCAATTGCCAATGAATCGGAAATATAGGTCTGGGCTTTTTCTACATCTTTCAGAGCTAAATAAGTTTGAGCTATTCTACCCAAATTCCATGAAGGCTCTGAAGTATTATTTGCCTGAGCTTTTAAATGGTATTCTAATGACTTTTGATAATTGCCCAGTTTATAATAACACCAGCCTGCTTTACCCAATGCCCAACCATCTCTAGGACTCTGACGTTCGGCTAATAATAAGAACTCTACAGCCTTAGCGAAATCTTTTTGTTTTAAATAACACCAACCTGTATTACTCAAATTCCAAGCATCTGTGGGATCCAGATTAAATACTTTTAAATGATATTCTAAAGCCTCTTCATATTTATCTTGAGAAGAATAACACCAACCTATATTTTTTAGAATCCAAGTATTATTAGGTTTTAGAGCATCTGATTTTTTATAATACTCTGCCGAACGGTCTAAATCCATTTTTTCTCTATAACACAGAGCTATTTCCTCTAACAGATTACTATGCTCACCATTTAATTTTTCGGCTTGTAAGTAATACTTAAGGGCATTGTCATAATTTCTTTCTTTATTTTTATAATAATTACCAAGCTCATAATTGGCTGTAAAATTCTGAGGGTTATCTTCCACCATTCTGATTAAATCGCTAATATTTCCAGATTCTACAGCTTTGATAATCTGAGAGTTATTTCTGCGATAATTGATAACATTATCTCTCATTATCTGGTAATCTTTTTCATGGATGCCATGTTTTTTCACCAATGACCAGTCACTATCATAATCTTTCAAGAATGTCTCTTCATCTGGAGCAAGCAAAATACTTTCCTGATAATAATTAACAGCTTTTTCTTTTTGTCCTAAACACCAATACACATGAGCAAGCATGAGCATCACTACCCCATTTTTACCTAAATCTTCTGAACGTTCCAGATAAAAACGTGCTTCTTCCAAATTTCCTAATATAAAATTACACCAACCAATTTGTCTTTCATTCCAAGAGTCTTGTGTATTAACAGCATGAGCTTTGAGGTGATATTCTAGAGCCTTGGTAAAATCTCCTAACTTCTGGTAACACCAACCCACATTTCCGATATTCCAATCATCTCTTGGATTTACTTCCATCGTTTTCAAGTGCCATTCTAAAGCTTCCTGATATTTCCCTACTTTTCCATAACACCAACCCAAATTTCCTGTATTCCATGAATCCATAGGATTTAACTTGGCAGCCTTATCATGATACTCAATAGCATCTCCATATTTACCCATAGAAGAAAGACACCAACCAATTTGGCTCATATTCCAAGAGTCTTCAGGATCTAAGTCAGCAGCTTTTTTATGATAAACCAAGCCTTGTTCATAGTTACCCAAAGAAGAGTATGCCCAGCCAGTATTACTCAAATTCCAGGCATCTGTAGGGTCTAAATCAGCAGCTTTGAGGTGATATGTCAGAGCATTTTCAAATTGCTTAAGTTGCCCATAACAATAACCTATTTTGCCTAAATTCCAAGGGTTATTACTCTCATATTCATCTGATTTCAGATGATATTGTAGAGCAGTCTGATAATCATGAAGCTTCAAGTAACACCATCCTAAGTTCCTTAGGTTCCAAGCATCTGTGGCTTCTGTTCTGTTTACACGAATATGGTATTCTAAAGCCTCCTCATATCTACCCATAGAAGAAAGACACCAACCAATATTTTTTAAAATCCAGTTTTCATCTGGCTCTAATTTATCCGCTACATAATAATATTCAAGAGCCTTAGAATAATTACGAAGCTCTCTGTAAGCAAAAGCTAATTGTTCTACTGCCTCAGGGTTTTCTGGTTCTAAATCATGAGCCTCAGAAAAGTATCTAATAGCATTATCAAAATCATCAATGTCTAAATAGTGATAACCTAAATCTACAACAGCGTCATAATCTTTTGGTGAGTTGCGATAGTTGTTGAGTAGCGTTTCTAAATCCTTAGGGTCGTCGTTGAAGTCGTCGTCAAAAAAATCGTCCATAGTATTGATATTAGTTGTTTTTTGAGCAAATTAACTCTTTTCAGCCATTTTATAAAGAAAAAAGTTAAGAATATAGAAATCAAAATATAAAATTTTAATTATCAGTATTTTACACTCAAAAATATATGTTTTTTTAAATAACTAAACTTTATCTCAAATTATTTTGTTAATTTTGCAATACTTATCCAGAAAGCCTGAGACATGGGGTCTATGAAGGCTTGGCAACCGTTCCACCCGCAAGGAAAATGGTGCCAAATCCCCCTCAAAACTTGTTTTGAGAAAGATAAGTGTAGCCTCTCTATCAATGCCTACGCTTATTTTTATGCAACAACCTTTTTGGATTTTAATATTAAATTCAGATTTATAACTATGACTATATCCAAAGGTATTTACAAACACTACAAAAACAATTTATACGAAGTTTTAGAAATAGCTACTCACTCCGAAACCAACGAGAAATTAGTAGTTTACAGAGCTTTGTATGGCGAATATGGCGTTTGGGTACGACCATTAGCCATGTTTACAGAAGAAATAGAATTGGAAGGCAGAAAAATAAAAAGATTTGAATTGGTAAAAGAGTTTTAAAGATAGATTAAGATTATAATTATATACAAAAATGGCAACTAATATTTATGCCAAAAAATTAGATATGCACTACAGTGTGTATCTACAATGATAAAAATAAAATCATGACCCTTTATAAAAATAAATATCGTTCTGAAACACATCGTCTTGTGGGTAGAGATTACTCACAAGAAGGTGTATATTTTATAACAATATGTTGTGAAGGAAAAATTTGCTTTTTAGGAGATGTACAAGAAAATGAAGTAATATTAAATGATTGGGGTAAAATTGTAGAAGAAGAAGTTTTACTATCCATTGAAAAACGTACAGATTGGGCATTTCATCAGTGGGTAATTATGCCTAATCATTTACATTTTTTAATTGAAATTGTAACAAGTGTAGATACGCACTGCAGTGCGTATCTACAACAACAAACATTACACAGAAAACCACGTTCTATATCATCATTTGTAGCTGTTTTTAAATCCTCTGTTACCAAAAGGATACGAAAATCTCAAAACTATGAAGGGCAAAAAATATGGCAAAATAATTATCATGACCATATTGTCAGAAATCAAGACAGTTTTAACAAGATTTATAATTATATAGGTAATAATCCTATGATGTGGCAAAAAGATAAGTTTTACATGTAATAAAAATACATATATACAAAAATGACGACTAATATTTACAAAATACTGAAAGAGAGAATCCTTGTGCTGGATGGTGCAATGGGAACAATGATTCAGCAGTATAAACTGACCGAAGAAGACTATCGTGGTGAAAGATTTAAAGATTTCCCTCATGATTTAAAGGGAAATAACGATTTACTTTCTATTACTCAGCCAACAATTATCAAGGAAATTCATAGAAAATATTTAGAGGCTGGTGCCGACATTTTAGAAACCAATACTTTTAATAGTACATCTGTTTCGATGGCAGACTACCATATGGAAGATTTGGTGTATGAACTCAATTATCAGTCCGCAAAAATTGCCAAAGAAGTTTGTGAAGCATACAAAGCAATTACTCCTGATAGACCTCGTTTTGTAGCAGGTTCGTTGGGTCCAACCAGTAAAACAACTTCCCTTTCTCCTGATGTGAATAACCCAGGGTTTAGAGCTATCACTTTTGATGAACTTGTGGAAGCTTATACAGAACAAGTAAAAGGTTTGGTAGATGGAGGAGCTGATTTATTACTAGTTGAAACCATTTTTGACACCCTGAATGCCAAAGCAGCTTTATTTGCTATAGAAAGTTTCTTTGAGAAAACGGGACAAAAATTGCCCATCATGGTTTCTGGAACAATCACTGATGCATCAGGACGGACACTTTCTGGACAAACAGCAGAAGCCTTTTTGATTTCTGTTTCACATTTGCCATTACTTTCTGTGGGTTTTAATTGTGCTTTGGGAGCTGATTTGCTACGTCCATATTCTGAAGAAATTGCTCAGAAAGCTCCGTTTTTCACTTCTGCTCACCCCAATGCTGGTTTACCCAATGCCTTTGGAGAGTATGACCAAACTCCTCAAGAAATGGCAACCATTATTGATGGATTTTTGAAAGATGAATTGGTCAATATTATAGGTGGGTGTTGTGGAACTTCACCAGCCCACATCAAGGCTATTGCAGACCTTGCTAAAAATTATAAACCACGTCCGTTACCTCAAAAAGATGAAATTTCGAAATATTCAGGTTTAGAGCCTCTGAAGGCTACAAAGGAAATTCGTTTTATCAATGTTGGTGAACGTACCAATGTAACAGGTTCAAGAGCTTTTGCAAGACTTATCAAAGAAGAACGCTATGAAGAAGCTTTGGCTGTGGCTCGTAGCCAAGTAGAGGGAGGAGCTCAGATGATAGATGTCAATATGGATGAGGGGATGTTAGATTCTGAAGCGGCAATGGTCACATTTTTAAATCTAATCGCCTCAGAACCAGATATTGCTAAATTACCCATCATGATTGACAGCTCCAAATGGAGTGTAATTGAAGCAGGTTTGAAATGTGTACAAGGGAAAGCTGTTGTAAACTCTATTTCACTCAAAGAAGGTGAGGAAGATTTTATCAAGAAAGCTAATCTGATAAAAAAATATGGTGCAGCTACTATTGTAATGGCTTTTGATGAGAATGGACAAGCTGATAGTTACGAACGTCGTATTGAAATTTGTGAAAGAGCCTATAATATTCTTACTGAAAAAGTTGGCTTCCCTGCTAACGATATTATTTTTGACCCAAATATCTTAACTGTTGCCACAGGTATCGAAGAACACAACAATTATGCAGTAGATTTTGTAAATGCAACTCGCTGGATTAAGGAGAATTTACCTTATGCCAAAGTTTCTGGTGGTGTAAGTAATATATCTTTCAGTTTCAGAGGTAACGAAGTAGTTCGTGAAGCAATGCACTCTGCGTTTTTATACAAAGCCATCCATGCTGGTATGGATATGGGCATTGTAAATGCAGGGCAATTAGCTGTTTATGAGGATATCCCAAAAGATTTATTGGAGCTTGTAGAAGATGTTCTTTGGAACAGAAGACCTGATGCTACTGAAAGATTGGTTTCTTTTGCTGAAAAAATCAAAGATAAAGGAGGGAAAACCCAAGAGGTAGATTTATCGTGGAGAAATGAACCTGTTGCTAAACGCCTTGCTTATGCCCTCATGAAAGGTATTGCTGATTACATAGAAGTAGATGTAGAAGAAGCTCGACATACCTTTGAACGCCCATTACAAGTAATTGAAGGTCCTTTGATGGATGGTATGAACATAGTAGGAGATTTGTTTGGAGAAGGAAAAATGTTTTTACCTCAGGTAGTAAAATCTGCAAGGGTAATGAAAAAAGCTGTAGCATACCTATTGCCTTTCATGGAAGAAGAAAAATTAAAAAATGCTGATTCATCATCTTCTTCGGCAGGTAAAATATTATTGGCTACTGTAAAAGGTGATGTACATGATATTGGTAAAAATATTGTAGGTGTGGTACTTGCCTGTAACGGATTCGAAATCATTGATTTAGGTGTAATGGTTTCTACACAAAAAATCTTGGAAGCAGCCAAAAAAGAAAATGTAGATATTATTGGACTTTCAGGGTTGATTACACCAAGTCTTGATGAAATGGTTGGAGTAGCCAAAGAAATGGAACGTGAAGGCTTTAAAGTACCTTTGTTGATTGGTGGAGCTACAACTTCTAAAGCTCATACTGCTGTAAAAATTGCACACAATTATTCTGGAGCTGTGGTGCATGTACTGGATGCCAGCCGAAGTGTACCTGTTGCCACTAAATTACTTACCAAAGAAGCAGGAGAGAGCGAAAAATTTGTAGCTGGTATCAAAGAAGAATATGCTAAAATAAAAGAAGATTTCTTGAACAGAAAATCTGATAAAAACTATATTTCTTTAGAAGAGGCTCGTAAAAACAAAGTAAAGATTGATTGGAACAGTCAAACAATTACCAAGCCTCAATTCTTAGGAAATCAGTATTTTATCAATTACGATTTGGCTGAAATTGCAAAATATATCGACTGGACACCCTTCTTCCAAACATGGGAACTGGCAGGTAAATTTCCAAAAATTTTAGATGACGAAATCGTTGGAGTAGAAGCTCGTAAACTTTATGCAGATGCTCAAAAAATGCTTGAGAAAATTATTGCAGAGAAATCTTTACAAGCCAATGCTGTTATAGGTTTTTATCCATGTAATAGCATAGGAGATGACGATATTGTACTGTATGATTTTGAAAATGTAGAAGTTACAACACAATGTGATAAACATGGTGAACACAAACATCAGGTTTTCCAGCCTAAGAAAAAACAGGAAAAAGAACAAGATGCTGATGTATTAGTAGCAGAAAATAGTTTTGAAACCCTTGAGGTTCTGCATACACTTCGTCAGCAGAACCAAAAAGCTGAAAATTTACCAAACTTTGCCCTAGCAGACTTCATTGCTCCACAAGAAACAGGTAAAACTGACTACATGGGCTTCTTTGCTGTTACAGCAGGTATTGGTATCGAAAAATTAGTGGAAGCTTACGAAAAAGACCATGACGATTACAATGCCATTATGGTAAAAGCTATTGCAGACCGTTTGGCAGAAGCATTTGCCGAACTCATGCATGAGCGTACACGCAAAGAGTTTTGGGGTTATGCTAAAAATGAGCATTTTACAAATGAAGATTTGATTAAAGAAAAATACATTGGCATACGCCCTGCACCAGGGTATCCTGCATGCCCCGACCACACAGAAAAAGGTATGATTTTCAAGCTTTTACAAGCAACTGAAAAAATAGGCATTACGCTGACTGAAAGCTATGCGATGTACCCCACAGCAGCCGTTTCGGGTATGTACTTTGCTAACCCAGAAAGTAAGTATTTTGGCTTAGGAAAAATAGGAAAAGATCAAGTAGAAGATTATGCCAAACGCAAAAAAATGACTTTAGATGAAGCAGAACGCTGGTTAAGCCCTGTTTTGAATTATTAAGAAAAAGCCATTGGTTGTTCCAATGGCTTTTTCTATACCTACTCCATCATCTTCTTTTTGTATTCATAAATATGAAGGTAGCCCTCTTCACGAACTTCTACTTCTATTTTATGTTTTTTAGCTATTTTAGCTATTTCAGAAGAATCTAGGCTTCCTTTATTGGCAAGTTCTCTGCTTATATCTTTCAATAAATCAATATTTTGCATGAGCAACTCATTGGTTTCTACTACCAATTGAGCTATCATTTTTTCTATTTCAGCATCTGTAACATAAGAATCCAGTTTGTAAGGATAAGCCTCTAAGCTATACACAGCTTGGAACGCATCATCAAAACCGAACCTTCTGAAATAATCAGAAGCTAAAACTGTTATTTGGTCTCTATCATGGCTTCTACCCACACTAGCTTTCTGTTTTCCAAAAATAATTTCTTCAGCAATTCCTCCAGCCAAGTAAATCTTGATTTTATTGATAATATTTTCTTTGGTTTCGTATATCTGATGAGGGAATGTGAAGCCTCCTGCATAGCTGCTGGCAATTTTACTTTTCAATTGCAATGGAGCTAATCCCATAAGTTTCATATATACAACTGCATGTCCTGCCTCATGTACACTGATATTGGCAACCACATCATCCAAATTCGATTCTCTGATTTTATCAATACGTCCCACATAAGGATACTCAGATTTGACATTGCCTACTAAAGCCTCTATTCTTTGTTCTTTTTTGTTGTAGTCAATATGGATGGTCGTAAAATCGTTGATAATGGCAGTAAAAACAAACTGATTCAGACAGGACTCCAAAATATCAATGATGCTACTAAACACGGGACGTACACCTTGTACAGGAAAAACACCATTGTTGTAAATCAACTCATTCATTTTCTTGGTAATCGTAATATCTATTCCCAATTTCTCTTTACGATCTTTGATGATTTTTTGGATTTCTTTTTCAATCAAATTTTCAAAATCAATTCTACGTAAAGAATTGTAAATGAGATGTATGTTTCCAAAACGAGCTACTTGCTCAGGTCTGAATTTTCGAGAAAGAGCATTTTTGATATCTACCAACGTGATTTTTTTGGTAAATGCATGAAAAATATCTGCATCTACATCCGCTTCGCTGGTTTGGTCTGCCATTCTAAAAGCTTCATCCAAATTACCACTAATGATAATCAGGGACTTACTATGATTAATAGGCTCATAGATTTTCTTTTTCTTTTTGGATTGAAGAATTAAATCCACGACCTGTGATTCTGTCAGTTCGGTCAGTTCATCATAATTAGAATCAAGACTAAGATTTTTCTTCAAATCTTTAGCATCCCAAAGACTCACAGAGTTTCCTTCGTCATACATATCTTCACCACGAGCTTTTCTACGTTCTTTATCTTTTTTTCTGTTCATATAATTGAACAGAATATAATCTAAATCTTGGCGTTCTTTTCTACTGAGTCTTCCATCACTGAGTAGCTCCCAGAAGTCTGTAAATTTAGTTTGAGGCATGGGTCTACCTTCTTCATCAAGCGTATTAAAACGTTGAATTTCATCGAATAAGACAATAGAAGGTTTTTCATCATTGATTTCATAGTTTTCTAAAATCTGAGAAACACTATTACTCCAACCACTTTGATCTATATTGCTTAATTCAATTTCTGCAAAACGGTCTTGGAAATCAATAAATTTAACCATTTTCCTGATTAAATCGGTTTTTCCAACGCCAGTCATGCCCCACAGGTTCACAATAATAGGTCTGTTTAAGATTTCAGGAATCAGATACCAAATTTCTATATAATTGATAAGGTCATCAATGATATTATCTATTCCAATAAATTCTGTTTTTAGGTATTCTTTACACTCTTCTAATTTTTTTTTCTTTGCTGCTAGCTCTTGTTTATCTATCACCATAATTTTTCAAAAAATTTACGCATCACATGAATCACAAATATAATCAAAAAGTGTGCTTTTTTTGTTATATTTATATCTTATAATTTTATGTGATAGCAATTTATAAATTTGAGAAATGGATTTTGGAAAACTAAAAGACATCAGCAATGTAGATTTTTCGTTACCTGCTGAAAGTAACGAGAACAAAAGGGTTTTATCCCAAAAATCTGACAAAGTACTAGAAGTTTATGTAGGCTGCCCTATTTGGGCAACAAAAGAATGGGTAGGTAAAATTTACCCTTCAAATGCTCAGAGTAAAGATTATCTGAAATACTATGCACAACAATTCAATAGTATTGAATTGAATACCACTCATTACAGAGTGCCTGACACAGAAACTATCGAAAAATGGAAAGAAGATGTAACAAAAGACTTTAAGTTTTCACCTAAATTTCCACAACCCATTTCTCATGACAAAAAACTACAAGGTGTTGGATTGATGGTAAAAGAATTTTGTGATGCTATTGCTGGTTTAGAAGAGCATTTAGGTACTTCTTTTTTACAATTACCACCATTTTTTGAGTTTAAAGATTTACATATTTTGGAATTGTTTTTAAAATCTTTTCCTAAAGAAATTCCTTTAGCTGTTGAGTTCAGACATGCTTCTTGGTTTAAGAATGATGCTTTTGAAAAAACAGCCCAAATTTTAGAAAAATATCAGGTAAGTACCGTAATTACTGATGTAGCAGGCAGACGAGATGTTTTGCATCAACGAATTACAACAGATACATTAATCATTCGTTTTGTCGGAAACACCTTACATCCAACAGATTACACAAGAATAGATGCTTGGGTGGAACAACTCAAAAACTGGTTTGAACAAGGACTTAAAACTCTTTATTTTTTTGTACATGAACCTGATAATGTGCTTGCTCCTGACTTATCTGTTTATTTTATTCAAAAGTTAAATAATGTTTGTAAATTGCAACTCAAAATTCCTCAGATAAAACAAAAAGATATTCAAATTAAATTATTTTAGGGTTTTAAATTAAAGTGTATGAATACGATAAAAATAGGAGTTAATAAGCAGATGGATGGTTATACTTTTAGTTTAAGTCCTTCTTTAAGGAAAATTATCAAAGATTCTTTTCCTGATGCTTACCCTGCTAGTGTCATATTTGTGGGTTATGATATACAAAGTGGGTTCGAGTTCTTTCTTGGAAAACTTGAAGAATATATTTATCCTGCCTTAATAGGTGTGAGAAACGAAGATTTAAGAAAAATATTTAAAAAAGTCGAGTTTATTGATAATAAAACAGACAAAGTTATTCATACTCAGCAAATATGAGCAAAAAAAAGGATTTGTATTTGGGCAAAGCAGGACACTTATATGCAATGGCTGAATTTTTGATGAAAGGATGGAATGTAGCTATCCCCGAAGTAGATACAGGAGATGATATTTTTGTTGTAGAAGATGATAATAACACTTTTAGAAGAGTACAAGTAAAAACTGCAACAGCAAAATTAAAATCGAACAACTATCAAGTACAATATAATCTCCCCATTACACAACTCAAGAATATATCCAATGTTCTTTTACATTATATATTTGTTATTCGTTATAATGATGATTGGCAAAAACTCGTAATTATCAAGCAAGATACTCTTTTAGATTATTATGAGAATCAAAATCTTGGAAGCAAATCCAAAGATGGCAAAAAATTAATACTTACATTTATTTTTTCGAGCAATGGAATTCTTACTTGTTCCAAAATAAATTTATCTAACCATATTGCTGATTTTGCAGATTTTCCAACTCCAACTTTTTTTAAATAAAAAATGATTTCTTTGAAGTTAGGTGGCGTTCCCGAACATTTCAATCTCCCTTGGCGATTAGCGATTGAAGAAGGTGTTTTTAAAAACCAAAACATTGATTTACAATGGATTGATCACGCAGGTGGCACAGGTTCTATGACCAAAGCTCTACGTGAGGGAGAATTGGATATGGCTATTTGCCTTACAGAAGGCATTGTAGCTGATATAGCAAAAGGTAATGGAGCTAAAATTATTAAGGTTTATGTAAAATCCCCTCTTACTTGGGGAATTTATGTAAAAGCTGATAGTCCTTTCCAAACCGTTGAAGAATTAGAGGGTAAATTTTTTGGTATCAGCAGGTTTGGCTCTGGCTCACACCTGATGGCATATGTAAAAGCCCAAGATTTAGGCTGGAATACTAAAAAAATACAGTTTGTATTATTAAAAAATTTAGACGGAATCAGAGAAGGGTTAAAAATGAATTTGGCAGATATCTTTATGTGGGAGCAGGTAATGACTCAGCCCTATGTAGATAGTGGTGAATTACGTCAAATTGGGCAATGTATAACACCTTGGTCTTGTTTTGTTTTGGCAGTAAGAACAGATATTCTTGAAAAATATGAGTCTGTTATTCAAACAATCTGTCAAACAATTAATTCTTATGTAAAAGGGTTTAAACAACGCCCACAAATCATAGATATTTTGGCTCAAAGGTATCATATTGATCTAGAAGATACTGCCCACTGGCTACATCAAACCATTTGGGATGAAACCAATGACATTCCAGAAAATATGATACAAAAGGTTCAGAATACTTTACAAGAATTAGAAATCATACCTGAAATTAAAAATTATCAAGATTTAGTTCATGTTTTATGATAAGGTTTTTGGTTGTTTCCTTTGTTATTTTTACTATAAATTCCTGTAAACCAAAAGAATGTTTCAAAGAAACAGGTTCTGTAGAGAAAATAAAGAAAGAGACGGGATATTTTAAAGTTATACAAGTAGAAGATAATATTAATGTCATTCTTACTCAAGGCAATGAAATATTCTTAGAAGCAGGTGAAAAGTTAATCAATGGTATAGATTTCAAACTAAAAGAAGATAGCACACTGACAATCAGCAATAAAAACATATGCAGTTGGTTCAGAAGTTATGATATTCCTATAAATGTTTATGTAGGAATAGAGACCCTAAGTTATATTAATTGGAGAAGTTATGGTAGTTTAACAAGCCAAAAAAATTTACAATTTGGATACTTACAATTAGATATTTTTGATGTAAACCCAAAAATAAATTTGAGTATCAATGCCATTGGATTGTTTGTTTATTATAACTCAGGTGCTGACATAACTTTTGAAGGAGAGAGCAAAGAATTATCAGTTTTCACAAGAGGATATGGCAAAGTGAACGCTTCTAGTTTAATTACTAATTTGGTAAAAATTAAGCATCAAGGACAAAATAATATATCTGTTCAACCTGTTGATATATTGGAAGTTTCTATAGAAAGTTCTGGAAATGTTTTATACATACATGAACCAAAAGAAAAAAAGATTTCTTTCACAGGTTCAGGAAAAATTATTAAGCAATAAAATCGTTCATTTATAAAATCATAAAATAATTATGTCAAAGTTTGCTTGGGAAACTATCAAAGAATTCAGAGACATTAAATTTGAATTTTTTGAAGGTATAGGAAAAATCACCATTAATCGCCCTCGTTATCGAAATGCTTTTCGCCCTGAAACTGTTATGGAAATGATTGAAGCCGTTGATTATTGCAGATATAGCAATAAAATCAATGTAGTGGTACTCACAGGAGAAGGAGATAAAGCTTTTTGTAGTGGCGGAGATCAAAATGTAAAAGGGACAGGTGGATATGTTGGAGAAGATGGTGTACCTCGTTTGAATGTTTTAGACTTACAGAAAAAAATCCGTTCACTCCCAAAACCTGTTATTGCAATGGTCAATGGGTATGCCATTGGTGGTGGGCATGTTTTACATGTAGTTTGTGATTTAAGCATTGCTTCTGATAACGCAATTTTTGGACAAACAGGTCCTAAGGTTGGTAGTTTTGATGGAGGTTTTGGCTCTTCATATTTGGCTCGTATTATAGGACAGAAGAAAGCTCGTGAAATCTGGTTTTTATGCAGACAATACAATGCTCAGCAGGCTTTAGAGATGGGATTGGTAAATACTGTTGTACCTTTTGATAAATTAGAAGAAGAAACTGTACAATGGTGTAGAGAAATACAGCAATTGAGCCCTCTTGCTTTGCGTATGATAAAAGTAGGTTTAAATGCTGAACTTGATGGACAGGCTGGTATTCAGGAGCTTGCAGGAAATGCTACACTTTTATATTATCTGACAGAAGAAGCTCAGGAAGGTAAAAAAGCATTTTTAGAAAAACGTAAACCTGATTTCCAGAAATATCCTAAATTTCCTTAATAGTCAGCTTAACTTTTACATAAATTCAAAAAAAATTCAAAAAACAACTGTATTTTTTTTGAATTTATTATATTTGTAACAGAACTTTATCCAAACAATCATCAATACCATGACAAGTGAACAGAAAAAAGCCTTATTGTTGCTCAAAGCTGTTATTTTCAATTATCACGGTTTAGATGATGAAGAAAGAAAAATTTTAGAGAAAACAGCTAAAGAAATAGATGGTTATGAAGAGCTTGAATGGGTCAATGACTTTATAGCTCAAGACCATTTTAGTTCTTTTGAGAGAGCAAGAGGTTTCTTCAATAATGCCATCCAAACACTTGATAATCAGACTAAACTCTCTTTCTTAGTACAAGCTTGGGATGCCAATAGAACCAAAGGCTATGTAAGTGAGATAGAAGCAACATCTCTTCTAAAACTATCTAAAGACTGGAATATTCAAAAAGAGTTTGTATCTTTTGTAAGAAATCGTCCAAACTGATTTTATAAAAAATTGATGTGCTGTTTTTTTTGTGTACTTGTAGAGACTGCTCACCAAAATAGTCTATATTGTACATGCAGCACATCATTATATCTATTAACTTTTCTTGTTTATAAATTGTTTGTTTTTTTTTAATCAGTCTTCCCAACCAAACTACGTTTCATCTTCAATTGATGTTCTTCACCAACGAAAACAAATAATTTCTTATTAGTATTTGCTATATTAAACTACCAACCACAAGTGAAAAATAATAGTAGCCCTATATATTTAGTTTGATTACCAAGTTTCTTCAAAAACATTCAGTTTAACAAATAAACTTAACTTACTATAAGATTCAATATACAATTTTTAGTAAAGTGATAGATTTTTAAACAACTATATTTTGGCAATAAAATGTGGATAATATTAGTAATCAGTTACAAACTTGCTTCATCTAGTGTGAGTGGAACTAGAGCTGAAAGAAGAAGTAGAAGAATAAAACGTTGTAAACTATACTTTGAGTGAGTCCAAGCCAATATCCGAATTTTAATTCAGAAAGGTGTAAACGCAAAGTGAATAATAGTACATAAATGGTTTTACCCATAGAATAAAGAATATAAAGTATATAAGTAGCACCTATTAATTTAAATGCCAAACTCAGACTACTTGTCTCTGAATAACTTTGCAAATAATTTAGACATCCAATTAAATAAATAATAGCCCATAGAAATGAAATCATAGGCATAATGCGATTGCTAAATAGTGTAAGTCCTCTCATTTCTTTAAAGGTATCTCTAAACTTATAGGTGTAATAGATATACATGATTACAAAATAGGCGTTTAGGGCAAGTAATATTTTATTTATAATCAATAAGTGATCAATTTGGGTAGCTATTGAAAGAGTATTTACGATTTTTGAAGAAGTTTCAGTATGAGGAAAGCCAAAAAACAGACAGTAGATACCAAAGAATATACTCGCAACTAAGACTACTTCAAGCAAGACAACAATCCAAATAATAGCATTAAATAAAATAGACTTGGAACCACTACCATTGGGAGAAAAAAAACCACGTTCCCCTGTGATGGTTTCTGCGACAATAGCTGGGAAAATAACAATAAGCATCATGGCTCCTGTGCCTGAGATTATCAAAAAGGTCACAATAAGGATGACTGTAATAAGCAAACAAATTCCAAAAATAGCTATTGCTGTCATAATGTTTATTAAATATGTTATATAAAAAACAAAGCTAACAGTTTTTTCGTCTTCATGGGTAAACAAAAGACTTCTTGTTGGTATTATTATACTAAAACACCAACAAGGATAAATAAGACTTATCCAGCATTTATTCGAACAAATCAGTTATTAACTTCTTTTTCATAGCATATTTTGCTGAATTTTAAGCTGGTTTATCTATAATTCTTACAAACTCAAAACTATCCAAGTAAGAGAAATACATTTTTTTTATTGGTTCAAATTTTTCTTTATTGTTGGTAATGGTTTCTTTTATAACTCCTATTAATTTTTCATTTCCTTCATGATGTTCTTCAGGCCAATTGGGATATAATATTTCAAGATTAATTTCGAAGCTAGAACTAGCTTTTAGATCAAGAATATCAATCATAAATCCCAAATCATGATAATCTAATGCGGTTTTTATGGCTTTATCAAAACTGTAATTTTTATCAAATTTGGTGTAAGCATATAGGTTTAAAAATGGAGCAAACCCTCCTTTTTTTACATAAGATACGCTGGTGTCAATTTCTAGAAAAATAATATCAGGGGCATCTTTATGAGCTATGATGTTTAATAATGATTCCTTTATTATTTCTAATACTTTTATGTTATTCATATATGTATGTTTTTATTTTTCTATTCCTCATCAATGATCTTTTTTCTTATGGTTGGTTATGTTATCAACCTATAAATTAACTTGATTGGCATTTTAATGATTATAATAATCATTAAAGTTCCAATCATTGTTATCTCTTACAAATAAATTATATTCATTTTTATTCAAACCTTTACTCATGAGAGTTGGGTTGTCTAGTATGTTATAAGCAAATATTCTTAAATGGATAATTAATTCGCTTTCCTTTATATATTTTTGAAGACTTTTTTCAAATATCAAAACCTGCTCTTTAAGATTATTTGAAGTTTGATAAAATGTAATTATGATGAAATTATAATTATCTTTTTCAATGGTTAAAGTGCTCTTAATAGTTGTTTCTAATACATTGTTTACCAATATTTGAGCAAAAAAAGTTATCCATTTATCTTTATAAGAAAAATTAATATCATATTCTTTTTCTAAAAAATGATAGATTTGGTAATCTTGTAATTGATTATTTAATGCGAATAAACATAAAATAATATCTGAATTATTAGGGTTTTCATAGCTTACCTTATAATCATATTCTATACATAATTTACCCTTAACATATTCTAAATCATTTTCCATATCTTGAACTAGAATTAAAGCCCGTTCTAATTCTAATTCCTCAGCTTTTTTATCAAATACAAAATAAATTGTAAAATCCATATTTTCATGATGGGCATTTTCCAATAAAAAAACAGATTTCATGTTTTTGGAAATATTGCCAAAAGTACTCCATATAAAACTTCTAGTTATTCTTAATATTTTGTCTTGTTTATTCATCAACCACTTAAATTGAGAAATTATATTTCACTTAATACTATTCTAGTATCTAAACATTTAAAAATAAGACTAGTTCATATGGTGTATAATTGAAACTATACCTGCTTGTGTGAGTTTGCAACTCATACCTCTTTTGTGTGTGGTTTGTATGTTACAATCACACATAAAATCCATCTCCATTTTTTCTTCTTTTATGCAACCTTTCACAATATGTTATGTCCTTTATACAAAAAGCTCTATAAAGAACGTTCTAACTCTTTATTCTCATTATTACTTCACACAACTTTTGCTATGATACGCACAATTTTACTCATTATTTTTTGTTGTAGTTTCTCGTTCTTGGGTTTCTCTCAAGGAAAAATTACGGGACAAGTTAAAGATACTAAAGGGCAAAATGTAGGCTTTTCCACCATTATTTTACAAGATAAAACCACTCAAAAAGTTGTGCAGGGTAGTACAACAGACGAAGAAGGTAAATTTACTCTTGAGAATATTCCTAATGGAATATATAAACTCACAGCTCGATTTGTCGGATATACAGACAGAATCTTGGATTCTCTTAGCATTTCAGAGACTCAAAAAGAAATTGCTCTTTCCAATATCACACTCAAAGATGACTCTGAAATCAAGGGTATTGAGGTAGTTGGACAAAAAGATCTACTGGAGGAATTGCCTGATAGAATTGTTTATAATGCTGAAAAGGATTTAACCAATGCAGGTGGTACCGCTGCTGATGTACTTCGTAAAGCCCCTATGGTGTCTGTGGATTTGGATAACAATATTCAAATCAGAGGAAACGCCAATGTAAAGGTCTTAGTCAATGGCAAACCTTCTGCCATGATGGCAAACAATGTTGGAGAGGCTTTGAGGCAATTTCCTGCTGATATGATTAAAAAAGTAGAAGTAATCACCAATCCCTCAGCCAAATACGAAGCCGAAGGCACAGCTGGTATCATTAACATCATTACAAAAAAGAAAACCTTGGAAGGTGTAAATGGAAGTATATTTTCTGCTGCTGGAACGAGAAATAGTAACCTATTCACTAATCTAAGTATAAAAAGAAAAAAAATAGGTACTTCATTTTCTTTTGGAGGTGGAGCTTGGTATGCTCCTTTCCGTAGTGAAACGGATAGGGATAATCTACTACCAAATTTATCTTTTTTAAATCAAGATAATGATGGAAATAATCTTGGTTTTTGGGGAAATGGTAATTGGAATACAGAATTTGATTTAAGTAACAAACATACTTTCAGTACCAATGTTCGTTTTTCAAAAGGTGGTTACAATAGTAATTCTATCCTTTCTACAAATTTTGCAGACCAAAACTTAAATCCTCTACAACAGTTTGCAAGAGATACAGACCAAAGGTTTAACAATGGAAATACGGATATCACTGCTGACTATACACGTATATTCAAAGATTCCCGTAAAGATTGGGGGATTATCGCTCAATACAGCAGAGGTATCAACAACAACCGTTATGAGTTACTTCAAAACCCTGCTAATAGCCCAATTATCGACTATCAGGAAAGAAATAAAAATGAAGCTATCAACCAAGAATGGTCATTTCAAACAGATTTTACTCAACCTTTAGATAGTACAAAAACTTTAGAACTGGGAGCAAGAGCTACACTAAGAAATGTAAACAGCGATTTCCGTTTAGATTTATTCGATTTCAACGAAAACAACTATGTAAACCAACCAAATCTTTCTAATATTTTTCAGTATCAACAAAATGTATTAGCTGGTTACACCGTATTTTCTTGGAATACCAAAAAGAAACTGGGTATCAAGGCTGGTTTACGTTATGAGATGACTGATATTAATGGAGATTTTAAGTCTTCTGATACTACTATTAGTCAGAATTATGACAATTTTATCCCAAGTTTAGCCATTTCAAAGAGTTTCAACAAAATAGGGCAATTCAAAATTAGTTATAGCCGAAGAATTCAAAGACCTTATATATTTTATCTAAACCCTTATGTTAATTATGTGGATAATAAAAATATTTCTTTTGGGAATCCAGATTTAAGACCTGAACTTACCAATAATTTTGAATTAGGTTATAGTTTTTTCAAAAAGAATACATCTTTTAATACTACTTTATATTGGAGAAATACCTCTGATATTATCAGTTCTATTAGAAGTGTTGATGACAATGGCATTGTTTCCACCACTTTCGATAATTTTGCAACCAACAATAGTTATGGAGTAAGTATATTTGGAGGTTTTCAGTTCTTAAAGAATGGTCGTATTAATACAAACTTTAATGTGTATTATGTGAACCTTAATAATCAGAATGAAGGGTGGATGTATAATGGGAATGTCAATATTTCTTATAAATTCAATAAATTTTTCAGTTTACAATCATTTAGCATCATCAACTCACCTCGTATTGAGTTACAAGGGATTAGTGGAACTTGGTTTTATTATAACTTAGGATTAAGAAGAAGTTTATTTAAAGAAAAAGGTGGAATTACCTTAGGCTTAGACAATCCTTTTGCCAATGCTATGGTAATTCGCTCTAAATTTAATACAGAATCTTTTCAGTCCAATAATATTGTTTATCAATATAATAGAGGTATTAGAGTAAGCTTCAATTATAATTTTGGTAAAATGCAAAATGAACAAAAGAAACCTCGTAAGAAAAAAAGCCTAAATAATGATGATATTAAACAAGGTGATGATAATGGTGGGCAGAGATAATAATAAAAAAGGTGAGATAATACTCACCTTTTTCTATGAATTTGTTATTTGAAGTGTTGCTACTAACAATCGTTCTTTACCTGTTTCAAATACTTTGGTTTGCATTTCTACTATAGATTGAATTCCATTTTTGGAAAAGGCTCGTATTTGTTTTAATTCTTTAGTGGTTGTACTTTCTCCTCTGCGTGTTCTGTTTGCTGCAAAATCAGTTCGTATTTCATCAGGAGACATTTCTAAAAGTGTTCTAATACTTGTGTCATTCAATTCTCCATAATCATAACTAAATATAGACTCTGTTTGTCTGTTTACAAACTTTATAATTCCTTTTTCATCATAAACCACAATTGGACTAAGGATATTATCTAAAATTTGTTTCATTTTAAATAATTCTTTTTCAGCAATATCTAAGTTTTTAGATAATTCCTCTTGACCTACAACCAAGCTTTCTGCATTCAATCTAAGCATTTCTTCTTGTTCTTTAATGGACTCTGTTTTAGATTGCATATCTAATAAGAGTACACGAGTTGCATCATTGGAAAATGCAGACATAATAGTAGAGGCTGTTACTTCTGCAATACTTTTTAAGAAATCAATTTGGTGTGGTAAGAAATCATCAAAACTTGCCAGTTCCACAACCCCTATTACTTCTTCATTATACTGTAAAGGCACTATTAACAAACTCTTGGGTTGTAAATTTCCTAAACCAGAAGTAATCATCATATAGTCTTGTGGGATTTGTTTGATGTGTACAATTCCGCCTTCCAAAAAGGCTTGCCCCAATAATCCTTCACCTAATTTTATCTTTTTCTGCAAACTCTTTTGTTTGTTATAAGCATATGCTCCTTTCAATTCTAAAAAGGGTTCTTTATCATTTTTATTTAAAACAAATATTCCTCCCTGATTAATTTTCAGATACTTTACACATTCTGAAATAATTTCTGTACATAACACTTCAATATTATCATTATTTCTACGCAAAATATCTGAAAATTTGGCAAGACCTGCTGTAGCCCATGCTCTTAATTGTTCTTGCTCATATACAGCTTTCAAACTGTTTTTCATATCCATTAATGATGTTCCCAAAGAGCCTGTTCCTTCAAATACTAATATTTCAGAGTCGAAGCGACCATTACCAACATCCAAAGCAAATGTTTCGATTTCTTGTAGGTTCACAATTAAGTCATTGGTAGACCTTACCATTGTATTCAACTCATCACCAGCTTCTTCCAATTTTGCAGGAATATCTCCTTTGGCAAGCGTTTTTAGAGCATCTCTCATACGACGGATTCTACGCAAAATATCCAAGATAAGCAATGAACCAATTGTTGCAGCAAGAGCAACAGCGACAAAAAACTCAATAGATATAATCCAAGGTCTATAACCCTCTAACTCTTTGTATGCTGCATCATAATCCTGCTGAAGATTATCTTGTAGGTTAATAATGTCTATTGTTGTTTTTTTAATATCATTGACAATAGAAGCAATATCAGACTGAAGTGTTTTTTGTAGTTTTTGTGTTATATTATCAATCCCTACAATTTGTTTTCTTTTAGCGTAGATATTCCGTAATTGATTGATTTCTCGCTTTAAATTACCAATCTGATTATCTACTTTGGAAAATAAAACGATTAATGTGTTGTTACCAGATTTTTCTGTATATGATTTTAGTGCATTTAAATCAGCTTTGAGTTTATCCATTAAAGCATCATATTCATCTAAAAAGCTTTCGTCATTAAACAAGAATGCTTTTTCCAAAGCCACAATCCCTGCATCAACCTTATCTGTTACTTCTGATGCATAAAATCGAGTAGGAGCTATTTGCTGAATAATTATGTTTCGATTCTCAACCATTCTACTCCATTGATAATTAGCACCTTGAATTAGAATAAATGAAATAACAGCCATTGAAAGGAACCCTCCTGTAAGTCTTCCTTGAATGGTTGTAAAATCTACTCTAAAATAATATAATATTCTTTTAAAGATATTCTTCTTTTTGACTTCACTCATAAACCAAAATTAATCCTAATAATAAAATATTATTTCCCTGTATAATTGGGTTTTCTTTTTTGTAAAAAAGCTTGTACACCTTCTGTAAAATCTTCTGTTTTAAAATTAGCTCCTTGATTATCAGCTTCTAATTCCAATGTTTTTTCTAGTGTCCCTTCAAAGCCTTCTCTCAAATTAGCCTTCGTATGTTTGATTGCTATGAAAGGTCCTGTTGCCAAACGCTCACTAATTTCATCTACTACTTTGTCCAACATCTCATCTGTACATACTCTATTAATCAAACGAAGATTATAAGCATCTTCAGCACTAAAAATACTTGCCAAACTCATCAATTCAAATGCTTTATAATAACCTATACGTCTTGCAAGGAAAAAAGCTCCTCCTCCATCACTCGAAAGAGCAATATTTGTAAAAATTTGGCTAAAACGAGTATCTTCAGATGCAAAGAGCATATCACACGCCAATGCCAAATTAAATCCTAAACCTACACAAACTCCCCTTACTTTAGCAATAATTGGAATATTTGTGTTGTGCATAGCCAAAATAAGAGGATTTACACACTCTTTTAGATATTTTGTAACACCTGACATCAATTCTGCCCCTCCTGCTACTAAATCAGCACCACTACAAAAGTCTTTTCCTTCACCTGTAAGTACAATGACTTTTGTTCCATCTGTTTCACTTTGTATAATAGCTTGATGTATATCCAAAACCATTTGTTTTGTAAGAGCATTTTTGCGACTTGTGTTGTTAAGACTAATGGTTTTTATAGAATCTTTGTTACTTACAATTACTAAATCAGACATAATTTTATAGTATAGTTTGTTTGGCTACAATTTAGTTATAGAAATTGATTTTCTAATGATTAAACTACTAAAATATTAGTTTTTAATGAAATCTTTTCGGCAGGATTTTTTATTTTTTGTATTTATGATATGGCATCTACACAATTTAAGGCTGTTTGAACTGCTCCTTCCATAAAACCTTGCCATTCTCCAATATATTCACCAGCAAAAAGAATATTTTTAAAAGGCTGAGCTAAAATATTTTTCAACCCAAACCATTGATTTATGTTATAAATAGCATATGCTCCTTGTGTATAGATATCTGTTCCCCAATAGTAGGAAACTCCTTGTTCAAATAATTGTTGCTTATCTCCAAAAATTGGTTTTAAGGCTTCTATAACATATTTTGCTTGTTGGGTTTTATTCATTCGGCTTAAAAGAAAAGCTTTATCACCTGTTGCATAAGATGTCAATATTCCTTTTTCACTATTATTTTGTTTTTGACTTGTATGAAAAATAAAATGTGATACACTATCTGTATTCACAGCAAAATCATCTCTATTCCAAAATCTTTCTTTAAATAATAATTGTGTTTTTATAATACGAGAGTATAATAATTGGCTAATAGCCTCTTGTTTCAAATGAGGTAAATGGGGTTGCCAATGAATGTTGGAAATAGCAAATGTGGGAAGTGTACAAATAATTTTATGCCCCTCAAAAAATGTTTTATCATCACAAATAACCTTGACTTTTTGGTTTTCCTGAATAATAGTACTTACTTTTTTATTTAATAAAATATTTTCTTTAGCTATTTTTTCAGACAAAGCATTAATAATTTGCGAATTTCCTCCTACAATCTGGTAATCCATTTCATTGAAATCACTGGACTCTGCATACTCAGAAAGAGCTGCATAAGCAGAGACTTGTCTAATACTTTCACCAAAATCTGTACTATCATTTAGTTCTCGTATCAGTAATTCTTGTTCTGGTATTCCATTTTCCATCAAAAAACGCCACCAGCTAACAGTATCTAACTTTTTTTTCTCTTTCTCAGATAGTTTTTCAAAATTCTTAAATATTTGTTTCATTTTCTCTTCCCAAGCCGAATCTATCTGAGTCTGCTTGGATTGCATATGTTGCTCTTGGAGTAATAAGTCAATTTTATATTGATGCTTAATAGTTTTCAAACCAAGCTCATCACATAATTTTCTTATTTCTTTGTGAGACTCTCCTATCCATTCTGCTCCCAATTCTGCATATAAATTAGGCGTCTCTGAAAAAGAATAAGTAAATATTCTTCCACCTATTCTGTTACGAGCCTCCAAAACTATAACCTTGAAGCCCTTTTTTGAAAGTTTATATGCAGCTGTTAGTCCTGCTATACCCGCTCCCAAAATCAAGACTGTATCTCCCTTTTTTAAGGGTTCTATTTGAGCATTTGCCAAAGTTGTACTCAAAAGACTTCCAATGGTTAGCAATCCTGTCTTTTTTAGAAAATCTCGGCGTTGCATAAGCTTATAAGTTTTAAATACATTTGATTAGTAAATCAATATTAATCCAGAGCCATAATAATTGAAGCTAAATTAAAAATGAAATAAATAGAACCTAAAATCCAAGCCACCAGTCTATCTGTATTATTAGACAATTTATCTTGTCCATCATCATCCTGACGAAGAGAAAGAGCCGAAAATGCAATAATTACAAAAATCATGATGAATGTTAGTCCATGTAGTGTATCAACAATGGTAAGTGTTGAGGTTTCTGGCAAGTAGCTATCTATTACGTATTTATTTCCAACTGCAGCAAACAATCCTCCCACAGGCAATCCAAAACGTGGTTCAGCATGGCTTGGGTCAATAAAAAATGTCACAAATGAAATGGCAAAAGCTACATACATTCCTAAAAAAAGCTTAAAAAAAAGCCCCCAAGCATCTCGTTCAATAGTAATATCTACCAAAAACTGAGAGTAATCAGATTCAGGTTTCTTTTGAGTATTATCTCCAAAAGCTGTATTATAATGTCCAATACTATTGGTGATTTTAAAGCTTGTTATTTTCCAGCCATCAACCTCTAATTTAGGGTCATAAGATTCTCCTAAAGTGTCAGGAACAAAAATTAAGTCTTTTGTTGTAAACTGTGGATTTTCTACTTTTATTCTAAGTTTTTGTTTATCAAATGGAAAGTTGTGAAGTTCCCATCTTTGTTTCATAACAGATTTGATTTTAAGTTGTAACCAACCTTTTCCTTGGAGACTATCAGCAATAATATTATCAATTTTATATTCTTTAGCGTCTGGCAATTCTACTGCATCTGTAGGCTTTTCTATAGGTTTTTTGTGAATCATCCACAACCAAAAACGAGCTGTGTATTGCTCTTCAATAAAGTCTAAATCATGCAAACTAATAATATAACATCCAATTTTTACTGTATCTGTTTGGGCTTTTAGTCCCTGTGTAAAAAATAAAAAAAACAATAGGATTATTAGTTTCTTCATAATCAGGTTTTATCTAGAATGGGTTATTACAAATGTGTCGAATTTATATCACAAACTCAATCGAAATATAATTTTTTTTTAATTACACACTACTTATAAATTTTACGTACAAAGCACCTTTCTTTATAACCATATACTATTTCATCAATTATTCATCTAAAAATAAATATTTATGAAAAATATGATTGAAGTTAAATGGGCATTTATTTTTATAATGATGACCTTTTTGTGGATGTTACTTGAAAAAGCAACTGGTTTACATGATGTAAATATAGAAAAACATCCTATTTACACTAATTTTATTGCTATTCCAGCTATTGCTATTTATGTATTTGCTTTATTGGATAAACGTAAAAACTATTATGAAGGTTATATGTCTTATAAACAGGGTGTTATTACAGGGTTGATTATTACATTTATAGTCACACTACTTACACCTCTATCTCAATATATTATCTTAACTTTTATTACTCCCGATTTTTTTACTAATGCGATAAATTTTGCTGTAGAAAATAAAAAAATGACTTTGATAGAAGCTCAAGAATTTTTTAGTTTAAAAAACTATATTTTTCAAAGTTTGATTGGAGCCCCTGTTATGGGTATTCTTACGACTCTAATCGTATCGATTACCACAAAAAAACTAAAATAGATAATACAAATTATATTCATAAAAATTTATTTATCATAATATATAAAATACATTTTGTCTATTAATTTTTTAAAGCAAGGAATGCATTCCTTGCTTTTTTTGTGTTTTTTTAATAGCTTTTGAATCCGATTACGCCTTATATGTTTTTCCGTTTTTTTATTTTATTTATAATATTTCATGGTGCTATATCATCGAAAGCCCAATCTGTGTTAGATAGTCTCCTGAAAGATTTGTATCAAACAGAAGATGCTGTCAGTTTAATTAAGCTGGAGAAAATTTTTGATATACCAATTTTAAAGCGAGTAGTTAAGCATGAAAATGATGACACTTGTAGAAAGCAAATGATACATATTTTTGATAAAGAAGTTGAACGGGTCAATTCTCCATTTTTTAAGAGTATTATTTATAGTAAACTTAGTGAAGTAAATACTCTTGTAAATAAAAGCACTCCTTTAGGTATTAAAAATCTAAAAAATGCAGAAAAATATGTTGGTAGAACTAAAAGTGATGTTGCTGTTTTTTATTTTCGGATGAAAAAGTCTGCTTACTTTTTACAAGCCAACAAGTATGATTCAGCTTTATATTTTGCAACAAAAGCTCTTGAAATAAGTAAAAGCATTCCACATGACAGTATCTCCAACTCTGCCAACTACTTTATTGGTGGTGTTTATTATAGAGGAAGGCTTTATTCCAAAGCAAGAGAGTATTTTCTATTAGCAATCAAAACTGATGGTAAAGATGCAAGAAAGCATCTAACTATTACCAATACTATAGGAGTAGCTTATCGGAATGAAGGAAAACATGATTCTGCAAGATTATATTTCAAAAAGGTAATTGACAGAGCTACTTTTTACAAAGATACAGCTTGGATAAGTATTGCAAATGGAAATATTGGTAGTACTTACCTTCTTGAAAACGAAAATGAAAAAGCAATACCCTACTTATTAATTAATTTATCTTTAGCAGCAAGAAATAAAACAAAAAACCATTTGGATGGTAATACAATCAATGTTGTCATTGGTATTGCAAAAGCTTATTTGGGACTAAATGACCTGAAAAATGCAAAAATATATAAAGACAGTGCTACCCATAACATGCCTTACGACAAAGGTAGGAATAAAAGAGTTGCAAGGAATTATTATGAAATGTGTGCCTTGTATTATCAGAAATTAGGTGATTATGAACAAGCTTTCAAACTTCTTGAAAAGTTTCATCATTTAAAAGACAGTCTTGAATTGGCAGAAGAAAATCAAAGAGCTGTTGAAGTACAAAACCAAATAGAGATAGAAAAACACATTGAAAAAGAACAAAGTCAAGCTCTTGAAAATGAACAAAAAAACAAATTAATTATCAGTTTTATTATCATTCTTATTTTGAGTTTTTTCTTGATTTATTTTTTATGGAAAAGCAATAAACTAAGAAACCAAAATAATAAAAAATTAGCAAGCCAAAAAGAAGAAATTTCAGCCCAAGCTGAAGAATTGAGAGCAATCAATCATAAATTAGTAGAGTTGGATGAGTTTAAACAGAACATGACTAGCATGATTATTCATGATTTAAAAAATCCCCTCAATGCTCTTTTAAATATTTCACCTCAGAAAATGGTTAATTATACTGAACAAATTCGAAGCTATGCACAACAAATGCAACGTTTGGTTCTCAATATTCTTGATATTCAAAAGTTTGAAGAAGCTCAGATTTCTTTAGATAAACGTACTGTTCCTATTATCAATATTATTGAAAATGCTCTAAATCAAGTCCATTTCTTAATATCACAAAAAAATATTCTTATCAAAAAAGATATTCAGAAGAACTTATATGTATATGCCGATCAGGAAATGTTAGAAAGAGTATTTGTGAATTTATTAACCAATGCTATTAAATATTCTTCTTTTAATCAGGAAGTGCAAGTTAAAGTCAAAAAAAACAATGAACAATTATTTTGCAGTATCAAAGACTTTGGTATTGGTATTTCTGAAGATAAATTACATTTAGTATTCAATAAATTTGTACAAATGGAAGCTCGTTCTTCTATTGGGATGCGTTCAACAGGTTTAGGGCTTACTTATTGTAAAATGGCTATTGAAGCCCATCATGGAATTATTGATGTTACCTCACAAAAAGGGCAAGGTTCAGAGTTTTGGTTCAAACTTCCTCTTACTACTCCTGAAAATCAAGACTTTGAAGAAAAAAATCAAGAAAATTTTGCATTACATGAGGATTCTTTGGAACTTTCGAATGAAGATAAATTTTTATTAAAACCATTCCTTATATCTTTACAAAAACTAGAAGTATATTATGTCTCTGACTTAGAAAGTCTTTTACAAAGTATTTCTTTTTTGGAAAATAATGAACGACTAAAACACTGGCACAACCGACTAAAAAATGCTATTTTTACCATGAATCAACCCTTATATTTACAAATTGTAGAAGAGATAAATTCTTGAAAGGTATGCTTATCCTAAAAAACAAACCCACTTTATTAATTGCTGATGACCAACCTGATAATCTTCGAGCAATTATCGACATTCTACAAAAATCATCTCTTCAGTTTGAATTTATCAATGTGCCAAATGGTAAAGTACTTGTTGATATTGCTATCAAAAAACAACCTGATTTAATAATTACAGATTGGGAAATGCCAGAAATGAATGGCTTAGAAGCTATTTCAGCACTCAAACAACACCCTCAGACACAAGACATACCTGTTATTATCTGTACAGGTATCATGATTACTCCCAATGACTTAAAAGTTGCCTTGGAAGCTGGTGCTGCAGACTATATTAAAAAACCTATTGAACCCATTGAGCTTTTAGCAAGAGTGCAGTCTATGCTAACTCTTTCAGCATCTTATAGAAAAATCAAAGAACAGAAAGAAGAGCTTGAAACTCTTAATATACTAAAAAACAGGCTTTTATCGGTCGTATCTCATGATACTCGCAGCCCTCTTAATTCTTTAAAAGGAACATTATTTCTACTTGAAAACGACGCTCTTACACAAGAAGAGATGAAAGATACTGTCGGAAAAATTATCATTCAATCTGAGCAGGTCAACAATTTTTTGGATAATCTTTTACATTGGGCAAAAAGTCAGTTCGAGCAACTCAAACCAAATATTTCTACACTTAATTTACAGGAAATTCTTCATACAACCATAGAATTATTGAAACCTATTGCTCTTGCAAAAAAAATAACTATCTCATATCAGGATATTCAGGATGTAATTGTTGAAGCTGATAAAGAGATGCTCAAAACAGTTATCCGTAATCTAATTTCCAATGCTATTAAATTTTGCTCTGCTAACGACACCATTGAAATAAAAACACTCACTAGTAACAATCAGGTTACTATTTTTTGTAATGATACAGGTATAGGTATTAGTCAAGAAAATTTGGAGAAAATTTTTGGTAAAGGGCAACTCAGTACACAAGGCACTAATAACGAACTGGGAACAGGTTTGGGCTTATTACTTTGTAAATCATTTGTAGAAGCCAATGGCGGAAATATTGGTGTAACAAGCCAAGAAAATAAAGGCAGTTCTTTTTGGTTTACAGTTCCATTATCTAAAAACTAATTCTATCTATATCTATTTTTAATATGTATTTAAAACTTTTTTTCAGTATTCTTTTTACTTTGTTTTTTACACAAAACATTATTTCTCAATCTATTAGAAAAAAGATAGATAGTCTCATAAATACAAAAAAAGCAGAAATAGGAATTGCTATTTATGATTTACAAACCAAAGATACCATCACATGGGGAAATCATAGAAAATACCCCATGCAAAGTGTCTATAAGTTTCATTTAGCGTTGGCAGTTTTAAATCATGTAGATAAAGGTAAATTATCTTTAGAACAAAAAATTCTTGTTAAAAAATCTGATTTGCTTCCCAATACTTGGAGTCCTCTCCGAGAAAAATATCCACAAGGAAATATAGAATTGCCTTTAAGTGAAATTATTCATTATACAGTAGCAGCCAGCGATAACAATGGTTGTGACATTCTTTTCAGGCTATTAGGTGGTACAAAAAAAGTCCATCAATACATTAAATCTCTAGGAATCAAAGAAATTGCTATCAAAGCAACAGAAGAAGAAATGCATAAAGAATGGAATGTACAGTTTACAAACTGGACAACTCCCTTGGCTACGGTTCAGCTATTACAAATTTTTCATCAAAAAAATATTCTTTCTAAAAAATCTCAAGAATTTCTTTGGAAAACAATGATTGAAACTTCAACTGGTTTAAAAAGAATGAAATATTTATTGCCTAAAAATACTATTGTAGCTCACAAAACTGGAACTTCAGGCGATAAAGATGGTATTACATCAGCTATTAATGATATGGGAATTATCCAGTTACCCAATGGAAATTATATAGCCGTTTGTGTTTTTGTTTCTAACTCTAAAGAGAGTTTTGAGACCAATGAGCAAATTATTGCAGATATCACAAAACTGATTTGGGATTATTATGTAAATAAATAAAAGGCTATGGATTATTTCTCAAAATATACTCTATTTCCGATTCAGGGTTAAGGGTTTCTCCAACATAAAAGGCATTACTACCTTGTCCTTCAAGTAAATCGAAGTAAAGCATATAACGTTTAGGGTTTTCTTTACTCTGAGCTAGTACATGTCTGGTTTCTCCTTTACCTTCTACAAAATTTTCACCTTCAGCTTCAAAGAAAAAACTTCCCACATCTACCATTTTCCATTGTTCCTGATTATTAGGAAGGCTAAAAAACACATCTGCTGTTTGGTCACTATCTGCGAACTGCATGGCAGGTCCTGGATTATCATCTGTTCCCAAGAAAAATGGCGTTAAAGGTTTTTCAATACTCTGTCTTTGTAAAAAAAACCAAATAATATCAGCTCCTTCTCCTTTGGGCATACTAACAAGAGCTTTTTTATCATCCACACTTAATATTGGAAAAAAACGACCTGTTTCAAGATGATTATCATTTTCATCCCAAGTCATTTCTACAAGTTTCATTTTCCCTAAAACCTGATAATTTTTTTCCCAATGTACAATTAGATTACCTATCTGTATTTTACGAAGTTTTTCATAAACGGAAGCATTATCAAAAGCCATTTGTTCTTCAAATTTAGTTCGTTCGATTTGTTTTTCAGTTTGTGTTATTTTACGATTATATAATAGCCTCCTTACCAACCAAATACCTCCGACTATTGCTACAATAATTCCTACATAAAAAAGAAAATACATTGTATCTATATGCATAATTGATATTGTTTAACGTTTTTTCTTAGAACTGCTACCCCAAGAACGTGAGTCTGAACGTCTGGAACTTGAGCTTGATGATGAACTCGATTTTTTAGAAGAACTTGAAGACGATGAACTCCAAGAACGTGAGTCTGATTTTTTACTGGAACTGGAGTAAGAACTTCCACTACTACTTTTATTACTACTTGATCCTCCACTACTTTTAGAACCTGAATAAGAGTTTCCACTCCCATAATTTTTAGAACCAGAACTACTTGAAGATGAGTAACTACGTGTTGAGGGTTTCTTGAATGCTAAATTATAAACTTTGTTTGACTTTTCAGAACTTGTTTGTAACTGATTTTGAGCATACATCCAATTACCTGCCATAGCATATTGCCATGCTAATTGTTGTGCCAAAAATGCTTCATTAGATAATCTATCGTATGAACTTCTATCAGAACTACTAATACTAGCACTTTTTGTAGCCTTTAAATCTTTATCTATGGCATTATATTGTGCTATAAAGTTATTGTAAGATTCTTTTTGGGTATTGTACTCATTCATAAGAGCCGTTTCATAAGGAGCTAATTTTTCGAGTATAAACAAAGCATCTATGTATTCTTTATTAGTGGACTTTATTTGAGCCTGTGGTAACAAATTCATACATATTTTTAATAATGAATCTGTTTTTTTCATGGCTGGTGAGCCACTCATCAACATCTTAGGTTGTGATATACTACTATTTGTTTCAAGTTTAATTAGATTTATATTTCTAGACAATGATATGATTGAATTAGGGACAGTTTTTGGAGCATTCACAAAACCTACAAACAAATTATTAGCATACTCATAATTACCCATCATTCGCTTCGACTCTGCTTCTGCAATGGCACTATTTGTCATCAAAGTATGTTGGCTAACAGCCGATTTGCCTTCATAATTAGGAGAGTAAAATTCACTCATCAATTGTAAACTATTGTCAATCTTATGATTAGAAGTGCCAAATACAGCCAAACAATCTAGCAACGCTTTTTTATGTCTTTCTTCAAAAGGAGATTCTTTTATTTTTCCTTTTAAATTTTCTACATTAGAATTGAGCATTTTTTGTTGTGCTGTAATACCCTCAATGTCTTTTCTAGTTTTACTTTTCAAATTAATGAGACTAGTGTACTTATTATAGAAATAAAATTGATTAGTTTTGAATATTTGCATTTCAGTATAAACATCTTGTAATCCTATTACTGAATAGCTTTTCTTTTTTTGTTCATAAAGGTTTTTTACATTTTTATATGAACTTTTTACATTGTCAAAATCTTTTGTAAAAGATTCTATTTCAGATGGTTTAAACCAATTAATAACATTTTTTTGAATATCTTTTTCAGTTTCTTCCCATTTCGAAAAATCCCATCTATATTCCTTTTCAATAGCATTTTGCCCTGTAATAGGTGCTATTGCAAATGCACTTACCAATCCTGACACCAAAACGATTATGGGAGCAATGGTATTTTTTTGTTTTAAAGGTGTGTTCATATCCCAGCATTTTTCTGAAAATATACAAATTCTCAAAGATTTTTCCAAAATAAGTTCTTTCTTCTAAATTCTATTTGGTTCAATTTTTGAATTTATAAAAGTACCCTTTAAACACATTATGCAGAATAAATCTTTGATATTAGGTTTTACTCTAAATATACCCTTAGGTTTTATTTTGTGGTATATTTTATGGTATGGAGGGCTGGGATTTTTCGGAATTCCAATAATGATTGCTCTGACTTTAAATGGTTATTTATTGGCTTGGTATTGGAAGGATTTATTTCTTAATTTTTGGAAAAAAAGCCTTTTAGGATGGTTTTCAATGCTTATAAACCATTTTTTATTTTTTGGAACAGAGTTTTTTATTCTCCAAAATCATACAGATATGATTATGAGTCCCATAACTTCTAAAAACTTTTTTTCTTGGGAGGTTCTATTCTATTATCCTTTTTGTTTATTGGGTTTTATACTCTTTTATGAAACTAAAAAAAAGGGTTCATAATATTTTTATGAACCCTTTTTTTTAATACAACACTCTAAATTTAATTGTATTTTCAATTTCTTTCAAATCTGTAATCACATCCTTACTATATTCTTTGTCAATATCAGTAATTACATAGCCTATCTCTTCATTTGTTTTAAGGTATTGTCCTAAAATATTAATCTGATGGTTTGCCAAAATCAAATTGATTTTAGCTAAAATGCCCGCTGTATTTTTATGGATATGAAGTAATCTATGAGCATTTTTCTGAGCAGGAAGCTGTAAATTGGGGATATTTACACTTGCATAAGTGCTTCCTGTATTGATATACTCTATAAGCTTATTGGGAACATAAGTACCTATATTTTCTTGTGCTTCTTCTGTACTACCTCCTATATGAGGTGTTAGAATAACGTTTGACAGCCCTCTCAGCTGGTTTTCAAAACTTTCATCATTGGTTTTGGGTTCGTATGGAAATACATCTACAGCCGTACCAGCTATTTTTCCTGAACGAATATTTTTTACAAGAGCCTCTATATCAACAATATGACCCCTTGCTAAATTTAAGAATACAACACCCTGCTTCATTAAGGCAAACTCGTTTTCTCCAATTAAGTTTTCATTCTCTTTTCTGCCATCTACATGTAATGTTACAAAATCTGCTATCTGTAAAAGCTCTTCTAGACTATTACATTTTTGAGCATTTCCTAATGACAATTTATCTACCACATCATAGAAATATACTTGCATTCCCATTGCCTCTGCCAATACAGAAAGCTGAGAACCAATGTTTCCATAACCTACAATTCCCAATTTTTTACCCCTTATTTCTCGGCTATTGTTTGCAGATTTATCCCAAACTCCTTGGTGCATTTTCTGACTTTTTTCTGCAATTTGCCTTGTGAGGATAATCATCTCACCCAAAGCCATTTCCACTACACTTCTTGTATTACTATATGGAGCATTAAATACAGCTATCCCCTTTTGCATACAGGTATTTAAGTCTATTTGGTTTGTTCCAATACAATAAGCTCCAATAGCTATGAGCCGTTCTGCATGGTCCAAAACTTTAGCTGTTACATTTGTTTTTGAGCGTATACCAAGAATAGATACATCTTTAATTTTTTCAATGAGTTCATCCTCATTCAAAGCTCCTTTCAGGGCTTCTACCTGATATCCCTCATTTCTAAAAATTTCCTGAGCTTTGGGGTGTACATTTTCGAGTAATAAAACTTTTATTCGGTGTTTTGGATAAGAAACTTGCATAGGTAACTTGTGGATAAATAAAAACTCGTCTAAATTGGGTAGAATATAATCTGCTTTTTCTGCAACTTGTGGGCGTTCAACATTTTCAGTAAATGCATAAAAATGATTAGCAAGTCCAGCTTCTCTCATTTCGTAATCTGTGTAACCATCTCCAATTACATACACTTCTCCTTCTAAATTTAACTCTCTGAGTAATAAAACTTTCCCTTTATTTTTTGAAAGAAGAATTTGTTTATCATAACCTATTATATTTTGCTTCTCATCAAATGTAAATTCGTTAGCATAAATATTTTCAGGATTGATACCATATTTTGTTACGATAGGTTCTATAAACTCTCTAAAACCACTAGATATAATCAAAATATTTTCTGAATAAGTCTCTAAAAATTTCTTATTCCTTGAGAATGAAATAGATACTTTATTTTCCAGAAACTCTACTAATTTTAAGATGTCGTTTTTATTTGCAGAAAGTAATTTTATTCGTTGTTCAAGAGCTTGTTCAAACGAAAGTTTACCTTCCATTCCTAGTTTTGTAATTTCTTCTATTTTAGAAACTATTTCTTGTTGGTTGGGTTTGCCCTCTAAGGCTATTCGGGCAAGTTCATCCAAGCCTTCTACCTGAGTAAAAGTGCTGTCAAAATCAATAATAATATATTTATTCATGGCTGGTATGGTATTTCTACAAAACTACACGAAAAACCCTAATAAGCAAAAAAGCCCACAATCAAGTGAGCTTCCTTTGTAATTCAAAGTAATTTATATTATCTACCAAAATATAAGTTTTCTTTATCTTGACGTGTTTGATCTTCTAAAGGATACTCCTTGCGTAATGGATGATAATCCATTTCATCTACGTTATAAATTCTTGTCAGTTTTGGATGCCCATCAAATATAATTCCATAGAAATCGTATGCTTCTCGCTCCATCCAATTGGAAGAAGCAAATAATGTGGTAAGTGTCGGAATATGTAAGTCATCTTTGGATAAAAAGACTTTGAAACGCAAACGAATATTACTCAAAAGACTATGTACCTGATACATCACAGCAAACTCAGCCCCTTCATTATCAGGATAATGAATACCACATAAGGTTGTGAGAAATTGGAACTGAAATTGTTTATGAAAATATAAATACTCTAAAAGATTGATGATGCTTTCTCGTTTGCAAACCAATAAAGGCATGTCTGTTGCTGTTTGTTCATCTAAAATCAAACTACCTTCAAATTTTGCTAAAATATCTTCTATAATAATTTCTTTAGTAAGTACAGCCATAAATCTTAAATTTTGAGCAAGATAATAATTTTAACAATTCTTAGAAATATTTTGTTTATTTTTGAAATACTCTATTCTGCATAATCTTCCCATTTTTTCAATAGATTTTGAAAATCTTCTGATAATTCACTCTCAAAAAAAACAGATTTTAAAGTTGTTGGATGAATAAAACCCAAGCTTTTTGCATGCAAGGCTTGTCTTGGCATCATCTCGAAGCAGTTTTCTACAAATTTTTTATATTTGCCTGTGGCATTCCCTCTCAATATTTTATCTCCTCCATATGCTACATCATGAAATAAAGGATGACCAATAGATTTCATGTGTACACGTATCTGGTGTGTTCTTCCTGTTTCTAAGTTACAACGTATCAAACTTACATATTTAAAGGATTTTATAACTTCATAATGTGTAACAGCTCGTTTTCCTATTCCAGAGTCTAGAGGATACACATCCATTACTTTTCTATCCTTAGCACTCCGATAAATTGGAGCATTAACTGTTCCCTTTAATTCTTTTGGTTCGCCCCAAACCAACGCATAATATGTTCTTTCTATGTTATGGTCAAAAAATTGTTTTGCTATAAAACTTAAGGCTCTTTCTGTTTTGCCTATCACCAAAAGCCCAGAGGTATCTTTATCTATTCTGTGTATTAATCCAGGGCGTATTTCCCCATCTTTAAAATGCGGAAGTTGCTGAAAATGATACACCAAAGCATTTACAAGTGTTCCATCCCAGTTACCGTGGGCAGGGTGTACAACCATTCCAGCAGGCTTATTGACAATCAGAAATTCGTCATCTTCATAAACAATATCAAGAGGAATATTTTCAGGAAGAATTTCTTTATTTCGGGGTGGTGTAGGTAAATGAAGAGTTATAATATCAAAAGGCTTAACTTTATAATTCGATTTGATAATTTTATCATTGACCTTTATCAAACCTGCTTCTATGCCATTTTGTATTCTGTTACGAGTAACATTGGGAACTCTATCAACCAAAAACTTGTCTATTCTAAGCAAACTCTGACCTTTATCAGCAATAATTTTGTAATGTTCATATAATTCAGAAACATCTTCTTCCTCTAAGAAGTCATCTTGTTCATCTAGATTCATTTTTGAAAGAGTTCTTATATTTTACTATGTAAATTCTTGAATTGAGGATACAAAGTATCAAATTGTGATTGAGAGATTTCAAATCCTCCATATTTAATATAGGCAAAAATTTTACTCTGATACCTAAACTCATCATAAAGAGTATTTTTATTTTGTCTAAGTTCTTGTTGATACTCTAAATTTGTTTTCTCTCTTTGTAGTTGTATATATTGTTTTTGAGAAAGTAAAAATAACGTTTTTAAATATAAAAATCTGACAGCTTGTGTGTAGTCTCCTTTTTTTATTGCTTGGCTTATTTTCTCATCTAGATTATTTTTATCTAATTTATCAACATCTTCTTCTTGTATTTCTTGTGAAGTAATTTTAGCGTTTCTTCTAAACAAACTCATAGGATTAACTCCTAAAATAAACAATACTAAAAAGATAATTGCAATGGCTGAAGCAATATAAATTGCACTTTCTCCTAACCTGATAGATAAATTTGGAGATTCTTCTTCTCTTACTTTTTGAAATTCAATTTCATTATTATTTTTACGTTGACTTTTTTTCTTTTGCTCTTGTTCATAACGCCATTTTTTCCACTCCCAATCATTATCATCTCCGTTATATTCTTTTATATCCTCTTCTTCGTAATTAAAATCAGGATTACTTCTTAATTTTTCTAAATTTTTATCTTTAAAATTACGAACATCCACAACAGAACTGTCTATAATGCCTTGCCCATATCCCTGAAAAGAATATCCTAAAAGAAAAAATACTATCAAAATCTTCTGAAGCATATGAGTATTACTTAGAAAAGAAAGGTACAAAATTTTAAAGCATTTCCAAAGAATAGCCTCCAATTATCAGAGATAATAGAATAATACCGATAGCTATTCTATACCAACCAAAAACCTTGAAGCCATGTTTGGTAAGTATGCCTATAAAAAACTTTATTGCTAACATAGCTACAACAAAGGCTACTACATTTCCAACAAGAAACAAAATCCATTGCTCCTGTGTCTGATTCAGGAAATCTTCTTTTACATCCCATACACTTTTAGCTGTAGCTGCAAACATTGTAGGAACAGCCAAGAAAAAAGAGAATTCTGCTGCAACTTTTCTATTTAGATTCTGTGTTAAACCTCCTATAATAGTAGATGCTGAACGACTTACACCTGGTATCATAGAGATACACTGAAAGCACCCTATAATAAAAGCTGTTTTATAGTTAATATCTTGAGTAGTTTGGCTCTGATTTAATTCATTTTTAGCAAACCATTTATCTACAAATAAAAGTATGATTCCTCCCAATAATAATGCAATTGCTACTACATCCACCCTTTCAAGTAAGACATCAATATGCTTTTTAAGAAGAAGACCTAACACAGCCGCTGGAATGAAGGCTACTATTAATTTAAAATAAAAATCAAGGCTTTGAAAAAATCGTTTCCAATACAATACAACTACTGAAAGAATAGCTCCTAATTGAATAGCTACAATAAACATTTTGAAGAAATTATCAGCTTTCATTTGTGCAAATGCAGCTGTAATAATCATATGTCCCGTAGAAGATATAGGTAAAAACTCTGTAAGTCCCTCTACTATTGCTAGTAAAATAGCTTCTAATAAACTCATTTTTTCGATTTATAGAAAATAGCTACAAATTGTGTAAGAAAACCTGCTAAAAGTACAATAGGACCTAGTGTAATACCCATAAAGCCAAAGCCATATTGCTCTTTATCACTTGCCATAATCACAAATCCTAATAAAAGAAGAACAAGCCCGACAATCATGATGATATAGTTTGCCTTATCGAAAGGGAAAGGTTTATTTTCTGAATTTTGCATAAAATTGCTTTTTGAATTGCAAAGAAAACGTTTTTTGTTGAATTTTCCAACTATCTATAAAATGCCTGAAATAGGTTTTTTATTTTGAGAAACCTTGATTATTTCTTAATTTGCATCATAAAGTAAAAGCCAGTATGTTAGATTTTGTCAAACATGAATTATTGGAAGCTCAAAATGTCTTAAATTCATTTTTTGAGAATGTAGAGAACCTTGATAAAATTGTTCTTACAGCCAAAAAAATGATTGAAGCTATCCAGAATAATCATAAAATATTGGCTTGTGGTAATGGAGGTTCACATTGTGATGCCATGCACTTTGCCGAAGAATTAAGTGGAAAATACAGAAATGATCGTAAAGCCCTCCCTGCTATTTCTATTTCAGATAGTGGACATATTACTTGTGTTGGTAATGATTATGGTTTTGATCATATTTATGCTCGATTTGTAGAAGCTATCGGACAATCTGGAGATATTTTAGTGGGAATTAGCACCAGTGGAAATTCCGTTAATATTTTAAAAGCTTTTGAAGTTGCTAAAAATCAAGGAATTACAACTATTGCTCTTACAGGAAAAAATGGTGGAAAATTGGCTGAGTTAGCTGATTTTGAAATTCGTGTTCCTCATATGGGTTATGCTGATAGAATTCAAGAAATACATATTAAAATTATTCATATTTGGATTGGGCTAATTGAAAAAGGTTTAGGGTTATCATAAATCAAGATTTTATGAAAAAAGTACTTGGAATATTTATACTATGTTTTCTTTGGGTATCTTTTGTTTTTTCTCAAAACGTAAAAGAAGAAATCATTAAAAATGATGTACTAGAAGGAACATTACTTATTCCATTCCATAAAAATCCTCTTCCACTAGTTATTATTATAGCAGGCTCAGGTCCAACTGATAGAGATGGTAATAATCCTTTATCTGGAAAATCAAACTCTTATAAACTTCTAGCTGAAGGCTTAGCTCAAAATAATATTGCCTCTCTACGATATGATAAAAGAGGTATAGGAAAAAGCATTGTTGCTAATTTTAAAGAAGATAGCCTTACTTTCGATCAGTATATCAATGATGTAAAATCTTGGACAGATATTATTAGTAAAGATAAAAGATTCAATAAAATTATTATTTTAGGGCATAGCGAGGGTTCTTTGGTAGGAATGATTGCTTCTAAAAATTCAAAAGTATCTAAATATATTTCGTTAGCTGGGGCTGGCAGAATGATAGATGAGATAATTATTCAACAACTCAAAGATCAAAAACAACCTGAAAATATCATTAAAGATATAACAGATATGTTTTCAGAGTTGAAAAAAGGTAATAAGATTGAAAAGCCTAATCCCATGTATTACAGTCTTTTCCGTCCAAGTGTACAACCCTACATGATTTCTTGGCTTAAATATAATCCGCAAGAAGAAATCAAAAAATTAACAATTCCTGTTCTGATTATTCAAGGTACAACAGATTTACAAGTTTCTGAAAATGAAGCACAATTGCTTTCAAAAGCAAATCCCAAAGCACAATATTTGCTTATAGAAAAAATGAACCATGTTCTGAAAAATAGCTCTTTGGATAGAAAAGAAAATTTTGATACTTATTCAAAACCAGATTTGCCACTTTCAGATGGTCTGATAAATGGTATTGTAAAATTTATACATTAATTTGATTCATAAATTCCTTATACTAACCTTTTTATGTTTTTTTTTGAGCTTTTATTCTTATGCTCAGAAAAGTCTACAAATGGAATTCATACCAAATCTTAATTATACTTATCAAACAAAATTTATAGACTCTCTTTCAAGAGAATCCCATATCAATAGTATTTTATCTGGTTTACAAAAAAAGGGCTATTGGTACTTAAGCATAAAAGAAAAAAAGTATTCAAATAATACTTTAATAATCAAAGTTATTTTAAATAAACCTATTTACTGGGAAAAACTTGAACAAGGTAATTTAGATGATATTTTTTTAGAGAAGCTTTCCCTTCATAAATTTACACATACTATTTTTGATTTTGAGGTTTGGGAGAAGTTTTCAAAGAAAATTCTAAAAAATGCAGAGAACAAAGGTTATCCATTTGCTAAAATCCAATTGGATAGTATTCAAAATAATAATGATTCTATTTCTGCTAGAATCAATTTTCAAAAAGGTTTTTATGTTACATGGGATACATTAAGCATAAGAGGAAATCTTAAACTTAAGCGTTTTTTTCTTGAAAAATATTTACAAATTCGAAAAGATGAACCTTATAGTCAATTACAGCTTGAAAAAGCCGAGAAACTTCTGAAAAATTTAGGTTTTATAAAAATAGTAAAGCCAACACAAGTTTTTTTTGAAACTCAAAGAGCTAAACCTGTTTTTTTTGTAAACCAAACAAGAAGTAATGAAATAGATGGTATTCTGGGTTTGATGCCTAATGAACTTTCTAGAAACAGTTTATTACTCACAGGTCAGGCACAAATTCGGTTAAGAAATTTATTTAATTCAGCTAAAAGCTTAGAAGCAGAGTTTCAACAACTAAAACCTAATCATCAGTTACTCCAAGCTATTTACAAACATCCTATTCTTTTTGGTTCTAAACTTAATCTTGAATTTAATTTTAAGTTACTGAGAGAAGATACAAATTTTGTTAATATCAATAGACATCTTCGTTTTACTTACCCTGTTAATCTCTATACAAATTTCAAACTGTTTGGAGGAATACAAAGTTCACAAACGGGCTTTACACCAAACTCAAGTATTAGCAAATTACCAATCAATCAAGAAAATAAATATACCTTTTATGGTTTAGGTTATGAATATAATCAGGTGGATGATATTTTTTTACCTAAAAATGGTATTCAGGTACAGTTAGATTTGCAAACAGGTAATAAAAGTATCGAACGACTCCCCTTTCTATCAGATAGTTTGTATCAGAATATTCAGCTTAAAAGTTTACAAACATCTATTCTACTGAAACAGAATTATTATAAAATGATTCGTCAGAAAAGTGGTTTATATATAAAACTAGAAGGAGGTATTTTAGTAAATAGAAACTTGCTTCAAAATGAATTATTTCGTTTAGGAGGGTTATCAAGTATCAGAGGGTTTAATCAGAATTTCTTTTTTGCTTCTTCTTATGCTCTTAGTACAATAGAATATCGTTATTTTTGGCAAGATGATGCTTATTTTTCTTTTTTTTATGACCAAGCTGTTTTAGAGGCAAAAATTCTTGATACAAAAACAAAAGACACCCCATTAGGCATTGGAACAGGTATAAGTTTCCAAACAAAAGGAGGTATCTTTAATTTAAGTTATGCTTTAGGTTATGCTCAGAATCAAAATTTAAGCATAACAAAATCTAAAATTCATTTTGGATTTATTAGCAGATTTTAAACTTTCGCTGGTTCAAAATCTATTACAACCTGATTTTGTAATATATCATCTAACGTTTCTCTTTCTCGTATCAGGCGGGCTTCCCCTTCAAAAATCAAAACTTCGGCTGGTCTGAAACGGGCATTATACTGCGAACTCATTGTAAACCCATAAGCACCTGCATTTTTCAGGCATAGTATATCTCCTTCTCTTACTTCATTAAGTTTTCTATCCCAACCAAAAGTATCTGTTTCACAAATATATCCAACCACTGTATAAACTCTTGTAGGAGCTGTTGGATTTGAAACATTCACAATATCATGATACGCATCGTACATCATAGGGCGTACCAAATGATTTAGTCCAGAGTTTACACCAACAAAAACAGTTGCAGGAGTGGTTTTGATTACATTGGTTTTTACAAACAAATACCCCGATTCACTTACCAAATACTTCCCTGGCTCAAACCATAATTCTAGCTCTTTTCCATATTCTTTACAAAAACCATGAAATGCTTTTGTAAGTTTTTTACCTAAATCAGCTATATCTGTAATAACATCCCCTTCTTTGTAAGCAACCTTGAAACCACTTCCAAAGTCCATAAATTCTAAATCAGGGAAGTCTTTAGCTATATCAAATAGGATATTTGCCCCTTGCAAGAACACTTCAGAATCCACAATTTCAGAACCTGTATGCATATGCAATCCATTTACTTTGATGTTATTTGTCTTGATAACACGCAAAAGATGTCTTGTTTGGAGGACAGAAATACCAAATTTAGAATCAATATGTCCTGTAGAAATTTTATGATTCCCTCCTGCCATAATATGTGGATTCAGGCGAATACAGCAAGGAACAGTATTTCCATACTCATGCCCGAATTGTTCTAGAATAGAAATATTATCAATATTAATAACTACTCCTAGACGAACAGCTTCTTTTATTTCCTCAAAACTTACACAATTAGGTGTAAATATGATCTCTTTTGGAGCAAATCCAGCCATAAGCCCTAAACGTACTTCCTGAATAGAAACAGTATCAAGTCCTGTCCCATAATATTTAAAAAGTTTTAAAATAGAGATATTATTCAGAGCCTTACAAGCATATTTTATCTTCACATTTACATCTTTAAAGGAATCCTTTAACAGATTTACTTTCTCTTGCATTTTGCTCGCATCATATACGTATAAAGGCGAATCAAATTTTTCACAGAGTTCTAAAACATTTACTCCCTGAATCTGGTATTGGTTATTACTGGTTGAAACTTGCATATTGATAGGTATAATTTTCTCAAAAATACAGAAAAAACTCATTTTTAGCTTCTATTCTAAGATAATATTTCAAACGTTCCACGTGGAACATCTCCACACTTATTCTTTCGCTATTTTGAGTATCTGTAAATTTTAGAACCAACTGCTCATGTTTATTGTTTGTTTTATCGTAACTTTGTAAAAAATATAAGTAAACAATATGTTCCACGTGGAACATATTACACCTAAAAATATAAAAATATGTTTCCAGTATATGATGTAATTGTAGTTGGTGCAGGGCATGCAGGAAATGAAGCAGCAGCAGCGGCAGCAAATATGGGTTCAAAAGTATTACTCATCACGATGAATATGCAGGTAATTGGACAGATGTCGTGTAATCCTGCTATGGGTGGTGTTGCCAAAGGGCAAATTGTGAGAGAAATTGATGCTCTTGGTGGACTTTCAGGTATTATTAGTGATAAGACAGCAATACAATTCAGAATGCTTAATCGTTCTAAAGGTCCAGCCATGTGGAGTCCAAGAACTCAAAATGACAGAATGCGTTTTGCTGAAGAATGGAGATTAGCCCTAGAAGCAATCCCTAATCTGGACTTTTGGCAGGATATGGTTACGGGGATTTTAGTAAAAAACAAAAGAGTAGCAGGTGTAAGAACCAGCATGGGAATTGAAATAGAAAGTAAGTCTGTAATTTTAACAAGTGGAACATTTCTGAACGGAATCATTCATATTGGCGAAAAGAAATTCGGTGGAGGAAGAACAGGAGAAAAAGCAGCGACTGGCATTACAGAACAACTTGTTGAATTAGGTTTTGAAGCCGGAAGAATGAAAACAGGGACGCCTCCTCGTTTAGATGGAAGAACAATTAATTATGCAGCAACAGAAGAACAATTAGGAGATGAGAAACCAAGTAAGTTTTCATTCTTAGATACTCCGGCTCTTGAAAAACAAATGAGTTGCTGGATTACTTATACCAATCAGGAAGTACATGAAGTTCTCAAAACAGGTTTTGATAAATCTCCCATGTTCACAGGACGCATTCAGGGTTTAGGTCCCAGATATTGCCCTTCTGTAGAAGATAAAATTAATCGTTTTGCAGATAAAGAACGTCATCAGATTTTTATAGAACCAGAAGGTTGGCAAACTGTAGAAGTATATGTCAATGGCTTTTCAACTTCTTTACCAGAAGATGTTCAGTATAAAGCCATCAGAAAAATACAAGGTTTAGAAAATGTAAAAATGTTTAGACCCGGTTATGCAATTGAGTACGACTACTTCCCTCCTACTCAACTCAAACTGACACTCGAAACGAAGTTGATTGAAAACCTATTTTTTGCTGGTCAGATAAATGGGACAACAGGTTATGAAGAAGCTGCTTGCCAAGGATTAATGGCAGGGATCAATGCACATAATAAAGTACATGAAAAAGAACCTTGTATTTTGCAACGTTCGGATGCTTACATTGGTGTACTCATTGATGACCTTATTAATAAAGGGACTGAAGAACCATATAGAATGTTTACCTCAAGAGCTGAATACAGAATTCTTCTCAGACAAGATAATGCTGACAGCAGACTTACAAAACTTGGGCATGAGTTAGGTTTAGCTTCTCATGAACGTTTAGAACGTTTAAAGAAAAAAGAAGATTCTATTGCCAAACTTTTAAATGATTTAAAACAGAAAAAAGTACAACCAGAAGAAATAAATGGAGCGTTAGAAAATTTGGGAACATCTGGTATTAAAGAGAAAAGTAGTTTTTATAGTTTATTGAAACGTCCTCAAATAGAACTTGCTGAATTAGCAAAAAGATATGAAGAATTAGGAAATTATTTAAGTAAATATAATGAGGAAGAAATTGAACAAGCCGAAATAGCTATTAAGTATGAAGACTACTTAGTGAAAGAGCAACAAAATGCTCAAAAGATGAAAGACTTAGAAGATTTTAAAATTCGAGAAGATTTTGATTACGAACGAGTAAAAGCTCTTTCAATGGAAGGCAGACAAAAGTTAAATAAAATACGCCCTGAAACTTTAGGACAAGCATCAAGAATTAGTGGAGTCTCTCCTGCTGATATATCTATACTAATGGTGTATATGGGTAAATAATTTTTTATCAAAACTTTATACACCCATAGAAAAATCTATGGGTGTATTTATGACTATGAAATCAGAAAATATATTCTCCCCTATTTTGTTCAATGCTTGGAAACACCATTGGAAATATATACAAAAACAAATTGAAAAGTTTAAGCAAATTGAAGACCTCAATAATCAAATAAAAGTTATTGGACATTCTGTTTTGGATTTATACATTGGTGAACTTTCTATAGAAAATATCTCTGAGGAAATTATTTCTATTTTACAAAAAAAAGATTTTTTTGAAGAGTATAAATACCTAAATTGGTTAAAAAATAATCATCATTATCAAGAGATAGAACTTTCAGATGGTTCTATTTGGACTCTTCTAAAAGGAAATGAAGTAAATAAATATATCCATATACACCCAAGTCGTTACTCCCCTTTTTCGATAAGAAGTAATGCCAACTCTCTAAAAACAGCTATTTTATCTTTATATTATAAAAACAAGAATGAAGTAAAAATAAGTCTTGAAATAATAAACATGATAAGATATTCATATTTATTATTGTCACCTATCAAAACGATTAAAGATGCTCGTAAAATTTTAGATTTGATAGAACTTAGGCAAAATTTTTGATGATAATATAATTTATTAAAATCTTCAAACTATGCAAAACTTCAAAATTTCCATTCCTGAGCCTTGCCATGAAAATTGGCAGAAAATGACTCCTCAAGACAAAGGGCGTTTTTGTAATGCTTGTTCTAAAGTTGTTATTGATTTTACACAAATGACAGAAGAAGAAATTATTCATTTTTTTCAAAAGCATCAAAATCAAGCAGTTTGTGGCAGAGCAAAACAAACTCAATTAAATAAGGTATATAAACCTCAAAACTTTTTAGAGAAACACTATATCCATGTATATCAAAATTACAGAAAATCTTGGATTGGTAACAAATATCTGTCTATTTTAAGTTTTATACTATTAATAACAGGCTGTCAGAGTCCTGAAAATCAAACCAATCCTTTAGTTCAAGCCCATACAGAAACATTTAAACATATTTCTAATATTATTAATCAAAATAATAAAAAGAAAGAAATAATCATTCAAGAAGCAAAAAACATTGAAGAGGTTTATTATGAAAAAGAATTACCTTATGCAGAAAAATGTATAGCTATGGAATCTGAACTTGGTGGAGTTATAATTATGAAGCCTGTTCCAGATATAGAAGATTCCTTGGAACATCATAAAAACATAAAAATAGACACTATACACACAGAAAACCTGTTATCAATTGCAGATTCTAGTTTTTTGATAGTTTCTTTAAAAAATAAAAATCATTCAAAATTAAATATATATCCTAATCCGGCTCAGGATAAAGCAACTATTCAATATTTTTTAGAAGCAGATTCAGAAGTAAAAATTTACTTATTAAATAATAATGGTCATTTAGTAAAAGAATTTTTACATGAGGCTCAAACAGCTGGAGAACATCATTTAGATATTGAAATTGAGAATTTACCTTCTGGAATATATTTCTATACAATAGAAACCTCTTTAGGTAGAGAAAGTAAACGTTTTGTTATTTCAAAATAAAGATTATGCAAAACTTTAAAATTTCTATTCCTAAACCTTGCCATGAAGACTGGCAGAAAATGACTCCTCAAGATAAAGGACGTTTCTGTGGTGCTTGTTCTAAAGTTGTTGTTGATTTTACACAAATGACAGAAGAAGAAATCATTCGTTTTTTTCAAAATAACCAAAATGAAAAGATTTGTGGAAATGTTAGAAAAATACAGTTAGATGCAGTTTATAAACCACAAAATCTCTTAGAAAAACACTATATACATATCCATAAGACTTATAAAAATTCTTGGTTTAGGAATATCTACCTGAGTGTTCTGAGTTCACTATTAATACTTACTGGCTGCCAAAATGAAGAAAAAGTTGGTGATGTGGAAGCTATTAAAACAGAGGTAAAAAAAGATTCTCTTATATATAAAACTTCTGTTAATACAAACCAAAAAAAACGTGTAGAGATAGTTGAAGAATTACCTGAGCAACTTATGGGTGAACTTGTAGCTCATAATCCAAGAGAAATAGATACAAGTATTCCAAATAAAATTAATGCTAAACTATTGGATAATCCAGACCATATTTTTGAAGATAATGAAGCTTCTCAAGATGCATATTTTGAAGGTGGTCTTGATGGCTTAGAAAATGCTTTAGAAAAAGAAATCATTTATACTGAAACAGAAAAAACTAAAAGTAATGTTAAGTTAGTCTATATTCAGTTTGTTATTAATCAAGAAGGAAAAATGGAAAGTATAGAAATTACAAAGCATTTTTGGGATGGATTTAAAGATATAAGCATTGAGGCATTAGAAAAAGTAAATCAGAAATATACTTGGAAGCCTGCCTTAATTAATAATAAAACGGTAAAAGTAAGAAAAAATATTTCTATAAGGTTTAAATCTTAAATATTCATCTATACAACTCATATTTCATACCTTGCTTCTTAAAAAACTCTTGAAGCAAGGTATATTTTTTATTATCAAATAATTCATCTATTTTTTTATAATAATCATGAGTATTAGAACTCATTCCTCTACAACCAAAACATATTTCCCAATGAAATATCTCTCCATTCATATAAATCAAGACTGAGTGATGTGGATTATAACAACCAGCTTTTTCAATTTCTCTTGGCTTTCCTCTAGGTGGCTTATATTTAGCTGTGTTAATAATTTTTATTAATTCTTTTTTTGCTTTTTGGTTTAGTAGTTGTTTTTCTTGAACAATAAATGTATTTAACTTTTGCTTGATAATCACTCTTGTATCTATAGAATCTATAATTTTTCCATCTTTAAAATAAGCTACATTAGAGTTCAAATGACTCAATATAATCACTGAATCAGCTCGTTTTATGTCATCTACTACCCCTTTTCCTGTATAAGTTTTTAGTTGAGCAAAGCTTATTTGATAAAATAAAAGAAAAAGAATCAGAATTATGTTTTTCATATTTTTACTATTTCAACTTATCCCCTCTCAAAAGTCTAAAACGTTTACGAGCCTCTGCCACATAAACACTTCCTGGGTACTGAGTAAGATGTTCTTGATACAGATTCATGGCTTTTTCTTTATTATTGAGGCGTTCTTCGTAAGTTTTAGCCAAATTGAAATGAGCATCATCACTTAAAATATCAAATTTGTAGTCTTTCAGTATCAATTCGTACATTTCAACAGCTTTTTCGGATTTACCCATTTTTATATAAATACCAGCTTTTGCCCAATAAATATTATCTGTAAGACTATGCCCATTGTAAGTTTTGAGCATTTTATCTAAATCAGCAAGAGCCTCATCTGTTTTATTTTGAAATACCAGTAAATCTATTCTGGCATACTCTTTCATAGCAGCTTCTGTACTATCCATACCTGTATTATCTTGAATAAATACACTTAAATCAATGGCATCATTAGAAATTTCACGAGAAGTTGCATTTTTGAGAATATCCAAATGTGTTTGTGCTAATTCGAAATCACCTTTATAATAACTGAGTTTTGCATTTTTCAATTTGGCTTCATAAGCAATTGGACTATCTTTTTGTGCTTTTTCCGCTTGATAATACAGTAAACTAGCCTCTCCATAATCCCCCATCAAAACATAAATATCTCCCAGAGCTATTTTACAAAGGGCAGAAAATTTGACATTGTATTTTGCCTCTTCAATAGCTTCATTTAAAAGACTAAGAGCTTTTTCCTTGTCATCTAAATAGAAAGCATATAACAAAGCCATATCTTTGATAGCCTCAACAGCTCTGCTTTTACCTTGAGAATTTACAAGATCCTGATAATCCTTAATAATTGTTTTAACCTTCTCTTTATCAATAGGATAAGTATTTTTTATAACTTCTTCTTTCGAACGAATCAGATATCTACGAGCTGGAATATAATATATTTCACTATTTGGATATTGTTCTACAAAATATCCCAGTATTTTTTCAGTAGCAGGATAATCTCTGTTTTCAAAAGCAATTCTTCCAATATCAAAAAGCTGGCTACCTTGTTTTTTAAAGCGTTTATCTATTGCTTTAGCTTGTAAAAATGCTTTATTAAAGTTTTTTTGTTGCATATATAACCACAGAAGCAACTCATTTCCAGCAGTATGGTTCGGATTTTCCTGAACAATCCCTAATAAATATTGTTCTAACTTATCAATTTCTTCATCTGTACGAATTTCATCTTGTAATACTCCTTTTACATATTCAGCATTATCTTCATCTTTATTATAGAGTTTAACAAATTCCTCTATCATAGGCATTTTTTTGCCCATTTTAGCATATATATCACCTAACTGAAGCGAATATTTATCCGATGAGCCTTCGTGTCTCCTAGCCTCTAAAAATAGCTTTTCTGACCATTCGTATTTATCGTACTTCTCAAAGCTGGCATGAGCTACCAAAGTTTTTTCTTTATCTTTTTTTGCTAAACTAATTACATTATCAAATTCTTTTTCAGCTTCTTTTATTTTAGTTTGCATTTCTAAAATGACACCATAATCAATTTTATAAGGCAGATTATTAGGGTCGTTTTTTACCTGTTTTTTTACAAATTCTTCAGCTGTTTTGTAATCTTTCAAATTAACTAGTGTAAGTAAATAAGATTGATGTATACTTCTCCAATTAGAAGAATTCCGAGCTAGTTTATCATAAATATCCTTAGCCTTTTCATATTTACCTTGTACAAAATACTCTTCAGCTAATTGTAAATCTTGTGCCATAGTAGGCGAACTAACCAGAGTTATAAGAAAAATAAAATATAGTATTTTTCTGATACAGCTTTTTTCCATAGTAGTGAATTTTTCAGAAGATAGCGATTTTTTTTTTTCTTTCCAAACGACTTTTTCCATTCCTTTTTTTTATAAACAATAATAAAAATAACTTTTTAAAAATTATTTTTATTGTTATTGGGATGTGGATAACTCAGGTTTTTTATGAAAAAATGGAGTTATCCACAAAAAATAAACAATGTGGATAACTCTTATACACATTATAAATAACTGATAATCATAAATTTTTATTGTGTTATCCACACTAAAAACATCGAAAATGTGAATAACTTGTGGATAAGTACTTATCCACAAGTCTGTGAATAAGTACCCAAAAAATGTGAATAACTTGTGGATAAGTAAGGGTAAAATGTGGATAAACACTGTTGATATGTGGATAACGTTGAAAGCGGATATGTGAATAAGTGGTATGCTTATAAACAAAGTTTTTAATAAATGTGGAAAAATAATGAGTTTTCCACATAGTTATCCACGTGCAATGTGGATAAAAAAGCTAAGCAATTAAAGTGCCAGTAAAAATTACCCACATGGTTATCCACAAGTTATCCACAAAAAAAGTATGTTATCCACAAAAAAAATGTTAAAAATGTGGATATCTATATATCCTAATTTTAGTCAAAAAAATAAATTTATTTTTTTGATAATTGTACTTTTTTGAGAATAAAGAATAATATAAGTGAATCTTGAAAAGATATTTGATATGATTTGGGTAGGTTGATAAAAAATCAGTAAATTTGGCATTGTATTTGAAAAATTCTAAACAATTTCTCTTTAAAAGAGTTTGTAATACAAATTTCATCTAATTTTTTTATTGTATGCTCATCGAACCTGGACAACTGCTTGCTACAATTGAACGACCTGAAGATTTAAGAAAGCTCACTCCTCAACAACTTCCACAAGTAACAGAAGAATTACGTCAGTATATTATTGATATGGTGTCTGTATATGGAGGACATTTTGGGGCTAGTTTGGGTGTTGTAGAACTCACAGTTGCTCTTCACTATGTTTTTAACACTCCTCATGACCAACTGATTTGGGATGTAGGGCATCAAGCATATGGGCATAAAATATTGACAGAAAGAAGAAAAACTTTCCATACCAATCGCTTGTATGGAGGAATTTCAGGCTTCCCTAAAAGAAAAGAAAGTAAATATGATGCTTTTGGTGTTGGACACTCCTCTACATCTATCTCAGCAGCTTTAGGGATGGCTCTTGCATCTAAATACAAAGGAGAAACAGACCGTCAGCATATTGCTGTCATTGGTGATGGAGCTATTACAGGAGGTATGGCTTTTGAAGCTATGAATAATGCTGGTGCTTCGGATGCTAATATGATTATCATTTTAAATGATAATTGTATGTCCATTGACCCTAATGTGGGAGCATTGAAAGATTATTTAACAGATATTACAACCTCTTCTACTTATAATAAACTTAAAGATGAAGTTTGGAATATCTTAGGAAAAACTCAAATTGGTAAACTCACAAGAGAGGCAATTTCCAAATTAGAGAATACTATAAAAGGGGGGCTTCTTAAACATAGTAATTTATTTGAAGCTTTAGGGCTGCGTTATTTTGGTCCTATAGATGGACATGATATAGACCATTTGTATCATGTATTATCAGACCTTAAAAATATTCCAGGTCCTAAAATATTGCATTGTGTTACTACTAAAGGAAAAGGCTATGCCCTTGCTGAAAAAGACCAAACTAAATGGCATGCTCCTGGAGTTTTTGATAAAGTAACAGGTGAAATATTCAAGAAAGTACATGAAACACCTCAACCTCCCAAATATCAAGATGTTTTTGGGCATACATTGGTTGAACTTGCGAAGCTAAATTCAAAAGTGATGGGTATTACTCCTGCAATGCCTTCAGGTTCATCAATGAATATTATTATGAAAGAAATGCCTGAAAGAGCATTTGATGTGGGAATTTGTGAACAACATGCTGTTACTTTTTCGGCAGGTTTGGCAACACAAGGACTTATACCTTTCTGTAATATTTATTCAACTTTTATGCAGAGAGCTTATGATCAAGTAATTCATGATGTTTGTATTCAGGAATTACCTGTTATATTCTGTATGGATAGAGGTGGTTTTGCAGGTGCAGATGGTCCTACTCACCATGGAGCTTATGACATAGCTTACATGCGTTGTATCCCTAATATGATTGTTTCTTCTCCTATGAATGAGCAAGAACTTAGAAATTTGATGTATACAGCCATGTTAAATATGGAAGAAGGTGGAAAGAAAGCGTTTTCTATCCGTTACCCAAGAGGTGAAGGTGTAATGCCAAACTGGAAAACACCTTTTGAAAAACTAGAAATAGGGAAAGGTAGAAAACTAAAAGATGGTGAAAATGTAGCTATTTTAACGATTGGGCATATTGGTAATTATGTTGTAGATTTATATAAAGACTTTGATAAACAAGGTTTATCACCAGCTCATTATGATATGCGTTTTGTGAAACCTCTTGATGAAGAGTTATTACATGAAATTTTCCAAAAATTTGATAAAGTTTTAACTATTGAAGATGGTTGTGTAATGGGTGGTTTTGGAAGTGCTGTATTGGAGTGGATGGGTGATCATGGATATGCTGCCAAAGTACGTCGTTTGGGTATGGAAGACAAAGTTTATGAACATGGTACACAATTAGAATTGCATAGAGAAGCTGGATTTGCTCATGAACAAATTATAGCAGAAGTCAAAAAGTTGGCTGTTGAAAATAAACAACTTGTCTTTTAATTGAAAAAGCCCTCGATACAGAGGGCTTTTTTTATATCATACCTGCAATAAATTCTGCAATTGAATTAAGGCAGTCATCATCTTTCCAGTAACCAAAATGGCATAATGGATTCCAAGATTGTAGCCAATTACCAACATTGACCTCCACATCGTCAGTTACATTTTGCTGATAACTCTCACTTAAGTTTTTAAGAGGATAACCTAAAACATCATCTACATCATAAAAATTATACCAACGGGCTCTGCTTTTTAAATCTTCGGGTAATGCCTTGGGTGGAAACTCAATAGCTTCTAAAGGGTGATAACCAATTGTAAATAAAGGAATACTTGAGCCAAAAGTAAAAAAGCCAGAAAGTGTATTCATTCGTTCAAAATCGTTATCAGCCAAAATATCTAAATTATTCTCTTTATGTGCTTTTTGTCTGTCCCAGATATAATCAGAGATAATTTGTGTTCCAAAAGAGTGAGAAATTACAATAAGAGGTTTATCTTGTTTACCCAAATCTATATAAAGCTTTTCAATTGTTTCATGAATGTTTCGTTGTATTTTTTGATACATTCCGTTGCTTTTGTTAGGAGTACCTGCATAGGCAACAGCATCCCCTACATAACTGATTAAAAATTTACGAAGTTTACCAAAATTGAGAGGCTCTCCATGAGATACATTTCTCCATAATTCTTCTTCATCAGGTTGTACTTCTGTAGCCCAAGTAGTAGGCATCATTTTTACAGCATCAGGGTTTTTATCAAAAAGTCTGATTTTCTCTTGTAAATCTTTAATGAAATCATTGGCATAGGCAGGGTTCTGATTTCCAATACCGTGAACGATTAGTACACCTAATTTGAAGCTCATATGATATTTGTTTTTGGCAATTTATACAAAAAATAGAAACAAAAAAATCACACAAAAAATATTGTGTGATTTAATTTATATAATCTTTTATGAAAATTATTCACCTTGATTTTCATCAATGTATTTCCAAGTCAATTTATCTTCAATGAACTCTTCAGTAGCTACTAAAGTAGCTTTAGGCATTCTTTCATAAAACTTAGAAATTTCAATCTGTTCTCTATTCTCAAAAATTTCTTCAAGATTATCGATTGGAGAAGAAAAATCATTGAGTTTATTTGTTAATTCTTCTTTGGTTTTAACAGCAATTTGCTTTGCTCTTTGAGCAATAATAAAAACAGATTCATATACATTACCTGTTTTTTTAGCAATCTCAGACATATCTCTTGTAATCAGAGAAGCTGATGTGGTTGTTAGTTTTCCTGAATTTGCTGAACTGATAAGATTTTTGTTATTTTTCATTTCCTTGCGAGTTGGGAGTTCTACTTTGGTTTTCTGGGTTGGATTTATTAGGGTTTTCCAACTTCTTGATTTCTTCTATTTGCTTTAAACAAGATTCATATAGATTTTGGGCATCTTTTAAATACTTACTATTTGGATACTTGTACTTATATTCTTCATAAAAAGCAATAGCTTCATTAAATCGAGCTGTTTTTTTACTGATAATACTCTGACGAGCTAAATTATAAGATGTTTCAAATTTTTTATAAGATACTTCTTCTATAAAATCTGAATCTGAGTAATCTTTTTCAAAATTGGCTAAAGACTGTATTGCCGCTTTGTAGTTTTGGGTATTATAAAACAATAAAGCATTTTGATACGCTTTTAATTCTAACTTACTTCTCAATTCTTTAATAATTCCGTTAGCTTCTTCAATACGTTTGCTTTGCGGATAAGAATTTAGATAAGATTGTATGGATTGAATAGCTGAAAGAGTTGGTGTTTGATCTAACTCACTTTCAGGAGATTGATTGTATAAGGAATAAGCATGTAAATATAAAGATTCTTCAGCCCATTCACTTCTTGGATAAGTTTCATAAAATCTTTTGAAATTATATGAAGCCATTTCATACTGTTTCAGTTTGTAATAACAATTAGCTACTACAAACTGAGCCTTTTCGCCTTCTTTTTTACCTCTTAGAAGGGGTTCTATTTCCTCCAGTAAAATTAAAGTATTATTGTATTCTTTCTTTTCGTAATAATTAATAGCAGCTTGATATTTTTCTAAAGGATCTTTACTCTTACGAATTTTATTAAATTTGCTACACGCAGAGAAAGTCAGTAATAATACCACCCACACTAAAAAAGCCTTCTTCATAAAGAATTTATTGAAAAAATTTTTGCAAAGTTAAGTTAAAAATCAATGATTTACAACTAATTTTTTTGTAATCATATTTTTTCCGTCAATGGTCAGGGTATAAAAATATACACCTGTTCTTAAAGAAGAAGTTTGAATTACAACTTTATTGTATTCTGATTGTAAACGATAAGAGGCAACTTCATTACCTAAAACATCATATAAGGCTATTTTAGCATCTACATTATTTTGTAATATTTGATAGCTGAAAGATACAAATTCGTTGGCAGGATATGGATAAGGGTTTGAAACACTTATTTGATGATTTTCGAATAATTTCCCTGTATTTGGAGGCACTACTTCAATAATACTGTTGGCACAAGCCTGAAAAGTAGAAACTCCTATTAATAAAAAAGTAATAAAAGTAAGTTTAAAGAATAATTTCATAGTAGTTCTGGTTTATGACATTTAATAGAAATTAAGATATATAAGTAACACTAAGACGCTATCATACAGCAAAAAGTTGCCTGATACTCAAAAAAAATGTCAAAATCCTTGCCAAAAACATAAAAATAAGCAATTAGAGTCTTATTTTTGTTAAAAAAATTTTATATGAAAAAATTAGAAACTTCAGAAATACAAAGACTTTCAATAGAAGAGTTCCAAAATACTAGAAAAAACAACTTTGTAATTGTTTTAGATGATGTCAGAAGTTTGCATAATGTAGGTTCAACTTTTAGAACAGCAGATGCATTTGCTGCTGAAAAAATATATTTGTGTGGTATTACAGGAACACCTCCCAATCGAGAAATACAAAAAACAGCTCTAGGTGCAACAGAGTCTGTTATTTGGGAATATGCTGATCATACAATAGATACAATAAAAAAATTAAAAAATCAGGGATATACAATTATTAGCATCGAACAAGCTCATAATAGCACTTTTCTACAAAACTTTAACATAGATATTGATAAAAAATATGCATTAGTGTTTGGAAATGAAGTTTTTGGTGTGAATGCTGATGTAGTTGCAAACTCAGATATTTGCTTGGAAATACCACAGTTTGGAACAAAACACTCTCTCAATGTTTCAGTAAGTGTTGGAATAGTATGTTGGCATTTTATTAATGGTCAACTAAAGACAACTAATTGACAGTAAGCTTGAATATTTTACCTTTGTTGCCAACAGCCCAGCCAACTTTTCCATTTTGGGTAAAACGAACAGTGTTAAATCCTTCAGAAGAAATATTTTGCCAAGTTTTTCCTCCATCCTTAGACATGTCTGTTCCATTTGTTCCCACACAAACATAAATGTCCTTTTTAACATGGCTAATACTAGAACGATAACCACTTGGCATACTCTTAGAAATATTCCAAGTTTTTCCTCCATTTTTTGTATAGATAGCAGTTTTACCAGATTCGTTGGGTAGGGTATAATCTCCTCCAACAGCTATACCATTATTTTTATCCTTAAATGCCATAGAAAAAATACCTTGTGAATTTTTTCCACTTAAAATAGGTGTAGAAAAACTTTTCCAAGTTTTTCCTTCATCACCAGAATATAAAACTCTAGATTCTTTTCCTCCTCCTGTACCAATCCAGATGTGTTTATTATTTTTAAAACGCATAATTGTTCCACTTGCTGCAAAACCAGCTTCATTTTCTTGAGGTTTTGGGAGTAAATTTCCTGTGTTTTCCCAAGAATCACCCATATTATTGCTTTTTAAAAGAACAAAATTCCCACTTTCGTCAGGATCTCCAAAAACGAAACCAATTTTTTTATGGTCATAAAAACCAATATCATCTAAAAAGGCTTTTGGAGATTCATTTTGATAAACAGTGTTCCAAGATACTCCTCCATCTTCAGTCTTAAGAATATATGCAGGTGAACCAGCATTGATGATAAAAGCTTTTTTGTCATCAAAAGCTACAACATCCCTAAAATCTTTATCTTCAAAACCTGCTACAATAATCTTTTGCCAAGTTTTTCCTCCATCTAAAGTCTTGATAACACTCCCTTTTGTGCCACTTGCCCAGATAATAGACTCATTGACAACCCACAAACCCCTAAAATGAGCATCTATAGGACTTTCTTGTGCTACTAAATCAATTTTGACAGTTTGTCCGAATATACTGACACTCCAAAAAAATAATGTAAAATATATATATAATCCTTTCATAACTGATTGAATGTTAAATTATCTTGAAAATTTAGTAAAAATTTTAAGACTACAAATTTATTTCTGGCATTTTGTTTGTAAAATCTATCGCAGTTTCAACTAAAAATTATAATATGAAAAAAATTAATCTTTTAACAATTGCAATTATTTTTGCTACAGCTATGAGTAGCTTTGCACAAACCTCTAAAGGTACATTGTTTATTGGAGGTGGTTTAGGTTTTACAAGTAAATCAGAAAAAGAAAAAACAAGTAGCTCCACCACAGATGGTGATAAAATTTTTTCATATTCTATTAATCCTGGTGTTGGTTACTTCATATCCGATAAATTAGCATTAGGGTTAGATTTTGGATTTACGGGAGAAAATTCTACATCTACACAAAATATTATAGTTCCTGTAGAGGTAGAATTAAAAACTACTTTATTTAATATAACACCTTATGCACGTTATTACTGGATGGTAGGAGATAACTTTGGTTTTACAGGTACATTGGGTGTTGGGATTGGTAGTGGAACAACAAAAACAACAATAACAAATACAACAAATACAACTTCAAAAATATCAACTTTAGAGGTAGGTTTCAGACCAGGTATTGTATTCTTCCCAACTAATAAAGTAGGTTTAGAAGCTAACTTTGGATTTGTAGGTTTTTCATCTCTTACTGATAAAGATCCTAATAATAGTTCAAATAAAACTATTACCTCAGAATTCGGTTTAGGAGCTAACTCCATTACTCCTGAATTGTCTTTAGGTTTCCGTTATTACTTAACAAAATAATAAACAAGATAAAATCAATAAAAAAGCAAGCATAACAGCTTGCTTTTTTATTATATAATACTTTATAATAAGTATAACTTTGAAGAATAAAGCTTATCTTGGAACTTCAATGGATTGTATAATCTGATTAATTACATCTTCAATACTCACTCCTTCTATTTCTTTTTCAGGGGTAAGCATAATTCTGTGTCTAAGAACAGAATAAACTAAATGTTTAATATCTTCTGGAGTAATAAAATCCCTTCCATCAATAGCTGCATATGCTTTAGAAGCATTGAGTAGGGCTAAAGAAGCTCTTGGTGAAGCTCCTAAATATAATGAATGATTATTTCGTGTACGATCTATTATTTGAGCTATATAGCTTAACAAATTATTTTCGACATGAATATCCTTGATGACTTTTCTGTATTTTATAATTTCTTCCCCTGTTAGAACAGCCTCTATGTTTGATAGTTGAGAATTAGATTTTATAGAATTAGCTTTTTCTAAAATTCCGATTTCCTGACCAAGATTAGGATAATTGACTTGTATTTTAAATAAAAATCTGTCAAGTTGGGCTTCTGGCAACCTATAAGTACCTTCCTGTTCAATAGGGTTTTGAGTTGCTATAGTCAAGAAAGGAGGAGGTAAAATGTAAGTTGTGCCATCAAAAGTGATTTGCCTTTCTTCCATTACTTCAAAAAGAGCTGCTTGTGTTTTGGCAGGAGCTCTATTGATTTCATCAATCAATACCAAATTGCTAAAAATAGGACCTTTTCTAAATTCAAATTCTGAGGTTTTTAAATTAAAAATAGAAGTTCCTATTACATCAGAGGGCATTAAGTCTGGTGTAAATTGAATCCGTGAGAAATCAATAGCCATGATTTTAGCAAAAAGCTTTGCTGTAAGTGTTTTTGCGACACCAGGGACACCCTCAAGCAATATATGTCCATCAGCTAAAATAGCTGTTAACATCAAATCTATAACATCCTCTTGTCCAACAATTACTTTTCTAATTTCTGCTTTGATTTGACTCACTTTTGTTTGCAAGTCTCTAAGGTCTAATCTATTATCAAATAAATTTTCGTGATTCTCCATGATAAAAAAGATTGATAAAATCGAGTATTATGTTCTAATAGGCATTTCAGGGTAAGGTATTAAATTTTCTAAAAAGAAAATAATACTTCCTTTTACAAATAAAGTGATCACTATAATAATTGTGCCTACCAAAATACCTACAGCAATATTATTATTACTAATTTCTTCTAATTCTTCGATTTCTGTATTGAGAAAATTAAAAAGGTACATCCCCAAGAAAATAACCAAAAATGAAACTACAAATCCTACAGCTCCGAAAATAGTACCATATTTTACAACACTAAAAAAAACATCTGCTCCATTTTTTTCAAGCATTCTTACTGTAGCAATCATTTTAAAAGCAGGTTCTAGAACACCTGAAATAATGTAACCCACAGAAAAAATGACAGATGCAAGTAAAATTGCAAAAGAAGTATTTTGTGGGGTCATGTTGTATTTGCTACGAATAGCCCTGATAAACAGTCTTGTTGTACTGAATGTAACCAATAACCCTAAAATAAGAGATATTAGTAAATATACAATTGAAAGAAATATTTCCATAAAAATGCAGTTTTAATAAGCTTAAAAATTATCGGTTACCATCTCTTCTAGGTTCTGGTTTTTCTTCAAAAAGAGGGTTTACAACAATTAGTTTTTTTTCCGAATATTTTAATATAGGAATATACTGATTATCTCTTTGTTTATCTCCAAAAATATAGCCTCTGTAAGTTCGCTTAAAATCTTCATTATCCACAACTTTTTTATAAAAATTATCTTTGCTCTCATAAAGAGTTCTAATAAAAGTTCTTGTAACATCATAACCCTTGTGTGTAGCAAGAGGTGGAGCAACCATGTTACTGTACATTTCTACATGACGAACTTTTAAATTGTACTGAATTTTTAATTTATCCTTTTCTCCACCCAATCTTGTGTAATCAGGATCTATGAAATGTACTTTTTGTGCTTCCAAGTCTTGAGGTTTTATTTCAGCAAATTTTTTCCAAGCAAGTGTAGTAAGAATAGGTACATTAGGCATTTTTTCTTTCATTTGCTCCAGAATTTTTTCGGCAGCAGCTTGGCTTGGACTTGCTACAAAAATATATGCTACATCTTTATTTTCAGGTTTTGCTAATATTTCTTCAATTTGAGGAATGGTAGTAACAGAAAGTTTATGTTGAACAAGAACTTGCCCACCTAAACGTTCAATTTCTGCTTTATGAGCATTCATAAGTTTTACATCGTCAACAAGGTCACTATGAAAAATGATAACTTTTTTACCAAATGTTTTAATGGCAAATCCTGCAGATTGTTTCCCTTGTGTTTCAACTGTTGGTTGTAAAAAATAGGCATTCTTACTATTCAAAAATTTTGAACTACTTAAAAAAGGATTGATAATGGGTATATCTTTCTTTTCAGCTATTTCGAGTGCTTTTGCAAAATCTTCATCATAAAAAGGTCCAACAAACATATCAATTCTTGCAAATTCGTTTTTCTTGTACATAAGTTCGAGTGTATCAGGGTTCTGATAAACATCGTATACTAATAAATTTACAAATACTCTGGAAGTATCCAATTGTCTTTTTGCGATACGCATTCCATGATAAAAATCTATTCCTAAAGAGGTAGCTGTAGTTCTTTTTTTAGGGTCTTTGTAATCTTTAAAATTAATAGGTAAGAAAACGCCTACATTCAATGTATCTTTAAAGGCTCTTTTTGAGCCTTTAGAAACTTTTTGTAAACGAGTTTTTTCAGGTCGGTTAAGTCCATGTTTCTCAACTAAATTATCAATTAGGTCTAAGTCAGAAGGTTCTATAGACTCTGCGGCAAGTTTATCTACCAATACCTGAGCTACTTGTTTATCTTTTGGATAAACAATTTGAAGATTTTTTAAAGCACTGATTTCTCTTTTACCCAAGTAAAAAGACTTCATTTCGTTGGCATCTTTTGCTACAGATGCATCTTTAATTTTTTCAATATAAGTAAGAGCGATGTTATCTTCTTTACGTTCAAAAGCAATATTGGCTTGCAGATATAATGCTTCTTGCATTTTATCCCAATTAGGAAATTTTTCTGAAAGACTTTCCAGAGATTTTTCAGCTTCTTTATATTTTTTCAAATTAAAATTACAAAGAGCAGTATAAAAATAAGCATATTCTCTATATACATTACCTTTTGTTGGTTTTAAGAGAGGGTCAAAAGCTGTAAGAGCCTCTTGATATTGTTTTGCATTGAGTGCTGTTTTACCCTTTTGGTATTGAGCTGTCAATTTTTTATTTTGAGCTACAACAGATAATTGTAAGACAAGTATAGTTATTACAAAAAAAAGTTTTTTCATGATTTATAAGTCGGTACATTTTTGTGCAAATGTAAGGATAAAACAGCAAAGAGAAAAGAAAAACAAATACTATAATCTTTTTTATTTGAGATAATTAAATACTGTTTTTCCAAGTTTGAAAAGGATTTTGTGAAAGATAAGAGTTGTAATATCTTTCATCTGTAGTTACTTCTTCTTTTATCCAAGAGGGTAATTCAAATAGGTCAGTTTCCGATTCAAGTTCTATTTCTGCAATAATAAGTCCCTCATTATCTTCTAAAAAAACATCCACTTCCCATAAATGACTCTGATAAAGAATTTTATATCGTATTTTACTGATAATATTCAAGCAAAAATTATCTAATAATTGCTTTGCATCTTCTTGTAGGATAGAGTATTCAAACTCCATTCTTGAAAACCCTTGTGATGAGCCTTTTATAGTGATAAAAGCACTTTGTTCTGTAAGCCGAACACGAATTGTTTTGGAAGGCTCTGTAGATATATAGCCTTGCTTGTAAAATTCTCCTTTTTCTTTGGGTAATTTATCCCAAATATCTGGTTGTACTAAAAACTTTCTTTCGATTTCTAATCCCATAAAATTATCCAAATTAAAAAAGCCCTGCTTTGGCAAGGCTTTCTGTGTAAGTTTTTTTCAAAATTAAATAATCATTTCTTTACAAGCTTTATAAAGGTCTTTGTAGTCTTCACGAGTACGAAGAACAGTTTCAAGGTATTCGTTCCAAACAACTTTATCTTGTACAGGATCTTTAACAACAGCACCTATCAAACCAGAAGCTACATCCAATGCATTCATTGTTCCATCTCCAAAGTGAGCTGCTAAAGCTAAACCATTGTTCACCACAGAAATAGCTTCTGCTGTACTCATCGTACTTGTTGGAGTTTTTAATTTAGTTTTACCATCTAGAGTTAAACCTGCTCTTAGCTCTCTAAAAATTGTAACAATTCTTTTAATTTCTTTGAGAGGAGGCATTTCGGCTGGTAATTCTAAATTTTTGGCAATGCTATTGACACGACGTTCAACAATTTCTACTTCTTCTTCAATAGTATCAGGAGAAGGAAGAATAACAGTATTGAAACGACGTTTTAATGCTCCAGAAAGTTCGTTTACCCCTTTATCTCTGTTGTTGGCTGTTGCAATAACATTAAAGCCTTTCACTGCCTGAAGTTCGGTATTCAGTTCAGGAATGGGCATGGTTTTTTCTGAAAGAATAGTAATAAGAGTATCTTGAACATCTGCTGTAATACGAGTAAGTTCTTCAATACGAGCTATCTTTCCTTCTTTCATTGCTACCATCATAGGAGTTACCACCAATGCATTTTCACTGGGTCCCTCAGCAAGTAAACGAGCATAATTCCAGCCATAACGAATGGCTTCTTCTCCAGTTCCTGCTGTACCTTGTATAAGCAAAGTAGAATCTCCAGAAACAGCAGCGGATAAATGCTCTGATACCCAAGATTTTGCAGTGCCAGGTAATCCATACAACAACAAAGCTCTATCTGTAGTTAGAGTAGCTACCGCTATTTCCATTAATCTACGTGAACCAATATATTTGGGGCTTACTTCAAAACCGTTTTTTAGCTTACCTCCCACCAAGTATGTTACAACAGATGCAGGAGACATATGCCAACGTGGTGGAACTTTTCCCGAATCCTGTTTTTTTAACTCTTCTAACTCTTGGGCAAATTGTATTTCAGCATGTTGACGAAGAACACCATTGGTATTTGTATTGCTGTTGGAACTGCTATTGTTGGTGGTTTTTTTTGCCATTTTTGTAAGTTTTTAATTCCGAAAAGTAGATGTTCCAAATATAAAAAAATTACTCTCTCAAGAAAAAGAAATTGAGTTAGTTTTTTATCCTAAAAAAATAAAGGCTTTATAAAGGGATATTTTTAGCTTTTTTAATAGAAGCAATGTTTCTGAAATTTTCTATACCATTTTTTATTTCTTCCATGGTCATAGAGTTTTTTATAAAATCTTTGTAGAGTAAATTTTTATAAATGCCTTCTAACTCAAAAGCCCAATAAATACTCATCAAAGGGTTTATCCATAATTCACTGCTTTCTGTTTTTTGAGTAGCATGATAATCTCCATAAAAACCTTTTAATGCACTGTTAATAGAGTTATTGACAATACTCGTTAAATACCATTTAGTTCTGGAGTTAGAATACTCCACTAGGCTACTAAAAGCCTGTCCCTCTGATGAATCGTAAAGCAGTGAGAAACAACCTAAATAATCATGGGTTCTTGAAAGTTTAGCAATATTTTCTAGAACTTGATAATGGTGTACACCATGAAAGTGATCTATTCCAAAGCCTAAAGCTAATAAATATTTATATTTGATACTTTCCAGTTCTGAAACAGCAACAATAGAAGAGGAATCCTCTGTGGGTGTACCCAAAGATTGTTCATCTCCAAAAAGCAAACTATCTGTTCCACCATCCACTAAAATGATGGTATCAATCTCTAACTTTTCAACAAGATTTTGATAAGCTTTTTTTAAAGGTAATACACCTGTTCGCTTGAAGGCAAATACAACAGAATTATCCTGATTATAGAATTTATTAAGCCATTCACATAAATATTTTTCAGGAAAATAATCTAATTCTCTGCATTGAGCATTGATTTCCCAACAATTTGGAAATAATAAATTACCTTTTGAAATAGCTAATTCTGTAAATGAAAGATTAGCCAAATAAACATTTTTACCCTGACTTTTAAGAGAAATATACAAAGGAATACCAGCATACACATCAAAACCTCCTCCTGCTCCTGCAATCAGAATATTTTGAGATGTTTGTAATTTTGTAAATAAAGGTATTTGGTTTAAAGAAAAGCTCATTACTGCATTTTAGGTAAATGCTTTTCTAATATTTTGATAAGATTTTCTAAACCTATTTGGTCTTGGTCATCGAAATCGTTGAGTTTATCACTATCTACATCCAAAACGCCAACAACCTTTCCATTTTGGAAAACAGGAACAACCACTTCAGATTTTGAAAGAGAGCTACAAGCAATGTGTCCAGGGAAAGCATCTACATCAGGAACAAGAATCGTTTTTTGTTCTTTCCAAGAAGCCCCACAAACACCTTTGCCAAAGGCAATGCGTGTACAAGCCAATGTCCCCTGAAAAGGAGCCAATACCAACTGTTCATTTTTTACCCAGTAGAAACCTATCCAGAAGAATCCAAAAGCTTCTTTAAGAACTGCAACAAAGTTTGCAAGATTGGCTGTAAGATCAGTTTCTGTTTGTAAAATGCCATCTATTTGTGGAAGAAGGGCATCATAAATATCTTTTCTTGTTGAATTTTGAGGGATAAATACACTTTCTGCCATATAATTTTATAAATGTTTCATTTGAAATACTAAGTAAGGAGAAGAATTTAATTTATATTAAAACCTTATAGGTTTGTTTTGTAAATATTTGTTAATCAATAAATAAAATCATTTTGAAAACCTATAAGGTTTCTGTTATTTAATTAGATACAAATACTTATAACACAAATTAGATAAAAAAAATTACTCAAAATCTCGGTTTAAGTTTCGCCAATGTCTGCTAAGGGTTTTATCTAACCTATCTTTGTATAAATTGAAAATTTTCTCAGGTAGCATAGGGTTTGAAATTAAAAGATTTTTTAAGTCTTCAAAATCTTTTAAATGAGTTAAAATACTAATTACTATATCTGTTGTTTCTGCTAAAGATAAATATAATTGCCAATAATGATTATTGCTATTCCAGTCAAGCCAATTACGAACAACTTTTAGTTTTTCTTTGGTAATTTCTGGATGAGAAACATAATTTCTATCAAATTCATCTTCAATTACTAGTGTAATGGCTTTATCTACATCATAACGTGTATAAAGATAGGCTTCTTCTGCAATTTTCCAAGAGCAATGTGTTGCTTTAATAATTTCTTGAATGCATTGTTCTTTAAATATTTTTTGAACAATTTCTGTATCGCCCTGATAGTCATTTAATAATAAAATTGCCTGAGAGATGGCAATGGGGATTCGTTTTCTCAAGAATTTAAGTTCTTCAAGATATTGAGTTTTCATAAAACTGTTATAAAAGAAAAAAGAGGCTTAAGCCTCTTTTTTTAGTCCCATTTTAATTCGCTTTCTTGAGCTTCATCGTTACTCTCGTAAGCTTCCTCTTCTACAACCTGATTAAAATCGTAGTCAGGCATTAATTCTTTAATCTTTACGATAGCCTCTTCTAAAGACTCGATGAACTTCCCAAAATCTTCTTTATACAAGAAAATCTTATGTTTTTCATAATAAAATCCATTATCACGGAAACGTTTCTTGCTTTCTGTGATAGTAAGGTAGAAATCACTACCTCTTGTAGATTTTACATCAAAGAAATAAGTTCTTTTACCTGCTCTGACTCTTTTAGAGTAAACATCTGCAGCTCGGTCGTTGGTTTCTTTGTACTCTTCCACAATCCTTAAATTTTAGTTGAACCTTTCGTTTATTGAGTGCGTAAAATTAGAAATTTTTATCGCTACACAAAAAAATATTTAAAAAATTTACCCTATAAATAACTTTTTTTGAATGATTATTTTTTATTTGCTTCACTCTGAGCATCTTCAATTCTCAAACCCATTGAAAGAATACCTTTAAGAGGGTTGATACGCATGAACTGTTTAAACTCATAAGTATATTTCCCTTTTTGTTTGAATTTAAAATTCTGAAAAACAGGGAGTTGGTGGTCTCTGATGCCTCCAGTTCCTATTCCATAAGGTTCTCCTGTATTGGGATGAAATAAAACAATATCCTGTAATAAAGAATCTACCTTTTTACCATCAGGATAACGCAAATAATAAGTAACATATACATTATAATAAGGATAGGAAAGCTCATTACGAATATTATAATACAAATTATATGCTTTTGATGTATCTGTTATTTCAAAATTAAGTTTGACAGGTTTTTCAACAGCCCATTTTCCCTCTTTAATACTCTCATTATCTTCAAATATTACACCTTTTTCTTTACAAGCACTCAATAAAGCAATGCTAACAGTGAAAAATGCAAAGAATAAAATTTTTTTATAAGAATTCATTTATTTATTATTTCTTGGAGGATGTTGTTTGTTATTTTTCTGATTTTTAGGATTCTTAGGCTTCTCATTTTTTTGATTTTTCTTTTCTCTGTTCTTCAATTTTTTATCTAAAGCCTGAATAGCTCCTTTTTCAGTGGCAATATCTTTTGCCTTTTTTGCCTCTGCTGAAACCTGACCTGTTTCTATTTGTGCCAAAGTTTCTGGAATAATACCCTTTTCATTTAATTCCATAATTTCCTTGACTCTTTCAATAGAAAGAGGGTGCCAGTTACTGTCATTTTCGTAACCAAACCACATGATTTTTTTGAAAATGTCAGTTTTTTTAAGACTAACAGTACCTTGCTTAGTTTTTAAAGGCTTTTCAATATTTGGAAAATCTTTAACGGCTTCAATATATGTCTCCAATTCATAATTTAGACAGCACTTGAGCCTACCACATTGCCCTGAGAGTTTAGCTGGATTTAAAGAAAGATTTTGATAACGAGCTGCTGTAGTGGTAACACTCTTAAAGTCTGTAAGCCAAGTAGAACAACATAACTCTCTACCACAAACACCTATACCACCAAGCCTGCCAGCTTCTTCTCTAAGAGAAATCTGACGCATTTCAACACGAATTTTAAACTCAGAAGCAAGAATTTTGATAAGCTCTCTGAAATCAATTCTGTTTTCTGCGGAATAATAGAAGGTAGCTTTTGTATTATCTGCCTGAAACTCCACATCAGAAAGCTTCATAGGTAAACTTTGTTCTACAATAATTTGCCTTGCTCTAAACATGGTTGGTAAGTTTCGAGCTTGAGTTTCCTTGAATTTTTCAATATCTTTTTCCGTTGCTACACGTAAAATACTAAGAATGTTTTCATCATCCGCTATTATATTTTTTTTTAGCATCTGAAGGCGAACAAGTTCTCCTTGTAATGAAACATGTCCTAAATGATAACCGTTTTGTGCTTCTACAACTACTGCATCACCAGTATACAAATCAAAATGTTGGGTATTGTGGAAAAAACCTTTATTGCCATTTTTAAAACGAACTTCTACAATACGAAATTTTTGATCAGCTGGCAAATCCATATTAGAAAGCCAATCAAAAGAGTTCATTTTATTACAGCCACCTGTTTTACAACCTCCCCCACAACCAGATGATTTATCAGTAGAGCAACCTCCTGAAGAACAAGAAGAACAACCCATAAATTTTCAATAAAAATAAAATAATCAACAAAAAAATCTAACCAACTACAAAGTTAGTTTGCTTAGCAACAAAAAACAAACGTATTCTAAAATTGTTTGGAAAAATCAATGATACCTTCAGGGCTAATACAATAGTCTAAAGGTACATCATAAGGGTCTGTATCTGTAATATTTTCTTCTAAAGAAGGTTCTAAAGAGATACCAACCTTAATCGTTTGAGGGCATTGAGCTAAAAATCTATCATAAAATCCTTGCCCATAACCCACTCTAAAACCTCGTTCATCAAAAGCTAGAAGTGGAACCAAGACCATTTGAATATTTTTGATAGGACAAGGTTTGGCATTTATAGGCTCACTAATACCCCATTTATTATGATTGAGTTTGGTGTGTTTATCTAAGTAAAAATGAGACAGTTCTTTCGTTTTGAAGTTGGTAGTTGCAATAATCCAAGATATTTTAGATTGATCTTCCCAAGATTGATGAATAAAAGCCCAAGTATTAGGCTCTTTTTGAGACAGAATAGGTAAAAATGTATGGATGAACTGAAGTTCTTTTAATTTACCCCAAGAAATAAAAAAGTGAAGCAGTTTATTGTTTCTTTCTTCAAAACAAGCAGTTGATAAAGAAAGACGTTTTTCTTTATAGATTTTACGAATATCTGCTTTTAGCATAAATATTATAAACCTCCTCTTACTTTACCTATCCATTCATAAATACTTTCTGCAATTTGTGGATTAAAATCCAATTCTTTATCAGTATCATTGATATTGCGTAAACACATTTTATGGTCAGCTCTGCTAATCTTTACAAAAGTACCTTTTTTTGGATTTTGTTGATTGATTATATTTGTAATAAGCTGATGTTCAGATGAAAAAGTTGATTTATCAGACTCACCCCAAATAGAAAGAACGTATCCGTTATACTCTTTCCACTGTTGAGCAACATTAATCTCACTTAATTGATACCAATATTGTGGACTTCTGAAACTAAATCTTTTTAAAAAGTCTTGGCAATCTGAATTGTATTTATAAATAGTATCTAAAGATTGTTTATGCATGAAGAATCTAACACTACAATCTGTTACATTTTTAGTCCATTCTTCTATATCTTCGTAATCTTCACCCTTTTGAATAGCCATTGCTTTACGGGAGTCTATGAGGTAATTAGTCCAGTTTTGCCCAATAGTGCCATATACTACAACTCCCTTAGCATTTTCTTTTTGTGCAATGATAGGTGCAATAACTCCTCCTAAACTATGTCCAATCACAAAAATATTATCTTTATCTACAAAAGGATATGTCTTTAAAGCTTTTAATGCTTCTGTAAAATGAGTAAGTTCGGTCTGAAAATCAAGTTTTTCACAAGGTATTCCTTGGCTATCACCTACACCAGATTTTTCAACTCGCATAGTAACGATGTTATTTCTGGTTAAATAACGTAACATCTGAACATGCCCATAAGTTGTGTCCATAGGTGTATCAACAGGAAAACAACCTACTCCCTGAATAAAAATAACAGCAGGATACTTTCCTTCTTTTTGAGGAACTGTGATAATGCTACGTAAAACAGCATTATTTACGGGTATTTCACCATAAATAGTTCTGCTAGCAGGCGTAATTTCTTTTGGAACTTCATCTAAACGAGTTTCAAGAGTTATTTCCTGATTATTTCTACGAATTTTCAGTTTTACTTTTTCTTTTGGACTAAACTTTTTGAGTCCTTGAATAAGCTCTTGGATAGAATGAGGCTGAAAATCATTGATACTTAATAACTCATCTCCAATTTTCATTCCAGACTTTTCAGCAGGTGTTCTTGGATAAACTTTATTAATTACCAAAACCTGATTTTTTTCTACTGGGTCAATGCCTAAAAAGGCTCTTCTTGTCAGTTTTTGTGCAACTGATACGCCTACCCAACCCCAAATAATGACAAGTAAAATATAAAATCGCATATTTATTGTAGTAATTTTTTTATAAAAACGACTATAGTTTTAAATTATTATAAATTGTAAAAAAAATCTGTAATACCCATAATTTTTCTACAAAAATAGAGAGATAAATTGTTATTTTAAATTGTTTTATGTTCAAATGCTAAACATTAAATCTGTATGAAAATATTTATTTTAATTCTGAGCTTGTTTTGTGGACTGAACCAAAACCTTTTCGGACAAATCTTAGCTGAAGGAATGTTTCATGCTGGAAGTGTAAAAGATAAGGAAGGAAATACTTGGGGTGGACAAATAAAATATGATACCAAACAACAAACTGTTTTAGTAGATAATGGTGGTACAATAAAAACTTTTAATGCTCGTAATGTGGAGGGTTTTTCATTTTTTGATACCAAAGTAAAAGCCAACAGACGATTTGTAACTCTTTTATATGCTAAAAATATTAACACTAATTATGAAACAGCCGCCTTTTTTGAAGTACTTACAGAAGGTAACAGGGTAACATTATTAGGGACAGAATATTTGGAAACTCGCATGAACCCACAAGCTGGTTGGGGATGGTATGGCACAGGTGGGCGTACATTTTCTTATAGAATTGTTACTGAATTTTACATAATGAACAAGAATGGCAAAATTGTAAAACTCAAAACCACTAGTAAAAAACAATTTTTGTCTCAAATGAAAGAGAATGCATCACAGCTAGAAGTATTTATGAAGAAAAATAAATTGGGAGTTCAGCAACGTTTGGATATGATAAAAATATTTGATTACTATAACACACTCTAAAGGAATTTTACTAAATTTGCATTCCAAAAAAATTGGAGAGGTGCCCGAGTGGTTGAAGGGGCACGCCTGGAAAGCGTGTATGCGGGAAACTGTATCGAGAGTTCGAATCTCTTCCTCTCCTCAAAAATAAAGGCTATCATTTGATAACCTTTATTTTTATTCTTTTGTGAAAACTAATTCTTCACTCCAATACAGTTTATTATTAAGGTTTTTAGCAATAAAGTCTCTAAAAACTTTTTCTGTTGCAAACTTTGTAGGCTTTGCCTTACTTGCATCATAACTTTTACCTTTTGCTTTAGCTTCATTTACTCCTTTTTCAAAAAATAAAGATACTAATAGTTTTCCAGAGGCCACTTTGTATTTGAAATAGAAATATCCTTTTTGCCCATTTTCGTCCATTCCAAAACTTGCAACTTTTGTACCTTTCATATTAGAAATGTAGGTTTCCATAGGTTTTTCTTCTTTAGGTTGTTCCCCTTCTGTAGGCTTATTCTTGATAGTAAGTGTATATGTTCCTGTTGAAGCTCCTTTGGCAAAAATAATTTTATCAATAGGGAGTTCCATTTCATCAGCAGATTTTTTTGCAGGAGGAACAAATTTCCAAGAACCAACTATTTGGTCATCATCCACAAATGCTGTTTTATCAGTTGCAATATATTCAGAAGAAATACAAGAGCCCATGAATAAAACTGTTAGCAGAAGCAGAAAAGAGAATTGTAGATTTTTCATAATAATTTTTGTTTAAAACCTGCTCAAAAATAAAACAACTCTCTAAAACTATAGAGAGTTGTTTTATGAAAGAAACTTTTTTATTTATTAAATAGACGAATTGTTTAATGAAGCAAATTTTATATTCTAGTTTTTAACGGCTTTACGGTATATCCTTGTTTACGTAATTGATAAATTAAACCATCTTTACCTACTAAATGCAAAGCTCCAACAGCAATAAAAATAGGTTTTTCTTGTATTAGCTTATAAATTTGTGGCATCCACACATCATTTCTGTTTTTAAGCAAGGCATTATACTCTTCAGGTTTCATATTATTCTCATCTAAGCCAAATTTTGCTAACTCATTAAGATTCTGTTCTGCATAATATTTATTTAGTTTTTTCATAGACTCTGTAGATTGTGAGCCTTTATCTTCTATTATTTCCATCAACATTTCTGCTTGACGAGGTAAAGATGAGCCTTTTAATAAAACATTTGCCTGTAATTCAATACTTTCTAAGCCAACAATGTCTTTTTGTAAAGATTTTCCATATATCTGAAAGTACCCATCTAAGCCATTACTTAAATCTCCACTCATCATTTTTTTCTCATCTAAACCCAGTTCTTTAGAAATCTTCTTTACAGAAATCATTTGAATAAGCATCATTGGACGCATTTTGTTAAAAATCGCAGCACTCATGCCCATATTTGTTTGTAAATATTCATCCACCTGATTAAATTTTTTTTCACCTAACAGATCTTTGAGCGTGGTATCTTGCATAATAGCTACTTTCATCATAGCCATTGAAGTTGCCATCATGTTGTCTAATGCAATTTCACCAACAACAGCTTTACTTTGCTTGATTTTGTCTTTAATAAACTCATTTGTTTTAACAGAATCAGGAGGATATAAATGGTGAGTCCCAAATAAATAAGATGGCTCTTTGATGCCCTTACCCGAAATCTCCCAAAAAACAGAGTTCTCAAGCTCTAAATTTGGAGAAGTACTACTTTTCGCTGAATTCTTTGCTTTTTTCTGAGCAATTGCAACATCTATAATAAATAAAAATAGTGATGCTAAAATAAGATACTTTTTCATAATACATTTACTTTTTGATAATAACTTGGTAAGGGACTTTTTCTACACGCTCAAGCCCCATATCTTTAGCTCTTTTTTCTACCTCCGAATATTTGGTGGTATTCATATATTTGGCTTGTGATTGAGTGTAATCTGAACGAAGATTGGTAACATCTTTCTCTAAAATAATAATTTGTCGTTGAAGTTTTCTGGCATAATGAGCATTACTAATATAAAATATACCTAAAACTGTAAGATATAATACATAAGGAATGTAATTGATAGGTTTTCTTTTTTGTGTTAAAAAATCAACATTCACTAAGTTATCAATCCAAAGAAAAACACTTCTCTTGGCTTCTGGGCGTTCAGGGGCGGACTCTTTGTAAGTATTTTCCATAATAATAAAGTCTGTTCTTCTAACGAAATTAAGAATAATTTTAGTTCATCGTAGTAGCAAAAAAATAGTAAAAATATACATTAAACATTACAATCAAAATAAGAGTTTTTAACTAAAAACTCAGTTTATGGTTAAAATGCGAAAAAAATACGATTTGCCTCAAAAAGTTTGTATAGTGTGTCAGAGACCATTTACTTGGAGAAAAAAGTGGGAAAAGGTATGGGAACAAATTTTATATTGTAGTGATAAATGTAGACAACAAAGAAAAGAGAAAATTTAAAAGTTTATATATTTGCCTTCCATTTATCATAGTAGTTTATGCTCACAAAAAGAATAATTCCTTGTTTAGATATAAAAGATGGTAGAACTGTAAAAGGTGTAAATTTTGAAAACCTGATAGATGCAGGAAACCCAGTTGAATTAGCACAGCGTTATGCAGAAGAAGGAGCTGATGAGTTGGTGTTTTTAGATATAAATGCAACAGTTGAGGGAAGAAAAACTTTAGTGGCTTTGGTGAAAGAAATAGCAGCACACTTAAATATCCCTTTTACTGTAGGTGGTGGTATTAGTAGTAAACAAGATGTATCTGAACTATTGAATGCAGGAGCAGATAAAATCTCAATCAATTCTTCTGCAGTTAGAAATCCTCAATTGGTTGATGAACTGGCTTTAGAATTTGGTAGCCAATGTATAGTAGTAGCCATTGATACCAAAAATATAAATCATACTCATTATGTTCATACACATGGAGGGCGAAAACCCACAGACATACAAACATTTCAATGGGCAAAAGAAGTGACCCAAAGAGGAGCTGGTGAAATTCTGCTAACGTCTATGGATGCTGATGGCACAAAAGCTGGTTTTGATGTGTCTATTACAGCTCAAATTTCAAAAGCTGTTTCTATTCCTGTAATTGCTTCTGGAGGGGCAGGCTCCATGAAAGATTTCTCAGAAGTATTTACAAACGGAAAAGCAGATGCTGCTCTTGCAGCTAGTATTTTTCATTTTAAGGAAATAGCTATTCGAGATTTAAAACAGTATCTTTATGAACAAAATATTTCAGTAAGACAATAAAAAAAGGATAGCATCTGCTATCCTTTTTTTATAAAACTTTATTTATTACTTAGAAGCAGTTGCTTTCTTTTCACCTTCTTTTTCATTCTTATCTCCAAAATCCACATTTTCTAAGAATAAAATGTTTGTTGGGTTAGTTTTTAACCCTTTTAATTTCTTGTTATAGATTCTTAAAATTTCATCATAATACAATACAATAACAGGAGATTCTTCAATCAATAAGTTATCCATATCATGATAATATTTGTAAAGAAGTAAATGATTTTCATCATGTTCATCTTTAGATTGAGCTTCATCATAAAGTCTATCAAACTCTTTGCTCACAAAATTAGTTTTGTTAGGACCTACAGGTGAGAAGTTTTGACTATAAAACATAGCAAAGTAGTTCTCAGCATCTGGATAATCACCTAACCAAGACCCTCTAAATAAAGTAACTTTTCCCTCATCTACCATTTGTTGGTGGGTTACAAATTGATTGCTTTCTATAGTTACATTTACGCCTATTTCACTCCATTGCTTCTTGATAAATTCTGCAATTTCTTTATCTGTTTGATAAGTATGAAGTTTTAATTCTGGTAAACCCTTACCTCCTTCATGACCAATTTCTTTCAACAATTGACGAGCTTTTGCCAAGTTATATGTATATCCTTTTACTCGTACAGAATCAAAAGAAGGTAGAGCAGCAGGTGTAATACCTGAAATACCAGGCATACCTAAACCATTACGCAATGAAAGTACAATCTGATCTCTATCTATGGCATAACTTAAAGCTTGACGAAATTTCTTCTTTAAGAAAGGATGTGTAGTATCTTTATATTTTCCAACATTCAATTGAAAACCAATGTATTCTGTATTCATATAAGGAACTTTATCTACATTATATTTCTTACGGAATTCCTCTTTTACTTTTCCTTTATCTAAAAGATCTTTTGCTGTTTCAGGAAGACCTGTAATGAAATCTAATTTACCAGCAACAAATTCGTTGTATGCCTGATTAGGGTCATTTATAAATGAAACTTGAACAACGTCTATCAAAGGCAATTTACGACCATCATGGTCCATTTTCCAATAGTGCTCATTTTTAGATAAAATGAGTTTTTCGCCTTCCTTCCACTCTTTCAATTGAAAAGGACCAGTACCTACAGGGTGAGCTCTGAAATCATCTTTGTACTTATCTATGGCTTCTTTAGGAATAACAAATGCATAAGGCATTGTAAGCATTTCTAAAAAAGGAGGAAATTTCTTTTGCAAACGAATTTGTAGAGTATATCTATCAATAGCAACAAAAGCAGAATCAGGATTAGGGTGCACTTTACCTCTAAAAATCCAAGCTCCTGTACTACGAGTTTTAGGATTTAAAATCCTCTGAAAACTGTAAACAAAGTCTTCAGCGTGTACTTCTCTACCTGTGTTACCAGGAAAACAGGCATCATCCTGAAAACGAATATTCTTTTTCAGCCTAAAAGTATAAATGGTTTCTGTAGAATCCCAAGAATAAGACTCCGCAATGGATTGTGTAGGGTGCATATTTTCATCCAATTCCAAAAGTCCATTGAATATTTGACTTGTAGCCCAGACACTTGCTCTGTTTCGAGCTTGAGCAGGGTCTAAAGAATTCAAACCACCCGTTTGATTATAACGGAAGACTTTTTTACCTCCATTATCTTCTTTACTACCACAGGAGGCAAAGAGGAATAGAGCCACAGCGAACAATAATAATTGTCTCATCATAAAATTTTGAAATTGTTTGAATTAAAGTTCTATATTTGCATAAAATTTCTGAGAAAATTCACTTTTTACAAGAAATATTACAAATATATATTATTTTTGGTAAGCAAATTAAATTTTTTTTTAGAAAAAAAAAACGTTTCTTGCTTTTATTCTATATAACAAACGGTTTTGAACTTACATACTAATACTATTTTAAAATATGGGTAAAATCATTGCCATAGCAAATCAAAAAGGAGGAGTAGGTAAAACAACCACAGCCATCAATTTAGCTGCAAGTTTAGCTACTTTGGGCTATAAAACATTACTTGTAGATGCTGATCCTCAAGCAAATTCTACTTCAGGCTTAGGGCATAACCCTAAACAGATACAGACAAGTATTTATGAATGTATGGTAGATGATGCAAGTGCTACCCAAGCTACTTTGCCTGTATCCATAGAAAATTTATTCTTGATACCTTCACATATAGATTTAGTAGGTGCTGAGGTAGAGATGATTAATCTTGAAAGTAGAGAGGAAAAAATGAAAATAGCTCTCAATGCTATTAAAAACGAGTACGATTTCATAGTTATAGATTGTTCGCCATCATTAGGGCTTATTACTGTAAATGCTCTTACAGCTGCCGATTCTGTACTAGTACCAGTCCAGTGTGAGTATTTTGCACTAGAAGGATTGGGAAAGCTACTCAACACTATTAAAATCATTCAGTCTAGACTTAATACTCGTTTGGAAATAGAAGGTATATTACTTACCATGCACGACTCACGTGTTCGTTTATCTACTCAGGTAGTAGAAGATGTAAGCAATCACTTCAAGCAAATGGTATTTAAAACTGTTATACCCAGAAATGTACGCTTGAGTGAATCACCAAGTTTTGGTCTTCCTGCTATTCAACACGATTCATCAAGTAAAGGTGCTGCCAGTTATTTGGAATTGGCAAAAGAAATACTAGAGAAAAATAAAATTAAAAAAAGTTCTGTAAAATAAAATTTTACTCTAATGAGCAAACCCAAAATTAATTTGGAAACAAAGCCTTTAGATAAAGTAATAGAAATCCTAACAGGGTTTCTATTACTTTTTATGTGGGCATGGTTATTATATCATTATTCATTACTACCAGAAAAAATACCAACCCATTTTAATCTCAATGGAGAAGCAGATGGTTTTGGAAAGAAGAGCGATTTGTTTATTCTTGCTACTTCTGCAACTATTATTTATATCTTGCTCTCAACGCTGAAAAAATTTCCACACCTGCTCAATTATCCAGTTACTGTTACAGAACAAAATGCTCCCCAATTATATCATTTGAGTAATCAGATGCTCCGATTTTTAAAATTTCTGACAATCTTGGCAATGTGTATAGTGGAGGTTTTCAATATTAACATTGCTAAAAATAATGCAGGCAATTTACCTAATGGCTTAATTTTTGGAGTTATAAGCCTCATTTTTATTTGCATAGCATACTTTATTATGAAGATGTTAATGATTTCTAAGAAAAATTCTTAATTTTGCAAAAATTTTAGGCATTGATAAAAGTAAAAAGAGATGAAAAAAGGAGTATTAGGACGTGGTTTAGGGGCATTACTTACAGATTCTGTTCAACAAGAGGAAAAAGAAAAACCTGCAATTGTACAAGCCAGTATCAATGAAATAGATGTGGAAAGTATAGAGGTAAATCCATATCAACCTCGTACAGATTTTGATGAAGATGCTCTTAATGAACTTTCTGAATCTATCAAATTACAAGGTATTATACAACCTATTACAGTAAGGAAACTTAGTGAAGGCAAATATCAACTAATATCAGGTGAACGTCGTTTACAAGCATCTAAAAGAGCAGGTTTAAAATCAATACCTGCCTACATTCGTACTGCCAATGATCAGCAAATGCTTGAAATGGCATTGATAGAGAATATTCAGAGGGAAAACTTAAACCCTATTGAAATAGCTCTCAGCTATCAACGTCTTATCTCAGAATGTAATTTAAAACAAGATGAGTTGGGTGACAGAGTAAGTAAAAACAGAACAACTGTTACTAACTATTTACGTTTACTCAAACTCCCTCCTATGGTTCAGGCTGCCTTGAGAGATAAACAAATTAGTATGGGACATGCAAGAGCCATTATCAATGTGGATAATCCTGATGACCAAATTGCTATTTTAAAGAAAATCTTACTTGAAGATTTATCTGTAAGAGCAGTAGAAGAATTGGTTAGAAATCTTTCTGCTTCCAAAACAAAACCCAAAAATACTCCAAAATCTGAAAATAATTTTGAAATAAAACAAGTTCAGACAAAGCTTTCATCTCATTTTGGCACGAAAATATCTGTAAAAGCTAATAATAAAAATCAGGGAGAAATAAAAATACCTTTTAATTCAACTGAAGATTTGAATCGTATATTAGATATCTTAAATGTTTAGCATATTCAATAAATATATTCTCTTTGGAAGAAATGAAAAGTGGAAAATAGGTATTAGGCTTATTTTCCTCGTTTTCTTTTTACCCCAAATAAATTTTGCACAAACTGATAGTACAGCTCGTAAAAAAGATACTATTCAGAAACCAAAAGGACGTTCTCCAAAAGTGGCAGCACTTCGAGCAGCTGTGTTACCTGGCTGGGGACAGATTTATAATAAAAAATATTGGAAATTACCTTTGGTATATGGTGGTGCAATAGGCTTGGGCTACGGCATTTACTGGAACAATGCTTATTATCAGTATTATAGAGGTGTTTATCAGGAAGCTTTCTTAACAAATAATCCTAATAATATTAATCTAGACCAAGCAGCTCTTTTAAGAAATGAATTCAGAAGAAGTAAAGAACAGTTAATTATTGGAAGTGTTGTATTTTATGGACTGACAGTTGTTGATGCTATTGTCGATGCACATTTTTCAACATACGATGTTAGTGATGATTTGACACTTAAAATTTATCCAAAGATAGATTTTAGTCCACAAGGACAAGCATACTTTGCTACAACTATACAGTTTGGAATCAGAAATAAAAAGAAATTACAGCCTTAAAACTTCAACCTAAAATTTTATACATTTATGAATATTGCTTTGATTGGTTATGGTAAAATGGGCAAAGAAATTGAAAAAATAGCCCTTGAGCGTGGACATCAGATATCTTTTAAAATTAATATAGAAAATAAAGAAGATCTTCTTAAAATATCTCCTGCTAATACAGATGTTGCAATAGAGTTTACTCAGCCTGAAACAGCTTTTGAAAATATTCAAACTGCTTTAAATAATAAAGTATCTGTGGTTTCTGGTACAACAGGGTGGTTAGAGAAAAAATCAGAAATAGAGCAAATCGCTACTTCTCAAGAAAAAGCATTTTTCTATGCTTCTAATTTTAGTTTAGGAGTAAATCTGTTTTTTCAACTCAATGAATATTTAGCAAAATTGATGAGTAAACACTCTCAATACCAATTAAGTATGGAGGAAATTCATCACACAGAAAAAAAAGATGCTCCAAGTGGTACAGCCATTAGTTTAGCAAAAGGTATCATGGAGAATTACTCACAAAAAACAAGTTGGGTAAATCATGAAACAGAAAATCAGGAAGAGATAGCGATTATTTCCAAAAGAGAACCTCATGTTCCTGGTACACATATTATTACATATAGCTCTCCAGAAGATTTCATAGAAATTAAACATGAAGCTTACAGTCGAAAAGGCTTTGCATTGGGAGCTGTGCTTGCTGCTGAATTCATCAAAGATAAAAAAGGAGTTTTGGGCATGAAAGACCTCCTTGCCGGAGCTTTATAATTTATGCGAATGGCATTCGATTTAGACGATACTTTAATATCTTCTAAGCCTAATTTTTTAATACAAAAACCTGTTTATCAGATTATTGCAAAAATGTTTCATGTGGAACATTTAAGAAAAAATACAACAGAAATTTTTCATTTTTGCAAAAAAAATAAAATAGAAACATGGATATATACAACTTCTTTTAGAAGTAAAATATATATTTATTTCTTATTCTTATTGAACGGGATAAAATTGCAAGGTGTTGTAAATCAAAATGTTCATAATAAAAAAGTAAAACATAAAGCAACAAAATATCCTCCTGTTTTTGGAATAGATTTATTAATAGATGATAGTGAGGGAGTAAAAAAAGAAGGGGAATTATATGGTTTTGATGTACTTTGTATCAAAACTGATGATCAAGAATGGATAGAAAAAGTTAAGCAAAAAATAATAGAAAAAAAGCCTTTGTAGATTTCTACAAAGGCTTTTAGTTTTTTATAACAATTCGAAAATACCAGCAACACCTTGCCCCCCACCAACACAAGCACTTACCATACCATATTTAGCATTTCTTCTTCGCATTTCATTGAATAATTGTACGGATAATTTTGCACCTGAACAACCTAGAGGGTGTCCAAGAGCAATAGCTCCACCATTTACGTTTGTAATAGATTTATCAATACCTAATTCTTGAATAACTGCCAAACTTTGAGCGGCAAAAGCTTCATTTAGTTCAATCAAGCCTATATCTGAAAGTTTTAAACCTGCTTTAGTCAACGCCTTGGGAATAGCAGCCACAGGACCAATACCCATGATACGAGGTTCAACGCCCATTACACTATAAGACATTAATCTTGCGATGGGTTTCAAACCAAGTTCATTGACCATTTTCTCTGACATAATCATTACGAAAGCTGCACCATCAGAAGTTTGAGAAGAATTTCCTGCTGTTACACTTCCTCCTGCTGCAAATGCAGGTTTTAATTTTGCAAGAGCTTCAATTGTAGTTTCTGCTCTTGGTCCTTCATCTGTATCTACAACCCAAGATTTTTTCTTTTTCTTTCCTTCTTCTACATAAACTTCTTCCACAGTGATGGGTACAATTTCATTTTTAAATGCTCCACTCTTGATAGCTTCAACAGCTCTCATATTAGAGATATAAGCAAATTCATCTTGAGCATCTCTACCAATTTTATAATCTTGAGCTACTTGTTCAGCAGTAAGTCCCATGCTCAAATAATATGCAGGATGATTGGTTGCTACTTGGAAATTCAAAGCAGGCTTATAACCCATCATAGGTACAAGGGACATAGATTCTGTTCCTCCTGCAATGATACAATCTGCCATACCAGCATTGATACGTTCAGAAGCAATAGCAATAGCTTCTAAGCCAGAGCCACAATAACGATTGATAACAAAGCCTGGAACATTTACAGGTAACGACTGCAACGCAATCATCCTGCCTATTTGCATACCTTGCTCAGCTTCAGGGATAGCACAACCCACAATCAGGTCTTCAACTCTTGAAGCATCAAAATTGGGAACAGATTTTACCAAATGTTTGATAACCTCAGCAGCAAGGTCATCAGGGCGAGTGAAACGAAACCCGCCTCTTTTAGATTTTCCTACGGCTGTACGATAGCCAGCCACTATATATGCATTCATTTTTTTTCAGTTTAAGGTAAATAATGGATAATTTAGAAACCAATACTGGTCTTTTAAAATTTTCCAAGATTAATTTCTAAGAGGTTTTCCTGTAGTCAAAATACTTTGGATACGCTCAAGCGTTTTCTTTTCACCGCAAAGTGATAGGAAGGCTTCTCTTTCTAAATCCAATAAATATTGCTCAGATACTAACTGAGGGCTTGTAAGGTCACCACCTGTCATTACGTAAGCAAATTTTTCAGCAATTTTAGCATCATGTTCAGAAATAAATCTGCCATATACCATACCTGTAATACCTGCTTTTAATGTACCTAAAGCACCTTTACCCAATACTTTTACGTCTTCTCTTTGTTTAGGTTGAGAATATCCCATTTCTGCTAATTCGATAGCTTTTGCTTTTGCCTCCGCTAAATGGAATGCACGATTTGTACCAATGGTATCATTTCTGCGTAAATAGCCCATTTCAAGAGCTTCATGTGCAGATGTAGCAACTTTCGCTGTAGCAATGTTCATGAAAGCAGTCTGCAAACTGTTAAATTCTACATCACCTTCTTTAAATGAATCAGAAACTCTCAAAGCCATTTCTTTTGAACCACCACCAGCAGGGATAAGTCCTACACCAAACTCTACAAGACCCATATATGTTTCTGCATGAGCATGGATATGGTCAGCATGTAAGTTTAATTCACATCCACCACCTAAAGCAAGACCAGCAGGAGCTGTTACAACAGGGATAGCTGAGTATCTTGCTCTCATCATGGTTTTCTGGAATTGAGCAATCATTAAATTTACTTCATCCCACTCTTGCTCTACTGCAAACATGAATAACATGGCTAAGTTTGCACCAGCTGAGAAGTTTTCTGAATTGTTACCAATCACAAGACCTCTAAAGTCTTTTTCTCCAATTTCAATCGCTTTATTGATGCCTTCAATTACTTCAGCACCCATAGAGTTCATTTTGGTATGGAATTCTAAACCAAGAACACCTCCTCCTATATCAAAAAGAGTTGTTCCAGCATTGCCCCATACTTTATTTGTTTTACGAATATTATCTAAAATGATAATTTCTCCGCTTTTTGCAATAGGTTTATAGCTTTTTGAAGCTATATCATAATATAATTGTTTGCCATTTTCTAATTTATAGAAAGATGTGTGTCCAGCTGCAAGCATTTCTTGTACCCAAGGAGCAATTGTTTTTCCAGCCTCTTGGATAAGCTGACAGCCATATTCTACACCAATTGCATCCCAGCTTTCAAATGGAGCAACTTCCCAGCCAAAACCAGCAGAGACAGCATCATCTATTTGATATAAATGGTCTGCAATTTCAGGGATACGGTTAGCTACATAAGCAAATACAGAAGCAAAAGTTTTTCTGTAGAATTCTCCAGCTTGGTCATCTGATTTCAAAAGTACAGGATAACGTTCCTTTACATTTTCAATCATTTTAGTTGCATCCAACGCTTTGAATTTCACTTTTTCCTGAGGCTTGTACTCAAGCGTTTTGAGGTCTAAGGCAAAAATCTCTTTTGTTTCTTTATCTTTTTTGTAATAACCTTGTCCAGATTTATCTCCTAACCAATTTTTTTCTTTTAAGAAAGCAAGTGATTTAGGCAACACAAAGGATTCTTTACTTTCATCGTGAGGAGCATTGGCAGCTAAACCTCCAGCTACAAGTGTCATGGTATCTAAACCTACTACATCCAAAGTTCTGAAAGTAGCTGATTTTGGTCTGCCCAAAACAGGACCAGTCAATTTATCAACAGCTTCTACACTTAACCCCATAGATTCGATAGTGTGTAAAGCATCCATGATAGCATAAACACCCACTCTGTTAGCAATAAATGCAGGGGTATCTTTACATAATACAGTTGTTTTACCTAATAACTGAGCTCCATATTCCATCAAGAAATCTACTACTTCTGGTTTAGTATAAGGAGTAGGGATAACTTCTAATAATTTCAGATAACGTGGGGGATTGAAAAAGTGAGAGCCACAGAAATGAGCCTTAAAATCATCACTTCTGCCCTCTGCCATCATGTGAATAGGAATTCCAGAAGTATTAGAAGTAATTAGGGTTCCAGGTTTTCTGTATTTTTCAACTTGTTCAAATACTTTATGTTTGATATCCAAACGCTCCATTACTACCTCAATAATCCAGTCTGCTGAAGCAATTTCAGCCATATTGTCTTCAAAATTTCCTAATTTTACACGATTAGCAAATTTTTCATTATAAAGAGCAGCAGGTTTTGATTTGAGTGTATTTTGGAAGGCTGTATTAACAATACGATTGCGGACAGCGGGGTGGTCTAATGTTAAGCCTTTGGCTTGTTCTTCTGGAGTTAAGTCTTTTGGAACAATATCCAATAATAAGGCTTCTACTCCAATATTGGCAAAATGACAAGCAATTCGACTTCCCATTACACCTGCTCCTAAAACAGCCACCTTTCGGATTCGGCGTATTTCATAAGCTTTCTGAACTTTGTTTTTTTCTAAGGTTGTTTCCATTATATATTTTGTTTAAACCTAAAAGTGAGTAACAAAAAAACGATTTTGTGCGAAATATACAAAAAATATTCGGCTTGCATACTATTTTTTAGAAAAAATTAAAGAGCTTATCTGACACAGCCTGATATTGAATAAAATAGCAAATTTTTAATAAATAGAATAATTTTCTTGAAGTCTGATGAAAAAAATATAAATTACGTTTCTTCAACAAAACAAAATTAAGAGATGAAAATCGCTATTCATGGCAAAATTTTTCATAAAGATATTCGCAAGCATATCCAAGACTTATTTGATGCTCTTTTTAAGTTAGATGTAGAGGTTCAAATTTCGGTATCATTTCATAAAGTTTTAAAAAAAGCTCTCATCAAGCATATTCCTGATAATATTTACACAGATCATACTGAATTACAAGATAATGATTTCTTTTTAAGTTTAGGTGGAGATGGAACTTTACTAGAATCTGTAACTCATATTGGGGCAAAAGAAACACCTATACTTGGTATCAATACGGGACGTTTGGGCTTTTTAGCAACCAACTCACCTGATGAAATTAAATCAGCTTTGAAAACTGTCCTGTCTGGATATTATAGTATAGAGGAACGAAGCTTGTTACATTTAGAATGTAATAAAAACCTATTTGATGGATATAATTTTGCATTAAATGATTTTACCATCACTAAAAGAGATACAGCCTCTATGATTACTGTTCATACTTATATTGATGGAGAGTATTTGAATTCGTACTGGGCTGATGGACTGATAGTTGCAACCCCTACAGGTTCAACGGGTTATTCTTTAAGTTGTGGAGGACCTCTTATTTTGCCTCGTTCAAGTAATTTTGTAATAACTCCTGTAAGTCCTCATAATCTGACAGTTAGACCTATGGTGATTTCTGATGAGAGTGTTATTTCTTTTGAAATAGAAGGAAGAAGTAAGAACTTTCTGATTTCTTTAGATTCTCGTTCGAGAGTAATAGATGCCTCAATACAATTGGCAATTAGTAAAGAGCAGTTTAAAGCCAAATTAATAAAAATAAACGACCAGAACTTCTTGAATACATTACGTAGTAAATTAAATTGGGGATGGGACGCAAGAAATTAGCATTTTTTTTGCTTTTATTTTTCAAACTTATATCTTTGTATTTTTAAAAGCCTCCATAACTAGTTGATTTTATGAAAAAAGCGTTTTTGTCAGGTGTATTAATGTGTGCTTCTTTGCTGGCAACAGCACAAATGAAGATGAATTCATGGTCTGTGGGTGTGGGATTGGGAGTAGCCAACTATTTTGGCGATATAGTGCCTAAAGCCAATGATGTCAGTACAGATATTAAATATACTCGATTAAGCCCAAGTATAGATGTAGCATATCAATTTACAGAACAATTTGCTGTAGAAGCTGATATAGCTTGGGTAAGATTGATTTCTTCTGACTTTGAAACAGCTGATCCTCGCAATGTTCGCCATCGTTATCGCTTCATGCGTAATCAGAACTTCAGAAATGATGTTTTCGAGTTTGCAATTTCAGGAGAATTTGATTTTAAACCCACTATTGGAGGTATTTTCAGAAGACCTACTTGGAGACCTTATGTATTTGGAGGCATAGCAGGCTTCTATCATAACCCTAAAGGTATGACGCCTGATGGCAGATGGGTTGATTTACAACCTTTGCGTACAGAAGGGCAAGGCTTAAGAGCAACAGAAGATCTTAGTAATGGTGTAACAGGGACTTATAAAAGCAAACCATACTCACTTGTAAATATTGCTATTCCTTTTGGAGCTGGTATTAAATACAGACTAACAGATAATCTAGATATTGCATTTGAAATTGGTTATCGCTTTACATTTACAGACTATTTAGATGATGTAAGTGGGAATTATGCAAATGCAGCCGACTTGGCAGCCTTTAATCCTCTTTCTGCTACAATGGCAAATAGAACTACTGAAAATAGAGACCCTATTTCTGGTGATGTGAGAGACTGGAGCCCCGTTGCTGAAAGTACAAATGGAACAGGATTAGATGGAAGACTAGAGCCAAGATTCCAAACTATTAATGGTTTTGGTAGAGCAGGAGATAAAAGAGGAGAAGCTAAAGACAGAGATATTTATATTGTGAATACATTCAGATTACAATACTTCTTTGAACAACGTGGTGTAAGATGTCCTAAGTTTAGAAGAGTAAGAAGATAATTAATTTTGGATATTTCATATTTGGTATTTATTTTGCAGGCTATCCGGTTTATGGATAGCCTTTATTTTTGAAAAAATCATGAAAAAAATCTCAATACTTATATTATTTATACTTTTTTATAGCCAAACTTTTGCCCAAAAAAATGAAATAGGTGTTTTTGCTGGTGGGATGTTTTACAGAGGAGAGATTTCTAACTTTAGTTGGAAAAGTCCTGGAGGCTTAGCTGGTATTATGTTTCGACAAAATTGGAATAGAGCATTTTCCACACAACTTACTTTTTCGAGAGGAAATCTAAAAGGAACAGATAGAAATAGTACAGAACCTATTGCTTTACAAAGAAATTATGAATTTACCACTCGTATTACAGAGTTTTCTGGACAATTGGTGTATAATTTCTATGATTTTGGACATTTTGCTGAAACACACCCATGGACGCCCTATTTATTTGGAGGGATAGCAGGTTTTATGATGAGTCCTCAGAATAGTCAAGATAACAATGCTCCTTATAGTACATTGCAATTAGCAATTCCTTTTGGAGTAGGGGCTAAATTTATGGTTAATGAAAACTGGAATATTAGTTTAGAATTAGGAGCAAGAAAAACATTCACGGATTATCTAGATGACTTGTATGTAACAGGAACAAGAGACCCCAGATTATTTGCAGGGAATCCTAATAACAAAGACATGTATTTTAATATGAGTATAGGAATAAGTTATGTCTTTCAATCACGTCCTTGTCCAAGCTTTTACAAAATGCGTTACTAAAAGAAATTAAAAAAGGCTTTGATTTAATCAAAGCCTTTTTTAATAATCCTTAAAAGAAATATGCTAAAGGCATTCTTGTGTCAGTATCGTGTTCTTGAATATTAAAAAAGAAGGGTTTTGCACAAATTTTATAAAACTTAGATTTCTTAAAGGTTTGCTCAATGGCATCTCCTAAAATATATGAATTCGTATCATAAAAAATATAAGCTAATTCATCTAAGTCATTCCATTCGTCATCTTCAGATATATTTTGAAATTTGATAAGAGGTTCTAAAGGAGTTAAATAAATGTCTCCAAAGGCATAAAAATCTTCTAAGTATTCTGCTGGATATTCATCAAATAAATCTTTGGTTACATATTGACTACTAACACCATAAGCATCAGCCCATGGAAAATTGGTAGAATAAATAGATGGATGTTCAAAAATAATAGCTCCTAATTTAGGTGTACTAATATCCATACTTGAAGAAAATTTTTCCCACCAAAGCATATAGTTTTTTTCCATAGATTCTTTATAAGTATCAATGGAAAGCTTTACATTGATTTTTTTGAAATCTTCAAGAATTTCTTTTCCTATGGAGGTTGTGATAGTATCTTTGTAGTATTGATATGTACTACTAATTTGACTTTCAATTTCGTTTGTATCCATCTCTATTAAGGCTCTTCTTTTATAGTTTCAGGGGTTATCTTTACTCCTGAGGTGTCTTTAACAACTTTACTAGAAGTATCAACCTTTTTTTCTGGTTCAGTTCTTATACTATCCTTTTTAGTATCTACTTTGGTAGTATCTGTCTTGTTATCTTTTTTATTTTCACTACCACAGGCAGTAAAAATCATAATACTTAAAATAAAAACAATGGCTTTCATGGCTTAAAAATTTTAGTAAGTTCAAATATAAAATTTAAAAAATAGATTATTGAAATTTTTCTTGAAGTATTGTTTGAACAATATCATCTGCAACATCTTTTTTTGATTTTAATTCAAAATCTATTCTTTTACCTGCTCTAGTCATGATACTAATTTTATTGGTATCATGGGCAAAACCTGCTCCAGCATCTTGTAAGGAGTTCAGAATAATCATGTCAAAATTCTTTGACTCTAATTTTTTGAGAGCATTTTCTGTTTCATTATTGGTTTCGAGGGCAAAACCTACAAATGTTTGGTTACTTTTTTTGTTTTTTCCAAGAGTAGCAGCTATATCAACATTTTTGACAAGCTCTAAAACCATTTCAGGACTATTCTTTTTGATTTTTTCTTTTGCCATTTCTTTTGGTCGATAATCTGCCACAGCTGCGGAAAAGACACAAATATCTATATCTTCAATAATATTATGACAAGCTTCAAACATTTCTTGAGCAGAGGGAGCTTTAACTACTTTAACGTTTTGTGGTATGGGTAAACTTGTAATACCTGAAACAAGTGTAACCTCTGCTCCTTTCTGTGCAAAATTCTCAGCGATAGCATAACCCATTTTTCCTGTAGAATGATTGCTGATAAAACGTACAGGGTCAATAGCTTCTTGTGTTGCTCCTGCTGTAATAAGCACTTTTTTCCCAGAGAAAATATTTTTTGAAGAAAAATATTTTTCAATGAATTCTACTATATGTTCTGGTTCAGCCATTCTACCTTCACCAATAAGCCCACTGGCTAATTCACCAAATTCTGAGGGAATAATATGATTACCATATATTTGCAATTGTTTTAAATTAGATTGTGTACTTGGATGTTTGTACATATCTAAATCCATTGCTGGAGCAAAAAAAACTGGACATTTTGCTGATAGATAGACTGCAGAAATCAGATTATCACAAAGCCCATGTACACATTTTGCAATAGAATTAGCTGAAGCTGGGGCAAAAACAATCAGATCAGCCCATAACCCTAAATCAACATGATTATTCCACTCTCCAGTTTTATCTTTTACAAAATCTATCAATACAGGTTTTTTTGAAAGCGTGGAAAGTGTAAGAGGTGTTATAAACTCTGTTGCACTTTCTGACATAAGTACTTGTACATCAGCTCCTTGTTTTATAAGTAGACGAACAAACAAAGCAGATTTGTAAGCTGCAATACTTGCTGTAACAATTACAATAATTTTTTTACCTTGAATCATTTTTATAAAGAATTATAGAAGCGGTTTGTTCTTCTGTGGTTTCTAATTCGTGGGTTGGTTGCCAACCTGGAGGTCCGAAAATATACATCCAACGCTCTTTCCAAGTAGATGCATGCTTTACATCCTTCCAGATATTAAACCACTCATGAAAAACCACTTTGAATGGGTTATTTTGTTCAAGATGTTTTGTAATACCAAAACTGATAGGTTTATTTGTATTTTCAGGTGTAAATGTGCCAAATAGTTTATCCCAAATAATAAAAACCATAGACATATTTTTATCTATATACTCAGGTTCTTTGGCATGATGAACTCTATGATGTGAAGGAGTTACCATAATCCATTCTATCCACTTCCAACGTTTAAACCATGAACTATGTACAAAAAAACCATATGTTTGTCCTAAGGCATATACCAACATAATATCAATACCCTTAAACCCAAGTAAAATAAGGGGAATATAAAAAGGAAATTTATAAATAGGTTGAAACACAGATGAACGCAAGGCTGTTGTAAAATTAAAAAACTCTGAAGAATGATGAATATTGTGTACAGCCCAAAAAAAGCGACAGCGATGTTCGAGAACATGGATTAAATAATAGAAGAAATCTTGAAGAACAAATAAAAGAACCCAATAGAGCCAGTTTTTACTATCCCATGTAATGACAGTATACTTCTCAAAAATGGAAAGCAGGGCGAGTCCAAAAATAAAACGAACAGCAATGTCAATGACAACATTGAGTCCTCCCATAAGTAAATTATTGAAAATATCTCGCCAAGAGTACCATTTTTTACCTTTAAAATGTCCAATAGCCATTTCAATAGTAATAAAAATTGTATAAACTGGAGCTGTTACAAGGGCTAATATTTTTTCAAAATAAGATATATCCATAAAATTTAGAAAAAAGTTAGGAGTTGCAAATATAGTTAAAAACCCAATAACTTTTATGCACCCCAACCCTCTTTGTCTAAATCTCTGTATCTGATAGCTTCTGCTAAATGTTCTAGTTTAATTTGTTCACTCTCAGCTAAATCGGCGATAGTTCGAGCAACTTTTAGTATTCTGTCATAGGCTCTTGCAGAAAGTCCTTTTTTCTCCATTGCTACTTTAAGAAGTTGTTTGCCTACATCATCAATAAAACAGATTTCTTTCACTAACTGAGATGGTATCATAGCATTGGAGTAAATATTTTTCATACCCAATGCTTCAAATCGTTTGGTTTGTATTTCACGGGCTTTTATTACTCGTTCTCTGATGACTGCACTACTTTCTGCTTTTTTAGTAGAACTTAACTCATCAAAAGAAACAGGTGTAACTTCTACATGTAAGTCAATTCTATCTAAAAGAGGTCCACTCACTTTATTCAAATATTTTTGAACAGTACCTGGAGGGCAAACACATTCTTTTTCAGGATGGTTATAATACCCACAGGGGCAAGGGTTCATAGAAGCGATGAGCATAAAGTTTGCTGGAAAATCTACCGAAACTTTAGCTCTAGAAATACTAACAAGTCTTTCTTCTAATGGTTGTCTCATTACTTCTAAGACTGTTCTTTTAAACTCAGGGAGTTCATCTAAGAATAAAACGCCATTGTGGGCTAAAGAAATTTCACCAGGCTGAGGTATAGCACCACCTCCAACTAATGCCACATCACTAATTGTATGGTGAGGGGATCTAAAAGGTCTTGTAGAAATCAGAGAAGTTTCTGTACCTAATTTCCCTGCTACGGAATGAATTTTTGTGGTCTCGAGGGCTTCTTGAAGTGTAAGAGGTGGCAAAATAGTTGCAATACGTTTGGCAAGCATGGTCTTACCTGCTCCTGGAGGTCCAATCATGATAGCATTGTGTCCACCAGCAGCAGCAATTTCTAAAGCTCGTTTCATGCTTTCTTGCCCCTGAACATCTGCAAAATCAACCTCGTACTTATCTAAATTTTCAGAAAATAATTTTCGTGTATCTTTTTGAAGAGGCTCTATTTTACTTTTCCCTGTTAGAAAATCGAGAGCTTCTTCTAATTTCTCTACACCTATTACATCTAAGTTGTTAACAATTGCAGCTTCAGAAGCATTTTCTTTTGGTAAAATGAAACCTTTATAGCCTTGCTTACGAGTTTCAATGGCAATAGGTAAAACACCTTTAATTGGTCTTAGCAGTCCATCCAAAGAAAGCTCTCCCATAATAATGTACTTGTCTAAATCTTTGGAATGGATTTGTTCGGAAGCTGCTAATAAACCCACAGCAATAGATAAATCATAGGCTGCTCCTTCTTTACGAATATCGGCGGGAGCGAGATTTACTACAATTTTTTGTCTTGGAAAAAAGTATCCTAGATGTTTAAGAGCAGACTCTACTCTTTGAGCAGATTCTTTTACAGCATTGTCGGGCAAACCTACCATAAATAAACCCTGTCCTTGCCCTACATTTACCTCAATCGTAATAGGAAAAGCATTGACTCCATATACGGCACTACCAAAAACTTTTGCAAGCATGTTATATTTCTCGTTTATATATTAGATACTCAGTATTTTCACCATTTCTATCATTTCTTGACTAATCGGTTTATCTTTTTGGAAAGTGTCTTCAAAAGGAGTAAAAACAATCTGGTCATTGATTACACCTGCCATTACATTTTTATATCCAGCCAAAAGTCCATCGACTGCAGCTAAACCCAAACGGCTAGCTAAAATTCTGTCTCTGGCTGTTGGTGAACCACCTCTTTGAATATGTCCTAATGTACTGACACGAATATCAAATTGGTTGGGTAATAATGTTTTTATTTTTTCTGCAACTTCTTGAGCATTTCCTTCTTCATCTCCTTCTGCTACAACAATGATAGAAGAGGTTTTAGACCTGTTCCAACCTGCTTGCAAAATAGATGCCACTTCATCAGAGTCCATTAAAGTTTCTGGAACCATTACAATTTCTGCTCCTCCAGCTATACCACAAGCAATGGCAATATATCCTGAATCTCTGCCCATTACCTCAATAAAAAATACTCTGTCATGTGAGTCAGCAGTATCTCTAATTTTATCAATAGCATCTAGGGCTGTATTGATGGCTGTATCGTAACCAATTGTATAGTCTGTTCCATACAAATCGTTATCGATTGTACCTGGGCAGCCCACAGTCGGAATACCATATTCTTTGTAAAACTCAGCTGCTCCTCTGAAAGTACCATCACCTCCAATAGCCACAATGCCTTCTATCCCAAGTTTTTGAATGTTCTCAAAAGCTTTTTTTCTGCCTTCTGGAGTCATAAAGTCTTTACTACGGGCAGACTTTAAAATGGTTCCGCCTTTCTGAATGGTATTACTTACAGAATGTGATTGTAGGGGAATTATATTCCCTTGTATCATTCCATTATATCCTCTGATTATTCCAAAGACTTCCAAGCCTTTATAAATGCCTCCTCGTACCACAGCCCTTACACAAGCATTCATTCCTGGGGAGTCTCCTCCAGAAGTAAAAACAGCTATTTTTTTCATAAGTCTCAGATGCTTAAAGTGGCTTCTTCTTGGTAAATATGATTGATATAAGTTTGGTATTTTGTAAGAATATTTTTTCTTTTAAGTTTGAGTGTAGGTGTTAATTCACCACCCTCAATACTCCAAACGGAAGGTAATATTACAAATTTTTTAAGTTTCTCATATTGAGCCAGTCCATGATTTACCTCGTTGATTTCATCTTGGTATAATGATATAACTTGAGGGTTATTCACCATTTCTTCTAGTGTAGTATAAACAATGTTATTCTCGAGACACCAATTTTTAAGTTCTTGTTCCATAGGAGCTATCAAGACGGCAGGATATTTTTGATTTTCTCCAATAACCATTGCCTGTTCAATAAACAAAGATAATTTTAACTGATTTTCAATGTGTTGAGGAGCTATATATTTTCCACCAGAAGTTTTGAATATTTCTTTCTTTCTATCTGTAATTTTCAGATACTTCCCCTGCACAAACTCTCCAATATCTCCTGTTTTTAGCCAACCGTCTTCTGTGAAGGTTTCTGCTGTTTTTTCAGGCTGTTTGTAATAGCCTTTCATTACATTATCTCCTTTTACAAGGATTTCACCATCTTCAGCAATTTTTACTTGTACACCTTCTACTACTTTTCCAACAGTACCTATACAATAGTCTTCTTTTGCAGGCATACCTGCTGTAATCACAGGAGAGGTTTCTGTCATGCCATACCCTTCTAAAACAGGAATACAAGCTCCCCAGAAAATACGAGCCAGTTTTGGATTGAGGGCAGCACTACCACAAATAACATATTTTACATTTCCTCCTAAAGCCTCTCGCCATTTATCAAATACTAGATTATTGGCAAGACTAAGCTGGATATTATACATTAAACCTTTATTTTCCTGAGTATCATACTCTTGTGCTAAATCTAATGCCCAATGAAACATTTTTTGAGCAACAGGTGAGAGTTCACGAGCCTTACCCAAAATTTTCTCATAAACTTTCTCTAAAATTCTAGGAACGGCTGTAAACACATGAGGCTGAACTTCTTTCATGTTTTCACCTATAGTATCCATATTTTCAGCATAATAAATAGAAATGCCTTTATAGATATATGCATTGGTTACAGTACGTTCAAAAATATGACACATGGGTAAAAAACTCAAGGCAATGTGTTCTTCCCCAAGAACCAGACTACTAATGGCAGCTTTGATATTGCTTACAACATTTCTGTGAGAAAGCATCACCCCTTTTGGCGTGCCAGTAGTCCCTGAGGTATAGATGATTGTAAATAAATCTTCTGGATAAATAGCTTTTTTAATAGGTTCAAGGCTTTTTACATTTTCCTGACTACCTAAATCATTAACAATTTTCCAATGTTGAGCATTAACTATTTTATCAAAAGTATAAATTTTATCGGGAGTTAATTCGGGGATATTCTTAACAGCCTTAACAACTTTGTCATAAATTTCTTGAGTACCAGCAAAAACTATTTTTGTTTCAGAATCTTTTAAAATATATTCATAATCTTCAGATGTGATGGTTGGGTACATGGGTACACTGACAGCACCAATCTGTTGGATACCAAAATCCACAAAATTCCATTCTGGTCGATTGGGAGAGATAATGGCAACTTTATCATCTTTTTTTATACCTAGTTTTTTTAATCCTAAAGAAACTCTATTGGCTGCATCAATAAAATCTTGTGTACTGTAAGTTGTCCATCCTCCATACTCCTTTACTGCTAAAGCATCTCTCTTTGGAAAATGATAACTTTGGTATTCCAATAAGTCAAAAACGCGTGTAACTTCCATATTTTTAAGGGTATTTTTGTTTTCTAGAAAAAAATCATTTTGCTAATATAACTAAAAATATTTTTGAAAGGAATAAAATACCAATATTTATCCATACAGATAACTTGGCTTTTTTTTACAAATTCATTAAAATTACCACCAATAAATAACTTTTCTTGAATCTATTTGGTTATTTATAAAACAGATTAATTTATTTTTCAATTAAACTTTTAAATCTATGGCATTTACACAAGCCCCATTAACTTATGCAGAAAATGCTTTAGAGCCTCATATTGATGCTCAAACAATGAATATCCACTATAGTAAACATCATGTGGCTTACATTACAAATCTCAATAATGCAGTGGCTGGTACGGATGCAGAAAACTTAAGTATTGAAGAAATTTGTAAAAATATCAGTAAATACTCTCCTGCTGTACGCAACAATGGTGGAGGTCACTTCAACCATACACTTTTTTGGGAAATTATGGGTCCTAATGCTGGTGGAGTACCTACAGGTGATTTAGGAGATGCAATTACTAAAAAGTTTGGTTCTTTTGATGCTTTTAAAGAAGAGTTTTCAAAAGCTGCGATGACTCGCTTTGGCTCTGGTTGGGCTTGGCTTTGTGTAGAAAATGGAGAACTAAAAATATGTTCTACTGCTAACCAAGATAACCCTTTGATGGATATTGAGGGTGTACGTTGTGGAACACCTATTTTGGGTTTGGATGTTTGGGAGCATGCTTATTATCTCAAATATCAAAACCGTAGAGCTGACTACGTAGGCTCATTTTTCAATGTAGTAAACTGGAATAAAGTAACAGAATTGTACAAAAAAGCTCTTTAAAAAAGAAAAGCCCCAAATTTTTGGGGCTTTTGTATGATTTAGTCATTATCTCCAAATAAAAGTGTAGCACTGATACCTACATTGGTATTAAATAATTCTCTACCACTGTTATCAGGACTAATATTGATAAGCCCAGGGCTATAATATACACCCAATTGCATATTGCGTAACTCAACACCTGCCGAAACAGTAAGACCCATATCAAAACGGCGAAGATTTACAGGATTTGATAAAGTGAATTCACTTCCCCATTTGATAGGGTCTGATGAATCTACAAGAACATTTGTTGTTCCTCCTGTAATAAACTCTGATTTGAAAGTATTTTTCCCAGCTATCCCATAAGCCAAGTAAGGACCAGCCATACCATAAATTTTTAAGTTTTCTAAGCCAAAACGAACACCTAAAAGTAAAGGCATTTCTATATACAAAGGGCTATTTTTGATGTACCCAATAAAGAAGTAATAGATTGTTCTATTTTAGAACCTTTACTATTTATTTGTAAACCTGGTTGAAAAAATAGTACTTTATTGAAACTATAATCTAAAACAACACCAACCTGATAGCCAAAAAGCATTTTGGTTTCGTCTGTAAGTCCTGTCCTATCGTCAGGTTTGTTACGCATATCAGCTAATTGTAAACCTCCTTTTACGCCAAACCTTGTTTGTGCTGAAACAAAAAAACTTGTCAAAAGTAAAGCAAATAAAACACTAATCTTTTTCATAAAAAATTGATTTGATGATGAAAACCTCTGTTTCAAATATAATGCTAAAAATAAAAAAATGTCAAAGTTTTTAGGCTCTGACATTTTTTTGTATCTGAAAATGAATGTATTATAAAGAAAGAGTAGATAATACACTGTTCATATTACGAACAGCTTCAGCAGATTTACTGAATAAATCTTGCTCCTCTGTATTTAATTTGAAGTCAATGATTTTTTCCCAGCCATTTTTTCCAATTACAACAGGAACACCAAGGCAGATATCATTTTGTCCATACTCTCCGTTTAGAGGTACACAAGATGTAATGACTCTTTTTTGGTCTCTTACAATAGCTTCTACAACACTTGCAGAAGCAGCACCAGGTGCATACCATGCAGATGTACCTAAAAGTTTTGTAAGTGTAGCACCACCTACCATTGTATCTGCTGCAACCTGCTTGAGTACATCAGCACTTACAAACTGGCTTACAGGAACACCTTTGTAAGTAGCCAAACGAGTAAGAGGAATCATGGTTGTATCACCATGTCCGCCTATTACAACACCCTGAATATCAGCAGGAGAACAGTTAAGAGCTTTTGATAAATAAATTGTAAATCTTGCACTATCCAAAGCCCCTCCCATACCAATAATACGGTTTTGAGGCAAACCAGCTACTTTATGAGCCAAATAGGTCATAGTGTCCATTGGGTTTGATACAATCACTAAAATTGCATTAGGAGAGTATTTTACAACCTGTTCTACAACACTTTTTACAATGCCTGCATTTACTCCAATCAGTTCTTCACGAGTCATACCTGGTTTACGAGGTACACCAGAAGTAATGACAACTACATCAGAATTAGCAGTAAGAGAATAATCGTTTGTAGAAGCAATGAAACGAGTTTGTGAACCAGAAAGCGTACTGGCTTGTAGCATATCCAAAGATTTTCCTTCGCTTACGCCTTCTTTGATATCAAGTAATACTACTTCATCAACAATTTGACGATATGCAAGTACATCAGCCGTGGTTGCACCTACGTTTCCTGCCCCAATTACGGTTGCTTTCATAAAAATTTATCTTTTTAGAATTAAAAATTATATTTAAAAATCAGGCACAAATTTAAAAATAAAGCGAAAAGAAACTATAAAAAAACAATACTTTTAAAAGGTGACTTGTGTGTGTTTAAGAGCTTTTTGGATTCTCTTCTTCTCTTTTGCTTCAATAGGATTGCCTGAAAGATTTAAATAAGTTAATTGCTCTAATTTTAATAAGCTATCTGGAATTGTAGATAGTTTATTATTGCCTAAATACAAACCTTCTAGATTTTCTAATAATCCGAGCTCATCAGGTAAAGACTCTATTTGATTATTCTCCAAAGAAAGATATTGTAAATCTGTCAAATGTTTTATTCCTGCATCAAGTTTTGATATTTTACAATCTGACATATACAAATGACTCAGGGAGCTTAAATTATAGATTTCTTGAGGAACCTCCTTCAATACATTATTCTGAAGATACAGATGAACTAACAAAGATAAATTAGAGATACTTTTTGGTAAAGTTTTTAACATATTGTAAGATAAATCTAAAGTTTGCAGGTTTTCAAGACTGCCAATACCTGCTGGAATACTCCTTAACTTATTTGATTGTAAATGTAGATAACGTAAATTTTCTAATTTATGTAAATGATTATCAATTTTTTGTATGTGATTATCAGATAAATAAAGTTCTTGTAAATGAGTCAGCTCAAATAATTCTTTTGGTAGCTCTTTAATCTGATTGTTTGATAAATTTAATGTTGTTAGACTCTCAAGAGTTTGAATATCAGGGTTTATTTTTGTTATTTTATTGTTGTTAGCGTATAAATAAGTTAAACGTTCCATTTTAGTGAAATTTGGCAGCTCAATAAGATGGTTATTACCAATTTGAAAGGTTTCTAAAGAGGTTAAATTTTCAATTTCTTTGGGTAACTTTTCAATTTTATTGGAGTCTAAAGACAAATAGGTTAAGTTTTCTAAATTGCCTATAGATTTTGGTAACGTTTTTAATCTGTTGTTATACAGATAAATAGATGTTAAAGAGTCCATATCTCCTATTGAATCAGGCAGTTCGGTTAGAAAATTATTTTCTAGATAAAAGAAACTTATAGAAGAGAGCTTTCCAATATCTTTAGGTAGTTTCTTAAGCTTATTGCTTCCTAAATTCAGATTCTTGAGGTTATCTAGTAAACAAATGCTTTCAGGTAATTCGGAGATGTAATTATTAGACAAATAGAGTGAATCAAGGTTTTTTAAATACCCAATATTTTGAGGTAATTTCCTTAAAAGATTACTGTTACAATCAAGGTAAGAAAGGTTATCTAACTGAGAGATTGTTTCTGGAAGGCTACTGAGTTTGTTATTAGAAATATAAAAATATTGTAAGGCTTTTAAATTACCAATATTTTCAGGTAAGCTGGAGAGCTGATTTGAATTTATATCTAAGGTTTGCAGCTTATAGTTTTCTGGAAAATCGTTGGCAATTTCTTTTATCTTATTGTTAGATATATATATTGTTTGAAGTCCTCCATTTTTTAGAATATTCGCATCAAAACGACTGATTTTATTATTACTACTATATAATGTATATAATAAAGATAACTGATCTATATTTTTAGGTAAGGAAGTAATTTTATTGTTTGAAATATCTAAATATTGTAAAGAAGAAAGACCACTAATATCCTCTGTAAGCTGAGTCAAATAGTTATTGCCTAAATAAAGATTTTGAAGGGTACTAATTTTAAATAAACTTTCTGGTAATTCTCGAATACAATTATCACTAAATCCAAAGGTTGTAAGAGGCAATTTTTTAAAAATATCAGGAATGATTACAATTTTATTTCTACTAGCATTTAAAATTTGTAACTGAGACATTTTCTCAAACTCTTTAGGAATTTCTACTAATAAATTGTCATCCAATGTAATAGAGGTGAGCTTTTTTAAACTGGTTACACTTGCAGATATTTCTTTAATTCGATTACCAGATAAATAGAGATAACTTAATTCTTGTAAATCTTTAATTTCATCATTAATATGATCTAATCTGTTATGAGAAAGATCTAAATTTGTAAGATTTTGCCAATAACCAATATTTTTAGGTATTTCTTTGATTTGATTATTGCTTGCATAGAAACTTTGAACCTTATAATTAACAACTGGAATATTAAATTCTTTAATTTTATTATTCCCAATGCTAATATATGAGACATTTGTTACCTTTTTTAAAATCTTATTGAAATCTTGAATTTGCTTATTATCAACATATAAACTATCAATCCAATCAGCTTCAATAATTTCATCATATTTTTCTAAACAATGAAGGGTATAATTATCATCACCAAGTCTGTGTGTTTTCTGAAAAAAAAACGATTTATCTTGAATACTTGGATGTGATATAATTTCTGTTAATACTTTAGTGTTTTCTTGTGTATAGTACCCCGTAATATGCTCTCTTCTTATTTTGGAAGCAATTTGATTGAGAGACTTTGGAGCATATTTCTCGAAAAAAGTATGAGATTTTTCTGTAATGGTTTCGTCAAGACCTGCATATTCATCTTGTAGAAATGCATAATAAATAAGCGGAGTCAAAAATTTCTCATCAAAAGTAAAGTTTTCTAGTAGCTCCAACGCTAAAAGAATGTTTGCTTCATCATCACTTTCAAGAAAATTATATAAACGTTGAAGTTCTTCTTGCATAAAATTTTACGGTTATTTTCTGATTGGAAAATATAAAAGTTTTATGAAAAAATTTGCTTTTTCTACGAAATTCTTTATTATGCGTATCTAAAAATATATTCTTTTCACTCATTAAAGCACAATCGTATGAACTTCATTCCAAGTATGCTACTGAAACAACTCTACACAAGAGGTAGCCTTCGTAATGACACACAAGGAGTTGTATTCTCTGTAAAAAATAGACTAAGTGATGCGAAGCTCACAGGCTTAAAAGAAGTAGTTATAGGAGATAAAAATATCCCTTTGAAAGATATTTTGGTAGATTTAGGAGATAATAACCTTCTCACAGCAGACCAAATAACAGAAACAACACCTATAGATTTCCCTATCCGAAAAGCTATCAATGTGATTGCTAAAACAGATGCTTTGCCTGAAGGAAAGTATAAAGTGAAAATAGAATTTAAAGCAAGTCCCTTTGGTAGTTTAGAAATAAAGGTTGAGGATTCCATAGCAAAACAAGACACAGGGATTGTAAAAATACCAAGAAATGATTTAGATGATTACTCAGAAGAGGCTATCAAAACTAGACAAAAGTTTACTGATGAATATGTGAGAAAGCATGTAAACCCTGATTTTAAGGGAGTTAATCATATTACAAAATATTCTTTTGACCCACATCTTACACAAGGAAATTGTGAACACTTTATAGGTGCAGCACAAGTTCCTATGGGTATTGCTGGACCCCTTACTATTCTTGGAGAACATGCAAAAGGAGATTTCCTCATCCCTTTAGCAACAGCAGAAGGCACATTAGTAGCCTCTTATAACAGAGGTATGAAAGTTTTGAACTTGAGTGGTGGAGTAACCTGTACGGTTATTGGTGATGCAATGCAAAGGGCTCCAGTTTTTGTATTTGATAATGCCCGTGAAGCAAGAGAATTTGATAAATGGGTACAGGCTAATTTCAAAAAAATTGCAGAAGAAGCAGAAGCTACTTCAAGTGTAGCAAAATTGCAATACATTGACACATATTTGTCTAATAAATTTGCTTATCTGCGTTTTAATTATTCTACTGGTGATGCAGCTGGACAAAACATGGTTGGTAGAGCAACATTTGCAGCATGTAGCTGGATGTTAGATGCTTATATCCCTAATAAAATCAAGAATTTTTATTTAGAGTCTAACTTTGCAACAGATAAAAAAGCTTCTCAAATCAATGTGATGCGTACACGTGGAAAGCGTGTAGTAGCAGAATGTACTATTAAAAGAGATGTTTTGGTTCAAATTATGCGTGTAGAGCCCGAAAAGTTAGCTGCTCACTATAATGTAGCCAATATTGGTTCAATTTTATCAGGAGCTAATAATAATGGTTTACACTCTGCTAATGGGATTACGGCTATGTTTATTGCAACTGGACAAGATGTTGCAAACGTTTCAGAATCATCAGCAGGCTTATTATACTCAGAATTGACTCCAGAAGGCGATTTATATATGAGTATTACCATTCCTTCATTAATTATTGCAACACATGGAGGAGGTGTAAAACTTGCTACGCAAAACGAATCTCTACAAATGTTGGGATGTACAGGCAGAAACACAGTTAATAAATTAGCTGAAATTATTGCTGGGGTAGTTTTAGCTGGTGAAATCTCTTTGGCTTCAGCTATTTCTTCATCAGACTGGGTTTCAAGCCACGAACAATATGGTAGAAACAGATAATCTCTAACTGCTTTACAAAACTTTATAAGCCTCTGATAATTAATTATCAGAGGCTTATTCTTTTAAATATAGTTTATGAAACAGAAGGCATAGAAATAATCTTAAAATTTAATTGACTAATCCTCTTAAAATCTTCGCCCAGTAATCTCATATCATCATCCTCTTCTTCATAATACCATAATATTTCGACTTCTTGTGTAGCATTCTTAATCTTACGAAGTTTTCGTAAAATTTCAGAAATATACATGGATGAACTGGTATTACAGTACATAATATTGAATGAAGCAGTCGTCTTTCCTTGTGGTTTTTCATTATATTGCTCTATCCAACGTAAAATGGGGGTAAAAAAGGTGTAAGAATCCTCTGGAATAGAAACTCCTGAGAATGATATTTTTCCCTCTTTGGCATCTAAAATTACTTCTGCGGTTTGTTCGGTAGCTCTAATTAGTAAGTTTTCCATATCAAAGTGCCAACTTTAGGCTATTTTTGTGTAAATCTAAAAAAAAAAATGTTTAGAACAACTGCAAAAAATACTTTAAAATTACATCAAGAAAAAACATGAAATAACAGATAGAAATAAAAATAAAATACGTTTTAAACCCATTAGAGACACTTGGTTCTCCAATCTACTAAAAAAATATGATAATGCAGGCTTAATTATAGAAAATCTTGATATAAAAATTACAATATAAATTATTTTTTGAATAATGCTAAAGCTATCATCTTCAATTTGCTATGAAAACTTATGCTAACTTTTATGCTCATATCGAGCAATCCTTATTGCTTTATGCCGAAAAAAAACTCATAATCTGGGGAAATAATACATTTACAGGCAAAGATATCCTTGAAAACGTTCATAAATACCAAAAAAACTTACAAAAATTACAATTGCAAAATGGGAATACAGTTATTCTAGCTACTTCGCCTTCTCCAAATACGTTTTTCATGATATTAGCTTTAATGTCACAAGGTATTACATCCGTAATACCTCCTTTTCAGGTATCTATTCAGAGCTTTTTTAAAATCTTAAAAAAATTAAATGCTCAAGGTGTTGTAACAGAAAGACCTAACATTGTGAAAAAAATACTTGGCAAAATACTCAAAATAAAGATAATAGATATTTTTTCTGATGAAGAAAGCAATTTTATAGTTTCTACTCAGAAGGTTTTAGCTACACAAAATGCTCTAATTTCTTATAGTTCAGGCTCAACAGGAGATTTTAAAGCTGTTTTTCGTAGTCATCAAGTTCTATTAGCTCAACATCAAGCAATTAAAAAAGAATTTCCACCTTTCGAAAATCAGATAGACTTCCCCTTATTTACAAACATTTTATTACACAACTTGGCAGTAGGTGTTTTGAGTGTTATGCCTGCAATTGAAAAATTTTCCCTTTTAAAAGTAAATATGGAAATAATTTGCGAACAAATACACAATGAAAAAATCAGTTCACTAACAGGGAATGTGTTTTATTTTGCGAGAATGGTACAATATTTGAAACAAAAGCCCATGAAATTGTCATCAGTAAAGGCTTTGGGTATTGGAGGTTCACCTGTTTCCGAACGACTACTCTCTGATTTGAAAGCAATATTTGATAATGCTTCTGTATATGTGATTTATGGTTCATCAGAAGCAGAACCAATAGCCGTTAGAAAAGTAGAATATTTGCAAAAACCTCTAAAGGGGTTTTGTGTTGGGCGTATTAGTGAGTCCTTAGAAATAAAAATTGAACCCATTGGTGAACTAAATATTGAAAATACTTTAACAACAGTTGGAGAAATATATGTAAGAGGTCATCATGTGGCTTTAAAAGAAGGGGAATCTTGGTTTAAAACAGGAGATTTTGGTTATCAGAATGAAGAAAGAATACTCTATCTAACAGGAAGAAAAGGCAATGAAACGATTATAGGAGGAGTTCAACATTATATGATAGAGCATATGTTGCTCTGTATGGAATATATAACGCAAGTAGCTGCTATCGCTAATGAAGATAAATTTGATATATATGTGGTTTCTAAACTTACAAAACAAGAAATACAAAATATTGTATATCAATATATTGAAAAAAATATAATAGGTGAAATTTATATAGAAGATGCTTTGCCAACAGACCACAGACACCACTCTAAAATTTTATATCAACAAATCAAATAAATGTATTCAGAATTTCAACAACTTAACTTTGATATTGTTCGCTACTCTTTTGTTTGGGAAGATAATCAGATATTAAATCAAGCTCTTGATTTTCAGGTTACAGACCAAGCTCTTATCATCACTTCTGGAGGGAAAAATGTGCTTTCTTCTGCTTTAAATCCCTTGGAACAAATTGTAGCCATAGATATTAACCCAATTCAGAACGAACTTTTAAAACTTCAAATTAACCTTATCAAAAATTATGATTATGCTACCTTCAGAGGACTATTAGGGCTGGATGGGAAAGATGGGGTCTCTAAAAACTTAGAAAAAATACAAACTATTATCAAAGCAGAACATCGGGACTTTTGGAACAGTTTTTTTGAACGAAACCCAAAAGGAATTCTACATTCAGGGAAGTTAGAAACGTATCTGACAGCTTTTATAAATACATTGCCCTCAGAGTTACAGCAAAAACTACATACACTTGTTACAATTGAAAATCTTGAGGAACAAGCTTCTTTTTTTAGGAAATATTTAGATAAATCTGATTTTAGGAAGCAATTTATCAATTACTTCAATGAAAGTAATTTGAGTAAAGGTCGAGATTCGAAATTATTTAAGTATGCAGAAGAAAATGCAGGCGAAACTTTCTATAATCGTTTGTGTTATCAAGCAGATAACTTTTTATTTAAAAATAATCTATATTTTCGCTTTTTCTTCTTTGGTGCAGAAGGTATACCAACAAGTGTATTACCTCCTTGCTATCAAGAAAAAAACTTTGATTTGCTCAAAAAAAATCTGCATAAAATAAAAATTGTAACAGGAGAAGCTACGGATTATTTACTATCAGAAGAGGGAAAGGCTATCACCAAAGCAAGCCTCTCCAATATTTTTGAATACACAGATAAACGAACATTTGAAGAAATCTGTAATAAGCTTTCCAAACATAATACTAATCTAAAATTTATATATTGGAATTTACTACAAAATCAAATAATTTCTGAAAATCAAGACCTGCACTATCAAGTTATACCTAAACTACCAACCTCTTGTTTTTATTTTAAGAATATACATTTGGTTAAAATATCATAGACTTATATGAATACTCAAACGCCTTTTTTCTTAGAAAAAGAATTTCTTGAAAAACTCATGCAGGATTTTGCCCCTGAAACAAACATTATCATAGAGAATGTTCAAAATTTTAAAATAGATAATTCTGCAAGTATTTTAGTAGCTCTCACAGCTCAAGAATCAGAGTCAAAAATTGGACATTTTGGAGTAGAAATTACTTTTACAAGATTGGGAGTCAAAAGAATACAAAAAATGGTTTTGAAAGTAAAGCCTCATAGCCAAGAAATTATAACGATGCTGAGTAATTTGTCTCAGGCTTGTGGAGGAGAGTTAGCAAAAGTTTATCCTAGATATCAGGAGCAAACAGGTTTTTATCATACTCATCAAAGAGAGCAAGAAATCTATAAAAAAATACCATCAGAACTTACGCCAACTATTTTTGGAGTATATACAGACGAGAATGAAGGTTTATTTATGATTTTGATGGAATATTTGGAAGATGTGAGCCTTCTCAACGCTGTCATGCAACCCCAAAATTTTACAGATAAATACATAAAAACTACCCTCAATAGTTTGGCTCATTGGCATAGTTCTGTGAAATCAGATAAATTAAATTCAAAATTCTGGATGGACACGCCCTCAAAGGCGTACATGCAAGATTTACAACCTCTTTGGATTGGATTAGTGGAGAATGCTCATACACATCACTCGGATTTATATACAACAAAAAGAGTAGAATTTCTCAAAAAAGCTATTGAGGACATTCCTCAGCATTGGGAAATAATGGATAAATATCCCAAAACGCTGATTCATAATGATTGCAATCCAAGAAACATTTGTTTTAAAATATTAGACAATCAACCCAAACTTTGTTTATACGATTGGGAATTAGCTACTTTGCATGCTCCTCAATACGATTTAGTAGAGTTTTTATGTTTTACATTGGATAAAGAAAGGCATTATCTACGTTCTCAATATATTGATGAATATTATAAAACATTGAGTCATTTAGATAATCGTTTCAATGACAGAACCTTGTTTTTAGAGATTTTACAAATTTCAGCTCTGCATTTTGGCTTACATAGATTAGGAATGTACATGATGGCTCATGCAGTTAGCCCTTATCCATTTCTGCCATTTGTTGTTGAGAATTACTTTGCATGGTTTGATTTATAGTTTCTTTGAAAAAAGAGCATATTTACTCGTTTCATGTGGAAATGCATCCGAAAAACGAAGGGAGATATTATCAGAACGCATAGTGCAAAAAATAATGTCATCATAATAATCCTGAAAAGAAAGCATAGCATAAGCAGCAAGATAATTCATCAGGTTTTGTCCTCTGAAATTTGGATGAACACCTACAGACTTAGCCAATAATATTTTGGGAGATAAGTTTGGATAATCTTCTTTGAAATTTCCTTTAGTTTTGGTAGAGTAGCCATAATGAGGTAAACATAAACTAATAGCAGCCAGTGAATTAGTTGATTTTTCTTGGAATAAAACAGAGCTATAAGGACACAACTTTTCAGCAAACTGATAATGATACATTTTTGAAAATTGTTCCCAAGAAATCTTTTTATAAAATGGATTGGCAGAGAAAATAGCATCTATCAATACAAAAATCTCTTTTTCGTATTTTTGCCAAATATCAGGATATAAAGGAATGATATTGAATGGAATACCTGATAATGTTGAAAGTACTTCTTGCTTATTTTGATAAACCCAAGAAACATGTTCTTTTCTTAACATTCGGCTTTCAAAATGTGTATGAATATCAAAACCTAATTCTAAAAGAATTTGAGAATAATAAAGTGGTTCAGATGGCTCACCTGAGAATAATTTCCAGATAGGTGTATTTAAAGGAAGACGATAAGATTGGTATGTGTTGAAATTGATAGGCATAATTAATTCACGCCTGTTTTTTTGTTGTATATCTGCAAAAAATAGCTCAAAAACAGCATGATTCAATCCTAAATCATGGGTTGTTTCCCAAAAGCCAGCATAGGCTATGTCTTCATTTTCAGGAAAAAAGCCTACCAAACGAATGTTTTTATGGTCTGTATAAATAATAATCTCATTCCTTTGAGCTTCCTCTTTGAAAAGCTCTAAAATATAAGTTGGATTTTCTGATGGATAAAATGAGTCGTTTTGATAAATACTTATACGTATTTCAAAAAAACTGGAAGGGATTTCTCCCTGAAAAACAATCCTTTCCATAATTATATATATATCTTGCCTTCTTCAGCATTAATTCGAATATGTTGTCCCGATTTGAGTATATCAGTAATTTTGGGAATATTGATAATTGTTGGAATACCCAACTCTCGAAGGAGTATTGCCGAATGGGATAAAGCAGAGCCTTTTTCTATCAGAACTGCTTTGCAAGCAGGAAATAAGGCAGCCCAACCGGGGTCTGTACGCAAAGCACAAATGATTTTTCCAACTACATCCAAAGTATCTGTAGGATTACTGATAACAATTACTTCTCCTTCAGCTTCGCCTGCAACACAACAAGAACCTATCAGGATTTTATCATCAAAAACCTGATTTTCAGTTGTGCTTTCAGAAGGAGGAAAGGGTATAATAACTTGTGAATCAATTTTTTCGTGAAGATAACCTTCAAACTCTTTTTTTCTATGCTCAATGATGCTTTTCAGATTATATGAATCAAATTTTTCAATTTCTTTCTCATATAAATAAAAAATATCTTCGGCGTCATTTAAATAATTATTTTTTTGTAAATATAAACCCATAGTTCTATAGAGTGTTCTATACATCCCAAACAAACGGGTTCTCTCTAAACGCAACAACTCTCTGTTTTCTACAGCTTTTTGAAGGGAGTTTAAAATATTGAAAGTCTTGTTTTTAAAAAAAACAGATTTACCTATAAGCCTGCTGTCTAATTCTTGTTGAGCCAGTATATTTAAAGATAGCTGATTTTGAGATTCTTGTTCTGGAATTTTGATGAGATTTACTAAGTACTTATAAAAAACAATAAAATGTGTACGCATGGTATGCGTTTCAAGTTTGAGTTCTCCAATGGTTCTATCTCCAAACTTTTCTATAAAGAAGCTGATTTTTTTGAAAAAATTAGGAAAAGCCTGCTGAATATTCTCATGTGTTTGATTATGAGCATGGAAAATCAAATCAGTAAGTTCTGGGTTCTCTTTAGCTTCTTTAGCCAATTTTTGGAGTTCTATAAATGGTTGTGTACTGACAATATCCCCTTTTTTGGCGAAAAAACGACTTAAAAACTCTTCAGGAGCATTAAATCCTAACTTTTTGAGATGCCGAATAGCCTTTCCATTACTCATCATCACATAAAAATCATTGATAATGGGAACGCTCCAATTTTCTAATAAAGATACATCTATTTGCTTTTTCATATCTTGCAGTTCATTCCAAGAGTATTTGCTGAAATCCTGTTCATAAAAATTTTGATAAAAAAAGCGGAAATTTTCTAAGAAACTCTTGATAGAAATAGGCAAACGACGGAAAGCCCAAAGCAATTTTGCTAAATTGAAAAGTAAAGAAGGAAGTATTTGGAGTTTCTCTAAAAATGTTTTCTGATGGTCTTCAACAAAATCAATAGGTTTTTCTACACCCATCATACGCTCCATGTCTTTCTTGTTTTGTTTGAAAGAAGGCAATAATTTTAAACCCTGATACCAATTATTGATATTGTAATAAATTCTGCCTTTAACTAAACCCAATAAATTTTGAATAATAGGCTCATTTTGAGTGATTACTTTTTGAGATAATCCCAAAGATTTCATCGTTTGTCTATAAACTGTTGCATAAGCTCTTTGAGCAAAACTAAAAGTAAGAGGTGTAGTTACACCACAATAACTTTCTTGAATATTGGAGTTATCATAAATTACCACTTTGGGTATTTCTTGTGTAATAGGGCGAGTTTGTACAATGTATAGGTGTTCATTATCAAAAACAAACTCAATATCTTGTGGATAACCAAATGAAATCTCAATTTGGTTACTCATCGTCCAAATCTGCTTTAACTGTTTATCTGACAATAAAATATATTCTTCAATATTTTTTTGTCTGTTGATAAGTCCGTCTTTTTTCCATAAATAAAATTCATCAGGTTCTATATTCCCCTGTACCAAATCAACGCCCAAACCTTTGGTTGCATGAATAGCCATTTCTTGAGGATATTGTGGATTAGTGGTGAAAACCACCCCACTACTGATAGCTGAAACCTGTTTTTGAACAATAACGGCAGGTAAAATAGGATGATGGATGTTTTTTTGTTTTCGATACGCCATTACCTTTTCCGAAAAAGCACTTTGAGCACAAATTGTTATAGCCTGAAGAGTTTTATCAAACGAATCTATATCTAAAAAAGACTCCATTAAGCCAGCAAAAGAATGTTTAAATCCGTCTTCATCATGTACAGAAGATCGTACAATGACTTTTTTATTTGGCAAATCCCAATTTTTTAAAATTTGGAGCAACGTATCTTTGTCATTTTTATGGAGAGTAAAGGTCTCATCCTCAAAGGCTTCGTTTGGAATAACTACAAAATCTGGTATAGGAAGCCCCATATTTTTCAATCTACATAAGTTTTTAGCTTTACCTCCTATTTTATATTTTTTCGTCTGATTTGGAAAAAGTATCATAGCACTCAGTTATTTAATTCCAGTATGAGTAACAAATAACTTACCAACATTAAAATAGAAACACTTTTTTCATTATTTCTTAATAAACTTTCATGAGGTTTTTTAAGAACAGATATATACTGAAAGATTATCCATATCAATAAAAATGAAATAATACAGTATGTCCACCAATGAGCCTTGATTTGATATAAAAATAAGTTTTGAATAATTGCTGTTATGATACAAATAAATAGGGTTGTATAAATAGATAGATGATAACCTAAAGTCTTAGAATAAGAATCTATGGTGGGACTTTCTGCATCTGGAGCATGAATTTTTCGGGCTATTTCGAAAGCAAAACCAGATATTAAACTAAAAAACATTAGTAATACCAACTTTAGATTCATCAGAAAACCTATATGAGCAACCCATATCCAAAAAATGATAAGAGGCATTATCAGTAAATGTAGAAAAGCATATAAGGGCAAATATTTTTTTAAAAAACTCCCTATAAAGAACTCATATCGCATCAAGAAGGCATAAAAAAAGGCAATACCCCAAGCAATCAAAGCTGATGTTCCTTTCTGGTAACTCCAAAATATTTCAGAGATACTGATTATCAATGAAATAAGTATAAGCGTTTTTAAAGAAATTTTACCAGATTGCAAAACTCTGTTTGGATGATTGAGAGCATCAAGTTTAAAATCCTTGATTTCATCATAGATTCTTAGCCTGAAAAAAAAAGAAATTACAGCCAGAATACCTATGACAGACATCCAGTCAAATATTTGGATAGTTTGATTTTCATAATTGGTTACAGAAAAAACAACTCCAAAAAGAATAGCAAAAAGCCCCATATTAATAAATGGAAAGCGTTCTTGTAGATAGGAAAAAAAATACCTAAAATGCGTCATCATAGTAAAATCATAAAAAATATTTGAAATATAATAAAAATGGATACAATCAAACAAATTATACAATTATTAGAAAGCTTTGCTCCACCTGCTTATCAAGAAAGTTACGATAATTCAGGTTTAATTGTAGGAAATTCTGATACACAAATTACAGGAGTGTTGGTTTCTTTAGATATGACAGAAGATATTGTAGATGAGGCTATTAATAGTAACTGTAATTTAATAGTCGCTCATCATCCTATTTTGTTTAAGCCGTTGAAGAGCCTTACAGGTAAGAATTATGTAGAAAGAACAATTCTGAAAGCGATCAAACATGATATAGCACTCTATGCCATTCATACTAATTTGGATAATGTATGGGGTGGAGTAAATTTTCATATAGCAGAAAGATTAGGTTTGAGAAATGTAAGAATTCTCGCTCCAAAGTCTCATATTTTATCAAAATTAACAACATTTTGTCCAAAAGGGTATAGTCAAAAAATTTTAGAGGCTTTATGGCAAGCTGGAGCTGGACAAATAGGAAATTATCAAAATTGTAGCTTTCAGCTAGAAGGAACAGGGACATTTCAACCCAATGAAAAAGCAAATCCATTTTTAGGGGAACAAGGCAAACTGGAAGAAGCATCAGAATTTCGGATAGAAGTGGTTTTCCCTACATATTTGCAAAGAAAAATAATTCAGACACTTAAACAAAACCATCCTTATGAAGAAGTAGCCTATTATTTACATAATCTAGAAAATGAAAATCAGGAGGTTGGTTCTGGAGCTATAGGAGAATTATCAGATGAGATGGATGAGCAAACTTTTTTAATGTATTTAAAAGAAAAAATGAATTTAAAAGTATTGAAACATACCAGACTTCTTAAAAAGCCTATCAAAAAGGTAGCTCTTTGTGGAGGTAGTGGAGTTTTTCTACTCAGAACGGCAATTGCAGCTAAAGCAGATATTTTTATTACTGCTGATGTGAAATATCATGAGTTTTTTGATACAGAGAATAAAATCGTTTTGGCTGATATTGGACATTATGAAAGTGAAATTTTTACAAAAGAATTATTACATAAGGTTTTATCAGAAAAATTTCCTAATATTGCAGTTCAAATTTCACAAACGAATACCAATCCTGTGTATTACCTTTAATGGCACAATCAATGGAAAAAACAGTAGAACAGAAATTACAAGCTTTGTTGAAATTACAAAGCATTGATAACGAGTTGGATAATATTAAGAAACTTCGTGGCGACTTGCCCAATGAAGTACAAGATTTAGAAGATGAAATCGCTGGTTATCAAACTCGTATTCAAAGATTTGAAGAGCAAATCAAAGAGTTAGATCAAACCATCAACGATTTTAAAAACAAGAAAAAAGAGGCTGAAAAACTGATTGACAAATACAAAAATCAGCAAATGAACGTAAAAAACAATCGTGAGTTTGATGCTTTGTCAAAAGAAATAGAGTCTGAAGAGTTAGAGTTGGTACTTTGTGATAAAAGAACAAAAGAAGCCAAAGACAAAATTGAAAATAAAAAGAATGAAATTGAATCAGTTAAAAAAATATTAACTGATAGAAATAAATATCTTCAAGAAAAACAAAAAGAATTAGACCAATTGGTTGGAGAAAGTGAAGAAGAAGAAAAAAGTTTAATCGCTGACAGAGATAAGCAAAAAGTACATATTGATGAACGCTTATTGACTTCATACGAGAAAATTCGCTTAAATTCGTCCAACGGTTTAGCTGTAGTAATGGTAAAAAGAGATGCTTGTGGTGGATGCTTCAATATTGTTCCTCCTCAGCGTCAGGTAGATATCAGAGAAAAGAAAAAACTAATCGTTTGTGAACACTGTGGTCGTATTTTGGCAGGTGTAGAAGAAATCGTTGTACAAGTAGAGGAAAAATCTACCAAAAAAAGAGGATTTAAAAAACTTGCTGAAGAAGCATAAAAAATAAAAGCCTATCAAAACGATAGGCTTTTTTATTATTCTGACTTCAGTTGGGCTAACGTATTTTTACTTTCATTGAGTAAAAATAATGTTTTGTTATCTTTTGAGACAGAGAGTGTTTTTGTTTCTGCCAATACTTTAAAAAAGGCTCTTTCCTTGTCCATAATCTCTTCACAATAAGCTTCTGTTGAAATCATTTCTGATAAAGAAACAGCGTCATTTTTCAGATTATAAACTCCTGAAAAACTATTACATCCTGCAAAACCCTCTATTTTTTTGATTTCTTTATTAAATTTCAAAAACACTTTCCCCTCTTGAGAAATGGAAAATGTTTTTCCATTTAACTCAACTAGAAACCACTTCTTATTTTCTATATCCATTGTTTTGTTAGATTTTGGAGGTTGTTTGCAACCACAAAAAATAAAGCTCAAAAAGAACACATAAATTAAATTTTTCATATTATACTAATTGTTTTAAAGAAATTTCAAAGGCTTTTTCTGTAATTTGAGTTTTCTTGGGGTTAGCCTCATAAACTTTTAAGAGAGCATTGTGAATAGTATTGGATATGTCAGAGAAAATAGCTTCGTCAGTAATATTTCCACCTCTTTCACTCATCAAATATGCAAAAGTTCTTGCCATACCACAATTTGCAATAAAATCGGGTAATAAAGCTACTTTACTATCAACAAATTGTGCAATTTGCCCAAAGAAAATTTCTGGGTCAGCAAAAGGCACATTAGCTCCACACGAAACCACTTCTAATCCATTCTGAATGAGAGCTTCTGCCTGTTCACGTTTTACGAGTCTTGAAGCAGCAGCAGGAACAAATATTTCTGCACCCATACTCCAGACTTTTTCATTAATTTCTTCAAAAGGCACTAAATTATCTGCCACCAAAAAGTTTGAACTTCTATCTGCAAATAATTTCTTGATTTCATCTAAAGTCATTCCTTCAGGTTTCATAATGCCCCCCACTCTGTCAATAATCCCTACAATTTTAGCACCTTCTTTTGCCAGATATAAAGCTGCTGTAGCTCCTACATTACCCCAGCCCTGAATAATGGCTTTTTTACCTTTTACATCACCACCCCACAAAGTATAAAAATGTCTGATTGCCTCTGCAACACCATAACCTGTAATCATATCAGCAACTACATATTTACGTTTTGCTCCATCAGGGATGTAATTAGAATCTTCAATCACTTTAGAAACACCTTGACGTAATTGTCCTACTTTTCTGATTTTATCAGGTTTAGAAGGGTTATAATGTCCGTTTACAATACCTTCTTGTGGATGCCACAAACCATACTCTTCAGTAATGGGTATTACTTCATGTATTTCATCCACATTCAAATCGCCACCTGTACCATAATAGTTCTTCAGTAGAGCAAAAGCAGCTTTGTACCAACGCTTTAAAACATCATGTTTACGAGGATCTTGTGGGTCAAAATCTATACCTGATTTAGCTCCACCAATCGCAGGACCTGAAACGGTAAACTTAATTTCCATTGTTTTGGCTAAAGACTCTACTTCTCTACGGTCTAAGCCTTTACGCATACGAGTTCCCCCTCCTGCTGCACCACCACGCAAAGAGTTGATAACAATCCAACCTTTTGCTTCTGTTTCAGCGTCATGCCACTCAAATACTATTTCTGGGGCTTTGTTTTCAAATTTGGCGAGTAAATCTTTCATAAGTAAACAATATAAGGATGTTGTATTTTGTGGGGATAAAATTGCACAAAAATCCTACATCAAACAAATTATGTTCTGATAGAATTGAAAAACTACTAGAGTTGTAATACAAAAAACAATCAATATTTTACAAGCTTAGCTTATTTTTTAATTCATAACTCGGATTTAGGTAATACGCTTCCCTTTCATTATCACCATCCTGAAAAACAACTTTTCCTGATTTTGCTATCCCAATTACATTAGATATGCAATCTGCTGTATCATAAATACCTTCACTTCCAAAATTTTCATCTTCAATGTAAAGAATGTTCTCTTTAAGTGAAAGGGTTTTGCAGAAATCAGGGTTATTTCTATGTTCTTTAGGAATAAAAAAATAACTCTTTTCTTCTTGAGTAAGATAATCAAAAGCTACTTGAGCTAATTCTGGTGTTTCAAAAGTTAGTTTTCCTCTAAAGATATAAAAAGAACTCATATCAAATAAAATTAAGATTTTTTTAATCTATACCCTAATATAACAGAAATAGTTTCATATTTAGAGTTCCAAGTCATGTATCTTGATAATACTTGTCTTTGAAAATGATAACGAGCTTCAATGCTATATCTATTGTAAAAAAAGCCTGTTCCTAATACAAAGTTATTGCCTGAGGTGACAATTAAATCTGGTCTATAATACGAAAAATCTACTTTAGACTTTAATTGGAAATCTAGTACATAAAGAGCATTTAAAAATAGCTTTGATTTTTTATTGAAATGAAAATAATGTTTTAAGCCAATAGGTATTTCTATAGACTTATAATTTACAGCAATATCTATAGGTCTGAAATAACTTCTGTCATTTACATTCTTTACAACCGAACTGAAATATTGAAAACTAGGTTCAACAATAATACTCCATCTATCTTTATTGAAAGGCAATACAATTTCGCTGGAAAACCCAACACTAGCTGTTAGTTTATTCCCAAAATTAACAACTAAATTGGCTAATTCGTCTTTAATAGACAATTTAGAATATCTAATCTGAGTTTTTACCTCAAAAAAGAATTTCATCTTCTTTTCTTGAAAGTAATTATTAATTTGGGTGTTTTCACAATTATTATATTTTATAAATAAAGAAATTAAAGGTTTTGTGGCATAATCTAGAAGTTTTATATCATCAATATTAATTGAAGAACACTGAAAGCTTTTTAATAACTGTTGTTTAAAAGTTGTGTTCTTTGCTATTTGGTTATTTCCAGTTCGATAACTTTTATAAATGAGTTGTTTGATAGGCTCTTGAGGAGTACTATAAAAAAAGCGTCTCAAATTACCACTCTCATAATAATAAAGATTTGCATGACTCTCAATTAATACTTTAAGGAATAATTTTTCTTTTTCAAAAATAGGAGCTTTATCTAAACTTAATAAATTAATTTGTTCGCTGGAACGGTCAATTTCTACATTAAATCTTTGATATTTTACAACGTCTAGTATCCCAAATTCCATAACAGAGTCAATAGAATTTGTTTTCACTTTTGATGTATCAGAATACCTATATTTAAAAGACTTGGGATTTCCCTTCCAGTCTAAATTTTTGATAAAACAGTGAATTGTATCACGATTATTGTTGATAAAGTATCCTTTCTCAAATTGAATTTGAGCTGAAATCTGGGAACAAGAAAAGAATAAAAATAATGCTATTAAATAGATATTCATAGTTTTCTATTAAAAAGTATCTTCATCTTCATTATTTTTATCTACTTCAGATAAAAGCTTTTCGTATGAGTTAAATGTGTCTTCGTCAACTACAATGGTATCAGAAATGCTATCGTGCCAGCCTCTTGGATTATTGCTTAAAAAAGAGAAAACATCAAAAGGTATAATTCGTGATAAGCTTCGTTTGATGATGGTTACTAAATCAGGTTTTGAACCATCAGCTCTAACTACTCTTGTTTTTACAAGTATCTTACCTACAGTTTTTCCGCTGGTATATTCTAAAATACCACAATAAATCACATAGACTAAAGCTGTTACTAAAATATCTAAAAATTTATTATCAGCTATTTCATATAATAAATCAAGTCCAAGTCCAGTTGCTCCTGCAAAAAATCCCCAAAGAATGAATATACCATACAAAACTATTCTATCAATAATAAATGTTAAAAGTCTTTTCCACCAAATAGCTGGTGTTAAATCTTTAAGAAGTTTTGCTAGTTCTTTGTTGTAAGAGTTTTCCATAAATACTTTCTAAATAATATAATTGTAAAAATAAAAGTATATAAGACAAAAAAAAAGACTTTTGTCTTTTTGTATAAGTATCAGTAATATTGCTTTCTCAAAAGCGTTTTTATCTAAAACATAAACTTATATGCAAAAAAGAAATCTGATTTGGGTGTTGCTCCTATTTGTAGCAATACAAGGTTACGCCCAAGATAAAAAGAAGTTTGCTTCTCTTCAGGAAGGTTTACAAGCAGGTGGCAGACTAACAGGTAATTTTGGACCTCGTAGTGTAAACTGGATTGAGGGAGGAGAAAAATACTCATACATTGAATCTGGAGGAGTTATCAAAACATTTTCACCCAAAGATGGGAAAGAAGACATAGTTTTTAAAAGTGAAGGAATGAAATTCCCTGATTCTGATAAACCCTTCAATTATGGGTCTTTTCAGTGGTCTAAGGATAGTAAATATCTCCTTTTCCAAAGTAATTTCCGCCCTGTTTGGCGTAGGTCAGGTATTTCTGATTATTATTTTTATGATGTGGCAACTAAAAGTCTTCAGCTAGCAGCTAAAGATGCTCAAACTGCCGAACTTTCTCCTGATGGTTCTAAAATAGGTTATGAGAAAGGCGGAAACTTATATATTTACGATTTTGCTTCTAAAAAAGAAACTCAATTAACCAACGATGCTAAAGAAAATGTTTGGAATGGTCGTTTTGGATGGGTGTATGAAGAAGAATTTGGTTTGGCTCAGGCTTGGGAATGGTCACCTGATAGTAAATTCATTGGCTTCTGGCAAACAGATGAAAGAGAAGTACCTATTTTCCAAATGACAGATTATAGTGGATTGGCTGATACTTACGAAAAATTGCCTTACCCCAAAGTGGGAAACAAAAACCCTCTTGTAAAAATTGGTATCATTGATATTGCTCAAAATAAAAGAGAATGGGTAAAAGTTGATTTGGGAGATGGATATATCCCTCGTATCTATTGGACATCTGTTTCAGGACAATTGGCAGTAATGCATCTGAACCGTAAGCAAAACCAAATGAAATTATTTTTCTCAAATGCTCAAAATGGTGATGTAAAGCTCATTATGGAAGAAACTTCTAAAGCATGGATTGATGTGTTTGATTTTTTTGCAGGTATTATGCATTATGCCTTTTTCCCAAAAGAAGTACAAGAATTCTTCTGGATTTCTGAAAAAGATGGATTTGCACATATTTATCGCTACGACTATAAAGGAAAATTGCTAGGACAAGTAACCAAAGGTAACTGGGAAGTAGTTTTTGTACATAGTGTAGATGCCAAAAACAAGAAAATTTATTATACTTCTACAGAAGCATCTCCTTTGGAAAGACATTTATACGAAGTAGATTTTGATGGTAAGAATAAGAAAAAACTTACACAAGTAGCTGGAAGACACAATATTGACTTCTCGCCTAATGGAAAGTATTTCTTAGACAGATACTCAAATGTAACCACTCCTACCCAAGTAGAACTTTGGGAAACAGGCAAACAACCCAAAATGCTTAAAAAAGTAGTAGATAATGCTCCAGTTACAGAATATTTAAGCCAAAATACTTATTCACCAAGAGAGCTGACAAGCTTTACCAATTCTGATGGTGTAAAAATAGATTTGTATGTAGTAAAACCTACAAACTTTAATCCTAGCCAAAAATATCCGTTACTTGTAAATATTTATGGTGGACCAGGGGCTCAGGGTGTATATAATGAGTTTGGTAGAGATGGTTGGGAGCAATATTTAGCTCAACAAGGTTACGTGATTATCAATGTAAATAACAGAGGTAGTGGAGGTTATGGATATGCTTTTGAGAAAATTGTTTATGAACAATTAGGAAAATATGAAAGTAAAGATTTTGCAGAGGCTGCTCAGTTTATGGTAAAACAAGGTTATGTAGATGCCAATAGAATTGCGATTCGTGGGCATAGCTACGGAGGCTATATGTCCAGTTTTACGGTTTTAAACTATCCAGATATTTTTAAAGTAGCCATTGTAGGAGCTCCTGTAACAGACTGGCGTTTATATGATTCTGCCTATGCAGAACGTTATATGGGTTTATTGCCCGAAAATGATGCCAAATATACAGCATCTTCAAGCACTACTTATGCTAAAAACCTGAAAGGTAAAATGTTACTTGTTCACTCGGCTATGGATGAAAACGTACATGTAAAACATACATTCCAATTGGTGAAAGGCTTAACAGATGCAGGAAAAGATGTAGATTTACGTATTTATCCTCCTGGTAACCACGGAGTTGCATACAGCCCTCAAAGCCGTTTGCTTCTCTTCCAACAATACACAGATTATTTGAATAAGAATTTGAAATAGATATAAAAAGGCTTCCTGATTATCAGGAAGCCTTTTTAATTGTTTGATTTTAATATTTTACCTTTAGAAAAGCATAAAAATAGCCTTTTCTAGCAATAAATATTTGTTTGTTATAATCAGATCGAACTAAATGATCATACTCTAATGCTAAAACTATGTTATTATTCTCATCAATTATGCCAAATTTTTTATTTAGTACAACTCTTGCTAAACCATCTTCAAAATCAGAGATATAGTGATATAGATGTGGAATAACTATATTTTGATTTTTGTCTACAATACCCCAAAGTTCTTCACCATTGGTATCTTTTATAGCTACACGTACAAAAAAAGTGTGATGATTGATGTAGGAAATATTATCATAAATAGGAGCAATAATCTCTTCTCCATCTTTTCTATCCAGAAGTCCTACTTTTCCATTTAATTCTACTTTTAATAAATCAGGAGCAATTTGAGTTGATATGTAATCATATCCTTTTGAATTCAATACCACTCCTTTTTCATTAATTAAATACTCTTTTTCGTTAGCTTTAACTACAGCTCTATTTCTTGAAAATTTACTGTAATGAGATGAAGTATCTTCATAAATAAAATCAATTATTAAATTGCCACTACAGTCAAAATAACCTACAAAACCTTCATCATTAACAGCTTTAATAATACTTTCTCCAGAGTTGCAATCAACTTCTCTATAAATAATAGGAACTATTATCTTTAAATCTTCATCAATAACTCCAAAGTAAGTTCCATTTGATTCATAATTTCGTGGAATATTTGTTAGATATACCTCCCCATGTTTTAGTTCTTCACGAACAATAACAAAAGTACCATTATTATTCGTAAAGGTAGAGGATGGTGTATAATCTCCATAGTTTTTTATTTTAGATTCAAATTGATGCCCATTTTCATCAAACCAAATTGTTTTATCATTGAGAAAAGCTTTGTAATCCTTTCCGTATGTTTGTATATTATCATATAAAAATGGAACAATAGTATTACCGTTTGAATCTATAACTCCATATCTATTGCTAATGGATAATATAGCTCTATCAAAAGAATCATTATGATTACATCCATCAAATATCAAAGGTATTGCATATTCCCCATCAGGTTTTAAAAAACCATATTTATTATCCAATTTTACAAGAGCAATATTTGTAAAAAAATGGGTATATATATTATCATAACGTTCTTTTGTTATGATATTTAAGTGTTCATCAAATAATTCATACCAAGACTCTTTTTTGTATTCGTTACCATCATCGAAAATAATTAATTTTTGACCTACAAATATATTTTGACTTTTCCAATAATTTATGGTTATGTAGCAATGGCTTGGAGAGACAATTATATTGAAATCCTCATCAAAAATACCACAATAACCATTATTAGAAATAAAGTGATAGTATTTGGGGGATGATATTTGAATATACTCTCCATATTGCCCTATTAAATACTCAAAGTTTGTAATGAATTCGTAAGAATATTTTGAAGACATATTACTTTTATATTTTTTCCTCAGCAATTACCTGAAGCATCCTATCCAGAGCTACTTGGGCTGTAGAGTGTTCTAAAACCATTTTTCTGAGTAATTCAATCCAGATAGGAGATTCGTTGAGGCTTTCAACAAGTTCCCAATGGTTGCCTCCATGTTCTTCAAATAGTTCTTTGTACTCTTCTCCTACCTCTATGGTGGTTTCGAGGCAGTCAGCTACAAACGAAGGAGAAAATGCCAAAACATTTTTCTTGCCTTCTTTGGCTAGTTTTTTTACAACATCCTCAGTATAAGGTTGTATCCAGATGGCTTTGCCCAAACGAGATTGAAAAGCAGTTGTATAAGAACCTTCGGGTAAACCTAACTCTTTGGCAAGCAAACGAGTAGTCTCAAAGCATTGAGCTCGGTAACAGCTTCTGTTATGTGTACCAAGTACAGCACAACAACCTGTTTCGGCTGTATTAGAGTGTTTTAGACAAGTTTTGAAGTCATCACCTTTTCGGATTTGGCTTTCAGGGAGACCATGATACGTAAATAAAATATGGTCGTAGGTGTGTTTGGATAAATACTGTTTTCCTAATTCTGCAAAAGCCTTGATAAACAAAGGGTTCTGATAAAATTGTTGAATGAACTCAATATGAGGAACAATTTGCCACTTTCTTACAATATCCATTACCTCTTGTTGCACTGAGCCAGTAGTAGCAGAAGCATATTGTGGGAAAAATGGAATAACAATAATTTTCTCAAAATTTTTAGCCTTAAAATCATTCAAAGCCTCTTCAATACTAGGACTCTGATAACGCATTGCCAAACGAACTTCGTAGTTCTCTCCTAAGGCATTTTGCAATAACTTTTCAACCTGAAAACCATAGTATTTAAGAGGCGAACCATTTTCAGTCCATACTTTTTGATATATTTTTGCCGATTTTGGGGCTCTGAAAGGGGCGATAATCATGTTTACAAGCATCCAGCGAGGAATCAGAGGAATATCAATGACTCTGCTATCCATCAAAAACTCTCTTAAATATTTTCTGACATCAGGTGTTTTTGGAGAGTCGGGAGTGCCTAAATTTACAATCAGTACACCAAAACGTGCTTTATGTGTGGGATTCATGGGGGATTCCTTGTGTTTTTTTGGGATTTAGTTGTAAGAAAAACTTCATCATAGAGCCTGCTGTTACACTTGTAACAATAGCCATAACTACCAGTGCCACAAACATCTTTTCGTTGATAAGTCCATTTTGTAAAGCAAGGGTTGCTAAAATAATTTCCATAGCTCCTCTTGCATTCATACCAAAACCAATAGCTAGAGATTGACGTTTGGTAAAACCTGTCAGAAAAGCAGCCAAAGAACAACCAATAGTTTTACCTGCAAATGCCATAATCATAATTGAACTTACAAGAATGATGTCAAAATTTGTAGCAAAATTTACTTTAAGCCCTATGCTCACAAAGAACAATGGAGCAAATATATTTGTTACAAAATGGTGTACAATTTCTTTGATTTTTTCTGTCATGTGTACGGAATCGCCAAGAGCCACACCTACCAGAAACGATCCAAATACAGCATGAATCCCAATATACTCTGTGAAAGCTGCTCCTAAAAAGCTTAAAACCAGCATAATAGATAAAATACCTCCTGGGAATGCCAAATGCTCTGTAAACCAAGGCAAAACTTTATCCATCAGCCTTCTGAATACTGTAAGCATCAAAAGAGCAAAAATTATGGTAAAACTTACTGTATAAATAATAGATTGCTCTGCTCCTTCTTCCATCATGGTTAAAATAATGGAAAAAATCATCCAGCCTAAAAAATCATCAATCATGGCTGTTGCTACAATAAGCATTCCTATTTGAGATTTAAAAATGCCTAAATCAAGTAGAGTACGTACAATTACTGGTAATGCTGTAATGGATAAAGCTGTACCTATAAATAAAGAGAAAACTAAATGTTTTTCTGGAGCTATGTGGAAAAATGAGGCATTTTCGTAAGTAATAAAAAAACCAATGCTAAAAGACATAGCTATTCCAAAAAAACTAGTTACAAAGGCTTTTTTTCCTTGATTGATCACTGTTGGAAGTTCTACCTCCAAACCACCTATAAAAAGTAACAAAACAACAGAAACCTGAGTAAACCCGTTGAGAGCCACAGGTGAATGCCCTGTTTTGGGAAATAGGGTAGCAAAAAAATCAGGGAAATAATTGCCCAAAAGAGTTGGACCTAAGATAATTCCTGCCAAAATTTCTCCAATCACCATAGGCTGATTGAAAAAACGCATAATCTCTCCAATTATTCTACCCGAAAGTAGCATAAGACTAAGCTGCACTAAAAACAGGACTACTTCATGATGGTTTAAACTTTCCATTTTAGTAGGCAATTAGTACGTTTGTGGGCAAATCAGCCAAAATATGTTCCAAATCATGGGTAAAAATTCTATCTAAAATGCCTAAACTTCTTTCGGGTGCTGGTACAATTAATAAATCTGCTAAAATACGAGATGAAAATCTTGCAATTTCATACCCAAACTTACCACTAATAATTTTAATATTTATTTTAGAATCGGGTGAAATAATAGGTTGAATAAGCCTTTCAAGCTCATCAATAGTATGTTTGACAGCATCTCTTTTAAGAGTGGCTATTTCATCTTCACTTCTGTCTTCTGATGCCATAATGCTAAGTCCAAGCATATTTGCTTCTTTTAGAATATGAACCTGAGTAGCATCTTCTATTTTTTCCCAAGTGAGAGCCACAGAAATAGTTTCAAGAGCTTTGGAAGGATCATTACCATCTACTACTATTTTTCTGAATGGCTTAGGATCTTTAGAGGGATCTGTGAGTATCAGTAAAGAGCAATTGGCTTTGCGAGCCAATGCTCTTGAAACAGAGCCTATTTGCCTCTTTAAAAATGTTTCACGGGCAAATGCTCCAATAATCAGCAAATCAACAGACTCTGACTCACAAGTTTTGATAATATTTTCTGTTACACTACTTTTGTCAATCCATTTAAGAGGTAAATCTTTGGCTTGAGAGTTTTGTAAAAATTCACTCATAAGTTGCTCTCTTTCAGGAGTTTGTTCTCCTACATGAATGAGTAATAATTCTGCCTGAAAAACCTTTTGTATCCTTTTGGCTTCACAAACTAAAGCCTCTGTTCGGGGATTTAGACCAATAGCCAAAGCTATTTTTTTATACATATTATCCATATCTCATCAGAATTTTTCCAGAAAAAAGCACTAAAGCAAATATAGGAATTATCAGAAGAAATTAATGGTGGGCTTTTATAAGTTTTTGTTAAGGAAATTATAAATTCTGTAAATCAGATAGTTATATATTTTTGTTTTTAATTTTAGAATAATTTTTATAATTTTACAAATCATTAAAAATCAATTAACTATGTCATATCAATTATGCCCTAACGGACACTATTATGAGACAACTCTGAAGGCTTGTCCGTATTGCCCTACAGCACAAGAAACGGATTTTAATAAGACACAAATTATTCAGAATACAAACCAAAAAACAAATTTTATGACTCCTGATGATAAAACCACTATTCAAAACGATAAAATTGCTAATTTCAATAAGACTTCCATCTTTTCAGGTAATATCGTTGAGGAAAAGCAAACAGTAGCTACCAATGCTAATACATCAGGTAGAAAATTGGTTGGATGGCTTGTGTCCTTTACAATGGATGCTTTAGGAACAGATTTTAAACTCAGAGAAGGTCGAAATATTATTGGTTCAGATAGTGCTTGTGATATTGTAATCCCTGATAGTCAGGTATCTGGAAAGCATTTGACTATTCTTTATAGAATGGGAGACTTCAAATTTAAAGATGAACTTTCTACAAATGGAACGTTTATTAATGAAGAGTTTATTGAAGAAGGTAATCTAAAAGATGGAGATACCATTCGTATCGGACAAACTGTATTTAAGTTTAGAACGGCACACTAAGCCGTTCTAAATTATTTTAGGGTGAATAATTTTAGCAACAGATTTTACACTCAAAAATGGATTTTGAGATTCTTTCTGTGTATTAGGGTGTGTATCAGTACAATAAACACCTTCAAATAACCCAGAATTTTCTATTCTTTCTAGGGCATTATTGGTAAATAAACCATGTGTCGTGATTGCAAAAATACGAGTAGCCCCAGCCTCTTTATACGATTTTGCTGCATTGATTAGCGAGCCTCCCGTACGAATCATGTCATCATAGATAATAACAGTCTTACCAACCACATCAGCACTAATACCCGTAACAACTGTTTCATTGCCACTCAGACGCCTTTTGAATACAAAAGCTGCATTTACATTCATATCATTGGCTAACGATTCTACCCATTTGGCTCTTCCTGCATCGGTACAAGCTAAAATAAAATCGTTGCCTGCAATTTCATGGCATATTTCCATGATAATCTCTTTGCAATACAGATGAGTGGCTTGTACGTCTCCTTCAAAATAATGAGGCAAACCTTCTGTATGCAAATCAAGTAGCATAAATGTAATTCTGCTTCCTGTTTTGGGTATAGAAGAAAGTAATCTTGCTCTTGTTTTGGCTGTTACAACCTCCCCTGTTTTTACGGCTCTCTCCATTGTAGAGTATCCAAAATAAGGAATCACAACCGTTAGCGTTTTCGCTCCATATTTTGCAATGGCAGAAGCCAGATCATATACTTCAAGTGTATCGGTGTCTGTGGGTGTACCTCCTAGCAATATAACATTTCTGCCTTCAACATCTGATAAAATACGTTGGTAGCGTTCTCCATCAGGAAAAACTTTCACTTCTACTTCTCCCTTTTCAAAGCCTTCTAAAGCTAAAATTCGCTCCTGAAGATATAAATAAGATTGAGTTGAGAATAGTAATGGTTGCATGAGATGTTGCTTTATGGTATGAAGTTTATTTGAAAGCTGTGTATTCTTTGCCAACAGATAATATCTGAGATGTGCCGTTTATGTCAAATTTTAAAGGAATTGAATATAATATCCCATCTTTTTGAACTTTAAAAACTCCTACCTTTAAATTTGTCTGTTGAGTAGAATCTACTCCTATTTCTCCAAAGGGTTCTCCTTTTTTAATCCTATCACCTCTTTTTTGACGATATACAAATTCTAAATTTTGATAAAAAGCAAAAGAACCATCATCATGATATATGATAGTGTTATAATCTAAACCTACAATTGTACCATTTCTAATGGCTTTCACAATAGTTCCTTTTTTTGCTGAAAGTTCAAGATAATTACTTCCAACAGTTTGTTTTATAGAGTCATTTTTGATGATTTTGGTTGTTATTCCTTTTTCAAAGGGTAAATCATAGATATATGTACTATCATAGATTAAATCTGGGTCGCCCCAAGTATATCCACGATAAAAACGATAATGCCAAGTTATAGAGTCCTTTTGCCTTCTTAAACGAAAAATAAAATGCTTTTTTGCATAGGCAGGAACAACTATATAATTTGAAGGTGGATTATACAAATTTTGAATGGAATCAAACTTGAATTTTAGAGTAACAGGACAAGGAACTTTATTAATAGCATAATAATCTGTAATGCCATTATTAATACGGACTTGTATAAGTTTTATAGGATGAGTGCTATTTGAACAATTAAAAAGTATTAGGCAAAAAAAACATAATATAAGATTCTTCATAGAATCAAAAGTACTAAATATTTTCAATTTTTCCAGCACTCACAAATAACTGGAATTGCCATATTTCGAATAATTCTCTGATAAGAATTTTATATTCTTGTCCAATTCCCTGCACTCTGATATAACCTTCATTTCGCAAACGATTATCAGCTTTTCCATATACTAAACCTTGCTTTTGTGTAAGAAATAGATATGTTTCACCTGTTTGGACATTATACCAGTTTTTTAGGTAAGAGCCAATACAAATGGATTTCTCTAAAGGAAAATTTCTATCCATTTCAAAAGCTCTGTACTCCTGATTTTTAGCCAGCAAACTGATTTGTAACTTGGGAAGTTTTTCAATAAACTCTTTTTCAGTATAATTAGCTAAATAATTACCTAAGTTGCTTTGCTTTACAAAAGGGATATCCCCTTTATCAATTTCAGAAAAATGTTCAACCTGATTTTCAACAGAAAATAAACCATCATCTAGTGTTGGATAAAACTTCTCCTTTATTTCTTCTTGAACTTCTTCTCTTCTCGTCTTTTTAATTTCTGGTGTAACGTTTTCTTTTTCAAGAGCTTTCCAGTCATTTTTGTTTTCTACTTTGTCTTTAAGAGTATCTGTTTTAATTTCTTCCTTTCTAAGAATCTCAAGCAGTTCTTTATTATCGTTTTCTTCTAAAATATCTTCACCTTCTATATCTATTAAAATCTTTTTAGGCTCAAGAACAATAGTAGATATGTCAGAGGATACAATTTGCTCAATAGTTAAATTAAAAAGTTTACCTAATTGCATCAAAGTATTGAAGTTAGGCGTTGCTCGTCCTTCTTCATAAGCTCCTAATGAAGAGCGTTTTATGCCTAAAAGTTCTGCAAACTCTTCTTGGGTATAATCATGTAATCTTCTAAGATAACGTATATTTTTGCTTACTTGGCTCATTGTACTTACTGACTTTGAATGCGAAAGTTAGGAGTTTAGAATTAGATAAAGAAAAGTTAGTGAAAAAAAATCTACAAACAAAAAAGTGTTAGAAATTTCCTTCCAACACTTTTTTCTCATAATCAGTACTTTATACTAAACATCAATGTTTGCATATTTAGCATTTTTCTCAATAAACTCTTTACGTGGAGCAACTTCATCACCCATCAACATAGAAAACAAGTGGTCTGCTTCAGCTGCTGAATCAATGGTTACTTGTTTCAACAAACGGTTTTCTGGGTTCATGGTTGTTTCCCAAAGTTGTTCTGGGTTCATTTCTCCCAAACCTTTATAACGCTGTACACCAACACTTTCATCTTTGCCTTCACCGAGTTCTAAAACTGCTTTTTTACGTTGTTCTTCTGTCCAGCAATAAGTTTGTTTTTTCCCTTTTTTTACCAGATATAAAGGAGGCTGAGCAATATATAAATAGCCCTGCTCAATGATTTCCTTCATATATCTGAAAAATAAAGTTAGAATTAAGGTTCTAATGTGGCTACCATCAATATCAGCATCGGTCATGATTACGATTTTATGATAACGAAGTTTTTCCATATTGAGAGCTTTTTCATCAAACTCTCCCGTTTCATCTTTCTTTCCAAAGCTAATACCAAGTGCTGTAATGATATTTTTAATTTCATCATTATCATAAATCTTATATTCTTGGGCTTTTTCAACATTCAAGATTTTACCTTTTAAAGGTAAAATAGCTTGTGTAGCTCTGTTTCTGCCTTGTTTAGCACTTCCGCCTGCCGAATCACCTTCTACTAGGAACACTTCACAAATAGCAGGATCAGATTCTGCACAATCAGCAAGCTTACCAGGTAAACCTGTTCCAGAAAGAACATTCTTTCTCTGAACCATTTCACGGGCTTTACGAGCAGCGTGACGAGCCTGAGCAGCCAAAACAACTTTATCAATAATAAGCTTAGCTACTTTAGGGTTTTCTTCCAGATAAGCTTCTAAGGCTTTTCCTACAGTACTCTCTACAGAACTACGAGCTTCCGAATTTCCAAGTTTGGTTTTTGTCTGACCTTCAAAAAGAGGTTCAGAAACTTTTACAGAAATAACAACTGTTAAACCTTCTCTAAAATCATCGCCTGTAATATCTATTTTGAGTTTCTCTAACATCCCGTTTTTATCTGCATAGGCTTTGAGCGTTCTCGTAAGAGCAGCTCTAAAACCAACTACGTGAGTTCCTCCTTCGATGGTATTGATGTTGTTTACATACGAAAATATATTTTCGGTGTAAGATGTATTGTACTGCATAGCAACCTGAACAGGGATTTCACCACGTTCGTCCTCAAAATAAATGGGTTCAGGAATGAGTTTTTCACGAGTATCATCTAAATAAGCTACAAACTCTTTCAAACCACCTTCAGAGAAAAACTCTTCATAGAGAGCCTGTCCATTCTCATCTTTTTCACGTAAATCTGTTAAGGTAATGATAATCCCTTTATTCAAGAAAGATAATTCTCGTAAACGAGTTGCAACAGTTTCATATTTATATTCTAAACTCTGAAAAATTGTATCGTCTGGTTTGAAGTGAACTTTTGTTCCATGTGTATCAGTTGTTCCAATCTCCCTGACAGAGTACAAAGGTTTACCTTGTGAGTACTCCTGTTCAAATATTTTACCCTGACGCTGAACAGTTACATGGAGTAAAGAAGACAATGCATTTACGCAGGAAACCCCTACACCGTGCAAACCACCTGATACTTTATAACTTCCTTTATCAAATTTTCCTCCAGCGTGTAATACTGTCATTACAACTTCTAAAGCAGAACGTTTTTCTTTAGGGTGCATGTCTGTGGGAATACCACGACCATTATCTGAAACAGATACGGAGTTGTCTTCATGAATGGTAACTTCGATACGATTGCAATGCCCTGCAAGAGCTTCATCAATTGAGTTATCTACAACTTCCCAAATCAAGTGATGTAACCCTCTAATTCCAACATCACCAATGTACATACCAGGGCGTTTTCTTACAGCTTCTAAACCTTCTAAAACTTGGATATTTTCTGCATTATAGGTGGACTGCTCTGCTTGACTCAAATTTTCCGACAAATCGCTCATATTGTGTATAGGGATATAAATTTATAGGCTTTTAGTACTTATTTTAACTCAACAAAGATACAAAATGATGTAGATATAACCAAATAGATTTAATAACTATCAGTATTTAATTTTAATGCAAATTTTTGTCAGGAAATAAAAGCTCTAATGTCTATTTTTCTAAATAATCTGTCAATAAAGCAGACTTTCTGGTATTGGCATTTATTTTGACGAAATACAAAAAAATAGCAATCTTATTGTTATATTTGCGTTATACCACCAGTTTTTGATTTAGCATTATGATACCTACTGCATATACAGAAAAAGAGAAAAACATGGTATTCCAGAGTGAGATGCTTCCTCATTTGGACTCTATGTATAATTTTGCTTTTAGGCTTACGTTGGATGAAGATGATGCCAAAGATTTGGTACAAGATACTTATTTAAAAGCATTTAGATTTATTAATTCTTTTGAAAAAGGAACTAATGCCAAAGCTTGGTTGTTTAGAATACTAAAAAATAGCTTTATAAACGACTTTAGGAAAAAAAGTAAAGAACCTTCTAAAGTTGATTATCAGGAAGTTGAAACATTTTATAATTCAGAAGAATTTGATAATGAAATAGAAGCAACCTCTGATTTGCGTAGTGAATCAGTACAAGATTTAATTGGGGATGAAGTTGCCAATGCCATCAATTCTTTAGAAGTAGATTTTAGAATAGCTATTATTTTGTGTGATATAGAAGGCTTTACTTACGAAGAAATGGCAAAAATCCTTGATATCCCAATTGGAACTGTACGCTCCCGATTACACAGAGCAAGAGGGTTACTAAAAGAAAAATTAAGCAGTTACGCAAAAAAAATGGGTTATTTGCAAAAATCATAAATTACTATGACCTCAGATAAGAACTTTCACGAAAAGAACGAAATGAAACAAAGCTCAGACCCCTGCAACTGTTGTTGTTTGGATTCCCTTTATACAATATTGGATGGAGAGGCGTCAGAAGAAAATACAGAAGAGCTGATGGCTCACATAGAAAAATGTCTGCCTTGTTATCAACAATATGATTTGGAAGTGGCTATTCGAGAGTTACTACAAACCAGATTAGCAAAAAAATGCCCGCCTCAAGATTTACTTGATTGTATTCGAGAAAAAATCGCAAGCATCACAATTACTCAATAAACTCAAAATAAAAAAGGAGGCGAAGCCTCCTTTTACTTTTCTATAATTACACTCAAATCCATAGGCTCCGCCACTTTTTTGGGCAATAAAGCTATTTTTAACACATCCTGAGCTGTTTTTACATAATGAATTTTCAGCCCTTTTAAATAATGTTCAGGAATATCTAAAATATCTTTCTGGTTTTTATCAGATAAAATAACTTCTTTAATACCTGCTCGAATAGCTGCTAATATCTTTTCTCTGATTCCGCCAACAGGTAATACTTTGCCTCTTAAGGTTATTTCACCTGTCATAGCTATTTTATCTTTTACTTTTCTTTGAGTATAAACAGAAGCTAGTGAGGTAAGTAATGTAATACCCGCTGATGGTCCGTCTTTGGGAACTGCTCCCGCTGGTACATGGACATGTAAGTCGAAATGCTCAAATACCCGATAATCTATTTTTAAATCTTCTGCATGAGCCTTTAAATAAGAAAGTGCTGCTGAAGCAGATTCTTTCATTACATCTCCTAATTGTCCAGAAATAGTGAGTTTGCCCTTTCCTCTGCTTAAAGAAGATTCAACAAATAAAATCTCACCACCAACAGCAGTCCAAGCAAGCCCTGTTACGATACCCGCAACATCTTCACTTTGGTACAATTCTTTATCAAAAATAGGAGTTCCTAATAGTTTTTCAACAATTTCGGGGGTTATTTTCTTTTCATATTTTTCTTCAAGAGCAACAGATTTTGCTATTTTTCTAACAACATTTCCAATTTTTCTCTCTAAAGTTCTAACACCCGACTCCCTTGTGTAATCTTCAATGATTTTCACCAAAGCCTCATCCGAAATCTGGATATGTGAAGGTTTTAGTCCGTTTTCTTCTCTTTGTTTTTTTACTAAATGTTCTTTAGCTATTTGTAATTTCTCTTGTGTTGTGTAACCACTAATTTCTATAATTTCCATTCTATCTCTTAATGCAGGATGAATGGTATCAAGAGTATTGGCTGTAGCAATGAACAGGACTTTAGATAAATCGTATTCTACTTCCAAGTAGTTATCCAAAAATGTGCTATTTTGTTCAGGGTCAAGAACTTCTAATAATGCAGATGCAGGATCACCTTTGTAATCAGCACCTATTTTATCAATTTCATCTAAAATAATTACAGGATTTGATGTTCCAGCTTTTTTGATATTACTGATAAATTTACCAGGCATAGCACCAATGTAGGTTTTTCTATGTCCTCTTATTTCGGCTTCATCATGTAATCCACCTAAAGACATTCTTACATATTTTCTTCCCAAGGCTTTAGCAATAGAACGTCCTAGAGATGTTTTTCCTACACCCGGAGGTCCATACAAACACAAAATAGGACCTTTAATATCCTGACGTAATTTAAGAACAGCCAGATATTCTAGAATACGTTCTTTTACTTTTTCCAAACCATAATGGTCTGCATCTAGTATTTTTTGAGCATTTTGTAAATTTAGATTATCTTCAGAATACTCACTCCAAGGTAAATCTAGTAGCAACTCAATATAATTGAGAGCAATACCATATTCTGGAGAAGCAGGATTAGAGCGTTGTAATCTAATAAGTTCTCTATCAAAATGTTTTGCTACTGTTTCACTCCATTTTTTGGTTTTAGCTTTGGCTTTCAACTCATCTATACGAACACCTCCAACTTCATCACCCAATTCATCTTGTAGTACTTTAAGTTGCTGACGTAAGAAATAATCACGCTGTTGTTGCTCCATATCGTTATGAGCCTTACTCTGTATTTCAAACTTGAGTTCAAGCATCTGAACTTCTCTGAGCATTAGCTCCAAAAGTCTTGTAGAACGTTGCAAACCATGGTCTATTTCTAATAGTTCTTGTTTTTCACCAACTTCTGCATTTAAGTTTGATGCCAGAAAGTGGGTAAGAAAGCTGATAGCTTCAATATTATCTAAAGCAATTTGAGCTTCTTGGGGGATTTCTGGGTTGAGACGCAAAATTTTAAGTGCTGCATCTTTTAAAGAAGACTTAAGGGCTTTTACTTCTTTGGTATTTTTTTCAGGAAAATTTTCTTGAAGAGGTTTGATTTTAGCAGTAATATAAGGATCTTCTTTTAAAAATTCTTCAACCTGAAATCTTGAACGCCCTTGTATAATAATTGTTGCGTTACCATCAGGCATGGTAATCATTTTCAAAATTTGGGCAATGGTACCCACATTATATAGATTGGCAGCAACAGGTTCATCCTCCTGTGGATTTTTTTGGGCTACCACACCTAAAATTCTATTACCTTTATAAGCTTTTTTTACCAAACGCATAGCTTTTTTACGGCTTACTGTCACAGGAACTACTACTCCAGGAAATAAAACGGTATTGCGTAAGGGTAAAATACCAAGTTGTTCAGGAAGTTTCTCTCCATTTTCATTCATTTTTTCATCAAAAAGAGGAAAAATATCAACCCCTCCATTAGTTTCAGTATCAGCAAGTAAAAAAGGTGTATAATTTTTGTAAGAACCCATATATCTTTTATAAAAAAATTACGTATAAGAAAAAATATCGAACACTGTCTTTTTGTCAGTGTCAGTGTAAATACTATAATATATTATATTTTCAGAAAAAATAGCATTATAAATTTTTCTGAAGCAGGCTGTATGTTTGTTCAAGTGTTGTGCCAAAATTGAAAACTGTAAAAAAGGCAGAATATTGGATTTTTGTGTAAGATTTTGGCTAAAAATAAATTTTTTGTACCTTTACAAATCATAATGTTTTAATTATACCAATGGTATCTATGAGGGCTTTTCTAATAATATTTCTTGTTTTGCTGGTATATGAGCACTCTTTTGGTCAAATTGATAAAGTCAAATCTCAAGGAGTAATACAAGTAAAAGACCCTATTGTTGCTCGTAATAAAGAGAGTGTTTTCCAATTTAATAACATCAATAATACCAAATACTATTTGAATGAGTCAGAGTTAAAAACAATTGATAAATATATTAAAAATAGAGATTGGAAGAAAGCATATCCATTACTTTATAATTATGTCATGAATTTTGGCGTTGAAAATTTCTATAAAGATGCTGAAAGGATGTGGCAACTTGCCAAAATGATAGAATTGTTGGATGATTTTGAGATTTCAAAAAGCTTATACCGAACAATCCTAAAACACCATAGAGGGTCAGAAGTGAAAGCCATAGAACTTCATTATGACTCCTTAACTGTCAATCAGAGAGATTATTATGTTCCTTTAGAATATTATTATGAATTGGTGGAGTATCGTAAATTGGTAGATACTCTTATTCCTCCTAAAGGCGTATTATTAGAAATGGATTATGCTATCAATTCTAAAAAAGCAGATTACGCTCCTACTATTAATATTACTGATAGTATGATGATTTTTAGCTCTAAAAGAAAATATAAAAATGTCATGGCTATTAAAAAAGATACAAAAGCCAATGAAGATATTTTTTATTCTAAAAAAGAGAATGGTTATTGGAGTGATGCCAAGGAGTTTAAAGGACTAAATACTATGTATAATGAAGGTTCTGCTCATATCACTAAAGACGGAAAAACTATCTATTTTTCAAGGTGTGACTCACCAAACGATGGATATGGAAACTGTGACTTATATGTTGCTCATATGCAAAAGGATAGCTCTTGGATAGTCAAAAACTTAGGACCTAATGTAAATAGTGTTGCATGGGACTCTCATCCTTCTCTTTCAAAAAGTGAAGATACATTGTTTTTTGCATCAGATAGACTTGGAGGTTTTGGACTCTCAGATATTTATTATACTTACAAACAGAAAGACGGATCTTGGGCAAAACCGAAAAATATGGGTCCCACCATCAACACACGCCAAAGTGAAGTAAGTCCTTATATGCATCCAAAATATGACTTGTTGTATTTTAGCTCTAATGGACATTTAGTTAATTTGGGAGGTTTTGATATTTATAAATCTTATAAATATTTATTCAGATGGCAAGAGCCTGTTAATTTAGGTCCTCTAGTGAATAGTACTGATGATGAATATTACTTTGCTATTGACAGTAAAGCTAAAGATTTATATTATGCAAAAGCCTCTGAAGATGACCCTGAAAACCTAAATCTATATTCTTTTCCTGTACCTATGGAAGCCCAACCAACAGCAACAATTGTTTTTAAAGGAAGAGTTGTAGATGCTGAAACAGGAAACCCATTTCAGGGAATAGTATCCATTATAGATTTGGATAATGGTATAGAAGTAGCTCCTAAATACCTTCGCCCTGATGGCTCATATGAGTTTGACCTTATCAAGAATAATAATTATTTGGTAATTATTACAGGAGATGATTTTTTTAGAATAGAAAAAAAATTCTTCCTCAAAGAAGATACAGAACTTAATATCAAAGCAGAATCAATCAAATTTAACAAATGGAAGTTTGCTTCTTTAGAGTTTGATGGAGGAAGTGCAAAAATTCAAACAAATATGGAGGCAGACCTTATGAAAGTTGTTTATTTCATGGCTGATCATCCAAATATTCGAATCAAAATTAGTGGTCATACCGATTCTGATGGAAATGAAGATGCTAATTTAAAGTTATCACAGTCTCGTGCTGATGCTATTAAAGAGTTTATCGTTCAGAAAGGAAAAATATCTCCAAGTAGAATAGATGCAATAGGTTATGGAAATACCAAACCTATTGTACCTGAGGTCTCTCCAGATGATAAAAAGCTTAATCGAAGAGTAGAATTTGAAATTTTGATAAAGAAATAAAACTGATTTGTTTTTTTAGATAGATTTCTTATGTTTGTGCATCTTCTTAAAAAACTAAAATTTTAAAAATATGGATTTCCCTAATGACTTAAAATACTCTAAAGATCACGAGTGGCTACGTTTAGATGGTGACTTTGCATACATAGGTATCAGTGATTTCGCTCAAAAAGAATTAGGTGATATAGTATATGTAGATATTACAACAGTAGGACAAACCATTGCTGCTCATGAAGTTTTTGGGACAGTAGAAGCTGTAAAAACTGTTTCAGACTTATTTATGCCTGTAGCTGGCGAAATTGTAGAGTTTAATGACAAACTTTCTGGAAGTCCAGAGTTAGTAAATTCAGACCCTTATGGTGATGGTTGGATGGTAAAAATCAAATTATCTGATGCAGGAGAAGTAAGTACCTTAATGGATGCTGATGCCTACAAAACTTTGATAGGGCAATAGAAAGATAACTATATATTATCAAACAAAAAAGGCGATTAATCGCCTTTTTTGTTTTTATTCTTGCTTAAATGTTGGCATAGGAATATTTGCTGTTCTTTCGGCTTCTTTCTTTCGAATCTCAGCTTCTATCTGTTCTTTTGTTTTTTTGCCAGTTCCTCCACACTTCGTACAAGGGAGTCTGCCAGTTCCTTCACATTTAGCACATAATCCGGTACCTCTACAAACTCTGCATTTACCATCCGTACAATCTGGGCAACCCTCTAAACCTACATTTTTCATCATAGTTCCAGCACAATGAACACATTTTTTATACCCTTTGCATGTAGAACAATGCCCCTGATAACAATGTAAATCATCACAAGCTCTGTCATGTTTGTATCCTTTACATCTGGTACAAGTACTATCTATTTGAATTGGAGGTGGAACATATTCTCTTTTCGCTTTAGGAACGGTATCATATCTGACTATGGGCTTTGAAACAGCAACTCTTTCAGTCTTTTTTACTTTATTTTTGGCTGAGTCGTACTTAATAATAGGTTTGTAAGTAACTCTTTCATCTTTTTTCTTCTTATTTTTTGTTGTGTCATATTTGATAATAGGCTGAAACTTCACTCTTTCATCCTTTTTATCTTTGTTTACTTTAGTTTGGCTTGATGTGTTTTTCACAGATTGAGTTTTGTTATCTGCTTTCTGTACATTTTTATCTTGTTGCTTTGTGACCTGTGCTAAAAGTGTATCCCAGCCCATCATGAACATCAGTAAACACAATAAAAATCTCATTTTCATAATTTTATGAATCTTTAGAATACACTAATTTATAAAAAATATCTGGAAATACAACTGTTATAATTTCATTTTTTCTTCCCATTGTTGAGCAAATGTTTTTTTAGCCACACGAGGCATTTCCCGTTTCTTTCCCCAAGTTTTGCTAAAAAAGCGAGTAATAAAATTAGTTTTAGTTTTAGCACTCAACCAATCCATCATTTTTCGGCTAAGCATTCCTTTTTTCCAAAAACTAAAGCCAACTTTTTCACTAAAAGTATTATGCCCTTCTTCGATACTCTGTTTTCTATTGAGTAGAAGTAAGTTATGAATATTAATTTTTACTGGACAAACAGAACTACAAGCCCCACATAAAGAACTAGCATAACTCAGATGTTTATATTCTTTCATACTGGCAAGATGTGGTGTAATAACTGACCCAATAGGTCCACTGTAGGTAGTATCGTAAGTATGCCCTCCGATATTTTTATAAACAGGACAAGCATTCAGGCAAGCACCACAACGAATGCAATTTAAAGCCTCTCTTTTTTCTGGGTCTGCTAAGAGTTTGGTTCTGCCATTATCCAAAAGAACAACATACATCTCATCAGGACCATCTATTTCATCGAGTTGTCTAGGACCAAAAAATATGGTGTTGTAAACAGTCATTTTTTGTCCTGTCCCACTTGTAGCAAGTAAATGCCAGAACATATCTAACTGCTCAAGTTTAGGAATTATTTTTTCGATTCCAACAATGGCAATGTGTACTTTTGGAAATGTTGTACTCATACGAGCATTTCCTTCATTTTCTGTTATGGCAATAGCTCCAGCATCTGCAATAATGAAATTAGCCCCTGTGATGCCAATATCTGCAGTTACATACTTTTCTCTTAAGATTCTTCTTGCTGTAAGAGTAAGCTCTTGTGCATCATCAGTTGGAGAAATACGAAGTTTTTCAACAAAAAGCTCAGCAATATCTTTTTTAGACATGTGCATAGCAGGCGTAACGATATGATAAGGTTTTTGCCCTGCCAATTGTACAATATATTCTCCAAGGTCAGTTTCGATGGTTTCTACAACTTTTTTCTCAAGAAATTCATTCAAATGAATTTCTTCTGTAGTCATAGATTTCGATTTTACAGCCATTTTAGCTTTATGGCGTTCAAAAATTTGCCAAATGCTTTTCAAGGCAGATTCACTATTTTCTGCCCAGATTACTTTCCCGCCTCTTTTGGTAAAAGCCTCTTCAAAATCTATCAATAACTCATCTAAATGAGCTATTGCCTGTGTTTTTAAGAAAGAAGCTCTTTCTCGGGCAAGTTCATGATTACTATATTGTTTTAAGCCTGATTTTACAGCATTGTCGTATTTACCAATATTAAAATTAATAGTTTGACGATGCTTCAAATCAAATGCTTTTTGTTCGGCTTTATCTAAAAATATATCTTGAGTTTTCATGGAGTCCAAATTAGAACGCAAATATACAAGAAATTTAGGATTTTAACTTTTCATTGTTTTGATGCCTTTCTTTATCTCTTTTGGTTTTTTTTTCCAAATTTTTTTGCAAAGCTTCTGTAAGATTTACACCTGTTTGGTTTGCTAAACAAATCAGGACAAACATGACATCAGCCATTTCATCAGCCAAATCATGTTTTTCTCCATCTTTAAAAGATTGCTCCCCATAAGTTCGAGCCATGATACGAGCCAATTCACCAACCTCTTCCATCAGAATAGCTGTATTGGTCAGCTCGTTATAATATCTGACACCAATACTATTAATCCATTCATCTACAGTTTTTTGAGCTTCTGCAATAGTCATATTTATTTAATTTTTTTGTTTCTTTTTCTAAAAAGGTCTATTAATCGAGGAACAAAATCTTCCTCTGTATTGATAGATAAATAATTGGCATTACTTTTAAGAGCAATACTTTCTAAAAGAGTTTGTGTTTTCTCAAAACGATCTTTTTGCATGGTTCTGAACTCTTTAGACGATGTGTTGAGCCAGAATGTTTTTTTTGTTTCTTTATCAAAAACGGGAATAATACCCAATCGAGGTAAACTTATTTCTTTATTATCATAAAGCTGAATCATTACTAAATCATGCTTTTTAGATAACGCTTTTAGATGAGATTCATAATTTTCATCAATGAAATCTGATAATAAAATAATAATACTTTTTCTTTTTACAGTTTGTAATGTATAAAGAATCATTTTAGAAATATCTGTTTTCAAAGATTTTGGCTCTAAACTAAAGAGGTTAAGAATCATCTCATAGGCGTATTTTTGCCCTTTCTGAGGCTTCATATAACGTTCTTTCTGATTGGAAAAACAAATAAGTCCTATATCATTATTTTCTTTTGCTGCTGAAATAGCCAACACTCCACAAATTTCTTGAGCCATACGTAGTTTAGAGGTATTTGCTCCAATGTCTTGTGATGCACTTACATCTATCAAAAAAAATACAGTTTGCTCTTTTTCTTCTTTGAATTCTTTTACAAATGTACCCTGTCCTTTGGCACTTACGTTCCAATCTATCCTACGAACATCATCTCCATACAAATAATCCCGAACGTCCGAAAACTCCAAACCTGAACCCTTAAAAATAGAATGAAAATCTCCTTGCATATGAGTATTAATGACTTTTCTGATTTTAATCTCATATTTTCGGAGTTTGGCTAAAATTTCTTCCATAATTTTAACTTAGGTATAAAAATTGTTATTTTTGAAGAAATTGATGTGTTTTCGATGAAAAAATATTTATTTGTAATTATCACATTGCTGGTTATTATTTCTTGTCAGAAAGAAATAGAAACGCCTAAAAATTTACTCCAATCTAAAAAAATGGTAGCCATTCTTATTGATATTCATTTGTTGGAGTCACAAACGCCACATCTTACTCGTACACCAGACTCTTCATATATACTATATAAAGCTTTTGAAAAAAAGATATTTCAAAAACATCAAACAGATTCTTTAACCTATCAGCAAAGTTATAGGTATTACTTGAATAATTTACAAGAGTTTGAAAAAATCTATGCACAAGTCATAGATAGTTTGGTTTATAGAGAATCAACGCTTAACTTAGGAAAGCCAATTCTTATTGAAAAAGTAAAAGATACAACTATTTCTATCAAGAAAGATAGTTTGAGAATAATTCAACGAAAAAAAATAAAAGAAATGGTAAAAAAAGAGAACTTGAAGCTAAATTCTTGATAAGAAAGTTTTTTATTTATGAAAAAAAATTAAATTTGTGAGAAGAACAATATTTTGCATTAAAACACTCAATACCACATAAACTATTAGCAAAAATATGCAAAATTATACTTGTATTGCAGTTGATGACAGCGATGTTCAACTTGTTATACTGAAAAATTATGTAAAAAAAATTTCTCGGTTAGAATTAAAAGCTACTTTTAATAATCCTGTTGATGCTTTTGAATATTTAGGAAAAAATGAAGTAGATATTTTATTGCTGGATATTGATATGCCTGAAATTTCAGGTTTAGATTTACTTAAAATGCTTCCTAAAAAGCCACAAACCATTCTCATTACATCCAAAATGGAATTTGCGTTAGAAGCTTTTGAATTAGATGCAATAGATTATATCATCAAACCTCCCGAATATCCACGCTTTTTGAAAGCAGTTACAAAGGCTATTAGTTTTTTGGAGTCTAAAAACTCTGCTATGGGATTAAATGAACCCACTGAAGACGAAATTTATGTAAAAATTAATAGCAAGTTAGTAAGATTAGAGGTAAACCTCATAGACTATTTTGAGGCAATGTCAGATTACGTGATTATCCATACTGAGGACAAAAGGCAATATATTGTATATTCTACACTTAAGCAGTTTGAAGAAAAAATGCAAGCCTATCAGAAATTTAGAAGGATTCACAGATCTTATCTTATCAATATTTCCAAGATAAAAAGTATTGAAGATGGACAAATTCTCATCAATGAAAAAACTCTTCCTATAGGGAATACCTATAAAGAAGAGTTTCTTAAGAATCTAAATAAAATGTAAGATTTTACTTTCCAGATTTTCCTATTTTCATTAATTCATCAATTGTTTTACAAGAAGGAGATAACTCTAACTCTTCAAGAGCCTTTTTTACTTCGGCTTCAGGCATGGTACTTGTTTTTTTCTGAAAGGTTTCAAAACAAGCCGTCAGACCGTTAGGCTCTTTATTTGCATCTTCTGCAAACTTTTGAGCATCAGCAATTACTTTTGTTTGTTCTTCTTGAGATAATTTCAAGATGTTATCCTGAAAAATTTGAGCTGCTTTTTCTTGACCTTGAATAGCCATATCTTCTATAAAGGTTTTAATAAGAGGGTGATATTGACTAAAATAGTTATTAAAACAGTTACAAAGTTCTTCTGCTACTTGCTGAGGTGTCTCCCCTGCTTTTGTTGTACTAGCTTTAGAACTAGTATTTGCTTTATTTGTTGTGGCAGCTTTAGATTTGATAGGAAGCTGTCCTTGTGCAAACGTAAACCCTACTGTAAGGCATAGTGCTAATGTTGTAAGTAATTTTTTCATGACAATCTAATTTTAATAAACTTAATAAAAATTTTAATAAATACACCAAAAAGTGTGCTATATTTTTAACTTAAAAGATTATTTACAAATTTTGCCATAGGAGATTTTTCTAAAATTTCTTTTGTTTTTAAAGCCTCTTCAGAAGAAAGTAAAGTGACTTTATCCTTGAACTGATTGATACATGAATTCATTGTATTGGTATCTCTAAATTTTTGGGCATCAGCAAGAGCCTTTTGAGCCTCTTCTGTATCTAGAGCTAAGACATTATTAAGAAGTAATTGAGATGCTTTTGTCTCCCCAAAACGCCCCATATCTTCTATAAATGTTCTAATAACAGGATGATATTGACTAAAAAGACAATCTAAAAAATCATTTACAATTTGTTGTGGAGTTTGAGTATTTTCCATCAGAAATAATTTATTTTTGTAAAGAATACAGTTATTAAAGTAATCAAAATTATGAAACTTATAACAATACTTACTACTATATTTTCTTTGCTTACTTTTGTTTGTGTTGCTCAGAATGAAAACTTACCAAAAAACTATATTAGCTTTCAAATAACACAACCTGTTTTTAAAGAATACCAACTGAGCTATGAAAGAATACTTACTAAAAGAAGTTCAATAGAACTAATAGGAAGCATACAACCTATACGTAATGCTTCAGAAATTAGAAGTCCGGGCTTTTATGGAAGTCTTAATACATCTGGAATATATCTTTATGAAAAACTTAGATGGGCAAAATTTAATAAATCTCGAATGATAGAACTTGCATATAAATATCATTTTAAAAACCATATTTATATCTCTTTTTCAACTTATTATCGAGAATGTAAAGCAGAAAACAGTAATTGGCATTATATGACACCCAAAAGTATGGATAACGAATATTGGATACATGCTGATATTAATACCTCCATAACAGGATTTAAAGCTATTATTGGGAAACGTTTTATGTATCAACCAATCAAAGGAAAATTAGGCTTTTTCTTTGAACCATATTGTGGAATGGGTTCTCGACGTACAAAAGGAGAGGTTTTTTACTATAAATTTGAAAATAAATTTGAACCTGCAAAAAATAAGTATAACTACAGAAAAACAGAAACGTATATGGGAGGTTCAATCCATTTGGGGGCAAAAGTAGGGATAGCATTTTTGTAAGTAAATGTGGAGGGCTTTACATATTGTTTATTTTTGGGGCTTTAAAAGCAAATACATTTTTTGCTTATATACTATAATGTTTTTTCAATATGGGTTACAAGCTCAACAACGTTGTAAAAAGGTTGCACTTAACCAAAAAATTACTGATACACTCACCATTATTCCAGAAAGCTTTCAATTCCAAACAACAGATACAACACTAAAAATCCAGTTTAATTTCTCTAAAAATGAAGCGATTTGGAAAAGTAAAATTGAATATACAACTACAGATAGTATTTTAGTTTGTTATCAGACATTACCATTTTCTTTAACTCAAAAATACCAGCAAAGAGAGAGTGTAGATACACTTACCTTTTTTATAACACCTTTAGTGCCTTTAGACAAACAAACTGAAAAACGAGAGGAAATTATTACAACAGATAGTATTCAAAAGACAGGAGCTATTTACAGAGGATTAGCAATTGGTAATCAGCAGAATGCATTTGTAAATTCTGCCCTTAATTTACAATTAGAAGGAAAAATTACCCCTGATGTAACACTCAAAGCATTGCTCAATGACCAACAAGTACCCTTTCAGCCCGAAGGGAATACACAGCAAGTTCAGCAACTTGATAGAATTTTAATAGAACTCCAAAGCAAGACAACTATTCTACAAGCTGGAGATATTATTATGCAAAACAAAAACTCAGAGTTTTTAAGATATTATAAAAACGTTCAGGGTGTACAAATTGAAACCCAACAAACTTATCGAGACAGCTCAAAATCTGTTACTTCATTTGGAGTTGCTCTTGCCAAAGGCAGATTTGCATCTGTGGCTATCAATCCTTTGGAGGGGGTGCAAGGTCCTTATCGTTTGCGAGGTGCTAATAATGAGCGTTTTATAGTTGTTATTGCCAATACAGAAAAAATATATGTGGATGGTAAACTACTTCGCAGAGGGTTTGATGCTGATTATGTAATAGATTATAATCTTGCTGAAATTACATTCAATCCAAATATACTAATTACCCAATACACACGTATCAGAGTCGATTATGAATATACGGAGCGAAATTATAGTCGAACAAATTTACATGCTTCTCATTTTCAGGAATATAAAAAAGCTACAATTTTTGGACAATATTATGCAGAAACAGATAATCCTAGAAATCCTTTAGCTATCCAACTGTCAGATAATCAGAAGTTACAACTGGCTCAAATTGGAGATGATATAAACCAAGCTTTTTTGAATACTGCTGATTCTGTGGGTTATACCAATGAAGCAATTTTATATGAAAAGAAAGATACTCTTGTAAATTCTGGTATTTATCCTGTTTTTATATATTCTAAAAACCCTCAAAAAGCATTTTGGCAAGTAGCATTTACAGATGTTGGAGTAAATAAAGGAAATTATATACTCACACAAACACTACAAAATGGACGAATTTATGAATGGGTAGAGCCTTTACAGGGTATTCCTCAGGGTAACTATGAGCCTATTAGTCTAGTACCTCTTCCCCAAAAAAGACAACTTTTTACAATAGGAGGTGCTTGGAAGCCAAATAAATATGAAAAAATATATTTAGAAATGGCTTTTTCAAAAAGAGATTTAAATCGTTTTTCAAGCCTTGATGACCAAGACAATAACGGGTTTGCCCTCAAAACAACAATTGAGCAGAAAGACCGATATAATTGGAAAAAATACCAGTTTTCTAGTAAGTTAAGTTACGAACTCAATAACCCAACTTTTCTACCTATAGATAGATTTCGGAATATTGAATTTAACAGAGATTGGAACTTGAATCTAGATACACTTACTGTACCTGAGCAAAGAACAGAACATATTGGAGAGATTCAGATTTCCTTAAAAAAAGACAATCAAAATTTTATCTCAACATCACATACTTACCGAAACAGACAAAACAAACTTTCAGGATTTCAAAATCAGTTTAATTTTTCTCAGGTTCAGGGGAAATGGCAATTGAAAGCAAATGCTTTTTTTCTTAATAGTGAGCAAAATAATCTTGAAAAACAAAACTCTACATGGCAAAGACTGAATGCAGAAGTTGCTCATCAAAGTAAGAAATTAGTGAAGGGCTATACTTATTTTCTGGATAAAAATGTACTTCAAAATATTAGTAATGATTCTATTACGTTTTCAGCTATGAATTTTGATGAACACAAAGTTTTTGTGAAAACTACTGATAGCTCAAAAATTAGATTTACCTCCGATTATAGTTATAGAACAGATAATCAACCCACCAATGGCGAATTAAAGTTAAGAACTATTGCTCAAACTATACAGAGTTCTTTGCAAACTAAAGTAAATGCGATACAATCTTTAAAATTATTAGCTACTTATCGTAATATTCAGAATTTTATCATCAATAGTCAGAACGAAGAAAACTTGATGGGAAGATTGGAATGGACTAGACAGCTCTGGAAGAAAAATGTTCGTTCTGAGTTGATATGGCAAAATACTACCTCAAGAGAACTACAAAGAGAATTTAGCTACATACAAGTCCCAACAGGACAGGGAACACACACTTGGCGAGATGATAACAACAATAATATTGCTGAATTGAATGAGTTTTATTTGGCTATTAACCCCGATGAACGCCAATATGCCAAAATATTTACACCAACAGATACTTATATCAAGGCTTTTTTCACAGATATAAATTATCGTCTGAATTTACAAACACCTACTGAATGGAGTAAACAAAAGGGTGTTAAATACATTTTATCTAAATTTTCATTGAATGGAAGTGCCTTATTGCGTAGAAAAACAACTGAACAGGATTTTCTAAAAAGAATTATTCCTTTATCTAATATTGAAAATCAAAATATTTTATCAGTCCAAGAAAGTATTCGAAGCATTCTGTTTTTTAATAGAGGTAATTCCCAATTTGGAGCAGATTTGAATTTCAATAAAAGTAGCCAAAAACAACTTTTAACCAATGGTTTTGAAACAAGAGGCATTCAAGAAATTGGGTTTACAGGACGGAAAAACCTTGGTAAATATTGGAATGGACAGATACAAATCAAAAATCTTCAAACACAAAACCAGTCAGATTTTTTATTAAACCGAAACTTTAAAATTGATGCATTGAATATTCAACCCCAGATAGCTTATCAGCCATCTAATAACTGGCGATTAAGTATTGCTTTTTTACAAAACAATAAAGTAAACCAGTTTGGAAACGAAAAAGCGAACTTACAAGAATGGAGTAGTGAATTGCGTTGGAGCAAACCTTCTGTTTTTGTTCTTTCTGCTCAGATTCGACTGGTGGATATTCGTTTTACTGGAGAAACAGCATCTCCAGTAGCATACGAAATGTTAGAGGCATTACAGACAGGTAGAAATTGGATATGGACAGCCACTTATCAACAACGTTTGGCAAACGGACTACAAATAAATATTTTGTATAATGGAAGAAAAATGCCTAATCAATCCAACATTATTCACTTTGGTCAGGTACAAGCAGGGGTACTATTTTAAAAAAAAATGAGGCTTTTTATATCTTTTTGGCTTCTTATCCGTTATACTTGCTGAACTAAAAACACATAAACTTAACGCGATGAAAAAAATATTCTTAAGCTTCGCTCTAACTGCTGGAGTAGCTTTTGGTGCTTTTAGTCAAGCAAAATTAGTAGAAAAGATTACAAAAAAAGGTAGTGAAGTAGTTATTCCCTACGAGAAGTATGTTCTACCTAATGGCTTGACAGTAATTGTTCATGAAGATCACTCTGATCCAATTGTGCATGTAGACGTAACTTATCACGTGGGCTCGGCTCGTGAAGAAATCAAGAAATCAGGATTTGCTCACTTCTTTGAACACATGATGTTTCAAGGCTCAGACAACGTAGCTGATGAAGAACACTTTAAAATAGTTACTGAATCTGGAGGAACACTTAATGGTACAACTAACAGAGACCGTACAAATTATTTCGAAACATTGCCTTCTAATCAGTTAGAAGTTGCGTTGTGGCTTGAAGCAGATCGTATGGGCTTTTTATTAGATGCTGTAACTCAGAAAAAATTTGAAGTACAAAGATCAACTGTAAAGAATGAACGTGGTCAGAATTACGATAACCGTCCTTATGGTTTGGTACAAGAAGTTCTTTCTAAAAATATGTACCCTTATGGGCATCCTTATTCTTGGTTAACAATTGGTTATGTAGAAGACCTAGATAGAGTAAATGCAGAAGATTTAAAAAACTTCTTTTTACGTTGGTATGGACCTAATAATGCTGTAGTAACGGTTGGAGGAGACGTAAATCCTAAAGAAGTTGTAAAACTGGTTGAAAAATACTTTGGTTCTATTCCTAAAGGTCCTGAAGTAAAAAATATGGCACCAATGATTGCATCTTTAGATAAAGACCGTTATGTTTCTTTCGAAGATAACTACATTCGTTTGCCATTATTTGCAATGGTTTTCCCAACTCCTCAAGCTCGTTCAAACGATGAATTTGCTTTAGATTGTTTAGCTGAAATTTTAGGACAAGGTAAAAATTCCATTATGTATCAGAAAATGGTAAAAACTCAGCAAGCTTTACAAGCAAACGTATTTAATTCAACAAGTGAGTTAGCTGGTGAGTTTTTTTTACAAGTAATTCCTAATCAAGGTAAAACCCTTGCTGATATGGAAAAACTTGTTCGTGAGAGTATTGCAGAACTTGAAAAACGTGGAATCACAGATGAAGATATTCAAAAATTTGTAGCTCAAAGAGAAGCAAGATATGTAAACCGCTTATCAAGTGTTTCTGGTAAAGTATCATCTCTGGCTGCTTATCAAACATTTGCAGGAAATGCAAACTTCTTACAAGAAGAAATGAAAAGATTGAAATCTCTTAAAAAAGAAGATGTTTTAAGAGTATTCAACCAATATATTAAAGGAAAACCTTCTGTAATTTTAAGCTATTACCCTAAAGGACAAAAAAATATTGCAGCTGAAGATAACTATACTATCAATACATCTGGTTATGTAGCTCCCAATTATGGATATGATGGTTTAAAATACAACAAAGCAAAAGATAATTTCGATAGAAGCAAACGCCCTGCGTCTGGAGCAAGCCCTGTTGTAAAAGTTCCTGCTGTTTGGAAAAAAGAATTAGACAATGGTGTAAAAATTATTGGAACAAAGAATTCTGAAACTCCTACCGTAACTTTAGTATTCAACCTTAAAAAAGGTGGCTTCCTCAATACTACACCTGAAAAGGCTGGCGTAGCAAGTTTACTAGGGAGTTTGATGAATGAATCTACTCAAAATTATACAGCTGAACAGATGGCAGCTGAGCTAGAAAAACTTGGAAGTAGCGTTTCTGTATCAGCGGATGATGAAGGATTAAGCTTTAGCGTTCAAACTCTTAAGAAAAACTTGGATAAAACTTTGAAATTGTTTGAAGAAAGACTGTACAAACCTAAATTTGATGCTGCTGAATTTGAAAGAATTAAAAAACAAAGCATACAAGGCTTAAGAGTACAACAAACACAACCTACATTTATTGCTTCTGATATTTTTGGCAAATTATTGCATGGAAACAAGGAAATTAGAGCAATTTCTGAGTCAGGAACTGTTGAAACACTTGAAAAAGTTACGTTAGATGATGTAAAAGCTCTTTATGAACTTGGTCAGATTACTCCCCAAACATTAGAAGGAAATTTGATTATTGTTGGAGATATTACAGAAGCTGAAATTCTTCCTAAATTATCATTCTTAGGTAAAGTAGGTAAAAATAAGACAATAACGCCTATTACAACAGATAAAGCTGGTCTTCGTACAGAATATAAGCCGGAAACAATCAATTCAATTGAAAAAACTCGTATATACCTGATAGATAAGCCCAAATCTGCTCAATCTGAAATCAGAATAGGTTATGTAACTCCTAGTTTAAAATATGGAGCATTAGACGAATACTACAAAGTTGGTTTAATGAGCTATGTATTGGGTGGAGCTTTCAATAGTCGTATCAACTTAAATCTTCGTGAAGATAAAGGCTGGACTTATGGTGCAAGAGGCTCATTCTCTGGTGATAATTTTGATACACGTTTCACAGCTTCTGGAGGTATTAAAATCCAAGCTACTGATAGTGCTGTATATGAGTTTATGAAAGAAATTAAAAATTATGCAGAAAATGGTATTACAGATGCAGAATTAACATTCACCAAAGCATCTATAGGTCAGTCAGAAGCTTTACGTTATGAAACTGGTTTCCAAAAAGCAGGATTTCTTAACAGATTGTTAGAATATAATTTACCTACAAATTATACTCAGACTCAAAACCAAATACTCAAAAATATTACAAAAGAAGAAATCAATACTTTGGCTAAAAAACACTTACCTTACAATAATATGCTTATTGTGATAGTTGGTGATAAGTCTGTGGTATTGAAAGGTTTGAGTCGTTTGGGTTACCAAATTACAGAACTGGATGCTACTGGTAAAGTATTGGCAGAAGATGCTGTAAAAGCTGAAGCAGAAAAAGCTGCAAAAGCAGCCAATGACGCTAAAGCAAAGGCTGAAGCTGAGGCGAAAGCAAAAGCAGATGAAGAAGCTAAGAAAAAGGCTGAAGAAGAAGCTGCAGGTAAAAAAGGTAAGAAAAAGAAAGAAAAGAAGAAAAAATCTAAAACTGAAGAAACCAAGTAATTTTAAAAGTGGGGTAGCTAAACTATCCCACTTTTTTTATGAAGTTTTTAAACCTTTTTCCACAAATAGCATCAAAGAATAAAACCAATAATATATACATGATGAAACATATATTTTTGAGTATGCTATTAATATCTGGAACGAGTATTTCGCATACATACGCACAAAAAGAAGATAAAGCAGAAGTAAAAGGTCAAAACTTTAGCCTTGAAGGAGCTTTAGATTTATTTAAAAAATCAAAAAATCTTGAAGAATTTGAAAAATTGTTAAATCAGGAAGATAATAATGTTAATAACTTGGATTTAAACAATGATGGAAATACAGACTATGTAATTGTTGAAGATATACAAGATAAAGAAACACATGTAATAGTACTTAGTACCTATATCAATGAAAAAGAAAAGCAGGATATAGCAACCATCGGAATTGAAAAAACAGGTAAAGAAGAAGCTATTCTGCAAATAGAAGGAGATGAAGATTTGTATGCTACCAACACCATTGTTGAACCTGTTGAAGAAGTACAAAAATCAAATAAAAGAGGTCCAAGTATATCTGATATTCAACTTGTTCGTGTAAATGTATGGTTGTGGCCTAGTGTACAATTTGTATATGCTCCGGGCTATAGGGTATGGGTTTCTCCCTACAGATGGGGTTATTATCCTATGTGGTGGAAGCCTTGGAGACCTTGGGGATATTCAGTTTTCTACACAAGAACAGCACCTTTTAGAGTATATTATCGTCCAACCCCTGTACGCAGAGTAGTGGTAGCTCGTAGGGTTTATGCTCCTCATAGATCTACAACTGTTGTAATCCATAAACCACATGGAAAAACAGTAATACATACCAATAGACGAGGTAAAACTACGGTTGTAAAAACAAGAAGAGGACGTAGAAGATAAAAATAAGGTAGTGTACACTACCTTATTTTATTTTTAAGATACCTAAGTTTTGGAGAGCCTCAACACTTTCTAAAAAATCCTCTTTCTTTTTTACTTCTATGACAATTAAAGGTCTGTTTTCTAAACTGTAAAGAATATTAAAAAACTTATCAAAATTCTGATTTCCTTTAGTAAAAGCAATGTGCTCATCTGTAAATCCATGATTACTATGTAAATGGATATACATTGCCTGTCCTTGATAGCCAGCCAACCACTCATCTGGAGGCATTTTACTCTGTGTAAAACAATAAGAATGTCCTGTATCATAACAAGCCTTAAAGTTTGGATGATTTATTTTTTCCAAAACCTTTAAAATCATATCAGGGCTTTCTTCTCTGGTATTCTCTATAAAAACTTTGATATTTCTTTGTTCAGTTATAGGAATAAACGTCTTCCAAAACTCAGCTTGTTTTTCAATCCATATTTCTTCATAGTTTTTTGCTGTAGAAGGGATAAAGTTTGCATGAAAAACCAGTTCATGAATATTTAATTGTGTAGCAATATCAATAGATTGTAAAATTCTGAATTTACATACTTCTAAAATTTTAGAGTCTCTTGTAACAGGGTTCAAATCGTAGAAAGCACCATGCATGGTAATTTTTTTTGAAAACCCATTTAACATTTGTTTGTAGTGTTCAATGTCTACCTGAAGAGTATCTTTATCTAAATTCCAAGGCAAAGAAAAATAAGAAAGCTCAATCCCTACTCCTAGTTTTTCAAACAAAATCAATGTTTCAGGAGTAAGATTTTCAACAGAGACAACAACTTCAAAATTCATTTTAATAAAGAATTTGGTGATAGAGTAAAATTAAGAAATCTAACAAAAATAGAATTGTAAAAATTTTATTATTTTTGTAATAAAACCAAGATAAAACATAGAATATGCAGACAACGCCTTACAAACCTCAAAATCATATTCGTATTGTTACGGCTGCTTCGCTATTTGATGGGCACGATGCTGCTATCAATATCATGCGAAGAATTATTCAGGCATCAGGAGCTGAAGTAATTCACCTAGGACATAACCGTTCTGTTGCCGAAATTGTAGATTGTGCCATACAAGAAGATGCTCAAGCCATAGCCATTACAAGTTATCAGGGGGGGCATACAGAATATTTTAAATATGCTTATGATTTGTTGAAGGAAAAAGGAGCAGGGCATATCAGAATTTTTGGTGGTGGTGGTGGTACAATTCTTCCTTCTGAGATTGAAGAATTACATGCTTATGGAATTACCAGAATTTATCATCCAGATGATGGCAGAGCCATGGGATTACAAGGTATGATAAACGATTTACTTGAAAAATGTGATTTTGCAACTTATAATAATCAGAAAGCTATAAATGCTACTCCTACACAAGCAGAGTCTATTTCCGAAATACACTCTTTGTTGGCTCAAGCCAAACAAAAGAGCCATTTGGCAATAGGTAGACTGATTTCTATTGCAGAAAACTTTCCTGAAGTGTATCAAACTATCAAAAGTGAAATTGTAAATATAAAAAGCAAAATACCTGTTTTGGGTATTACAGGAACAGGAGGAGCAGGAAAATCATCTATGATTGATGAAGTTGTAAGAAGATTTATCTTAGACTTTGAAGAAAAAAATATTGCTGTCATCTCCGTTGACCCCTCCAAACGCAAAACAGGTGGAGCTTTGCTGGGTGACCGTATCAGAATGAATGCAATACACAGTAATCGTGTGTATATGCGTAGTTTGGCAACAAGACAAAGTAACTTGGCTCTGAGTAAATATGTACAAGATGCAATAGATATTTGTAAGTTTGCCGGCTTCGATATGCTGATTGTGGAAACTTCTGGTATTGGGCAATCTGATACCGAAATTGTAGAACACTCAGATGTGTGTATGTACGTGATGACGTCTGAATATGGAGCAGCAACCCAACTTGAGAAAATTGATATGCTTGATTTTGCAGACATCATTGCTATCAATAAATTTGATAAAAGAGGTTCTTTAGATGCTTTGAGAGATGTTCGTAAACAATACAAGCGTAATAAAAACCTTTGGGAAACCTCTGATGATGAGTTACCTATCTTTGGGACAATAGCCAGTCAGTTCAACGACCCTGGAACAAATGTTCTTTATCGAAATATCATGGATAAGATTGTAGCAAAAACAAATGTTACAGCTCTTCAATCTGACTTTGAGATAACAGAAAAAATGTCAGAAAAAATCTACATTATTCCTCCTGAAAGAGTTCGTTATCTTTCTGAAATCTGTGAAAACAGCGAAAGCTACGATAAATTTGTTAAAGAACAGACTAATATTGCTCGCCAGATGTATCAGCTCAAAGGTACAATAGATATGCTCAGAGCAGAAATTGGTAAAAAAGTAATTGAAATTAAAGAGCAATCAGAAAATTTAGTATATGCTGTTGAGCATATTCAGGGTGAACCAGAATATCTCTCTGATTTAGTAGATAGATACAATCGTTTAGAAAAAGGCTTGGATGTTGAATGCAAGGCAATGCTTAAAGACTGGGAAGCTACAAAGAAGCGTTACAAAGCAGAAAAATATCAGTTTCAGGTTCGTGACAAAATTATAGAACAAGATTTATATTATACTTCACTTTCTGGAACAAAGATACCTAAAGTAAGTTTGCCTAAATATGAGGATTGGGGAGATATTTTACAATGGTTACTTACAGAAAATGCACCAGGTTTCTTTCCTTATGCTTCAGGTGTTTTTCCTTTAAAACGAGAAGGTGAAGACCCAACTCGTATGTTTGCAGGTGAGGGTGGACCTGAAAGAACGAACAAACGTTTTCATTATGTATCCAAAGGGCTTCCTGCCAAACGTTTATCAACAGCATTTGATAGTGTAACACTTTATGGCGAAAACCCTGACCATAGACCAGATATTTATGGTAAAATAGGTAATTCTGGGGTAAATGTTGCTACGCTTGATGATGCAAAGAAACTTTATTCTGGATTTAATCTTTGTGATCCAGCAACTTCTGTTTCTATGACCATCAACGGTCCTGCTCCCATGATTCTTGCATTTTTTATGAATGTAGCCATTGACCAACAATGTGAGTTATATATCAAGAAAAATGGTTTGGAAGCAGAAACGAATGCTAAAATTGAAGAAATTTATAAGAAAAAAGGCTTACCGAGACCCCATTACAATGCAGAAAATTTACCAGAAGGTAATGATGGTTTAGGTTTGATGCTTTTAGGTGTAACAGGTGAAGAAGTACTACCCAAAGATGTTTATGAGCAAATAAAGGCTTATACGCTTTCACAGGTTCGTGGAACTGTACAAGCTGATATTCTCAAAGAAGACCAAGCTCAAAATACTTGTATTTTTTCTACGGAGTTTGCTCTGCGTATGATGGGTGATATTCAGCAATATTTTATCACCAAAAAGGTAAGAAATTTTTACTCTGTTTCAATATCTGGTTATCATATTGCAGAAGCAGGAGCAAACCCTATTACACAATTAGCTTTGACCCTTTCAAATGGTTTTACGTTTGTAGAATACTATTTGAGTAGAGGAATGCATATTGACGATTTTGCTCCAAATCTTTCATTCTTTTTCTCAAATGGTATGGATCCAGAATATTCTGTTTTGGGACGTGTGGCAAGACGTATCTGGTCAAAAGCAATGAAGTATAAATATGGAGGAAATGATCGTAGCCAAAAACTAAAATACCATATTCAGACATCAGGGCGTAGCTTGCATGCTCAGGAAATTGCGTTTAACGATATCAGAACAACTCTGCAAGCCCTTTATGCAATCTATGACAACTGTAACTCATTGCATACCAATGCTTACGATGAGGCAATTACAACACCTACTGAAGAAAGTGTGAGAAGAGCAATGGCTATTCAGCTCATTATCAACCACGAACTGGGTTTGGCTAAAAATGAAAACCCTTTACAAGGGGCATTTATTATCGAAGAACTAACAGATTTGGTAGAACAAGCTGTGCTCAATGAATTCAAATCTATTTCAGAACGTGGTGGTGTATTGGGAGCTATGGAAAGAATGTATCAAAGAAGTAAAGTTCAAGAAGAAAGTATGCACTACGAAATGAAAAAGCATACAGGCGAATTGCCAATTATGGGTGTAAATACATTCCTTGACCCTAAAGGATCTCCAACTGTTGTACCTGCGGAGGTAATTCGTTCAACAACCGAAGAAAAAGAATTCCAAATTGCTCAACGCAATGCCTTCCATGCTCGTAATTCCGAAAATTCGGCTGTAATGCTCAAATATCTCCAAAAAACAGCCATTGAAAATGGAAATATTTTTGAAGCCTTGATGGAAACAGCTAAATATTGCAGTTTAGGACAAATGTCTAATGCCTTATATTTGGTAGGTGGGCAGTATAGAAGGAATATGTAGTTTTCAATAAACATGAAAAAAGCCGAGCTAAGCTCGGCTTTTTAATTTCATAACAGTTGAAGAGGAATTACTTAGCAGGTTGGCAAAGGTCAATTACTTTCAATACTGTTTCTTTAGCGAAATCAGCGTTCATGTAGTCAGCAGCTTTCCACTCAGCACCTTTCTTAGAAGATTTTTTCCAGAAGTCTAAATCCATAGCAGTAGTGATATTCTTTTGGAAATGTTTCACTTGTGTATTTAATACTTCGTTTAATTCTTCTACAGATTTCACTTGAGCTACACGGATCAAAGAATCGAACCAGTTAGAAGCAAGAGTTTCGTTAGCTTCTAAAGTTTCTTTTACGAACTCAGGAGCGTTATCAAAACCTACTGTTTTTTTCACGTTAGTGAATGCATCTTTCAAAGTGTTTTTTACTTTTACTAGAGTCTCTTGATTTTGTTCTGCCATTTTGTTTACTGTTTCAGTAGCAGCGTTTTTTGCAGTTGCCATAATAGTATCTGTTTATAGGGTTATACAATGCTTTTCCAAATTGTTGATACAAAATTACGGCGACCTTCTAAACTCTGCAAATAATCATTAAGAAATCTTGCACTTTTTTTTATTTTTTTGACAAAAATTGATTTTTTTTGATTTTGAAATTGTATTATTCTAAGATAAACCAAATATTATTCGGCATGCATACCAGATGGGTTACGTTGATGTTAAGTGCAGGTAAAAAACAAAAGAGATTTTTGAAGTCAAAAATCTCTTTTGTTAATTTTAAACCAATACTAACTTATTGAATATTAGCTTTGAAAGTAATATTGAAATCTTGCTCGCCACCAATCTTAGAATCATAAACCCAAGGAGTGCTAGCTATATTCAATGATTTATTAGGCTCATGAGCTAAAATTAATTGTAAGTCACCCCCTCCTGAACTATTAACGGTTGTTACACGACTAGCCAATCCAACAGGCTGATTTTTAGAATCTTTATCCGAATATTCAAAAGAAGAGAATAAATTGCTTTGTGAAAAACCAAAATAAATTTGGTGTTCATCTTTTTCTTCAGCTATTTCAGCTGTGATGTCTTCATTATCTTCGCCTGTAACAATTACTGATACATTGTAAGATGTATTTCTTTTTAAAATTCCATTGTTAATTACAGGAGCATTACCACCTACACCATCAGTATCTTCATAAGTAAATGTAACAACTTCAGAACTATTAGCTGTATTTGTAAAGTTTACAGTAACTTTGGTAATAACTTCCTGTTCATTTACGGGAGCAGGGTCATCTTTTTTACAAGCTCCTAAAAATAATGTACCCGCTAATAAAAACATGGTTAGTTTGTTAAAGGATTTCATTTTCATGTGATTTTAAAATTTATAATTTAATTGAAAAATATAGTTTCTGCCTAAGTCATTGGCATAATAACGCCAGCGATTCAGATAATCTCGATAAACCAGATTGGTTGCATTCTCTACTCTACTAGAAAAAGTAAAATTCTTATAGGAAGCCTGCAAGCCTACTCCCAATATTGTATAACCATTAGGAGCTTCCATAAAATCGAAATTACCTCCTGCTAAAATAGTAGTCTGCTCTTCACTTGTAATATTTTCAAATACTGTTGGTGATATAACCCTTGGAGCATTTGATTGTTTTGAAATATGCAACAAAGTTGCAAAAATTTCTACATTTTCTAAACTTTTCCACTTTTTTTGTTCAAAAAAGAATTTATTTTCCCAACGTAATGGTGGCATATTGATAAGAGCATCTTTAGATGCTTGTACATGAGCTTTTAAATAAGCAAATTTACTTTGCCATCCCCATTTTCCTATTTTATAAATACTAGTTATATCTATACCTTGCATAGTAATATTATCCTGTACATAATTGAATACAGGGAATGTTCCTCTTATGGTCAGTCTGATGTCAGTTGGTGTTAAATAAATAAAATTATTGATTATATTATAATAAGGATGGACATCTAAAGTCCAGTTTTTATGCTTATAAGTAAGGGAAGCAACCCATTTATACGATTGTTCTATAGAAAAATCTTTTTGAGAATTCAAAAAACCATTCTCAAACAATAAACCCTCCTGAATATTACCAATACCCAAATGTAAACCCTGACTAAATAGCTCAGCTGTGTGTGGAGGTCTGAATGTTGCACCAATATTAGTTTTAAATGTAAAAGAATCATTTGGGAAATAACTGTACCCAATAGTACCTGTTATAAAATTAAATTGATAATTAGGCTTGATATATGTTCTGTTTTGGATAAAAGTTCTGACCTGCGTGTGACGATAATCGTACCTAACACCCCACTCTAAATCATATTTAGGTTTTATGAAGCGTTCAACCCAAAAAATACCTTGTGTGAAATTTGTAAAATTAGGAAGTAGGGGAACAATCCCTGTTTCAGGAACATTGTAGTTGGTTTGATACAAAGTATTTATACCAAAACTACCCCTAAAATTTCGCCAAGCATGATGTTCTAAAACAGCTTCTAAATTATGGCTTTGCAAAACCAAAGAAAGAGCAGGCATATTCGAACGTCCTCCTCTTCGTATATCATATTCTCTGCGAGAATTATCTTGGAATGCATATTGAAAAGAAAGAACCCCTATATGGTCTAATTTTATTTCAGAATTTATTTTTCCTAAATAATGAACAATTCTTTGACGAGGATTATTGATGTTGTATGTAAATGGAGCTACGTACCAAGGCTGTGGACGACTAATAGATAAAGCCAAATCATTAATGTTGCCAGTATGTGAGGCTCTAAGAATGCCAATCTCTGAATCAAAACGGCTAAAATAACCCTGAATATTCCAATTCTCTTTTGTATAACCTAATGTTCCAGAAAAATTGAACTCTTGCATCCCTGTATTAGAAAGAATATATGTGGGAGTGTGAAAATCTCCTGCCTTTTTAGTAGAAGTCTGGAAATTCCAAGCCCAACCTTTCCCAAAGGCTTTTTGCATTTGGAATGCTAAATTCCCCATTCTGCCATTACTATGACCAATTAAATATGCTTTTCCCGAAAGTTTTGAAGAAGTAGTTAAAGGCTTAGGATTTAAAACAACAACACCACCCATAGCATCTGAGCCATAACGTACACCAGCAGCTCCTTTTATAACAGCCACTTGTTCAGATGCAAAAGGGTCTATTTCAGGGGCATGCTCTTCACCCCATTGCTGTCCTTCTTGTCTGACACCATTATTTAAAATAAGAACTCTCTGGCTATGTAAACCATGAATCATAGGTTTTGAAATGCCTCCTCCTGTATTGAGTGAATTAACACCTGCAATATTTTTAAGCATCTCACCAAGCGTTTTTCCTCTGGAAGCCTCCAATTCGGCATTGCTTAAATAATACTGAGTTTGAGAACTGATAGGAGCATCCTTTTTTTGAAGAACTTCTATACCTTCCAATGCTTCTTGAGGTGTTTCTAAAAAAATATCCTGATGAAAATGAAGCGTTTTATTAGTTATCTTTGCATTTATCCAAAGAGTATCAAAATCATCCTTAAAAACTCTTAAAAAATAAGAACCTTCACAAATACCTTCAAATAAAAATTCTCCCTGTTCATTACTAATAGTTTCTAAATTGATGGATGGAATTTGAGCTACTACATTAGCCAAAGAAACTTTGCCTTTCTTTTTATAAACATGCCCATGAATAGAGCCTGTGCATTGCCCAAGTACATTATAAATATTTATCAATAATAAAAAACCAACAAAAACGAAATTCTTCATATTCTAAAATTAGGGCTGTAATTTATAAAAATTGCAACTTTGTTGCAAAATAAAGCAAAGAAATTATTTGAAGACTATGAGAATCCTGAAAACTTTTTATAGTTTTGAGAAGTTTTATACGAATATTTAAACTTATTCTTAAAAATTTATGTACGATATTCTTTTAATAGTCCATTCATGGACACGCTGGTTTATATTAGTTTTTGCTGTTTTAGCTATATTCAAGGCTTTTTCTGGATGGATGGGACAAAAACCATTCTCCAAACAGGATAATATCTTGGGTGCTTCGTTTGTAGGCTTTATACATCTCCAAACTTTGCTTGGTGGTTTATTGTATTTTGCTTTCAGTCCTAAAGGCTTACAAGCTATACAAGAATTTGGTATGAAAGGAGTCATGCAAAGTGCAGGAACCCGCTACTGGGCTGTAGAGCATATAACGGTTATGATTTTAGCTGTTATAGTAGCTCAGACTGGTAGAAGTTTATCCAAAAAAGCAACTACAGACTTACAGAAACATAAAAAATCTGTAATTTTCTATACCATTGCATTGTTATTAATTTTGAGTCGTATCCCTTGGGATAGTGTGCGTTTATTCAGATATTAACAAGCATTTTATGAACGCTTTAATGTTTCTTGTGATATTTTTGATAATGCTTACTCTAGTAGGAGTAGGCATTTATCTTTATTTATATCAATTTCTTTTCAGGAAACCAAAAAATAATCCATTAGCATATATTAATCAACCTAAAAATAAAAAAAGAATTGTTTTTGCTGGGGATAGTCTGACGTGTGGAAACATGAGTGCTGATTATACAAAAATAGTAAAACAAGCTTTAGGTAATGAATATGAGTATATCAATGCAGGTGTGAATGCTGATTTAAGCTATAATTTACTCAGCAGATTAGAAGAGATTATTAACTGTAATCCTGATTATATTGTAATATTAATAGGCACGAATGATGCTAATGCTACATTAAATAAAAGAAATAAAGAGATTTATCAGAAACTCAAAAATCTTCCTCATCCTCCATCTATTTTTGAGTATGAGGAAAATTTGCAAAATATTATATTACAATTAAAAGTTCATACACAAGCTAAAATAGCATTTATTTCAATGCCTGTTTTAGGAGAAGATTTAAAAGATAAAAAACATTTACATCTACAAGAATATATAACTGTTTTAAGAAGGGTTACATCCAAAGAGTATACCGATTATTTACCCTTTTATGAATTACATAAAGAATATTTGGAAAAAAATATATTGAGGCCTAAAAAAAATAAAGAGGAACATAAACTCATAGAACTGGCTATGTTACAGCATTATATATTTAAAAGAAGTTGGGATTCCATCAGTAAAGCTCATGGTTTTCTAACCCTGACAGATTATATACACTTAAATAATTGGGGTGCAAAAAATATAGCTCGACTTATAGAAGATTGGATAAATACAAATCAGTAAAATTAATGAATTTTGATTTTACTATTCACATGGTCTCCATGCCATCTATCTACCAATAAATCTTCTATTTTACCACCAGGAGGTAAATCAATGATAGGGAAATCATTTCCACCACCAATCCCTCCATCATCATCAGAATCTGGCGGAAATGAGTTATTCTTAAAGTTCCGTAACATTAAAATGGCTACAATTGTAAAAATTGCAGTAAAGAAGAATAAGTAAACAAATAACCCCAACATAGCTTTCACCCTTTTTTGAATAAAGTTGCAAATATTTTGCCAAAAAAACAAAAAATAGTGTTTTAAAAGCTCAACTATTTTATTTATTTCGGTTAGCTTTTCTAATACGCATAGCCACCATTTTTATATACTGCTCAATTAGTTCTGGATTATAAGGCTTGTTTAAAAAACCTAAATTCTCTACTTGTGATGCTCTTTCCATTACGACACTATCTTCATTAGCAGACACAAAAATAATATATGTATTGGGTGATTTTTTCTTGATTTCTTTACCTGCCTCAATACCATCTACATTAGTAAGTAGATTAATATCTAAAAAGGCAATTTGTGGTTGATGCTCTTCTGCTAAAGCAATAGCCTGTTCACCTGTCTGAGCAACCATTACATCCTCAAAACCTAAATTTTTAAGATGAAATTTAAAAAGATTTTGTAAGATGATTTCATCATCAACTAATAGAATTTTCATACAAAAGTATTTATACTTGAATTTTGCATAATATTATTTTTTGTTTGAGATGGTGTTGCCAAAGGTAGAGAAAATTTTACAGTAGTTCCTTTACCCAAACTACTTTCTATATAAAACTTGCCTCCACTTTCTTGAATTGAGTCTCTACACAAAACTAAACCCAATCCAATTCCTTTTTCTAATTGTGTTCCTTTATTAGTAATGCTGATGCCATTTCTGATTTTTTCCAAATCTTCTGGAGATATTCCTACTCCTGTATCTGTAACAGATACTTCACAATACTTATCTGATTGAACAGCTTTTACCCAAATAGAGCCTCCTATTTTTGTAAACTTAATGGCATTTGTTAATAAATTTCTTAGAGCTATTTCAAAAACATTTTTATCTGCACTCACAATTAAATTTTCAGAAACATCCATATCTATGGATATTTTTTTATTATTAGAGAACCAACCAACCTCAAAAATAGTTTCAACAATTATTTCTTTTACAAAATGATTCTCTACTTTAAGATTTTGACCTTCTAATTGAGATTTCGCCCAAAGCAGTAAATTATCCATCAAATCAGAAGTATATTCTGTGTTCTTAGAAAGTTCTTCCGTAATAATATCCAAATCTTTTTTATCAAGATTTTGATTTCTTATCAAGTAAACAAAACCCTTGAGGCTACTCATATAGCCTCGTAAATCGTGTGAAACTACGGAAAAAATTTTACTTTTGAAATTATTTACATATTCTAAGTTTTTTATATATTTTTTCCTCAACTTAAAATAAGTAAACATATAAATACCTCCTACAATACTAATAAGAGCAATAAGAGAGGTGGCAAAAATCACTATTCTTTGATTAAATATTTCGTTTTCTCTGTTTTTAGCCTGTTGTTTCAAGAAACTGTTTTCAGTTTCTTGTTCTTTAAATTTGTAGAATCCTTCAATTTCTGCAATTTTCTCTTTATTAAAAGTAAGATTAATAGTTTCAATAGTTTCTTGATACTTTTTTTGATAAAAAAATGCCTTAGAATACTCCTGAATGTCCTCTAAAATTTCTACATAAGTACTATAAAGTTTTCTTTTGTGCTCTAAAAAAGCACTTGGATTAACTTTGTAAATCTCATTTTCATATTTTTTTAAGTGTGTTTCACCTAAATCAAGCAGTCTTAGAGCTTCTGGTATATTTTTTTGTTTATAATTTGTAATAGCCAATTTTGTATAGGCAGCTACAATAATACCATGTTCTTTAAACTTAGATGCAAAGTCTAAATAATTTTTAAGATATATTATAGCTTGTTCATATTTTTTTTGCTCAATTAATATTTCTGCAATATTACCCTGTGGGATACCTATCCAAACGGAATCTTTAATCTCTTTGGCTATTTCTATAGCTTTTGAAAAATGAATCAAAGATTGCTCGTAGTTTTTAATATGTTTATATGCCAAACCTATATCATTATGCGAGTTAATTAAAACTCGAGTTTTTATTGAAAACTTTTCAATAGCATTTAGACTCTGATTCCAATGCTTAAGAGCTTCCGAATAATTTTTGGTTTGATAGAAAATGAAGCCTAAATTTTTTTGTAGTAAAACCCAACCAAACCCCTTAAGAGAAGAAAATTTTTTGTATAGTAATTCAGCTTCTAAAATTTCTTTTAAAGCTAAATCATTTTTTCCTTGCTTTGAAAAAATGAGATAATTGATTTCTGGAACTACATACTGATACTGCTCACAAGGATTCTGCTCAATAAAGAATTTAACGGGTTGTAAGTAATCTATATTAGAGTTAAAAGGTGCGTTACTAAAATGCCCGTATGCAATTCGAGAGCTTATAAAAGCTTCAAAACAAGGATCTTTTGAAGAACGAATGAGTTGTAATGCTTTTTCTCGAAGTTGTTCTTGTTGTTTTGAATTACCTTCATAACATTCATCAGCTTCCAAAATCAGTACAATGGCTAAAGCAATATCTAAATTCTTGTCTTTACTAATAAGACTTTTTAGCTTATGCGTATAATCACATTTTTTAGAAGAAAGCCTTACAAATTGTTCTAACAAATGATGTTGTAATACATAATCGTTTGTAGATTTTAAATGCTGGTAAGTTTCTTCTATGTTATAGGTTTGTGCATAACTCTGATTAACATAAATTAATAAAAATATCCAGACGACCCACAATTTCATATTGCTCTTATGTTGTTTTGAAATAAATATATGAATAAATAAAAAAATATAGCAAAAAAATAAATTGTATTTTTTATTTATCTGAAAAAAACCTTATTTAGCCGAGTAAAATGTATATTTCATCGTCTTTTTATCAATATTCAAATAAAAATAAGTTATTTTTGTAATGTTCCATCAAATAAACACTATATGAGCATTGATTTCACGCCCAACATTTTATATATTGATGATGAGGAGTCCAATTTAAGGATATTCAAGATTAACTTCAAAAGACATTATAATGTTTTTACTACCACCGAAATAAAAGAAGCAAGAGAAATATTAGAGAAAAATAATATTCATCTTATTATTACAGACCAAAAAATGCCTGAAATGACAGGCACAGAGTTCCTTAAATCAATACTTCCCCTATATCCTGATGTGCTTCGTATTGTATTAACAGGGTTTTCAGATATTCAGGATTTGATTCAGGCAGTAAATGAATGTTCTATTCATCAATACATGACCAAGCCTTATGATAATGGTGAAATGAAACTCACCTTAGATAAAGCTCTTGAATCATTTAAATTACAAAATGATAATAAGGATTTAGTAAAACAATTACAGAAAGCAAATGAAGAATTGGAAGCAAAAGTAATTGAAAGAACTAATGAATTAATGCTTACAAACCAACGTATTACAGATAGTATAAGATATGCTCGAAAAATACAAAGAAGCATCCTTTCAACACAACAAGATTTTTCTAAATATTTCCAAGATAGCTTTGCCTTGTATCAACCCAAGGATCTTGTAGGAGGCGATTTTTATGCGTCTTTTGATAAAGAAGATAGAATTATTATTGCTGCTGGAGACTGTACTGGGCATGGAGTACCAGGTGCTCTGATGAGTATTTTGGGTAGTTCGTTACTCCATTCTATTATTGATTACAAAGAGGAATATGCAACAGAGAAAATTTTAAATGATTTACGTGTAGGAGTAATTAAAACCCTCAGACAAGATGATAATGATAATAAAGATGGTATGGAAATAGGAATAATATCTTATCAGCCAGCTAGCCAGAGATTAGAATTTGCATCCTCACGCCTCAATTTAGTTTATTTTCAGAATGGAGAGATGTTTGAACTCAAAGGTGATAGAAAAAGTATAGGTGGAGCATATGATTTAGAACATTTATTTGAAAATCAGTCAATAATTGCAGAAAAAGATACCTGTTTCTATTTGTTTTCAGACGGTTTACAAGACCAATTTGGGGGTGAGAATAAAAAACGTTTGGGTTCTAAAAAGTTAAAAGAAATGCTTCTGGAAATACACCAAAAACCTTTTGAAGAGCAGAAACAATATTTAGAAAATTTTATCAAAGATTGGATAGGTGATGACCACCAAATAGATGATATTATGATGCTGGGCTTCAAAGTTTAAAAAAAAAGTTTTCATTTGAAAACTTTTTTTTTTGTAGGTAGTTAAGTATTTGTTTCACTCTTAACGACCAAAATTATGGAATCTATCACACAAAAAGAGGTACTATTTGATGACCAATATCTTACACTCTACTATGACCCCTCTATTGCTTGCATTGTAAAAGAATGGAAGCAGGCTGTTCCTGAGAATAAATTCAGGGAACTCATCATTCACCTTTTAATGAAAATCGTTCAAACTCGAACCAAATACAAAGGGCAGGTAAATTTAGTGGCTGATTGTAGGAGATTAGGAGGTGATACTTTTACACAAGAAGTTATAAACTGGCTCAATACAGACGTTCACAAATTGTATGCAATGAATAAAATCACAAGAAAAGCATTTATTGCATCTAAGGATATTACAGCAAATCTTTCTATTGTAAACTATATCAGTACCAGCAATGCTGTTGATGGATTTGCTATGAATATTTTTGAAGACATAGAAGACGCTAAAAGCTGGATTGCAGCATAACCTTTTCAAGAAAAAAGTATATGGAACAAGCTCTAAATGAAAAAGAGGTATTATATAATGATGAGTACCTTACACTCTACTATGACCATTCCATTTCTTGTATTATAAAAGAATGGAAGCAAGCCATTTCTGAGAACAAATTCAGAGAACTCATCATTGAGTTGGTTATGAAAATTGTTCAGACACGAATGAAATATAAAAAACCTGTCAACTTAATAGCTGATTGTAGAAAACTTGGAGGTGATACTTTTACTCCACAAGTTATAGATTGGCTTAATACAGAAGTTCATAGATTGTATGCAATGAATAAAATCACAAGAAAAGCATTTGTTGCATCCAAAAATATTACAGCCAATCTTTCTATTGTCAGCTATATCAGTATGAGTAACCCTATCGAAGGATTTACTATGAGTATTTTTGATGATATGGAAGACGCTAAAAATTGGTCTAAGATATAAATCATAAACCCTTCAAACATATTTCATCGTGTTTTAACACTATTTCACCGAGCAAAATAATGCTTTAATCGAAGACAAACTATATTTCACTTTATAAAAACATATATTTGTTATGTATTTAAACATCTATGCTCATGAAAATAATAGCTATAAAAAAATGGTGCGATGAAAACATTACACCTTTGGCTTGGCAAAGAATAGTAATGAAAAATCTTGATGCCTTCAAGACAACAGGACTTAGTGTTTCTGAGCTTTCTAATCCCACAGAAGCAATGGAAATGAACGACATATTAGCGGATTTGGTAAAACAAACAATTAAAGATGTTTACCAAATAGAAATACCTGTACATGCTTTATAGAAAAAGTTTGGTGATTCAAAAATTAGATTTTATATTGCTTTAAGAGTTTTACTCTCAAACATATGAAACTATATATATCTAATCGCCTAACAATTTATGAATGAAGTTCAAAAAAATCTTGTTAAACAATCTTTTCCTAAAGTATTAGCAGGCACTATCACTGGAGCAAGTTTTCTATATGAAAAACTATTTGAATTAGTTCCTGACAGTAAAAAGCTATTTGAACATACTTCTTGGGACAGACAAAACCAAATGTTGATTTCTGCAATTGGTAAAATTGTAAAAAGTATCGATAGTTGGGATACAATAAAACCTGATTTAGAAGCTATTGCTGCAAGACATATCAATTATGGATTATCGCCTGAACACTTTGCATATTTTGGACAGGCACTTATTTACATGCTCAAAAATTCATTAGGAGAAAATTGGAACCCTGAATTAGAAGATGCATGGAAAGCTGTATATCAAAATGTTTCGGAGGTTATGATAAGTGTTATTTTTATGAAGGGCTAAGATAGAACTCTATAAAATCAAGATAAAACATTTTTATACAGCGATAAATTCAAAGTGTAAAAATGTTTTTTATTTTATATCTAAAATCAATAATTTATGAAAAAGTTTAAAATTTTATTTGTTTTATCCTTTGTTTTTTTTCAAATTACAAATGTTGTAGCTCAAGATTCAACAAAGAAAGAAGATGTCAAAAATGACAAACTAATTTTGGAGGTAACTTTAGCTAATAGGTATATTTGGAGAGGAGTAGAATTTGGGGCGGGTAGTCCATCTTTGCAAGCCTATATGAGCTATCAGCCTTTCAAAAATTTTGAAATAGGAACAATAGGTTGCGTAACCACCAATGGAACAAAAGTTGGTTTGGGTAATACATTAGAAATTTTTGCAAAATATTCTTACAAAAATTTTTACTTTCTTATAGATGATTATTATTTCTTTGCAGATTCAGTAAAATTTGATAACTACACAGATTATGGTTATAATACTAACCACTTATATGAAGCAAGGCTGGGATATAAAAATGAAAAATTAGAAATAATAGGAGGATATTATTTTTATGGAAATCAAAATGCTGGAACATTAGGAGAAACGGTTTATGGTGAAGTTAGTTATAGCCCTAATCCATCACTTACTTTTTTTGCTGGAGGTGTAACAGGAGCAAGTTATCTAAACTTTATGACAAAAGGAGGCATCACAAGTATAGGTATCACAGGCACGAGAAATATTAAGATAACAGATCACTTTGCTTTTAAGGCAAAAGGATCACTTATAATTAATCCGAATTATAAATATACAGCTCCTGTACCAGGAGTGAATGGTAATTTTATAAACTATCTTTTAGCAATAGTATTTTAAATAATATAGATATGAGTATTAATAATTCAAAATCAGAACTTAAACTTATAAATTTTCCTGGTATCAAATTACTAATGGTATCCTCATTAGTAATTTTTATTTTTTATGCTTTTTTAGTTACATATAATTATCTAAGTGATAAAAATAATTCAGAAATATCAGGAAAGGCTTTAGATATTGAAAAACTCATAGGTGAAATTACAAACTATGATGAAATTTTGACAATGTCAGCCAAAATGTATGTAGCTACTTCAAATACATCATGGGAGAAGCGATATAATGCTACTGTAGGTAAGTTAGATTTAGCCATAAAAAAATCTTTAGAGTTAGCTCCTTCTACTGAACAAGTAAAATTTGCGAAAAAAACAGATGAGGCAAATCAGCAGCTCATAGATATGGAAACAAAAGCTTTCAACTTAGTAGCCTCTGGAAAGCCACAAGACGCTGATTCTATTTTAACTTCCTCTGAATATGAGAAGAGTAAGTCAATTTATGCATCAGGTTTAAGAGAATTGAGTGGTACCTTAAGAACTAATATCCAAAAAGAGCAAAGAGATAATGCCTTTAACAAAACATTTATTAATGGTATAGGAGCTTTGTCTTTTATTATAATGATTATTCTGGCTATATCTTCTATTAGAAGGACAGCTAAATTTCTGCAAAATACATTCAATGAGCAGAAGAAAAAGTTGGAACAATCAGAGATGGAAATGCGTGACATTGCTGAAAAGCAGTTGGAAGCAAATGAGCAACTATTCTTAGCTCAAAGACAAATGCAACAAAAAAATGCACAATTGGAAGCCTCAGAACAGGAAACCAAACGTCTTTTGGAAGAACAAGAAAAAGCAAACCAAAAACTTGCTGTTGCTCAAAGAGAACTTCAGAAAAACTTGGTAGAACAAAATAGAGCAAACCAGAAACTTGTAGAAGCTCAAAAAGAAATTGAGCAATCTGAAAAACAAATGAGATCCTTAGCAGAAGCTCAGTTGGAGGCGAATGAACAATTATTAATTGCTCAAAAACAGATTCAAGAACAAACTCAAAAAATGAAACAAGCCTTTATTATTGCAAAATCAGGGGCTTGGGGTATGGAAGCAAATATCGATGGTACAGATGCTACACTAACATTTTCAGATGAATATTATGCCCTTTTAGGAACGACAGCTGAAGAACAGGGAGGGTATAGAATGGCTATGGAAACTTGGGTTGAAAAATTCTTGATTCCAGAAGATGCACCAGATGTTTTGGCTCAATTTGTGGATGTGTTGAAAAATGAAGAGTTTGATTTGGTCAGTGAATTTAGACTTAGAAAAGTGAATGGTGAAATCATCAATTATCAAACAAACTTAAAAACAAAACATTATCCAACACAAGGAAAAATAAAAGGCGAAGGGATAGCTCAAGATATTACAGAACGTAAACAAATTGAGGCAGAAAGAGAACTACGAAATAAAGAATTAAAAGAAGCCTTTAAAATAGCAAAAATGGCTTCATGGAGAATAGAATCTGAAGGCGTAGATACACCTCTTGATAAAATTGTATGTTACTTTTCAGATGAATACTATGCTCTTTTAGGAACAACAGCTCAAGAACAAGGAGGCTATAAAACATCCTTCAAAGACTGGATTGAGAACTACCTACACCCTAAAAGTGTTTCAGGCATCATGATTGCTATTGAACAAATGGCTTTTGTAAACGAGGCAGAATCAGAAGTGGAATATCAATTAGTTCGTGTAAATGATAAGCAATCTGTTGATATTCAAACAAGTATTGTACTTAAAACAATGCCCAATGGTAGCAGAGTAATTACAGGAACAGCTCAGGATGTTACAGAACGTAAAAAAATAGAGCAAGAGAAACAGGCTCGTCAACAAAAAATACAAAAATTCAATGAGATTCTAACAAAACTCTCAATCACTTCTTACGAAGAATATGGCTCTTTAGATAATGCCATGCAAGCTATTACAGAAGCTCTTGCCGATGGCTTGGAAATAGACAGAGCTAGTGTTTGGGATTATACAGGAGCAAGCATTATCAGTCACGATTTATATGAAAAAGACAAAAACAGTCATTCGAAAGGAGTTGAACTTTTTGATAAGGATTTTCCAGCATACTTTGATGCTGTAAAAAATGGACTGGTTATCAATGCTCAAAATGCACACACACATCCCAATACCTTTGAATTTTCGCAGGTTTACTTAACCCCATTAAGAATAAACTCTATGTTAGATGTACCTATTAGGGTTGGTGGTGAGCTTGCAGGGGTAGTTTGTTGCGAGTATGTAGGTAATGATTATAAAGAGTGGTCTTCTGAAGATGAAACATTTGCTCGTGGTGTAGCTGATATTATTTCACTAACCATCGAAGCAGATAAACGTCAGAAAGCACAAGAAGAACTTGCTGAAGCTCTTGATAATCAAAAAATTATCAATGAGAGTTTGACACTTGCTCAAAAAGAGCTTTCTCGTCGTTCAGAAGAGTTGGAACGTTCAGAAAAAGAAATGCGTGCTTTGGCAGAAGCCCAAATTGAAGCAAATGAGCAAATCTTATTAGCTCAAAGACAATTACAAGCAACCACAGCTCTTCAAAAAGGAATATTAGAAGGTGCAACAGTAGCTATTATTTCTACTACAACAGATGGGATTATAACATCTATTAACCCAATAGCTCTTAAATGGTTACAATATACAGAAGATGAACTTGTTAATAAACAAAGCCCTGCTATTTTCCATGATATAAATGAAGTAGTAGAAATGGCAGGAGTATTGAGTAGAAAGCATAATGATACCATCGAACCAGGTTTTGGTGTATTTATATATGAAACCCAAAAAGGCTTGACAAGTTCTTACGAATACACTTACAATCGGAAAGATGGCTCAAAATTCCTTGTATCTCTTAGTATTTCAGCTATTAGAGATGAAAAAGGTAATATTACAGGATATTTGGGTATTGCTGAGGATATTACAGAGCGTAAGAAAGCAGAAGAAGAAGTAAAGAAATTGGCAGAACAATTCCAAGACTTATTTAATAGCTCTCGAGATGGACTGTTATTATTAGATGACAAAGGCTTCTTCCAATGTAATGAGGCTGCAATAGAGGTATATGGTTGTAATAGTAAAGAAGATTTAATAGGTAAAACACCTATTGACTACTCTCCAGCTTTTCAGTTAAATGGACAAGCTTCAGGAGAAGCTGCTATGGCTTATATTCAAAAAGCTATGCAAGAAGGTTCTTCTATATTTGAGTGGACACATATTAAGAAAGATGGAACGGAGTTTCCTGCTGAAGTATTATTAAGTGCTATCAACTTTGAAGGTAAACCTGCTTTACAAGCAACAGTAAGGGATATTACAGAACGTAAGAAAGCAGAGCAACTTATTCAGGAACAATCTCAAAAAATGAAACAAGCCTTCTTGATTGCAAAATCAGGAGCTTGGGGACTAGAGGCAAATATAGATGGTTCTAATGCATTAATGACCCTTTCAGATGAATACTTTGCCATCCTCAATACAAGTATTGAAGAGCAAGGTCGATACGAATTTACCTTTCAAGAATGGATGGATAAGTTTATAGTTGCTGAGGATCATACAATTATTATCAATTGTTTGGGAGGAGTTCTCCAGAACGCTGAATATAGTACAAACCTTGAGGTTAGGCTTAAACACCCTATATATGGATTTATTTACACAAATACCGTTATTAGTACAAAACATGACTCCAATAGTGGTAAAGTAAAAGGACAAGGTACAGCTCAGGATATTACAGAACGTAAGAAAGCAGAAGAAGAAGTAAAACGTCTGTCACTGGTAGCTTCCAAAACAGATAATACAGTTGTTATTACAAATGGAGAAGGGCTAATAGAATGGGTGAATGATGCCTTTGTAGAGCTTACAGAATATACTTTTGAGGAAGTAAAAGGGAAAAAACCTGGTTCATTTTTGCAAGGTGTAGATACAAATCCTGAAGATGTAGAGGCTATTCGTATGAACCTAAAAAGCAAAACGCCTTTCTATCACGAAATTTATAATTACTCAAAATCAGGAAGAGGATATTGGTTAGCATTGAATATTACACCAATTTTAGATGAAAATGGTAATGTGATTCAGTTTATAGCCATTGAGTCTGATATTACAGAACGTAAGAAAGCTTTTGAGCGTATCAAAAAATCTGAAGAAGAGATGCGTTTGTTGGCAGAAGCTCAATTAGAAGCAAATGAAAGGCTTATGATGGCTGAAATGAATTTGAAAAAGACACTTGAGCAAGAACAACAACAAAAAGCAGAACTTGATAAATTAGTTGGTCAGCTCAAAGATACTCAAATACAACTTGTTCATAACGAAAAAATGGCTTCGTTAGGTCAGCTTACAGCAGGTATTGCTCACGAAATAAACAACCCTATCAATTTTGTGTATAATGGTATTGATACACTTAAAATCTCATTAGATGACTTGATGGAGATTGTGAATAAGTATAATGAACTTGATACAGCTAACGGAAATAAAGAAGAAATAATAGAAGAAGCTAAACAGCTAAAAGATGATTTAGATTTTGAGGAGCTTACACAAGACATTGAACATTTGGTTTCTGATATCAAGAAAGGAGCTGTAAGAACAATGGAAATTGTAAAAGGCTTACGTGTCTTTAGCCGTCTGGATGAGGAAGAACGTAAAATGGCAAATATCAAGGATTGCTTAGACTCAACGATTATCCTTTTGAATAATAAAATAAAAGGTAGAGTAGAATTAAAGAAATATTATGATGAGTCTATGCCTGATATTTTATGTTACCCTGGTCAGTTGAATCAGGTATTCATGAATATCATCAATAATGCTATTCAGGCTGTTCCAGAAGAAAGAAAAGATGGAGTGATAGAAATTTATACCGAAAACCTACAAGAAAATATTGTGATTCGTATTAAAGATAATGGTACTGGTATGAGTGAACAAGTAAAACGCCGTATTTTCGAACCATTTTTTACAACAAAAGCTGTAGGTGTTGGAACAGGTTTGGGTTTATCAATTACTTTTGGTATTATTGAAAAACACAATGGAAATATTTTCGTAAATAGTGAGGAAGGAAGAGGAACAGAGTTTGTAATACAATTGCCAAAAGCATTGGTTTAATCATAGTATAAAGCAATAAAACAAAACATTTATTTATAAAATAACTTCTAAGGAGTTAACAAAAGGATATGGAAACAGTATCAGTGAAATTGGTTAAGGACTGGGCTAAAGATAATTGTCCTCCTTTATCGTGGCAGAGAGTTGTTTTTAGAGTGCTTCCTAAATTGAATCAAAAAGGTGTTTTTCTCCATTTTTTTGAGAAGGAAGACTATATGATTCAAGAAGATGTTTTAGCAATTATTAATGCAGGCTTTGAAGAAATTTTTAAAAAGAAATATGCCTATACAACCAAAAATGAGGTAACTGTAAGTAAAAGCCCTGAAGTAAAGGAAAATAATACTTCTAATGTTCTACAAACAAATAGTAGCATTAATCAGGATTTTACAGATACTCCTGTAAAAGATGTAAAAGCCTGGGTTCTCAAAAATTGTTCTCCTACAGCTTGGAATACTGTAATTATGAGCCTGCTTCCAAAAATGAGAGAGCTGAACATGACTTGGAGAAATCTGGAGGATGATACTTTTATCTTAGAAAGTAAAGTCTTAAAAGAAATACAAGCAATTATATTTAAGATATACAATAAAAACTTAAACATCACACAATAATGAAGCAGTTAAGAGGTAACTTTGACACACAACATAATACTTATATTGCAGCAGGGGAACCACTCATCTTCCATTGCCACCATTACAATACATTCTTACAAGCAACATTAGAAGATACTAAAGATTATATTGATATTTATCCTATACTTGTCGATTCTGCTCAGGAAATTACATATGCTCAAATGTTGCAGTGTTTTACTGAAAATCATGTCACAGATATAGCAGAAAGAAAACAAATAGTAGAAGATTTTTTTATGTTTTGTGGTTATGGAAAATTCTCTTTAGAAAACTTATCTGCTGATGGAGGGAAAGTAATTTCTGAAGCTGATCATTATAGTTATGGATGGAAGTCGAAGTTCGGATTACGTTCTGAAGATGAACCTATGGTTTCATTCTTTACAAGAGGCTTTTTAGCAGGTGCTATGGAGGCAATTTTTCATTTACCTCTTGGCTCTATGGATTGTAAACAGTTGACTTGCTATACAAAAAATGATAATGAAGTAAGTTTTGAGTTGTACAAGGCTGCTAAATCTAAAGTTTTACTCAACTCTCCCAAACAAGGGAAAACTCAAAATTATACTTTAAATAATCCTCATAATACAGGAGTAAATTATTTAGGAATTAGAGAAGCCCTAACCAACATGCCTATTGAAGGCACACCTTCTTCCAAAGGGATGATAGATGCTTTTGGAGTACTATTGACAAGAATGTACTCAAACTATTATTGCCAAACCTCTTATAGAATGCTTAAAAAGCTTGAAAATACAATGGGAGCGGATGGCTTGATATTGGCTGACCAATTACTTACAGAAGCAGGGCATGTGTGTGCTTTCAATACTTTTGGAGGAATTATGGAATCAGCAGAGTGGAATGGTTTAATTAAGCCTATGTGTCAGACAAGAGAAGACTGGGTACATGGTATAGTAGCTGTTGTGAATGCATTTGGATGGGGATTTTGGGAAATATTAGAATTAGAACCTGCTCAAAAACTGGTTGTTAGAGTAACCAATGGTTATGAGTCTAATTCATATTTACAGACATTTGGAAAAAGCTCAATACCTATTTCCTTTTTGGCAAAAGGAGGAACAAAAGGAATTATGAATCTGATTTATAATGGAGATATAACCACTCAGCCAAGCCTTACGGATGAGTATTACGCTGAAATTTGTAACTCGCCTAAAGCATTTTCAGTTAGACAAACTAAATGTAGAGCAATGGGCGATAATGAAGATGTTTTTGAAGTGTATTTGTAGAAATGGAAGAAGTTTTTTCCTTAAAAATTAATCAAACTTGTAGAAAGTTCATTAAAAGATGCTATTTATTAAAAGCTCCAACAAATATGCTATTGTTGGAGCTTTTAGGGGATTTTGGCATTACAGAAATTCAAGACTTTAAAAAATATATCCCCACTGCTAAAAACACCTTTAAAATAGCTTTCGAAGATTACGCATATATTTCAGGAGCAATAGAAGATGATACAATTTATTTTACAATTCCCAAGCAAAATGAATCTCTTATTAAGGATTTTGAAGAAACTTTAATCTTATGGTTTAAAAAAACAAATATAGCTTAAAGGCTCTTTTCAGCAGGAATAAAAAATATAAATTCACTCCCTTTTCCTTCTTCACTGTGTATTTCCATAGAGCCATTATTCATCTTAATAAACTCTATACACAAATTCAATCCTAAACCTGTTCCAATTTCTCTATTTGTGCCTGTATGGCTTACAAACTCTCCATTCAAAATTTTATGAATTTTTTCTTGATTAAGTCCTACACCATTATCCTGCACTTTTACTTTAATATGGTTTTCTTGTTTTTGGGCTAAAATTAAAATCTGTCCACCATGATTTGTAAACTTAATAGCATTCGATATTAAGTTTCTCAGAGTCAACTCTAACATATCTTTATCTGCATAAACATACAAATTTGGGGAAATATCGTATGAAAAATGGATATTCTTATGTTTAAAATCTTGTGTAAATAACAAGCCTACAGAATCAATAATCTTATTTAATTGTAAAATTTGAGGTTTGGTGGTATTTCTATTTAGCTGATTTTTAATCCAATTCAGTACATTATCCAAAAGATGGCGTACTTGGTCAATTTGCTGATTAATTTCGGGTACAAGTTCTTTGAACTGTTCAGGGCTTATATCATCTTCATTTAGCACATCCAATAAACCCTGTAATGTTGCAAGAGGGTTTCTAATATCATGTGCCATGATAGAAATGAGTCTGTCCTTTAATTTGTTGAGCTTTTCCATTTCTAAAAAAAGCTCTTTATCAGTAATGTCTGTGAGTAGGGAAATAAGAATGTTTTTTCTCCAAAGGGTAAAAGCTACATGAAAAAGTCTTCTTTTTCCATCTTTACACCTGACCCAAATCTTGGTTTCAATGGGTTCTTCTCCTTCTCGGAATACATGGCTCTTAATCTGATTGAAATAATAATAGTGTGTTTCTTTGTGGTTTTTAATTTCTTCCGATGTATAGCCTATCAAATCAATAAACTTCTTATTACAATAAATAGTAGCAGGTACACCATTATCAATTGCATCAATTATTACAGGGTTTGGTAATAAATTGATAATTTCATCAAATAAAGAATCATTTTTTGAATGAATAATACTTGATTCTTTCATAGGAAAAAAATAGAATAACTATAAAAAAAATAGGTTCAATGTTATTTGTTGTAAAAACAATTTACTCGAATATAAACATAATAAATGTGAAAAACTATTTTTTGTATGAAGATTATACTATGCAACAGCAATGGTAGCAATACTAATAAATTTAACATCCAATTCAAGTAATACCTTTGCACAAGCCTCTAATGTAGCTCCAGTTGTAATCACGTCATCTACAAGTAATATAGATTTATCTTTGATATCCACGCTATCTGATACATTGAATATTGTATGAACATTTTGCCATCGTTCATAACGAGTTTTTTTTGTTTGTGTTGAGCTATGCACATTTCTTAAAAGAATATTATCATAAAAAGGAATTTGTAATTGCTTACTCAATCCCCTTCCAAAATAATCACTTTGATTGTAGCCTCTTATTTTTAATTTTTTTGGATGAAGAGGAACAGACAATATCATATCAAACTTTTGATGAAAAGACTTTTCAAATAGCTCTGCACCATACCAGTTTCCTAAAATTTCTGCTAATTCAGGCTCATTTTTATATTTAATATGATGTAGTAACCTCTGTACTTTACCATCTTTAGCAAATTGAAGAAATGATAAACCATAAAGGATAGGTACTTTACCAAAAAACTTTTGAGTAATAGGATTGTCAGAAGGGTTGAGTTTATGATAATTGGTAAAAGGAAGGTTACCACGACAGGCTGTACATACTTTATATTCTCCTTGAAGCAAAACTCCCTGACAGCTATAACAGCTATCAGGGAATATGAGAGAAATAAAATCTTGAATTAGTTTTTTCATAAATTATTTTGTTGCTGAATTTTGCCCAAACGCAACTGTTCAGCAGTATTTCTAAGAATGCGATAAGTCTCAGCTTTATTTGCCTGAGCATTTGCTACTTCGTTCATTTCTGTACGGAATAAATTTGTCATCTTCTCCAATTCTTCTGCTATTCTTTTTTCCATTTTGTTTAGACGAGCATACACTTCTTCTACAACATTGCTTAAATGCTCCTGATCTTGGTTGATAGAAGAGTCTATTAAATTATAGGCACCTTCAAGCTTATCTCTTAAATCTTTAGAATCCTTGCCTAAGATAAACTCTTTAATAGCACCTAATTTAGTCATTTTACTTGTTCGGGCAGTAACACTATTACCAAAAGCATCTTCATCGTTGATGGTAACATACTCTTCTTGCTTACGCAATTTATCAGCTTCACTTAATAATTTAGGAAGAGCTTTATAAATGTCCTGCATTTGCATTTGCATTTGTTTTCTATTTTCTTCTATGACCGAAGAAAATAAGCCTTTTACTTCTGAAAGTTGTTTTTCATAATCCTTACGATTTTCAGAAATAATAGAGGTGAATAAATCCTTCATACCCTGAAACTTTACTTCCAGTTCTTGTTTGTCTGGGTTGATAACAGCTTCTTTATAACTCGAAACCTCTTCGGTGGGGAAATCTTCAGGCTTTTTGAAACTATCATTCTTGTTAATATCCTCCATAGTAACTATTGAGCTAAAGTTTTAGAAATATCCTCAAAAATATTGCCCAAAGTATTCTTGTTGACAGCATTGCGTCGATGCTGTTCTAGATCCTGACGGAGGGCGTTTTGAGCTGATAATACCTTATCTAACAAACGGCTTTCAACACTTTCAATAGATTTAAGAAGCTCAATTTTAACCTCATCTATTTTCACAGAAATCTCAGTGCGATAGCTCTCTATTGTTTTACGAAGATTCTCTATCTCACCATTATAGGTGCGTATTTCCTCACCAAAAATGATTTTCTTGATTTCATCGAGTTTGTTTGTACTTGAAGATATGTCGTTGAAGTTATCCATATAGAAATACTGTTTTCGGATGTGAATATAAGCATCAAATTCCAAATAGCCAAAGAATTTGAAAAAATCCGTAATAAAGATAGAAAAATATTATACATTTGAACCTAAAAATAAAAGAAAAAAGACGGAAACGAAAAATATTTATGGCAAATATTGTTGAAGAGTTTAATGCTTATCGTAGTCAGATGAATGAGAAAATTTTATCAGCTGACAACTTGGTTTTAAAAAGAATATTCAATTTAGATGCAAATTGTTATGCAGAAGGAGCATTGGATATAAAAACCAAAGAAATGATAGGGCTTGCTTGTTCTATGGTACTTCGTTGTGATGACTGTATCAAGTATCATTTGGGTAAATGCAAAGAAGTAGGGCTTACAAAGGAACAAGTTTTTGAAGTTTTTGCTATTGCCAATCTGATTGGTGGCACGATTGTTATTCCTCATTTAAGAAGAGCAGTAGAATTTTGGGAAGCTTTATCAGAGCCAGCCAACTAAAACCTTTTTTTGAGCGTTTAGTTATAAACTTAAACGGAAATATTCTATGAAAAAATTACTTTGTCTTTGTGTGAGTTTGTTCTTAATAGCAACTATTGTAAAAGCTCAAGATGAAAAACCTGTTATGCTTTCAGGACTAATTATTGATAAAAATACAAAAGCTCCTATTGAAGCTGCCCGTGTAATTGTACCACAAGCAGGAAAAGGGACTATCACTAATGATAAAGGAGTTTTTACACTCAAAGTAATGCCTAATGATAGCTTAATAATTCGCTCCACAGGATATAGAACCTCTTTTTATAAAGTTCCAGCAAATCAGAAAGAATCTTATTCTATTACCTTACCATTAGAGGAATCTATTGAAATGCTTGCTCCAGTTCAGGTTTATCCTTATTCTGATGAAAAATCGTTTAAAGATGCTTTTTTAAGTATTGAAACTCAAACAGAAGAGACAAAAGCTATGAAAGAAAACTTGGATAAAGGGAAATTGCAAGATGCTGCAAGACAATCAGCTCAAGATAGTCAAAGTGCATCTCAAAATCAACTTCAAAATCAAGCTAATCAGCCTATTACAAATAGCTCTTTGCCAACAATTAACTTGTTTAGCCCAACAGCATGGAGAGATTTCGTAAAAGGAATTAAACAAACCAAAAACGAAAAAGAACGTAAAGAGAAAAATTATAAGAAATAAAAAATGATGTACATAGAGGAAGTAAAATCCCCGTCTCAAGAAAAAGATTTTTTTGACCTGCCCAAAAAATTATATGCCAATACACCACAATGGGTAAGACCTATAGATAATGATGTGGAATCGGTTTTTGATAAAACCAAAAATCCTACATTTCAATATGGAGAGTGTACTCGTTTCCTCGTGAAAAATGATCATAAACAAACAATAGGTAGAGTAGCTGTTTTTGTAAATGAGAAAACCAAGCTTAAAAATAATGACCAACCCACAGGAGGGATGGGCTTTTTTGAGTGTATAGAAGATAAAAAAGCTGCTTTTATGCTTTTTGATGCATGTAAAGAGTGGCTTGAAGAAAGAGGATGTGAAGCAATGGATGGGTCTATTAATTTTGGTAGTAGAGATAAGTTCTGGGGCTTATTGGTAGAAGGTTTTGACAGAGAAGCAAATTATCAACAAAATTATAATTTTGATTATTATCAAGATTTTTTCGAAAGCTATGGCTTTCAGGTATATTTTAATCAACTTACCTTTTTTAGAAAGGTATATGGTTTAAGCAGAATTGTACATGCAAAAGCAAACCGAATTTTTGCTGACCCAACATATCATTTCGAGAACATCAAAATAAAGCAAATGGATAAATATGCTGAAGACTTCAGGCAGATTTATAACAAGAGTTTTGCTTTAGCAGAAGGGCTTACTGAAATGACAAAAGAAGAAGCCAATAAAATTATGAAAAAAATGAAGCCTATCATTGATGAAAGGCTCATTACCTTTGCATATCATAATGGAGAACCTGTTGCTTTTGGTGTTTTCTTACCAGAGCTGAATCAGATTTTCAAACATGTAAATGGGAAGTTGAACCTTATAGGCAAGCTAAAATTTTTATACCATCGTTGGAAAGGTTCTTGCTCAAGGGTTCTAGGTGTTGCATTTGGTATAGCCAAATCACATCATAGCAAAGGCTTAGACGCAGCTCTTTCTGTTTGTCTTGAACGTGAGACCCAAAAAACGGATTTTCCTTATACGGATTTAGAACTCAACTGGATAGGAGACTTCAACCCTCCCATGCTCAAATTAATGCAAAACCTTGAATTTGCCGTTTGTAAAAAGCATGTTACCTACCGTAAATTATTTGACCCTACGAAGCCATTTAATAGGCATCCTATCAGAACATACGAAGCTAAAACAGAAACCCAAAACGAGTCTTAAATGACTCGTTTTATTTTTTGAGAAAAAATTTTATTTTATGAAAACTTTTTTTAATTTTAAGTGTTATAACATTAAATGATATAACATAAATTATTAAACTCTACTTTTATGGCAAATACAGTAAAATGGGCATTAGACCCAGCACATTCTGAACTTCAGTTTAAAGTAAAACACCTTGTAATTTCAACAGTAACAGGTTCTTTCAACGTTTTTAATGGAGAGCTTAGTGCTGGAGAAAATGGTTTTGATGGAGGAGCAGTAAGCTTTCAGGCAGATGTAAACTCTATCAATACAGGAAATAGTCAAAGAGATGAACACCTTCGTTCTGCTGATTTCTTTGATGCAGCAAACTTCCCTCAAATGGCTTTTGAAGGAACAGAACTTAAAAAAATAGATGAAGAGAACTATACACTTTCTGGAAGCTTGACAATTAGAGGAACTACAAAACCTGTTACATTACAAGTAGCGTTCGGAGGTGTTACAAAAGATCCTTGGGGCAACACAAAAGCTGGTTTTGAAGTAACAGGAAAGCTAAATCGTAAAGATTTTGGACTAGCTTGGAATGCACTAACCGAAGCTGGAGGAGTTGTGGTAAGTGAAGAAGTAAAGATTATAGCTAATGTACAGTTTGCAAAAACTGCATAATGAAAAAGGCTAGCAATTTGCTAGCCTTTTGTTTTATAATTGTTGAGCCATTAAATTTGTATAATGTTTATAGAATAAAGGAATGGTCTCTATACCTTTTAAGAAGTTGAATACACCAAAATGCTCATTAGGTGAATGAATTGCATCAGAATCTAATCCAAAACCCATCAAAACAGATTTTACTCCTAATTCTTTTTCAAAAAGAGCTACAATAGGAATACTGCCACCACCACGAGTAGGAACAGGTTTTTTTCCAAAGCTCTCTTCCAAAGCCATACTTGCAGCCTTGAACTCCAAAGAATCTGTTGGGGTTACATAAGGAAAACCTCCATGATGAAAACGAACCTCTACTTTTACAGATTTCGGAGCAATAGCCTTAAAATGTTTCTCAAATAAGGCATTAATTTCGTCAGGATGCTGATTAGGCACTAAACGCATACTGATTTTTGCATAAGCCTTTGATGGTAATACAGTTTTAGCACCAGGTTGAGTATAACCACCCCAAATACCATTTACATCTAGTGTAGGGCGTATGGATGTTCTTTCAATAGTAGAGAACCCTTCTTCACCAAAAACATCATCTATATCTAAATCTTTTTTATAGGCATCTAAACTAAAAGGAGTTTTTGCCATTTCTGCTCTTTCCTCTGTACTTAAAATAACAACTTTATCATAAAAACCAGGGATTGTAATACATCCTTTTTCATCTTTTAAAGAAGCTATCATTTGACAAAGTGTATTGATTGGATTGGCAACAGCCCCTCCATACACTCCAGAGTGTAGGTCTCTGTTAGGTCCTGTTACCTCTACTTCCAAATAACACAAACCTCGCAAACCTGTTTCCACAGAAGGAATATCATTGGCAATGATACCTGTATCTGAAATGAGAATAACATCTGCTTTTAAACGGTCTTTATTTGCTTTTACAAAAGGTTCAAGATTGTCAGAACCACACTCTTCTTCTCCTTCAATCATGAATTTAAGGTTACAAGGAATTTGATTGAATTTATTCATCATTTCCAATGCCTTTACATGCATATAAACCTGTCCTTTATCATCGCATGAGCCACGAGCAAAAATAGCTCCCTGAGGGTGTAATTCCGTTTTTTTGATGACTGGTTCAAAAGGTGGGGAGTCCCAAAGTTCGTAAGGGTCGGCAGGTTGTACATCATAATGCCCATAGACCAAAACGGTTGGTAACGCTGGATTTACTATTTTTTCAGCATATACAATAGGATGCCCTGCTGTTGGGCATACTTCAGCTTTGTCCACTCCAGCTTCTAAAAGCTTATTTTTTACAAATTCGGCTGCATTTTGAACATCCTGTTTTTTGCTGGCATCAGTACTTACAGAAGGAATTTTAAGCCATTCAATTAACTCTGCAATAAATCTATCCTGATTTTCTTCGATATAAGATTTCATAAAATTTGGATATTGTAAATGAAAAAAAGGTTGATGTCATTCAACCTTTCAATATTAATGTTTTTATGCGTTTCTTCGTCTGAACAAGTAAATTTTATTTTCGTTTCCTGCAAGCAATCTTTTGATATTTTGGCGATGAGTATAGACTAAAACCAACGCTAAAATTGTACTAAATATCACCAATGCAGGATTATTCTGCCTAAAAACAGGTACTGTCATTAAAAATATGGGAAATGAAAAACCTGCAATGATAGATCCTAAGGAAACATAATGAGTGGCTATTAATATCAATAAAAATACCAGAATAGAAAGAAGAGAAACCTGTGGGTGCAATGCAATGACCATACCTAATATGGCAGCAACACCTTTACCTCCTTTAAAATTAGCAAAAATAGGGTATATATGTCCGATAATGGCTAGTATACCACAAGCCATTTGGTAATAAATTAAATCATCTTTAACAATATTATCTCTTTCTAAGAGAAGTGTACCTAAATGAGTGGCTAAAAAACCCTTTAAAACATCACAAAACAAAACAAATATACCTGCTTTTTTACCCAAAACTCTAAAGGTATTGGTAGCTCCAGCATTGCCACTGCCAAAGTTTCTGACATCCTTTCCATAAATTTTTGTCCCTACCCAAACTGCTGTAGGGATAGAGCCTAATAAATAGGCTAAGATACAAGCTATAACAACTGCAAGTGTGTCCATTTAAAATAAGCAATTTTAAAAGTATAAAACAGTCCGCAATATAATTAAATATGATTAAACCTCAAAATACAGAGCCCAAATAAACTTGTGTTTTTTTTACAAAAACCTTCTGATTATTCCATATTACTTCAACCCAAATATCATGTTCATTGTTTACAGGAAGTTTCTGTCCTTTTTGAGCAATACCTATCACCCAAGAAGCACCCGAAGGTGCAGACATTAAATAAGTATTACTTTGTGCAATAACTATTTCTTTTGTTTCTGGAATGATATTAAGGGAAATAACAGAGAAAAGTAGAAAAATTAACAATAAAATACCAGTTCTTCTATAAACAAATAACGATTGCTTTCTAAATAAAAAAAACCAAGTAATAAGAAAACTTATTACACAAATACCTAAAACAATAAACTTATAATAATGATGGTATAAAATAGAAAACCATTTACGGTCTGAGAGTTCATAGCCTGCGAGCTCATAAGTATTAGCAGTGTTGCTGATTTTTTCTGAAATTCTAAGAGAAGGTTGCACCTGAAAGTACAAATTAAGCCAGTATAAATAAGCTACATAATCTTGCTGTTTGTTGGCAATAATAGCTAAATGTAAAAGCATTTGACTTGAATATTTTTTTTCTTGATAGAAAATATCTTGATAAATCAGGTTCGCTTTTGGATAATCTCCTTTCTTAAATAGAGAATCAGCAACAATTAAATTCTTTTTAAAACCTTGACTATAAGCATAGTTAAGTGTTAAATGAAAAAATAATAGAAGAAAATAAGTAATTTTTTTTATCATTTATTTGGAGGATATAAATTATTATTATTACCTTTGCAACGCAATTAAGGAAAACAGTTCCTAAAAAGCAAATGATTCCGTAGCTCAGCTGGTAGAGCAATACACTTTTAATGTATGGGTCCTGGGTTCGAATCCCAGCGGGATCACTAGAACTCTCAAAACTATGTGTTTCGAGAGTTTTTTTATTATAGATTTGCTTTAAAAGCAGATCAAAATAGCTTAATAAATTCCCAATATAAAATAATATACTTTTTAGTTCTTTTTCATCCAATCAATCAACTTTGTTGTTTTACCCCCCCAATGGTTAACAATCCATTCTCTAGCCTTAGGATTGACTCCACTGCCAATATAATAGCAAAAAGCTTCTATATTCTCTGATTCGATTGTGCCCACAAAAAATGGTACATAAAAATCCCACCATAAACTTTTATTTTCCTCTTTACGCTTTTTTTGCATGTCTTTAAGCATCTGAAAAAGTAATTTAGTAGTTTCTAAAAAAATCACTTCTTCACTTTTCCCTTCTTTTATTTTATAAGCTCTGTTAGACTCAAGCAGGTTAAGTAACATAGCAGCTTGCCCAAATTCTCCTTCAAGTTCTTTTGGGTCAAGAAATACATTTATCATTCCAGGTCGGTTTTTATCTTCTTCTGATGCCCCTTGAAGCCCTTTGATTAAAAGAATATATTTCAATCGTGATTGGTCAGAATTAGGTTGTAACATCAAATAATAGTAATAGCAAAGTAATGCTTCTATTCTCTTTTTTTTTATTAACATCAAATCTCCCAAGACTGCATGTGTATCTGCTATTTTTGGTTCTAATGTGATAGCCTTTATAAAAGCCTTTTCCGCCTCATTATAATTATCAAGAATAGAATATTGTATGCCTAAATTGTGATAGAATACATAGTTATCTCCTAATTTTTGTATTGCTTGCTTCAATAAAATAATACATTCTTGATTCTTATCTAGAAAATGCAGATTCGCTATATTTAAGGTATAAGCCTTTAATAAATAATCTCTATTTAGCTTAATCACTTTATTACCATACTGCAAAGATTTTTCATAATCTTTTTTATAATGATAAGTAAACGCCATTTCATAATTAGCCAAAGCCGAATTAGGAGCTAACTTCAGGACACGTTCATATACTTCTATAGCTTTATCATATTCTTGCTTATCGTGGAACGTAACACCTACTTCAATCAAACTATCTACTTTTTTTTGAGAATAAAGAGATGATAATGAGAAGAATAGTAGTATTGGAATAAAAATTTGTTTTTTCATAAATATCTAAACTTAATCTCAATACAATATACAATTTTATTTTGTAAGTTTATAAAGCAATTTTTGCAAAAAAAATAGGCTCCATTTTAAATGGAGCCTATTTTTATAACATCAGGATTTTGGTAAATACTTGGACTTATCACCTTTTAAAACTCTTATCACATCATCTACAACCATCTGTGATGAGTAATAATACCAATGATTCATATGGTTTGTAATTAACCCGACACCTTGGTCATCTCTAGTTTCGGATACATTTACATCAAAGACATCTGTAAGAGAACTATTGACATATCTTCTACCATATTTACCCAAACGATTGCTAAAGTTTTTGGTATATTTAGAAATACTGAGTACATGATCTTTATCATGATAATAAATATGTACTCTTCTGCCAAAATCTATGAGTTGATAAAAAGCCTCTTGAGGTTCAAAAATATTATACTCTACATCAGGTGCCATGAGTAATATTTGATCAAATAATTCGGGAATACCAACATTTTCTTTAATCAATTCCTTCATGGTATGTTCAAGAACCCTGTTTCCCATAGAATGAGCCATGAGGTGTATTTTCTTGTTGCAGGCAGGGTTTCGTTCTTGAACAAGCGTTTTTCTCAGAAATTTTAAGGCTTTTATAATACCTCTTGCCAAAGCTTCACCAGAACGAATAGCATCTTTTTTATCATCGTGGTAATGATATGGAACAGCAGGCGACCTGCCAGGCCAAGTAAATATAAGAAGATGCCCGATAGGCGAATTAGGGTTTTCTACATATTTTTTATGAAGATTATCAATTGTATCTTGAAGCTTTTTAAGATTGGTATTGAAACCATGAATAAAAAATAGTGTATCTGATTCCTCTATACCAGAGGAATTAATTACAGTATTTGCTGTAAAGGCTTTGTACAAATCTGTGAAAAAACGAGTAGAGCCTTTGAGTTCTATGTTTTGGGAGTTTATTTCTATGTTTGAAGTAGCTTTTGCATAATCTAAATCTGCATCTGTTTGAGGCTCAGGGAATACATTAAACTCTTTTGTACTAATATCGTAACTTCCAAAACGCAGATTATCACCTACTGCTTCTGCTGTTTCTTTACCATCTGGTCGGATAGTACCATCTGGGTTTATTTGTCGGTTGGTGATGAAGTATATCATGAAATACCAAGTTTTTCTTTGATAACTTTCATATCATTACCAATGAGTTCTCCCAATAGCTTAAATCTATCTTGGGCATCTTTTTCTATGCTAATTTTACTTTTTTCGATCTCATTTAATATCAAGTAAGTAGCAACAGCAATATCTGAAATATCTCTTTGGGTACTTTCAAAACTTTTTTTTGTTGTATCCCATTTCTCTAAGAATCCTTTTATGTTCATAAAATTTTAAAATTAAAAAGTATAAAATTTATTCGTCAAAAGCACAAATAGCTGTATTACCGTTGCTTTTTGCTTTTTCTGTAAAACCTTTTTCAAAACCAAATAAATAATCATTGCTTTTATCACAAGCAACACGATGATTGACTACTGTACCTGATGCATCTTGTTCTATACAAGAAATGCATCTTTCCTTTCTGCAAGAAATAAAAACTAAACATGCAAAAAGATAAGCCATAATAATTTTAATTTTTTTCATAAGGGATTTATTTTTTGGTTAATGTTTCACTAAAGTTTTTGGTATTTTGGCTAGAAAAATTGTAGGTTATACTAAAGTACTGCCCAATTTTGAATGCTTTTACAGTTTCAGGCAATTCAGGTAGAGAATTTCTAGGATAAGGTCTATTTTCTTCATATCGCCCTGATAAGACATTGACAGGAGCACCTGTGATTCCTCCAGAAAGTATAATTCTGTCTTTATTACCAATTACAACACAACCACCTAAAGAGTATCTTACAGCATCTGTAAGATTTGTGCTGATTCCTATTGCAGTACCAAAGCTAAAAGGTGACTTGAAAGGTTTATTGATATAAACATTTAATTGAGTACCTAAAAAAGGGATATAAGTATTTCTATCTTTTTTCCTGACAATAGTAACTGTATCATTCCCAAATAGAGAATTATCATAGTAGTATTCTCTATCATTGAGATTAAAATTAAACACAAGCCCAGCACTTACATCAAACCTTAACCCTCCATAAGTGTTTATAATTGTTTTAAACTTTTCTTTACGATTTTTGTAGTTTGAAGCATTTTTATTAGGTTCTATAGATATCTCCAATTCAACTTTATCTATATTATTTAAATCATATTCCTTAATATTAATTTCATGGTTGCCTCTATCAAAACCATCTATATGAATTTTACTAATATTTCCTGTAAATTCCTCTATTGAATTTGATGAAAAAAAGGCTATTGCTTTTCTATACTTCTCTTGAAGAGTTTTTAACAAAGTTTTTAATTCTAAGAAAGCTTTTTTTGTGGACTCTTCTAAGTAGTTGTTTTCTCCTATAATAGCTTCTATTACATCAACTTCTGTTTCAGCTTCACTAATGATAAATAATTGTTTTTTTAGTAAATCTAAATACTTATTTGTAATGGATGATATTTGAGTCATAGGTATCAATTCCTTAGGCACATTAGGATTTCTCTGGATATCATTAAAAAAAAATGTATTAAGCAAGTTTTCAGTATCTTTTTTTTTATCATTTGTAGTCTTATCACTTATTAATACATAATATAGCCCCTGATAATATAAAATATACTGATTGAATTCTTTATTATAAGAACTGTAAGTATTATCTTTTAGGTATGAATTCAAATAATTCTTAATATTATTAATTCTCATTTTAACTTCATTATCTCCATTAAAAATACGTTTAAAGTATAATTTTGAATCTCTATCAAAGTATGTCTTTGAAGATGTTATGCTTGTAGTAAAAACAGGGATTTCATCTAATATCTTTCTGCCTGTTTCCACTATAGGTAAAAGACTATTATATGAGTTAATAATGTTGGAATTATTGGATGGATTCAAATAATCTTGTTTAGAATTATTAATATTTACATTGTAGTTAAAAAGATTAATGTTTTTTATTTTAAATTCTATTCGACCTCTTTCACGCACCCAATATTTTTTTGGATGTGGTTCAAGAATGTCATTCTCAAAATCATACTCAATATTGAGTAGATATTTGTCTGTTTTGTTCTGTGCGTGGGTAAATATTTGTAAAAACATTAAACCAAATGCAACTAAAATTCTTTTCGTGTTCATAATAGTAAAAATTTAGTGTGTGTCAGTTTAAAAAATGGAGTGTGAAGTCTATTTCTTTTCGTAGTCTGCAAGGGTTTTTGCCATTTCGATGAGTTTGGGCTGGGGGCTTACGTCTGTTTTCCAAGAGATAAAGCTATTGTGGGTATAAATGCCCGCTACACCATCAATTCCTTTTTGGCTTACTTGCCACATCTCAGCTTCTCGGTAAGCAAGTGGCACACCAAAACGCATAGCATTAAGAAGCGTCCAAGATTTGAGGGCTTTTATTTCTTTTTCGGTATAGGCTTCATAATATTTATAACCCTTATAATTGAGCTCAATAGCTTTATTTTGAGGAAATGAATGACCAGCCCAATTTTGAAGCTTTCCATTTTTCTCTTCAAGACTGCCCCAATTACAGATTTCAACGGCTACACTTTGTTGGTTTCGGGCAAGATTATTAAGGTGTTGCATGCCAATATGGTGAGCCCAATAGCTTTCATCATAGCCTCTAAAAACACTACCATCATCTACAATACCTACAGCTGTGGCTACATGCACCACACCGTCATTTCGCCACCAATCGAACATACCACGAGCATTGTCCCAGCCAGCCGAATGATGCCACACAATTTGGTTTTTAGGATAGGCCTGTTTAAAATAATACCCTCCAAAATTTTGGAGTTCGACTACATTCAGAAGTTTCTGATAAAGAGCGTTGTAGGTCATCAAGCCTGCCAAACCATCTTGGGCAAGGTGTTGGCTTTTCTGAAAAGCTTTGATGCTATTAAAACCTAATTCTGAGAGGAGATTCATCAGAATATTTCGGCGGGGAGTTTTTTGGTTTTCGGAGATGATTTCCATAAATCCATAAAAGTTTAGATATGACGAAAGGCTGTTTTTTTATCTAAACTTACACATAAAAAAGTTATCACACATCAGGGAATCCCTGATTTTGCACTGGTGTAATAAAATAATTTTTATTCATAAAAAAAAGACTACAAAGTTGATTTTTTGCATAAAAATCAACTTTGTAGTCCTAAAAATAGATGTAATATTTGTTCTTAAAGTCAAGCTTTGATATTCAAAGCTTGACTTTGTATTTTACAAACTCATGAATTTATCTTAAGAAATTGAAGCAGAAAAATGAGCTTCAACCAACTCCTTGAGCATGGTGGTGGTTAGGGGTTTTCTTCTAAAATCTTGAATAACTTTCATGCTTTTTGCCTTTTCTTCTTCATGTAAACTGATAGAAGTAGTCAGCATCACTACCATAATTTTATCTTTGTGAGGCATATCAAGATTTTGATAAACATCCAAAAAATCCCAGCCATTCATAATGGGCATATTGATATCTAAGAGTATCATATCTGGAATAGGATTATTAGAATCATTTAGGTACTCCAACGCTTCTTGCCCACTTTCTACAATCTTACAATGATTAGCACAATCTGTTTGATTAATGACTAACTGATGTAGAAAATTGGTAGGTTCATCATCATCTATTAGGAGTATAGAGTTTAATTTTTGTGTCATATTATTTTATAAACTTTGTTCAAAATTATTATATTTTTTACAACAAGCCAAACTTATATAAAATTGTCTAATATTTTTTGAGCTAAAAAGATACACCTCTTCAAAAATTATAAAACAACCCAACCCATCCTTACAGCATACAAAATAATACCAGAAATAGATTTGGTACCTATTTTAGTCATAATATTGATTCTGTGGGTTTCCACAGTTTTTACACTAATCGAAAGTCTTTCTGCAATATCTCTGCTTCCCATTTCATGACAGATACACAAAACAATATCTTTTTCTCTTTCTGTAAGTAAAGCAGTATTTTGGAAGCTGGGTATGTGTTTCTCATGGTTATTCTTAAGAGCCAATCTCAAATTTTCTGTAAAATAAATATCTTTATAATGGACCTCTTCAATGGCTTTAATGACTTCTTGGGGTTCACAATCTTTACTCAAATAACCATTGGCTCCTAAATCAAGGAGATAAGTGGCATAACGTTCTTGTGGGTGTGAAGACAGAATAATAATTTTGATAGGATGTTCAGGAAACTTCATCTTGATTTGTCTGGTAACTTCTATGCCATCCATATCAGGGAGTTGTAAATCCAATAAAAGAACATCAGGGGTATTAAAACCAGATTCTAAATATTGTATAAAAGCAATTCCACTTGCTTCTTCTAATACTACTTGTATAGAATCTCTGAAACTCAAGATATTAGCAAGTGATTTTCGAAAAAGAATCTGATCATCAATTAAAGCAACTTTAATGGGTTCAGGTGTGGTCATGTAGTGCAAAAGTATGGTGTTTTGCTAACAATCTACACAAAAAACTCAAATAGGCAAAGCAATTTGTACACAAAAACCTTGAGAAATGTCTAAAAATTTCATATCTCCTTGGGATGCATTAACTCTACTTTCAATATTTCTTAAACCCAATCCTTTTTTCTGAGCAACATGAGTCTGGTCTATTCCTTTTCCATTATCAGTATACTCTAAAATAGCCCTTTTACTTTTTTCAGATAGGTTTATAGAAATTAGTTTGGCTTCAGCATGTTTTAATGTATTTTGAGATAATTCTAAAACAATTCTGTATAAGGCTAACTCTTGTTCGTAAGAGAGTTTATGGTCTATGGTATAAGAAAACTGTATTTCAATCAAATCTTTGATACTCTCAAAAAACTGTTTTAAACTATTTTCTAAACCAAAAGTAGCAAGAAATGTAGGAGATAATTCATGTGAAAGGTTTCTGATTTGATTTATAGACCTTTCTAATAATTTTTTACTTTCAGTAATAGAATTTTGTACTAAAAGAGGGTTATTAATGATTTCGGGTAAAAAAGCAATCTGCATTTTGGCTGCTGCCAAAATAGAACTCACCTCATCATGTAGCTCTTGTGCGATTCTTTCTCTTTCTTTTTCTTGAGATTCAATACTGACTCTGGTAAGGTCTTTTTGCAATCTGATTTCATTTTTATATAATTTTCTTTGAAACTTAACTATCAATAAAATAATAACTACACCTAAACTAAAAATGAGAAGTGTACCTACTACAACAATGAAATTTAGCCAATTTTGCCCAAGGTCATTCATATTTAGTATATAATTATAATAACAAAACCAAATTAAATACTAAACTTCAAATTGACAAATTTTATTTTATAGAGACTGTAATAGGAACATTAATTGTAACAGAAAAGCCAATAGATAGGTTTTCAAAAAATAGTTTTCCTTTTAAAGTATTGATTCTGTTTTCAATATTTTTTAAACCCCAACCTTTTTTATTTTTTAGAGTAATAGCAGCTAAACCTTTTCCATTATCACTATATTTGAGGACTAAACTACTATTTTCCTCTGAGATAAGAATATATATTTTGGAGGCTTGGGCATGTTTGAGGGTATTATGAACTAATTCCAAAATAATTCTATAAAAAACCAATTGTTGTTCATGTGTCAAGCATCTCTTAATATTATAGGAAAAATGGATGCTTATATGTTCTTTAAATTGCCCTAAAAAATACTGCAAACTATCTTCTAAACCAAAGGTAGTTAAATGTGTAGGTGAAAGTTCATGAGATAAGTCTCTTATTTGGTGAAGGGAAATTTCTAAAAGCTTTTTACTTTCATCAATATTGGAGTCTCTTAATGTACAATTATTCCATATTTCAGGTAAAAAAGCAATTTTCATTTTGGCTGCTGCCAAAACAGAACTGATTTCATCATGAAGTTCTTGAGCAATTTTTTCTCTTTCCTGTTCCTGAATATTTATAATTTCTCTTAAAGATTGTAAATAAAGCTTCTGATACAGCTTTTTTTGAGAAAACATAAAGAAAACTAAAACAAAGCTTAAAAATCCAAATATTAAAATAACACTAATTACGATAACTGTTGCGTAAAGTGAAATTTCTTTTGGGATGAGGGTGTAATCCATATTCCTATGCTAATAGCAGTGTAGAGAACAACTAAAAATACAATATGCAACATCCAAATAAGAAAGTTAAAATCTGCACCTCCAAACTTTAGTACGGAATTGCTTAAAGAGAGAATTAAGAAGCTACCCAAAAAGTACAAGCATACTCCTGTTACAATGGCAAAATTGTTGTTGTTTTCTTGGAATTCTCTGATGGTGTCAATTTTAGGAATAGTTTTGATTAGATAAGTGATACTGTA
>JALONN010000014.1 GCA_025454915.1 Raineya sp.
AAGCTTCCCAGCCTCCATTCTTCCATCTACCACTGTGTAGGGTGGTTGAGATACTGCATAATGCAAACTTCTTGCATTACTTTCTGGTCTGGATACCTGGCTCAAAACATCACCTGTTGGATAACTGGTGTGATATTGTACATAAACCAAATCTGTTTTGGGAGATGGATTATTCACAAAACTTGTCCAGGTTGGGTCTTGCAATGATGGACTTGTTGTATTGGTAAAGTGTTCTAAAAGTACTTTATGATTCTTATCCAATATCACCACTCTGTCAATGGCTACACCTGTAAAATCAACATTTGCAGGGTTATCTGAGTTACTTGCAAATACTATGCGGAAACGAACTGGTGTGGTAGGACTTGAAGATATTTCCTGTTTAACACTTGCCAAACTCAATTTTGCATCTATAAAATCTTCACTTTTGCCAGACCAGCCCTTTCTTTCAATATTATCTGATATCGCTGACATCCCTAATATATCTTTACTATTGTACCACTCTGAACCTTGATTCAAATCTCCTAATATCTTCCAGTTTAAACCATTATTTGTAGTATACATCACAAATGCTCCATCTGCTTTAGAATCTGTATTGTATCGCATCTTGATGTTAATCAATGGTGCATTGAGTGAACTCAAATCAAAGCAGGGGCTTTCTATCCATGAATACTCTGAATCGTTGTATTTATTACTTGAATTATTAGTAGCAAATGCCTTACCTGTTGTGCCATCTGCTCTTGTAATAGGGATAAATGTCCATGAAGATTTTTTGGATACTCCACATGTGATTTGAGTTGTATCATTAGCCTCAAAATCTTCACTATAAATGCCTGCTACGAGTTGAGCATTTTTGTGAACTATTATCTTCTTTTCAAGAAATGTTTCACAAGCAACATTTGCATCTGTTTTGATGGTTAGCCTTACAGTATAAATACCTGGATTAGCATAATTATGGTTTGTATTACTTATTCCTGCTATGGTTTGAAAAGGTGAACCATCTCCAAAATCCCATTCTGAGCTTTCTACAAATGCTTGTCCTGGTGCTGTTAGGGACGAATTATTTATAAAATTGATGATTGTTCCTCCTAAAGCTTGGCAAGATTCTGTTGCTGAAAAATTGACTACAGGAGGTTTTGCCACTACCACATTAATATCTGTTGGTGCAGACTCACAATTATCACTATTTATAACTCTTACTTTAAAGAAGTAATCTCTTTCTATGTCAAATGGTAAATTCGCTTCGTAACCACTATCATTATTTACTATACCCAAAGGCACATCAGAAGCTGAATACCACCGAACATTTGTATTGGGTGGTAACCCTGACAAGGTTAGCCTAGGCAATGCTGTTGTGCCAGTACAAAATTTAAACACTTGTGAAGGAACAGCTGTTGGTAATGCTATGACTTCTATTTCAGAAAAGACTGTACTCTCACATCCATATTCACTTTTATACTTGTACTCAATAGTATAAGTAGTACCAGCTAACAAAGGCTCAGGTAGGCTTGGATTAAAATTTAATACAAGGCTTGGTTTTGATGCTGTAGGCGGAGTAGTATTTTTAGGATAAACTTTAAAACTTTTAGATGCCCCAAAGCCTCCTGTTGGAGTACCCACCAAAGTTATACTTGGAGAGTTTGCACAAATCTTATTTGTAGCAGGCAGAAGTGTCCCATCTAAGAAGGTAATAGTTGGGGTTGGAATATCCGCAATTGTTATACGCTCCAAAACAGTTTTACGAATACAATTTGGAGTTGTAATGGCTGAAGTTGGACAACCTGCCAGTTGAGCACTAGTTGGTGCAAAATCACAAACATAAAAAGAAATTCTTACTTCTATGAATGTTCGTTTGGCAGGATCATTATTGGCAAGAGCATTATTAGCTGCAATTTTGGTGTGGCTAATTTTAAAACCACTATTGGTTCCTCTCTCACCTACATACTCAGGACGAAGATTATCGATAATAAAGCCTGTTGAGCCTATTTCTTCTATACAAGACAAATATCCTATTTGTCCTTGTCCTATCCAGCCAATAGGTACATCTTGTGTAATATTATTACAAACGCCTCCATTGGTAATACCTATCAATTGTTTAGGAGAGTTATCAAATAAACGTATTTTAAAAAATTTAAGTTGACCACAAGTAGTTGCTCGTCTGTCTACAAGTCTTACCAAATAAGGAAAATCTAGGCTTAAACCTGATGGATTGAATGTCCATTTTCCAGATTCTACTTTAAAATAAGGGTTACCTATCAAAAAATTTCCTCCAAAATCTATATACATATCATAGTTAGCTGGAGAAATTACTCCAGCAGGAGAAATTTGAGTATATTCAAAAGTGGTATTGCCAAAATTACCCAATTGTATTTCTTGAGCACTACTTTCATTATCAGATAAATTTACAGGTATGGGTACACCAGGATTGGCTGAATCTATTGCATCTAAATCTGCTGCTGATGGAGTAGGGATAGAAACTCGTATTAACTCTAATGCTCCACAACCTGAACCTGCCAAATTAATCTGTATATAATCCCCATCTTGCCATGCTTCTGTTTGTTGAGGTCCTGTATACACTCCTAAATAATTAGAATAGTCATAGTGTACTGTATTTTCTCCTGGTATTGGTGAACCTACAACAAATTTATTACTAACTGATACATTTGTTCCTGATACCACTGCTTTTAGTGTAACAGCCTTATGACCTGCTCTATATCTGAATGCTCCATTGAAAGTGCCTGAAAGATTGTAATTTGTATTGATATTGATACATACATCTGAGGGACAAACACCCACTACTGTAGGTAAAGCATTACCTGAAATTCTTTCTGTAACAGATGTATTTGGAGTAATAAGTCCCCATAAAGGTTTTGATATATTGTCTAATTTATTTTTTGTTGTATTTAAACTGTTTTTGAAGTAGTTGATGATTGTATTTGTAGCAGTTCTAAAGCAACAAGGGTCAAGAGGCATCGTACTACAATTACAAGGTGTAGGGCAATCTTGGTCGCAAAAAGGGGGATTGCTACAACCATTGCCACAAGGTGCACATTGTCCACCACCTAATATATGCACAGGAAAGCTAATGAAGTCATGGAATTGCCCTAATCCTAAAATGGTAGAAGGATTTACTCCTGTAAAGTTGGTAAGAGTTATAATTTCATAGTCGTGGTCGCCAGAAGCTACTATATCTATATCTACTCGGATATTGGAAATAGTGATAACATCTATATGATCTTCTGATATAGAAGGCAAAACATTTGTCTTTGTTTTAAAAGAAATGGTTAGTTCATCTCTATCTGGGGCAGCATTGATAGAAACTGATGGAGTCTCTAAATCTGTATTGGTAGGGGTAGGTGAAACACTGCTAAGTGCAATGGTAGGAGGACCAGTCGTGGTTGTATTAAATTTAAAACCCTCTGGGAGTTTTAAAGTAATAGAACGAGCAGTAGCATTAAAGCTTATATCTCCTTTTGCTGTTTCTTGAATCACAATATCACCCAAAAGAAAGTTATTAGCCCCTCGGTTACAAGTGCTGTTATTATTGCTAGGTAAATTAACTGTAAGTTTTACTTGCCCCTGTACAAACCAAGGGCAAGCATATAACAACACAACAAGAAGATATTTATATAAGTTTTTCATGAATATTATAATCTGTTTAAGAAATTTCTATATCATTCAGAAATTTAAGCTTTATTTCATGCAACGTACACATACAGTAGATAATTTATTTCCAGGAATTAAATTAAAAGAGAATGGGCTTTCATCCGCAAATAAAGCTCTCGCTAGGGTTTCACTTGAAGCTGTACTTGTCCATAAACCAGTTCTAACTCCTCTACCAGAAACTGCTCCTACACCTGTAAGCACTATATCAAATCCACTACTACCTCCTACTTTTAGTTTAGCATATTGCTCTGCTGGTGTGCTTCCTTGGCTTGTTAAGAGTGTGTTGAAATCTGTTTCAGCAGGTAATCTCCAACCTTGTGGGCATACGGTTGTAGCTGTTTCAAAATCATAAAATCTACCTTCATCACAAAGAGATGCATTGCTTTGATAGCAAATATCTGTGGTTACATTGGGCACATCATAGTTAAGATTTTTCTTAAACCAAATTTGGTCTCCGATATATACCAAAGGGTACTCTTTTGAGTCACGAGAATCTATAAAGCTAGAGGTTCTAAATTCATCTGTAGAAACAGCTTCTGTAAATGAACCTACTTTTACACTTACTTTCCCTTTCGTAGAACCGTTGGGTACTGTTACTGTTAAGCTTGTAGCTGTTGCTCCCGTAACGGTAGCTGGTGTATCTCCAAATTTAACTGTGTTACTTGCAGGGGTAGTACTAAAATTTGCTCCTGTAATAGTAATGGAAGCATTAGCATTGCCTGATGTAGTACTCAATCCTGTAATAACTGGAGGTTTAGGGTCTTCTTTTCTTTTACCACAACCAACAAGTACAGATAGAGATAAAGCCACAATAGATAGTTTAATTAATTTCATAAGAATTTTAAGGTTTAGGGTTTAACAACTACCCAAATATATGACTATATCCTCATTATGACAAATAGGTAACCTTTTTTTTAACATTATTTCTATGAGGGATTACTTCGCCTCATTTCATGACGTTCACTCTGCCATTGTGAACCATAAGAAACGAGGTAGCAAAGCCATCAATCTCTTTGAGGGAGTCAAAATAGGGAAGTGTTATCTGTTTGGTAACCAAAGTTTTCCCTCATGTTCCAAATGAGTTTGCAATTTTCCAAACTCCTATACATATTGGGTTCTAGTATCACTTGTCGACTTTTTAAAGTACTATATATTTTCGGTCTGACAATCGTCTGAACATATTTTAAAAGTAATGTCTTACTTATAAAAATAATCTTATACAGCCTCATATTATAAAAACAAGTATTTTCTTGTTTGAAGAATTAAAAAAGTTTTCTATATTACTTTTCTATAAACATAAATCACAGAAGATGATACGATTATAGTAGATACTTGGAATGATGCTAATATTATAGAATTAGAATAAAAGCATTAAATTTCAAAATAAGGACTTAAAATCAGATAAAGTTATTGATTACTAAAGTAAACAAAATGCAAAAAACAATTATAATTATTTTCATTTTTATTGTGCATTTTTCATCATGTCAAGCACAAAATTCTGCTAAAAAGTATGAAAAAATCATTATTATCAATGATAATAAAAGCTCCAAACAAGAAATTATCAGTATTTATCAAGAAATAATCAAATGCAATCCCAAAGTAATAGTTCTAAATTTTAATTTTATTCATAAAGGAAAACAGCAGGATAGTCTTCTAAATATTTTTTTTGAAGAAAATCCAAACATTTTGATACCTTCTCACAACCTTTCAGATAATGAAGAATATATAGTACGACAGAGCAAACATTTTAATTATTCGGGAATGGAATCAATAGGAAATTATTATGCTTTTGATAAAGACACCATATATAGAAAATTTTATCCCTTGTCAAAGGCAAGACCAGACTCTTTAGCGACAGAAGAAGAGATATATCCTACTTTTGCGATTGCGATTACTCTGTTATATGATAAAACACAAACAATAAAATTTCTAGACAAACACGTCCATAACATGCCTATCAAAATAAAGTATTGGGGCAATGAAGAGCAGTTTTACATTTATAATAAAAAGGATATTCTTTCAGGCAATTATCCCAAAGATATGTTGAAAGATAAAATTGTAATGATAGGTTATTTAGACCCCCAAGGCTCAACATTACATAAAACTGATTCTAAAAAGTACCCAAAAATGCATTTTGTTACTATTGATGCCAATATTATTAGGCAGATTTTAGAAGATAAATAAAATTTAATATCTCCATATTTAATATTCAGACAAATTAAAAAACATCAAATTCAATACCTTTACTATTTTGATTTTAAAACAGTTACATTTATGGCAGAACTTAAAACCAAACCTACCCAAGCAAGTGTTCATGATTTTTTAACAACTGTTAGCGATACTCAAAAAAAGCAAGATTGTGAGAAAGTTATAGAAATTATGCAAAAAGTCACTCAAAAAGAACCTATCATGTGGGGAGCCAATATGGTTGGTTTTGGAACTTGTGAGTATCAGTATGCTTCTGGTCAAACGGGAACGTGGTTTCCAGTAGGCTTTGCCCCTCGTAAAAATGATATTACCTTGTATTTTTTATCTGGAGTTGAAAAATATGCTGACTTATTAGAACAACTAGGCGGAAAGCACAAAACAGGAAAATCATGCCTTCATATAAAAAAGTTTTCTGAGATAAACCTTGATATACTTGAAGAAATGATTGAGAAAGCTTTTTTAGATACGCAAAAATAAAATTTATCTACTCTTTTGTTGAGTCAAAAAGAAATCAAGAGATATTTGGATAAGTTTTAAGGCTTCTTGGCTTTGTTCTTGAAGTTTTCCCCAATTTACATGTTCCCCAAGACATGAGAACTCCATGATATGAAGTAAACGAGCCAATACATTATTTCCCATAATGGTTGCTATGGGTTTTAATTTGTGAACAGCTTTGTGTAAACCCTCACCATCTCTCAAAGCTATTGTATCTGCAATTCTATTCATATCTTCAGGAGCAGCTTTTATGAAAGAATCCATCATGTCTTGCATAAACTCCTGATTATTATCTGTAATTTTAAAGAGGTATTCTAATCCGTAAACTTGCTTTTTTTCTTCAGGTATTATGTTTTCTATTGCTTTATAGAGCTGTTCTTGTCCAAAAGGTTTTAATAAGGCAGGATAATTTATTTTTCGTAAACCTATACTACCAGTAGCAAAAACAATAGCTGTTTTTTGATCATATTTGTTTTGAAGCAAGAATTTCTCTACAACCATATCCCCATCCATATCAGGCATTTTAAGGTCTGTAATAAACAAGTCATAGTATTCTTGCAGAATTGCTTCTAGGGCTTGACTACCACTTTCAGTAGTTTGTACAATAAATCCCTGTTCCTCTAATATTTTTTTTGTATAAAGTCTGCTGATTGCAGAATCATCAGCTATCAGGGCTTTTAATCCATAGAATTTCTTAATTGTTTTGTCTATATTATTTTCATTTGTTTTTATGTCTTTCTGATATTCCAAAGGAAGACTGAATACAAATATTGTTCCTTCACCTACCACACTTTCTACATCAATAGTTCCCTTTTGCAGTTCTACGAGTTGTTTCACAACTGAAAGTCCAAGCCCTGTTCCCCCTAAACTTTGATAAGAATGCTCTCCTATTTGCTCATAAGGGTCAAAAATCTTAATTATCTGGTCTTCTCGCATTCCTACACCTGTATCTCTCACCTGAAAACGGATAATGCATTTATTTTCAGATATTTTAGATTCCAAGACTACTTTAACAAAGACACCTCCTTTTTCAGTAAATTTGATGGCATTACTTAGTAGATTATAAAAAATCTGTGTCAAACGTACTTCATCACCAATTAAATAGGTAGGTACATTTTCATCAACCTGAAAATGCAATGTGAGCTTTTTTTGCTCTAAAATATGTAAGAAATTTAATTGTAGGTGCTGAAATATTGCATTCAGTTGAAAATTAGCTTTATTGAGTACTATATTACCCGCCTCAAGTTTAGAGATGTCCAAAATATCATCTAAAATAACTCTTAAATGCTTTGCTGCTGTGTATATACTCTCTATGTAAGCTTTTGTTTCCCCTTGTGGATTTTCTTGTTCTAATATCACCTGAGAAAGCCCTAAAATACCATTTACTGGCGAACGCAACTCATGACTTATTTTAGAAAAGAATAAATTTTTTAATTCTTTATTTTTTTGTAGCTCTCTATTACGAATTTGAAGGAGTGTATTTTCAAGTTGATAGTTTTTATTCTGCAACTCCAAATACTCATTCTCAAGCATAGCCAGTCTAGCTTCCTGCTGATGTTCAATAATAAACTTGCTTGCCTGCCCTACATCTTTAATAATACACAATATAAAATTTCTACCTGCGTCTTTTTCTTTCATGAAAAAGAAATCATAAATAGCAGGCTTGTCTTTAGAAAGTGCTAAATCTATACTTGGTATAAATACTTCTGATTGTAATTGAATAGCCTCTTTAAGATTTTCGATAAAAGGAAAAATATCAACAATATTTTTCCTTATTTTATTGGCATAACTCCATAAAGTATTACAACTATCCAGAATATTAAGATCTTCATCAAGTAATATGAACTGATAATGAGATTGTTCTGAAAGGTATTTTTGCTTATAACTTAAAACATTCATAATTTGCTAGATAGTTGTCATACAACCTTTAAGGAGTATTATTATTGGCTTTTTCAGATTTATCATAGGCTCGGATAATTGCTTTTACCAGACGATGTCTTACTACATCTTTAGCATCAAGTTCTACCAAGGCAATACCATCCACATCTTTGAGTATTCTCAGAGCATCTGCAAGCCCTGAACGCTGTTTGGTTGGTAAATCTACTTGTGACTGGTCACCAGTAACAATTACCTTTGAGTTAGCTCCCATTCTTGTCAGAAACATTTTCATCTGCATAGGTGTCGTATTTTGAGCTTCATCTAAAAGAATAAAAGCATCATTAAGGGTACGCCCACGCATATAAGCCAAAGGAGCTATTTCAATAATTCTGTTTTCTTGGTAAAATTTAAGCTTTTCAGAAGGAATCATATCATCCAAAGCATCATAAATAGGACGAAGGTATGGATCTACTTTTTCTTTTAAATCCCCAGGTAAAAAGCCCAGATTTTCGCCAGCTTCAACAGCTGGTCTGGTAATAATGATTTTCTTGATTTGCTTATTTTTCAAGGCTCTTACAGCCAAAGCTACCGCAATATAGGTTTTACCTGTACCAGCAGGACCTAAAGCAAAAACCAAGTCATTTTCCATACACTCTTTTACAATCAGTGCCTGATTTTGGGTACGGGGCTTTATTCCAAAACCTTTTGTACCATACAAAATCACCTCTTCTCTGATTTGCTCAAGGGTTTCTTCTCCTGTCTGCTCTCTTCCACTTCTATACAAATATTCATCTATATTTTCAGATGTAATTTTTCCAAATTTATTATAATGCTCTATTAGAGAGTTGATGACTTCATTGATTTTAAGAATATCAGGTGTTTGTCCCTGAATACGAATTTCATTACCTCTCGAAAGAATTTTACTTGTTGGAAATGCTGATGATAATTGTTTTATATGGCTATTTTCTGCTCCTAAAAAATCTACCAACGAAATGTTTTCTAAAGTTATAATTTTCTCTATCAAAATATTTTAATTTTTGGTGTGAAACAATACTATGCAAATTTATATAAAAAAGCCTTGATTCTCAAGGCTTCTTATGGCTATTTTTTATCCAAAAATTTGTGGTGAAAAATTAAACGCCTCTTGAAATGCCTGTTTATTGTAATTAAATCCACTATTTTTATCTTCTAGAACAGCCAGAATCGTTTCTGTAGCTATATTTCCTGTAAGCTCATCTTTTGCCATCGGGCAACCTCCAAAACCTCTTAAAGCTCCATCAAAGCGTCTGCAACCTGCTTCATACGCTGCTACAATTTTATTATAGGCTGTTGCAGGATTGCTATGCAGATGCATACCCCATTCTATTTGTGGCATTTTGGTATTGAGATGGCTAAATAGACTTTGAATACTTTCTGGGGAAGCTACTCCAATTGTATCAGAAAGAGCTAGAATTTTAATACCCAAGGAAGCTAATTTTTCAGCCCACGATTCTACTATTTCAGGATTATATGGCTCATCATAAGGGTTTCCAAAAGCCATAGACAAATACACAACTTGTGTCTTATTATGCTTTATACATAATTCTTGTATTTCGGCTACATTCTGGATGCTTTCTTCAATACTTTTATTGGTATTCCTTTTCTGAAATTCCTCCGAAACAGAAAGAGGAAATCCTAAATATTGAATCTGCTCAAACTGACTCGCTTGTTCTGCTCCTTTCAAATTCGCTATAATAGCCAGCAATTTGGTTTTTGTACTATCCAAATTAAGTTTTTCAAATACCTGAGCTGTATCTTGCATTTGAGGAATCGCTTTGGGTGATACAAAACTTCCAAAATCCAATGTATCAAAACCTACTTTTAAAAGTAAATTGAGATATGCTGCTTTAAGTTCTGTGGGTATAAAATCGTGGATGCCTTGCATCGCATCTCTGGGACATTCTACAATTTTGATGGACATCTTTTCTTAGTGATAAATTATGAGTCTAATATATAAACAATCAAATTTCTAAAAAAATTGCAATAAAACAAACAAGAGCCTAATAGTGTATCAAGCTCTTGTTTAAATTAGATATTGGAGTTTATTTATTATTGTATTTTCCTTGCTCTAAACTTTCCATTAGAAATATTGGCAAGAACATTCGTTTCTCTATTTTTTACAACCCCTGAAAATATACCTTGTATTTCCGTAGCTGTATTGTTGGTAATAATTGTCTCGCCAGAAACTGGTACATAGTATTTTGCATCTGCTCCATTTTCTATAGTTATATACATTCCCAAAGTAACATGTTGTCTTGTTCCCCATATACTTGTTGGATTTGCAATAGAGAAGTTTAGTACGCTATTCATTGGATAATAATTATTATTCATATTTACATAATAAATATCTGTATTAATACCAAGTGTATCTGCATAAAGCAAATCTTCTGAAGATGAAACATTCAAGTTATCAAACCCATCACCATTGATGGTATATTGGTTGTTTTCATTGGTATTCACAACACAATTTAAAGTAATCACACCTAAATTTAAGGAAGTAATGTTTTTAATTGTTTTTTGCTCACCTGAAATATGGGTTATGACTATTTTTACAGGTCTTACACTAGTTGTTATAGAAAATTGACTTTCTGAATTTGTAAAAGTTGTGGCTACAACCCTATCAGCAATATCATAAGCTTTTATGTGAGTAAACGCACCCACTGGAGTATTATTACAAAGCTTTACTACACCTGAAATAACAATAGACTTTGAACTTTGAAACTCAGATAATTCATTTTTTTTACAACTAGAAAATACGATGATAGCTAAAAAGCTAACAAAAAGGCTTTTTAATAGAGTTTGTTTTAACATGAAATTTTCACAGTTTAGAAAGATTTAATTTGAGCATAATTAGTAAAAAAATGATAAATTTAAAATGTCTATGCCCAAACTGATGAACATAGACATTTTAAATAATTTATTTACCTTTTCTTTGCTCTAAATTTACCATTATAGATACTGGCTAGGGCATTGGTTTGTTTATTTTTTACAACTCCAGAGAATGTACCTCTTATTTCTGTAGCTGTATTACTTGTAATTACTGTCTGACCAGAAACAGGTTCATACGCTTTTTGAGTTCCAGAACTTGCAACCTGAATGTTCATACCAATTTTTAATTGGTCTAATGAAACCACACCCCATGTAGTACTTGTAGTTGAGAAAACATGGTTGCTATACATGGGTGGAGTATAAGTTCCTAAGAAATATACAGCTGAAGAATCAGAAACAACAGGTAGATTAGCATCTGTATAAACCACTTTCAGGTTATTAAATCCATCACCATTGATAAAATATTCGTTATCATTGTTTGCATTAGAGCAATTGAGCGTAATTGTTCCTAAATTGCCTGATACTAAATTGGTGATGGTTTGCTCTTCTCCTGAAATATTACTAATGATAATTTTTGCAGGTAACCCACAACTTACAAAAGAAAACTGACTACTAACATTTGTAAAAGTGCCTAAAACATAATTATTATTGGCATCATACACTTTTATGTGAGCAAATTCGCCTGCTGGAGTATTATTACAAAGATTTACTGTTCCTGAAACAACAACAGCATTCTGAAACAAAGCTGATACATCTATATTTCCCATATCGTACACCTCTCCTACAGATAAGGCAGGTATATTTACTGTAACTACAGCTGTTTGACAGTTATCATACTTCTTGAATGAAATGGTAAGGGGTGTTCCTGATGTTACGGCAGCCACACTATTATACCCAAATGTGCCATCAGTGTCTGTGTTACCACCTCCTCCTAAAGTACTATACACATATACTCCACTCACAGGCGTAACATTTCCATTGATAGTCATTACTGTTTTACCTTTAATAGCAGCTCTTTGAGATACTGGTTGGGCTATATCGCAGTTCCACCAAGTAAAATGGCTTACTTCACCAACATATAAACCACCTTGTTTGGTTGCTACACCTTCTTGCTTCCAAGTAGCTGTATTTTCGTCTAAACTCCAAAGTGGGATGCTGTTGGGAGCAGTTGTAGACTGCGAACCAGCAACAGGCATTTTAAGGATTGCCCTTCCATTAGAAAGTTGTAAGGTGTTTCCACTTTCATCTTCCATGAGTACCTCCATCATACCAAAAGTTTCTAAACGGCTTACTGTTCCATTAGCATCCGTAGCTCTCATGGTAGCAGGAACTGTTTCTAAAAAATTAGGACTATCTATGTTTGCAAAACGGGCATAAACCTTGATATTTCCTGTATAAGGCTGATTTGTTTTTGCATTTACATAGCTATTTGAAGGAAAAACCACAGATGCTCCAGAACTACCAATATTAGCTGTTGTGCCACTTGAAGCATTAAAATTAGCAACAGAAACTTTTTTCTGAAGTTTTACCTGAACATTATGTGTTTTTTTACCATCCAATTCTAGGAGATGGATACTTTGAAAATAGCCATTATAATTTGCTTTTAAAACTGTTCTTTGTTTGAGAGTGAGCCCTTTACTCATAAAATTACCATTATTATCAGTCAAAACATCCTGATTATTGATATTGATGACTGCTCCTGATAGTGGTTTATTATTTTCATCTGTTACTACACCAAAAACAAGCGTACTAACAGTATTATTGGGTTCTTCTAGCTTTGGGTCTGGGTCAGTTGTATTATTTTTTTTACAGCTAAAAAATACGATAGTGGCTAAAAAGCTTACAAGGAGGCTTTTTAATAAAAATTGTCTTGACATAAAGGATTTAAAGTTTTGATACATGAATAGTTTAACATAGCACCTGTTCGGTATTTATAAAACTATTGTTTGCTGCAGTCAAAGTAGAAGTTTTATAAAATTTACATTTAATACTACTATATTCAAATTGGATAAATATGGTAACCTTTATTTTTTATAAAATTTATTACATTTTTTTTATTTTTTATCATAAAATATTCTTATTAAATCAGTTATGCTTATTATTTTTTACCTATAAAACTTGCATTTATTTTACAAAAACTGTTTCTTTAGAAGTAAAATTTCAGCACTATGATTGTTATTATTGGAGCAGGTATTTCAGGGCTTACATTAGCCTATCATTTAGAAAAACAAAAGAAAGAATATATTCTGATCGAATTAAAAAGCAATGAAAATCAAGTAGGAGGCTATATTCGTTCTGTTAGGGAACAAGAATATTTGTATGAGTTAGGTCCTAATTCTCTTCTTTGTGATTCAGAAGTTTTAAGTTTTTTGGAAGAGTTGAACATTTCAAATGAAATTATAGATGCTAATGTTGTAAGCAAAAACAGATATGTTTATAAAAATGGTGCTTACAGAAAACTTCCTTCATCTCCTGTTTCTTTACTTTTCAATAGTTTTTTTAGTTGGGCTACAAAGTTCAAGATATTTGGAGAAGGTAAAGTCCGCTCAAAAACACATTCTAAAGAAACACTCACAGAGTTTTTTGAAAGACGATTTAGCAGAGAAGTAGTAGATTATGCCCTTGATCCTTTTGTTTCAGGTATCTATGCAGGTAATCCTGATGAATTATTAGTTCAATACACATTCCCATCCCTTGTAGAAATGGAATCTCAATATGGTTCTATTTTAAAAGGTTTGAAAAAAAACAAATCTACTGAACGCAAAAGAGTTATTTCATTTAAAAATGGTATGCAAACTCTTCCTAAAGCTCTGGCTACTAAAACAAAAATTATTTATTCAGAAAAAGGTGTTCAAGAAATTAATCGATTAAATGACAAAACGTGGGAAGTTGTAACATCTGAAACCACTTACCAAGCCTCTAAAGTAATTTTAACTACCACAACTCATCAAGCATCACAGTTTTTTGTGAAGTCAAATCCAAAATTTGGCGAAAGTTTACAAAAAATAGCATATGCTCCTATGGTTGCTGTTCATACAGTTTATTATAAAAATGATTTAAAAATGCCTCTCAACGGTTTTGGAGCTTTACACCCTTCCAAAGAAGGCTTGTTTAGTCTTGGACATGTATGGAGTAGTTCTGTTTTTTCGGGCAGATGTAAAGAGAATGAAGTGCTTTTTACAACATTTGTGGGTGGTAGCAGAGGCTACGAAAAAACACGTATGGAAGACCACCAAATCATGGCAAAAGTACAGAAAGAATTACGAGAATTGTATGGTGTGCAAACATTGCCTGTTTCACAAAGGCTTTTCCGTTGGGAAAAAGCTCTCCCTCAATACGATAAGTACATTATAGAGAGTTACGAAATAGCTGAGAGTTTAGAACAGCAACACCTTTATATCTGTGCTAACTGGAAAGGTGGTGTTTCTATTCCTGATTGTATAAAAAAAGCCAAAACATTAGCAGAAAAATTGTAGTTTGTTTGGAATTAGGAGCCTGGAGAAAAGAATCAAGATAAAGTATAATTAGATGTCTTTTTTCCTATTTCTTTTCTCTTTTTTCAAAAAAATCATCACTTATAATTCAATCTATCCTTCAAAAATGCGTTATTTTATCAGTGCCATTCATACTGATTCTGGAAAAACCCTTGTCAGTGCCATTGTAGCTCAAGCCCTCAAAGCTGATTATTGGAAACCTATCCAATCAGGAATGCCCAAAGATACTGATACAGTCAGAAATTTAGTGAGTTTCGATATAAAAATACATCCTTCTGCTTATGAATTTCAAAAACCTGCCTCCCCACACGATGCAGCCAAAGCAGAAAATAGAACCATAGATATTGAAAATATTGTTTTACCCAAAACCGAAAATACGCTACTCATTGAAGGGGCTGGAGGTTTACTTGTACCCTTAAATGATACCGATTTTGTGGTGGATATAGCTCAAAAATTTGATGTAGAAGTCATTTTTGTAATTAATATTTATTTAGGTTGTATCAATCATAGTTTGCTTTCTTTACAAGAAATGAAACGCCGAAACCTGAAAATAAAAGGCATTATTTTTAATGGTGAAGATATTTCTGAAACCAAACGCATCATTTTACACCATGCAGGTTACCCTGAATTATTGCATATTTACCCTGAAAAAGAAATTACCCCCGAAATTGTAACCAGATATGCTGAGATGTTGAAAAGTAAATTTTAAATTAATAATTCATCAGCATGAGTAAACTTTCTTTTTTGTTCCTAGAGACAGGTAAAACATCATTATTGCTCATTTCTACGTACCCTCCTGCTCCTTTCAGATATTTTTTCATGTAACTAATCTGGATAAGGTATGAACGATGTATTCGTATGAAGTATTGTGATGGTAAAATACGTTCATATTCTTTAAGGGTTTTGCTTACAATGTGTTTTTCACCATTTTGCATGTAAAAAACTGTATAATTATCATCTCCTTTGCAATAAATAATATCTGCAATATTTACAAACACAAAACCTTCTTGAAATGGTAAAGCAATCGATTTATTACCCAAAGGAGCTACAATTTCCTGTTTTTTCAGTTTTGTCTTTACTTTCTGAATAGCAGCTCCCAATTCATCAATATCAATAGGTTTTAACAGATAATCTATTGCAGATACTTTAATTGCAGGCAAAGCATATTGGTTATAGGCTGTTGTAAAAACCACTTCAAAGTAAGGATTGGGAAAGTAATTAAACAAATCAAAACCAGAACCATCAGGCATGGAAATATCCAAAAATACAATATCTGGCTCAAATTGATTAATCTGAGCAATGGCTTCCATACATGAAGTTGCCTTTGCAACAATCGTTACATCAGAAGCATAATAGTTTTCTATCAGTAATTCTAGGGTTTTGGTTGCCTGAATCTCGTCGTCTATAATAATGGCAGAGAGTAGTGTCATATGTATATTTCTACTTTTGTACCCAAAGCATTTCCTTCTTTGTCTGTCAAATCGTGAAATACCATTTTGGATTGATTATGATAATGTAAATTTAAAAAACTTAGTCGTTCTTCTATAAGTTTCAGACCTCTTGAAATATGATTAGAAGGGTTAGATTTATACTTTCGCCCCACTCCATTATCTTCAATAATAATTTTAATCTGTTGATTTTCCTTAGAAAAATGTATCCACAATTTTTTATTTTCTTTTTTAGGTGATAATCCATGAATAATCGAGTTCTCTACAATAGGCTGAACAAGCATTGAAGGAATCTGCACATTTTGAGTTTGTAAAGAAGGTTCTACTACTATTTCAGTTTCAAACTCAAATCGGCTTTTCTCTAACTCTATATAATTTTTAATTTGCTCTATTTCTTGTTGTAAGGGTGTAAAATTCTGAGATGTATTATCCAAGACATATCGAACCAAACGACTAAACTGACTCAGAAGTTTATTAGCTGCCTTGATGTTTTGTTGTAAGAAAAAGGTTTGAATAGTGTTTAAAATATTAAAAATAAAGTGAGGGTTCATCTGAGCTCTCAATGTACGTAGTTCTAAATCTGCAATTTTACCCTTAAGCATCATTTTCTGATATACTACTCGATATCTGATATGCCAAATAAGCCCTATGCCTCCTATTAATCCCAAACCTAATACCAGAAAAAACCATGTTTCCTGCCAAAAATGAGGTTTAATTATAAAGTTAAATTGAGTAACAGGTGTATTTTCAATATTTTTAGAAGATGCTACTTGTATGCTAATTTGGTATTCGTCAGGGGGTAATGAAGATAACTCAATAGTATTAGAGTTTGTATAAATCCACTCTTTCTGATTTTTTTTAAGCTTATAACGATAATAAAAATCTGTATCTACAAAAGATACATGAGTAAAACCTATTCTTAGGTTATTCTGATTTGCAGATAACTCAATTGGACTATTTTGAAAGTTTATTTTCTGATTATTCACCCAAACATTTGTCAGATAAACAGCTTTTATAGAGTTACTTTTTTCTCGTTTAGGCATTTTGATAAGCCCTTCGGAGCTTGCAAGCCAAATCGTATCATTAGCAACATACACATCATTGAGATAACCTATGGGCAGAGCATATACTTCTTCTAGCTTTTTATTCTGAATTTTATAGACAGACCTATTGGTAATAGCCCACAAAATATCATTTTTTTGTTCTAAAAATATCCTTTTGATGATATTACTATTAAATCCTTGTTTTTCTTGCCAAATATTTACGATTGAATCTCTGTTATCAAGTAATACTAAGCCCTTTCCTAAGGTTGCTACCCAAGTCTGATTATTTTTATCTACTAAAATATCACTTATTCTGACATTTAAGTGAGGGTTTTGGTTAAAATTCTTTTCTTTTTTGTTTTGTATTTTATGTAAACCCTGATGAGTGCTAAACCAGATTGTACCATCAGTAGAGCCTGATAAACTAAATACACGATAAGGAGAATATAGAGTGAAATCTTTTTTAGCTTTATTTTGAAATAAAACACCTCTATGCCCACCAACCCAAAGCGTATCTTTTGTAATAGCAAAACCCCTTGCATTAATCTGATAATCTGTATATTGAGCCAAAGCTCCTTTGATTTCTTTAAAATTAATAATAGTCTGATCTGTAAGTATCCAAATACTATCACCTTTATTCAACATTTTATTGATTCTGTGAATGGTATTGTAATTATATTGAGGTGTATGTAAATCGTAATGGCTTATTTTTTCATTATTCAATCTTGATATTTTAAATTGATGATAACCTATCCAAATATTCTGATTTTGGTCACTGGTAATACATGAAATATGATTTTGTAAAAGCCCTTCTTGAGTTGTGTATCTGCTTGCTTCAATAGAAGGTGTATAAAATACGCCATTATTGAGTGTTGTAAACCAAAAACCATTATCTCTGTCTTTTCGGATACAGGTAACAGCTTCTTTGGCTAAAATAGGTTTCTGAAAACTAAAGGGTTTATTTTTTTGCATTACATAAGCCCCTGTACTAGTTCCTATCCATATTTGGTAATCATCTGTTTGGCAATATCTGAGTAAAGAACGTTCTTTTTTCTGAAAATACTCCTGAATTTCACCTGTTTTGATATTAATTTTATATCCTCCATAAAAAAATGTATCATCCATATTGGGGCTAATCGCAGAAGTATGAAATTTGATAATATCCTGATATGAAAAAGATAGTTGTAGAATAATAGAGTAATCTTTCAGATTATCATTTAAAATATGTACTCCTTCTCTTGTAAAGAAATAAACATGTCCTTTTTCTTCCCAAAATTTTAAAACTGAGCTTTTTTGAGGAAAATACAATACTGACATATCAGGTTTGATGCATAAGAAGCCTATTATACTACTTAACCAAATATTTTTCTTTGAGTCTTCAAAAAATGCAACAAGTGTGGAGGGAAGTTTGATATTTTGCTCTCTTAACTTTTGATCTATATTATGAATTATTCCGTTCTGGAAATAACATATTCCACCATTAAACGATAGAAACCATATCCTACCTTGTGAATCTTCTCGAATCTGAAAGTTCTCATTGTCTTTCAAACCATCTGAAATGGTAAAATTCACAAAAGTCTGCCCATTGTATTTACTCACTCCAGCATCTGTAGCAAACCACATAAAACCTTTTGAATCTTGAAAGCAGTCATACACCATATTACTTGCCAAGCCAGACTCTATTGTAAGATGCTTAAATATAGGCTGTTGGGCTTGTAATATTTGTATTTTCAACAATATCACAAGATTGATCAATAAAAATTGAAGCCAAAATGTAAAATTACTCTTCATACTCAATAACAGAATCGCACAGTAAATATACTGTGCGATTTCTTCATTACTTGCTTAACAAAACATTTTTTTTATTACCAATTCTCTACTTTAATTTTCGCTGATAGATTGAATGAAGCCCAAGTTGGTTTAATAAACTCTACTCTAAATTTAGTACTAGGTACTCTTACAAATTTTGCAGTAGGCTGACACTCTGTATTCAACAACTCTACTCCATTTCCATCTTTGATAATCAGTTTAGGACATCCGTTGGGGTCATTTGGTGCATAACAAGTACAACCTGCATCAAACTCTGATACATTCAACCATACACGGCTTCTTGTTGTATTCACATTAAAAGTACTGTCTTTTGTAGCAGTTACTATATCTCCTAGTTGGATTGTAACCTCTTCTGTTCTTGCAGTTCTTTGATTTGAATTTAACTGTCTTGCATCATCTGGAGGAACAGGCTTATATCCACAAGAAGCCAACCCAAAACAAAGTACAGCAACAGACATTGCATTAAAAATGATACGTTTCATAAATAAATAGTTTTGTAATTTTTCACTAAACAACTGATGCAAATATATATGCATACTAAAGTCCATAGCAAGTTATAATGAGAGATTGGTTACTCTTGATGAGTATTTTGAAAGTATTAATGAGGGAAGGTGTTTTAAATAAAAAGCCAAGACTAATTAAAGTCTTGGCTTTTTGTATTTCAAATATTGTTTGTTAGCCCCATGATATTCGAAGCCCAAGTCCGTGTTGAATGCCTACATTAGTAATTGTCTGCAGTTCAGGAATTGATGTTATGTTTATACTGGGTCTTAACTCATAAAATAAATGCGTACGTTTTAAGAATTCTCTTTTCTTCCCTATTCTAAAGTCAATTCCTATTGGGATATAGGCTGATGCTCCAAAATTATTCTTATTTCTGAATTTTTCGGTTTTATAGTCGTTTGAACTTGGGACACTATAAGAAACATTGCCGTTTGTATAACGAGTTGTTTTGTCAAAATTGCTATAATAAATATCTGTATTAGCATTAATAGAAAATCCTGCTGTAATACCAATACCCGTAAATATTGACCAGCGGGCTTCGGGATTAGTTCTAAAAATTAATGAACCATCAAACCGAAGTTGTTGAGAAGAATAATTCATATTGTAATATTTTGAATTTACTGAGTCAATATAAACTGTCTGTCCAGTTTGAGCAGATATTAAAGTATCATAGGATTTGCAGTCTTCCTTGTATAAAGAACCCAGCAAATTTGTACCCGAAAAATAACTAATACCAAGTCTTAATGACGGGCTTTTCTTATAGGTTGTTTTTTGTTTATCGCTGAATTGAAGCCCGAACATTACAGAAAAAAACCTTCTTGAATTATAACCACCTAATACTGATGGAGAAAAACCTGTCATATTATCTTTCAATAATACTGATTCAGGGGCAATTAGTTTGAAGTCTGCAAGTGTCCCATAGGTATTACGCCCTGAAAAGACACCTGTCTGAATGTAAATATCATGGACTCTGATTTTTTTTATTGTTTTAAGTTGTTCTCTCTGTCCGAAAGCAGAGAAAGAAGTTGTCAGCAAGATAAAGGCTGATACAATATTGGAAATTTTCATAGTTATTGGGTTTTATAGATTTTTAAGTGAATAGCTTGGACAAATATCATGCACATTAGAACAAAGGGGAGGGCTATAATGAGTGAATGGTTACTCTTGATGAGCATTTAGAAAGTATTGATGAGGGAAGTGTTTTAAACAAAAAAGCCAAGACTAAATTAGTCTTGGCTCTTGTATGTATTAATCTTGATTCTATAAAAATCAGATTACATATTTTTGATTACTTCTTGTCCGAATTCAGAGCATTTAAGAAGTGTAGCTCCTTCCATTTGTCTATGGAAATCGTAGGTTACTCTTTTTGCACCAATAGCACCATCCAAACCTTTGTAAACAAGGTCAGCAGCTTCTTTCCAGCCCAAATACTCAAGCATCATAGCACCAGAAAGAATTACAGAACCAGGGTTTACTTTGTCTTGTCCTGCATATTTTGGAGCAGTACCATGAGTCGCTTCAAAGATTGCGTGTCCTGTTTCGTAGTTGATGTTTGCACCAGGAGCAATACCAATACCACCTACAATAGCAGCAAGGGCATCAGAGATGTAGTCACCATTTAAGTTTGGTGTAGCCACTACAGAATACTCAGCAGGGCGTAACAAAATCTGTTGTAAGAATGCATCAGCAATGCTGTCTTTTACAATTAGCTTACCAGATTTAATTGCCTCATCTTGAGCTTTGTTTGCTTCTGCTTCACCTTTTTCAGCCTTAATTTTCTCCCAAGTATTCCAAGTAAATACTTTATCTCCAAATTCTCTTTCAGCAAGAGCATATCCCCATTTCTTGAAACCACCAGAAGTGTATTTCATGATATTTCCTTTGTGTACGATGGTTACAGAAGGCTTTTTATTTTCTAAAGCATACTTGATAGCTGAACGTACTAAACGCTCTGTACCTTCAACAGAAATAGGTTTGATACCAATAGCTACTGTTTTAGGGAAACGGATTTTATTTACTTTCATTTCGTTAATCAAAAAGTCTACAACTTTCTGATTATTAGGTGTACCTTGTTCCCACTCAATACCCGCATACACATCTTCAGTATTTTCTCTGAAAATCACATTATCAGTTAGATGAGGATTTTTTACAGGTGAAGGAACACCTTCAAACCAACGTACAGGGCGTACACAAGCATATAGGTCTAATTGCTGACGTAAGGCAACATTTAAAGAACGAATACCCTCACCTACAGGTGTAGTCAAAGGACCTTTGATACCTACTAAGTACTCTTTAAAAACCTGTAATGTTTCATCAGGTAGCCAGTTTCCTGTTTGGTTGAATGCTTTTTCTCCAGCTAAAACTTCTTTCCAAACGATTTTTTTCTTACCTCCATATGCTTTTTCTACAGCAGCATCTAAAACAGGCTGTGAAGCCTTCCAAATATCTACTCCTGTACCATCTCCTTCGATGAAAGGAATTGTAGGCATATCAGGCACTTGCAATACGCCATTTTGAATAGTAATTTTTTGTTCAGACATTGTTATTTCTACGATTAAGTTGTTTGATATAATTTTTGGTTTATTAAATAATTAAATGGTAAATGCTAAGTTGTCAATTTTAACTATTATTCATTGTTATTTTGGCAAGTACCTGTCTCCAAAGCCTTTTCCTATTTTTTCTAGATTTCGGATGGCTGACGAACTAATATGTTCAAATTCTCTATCACAATGAAAAAATACAACCTTCAAATCTTGTTTGAGGTCTTTCATAAAACTTATCTGATTCATTTCATAAGCCAAATCATCTCCGTTTCTAAGCCCTCTGACAAGTGTAATATCAGCGTCTTTTTCTTTAGAAGCCATGTAGTCTGTCAGAAAACCCGCAAAACCTTCTGTTTGTCTGTAATACAAAACAGGGTTAATATCATCATTGATAACAGTTTCTGTTTTTTCAGGATTAATACCTCTTGCTATAATTACTTTATCAAAAACCTGTTCTGCTTTCTCCAAAATATCGTAATGCCCGTTATGAAACGGATTGAACGAGCCAGGATAAACACCTATATTGGGTCTGTGAACAGACAGATATTCAATAAGATACTGTAAGTTTTGAGCATTATGAGGGTTTTGTTTTTTAAGTTTTTCCAAGACATTAATTCTTCCTACCTTATAGAGGCTGTAGTCAAATACCTGAAACTCTTTAAAAATCTTTTTTTCCCAAGCAAGTAGTTCTGTGAAATTGCTATCTGTTACAATAGCAAGATCTATTTTACAAAAATACTCAGAAAGCTCAGAACTGGGCGTATGCGATTTGGTATCTAAAATCATTTCAGATACTTGTTTTTTGATGGCTTCATTTGCTCCACAAAGCTCTTCAAACAGCTGTGCTGATTTTTCTTCATTATCTTGTCCTTTGGGTTTATAGACAATATCATGAAAAAAAGCCACCAGATATAAAATTTCTTTTTCTGCTTCGCTCCAAGGGCTTAATTGTATTTTATTGAGAAGAAAAGCTAAATGTTCTTCATTATGATAAAAACGATGTTTTTCTTTCCAAGCCTGCTCAATGGTATGCCAAGCACTTATTTTATATTTTTCAAAAAGATTCTGATAAGCTTCGTATGGTATCATCAGATTCTGGTTTTAGTAAATAGACCATTTACAAGTAAAATCAAGCCTGCAACAACCATTGTTCCAAATAGTAATAACCAAAATGGGTGTTGAAACTCAAAGAATGAAGTTGTTACATAAAAATTTTCGTCTCCCGATTTCACTCTGATTTGTTTGAGAATATTACCAATGTTACGAAGACCGAGCCACAGCCCCATAAAGAAAAGAAATAAACCTATGACAATGACTCCTCTTTTTTTATCTCTTGCCTCTCTGGTGTGTTTGAGCACATTCATGTAAATCTTTTCTATTTGCTCATCAGGCATTACTGTGGGCATTAATCCCTTTATTTCTGTCAGATTCTTTCCTTCTTTGATATACACATAAATTTGGTCATACTCATTAATAATGGCAGGAGGTGTATAATCTTCGGCTTTTCTTTTAGGAATAATCATAAATAAAATTCATCAAACGGGTTCAAAAATACAAAACTTACTGAATTTAACAAAATTAAAATAGTAGTCTTCTTCATTATTCTAAAATACGTCATTCAACGTATTTGTTTGATTTTTATTTTGATTTATTATCGCATTATACATTATTAGTCTTATGAAACGATTTTTTTTATTTTTATTGATTTGGAGCTCTGGAACTCTTTATGCTCAAAGAGAAGCATCCAATTGGTATTTTGGCAATAAAGCAGGGATTCGTTTTATAAACGGAAAACCTGAGGCGTTGACTGATGGCATTCTAAACACAACAGAGGGTTGTGCAACAATCAGTGACAAAAATGGTAATTTGTTATTTTACACAGATGGTAAAACTGTTTGGAATAAAAATCATCAAATTATGGCATCGGGTTTAGAAGGACATGATTCTGCCACACAATCTGGTGTAATTGTACCTAAACCAAACAGTAATAATATCTTTTATATTTTTACTGTACATATTGTTGAACCACCCAAAGGATTACAATATACAATTGTTGATATGAATGTCAATAATGGTTTGGGAGAAGTTAAAGAAAAAAATATTCCTGTTTTAAGTCCTACTGACGAGAAAGTAACAGCCGTTCGTCATAAAAACAACAAAGATGTTTGGATTATTACCCACAAATGGAATTCTGATGAGTATTACAGCTATTTACTAACCAAAGAAGGTTTAAGCAAAACACCTGTTATCAGCAAAATAGGCTTGATGCACACATCAAACGCAGATTATTCAATTGGTTATCTCAAAGCCTCTCCTAAAGGTAATAAATTGGCGGCTGCCATCAAATCTTTAGCAAAATATGAGCTTTTTGACTTTGATAACACTACTGGCAAACTATCTAATTTTATAGAATTAGAGGCTTCAGACTCCAAAGCTCTCACTTATGGGATAGAATTTTCTTCTGATGGCTCAAAACTGTATTGTTCCGCAGGAAGTATTAATGAAATCTATCAGTTTGATTTAAAAGAACAAACACCCGAATTAATCCGAAAATCTCGTTTCTTGGTTGGTAAAACAACAGGTTGGACAGGAGCTTTACAGTTGGGTAGTGATGGAATTATTTATGTTTCGCCTTATGCCGTAGAACATCTGGGTGTTATTAGAAATCCTAATAAAAAAGGCTCAGCATGTAATTTTGAAGAAAAAGCAATTTATCTGAAAGGAGCTAAAACACAACTAGGATTGCCAACTTTTATGCAAACTTATTTTGAAGAAACTGAGAACCTGCTCAAAATTACAACAAAAGATAACAAGCCTGTTATATTAGGAGAAGCCTTTACCAAAGATATTTTATTTGACTTTGATAAATTCGCTATCAAACCCGAATACTTCAAGGAACTAGATGATTTGGCAGAATATATGAAAGCTGTAGATAATGTAAATATTGATATTGTAGGGCATACTGATAATGAAGGTACAGACCAGAAAAACATGTTACTTTCACAAAACAGAGCCAAAGCCCTCAGAGATTATCTTGTAAAAAAAGGTATTGCTCCACAAAGAATTAGCCATAAAGGACTTGGAGAAACTACTCCTGTAGCTCCCAACACCACTCCAGAAGGCAGAGCGTTGAACAGACGGATTGAATTTACTTTGAAAAAGATATAATATTTAATTTAGTGTTTCAGTAATAGGTCTTAGTATATTACTAAGACCTATTTTTTGAAGTTATACCCCATATTTTACTCTTGCATTTTTTAATTGCTCCAATAACAATTTTACAGGTTCTTCCAATTCTGGAGGCATGGTAGCAAATTCCTTTTCGTTTGTATCTTGTATTTCTTGCAATAGAGCATAATATATAACTTTATATACATCTTTCAGTATTGGATACTCATTAAAAAGTGTATAAAGGGTATTTTTCTGGAGAAATAATAAGAAATAATTTAACGTTGTTTCTAATTCTTCATTATGTATGTGCAGTTTTTCTTCATTATTAACTATTTCAAGCGTTAGAGTATCTATTCCTTCTTGTACTTGTTCATTCCATAAATAAAGTACTGACTGAATGTATCTAGTTGAAAGAGAATTAATCAATTTCATAGCTTCTTTTTTATTCTCATTATTATAAAGATATAATGCTACAAGATTATATACACCATCTGTATTATTATTTTCAATTGCCTTCAAATAATACTTTTCCGCTTTTGAGTAATCTTTAAAATTTTCTTCATACAAAATAGCAAGATTGTACATTGCTTTTATATCATTATTTTCAATTGCCTTCAAATAATACTTTTCTGCTTTTGAATAATCTTTAAAATTTGTTTGATATAAAAGAGCAAGGTTATACATTGCATCTACATCATTATTTTCAATTGCCTTCAAATAGTATTTTTCCGCTTTTAAATAATCTTTAAACTCTCTTTCATATAAAACAGCAAGATTATATACACAATCTGTATCATTATTTTCAATTGCCTTCAAATAGTATTTTTCCGCTTCTGAATAATTTTTGAACTCCTTTATATATAAATTTGCGAGATTGTTCATTGCTTTTACCTCATTATATTCTATTGCTTTTAAGTAGTATTTTTTTGCTTTTGAATAATCTTTAAACTCTTTTTCATATAAGACTGCAAGATTATTCATAGATTTTGTTTCATTATATTCTATTGCTTTTAAGTAGTATTTTTCTGCTTTTAAATAGTCTTTAAACTTTCTCATATATAAATTTGCAAGGGTATATATAAATACTGCATCTTCATTATATTCTATTGCACATAAGTAATATTTTTCCGCTTCTAAGTTATCTTCTAAATGCTCACATAACAGTCCAATAATCCAATAGGTTGTTCCATTTTTGTTTTTAATCTTTTGAAAAAGTTGTAATGCTTCTTTATAATTGTCTGTATTATATTTTTTTACAGCTTCTTTAAAATAGATGCTATCTTCTGTTTCTAGTTTAAGTATTTCATCTTTTTTCAAAGCTATAAAACCACTTTCTGGGTGTTTACATTCTTTATCCTCTTGTTGTATAATATTAATCAAGTCTAATTTATAGGCATCAGGCAGTTTTTCTGATTGGCTTAGGGCTTGCACAAAAAAGTATTTATTTTCAGTTGTTTTTAGTTTTGCTAAACAGCTCTTGGCATATTGGGTAATGGTTTCTTCATCTAATAACACATCCAAAGTTTTGGTAAGCCATCGTACTCGGCTTCCATCATAAGGTGTTCCTTCGCTCATCAAAAACCAAATATTAAAAAAACGCTCATCAATATAGTACAGATGGTTCTTATTTTTAGTGTTTTCCTTTACGATATATCCATTTTGCTCTAAAACTTTTAACTGTGCTGATACTGTTTTACTTTCTGTTCTCATGCGTTTGGCTATTTCGTTGGTACCAGTTTTATCCCAAATCATGGCGAGTGTGTGCATAATTTCTTGTTGCTGTGGCGATAAATGCCTCATTCTGTCTTGGTACAAAGGAGTTGTAAGCTCTACCATTTTTTTGAGGTGTTCCATAGTAGTCTCCAAATTATCATCAAACAACACACTAGTTAGTAGAATTATGGTTCTGGGTACACCTCCTGCAAGCAAGCAAAGTGTATTAACTGTATTCAAAGATTTATGAGAACTAATAGGATTCCCTAATCTCTCCTCTTCTTCTAAAATTTCATCAATAAATTTTAAAGACTCTTTTTGTGTCAAATTTTTAAGTTTTATGATTTTAAAGAAATCATAAAAGGGTTTACCATAATCAAAAAAGGCTTCTAAATAAAAAAGAGTGTTGGCTATAATCTGAACAGGGTATTGTATTAAAATCTCTCTTAATTGGTGTTGTTCTTTGTTTGTAAAATTTTGAATGATGACATCAAAGTTATCAATGAACAATACTAATTTTTTGTTTTCTTTTTCCAGAATGTCTTGGATCAATAGAAACAAATCGTCTTCATAGTTCTTTGTAACTGATAATTTTTCTTTTTCTTCTTTTAGATTTGGAAATGAGATAGATAAATTTTCTATCACTTGTTCCCACATTTTAAAAAGCTTGCTTGTTCTATAACCTTCTGTTCTTAGCCTTACAGCAATGGCTTTTTCTTGTAGTTTTTGGCGTGTTTCTATATCCAATCTGCGTAGCAAGGTAGATTTTCCCATACCTCGTTTTCCAACAATCAAGATATTTTGAAACGATTTTTTACCTTCTTCTTTTATCACATTCATGATTTGCTCCAATTCCTGCTTACGTATCGTAAAATGGCGTACAAGCTCCTCATCAGTGGCGTTATCTGTATGGTAAATAGTTTCTAATCTTTTCATTTGTGTATAGTATAGTTATTAGTTTGCAACGTTTTGTAACCACCAAGTTTGTAGCAATGGTGAGTTAAAGCGATATTTTTGGTTATCTTTGTTTTTTGTAATATATCCATCATACTCTAATACATTTATTGTTGTATCCATATACTCTATTTGATGTTTAATTGCTATATTGAAGTATTCATATTTACCCACTTCATTATTTTGGGCAGTTTTATTAAGTATTTCTTTCACAAATGAATGTTCTGCTCCTTTAAACATACTCTTCAATCTACTTTCCCAATGACTAAAATAGATTTTATTTTTTTCTATACACCTTTCATATGCCTCATCTATGATATTTTGTGTGATTATTTTTGTTGTATTTTCTATGCAAATTTCTTCTATTTCCGACATCACTATTTGTATGATGTAGGGTAATAACCATTGTAGTTTTTCTAAAAAGTAATCCCTATACTCTATTTCAAAAACATAACCCTCATTGTTTAAAATCATTTCTATAAAATCTAAGCTTTCTTCTTTAGTGAATGTAGGCATTTCAAAACATTTAATATCATTGATGCTTTTAGATTCATTTATAGATATTACCAGATTTTCTAATCCTACTGAACCAGTATAAATAAACGAGATATTACCTTTGCAATTTGGGTCAATTCTTAATTCTCTACATTGGTGTAAAAATAATTTAGCTTTATTTGTGCCTTGGTCTTGAATGATATTTTCTAATGTTTGTGAAAACTCATCAATAAACATAATAATATACTCATCAGAATCTTTCGTTTTACCAAGAAGTTCTTTAATTTCTTTATGAAAATCAATATCATTTTTTCCAAACTCAATACCCGTAACTGAAAGGTTCTTGATATCAAATTTTTTATAAAGCACTTCAAAGAAGTTTTTAAATTTTGTAGAGTTACTTAATATTTTGAGAAGTTCTTTGTATATTTTCTCAAAATACACATTTGAATCATTAATAGATTCTGTGATAGTGTAAATGATTTTATACCCCTCTTTTCCTTTATTGACAATATCTGTCATAAAAGAGGTTTTACCTATTCTTCGTGGAGCAGCAATACTAATATGGTTGCTACTTTTTAGCAAACGCCAAAATTTTTCATTCAAGTTTGGTCTTTCAAAATATTTGTCACCCTCAGCAACATTTCCAATTGATAGTTTCATGATCTTTAACTTCAAATTTATAGTCAAATATACATAACTATAATTTCATAGCCAAGTTATTCTGACTATATTTTTATAGCCAAACATACAAATGCCTGTATAAGAATATTTTAATTAAAAATTTAATTTTTACTATCTATCTTGAAATCTAATTTTTTATTTTCATTATCTTTGCACTCAATAACTTATTACTCAATACTATGAAATACAATATGGAATGGCTCGAAGAGCAAGGAAATGTATTAGATTATTTATTTTTTTGGGGACATACCGTACCCGCTGATGGTGGAATTGGGAAAACATGTATGAGTCAGTGGTATCCTGTAGGTTTTTCTGAAAATGGTGTACAATATGCTACTGCTGAGCATTATATGATGGCTCAAAAAGCTATTTTATTCAAAGATGAATCTATTTTACCTGAAATTCTTGCTGCTAAAACACCCAATGATGCCAAGAAACTGGGTAGAAAAGTTCAAAATTTTGATGATGCTCTCTGGACACAACACCGATATGAACTTGTAAAACAGGGTAATATTCTCAAGTTTTCACAAAATGATGCTCTCAAAGGATTTCTGTTGGGAACTGGTGATAAAATTATTGTAGAGGCAAGCCCTTACGATAAAATTTGGGGCATTGGGCTTTCTCAAGATGCCCCTGATGCCAAACATTTCTCTACTTGGAAAGGTTTGAATCTACTTGGTTTTGCGTTGATGGAAGTAAGAGATGAATTATTAAAATGACCTCCACAGAATTTCGATTACAATTAGCCCAAAAATCATTATTAGGATTATCTATTGGAGATGCTTTTGGACAGCAGTTTTTTATCCCTGTTGATGAGTTAAACTATTATCTTCAAAATCAGATTGCCCCTCCCACACCATGGTATTTCACAGATGATACCATTATGGCAATGGGGATTTATGACTGTTTGCAGGATTTTGGCTACATTCATCAGGACAGTTTAGCAAAAGTATTTGCCAAAAATTACATGAAAGATAATTCAAGAGGTTATGGCGGAACAGCTCATGCTATTCTTAGAAATATCTATCAGGGTATGCCTTGGAAACAAGCTTCTTCAGAAGCCTTTGATGGCATGGGTTCTATGGGAAATGGTGGAGCAATGCGTGCAGCTTTAATTGGAGCATATTTTTATGATGATTTAGAGAAAGTTATAGAGCAGGCTCGTTTATCATCAGAAGTAACACATGCTCATCAGGAAGCTCAAATCGGTACAATAGCTGTAGCTCTAGCGGCAGCTATTGCATATCAAAATACAATAAGAGAGAAGAAACTTTCATCAAAGGAGTTTTTATCTGCCATTATTGAGTTATTACCAGAAAGTGAAACATGCTCTTACCTCAAAAGAGGCTTAAATGTTTCAAAATCAAGTAATATTCAGTCAGTAGTGAGTATTTTAGGAGATAGCTCAGATATGACAGCTCAACACACCGTACCATTCTGTTTGTGGGTAGCATCTCATCATTTATATCATTTTGAAAACGCTATTTGGCATACTGTAAACGGTTTAGGCGATAGAGATACCACTTGTGCCATTGTAGGAAGCATAGTTGCTCTTTCTGCACCAGAAGAAACCATTCCTCTGCTCTGGAAACAAGCCACAGAATCTATCTATAACTCAGATTTTTTAATTATAAGAGAAGAATAACACTATGAAAAAAACAAGTTTAATTGCATTTGCAGAAGAAGCTGTAAAAATCAGCGAAAAAGGAAGTTATATCAGTGCTTCAGGCAAGCAAGTGAGTATTGCCAAAGAACAACGCCAAAGTGTAGAAAATAGCATTTTATACACTCCAGAAGATTTTAAAGCATTGTTTGAAAAAAGAGATACTCTTATTCAGAATAAAACACCTTATGATACTGTATTGGAGGTAAATAATGAAACTGTTTTAGAAGCTATTGCAAGAATTAGCACAGAAGCTCCTAACGAAAAGATTTTTGTTTTGAATTTTGCTTCTGCCAAAAATCCTGGTGGTGGCTTTCTGAATGGTGCAAAAGCTCAAGAAGAGAGTATTGCAAGATCTTCAGGAGTATATCCCAGCCTGATTAAACATTTTAAAATGTATGAAATCAACAGAGGGTTTAGTTCATGTTTATATACCGATTACATGATTTACTCTCCTCTTGTGCCAGTATTCCGTAACGATGAGGGGAAACTCTTAGACAATCCTTTACAGGCTTCTATCCTTACCTCTCCTGCCGTAAATGCTGGAGTGGTACGCAGGCAGGGTACCCAAAAAGAAATAGATGCCATTAATGATACCATGCTTGCCCGAACAGAAAAAGTACTTTCTGTGGCTTTGGTAAACGGCTATGAACATCTAATTTTAGGAGCTTGGGGTTGTGGTGTGTTTCAAAATATTCCGATGGATGTAGCAAATTTCTTTAAGTTTCACCTACTAGAAAATCTAACATTCAAAGGAATGTTTAAAAAAGTGGCTTTTGCTGTATATGATATGCCTTACGGAAACAGCATACACGCTTTTCAAAAAGTGTTTGGATAGGTTGAAACCATTATTCCATACATGTAGCCTATTTTGAAAGTTTTTTCAAGGGGCTACTTTTTGCTTTTTCGGGTATAGAGAGATAAACTACATCATTTTTTTGCAGTCCATCTAAGATAACTATTTCATTCTCATTACTTTTACCTACTCTTACCTGCTGACGAACAATATTGTTAGCTTTTTTAACGTACACATAATTGATGTTGTCTTGTTCGTTGTGTAAGCAGTCAAGAGGGATAAATAGAGCACTATCTACAGCCTCACAGGTAATGATATTCGAGGTTGTCATGGTTGGTTTAAGAGCAGGATGTGTGGTTTTTAGTTTCACTTTTACCTCAAATACTTTGACCTGACTTTCAAGGCGTTGTTCACCAATATTAGAAATACTAACTACCTCTCCTTCAAAGTAATTCTGAGGCAAAGCATCTACTTTTATCTTTACAATTTGTCCTACTTTTACTTTACTAATATCTATCTCGTTTACATAAGTCCTAGAAACCATAGCCTGCATATCGGGAAGTGTTGCAACTACTGCATCCCAAGCACTTACAAAACTTCCTACACTCTTTTTCTGTCCATTCCAGTCTCTCTGATAAATCACAAGTCCATCAGCAGGAGCATTCACTACAAAGCTTTCAGATAGTTTTTTAATTTCCTGATACTTAAACTCTTCCTGACCTAAGGCTTGGCTTGTTTCTGATATTTTGACAACAGCTTGTTGTTGTTTAATACGATAGGTTTCTTGTGCTTGCTGATAACCTCTTCTGGCTTTTTCAAGTTCTGCCTGTATTTGTCTTACCTGAGCTGGTGCTTCAAATTGGCTGGCTTTAAGAGCAGCTTCTTTTTCTTTTACCAAGTAGCTCCAATTCATCAGTTCATTACGTTCTGTTCGAAGCATTAATGATGTGTCTAGTCGGCTTTGAGTAAACTGACTTCTAAGTTTGGATACTTCTGCTTCTGCAAGCCTGAGTTTTTCAGACATTTCCATTTTATCCAGAGTAGCCACATAATCTCCTTTTTTTACAAGTGTTCCTTCAGGTACTAAATCTGCTATCTTCACTTGAAATACTTTTGCAGAACGAAAAGCATCTTCAGGAGCTGTTATTTTAAGAGAATTTTGAGCCTCTAACTCTCCACTTGCCATTACAAGCACTTCAAACTTTCCATTGCGTACAGGTACAAGAATGTCCTGTTCACCTTCTCTGTCACTTACTAACCACGTGGCTATCAGGAACAAGGCAATTACAGAACTTGTAGCAATATACACATTCTTATGATTCATAAATTTTATCAACTATAAGGTATTGAACCTTTTTCTAAAATAGTGTTTATTAATTGTAGCTGTGTATGATAGGCTTTTATGGTTTGGTGGAAGACAAACATACTATTTTTTTTATAAAAATAATAGTTTTATATTAAGTTTTTTACAAAACTCACAATATTCTTCTTGATTTTATTGCTTTTCTTTATTAAGCCAACTTTGTTTAAAAAGTTGAAAAAAGTCGTAATTATCGTGATTTTTAGTTTCTATTTCTAAAATTTTGGGCTTTTTACTGGGTGCAAAGAACTCCTGTAAGCATTGTCCAAGGCTTTGAGCATCAGTAGCCAATAAATAATCCATTTTATATTCTTTTGCCAAAGATTTGGCTGTATTATGTTGCTCTGTTTCAAAGTATTTTTCTAACTCAGGGAGTTTCCCTGAATCAGGTAGCAGCCTGAATATCCCTCCCCCAAAGTTATTAACAACTACAATTCTTAAATTTGCAGGCAAATGGTTATGCCAGAAAGCATTTCTATCATAGAAAAACGCCATATCTCCTGTAATTAAAGTTACCAATTGCTTAGAAACTAAGGCAGAGCCCAAAGCTGTACTATTACAGCCATCTATGCCACTTGTACCTCTATTACAAAAAACTTCTATATTTTTTTCAGGTTTTAAACTCAAATAATTTGCATAACGAACAGGCATACTGTTTGCTAAATGTAAAATACTTTTTTCTGGAAGCTGTTTCATTACCTCCGAAACAGCCCAAAATTCATTAAAAGCATGTTCTTTATCAAAGAACTTTTTTAGAAACTTTTCTGCTTTCTTTTCTTCTTCAAGCCATAGAGCAAAATAATCATCTTTTTGGATTTTCTTGCGGGTATAGCTCAAATAATACTCTAAACCTTTTTCAGAAGAAATAGGCAAGATATGAGTCAGATGTTTATAAGTATCAGGCACTTGTCCGTATTCTTGTATATGCCAGTGATAACGAGGTGGATAGCTACGTAAAAACTGCTTAAGAGCCTTTGAAAGTACTGATTTACCTATTGTTATCAATAAATCAGGTTGTAGGGCTTTTTTTAGTTTTTCATCATTTTTCATCAAGATTAAGTCATGATGACTGATAGTTTTCCCAAAAGGATACGCATTGCCAATCAAATCTGCCACAATGGGTATTCTGAAAATTCCTTTTCTTTCAATTTGGGGCAAGGTATGCAACAAAACAGGATTCATAGGAGTTTGTCCTACCACAATTAACTGCTTTTCACATTTTTCTTCAATTTCCATCAGATGTTGCCAGTCAACTTGAGCTGGTGTTTTGATGGTTCTGATTTGTTCGATAATTCTTACATCTTTATCAAAAACAATTTCTTCATCTTGTTCAGGATAAAAAGGCTCTCTGATGGGGATATTGACATGAACAGGTTGATGTTGTTCATGTTGAGTCAGGTTGATAGCCTCATTGATAATTCTGTTTGTATGCCAGAGGGCATCAGGATGGTTATAATCAACAGGTAACTCGAAAGATGCTTTTACATGCTTCCCATATACATTTTGTTGTCTGATAGTTTGTCCATCTTGCTGGTCTATCCACTCAGGGGGTCTATCAGCTGTTAGTATCAATAAAGGTATTTCCTGAAAATAAGCCTCTGCAATAGCAGGAGCGTAATTAAGTGATGCTGAGCCAGATGTACATACCAAAGCAACTGTTTGGCGTAAACTTTGAGCCATGCCCATTGCTATAAAAGCTGCACTTCTTTCATCAGGAACTATTTTAGTTTCTATATCTGGATGTCTTGCAAATGCAATTGTAAGAGGAGCTGAACGAGAGCCAGCAGAAATCACCACATGGCGGACTCCTTTTTTGGAACAAATTTCAGCAATATTATACAAAGCAGGCAATAACATAACAGATATAAGTTATAAATAAGAAGTTATGAGTCAAATACATCTAAATTAAAAAGCAATTCCACGTCTGATAGCCTCTACCATACTTGTCCAAACAGGTTCATATTCAATATATCGAACAAGGACATAATAATCTTCAAAAAATTGGTTCGGTCTTCTCAAAAATGTAAAATTAATTTTCGTGAAGTTTTTCCCTTTATCACTCAGAGAGTTTTGGGAGTCATTTCCTCTGTAAGTCCAACGCTGAGTATCTTTTTCAGACATAATTTCATCAGGTTCTCCAAAAATAGTGTATATCATGCCCATATCTGTTTTCCAACCTTCTTTAAAAGAGGCATAACGAATATTAGCAGTTCTAATTCGTTGATAGTAATTTTTAATAATTTCTTTTGCTTTTTCAGTATCTCCTTTAAACAACGTAAGCCAAAAACGATCTATACCTTGTTTCAAATCAGAGGTTTGTTCTATTTTCTGAATTTCTGATTTTTGAGAAATATAAGTAATAGGGCTTAAAATTTCTTCTTTTTGATTATACTTAGGATAATTTTTGCTCTCTACCCTCAATCCTATTCCATAGAAAGCGTTGGTATCTTGTCTAATAAGATATAAACCTTTCGTATTGAGTTTTATCAGTTCATTTGTTTTTATTCTAAAAGCAGTATCTACTCTAAGGGTTTTATTTTGAGTTGGCTGACTAAGATTCATGGGGGCTTGTGCAGCTCCATAATCTTGCTTAATTCTTGTTACATAAATATCTATTACTTTTTTAGATAAGCTTTGAACAACAAAGTTTTCTCCTTCTAAAACAACTCCATTTAATACAGGAAAAGGTTTGTTTTCTTTGAATATAGCAAACTCTTCTCGAATTCTTGTTTTAGTGAATGCTATTTTAGTTACAATTTGATGTTTTTGTAATTTTTCATTGTCTACCAAATCTAACACCAAGATACCTGTGGGTGAAGTTTGGCTCATGGCTATCTCAAAATACCAATAGATGTTGCTTTCATCAGCAGATACGGGATAATTTTTCCATATAATCTCCGCTCCGTTTGCAATCCAGTTTGGGTTTTCACTTAAATCTTCTTTGACTTTATAGTACGCTTTAAATCTACTTTGAAAACCTTCAGATGTAACTCCTTTTAATAAACTATTTTTATACAACTGAACATATACTCTAAGAGTCTGATTATTTTCTAAAATCAGGAATCTTGCATCCAAGCCTCCAGCCCCAACTATTTTATCTTGAGAAAAAGTCTTGAAAGTAGTAAAGAAAATAATTATTAAAAATATGAAGCGTTTCATAGGCTGTTTATTTTACAATCTTACCTTATTCTAAACCATTTTTAAAGTATTGTGTCCAGTCTTTGTTGGTTTTCTCATTGACAATTTGCAAAAAATTTTCTGTAAGTACAGTTTTTTTCTTATATCTTTCATAAAAAGTACGTAAAATATCAAAGAAAACAGTGTCATTGTTAATTTCTTTGCGAAGAGCATGTAAAAAGTGAGCTCCTGCCCAATAGATTTGTCCTTGCATACCAAAAACATAGTTAGAATACACATTACGTGGAGCCAAAACCTTATCTGTTTGAGTTTTATAAACATTTCCTCCTAAACCAGATACAGCATTTTCATACATCTTTGAAATCTCAGCTTCATAGGTTTGTTTTCCATACATTTGTTCAATGAATAAATATTCTGTATAGGTTGCAAAACCTTCATGTAGCCACATATCACCCATATCAGACGATGAAACGGCATTTCCCCACCATTCGTGAGCAAGTTCGTGTATAAGAGTTCCATGTAAATTTACATCATTTGCATAAACATACCCCATTGGATTTTCTCTTAATGAACCTACAGCTACACAACTCTGATGCTCCATTCCGTCATAGACAGTTTCTACAACAGCAAGTTTATCATTCCAGAAAGCATATTCTCCAAAAGTTTTTTCACAGAATGCAACAAAAGACAAACCCATTTGTACATAAAATTTTTCTTTTTCTGCATCTTTGGAAGATTTATCAGTTTTCTTCAAAAAATAATATTCCATAGAGTGTCTCCCTGATGAGTTGATATAAGCACCAGAAACTTTTTGATAATCACCTAAATAAACTGTGATATTGTAAGAATTTATAGGATTGCGTACTACCCAATGACTTGTTTTATAACCCGAAATAGGAGAATTTTCTACTTTTTCTAATTTTCCATTGCTAATACATTGCAATTGAACAGGAACAGTCCAATGTAAACGAACAGAATCAGGTTCATCACCAAGGTACTCTTTACAAGGATACCAAACAGATGCACCTACAATTTGGCAAGCTATCCCAACAAGAGGTAATTTATTATATGTTTTCCAGTGAAACCCATCTGTCGAACGTACACCAATGTTTGTTCTAGGCTTGCCACCGTAATAAACTGCTACACTATAATTTTTATTCAACTCTAATTCAAAAGGGAAATCGACAAAAAATGCATCAAATTTTCTTTCATAAGAGAGCTTTTTATTTTCAAATACAACACTATCTATATCCAAATTTTTGAACAAATCTATTTGAATTTTCTTTGTAGCTTTTACAACTTTAAACGTAATAACATTATGTCCTTTAATGGTTTTTTCATCAGGATTAATGGTAAGGTGTAAATCATAATACCCTACATCAAAACAAGCTCTTTCTGGCAGTAATCCACCTTTTACCTCTTTATAAGTTTGAGCCATAGCAATTTTTGTTATGGTGAATACTAGAATTAGTAATCGAATTTTCATGTTTTTATTATTTTATAGTTAAGAAAAAAGCCTTCTGTATACAAAATAGAAGGCTTTTGAGTTTTATTATTTAAAATATCTGAAGTCGTGTCCGCTTTTGAGCTGTACCAAAAACTCATACATCAAATTGATGATATTTTCTACATCTTCTTTATGCACCATTTCAACAGTAGTATGCATGTATTTTAGAGGTAATGAAATAAGAGCAGAAGCAACACCATTATTTGAGTAGGCAAACGAATCGGTATCTGTACCTGTGGAACGTGAAACAGCAGCTCTTTGGTAAGGAATTTTCTTCTTGGTTGCTACATCAAAAAGCATTTTGAGTACGTTGGTTTGTACGGCTGGTCCAAAAGTAAGTACAGGTCCTTTGCCTGCTGTAAAGTCTCCATCTATAATTTTGTTGTATAAAGGTGCTTGTGTATCATGACAAACATCTGTAATAATTGCTACATCTGGTTTGATTGCATTGGCTACCATTTCAGCTCCTCGAAGCCCAATTTCTTCTTGAACACAGTTGGCAATATATAATCCAAAAGGCAATTTCTTTTTTGCTTCTTTGAGCTTTCGAGCTACTTGGGCTATCATATACCCTCCTATTCGGTTATCTAAAGCTCTCCCTACGTAATAACGATTATTCAGTTCGAACATTTCGTCTGCAAATGTAATAACAGAACCCACATCAACGCCTTTATCTAAGACTTCTTGGCGAGAGGAACATCCAATATCAATATAGATGTTTTTCATTTCGGGCATAGGGTCTCTATCTTTTTCATGGCGAACATGAATTGCAGGCCAGCCAAAAATACCTTTAACAACTCCTTTAGAGCCAAAAATATTCACCCGCATAGAAGGAGCTATCACTGGGTCAGAGCCTCCATTTCTACGAACATAAATATACCCACTTTCTGTAATATAATTTACAAACCAAGATATTTCATCAGAATGAGCCTCTATGACTACTTTGTATTCAGCTTTGGGGTTTACAATGCCTACCACACTACCATAGGCATCTACATAGTGATCATCAATATATGGTTTCAGATAATCCAACCAGATTTGTTGCCCTGCAGACTCAAATCCTGTTGGAGAAGCATTGTTGAGATAACGCTTCAAAAAATCTTGTGAATCCTGTGTTTTCTGTGTTTTACTCATATTTGTTTCAGTATTCAAGTGTAAAAAATCTATATCTGCTACTTTCTTGTTGTAATTTTTACTTTGGTTGTATCTTTTTCTATTTCTAACTGTTCTTGTTGTAATTTGTTTTTTACAACATAAACATAACCCAAAGTATTAAAATTTGTTGAAAGTCGTACATCTATATCATGAAAAGTAGAAGTTTTTTGTGGGTTGATACGAGCTACCACACCTACCATTACATCTGCAGGAAAAAAAGCATTGTATCCAGTAGTTTTGATGGTATCACCTATTGACACTGGGATTGATAATGGAATATCTTTTAATTTCGTATAGTTAGGATCTTTTCCATCCCATTGAATATGACTCAAATAATTATCCCCTAAACTTTTCAGTTTAACATGAACTGGTGTAGTACTCTGGTTATGTAGAATTGTTGACACTACTGCATAATGAGGAGAAACCTCAATAACTCGCCCTACAATCCCAGAGGCAGAAATAACCCCCATATCTTTTTCTATACCATTTTCAGCCCCTTTTTCGATAGTAATAAAATTACGTAATTTTCTTGTTGTTTTATTAACAACTTTAGCTGTTTCAAAACGATATTTAGAAGCGATAGAAGTATTATTGATAGGTTCTACATTTGTATATTTATATTGGCGTTCTTTGGCTAATTGTTCATTGAGACGAGCATTTTCTTCTGCTAATTTCTGATTAACATCTTTTAAATGTAGATAATCTGTAGCTTCATTAGACCACTGATTAAGTTTTCCAACATAAAAACTTGAAGTATTAAATATAAATGCTCTTTGATAGTTATTGAAACGGGCTATCAACAACAAACATATAATTTGTAGAATACAAAATAAAAAAGTTGCCCTAAACCGATATAGAAAATTAAAAATAGCTTGCATAGAAAAAGGCGTAAGGTTTAAAGGTACTTATTCCTTTAAACCTTTACTTTTTAATTATAAAGATATTGCCAAATGGCTTTTTTATGTCATTAATACTTTTCTGTAAGACTGAAGATTTTTAAGGGCTACTCCTGTACCTCTTACAACAGCTCTTAAAGGGTCTTCAGCTACATGGACTGCCAATTTAGTTTTTTGAGATAAACGTTTGTCTAGTCCTTTAAGCAAAGCTCCACCACCTGTCAGATGAATACCATTGCTATAAATATCAGAAGAAAGCTCTGGTGGAGACATTTCTAAGGCATTCAAAACAGCATCTTCAATTTTTGAAATAGATTTATCCAAACAGAAAGCTATTTCCTGATACCCTACTTTGATAACTTTTGGGATACCTGTCATCAAATCTCTACCACGGACTTCGTAATCTGGTGGAGGGTTATCAAGTTCTGCAAGTGCAGAACCTACTTCCATTTTAATTTTTTCTGCCGTTCTTTCACCAATTAGCAAATTGTGTTGACGACGCATGTAGTCTGATATATCTCTTGTGAAAACATCTCCAGCTGTACGAATTGACTGCTCACAAACAATACCAGAAAGAGCGATGACAGCAATTTCTGTTGTACCTCCTCCAATGTCCACAATCATAGAGCCTACTGGCTGTTCGATATCAATACCAATACCAATAGCTGCTGCGATGGGTTCATAAATCATGTATACTTCTTTTGCACCAGCATGTTCAGCGGAGTCTTTTACAGCTCTTTTTTCTACCTCAGTAATACCAGAAGGAATACAAATTACCATTCTGTATGAAGGCTGGAATAATTTACGGCGAGAATCTACCATTTTAATCATTCCACGAATCATTTGTTCGGCTGCTGTAAAGTCTGCAATTACACCATCTTTGAGGGGTCTGATTGTTTTGATTTCGCTATGCGTTTTTTCATGCATCTGCATTGCCATTCTCCCAATGGCTAAAACCTTGCTACTTTTACGGTCTATGGCAATAATGGAAGGTTCATCTACTACAATTTTATCCTTATAAATGATAAGGGTGTTGGCTGTGCCTAAGTCAATGGCTATATCCCCTGAGAAAAAGTCGAAAAATCCCATTTGTATAAAAAGCTATAATATTTTTTAGTGTTTTACGGATGTTTTAAAATTTGGGTTACAGATGCTAATAGAATTCCGTATTTTAGATGAAAAGGATGGGTCTAACAATCTGTAACAACTGTTTTTGAAAAACTGAATGCAAATTTAATGAGTTTTTCATGTAAAACAAGAAAAAAACTTTTTTCGGTAAAAAAATTATGCATGCCTACCAAAAGTTATAAAAGCTTTTTAAATCAAAAAAGCGTACAATCTTGTACGCTTTTTTGATTTACTCTTTGGGTTGAATTATCTCTGGATTTTCGTTTACAGGAGCAGGATTTGGCGTTTTTTCTTTTAATTCTGTTACAAACTTATTCAAAGCTTCTGCAGGTTTTGGCTCTTTCATAAAGGTTTCACCTATCAGGAAGCCCTCAAATCCATATTTTCTGAGTTCAATAATATCATCTGGAGTATTGATTCCACTTTCGGAAATTTTAAGAAACTGAGATGGTATTTTTTCTGCAAGCATTTTAGAATTATCTAAACTCACTTCAAAATTTTTAAGATTTCTGTTATTTACACCAATGATGTCTACAGTATCTACCATAGCTTTTTGAAGCTCAGCTTCGTTATGAATTTCACAAATCACCTCCATTCCCAACTCTTTTGCAAATTTAGAGAGTTCTACAATTTGAGAATCTGATAGAATGGCTGCTATGAGCAATATCACATCTGCTCCAATGGCTTTGGCTTCTGTAATTTGATATGTTGTAAGTGTAAAATCTTTTCTGAGAATGGGAATTTGCAAACCCTCTCTTGCAATTTCAATATCCTGATTTTCTCCTCCAAAGAATTTTTTATCTGTAAGGATAGACAATCCACTTGCACCTGCTTGAGTATATCCTCGTGTAGTTTCTACAATTCCAGCCTTGTCATTGATAATCCCTTTGGAAGGGGATTTTCTTTTAAATTCAGCTATAATTTGTGAGGCTAGGGGCATTCTCAAATGTTCTTTAAGAGAAAAACATTTATTCACATACAAAGGAGAGTTTTCTAATACATTTTCGGGCTTATGTGTCATGCGTAATGAAATCTCTGTACGCTTGTAAGCTACAATTTGTTCTAAAATATTCATAAATGAAGGAGTATAATTTAAGAAAAGAGGTTGTTTAAATAAACAACCTCAACAATATAATCATTTTTTTTACTTCTTTAAAAACTGTTCTGTTCGATTGTCAAAAGAAACATAATAAACACCTCGTTGCAGAGAGCTTACATCTACCTCCTTCCCTTTTCCTTTTTTAAGAATTTGTTTTTTGGAATCACTGATTTCATAATTTACATTTCCTGTAAAGTAAATTTTGTTACTTACATTTCGAGGGTAAAATTTAATCATTCCTTGTGTTGAATTATAAGTAACAGTTTGGGAGTAAGCTATTTGTCCACTTTTTTCTTGATGTTTAATTCTATAGCTATTAGAGCCAATGTTATGACTCACAGGTATATTATACGAACTTTGCCCTGACTGAGCTGTAAGAACTTTTATGTTAGTCCAGTTATTATTAATGTAATGTTCTACATAATATACGCTGTTGGTTGATTCTCCTTCTACAGTCCAATGTAAGTTTTTGTCATCAATTGTAAAACTTATAAATTTAAACCCACTTGTGGATTTAATAACATAAGGGTTAATCACTTTGGGCTTACAGCCTGATTTATAAATAATTTTAACTTCAACAGGTGCATTGATAGCTAATTTAGACAAGTTTATTTCATAAGAACTTGTTTTGGGGCTTTGCAACACCAATTTTCCGTTCAAGTAAACTGACTCCGTACAATAGCTTGACTGATTAGAAGAGAAAGGATTTTGAACATATAAGTTTTTACCTTGATAAGTACCTTTCAAAGTGATTTCTTCGGCTAAAGAGATAAAGCTGTAGAGTAATAAGCATATTGTAAATATAAATCTCATAATTATGTTGAGTGCAGTTCAATCGACGATTTTTATTGAAGCAAATATTCTGCCTAATTACAAAAGTCTAAAATAAAAAAAAAAACTGCAAAAAAGATATGTAATTTTTTTGTGAAATTATAATTTTTTTTTGTGAATATTTGTTTATGATTAAGAGTTCAAGGTTTTACTTACATAATAAAAGATGATTGAAAAGAAAAAATTTCCAGAAACAAAAGCACAAAAAGAGAAAACCATTTTGGTAGCCGTCCATACTCCTGAACAAACCACTGAGCAGACAAAAGAATATTTAGATGAATTGGCTTTTCTTGCAGAAACAGCTAATATAGAGGTAGTTAAAAGATTTATTCAGAACTTGCAAAAACCTCATCCAAAGACTTATTTGGGTACAGGAAAAATACAAGAAATAGCCGAATACATTCAATCAAACAAGGTTGAGACTGTTATTTTTGATGATGACCTGAGTCCTTCTCAGGTAAAGCATTTAGAAGAAATTTTGAAATGTAAGATTTTGGACAGAAGCCTTCTAATTTTAAATATTTTTGCCCTGAGAGCGAAAACTGCTCAAGCTAAAACGCAAGTAGAACTTGCTCAGTATCAGTATATATTACCTCGTTTGACTCGTATGTGGACTCACCTTTCCAAGCAAAAAGGTGGTGTGGGTATGCGTGGTCCTGGTGAAAAAGAACTTGAAACTGACAGACGAATTGTCAATGACAAAATTTCTTTGCTCAAAGAGAAACTTAAACAAATTGAAAAGCAAAGTGATACACGTCGAAAAGCAAGAAGAAATATGGTGCGTGTTGCTTTGGTTGGTTATACCAATGTGGGCAAATCAACATTGATGAATTTACTTTCAAAAAGTGATGTTTTCGCAGAAAATAAACTTTTTGCTACCGTCGATTCTACGGTTAGAAAGGTGGTCATAGACCAAATTCCTTTTTTACTCACTGATACTGTTGGGTTTATCAGAAAACTGCCTACAACACTCATTGAGTGTTTCAAATCAACATTGGATGAAATTGTAGAAGCTGATATTCTTTTGCATGTAGTGGATATTTCACATTCTTCTTTTGAAGAGCAGATTTCTGTTGTAAATCAGACACTTACTGACATAAAAGCAACAGACAAAAAGGTAATATTGGTTTTCAATAAAATTGATGCCTTAAAAGCTCGTTGGGAACAAGCTGAGGAAGAACCAAGCTTTACACTTGAAGAGCTAAAAAACAGCTATTTAAAGAAAAATTTAGCCCAAGAAGTAATCTTTGTTTCCGCTTTGGCAAAAGAAAATATTCAGGAATTTAGAAAACTGATTATAGATGTAGTTTCAGAAAGATATTTTCAAATATATCCTAATTTTTTACGAGAGGATTTTGGTTGGCATCTCTTGCAGGAATTTGAATAGTTTACTAATTTTGAATTCTGGTCTCGTAGTTCAACGGATAGAATAGAAGTTTCCTAAACTTTTGATACAGGTTCGATTCCTGTCGAGACTACATAAAAAGGCTCTAATGTATATTAGAGCCTTTTTATTTTTATGTCAAGAGTTCTCTACTTTTTAGCAATCTGAATGGTTCTTGAGCCATTTTTATGCGAAACCTGAATTAAATACAATCCTGAAGGCATATTTGTCAAGTCTACTTGAAAAACAGAAGAATTAGTTTTTTGGCTCATTACTTCTTTTCCTAATAAATTTTTTACACTTACATGGTATTCTCCTATCCAAGCATTTTCAACAGAAATATTTACTTGGTCAGTTGTAGGGTTAGGATAAGCCTTCAATATTGCCTCTTTGTTGGCATTCAAGGCTGTTGGATTCACTCCATTTCCTCTTACTGTAAATGTATTTACCCCAGCCACAGCATTACTGTTTACTGTTACTGTTCCAGTATAAGAAGCTACTGCTATTGGAGTAAATGATACTTCAAATTCTCTACTTTCATTGGGTAAAATAGGTGTTGTTCCTATAAATCCATAATTAAACACCACATTAGGCATACTCATAGATGAAAGTGAAAGAGGGGCTACTCCAATATTTTTAACAGTTATTGTTTTTCTTGAAGATTGTAAAATTAATACGTCGCTAAAGTCAATATCTGTAATATTCACTTCGATGATTGCACCATTTGCCTCTACTACAATACTATAAGCTTTTGTAGCACTACACACACCATCTGTAGCCTGAACTGTAAAGTTAGCTGTTTGAAGAGTTGTAGGAGTTCCAGAAATCATACCTGTAGAAGCATTTAAGGATAATCCTATGGGTAAACTTCCAGAAGTGATACTCCATGTAACTACTCCTGTTAAGCCCGTTTGAGTAAGCATTTGACTATAAGCCAATGTTTCGCGTGCCATAGGCAGGGTATTTGGTGTTATGGTTATTACAGGACATACTTTAATACTATAAGCTTGCGTATTTGAACAAGCCCCTGAAGTTGCCTGAATAGTGAAATTAGATGTTCCCGATACAGAAGGAGTTCCAGAAATCTCACCTGTAGAAGCATTTAAAGAAAGACCAGCAGGTAAGCTACCGCTACTCACAGACCAAGTGGGTGTACCTGTTAAGCCCGTTTGAGTAATAGTTTGACTATAAGTTGAGCCTACTGTTCCATCAGGTAATGAACCTGTTGCTGGAGATAATGAACCACCACTCCCTGCAAGAAGTGCTGCTATTTCTGCATCAGAAAGAGCTCTCCTATATACTCTAAATTCATCTAATTTGCCCCCAGCAGGAGCTCCCACTCTATTATCATAACCCATTACTTTCAATGGACCTGTTCCTGTAACATTAGGTGTTCCTTGAGCAACTGTACTTACCAATACACCATTTAGATATGCTTTTACTTGATTGGTTGTATTATCATACACAAATGCATTAAACGTGGGCGTTGAAAGAGCCCCTCCATTGATATATGTATCAGTAAGCCCAGCCCCACGCAATATCCAGTTGTTAGCACCTGCTACTCCATTGGTAAAGCATCGAAAACTATTTGTATTAACATCTCCAAAAATATAATATAAAGTCGTATTGTTACTGATTCCTTCGGACCACCAAGCAATAGTCCAAGAGCTTGTACCTAAATCTAGAGCCCAACCTGTATTCAAATAATCTGAGGTAGAAGACACCCCTGAGCCCACCAAAGCACCACCACATGTACCTGTATTACCTTGTGTAACACCACCCTGTATGGTAGCAGTAGCTGTTCCTGTTGGAGGCGAAGATGCTAAATTAGAAACACTTGTACCTGTTTCATTAAATGTATAATGTAGTACATCTGGTCTGGCTTGTGCCGAAACTCTTTGTATGTTGAAAAGAGCCAACATAAGTATCAAAGAATAGGTCAAAATTTTTGTCATAAATGTTAAATATTAAAAAGTGTCAATAATGTTACATAATAAAATTAATAAACATAGCTTATACAAAAATACATGAAAGTTTATTATTTATTATTTATTATGTTATTTTTCATTATATTTTTTTAATAAAAAAACTCTAAGTAAATAAAACTTAGAGTTTTTTGCCATAGTTATTAAATTAAATAGACTCTATAACCCATTCCAAAGCTAAACGGCTTTTTTGTTTTGTAGATGGTTGATTCGCATCATTAGGATTTCTATAACCAAGAGCTACTGCAAATAACGGCTTATAACCTTCAAGATTTAAAATTTCTTTATATTTCTCATTTTGAATACCTTCCATAGGTGTACTGTCTATCTCTAAACTAGCTGATGCAGAAAGAAAAAAGCCTAATGAAAGATACACTTGGTGTTGTAACCAAGCCTTAATTTCTGATTCTGGTTTTGGTTTAATAAATTGTTTGTAATACCCAACTGCTCCTTCTGGCAAGTTTTGTTCAATTTGTTCTTCAAATTTTTTGATATTATCAATTGCACTAAAAACCACCAAATGACTTGCTTCATTGATTTTTTGCTCATTAAAATAAGAAACACTTGCCAATTTACTTTTTAAGGTTTCATCAGAAACAAATGTAAATTTCCATGGTTGGCTATTAATTGATGATGGGCTCAGTCTTACAATTTCTTTTAATTGCTCGATTTTCTCTTAAGAGATTTTTTTGTCTGCATCATACTTCTTAGTTGTGTATCTGTTTTTTGCAAGATTTAAAAAATTCATATTTTTTTAGTTTAATTTTACTATACTTTTTATAGTTACAAAACTAATTATAGGATTTTGTTTTTGCAATAACGGTTAAAATGGATAGTATCAGATAAATTGTATAGAAAATGAAGATTATTGAATATCAAAATTCTGAAAATGAGGATTTTAAATTAAATAAAAAAAATTATTATTTAATTTAATTTTATAAAAAAATACAAGCTACTCCATTGTAAAGTGTTGAAGACTATTTGTTTTAACATCTTCAAAAATATATTAGCATTAATACCTTCATCCCAAACTGAGGCTATACATTAAGAGGCATCAATAAGATATTTAACTTAAAGTTCTTTTATTGATAAAAAAATAAAAAACTTCAAGTAATACTCGAAGTTTTTTATGCTTTCTATTGTGTTCAATAAAATTATTTAACCATTTTTAACTATTTTATTTGTTAGCAGTTTTCATAATTTCATAGTAGTTTGGATTACCAAAACTTTTGTTCAAAGCAGTAGAAAAAAGTTGCAAAAGCCAAAAAACAAGGGTAAACAAAAGGTAAACAATAGAAAAAAATATTTATAAAATTTTGATTCAGAGGAATTTATATTCAGAGAAAATAATAAAGAAGAGAGTTTTTTTTAGGGTGTATTTCTTATTCTTATATTTGAATAAACAATGTTTCGTTATAACTTTTGAAGTTCAATGGTCAGAATAATGTGTGTTTGGTTATGGTTTTGTATGCCATTTGCACAAATTTTTGGGCAAGAAAACTTGCTCAAAGATGTAGAGTATGTACATCAGATACTTACTCAGTCCTACAATGCTGACACTCTTCAAAAAAATATAGAAGAAACTCACACCAAATTTCTAAAAATTCACTCAGCAGGCTATACCATCAAAGTATTTGAAGAGGCTGTTGCTTCCTTGTCTACAAGTCAATATGGAAAAGCTATCAGTATTGCATACTTCTATATTTCAGAATCCTATCACAAACAATTAGAAAAAGATAAAGAAACTATTCAAAATATTGAAAATAAATACCTTGCCTATATCAATAAAGTTGAAACCCCTTGTCTAAAAGCTTATTTATATAGTTTTTTGGGATATTTATATGCTAATGAAAATGTAAAAAAATACCCAAGAGCAAAAAGCTACTTTGAAAAGACACTTCAAGAAAGTGCTCAAAATCAATGCAATAATCAATTTACCAAGCTTCATTTCCTTGAGATGGGAGCATATATATATGAACGAATGGGTGATTACCCTACCTCTCTTTTTTATAAAATCAAGACCGTAGAAATGGCAGATTCGCTACAAGTTCCTATTCTTAAAAGAGCTAAGTATATGGACTTATTAGCCCGTTTACATTATCGAAGTGAGAACTATCAGAAGGCATTGGATATTTGGAGTAAAGTGCTTACTATTTATAAACAAAACCCTCCTTCAAATAAAAGAGATCAAATCCAAGTATATAACAATTTGGGGCTTGTAAAACGAGCTATCAAACAATTTAATGAAGCTGAAAAGTATTTTCAAAAATCTATACAAGAAGCTGTTAATCAAAAAGATAGTATTTGGATAGCCATTGCTAAAGGAAATATAGGGATATTGTATATCAAACAACAACACTATGAAAAAGCTATTCCTTATCTTGAAGAAGACATTGAGCAGTGTATCAAGTCATTAGAATTAGGCAATGCCTCTATTTCATTAGGATATTTAGGAGACACTTATTTTGCATTAAAACAGCCTGAAAAAGCCCAATTATACTATGATAGCTCCTTAAATCTGATTCGAAACAGACGATATTGGACAATACGAAGCCAGCCTCAAATGGAAATGGAAATTAAAGAACGGGCTTACAAGGGCTTAGCTGAAATTTATGAAAATCAACAAAATAAATCACAAGCCTATGTCTATCTAAAATTATATTTACAAGTTCGGGATAGTCTTTTACAAATCAGAATTAAAAACAATGTAGCTTTTCTTCAAGCTCAATATGAGTTTGACAAAGTTCAAAAACAAAAAGAAACACAAATCAAAGAACAACGTCTTTGGATAGCTATTGAGGCTCTTTCTATTATAGGATTTATTGTGTTTACACTTGTTATATATCGCCTCTATAGCCTTCAGAGTATTAAAAAGAAGTTAGAACTGGAAAATATTTTATTATCTCAGAAAGCTGAAAAAGAACGCAATGCACGTTTACAAGAGGAATTAGCTCTGGCTGATAGAAACTTAACCATCAAAGCTCTACAACTTCACGAAAAAAACGAAGCTTTGATTGGAATCAGACATGAACTCGAAAAAGAAGATAAACTTGATAAAAAAGTAGATAAAATTATTGACCATACCATCAACCTAGAAGAAGATTGGGAGGATTTTAAAAAACACTTTGAAGAAGTACATCCTTTGTTCTTTAAATATCTGCAAACAAATCATCACAAACTTAGCCAAAACGACCTTAAACATTGTGCATATATTCGTTTAGGACTTGATAATAAACAAATTGCTCATTTAATGAATGTAGGTACAGATAGCTTAAAAGTATCAAGAACACGCCTTCGCAAAAAATTAGACTTGCCTATGGAAACAGACCTTTTTAAATTTTTATCAGATATTCAGTAAAAGATTAAAGGTTTTACTAAGCAATCAAATAAAAAGAATCAGATTGAGTTTATCTGATTCTGAATAGAAAATGAGAACGCTTATTTTAACCTTAAAATTACACTCTTATTATTCTACATCTCTATCACCACTTTCCCGAAAATTTTGCCATCTCGCATATCATTAAAGGCTTCAATAATCTGCTCAAAAGGGCGTACAGAGTCTATAATAGGGTGTACTTCTGCATTTGTTTTTTTTGGTAAAATCAATCACATTTTTGGCACAATGCTGACAAAAATATCCTTGCTTATTAGGAATCATGTTTTCCAATTTCTCAGAACAAGGCTTTGCAATATAAATTTCCATAGTCATTGTTTTCGAGAAATGCTAGAAAATATGTGTCCAAAACATCTAATCAGGTATAATTTTTGCTAATTTTTTCAATAAAAGACTTATGTTATTAAATACTTTTTTAGAATATTTAGCAGAAAAACAAAAATATTATTTATTGATGGGTTATAAAGAACCTATAAACTACAATTATAATCCTGTCAATGAGGCTATTACTATAGGTTATAACAATACAAATATAAACTATTTAGAAAACTTAAGGTCTTTACCAGAAAATACATCTATCTTCTTTTTAAATAAAGGTAAGATATTTATGAATTTCACTAATTTACCAAACTCAAATATATACAAAATGTCTAAAAATTATGACACCCCATATATGTGTTTAACTCCCAAGACGTTTAAATATATTTGTCAGAAATTACCATCAGAGAATAATCCTATTTTTTTTCTATTTGGTAATTACCTAATTAACCAAAAGATAGAGGTATAATTATTTCCCCTACATCTCAATCACCACTTTCCCGAAAATTTTGCCATCTCGCATATCATTAAAGGCTTCAATAATCTGCTCAAAAGGGCGTACAGAGTCTATGATGGGGTGTATCTGGTGCTTTTCGATGAATGCAAGCATATCAGCAAATTCTTGGTCGTTGCCCATCGTAGTACCCTTAATAGTATATTGCCCAAAGAATACACGAGGCATATCTAATTTCACGCTACCGAGTGTAGCTCCATAAAATACAAGGGTTGCAGATTGTTTAAGAGTTTTCAGTAGTAAATTAAAATCACTTCCGCCTGCACTATCAATTATTACATCAAAACCACCCGATTCTTTCAGCAGGTCTTTTTGCCAGTCCTCTTTTTTATAGTTTGCCCCACCAGTAATGCCATACTTGGTTTTCATGGTTGCCAGTTTTTCATCACTACCCGAAGTAACCCATACTTTTGCTCCTTGTGCTATGGCAAACTGGGCAGCAAACTGAGCCACACCCCCTCCAATACCTGTAACTAATACATTATCACCTTTTTGGATATTTCCTTTGTAAAAACAAGCTCTGTAGGCTGTCAGGGCAGCTAGTGGAATAGCAGCAGCCTCTTTGGGAGTCAGATATGCAGGTTTTTTATGAATTCTATCCGCAGGCACACATACATATTCTGCAAAAACTCCGTTTTTAGGCATTCCCAAAATCGTATAAGTTTTTGAATTGGGGTGTCTTGGGTCTTCTCCCCAATTTTGGTTTGGATTGATAACTACTTCCTGCCCAATCCAAGAAGCATCCACACCATCCCCCACACTTTCCACAATTCCACAACCATCTGAACCCAAAACGCAATTGTAAGTCATTCCTGGGTATAGCCCTACTCTTGCCCACTGGTCTCTACGATTTAAAGAACCATATTGAACTTTGATAACTACCTCACCAGCCTGAGCTACAGGTTTTTCTATATTTTGAATTTCAATTTCTTCGGTTGTTAGGATAAGTGCTTTCATGATTTTGGAGGATTGAAGATTTTTTGAGAAAGGAATAAAGAAAATAGATAAAAGAATGGTTTGACATTTTTCATCTATTCATCATTTTAATTTTGAGTTAATTTATTTTGTAAACCTATTATCATTTTCTGAATTTGTTGTATTTTTTCGGACAAAACATCAAAATCTGTTTTTTTAATAAATTCTAAATCATAAGACACCATAATTTGCGTTTCTAATTTGTAGGCAGAGCCTAAACTTATATCCAAAAATCTGCTAAAATCTTTATTAGAACCTCTACTTGTTCCTTCTGCAATATTAGAAGGAATAGATATTACACTTCTTCTCATTTGGCTTACTATTCCAAATTTTTCTTCAGATGGATATTGATTTGTAATGATATAAATGTCTTTGCAAAAATCTTTTGAAAGTTTCCAAACATCCAAGTTTCTAAAATTATGTTTTTGAATATTCGTTTTATTTTTCTCTATTCTCTTTTTCTTTCTTTCAGTTTATTCTTTATTCTAATTTCCTTTTTCCATTTTCTTCTCTAACTCTTTATCTCCTCAATTGCTTCTTGATATTTTTGCCAGACTATTTTTTCATCAAAATGATTTTCTGTGAGCTTTCGGCTGTTTACACCCATCTGTTTGAGTTTTTCAGGAGACATTTCTATCATTTCTATCATTTTGGCAGCCAAATCCTGAGCATTTTTTACTTCACACAAAAGCCCGTTTTCCTGATGTTTTACTACTTCTTTACAACCTGCTACATTGGTTGCAAGCAAGGGCATTCCCATTGCTGCTGCCTCGAGTAGCGAGCGAGGTGTCCCTTCTCTGTACGAAGGCAATACCACCACATTTGCTTTGGCTATTAAAACTCGTACATCCGAAGCCACTCCCAAATAATTAACTTCATTACTCCACGAAATCACCTCATTTTCAGATATATTTAAAGGGTTTTTGGAATCTTTTTCGTAGCTTCCTAAAAGTTGTATATCTACATCTGGGTATTTTTGCTTTACAATTTTAGAAGCTTCAGCATATTCTCGTACACCTTTATCATAAATAAGCCTTGCAATCATCAGAAAAGTAAACTTTTCAGCATTTTTATTCTCCTGAAAGTTGGGTTTAAATTTCTCTAAATTGATACCAGAACCGGGTAATAAGCCTGTTTTATCCTTTTTAATGAGTTTTTTATCTAAAAAAATCTGCAAATCATCTTCATTTTGAAAGAATACTTTATCTGCAAATTTAAAGGCAATTTTATAAAGAAAATGAGCTATTTTGGAGCTTAAACCTTTATGGATAAATGTTGTTCCAAGCCCTGAAACATTATTGATACAGGGTATTTTTAGGCTTCTGCAAGCCAACGTACCATAAATATTAGGTTTGATGGTAAAGTGCAATACTACATCAGGTTTGATTTGTTTGTAGAGCCTTCGGAGCTGACTCTCAAATTTCAAATCTGAAAAAGGATTTTTACCTTTGTTTTCCAAAGTTATTTCAAAATACTGAATATTCCATTTCTGGATTTTTTCGGTATGTTCATCTTTGGGTGCTAAAATATAGACTTCATGGTTTTGGCTCAGAAAAAACTTCACTAAACTTTCTCTAAAATTATAGATATTCCAACTGGTATTAGCAACAAAGGCTATTTTCATATTTGTAGAAATAGTGGTAGTTAGAGTACATTTGCAAATATAACTCTTAAAATATTGATTATTAACACCTTGTTTTTTAATTATACTACATACTCATTACTCAATTTCTTTAGAAACTTACAAAAATCCCTGGTCCTATCAAGAAAAACCATGCTTTAGCACTCAAGAAATAGCCCATCCCTGCATACAGAGGAAATGAAAGTTTCACATCTTTTCGGGTAGGGTACAAACTGCCTATCACAACAACACCCACATCTCGGTTGGAGGCATTGGCACTAAAATTAAAGGCATTGTTTGCCAAAATTCCAATTCCTACCTTATAAGGGCGATAACGGTTAATTTTTTCTGGATGATAGAAACTTAATTGTTGAACAATAGCCAAACTGATCCCCCCAAAAGGGTTAAAATTCGCTTGGTCAGCTCTTTTGATAAGAAGCCCCCCAGGGAAACTGACTTCTGTATCGAAACGTGTTTTTCTTTGAAGAATCAACTCAACTTTCTTCACAAAACCATCTCCTCCATATTTATCTTTATCATGGCTAAATACAATTTCTATTTTACTCCAACCATCCAAGTCGTATGTTTTTCTACCTAAAATAGTATTTAAGCTAAGAGGTGTTCTGTTACATTGTTTATCTATATAAAAAGCGGCTCTTGGAGAGTTATCAGCGGGGCATACCAAAATATTATTGATACGTTTAATCTCTACTAAATCGCCTTTAGCATTGAAAACTGTTACATCAACACTTACATATTGTTTTCCAAAGAGTTTATTATTATCATCTATTTTCTCTGGATTGAAAGAAATTTCAATATCTCGAATTACATGAGGATATAATACAGTTTGAGGCAAATCTGTTACAAGTGTTTTCCCTGCACCATAATTAATATTCACAAAGTTGAGTTGATGTGGACGCTGATATTCATTAACAGGTATAGAACGTCCCACTTTTTCGCTTCTGTTATAAATTTCTATTTCTTTGAGTGTAATATTTAATGGTACTTGCAGTTTGAAGGTTTGCACACTTTCTGTACGAATCAGGGAGTCTGATGTCAGAACATTTAGCCCTTCAAAACGAAATTTAGCTTTATCCAAAGCCAACCCTTCAAGCCTTAATTCGACTGTTTCGCCAGGGTAAAAAACAGTCTCTCGTTTATTTCCTTCATGTAAAATAGTGATATTCCCAATAATGGTTTTGGGGTTCACATTGAAATTAGTAATACAAACAGGATTATCTCCATTTTTGATGTATAAATACCCATCTGTACGTTTATGAAAGCTATAAGGGCGTAGCAAACATAGTATTTTTCCATTACTCAAGAGTTTTTGGGTAAAAATTTCTGCAACAAGCATCCCTCCTGCTTTTTCCTGATTTTCAATACGGTAGGTTTTTTCCATTTCAAGTAAACGGGTATAGTCTATCTGAAATTCTATGCCAGCCCTTTGAGCTTTGTCATCTAAAGTAATATCTCTTTGTTCTGCATTTAAAAATGCCAATCTGCTTCCTTTTACTCTAAACTTCTTTTTGATTGTGGGCAATTGATAATGTACTTTTCCTTTATCATCAACATATGGATTGATGGTAAATAACTCCAAATTAAACTCCATATCACCTAATTTAGATGGAAGGAGGTATAATCGGAGCTGACGATTTGAGTATTCAGTTCTGTAATTAATATCTTTTCCTTCTGTAAAAATAGGGTTTACTCTAATATTTTCAGGGTTATTTGACATGAGTTCAAAAACTCTCTCTTCCCCAATATAAAGTTCATCATCTTTTGGATAAAAATCGGCTTTGGTATGATGATAAGGCAATAATTTTATCTCACAGGTTGTCTCTTTCAAAGGAATCTGATTGATAGTCAGGTTTAAACTAATAAATTTACTCTGATTTAAGTTTTTGAATTGTATTTTAAACCTAAAATAGTCCTGTCCACGAAAAACAGAGTCTAATATTTCAAAATCGGAGGAATTTGCAATATCTATTTTCTGAATATTATCCATACTTGTAGGGTATAGTCTTACCTCACAAGGCATATTTTCAGATGTATATTCAAAAGCAATGAACTTATCACCTTTGTAGTTCATCAGATCTTTTTGTTGAGAATACTTTAGTGTATCTACCTGTAATACAACATCTTTAAAACAATTTTGAGCCCAAACAGACTGTGTTATAAAAAATATGATTATAAAATATACGCGATACTGTCTCATAACTTTGTTTTTTGGGCGAATTTAGTAAATTAAAAATTAAAAATTGCAAAGTTCATTTGTAAGAATATGTTTGATTTTGATAAAAAATCAATGTAATCAAGATTTTTATTTGTGATTGGTGTTTTATAAACTTTTCATTATTTTTGTTTTCAGAAGTGTTCGACATTATGCTTATATTTTTACGTTATATTTTTATATTTATCCCCTTTTTAGTTTGCAATGCTCAAACCAAACAAACATCTAATTTAATTATTGATGGCAGTTTCGAGGATTATCAGGACTGTCCTGATGCCTTTGGAGTTGTACGCATTGGAAGCTTGAAATACTGGAAAGCCACTCCTCCTGATTGCACACCTGACTATTTTCATCAGTGTAGTAAAGAATTTAGCCCTAAAAACAACCCCTGTGGTAATCTGGAAGCTCAAGAAGGAAAAGGTTATTTAGGTTTGATTGTAAGGGTTGGAGAATCTCCTGAAAAGAATACTGACGAACTTTTTTACAGAGAACACGTTCAAGCCCGTCTCCGAGAGCCACTCAAATCCAGAAACAGATATATTTTTACCATGTACGTATCTTTATCTGAATATTCTACTTTTGCTCTAAGCAAGTTAGGGGCTTATTTTAGCAAGCACCCTGTTTTAGTGAATGATAAATTAGAATTACGTCCCCAAATTTCAACGAATTTTGTTGATACCAAACAGAAATGGATAAGAATTATAGACACACTTGTTGCTGAAGGGGACGAGCAGTATATTACATTAGGTGAATTTAGTAGTTTTTCTAAAAAAGATATACGAAAAATAGATGAGAAACCTGAACATAAACAGCGTTTTAGTTATTACAGAGCTTATTACTTTTTTGACAATTTAAGTTTAGTCTGGCTTGATGCTCTTGCAGACCCTATTCTTGCAGATCCTCCCCAGCCACCCTACAAGCTCACAGCCCCCAAAGAACTCACAGGCTTTGAAAAACCCTGGCAGTTAGAACCTACAGAATTTGGCTACTTACAACCCAATAAACCCATTATTCTAAAAAATGTATTGTTTGAGTTTGGGAAAGCTATTCTTTTAGAAAATTCAAAAAAGGAACTAAATAAATTATTACGTTTGCTTAACGAATACAAAGAAATCAAGATTATGATTTCTGGGCACACCGATGAAATAGGAAAGCCCGAAGATAATTTAAGGCTTTCAGATGCCAGAGCGAAAACTGTTTATGAGTATCTGCTTAAAAATGGTATTAGTGAAAACAGGTTGTTTTATCGAGGATATGGAGCTTCGCAACCCCTTGAAAATAACAAAACAGAAGTAGGTAGAAAGAAAAATAGAAGAGTTGAGTTTTTTGTAATAGATGAGTAATGTATGAAAATTATACTGAGTAGAACTGATAACTTAGGAGATGTCATCCTCACACTTCCTGTTGCTGGTTTTTTGAAAGAGCAAGACCCAACAAATGAGGTTTATTTTATTGGAAAGTCCTACACACGCCCAATTATAGAAGCCTGTCAGTTTGTAGATAAATTTTTAGATAAGGATGATATTTTAAAAGACCCTCAAAAACTAGCTTCTTTACAAGCTGATGCAATTATTTTTATTTTTCCTGACCAAGATTTAGCTCCTATTGCAAAAAAAGCCAAAATTCCTTTGAGAGTTGGAACAAGCCATCGTTGGTGGCATTGGCTCTATTGTAATAAACGCATTGATTTCTCAAGAAAAGAATCCCCTCTACATGAAGCACAGCTCAATTTCAAATTGCTTGAAGGCTTAGGCTTCAATATCGAGCCTAATTTTGGTTTAATTGCTGACTGGTTTGGTCTGAAAACTCCAGATTTAATACCTGAGTTACAAGATCTACTTTCTAAAGAAAAATTAAATGTAATTCTCCATCCCAAATCGAAGGGTTCGGCAAGAGAATGGCATTTAGATAGCTATTTTGCTTTGGCTCAGAATAATCCTGACATTCAGTTTTTTGTAACGGGTACGCAAGCAGAAGGTGATTTAATTCAATCTCAAAAACCTGATTTATTAGCCTTAGAGAATGTCTATAATCTTGCTGGTAAGTTCAGTTTATCAGAACTTTTGATGTTTATCAGCATTTGTGATGGATTGGTTGCTTGTAGTACAGGTCCTTTACATATCGCTTCGGCTTTAGGCATTCATGCTTTGGGGATTTACCCCCCTATTAAGCCAATGCATCCTACCCGATGGCAGCCCATTGGCAAAAAAGCTAAAGTATTGGTATTAGATAAAGATTGTTCTGATTGCCGAAAAACCGAAAATTGCAGTTGTATCAATGCTATTTCGGTGGCAGAAGTAAGTGCAGAAATAAAAGATTGGCAAAGACAAAAAAATGAGGGTTTATAGAACATTCTATAAACCCTTTTTCTTTATTTCTTTGTATTTTGTTTATTTTTTAAGTCTTTTTGCTTGGCTTCCAGTTTCTCTTGTTGAGCTTTCAAGGCATCTTCAAGGCGTTGTTGAAATCCTGATTTTTTCTTGTCTTTGTTTTTAAGTCTGTTATTGTCTAAAATTGCTCTAATTTTATTTTCATTTACCAGACGCTTAATTCCTATTTGCTGACCAATTGAAACCAAGTTAGAAACCAAATAATAGTAACTTAAACCAGCAGGGTAAGAGTTTAGCATGAACATAAACACAACAGGCATGATATAACCTACCATTTTCATAGGTCCTTCAACTGTAGAAGTCTGGTTTGTAAACCATGTATATACAATCGTTGAAATGGTCATCAGGATTGTGAACAAACTCACATGACTGCCATAAAAAGGTATCTGAAATGATAGATTCAAGATAGAATCGTATGTAGAAAGGTCTTCAGCCCATAAAAAGCTCTCCTGACGTAATTCGATAGCATTAGGGAAATAGGTAAACATAGCTATCAAAATAGGCATTTGCAAAAGCATCGGGATACAACCAGCAAGCGGATTGATACCCACCTGTCTGAAAAGTTCCATCTGCTCTTGTTGTACTTTTTGCATATCTCCTCCTGTACGAGCCTTTATTTCGTCAATTTCAGGCTTCAATACTTTCATTTTAGCCATACCAATATAAGACTTGTATGAAAGAGGGAATAAAACAGCACGTAAAATCAGAACGAGTACAATGATAATAATACCATAATTACCAATGCCTGAGAGTAAGTCGAGAATGGGTATTACCACAAATCTATTCACCCAACCAAATACAGCCCAGCCTAAACCTACGTTTTTGCTAAAGTCTTCGTCATATTTTTTTAAGACATCATATTTGTTGGGTCCTAAATAGAATTGAAATGTTCCTTTTCCATTTTGAAGATTTTCAGCAGGAATAGCAATATTTGCCTGATAATTTTTTACAACATCTTTATTTTTGTCATCCGCTACTGTTGTGAAGGTAGCTTTAGAAAAACTATTATTTTTTGTAGCAAAAATAGATGCTAGGAAAAACTGCTGTTTGAAAGTTACCCAACGAATAGGCTCTGTAATCGTTTTTTCTTGTTTATCGTTGGTTTCTGAAAGATAATCATAACCACCTTCTGGGGTATAATAAGTAATTGTTGACTTGATACGGCTGGGAGTAGCATCTTTTTCTGTTCTGGGCATATTTGCCTGCCAGTCAAGTGTTGCAGCATCTTTTGCAAGATTAAAGCCTGTAAGTTTTACTTCGTAAGCTAATTCGTAACTATCTGGCTTTAACGTATATACTTGCTCTATTTGTTTGCCCTCGGATTGTACTTTGAAGACAAGTGAATTATTTTTTAGTTCTGATTGATATTTGATTTGATATAAATCTATTTTGCCTTTAGCTGTTGGAATCTGGTAGCTCATTTGGCTAAATTTCTCATCCAAAAGATACAAAGGCTTTTGATCGTAGGTTTTATAATTTTTTAATAAAACTTGTTTGATTTTACCTCCCTGAGTAGAAAATATAACTTTGATTTCTTTGTTTTCCAAAACTACATCTTTCACTTCTGCTTGTAGAAATAGAGAATCGTATAGTTTTGTATCTAATTGTGTTACATTTTTCTTTGTTAAATCTTCCTGTTTTTGTTGTTGCTGGGTATTTTTAGAGCCTTGAGGCTTATCGGTAGGTGGTGTTGAAAAAAAGAAGAGCCACACAAAAATCATTACCGAAATAATTACCATTCCAATGGCTTGGTTTCTGTCCATCATAGCTTTAACTAAAATTGCGTTTAAAAATTGGAACGCAAAGATAGCATAAAAACCTTGAAAAGAGAAAAAAATAAAGATTAAAAATAAAAAGCTATTCTTTTGGTTTAAACATATAACCTAATCGAATACCACAACTCAGCATTGGAAATAAATAGTGGTCTTTTTTTAGTATATAAATATCATCTATTTCAGAATTTGTTCCTGTTTTTTTAGAAAATTTGACTCCCATACCTATATAATTTTCAAAATAGATATTTGAACCCACATGTCTCATTTTTCCAAGCTTGAATGTAAGACTATAGGAATTTCGAATAAAACGTTGACTTTTGAGTTGCTCAAAACAATCATTTGTGGGGCAAACTGTTTCCCACTCTTCTGCATCATAAAAGGCATTACGGGTTTCTATACCTACAGAAATGTATCTACCATTAAACTTTTCTTGAAAATAATACCTGTGTTCTAATCCTAAACGAATAGTTTTTGTTTGAGTAATATTCCTTTCATTTTCTTGCAGGTTTCCCCAAAATCCATACCCCAGAGAGCCTTGCAGTGTTTTTTTGTTAGAACTCTTATAAGCATTCCATTCTCCATTCAAATAAATGGAAGGTGTAACAGGATCAAATAGTCGGAGCATTGTCCATTTTGCAATCACTTGCCCTTGCAATTGAGACAATACCCCTGTTATAATAAAAAAAGATAAAAAGAGAGTTTTCAAAATCATTATTATTTGATTACAGGTATTTTACTCAATAATTGCATGGGGTTTTGAGAGTAATCGTATTGATATAAGCCATCAGAACCTACCGCAATAAGCATCTTATTTTGAGGTATCACATCAAAGCTGGCAGTATTTCTCAAGAATTCTTTTTCAACAGGTTTTAAAGGGTCTGTAATATCAAATCTCTTGAGTCCATTTGAGCCTTCTGTTACAAATAAATCCGTACCATCTACACCTAAGCCATGTGGATTAATCATTGAGAGTCTATTCACCATTTGTGGATTTGTTGGATTGCTGATATCCACTATCTCTAATACATTTTCAGACCTTAAACAAGTTACTTGGCTATTTCTTAAAGTTACATATGCATAATTTCCTTGTGCAACAACGGGGTCACATGCTGTAATATGCTGGTAACGAGATAACTGAACTGGATTTTCAGGATTAGAAAAGTCATAAATATACATGGCATCACTAGCTCCAATAAAAAACTTATTTTGGTATGGAAATATGGTTTCTATACCAAAACCAATATTGGTTGTATGGATTTGTTTGGGCTCAGTTGGGTTTGCAAGGCTGAAAGTTCTCAAGTTTGTTTTATCAACAATATATAGATTGTCTCCTTGTATAGCAAAACGAGCTAATGAGCCTGCTTGTCCAGTTGTAGGTGCTGCTTTACCAAAAGTGTTATCACTGTTATTTTGTGTACTACAAGCTCCTAAAGAGCCTAAGATAAGAATTGAATATATAAAGTTTTTCATCATGGTTACAATTATTTTAGTATCTACACTTTGGAGATTTTATTCTGACACGTTCCCAACCCACTACAATACCTTTTGAAGCATCTATACATTCAAAAAAACCTTGTTCAGGTGGTAACTGTGAGTTGTTTTGAGGCAAAGCGTTTGCAATTCGATTCGTTAATTTCACATCCGTTGGGTTGGATATATCAAACACAATCAAATCACCATGATTATCGGCATACATCATGTTGCCTTTAATAGCTATATCGTTGTTCTGAGGGATTTCAATAAAGCTAATATTTTTGGGTTGTTTGGGGTCAATATTATCTATGATATGAACGCCTCTACCTGCTTCTCCTACAAATAAATATCTACCATAGGTATAAATTTTCCCAGGTTTTTGTAGAACACGGGCTTCTAAAGTACTAATAGTATTGATTTGCTCTTTGGATACATAAACAGGCTTGAATCCATCTACTTCATCAGGATATTCATCTACATTGTCAACGCCAAAACATCCAGACAACAAAAACAGAAGCAATACATAGAGATAGTTATTTTTCATAATTTTCTATTTGAATGACTTCTGTTTTAGAGCAAAAAATATGCCTGATATTACAACATTGCGTATTTTTTTACATCATCAGCTGTAATTTTTGTTCCACCCATAATTACAAGCCTTTCAACTACATTACGCAATTCTCTGATATTTCCAGACCAATTTCTTTCCTGAAGTAAAATAATTGCATCTTTATCTACTTTTTTGGGAGAGTTTCGATAATCTTCAGCAATATCATTCAAAAACTTATCTACAAGCAACGGAATATCATCTTTTCTTTCATCTAAAGAAGGTACTTTCACTACGATTACACCTAATCTATGAAACAAATCTTCTCTAAAATTCCCTTTTTTGATTTCTTCCTTAAGGTCTTTGTTGGTAGCTGCGATTACTCGTACATTTACCTTGATGTCTTTATCGCTTCCTACACGAGTAATTTTTTGTTCTTGTAAAGCTCTTAAAACTTTGGCTTGAGCTGAAAGGCTCATATCACCTATTTCATCCAAAAACAACGTTCCTCCGTCAGCTTGTTCAAATTTCCCTTTTTTATCTTTGATAGCTCCTGTGAATGAGCCTTTTTCATGACCAAAAAGCTCACTTTCAATTAGTTCACTAGGAATAGCTGCACAGTTTACTTCTACTAAAGGCATAGTCGCTCTTTCACTTTGTTCGTGTATTTGCCTGCAAACGAGTTCTTTCCCCGAACCATTGGGACCCATAATCAAGATACGGGCATCTGTTTTGGCTATTTTTTCAATATCATCCTTGATTTGCTTAATAGCCTGAGATTCTCCAATGATTTCATACTTTTTACTAATAACTTTTTTAAGTGTTTTTGTTTCCTTGAGAAGGCTTGTCTTATCCAAAGCATTCTTTACAGTTATAAGCAGACGGTTAAGGTCTGGTGGTTTTGTAATAAACTCATAAGCACCTTTTTTGGTAGCCTCTACGGCTGTTTCGATGGTACCATGAGCTGAAATCATAATAAACTGAGTATTTTTACCCAACTCCGAAAATTTGGTAAGTACTTCCAAACCATCCATTTTGGGCATTTTGATGTCACATAAAGCTATATCATAATCATCTTTAGAAAGCATTGCCAGCCCTTCTTCACCATCTTTTGCTTCTTCTACTTTATGTTTTTCATATTCTAATATTTCTCGTAAGGCATAACGGATACTTGCCTCATCATCAATGATTAATATTCTTGCCATAATATTGATTGGTTTGTGCAAATGTGCAAATTATTTTCTGATATATCAAATAGTTAGTTTTTGAGACTTTATAAAATATGAAAGATTTAATATCCTACTGCTGTATCATCTCTTCGATTGTCCGCTCCGCCCTCTAATTTGCCGTCTGGCAATACCAAAACACCATTTACTTTCCCGATATTACTTCGCTCTTTAAGTTCATAGCCCCATTGAGTAAGGATTTTTTTTGTATTTTCATCAAAAGTAGCCTTTTCAATGTACACCAAATCAGGTAGCCACTGATGATGGAAACGAGGCTTTTCTATAGCTTCTTGAAGGCTCATATCAAATTCTATCACATTGAGAACTACCTGAAAAACAGAGGTTGTAATGGTTGAGCCACCTGGTGTACCCACAATCATAAAGAGTTTATTGTTTTTCTCTAAAATAGTTGGAGTCATAGAGCTTAACATACGTTTATTGGGAGCAATGGCATTGGCTTTGCCTCCTACTACTCCAAACATATTAGGAACACCTGTTTTACTGCTAAAATCATCCATTTCGTTATTGAGCAGAAACCCCGCTCCATTTACCATAATTTTAGAGCCATAATTATCGTTAAGTGTAGTCGTAACAGCTATGGCATTGCCCCAAGCATCTACAATGGAGTAATGGGTTGTTTCTTCACTTTCTTTGCCTTTCAACATACCTGCCTTTATTTGTGTGGAAGGCGTTGCTTTTTCAGGCATAAAATCTTTGATACGGTTAGCAATATAGGTTTTATCTAAAAGTTTCTTGATAGGAACTTTATAAAAATCAGGATCTCCGATATAAGTTGCTCTGTCTGCATAGAATCTGCGTTCAGCTTCTACAATAGCCTGTATGCTTTTAGGATGATGAAAACCCCATTCTTTCAAAGGGAATTTTTCAAGCATTCCAAGCATCTGAATCAACCCTATCCCACCCGCTGAAGGTGGCGACATTGAAATGATTTTATAATCCTTATAATGCCCAATAACAGGTTTTCTCCAAGTGGCTTTATAATTTTGTAAATCTTCTAAACTAATGATACCTTTATTTGTCTGTGGACTTTTCATTTGGGTTACTATCAATTCAGCTGTTTTTCCCTTATAAAAACCATCTCTTCCGTTATCACGTATTCTTTCGAGTGTATGAGCTAAATCAATGTGTCTAAGGGTATCACCAGCTTTCCAAAGAATACCTTCAGGTTTTACCCAATGAGGTATTTGTGTATTATTTTTAATAAAGTCATTTCTATATTCATTGAGTCCATCTGCTTCTGCCTTTGTAAGCACTACACCTCTGTATGCTAAGTTGATGGCTGGCTGTACTAAATCTTTGAAAGGCAGTGTCCCAAATTTTTGGTGTACCTGCCACAAACCGTCTATGGTTCCAGGTACACCTACAGCCAAATGGCTTTCCAAACTCAAATTAGGGATTACATTGCCTTGTGCATCCAAAAACATATCCTTATGAGCCTTACTGGGAGCTTTTTCCCGATAGTCAAGCGTTCCATATCCTCCTTTATGAGTTCTGTAAACCATAAAACCTCCACCACCTATGTTGCCAGCTACAGGATAACAAACAGCTAAAGCTAATTCTGTCGCTATCATTGCATCAAAAGCATTACCACCTTTTTTGAGTACTTCTAAACCTATTTTAGAGGCATCGGGGTAAGCACTTACAACCATTGCTTTAGATGCTATTGCTCCTTTTTTTTGTTGGGCAAAGGATGTAAAACAAAATAATAAGAGTATAAAATTTGAGAAAAATAGTTTTTTCATGTATGATGGCATTTAATTTTGCGTTATGAATAGTCTAAAGCAAAAATACATATTTTAACTAATCTACAAATTATCAAAAATTTATGTTGCTCGATTTTAATGAAACTTATATCCTAGAAAACGAAAAGATACGTTTAGAACCCCTTCAGTTATCTCATTTAGAACATTTAAAACATTTTGCTATTCAAGAACCTGAAATTTGGAAGTATAGCCTCATGCAGATTAATGGAGTCGAAAGCCTTCAAAAGTACATTCAGATAGCTCTTGAAAACAAAAACTCAAAAAAAGAATATCCATTTGCTGTTTTTGATAAAGTCAGAAATTTGTATGCTGGTTCTACAAGATTTTATGATATACAACTCGAAAACAGAATGTTACAACTTGGTTTTACATGGTATGGAAAAGACTTTCAGGGAACTTATGTAAACAGAAATTGTAAATATCTGCTTTTAGAGTTTGCATTTGAGCAGTTAAACAACGAAAGAGTTGAGTTTAGAGCAGACTATCGAAACGAAAAAAGTATACAGGCTATGATTAAAATTGGTTGCACAAAAGAGGGCGTTTTACGCAACCATGCTGATTGTGCAGATGGCACACGCCGGACAAGTGTAGTTTTAAGTATTTTAAAAGATGAATGGTATCAATCTGTTAAAAATCATTTAATTAATTATTTACAAAAGTATGATTGAAATTCTAGATTATTCTGAAGAAAACAAGAGTTTTATCAAAACCCTCAATGTAGAATGGCTGGAAAAATATTTTGCTGTAGAGCCTAATGACGAAAAACAGCTTTCTAACCCCAAAGAAGAGATTATTGACAAAGGAGGTATGATTTTTTATGCTCGCTATAAAGGAGGAATCGTGGGTTGTGCAGCACTGATGAAAGTAGATGAACAAACTTATGAACTTTCAAAAATGGCTGTTACAGAAAGCTATCAAGGTTTGGGAGTTGGGAAAAAACTAATAGAACATTGTTTGGACATAGTTCAAAAACAAAATATCGAAAAACTAATTCTGTATTCTAATACAAAGCTTGAAGCTGCCATTGAAATGTATAAGAAATATGGTTTCAAAGAGATTCCATTTAATAGCACTCATTACAAAAGGGCTAATATCAAAATGGAGTTATTATTAAAATAATAGAGTAAATATGCGAACAAAAAAAGGGTATCAAACATGGTTATATGAATTTCTAAGGTTTGATATTTTGGTAGAATGTCCAAAATGCTCAAAAAGAGCCATTGTAAAAGTTTCTGAACCAGTTTTTAGTAAAATAAAAACAGAAGTAAAGCTTACTTGTATGCATTGTGGTTTCAATAAATATTTATCACCACAAAAAACAACAATGTATTCATTGGGAGTACCATTCGACCCATTTTTTCTTACTCCTTTATGGCTTACAAAATCTTACAGAAAAAATATATTATGGGCTTATAACTATCAACATTTAAGTTTTTTGAAAGAGCATATTGCTGCTCAATTAAGAGAGCGTAATGGACAAGCATTTTTTAACAAGAGTCTGGCAAGCAGATTACCCAAATGGATGACATCAGCAAAAAACAGGCAGAATATTCTTGATTATATTCATGATTTAGAGCAAAAATAACTAGAAGTTTTTATCAATAAACTGATTATAATGTATACTATTGATTATTAAAAAACTTGCACGTATGATGAGTAAAAGGCTTGTTTTAATACTTTTGTTTTAATTTTCTTTATTGATTATCATTTACAACGTTTCATTTTTATAATTTTATTAATTAAAAAACTATAAAATAACTACATATTCCCTAATATCACAATACATTGGTGACATCATAAGTAATGTAAAACTGAATGTGTTAAGGTTATAGAAACAACCACTATAATAGAGATAATTATTTTACTCATTGTATACTCTAAAAAATGTAAGTGGTTTATTATCTATGACTTCTTCCTTTATCTTTACCATGCCTATACTAGTAGCTGTATGTAATGAAGATAGATTGGAAGTGTCACAACTTGCATCTAAAAAATCAAATTTCAAGTTTTTCAAAGCATACTCTATAACCTTTTGTGTGGCTTCTTTAGCGTATCCTGACTTTGTATAATTTGGCAATAAAGCATACAATAATTGAGGTTGACTCTCCTCAAAAAAATGCCAAAGACCAGTAAATCCAATTAATTCCTGATTTTCTTTGAGTATAATAAACCACAAACCATAGTTTTTATTTTGAAACAATTGATTACTTATTTTTACAAATTCATTTACTGTATCTTTTTCTAATTCATTGTTATCAAACAAATACTTCCTGACAAAAGGGTTTGTAACAATATCATAAAAAGTATTGATTCTATCAAATGAAACAGGTTCTAAGATTATTCTTTTTGTTTCCAATACCATAGCCTATATAATTTTATTCTCCCAACATATCTTCTATTAAAAATACATGCAATTCTTTGGGTCCGTGAGCCCCTAAAACCAGTGTTTTTTCAATATCGGCTGTACGGCTCGGACCATTGATAAAAGACATCATAGAAGGCATATTTTTATATTTTTGCCTCATTTTCCCTAGAGCTGTTTCTACATCATAAACCAACTGAGACGTAAAAGCCACCACAATATGAATATGTGGATATACAGTAAGTCTTCTGCCTGCTTTTTGGCGAGAACTCACTAGTACTCCTCCATCACGAGCAATCAGCATTTCACAAGTAGTAATACCTATTTCTGCTTTAAGAAAATCCTCATCATTTTTTTTGTAAATAATATCTGTTAAGTCCAAAATATTTTGCAATTCTTTCTCCCAAACATATACGTCTGTTGTTTTTTTGTGTTGAATGAGTGCTGAAAGATTCATCAGAAAATCTTTTTCATCTTCACAGAAACAGAAGTTTCCTTGTATATTTTTAAGATTTTCAGCAAACAGAATTGCCAAATCGTCGTGGGCTGGCTTTGTATAAATATTTGCTGTAAAATCAGGTTTATGCGATTTTTTAGAGCTTTCTTTTTTTAAAGCATTCTGAATATTTGCTATAATTTTACTTCTATCGTCCATTTTTATCCTCTTAAGTATTTTATCTTTTTTCAAATTTATACCCAATCAATTCCTTTTTTGAGCATTTGTAGAGTTTTTTCTTCAGGGCTATTGGCTTCTGGTTTAAAATCGTATGTCCATTGGGCTTGTGGTGGCAAACTCATCAGTATGGATTCTATTCTTCCATTGGTTTCAAGACCAAATTTTGTACCAGCATCATAGACTAAGTTAAACTCCACATAACGTCCTCGCCTGAGGTATTGCCATTGTTTATGCTTGTCATTATAGGTTTTATCTTTATTTTTATGCATCAAATGGGTGTAGATTGGAGCAAAGCTTTCTCCCAAATCCAATACAAAATCAAACAGATTCTCTTTTGAAAAGTTTTCGGATTCTTGTACTCTGTCAAAAAAAACACCTCCTATACCTCTGGTTTCGTTTCGATGTTTGATAAAAAAGTAATCATCTGCCCATTTCTTGTATTTGGGGTAAAAATTGGGATGATATAAATCACAGACTTTTCTGAGGCTATTATGAAAATACTGAGCATCTTCTTTATCTACATAATGAGGAGTTAAATCTATTCCTCCACCAAACCAATATGTAAAACTTCCATCATTTCCCTGAGACTCAAAGTATCTGATATTCATGTGAATAATTGGTACAAAAGGATTTTGAGGATGTAAAACTATTGAAACTCCTGTGGCAAGAAAGTTACCCTCTGTCATGTGGAGTTTTTCTGCCATCAGAGAAGTTACTTCTCCATACACTTTCGAAAAATTAACGCCTCCTTTTTCAATGACATCACCCTGAGAAAATACTCTTGTAAGTCCTCCTCCTCCTTCGGGGCGTTGCCACTCATCTTTTGAGAATTTTTGTCCGCTTCCATCAGCCAATTCCAAAGCACTACAAATACTGCTTTGAATGTTCTGAAACTTTTCTACAACTATCTGATGAAAAGCTGTATCTCTATTTTTTTCTTGCATATTCATAAATTCCAATAATGTGTTGGTTCATAAATTGCCCTTTGGATGATGCCACTAAAAACAGCTCATATACATCCTGAGGCACTTTATAATACTCATAAACAGTCTGGTTTTGGAAAGTAACTTCTAGTATTTGTTCATTTTTTTGATAACCTACTGAAGCTATCATAGATGATTCTATTTTTTCTTGTTCCATGGTAAAATGCCTATTTATGTTGCAAAAATAGTATAAAAAATAATTTTATAGATTTCTTTAGCAATACTTTCTTGAAATAGAACATGATTTTTTTATTTTACAAATGATATATTTAAGTTTATTCAAAAAAAAATTTGTTTTTCAGAATATTTTTTTGAAAATTGTTTGCATAATTATTCACCTCAACAAGAAACTTATTCAATATGGTAAATTTCGATACTACTATCAAGGATGTAGCTGCTAAATTCAATGCACAGATTAAAGAATTATCCCCAGGAGTTTACTCTTTAGATATACCTTTCAAACTAAAAGATGGTTCGAGTCGTTATCAGTATGTTTATGCTTGGGTAATTCCGGGCAGAGCAAAAGGTAAAGACTGTTTCTATTTCAATAGTCGTTGTGGTACATTTGATGCTAAAGCTACTGATACTTATAGTCTTTTGAAAGAAGCAGGTTTTGGATATTATTCTATGATTACCATTACAAAAGACAAATTATCAGATGGTACACCTTGCGAAACAGTTATTGTACAGGCGAGCCCTATTGCAGAACACATCAATAGTGTAGATGAACTTGCTGATATTGTTTGGGAAGTTGCAGAAGTTGCAGATATTATCGAAGAAAAATACTTTGGTGGAGACAAAAACTAACAAAAATTTATTCAACTATGTCATCTAAAAAGTTTAGCTTTTTTCATCATTATTTAAGTCTTAGTGATGAAGATGTGATTATTTCGTACAAGGGTCCTATGTCTGACGTGATTATTCACGAAATTAGTAAAGAAATACAGGCTAAATTTGCTCAAGATCCTAAATCAGGCAAAAAAATCTATTCCATTTTTATGGAATTAGCTCAGAATATATTTTTCTACTCTTCTGAATCAACAACATTGGGTGGCAATACTTACCGTATTGGCTCTATTGTTTTAAGTCAAGAAAGTGACAATTATGTACTCACAGCAGGTAATATTGTCGATAAAAAATGGATACCCGTTCTTTGGGATAAATGTGAGATGATCAACTCCATGGATAGAGAAGCTCTCAGAAAATTAAAGTTTGAGCAAAAAGATACTGGTGAAATGAGTACAGAGAATAGTAAAGGTGCAGGCATAGGTTTAATTCAGATAGCATTAACTTCCGCACAACCTATATCTATTGAATTTAGAGATATTAATGACAATAAATCTTTCTTTGCATTATCTGTTAGCGTAAAGAAAAATCTATAACAAAAAAACACAACCATAATGGAAAATCTGATTATAGAAGGTGTTAAAAGTACTTATTTTACACCTCAGGTTATTTTCAATGCTGAAACAGGCGAGTGCTCTATTACTGGCGAATCTTATTTAGAAGATACTTGGGATTTTTATCGCCCTATTTTGGGTTGGTTAAAACAATTTGCAGAAGAGGTAAAGACACCTGTCAATTTTACTTTCGACCTCACCTACTACAATACAAGTTCTTCTAAGTGCTTTTTGGATATTGTAAAACAACTCAAAGAATATCAAGATGCAGGTGGTTCTGTAGTCATCAACTGGAAACATCCCGAAGATGATGATGATATTAGAGAAGAAGCCGAAGATTACAAAAACTTTTTGAATATTGACATAAACATTATTCCATACTAAAAGAAATCTAATTCTGTGATTTTTAATTTTTAAAACTTTTAGATTGTGAATTTTTATATCAATCCCAGCTACCTTGAGTACATCTTGGTAGCTTTATTCTTTGCTATTTACTTACTTTATTTCATATTGGCTCGTTATAAGGCAGACAGACTCAACTTGCCTTTGAGAGGATATTTTTGGGCTAAACTGGTTTTCAGAACTGTTTATGTTGGTTTTATATGTATTGCTTTACTAGGACCTATTTTTGGTGAAGAAAAACAACAAATTAAGGTAAAAGGCAAAGATATTATTTTTGCCATTGATGTTTCCAGCTCTATGGATGCTCAGGATATATTGCCCAGCAGAATAGAAAAAATAAAGTATGAGCTTCAATTACTACTTTCTAATCCTTTACAAGCCAGAATGGGCTTGGTAACCTTTGCCTCAGAGGCTTTTAGTTCCTGTCCGCTCACAAAAGACTATACTCTTCTTCAAAATATATTTATTCCAGCTCTTTCTACCAAACAAACATACGGACAAAGTACACAACTCTATAATGCATTGGATATGAGTATAAAAAGTGTCATTAGAGAAAAAGAAGATAAAATCCATAAAAGAGCTAAAATTATTGTCTTATTCACTGATGGAGAAGACTTTGGTGATGATTATGGCGATTTGGCTACCCTGATTCAACGCAAGGGTATTCATCTCATTATTGTAGGAATTGGCTCCGAAGAAGGTAGCCCTATTCTTACCCCTTCTGGTTACAAAAAAAATGAGAAAGGAGAAAAAGTAATTTCCAAATTTAATAGAAAAGCTCTGATTCAGCTTGCCCAAATGAGTGGAGGCAAATATTTTGAAATCAGTAAACAAAAAAATATCAATAGAAACGATATGGAGAAAGTAAAAGCCAATCTTGAAGAAATACAGGGAACTCTTGAAGATAAAAGAGAAATTGGCTTAGATGCTAATAAATATTATTATTTTCTGATTATTGCTTTTGTCATGATTTGTATAGATATGATGATTACTACCCGAATTATAAAACTGAAATACAGGTAAGAGTCTATCAAATAACAAATTATATTCTATCAATATATGGTTCTTTCTCTCCCAAGAACCATATTACATAGACAAGCCACCAAAGGGAAGGAAAGCCTCCCACTCCCATCAGAACAAAAGTTCCTGTATGGAAAAGCACTCCCATTGGCAGAAAAATGTATTTACTTTTAGGAGATATCATTATTAATATAAAACCTAATTCAAATACAATGGTCATGATACTCAAAAAAACACATAATATGTCTGATTGAGCTACCCATAAGCCTATAGTAGTAGGATGCGATAATAAATGTGTTTGAAGTGTTTGTGGTTCAAGCCAAGTAAAGCCTGCTATCATGAGTTTTTCTAAACCTGTTTGCAGATATACACAAGCTACCACTAATTGCATCAGACGCAATCCCCATGCAGGGAGTTGCTTTGTATCTTTTTGAGTTTCTATGAGCAAAAAAGGCATGAGCATACTCACATAGCCCCATGTGGCATAGGTATGGTCTATTTTTCCGAATCCATATAAAAAGCCTTGTAAAATTAAAATTATTGAAATAGCTAGTATCCAAAACTGTGTTGCCCATTTCTTCCAAAAACTGGTTAAAATAACCAGATATAATCCTGTAAACCAATAAAATAGTTGTTCTTCGGATGGAAACGGTATCCATTGAAGCAAAACATGAGGTTCATAAAACTCTACTGCTCTGCTCAAAAGTTTAAGACTTTTATACCATGTAAAACTTTCATAAATCCATACAATAGCTAGAAAGGCTTGTAAAAAAATTACTTTATTTCGATGAATAGTAACATTCCAAAAGTGATGAATAGCTGATTTATTGAGAATTACCAAGCGAAAAATAACCTCTCGATAATAAAAAACCAATGTTAAAATACTCAGAAAGGCAAAACGAATGAGTATCTGTTCAGCTTTTCCCAGAAAGAATTCTATTGGAAAACGATGTTTTTCTGTAAAAAAACGAGGATAGAAAGTATCTATCATGTTTGCAAACCAATTGGAAGCCAGTTGTGGATTTTTATAGACCAATAAGATTTCTTCTTTCAAAAAAAGCCAATAAACAGTCTGAATAAAGACATTGATAAATAAGATGATATATAAAAAACGTTTACTTTTTTTCATAGGTTGCTATCAATAAAGAATCACGTTTTTTGTTAGAAATTTGTACTCGATACAAATGCCATGCTTTTATATCCTGATGGGTAGAATACAAATTTTGAGTGCTTTTTCTAAACTTTCTCTCAAAATCATTCATCTTGTTTTGATAATAATACTTTCTTACAAGATAATTAAAAACTCCCTCATCTACACCTAGTTGATAAGTGTTAAACTTATAAACACTGTTTTGTTGATTGGTATAATACAAAATAAAGAGTTCTTCTGATTGGTTGGGTTTGATGGGTTCAGCAAACATTCCAAATCGGAAGAACGGATAAAAATCGTTGATGAGTAAAAAAGGAAGCCAAACTAATAGCAAGGCTATTGCTATCTTTTTGTACATGTGAGTTTGTTATCTTTTTGAGAAAGACTTTGTTTCTACCATCACAAAACCCTTGGAAGTACGAGCATACATTTTTACAGGAAGTTGATCTGAGTCTGCTGTAACAGCTATACGAATAGAACTTGTTTCCACCTGTTCCACTGTAGGAGAAACTACTCCTAAAATATAACAATCTTTTGTTCCATTATAAATACTCATACTTTTTTTACCTAAGTATTTAAACTTAATAGTTTCAGTTTTTTCGGGTTCAGCAATAATCTGAATAGAAATAATATCATTGATTTTTAGATTTTTAAAATCCACTTGACGAAGTTTATAGAAAGCACTGAATCCATCTTCTGTTTCAGCAGAAAAATTGGTTGTTTTCTTTTCGTTGGGGCGTTCGAGGGTGTAGCTTACAGCTTTACCTAGTTTATGATTGTACTCTGTAATAAAGTTGGTTTTCTTTTTTCCATCATCTACAAAAGCATGTAGTTTTTGAGGGCGTAATTTCTTTGAATCTATCCAAGAAGTTACTTTGTTATCAAAATTAACTATTCCTAAAGCTGCTGTAATTTTACCAATAGCTGTAATTTTGTAACAAGTCTGGTTATTGAGTGTTACAGTCTGATTATCTACTTGTAAAGTAAATTCTGCTATATCATTTCCATCTTTTAAAACTTTGTATGTAATTTTTTCTCCTGACAGATTGATTTGAGCCTTCGAGAGAAATGGTAATATGATGAATAAAGAGAAGAATAATTTTTTCATTGTAATTTTGTATTTAGGCTGTAATTTACAAATTTCTGACAAAAATCAAGCCTGATTTTTTGACTTCTAATGATTCAAAAAAAAGAAAAGGTATAAAAGTAGCCACAAACCATCCAGAAAATGCCAAAACATAGACACCAGCTTCAATCGTTTTTGGTTAGGTGGATTCATAGAATACACAAAAGAATCGATGTATTTATGTTTTTTGAGAGCTTGAAATATCAATACCAAAAGAGCTATCATTCCAGCCAAAAGGTGTAAAACATGCAAACCCGTAAGCACATATACGTAGGCAACAGAGGTCTTCCCTTTAATAAGTACAAGCCCTTTTTCCTGAAGATTTACCCAACCAATAATCTGGCAAACCATAAATGTAAGCCCTAAGAAAATTGTTGAACCCAAAAAGTAACGATAACCAATAAAATCATCATTTTTAAATGAAAGATTGGCTTGATGAAGTGTATAACTGCTAATCAGGATAATAAAAGTGCTAAAATTAAAAATTTTAGGCAACTGAAAATCCAACCAGCCTGTTGTTCCTTTGGCAAAACTATACCCTAATAAGAGTATCAAAAACAAAACACTCATACCTATCATGGCTATAATCAGCATGTTTTCTTGGTATGAGCGTTTTTGATTCAGCAATTTTAACATGAACTTTGGTGTTATTCATTGCTAACACCAAAGTTTATTTTTTTGTTTCAGAGATTTTTAATCTTCTCTTCCTTTTTTGTTTTCATCAGATTCTGCCATTCGTACAATTTTAGGGCTAAATTTGGCAATAATATCTACCAAATCTCTTTGAGCTAACATCACATGGTTGATGTCTTTATACGCCATAGGAGCTTCGTCCAAATCGCCACCTATCAGTGTCACACCTTTTTCTTGCAGAAGTTTTTTTACTTCATTCATCGTGAAACTGTTATGAGCTTTATTTCTGCTCATCAGCCTGCCAGCTCCATGCGAAGCCGAATTGACTGCCGAAACTTCTCCTTTACCACGAACCACAAAACCCTGTGTAGCCATTGAAGCTGGAATAATACCCAAAACACCTTTTTGAGCAGGTGTAGCTCCTTTTCTGTGTACCATTACCTCTGTTCCATTTGCTAATTTTTCTTTCCATGCAAAATTATGATGATTTTCTATCATAAAAAGAGGTTTTTTACCTAAGGCTTTTGCCATTCTTCTATGGATTTGGTGATGGTTTGCAGCAGCATATTCACCTGCAAGGTTCATGGCTATCCAATACTCCTGACCAGCTTCGGTGTTTAAATCCAGCCATGCCAAATGTTGAGCCTCACGAGGCAATTTGGTTTGCTCAATGGCTAATTTAGAGTAATGATTGGCTATTCCAGCTCCAAAACCTCTTGAACCTGAATGAGATAACAAAGCTACATAGCTTCCTTTGGGTAAATTCCCCAAATCTGCACTGTTTTCTTCTACTATTTCAATCACTCCCCATTCTACAAAGTGATTACCTGTTCCCGATGTTCCTATCTGCGATAAAGCCTTAGGATACAAACTTCTAATAAAAGGCGTGGCTTTCCAGTCAGGATGCTCCCAAACTTCATCTTCCAAAGCATTTCTGTTTGTGCCTGCAATACCAAAATAGGTATGGTCTCCCAAATGCTTCTTGAATTCACTTCTACGTTTTTCGAGCAAAACAGCATCCAACTCAAATACACTCAGGCACATACGGCATGCAATATCTACTCCCACAGCAAAAGGAATAATTTTATCAGACTCCGTAGCCAGTACCCCTCCAATGGGTAAGCCATAACCCTGATGAGCATCAGGCATTAAAGCACCTGCAACAGATATAGGCAGTTTCATGGCTGTATCCATTTGATACAGAGCTGTTTCTTCGATATGCTCTTTTCCAAAAACCTGATAAGCTAAGGGAGCTTCTCGAAGTTCAAAAGACTTTACAGTCTCATTTTCATTGGGTTGCTTGGGCTGTAGTTCTTGTGTAAGTTTTGCTATTTCTCCAAAAGTCTCGTCTTCTGTATATTTTTCTGGCTGACTGACTAATTTTTCGTAAGTTTCTAGCAGTAATTTTTTTTCTATTTTTCCTTTTTTGAGTAAAAATTTGGCAAGTTTTCCTGCCTCTTCCAACAATTCTTTATCCTGAAAAAATATTTTTAATTCGTTATTATTAATTTTTGAAGCCATTTTTTTTGTCTAATTTTTTTCTTTACTAAAATTTCTTTCTCTTCGCTCTGGGTTTTCAAAATACTGATTTTCATAATTTTACAAACTTGGTTAATTTTTAAATTTACTTGAACAACTTACAGTTTAGACTTGCACAACTTTTCTAAAACCTGCGATTTAGTTTTGTAGCAAAAATCGTGAAAAAATTAAATATAAGCTTTATGAAAAAACAGATTTTATTTTTGGTATTGTTTTGTGTAGGTATATCGGCACATGCCCAAATAGGAAAAATTAAAATTAATAAAGGAGACATTAAACTCAACAAAAGTAAAGAAAAGGTAGCAGAAAAGACCTCCACCACTCTTAAAAGTAATTCTCAGGATTACAATACTTTCTTTGTAGAAAAATATAATCAGTTGGATGAGATTATAAAATCTTTCAGAGGAAACACTCCTGATATTCAAGAAATTAAAGACAAAACATTTAAGCTAGACTATCCCAATACTGTTATAACACTTAAAGCCAAAGGTAAAAAAGGTATTGATAATGTAAGATTATATGAACAATTTGTGGATTTCGGGGGAAAATTTGCCTTAAGCCCTGGTGATTTGAACAGAGGTGTTCGTTTTGATAAAAATATTCTTGAAATAGCTGATGATATACTCAGTCAGGCTTCTAAAAAAAGAAATGAGAAACTCATTCCTGAAGCTGTAAAGCTCTTAAAATCAGGAAAATTACATACAGAAATGCTTTTAGCAATTGCTCCTGAACACACAGAAGCCAAAGAAATGGATAATGCCTTCCAAAAACTTTTAGATGAAACAGCCAAAGATTATGAGGCTTATACCAATAAACTTTTTACAGGTAACATCCATAAACAAAATGTTGGTAAAATTTTATTCTCCAAACAACCTATTATGGCAGGCAAAGAAACTGCAAATCAGTTTGTAACATCTTTTGATGCAAAAGATAAAATTTATGCCATTGCTTACTTAGAAGGCACCATAGAAGATATAGGTAACCTGAAAAATTACAGTTATAAACAAAATGGCAGTTATTCAATACATTTTGATGGAAAACAAAGTAATATAAACATTACATTCTTGCCAGAATCAAGAGAACAGGCTTACCTACTCATAGAAATTATACCTGACCCTAATCAGGCTTTTAGCCCCACAGATGCTATAGATTGGCATAGGCAATTATCCAATTTATCTCCCAAAAAGCATACTTTAAAGCTTTGGCTTTGGGCTAGTGGAAAGCAAATTGCAGAAAGTTCGGAGATTGCTTTAGACTGGTCTGGTGCAGACATTAACGCCTTGAAAACCAATGCAGAACAGGCATCTTTAAAAGCAGAAAACAATTATGCAAAAGTTCGTTCTTTACCTAAGAAATTTTCTCAGCCTGTAGAGAAATTTAAAGACCCTCAGCTCAGCAATGCCAACATCATCAAATTATTTATGGCTCAGGAAAAAAACTGTGCTCAGGTGCTAAAAGTTCAGACTGATATTTGGGAAAATTACAATGGTGGTGCAGAGTGGGAAATCAGAAAAAATGATTTGGATATTCCTACTATCAAAGCTGTTAATGGTTCTATAGGACTGATTTTCAAAGGAAAAGATGGATACTGTTATTTTGTAGATAGGCTTTATTTCTTCCAAACATACATAGGAGGTGGCAAATATGCTCCCGTAGCACTTGGCAATGATTACTCAAAGCCTCAAAAAATAGCTTGCGAAAAAGTAAAGTAAATACTTTTACTATTTACAAACAACTATTAACCTTTTATAAAAAAAGCTCTTTTTAAAAACAATAAAAACTATATATTTCAGCATATTTAATTTTAAAACCAATTAATCTATCAATTATTATGAGAAAGTTTATTTTTTTATTCGTTGTGGGTTTGTTATTCCTCAATGCATGTAAATCGTCTGTAGAATCTGAACAAAGAACATGGAAAAATAGTGTTCAAAACATTGAAAAACTCAAGACCCAATACCCTTCTTTAGCTAAAATACTGGATGTCAAACTTCAAGATGCTCAAAAAATATATAAAGAAGCAGAAGGCATTTCAGATGAAAAACAAAAAATGGATAAAATGGCTGAAGCCAACAAAGTATTGGATAATCAGTTTATAAGAGATTTAAGCTCTATTGAGTACAAAATAAAAGGCATTGAGAAGGAAATGGAAAAAATTTCTAAAAAGAAATTTAGCAAAGCCTCTTTATCAAAAATCAATGATGGAATGCAAAAAGCCTCTGATCTTATTTCTAGCGTAAAAAACCATTTGAGCCAAAGTGCTGACGAAACAGCCCTTGCTGGAATATTACGTACAGATGTAGGGGATTTAATCTCTATGGAAAGCAAGCTGAGAACACTTGCAAAAAGCAAGTAACATCCAAAACTGCCCTAAATAGGGCAGTTTTAACATAATGCCACCAAAACTATTTTTCCATGAAAAAAGAGTATTTTATTCAAGCCATTTTTATCTTCTTGAGTATTTTTTTGGGAACAATGGCAAGCAATTGGAATGAAAGTTACAGGGAGTCTCAGAGAGCCAAAATATTCCTTAAAAATTTACAAAAAGAATTAAAAAACAATCAAGAGAAACTAAAAAAAGCCAATGTTTATCATCAAAACCTCAAAAAAGTTACAGATAGCCTTTTTGTAACACTCAAAGAAGAACAAATGTATACTCCTTTTTTTAAATCTGGAGGCTTTCAGAAAGTTCCTCATTGGAAAGGCTTGGGAACAGTTGCCATCGAAGATGATGTCTATCAGTCAGGGGTAATGAGTGGTATTTTTGAAAACCTGCCCATAGAAACCGTTTCCAAAATCTCAAAAGTTATTATTTTTCAAGAAGAATACACCCGTTTTTCCCGCCTTATATCCGAAAAGCTTCTTTATATTAGTTTTGACAATAAATTAATTGATTTTTTGGTGATTAATAGCATTTTAGGTAATGATGTAGCCAGAATAGAAGAGCAACTTGCCAAAAGCTATGAAGTTTTAATTCTTGACCTCGAAAAAACCGAAGTCGAATAGATTTGTAACATTTTCAAGACTTTTGTAAGTTTGCACCTTCAAAAACTTACAGAACTATCATGGAATTTTTAAGTTCCGAAGAATTATTACGCAGAATTATTTTTCAAAAAGTACAAAAAAACTGGAAAGAGTATCTCCAAAAATGGCGTTCTGAGCGTTGGCTCAAAACCTTTACCAATAAATTTGGCTTCTTACCTCCTCAAAATGTTGAGCAGCTCCCCAATGGCTTCTTCCAGTGTTTTGCTGATGAAGTCAATGATGTGATTGCTTTTAAGTTAAATATTTCACGAAAAGAATTAGAGAAATATACCACTTCAGCTTCGTCTTTGAGCCGTTTTTTAGGTAAAAAAGATGACCAGCACAAACGTTACACGAATAAAAAAACAGGACTTGCCATTTTTGCAGGCTTCAACAATCCTTATTATTATGTGGATAGTTGGGAAGATTTTGAAGCTCAGTATCAGCAATATATGAAGCTGTGGCTACAATGGAACAAAAACCAGATTCATACAGACCAACAAAATGATTTACTCCTCCCATCTCATCAAGAGGGTAGCTTCACAAATGTTGTAGTCATTCCCAACGAAAAGCCCTTTTATCAGATTATCTATGAAGGTTCACAAGATGAAACCTTTATTTATCCTGCTTCATCTAAACGCAGAAAATGGCTGTTATGGCTCATTTTAGCAATTTTTATGATGGTAGGTGGATATTATCTTTTTAAAATGTTTTCTGGGAAAAAAGAAAATCTTAACTCTAAAAAAAATGATTCTGCTTTTCTACAAGAAAACACAGCAGATACCTTAATCAAATTTTCTCTTATACAAAAAGAAGAGGGTGAAAATATTGTTTCAGGGCTGCTTGTCTATGATGCTACTAACTTTCCCAAAGACAGTATCAAGATTTATCTTGACCCGTATGCCCTTCCAAACATGATTAAATCCACAAAAAAAATAGATACTGTTCCTGTTATTTTTTATAAATCTATGCTTATCAGAACTCATTATGGAAATATCCATGATAGATTGAGCATTTATATCCCTACAAAAAGCTGGATAGGTGGAGCTTACGACAACTCTCAGGTAAAACACAATACAGAAATCAAAGGGGATATATCAAAAATTTATAACAAAACCTGTGATTTGATACAGAATGGTGCTGTAACCCTTACCCCAGAACAAGTAGAACCCAAAATGAAAGATTATTATTTTTCTTGGTTCAGTAAAACCCTCGATAAAGAAATTAAAACAGATACATTTGAAATCGAAGCCAAAGTAAAACTAATCTATAAATCTAAAGATGCCATTTGCAATCACTTGGTTTTCAAGGCTTATGACAATTCTCATAGATACATCAAATATTCTTTAGAGGTAAAAGGCTGTACAGCTTACCTTAAAACAAAAGAAAATGTAAGTTTCATGGAGGTAGCCTCTGAACAGATTCAGAATTTTACTCATTCTCTTGATTCTTTGAAGCAATGGAATATCATGAAATTAAAAAAATATGGAAAAACTGTAGATTATTATTGGAATGGGAAGTATATTGGAACAACATCCAATAACAATAACAAAGGTATTCGGATGCTGGAATTTACACTCAAGAGTTCTTGGGCTGTAGATTGGATTAAAGTTTTTGATAGCAAGCAAAATATCCTTTACCAAGAAGATTTCGATAAATGTCCCTAAAACTATGACTGTTCACTATCCTCCCACTCCACACCCTGCTACATTCAATACACCCAGCGTCTTTTTGGCGGGCAGTATCGAAATGGGTAAAGCCATCGACTGGCAACAAGAAGTCATCAAACAACTCACAGATGCCAATTGGAATGGTGTTGTACTCAATCCCAGACGAGCAGATTGGGACTCCTCTTGGGAACAAAAAATAGAAAACCCAAAATTTAGAGAGCAGGTGGAATGGGAACTCGAAGGTTTGGAAAAAGCTACTTTAATTATCTTTTATTTTGCACCAAACACCTACTCTCCTATCACGATGCTGGAGCTTGGCTTACATGCCCAAAACAAGAAATGTATAGTTTGTTGCCCTGAAGGTTTTTGGCGAAAAGGAAATATTGATATTGTGTGTGCCAGATATGGCATTCCCCAAGTTCACGCCATTGAAGAACTTACAAAAGCTATTTTGAAGTTGAAATAGGTTTGATAGTTCTAAAATAGCTGTAAAATGAAAGTTATTTTTAATGCTCTATTAATTACTCTGCTTTATGTTGGTTTTATAGGAATGAGTTTAACTATCTACCAATATACAACTTTTGATTTGAATATTGGTTTTTTGGCATATAAGCAACCTCTTATATCAAATTTTTACTGGAAAGTAGCTTTCTATATTCATGTATTCACTTGCTTTATTTGTATTGGTGCTGGTTTTACTCAGTTCTCTAATGATACTCTAAAAAATTATCCAAAACTTCATAAAGTTGCAGGCAAAATATATGTCTATAATATCATGTTTATCAATTTTCCATTTGCTCTAATACTTGGAGTTTATGCCAATGGAGGCATTGCCAGTAAAATAGCCTTTATTCTCTTAGACTTCCTTTGGCTTTATTTTACTCTTATGGGAGTTTATCAAATAAAGAAAGGAGAAATTCATCTACATAAAAATTACATGATTAGGAGTTATGCCCTTACATTAACTGCATTCACATTGAGATTATGTAAATTTATTATGTCAAAAATTTCTAATTGGGATTATGATTCTATTTACACTTTTGATGCGTGGATGGCTTTATGTCTAAATATGTTAATTGCTGAAATAATCATTTATAGAAATATCATCTTCCAAAAAAATAGTTCATATTAATCAAAGAATCCAGAATAAACATTGTACATAAGAAAAGTACAAATGAAACTATAGCATATAACAAAATTTTAGCTCCTATCCAAGAAAGATTTGGTTGATTTCTTGTAGCCCAATCAACAATTTTAATAGCAATGAATATATCCACTAAAAGTAAAACAAAAATCAAAAACAGACCTACAAATGGCATAGTAAATTCCAGTTTGTGAGATTATCGTGAAAATTTAAAATTCGTCTTAATCAAATAATACATCATAAATATTATTGAAAGTGAAATTACAATGTATATAATTTATCTATTTGTTTTGCTAATATTAGTAGAATTTGATTTCTTTAATATCCAATCAAATATCAAAATAGAACAATATACAGGAATAGCAAATATCATAAAAATTAGAAATAGAACTTCCATAAAGTTATAGTTTAAGAATACCCTACAAATTTATCTCTGCATTATCACCAATACTCAAAACATAGCTTTCGCCTTTCAGGGAGCTGTCATTTCCTACGATAGAGTCTTTGAGAACCACATTCGAGAGTTCGCTATAAGAGCCTATAATAGAGTTGGATACAATGGCATTTTCAAGAATGGTATCCTCTCCAATTGCCACATTGGGTCCGATAATGGAGTTATTGACCTGACAGTTTACCCCAATACTCACAGGAGGGATAATAATGGTATTGGGATAAGTATTTACCGTATTTTTAAATTCCGATTTATTAAGCAAAATAGCATTGGCTTCCAGAAGCGTTTCACGTTTCCCACAATCGTACCAGTGTTCTACGGTCATAGTTTGGATGTTCTCGCCTTTTTCGACCATGTACATCAGTACATCTGTGAGGTAATATTCATTTTGATTTTTCTTGTTTTTCTGCATCAAGAAGTGTATTCCTTCTAAAAACAGAGGAATATTTTTCACTTTGTACACGCCCACAAGTGCCAGATTCGATTTCGGAATTTTAGGTTTTTCTATCAGGCTGATTACCTCACCTTTTTTACCCACTTGCACAATCCCAAAAAGCATCGGATTGCTTACCTTCTTGATACCTACCACTGAATTTTTATTTTTCAAAAGGCTTTTGTAATCTAAGGGGGCAATCGTATCGCCGAGTACAATCAGAATATCCTGTTCTTTCTCGTAGGCATGTTTGGCTACCCACAAAGCATGAGCAGAACCTTCTCTGGGTTCTTGCACCACAAACTCAGCTTCTATTTTATTTTGGTAGTGTGTTTTGATAAAATCTTCGACTTTTTCGCCCATATACCCCAACACAAATACAAATTCTTTGAATCCGTAGCTAATCAAGTCATCAACGATATGAGCTAAAATAGGCTTTCCTGCAATAGGAACAAGGGTTTTGGGTTGTGTGTGTGTATGCGGACGCAAACGCATGCCAGCTCCCGCCACAGGAATAATTACTTTCATAGCTAATTTTTAATGGTGAACTATTTGAATGCTAAACGGTAAATGATAATTGTTCAATGCTTAATGTTCAACGACAACTGTTCAAATTTAGAACTTAATTGTAAAATTTCAAACCTATTCACCTAATTTGGTGTTTTACTTACGAAATCATATATTTGTAAAATTTTTTAAAGATTCTATGACTACCCAACAAGTATTGCAAGCCCTTTCTACAGTTCAGGAGCCAGACCTTAAAAAAGATTTGGTTACACTCAACATGATTCGTGATGTACGTGTAGAAGGCAGCAATGTATTTTTTACGGTTGTTCTGACTACCCCAGCCTGCCCTCTGAAAGAAAAGATTCGTAAAGATTGTGAGGAGGCTATTCACCAGATAAATCCTGATGTGGTTGTAAATATCAACATGACAGCCGAAGTTACTTCTATTTTAAAATCTGCTGTAATGCCTGATGTAAAAAACATCATTGCTGTTGCTTCTGGAAAAGGTGGCGTTGGAAAATCTACGGTTACTGCTAATTTAGCCATTGCACTTGCCCAAACAGGTGCAAGAGTAGGTTTGGTAGATGCTGATATTTTTGGACCTTCTATGCCTATTATGTTTGGCATTGAACATGAAGTACCAGCTATGGAAGAAGTAAATGGTAAGCCTTCTATCATTCCTATTGAGCAATATGGCGTAAAAATTATGTCTATGGGGCTTATTCCACAAGCCAAACAAGGTGCTGTGGTTTGGAGAGGTCCTATGGCAAGTAAAGCCCTCATGCAATTTTTAGGTGATACCTATTGGGGTGAATTAGATTATTTACTTGTAGATATGCCTCCAGGAACAAGCGATATTCATCTTACGTTGGCTCAGGCTGTTTCGGTTACTGGTGCAATTATCGTAACAACCCCTCAAAAAGTGGCTTTGGCTGATGCTCAGAAAGGTTTAGCAATGTTCCAACAAGGTACAATTAATATTCCTGTTTTGGGAGTTGTGGAAAATATGGCTTACTTTACTCCTGCTGAGCTGCCTCAGAATAAATATTATATTTTTGGCAGAGATGGAGGAAAAGTAATGGCAGAACGTTATAATGTACCATTTTTAGGTGAAATTCCTTTGGTACAGGGTATCAGAGAAGCTGGTGATATAGGCAGACCTATCATTGCTCAAGGCGAAGAAGAGTCTCCTACTTACATAGCTTTCAAACAATTAGCAGAAAATTTGGCTCGCCAAGTAGCCATTAGAAATGCTTCTTTGCCACAAACACAACGAGTGGAAATCAAAGTTTAAAATTAGCTCCTTACACTTAATGAAATATTGATTATGAACTTACTAGAAAGAGTAGAAAAAGCCCTTGACAATATTCGCCCTTATCTGGAAACTGATGGAGGAAATGTAAAGGTTTTGGAAATTACAGAAGATAATGTTGTCAAATTGGAGTTGTTGGGTTCTTGTAGCAGTTGCCCTATGTCCATCATGACTTTCAAGGCAGGCATCGAAGAAGCCATCCGAAAAGCTGTTCCTGAAATCACAAGCATCCAAGCTGTGAATATTACAGCTATGGCTTAGTATTTTATTCATTATTTGATAAACAGCCTATAAGGTTTGAGGATTGAAATTTATATTTTAGATTCTCAACACAAACTTTATAGGCTTCTTTATTTGATAGCACCAGCTAAAATTTATTATTCAAAATACTTTAATATAAAAGACTGACTATCATTTTTTTACATATTAAAAAATCCTCTCTCAAAACCTTAAAAAATATTAGAAAAAACCCTGATTTCTAATTATCTTTGCCTAGATATAACTACATAATATTATGGCGACAAATCCGAATAATTACAACGAGGAAAGTATTAAATCGTTAGAGCCACGTGAGCATATTCGCTTACGCCCTGGTATGTATATTGGTAAACTGGGTGATGGTTCTGCACAAGATGATGGTATCTATGTGCTTGTCAAAGAAATCATTGACAACTCCATAGATGAGTACACGATGGGCTTCGGCTCAAAAATAGAGATTGATGTTACTGAACGTTTGGTGAAAGTCAGAGATTACGGAAGGGGCATTCCGTTGGGTAAAGTGATTGACTGCGTTTCTAAAATCAATACAGGGGGTAAATACGACTCCTCTGTGTTCCAAAAATCGGTAGGTTTAAATGGTGTTGGTACAAAAGCTGTCAATGCACTTTCTACCTACTTTAAAGTACAATCTATCCGTGATGGGCAAACCAAAGTTGCTGAGTTTACACAGGGAAAAATTGTGAATGATTATCCCGTAGAGGCTTGTACAGATAAAAATGGGACGCTCACCATTTTTGAACCTGATGATACAATTTTCAAGAATTTTAGTTTCATTCCTCAATATCTCGAAGACCAAATATGGAATTATGCTTACCTCAATGCAGGTTTGAAAGTTATTTTCAATAGTCAGGAGTATTTTTCTAAAAACGGATTACTGGATTTATTACAACGTAAAACCAACGAAGACGAAATCAGATATCCGATTATCCATCTCAAGGGCAATGATATAGAGCTTGCGATGAGTCATGGTAATCAGTATGGAGAAGAGTATTATTCATTTGTAAACGGACAATATACCACACAAGGAGGAACGCATTTGGCTGCCTTCAGAGAAGCCCTTGTAAAAACAATCAGAGAGTTTTATAAAAAAGATTTTGATGCTGCAGACATCAGAGCTTCTGTAATTGCTGCTGTGAGCATCAGAGTACAAGAGCCTGTATTTGAGTCTCAAACAAAAACCAAATTAGGTTCAACCAATATCTCTCCTTCCGAAAACTCTCCAACAGTAAGAGCATTTGTCAATGATTTCGTAAAAAAATCGTTGGACGATTATTTGCATAAAAACCCTCAAACTGCTGAAGCCATTCTAAAACGTATCTTACAGTCTGAAAGAGAACGTAAAGATATTGCAGGTATCAAGAAACTGGCTAATGAGAGAGCTAAAAAGGCAAACTTGCATAACAAAAAACTTCGTGATTGCAGAGTACACTACGAAGACCATAAAAATGAACTTCGTCATGAAACTACACTGTTTATCACTGAAGGAGATTCAGCAAGTGGTTCTATCACAAAAGCTCGCAACCCTCTTACACAAGCAGTATTTTCATTGCGTGGAAAGCCACTCAATTGCTTCAATCTGACGAAGAAAGTTGTGTACGAAAATGAAGAATTCAACTTGCTTCAACATGCTTTAAATATTGAAGATGGTTTAGATAGTTTGCGTTATAACAGAATCGTACTGGCTACTGATGCTGATGTGGATGGAATGCACATCAGATTGTTAATGATGACATTTTTCTTGCAGTTCTTCCCTGATTTGGTAAGAAACGGACACTTATACATTCTCGAAACGCCATTGTTTAGAGTACGTAACAAGCAGAAAACCTTCTATTGCTACACTGAGCAAGAAAAGCAGAAAGCAATTAAACAACTGGGCGGAAACCCTGAAATTACTCGTTTCAAGGGACTTGGAGAGATTTCACCAGATGAATTTGGTGGTTTTATTGGAGAAAATATTCGCCTTGAGCCTGTAATTCTTAAAGAACATACCAATATCCATAAAATTTTGGAGTACTACATGGGTAAAAATACACCTGTTCGTCAGGAGTTTATCATTAATAATCTCCGTTTAGAACTTGATGAAGTAGAAGTCGAAGTTGCTTAAAACTAAAAAGCCTGAATGTAACATTCAGGCTTTTTTTATGAGTATTTATTGATTTTTCTGTTAAAAAAGCAGTTATATCAAACCTACTTGAACTACTGCTTTTACCTTACTAGCCAACGTATTGGTCGTCATGGAAGCATCTATGTATTTTAATACAGAAAGTGTAACAACCACCAATACAAATCTCTTCAAGAATATAAGGTTTTTAGTTTGAGTTGAATCTAAATGTTTCATAGAATTAAAAATTTTAGCTCGTTATAAGGTGTTTTATTTTTTACAAAATTAAATATTGTTTTTCAAATAAAAAAATTAAAAAAACAGAATAAAATCAACAATATCAATATTAAAACAAAATAAAAAAATAATTTATTTAATAAAACCAAATACTATACTTATATAATTTTATGAGCAATATTTTATTCTGAAAATTCAGGTTGTAATTTTTTTTATAAAAAAAATATTTTGTATGTTTTGATTATCTGAAACATATTGATTAAGAGTGAAGTAACCGAAAGTCAAAAATATTATTAAAAGAATAATGATTATGATTATTAAAAAAACTATCATTACACTCTTTACCTTCATAGAACATAAAATATGAATTCTATAAAAATTCAATATTATACCACAGATTTTGGGGAACTCATACTGGGTTCTTTTGAAGAGAAATTATGTTTGTGTGATTGGCGTTATCGAAAAAAAAGAGAAACAGTTGATAATCGACTTCAAAAAGGTTTAAATGCAAAATTTATAGAAGCCCCCAGTGAAGTTTTATCATTAACTATCAATCAGTTAGAAGAGTATTTTCATCAAGAAAGGCAAAATTTTGACATTCCTTTATTCTTTGTAGGAACTGCCTTTCAAAAAAGTGTATGGAATGCACTTCTAAACATTGAATATGGCTCCACTTCTACTTATTTAAAACTTTCTCAGGGTTTGGGTAATAAAGATGCTATCAGGGCAGTTGCCAATGCCAATGGAGCCAATGCCATTTCTATTATTATTCCATGTCATCGAATTATTGGCAGTGATGGAGATTTGATAGGCTATGCAGGAGGTTTAGAAACTAAAACGAAGCTTTTAAAATTAGAAAATCCTGCCTTTGGTAAAAAGCAGGACTTACAATTAAGTTTAGAGTTTTAAATTAAAGAATAAGTTACTGAATAACAAGCAAATTATATCGTTTTATACTCTTACACCTATCAAGAGCATATCATCTCTTTGCTCTGTATTTTCCATATATTTTTTAATCAGTTCTGATACGATTTCATGTTGTTTTTGAGTGTTCATGGTTGCTATTTTCTCAAAAAGTTTTCTTAGACGTTCTTCAGAAAACTTTTTACGAGCTACATCATTTTGGTCGGCATACCCATCTGAATTTAAGTACAACATAGTACCTTTTGGCAGTTCTAATACGTGATTTTCAAAGTGGATATTTTCATCTTGAAAACCTCCGATAGCTCTTCTTTTTCCTCTAATTTCTTCTATTTCATTGTTTTCTATATTTTGAACGAATAGTGGTCTTTTTGCTCCTGCAAAAGTAATAGTAGTAGTGTTGTTACCATTTTTTTCTAAAGTCATAATTGCCACATCCATACCATCTCTGTTACCTGTTTCATCTTGCAGGAGAGCATGTTTTACTTCCTCATGCATTTTTTCTAAAATAGTGGCAGGGTCTGTAATTTTATACACATGAACAATACGATCTAAAATGCTGTAAGCAATCATGGTCATCATTGCTCCAGAAACTCCATGTCCAGTACAGTCAATAGCTGCTACAATATTTTTTCCAGATTCTTGATCTATCCAATACAAATCACCAGAAACTACATCTTTTGGTTGATAGAATATAAAATAATCCCCTAAAATCTGTTTGATTCTTCCTGAGTAAGGTAATATTGTATTTTGTATGAGTTGAGCAGCCCTGATACTGGACTGAATTTGTTCATTTTTAAGGTTTAAAACTTTATTTTGCTCATCAATGGCATCTCTTTGAGCTAAAATTTCTTCCTTTTGTTGCTCCAGTATAATATTTTTCTGCAAAATATCGGAGTTAGCATCTGCCAAATCTTTGGCTTGTTTTTGCAACAATTGGTTGGTTTTTTGTTTTTCTTTATTATTTCTAAATAACACAAAGGCTAAAGCCCCCACCAGCCCTAAAACTGCCAAAGAAGCAAAAATATAAACATTTTTTCTTTGTCCTTCAGCATCCTTAAGAGCATTATCTTTCCTTAAAAGTTCATTTTCTCGTTCTTTCTTTTCTGAACTGTATGCTTCTCTCATTTTTGCTATTTGCTTGGTTTGTCCTTCTGTAAACAAACTGTCTTTCAGCTCTTTAAATTGCTTATAAAATCTCAGAGCTTCTTTATAATCTCCTTGTTTTTCGTAATAAGAAGAAAGTGAACCATAAACTTTGGCTACATCATTACGGGCTTGAGCATCTTGAAGCATATTTAATCCTCTTCTAAGGTTTTCGTAAGCTTCTCCATAATTTTGTAATTCTGTTTGGACTGTTCCTTTACTTGAATACAGTAAACCAGCAAGTATTTTTTCGTTGAGTTTTGTAGCTAAAGGAATGGCTTTGTTATATACCTCTAATGCCTTTTGGTATTCTTTTAAATCCAAGTAAGCATCACCCAAATTCAAATCCGTAACAACCAATCCTCGTATATCTCCCAATTGTTCAAATACTTTGGATGCTTCACTATAAGCTTCTATGGATTTTTGGTATTTTTTTTGTCTTTTATGAATATTACCAATGTTGTTATAATTATTACCAACATCTATCATCAGGTTGATACTTTTAGCTATCTCCAAGCTTTTTTCATAATATTGGAGAGCTTCATTAAGGTTTTCTTGATTCAATAGTACATTTCCTATATTGAGATAGCTTTTACTTACACCTTTTTTATCTCCTACCATTTCTCTGAATTTTAGAGCCTTTAGATGATATTGCATTGCTTTCTCATAATCTCCTAACTCAGCAACTATCAAACCCAGATTATTATGAAGGCTGGCTATTGCATCTTTATCTTGTATTTTTTCTGCGATATCTAAGCCCTTTTGGTAATATTTTCCAGCTTCCTGCAAAGATCCCTGCATGTATTGGGTATTTCCCAGAGTCTTATAACTTAAGGCGATACCTTTTTCATAATGAATCTTTTCAGATAATCTCAAAGCATCATCTGCCAGCAAATAACCTTTCTGAGGATCTCTGCCTACATTCATCATCGCTAATTCATTCAATTTTATCACTTTAAGCGTATCATTTGGCATTACTTTGATAGCTTTTTGCATACTATCCAGATTTTGAGCCAAAAGACCAGTCATTTTTCCTAAGAAAAACAATGAAAAAATCAAGTAACGCATAGGATTTTATAATTAAAAATGAAGGGGTTTTATTTTGCTAGGCTTTTTCAATATAAATAAAATCAAGTATAAAAGTAAAGTTTTTTTAATGTCAAAAGAATATTTAGAATTAATCTAAAAATGCTTCCAATATTGTTTATTCATGGTTGTATTTAGTTTCTATCCCATTTCTTTGAATAATCATATTTTTTTTATACATTTGCACCGAATTTAAAAATCGCATCAAAATGACAAATACCACAGAAAAATTACCTTACAAAGTAAAAGACATGAGCCTTGCAGAGTGGGGCAGAAAAGAAATCAGATTGGCAGAAGCAGAGATGCCTGGTTTAATGGCTTTACGTGAGGAATTTGGAGCTAGTAAGCCTCTAAAAGGTGCAAGAATTGCTGGTTGTCTTCACATGACTATCCAAACTGCTGTTCTCATTGAAACATTAGTAGAATTAGGAGCTCAAGTATCTTGGTCTTCTTGTAATATCTTCTCTACTCAAGACCATGCTGCTGCTGCTATTGCTGCTGCTGGCATCCCTGTTTTTGCATGGAAAGGCATGAATGAAGAAGAATTTGATTGGTGTATTGAGCAGACATTGTTTGCTTTCGCTGGTGGTGAGCCTTTAAACATGATTTTAGATGATGGTGGAGATTTAACCAACATGGTTTTAGACCGTTATCCTCAACTAGTAGCTGGAATCAAAGGACTTTCTGAAGAAACAACAACAGGTGTACACCGTTTGTATGAGCGTGTAAAAAAAGGTACACTTCCTATGCCTGCTATCAACATCAACGACTCTGTAACTAAATCTAAATTTGATAACAAATACGGCTGTCGTGAGTCTTTGGTAGATGCTATCCGTAGAGCTACTGACTTAATGCTTGCTGGTAAAGTAGCTGTTGTAGCTGGTTACGGTGACGTAGGAAAAGGTTCTGCTCAGTCTTTAAGCTCTCAAGGTGTTAGAGTTATTGTTACAGAAATCGACCCTATTTGTGCTTTACAAGCATGTATGGATGGCTACCAAGTACTTAAAATGGATAAGGCTGTTCCTATGGCAGATATTATTGTTACAACTACTGGTAACAGAGATATCGTTGTAGACAGACACTTCAAAATGATGAAAGATAAGGCTATCGTTTGTAACATTGGTCACTTCGATACAGAAATCGATATGGCTTGGTTGAACAAAAACTATGGCAATACAAAAGATGTTATCAAGCCTCAAGTGGATAAATATACCATTGATGGCAAAGATATCATCGTTCTTGCTGAGGGTCGTTTAGTGAACTTAGGTTGTGCAACTGGTCACCCTTCATTTGTAATGTCTAACTCTTTCTGTAACCAAACTTTAGCTCAGATTGAATTATGGTTACATGCTGACAAATACGGAAATGATGTATATTTGTTACCTAAACACTTAGATGAGAAAGTTGCTCGTTTACATTTAGCTAAATTAGGTGCTGAGTTAGATGAATTGACAGAAACTCAATCTACTTATATTGGTGTGGACAAAAAAGGTCCTTTCAAACCTGAACATTACCGTTATTAATAAACATAAAAAAGCCACTTTAAAGTGGCTTTTTTATTGATTATACCTTTCAAGAGTGGCTTTTAGTAAGCTTTTCATTTCTTCAACAAGTCTTTTAGGAGATATAACCTTTAGGCTATCCCCAAAGCTTAAAAGCTCCATCACTAAATCTCTGTTTATAATTAATTCTAAACGAATTCTAAACTCTTGCTCTGTATCTATCAGTATTTCCTGAGTAGAGTGTAAGGGCTTTGTTTTAAGATAATTTCCTGAGAATGAATCAAAAGAAAGGATAATTTCCTCAGCCTTTTCTTCTGAAAGCCTCGTAATGCCAAAACAATTATCATAATATCTGTCTGGCTCAAAGCCTAGTTTTTCTGGATACATGACACTCAGCGAACTGATTTGCAGAGAAACGATACGGTCTAGAGCAAATGTTGCAATACTTTGTCTATCAGGATTATAGCCTACCACATACCATCTTCCTTTAAATTCTTTTAGTAAGTAAGGGTGTAGAGTACGTTGTGAAACATCTTCTTGAGCAAACTTTTTATATTCAAAATGAATTTGTTTTTGTTCTTTGATAGACATGAGTACATCAGAGAGCCAGCCTCTACCAAGCGTATAGCCTGCATTTTCTGTCTGAATGAAATTCTTATAGCCTTTTTCTGTATCTTTTAGTTGCTTACTGATTTCCACAGCATCCAACACTTTATTAATAGCATCTGTAAATTCACCAAAAATATTGGTATCTTTAAAGCCCTGTAAAATAGATTCAGCAAAATTGAGAGCTGTTAAGTCTTTCTGAGACAAGCTAATAGACATGAAACGATACTCTCTATCCTCTTCATAAATCATCTCTCCTCTTTTATTCTTCTGTTTATACCCATAGAAATATCCTCTATGAAAATTATGAAACTCTATAGGAGCATTAAAATTTGCCCTCATAGCCTTCATATCTTTCTCTAAAGATGAATCTGAGTAATCTTTATCTGTACGATCTCTTATAACTTCCAAAATATCTTCTTTTGTCGGAAATTTCTTTTGTCGGTTTCGAAGTAATTCATCTATAATCAGATACCGTAAAAGTTGATTTTTATTTGCCATAATTACACTTAAGTATCAAAATCAAGTTACAAGAAAAAGAAAAAAGATGAAACAGAAAAGGTAAAAGATTTTTTTGGTTTTATTTGCAGAAAAAATCAATTATGAAAGCCCCTAAATACATATTTAAAACCATTGTAGGCAGTCAAGCCTATGGAACAAATACTGACACTTCTGATGTGGACTATAAAGGTGTTTTTGTGCAGAATCCGATTGAAATTCTGACTTTTCATTATAAAGAACAAATTGAAGTCAGTAAGGACGAAATGTACTTTGAGGTAAGACGTTTCTTACAACTCCTTCAATCTGCCAATCCAACTATGTTGGAGCTTCTTTTCATGCCCAAAGAGTGTGTAATTATTCAGGAGAAAGAATTTGATCTGATTGTTACACAAAGAGATAAGTTTCTGACAAAGAAATGCTTTCAAAGTTTTGCAGGCTATGCCAGTGCCCAAATAAAAAAGGCAAAAGGCTTGGATAAAAAAATGAACTGGGAAAAACAAAAAGTGGAACGAAAAACTCCTCTACATTTCTGTTATGTGATTGAAGGTGTAAAATCTAAGCCTTTACTTTCAGAATTTTCGATGGAAGAATTAAAGCAAGCTGGTTTGAGTCATATTCAGAATGGAACTGGTTTGTATGGAATGTTTTTAGACAAAAACAATGTATTTCAGTTTAAAGGACTCATCAATGATGATGAGACTTCTACCTCGTTGCGTATAGATAGCATTCCTATAGAATGGTATACTGAATACAACAACCAGCCTATTATAGTTTGGTATAATAAAAATGGCTATGAAACACATTGTAAAGATTATAAAGAATATCAGATTTGGCTTGAAACTCGCAATACACAGCGTTATGTAGATATAGAAGGACATCAGCAACAAATTGATGGCAAAAACCTATTGCATTGCCGTAGATTGCTAGATATGGCAAAAGAAATTGTAACAGACTATACCGTTCATGTCCGAAGACCTAATGCACAAGCATTGTTAGATATCAGAAAAGGCAAAGTGAATCTGGAAAGTATTATTTTAAAAGCAGAAGAGGATTTATTAGAAATTGAAGATCTTTACAAAAAAAGCTCTCTACCTGAAGAGGTAGATTGGAATTTAGTAAACAATATTTTGGAAGAAATACGATTGATGAATTATTAAAAAAAGAGGTATTAACTCTTCTCTTATTTTTAACTAAACACATCTATTTAATTTCAGTTTTCATATTATTTTGTTATATTTCTTGAGTTTTGAACCACAAAATATCACAATTATGTATCCTACACACCTAAAAAGAATTCATCTTTTTAACTTATCTTGGAGATTAAGGTTTTTCTTATTTTTCTTTTTGCTTACCTACATACCAACAAATGCTCAAGTATATAGTTGGGCTAAAAGTATGGGTGGGTTAGGTTCTGATCGGAGCTATAACATTGCTGTAGATGCCTCTGGGAATATCTATACTACAGGGGTTTTTCGAAACACAGCTGATTTTGACCCAAATGCAGGAACTTTTAATCTTACTTCTACAGGTGGTGAAGACATTTTTGTGAGCAAATTGGACGCCTCTGGAAATTTTGTCTGGGCTAAAAGTATCGGAGGAACAAGCAATGATCAGGGTAACAGTATTGTTGTGGATGCCTCTGGAAATGTTTATACCACAGGTTTTTTTCAAGGTACAGCCGACTTTGACCCAGGTACAGGAGTTTTTAATCTTACCTCTGCAGGTTCTTATGATATTTTTGTGAGTAAATTAGATGCCTCTGGAAATTTTGTCTGGGCTAAAAGTATCGGAGGAACAAGTTTGGATTTTAGTAATAGCATTGCTATAGATGCCTCTGGAAATGTTTATACCACAGGGATTTTTGAAGGTACAGTCGATTTTGACCCAAATGCAGGAGTTTTTAATCTTACTTCTGCAAGTTTTTTTGGTGATATTTTTGTGAGTAAATTAGATGCCTCTGGAAATTTTGTCTGGGCTAAAAGTATGGGTGGATTTAATGATGATCAAGCTTATAACATTACTATAGATGCCTCTGGAAATGTCTATACCACAGGTTTTTTTCAAGGTACAGCCGACTTTGATCCAGGTACAGGGGTTTTTAATCTTGCCTCTGCAGGTTCTTATGATATTTTTGTGAGCAAATTGGATGCTTCTGGAAATTTTGTCTGGGCTAAAAATATGGGTGGAACAGGTTTTGATCAGGGTAACAGTATTGTTGTGGATGCCTCTGGAAATGTTTATACCACAGGGATTTTTCGAAACACAGCCGACTTTGACCCAGGTACAGGAGTTTTTAATCTTACTTCTGCAGGTTTTAATGATATTTTTGTGAGTAAATTAGATGCTTCTGGAAATTTTGTCTGGGCTAAAAGTATGGGAGCAGGAGGAACAAATGATGATCAGGGTAAAGGCATTGTTGTGGATGCCTCCGGAAATGTCTATACCACAGGTTTTTTTCAAGGTACAGCCGATTTTGACCCAGATACAGGAGTTTTTAATCTTACTTCTGCAGGACTTGATGAAATTTTTATAAGTAAATTAGATCCTTCTGGAAATTTTGTCTGGGCTAAAAGTATGGAAGGAACAGGTTTTGATCAAGGCTATGACATTGCTATAGATGCCTCTGGAAATATTTATACCACAGGTTTTTTTCAAGGTGCAGTTGATTTTAACCCAGGATTAGGAGTTGCTGGTCTTAACTCTCAAGGTGGTGATGATATTTTTGTGAGTAAATTATCTCCATGCCCTACCATTACTATTACTACTGCTTCGCTTCCTAATGGCACAATTGGAAGTACTTATTCTCAAACTATCTCTCAAACAGGTCTTACAGGTACACCCGCTTGGTCTGTAAGTGCAGGAGCATTACCTAATGGGCTTTCTATCAACTCTTCTACTGGAGCAATTTCTGGAACTCCATCAGCTACAGGAACATTCAATTTCACCGTTCAAGTAACTGATGGAGATTGTAGCCAAACAAAAGCTTACAGTATAGTTATCAGTTGCCCTACTATTACTTTTACCAATACCACAGCAAGTAATGCCACTGTGGGTACATCTTATAATTTAGATGCTTCAGTGACAGGAAATACACAAACTGTTACATATTCAGTCAATCCTGCTTTACCTGCTGGGTTGAGTTTGAATACCTCTACTGGAGTAATTTCTGGAACTCCCTCTGCTCAAACAGCTTCTGCTACTTATACAGTAACAGCCTCTCAGAGTGCTGGAGTGTGTAGTGTTACTCAGAACTATACTTTTGCTGTGGTTTGTCCAACAGCCTCTTTAAGCCCTTCATCACTTCCCAATGGTACCATTGGAACAACTTATAATCAAACTATTAGCCAGACTGGTTTGCCTGCTGGTACAATTACTTGGTCTGTGAGTTTGGGAACATTGCCTACTGGTCTTTCTTTAAATAGCTCTACTGGAGTAATTTCAGGAACTCCCACAGCCACAGGAACATTCAACTTTACCATTGAAGCAAGTAATAGTGGTTGTTTAGCTTCAAGAGCTTACAGCATTGTGGTGAGTTGTCCTACCATTACTTTTACCAATACCACAGCCCTAAGTGCTGTGATTGGAACAGCTTATAGCTTGGATGCCTCTGTGACTGGTAATACAACTACTAT
>JALONN010000030.1 GCA_025454915.1 Raineya sp.
TTCCTTTTTCCTCGATTCCGACAAAAAATAACTCTAAAAAAATTCCGATTTACACCCTAAAAACCTTTTTTCTATCAAATGATAAAATGTTATCAATATCAATTGATTTGATTGTTTTTGACTCTTTTTTGAGGTTAAACAATTAATAATCAACTATTTAATACTTCTAATTGTATCAAATTGTATAGCAAAACAGCCCCTAATTGTATCAAATTGTATAGCTAATTGTATCAAATTGTATAGTAAAACAAAAACCAATTGTATCAAATTGTATAGCTAATTGTATCAAATTATATAGTTTAAGGTTTGCTATAAAACAATATTGTATCAAGTAAGTTTTTATTGACACAATATTGTTTTATATTTGTTTTTTAAAGAAAATTATTGGGGGAAATGGAAAAAAACAGCATCGTTAGACTTACTAATTTACTCAATTTTACAAGATTTGATTTTGATGTTTTAGGACAGAGGTTACTGATATTGATGTTAGAATACCTCAAAGAACAGCAAGGATTCAACTTAGAAAACACACTTGAAAATATAGAAATCACTTTCTCATTGTCCGATTTTAGAGAAACAGACCCAACTAAACTTAGAAAGTTAGCCAAAAATATTATAAGAAAAGAAATTAGTTATCACAATGGAAAAACAGGGAAAGATGAAGTTTGGGTTGAAATGATTCCTTTTCCTTATGCCAAATATGAAAACGGAAAATTCACTATTGACATAATAGGAAAAGCTAAAAAGCATTTTGTAGAATTAGCCAAAGGGTTTTCAAATTTAGATAAAGGGGCTGTTTTTGCACTATCCAGCCAACACTCCATTCGTATGTATGAATTGCTATCTGCTTTCGTTAATAAAGGCGAATGGTTTATCACACTAAATGAACTCAAACAACTATTAGGTATAGAATTAACTCAGTATAAAAACTATGCTCTTTTTGAAAAGAGAATTTTAATATACTCACAAAAAGAACTTTGGGAGCATTGTGGGTTACATTTTGAATGGTCGATTGCCCAAAAAGAACGCAAAAAAATAACAGCTCTAACGTTTACTATCAGAACCAAAGAGAAGCAAGAAAAGGTACAGGTAAATGCTGATATTAAGACCACAATGGAGTATATTGCTACCTTAACACCCAAAGATATTGCAGAAAAATCTCATATTTTAATGACTCAATACACGCTTTCTGCCGAACAAAAAGACTATATTTTATCTGACACAAACGTTTTTAATGAATTTATTAGAGTTCACGCCATTATCGAAAATATGATTGAAAGAGCCAAACCACCCAAAGACAGAACTAAGTATTTAGCTAAGTCTTTGGGTTTGGATAAAGTCAAACTAAGCAAAGTAGTGTAACCTATACTCTACTTCTAATTTTTACAAGGGCCCTTCATCATGATTTAGCTGATAGACTCGGTTGTTTTTAAATATCAGTTCGTCTTGGTAAATCCAAGTATCGTTATTTGATAGTTTACGTTTCCACAATGTGCCATCGGCAAGATAAAAGAAATTTATCCAGTTGCCGTTAGCAAACTTTATTTGGCTGGAATTCTAAAAATAAAACACGCTCGACTGAGCCGAGCGTGTGCAGGGGAGTTAACCAGTTAATGTTATTAGAATAATTAATCTTATTAAAGCCATGGGGTCTCTGTAAAATCTTCTTCAAATTCTATTTTATCTTTACTTATTTCATATCTTAAATATGTATTGACACTTTCGCCAGTTTCATCAAGTACTCTGAACTCAATGGCATTTCTTTGAAAGGAGTCTTTCGTAAAATTGGTGTTTATTGCAATGCCAATTGTTTTTACTTTCTCATTTTCTAAATCGTCAATTAGTATATTTGTTAATTGGTTCAAATATTCTGATTCTGAAATTTTATTATCATCAATAAGAAGGCTAACTGGCTGAATTTCACCATTTTTATTGATGATAGTTCCGAAGGGATAAAAACTACGCATCTCATTTAAGAATGTAATTGCTTGAACTTTTAGAAGTTCAAGGGTTTGAACTATTCTATTATTTGTCATATTTCCTCGGTATAAGTTTTTATTACTCTAACAATGGGTCTTATTTTTTCATACTGAATAACTCTAGTATTATCTACCTTAATAATAGGTGTCGAATATGTTTGAATATCGAACCCAGCTTCTTTTAGAGGACTACTAATTTTTGCACCTTGGTTTATTCTGAGAATTGGTCTAACCCCATTTGCATTTGAAATTTCCTTTTGCAATCGCATTTGTTTGGATAACCCTTGCTGCTGTACATTTTTTACATCAACTGTTTCTCCTTTATCGGTAACTGCATCAGGAACTGTTGTTCCTTTTTGGCCCGTCTTTGGGTCAATAGCTTCAAATGGCTTCGTATTCTTTTCAAGACCCATTTGTTCTAATTGCTCTGCTTCAATCTTATTACCACGTCTGAAATTTGCCAGTTGTTCTGGCGAAAATTTTCCAGAAGACCTTTGACTAACCTCTGTACCTTTTGTGGCAGCCTCAGCAGCTACTCTTGTTAAAGTTTCGACTACTGGTTTAGCTTCTACTGGTGGAGTACGAACAATCGTAGTATTCTCTAAGAATAGGCTACTTGTACCAAAAAGAGTCATTTCCAACCCCTCTAACTCAATACCAAGTCCAAATTTATTTTCTTGTAAAGCATAAGGAGAATTATATGCATATTTCTCACTAAGTGGGTCAATCTGCCAAAAACGACCAATTTTAGAATCAGATGGGCGGAACTTAAAGAAATCTATGTCTAAATCAAAGTCTTTTATACGTTCTTGTTTTTGGAAAAGATAGTTGTTACTGCCTTTTTTACTGGTAGGTAATTCATATCCAATCATATCATAGTCATTGGCTTGCACTACCACAGGCGGAGCATAAACACCATTGACAGGATTTGCCAATGAATCTCTAAACGATACCCTCAAATTACCCCAAAT
>JALONN010000015.1 GCA_025454915.1 Raineya sp.
TGCAACAGGAAGTTATGCCAACACAGCCACGATTTCAGGTAATGAGACAGATCCAACCCCTGGAAACAATACTTCTACATCCACTCCAGTTCCAGTTCCACAAGCGAACTTGGGAGTAACAAAAGTGGCTAGTAACAATACTCCAGCAGTTGGAAGCAATATTACTTTTACCATTACAGCCAGCAATGCAGGACCAAGTAATGCAACAGGAGTGGTGATCAATGATGTATTACCAGCTGGTTACACCTTTGTATCATCTACTCCATCAGTGGGTACATATAACAGTGGCACAGGTGTTTGGACAATAGGAAATCTGGCAAATGGAGCAAATGCAACCTTAACCATCACAGTAACAGTGAATGCAACAGGAAGTTATGCCAACACAGCCACAATTTCAGGAAATGAAACAGATCCAACTCCTGGAAACAATACTTCTACATCCACTCCAGTTCCAGTGAATAATGCACCTGTTGCTAATGATGACGCATATACCATCGCAATCAATACTACTCTGAATAACAATGCATCTACTAATGATGTATTGATTACAGCAGGCAACCCGCATACTTATACATTAGTGAGTGGTGGTACAGCAACAGTGAATGGTACTCTTGTTTTGAATACAGATGGTACGTTCTCTTATACGCCTAATACAGGATTTACAGGTGTTGTCACCTTTACTTATCAGGTTTGTAATCAGGTTGGTCAATGTGATGATGCAACTGTGAGTATCACGATATTACCACCTCCAGTGGCAAACAATGATACCAATACAACAGCCTTGAATACTCCAGTAAATGGGGGAGTAAGTGGAAATGATGTATTGCCTGCTGGTGGAACTTATACTTTTACAGTAACTACACCTCCTAATCCTGCTCAGGGTACAGTAACCATGAATTCTGATGGAACATATACATTCACTCCAGCAACAGGATTTACAGGAACAGCAACCTTTACTTATCAGGTTTGTAACCAAGTAGGTCAGTGTGATGATGCAACTGTGAGTATCACAGTATTACCACCTCCAGTGGCAAATGATGATACCAATACAACAGCCCTAAACACTCCAGTAAATGGGGGAGTAAGTGGAAATGATGTATTGCCTGCTGGTGGAACTTATACTTTCACAGTAACTACACCTCCTAATCCTGCTCAGGGTACAGTAACCATGAATTCTGATGGAACATATACATTTACTCCAGCAACAGGATTTACAGGAACAGCAACTTTTACTTATCAGGTTTGTAACCAAGTAGGTCAGTGTGATGATGCAACTGTGAGTATCACAATATTACCACCTCCAGTGGCAAATGATGATACCAATACAACAGCCTTGAATACTCCAGTAAATGGGGGAGTAAGTGGAAATGATATATTACCTGCTGGTGGAACTTATACTTTTACAGTAACCACACCTCCTAATCCTGCTCAGGGTACAGTAACCATGAATTCTGATGGAACATATACATTTACTCCAGCAACAGGATTTACAGGAACAGCAACCTTTACTTACCAGGTTTGTAATCAGGTAGGTCAGTGTGATGATGCAACTGTGAGTATCACGATTCCAGCAAACCCTACAGCTGTTGATGATTCTGCGGTGACCCCTATGAATACACCAGTAAATGGGAATGTGGGAACAAATGATAACCTACCTACAGGCTTTACTTATACATTTAGTCTTGTTAATGGTGGTACAGCTGCAAGTAATGGTACATTGGTATTAAATCCTGATGGAACATATACGTATACTCCTAATACAGGATTTACAGGTGTTGTAAGCTTTACTTATCAGGTTTGTAACCAAGTAAGTGTTTGCAGCACAGCTGTGGTAACGATTACAGTATTACCAGCACCAACAGCAAACAATGATACTAATGGAACAGCCTTGAATACTCCAGTAAGTGGAGGAGTAAGTGGAAATGATGTATTGCCTGCTGGTGGAACTTATACTTTTACAGTAACTACACCTCCTAATCCTACTCAGGGTACAGTAGTGATGAATTCTGATGGAACATATACATTTACTCCAGCAACAGGATTTGTAGGAACAGCAACTTTCACTTATCAGGTATGCAACCAGTTTGGACAGTGTAGTACAGCAACTGTAACGATTACAATTGGACAACCTCCTGTTGCTGTGAATGATACTTATAATACAGGTTCAGGTGTAGCAGTAAATGGAAATGTGGGAACAAATGACCAAAACCCTAGTGGTGGAACAACAACATTTACACTTGTAAGTGGTGGTACAGCAACACAAAATGGTACTTTAGTCTTGAATCCTGATGGTACCTTTACTTATACTCCAAATAATGGTTTTGTAGGAACAGTTACTTTTGTGTATCAGATATGTAATCCTACTGGCTGTTCACAAGCAACAGTAACTATCAACGTAGCTCCTTTAGTAGTAGCTGTTGATGATAATTATACAATTGCTGTCAACAACCCTATTACAGATTCATTATCAGTAAATGATATACTCCCTGCTGGTTCAATACCTGTATTTAGTCTTGTAAGTGGTGGTACAGCTGCTGATAATGGTACATTGGTTGTCAACACTAATGGTACATTTACTTTCACACCTAATAACGGATTTGTGGGAACAGTAACTTTCACTTATCAGGTATGTAACCAGTTCGGACAGTGTAGTACAGCAACTGTAACGATTACGATTATTGAGCCAACAGTAATTATTCCTGAAGGTTTTTCTCCTAATAATGATGGTACAAACGATTTCTTTATCATCAAAGGTAGAAATGGAAGACCATTGGTTCTAAAAATTTATAATCGTTGGGGCAATTTGGTATATGAAAATAACAATTATGAAGATAACTGGAATGGATTATCAAATGTGGGTATTCGTATAGGCGAACAACTCCCTGATGGTACCTATTTTTATACAGCCGAATTTAAGGATAATGGGGAGCGTTATGCACGCTATTTAACTATCAAACGTTAATTTCAAACTCACTCACTTACTCTCTAACAATGGGTAAGTGAGTTAAACCAACAAAGACAATGAAAAAAATTAAAAATATTGTTTTGGGTTTTTTGATGTTATCAAGTTTGATAGCGTCAGCCCAGCAAGATGCGATGTTCTCACAATATATGTTTAATCCGATTGCTGTAAACCCTGCTTATGTAGGTAGTAATGAAGCTCTTACTTTTACGGGTTTATTTAGAAGACAGTGGATAGGTATTGAAGGGGCACCTACAACAGGAACTTTTTCCATTGATGCTCCTTTAAGAGGTGAAAGAATGGGTGTAGGATTGAACTTAGTTGCAGATAAAATAGGTATTATCAGTACAATAGGAGCTTTTGGTTCTTACGCTTATCGTATCAAAACTTCTGAAAAGGGTAGACTGGCTTTAGGTTTACAAGTAGGTTTCAGTCAATATACAGCAAATTTACAAGGAGTAAATTTAGGAGATCCAAATGATCCTGCCTTTTCTAATAATATCAATCATTTGCAACCCAATGTGGGAGTAGGAGCTTGGTATAATACAGAAAAGCTATTTTTAGGTGTTTCAGTTCCACATTTAATTAACAATTCATTGACAGATGAGTATAAATTCTTAAATGATACAGATGGAGCAAGACAATACAGACATTATTTTATTACAGCTGGTTATGCATTTGATTTAAAGGAGGATTTAGTGTTAAAGCCATCTATTCTATTTAAAGGAGTTGGTGGAGCACCTTTGCAAGTTGATTTTAATGCAACAGTTTGGTACTTAGATAAATTTGGACTTGGAGCTTCTTGGCGTTCATTTAGTTCTGCCAATATCTTGGTGGGTTATAAAATCAATGAGCAACTTAGTGCAGGTTATGCTTACGATTTTTCGACAACAGGACTTCAAAAATATAATAGTGGTAGTCATGAATTGATACTACGTTATCAGTTAAAGTCTAACAAGACAAAAATTATCACTCCAAGATTCTTTTAAGTATGAAAAAAATATTCATTATAGCAGCACTCTTGCCCACACTCATGTATGGGCAGGGGCTTAAAAAGAAAGTAGCTGATAAGGGCTTTTCAAGTTTTCATTATGCGGAGGCAATCAAGCATTATGAAAGTATTTTAGCTAAAAATCCAGAAGATGCAGATTCTGAAGAGAAACTAGCAGAAAGTTATCGCCAAATCAATGATACCAAGAATGCAGAAAAATGGTATGCAAAAGTAGCACAAAGAGCAGGTTCTAAACCTATTGCCAAACTGTATTATGCAGAGGCATTAGCTAATGAAAAAAGATATGAGGAGGCTAAAACATGGTATAGCAAATATGCTCAGGAAATGGCAAGTGATAGCCGAGGCAATAACTTTGTAAATTTTTATACCCAAGAAATGGGTAATCTTGAGAAAAGTGCCGGAGATTATACCATTGATAAAGCACCTTTTAATTCTAGTACGGGCTCTGATTTTAGTCCAGCTTTTATGGGCGATAAAATTGTATTCTGCTCTAATCGCCATTCTGCAAGCAATGGACTGAGAAAGGATGAGTTTAAATGGACAAAAACATCATTTTTAGACTTGTATGTGGTAGATAAAAACGGAAATGTAGAAGTATTCAATAAAAAACTCAATAGTCGTTATCATGAAGGACCAGTTGCTTTTTTTAAAGATTACAATAAAGTCGTTTTTACTAGGAACAATTATTTTGAAGGAAAATATAAGGAGAGCTCAGAGGGAGTTAATAAACTCAAAATGTTCTTTGCTGAGAAAACAGAAGATGGTTCTTGGGGAAATGTAACGTCTTTTCCTTATAACAGTGATGAATATAGTGTAGGACACCCTACCTTATCTCCAGATGGACAGATTCTGTATTTTGCCTCAGATATGCCAGGTGGTTTGGGAGAAACAGATATTTATATGTGTAAACTCGAAAATGGTGTTTGGGGTAAACCTGTCAATATGGGAAAAGGGATTAATACTGAGGGTAAAGAGGAGTTTCCTTTTATGGATAGCAAGGGACATTTGTTCTTTTCTTCAACAGGACATGGAGGATTTGGTGGTTTGGATATTTTCTTTGCAGAAAATGTAAACGGACAATTTGAAAAACCCACCAATGTGGGAGTACCTTTGAATTCTTCTCAGGATGATTTTGGTATTATTGTTGATGAAACAGGAATGGCAGGTTATCTATCATCAGATAGAGCCAGTGCAGCAGCTCAAGATGATATTTATAAGTTCTCTGGCAAACCATTTGGTAATTTCATTAATCTCAAAGCTATTACGATTCATGCAGAAACAAAGGTTCCTGTTGCAATGGCTAATGTAGAAATCAAGATGGAAGAGGTGGTTAATAACAGTGTATCAGGTGAGAATGGAATGGTGGAAGGTAAATTCAATAAAACCAAAACCTATAATTTTGTTGTTAAAAAAGAAGGATTTGAAGAAAAACGCCTGACATTTACATCAGAACAACTGAGAACATACAAAGAAGGAGATTTACTAGAAATTCCTTTGATACCAATCCCTCAGAATATGCCTCTAGTCCTTATTTTGGATGAGGAAACTCGTGAGCCAGTGGCTTCTCATTTACTCATTATAGACAAATCTAAGAAACTTGTTTTTGAGAAAGATGAAATCAGTAAAACTACCGTTGAGCAAATTGGGAATGGTAAATTTGACTTGAATGTAACAGCTAAGGGGTATTTCTTTAAGAATGATACCATGACAATTACAGACAATAAGAAGAAAACTGAAAAAATTGTTTTGCTTAAGAAGCTTAAGAAAAACATGGTTTTGGTTGTGAACAATATCAATTTTGAGTTTAACTCAGATAAACTAACCCAGCAGTCTAAAAAAGAAGTGGATTATATCTATGAACTGATGAAAGATAATCCAAGCCTTAAAATAGGTGTTTATGCTCATACAGATGCTGTGGGAACTGATGCTAAAAACTTGGATTTATCGAATCGAAGAGCAAAATCGGTGTATAGTTATATCAATTCTAAGGGTGTTCCTATTGAGCGTATGAAATGGCAAGGATTTGGAGAAAGTAAGCCTATTGCTACAAACAACACCAAAGAGGGTAGAGCTAAAAATAGAAGAGTAGAGTTTGAAGTATTAGAGGTAGAAGGGGTAGAAATTAAGGATAAATATGACCCTAATAAAGGAATTAAAGAAGATAAATTTGATGAAAAAAAGGCAGCAGAAGAGGAAAAAAAGAAAAAAGAACAACAAGGGAAGCCTTAATAAAAGATAGTGGTCTAAAAACCATGTTTTGAAGTTAATAAAAAAATCCTGCAAATATTATTTGCAGGATTTTTTTTGCCTAACAAATTCTTAGAAAAATAAATGAATCTGTTGGATAGATATAAAAGAAGCTAAAATATATCCTACTATAAATCCTATTAATAAGATAATCATTGTAACTGGATATTTTTTTCTTGGAGATTTGTCTTTTTTTAAAGTTTGAGTCACTCTATTAAGTTTTTGTAGTTTATCATTAAAATCTCCTTTGAGTGTATTTCGGTATTCATTTAGAGCTGAAATGCTCTCATTCAGGTTTTCAGGCAGAGCCTCTTCTAAATATTCTCTCATTCGGCGGGCAAGCACAGGCGATTTGCCATTGGTAGAAATAGCTATCTTCAAATGCCCTTTTTTAACAATAGAACCCAAATAGAAATCGCATAGTTCGGGCTGGTCAGCAGCATTGACCAAAATATTTCTTTGGTTTGCCAGACTTTTAATCTCAGTGTTTACGGTTCTATCATTGGTAGCCGTAATCACGAAATCAATGTTGTCCAAATCAGATTCTTGAAATGCCCGAATTTCAGTTTTTATTTGTGGGTGTTGTTTCAAGAAAGCTTTTAACTTAGGATAAACCTCTAAAGCAATAATTGTTAAATCTATACTTGGATTTTGTCTGATAAGTGTTTCCGCTTTTTCTAAGCCTACATTTCCTCCTCCTACAATCAGGAATTTAGCTTTGTCCGTTTTCAAGAAAACTGGAAATAAAGTGTTTGTTGCTTGTTCCATTACTGAAAAAATTTACGATGTGTGAAATCTCCAAAAGTTTCATTTTGATTCTTTTCTGTATTATAAAGCTCAAAAAGCACATCTAACTCGTTCAAAATCTCTTCTTCAGAAAGTTTTTCTTTGAAAAGCTTATTTAAACGAACTCCAAACCTATCTCCACCCAGCATCAAATTATATTGCTCTGGTGCTGTACCAATTAAACCAATTTCCGAAACATACGGACGACCACATCCGTTGGGGCATCCTGTCATACGAATGGTAAGCTCTTCTTCTGTCAAATGATGTTTCAATAGAAGAGGCTCAATTTTAGAAACCAATGTTGGTAAATAACGTTGGGCTTCTGCCAAAGCAAGCGGACATGTAGGCAAAGCCACACAAGCCATAGAGCTTTTTCTCAGTCCACTGGTCTGTATATCAATTTGATGTGTTTCTATTAGTTTTTCTATCAAATGTTTATTCGATTCCTCTATTTCGCCTAGAATCAAATTCTGATTTCCTGTAAAGATTACATTTGAAACATTCAGATCTGCAACCTCCCACAAAAATGCTTTCTGATGAGGTTTAATAACACCATGTTCTACAAAAAGAGTATAAAACCATTTTCCTTCATGGTTTTGTTGCCAGCCATATCGGTCACTTCTTTCTGTAAATTCAAATTTTTGGGCTGGTTCTAAAGAAAAACCTATTCGCTTCTCTAACTCATTCTTAAATTCTTCTACTCCCATTTTATCCACAGTGTATTTCAGACGGGAGAGTTTTCTGTCACTTCTATTTCCAAAATCTCTTTGGATGGTTAGTACCTCATAAACAGCTTTTAAGGTTTTTTCTTCTGTATCTGTAAAACCTATGACTGTTCCCAAACGTGGATAAGTCTGCAAGTTTCCATGTGTGGCAGATAAACTACCACCTACGGCAATATTAAAGCCTTTTAACTCATTATCTTTGATAATGGCAATGAGTCCAATATCATTGGCAAATACATCCACATCGTTGCTGGGAGGAATTGCAATGGCTATTTTGAATTTTCTAGGTAAATAACGGTCTTCGTATAATGGGTCAGCTTCCACAGAACGTTCATAAATTTTTTCATCATCAATAAAAATTTCGTAATAGGCTTGCGTTTTGGGCAGTAAAAGTTTCGAAATTTTATCTGCATAAGCATGAATTTGCTGATGTATGGACGATATTTGAGGGTGTGCTGTAACAATCACGTTACGGTTCACATCTCCACAGGCAGCAATAGAATCTAATTTTGCTAAATTAAATGTTTGGATTGTAGGGCGTATCTGATGTTTGAGTAGTCCGTGTAATTGTACTGTTTGCCTTGTAGTAATTTTGATAGTACCTGTTCCATACTGCTCAGATACTTCATGAACGGTTTTCCATTGGTCTGCTGTAATTACACCACCCGGAATTCTCAGGCGTATCATGAAAGAATAGAGCTTATCTAGTTTTTTCAAAGCCCTTTCTTCTCTACGATCTCTGTCGTCTTGTACATACATCCCATGAAATTTCACAAGAATGGTATCATCCGAACGCAAATTTCCTGTATAGGTATCTACTTCAATACTCTCTTTTAGTGTACCTCTCAGACCATTACTATTGGTTTTGATGGTTTCTACAGGCGATAATTTTTCACTCATAGCTGTAATTTTTAGTGTTTTAGTAAACGTCTTTTTGATATTTTCCTGCAAGCTCCAAACTTTCCAAAACTTCTTTGGCTTGCTCCAAACTAATTTTTCTTTCTTGAGATATTACTTCAAGAATCGTATTTTCCACATCTTCACTCATAGGATATTTCTGACCACAGATATATAAATTTGCTCCATTTTCCAGCCAAGCATTAAATTCCTTCGCTTTTTGTCTGATACGATCTTGAACATAAATTTTTTGTGCTTGGTCTCTTGAAAAAGCCACATCCAAATTGGTAAGCACTCCACTACCAAACCACTCCTGAATTTCCGTTTGATAATAGAAATCTGATACGAAATGTTGTTCACCAAAGAAAAGCCAGTTTTTGCCATCTGCTCCTCTATGATTGCGTTCAGCTAGAAAACTTCTGAATGGGGCTATGCCTGTTCCAGGTCCTATCATGATGATGTCAGTTTCATCAGAAGGTAATCTGAAATTAGAGTTTTTATGAATGTAAAACTCTATAGATGAGTTATTTGGATAATCTGCTAAAAACTGAGATGCCAAACCTGTTTTGAAAGTGTTGTTTACAGAAAACTTATTTAAACCAACAGTTAAGTGAATTTGCCCTTCATGGGCATCTTTTGAGGACGCAATAGAATACAAACGGGGTGCAATAGGATTTAAAATGTCTACTAAATCCTCTATTTTGATAGTTTTAGAGACATTATATTCCTTAAAAATATCCAGCAGGTCTATTTTTTCAGCTTGTATCTCAACACCTAAAACTTTTTCTAATTTCTCAATAGTATTTCTTCCTAAACCTCTAATATTCTGCCTAGAGAGCCACGATTCCACTGTTTTGGTTTCTCCTTTTACAAGAATTTCTGTATGAATATTTACTTGAAAATACTCTGCCAGACGTTCTATATCCTCTTTTTTGTTATGGGGTATCACGCCCAAAGCATCACCAGATTCATAAAAAACCTCTTCATGGGGAGTTATTTCGATATGATAGGTTTCTTTATTTGAACCCCTATCATTTAAAACAACTTTATGTGTTACTTCGCCTGTATAGTTTTTTTTCTTTACAGATTTACTAACAATTTGTGTTGTTGATAAAAGCTTTTTAGTCGTATTTCTGAAATTTTCCTGTAAATCCTGTTCCCAAGCCTTTACTGCTTCCTGATAGTCTACATCAGCTTTTACTAAAGGTAGTAACCTTGTTGCATTTTTCTCTTCAAAAGCCTGATCCAGAAGTATTCCCGCATTACAAAATAACGGATATGCAGAGTCTCCTAAGCCCAAAATAGAATATTTTAAATGAGAGAGACTCTGATTAGATTTTTTTAACTCATTATAAAATTTTTGAGCATTTTGAGGAAATTCTCCATCACCTTGTGTACTTACCACAAATAAAACATCTGTTTCTTTGCTTAGCTTTTCAAAATCGTACTGAAAAACATCTGCAATTTTAGCCTGTATTTTATTTTTTTTGAAAGAAGCAAGCAATTGAGTAGCTACTTTTTTGGCATTACCTGTTTCTGTTCCATAAAGAATCAAAGGTTTTCTGGTGACTTCTTGTATATTTTCTTGGGCTTGTGCTTGGTGATTTCTTGCCAAGCCTGCCAGATAACCATTCAGCCAAATGAGTTCTTCTTTGGGAGCATCTTGAACGAGTTGCTCTAACAATAAAAGTTTATTTTCAGACAGCATATTGTAAAAGCGTTTTGTGATTATCAAAATAAGATTCTGTTTCCAGTTGTTCCTCAATCCATTTGTATTGATGGTGGAGGTTCACTACTTTTCCTACAATAATAAGTGTTGGAACATGCTCAAATTCAGGAAGATTGGAAACATCTATATCTGCAAATGAAAATACTTGTGTTTTCTGATAAGGAGTAGTCGCTTGCTGAATTACTGCCAAACTTTTAGAGTCCTCAATTCCTCTGAATATAAGATTTTGAGCCAGTGTATCTGTCTGCTGACCACTCATGTAAAATACAAGTGTATCATCAGTAGTAGCCCAATCATTCCACTGATGATTGGTAATACTTTTTAAATCGTATAATGTGAGAAAACGAACCCCTCTAGAATGCCCTCGAGCTGTCAGGGGGATGCCTGTATAGGCAGCAGCCCCTAAAGCAGCCGAAACACCAGGAATAATTTCATAAGAAATATGATGCTCTTTAAGTGTTTCCAATTCATCCAAAATATTAGAAAACAAACTCGCATCTCCTCCTTTAAGTCTTAAAACCAGTTTTCCCATTTGGGCAAGTTCTACCATCAAAGCGTTGATTTCTTTTTGAGAGGTGTAAACACCTCTGGAGCATTGTTTACCTACATAAATCACCTCTGCTTCCTCATCTGCATATTTTTCTATGAGTTCAGGGGAAACCAGTCTATCTGTTAAAATTACATCTGCTTTTTGTAAAACCTTCAAAGCTTTTAATGTAATGAGTTCGGGGTCGCCAGAGCCAGCCCCAGCCAAAACCACATGACCATATATTCTTTTCATTATATCAGCGTTTTTAAGGTTTAAAACAATCCATCTACAGATAAATATCTTTCTCCCGTATCGTAATTGAAGGTAAGAATTTGGGCATTATCAGGAATGCCTACTATTTTTTTAGCTACTGCTGCTAATGAAGCTCCTGTTGAGACCCCAACCAAAATACCCTCCTGACGAGCAATAGCTTTGGTATACTGGAATGCATCTTCTTTGCTTACCTGTACAACTTCATCTATCCAATCACTATGATAATTTTTTGGAATAAATCCAGCTCCAATTCCTTGTAGAGGATGAGGACTGGGCGAACCTCCACTCAAAACAGGTGACAATTCAGGTTCAACAGCAAAAACTTTAAGATTTGGAAATTTACTTTTTAGAATAGCCGCCACACCAGAAATATGTCCGCCTGTACCAACTCCTGTTATCAGATAATCCAGTCCATTTGGAAAATCCTCTAAAATTTCCTGAGCTGTAGTCGTTTTATGAATTTCCACATTAGCAGGATTTTCAAATTGTTGTGGAGACCACGCATTAGGGATTTCTTGTAACATCTGTGTTGCTCTTTCAATAGCACCTTTCATTCCTTTTTCACGAGGTGTAAGCTCGAAAGTAGCTCCATAGATTTCCATAAGTTTTCTGCGTTCTATACTCATGGATTCTGGCATTACTAAAATCACTTTATAGCCTTTTACAGCAGCCACCAAAGAAAGCCCGATACCTGTATTACCCGACGTGGGTTCAATAATTACATGATTGGGTGTTAAAATTCCTCTTTTTTCGGCGTCCTCAATCATGGCAAGGGCAATACGGTCTTTGATGCTGTTACCTGGGTTATTGCGTTCCAGCTTAATCCATACATTTTTATTTTCGCCATATAATCTATTGATTTTCACAACAGGCGTTTTTCCAATGGTCTCAAGAATGGTTTGAACTTTCATGTTTTTTAGCTTTTAGGTTGAAAATTTTATATTAAATAGAAAAATTAAGTGCTTCAGGAAATACTTCTTTGGTTTTTACAATGATTTCACTTTTATGATAAACAAGGGAATAAGAAGGAATAGAGGCTGTTATCCAGACGTTACCTCCTATGGTGCTATCATGCCCAATAACTGTTTCTCCACCTAATATGGTAGCATTGGCATAGATAATTACATTGTCTTCGATGGTAGGGTGTCTTTTCTGATTTTGTTTTTCTTTACTTACACTCAAAGCTCCTAGAGTTACACCCTGATAAATTTTTACATTATGACCAATGGTAGCTGTTTCGCCTATCACAATGCCCGTTCCGTGGTCTATAAAAAACTTTTTTCCAATTTTAGCAGCAGGATGAATATCTATACCTGTTTTGCTGTGAGCATATTCTGAAAGTAAACGAGCTAGAATAAAGGCATTATGTTGCCAGATAAGATGTGTAATACGATAAACTGCTATTGCAAAAAAACCAGGGTAAGCCAAGACCACCTCACCTTTCGATTTAGCAGCAGGGTCAAACTCTAAAATAACCTGTAAATCTTCTAATAACTGATTGTAAATATTTAGGACTTCCTCAAAAAATGATTTTACTATCAAATCAATGTTTTCTCTATCCGATAATTCTATTTTTAAAAAGCTTTGTAGTTCTATCTCTAGTTCTTTTGCTTTACTTTCAAAATATCCAAAGTTTTGATAATCGTTTTGAGTTATAAAAAGCCAGTTGAATAAGTTTTCTATCCAGTTTTCTACCTGTTTTTTATGAAAAGCTGGTGTGGATAGCCCTAATTTTGCCTGATGTAATAATTGTAATATGGATGTCAGTGAGGTTGTCATAAGTAGTATATGGTTAAATAAAAAAAGCCTCTTGCAACTCAAGAGGCTTTGATGTTTGATATATGGTTGGCTTTTATTCCATAGCAAAACAGCACCCCTTGTGTGGTGGAAAACAACACAACATACAGGCTACAGACTTGCTATTGAATAATGAAGGTGAATACATAATTTTTAAATACAGTTTTTTATAAAATAAAAAGTCTCCTAATGATGACTATTAGGAGACTTTGCTATGTAAAGAATATGGTAAATGCTCTATACAATGGCTAGTGGCTCCTCAGAAACTGAGCAGCAACACGCACAAGCAGTATAATTAGCAGAAAAATTCATTCGGAGTTTGTTTTATTTTGATGAAGCAAACGTAAAAAACATTTTTGAATATATAAAATATTTCAAATATTTTTTTCTGTTTTAATAGAAAATGTCCACTCTAAAATGCTTTTTGTCCACTTGAGTTTATATTTCTATAGTTAATAATAAAAATATTACTAACTATGCTTTATTTATATGTTCATAATTTATGAAAAGACGGTTATATTTCATAGCAGCTATTACTTCACCCATTATATCATTATATGGGTCGAGTCCCTTTTATATTTTTGAAAAGGTTACACTTTTAGAGTTTTTGACACTTAATTTTGGCTTATCAGCAAGTATTTTTATTTCGTGGCTTATACAAATCTACACTCTTGAAAAATACCCACTTCTCAATCATTTTTGGAGATTTATTATTACCTACCTTCTGAGTTTATTTTTTAGATTGGTTATTTTTCTTGTATCAAAGGTTCTGGATATAGCTATTCCTCCTATAAACATTGAGGATAGCCACATAGCATATCCTATCTTTACCTCATTTGCTGTCAATGGTGTAATTATGGTCATTGCAGATTCCATTGTAAAGAGTTTTAAGAAAAATGAAGCCGAAAAGTTGGTTCAGGAATTAAAATTACAAAATAGTGAAGCTCAAAAGCAAATTCTGATGCAACAACTACACCCCCATTTTCTGTTTAATTCTTTAAGCGTTTTAAAGTCTTTAATTAAAGAAAACCCTGATGACGCAGAAGATTATACTATCAAACTTTCTGAGTTTTTGCGTTATTCGGTAGAGGCTCATAAACAAGAAATTATCTCCTTAGAAAAAGAGTTGTTTTTTGTAAAAGATTATATCGAACTGCAAAAAGTACGATTTGACAATGCGTTCCAATACGAAATAAGCATTCCTTCAGAGGCTCTTGAGTATAAAGTACCTGTTCTTGCGTTACAAACCCTTGTGGAAAACATTTTTAAGCATAATTACTTTACAGAAAAAAATCCTATTCATTTTTCTATTAGTGTTCAGAATGATATTTTAACTGTTACAAATCAGAAGGTATCTATAAAACTTACAGAAAAAACTTCAACAGGACTTGAAAACCTAAAAAAACGCTATGAACTCATTTTAGGAAAAAACATAGAGGTTATCAATCAAGAAAATAGTTTTAGTGTAAGCATTTACCTAATAAAACCATGAAAATCGTTATCATAGAAGACGAAAAACTGACAGCCAAAGATTTATCAAGAACTATCAGCAATTTAGAGCTTGATGCCGAAATCTTGGCTATTTTGTATTCTGTAGAGGAAGCTATTGAATATTTGAGCCATCATAAAGAAATAGATGTCATATTCTCCGATATTCAGTTAGGAGATGGTCTGAGTTTTGAAATATTTGAAAAAACTCAAAATCAGATTCCTGTTATTTTTTGCACAGCTTACAACGATTATGCCTTAGAGGCTTTCAAGACAGTTGGAATAGATTATCTGTTAAAACCCTTTACACAACAATCTGTTAGTAAGGCTTTTGAAAAGTATTTTCATCTCAAAGAAAAATTAACTCCCCAAAACGATTTTTCAAGTATGATGAATGCTCTCAAACAACAACTTGCTCCTACCAAATTGCCTTCTGTTATTCTCCAGCAGGGTGATAAAATTGTCCCTTTGGAAGGAGATAAAATTGCTTTTTTCTTTATTGAAGACGATTATGTATTTGCCTACACTTTCGATCAAAAAAAGCATATTCTTTCCCAAAAATTAGATGCTTTGGAAAAAACCTTCGCTCCTCAATTTTTTAGAGCAAACAGACAGTTTCTTATCAACAGAAAAGCTGTAAAAGATGCCTCTCATTTTTTTCATAGAAAGGTGGTTGTCAATCTTAATATTCCTTTTGATGAGCAGATTGTTGTTGGGAAACTCAAAGTTACAGCCTTTGTAGATTGGCTGGCTAACCAATAATTTTATTTCTGTCCATTTCAGATTTTATTTTGTCCAGTTGGGCAAATTGCTCATTGTTTAAGTATACAAATCCCTACAATTTTGTCTCATAGAAATTCAAAAAATATGAGACTCTTTTTCATCACCCTGTTTTTGTTAGAAACTTTTTCAGCATTTGCTCAAAAGAGTTTCAGTAGCTTGGATGCTTTACTCGCTTACACTCAAGAGAAAAGTATCACGTTGGAATCCAATAAAATTCGTTTAGAACAAGCTCAAAAAGCGAAGCTTGCAGCCATATTAGGAACAATAGACCCTGTTGCCAATATCAATGGCTCTTTTACAGACAACACTCGTCTGCCTGTCAATTTATTTCCTGCTGAAGCCTTTGGTGGACAGGCGGGTACTTATCGACAAGTCCAGACTGGTGTAAAATATACTACTGCCACTACTCAAAACATTGATATCAAGCTTATCAATCCTGCCGGCTGGGAGAATCTGAAACTAGCAGAAATTAACATCGAACTGACTGAATCCAATAATCAGGTGACTCTTAAAACATTGCAAGAGAACATTGCAATCAGCTATTTTAATATCATTATGCTTCAGGAGCAACTCAAAAGCACTCAACGAAACTTGGCTGTAGCAGATACACTCTACCAAACAGCCAAGAATAAATACGATTTGGGGCTTGTCAAGCAACAAGATGTCAATGATACCAAAGTCAATTATTTAAATACCCAAGAAAATATCAAGCAAATAGAATTTCTAATAAAGCAACATTACATCATCTTAAAAACTCTTTGTGATATTCCTGATAATGAAGAAATTGAAATTAAACAAGATATTGATATTCAGACTGTTTCACGCCCTAACATTGAGTTAAACTCTTTACAAATCAGTAACAGTGTGCTTAAAGAGCAATATGCTTGGAGCAATTTTAATCAGACCAGAAAAATGTCATTGCCAACTTTATCCTTTGTAGCCAGCAATTCTTATCAGTTATTCAATACAGAGTTTAAAATGTTTAATGGAAACTGGATAAACAGCAATTATATAGGTTTAAAACTAACTTTTGCTTTACCCAATGCCACACTTATCGCAAACAGAACACAGGCAAGCTACAATTATAAACTTACCAAAAAATCAACGGAACAAGCTAAAATTAAAGCAGACTTAGAGGTGAAACAATTAGCCAACGATTTTGATAAAGCATCTTCTCAGACTTCTGCCAACAAAGAAATTTATGGTTTACGAATGGATACCTATCAAAAAAATAAAAATCTGTATAGTCAAGGTTTAATGAGTTTAGACCAAATACTTAATAGTTTCAATGCCATGGTCAATGCAGAATACAGCCTGATTTCTTCTAAAATCAACATTTTATTAGCCCAAGCCAAAATAGATATTCACAATAAAGTCAAATAGTTATATGAAAAATCTCATAATCATTACCATCATTTTAGGGTTTGTTTCTTGTGGTAAAAAGACAGAAGAAACCAAACCTATCCGAAAAGACGTAACAGAAACAGTTTTTGCATCAGGTATTTTAGAAGCAAAAGGAACTTATTACCTCACAGCACAAGTAGAGGGTTATTTGGTAAACATTAATTTTGAAGAAGGAGATTTAGTAGAAGAAGGAAAAATTCTAGCAGTAATTGACAACAAAGAAAGTGGTTTTAACACACAGAGTGCCAATGAATTGTATAAACTGGCTCAAAGCAATACTCAAGCAAATGCCCCTGCTTTAGCTCAAGCCAAAACATCTATTGATATCGCCAAACAAAAAATGGATCAGGATGCTCTTCAGGAGCAACGCTATAAAAAGCTTTTGGAAAGTAATAGCATTGCAAGAGTAGAATACGAAAACATTTCATTAGGCTATCAGACTTCCAAAAGCAATTATGAGGCTGCTTTAGAAAATTACAAGAGAATTCAAAGAGATGCTGAGCAGCAACTCATTAATAACAAAGCTAGTAGAGATGTCAATACTGTTGTTCTAGGGAAAAACCAAATTAAAGCAGTTGTAGCTGGAAAAATCTACAAGAAAAACAAACAAGTAGGCGATTTTGTACGAAAAGGAGATATCATTGCTACCATTGGCGATGCTCAGAATATATATGCTAAAATTAATATTGATGAAAGCAATATTTCGAGAATAAAAATTGGGCAAGAAGCTGTTATACAACTCAATACACAAAAAAATAAAAACTATATGGGCGTTGTAACAGAAATCTACCCATCTTTTGATGAGACATCGCAATCCTTTATTGCAAAAATAGCTTTTAAAGACTCTCTCGACTTCAAAATTATCAATACCCAACTACAAACCAATATCATGGTGGGTTTTCAGAAAAATGCTCTTCTTATACCTCGCAATTACATTGATTTTGGAGGGCGTGTACAAATTAAAGGGCAAAAAGAAAAAATCAAGGTGAAAACACACATTGTTAGTAGCGATTGGGTACAGGTTTTAGGTGGGATAGATGAAAATACTATTCTTATCACAGAAAATATTGCATCCAATCAAATTAAAACATCTGAAGCAGGTAGTTCACTCATGAAATAATAAAATCTTATGAAGCTAAGCATCAACAACGATATTGCTCTTACGCATATTGTTACTCGTAAAAAACAAACTTTTGTAGCAGCTTTGGGTGTAACTATTGGTGTAGCTATTTACCTCTTTATGAACTCTTTAAGCTCTGGTTTTACTAATTTCTCAAGAGATAATATATTTCAATCTAATGCCCATATCAAAATTTATAAAAGTGATGAATTGAGTAAGCCTCTACAAGAAAATCCAAAAGCAATTACAGTTATTCATAATCCACAGATTACAACAACATCTAAAACGATTATTAATCCACAGGCTCTTTTATATCGTGTAAAGCAAGAGCCTTATATTACCAATGCTGTTGTTCAGGTAGATTTTGTAGCTTTTTACAATCGTGGAAAAACACAAATTAAAGGCTCTGGAAATGGTGTTAATATGCTCGAATACTCCAATATGTTTAATACAAACAAATATATGGTTGCAGGCTCTATTCAGGATTTACAAGGGAATCTTAACGGTATTATCATAGGAAAAGGCATTGCAGAAAAGCTAAGTTTAGGTTTGGGCGATAACATTACTGTTTCTTCTTCCTATGGAGTAAGTAAAGTTTTGAGAATTGTAGGCATATTCAATATGGGAAACAGCCTTATGGATGACAGCAAGTCTTTTGTGAATATCAGTACAGCTCAACAATTCTTGAAAGAAAACGCCTCATTTGTAACCACCATTTATGCTAATACCCTTGACGCTGACAAAACTCTTGGTTTTGTTGAAAAATTACAATCGCTTACAGAATACAGAGTTGAAGACTGGCAAACTACCAACGCTGATGTCATCAGTGGTGATAAAACTCGTAGAGCCATGATGGGTGCTATTTCTCTTTCTATTTTACTGGTTGCCTCTTTTGGAATATATAACATTTTAAGTGCCACTATCACACAAAAAATCAATGATATAGCCATATTAAAGGCAATGGGTTTTAAAGGTGGAGATGTGATTAAAATATTTGTTTCTGAGGCTTTTATCATGGGAATTATAGGAACTGTTATTGGTTTATGTTGTGGGGCAATTCTGATAACCATTATGTCTAAAGTTTATATGGGACCTCCTGTAGGTTATTTTCCTATCAAGATTGAACCCAAATTATTTGCCCAAAGCTTTATTTTAGGAATATTTATCACATTCTGTGCTGGTTATTTTCCTGCTCGTAAAGCTGCCAATGTTGACCCTGTTGAAATTTTCAGAAAATAATCTTTTACCACTATGAAAAATCTAGAAGTTGTATTAAGTACCAAAAGACTCCAAAAGTATTTCTATGAACCTATTAAATTCAAGGTTTTAGATGATGTTACCTTTCAGTCATACAGAGGAGAGTTTCTTACTTTGGTTGGAAAAAGTGGTTCAGGGAAATCTACTTTACTTTACTGCTTGAGTACGATGGATACTCGTTATGAAGGAGAATTAAATATTTTAGGTGAGAACGTTACAGGTAAAAAAACAGATTATTTGGCTGAAATCAGAAATCATCATATTGGCTTTGTATTCCAGTTTCATTATCTATTACCAGAGTTTACATGCCTTAAAAACGTGATGATTCCAGCCTTAAAACTTGGCAACAGAAGCTATGAAGAGGTAGAAGAAAAAGCCTATCAAAAACTTGAAATGTTAGGACTCAAAGAACAAGCCTTAAAACCTGCCTCCAAACTGAGTGGAGGGCAACAACAAAGAGTCTCTATTGCCAGAGCCTTAATCAATGACCCTCAACTGATTATGTGTGATGAACCCACTGGAAATTTAGATAGTAAAAATACTCAAATTGTATTTGATATATTTAAGCAACTGTCACAAGAATACAACCAGACTATTATTGCTGTAACACATGATAACGATTTTGCAAAAGCTAGTGATCGGACAATAGAGCTAGCAGATGGTAAAATAATATCTCACCATAAACTATTTGAAACTTCTGAAAGCGAATAAGAAGTTTCTTATTCGCTTTCTAAAAAGTCTCCTATCAACATTTTATCTACGTGTGCCATGGTTACCACTTTCCACCAATTGGGGCTTTCATGGTTATCAGGGACAAGATTATAAAATTCAACCAGCTCTTTTGTAATATCCTCATTACGAATAGATACAATGTTCATGTAGGGATTGTTGTAATAATCAATCCCTCTTTTTGAAAGCTCTTCGCAAAGCCACTTGGTTCTATTTACCATTTTCAAAACTTTTTCACGTAAGCCATTTGAGCCATATGCCATAAGTACCATCCAAATGGCAATTGCACTTGCACCCGAACGACTCCCTGAAAGGGTCAAATCTGTTTCTGTAAAATACCTTCTTTCTTGTGGTTTTAAATACTCAAAATAGCCTTTTCTAACAATGAACATCCCCGTTCCGTAAGGTGTTTGAAGCATTTTGTGAGCATCTAAACTTACAGAAGCCACTTTTTTATTGGCAAAAGAAAGTTCATTGTCTAGGTTTGTAAAAGGATAAATAAAACCTCCAAAAGCAGCATCCACATGAACCTTATAAAAAACATCTGCTTTATCAAAAATAGAGGTAATCATATCTATATCATCAACAGAGCCAAACATAGTTGTACCCATATTTGCCACAAAAATGAAGTATTTCTTACCATTTTCCTTCGCTGAAGCTATTTTATCTTCCAAAACATGGGGCTTAATCTGGCGAGTATTGTTATCAACTTGTAAGGAAACCACGTCTATCCCCAAAAGATTGCCTCCCTTATAAATAGAATAATGTGTATCACGAGAGCAAAACACTACAATCTCACTATTTTTTGCTCCATAACGTCTTTTAAAAAGATTTCTGAAAATCCATATAGCTGTTATATTGGCTTCTGTTCCTCCAGAAGCAATATAACCATCCTGCATACCTGCCTGCCCCCCTAAGAGTTCTTCGGCACAAATTCTAACAACTTCTAATTCAAGTTCTTTTGTGCCTTCAAATAAGCTGCCATTCACGTTTATGGTATGACAACCCCGATGGTCAGGGTTATGAATCATGGAAGTTAGAAAAGGAGCATTACGCATGTATTTTTTGTCAAAAACAATGGGATCTAAAAAAGAAATGGAGGTTCCCATGATCTTGTTTTTATCAAAACGAATATTTTTGCTCAAAGCCTGATTCACTTTGGAAGTGATCGCTTCTTTGGAGAGCTTTTCCCAATACATCATAAATAAGAATAAGGTAAAATTAATAAACAGTATCTTTGCTAGAAATAACGTTTGTGAAATCGTTAATAATCAATAAATTCATCTATTAGGTGTTCCCGAACATGTTCCATTACTACTACACGCCACCATTGAGGGTTCTCTGTATCATCTGGCATTAATCCATACAATTGCTCAATTCTTCTTGTGATATGCTTGTCGTGTATGGCAACAATATTTAAAAACGGGTTTCTAAAATATGTAATGTTCTTTTTGTCTAACTCCTGACACAATAAATCTGTTCTGTAAAGTATATGATTTATTTTTTGCTTTAAGCCTTCTGAGCCATAGGCTTTTAAAAGCATCCATACAGCAATGGCATTAGCACCTGAACGGCTTCCTGAAAGAGTATAATCTTTGCCACTTACATAACTAGCTTCTTCTGTTACAACATAATGTAGTAAGTTCTTGCGAATGAGCATAATACCAGTACCAAAGGGAGCCTGTAAGATTCTGTAAGCATCTGCAGAAATAGAAGAAATATGAGGATTGGTAAAGTTAAGAGAATTATTGGGGTTGGCTATTGGATAAATAAATCCACCAAACGAAGCATCTACATGTATTTTGAAAGGTACTTGGAACTCTTGTAAAACTTCTACGAATAAATTTATATCATCAACTTTCCCAAATTTCAAATTCCCCATATTGACAATACCAATAAAATACTTAACTCCTTGGCTTAAAGCTCTTACTAGCTGATCGATAAACACTTGACGTTCAATACTTCTTGTAAATTTATCAACTTTTAGTATAATAGGTTGAATATCCAGTAAATCTGCTCCTTTTATGACAGATACATTCGAGTCTTCACTAAATAGTACACCTATTTCTTCTTCTTGAGCTTTAAATTCTCTCTTAAAAAAGTTTCGATATACCCACATAGCCTGAATATTACCCTCGTAGTCGCTAGGAGCAACATAACCGTCATAACTATTGGGTTCTGCATTAAATATCTCCTCTGCACAAATCCCTATAAGCTCTTTTTCTATTTGATGTGTACCTTTGAAAAAACCCTCAGAATCTCCAAAAGTATGACAGCCTATATGATTGGGATTTTCCACCATAGATTCTAAGAATGGCGAGTCAATAGCAGCTTCTAAATTAAAAACGGAAGAATCAAGGTAAGAGCCTGGTACGCCCATAATCTTGCTTCTCAAATAAGAAACATTTTGTGATAGTGCATCTTTTATTCGTTCTTGAATTTCCTCTTCTGTAAATGCAGTCCAATACATGATTTTAGTTAATAAGGTGATAATTGATAATTAAAAAGCATTGTGTATATTTTTTTCCACCAATTTACAAGCTAAAATTTCTGTGATTTCTTCAAAAATAGCTGTTTCTCCATAAAAAAAAGTTTTATAAGGGATAGAAAAAAACTCTTTGTAATGTAGTTTTTGTAAGGTAATATGTTGACTTGCCAAACCTGTTACACAAGAAACAATCTTTTTAAAGCCATGTTCTTGTGCTATTTTCTCACTTGCTCCCCATAAAATAGTTGAAATTCCACGATTCCAGTAAGTAGGAATAGTAATACCCACTAATAGCTCCATAACGTTCCCCTTTTGTATTTCAGGATTTGCTTCCAGATAATGTCCTGCAAGATTACCCATCAATGCAAATACAGGTAAAAGTTTAGGGCAGACTTCCTCTACATTAATGGGCATTTCATCTAAAAAGTCTTTTAGAATTGTTACAGAAACAACTTTTTGAGTTTTCTTGTCTTTGGCAATTAAAGAAAGTTTATGATCTATCACATAATCAGTCATCAGTTCAGCAAATTTGGCAAAATCTTTTGCTGTAATACCCATACTGTGATTCATTGGTTCAAAAGGACCAAAATAATGAGCAAGGATATGAACTACTTCTGTCCTATCAGTTTCTTTGATAGTATCATAATATATATTTTGGTGTTCGAAAGGTAATTGATAATTGAGCATAGGTACAATTTTTTTAGCTGACAACTTTTATAATATTCTTTCCATCAAGACACAAGTAGGATTTGAACCCTCAGGAAACTTCTCAAATACTTTTTCTCCTTGATACTCAAAATCTTTATAACGAATCTCAAATAAAGGTTTAAACTGAAAACGTTTTTTAGCAGCATTTTGAGAATAAATACCTGTTAGTTCTGTTATCATTTTTTTAAACCCTAACTTTTGAGCTTGTTCAATAACTTTTGAAAATAAAGGTAAAGAAATGTTTTTTCCTTCAAAGTCTTTGTCAATACCTGTTGTAAATGAAACTATAACTTTGCCTTTCTCTACAACATTATAATTGTCTATATATTTTTGTTGTAAGCCACCTAAAAGCGAAAAAATTATATCTAATCCTCTATGTAGCTTTTCAAAAGCAATTTCATCTTCTAAAGCATCCTGAAGAATACTAATACCAACAACTTTTTGCTCATGGATCGCTACTAAAGCCATATCCTGCTCAAAAGCTTTTTTACATACCTCAAAAGCAAAGTTAAAAAAGTCTTGATAAGGAATTTCTAATGCCCTAACCATAGGCTCTCTTTGGAAAGACAAAGTAAAACATTCTGCTGCCTGATGGATTTGATTTTCTTCTAATAAACCAAAAGAAACCCCTTCTTCTAAAATATTTGTCATATTCATATTCTTTACTTAGTGTTTGATTTTTATAAAAATTTAATTACCTTGTAGAAGTAAGCTTGTTTGTATAAAGCTTTTTGTTGTTATGCAAGACATTCCTAAAGATGCAAAGTTAATAGCTAATACTGTAAATTCCCAAATTTACTACATCGAAAGTGGTGAATATCAGCTCCCTATTGTTATAAAGGTACTTAAATCTGAATTCCCAAGTTCAAAACAAATTGTACAGTTAAAAAATGAATTAGATTATACTACTAAGATAGATATTAGTGGCATTAGAAAAGGCTACAAACATATCAAAATAAACAATCGACATGCCTTATTGTTAGAATATTTTGATGGACATAGTGTTAAAGAAGCAATTAAGCAAAAAATATTCGATTTAAGATCATTTCTTGAAATGGCTATCGTTATTACGGAAGTTTTAGGCGAAATACACCAAAAAAATATTATCCATAAAGACCTCAATAGTAACAATATACTAATTGATATGGCTAAAAAATCTGTTCGTATTATAGATTTTGGCATGGCAGTCAATATGGACTTAAAAAATCAGAAATTAGAAAATCCAGAAACTTTAGAAGGAACACTTGCTTATATTTCCCCAGAACAAACTGGGCGTATGAATAGAGTTGTGGATTATCGCTCTGACTTATATTCTTTGGGAGTAACTTTTTATGAGATTGTTACTGGGCATTTGCCTTTCGAATCGCAGGATGCCACTGAGCTTGTACATAGCCACTTGGCTAAAACGCCTTTAGCTCCTCATTTATCAGAAAATCCTTCCTTTTCTATTCCAATAGTGATTTCTAATATTATTTTAAAACTTTTGGAAAAAAATGCTGAGAACAGATACCAGTCAGCTCAAGGCTTAAAAAAAGATTTAGAAAACTGTTTAGAGCAATTAAAAAAATATGACAAAATTACTGCAGTAGGTATTGGAGAAAATGATTATTCAGGAAGGTTTCAAATAAACCAATATCTGTATGGTAGAAATAAAGAGAAGCAACTCTTGATGCAATCTTTTGAGAACGTCACTAAAGGCAATAACGAAATTGTTATGGTTGGTGGTTATTCTGGAGTCGGAAAAACAGCTCTTATACATGAAGTCCATAAACCTATTACAGAAAAGAAAGGTTATTTTATCTCAGGTAAATTTGAACAGTTACAAAAAAATATACCTTATAGTGCTATTAATCATGCCTTTACAGAGCTTGCAGACATTCTGCTTACAGAAAGCCAAGAAAAGCTGATGTATTGGAAAACCATATTAAATCATAATCTTAAACCCAATGGCAAAGTTTTGACTGATGTTGTGCCTCAGTTAGAGCTAATTATGGGTACACAACCTGAAATAGAAATTTTAGCACCTGCAGAATCTCAAAATAGATTTAAAACTGTATTTCAGAAATTTCTGAATGTCATTGCCTCAGAAGAACATCCACTGATTGTATTTTTAGATGACCTTCAGTGGGCAGATATAGCTTCTTTCAATATTATTAAAGAAGTTTTGGAAGACTATCATCAGTCTCATCTGATGATAATTGGAGCTTATAGAACAAATGAAGTCGATGAAACACATCCTTTACAACAAATCTTAAATAATTTGGTAAAGAATAAGAACTATCATCATATTCATTTACAAAATCTTACTCAGGAAAATACCAATCAATTGGTTGCTGATACACTTAAATGCCAAATAGAGGAAACAATTGCTCTAAGTGAGTTCATATTTAACAAAACTCAAGGAAATGCTTTTTTTGTAACACATTTTTTAAAGGCTCTCTATGAAAATAACCTATTAAAATTTGATTTTAATAAAAAGGTTTGGAAATGGGATATGGCTGAAATCAAAAAGCTACATCTGCCCAATAATGTTGTAGAATTCATGGCTGCTAAAATACAAAGTCTTGATGAATCTACACAAGACGTTTTGAAGTTAGCAGCTTGTATTGGTAATAAGTTCGATTTAAAAACATTGTCAATTATTTATGAAAAACCTCTGATTGATACTTTTTTTCATTTGGGAGAAGCTATTAATGAAGGATTTGTTATTCCCTTGGAAGGAAAATTATTCATGTTGGATGAGGAAATTCTTCAGGCAGAGGATTTTACATATAAAAATTATGAGTATAAATTTGTCCATGATAGAATACAACAAGCTGTTTACTCATTAATTGAAGATGATAAAAAAAGCATTTTCCACTATAAAATAGCCAAACTATTATATGATATATTTCAAAAAGAACAATCAAATGCAGGGCTTTTAGATATTACGAATCATTTTAATCAAGGGCAAGCTCATCTACAAAGCCATGAAGTGCTTGTACTGATAAAACTGAATTTAGAATCATGCTACCTCACTACACAAGCAACTGCTTTTGAAGCATCCTTAATATATATCAATCAGGCTTTTACTTTATTTAATCAATATAACATATCTAATACTTCTTTAAAGTATCAGATATTATTACAAAAGTCAGAGCTGGAATTCTTAAATGGCAATTTAGAACAAAGTTTAGAGCTTTCTAATCAACTGTTAAACTTAGCTACCAATAATCTTGATAAGGCTTCTATTTACAATCGTCTTATCCTTCATATCACAATGAAAGGTGACTACCAAACTGCTACAGAATATGGAATAAAAGCCTTACAACTTTTAGATATACCATTTTCTTTAGAGCAGATTGAACCTCAAATTGGAGCTGAAGTTCATGAAATTAATATTTTATTAGGAGATAAAACGATAGACTCTTTACTTGAATTGCCCGAATTAAAAGATGCAAAAAGTAAGTTAGCAATCGCTGTATTGATGAACATGCAAACTTCAGCATATTATACTGATAAAACGTTATGGACATTGCTGAATGTAAAAGCTGTTTTATTATCAATAAGAAATGGAAATACTCAAGAATCAGCTTCTGCCTATTTTGGCTATGGTGTTGTGCTTTGTGCTGTTATGGGGAATTATCAAGCTGGTTATCAGTTTGGAAAACTTGCTTATGACTTAAGTTTACAATTCAATAGTTTATCACAACTTTGTAAAAGTTGTAATATTTTTGCCAATTTTATTACCATTTGGACTAAACACCTCTCTTATACAGAAAAGCTTAACGATTTAGGCTTTCAGGCAGGGATTGATTCTGGAGAACTCCAGTTTGCAGGCTTTTTATTGGTACATAAAACAATTAACCCTTTCCTTCAAGGAAGAAATTTGGAAATTATCAATCAACAGGTTATAGAGTATATCAGATTTGCTCAAAAAACAAATAATAAAGCTGCCTTTGATGCTTTATCTGCTATAAAAGTAGTGTTTGATAATCTTACTGGTCATACAAATCATATCCATCATTTTTCCAATGAACTCTTTGACCAAGCTAAAGTAGAAGAAATGAAACAAAAGCAAGAATTCCTTGCTTTAGCAACCTTTTTACCTCTACAAGGTCTTGTTTATTATATTTATGAAGATTACTCGAAAGCAAAGCAAGTATTTGAAGAAGCTTCTGCATATATTTTTGTTCAAACAGGAACGTTTTTTAATATAGAGTACAGTTTCTTCTATTCTTTAACTTTGCTCAAAACTCTTGAAAGAGCAAACGCAGAAGAACAAACTGCTATTTTTGAGCAAATAGAAAACAACCAGAAACAGATGAAAAATTGGGCGGATAGTTGTCCTGAGAACTATTTACACAAATATTTGTTGGTGGAAGCAGAACTTGCTCACATTAAAGGTGATACTCTAGCAGCTATCAATTTGTATGATGAAGCTATTAAAGGTGCTGAAGAAAATGAATTTGCTTATAATGAGGCTATTGCTAATGAACTTGCGGCTAAATTCTGGTTATCTCTTGAAAAATTAGATTTTGCAAAATTATACATAAAAAAAGCATATTACCTATATGATCAGTGGGGAGCTAAAAGAAAAAAAGAACTATTATCTCAAAAATATGCCTATTTTTTAACAGATGAAATCACCAAGAATTCTTTATTTACAGAACTAACTACCACTGCTACTACCAACTCTGGCAATGCATCAAATATCATAGATTTAAATAGCATACTTAAAGCATCTCAGGCTATTTCAAAAGAAATTGTATTAGAGAACCTTTTAAAAAATATGCTTAAAATTGTTATAGAAAATGCTGGAGCAGAAAAAGGTTTTTTAATAGATTATGAATTAGGAGAACTTAAAGTACTGGTAAAAGGGACTACGGATTCTCAACAAATAGAAAATAAACTTTCTATTAATAAATATCAGCAAAGCTTGCCTCTTTCTATTATCAATTATGTAGCCCGAACACGCAAAAATGTCGTAATTAAGAATGCAACAGAAGATTTACTCTATAATCATGACTCATATATTCAAAAATCTAAACCTAAGTCTGTGCTTTGTTTTCCTGTAATACGAAAAGGAGAATTGAGCTGTGTCATATATTTAGAAAATAATTTGGTTTCAGGAATTTTTACAGATAGCAGAATAGCTATTTTGGATATTTTATCATCACAAATTGCTATTTCTATTGAAAATGCTTTGTTGTACGAAAATCTTGAAAATAAAATTAAAGAACTTACTGTTGCAAACAAAGAGTTAGATTTATTCATTTATCGAGCATCTCACGACCTTAAAGGACCTATTGCCAGTTTATTAGGACTCTCTGAAATAGCTCAACAAGACGTGAAAGATGAAGAAGCAAAAGGTTATTTTGATATGCTTCGAAGAACAGCCAAAAATATGAATAAAACATTGGAAAAGCTCTTAGTCATAAATCTTATTAATCAGGAAGAGGAAAAAAGTGAAATTAATTTTATAAATATTCAAAAAGCTATTGAGTCCAAATTTCATCATATTGCTTCTGTCAATAGTGTTCATCTGTATTTTGATATAGAACAAAACTTATCTTTGTATAGCTATGCACATCTTATAGGTATAGTAATTGAAAACCTAATTGAAAATGGAATAGTTTTTAGAATGTTGCATCATAGCCAACATGAACAATATGTACACACACGCATATTTTCACAAAATAAAAATATCATAATTGAAGTTGAAGATAATGGAACAGGTATCCATCCAGAACAACTACCTAAAATATTTGAAATGTTCCATCGTGGTTCGGAGTTATCTAATGGAAATGGATTAGGCTTATACCTTGTTGATAAAATTATTAAACGAATAGGAGGGCATATCAACGTCACTACAACGTTTGGAACAGGTTCTACATTTATGATTCAGATACCTTTTTTATAACAAAACCATAATGCTCCGAAAGCTATGTGAACCAAATCAATCTTCATTGCTCACTTATAACTTTAAGTTGTGTAATTATAAAAAAACCTCCTAAAACTCAGGAGGTTCAATTTTTTGCATCAAGAAGGAATTATTTAAGCACTTCTTTCACCTGATCAACAGGAATCATTTCTTCTTTGAAGACATATGAACCTGTTTTATCTGATTTTACTGCTCTAATAACCTTAGCAAACGCTTTTGCATTAGGGTCTTCTTTCTTTAAGGTTGCAACAACTTTCTTTGCCATTGGAGTAGAATTTTAGAAAATTACTTAATTTCTTTGTGAACGGTATATTTTTTTAGAATGGGGTTGTATTTCTTCAACTCCAAACGAGCCGTTGTGTTTTTCTTATTCTTGGTTGTGATATAACGAGACATTCCAGCCATACCAGAAGTTTTATGCTCTGTACACTCCAAGATAACCTGTACTCTGGTTTCTTTCTTCTTTGCCATTTTTTCTTATATGTTTTATGTAATAAACCTATTTTTAGTAAAGAGTTGCAAATATACAAAAAAACATATTATCACAAACATTTTCAGACAATTATTTTTTTTAATCTCAATCTAAATTCTAAATTTGTAGTTCATATCAGATATTGTGTATGAAGTTTTTATATCTCTACTTTATTTTATTTATATATTCTGTAACGATTCAAATGAGCTGGGGGCAAACCAGAAAGATAGACAGCTTACAGAATGTTCTTACACAGAATATATCTGATTCCACAAAGGTCAATGTGTTCAATCAGCTTTCATTTGCTCTTAGAAATAATGACATCAAAAAAGCACTACAATATGCTAAAGATGCTAACTCGTTGGCTCGAAAAATTAATTATAAAAATGGTCTGGCGGAAAGTTATGGCTATATGGGATTATTATATTACAGAGAAGGGGAGCATGCATTATCTGTAGAATCTCACTTAAAATCATTACGCTTATATGAACAATTAGGAAATAAACGATTTATTGCTTTTAGATATAACGACTTAGGGAATGTTTATGTAGAACAAGAATTTTATGATAAGGCGAGAGCATATTTTAATTTATCACTAGCAATTAAAGATGAAATCAAAGATGAAGATGGTGTGGTAACCACCATGAAAAACATAGCAAATCTATATATTCATCAACGAAACTATTCTAAGGCTTTAGAAATATCATTGAGGACATTACCCAAAGCTGAGAGACTCAAAAATGAAAGAAATATATCTGACCTACTAGGTTTTATAGCAGAAAGCTATTTGCATCAAGATAGCTTGGATAAAGCTATGCAATATTATGATAAAGTCTATGCCTTGCGTATCAAACAAAACGATGAATACACTTTACCCAGAGTGCTCAATGGCATCGCAAGAGTACATCATAAAAGAAAAAACTTGGATAAAGCTCTAAAAATCTATGAAGAAGCTATTGATATTGCAAAGAAAAACAATATAAAAGTGGCTATTAGGAGAGCTTATGAGTATATGTCTGAACTCTATGAGCAAAAGAATGACTATGTCAATGCTTTTAAATATGAAAAACTTGCCAATACTTACCGAGATTCTTTATACAATCAAAAATCAAATGATAAAATAGCTGTTTCTCAAGCCATCTTTGATGATGAGAAAGAACAGGTAGAACGAACCAAACAACAAGAATTAAAAGACACACAAATTAAAAGGAGAGAAGATGTTATTTTGGCATCTTCAATAGTGGCGATTTTACTGGCTGTATTGACCTTGCTATTGTGGAAAAATAATCAAGAGAAAGCAAAAAATAATAAACTCTTGATGGAACAAAAACAAGAAATTGAAAATCAAAATAGAAATACAAAAGCAAGTATTTTATATGCTCAACGAATACAGCAGGCTATTTTACCACAAGAAAAAGACTATCTTGATTATTTTAAAGATAGCTTCTTATTATACAAACCTAAAGATATTGTAAGTGGCGATTTTCATTGGGTTTATGCTATTAATAACCCCAAATCCATGTACTATGGACAGATAATAGTGGCAGTGGCAGATTGCACTGGACATGGTGTTCCAGGTGGATTTATGAGTATGATAGGTAATGACTTATTAGATAAAATTATTATAGAGAGAGAAATATATGAACCAGGTGCAATTTTAGAGGTCTTAAACATATCATTGAATGATGTACTCAACAAAGAAAAAACATCTAATATGGATGGTATGGAAATCGCTATCTGTAGAGTTTCTCCTCATGAAAGAAAAATTAGTTATGCAGGCTCTATGATTTCACTATTTGTATGGGATGGTGAATTGCAAGAATACAAAGCCGATAAATATTATTTAGGTGGAAAACACAGAGATTGGATAGAAATCCCTGAATTTCAAACACAAGAAATTCAAATAAAATCTTCTGAATCAATGTTGTACATGGCTACTGACGGTTTTCAGGACCAATTGGGTGGAGAAAAATATAAAAAACTTAGTTCTAAACGATTTAAAGGTTTGTTAGAACAAATTCAAAATGTAGAAGTGTCAGAACAAAAGAAACAATTAGACCAATATTTTGAAGCATGGCAACTGAGATACCCACAAACAGATGATGTTTTAGTCTTAGGCTTAAAAATTTGATTTTTAAGCCTTTTTTGTATGTTTTATTAAAGAAAAAGAAAAAATATAAAATATTTTTATGGAAAAAGAGAATGATATTCATCTAATCTGTAAAACAATCACAAAAATGAAAAAGGTATTTATATTCTTGACAGCCATTTGGGGCTATAGTGCTAATGCTCAACAAATAATAGAAAAAAATGTTAGCTCTAAAATAAAACAAGTAAGAGTTTTTCTTACACAGGCAGAAATTAACAATGTAGCTCAAGTAAGTGTTGGAGCAGGTACAAGTACTTTAGTATTTGAAGAGTTACCAGCAAAACTTCAACAGCAAAGCTTACAGGTAAATGCAAAAGGTGCTATTACCATAATGGCAGTAAAACATCGCATTAATTATTTAAAAAGTCAGGCTAAGACAGACAAAATCAAGAAACTGGAACAAGATTTAGAAACTCTTCAAGATGCATTGAATAGTTTGCAGGTTCAAAAAAAGATTTATCAGGAAGAAGAAGCCATGATTTTAGCTAATAAACAAGTAGGAGGAGACCAAACAGGCGTTTCAGCTCAAAAATTAAAAGAAATAGCTGATTTTTACAGACAAAGACTTGGAGAAGTAAATCAAAAGGTTTTAGAACTAAATAAGCAAATCAAACAAAATCAAGAAAAAGAACAGCAAACTCGCAGGCAAATTAATGAAGAAAATGCCCAAGCTAATAAACCTAGTAGCGAGGTACTTGTAACTGTAAAAGCTGATGCCCCTGTTACAGCAAATTTTGAACTTTCTTATATCGTTCCTGATGCAGGATGGCAACCCATTTATGATATTAGAAGTAAAGATACAAAAAGCTCAGCTCAATTGATGTATAGAGCTAATGTATACCAAAACACAGGTTTAGATTGGAATAATGTCCAAATCTCTCTTTCTTCAGGGAACCCTTCGGTAGGTGGTAATAAACCTGAACTAGTTGTTTGGTATGTAAGTCAGTTTGTAGGAGCAAGCTATGGATATTCTAATATGCGTAGTGCTGATGCTCGAAGAACAGAAGCTGTTGCTCAAAGAGCTATTAAACCAGTAGATGTGGAGAGAGGTATAGAATTAGAAGATAAGCCTTCAGAGACAATCGCTGATTTTACAACAGTACAAGAAAATACCCTTGCTACAGAATTTGAAATAGCCTTGCCCTATACAATCCCATCAGATGGTAAGCCTCAATTGGTAGATGTTCAGAAATTTGACATGACGACTATTTATAGTTATGGTTCTGCTCCAAAATTAGACAGAGATGCATTCTTGACAGCTCGTTTGGTAGATTGGGAAAAATATAACTTAGTTTCAGGTAAAGCAAATGTATATTTTGAGGGAGCCTTTGTCGGAGAAACTTATTTGAATGCGAGAAATACAAAAGATACATTAGTGGTATCGTTGGGTAGAGATAAAAAAGTAATTATAGAGCGTGAACAAATCAAAGATTTAACAACCAAGAAAAAATTAAGTTCACATATTAAAGAAGAGTTTGCTTTCGAAATACGTATTCGTAATACTAAAAAAGAAAAAATAGTGATTCGTTTGGAAGATCAAATACCTATCTCCAACAATAGTAAAATAGAAGTAGAACTTTTAGAGGCTACAGGAGCAAAAGCAGACCCAGTGAGTGGAAAATTAACATGGAAACTAGAAGTAAACCCTTCTGAAACCAAAACACTCAAACTAAGATATAGCATCCGTTATCCAAAAGATATGCAAGTTACATATTAGTTTAAGCAAAAGAACACCTAAAAAAAAGTGCTACTGTTTCGGTAGCACTTTTTTCTTGGAGTATGTTATACAAAAAGATTAATCAATTTTAGGACGATAAAACCAAAGAACATCACTAATAGAAACACCTAATTTAGCTTCTATAAATCTTTCTTGAATATTGTTATTAGAAATACTGCCTCTTTTTCCTGCTGTTGCACCTATGTGTACATAGGTGAGTTTTCCCTGCCCACCAGAAAAAGCTAAAGATGTTCCTATACTAACATTAGTTTCATTTACATTTTTTCCATTAATTTTTAAAATACTAGGGGTATGATTTACTCCAAAGCGATAGGTACTTCTTTGCCAAAAATTATTAGAACGATGATCAGGAGTCCATTCTGTTCCTAAAGCCATTTGGAAACGATTGGTAAGTTCAGGTTCTGATACATCAAAAGACTTGTAAGAACTCCAATTTTGTGTAGAAATTTCAGCACTAATTACAAATTTATTAATGTACTCATAAGAAATACCAGCTTTTATACGAGATGGTAAGAAAGTTTTCCCTTTAACTGTAACAAGAGTATCAATGAATGTTGGAAGTACTCCTCCAGAAAAAACATCTCTTTTCTCAAAACCTTCAAAACGACGAGTTTTAGCATTCGAAGCCAAATCGTATACCAATCCTATATTTAGGAATTTTCTATCTTTTTCAAGATGATAACGATATGCAATGGCAGGAGTAAATGTAATTTGATTGATATTGTTTCTTCGAGAGTAAGCAATTCTACTATTCTGACCAGCTGCAATAAGCTCACTTACAGATTCTTGAGTAAGATTTCCAAATAAGTAAGAGAATTTTAAACCAACACTTAGGTCTTTGGTAATGCTAATTCCATTGGATAAAAATAAATTGTTCAATCCTCCTTCTCCTCTGTATGTGTAGTAAGCAAAAAAATCTGAGTTTTCTACTCTATTTGCATTTTCAATCAGATAGTCTATATTACTATAAGGTTTTAAGCCAATTGCTGTTGTCCATTTTTTATTTATAGGTAAAGCCAAAGCGACAGTATTGATATTGCCTGTTGTGAAATCTTGAAAGCTCTGACTTGATTTTAACTGTTGAAATCGAAGATTATAACTTGCGTCAAAAGTTACACTTGTATTTCTAACAAGTAGAGCGGGATTTATTAAATTTACATAATATCCTCCACCTGAACTAACACCTGTACTTCCGTTGAGCTGTTGAGCAATGTTACCATCACTAGACAAAGAACCCAAACCAAACCCCGTAAATGGTGAATTTTGGGCTTTTGTATAGAAGCAAGCAATCCATAATAAAAATATAAAAGATGAAATTTTCATAGAAAACACAGAAATATTAAGGGTTTATAGGTTGATATTATATTGTAAAATTTGATTAAGTCCAAAGAGGACTAATTTTGGAACGGCAAAGGTATTATCTTTTTTGATACTTTCAAAGTAAAGGCTGTCTCCACCACATAAAATTGTTTGTAAATCAGGGTGCAGTGTTTGATAATATTGTCTGGTACTATATATTTCACCTTTTACACCATTAACAGCACCACTTAGGATAGCTTCTTGTGTTGATGCACCTGTAACCTTTACATCCTTTTCTGGTTCCCATTCAACCAAAGGCAGTTTTTGTGTAAAATGGTGCATTGCCTTCAAACGCATCCGAACACCTGGAGCTATCATACCACCCATAAACTCATTTTCAGCTGTAACAAAGTCATAGGTAATACAAGTACCCAAATCAATGACCAAACAAGATTGATTTGGGAAAAAGCTTTTTGCTCCAATAGCTGCAGCAAGCCGATCCATTCCTAATGTTTGAGGACTCTTGTACTTGTTTTTAATGGGAATAGGTAATTCTGGAGATAAAATATAAGGCTTAATGGGTAGTTTTTTTATAAAAATAGATATATCCTCTCTTACAGAGCTTACAATTATACTCTTTACTTGATTTCTTTCTATGAATAGAAGGCTTTCATTTTCTTCTGTGGTTTCAATGCTATCTATCAAGGTTTTTTCTTTAAATAATGCTACTTTATATCTTGTATTACCAATATCTACAACAGCATTCATCATAACAGTTTTATAAGGAAAAAGTCAAAAATTATGAAAAGAATTAAAACAAACAATAACGTTTAATTCATTATAAAGGTTTGTTTTGATAAAATTTAATTTTAAAATTAAAATATCAAGCTTATTAAACCTTATGAAAAGAAAATAGTCTAAGTATGATACAACTTTGTCTTGTTGATAGAAGTCTAAACAATAAATATAAAAAGGTCTCGTTTAAGTAAGAAAAAACATATAAATAAAATGAAAAAAATCGCTTTACTTTTTTTGATGCTTTGCCAAAGTATGTTATTTGCTCAAAGCAATTTTGTGGGTATTATTGAGTACGAAGCCACTATTCGTATAAGTAGAGAAGTTGTTGAAGCTAATCCCAATGCTCCAGATGTATTCAACTTTGTACAAAAACTGCATGTAAATGGAAATAATGGAAAAGTTGAAACTGTAATCAATTTTGGAGGACAAAGAGCTAATACTACAAATCCTCAACAAACAAATCGTTTTAGAAGATTTATTCCTGAAATCTTTTGGGATTTTACTGGTAAAAAAACTGCAACAGTAATGTCCTTGCCAAAAGACTCCGTAAATATGGATAAATATATGATTGAAAAAGATTTTAAGATTAATACAGATTTAAAAGAAGATAAAAAGACTAAAAAAATCTTAGGATATAATTGCAAAAAAGCAACACTGAAAACTGCTGATGATACCTTTACTATTTGGTACACAACAGAATTAGGCTTTACTTTTTCGCCTATGGGAGGAACAGCCATGATGCGTATGGGAGGAGGAAGAGGAGGTGCCAACGCTCCCAATATACCTTCAATTTTAATTGATGGAGCTGTTATTTTAGCTGTAGAAGGTACAGATGTTGGCTTTGAGGCTAAAAAAATAGACAAAACGGATGTTCCTTTAGATAGTGTGAAAATACCAACAGATGCTCAAAAAGTTACTCAAGAAGAGTTTCAGGAAATAGCTAAACAACGCAGAGGAAATATGCAACGAATGATGGGTGGGGGTAGAAACTAAAAAATAAATTAAAATGTAACATATAAAACAACCAGCTATGATAAAGCACCTTTTTTATATTATATTATTTTATTTGATAATAACACCTGCTTTTGCTCAAATAAAAGGCTCTGTAAAAGGAAGAGTGGTAGATGGAAAAGATAAAATTTTCGTACCAGGAGCAACTATTAGTATTCAAAAATTACCAGATTCTACTATAATTGGATTTACGATGAGTGATGATCAAGGTAATTTTGAATATAAAGGAATGAACGAGGGCTCATATAGAGTACTCGTAAAAATGATAGGTTCTAATATTCTTAAAAAAAACTTTACCATTAATGCCCAAAGCCCTGATGTATTTCTCGGAAATTTGGAATTAGAGCCTGAAAATATAGAAGGTATAGTTGTAAAAGGTGAAGTTGCCCCAGTAGAAATCAAACAAGATACTGTTGAGTTTAATGCTGGTGCTTTTAAAACCAAACCCAATGCGACTACAGAGGATTTACTTAAAAAACTTCCAGGTGTTGAAGTTTCTAAAGATGGAACAGTAAAAGCTCAGGGAGAGCAAGTTAGAAAGGTTTTGGTTGATGGAAAACCTTTTTTTGGAGATGACCCTAAAGCTGCAACCAAAAATCTTCCTGCAAACATGATTGAAAAAGTTCAGCTGATAGACCAAATGTCTGACCAGTCTCAGTTTACAGGTGTTGATGATGGTAATCGTGAAAAAGTTATCAATATCACAACCAAAAAAGATATGAAAAAAGGGACTTTTGGTAGAGCAATGGCAGGAGCAGGAACGGACGAACGTTATGAAGGAAACCTTACACTCAATCGTTTTAATGACAACCAACAAATCTCTTTGATAGCCTCTGCAAATAATATTAATAGTCAGAATTTTACGCTTGGGAATTCATTTGGAGGTCAAAATTTTGGTGGTGGTAATACAAGAATAGGTGGAGGGAATATACAGCGGTTAGCAAGTGCTTTTGGGGCATCCAATACCAATAACAACAATGGTATCACTACAGTTTGGTCTGCAGGATTAAACTTTAATGATGAGTTTGGTAAAAATGCAAAGTGGAAGGTAAATGGTAATTATTTTTTCAATAATAGTGCTTTGGATGTTGTTCAAAATACTAAAAGACAAACTATTTTTCCTGATAGTACCTTTTTTACATTTCAAGATAATGACAATACCACCAAAACAAATAATCACAGATTGAACATGAGAATTGACTATCAGATAGATAGTTTAAACTCTTTACGAATTGTACCTAATATTTCCATTACGCAAACAGACTATAATAATTTGAGTATAAGCAGAACTGTTACAGATGAGTTAGCCCCTATTAATAATTCTAATACTAAAAATTTGAGTGATAATGCTCAAATTACATACAGTAATTTATTGTTGTATAGACATAAGTTTAGAAAAAGAGGACGTACCTTTTCTGCAAACTTAACAGTAAGTGGTTCTACACAAAATAATAAAGATTTCAATGATGCATTAAATCTATTTAGTGTTGGATCTACACCCAGAGATTCTATTCGCCAACAAACCAAACAGGACAATAACAGCATGACTTTCAGAGGAGGACTTTCCTATACAGAACCCTTATCACGAAAGCATTCTTTGGAGTTTAATTATGAAGGAACTAATAGTCGAAATTTAACAGATAGAAGAGTATTTAACTTTGATGAAGTTTCTCAAGATTATACAGGGTTAGACACACGATTTACTAATGATTTTGATAATAAGTTTTTCTCTAATCGTTTAGGACTAAATTTTGTTACCACAAAGCTCAAATATAACTATACTTTGGGTTTTGCTGCTCAGTATGCCACACAAGACAATTTAGATTTAACCAGAAATTCTAAATTTAGCAGAGAATTTGTGAATTTATTTCCTAATGCACAGTTTAGATATAATTTTGGAAAAAATAGACGTTTGCGTATTGACTATAGAGGAAGCACCAATCAGCCTTCATCTACTCAGTTACAACCTGTATTCGATAATACCAACCCTCTGAATATAACACAAGGTAATCCAGATTTGAAACAGGAAGTTGTCAATACAATTCGAGCTAACTTTGTTTCATTTAATATAAACAAATTTAGTAGTTTCTTTGCATTTGCTAGTGTATCCAATACAGCTAATAAAATAGTCAATACTACTACTGTTACGCCAATTGGAGCTCAAATTAATAGTTATCAAAATACAGATGGAGTTTGGAATGCCTTGGCATTTGCTGGTGTTGGTTTGCCATTAAAGGGTAATTCACTAGTTTTAAGCTTGAATACAAATTTGGCTTGGAATAAAAACAAGAGTTTTATCAATAATGCAGAAAATACCTCAAGTACATATCTTGTAGGACAAGGGGCAAAAATTGTTTGGAACTACAAAGAAAAGTTAGATTTTAATTTATCAGGCAATATCAATTATAACATGACAGAGTACTCTCTACAACCCCAAAATAATGTAAATTATTTTACAAATACACTGATAGCTGATATAACTTATACTTTTCCAAATGGGTTAATTTTAGGAACAGAAGTTGACCATTTTGTAAACTCTGGTTTAGCAGACGGATTTAACCAAAATTATACTATTTGGAATGCTAGTATAGCAAAACAGGTTTTTAAAGATAAGAGAGGCGAAATAAAATTAAGAGTATATGATGGATTGAAACAGAATGTAGGAATTTCAAGAACAGTTTCTGAAACATCAATACAAGACGTTTCAAATGTTGTTTTACAACGTTATTTTATGCTATCATTTACTTATAATATCAATCGTTTGGCAGCTCAAAGACAAGAACAACAACGGATGGATAGAATGATGAATGGAAGATAAAGAATAAAAAAGGGCTTTTAAAAGCCCTTTTTTATTCTATTTTATGCCAAATAAAAGATTGAGAAAAAGCTAAATATCTGCCTGTTACCTTTGCCATAGAAGCATTGAGAAGCGTAATATTACCTTTTGCATAGATTTTCATACGAGGCAGAAATATATCTCCACAACACCATTTATTAATGCTTTTTTGTTCAAAATTCTTTAAAATAATCAATTTTTTGCCTTCTAATTTTTTGTCTTCATTTGGGTTGCCAGCTTTAATAACCCTGCCTATATATTTGCCTTCTTCTTTGTAAATCTGAACTACTGCACCTGTTGCCTTATCTATCCATTTGCCTTCAATTTGTGAAATGCAAATGCTTGGAATAAGCAATAATAAAATAATGGCAGCTTTGGAACTATATTGGTTTTGAGTTTTTTGAGGAAAACGTTTTTCCTGAATTTCATCATAAACTTGTTCGTAGTTAGGGATTTCCGTTTTCATAATCCTATCCCAAAATCTGAAATACAAACTATAATTTCCTTTAAATTTACTATGATGCATATTGTGGTAAACAGCAGTATTCATAATCTTAAATAAGAACGAATTTCTAAACCATTTTGGAGCAATTTCATAGCCCAAATGTCCATAAACATTGATAAGAAAAGAACTAAAGGCAAAAACAAAAAGTGTTACTCGATGCATAGGTAATATACAAGCTAAAATAACTAGTACAAAAGCCTCTGCAAAGGCTTCGGTGATGTTGAATGAATAAGATGCCCAAGGAGAAGGATTGGTTGATTTGTGATGAATTAAATGGGTAATCTTAAATAGTTTGGGATGGTGAAAAGTTCTGTGCATCCAATAAAAATAGGTGTCATGAATGACAAAAGCAATTAGTAAACTAACAGGAATCCACCAAAAACTATATTTTTCAATATCAGAGTAAATAAGCGTATAGTTTTTAAAAGGGCTAAAAGAAACAAATGCTCCAACCAAAGCAAAAGCAATACTAGAAATGATAGAATGCTTTATTTCTGAATGGATTTGTTCGGTTGAAGCATTTTTGCTCTGAATCTTATTAGGAGCATATTTTTTAGGAAAAAGTTTATAAAAATAGACAAACGGAATGCTAATGAATACAAAGTATCTTGCAATCAGGAAGATTGTAGCTATTCCTAGAATGGTGAAAAAAGTTTCCATATCTTTTTTATTTAAAGGTTGAAGAAACCTTCCTGAAATACTCAGGAAGGTATTTTACATGATTACAATTGAATAGTGAAACTATTTCCATTAGCAAAAGTGAGTGTAGCACTTTGACTGCCTAAAAATGTGATAGTTCCACTGTATGCATAGTTCGTTCCATTGATTGTTTTACCTGTAAGATTAAAAGATGCATTACCTGATTGAATTCTGTAAGGAGAGGTTTTATTGATATTGATATTGGAATAAGTAATCTCCAGTTTACTTGTAAACTGTGACATATTTCGAACCTTCGAAGTTTGTGTTCCATTTCTGATGGTGCTACCATTGGCAATATAATTAGTGCCTGTAAGTAGATTGGTAACAGCTATATTTGTTGTACTGTTATCATCAGATTTCATACGCAGGGTTTCGTATTTGCCACTTGTAGTTAAATTAAAATTGATAGTATTAGGTATGGCTTGTGTACAAACTACTGCCCAATTCCAATTAAATTGATAATTATAAGAAATGTTTGTACCTGTAAAAGATTTGGTGATAACTGAATCTTTTGAAAAACCACAATACGAATTACTTGAATAAGTTGCTGAAGTTTTTGCTGTTTGCTCAAAATCGGATGTTTGTCCTGCAACATCAGTGTCTAAGGCATTGCTTACAATATCAACAGCTTCTTCTTGAGTGGGTATGGTATCAGTATTTTCTTCTTTTTTACAAGATGAAAATAGAGTAAGAGAGGTGATTAATAAAGTTGCAAAAGCTGAATTTAAAAATGTCTTTTTCATGGTTGTAAATGATTTGGGTGAATGATTGAATCAAAGTACGCCCAAAAAAATCAGGTTAAGAATATTATTCAACCTACTGACACAATCTTTCAACCAACTGTAAATAATCTAAAAAAATAGACTTTGTTGAAAAGAAATAGCAGTTGGTTGAAAAAACGTAAGAGGTATAAGACATTCCTATTATATTTATAGAAAACTAACATCTATGACTACTCGAAATTTTGTTGTCTCGTTACATGTTTTGGGATGGATATTTTTAGTAACCATTCCTATTGCTTTTTTTACAAGTTATTACGGATGGGAAAATGGCTTATTGATGGCACTAGTACATACTTTATTTAATATCATAGGCTTTTATACCAATACGTGGGCAGCTAGGAGACTTATTCCTAAAAAGAAATATGTATCATATATTATTTCATTTTTTACAATTGTAGCTATCTTGATAAGTATCAGATATATATTCAATAAAAACTTTCCTATACCTGAAGTTCCTATTTTGGTTTTAAATAATAGAATTGTGGTAGTTTCAGTATTTACGATTATTACACTGATGGGTTTAAGTTTGTTTTTGGAGTTATTAAGGCAGAAAATTATAACAGAAAGAAAGTATATTAAAATTATTCAGGAACAAAATCAGGCAGAAATACAATTCTTAAAAGCTCAAATAAACCCTCATTTCCTATTTAATACCCTCAATAATATTTATTCGCTGACAGTAGCCAAGTCTGATTTAGCACCAAAAATGATTCTGTTACTTTCAGATTTGTTGAGATATGTGATTTATGAAAGTTCGCAGGAAAAAGTTGTTTTACAGAAAGAAATCCAAAATATAGAAAAATTTATAGAATTATTTCAATTACGCCAAGAAAATCCATTACACATAAAGATAGAAATACACGGAAAAATTCAGGAACAGCAAATTCTTCCTATGGTGCTTATTCCAATAGTAGAAAACTGTTTCAAACACAGTGATATAGAAATCAATGAAAAAGGGTATATTCGGATAAATATTGATATACTTGCCGATAAGCTGGTTTGTAAAACAACTAATACTTTTGTAGAAAATAAACAGAAAGACAAAACAGGTGGAGTAGGGCTTGTAAATATCAAAAAAAGATTAACACTCCATTATCAACAAAATGCAATATTTAGAACTTCTGTACACGAAAATATATTTGAAACATACCTTCAGTTACCTTTGTAAAATATGTCTGTAAAAGTTTTATTGGTTGATGATGAGTATTTAGCTCTAAATTTGATGGAAGAATACATCAAACAGTTAGAGGATTTTATTATTGTAGATAAAGTAAAGCAGCCCTTAAAAGCTATCGAAATACTCCAAAATCAAGAAATTGATATTTTGTTTTTAGATATACAGATGCCTCTTCTGAGTGGAACGAATTTATTGAAAGTAATAAAAAATCCCCCATTAACTATTTTTACAACAGCATATACAGAGTTTGCGGTAGAGGCTTTTGAGCTAAATGCCGTAGATTATTTAGTCAAACCTTTTTCTTTTGAAAGGTTTTTACAAAGTATTCAAAAAGCGAAGAAATTATTAGAAACTAGTAAGAAAGAAATAATACTACCCGAAACAGAAAAAAAAGATTATATCAGCGTAAAAGTAGATGGTAAAATAAGAAAAATCTATTTTGATGATATTTTGTTTGTAGAGGGACTGAAAGAATATGTAAAAATAATATGTAGTTCTGGGGTATATGTGACGCTGGAACGCATGAAAAACATGGAAGAGACTTTACCTCAAAGCGAGTTTGTAAGAGTTCATAAATCTTATATTGTTTCTAAAAAAAGTGCTTTAGTACTCAATGGAAATATGCTTGAGTTTGAAAAATATCAAATTCCCATCTCAAGAGAAAGACGAGAAGAGATTATTAAGGGACTTTTTGATTGATGTTTTAATACAAAATAACTTTGAAATAAAAAGTTTATTTGAAAGAATAAAAAAATTATATTGACAAGTCTTTTTGTAAAAGTAAAAAATATCATAGTTTTGCGGAGCATTTCAATCTGCTAATTCTGCCTTTACATGTTGGTTATTTTACAAAAAGAAATACGCTCTTTTTTTAGCTCACTCATAGCTTATATAGTTGTTGGTGCATTCCTGATAGCTATGGGGATGATGGTTTGGGTTTTAGATATTGGAGGGCTGACCATTTTAAATTATGGTTATGCCGATTTGAATAAATTTTTCATGGTTTCTCCTTTTATTTTCATGTTTTTGATACCTGCTATTACTATGCGAAGTTTTGCAGAAGAAAAGAAAACAGGAACGATAGAATTGCTTTTCACAAGACCTCTAACAGACTGGAATATTATTTTAGGAAAATACTTTGCTGCATGTATTCTCCTTCTGTTTGCATTACTTCCTACATTTATTTATTTCTACTCTGTTTACGACCTTTCAATGGTTGAAATTAAAGATAAAAATGGCTTAGTTGTACTGAAAACTACCATGGATGTGGCAGGTATAGCAGGCTCTTACATCGGGCTTTTATTGTTAGGAATGACTTTTACAGCCATTGGGATATTTTCATCTTCAATTACCAAAGATCAGATTGTGGCATTTGTGCTGGCTGTATTTTTATGTTTTGTGTTGTATTTTGGTTTTGAAGGACTTTCCAGATTAGATGAAACAGCCGATTGGGCTTATTTTGTGAAGCAAATAGGTATAGACTTTCATTATACAGCACTTAGTAAAGGCTTAATAGACTCTAGAAATATTATTTATTTTGCAAGTGCAATTACTCTCATGCTTTTTTCTACAAAAATAGTTTTGGAGAGTCGGAAGTGGTAAAATGTTCAATATATCCATAAAAATAATGTTATGAAGTATAATTTTTTATCTCCTGCTGTTTTGTTATTAGAAGATGGCACTTTGTTTCATGGGTTTGCCGTTGGAAAAAAGGGTGTAAGTACAGGCGAAATATGCTTCAATACAGGGATGACAGGTTACCAAGAAATTTATACAGACCCGTCTTACTTTGGGCAAATTGTAGTCAATACTACGGCTCATATTGGAAATTATGGAGTAGTAGATGCTGAACAAGAGTCAAAAGCTCCAACAATTAGTGGTATGATATGTAATGCCTTTTCTTCTGTTTATTCAAGGTATCAGGCTACGGAAGATTTGCAAAATTATTTAGAAAAAAATAACATAGTAGCCATTACGGGTGTAGATACAAGAGCTCTTGTGAAACACATCCGTCATAAAGGGGCTATGAATGGTGTAATTTCCTCTGAAAATTTAGATATTGAATTCTTAAAAAAGAAGCTCCAAGAAACACCTCCTATGAGTGGCTTGGAGCTTTCTTCTAAAGTAAGCACTACAGAGAGCTACCATTATGGTAATCCTGATGCCAAGTATAAAGTAGCAGTACTAGATTTAGGTGTAAAAGAAAATATTCTGCGTTGTTTTGCAGAAAGAGATGTGTATATGCAAGTATTTCCAGCTAAAACGCCTTTCTCTGAAATGCAAACGTTTTCTGCAGATGGCTATTTTATATCGAATGGTCCTGGTGATCCTGCTGCAATGCCTTATGCTGTTGAAACAGTAAAACAGATTTTAGAAACAGAAAAACCTCTGTTTGGAATATGTTTGGGGCATCAAATTTTGGCATTGGCAAGTGGAATAGGTACACATAAAATGCATAACGGACATAGAGGACTAAATCATCCTGTAAAGAATCTGATAACAGGTAGAAGTGAAATTACTTCACAGAATCATGGATTTGGGGTAAATAAAGAAGATATAGAGAAATCAGAAATTGTTGAGGTAACACATATTAATCTGAATGACCAAAGCATAGAGGGCATTAGACGAAAAGATAAAAAAGCCTTTTCTGTGCAATATCATCCTGAGGCTTCGCCTGGAACACATGATTCTCGATATTTATTTGATGATTTTGTGCAAATGCTATCTGTTTAGGTTTTACATAGCATGATGAATCATATTGAAACGCAGTCCTGTTTGTGACTGCATATCTTCAGCTTCTTCATAGGTACTATCTTCTTCATCCTGATAGTACCAGTTGATTTCGACGCTGCCACCTTCTTCTTTGTACTTTTTTAGGAGTATTAGCATTTCAAGTATGGCTCTGGCAGAAGATGTATTAAAGTAACTTAGTTTAAAATTGAAAACAATAGGCTTCTTTACTTTTACAATAAACTCTTCTATCCATGCAACTAACTTGTTAAAAAACTCAAAAGTTTCTTCTTGATAAGATTCTCCAGCTATTTCACAGATACCTGTTTGAGCAGAAAAGTTCACGTCAGGTGTAAAATAGGTCTTTTTTTCTCCTTTTATAACTAAATCGTTCATAAGATACAGTGTTTTATTGTTTTAAAAGTTTAGCAGTGATAGATATATATTCTTTATCAGTAGAGGCAGTATGTGTATGAATTATGTTGCCTGATTTCAGAGCAACTTCAATTAAACCCACATTACCACTATTGGTATGAGCATCAATTGCTTGTTCTCTAAATGTCATTTTAAGCTCTCTCAAACCTTTTCTATCAAGTGTATTAATAATAGCAACTCGTTTATGAATATTATTGATTTTATCTGCCTGAGAGCTGTTAATAGTATTAAGATAAATATACTGACTGTTTTCTAATAAATGAAAGCTTCCAATTCCGGAATTCTTTTTTATGGAAGCGGTATAAATCTGATCTGCTGAATAACTGCTTACATTCTGAGCAAGCTCAATAAATATTGAAAATATTTTTTCCCTTAATGCAGGAGCAAAAGTCAAATCGTTACGAATATGCTGACTTAATTCTACAATGATGGGATATGAAAAGATACCTTTATAAAATATCAATGTCCCTTTTTGTTGCATTTCAAGGTTACTTTCTAAAAATGTATTGACTTGCACACTCATACCTTTACTTTTTTATCTTCAAAATGAATATGTTTTTCTTCAATTAGGGGAAAAAAATTGTATTTGAGCATGAGTTGAGCAGTAGCTAATACATCTTTTTCACAATAAACAGCAATTCTTTCATAGTTTTGTTCTTCCCAGAATACTTGCCCTACTTGGCTACCATCAATATCATCTTTTGGAGTTGGTATGTCAAATAAATTACACAGTAATTCTAATTTCGTAAAGTTTTTACCATCTCCAAACTTCCAGAGTTCCATAGTGTCCAATATATGAGGTACTTCCCAAGGTTTTTTTCCTCTAATATTGAGCATAATGGGTAATTGTAATTGATGAATCAAATATCTTCTGCCCATATACGGAATATCAAATTCTTTTCCATTGTGAGCAACTATGTAATGAAACGACTTTTTTTCACCCAAAATTCTACCATCTCTGTCCACACTGCCCGTTAAGGGATCTAAAAAATCTTTGAAATTTTGTAGTATAACTTTTTCATCATCACCATAAAACGATTTTGCTCTGAACTTCATTTGTCCATCTTTTTCGTAGATAAAGCCACAACTAATACAAATAACTCTACCAAATTCAGCATAAATAGCTGCTTTGTCATAATATTTTTCTTCAGGACTCATACTGCCATCTTTTGGCTCTATAGTTTGAGCCTTTAACTCCCACATTTTTCTCATTCCTTCTGAAAGCTCACTGTATGTTTTTGTATTTCTGGCTGTTTCTATATCTAAAAATAATGATCGAGTAATTTGGTCTTTTGAGTACATTGTATCACATCTATATTTTATTGCTTTGCAAAAAGTACGATTTTTTGCTTATAAAGCCAAACTTTTCTTTTATTTTTTTATTTTTGAGTCTAAAAGTATTATTTAAAAATAAAATTCGTATTTAGCTTAACCAAATCTATGTTAAAGTTCCTCTTGATTGGCATATGTATTCTTTCTTTAATTGCTTGTAAAGAAACCAAAGAAAAAAATGATTCTTTCAATCTGAACGTTTGCCTGCCCAAACCCCAAACCAGTACAGAAGATATAAAATTGGATGTTTTCTTTAAAAGAATGGATAAACTTATTCTACAAGCTAAATCTTTAGAAGAAATAAAGACTGTTTTAAAAGATAATCCACTTTATAATCAACTGTATTTAGAAAGGCAAGCAAAACTTACCCCAAAAGGAGATGAAGTCGAAGAAATGCTTTGGGCTATGGCTAAAGAACCTCATTTGGATAGCCTTATGATGGACTACGAAAAGAAAATTAATATTGCCGAACTTGAAAAAGAAATTGTAAAATTATTTAAACACATCAAGGCATTTTATCCTGAATTCAAAGCTCCTATGGTGTATTTTAGTGTATCAGGCATTGGCTCATTTCCTTTGAATCAGGCTACTGATATATTTATTTCAAGAAATAATGAAATAGTGGTAATAGGTCTTGACTGGTTTTTAGGCACAGATTATAAATATCCTCTGCCTGAAAGTGTTCCACAGTATTTAGCAAAACGTTATGTATCTAAAAATATACCGGTATTTATTGCAGAAATGATGAGTGGATATTTTAATGCATATAATCCCAATAATGCTATTATGCTCAATGATATGCTTATATATGCTAAAACATATTATTTTACACAGAGTGTTATACCTTGTCTTCCTGATTCTACTGTATTGGGTTATACACCAACCCAAATGGAATACATTGCTAAGAATAAAAGTGTAATTTGGAAGCATTATTTAGACAAAAAACTATTTTTTGAAACTGCAAATCGGATAAAAAGAGATTATGTAGATGAATCTCCTTTTACTTTGCCTATTAGCCAAGACTGTCCTGGTGGGATAGCCCGTTGGACAGGCTTACAGATTCTTAAAAGATATGCCCAAAAGAAAAATCTTGATTTACCAAAAGTGATGAAATTAGAAAATGCTCAAGATATTTTACAAGAATCAGGCTACAAAGGTGAATAATCCTCAAAACTATGAAAAATTATGATTATATAGTGGTAGGACAGGGGATTGCTGGAACAGTCTTTTCTTATATTTTACTTCAAAACCATAAGACAGTTTTAGTTATAGGTTCAAAACAGAAAAAAACATCTTCTTTGGTTGCTGGTGGAATATTTAATCCATTGACAGGTAAAGGTTTAGTAAAAACATGGAAAGCTGATGAACTCTTTCCTTTTATGAAAGATTTTTATGAAAACCTTGAAAAAGACCTTAAAACAAGTTTTTTTCACCAAATGCCTATCTATCGTCCTTATCGTTCTATTCAAGAGCAAAATGACTGGCTGGGTAAAACAGCCAATCCTGATTTTGGAATATACGTAGAGTCTGATACCAATGATAAGCACTATACATCAGATATTTATAATGATTTAGGAGGTTTAGAAACTAAATATTCGGGTTGGGTAGATTTGCCCAAACTATTAGAGGCTTATCGTTGTTTTATTCAAGAAAAAGAATCATATTTAGAAGAAGATTTTGATTACTCTGCTTTAGAAATAAAAGATAAACTTTATTATAAGGGGGTTGTAGCTTCTAAAATTATTTTTTGTGAAGGAACAGAAGCTATTAAAAATCCTTATTTTACCAACTTGCCTTTTAGTTTGGTAAAAGGTGAAACCATTGATATTCTGATTAAAGATGCTACTTTTCAAAGTATTGTCAATCAAGGAGTAAGCATCATTCCCTTAGGTAATCAGGTGTATAGAGTTGCATCTACATATAGTTGGAATCCGTTGGACTGGGAAAATACAGAAAAAGCAAAAGAAGAATTGATAGAAAAGGCAAGAAATTTGCTGAAAAGGAACTTTGAGGTAGTTGGACAAAAAGCGGGTATTAGACCTGCTACAAAGCATAGAAGACCTATTGTAGGGATGCATCCTCAATATCCACACATAGGTATTTTTAATGGATTGGGTAGTAAAGGAGTATCTTTAGCACCTTATTTAGCAAAACATTTTTTTGAACATATAGAATATAAGGCATTGTTAGACAAAGATTTGATACAGCCTCAATAATGTTAAAACCACTAAGAAACAAGGCAAATATGAAAATTTATCTTTTTTTTCTGTTGATTATATTCCCATTCTTGTTAAAAGCCCAAGTAGAGGGCGTTACTCAGAGACCTTTTGGTAAGAACCGAGTTCAATTTAAAGAATTTGAGTGGCGTATGAAAACCTCACCAAACTTTGAGGTGTACTATTACGATTATGGCAGTGGAATAGCTGATTTTGCTATCTTGTATGCAGAGAATGAATTTGATAGAATTGCTACTGTCTTAGGACACAACCCTTCTGCAAAAACAAAGCTATTTATTTATAATTCTATAACAGATTTACAACAAAGTAATGTAGGCTTAGAAAATGAAAATAGTAGAACAGTTGGTGGGCAGACGAATTTTATCAAACCTAAAATAGAAGTGCCTTTTACAGGAAGCTTGGCAGAGTTTAAAAAAGAGCTTTCTTTTGGAATAGCTCAAATCTTTGGAAATGAAATGATGTATGGAGGAAGTATCAGAGAAATCTTAAAAAATGGAGCTTTACTTTCTTTACCTGATTGGTTCATGCCTGGTGTGGCTGCTTATATTGCAGAGCCTTGGAGTGCCGAAATGGATGATTATATGAGAAATTCCATTCAATACAGACAAATTAAAAGACCACATAGATTATCAGGAAAAGAGGCTCAATATGTGGGACATTCTATTTGGAACTATATTGCTATGAAATATGGTGAATCAAATATATCAAGTATCTTGAATCTCACCAAAATTATTCTAGATGAAGAAAAAGCCATTGCTAGTACATTAGGGATGCCTTATGAAGTGTTTATTGAAGAATGGCAAAAGTTTTATGAAGAAATGGGAAAAAAAGCATTAGATGATTACAATGCTCTTGAATATGATTTAAGATTGAAAAAAAATAACCCTAAATTAAAGACTTTTAATGATATCAAAATATCTCCTGATGGTAAATATGTAGCTTACTCTGAAAATAGAAACGGACATTATGTAATTGTTGTCAGGAATTTGCAAAACATGAGTCGGAAAGTAATTTTAAGAGGAGGTTTTAGATTAAATAGTCAGAGAATTAATGAAAAAGTGCCTTTGTTGGCATGGTCTGATGATAATAAATTAGCTGTTTGTTATAAAAAGAAAGGTAAAACTCAATTTAAAGTAGTACAAATTTTAGGTAAGAAAAGAAAAACAGTCAACGAAATTCACTTTGCATTTTTCAATCAGGTAACAGGCTTTGATATTTCAGCAGATGGTAGTACACTGGCTATTAGTAGTGATAGGGTAGGATTTGCCGATGTACAAGCAGGTATGAATGATATTTATATGTATGATTTGAGAGCCAGAACAATGAAACGTATCTCTACGGACTTATATGATGATACTGACCCTATGTTTGTAGGAAATTCTAATGAAATGCTCATATTTTCATCTAATAGGATTGCTGATAGCCTGAATATAGCTGCTGGTAACTTTCAAACAATAGGAGACAATTACGACTTATTTTATTATAACCCACAAGAATCGCTTAATAGATTAGTCCGACTTACCAATACACCACAAAAAGAGTTGCAACCTTCTTATTTTGATGAGAAAACAATCTTATACTTGAGTGGTAAAACAGGGATTACTAATTTGTATAGTTTAGATTTAATTTCTAAAGAAAGCAGACAAATTACGAATAGCAGACAAAGTATCAAAAAATATGGATTTTCAACAACAACCAATGATTTTGTTTTTAGAGCATGGCAAAAACGTAAAGACAGAATGTTTCTGAAAAGAAATTTTGATTTTGCAAAAAACGAGAAATCAGTGGTTACTCCTCGCTTGGAGTATCTACAACAAAAGGGACTCACAGAGCCTGAAACTCAAGAAATACAAAAAGAAGAAACTCCACAAGAACAACCTAAAGATACCATCCCTGAACGCCCTTATGACCCTAATGTAGTAGATACGGATGATTACCAATTTGATCCTGAAATTATAAAAGAAATCAAAGCCAATCCAGAAACTAATAAAAAAAATAACAAAAACACCAGTATATCTAAAAATAAGGCGAAAACAGATATAGATATCAGAGGTGCATATCCCTACGAGCCTTTATTTACAGCAGAAAGTAGTGTAACAACACCCATTGTTGATCCTCTAAGAGGCTTTGGCTTGCTCTTCGAAGTAGAGTTAAGTGATATGCTGGAAGACCACAAAATGAAAGCAGGATTATTTGGGCTTTCTGATTTGAGAAGTAGTAATTATTTTGCTGAATATCAGTTTCTAAAAAATAGAATTGATTTGATAGGGCGTTATGATCGTAAAAGTTTGTATGTAAATCAACCTAATGTGGGTGTTGCTCAACGATATGCAACCAATCGTTTTTCAATGACAGCATCCTATCCTTTTACCAACTCTGCAAGAGTGAGCCTGACAGCAGGTTATTTAGATAAACGTTCTGTTGACTTACTTCAGTTATTGAGAGTTCCTAAATATGTAAGTTATGTACATACCAAAGCCGAATTTAGTTTTGATAATACCATTCCCAAAGGCTTAAATATGGTAGAAGGAACTCGTATCAAGGCTTATTATGAATTTAATCCATCGTTTTCTCAAATTAATGAAGGATTTGATAAAATATGGGTTGATATTAGAAATTATCAGTCATTAAGTAAAGAAATTGTTTTCGCTACTCGTTTAAGTGGAGGCAGATTTGGAGGGCGTTCACCCAAACAATATATGTTGGGTGGTATAGATAATAGTTTTAATCAGTCTGCAAATTTAGCAATAGGAGGAGCGGAACCTTTAAACTTAGACCCAGAAAATGGTAATGCTGATCTGCTATTCCACGAATTTGCTACTAATCTGAGAGGTTTTGGCTATAACAGCCTTTCTGGTAAAAACTTTATTTTATTCAATGCAGAGTTTAGAATACCTATCGTGAAATATTTATTCCAAAATTCTATATCTTCTAATTTCTTTAAAAATCTTCAATTTACAGCTTTCGGAGATATTGGTTCTGCTTGGGATAAGTCTGCTCCTTGGAAACGTCAAAATGACTTGAATACAACAGTGATTGATAATCAGCCATTTTTGGCAATTGTGAATAACTTTAAAAGTCCTTGGCTTGCCAGTTATGGATTTGGTGCAAGAACTTTATTTTTAGGTTATTACCTGAAAGTAGATGCGGCATGGAAAATTGAAGATTTTATTATTGCTGATAAGCCTGTTTGGCTGATTTCTTTAGGATACGATTTTTAATAAGGAAAAAATATACATCAAAACAGGGCAAATTCTATTTGCCCTGTTTTGTTAGCTATCAATATAATCGATCTGAAGCTGAAGGAATTAGAAAGCATTCGGAATTTCTTAAAGGAAGCACTCAGCTACTGTATTTGTTTAGATATATTAGAGTTCTTTTATGCTTTTTCCAGAAAAAATGTAAAATTTATTATTTAGCATATCGAATAGAATAATTTCTACAAGGGTCTTCATCAGGAAGAAATGTAAAAATAAGATACTCATTTCCTTGTTGTTTATCTAAACTCTTTAAAGAGAATACATGTTCTTTTCTAGCCCCTCTAAAATAAAACTTATTATTTGTAATGTTTATATTGGGCATAATTTCTTGTCCAAAATAGCTTCTAGGGATTTTTAACAAACACTTATCTTTGTAAATGCCTGAATAAACTAAGTTATTGTATGGGAAGTATATTTCCATGTGATATGTACTATCCAACTGAAAAGGATTGTTTGAAATTCTCATTTCAAGAGTTATACAATCTTCACAATCAATAGATATAGATTTATACGGGGAATTAATTTTATAATTATTTTTATCTATTTTGATAAAATGTTCATCATAAATGCTTTCGCAAGAAGTAATTGTAAATAAAATACTGATAAACAATTTTCTACAATGCTCCATTATCTAACTAATTTTCACAGAAGTCATGCTTAGTGAGCCAGCCACTAGTTTATCATTGAATAAACTCAAAGTTTCTTTGGATGTTTTAAGACCAAGAATGTAGATAAGAGGTAAATAATGGTCGGGTGTGGGTACAGCTAGTTGTACAGCCTTAGGTAATTTCTGATATTCTACCAAAGCATTAAAATCTCCATCTAATAAATATTTATTGGTTAATTCTCTGGCTTCAATAGCCCAATCATAACCATAATTATCTGTATTGATATTTCTAAAATCTACCAAACTCAAATTATGAATAATATTTCCACTTCCTACAATCAGAATGCCTTTTTCCCTGAGAGATTGCAATTTTTGAGCAAGCTCAAAATGATAAGAAGCAGGTTTGTAATAATCTATACTCATCTGAATAACAGGTACATCTGCTTCAGGATATAAATGTTTCAGGACACTCCAAGCTCCATGATCAAGTCCCCATTTATCATCTAGTTCTACCTCTGTGGGTAACAAAGTTTCTTTAGTTTGCTGGGCTAACTCAGGGCTACCTTTCGCAGGATACTGTACTTCAAATAACTCTTTAGGAAACCCTCCAAAATCGTGAATGGTACGAGGGTTGGGCATTGCTGTTACTTTTGTTCCACGAGTAAGCCAATGAGCTGATATACAAATGATAGCCTTTGGTTTTGAAAATGTTTTGGCAGTATTTCTGAACCCTTCAACAAACTGATTTTCTTCAATAGCATTCATAGGGCTACCATGTCCCAAAAAAAGCAAAGGTGTTTTTTCCGCTACGGGTAACTCTTCGGCATAATGAGTGAGGTCTTTCAGAGAATTCATACTGATGGATAAGGATGTTAGTCCTAAAACCTTTAAAAAGTCTTTTCGGTTCATAAGTTATAGTTTAGGATGTTTTTCTAACCACCAACCCAAAGCACATAAAGCAAATAATTCCTGAGTGTAGTCTTCTTGTCTGCTTAAATGTTTCTGAAGAATATACTGAAACCTTGCTTTCGGAACATACTCAAATATAGGGTTTTGTGGATTTTTGGCAAAATCCCATAGAAAATTATTTTTCTTATTTTGGAGCCAATGTCCAAAAGGAATTCCAAAGCCTTCCTTTTTTCGCTGGGTATAAATTTTACCATCTTTCTGTTCTAATAATTTCTTCAAAATCCATTTTCTGCCATGTTTAAGAAGCATCTGACTTGGAATTTGCTTGGCAAAATTAGCCAAATCATCATCCAGATATGGTACTCGAACTTCAATGGTGTGTTTCATAGACCAAAAATCTGTAAGACTTAAAATATCTGCTTGTAAATATTGCTCCCTATCCCATTTGAGTGCATCATCAAGTGTTTGGATTTGTATATTTGTTGTATTTTTATTTTCTAAAATATCCAAACTACAAAAATTGATAAAAGTCTTGGAAGGAGAGATGTCAATACCCTTTAAAAAACGTTTTCCTAAACGACCAAAAGGTAAAAACTGAGCAAGCTTTTTTGCATAAATCCAAAAAGATGGATGTTTTAAATACTGATAGAAAGCCCAATGTCTGTTGTAGCCTCCAAATATTTCATCGGCACCAGCACCACTCCAAAGTACCCTGAAATCTTTTTTTGCCTCTTTGCAAATCAGATATGTTGTAAGCATAGCCCCATCACCAATGGGCTGGTCTGCCTCTTGAAACAACTTTGGAAGTAATTCTAAATGCTGTTCTTGTAATTTTACTTCATGTAAATCTGTTTTATACTGTTTTGCTGCTAAACGAGCAAAATGAGAATCTTGCGTAAAGCGTTTTTCATCACAAATAATACTAAAACAAGGTAATTGATAACCCAATTGTATACTTTTAGCAAGCAAAAGTGTAGAGTCTACGCCACCACTTAGTAGCAAAGCTGGTGGAAAATACTCTGAATACTGATTTTGGATAGCTTTTTCTAATAAAGAATTTGTTTGCGTTAAAATTTCGTCAAGTTTGTTGGGAACAGTACGTCTAATTTTATCGACAGAAAAACTAGATTTATCAAGGTTTTTTGTGTTTAAATCCCAAGTTTGTAAATGGCAAGGGTGTTGCTGGATATCTTTAAAAAAAGTGTTTGGCAACAAAGAAAACTTATGTTGTAGATAGTCCCCTACAGAGGAGTTTTGAAGAGTTGTATCTACAAGTCCTGAAGCCACCAAAGAGTTTATTTCTGAAGAAAAAGCTAAAAAGTTGTTTCTAATTGTAAAATATAAAGGTTTTACACCATACATATCTCTTGCAGAAAGTAAGATGTTTCGCTTTTTATCCCAAAAAACAAAAGCAAATATACCCTTCAACTTTCCCCAAAAATAAGGTTCTTTTGCAACTAATTTGAGATAGTGAAACAATGTTTCTGTATCTGAATTACTTTGGTTTGCAAAGTTAAATTTCTTATCTAAATCTTCCCAATTATAGATTTCACCATTAAAAACTAGAGTATAATGCTCGTTATGAAAAGGTTGCTGACTTTTATCAGTAATACTATTGATTTTAAGCAGATTGTGTCCAAAGAAAATTTGATAATTTTCGGCTTGATAGGTTTGTACACTCGTATAATCTTGTCCTCGGTGTATAGATTGAGCAACCATTTTTTTGATGGGAGCAGAGGTTAGAGAAAACTCTCTATCAACAATACAATGAATACCACACATAAGACATCAAAACGACTAAATAATGAGCCAAAGCTATAAAAATAGCTGAATTATTTAGTTCAACAGGTAAGGTTTTTTGCATTATTGAATAAAAAAATTAACTTTGTAAACTACAATAAAATATGGGAAACATCCACTTACTTACCCTTATGCGTCAAGAATATGATAAATACACTGCCGATGATTTTGAAGTTTGGCAGACTCTGTTTGAACGTCAGATGAAAGCCCTGCCGGGGAAAGCTACTCAGGAGTACCTTGAAGGTATTAAAAGAGTTGGTTTTGTTGCTGACCGTATTCCAAATTTTGATGAGGTAAATGAAAAGCTAAAAGCCTATACAGGCTGGAGAATTTATGTAGTACCAGGTCTTATTCCTAACAAAGAGTTTTTTGAACTGATGCGTGACGGAAATTTCTGTGCCACTACATGGCTTCGCAGAAAAGACCAACTAGATTATTTGGAAGAGCCTGATATGTTCCATGATGTTTTTGGACATGTTCCATTACTTACCAATCAGCCGTTGTGTAATTTCCTAGTAGATTTGAGTAAAATAGCTCTCAAATATATTGAGAGTGAGGTAGCTATTGAACTAATTGCTCGTTTATACTGGTACACTGTGGAGTTTGGTTTGATACAAGAGAAAGAAGGACTTCGTATCTACGGAGCAGGTATATTGTCTTCATCTGGTGAAACAGACTACTCTCTGTATAGTGATGTACCTGAAAGAGTTCCTTTTGATATACAAGGTATCTTAGACACTCCTTATATCAAAGATAAATATCAGATGAAATACTTCGTAATCAACTCTTACGAACAATTGTATTCATCTGTACCTGAAATAGATAGATTGGTGACCAAAGCAGTAGAAGAAAACAAGGTATTGGTTTTCTAGTTGAATACAAATAAATTTCACCGAGTAAAATACACATTTCACCTAAAGTCATTTTTAGGTGAAATTTTTTATCTATACCTTTGAATCAAAATAGTTTTAGTGGTGTTTAGCAACTCAAAAGTTGCTTTTAGGAAAACGACGATGCTGTAGCACTGTCGTTTTTTATTTTTATAGATTTTTCTTAATTATGCATCTCTAATAGCACTGATTATGAAAATAGGCTTATTTTTTGGTTCGTTTAACCCCATCCATGTTGGTCATCTGATTTTAGCCAATAACATGGTAGAATATACTGATTTGGAACAAGTCTGGCTGGTCATTTCTCCTCAAAATCCACACAAAAAGAAAAATACGCTTTTGCATGAGTTTGACAGATATGATATGGTTGAAAAAGCTATTTATGATAATCCAAAACTCAAAGCATGTGACATCGAATTTAGACTACCTATTCCAAGTTATACCATTGATACACTGGCTCACCTGCAAGAAAAATATCCCAAACATGAATTTGCAATTATCATGGGAAGTGATAATTTGACTAATTTCAAGACATGGAAAAACTATGATAAGATACTAGAATATTATAGTCTTTATGTTTATCCCAGACCCAATGTTGCTGAAACAGAATTTCATACACATCCTAAAGTTACTCTGGTAAAGGCTCCTTTGCTAGATATTTCAGCAACTTATATCCGAGATAGCATTAAATCAGGGAAATCTATTCGTTATTTAGTACCTGAAGCTGTAGAGGAACTGATACATCGAAAAAAGTTTTATCAGTAAAATCTATGCCTTCCTCTTTACATAAATAAAATCAAAAAAATAGTCGCTTGTATGGTTTCCCTCTGGTTCTTCTGTTGTTCCAAGAATCAAGAAACCATTTTCTTCATCATAAATAGGACAAAAAGGAATAATATCAGTAAAAGCTGGAAGTAAAATATCTAAAGATTCAAAAACAGGAAAAGTTCCAGTAAAAAAATATCCTTGTTCAATATCCTCAGTCAAACTATTCAAGAGAGTCTCAAAATTATCATACTTTCGAATTTCCCAGTCACACAAATTTTTTAGCATACCTTCTTCAAATGCTTCTAAAGGTTTTTTTTCTTCTTTTAAAAAGTATTCATTCATTCTTTCCACTAATTCTTCATGATCTTGAACTTGATCATCTTCACTTAGTTGTTTTATCTCTTCCTCAAAATGATTATCTGTTTTGATAAAAGTATGATAATCATGGATAAACACTTCAACAAGCAAATCCTCTGTTAAACTATGATATTCAGTTTCAATATTTCCTGAAATAAGATAAAACTCAAAATTAGAAGGTTCATCTCCCCAATTTATGCAGTATGGAAGATATGGAACTTGACGGAAAAGTTTTACCATATCAATAAATCCATCATTTGTTTCAAGCCAAAATAAAGGTTCCATATCTTTCGGGAGAGTACTTTCCAAACAGTCATGAAGAGAAATATGTTGTAAAGCAAGATTTAAAAAGCTAGTCAGTAACAGCTTTCTATCATTAAATTTTTTATCATTTGAAGCAATTTCTAAACCTAATTTAATGTTAGGAACTTGCTTAGAACATAGTAATTCTACTAAATTGTGAGAATTATAAGACATAAAATTTTAATTAAAAATACAATATTATCACAAAATAAGTTATTTGAAGAAAATATGCAAAAGTGGTTTTATCTTAAGACTAAATTTAAAACATTTTCTCAAAATCTAAATATTATAAAATAGAAAAAATGTGTAACTTTGCAACCTCAAATTGAGTGAATTATGAAAAAAGTAGCCTTTTATACATTGGGTTGTAAACTAAACTATTCGGAAACCTCCTCTATTTCAAGGAACTTTGAAGAAAGAGGCTTTAAAAAAGTTGATTTTAATGATAGCCCTGATATTTTTGTAATCAATACCTGTTCGGTTACAGATAATGCAGATAAAAAGTGTAAGAAAATTGTAAAAGAGGCTCGTAAAATTTCCCCAAATGCTTTTGTAAGTATTATAGGCTGTTATGCACAACTCAAACCCAAAGAAATATCAGAAATAGAAGGTGTAGATGCTGTTTTGGGTGCTGCTGAGAAATTTCAACTCATTGATTTATTGGGAACATTTGAACGCAAAGAAAAAGCTCAGATTTTTGCCTCAGATATCAAAGAAGTTGCACAAACTTATTGTAGCTCATACTCTTATGGAGATAGAACAAGAACTTTCTTAAAAGTACAAGATGGTTGTAATTATAATTGCTCCTTTTGTACCATTCCACTTGCCAGAGGAAAAAGTAGAAGTGATACCATCGAAAATATTGTTCGCCAAGCCAAAGAAATAGCTAAAACAGAAGTAAAGGAAGTAGTTCTTACGGGTGTCAATATTGGTGATTTTGGAATACAAGAAGGAAAAAGACAGGAACGTTTTGTAGAACTATTAAAAGCTCTTGATGAAATAGAAGGAATTGAACGTTTTAGAATATCAAGTATTGAGCCTAATTTACTCACCAACGAAATTATAGAATTTGTAGCTCAGTCAAAACGATTTGTACCCCATTTTCATATCCCTTTACAATCGGGTAGCAATAAAATTTTAAAGGCTATGCACAGAAGGTATCTGAGAGAGCTGTATGCAGAAAGAGTTGCTAAAATAAAATCTTTGATGCCTCATTGTTGTATTGGTGTAGATGTAATTGTGGGCTTCCCTTCAGAAACAAATGAAGACTTCTTAGACACATATAATTTCTTGAATGAATTAGATATTTCATATTTGCATGTCTTTACCTATTCGGAAAGAGATAATACGGCTGCTTTGGCAATAGATGAAGTGGTTCCTCAGCAACAACGTCAAGAACGTTCAAAGATGCTTCATATTCTTTCAGATAAGAAAAGAAGATATTTTTATGAGCAAAATGTAGGCAGAGTCGCAACAGTATTATTCGAAAAAGATATTGAAAATGGAATGATGGAGGGTTTTACAGAAAACTATGTAAGAGTAGTTGCCAAATACGACCCGTTACTGATTAATGAATTGAAAACAGTAGAAATGACTAAAATTAATGCAGAAATGCTGATGGAAGTGAAAGAAATAGAAGAATTTGAAGTCCATCACTCATAATTGAAATAGAAAATACTTAGCTTTACAAAACAATTAAACAGATACTTTATCTTTTAGTATGAAAAAAATAGCCTTATTTTTAATATGTATCTTATATAATTTTCATGTTTTTGGTCAGACCGAATTTGAAAAAGCAAAATTAGAAATACTTTGCCAAGCCATTAGATTTAATCATATCATGCAGGGAAAAGCAGAAGTAGCCAATCAGTTAGATTGCTCTTCATTGCAAACACTAGAAAAGTCAGTTCCTAATGCTTCTCGTGCTTCAAAAAATATGATAACTGCTTATAAAAGTAAGGCTTATCAACAGATACCTGCTGAAACAGATAAAATTAAACAGCTTAAAAAAGAAGTTTTTAACGATTTAAAAAAATTAGCTCCTCGCATCAATAAAAGTGCTGATTTTCAAGCTAAATGGCAAAAAGGACTTGATTCGTTATCAACACTCTTAGATTCGAATTTATCTTTACCCGTAGATGAAACAACGCAAAATACAGAACCTAAAACAGATAATGCCAACCCTGATTTAGAAGAGACTATAATACCCGTAGAAAGACCTAAAAACAATACAGGTGAGCAAAGCAATACAGGTTTATGGATTATCACAATTTTAGCCATGATGATTTCGTTTTTGAGTGTAGGATATGCTTATTTAACACAAAAAACAACAGCCCACAAATTGAAAGAAATGGATAATTTGGTAAAAGAACGATATAATCATCTGGATGTTCGCATGGATAAAATGCTTACAAAAGAAGAATTCCGTAAACATAATCCACAATAATACACAAATGAATGTTCGGAAAATCCGATATTTCATTTTCCTCAAAGAAATCTTTGTGATGTCTTGGACAGCCTTTGGAGGTCCACAGGCTCATTTGGCTCTTTTCTTAAAAGTTTTTGTAGAAAAAAGAAATTATCTGACAGAGGAAGCTCTTTTGGAGATTTATGCACTCTGTCAGATGTTGCCAGGTCCTACATCTACACAAACCATTACAGGTATTGCTTATAAAATAGGAGGAGCCCGACTGGCTTACCTAACCCTTGTCGTCTGGATATTTCCAGCTGTCATGATTATGACACTGGCAGCTATACTGGTTACATATCTACAAGAACAACAAATAGACTTTGCTTTTGCCCGTTTTACACAGGCATTAGGGGCAGGATTTATCTTGGCAGCAGCTTTCCAAATTATTCAGAAAATCATAAAAACAAAAACAAGTATAGTTCTAATGATTTTTTCGGCAGTGGTGGCTTATTTCTATCACCCACAATGGTTTTTGCCACTACTTATTTTGTTTGGAGGTATTGTAACAACCACAAAATTTAAAAGATATGAACGAGTTGAAGATAAAAATGTAAAAATTCGTTGGAGAAATTTAACTTACTTTATCATGCTGTTCGTTGGGCTTGGCATTCTCAGTGAACTTACCCGTCGTTACGATTTTGGTTTACCCTTCAGACTTTCTGAAAACTTTTTTAGAACGGGTTCTATTATTTTTGGAGGAGGACAAGTGCTTATCCCTCTGATGCTTACAGAGTTTGTATATATTAAAAAACTTATTTCTCGTGAAGAGTTTGATTTAGGCTATAACTTAAATCAGATATTGCCAGGTCCTACGTTTTCTTTTGCTGCCTTTATTGGGGCTTTGGCTATGGGTAATGATTTTAATATTTGGGGACAAGTATTAGGGGCATTTTTAGCGGCTTTTGGAGTTTTTATGCCGGGTACATTACTCATTTTCTTTGTGATACAATTTTGGGATGAGCTGAAAAAATACAGACCTGTGAGAGCATCTTTAGAAGGAATTAATGCTGTAAGTGTAGGGCTTGTAATTACAGCCGTTGTTCTGATGGCAGAGCCTATTTTTTCAAAACCTACACCTGATATGGTTTTAGATATAGTGGTTGTAATAGTCTGTTTTATTATTTTACAATTTACTAAAATACCTCCTCCATTCTTGGTGTTGCTGGGCTTGTTAGCAGGCTTTTTAGTTTCTTAAAAAAAATATCGTTCAATCTCTGAAAATATCTTATTTTTACAGTTTAAAAATAAAGAATTGTATGACAAGCCAACAATTTACAGCCAGTCCCAGTTTTAACGAAGCATATTTTAGTATAGAAAAAGTAAATGCTCTGAAACAAGATTTTCAGAATGCAAAACCCTATACACACATCATTATGGATAACTTCCTTAAAAGTGATGTTGCCGAAATGTTACACACCCAATTTCCACCAACTGAAAAACTTGCCAAACATTATGACGGTTTGAATGAAAATAAATCGGAAGGAGCTAATTTTGGCGATTTTCATCCTGCTTTTGCTGAATTGCGTAGAGATTTGATGAGTAAAGAATTTGCCCAATGGATGGCAACAGTTACAGGGATTGATGATGTTTTTGTAACAGATGATAATTTGGGTTGTGGGCTGCACGAAGGAAAAAATGGTAGTTTTTTGGACGTACATATTGATTTTAATATTCATGCTGAAAAAAATGTACATAGAAGGCTTAATATGCTTATTTACATGAACAAAGATTGGAAGCCCGAATATGGTGGCGACCTTGAAATGTGGAATGCAGATATGACTAACTGTGATAAAAAGGTAGCTCCATTGTTCAATAGAGCTGTAATTTTTGAAACCAACGAAATTTCGTATCATGGATATTCAAAAATTACGGTTCCCGAAGGTATGACCCGTAAATCTATTTATACTTATTTCTATACAGATATTCGTGATGGTGCTGTGAAATATCATGATACAATTTTCAAGGCTCGTCCTGATGATACACTTACCAAAAAAATAGCTACTTCTGCAAAAGAAACACTTAAAAACTTTATTAAAAGACAATTACGTAAATTTGGAGTAACGCTTAAATAGCCATGAACATAGATAAACAAACCTTGCAAAATATAGCTCATCTGGCACGATTGGAGTTTGAAGAGCAATCTGAAATTAAAATGATTGGAGAAATGAGCAAAATATTGAGTTGGATGGAAAAACTCAATGAAATTGATACAGAAAATGTACAGCCTCTCATTCATATCTCTCAGGAAATCAATGTACTCCGAGAGGATGAAGCAAAAACTTCTTTAGATCATGAAAAGGGCTTATTAAATGCCCCTAAAAGAGATGCCAATTATTTTAGAGTACCCAAAGTGATTGAATAAAGCCAAAATTAGATAGACAGCATATACCAACATAGCAGAATCCTATGTTGGTATTTTTTTGTCCTAAAAGCGTACATTTTTTTGTCCGCAAACGGACACTCACTATACTTATTGTGTGAATACAAATATTTTTTTTCAAAAAAAATGTGCTTTTTTAGTCTTGTTTTGCATTTTTTTGATTTTGGCATAAAATATTTTGACTTTTGGAATGATTTTGACAAATACTTTGGTGTACCTAAGTATTTGTGATATGAAAAATCCAGTTCTTACCGATGGCGTTCTTCTAGCTTTGTATGCTAAAAATAATGATGAAAAAGCTTTCAATAAATTATTACAAAAGCATAGAAGTAAAATATATGCAGTAATCTATAATATCGTAAAAGATAGAGACCTTGCTGAAGATTTACTACAAGATACGTTCGTTAAAATCGTTCGTACCGTACAACAAGGTAGCTACAACGAAGAAGGTAAATTTTTGCCTTGGGCTTGCCGAATAGCTCATAACCTTGCCATTGATTACTTCCGTAAGAATAAAAAAGCTACTTGGGTAGAGCTTGAAGAAAGAAAAGAAGTAAATAATCATCTGAATTTCTCAGAAGAATCCGTAGAGAAAGTGAAAATCAGAACGGAGTTAAATGAAAAATTAGGCAAACTCATAGAAAGCCTTCCTAAATCTCAGAAAGATGTACTTGTAATGCGTCATTTTTCAGATATGAGTTTCCAAGAAATTGCACAAAAAACAAATGTAAGCATCAATACTGCATTGGGACGTATGCGTTATGCCCTGATAAACCTACGTAAACAAGCAGAAAAATACGATTTGAATTTTGGTGAATATTTAATGGCTTATTGTTAAGCATACATACTGCTGAAAGTACACTAGATACCACTTAAAACTCTTGAAAACTTTTTTTTGATAGCGTTTGTTTCTTTCTTTGTAAAATATCCTTCAACCAGCTATGACAAAGAAACAACGCTATCAATTTTTAATAGGCTATTTTACAGAGAATTTCCCTGAGCCACAAACAGAACTTGTTTACGAAAACCCTTTTCAATTGCTTGTGGCAGTAGTTCTTTCTGCTCAATGTACCGATAAAAGAGTTAATTTAGTTACACCAGCACTCTTTGAGGCTTTTCCAACACCCCAAGATTTGGCTAAAACAACTTTTGATGAGCTTTTTCCTTATATCAAAAGTATATCTTACCCCAATAATAAAACTAAACACCTCATTGAAGCAGCCAAAAGGCTGGTGGAAGTCTATAACAGCGAAGTTCCAAGTACCATAGAAGAACTCCAAACACTTCAAGGGGTGGGTAGAAAAACAGCCAATGTGATAGTTTCAGTCATTTATAACCAGCCTGCTATGGCAGTAGATACCCATGTCTTCAGGGTTTCGCATCGTTTGGGGCTTGTAGGTAAAAAAGCAACCACGCCTTTGGCAGTAGAGAAAGAATTAGTAAAGTACATTCCTGAAGAGTTGATTCCCAAAGCACACCATTGGCTTATTTTACATGGCAGGTATATTTGTGTAGCTCGAAAGCCTAAATGCAAGACTTGTGCGTTGCAAGAGGTTTGTCATTATTTTAATACAGAACACGAAGAAGATTAAAATACTGTTATTTAAAAAGTAATTTCGCAATTTGGCAAAAGCATCTTGATTTCATCAATGTTTTCAATATAATTGTATTCTAAATGCAAACGTCGCAGATTTTTTAGTTCTCCAATCTCTATTGGGAGATTTGTAATAAAATTACTACTCAATCGTAATTTTATCAGGTTTTTGAGTTTTTTAATCTCTTTTGGTACTTCTTGGATTATGTTATTGTGTAAATCCAATTCTTGTAAATTTTTGAGTTCAGTAATTTCTACTGGAACTTCTTGAATGCGAGTGTTTTCTAAACTTAAATATAGCAAGTTTTTAAGCTTTACAATTTCTTTGGGCAATTCTTCTATAAGATTTACAAATAAGCATAGTGTTTTTAGATTTGTAAGTTCGCCAATTTCTTTTGGAATCTCTTGAATTTCGTTACAACCTAAAAATAATAATTGTAAATTCTTCAATTCAAAAACTCCTGTGGGAATATGTTGGATTTGGTTTTCCTCTAAATTTAAGGTGTGTAGATTTTTGAGCAAGCTAACCCCCTTTGGAATATTTGTAATATGTTTATGATTTAAATCTAATGCCTGAATTTCCAACAAAGGCATTTTTAAATCCCAAACTTCATTTGCCAATAAAAATTCTATCAATTCTATGGTATTTTTGTTGTATTCAAAACCAAAATGACTTTCAAATTCCTCTTTGTAGTGTTGAAATTGCAAGAAAGCTAATGCCCGATTTTGTTCATCTTTGCTTCCTAAAAGTAAAAGAAGGTTTTGAAACTCTGGTATCATCATTTTTTGTTTTTAAAAATACAACCAATGCCATTTAACTTTATCTATTTTGTTAAATTCTAAGGTGGGAGCAGGTAAACGAATTGTACCTAAAGTCCAAAAAACTTTTTTCAAGAATTTACTTTTGGTTCTGATATTGGGCAAATGAATGTCTAAACTCAGATAATATTGACGATAAGACTGATAACCATTCAGATTATTTTCTGGTTCTCGAGCATAAACCATTCCGTTTGCTCCCGTACCCACAGCCAAATTGAGCCAGCGTGGGAATTTTTCTTTTCTTAAAAAATGGTGTAAATCTATGGATAGCCAATAAGTCTGACCGTTGTAATCTTTAAGAAATTGCTCTCTTAAATTTTTGCCTAAAACATTGGGACGAAACTGTGCATAAGGGCTTTGCTGAAATGAATATTTAAAATGAATGTGTGGTTCATCCCAAATCTGGTGTTGCCCCCACCAAAGCAAACTACCCGAAAAATTAGCCACCAAATCGCCCCAAGAAGCCCCATATTCAGCCGAGAAACCATCAAAAATTTCAATGGGTGTCATCATCAGCTGGCTGGTGATAGCTCCCCACAGCACAGCATTTTTGGGTTTTAAGCCAGACCACCTGAAAAGCTCTGTACTCAACCTACTAACGTGATAAGCTGAATAAGCATGCCCGATTTTATCAATCTGTCGCCATTGAGCATTGTCATTAAAAAAATGAAAGGAAGTTCTGGGACTATTTTTGTACCAAAGTTCATTTAAGCCTACCAATGTACCACTATATAATACTGTAGAAGAGCCTACAACCCAAAATAATCGTTTCTTATTGAGTGTATCTTTGTGGGTAGAATCTTGTTGAGCATACAAAGTATTAGAAAATACAAACAAAAACACAAATAAAAGAGTTGTCGTTAAAATCTGTATTTTTTTTCTGGGCATTTTCATAGTCTTCCTCTAAATTTACAACTGCTAATCTACCTAAAAATCTTCAAAAATATATGAGCTTACTATTAACCAATTGTCAAATTGTAAACGAAAATAAAATTTCACAAGCTGACATCCTGATTAAAAATGGACGAATTGAAAAAATCGCTCCTCAAATTGCTGCTTCTGAAGCTCAAAAAGTATTGGATTTAAGTGGTAAAATAGTTTTACCAGGGGTAATAGACGACCAAGTGCATTTTAGAGAGCCAGGGCTAACACATAAAGCGACTATTTACTCTGAAGCCAAAGCTGCTGTGGCAGGTGGTGTAACAAGCTTCATGGAAATGCCCAATACTGTACCCAATGCTCTTACCCAAGAGCTATTAGCAGATAAATATGCGATTGGAGCAAGAACATCTCTTGCCAATTATTCATTTTATATGGGTGTATCGAATGATAATTTGGAGGAGGTACTCAAAACCAATCGTAGAGATGTATGTGGAATTAAGATTTTTATGGGAAGCTCCACAGGAAATATGTTAGTAGATAATGCCAGTATTTTAGAGAAGGTTTTTAGCCAAACGCCCATGCTCATTGCCACGCATTGCGAAGATGAAGCAACTATCAAGGCTCAGGTAGCTATTTATAAAGAACGTTTTGGAGATGATGTTCCTGCGTATTGCCACCCTGAAATCAGAGATGAGGAGGCTTGTTTCAAATCTTCTTCGTTTGCAGCAGAATTGGCTAAAAAATACAAAACTCGTTTACATATTTTGCATATTTCAAGTTCTGAAGAAATACAAGTATTTCAAAATGATATTCCTTTAGAACAAAAACATATTACTTCTGAGGTGTGTGTACACCATTTGTGGTTTAATAAAAATGATTATGAACGTCTGGGACACAATATTAAATGTAACCCTGCTATCAAAGACCCAAGGCACCAACCCTTGTTGTTTCAGGCTCTTTTAGACGACCATTTTGATGTAATAGCTACTGACCATGCTCCCCATACTGCTCAAGAAAAAGCTCAAAAATACTGGCAAGCACCTGCTGGTCTGCCACTTATTCAGCATCCGTTGCTTATGATGCTCGATTTCTACAAACAGGGCAAAATTTCTTTAGAAAAAATTGTACAAAAAATGGCTCATAATGTGGCTATCTGCTTTAAGATAGAAAATAGAGGCTATATCAGAGAAGGATACTGGGCAGATTTGGCAGTAGTAGATTTGAACACACCTTTACAAGTAAATAAAAGTAATATTTTATACCAGTGTGGCTGGTCGCCTCTGGAAGGGCATACTTTTGGAGCAAGTATTTATGCTACGATTGTATCAGGGCATTTGGCATACCACAATGGCGTTTTTGATGAAAGCAAAAAAGGCGAAAGAATGTTGTTTGAGAGGTAAAAATCCCTTTAAAAGATAATTTGGCAATTTGGTAAAAGAGCCTTGATTTCATCAATATTTTTAATAGGATTGTTCTCTACATTTAATTTTTCTAAATTTTGGAGTTTTCCAATTCCTTTGGGAAGGATTTGGATTTGATTGTTTGCTAAAAGTATTATTTTTAAATCTGTAAGTATCCCTATTTCTTCTGGAATAACATGTATTTGGTTATTACTCAAATTTAAATATTGTAAATTTTTGAGATTACTAACTTCTGTAGGAATAGTTTTAATTTTATTTTTGTGTAAGTCTATTGCTTGCAAATTTTGTAATACTCCAATTTCTTTGGGAATTACTTGAATCTGATTAATTGCTAAAGCCAATGTTTGTAAATTTTGGAGTTCCTCTATCTGTGTGGGTATTTCTTGAATGGTGTTATTATATAAATCAAGTTTTCCTAAATTTTCAAGTTCTCCTATTTCTGCAGGAATTTTTGAAATATAATTAGTCATTAATTCAAAATTTAACAAACTTTTTAATTTAATAATTTCTAGTGGAATTTCTTGAATTTGATTGTGACTCAAAAGCAATGCTTGTAAATTCTTAAGTTCGCCAATTTCTGGTGGAATGACTCGGATTTGATTATTACTCAAAGACAAGATTTGTAAATTTTTAAGCCTTCCAATTTCTTGTGGAATAGTTTGAATTTGGTGATTATTTAAAAATAAATCTCTCAAGTTTTGAAGTTCACAAATTTCCTCTGGGATATACTCAAGTTGTCTGGGATTTAACGTTACTCTTTCAACTTCTAATAAACTTGTTTTTGTGTTCCATGTCTTATGACCTATCTTATTTGTTAGTAAAAAAACTATTAGTTTTTTTACGTTTTCATTGTAATCTAAGCCAAAATGAGATTTAAACTCTTCTTTATAATGTTGTATTTGTAAAAAAGCTAGCTCTCTATTTTGCTCATCTTCGCTTTCTAAAAGTGTAAGCAGATTTTCAAATTCGGGTGTCATATTTTCAATATAATTATGTTTACAAACAAAAAGGGCTAAAACTTAGCCCTTTTCAATTACTTCAACACTCCCAACTCTTTACCAACTTCAGTAAAGGCTGCGATGGCTTTATCGAGGTGGTGTCTGTCGTGTCCTGCCGAGATTTGTACACGAATACGAGCTTGCCCTTTAGGTACAACAGGGTAGAAGAAACCAACCACATAAATACCTTTATCTAGAAGCTTTTCAGCCATTTTCTGAGCAAGTACAGCATCATAGAGCATAATGGGTACAATGGCATGTTCACCAGGTTTTATATCAAAACCTGCTTCTGTAATTTTGCTACGGAAATACTTGGTGTTTTCTTCAAGTTTGTCTCTAAGTGCTGTAGTTTCAGAAAGCATATCAAGAACAGCAATCGAAGCACCTACAATGGCAGGAGCAAGGGCATTCGAGAACAAATAAGGTCTTGAACGCTGGCGTAAAAGCTCAATCATTTCTTTTTTACCACTCGTAAAACCACCCATAGCACCACCCAAAGCCTTACCCAAAGTACCTGTAATGATGTCAATCTTGCCCATTACGCCTCTGTGTTCGTGTGTACCTCTGCCTGTTTTTCCCATAAAACCCGAAGCATGGCATTCATCAATCATCACAAGAGCTTGGTATTTTTCAGCTAATTCTACAATTTTATCTAACTGGGCAATCGTTCCATCCATCGAGAAAACGCCATCTGTTACAATAATCTTGTTTCTTGTATTTTTAGCTTCTTGGAGTTTGGCTTCCAAATCTGCCATATCGTTATGTTTGTAACGGAAGCGTTGAGCTTTACAAAGTCTTACACCATCAATAATAGAAGCATGATTAAGCTCATCAGAAATGATAGCATCTTGTTCGTTGAACAAAGGTTCAAAAACACCTCCATTGGCATCGAAAGCGGCAGCATACAAAATGGTATCTTCTGTACCCAAAAACTCAGAAATCTTCTTTTCGAGTGTTTTATGAATATCTTGTGTCCCACAAATAAAACGAACAGATGACATTCCAAAACCATGAGAGTCAATGGCTGCTTTGGCTGCTTCAATTACTTTTGGGTGCGATGAAAGCCCCAAATAGTTGTTTGCACAAAAATTGATTACTTCTTTGCCATTGGCTTCAATATCAGCTCCTTGTGGAGTAGTAATAATTCTTTCTTTTTTGAAAAGACCATTGTTTTCAATGTCTTGCAACTCTTGTGCTAAGGTACTTTGATTGGTGTACATATCAATAATGAGTTTAAATTTGCGTATGTCCGAAAGGCTTGTAAATATCAGAAAAATCATGTAAAAGACAAAATATCAGAAACTTTTGTAAATTGCATTAAACAAAACTACACTGAATTTATGAAATGGATTTATACCCTTTTCTTCGTTAGTTTATGGGGCACTTCTTTTGCCCAAACTTACGAAAATGCCTATGCAAAAACACTCAAAAATTATCAGTCAGGCAAGTATGACAAAGCCCTTGCAAGTTTAGAAAAAGAGTTCAAAGAAAATACCAAAGAAAAACTGCCAGAATCGTGGTATTGGATACTCAAAAGTATGATTTATGAATCTCAGAAGAATTTTGTGGGATTTGAAAAATCTTTTTCAAAAATAAAATTAGATGAAAAAGACCCTTATTTAACAAATATGACAGCCCTGCGTTATGCTGATATGCTTATGAAAGCTAATAAATATAAAGATGCTTACTTAATGCTTGAAAAGCCAATAAAACTTCCAGCTGATGATTCTTTGTTGCTTGCAGATGCCCGAACTCATTATGTCAAAATTTGTTTGGCAACAGGGAAACTCAATGAGGCAGAAAAGCATATTGATTGGTTGATTTCTTTTTGGGAAAAGGCTCAGAATAAAAAAGTAAACTATTTAGGCAATAAAGAAAAAACCTCTAAAAACGATATTAATTATAGAGAACAACAATTTGTAGAGTTGCAAATAATTAAATTACAGATGATTGCAGAAAAAGGTGATTATCTGCTTGCAGATTCTTTATTTAGAAAAGATGCTGAAAGAATTAAAAAACTGGCAGGAAAAAGTAGCCCTGAAATGGCTCAGTATAATTTCTGGGTAGCTCAGAACTACGAAAACCTCTTAGAACCACAAAAGGCTATTCCATTTTATAAATTAGTTGCTCAAAGTCTAAATCCAACTCATACACTTAGTTTAGAGGCACAACTGAAAGTTTTACAGCTTCAAAAAAATAATAAAAAACTAAGCAGTTCGGATATTACAGATAAAGATGAGCCTGATAATGATAAAGATGATGATTCGGATACTCTGGAGGTCAAACAAAATGCAGATACAACTACTACACAGCCACTTGAAACAAAAGGTAAAAAAGATAAAATAGCAGCTTTATTCCAGAAAACGATGGATAAATATTATCCTCAAAAAAATCATTATTACAGAATTAAAAAAGAATTTCAGGAAGCTGAAAACCTCTTTGTAGCTCAAAAATTAGATAAAGCCAAGCCTGTTTTTCAAAATATTATCAATACATCTGATAGCTTATTGCCTCAGAAAAACCTTTTGCGTATAGCCAGTTATGAATATTTATCTCAAATACACGATTTAAAAACAGAACAAGATATTAGTCAAGCCAATGAGGAGTTAAAGGAAGCATATGCAGGATATTTAGAAAATTTTGGAGAAAATGCTCTGAATACAAATTTGGCACGTATCCGTTGGGCTGATTTCCAGATTTCTCATACATCGGCATTACCAGAGGTGAAAAACTATTATTATAAAAAACAGTATTTGTTTTTTGTGGAAGAGTGGTTGCCATCCCATAAAAACTATATTGAAGTAAATGACCATTTGCAACGTTATTTTGATATTACAGAGAGTTACGAGGAAGCAGGTAAATATCTTGCCTTTGTAGAAAATGAAGTTCTCAAAAGATATGGAGAAAAGGGAGCAGCTTTTGGTGAACACCTTCTTAAAAAAGCAGGCTTATTGCTTAGAAAGCATAATTATCCAGAGGCTGAGGAAAATGCTCAGAAAGCAGCCACTCTGCTTCGTAAAAAATATGGAAAACGTTCAGTACAATATGCCAATGCCCTAGCTTTAAAAGCAAGAGTTTATGCGAAAATGGGCTTATATGAAGAATCTGAAGACCTGTTACGTCAGGCAGGACGTATTTATCAGCGTAAAAAAGAAAAAGCTCTGACCGAATCAACCAAATCCATGGAAGATCTGGCTCAGGTTTATATGGTCAAAGCAGACTTCAAAAAAGCTGAAACTTTACTTCGTCAGGCGATTAGTAACTATGAAACACGTTATGGTAAAAAAACACCAAAACTAATTACTCCACTCAATCTGCTGGCTAAACTGTATTTAATTCAGGGTAAATATGATGCTGTGGAGAAGCAAATGAGAGTTTCAGAAGAAATCACAGAAAAAGTATATGGTAAAAATACACTCATTTATGCCGATTATTTGGAACAGATGACGGAGTTTTATCAAAATGTATTTAGCCTTGATAAAGCAGAAAAAGCTCTTTTGGATATTTCAAATATTAAAAAGAGTACATTAGGAGAAGAAAGTGTAGCCATGATTCCAACACTTACAAGTTTGGCAAATGTTAGGTTTTTACTTAAAAAAACACCTAAAGAAGAAATTATAAACCTTTTAGAAAAAAGTAAAGAAATTGCTCTGAAAAAACTTGGTGATAAGCATCAACTTTATGCAGAAGCTCTTAAAAATTTGGCTATCATTTATGCTGATGCAGATAGTTTAGCAAAAGCAGACGCATTATTGGCTCAGGCTTCTGCTATTTGGGTAGAAAAAACAAGTAAAAGAAACATCGAAAAAGCTGAAATAGACTTGCTTAGAGGTGATATAGCTTTAAAAAATAAAAAAAATACAGATGCTGAACGCTATTACACACAGGCAGGTGAAATCTATAAAAAAGCCTTTGATAAATCTCATCCTTCTTTTGTAAAGGCTCAAAGTAAAATAGCCCGATTGGCTTTTAGCAATCAGGATTATGCAAAAGCTAATCAAATCACACTTGAAAATCTTAAAAAATATCATGGCTTTGTACAAAGCTACTTTCCAGCTCTTAGTGAACAAGAAAAAGAGCGTTACTGGCAGGAAATTCAAAGTGACTTTGAGTTTTTTCATAATTTGGCATTTGCTCAGGTAAAAACAAACCCTGAACTTTTAGGTGAATTGTATAACAATACTTTGGCTAACAAGGGTTTGCTTTTAAAATATTCAAGCAAACTACGTCAAAATATCTATCAGACAGAAAATGATTCTGTAAAAGTGGTTTATCAACAATGGATTGACCAGAAAGAGGAGCTGGCTTCTTTAATGGCAAACGTAAAAGAAGATGATAAAGAAGTAGAAAAATTAATCATATCAGTAGAAAAGCTTGAAAAACAGCTTCTTGAAAAATCTACAACTTTCAAAAACAGTTTTCAGAAAAATGTAGTAAAATGGCAAGATATTCAGAAAAACCTGAAAAAGAATGAAGTGGCTGTAGAAATTGTACGTTTCAGATGGTTTGAAAATGGCTTTACAGATTCTGTATATTATGCTGCTTTAATTTTAACACCTAATACAATAAAGTCTCCTGAATATGTTTTGTTGCCTAATGGGAATGAATTAGAAAAAGAAGCCTTAAATTTTTATCGAAATTCTATTCGTTTCAGGAAAAATGATAAAAATTCTTATAATAAACTTTGGAAAAGTATAGAAGAGAAAACTGGTAAAAATAAGAAAATTTATTTCTCTCCTGATGGTATTTATAATGAATTAAATATTGCCACATTACTAAATGGAAAAGCTTATGTTTTTGATTATCAGGATATTTGGTATTTAAGTTCTACGGAAGAATCCCTAAAGCCCGAATCACCAATTAATAAAGAAAATCAAAGAGCATTTTTAATAGGTAATCCAAATTATTATACAAAACTTAAAGGTTCAAAAGTAGCCGATTTAAAAGGTACAGAGAAAGAGGTAAAACAGATTGGAAATATCCTGAAAGGTAAAAAAATTGATTTTGAACTCTTTACAGGAAAAGATGCCTCAGAGCAAAAAATAAAAAATGTGCAAAGTCCAACTATTTTGCATTTAGCAACACATGGTTTTTTTGAAGAAAATACCCCCGAAACTGATAATTTTGGCTTACAGAAAAGTCAGACGAGCCAGAATCCACTACTCAGAGCAGGTTTGCTTTTAGAAGGAGCGGGCGATTTAATGGAATCTGACAAAATAGATTATCATACACAAGAGGGTGTTCTTACAGCCTATGAAGTAATTGATTTGCCTCTTTCAAAAACAGAACTGGTAATCATCTCTGCCTGTGAAACAGGAGTTGGACAAAACAAAGTGGGAGAGGGTGTTTATGGCTTACAACGCTCATTTATGATTGCGGGAGCTAAAACTGTTGTTTTTAGTTTGTTTAAAGTAGATGATGAGGCTACAGCCAATATGATGATTGCATTTTATCAGAAATGGGCAAAAACAGGAAATAAGCGAGAAGCGTTCAGAGAAGCACAGAAAGTAATAAAACTCAAATATAAAAGCCCATTGTATTGGGGAGCATTTAATATGATAGGGATGAATTAAGTAAGGAGAATAATTTAATTTATATTAAAACCTATAAGGTTTTTGTTATTTAATTAGGTACAATACTTAATAGAATTGAAAGCCAGCTAAAAGCTGGCTTTGGTTTTATAATAGCAAAAACTTAATTTTGTAATATAGCTATCAATGAGCATATCCATAAAAATATAATCTATGCGAAAACCTCAATTATCTACTTTTTATACTGAAAAAATGGTTTTGAAAGAAGGTGAAAAGAATTTTTCTAAATCGCCTCAAAAACCTAAGTGGTTGCTCGATTTTCTTGAAAAAAACGAACTTCTCAAATATCTTGAAATCTATCAAAATTTTGAACCTTTCATAAAAGAAGAATTTTATATAGCTCATACACAGAATTATGTAGATCGTTTTTTTGAAGGTAAAAAGCCTTTAGCCGAAAGTAATAATCTTGAATGGTCACCTCAATTTGCTGAAACTGTTCAGTACACCAATGCAAGTTTGTATGAGGCAATTAAATTTGCTTTAAAAAATCCAGAAAGTATTTGTTTTAGTCCTGTGAGTGGTTTTCACCATGCCCAACCCATGTATGGTATGGGGTATTGTACTTTTTCAGGACAGGTGATAGCTTCTGTGAAAATATTCAGGGAAACAGGTATGAGAGGAGCTTACATAGATTTAGATGGTCATTTTGGAAATAGCATTGAAGATTCTAGAAGTTTTGTAGAAGACTTGAATGAGGCTATTCCCAAAGGTTTTGGCAATATTAATCCTTCTGGAAGCCACGAGAGATACATTGATAATTTTAAAAGAGAGTTAAACATTCTTGAAACAGCTATTTTAGAAAACCAAATAAACTATCTTGTTTTTTGTCATGGTGCTGATAGCCATGAAGATGATGATACCAAAGGACAATGTAATACAAAAGAGTGGATAATGTGTGCTGAGATATTCTATAATTTTGTCAAAAAATTAGATGAAAAGCTCAAAAAGCCTATTCCGCTTGTATTGTGTTTGTTTGGGGGCTATCGTAAAGACGATTATGATTCAGTTTTGGGTTTACATGCCAAAGATTTAGTAATATGCCTCAATACACTTTGTGGACAAGAAATTAGATTTGAGCCTATTTTGATGCCTAAGTAGATTGTTAATAACTGTAAAATAATTTGTAAATCCTTGAGAAAGCAATTATATTTGCAGTATAATTATGTATAACTATGAATCATTTTTGCATTAACATTGGCTTTGCCCGTCTCTTTCCACCCGATAGTTCAAACAAATAGTACCTTGTTTGAGCATTCCATTTTATTTTAAGTAATTTTTATTGCTGACAGATTCTAACTGTCTCAGGCAAGGTATTTCATTTTCATCTCCATGTGTTGTGGAGGTGTATTTCCTATTTGAAATATTCAAACCTGAAAATTATGCGAAACGCACAAATATATACCTTCTACCATGAAAACATGGTATTGAAGAATAATGGGAGGAATGTGTCCAAATCTCCCCAAAAGCCTAAACTGTTACTTAATTTCCTTGAAAAAAACAGTCTTAAAGGTCATTTTGCCATCAAAGATGACTTCAAACCCTTTTCACAAGAAGAATTCTATCTGGCTCATACAAAAGAATATGTGGATGGTTTTTTTGCAGGAAAACGTAATTGGACTAAAAGTAGCAATCTGGACTGGTCACCTCAATTTGCTGAAACCGTTCGATACACCAATGCAAGTTTATATGAGGCTATTAAATTTGCTTTAGAAAACCCAGAGAAAGTAACTTTTAATCCTGCCTGTGGTTTCCACCATGCCTTACCAGAGCATGGGCTGGGGTACTGTACTTTTTCGGGGCAGGTGATAGCCTCTGTCAAAGTTTTTAGAGAAACAGGTAAACGAGGGGCTTATATAGACCTTGACGGACATTTTGGAAACAGCATCGAAGATGCCCGAAAGTTTGTTTCAGATTTGAATTTGGCTATTCCCAAAGGGATTGGAAACATCAATCCTGAAGATAAACACCAAAAATTTATCAATAATCTAAGGCGTGAACTGGGACTATTGAGAGATGCTATTCATGATAAATACATTGATTATGTGGTATTCTGTCATGGAGCTGATAGCCATGAAGATGATGATACGAAAGGACAATGCACCACAGCCGAATGGATAGAATGTGCCCATATTGTCTATGATTTTGTCAAGAAAATAGATGAAAAACGTAGAAAACCCTTACCCTTAATACTGGGCTTGTTTGGAGGTTACCGTAAAGATGATTATAATTCAGTTTTGGGATTACACGCCAAAAATTTAGTGATATGCCTCAATACGCTTTGTGGTCAGGAGATTAAATATGAACCTATTTTGAAAGCAAAAAAAAGATAGGTAGTAAAAAAGCCAGCTTTTAGCTGGCTTTTTGTAGTTTAATAATTTGCAATAACAGTTTCAATAATGCTACAAGCCTCATCCATTTGGCTTTCTGTAATAATAAGTGGAGGGGCAAAACGAATTTTATCTCCATGAGTAGGTTTAGCTAGTAAACCATGCTCTTTCATTGCCAAACAAACATCCCAAGCTGTTTTTCCATCTTTTTCTTTGATATCTATGGCATTGAGCAAACCTTTTCCACGAACAGCCGATACTTTTTCAGGGTAACGTTGCATCAAAGCTCTCATTCTATTTCTAAACATCTCACCCATTTTTTCAGCATTTTCTGTAAGTTTTTCATCTTTTACTACTTGTAAAGCAGCCATTGCTACTGCACAAGCAAGAGGATTTCCTCCAAATGTAGAACCATGTTCACCTGGCTTGATGCAGAGCATCACTTCATCATTTGCCAATACTGCCGAAACAGGATAAGTGCCTCCCGAAAGAGCTTTTCCAAGAATAAGCATATCTGGTTGTACATTTTCGTGATGAGAAGCAATCAGTTTACCAGTTCTGCCTACACCTGTTTGTACCTCATCTACCATGAATAGTACATTGTGTTTTTTACATAATTCAGCAGACTTAGCCAAATAACCATCATCTGGAACAAAAACACCAGCTTCACCCTGAATAGGTTCTACCCAAAAACCACAAACATTAGGATTTTGGAGAGCAGTTTCAAGAGCTGCAATGTCATTGTATTCAATTACCTGAAAACCATCTATAAAAGGACCAAAATCTTTGGTTGCTGTTTTATCAGTAGAAGCTGAAATGATGGCAAGTGTTCTGCCGTGAAAATTGCGTTTTACAGCTAAGATAATAGCTTTATTTTCAGGAATACCCTTTTTCTGATAACCCCACTTACGAGCCAACTTTAAAGCTGTTTCGTTGGCTTCAGCACCAGAGTTCATCATCAGAACTTTATCATAACCAAAATATTCTGTGATATATTTCTCAAAAACACCTAATTTGTCATTATAAAAAGCTCTTGAAGTAAGTGTAAGTGTTTGAGCTTGCTCAATAAGAGCTTGAATAATACGAGGATGACAATGACCTTGATTGACAGCACTATATGCCGAAAGAAAATCAAAATAGCGTTTGCCTTCTACATCCCAAAGAAAAACTCCCTCTCCTTTAGAAAGTACCACTGGCAAAGGGTGATAGTTGTGAGCTCCATAACGGTCTTCTAAAGCAATAGCTTCTTGTGTCGAAATGTGTGTAGTCGTTGTCATAAAAATTTAAACTTTTGCGTTGTATTTTGTGTTAGACACAAAACGTTTACAAAGATACAAAAATTATGGATTTTTTATATTCGGGCAAGAAAAAGTCCAATAATACGCCCACTGTAGAAGAGGGAGATTTTTATTTTAATGAGCAAGGTTTGATGGTTTTTACAGAACAGTATCATTTAAAAAGAGGCTACTGCTGTCAGAATGGATGTAAACACTGTCCTTATGGTTTTAAGAAAAAAGAAAAAAAATAATATTTTTTTGTAATTCCCAAACTAAAGACTATATTTGCACTCCAATTTGTAAAAACATTTATTAATTATAAGGTTATGGCGAGAGTTTGTCAATTATCAGGAAAAAAGCCTAAGGTAGGGAATAACGTTTCTCACGCTAACAATAAAACAAAAAGAAGATTTGATGTAAATCTTAAGACAAAAAAGTTTTATTTAGCTGATGAAGACCTTTGGATAACTCTTAGAGTTTCTACTAAAGCACTTCGTACTATCAACAAGAAAGGCATTGAGCAAGCAATCAGAGATGCTGCAAAAAAAGGTACTTTGCACGCATAGTCTGATTTTACAAGACATTAAAAAAGCAAGAATTTGTATAAATTCTTGCTTTTTTCTTTTATTTTTTTGACCTTAAATAAAAAAATAAATGCTTATGAAAAAATTAGCTCCCATTCTTGCAGGTCTATGTTTTTTTGCCTCAGCGGCAATGTATCAGATTGGCTCTACCAATAGCCATCTGACAGAACTAAAAGATACATTCTGGATACCTTTACCATTAGGAATCGTATTTGCACTTTTAGCTCTCAAAAATCGAAAATCTTCATAACTTTCTTATACAATAAATTTCCTGTATTTGAGTTATTCTCAATAAAATAAAAGCCTATGAAAACAATTAGGAAAAGTCTAAAAGCATTGGTACTGCCAGCATTGGCTATTGCCACTTTCTTTGCATTTAAGAAAGATCCACAAGACAATGCCTTCGAAATAGCCAAGAACATTGATATTTTTACGACTCTCTACAAAGAAGTAAATAATTATTATGTAGATGAAGTGAACCCTAATAAAATTATGCGTACAGGGGTGGATGCCATGCTCAAATCGTTAGATCCTTATACTGTGTATATTTCCGAAGACCAGATAGAAGATTATCGAACCATGACAACAGGAGAATATGGAGGGATAGGAGCAACAGTAGGAACAAGAAATGGAAAAGTGACCATTATTATGCCTATGGAAAATTCTCCAGCTCTTAAAAGTGGATTAAAGATAGGAGATGAGATTCTTCAAATCGGTGAGGTAAAAGTAACAGGAAAAAATCAGAGTGATATTAGCCGTTTACTTAAAGGGCAACCTGATACAGAGATAGAACTTTTGATTAGACATTATGGATCTACTCAGACCGAAAAGATAAAAATTAAGCGAGAAAGAATCAAAGTAGATAATATTCCTTTTCATGGAATGGTAGATGAAGGAGTGGGGTACATTTATCTAAGTGAGTTTACACAAGGAGCAGCTGATGGTATTCGTAAGAGTATGGAGGATTTAAAGAGTAAGGGTGCTAAAAGTATTATCCTAGACTTAAGAGGAAACCCTGGTGGGCTTTTGAATGAATCTGTAAATATTTGTAATCTGTTTCTTCCCAGAGACTTAGACATTGTTTTTACAAAAGGAAAAATAGCAGAATGGAACAAAACTTATAAATCTCTCAGACAACCCATTGATACAGATATTCCACTAGTAGTACTTGTAAATGGTAGAAGTGCTTCTGCATCCGAAATTGTTTCGGGGGTAATTCAGGATTACGACAGAGGTGTACTTATTGGGCAACGTTCTTTTGGAAAAGGCTTAGTGCAAAGTACACGACCACTAACCTATAATTCGCAAGTGAAAATTACAGTTGCAAAATATTATGTACCTAGTGGTAGATGTATTCAGGCTTTGGATTATAGCAACAGAGACGATCAAGGAAAAGTATCTAAAATACCAGATTCGTTGCGTAGAGCTTTTAAAACCAAAGGAGGTAGAACAGTTTATGATGGTGCAGGTTTAGAACCAGACGTAATTATCGAAAAGGAAATTCTTAGTCCTATTGCTCAAAGTCTGGTAACTAAAAATCTTATTTTTGAATATGCCAATGAATATGCTTTAAAGAATAGTCAGATAAAACCAGCCAGAGAATTTGCTCTTTCAGATGCAGATTATCAAGCTTTTGTAACATGGGTAAAAAATAAAGATTATGCTTACACAACTGAAATGGAAAAAAGTTACAAAGATTTGATAGATGCTGCTAAAAAAGATAAAACATACGATTTGATTCAAAACGAATTAAATACTCTCAAAGGACGAATTTCTAAAAATAAAGAAGCAGATTTAATGACTTTCAAGAATGAAATCAGAGAATTATTGGAGGAGGAAATTTGTGCAAGATATTATCTTGAAAAAGGTGAGACAGAAGCCAAATTTGATAATGACAAAGAACTTCAGGAAGCTATCAAAATTTTAAAGAATCCTGCTAAGTATAAGGAGATTTTGAAGAAAAAATAGATGGAGATTGATAAACTACATTTTGATAAGTTTTATGAAAGTGGCATTTCTGCATCCATAGACTGGATTGCAGGAGGTAATTTTGATGGCTATATTTATCAAATGTTATTAAAATTTTCTAAAGAAGATAGATTAGTTACTTTATTTTTTAAAGTATTAGACAAATCTAGATATGATGATGAAATAAATGATAGCCAAATTCAAGGGGAATTTAGTATAGATCAGCAACATGCTGCAATTATATGTGTTTTTGAAAATTTTGAAATGAGAGGTAGTATTTTGGGAAATAATAATGAATACATAGCTTTTTCTGTGTTATATTCAGAGTCTAGATATAACACAGAGGTATGTTATAAACTTAAAAAGGAGTAAAACACCTTATAAATAAAAAGCCTTGTCTAAACGAGGCTTTTTACATAATAATATCTTTCCACATGGCAAGTCCCAACTCTTTGCACATGGCTGTAATATCATGGTATCCTTTTCCCTGAATAATATAGAAGTTTCTTAAAGTCCTAAAAAATTTCTCCCTGTCAAAAACATAAGCATTCTCTGAGCTATCCTCTAAGGCTTGAACTTTACAAAAACGAGCAAAACTCTTAATCCAAGCCCCATTCATATCTTTGAGTTTATCTGCCACATATTCAATAGGTACATTGTTGAAAGAGAACTCTTCAAAAGCTTTTATCCATATTTCATAACGAACAGTAGGAGAGGGCTGGCTAAACTCAAATCTCAACTGAAAACGTCTCTTGAAAGCCTCATCCAAATTGTCTTTTTTGTTGGTACAAAGAAATAAAATCCCATCAAAATCTTCCATTCTTTGAAGAAGGTAGGCTATTTCCTGATTTCCATATCTATCATTGGCAGATTTGTTGTCTGTTCTTTTACCCAGCAAAGCATCTCCTTCATCGAAGAAAAGAATCCAGTCTTTATTTTGAGCCAAATCGAAGACATATTTAAGGTTTTTCTCAGTTTCACCCACATACTTAGAAACAATCTGAGAGAGGTCAATTCTGTACACATCTCTGCCCACTTCTTTACCCAAAATACCCACACTGACAGTTTTACCAGTACCAGATTCACCCCAAAACAAAGCTTTGAAGCCCTTTGAACCTTTGTATTGAGGGCTGTTATTGAGAGTGGGATAATGTTTCATCCAAGCTTTTACATCCATCAAACAATCTCTTACAGAAGGATTTAAGACCAAATCATCCCAATTTTCGTCTGTTTGGTATAAACTGGCAGGAAATGAGGAACTGTAAGTATATTTAAACTTCTGATTGAGCGATATTTTATATAGAAATTCAGGTGATATTTCTAAAATACAATCTTCAGATACTACATCTTTCATAAAAGGCTTTAAGATGTTGTTTTGAAATAATCTACTTTCTGCTTTAAAATACTTTTGGATAATATGAATCCTCTTTTCAATATTTTTACCTGCAAGCAGAAATAAAGCTGTACGAGTTGTTGGATGATAAGTATTTGATTCTGCGTTTTTAAAACAACCCAATAAAGAAGGCTCAGAGATACTCTGTTCGGCTTTCTTAAATATATCAAAAATAGAAGGCATAAAAGAAGAAGCCAAAGCTAACAATGTAATTGTAATTTCTTCTGTATCAGATAATTGCTTTGATTGCCAAGCTTCTATATCCAAAACAGCAGGCATCTCTATATCTTGATAAAGTATGATATTGGGTAAATCATCTATTCTTTCTTCTAAAAGAACTTCTAACCAACGAAATTGCTCTTGTAGATTCATGTATTTTGTAGAAAATTTCTATTTATTATTTTTTTGGATCTTCTTCAGTTTTCTTCCTTAAAATCATCTCAAACCCTCTTATTTTAGCTCCAGAACCCCATGCTTGTATTTTACTTTTTTGTAGAATATCACCTACTCTACCATTTCTGATATCGTTATATCCCCAACCTTGCAAGTAAGATAATTCTAAAGAATCTAAGTTCAGACTTTTAATATCAATTAGTTGGTCTATAACAGAATAAGTTTGCATACCATAAGTATTTGGTATAACCTGATCACTTTTGACAGGAACACGGAGATTATTAATAGCTACATCACTTAAAGTAATAGTAGGATGATGAATGAAATCGTAAAAAGGAAAATGTTTATTATTTCCATAAATAAAAGATTTATCTTTTGTATCAATTTTTTGACCAATATTCAATTGTGCAAAAGTCTCTTTTATGTCTATCATGCCATTATTTCCCATAATAGAGCTGTTTGCTCCTTTATTTTTTTTATGACTAAAGTACATAGACATTCTTGGATTCATCAGTGTAAATTCAAAAAATACAGTATAAATAAACAATTCTAACATAAAATTAAAATAATTTGGTATTACTTTAGTTGTGTAAATGCTTAAGTTTTCAGGAAAAGAAGTATTATTTGCTTTTGACAAATTCTTTTGGAACTCTCTAAAAAGATATTCAATAGTAGGTACTAAATCTGAACTTTGTTGGGTATCTTGATTTTCTTGAGGAACACTTGAATTAGTGTTATTTTTTAATTTCTCCTTTGATTCGCTATGAAATTTATCAAAATCTTTTCTCTCTTTTTCTTGCATTTTTTCTTCTAGATGGTCTTTTTTAGGATCATCTACAAATGTAGAAAACGGATCTATTGTAAGTGTTGCAACACGAGTAATAGCCTTGTCTATATATTTTTTAATAAGAAAATCCTTTAAAATCTCCATCTCCATACCTAAATTAACATTGCCTGAAAATAGTGCAGCCAAAGAGGATAATCTTAAATAGATTTGTCCATTATTATTTGTTATAAGAAGTTCATTTTGTAAAGATTTTTCTAAAGCATGTTCAATCAAGTGTCCCGACTCATCCCAAAAAGTATTTACATTAAAATCAAAAAGTCTATTCAATATGGCATTAAATGTTTTAAGATCATCTAGACCTGTATCAACTAAACTTTTAATATGCTTGAATTTTATATTTTTTAGAAATGTATCTGTAAACTTTTTTAAAAAATCTGTTACATTTACATAAGCACCATCCATTTTATCGTTTCTGTCTTTGTTTTTAAAAGAAGTATCATTTTTATCAAAGTGAGATACATATAATGTTGTTTTTTCATCATATATGAAAACATCTATACTACTTCCAGTCATATCATCCAGAAAAGCAAAATCTTGATTTTTGAAAGGTTCTTTCTTCTTTTCAGGTTTTTTAGCGTGTACATCAGGATTTAGAAAATCTTTTATATTTTTCTTGACACTTTCAGGGTCTTTTGAGAAATTTAAAAAATCCTCGACCTCAAAACTTCTTTCCTCATCTGAAAACATTTCGGATAAAGTTTTTATATTACGAATATTAGCATTAATGTTATTTAACTCAAATTCGCCACCTTCTGCTCTAATCCTCCAAACTTCTTCTTTACCTCTTGCTTGTTTTAGAAGTATATTCGAGTTTTTATCTTTTGTAGGACCAAAGTAGTCATTACCCAAATCTATTTTAACCTCCTCTACTATCAGATTCCCTTTTGTTTTTCCATTTAAGAGTAATTCATTGAAAACAATATCTGGATGCCACTTCATTCCTCCTGATTTATGTGTACCTACTATTTGTCCTCTGAGAGGTAAAAAATTGAGTGTTGGATTTTCTAGGATGATAGTTTTTCTCATGATGGGCTTCCCTTCCTTATCAAGAGTCTCTTTATCAGGAGTGTTTTTATACTTGATTTTATCAGCATCTATAAAACTTGCTTGGTTGGGGTTGTTAGGATCTTTCACAAAACTGTTATCTAAAGGGGTATTGAAGGATTTACCACCAAACTTCAGGCTGTTTGTGTTTGCATTATTTTTATTCAAACCACTTTCTAATTTTTGTATCTCCAATGTAAAGCTACCATCAGCTCCATATTCTAAATCTAATTTTTCAGCTTGGAGAGCCATATTGGTTTTCAAAAAATCGTGCATACCTTTATCTACAGATACCTTTATCTCGTTCCAATCGAAACCATTTTTTAAACCACCTTTTCCAACAAAATTAAGTGTCTTTTTATTTACTAATCCTTTTAGCCAAATATTAGGAACAATAGTTTGATAATCTTTAGGTAGTTCTATTTTTATATCACCCTTTTTTACAAAAAGACCTTTGGCGTGTGTTTCTTCGAATAAAAGTTCATTAATCTGAAAATGAGTAATGTTTCTTTCTGGTGAATTGTCTCTAATGGGTAATATATCTACTTTAATACCTTTTATACCTGTAGGATGGTTAGAAAAGATTTGAACGTCTTTACTCTTCCAATTCAATTTAGGAATAGTAAAATAAGATTGTGAATTTAGAACAAAACGACCATTGTCATAAATCTCTCCATCAAGATTTGCTCCAGAAGTAAATTCGAGCAAATCACCTTTGTTGTTTTTGGGTTGCTCGAATTTACTTTTAAAGTTTTGAATCGTAAAGGTTGCCCCCCTTTGATCTGCATTTTCTCCTCTATGAAAACGTGTTACGGTAACCTTGCCTGTTTCTGTTCCATGCATTGTGCCTAATCCTCTAGAAAATAACATAGTAGGAACTTTAAAAGCATGCATTTCCAATTTGCCACTAGTTAAATGAGCTAAAAAGCTTTTACCTATTGTTTCATCATACTTTACATCACTGATTTTTACATTTTCTAGAAAACCATCTTTTCCTAAATCTATATAAAAGTTAGGAGTGACTTTCTTGGTTTTTTCATCAATGCTATTGATGTTTACTTTGAGGTTGCCACCTTTCACTTTGGCTATATCAAACTCCTTTAAAGAAAAAGACTTTGGAACAAGTTTAGTTTTGGCAGGATCATATTGATAAGGCTGTTTTTTTGCTTTAGGATTCTCTTTTTCTTGAGTTTTATGTTCCTCTTGCTGATCTTTATCAGACATAAATTCTTCCTGCATTTCTATTTTAAAATCTTTCATATTTATTCCTTCTAAACTTACAATGTCTCCTTTTTTACTGGAAACAAAAAAAGAATCAGAAGATGTGCCCATATTGAATGAAGAAAGTTCTGATTTACCTAAAGAAAGACTACCTAGTTTGAAAGTATGATTCATCAAACGTTTGGATTGTTCTTTTCCATTCAAATCCTTATACTCTGCTGTTTTTGTTGTGAGTTTGTAGTCAATGCCACTAATACCATTGAGAATGTATTTGCCATTCAAATCCATATCTTTTGTCTTGAAGGCAAAGTTATTTTGGGTTTGGTTTTTTTGATCTTTGTTCTGTTGGTCTATTTTTCCAGCTTGCAATGAAAAACTTTCCAAACCTTTGGCATCCATAGTTATCCCAATCCTTATATCCCTGATGAAAGAAAGCCCATTGAGGCGAGTAAGCTCTACATTGCTTTGTTCATCTACCACATGGAAATCTTCTATGCTGGTTAGAGGAATGTGTAAATTTTTAATTTGGAGTTTATCAAAAGGTAAATCATCTTCATTAAATTTCTCTCCTACCTTATAGTCAGGATATTTCATATAGAAATCTAACTTAGTCCCTTCCATCTTAGTCTTACCACCTTTGATACTCATAGTTGGAGTAGATAGGGGCTTGCCTTTGTCATCTTTCTTGGTTTCGTCTTTGAGTGTATAGGCAAATTTATCAGCATCTAAAGCATCAAAAATAATTTCGTTGGAAGAGAAAAATAAATCGGTAATGGCTTGAGGAGACATAGAACTTCCCAGTTTCAATCCATTCACTCTAAAGTTTTCCAAACCTTTGAGGTTTTCAAACTTCATCCCAAATTCTTCAAGCTTAGCTTTAGCAATCTCAGCTACCATAGAGCTAATCATGTCTGCTTCCTCAAAACGTAATTTATTGGTTTCCAGTAATACATTTACTTGGCTTTTGAGCTCACTATCCAAAACCTCTTTTTCGGGCTTGGCAATTTCTTGTTCCAGAGCTTGTATTTTTTCTTCTAATTTTTGAAGGTCTTTTTTATCACTTTTAGCACTTTTCTTGCTTTGAAACTCGTTTCGGAGTTCCTCTAATTCTTCTTTTTTCTCTGCTAAAAACTTTTTATTGGGAACATTTTGGTCTTGAGCCTGCTCTGGATTTGCTGTGGTAGTTACTGAAATATGAGTATTATCCTCAGGGCTATCGCCACCCAGCTCTATTTTACCAATTTTGCCAAAATCTGTACCGTAGAAGTTCTCAATGGCAATAGATTGAGCATTGGCATCCAAAGTCATGCCTTCATGGATATTTTGCCCCAGAGCCTTGTGCAATAAATCTGCTGATGTTTTGATTTGCCCAGTATCTGTCATCATTCTGTACATGAGCATAAAAATAGCTCCTTGTATCAGAGAGTTAAGGTTGGTAGTGTTGGTAAGGTCTTGATGGCGAAGCTGAATATGTAAATTTTTGGCTTTGAGCCTTCCCATACCATATGTGGACTCTGGAAAGATAAAACGCAGATTCTCCATGAGTACATCACCAACATATACATCTACTAAACTATCATCCAATTCGCTTTTGGCTCTTGAAATTTGAACATATAAATGCTTGAAATATCCTGCTTTAGAACGCACAGACATATCCGAAAACAAAGTAGAAGTTTGGGCAATAGGTAGTGCAGTAGCAGCTATTTTAAAGTTTTTAGTATCATCAAAGTCAATAGAAATATCGCCATAATTTAGTTTTTTGAAACCTTTTCTATATTTTTTATGATGTTTTTTTTCTGGCTCATCTTGTTCTAAACCCTGACTTTTGAGCCACTCCATGAAAGCCTCTGGGGTAGTTTTACCTTCTTCTTGTTTCATTTCATCAGAGATTTCCAAACCAAAAAAACTTCCTCCAAGAGTAGGCATGCCCAATGCTTTTTTCTGTAATTTGGCTAAAGATATTTTTCTTGCCATAGGTCTGCTGATAGCAAAAAGACTAGCAGCTAAGGCTGCAACTCCTCCTAAAATCAAGCCAAAAGGAGCTAGGGACATGAGTCCAAAAAGTGCTCCAAAAGATGTCACTACTAATCCACCAACTACGCCAGCACCAGTAGCTATACCTGCAGTTTTCAGAACTTTAAAAGGCTTATCATAATTCTCAGAAAGTTTTTTACCTTTTAAAAAATTACTTTCTTTCCCTAAATTACTTTCATCTATCTTCTCATCTGGTTTGGGAGGATTATATTCTGCTTCGTTTTTATTCAAAAAATTTAAAAAATTATCTTTCCCTGCTACTTTTGCAAATTCCTCTTTATCAAGTTCTTTTTTGATTGTATCTTCTAAACCAGCTTCCATTACAATATCAGCAAGCAAAGAGAGCATATTGTTATCTTTCTTATTTAAAGAGAGCTCTTTTATAATAGTATTGACAAGGGTTGTTACATTGTTTTTTTCTGTGTGTTTGAGGTTATAATTGATTACCTCTTTTTCTTTACCAGTTGCCTTATCTATTTTCTTTTCTTTACCTGGTTCTGCTTGTTTTTCTTGGAAACCTCTTACCAAACTGATTTTTGGTAAATGTTGAGCTTGTACAGACAAATTAGAAAGTAATAAATTGCCCTCTATAGGGTAATTATGAAACCATACAGTTACATAAGCAGGATGTAATTTATCTAAATGCTCATAGGCATCTAATGCCTCTCTTGCTGTAACAACATTGAATCTGCCTGTTTGGAGAGGTTTGGTGATGGTGTGGTTATCTGTTACTTCTTTATCATATTGCTCAAAATAATCTTTATTGATTAAACTACTGATATAAGGGTATTTGATGAGTACATAACTTAGTTGAACTCCTTGAAATTGTTTATTAAATTCTTTTTGGGCAGCTGTAGTTTTTGTTGCATCATCAACCTTCATTTTTTTCTGAAACTCACTCCATTCTAAACCTCCATAAGGTTTGGGTAAATAATTTTGTTTAAAATCCTCTAATTTCTTTTCAAATTCGTCATCATTAGGCTTTAAAAACTTGTTTTGTTGGGTCTGTTCAGTGGTGGTGTTATTTACAAAGGCATTATCTTGTAGCCTTGAAGCCCATTTTTTATCTTGTTCTTCATGATTGTAAGCAAATGCAAATTCTTTAGAAGGTTCTTTGTAATCTAATTCTGCCATAGTCTATTGCTTGTTTTGCTGTTTAGCTAAATATATTTTCTCTTGTTTCTGTACGTATTTAATTAGTTTTTTTAATTCTTTGGTTCTCTCATTTTTATTATTTTGATAAATGTTTTTTAATCTCATCAAAATAGTATCTCCATCTTTTTCTTTGAGTAAAGGATTAGCCCCATTTTCTATTAAAAAATAAATGACTTGATACCAGTAATTATTTTCTCTATAAGATAAAGCATTATGTAATATGGTACGTGTTCCACTGGAATTATAAGTATTAATATCAGCTCCTTTGCTAATAAGGTATTTCAATACTCTTTTACATCTTTCTATTCTTTTTTCACCTTTTACAAATGTTATATAAGATAAGGCATCACTTAATTCTTCTTTGGTGGCTCTCGCTCCTTTTCTCTCCAAATGCTCAATTATATTTTCATTGCAAACAGCACATGCATTGAAATATAGTTTGTTAAGTTCTTCAGGAAAGTATTTTAAATATAAATCTGTTTCTCTTGGGTGTGGGTAACCTTCTAAAGAAATCTTAATACCTCTTCTATAAAATATTTCTACAAGGGTATAAATTCTGTCTTTTATTTGTGGGTCTTGGGTAGCTTCTGTTTCTGCGTCTGTATATTTTTCGTACCTATCAAAAACTCCAAGACTTACTTTATCTATATCTGCTCCATATTGTAGAAGCAGTTTGGTAGCTGTGGTATCTAGAAACAGTACATTTTTTTCTAAAATAGAACCTCCTTTAAACGAATAATGATTGGGGTCAGCTCCTTTTTGGAGAAGGTACTCCATTGTTTTGTAGCGTTCAGGAGTGAACAAAGAGTCTTGGGCTATTTGCCACAAAGCAAAATGTTTATAGGTATATTCTATTTTTTTGTGTCTGCCTACTGCATCAGCAGCCAAAATAGGAGGGAAGAGTAAGGCAATTAGTCCTTGCCCACGAGTAAGAGAGCTACCACTATCATATCTATACACCATCAAGGTGTCAATTCTGTTTATATCAGCCCCTTCTTGTATGTATTTGCTTGCCAAAATGTAATTTTTTTCATCCAAAGCTTTTTTGAGAGCCAAGTCTACAGGGCGAGGTTTGGTAGTGTCTTCTTTTTGGGTGTTGTTTTTTGGTTTGGTAGTGTTTTTTTTCACTTGGGCAAATATGCCTAGTGGTAAACACAAACACAGATAGAATAAAAGTTTCATGTATTGTAGTGATTGGTATTATGGTAAAGATAGGGAATTTTAGAGGAATTGGCAAAACTATCTATCTATGAAATAAGCCCAAACAAAAAAGACAAGTCCTATACCCATAAATATTAATCCAAAAGTGATTAAACCTCCACTTACCCAAAGAAAAAGAAGTTTTAGATGTCCAAAAATACCAAATAAAATGTAAATAGCTCCACTTATGGCTAATCCAAAGAATAAGTTTTTTAGAAACTTAAACAAACCTATTGAAACAGTTTTATAAAGCTCTCTAAAAAATCTATAATTTAAAATACCTACAACTAATCCCAAAACACCTATAATAAGTGCAATATTGGGTGTTTTGGTAGAGTTAATATTGCGTACCCCCAATAAGCACAAACCAATACCCAAGAATATACCACCAACAATAGCTAATTCCTCTCTATCAGTTAATTCTGAAGTTTTCTTGAAAGGTTTGTTTTTAAGATATTTTGTGAATCTTTTAGAAATTTGTGGAGATATTGGAGGCTTTTCTAAAACGTCAAAAGATTGTTCAGTAGGTTTAGAGGATAAATATTTGGGTTGTTTTAAAATAACAACTTCTTGCTTTATGGGCAATGTAATCACAGAGTCTACAAAAACAAGTGTAGAGTCTACAGCTATATCTCGAGCTTTTGCTTCTTGAGCAACAACAGACTTGCAAAATATCGTTAAAAATAAAAGAATTAAAATGTATTTCATAAGCTTTTTTCAGTAAATATGGTAAAGATACCATATCTTTTGAAAAACTAAAAATAAAATACTTAGCTTCAATTTTTGTCTGTTTTTATAACATAAATTTTAAAAATCTCTTCATCCATTAATCTACCTTTTTGGCACAATGAGGATGATAGTCATATATTTGGGTAGTTGTTAAACCCTAAACCTTAAAATTCTTATGAAATTATTAAGATTATCTATTGTGGCTTTATCTTTATTGATGGTTGTTGCTTGCGATAAAAGAAAAGAAGACCCCAAACCTCCAACTCTTACAGGTTTTAGTGCTGGTAGTGGTAATGTAAATGTTTCTATTACAATTACAGGGGCAAATTTTGATGTAACACCAGCCAAAAATATTGTTAAATTTGGAGATGTGCAAGCTGAAGTTACAGCAGCAACAGTTAC
>JALONN010000022.1 GCA_025454915.1 Raineya sp.
TGTCCAATGGGCTTTTTATCTTTTTGATACTTTTTTCACTCACATGAGTGTATTGCAAAGTTGTTTTTAAATCCTGATGTCCTAATAATTCTTGAATAAAACGAATATCTGTTCCCTGTTCTAATAAATGAGTAGCAAAGCTATGTCTCAAACTATGAATCCCTATTTTTTTGTTAATCTTTGCTTTTTTCATTGCTTGTTTGAATACCTGCTGAATGCTTCTAATACTATACTGCTCTCCATATTGACCTTCGAAAAGATATTTTTTAGGCTTGTAATTTTTATAATATTCTCTTAATTGTTCTAAAATGCTTTCAGGCAAATTTACATAACGATCTTTCTTGCCTTTGGCTCTTTCAATCAATACCCTCATGCTTCCACTATCAATATCTGATATTTTCAAGAATGAAATTTCACTTACTCTCAGTCCCATTCCCTTAGGAAGTTTGGATGGTTTTTTGGGCCTTGGGTATGGTATAAAACATTTTCTCTTGTCTTAAAAATCTGCTCAAAATACGCCTTAATGGCATTAATTCTACTATGTAGGGTGTTTTCTGAAAGTTTGAGTTCTTTTATACAATATAAAAAATAGCTGTTCTACTGTTAGCTTGTTAATAGAGTGAGTTTTCAATATCAAAAGCAGGGAGAGCAATTCATTTCGATAAGTTCTAATTGTTTGAGGACTATATGCTTAATTCCAGTTCTTGGATGAAATTTTCTAGAGCTTTCTGATTTTCAGGGCTTAAAGATGAGTATTTGGATTGGGAGATTCCTAATCCAAGTAGTTTTCGATTACTTTCTGTATCTGGTACATACCATGCTTGATGAGTAGCACTCCAAGCTACTCCCTTTAGCTTTCTTACTTGGGCATTGATTTGGGGATGATAAGCAAATTTTATGAATATCACTCGTTTTTGGCGATGTTCTTGGAATTCAAAGGTTATTCCTATTTCTTTGTCAAGCATCATAACTCTTTTTATAACACTTGCTCATTTTTCATACCAAAAGTATAGAGTTAAAGAAATAAATTGGTCATTTATTTCTTCTTTGGAAGACCTACTTTAGAGAGAATTTCATTTGCTTTTTTCACTTTTTCAGGGAATAACACAACTTCTCTTAATTCTTCTAACTTTTTATCAAAAACAATAATGGGTGTTTTTGATGAATTCAGTTTTTTGATGTCCATATCTTTAAATGTTTTCTTTTTTGGTAATTAAAAATGCTTCATAATCCTCTCCTACTATAAATTCTGTCCATTCTCCATTTTCTGTCAAACCATACACTTTGAAATCTTGATTGATTTCAGCTAGATTATTGGTAATTCCCATTCTATATAATCTAGTTCTAACTGAAGTACTTCCAGTGGCAAATATCCAAGCTTCAGGATACTTTTCTGTGAAAGCATATACAGTCATTATTTGTAACTGCTAAGTCATCAATACTTTTAGTTTCTTCATTGTAGTCTCCAAAAGCTAAATTATATACATCATCTGTGCCTGTTTCTGTAAACTGAACTATCTTTTTTATCTTTCCTTTGGGTCCTTCACTAATAAATTCATAGATTTTCAAATACTCCTCAGATTTATAAAGGTATTTAGGTTTGTTCATTTTCCTGACTTTCAACAAAAATACTATATTTTTCCAAAATATACAATATTCATACAAAAGCATTGATTTAGAAAAAAGTTTAAAAAATCCCCCATTTTTTTAGACTTTGTTCTCTTGCTTCCTTTTTTGTAGATAAAGTTCAAAAAACTGGTTTAAAATATTTGTTTACTTATATATTAATATTAATTTGAGTTTTTTGAACTCTTTATGAAAAGAAAAATCTTACTTGTTTGGTAAGGCTTTTAGTTGAAAAAATAAAAGTGTTTAGTCTCTGCAGTTTTACATATTTTGGTGTTGGCTAATAAACTATTCATTTACTCTAATGACTTTTAAGAGTTTTTCACAAAACTCTCCTTTGACAACAAGAATATATACTCCTTCAGCTATTAAGTCTTCAATATCAAGAATAGCCCATTCTTTTTCTCTTTTTACAACAAAGTTTGTTATCAAAACCTCTCTTCCCAACATATCAAACAATTTGATTTGGTAATTTCCTTGATAAGAATTATTAAATGCAATTTTCAAATTCTGGCTCGTGGGATTGGGATAAACATTTATATCACAACCACTAACTGCATTAAGTACTTTGATTTGATATTTTTTCTTGTCCAAACATACTCCACCCAAAACAGCAATTTCAAATTCAGTAGAATCTGAGATAATGGGCACACCTGTAATTTCTCCTGTGTTTGTATTGAGGCTCAAACCTTGTGGTAAGTTTCCACTCGCAACCTGCCAAGTAACATTCCCAGAAATCCCTATTTGAGTAAATGTTTGTGAATAGTTACTTCCAACTGTTCCCACTATTAAACTATCAGGAAGAATTTGAACACTACAAGGAGAAACTTTCAATTCAAACTCTTCTGTAGAAAAACATATACCATTACTTACTTGTAGAGTAATAGTGGTAGTTAGAACACTGGTAGGTGTTCCTGAAATAACTCCAGTAGAAGAATTGAGACTTAAACCTTGTGGCAAACTTCCACTTATAATTTGCCAAGTAACATTCCCAGGGATTCCCGTTTGAGTAAATGTTTGAGTGTAAGGTGTTTCCTGAATAATAGGATTTAGTGTTTTTGGAGATATTCTCCCTACACAATTCTGTAAACGAGCTATTCCGTTTCTAAAACTTCCCTGATATTTTCCAAAAAAGCCTCCTATTAGAATCTTATCATTGGAATCAATAATGGCTGTATAAATTCTTTCATCTACTGATGAACCTGCTTGAAAAGTATTATCTAGGCTTCCATCTCTATTCAAACGACAAATATTTTTGATTGGTATTCCATTATAAGAAGTAAAATCACCCACCACAATTACTTTCCCATCGTCTTGAAGTTGCAATTTAAGTACAGCAGTATATTTTCCACCTTTAAAACCTGTGCCTACTTTAAAACTTGTATCCAAAGAACCATCTGAATTCAAACGAGCTATCCTGTTTCTGGAAATTCCATTGCAAGTTGTGAAAGCTCCTCCCACAATGATTTTACCATTGGGTTGAAGAGCAATCCCAGAAACCCAATCATTACATCCTGAAGACTTGAATGTGGTATCAATAGAACCATTCTCATTTGCCCTTATAAGATTATTTTTTGCGACTCCGTTATATTCTGAAAAAATACCTCCTGCTATAATTTTGCCATTAGGTTGTAAAACAATTTCCGATACTTCCCCAAGACCTAAAAGAGATATTCCTGTTGCTCCTCCATTGAAACTGGTATCTAAAGAGCCATCAGTATTCAAACGAATAAACCCTCCTGTAGGTATTCCATTGTAAGAATAGAAAACACCACCTATCAATATTTTTCCATTGGGTAGATATTTACAAGAAGTCACAGTTCCTGTTAGTCCTGCTCCTTGTATCTGAAAAGTATTATCCAAGCTTCCATCTGTATTTAATCGAATTACGTACTTGTAAGTGTCTGAAACAGATTCATATAAATTTCCCACCACTAATATTTTTCCATCAGGTTGCAATTCAATTTCATAAACACCATAATCATAATCTAATTCTAATATAGGAGTTTGAAATGAATTATCTACACTTCCATCTGGATGAAGACGGATGATTCGTCCAATTTTTGTTTGATTAAATGAAGAAACAAAACCACCCACCAATATTTTTCCATCAGGTTGTTTGGTGATGGCTATTACAGAGCCATTAAAGCCTGTTCCTCTTTCAAAGGACATATCTAAACTCCCATCAGTATTTAAACGCATCACTTTGCTCACTCCAACTCCATTATAAAATCCAAAGTTTCCACCAAGCAAGATTTTTCCATCAGATTCTAGCAAAATTTCAAAAACAGAACCATGCACTCCATAGACAAATGTAAAGCCTCCACCTGTAATACCTGTACCCACATCAAATCCTATATCAATAGAACCATCAGCATTCAAACGAACTAAACCATGTTTAGCTATTCCATTTACAGTATTAAAAATGCCTCCTGCCAATATTTTCCCATCAGATTGCAAAACAACTGAATGAACAATATCGTTAAAACCTATACCTGTATCAAAAGTATTATCTATACTTCCATCAGTGTTTAAACGAACTAAACAAGGCCTATTTGTTCCATTATAGCCATAATAGGCTCCAGCTACCAATATTTTTCCATCAGGTTGAAGAGCCAAAGCATATACTCTTGCGAAAAAGTAGCCTATATATCCAGAAAAACCACTTCCTACAATAAAACTGGCATCCACAGAACCATCAGCATTCAAACGAACCATTCCTTTTCTGTCAAAACCATTAAATTTTGTAAAACCACCCACTACTAATATTTTCCCATCAGGTTGAATCACTATATCATAAATATCTTGATTTCCTATAGATGCTCCAAATACCCCTGTTCCTACATCAAAAGTATTGTCTAAACTTCCATCAGTATTCAAGCGAACCATACTATTTTTAGTTACTCCTCCACAAGTAGTAAAAGAGCCTGCTACTAAAATCTTTCCATCAGATTGCAGAGCAACTGTATACAAATAAGCATAGTCTATATTAATAAAATCTCCCAAAAAGGTATTATCTACACTTCCATTTGCATTGAGGCGAATAATAGAATATTCATTTAGCTCATTGTAAAGAATAAAGTCTCCCACCAAAATGATTTTTCCATCAGGTTGCATCAAAGCATCATTAATTTGTCCAGAAGCACCCAAACCACTCAAAAAGGTTTCATCTAAAGTCCCATCTGAATTCAAACGCATGATATTACCCCAATCATTTGCGACTAAAGTTTTTCCATCAGACTGTTTTAAAAGTGCAGTATTAGCTGCTTTGAAATGATATTTATTATCTGCTACATTGAAACTAGCATCATTTTGACCTGCTTGAGCAAATACATCAGGGATTTGAAATAAGAAACAAGAAAATAAAAAAAAAGGAAAGAGTAATTTTACATACATAGCATTGATAAGTTTTCATATTGCAATAATACATAATTTCTATCAAAGAAGATAGTAAAACATACTTTTATTCCTCTAATAACATTTATTTTAATTTCATTATACATATATTTGTAAGAAAGAGCTTTAACCATGAAATACTTTTATTCTTTCTTTTTAAGTTTGTTGTCATATACTCTTTTTGGACAAACAGGACCTTTTAGAAATCCTTCTTTTGAAGTAGATATATCAAATCTAGTTTTCTATGATTGGATTCCTTGTGCTTTTTCATCTACAACACCAGATATCCAACCCAAATGGGATACATCTATTCTTCCATATCAAGGAAACCATTATATGGGTATGGTCACAAGAGGTGGACTGTGTAATACTTGTAATGAATCTGTTTCTCAAAAATTACTTTATCCTCTTTCACAAGATACTTGTTATTCATTTGATATCATGTTAAGTCATGATTTTAGGAGTTATACAGGATATTCTTCTAACGCTATTTTAAAAATTTGGGCAGGAAATAATCCTTTAACAAATTGTGGAAGAGAAGAATTATTGTGGACATCTCCACCCCCTCCAACAGGCTTTTGGTCTAAATATTCCGTACGATTTTCACCCAAAAAAAATTATACCCATATTATTCTAGAAGTTTATTATCCAAATCTTATTGCTAATAATGCAGGTAATATTGAAATAGATTATATCCATAATTATAAAGCTACTCCTAAAAACATCAACTTTAATCTTGGTAATAATACCACAATTTGTCAAGGAGATAGTTTGACTCTTGAGGTGAATTTGCCCACTTCTCAAACATCTTATCCTATTAAATGGAGTACAGGAGCCACTACAAGTAAAATTATAGTGAGTGAACCAGGAATTTATTGGGCTGAAGTACAAGCCCCTTGTGCAAAATTTAGAGACTCTGTTGAAATTAAACAAGAAATATGTTTCTTTATCCCCAATGCTTTTACCCCTAACAATGATGGAGTGAATGAAACTTTTTATATAAAAGGAATTAAAAAAGGAAATTGGCAACTACAAATTTATGATAGAAGAGGTTTGCTTATTTATGAAAATAATGCCTACAAAAATGATTGGAAAGGAGATAATTTGCCTGCTACTTTGTATTATTATAGGCTTTTTAATGAAGAAACAAAAGAAGATTATAAAGGGTGGGTGCAAATTATTAAATAAATCTGCACCCACCCTTAAATTGGAAGAATTAGTTTAAATGATAGAAGTAAGCTATTTTAAGCTTTTTCTCAACTTATCATAAAGTTTTTATCTTTTTTTCTTTTTTATATAACTCAGTTTCTTTAGGGAAAGAGTAGTTCAATTTTCCTAAAAGCTGAGAGAACATTAAATTATCATAGGGTGGTTTATTATTTGGAGTTTTTGCAAATTGTTTTAAAAATAACTCATAAGAAGTAATATAATTTTTGAAAGCATTAATAGAGTCTTTTTTAGTCATGTTTATTTCTGCAAGCTCATAGAAAGCCCTTGCATCATTTTTTTTCAAAGCAATTTGTAAATATTCCATAGATTTTGTAGTATCAATCAGATTTGAAACCTTCTCATAATAATACTTGTCCTCTCCTTTATAATATAAAGTAAATAACTCCATAGTTGCCCCAACACTTCCATTCTTTGACCGTAGCTCCCACAAATATATTAATTTTTTAAAATCTTTATTTTTTGCGTAACGTATAGCCAATGACTCCCAACCAGTAGCGTTTCTTTTAGAAAATTTATTATCGGTTTTGTGATTGAGTACTAATGTATGTAATTCATATAAATATGCTTTGTAAGGGTCACATTTAATATTATATTCTGGCGGGTATAGATATTTACAATCGCTTATCATTGCAGCATAAATATCAAAAAAACTACTTATATTTTTTGTCATACCAAGTCTTATTATATTTATCCTAAAATTAATTACTGAATCATGATTTCTACTCTGGGGAGAATAGTTTTTATAAGTCCACTCATAAAGTTTTTCTAAACTATCATTGTTAATTTTTTGAAAATTCTTTATGATATGGGATGGAATTTCTATAGAATCAAGGGATAAATGTTCTTGGAATCTATCAGGACTGAATATAAAACCATCTAAAGTATCTTTAAAAACAAAATGCCATTCTTTATCTATATTGTTTAAATATATATCTAAAGAGTTTTTTAATGTTTTCTTTTGTGATTGTACTTCTCTACAACCCATGAAGAGAAGTACAATCATGGATAAAATGTATTTAAGTTTATTTATCATTTTCTAAAATTGTGATTATTTACCTACTTGTATGAGTAAGGTACTATTGGTAACTCATATTTTGGTCGTTTGCCAAATCTTCTACTACCAGTTAAAATAAAAATGGTTGGTCTTCATTTTAGACCAATCATTGAGAGAGAAGAAGATTACAAAGACTGGGTGCAAATTATCAAATAAATTTGCACCCAGCTTTTTGATGTATTAAAGTATGAAAAAAAATTATGGAATAGCATCACCTATTGGTTTATAGTTAATAATATAATTGATTATATTATCTGTTTCTTTTTTACTTATCTGTGTAAAAATATCTCTGTGATTTTTATCACCATCAATTTTTTTAAATTTATTCAATAAAGTACTTTTATTGTCTTTAGACATTTGAACAAGAGAAGGTGCTCCATATTGTGTATCTTCTTTTCTATGGCAGTTGGAACAATATGTGATATAAATTTCATAATCAAATTGGCTATTAATAACCTCAGGAGACCGATTTTTATCACTTTGTATGCAAGAAGTCATAAAAATAATAAAGATATATCCATACATAGAATTATTATTTTATTTTTTTTTCATATTTTGTTAATAAATAGATTGATTAGAATCAAATGTAGTAATATAGTCTACAAGATTTTTTAATTCTTGTGCATTAATATGATGAAATAAATCTCCATGATTCTTATCACCATCAATAAGCTTTATTTTTTTTAATAAACTACTTCGAGTCTCTTTGCTTAGTTTTGATAAATTAGGAACCTCATCTGATTCTCGTCTTATATGACAATGTGAGCAATTGTTATTATAAACATCACGTCCCAGTCTCTTACTCAAGAGAGTTGGTTTTTCAGTGTTAGTATCAATATTTGAATCATTGCAGGATTGAAATACAACTAAAAACAACAACATAAATATCATTCTAACCATCATTTTATCTAGCTTTACTTTTATCATAATGAATCTTACTCTTTGTGTCATTAATAAAATTTACTAGCAAATCTCGACTATGTTGGCTTTTGCCTACATACCAAGATTTCCATGGTATGTCTTTTGCCTTAAATCCATCACTTAATCCTCTTGGACCAAGACTATTTTTATTCCAAATATCATAAATTTGAAAATCTGCCACATTATCACCTTGAAATTGCCAATAATCCATTATATTAAAGGGTGCGTCTGGGTTATCACCAGGTGTTTCTTTCCAAACGTGATCTAATCCAAATGAATGAAGTATTTCATGTATAGCTCTTCTGGTAGTTATATTATAGACACCTATTGTCGCTATTTTATTACCATTAGACATTCCAACAGGTGTAAGTTTAGGATTTCCCTTAATATCGGTAGCTGTTACTTCATCATATTTATCCACCACAGCTAAAACATAATCATCTTGATTAATGTCATATATGCTTTTTATTACACGTGTATTCACTGTTACATTCATATCATATATCCACGTTTGAGTTGTCATTTTACCATAATCTTCCCAAACAGGCTCACCTTTTATCATTTTAACTGTAGTTCTTACTGTACTAGTTTTTCCTGTTTGAGATAGAACTGCTTCCAACCAAGAATCTACATCTGAAGCATAAGTATCAATATTAACGGGTAATGACATATTATCAAGAGATGATAAATTTATAACCTTTAAATCTATATCAACATTTCCTGTAACATAAAAAGTTATATTATCTTTACTAGTTACTTTTATATTACTATACTTAGGTCTTACATTATTTGTTGAATTTAGATTGTTATTTCCACCACCACCATTGCTGCTTCTCTTTGAAGTACCACTATTATAATATGCTTCCATTGCATCATCTATTGCTGCACTTCTATTTAATCTTATCCATGAAGAATATATAAAGCCTGCGTTTTTTTGATAAAAAGCTCCCCAATTGAACCCCCAATCTGATGCTAACCCAGTTGGGTCATTGTACATCACAGGGTTGTTGAGGGCATATTGGTAAGGTGTGATGCCTCCATAACTTTCTGCCAAAGCATCAATGCCTGTAAATCGTCCTATATGAGCATCATATCTTCTAAACTCTGTTTCATAATAGCCTGTCGTTTTATCTTTTTCTGTGCCTTGGTTGTATAGATAAGCATGGTTTCCAGCCTTGCCAATGCCTTCCAAATCTACGCCAAACGGTGTGTAGTGGTTTTCCTGAACTATGATATGAGGGTTATGTGTCATCTCCACATTATCAAAATACACTGCTCTATCACTTTCATTGGCTACTAAATACTGGAAAACCCCATTATTTGGCACATTTACAGATAGCGTCAATTCCTCCCAAGAAGTTTTCGCTACTGAAGATATAGCTTTTTCACCACTTTGCAAATAATTTCCTTGCTCATCGTAGAGTATCCACTTGATATAAGCTCTTGGAAGTCCTGCATTCGGGTTTTGGTTGGGAGTGTAGTTTAACCCTACTCCGAGTGCCCAAGTACTTCCATTTTCTCCATTGGGTAACTGAGTAATGGTAGGAAGTACATTTAATACATTATTGTTATTGGTGGCATCTTGGGTGTATCTGGCATAAGCTTTCATATTCACTACATCCCCTTTTCCTACCAAAATGCTTCTATATACTCCTGTCTGCTGGCTGGGCTGTGTTTTAGAACTGCTTTGTCCTGTATAAGCTATATCTTCGCTTCTACTGGTGGCTACATTTTGATAACCATTAGGGTCTTCTGTTTCCAAACTGGTAAAGGCTGTACTATTTACAGGTGCTTGGATAGCAACTCTCAAATTTCCCTGATGGTCTGAAATATGATATTCATATTGAAATGTTCCATCTGTTTTTCTAATGGCTTTTCCTTCTGTCAAGTGGATAAAACTTAGTTTTGAACTTTCATAAATATAAGCCCCAGCATAATCAATCTGAGATGTTACACTTCCACCACTATTAAATACTTTTTTGGTGAGTTTGATGACATTCCCTGCATAAGTATAAGTAACTTTCCTTCCATCAGCAAAATTAATCTCCAAAGGCTGAGCTACACTGTTGTAAGTGATGCTGGTGATGCCTTTGTTCTTATCACTGACCATATTACCATTCAAATCATAGGCATAATCATCATCTGTGTTTGCCCCATCTACAAAGCCTTTGTTTGCTGTAGTGGCTGCATCAGCTACTTTTTTAAGTTTATTACCTTGATAAGTATAAGTCAGTCTATCCACCCCACCATAATTGGCTCTTCCTAAACCGTCATAACCTGTTAATCCATTTCTATCCAGACTCAAAATATTCCCATTCTTATCATAAGTCAAATTCCCCTCAAAATAATCAGGTTTCAATACTCCTGCAAGTGACTGATTATCTTCATAATAAGCATTTTTCAGCCTATCCAAATCGTCATACACATACACATATTTCCTTTCTACATTGTCAAGGCTACTTTTCCATTTCACACCAGCAATCATCCCATCAAAACGAGCTTCTGCTCTTGCATCACTCAAGCCACTAACATCTTCATAGAAGAGCTCCATTCCCCAAACATCTGTTGGGTCCCCTGCATCCTCAGCACTCAAGTCAGCCTTGTTGATATGAGTCAGCCAACCCTGAATATTATATCTGTAATCTATTTTTTGTAAGTTATTGCCTATCTTCTTCCATATCGCCTGACCTAAAGTATTATAACCTACCTCTGTCATTTTTTCAGGTGTTTGGTTATTTATTTTTTGGGTTTTGGATAAAAATCTTCCTTCATGGTCATAAGTGTAGGTATTTAATATCTCTGTAGGTGTACTTCCTGCTAAGTTAGTAGTATGGCGTGAGAAGTCTTGTCTGAGTGTTCCCAGCCAGTCTAAATCAAGGGTAGTAGTTTCTTTTCCTCCTAAATGGTTATCTGCCTGTGTTTGTATAGCTCTGCCATATTTATCATAGATGACATAAGTCCAAAGCCATGAATTTGTGCTTTCTATCCAAGTTTTAGAGGCTGTCATCATTCCATACATTTGGAGTTCAGTCAGTAATGTAGGAGTGGGTATTTGGCTTACAGTCTCATATGCTACATTACTAGGTGTAGATGGATTGTTATCAAAATCATAGTCATCATAATAACTTACCCCAAATACTTTCGCTCCTGTGATGCTTGGAAATGCCTGATTGGTATAACCATGAGTGGTGCTATTCGTTCTACTTTCAAACAAATAAGTTGCACTATTCGCTGAAGTTTGTAAATCTGTTTGAGATTGAGTAGAAGTTAATGTTCCAGACATGAGTGTTCTGCCCCATACATCCGATTTACTAAAATTCCATTCTGGAGTAGATTTCACTCTTTGCATTGCATCTTGACTCATCACAAGTTGTCCTCTACGATTATAGACAAACCATTCTTCTCCCTTGCCTGCTACTTTCTTGCGAGTAGTTCTGCCATATTTGTCATATTGATACTTATAGCAAAACTCATCTAAAATCGTAGTAGTTAAGTTCCAACCATTACCTTGTAAAAGTTCAACTCCTTTAGGGTTAATCATCAAGCGAAGTTGCCCAAAATCATCATAAACATAATACATTTCTACAAAATCCGTGGCTGCTACATTATTGGGTATTTTTTGATAGACTACTTTGCCTTCTTTATCAGAATAAGCCCATGTTTTTCTGTTTTTCACATCCACAGAAATACTCATCACCAAATCACTGGCTCCATAATTAGTAGTAGTGGTGGCGTTTCCTGTTGCAAAGTCATAATCCCAACGTCTAATGGTGGCTGCTTCTGTAGCATCTACTATCTGTACATCCGATTTAGCTGTTTTTCCATTCAAAGTAGTTTGTCCCCCTGCATTTCTATCTATCTTCCAAGCAGCTCCTGGTGCAGAACTTTCTCCTAAATAAGTGCTTACTTCATTCAAATACACACTTTCTGAATAAGGATAAGCTGTTTTAGCTCTTTTATCTGTAGTGTTCCAACCTTCAGTGGTTCCATAAAACTGACCTTGTTTAGTCAAAGCATCACCTTTAAATTCACCAGTATTGTCAGTGGACACATAAGCCAAATATTGTCTGGGTTGCCTTCCTAAATAGTCATAAGCATAAGGAAGCACAATATCTGTTTGATTGACAGATGCTTGAGTAGCAACACTCTGTTTAGGTCTTCCAAAACCATCTAAATACACTACTGTTTGGCTTACTTCACCAACACCCAATTGGGCAATGCTATTATAAGTTGAAACAGGTATTTTTGGGCTATGTACAATCACATAATGTTCATTGGCATTGATGGTACTTTCTAAATGACTTTGTTGTATAGTAAAACCTAAAGAAGTACTTACTCCTCCTTGCCTTGTAACTGTTACTTCAAAGGTTCCTGTTCTGTTAAGAGTAAGTCTTGAGGTAGTAGATAATATAGTACTTACACCTACTTCTTTCCAAGAGTAGGTATCATATCCTTCTGTGGTAGTAAGTTGCACATTTTTACCATTTTCAGTAAGCATACCACCTTTGATGAGTATTTGAGGCTTTGCCCAAATAGTAGCTTTCACTTCTTTACCTAATGTGCTCTCACAGGGTGCTCCTGCAACTGTTTGGACAGTTCTTACATAATAAGTACGTTCTCCTACTGGTAAATTAGTGGGTGTTGTGTAACTTGTTCCTGTTCCCACCAAAGTTACTCCATCATACCAATTATAAGTGTAAGACCCACTTAAAGGGGTAATAGACAAAATGGCACCTTGTCCTTCAAAATTTTTCCCTTCCTGAACAGTATTGACAAGTGGGGGGCGACTAACAGCCGTTAAATTGACAGCATAGCGAGGCGTTTCACAACCTGTAGTTCCTGTAAAAGTTATATAAATAGTTTGAGAGGTATTGACATTCACGCTATAGAGCCAGCCACTGTAGTTAGGGCTTCCATTTTTAGATCTGGTTTCTGTATATATAGCAGAGCCTCCAGAAGCTGCATTATAAACTTTGAAAGTAGTGGTTGAAAGCAATATATTATAAATACTATTTATATCTGTCATAGCATTCAATAAATCCCCTACTCTAAAATTAACTATACTCGGATTGCCACAACCTTCCTGATTCAAGTAAGAACTCAGATTACTTAAATTGTTGATTCCATTGCTGACACTGCGAATAGTAACATTAACAGTTATTGTAGGAGCTGTTGGATTTCTTTTAAATAAAACTACTCCTGATGTTACATTACAATTCCATTTTATTTGAAAGGTTAACGGATTGCCTCCAGGAGTACCTACTAAGCTACCACCTGTCACAATTACAGAAGGGTTTGAAAAACTACCTGTTGCTGTATAAGTTTCTGTTGCCCCCTCATCAACTGTAATTTGTCCTACAATTTGAGCATGTAAATACCCAATACTGCAAAAGATTATAAGAAATAATACTATTTTTTTATATATCAAAGACATATCGTTCAAAATTGAAGTGAAATGATAAGATTATGGTTTTTGATGATAAGTATAAGCTTTGATGATTTTATTATAGCTATCTCGAATGCTTCTTAAGCGATACCATTTATCATACTCATAAAACATTCTCTCAAAATTGGTATCCAAAGCCATGTGTGTTCCACCCCAACTATGGTAAGCTGTTGTTTGGATAGTTGCATCTAAAGGCATTAGTCGAAGCAAACTAATCTTGACATTCCCTGAAATCTTCAAACGATGTCCACCATAAACAGTAGCTTTATACACACTCCAAGGCAAATTAGGAGGAGCACTTGCTGTAGCAGTAATAGTTTGCGTATTGATGTTTACTACTTGTCCATTGCCATCTAATTCCTCCATATTGAGTGTTACTGTTCCTGATTCAGGACTTACAAAACACACTTGATACTTTTTATTCAAATCTAAATTAGCTTTAGACACCTCTTTATTTGTGGATAATTGTAAGAATTTAGAGGGTATTGTTACATCCGCTGTTCCCAAACTTGTGCCAATGTCTCCTTCATCAAATAACCATCTTCCTTTACTTCCATCAAAAGAAGTGAAGGCTATATCACTCTCTCTGGCATTGTAGGCTTGGGCTGTTCTGTATCTTTTTTGAATATCATCATAAAGATTACTCACTGTAATTCCATCTTCTTCTTTATACTCTACGAGTCTTCCTTTGCTGTCATATTTCTCATAATATGCTAAGTTTTCATAGTGAGTATCTTTAGTAAGAGATCCATCACTTGCAATAGATGCTGTTGTAAAACTACTCAAAGCAAGAGGCTGCTCTAAAAATACTCCATAAGATTTGGCTGGTACTACAATCGTTTTCATCACAGCAGGATTGCCCCCTTGAGCGGGCGTAACCTCTATTTCATGAGTTTTATATTCATAGAGTTCAGAAGAAAGTAGATAAGAAGTTCCTCCAATTACTTTTTCAGTGTATTTTTCAATAGGAGTGTGAAGTATCCTGAGTTCTTTAAATTTATTAAGAGCTTTTCCAGCCTCTACAGTTGGATTTGTTGGAAGCGTGTAATCATCTAAGTATTTTACAGATGTTTTCACAATTTGCCCTTTAGCATCTACTCCTGATACAGTTAATGGTAAAAAGTGTTTATTATGACTTGCATAAGTATAGTTAGTAGTAGACGACATGGTTTTGGAAGCATTATCCAACTGATATGATGTACTAGTGGTAGAAGTTAGCAAGGCTATTCCTGATGTATAAAAATATTCTTGAACAATAAAAGGTGAGTTTATGTCACTTATTCCTCCTCCTATTGGTGCTTCTTCTTGCCAATTACACATATTAAGTCCACTCGGATAAGAAAACATATTGATTAGATGAGAACCCACCTTAATACATCTTAAATCATTTTTTACTTTTCTGTATTCATATTGATAAGTTGTTTCACTAATTTCTTGAAACGAGCCATTTCTCCAAACATATGATTCTGTTTTGGTGGGAAGTCCTCTTTTCCAAGCATTGCTAGTATAAGGAGCAAAAGGATGTTGGTTGCTTCCTTCATCTGCTACAAAAGAGAAATAATATTTATTTTGACTAATATTTGGCACTGTTTCTACTACATAATCATACATGGTATCTTCCCCTGGCATAATCCCCAATTCTGTTGTCCCAAAAGTAGTAGTTACAGTGTAAGGGGTATTAACGTAGCCTAATGTAGGATGTGAAGTAACTAAATATTGAGTATGAGTATTTTGATATGCAGGATATACGGTTTTAGGAGTTCCATAAGAGTACTCTTTTTCTGCTGTACTTGCCCCTTGGCTACCTTCTGTAGTTTTAATTTTATATACTGTTCCATTGGTATTGTATTCATAAATGACTTTCCCTCCTAATGCTGATTTGAGCTCACTTACTCTTCCTTGATTATCATAAGTTACTTGATAATAAGGTCTTGTGTCATTGTTTGCATTTTTTTCTGTAATTGTCCAAGTTTGGTTACTTGAACCAACATTAAAAATATACTTTTTGATTAACTGATTTTTAGAGTCATATTGACTGATAGTTTCTGTAGTAGAAGCAGAGGCATTGGGATGTGTGTCAAAAGTAATATATCCTCCACTATAAGAAATTTGTAAAACTCTCTTTGTTTGATTAAAAGAATATTGAGTGTTGCTAGTAATAAATGTTTGATTGTTGTAAGTGCTTGTATAATTATTATAACGAAGAGTATCTTGTTTTAACACAGAGGCATATTGAATATTAATCTGGTCATTGTCTACAGAAGTGATATTATGCAAGTAATAGTGAAGTTTGGGGTCCCCTAAAATAGGTGTTATAAAAGTTATATCAGGATATGTATATCCTAATAAAGCTTCAGTTGTTCCAAAAGAATAAGTTGTCCCCTGTTCATCTATAATTTTAAAATCTGTAAAAGTCAATAAAGTAGATGAAAAAGTTGGTATAATTTTGATATTTTGATGAGGGAAGATATAAGTTTCATAATCATTCCCATTTTTCTTGATGATAAATTTCCCTGCTCTGGAGCCAAAACGAAAGTAATATACATCAGGTTCTGTATCTAAATAACCTTGCATCACTTTTTTCTTATCTTCACAACTATTTTCATCAACATTGGAAGTGTGCCATCCTTTATAAGTGCTACCAGAGTTGTATTCATCAGGTAAACCATTGACCACTCTTGCTATCATTCCTCCAGTTGCTAAATGCCATTTCCCATCTAACCAAGTCGTATTTTGATAAGGAAGCGTTTTAGGTTGATATTCTAAAGAAATACCCATTCCTAGTGAACCAGCAGATACACTCATCAAAGGAATATTGATATTGGGCTTTCCTGTGGTTAAATTAATAGGATAGTCATTGTCTTTTACAGACATAATAGCATCCTTATTTAAAGGCATTATTCGCCTATTAATGGTTTGTCCAATACCTTCTAAAGAAAGCATGGATAAACTAATGATACAGTATAAAAATAGTGCTTTTTTCATATTAAAAAGGAATATAGGAGCTTTGATATCCGTTTTGTTTAATGATTAGTTGATTAGGGCTAAGTATTTCTACTTGATAAACTTCATTTGGTTTGTTAGTAACTATCAAAGTAAGTTTCGTACTACTTTGAGTAAGTGTCCAAGTACCATTTTCTATACTTTCATCAGAATAGATTCTCACAAAACTTCCATCAGATTTGAATTCAATAGTAGCTTTATTGATACTATTAATGCTTTCTTGTTTTTCTGTTTCACTTAAAGCATCAAAATATTCTTTTTGACTAGCTGTAAAACTTTGATAAACTGCATTCCAAGAAAGTTTCCACTTTCTTAAAATATTGGTATCATAATGAACTAATTGATAGGAAGATGTGAGAAGCATCAAACCCATTACTGCTATCAGAGACACAAGGATTTTTTTCATGTTCTTTTTTAGTTTATCGTTTCATCACCCCTATCCTAAATATCCAAGGAGTAGGATAAGTGGAAAAATTGGGCTGATAGTTAAAATTATATAAAATGGTTACTTGTAATTGTACTGCTCCTGCTGGTAAACTCAATCCCCCTCCTAAGTTTGGATTCCACTGCCATCTTCTTTCTTTAGGTAAAGAAGGGCTTTGTTGCATCACACTCAAACCCTCAGCTTCTCCATACAAATGAAACCAACTCAAAGGATGATATTGAACTCCAAATCTTCCCCCATAACTTGTTGACTCTCTTCTTGTCTTATCATCTTTCTTGGGTTTCAAATAATTAAATACCCCTCCTGTTTGTATTAAAAGTCTTTTTGATGCCTTGTATCGAATTAGTGGAGAAATATCTACAAACACTGGTGAGATGGTTACAAGGGTATTTCCTCCAAAAGAAATTCTTTCTTTCCAAGTAGAAGTCTCTTGACCATAAGTTTGATTCAAAACACCCAAACTCATCATAATCACCAACCACACTATTTTCATCTAAAATCGAATCAAGGTTTGTGAAAACTGCTGTTGTAAATTGTTCCATTGCATAGGGTCAAAATTTGCTTTGGATAGACTCATTTGTTTGAGTTTGAAAAGTTGTCCCATTTCTTTGGGTAGAACTTTCAAAGCATTTCCCCACAAATCCAAATTCTCTAAATTGGCTAAATTTCCGATTTCTTTGGGTAGTGAAGTCAAACTATTTCCCCAAAGATTTAAATTTTTAAGAGCTCCTAAATTCCCAATTTCTTTAGGCAGTGTGTTGAGCTTATTTCCAAACAAATCAATACTTTCTAGTTTTGTCAATTTTCCAATACTTTCTGGTAAAGAAGCAATTTGATTATTAGCCAGAGACAAATTCTTGAGTTTAGAAAGTTCCCCTAACTCTACTGGTAATTTGTCTAACAGGTTTTTAGTAAGTTCTAGATTCTCTAAATTCTTCAAAGCACCTATCTCAGAAGGGAGCTTGTTCAACAAATTTTCTGAAAGATTCAGGTTTTGAAGATTAGTGAGACCCTTTATACTTTGAGGCAATTCAGTCACCTTATTTGCCATCAAATTCAGTTTTTCAAGACTTCCTAAATTGCCAATTTCAGAAGGAAGTTTATCCAGTAAATTACTGGATAAGTTCAATTCTTTCAAATGAGAAAGATTTCCAATCTCTTTGGGCAGTGTAGTGAGTTTATTTTGAAAAACAGAAAGTTTTTCCAAGTTTTCTAATTGTCCAATACTTTGAGGTAACTCTTTTAAAGGATTGAGTCCTAAATCCAATTTTTTCAAATGATTTAGCTTTCCAATACTTTCAGGCAGTTTTTCAAGTTGATTATTGAGCACAGAAAACTCTTGTAACTTAGATAGATTTCCAATTTCAGTAGGTAATTCTTTCAAATAATTGTTATTCAAAATTAGACTCTGTAAATGAGGTAGTTTTTCAATATCTTTAGAAAGAGTGGTTAAATTATGCAATTCCAAACGATATACTTTCAGAGGACTTTGTAAAGCTTCTTCTAAAGAGTGATATACCTTTGCTTTAGATAAATCTTTAGCTAAAAGAATCCAGTCATTAAGAGGGTTTTCTCTGACTTCAAGACCTTCTATAGCAATCAGACGAGCAAGAGGCTTTGAAGGAATATCAGTAATTTGATTATCTACAAGCCATAATTCTTTTAAATCTTTGATTTCTCCCACCTGTGAAGGAATAGAAAAAATCTTATTGGATGAAAGATTCAGATGTTGTAACAATGATAAACCCAAAACTTCTTTTGGAAAAGCATTGATTTGATTATGACTTAAATTGAGATAATATAATCTTTTGAGATGTGTAAAGTCAGTGGGTAAATTAGTTATTTGATTGAAAGAGGCATCCAAACGTTCTAAATTCTCTAAAGAAGTAATTCCAGCAGGTAAAGAAGTCAAATCGCAACCTGAAACATCTAAATATTGAAGATGAGAGAATTTCTTCAAATTCAGGTTTTGAGATTCTGATTTAGAAACTTTGAGTTTATAGACTTTCTTAGGATGTTTAGAGGCTTTTTCTAAAGAAGTGTAAAGTGGTTCTTGTTCAAGTAGATGAGGAGTTAATAAACCTTTTTGAGCAAAAGCACTCTCTATAGCAAGAAGGCTAAAGATTAAAATGAATAAATAAAATAAACGCATAGAATCCCGCAAATTAAAAAAGTTAATTTGTTAAAATACTTTTATAAAAATTAGATTAATGCTAGATTATTTTATATATGAACAAATATATAAAATAGTATCTATAATATGCAATAGTTATGTTATATTTTTGTTAATATTTTTATCAAAAATAATCATATCATATTTTTTATGACTATAATATTCAGCCAAAATAGGCTGAGAAATGTTATAAAAGAATTTAAAATTCTTATTATGAATCAATTACATATTTTGCTTTAAAAACCAAAGTGCCGCATTCTTTGAAAATATTATACTAATTGTTTTTTGTTTTTTCTTTGTTTGGATTTTTAAACATTAATTTTCACATAATCTATAAGAATATCACAAATTTGTGTATTTTTTTTATTTGTATTATTTGTAAGGTATTATAAGTTTTTATTTATCAATAAATTATAAAGAGTTTAAAAGAGTTTTTATAAGTGAAAAAAGAGTTTTTATAAGTGAAAAAAGAGTTTTTATAAGTGAAAAAAGAGTTTTTATAAGTAAATCAAAGAGTTTTTATAAGCGAAAAAAGAGTTTTTATTTTTAATCTCTTTTTTTATCTTTGTAATATAAATAAATACTAACTTATGAAAGACACTGAAGCACGAGAAATAGTATCTCAACATAACGTGATAACCAATGCTCGTTATGAAATGACAGCTTGTGAAATGGACATATTCTTTTATCTGTTATCTGTTTTAAAAAAAGATGACAAAAGTGGTACAAATTACACAATATATATGAGGGATATCGAACAAATTACAGGAAAAAAATGGAATTATGAACAATTTAGAGATGCAACTTATCAACTTTTAAGTAGAGTCTATGAAGTAGAAGATGATAAATCACTATTACAAGTTTCTGTATTGGCTTCTGCACATTATATGAAAGGACAAGGTTATATAGAGCTTGAAATTTCAGACAAAATTCGTCCTTACCTAATAAACCTAAAAGAGAATTTTACTACATATCGATTAAAATCAGCATTGATGATGACAAGCAAGTATGCTAAAAGAATATATCAACTTGTCAGCCAATGGAAAGATGTAAATATTAAACAATATACTATTGATGATCTCAAACATATCCTCAAATTAAAAGATCCTAAAGACAAAGAACCTGAACTTTATAAACAAATAGGAGAATTTAAAAAATATGTTTTGGATGTTGCAGTAAAACAAATCAATGAATCTACAGAATTACAAATTGCATATGAATTATTTAAAAAAGGACGTTCTGTACATAGCGTTCAATTTTATATTCATCATAAAACTCGTCAAACAAAGTTAATAGCCATTGATGATGACCCAAGAATACAAACTGCAAGAAAAATTTTGAATGATATAGGACTTAAAGATGAGCGTTTAATCAAAGAAATTGTAGAAAAACACCTTCCTGCTCTATTCAAGTGGAATTATGATGTCACAACAGGGAAAATTAAAGTAAAATCAAATGCTGCAGGTTTACTATTAAGAACATTAGGAATTAAATAAACTACTAATTTTCAAATATTTATTTTTTAAAAAAGAGTTTTTATAAGCGAAAAGTCAACACCTTATTATTACACAGAAAATCAATGTTTTTATATATTATTGTAAAGATATATTATTCTAAAAAAGAGTTTTTATAAGTGAAAAAAGAGTTTTTATAAGCAAAAGTCAAAAACCTTATTATTACACGGAAAATCAATATTTTTATATTATTATTGTAAAGACATATTACTCTAAAAAAGAGTTTTTATAAGTTAAAATTATCTTAAAAAAGAGTTTTTATAAGCGAAAGTAAATAGTAATAAGCTATTTTAGTTATTTTTCTTAACTTTTTATTGAATGAATACAAAGATTATTGCCATCATTAATCATAAAGGAGGAGTAGGCAAAACAACCAGTACACTTAACTTGGGTAAAGCCCTTTCTATTTTAGGTAAAAAAATTTTATTGATTGATATAGATCCTCAAGCTAATCTATCACAATCTGTAGGATTAGAAAATCCTGATAGAAGTGTTTATGAAGTATTATGCAAAGGAGAAAAACCTCCTATTCAAAAAATTGCTGATAACTTTTCTATTATACCATCAGAACTTAGCCTTTCTACAGCTGAAATAGAGCTCCAAGCGGAACAAGTAACAGGTTATTTTAAACTGCGAGAAGCCTTAGAACCATTGGAGAAAGAGTACGATTATATTTTAATTGACTGCCCTCCAAGTCTTGGAATACTTACTGTTAATGCTTTACTAGCTTCTTCACATATTTTAATTGTAGTAGAACCTCAGTTCTTGGCTATTAAAGGTCTTCAAACAATTTTAGAACTTTTTGAAAAACTTAAAAAAACTCTAAATAGAAATTTAGATATTTTAGGGCTATTGATTACGCAATTTAATCGTACAGTTGTGAGTAAAAATATAATAGAGCAACTACGTGAAAAATATAAAGACAAAGTTCTTGAAAGCATTATCAGACAAAGTGTAAAAATTACAGAAGCAAGTGCTACCAAAAAAGATATTTTTACTTATGATGATACATGCTCAGGAGCGGAAGATTATTTAATTTTAGCTAAAGAAATTATTGAGAAAAAATGAAAAAGAAATTTATTTTAGATGAATTGATTGAAAGTACTACTGAACTTGTACCAGAAATCAAGGTAACAATTAATGAAGAATTAAAGGCTCTTATACCTCCTCTCTCTGAAGAGGAATTTGGTCAATTGGAGCAAAATATTCTTCAAGAGGGCTGCCGAGATGCTTTGATTTTATGGAAGCAAAGTGGAGACTCAGTTTTGATAGATGGACATAATAGATATGCAATATGTCAAAGACATGGTTTATCGTTCAAAACTGAAATAAAAGAGTTTAAAGATTTTGAAGAAGTTAAGTCTTGGATGATTACCAATCAACTTGGTAAAAGGAATCTAACAGAAGAACAAAAATCATACTTACGAGGCTTACAATATCAAAGAACAAAGAAATCTTTAGGTGGTTATGATTTTGTGAAATCGGTTGGACAAAATGTCCAACCGACTCATGAACTCTTGGCTCAAGAACATAAGGTTTCTCCAAAAACCATCCAAAGAGATGAAAAATATGCAGTAGGGTTGGATATACTTACAAATTATGATTTATCTCTGAGAAATGAAATTTTGACTCGTAAGATAAAAGTCCCTGTAGGGCTTATTCAGAAAATAGCTTCTATTTCAGAAACAAAACAGATAGCACAAGTTCAAAATTTTATTAAAAAAGGTGCTGTTAAAGATATTGAAAATATTTTAAAGAAACCTATTGAGAACCCTTCTAAATCATCGAAAGACTTTTTGAGCAACTTTATACAAGAAAAGACAAATTTCGATGTCCTCATTTCATATAAAATGCAACAAAATGTATTTTATGTTTTGGTAGCCACAGGAGAAGAAAAAAGTTGTTATAGTTGTAAATTAGAAGATATTTGGGAAATGCCCATCAAAAAATCTATTCTTTATACTCTTGAAAATGGGAAACTATATAAAAAATGGGAAGAAATATTTTAATTGATTGACAGTAAAAATCATTATAATATTTGAACCTATATCTATAATATTTATAGTTTTTCACCTGTTAATAACTAATCAACGTTGCTATTTTCCATTTATGATGAGTTAGTTTTTTTGAACAGATAAGACTTCTTACAAAATATTTACAATTACATGTTGGAATTCAGGTAAGCTTTTTAAAATTTCAATGTTAGATAGATGGGAAGTAATGATTGTAAGTTGATGAAGCTTTTTTAGTTTAGATAAGATTGTCCAATCATGAATTTGATTACTTTCTATTTTGAGCAATCTTAAACTACTGATACTACTAATGATTTCTAAATCATCTTGAGAAATATTTTTTATATCCAAAGAGGTAAGTTGTGATAACTTAGGTAATAAATGAACCTGATCTTCGATAGGATAGAGCAAGGTGAGTTTTTTTAATCTTGGACACAAAAGAAGTGGAGTAATATCATAACATAAAACTTCAGATAAATTACAGTTTAGAACTTCCTGTAAATTTTCTATTGTAAAGGTTTTAGAATAGAGAATATTCTTTAGATAGGTTTTCCACTCTGGATATAGGTTTTGAAATATTTCTTGTTGTCTTTCTGAAATGGAGAAAATAGTTTGATTGATTTGGGAGTAAGCAATGGCTAAATCAAATTTTCCAATATCCTTATCAAAGTACATCTGATTAGAATTGAGAAGATTTGTCATTAAAATTAGAAATTCATCAAAACTTGAAGCGAAGTCATACCAAATAGCATCATCTCCACTGATACTATTGAGGATGACTTGTCCCTTGAAGCCTTTTTCTTCTGGTGCAAAATCTAAAGAAAAATAGTTACCACCACAATCATCTGTAATGATAGGAAGCCATTTCCTATGAAAAGAAACAGATTGAATCTTATCTCCATTGAAAGAAGTTGAAAAATCATTTAAAACATAGTCTTCCTGATTTGAAAACATTTTCAGGGCATCAGTATATTCAACCATGATTTCTTCTAAAGATAAAAATCTACGACCCAAAGCCATCGAAATTCCTTTTTTATAGAGAGGCTTTTCTCCATTTGTAATTCTATAAAATGCTTTAAAAGATTCAGGAAGTGTTTCCCCTATTAATTCTTCTATTTCTAGGAACAAAGATTCCTTACAAGGTTTATTCAAAGATTTTGTATAACTTGGTTTTTTGTGAGCAATTGCATCAAAAAAGTTCTGAAGGATTTCATTCATAAAACTATGTATTTTGTTTAACTACTTTCTCCAAAATGCATCATGAATATACTATCTGCTGTTTCAAAAATATATTCTTCACCCACATGATCACCCCAGTGCCAAATAACATCATCAGGTATCATTTTAAATACTTTGACTTCTTGATTTTTAAATAATTCTGGTAGCAAGAATTGAATGAGATATTCTGAGAAGCTATAACCATGATGAGCACTGATACTTTTTAATATGTCATCACAAGTCCACTCAACAATTAATTTTTGTAAATCTTCTTTCCAGTTCTCTATTTCAAGCAGTTTCATTCTGTTTAAGATTTCTTGAAGAGACTCATGATGTTTGGTGTACCATTCTCTATGTTTGAAGAGATAATTTTTGAGATTATCAAGTAATGAGTGATGATTCTCTTTCGGTATGCTAAAAAACTTATTTGTGCCACCCATATTTGGCGTAATCATATCTTTTAATCTGGAAATGGCATCTAAATAACCACTAATATATTGTTCTGTCATTAATCTTCACTGATAAAATAAATAAATACATGTCTTTTAAAATTTGTAAAAACAATCGCCATATCAAAAGTATGGTTGGTAATAGAATTCCAACTTGCTCCATTTTCTTCTTTCCATGGATTTTGAAACCAGTTTGTAAAACAAAAACATTTTTTTTGATCAAACTTTTCAATGATAAGTTTTTGAAAAAATAGTGCTTTTTCGAAAGGCATATTTTCACATCTTTGATAGGCTAAATCAAAGTTTAATGCATTCAAAAGTAAATCACAACTTTCTTGAAAATCTATTTTTTGCCATTTATCAAAAATTGGATGGAGTTTTTCTTTTATACATATTTGATCTAAGAACTCCAAAAAGTCTAATGACTGGTGAGTAATATCAAACTCTATTTCAAAACAGCCTCCTCCAAAAAAATCATACATTTGATACTTCTTATATAAGTCAATTTTAACCATGGCTTTGTCTAAAAAAAAATTCTTGATGGAAAAATACCAAAAAACATTTAAAAACAAGTATCAAAGGGCTCATATAAATAAGCATATCCATTCTTAAAACCATCTTATATCGCTTCTATAAAGAAGTTATAGAGACTAAAATGGAAAGCAAAATCAAGTATCACAGAAATAATGCATGAAATGATTTCAAAATGGTATAAAAAACTTTTGATAGAAATAAAATACAATACTCACAAAAAAAGATGCTTGGAGAAGTCAGCATCCTTTTCAAATTTTTAATCAATACTTAAAAGTAATGAACATCATTCATCAAGATACTCAAATTTCGAGATATTTACAAACTTCTTCAAATCATTTAAAAGGAAATTTCTAAAATATAACAAAACTTTATTTGTTATTTTATTTATGATTTTATATTTTAAATAGATGCTGACTCCTTTATACTTAGAAAAAACAGAATATAGCCCAGAAGTGATTTTAGATTGTAAACAGGGCATTTTCCAGATCAAAGGATATTTTTTTGTGGAAGACTCTATCATATCTTCTTATAAAAGGATCATAGATTGGTTAGAAATTTATGCAAAGTCTCCCAACCCTAGCACTACTTTTTGTTTTTATCTTAGCTGGGTAGATGATAAAGGGCATCAAATATTGATTCAAATACTGAAACTTTTAAAAGAAATTCCATCTCCTACAATGGAATGGTATACTTCCAAAGACGATGAAGATGTCAGAAGACGATGAAGATGTTAGAGAATATGGTAAAGAGTTATCAATCATGTTTGCCATTCCATTCAAACATATCATCCTTTAACAAGATGTTTTAAATAGTGAGAAGTTGATAGAATCAAGTTGCTTATGAGAGCTGAGTTTGAAGCAAGCCAAAACTGTGAATAATTGATAGGTAGAATTTTATAAAAAATAATGATTGTAAAATACTTATTATTAAATTATTGTCTTTATTTTTCAGGTAGAATTATTGCTTTTTTGCATGAAGTATAGCTAGGAAGATGAAAGTGAGGTTTCAGTAATATTTGATAATCAAACGGTACTAATACTTCATGGATGATAGGTGATATCATGTCAAAATATCCTAGAAAAGGAATAAAAAAGAAGAGATTTTTGGTAGAATAATTGCATAATTAACTATTTTAAAATATTGATATTTAAATATTTACATAAAATATCTGGTAGAATTCTATATTTTTACAAAAAGATGCTTGGAGAAGACCACATCTTTTCAAATTTTTAATCAATACTTCTAAGTAATGAACATCAAAAGTGAAGATTCTCCAATTTTAGGAGATAGTCAAGCACATAAAAAAGGCTTTGTTAGAAGCAGAGCCTTTTTCTAGTTAAACAAAAATTGAACACTATGCATCAAACTATACGATTTTTGAAAAGAAAGGTTTCTGTTTCTTTTCCTTTTTTTCATGAAAACTAGCAAGCATCCTCTTCATCATTTCCACTTTTTAAAAGGGAACCGTTCCCCAAAAATAGTTACTTTTTTCAAGACATACTTGTTACCCTCTAATCTTTGTTTCAAGCTTACAGAAACAGATGAAATACTTCAAAAATCTGCTTTAGAACGGTTCCAGAACCGTTCTGGAACGGATTAGAACGGTTTTAGAACCCTTATTTTTGAGCCTTTTTTCACTTCGTTTCACCTTCTTGATAGCCTAAAAGCAAAGCCTCTTTTCAAAATTTTTTTGCTATGAGTGAAAAAAAAATTAAATATTTTTAATAAAAAATTTGGAATACTTGTTTTTTATTTTTATTATTGCTACTTAGTATAAAACTATTAAAAAGACATTCTCAAAATCCATTCATGTTACTCAAAAAAAGTAATATTCTAAGCGAAGCTGTATCTTATCAATATCCCTATTTGGCTTCCCAAACATTTTTTCTAAACCCTTAAATTTTTACTAAAACAACCGTTCCAAAAACGGTTCTAGGTTCACTTATTTGTTTATACAAGTGGCTTTGAAGAATCTTTTTTTATTTTTTTTACCTAAACAATTTTAACAATGCAAAAAACAGATGCAAAAAAATGTCCAGAATGTGGACGAAAAGTGGAAGGCAGAGCAAACAAAATATATTGCTCAGGTACCTGTAAAAAGAAAGCTCATCTAGAAGGGAAAACACACGCTTTAGAGCCTTCTGTGGAGAAAATCATCTCTGCTCCAGAAAAACTTTCTCCTAAAGAAACCAAAGAAATGCTGGAGCTCAAACTCACTCTTCAGAGAGAAAACCAAAAGCATCAAAAAGAGATGAAGATGCTCGAAATCCAAAAAGAAATGGAACTCAAAAAAATGGAATTTGAAAATGAAGAAAAAAGGAGAGGACACACTTTAGAAGTGGAAAAAATGAGATATGGTTATCTGGAAACAAGTGAGGAGGAAGTTGAAGAAGAAATAGAAGAGGAAGTTATCGAAGAAGAAGAACAAGAGGAGCAGGAACAAACCATAGAGCTTCCCCAAAAAGCCATCAAATTATTTAAGAAGGTGGTGAAAATCTTTTTGAAAGACGATCAAGAAACCTTTCAAAAAGATGATTTTAAAGAAAAACTCGCTCTAGTGACTTCTTTAAAGAATGCTTTAGAAGAATGGGCAGAAAGAAAGGACGTAGATCTCTCAGAAGAGGATGTGTATCTAGGCTGTGTTCATTTAGAAGAAGTGTATCAGGATATCATTGGTGAATTCGGAATTTTCACAAGAACTAAATCTTATGATATTACACAGGAAACTTATGATTACTACCAAGAATTATTAGAAAATCTATAAAAGTATGTCGACTATAGATTGATACTTCTTTTTTAAATAACAATCCTTCAAAAAGGATTCCCATATAGGTGAGAGTTGAAAACAACTTTTTCTATCTTACAATCAAATGGTCTCAAATACTCGCTTTCTTCAAGCATCCAAGGCTCTGTCCCTAAACATTCATGCTTCCTTTGAGATTTTCTAGAATGTATTACTCTCACCTTTTTTCAAATTTACTCCAATATCATATTCCAAAAGCATACTCATCTGTTGCTTTCTTGGGATTACTATGACTAACTATTCAAACCAAATAAAACAAGGCATTTATTTTGTAATACAATATTTTCAAACTGTATAAAAGAAAATAATCTATAGAATATTTGGCAATATCCATCTTTTTGCCTATTATTGTTTTAGCAAATCACTACGAACTTCAAAATACTCAAAATAAGATGACGGAGGAGGGGGCAGGCTCTGACAGCAATGCTGGAGCCTGTTTCCAAATTCGTTTTTTTTATGCCTTTTCTTGAAATCAAAAAAGAATATCTATGAACTCCTTTACTCATTATTTGGACCAATGGATTGGTCGCTTGCATCATTTGAGAAGAAACTACAATCAAACAGTTCCTCTGAACGAGCAAATTCGTCATACCAAAGAAAAGATTTTCTTTGAAGTGGTTAGAAGATGTATTGAAAGAATGAATCGAAAGGTTCCCAGAGAATTGTGTTTTCAGTTCAGAACCAATCGAGGAGATTTAAGTAGAAAAATAGATATTTCTGAATCAGCTGTTTACAGAGGACTCAAAGTTTTAGAGAAAGCAGGCTTTATTCAAATATTTTCTAAAGGAAGAGAATTGGGTTTTGATATTTTTGTCAATCCTCAAATTTTCTTTGACTTCAAGCAAGAACATCCTTTTTATTTGCATTGGAATGAAGTGGATAAGTCTGTGGAAAACTACCTTACAGATGAACCCATGATTCAAGTCTCCTTTGGGTTCAATCTTATTCTATTTAAAAATTTGGCATGTTTCATGTCAGAAAGACCGCATAAAAATATTTCTAGTAAACTAGTAAATAATGAAAGTGAAAAGTGGATAAGTTCGAGTAAGCAAAAATATACCACTCATTCGAAACAGAAAAAAGGAATACATACTATCAAAAAAGAAGCTCAGAAAGCTTCTTTTTCGGACAAGGCACAAGATAACAGGAGGGAGTGGGTTGGCTGGTATAAGCATTATCTCTTAGAGTCAGGGAAAATTAAAAATAAGGAGAATCATGTTGGCAAATTTGCAAAACTTTGTTTTGCAAATTCACGAGAAACGCAAGATGACGAGAAAGAGGGTTCTGGCTTATATCAAAATACATTGCAACCTGACTTTGAAAAACAAAGTATACATAAGCTTTTAAACCCTGCTCAAGCAAGTATTTTGGACTGTGCAGAGCGAGTCTGGAAGGTGGCTCAGCAGTACCTTTATCCTCATTTTACCAAAGAATCAGCGTTTTATGAATACCAAATTATCAATCAAATCATTGATGTGATAGAGTTAGAGTATTTACCCCTCATGCAGATTAAAACCCTTCGGGAATATTACAAAGAGTTTTGTCAGAGAATTGTGCTAGTGGCTTGTTATTTGGACAAACATGCAGGGGATAAGTATGTTCCCAGTCCCGTGGATTATTTTAATCCAAGAAACAGCAGAGGCTTTGTGGGGACTCGAAAATGGCTGTTAAACAAACTAGATAGAAAAGAACAAAACAAAAAGGCTTATCAAAAGAAAAGATTGCTTCAAAAAGCAGAAAAAGCCTTTCTAGATGCTAAACTGGAAGGGGTGGAGGCTACAGCTTTTCAAATCTATCGTTATTTTGAAAGACAAGTGAACAGTTTTCAGGATACGACTGTCCAAAACAGTTATGCCAAACTAGCTCAGAGGTTTTGTGTGGATAGAACTTAAGGGTTACAAATAATTATTCATCAAGATTCTTCATTTACATGAAACTAAGGATATATATTCTTCTGCTTTTTCTATCTTTTTTAGGATGTGCTTTGCCTTCTAAGGCTCAGGTAATCACTCGTCGTCTTTCCTATACTCAACTCTTTGAGGAAATACAAAACACAAAAGATAGTGTTTACAGGTTAGAGAATGCAGAAATTTATTATGAACATAAGACTGATAACTTAAGGTTTAATTACTGGAATCGTCATAATCATAGTTTGGATGTACTTCCTATGATAAATGTTGAAAAACATATTATCCTTAAAGATGTCATATTAAAAAATGCTTTTAGTATAAGAAGGATTCATTTTAAACATAAACTAACTTTAAGCTCGAAATCATTAGCCCCACAGACCAATCAATGCACTTACATAGAGTTTGAAGAATGTACTTTCAATAAAATGCCTGATATTTCATATCCAGAAAATATAAAGATTGATGTATGGAGACATTGTTTCTCATTTACCAAATGTATTTTTTTAGAAAAAGAACAAACTGTTCTATCACTTGCAAGAAATTTTGAAGATTGTATTTTTCATGAAATAACAATCGTAAATGTTACTCCTGAAAAGAACCCAACAATTAGATTCACAAATTGTATGTTTTATAAAGAACTAAGAATAGGGACATCTTATCAGGCAAGAACTCAACATATATCATTTCAGAATTGTCATTTTTACAGCCTCGCATTGGGAGGAGGTATTGACTATGTGGATATAGAAGATTCTTTTTTTTGTAGCAGTGAAAGCAATGATATTGAAAATGTAATTTTTGATGCAAATTGTCAAAGATTTTTAATCTCAAACTCACATATAGAAAGCCCTTTCAAGATCATAGGATCAAAAATTAATTCTCTTGTACTACAAAATAATATTTTTGAAAGTCACTTCGCATCAGGTATAGGAGTCTCAAGAAATATTATTGACTGGACAAACTCTTATTTACCCTACAACCAATTCAAAAAAGGCTTATCTATTATAGAAAGCCAGAATGGAGAGTATAGTAATACTCTAAGAATAGATTTAAAGAACAATGAAGAGTATAAAAATTTATTAGAGTTGTATGGAGTCTTTTACAAAGTATACAATGATAAGAAAGATCAAGAATCTGCCAATGCTTGCTATATAGCCTTAAAAGACCTAGAAACCCGAAAACTTGCTTATGATTATAAGCATCACGATCATTCCTTCAAGGCATATCTGACTTGGAAACTCAATGTTTTTTTGGAATACTTCTGTGATTATGGTACAGACCCTGTGAAAGCTTTGGAAAAATCTGTCTATTGGATTCTTATATTCACAATGTTATATATCATTTTTCCCAGTGAAAAAGACTATCTACACAAAAGTCTATTAATGCCTAAACTTCAAAAATGGGCAAATTATCTCAAACATGAAGGAGGTTTTGCTGAAATAGAGGATAAGAAAAGACAAGAAAAAATAGAAGCCTTAGAGCGTTTTAAAACTGAATTGAAAAATACAGAAGGAAAAATACCCATAGTCTTATCTGTCTTTTCCAAGCCTTTGTATTCTTCTGCTATGCTGTATTATAAACTCCAAAAATGGTTGATTCATAAAATAGACTTTACACAAGGTAATTGGGTAGAACTCTCCAAAAAAAGAAAATTGATGGTCAGTGTAGGAATGTTTTCCTATCTACTTGTTTTTGTGTTCTGGGGAATCACCATGCGTATTTTAAATGCTTTGGCATTAAGTATCAATTGTTTTGTAACATTGGGTTATGGTGAAATTTCAGCAAAAGGAATAGCCAGATATTTAGCTGTTTTAGAAGGGTTATTTGGATGGTTTTTATTATCTATCTTTAGTGTTAGCCTTATTGGGCAGATACTGGGGTAAGATGCAAAACCCTATATATGGATTAAAATGTCCTGAAATTGGTTTCAAACAATCATGACATTTCCCAAAAAAGGGAATGTAAAACTTACAAATTGTTAAAAAAATTAAATACTAACTAATGTAGTTTATATCAGTATAATACTTACTACTTCTTCATTAATAAATTTCAGGACATCCATCACTTATACATATTTAAATTTGATCACCGATGCCCTTAAACTTTTCAACAAATAAAGAAATTTTTTGAAAAACGCTTTGCTTTTTTGTTAAATATAGAGGATTTAAAGGACTCATTTTAGGTAAAATGGCATTCAGTTCTGTACCATTTTCACTAGCATATTCACGTTTTAAAGAAGCTATGATATATCGTTTTGCTTCTTGTTCGTTTAAGCTCTCATCTGCTATCAATTCTAAAGCTTCTTTTTTCTGTTTGTCCTGAGCAAATGCAAAGAATGAATCAATAATACTTGCTTTGTCTTCAATAAGCTCAAGATCAGTTTCATTTATAAAGTCAATTACTAAACTCTCTTTTGCTCTATTGCCAATACTAGCACGAATAACCCTACGAATCTCTTCAACCAAAGATGCTTTGTCTTTTGTTTTCTTATTGTGTTCAAATATCAATTCAAGAATATAGTCAAGGTTTATTTCCTGTGATTTAAGTAGGTCTACCTCAAATACTACATCATCCCAATCAATTTTTGACTCTTCCACTTCTTTTCCAGTTTTTTCACGTCTGAGCCAATCCCGAATATCATTATAAGTAGAACGATAGTCCTGAGCTGTTCGCTCTTGTAGTAATTCCACACTTTGCATGGCTAATATTTCCTCATCAGTGACAAAATAAGTCTCTTTAAAGGCTTCAATAGCTTCAGTATTGTTGATGTCTATTGCTTTTAAAGCCTTTAGATTGGTAAATTCATCATAATTTTGTAGTATATTTTCTACACGCAAGTACTCTCCAAAGAGTTTTGAAAACTCTTTCTTATCTTTTTCAGTTACGATTTTATCAGGGTCTGGAAATCTATCATTTAATTCTTTTACTACTTCAATATAACCTCTGTGTGCTTCACCTGTTGTTATATCTGTAAAGCCTTCTAAATATTCCTGATAACTCTTTTCAAGTACCACATTTTTGGTACTGTTATCTCCAAAAAGTGTAATGGCTTCAATTGTTGCTTGTTCTAAATCTCTGAAAGTAACAATATTACCAAAAGTTTTTGTAGCATCATAAATACGATTTGTACGTGAGAAAGCTTGTATTAAACCATGATAACGAAGGTTTTTATCTACAAACAACGTATTAAGCGTAGGGGCATCAAAACCAGTTAAAAACATACCAACCACAATAAGAAGATCAACTTCTTTGCTCTTTACACGTTTAGCAAGGTCACGATAATAATTCTGAAACTCTTTACTATCAACTCCATAACTTGTTTTAAATATAGCATTATAATCGTTGATAGCTTTTGTTAGAAACTCTTTGGAACTACTATCCATTGCAGTTGGTTCAAAGTTCTCATCTATGATTTCTCCAACAGCACTTTGCTCTTCGTTGGCTGCAAAGGAATAAATAGTAGCTATTTTTAAAGGCTTGTCACTTTCTTTTTGTAAATTATTGAGAGACTCATAATAGCGTTTGGCTGCCTCTACACTACTTACAGCAAACATAGCATTAAAGCCTTTATTGCCTCCTTGTGTTCTATGGGTCTTATGTCTAAAATTCTGTAAGATGTATCGGGAAATTTCTTCAATACGGGCAGGGTGCAAAAAAGCTTTTTCATTTTCTGCTGCACTTAATTTTTTCTCATCTTGTTCTTTTTCAATATTCTTGAATTGAGGGCGAACATCATTATAATCTACTTTGAATTTCAGTACTTTCTCGTCTCTGATAGCATCTGTAATTACATAAGCGTGTAATTCACGCCCAAATACACTTGCTGTAGTTTCTGCTCCCAAAGCATTTTGAGGAAATATAGGGGTTCCTGTAAAACCAAATTGATAAAACTTTTTAAATTTTTTGTTTAGATTCCTTTGAGCCTCACCAAATTGAGAGCGATGTGCTTCATCAAAAATGAAAACTACTTGTTTTTGATAAATTTCTAAATCATTCTCACTTTTCATCAGATTATTAAGCTTCTGAATGGTTGTGACAATAATCTTATTATCATCTTTTTCGATATTTCTCTTTAAGCCTGCTGTACTATCTGAACCATTCACACTATCAGGAGAGAATTTTTGATATTCTTTCATTGTCTGAAAGTCCAAATCTTTTCTATCCACTACAAAGAACACTTTATCAATAAAATCTAATTGTGTTGCTAATCTTGCAGCTTTAAAACTGGTAAGCGTTTTACCAGACCCTGTAGTATGCCAAATATAACCACCACTTTCCGAATCTGACCATTTTTTAGATTGATAGGAACTTATTATTTTCCATAAAATTCTTTCAGTGGCTGCAATCTGGTAAGGTCTCATGATAAGCAATGTGTCACTGGTATCAAAAACCGAATAGGTGAGTATTATATTTAACAGTGTGTGTTTCTGAAAAAACGTTGCTGTAAAGTCTTTAAGGTCTTTTATCAAAGTATTATCAGCCTTTGCCCAATTCATGGTAAAATCAAAACTGTTTTTGTTTCGCTCTACTGTGTTAGCAAAATAACGACTGTCTGTACCATTTGAGATAACAAAAATCTGTAAATATTTAAAGAGAGAGTTTTTACTATTAAAACTTTCTTTGGAATAGCGATGCACCTGATTAAATGCTTCACGAATGGCAACCCCACGTTTTTTTAGTTCTATCTGCACCAAAGGTAATCCATTCACCAAAATAGTAACATCATAACGATTGGCATGTGTTCCTTTTTGTTCAAATTGTGAGATTACTTGGACTTTATTACGTGAAATATTCTTTTTATCTACCAAGTAGATATTTTGGATATGCCCATCATCAAAAATAAAGTCATAAATATAATTATCATGTATTTTCCTTGTTTTATCTATCAGACTATCATTGGGTTTATCCAAATACTCCTCCACAAAACGAGCCCATTCAATATCTGTAAACACCATATTGTTGAGAGCTTGTAACTGTAGCCTCACATTGGCAAGCATGGCTTCTTGTGTTGTGAGGTTGGGAAGATGCTCATAGCCCTGATTTTTCAAATCTTGGATAAGTTCTTTCTCCAAAGCTGCCTCTGTTTGGTAAGAAGCTCCTTGTTGGTCTATCTTGGTATATTTTTCTAAAACAATGAAATTGTTTGATTCCGTGATGGTTTTATACTGTGTCATTTTATTCTATTAGTTCTGAGAATTTATAATTACTCTCTAAATAATTTACTAATTCAATTAACTTAATTCTGTCGTTTTCTTGAACTTCTCCAATTTCTTCACCTGCATGAGCAGAATGGCTTGATAGGTTCAAAATACGATTTGCAAAAGGGTCTGGTTCTCCATTTACAATTGGTAATAATTTTTCCCAATTAGAATACCCCAAAAAAGTGGCAGTTTTCTCCAGAATATTCCTTATGAAATTAAAATGATACTTATTAATTAGTAATGGATTGTCTTTAACCTTTTGAATTTCTCTAAGAAGTTGTAAGTGATATGAAAAAGGGGTATTTCTTCCAATTGGATTAAGGTTAAAACTACCATCTTCAAATTTAACCAAACGATACTTTGCAGAACTGTCAGAATGATAAATCCATCTTTTAATACCAGTATTTTGTTCACCACTGACATACAAAGGATTTGGGACATTATTATTAAGTTCATTTGAAATAACATTATAAAATAAAGGATTGTGTGTTGTTATTATAAATTTAAGTTCTGATTTACTATTTTTTATTAATCTTGAAAGATTAACAGCTAACTCTATTAGATGATTATCGTCTAGTGAACTTACAGGATCATCAATGAATACATATTCTAACTCATTAAATTTATTTGTCGAACGATTAGTTTCATCTAATTCTAGAGTTTCAATTGCCTCTTCTAATAAACTATAAAATACACACCAAATAAAATTACTTTCTTCTGCTTTAGAAATTTTTATATAATCTGAACCTGAATTATCCCCTCGTTCAAATGAGAAACGGACTTCTGAATAGGCTGGTATTATTATAGTTTTGTCATTTTCGGTTATTGTATATTGCTCATTGAACTTAGGGGTTAATTTGTCATTTGTATAGCGTTGAAAATGCTTAGTTATATTAGATTCTTGCCCCTGTTCCACAAGCACCCAAAAAGTATAATTATTGGGTTGAATTATCAACCTTCTATCTTCATCATACTCTAAATCATTATTCCAATAAAATAAATCTTCGGTAAATGCATTGTAGTACATTATCTTGATTCCTGTTGCCTCCTCGTCTGTTTCAGGATTTTTTGGAGCTATTAACTCTTTAAATTCTCTTGATAAACGTGTTTTACCTGAGCCATTAAAAGCATAGATTAGCTGTACTTTTTTATCAGCATCTCTGAGTGTTTCAGCTATTTTTGTTAATGATTGTCCCATATTATGATTCTATGTTATTCTTTGGAAAGGTTAATAACAAATCTCTGTAATACTCATACTGCTTTTTTCGTAATTCAATCTCTTTTGGCAAACCCTCGCTGATGGAAGTGGTAAGCACATCGAATTTATCGAGAATAGAAACAATGCGTTCTTGTTCCTGAAGGGAAGGAATAGGGATTTTAAAATTCTTTATGATACTTGAATTAAGATCTCCTCTAGCACCTTGTCCTAAACTTTTAAGATTTTCATAATTAAAACTAACCCAATGAAAAACATATCTATACAATGCTATTTCGGAATTTATTTCTAAACACAAACAGTGTTGATTAGTAGTTAATGGTATTTTATTAATGCCTGAACGTCCTGCTGTTGCTCCTGAAATTGCTATTATTACACAATTCGCAGGAATCCACTTTACTGCGGTGTTTTCAAGTGCATATTCAGTAATTTTAATCTCAGTATCTTCTATTTCAGAAAACTTAACTTCTTGTGTCCTCAGCCAAGGAATAGTACCATTATCATAATATTTAGGATTACCTGCCTGTGGAGTACTTCCTGAAAATGATTTTATAGTCACTTCTCCCAAAGTCTTCCATTCTACCTCTTTGCCCTCAAAACTCAATAATTGCTCACGATA
>JALONN010000007.1 GCA_025454915.1 Raineya sp.
TTCCGAACAGAGAAGTTAAGCCCCATAGCGTTGATGGTACTGCCGTAACAGGTGGGAGAGTAGATTGCCGCCCGATTATTATTTAGAACCTCCTTGTATGTATATACTTGGAGGTTTTTTTTATACCCATCATTAAGAAGATAATTTCAGTTTTTTAAGCTATTTTTTTATATTGCAATTTATATTAGTAAATTTATCGAAAAAATAGTCATATATGTTTCGTACATTATCGCAGTTTTTTAGCATATTAAAATTTAATTTTAGTTCTTTTCGGAGTCGTATTGTTACAAGTATTTTGGTTGTAGGAATGTTAATGATACTTTTTGCTTATCTTTTGATAGCAAGAATGTTAGAAATTACTAAACAAAATGCTTCCATTTCTAGGACTTATCAACCTGTTAAAATATATGCATATGCATCTTTTCAATATACAAATCAAGTGATTTCGATATTGCAAGGAAATGTTTATACTTCAGACCAAAGAACTTTTTCTAAAATTAATGAAGACTTAAATGATTTGTGGCTTAAAAAAGCAACCCCTTATTATGATTCTTTAAAAATTGTTGTGCAAAAGAGAAGTGAACCTGAATTGTTAGTAAACTATGAAGCAATTACAGATAGGGTTGGTAAGCTTGATAAACTAATCAAAGAAGCTATTCAACTTAATAGTGAAGATAACAGAAAAGCTCTTTATCTTACAGACAGACAAGAAGTAGCTGATACATCTGGAAATGTTAGATCTAACAGACCTGTTACTCTCTACAATGATAAGCTAGCTTTTCTATTAACCAATGAAATATCTCGCTTACAAAAAGAACTCAATAATTATTTTGAACAACTTATCAATTTTAATGATAAATCAACAACAAATCTGATTACTAGTATAAATTCTGAAAATACTTTTTTCATTATTTTACAGATTATATTTTTTGTTTTAACATTCTTTTTGCTTTTTGCTTTAGTCATATTGTTAAATCAAAATATAAGTCAGAATATTCAAAAAATAGATTTATATACAGAGGAACTTTCTAAAGGTAACTTGCCTCCTCCTCTTCAAACCAATGTCTTAGAATTAAGTTCTATTTCCGAAAAACTAAATATTGTAACTAAAAATCTTCAAAATTTAAAGAAATTCTCATCGGGAGTTAGTCAAGGGAAATTTGATGCAGAAATTAATATTTTCAATGAGCAGGGAGATTTAGGGCAGGCAATAGCTCAAATGCGTGAAGGATTGATGGAGGTATCAAAGGCTGATGAAGTTCGTTCATGGAGAAACACTGGTTTAGCTAAATTTAGTGAGATATTAAGGAAAGAAAGTAATGATTTGGATAAGCTTTCTGAACAACTTATTGCTGAGTTGGTGAAATATGTTGGAGCAAATCAGGGTGGAGTATTTATTGTAAATGATGAAAATGAAAACGAAGAGCCATACTTAGAACTTATTTCTGCTTATGCTTATAACAAAAAGAAATTTATTGAAAAGAAAATCTTAAAGGGGCAATCTTTGGTAGGTAGATCGTGGAGAGAAGGCTTGTCTATCTATCTTACAGAAGTTCCTAACGATTATGTGGAAATTAGGACAGGACTAGGTGGAGCAAATCCTAAATACATATTTATTGTACCTCTAAAAGTAAATCAAGAAGTACAAGGTGTACTCGAAATAGCATCGTTTCATCCAATAGAATCATATCAAAAAGAATTTATTGAGCAAATTGCAGATAGTGTTGCATCCACATATTCGAGTAGTAAAGTAAACCGCAGAACGAAAATGTTGTTGGAGGAGTCACAACATATTACATTTCGAATGCGTGAACAAGAAGAAGAATTGCGTCAGAATATTGAAGAATTACAATCTACCCAAGAGGAAATGCAACGGAATCAGAGGGAACTTTCTGAAAAAGAAGGTAATATGCGTGCTCTTTTGGATAATGCTTCAGATGCAATTATGGCTTTCAATCATAACCTTAAAATTACGGTTATTAATAAAGCTATGAGGAATCTCTATGAATCAATAGGTGTGTATTTGGATTTGGGAAGAACAGTAGAAGAAGCATTTCCTGGACGAACCTTTGAACAAATGAAAAAAGAGTTCACACAAGTTCTTGGAGGAGAACGCTTTACAACTTATGCAGATGTGATTATTCGAGGGGTTACATATTATTATGAAATTTTATATAATCCTATTTATAATGAAAGACAGAGAGTTATAGGTGCTTCTATATTTATTGCAGATATAACACAGCAACGTTCTACTGAATTGGAATTAAAAATAAAAGAAGCTAACCTAAAATCATTGATTAATAACACAGAAGATTCCATCATGGCAATGGATAAAAAATATAATCTGCTTGTTTTTAATGATGTATTTAGAAAAAGAAGAAAAGAATATAATTTTAAAGAAGGGGATAATATATTTACAACCATTCCTGAACAACTTCATGAAGAATGGAGAAAATATTATGATAGAGCTTTGAGTGGTGAACGTTTTGAAAAAGTAATTAAACGTGACTTGGGAAATAAAAAAATACAATATAGAGAACATTCTTTTAATCCAATTTTTAATGATGCAGGTGAAGTAATAGGAGTATCTGTATTTGCTAAAGATATTACAGAAGCTAAGTTGGCAGAAGCTGAGAATCAGAGAATTATGGCAACTTTGTTTGAGAAGCAAAAACAAGATAAACGAAGAATAGAAGAGTTAGAGAAAGAAATTAAACAGCTCACAACAGAGAAATAATGAAAAATGACCTATATCTTCCTTTATAGGTCATTTTTTATTTCTTGTTTAGAATTATTCAAAATAAAGTAAAGTGTATTGTTTTGTTAAAATTCAATTTTAAATTTGAAGTGAAAACATTTTTTATAAACAATCAGTAATTCAAAATACAATACAAAATTATACGACAATTATGGCTACAGCAACAAAAACAACAAATTGGCTTGTGGATATGCTCACCAGTACATTGGGGAGAAAGCTCATCATGGCTCTAACAGGCATATTTCTGATTCTCTTTTTAGTGGTACATTTACTAGGTAATTTACAACTCTTGAAAGATGATGGAGGGGTTGCATTTAATAGATATGCAGATTTCATGGGACATAATCCACTAATTCAAGCAATCTCTATTGGTAATTTCTTTTTTATTCTATTACACATTGTAACAAGTATTATGCTTACAGTACGTAACAGAGCTGCTCGTCCTGTTCAGTATGCATACACCCAAGAAGGAAAAAGTAGTGCTTGGTCATCTCGTAATATGATGCTTTTAGGAACAATTGTATTAATATTTCTGGTTGTACATTTACAAGCTTTTTGGGCAAAATCTAAATTTGGAGGTTTAAGTGAAACATCTTTAGATGGAAAATCTGTTCATAATTTATATGATGCTACTCAAGTTGCTTTTGCAGAAAACTGGATTGTAGCTATTTATGTCCTTTCTATGATTGGACTTGCTTTTCACTTATTCCATGGATTCAAAAGTTCATTTCAGACATTGGGTTTAAACCACAAAAAATATAGCCCGTTTATTCATCATGTAGGAGTAGCTTTTGCAGTATTTATTCCTGCTGCTTATGCATCTATTCCTGTTCTGATGTTTTTAAAGCAAGAAAGTATGTCTTTATTTGCATTGGTTGGATGTTTTGTACTTGCTTTGGTTTTTTCAATGGTTATTAAACCTAAACAAGAATTAAAGAAGTCAGAAGGTGGGGCCGGATAATAATTACACAAGTTATGAAATATATCTTTACAAGTATTATTTTAATATTCTTTTTGAGCTCATGTGAAAAAGATAGTAAAAAAGGAGCATGGAGTGATAGTGATAAAAATAAGATGAAGGAGGCTGTTATTATGTCAGGGAAAGCTAATGGCTTGCAGCTATCTTATAAACAATGGGACTATATTTTTGAATGTTTTATCAAGGCTGTTGAACCAAATTTTGAATCATTTGCAACATTTGAAAAAGAACCTGATAATATAAAGATGGAATTTCTTCTGAAATGTGCAATGGGAGAGAAAAATAATTGGGGCGGTTTTGCTAAACAAAGTTACATTGAAGGTTGTGAAAGAAGGCTCAGACTGGGAAGTTTTCCTGAAGATGTAATAGAAGAAGCATGTCAATGTGAATTGAAAGCTGTTGAAAAGCTGTACTCTCCTTCTAAGCTCAATGTTGATGAAGAAATAGAAAATATCAAAAAAATTCAAAAAGCATGTTTATATCCTATGTTAGATAAAAAAGGGTATAAATATGAAATCAAATAAATGACAAACATTTTTTAGAATAAACAGATTTTTTATTTACTAAACATATAAAAGTAAAAAATATGAAATTAGATGCTAAAATTCCTGATGGTCCCTTGGCTGAGAAGTGGGATAAACATAAGTTCAATTTAAAGTTAATAAATCCAGCAAATAAAAGGAAATACGATATTATTGTAGTAGGAACAGGTTTGGCAGGTGCTTCGGCTGCTGCAACACTTGCGGAGCTTGGGTATAATGTAAAAGCATTTTGTTTTCAGGATAGCCCAAGAAGAGCTCACTCTATTGCAGCTCAGGGTGGTATCAATGCTGCCAAAAACTATAAAAATGATGGTGATAGTATTTATCGTTTATTTTATGATACTATCAAAGGAGGAGACTACAGAGCAAGAGAAGCAAATGTACATCGTTTAGCTCAAGTTTCTGTAAATATTATAGACCAATGTGTGGCTCAAGGTGTTCCTTTCGCTCGTGAGTATGGAGGGCTACTTGATAACCGTTCTTTTGGCGGAGCTCAGGTATCTCGTACATTCTATGCAAAAGGACAAACTGGACAACAATTGTTGTTAGGAGCTTATCAGGCTCTTAGCAGACAAATCTCGACAGGAAAAGTACAAATGTATAATCGTACAGAGTTGATGGATGTTGTGGTAGAAGAGGGTAAATGTAGAGGAATCATTGTAAGAAACTTGGTAACAGGAGAAATAGAAAGTCATTCTGCTCATGCTGTATTGCTTTGTACTGGTGGTTATGGTAACGTTTTCTTCCTTTCCACAAATGCAATGGGTTCAAATGCGTCAGCTGCTTGGAGAGCTCACAAACGTGGTGCTTTGTTTGCCAATCCATGTTTTACTCAAATTCACCCTACTTGTATTCCTGTATCAGGAGATTATCAATCGAAGCTAACATTGATGTCAGAATCTTTGCGTAATGATGGACGTGTATGGGTGCCTAAGAAAAAAGAAGATGCTGAAAAAATTCGTCAGGGAACACTTTCTCCTAAAGATATTAAAGAAGAAGACAGAGATTATTTCTTAGAAAGAAAATATCCTTCGTTTGGTAACCTTGTGCCTCGTGACGTGGCATCTAGAAATGCTAAATATGCTTGTGATGAAGGAAAGGGGGTAAGCCAAACAGGATTAGCTGTTTATCTCGATTTTGCTGATGCTATCAAGAGAGACGGAAAATCTGTTATTGAGGCTAAATATGGTAATTTGTTTGATATGTACAAACAAATTACAGACCAAGACCCTTATGAGTTACCTATGATGATTTATCCTGCCGTACATTACACAATGGGTGGATTATGGGTAGATTATGATTTGATGACAACTGTTCCAGGTTTATATGCACTTGGTGAAGCGAACTTCTCTGATCATGGAGCAAATCGTTTAGGAGCTTCTGCATTGATGCAAGGTTTGGCAGATGGTTATTTTGTAATTCCTTATACAATAGGTGATTATTTAGCTAAATTAGATATCAAAGAAGATAAGTATCCTGTTACTCATCCAGCTTTCGAAAAAACGAAGAAAGACGTAAAAGATAGAATTCAGAAACTTCTTTCTATCAATGGTAAGCGTACAGTAGATGAAATTCACAGAGATTTAGGTAAAATTATGTGGGAATACTGTGGTATGTCAAGAAGTGCAGAAGGTTTGAAATATGCTAAGAGTAAAATCCAAGAATTGAAAAAAGAATTCTGGACAAATGTAAAAATTACTGGTACAAACGAAGAGTTTAACCAAACACTTGAAAAAGCATATCGTGTAGCTGATTTCTTAGAATTAGGAGAGCTTATGGTTGATGATGCCTTGAACAGAAACGAATCTTGTGGAGGACACTTCCGAGAAGAGTATCAGGTGGATGGTGAAGCAAAACGTGATGATGATAAATATGCTTATGTAGCAGCTTGGGAATACAAGGGCGATAATGAGCCAGAAGAGCTTCATAAAGAAGAATTAGTATTTGAGAATGTGAAGCTTACACAAAGAAGTTATAAGTAAAAATACACCTGCCATTATAATGGCAGGTACTTTTTATAAATATGAAAAAAACGAAAGCTGTAAAACATCTATTTGTATGTTTGATGTGGGTATTGAGTATATCTGCATTTGCCCAAAAAACGCCTACTGCAGAAAATGTCATGAAAAGTGCATTTGAGCAAGCCAAAAAAGAAAATAAAAAAGTATTACTTCTCTTCCATGCATCTTGGTGTGGATGGTGTAAAAAAATGGAAAAGGCTCTTTTAGACGAAACATGCAAAGATTTTTTTCAAAAAAACTACATAATTACTTATCTAACTGTACAAGAAGGAGCTAATAACAAGACTTTAGAAAATGCAGGAGGAGAAACTTTCATGGATAATTATGGAGGAAAAGGACAAGGCTTACCTTATTGGGCTATCTTAGATAATTCAGGAAAATTATTAGAAGACTCTAAAATGCAAGGAAACAATATTGGTTGCCCTGCAAGCTCTGAGGAAGTAGAAGCCTTTATCAAGAAACTTCAAAATACATCCAAGATGTCTCAAAAAGAGGCTGAAACTGTTAAGATAAGATTTCTGAAAAACAAATAATTGATATTAAATTTAGTTAATATAATGATTTTAAATCCAAAATTATATGGCTGGAAATAGCACTCATAAATTGAATCTGACCTTAAAGGTTTGGAGACAAAAAAATAAGAATGATAAAGGCAAAATGGTAGAGTACAAAGTTGTTGCTTCGCCTGATATGTCTTTCCTTGAAATGTTGGATGTGTTGAATGAAGATTTACTGAAAAAAGGAGAAGACCCCATTGCCTTTGACCACGACTGTCGTGAAGGTATTTGTGGTATGTGTAGTTTGTATATCAATGGGCAACCACATGGACCTAAGCAGACTACAACATGTCAATTACACATGCGTAGCTTCAATGACGGAGATACTGTATATATTGAACCTTGGAGAGCAAAAGCATTCCCTGTTATCAAAGATTTAGCAGTAGATAGAAGTGCCTTTGATAGAATTATTCAGGCTGGAGGATACGTGTCAGTGAATACTGGTGTTACTGTAGATGCCAACGAAATACCAATTCCTAAAGATGTGGCAGGTGAGTCTATGGATGCGGCAACTTGCATTGGTTGTGGAGCTTGTGTGGCTTCTTGTAAAAATGCTTCTGCTATGTTGTTTGTTTCTGCTAAAGTTGCTCATTTGGGTTTACTTCCGCAAGGTCAGGCAGAACGCTATCGTCGTGTACAAAAGATGATTGCTCAAATGGATGCAGAAGGTTTTGGTGCTTGTACCAATACAGGAGCTTGTGAAGCACAATGTCCTAAAGGTATTTCTATTAAAAATATAGCCAGAATGAATAGAGATTATTTTGTTGCAAAACTTACAACAGAAGAAGCTCTATAAGAATAAAAACAGAAAAAAATCAAAAGCTCACATTTGTGAGCTTTTTTTATGGGATTTTCATAAAAAATGGGCGGAGGTTCTAACCTAATCCCCCGCCCGTCGTTTTGACAGGAGTCGAACCTGCATGTCTCGGATCATGAGTCCAATGCCTCAACCTGTTGGGCTACAAAACATCAGTTATTCCTTGCAAATGTCTATGCTACCGTTCTGAAAATCATATACCTTAGCTCTGCCACTGAGCTACACCCCTATAAAATATAAATTGACACAGTAGGGGCGATGGGATTCGAACCCACGCTGTCAGGCTATCAGTAACACATCACAAGCAAAAAATATTAAAACTAAAGCTGTGAAGCAAAACACTTACAATAACTCTCTGATACTATCCAAGATGTTTCGTGGACATCTGGTGAAATCAGAAAGGGGTAAAACTAAATGTAATACTGAGACTAGCTTCAGGAGCTAAGGTGAGAAAAATATATAGGAAATACAAGAAAAATAAAAAAAGTGGGTGGGGGTCTAACCTTCCCCACACCCGGCTGGATTTGACAGGAATTGAACCTGTGACCCTCTGAGTGTCATTCTGATGCTCTACCAACTGAGCTACAAACCCAAATTTTTTACATCTAACACACAAACTATTGTTTTGCCGAATAATATAGACATACCTTAGCTCTGCCACTGAGCTACACCCCTAGAATAGGTACTTAAAGATAGTAGGGGTGGTGGGATTCGAACCCACGCAATCAGGCTGAAACAAAACAACATTTGGAGAAGATATTTAAGCTAAAACTGCAGAGCGAAACACTAAAACTTATTTTTTAGGTATGCTGATACTGCATATACTAATTTTTTTTGATGCTGAGTTTAACAATAAGGCTATCTCTGTAAAACAAATCTAAAAGAAAAATCTCATAAAAACAAAAACCCTCATTACTTAAAGCAATGAGGGTTTAAAATAAAAATAGAAGGACTATAAAATATCTTTATGTAAAAAGTTGAAAATTTTATCTCCGAGTTTAATGTTCTGTACCTCAACACTATTGGCTTTGGCTCTTGCAACTTTTACAGCTTCCATAAGTTTCTCAAGGCGTTTAATCATGTCATTCTTTTGAGAAATGGTTAATTTGCCTGAGAAATAAGTAGTTTCGTATTTACCTACCTGAAAATCAAGATATAGTAACTCTGTTTGAGCAGGGTGTTTATCTGTTGCCTCATATTTTACGATAACTTGTGGGCGTTTGATGCTTCTGAATTTTACTTCTTCATCTGTTTTATAAACACTCTTTTGGTTATCAAAAGACCATTTTCTTGTAGAATCCAAAACAGGAATACTTTGATATAAGTCTAAGATTTTGGATAAATGTGATTCTAGAGCCAATAAAGAGGTTGCTGAAAAAGTGCCAAAATTGGTTTCACCTACTATTAGTTCTGCTTTGGCTGTATTTGATGCATTGGTTTCTTCTTTAGAAAGAGTAGCATCCAAAGCTGCAACCACGTTTTCTTGCATTTCTTCTAATTGCTACTTCACAGTTTTCACCATCTCTTTGGTTTCATCAGGAATTTGTTCTGAATCTTCTTCTATGGCTACATATTTCTTTATCATTCCATCAAAATAAGGGTCATTCTTGGTGAAAATTTTCTTTGCTTCCCCTAAAGATTCATTTGCTTTGTTTTTACGGTCTTGCTCTACTGCAAGAAGCTCATATAATTTGTTTGCCATAATTATTAGGTTTTGATTATTCTTCTTAAACCTATAAAAAAACTATTATAAAAAAAAGTTTTTTGTAATTAATACCGCATTTCTAGTGTTTTTGGATATATTGTGAGATAAAATGTATGATTATGCAAATAACAAAGAATCTTTACAGTTCATCTCTTTCGTTACTGACAGATCTTTATCAGCTTACAATGGCTTATGGTTATTGGAAATCTGGTAAAGGTGAGCAAGAATCTGTATTTAATCTGTTTTTTCGCAGAAATCCATTTAAAGGAGGGTATGTTATAGCATGTGGTTTGGAGTACATTTTAGATTATTTAGAAAATTTTAGATTAGATGAAACAGATATAGCATATTTAGCTTCTTTGAAAGGTAATGATGGTAGTATGCTTTTTGAACAAGATTTTTTAGATTATTTAGCTAATTTAAAATTCACATGTTCTGTTGAGGCTATTCCAGAAGGAACGGTTGTATTTCCAAATGAACCATTAATTAGAGTAAGAGGACCAATCATTCAGTGCCAGCTTATAGAAACCCCTCTTCTCAATATTATTAACTTCCAAAGTTTGATAGCCACAAAAGCTTCTAGAATGTGTCTTGCTACGAAGGGAGAAAGTGTTTTAGAATTTGGTTTGCGTAGAGCTCAAGGTATAGATGGGGGGCTTGCTGCCAGTAGAGCATCCTATATTGGAGGCTGTGATGCTACATCCAATGTTTTAGCAGGAAAGCTATTTGGAATACCTGTTAAAGGAACACATGCTCATAGTTGGGTCATGTCTTTTGAAAATGAAATAGAAGCTTTTGAAACATACGCTCAAGTAATGCCCAATAATTGTGTGTTTTTAGTGGATACTTATGATACGATACAAGGAGTAAAGCACGCCATAGAAGTTGGTAAAAAGCTAAAAGAAAAAGGTTACAAAATGGTAGGTATTCGTCTGGATTCTGGAGACTTGGCTTACTTAAGTATAGAAGCTCGCAAAATTTTAGATGAAGCAGGATTTCAGGATACAGCTATTGTTGCAAGCAACGATTTGGATGAGTATACAGTAGAAAGTTTAAAACATCAGGATGCTAAAATAACCATGTGGGGTATAGGGACAAAATTGGTAACAGCCTATGACCAACCAGCATTGGGAGGGGTTTATAAAATTGCTGCAATTCGTAAAAAAGATGGCAATTGGAGTTATAAAATGAAACTCTCTGAACAAGCTATCAAAGTTTCAAACCCTGGTATTCAGCAGGTAAGGCGTTTTTATAATGATCAGGAATTTTTAGGAGACATGATTTATGATGAAGAAACAATGCCAAAAACAAATGTTCATACAATCATAGACCCTTTGGACATGACAAGAAGTAAAACATTTGATAGCTCTTACCAGTTTGAAGACTTATTAGTTACTGTTTTTGATAAAGGAAAATCTACGTATCAATCGCCTAATATCGAGGATATTAGAAAAAGAGTGCAAAACCAACTAGCTAAATTCCATAGTGGGGTGAAGCGTTTTGCAAACCCACATACATATCCAGTTGGTTTAGAAGAAAATCTATTTAAACTAAAAATGGAGTTATTAACCAAACTTCGCAAAAAAGAACAGATATAGACTTTAAAATACATCCATGAAATATTTTTTACGCTATTTTTTTAGAGGGCTGCTTTTTGTAGCTCCTGCAAGTATTACCATATACAGTTTGTATTCTATTTTTATGTGGGTAGATACACTTTTTCCTCATCTGCCCATCCCAGGTTTAGGTTTAGTGATTGTTTTAGGAGGGACAACTATTTTAGGATATTTGGGGTCTGCATGGCTCACACGACCTATTTTGCAATTTTTTGATACAATTTTAGAAAAATTACCATTTGTAAGGCTCATTTATTCATCTATCAAAGATTTAACTTCTGCATTTGTAGGTGAAAAGAAAAAATTTGACAAACCCGTTTTAGTGCAACTCTCACAAGATTCTAATTTAAAAAGGCTAGGCTTTTTAACTCAAGATGACTTGACAGAATTAGGGATAGGAGAAGAAAGTGTAGCTGTTTATGTCCCTCATTCTTATAACTTTTCAGGAAATTTATATGTGGTTGAAAAAAAATTTGTAACTCTTTTGGAAACTGATGGAGCTGATATTATGAAATTTATAGTTTCAGGTGGGGTAATAAACTTAGAAGAGTAATTTATGCAAATTTTTTGTCTTCTATCAAACTTTTCTTTTTCCAGTCTATAAACCCTTTGACAGCCATTACTAAGAATATTAGATAAAGAAAAGAGTATAATTCTGCGTTTTTTTCAAAATACATACCCACATATAAGATATTTGTAACAATCCAGATAATCCAGTTTTCTATGTATTTACGAGCTGCAAGCCATGTTGCAGAAATACTTAGTGTGGTTGTAATGGCATCGAGCCATACGAAATCACCTCTGAGTTGTTTAAGACAAAGAAAAACTATAAGAAAACATCCTAAGGTAGTTAGTGTAACTGCTGGAATAAGCTTATGTGGAAGAAATGTAATGGTCAATTTTTCGGCTTTTTGATCTTTTTTACCATAACGCCACTGATACCAGCCATATATAGCTGTCATGATAAAGAAAAACTGAAGGTTCATGTCTCCAAATAACTGAAGTTTATAAAAAACAATTGCAGAAATTCCTGAAGATATAATAGCCCAAAACCAGCCCCAAATGTTAGCTTTTATATTAAGCCAAACACAGATTAGGCTGGTTATGAAACCTAAAACTTCTATATAATTATTTTTGAGCCAAAGAAGAATATTATCTAAAGTCAAGGTTTTATTGTTTTGTAGTGATGTTCTGCAAAACTACTAAAAAAAGAATAATAGATTACTTTTCTTCTTTTTTCTTATCTTCCTCTGTTTTTTTACCTTCTTCTTTTTTGAAATCCATGGATACAGAATTAATGCAATAACGCATACCTGTAGGGTTAGGTCCATCATCAAATACGTGTCCTAAATGTCCACCACACTTAGCACACATTACTTCTGTACGTACCATACCATGTGACATATCTGTGGAAGTTACAACGGACTTAGGAATTACATCAAAATAGCTGGGCCAGCCAGTTCCTGATTCAAATTTAGTGTCTGATTTGAACAACTCATTACCACAGGCAGCACAAGTATAAACACCTTTTTCTTTGTGTTTATAGAGTTTACCTGTAAAAGACCTTTCAGTTCCTTTTAGTCTTAGAACTCTGTATTGCTCTTCTGTAAGACTTTTTTTCCATTCTTCTTCCGATTTCTTAACTGAGAATTCCATATTTGCTACATTAGTTTGATTATCAAGAGGTTTTCCACAAGACATTAAATCTTGTTGTTTTTGTGCTTGGGTTTGTTTTGGGGTGTTTTGTCCACATGCCGAAAACAAAACAAGCCAAGCAAAACTAATTAAAAAAGAGTTTTTCATAAGCGAAATATTTAGTTAAATAACAAAAATTTAAAACATTTGTTTCTGAATCTAATTTTTCTATTTTTACAGAATGTATAACTACTCTATCAGAATTTTTATGTATAGACGTAAATGAAATAAAATACTGACGGATTGTCTGAAAAAATATTCAGATAGGTATAACATACATACGTAGCAAATTTTAGTTCGGATTTCATAAAATATTATTGATTGAAAAATTATGCTTCAACTCATTAAAGTAGGGGCTGGTGTACTAAACCAGACTCCTTTAGACTGGGAACGCAATTTCCAACATATTATCGAGGCAATAGAACAAGGCAGAAAAGAGCAAGTTTCAATTCTTTGTCTTCCAGAACTTTGTATTACTGGATACGGTTGCGAAGATGCTTTTTATGCAAATAATACCCATGAAAAAGCAATAGAATATCTTTTAAAAATAGTGCCGTATACCCGCAACATGATAGTTTCTGTGGGCTTACCTCTGTTAGTTCAAAATAAACTATTCAATTGTGCTTGTTTAATAGCCAATGGAGAAATTTTAGGTTTTGTAGCAAAAAAGTTTTTAGCAGGAAATGGAATTCATTATGAGCCTCGTTGGTTTACAGCATGGACTCAGAAAGGCTCAACTTCTATCAAAATAGATAATAAAGAGTATAAAGTAGGTGATTTATATTTTAATGTTGGTGGAGTAAAAATAGGTTTTGAAATTTGTGAAGATGCATGGGTTGCTAATCGCCCTGGAAGAGCATTATATCATTATGGAATAGATTTAATTTTAAATCCGAGTGCCAGTCATTTTGCTTTTGGGAAAATAGAAGTTCGCAAACGCTTTGTTTTAGAGGGTTCAAGAGCTTTTGGCGTAAGCTATGTCTATTCAAATCTGCTTGGTAATGAGGCAGGTAGAGCAATTTATGATGGAGGAGCTTTGATTGCTAACAATGGAACTTTGTTGGCAATTGGCGAAAGACTTTCTTTTAAAGATGCAGACATTACAACAGCTGTAATAGATATAAATTTAACTCGCCTCTCTCAGATACAGATGCACAATTTTGAGGCTTTAGATGACTTTGGAAATTGTGTAGAAGTGGACTTTGATTTTCCTGAAATTTTACCTCAAGCTAATTTGCCTCAAGAAGCCGTTTGGGAACACAGTAAATGTATCAAAGAAGAGGAATTTGCAAGAGCTATGATGTTGGGACTTTTTGATTATATGCGAAAAAGTTATTCTAATGGCTTTGTGATTTCTCTGAGTGGAGGAGCTGATTCTTCAGCAATTACTTGTTTGTGTCGAATGCTCATAGATTTTGCGATTGCAGAATTGGGCTGGGAAGGTTTTATCAAGAAAGTTGGTTATATAAAAGGAGTAGAAAACTTACAGAATGCTGATGAAGTTGCTCAACGCCTGATTACAACTGCTTATCAGGCAACAGAAAATAGTGGGGATGTGACCTTTACAGCAGCACGAGAGTTGGCAGCAGCGTTAAAAGCAGAATTTCATAACTTAAATATTGATAATTTAGTAAAAGAATATCATCGAATTATCGAAGTGGCAATGAGCAGGCAACTAAGTTGGGAAACAGATGATATTGCTTTGCAAAACATACAAGCTCGTGTAAGAGCTCCTGGTATTTGGTTTTTTGCAAATCTTAAAAACGCTTTATTACTTTCTACATCAAATCGTTCGGAAGCTGCTGTGGGTTATGCCACCATGGATGGAGATACATCTGGAGGGCTTTCGCCAATAGCAGGAATTGATAAAGAATACTTACGTTATTGGCTTCGTTGGCTTGAGAGCCAAGGAGTTGGGGATAAGTACACAATACCAGCATTAAGTTATGTAAATAAGCAACAACCTACAGCCGAATTACGCCCCAAAGGCTCACTTCAGACAGATGAAAAGGATTTAATGCCATACAATATTTTGGATGATATTGAAGAATATGCCATTAGAGACAAACGTTCTCCTATTGAATGTTTACTACTTTTAGAACAAAAGCACCCACAAACAGACAGAGAGCAACTCAAGGCTTGGGTAGAAAAATTCTTTAAACTTTGGTGTAGAAATCAATGGAAAAGAGAACGTTATGCTCCAAGTTTTCATTTGGATGACAAAAATCTTGACCCTAAAACTTGGTGTCGCTTCCCTATTCTTTCAGGTGGTTTTGGAAAAGAATTGCAGGAGTTGAGAGATTTTTAAAAAACGAAAATATTTAATTATACATAACAAGAGAAATTTATTTGCAAATCTTAGTTTGTAGGTTTATGTTTGCAAAAACGCTTTGATGAAATTTGCTGCAATAGATATTGGCTCCAACGCTGCAAGAATGCAGATTAGTAGTGTTCTACAACATAAGGAAAGTATTTCTTTTAAAAAAGTGGAATATGTTCGCTTTCCTTTACGTTTGGGATTAGAAGTTTTTAATGAAAGTAAAATTAGTACAGAGAAAGAAGAACAAATCTTAAAACTACTACATGCCTATAAATTACTAATGGAGTTGCATGAAGTGGATGATTATCTGATGATGGCTACTTCTGCAATGAGAGAAGCAAAAAATGGAGAACAAATTGTTAAAAAAGTTAAAGAGGAGTTAGGGTTAGATTTGCAGATTATTTCTGGAGATGAAGAGAGTGATGTTGTGAATAAAGGTTTATTGAGGGTATTGGATGATAAAAACTATCTGCATATTGATGTGGGTGGAGGAAGTACAGAAGTAACATTATTTTCACAGAAAAAAGCATTATTTTCTAAATCATTTGAGATAGGCTCTGTCAGATTGCTGGAAAAGGCTGTTTCTGATAAAACTTGGAAAGAGATGCAGAACTGGGTTGAAAAGAATATCAGAGATGCTGTTCCAAAACTAACAGCTGTAGGAATAGGAGGAAATATTAATAAAATTCTGGAGCTTTCAAAAAGAAAAACAAAATCTCTGACAATTAAAGATATAGAAGAAGTTTTAGATACATTAGGAAAATATTCTTTGGAAGAGTTAATCAATGAGTGGGAACTAAATCCTGATAGAGCAGATATTATTACACCAGCATCTAATGTATATCTTTCTGTAATGAAGTGGGCTAAAATAAAGGAAATCATTGTGCCAGGTTTGGGCTTAAAAGATGGTATTATGGAAATTTTGGCAGAAAAACACAGACTAGGAAATACAACTTACCATGAACTTGAAATAGGTGAATGGTAAATCTGAGTATAAAGGTTTATTAAATTGTAATTGATAATAAAGTAAATATGGCAAAGGCAAAAACTTCTACAACACAAAAGGCTTCTAAAAAGGAGACTTCTAACAAAAGAGAGTTTTCTAAAGAAACATATCTTTTTTGGTTTGAAAAGATGCTTTTAATTCGTCGTTTTGAAGAAAAAGCTGGGCAATTATACGGAAGACAAAAAATTAAAGGTTTTTGTCATTTGTATATAGGACAAGAGGCTTGTGCTGTGGGTGCTGCATCAGCTCTTACTAAAGATGATAAGTGGATAACAGCTTACAGAGATCACGGACATCCTTTGGCATTGGGTACAACTTCTAGAGCAGTGATGGCTGAACTCTTTGCAAAAGCAACAGGTTGCTCAAAAGGAAAAGGTGGTTCCATGCATATTTTTGATAAATCTGTGAATTTTGTAGGTGGACATGGAATTGTGGGTGGACAAATTCCGTTGGGTGCTGGACTTGCTTTTGCGGAAAAATATAATAAAACTAAAAATCTTTGTATCTGCTACATGGGAGACGGGGCAACAAGACAAGGGGCTTTGCATGAGGCTTTTAACATGGCAATGTTGTGGCAATTACCTGTTATTTTCGTGATAGAAAACAATGGTTATGCTATGGGAACATCCGTAGGGCGTACATCTAATGTAACAGAATTGTATCAGTTAGGTGAAAGTTACGATATGCCTTCTGAGCCTGTAGATGCAATGAATGTAGAGGAAGTACACTTAGCAGTAGAAAGAGCAGCAGAAAGAGCAAGAAGTGGCAATGGACCAACCTTGTTGGAATTTAGAACCTATCGTTACCGTGGACACTCTATGTCTGATCCAGCAAAATATCGTACAAAAGAAGAATTAGAAGCATACAAATCTCTTGACCCAATAGAGCAAGTAAGAGATACTATTCTTAAGAAAAAATATGCAACAGAAGCAGATTTAGAGGCTATAGAAGCAAGAATAATGGCAGAAGTAGAAGACTCTGTAGAATTTGCAGAAAACTCTCCTTATCCAGACCCTAAAGAAGCATTCACAGATATTTATGTAGAACAAAACTATCCATTTCTGATGGACTAAGATTATAAAACTAAGGAATGAAAGCCAAGTATTTTATTTGTAGATACTTGGCTTTTTGCTATCTTGGCGTGTATAAATCTTAAACTGTTATGGAAAAGAAATTAAAATTTGGCGTATTATTTTCTGGTTGTGGTGTATATGATGGTTCTGAAATACACGAGGCAGTTAGTGTACTTTTAGCAATAGATAAAATGAATATGGAGGCTATTTGTATAGCACCAAATATCAATCAACATCATGTGATAAACCACCTCACAGGTGAAGAAATGCCTGAAACAAGAAATGTTCTTGTAGAAGCAGCTCGTATAGCCAGAGGAGCAATTATAGATATAGAACAAGTAAATATAAATGAATTGGATGCCCTTATTATGCCTGGAGGTTTTGGAGCAGCTAAAAATTTTACGAAATGGGCTTTTGAAGGACCTGCTGGTGAGATTTTGCCAAGTGTAAAAAAAATAATACAGGCTTTTTATAATGCTAAAAAACCTATTGGAGCAGTTTGTATGGCTCCTACTACGATTGCTAAAGCATTAGAAGGTACAAGTGCAGGTGTGCAACTAACCATAGGAAACACCATTGATAAATCACCTTATGATATTGCTGCAATTAGTGGAGGAATTAACCAGACGGGTAATTTGGCAGTGATGGTAAGTGTTGATGATGTTTTTGTAGATAAAGCTCATAAAATCGTAACAAGCCCTTGCTACATGATGGAAGCAACTATTTCTCAGATTTATGTGGGTGCTGAAAAAACTGTTATGAAAGTAAAAGAGTTAGTAGGATAGTGGGGAAGTACATTTAACTGAAAAGCTTCAAAAGCTATACAAGACGCTGAGAATAAACAATGTATTTTGTTTTCAGCGTCTTGTAGCATAAAAAATCTGTAAAAATATGAAAAAAATACTTTTTGCTTTCTATTTTCTGGTGTTTGTGATAATCAACACCAAAGCACAAGTTTACACATTGGAAGAAATGACAGATAATACTACAATGTTATCTTTGAGTGGAAAGTCTTTAACAGTTATTCCTATAAAAGTATTTCAATTCAAAAATTTAACAGATTTGAATTTATGGGATAATCAACTTACTACCTTGCCTCAAGAAATTGGAGAACTCAAGAATCTAACAAGGTTGAATTTGGGTTTTAATCAACTTACTACCTTGCCTCAAGAAATTAGTAAGCTCAAAAACCTTACTTCGTTAGATTTGGATAATAATCAGTTTATCACAATACCCAAAGAAATAGAGGTACTAGTGAGTCTGAGAGCTTTAAGTTTAGAAAGGAACCAATTGACCATGTTGCCCAAAGAAATTGGAAATCTTAAAGATCTAACAGAGTTAAGTTTGGGTTTTAATCAACTCACTATCCTACCATCGGAAATAGGAGAACTTAAAAAAATAAGGGTTTTGCACTTGGAAAAGAACCAACTTACGACCTTGCCTCAAGAAATTGGAAATCTTGAAAATTTAACATACTTATATTTGAATAGTAATAAAATTACTACATTACCCAAAGAAATTGGAAATCTTAAAGATCTAAGAGAGTTGAATTTGTATGACAATAAACTCAATACTCTGCCTAAAGAAATTGGGAAACTTATAAACCTAACAACAGTATATTTGTATAATAATGAAATGACTATCTTACCCACAGAAATTGGAGAACTTACAAACCTAACAGATTTGAATTTAAATAAAAACGAACTCACTACCTTGCCTCAAGAAATTGGAAATCTGAAAAACCTAACGATTTTGAGTTTAGAAAGGAATCAATTGACCATGTTGCCCAAAGAAATTAGAGAGCTTATAAATCTAACATTTTTGAATATAGATTATAATAGACTTACTGTATTATCCAAAGAAATTGGAAATCTTAAAAGTTTAACAAAGTTAAGTCTGGGAGGCAATAAATTTACCACATTACCAAAAGAAATTAAAGAACTTACAAACCTAACAGAGTTGAATTTGGGGAATAATCAACTTATCACCTTACCAAAAGAAATTGGGGAACTGAAAAATCTAACAGAATTGAATTTAGGGAATAATCAACTCACTACTCTACCCCTAGAAATCAGTAAACTGAAAAATCTAGTACTATTAGATTTAATAGATAACCCTATTTCTAATAAAGAAAAAGAAAAAATCAGAAAGATGCTCCCTAATTGTACAATACTATTTTAAACTGTATTTAAAAAAGATTTTCATAGTTTATGGTAGATTATTCACTTATTAGGAATTGAAAAAGATAAAAATATTGAAAAATAGAAAACTAAAATATGAAAAAACTCTTTTTGATTTTTGCTTTTCTGGTATCTGCAGCAAGTAATACCAAAGCACAAGAAGTTTATAATGTGGAAGAAGTGACAGAAAAAACTGATACATTGGTGCTGAGTAACAACTTTTTGACAAAAATCCCTACAAAAATATTTCAATTCAAAAATCTAAAATGTTTAATCTTGAGTGATAACCAACTTACAATTTTACCCAAAGAAATCAGTGAACTTACAAATCTAATAAGATTAGATTTGAGTTATAATAAACTTACTACCCTACCCAAGGAAATCACTAGACTTACAAAGTTAAAAGAGTTGCGTTTAGAAAGAAACCAATTTGTTATCTTACCTAAAGAAATTGGGGAACTGAAAAATCTAGTACTATTAGATTTATTTCGCAACCAACTCACAATTTTACCCAAAGAAATTGAAAATCTAATAAATCTAACAGAATTAGACTTACCTCATAATAAACTCACCATCTTACCCAAAGAAATAGGAAACCTTACAAATCTAAAAAAATTGAACTTGGATGATAATAAGCTCACAACTTTACCTAAAGAAATAGGAGAACTTAAGAACCTAAAAGATTTGAGTTTGGAAGTAAATCAATTATCAATTCTGCCCAAAGAAATTGAAAACCTAACAAATCTGACAGAATTAAATTTGAGCCATAACAAATTTTCTATATTTCCTAGAGAAATTGGAAATCTTACAAATCTGATAGAATTAAGTTTGAGGTATAACCAATTCTCCACTTTACCCAAAGAAATTGGAAATCTTACAAATCTAACATCTTTGGTTTTGGAAAAGAATCAATTGACAATTTTACCTCAAGAAATTGGTAAACTTAAAAACCTAACACAGTTATATTTGTCTAATAATAAACTTACTACTCTACCTAAAGAAATCGGAGAACTGAAAAAGTTAATGTTTTTAGATTTAATGGGGAATCCTATTTCTGACATAGAAAAAGAAAAAATCAGAAGAATGCTTCCTAATTGTAGAATAAAGTTTTAAAAGAGTGATTTAAAATGAATGAATATATTTTTTCAATCTTTATTTCAATACAAAAATAAGTACGTACGAACTTTATAGACTTTTACAATAATGAATAGTCTCCCACTTATCACAAATGATGATATAACAGACCGTTTGTCTCTTTTTGCTTTGCTTCTAGAATTACATAATGAGAACGAATTTAAAATTCGGTCGTACCATGCTGCTGTATTCAGACTTGAAAAAGTAACAGAAGAAATAGCAAAACTACCTGAAGATCAAATTCAAAAATTACAGGGAATTGGTAAAAGTCTTGCAGAAAAGATTCTTGAAATCATAGAAAAAAATACATTTCAGGAGCTTGAAGATATTTTGGCAAGAACGCCTTCAGGTTTACTAAAAATTTTGAAAATAAAAGGATTAGGAGCCAAAAGAGTTCGTACTCTTTGGCAAGAAGCCAACATCACAACACCTGAAGAGCTTTTTAAAGCCTGTGAAACAGATAAAATTGCTCAAATAAAAGGTTTTGGCGAGAAAATTCAGGAGACAATTAAAAATGGCTTACTTTTTATTAAGTTAAATTCTGATAAACTTCTTTATGCTGATGTTCTGCCTTATGCTGATGAGTTAGAAAAATACCTGAAAAATAGCCCATTATGTGAAAACATGTCTTGGGTTGGTGAGTATAGACGTTCTTTAGAGATTATTAATACATTGGAAGTGGTTGTCCAAACATCTCAAATACAGCGTTTTCATGAATATTTGCAAGCATGTCCTTTTTTAGAAACATCTAAAGATAAATGTGGTGTATTTACTTGGAGAGGAGTTTTTAAGGAAAGTACTTTGAAAATGGAAGTGAATATTGTAAATACTGATAAATTTTATAATACAATATTTCTGCTATCAGCAAATTCAAAGCATTTGGCATACAAGAAAAACAATCAGACTTTATTGCAAGTATCTCAGAATAAGCTATTTGAAAATGAAGAAGAAATATACAAGCAATTTGAATTGCCTTATTTACAGCCAGAGCTTCGAGAAGGTTTGTGGGAATTTGAATATACACAAACACCTGTTTTAATTGAAACTAAGGATTTAAAAGGAACTCTTCATGCCCATTCTACATACAGTGATGGAAAACACAGCCTTGAGGAAATGGCAAAAGCAGCCAAAGCTTTTGGTTTTGAATATTTAGGAATCACAGATCACTCGAAATCAGCGTATTATGCAGGAGGTTTAGACGAAAAGCGTATCGCTGACCAACACCTTGAAATAGAAAAATTAAACGAGCAAAACCCTGATTTTAAAATATTTAAAGGGATAGAATCTGATATTTTAGGTAATGGAGATTTAGATTACAGTAACGAGGTTCTTAAAAGCTTCGATTTTATTGTGGCTTCTATCCATGCAAATTTACAAATGGATGAAGCAAGAGCAACAGCACGTATTATAAAAGCCATAGAAAACCCTTATACAACTATTGTTGGGCATCCGACAGGCAGATTACTTTTGCGTAGAGAGGGTTATCCACTTAATATGCCCAAAATGATAGATGCTTGTGCTGCCAATGGAGTAGCTATTGAGATTAATGCTCATCCTTTGCGTTTGGATTTGGATTGGCGTTGGGTGCATAAAGCTCTTGAAAAGGGTGTGAAAATTGCTATCAATGCTGATGCTCATGACAAAGAAGGGTATTTATACCATCAGTTTGGGGTGCTTGTAGCCCGAAAAGCAGGATTAACCAAAGAAATGTGTTTGAATGCTTTGGGGAAAGAGGAGATAGGGAAAGTCTTTAAAAAAAATATTAAATGAAAACCTATATTGCTATACTGGTGATGATTTGTTTGATATCTTGTTATAAATCTGAAAAACAAGCTGTTAAATATTATAATGTAACAGTTAAAGAAGAAAAATATAATATTTTAAATATAGAAAGTAGGTTACAACATTTTAAAGTAAAGTATAAGCAAATAAAAAATACTCAAGAACATTTTGAATTGCTAAAAGAAACATATCGTTTATCTAAAGGAGGAGGAAAAATTATTGATGAGAAAAACGAGTTAGCTCTCTATGTTTTGGATTGTTATATGAATAGACACAATGATTTAAAAGATATAGAGGATGAAAAATTTATAATTCAAGCTCCTTCTTTTTTTGTATGGAGAAACGATTTTTTATTTGTTGATTTATCTTCCTTTTGGTCTAGAACTGTAACGCCAGAAATGCTAAAAGCCGATAAGGATATGTTCAATAGAAAAGTGAGAGGTATTTTATTATTTGGGTTAGATGAAATGGTGGCTTCCCGATTTTCTGTTTATTTAGGAGCTTATTATCATCATTTTTATCATAAACTATACAAATTTGAAAGTGTAAATTCTACTTTAATCCATAAAAATATAGAAAGCTATATCATCAAGGGTAGGATAGACGAAATAGAATATCCTGAAACTTATTTATATAGTGTAATGGGTATAGTGAAAAATAATCCCAAATTGATAGATGAATTTGAAAAAATTGACAAATTGATTTATCAATGGAGTTTTCTTAAAAATCTAACAGAAGCACAACTTATCAGAGTTCTAATTTTTCAATCTTCTAGACAAATATATGACTGGAATATTCTAAAGAGATTAGATATACAGTTAATAACTAAATATTTTTCAAAAAGATATGAATAAAAAAGGTCTGTAATTTACAGACTTTTTTCTTATATGGAAGGTTATGGTATTATAGGCATGACAGAAAAATATCGTGTATTGTATTTTACAGTAAAAACTTCTTTATCATTTCCTTACACAGATTTATATAAAAAATTATTTTATGTGTGGGAAAATTTATATTGCGTAATACAAGTTAGTAGCAATTTTAAGATGACAAAAATCATGTTTGAAACAATTTGTGATATAAATAGGCTTAATTTCTATGATCCTATTTTCTACACTGAAAAGTATCAAAAAAACGAGTACGTTAAAGCAAATGACTTGTCAAAACACATTCATTTATTTAATCACGAAATTAGCAGAATAGACTACTCTATGTTTAGTAATCTAAAAGGGCACATCAGCAAATTAGAAGAAACTCAAAAACAAAGGATATATGATGGAGCAATACGGACAAATCTTTATGAAACTAAAGATATAATTTACCATTTCAAGAGCAATCTTGAATTATATCAGATTATAAAAAATAGTTACAGTTCACAAGAAGAGATTTTGCTATTCGATAGTTTGAAAAATCCTAAAAATCAGCGAATTACTCAATCGTTTGATAACATTAAATCATCTCAAACCGATATTACATACAATGAATTTTTGGAGTATCAAGTCATAGAAGAAAGTAAATTCTATGATAGGAAAATGAGTAAATGGGAAAATCAAAATCAACGAAATCCAAAGTATATATTTAAAGAAAATGAGGGTCTAATTTATAAGATATACAATCGAAATAATAGGGATGAACAGTCAAAAACCAACATTATTTATAATTGGAATTTCCAAATATTAGAATCAAAAACGTATAGTCAAAAGAAAAAAACGGAACTTTTATACGAAGCTATTTTTCATTATGAACAGGGTTTATTAAAGAAAGTAATTTACATCCGACATAAACCAACAAAGTATTACAATGGAGATTATAAAGAGGAAATAAATTTTGAATATGACGAAAAAGGGCTACTTGTTAATCTCATAAGAAATTCATTTGCAATAACTTGGGCTTATGACCAAAATGAAAATCCTATTAAAGTAAAGACATCAAATATTGATGGACGTTACTCAATTGAAACATATAATAATTATAGATACGACAATTTCAATAACTGGATATATAAAGAGTCAGAAGATTTTATAGACGGGGCAAAAATAAATCATAAGCAGATTTCAAGAAAAATAGAATACTTTTCTGCCATGTTGAGTATTTAAGCATAACAATACTAAAATATATTTAAAATAAAAGGTCTGTAATTTACAGACCTTTTTTATTTTATTGAGGCTTGTTACGACTATAGGTTTTATCACCCAATACAAGTTTCTCTCCATCCATTTTTACAGTAACTGTTTCTTTTGCTTTCATTTCGCCACAACCCTTACATTCCATTGTAAGCTGGTCGCCTGCCAAGCTCCATTTGCCTTCCCACATAGTAGCTTCACCATCAGGACCTTGTACGCTTAATCTGCCATCTTTAAAAAAATCTAAAAGAATTAAAGTACCTGCATCTATACGCCAACCAAAAGTACCTTCTTTGCTATACAAAAATGCTTTTATGTCATCCTCAGATGGTTTATTAGCCTCTTTTTTCTCTTCTTGTTTAGGTTCTTCTTTCTTTTCTACTTTAGCAGTATCTTGTTTGGATGTATCTGTTGAATCTTTTTTCTCTCCGCAACTCATAAAAAAGCTACTAGAAATGAATACAAAAGCTAAAAGTTTTGTGATTTTTTGCATAATGATTTGAAATTTAGTTTTCTAAACTACGCTATTTTCTATACAAAAAACAAATTATATTCCTACTTCCATCTGAAATACTCCGAAAAAGTTTTTTTGAGTATCTCTAAAAGTAGTTAAGTTTCTTTCATGATTATAGAAAATATTAAACTGAGCTTTCACTTTATGGCGTCTAAGATATTTGGTTGTTCCAAGCCCAAACTGATTGATTTGATTAAATGATTTAGCAATATCTTTATGAGGGGTTATAAGTGAATGTCTGGCTGCAATTTCCCATCTAGATTCAAAGCAATAACTGATTTGAGTATTGATACCATCACCTGTAATTACGTTTCTGGTTGCTCCATCAGAGCTTGTGGTAATAGGGCTTCCTTCTGTATCTCTGCGAATATATTCAGATGACAAAGCAAAACCTTTGTATTTTAATAAAAAATCTACTAGGTAGGTATGGTAACTTTTTGCAGAAAATAAATCTCTACCCAGTTGTCCTTGTGTACGCACCGCCATATCATTAAAATGATATCCTCCTGCAATGGATATTTTAGGACGTTCTTCTCTGGCTACATCACCTTCAAAATAGTCGCCTGTATCTGTAAACTCTCCTAAAGGCAATAGCTCTAGTCTGGCAGTATATGCCAAACCTGCATTACTAGAATTGGAATTTCTACCCTCACCAGATGAAACAGCAGTTTTAAGAATTGTTTTAAAATCTTTTTTACCAATTATGTAGGTTGTAAAAATACCAAAATCTCTGTCTAGAGTAAAGTTTGCATTTACTGGTGACCTGTCATAAAATTGTAAAGCCCCTGAAGATATAACCCTTTGTCGATTACCTGGGAGCTTTCCTTGTCCAAAACCTAGCGTAAAGTTTTTAGATGGTCTATAAAATATCATGGCATCTCTTAACACATTAGGGCTTACATTCTGAGCTGAGGCATCTGTATCTGACCAGTCCATATCACCTCTGGAAAAAGATAGTTGAATATTATAGGTCAGTTTGGTGGTAAAAGCATGTCCAGAAAGACTTAAACGTGTTCGCCTTACACGGGCTTCCCAACTACTAGGAGCAAAATTATCAGTAGATGTAGTATTCATCAAAAAACGAGATTGTACCCGAAATCTTAGATTTAATGAGAATGTACTATCAGGTACCAGAAAGCCTAAACCATTTTTATAATTGAAAAGGGGCTGCTTTTCTTGTGCAACAGCTTGTAAACTCAGTAAAAAAAATAGAAAAATTATATGCTTTTTCATAAATGAACAGAATGTAAATTTTTTGCAAAAAAAATATTATAAGAATGTTAAATCGTTAAGTAAAGATTATCAAATTGTTAAGATTACCCAAATAATAACTCTTAAAAAATGATAATTATCAGAAACAGAGTGGAAAGACGACAAAAAGCCCAAGAAAAATAGAAATTGTGTCATTTTTTCTTAATTTAGCTTTTTCTTAAAAAATCTTTTTGGTAGGCAGCATGATACCGTTCTTAGAAAAAGTACGCCAACATATTACAGAAAACTTCACAGAATTAGAAAAAATAAGAGTCATTGTTCCCTCTCGCCGAAGTATGCGATCTCTGAAGCAAGAATTTGCAAAAGCAGGTATCGAAACGCCTCCTTCGGTATATGCTATTGATGACTTCATTACACAAAGTGCAGGGTTCAAACGAACAGACCCTATTGAGCAGCTTTTATTACTCCAGAAAATAGCACAAGAAGTTTTAAATCAACGAGATGAGTCGGATAATTTGCTTTCTTGGCTACCAACCTTGTTAAAAGACTTTAGTATCATAGATCAGAATTTAGCAGATGCTAAACAAATATTTGGAAATCTTGCTGATATTGAGCGTATTAAAAGCTGGAATCTATCAGAATTACGACAATCGCAAAGTCAGGAAAAACTAAAATACTATTTTGAGTTTTGGGATAAACTTTATGTTCTTTACACTCAGTTTAAACAAAGATTACAAGAACAAAATAAAGCTTATACTGGCTTGATGTATAGACATCTAGCGGAAAATGCAAAGACAATTCTTCTTGAAAATGAGGAATTTAAACATTTTGTATTTGTTGGGTTTAATGCTTTTAATAAAAGTGAAGAAAGTATTATAGAGCAACTAAGGGAAAAAGATAAAGTTACATTGCTTTGGGATACAGACTATTTCTATATGAGGCATAAAGGCGAAAATCCTGCTGCTAAATTTTTGAAAAGATACCAAAAACAATGGAAAGATAAACATAATTTGTGGTTGTGGGAAGATAAAAACCTGCTAGAAACACCTAAAAACGTGAGTGTTATAGAATGTGGAAATTTTACATTACAGGCTCATGTAGCAGAACAACTTCTTAAAAATTGGGATAAAAAGAAAAGGACAGTTATTGTACTTCCTGAAGAAAGTCTATTGCTTTCCTTACTTCATAGCATAGACGAAGAAGAGCATTATAAAGGCTATAATATTACAATGGGTTTGAACCTGCAAAGTTCAACACTTTTTAACTTAATCATGGTACTTTTTGAAATGCAGCAAAGTAAAAAAGTAGAAAAGTGGTTTAAAAAGAATCAGGAAGGAGTTGATGAGGAGAAAAACTCTATTAAATATCATTATAGTCAGATTTTTAAAGTTCTCAATCACCCATTTATACGAAAGTACGAACAACTGCTTATCAAGGAATTAGGCTTGGATGTAAACCATAGTTTTATCAGAGAGGCAGTACAATACATTGTAAAATACAATAAAATATACATGAGTTCATCGGAACTCAAACGTTTGCCTAAAAGATTGTTGGCAAAAGAAGAAAATGAGAGCTTAAAAAATACATTATCCTCTCTTTATGAGCAGATTGAAGAGCCTTTAGGATTGTTGTTTACTTATTGGGATACGACAAAAGTGAGTAGTATAGCCAAAAAGATTCAGAAACTCATGGAGTATTTTGAGAAGGCTTTTGCTAAAAATACAGATGATTTAGAACGTTTTTATCTGAAAAAATTCAAACGTTTATTCCGAAAACTTAGAGGTTTTTTGGCTCGAAAAGAATATTCGTTGGATTTTAGAACTTTTAGGAATTTTTTATTTCAATTGGTTAGAGAAGAACGTATTCCTTTTGAGAGCAACCGAGACAGTAAACTCCAAATCATGGGTTTTTTGGAAACAAGAGCCTTAGATTTTGAACAGGTAATTGTGCTGGCAGCAAATGAAGGTACTTTTCCTCAAGGTAAAAAAAGTCAGTCTCTAATTCCTTTTGATGTGGCAAAAAGTTTTGGACTTCCTACTTATGAAGATCAGGAGTCTATGCAGAGTTATCACTTTTACAGGCTTTTACAAAGAGCAGAAAAAGTGGCACTCGTGTATTGCTCTTCTAAAACACAGTCGGGAGGGGGAAGTAATGAGGTGAGTCGTTATGTTTTACAGCTAGAAAATGATTTGACAAAGTATAATCCTCAACTTGCTATCAAACGCCTTACAGCTCAGTTTGCAACACCTATCCAGACGAATCAGGAAGATTTAAAAATTAAGAAAACCCCTGAAATACTGCAACTTATCAAAGAAAGGCTGGAAAGTAATATTTCTCCTTCAGCTCTTGATTCGTTTATTAAGTGTTCATTGCAATTTTATTTTAATTATCTGGCAGGTATTAAAGATGCAGATGAAGTAGAAGAAGAAGTAGGAGCTGATACTTTCGGGATTGTGATACATGCCGTACTCGAAGATATTTTTGGAGAAACCAACAAAGAGGGTGCTATTACAGAAGCTATTTTACAGAAACAATTAGATACAGTTGAAAAACGAGTAAAACAAAAATTTCAAGAAAAAGCAAGTTTCACAAAAGACTCAATGGTAGGTAATAACCTGATAGCTCAGGAGGCAGCCATGCACTATATCAAGATTTTTTTGCAGGAGCAAATAGATGAACTTGAAAATGAAGTATTAGGTGAAAAGAACTTTGAAATCTTAAGTTTAGAAAACAAAGAAGAAATGTTGAAAATATTGCCTGCTGAATTTGCTTACCAAGACAATCAAGAGGCATTATCAGTTCGATTGCGTGGAATTGTGGATAGAGTAGATAAATTTTCACAGGTTCTTAGAATCATAGACTACAAAACAGGCAGTGTAAGTCCTGAAGACCTGAAAATGGATGAAGAAAAGTTTTTGAAAATTGCAGAAAGTAAAGATTTGAGCAAAGCAAGGCAATTATGGTTGTATAGATATTTACTTCTGAAAAACTTAGAAAATAATCCTCAATGGGAAAAGTTTAAGAGCCAGCCAATTGAAGCTGGAATTTACTCTATGCGAAGATTAGATGACGGACTGATGACCCTGCAAATTGCAAAACCCAAAGATGCCAAAGAAACCAATTCCAAAGGTTTACCTTTAGATGATAAGGAGTGGTTTTTGCATAAAACAGAACTGTGGTTACAACAGATTATCAGGAATATGCTCGATACAGAACAAGATTTTCAGAAAACAGATGATATAGAAACTTGTGGTTATTGTCAATATAAAAATATTTGTAGCAGAGATTAAACAAACAAAGATATGCTTGGATTAGATAAAATGTCGAATTTGGCTCAACGTGTGATTGCAGGTGTTTTAGGTGCAGCCATCTTGATTAATGCCATTTACTGGAGCGAATTTAGTTTCTTTTTGCTCTTTGCCTTTATCATGTCTTTTAGCTTGTGGGAGTTTTATACACTACTCGAAAAAGCAGGGTATAAGCCTATGAAACGCTATATGATGGTTTTTAATGTGATTTTACTTATTTGTTTATTTTTTACACAAGTTTTGGCATACTATGAACATGCTCACATTTGGATGCAAAAAATAATAATTTTTCTTATAAGATATTTATATGCATTCATTTCTGTGGGAATATTTTTAGCCTTTATTGTAAAATTATATGATAAAAATGACAAACAGCCTTTTATAAACATTGCTTTAAGCATTTTAGGTTTATTATATGTTGTTTTTCCTTTTTCCCTTTTTGTGTTTAATAGTTGGCTTACGATAGATATCTCTTTAAATGGATATGTAGAAAGAGATATTACCTATCAATATCAAATTCCTTTAGGCATTTTATTTTGTTTGTGGGCGAGTGACTCAGGAGCATATTTTGTGGGTAGAAAATTTGGAAAAACGAAGCTTTTTGAACGTATTTCGCCTAAAAAGAGCTGGGAGGGTTTCGCTGGAGGCATGTTCTTTTCGCAGGTAGTGGCTTTTGTGCTGTCTATGTACTTTACAAGTTTAGCAGGCTGGAAATGGCATGTCATTTCTGCCATTATTGTAATTGTAGGCACCTATGGCGATTTGGTGGAATCTATGCTCAAGCGTAGTTTAGATATCAAAGATTCAGGTTCGGTTATCCCTGGGCATGGGGGCTTTTTGGATAGATTTGATGGTTTGCTGATAGCTATGCCTTTTGTAGCACTATTCCTTAGTTTATTCCATGGTTGGGTAATATTCAACAATCCACATATTATTAATCTACCTTAAATAAAGCAGGGTTATCTTCTGAGATACAGACTTTTGCTTTAGTACATACTCCACCAATAGGAGGGTTGTATTTAGAAACAGCTACTTCGGCTTTTTGTACTTTCGGGAAATGCTGAAAAATGCTATCAATGATTCGTTTGGCAATATGTTCTAACAGCCGAGTAGGTTTTTTCATCTCCTCGGCTGCTATTTTATATAAATATTCGTAATTGATGGTATCAGCTAATTTATCATTCTGAGAAGCCATACTCAAGTCGGCAGTAATGGTAATATCCACACTATACTTATTGCCAATTTTTTGTTCTTCTTCATAAAAACCATGATAAGCAAAAAACTCAATATTTTCTAAAGAAATAGTAGCTAAGCTCATTATTCAAAAGTAATAGCGGGTTTTTCCTCTCTATGTGGCAGAGAAAGCTTTAATAAAACGGTCTCTATAGTGTTATTATCTTTCTGTAATATCTTGAATGTATAAATATCGTGTGTTACCTCAGCATTTACATCAGGGATTTTTCCGAATACCTCATTGATAAAACCTGCAACAGTATCATAATCTTCACTTTCAGGGATAGGCTCAGGTAAAAATTTGTTTACTTCATCAATGTTTGCCAATGCTTTTACAATGAACTCAGTTTCACTCTTTTGTTGTACAATAGGTGTTTCATTATCGTATTCATCCTGAATATCTCCAACAATTTCTTCCAAAATATCTTCCATAGTTACGATACCTGCTGTTCCGCCAAAGTCATCTAATACAATAGCCATCTGGATTCGCTCTTTCTGCATTTCTCTAAGTAACGTATTGATAGATTTTCTTTCTGAAATTCTGTAAGGTTTACGCATCAGAGAAGCAACTGTAGCTTCATTATTTTTTAGATTTTTAAGAATATCCTTTGTATGTAAAATACCTACAATGTTATCCAAAGAGTCTTCATATACAGGGATACGTGAGTAGTCTTCACTCATAATAAGTTCAAAAGCCTGTTGAATCGTAGCATCCATCTTAATACCAACAACCTTGGTTCTTGGTGTCATGATTTGTTCAGTCAGTCGGTCATCAAACTTAAAAACGTTTTCTAAAAGCTCATGCTCAGTGGTATTGATATTTCCACTTTTTTTACTTTCTTCTAAAAGTAAACGAATTTCATCTTCAGTATGGGTATCATGTTCGTGAACCATAGGTACTCCAATTACTCTTAAAATAAAGTTTGCAAAGCCATTTAATAGCCAAATAAAAGGTCTGAAAATAAGATAAAAACCTTGCAGTGGCATGGCTAAAAGCATAGTTGTACGCTCAGGATAACGAATTGCTAAGGATTTTGGAGCTAATTCACCAAATACAATATGTAATACCGTAATTAATGAAAATGCTGTAACCAAAGAAACTTGATGAAGAGCTTTTTCGGAGATAGTAATTTGAAGAAGTTCAAAAATATTTCCTATAATTTTGGCTACGATAGGCTCACCCACCCAACCTAAGCCTAAACTGGCAAGTGTAATACCTAGCTGAGTAGCAGAGAGATAGGCATCTAAATTATTGATAATGTTAAGAGCATTCTTGGCAAGGCGATTGCCTGATAGATATTTTGTTTCTACTTGCGAGGCTCTAACTTTGACAATAGCAAATTCAGCAGCCACAAAGAGTCCATTGAGAGCAACTAAAAAAAGGGTTAGTAATATATCACCGACCATATAGGAGAGAATAAAGTGAGAACACCGTCATCTTTAGTTTTGTATCGTTTAGGGTGTTTTTATGCAAATATAAGAATTTATCTAAAAATAAAAATTTTTAGCACAAAGGTTTCATATTCTATCTGTCATACCAAGTTCTACGTCTTTCTACTTTAAGGTCTTTGAGTGTAGCAGCATTGGCATTGAGTCTGAATGTATAAGACTGGAATTGACCAAATGGTTGCCAGTTAAAGCTCATTTGCCAGCAATGTAGATTTCGCATAAAACTGAATTGAGAAGCTCCAAAAGCTTTAGCCTTGAAATCGTAGTTGCTATTAAAATTAAGTTTCCAGTTTTTAGTAAGACTGATATCTCCTGAAAAGTTAAGTGTCTGAGTAATATTCTTTTCAGGAAGTCTTGCAAGAGAAAGGTTATAACTCAAATTTAAACTCCATGTTACATCAAAATCTACATAATTGTTTGCATTATTGAATGGATTTTGAACAGTAGAAGTTGTCAAACCTGTATTGTTATTACCCATAGGGTTCAACAATCTGTTCATATCAGTTTCATTTGTATTCCCTCTTCCATTCATTACAGAAGTAGCATTCTTCTTGAAAAAATCAGGGTTAAAGGTTGTAGCAAATGACAAATTAGCTGTACTAATTTGCCCTAATTTTCCTTTAGACCATGCCAAATCAAAAGATTTTTGTTTACGAGTAATATTGTTAATAATGGTATCTTTGTAGAGATAAGGGTCTAATGAACTGCTTAATGCAATATCAATTTTTCCCAACAAACGAATACGAGTATTCATGGTTACATTCGACCACGCATACTGCCCTAAAGATTTATTGGCAAGCATATTATAAGATGTTCCAAAGGAAAGTTCATCTAATAAATTGATTTTCTGTGGTTTAGCTCCTGCCGAGTCTGTTTTTGAACGAAGTTTGGCTTCTAAAACATTTCTGATACTGATACCTATTGTTCCAGAACGCCCTTGTCCCGGAACGCCTTCAAACCGAGCTAAATTCTCAAATTTAGGGGTATAAATATTAACTTTATTGATTGTATCACGTGTAACATTGAAGCCTGTTTGTGCTCGTTGATAAAAACCAAATTTATCTTGTGAGAAATCAGGGCTATATGAAAGGTTAATACTTGGAATAATAGTATGTCTGATGGCTTGTAAACGACCTTTGGAATTAGCAAAATTATAAAATCCATAAATATTGGTCTGTAAACTTGTACTAAAATTATATCTAAAAGAAGTTCCCCAACGATTAGAGGTATCTACTCGCACTAAACCTGTGGTATCTGTTCTTGGAGTCCACTCATAACTAAATCTTCGCTGATGAAATGTTTGAGCAAAATTTGTAGAGAAAGAGCCATTAAAATATTTTAATAATTTAAAAGGAGCAGATAAGGTACTTGTATGACCTAAATTAATTTTAGCATTTTGGAGAAATAACGAAAAATTTTCAGGTTTAAAGGCATAAATACTGTCTTTTCTCTGCTCTGTAGTTGGGAAAGAAAAACCTGTACCTGAAACCCTGTTAGTAATTGTATTTGAGCCATTTAAAGCATAATTGATACCGATTGTCCCTAAGAAACTACGAGGATTTTTTACTAAAGGTTTGAAAGGGAAAATTTGGTTCATTGTAAAATTAACATCAGGTAGATTAAGTGTTATTTCGTTACGACTCAGTTGTTGCTGATGTCTTGCAGCTAAAGACAAAGCAAAAGGTTTTCCTTTAAATGTTTTGGAATAACTAATAGAAGAATTTAAGTTTGTGTTAATGAGGTCGTTGATATTGGTAACGCTGGTTCTATTAAAGCCTGAACTTGCAATATTGGCAGAAGCAGAAAATCTGCCTGTGCCTTTAGTTTCAGGGGTATGATTCCAAGACAAACTAAACTGTCCATTTTTTACCCTGTTAAATTCATCTAAAGGTTTATCAAATAGACTTCTATAACTGAAATTCAAACCGCCACTATATTTATAACGTTTTTTATAATTGACTGTACTACCAATACCCCAATTGCCATACGAATAGACTTCTCCAGTAAAACGAGCATCTACATAATCGCTGATAGCCCAGTAATATCCGCCACCACGTAAAAAGAAACCGTTTTCTCTTGCTTCACCATATTCAGGAATAATGATACCAGATGTTTTTTGTTGAGGTTTAGGGAATATTCCGAACGCAAATCCAATAGGAGTGGGAACATCACTAATTTCTAAATAAAAAGGACCTGCGATAACATTCTGTTTCTTAGTAACTTTAATTTTTTTTGCTACAATCCGAAAATGTGGATGAGCTAAATCGCAGGTGGTATAATGCCCATCTCCAATACACAATTCATTGTTTTCATCTTTTTTTACACGAGAACCTGCAATAAAACCTTCGCCTTGTTTGGTTACAATATTGAAAATGAGACCTTTTTGTGTTTCTAAATTATAATCTACCGAATCCATGCCAAAACTTTCTGCTCCTTCTTTTAAGAAAGGTTTGTCTAACATTTTTTTCTTTTGAATGCTGTCAAACTTGGGTCTGGCTCTTACAATTTGGGAATTTAAATCTAAGAAAATACGAGCTGCCTTGAGTTGGGTTTCTCCATAATCAATTTGTCCTTTTTCATAAAGAGCAGCTTTTTTCGTTTTAACATTAATTTTAATAGAATCTTTGGCAGTAAATTTGACAGTAGTTTTAATGTCAGAAGCTTTTGCCTTTGGCAAGGTATCGTTTGCCGATTTTGGGTTTGCCACATTTCGGATGGTATCTACACTAATTTTCAAGGTATCAGTTTGTCCTGATACAGTGGTACTTATCAAATAAAATATAAAGGTTAGGAAAATTAGGCTCAAAGCCCTTATATTTGCAACAACTTGACTCACAAATATTCTATAATTAAAAATGTTAAATCGAATGTCGGTAAATAAAAAAAATGTACAAAACTTTCTATTCTTAGCAATTATTGTGCTAATCTGTTTTGCATTTACTTTACCTTTTAAATCTCAGTCACCAAGCCCACAAAAATACAAAATCCGTACCGTTGTAATTGATGCAGGGCATGGCGGACACGACCCCGGAGCGTTGGGCAAAAATACAAAAGAAAAAGATATAACCTTAGCAGTTAGCTTAGAATTAGGAGCAACTATCAAAAAATATTTACCTGATGTCAATGTAATCTACACCAGAACCACCGATACCTTTGTTGAATTGTACAAAAGAGCCGAAATTGCGAACCGAAATGATGCAGATGTTTTCATTTCTATTCATTGCAATTCGATGGATGTGAAAAAAAATAAAAAATCTGCTGAAGCCAAAGGTTTAGAAGTGTTTGTGATGGGACCTCATGTGAGCAAAGAAAATTTAGAGGTTGCAAGAAGAGAAAATGCAGTGGTTGCATTGGAGTCTGGATATAAAAAAAATTATGGAGGTTTCGACCCAAATTCTCCTCAGGCTGCTATTTTGAGTGTAACAAAACAAAATAATTATCTTGAAAACAGCTTACGCCTTTCTACACTCATTGATAAACAATTCAATGACAGGCTGAACCGAAAAACAAGAGGCATTAAACAGGCTGGTTTTTTGGTACTCAGAGAAATTGCGAGTACAAGTATTTTAGTAGAATTGGGGTATTTATCTAATGAAGAAGAAGAATCTTATCTAAAAGACCCTTGGAGTCAGACGCTTATGGCATCAGCGATTTACAGAGCTTTCAGAGATTTTAAAAATGAAGTAGAGAAATAAAGCCATATTACTTCAATTTAGACTAAAAATCAGAAAATATAAACAAATTAAGAGGCACTATTATTAAAATCTAATTTTTATCTGTAATATTGCGGGCAAATTTAGTATTTGTTTCACAATTTTAAGCATACCAGATAATGTCAAAAGTTAGAGTTGCTATTAATGGTTTTGGTCGTATTGGCAGGCTTTCTTACAGAGCTATGCTCGGCAAATCCGAAATAGAGGTTGTTGCAATCAATGACCTTACTGATACAAAAACTTTAGCCCACTTACTCAAATACGATTCCGTACACGGCAAATTTGCTGGAGAAGTTGGTTATGATAGCGAAAATTTGATTGTAAACGGTCAAAAAATTCGTATCTACGCTGAAAGAGACCCTAAAAACCTTCCTTGGGGTGCATTAAATGTAGATGTTGTACTTGAATCTACAGGACGTTTTGTAGATGAAGCTGGTGCTGGCGGACACATCACAGCTGGTGCTAAAAAAGTAATTATTTCTGCTCCTGCATCTGGAAATATTCCTACTGTAGTATTAGGTGTAAACGAACATACTTTAACAGGCTCAGAAACAATCATTTCTAATGCTTCTTGTACAACCAACTGTCTTGCCCCTATGGCAAAAGTGTTGGATGATGCGTTTGGTATTGAGTCTGGATATATTTCTACTATCCACGCTTATACATCAGACCAAAGCTTGCAAGATGCTCCTCACAAAGATTTACGCAGAGCAAGAGCTGCTGCTTATTCTATTGTACCCACTTCGACTGGGGCAGCAAAAGCAGTAGGATTGGTATTGCCTCACTTAAAAGGTAAATTGGATGGTGTAGCAATGCGTGTTCCTATTCCTGATGGTTCATTGACTGACCTTACAGCAGTTTTGAAAAAGCCTGCAACCAAAGAAGAAATCAATGCTGTGATGAAGGCTGCTGCTCATGGTGCTTTAAAAGGCATTTTGGAATACACAGATGAGCCTATCGTATCTATTGATATTGTTGGAAACACTCACTCTTGTATCTTTGATGCTGAAATGACAGCTTCTATGGGTACACTTGTAAAAGTAGTAGGCTGGTATGATAACGAAGCTGGTTACTCAAACCGTATCGCTGACTTAATTGTAAAAGTTGGGAAGTAATAATTTGATTATTAGTTTTTTATAATAAATTAAAAGCCCTAAATTAAGTTTAGGGCTTTTTTGTTTGGTTTGTGATTACAAATCACGAACAGCATTTGATTATTAGTTTTTTATAACAAATTAAAATCTCTAAAGCGTATTTAGGGCTTTTTTATTGCATTTTATTTTTAAATGTCAAATATAATTCTTGGCTTATTAGTTGTTTTTTATGGCATATTTCTAAAACATCAAACTTTACATAGTCTAAACCTAAAATCCCCCAAATATTGGACTTTTTAACACATATCTTTTTTACCCCTAAGTTCAACCATAAATTAAATATACGAATAATATTATTTATGATTGAACTTATTATTTCTTGTCCAATAATAGAAGAATCGAGTTTTGAAGAGCAGATTAATATAATCTCTTTATGTGAAGAGTGAACTTTATATGAGGCTTTTACTTGCAACTGAAAGTTATCTTTTAGTATAATTTCTAAAAAATGCAAAGAAGATTTTAAAAGCCTTTCCTTGTCTATTTCAGTTGAACGATAAATATTATCAAAAGACTTGCTATTATTAGGACCTATTAAATCAAGAATTATATTTAATTCTGAATTATTGTTCTCAGTAAAAATGTGATTCTCTTGAAAACTACATTCTAAATCAGAATTAATGTTATTTTTATAGTAATTAATTATTAACCTCAAAAAATAATGATTAAATTTATTATTATGAATATAGTTATGCTCGTTTGATAAAATATCTTTGAAAACTGGTATGTTCTTGACTTCTCCATAATTGTCAGAAAACCAAAGAGCTACATCAGGATATGCTGTAATAAACCAATCGGGATATCCTGATGGTCTAGCATCTGGATATAAAAAATGAAAGAAACTAGGAGTAATTTCAGATTTTATATTGTTCATTTTTATCTCTATGAAATATGTATCTGAAACATTAAAATATTTTTCATTCTTTGAATATATTACAGGGTCAATGTTATCAATTTTAAAAAAGTTGATAATAATATCTTGAAACAAAGGAGCTTTTTTTAAATCTTTTAAAATCTCATCCCATATAGCATTATTAATATGCATAGTTTTATTAAAAATATTTTTCAACTAAAATAATAAATTTTCAGAACATTCACTAAAACTCACCAAAAGTTTCTCAAAATGAGGCTGTAATCGTTTAGAAAGATTGGTAATATTCGTTCTTTCCAAGCCATTTCCCCACACCAAACACTCTTGATTGGGTAATTGGTCGGCACAGGTAAGGATTAAATTTTTAGGTAATCCTTTTGAAAAATTGCTATCACATTGCAGAGCATAATGTAAAAGCTCTAAATTGAGGGGTGCTTTTCTGAAAACGCCCTGATAATCATTGAGTTGATTGGTTTCGTTTTCTGTATTTTGCAAATCCAGACGAGTATTTTCTAATGGAAACCAGCCTGCCCCATGTCGAGTATGGTAGCAACGACTTGCATACCAGATATTGATGTCTGAGATTTTACTTTCAGGGTTTCGATTAATCAGCTCTAAAGCATTTTTGGAGGTTGTATTGCTTCTGGTTACATTCGGAAAAAATCCAAAATCCATATCCAAAAGAACACCCTGAGCTCCTTCAAAAATAAAATGCTCAAAAGGAGAGACATTTGAAAAAATATCTTTTTCATGTACCCAAGAAAGTTTTTGAGTATTTTGAAGCTTTTGTAATTCAGATAAATAACCAAGGAGACGAATATCTTCTTGTTCATGAGGCATTTCTAGAAAATCTGTAATGCCTTGTTGAGCAAGTTTTTCGTGGTAATATACCCTAATACTTTTGAGTTTCATATTTACAATTTCAGGAAAATGTAAATCTTGGGTATAAAGCCTTACAGGACTGTTTTCGTGGCGTTCAATGGTTGCCCCAAAACCCATTCCACAACTGCCATGTCGCTGATTTCCACGTTTTTGCTCTAACAAACGATTGTAAAGAATATCGTAATGAGTTGTTACAGGGCAAAGATTATCTATAAAAATCTGTGGAAATACTCCCAAACTTTCTAAGACTTTGTATTCAGTAATAAAAGCCGAAGGTGAAAAAGTACAAAACTTTGACCAGTAAGTAGGAATATTTTGCAGTGAACCTGCTCCAAAATTAGAAAAGACATGTTTTTTCTCTCCAACACAAACAGTATGCCCTGCTTGCTGTCCTCCATTGAATCTGACTACCAAAGAATTTGGGCTTTGGAAGCCAAGAAAACTGGTTGTTAAACCTTTTCCTTCGTCTCCAAAGCCCAATCCTATAACAATAGAAGCTTTTTTAGCCATATTATCTGCCAATACTGTAATATTCGAAGCCTAAAGCTTGCATATCTTGAGGCTCATATAAATTTCTTCCGTCGAAAATTACTTTATTCTTCAAAAGATTTGTCATCACTTCGAAATCAGGGGTACGGAAAACGGGCCACTCTGTCATAATCATCAGAGCATCAGAGTTTAATAATGCTCCATAAGGACTATCAGCATATTCTATCTGATCTCCAAATATCTGACGAACATTTTCCATCGCTTCTGGGTCGTAAGCTCTTACTTTAGCACCCAAATTGAGTAAATGCTGGATATTTTCCAAAGCAGGAGCTTCTCTGATGTCATCAGTATAAGGTTTGAAAGCTAATCCCCAAAGGGCTATTTGCTTACCTTTTAAATCTCCATTAAAGTATTTTGCTAGAGGCTCTTGCAATCTTGTTTTTTGAAGGTCATTGACATTCATCACAGATTTCAAAATCTGGAAATCATAACCACTATCCTCAGATGTTTTGGCTAAAGCCTGAACATCTTTCGGGAAACAACTTCCTCCATACCCAATCCCTGCAAACAAGAAACGCTTACCAATACGAGTATCGGAACCAATACCTTTGCGAATATCATCTACATTGGCACCCACTTTTTCGCATAGGTTTGCAATTTCATTCATGAAGGTGATTTTTGTAGCTAAGAATGCGTTGGCTGCATATTTCGTCATTTCGGCAGAACGCTCACTCATAAAAATAATAGGATTTCCTTGTCTTACGAAAGGTAAATACAATTGCTCCATTACTTTTTTAGCTCTATCAGAACTTGTACCAATAACGATACGGTCGGGTTTCATAAAGTCCTCAACAGCAACACCTTCTCTTAAGAATTCTGGGTTTGAAACCACATCAAACTCTACTTTTGCATTTTTTGCAATATTATGATGTACTTTTTCGGCGGTGCCTACAGGTACAGTACTTTTATCTACAATTACTACATAATTTTTAAGGATTTTCCCTAAATCATCAGCAACACCCAAAATATATTTTAAATCTGCTGAACCGTCTTCACCAGGAGGTGTGGGTAATGCCAAAAAGATGATTTTTGCATCTTCAATACCTTCTACCAGATTGGTTGTAAACTTTAATCTGCCCTGAGCAATATTTCTATCAAAAAGAACATCTAAACCAGGCTCATATATAGGAATAACACCAGATTGGAGTTTTTTTACTTTTTCTTCATTAATATCTACACAGGTAACCGTGTTTCCTGTTTCTGCTAAACAAGTACCAGTAACCAAACCAACATAACCAGTACCGACAACAGCTATTTTCATACGTTTTAGAGTTTTTTTAGTAAAATTGACGCAAAAATAGTTTATTTTTGGCAAACTCAAAATTTTATGTTGGAAACAGTTTTATACTTTGGGGCTTATCTGACTTTAGTACTTGTTTTAGTGCTTATCACTTTTTATGCTGAACGTAAACTGGCTGCCTTTATTCAAGACCGTATGGGACCCACTGAAGTAGGACACTTTGGTACTTTACAACCCGTTGCAGATTTACTAAAATTATTACAAAAAGAAGATATTGTACCTACACAAGCAGATAAAAAGCTGTTTCTACTTGCTCCCATCGTAATTTTTCCAGCCATTTTCGCTGGAATGGTCGTTATCCCGTTGGGTAATGGCTTACAAGCCTCTCATATCGAAATAGGCGTTTTTTTCTTGCTTGCTATTGTTTCTTTGGATGTTGTGGGTTTGTTGATGGCAGGCTGGGGCTCTAATAATAAATTTGCATTGTATGGAGCTATGCGTTCTGTGGCTCAAATTGTTTCTTATGAAATTCCTTTGGTGCTGTCAGTATTGTGTGTGGTTGTACTTGCTCAGAGTTTAGATTTAGCAGAAATCGCTATCAGACAAGGATTTAGCTCTCATGAACCTATCTATTTATTTGGCATCAAGGCTTTGGGGGTAGAGGTAACACATTTGGGGGGATTTCTGACATGGAATATTATACAAATGCCTTTGTTGTTTGTGGTATATATTGTGTTTTTTATTGCAACCCTTGCAGAGTCGAACAGAGCCCCCTTCGATTTGCCTGAGGGCGAGTCGGAAATTATAGGTGGTTTTCATACAGAATACTCTGGGTTTCGTTTTGCCATATTCTTTCTTGCAGAATATACCATGATGATCCTTGTAAGTATGCTTGGAATAATCTTGTTTTTTGGAGGCTGGAATACCCCTTTGCCCAATATAGGCAGTATACACCTAGCAGAATGGACTACTGGTGAAACTGGGAGCTTTTTAGCGGGCTTTTGGGCTATATTCTGGCTTTGTAGCAAAACAATTGTGGTTTTACTTTTGCAAGTAGTGGTTCGCTGGACTTACCCACGCCTTCGTACAGACCAACTCATGTATTTGGCTTGGAAGGTGCTTACACCTGTTACGCTTGTTATGTTGCTTATTTGTAGCATTTGGAGAATATTGATGATTTAAAAAACAAAAAAAGATGAGTGGCTTGATATGCAAAACCCTGAATTTAAAGACCTTTTATCACTTTTAAAGCACGAAAGCACTTTTGAAGTTGGTGTAGAGTTAGCTCAACACTACCAAAAGGAATTTCAAAAATATTTTGGATGTGATATAGAAAATTATAGAGTTTTGATGTCCTTTTTTTTGATACATGCACCTAAAAACTTCGGTAAATCTTTAAAGCATATTAAAGATTTACATCTGCCAGAGGGTGAATTTGTTAGTTTACCACCAAACGTCCATTTACTTACCAAATTAGAAGGTTTAGATTTATATTGCAATGGCTTAACTTGTGTACCTGAAGAAGTTTGCAAATTAAAAAAGTTAAAATCTTTGGATCTGTCTGATAACCAACTTACAACTTTGCCAAAGGAAATTGGAACATTGAAAAACTTACAAACGTTGCGTTTGGACTATAATCGCCTTGTCAGTTTACCTGGAAAAATTGGAACACTAAAAAACTTAAAATATTTATATTTACAAAGTAACCAGCTAAGTTTTTTATCACCAAGAATTGGAGAATTAGAGAGTTTAATATGGTTACGATTAGGATATAATCAACTAAAAAGCCTTCCACCAGAAATTGGGAATTTAGAGAAACTATATTCGTTGGAATTATACAATAACCAGCTAAATACACTTCCATCAGAAGTTGGGCGTTTAGAAAACTTATATTCGTTGGACTTAGAAAATAATCAACTAAGTACACTTCCACCAGAAATTGGGGAATTAAAGAATTTACGTACATTAAGTCTAAAAAACAATCCATTGGTTACTTTACCCAATAATTTAAAAGAGCTAAAAAATTGTAGCATTTATATAGATAAGAACCTTCCTGAACAGTTGCGAGAATGTGTGGGAAGTTGGGAAAATATCCGTTTTACAGACTCTTAGTTTTTTCAATAAAATTTATGCAAAACCCTAAATTTGAGAATCTTTTGTTGCTTTTAGAACATGAAAACACTTTTGAGTTAGGTTTGGAATTAGCCCAAAATTATCAAAGTGAGTTTGAGTCGTATTTTGGTTGTAATGTATATGAATACAAAGAACTTGTGGAGTTTTTGGCAAAAGATTATTTGTGGAGTTTTGGTACACCTTTGAGTAAGGTTTCTAAACTAGATTTTAACTATGTAGAACTTGAAAAATTTCCAACAAATATGTTTTTGCTTTCTAATTTACAAAATCTGAATTTGTCTAATACTTATACTGCTGAATTACCAATGGAAATTGGACATTTAAAAAACTTGACAGATTTAGATTTATCCAATAACTATCTTCGTGAATTGCCAAAGGAAATAGCTAGATTAGAAAATTTGGTATATTTGAACTTAAACCATAATAGATTTAATGAATTATCAATGGAAATCACACAATTAGAAAACTTGCAAACTTTGGTGTTATCCAGAAATCGATTTACTAAGCTACCACAAGAATTAAAAAACTTAGATTGTAAGATATACTTAGACATAAGTGCTAGTAAAGCCTTACGTGAGTCTGTGCGAGGTTGGAAAAATGTTGTTTTTGAAGATTATATCAAATATGACTGAACTTTTGAGAATCCCAAACCTAGAGTTTAAAATCAATTATAAACGGTATTATGATTAAAAAAATATAGAATTATGGAAAATATCATTTTTAAACACATTCAGACATACAGCATGGAAGCTGGAAACCTGAGTACACTCACCTCTATTCAGAGAGAACAAATAAATATTTGTGCAGAATTGTATTTTGGAGATGGGAATATCGAAAATATTGAAAATATTTTTGATGAAGAGCAAGAAGGATGGATAGAAGCGGATTTATACCATGTAATAGATGTTGATAAACAAGAAGTTATATTGGATTTTTGGCATTATATGGTGGATTCAGGGACTTTTTTTGCCCACAATACAGCAAATTATGCAGGCTACGAAATGATACAGTTCTCTGTTGACTTCATAGAGAAAAATGAAATCAATAAAAACTTCCCTGAGGATTTTGAAAATACTCTTTATGAAAAATTTAATGAATCTAAGTATTCTTAAGCAGGAGGGTTAACAATTCCCTCTTTTACAAATGTATTCTGTACTTTTTCATGAATACTGGCAGCAATACGGCTTTGTGAACTAACATAGTCTTCAGGGCTGAGCCAACAAACCAAAGAAGCAAAATAAGCGTTATCCTCTAATACTGTAATAGCTACATTTGGAGCTGGTTGCTGAGAAAATAAGGTTTCTGTTTTCGCTATAGCAAGCAAAATATTTTTGACTTTCTCTACTTCATGAATATTTGCCACTTTAAATTTATATTCTACTCTTCGCTGCTGCCCTCCTGTCTGGTTTGTAATAACACCATTGGCTACAATGCCATTGGGTAAGATAATCAACTGTCCCTCAGAGGTTTCTAATACAGTTGTAAAGGTCTGAATTTCTCTTACAACCCCCGTAAAAGTCTGAAAAGTAATCATATCACCCACCTTATAAGGTTTAAAAAATAAAATAAGTACACTTCCTGCAAAATTAGAAAGGCTACCCTGTAAGGCTAAACCCACAGCCAAACTGGCTGCACCCAATACTGCCACAAACGAGGTGGTTTCAATTCCTAAAATACCTGCAATACTGAACAAAAGCAGAATTTTTAGTCCGATAGAAATTAAACTAAGTAAAAATTTACTAATCGAAGGGTCAAAATTTCGGATTAAAAGAGCTTTTCTTGAAATAACAGAAATTCTGCTGACAAGCCAACTTCCTACAATCCACGCTAAAATTGCTCCTGCAATTTTTGGTGTATAACCCACAAGAAGTGTATAGAGCTGTTCTAAAATTTTTTCTATGTTCATAGCTGATAGAGTTTTTTACAAACATTATAAAAATATTTGAAATTCTCTTTTTTTGATGACAAAAATCTGCGTAATTGGATATTGCAAAACGCAATTTGAATTATTTTTATGAGTGAACGTAGTAGTATTTTTGATATGATAGGACCGATTATGATTGGTCCCTCAAGTTCCCACACAGCAGGGGTGGTGCGTATTGGCAGAACAGCCGTAAAAATTTTAGGTGAAATTCCTCAAAAAGCAGTGATTACCTTCTACAACTCTTTTGCTCAGACTTATGAAGGACATGGAAGCGACAGAGCTATCATTGCAGGACTTTTAGATTTTGCCACAGACGATACCCGAATCAAGACATCTTTCGATTATGCCAAAGAAAAAGGCTTAGATTATACATTTAAGGCTATCGGAAATGCATCTCTGTATCACCCAAATACAGTAAAACTGGAGCTTTCGGCGGGGGATAAATCTGTGGAAATTATTGGAGAAAGCAGAGGAGGAGGGCTCATCAATATTGCTTCTTTCAATGGATTTAGGGCTGATATTACAGCTTCATCGCATACACTGATTGTACTTGCTGATGACACAAGAGGAATTGTGGCTTTTATCGCCAATGTTCTTTCTCATGATGACTGTAATATCGCTACCATGAGTGTTTCGAGAAAAGGAAAAAATGATATGGCTTGCCATTTTTATGAAATAGATTCGCCTTTACGCCCTCTGACAGTAGAATACTTAAAAAGTCTGAATGCTGTAGAGGAAGTTAAAAATATAGACCTTACAAATATTTGATTGTATGCTGACAGAAACTTTACCCGTTCGATACTCCCAAACAGAGCTTGTTGAACTTATGATTCCCTCTTATGCTAATTTTGGAGGTAAAATACATGGAGGAATACTTCTCTCTATCATGGATAAAGTGGCTTATGCCTGTGCCTCCAAACATGCAGGAGCTTATTGTGTAACTGTAACAGTGGATAATGTTGAGTTTTTAAGCCCTGTGGAAGTAGGCGATTTGGTAAGGTTTGCAGCATCTGTAAATTATGTGGGAAAAACTTCTTTGGTGGTGGGTATCAGGGTAACAGCCGAAAATATAAAAACAGGGGAACAGAGGCATACCAACACCAGTTATTTTACAATGGTCGCAAAAGATGATGAAGGAAAACCAACATTGGTACCGAAATTGCTTTTGGAAACCGAAGAAGAAATCAGACGTTTTTTGGAGGCTATGAAACGCCGTGAATACAAGAAAGAATATGTAAGTCTTTTTTACAGTGCTAAAAATGAGATTAGTATTCAGGATGGTATTCGTAGCCTAAGCGAAGAACGTTGCGTTCTTGGTTTAAGACTTTAGAATAATGACAAAAAAAGTAATCGAGTTTCTAAAAACAAAATGGTCAGAGACCACAAAAATCCAAGAATCTTCACAGAGTAGAGTACAAGGGCTTTATTTTGTGAGGTTTTTATTTGCACTTATAGCAGGGATATTGATTGGACATTTTATTGAACTCAAAGCTAATCAGTGGGTATGGTTGGGATTTGGAATAATTTATATAGTCCTATTTTTTATTATTCCCAAACACAAAAAACACGCTTTTTCACCTCTTATGGGTGGGCTTGCTTTGGGTAATATCTTTGTTTTTGGTATTTTGCTTATTCATTTTCGGAACGACTCAAAATTACCTCATCACGTTTTGCAACAAACTCAGCATTTTGAAGCATATAAAGCTCGTGTGGTTTCAGAGGTACTCGAAAAAAATAAAAGCTATTACTTTATATGTCAAATAGAAGAAATTAAGAATGAAAAAGGCTGGGTAAAAGCAACTGACAAAGTAAATGTTTTTCTTGAAAAAGGCAGTCATAAACCCAATTTTGGAGATGTTTTTATCACGAAAAACAGGTTGCAACTCATCAACTCTCCACTCAATCAGGCTCAATTTGATTACAGAAAATATCTTTCTTACCAAAATATATACCATCAGCAGTATATTAAACAAGCCGATTTTGCTTTTGTAGGCAGTCAAATGGCTTGGTATGAATATTTTGAATACGCTTCTATCCAAATTCGCCAGTATTGTGATAAAGCCCTGAAGCAAAATATCCACTCGGAGCAGGAATATGGAATGGCTTCGGCGTTGGTATTGGGTGTAAAGCACCATCTGGATGAAGACCTCAAGCAAGCTTATACCAATGCAGGTGTAACACATGTACTGGCTGTTTCGGGTATGCATGTAGGGATTATCTACATGATTTTAGTGTTTTTATTGGGAAAAATCAAACGTTTGCCCAACGGAAAAACCTATTTTGTAAGCATTGTACTTATGATTTTGTGGATGTATGCTTTTGTTACGGGGCTTTCGGGTTCAGTACTCAGGGCTGTGATGATGTTTTCGATGATTGTAGTAGCTCAGAATTTACAGCGTAACAGTAATATTTTCAATACACTGGCTGTTTCTTTGTTCTTTCTGCTCTGTTGGAATCCGTTTTTACTGATGGATGTGGGTTTACAGCTTTCTTATCTAGCTGTTTTGGGAATTGTATATTTGTTTCCGAAAATCTATGTGGTATATCAGCCTCAAAACTACCTCACAGACTGGATTTGGAAAACTATTGTAGTTTCGATGGCAGCACAGATTTTCACGCTTCCTATTACATTATATCACTTTCATCAATACCCAACGTATGGTATTTTAGCCAATTTACTCATTATACCTTTGGGAAATGTGGTATTGGTGGTAGGTTTGGCTCTGGTTGCATTATCAGCTGTTCCTTATCTCAATACATTTTTAGGCTGGATTTTAGAAAAAACAATCTGGGTAACCAACAAAATTGTATTTCAGGTAGAAAATCTTGACTATGCAACCACCAGTTTGGTACTGGATTTTAAAGAAGCCTTGGCTTTGAGTGTATTTTTATTAGGTTTTATCTTTTTCTTTGAAAAACGGAAAATCAAATGGCTTGCCCTGAGTACATTTTCTCTGGTGTTTTTAACAGCATCTTCTATCTATAAAAATGCCATACAGCAACACCAACAAGTATTTGTGGTGTATGGAGTAGGCAATGCGTGGGCTTGTAGCCTGACTGAAGGACAAAAATCCATCATTTGGACAGATAGCACCCTTCAAAACCATATTGGAAGGCTTAATTTTAACACCAAAAATCTTTTGGATGAGCTGGGTACATCCGAAAAGCATTACAACACAGCACCCAAATGGCAGGATTTTGATACTTGGAAACTTTGGGTTTGGAAAGGGAAAACTATCGTTTTTGTTCAGGAACCACTCAAAAAACTTGATATAACCCGAATAAATACCATACAGCCCGAATATTTAATCGTTCAGAATAATTCGCTTAAAAACTTAGACTGGCTCAAGTTTTCTCCACAAAAAATAATAGTAGATGCTTCTAATAAATCTTATATTGCTGAAAAATTAAGTGTAAAACGCCCTAATGTTCATAATATTTATGAAAAAGGAAGTTTTATGCTTTCTGAATTGCAAAACTAAGAAAAATGTTAGAAACAATAGATGCTTGGGATAAATCGGTGGTTTTGTGGGTAAACGAAATGCACAACCCAACAGCCGATTTTCTGATGAAATGGGCAAGCCATACGGGTATCTGGATACCTTTTTATGGATTGTTGTTGTATCTGCTTATTAGGGTATATGGTCGGAAAAGTGTATTTTATATTGTAGGTATTACGCTTGTAGTGGTGCTTTCAGACCAAATTACGTCTTCTTTTATGAAACCTTTTTTTGAACGTTTACGCCCCTGCCATGTAGTTGCTTGGGAAAACGTTCTTCACCTTCCTGCTGGTTGTGGCGGAAAATACGGGTTTGCCTCTTCGCATGCTGCCAATACCTTCGGGCTTGCCATGTTCTGGTGGCTTGTTTTACGGAAACAATATCGATTTATATATCCTCTTTTTGGCTGGGCTGGTGTGGTATCGTTTAGTCGTATTTATCTGGCAGCCCATTATCCAACTGATGTGATTGTAGGGGGGCTTGTGGGTGTGCTTTCTGCCTATATTGTTTATAAAATTCCTGAAAAAATATTTAAAATATAAACCTATGAAAAAACTATTTTTACTAATCATTTTATTGAATAGTATCAACTTATATGCACAAGTAGATAAAGAGTCTAATTTATTTAAGACCATTCGCATACAGGATAGTCTTTTGTTTGATATAGGCTTTAATACTTGCAATATCAAACAGTTTGAGAACCTTGTAAGTGAAAGTTTTGAGTTTTATCACGATAAAGCAGGAATCACAAATACAAAGGCTGCATTTATTGCAAGCATCAGAGACGGACTTTAATGAACAAAAAGATTATGCCATTACACATGGAGGTGATGATAAAGGTGTACACACGATTGCATTTTTACTTCCAAAATCGAAAAGAGGTTTGTTGATATTTACCAACAGCGACACAGGTATAAATGCTTATATCCCAACCATTATTAAATACTTGGGTGCTGATGGAGAAGGTATTATCAGAGTAGAAATGAATTAAAAGCTTATTCATCTGATTTATAAAACAGCTTGAGTATATCGAACATGGCTTGCCTTGTCATAGTTGGGTGTAAAAGATAATCTTTGCCCAATGCCTCAAAAAGTATTTGATAATCAGATATAAAGGCTTCAAAATCTGTTTGGGACATCTGCTCGAAATCTTCTATGGTATCGGGCAAAGCTCTATCCATGATGTAAGCACTGCTTTGCAAGGGGCGTTTGGGCTGAGTGTACCAAGTATCGCCAAATTCCTCCCAAATACTGATAAGCCCCAATAGCCTGAGTGGGTCGGAGGCTATAAAATCTCGTCTGTCTTTTATTGCCCAATAATCGCCATCAAATTCTTCTCGTGGGTCGGGGATGAAGAAAATCTTGTACCCCTTCTCCATCATGACATCGAGGGCGTATTGGTAGGTGTTGCGGGTATCAGCCATACGGCACAGGCGTTCCTGAAATTCCATTTCTTTCAAATAAAGTAAAAATCTTACACTGTTAAAAGTAGCTAAAAATAACAATTTTGCTTCTTAATATGCAAAATAGAAAGCTTGAAAATGTAATCTGATGCTTTTTCTTACACACCCTAAAAATCAGGGATTCCCTGATGTATGGGAGTTTTTTAGTTTGTAAATTGGGGATGAAAAAATAAGTGAAATTATGGAGGAATATACTAAAGCAATATTACCAATCAAAGATATATCTAAACCTAATGAAGAAATTGAAATATATAGAGGTGTATTCTTTTTAGAAAATAATAAGACTTCTGTAAAAATAGATGGACATATTGCATACAGATGGTTTCCTAAAAGAGAGGTTTATTTCACTGGAACTCCAAAAAACAATATTGATATAGAAGAAAAATATACAATCAGAACTCCTAAAGATGAATTCACAAACATTGAAGTGTTTATGACATTTAGTGAAGCATTGGTTGGACATGGAATTTTAAAAATAGAAGGAATTATATTGAAAGATATTATTTTTGGAGATACAAAATTGATTTTTAATAAGATCAATTTTGTCATTGCAAATATGAGAGAATTTTATGGAGAGAAAATTGAATATAATTCCAAAACAAAAAATACTAGGTATAAAGGGCGTATAGAGCTAAAATCTGAAAGCTATACAATAATTATAGACAAACACCCTGATTTTAAAAATAGAAAAAATGATTTGGTAAAGATAGGAGGATATCACATTTTATATATAGGAGAGATAAATTTTAATAAAAAGCAGAGATTAAAAAATATAAACTTAGAAGCAATTAAAGACCAGATATCTTATTTTATTAGATTTCTTAATAAAAAACCATGTGAAATATCTCTAATGACAGCCATTGATAATAAAGGAAATGAACTTTGGACTGATTATACATCAGGAAGAACGTCATTAGGATATATAACTAATGAAATAATTATAGATAACCAAGAAACTATAGAATTTAATCAAGCATGGCAAATTTTTTGTGATTTGTGGGAAACAGATAAAGATGTAATTAAGTTTTTAATAGACTGGTATAATGAGGCAAACCAGGGGACTTTAGAGGTTTCAATTATACATATTCAAATTGCTTTTGAATTATTTTTTAATTGGTATATTATTGAAAAAAAGAAAATTATAGAAGGGGATTCTATAAATGCTGAAAATAAAATAAGACTTTTATTACATGAATTTGACATAGCTCTTGATATCCCTGATGACTATATAAACCTAAAAAATTATATAACAACACTAAAATTATATAAAAACCCTATCAAATTATTCGTAGAAATTCGTAATAAGATGATACATGCCAATGATGCTCAAATAAAAGAGCATCAAAAAATGCCTATTGATGTTTTAATAGAAATAAGAACACTCGCATTTTCATATTTACACCAAGCTCTATGTAAATTATTTGGTTTTAAAGAGCATTTACCTTAAACAAATTTCAAGCAAATATAAAATTGATAAATTCGTAGAAAGCATACTCATGACACCCAAGATCATTTCTATAGAAGAGAAGAAGTTAATAGGCAAATCATTGACTATGAATTTGATAGAAAATAAAACTGGAGAATTGTGGGCAGACTTTATGCCTCAAAGGCATGCCATTACCAATGCCTTGTCCAAAGATTTAATTTCTATGCAAATATACCCTGTAAATTATTTTACAGATTTCAAACCTGCCAACCCATTCGAGAAGTGGGCTGCTGTGGAAGTGGCAGATTTTGAGAGTGTTCCAAGAGATATGGAAACCTTTGTACTCCAGAGTGGGCTTTATGCAGTTTTTCATTATCAGGGTTCTAGCATCAACAACAGTATTTATCAGTATATTTTTGGTGTTTGGTTGCCCAATTCAGAATATATACTCGATAACAGACCTCATTTTGAGATACTTGGAGAAAAATATAAAAATGCAGACCCCAGTTCCGAAGAAGAAATCTGGATACCCATTCGACAAAAATAAAAGCTATGGAAGGCTATTTCAGTAGTTTTGAGGAATTTGCTGCTTTTGCCCAAGAAAAGCAGGAAGGGCATATGGTTATTGGGTACTTTCATCTGCCAGATTATGCAGGGATGGTGCTGTATTTGGGTATTCATTATGATATCGCTCAAAACAAATTTGTACTCGATTTGGAGTGGATGTCGCTTGGTTTAGATTTTTATGGTGATACACTTCAAGAAACTTATCGTTATCAGTTTGATAATCTGAAAGATATGTTTGATTATATGGAACATAAACACCAAGTAAAAGTAACAGACATTGCAAAAAAATACGAATTCGATTACAAACAATACCCCAACCCACTCACCCACGAAGACCAAAAAGAAGTCTTTCAGGAGGCTTGGGAGAGGTTTTCGAACAATTTTAAATCAGGTATGTTTTTAGATACAACCCAAAAACTGATATATTCGAGTTATCCTCGTACGGAAGAATAAACCTATAACATTAAATATATTATCTATGAAAAAGACAAGCCTTTTATTTTCTGTTTTATTTTTTATAACACATTTTTGTTTTTCGCAAACAAACCAAGAGAAAGCCAGAAGTATGGGTAAAGAAGCTATTGAGCTGATGGATAAAGGAGAGTATGAGAAAAGTATTGAAATTTTAGAAGAATGTAAAAAACTCGACCCTAAAAGTTATATGTATCCTTACGAAATTGCGTATGCTCATGTACAACAGAAAGACTATAAAAAAGCCATTAAAATTTTAGAAAAGGTAAAAAAATACGAAAAAACTCATCCACAGGTTTATCAGATGTTAGGGAATAGCTATAGTTATTCAGGAGACCCTAAAAAAGCCATTGCAACGTATGAAGATGGTATGAAAAAATTCCCTAATGCTGGAAACTTACATTCGGAAAAAGGAAATGTGTTGACATATCAAAAAAAATATGATGAAGCTGTGGAAAGTTACGAAAATGGTATCAAAGCCGAACCCTCATATTCATCTAATTATTATAGATTGGCTGTTTTATTTTTGAGTTCTACCAACAAAGTACCAGGGCTTATTTATGGAGAAGTTTTTATGAATTTGGAACGAACTACCAAAAGAACCAAAGAAATGAGTGAAATGCTTTTAAAAGCGTACAAAGAAGCTATTAAGTTTACGGATGATGGTTTCAGCTTAGATTTTTGTCAAATTGTAGTTACGCCTGAGCAACTTAAAAATGAAAAGTTTAAACTCCCGTTTTGTGCTATTTTTGGTAAAAACTTTATCTTAGGAATAACACTTTCCACACAAAAAGAAGTCAATTTGCAGACACTTTCGGAAATAAGAACAAAATTTATTGAAATGTATTTTCAAGAAGATAATAAAGAGTATCCTCATATACTTTTTGATTATCAAAAACAATTGCAAGAAAAGGGTTTATTTGATGCTTATAATCGTTATCTGTTTCAAATAGGAGCATCTGATGAGTTTAAAAAGTGGTTAGAAACAAATCAAAGCTCATTTGATAAATTTGTAGAATGGTACACAAAACCCGAAAATACTATTCCTGTTACCAAAGAAAATGTAATAGTAAAAAATTAAACAAAGACTCTTCGGAGTCTTTTAGTTTTATTCACAACTTTATATTTATGCTGTTTGTAGAATAAAATTCTGTTTTTGCGTAATTTTCGTGTATATTTGTTCTATAAAAACCACAAAACACTTAGTATGCTTTGCTTATGGATAAAATAGACGCAAAAATTCTTAATATTTTACAAAAAGACTGTACTGTGCCTGTCAAAGAGGTTGCCCAACTGGTGGGCTTATCGTACACGCCTACCTACGAACGCATTAAATATTTAGAGGAAACGGGAGTTATCAAGAAAAGAACAGTTATACTCGACCCTAAAAAAGTGGGAATCAAGTTGTTTGCTTACTGCAATATTATTTTAAAAGAGCAATCTAAAGAAAAACTTGAGAAATTTGAACAGGATGCTGTCAAAATACCAGAAATACAGGAAATAATTAGCCTTTCAGGTGTTTACGATTACGTTTTAAAGGTGGCAACTACCGATATTGAAGCATACAACGACTTTGTTGTCAATAAGTTATCGAATATCCCCAATATCGGACAATACCACAGCAACATCGTGATGAATATCATCAAAGATGAAACATCTTATCACCTTTCAGAAGATTAAGCAAAGGCTTTTAGTTTCTCTAAAAAAGCTGTTTTGATTTCTTCGTTACACAAATTTCCGATACTTCCCTGATGTGTGTGATTTAACGAGAGTTTTTTAAAAGCAAAACTCTTGTTTTCAACTTGCTGAGAAACCAAATGATAGGCATCTCTAAACGGAATACCCGAAAGTACGAGTCTGTTTACTTCTTCTACGGTAAATAAATGAATGTATTTTTCATCGTCTAAGATATCTTTCTTGATAATGATATGCTCCAATGCCAACATGAGTATATCCAAACAGCTTTTGAGGCTGATAAGTGCTGGGAACAGGCATTCTTTGGTGAGCTGCATATCTCTGTGGTAACCTGAAGGCAGATTATTGGTGAGTAATGTCAGTTCGTTAGGTAAAGCCTGTATTCTGTTGCATTTGGCTCTAATCAGTTCAAAAATATCAGGATTCTTTTTGTGTGGCATAATGCTACTACCAGTCGTGAATTTCTTAGGAAAACTGATAAATCCAAAATTCTGATTCATATACAGACACACATCCATCGAAAATTTGGAAAGTGTGGCAGCAACACCCGAAAGAGCCATAGCTGTGGCTTTCTCTACTTTTCCACGTGTCATTTGGGCATAAACTACATTATAATTAAGAGACTCAAAGCCGAGTAGTTCAGTGGTTTGCTCTCTATCCAAAGGGAAAGAAGAGCCATAACCTGCCCCAGAACCTAAAGGGTTTTTGTTTGCCATATTATAGGCTGCCAAAAGTAGTTCCAAATCGTCAGAGAGGCTCTCTGCATAAGCTCCAAACCAAAGCCCAAACGAAGAAGGCATAGCCAACTGAAAATGGGTGTAACCAGGGAGTAAATCGTGTTGGTATTTTTCGCTTAAACTAATTAGTTGGAGAAATAAAGATTCTATTTTTTTTGTAATATCTTGAATTTCAGATTTTATAAAGAGTTTTATATCCAATAACAACTGGTCGTTTCTCGAACGCCCTGCATGGATTTTCTTGCCAACATCTCCTTTGAGTTCTGTAAGCATCCATTCTATCTGAGAATGAACATCTTCAATACTGTTTTCTATTACAAAAGAGCCATTTTCTATACTTTCTAAAATGCTATACAAGCCTTCCTGAGCATCTTGCCACTCTTGAGCAGTGAGTAAACCAATGCTATAAAGCATATTTGCATGAGCTAGTGAGCCTTGTACATCGGCTTTGGCAAGATATACATCCCAAATGGGGTCTTGTCCGATGGTGAAATTTTCAATGAGTGTATCTATTTCAGATTGCGGGCTGTATGTATGTTGCCAGAGTTTCATAAGAGTGTCTGATTAAAAGATTCAAGGAGTTGTATGTAAATGTCTATGCCTGTTTCTATTTCGTGTAGATAGATAAATTCGTTGGCAGTATGTGACCTTGCAGAGTCCCCCGGACCCATTTTGAAGGTGTCAAATGACATCAGGGCTTGGTCTGAGGTGGTAGGCGAAGCATACGTTTTTCTGTTCATCTTGATACCACAAGCTACAAGCGGATGCGATAGAGGCACAAAAGATGGGTTGAGCCTCAAAGAACGAGGGATTATCTCAGAAGAAATATTCTGCTTAATTACTTCTAAAACAGCCTGATTGTCGTATTTATCGGTGGTACGAATATCAACTGTAAACTGACAGGTTTCAGGGACAATATTGTGTTGTAAACCTGCCTGAATCATGGTTACAGACATTTTTACATTTCCTAAAAAATCGGATTTTTCGGGAAACTGATAAGTTCTAAACCAGTCAATATCTTTAAAAGCTTTGTAAATAGAGTTTTCGCCTTCTTCACGAGCTGCATGTCCCGATTTGCCATGAGCCACACAATCAATTACAAAAAGCCCTTTTTCTGCAATAGCAATATCCATCTGGGTGGGTTCGCCTACAATTCCGAAGTAAATTTCAGGAAGATGAGGCAAAACAATTTCAACACCGTTTTTTCCAGAAATTTCTTCTTCGGCAGTGGCAGCATAAATAAGATTGAAAGCCAAAGGCTTATCATAAAAATACAAAAAACAGGCAGCTAAAGAAACCAAAGCCCCACCAGCATCATTACTGCCCAGACCATACAAAATGCCGTTTTCAATATCCGGACTGAAAGGGTTTCGGGTATATTGTTTGTTAGGTTTTACGGTATCGTGGTGCGAATTGAGTAAAATAGTAGGCTTTTTTGCATCAAAAAACTTGTTTTTTACCCAAACATTATTCATCAGCCTTTCTGTAGGAATGGCTTTTACTCTAAAAAACGATTCTATGGCATCTGCCGTTTTATCTTCGGTTTTGCTAAAAGACTCGATGGCAATAAGCTCTTTGAGTAATTCGATACTTTCTTGTTTGAATATGGTTTTTAGATTATCCATAAAGTTCTGTGCCTATAAAATCATTTTCTAATGTATGAAGGTATTTTGCATGGTAAATGAGGACTTTAGAAACGCCCTTTTCAATAGCCTGAAATGCATTTTCGAGTTTTGGAAGCATTCCATCTGAAATGACTTTCTCAGATTTTAAATGCTGGTAAACTGTTTTTTCGATTTGAGGAATGTAAGATTCTTCGTCTGTAATGTCTTTTAAAACGCCTTTTTTCTCAAAACAGAAACTCAAATGCACTTTATAAATGCTGGAAAGGGCGATTGCGAGTTCTGTGGCAATGGTATCAGCATTGGTATTGAGCAATACGCCGTTACCATCGTGGGTGATAGAGCAAATAACAGGAACGATATTTTGAGACAGCAAACTGCTCAAAAAAGAAGTATTGATACTTTTAATATCTCCTACAAAACCAAAATTGATGGAAGAATGATTTCGTTTTTCGCTTAAAATCAAGTTGTTATCTGCTCCGCTCAGCCCTAATGCTCCTATGCCCTTGGCTTGTAATTGAGCTACTAACTGCTTGTTTATCAAGCCTGCATAAACCATTGTCGTAATTTTGAGTGTTTCAGCATCTGTAATTCTTCTGCCCTCTACCATAGTTTGTGGAATGCCCAATTTTTCGGCGAGTTCAGTGGCTAATTTGCCTCCACCATGTACCAATATTTTGGGTGAGGTAATGGCAGAGAAATCTTCTATAAATTTTTCAAGAATCTGTGGATTATCCATCACATTTCCGCCAATTTTGATGATGTGTAACGTTTGCATAATCTAGAAATTGGTTTCTAAAATTTTTTGTAAGACAATTTGAGCTGCATAAATCCTGTTTTCTGCTTGTTTTAAAACCAAAGAATTTTCGCTATCCAATAACTCATCAGAGAGTTCTACATTTCTGCGTACAGGCAGGCAGTGCATAATGTTTGCATGATGTGTTATACTCATTTTCTGATTATCTAAAAGCCAGTTTTCTTGGACATCTAGAATTTTTCCGTACTCATGATATGAAGACCAGTTTTTCACATATACAAAATCTGCATTTTCAAGAGCTTTTTCCTGATTGTATTCAATGACTGTACCTTCAGTGAAATGTTCAGAAAGTTCATAACCTTTTGGATGGGTGATGGTTAGCTGATGACCACAACCCACAGCCCATTCTGCAAATGAATTGGCAACAGCCTGAGGAATAGGCTTGATATGTGGAGCCCATGTCAGTACGATTTTAGGTGTATGTTGTTTCTGATGCTCTTGAATGGTTATCATGTCTGCAAGGCTTTGTAATGGGTGCAAAGTTGCTGACTCTAAGCTGATTACAGGAATATTGCAATATTTGATAAACTGCTGTAAAATTTTCTCAGAGTAATCTTCTTCTCTGTCCTTTAAATTCGGAAAACATCTGATAGCCAGTATATCACAATACAAACCCATAACTGGGGCAGCATCTTTGATATGCTCTACAGTCGTTCCATTCATAATAGCTCCCTCCTCAAACTCCAATGCCCAGCCATCTTGCCCAACATTAAGAACAATGTGGTTCATACCTAAATTCTGAGCAGCTTTTTGAGTACTCATACGTGTTCGGAGGCTGGGGTTGAAAAAAAGAAGCCCAATCGTTTTATTTTTACCTAAATCAGAAAATCTATGATTATTTTTCAGTTTGATTGTGTCTTGTACCAACCCTATGGGGTCGGGAATATCTTTTACAGAAGTAAATTGTTTCATTTTAAGTAATAACAGATTTGAATGCGTCAATGAATTGATTAATTTGAGTTTCGGTGATAGCCAGAGAAGGCAGAATACGAATCGTATTCTTATTGCTTGAAGAACCCACGAAAATATGATATTTTTCAAGCAAAGCCCTTCGGACTTCAGCACAAGGCTCATACAATTCAATACCTATCATCAGACCCAAACCTCTGATTTCTCTGACTTTAGAAATATTCTGTAATTTAGAGACTAAATATTTTCCCTGTTCTTGAGCATTTGCAATCAGATTTTCTTTTTCAATGATGTCTAAGACAGCAATGGCAGCAGCACAAGCCAGATAATTACCACCAAAAGTAGTTCCTAGCATTTCTTTTTTAGCTTTGATGTGTGGAGCAATCATCACACCCGCCACAGGAAAGCCATTGCCCATGCCTTTGGCAATGGTAATGATATCAGGCTTAATACCAGCTCTTTGGTGGGCAAAAAATTTGCCTGTACGCCCGTAACCAGATTGTACTTCGTCCAAAATCAGAGGAATATTTTTAGCTTTACAGGCTTTTTCGATATGTTGTAAAAAAGGAATAGTAGGAGCATAGACACCTGCCACACCTTGTATCCCTTCGATAATCACACAAGCCACATCATCTGAAAAAGTATTGTCAAATGCAAAAGTATCATTGAGAGGTAAAAAGACAATATGTTCATTTTGGTTGATAGGGGCTACAATCTGAGGGTTATCAGTGGCAGCTACAGCCAGTGATGTACGTCCATGAAAACTTTTTGAAAAAGCAATTACTTTCTTCTTGCCTGTATAAAAAGAAGCCAATTTGAAAGCATTTTCGTTGGCTTCTGCACCTGAATTACACAAAAATAACTGGTAATCGTTGTATCCTGAAAGTCTGCCTAATTTTTGGGCAAGTTCTTCTTGTTGCTTGATATAGATAGAGTTAGAATAAAAGCTAACACTTTGCAATTGTTTGGTAAGAGCCTGAACATACTCTGGATGGCTATGCCCCACAGAGATAACGGCATGCCCACCATACAAATCTAAATATTCTTTTCCTTTGCTGTCCCAAAGTGTAGAACCTGAGGCTTTTGTAATGTCTATGTCAAAAAGATGGTAAACATCAAACATTTGCATAGTAGTTTCGATAGCTGTTGCAGAATTTTCCATATTTTTAAAAAGCTGTTGATTTTAGTTTTAAACCTGTGGTTTCATCTAAGCCAAACATCAAATTCATGTTTTGTACTGCCTGACCAGATGCACCTTTTAATAAATTATCTATGATACTGGTAATCAATAAATTGTTTTCATGTTTTTCTATATACAGCAAGCATTTATTGGTATTGATGACTTGTTTCAGGTGTATATTTCTCTCAGAAATCCACACAAAAGGTTCATCTTGATATTTATGTGTATAGATATTTTGAATTTCTTCAAACGCAAGTTTTAAATTCATGGTCAGACAAGCCATAATACCTCTTGTAAAAGCTCCTCGCTGGGGTATTATCTGAATTTCTTCCTCATAGGTATTTTGTAGCTGATGTACACTCTGCCTGATTTCTCCTAAATGCTGATGTGTAAAAGCCTTATAAACAGACAGATTGTTTTGTCTCCAGCTAAAATGAGAAGTTTCTGACAGAGATTGTCCTGCCCCTGTTGAGCCGGTAGTACAAAATGCCTGAATATTTCCTTTTAAAAGCTGTTTTTCTGCCAAAGGCAAAAGAGCCAACTGAATAGCAGTTGCAAAGCAACCAGGGTTTGCAATGTACTGAGCCTGCCGAATTACATCTTTTTGAAGTTCAGGCAAACCATACACAAACTGATGACTGGGATATTTGAGCCTATGGTCGTGGCTTAAATCAATAATTTTTGTGTGTTTAAAAATATCTACAATATTTTTGGCTTCACCATGTGATACACATAAAAATACTACATCAATATCAGTATGGTATTCTGAACTAAACAGAAGGTCAGTATCTCCCAATAAATCATCATGAACTTCATAAATAAACTTACCTGCATTGCTTTTGCTGTGAACAAATACAATTTCTACAAAAGGATGAAAAACCAATATTCTCAGTAATTCGCCTGCTGTATAGCCTGCCCCGCCTACAATTCCGACTCTAATTTTCTTCATATTCAGCAAGAGCATTTACCTGATGAAAAATAGAAGTCTGATTTCCAAATATTTTGGTGAACCCTTTCACATCATTACCAGTCCAAGCATTATTCATCTCTCCATACGTACCAAATTTAGCAGACATCAAATCATGTTTGCTTTCAATGCCATTCAAAGTATATCTGTGTGGGTATAAAGTAATGTAAACACTTCCTGTTACTGTTTTCTGAGTATTTTTGAGAAAAGCCTCAATATCACGCATGGTAGGGTCGAGCATTTGTCCTTCGTGTAACCAGTTGCCATACCAGTTTGCCAATTGGTCTTTCCAAAATAACTGCCATTTAGTAAGTGTGTGTTTTTCAAGTAGATGATGAGATTTGATAATTAGTTCGGGGGCGGCAGCCTCAAAACCAACTCTGCCTTTGATGCCTATAATGGTATCACCCACATGGATATTTCTGCCAATACCGTATGGCTGAGCAATATTTTGCAGATATTCAATGGCTTCTACTGGATGCTTAAACTGAACATCATTTACTTTTAGAAGCTCTCCCTCTTCAAAATAAAGGCTAATATTTTGAGGCTCGGTAGCTGTAATAGGAGTAGGCCATGCATGTTCAGGTAAATTCTGAAAAGAATTAAGGGTTTCTTTTCCACCCACAGATGTCCCCCAAATACCTTTATTAATGCTATAGGTAGCTTTTTCGGGAGCATAATCAATGCCCTTAGACTGTAAAAAAGCGATTTCTTCTTCTCTGCTAAGTTTATTATCTCTGATAGGCGTGATAATTTTGACCTGTGGGAGTACATGCGTAAAAATCATGTCAAATCTCACTTGGTCGTTGCCTGCTCCCGTACTTCCATGAGCAATGGTATTGATATTTAGTTTTTTGGCATATTCAGCAATACTTTTTGCCTGAATGATTCTTTCAGCACTTACACTCAAAGGGTAAACACCATTTTTAAGTACATTACCATACACCAAAAACTTGATACACTCATCATAATATGCCTTACGAACATCCATACAAATATAAGAAGCTACACCACAGGCTTTAGCTCTCTCTTCTAACACCTCTATTTCTTTTTCTGTAAAAGCACCTGTATTGATGGTAATGGCATGAACTTCGTACATATTGCTCAGATAAACAGCACAATATGTAGTATCTAAGCCACCACTATAAGCTAATATAATCTTCTCTTTTTGCATTTTCTTGTTGTTTTAATTTTTCTTGGGCATCATATAACATTGCTGTACAGAGACAATTTTTAAAGTCTTTGCTTTTCAGAATTTCATAATTCACACAGCTTTTACAACCATTCCAAAACTTCTCGTCATGCGTAAGTTCAGAATAAGTAACAGGCTCATAACCAAGCTCTGAGTTTATTTTCATGACGGCAAGTCCTGTAGTCAGTCCGAAAATTTTGGCGTGGGGGTACTTGCTACGAGAAAGTTCAAAGATTTGAAACTTAATCCTTCGGGCAAGCCCGTGTTGTCGGTAAGCGGGGTTTACAATCAGACCAGAATTGGCTACATATTCTTCATTTTGCCATGTTTCGATGTAGCAAAACCCTGCCCATTGGTTGTCTTCGGTAAGAGCAATCACAGCCTTACCTTCCAACATTTTTTGTTGGATATAATCGGGAGAACGTTTGGCAATGCCCGTTCCTCTGACTTTGGCTGAATTTTCAATTTCTTGGCAGATGATTTCAGCAAAATTCAGATGATTACTATTTGCGACCTGAATTATAAACATAAATGTAAAACTTTGTCGCAAAAATAAATATATTTTAGATATTTTGTATTGTTTTTTATAAAAAATAAAGATAAAATATCTTTTATGGTTGAAAATTGTAGTTAAGTATGTTTTTTATTGTATTTTTTTTAGATAAAATATATACTCAATACTTTTCGCATATACTCGTAATCTGAAGAGAAAAAATAAAAGTTTTCATATACTTGCTTTAATAAAGTTGTAACATAAAAATTAAACTTATGGATAAACAAGAAAGAATTGTAAAAGCAAAAGAAAAAGTAGAGCATCAAGATGCTAAATACAGCGATTTGGTAGAACTTGCTGATGCTTATTTTGATAATCAGGATTGGGAAAAGGCTACAGAAATCTATGACCAGTGTGTTACCATTACCTCCGAAGACTCATATGTGTGGCATAGATTAGGTTATATTTTTGAAGTGTATAACAGAGATTATGTTCGGGCATTGTTATATTACAAAACAAGTGTACAATTAGATAAAAATGCCTATACGTCATGGAATAATATGGGTTTTATTCAGGAAACACAATTCAATGATCCCAGTACAGCCATGAGTTACTACAAAAAATCTTTGGAAATAAATCCCAATTACGAAATAGCACTAATTAATTTGGGAGTATTGTATAATACTTATAATGAGGGAGATGAATGTATTGAATGTTTTGAGAGGGTTTTACAGGTGAATAACCAAAATGCAATTGCTTGGCATAATATCGGAATAGCTTATGGCAGATACCATCAAAATAATGAAAAAGCCTTTGAGTGTGTAAAAAAATCAGTAGAACTAGATGAAAACTACATAGATGGCTGGAATACACTGGGAATTATCTATAAACACATTTATCACGAGGATGAAAAAGCACAAGAATGTTTTGATAAGGTTACTCAATTAAAAGATAAATAACAAAAAAGCTGTTTTGATAAAAAGAACAGCCTTTTTTCTGTAGATTTTAAAAAAATAAAAATTTTCTTTAAAAAAATCTGTAACAATATAGAAAGTGATGTATCCAAAGAGAAAATTTAACTAAAACATCATTTTTTATGAAAAATAGAATTTTTGCTTTCGCCCTTATCTTTGTTTTCTTCGTTTTAAAAACAAACGCTCAAACTTCTTTTCAGGTAACAGTCAAAGGAAAAGGAAGTCCTATTTTATTATTTGCAGGTTTTGGCTGTTCTGGCGAACTTTGGAACGAAACAGTTGCCGAACTCTCTAAAAACAATGAATGTCATATATTTACCTTTGCAGGTTTTGGAGGTGTTCCAGCCATTGAAACACCCTGGCTTTCAACCATCAAAGATGAGGTGATTCAGTATGTAAAAACAAAAAAGCTTAAAAAACCGACACTCATGGGGCATAGCTTGGGCGGAACACTCAGTTTGTGGCTTGCCTCTTTAGAAAAAGAAATGTTTAAACAACTCATTATTGTAGATGCTCTGCCTTGTTCAGCAGCCCTGATGATACCCAACTATAAAGGTGAAAAAATACCATACGAAAATCCTCGTAATAAGATGATGATGGACATGGATAAAACAGCCTTTGAAAATATGAATAAGCAAATGATTGGTTTTATGTGTAAAAATAAAGAAAAACAGCCTGTTATTGTGAACTGGATGAATATGATAGATAGAAAAACGTATGTATATGGCTATGTTGATATGCTTAATCTGGACTTGAGAGAAGAAATCGCTAAAATATCGGTTCCTGTTACCATACTTGCTGCCACAAGCCCCGATTTGGCAACTGTTCAGAAAACCTATAACACTCAATACGAAAAATTACCCTCAGTAAAAATACATTATGCTGAAAATGCAGCCCATTTTGTGATGTACGACCAGCCTGAATGGTTTATGAAAAAACTGAAAGAAATTCTATAATCAAGTGGAAAAACAAGAGATTTTTAACGAAATATTCAACCAGCATTATTCAAAGGTTTTTAGGCTGTGTAAGGGCTATGTAAATGGTAATGAGGAACTTGCTTCGGATATTACACAAGATGTATTCATTAAAGTCTGGGAATATCTGGATTCTTTTCGAGGTGAAGCAAACATCAGTACATGGATATACAGAATATCAGTAAACACTTGTTTGCTTCATTTGCGAAAACAATCAACAAAAAAAGAAGTAAAAACTGAGAAAATGCCTCAAATCGCTCATGAAGCCTACTCTTTGGAAGAGGAAGAAAAATTACAACAGATGTATGCCTGTATCCATAAACTTCAAGAAAAAGACAAGGCAATTATTCTAATGGTTTTAGAAGGTGTAGAGTATAGTCAGATTGCTGATATTATGGGTATTACAGAAGAAAATCTTCGTGTGAAGATTCATAGAATTAAAAATACTTTAACCAATTGTGTACATGGAAACATTTGATGATTTACAGAATCTTTGGAATAAACAAAGTGACTCAAAAGATATAAAAAATATCTCAGCCTCCGATATTATTCAAAAGGCAGAAGGGCAAATACGAAAACTTAAAATTACGCATATTGCAAACATATTGGTACTTTCCCTGACAATGGGTGTTTTGGTTTGGTACTTTGTATGGGTTTCTGCTCATAAAATAGGCATGACTTTAGGCTTATCTCTAATGATAGGTTCATTGGTAGTCAGGGTATTGATAGAATGGATAAGCTCTCAGAAACTCAAAAAAGTAAAACTGCACCAGACTGTGGATGAGTTTAGTAGACAGATGGATATGTTTTATATATGGAGAAAACAAGTACATGTTATTTTTACTCCAATCATCTATATCACTTATGTAATAGGATTTATAATCCTTCTACCCATATTCAAAAAACATCTGTCTTCTGGATTTTATTTATATATTTTAATTAGTGGAATAACATTTTTAAGTGTTTTTGCTTTCTTACTGTTTAGATTCCTTAAAAAAGAACTACAAATGTTAAGTAAAATGAAAAATTTGGAGTAGAGAAAATTAAATTAATTTACACTTTCTTTTCCAACCCTTTTTTATAAGCATCCAAAGCCCGTTGTCTTGCAAAAGTATGCTCTACAATAGGTTTTGGGTACGAAAAATCGCTTAATTCTTTGACCCAACGCTTGATATAAGTAAGCTGAGGGTCAAATTTTTTGGTTTGCTCTGTGGGGTTAAATATCCTGAAATATGGGGCTGCATCACAGCCTGAACTGCTAGCCCATTGCCAGCCTCCATTGTTGGCAGATAAATCGAAATCGAGGAGTTTTTTGGCGAAATAAGCCTCCCCCCAACGCCAATCAATGAGTAAGTGTTTGGTCAGGAAACTGGCAACAATCATGCGTACACGATTGTGCATAAAGCCTGTTTCGTTCAATTCTCGCATACCTGCATCTACAATAGGGTAGCCTGTTTGTCCATTGCACCATTTTTCAAATTCTTCTTTGTTATTTCGCCATTCAATTTTCTCATATTCTGCCCTGAATGCGTTGGTAGCCGCATGAGGGAAATTCCACAAAATCATCATATAAAAATCTCTCCAAATCAGTTCATTTAGAAAAGATTCATTCAGACTTTGGGCTTTTCGAGCGAGCTCTCTAATACTAATTGTCCCAAAACGAAGGTGTACGCTGAGCCTTGATGTTCCTTCAATGGCAGGGAAATTTCTTTTTTCAGTATAATTCTGTACAATATCTTCTCTGATAGTCTTATTGGGGAAGTTTTGCTCGACAGCTATAAAACCTAGTTCGGCTATACTTGGAGTATATAATGGCTCAGTTTTTAAAAAATTACCAAAATAACTTTCTGTATCATAAGATTGTAGATGTTGGTCAGTAACCAAACTTTTCCATTTTTTACTGTAAGGTGTAAAAACTGTATAAGGTGTTCCTGTATTACTTAAAACCTCCTGTTTCTCAAAAATACACTGGTCTTTAAATGTTCGCAGCACAATTCCTTTTGAATCTAAAAATTTTTGAATTTCTGTATCTCGTTGTTTGGCATAAGGCTCGTAATCGTGGTTTGTAAAAACAGCCTTGATATGATATTTTTCTGTAAGAATTTGAAAGGCTTCTAGAGGAGTGTTATATAGAACTTGTAAAGAACTCCCTAATGCTAATAACTGCTTCTGAATTTCCATCAGAGCCTGATGGATGAAAGTAATGCGTTTGTCTTGCTTATCTTCCAGAACTTCTAATATATTTTTGTCAAAAATAAAGATGGGTAAAACGGGGTTTGCACTGCTTAACGCCTGAAATAAACCAGCATTGTCATGTAAACGTAAATCTCTACGAAACCAAAAAATATGAATAGGCTGTTTTGTTATCATAAAACGGATTTTAAGTACAATAACAGTCAAATTGTAAAATGGTTTTTAATTTTTATTTTTGTTTTTTAATGATTTGTTAATCAGTATTTTAAATAGTTGATTTTTATGATTATTTATTGATGAGTTAATTTTTTAGAAAATCTGTGCAACCTTTCGTATAAAGGAGTGTCATTAGTATGAAATCAAACAACAAACACCTTGAATACAGAATATATAGATATCCACAAACACTTGGTTGAAGAGTGTCGGACAGGGAGCCGAAAAGCTCAGTATGAGCTGTATAAACTGTATGCAAGAGCAATGTTTGGAGTAGCAATGAGAATACTTAATAGTCAGGGTGAGGCAGAAGATGTTCTACAAGATTCATTTTTAGATGCATTCCAAAAGATAGATACTTTTAAAGGAGATTCGACTTTTGGTTCTTGGCTCAAAAGAATAGTAATCAACAAGTCTTTAAATCTGCTTAAAAAACGGCGTTTGGAATTTCAAGACATAGAAAAACACGATTTTAGGGATGACAGTGATACAGAGCAGGAGCAAGCTGAAACCGAATCGGAAAAACTAAACAAAATACATCAAGCAATACAATTATTACCAGACGGATTTAGAACAGTTTTAACATTATACCTCATAGAAGAATACAGTCATAAACAAATTGCAGAGGTATTAAATATTACAGAATCAACATCAAAATCGCAGTTGAACAGAGCAAAAGCCAAATTAAAAGAAATTTTAGAAACTTTATAAAAAGAAGGTTATGGACGAGTTAGAAAAATATCTGAAAGACCACAAGGACAATATACAAGACTCTTTTGAATGGAAAAATGAAGATGCTTTGTGGACAAGAATCGAACAAAAATTAGACGAAAAAGCAGAGCAGTCAGAAGAAAAAACACCTGTAATGCTCGGAAATGCTAAAAAGCAGGGAGGCAGTGTTACCATTAGTTATAAAAATTTATGGAGAGCAGCAGCTGTATTTGTACTTCTATTTGCAGGGTATGGGACATTCAAGTACATGAATCCAAGTACAAAAGAGCAAACAGATTATACTAGAATGGATTTAAAGAAAATTAATCCAGAATTGGCAGAAGCAGAAGTATATTATACTTCTATGATTCAGCAGAAAAAAGAGGAGCTAGAACAATTACATCCTGAAAACTTAGCAGAGTTTGAGAAAGATTTTCAGACTTTAGACTCCACCTATCAACAGTTAAAAATCGATTTTTATAAAAACCCCAACCATGAACAAGTCACAAACGCTATGATTCAGAATCTCAAACTACGAATTGAAATTTTAGAAAGACAGATTGAAATTTTAGAAAAGTATTCAAAACCTCAAAAAGAAAACAAAAATGAAGAAGTTATTATATAAAATCGCCTTTATTTTGAGCCTTTGGGTAACCATACAGGCACAAGCTCAAGAACAAGAATCCCGAAAGACTGTACAAAAAAGTTATTCAGCTAGTGGAATGAATCTGAAAATCACGAACTCTTATGGAAAAGTACATGTCAATACTAATAGTGGCAGTCAGATTAATGTAAAAATAGAAATTATAGCAAAGGCATCATCCAAAGCGAAAGCTGATGAAATTTTAGAAAGAATATCCATTGCGACCACTCAATCAGGAAATCTTATAGCCTTTGAAACTACTTTATCCAATATAAGTGGGTGGTCTTGGGGAGGTAGAACCTCTTTTGAAATAAACTATACGGTTGATATGCCATCTACAACACCCTTAGAAGTTTATAATAAATATGGAAATACATATTTGAGTGATTTTTCTGCAAAACTGATGCTTCAAACATCATATGGTAATATTAAAACAGAAAAAATAACAGGTTCAGAAGATAAAAATATTCAATCCAAATATGGAAATGCACAAATTACATATTTAGAAAAAGGAAATATTGCAATAGCTTATGGTAACCTGACTCTAGATCAGGCAAATCAGGCAAAAGTAAAAGTTTCATATTCAAATGTCTCTATAAGTAAGGTAAATACATTGGGTTTGTTTAATTCTTATAGTAATATTGAAATAGATAATGTAGAGAGTATAGATGGAAGTTCTGATTATGCAGGAAAGTTTATTATCAAAAACTTGGGTAAATCTATCAACATGACAGGAGCTTATAATGGTTCATTTAAGATAGAAGGTATTAGTAGAAATTGTCAAAATATTACAATAGATACTCGTTATAGTGATTGTAGCCTTGATTTTAATGAAGATGCAGGCTGTCAGTTTGAACTAAATTTAAAATATGGTTCCTTAGTAGGCGACAAAGATAAGTTCTCTTTTCAAAGTAAGGTTGTAGAAAATTCTTCTGCTTATTATCAAGGAAAATATGGAAAAAACAACAATACAAAAGTACAGATTAATGCAAAATATGGAAATGTTAAAATAAAATAAGAACACTAAAATACAACTCTTGCTATCTGGCAAGAGTTTTTCATTTATACAATCTTAATCCCCATTACAAGAACATCATCAATCTGACTATAATTACCTTTCCACTCATCAAATTCTTTTTCTATCAAATTTTTTTGTTCTTGGATGGGTAAAGGAGCAATTCTTAATAAAAATTCTTTAAACTTTCGAGTACCATATTTTTTCTTTTTTTCCCCTCCAAATTGATCATAATAACCATCAGAAAAAAGATAAATAACATCTCCAGTTTTTAAATCCATTTTTTGACTTGAAAATCGTTTGAACTCAACAGCATTTCCTCCAATAATGTGTCTGTCAGGGTTTAATTCTATCAGTACGCCATCTCTTACAATAATAATAGGACTATTAGCAGCTGTATAACACAGTTCTTTATTTTTTAGATTAATTTTGCATAAAGCAATGACTATTCCATCATTTGTTGGGTCTTCATGAGGATTAATATTTTTATTTAAAAGTTTTACTAATTCTCTATCAAAAGAAGTTAATAAATTAGAGACATCATTGTGTTCTTCCCGAAAAAAAGCATAATCCAAACTTATATCGCCCATAACAGACATAATTGCTCCAGGAACTCCATGTCCAGTACAATCAGCAACAGCTACATAAATATCTTCCCCTTTATTCTGAAACCAATAAAAATCTCCACTTACAATATCTCTAGGTTGATAGAAAACAAAATACTCTTTTAAATATTTACTAATGGTTCTATCACTAGGTAATGTAGCATTCTGGATGCGTTGAGCATAACGAATACTAGCCATCATGTTTTCATTAACTTTTTCAATTTGTTGATTTTTGATTTCAAGTTCCTGAATTCTTTTTTCAACCTCTTTTTCTAAATTTTTGCTTAGATAAGCAGATTTCTCAAATGCTTTTGAAATACGATATGAAATCACAAAAGATAATAAAAATAAAAATAAAATCATGCCTAAAGCCGAAATATTGGCATAAGCCAAATAAAGCCAACCAGAATGATGTGCTATTTCAAGTAAAGTGAAAGTAAAAGAAACACAAAAGGCACCTAAAACAACATAAGCCTCTTTGATACCTCTTCTGACGGCTATAATGCCACAATAAAGCTCTACAGCAAAAGCCAATAACGAAAATAAATTGAGAAAAGGTAGTGAATATAAATAAGTAGAAGTAGGTAATAAAGCAGACAAAATGAGTATATATCCTAAAATGTTAGCAATCTTAAGAGTTTTCTTGGATAAAATATGAGGTAAAAGAGCATTGATGAACCAAACAATTAATAAAGGAATTGCATATGCTACCTGAAACTCTAAATATATTAAAAATTCAAAACTACTTGAAGGAAATAATACAAACCAATATTGAGACCCAACATTGATAATTAAAGCCCTGATAATAACAGCTGTACACAATAAAACAAGGTACAACGATTCCATGTTGTGTCTTTGAGATAAAAAAAGAAACAAAATCAAATGAAAAACCAACATGAAAGCCAATGTTCCTATGCTAAATAATTCAAAATCTTGGATATGTTGTTTTTGAGCGTTCAAAACAGACGTCTTTCCCAAATAAATGGGATTGTAAATGCCACCTCTAAAATGCTCATAGTTACTGATTTGTAATGTAATCTGTAATCTTCTTTGCTCAAGTAAATTTTCAGGAATAGAGATAACAGCACTCTGATAGCTTGCAACAGATTTATCAGGGCTCATGGAAAATTTCCCCATACTATAATGCAAAGTATTATTGAGCCATAAATTATAGGCTGTGGCTATATTAGGCAACTTAAGAGATAAATTATGAGCGTTTGGAGGCAACTCAACAATTAAACTGTATGTAGCAAAACCCTCAGAAGGATAGCCATATTTATTCCATTCGTCAGGAATATTGAGAAAATTATTGGAAGTCTTGATTTGAAATGGGAGTTCAACCTGATTCCATGCAAAAAAATACTCCCCATTCAAAGCTATATTTTCAATAGAATCTTTAGATAAATCTATAATGCCTTTTTTTGCATATTTGTGCTTAGTTTGTAAAAAGTTACAAGCTCCCAATAAAAAGATAATGAGGATAAAACAGATATATTTTCTCAAATTTTTTGATGTTTTTTCATTTAAGATGCAAAAAATATCAAAAATTCACAATTTTTTCTTAGATTTTTTATCTATCGACCTCTCCCAGTACCAAATCTAATGAACCAACAATCGCTATTAAATCAGCTAACATAATACCTTTGCTTAGGGCTGGTAATACAGAAAGGTTACAAAAAGAGGAACTTCTTACCTTACATCGAAAAGGAATATCAGATTTACCATCTGCTCGGAAAAAAAAGCCTAATTCTCCTTTAGGATTTTCAGCTCTGATATAAAAATCCATAGCTTGAGGGCGTATTTTTTTAGGGACTACAGCCTGTGGGTCAAAGTCTTTATCTCTCTTATGGTCTTTTTGTAGCTTTTCAATACATTGATGAATAATTTTGATAGATTCGTAGCATTCCTGCATCCTAACCCATGTTCTATCCCAACAATCTCCTAAAGTTCCCATTTCTCCTTTACCAATAGGGATATCAAAATCTAATTCTGGATAAACGGAATAATTATCGACACGTCTCAAGTCATATTTTAGCCCTGATGCTCTCAGCATAGGACCCGTAACACCATAATTGATAGCAACATCCATAGGTAATATACCTATATTGGCTGTTCTTTGTGTGAAAATTTTGTTTTCTATAACCAGTTGTTCAGTTTCTCTGAGTTTGGGAATAAGATAATCTACAAACTCTTTACAACGTTCTTCAAAGCCAATAGGAATATCATAAAATAAACCACCTATCCAGATATAATTGTAAAGCATTCTTGCCCCACAAGTCCATTCTAAAAGTCTCAAAATATGCTCTCTGTCTCGCATCATCCATAAAAATGGAGTAAATGCTCCAATATCAATGGCATAAGTACCCAATGCTACAAAGTGCGAGGCTAATCGGTTTAGCTCTGCAACCAAAACACGAATATATTCAACTCTTTTAGGAATATCCTTATCTATACCCAGCATTTTTTCCACTCCCATTGCAAATGCATGCTCGGAGTTCATGGCTGCGATATAGTCTAATCTATCTACATAAGGTAAAATTTGGTTATAAGGCAACGATTCTGCATGCTTCTCAAAACATCTGTGCAAATAACCAATATGGGGTACAACATCTACCACAATTTCTCCATCTGTGATTACTTCAAGTCTTAATACCCCATGCGTAGAAGGATGTTGAGGACCTAAATTGATAATCATTTCTTCACTTTTGAGATTTTCAAGTGAATATTTATTGGGTTCAGAAATGAGTAGATTATGAGAATTGGTATTAGTAATCATAATGGAGGTGCTTTTTCAATAAAAAAGCATTGGATTTGCCAATGCTTTTCTGATATGTCTAGAAAGGTAAATCGTCACTTGGGCTACTTTCTATAGTAGGGGGGATGTATGGTGTTTCATCAGAATTATTATTCTGAGTATGGTGTTCGGTGTGTCCACCTCCCATAGAACCTCCTAATAAGGTCAGGTTTTGTCCCACCACTTCTGTTATATAACGAGTCTGCCCATCTTTTTCATAAGAACGGCTGGATAGTTTCCCTTCTATATATACTTGTTTTCCTTTTTTTACATATTTCTCAATGACATCTACCACAGGACCCCAGAAAACGATATTATGCCACTCAGTTTTTTCTGTCGATTTTCCCTCTTTGTCTCTATATTTTTCGGAAGTAGCTAAAGAAAAAGTTGCTTTTTTGCCACTTTCGAAGGTGATGATGTCTGGGTCTTTTCCTACATTTCCCACCAAAATTACTTTGTTTACGCCTGCCATATGGTTATTGATTTAATTCTAAAAACTTCCTAAATCTACCTAAAAATTTTATTCTAACAAATAATTTGCAATTAAAATTGGCTTAGGAAGCTCATGAGCCTCATCTTTATTGAAAAACTGTAAATCTTTAGAAAAAACTGAAAGAAGTTGAGAGTTGTTTATTTGTATATGAAAAAACTTAATAAATATTTTTTGATGTGTGAGTTGATGTTTATATACCGAAGAAATTTTTCCAACAGATATATCAGTTTTTGCCCATGCTGTATCCATGAAATCATTTAAAGACTCCAAAGAGTCGAGTTCAGTTAGATGAAAATCATATAAGTTCTGCCAGATATCTTTACCTGTACGTTTCCTGAGAGCTATCTTGTCATTATTTTCAAAAATTGTATAAGCAAAAAAGCGTTCTTTTACTTTTACTTTATTGATTTTGATAGGTAATTCTTGCTGTTTGTTATGGTTATAAGCATAACAACTCTCTCTTAGAGGGCAGTACATACAATCAGGCTTTTGAGGTGAACACTGAACAGCTCCAAACTCCATAATAGCCTGATTATAAATGTGGCTTTTCTTTTCTGGAAGTAGTTCTTGACTCAATTTACCAAATTCTTTTGCTCCTTGAGGGCTGGCAATATCAGTAGATATACCAAAATAACGAGCCAAAACCCGATATACATTCCCATCCAATACAGCTACAGGTTCCTCAAATGCAAAAGAGGCAATAGCTGCTGCTGTATATTTGCCTATTCCTTTGAGAGTTAATAGTTTGTCGTAGGTATTGGGAAATTTGTCTTGGTATTCTTGATGAATAATTTTGGCTGTATGAAGCATATTTTTGGCTCTTGAGTAATAACCCAAACCTTGCCAAAGTCTGAAAACCTCATCTTCAGGGGCATTTGCCAAATCTGCAATAGTAGGGTAAGTCTCTACAAAACGTTCATAATAAGGCAAACCTTGTTTTACACGAGTTTGTTGTAAAATCACCTCTGAAAGCCATATATAATAAGGATTCTGAGTTTCCCTCCAAGGTAAATCTCTGTGGTGTGTTTCATACCATAAAATTATTTTATCTGAAAAATTTTGTTTTGTAAAGACTTCTAAAGACATAAAAACTGAATCAATAAGTAAAGATAAGGTGTTCCTGCCTTTAAAACAATATTTTGAAAGGCAATGTTTTTTGTATATTTTTAAAAAATAAACATGATATTTTATGTCCAAAAAAACACAACAAGTTCTTGACTTAGAGTCTGTTTTAGGTTTTAAAATAAACGAAGCAAAAGAGTGGGGTGGAAAAGGTTATATGCTCAATGGAAATCAAGAAATTATTGGATTGAATTTAGAGAACTATTGCACCTATGGTATGTCGTTTCTCAAAAAAATACCCAATTTGAAATATCTTAATTTAAGTAATTACAGACCCAAACTTCAAGATATTTCAGATATCAAAGATTTACAAGATTTGGAAGAATTAGATTTGCATTACAATAAAATTGAAGATATTTCCCCACTCCAAAATCTGCAACAGTTAAAAAAATTGAATTTGGGGTTCAACAGTATTCAAGACATCTCTTTTCTGGATAGTCTGCACAATTTGGAATATCTTAATTTAAAAGGAAATCCAATTCAAGATTATTCTTATCTGAAGGGTTTAAAAAAAATACAGATACTTGATTTGTTGGCTAATAAAATTGAGGATTACTCTTTCCTACGAGACTTACCTCATTTACATACTCTAAATCTAGCTGGATGTGAAATTGAGGATATTTCGTTTCTGAAAGATTTAAAAAATTTAAAGGAACTTAATTTAGGGAGTAATCCAATTCAAAATCATTCAGTACTTGGGAGTTTGGAAAATTTGCAAGAATTGTCTTTATACCAAAGTCAAGTTCAGGATATATCTTTTTCTGAAAGCTTGCATAAACTAACAGTCTTAAGTTTGTCAGACAATAAAATCCAAGATATTTCTCCACTCAAAAACCTGAAAAACTTAAAAATACTTATTTTAAAAGACAATGAAATTCAGGATATTTCAGATATCAAAGATTTACAAAATTTAGAAAAATTACTCTTAGAAAATAATCAAATCAAAGAAGTACCTTTATTTTTTCTAGATAATTTATCAAGATTAACAAGTTTGAACTTAAAGGCTAATCCTATTAAAAATATTCCCAGAAAAGTATTTAAACATGTAGACTGCCTTCAAGATTTGAAAAATTACCTTGCCCAAAATATTTAAAATCTTATGTAAAAAGAATTATTATGATAAATATTTACAATGAATGTGTTTTGGCTTCATTCCAATAAACATCCATTTCGGCAAGAGTCATTTCTGATAGTTTCTTGCCACTTTCTTTGGCTTTTTTCTCAAGATATTGGAAGCGTTTTATAAATTTCTGATTGGTTCTTTCAAGAGCTGTTTCAGGGTTTATATCCACAAAACGAGCATAATTAACCAACGAGAAAAGCAAATCCCCAAACTCTGCTTCAGCTTTTTGGGCGTCAAAAGAATTGTTGGGGTTAAACTCTGCTTGAAACTCCTGCATCTCTTCTTCTACTTTCTGCCATACTTGCTCTTTTTCTTCCCAATCAAAGCCAACAGCTCTGGCTTTTTCCTGCATCCTCATGGCTTTGAGCAAGGCAGGTAAGCTTTGAGGTACACCTGAAAGAACGGATTTTTCTCCTTTACTTTCAGCTTGTTTAATCTGCTCCCAGTTTTGTTTTACTTGTTCCTCATTTTCTACTTCTATATTTCCGTAAATATGTGGGTGTCTTCGAATAAGTTTATCACAGAGAGAATGAATGATGTCTGCAATGTCAAAATCATTGGTTTCTGAGGCAATACGAGCATAAAAGACGATATGTAGTAAAACATCTCCCAATTCTTTTTTTATTTCACTCATATCATTTTGTAAAATAGCATCAGAAAGTTCATGGACTTCTTCAATGCTTAAATGCCTTAAACTCTCAATAGTCTGTTTCATATCCCAAGGACACTTTTCTCGGAGCTCATCCATAATGTCAAGCAGTCTTGAAAATGCTTGCAGTTTTTCTTCTTTATTATTTTGAGGCATGATTTTAATTTTAGGTGCTATGAATCCCTGTAAACCATTTTGTAATCTGATTCACAATACGAGAAAGTATATTTAGATACAAAGTTACATATAAACCCAATACCATCAACCAAATAATACCTAAATTGAACCAATAGGTATCTAAAGACTTATGCAATACTTTTTTGTTAGGGGCAAAAAAATGAGCAGAAATATCATGAGCATCAATATAAATGCTATTGACAAGAGGCTCAATATGAGTTTTATGTACAACAAGCTTTTTATCACTATTCACATTACGAGCAAGCATAGAAATCGCATCATTATGATATAAGGAACGTAATTCCTGATGCTGAGGATTTGCTCTTAAAAAGCTATCTCTTTGATTTTGAGCAGTTTTTTGCCTGTTATGATAATAAGTTCTGATTTTCTGAAAAGCCTTCTCAGAATATGCATAAACTGACTGCTTATATTTTGGAATAGAGAAAGCATATAGATTTGGAATTTCTTTTTTATCAATATGCTCAAACTCATGTTCTAATTCTGTTTTAATAATATGAAAGTTCTGATAAGTAGTAGAAGGATTTTCTTTTGTTTCCTGAAGAATTTGTTTTAGTTTTTCCAAGTAAAAAACCTTTTTATACTCAGCTGAGGCTATTGCTTTATCATACTGATAAAGAGGAGCTTCATAACAGTTTTCTTTAAATTGTGTAACAACAAGAGCTTCAAAAGCCCAACGAGAAGCCAAAAATTCTGAAAACCAAGGTATATGGTCGTTTGGGCTGATTTTGAAATCTGGATTCACCTTGTCAAAACGAATTACGATACCACCTAAAACAAGTTGTGGAATTAATAGGAGAGGTATTAGAATATAAACTGTAATAACAGATTTAAAAGCTGATGAAATATTAAGCCCTAATAAATTGGCAAATGCTGAACATGAAAACAATATTAACCAATATTGCCAGTATAGCCCCTTTATACCCATGATACTATTGCCAATCAGTACCAAAATAAAAGTTTGGATGGCTGAAATAAAAAATAAAACACTAATCTTTGCCAAAAAATAACTGTTTTTACTTAAATGTAAAAAACGCTCCCGCCTCAGTACTTTTCTGTCGCTGATGATTTCTTCAGCACTACCTACTAAACCTGAAAAAACAGCAACAATAATGGCTATAAAGATGTATGCAGGAATATTTTCATTTTCATGGAATAAATATTTCCCTTTTTCAATATCATAATATCGATTGACATAAGAAAGCAAAAAAGCCAATAAAGGAGCTTGTATCAGATTAATTACCCAATATTGAGTATTATTAAACTTGGTAAAAATATCTCTCTTGAAAAAGATAATACCTTGTTTGAAACGATTGGGTAAATATAACTTAATAGCTTTCCCATTAGACTTCTTTTTTTCTATAAAATGAACCTTGTTTTCTTTTTTATATAGTTCATACCATTGTTGTGGTAATATTTTTCTGCTCTCTGTAAAGCGACCATATTCATTCACTATTTTGGCAGCAATGATGTCAAAGACCTGTTCAACATTTACATTGCCACATTCAAAACATTCCCCTTGTTGTCTACTGATTTGGTTTGCATGGTGTTTGAAATACTGAATCATATCAGCGGGGCTACCGTAATAAATAGGATATCCACCCGTATCTAAAATCAGAAATTTATCAAACATTTTAAATACAGAAGAGGATGGTTGATGAATGACCACAAAAACCAGTTTACCTTCTAGTGCTAACTCTTTGAGTAAATCCATAATATTCTCAGAATCTCTTGAAGAAAGTCCAGAAGTTGGTTCATCTACAAAAAGTACAGATGGTTTTCGGAGAAGTTCTAAACCAATATTAAGCCTTTTACGTTGTCCTCCACTAATTTTACGGTCAAGAGGGGAACCTACACGCAAATCTTTTACTTCCTGTAAACCCAAACTATGAAGCGTATGCTCAACCACTTCTTCAATTTGGTCTTCAGTGTAATTCCCTAAACATAATTTGGCTGCATAATATAAGTTATCCCTAACACTCAGATTTTCAATAAGTAAGTCATCCTGTGGTACATAGCCAATAATACCTTCTAGCTTTTCTCTGTGAACATCTATGCCATTGATGAAGACTTCGCCTTTCTGAGGTTTTAAATTACCATTTAGTATTTCAAGTAGAGTAGATTTGCCTGCACCACTCTCGCCCATAATACCAAATAGCTTTCCAGAGGATTCCTGTATATTGATATTACGAACACCACTTTTTTTACCTGAAAATAAATAGCTAATGTTATTAGCTTCAAAAGTAATGTTTTCTAAAGACTTGTCTTTTCTAAAAATACTAACAACATCACTATAATAAATAGGATCAATTTTATTACCTCTTACCACACTCCCAGGCGAGAAAACATGAATAGCACTGGGTTTTAATATTAAACCATTTAGATAAAAATCCTGATTTCCGACGTATTTAAGTAAATATGTTTCAAGACTGGCTATTCGAAGAATTACAAAGAAACCTGACAAATAGATTTGTTGAAGATGATATTGATGGTGAACATCCTCAAATGGAGTAATATATAAGGTGTTTTCCAGAAAAGAATTTTCTATTCTTGTAAGATTCACGAAATGAAGAATATTATCCAGTTCTGGTCTTTGAATGTTAAAAATAGAGGCTATTGTATTGATAAACTCTAATTCTGTATCAGTAATAAGACTATCAGCAGCAATTAGCTCGATGAGTCTTGTGATTACGATAATTTTCTGTTGCTGAGTAAGCTCTTGATTGATGTGGGTGCAAATCACAAGCATTCTTGACGAAACACGCATGCTTGTGAGTTTCTGACCCTGTTCATCAACTTCTACAGTACGTAGCTTAGCATATTCCTCAAAAATGAGTAAATACTTTTGCGAAAGCTCCGAGTTTAGATGCTCCTTTAGAAAATTTTCTACCAGTAGTCTATATTGTGGACTTGTGCCTTCCAAAGATGCTGTAAGTCCAAACAACTGCATCAAGGCTTTGAGTATTTCTTCCGTCATACAATTTGCTTACTTACTATACACCTATCATATTTTAAAAAAATTTTTCTTTCAATATAGAAATTTCTTTGCTTGCAGAAGCTTTTTCATATAGAATCTTATAAACAGCTGTTGTAATAGGCATATCTACTTGATATTTCTGATTAATAGCATAAATGCTTTTTACAGCATAATAGCCTTCTGCAATCATGTTCATTTCCATTTGAGCAGACTTGACACTATACCCTCTGCCAATCATGTTTCCAAAAGTTCTGTTTCTACTAAACTGAGAATAAGAGGTTACAAGCAAATCACCTAAATAAGCAGTATCTGTTAGGTCTCTGTGTTGGGGATAAATCTTATCCAAAAAAGTTTTGATTTCTCGTAAAGAGTTGGTAACCAGTACAGACTGAAAATTGTCCCCATAACCCAAACCATGACAAATTCCGCTTGCCAAAGCAATAATGTTTTTCATAACAGCACTATACTCCACTCCATACATATCATCAAAGGCTGTGGCTTTGATATATCTACATGTAAGCATACTTGCAATATTTTCGGCTAGAGCCATATTAGGAGAAGCAACAGTCAGATATGACTGTCTTTCTAAAGCAACTTCTTCTGCATGGCAAGGTCCTCCAATGATTGCCATATCCAAGAAGGGTACACCTTTCTCCTGATTCATCAAATCAGTAACTAAAAAATGTTTCTCTGGTATCATTCCTTTTACAGCAGAAATGACACGTTTTCCTGCAAAATCTTCTGGAGTAAGGTCTGCTAGAGCCTGTTCGGTAAATGCAGCTGGAACAGCAAGTAGAATATAATCAGCATCTTCAATAGCCTGTTTGGCATCAATCCAAACTTTTACTTTTTCCTCATCTATATAAACATCACTTAAATAGTTGGGATTTAAGTGGAAGCGTCTGATAAATGCTGCTGTTTTAGAATTTCGCATCCACCAGCTAATCTTGACATCTTGTTCTGTAAGAATTTTGACTAAGGCAGTAGCCCAGCTACCCCCTCCAAAAACAGCTATATGTGGTTTACTCATGTTTAATCGTATTTTATTTTACAAATTGCACGATTAAACACAATAAACCAAATTTTTTAGATTTATTTAACAAAATAAATCTAAAATTTGGAGATATAGAAAAACTGTTTTATTTTTGCACTCCAGTTCGGGATGTAGTACAGCCAGGTAGTACACTCGTTTAGGGTGCGAGAGGTCGTCAGTTCGAATCTGGCCATCCCGACTTAGCCGTTTCAAGCTTATTTGAAACGGTTTTTTATTTTATTCTGCTTTACTTTCAAGATATTTTTCATAGAAAGCATCATTCTGTATCTCAATGAAATCCTTCAAAAACTCAAAGGCTGGTTCATGAAATTCTTCTGTATCCAGATTATGCATGTAAATAGCGTTCTGAATAGCATTGAGGGCTTCTAAAGGTTGGGTCTCAGCCAAACGTTGAGCCAATTCAAAGTAAATATCTCCCAACAGGCTATCTTCTTCAATGGCATCCAATAAAGTATCTAATTCGGGGTTATGTACTTTTGGTTTTAAAATATTGGCACATAAACGTAAGATTCTAGTGATAGAACCTGAGCTTCCAAAATCTACTTTAATATTTGACAAAAGCACCCTTTCAGCGATTTCTGGAGTGATATACTCTAATTCTTCTATTTTTTTGAAGGGGACATAACCATCTTCTAATCTTAAATGCACAAATAAATTCCTCAAACCTTTATTAAAGAAAGGATATTTTTGGTGATAAGCCATCTGCTTCTCTAAATCATCAGGAAAATGCATTTCTAAATGAATGCATTGAGAAAGATAAGAGTCTTTTTCAGCAATATGATAGAATTTAGCATAATCCCAGTTATCAGGCTCATCTCTTTTTTCAATACAATTGAAGATTTCAGGCAGAATAGCTTCAAAATCAGGGTTATCAAAAACTTTTACAAACTCTTCAATAGTATTTCTATGAGCCAGAATACTATCCAAGTCTTGATTGGTGTAAGTTTTATTCTTGAGACGTTGATAACTTTTTAATAAAGAATTGACATGATACACCAAAAAACTAGGAAACCATGTTTTAATACTACTTGCAATAGTCGTAGCATTGCCTTCTTCTTCACTAAAAACAGCAATAGGATAGCTTTCTGGTGATTGATGAAGCATAGGAATATACACCAGATGGTCGTGTCCTGTACCTCCTATAGAGTACAAACTATCTACTCCAACATTGGGAAAAGGATAATCTGGATTGCAACCCTCAAAAGAATGATACCAATTCAGGTCAAGACCTCTAATAGCATCTAGGTTGATTAAGTATTTCTCAAATTCAGGGTAAAAAGCCATATCAATTTCTATTTATAGAACATAGATAGTGTTTTTCTAAAATAAACAAATAAAAGCCTCAGAAAAAATAGAATAAATCTTGTTTTAAGCATAAATTTTGAGGGTATATACCAAATTGTCTTTTATGAAACTACTCAAAATAATATTGATACTACTGATACTGGTAATTTTGCCATATCAGGTTTCTGCTGAACCTCTGTATATAGAGTTTGGAGAGATGATTTCCAAAACAAAAACCATTGTAATAGCCGAATATTTGGGTGCTACTTATCCAAATGCTGAGATCATAGATAGTTATAAATTGCTTGTAAAAGAAGTAATTTGGGGGAATATCAAAGACAAAATCATTACAGTAAGAAGGGGACAAGGAGGGGTTGAATACGGACTAAAACCTAATACAATTTGTGTGGCATTCATCAATCAAGAGGGAGGTTTTGAATGGGTAGCTACACCCCATCAGAAAAATGCAGATATACAGAGTTCAAGCCTATATTTGAGAGGTTTTTATGACTATAATGCTTATTTGATATATCCATCATTGGTTACAGTTCATCAAATCAGAGAATACCTTCAAAAAGGTTCTATGAGTTATTATTTGAAGGGAAATCTACACTTTTTTTCTTCGGAAGAGAAAAAAATGAAAGCAGGTAAAACAAGTTTTGATATAGAATATATTTATCAGCCTAAAAACAGCAAAAATACTGTTAAAGCAGAAAATTTACCTATCAAAGACTTTCCAAAACAAGGATATGCTTCTTTAGGAGCTTGGGAAGAGCCTGTGGTCAGTATCGTCTATGAGTCCAACCTGATTCGTCCGTTGAAGTTTGGAGGCAGAGTGCAAGCTCTAAAAGATAATAAAAACACTTTTGAAGTTCTTTTCTATGTAGAAGAGTTAGATGAAATTACAGAAAATATGTTTTTTGAATACCTGAATCATGAGGCTTACGGATATTTATATTATGAAGTATTGGTACAGACAGAAAAAGGAGAAAATTTTAAACTCATGTGTCAGGAAAATAAGGCAGGTGAGGAGCTAGTAGACTCCAAAGGAATGCGTTATCGTTATAAAAGTTTTTCTGAGGATAAAATTATTTTCAATTATAAAGAAGGTAAAGAACTCATTCTAGAATATATTCCATTAAATCTAACCCAAGACAAGATGCTATATACAAGAGGAGTGCTAGCAAAGTTTATCAGACAACTGAAATTGAGTAGCTTATCTGCTAGAATTTATGAGAAAGATGCTCAAAGAGAAATACTTGTTGGAAATTATACCCTCACACTCAAAAGAACTCTTTTTGGACCTAACCTGAATTTTAAGCCTGATAAAAGATAATACACTATAATCTGTTCACGTTATTTAATCAAACACAAACATTCTACTTTACTTAATCAATGTTCAGTTATGATTAAAAAACGTTTATCTACGTTAGCTATAGCACTTTTTTGTAGTGCAAATATGGCTTTTGCTCAAGGTCAGCTTACTTTGCCTACTGAAGGTGGAAGTAAAAAAGCAATGGTGACAGAGTTTATTGGTCTAACAGAGATTTCTGTGGCATATGGTCGTCCTGCTGTAAAAGGACGTGAAGGCAAAATCTGGGGTGATATAGTTCCGTTTGGCAACACCGATTTGGGCTTTGGAACAAGCAAATCTTCTCCTTGGCGTGCAGGAGCCAACGAAAATACAGTTGTTTCTTTTTCTACGGATGTAAAAGTAGAAGGTAAGCCTTTGAAAGCTGGAAAATATGGCTTATTTATGACGGTTGTATCTGAAAATGAGGTAACTGTTATTTTTTCTAAAAACTCTCAGGCATGGGGAAGCTATTTTTATGACCCTGCTAATGATGCTCTTCAGGTAACTGTAAAGCCCAAAAAAGCAGATGCCAGCAAAGAGTTTTTGGAATATGAATTTATGAACCAAACTAGAAATTCTGCGGATATTGTATTGGCTTGGGAAAAATGGCAAATCCCTTTCAAAGTAGAAGTAGATGTAACTAATACTGTGTTAGCTTCCATTCGTGAGGAACTCAAAAGTGTAAAAGGTTTTGAGTGGCAATCGTGGAATCAGGCAGCAAATTATTGTTTGCGTAATAATACAAACTTAGAAGAAGGCTTGATTTGGGCTGAAAATGCAATTTCTCTTAGAGGTACAGGAGAAAAAAACTTTACAACACTTTCTACAAAGGCAATGATTCTGGCAAGATTAGGTAAGCAGGCAGAAGCAGACGCTCTCATGAAAGAAGCTTTGCCAATGGGTGCCATGATGGAGGTGCATGGCTATGGTAGACAACTCATCACCCAAAAGAAATACAATGAGGCTTTAGAAGTATTTAAAATGAATGCTAAGAAAAACCCCACCAGTTGGACACCCAGTTGGGGACTTGCCAGAGGCTATTCGGTAGTGGGTGACTTTAAAAATGCCCTAAAATATGCAGAACTAGCCCTTACACAAAAACCTGATGAACAAAACAAAAAGAATATTGAAAACGCTATCCCTAAATTAAAAGAGAAAAAAGATATTAATCAGTAATGAGTTATCAATGATACATGCAATGAAAACCTATAAGATTTCTAAAATTTTATAGGTTTCTTGTTTTATAAAAATATGCTATTTCTAAACATTCGTCCTAATTAGATGTTATAACATCTAATCCTTCAATATTTTTAATGTTTAATTATTATTAAAATTAGTTATGAATGCTTTAGAAACAGAAAAAATCGTGATTTCAAGTAGTAAATTTTTAGAAGCTGTTTACTCTGTATCAGATAATTTTATTATCTGTACTACAAAATCGGAGTATATCCCGATGGAAGATTTCCAGAATCATTTTAATACAGTTGGAAGTTTCATCAAAAAGAATAAAACTGTGAAGTTTATTTTTGACAAAAGCTCTCTAAAAGTTTTTCACCAGCCCTCTATGGAGTGGTATCATACTATTTGGAAAAAAGAAATGGCAAATTATGGATTGAAGTCTTATCGTAAAATATTGCCCAATCTGCAATACTTCAAGATGAGTGTAAAAATAGGAAAAGAACGTATTATCAAAGAAAATCCTGACTTTAGGTTCGAGGACTACGATATACAATACTACGATACACTCAAAGAAGCTCTTTTATACTAAAAACTATATTTTTGAGAGATTTTACAAAGTCGCTTCAATTTTTGAAACGACTTTGTTTTTTAATAGGTGATTTTCCCTTTTGCAATTTGCTCAGTAATGCTACTAAAAAGAGGGTTTCTGCCTGACTGCCACTTGCCATCTCTGTAAATAAGGGTAAAATATTTTTTCAGTTCGCCTGCTTTTTGAATGCTGATACGCAAACTGTCATTTTCGTTGGGTTCATACTCAAAATCGAAAATATTGGATTGGTTGAGTTGCTCCACAAGGCTTTCAGGCGTTATACCATTGCCTAAATCGCTAGCTGGGGGTAGAATTTTACCTACAAACTTTCCTTCTTTTTGTCCTAAAAATCGGGTGAGTACCCAGACATAATCACTCTCCAAGATTTCTTCTTCTGAGCCACATGCACAAAGAATAAACTGATGATTCTGATTACACATAAGAATAGTTATGGTTGAGAGCTTTTAAGAACATGAACTAATAAATATCCCAAATGTCTATCAACGGGAAGCATCTGACCAACACTAAAAGCAAGCCCAACAACTCCTATTAGTACTGCAGGAGCAGCATTTGACCTGTCTAAAATAAAGAACAGAGCCGACTGGCTTTTTTCTCTCTTTACAACAAACGTCGAAATACCCTTAGTCAGTGTGATTTCCTGTCCTTCCTGTAATTCTTGTCTATAAAAAGAACCTGCTTTAATTTCATCTTTTTTGTCATTCACTTTAAAACCCAAATTATCACCAGACTTTCTTAAATCTCCAAAAACATAAACGACATTACTTTCATGGTTTTTAGCGTTTTTCTTCAAAGCGGAATCTGTACCATGATAAATATGGAGAGTTAAAGTAAATTCATTTGAATCACCAACTCTTTTAAAATCTTGTACACCAAATGAATTTGCTCCCAATTTCAAAGCTTTTTTGCGAATTTTATCATATAACATGCGTATATCTCCTTTATTTCTTTTGCCTGTGGCTCTTATTGTGGCTATAAACTGGAAATCTGTGGAGTCTGTTGAGGGTTCTATAAAAGCAAAAACTTTCTTTTTATTCTTCTGAGTAGGCTGAAAATTAGATTGTTTAAGCACTTCAATATCCTGAGCAACAAGATGATAAGAAAATAAAAACAAGAATAAACTAAAACTTAATTTCATAGTGTTTGTTATTTGGTGAAAATTAAAATGAATTTTTCTGCAAAAATAAAAAAATCAATTATAATATTCACTATATCTTGTACCGATAGAGGGACTCGAACCCTCACTTCCATAAAGGAGGCAGGTTTTGAAGCTGCTGTGTTTGCCATTACACCATATCGGTATAAAAAAGTACCCCAACTAGGATTCGAACCTAGAGAAAACAGTTTCTGAGGCTGCTACGTTTGCCAGTTACGCCATTGGGGCATATAATTTTTGTGCCAATAGAGGGACTCGAACCCTCACTTCCTTTCAAGGAAAACAGATTTTAAGTCTGTCATGTCTACCAATTCCAAACATATTGGCAATTTGTACCCCAACTGGGATTCGAACCCAGAGAAAACAGTTTCTAAGGCTGCTACGTTTGCCAGTTACACCATTGGGGCTTTATATAGTTGTACCAATAGAGAGACTCGAACTCTCATTCCACAAAGGAGGCAGTTTCTTAGGCTGCTGTGTCTACCAATTCCACCATACTGGTATAAAAGTACCCCAACTAGGATTCGAACCCAGAAAAACAGTGTCTAAAACTGCTATGTTTGCCAATTACACCATTGGGGCATGTATTTTGTACCGATAGAGGGAGTCGAACCCTCACTTCCTTTCAAGGAAAACAGTGTTTAAGACTGCTGTGTTTGCCGTTACACCATATCGGTATGAGTACCCTAACTAGGATTCGAACCTAGAAAAAACAGTTTCTTAGACTGTTGCGTTTGCCCATTTCGTCATTAGGGTATATAAAAATTGTATTTTTCTAATATTTTATTTTTGAATAAACATACTTCTCCTGCCTCCCAAAATATATGATTTTGGAGTAAAATATTGAAAGATAAATCCGAATTTTGAGGCTATGGTAAGATTAAATGTGAGTAGCTACTTCACCCATTCTACCAAAACCAGAGGCAATAAAAAAAGCCCCTAAATTGCTTCAGGGGCTTTATATAGATATATAAATGATGCACAAATTACGCATACAGATAGCCCCCGCTACTCGATAAGAGTAAACCTAACAGGCTGAGCAATGCGATATGTGTGTAGTTCTTTTTCATGTTACAAAGGTAATATACGGTTTTGTATTCTCCAAATTTTTTGATAAAAATTTTTGTATTTTTTTTAGTTTTTAATCAAATATGCTTTGAGAAAATATACTAATAGGTTTATTTTGTTATTTTTAAAAGGAAAATAATTTACTTATGAAAGACTTTTTTAGCCCTTTTGTATTCGTATTTGCAATAATAGGGGTGAGCTCTTTGCTCATAATTTCTTTAGGCTCTTGGTTTTTGGTTGCAAAGAAAATGAAAGTTGATATTCTGAAAATAGGAATAGCCTACTCTAATATAATCCGAAAAAGATACTTATGGAAAATTCAGATTAAAAAAACGGATTATTTTTTAGGATATATACCTATTGTTCCATGTTTTATGGAACTGAAAGGAAGCAGACAAGAAGAATATGAAATATTGCCAGAGGATGAAAAACAATATGCCTTTTTGCACAAAAGTGAACTTCAACAAAAAATCTTAAATTTTTTGCCTGCTATGTCAAACATACTATTGGCAATTATTTATAGTTTTTTTGCTAATGTTTCAGGGGAAGTGATCTTAAACAGTATTGCTGTTGTTTTAAAGATGATGTGTGGTATAATATCTATAGAAGATTTTAAAACATTTGTTCACCAAGTTCCACAAGATGTGGCTTTGATCCCTTTTATATGGGCTATTTTGTATGGAACAGGCTCTGTTTTACACATAATAGCACAAATACCTTTTCATCAAAAAATAAGAGTTGTTTTTTCTTCTATTATGGGAATTGTAATGATTTATTTTATTATATATTTAATTCCAAGCCTTTTAATATCCTTTTTCAGCTATAGCCAAATTTTAAAATTTATTTTGAGTAGCCTTTTGGGGAGTTATCTTGTGTGTATCATTATATTCTTTGTTCTTATAGGAATTGTCAAATTAAACATGAAAAATGAATAAAGACTTGTTCTAATACTTTAAAATAAACATATATATTCTTGTTGTACACCCCTTTAACCTAGATTTTTATGAAAATCACAGATTTAGAAAAAATACTTTGGATTATCATAGGGATTATTGAACTTGGTTTTCTCTATTTACGGTTTGAATATGATGGGATAACATTTCCTATATATAATATCATTCTTGTTGCTTTTGTTGGTTATGCTATTTATAACCGATTTAATGGTAAACCTGTTACAGACTCTGAAAGAAGTTCTGAATTAGGTCTGGTAATGGTTCTTATTGTTATCGGAGTAGTTCATATTATTGGTGAATTGGACACTGTTTATATAGATTGGGTAGAAATTATAATATGTATTAGTTTGTTAGTAATTGGATTTAAAAATATCGGGCAAGGAAATAAAAAATATTCATAAAACTACAAAAGGCTCATTTCTGAGCCTTTATGTTTCTTTATAACTTTAAACAGGGTATTTTTCAATTGAAATGTTTCTGTTTTTTATTTGGAGGTTATTTCACTTTTGGCATACCGTGAGATATCTAAACACTTTTTTGTAGCTCAAATTCAGGCATTTTACCATAAAATCTACTATTTTATGTTCTTCAGGATTTTTAGCAATATTTTTTTAGTTTTCTGAAAATATAAAATAATAATTTGCTTAAATAGTTTAAAATAAACATATTGAAGCTCATTCTTTTTGGACAACCCTTTAACCTAGATTTTTATGAAAATTACAGATTTAGAAAAAATACTTTGGATTGTCGTAGGAATTATTGAAGCCATATTCTTGTACTTACAATTTGCTAGTGGAGCAACATTGCCTATCTGGAATCTAATTATTACTGCTTTGGTAGCGTATGCAATTTATAACCGATTTAAAGGAAAACCTGTAAGCGAATCGGAAAGAAGCTCAGAATTGGGTGTATCTGGCATTATTGCCCTTATGAGTGGTTATTATTCCATCACTGGAGGCTTCTATTTCTTAAATGTCATAGAAACAGTACTGGCAATTGCCTTACTGGTAATCGGTTTTAAAAATATGGGACAAGGAGAAAAAAAATCTTCATAAAACTATAAAAGGCTCAGAAATGAGCCTTAAAGTTTTTAAATAAATATTAATTATTTATATTCTCTATGAATTTTTGAACAATCTTTGAGTCATCATACACAGAGTCTAAAGTAATAATTTGTTTTTTTAATATATCTAAGGCTATAGGCTTTTTTATCATAGAGTTATAATCAACACCAATTTCATTTCTGTAAAGATTAGTCAGTTTTTTTAAGTAGTTGAATATGATGTCAAAATCTTTTGAAGGTAGTTGAAATAAATATTCTATAGCATTGTTTATTTTCTCAGATTGCTTGTCTTTAATAAAATATCCTAAGAAACCTATTAAATAGTATGGAATAGATGCTTTTGTATCTCCAGTTAGCTTTTTTTCGGATTCAGATCTTTTATATAATAAAAATAATTTAACCATTGAATCTATATTAAGGGTTTCTTGAATTTTAATAGAATAAGTTTTATATATATCACTATTAGGTTTTAAGACAAATTTTTTCTTCTTATACGCTGCATAACCATCTATCATCAAAGCAAGATAAATCTGTAATAGCTTATCCAAAGGTATTGTTATATCTGAGAAAGTATTTAATTTTAATCCTATGCTAGTTGTATACTTATTTGCTTTTTCAATAAGTTTATTTACATCAGATTTAGATTTTGTTTTATTGAGAACTTTATCACTTGGTTTAGTAATTAAGTGAAATCCCCTTTCAAGAAAATATTTTTTTAGGTTTGAAAATAAATCTGTGTTAGCCCCAAATGTATCTTCATTAATAGCATTCTGTTTATTTGTAAACCTTACAATGTCTTTATAAAAGTTTGGTTTAATAGCTTTTAGTTTATCATCAAAGACTAAAACTTTAACCATTACAAATACATTAGAAAATTCTTTATCAATATCATTTTTATTATAGTCATTTAGAACTTCAAAGATTGTATTTACAGTTTGACAACCATTAACTATTTGTGGTTTAGTAATAGTAACACTAAACTTACCACCTGATTCAGTTTCAGTTTTTTTCCCAATAATTGTTATACCATTGTTGTAATAAAAGAAATTTTCTCTATCATGTTTATCTTTGAGAGTTTTAATAATTCCATTATTAATGCTTGTTTTTCCTAAGTATTCACGAATATTTTCTTCAAAAATAGGATATTTTTTCACCTGAGCTTCTTTATACATATAGTATATTTGATTAATAGGTGTCAAAATATAATGAGCCTTAGACATACCTGATAAATTGTATTCGTCAGGTCGAATATTTAATGAAGTGGCTTTGTTAATAGTAGATAAGGTAAACTCGAAGTTAATATCATCTTTAAAAGTTTCTCCATAGTACAACTCATAAATATCTTTTATAGTGAAATATTTAGCTCTAATTTCTGCTCCATTTTTTGGTTTTTCAGATTTATTAAAATCTTTAAATAGTATTTCGCAATCACTATTTATAGTTTCGTTAGTTATATATAAATGTAACCAAATCTTATATTCAGGATCATTAATTGCTAAATTAAAGATTTCTTGTAAATCTAGACTTTTTTTGTACTTGTTACTTCTAAGAATAGAAAGGGGAGTAATTAAAAAATCAGAAACTTCCTTCCTATTTAGAAATGTATTATCATCATAAAATTTATTTTGAATAAGAAAAAGCTCTTTAGAATCTTCAAAATGTACAAAACAGTCTATGCTTTTATCATTATACTCTGTTATTAATTCAGGTATTTCTTCTTCATCTATGTTATAAAGTTTACTTAAAATCCAATAGTTAAAAGCATAATGATTCTTTTCTAACTTACTATCAAAAGCAATGTTCTCACTTTGAATAAGTTTAATATCTTCAAAGATTTGTTCTTTCATTCCTATCATATTTTATAAAGAATTAAAGTTTAATTTTCTTCCCAATCTACACACAAAAAAACTTCTACGCATCAGGGAATCCCTGATTTTTGAGGTGTGTAAGAAAAGTGTGTAAATAGTTTTGCAAAAGTGTTTAAAGGTGTTTTATTAAAGGTTTTTAATTTATAAAATGATAGAAAAGGATGTAAGTTTTTAATCAAAATTTTCTATTTCAATATTTAAAACTACTTTGTAAAATAAAGTATATGCATACAAAATCACTTTTTCGTTTAAAAGATAAAGTACAAGTTTAACCAAACATTTCGTGTATTTGCTTACGGTAGTCGTAGGTATTTTGGGCTTCTTGTTGGGCTTTCTGGCTTAAGGCTTGCCTTTTTTCAGGATTTAGAATTACATCCATCAGGGCTTGGGCAAGAGATTGAGGGTTTTTGTTTTCAAAAAGCAGTCCGTTTTCCTGATGCCTGATAATCTGGGCAGTTCCACCTGCATTTGCACCCACTACAGCCAGTCCGCTTGCCATTGCCTCAAGGGTTACATAACCGTAAGTTTCATCAATAGATGCCATCACAAAAATATCCAAGGCTTTAAAGGCAGTCTGTATCTGTTTTTGAAACGGACGAATATATATATCATCTTCTAAATGAAGCTCTTGCATAATACTTTTCAGGTATTGTAAATAGTTTCGTTTATCGCCTACGTTTTCTTCGCCAATCATCACAAGCTTTGCCTCAATACCTTTGCCCTTGAGGATAGCCAACGCCCTGACAAGATACTCCTGTCCTTTGGCAGGGTCAAATCTGCCAATAATGCCAATAAGCAGAGCATTTTCGGGGAGTTGTAATATTTTTCGGGCTTCCTGTTGGTTTGTAGTATTGTCTATAAATAATTGGGTATCAATGCCAAAAGGAATTACTTTTACTTTTTCAGGCTTAATTCGGGTACGCTGGAGGGTGTTTTCTTTGAGCCAAGGAAGTGGAGCAATCCAAGTATCAAGGGTATTGTAGAAAAATGTGTGTAAAAAATCTTTTTTATCCACACCAATCTGCATTTGTTGTGGATAAACCAGTTTGCATTGTAAGCCAAAGAATCTTTTTGTAAGAGCTAGTAAACCAATATCTTTAGAGTGTCCAATCAGGCAGGTTTCTATCTGGTATTTTTTAAAAAGTTTTTTGATTTTATACATTGCTGAAAGGTCAGCATATTTCCAAGATGTTGAAAATGAAATATATTCGAGTGTGTTTTCCTGAGCATAGGCTTCTATTTTACTTTTGGGTGGGCAGAAAATGACAGGCGTGTGTCCTTCCTGTTTTGACCACAAGGCAATTTTCCCCATGAATAGCTCCAAACCTCCCCACGACAAACTATTACAAATAATTCCGATTTTCATAAAAATTAAAAATTTGAAGCAAATTTAGAGGTCTATCCGAAAAATTCATAAAAATATAGTGTCTAATTGCCTAAAAAAGATAAGTTTGTGTAAGAAAACTATCAAATTAACTATGTCAGACTTTGTTCATTTTACGTTTCATCAGGATTTCAATGTATTTTTGGATAAAACCAACCGAAACAAGACTTATCAGTATTTATTTGAGGAAAATTCAACGGTTAAAGATTCCATTGAAGTACAAGGCGTTCCACATACCGAAGTAGAGTGGGTACTTGTGAATAAACAATCTGTTAATTTTAGTTACAGACTTCAAAATGAGGATAATGTAGAAGTTTTTCCGTATCATGCAAAACTGCAAATACCTTGTATTGTACGCCCTCCATTATCAAGTCTGGATTTTATGGTTGATTTCAATGTTCGGAAAATCACCAAATACCTTAGAATGCTCGGTTTCAGAACTGTAACAGACGAAGGCGTACCCGATGAAGAAATTGCTGCCATTGCCGAAAGAGAAAATAAAATTGTTCTTACACGAGATATTGGACTTCTGAAACGTAAAAATGTAACGTATGGATATTTTTTAAGAAGCGAAGAAGTTGAAAAACAAATAGTAGAAATTGTAAAAAGGTATAATTTATTACCTCAAATAGCACCTTTTTCAATATGCCTTACCTGCAATGGAGGAATTGAGCGTGTAGCCAAAGAAAATATTTTAGAAGAATTGCCTATTTTAATCAGAGAAGAGTATGACGAGTTTTTCCAGTGTAATGCCTGTCAAAAGGTGTACTGGAAAGGCTCTCATTTTGATAATATGCGTAAAGTGATAGACACTTTACAAGAACAAAACTAACAAACCTTTTATACCAAAGTTATGAGTACAAATCAAGAAACAATTCAAACCTTTTATGAGGCTTTTGCACGCAAAGATTCTGCCACTATGGGGCAATGTTACCACGATGAAGTTGTATTCAATGATCCAGCTTTTGTAAACCTAAATGCACAGCAGGTAAGAGCTATGTGGAAAATGCTCTGTGAGAGAGGAGCAGATTTAAAATTAGAGTTTTCAGAAGTGTCTGTTGATGGTAACAAAGGAAAATGCCGTTGGGATGCTTACTATACTTTTTCGCAGACTCGCAGAAAAGTACACAACATTATTCATGCAGAGTTTGAATTTAAAGATGGTAAAATTGTAAAACATACTGATAACTTTGATTTCCATCGTTGGAGCAAGCAAGCCCTTGGAATGACAGGTTTATTGTTGGGCTGGACGAGTTTTCTAAAAAATAAAGTTCAACAAACAGCCAAAGCAAGCCTCGAAAAATACATGAAACAGGCATAAAACAAAAAAACCTCCTTAATAGGGGGTTCCTTTGGTCGCTTAATAAAACAACAATTCTGTTGCATATACCTAACGTATGGATACACAACTTTATTGTGCAACAAAGTTGCAAAAAGTATTTTTAATTTGCAACTTTGTTGCAATATTTTTTTTAAGCGTCCATTGCTTGAGCAATTGGTAATACTGGATTTCTTTTGAAAGTAGAAAGTACAATCATAGATTGCATATGATTGATTTCCTCAATTTCACTTACTTTTTCAAGCATTAATTTTTGGTAAGAAGGAATGTCTTTGGCAGAAATTTTCAATAAAAAATCGGCTGCACCTGTCATATGGTGACATTCTATCACATTGTCAATTTCATTGATTTTTTTTACAAATGCCTCAATGACAGCCTTTTTGTGGCTAACTAAAGACACTTGTACATAAGTAGTCACACCTAAGCCCGCTTTTTCGGTGTCTAAAACTGCATGATAACTTTTAATCAAGCCAGAATTTTCTAATTTTTTTACACGCTCAAGAGTAGGAGCAGGTGAAAGTCCAATTTCTTTGGCAAGTTGGGCATTGGTAATTTTAGAATCTAATTGTAATTTCTCTAAAATCTGAAGATCAATTTCATCTAATTTTAAATACTTTTTGTCTGACATAGCTGTGAAGGTTTGATTTGAAATTTAATACTAAAATTGTTGCAAATTTGCAAAATAATATTAGAAAAATAAACTTTTTTGAATAAAAATAAAATAAGATTTTGTTACGTTTTTGTGTATGTCAATTTGGCAGATAAAAACTCTTGGCATATAGATTGTTAAATCAAATACAAAAATCTTTATACTCACTTTAAATTGATTGTTTAAAAATGGGAAAAATTATTGGAATCGACTTAGGGACTACCAATTCTTGTGTAGCAGTAATGGAAGGAAGCGAAGTGGTTGTAATCCCCAATAGCGAAGGTCGTCGTACAACACCTTCAATTGTAGCATTCTTGGAAAACGGGGAACGCAAAGTAGGTGATTCTGCTAAGAGACAGGCAGTTACAAATCCTAAGAAAACGATTATGTCTATCAAACGTTTCATGGGTAAAAAATACTCTGAGGTAGGCAACGAATTAAGACACGTTTCTTATACTGTAGAACAAGGCTCAAATGATACTCCTCGTGTACGTATTGGCGACAGGCTTTATACACCACAAGAACTTTCTGCGATGATTCTTCAAAAAATGAAAACAACAGCAGAAGATTACTTAGGTACAACAGTCACAGAAGCCGTTATTACAGTACCTGCATACTTCAATGATGCTGAACGCCAGGCAACTAAAGAGGCTGGTTTGATTGCAGGTTTGGAAGTGAAACGTATCATCAATGAGCCTACAGCAGCAGCTTTGGCTTATGGTTTGGACAAACGTAATAAAGATGTTACTATTGCAGTATTTGACTTAGGTGGTGGTACATTTGATATTTCTGTGTTGGAATTGGGTGATGGTGTTTTTGAAGTAAAATCTACCAATGGTGATGTACACTTAGGTGGTGACGATTTTGACCAAAAAATCATTGATTGGTTGGCAGAAGAGTTTTTGAAAGAACATCCAACCATTGATTTACGTAGAGACCCTATGGCTCTTCAACGTTTGAAGGAAGCTGCAGAGAAAGCAAAAATCGAACTTTCTTCCTCTCCTTCAACAGATATTAATCTGCCATATATTATGCCAATTGATGGTGTTCCTCAACACTTGGTAAAATCTCTTTCAAGAGCTAAATTTGAGCAATTGGTAGATGATTTGGTACGCAGAACACTTGAACCTTGTAAAAAAGCTATTCAGGATGCAGGTATTTCTGTAAATGAAATTGATGAAGTAATTTTAGTGGGAGGTTCTACACGTATCCCTAAAATTCAGGAAGAAGTAGAGAAGTTTTTTGGTAAGAAGCCTTCTAAAAATGTAAATCCTGATGAGGCTGTGGCTGTGGGTGCTGCTGTACAAGGTGCGGTTTTAAATAAAGAAGTAACAGACGTATTATTATTGGATGTTACGCCTCTTGCATTAGGTATTGAAACTTTGGGAGGTGTATTTACTAAACTTATAGACGCAAATACAACCATTCCAGCTAAAAAATCGGAAGTATTCTCAACTGCTGAAGACAATCAGGCATCTGTAGTAATACATGTGTTACAAGGTGAAAGACCACTAGCTAGCCAAAACCGTACAATTGGACGTTTCCATTTGGATGGTATCATGCCTGCTCCTCGTGGTATTCCTAAAGTAGAAGTTATTTTTGATATTGATGCAAACGGTATCTTAAACGTAACAGCTAAAGACCAAGCAACAGGAAAAGAGCAAAAAATTCGTATTGAAGCATCTTCAGGTCTTTCTAAAGAAGAAATTGAGAAGATGAAAAACGAAGCGAAAGCAAACGAAGCTGCCGATAAAGCTGAGAAAGATAAGATTGAGAAAGTAAATGCTGCTGATACCATGATTTTCCAAACTGAAAAACAGTTAAAAGAATATGGTGATAAACTTTCTGCTGCAAGCAAAACAGCTATTGAGGATGCTTTAGGAGCATTGCGTCAGGCACATAGCAACAAGGATGTGGCAGGTATTGATGCAGCCTTAGAAAGATTGAATGCTGCATGGCAACAGGCATCTACAGAAATGTATCAGAACACAGGTGATGCAAATGCTAATAATAATGCAAATGGATCAACCAATACTAATAAAGATTCTGATGTAACAGATGCAGAATTTGAAGAAGTAAAATAATTATATCATAACACAAAAATGAGAAGCTACACTTAATTTAAGTGTAGCTTCTTTATTAACGATTCATACAATCACATTCAAAAACCTGATCTGCAAATTCTTTGAGTTGTGGCATCTCTTTTCGGGACAAAGTTCTGCCTTGTCGGGCAATTAAATACAATAATGCTAAAACAATACTCCCAAAGCCTACAATATAAAATCCCCATTTTTCCTGTTCAATCATCCACTGAGAAACTCCAAGCATCAGACCAATAAAAATACTGGTACTCACCACAATACCTAAGAAGACAATCAACGTCCAGATAGTTGATACAGGAGCTAATAAAACCCTGACAGAAGTACTTTTATCTTGTAAGTTTTCTTCTAAATTAATTTCCATGTGTGGCGTCCATAATTTGTGCAGATGTGCAGGAAATTTAATTTGGATGTGAAAATCTGTGAGCATTCCTGTGAATTGATGAGGATTGTTTTCAGATAGTTCTTTTCTGAATTTTTCTACAATTTCATCTCTACTCATTGAGGTATTGAAATGAAATCGAGGGCGTAATTTTAAATCGTTGGTATTCATAAGCATATGATAAAAATACCAAGATATAATAGCTGATTTATATAAATTAGGATAAAAATCAAAATTTTTTCTGTGTAAAGTCAGCATTTGAATAAAAGAAATGTAATTTTGCGAAAAATTTTCTAATCATGGCTGACCTCGCTTTTGTAAAATTCTTTTCTGGAACTGCCTCTCGTTATTTGGCAGAAAAAATCGCCCACGAATATGGTAAACCTCTTGGAGAGGTATCTATTCAACGTTTTAGTGATGGAGAAATTTCTCCAAGTTTCACTGAATCTGTAAGAGGGTGTCATGTATTTCTTATTCAATCTACGTTTCCACCAGCAGACAATTTAATGGAATTATTATTACTGATAGATGCTGCCCGCAGAGCTTCTGCACAGTACGTAACAGTAGTAATGCCTTATTTTGGCTATGCTCGTCAAGACAGAAAGGATAAACCTCGTGTAGCTATTGCTGCCAAATTAGTGGCAAATCTGCTTTCAGCAGCAGGAGCAGACAGGCTCATTACTTGCGATTTACACGCAGGGCAAATTCAGGGCTTCTTCGATTTCCCTGTAGATCATCTGGATGGACAAGCTGTTTTTGTTCCTTATTTACAAAGCCTTAATTTGCCTAAACTTGTATTTGCTGCTCCAGATGTAGGAGGGGTAGGTAGAGCAAGAGCTTTTGCTACAATTTTTGCTGCTGATATGGTAGTTTGTGATAAACACAGAAAAAGAGCCAATGAAATTGCTTCCATGCAAATTATAGGAGATGTAGAAGGGGCTGATGTAGTAATCGTAGATGACATTATTGATACAGGAGGAACAATTACAAAGGCAGCTCAAATTATAAAAGAGAAAGGGGCAAGAACGGTAAGAGCTATTTGTACACATCCAGTTCTTTCAGGTAAAGCTTATGATAATATTGAAAATTCTGTATTAGAAGAACTAATCGTCTCTGATACCATCCCATTGAGGAAAGAATCCAGTAAAATCAATGCATTAAGTGTAGCAAACTTATTTGCAAAGGCTATTCGCAGTGTACACGAATATGAATCTATCAGTTCATTATTTATAGCACCTAATAGTAAATTATAAAAAATAAAAAGCCTCTTTTTTAGAGGCTTTTTTTGTGTATTTTTGGGACATGGAACAACGCTATACTTCTCTTTACACAGCTTTTGATGTGTTCCCATCAGGTAAGGGAGCAGCTACACATATTCATCATTTTGCCAATACACTCTTAAAAACTTATTCCCAAGGAATATTATATGTTTTGGGAGATGAAAAACTCCCTGAAACAGAAACTTGGGACAACGGGGTAGATGTCTGGCGTTTTAAAAGTGAAAATCCTAATTTTTTAGAAAGAACAGAACTTTATAGTGAACAGTTATTATTTTGGCTTAGAACACAGAAAAACTTAAAAATTTGCCATTTTAGAGATATTTGGGGAGGCGTACCAATTTTGTTAAACCCTGATAAACAATACAAAACAATTTTTGAGGTGAATGCTTTACCTTCCATTGAATTACCTTACAGATATACAATTTCTGACAAAATACTTAGAAGAATACAACAACTAGAACAGTTTTGTCTGGAAAATGCAGATATAATAGTTGTACCTTCTCAGATTATTAAAAATTTTCTGATTCAAAAAGGTGTAAGCTCTTCTAAAATCCAGATTATTACAAATGGAGCTGAAATTCCTGAAAAATCATCTAGACCTGAGGATGCTCCAGAAAAATATGTCATTTATTTTGGAGCATTACAAAACTGGCAAGGTGTGGATACTTTGTTGCGAGCTTTTAGGTTACTACAAGATTTAGATATAAAACTAGTAATATGCTCATCTCATAAGCCACGTCATAGTAAGGTTTATGCTAAATTTGCAGAGAAAATAGGACTACAAGAAAAAATTATCTGGAAATATCAGTTACCCAAACAAGAATTATATACTTGGGTAGAGCATGCCATTTGCTCAGTTGCCCCACTTAAAGAGTGTAGCAGAAACTTAGAACAGGGCTGTTCTCCACTTAAAATCTTTGAGTCGATGGCAGTGGGTACACCTGTGATAGCTTCAGATATGCCTGTAACAAGAGAAATAATTAATGATGATACATTAGGCAAACTCATTAGAGCAGATAGACCTATGGAATTGGCAAGAGCAATACGGATTTGGCTTGCTTATCCAGAAAAGGCAAAAGAAATAGGAGCCAATGCCAAAGAACACATAGAAAAACTTTTCTCATGGGAACAAAAAAAAGTAGAACTCATGGAGGTATTAAAAAAGCTCTTAGATTAATCTAAGAGCTTTTTTAATTTTCTGTACTTATCTCAAGTCAATTTCTGTAACTTTTGGATATTTTTTCTTATCAAAAACGAAAAAACTATCATCTACAGCTACATCATAAGCAATGCTGTTGACTGTATATTTGAATCTATTTTGATTTTTCTCAAAAATTTCCCAACTTTTGATACTTTTTGTTTTCTTATTGATGACCAGACGAATTTTAAAAACTTTTTTACTTCTGTCTGTGGGTTGTAAATCTATTTCTTCATAAATTTTACCATTTTCGGTAAATTCTCTAATAAAAACATATTTATAATCTTTTTTGTATAAAGTAAATACTTTTTCTGGGGTAATATCATCACTTTCAGGAGAGTAGTCAGAAATATTTACTTCGTTGGCATCTTTTAAATATGTCCAAACAGTTGTGCCATTATTATAGATTTCTTGGTCAGCTAATTTAAGTTTAAACTTATTTTTCTTCATTACAAAGCTACCTTTTACTTCTTCCTTGGCTTTATTGGCATCATTTCTCATCTCATAAATGAAGTCTGCTTGTAGAGCTTTGGCTGACTTATATTTATTCTCTACATCCACAAGTATTTTTTTTGCTTTTTCTTCGGGAGAGGCTTGCTGAGTAGTATTCTGGGCTAAAGAAGCCTGCAAACCCATGATTAAAAAACAATTGAAGAGATATTTTTTCATTTTATGTTTTCGTTTTTAAATTATTCGAGACAAAATTACATATTTTTTAGACTTTTTTGAAGTAAAAAGGTTTAAAAAACTTACATCAATTCTAAAAATTGATAAATCGTTGAAAATTTTGTAAATACTAAATATATTCTTTGTAATTAATTTGTATTTGGGTAAATTTTCGTAAATTTGCAAACTCAACTTAGTTTTGACGTAGTGGAAGCCAAATTTGTAAAAAGTAGTAAAGCGTTAGATCAGTGTCCTGCTGCCAATAAACCAGAATATGCGTTTATTGGGAGATCGAATGTGGGTAAATCTTCTCTAATAAACATGCTTGCGAATAACAAAAATTTGGCAAAAACTTCTCAAACGCCAGGCAAAACACAATTAATCAATCATTTTATAGCAGATGATAAATGGTTTATTGTCGATTTACCAGGTTATGGTTTTGCTAAAGTAAGTAAATCAGATAGAGAAGCTTGGGAACAAATGATTTATGAGTACCTAAGCCAAAGAGAAAACTTACTTTGTATTTTTGTTTTGGTGGATTCTCGTCTAGAGCCTCAAAAAATAGACTTAGAGTTTATGCTTTGGTTAGGAGAAAGCCAATTACCTTTTTCAATAGTTTTTACAAAAACAGATAAACTTTCAGCATCACAACTGAAAACAAATGTTGAAAACTATAAAAAAGTTTTGTTAGAATATTTTGAAGAATTTCCCCGTTTTTTTATAACTTCATCAGAAAAAAAAGTAGGAAATACGGAAATTTTAAGTTTTATCAAGGAATTGAATCAAAATTTTAAGTAATTGTAAAGTAAAAAGATTGATTTAACAATGGAATTAAAAGAAATCGCATCTATTTCGGGGAAAGAAGGGCTTTTCCGTGTGCTTAAGCCATCTCGTACAGGAGTAATCGTAGAAACATTAGACGCTCAAAAAAAGAAAATGGCAGTTGGCTCTGCTGGTAAAGTTTCTATTTTAAAGGAAATTTCTATTTATACTAATACCAAAGATGGTTCTGTGCCTTTACAAGAGGTTTTAACTACAATTTTTGAAAAATACCAAGATAAATTGCCTGTTGATAGCAAAGCAAGTACAGCAGATTTGATGCAATTTCTACAAGGTGTTCTCCCTGAATTTGATGTAGATAAAGTGTATCCTTCAGATGTGAAAAAGCTCGTAAAATGGTACAACATCTTATTCAAAGAAGCTCCTGAAGTATTGCAAAGACAAGAAGAGGTAAAAGCTGAACCTGCTAAAGAAGACAAGAAAACAACCAAAGCTAAGAAAGAAACAGCTACTGAAACTCAGGAAGAGTCTAAAGCAACGAAAAAGGCTTCTACAAAGAAAAAAGAAGAAACAGCTGAGGTAAAAGAGGAAACAAAAACAACAGCTAAAAAAGCTACTACTAAAAAGAAAGTTGATGAAACAGTAGAAGCAAAAGAAGAAAAACCTAAAAAAACTACTGCTAAAGCAAAAAAAGAGACAGAAGCTAAAGAGGTAGAAGAAAAACCTAAAAAAAGCTCTAAAAAGAAAGAAGCATAGTCAAAAACGAGAGCAAGGCTCTCGTTTGTTTTTTTCTTTTTTACAGGGTCTTAAAAAGGACTTACATACAGTTAAAAATTAATAATGAGTACAAAAATTTTATTTAGCCAGTTGCCCATTTCAGGAGAAATGCAGCAGGCAATCGCCGACATGGGTTTTACAGAGGCTTCACCAATTCAAGCAGAGGCTATACCAATAGCCTTAGAGGGTAGAGATGTGATGGGTATGGCTCAAACAGGAACAGGCAAAACAGCAGCCTTTGGAATTCCTTCGTTAGAGCAAGTGGATATTACAGACAAAAATGTTCAGGTATTGGTGCTTTGCCCAACCAGAGAACTTGCTTTGCAGGTAACAGACGAATTTGAGAAATTGAGCAAGTATAAAAAAATTAAATGTGTGACTGTTTATGGTGGTGATCCCATTGACAGACAAATTAGAGCATTGAAGTCAGGAGCTCATGTAGTGGTTGGTACACCTGGTCGTATTATTGACCACCTTGAAAGAGGAACACTCAAATTAGATAATGTAAAAGTGGCTATCTTGGATGAAGCAGACGAAATGCTTGATATGGGCTTTAGAGAAGATATTGAAGGTATTTTAGAAGAACTACCTTTCGATAGACAAACATTGCTTTTCTCAGCAACTATGTCGAAACCCATTTTGGCAATCATCCAAAAATTCCAAAATAATCCCGCCATTGTAAAAGTAGTTCGCAAGGAACTTACAGCCGAAAATATTGAACAATTATATTACGAAATCAAAGGAAATGCAAAAGTAGAAGTAATGTGTAGATTAATAGACTTCTATAATCTGCAATTGATGCTTGTATTTTGTAATACTAAAAGAAAAGCTGATGAAGTAGTAGCTGAATTGATGGAAAGAGGTTACAAAGCAGAAGCCATTCATGGCGATTTGAACCAACGCCAAAGAGAAAAAGTAATGAAGCAATTCAGAGAGGGAACAATCAATATTTTGGTGGCAACTGATGTGGCAGCCAGAGGTATTGATGTTTCGGATGTGGATGCTGTATTTAATTTTGATGTTCCTCTTGATCCAGAATACTATGTACACCGTATTGGTAGAACAGGTAGAGCTGGTAAATCTGGAAAAGCTTTCACTTTTGTAGTGGGTAGAGAGTTTGTTCGTATGCGTGAAATTCAAGATTATACCAAAAAGAAAATTGAAAGAGGAGTAGTTCCTTCTATCGAGGACTTAATTGGTATGAAACAAGCTCATTTTGTAGGAAGAGTATTGGAAGTTGCTGAAAATCAGGATTTAAGTGCTTTCCAAGATTTGATGTTACAATTACGCCATTCTGGAGTTAAAGATGAAGTGATTATCAAGGCTCTTATTCAGTTACAATGGAGTAACCAGAAAACCGAATACGTTGATTTAGATATCAATGATATTATGGGTAAAGAAGATAGAGGTGATAGAAAGGACAGAAAAGATAAAGGCAGAGATAGAGATAAGAAATTTGACAGAAAAGATAAAGATCGTTCTTCTCGTTTTGACAGAGATGAGAAAAAACCACGAAAAGGCAGTGGTGCCAAAGGAATGGTACGTTTGTTTGTCAATGTAGGTAAAATGGATAGAGTTCGTCCGAATGATATTGTAGGAGCATTCACTGGAGAAACAGGTATTTCTTTCAATAACATTGGTCAGATAGATATTTTAGATAAATTTTCTTTTGTTGAGATTGCAGAGCAAGATGTGCAGAAAGTAATTAAAGGTATGAAAAACAATACCATCAAAGGAAAAAGTGTAAATATTGAGATTGCAAACGGATAGTTACAAACGTCTTTTTAAAATAATCAAGCCTTGAAAATTTAGTTTTCAAGGCTTATTTTTTTGAAAGAAATATTTTTTTCCATAATAAAATGTGCCATCTAAAGAACGAAAGTAAATATAAATGAGAGAATCAATAAGTGTAATACTGACCTTCATTTTTTCTGAATTTATAATCTTTTTAGAGTTCTTATCAAAACTCCAATGATCTAACAAGCGAATTTCTTTAAGATGTTTTTGCATAATTTTAGCTAGAAAATCATGAGAATAATAATCAGTAAAGTAAATATGCCTTATTTTCCCATCAGGATTTAGAACTAAATCAAAATCACAGAAGTAAGATGTTGCTTCTTTAGTATTTCTTTTTATTCTTCTACTTTCCTCATGCAAAATGATATTTAAAACATCAGTAAATAGGTAATAATCTTTTGAGTTCTTATATAGAGGCATTATAATTGAATCTTGTGGTATAATGCTATCACTTGATTCTGAGGTACATGGCATAGTTGTCCACTTTGCTTTTTCTATGATTATAGTTTTTCGAAAAATACTACAAGAGGAAAGTATAAATATCTCAAATAATAATATCAATAAAGATTTAGAACCTAACATAGTTATATAGATTTTCTATAAAATTGCATGTTTTTTGTTACTTTAACACTAAAATTCAACTAATTGTGCAAGACATTCTCTCTCATTTATACGCTGAATGGCGTTTTATAGCCCGAAGCCAGTTTCTTAGTATGTATTGGATTTCGGTGCTTGTTGCCTGTATTTTTATTTTCCCTATTCTTTGGAAAGAAAAACTTGCCTTTATCAAAATTTTAGGCACTTTTTTAGTCTTCTTCTTTACCTATCGCATGCTTATCATTACAGTTCCTTATACTACATGGGAAATCAATATTGACTTTTTATTTACCAAACAGAAAATTTTATTGGGAGGAAAAGAATGGGTCAGAAATTTATATTTGAGTGTTTTTTATTTGCATATTTTCTCAGCACCTATTGTGTTACTGGCTGGTGCAACACAATTTTCTCGTACACTCATGTACGAAAAAGCCCAATGGCATAGAAATATTGGTAAAATATATGTAGGAGTAATTTTATTTATTTCTGCTCCAGCAGGTTTGGTGATGTCTTTTTATGCAAATGGTAATATAGTTTCCAAATTTAGTTTTGTATTTTTATCAAGTTTGTGGTGGTTTGTTACTTTTTGGTCTTACAAACTGATTAGAGAGAAAAAGCTGATTCCTCATGCCAACTGGATGCTAAGAAGCTATGCTCTCACCTTTTCTGCAATTACATTGAGAATCTATATGTTTGCAATCTCTAAGTTCGATTTGTTTAATACTTGGACAGACATAGAAATCTATGTAATGCTTTCATTTATGAGTTGGATGCCAAATTTATTACTGGCAGAGCTTTTGATATACAAAAGTTTTAGTAAGAAACTCATGCAGAAAAAAATAATTGCTTAGGTACTGGATACCTTAGAGTTTTGGTTCACAGGTAAGATGATTTGAAAAGTGCTTCCTTTGCCTTCCTCTGAAACAACTTGAATTTTGCCCCCTAAACTCTCTACAATACCCAAACTAATAGAAAGTCCTAAACCTGTACCTTTACCAACTTCTTTATCTGTAAAAAAAGGCTCAAAGATTCTTTTTTGTTTTTCTTTTGAAATACCTACACCATTATCAGAAATGCATATAAGTACTTTATTGCCAGAAAGCTTCTGGGTTTGTATAGAGATTCTTCTTATAGAAGGCTTTGCAATTTCTATGGCGTGAATAGCATTGATGATTATATTCATAAATACCTGACTAATTTTAACTGGATAAGCAGTTACAGATGGAACATCATCATAGGTTTTTTCTATTTCAAAAGAATCTTTCAACTGATTTTGTAATAAAGCAAGTGTAATATCTAATGTTTCGTTTATATCCACATATTCTAGAATAGTGTCATTGCTTCTGGAAAAATTACGAAGCCCTTTTACTATTTCAGCTGTTTGGTTCGCTCCAAGATATATATTATTGATAAGTTCTTGTAGCTCATTAACAATTTCACTGAAGAAAATAGATTTTTTTAAGTCTTCAATTTTTTTCTTTTGCTGAGGAAAATTAGATTCTACAAGCTTGTCATATTCTGTAATGAGAGCCAATAAATCTTGAATATTATTTTTTAAACCTTCAGTACTACTATAAATATAGCCAATCGGATTGTTGAGTTCGTGAGCAATACCTGCAACCAACACACCTAAAGAAGCCATTTTTTCTGCCTGAATAAGTTGTTCTTGCATTTGACGGAGTTGCTCAAGAGTTGTTTCTAACTCTTCGGCATACTGATGCAGGTTTTCTTTAGAAACTTTAATATCTACATAGGCTTGTCTGAGTTCTTGCTCTGCTTCTTTAATCTTTTGAATATTAGTAAGCGTACCAATCAGTCGGATAGGAATGCCATAATCATCAAACTGAACAACTTTTGCTCTGTTAAGAACCCATTTATAACCTCCATCTTTACAAAGCATTCTACACTCTTTTGAGAAAGCATTCAATTTTTTGAGTAAGAATTTATTATATGATTCTAAAAAGGTATGTTTATCATCGGGATGGATTAAATCAGTCCAATTTTGCCACGTAATATCTAACTCTTTGGGGCTGTATCCTAAGAGTAGAAAAAAGTTTTCGCTGAAACTTGCTTCATAATCAATCAGATTTACATCATAAATGCCATCTTTACTGGCATAACTGATGTAACGAAGAGTTTGCTCTCCTTCCTTAATGGCTTCTTCTGCCATTTTACGATTATGAATAGAACGCAAGACACCTATATCAAGTACAGCTTTTTTTTGAGCTCTCACTAACTTAGATTTAAACTCAAACCATTTGTACTCTCCTGAGCCTGTAAGTAGTAAAATTTCAGACTCATAAACATCATCTGGATATAATCCTCTATGAAAATTAATTCTACTAGATAAAAATTCTTTTTTATGGGTAGGATGAATAATATCAATAAATGTTTGTAGAATAGGAGGGAAATTCTCTACATCATATTCTAACAAACGAATAAATTCCTCTGAATACCAAATGGGGGTATCAGCGGTAAAATTTTCAGGGATACGAGTTTCCCATAAACCTTCTTTCGAGATTTTAGATATGATTTTATAACGGTCATAGAAGTGATAAATTTCTTCCTGCCGTTGTTGCATGAGTTCTTGAGTCTCTTTTTCTGTTTGTCTCTCTGAAAGAAGATTTTTTAAAATATGAATGAGTTTCTCTTTAGATAGATTTTCAAAATCATCTATAAGCATATCCATAGGCTAAAACTACCAAATCATTGTTTTACTACCAAATTTCTTGTATAAAGATGAATTTTGTGGATACTTACCTGCAATATCTTTATACATGAGCTGTATCTTCTCTAAATCTTCTATATAATTGCCAGTTGGATAGAATAGGTCGGGTAAAAAACCACCTTCTTTCTTTGCATAATCCAAATAGCCTAAACTTAAAGGTACACCTGCTTCTTGAGCGATGTAATAAAATCCTGATTTCCAGTTTTCTGTATAACCTCTTGTACCTTCTACGGGTACCAATAAAATCATTTCATCCGCTTGCTGAATCATGCCTGCTGCCGTACTAACAAAATTATTGCTTTGTGACCTGTCGATAGGGATTCCTCCAAAAAATTTCATAAGATACCCTAAAGGAAATTTGAAAAGACTTTTTTTACCTAAAAAACGAACACGAACTCCTAGTGCAGAAAAGATAACCATCGTATAAAAAAAATCCCAATTGCTTGTGTGTGGTGCTGCTATCATCACAGTTTTTTTTATATTTTGAGAAAGTTTACCTTTAATTTTCCAACCAGAAAAAAACAACAATAATTTGCCTAAAATCTTGAGTAAAAACATGCGTTTATGAATAAGAATGAATTATAAAAAATAAGACAAAGTCTTTTGCAAGAGTATAAAAAAAAAAGCAATAAAACTATAAATTTTTCTATTGATAAGTTTTTTTATAACAAACTATCCTTTTTTTTGAAAAAAAGCTATCTTTGCCAACCTATACATTTATAGGCAGTTCTAACTTTTTATTTGGTAATTCGATTTTGTATGATGGAAGAAGAAAATGTACTTGGCAACCCCGAAGAGGTGGTAACATCGGCATCTGAAAGCCATATTTCAGAACAAGAAGAGCAACATGAGGACTACTCTCATTATTCTAAAGAACAAATTGTTCAGCTCATTACAAAGTATCAGGAAAAATCCCTGACTACTGAGCAGATTGATGAGGCATTTCGATTGTTTAGACAACTAAAACCTCACTTTGATAATCTGGTTGCTCATTCTAAAGAGGAAGCCCTTCAAAAATATTTGGCTGAGGGAGGAGATGAAGATGGCTTTACTTACAAACAAGAAGCAATAGAAGCTAAATTTTATCAGACATATAATTTTGTTAGAAAGCAAAGAGCCACTTTGCAAGAGCAAATTGAAAAAAATCTAAAGAAAAATTTCGATTTGAAAAACGAAATTATTGAAAAACTGAGAAGTCTTGTAAATGCAGAAGAAGAAAGTGAGCAAACTCATAAGCAGGTTCGTGACTTACAACAAGAATGGAAAAAAATAGGAGCTGTTCCTAAAGCCAATGCGAAGGCTTTATGGGCAAGTTATAATGCTTTGATGGAAATTTATTATAACCGTTTAGGCTTATACAACGAATTGAAAGATTTAGACCGTAAAAGAAACTTAGAAGCTAAACTTCTTATCTGTGAAAAAGCTGAGAAATTAGCTCAGTTGGCTTCTATTAAAGATGCTATCAAACAACTAAACGAATTACACGAAGAATTTAAGCATATCGGTCCTGTTGGTAATAAAGAAGAACAAGAAAACGTTTGGAAACGTTTTAAAGATGCATCTGATGTGATTTATGAGCGTAAAAAGAACATGACAGAGAGTTTAAAGGCTGAAATGAATGATAATTTAGCTAAAAAAACAGCTCTCTGTGAAAAAGTACGCCCTTTCGAAGAATTTAAAGGTGAAAAAATTAAAAACTGGCAAAACGCAACCCAAGAACTTTTGGCTATTCAGAAAGAATGGGAAGCAATTGGGCAAGTACCTCTTGAAAAATCAAAAGATATTACAAAACAGTTTTGGAATAGTTTTAAAGTGTTTTTCCGTAATAAATCTGAGTTTTTCAAAGGCTTAGATGATGCAAGAGAGGTAAACTTGCAGGCAAAACTTGCTTTATGCCAAAAAGCTGAAGACTTAATAGCCAATGCAAATGAAGATAATATAGAACATACAGCTGAGGAACTTAAAAAACTACAAGAACAGTGGAAAGAAATAGGAGCTGTTCCAGAGAAACAAAAAGAAGAAGTTTTTGAGAAATTCAGAGGTATTTTGGATGGCTTTTTTGCAAAAAGAAGAGAACAATTCGCTTCTAAAGACAAAGAAGAAAAAGAAAATTATGACAAAAAGAATGCCTTATGTGAGAGATTAAAAGGGTATTCTTCAGAAGATTTGGCTAATATGGATATAGAGTCGCTTGCTGATCAGGCTATTGCAGAGTGGAACACAATTGGTTTTGTTCCTCGCAAACAGATGATCAAGATTAAAGAAAGATTCTATGCTTCACTTAAAGTTCTTGTGGAAAAAACAACTCATCTTTCTCAGCAAGATCACGATGCTTTAGACCTTGCTATTGAATTGAAGTGGGCTAACCTGAGTGGTAAAGGAGGGAAAGATCTTGCTAAAAAAGAGCAACAAATTCGTAAACGAATTTCTCAATTGGAAGATGAACTGGCAACTCTTAACAATAATCTTGGTTTCTTTGCCGATTCTAAGAAGGGTGATGCTTTTAGAAGTAGCTTCGAAGATAAGATGAAACAAACTGAAAGTCAGCTGAAAACGCTCAAAAATCAGCTCAAAATGATTAGAAATATGTAAAAAGTAAAGTGGTAGCTTCAAACTGCCACTTTTTTTATTCATAAAACCTTAACAAACTTTTTCGAGTTTTTTTTAAACAATTATTAAGGTTTTTGAGTATATTGTGCAAACTGATTTTTTTATATGCTTAATCTCCAAGTTACCATAGATAAACATTCGGGCTTTTGTTTTGGAGTGGTGTATGCTATCGAAATGGCAGAGGATATCCTAGAACAAGAAGGAAAACTCTACTGCCTTGGAGATATAGTACATAATGATGAAGAAGTAAAAAGGCTACAAAACAAAGGTTTAAAAATTATTAACCATGAATACCTAAAAGAACTTCAAAACGAAAAAGTACTGATTAGGGCTCATGGGGAGCCACCCTCTACATACGAGTTGGCTTTAGAAAATAATCTTGAACTCATAGATGCCTCATGTCCAGTAGTTTTGAAACTTCAAAACCGTATTAAAAACTCTTATGATAAAAATGAGAGTATTTATATTTACGGTAAACATGGGCATGCAGAAATTATTGGACTATTAGGACAAACCAATAATAATGCTCTTGTTTTTCAGGACATTACAGAGCTAGAAATAGAAAAACTGCCTAAAAAACTGACTCTTTACAGTCAGACAACAAAGAGTACAGATAAATTCTATGAAATCAAAGAAAAGCTTGAAAATGAAGGTGTTGAAGTAGATGCTAACGATACAATTTGCAGGCAGGTTTCAAACAGAGATATTGAACTCAGAGATTTTGCACTACTCTATGATAAAATTATTTTTGTAGCAGGTACAAAATCCTCGAATGGGAAGGTTTTGTATGAAGTCTGCAAACAAACAAATCCCAATACCTATTTTGTGTCAAATCCTGAGGATATCAAACAGGAATGGTTTGGGAAAAATGAAACAGTAGGTATTTGTGGGGCAACCTCTACACCTATGTGGTTAATGGAACAAGTAAAAGAAGTTATTGAAAAATTTTAAATAAAATATGGAATTAGCTTTTAATATATTTTTGATGGTTGCTACATTTTTTTTGATGGAAGGAGCAGCTTGGTTTACACACAAATATATTATGCATGGTTTTTTGTGGTCATGGCACAAATCGCATCACAGCCCCAGACATGGTTTTTTTGAAAGAAATGACCTTTTTGCAGTAGTTTTCAGTGTGCCCTCAATGGCTACAATTATAGTAGGTTTTGAGTTTGAGCAACTTGCATTCTTGAAATGGGTCGGTTTTGGAATTTTGGGTTATGGGATTTTCTATGTTTTATTCCATGATATTTTGGTACATAGAAGAGTAAAAATTAAATTTATTGCTAAAAGTCCATACTTACGCAGAATGATTAGAGCCCATAAAGTTCATCACAAACATTTGGGAAAAGATGGAGCAGAAGCCTTTGGATTTTTGTATGCTCCTAAAAAATATCATCCCACAAGTCCTACAGAAAAAGTAGAATTATAAAAAAAGCCTTACTTAGTAAGGCTTTTAATTTTGTAACTCTTTGGTTGTCTTTGTTGAACCATCATGACTCCAACCAGGTGGTTTGAGTAAATACTTAATTTTATCAGACCATTTATTTGCTTTTTTAATGTCTTTAGCAATGCTTTCAAACTCTGCTGTAGCAATTCTCAAAGGGTTACTTGTTTCAATGTTTTTGGTAAGTCCATAAATAACTTTCTCTCCTTCAGGCTCAAACGTTCCAAAAAGTCTATCCCAAATAATCAGAATACCAGCATGGTTTCTGTCCAAATACTGTAAATTTGTTCCATGATGCACTCTGTGGTGTGAAGGTGTATTCATGAACCACTCTAGAAAACCAAGTTTTTTTACAACTTGTGTATGCAGGAAAAACTGATAAATCAGGCTGATAGATGCCAATGTAAAAATTATGATAGGATGAATGCCAATCAAAGGCATCCAAGCATAAAATAAAAACTTATAAATACCTTCTGTCCAGCTTTGGCGTAAAGCAACTGCCAAATTGTAATCTTGTGAGGAATGATGATTGGAATGAGCAGCCCACAAAATTCTGATTTCATGGCTGAGCCTATGATGCCAGTAGAACGAAAAATCATCTGCAAAAAAAGCAATGAGCCATACCCACCAAACAAAACCTAACTGCCAAAAAGCCCAATTTTCGTAGATATAACTAAACAATACAAAATACATAAATTTGGCGAAAAGATTAATCACCACAGAACCTGCCCCCATTGCAATAGAAGCCCAAGCTTCACCTTTATGATATACTTGTAGTTTTTCTTTTACATCAATAAAAAGCTCAACCAAAATAGCAATGATAAAAACTGGAATAGCATATGTAACAGGATCGTTTAATCCTGCCATTTTAGCTAAATATTCACTGAAAGACATGTCTTTATAAATTTAATTCTTAATGATGTTCAATAAATAAGTCTTTTTGGTATGCTGGTTTCGTGTGTTCGGATTTAGAAATTCGGGCGTAAGTACCGAAACGTGAAAATCGTTATACACTTCTTTTTCTAATACCTGAACATTGGTTGTTTTACTAAGAATATTCTGATAGAAATTATCATCACAGAAAATCCAAACTTTGGCTTTACTAGGTATTTCATCTAGTGTAGCTATATGTTTTACAACTTTTTGAGCATAAAAATCAGGGGTATTTCCCATTAAATCACCTGATAAAATATATAAATTGTCTAAATTATACTTTTGAGGGTTAGCTTTTATTTTTTTGAATACAATGGATTCTGTTTGGAAATTATTGAGAAGATAAGGATATACCCAACCATTCATCAAAGTATTAACAGCCAGAATAGCAAAAAATGAAGGTAAAATAAATTTTTCAATCAGGTTTTGACTTTTGACAGATGTATAAAGAGTTAATCCAAAAAATGTTAATATTAAAGCACTAATCCACCAATTTTCAATCGGAAAACACCAAAATCCGAGTACACCAGCCAAAAATATGAGTAGAATTATCTGAAAGTTTAGCCAAATATTGAAGAAGTTTAACCATTTTTTAGACCATAAAACCATTTTTTCAATCCATTTGGCTGTAATAATAGCTCCCAAAGGATATACCACATAGATGTAGTGATTCAATTGGTATTTAGAACGTGAAAGAGCTATAAAGGTAAGTGTAAATCCAGCCCAAAGTAAAATCTCTTTATTTTCTTCTAATTTTTTGAATTTGTTTTTAAATACATCACGAGTTTCACAAATAAAGGCAATTACTAAAAAAAACGACCAAGGCAGAAAGCTCCAAAGTGTTGTATGTACCAAAAAAAATGGGTCAGGGTTATTACTCCAAACATTTTCGCCTGTAATTCTTCCAAAACTTTGTGTCCAGTAAAAAAATTTAAGTCCAGAAACATTAGTCAGACTATTGACAGTTTTTTCAGGGTGTAAATCAAACTGTTGGTACAAACCAATGCTCATAGGTAGTAAAACCAGTCCTAAAACGACCAAACCAACTAAATATTGCCATTTGAAAAAGTTTGCCCATTGACGTTTTACTGCAAAGTCGCTGGCAAATGCAAGAATGGGTATTACGAGTCCAATAGGACCTTTGGCAAGCATTGCAAGCCCAATGCCTACAAAACCTCCAATTAAATGAAGCCATTTTTTACTCTTAAAGTAAGCGGCTAACTGCCATATAGAAAAAACCACAAATGTGGTAAGCATATTATCTGTTCTTAAATCCTGATTCATCAGAAATACTGCCTGACAGGAAGCCAATAAAAGTGCCGAAAGATAAGCTACCTGATAACTATAATAAATTTTTGCAAGCTTAAAAGTTGCATAAGCCCCTAAAAATGAAAGCAATGTAGGAATAAAACGATATGCAAAATTATTGTAACCAAAAAGCTTAAAACTGATGCTTGAAATCCAGAATAACAAAGGGGGTTTATCTAAGTAATCAACACCTCTTTGTCTGGTTTCTAAAAAGTTGTTCGTTTCTGACATTTCCCAAGAAATGGCTGCATACTGAGCAGCATCTATTTCCATAACATCATTGAAAGCTCCTATTAAATGCACACCATAAATGAGTGCAAATGGTAACAGTTTAATATAATTTTTTTGCTGGCTATCTAGTAACATGAATGGTATAAATTAGATTTTGTAGTCCATCGCTGAAAAGTGGTCTGCGAGGTGAAATGCATGTGCTTTGGTATATTCTGCTTTAGAAAGCTGTCCATAAGCGAAATGAGGAGCTAGATTTCCTTGAAATTTTTCAAAATCTGAAATTGTTTTTCGGAGTTTTGTAAAAGCCTCTTTCAAATCTCCATTTTTAATGATTTCAGGAGCTTTGGGAATAGGTTCGTTTCTGTTGTGTCGCATATAGCCTTGTCCTTCAAACTTATGAAAAACCAATTTACCTATAGTGTTTTGAAATAAAGCAGGTTTATTTTCAGGGTAGCCTAGTAGTGAAAACTCTATACTCTGTGTACAATGAATAAGATTTTGATACAAAGACCAGTCACCTGCAATTTGAAGTTCAGCAGCTTTTTCTATTCTATCTAACTCATTTAAAGCTTCTTGTAGATTGCTGAAATTCAATATTCTTTTGGCGTGATTTCTATCAGAAAAATGATAATGAAAAAAGCCTGTTGCTCCTCCACCCACAACTGCTAAACCTGCTGTGGTGTAAAGAGCTTTTTTAATAAAATTTCTTCTTTCCATAAAAAATAAGCATATAAATAAAGCCCTTTATTAGAAATTTTAATAAAGGGCTTTTAAAATTAAAGATTTCCAACCATATTTTTAGGGATTACCCAAGCATCAAACTGTTCGTTGGTGAGTAAGCCCAGCTCAATAGCAGCTTCACGAAGGGTTTTATTTTCTTTGTGTGCTTTTTTAGCAATTTTGGCAGCATTCTCGTACCCAATATGTGGGTTAAGAGCTGTAACGAGCATCAGAGAGTTTTCTAAATGTTTCTGAATAACACTATGATTAGGCTCAATACCTTCTGCACATTTGTTATTGAATGATACACAAGCATCTCCAAGCAAACGAGCTGATGACAGAACATTATAAGCTATCAATGGTTTGAATACATTCAATTCGAAATGACCATTAGAACCACCTATCGAAACAGCTACATCATTTCCGATTACTTGACAACAAACCATTGTAAGTGCCTCTGGCTGAGTTGGATTTACTTTTCCAGGCATAATGGATGAACCCGGTTCGTTATCAGGAATAATAATTTCTCCAATACCTGAACGAGGTCCTGAAGACAGCATACGAATATCGTTTGCGATTTTCATCAGAGCAACAGCAGAACGTTTTAAAGCTCCGGAAAGCTCTACCATTGCATCGTGTGCTGCTAAAGCTTCAAATTTGTTGGGAGCTGTCACAAACGGATAACCTGTAAGTTCTGCTATTTTTTTAGCCACCAAGACATCATAACCTTTGGGAGCATTTAAACCAGTACCCACAGCAGTTCCACCCAAAGCCAATTCTTTTACCATTTCTAAAGAGTTCTTAACGGCTCTGATGCTGTTTTTGATTTGTTGTACATAGCCTGAAAATTCCTGCCCCAAAGTAAGAGGAGTAGCATCCATGAAGTGTGTACGACCCGTTTTTACAATATCTTTGAAAGCTTCTACTTTTTTAGAAAGCGTATTGGCTAATAGTTCCATTCCTGGGATGGTAACATCTACAACCATTTTATAGGCTGCAATATGCATAGCAGTAGGGTAGGTGTCGTTTGATGATTGAGATTTATTTACATCATCATTAGGATGTAAAACTTTTTTCTCATCTGTTAGGTTTCCACCTGACTGAACGTGAGCATAATAAGCGACTACTTCGTTTACATTCATGTTAGATTGAGTACCTGAACCAGTTTGCCAAATAACAAGCGGAAATTGGTCATCTAACTTGCCAGCTAAAATAGCATCACAAGCACTAGCAATCATATCTGCTTTTTCTTTAGACAAAACCCCTAATTCGTGGTTTGCCAGAGCAGCAGCTTTTTTGAGGTATGCAAAAGCATAAATAACCTCTTTGGGCATAGAGCCTTCAGCACCAATTTTAAAGTTATTACGACTACGTTCTGTTTGAGCACCCCAATAAACATGAGCGGGTACTTGCACCTCGCCCATAGTATCTTTTTCTATTCTGAAATCCATATATAGATTGTTTAAATGTTTTTGGTAGAAGAATAAGGCAAAATTAAGCAGTCTTTAAAATATTCAAATATTTTTTTGATAATTACTCTGTATTTTTTACAAGCCAGATGCAATCTTGTTCGTACCCTTGTTCTTTAAGCTCTACTTTTACACGCTCAGAAGCCATTGTATTAACAGCTTTACCAACATATTTAGCTTCAATGGGCAGATTGCGTGTATATGTTCTGTCTATGAGTACCAGAAAATCAACACTTTCGGGTCTGCCAAATGCAAGCATTGCATCTAAGGCTGCTCTGACAGTCCTGCCAGTGTAAAGTACATCATCAATTAAAATTACTTTTTTACCTTCTATTAAAAAGTTAATTTGAGTAGAATTGGCTGAAAGAGGTTTCTCCCTTTTTTTAAAGTCATCTCTAAAAAAGGTAATATCTAAAAGACCAAGAGGCACTTTTTTGCCCGTAATTTGTTCCAATTCTTTTTCTATTCTTTGGGCTACAAAAACACCTTTGGGTTGAATGCCTAATAACACTGTATTATTGAAATCCTCATGATTTTCAATGAGTTCGTGACACAAACGTTTGAGTATAATACTTAAAAAATCTTGGTTAATAACGGCTTTTTGTTGCATGAAATCTACAATATTTTAAACTCGATTCTTCTATTTAGTTGTTTGTTTTCTTCTGTATCGTTAGGGGCTGTAGGTTGAGAATCTCCATAGCCTTTAAAAACAAGTCTATTGGCTGGAATGCCTCCTTTAATCAGATAATCATAAACTGATTTAGCTCTTTTAAGCGATAAATCTAAATTAGCCTTCTTTTCGCCTACATTATCAGTGTGTCCAGAGATTTCGCCACGTACCTGAGGGTTATCTTGCATAAATAAAATAAGCTCATCTAATTCCGATTTTGATTTATCTCTCAAATCCCATTTTCCACTATCAAAGAAAATATTGTTTAAAACGAATACAGTACCTTTTTCGATAGGATTGAGTAAAATATCCAACTCAATGGGTTTTAGGTCATCAGCTTTTTTATTGGAATAGTCAAAACGAAGGCTTTTAAAAGCATAACCTTTCTTATGAACTTCCAAAGCATATTCAGTCTGTTCGTTCAATACTAAAAGATATGAACCTTTGTATTTATCGGAGGTTACAGAGCTTTCTTTTCTGTTATTGGCAAGGTTAATCAGGTCAATATTGGCTTCCAGTAACTGTTTAGTTTTAGCATCTAATACTCTGCCCTTAAGATACTGAGTCTTGATTTTAACGGTAACAGGCTCAGGCATATCAAATTCTAAGATATTTGCAGAAATATCTAAATTTCCATTTCTTTTCTCATCTGCATAATATCCTTTTTTGCCATCAGCTGTTACAAATAATGATACTTGGTCTAAATGGTTATTGATAGGATAACCTAAATTTTGAGGTGTACTCCACTGATTGCGTTCTAATTCGGCAGAAAACAAGTCTAAACCTCCTAAACCAATATGTCCATTAGACGAAAAATACAAAGTTCTTCCATTGGCATGAATAAAAGGTGAATATTCATCTTTGGGTGTATTGACAGTGGCAGGAAGAGCCTCAGCGGGAGACCATTCTCCTTGTGCATTTCGGTAGCTTACAAAAATATCTTTACCAGAACGTTTATTTTTGTCAGAAATAAAGTAGAGTGTATTTCCATCAGCGGAAAGAGAAGGTTGTGACTCCCAATAAGGAGAATTGATATTTTCTCCCATATTGATAGGTTCAGTCCATTCTTCTCCAATCAGTTTGCTGATATATAAATCGCAACTTCCAAAAGACTTTCTTCCCAAACAAGAGGTAAATACTAATAATTTTCCATCAGCAGAAATACTACAAGTACCTTCGTTTTCCACACTATTAATTCTGTTGGAAAGCATCATAGGCTCCTGCCATTCGCCATTCATTTTTACACTAATATAAATATCCTCACTATGAGATTTTTTTGGAAGCCCAATAGCTGTAAAAAATATCATGTTTTGGTCTGCTGTCAGGACGGGGAAATATTGTAAACGACCATCTTTATTAATTTTATTCCCCAAAGAAACAGGTTTAAAAGGCAGAGGATTAGCCATTTTTTCTTTAGCAAAATTAACAGAAGCTATAATTCTCTGAGCCTCAGCTGTATAATTTTCTGGGACTTCTCCAAAAGAAAGAAACTTTTCTGCATATTGTTTGGCAACATCATATTTCCCTTGTTTTAAACTTTCACCTGCTAAAGTGTAATAAGCCCCCATGACTTTTCTACTATCAGGGGAACTTTTGACGGCTTGGTCGTAATGATAGAGCATTTTATCATAATATTTTCCAAATATCTGATAATTGGTAGCCAAAGCTAAGTGAGCTTCTGTAAACTTGGGGTCTTTTTTGATAGCTTTTTCAAAAAGTTCAATGGCTTCATCATATCTGTTTTCTTTTTTGCTGCCTTTATAACCATTTTTCAGTTCTTCTTGAGCTTGCTCATATAATTTTATAGCTGTTTTATTTTTAGTACTATAAGTTTGCTGAGCATATATATTGCTCAATATCAGGAAATAAAAAAAGAATATTTGAAAAATGCGAAGCATAAGATGGTGTTTTGAGAGTATAGCTACTATTATGGAATATCCATGAATTTATGTGTCTGTAAAGAAATCTGCCAGTGAGGATTTTCCTTTACATATTCAACAATCAGGGGCATGATTTCGTTTTGTTTGCTCCACTCAGTTTGAAGAAACAATTTAGCATTTTTATTCATTTTCTTTGCAAAACTTTCAGCCCACTCAAAATCTTTTTTATTGTAAAGGACAACTTTGAGTTCATGGGCTACCTCTGTAAATTCTTCAAGGGCGGGTTTAAATTTTTTAGGAGAAAAACAAATCCAGTCCCAATGTCCTGATAAAGGATAAGCACCCGAAGTTTCAATATTAGTCTTAAAACCAGCTTCTTTTAGTTTGGCTGTTAAATAATCTAAATTATAGATAAGAGGTTCTCCTCCTGTAATGACAGCAAGTCGTCCTTTGTGTTCTAAAGCACCTTCTACAATACTTTCAACTGATACAATTGGATGGTCTTCTGCATCCCAAGATTCTTTTACATCACACCATACACATCCCACATCACATCCACCCAAACGAATAAAATATGCAGCTTTTCCCTGATGAAAACCTTCTCCTTGTATGGTATAGAAAGCTTCCATCAAAGGAAGTTGGTGGGTGAGTAATCTGATATCATCTTTAATTAAAACTTTCATAAATTATTTAAGAAGATTGACTTTCGAGCATTGTATTTTGTTCTTGAGCCAATAGTTGAATGAGTTCCCAAGTATTTTCTACATGTTTTTGTAAAACATACGTTTGTCCGATTACCATACGGAGAGTATATTTTCCATTAAGTTTTGTATGGCTCAAATAAGCTTTTCCTGAAGAGTTAATTCTTTGAAGTAAATCAGCATTGATTTGATTCAATATTTCCTCTGAAATATTTTCATGGGGTTTATATCGAAAACAAACTAGATTTAGATGTACGGGAGCAAGTATTTCGAAATGAGGGTGTTGCTCCATTTTTCTTTTTAAATCTTGAGCCAACTGAATTTGCTCTCTCAGTTTTTTTTGAATATCTCGAAGTCCATAACTACGCAAAACAAACCATAATTTCAAAGCTCTGAATCGTCTTCCTAAAGGAATACCCCAATCTCTGTAATTATTCACCTGACTATCAGCTTGTGTTTTAAGGTATTCTGGCAGAATTTCAAATGTACGAATTAAAACTTCTTTATTTTTTACATAATAAGCTGTACAGTCAAAATTGACCATCATCCATTTATGAGGGTTAAAAACATAGCTATCAGCTAGTTCTAAGCCTTTAATCATAAAACGATATTCGGGTAATAAAGTTGCTGTACCAGCATATGCAGCATCTACATGCAACCAAATTTTATATTTCTGAGTAATTGTTGTAATTTTTTCAAGAGGGTCTATGGCTGTAGAACCTGTTGTTCCTATGGAGGCTATTACACATAAAGGTATTTTTCCATTTTTTAAGTCATCCTCTATGGCTTTTTCTAAAGCATCAGGAACTAATGCAAATTTCTCATCTACAGGTAAATATACTAGGTTGTCTTTCCCAAAACCTGCTATTTTTACAGCTTTTTCGATGGATGAATGGGTTTGTTGAGAGGTATAAATTCTGAAATTGGTATAACCTTCAAAGCCTTTTTGATTGATTTGAAAATCAGAATATGCTTCTCTTGCAGAAAGTAATGCACACAAAGTGGCAGAAGAAGCAGTATCTTGAATAACTCCATGCCAATTTTCTGGTAAGCCACAAGCTGTTTTGAGCCACTCCATCATTTTTTCTTCAAGTTCAGCAGCAGCAGGAGAAGTTTCCCAAACCATACACTGAGCCCCTAAGGTTGCAGTCATCATTTCTGCTAAAACGGACTCATAGCTTGAGTTTGCAGGAAAATAAGCAAAAAAGTTAGGACTCTGCCAGTGTGTGATGCCTTTCATCAAGATTTCCTGAAAATCTTTTAAAATTTCCTGAAAATTTTCTCCATTAGCAGGCATTAAATTGGGTAATTCCTCATAAATTTCACGAGGGCGTACTTGCGATTTTACAGGATAATGTTCTACGTTTTCCAAATAGTCTGCCATCCAGTCAGCAATTTGGTGAGCCATTTTCCTGAAATCTGTTGAATTGAGCATAAAGTTATAATAGCTGTTAAGGTTTTACAATCAGGACTTTACCAATATTTAAGTTGCTACTGGTCAAGCCATTCCATTTCATCAAATTTTCAACACTCACTCTATATTTAAGAGCCAAACCATAAAGAGTATCACCATAAACCACTGTATGTGTTTTGGTTTGCTTGATTACTTTTTTGGTAGGAGTAACAGGTGTATTTTTATCATTTTTTACGGCTACCACGGGTACAGCTACTACAGAGTCTTTCTTCTTTTTGGGTGTAGGCTGAACGGCTACATAATTGTAAGCATAAACTCTTTTATTGAGTAGATGAGCTTGTCCAGCTTTTAAACTATCCGTTTGTAAAACTAATTTGTTTTGAGTTGGGTTAGAATCTATCCAGTTGATTGTTTTTTGGAGAGCTTCAAAAAGCATATCTCCTTTGAGTCTGTACCCTTTTTCATTGAGATGCACCATATCATTTTGAGCAATTTTAGCTTTTACCCAATCTCTCATTACAGTTTGTCCACCAGCAACCCAATACCAATCATAAACAGCACAATTATTTTCAGAAGCTACACGATGAATAATTTCAGAAAATTCTAAACCTGATTTGATGTTAATTTTTCTCCAAAATAAATCTTGAGCTGTTGTAAGTAAAATACTTGCCTGTGGTGCTGCTTTACGAACTTTTTGTATTACATTTTTAATTTGATTTTCAAGATTAGATTCAATTCTATCTGTCATTAGGTAATCATTTGTACCAAAGTCAATAATCACTAAATCTGGTTGAAAATGAGGTAATTGTTCCTCAAATAATTCTTGGCGTAATACTGAATTATATTTAGCTGCACCCACACCACCATTATGAACAATGGCTCCTTTATTAGCATTCGATTCTAAACTGATGCCATAAAACTCAAAAAAGCTTTGTTCAGGACGATTTTGAATGAAATTCAAAGTAATATTTTGTTTGACATCAGGTACCTGAACAGTTATATAAGGAGTTTTATCGAGTGTATCAGCCTTCACATCAATCGTTTGTCCATCAATATCTAATGAAACATCAAAGGCTTTTGGGCTTCTTTTAAAGAAGATTTTTAATGTATTATATGCTGTGGTAGGAGTATTTTTTAATGTAAAACTCAGACTAGCAGGAGCTTTATCAGTTCTAACAGCCATTCCTGAAACACCCAAAGGTAGTTTCAGAGTATTCATAAAACTTTTTGAATAAATCCAGTTCCCTTTATGAGCGGGCTTAAAGTTTACATTAGAATAAGTATTGGCAGCCGAAAAGGCAAACATCAAGCCTTCACCGCCATTGCCAAGAGTTTTGTGCATACGTCTTTTTAACTGGTCTGGATAGGCTCCGTTTTGTAAATGGGAGTCTCCAAGCATTACCACTACTACTTTCTCTGAATTACTTTTTTTCCAGCTTTTATAGAAATTCTCTAAAGATTGTTTTTGATAGAATTGGACAATATTCATTTCTGGTCGTATCCATGTATAAGCAGTGTCCAACACAACATTGTCATTAGTGGCTGTTTGGGCATTTGTAATCAAACTTGTGAGTGAAATCCAAAATCCTAGAATATAGCTTAAACGATACCTCATCATGATAGTTACAGTTTTAGAAATGTTCAAAAATAATAATTTTTATACTTTAATGCTAACTTTATTTGGGCAATAAATTCAGCATATTAGAGGTTGCCTTAGAAACTAAAGAACCATCTAAAAGCCTTATTTCACCTTCCATTTGGATAATTTGTCTTCCTTTACGTACACTTTTTGCAATGGCAACAATAGTATCTCCTTCTTTGGCTTTGCCAATAAACTCCATGTTCAGACTAATAGAAACAGCAGGATAAGGCTTATCCATAGCAGCGACAGTCATGCCAATAATCTCATCTAAAATCATGGATTGAACGCCTCCATGCAATAACCCTAATGGATTGAGCATCTCTGGTCGAACTGTGATATGCATTTCTGCAAATCCCTCTTCAATTTTTTTAAGTATACCACCAATCCATCTGGGTACAGGAGGAGCTTGTTCAGGAAAAGGTTTATCAATAAGTGATTGCAGGGTTTGCAAAATAGCTAAACTCATAATAATAATGTTAAAAGTAGGTTGAAGATGAAAAGAAAAAGCCCTCAGTAGAGGGCAAAATATTGAAAATGAAGTATTTATATTAGCCTACACGTATTTTCTGACCAGCTACCAGATTGCTTCCTTTGAGTGTAGGGTTTAATTGTCTGATTTTTTCGATAGACAAACCTTGATATTTTTGGCTGATGTTCCAAAGTGTATCACCTTGTTTTACAGTATAAAACAAAGGTTTTTTTACAGATGTTTTAGTTGCAATCGAACCAATTTGAGTTTGAGAAGGATTAGAAACTGTCTTGATAGGTGTTTTATTACCAGTAGGCTCTACAGTTCTAGCTTTGTTTTCTTCTTTATCATTATTTTTAGCAACATTTTGTTCATCTGCTTGTACTTGGTCAGTTTTTTCTTCTTTGGGTTCTTCTACCCACAGAACGAGTCTCTGAGAAGCATATAAGTTCTTATTCCTCAGTTTGTTCCAAGCCATTAGATCTGTTTGTGAAACATTATAATTTTTTGCTACACCTGCCAAGTAATCACCTTGTTTAACAATATGGGTTACTTTTTTCTTACCTTTTGTATTGGCAGCAAGCATGGTTTCTTGTGTTCTGAGTGTAGGATAAGGAATAGGTTGATAAGAACCTTTCTTTACTTCCTTCATAATACTATCTCTGTTTACTGCAAAATATTCCATTTTTTCTTTTGGAATGCGTATAGGATAGTTTTTATAATGCTTAGGAACTACATTCTTCTTAAGGTGAGGATTTAAAACTTGGATGGTTTCAAAATCAACATCTAATTGTTTTGACAATTCTTTCAGGTTGACATACTGATTTACTTGTATGGTATCTGACGGAATATGTGCATATACCTCTTTTGGCATATCTGTAAAATGGTCTTGATGATAATTAAAGACATAATTTACAGCTATAAAAATAGGTACATAAGCTTTGGTTTCGTTGGGTAAATATGGGTAAATTTCCCAAAATGTACGTTTACCACCAGAACGTCTGATTGCCTGATCCACTCTGCCAGGTCCTGAGTTATAAGCTGCCAAAGCTAAATGCCAGTCTCCGAATCTCTGATACAAAAATTTTAAAAACTTAGCAGCAGCTTCTGTAGATTTGTAAGGGTCAATGCGTTCATCTACATAAAAATCTTGAGCCAAGCCATACTCTCTTCCTGTAAAAGGCATAAACTGCCATAAACCAACAGCCGAAGCCCAAGATTGAGCTTTGGGAATAAGAGCCGATTCAACAACAGAGAGATATTTTAACTCATCAGGTAAGCCATGTTTAGCCAAAACTTCCTCAAAAATAGGGAAGTATCTATCCTTTCGCATCAGGTAATACTGCATCTGTCCACGCTGTTTTACCATAAAACGTTCGATTTGCTTGCGAACAGAATTGTGGTAGGTAAGAGGGATAGACTTCTCCAAACATTTGAGACGCTCCATAATCAGCTCGTCATAAATGGCTGGAACATAGGACTTCAATTCTTCATCTACTTGCGTAGTAACAACACTTTTAGCGGTTTCCAGTTGCCCAAAAGAGGGGCTTACACAGGCAAATGCTAATAAGCCAAATGTCAGAACCTTTGTGATTTTTTTCATTGGTAGAGAATTTGGTTTTTAATGAACATTTGTCGTGCCGACAAACAAAAACAAATACGGCAACGTAAAACTAACGAAAGTTTTTAACTCTGCCAAAGAAACATTTCAAAAATCAGTCCAAGAGTTTTATAAACTAAGTCTAGAGGCAATGAGCCTAATATTTTTTGTTAAATATTTTATATCATCCTCATTATTAAATATATGCAAGCAAATTCTTAAAATTTCTTCACCAGATTTAACTGTAGGTGACAAAACAGGTCTGATGTCAAAACCCAAAGTTTGTAATTCCTGAGCAAAAACTTTTGTCCTCTCATTACCACCAACTCTTAAAATTTGGATAGGGCTGCTACTCTCTTTTAAAAAAATAGTATCATGCTTAAAATCAGACAATAAATTTTTAAAAAAACTGATTTTAGCGTGTAAGTTTTGGGGTAATGTAGGGTTTTGGGCAATGTGTTCAAAAGCCTCTCGGATATGCACCAAGCTATACAAAGGTAATGCAGTGGTATAAATAAAAGCTCTGGCAAAGTTAATCAGATAATTGATAAGCACTTTACTGCCTACAACACAAGCACCATGCCCACCAATGCCCTTACCAAAAGTATAAATTCTGGCAAAAATATCCTGATGTAATTCTTTTTCAATAAGATAGCCTTGCCCTTTGTTTCCATACAATCCTGTGCTATGGGCTTCATCTACAATTAGATGAGCATTATATTTTTTACATAATTTTTTGATTTCTGGAATAGGTGCAATGTCTCCATCCATCGAATAAACAGTTTCAATCACTACAAAAACTTCACCACTAGCTTTTTGTATTTTCTTTTCTAAGTCTTCTAAATCGCTGTGGTTAAAATAAAATTTATTAGCAAGGCTTAATCTTGCTCCTTCCCGAAGGCTGGCATGAATAAGTTCATCACATAGAATTGTATCACCTTTTTGTGGAATGGTTGAAAGAATAGCTGAATTGAGCTGATAGCCAGAATTGAAAATTAAGCAGGCTTCTGCTTCAAACAACTGAGCCAGATAATTTTCTAAATCTAAATTATAAATATGAGTCCCTGAAATAAGTCTTGAGCCTGTTGCTCCCAAATGAGGTTGAGGGAGGGTTTTAATTTTCTCAAAAATAATATTTTCTAAGTCTTCGTTTCGGGCAAGCCCCAAATAATCGTTCGAACAAAAATCTTTAAGAACGCTTTGTTGCTTCAAAGACCTTAAATTACCAGCTTCAGACCTTTTTTGGAGCTGTTGTGTAAGCTTTTCTAATAATGTAAAAGACATGAAATACCTTTGAATATTTTTGGTTTTAAAACTACAATTTTTCTATCTAAAAGTTTGTTTTTCTTTTCTATTTTGGTTAAATTAATGCAAGTTATGAACACAGACACACTTATACATCAAGTATTAAATTCTTCTCATTATAGCGAGATTTTCTCTCGTTTTACTTTCAAAAAACAATACATTGACTATTTGAAAGTATTACACCCTGATATATGCTCCCATCCACAGGCAACAGAAGCTGTAACCCAAATCAATATTTATAAAGATGAGCTGGATAAATATCAAAAAATCAAGGATGATGGGGGAGAAATGCAAATAGTAAATCCCAATCAAATAGTATTCAAAGGAGATGAAAATCTACTGAAAAAATCTTTTACAAATTTTGATAAACTTACAAAATTAAAAGATGAAGCATCTAAACATTTTAGAAAGTATCTGCCAGATAGCTTAGAATGGAAAGTAGACAGACTCGAACTGCACCATAAAGAGGATATTATACCCTTAACAGGACTTTTATTGCCAGAAAAACATGTTACATGGCTTACAAGCCGTTTGTTTGAGTTTGTGGCGTGGCTCAATCAGGTAGGTTATTGCCATGCGGGTTTAAACCCTGAGGCAATAGCTGTTGTACCCAAAACACATGGGATTATTGTATTATCTTTTTATCATTTGAGTTATACCAATCAGAAACTTTCAACCATTTCTAACAGGTATTTGAATTGGTATCCTAATTCGATATTCACAGAAAAAAGAGCTGTACCTTATATCGATCTTACTCTTACACAAAGAATAGCTTTGTATCTGTTGGGTGATAAAACGGGAACAGGTGTAAAACTGAAAAAAATACACAGCTCTCAGCTAATAGATTTCTTACTTGAATCACATACAATACCTTACGAAACATTTGATGCTTATAGAAAGCTGTTGAACAGTCTTTTTGGAAAACCAAAATTTTACCCATTAGAAATATAAATCTTATAGATACTTATTAAAATCAACGATGTATTTTCAAATTTTAACGCTTAATTTTTACAATTATGGGATATACTAAATGGTCTGATGATGCTTACGATTATCTAAAAACCAGTAAAACTTCTTCTAGTGTTAATGATATTTTTACCAATAACACTAAAGGAGTAGCTTCTGATAAAATGATTCCCTTTGGTGTGAAGTTTCGTGAAAGCAGAGATTCTGACATCCACCCAGAATCACTTTCGATAGCTGTTTTTTTAGATGTAACGGGTAGTATGGGAAAAATCCCTGAAATTTTGGCACGAGAAAAACTGGGAGCATTGATGAATACCCTGATAGACCATGGGATTGAGCATCCTCAAATTTTATTTGGTGCAATTGGTGATCATATTTCAGATAGATTCCCACTTCAAATAGGTCAGTTTGAGTCTGGTACAGAAGAGTTGGATATGTGGCTGACAGAAATTTATTTAGAAGGTGGAGGAGGTGGACAAAACAGAGAGTCTTATACACTTGCTTGGCTCTTTTGTGCAAGACATACTTCTTGTGATTGCTTCGAAAAACGTGGACAAAAATCGTTTGTTTTTACTATTGGTGATGAAATGGCTTGGGATGTACTTCAGCAAGCTAAACTCAAGGATTTAATGGGCTATGCTCAAGGAGATGACCTTACAGACAAACAATTATTAGATGAAGCCCTTAGAAGTTATCATGTATTCCATATTCATGTAAATCAGGGTTCTTACAACAACGACCCCGAAGTGTTGGGATATTGGAAAGGTATTTTGGGTGAAAGATTAATTATTTTGGATGACTATAATCTTGTAGCTGAGACTATTGCAAGTACAGTAGCTGTTATTCATGGTATAGATATGAAAAAGGTTTTGAGTTCTTTTGATGCCAAAACTGCCTCAATGGTGGAAAATGCTCTTGTGAATGTTAAGAAAACCGTTCCAACCAAAACAGATAATGATAGTGGCGTATTTAAACTCTAAAAAAATAAGCCCCATCATATATACGATGGGGCTTATTTTTTACTGTACTCTCACAGCATTGAAATTAGAAAACTTTTTGACTATTCTAAAATCAGGTCTTCCATCATTATCGTTGCTTACAAAAGGAGTATTAACTAATGATGAGAAATAATTTCCATTAAAGAATTCGACATATCTATCCATAAATCCTGATCTGAAGGAATAAATATCTCCATATATCAATAACCCTGCAACATAGGGAGCAGCCATAGATGTACCACTTTTTACAGAATAACCACCACCTTTATATAAAGAAACAACGTTTGTTCCTGGTGCTGAGATATTTACGGCATCACCATAGTTTGAATATCTGGTAGCAAACTCACGATTTTTATCAAAAGCAGAAACAACATAGATATTTTTGTAATGTTTAAATGAGCTACCATTGGGAGTTGTAATGGTAGCATTTTTACTATCATCACTGACAGGAAGTCCAGCATTAGCAAGAGTGAAATTAGCGGCATTTGTAGAATTATTTCCAGCAGCTATCACAAACTTGATACCTCTATCAGCAAAGCTTCTTATATAATTCGTTATGAATTCATTTGCTACGTTAAAAGTAAAGCTCATATTGACAATATCTCCTGATACCAAGAGACCAGCATTATAATACGCTTCTAAAGCACTAAGAAATTCAGCACCTTGAATATCATTACCTCCTGTGGCTCCACCTACTTGGATACAAATAACAGGGTTTGTTTGCACCCCATCAATACCTATTCCATTATTGCGTTTTGCAGCAATGATACCCGCCACATGCGTTCCATGACCATTCAAATCCTCAGCATCTTGCTTTACCCATGAGTCAGAGGCAAGTAAATTGAGATCTGGATGATCTAAATCTACTCCAGAATCAAAAATCCAGATATTGTTTGTTGTATTGAGAGGCAATTCTGTACCTCCTCTTACTACCTCATATCCCCAACTTTTTACAGTGGTATTGAAGGGATTTCCAGACCAGACCTGTGGATTTCTGGTGATTGTAGTTGGATTTACATATTCTGAAAAAGTAAGCTCTAAATCTGCAAGCTCTCCATTGGGAACAAGCTCTATACTTTTTACATTGGGGTGTTTCTGAAGAGCAGAGGCTTGCTCAGCTGTAAGATTTGCTATAAAGCCAGAAACCGTATTGGTAAAGACACTTTTTACCTGCTTAGATGTCAGATTAAATTCTTTAAAATCTTGACTGATAAGGTTGCCTGCCTCTTGGTTATATTCGTTGAGTTCTAACTTGGCATTTTTGATACTTTCACGAAAATTGCCTGTGTTTTTGGAGAAAAATCTATTACTTGCAAAATTTCTAGATAATTCTTTTAATGAAGAAGAATGATCTTTTAAAGTGATAGAGTAAGCTCCATCTTTAAATTCTAATAACTTTGGTTGTTGAAGGATTTCTTGAGATACCAAAGATTCTTGTTTCTTGTGTTGGCAGGCTGTAAAAGCAATCGTAATAGCTAAAACGCCTAATAATCTTTTTTTCATAAAAAATGGGTTTAAAAGTTGGAAAAATGATTTAAGCGTTACAAATCTATTATTGAAGATTATAAAAATATATGAATGAAAACTTAAAAAAAGATTATTAAAATCTTAATAATTAAAGACTTAGTTTTTCTTATAATGGTTTATATTTAGTCTAAATACAGATAAAACTGGTAGAAAATAAAAAACTAAAGGATTTTGTTAATTTATCCTTTAGTTTTTTTTCAGATTTTTTTAATATTTAAACTAGATATATGAACTCAAAGCTTGGCTGGCGTTCCAAGCTTTTTCAAATGAAGAATTGATGAGGCTGTATAAATCATCAGGATGAAAATTTGGAAAATGCTTGGTTTTTTCAGTAATATGAAAATGCTCTGCTTTTAAATGACACTCAGAACACAAAGAAATACCATTTTCCAATACATATCCTCCATTAGGCATTTCATTACGGTCTGTGATATGATGAGCATCTAAAACTTCAGATGTCTTGAAACAAACTCTACAAACATATCCATCTCGTTCAAAGACCTTGCTTCTAAATAACTCTCGAATTAATTTTTTATTTTTACCCATATCGTTTTTCATAGTAAGTTAAAAGCCCTCAGATGAGGGCTTTTATTAGTTTTTAGGAAATTGTAAATCTACCTCTTTTATATCTTGCTTCCAGAGTTCTTTTCCATCTTTATTGATAATTTTAATAGTCATTACTCTTTCTTTGCGTTTCCCTGTTACTTCAATGAGTGCAAAATTATGTTCTACAACAAGTGTATTGGGTACTCTTAATGGATTAGTTTCTTTGTCAGGGCTATGTGTCCCTGAGGTAAGAGGAGATACAGTAATATCGTAGATAGGAGGTGTTTTAGGGGTTTCCAATTTAGAAAGTTCTGTAAAATGTCTGTCTCCAGTCATAAAAACTACTCCCGGTATTCTATTTTTCTGAATAGCATCAATGATTTTTTGTCTTTCTTCAGGAAAATTAATAAAATTCTCTTTTTCTTTTGAAGCACTAATAAACTGACCGCCCACAGCAATAATTTTGAAAGAAGCCTGACTACTTGCCAAAGCATTGATAAGCCACTCTACTTGTTCTTCGCCTAAAATAGCTCGATTAGAGGCAAAATTGCGATTGGCTGTTCTAAAATATCTGTCATCTAACAAAAAAAACTGAACATCTCCCCATGTAAAAGTACCTGTAATTCCTTTTTGGTTTTCATTTGCAAGACCATAATTTTGGTTTCCCCAAAATAACTTAAAAGTTTCAAAAGTAAGGTTTTTATGAGCAAACGACTTGTCAGCATCATTAGAGCCATAATCGTGGTCATCCCAAATAGCATAATGATGTGAAGAACCCAAAAGAGGTTGAATTTCTGGTAATGAACGAGAATGTGTATAACGATAATGAATGCCCGTTTTCGTACTCCAATCAGCTTCTCTCATATAAGTATTGTCACCAAGCCAAAGCATAAAGTCTGGTTTTTGCTCATACATTTTTGTGAAAATCTGATAGTTGCTACCATAAGGCGTACCAGGTCTGTCGTAAGGCTGATCATTTACATAAAAACAACTTCCTGCTACAAATTTAAAATTAGGGGGTTCAGTACGAAACGCCCAAATAGCTTGTGTTTGAAATTCTAAAGGATAAGAACGACTGACCTTTTGATTGTTGATATACAGTTCATATTCATATTTTTTGCCAGGCTCAACCAAATCTGCAATCAGGCGGGCTGTAAAAGCGTCCGATTTTTGTGTTGTGAACTCTTCTGTAAAACTTTTTTTATTAGAGCTTCCTTTTTCCCAGTAACCAAATTTTACTTTTGCACTGCTTTTGGTTTGTACCCAAAGTAATACTTCCCTCATTTCTGAGTAGCCAACCATTGGACCTGATTGTAATAAGTTAGCCTGCCCAAAGCAAGATATACTCAGAAATAAAAATAAAATAACAGATAGCTTTTTCATATTTATATCAGAAAAATTAAACCATAAGATTCGCAAATGTATCAAAACAATCGTAAATAAGTATAACCCAAATTTGAAAAAATAATTATCTTTACCAAAAACAATATCATATAGCATGAAACATCAATATATTTATTACGGAACAAAATGTAATGCTCAGGAACTTGAAAACTTTTTAGCTTATACTTTGGAAACAAATGAACGCAATGAACAATTAGGTAGAAAAAAAACACCTTTGTGTATTTGGGGAGAGCATGGTATCGGAAAAACGGAAACAGTAGAAAGATTTGCCAAAGCTCATGGTTATCAATGGGCATACGTCGCTCCAGCTCAATTTGAAGAAATGGGAGATTTAACTGGTATGCCACATATCTCGAATAATGAAAAAGGTGAAGAAGTAACCAGACTGGCTATTCCTGAGTGGGTGCCACAAACAGAAGGTAAAGGAATTTTATTGATAGATGATGTAAACAGAGCTGATGACCGTATTTTGAGAGGTATTATGCAACTACTTCAAAATTATGAACTTGTAAGCTGGAAAATACCCAAAGGTTGGCATATTGTATTAACAGCAAATCCCGATGGTGGTGACTATTCTGTAACGCCTATGGACTTTGCCATGCTGACTCGTATGAGGCATATTACGCTTACCTTTGATGCCAAAACATGGGCTTTATGGGCAGAAAAAAATGGAGTAGATGAAAGAGGAATCAGTTTTGTACTAACATATCCCGAACTTGTAAGTGGAGAGCGTACAACACCTCGTACTTTAGTGCAATTCTTTGATAGTATTCAGGAAATCAGAGATTTGAAAAAAGACCTTTCTTTAGTAAAAATGCTTGCAGATTCTACACTTGATAGCAATACAGTAACAGCATTTATGGCTTTCTTAAATAATGATTTAGCTAAAATTATTAGTCCTGAGGATATTCTGACAAGCAAAAAATTTGACAAAGAAATTTACGAAAAAATCAAATCTTTGGTGCAACAAGAGGTAAAACGTGTAGATATTCTTTCTGTTATTACGACTCGTTTGGTTAACTACATATTACTCAATCAGGATAAAATTAAAAAAGAGCAAATTGATAATATTAAAAGTTTCTTGAAAATGGATTTTTTGCCTAATGATATTAGACTTCTGATGAGCAGGGATTTGGCTTCAGCCAATGCTGAAATCAAGAAGGTTTTTGCAGATGCAGAATTAAGCAAAATACTTTTGAGTTATTAAAAATGAAGCTATACATTTTTCTCTTTTTGAGTTTAAGTGCTTGTACTGGCACAAAAAAGCAAAATGATCAAGAAAATTTTGAAGAGTTTAAAAATAAATTCTATTCTGACTCTGTATTTCAAATGAGTAGAATAAAGTTTCCTTTACCATTAAAAGTGGAAATGAACTATGATACAATAAATAATAAATTTATTGGGGATACACTTGCTTGGGAAAAAAAAGATTGGGTTGTTTTTAAACATAAAAGTGAAACATATCAAGACTCCGTAAAGTGGTTTTATAAATTCACAGATAAAGATTCTATAAAAATAGAAGAAGTAGGATTAAAAAACACAGGGTTTAGTACTATAATAAAATATAAATTACTACAAAACAAATGGTATCTTTTTAATTATCAGGTTTTTAATTATTAAGCATACCCTAATACCTTATACATAGTATAACCAACCACTTCGTGTACAAGAACATACCAGTAATACAAAGATTTTTCGGTGGGTACTAGCCAGTAGGTTGGTACCCACGAACGATTCTGACTATAAAAATCTACCGAAAATACATCCACTTTAATATCTTGTTTCTCAAAACAACCTTTTGCTCTTCTCAGATGAAATGCAGATGTAATCAGTAAATATGATTGGTTGGGAAAGTTTTGTTTTAAGATTTTAGCTGATTCAATAGCATTTTCTCTGGTATTGAGAGACTTTTCTTCAATAAAGATATCTTTTTCAGGGATATTGGCTGATAGGAGTATTTTTTTTATTTCTTGAGCTTCTTTAATATCACTTTCATAGAAATGTCCTCCAGAGATTAATATTTTTTTAATCTTACCCATTTTATACAACATCAGCGTATGGGTAAGCCTGTCGCCACCTTTATTTAGGTAAAGTCTGTCAGAAGGCTTTTTTTGTGCATTAGAAATACCTGTAAGTAAAACACCTACATCATAATTAGGCATTCTAGATACATCTGTAGCTGGAACTTCCCAAAGTAAAAGAGCTTCATTGATAAAAAAAGGGTTTGTGAAAAATAAAAGAAAACTTAAACCTAAAGCAAAAAAATGCTTTTTCCTTTTCTCTGATTTGCTAAAAATACTAATTCCAAAACAAACTAATATCCATGTAAGTGGCATAGCTAAGTAAAATAAAGTTTTGGATAGGATGTAAAACATATAAAGTTTATTATTTTAGTTTCCAGTAATATTTCTCTTTGGTATATTTTTCTGCAATGGTGGGAAGTTTATTAAAAAGCAGTTCAATAGTTTTTTCATCCCCCACAATAATATGTGGTTTGTCAAAGGTTATTTTATTATAAATATCTGCCTGAATATCATAATAATCAAGCTTTTGTATATACTTTTTAGATAAGTTCCAATTAAAAAAAGGAGTAATAGCTTTATTTTTTAGATACCAGCTAATATCAGTTCCTAATACCCATACTTTTGATGCTTTAATAGTTGGAAGAATTATTTTTTTTGGAGTAGGGTAGTATACCTGCATTTCTTTAGGAACGATATTAAGTAAAAAAATAAAATTACCACCAATACAAACCACTATAAATAATATAAATATAATATTTCTTAAAATTCGCCTTTTAAAAAGTAGAAAAAAATGAGGAATGAAAAATGATAAAGTACACCACTGAATAGCTAAACTACTGATACCTACCTCTGGATTGATAAAAAATGCCATCAATCCAAATAATATAATCAAAAACATACTTTGTTGACAACGAAGCTGATAATTGATAAAACCTACACTTTGGAGCAAAGCTAAAAAACTAAATATAGTTAATATGATAGGGAAAGCTAAAATTGTAATGAATGTAAGGGTATCCAAATTAAGATGATGTGGAACTCTTATCAGACCAAGAATAAAAAAATTAACAAAAGCAGGAAAAGCATTTTTAAAATAAAAAGTCAATCCAACAAGTGTAAAAGGCAATAATAAACCTAGTGCCAGTAAGACATATTCTTTAAATCTTGTTCCTGAAAATAATAAGAAAGCTACAATAATACCACCTATAAATAAGAAATAAGGTAAATGAAACATTCCTGCAATACCCAGATATAAACCAATCTCAAATGATTTTTCAGTTTGATTTTGGTCATTCAAATGAACAAAAACATTTCCAAGAGCCATAATGAGAAATGTATTTGCCATAATTTCAGGGGTGAGAGTGTAACAATCTACCCATAAACAGGTCATTACCAAATAAATAATTGCTGGAATTTGATTTCTTTCCTGATACATTTTTGTACGTATCAGCCAGTAATTCCACTGAATAGCCTGAATGAATACCAAAATGCCACTAATAACTAAATAAGGTGTATTTGTTTTTCCAAAAATGCCATAAAGAGCAGTATAGATAAAAGTAGAGAAAGGAGCGGAATTATCCCAGATATCTAAATACAACCATTCTCCTTGGGCTATTTTTTCAGCTAAAGCCAAATATTTTACCTCAGCAATGGAAATATCAACACCTATAATATAGGCAGGTATCCGAACAGCAAGAAATAAAATGGCTAATAGAATAGTGCCTCCAATGGAACTACTACGGAAAAAGTTTATCACTTTTTAGAAATACTTATAGATGAATTACTTTATTTTAAGATATTGAGTAAATATTGTCCGTATCCGCTTTTGGTAAGAGGCTCGGCTACTTTCTGGAGTTGTTCGGCTGTAATAAAACCACTTCGATATGCAATTTCTTCGATACATCCTATTTTAAGACCTTGCCTTTCTTCAATAACTTGTACATACTGACCTGCTTGCATTAAAGAAGTAAATGTACCTGTATCAAGCCAAGCAGTTCCTCTATTTAGAATTTGTACTTTAAGTTTGCCTTGTTTTAGATATTCTTTATTAACATCTGTAATTTCATATTCACCACGAGCAGAAGGTTGCAGATTTTTAGCAATTTCAACTACACTATTATCATAGAAATATAAACCAGGAACAGCATAATTAGATTTTGGCTGTTTGGGTTTCTCCTCAATGGATAGAACATTCATGTCCTTATCAAACTCAACTACACCATATCTCTCAGGGTCGTTAACATGATAAGCAAAAACAATACCTCCTTCAGGATTATTACATGCTTGGAGTGTTTTAGAAAGTCCCGTTCCATAAAAAATATTATCCCCAAGTACCAATGCTACTTTATCATCTCCAATAAATTTTTCACCAATTACAAAGGCTTGAGCTAAACCATTGGGTATTTCCTGAACAGCATATTCAAATTTGCAACCTAAATTAGAGCCATCTCCCAAAAGTTTTTGAAATAAAGGCAAATCGTGTGGGGTAGAAATAATAAGAATCTCTCTAATATGTGCCATCATCAAAATAGACAATGGATAATAAATCATGGGCTTATCATAAACAGGCATGATTTGTTTGCTGATAGCCAATGTAAGAGGATGTAAACGAGTCCCAGAGCCTCCTGCAAGAATAATCCCTTTCATCTGTATTTTTTATGCAAGACTATGAAAAAAAACAGTGTAATGCAAATTTTCTGCTATTTGCCCAAAACAATAAAAGCCGCCCAATAATATGGTTTTGCGTACTTCTTATCTTGGATGAGGCTTAACTTTGCTTCACGCATGGCTTGTCCGTAAGTTATTTGCTTATTAGCCAAATGATTAGTATAAAAATTAATCATCAGCCTTGCAGTAGATTCATCGGAAACTTTCCAAAGAGAGACTACCAAGTTTTTAGCTCCTGCATACAAAAAGGCTCGACTCAAACCGATTAAACCTTCTCCCTTTGTGAGTTTTCCTAAGCCTACTTCACAAGCTGAAAGGGTTACTAAATCTGCGTTTAAACGCAAATTATAGATTTCACCTGCAAACAAATTGCCATCTTCCTGTTCGCTTTTACCCAAAAAAACCTGTGATAAATCTGGACTCTCTTGATCTACAAGACCATGTGTTGCAAAATGCAACACAGAAAAATCACTTAGGTTCAATGCTTTAATAAGCTTTTCCTGAGCTTCTTTTTTTATCAAAGTATTGACTTTGAAATTTTTAAGTCTGCAAATGGCTGCAATTTCATTAACCTCTTGCTCTGTACCAGGTAATGTGGCAATATTTCCCTCAAATTCAATAGGAGCAATTAGTGCAATCCCCTGATTGGTAGCACTATTTGATTTCGTTAAATTCTGATACCATAGAGTAGCAGAATAAGAATAACTAAGAGATTTTTTAGAAATCAAATAAGGTAAATTGCTAAAATTAACTTCATCATTCAAGGTTAATTTTTTTGTAACTAAAGACTCCATTGGTAAAACACCTAGCTTGCCATCTTGAATGATTACAAGGTTTTCTATTTTACTGGAAAGATTTTTTGGGAAAATCTCACTATAAATTTTATAGCCCATTTTTACAAAACTTTTATAAGCACTAAAACGAATGGTATTGAGGAAAAAGGTAATATTGTCTTCAAAACCTTCTGGTTTATTGATACTTTGTAATTCCAGTTTTGTTTTGGTGAGTGTAAAGATATAAATATGATGATCTCCAACCATATACGAAATAATAGCTGTTTTGTTATCCAAAACACTTCGCATATCTTCAATACTTATAGATTTGGAACTGTATTTTAAGTTAAAATAATCAGGGAAATCTTTTTCTAACTTCTTTTGAAATGCATCATATTGCCTATTCAATTCAAAAAGCTGATTTTTATACTCTATAAGGATGTTCTCAGAAGGTTTTTGAGCTATTTGCTGTTCTAAAAATGTAATTTTTAAACGCAATTCTTCTTCTTCTTTTAAAATTTCTTGAGGAATATTTCCATAGCTTTTAGCTTTACTATCACTAATTGCTTCTAATAAGACAACTGATTTAGCTTTTTCTGAAAAATAGAAAGCTTGTTCATTATATTTCTTTTTCTGTTTTGATTCAATAGCCATTAAATGACATAGTCTTACACCTCTTTCATAAAGTTCAGCAGAAATCTGTCCTAACTGAATTTTATCAGCTTTACTGGTCGCATTTTGTCTTATTCTATTAATAAGAGTATCTGCTATGTTTATATTGTAAATAGCTGTTTTTAAATCACTTAATCGTACAGTTTGCGTAGTGTATAATTGTTCTAATGATTCTGCTTTGAGTGTTAAAGTATATAAAAAAGTTGTATAACTAATAATTTCTTGAATGGAAGGTGAATGCCTGATATTGGTAGAATTGAAAGTATTTGAATTATTAATAAATGCTTTTTGTACATTTTCTAATGCATTTTTGGGCTCGCCACTTTCAAAATATGTTTTAGCAATTAAATTATAAGTATTAGCAATTTCAGGATGTTTACTTTTATAAACACTCTCATAGATAGCTAAAGACTTTTGAAAGTAATTATTGGCAGTGTTATATTGCTTTTTCTCTAAAAAAATACGACCAATATTACTAATTACAAAAGCTTCATTGGGATGTCCATTAGGATAAAGACTTTTCCAAATATTTTGTGCTTTTTCAAAATTTTCTTGAGCTAATGCATATTTCTTTTCTGATTTCTGAACAAGCCCAATATTTGTAAATAAAACGGCATTTTTAGGGTGAATAGATGTATACTTAGTTCTATATACATCAAAAGCTTGTTGATAAAATTCTAAGGACTTTTTAGGGTCAATATTTTGATAGACTAAACCTAAATCATTATACGAAGCTGCTATATCAGCTAAGTTGTTTTTCTGTCGTAAGTCTAGCCCTTTTTCCAAGTACTCCAAAGCCAAATTGTTATTACCTTCCTGCCAATAAATAATACCTAAAAGGCTGTAACTCTCAGCTAATACATCAGGGTAGTTTAGTTGCTCTAATTGATTGATACTTTGTTTTAAAATATTTTTACTGTTGTCAGAATTTCCTAAAATAAGATATGATTCAGCTATATTTTTCTGATTTTTTGCTTTCCAAAAATCCAATTTTGATGAGAACTTTGCTGCTTCTTGGATGTTTTTCTCAGATAAATCAATTGACTCTTTGAGTAGATTGATTTTCAGTAAATTGTAAGATAAATCAGTTTTAGCTTGTAGGTAATTCTCATAGTCTTTATTTTGTTCAAAACCTTTTGCAGATTCTTCAAAATAACTTTTTGCTTCTTTATAGAGAGCTCTTTCCTGAAGTTCAAATGCCTTAAAATAGGTTTCTTTTGCAGATTGACTAGATGAGTCAAAAATTATAACAAAAAATAAGCAAGTCAAAAAAAATGATTTCATGTAAAATATGAATTTAAGCTATCAGCAAATATATTGAAAATAAAATTAAAATATAATACTTTAAAACCGCCATTCATAAGCAATTGTAGTTACAGAAGTCTTCATAAGACCATCAGCATTTGATTCTCTGGCTACCAAACGATGACCATAGAATAATTTGATACGAGAGTGTAAATCAAAATTATAGCCAGCTCCTAAAATACCTGTCATGGCTAAGCCTTGTGAGCCTTGCAATTTTTTTCTTACATTATCTTGGAGTACTTCATCTGCTTCAATACGATAAACAGGTAATAGACCTATATGGAAGTTATATCGATTGAAACGAATATTCTTTTCGATTCGTAACATAATATCACTACCTCTTTGTAAACCAACAGAATATGTATATTTATGAGCCTGTTGTTTCAAAGGGGAATCTATCCATGCATTTGCAGAAAATTGGTTATCAATATTTTGTTTGTAAATAGGCTTCTGAAAACCTATACCTAATAGCCAGCTTTTATTAATGAAAGCTGCTCCAAGAATTAAATCATATGTCCCCAAACTTGGTGAATAGTACATAGGAAGGGGCAAATTTTCTTTTGTACTGAAATTTGTAGAAAATCGAGGAATTTTAGTTCCTGCCATTACACTTATATTATACTTATTCTTTTGAAAAATATTTCTGGTGTATGTAAAGTAAACATCTCCAAAACCGTTTGTTTTGCCTAAAGCCCCTTCTACCCAAGCATATGGTAAACGAAGTTGAATTTTATTTTTAGAAGAAATACTAATAGAAGCATCTATGGTTGATGCCTGAATAGTTTCTCCTAATCCAGTAAATGCTACAAGATGGCTAAGTTCTATATAGTTGAGTCTTACTTTTTTAATAGGGGAGAAAGTTTGGTCTGCTTTTAAAGCTCCCATTGTACAAAAGCCAGCACTACTACAGCCTTGTGCAAAAGATATATAAGAAGCAAATACAAGATAAAAAGTCAACAAAATAGGTTTCATAGTAGTGATATTTTAAGCACTACTTACTAACAAATTACTAAATAAAATGTTACATGTTTATCGTTAAAATAAAAATGAAACTGTCATAATTCCAGAAATTTGAGTGTTTTTACTCTCTACGGAATAAAATAAATCTCTGTTATTGAGAGAATAGGGTGTATAAATGCTTTTGCTAGGGGTATAAGTAACACCTAAATCTAAAGAAAACGTTTTTAAATACAAGCCAAATCCGCCACTAAATGAAAAAATATCTCTATTTATGTCATCAGGCTTTGCTTTTAAAGAGTTTTGCATATAAGCAGCACCACCTCTGGCTCTAAAAATGTCGAACCTGCCTTCAATACCACCTCTCAAATTAAAGGCAGAGCCATATAAATTTTTAATAGTTTTGTTATCAGCTTGAATGTCTGCATCTAAGGAGTTTACAGACATGCTTCTATAATTAACCCATTCTGCTTCTAATGTAAAAAAACCAGCTTTATTAAAGAAAAAAGCTGCTCCTGCATTAGCTCTTAAAGGGCTTGTATATTGAAAATTCAGTTCCGAAGGAATAGTATTATTAGTTGTAGGGTTAAAGTTTCTTGAAGTAGCAATCAAGGTGTTTTCATCTTTTTCTGTCAAAGCATAAAAAGTTGGAGTAGTAAAAGATGCTCCAAAACGTATAAAATCTGCTGGTCGAGCTATAAAACCTAAATTAAAATTCACCCCACCACCTCGCGTGGTACGATTGTTCTTTAATGTAAACTCTTGCAGTTCACCAGAAATTGCTTGTCGAGTCAGATTCTCGTTGTATATACTACTTAAACTATAACGTAGAGTTGTAATCCCTAAACCAAATCCAAAGAAAAAATTGTCATTGTAGTTCCCTCCATAAGAAATATGAAAGGTGGTTTCTCCTCCTTTTGTTTGATAAGTTTCTTTTTGACGGATAGGAGCAACTAAACTATTATTAATATCCCGAAATTCAGTGTAATATGCAGTACTATCATCTAAATAAGGATTTATGACAAAACCTGCATATGATAAGGATGCTAAATCTAAGATTTCGCCTGAACCAGCCTCTGCTTCAAATATATTAGCATTAATACCATCAGCAAGAGCCGTAAAACGGTCAGCCATCGTACTACGAGTATTAGTTCCTAAATAACTAAATCTTCTTTGAAAATTATTTGTACGAATCACAGAAATGCCAATCCCACCACCTTTATAATTACCATTACTAGAAGCTTCAATAGGAATAATAAGACTTATATTGTTTAACTTTAGATAGTTATAAGAGTCTTGAGAATTTGTATTGATATAAGAGGATTTAGATCCATAATTATTAAAAGCTAATCCAATATTAAATTGTCCATTTTTTATAAGTCCTAAACCCGCAGGGTTCGAAACTGTAGAAAAAGCATCTGCTCCCACAGCTACATTGGCTCCCCCTAAACCTTGTGTTCGGGCAGTACCCATAGGAGCAGTAGATTGGGCAAATATACTTGCATCTTGATAATAACCTATTGAACCAAGCTCCACCTGAGCAAAAATATGAAAAGAAAACAACGTAAGGAGAAAAGCCAGTAATGGACGCATAATCATAGAGTTTTATATAATAACTGAATCAGAGAGTAAATAGTTGTTTTGTTTAGCACAAAACTTATGCTAAACCTATCAAAAATAAATAAAATAAAATTTTAAACCTTATGCAAGTTTCTTAGTCCAAAGAAAAAATAAAATGCTTATGAAAGAGCAACAAAAAATACAACACTTATATTTTAGAGCTTGTTTTGGCATTGATTTCAATGAACTAGAACAGCAAAAAGATAAAAATCTGAAAAAAGTTCTGAAAGAAGTTTTCGAAAAAAACTCTAAAATAAAAAATATTGAAATTGTAGAAAAGCCTAAAGTTGAAAATAGAAATAATTTAACAGAACAGGAAAAGCGTTTACTTAGAAAAGGAAGTCGTCAAAAAATAAAAAATCTAAACATTGCATGGTTGAAACAAATGGCAGAACCAGAATATGCTCTGCGTGAAAAAATGACACTTTTTTGGCATAATCATTTTGCTTGTAAAACGCAGATAGCCTATTTAGCTCAAAAACAAAATAATTTACTTAGAAAACATGCCTTAGGGAAGTTTGGGGATTTATTACACGAAATAGCAAAAGATTCTGCAATGCTTCAATTTTTGAATAATCAGCAAAACAGAAAAGAAAAGCCTAACGAAAATTTTGCAAGAGAATTGATGGAACTTTTTACATTGGGGCGGGGAAACTACTCAGAAAAAGATATAAAAGAAGCAGCAAGAGCTTTCACTGGTTGGGGATTTGATTTTTCAGGAGAATATGTGTTCAGAGAACGACAACACGATTTTGAATCAAAAATGTTTCTTGGAAAAACAGGGAATTTTAATGGAAATGACATCATTGATATAATCTTAGAAAATCCTCAAACAGCTAATTTTATAGTTAAAAAACTATATATAAACTTGGTAAATGATAAGTTTGATGAAGCAATAGTACAAGAACTGGCTACTTTTTTTAGAAAAACAGATTATGACATAAAAGCTCTCTTGGAAAAAATATTTTCTTCTGATTGGTTTTATGAGCAAAAAAATATTGGAACACACATCAAATCCCCTATTGAACTCTTAGTACATTATCAAAAATTCTTTGGATTAGATTTTGAAGATGACCGCTCATGGCTTTTTATTCAAAAAGTTTTAGGGCAAATTCTGCTTTATCCACCTAATGTGGCTGGTTGGCAAGAAGGAAAAAACTGGATTGATAGTTCTAGTTTGCTTTTTAGAATGACCCTGCCAGATTTGATTTTTGGACAAATAGAAGTCGATTTCAATTCTAAAGATGATGGAGACGCTGATACAGAGGGTTTAGGGAAACGAGCTGCTAAAACTCTTCAAGCAAAAGTAGATTGGAGTAAAATCACAAAACAGTTTCTCGTGCATCCTCAAGAAGAAATAGCAGAAAAACTGCAAGTTTGGTTATTATCTCTTAAGCCTACAAACATTTTAGAAAACACACAAAGTTTATCTAAAGAAGTTTTTACAAAAAATATCATTAGACAGCTTACAGCAAGTCCTGAATTTCAGTTATGCTAATCTAAAAAATTATGAAACGTAGAGAATTCTTAAAACAGTCTGCTTTAGCTTCCGTAGGAACATGGCTGATACCTTCTTTTTTAAAGGCTTTTGATGGACAAAACACAAATTTTGAAGGCAAAAGGTTAATTATTATACAATTATCAGGAGGGAATGATGGGCTAAATACAGTTATCCCATTTGAAAATGACATTTATTATAATGCTCGTCCTCGCCTAGCAATACCTAAAGATAGTGTATTGAAACTAAATACAGAACAAGGTTTTCATCCAGCCATGAGCAAAATGAAACAGCTTTATGATGAAGGTTTACTTTGTATTTTTAATAGCGTAGGCTATCCCAATCCAGATCGTTCTCACTTTAGATCTATGGATATTTGGCATACAGCTAGTGATAGTCAAGAATATCTTTCAACTGGTTGGATTGGACGTTTTCTTGATACCAATTGTGAGAAGAATTGTAAAGCTTTTTCTGCCATAGAATTAGACGATACATTAAGCTTAGCTATGAAAGGAGAAAAAGTAAAAGGTCTTGCTATGCAAAACCCTGAAAAATTTTACAAAATGGCTAAGAATAAAAAAATAAATGCTAATATCTCTCATCATCACATACACGAAAATGTAGAATACCTTTATAAAACCCTTACTGAAACAGTTTCATCCGCAGAATATATTTATGAAAAAAATAAAATACAAAAAACAAACTTAGAATATCCACAAAACGAATTTGGACAAAGATTGAAAACAATCTCCCAAATGATTAAGAGTAATCTGGATATAGAAATATATTATGCTTCTCTTTCAGGCTTTGATACTCACGTGAATCAGTTGAATACACAAGAAAGATTGCTAGGAATGTATTCTGAAGCAGTTTATAGCCTTGTCATGGATCTTAAACAAAGTGGTCATTTAGATAATACTCTGATTTTGACCTTCTCTGAATTTGGAAGAAGAGTAGCTCAAAATGCTTCTCTCGGGACAGATCATGGAACATCTAATAATTTGTTTATTATTGGAAATTCTTTAACAAAAAAAGGTTTTTATAATCAGGCTCCTAAACTTAACTTGTTAGATGAAGGAGATTTAAAATATGAAATAGATTTTAGAAATATTTATGCAACTATTTTGAAAAAACAGCTACATACATCCCAACAATCTATTTTAGGAAAAAACTTTGAGGAGTTATATTTTTTGTGAAATTTGGTTATTTTTATGCAAAAAATAACTAAAATAAAATGAATATTGGTATTATAGGTTATGGATATTGGGGGAAAAATTTAGTAAGAAATTTTGTCGCTCAGAAAAATGCCACAGTAAAAACTGTTTTAGACTTTGACTCTAAAAAATTAGAAGCATTAAAAGCAGCTTATCCAAACATTCACACAACAAGTTCTGTTGAGGAGTTTTTCAATGATGATTCTATTCATGCAATTGTTGTAGCAACACCTGTATCATCTCACTATGAACTAGCTAAAAAAGGTCTTTTAGCAGGAAAGCATGTATTAATAGAGAAGCCAATGACAGCATCTTATGTTCATGCCAAAGAATTGATGGAAATAGCAGATTCTAAAGGCTTAGTATTAATGGTAGATCACACATTTCTATATACAAGTGCAGTAGAAAAAATTAAAGAGTTGATAGATCATGGTGAATTAGGAGAAATTAGATATATAGATTCTACACGTATCAATTTGGGACTTTTTCAGCCTGATGTTAATGTTCTTTGGGATTTGGCTGCTCATGATATATCTATTTGCAATTATTTACTCAATGAATATCCAGTTTCTCTTCAAGCTACAGGTATTTCACATACAAACAATGACATAGAAAATATAGCTTATCTAACTTTAAAATATGCATCTAATAAAATAGCTCATTTTAATTGTTCTTGGAGTTCCCCTGTAAAAGTACGTCAAATGTTAATAGGAGGAGATAAAAAAATGATAGTTTGGAATGATTTGGAAGCTACTGAAAAAATAAAAGTTTATGATACAGGTTATGACATGAAATCAGATGAAGATAAAACTAAAATTTTAGTAGATTATAGGGTTGGAGATATCTATGTTCCCAAACTAAATAATACAGAGGCATTATATTCAATGGCGAGTGATTTTATAGATAGTATTCAAAAACAAAAACAACCAAAAGCATCAGCAAGTATTGGTGCAGAGGTAGTAAAAATTTTAGAAGGTTCTCAAAAATATATTAAACAGCTAAATGACACTAATTCTATTATTTAGTAAAATAATCTCTTAAGTAATAAAAGTATTTTTATATTAACAATACTTATGTATCTCTTCATATATCATTATTTTGTATCATTATTTTGTATTCTGATTTTTTGGCTAATTGGATATGTAATTTCTCGCCACATATTAAAAATAAAAGAAAAAATTAATTATAGCTACTTGTTTTTTAATATTTTTATAGGAATAAACATATTTACTATATTCAATGCGATTTTCTATACTAATGGGAAAACAATTTTTTCTTTGTCATTAGTATTTCTACCATTTTTTTATTGGGTATATGTAAAAAAGAATAAGCAAAAAAATGATAATATATCACTTATAGACAATAGTAAAAGTTTATATATACTATTTAATAGTATATGCTTTTTTACAATTATCTTTACTATCCGGTTTTTTGATATATACTATTCTAATATTAATATGTTTGTATTCATACATCCAGACTATTTAACTTATGGACGAACTGGATACTGGTTACAACATACAGGAATAGAGCATTTCTTGGCAAATCCTATAAGCTATCCTACAGGAGTAGCACCATATCATTATTTTGACAATTGGTTAAATGTGGGAATAGCTGCAATAGGAAATATTAATTATTCTGTTTCGTGGGTCTTAATTACATTCTCAATTATTACATTTAGTGTTTGGTTAGGTTTTTGTTCAATTTTAAATTATATTAATTTTAAAAAAAATACGATTCTACCTATAGTAGCTTTTATAGGAATAGGAATATGTGGAATCTACATTCATGAAGTTTATGAAAAAGTAACATTTCTTAAAAGTATTGTAAACTTATTGCAAAATATATGGATATATCCTAAGCTATCCATTATATATTTATACTTATGTGCAACTCTAATATTTTTTTTACAAGAAAAACATAAATACGCATACTTAGTTTTAACCTTTCTAACTTTAGTATATACAACAACAGCACCATCTATTTTCTGCTCATTAGGGATTATACTATGTATATTGCTAATGCAACGAAAATTAAACGATTTTTGGTTTTTACTATCTTTAATTATTGTTTCTTCTTGTAGTTTATGGGGCTTTTATCAGATATTTAAGATACCCTCAGAGTCAAATGCATATTCTACTGGCTTTTTTGAGAAGTTAAAAATAACTCAGCATATTTTTATTGATAAATCTATTTATATATTAGTATTATATGCTCCACTGTTTATTTTTATTTTATTTTTTAAGAAAAAAGCTCTTTTATTTGTTAAAAATAACACTTATATATGGTTAGTGTTCTTAATACCCATTTTTGCTTTAGGATGTTCATCAATTTTTACAGATAACATAGATGCTCATCAAATTTTTGAAAATATATCTTTTCCTATACTTAATATATTGGCATTTATTATATTAGCTATTTTTGTTGAAAATAAAAAGATATGGGTATCTTTATTGATTTCTGGTGTGATAATTATAAATTTTTCATATATATATACATACAATGATACATTTCCTCATTTAAATCAAACTAGTAAATTGAAAGAGCTGTATGAAGCTCTAAAAAATAAAAATCATATAGGAGTTTCTTTTAGAGATGTAACAAAATATGAAAATGTTCTTTTGAAAAATACTAATTGGAATATGGCTGGAAGCTATATTTCAACAATGTTCTCAGATTTTTTTGTTGTAGAGTTAAATGTTCATCAGACTCCCATAAAAGCTAATTCAAAATATCATGAAAATGAGTCTATTATAATGAAAAATGCCCCTTTTTATAAGTATGTAGAAGAGCAAAAGAAAAAAAGAAAATTTATATCAATAGAAAAAAGCCAAATTAATTTCATTCAGGATTATAAAGTTGATTTTATAATCACTGATAAAGAATATAAAATACCAAATTCCTTAAATATATTGGTAAAATACCAAATTGATTTTGAAAACGACAAATACCTTTTTATTAATAGAGATAATATTAAGAATAATGTCATCTCTAATTAAAAAGTGAATAATTTTCCCCAATTTCAAAAATATGCAAATGAGTATTTTAAAAGGTTATTTTATCTACATAACTTTTATAATATTAATATACACATTGGGTCAATTTCTAAATATTTTTTTTAAGGAAAAATATGAGAATAATACTTATAAAAACATTTTCTCTAATTTTTATTTAGGAACATTTCTTCTAGTCATTTTATTTGCTTTATATCAAACAAGTTTTAGAACTATATTTGTACTTGTACCTATTCTCTTAATGGTATATTTAATTCTTTTTCAGAAAAGAAATCAATATAATATTGAATTTAATTTTAAAGAATTAATACATAAGATAGCTCTTAAAAAATTGTTTTTACTAGTATCTATATTTACATTATTTTATTTCTTTCAATATTATATTTTATTTGGAAATTTTACTGGAGAAATCCCTAAATACATTCCTAATGCTGATTACATAAGCTATGCAAGAATCAGTGAATATCTTGTATTAACAGGTAAAGAAAATATTTGGCAAGTTCATAATTTAATTTTAGATGATTATCATGGTACAACACCATATCATTACTTTAATGAATGGATTGTTGCTTTTTTGATAAAAACAACCAATCAAAAAAGTATTTTTTTGCAAGAAATAATTTTAAATTCTTTTTTATTGGGTTTAATAGTATTGGGTTTTTTATCATTAATGGAGCATTTTAACAATAATATAAGGATTGTAGATATAGTAGTATGTGTGTTATTTATATTTTTTAAATTCATCCTTACCATTCAATTCCTTACAAACATAGAATATTTTTCCGTTAATAGTTTTTCTATACCCAAGATAAGCATATTGTATATTATGTTAATATTTTCATTTTTATTTTTTTTACAAAAAAAACAGATAGAAGGAAGTTTTAACTTGTTGCTTATACCAATAGCATATTTTACAGCTACTCCAGCAATTTTGATGAGTACAGTTATTCTTGGAGTGTTGGGCATTATAAATAAAAAGAAAAAGGCTATAAGGAGTTTTCTATTGCCTTTTCTACTATTTGGCTTGATTATTTGTTTTTATCAACTTACGGGAAATACATTGAAGTCTGTTCATCATGAATTTACAGATGTTGCGAAATACTTAAAAATAGGAATTAATATAATGGGGGGGACATTTTTACAAGTCTTGATTTTAAGTATACCTTTTATATTATTTCTTGGATTATTGATATATTTGAAAAAAATTACTTTTAAAAAATATATTTTGGATTTAAGTCCCATTTTAGTACCATCATTTATTATTGTTGCTTCTGCAGGGGTAAGTTGGGCACTATTTAATCCTTTAATAGATTCAGTACAGTTATTTCACAATATAGGAATAACCACACTAAACATAGTGTTTATCATATGTTTTTTACATATATTATCAGTAGAAAATAAAAAAATATGGGGATATATAATGACTTTTATGATTCTATCTCTTTGTTTATTCCAAACAAATTTTAAAAAGTATTCTAAACAATTCTATAGTGAACAGTACTTAAATAATATTCAATATTATTTTAAAAAAGATTCTTTAAACCCAATAGGAGCTTCTTTATTTGGAGAAGAAGATTATAAAGCTGAAAATTCTAGTTATTATATTAATCACAAATTTTCTGCAAATACCAATGTTTCAGTATTAGGAGCAAATCTTAAGTATATTGCCAATAATTTTAACACAATATGTTTGTCTGTTCATGATATACCTAATAAAAATGATAAATTTGTAACCAAAATGATTGATATATCATGCTTCAATAAATATTCTCAAAAAATAAATAGTAAGAATATAGTTGAGACAAGAAAAAAATTTATTAAAGATTATAAAATAAACTATATTGTTGCTTCAAAGTTTGCAAATATAGATTTTTTAAGAGAAAATATAAAAACGATTATTGTGGATGAAAACACGCAAGAAAAGTTCATAATATTAAAAGCCCAATAAATATATGAAAATCCAATTCTTAGACCTTAAAAAACAATATACACAAATTAAAAATGAAGTATTGCCTAAAATTGAACAGGTATTAGAAGATACAGCCTTTTCTGGAGGGAAATATGTTGAAGAGTTTGAAGATGGTTTTGCAAAATATTGTGAAACTAACTATTCTGTTGCTGTTAATAATGGTACCTCTGCATTACATTTAGCTATGTTAGCATTAGGTATAGGAGAAGGAGATGAGGTAATAGTGCCTGCAAACACATTTGTGGCAACAGCTTGGGGTGTTTCTTACGCTAATGCAACACCTGTTTTTGTAGATTGTAACCCTGATACATGGGAAATAGATGTTACAAAAATTGAGGAAAAAATTACTCCAAAAACAAAAGCAGTTGCAGGAGTTCACTTATATGGACAACCATTCGATATAGATGCTGTAAAAGAATTATGTGAAAAACATAATTTATTTCTAATAGAAGATGCTGCTCAGGCTCATGGAGCATATTATAAAGGAAAAAGGATTGGTCAATTTGGTGAAATGGCATGTTTTAGCTTTTATCCTGGTAAAAATCTAGGAACTTATGGTGAAGGAGGAGGAATTACTACAAATAATGAAAAATATTTTAAACATCTGCAAAGTCTTAGAAATCATGGTTCAGTAGTGCGTTACTATCATGATGAAATAGGATATAATATGCGAATGGGAGGAATAGAAGGGGCTGTTTTAAGTGTGAAATTAAAATATTTAGATAATTGGAATAATCGTAGAAAAGAAATTGCGAAGATGTATCAGAAAGGGATTACAAACACAAAAATTAAAATGCAAGTCCAACCTGATTTTACGGATTCTGTTTATCATTTGTTTGTAATTACAACAGAAAATAGGAATGAATTACAGCGATTCTTAAATGAACAAGGTATTTTTCCTGGTATGCACTACCCTGTACCCTGCCATTTACAGAAAGCTTACGTTCATTTAGGGTATAAAAAAGGAGATTACCCCAATGCTGAATATCTAGCAGAACATTGTTTGTCACTGCCTATGTATGCAGAGCTTACAAATGAAGAAGTGAACTATATCATTGAAAAAATAAATCAATATTAATGAAAATGCAGATTTTACTATTTCCGTTTGGGGGCAATAGTATGGAAGCTCTGGATTGCCTAGATGATGAATTTGAAGTTTTAGGATTTGTAGATGAAAATTTAAAAAAAATAGGAACTACTTATTTAGGATTTCAAGTATTTGATAGAACAGCATTTGACACGTTTCCAAATGCTAAAGTTTTAGCTTGTGTGGGTAGTCCTAATAATTTCCAAGAAAGAAAAGATATTATTAATAATCTAAACTTACCTCAAGAAAGGTTTATTAGTGTGATTCATCCAACAGCTCAAATCTCGAAATATGCAAAAATAGGTAATAATTGTCTAATCATGGCAGGGGTAGTGATTACTCATAATGCCCAAATAGGAGATAATGTAATTATTTTACCCAATAGTGTTATCCATCATGATACAAAAATAGGCAATAGTACTTGTATAGGATCAAATGTCGTCATTGCTGGTTTTTGTGACATTGGTGAGAGTTGCTATATTGGAAGTGGTACTAATATAATTAATAATACAACTATTGGAGAGAAAACAATGATAGGTTTGGGGACAAACGTAACAAGTAGCTTTGGTAATCGTAAAAAAATTGTGGGAAATCCAGCAAGAGAAATTACTTAGAAAGTATTATTAAAAAAAATCCTTGTTAAATTTTTATATATTATGGAAAATATAATATGTAGTATTCATGATGTCTCTAATGAAGCTTTGATTCCTAAGTCAGCAAGAATCATATGTGAGAAATTGACTATAACAAGAGGTGTTGTTATAGGTGAAAATGTATCTATCAAAGCAAGAGAAGTCTATATAGGAGATCAAAGTTTTATTGGTGATTTTACAAATATTCATTTAGGAGGAGATTTACATATTGGAGAATATACAAAAATTCATAAATATGGACTTTTAAATGGGAAAAAAAGTATAAATATTGGTCATAACTGTTGGATTGGGCAAAATTGTATTTTAAATGGGGAAGAGAATTTGATGATTGGTAACAATGTTGGAATAGGAACTTACTCAAGTATTTGGACTCATGGATACTTTGGAGAATTAATAGAGGGATGCAATTATTACAGTGTGAAACCTACAATAATTGAAGATGATGTATGGTTAGTAGGATCATATAATACAGTTTTTCCAGGTGTAAAAATTGGGAAAAAAGCTGTTATTATGGGAACATCTGTAATTACTAAAAATATAGAATCAGGTAAAACTTTTAGTGGAAATCCTGCAATTGATATTACAGATAAAATAAAACAACCTTATATTCCTATTACACTTGATGAAAAAAAATATATTATAAAAGCATATTTAACTAAATATTTTACTGAAAACAAATACAACTTTACTGAATTAATAGATGAAATTCAGGTTGATGGCCTAGGTATTATAAAATTTAAATATGATGAAAATTACTCTAAAAATGAATCAGTGGCAATCTTTGATAATATTCCTACTTTTATGAATGTGGAAGCTACTTTATTTTGTCTTGAATCAAAGAGATATAATAAGAAAAATTCTAAGTTAGAAATTATGCTTAGAAAAATACTGAATTCTGTAGTAGCTAGATTTCTACCATTAAGCTAAATAGATATTTTATTGATTGAATCAAAATGACGAATATTTCTATATTAATTCCCTTTCTGAATGAATCAGAAAATATTCTATTTCTTATAAACTCTTTGAAGAATTTTTGTAGCACAAATCATCAATTAAAAATAGAAGTTATTTTTATTGATGATGGTTCAAAGGATAATTCTTGTGACTTATTGCAAAATGCGTCTATTCATAATTTTGAAGCAAAAATCATAAAATTTTCTCAAAACTTTGGTTCTCATGCAGCTTTGAGAGCTGGGATTTATCATGCTAAAGGTACGTATATTACGTTTATGTATGCTGATTTACAAGACCCATTAGAACTTATAAATCAGTTATATGATGAGATTCAAAAAGATAATAAAGAAATAGTTTGGGCAGTAAGGGATGAAAAACAAAATTGGTTTTCAGGATTTTATGCAAAATTAATGCAACGCTTTGCTGTTAAAAGTTTTCCTGAGAATGGTTTTGATATAGTAATGTTTAGTCAAAAAGTACAAAAACAACTCAATCAAAATATAGAATCAAATTCTTCTATATTTTTACAAATCCTGACATTGGGTTTCAAACAGACGACAATTCAATATCAAAAACAACCCAGAAAAGCGGGGAAATCAAAATGGACACTCAATAAAAAAATAAAGTTAATAATAGATTCTTTTGTAGCTTTTTCGTTTTTTCCTATTAGGTTAGTGAGTGTAGTAGGTATTATTTTGTTTATGATAGGATTTTTATTTGCAATCTACTTAATAAGTAGAAAATTGATACTAGATGATATTAAAGAAGGTTGGACAGCTTTAGCATCTATTCTTATGATTGGATTTGGAATTACAAATATATCACTTGGAATCATTGCTGAATACCTATGGCGAACTTTGGATGCAAGTAGAAAAAGACCTGTTTTTATTATAGATGAAATTGTAGAAATAAATCAAAATGAAATATGAAAATATTAGTTACTGGAGGAGCTGGGTTTATAGGCTCTCATTTAGTAGATAAACTATTAAAAGAAGGATTTTCTGTAAGAGTTTTAGATAATTTTGCCAATGGAAAATTAGAAAATATTGAAGAGGCTCAAACAAACCAAAATTTTGAACTCATCAAGGGAGATATTTTGGACAAAAATATATGTGATGTAGCTTTACAAGAAATAGACTATGTTTTTCATTTGGCTTGTTTAGGAGTAAGACACTCAATCCATAGTCCATTTGAGAATCATAGAGTAAATGCAGAAGGTACTTTAAATGTATTAGAGGCATCTAGAAAAGTAAATATTAAACACTTTTTCTATATTTCTACCTCTGAAATATATGGTAAGACAAAACAATTTCCGATTACAGAACAAGCAGCAACAGCTCCTTTAACTGTGTATGGAGCTAGTAAGCTGGTTGGTGAACATTATGTTCATGCTTACAACGAATGCTATGGACTAAAAGGAACTGTTTTAAGAATATTTAATAATTATGGACCAAGAGCTCACTATGAAGGTGATGCAGGAGAAATACTTCCAAGAAGCATTGTGAAAATTCTATACAATGAACAACCCATGATTTTTGGAGATGGAAGCATTACCAGAGATTTCTTCTATGTGAAAGATACAGCAAAAGCACTATTCGAATTACTGAAAATACAGCAATCAGATAAAGGGGGTATTTTAAATGGAGAAACTATTAATATAGGTACAGGTGTTGAATATACTATGAAGTTCCTATTGGAGGGCTTACTCAAAGCTATGAATAAAGAAAATTTGGGAATAGAGTATCTACCTGATCGCCCAGCTGATGTTCCCCGTCTATGGGTTGATGCCAAAAAATTCTACGAAATTACGAATTTTAAGCCTTCCTATACCTTTGAAGAAGGTTTAAAAGAAACAGTAGAATATTATCAAAATCTTATGCAACAAAAAAACCTTATACAAGAAGTAAAAGTTGAAAACTGGAAAAGCTAAAATCATGAAAATACCTGTTGCAAAACCCTATCTAGATAAAGAAGAAGCTCAATATGCTTATGATACTATTCTAACTGGTTGGGTAACACAAGGACCTAAAGTCACAGAATTTGAAGAAAAATTTGCCACTTATGTAGGCTCTAAATATGCCGTAGCAGTTTCCAATTGTACTACAGGATTGCATTTGGCAATGATTGCAGCTGGTGTACAAGAAGGAGATGAAGTGATTTGTCCTTCACTTTCTTATATAGCAACAGCTAATTGTATTCGTTATGTGGGTGCAAAAGCAATTTTCGCAGAAGTAAATGAAGAGTATAATCTTGATATAGAAGATGTAAAGAAAAAGATTACTCCAAAAACAAAAGCCATTCTTGTAGTTCATCAGATAGGAATGCCAGCAGATATTGAGGCTTTTAGAAATCTATGTAAAGAAAAGAATATTATTTTAATAGAAGATGCTGCTTGTGCTGCTGGTTCTGCCTACAAAGGACATAAAATAGGTTATCATTCGGATTTAGTATGTTTCTCCTTTCATCCTCGAAAGGTAATTACAACAGGTGATGGTGGAATAATAACAACCTCAAGAGCAGATTTTTATGAAAGATTGAAATTGCTTCGTCAACATGGAATGGCTGTGAATGACAGAGTAAGGCATGAATCCACAAAAGTAATTATTACAGACCACTTAGAGCTAGGATATAATTATAGAATGACTGATATTCAGGCTGCAGTTGGCATTAAACAACTCGAAAAACTAGATTGGATTGTTGAAGAAAGACGAAAAATAGCATTACAATATCATGAGGCTTTTAAAGATATAGACTTTTTTAGGTTACCTATTGAAAGAGAAGGATATTTTTCCAATTATCAATCTTACTCTATTTATTTAAAAGAAAACTCACCTATTTCAAGGGATGATATGATGCAAAAACTACTAGATATGGGTATTGCTACTCGTTCAGGTGTTATGACATCACATAGAGAAACAGCTTACATAGGCTATTCAGAAGAAAAACTGCCTATTTCTGAAGATTTATGTGATCAGAGTATCATTATACCTTTGTATGTACCTATGAGTCAGGAAGAGATAAATTATGTAATAGAAAGTATTAAAACTGTTATAAAATTATAAAGAGTAAAGCCCAGTAACGACTGGGCTTTGCTTTGTCTATTTACAGTGTTTTTCTAAATATTCCTCACATTCTATGTCACCTAATTCCTGAGCTTTTTTCCAATCTTCACAAGCTAGTTTTTTCTGTGCTAAATAAAGATGTGCAATACCTCTAAATGTATATGTACTTCCTACGGTATTATCAATTTCAATAGATTTGTTTAGATCAACAAGAGCTTCCTTATATTTCTTTTGTGTTAACTCTATCTCTCCTTTTAAAGAATAAGCTCCTGCATGTTTGGGGTTGATAGCTAATAGCTTTTTTAACTCAGTAGTAGCTTTTATATATTGTTCAATATTATAGTGATATGAAGCCAAATGATAATAAGCTGCTTCATGTTTAGGATTAATTTTAATAGCTTTTTCATATTCTTTAATAGCCATTTTTCCATCTTTGGCTTTATAAATATTACCTCTATCTACATAAGCATGTACATGAGTAGAATCCAATTGATTTACTTTGTGTAAATCTTGTAAAGCTTCCGTTTCTTTCCCCATTTGCATATAAAGACTACTTCTTTCATAATAAGCTTCTGTGAGAGAAGGGTTTAATTCTACAACTTTTGTAAAATCATTCAATGCTCCTTGATATTGTAGAAGAGCTTTTTTGGCAAAACCTCTTTGTAAGTAAGCATCCTGGTATTTAGGGTTAATAGTTATAGCTAAATCTAATTTTTCAATAGCTTCTTTGTATTCTTTGGCTTGTAGACGAGTCAAAGCCTCCTGATATAAATCTTCTGCCTTTTGTGAATACCCCAACAAAGACACCATCATCAAACACACGAATAAGGTAGTTTTTTTCATACTTGAAAAGAATTTGGTTAAATAATCAATACAAATTTAAAAATAATCTTACTAAAAGCAAAAACCTTGCAATTGCAAGGTTTTTCTAAAATTATTTTACTCTTTCCATATATTCACCTGTGGTGGTATTGACTTTTATTAGCTCTCCTTCATTAACAAATAAAGGAACACTAATGGTTGCACCTGTTTCTAGAGTTGCGGGTTTAAGGGTTTTAGTGGCAGTATCTCCTTTTACTCCAGGTTCTGCATAGGTAACTAAAAGTTCTACGGATGCTGGTAATTCAACCGAAATAGCATTATTGGTGTCATCAAAACTCACTTTTACAGTAATTCCTTCCTTTAAGAATTGTAAACCTTCTCCAAATGCTACTTCGTCAATATATGCTTGTTCGAAAGTTTCATTATCCATACAAACAAGGCTATTACCTTCTCTATAAGAATACATCATTTCTTTTACTTCTACACGAACAACTTCTACAGTTTCATCAGGACGGAAGCGGTTTTCTGCTAATTTACCATTTTTTACGTTTCTAAATTTTATTTGATAGAAAGCTCTTAAGTTGCCAGGAGTACGGTGTAGTACTTCTAGAACTTGCATCAGTTCTCCATCATAACGAATAAAATTGCCTCTTGAAATATCAGATGCTTTTGCCATAATACAATGAATAATAGTGAATTATAAATTTTCGCAAAAATAGTAATATTTTTCTTACAAAGAAACTCTACCTCTGATTTTGTTGATTAAAGGCAATAGAGTTTTTCTTTCAAGAAAAAAGACTAATATTAAAAAAATAAGATTTAAGGTGTTTTTTGCAAAAAAACTAAGCCAGAGGCTCTCAAATTGCACTTGGCTGGCAATCCAAACCAAAATAGCAGAAAGAGCAATATAGCTAAGTATTTTTATCAAATTGTAGGGAATAGGATAGAATTTTTGTCCCCAATAATAACATAAAAATGCCATAGAGCTATATGTAATAAGGCTGGCTATGGATGAACCAAGAATTCCAAAAATAGGTAATAAACCTAAATTACCTATAATAGTAATAATAGCACCTATCAAAGAAATATACGTACCATAATAAGTTTTATCACTAATCTTAAACCAAGCAGTCAAGTTATAATAAACGCCCAAGAGTACATTGGCAAATAAAAATGTAGGAACAATGACCAAACCTGCATCATATTCTCGTTTTCCTAGTAATAAAAATTTGAGCCAATCTATATTCAAACTTACTGCAAGAACAGAAAAACAAGCTACTATTACAAAATACTCCATAGCCTTAGCCAGTAACTCAGGGGCATTTTTGTCTTTAGCTTTCGAAAAAAAGAAGGGTTCTGCTGCAAAACGATAGCCTTGAATTAAAACTAAAATAAAAACAGAAAACTTAATACATGCAAAATAAACTCCTAATAGATGTTCTCTATCACCAAAGTGGCTGGGAAGGTAGTTTTTTATAAAAAATCTGTCTGCCACAGAATTGAGAGTTCCTGCTAAGCCTAATATAGTAATAGGATAACTGTAAATAAATACTTTTTTTACCAAAGCTTTATCCCAAACAAATGAATAGTTAAAAACTTCTTTCCTTAAAAGCCAAAACAAAGGGATATTGGCTAATAACTGAGCTAAAAATACATAACCAATTAAATCCTTTGTATTAAACCAAGGAGTAATAATGGGTTGTAAGAAGTTTAGATATTTACCTTGTGCGATATCATTACAAAACCATAAAAAGAATATATTTAAAAATAAATATATTCCTATGTTGAATAATTTTGCAAAACCAAAAAGTTTATTCTTTTTTAACTGCCTTACACGAGCAAAGGGTAAACTTAAGAGGGTATCTACAGCCATCAATAAGCCTAGATATATAACATATTTTTCTTTGTTAGGATAGCCCAAAAAGTTTGTAATAGGAGTAGAGAATGTAATAATTAGCCCTGAGAGTAAAAAACTATATAAAAGTAAAGAGGTGAAATTTTGATTGTATATTTTTTTCTCATCTATATCGTTTGCGTATCTGAAATAGGATGTTTCTGTTCCAAAAGTATAGATTACATTTAAAAATGTAACGTAAATATATAAGTCACCAATAATAGCGTACTCTTTTGGTAAAAAGATTTTGGTATGAATAGGAGTAATTAAATAATTAGCAAAACGACTAATTATATTACTTACACCATACCAAACTGTATCTGAGGCTAATCTGCGAAGTGAAGACATTGAGTATTCTGATTCTTTGAAAGAAATACAAAATACATATCTAAAAGCATAAAAGGCAAGTAAACCTTGCCTTTTATTTTTATTTCATAATTTGTACCCAGCCTTTATAAACTTTTTCGGCATTGGATGCATCTAATTGTAAAAATCTGACTTTGGCAACATAATAGTATGTACCTACGGGTAATGCAGAGTTAGTCACGTCTTCTACTGTATTGGCTACATTACCAGCCCAATTGATTCTAATATCATTGTTTCGTTCAAATACTTTTCTTCCCCATCTATTATAAACCTCAAATTCTATTCTTTCTACAAATCTTACGGGTTCAAAAGGTTTAAAAACATCATTAAAGTTATCACCATTAGGGGTAAAAACATTTGGCAATTTAAAATTGATACAGTTATCTACACAAACTTCATTACTAAAATCACCTTCATTTCCAGCTTTATCTACAGCCGAAACAGCATAACAACCTGCTAAAGAAAGGAGTCCACTATGTTCAAAATTAAATGTAGAGCCAGAGACTTGTCCAATGAATGCATACTGAGCCTGTAATGTTGGCTTGTAGTAAATTTTGAAGAATGCTATATTATTTGGTTCATATTCACATCCATCTCCAATATTACCACATGAAGTCGGACTTGTACTACCCTCTGGGTCATTTATCCAGCTAATAAAATTACTATAAGGCTCTGTTTGGGTAAAATTATTACAATCTATAGGATTGATACTCAATATAGGTGGACATGGTTTGATTATATCCTTAGGAGTATCATTGTCTATTTGTGAATTATTGACCAAAGGAACAGCCAAACTAGGATATCTTGCACTGATTGTATTATTAAAGTACCATCCTCGTGTAGTAGTATAATAGAAATAATTAATTTGTTGCAGAACAGTCCCATCATCAAATAGACCACTACTCTGGAATGTTACAGCATAATCTCCAATATCAGAAAAACTATTAGGATTGTTTATACTTCTAAAAATATCATGATTATAACCTCTATTGCCCCAGGGAACATCATATTTCCAAATAAGTCGTAAACAACTTGATGCATATTCTAAATCCAAACGAACAGTAGATGCTGCATCAGAAGAATCTCTAAATTGTTTGCTTCCTTCAGTAGCTGCATTTGAGAAAAATGCAATTCTATAGTGATACTGTTTTTCAGTGGTATTGAGGTTATTATCTGTAAATCCAATAATATCTGTATCATTAGAATTTTTATTCAATAAGCTAAAGACTTCAGCATAGTTGCCTACTCTGTTGGCTGGATTTATACCTTCTGCCCTGTAAACTTTATATCCAAATGGATCAGTAGGTTTGCCAAGAGGGAATTCGAAGGGCTGAATAAATTCTACTCGTACCTTGCCTGTAGTAGTTGAGGTTTCAGTTACATCAACTTTCGTAAATAAAGGAACATCAATAGCTAATGAGACACACGATTCATCTGATGCATAGCTTTCACCACCTTGAGGAGCAGGAAAAATAGCGGATACTCTATAAGAATAAACTGCACCAATTTTAGCTGTTCTATCTACAAAATTAGTTGTACCAATGGGAACTCTACCTATTTCATAATAGCCCTGTCCATTTGGTGCACCTACATCACATACACCGGGATTATTCGAGGGGCATCCATCTCTTCTCCAAATAATCATTTCTCGTGCTTTTGTAGCACATATATAAGGATTCCAACTTAAATTAACAACATCATTGGTATTATCTACTAGAGCTTGTAAGTTTTGAGGTTTAGGACCTACTACAGTAATTTCTAAAACTTTAATATCTACAAGACTTGGACCTATAACAGGAGGTGGACCATCTGTTGCTTTAAAAATAATCTGATAAGGTCTTTGTCTGATATAATCACAAGAAGGTGTCCAATTTAAAGTGATATTAGCAGGTGAAGGTAAACAATTACCTGTATAATTATTGCCACCACTTGTAGTGAGAAAAGCTCTTGGTGTAGGAGAGTTGGCATCAAACATTTGACCTGTAGCTTCTATCTTTACACAATGTAAATCAGGATCTGAAGCTGAAATCTGAGTAGCAATGGTTTCATTGGCAGCAACACAAAGATTATTGGGTAATGTAAGAATAGGTCTTCGGTTATTTGAATTTCTCACAATAATTTGCATATCTCTGACTACATAACCCAAAAAAACATATCTGCCAGATGCGTTTTTTCGCCATTCTTCTACTTTAATAGCTACATTGAAACATCCGATAGTATTAGGTGTATTCCATGTTAGAGTTCCTTGTGTTGCACTTATACTCACAGAGCCTGATCCTCCTCCTTCTGCTGGACCTAAAAATGTTGTTAAGTTTCTATAACCAGCCACATTAACATTGAGTGCACTTTGAGGAGTAATCAATTTAAAAGCTAAGCTATCCCCATCTGGGTCGTAAGCAGCAGGGTTGTGTAAAAATTTTTGTCCTAAACCTGCATAATCAATAGGAGGGGCAAGCAAAAGAGGTGAGTTATTAACTCCCAAAAAGGAATTGATGATAATTTGACTTTCGACATATAAGTCAGTTTCGTTAGAGTTATCCATGTTTTGAATACAGGCATTTCTAAAACTTTCTGCAAATGTGATTTTAAATGCCCCAGCTCCTGCAAATGTATAATTAGTTATATAAGTACCTTGTTCTACATCATCATTTAGAGGAATTAAAGAAAGTGGTGCTTTGAGTCTTGCTATTGCTCTATTGTTATTATCATAAATAACAATAGTAGCTTCTTGGGCTAAATCAGCTGTTTGTCCATTTCCAAATAAATTTACTTTATCTCTATAAACAATTAAAGTAATTCTATAAGTAAGCTGAACAGGATCGAGGCGTGTAAGAGTAATCTGCCCTGCCTGTAGGTGTGTTGCATACCCCGATAAAGGAATTATCAGACATAAAAATGCAATTAAAAAGCTATATTTTAGGAATATTTTCATAAACACAATATTAATTGTTAATTTTTACAAATTTTGCAGTTTTGATAACACCTGTTAAGTTTTTTAAACGAGCAATGTATAATCCTGATGCCCAAGATTCTACATTTACAACAATTTCTTTATCATTTTCAGTTTTTGAAGAGAAAAGTATCTGCCCTGTACAGTTATAAATTTCAATAGTTCCTGTATCTAAAGGCTCAATATATAAAAAATTTCTCACAGGGTTAGGTTTTAATATTAAATCCGTTTGCTTGGGTAAAGGTAATGGGTCTTTAAGAAGTGTATTAGATAAAATTTGAATACCTCCTGCATGTGTACCTATGACTAAATCAGGTTTTCGGTCTCCATTTAAATCAGCATTAGATATTTTGGATAAATTGCCAAAAAAATGTTTTGAAATAGTATTTTGTAAAACATTTTTTATAATATCTTTTTGAGGTAACAAACTTGTATTATAATTAGATTTTATATCTGAATAAATTTCTAAGAAGCCAAAATTATTGATAAAGGCTAAATCATCGGTTCCATCTAAGTCAAAATCAGCTATTGTGATACTTGGATTTCTACCTTGTGCCGAAATTTGAATATTTAAAACATTATTGACCTTTTCTGTATAGCCGTTTTTATTTTTTTCTAAAAAAATAATGTTACCTAATGGCTTAATGTTGAATACATCCAAATTACCATCAGAATTTATATCATAAAAATAGGGTTTATCACCTTTTTCAAGAGAAATAGGATATGGAAGTAACTGAGGATTTAATTTTACGATTTGATTTTTAGGACTATTATTCGAAAAAAAGTAGAAAATCGTTTTTTTATTGGTAGAATCTGTGGAAGTAAATCCTAAATCCATGCTTCCATCATTATTGAGATCTTTCCATTGAGGATTAATTTCTAAGAATTTATATTTAGAAAGTTGCATGAAGTCTTCATCTTCTAAAACAAATTTTGCTTGTGTTTTATTTCCCTGATTTCTATAAAATCTTAAAGTTGCATAAGTAGGTTTTAATTTGCTTAAAAATACTTCATTTCCAAGGAATAAATCGAGGTCTGTATCTCCATCAATATCTACAAAACTTACAGAAGCCCCCTGACCTATATCTATCATGTCTTTTTGTAAGAAATCTTTTTGTGAAAAGTTCCACTCTGGAATGCTATGACTTCCTACATTGTTATATAGCCAAACAGATTGACTAAAATCTCCTAAATTATTTTCATTTTCATACAAATTTGAAGTTGCTATCAAATCCTTTTTACCATCAAAAGTCACATCTTCTGCATATAAAGCTGTAAAAATTCCTAAATTAATAGGAAAAGAAGTGGGGTATTGGCTGGTAAAACTTCTAAAGACTGCACCTTTGTTTGTCCCTTGATTGATCATGACATAGGTTTTGTTGCAACTAACACCAGAAACAAATAAATCTTGTAATCCATCACCATTGATGTCAAAAATTAAGACAGAAGCTCCTGTGTGACTTATTTTTTGCCTTCCATCATTGATTTTCAAATTATTGAAGGGACAAGCAATATTAAAAACAATATCATCACAATTAATTTCTTGAATTAGAAAATCTCCCCAACAATAATTAATTTGTTCAAACTCTAAAAATTCAGTATTTCCATAACGCTCTTTACTTCTGTTGAGATGTAGTTCTATCTGTCCATTATGAAAATCAAGAAAAAGAGCGTCCAAATCGCCATCAGTGTCTATATCTTGGAATGCAGGAACATCTGTATTAAAAATTGAGAGATTATATTTAAAAGGAATACCAGCACTTTCTGTTTCCAACAGTTCATATTGTTTGGTAAAGCTTAAAATAGAAGAAGAAGTGTTTTTATAAGCCTGAACACCAAAGTTATAACCTACAAAAATATCTTTTTTGTTATCATTGTTGTAGTCATGTAATAAAACCCAACCAGCTCCATTCAAATCAGGGAATAAAGATTCATATTCAGGTTGGTAAATATATTTTTTTAAAGAGGAATTTGCTATAAAAGTATATATCTTTTGATTGGTACGGTCGTAAACAAAGATATCCAAAACGCCGTCCATATTTAGGTCTATACTAGAAATTTGAGGGGAATTGAGTCCGCCTGCCCAAGGGTTTTGGAGAATGATCCCATTTTGCTCAACTTGATGGTTATTATCAAATTGAAACTGATATTGCTGTCCCAAACAAAAGAAAGGAAGTATACACAGATAAAAAAGAAATAGTTTCATAGATGGTTTTATTGCCATATATTAACAATTTAGGCAGAATAAAAGTTTTGAAAAATAAAGCACAAAAATTATACAAATTTTACATAACTTGCTAACGTTTTGTTTTTAAACTAAAAATACATATTAAAATGCCTCATAAAATTATTTATTTTGTTTTCATTTCTATATTCGTTTTTTCTTGTGGAAGTAAGCAAGAAAAAACAAATGGGGTTGCTACAGAACAAGATTCTACACAAGTTCTTCAGAAGCAAAAACCTGTTGAAAATGCTCAAGAAGCTCCTACACTCTTAGATATGCTTAACACAAATGAGAACTTTTCTTTATTTGCCTCTTATCTCAATACAAATGTATCTGATATGCTTGGTAAAGAAGATGCCTATACTATATTAGTACCCAATAACAAAGCAATAGAACAATTGGGTGAATCAAAAATGACGAAACTACTTAATCAGGGAGCAAGTTTTGTAAAAGGACATATTATAAAAGGAAAGTTTGATGTTGCAAGCCTTCAAAAAACACCTGAAATAACTACTCTACAAGGTAAAAAATTAAAGGTAACAGTGGATGGTGATAATATAACAATTGGTGATGCTAAAGTGGTTGTTGCTGATGTGCCAGCTAAAAATGGAGTGATTCATGCAATAGACAGGGTAATTGAATAAAAAAATATTTTTTAGAATTAAAAAAACTAACTATATATTGCAAAAATTATATTATAGTTTTTAAATTTGTCGAAATTTAATTTTCCTTAACTTAAACTTAATGCTATCTTATTATGAGAAAAATAATTTTTACAATGCTGGGCTTGTGTACTGCATTATGGGCAGAAGCAGGCGGATTTCAGGTAGTACTACAAGGAGTAAGGCAGACAGGGATGGGAAATACTGGCTCTGCTCTTGCAGATGTAAGTAATGCCTTCTATAACCCTGCATCTATCGGCTTTCTTGAATCTGGAGGGGTTGCTGTTGGTGTGAATTCTATATTTTCAAATGTAGAGTTTTCTCCTACATTAGGAAGTGAAGTTTATAAAACAGAGAATCCAATTAGTTTGCCATTCTATTTACATGGAGCTTATGGCTTTGGTAAAGACAAAGCTTTCAAAGCAGGACTAAGTGTAGTAACACCTTACGGGTCTTCTGTAAAATGGGAAGATGGATGGGTTGGACAGACAAGTTTGGAACAAATTTCTCTTAGAGCTATCTACATTCAGCCTACATTGGCTTATCGTATTAATAAGCAACTTTCTGTTGGTGCAGGCTTCCAATATATGTTGGGTAGTGTAAATCTACAAAGAAAAACAGCTCTCCCTGTTAATGGAGCATTTGCAGATTCTGAACTAGATGGTAAAGCAAATGGTATAGGCTGGAACTTAGGGGTAACCTTCAAACCTGTTGAACAAATTAGTGTAGGTGTTGCTTATCGTTCTGAAATTAAGGCAAAAGTGGAAGATGGAACAGCTACTTTCTCTAATATCCCTAATCTACAAGGTCCTGCTGGGTTGAGTCTTGCTGCTAATTTCCCTAATTTAGCAAATGGAACTTCTACTACAAGCTTCACATCTGAGCTTCCTTTACCAGCAGTGCTTACAATAGGAGCATCTTTGCAAACAAATGAAAATTTCACATTTAACTTTGATGCTCGTTATACATTCTGGAGCTCTTACAAAGAATTAGCCTTTACATTCAAAGATGCTGTAGCTGGTTCTACACTTTCAGCTTCTCCTCGTAACTACAGAGATAGAATTGTATTAGGTGCAGGTGCTGAATATAAGATTAAAGACCTAAGCTTGAGAGCAGGTGGTTATTTTGATCCTACTCCTGTACCTGATGGTTATATGACAGCAGAAACTCCAGATGCAAATACTACTTTCTTGTCTGGTGGTTTAGGATACAAAATTGGTAAATTAAACATTGATGCAAGTGTACTTTATGGTGATAAAGCTAAAAGAACAAACACTAATGTCGCTTTAGATAACAGAAATGCTCCAGTTGGTCCTGCGGGAACTTACAAAACTAGAGTAATTGTTGGTAGCCTTGGTGTATCTTACAGTTTCTAAAATGTTTAACTCGTATCTAAAAATCTTGAAATTAATATGAAATTAATATCTTATAAAAACATTGCATATGCAGCACTTGGAACGTTAGCTCTTGCTGCCTGTAAACCAAAATTAGAGCAAACTCCTATTTCAAAAGGAAAAAGCTTAGATTTTACTAAATATGTAGCTGTTGGTAACTCCCTTACTGCGGGTTTTGCAGATGGCGGTTTGTACAGAGATGCTCAAATAAACTCATATCCTAATTTTCTTGCAGGCCAGTTTAAGCTTGTAGGTGGTGGAGATTTTCCTCAGCCCCTTTTTAGCGAAGCTCAGAAAAATGGTTCTGGTTATCAACAAATTACAGAATGGAATGGTTCAACACCAGTTATTAAGCCTGTAATAACAGAATTGGCTGTAACAAATGCTACAACAGGACAATTGGCTCGCCATGAAGGTCCTAACAATAACCTAGGTATCCCAGGTTTGAGAATGGTTGAAGTTACAAATGCTTCTGTTGCTCAATTAAACCCTTATTTTGAACGTTTGTTACCACCTCTTACAGCGAAAAAATATACAGACTTTGTAGGTGAGTCAAACCCTACATTCTTTACTTGCTGGTTAGGTAATAATGACGTATTGGGTTATGCTACTCGTGGTGGAGACTCAACAGGTATTTTTGTTTCAGGTCAATATCCTATAAGTACTACAGGTATCCCTGGTACAATTACAGCAACACCTTTATTTAATGCAAGTACAGACAGTTTAATCAATAAATTAACTGCTAATGGAGCAAAAGGTGCTGTGGCTACTATCCCTGATGTGGCAACTATTCCTTTTGTTAGAACAGTAAACCCTGCAGTAGCAGCAGCTAATGGTGGAGTTTTTCCAAGAATTACATTCCCTTTAGCAAGTGGTTTAACAGCAGCTCAAGCAAACTTAGCATATCAATTAGCAGGTTTTAACAGCCCTGGCTTTACAACAGGCTCTAATAATTATGCTGTATATATTGCTGGTGGAACAGTTGTTCGCCAAATGAACCCTGCAATTGATTTCTTCTTACTTTCTGGACAAGCTACTCTTACAAATCCTACAACTGGTTTAGCTGCTGGTTTGGGTGTTGTAAGACCAAATCCAAGCTTTAACCCTGCAAACCCTGTGGGACCTGCAAATTTCCCTGTTCTTGCTAATCCTATTGCAGATAATATCGTATTAGACAGACAAGAAGTATCAACTATTCGTACTGCAACTTCTGCTTTCAATACAAAACTTCGCTCTGCAGCACAAATTAAAGGTTTAGCTATTGTAGATGCTGATGCTATCTTCAATCAAATTATCAGAGATAATGGTATTGATGGAGTTTCTGTAAATTCTGCATTTATTAGTGGAGGTTTATTCTCTTTAGATGGTGTGCATTTAACTCCAAAAGGATATGCAATCGTAGCAAATCAGTTCATTAAGGCTATTAATACAACTTATATTGCTCAAATACCTTTGATTGATGTAAATGCTCGTAACATTAGAGGTGTAGTATTCCCTTAATCTACATTGAAAAAACTATAATAAGAGTGCTCTATTTTATAGAGCACTTTTTCTTTGATAGATTTTAGACTATTAAGTAATTTTATAATCTATGATAAATAAAAAAACTCTAAATTTTTAGTTTAGAGTTTTTGGCTTATATATGACTTTCTATTTTAAAAAACGTAATCAGTTCTATCTTTTGCTTCTTTGTCTTTAGATTTACTTTCTCCAATGGTTTCAATAGTTCCATTCTTAGAAATCTGATATGTAATTTCTGACTTTATTTTCTTACCTGTTGGGATGTAGTTGGAATTGCCTTCTTCATCTTTACCAAATACATTCTCAAACTTTTGAGTTTTTATTTTAAGATTTTTTTCAATGGTAGCGGTAGCCATTCCCATTCTATCATTATATGCAATAACTTTTTCATCTATGATTTCACCTTTATGGTTATAAATGCTAAGCATAAAACGAACAGGTGTGTTTTCTGATGCATCAGCATAGTCGTAATCACCATAGGCAGTAGAAATACTATAAATAACAGCTACATACTGAGAGTTTTCAGCAAGTTTTGCAACATATTGAGTTTCGTTGTGTGTGGGTACTCTGCTAAATTTACCTTCATTCATAGAAGGAACAAATTCTTCAAATTTATCAGCAATAAGCTTTTTCTTCCATGCTGGTTCTTGAGATTGCATTTGGTCATTCTTCCAAGAAGCTTTTGCCTTAAAGAATGCAATGTTTCTTTCATCTAACTGCAAAGGAAATTGTGCTTGTTTGAAATTTGCAACAAATTCTTTAAAATTATCATTTGTTGGGTTAAACTTTACATCAACAGGTGTCTCCGCTGACCATCCTACGGCACTTACAGAAAGATTAGAGCTTCCGCCCACTCCACATGCTACCAATACACAGGTACTAATTCCTAATACCAAACCCGAAAAAAGCTTATAGTTTTTCATAAAACTGAATTTTAGATACTCAGATAAATATAACAATTTTTATGCTAAATTCTAATTTTTATAAAGATAAATTTTGTTCAAAACCAAATTTTTAAATTAAATTGCCAAAATTTACATCATTAAAGTTATTCTATGAATCTCAAAAATTTTGAAAAAGTTTATTTCTTGGGTATTGGAGGAATAGGAATGAGTGCTTTAGCTCGTTGGTTTCAGGCTCAAGGATACGAAGTGACTGGCTATGATAAAACTCCTTCTCAACTTACCAATCAGTTGCAAGAAGAAGGTATACCTATTGTTTTTGATGAAAATCCAATCTTAATACCCCCTAATTTTTCAAGAGATAATACATTAGTTGTTTTTACGCCAGCCATTCCAATGGAACATTTAGGCTTGCAATATTTCAAAAAAAATGATTTTAAGATACTCAAAAGAGCAGAAGCCCTTGGACTGATTACACAAGATAACTTTACAATTGCTATTGCAGGAACACATGGAAAAACAACAACATCTTCCATGGTTGCTCATTTATTACACTACGCTCAAAAATCTGTAACTGCTTTTGTTGGTGGTATTACACAAAATTATGCAACCAATTTGCTACTAAGTAAAGATAAAGATGCTCTTATAGTAGTAGAAGCTGATGAATATGATAGGTCATTTCTGACTTTACATCCTGATATTGCTATTATTACTTCAACAGATGCTGACCATTTAGATATTTATCATAATCCAAATGCAGTAAAAGAGTCTTTTGAAATGTTTGTAAGAAAAATAAAAGAAAAAGGTAAACTCTTTATTAAGTCTGTACTTAATTTGAAAATTGAAAACCAAATAGATGTGCATAATTTTGGTTTACAACAATGTGATTATTATGCTCAGAATATACGTATCCAAGAGGGGAATTTTGTTTTTGATGTGCAGACACCCATTCAAACTATTAATAATATAGTATTAGGAGTACCTGGCTACCATAATATCTTAAATGCATTAGCTGCATTATCAGTAGCTGAAAGTATAGGTATTGAAGCACATCTAATAAAGTCTGGTCTAGAAAGTTTTAAAGGAGTAAAGAGACGTTTTGAATACATTCAGAAGACACCTCATATTATACAAATAGATGACTATGCTCATCATCCTGAAGAAATAAGAGCTTTTTTGACTGCAGTAAGAATGTTATATCCTGAAAGGCACATTACAGCTATTTTTCAACCTCATTTGTACTCAAGAACAAGAGATTTTGCTGATGGATTTGCTGAAACATTATCTTTAGCAGATAGACTTATTTTATTGGATATTTATCCAGCTCGTGAGAAGCCTATAGAAGGAGTAAATTCTAAAATGATACTTGGGAAAGCTCAGGCTACTGAAAAACTATTATGTACAAAGGAAAATATTATGTCTATAATAGATGTATTACCTTGTGAAATAGTAGTAACGATTGGAGCAGGTGATATAGATACAATCGTGATACCTTTGAAAGAAATTTTAGAGAAAAAGTAGTAAATTAGATAATAGAATCAAAAAATGAAGCCAAATTATTATTGGAATCAGTTTTAGGGTTCTCTGTTTGGTTTAACTCATCTTTATATTTTTCTGCAATCTGTTCAAAATCTTCGGTTTGCTTCTCTAACTCTGCTTCGGTTTCCTTAATTTTAGAATCAAAAGTATCTAAAATACTTTTACTTTCACTACGATTTACTCTATCTAAAATGGAATAAGATATGTTTTTTAGTTCAGAAAGCAGATTTTCTTTATAATCTTCAAGCATGCTACATTCACCTTTTATTCTTTTCATTTCAGCCAATGTTTGCTGGAGCATAGATTTAGCTTTTACATCAGCTTTTTGAACGAGATTTTTAGATTGTAAACGAGCATCGTTTAAAATTTCATCTGCCTTGAGTTGAGCTTCTTTAACCTTTAATTCTGCATCTTTTTTAGCTTGCTCAATGATGTGACTTCCAGTATCTTCAGCTGTTTTAAGTGTTTTAAAAAGAGAAGACTCTACTTGACGTAGTTGTCCTACTTCTTTTTCTGCCATTTCAAGTTTTAACTTAATTTCTCGTAAATCATTATTGAGCTTTTCCCATTCTTGAGAAAGAGCTTGTAAAAAGGCTGTAACTTCATCTTTATCATAGCCACCAAAAGCCTTCTTTTCAAAAGTTTTTTGTCTAATTTCTATAGGGGTTATTTTCATAGAGTTCCAGTAATTTGCTATAAAGTTAGTAAAAAAACATTATAAATTAAACATCTGCAAATAAACCTTTTAGGTTATACAAGTTTATCCTCGTCTACTGATACGTTTTTCAACCTCCAAAGACTCTGCAAATAGTTTTTGACTTTTATTATAAGCCTTGGCAGTAGAAACTGTTGATGAGAAAATTTCAGCTATTTTTTCAACAAAAGTTACTTTATATTGAGGTATGACTTTAAGAGAAAGAATTTCTAAAACTCCCAGAGCTACATCATGAAATGTGAAAGGAACAATGAGTACATTTCGTGGAGTAGCCATACCTAATGCAGATGAAACTTTTTCATAAGAGCTAGGTACTTCATCCAATAAAATTGTTTCTTTATCTACAAAACTCTGTCCTACAAGACCTTCTCCAATTTTTATTTTTTGGTTAAATATTTTCCTTTTATTTGCAGCATAACCTGCCATAGCTTCCAAATAGTGTTCATTTAGATTCGGTATATCATCATTAAGCACAAACATTAATCCTTGATTGGCTTCCATATAGCGTACAATAAAATTGATGATATGATAGCACATTTCATTAATATTTTTGGTATCAAGATTACGGAGCATTTCAGAGAATTCAGCAATACCTGCACTCAACCAGCGTTCTTGCTGATCTTTGAGAGCAATTTCTCGCAGTTGGTCTCGCATGAGTTGTAAAGCAGCTACGATACTTCCTTTATTTTCAAGAATACTAGCATCTCCTTTATATTCAGCATCTAGATTACCTTGACCAATTTCTTTGGAGAAATCTGTTGCTTTCTCCACAATTTCAGCCAGATCATTAATATTTTGAGCAATATAACCGATTTCGTTTTGGGAAGTAAATCGTATTTTTTTACTTAAGTTACCTTTAGCAAGTTGTCTAGATGTCATGGAAATCTGTTGAATAGGAATAAGAATGAGGTTCCTTACAGTATAATAAATAGAAGCTATAATTGCTAAATTAAAAATACCCAATAGAATAAAAGCTAAATTAAGATTAGCATATTGACGTTCAAGTTTTTCTTGATATAAAGCAGTAAGATTGTCATGTAGGCTTACAAATAAATTATATTTATCTACAACCCATTTTTCATCTAATTTGAGTGTATCAGTACTTGCCCCCTTGGTAAGTTTATCAATCACCAAATCTACATCTTTACCATAATTGACCCATTGAGCTCTAATTTTAGAGAGTAAAATTCTGGTAGGTTCATCTGGTTTTGGAATATGCAACACTTGTCCATTACTTTCAATTTTAAATTCACCACTATTTTCTAAAACAGATAATTTTGTATTATAAGAACCTTCAAGCCTTTTAATATCATCAGCTAAGTTTTCGTTATAAAACTCTTGATTAGCCAAAATGGTAAGCGTTAGCTTTAATTGGTTAGCAATTTCACGTATTTGTAGTGTATAACCAATAATCTGAGTTTCTTTTGGGTGGATGGCTATGGAATTTACAACAAAGAAATTCACAAATGTCATCATAAGCAAAATGGAACCAAAGAAATAAGCAATTTGGCGAATCTTAAAGTTTTTCATGGTAGTATGTTTATTTCTCTTCTGCTTTCCAAACGGGCTTTCTAAAACTTCCGGATGTTAAAACGATGCGTAAAGGGTTAGGCAATAAGACTAAATGTGCTTCCTTTTCAGGAATTTCCTCTATCTCTACCCAAACACCTTGGTCTTCATGTGTATCATAAGATTTGTGATCTTTATGAATATAATTTTTGGCTAAATAAGCAATAGGTGACAATACTTCTGTTTCAGGACAATATTCATCATGGATGTCCAGTAAAATATCCTCAAGATAATCATCATACTTTTTTAAAAAATCGTCTTCTAAACTATGAAGCTGTTCTTCTATTTCATCATAGCGACTGTCATCATATTTTAAATCAGCCAATTGGATTCTCTTTTCTACGATTTCAACTAAATCTTGATTTAGTTTTTGTAAATTGATCATGTTATATCTATAAGTTTGCTACAAATTCAAAGAAACCATTTTTTTTTTGAAAAAAAAATAAAAAACTGTACTTTTGAACGTACTTCTAAACCTTTCTGTACATTTATTTTACTAAAATATTTACAATTATGCAAGATTTTCTTCCAATCCTTGGTACAGACCATATAGAGTTTTATGTAGGCAATGCCAAACAAGCTGCCTATTTTTATCAGTCTGCTTTTGGTTATAAGTTGGTAGCTTATGCAGGTCCTGAAACAGGTGTAAGAAATAAGGCTTCTTATGTATTGCAGCAAGATAAAATCCGTTTGGTACTTACAACATCTTTTGATCCTAATAGTGAGATATCAGAGCACGTGAAAAAACATGGAGATGGTGTAAAAGTCCTAGCTTTATGGGTTGATGATGCTGAAAAATCCTACTACGAAACCATGAGTAGAGGTGCTAAGTCAGCTTTTGAACCTAAAAAAATAACAGATGAGCATGGGGAAGTAGTAATGTCTGCTATTCATACTTATGGAGAAACTATTCATACATTTGTAGAACGTAAAAATTATAAAGGAGCGTTCATGCCAGGTTTTGCACCTGCTAAAAGTACTATGCAAATAGAACCTATAGGCTTAAAATACATTGACCATTGTGTAGGAAATGTAGAACTTGGAAAAATGAATGAATGGGTGAAATTCTATGAAGATGTAATGGGTTTCAAACTTTTATTAACATTTGATGATAATGATATTTCTACGGAATACTCTGCCTTGATGTCAAAAGTAGTGTCTAATGGTACAGGTTATATTAAATTCCCCATCAATGAACCTGCTGAAGGTAAGAAAAAATCTCAGATAGAAGAGTATTTAGATTTTTATTACGGGGCTGGTGTTCAGCATATTGCAGTAGCTACAGACAATATTATTCATACAGTAAGTGAATTAAGAAAAAGAGGAGTTGATTTCTTATATGTACCAGATAATTATTATGAAGATTTATATGACAGAGTAGGAGAAATAGATGAGGATGTAAAAAAATTGAAAGACCTTAATATCTTGGTTGATAGAGATGATGAGGGTTATCTTTTACAAATCTTTACAAAACCAGTAGAAGACAGACCTACACTATTTTATGAAATTATTCAGCGTAAAGGAGCTACTTCTTTTGGAAAAGGGAACTTTAAGGCATTGTTTGAGTCAATAGAAAGAGAACAGGCTTTAAGAGGAAACTTATAGTATCAAGATTTTCAGGCGAGTAAAAACACTCGCCTGTTTTTTTAGTATGACAGCATTATATTTCTTCAATCATGTTCGAATGGGTTAATCAGTATTTTAAAGGCGATATTTTGGACAATAGTCCTTCACATATTGCCACTTTTTTAGCATTGGTATTGGTGGGGATACTTTTTAAAGGTGTTTTAGCTCCACTGGTAATCAGGGTTTTCTCTAAAATTTTAATGAGAAAAACAGAAACCAACCTTATTACTAGTTTTGTATTATACACCAAAAATCATCTGAGTAGGTTGTTAGTGTTTTTATTTATATATGTAGCCTTTAATCAATTAAGATTTCCTAAAAGCTGGAATTTAGCCCCATCTAAGGAATTTGGACTACAAATGATTTTGCATAAATGCTATCGTGTTTTTTTGGTAATATTAGGAACAATATTAGTTCTGAGAGTAATTAGTTTTTGGGGAAACTATTTCCAAGAAAAAGCTAAATATACAGAAAGTAAAATTGATGATCATTTAACGCCATTTTTCAAAGAAATCACAAAGGTTCTAGCCATTATTTTAATTCTATTTTTTACATTAAGTTATGTATTAGATTTCAATGTAACGACTTTGGTTGCAGGTTTGGGTATAGGAGGTTTAGCTGTAGCATTGGCAGGCAAAGAAACCTTGGAAAACTTATTTGCATCATTTACAATATTTTTGGATAAACCTTTTATCACAGGCGATTTGGTACAAGTAGGAGGTATTTTGGGTAGAGTAGAAAAAGTAGGTTTTAGAACTACCAGAATAAGAACAGTAGAACGTTCTTTAATTACACTGCCCAATAAAATGATGATAGACCAACCTTTAGATAATTGGAATGAAAGGCATGTTTGGCGTTCTCGATTTGATATAGAGATAACCTATCAAACACCTATTATCAATTTACAAGAAATAAAATCACATATTCATCATTATTTACAAAAACACTCAAAAACAGATGAAAATAGTCATGTTTTTTTCTCAGAATTTGGAACAAATGCTGTTAAAATGACCATCTTCTTTTTTGCCATTACCAATGATTTTTTTGAATACATGAGTATAAAAGATGAGATAAACTTTAAAATTTATGAAATAGTAAAGCAAAATGGTGGAGAATTTGCGTTACCCACAAGAGTTGTCAAAATAGAATCTGATGATATGACACATATCTTAAATCATCCTAAACAATGATAGTTGTAGTATTACAAATTATGTCGATGGTAATAGGTGGAGCAAGCTTATTATGGATTATCATCCATTTATTCAAAAAGAATAAAAAATATATTGCTCATGGAATAGTAGGAATAGGAATTGCAGGTATTTTGTTGGTTTCATCATACCTTTACTTAGTTTTTATGCTAAAGTCAGGATTAGATAAGTATAAGGATAAAAGAAGCCCCGAAGAACGAAAATTAGACAGTATAGAGGGGGCTAAACAAATTGAACGGAACCAAAAAAAATATGATTCCATTCAAAAAGTTCTTCAAGATTTACAAAAAAAATAGCTTTATTTGCCTTTATAAACAGGCTTGTAGTCAATATCATCAATAATCATTTTTGAAATAATTTCTCTCATAATTTCTGAAGTTCCACCAGCTATTGTGCCAACTCTTGAATCTCTATAGGCTCTGCATATAAAATAGTCTTCCATATAGCCATAACCCCCAAAAATCTGTAAACACTTATCTACAACTTTGTTAGAGAGTTCAGCACAATATAGTTTTATCATAGAGCATTGTTTTACAGCTACTTCTCCTTCAGCTTGTAACCAGCATGTATGATAGACTAGTTGTCTGGCTGCTTCAATTTCAGTTGCTAAATCTGCAATGGTATGCCTTAGAGCTTGATATTTTGCTATTTTTCTTCCAAAAGCCTCTCTTTCATGCATATACTGGATGGTTTCATCTAATATCCATTGTGAACTGGCAACAGCCATAATCCCTGCTACCAAACGTTCAAGCTGGAAACTTTCCATGATATAGTAAAAACCAAAATTTTCTACACCAATCAAATTTTCAAAAGGAACTTTGACATTGTCAAAACTAATTTCTGCTGTATCAGAACTATGCCAACCCATTTTATTGAGTTTTGTTCTGGTGATACCCTCACTGTTTAAATCTACAACAATCAGACTAATGCCACCAGCTTTGTTTTCTGGATTAGTAGAGACAGCCAGCGTTATAAAATCGCCATAGGTGCCATTTGTGATAAATGTTTTTGAACCATTGATGATATAAAAGTCACCTTCTTTTACAGCTTTTGTTCTAAGGGCAGAAACATCAGAACCTGCTCCGGGCTCACTAACGCCCAAAGCTGCAACTTTTTCACCTTGAATAGCTGGACGTAAATATTTTTCTTTAAGAAAATCACTACCTGCCTTAAAAATATGATTGATAGCCATAAACTGATGCACACTTACAGCCGTAGGAAATCCACCAGCTCCCACTTTGGCAATTTCTTCAAGAAATATAACAGAGTACCAAAAATCTGCATTAACTCCCCCATAAGTTTCGGGAAAATTCAATCCTAAATAACCCTGTTCGCCCATTTTCTTGAAAATATCTTTAGGAATTTTTCTTTCAGTTTCCCATACTTCTATGTATGGAATAACTTCTTTTTCCATAAACTGGCGAACACTGTTCCTGAACAAAGTATGTTCTTCTTTAAAATATAGAGATTTCATAAAAGATTAAAAGTATGAATTTTAATAAAAAATAAAAGCCGTTTAACATACAGTTAAACGACTTAAATAGGAGTAAATGTTTTATTAATGAATAACAATTTTTTTAATAGCTTTTGAATCTTGACTATTGATATTTATATAATAAATACCTTTAGCAATATTTGTGAGTTCAATATTCAGTTTTTTATCAATTGTACTGGGTATTTCATACACTTTAGCTCCAATAGAGTTATATAATATGATACTTTGAACTTGTATAGAAGATTCAGATAAATCTACTACAAAATTACCATTATTAGGATTTGGATATATTACAATATTATTAGAAATATCATTTTTGATAGCAGTAGGTAAAGGAGTAGTTGCTTCAGCCACATTGCTAAAAGAAGAGTTTAAGAGAGGTCCATTGAATGCCTTAATTCTGTAGAAATATTTGGTATTGGGAATCAAGCCACCATCTTCAAATGTAGTAGCATTGATGGGTAATCCTCCACCTAAATCTGTAAAAGTTGTGCCATCAGTTGAGCGTTCTATTCTAAATCCAGCTTCATTATTTGCATTATCTGTCCAAGTGAGATTGATTTGAGTAGGTGATACGGCATTTGCCTGTAAACTGCTTGGAGCGGCAATAGTTACAGTAGTGGTAGCTTGAGCAGTATTGCTATAATTAGAAAAAATAGTGCCATTAAAGGCTCTAACACGATAAAAGTATAAAATGCCAGAACTTAAACTTGCGTCAGAGTAAATATTGCTATTTGCAGGCAAACTGGAAGCAATTTCTGTAAAAATAAGACCATCAGTTGAGCGTTCTACTTTGTAACCTGTTTCATTAGTGCTATTATCTGTCCAAGTGAGATTGATAGATGTTGCTGATGTTGCTGTTGCTGTAAGAGTTGTAGGTGCTGTTATAACTACAAAAGTAGTAGCCTGAGTTACATTACTATATGGAGAATCTACAGCTCCTAAAAAACAACGTACTCGATAATAATATAATGTACCAGGACTAAGACTTAAATCAGAGTAATTGGTTGAGTTTGTTGATAGATTACTAGCAATTTCAGTGTAGTTTGTACCATCCAAAGAGCGTTCTATTTTATAACCTTGTTCATTTACATCATTATCTGTCCAAGCTAAATTAATTCTTGAAGAAGAAACAGCAGTTGCCATAAGTCCACTTGGTGCATTCAAAGACACAGTGGGAGTAGTTACAGTTGCAGTATTACTATAATTAGAATGGATGGTGCCAATATATGATCTTACACGATAGTAGTATGTAGTATTGGTGCTAACAGTATTGTCTGTATAACTAGTAGTATTTGCAGGCAAATTGCCTCCAATCTGGCTAAAATTTATATTATCGATGGAACGTTCTAACTTAAACCCAAACTCATTATTGGAGTTATCAACCCAAGTTAAATTAACCTGATTAAAGACTGGAGCATTTGCTACAAGAGTACTTGGATCATTGGGAGGAGTAGAAGTAAAAGCTGTAATATTGATATTATCAAGAAAAATATTATTAGTAGAATTATTATCCTGTAATTTAAAACGAAACTGTACAGCAGGGTTTCCTGTAAGGCTGCTGATATCTGCACTTTCTAAACGCCATTCGCCTGCAGTAGGAGTATTAAGCTCAGAACCATCTGTAGGGGTAGTAGTAGCTAATGCAGTTCCTGTTTTTTGCCATACCTGTGTATAGTTTATACCACAATCAGTACTTGCTTCTAAAGTAAGAGTTGCATATCTTCCAGAAAAACCTCTATGAGCTACATAAAACTGAACAGTTCCTCCTACATAACCTGTAAGATTTATACGAGGTAAATTTAAGTATAAAGAATTTGTATTAATATTATTTGAATATAAATCAACCCAAACACTTTTTGAGCTAGACTGTCCAGTTGTGTTGTTTTGCCCCCAATTAAGAGAACCAGCTGTATTAGTTACACTCCAACCAGCAGCAGGGAAAGTTCCTTCAAAACCTTCTGTAATAGGAACAGGAATGCCAACTGAAACATTAATAGCAATACTTTTTGTGTCAGATTGTGTACCATTGCCAACAGTAAGCCTTACTAAATAAGAACCAGCAGTATTAAATGTAACAACATGAGGACCTGCTGTATTGGCAGTAGAAGGAGTAGCTCCACCAACACTTGTAAAATCAAAATTCCAAGTCCATGAGTTAATAGCTGCTGCTCCACCACCAGTTATAGATGTATTTGTAAATGTTACAGACTGTCCTGTACAAATACTTGTAGATGAGGTTGTAAAATCTGCAAGTACAAATTGAGCATGTAAGGTATGAAAAGTAAGAAATATAAAAATATACAACAGTAAGGATTTCTTCATTGTTTTATGTTGTTTAATTCTTAATTTGGTAAAATTTGTGAAAAGTAGATTTTTTCACACAAAAAAACAATATAAACAATAAAAAATACTGTAAACTAAACCGTATCCATAAAGCCTTTCTCTACTTTATGAAATAATGCGACACCAATAATAAAGACAATTAAACTAATACTTAAACTATACAAAAGCATTAAGGGTTCAAAAACGCCTTTCCCAAAAAAAGCATATCTGAAACCTTCTATGACACTGAAAATTGGATTTAGCATCATCCAAAATCTTTTTTCTTCGGAAATGTAAGATAAAGGATGAATAACACCTGAAATATACATCATTAATTGAACTCCGAATCCAATAGCATAAGTCAAATCTCGATATTTAGTTGTCAGAGATGAAACAATAATACCAAAACCTAATCCTAATAAAGCCATATTAAAAGCAAAAATAGGGACTGCTAATATCCACAAATTAGGGGCAACGCTTTGATTTCCAGTAAAGAAGAAAAAAGCATAAACACCTAAAAATAATACAAACTGAATACCAAATGCCATAAAGCCAGATATAACATTGGCTACTGGTACAGTAAGACGAGGAAAATAGACTTTTCCAAAAACAGAAGCATTATTTACAAATACATTAGATGTACTGTTGATAGAGTTTGCAAAATAGTTCCAGATAGTAATACTACATAAATAAAATAAAAAATGTGGAATACCATCTGTATTGATTTGAGCAATGTTTCCAAATACAATCGAAAATACAATAGTAGTGAATAAAGGCTGGATAATGTGCCAGAGAGGACCTAAAATGGTTTGTTTATAAACTGAAATAAAGTCTCTATAAACAAATAAACCTATCAAATCTTTGTATTTCCAAAGTTCATTTAAACGAATATCAAACCACTTATTTTTAGGGGTAATTTCTTCTGACCACTGATTTTCTTCTTGTTTCATCATTTGAAATCCTAATTTTGCGTAAAAGTAGTTTTTTTTTGAAAAACTAAGAAAGAAACTTAATTTTATGATATAAAAACAATCAATAAACTATTTATGAAAGTAACAGGAGTATCATTTATTAGAAATGCAATAAAATATGATTATCCAATTGTAGAAGCTATTTTGTCAATTTTACCTATATGTGATGAATTTGTAGTAGCTGTTGGAAACTCCGATGATGATACTTTAAATCTGATTCAGAATATTGATCCTCAAAAAATTAAAATTCTACAAACCACATGGAACGATAATTTTAGGGCAGGAGGAAAAGTACTGGCAGATGAAACCAACAAAGCTTTAAGAGGAGTATCTAAAGATACAGACTGGGTTTTTTATATTCAGGGAGATGAGGTTGTTCACGAAAAATATTTGTCAACCATCCAAAAAGCTATGCAAGATAATTTAGATAATAAAATGATAGATGGGCTGTTATTTAAGTATTTACATTTTTATGGTTCTTATGATTATGTTGGGGATTCTTATCAATGGTATCGTAGAGAAATCAGAATAATAAGAAATGACGAAAATATCTATTCTTACAAAGATGCACAAGGTTTCCGAATGGGTGATGACAAAAAACTAAAAGTTAAGTTGATAGATGCATATATTTATCATTATGGATGGGTGAAAGAACCCAAAGCTATGCAACAAAAACAAGAAAATTTTAATAAATATTGGCATGATGATGAATGGATGAGCCAAAATATTCCCCAAAAAGATGATTTTGATTACAGTCAGATAGATATTCTTAAAAAATTTACAGAAACCCATCCAAAAGTAATGCAAAAGCGTATTCTCTTAAAAAATTGGTATTTTGACAGAGATATGAGCTACAATAAATTGAAAATGAAGGATAAACTAAAAAAAATAGTTGAAAAAATAACAGGAGGTTACATTATTGGAGAATATAGAAATTATATTTTAAAAAAGTAACTCTTTATGACATACCTTTCCATATTTCAAAAGTATCTGAATAAGCTAAAACAGTTTTGTCCCAAACTTTTTGCCATATAGAAAGATGAGATTCGAAGTTAAATAAATCTTTTTGTTTCAAAATTTTTTCTAAAAATTCTGTTTGTTTAGCAAATTTTTCAAATCCAACAGTTGCTGTTGAACCCTTAAGTGTATGTAAGTGTTTTTTGATATTTTCAAAATCTTGATTATCAAAATACACCATAATTTCTGCAACTAAAATATTGGTTTCATGGATACAATCCTCTACACTATCTTTTACAAAATCAGTATCAGCAATAGCTTTTAAAGAATTCCATACATCTAAATTGATTTCCTGATTTTCAAGATTTTCTTCAGTTTTTGTAGATTTTATTTCTGTAAAAATTTCTATTAAGTTTTCTAATTTGATAGGCTTTGCCAAATACCCGTCAAAGCCTTGCAAGAGCAGATTACTTTTATCTTCTTGCATAGCATAAGCTGTAACAGCCACAATATAAGGTATTTGGATTGGTAGCTTTCTGATAGTTTTCATGGCTTCGATACCATTCATTTCAGGCATTTGAACATCCATTAGAATTACGTCAAAAAATGACTTTTCAGCTAAAGCAATAGCTTTTTTTCCGCTTTCTGCTAATGTAACCTCTAAACCAAGTTTTTTTAACATTTCAGAAGCAACTTTTCGGTTAATGGCATTGTCATCCACCAATAAAACTTTTTTAGAGTCTAAAACCAAAGGCTCATGTTTTTCTTGTATAATTTTTTGAGAATGAGTTTCTTCTACAAAACTTTTTTGAGCTTTAAAAGTAAAATAAAAAATACTACCCTTTCGCTTGTGGTTATCTTTTACTCCTATATAACCTCCCATCATTTGGCTTAAGTTTTTGGAAATAGCAAGTCCTAAACCTGTTCCGCTTTGCGATTTGGTAAGACTATTATCTAATTGACTAAAATTTTCAAATAACATAGATTTATCTGCATCTGAAATGCCTATTCCTGAGTCTATTACATCAATCTGAAGAAGCATTTCGTCATCCCAATTTTCTAGTATTTTTACAGAAATATGAACATCTCCAAATTCTGTAAATTTGATAGCATTAGAAACAAGGTTTGAAATGATTTGAATGAGCCTTGTTTCATCAGCAATGATGGTTTGGGGAATGTTATCATTGATGTCAAAGCTAAGAGTATTATTTTTATGTGTAGCCTGTGGTAAAAATAAATTATATACTTTTTCAATCATGGGGCGAACTTGCAGAGGCTTACTAATGAGAGCCATCTTGCCTGCTTCTATTTTGGAAAGGTCTAAAATATCATTTAAAATAATCATCAGAGTTTCAGATGATTTTTTGATGGTTTGCAGGTAATCATGTTGTGTTGGATTTAAAGGGGTATCTATCAGTAAATCAACCATTCCAATAATACCATTCATAGGTGTTCGAATCTCATGGCTCATATTTGCCAAAAAAGATTCTTTTACTTTTAATGAATATTCTGCAAGTTCTTTGGCTTTTAAAGCTTCTTCATTAGCTTTTTTATTTTCTGTAATATCATGTGCTATTGCCGAAACCTCATCAATACTGCCATCAGGAGAGGGAATAGGATTTAAATAAACATCTTGCCAAACTGGGTTTCCATAAATATCACGAGCCTGAATTTCAAAGTGTTGAATCCTTCCCGAAAAGGCTTTTTTCATTTTTTCCTTCCAGAAATCAGCTAAGCCTTCTTTTTCTAAAGCTTTTCTTAGATGGTCTAAATTATAACCAATTTGTGGAACAATTCCGTATTGAATCTGAAGAGCTTTTACATAGTTTTGATTGAAAGACGTAAATTCTCTTTTCCTATTAACAGACCACATAATATGTGAACCACTCTCGAAAATTGCCTTCAAACGAGCTGTCTGACTGGTTAACTCACTTTGTATACGAACCCTATCAGTAGCATCATACATAATACCCCTGATAGCTACGGGGATATTATCTTCATCATATCTGACACTAAGTTTACCTCTCAAATAAACTTTTTGTCCTTGTTTGTTGAGTAAGACAAGATTAAATTTTGAAGAGGTTTCTTGATGTAAAACTTTACTAAATTGTCTTAAAAAAGCAATCTTATGAGAAGGACTGAGAAGAGATTTTAAATTAATAAATGGTAAATCTTCTAATTGATAGCCTAATTTGGTAGAAAAAATCTTGTTGGCAAATAACAAATTCCCTTGAGAGCTACAGACAAATATCAAATCGTTTGAGTTGTCAAGCAAATCTTGTAAAGCAACATTCGTTTCTTGAAGCTCTGCTAATAACTCGTTGTTTGTTAGCAAATTTTTGAGGCTCTCTATTTCTCTGATAAGTTCCTCTTTTGTATAATTGTGATAAAGATGATTTTCCACAAGATTATAATTTATCAACAAATTTATAAAAAGCTGACACCTAAACAAAACAGATGATGACACGATTGGAGATGTTACAACATTGCTGCCAACAAGAACCTCAAGATCCTTTCAACTGGTATGCCTTGGCTACTGAATATAGAAAGTACAACTTAGATGAAGCATTACCCTATTATGAAAAAGTTTGGACGGATTTTCCTGAATATATAGCAAATTATTATCATTTAGCTTCCGCTTACACAGAAAAAGAGGAGATAGAAAAAGCCAAAAATGTATATGAAAAAGGCTTGAAAATTATTTCAAAAGAAAAAGAGCCAAAATTATGGCAAGAGCTTCATAATGCTTATCAAAACTTTTTGTTTGAAAACGATTTACTTTAATTCACAAAAAATTATTAGTTTTGCTCCAAAGAAAACAACGATGAAAGCAAATTTGGTTGGCGAAAGGCTATTGAATTACGAAATAAAAAAACATTTGAGTTCTGATGATTTATTTGATTATTATGAAGCAGAACACCTTTTGTTTGATAGAAAGGTATTGGTGAAAACACTCAATGCCAATCATATAGGTAGTGCCCAAGCAAAAGAGCAATTAAAACGAGAAAGCCAAAAACTGAACTTTCAACATAATCAGACTCTATTGATTTATGATTTAATAGAGACATCTGATAATGCCTATCTTATTACAGAAAAACCTGATAGCAAACTCACACTCAATCAGTATGTACAAAGTTTGGGTGCAATGACAGAAGATAAAGCTTTGCGTTTGTTTTCTCAAATTCTTGAAATTGTGGGAGCAGCTCATCAAATAGGTCTTATCCATCCTCAATTGAGTGCTCAAAATATCTTGATAGAAGGTAATCAGGTTAAAATAAAAGGTTTTGAAGTTCATAATACAGTTGTAGAAGAAGCTTATCAAAGCCCAGAGGATAAAAAAAATGGAACAAAAACAGTTCAAAGCAATATATATTCTTTAGGGAAAATTCTAACTACCATGCTTGTTGGTAGTCCTGATATTCATAAAGCGAAAAAAATATCTGCGAAAACCTTAGAAGCTATCAAAGCTGCTACAGAAAACTCAGAAAGTCAGAGATTTAAAGATTGTAAAGAATTTGCTACTGCTCTTACGGAAGAAGTTTCGAAGGAAGAAGTTGAAGATCAGCATGCATTTAAACATATGCCATTAATCATATTAGGTATAGTAGGTGCTATTTTCTCATTGTTGGTATTTACAATTGCAGATGATGATGACAGAAAAAATACATTAGCATATGATTTGTATGATAAATCCAGAATAAGAAAGGGTTTAGATTCTGTTCAAAAAGCTAAGAGACAAGAATATTTAAAAGATAGTGCTAAAATAGCTCGTGGCAAAGCTGAAAACCTACAAAAAATACATATTCATAAAGTTCAAAAAGGAGAAACTCTTAAAGAAATTGCAGAAATGTATAATATGAGTGCCTCACACGTCAAAGAACTCAATGGTATGACAAATAAATCTACCCTGAGAGCTGATGCAGGATTAAGAGTTGTAATCAGGGATTTTCACAAAGTATTAGATGGTGAGGAGTTATGGCAGATTGGACAAAAATATGGAGTATCCAAATTTGAAATTTTAAGAGCCAATCAAATTGCTCCAGCCGATGAAAAAGATGAGTTTTATCCTGGTAGAGAGCTTATTATACCCATCAAGCGATAATTTTATCGCTTGATGGCTTCCAAAACTTCTTTTCCACCTAAAGCTAAAATTTCTTGGGCTAAAGAATCACCCAATTTTATAGAATCATCTAAGGCTGAAGTCATTTCTTTTTGTATAAATTGAGTCCCATCAAGACTAATTACTCCACCATTTAAACTGATTTTTCCTTCCTGAATTGTAGCCAAAGCAAATACAGGAACGCTACAACCACCCTGCAAGGTTCTTAAAAATGATCTTTCTGCTTTTAAACAATAGGCTGTTTCTGGGTGATTAAGAGTGTTTTGGATGACACTTTTTGTCTCTTTATCCAAATTTTCTGCAACTTGTATGGCTACACTGCCTTGTCCTGCGGCTGGTGTAAATGTATTGATAGAAAGGTGTTCAACAATATAGTTATCATAGTTCATTCTATGAACACCAGCATAAGCTAAAATAATAGCATCACAAATACCACTTTCTAACTTTTGCATACGTGTTTGCAAATTACCTCTCATTTCAATAGTCTGAATATGAGGATAAAAATGTTTGAGTGTCGCGATTCGTCTTGTAGAAGAAGTTCCTACAATAATGTTGTCTTTTAACGAAATATCTTGTTGAAAGCTAATTAAAACATCATTTACTCGTTCTCTTTCAGTAAACGCTATAATTTCTAAATCATGGGGCATCTCAGAAGGCAAATCTTTGGCACTATGTACAGCCAAATGAATATCCTGAGTTCTGAGTTGCTCTTCTAATTCTTCTGTAAAAACCCCTTTACTTCCTATTTTAGCTAAGGAACGGTCTAAAATTTTATCCCCTTTTGTTTCTATGTGTACAATTTCAGTTTGAAAGCCTGCATTTTTTAATTTTTCTTCCACATAATATGCCTGCCATAATGCTAATTTGCTACTTCTTGTGCCTATTTTTAATTTTTTTAACATAATTTTATAAAAACCTAAATCCAAATTTGAAGCAAGTTACGTATATTTCTTGTACATAGAAAACAAGAATAGTTTTATACAATTAAAAAATAAAAATTATGGAAGTTGCACTTCAAAAAACACCTGCAAGCTCATTTACTAAACAAATAGTCAGTTTGGCAGCTCTAGAGGCTGCTATTACAATAGGATGGTTAGCTTATGAGAAATATCAGCCTGTATTACTCTCTAAATTTCAGTTTACAGAATTTGCATCCATATTGCTTATTGCCCAAGGTATACTGGGAGCTATTTTTCATCCTATTTCAGGAAATTTAGCTGATAAAGCATTCAGAGAAAAAGGAACAAAGTTCCCAGTTATTATTTCAGGAGCTGCTTTTGCTGCTATTATATTTCTTTCAGTAAGTGTAGCACTCAACACAGATCCAGGTAGTGGCTTGAAGTGGATATTGCCTATCTTAGTAACCCTTTGGCTTGCAGCAATGGCAACATTTCATAGTCCTGCCATTTCGTTGGTAGAATCTTTTACGCCTGTTCATAAATTTCCACAGGTAGCTGCTATTTTGACTATGGTATTTGGGGTAATTTATACAATAGAACCATTTTTAATACTTATTTTAAACCAGATAGGTCTTACAGCTACTTTTATGTTAGGAGGAGCATTAGTATTGCTTACAGCATACTCTATTCGTAATATTTCGATGACTCCACCAACTGAAGAAGACAAAAAAGTATTAGAAAAAGTAGTAGTAGAGGGTTCAGAAAAGAGGGATTTATTCTTGACAGGCTTTTTTGTTGGTTTATTTAAAACCCTATTATTATTTGCAATACCTGCTGTGTGGGTACATCACCAATTCTTTGGCAATACTTACAAACAATTTTTTACTGATCCAGACTACCTACAATCAGGAATGTTACTTTTTTCAGCAATTATCGCTCTTCCTGCAAGTAAATTAGTGGAAAAATGGGGACCTGCAAAATCTATTATCAATGGCTGTATTGCAGCATTTGTAATAGCTTTACCTTGTTTACTCATTAGAAACCAAACATTTTCTTTTGTCATGATAGTTGTTATGGGTGCTGTATATAGCCTTTTGGCAATTGCATCTCTACCTTACGTTTTAAATAGAGCTAAAGCAGGTAAAGCAGGTTTAAGTATAGGTTTATATTATGGAGGGGTTTCAGCTTCTACTGCAGTAGTTCTTTTGATGCTCTATTGGATGAAAATAAGCATAAATTAAGATAAAATACGAAAAGCAATCACTTTCTTATCTAAGAAATCTAAACTGTTGGATGTAAAAATATATTCACAAAGAGGCATGAGATTATTCATGTCTCTTTGTTTTTTAAAAATCTGATAAACAGATGTTAATGCTTTAAATAAAAAAAGATATGAGGTATGTCTTTTCTAAAAATTTGGATAAGCTATAAAAAGATGTATTTTTGTGCGTTTTAGAAAAATAGTTCATAAAAATAAAAATCATCAACATGGCTGTTTTAGTGAATAAAAATTCTCGTGTAATTGTACAAGGTTTTACAGGGTCTGAGGGTACTTTCCATGCTCAGCAAATGATTGAATATGGAACAAATGTAGTAGGAGGTGTTACACCAGGAAAAGGTGGGCAAAAACATTTAGACCGTGATGTGTTCAACACTGTAAAAGATGCTGTGGATAAGGCAGGAGCAAATGTTTCAATTATTTTTGTACCCCCTGCATTTGCAGCAGATGCAATCATGGAAGCAGCGGACGCAGGTATAGAGGTAATCATCTGTATTACAGAAGGTATTCCTGTAAAAGATATGATGTATGCTAAAGAATACTTGAAAGGTAAAAATTCTCGTTTAATTGGTCCGAATTGCCCAGGTGTAATCACCCCAGGCGAAGCAAAAGTTGGTATCATGCCAGGTTTTGTTTTTAAGAAGGGTAGAATAGGAATTGTGTCCAAATCTGGAACACTTACCTATGAAGCAGCAGACCAAATAGCTAAAGCAGGCTTAGGAGTTTCTACTGCCATAGGTATTGGTGGTGACCCTATCATTGGAACTCCTACCAAAGATGCTGTTGAATTGCTCATGAATGACCCTGATACAGATGCCATTGTTATGATTGGTGAAATTGGTGGAAATTATGAGGCTGTTGCTTCTGAATACATTAAATCTACGGGTAATAAGAAACCTGTTGTAGGCTTTATTGCAGGACAAACTGCACCAAAAGGAAGAAGAATGGGACATGCTGGTGCAATTGTTGGTGGTAAAGATGATACAGCTCAAGCCAAAATGGAAATTATGGCAAATTGTGGTATTCATGTAGTACACTCGCCTGCTGATATTGGTGCAACAATTCTTAAGGCTTTAGGTAAATAATTTTTTAAAACAGAATAAAAGCTCTAAAGAAAACTTTAGAGCTTTCTTTTTTAAAAGGGATTTGGTCATCAAAATTTATTTCAAATTTATACGTTGTAAATTTTGTTTTTTTGCTATTTTTGAACTCTGATTTCAATGAACTGTGAATACAATATGAGTACCAAAACCCTAACAAATCCGTCTGTTGATGAAGAGGTAGCCTTAGACGAATTGGATTTTAAAGAGCATGAATTGGTGGTATTTAATGACGATTACAATACCTTTGACCATGTGATAGATACTCTTATCAAAATTTGCAAACATACTCCTGAACAAGCAGAACAATGTACTTGGCTTATTCATTATAAAGGTAAATGTACAGTGAAATTTGGAACTTTTGATGACCTCGTACCCATGCGTCAAGGAATATGCGAAAGAGGCATTTCTGCTGAAATTTTTTAAAAAAATTAAAATAATTTTATCTTTTAAACTTCCTGAAAATTTAGTAATTTTCAGGAAGTTTAAATTCTACTTATGAATCTCCCCTCCAAACTTATTGAAAATGCAGTCAATGAGGTTGCTAAACTCCCTGGTATAGGCAAGAAATCTGCTTTACGCCTTGTCATGTATTTGCTCAAACAAGATGTAAGTTTTACAGAAGGACTTTCCAATGCTCTTACAACATTGCGTAAGGAAATTAAATATTGTACCAAATGTTTTAATATTGCTGATGAGGAATTGTGTAATATCTGTTTGAGTAAAAACAGAGATACAAAAACAATTTGTGTTGTGGAAACATTTAAAGAATTGATAGCTATAGAAAATACAGCTCAGTACAGAGGACTTTACCATGTATTGGGAGGGCTTATTTCTCCTATGGAAAATATCAGCCCTGAAGAGCTTCATATTGAAAGCCTTATAAATAGAGTGAAATCTGAAAATATTCAAGAAGTGATACTGGCTTTAGCAACGAGTATGGAGGGTGATACAACAGCTTTTTATCTCACTAAAAAACTAAAAGAATATTCTGTAAAAGTTACAACATTGGCAAGAGGTTTGCCAATTGGTGGCGAATTGGAATATGCTGATGAAATTACTTTGGGAAGAAGTATCCAAACGCGAATTACTTATCAATAGTTACAATGATATTTTCGAGAAAATTTAAACTACCAGCATTTCTTTTTATTTTTTTCCTGCTCACAGGAGTAAAATCTTTAGCAAATAATAAAGTTGAAAAAATTATTGTAGACCTAAAAGATTATTGGCTATATTATGATGCCACCTACAATAGTTATATATCTTATATTTCAAATAACCATCAACAGGATAAACTGATACACTTCTGGCTCAAACCAAAGCAATTTAGACAGTATAAGCTGATTTTAGAGTTTAAAGAAGATACTTATCTATATATTAATCATAAAATCCAACAAAAATACAAACAAGGAGTACAAAGTATATCGTTAGACAGCTTATCACAAATATATTCTCAAGAAAGTTTATTCATTACTTTATATGGTTCTGTCGAGAGTTGTTTGATAGGGATTCCTTCTTATCAAACAAAAAAGATGGATGAAGTACCTGAATTGATTAATAAGAATAATATTCAACAATATCGTAAACATATCACTTTCTATATTTTAATTATACTAATTATCTATACCCTTGTAAAGCAATATGATACCAAAATGCTTGTAGAGTATTTACAACTAAACAAGTTTTTTCAAGTACAAAGAAGACAAGACAATCCATTGTTTATTAGGGTTTTTCAAAATAATAATTTACTTTTTTTATGTACTTATGCAATCCTGACAGGCACATTCTTTCATTTGTTAGATGCTACAAATCAGGGAAGTTCTCTATTGATTTTTCAAAAGTATAACAATCAAAATCTAAACTTATCATGGGCAAATTGGGGTATTTGGGTAGGCTTGCTCATGTTATGGACTTTTGCCAAATACATTATTATATGGGCTTCAGCCAATTTACTGAGTGTTTCTAAACTCATTAATTTACACTTTTACGAATATATACGTATATCTCACTTTTTTTATTTAATTCTTACATTAGGACTTTTACTTTTAGGTTTACATTTACCTCATCAAATAAGTAGCTGGTACAACATCTTCAAAACAATTTTAGTGTTTGCATATGTTGTACGTACAATCATACTATGGTATAATACAAATAGCTTTTCGGAATTTAGAAAATTAGATTTTTTTTCTTACCTTTGCGTTTCAGAAATCATACCCCTTATGATTTATATCAAAATGCTATTTTTTATATAAAAAATAAAGGTCTCTTAGAATTAAAAAATAATTAGAATGAAAGAAATGCTATTTAAAGACGTGCAGAATAGAATGAAAAAAGTGGAAAGCATCTTGGTTACTCAGCCTGCTCCAACAGACCCTAAATCACCTTACTTCGAACTTGCTAAAAAATATAATTTAAAAATAGACTTTCGTTCTTTTATTCAGGTGGATAGAATCGCAATGAAAGATTTCAGAAAGCAGAAAATCAATCCTTTAGATTTTTCTGCGGTCATTTTCACAAGCCGTAATGCAGTAGATCATTTTTTTAGTATTTGTAAAGAATTACGTATTGAAATGCCTGCTGAAACAAAGTACTTCTGCATATCTGAACAAACAGCTAATTATCTTCAAAAGTATATTGTTGTACGAAAACGTAAAATCTTTACAGGCATCAAAACAGCGGAGGATTTAATGCCTTCTATCAAGAAAAATAAGGACGAAAAATTCTTATACCCTTGCTCAGATATTCGTAAAGATGAACTTCCTGCTTTGCTTGAACAGAATAAAATTAATTTTACGGAATCAGTGATGTATCATACAGTAGCTTCTGACCTTTCAGATCTTGCAGATGTAAAATATGATATACTAGCTTTTTATAGCCCATCAGGTATAGCATCTTTGTTTACAAATTTTCCTGATTTTATACAAGACGCAACACGTATAGCAGCTTTCGGACCTACAACAGCTAAAGCTGTAAAAGATGCAGGCTTAATTCTTGATATAGAAGCTCCTTTACCCAACGCTCCTTCCATGACAGGAGCTTTAGAGGCTTATATTAGACTTGCCAATAAAATTAAATAAAAGAATATTTGGATAAAATAATTATTTTCAGATATTTGCAAGAATTAGTGGTGTTTTTGTAGAAATTTATTTTGAAAATTTCAAAAAATATTATCTATATTTAGCCAAAGTTTTCTAAAATTAATAGAATGACCAAATTTATCAAAAAGCTTACATCTATAATTGTATTATTAACTATAATTCCTAAATGGGTTGCAGCTCAACAAGATGCCCAATTTAGCCAATATATGTTTAATAGCTTTTATCTCAATCCTGCTGTTGCTGGTGCAGATGGTAAGGCAAATTTTCTATTAATGCATAGAACCCAATGGGCTGGATATGGTGCTACTTTTGATGATGGAGGTTCGCCACAAACACAAATTTTTTCCGCTACAACACCTTTTGTATACTTAAAAAACTCTGGAATAGGATTAAATGTTGTCAGAGATGTAAGAGGTCCTGTAAATAGTTTAGAAGCTCACCTTTCTTTTTCATATCACTTAAATATTGCAGATAAAGGCAAATTATCTTTTGGTGGTAGAGCAGGCATTTATAATCAAATTATTGATTTTGATAAATTCAGATTTGTTGATGAGTCTGACCAAATTGCACTACAGCTAAATGGAAAACAATCAGAACTAAAGCCTGATTTTGCATTTGGTGTTTGGTATTCCCAAGAAAAATTTTATGTAGGAATTAGTACCAATCATTTACTAAAATCCCAAATCACATTTGGATTAGAACAGTTAGAAAATGCTTTAGCCAGAAATTTGTATCTTACAGGAGGTTATAACTATCAGTTAAACGACCAATGGTTGCTTCAACCCTCTGTTTTAATTAAAAATCTCCCTGAAAATGGCTTAAAAAGTACATCCATGGAATTCTCTGTTTTGGGAACTTATAATCAAAAATTTTGGGGTGGACTTGCATACAGACAATCTGATGCCCTTACAGCCATGATAGGGATGTATCCTACTAAAGATAATCGAATGAGAGTTGGCTATGCTTTTGACTATACTGTTTCTGGTAAACAGGGAAAAGCTCCAACCTCCCATGAAATATTTTTGTCCTATGGCTTACCTGTAAAACGTTATGCAAAACCTACTCAGGAAACGCCCAGACATGGTACAAGATAGTTTTTTCCAATAAAAAAAATTTATTTTTTTCTCTTTGCTAATTTTTTTGAAAAAATTAGCACTATATTTGTAATGAAAACTCAACAATGTTAATACAAAGGTGTTATGAATAAAATGGTTCATCGTTATGTGTGGTTATACTTCCTAATAGCGGGGAGTATCTTCCTACAGAGTTGTGGTTTGCTTGGAGGTGGCAAGAATAAAACAATGAAAAATCAAGACCTCAATGCTCGCATCATAAACTCTAAAGGAGAGATTTATCGATTTGATGTGGTTAGACCAGGGTGGAATCAATATGTTCCACAAAGTATGGTAGTAATACCTGCGGGTACTTTCCACATGGGACAAGCAGATGAGGATGTGCCTCACACTCAAATCAATTACAACAAACAAATTACTATTAGTGCTTTCTTCATGGATGAAACAGAAGTTACTAATAACCAATATCGTTTGTTTACAGATGTAATGTCTGCTTATGCTAGAAACGGTGGAAGTGGTGGAAGTGGAGTACAAATAGACCCTGATTATGTGGATAATGTACTCAAAAATCTTACGCCTAATCCTGATACAAACACTTTAAACAGATTATTACCTGATAGTCTTCGTTGGGGTAGTGAATATGCTCACCACATGGGAGACCCTATGACAGAATATTATTTCATGCACCCTGCATTTGATGATTATCCTGTTGTTGGTATCAGATGGACAGCCGCTCAAGATTTCTGTAAATGGAGAACATTACACCTTGATTATCACAGAGGTATGCAAGGTTTACCTACAATCCCTCGCTTCAGACTTCCTACCGAAGCAGAATGGGAATATGCTGCTAGAGGTGGTAGAAACTTGGCAAAGTATCCTTGGGGTAACCCTTATGTAAGAAATACTTTAGGATGTATGCTTGCTAACTTCAAACCTGGTAGAGGAAACTACTATGATGATGGATTCTCTTATACAGCTCCTGTTGCATCGTATTTTTCAAATGACTGGGGATTATATGACATGGCAGGTAATGTGGCTGAATGGTGCCAAGATGCTTATTATGAAGCAGCTGTACCTACTGTGTGGGATTTGAACCCAGTATTTGACCCTCAAATCAAGAAAGCAGATGCAAATAGCATTGGTTATAGTAATATCGGAGCTTATCCTCGCCGTGTAGTTAGAGGAGGTTCATGGAAAGATATTGCTTATTTCTTAGAAACAGGAACAAGAACATATCAACATTTTGATTCTACATCTTCTTCAATTGGTTTCCGTTGTGCTATGACTTACTTAGGTCGCTCTTCTGGAAATGAAATTAAGAGAGTGAGATAATCATACTTATATTTTGTGTTTAACCTCCTAACAATTGTTATAGGGGTCTTATACACAAAATATAATCTTATTTTGCATTAAGTTTTTACTATATCTTTAATTGTTACAACTAAATTTTTACTAAAATGGCTAACAAAGTTTTAAGTGGAAAAGAAAAGTTTTATACCTACATTGTTCCTAAAATCGTAGGTATTGGTGCATCGATTGTTATTATTGGTGCGTTATTCAAATTAATGCACTGGCCGGGTGCTGAAATAGCTCTAATTGCTGGTTTAGGTACTGAGGCTGTAATTTTCTTCATGTATGCATTTGCTCCTATTGAACCCCCTCACACAGAACCTGATTGGGACAAAATGGCTCAAGGTCTTGCTGGTGTAAGTGGTGGTCCTCAAAAAGATGCTGGTGTAGTTGCTAAATTAGCTGCTATTGAAGCAAATATTGCAAACTCTATTTCTGCTGATTCTGTGAATAGTTTTGGTTCTGGAATGAAACAACTTTCTGATAGTGTAAGTAAAATGACCACATTAGGAGATGCTTCTGTTGCTACTGCAGAGTATGCTAAAAATGTAAAATTAGCTGCTAATTCTTTAGTAGAGATGAATAAGTCTTATGGTACTACCATGACTGCTATGACTGCTATGGCAGATGCTTCTAAAGATGCAAAAGCATATCATGACCAAATTCAATCATTGACAAAAACTTTGGGTAGCTTAAATGCTGCATACCAAATGGAATTACAAGATAGCAAAAAATTCAGTGAGGCTATATCTAAATACTATCAAGGTATGAGCTCTCTTGTTGAAAATGTGGTTGCTACTGCTAAAGATGCTGAAGGTTTGAAAACTCAATTGAGTGGCTTAACTACTAACCTTACTACTTTAAATAAAGTATATGGTGGTATGCTTACTGCTATGAAAGGAGCCCAAGCATAAATTATGATAGTGTAAAGTTTCAACAAACTTTACACATTCTTCTAAAATTTGGTATAAACTTTGAACTAAAAACTAAGAGCATTTATATATGGCAGGTGCAAAAGAAACGCCGAGGCAACAGATGATTAACCTGATGTACTTGGTACTTACCGCCCTACTTGCATTGCAGGTAAGTTCATCAATTATTGATAAGTTCTTCTTCTTAGCTGAAGCCCTTGATGAAAGTGCTTCAAGAACAGAAAAAGCTACAGGATTAGCTGTTAAAGCTTTTGAAGAACAAGCAAAAAAAGATGGATTGGATAAAGAGCCTAAACACCTTAAAAAGGTAAAGGCAATACAAGATTTAAGAGCTAAAACAGCAGAGGCTATTGCTTACTTGAATGATGTTGAGAAAAAAGTAGTTGAAAAAGCTGGTGGTAAAGACCCTGAAAAACCAAATAGACCTAAAAATGTACAAGCGGAAACAGAAATGGAAACCTTGATGATAGGTACAGCTGGTAGCAAAAGCGGAGAAGGCTATAATCTACAAAAGAAAATGAATAGCTTTGCTGCGGATATGACTAACATTGTAAAAAATGTTGATAAAGAGTTTGATAGTTTTAAATTAGAACAATTGTGTGTTGATTTTATAGGATCTACAGAAGGAGATAAGAAAAAAGACTATGCTCAAAGAAGTTTTGGACAAACTCCAGTAGCTGCTACAATTGCCGTACTTTCTCACTTGAAAAATGAGGTTCGCAGATACGAAGCAGAAGCTGTAAAGAAAGTGGGTGTGAACGAAGTTCCTCCTTCGCCTGACCAATACCAAGGCTTCATTTCATTAGAATCCTCTGTTGTGGCTACAGGTCAGAAAATAAAAGGTTCTATGTTTTTGGCTGCTACTTCTGACAAAATACCTATGGAAGCCTCTTTAAATGGATCTCCGTTAAAGAAAAATGCTCAAGGTATTGCAGAAATTGAATTTTCTGCTGCTGGTGCTGGTAAACATACCATTAATGGTGAAATTAGAACTAAAGTAAAAGGAAAAGATACTGTATTCAAATTTACACAAGAATATACAGTTGTTCAACCCAATATTGTAGTTGAAAACCCTAATATTATTGCTTTATACGAAGGTTGTGGTAATGAATTGAAAGTAAGTGTTCCTGAATTGGGAGCTAGCTATAACCCTTCTTATAGTGCTTCTGGTGGCTCAGTTATCACTAGTGGTAGTAAGAATGATATCATTATCATCCCTAATGATGGTGCAAAAGAATGTGTATTGAGTGTATCAAGTGGTGGTAGCCGTGTTGGAGAACGTAAGTTTGGTGTAAAAGCTGTTCCTTTAGCAAGAGTAGCTGTAATGATGGGTGGTACTGAAGTTGATATCTCTCAAGGTATTAGCTCTCGTTTAGCTAACTTATCAATTATTATCAAACCAGATCCTAACTTTGCTCAAGCTTTACCTAAAGAAGCAAACTACAGAGCTGATGGAGTAAGTATTGCTCTAAAAAGTGGTGGTAGAACCGTTGCAAATGTAAGTGGTTTAGGTTCACTTGGTTCTCTTTCTGCAAGAGCAAAACCTGGAGATTTGTATTCTATTAAAGTTACAGATGTAAAAAGAACAAACTTTAGAGGTTCTGTTCTTCCAGCAAAAGTTGCTAACCCAATTGTGAACATACCTCTTAACTAAAATTGTGTTGCGTACTCAAAGTTTATTATATTATGAAAAAGTGTTGTTTATTTCTGTTATTTCTTGTAAGCTTCTCTGTAAATGCTCAGTTTGGGTATAACCCTAATGCTGTTAGACCTGTATTAGAAGATGATATAATGTTTAGAAAAACTGTTGTAAGAAGGATTAATCTGAAAGAAAAACAGAATAAACCTTTTCTAGCAGTAGGCTATGAGTTTCCCGCAAGACTAATACAAGCAGCAAGAGATGGCAAAGTTGCTGCCTATGATATCACAACTAGTATGACAGATCTTTTCTTAAATAAAAAAGATTTAGTTAAGGATACTGCTTGGGATAAAGGTTTCGAAACTGTAAAGCTAATAGATCCTAATGGACAACCTTATGATCAAATTACACCTGTATTGTTGAAACCAGATGATATTTATGTAATGGAACTTTTAGAAGAAGTGATTTTTGATAAAAGACGTTCTAGAATGTATATGAATATTATTGCTATTAATTTAATAGCTCCTGGCTTCGGTGAAGGTGGAGGTGACAAAGAGGTGGCTAGTTTTAAGTTCAAAGAAGTAGATAGATATTTTAGACAACTTTATGTAGAGTCTAATCAGAAAGAAGCTCTTTGGTATAATCCTAATAATAATCGCAGACATATGTGTGTGATGGATGCCTTCGAACTAAGAGTATTCTCATCAAGAATCTTAAAAGTATCTAATCCAGATGATAAATATTTAAACCAAATCTATACAGATCAGATAGAAGAGCTTTATAAAGCCCAAGAAGCTGAAATGGAATTGATGGAGTTTGAACATAACCTTTGGGAATTCTAATATTTGAAATAAAAATAAAAAAGCCACACTCTATACAGTGTGGCTTTTTTATTACATTTGTAACAGTTTTCACTTATCAAAAACAGTTGTGCGTTTTTGATATTAACCTTTCATATTATGGACAAAATTAAAATTACACTGCCTGATGGGGCAGTTCGAGAGTACGATAAAGGTACTTCGGCATTAGGTGTAGCTCTAAGTATTAGTGAGGGTTTAGCTCGCAATGTACTTTCTGCAAAAATAAATGGAGTCGTACAAGATGCTACACTTCCAATCAATCAAGATGCTCATTTGCAATTATTGACATGGAAAGACTCAGAAGGAAAAGCAACTTTTTGGCATTCTTCTGCTCACTTAATGGCTGAAGCAATAGAAGCTTTATTTCCGGGAACAAAATTTGGAATAGGTCCTGCTATTGAAACAGGTTTCTATTATGATATTGATACAGGAGACAAGTCTATTACACAGGAAGACTTTGCTAAAATTGAAGCAAAAATACTTGAACTTGCTCGTCAAAAAAATGAGTACAAACGTTCTGAAATATCAAAAGCTAACGCAATTGCTTACTTCCAAGAAAAAGGAGATGAGTATAAACTTGAGCTTTTAAATAGATTAAATGATGGAGAAATAACATTCTACCAACAGGGGAATTTTACAGATCTTTGTCGTGGTCCTCACATCCCTAATACTGGATTTATTAAGGCTGTAAAACTCATGAATGTTGCAGGAGCTTATTGGCTTGGGCAAACTGATAGGAAACAATTGACAAGAGTATATGCTGTAACATTTCCTCAGGATAAAGAATTAAAGGAATATCTACATTTATTAGAAGAAGCTAAGAAAAGAGACCATAGGAAACTTGGACAGGAGTTAGAACTCTTCACATTTTCTGAAAATGTTGGAAAAGGCTTGCCTTTGTGGTTGCCTAAGGGAACTCTTTTAAGAGAACGTTTGGAACAGTTTTTAAGAAAAGCCCAAATGAAAGCAGGTTACTCACCTGTTGTTACACCACATATTGGGAGTAAAAAATTATATGAGACTTCAGGACATTGGGAAAAATATGGAGCTGACTCCTTTCAGCCTATCCATACACCAGAAGAGGATGAATTATTCTTACTGAAACCAATGAATTGCCCTCATCATTGTGAGATTTATAAATCCAAACCTCGTTCTTACAAAGATTTACCTCTACGCTTGGCTGAATTTGGAACAGTATATCGTTATGAGCAAAGTGGGGAGCTACATGGATTAACTCGAGTAAGAGGATTTACACAAGATGATGCACATATCTTCTGTACAGCAGATCAGGTTCGTGGTGAATTTGGAAAAGTAATAGATTTAGTATTGTATGTATTTAGAGCATTAGGTTTTGAAGAATATACAGCTCAAATATCTTTACGTCACCAGACAGAAAGACAAAAATATATAGGTAAAGAAGAAGATTGGGATAAAGCAGAAGCAGATATACAGGCTGTTGCCTCAGAAAAAGGCTTGAATACTGTAGTAGAATATGGAGAAGCAGCATTCTATGGACCTAAACTAGACTTTATGGTTCGTGATGCTTTAGGTAGAAAATGGCAGTTAGGAACTATTCAAGTAGATTATCAACTCCCAGATCGTTTTCAGTTAGAATATATAGGTTCTGATAACCAAAAGCATCGCCCTGTAATGATTCATAGAGCTCCTTTTGGTTCAATGGAAAGATTCATAGCAGTTCTTACAGAACATTGTGCTGGTAATTTTCCTTTATGGTTAGCACCTGAGCAGATTGCTATTCTTCCTATTTCTGAACGTTTTAATGAGTATGCTAAAGAAGTATTAAATCTTTTAGCAGAAAAAGATATCAGAGGATATGTAGACGAAAGAGATGAAAAAATACAACGCAAAATACGTGATGCAGAAGTGAAAAAAGTACCTTACATGCTTATAGTAGGAGAAAAAGAACAAGAAAATAACAGTTTATCTGTTCGTAGACATGGACAGGGAGACTTGGGAAGTTTTAAAGTAGAGGAATTTATTATCAAATTTAACGAAGAAGTTTCCCAAGCAATAACTGTATAAAATAAAAGCCTTTCAGATTTGAAAGGCTTTTATTTTTGATATCTTATTTCACTAAAACAACTTTATTTACAAAATACTCACTATCTCCTTGCCAAGGAAATGTCCAATATTTTTGACAATAATATACTTTTATTTGTTTTCCTGAAAAATTGTCTAAATCCTTGATTGCTTGTTCTTCAGAAGAGTTTACGGTAAAGGTAAATCTTTGAGGATTAATTCTGTCTTCTGTACCTTGCCTAAGTTCTCCTTCCCATGTCTTAAAAATAGCTCCTTTCTTCGAGAACTTATCCAATACTCCTGAGCGAGAACCCTCACTATAACATGCAAAGGACATGAAAGAGGCATAAGCAACAAATATTAAAACAATACTAACTAAGGCAATAATACCATATTTTTTTACTTTACTCATACATCGCTAGGTTTTTTATCATCAGATACGATAGGTTTATTTATTTCTTCTTCGTCTTCCTTTTTAGGGAAAATGAGTGATAATACAATACTTGTAGTTAAAATTGCTAAAATTACATAAATAGAATAAGAAGGTTTGAATCCAATCGACTTTAAGGGCGATTCCAATAGCATTTTAGCTCCAATAAATGTAAGTAATACACCAAGACCATATTTGAGATAATGGAATAGGTGCATAATATTAGACAATAAGAAAAACATAGAACGTAAGCCCATAATAGCAAAAATATTAGAAAAATATGCAATGGGTTGATCATGAGTAATACCTAAAACAGCAGGAACAGAATCCACAGCAAAAATTAAGTCTGTAAACTCAACAATTAAGAGAACAATGAATAAAGTTGTCATCATTTTCTTCCCATCCTTCTTTACAAAGAATTTATCATGTTCGTAATGTGGATATACAGAAAAATATTTTGAAGCAAATCTTACAATAGGATGCTTTTGAGTATCAATACTTTCATCTTCATCTTCCTTCTCTAAGAATATCTTGATACCCTGATAAACCAAAAATGCCCCAAAAATATATAAAATGAAATGGAATCTTTGTACTAGTTCTATACCTAAAAATATAAATATAAAACGCATAATAATGGCTCCTAAAACACCCCAAAATAGTACTTTCTTGAAGTATTCTTCTCGTAAACCAAATGATGCAAAAATAAGAATGATTACAAATATGTTATCAGCTGAAAGAGAGTACTCAATTAGATACGCAGTTAAAAATTCTACTGATATATAGTTTCGATATTCTTGTAAATTTTCCTCATGAGGTCTGTCAGGACTGATTTTCAGAAGTTCTTTGTCTTCTGTATCAATCCGCTTGACTATTTCATCATAGGTTTGAGGATTATGAATAAGATGCCCTTCATATCTTAAAAAGACGAAAAATGCTAATGCTAAAGATACCCAAACAATACTCCAAATAATAGCTTCTTTAAAGCTAATCACGTGGCTCGACTTGGAAAAGACTCCTAAATCAAGAGCTAGCATGATTAATATGAAAACAAGGAAAGAGGAAAAAAAGAGAGCTTCGCTACTGAACATAGTTTTTTTGTAAAGTAAAAATCATTTTCAAAGGTATAAACTTTTCTATAAGATAGTGGTGAAGTATTAAATATAGTGACTATTTGGTGAAAAATGTAAAAATAGATAATTTTTTTTTCAAATGTACTAAGTTAATTAGTGTTTTTAACGCAAATGTAATATTTTGGTTTAAATTTACAAGCAATTATTTTTTTTCTCACTAAAATTATACTTGAATATAGAAAAAATACTTTATATTCGTTATCAATACAAATTTTTAAACTAGAATGTACTATGGCAGTAGATGTAAGTATTTACCAACAAATGTTACTTAATAATGAAAAATGGGTAGCTGAGAAAATAGAAAAGGAACCTTCTTATTTTGAAGACCTTGCCAAAGGCCAGAGTCCCAAATTCTTATGGATAGGCTGTTCTGATAGTCGTGTACCAGCCGAAGAAGTAACAGGAGCTAAACCAGGTGAAGTTTTTGTACACAGAAATATTGCTAATCTGGTAGTACACACGGATCTAAACCTTCTGAGTGTACTACAATATGCTGTACAAGTATTACACGTTCAACATATTATTGTATGTGGACACTATGGTTGTGGTGGTGTAATATCTTCAATGAAAAATACAGATTTTGGTTTGGTAAATAAATGGTTATGGAATATCAAAGAAATCTATTTCAAATATCGTGAAGAACTTGATGCTATCAAAGATGAAAAGAAAAGAGCAGATAGACTGGTAGAGCTTAATGTAAGAGAGCAAGTGTATAATTTAGCTGAGACCTCTTTTGTGCAAAAGGCATGGGTTAAAAGAGAGTTAAGCATACATGGTTGGGTGTTTGATTTAAAATCTGGGAAAATAAAAGATTTAGATGTTTTAGTTGATGATCCTAAAACATTACATCCCATTTTTCAATATAATTTAGAAGATTAAAAAAGACAGGCTAAGTAAACTACTTAGCCTGTCTTAGTTTTAAGATGATATTTTCTCAAATGCTTGTTGTAAATCTTCTATTAATACATCAGCTTCTTCTAATCCAATATAAAAACGAATCAGACTCCAATGAAAAGGGGCAGAACTATAATTTTCAGAACCATATAAAGTACATGCAGGAAATATAAGAGATTCATAACTCCCCCATGAGGCTGCCATCAAGAAACGTTTTAATGAATTACAAAATAACTCCACCTCTTCAATGTCTTTTGCATCAATTTCAATAGAGAACTGCCCTGTTGGTGATTTCATTTGGCGTTTTGCTAATTCATATTGTGGATGTGATGTATGAAAAGGATAATAAATTTTCTTTACTTTAGAATGATTTGCCAGAAAGTCAATAATTTTAGGAGTAGTTTGAGCCACTCGTTCCATACGAATAGGCAAAGTTCTAAGCCCTCTCAAAAGAAGCCAAGCATTGAAGGGCGAAAGAATCCCTCCCAAAGTCATAAATTCTCCCTCAAAAATCTTTTTCAAATGAGCTTTACTACCACATAGGACACCTGCTACAGAATCACTATGTCCCCCCAAATACTTAGTTCCAGAATGTACAGCCATATCTATTCCCATCGTAATAGGCTTTTGATTCAATGGAGTAGCATAACTGTTATCTATAATACTAGTCAAATTATGTTTCTTAGCTATTTGTGCAATAACCTCAATATCTTGAATTTCAAAAGTAAATGAGTTAGGACTTTCTAAAAATAATACTTTTGTATTTGATTGAATCGCTTTTTCAAAATTACTAGCATCTGTACCATCTACCATTGTAACAGAAATGTCAAATCTCTTCAGCCATATATTCAGTAGTTTATTAGTCCAGCTATAAGGTTTCTGTACACATATAATATGGTCACCACTTCCAATACAACTCAATACAGCTGCAGCTACAGCAGCACTACCACTTCCAAAAACCAAGCAATCTTCTGATTCTTCTAATGCAGCTAGCTTTTTCCTAAGGATATCTGTCGTAGGATTATTCCCTCTGGTATAAAAAGGAGTTTCCGATTCTTTAAATAAACTCGCTCTCATAGCATCTACTGTAGGAAAGCATGTCATAGATGTTTGAAAAATAGGAGGGGCTACAGAGTTCATATATAATTCTCTTTCTTCTCCTAGTTCATTAATGATATAAGATATATCCATATAATAATGTTGTTTAATAATGTATGCTCTATAATAATGATATTTTACCGAAAATATTTTGGAATTGTCATTTTTTTATAGTAAGTTTGATACCCTTCAATTAGAAAAAATAGGCTCTGAAAGTTTTTTGAGACCTTTTTGAGTATTTTTTTGAAAAAAAGTAGAAAAAAAATTGGAGGATAAAAAAAGGTTCGTACCTTTGCAGTCCCAAATCGATAGAAGGTCGAGGGTAAAATTGAAACACTGAAAGTAGAAAAAAGAAAAAGTTAAAAAACTTCAAAAATTTTTCGAAAAAATTTGGAGATTAAAAAAGAGTTCGTACCTTTGCAGTCCCAAATCGACAAACGAGTCGAGACGAAAAATTAAAGAGATTAAAAATCGAAAAGAAGTTAAAAAAACTTTAAAAATTTTTCGAAAAAAATTTGGAGATTAAAAAAAGGTTCGTACCTTTGCAGTCCCAAATCGACAAACGAGTCGAGGCGAAAAATTGAAGAGATTGAAAATCGAAAAGAAGTTAAAAAAACTTTAAAAATTTTTCGAAAAAAATTTGGAGATTAAAAAAGAGTTTGTACCTTTGCAGTCCCAAATAAGAGAAGAAAAAATAAAAAGAAGCAGGTTGAGGGGTTAGAGATAAAGAAGTCAAAAAACGTTTTGACACTATGGGCTTCGGCTCAAAAAGTTCATTGAGTAATTGAAACTGACTAAATAGCGACACCGTCAATTCTTTGGAATATGACAATTTAAACAGCCGGATAATATAAA
>JALONN010000023.1 GCA_025454915.1 Raineya sp.
ACTCAGTTTTGGATTTTTTTCTAAAAGCTTGTATCTGTCTATCATAAATATGATTTTTAAACACAATTTAATATATTTTTTAAGAATATCATCTATTGACATCAATACAATAAAATTATTTTCATTGGAAGAAGGAACAGCAATTATTCTACACGAAATAGGCCACGCTCTAAATCCAGACTTAAAAGGTATGGAAGGAGAATACGCAGCTGACGATTATGCTTGCCAAAAGGGATTTAAGGAATACATTATTAGCTCATTAGAAAAAGGGAAATTGATTATTCCCTCTGAATTCTCAACAAAAAGTACAGACTTAAGAATAGAACACCTTAAAAACTCAAACTAATAAACAAAAATTATTTCGTTATTGGGTTGAGAGGATGGATTTGATATATTATTCCATTCATCTAAATCAAAATTACCGAAAAAAGGACAAAGCAATCGAAAAAGATTTAAATAAACTTTGCCTACAACTTGGGCAAAATAACGTTTATGCTACAACAAAAACTCAAACTTTCATCCGAACTAAACCAAATCTTAAGGAACTGCGATGAGATTTGGATTGCAGTAGCCTTAATTTCCGACAGTGGTTTCAAATACATTCAAGACAACATTAATAAAACGGCAAAACAAAATTATTTGGTAGGTATTGAGCTACCCACATCTCCAAAGGTTTTATTGCAACTAAAGGACAATGAAGGTAAAGGACTTTTTCAAAGCAAAATTTATCACAAGCCAAATACACTTTTTCATCCCAAAGTTTATTTGATAAAGACAGACAATAAACTGACAGCGTATGTTGGTTCAGGTAACTGTACAGATGGTGGGTTTGACAAAAATATAGAGTTGAGCGTTAAGACAGACGAACAAACTTTCTGTGACAGTTTGCTAGCTTGGTTTAACACCCTTTTCAAATCGGGGATTTCAATTACTGATGAGTTTTTGGAATCATATTCACCCTTTTTTGAGAGACGAGTTAAACGAATGGAACAAGATAAGAATGAATTGAAAATTATTTTTCCAGACAACAATTCAAAAATTAATCTTGATAAGATTGATTTCACAAATCAGTTTTTTAAGAAAGAACACTTTGCAGCTTTTGAAGGCATAAAACCTCGGATGAGGACTAATACAGCAAATCAAGATCGTAATAATGTAAGAAAAAAACTTTTTGAACTTCATAAAAAGCTATACCCACAAATTCGAGCCCAAGGGTGGGACTTGCATGAACATTATATTTTTGACGATACAGTTTCTTCAGCTGTTCATGGACAATATACAAGTTCTGAACTGAGTAGTATTTGGCTCCACTATGGTAGAAGCAAAGGAGACATTAAGATATTTGGCGACAAGGAGACACCTCTTGATTTTATGCGGTTTCAAGTAATCATTCACAAAGATAGCATTGGTGTTTGGAACCGTATTGGAAAAAATATGGGTAGCAAGATTGATAGAGCTTATTTTAAAAATAAGATAATTGAAGATAGTGTTTATAGACAAGATTTTTTTTTCCATTATAAGTAAACTTCCCAATGGCTTCTTCATTCGGCTCAACAATCAGATTAAGTATGTTGGTGAATTTATAACTGAGCAAGAACTTACAGAGTTTGTTTTACAAGATAATGAAGAATTTTATTTCATCATTGGAATCGAATTTTCTCCTGATGACATAAGACTCTCAGAAACAAATATTTTTAATACAATTATTGAGCATTTTGGGTATCTTTATCCAACATACGGCTTAATGAAATACAACATGAAACTATGAGCAATGGGATTTTTAAATGAAAGATAGTATTGAAAATTCCTAAAATATTGCAGAAACACTCTAGATACTAATAATTTTATGGATGAAATGACTTTGCAATTGGCTAATCAAACAATAAAAGAATATCAAGAAAATAAACGGTATTTATTTGACAATTTAGTTTCAATAGTATTAGAAATAACACAAAATTTTCATAAAAAACAAGAATATCTTGAACAGAATCTTATTGATGCTACAAAAAATTTGGTTTCTGAAATTCAAGAAACCTATAATAAATTCATAATTAAAAATCGGAATACAAGCTGTGATTTTAATATGTTGTCTTTATTCTATATTGGTGAAACACAACATAGCTTTTTATTAGCGAATCTTCTGGATCCAAACGCAAACCACGGACAAAAACATCTTTTTTTAAATATATTTCTAGATTTGCTAGGAATTAAACGATTTAGCGATAGTGAGAATTGGATAGTTTCTTCGGAAAAAGGCAGAATAGATATTTTACTAAAAAGAGTTGACCCTCACTCTGTGATAGTAATTGAGAATAAATCTAACTATGCTATTGACCAAAACCATCAACTTTATAGATATTGGTATCAAGAAATTTATAAGACAATTTCTGAAAGGCATTTACCAAAAGACTACATTTTTAATCCACCAGAACATTATTATCAAATTTTGTACTTATCGCCTGAGCATTGGAAAATACCAAGCACAAACACATTAATAAGGCCTGCCGAATGGAATAATGATTTACCAGAAAAAGTACCTTTAAAAGTAAAACATTTATTGTTTGACGACTTTATTTGTCAATGGTTAAAAATGTCATTAGAGTCATTGCCAAAAGATAATCACAGAATTAGAGAATATGTTAAACAGTATATTGAATATTGGAACTAAATAAAATTGTATGCAAAAAGAATTATTAAATCAAGCACTTCAAATATTTGATACTTCTGAAAAATGGAATGCTTTTGTAGAGTTGGCAAATCAAAAAGATGTTATGAAGTGGCACTATTTTCAGAAACTGAAACAGCCCTTGTTAAATTACTTTAATGCAAATCCTGTGGAAGGTTGGATATGCGAACCTTGGGGAGATCCCAATTATGATTTGCGTTGGTACTTGAAAGACTTTGGGAAAAATTCAATATCGTTAGCTGTTGGTTGGTTCTTTCAATTTGTGCTCCATGTAGGAGACACAAATACTTTTGACACAAAAAAAGTTGATGATTTATTAAAATCAGATTATTCAATTTTACTATCATCTTTTGACAGAGTTGACAAACAATTTGAACATCACTTAAAAGTGGTTGAAGTGAGGAATTATTCATTTAATAGCCCATATGATACAAATTTCGATGATTCTCAGGTTGATAAACTTGCTTGGTTTGCAGGTAATGAAACAGAAAAATTTACAAAGCAAATCATAAGTAAAGTGGAACGCTTTAGACAAAATAAAGATTTAACAAAAATGCTTTATGACCTAAATGCAAAAACAAAAATACAGACCCAATAAAAATCGCACATAATTAAGAGTATGCCAAAATTAAACAAGAATCTAAATTACAAAACTTATCAAATTTATTCTTGCAAGTATTTAATCAAAAGACATAAGCCCTTCGGGGCTTTTATTTTTGCCTAAAAGTATTTTCAGTTCAAATAGAATTGTATATTTGTAACATCTAACCCTTTTAAATTTATTATTCGTATGTCAAGATTCAATCTCCATTGCCTGCAAAAGGTTTGGGTGCATAAGGACTATGCATTACTAAACATCTTAACTTCTCCAAAAAACGTCTTTCTGGAGAGCTAATTACTTTTATTTAATCTAACCCTTTTATTCTTATTTTTTTATGACAAAGTTTTTTGCACTCTTGTTAGGAGGGCTATTGTATCCATGTATACTGTATCCTCAAGCTGGCAAAGATCGGAGTATGATGATTTCATTTCCTAATGTAATTGTAAATGAATACACAACTCTTGCTACTGATGCTTTTCCAACTGATGTGATATTAAATACTACTTCAGCATTATCTTTATCGAAAGGGGATTTAATCCTTATTACACAAACTCAAGGGTGCGACATTGACACTCGCAATCAGGCAAGTTTCGGTAACATATTAAGCTATGTTGCTCTTGGTCCAGTTGGAAGCTATAAACTTTTTTACGTTGAAAGTGCAACAGGTAATCAAATCACATTAAACTGTCCTGTTGGACAAGCTTTTGTTACCATTGGGAGAGGTCCTTCAGTAACTCAAATTATAAAAGTGCCTCAATATGATGTTCTAACCATTGCACCAGGGGCAAGTATTACAGGTCTTTCATGGGATGGTAGAAAAGGTGGAATAGTTGCAATCAGAGCAAATACACTTGTTTTAAATGGAGAGATTAATGCCAAAGGATTTGGATTTCGAGGGGGAGCAGGTACACGAAACAACGTAACAAATAACATTTTTACTTATTATTCAAATAATTCTGCTCTGGGTGGTGAGAAAGGGGAAGGAATAGCCTCTACTCCTACATATGCTGGCACACAAGGCTATCAATATGGACGAGGAGCAATCGCCAATGGTGGAGCAAATGGATATAATATTACTTTATTCAACATTAATACTTACTCAGGAAGAGGCGTATTTGATTCTCATACAGCATGGAGTCTTGACCCTGAATTCGCTTCAGGCTCATCCATAGGAGGTGGTAGAGGTGGTTATAATCGTTCAACAAATCTTACTGACCCTACAACTGTAGGTCCAGGCAACTGTACCTGGGGAGGAGATTGTAGAAGAAATAATGGAGGCAGAGGAGGCAGACCATTGCTCTACTCCACGAGTTCTGACCACTACACAGCAAGATTGTTTTTAGGAGGAGGTGGTGGAGGTGGAAATAGTAACAATGCCACATTTGGAGGAAATGGAGGAAATGGAGGGGGATTAGCTTTTATCTTAGCAGAAGTTATACAAGGTATGGGAACTATTGACGTTTCTGGAAACAATGGACAATCTACAAACATCTCAGGAGGAGGAGGCAGTGGCGGTAGTATTTTTATTACATCAACCAATCCAGCAGATGGTACTGTTATACAGGATGCATTAAATCTGGTATTAACAGGAGGACAAGGAGGTAATAGCAGTGACGCAGCTCTTGATAGTAGTTTTGGTTCTGGAGGTGGAGGTAGTGGTGGAACTGTATATGGTTTTGTCAAGAGCTTTGCCATGCCTACCCAAAACGTTTCAGGAGGAATATCTGGAGTATCTCTAAGTAATTCTTTGACAAGTTTCTCTCAAAATGGAGCAACAGGAGGAAATGTAGGATATTTTAATTTTGGAAACAGTGGAAAAGGACTTACAATACCCGATTGTACACCACTTTCTGCTAATACCCTTGATTTTAATATCAAAAGACTGGATAGTAAGGTTTTGCTTTCATGGAAAAAAGTTGAAAATGCCACCTATTATGTACAAAGGGGAGTAAATCCAAAAGAATTTCAAACAATATCCATTATTCAGGAAAACAGAACGGAAGATATTCCATTGTATGGTACCTCATATTATAGAGTTATAGCAAAGAAAAACAACAAGGAAATATTTTCTAATATTCTGGCATGTGATTACCAAAAGACTCAAATAGAAATCTATCCTAACCATTTCTCAAAGGAAATAAAGGTTGATTTATCATACTTAGCTTCACAAGGTTCTGAATTTCAAATTCAAATTCTAAACTCTATGGGTATTATCTCGGAAGAGAAAAGAATACTTGTGTCAAATCATGATAAAAATCAAGCTGTATTTGATACTGCTAACTACCCAAGAGGAAGTTACTTTATTAAAGTAAAAAATAACATAAAAATAGATACATTTAAAGTATTTAAGTATGAATAGGTTAGTATTTATTTTATTCTTTTTCCCCTATGTAACAATGGGACAAACATGGGAAGATTTAACAGCTTTGGCATATAAGCAACATAAAGAATTGCTTTTTTATGATGCATTGCAAACAGGAAAATCAGCTTTGGATTTAGCTGAAAAACAATTTGGTAAGCAACATATTAAGTATGCTGTATCTCTAATCAATTTGGCAAATTTAAATCGAGACTGTGTTCCTGGTCAGGGGGAAGCTGAAAGGTATTATAAACTTGCCTTAGAATATTTTGATTCAAGTGAAAAATATAAAAATTATATTTTTCATGGAAGTGCTTGTTATAATTATGGTTTTTTTTTAGAAATAAGAGATAAGCAAAATGAAGCAAAAAAAATGTATACAGAAGCTTACAATATATACAAAGAAAAGCTTGGAGTAACACATAATTTAACGCTTAAGATAAAAAGTAAGCTTTAATAAAAGTGATAGATTGGGGTTATGTAACTAAATATTTGACCCCAATCTACTTTATTGTAAATTTGTATTCAAATTACTGATATTGATATGAAAAATAAAATAATAATAATGTTTGTTTTAATGATATTGATGATGTGGCAATGTAGATTTATTATTATAGAATCGCCAAGGCCTATACCAATGTATATACGTAACATAAATCCTACTTTTGGAGCTGAAGGAGATACTGTTAATATTGTGGGAGAGAAATTTTCCACTAATCCTTTGGACAATAATGTTACTTTTGATGGTATAAAAGCTACTGTTTTAGAAGCTTTGTCTTATAGGTTAAAAGTCATTGTTCCCCAAGGAGCAAGAATAGGAATGGTAATAGTCAAAACTCCCAGAGAGACAGCTACAAGTAATTTTACAGTCACCTATCCCTTAAATGAAAACCTTGCTATCACAAGCTTTGAACCTAAAATTGTACGACCAGGTGATACACTTACAGTAAATGGACAAAATTTTTCTACTCGAAAAGATATTCCAAATACTCTTACAGTAGGAGGATATTCTGTTCAAATCATAGAAGAAAGTGCAAATCAATTAAAAGCTGTTATATCTACAAGAGATATGCCAGGGAAAGTAGGTGTTTTTTGGGGAAATTATTATGTTTTTGCAGAAGGAGAGCTAACTATCATCAAATAAATAGAGTATTAAATTTGTCTTTTAACATATTTACTTTTTATATTTGCAGACAATTATATAAAAACTGTGAAATTTTATGAAACTAATTAAAAATACCCCTCAATTTTATAATAGAGTTTGATATAAAAGAACAGAGCCTCTCAAACTTCGTCCAATTATTATTATTCAAGTTAAACTTTTCGGTAAGGTGTTTATATAGTCCTTTAGTTAGGATGTAAATCTTTATCGCTATAATCTTTTTTATATGAAAAATAGCATAGCTAAATTATTGATTCTATCTCTACTTTCATGGCAATGTGGTAATAAAAATACTACTCCAGAGCCAAAGAAACCTATTATTACTGCTTTTACCCCACAAAGTGGTGGAGTTGGAACAGAAGTGACCATTACTGGTTCAAATTTTACTGAAGACACACGAGTTACTACTGTTAGTTTTAATGGAATTAAAGCAAATATTATATCTATTACTGCTAATACTATTGTAGTAAATGTCCCCAAAAATGCTACTACTGGTAAAATTACCATTGCTGCTATTGGACAAAATGGTATAAGTGCCACAGATTTTCAAGTAATTCAAGCTTCCATTACAGGTTTTGAGCCTCAAAATGCTCCAGTTGGCTCACAAATTAATATTAAAGGAAATGGTTTTTCCCTTAATCCTAGTGAAAATTTAGTGTCTTTTGGAGAGGTAAAAGCTGAAGTAATAACAGCAACAGCAAATAATCTTACTGTAAAAGTTCCTCAAGGAGCAATTACCAATAAGGTGAGTGTGGTTATTGGAGATAGAACCACAACTAGTTCAATGAATTTTATAGTCAATGATTCTTGGAAAAATGTTGCAGACTTAGCAGGAACCTCAAGACTTAGTGCAATTGCCTTCTCAATTGGAAATAAAGGATATGTAGGACTTGGCTATGGCATAAATGTATACTATAAAGACTTTTGGGAATACGATCCTACAACAAATACCTGGACACAAAAAGCTGATTTTGCAGGTACAGGACGAGCTGGTGCAGTTTCCTTTTCTATTGGAGAAGTGGGCTTTGTTGGATTAGGATCTACAGGACTTTATCCAAATCAAACCTCATTGAATGATTTTTGGGCTTATGATCCAGCAACAAACACTTGGATTTCAAGAACAAGTTTTCCTGGTGGTATAAGATATGGAGCTTCAAGTTTTGTAGTGAATGGAAAAGCTTATGCAGGACTTGGTTATCATAGTAGTAACTCTGTTCCAACCTACTATAAAGATTGGTATGAATATAATCCTATAACAAACACTTGGCTTCAAAAAGCTGATTTTATAGGTAATTCTAAAAATTCGGCTTTTAGTTTTGCAATTGGAAATAAAGGTTATGTAGGTGGGGGACAAGAAAATATAAGTGGAACAAGTACAGCAACTAAAGACCTCTATGAATATGATCCTCTTACAAATTCATGGACTAGAAAAGCAGATTTACCAAGTAATGCATCTCTAAGATATGCATCTGCAAGTTTTTCAATTGGAAATAAAGGATATGTAGGTGGTGGAAGAGATAACGACTATAAAATTTTAAAGGATTTTTGGGCTTATGATCCAGCAACAAATACTTGGCTTCAGAAAGCTGATGCCTCATATTCCGTTCCTACTGGAGGAGGATATATTACAGGTAAAGCAAGTGTTGTATCTTTTGTAGTGAATGGAAAAGCTTATGTAGGAACAGGTGAAGATAGTTATTCAAGTTTGCGTAAGGATTTTTGGGAATATACTCCTTAAAATTATAATATCTAACCCTTTTAGCTTATTATTCTAAAACAGAAAAAATAAAACTTATGGATAGAATATTGTTCTCACTTATCTTGATTCTTCTATATAGCTGTTCTCAAAATAGAGCTAAAGAAGAAAATAAAGATACTTCTGTAAAAACAGAGCAATTACCAGAGACTAAAGCAAAAACTCAAGAATTAGATTCCTCAGAAAAAGGAAACTTTGAGGTTAAAATTATTTCTTCCCAAGAAAATACCTTTGGTTACGAAATTTGGATAGATGGTCAAAAAACTATTATTCAAAAAACTATCCCAAGTGTACAAGGCAACAAAGGTTTTACTACTCAAGAGAAGGCTAAAAAAGTAGCTGAACTGGTTATTTCGAAAATAAAGAAAAATCAAATGCCTCCTTCAGTAAACCAAAGAGAGTTAGACAGTTTGGGTATCATGAAGTAAAACAAGCATTGATAGATTAAAAACATCCATTACTTTAAATGGATGTTTTTTGTATTTTACTATAAATTGAGGTTCTCGTTCCTAAATTCTTCACAAAGAGATAAGTGTTACAACATTTAATTATTGGAATTATGTAACTTTTTAATTAAAAAATTACATAATTGATTAGATATAATAAATATTCTAATCAACTAAAAATGAATATTCTTTTTTAAAAACATCCTATAAAAACTATTTTATTACACCATGCAAAAATCAGGGATTCCCTGATGCATAGGACTTTTTTATTACTTAAATTGAAAGGGAAAATTTATGATTCTTTTAGATTCTTCTTTTTTAAAAATAAGCAAAATGGATAAAAAATTGGTTTTGTTAATGAAATAAATACTCTTTGTTTTTAAAATACACATTTTGCTTTGGACTACTATGTTCCTTGGCCGTGAAGATTTTTTAAAAGAATTTTGTCAAGAACATGGATTTAGTTTACTCTGTACCATATATGGTGAAAAAATGATTGTCAAAAAAAAGCATAAAAGTTTGATACATTATGGTTTGTTTGGGTTTAATGGAAATTACCTTTTCAAACAATATAAAACAAAGAAAGAGACTTAGAATGCTAATTGTCTAATTTTTGAACTTTATAAATCTTTCTAATCTAAACTAAAAATTTAAATTATGCCAGAACAAACTTTTTATCAAAAATTTGAAGGCTATTGGAGGGAGCCCAATAAGAGCGGGCTCCCAAATAAATCTGGTGTATATTGTGTTTATTCATGTACATACCATGAAGAAAAGAAGAGTGTTACTATTCATCAACTTATTTATATTGGAGAATCTGAAGATATACACAAAAGAGTTGCAAACCATGAAAAACATACAAAATGGCTTACATATCTGGAATCAGGTAACCAACTTTGTTATAGTTATACACTTGTAGATGCTATTTTTCGTAATAGAGTTGAAGCAGCATTGATATACAAACATAAGCCACCCGCAAATATTGAGTATAAAGATAGTTTTCCCTTTGATAAAACATTTATAAAAACATATGGAGATAATGCCAAAATAGAATTTATGCTAGACCAATACATCCTTGACACAACATCTCAGTTTTCATATTCCCCACAAGAAATAAAGAATATTGAACAAACTAAGAATCATCTTAATGCTATTATTAACAATGTGACTGATTTTGAAAAACCTTTTTTGGGAGGATCATATAAACGAGGCACAATGGTTAAAGGTATCAGTGATGTGGATGTTTACTTTAGATATATAGGAACAGGGAATTCTCAAGCAGCTCTTGTGAAGCTAAAAAAATGTTTAACAGACACTTATCATGACGCAATTATCAAGCAAGATAAGCCCTCGATTCTTGTTGATTTTAATAAAATCCCATTGAATATCACACCATATAAAGAAGACTCCAAGGGAAATTTAAGCATACCAGATAAGTTGCTTCTGTATTGGGACAATGTGAAATTTGGAGACCTTGAAAAGAAAGTGGATTTGTTGAGAGCAAAAGATGTCAACTTGATTGAATTGATTAAAATTTTAAAACTTTGGAATAAAAATCACAATAAAGGAATAAAAAATTTTAAGATTGAAGAAAATGTATGTGCTTTATTCCTATCATATTATTCAGATTCTGACACCATATCTGATTGGATTTTGAGTTACTTTAAAAATAATAGTTATACAACAGATTCAAATAAGTTTTCTACATTAATTAAAAACAACTATTCTAATGCTATTTTAAAATCAGAATGGATTAAATTTATAAATAATCAATAATTTATGGCTCAATATACACCCCAACAAAATCTTTTCAACACCATTGAAAAATTGCGAGTTACAAGAAACTGGGTATTTTGGGCAATACTTATTTTATCAATTACTCCTGTTATTTCTAAAGAATTATGCGAAGAGAAATATAAATTTTTTTGTGATATAAACAAAGGCTTAGATTTCATCAATCTTCTAAATATTATAGGCATTTTAGCTTATTTTACAATTGAAATCATTATAGAATATATACTTTTACCCCTTGCTGAAAGCAAGAGACGAGATGACTTTATTGATAACTCTTTTGGTTCTATTATTTCAATCAATAGTTCTGTTGATTATTATGATAATGATGAAGTTAGTATAGGACTTTACAAGACAGCTGTAAATTTATTTGAGAACTGCTTTTTTACTCATTCATTAGCTAATAAGATGACAGCAGAGAAAATATCTATTGCAAGTTTTGTCTTTATCATCATTTCAATTTTTGCCTATTATGGATTTAAAGATGTACCAATTGCCCTAACCTTTTTACAGACAATATTTTCAGCAAATATTTTAGGAGGAATCATCAAACATTTAATATTAATTAATTCTTTATCAAAAATCCATGACTCATGGATTATGCTGTTTCACACTGAAAATTTAAAGAAAAATATATCCAAATATGAAACACGCATTTATAGATACTGGCTTCAATATGAAACTCTTCATAGTAAAATAAATCCAAACATCCCATCTAGTCTTTTCAAAAAACACAATCCAACCCTAACTGATGAATGGAAAAAAATAAAATCTCGATATAATATAAGTTAAGCATAATCTAATTGTATTGGGATAACCATGAGGAGAATTTTACATAAAAATTATGATGAGCACAAATAAGTTTTATTATTTAGATGATTTCAATAAAAAGTTATTATTGGAGCAACATTTTAGTTATGGAAGATGCATTGATCATGCTAAAGGAATGTGTGGTGAAATCTTTATTTTTGATAAAGGTGAAAATATATATCCACAATACACTTGTATAAAAATACCCCAATTAATTAATGGTGTTGATGAAAAAGAAATAGCAAAACGCTTCATCAGAGAACTAGAAATACAATTAACATTTAAACACCATAAACTTATTCATTGGGCATTTGATTTCGATTTTTTGTATGCGGCTCCCATGGCTTCATTTAGGTATTGGGGGAATGATTTAGAAAAATTAATTAGAATCAATCAATCAAGTTTGATAACAAAACTTTCACTTCTTGTCTACTGCTGTGTTGGATTAAGACATTGCTATAATAAAGGATTGATAGCTCATCAGGATTTAAAACCAGCGAATATCTTTATTCAGAATATAAAAGATGACTATGATGGATTACCTGATTTGGACATTTATAATCTTGCAATGATAGCTGACTTTGGACTTGCAAATGCAGCGAAAGAATTAAATATCTTTGATGGATCACGCCCATATAAAGCTCCTGAGCAATGGAATAATCAGGATTTATCAAGTGCAACAGATATTTTTGCTTTAGGAGTAATTCTTTATGAATTGATTACAAATGGCTATCATCCAATAGGCATCAAACTAAGTGATTTTTGGCCAAAAAGTCAGGGTAATAATTCTAAAAAATACGAAGGGTCAGAGCCTTGGAAAAAATGGGTTAAAAATGGCTGTAAAATACAAGCATTGAATAATATAAATGTTCCCAAAGATATATTGGTCTTTATTGAACAAATGCTTTCTAGAGATGCTTCTCTTAGACCAAGTATTAATGATGTTATTGAGTTTTTACTCAAACAAGTAAATGATATAAGTTCAGAGAGCTATATTCAATTGAATTTCCTTATTAATCATTATGAAGAATATTCTCTTAAAACATATAGTTTAGAAACTGACTGGCCATATCTCTTTGATAAATGGATTAAATTTAAAAAACAGATTGATTTATTGTAATCAATAATACTGAAGCTAGTAATTAATAAAATGGAATTTTAATGGAAACACCCAAAAGACTTGCTCCCACTACTGAAACTTTACGTTTTTTATTTGCAAAATCAGGAAATCAATGTGCATTTCCTGATTGTAAACATCCTCTTATTGATGAGGAGCATAATTTCATAGCTGAAGTATGTCATATTGAGGACGCAATGCCAGGTGGTCGATTTAATCCAAATATGACTAATGAAGAAAGAAGAAACTATAAAAACCTAGTTCTTTTTTGTCATCGTCATCATGTTCAAACTGCCAATATAGAAAAATTCTCTGTTTCTGATTTACGGCAAATGAAAACACAACATGAAGCTCATTTCTTAGAAGAAGATGATTTTGTTGTTGATGAAGGTATTTTAATCAATATTTTTAATGATTTAGAAGGAATAAAAGCTAATACGGCTGAAATTTTAAAGGCTACATATCAACAAACTATTCAACTTGACAGAATGGAGGCTTTATTGTTATCGTTAGGACGAGAAACAAATGTCAAAGAAAGCCATTATTCCAATGAAATAAATCGAATAGTTCAATTAAGAGATTCTAACAATCAACAAACAGTTTTACAACTTTTGGGTGATTTTAGAAAAAAAGAATGGGGGAACCTTAATAATTCGGAAAAATATAAGTTGATTGCCAATATAGGTATTTGTTATATAGAAGTGGGCGAGGAGGAAAAAGGAGCAAAACATTTCATCGACTTAATAAACTACAATTCAGACAATGACAAAGCACTTGGTTTTATTGCAGTAGGATATTCTCTCCAAGGAAAACCAACAGAAGCACGCAAGTATATAGATAAAGCTATTTCAAAAGATACTAAAAATATCAATGCTTATTTAGCATTAATTGAATTGGAAAAAGATAACTCAACCATTTCAGAAATTCTTAATCAAATCCCATCAGAACTACACAATACACCAGAAATTGCTTATTCAATTGGAAGTTTGGCAAGATATCAGAATGATTTTAATACTGCTATTACTTGGCTTCAAAATGCTTTAAATATAACTGAAAAGAACTTTGGACAGCTCAAAGCAACATTAGCAGCAACGATTTTAGATACTATCAGTAACCCATTTCAAATCATAATGGGTCAACTTAGCATTGAGTCAAGAAATAAAATTAAATACTGTATTCAGCTGTTTACAGAAGCTTGGGATGAGTATAAAGATTCTGATTTAAGAAAATCCAAAGCCTGGCTTTTAATAAATAGAGGAGTAGCCAAAAAGTTTCTCAAAGATTTTGAAGGAGCATTTGCTGATATGAAATATGCTATCAGTATCTCAGGAAATGATTATTTGGCATTAAGGCATCTAGCTATTCTTGACATTCAGATGAATAACTTAGATGAAGCTATGGAAATACTTAAACAGTTAAAATTAATTGAAAATCAAGAAGATAAAGATGATATCAGTATTGAATTATTGGAGGCTGAGATACTCTTAAAAAAGAAAAATTATACCCAAGCTATAGAAATACTAAAAATCCTTCTTCAAAATTCCTCTAATCCAAGAATTATAGAGGAATTGCATAATCACTTGATATTAGCATATCTATCCACAAATCGCTGGGAGGAAGCTGAAAAGTTTAGTTTATCCATTATTGAAGAAGAATCTAACCATTTAGGAGGGTATATCAATGCTTCAAAAGTTTATTTTCATTTAAATAAATCTGATAAAGCCTTGAATTTTCTAAACAAAGCCTATGAATTAATAACCAAAGAAACTCACCATGCAGATATACAAGACTTGGCTTATGAGTATGTCAAACACAAAGATTATATAAAGGCAAGCCAAATATTAGAACTTATTACTGATACAAAAATATATACTGATTTAAGCAGTTCATTGTTGTGGGCTTATTATAAAGCTGGTGAATATGGCAAGGCTTTAAAGTTGTGTCAAACCATTAGAGAAAATCATGGTCCAGTGGATGAAGTTGCTGATATTCAAAGTAGTATTTATGAATCAATAGGAGATTTGTCAAAAGCAATAGAGGTTTGTGAAGAATATTTAAGTGTATATCCTGATGGACAACGAATTAGAATCAGACTTGCTCTCATTTTTACTCGTCTCAGGGAATATGATAAAGTAAAAGAAAAACTTAATAGCCTAAACGCTCTAGGTGAGCTTCCATATATAGTTTTATATCAATTGGCCTATTTACATATATGTGTAGGCAATTATGAAAAAGGTCTAGAGATTGCCTATGAAACTAGAAGAAAAAATATCAATAATGGAAATGCTCACCTAAAATATGTTGGCTTGTTAATGGATTCAAAAAGTGCATTGGAACCATTTTATAAAATCCAAAAAGTTAGTATAAATACTGCTGTTAAAGTAAGGGATGAACAAGGAAATATATATACATATTATATTTTAGAATCCTCTGAAACCCCTTCCCAAAAGGAACTTCTTTCTACAGAACTACTTGCTCAAACTTTAATGGGTTTAGAAATTGGGGATGTAGCAGAAATATCACGTTCATTTGGTGAGCCTCAAAAGTTTGAAGTGTTAGGCATCCTTCATAAGTATAATTATGCCCTACTGGAGAGTACAGATTTATTAAATACTAGATTTGTGGATATTCAGGGTTTTAGGGTATTTGACTTTAAGCCAACAGGTAACATCAGACAAGACTTAAAACCTCTTTTTGATACTATTGATCAAGATGAATATTTTGATAAACAATTACAAGAATATTATCATCAAGGCTTATTCACAATAGGGGCTTGTGCTAAAATGAAGGGTTTAAACCCTATTGAATTCTGGTCTGTTGCTGTAAGGAATTCAGATTATGGAATTCAATCTTTATATTTAACAGATCCTATAAACTTTTCAGTAACTCAGGTTGTACTAAATAAAGAAACAAGTATTGTAATTGATCTTATCAGCCTCTTAACCTTAGCTTCTCTCAAAAAATTGGAGCTATTAGAAATCGTTTCATGCAAAAAACTTATTGCATCATCATCTATTGAATGTATTAGCGATTTTATGCGAGGCTTTGATGGTATAGGTTCAAAAGAGCATATTAGAATTGGGAAAGTAAATGGAAAATATGTGAGAGAGTCAATTAGTGAAGAACGAATTTTAAATAACCAGATGCATTACGAGGCTTTATTAATATGGATTAAAAATAATTGTGAAGTAGTTCCTTGTAATGAGGCTCTTGTAATGAATGCATTTCAAAAAGAACAGTTTGATTCAACTTTGGGAAAACCTTTCATAGATTCTATTCTCATATCTAAGGAATATCAATGTTTCCTTCTTGCAGATGAGAGAAGTTTAAGGTCTATAGCCTTCTATGACTTTCAGGTTAAGGGATTCTCTACTTTTGCACTTATAGATTATTACTTGAAAAAAGAGCAGATTAATATATCTACATACAATGAAATAGTGTTAGCATTCATTGAAATGAATTATAGATATTTACCTGTGAATGCTGAAATACTAATGAAATGTGTTGAGAAAGCTGACTACCTACCAAGATTTCCATTAGACCTTGCATTGGAAACATTGGGACACTCCATCAGTAATGAAGATAATGCCATTCTTATAGCCACAGATTTCTTTTTTTATATTTGTGGTTATATTGAAATCCCTCAGTTGCGTTTGAATTTGATTCTAGCAGTATTGGAAATTCTATGTAAAGGACGAGATTTTATCACCATTCTTCGTAAACTATTGCCAGCTATAGAAATTAGATTTAGAGTTTTACAACCACAAAAAGACGATGTGATAAAAATTATAAAAGCTTATATTAATATGAGACAGCAATCATTATTTGAACTTATTTAGATGTTTATTAAAACTAAAAATTATGAAAGGAAATATTAATTTAACCTCGAGCCAAAAGATAAGTTCCATTTCTATAAATGGCTATTTTAAAATTACTATTACACATATTTATGTAAACTCTTTGATAAATAAAGAATGGACATCTATTCTTAGTAAATGTAATCCAACAATTGAATGTAACCTGCTTGAAAAAAGAATCAACTTCCATAATATAGATAAAGATGCTATTCAACCAGTATTTCTCATGAATATAGAGATAGATATTTTTCAAAATCATCATCAGTTATCTTTTGAGTTATTCTTTGAGAGAGAACCTGAAGAAGAAATATCTATGATGATTTTTTATGATTTGAAATCTGAATAAAATACTTTTGCTTTAAATTTGTTGAAATAAACTTGTATTTTAGTTGTTATAGCTAACTATTTATTTTGCTTTTAAGCATTTAATTCTACATATCAGAAAAACTTATCTTTTAAACATCTAAAGGCATCTCCTTTAAGAATATTTCTTCAATTTTTCTTAAAGTGTAAATTTGAGTAGTCTGATAATTGGAATGCCTCATTTGTTTCTGAATAAAATCTTTATTAAAATTCTTTTCAGTCATGATTTGAGCTGCTGTGTGTCTTAAACAATGAGGACTGTAATCAGGTAGATACTTCTTAACAATATGATATATCTGATGATAGGTTAAACCTTGAAATAAATATCCCTCTTTTCTTTCAAAGATTATATTTTCTAATAGTTGCTTTGAAGTATTGAAAAGCCTTATCTTTATTTTCTTATACTTTCCTTTGCCCAATACAGCCATGATATTAGAACCCAAATCTATATCCTCTATACACAAATTACATATTTCACTTGCTCTTAATCCTTCATGAGCTTGCAAAGAAATAATCAGCTTATCTTTCAACGATTCTATATTATCTAATAAAGTTTCTCTTTCCTGTAAAGATAAACTTTCTTTATAGTATCTGTCTTTATCAATTCTAAAGTTTTTCATAGATAAAATTTTACTGGTATCTGCCATTTGCATTTCATCCATTCCTGAAATTAAGTCTTTTTGGTCAAGTAACCATCTGGTGAAAGCTTTGATAACTGATAAACGAGTATTCAAAGTAAACACACTTAATTTACTGGTAAGACCCTGCTGAAGATATCTTTGCACAAGTATCTGACCAAAAGAAACATGATGTTCCTCCATATAAGAGAAGAAAAGATTCAATTCGCTCAGATAGTTCTTTTTTGTTTTTTCATTTTTAAAATCATATTGGGCAAGGAATCTTAAAATATAGGGATGATTGCCTTTGTACCTGGATTCTGAAAGGAAATACCAATATCCAACAAAACCTTTTTGTTCACAATATTTCCTAAAAACATTCAAATAGCTTTTAATGGTAGTTTGCTGGAGATTTCTTGTGATGAGAAATTCTTCTATAGAGACTTTACTAACTGTAATTTGTTTTTCAATGCAAAAAAGGAGAAACTTTTTGAGATAACTCATTCTTTTTGCATCAGTTTTTTTTAGAGACATAGAGTAAAGTTTTAAAGTTTCATTTACCTCATGTTTGTCATGATTTTTCTGGATTATGGAAAGCATCTGTAAACAGTAAAAAATTTTTCTTTTAAAGTTAAATTAAAATTCCTATATAAACAAAGACTCCTTTGTTTATTTTTAGGAATACTTATATACATACTTATTTTAACAATCATAGATTCCATAATAAGTTTTGGAGGCATTGATAATAGCTACAATATTTTTAAGATAAATGGAAAAACTTCTCAGCTTGATTAAAACAGTAAATCAGAAGTCAGATACACCTAAAGAGCATTGTAAGAAAAATAAAACTCTATATACGTGAAGATTAGTACCTATAAGAAGTCAAAAGTTCGCTTCTCCACTCCTGTATTAAAAAACATAATACACTGATAACAAATAATTTAATTTTAAAATATTAGCATATTGTGTCTGATTTTGTGTCAAAAGTTTAATATTTTTTAGAATTTTTTTAAGTATCTATATTAAGAGCATGCTTAAAATCACCGTTTTTTTATGCGTATAATCATAAAGGAAATTTAGGTTCAGATATATTTTTGTAGAAACTAAATTCCTTTATTCCAATGAAATATATCCATTTCTTCGCAGCAAGTCTGTTAATCTTTCTACTCTCCTGTGGGGGTAATAAAGAAACAACCATTACAGATAACACCAGCAACTCAACTCCTCATACAGAAAATGCTGGTAATGATGAAAACAAAGAAGATAAAAAATCAGGTTCATCCGAAAATTACGACCCAAAACGTGGTGAAGGCAAATTTACAGATGAAAATTTAAAAATTGGAGCATTAGATGCTACACTTGCTACCAAAGGAAAAGAAGTGGCAGATGTAAAATGTACATCTTGTCATAAACTTACAGATGAAAGATTAGTTGGACCAGGCTGGAAAGGAGTTACACAACGCAGAAAGCCTGCTTGGATAATGAACTTTATCACCAATCCTGACCCTATGATAGACAAAGACCCTGAACTTCAAAAACAGTTAGAAATTTGTTTGGTTCGTATGCCAAATCAAAGTCTGGCTGAAGAAGAAGCAAGAGCTTTGGTTGAATTTATGCGTCAGAATGATGGTGTGAAATAATAAAACTTGTACTTAACTAATCAAAATTTTATGAAATTATCTTATTTCCTCTCAATAGCAGTTACAACAGCATTTGTTTATGGTTGTAAACCTAAAAATACCAACACTGCTGTAACAGGCGATGCAGCAAGCAAAGCTTATGTAGCTCCAGGAAAACACGACCAGTTTTACAATTTTGTAAGTGGTGGATTTAGTGGACAGCTAAGCGTTTATGGCTTACCTAGTGGTAGACTCTTTCGTGTTATTCCTGTTTTTTCTGTTGATCCCGAAAAAGGATGGGGATATAGTGAAGAAACCATTCCTATGCTTAACACCTCACATGGTTTTGTGCCTTGGGATGATTTACACCATACAGAGTTATCTCAGACTAATGGAGAAGTAGATGGTCGTTGGGTTTTTGGAAATGGGAACAATACACCAAGAGTTGCTCGTATAGATTTGAGAACTTTCAGAACAAATGAAATCATAGAGTTGCCTAATAGTGCTGGTAATCACTCATCCCCCTTTATTACAGAAAATACAGAATATGTTGTAGCTGGTACACGTTTCAGTGTTCCTCCTGATCAAAATACAGATGTTCCCATTGATTCCTATAAAGAAAATTTCAAAGGATATATCAGTTTTATCAGTGTTGGTAAAGAAAAAGGAAACATGGATATTGCTTTTCAACTTGAATGTCCTGGGGTAAACTTTGATTTAAGCCATGCTGGAAAAGGTAAATCCCATGGTTGGTTCTTTTTCTCCTGTTATAACAGTGAACAAGCCAATACTTTGTTAGAAGTAAATGCCTCTCAGAAAGATAAAGATTTTATTATGGCTGTAAACTGGAAAAAAGCCGAAGAATACATCAAAGCAGGAAAAGGTACAAAACAAAAAGCTCGTTATGCACATAATGTTTGGAATGAAGAAACTCATTCTGCTACTTCTACTATCAAAGAAGAGGTAACAGTGCTTAATATCAAGGAATTCCCAGATATATGTTACATGATACCCTGTCCCAAATCTCCACATGGCTGTGATGTAGATCCAACAGGTGAATATATTGTAGGGAGTGGAAAATTAGCAGCCCTTATTCCTGTTTTTAGCTTTACAAAATTACAAGATGCCATTGCTAAAAAAACATTTGAAGGTGATTATCAGGGTATTCCTGTGGTTAAATATGATGCTGCTCTACATGGAGAAGTAAAAAAACCAGGGCTTGGGCCATTGCATACAGAGTTTGATGCCAATGGCCATGCTTACACTTCATTCTTTGTATCTTCTGAAGTGGTTAAATGGAATATTAAAGAGCTAAAAGTTTTAGATAGAGTATCAACATTTTATTCTGTGGGGCATTTGTGTGTTCCTGGTGGTGATAGCAAAAAGCCTTTTGGTAAATATATGATTGCCTATAATAAAATTACAAAAGACAGATATATTCCTACAGGTCCAGAACTTTCTCAAAGTGCTCAGCTTTTTGATATTAGTGGTGATAAAATGCAGTTAATCTTGGATTTCCCGACTATTGGAGAGCCTCATTATGCACAAGCTGCTCCTACAGATTTGATTGCTAAAAATTCTCTTAAAATTTTCAAAATTGGTGAAAATAAGCATCCTTATGTTGCTAAAGGGGAGCAAGAAACAAAAGTTGTTCGAGAAGGTAAGAAAGTGCATGTGTATATGACTGCTATTCGATCACACTTAACTCCAGATAATATAGAAGGTATTAAGCTAGGAGATGAAGTCTATTTCCATATTACAAATTTAGAGCAGGATTGGGATGTTCCACATGGTTTTGCAGTAAAAGGAGCTAGTAATGCCGAATTATTGATTATGCCTGGTGAAACCTCTACACTCAAATGGGTTCCTGATAGAATAGGTATGTTCCCTATTTACTGTACAGATTTCTGTAGTGCTTTGCATCAAGAAATGCAGGGATATGTGCGAGTATCTCCTGCTGGTAGCAATGTTCCTCTTAAATATGGTATTGGAAACAAATTCTCTGGGCAAGATGCCACAGCTAAAAAATAAAGTAGCTCAGTTGGGCTAAAATGTTTAGTCCAACTTTTTATCACTCAAAGGTGGCTTTCTATGAAATCAGTTTCTCACATCTCTTGGTGTTCTAAAATAATGCTTTTTATTGCAAGTATTTTATTCATCACCACCCTTTTTTTTCCTATTTGGCAGATAGAATTAGATGCTCCACAATATCCAGAAGGTTTAGCTCTCAAAATCTGGGCAAATGCTATTGGTGGAGATGTTGAAATTATCAATGGTTTGAATCATTACATTGGTATGAAAACACTTCATACCAAAGATTTTATAGAATTCACCTTATTGCCTTATTTTATAGGAGGATTTGCTTTATTAAGTATAATGGTCATCATACTTAATAAAAAAAGAGTTTTATCCTTTTTGTTAATAGCTTTTATCCTTTTTGGGATACTTTCAATGGTAGATTTTTATCGTTGGAATTACGATTATGGACATAACCTTGATCCCAATGCAGCTATCAAAGTTCCAGGAATGGCTTATCAGCCTCCATTAATTGGCTATAAACAACTGCTCAATTTTGGAGCTTACTCTATTCCTGATGTAGGAGGATGGATGCTTTTGGGAGCTGGTGTACTTATTTTGGGGGCAACTGCCTTTGAATATCAATGGGTACAAAGATATATTTTTAGAAAGAAAAGAAATCTTGCGAAAGTATGTGCTTTATTGCTATTGGTTTCTTGTAATACAAATCAGCCTGAAGAAATTAAACTCAATTATGATAAATGTATTTCCTGCAAAATGACCATTTCAGATAGCCGTTTTGCATCAGCTATTCTTACAGAAAAAGGTAAAACACTTAAATTTGATGATGTTTCGTGTCTTGTAAGATATACAAAAGAGCAAAAAATTAGTTATAAGGGCATATTTGTAGCAGACTATTTAGAGCCTCATAATAAACTTCTGGATATAAAAAATGCTATCTGCATAGAGAGTCCAAAAATTAAAAGTCCAATGCGTGGAGATATTGCAGTATTCTCTTCCAATTCAAAAAACCAAGATTATATCAAAGCTTTTGAAGCTAAGAAATTGACTTGGATAGATATTTTGAACAAATTCTAAGATTTTTTATGTATCCTATATCTTTGATAGCAATTTTGTTACTGAATGTTTTTGGGCTTTGTCAAGTTCAAGCCAATACTATATGGATTATCCAAAAAGGTATAAGCTTAAAAAAAACAATTGCTCAAATAAAAGATGGAGATACCATTATTGTAAAAAAAGGTTTTTATCAAGAAGGAAATATCGTTATTAATAAATCTATTGTACTTCTTGGAGAGGACTATCCCATTTTAGATGGAGAAAATAAACACGAAATATTTACCATTACAGCTCCTCATGTAATCATCAAAGGATTTAAACTTCAAAATTGTGGCAATAGTAGCCTCAACGATTTAGCAGCTATAAAAGTATTAAATACACATCATGTTCAGATTATAGATAATCAATTAAAGAATAATTTTTTTGGAATCTATCTCTCCTATGTCCAAAATAGTTTAATAAAGAATAACAAAGTTGTTTCAAATGCAACTACAGAACTACATTCTGGCAATGGTATCCATTGTTGGAAAAGTGATAGCCTTCAGATCATTGGGAATACAATTGAAGGACACCGAGATGGTATTTATTTTGAATTTGTAACTCATTCTATTATTTGGAGAAATACAGCCTCTAAAAATGTTCGTTATGGTTTACATTTTATGTTCTCTAATGATGATGCCTATATTACCAATCATTTTAAAAATAATGGAGCAGGGGTAGCAGTAATGTTTACTAAGAATGTAAAAATGTTCAATAATTTTTTTGAAGAAAACTGGGGAGATGCAGCTTATGGGCTATTACTCAAAGAAATATCCGATAGTTATTTATTGGGGAATTTTTTTCGTAAAAACACTTCTGGAATATACATGGAGGGTACAAATAGAATTAAAGTAAAGAGAAATGTTTTTAGGAATAATGGTTGGGCAATGCAGATACAAGCAAGTTGTATGGAAAATATCATTCAAGAAAATAATTTTTTAGGTAATTCTTTTGATGTATCAACTAATGGGAGTGTAGTATTAAATACATTTTTAAAAAATTATTGGGATAAATATGAAGGTTATGACCTCAATAAAGATGCTATTGGAGATGTGCCCTATCGCCCTTTGAGTCTATTTAGTATTATGGTAGAGAAAAATAATTCTTCTATGCTTTTATACAGAAGTTTTATGGTTACCCTTCTAGATAAATCAGAGAAAATTCTGCCAAGTATCACACCCGATAATTTTATAGACAATCAACCACTTATGAAGCCCTTACCCTTATGATTCGCCTTGAGAATATATCTAAACGATTTGGGAAACTTCAAGCACTCAAGCAGGTATCTATTCATTTTGAATCAAATTCTTGTGTGGCTCTAATAGGTCCTAATGCTTGTGGTAAAACGACACTCATCAAGAGCATTTTGGGAATGGTTATTCCTGATAGTGGCTATATCTATTTCAAAGAAAAAAGTATTAAGAATGATTTTTTATATCGTCAGGAAATAGGCTACATGCCACAAATAGGAAGGTATCCAGAACACATGAGTATTGGAAAAGTACTGGAAATGATTCAAAATATTCGTAAAAAAACAGAATATGATGATGAGTTATTGAGAACCTTTCAAATAGATAAGATGTATGACAAAAAAATGCACACTCTTTCTGGTGGTACAAGACAAAAAGTAAGTGCCGTTTTAGCATTTTTATTTAATCCTGATGTACTTATTCTAGATGAGCCTACAGCTGGACTTGACCCTTTAGCATCAGAAATCTTAAAAGATAAAATCATCAAAGAAAAGAAAAAAGGTAAACTGATTTTAATTACATCTCATCAATTAAGCGAATTAGATGATTTGGTTACTGAAATTGTATTAATGCAAGAAGGGAATGTTCATTTCCATTATCCTGTTGAAACACTACAAAAACAAACTAAAGAAGAACGCATTTCTAAGGCTATTGCAAAAATTTTAAAACAGCAACAATATGTTTAGTATAGTTCGATTAATAGTCTCTGATATAGTCAAAAATAAGATAGTAATAGTTTACACTTTATTATTGGCTATACTTTCTTGGAGTGCTTTTATGCTTGAAGATAACCAAAATAAAGGTATTTTGACCTTGTTAAATATTATTTTGCTAACTATTCCTCTTGTTTCTATCTTATTTACAGCTATTTATATCTACAATAGCAATGAGTTTATAGAATTATTAGTAAGCCAACCCCTTAGAAGAAATAAGATATGGATTAGTTTGTTTTGGGGTATATCAGGAAGCCTTTTGTTTGCTTTTTTACTCAGTACAGGAATCCCCCTAATCCTATTTGCAGACCTTAAACTTGGTTTGATAATGCTGGGTGTGGGTTGTATGATTACTCTTATTTGTGTAGCCATTGCTTTTGTAAGCACAACATTTACAAGAGATAAAGCCAAAGGAATAGGAATTGTAATAGTTTTATGGCTCTATTTTGCACTTTTATTTGATTCTCTGATATTATTCATTCTTTTTGAATTTGCAGATTATCCCATTGAGAAGCCTATGCTTTTCATGGTGGCATTAAATCCTCTAGATATCGGTCGTATTCTTATTCTTTTGCATTTAGATGTTTCTGCCATGATGGGCTACACAGGAGCTATTTTTAGGGAAGTTTTAGGGAGTATAACGGGAATACTCATAGCATTTATATTGCTTATATTATGGACTGTTGTACCTTTTTGGATTTCATTAATCAAGTTTAATCACAAAGACTTATAATCCTTTCCAGTTTATGAAAACAGATATTCTCAATATAGAAGATATTAAACATTTAATAGATACTTTCTACGAAAAAGTAAGGAAAGATACTGTTATAAGTCATTTTTTTACAGAAGTAGTAACCGTAGATTGGGAAAAACATTTACCCATCATGTATAAATTCTGGTCTAATATTCTTTTCAATATAGGCGAATATACAGGAAATCCCATGCAAAAGCATTTGAATTTACATAAAAAAAGTCCTATGAGAATGCAGGACTTCCAACATTGGTTACAATTATTTACAGAAACTACTGACGAGCTTTTTGAGGGAATTAATGCTGAAATAATAAAGCAGAGAGCAACTAGCATTGCTACTGTTATGCAAGCCAAAATTTATGCCTAAAACTGAGATATATGGATATTGAAATTGACATATTGCTTGCTTGGGGAGGTATCAAAAAGAAATATCCCAAAAATGCTCTTATTTTTCAACAAGACGAATTGGCAAAAAACTATTTTCAAATTGTAGAAGGTAAAGTAAAAATGTATAGTCTCAATGAAGAAGGTAAAGAACTTATACAAGGTATCTTCACAGAGGGACATAGTTTTGGAGAACCTCCACTGTTTATCAATGAAAAATATCCTTCTACAGCTTGTGCTATGCAAGATGCTGTTGTTATTCGTTTGCCCAAAGATTTCTTTTTTGAGATGTTAGATAACTACCCCATTATCCAAAGAAAAATGATGCAAATACTTGCTAGAAAAGCCTTTACAAAAGCATGTTCTGCAAGAGATATTATTAATGTGAAACCAGAAATTCGTATAAAAAATTTCTTAGATAACTATAAAGCACAACAAAACCAAGATAAAGGAAAAGTTCTTATCCCTTATACACGCCAAGAAATTGCTGATTGTGTTGGTTTGCGAGTAGAAACGGTGATACGTACCCTAAAACAAATGCAAAAAGAACAAAAACTGGAAATTACCAAACACAAAATTTACTATTGATATGAAATCTATGCGTTTATGGCTGATTTTAGGAATTTTCAATTTAATATTAGTGGCTTCTTTAGGCACACTCATGCGATATAAAATTGGTTTTGACTTCCCGTTTTTCAATCAAAAAAATCTGCAACATGCACATTCTCATTTTGCTTTTGCAGGCTGGATTAGTCATATTCTCATGGTTTTTATGATGGACTTTATACAGACTTATACCAAAAAAGTAAAAATATACCAACAGTCTCTAATTTTAAATATGGTAGCCTCTTATGGAATGCTAGTATCTTTTGCTATTCAAGGTTATGCATTATTTTCTATCATATTTTCAAGTCTTTCTCTCCTGATTAGTTTTATTTTTTGTGTTTTTTTCTTAAATGATTTACGAAAAGTTGAAACTCTACATCCCAGTAAAAATTATTTTATAGCTTCTTTGGTTTTTAATATCATTTCTATGTTAGGAACAGCGATGCTTATTTATATGATGGCAAGTAAGTTTGTTCCACAAAACCTTTATTTATCTTCTATATATTTTTATCTCCATTTTCAATACAATGGTTGGTTCTTATTTGCCATCATTGGCTTACTATTTTTATTACTCAAAAAGTATAATCTTGAACTAAAATATAATCCTACAATATTTTGGCTTTTTGCAGGAAGTTGCATACCTGCTTATATGCTATCTATTTTATGGATAAAACTACCTATGATCTTATATATTATAGTGGTGATAGCCTCTGTAATACAATTATTTGCATGGAGCTTTTTATGGAAGGAAATTAAACATTATTGGAAGAATCTTTCAAACCATATTCATATTGTATTCAAATTTGTATTTCTCTTAATAGTATTTGCTTTTACAATAAAAGTTTTATTACAAGCTTTCTCCGTAATTCCTCAAATTAGTGATTTAGCTTTTGGTTTTAGAAGTATTGTAGTAGCTTATTTGCATTTAGTTTTGCTGGCTATTACATCTATTTTTTTATTGAACTATATCTTAATTCATATTTCTAACAATCAGCCTACAAAAATTACACGCATTTTTTATATAATCTTTGTTAGTGGTGTGTTTGCCACTGAAGCAACCTTGGGAATACAAGGAATAACTTCTTTTAGTTATATTCCTATTCCTTATGTTCATTTTATTCTTTTTGGGCTAGCTCTTCTCATGCTTTTGGGACTTATAGGAGTATTTTTAAGTTTATTGCAAAAAAGACACTCTAATCATCATTTATATTTTATTAAAACTCTACCATTATGAAAAAAATAGCTATTTTTTTGACTTCTTTGGCACTATTGAGTGCTTGTGGAGAAAATGATAATACTTCCCAGACTAACACACAAACTGAGCAAAATGGCTCTTCACAAACTACAGGACAATCAGGGGTAAAAGATGATACTTCCAGCCCAAATATTGTACAAGTTGCTATTAGCAGTAAAGACCATACTACTTTGGTAACAGCTGTAAAAACTGCTGAACTAGTTGATGTCCTTAGTAATGCTGGACCATTTACTGTATTTGCTCCAACCAATGCAGCTTTTGATAAATTACCTAAAGGTACTGTTGAGGGTTTGCTCAAGCCTGAAAAGAAAAATGACTTAAAGAATATTTTAGAATATCATACTTATGTAGGTGTTCTCTCACCTACTCTATTGCAAGATGGTGCTACTTTTGAGCAAGTAAATGGCGGAAAAATCAAAATCACCAACAAAGATGGAAAAATCTTTATCAATGATAAAGCCGAAATTACAGCTACCATCAATACCTCTAATGGTGTAATTCATGTAATTAATGAAGTTTTGTTACCACAATAAACTATAAAATTATGAATTTAGAAGAATGTAAAGTAGGCGAAGTTGTTGCTGAAAATTTCCATACAGCTCAAGTATTCACAAAGTATGGTATCGATTTTTGTTGTAAAGGAGGCATATCTCTTTTAGAAACTTGTAAAAATCAGAATATTGATATGAGTATGCTCATAGATGAACTCAAACAAGTTGAAAAATCAACAGATATACCAGATTACCAATCTTTTGATGCAAATACCCTTATAGAACATATAATTGCCGTTTATCATCACTACATTGAAGAAACTGCTCCAACAATTAATTTGTATCTCAATAAACTTTGTCAGGTACATGGAGAAAGACATCCAGAACTTTATACTATACAGGCTTTATTTAAACAAGCATCTGATACTCTTTTGGTACACATGCAAAAAGAAGAAAAAATTCTATTCCCTTTAATAGAAGAAATCGAAAAACGAAAACTTTTGCAAGAATCTTTAATAGGACTTATGCCTGTAGAAATGCCCATGCAGGTCATGGAATCTGAACATGAAGAAGAAGGCATAAGATTTGCGAGTATTGCTAAATTAAGCTATCAATATCAAGTACCAACAGATGGTTGTCAGACCTACCAAGTGGCTTATGCCATGCTTGCTGAATTTGAAAAGAAATTACATACACACATCCATTTAGAGAATAATATTCTTTTCCCATTAGCAAAAAAGATGCAATCAAGCTTCTAACCAGTTTAAAGAGAGAGTATTCTAAAAAACTCTCTCTCTTTATGATTAAAAATCAGTTTTTTCGTATGTTTTCAGTCATAAGGAAAATACATTACTGTGTGTATTTTTGTTTTAAATAGTTCTTGAAAAGTTTGTGATTCTAATTTACAACTTGTTATTTCGCATGAAATTACTAAACTCTTGAAAAAACACATCTCTATATTTCTTCTTGTGCTAATGTTTGCACCTATCTTTGGAAAAATAGGAGTGGTTATATATTTCAAATCCAATCAGGCATATATTGCAAAAAACCTTTGTATTCAAAGAGAAATGAAAAATAATGCTTGTCAAGGAAATTGTTTTCTTGCTAAAAAACTTAAAAAGGTATCGCAAGAGCAAGAAAATGCAGGAATGCCCGAAAGTATAAAAAAGCTCATAGAAATGGGTTTTATATATTGGTATCATCAACAAAAATCTCTTACAATTTCTAATACAACTCAAAATAATATTCTTTACAAACAAATAAATGTTTTGGCTACTTCTTCATATAGCCATGATATTTTTCACCCTCCTTGTTAAGTCTAAGTACATCTTTTATAAATAAACAATCATTTATTTGTGGATATAAACCACAAATAATGACATGGTATTGCTCTCATAGCTTTACTCACCAATATTTTATTCTTTAAAACTTAGACTATTTATGAAAATAAAAATATTTATCAATGTTTTATCCATTTTTTGGATAAGCTTAGTAGCTCATGCTCAAAATTTTCAAAAAATTGAAGGAAAAATTTTTGACAATCAGACTAAAGAACCTATTGTAGGAGCCAATATTTATATTCCCAACTCAAAAACAGGTACAGTTACCAATTCAGAAGGCTTTTTCAGTTTACAGATTCCTGAAAATACACCAAAAATTTCTGTAGAAGCTATAGGTTATGAAATCCAAGAGATTTCAATCAAAAGTACATCTTTAAATATTGCCTTGAAAGCTAATATTCAAGAACTTCAAAATGTAGTAGTTACAGCCAATAGAGAAGCTAGTGTAAGAACTGAAACCCCTATTGCCATCACAAAAATAAGTTCTCAAATGATTCAGGAGGCAAAGCCAACTGCTATCTATGAAGTTTTAAATAAAGCTACAGGCGTTTTAATGGTTAATCTCAATAATGAGCAGCATAGTATGGCTATTAGACAACCTATGGGAACATCTCCTTATTATTTATATATGGAGGATGGTATACCCATTAGACCTATGGGTGTTTTTAACCATAATGCTTTGCTTGAAACCAACCAATTTGCTGTTAGTTCTATAGAAGTTGTAAAAGGTCCAGTTTCTTCTATTTATGGTCCAGAAGCTGTGGGAGGAACTGTTAATTTTATCACACAACGCCCTACTGCTATACCTACAGTCAGAGCAGGTATCCAAATAGATCAATGGGGTTATCATAGATTACAGATGGGTGCAGGTGCAAAAATAGGTAAACTAGGCATCTATGTAGGTGGTTTGAAAAGCCAGCAAATAGACTCTTGGATAACCAATTCTAATTATGACAAAAATATAATCAACACTCGTTTAGAATATCATTTTAATGAAAAAACAAGGTTAATTGGTACTTTTATGTATGGAAAGTATTATTCACAAATGTCAGGAAGTACAGACAGTTTAGCTTTCTATAATCGAGAGTATATCAGTACATCAGATTTTACTTATAGACAATCAGAAGCAAGTCGTTCAAGATTAACACTGGAACGTGATTGGAACCAGAATTCAAAAACATTCATTACGATATTCAATAGGGTAAATACTTTAGGGCAAAATCCTTCTTATGCAATTCGTTGGAGACAAGGACAAACCACAGCCACAGGAGAAATTAATTCTAATTATTTTGAAAGTTATGGAGTAGTTGCTCAACATAGTGAACGTTTCAAGTTTTTAGATTCCAAACTAATTTTAGGTGGATTGCATGATTTTTCACCCAATCGTTACAGTGCTTATCGTATTGATTTAGAGGCAAAACTACGCCCTGATGGAAGATCAGTAGAAAAATATACAATTCTACAAGAAAGACCAGACATTAGGCTTGCTGATTATAATGCAAAGATTAATAATTCTGCTACTTATTTACAGTATGATTTTGCCCCTATTAAAAATCTAAGGATTTCTCTTGGAAGTCGTTGGGATAGAATGGCTTTTACTTATACCAACGATTTAGATAAAACTGATGGAAAAAAAGAATACAGTCAAATAACCAGTAAAATAGGTGCTACCTATGATTTTGGTAAAGATAAAGGTGTTTATACCAATGTTTCTCAAGGCTTTGCTCCTCCAAGCCTTACAGCTGTCTTTCGTAGAAAACCTAACCCTGATCCCAATGCCCCTGCTGAGTTCTACTATAACCTAAAACCTGCTCAGTTTATCAACTATGAAATAGGTGGATGGATGGCTTTATTTGAAAATAAACTCTATGCTGATCTAGCTATTTATCAGATGAATGGTAAGAATGAACTCCTTAATATTCGTCAACCTGATAATTCTTTTGATTACCAATCTGCTGGAAAAACCCTTCACAGAGGAATAGAAATGGGTTTTACCTATAAACCTACTTCTGAGTTTTTCTTGCGTTGGGGTGCAACCATTGCCACTCATAAATTTGAGGACTTTCAAATCAGCAACAAAGAAACTGACTTGATTCGTAATTTAGATGGTTTTCAGATGCCAAATTCACCACGTTGGGTATGGAATACGGAATTTACTTATTATCCTAAGTGGTTAAAAGGTTTTAGAAGTGCTTTAGAATGGCAGCATGTTTCAGGTTATTATCAAAATCAAATCAATACTGTGAGATATGATACCTATGATGGGTGTTTCTCAACATTTAGGGAAATTTTTGAGTAGAGATTTGTAAGATATTTATAGTCAATACTATATGTGATAAATATTAAATATTCCAATCAAAGTTAATTAGTTCTTCCATATCAAAATTTATAGCATTTTGGAGAGCTTCTTGAGAGAAGTCAAAAGTGCCATGCAGATTAACATGTTTCCATCTAACAGGAGAGCTTTCTTTAATATGCTGAATGAGCGATTCTCTTTCAATGGGGTTAGTTTTGAAAACTTGTTGTGTTATATATAAATAGTTCCATGCAATAATAGCATTTTGAATAAGTCTTTTACAAACATCTACAAGAAGTTGTTCTTCTTTAGAAGAAAATTTAATATTTCCATTGTTTCCCCAAACAACAGCTCGAGAGAATTTATTAGCATTTTCGCTTTTATTGAGTTGCTTTTGAATAATTTGTCTAAGATTTGTATCATTTGTGTATTGCAACATATATTCAGTCTTGAGGATTTTATCTAATTCTCTGAGAGCTTGCATAACAGGATGTTGACGTTCATAAGATCCTAAGCGTTTGATAATAGTACTTGCAGAACAGTGTTTAGAAAGAATAGAAACCATCAAACGGCAAACCATATCCCAGTTTTGCTCAATAACATCAGGTTTAAGTATCCTGCCTAGTTTTACTTCATATCCATCAAGTTCTGGGACTTTTGTATCTTCAAAACAATATATATACTGTTTTTGAAAATTCTCAATTCTTGGAATAAAGCGAATACCAGACAGATATAGAAGTGCAAAATTTATTCCATTGGTGCCATGTGTATCTGTGGAGTGTAAGTTAGATTGTACAATTTGATTTTGCAATAAACCATCCAAAACATATAGAGCTTCTCTTTCTTGTGAACTGATAGTTGAAGAATGAAACAAGCGATGCATTTCATCAATAAAAGCATAAATCACAATACCTTTATCTTTTCCAAAATACTTATAAGAATAGTTTGCATGAATAGAGTCTGTTTGTACCAATATTTTTTGTCCATCACTAGAAGTATGAATGACGGAGGGAGATTTCCTAAAAAGTTCACCAACTTTTAATTGATCCAATAAAGCTATAATTTTATCATTAGCTCTCTGTAAATTTTCTAAAGAGAAATACCAATTTGCTACGTTTTCGAGGCTATGAGCAGAGATATTGGGTGAATTGCGAGCCATTACTCCTAAACCAATATTACACCCATATGCTAAGATAGTAGCAAAAAAGAGGGCATGATTTGGTCTTGTAGTTTGATTTCTAATAGAAAAATGTTGAAAACAAGCTGTGAAATTAACTTTTTGCTCTATAGTAGTAAGAACTTCAACAATGGAAATGCTTCCTTCTTTTGGAAATAAATCCAAGAATACTTGAGATTCTGGGGGAGCAGGATCTAAAAATTGGGATTTTTTATTTTTTCGTTTTTGACCAAATGGGTTTTGCTTGATTTGTAGAAAAGTAGTTCGATAGGCATCTAAAATTCTTTTTTTTAATTGGATTTCTATACTTTTCCAATCTTTCATCCAATCTAAATGAAATTTTTTAAGGAGTTCATGTTTGCTACTTTTCCAAGTGTTTTCATCAATCAAGTAATTCTCAAATGTTTGATACTCGAAAGATTCTTTCAAGGCAATCTGTCCTGATTTGATGTGGGAAGCTACTGATTGAGCAAGCATCACCTTATAAAGAGAAATAGGTGATTTTGATTTTTTTAGAATCTCTTTTTCATGCTTTTTAAGGAACCCATCTGTAAATTTTTCAGGAGTTATATTACCATCTTTTTGTTTGAAATTTTCCAAAGCTATTTTTAAATATTCATTTTTAGAATCAAAATCAAGGTGACGGAGAATATCAGATACTCGATATTGCAAAACTCTAGATTTTTCTTCCAATACTTGATAATATACATCATCTTTCTTGATGTAACCTCTTTTTTTGAGTTTAAAGAGATTACTTTTATTATTTTTAAACTTCCAAAACACATCACTAAGAGTCCAATTTATTAAATACTCAAATTTCTTCTGATTAGTTATTGTAGAATCCAAAGTGATAGATTCAAGAGTATTGAGTTCATCAATCATTTGTTCATTTAAAGTAAACAGTTCTTGAAGACTATTTTGGTTATCCAAATATCTTTCATAAATAGCTTCTTTGCATGCTCTCTGAGTGGTATTTTCAAATTGTTGAGTAGCTCTCAGGAATGTATGGAGGAGTAAATCACCTAAAAAACGATACTGATAAACAATAAAACATAAAAGCATCAAATATTTATTTTCTCTACGAGTTAATTGAAATACTTGTGAACGAAGTACAAATTGAGCATAATAGCGAATCATTTCATCAGAGATATCTAAGAGTGGTAGCAAAGTTTTCGTTTGTTCATAGTATTTTTTCAATATTCTATAATCCTTGATATTACTTTTGATGGCCTGGGGTTTCATTAATTCTTTATTGTTACGAAGTTGTGTAAGTAAATACCTTTTTTCCTGAGAATCTTGTTTAATAGAAAGCATTTTTTCAAAAATATCTTCTATTTGGGGTGTGAGATTTTGTTTAATAATCTTCATAAGTTCAGTATCTCGTTTTCTTATAGCTTGGGTTAATATGCTAGCAAGGGTAGAATAAGCAGGGATTTCTATTTGATTTGTTCGAAGGAATGATGCTAAAGTATAAAATACTCCCTGAGGATGGACTTGTTTTCTAAGTAATCTAGTAGCTTCTTGATAAAGATTATCTTTTTGATAATCTTTAAATGAAAGCACTCCAAAATTCTCCAAAATAATATGTCTATGGGGATAAAGACTAAAACAATATGCTTTTTTAAACGCATTGAATTTAGAGTTTCTTAGGAGATTATTTTGGATTATGAATAAAAAGTCTTCTTTTTGAAATGTTTCAACATTGAAAAAACGTCCTGTTACTTTAAAATATCCTAATTGAAGAATGAATCCAATCTTATTAGTATGGGTTTTCATTTTTTTTATTTCTATTTCAGCCCAATCAGGTAATGAAAATATAATACCTTTTTGTGGATAGGATAATTTTGGAGGAGAATCAAACTCTTTGTGTTGAGTGTCATCTAAAATGCTAATAATTGAAGACATAAAAGGAGTAGTTTTATAATTAATTAGAGTAAGCTAAACGGTCGTTTGCTTAACCTTTTTCAAACGACACAATTTTTTACTATTTCTTTCTTTTTGTTGTAAATAAATTAGGTTAAGTATTCTAAGTAAAGTATCTTGCTTATATTTTAAGTTTATTTACTTTATTCTTATGCTCATTGGATACGCAAGAGTTTCTACCTCTGACCAAAGCCCACTTCTTCAAACGGATGCTTTGAAACAAGCTGGATGTCAAAAAATATTTTCTGATACCATCAGTGGCAAGAATGCCTCAAGACCACAGTTAGACAAACTCAAAGAGCATTGTAGGCAAGGTGATACTGTTGTTGTGTGGAGATTGGATAGATTAGGACGTAGTCTCAAGGATTTGATTGAAATTATCAATTTCTTTGACTCTCACGGAATTTCCTTCAAATCTCTTCATGAAAATATTGATACTGCTACTTCTTCAGGAAAACTGATATTTCACATCTTTGGAGCTCTGGCTGAGTTTGAAAGAAATTTAATTGTGGACAGAACCAAAGCAGGTTTAGAAGCTGCAAAACGCTTCTGGCAATGTATCATTCTAAAAATCACACCATCAAAGAAATTTGTCAAACACTCCATATCTCTAAACCAACACTTTATAAATATCTCAGGAAGTAAAAAGTTAAACATTTCTTTCTTTGATGGTATAAAATGATGTACTAAAAATAAGAAGATATGCCAAAAATAAATCCAGAAGTCCTTGCTGGAATATTCCCCAAGATATCCTTTTGCCTTTGAATTCTGTAATTAAGTCTGAATACGGTTTGTCCTGTAGGTCTAAAGCTCACAGCAGGCATCATACTCCACAAACTATCACCTATTTTATCTGAGGTTTCTTCAAATCTTCCTACATTCCAATCCACATACTCCAGCCTGCAAGAAATATTGAAAACAGCATCTTTCCAGCCTGCTATTTTTCTTTTCATGACGGGTTGCACAACATCAATAAATCCCCCATGTTGTTTACGCCCATATTGCTGGATATAATCATCAGGCAGATTCACTTTTATCTGAGCCCATTCACCTATGATAGATGTATTTGACTTGGGAATTCTGGTATTAAAATCAATAGCCCAGATATTGTAATGTCTTTTTTGGTCTAACACAATACCGTCTTTCTGGAAGGTGTTGTAAACACCACTCATATAGGAAAGCCCCACTTCTCCAATTTGGTTATTCCTAATGGCTATTTTGCTGGTAACAGAAGGCATACCATTTAAAGACCCCTCAAATCGGCTCGGATTATTCTTGCTTGCAGGCAGAAAGGTTTTATTTTCTTCATTATCAACAATGGACTCATCTAATCCATTTGTTACATACACTTCATAACCCAACATCCAGTCTTTTAGATAATTTTTGCCAAAAGCTCCAATGCCCACATTACTCCATGTAGCAGGGAGCATTTGAGTAGCGGCTATAGGTCGGTCTGTAAATTCCCATTTAGGTCCATCATGATTCTGATTAAAAGCACCTATGGGATTCATCACTATCCCGCTTCTTAAATTAAAAAGAGGGTGAAATTCTACATCTATAGAAGAAAATTCAAGAGAAATTTCCTTGCCTCCCTCTTCCAATTCTATTTCTGTTAAAAATTTAATTTTCTTACTAATAGAGGAGGCTATAAAAACAGTAGTCCTTCTGGCTTGAAATTGATGCCCCTCTGTAATGCCATCAGTGCCTATATATTGCCAGTTCACCTCCATATATCCTCCCAATGAAATGGGTATTTTCCCAAAAGTTAAAAATGGACGATTATAAACGGCATCCATATTCATTAAATTCTTGTCAGAAGTATCTCTACGCTTAACATTGCTGCTATCATTTTGGGAATAACCATAAAAATGATGAAAGACAAAGATGACCCAAACAAGTATATATTTGTTTTTCATATACTTAAAGAAATTTTTAATTGTTGGTTTTCGATTATGACAGGAAACTTATGAAGAGACTGTGTGGCTGGACCATTTACGGCTTGGCCTTCCACACCAAACTCGCTCCCATGTGCAGAGCAATAAAGCCTTGTTCCATAAGCGGTGAGCTCATTACCCAAATGTGTACATTTCATTAAAAGAGCTGTATAATTATCTTTTTCCAAGCGATACACACAAATGGGATAAGACAATGTTTCATTCTCCACAATAATATATCTGAAGAATTTTTCTTGTTTTCCAGGTGTTTTTTCAAACTCTGATAGGGGAATATACACGCTATCGTTTTTAATAGCCAGAGATACTGTTTTAACGCCTGCACATCCTGTCAAAACAGGTGTTAATAAACTGAAATTTAAGCAGGCTAAACCACAGGTTTTTATAAAATCCTTTCTATTCATGGCTTTAAAGAGATTCTAAAAATTTGATGAGCCTTGATTTATCCAAGTCTGATAATTCCATAAATCTGTTCTTACTGCTTTTACCTTCTCCATCATGCATGAGGATGGCATCTTGGATGCTTTTTGCTCTGCCATCATGCATCAAAAAATATCCATTACCCTGTGATTGCTTGGATAAACCCAAACCCCAAAGAGCAGGTGTACGCCATTCAGAAGTGATGGCAGTACCTTCTGTATATCCATCATCAAGACTACCACCCATATCATGCAAAAGTAAGTCTGTGTAGGGATGAAACACCTGATTGGATAAAGCCTGAATACTTGAAATACCCGTCTTTAAAGTTTCTTTATGGCATTTTTCACAGCCTATTTCGATAAATAAACTCTTACCTACCATGATTTGAGCATCATTCTGATTTCTTTGCAGGGGAGCCTTCAGGGTTTGCAGGTAAAATACCACATCATGAATGGTTTTATCAGAAACTTCTGGTTCTATCGCTAAGCCAGAATAGGTATCAATGGGATTGAATGAAGAAACAATACCCATATCCTGATTGTAAGCAGTGACTGTTTGTTGTAGTAAATTGTAGGTGGATGCCTTCTTGCCAAAACGACAAATATATTTACCATTCTTAGAAATAGCATTGGTTGCAGGTTTCACAAAATCAGGAAGATAATTCCAATTGGGAACCCCTGAAATACCATCCTGGTCTGCATCATTGGGGTCACTCATAGCCAGAATATCTTCATCACTAACAAGTTCCAGAAAACCCAAGCCTGTATTGGCAGGTGGTGTAAATCTGGAATGAGTAGCTCCTACAGGAATCATTTCAGGTTCAAATCCAAGCAGGGCTCTATTCTGTAATTGAGGACCTCCCAGATGCAAAAATTGATTGCCTGTGGAATCCTTTTGCCCAAAACGGACAAGTGTTGTGGATGGATGCCCTTTCCCGTCTCCAATATGGCAACTACCACAACTGGTTGCCACAAATCTGGGACCTAATCCTGTTTGTGAAGTAAAAAGATCATCATTAAAAGCAATATCTCCGCTAATAAATTGATTTTTCTGGGCACTGGTTAGATTATCAACAGGACCATCTAAGATTTCATCGTCTGCTGGTGCTGAGGGAATAAATTTCTCGCAAGAGACTAGAATTACAGTGATAAAGAAAATAACAGATAAGGGTAATAATATTTTTTTGACTAACATATTTTATATTTTTTATATACAAAAATATAAATTTAGACTAACCTAAAAAAATATTTCTTGATTTTTTTCTGGAATAAAGCAAAAAGAGAAAGCTTATAGCTTCCTCTTTTGCATTCAACTCACTTTCTTTGTCTGAATTCTTACAGCATTTAAAATAGCTAACAAGGCCACACCTACATCTGCAAAAACAGCCTCCCACATGGTTGCCAGACCGCCAGCACCCAGAATAAGTACAACAGCCTTCACTGTAAAGGATAAAATGATATTTTGCCAGACAATTCGTTTGGTTTGTTTCCCTATGCTGATAGCTATGGGTATTTTGCTGGGCATATCGTCTTGTATCACCACATCGGCTGTTTCTATGGTAGCATCACTTCCCAATCCGCCCATGGCAATACCCACATCACTCAACGCCACTACTGGAGCATCATTTACACCGTCACCCACAAAAGCCACTGTTTCATTTTTAGTTTTAAGCTCTTTTACCTTGTTTACTTTATCCTCTGGCAACAAGTCACCATAAGCGTGCATAATCCCTAATTTATTGGCTACAAATTGCACCACATTGGATTTGTCTCCGCTCAGCATGGTCGTTTTTACATTCAGGACTTTTAGCTTGTCAATGGTACGTTGTGCATCTTCTTTGATACTATCAGCAATGGTGAGATAGCCCACAAATTTTTTATCATAAGCAACAGCAATGAGTGTGTAAACGATGGTAGTAGGGTCTACGTCATAAGCAATATTAAATTTTTTCATAAGCTTAAAATTGCCCACCAATAACTCTTTCTCATCAATGATAGCCCTTAATCCATGCCCTGAAATTTCCTCTACATTTTCCAGTCTGATGTTGTTATCTACATTACCCACATAGTTAGCAATGGCTGTAGCAACTGGGTGGGTGCTTTGACTTTCCAAAGCATTGACCTTTTGCAATATTTCATCCTTATTAAATTCAGGTTTGAAAACCACTTCCTGCACTTTGAAAACACCTTCAGTCATGGTACCTGTTTTATCCATGACCACATTTTGGATATTGGCAATGATATCTAAAAAGTTACTGCCTTTGAATAAAATACCATTTTTAGAAGCTGCACCGATGCCTCCAAAATAGCCCAATGGAATACTGATGACCAAAGCACAAGGACAGGATATCACCAAGAAAACCAATGCTCTATACAGCCACTGGCTGAATACATAATTTTCTACAAAAAGATAAGGAAGTGCTGTAATAAGAATTGCTAAAAGCACCACAATAGGGGTATAGATTTTTGCAAACTTTCTGATAAATAATTCCGTGGGCGCTTTTTGTGCTGTGGCATTCTGCACCAGTTCTAAAATTTTACTCAACTTGCTATCAGTATAGGCAGTAGTCACTTTTACCAGAGCAACTGTGTTCAGGTTTATCATTCCCGCTAGTACCACTTCACCTTTTGTTTTGGTATCAGGCTTGCTTTCGCCTGTAAGTGCTGCTGTATTGAATGAAGCATTATCTGTTAATAACTCCCCATCCAATCCTAGTTTTTCACCTGGTTTTAGTTGCAAAATAGCATCGATAGCCACGTTCTCCGCCCTGACAGTTTTTGGCTGATTATTTTCAATAATTGTTACTTCATCAGGTCTTTGATCCAGTAAGGTTTTAATGTTTGCTTTGGCTCTTTTAACTGCCAATGTTTGAAACACCTCGCCAACAGCATAGAACAGCATTACAGCTACTCCTTCAGGATACTCGCCAATGGCAAATGCTCCAATGGTAGCAATACCCATGAGTAAAAACTCTGAAAATATTTCACCCTTACTAATGCTTTCAAAAGCTTCTTTCAAAACAGGTACACCTACCGGAGTGTATGCTACCAGATACCAGATGACACGGACCCAGCCTGTAAACCAGGATTGCGGAATCCAGTTATCAAAAGCTATTGCTGAAAGCAACAACACCAAACTCATGATTGCTGGAGAAAACATTTTAAGGGTGTTGTTGCTTTTAACAGCCTCCTTGTGCTCAGGCTCGTCAGTTGCACAACAACTCACTTCTTTATGCTCATTTTTTAGTTGCTTATTGGCAACAGCATTTATTTTTTCCTCTTGTGTGCAACAAAGCTGCTTGCCTTGTGCGTCATATATGTGTTGGTGTTCCATAATCAAGAATGTTTATTTAATATTTCTTGCAAATCATCTGGTATTTCCATTGGTTTCAATGGCGGTACATTTGCACCTCCTGTATTACCTATGGGTACTGTACCCACAAACGACTTTATGCCACCAAAAACTAATCTTGTTATTTGCCCAAAAACTTCTTTTGTGCTTTTTATTTTTATTCCAAACTTTAACATTTGCCAATGTACATAACTGTGCTGTAAGGGATAACGTTGCCCCAAAATGTGTGCTCTTTCATAATGTCGCCAACATTCTTGTAATTTTCCTTCCCGTAATAATTGTTTTGCTGTATCTAATTCTGCTCTATAAAAAGGATAAAGCGTTTTAGGAATATTAAAATATAGTTTCATATTATTTAATTTTAAGTAACAAGGAAAATTTATACGCCATTAAAACCTGATAATTTTGTGCTATTACAAATGTTTTAAATGGTTTTTCATGGTCTGTTTGTTTATTATTTTAAAATTTTAATGTTCGTGTTCACCTGTATTAGACAATTTGGCATTGATAAAGAAAGCTCCTTTGGTTACTATTTTAGCATCTTTAGGGATTTCTTTCACAAAAGTGATGGCTGTATAACCCATATTGGAAACCCCTTTTACAACCTCAATTTTTTCAAAATTGGTGGTATTTTTAGGCTTGTCTTTCTTGTCTTGAGTGGTTTCTTTATGGTCATGCTCTTCGCCTTCTTCGTGATGCTCTTCATCTGGTTCTTTGCTGGTAACTATGAAAATATAGTATTTGCCATCAGCTTCCACGATGGCATCATTGCGAACAGTGGGTGTGGTAACGTTATTGAGGCTGATAATCCCTGTGATATTCATTCCGTCTATAAGCCCTGTTTTATTGCCTTTGACACGACAATGTATCGGAATGGTTTTACTTTCATTTTCAAATGCTGTACCTATGCTGTACACCTCTGCATCATATTCATTGCTTGGATTATTGGTTAGGGTAAAATGGATTGTTTGCCCAACTTGTAGCAAGGGTAAATCTTTTTCAAAGACATTCAAATCCAAATGCAAGGACCCATTATCCACTATTTCTGCTACAGGGGAAGATACATCTACATAACTTCCAATTTTAGCAAATACATTGCTTACCGTACCACTCAATGGGCTGGTGACAACCAAAGATGATTGCAGATTACTGTCTGATACGCGGCTGGGATTGATGCCCATTAATTGAATTTGTTGTTGCAAGGAAGCTTTTCTTGTTTTTAAAATTCTTAGCTCTGTCTCAGCACTTTGTAAATTTTTCTTTGCACCTGCATTACCATCATTGAGTTCTTTTTGCCTTTTTAGTTCCTGTTCTGCGAAAATTATTTTTGCCTCAATGGTTAAATATTCTTCTTGTAATTGTACAAACTGGGGATTGGCAATCGTAGCTATTACTTGTCCTTGGCTCACATAAGAACCAACTTGTACATTCAAAGATCTAATTACACCGCCATACAATGAGGTTGCATTGGCTTTATTGTTATTGGGTACTTTTAAATTACCATTTGCTTTGATGGTGGCTGTTAATTCTTTCATTTCTATACTGCCATAGGTAATGTCCATCGTTTTAATTTGCTCACTGGTGAGCGAGGCAATGGTAGCAGGGGCTTCCTTATGATGTTCTTCTTTTTTGGCTTCCGATTTAACTTCAGTATCACTGTGATTGTGCCCGTCATTCTCTTTGTGGTCGCTACAGGCAACTAATAGCACACCAAGTGTGATTATCAGCTTTGTTATTTTATTTATAGAAAATATCATGTCTGTCATTATTTATTGGTGATTGATTGGATGTTTATGACCGTTTGATTGATTTGCTGAATAGACTGCAAATACTTCAATTGGATATCTGTGGCAGTTTGCAAAGCATATAAATACTCCACATAGTTGATTTCTCCTGTGTGGTAGCCCAGTTGAGCAACTTTTACTATTTCATCAGCATTGGGTAATGCTTGTGTTTTATAGTAATTATACTGCTGAACATCTTGCTTGTATTGTGCCAAGGCATTTTGTAACTGGGTCTCCAGTAGAGAAGTTTGGTATTGGACTTGTGTTTGCACACTTTGTTTTTGATATTCCAAACTTTTGATTCTGGCTTTTGTGGAGCCAAATGTTAAAGGAATAGCCAGCCCCATATTGACCACATGAAACCTCTTTTCTGCTCCAAAGTATCTCTCTGTTCCATCAATAGCCTGAAAACCTATTAATGATTGATTGGTGTAGCCTATCCTGAAATCAGGCAAACCTTGTGCTTTTTCCACTTTCATGGTATGCTCAACAATTTGCATGCTTTGATATAAGGATTGTAGCAAGGGGTGATTGGCAATCAGGCTGCTATCTATCAGGACACTGGCCTGCAATGGGGTATATGAAGCGTTTTTTGCAATTGCAATACTATCATTTACATGTAGCAGTGTTTTTAGGCTGGTATAGGCATTTTGCAGATACACCTCATTTTGTTGTGTGAGTAAATTGATTTCTCCTTTTTTCGTTTCGGCAATTCTGATATCGTTTTTTTTCGCATCTCCCGTTTTATATCGCAAAGTGGTTACGCGTATAAATTCATTGTACAAACTATCCAGCCCTTGCAACTCCTGTTTATTGTATTGCAGATATTCTATTTGATAATACAGGCTTCGAACCTGATTTTTGATTTCATAAACAGTTAGTTGTTTTTCAGCTTCTTTTGCTTTTATTTCTGCATTAATCAACTCCTTTTTAGCCCCAAATAAAGTAGGGAAAGGAATCGTCTGCGAGAGCTGGAAAGCATTGTCAAAATGAATGCTATTGTATTGTCCCAATTGTGCATTGAAATCTAATTTAGAAAGCTCCCTGGCTGTTTTTTTCAAACTTTTTGCAGCCTGTAACTCCAAATCATGTGCCTTAACAGATGGATTATTCTCAATAGCCAATTGCACTGTTTCATCTAGGGTTAATTGTTTTACAGTTTGCCCATTTGTATTGGAAAGAGTACAAGTAAGCAGAATAGTGATGATAGCCAAACCTCCTTTTGCATTAATTTTCGAATTGAAAATCAAATAGAATAGAGGTAATACAAACAGCGTGAGAAAAGTGGCTGTTACCAATCCCCCTATTACTACTGTGGCTAATGGTTTTTGTACTTCCGCCCCAGCTCCGCTACTGATTGCCATAGGCAAGAAGCCCAGACTGGCCACAGCAGCCGTCATTAACACAGGTCTTAATCTGATTTTTGTACCCTCTATAACCCTTTGCAATACATCCTGAATCCCATCTTTTTTTAACTGATTGAAAGTCCCGATTAACACAATACCATTCAATACAGCCACTCCAAATAGAGCTATAAAACCTATGCCCGCACTGATACTGAAAGGCATCCCGCGAAGCAATAAAGCAAATATACCCCCTATAGCACTCATGGGAATCGCTGTAAAGATTAAACCAGCTTGCTTAAATGAACGGAATGTAAAATATAAGAGCATAAAAATGAGCAGCAATGAAACAGGCACCGCAATCATTAATCTTTTACTGGCTTTTTGTAAATTCTCAAATGTACCTCCATAAGTAAAATAATAACCAGAAGGCAATTTTACTTGGGTACTTAACTTTTGCTGAATTTCCTTGACCACACTCTGTACATCCCTGTCCTTTACATTAAAACCAATCACTATTCTTCGCTTTCCTGCTTCACGACTTATCTGTGCAGGACCTATTTTAAAATGAATATCAGCTACTTGTGATAAGGGGATTTGCTGGTTTGTATTGGTGGGTATCATTAAATTCTTAACATCTTCTATACTACTGCGATAAGTACTATCCAGCCTTACCACCAAATCAAATTTTCTTTCATTCTCAAAAACCACTCCGGTGCTTTTTCCCGCAAATGCTGTACTTACCACATCATTCACATCCTCTACCGTTAAACCATAGTTTGCTAATCGCAGCCTGTCGTATTCAATATTGATTTGAGGCAGACCACTGACCCTTTCTACCTGAGGGCTTGTAGCTCCTTCTATTGCCTGAATAACATTGTTTACCTTGCCTGCATATACAGAAAGACTGTCCATATTTTCACCAAATATCTTCACAGCCACATCCTGCCTGATACCTGTCATGAGTTCATTGAACCGCATTTGAATAGGTTGATTCTTCTCAAAAAACACACCTGGTATCACTTCCAGTTTTTCTGAAATTTCATTGGCTAGTTCCTCATATGATTTCTTCGTTTTCCATTCATGCTGTGGTTTAAGAATAATCATCAAATCTGTAGCTTCTGGCGGCATAGGGTCTGTGGGTATTTCTGCTGCACCTGTTTTGCCCACGACCATTTTTACCTCATCAAATTGTTTGATTATTCTGGAAGCTTGCATAGAGGTTTCCAGACTTTGACTTAATGAGCTTCCCTGAGGTAAAATACAGTGGAAGGCAAAATCACCTTCAGTCAGAGTTGGTATAAATTCACCGCCCATGTAACTGAACACAATTAATGAACCTACAAATAGTGAGATAGTAATACTTATCAGCCAATATTTAAAACGAATAGCTTTTTGCAAAAGAGGCTGATACATCTTTTGGAAAACATCCATCATTTTATCACTCAATGTTTTTTTATGATGAGTACTTTTAGGCAGGAATAAAGCACACATCATGGGAATATAAGTCAAAGACAAAATCAATGCTCCTAATATGGCAAATCCTACTGTTTGAGCCATGGGTTTAAACATTTTACCTTCAATGCCTATTAAGGTAAGAATGGGAATATACACTATCAAAATAATGATTTCACCAAAGGCAGCACTGCTACGAATTTTTGAAGCTGATTGAAATACTTCTTCATCCATTTCGCTTTGCGTCAATTTTCCGATGGAATTTCTTAAACCCAGATGGTGCAGAGTAGCTTCCACAATAATTACTGCACCATCCACAATGAGTCCAAAATCAATAGCCCCTAAACTCATCAGGTTGGCACTCACTCCAAACACATTCATCAAACCCAAAGCAAATAACATAGACAAAGGAATAGCAGAAGCCACAATCAATCCAGCCCTCAGGTTGCCTAAAAATAAGACCAGTACAAGAATCACGATTAATGCTCCTTCAATCAGGTTTTGCTCTACAGTGTTGATAGCTTTACCCACCAGATCCGTTCTGTCCAAATAAGGTTCTATGATGATATCACCAGGCAGCGATTTTTGAATAACAGGAATCTTTTCTTTGATACGTTTTACCACTTCATTGCTGTTTTCACCTTTTAGCATCATGACCACACCACCCACAGCATCTATTTGTCCGTTAAAGATCATGGCTCCATATCGAATAGCATGCCCAAACTGCACATTTGCAACATCTTTGATAAAAATGGGAATGCCTCCAGTATTTTTGATGGCAATATTTTTTACATCTTCCAAAGAATTAACCAAACCAATACCCCTTATAAAATAGGCATTTGGTTTCTTGTCAATATAAGCTCCTCCCGTATTTTGATTGTTTTTTTCCAAAGCAGTAAATATATCAGGAATGCTTACACCCATAGCTTTTAAGCGATTGGGATTTACAGAAACTTCATATTGCTTGAGTTCCCCTCCAAAGCTATTTACCTCAGCAATGCCAGGCGTACCATTGAGTTGCCTTCTCACAATCCAGTCCTGCATGGTACGCAGGTCTTTAGCATTGTATTTTTGTTCACTGCCTTTCTTGGGGTGGATGATGTACTGATACACTTCCCCAAGTCCCGTACTCACAGGGGCAAGTTCTGGTGTGCCTACACCTTTTGGTATATTTTCCTCGGCTTGTTTTAATTTTTCATTAATGAGTTGTCTTGCAAAGTATATCTCCACATCATCTCGGAAGACTACCGTAATCACTGACAATCCGAAACGTGAAATACTTCGAACTTCTTCTAAATTAGGAATATTGGCAATGCTTTGCTCTATTGGAAAAGTAACCAATTGTTCAACTTCCTGCCCAGCTAATGTGGGGCAGACGGTAATAATTTGTACCTGATTATTGGTAATATCAGGCACAGCATCTATGGGTAGTTTGGATGCACTCCATCCTCCCCATAAAACAAGTAACAAAGTCATGATGGCAACAATAACTTTATTTTTGATACTGAATTTTATAATATTATCTAACACGGCTTTTAGTGTTTAAAAGTACATAGGATGAGGATTTACCCATGAAATGGATAAATTTAGATTCACAGTGATACATAGAATTATAAAGCAATCCTGCACTGGATACCATTATTCTGGTAAACTATGAAATGTTAGATTTTGGGCGGTTGCCAGATGTTGCCAGAAAAACTGGACTCTAAGAAAGGAATAGAAGAATTTAATAGATTGCCATTTTCTGAAAATAGCCTCTCAGAAAAATTAGCTGGGTATTCATGTAGCATTACTACCACACTACAGCAACTGCATGAACAAAAGGGACTACATAAATCATCTGTATCATCTTGGTGCTGATGATTGTCTATGAGTTTCACAGAAGGCTCGCAATTGTTGTAAATATCAGAGCAGGGCATTAATGATAATGCCGAAAGATATATTGTCCATATCAAGAAAATTGCTCTAACCATATTACAAATATACATAAAACACCTATGCAACACAATTGCAAGCCATTAAAAACTTCATAAATAGTTTCTAAATTCTCAAAAACTTGATAAATTATGAGAGTTCTTCACATCACACCAGCAATATTTTTAGTTTTAATGTTTCCTAAAATCCAGTTTTGCCATTAATAATTGAAATTTATCCCCAATCCAAAGCCCATATCACTGTCATAATGCCCTCTTAACCCCATATTTTTAGCCAGAATATAACGAAAATCTACCATGTATTCTTTATCGGAGTTAATCATAAAACCCATACACACTCGTTTAGCAATAGGTATATCTTCTCTCTCTAATTGCAATCTAACATTACCATTTGTAAACACTTCTGTTTGAAATCGAATCAACATAGGAAGTGTGTAATTTATACCTATACTTACTAGGGCTCTGTTATCTTTTGTATTTTTCTGACCAAATAGGTTTTCTTCTTGAAAATTTCTTTCACCTATTTGATTTCTGTAACGCCAATCAAACCCAATAAATGGCATTAACCATTGCATTTTTCCAATGTATCGTCCAATATGCGTTTCTGTTTCATAGCCCATTGTACTTTCATAACCTAAACGCCATTCTGTACCAAGACTCCAACGTGTATTTTGATACATTATCATTCCATCACTTCCGTTTGTAGCAAAATCATTTTCTACCATAAAATGAAATTTGCGGTCGTCTGCAAACAGTTTGCGT
>JALONN010000031.1 GCA_025454915.1 Raineya sp.
GGAAAGTTTGTAACCTATAAGGCAGAAGAAATATCTCCTGATATGTCTTTCTTGGAAATGCTTGATGTGGTTAATGAGAAATTGGTTAAAACTCAAGAAGACCCAATTCAGTTTGACCATGATTGCCGTGAAGGTATTTGCGGTATGTGTTCTTTAATGATTAATGGAGAGCCACATGGTCCAAAAAGAGCAACCACTACTTGCCAGCTTCACATGCGTAGCTTTAAAGATGGCGAAACCATCGTTATTGAGCCTTGGAGAGCTGCTGCATTCCCCGTAGTTAAGGATTTAGCTGTAGATAGAAGTGCTTTTGATAGAATACAACAAGCTGGTGGATATGTTTCTGTAGGTACTGGTGGTGTGCCAGATGCTAACGAGATTTTAATCCCTAAAACCATTGCAGATGAGGCGTTCAACTCTGCAACTTGTATAGGTTGTGGTGCTTGTGTTGCCGCTTGCAAAAATGCTTCTGCTATGTTATTTGTTTCTGCCAAAGTTTCTCAATATGCGATGTTGCCACAAGGACAAACAGAGCGTTACGAAAGAGCTAAAGCTATGGTGAACCAGATGGATGATGAAGGTTTTGGAAGCTGTACTAACACGTATGCTTGCGAAGCACAATGTCCTAAAGAGATTAAAGTAACCAACATTGCTCGTATGAACAGAGAGTACTTTAATGCAGAGTTTATCAAAGGGTAATTCTTATAAAAAATTCTTACTTAGAAAGGCTGTCTTTTTGAAAGATGGCCTTTTTTGTTTTTTAGAATTGTAGAAATATACTACGATAAAAAAGCTATTTATAAAGGATATCTTTTATTTTTAAGGATAACAAAGGTGTTTAGCTAATCAGAATATCCTAAAATCAACTAATCTATTATAGTGAAGTTGGAAATTAAAAATCTTTTCATAATTTGACATTCCAATCAATTCACACGATGAAATTGAAGTTGATTTTTATTGGTGGGAAAAAGGTACCTACCGTTTTGATATTTGGCATTGGTTTGATGAAAAATTGCCTAATGGTATTGCTGAATATGTAATTTAAATTAGAGTATGACAACAAAATCAAACACAGCATTTAACGATTTACCTTTTCTTCCTCCAAAAGAATCTTTGGTGGAGACAATTGCTATTCTAAAACAAGAAAGTAAATCAGCAGTTGCTTTGGCAGAATTAAAGGGTCTTACAAACACCTTACCTAATCCAAATATTCTTATCAATGCGGTTATTTTAAAAGAAGCTCAAGCGAGTTCCGGAATTGAAAATGTGATTACAACTCAAGACAAGCTTTACCAGGCTTTATATGCCAAGTCGGCTAAACCTGATGTAGCAACTAAAGAGGTTCTGCGGTATAGAGAAGCTCTTATAATGGGAACACGCTTAATCAAACAGAAGGAATTTCTTAATACAAACGGGATAATTACCATCCAGAAAGAACTAGAAGAAAATAATGCTGGATTGAGAAAACTACCTGGAACAGCTTTGATTAATGATTTGACTAATGAAGTAATTTACACTCCTCCTGATAATTTCGATACGATTAGTGATTTGATGAAAAATTTGGAAGAATATCTGAATAATGATGCGGATGATATTTCACCTTTAATCAAGTTAGCCATTCAACATTATCAATTTGAAAGCATTCATCCTTTTTATGATGGAAATGGTAGAACCGGAAGAATTATCAATGTCCTGTATTTAATATTGAAAGGATTGTTAAACGAACCTGTATTATATTTGAGTTCTTATATCATTCAAAATAAAGGAGATTACTACCGATTATTACAAGAAGTACGTACTAAAAATAACTGGGAAGGATGGATTCTGTATATGCTTAAAGGCATAGAACAGACAGCCCAAAGTACCATTGAGCAAATCATAAAAATCAATCTACTGTTCAACGAAACACAAAAATTGGTACAGGAGAAGTTGCCTAGAATCTATTCGAAAGATTTGATTGAGCAGCTTTTTATCCACCCATACTGCAAGATTGAGTTTTTGGTGGAAAATCTGCATCTGAACAGGAAAACATCAGGTAATTATTTGAAGTCTTTAGAAGATTTAGGGATTTTAGCTTCTGAGAATAAGGGGAAAGAGGTTATTTATATCAATTTGAAGCTTTATGAGCTTCTAAAAAAGGGGTAATAAGATGTGGGTAAAAAACTCCCATGTTCTATTAACGTGGGTAAAAAAATAGAAAAAACGGACACGTTATTAAAATATGGGACATTTTGGGATATATAATAATCAATTATGGATACAGACGATTTATCAATACCAACTTATAAAAGGAATAATCATTAAAATAGAAAAGTTGGACCATAACCTAGCACTTAAGCATCAAATTGTAAAGATGATACTGGTTGTTTGAACAAGGCGGAAGCAGTAATAAAGTTTAGATAAAACAGCCTGATTTTCCAAATAATTATAGAAAAAATCTTCTTTGGTGAACCATTAAATGTGTGAAAATTTCCCCTAATTTTCTTCTATTTTAGAAAACGTATATTTTAAAACTATAATACCAACGCTACAACCAGTATCTTAACTGAAAAACATATCTTAACCAACTGAAAAAAATATAAATAGTAATGAATTTAAAAGAATTGAAACCACGAAAGGCATTGAATAAAGCCTTCTTAAAAGTAAAACCTAA
>JALONN010000008.1 GCA_025454915.1 Raineya sp.
AGAAATAGCATCATTTTTGGGAATTTCTGAGGATAGTGTGAAGAAAGCCCGTTATCGTTTGCGTAAAAAACTCAACATGGAGCAAGATGAAAATTTAGTAACTTTTTTAATGAAAATTGAAGAAACTTAATCATAGAAAAAACGTATAAACAATTAAATAATTCAATTAATCATGAACAACAAAATTATCTTATTATTATTTTTATCTTGTAGTTTTAGTAACATATATGCTCAAAAATATACGGAAAATCATGAGCTAGAATTAGACAGTTTAAACAAACTATTAAATCAAAACATAGCTGATACTACAAAAATCAATGTATGGTTAGGTTTTTTCAAACATTACTATTCAAAAAATCCTCAAAAAGCTTCTGAATACAACGAAAAAATATTTCAACTTCTTGAAAAAATTGATTACCCTCAGGGTTTCGTTTGGTATAATGAAAACAAAGGGAAAGTTTTTTGTGCTGAGGGGAAATATAAAGAAGCAAAGGATTATTATCAAGAAGCTTTACTCTTGGCAGAAAAACATCTGCCAACCCACAAAAGTCAAATATTATATAATTTAGGAGCAGCACATTACAAGCTTGAAGAATATGTTCAAGCTATGGACTGTTATACGCAATCATTGAAAGCCTTAGATAAAAATCTGAAACTAAGTGCCCTTATTACTCAGGCTTTAGGAGCTTTGTATTTAAAACAAAAAGATTATGAACAAGCACATGATTATTTTGATAAATCAATAGAAATTCATAAAAAATTTAATACATGTCCAAGGTATGCTTATAATGGTATAGGAATGGTCTTTTTTCATAAAAAAGACTATAATAAAGCAATGGAATATTTAAGAATAAGCTTAAAATTATCAGAAAAAAAAGAAGATATACAATTAAAAGCTAGTTTATTAAATAGTATAGGAGCTGTATATCATATGCAAAAAGATTTAGATTCTGCAACAGTATACTATAATCAGAGTGCAGAAATATACAACACTCTTCGAAATCAGACTGGAGCAAGGGCATCTTCTCTGAATTTAGCAAGTGCTTACATAGATAAAGGAAAATATAAAGAAGCTGAAAAAATCACAGAAAAAAGCTTAGCTATTATCAAAGAGGTGGGTACTATGAGTGAGAAAAAAGTAGCTTATTGTAATTTAGCACAATTGCATAAAAATCAGAATCAATATAAAGAAGCTTTTGAATATTTAGAGAAAGAAAAACAAATTACAGATTCTATAGAAAATTTTCAGGCACATAAAAATATTCTTGAAGTTCATCATAATTATCAGAATCATCAGAAAGATCAAAAAACTACAGAGCAACTTCAAAATTTGCAAAAAGCAAAAGAGGTGAGTATTTTATCTGTAATACTGCTTGTGACAACTCTTATAGGTAGTATAATTATCAGTATATTGTTCCTTAAACGCAAACAATTAAATGCTAAAAAGCAACATGCCTTGATGGAGCTAGAACAAATGTTGTTTAAAGAAGAGCAAATGCAAATACAAATGGAGCTTAGCCAAACAAAGCAACAATTAGAACACAGAGATAAAGAGTTGACTACATTTAATCTAAGTATGATTCAAAAAGATGAACATCTGAATGAATTAAAACAGCAATTAGAAGAAATAATTAAGAATTTAGAAGATAAAAAAGTAGTGCAACCACTTCGTAAACTAAAACAAAATATATCAGTGGGGCAGGCCCATAAACATTGGGAAAACTTCAAGTTTTCGTTTGAACAAGTGCATAAAAGCTTTTTTACAAGGTTAACACAAAAATATACAGATATTACACCAAATGACTTAAAATTGGCAGCTTTACTAAGATTAAACTTCTCATCAAAAGAAATAGCTTCTTTTATAGGTATTTCGGAAGATAGTGTTAAAAAAGCCCGTTATCGTTTACGCAAAAAACTCAATTTAGAGCAAGATGATAATTTAGTAAGCTTTTTAATGAAAGTTGAAGACACTTATTGAACGGGAATATTATAAATTATCTCATTGATTTTATCTATTGTCAAGGGCTTTTCAAAATGCTTCTTGATAATAGAAGCGTAATTCTTTTTCAAATCCAGCTCATCTATAAAAGCAGAAAAGGTAAATATGGGTATCTCTTTAGGAAATTTTAAATACTGATATTGACTTAAAAAACAATAGCTATCCATATCTGACACCTGAATATCCAATACAATAACATCTGGAATGAGATTTTTAGAATCTGATAAGTATCTTAGGGCTTTTATTGTATCTGAAAAGAAATATACTTTTGAGTTAGGATAGTAAATTTCTAATGTTTTTCTGAGAAGTACATTTGATAGAATATCTCCATCAATTACCATATATGATAATGCATATGAATTAACCATAAAATATAATACATGAAATTTGAAATAAAACTTTAGCCCTGCTCAAAGCAGGGCTAAAGTTTTCTATTTTTTAATAATAATATTAGTAGTTTTGATACCAGAGCTATTTTGAACTCTAAGGATATACAAACCATCTTTAATATTTTTAACATCCAGATCTATTTTTTTGGAATCAGCATCAACTGATTTTAGAACATTTCCTTGAAAGTCAATGATTTGAATATTAGATTTTCCTGATATATCACCCAAAACCTCCACCTGAATGTAATCTTGAGCAGGGTTAGGATACACAATCAAATCTTTGGAATCAAACTCAGAGTTCTGCATAATTCTGGCAGCAGCAGCAGTTACAGTGAATTTTCTAACAGGAGAATAATCAGAAGTACCAGTAGCAGAAGAAAAAACTCTGACAGTCCAATAGTAAGAAGTTCCCACGACAGGAGCAGCATTGGAGCCAGCAGATCCAGATTGCCATGTATAGTTGAGCAAACCACCACCACTGATATTTACAGGGACATTTGTAGTTGGATTGGCATCAGCAGTAAATCCATTAGCAGCAGTCCATCCAGAGTTAACTTTAGAAATCTGTAATCTGTAAGATCCACCAGTTACAGTACTATTCCAAGAAAGTTTGACAGGAGTACTGGTATTTGCATTTGGGGCAGGAGAGATAGCCAAGACACCTCGGTCAGTAGTGAATTTTTTGACAGGAGTGTATTTAGAAGTACCAGAAGTCTGGTCAAAACTTCTGAGTGTATAATAATAAGAAGTAGATGGTCTGGGACCTTCAAAAGTTCCAGCCACACCATCAATCCAAGTGAAATTGAGAGTGTTGGCAAGACTGGCATTGACCACAATGGTAGAAGAGGTGGTAGTAGCAGCCGTGAATCCATCAGTTTCATTCCATCCAGAATTAGAAGTAGAAACCTGTAATCTGAATTGGGTAGCATTGACAGGTGTAGTCCAAATGAAAGTAACAGGTCTGGCTGTTCCTGTTGCGTTATTTGCTGGATTTACAGTTGTTGGGGTATTACTAACAGTTCCGCCATTATTTAACATATTCATCCAAGTAGTCCAAGGAAGAATATTTGGACAGTCTGTATTTGTACCAGGCATTTCTTTATGTCCTCTAATTCCAGGTAATGATCTTGTTTTGGCAATAGCATACTTATTACAGAAGAATCTTGCCATATCTGTAGAAGCTTTTAAAAGAGTAGTATTATTCCAAGCAGATGGATTAGAAGAATATACAGCGTGTTCCGTTCCAATTGAACGAGAATTATTGGTTGTTCCGCTTGCTCCTGCATGATAGGCATTGGCTGATACCTTTACACATTGATAAATTTTACCATCAGTATCAACGATAAAATGAGCAGAAGAAGTTGTTGCAGAAGGACGACACTGTCTAAACCAACTAATCGCACCAGGAACTGTTCCTGTTGCTAAATAATGATTTACCCAAGTATCAATATCTGTACTACCTCTTGAGCCTTGATTGCAATCTGTAAATGAGGCAATTGCACCAGGGTAATCAGGTGTGCCTGTTGTAGCACCTTCTGTTGTTACACCTTCTTTGTTTGATTTTTGAGGGAATAAACCTTCTTTAGCTATTCTTTCTTCATAATCAGTAATTAAACTGGTTATTTCATTATTTTTTCTACCTATAAAATCTGTTTTTTCTTTCCAAAGAGTAATCTCTCCTTGACTCCCATTATTTAAAATTTTTAAGTATGCAATAGCTTGCATTTCTCTGAGTTCAGGTTCAGCCAAACCTGTAGCGGTTTTTAAGGCTTCTAACCAACTTAAAATATCTTGAGGATTTCTAACTTTATGCTTACCATAATAATGCGAAAGTAAAGCTGCCATTGCTCTGATATTTTGACGTGCATCAAATTTTACTTTATCTTTTGTTACACCAATAAGTTTAGCACCATCAGCAAGTGTATTACTGAGTGTGCCATCCACCAATCCCATAATACCCCATGAATTATACATAGAAGGACCAGCCATAGTATAATTATTATAACCTTTAGCAATTGCATTTAAAATATCATAAGGAACATTAAATTCAAAAGATGCTTGTTTCATGTACTTCTGAATAGTCTGAATGCTTGGATGGGCATCATTAAGCGTTTTGTAATAAATGTCATAATCTTCATGATCGTGTCCTTTTGAACCACTAGATTTGAGATTGGCTTCTGATTTACCAGTTAGAATTTCGGTAAAATTACCTTTTAGATATAATTCTCCATTTTTCTGAATTTTTTGAATAGGTAAATTCATCAACTGGTGAAAACTTTTTTCGTCTTGTGCTTTCAATTGGAAAAACACCAAGACGAAGAGGGCAAGGAAATAGACTTTGTTAAACATACATGTTTTATGATTTAAGTTGTTTAATTGTTTATGTCTTAGAAATAAATTCTTATTTCTAAGATGTGCAAATCTATTAAACCACTATTTTAAACCAAGTAAATATAGGTAGATACAAAGTGGACAATCCTTTTTAGAGGGTGGACTCTAAGGGGACAATACCTAAATGATCAAAATAATTATATTTTATATTTGAAAAGTATAATTATTAAGTAAGGAGAAGAATTTAATTTATATTAAAACCTTATAGGTTTGTTTTTGTAAATATCTGTTAATCAATAAATAAAATCATTTTGAAAACCTATAAGGTTTCTGTTATTTAATTAGGTACAAATACTTAATTGGAATAATTTGAGCCTAAATACAACTAGAGGTCTAAATCTTAGGATTTAGACCTCTAGTTGTATGAATATAGAGTATGATTAGGCTTTTTTATGTTCTTGTCTAATCTTCAGATAACTTCTGACAACCGTAATAGTGGTAATAGCTAGGAAGAATATAATAATATATTCAACATAATTGACAAGCTGAGGAAACTGTTTACCAAGATAATAGCCCCCAAAGACTAAAACACCAGACCAGAGTAGGGCACCCACTACATTATAAATTGTGAAAATCCCTAAAGGCATACGAGCCATACCTGCCAGTAGAGGAGCAAAAGTTCTGATAATAGGAAGAAAACGCCCGATAACCAGTGCTTTACCTCCATTTTTATCAAAAAAACTACGAGTGTTTTCTATGTATTTCTTTTTAAAAAACCATGTTTCTTTACGATGTTCAAAGTTTTTACCTACAATTTTTCCAAATACATATCCTGAGAAATTTCCCAGAATAGCTGCTCCACAAATCCCAGCAAATACACCTATCACATCACCACCTAAATAGGCATCACAAAGCATACCTGAAAGAAAAAGTAGATAATCTCCTGGTAAGAAAAAACCAAAAAACCAGCCTGTTTCTAAATACACAATAATAGTAATGAGCAATAAGCCTCCTGTTTGGATAGCTTCTTTAGAATCTGTAAGGGTTTTAAAAAATGCAAAAAATTCATCCATAAGTAATATATTATCTTGAATACCAGATTTTTATATGAAATTATACAATTGCTTCATCAGGAATTTCTTGAGCTTTATATTCTTCTATCCAGAAATTATTATACCCCAAACCAACACTAATACTAATACTACCTTCCTGAAGCATTTCTAAAATAGCCAGAAAATTATAAATAAAACCCACTTTGCCCAAATCTGTACGAATTAAATCTTCAAAGGAAACTCTTTTTTGAGTTTTGATGCTATTTAATAAGAACTTTCTTTGTCCTTCAATAGTATATGGATACTGAAAAATAGTATGTTGTCCAACTCTGCTGTTATTTTTATAACGCTCAGTTACTTTTTCATAAACCTTTAATAGTTTGTACAAATCAAGGTCTTGTAGCTCTGCTTCAACATTACTTACAGCCGATATTTTTTTCAGTTCACTCACAATATTTCCTCGAACATCTTTCTGCATACGTTCTTCTTCCATGCGTACAAACTCAGCAATAACACTTTTATATTTCTTGTATTCTAAAAGATGTTTCACTAGCTCATCACGAGGGTCTATTTCATTGCCCTGTTCGTCAATCTCAGGTCTGGGTAAAAGCATTTTGGCTTTAATTCTCACAAGTGTACCAGCCACCAAAATAAACTCACTGGCAACTTCAATATTTAACTTTTCTAGGTGTTGAATGTAGTCAAGAAAGTCTTTGGTTATTTGCGAGATAGGAATATCATAAATATCTAACTCATCTCTTTCAATAAAAAACAACAACAAATCAAAAGGTCCTTCAAAGAGAGGTAATTTTATTTCGAAATTCATAAAACAAAGACAAAATATGAGTGCAAATGTAGAAAATTTTTCTGAGATATGGATTGTATTTATTGATTTAACGAAAAGTTTATCTTTAGGTATTCTATTATCAAAATAATTCGTTATTCTTGTTTTAAGAATGATACACCTAAGTTTTTTAAACTATGCTAAAAACCTCAATTGCTAAAAATGACCCTAAAATAACCAATGCTTGGACGATGTACGACTGGGCAAACTCTGCATTTTCGCTTGTGATAGCCTCAGCAGTTTTCCCAGGGTACAGTGATAGTGTTACAAAAAATCCCGATGGAACATCTGAAATACTATTTTTGGGTTCTACAATCAAGAATACTGTTATATTCGAATACGCAGCCTCTTTAGCTTTCTTTCTGATAGCTCTGATAAGTCCTATTCTTACAGCCATTGCCGACTATAGTGGTCGTAAGAAGGCATTTATGCAGTTTTTCTGTATTTTAGGAAGTATCGCATGCTTTATACTGATATTATTTAAAGATTTATCTACCATCCATTGGGGAATATTAGGATATATGTTAGGTTTAATAGGATATGCGGGAAGTGTAGTATTTAATAACTCTTATTTGCCAGATATTGCCACAGATGACCAGTTTGATAGATTAAGTGCTAAAGCTTTTGCAAGAGGCTATATTGGTAGTGTGATTTTATTAGTGGTATCACTTGCCCTGATTATTTTTAGAAAAGATTTAGGGATTGAAGATGGAAGCATAGCTCCTCGTATCTCATTTGCCCTCACAGGTTTATGGTGGATAGGTTTTGCCCAATACAGTTTTTATTATATGCCCAACAATGTGTATCAGAAAGAGGCAAAAGGAAACTGGTTTTTCAATGGGTTTAAAGAATTAGGAAAAGTTTGGCAACAGGTACGTCCACTTAAATACCTCAAAATGTTTGTAGTAGCGTTTTTTTTCTATAACATGGCTGTACAAAGTGTGATGTATTTAGCACCTTTCTTTGCTAAAGAAGAGATAAAAATGGAGGAACAGGCTCTGATTCTTGTAATCCTCATTATCCAGCTTGTAGCAATAGCTGGTTCTTATTTCTTTTCTGCAATTTCTAACAAAAAAGGTAACTCTTATTCATTGCGTGTCGCAGTACTTATTTGGATTATAATTTGTGTTTGGGCTTATTTTGTAAAAGAACAATCCAGTTTCTATGGATTGGCAGGCTGTGTAGGCTTTGTGATGGGAGGAGTTCAGTCACTTTCACGTTCGACGTATGCCAAACTAATGCCCGAAACCACAGATACAGCTTCATTTTTTAGTTTTTATGATGCAGCTGATAAAATTTCAACAGCTCTAGGAATTTTTGTCTATGGAGCTATTCATCATTTTACGGGTAGTATGCGAAATAGTGTACTTGCTCTGATGGGCTTTTTTGTAGTTGGTTTATTAGTGCTTTTACTTGTACCTTCCAAAAAATCGTATCAAAAAGAGTTTTAGTATGATGTATCATCATAAAACTATAGAAATTCTGAAAACTGATAAAAGGTTTAAAACAGAACAATCTGAAAAATGTATTCTGGAGAATCCTAAAACTATTTCGGAATTACCACAAGCTGTTTGGGAATGGATTTGCCTTCAAAACCAACCTCAATGGAGATGGGGTGAAAATAAAGATCAAATTCTAAGATTTTATAGTAATGATGACCATTTTTGGATTAATGAACAACTAATTTGGAAAGAAAACGAAGAAGGAAGCTTTTTAGATGAAGGGCTTAAAATAGTTGATTTTGCAACAGAAAATCAAAATAATTTTCTTTTAGGAATTGTTTGGAATGGCAATCCTGACCCTGCAGTAATGTATACAGATTATCAGGAGCAACGTTGGGTAACCTATACCAATTCTTTTTCTGAATTTATTTATATACAAATTTTTGACTGGCAGTTTAAATTGTCTGGTAAACATCCAAATTGGAGAAAAGAAATAGATGAATATGGTTATATAGAATTGAAAAACACTTCTGATGCTTTGGAAAAATTTAATCACTCTTATAAAAAAGAACCATCAAATCAGTATTTTTGGGAAAATGAAGATATAAAAGTTTATCGCTACTCCGTGAATAAAACACAACGACTAATTGTTTATACATCCAATCAAAAAGATTTTATGGGGGTAGAGATTTTATGTTTGAATAAAAAAGACATACCCGTCTTGAAAAATCAAATTCTATTGGAATTTCAGGAGTTTATAAAGCCCTAAAGGTCATAATAATAGCAATTATGGTAGCAATAGCTGTTGTAATCTGCCAAAATACTACTTTATGATGCCAAGGAGTATTTTTTTGTTGTGTTATATTTGAGATAACAGAAGATTGAATCGTAGATTCCTGAATGGAATCTACGATTTCTTCTTTTTGAAGAGGTATTTCTGCTTCTTGCTTAGGAGTAAGTTGCTCTTTGAATAACTTATTTTCTTGGGTCAAATTCTTATTACGAGTCTGTAACCATTTATTTTGTGTATTGAGACGTTTGTTTTCATCTCTGAGTTGTTTAGCTTCAGGATGATTTTCTAACAAAAGTTTCATTTCTGAGGCTGTATAATAACGTTCATCACCACAAACAATGCAGCGTGTTTCAGCATCAAAGTTTACAGTTTCACAATTTATACAAAGCCAAGACATATGTGAGTGATGAATTATAAGTTATAAGTGTTTTTAAGAGTAATACTCATTGATGATTGTTTAATACTTCATTATTAATTGATTAACACAAAAGCCAAAGCACCAGCCAAAAATCCTAAAAGAGCAAACAAGGATATTCTACGCAGATACCATGTAAAACTAATATCCTCCATACCCATAGCAGCTACTCCAGCAGCAGAGCCAATAATCAGGATGCTACCACCTGTACCAGTAGAATAGGCTAAAAATAACCATAATTTACTATCCATTGGGAAGTCTGCTAAAGAATACATGTTTTGTGCTGCTGCTAATAACGGAACGTTATCTACTACTGATGAAGCCACACCAATAATCGTAACTATCACATCCAGATTCCCAACAGATTCATTCAAGAATCCTGCAAATCCCTTTAATAAATGAGTAGATTCTAAAGCTCCTACAGCCAGTAAAATACCCAAGAAGAACAAAATACTAGAGGTATCAATTCTTGAAAGGGCATGGGCTACCGAAAGAGGTCTTCTACGTTCATCATCTTTGTTGCTATGGATAATCTCAGAAAATACCCAAACCAAACCTAAACCCAAAAGAATTCCCATGTAGGGTGGAAGGTGTGTAACTGTCTTAAAAACAGGAACTAATAACAAAATACCTACACCAAAAACAAGCATTTTCTTTCCATCAGGGTTGGCATCCTCATTACGTTCCATCTTCTCCAAATCTTGTTTGGGTAATTTGAATTGATAATAGATTAATGGAATGATTGTACAGACTAAGCTGGGAATAAACACTTTAGTAATGACAGCAGAAGCAGAAATCTGCCCTTTTATCCAAAGCATGGTAGTTGTTACATCACCAATAGGTGACCATGCTCCACCTGCATTGGCAGCTATAATCATGATACCTATAAAGAGCATTCTTTGCTCTTTATCTTTAATAATCTTTCTAAGAATAGAAACCATCACAATGGCTGTGGTAAGGTTATCAATAATTGCTGAAAGAAAGAAGGATAAAATTGCCATGATCCACATGAGGCGTTTATTATTGGGCGTATTGATTTGACTTTTTACAATATCAAAGCCGTCATGAGCATCAATAAGTTCAACAATGGTCATAGCTCCCATCAAAAAAAACAAAATTTGGGCTATCTCAGCTAAATGATGAGCCAAATTTTCGGAAACTACTTCTTTATTATCAGAAAATAGAATATAAACAACCCAACAAAGAACACCTGTAATGAGAGCTGAAGCTGTTTTATTTAAACGAATATTATGCTCTAAGGCAATTAGTAAATAGCCTACTACAAAAATTCCTATTAATAATGATATCATAACTAGACAAACTTAAGTGATAAAATAGGTTGACAGCCTCAAAAATAAGGAATAAAAAAATTTGAGCCAAGAAATATCATAAATAAGCAACTTCGGCATAGGGTTTGGTAAATAATAAAAAACTAACACTGTTTAATCATGAAAAAAATTATTTTACTCTCAATTATTTTCTATAATTCTATGAGTCAGGTATTTAGTCAGGAATTAAGGAACTCTGATAAGTTTGCATTCAGCATGCTGAAAAACTTAGAAAAGAAAGAGAATACTTTCCTTTCACCATATAGTATTCGTACTATTTTGAGCTTATGTGCAGAAGGAGCAAAGGGAGCAACGCTTGAAGAAATGCAAAAAACTTTGTCTTTAGAATCGGATGCTACCAAAAGACAAAAAGAAATGCAAGTGACTATCCAAAAAATTTCTGATGCAAAAGACTTCAAATTGGTTACAACCAATATGTTGTGGATAGAAAAAAGCATGGAAGTATTGGATGCCTATAAAAAAATAGCTAAAGATTTTTATATGGCTGGTGCAGAGGTTTTAGGATTTAAAGAAAATCCTGAAAAAGCTCGACAAAGAATCAATTTGTTTGTAGAAGAAAAAACCAACAAAATGATTAAAAACTTATTGCCTGTTGGTGTAGTGGATAAAGAAACCAAAATGGTTTTAACCAACACTATTTATTTTAAAGCAGATTGGAAATATAGTTTTGACAAAAAATACACACAAAAGCTTGATTTTAAAGTGAATGGTGAAAAAGATGAAAAAGTAGATATGATGTATCAGAATAACTTTTTTAAGGCTGGTATTTTAGATGGAAACTCTGTGATTCAATTACCCTATAAAGGCAACAAAGTGTCTATGTGGGTGATTTTACCCAAAGATAAAAAACTCCCAGAACTACTTAAAAATATAGATGCAAACCTATGGACAGCTTTGAAAAATGCTGTATCTAAAAAAGATGTAAGGTTGTATTTGCCTGTTTTTGAATTTGAAACAAAATATATGTTATCTAATAATCTAAAGGCAATGGGAATGCCTACAGCTTTTGGGGATGTAGCTCAATTTTCAGGAATTTCTCAAAAAACAAGTCTTAAAATCTCAGAGGTAATTCATCAGGCTAAAGTAAAAGTAGAAGAAAAAGGAACAGAGGCAGCAGCAGCTACAGCAGTAGTCATGACACCAAAAAGTAGCTCACATCAATCTGAACTTCAAGTGCCTTTTATTTTTAAAGCTGACCATCCATTTTTATTTGTCATAGAACATACAGAAACTCAAGAAATTTTATTTATTGGAACAGTTCAAAAACCTATAAAATAAGAAAAGCCTCTCAATCTGAGAGGCTTTTTGTTTAATTAATACCATTGAATAATCGTCCCCATCTGATTTTTTTATACCATTTAGCTCTTTTTTCCCAAGACATCCAGATGAAGAGAGCTTTTCCTACAATGTGGTCAGCAGGAACAAAACCCCAATATCTTGAGTCCATAGAGTTATGACGATTATCTCCCATCATAAAATAATAATCTTGTTTGAAAGTATATTCTGTAACAGGTTTACCTTCAATAATTAACTGATTTTTATCTATCTTAACATCTTTTCTATCATAGCCCTCAAACTCCTGAATAGTGAAGCCATACAAAATAAGGGTATTTTCGTTGATAAGAATTTTTGCTCCTTTTTTAGGAATCCAAACAGGACCAAAATTATCTCTATTCCAATTAAATTTGGGATGGTTGGGGAATACTGCATTACCTTGTCTCTCTTCAGCAATATTATCTTCATTCAGTACCAAATACCCATTTGCTTCTGGCGTATTTTTAGGTTTAGTTTCCATTTCAACTTTGAGTACTTGTGGTAATTTCTTGATGGCTTCTGCATTTTTTTCATTCAGATAAGCTACATAAGTTTTTGTTTTGAAATCAAAGGGCTCTACATCACATTCACAAATTTCAATAATATCTCCTTCTATGGTTTGCACTTTTTCTTTTTTCACACTTTCATCATCACTACTAAATAAACCCATTTCTTGGAATGTTTCAACAGGGATTTCGTCTTTTGTGTGAATAAAATATCGGTGTTGTACTTTTTCGTGGTTCTGAAAAGCTTTTCCATTTAAAATTATTTTTGTATCTCTCACTTCAATCGAATCGCCAGCAGCACCTACACAACGTTTGATATAATTGGTTCTTAAATCAGTTGGATAACGATGAGTATATTTTTCAAGTCCAGGGTAATTGAATACCACAGCATCACCACTTTTTACTTCAGAGAAATGAGGCAAACGATATTGAGGTAATTGTATCCAAGTAAGGTAAGAAGGTAAATTTGTAAACCATATCTTCTGATGCGTAAGTGGCATCTGAAGGGGGGTTTTGGGTGTTCTTGCACCATAATGTAATTTACTTACAAATAGAAAATCGCCTGTAAGCAAAGAGCCTTCCATAGAAGAGGTAGGGATTGTATAAGCTTCTAAAAGCAACCAACGAAGAAAGGTAGCCACAACTACTGCAAATACAATAGCATCTACCCATTCACGTAATTTAGATTTAGGTTTTGTTGTTGTAGATTCTTTTTTCTTAAAAAATGGAAATTGAAATTTCATGATATGTATAATTGAAAATTCTTATAACAGAACGCAAAACTAATAAAAAAAATATCTTTTGTATGAAAAAGTTTGTGAGAAAGCCTCATAAATTTGAAGATGGATATACTAAAAACATGATTACAAAACAGCTATTTTAGCAACTTGTAGTTGCTCCCCTTGAGAATTTCCTGAAAACACCAGATAAATTCCAGAAGAGGCTCTTCTTCCATTGTAATCTCGAACGTTCCAAGTGGCTGTTCCTCCTTTGGCAATAGTCTGATAAATCAGTTTGCCTGAAATGTCAGTAATTTTTACTTCTGCATTTTCGGTAAGTCCTTCAATGCCCACCAAACTATCAAAATTGGGCTTTACAGGATTGGGATATACTTTTACATTTCCAAAATTTTCAGAAGCTACACTAACTCCTTCCCTAAAAGAAGAAATACCCTGATTGGTTGTAATGAACACTTCACCTGTTTTAGGATGTATAGTTAAATTCCTGATTTCGTTGGAAATAAGAGGCGAATTTTCAGTTGTATATTGAGCAATAAGTTTGGTAATATCTTCATCAAAAACATAAATGCCATTGTTGCGAGTCCCGAACCATTTTCTATTTGCTCCATCAATGGCTATGGTAGTTACAGCAATGTTTTCTAAGAGCTGTCTTCTGTCAAAAATAGGAAATGTTACTTCAAAACCTGATTTAAAAACATCGAAAGAGTTAAAAACAGTCATAATTCCACTCTCCGAACCAATCCAAATAACACCATCTTTATCTATTGCCATAGATAAAATATTGCCATTTGTAAGTTTACTATTGCTGGGTGTAAGATGTTTATTTTGTCCTCCTTCAGTATCAACTACCCAAATACCACCAGCAAATGAAGCAGGAGCAAGGCGTATCCATTTATATCGACTGTTGTCAAGGAGTATTTGAACAGGAAAACGAGTAGCTGTATTAAAACTAAAAGAAAGCCAAGAACCATCAGGGCGTTGTTGGTGTAGTGAATTGGTAACACCATACTGAGTTACCCACAGATTTCCTCTGTTATCAGCAAGCACATCTGATATTTTAATGTCAGAACCTCCAAAAAAAGGTGTCTGTGGGGTTGTTTCATCAATTACATTGAATTCTCCCTGAGCATTTTGTTGAATAATGCCATTTCCAAAAGAGGCAAGACTTAAAAGGCGTTTAGAAGAGTTGTAGGTTGCTGATGTCAAATCAAATGCAAATGGAGAGGGCTGTACATCTGTGAATCCCAAGGAATTATATGTTTTCCAAAAACCATTATCAAAAATATCAAAACCATCTGTTTTAGAGAGGTTTGTATAATTCGAAGCATATCCACCAGAAAGAGCTACAATTTTATCATCATAATAAAACGTTTTCCAGTTTCGGTTACTAAAAGTACCATTAGGGCTGTAACCCTTATAAGAACCTTCAAAATCAGAAACCAAGCCCATCTCACCATCAGCAATCCATGTAGAATTATTTTCCTTTAAAATAGCATTGGGTTTTTTGATGGAAGTATTTTGAAGAGTGCTTATTTGATCTGAAGAGTTTAAAATAATAATTTTATTACCTGAACAAATATAGATTTGATTTTCAATAAATTGTAAAGAAGTAAAGTTTGTATCTGTGATGCTATTTACTTTTATCCAATTATTGCTAATAAGTTTATAAACACCCTGTCCATTGAGTGAGGCATAAATTGTATTTTGAAAATTAACGATTTGCTGGGCAGCTACTTGAGGTAAATTACTTACGACTCCAAATTTTTGCCAGTTATTAAAATCCTGAAGATTAAGACTTTGATTAGCAAAAAGAATACCTTGTGGAGTAGCTAAGTAAAAAGAAGTATTATCTGCTGTACATGCTGATACAGAAAGGCTTATGCCACCTATTCCCAAGTTTTTCCATGTTTCTTTAATTTCTTCTTTAAGTAAATCTAAAACTACAACACCAAAGCTAGTAGATAAATAAGCCAAATCGTTTCTGATGAAAATATGATTGGTTCGTTTATCACCTGTGAGACTGGTTGTATTTTTAATGGTAGCAATATTTTTGATAGAATTGTTATAAAGCAAATCTATATTACCATTTGCATAAGCTATAATGAGCTTTTTGGATTGACTGGCATAGCTAACTTGTGTGGCTTGGGCTTCAGAAAGTCCATCCGATTTACCTAAAATTTTAGTAGTATTATCTGATTTATCAAATACAAAAATACCTGATTCGGCAATAGCGTATATTTTATCTTCTGCAAATGCAATGGATAGTACATTTCGGTAGGGAAGGTGTGTTCTCCAAGTACCCAAAGGAATATTTGCCTCTTGAGCAAAAAGAACAAGAGACAAGCTAAAGAACAAAAAGAAAAGAATATATTTTTTCATTTATATTAAAAACCTTATAGGTTTATTATTGTAAATAAAGGTTAATCAGTATATAATACATAAAATCATAAAAAATACCTAAAACCTATAAGGTTTCTGTTTTTATTTACTAAACTCTCGGATATCAGCCATTACCTTTTCAGCTAGATTATCGGCTGTACTGGTACTATCGGCTTCAGCATAAATACGGATAATGGGTTCTGTATTACTTTTTCTTAAATGCACCCAAGCGTTATCGAAAGTAACTTTCAGTCCATCAATAGTATTTGTGTTGAATTTAGAGTATTTGCGTTGCATTTTTTCAAGGATATCATCTACATTGATTCCTTGAGAGAGTTCTATTTTGTTTTTAGAAATATAGAAATTGGGATAAGTAGAGCGTAAAAGACTCGCTGATTTTCCAAATCGAGCCAAGTGAGATAGAAACAAAGCAATTCCAACAAGAGCATCACGTCCGTAATGCAAATCAGGATAGATAATACCTCCGTTGCCTTCTCCTCCAATCACAGCTTTAGAAAGCTTCATGGTGGCTACTACATTTACTTCACCTACTGCTGAGGCAAAATAGCTTTGTCCATGTTTTTCTGTAATAACTTTAAGAGCCTGAGTAGAAGAAAGATTAGAAACTGTATTACCTTTTTGTGTTTTTAAAACATAATCGGCAACTGCTACAAGTGTATATTCTTCTCCAAAAGGTTCGCCATTTTCACAGATAAGAGCTAATCTGTCCACATCTGGATCAATTACAATACCCAAATCGAAATGTCCTTTTTCTACGTCTTTACAGAACTGAATAAGGTTTTCAGGCAGTGGTTCAGGATTGTGAGCAAAATTACCTGTTGGTTCACAGTTAAATTCTGTAATTTGAGTAACACCCAGAGCCTTTAAAAGAGCAGGAACAGCCACACCACCCACAGAATTAACAGCATCTACAGCTATTTTGAAATTTTTAGCTCTGATAGCCTCTACATCAATAAGTGGCAGAGCTAAAATCATGTCAATATGCTTTTTAAGATATTCATCATTTGGAATGTACTTTCCAAGTTTCTTTACTTCAGCAAAATTAAAATCCTCTTTTTCTGCTATCTGTAAAAGCTCTTCACCATCTTTTCCTGAGATAAATTCACCTTTTTCGTTGAGTAACTTTAAAGCATTCCATTGAATAGGATTATGGCTGGCAGTCAGAATAATGCCTCCAAGAGCATTTTCAAGAGGAACAGCTATTTCTACTGTGGGAGTTGTAGCCAAACCTAAATCAATGACATCAAAGCCTAAGCCTTGTAGAGTTGCACAAACCAATTGTGAGAGCATTTGCCCTGAAAGACGGGCGTCTCTGCCTATTACAATCTTCTGATTTTCTTGATTTTGTGATTTGCTTTTGAGCCATTCGCCAAAAGCTGCGGCATATTTTACTATATCAATAGGGGTAAGATTCTCTGAAACTTTCCCTCCAATTGTACCCCGAATACCCGAAATAGATTTAATGAGTGTCATTTGTGTGTATGTGTATTGTTGTAACGTTCTGGTTCTAAAATAATTAAACTTTGTTTGTTTTCTTTGTATTTGACTCTGATTGTGTCTTTAGGTTTAAGATTTCTTAAAAAAATAATCTCTCTAAGACTTATATGAGTTTTATAAATAATGCTACTATCTAAATATTTATGGTCATCTTTCCAATATACTTGCCAACTGGTTGTTTCCACCTGATTCCCCATTCTAGTATATCGAATTCGCTCAGTAGTTGTAATCTTTTGTACAATAGCTTTTTTTTCATAAGGAAAGTCATTAATATTAGCTGAATAGATACTTTGAGGAGATAACATAATATAATAAGCCCCTCCAAGCAAAATACCAACTAAAAGCATTCCCATGAATATATTCTGGATATTATCTTTGAATATAAGTATAAAATCCAAAATACGGTTTTTTAAATTTTTCTTAACCAAAATCTTCTCAAAATAAACAGATTGATTAAATAAATGAACACAAGTCCTACGGCATGAATCATAGCAAAAAACATACTTAAAGAGAAACTTGGGTCAAAAATATTATTGTGTTTTTTAAATCTGTAAATTTCTTCTTGATTCCAGTAAAATAAAGTGTTTACTAAAATAAATAACAAATAAGGTATTATCAGGAGTTTTGTAGTTTTGTTTTTCCAAGTATAAAGAAAAGTAATCAAAAATGAAAGAGGGCAAATAAAGTAGGTTGCTACTCTTAAATTCTCATTAGCTTTCAGGAGGTAAGTTAGTTTTTGCTCAGCAACAAGCTTAATGTCTTGTGTCCAGATAAACTCATAAGCAAAATAAGCAAGTATGACTATGAGCATCAACTGAATACCCCAAAATACTTTCGCAGAAAACATGATGCTATAAAATATAATGACTTAAATCTCTGTTTTTTACCAAAGTTCCAAGTTTTTCTTCAACCATTTCTTTCGTAATGAGAATTTTAGCATTTGCACCAATGCTGTCAGGTATATCAAACAAGAAGTCGTTTAAGAGTGTACTCATTACCGTTTGGAGTCTTCTTGCACCAATGTTCTCTACCTCAGAGTTGATATAAAAGGCAATTTCTGCGAGTTTATCTAAAGCATCTTCGTTGAAGCTAAGTTCAACATCTTCAGCTTTTAAAAGAGCCTCATACTGCTTGGTAAGAGCATTTTTGGGTTCTTTTAAGATATGGAAGAAATCGTCTTTGGTAAGAGGTTGTAACTCTACTCTGATAGGGAAACGTCCTTGTAATTCAGGAATTAAATCTGAGGGTTTAGATACATGAAATGCCCCTGCTGCAATAAATAAAATATGATCTGTTTTTACAATACCATATTTGGTATTAACCGAACTACCTTCAACGATAGGAAGTAAATCACGCTGAACACCTTCACGGCTGACATCAGGACCTGATTTTGAGCCAGATGAAGCGATTTTATCAATCTCATCAATAAAAATAATGCCTGCATTCTCAGTTTTTTGGATAGCTTCCTCCTTCACTTCATCCATATCAATGAGTTTAGCAGCTTCTTCTTCTAATAATATTTTTTTAGCTTCAGCAATGGTTACCTTGCGTTTTTTAGTTTTGGAAGGCATGATGTTAGAAAGCATTTCCTGAATATTCATCATGGACATTTCATCCATACCAGGACCCATTACACCCACATTCGAAACATTCTGTTTTACAGAAATCTCAATTTTTCTATGGTCTAACTCTCCGTTCTTTATTTTTTCTCTGAAACGCTCACGAGTTTTCTCGTTGAGTTCAACATCATCCACATTTTTGACATCAAAACCAATTCCTCCATCTGTCGAGGGTTGTTTTACAGCAGGAATCAGAGCATCCAAAATAATATCTTCTACAATTTCAGCAGCTTTTTGTTTCACTTCTTCTTGACGTTGCATACGAACCATATTGACAGCTTGCTCAATCAAATCCCTCACCATGCTTTCTACATCTCTTCCTACATAACCTACTTCTGTAAATTTAGAGGCTTCTACTTTTACAAAGGGAGCATCTGCTAATTTTGCCAGACGGCGGGCAATTTCTGTTTTACCAACGCCAGTAGAGCCAATCATTAGAATATTGTTAGGAATAATTTCATTTTGGATTTCAGTAGGGGCATTCATTCTTCTCCAACGATTACGCAATGCAATGGCTACATTTTTCTTTGCGTCTCTCTGTCCAATGATATATTTATCTAATTCTAAAACAATCTGGTTGGGTGTTAAATTTTCTTGATTCATCTTGAAGGTTTTCATTTTTTGTACTAAAAATTCAGGGCTTAAAGTTACAAAATTTATTTCAATTCTAAACTTTTTAATACTAGATATGTTTTGTAGATTGGGTAGTAATAGAGACAGCAAAATATTAGCAAAAAAACTAATGAATATATTCCTTCCATTTTTTCCACTGAATTTAGTAGCTTTTCCTACTGAAAAGCTTAATCTGCATATTTTTGAACCCCGTTATCGTCAGCTCATTAGAGAGTGTATAGACGAAAACAAAACATTTGGGATACCTGCTTATCTTAATAATAAAGTAAAACCTATTGGAACAGAGATGAAAGTTCTGGAACTTTCTAATTTGTATCCTGATGGCAGAATGGACATTAAAACAGAGGGAATCAGAGCTTTCAGGGCTTTGTCTTTTAAAAATCCGATTCCTGAAAAAATGTATTCGGGGGGAGAAATAGAATTTTTGGAAAATGATTTTGAAAGTGACTGGATGACTCGTACAAAAACGATTGAAATGATAGATAAACTTTATGAGATATTAAATATCGGGCATCCATTTGATTATTCTAAAGAACCCTTATCGTTTCAGGTGGCTCATAAAATAGGGTTCTCTTTAGACCAAGAATATCAACTACTCGAAATTTTAGATGAAATTCAACGTCTTGAGTTTATTATTGAGCATTTAGAAAAAACTTTGCCTGTTGTAGAAGAAGTAGAACGTACCAAACAACTGGTAAAAATGAATGGGCATTTTAAAAATCTGAACCCTTTGCAGTTCTAAATTGTTGTAGTGTTCAGAAGACAAAATATATTCAATTTTATAACTCATAATTTATAACTCAATATGTATCCTGAAGAATTGGTACGCCCCATGCGTGAAGATTTAGTGAACGTAGGTTTCCAAGAGCTGAAAACAGCCGAAGAAGTTTCTGATTTAATGAACACCCAAAAAGAAGGAACAATCTTGATGGTCATCAACTCTGTTTGTGGTTGTGCTGCTGGGACAGCCCGCCCTGGGGTTAAATTAGCTTTAACTGGAACAGATAAAAAACCTACAGTGCTTGCAACTGTATTTGCTGGTATGGAAAAAGATGCAGTGGCAAAAGTAAGAGAATACACTTTGCCTTACCCTCCATCTTCTCCTGCGATTGCTTTATTTAAGAATGGAGAGTTGGTTCATTTTGTAGAACGTCATCATATTGAGGGACGTTCGGCTCAGATGATAGCAGCCCATTTACAACAAGTATTTGAAGAATTTTGCTAAAATAAAAACCCTCTGAAATAGAGGGTTTTTTGTTTGTTTTATCCCTAAATGTCTGCCACTGTTACTCTCGAAGAGTCTAAAAACACGCTTTATAGATGCCCTTTCGGGCATGACCAAAGGGAATGAAGCGAAGTAATCAAAATGAATTATACAAATTTAGTAGTCAATTATATAATTTTAGTAAATAGTTATACAAATTCAGTAGTCAGTTATATGATTTTGGCAACTGATTATATAAATTCAGTAATCAGTTATATGATTTTGGCAACTGGTTATACAAATTTAGTAGTTAGTTATATAATTTTTGTAACTGGTTATATAAATTTAGTAGTCAGTTATATGATTTTAGTAATTAGTTATACAAATTCAGTAGTCAATTATATAATTTTGGTAACTGGTTATATAATATAGTAGATACGCACCGCAGTGCATATCTACCAGTGTGTATCTACTATTGCGTATCTACAATGCTTTTATATTTGCTCCATTTCTCTGATGATTTCCATTGTTTTGATGCTTACTGTACATACTCTTTTGAGCAGGTCTATGACTTGCTCCTGATAATAAGCAAATTTATAGGTATTGAACTTCTCGGCAATGGTGGGGTCTGAGGGTTTGGATTCTTTGTATTGGTCTAAAATCCATTCTAAAGCACTTCTATTACCCAGTTTATACTCCCAAGCCTCTGAAGGTACACCTTTGAGTGTACAAATCTCTGTGAGTTCTAGTTCGCCTGTGTCTTTTTTGGCTTTGAGTTTGGCTTTGGGCAGAATGCCTATTTTGCCAATACCCTCTACAATTTGCAAAGGATAAGGCTCTACGGTTTCGTAATGGATATGCAACTCCATGAGGGCTTTGCCCCATGTTGCCCACTGACTGAAATTCTCGTATAAGGGAATGCGTGGAAAATCTCTTTTAAGGTTTTGTTCGTACTTTTGTCTGTATGCAGGGTTGTGCAATACCCCATACACATACGAAAATATTTGTTCTTTGGTAATATTTGTATCTTTGTAATGCCCCTGAAATAACTCCAATGCCCAGTTTGTGATATTCTCTTTTCGCTCTCCGTTCTCGTAACGATACAAAGGGAGGCATTGCCCACCAGCAGGAAGAGCATTCAAATCTATAATACTATTTGTAGTAAATATGTGAAACTCTTTTGGAGAAGCAAGACCTGGAATACATATTACATTTTGGTTATCAGTGTTGTAAATATTATCCCATTGATAAGTTCTACCATTAAAATGTTTATCAAAATAAAAATACTTCTTTACAAACAATCTATAAGTAGCTTTTATAATTTGTTCATTATTGAATGTTTTTTGAATTTTTCTTTTCAAATAGCTTTCTAAATCTTCATCCCATTTAATTTCTAATTTATTCTCAAAATTTTCATTTTCTAAAGTTTTCTGATAAATCTCCACAAAAAACTGCATTTTCTTTGTCAAATCTTCTTTGTTAAAATCATACACCCATTCATCTCTTTGAGTTTTTAAACCACTTGAAAACAATTGAAAAATAGCTTCTTGGCGTTTTCCTGCTTTTACATCTTTATCACAAACAGGGATGAGGCTTTCAAAATCGTTATCAGTTTGGTTTATCCAGTTGTGTTTTTTGTCAGGGCTAATGAGTTCAAATTCTAATTTTGATAATTTATTATTCTTTAAATAATTCTTCTTTTCTTCAGCCTCGGCATAGTCTTTCACTTCATTATAGTATATTTTACAACCTTTAGCCCCCTTTTTTCTAATCAAGAAATAAACAGCTACTCCCACTCTTATTTTATCATCAAATACATTACCTGCTTCTTGTCTTCTTCGTTCTCCGCTTGTATGTGCATCACCTTTCAAGTTAATTATCCAAACTTCGTTAAATTCATCAGAAACACTTTTTCTAAAACCATCAAAAGCCCTTGAATTGATAAAAGAACTATTGGAAACAAAAGCTATAATTCCTTCATCTCCCAACCTGTCTGTTGCCCATCTTAAAAAACGAGTGTACATATCATACACTACAATTTGGTTTTGAGAAGTACCATTTTTAATGTACGTATCTTTTATTCGTTTATCAATTTCTTTGTAGGCTCTGTTGGCATTTTGTTGGTTATAATTTTCTTGTTTGGCATTGTAAGGAGGGTTTCCGATAATCACAGAGATTTTTCGCTGGTTTTGGCGTTTAATGCGTTCGGTGTTTTCGGCAGAAACGCCAAACATACTCATTTGCTTATCTTTGTAGCCAAAACCCATGTTATCGAGGGTATCCACGAAACAAAGGTTTTCAAACTCTGTGTATTTGCCTGTTTTTTGTTGGAAAGCAAACTCAATATTGAGGTTTGCAATGTAATAAGGCAAAATGCTTACTTCGTTGGCGTGTATTTCGTTTTTGTATTTGTCTGTAATTTGCTGAGTTTTGGAGGCAGGGAAATAGTCCAAGAGGTCGGTAATGTACGTTCCTGTACCTGTGGCGGGGTCTAAAATTTCTACGCCCTTGCTCAAAAGTTCTTTTCCAAAATGCTCGTAGAGCAGATGGTCAGTGCTTTCAATCATAAAACGGACAATTTCGTTGGGCGTATAGACAATGCCCAAACGGTCAGCACCTTTGGGGTTATAGGCTTTGTAAAAATCTTCGTAGATAACTTTCAAGAAGTTTTGTTTTTCTCTGGTATCGGCAATTCTTGCCCCTGCATTGCGTACAGCTTCATAATAAAAGCGTACTTGTTGGAGAAAATTTCGTTTTACATTTTTCTTAAAAAAGGTATTGATGACGGTTTCGAGTTCTCTGGCAATGTTATTTTGGTGGTGGAAATCGGCTTCATCAAAAATAGTCGTGAAAATATCTTCTGTCAGGATATGCTGGACAATCATCTCTCTGATGTCGTCTTGGGTAATAAACGGATTGATACTTTCTTTACAAATATCAAAAAACTGAAAAAACGCTTTTTTGAATTGTTGGTTTTGCTGAGTTTCCTTCTCCATGAGTTCCCTCAAAGCCTTGATAATGGGAGGCAAATCATTTTTAAAATCTTCGATGGCTTGCCTGAAAGCTTTGTATTCGGGGCGTTCAAAATTGACAAAAGCTGTCAGGAGTTTATCCAATTCTTCGGCTTCTGCTTGCATAGAAGCCTCAGCTACTTTTCTGCCTTCTTGGTACAAAACAGCGTGTTGGCTATCTTCAAAAAGGATATTATCGTTGGGATAGCCTTTGGCAAACTTCTTTTTGATTTCTTCTTCTAAGTCGTCTGTTTCGTCTTTACTTTCCCAATAGCCCCAGTCCATTCTGTTCAAGCCTTTCACGACACCATCAGGGCGAATGTTTGTTCCTAAAGCACTTTTGATGCTTTGTTCTTCTACTAAAATGAGGTTTTTCTTTTGGCAGTATTGGTATAATAAATTGGAAAAAGGGCGTTTGAGAGCCAGTTCGTTGGTAGCTCCCATTTGCCTAATCTGTGAAAGTTCTCTTTGATATTGTTTGATAAGCTGGATAGACATATAGTACATCTTGTTTAATGGCAAGACAATCTATACAAATTTGTTAGAAATAAAAAATGTAATGTGGTTGTGGATTGCTTCCTGCTTCGCTATGCTCGCAGTCGCAATGACGCTTCGTTCCTCGCAAAAAACATTTAAAACAAAAAAGGCTGAAATTTTCAGCCTTTTTTTCATTTATTCAATAATAATTTTTTTACTAATAAAACGGTCATTTATGCCTATTCTTAAAATATAAATCCCTTTTGGTAAATGAGAGAAATCATATTCTTTTTGGTCTGTATCTAATTGTGTGTGTACTTTTCTTCCCATTACAGAGTAAATCTCTAAATTGTATTTTTCTACACCAAAGAAATCGATAGTCAAATTTCCTTTAGAAGGGTTAGGATAGACACTGAAATTATTCAAAGGATTTTCTAAATTATTATAGGCTGTTCTATTGCCTAAACCAGAGCAGTTATCGTTGGCAAAAGTATCCCAGTCTGTGGCACTATAAGTAGCTTTAGGAGCTGTGGCTGTGGATTTTCTTCTGAGGGTAATATCAGCAGCAAAATTGGCAGTACCACCATTGAATGTTCCAATTACATCAATTAAAACTCCATTCTTGAAAAGTCCGACTGCATCATTGCCATTGAAAGTCATTTCAGTAGCAGATGTAGAAAGATTTGCTGAAGCAGTACTATAGCAAACAGCAGAAATAGAGCTATTAACAATCACAAATTTACCTCCATTAGCAATTGTACCAGTAAGTGCAAGCCCCGTACTCCAAGAGCCAGAGCCATTGGTTTGTCTTCTGATAGAATAACCTGAAAGTGATTTGGAAGCACCCGTTTCATTTTTAATTTCTAAGGCTTTATTGTTAGAGCTACCTTCTACATATTCAGATAAATACAAATCTGTACGAGTGGCTGTAGCAGCATTGGTAGTAACAGAAAGAGCTGTACTATTTGCGGAGGCATTTCCAGCAGCATCTTTTGCTCTTACAGAAAAGCTATAAGTTGTATTTGCTGTAAGCCCTGTAACAGTATAGGATGTAGTGGTTACAGTTGCGACAAGTGTAGTGCTTCTGTATACTTCATAACCTGTTACACCTACATTATCCGTAGAGGCATTCCAAGAAAGAGCTACAGAAGTAGATGTTTTACTTGGTGAAGTTAAACTTGTAGGAACAGAAGGAGGAGTTGTATCTGAACTGCTTCCGCCACCCCAAATTAAATTTACATAATTAGGATTATCAATAAAAGGATTTCTATTGCCTTGTCTTGCATAAATAGCGTTGTTACGAGCTATTTCTCTTGCACTTACAGGGTCATTGGCATGCCACTGTAAAAGCATATTTAAAAATGCCGTAGAAAACACCTGATTACTTGTACCATTAAACATGGCATAAGAATATCCTGCTACAGTATTTTCGTATCTGGTAGCAAAATAAAAATACATACGGGCTATATCACCTTTAAAAGCATCGATAGGTTCAAAAACTGTACCTGTATAACCCGAAACAGCACTTGAACCCAACTTGCCTCCATTACGGGATGTGTAAGTGGCAGTTGCTACTTTTCCATGAGGGTAATTAGAACGAATCCCATTCACCTTTCCATCAGTAGGAGGAATGAAATGAGCATCAGAAACCATAGGAGCTGAAGAGCCAAAAACAGATTGAGGGATGATATGCTCTCTGTTGTAGCAATCTCCCTCATTAACGTATGTTCCACATTGTTCTGTACTATAAATAAATGTATAAGGATCGGCACCTGTTGGGTTTTCAGAATAAATATCCATAATGGTGTTGTCATTTTCATACTGATTATCCCTATCGGAAGTGGAGTATGTAGTCCAAAGACCACTATAACCTCTATCTGTATGCCCCTTGATAATGTTGTAGAGCTGTGTTTTGAGGGTATAGCCTGTCCCTGTGGCTGTGTTGTAATAACCTGTCGGAGCTTGTCCAAAAGCAATGGACGTAACAAGAAAAACAGCTCCCAAGAGTGAAATTTTTGTCATGAAATTTGATTTTAAATTAAGCATTGTTATATGTTGTAGGCTAATGAATAAAAAATAAAGTCGCAAAGATAGAAAACGAAAAACTTTTGATAACTCCTCTCGAAAAAAGGTTTTATTATGTTTTTGTAAACTGGATTTTAACAAAATTTTATTTTCTTAACATTAACTTAACAGCAAGATATACAATTATTTAATCAAATTGCAATTGACAGGCTAAAAACTGAGTATTTTTCTAAACACTTAGTTCACAGTGCTTTAAATAAATATTTAAAAAGTACAAGACTATACTCTTGATATTATTGAAACAGAGGATAGAGATGCTAATAATACAAATAGATTATTTAATAAATCCTAATGGGTTAGATAGTGAGAAATCAGGGAATATTTTTTTTAAATCTGAAATACCAAGTCTTTGTGTTAAAATTTCTCCAAGAATGGTTCTGTAGTCTGTTGTAACGGCTAAATCAACTCCATTATCAAGCTGTTCGGTTGCTAAACCATTCCATTTGCCATACATTTTACCCCCCTTTATATTCTTTCCTAATGCAAACATCACTCCGCCAAATCCATGATCGGTGCCATTGCTATAATTACTTTTTACTCGTCTGCCAAATTCGCTCATTACCACAATAGAAAGCTTGTTATGATAAGCGGATAAATCATTGTAAAAAGCCATCAGACTTTCAGATAGGGCTTTGGTAAGGGTATCAAATACCCAAGCCTGATTTTCGTGAGTGTCCCATCCTCCAAAATCCACAGTAGCAATATGTAAGCCTAAATCCATTTTTATTGTCTGAGCAATTGTTTTAAGGGAATCGCTAAAACTTTGAGCATACCAATTATTAGGATAATTAACAGATGGAATATACTCTTTAGGCTGTTTTTGTTGTATAATCTTAATTTTTTTGAGAGTATTTTGGACAGCTTTGTCTAATAAGCCATCTCCATTATATAAATTTTTAAGCAAGCCTTTCAAACGAGGATCTCCTTTCAAATTAAAATCCTGAGGTTTACTCATAGAAATAGCCTGTGAACTACCCAATAATGAAAGAGGTATATTTGAACTTGCCAATGCAGGTATCACACTATCCAATTGTTTCTGATTGAGGTAGCGAGTGAGCCAGCCATCGTTAATATTTTGTTTTTTGGCAATACCCTTTTCAATAAGTTCCTGAGCATCAAAATGGCTTCGGGTACCATTAGGCAACCCACAGGCATGCATAATGGCTAGATTCTGGTTCTGATAAAGTTCAAATAAGGGTTTAGCAGATTTATGAAGAGCAAAATCTAACTGATTCAAAGTGTTTTTTAACAACCAGCCTTTGTTTTCACCGTTTTCTGTAATACGCAAATTTTGAGACCTTGCATCAATGTAATATTTATCACTGACAGGGGCTACCATATTGAGGGCATCACAACCACCTCGTAAAAAAATAAAGATAAGTATATCCTTATTATCCTGTTCCGAAAAAGTAAAAGTATCAAAAGAGCTTAATGCAGAAACAGCAACAGCAGAACTACAACCAATTAAAAAATCACGTCTATTCATAAAAGCTATCTAATTTGAAATTCAGGACTCATGGCAGCAAGTAAAATCATATTGATGATTTTATAATTCTTTTCTCTTTCATCGTAAAAGGTGGGTTCTTCTTCTATATCACCACCTCCTGCTATAAAATTGGCACATTTTTGTAATAATTGCTCACTCGATTTGGCAGGCAGTAGTTTTTCGAGCCAATATTGAGTAATTTCTTTGGAGGTTTTCAGATGAGAGGAAGCCTTTATATCAAGGGGTTTTGTGATTTTATGCCAGTCTTCACTAAGCAGAGATATCAGACTATTCCATCTGGCAAGTAAAAAGTTCGAATTATGCCAATAAGAAGCTACATCAGGGTGTCCTGTGGGTGTAGCCCACATAAATGGCATTTGTCCTGTTTGTGCAAGCAAATACACCAACATCTGATTGGGCTGAATATCAATTTGTAAACTTCTCAAAGCTGAAACAAGTAACTCAAAAGGGCGTTTACTTTTCTTTCCAACACTCTCTTTAAATTCTTCTGAGGTAAGAACCACCCATAATACCTGTTTAATTTGCTGAGGATTTTTGGCATTTGCCTGCCAAGTCTCTATTGCTTTCTTGATAATACTTTCTGGAGGATTATCAGAGATAAATCTTCTGCATATTTTTGTGCAAATAAACTTGGCAGTAGAAGGATGTGAGGCTACCAAATCTAAAACCTTTAATCCGTCTGCCATTGGAGGCTGATTGGGAGGAAATTCTACTCCTAAAACACGTTTTTGGTAATTATCATGCCAGCCCTCAAAGTATAAAAATTCGCCAGTATTGGGAAATCTGCCTCCTTTTTGATTATCCGAACCATCTGCAACAGTCCAGCCTGTAAAAGCTCGAGCAGCTTCATAAACATCTTCATCAATATACCCAATAGGCTTCTCTTGAAGGGCATTAGGGACTTCCTTCCAACGATTATACAAATGATTGAGGTAGCTTTCAGCACCTAAGGTATGCAATTCAAATAACTCTCGGGCATAGTTTTCGTTAGCTGGACTGGCTCTAGAATTGTAATTGTCTAAATAGTAGAGCATTGCAGGGCTTTTGGCAATGGCTTCCAAAAATGCTCTGAAATTTCCAAAACAGTGTTTACGAATAGTAGCATCATATAAAGGAAGAGAAATGGCAATTCGTTCGTCAGCTAAAATGTTTACATTGAAATGATTATGCCAAAATTCTACCATCATTTCTTTGAGTTGCCACTCACTATGCAATGCTCTCAGCCAAGTATCAACATATACTTCGAATGCAGGCAGGTTTTTATCTTTAACATCAGGCTTATTAAATCTAGAAAACAACTCCTGAGCAGATAATTGAAGGCAACTGAAAGTCTTAGATTCTTGCTTTTTATTTTGTTCTATGGTATAATTTGTACTCTGAAATTTCTGGAGATATACAGAATCTTCAGACTCTTTAGGAGATAACTGACTTTCTAAATAACGCTGAAAGCCCAATTTTTTTATCTTCTCAATCAGAGTAGGAGTGAACCCATAAGTAATTTTCTGGGTAAGTAATAAGTCTAAACTCATAGATGGTTTGAGTTAATAAGCAAATAGCAAAGTATGTAAATATAAAGATAAACTGTTTAAATTTACATCTTTATACATAAAATTATTATTGCAAATTAACGCATCGTAGGAGATACATAATATACTTTCCTTGTATGGCAACGAGGACTACAAGATGAAATAAATACACAGATTCCAAGAAATAAAATTGCAGGAAGAAGCCTTTTCATAGTATAGAGATTTAAATATGGTATGGATGTATATTCAAAATTCCTGCCAAGTATTTAATTGCCTACCAATACTTTATATTCTTTTGGAATATTTACACCTTGAAAACCGTTGGTTACTCCATAAAAAATCAGCATAATAAATATAAAACTTATTATTAAAATTATTTTTGACTGAGATACAGGAGATACTCCCCAAACAGATTTTTGCATTTTTTTTGAATGAATGGCTGCAATATGTCCAAAAAAAGAAAAAACAGCCAGACCATAATAAGGAATAAAAAACAGATTCAAAGGAAATGTATTGAGTCCTGCTACACCAAAATAAAAATTTGTGTCTAACTTTAATACCAAACGACCGCCTAAAATAGCCGAAACATGGATAATAAGAAAAATAGCCAAATACAAGCCCGAATAAACATGTAGTTTATTGAAAAAAGAAACAGATTTTTTTCTGACTTCTTTAAATAATAACAAACCTGAAATAATTTGTACCAATACAGCCAAGAGTAAAAGAGTTTCAATCAGGGGATTTCTGTAAACAACTCTTAGATGATTCATCAATGCTATGTGTTTTTCAGCACCCAAAATACCCCAAACATGATTGAACAGGTGCATTCCTACAAATAAGGAAATAAAAATACCCGAAAAATAATGGATAACTTTCTTATTCATAATGCTTTAAGATTCTATTCCAAAATAAATTAACCCTGAAATAACAAGCATTAATATCCACTGCCACATAATTACAAACATATTGGGAAACTTTTTAGAAACAACCAAAGCTAAGAAAAAGCCTACACCATAAAGTAAAAAATAAATAGATAAAATTTGTAAAATGAGGGTTTTATCTTGAAAAAAGTTACTAAAGTTTACCAGACCCAGTAAAACAGTAGCCAATAGAAAATCTGCTGAAACAATATGAAAAGCTCCTCGCCCCATAGACCAGTAAATCCTGAAACGAGCTTCTTGTGTTTGGGTAGGCTCAAGATGCATATACTCTTTGTCTCCAACAAAGGTATGTATAATAAATGTAATGAAAACCAATACATTAGCTGTTATAAGGGTTGCATTCATAAGACTTTTGTGTTGTTTAGACAAATGTCGTGGAAAGCAACATCAAAGCATTTGATTTATATCAAATTCGATTTTTAGGGCTGCGAATTCTGCTGAGAGTCTCTAAAGTAATGCCTAAAAACGATGCAATATGGGTAAGTGGTACACGCTGGGTAATATCAGGTCGGATATTGAGAAGATTTTCATAGCGTTGTTGAGCCGTTTCAAACTGTATAGAAACAACTCTTTGTTGCAGTTGTAAAAGAGTTCGTGTAATTACTTTACTTGCCAGTCGTTCAAAATCGTGGTATTTATCTGAAAGTATAAGAGAATCTTCTCTTGAAAACTCTAGAAGTTCACTTGCTTCTAAGACTTCAATGTAGTGAGGACTTGGAATATCTAAAAAAAAGCTATTAATAGCAGAAATAAAATCATTTTCGAAGGCAAGCCAGTCTGTAATATCTTTTCCATCTTTTAAGTAGAAAGCTCTTGCACAGCCTTTTATAATAAAATAGGTTTTGTTGGCAAATTGCCCCTCTCTTACAATAATGGTGGGCTTGTCAAAGGATAAAACTTTAGAAACAGAAGCCAAATCTAAAATACAAGCCTCAGAGAGAGGAGAATATAATCCGCTAATATGCTTAATAGTTTCTTTTATATCAGTGTGATTAACCATGAAGTTAAAAAAGCTCTAAAATAAAAGCTAAAATACTTATTAAAAAACACAAAGGAGAATAAAATTTTGTATCTAATTTTCCAAATGGGGTATTTTTTACTTTTTTAAAAAAACCAACATATCTAAATTCTCCAATGGCTCTAGCCAAAAAGATAAAAATAATAATCCATAATCCATACTGATTCAACCAGTTCCATTCTAATAAAGATATAATTTTTCCTTTTTGAAGAACAATCAAACCAAAACCTAAAAGACCTCCACCCACAATCATAGATGCTAAAAAACGAGGATTCATCAATTTTTTATTATCTTCTGTGGTAGGTAAAGCAGCATCAATGCCCCATCTGCCTCCAAACGCCCAATAAACATGGATAGAAGACAAAGCTAAAAATATACTAAAAAGAACAAAAACTACGAAGTTTTGCATATATTTTAAAATGATTTCAAGGTTTATCTAAAAAACAAAGATAAGTTTAAAATGAATTCTTTTGATCAAAATCACTATCATAAATTGCTTTCTGTAAAAAAATATATAGATTAGCTTATATAAAAAATGTAATCAATTATGTTAGCAAGAAGTCAATTATATATAATATTCTCTGTTTTTTGTAGTCTATATGGATTTCAGATATATGCTCAGAATATAGAATTAGAACAACGACTCAAGCAATCAACAGAAGCTGAACAAGTTTTTATTTATGATGAGTATGCTCAAAAGTATAGAGAAAATGCTCCTAAAAAATCTCTTGAATATGCTGAAAAAGGCTTGTTATTGGCTCATAAAGTTAAAGATACAGCAAGTATAGCCTATTTATACACATTTATTGGTGTTTTGTATAAAAGCATGGGGAATTATGAAAAGGCACTAGAATATTACAAAAAAGCCATACCTATTAATACGCAAATTAAGAATGAACAGGGAAATGCTGGTATTTACAATAATATAGCTTTTGTATATCGATTACAGGGGAAATATAAAAACTCTTTGGAGTATTATTTAAAGTCTTTACGTTTTTTTGAAAATGCTAAAAGTCAAAAACAAGTTAGTAATGTACTCAATAATATAGGAAGCCTTTATTCTGACCAAAAAAATTATGAAAAAGCCATCGATTATTTTCATCAGTCTCTGATAATAGCTCAAAAACTTCCTGATACATTAGGAATAGCTTTTGCCTATAATAATATTGGAGAAGTTTATCAAAAGCAAGGAAAGTGGAAAGAGGCAAAAAATAACTTTACCCAATCATTAGTTTGGAAAAAAAAGAAAAACCATCTAAGAAGTATTGCTTCTGGATATGCAAATCTTGGTCTTGTATTTCAAGAGGAACACAAATTAGATTCTGCCAAATACTTTTTAGAAGAAGCTTCCAAAATATATAAGCAAATAGATGATACAAATGGTTTTATAGAAACTTTACTTCGATTGGGCGAAATGCAAACAAAACAGAACGAATATCAGCTTGCTTCACAATATTATCAAGAAGCACTAGATCAGTCCTTAAAAATAGGTTCAAAACCTCTGACAGAAAAAGCTTATAAATTCTTTTCTGAATATTATGCTCAAAAGCAAGATTATAAAAATGCATATAAATACAGAACCCTATATGATCATGCAAAAGACTCTTTGATGAATATAGAATCTGTAAAACAAATCAATGAGTTGCAGGCAAAATATGATGATGAAGCCCAAAAAAAGCAAATCAGCTTGTTACAAATAGAAAAACGAATGTATGGATTGGAAAGAGAAGCAGATAAAAAAACAAAATGGATTTTGGTAATAGGGATATTGCTCTTGTTTTTATTGGCTATAGGGGTTTCGTGGGCATACAGAATGAAGCAAAAAAATCAACAACAGCTTCAAAATCAGAATGATATTATACAACAGGCTCTACAACAAAAAGAGATATTATTAAAAGAAATCCATCACAGAGTCAAAAATAACTTACAAATTATTTCGAGCCTATTACATCTACAAGCTCACAAAGGTCATAACCCTCAGGATTTACTTCAGCAGAGCCAAGATAGAATACAAGCAATTGCTATCATTCATGAGAAGCTGTATAAATCTGAAAATCTTCAATCTATCAGTTTGGCTGATTACATAGAAAATCTGATAGTTTATTTCCAAAAAACATATTCATTAGAACAAAAACAAATTCAGATTGAAACACAACTAGAGGATGTTTATCTGGATATTGATAAGCTCATACCTTGTGGCTTAATTTTAAACGAACTGATTACCAATAGTATTAAATATGCTTTTAATAACCAGCAAATGGGGATAATTAAAATATGGGCTAAGGTAGAAGGTGATTCTTGTATTCTTGAAGTCAAGGATAATGGTGTCGGGCTTCCAGCAGATTTTAATCCTAAAAAAACTAAATCGCTTGGTTTGAGACTAATAGAGGGTTTAGTAAAACAAATAAAAGGCTCTTGGGAATACCAAAATTTTGAAGGAGCAAGTTTTAAAATACATTTTAACACAATATTAAATACAATCTAAGATGAAGAAAGTTCTAATTGTTGAAGATGAGTTTTCTATAGCATTAGACCTAGAATTATATTTGGAAGAATTAGGTTATGAAGTGGTTGGCATAGCGGATCATTATGAACAAGCCATTGAAATGATGGAGACTGAAAAACCTCATATTATTTTGATGGATATCCATTTAAAAGGCTCTAAAACAGGCATTGAAGCAGCCAAAATAGCCTATCAGACATATAGAATACCTGTCATTTTTCTTTCTGCTCTGACAGATAGTATTACATTTTCGGATGCTATGGAAACTGAACCTTTTGGTTATCTTACCAAGCCCTTTAAAGAAATAGATTTAAGAAATACATTGAGTATTGCTTCCCATCAACATGAACTTCTACAAATTCGAAATAATTTCTTAGAAGATGTAAAAGATAACATAGAAAGTGAACTTAATTATGAAGAAACCTTTTTTGTAAAAGATAAGAATAAACTTGTAGCCATTAAGGTAATGGATATTTTGTGGGTTGAAGCATTAGAAAATTATTCCATTATTGTATTGAATGATCAGAAAGTAATAGCAAACTTGCTGTTAAAAGATATTTTTGAAAAACTTCCTAAAAATCATTTTTCAAGGGTGCATCGTTCTTATGTAATAGCCATTGATAAAATTAAAAGATTGGAAGATGGATACATTTACATTACCAACATACCGATACCTTTAAGCAAAGGGCATCGAGAAGAATTATTACAAAGAATAAAAATTGTATAGACTCGATTAAAAAAAAATACATTCATCCTTCAATATATACTTCTCATTGTTTTTTTGATACCGTTCATCATGTTTTTATGCATAAAGATGATGAATGGTATAGATTTACAATGATTCTCTTTCTATTGAAATCAGAATCATTTACCAAAACCCTTACAACAATGAGAAAGATTTGTTTTTTTTCGCTCTTTTTATGGTTTATGCTTGCAGGCATTTCTGTTCAGGCACAACTTGGCAATCTAAAGAACAAGGCAAATAATGCCCTTGGTAGTAAAAAAGAAAAAACATCCACCAACACTAATAATAACACAATAAAACAAGAAGATAAAATTCAGAATACGACTAATAATACATCAAATAATACAAACAAGGCATCCATAGTCAATAAACCTACTGTGGAATTTGCAACAGATTACACTTTTAAAAATAAAAAAACAGATTTTGAACCTGGGGAAGATATTTTTGTTAGACTTATTACTCCTAAACCAATGGGGGATATGTTTAAAGATGCTTTTAAAATGTCAGATATACCTATGAGCGGAGCAATGGCTGTGGCTATTGGTAAAGATGCAAATGATGAAAACCCCATAGTAATTACTCAATATGCATTCTTCCCGAACCGATACAACAAAGATAATCAGTTTGCTATTACGCTTCAAATAGATGATGCTAAACTTGAAAATTTGGCTAGTGAAATGGATGGAAAAGTATCCTTCAATTCTGCACAAACCATAGCAAAAGGTGATGTAAAACTATTATGGGCTCAAGAAGCTGCTAAATTTACTCCTAAAAAATACCAGTGGACTATTTTCTTTTTCTATAAAAAAGCCAATAGCGATGATGTAGCAGAGGCTGGCAGTGGCGTTTTTACTTACAATATCACCAATGAAAATAAAAATAAATTGGTAGGAGGAATGAATTTCTATGACAAACAACGTTTTGAAAAACTGCCTGATGATGGTATCATGAATGATTTACACAAAAAGAATGTCAATAAAATTGTGTTCTCAAACAATAAAATAGATGCAAATTTTACAGATGAGAGCAAAGTAAAAACCAGCTTTACTAATTTGTCTGGAGGAATATATGGACGAATCTATTTAAAAGAATCTGTTAGAAATATGCTCGCCAATGATGGCAATGGGAAAGATTTTGGAGGTTCTGGACTTACAATGGTTTATAAAATAAATGGAAAATTATATACTGTCGATGATAACATCAGTAAAGAAGATGGATTGAAAAAAACATCTTGGGGACTAACTTTTATACCTAACACACCTGCAGGTAATGAAGACCAAATTACGAAAACTTTTGTATATATCACATCTATTTTACCTGCGGGCAAACACAAAATTAAAGTACAATATAGATTACCTGCAGGAGCTGTTCCTTTAGATGAAACTAAAATGCTTGGCGAAAATGAAATTGAAGTAAATATTAATGTAGCTGATAGAGATGCTGTTGCAAAAAAATATGGTAGAACTTTTCAAGGGAATACCCTTCCTGAAGCCGATTATGTGGCTCTAGTCAAAAAACAATATGTAGGTCTAGCACACAGATTTAGCAAAATGGAAATTTATAGAGATGCTTTAGGACAAGTAGCATATCGACTTTCAAGAGTTACAGTGGCATATAAAAATCCGGAAGGAGAATATCTGACAGTTACTTATGACCTTAAGCAGGATTTTATAAAAGGCAAATGGTCTCCAACTATCAGCATTCATAAAAATTTAGGTACTGAATATGTACCACCTCAAAATATCAAACCTTAATTTTTTTGACAATGGTAGAAAAATCTATAATTTTTTCTACCATTGTCTTTATAATAATGAATTGTAAAGACAAGAAAGATGGCTATAAATATTTTAAAAATCTTAGGTTATAGTATTGGGATGAGTATTTTGATGGGGATAGTTTTTTTTGCTGTAGGTATGTTTTTTGAAGTAGATACTCGTTCAACTGAAACAGTACTCAAATATGACCAGAAAAATAAACGATATAAAGAAAAAACAAAACTTGTCGAGAAGGATATTAGTGGTGATACCACAGCATATTTTACCATGGCAGGGATGTTAATAGGGATTATTTTAGGAGTTTTTCTCGCTTTAGATAAGGGGACATCTGTATCTAAAACTGAAAATAAACCTACTGAAAAGCCTGTTAAGAAAACTCCACCTAAAATCCCATAAAAAAATATACAAACAATCTATAAAGATGACAAAGAAATTACTTATCATAATGTTTCTATTGGTATATAAAACAAATGCTCAAGAAGTTTGCATAACCAACCTAGAAAAAGAAGTACTTGCCGAAATCAATAAATACAGAAAAAATAAAGGGCTTTCAGATTTATCTGTATCAAAGGTACTGACTATTGTGGCAAATAAAAATGCTGAAGCTGTAGTGAAGAAAACTAATAAAACCTATACTCCAAGTGAATTTGGAAAGTATTATGCTACTACACAGTCATTTCGGCTATCTATTTCAGGCACAAATAGTATAGAGATTAGCCGAAGTTTGCAAAATGATGCCAGCAGAACCGAACTGCTTAGCAAAGCTGATTGGCAAGCTGTAGGGATTAGTATTCGTAAAAATATGACTGAATGGACACCTACGACTATTTCGCTGATATTTGGTAACAAGCCTGATGAGGCTTTTAACCCAAGCGAATGTACTGATAGCCAAATTTTCTTTAATATCGAAGCTAAAGATCCAAATGCTACCCCAAAAAGAACTTATGTTAAATTTAAAAACAAAGGTGAATATCTTTCAGTAGCTACATTTTATACAAAGGAAGGCAAACGTATGCAACTTGGAGAAAGTAATTTGTATAGCTTAGAGGCTCCCAAAATAGGAGTAAACGAAGTGTGGTTCAATACAGATGGAGTAGAAACTTTTGAGTTGCATATCAAACCACTATATACAACTATTGTAGCCGAAGACCAATTTATGAATACCATTATCAAACTCAATAAAAATCAATGGGCTAATAAAGATACGCTTTGGATAAACTTTGAACTCAAAGGAAACTCTTTGCAAGAAGTAAAAGCTCACTTAGCCAAAAAACCAACAGCAATGAATATGAAAACAGGTTTTGGACGGAGAAATATGTTACATAGAGCTGTTTGGAGAAACAATTTGGAGGTTGTTCGATTTTTGATTGAAGAGAAAAAAATGAATATTAACGAACTCTCTGATGATAAAGAACATGTCATGGGTTTGGTAGTAAGTGATGAAATGTTTGAGTATTTGATTAGCAAAAAACCTCAATTAGTAAATAGATATATGGGCTTTACAATTTTACACCAGTTGTCTGCTAATGGTGTATTGAAAGGCGTAAAATATATGATAGAAGTTCATAAAGCTGATATAAACGACCCTGCCAACATAAATAAAACGACTCCTTTAATGTATGCCATAATGCACAACAGAATAGCCGTTGCTGAATACCTTTTACAGAAAGGGGCAAAAATACATGATAATAGCTGGAATACTCATATTTTATATGAAGCTGTTTTTAATAATAATACAGATATGGTCATAATGTTGTTGCGTTATAATACTAAAGCACTTATAAATATATCCCCGAATACTGAACCCAATAACAAGCCTCTACATAAAGCAATCGTAGCCAATAATTTAGCTATCGTAAAGTTATTGGTAGAAAATGGAGCAGACCTCAGTAAAGAAGATTATGTAGCTTTTGCTAAGAGCTATTCATGGACAGATAAAAACCTGATAGAGTATTTAACGAGTAAAGTTTCTAAGTTCTAATAGAAAAAAACTATTGATGATAAGTATTTGAGCTTAATTAAATAGTAGAAACTTTTCAAAACTTAAAATAATACACTCTGTGATAGAAAAAAACATAAAGGCATTAACAATAAATTATTTTACAATATTATCCAAAAGATTGTTTAGTTCTTCTTTTACCTGAAAAGGACTGTTTAAAAATAAATCTTTCAATTCAAATTTAATATGATCACTCACGGTGTCTTTATGTTCTTCTACAATATCTTTGATTTTGTGCTGATAATCAGTATTGAAACGTAAATTTTTTCTATCTACAATACCTTGTTCTACTAATACTTTTGTTTTCTTAGGACAACGGCAAGGGTTATCAGGGTTTATCAGTCCACATTTTCCTGACACATAATTGAATAAGTCTGATTTGGCTCTATGTAATTTAATGCGATAATTGGCAGGAGAAATCTCAAATAATTCAGCTCCGATATTATGGTCAGCACCAAATATTTCTCCTATAATGTATAACAGTCGTTGTTCTCTGTTCAAACACATCAACATCGCAGAGGAACATAAAATACGTACTTCTTCAATTTCTTGTTCGCTGAATGCATTTTCATTTTCCATGATATTTTCTATTGGATAATCGTTGCTTTTGAGAGCAAGTTTTTCCATTTTTCTTTCTGGCGAGTTGAGAAAATGATTGAAAACAATCCGATAAAGCCATGTTCTAAAATTACTATCTCCTTTAAACGACTGAAGAGCCGTAATAACTTTAATCAGAACTTCTTGAGTGGCATCTAGGGCATCATCTGGATTCAAAAAAAACTTAAGAGCTACATTGTAAATGTAATCCTGATGTTTTTTAATGAGTTTTTCTAAGGCTAGTTTATTGCCTGATAGAGAACTTTCGATGAGTTCCCTATCAGAAATATCTTGATAATGAGCTGAAAATAACATACACTAAGTTTATTTAGAATGAGCAATCATCAAAGGAATATCAAACTCTTCATAAATCTGTTTGGCATCTTTAAAGTGATTTTTTGCCGAATCTTCATTTTGCCAAACACTTAAAACACAAGGCTTATTTTGAGCATCTTTGAGATGTAATGTCGTTAAAAGTCCGTTAACAACACTTTCAATATTATTTTCGTAGCTAATAACTGCCCAAAAACGTCCTTTTTGTTGGTTAGGAGTGGCATATTCTGTTACTTTTTCGATAGTATAATAGAAAACTTCTCCTTTTTTACCATATTTTTTTTCAGTACGCTCAAACCATGTTGGGTTAAACCATTTCTCTGCATCTGTTTTTTCTTTCCAAATATAAATACCTCCAAAGTAATTGTGGTTAGCTGTAAAAGAATAAAATTTTCTATTCAAGCCATCAATTGCCTGATATTCAGGAATACTTTCTTCCATTTTATTTGCAACCAAGCCCCTCCAAGCATACCAAGGTTTTTTTACTTTGCTAATAGTAAGAGTCTGATTTTCAGAACGAGTAATAGAAGCTTTTAAATTGGTAATCAATACTTTCTCAGAAGAGTTGCAAGCCATCAGAATGATACTGAATACAAAAGTTGACACAAGGATTTTGAAATGAAGAGTTGTCATATTATTTTAAATTTAAGTGAAACAACTCTTAGACAAGAAAATCAAAATGTGTTACAAAACTTTTTTAAATTTCTAAAAATGTATATACTGTGTCTTGTTGCCAGGCTTCCAAACACTGAAATTCTCCTTTGAGATTAACTAAAATAAGCTGGTCAGCTAGCTCTAAAGCTAAATCCACTTCATGGGTAGAGAGCAAAATACACTTTTCTTGCTCATGGGCTATTTTTTTGAGAAGGCTCATCATTTGTTTTCGATAATAAACATCTAAATAAGCCGTAGGCTCATCCAAAATGATGATGGGAGTATCCTGAGCCAAAGCTCTGGCAAGCATAACACGTTGGCGTTCGCCATCGCTGAGGGTGTGTAAATATTTGTTAGAAAACTCTTGTAGATGTGTTATTTCTAAGGATTTCTCAATAATTTTTTTGTCTTCTGAATTGTATTTTCCCTGCCAGTTGAGATAAGGTGTTCTCCCAAACGCTATGGTTTCATAGACAGTCAGATATTCTGTTTGGGGTTTATCACTCAATACAATGGCTACTTTTTGAGCTATCTCCTGCAATTTGAGTTTTGATAAAGGAGAATCTTCTATGAGTATTTCGCCTGCTGTTTGGGCTTGCAGACCACTCAAAACCCGAATAAGAGAAGATTTTCCTGCTCCGTTTCGTCCAAGCAGGCAAGTAAGTTGCCCTTTTTTACAAGAGAAATGCATATTTTTAAACAATACTCTCTGAGGGTAACCTACCTGTAATGCTTGTGCCTGTAACATCGCCATTAACCTCTAAAGCCTGTTACTTCTCTGATTCTATCAAGGGTTTTCAAAGCGATTTCTTTGGCTTTGGCTTCTCCTTTACTCAAAATTTGCTCAATTTGAGCAGGATTTTGCATATACTCATTGAACAGTTCTCTTTCTTTGGCAAATTTGGTTTCCAAAACAGCCTGCAATTCTTGTTTGGCATGTCCATAGCCAAAACCGCCACGCAGATAATTTCCTCGCATGGTTTCTACCTGTTCAGGGCTTGCCACCAAACGATACAATGCAAAAACATTGCAGGTATCAGGGTTTTTAGGCTCTTCAAGAGGTGTTGAATCGGTCACAATATTTGAAATCTGCTTTTTGAGTTCTTTACTGGGCAAAAATACATCAATAAAGTTGTTGTAAGATTTACTCATTTTCCTTCCGTCAGTACCAGGAATCACCATAACTTCCTCATTAATTTTAGCTTGAGGAATTACAAAAATTTCTTTTTGATAGTAATAATTTACTTTTTGGGCAATATCTCTCGTAATTTCTAAATGTTGTTGTTGGTCTTTGCCTACGGGTACAAATTCTGCATCATACAGTAAAATATCAGCAGCCATGAGTACAGGGTAATCAAATAAACCAGCATTCACATCTGCCAAGTTTTCAGACTTATCTTTAAATGAATGAGCACTGGCAAGCGTAGGATATGGCGTAAAGCAATTGAGATACCATGTAAGCTCGCAAACTTCAGGAACACGAGACTGACGATAGAAAAAGTTTCTTTCTGTATCAAAACCACAGGCAAGCCATGCAGCTGCTACGGCGTTTGTACTTTCAATACGTGCCTGAGCATCTTTAATTGTAGTAAGTGAGTGAAAATCAGCAATAAAGAAAAAAGATTCATTTGCTGAATTTTTAGACATTTCGATGGCAGGCAAGATAGCCCCCAGCAAATTGCCTAAATGAGGTCTTCCCGAACTCTGGATACCTGTGAGAATACGAGCCATAAAATTAAAAGATAGTTGGTATAAAATTAATTTGTGATAAAAAAGGAAATCTTTTTGGAATTTAGATGTTTGAAGGGCGTACTAAGGCAATATGCCAGACTTCATTTTTGAAGTTTGGGGCAATAACACCCGTTGCATAACCTTTTGCTGTGGTTTCCCAAAAATAATATTTTTTTCCTTTGTACTTCAAATAATCGCCTTGAGCAGGCATATTAATTCCTAACATACAATGTGTTTGACTCACAAATATAGCAACATCATAACCAAAATGTGCTAAAACTGTATATAAGAAAACGCTTCTTGTATCGCAATCGCCTTTTAAATTGTAAATAAACTCAGAAGGAGATGTTAAACCAAATCGAATTTCGGGCAAACATTCTTTTCCTTCATCATGATATTCTTCAAAAAAACCTCCCCATTTACGAGCTTTTGTACAAGATTCTGGATGTACAAGCACATAGGGGATGCTTTGTACATAACTTACTACCATTTCAGCAAATTGCTTGTGATTTAATTTGTTTTTGTTTCTGATTTTCTCAAAAGTTTTATAAATCTTTTGCATTTTGTCCTTATTATCTTTGGTAAGTTGTAAATAAACTTTCCCATAATAGTCTTTTACACTACCATCAGAAACAGGTTCAGGAAGCTTTTCTCGGAAACTTTCTGCCTGACAGGCTACTTGTGGCAAAACCGTAAATTTTCCTTTAAAAGTTCTACTTTGTAAATCTTGCCAATCCTGTTGATGAGTTACATGTTTAATTTTGCTTTCACAAGGCAGAACTTCATCAGGTTCTTGCACCTTCTCATAAACAGCTTCATCTTCTTCTATTATTACAGCATTCTCTGATTTCTTAGAATGGTTGTTGTTATTGTCAGTATTACCTTTGTTCGATGAATTTTGTTCAATGGAGTTTTCCCATAGGCTAGCCAGTTGTTCAAAGCAAGCTTCAAACACAGGTTCTGTAACAGGAGCAATAACTTGATAAACAACGGTGTCTTTGGCAAATGCTCTGAGCAAAACCACAAAAATGATAGCTCTAAAAGACCATTTTAAGAAACTCATACCTCTTTTACATTTACTTTTAGCAAATATAACATATATTTTTGAAATAATTTTTAGTTTTTTTTGAGTAAAAAAATTTGTTTTTCTAAGAGATATAGCTAAATTTGCGTCAGAAAATGATAGCTCTTAACCAAGAGGGGACACAAAGTCCCCTTTTATTTTTGCTTTTTAATAAGAATAACCATGAATTTAGAATCTGAAATTACCAAAATCGTAGAATCTGTTTTAGAGAAAGAATATTTTTTGGTAGATGTACAAATCAAACAACTCAAAGAGAAAAAAAGAGTAACAGTACTCTTAGATGGCGATAATGGCGTAAATATAGATGTCTGTGCCAAAACAAGCAGAGCTTTAGGGGATTATATTGAACAAATGAACTTAATTGAAACAGCCTATAACTTGGAAGTTTCTTCACCTGGAGTCGATAATCCATTAAAATTACTCAGACAATACCCTCAACACATAGGCAGAACGCTTCTTGTAAACTTAAAAGACAATACAAACGTAGAAGGAGTATTGACAAAAATAGAAAACTCCACCATTACAATCGAACAGACAAAAGGTAAAGGGAAAAAGGCAGAAGTAATAGTTCAAAATATTGACTTTGAGAATATTACAGGGAGTAAAGTCTTGATTTCTTTCAAATAAACTTTTAATAATCAGCTTTGCTGATAATATCAATACATTTTCTTATATCAAAATTTTACCGATATGGTTAATATGGTTAATAACAAAGAGCTTACAGAATCATTCATGGAGTTTGCCAAATCGAAAGGCATTGACCGTCCTACAATGATTAGTGTTTTGGAAGAAGTTTTCAGAACCATGATTCGTAAGCAGTATGGTACAGACGATAATTTTCAGGTGATTATCAATCCTAATGGAGATTTGGAAATATTCCATTACAGACAAATTGTAGAAGATAATGACCCTGAAATAGCTGTAAACCCTAATTTGATTGGTATTTCAGAGGCTAAAAAAACTCAATCAGATTTTGAAATAGGTGAAGAATTTGCAGAACCTATTGATATTATCAAGTTTGGTAGAAGAGTTGTTCAGACAGGCAGACAAACCCTGATTCAGAAAATCAAAGATTTAGAAAAATCAAATCTTTACGAAAAATATAAAGATAGTGTTGGAGAGGTAATTGTTGGAGAAGTTTATCAGATTGTTGGAAAAGATGTGATTATCACAGATGGTGAAGGAAATGAACTTTTATTACCTAAAAGCCAGCAAATCCCTAAAGACCGTTTCCGTAAAGGAGAAACAGCTAAAGCTGTAATTGAAAAAGTAGAGTTGATTAATGGAGCTCCTCGTATCATACTTTCACGTACATCTCCTAAGTTTTTAGAGAGATTATTTGAGCAGGAGGTTCCAGAAGTATTTGATGGTCAGATTATTATTAAGAAAATCGTAAGAGAGCCAGGTGAAAGAGCAAAAGTGTCGGTAGAATCTTATGATGAGCGTATAGACCCCGTAGGAGCATGTGTAGGTATGAAAGGTTCTCGCATTCACTCAATTGTAAGAGAATTAAATAATGAAAATATTGATGTAATTAATCACACAGATAATCTAGAGCTTTTCATTCAAAGAGCTTTAAGTCCTGCAAAAATCAGTTCTATCAAAATAGAAGCAAACGGAAGAGTTTCTGTGTATCTCAAACCTGATCAGGTATCCCTTGCCATTGGTAAAAATGGCTTAAATATTAAGCTGGCTGGTAAACTAATAGGAAAGGAGATCGATGTATGGAGAGATATAGATGAGTCGGAGTTGGATGAAGAAGATATAGACCTTAATGAGTTTAATGATGAAATTGAAGGTTGGATGATTGATGAACTCAGAAAAATAGGTTTGGATACAGCTAAAAGTGTACTTGCTCTCAGCAGAAACGATTTAATTCGTAGAACAGACCTTGAAGAAGAACAAATTGATGAAATCTTGGAAATCATTCAAAGAGAATTTGAAGACCAAGAAGAAGACGAAACAGAAGAATAAAATTCTATTTTTCAGGAGCTTTTGTATAAAAGCTCCTGAAAAATATTTTAAATAAAAATCTGATATATAAGTATTTAAATTAAAAAAATGCTTATACTTATAAAAGTATTGTAAAATATATGTTTATCTCTTGAATAAAAAATTTCTACAATCTTAAAAAAACATTATATTTGCACTTTCTTTGAGAAAATACCAGTCTCTTACCGTTAAAACCAATAGATTATTACGAACATCTACTCTATGTCAGAAGAAAAAACAATGAGATTAAACCAAGCTGCGAGGCACTTTAATGTGGCAACTACCAAAATTGTTGAAACACTTGCTGCTAAAGGTTTGTCCATAGAAAACAACCCCAACTTCAAACTCAATCAAAAGCAAATTGAAGTTTTAGAAAAAGAGTTTCGCTCGTCTTTGTTAGAAAAGCAAGAGGCTACTCATAAGAGCTTTGTTGCTAAAACTTTGGAAGTGAAAAATACTAAAACTCCTGAAAAAAAGAAAGAAGAAGAAGTTACACTAACCACTGAAGGAAAAGAAATCAAAGAAGTAAAAGAAACTACACCCGTAGAAGAAGTAAACCCTTTGGTAGACCTATCAAATAATGAAGAGACTGTAATAAAAACAGAAGACAATAATACCCAAGAACCTGAAAAAAAGATTGGTTTGAGTATTGTAGGTAAAATTGACTTAGATGCTCATAAAAAAAGTGGACAGGTTAAAAAGGATAAAGAAAAAGAGAATTATACAAAGAAAGACAATTTCAATAAGAATAAAGATTTTAATAAAAACTTCCAAAAAGATAAAAATAAAGAAAAAGAAAAAGTCAAAGAAGTTGTAGAAGCAAAGAAAGAAATACCTCAAGAAATAAAGAAAGAAGAGCCTAAAGAAAAAACTGAAAAGTTTGTGAAAATAGACAAACAGCCTATTAAAGAGGAAGTTATTGAGAAGAATATTGTAGAAGAAAACGACGAGAATATTCCTGTGGAACTTATTAAGGCTAAAGCCGAAACACTTAAAGGACTAACTGTTTTAGATAAAATAGAATTACCTTTCGATTCTTCAAGGAAAAAAGGTAAACCTGTTGCCTCTTCTGATACAAAAGGTGATAAGAAAAAGAAAAGAAAACGTATCAAGAAGAACAAAGCTGTTGAAACTCCTGTAAATAAAACAGGTAATAATCAGGATGTTAAAAAGGATAATAAAACAAATCAAACATCCAACACTACTACTACAAACAATAATAATAATAACAACAACAATAATAATAATAACAATAAAAAGAAACGTATAGAGAAAGAGGAGCCTACAGGTAAGGAAATCCAAGACCAAATTAAAGCTACTTTTGCTCGAATGGGTGGAACACAGAAGAAGAAATCCATCAAAAAAGTTCTGAAGAAAGAAAGAGAAAATGAAGAAAATTCTACAGAGGATAACTCAACAATCCGAGTAACAGAATTTATTTCAGCAAGTGATTTAGCAAACCTAATGAATGCTTCAGTCAATGAAGTTATCTCAAAATGTTTGGGATTGGGAATGTTCGTTTCCATTAACCAACGCCTTGATGCAGAAGCTATTACTATTATTGCTGACGAATTTGGATATGCAGTAGAATTTATTTCGGCAGAAGAAGAAATAGAAGCAACCATCGAGGAACAAGAAGATGCTCAGGAAGACTTAGTAAACCGTCCCCCTATTGTTACAGTAATGGGTCACGTTGACCACGGTAAAACATCATTATTAGATTATATTCGTAGAACGAATGTTGTAGCAAAAGAATCAGGAGGTATTACACAACACGTTGGAGCTTACAGTGTTACAACAGAAAACAATAAAAAAATAACATTCTTAGATACACCTGGACACGAAGCCTTTACTGCGATGCGTGCCAGAGGAGCAAAACTAACAGACGTAGCAATTATTGTAGTTGCTGCTGATGATAGTGTGATGCCTCAAACAAGAGAAGCTATTAACCATGCTCAGTTAGCAGGTGTTCCTATCGTAATAGCTTTATCAAAAGTAGATAAACCTGCTGCAAACGTAGATAAAGTAAAAGAACAATTAGCTGCTGAAAATATCTTGGTGGAAGACTGGGGTGGAAAATATCAGTGCCAAGCTATTTCGTCTAAGAGTGGATTAGGTATCAATGAATTACTTGAAAAAGTTCTTTTAGAAGCAGAAATGCTTGACTTAAAGGCTAATCCTGATAAAAATGCTGTGGGTGCTGTAATTGATGCAACCTTAGATAAAGGACGTGGCTATGTAACAAATATACTTGTTCAGTCAGGAACATTAAAAGTTGGAGATATTATATTAGTAGGTGCTTTACATGGTCGTGTAAAAGCGATGACAGACCATACTGGAAAGCCTATTAAAAAGGCTGGACCCTCAACACCTGTTCAGATTTTAGGTTTGAGTGGTGCTCCACAAGCTGGTGATAAGTTCCAGGTAATGAATACAGAACGTGAAGCCAAAGAAATTGCAAACAAACGTGAGCAAATTCTACGTGAACAAAGTATCAGAGCAACTAAACGTTTAACACTTGGTGATATTGGTAGAAGAATAGCCTTGGGTAGCTTCAAGCAATTAAACTTAATTATCAAAGGTGATGTGGATGGTTCTGTAGAAGCGTTAGCAGACTCCTTATTAAAACTTTCTACTGAAGAAATTCAGGTGAATGTAATCCAGAAAGGAGTAGGACAAATTACAGAAACAGATGTAAACTTAGCAACTATTTCTGATGCTGTTATCATAGGCTTCCAAGTTCGCCCTTCTAATGGTGCTAAAAAATTAGCAGAACAAGAACAAGTTGAAATTCGTTTATATTCAATTATTTACGATGCAATTAATGAGGTGAAGGATGCGATGGAGGGTATGCTTGCACCACAAATAGAAGAAGTAATCGTTGGAAACTTACAAATCAGAGAGGTATTCAAAATTTCTCGTGTAGGTACAGTTGCGGGTTGTATGGTAACAGATGGCTACATCAAACGTCAAAGCAAAATACGTATTATCAGAGATGGTATCGTGGTACATACAGGTGAGTTAGATACACTAAAACGTTTTAAAGATGATGTAAGTGAAGTAAAAACTAACTATGAATGTGGTTTGAATATCAAAGGTTTCAATGATATTGAAGTAGGTGATACTATCGAAGTATTTGAACAAAGAGAAGTAAAAAGAACATTATAAAAAATGTTTGAGAATATAACAAGAAAAAGCCTTTAGATTCCTAAAGGCTTTTTCTTATTTATAGAATCTAAATTTTAATTTCCTTTTGTTGCAAGAAAATTACTTAAGTTCGTTCTACTACTAGACTGAGAAAACTCATTACCTACCATAAAATATTGTCTACGTTCAGCAGGAGCAGTATAATCGTACAAATATTTAGCCATGTCCAATTTATAGCTCTCAATACTAAACTCTTTTACAATTGTTCTTACTTGCTCAATTGAGAAACAGTTATAGTTTTTAGTAATATTTTTAGTAATATTAAATTTACTGAAAGTTCCAGTTTCCCTGCGAATAGTAAAAAGTAAATTATTAAACTCTGCATCTTCTACTTTACATGTTGTTGGGTTTGTTGGATTCACGGGATTAGATGAGCCTGTTCCATTCAAGAAAGCCGTAAATTGCTCTTGATTAGCTCTGTTTTGTAATACCTGACTAGCAGAAGAGTAATTATTTGCATCATAAACATGTTCAAAAGCAGTACGTAATATGTCTAAACGATTTGTTTCTACAGTCAATAAACTTGCTACTTTCATCACTTGGCTTGTAGAAAGACAGTTATTTTGAACAAATTGTCTCAACGAATTTAGCTTGGTTGTTTCATTCTGAATTTTAATGCCTCGTAAAGAAGCTTCAAAAGTACCATCAGAAATGGGATAACCACAATTTTTTGGTCCTGAATAGCTTGCAAAATCAGGATAATTGTAATTAGGATATTCTCCATTTACAGGATTTGTTGGATTGACTGGATTGTTGGGAGTGATTGGAGATGAAGAATTCTTGCCATTTAAAAAATCGTATAAACGAATAGCCATTGAAAATTTAGTAAATACATCATACACTTCATAATAATTTTCAGGGTCAAAAACAGTTGCATAGGCTTTTTCTGTATAATCTAAACGACTATATTCATCATTAAAAAGCATAGCTATTTCTTTTATCTGATTGGTTGTAAGACAACTTTCCTGGCTGAGTCTGATAGCTGCCTGCAATTTACGCCCTTCATTGTTACCTGTAAGCAATTGCTTTCTCTGATTAAACTCTGCAGAAGAAAGTGGACGAGAACAACGGTTTTGTTGTGCAAATGCAAATGTTACAAAAATAATTGCAAAAACAGTGAGTAATGATTTTTTCATAAATAAAAAGATTTTGTTTGAGAATGTGTAGGCAATTACTTTGCCAAAAAATAATAACCTCAAAAAAATATTAAAAACGATACTGCACTCCACCTGATAAGGCAACTGTAATATTTTTGGTTTGCTGGAGTGGAGAGTTTATTGCAAAAGGAGAAATTAACGATTTTCTGAAAGTAGGACTAACATGCAGAATTATTTTGTCTGATACAGCAAGTCCTGCTGAAACTTCCGCTAAAGCTGATATTTGATAACGATTGAGGTGTTCAACTACCTGATTGAGTTGTTCCTCTTGAGAGCTGAAAGAATTATTAAGTAAGTAGCTACCTTCTGCACCTAAAGCCACAGCATAACGAAAACGAGCATGTTGTATCTGATACCCAACCTTTACAGGAATGCTGATATAATCTGTTTTTTGAATAAATTTTTTGCTTTTAGGTTCTGTAACAGCCATAAAGCTTGTAAGGGGTATATCTTGACTTTCAGGAGCTATTGCTTCTATATTTGAAGTTGGAGTCATTGCTGCAACAGGAATAGGGGTCACAGGAATTTCACCATAAAACTTAGCTATCTCAGGGTATTTATTTTGGGCATCTACAGCAAGAGAAGCTATACTTCTTGTAAAATGCAAGCCTGTTGCTACATACCAACGATGATTAATCTGATAACCACCCTCAATGCCCAGTCTCCAAGAAACTAAAGGAGTATAGCTGGCTAATTCAGCTTTTACTCTTTTTTCAGCTAAAGTAATAGCAGGACTTAAAAAGGGATTACGACTTGCAGTAGGAGCCAAAGAATAAAAATCGAATTTTGTAAAACTTTGTTCTAAAGAGCTATATGTCTGCATCCACAGGCGTTTTTGTTTGGGTTTACCTAGGGCTTCTAATACTTTATCTTCTGACTGCCTTTTAGATAGAAATTTTTGAGCTTCCAAGCTATAATCTGCTGAAGCAGTAAATCCAAATTTACTTTCTTGTGTATTTACGGTTTTTTTGGTAGTGATAGTATTTTTTATTTTTGTGGGGGTATTGGTTTTAAGTGTTGGAGGCTGATAAACAGTTGCTTGACTATTTTTTTGTGAGCTAACATAAGTAGCATTTCCATTGGAAAACCATAAAAACTGTCCATCTCCTAAGAATAGAGGAAACATAGCAGCAGCCCACCAGAATATCCATTTTTTTGTACGACTTTTTTTACGTTTTTGAGCTAAATGCAATGCAATACCTTCCCAAACTGTTTCGTTTGGGGCAACATTTGCATAAAGCATTTTATCTCTCCATTCCTGTTCAAAATTCATAGTCTATACATTTATATAAAAACGTAGTTTTAAGCTACATATTTTTATTTACATACTTAATTTTTCATTATTGTGTATAATACCCTGTTTCAAGGCTTCTTGTTCAATCATTTCTTTTAAAACTTGTTTTGCCCTCGAATATTGAGATTTTGATGTACCTTCGCTAATTCCTAACAACTCTGCAATTTCAGGATGATTATATCCTTCAATGGCATATAAGTTAAAAACTACTCTGTATCGTGGAGCTAATTGTTGTACCATAGCCAACAAATCTTCATAATGAAAATAATTTAGCAATTCAGTACTTTCTTGATATGTTTCTGGTAAATCAGTTACATCTAAGGCAGGAAACAAATAAAGTTTGCTTCTATTTTGCTTGAGAGCAGTATTAATGACAATTCTTTTAATCCATGCTTCAAGAGTACAATCTTTTCTGAAGGTATCTATATGGTCGAATACTTTTATAAAACTTTCTTGTAAAACATCTTCTGCTTCCAGTCTTCCAGAGCAATAACGTAGGGCTACTGTAAGCATTCTTGAAGCGAAACGTTCATAGAGTTGCTTTTGAGCCTTTGGGCATTGCTTTTTACAAGCTGAAATAATATGGTTTTCGTCAAAAAGCATCAACCATTATTTTGTTCTAAACGATACATAATATCAGACCTCATTACATATTTTATGCCATTCAAAACTTCGCTACCTTCATGGTACAATTTATGTAAAAAAATTAAACCCATTCCTTTTTTAGGGATAATTTTGTGTTTCAGAAAAATAGTTTCTCCTCCTTCATAATCATCATTAAGGTACATCAGAAATGTATAATAACTGGCTTCTATATCATTTCTAATAAAGCTTCCGTCTTGATGTCCCTTAAATTGTTGCCCTTTTTGGTATTTATAAAGTCGAAAAAGTTCATTCAAACCTACTGCAATACTGTTACCAATCTTAGAAACAACATGAGATTGTAATCTTTTAAATAATTTTTCTGCTAATTCTGTACTTTTATAAAAGGCTCTATCATTATTTCTCACTTCTGGCACAAGACTACCCGTATCTATTTTTGCCATTTCAAATCCCAAACTCTCTCCAAGATTTATAAAATCATTACATTCTTGTTCAGTTAGAAAGTTTTCTATGGTAATAATTTTATCAGGGATAAGATGTGTGATATTCATAATATTTTCAAAATTATAATCTTAATCGTATATACCTTTGAGGGTTCTGACGTAAATCAATTAGTAGTTTATTGAGTTCAGCAGTGGTTTTTGTAAGATTGTCATAAAGGGTAGGATCTTTCATCAAAGCTCCCATTGTACCTTCTCCTCTGTTCATTTTTCCTAGCAATGTATTAAGCTCACCAACTGCTTTATCTGCTTTATCAAGTGTTTTAGCAAATTGTAAACGATTTAATGAATCTGCAAATGTGTTCATTTTCTTCATTAGAACAGGAAGTTCTTTAGAAGTTTGTTTCAGGTCATTCGATAAATCTTTAAAATTGGTAGTTCCAGCTAATAAATTACCCTGATTTGCAGCCAGCATGGCATCTAAATCTTTGGCAGCTTTTTCAAAAGTGGTTAAGGTATTTTTAGTGGTTGTTCCAATACCTTGAAATTCACCTAATAGACTGTTTAGTTTAATCATTACACTATCAGCTTTAGCCAATACTGGACTTGCTTTTTCTTGTACCGAAGCCATAATATCAGGCGTAACAGCCGATTTTAGAGTATCATCATATTCTACATAAGGGGCTTTGGTATCTAATAGTAAATCAATCATTGTTCCACTTAAAAGTGTACTATTGAGCATAGCAACTGTACCTTTTCCCATATTTATTTTTTGACTTAAATCTATGGTTACAAGTACTCTGCCATTCAATTTAGGATTTGTATTTTGCATAAAACGAACATCCAATACCCTTCCTACAGCCACCCCATTAACCCGAACCAAATTGGCTGGAGCAAGCCCTTTTACATCATCATATACTACATAATAATAATGGCTACCAGCAAAAAAGTCTTTTCCTTTCAAAAAATTAAAACCCATGTACAACATCGCCATGGATATAAGACCTAATAAACCGACTTTAAACTCTTTAGAAATTTTAATCATAGCTTTTGTAAAACGATTGAAAAAATTGTATGCAAGTTAATATTTTTTCTGAAAATGCCTCAAAGTATTTTTATAAAACTTGATATATACCTTGTAATTGAAGATTTATAAAATATTTTTTATAAAAAATAAAAATTTATGCAACCTTAAGAGGTATGGTGTTGTCTTATGAGTACAAAACAAAAATATAAAAAATTATGAAACGTTTAGATTCAATCCAGCACCAAAACCTTATTTTCTTGAAGGTCTTTTTAGCAGGTACAGCTCTTTTGAGTGTACTGAAGATGATTGTTGCCTAGTAGCTTCAAGCAAAAATGCTGATAATGAAGGCATTTAAACAAAATCCTACCAATGTAGCCCATACGACCTCACCTATACTGTGAGCTTTTAAAGACAAACGGGCAGTAATTACCAAACCTAAAAATAAGGCTGTACAAGCCAAAGGAATTGCAAGCGTAGATTCTGAATACTTAATAGCTAAAGCAAACATTCCTCCAAATACACCACTCATGGCAAGCGAATGAGCACTAATTTTATAAAAAAATGTAATAACTGTTAGTGTCAAGAGTGAAATACAAATTCCTGCAAATACAACAAAAAAACGGTGGTCAAGGTGTGTTCTTTGTGTAATTGCCCAATATAAATATGCTGTTAGCATATACATGGCTGTAATAATAGCAAAAGGATAACGTCTTTCCTTTCTATCTGGTAAACTAAGACTACTTATAACCTTAAATTTTCGGATAGCTACCATAAAAGTAGTAGGTATCAAGAATGTAAAGCTAAAGCCAACTTGTAATAAAAAGAGTCTTAAATCCTTATTGGGTACAGAAATAAGAGTAGGTGATAGGTATAAAAGTACCCCCATGACTAGTGTAGGCAATAGCAAAGGGTGAAAAATAACAGAAATAATATAAGCAGTTCTTTGATTCATAGTTTTTTAATTAATTACCCAACTCTACTGCTCTTTTGAAAGCATCTTCCAAACCTTTCTCAATACCCTGATCTACTTCTGAAATTTCAAAACGTTTGAGAGCAGCTTCAGTAGTCCCCCCTTTAGAAGCTACTTTTTGTATCCACTCTTGACAGGTAAGGTCATTTCTCTTTTTGAGGTGAACAGCTCCTAAAAATGTTTGTTCTACGAGTACTTCAGCCTGATTTTGAGTAAAACCCATATGCATGGCTGCTTTGGTCATAGCATCCATAAAATAATACACATAAGCTGGACCACTACCCGAAATAGCCGTAACAGCATCTAGCAAACTTTCATCATCAAAATAAAGAGATTTTCCTGTGGTATTGAGTAAATTATGAACCCAGAAAAGTTCTGATTTATTTACGTCTTCTGTTGAAGTAAAACCTGTCATGCCCATGCCAATTTGTGAGGGTAAATTGGGCATCGCTCTTACAATCTTTTTTACTTGTGGTAAAGCCTTTTGAATAGAATCCATCTTGACACCTGCCATAATAGACAATATCATTTGTTTTTCATGTACAAAAGGTGCAAGTAATGGGAAAAGTTCTTTTGTATCTTGGGGTTTTATGGAAAGAATAATTAACTCCATGTGTTTGATATACTCACCCACTTCATGATATACATTTTTAAACCCTAATGACTGAAAATGGGTCACACTTTCAGGGCAATGTACCAAAATATGAAGGTCTTCTGGTTTTACAGCATGGTTTGCTATGAAACTGTCAGCATAAGTTTTCCCCATGTTTCCACCACCAATAATCAATATTCTCATAAATTTTGAAGGTTTTATACTTATTTTTTTCTGGCTATCATCAATCCATCTCTGATAGGCAACAGGATATTTTCAACTCTTGGGTCTTCTTGAACAAACTTATTAAATTTTAATAATGCATTTGTGTCTTTATCATTGGTTTTTACTTCTTCTACAATTTTACCACTCCACAAAACATTATCAGCAATAATCCAACCATCTGAACGAACCTGATCAAATACCAAATGATAATATTCTAAATAATTGATTTTATCTGCATCAATAAATACCAAATCCCAGACTTCTTGGAGTGTTGGAATAATTTCTAAGGCATTGCCTGTTTTATATTCTATTTTACCCTCAAAACCACCTTTCTGAATGTATTTTGTAACAATTCCTTCTAATTCTTCATTGATGTCAAGGGTGACAATTTTACCATCTGGAGGCAAACCCTCAGCCAAACACAAAGCTGAATAGCCTGTATAAGTCCCGATCTCTAAAACTCTTTTGGGAGCTAGCATATGAGAAATCATGGATAAAAATCTACCCTGTAAATGTCCTGAAAGCATACGAGGCATCAATACTTTGAGATGTGTTTCCCGTACAAGTTCCTTGAGATAATCAGGCTCTTGAGTTGTATGTTCTTCAGAGTATTGTGCAATGAGTGTGGGTAAAAATTCCATAAAAAAATAAAATAGATTCTTATACAGTAGAATGTGTGTCAAATTTCTTAATTTTACCAATAATTTTATGATGATGCAAAGAAAATATTTTTTAACCCTCTGTTTTTACCTTTTATATTTGGGTATAGCTGTAGCTCAAGACACCATTTGGTACACTGAAAATGGTAAACGCAAATATGAAATTTACAAAGGAGAAGAAAACGATAAAAAAAACCTTCAAACCTTTGTACCTCGTTTTGTTTTTGGTTTTAATGCTCTTAGCCCTAAGGCTTATCCAACTAAACTATTTACTTCTTATTTTTATAGTGTTGGAGGGCAATATCGCCACCGGATTAGCTCCGAAAAAGCTGCTATTAGTTTGGGAGTAGGCTTGGAGTTTTCTTGGAACACCTTAAATTTTGAGGGAGACCAATATCTTAGTAAAACAGCTAATGAATTGGTATTGCTACAATCCCCTCAAGAATTGACTCAAAACAAAGCTACACTTGTTAATTTAAGTATACCCGTTTTAGCTTATAAAACCTTCAATAAATGGAGAGTGGGACTAGGAGTATATAGTGACTTTACAATTTCTAGTTTTACAAAAATACGATATAAAGATATAAATGGAGAGGTGATAAAAAATAAAACATTTTCAGATCTTTATACGAATCGTTTTCGATATGGACTGCAACTGGAGGCAAAATATAAGTTAATTCGAGTTTTTGGTAAATACGATTTACAAACCCTATTTCAATCAGGCAAGGCTCAGGATACACGAATTATAGCATTTGGAATAGGAATATAAATGTTCATAGAACAATGAACAATGAACAATGAACAATGATTTTTTATGCTCAAAAACCAAAAGCCTATTGGCATTTATGATAGTGGTATTGGTGGACTTACAGTGATGAAGGCTGTACGAAATCTTTTACCCAATGAAGATATTATTTATTTTGGTGATACTGCCCATTTGCCTTATGGCGATAAATCCACAGAAGCTATTCAGTCTTATTCTATTAAAATTGCTAACTTTTTGCTTTCTCAAGAATGTAAAGTGATTTTAATTGCCTGTAACTCAGCTTCGGCAGCAGCTTACAAACTTTTAAAAGAATATGTAGGCAGCAAAGCTCATGTACTGAATGTGATAGACCCAATGGTGAGCCTTGTGGCAGAACAATATGCTCAAAAAACAGTAGGTTTGATAGGCACAAAACAGACGGTCAATTCTAATGTTTATGCTAAGAAAATCAATGATTTGCAGTTAGGTATTACTCTTAAATCGCTGGCTACACCATTGCTTGCTCCCATGATTGAAGAAGGTTATGCTGAAAAAAATATTTTGAATAATGTAATTGCTGATTACCTTGCTAATCCAACACTTGAGGGCATAGAGGCTCTGATTTTGGGTTGCACCCATTATCCGCTTATTATGCAATCTATTCAGCAATTTTATGAAGGAAAAGTAGCTGTTTTAGACTCTTCAGCTGTGGTAGCCCGTTCATTAAGAGGTTTACTCGAAATGCAAAATATGCTCAATATGCAAGAAAATAAAGGCTTAAGTCAGTTTTACGTTTCAGATTATACACAATCGTTTGAGACGACCACACAACTCTTTTTTGGAGAAACTGTAAGTCTGAAACATTATCCTTTGTGGGAGTAAAACCTTACTCCTCTTTTTTTTGTTATAAAAATGTGCTAATATTGCCATCAAACAACATAAAAAGTAGGATGTCGTTCTACTTCTTCAACCAACGCTCATTTGAATGCCTTTACATATTGATGATATACAAGCTCCTATCCAACAAGAGATGAATCTTTTTGAACAAAAGTTTCGTTCTTTTATGCAGAGTAAGGTTTTTTTGTTGGATACCATCACCCATTACATTGTAAAAAGAAAAGGAAAACAAATGAGACCCATGTTTGTATTCCTAACGGCTGGGGCTTGCGGAGGAATTACCGAAAAAACATATCGTGGGGCTTCTCTGATTGAACTTTTACATACTGCTACGCTGGTACATGATGACGTAGTGGACGATTCGATGTATAGAAGAGGCTTTTTTTCTATCAATGCTCTCTGGAAAAACAAAATAGCTGTACTTGTTGGCGATTATCTTCTTTCTCGTGGATTGCTTCTTTCTGTAGATAATGGTGATTTTGACCTTTTGCAGTATGTTTCGACGGCTGTTCGTGAAATGAGTGAAGGAGAACTTTTACAGATTGCCAAAGCCCGAAAACTAGATATTACAGAAGAAATATATTTTGAAGTTATCAGACAAAAAACGGCTTCTCTGATCGCTTCTTGTTGTGCTGTGGGAGCAAGTTCGGCAGGTGTAAGCCCCGAAACTGTTGAAAAAGCAAAACTTTTTGGCGAAAAAGTAGGCATAGCCTTTCAGATTAAAGACGATTTATTTGATTATGGAGATGCTGAAATTGGAAAACCTGTGGGCATTGACATCAAAGAGAAGAAAATGACCCTGCCTCTGATTCATGCACTTTCTAAGGCTTCGTGGCTCGAAAAACGTAATATTATTTATCTTATCAAAAATAAAAGCCATAAAAGCAGTGCTGTTGCTGAAGTTATCTCTTTTGTAAAAAATAAAGGTGGCATTGAGTATGCTCAAGAAAAAATGATGAATTACTACAACGAAGCAGTAGCCATTCTACACGAATTCCTACCCGAAAACACCTACCGAAATTCCCTTGCAGGCTTGCTGCAATATACAATAGAGAGGGTAAAATAAAATTATCATAAGTCTATTGATTATGAAAATTAGACTATATACCATATTTACAATATTTTTTGTCTTATATTTAAGTATTGTTTTATGTACTAAATTCTCATGGACAGGTTATTGGACAGATGTAATTTTTTCTATAATTCTTGTAATATTTGCTTTATGGTTTATATCTCAGAATGACCTAAGAAAGAGTAACTTACTAAAAAGAATAAATCAAGTATGCATCATCATAGTCTTGGGTATTATTGGAATGAATATTATTAATCCATTGGCTTGGGATAATTTTAAACTACGTAGTTTTTACTTTCAAAGAGTAAAAGGGAGAGTTTTTAATGCATATTTTAGACCTGTAGGCTCGTATGGAAGAGGATATGGTTGGTTTTATATTTGTGAAACACCAAAATACTTTCCAATTATAGAATGGGAAGTTTATAGAGATGGAGCTGTAAACCATGATTTTAGAGATAACACATTTGATGGACAGCCAATAGATAACTATGAAATGGTTAGATCGTATATTGAAGAGGAAGTTATCAAGAAACATCAGGATAATAGTTTGTAGGTTTCCAAATGCTCTCAGTTTAGGGAGTAATACAACTTTGATTAGAATAATTTGTTTCTTTACAAATTAGATATATCAAGTCTATAATAATTATTTCATAACAATTGATGAAGATGAAAACATGTTATTTGTATAAAAACCAAATCTCTGATTATCAGATACAAGAATATCAGGATGTAGAAATTGCTAATTTTACTGTGAACAATAATACTGAAATTCCTTTGGCAGTTTTTCAGTTACCTAAGATACATACTATTGAATTTGGTTCTTCAACAGTATTGGAGCAACAATGGAAGAATTTTATTCACGAAGTCAGCAAACATCCCAAAATAAAGCATCTTTCTTTAAGTAATTTCCCTACATTTCCTGCTGATATCACGTCTCTACAGCATCTTACTTCCATAGAAATTGATGCTACCCAGACTAATGCTACACATTTAGAGTTTGTCATTTCGCAGTTAAAACTATTTCCCTTTTTAGAAAAAATTGGTATTCGTGGTAGTAAAGAGGATATTTCTCTTAAAGCTTTTACAATGATTGGAGAGATACCAACTCTTAATACTCTTCAAATAGGTTGGAATATAAACACAGAATATTATGACTGGCAAGTATTGAAAAATATAAAAAAGCTTGTAGTTAGTTATTTTAGAAAGCCTTTATCAGAAAAAATCAACCAGATGCCCAATTTAGAAGAATTATTCTTGTATCACAGTACATTTGACAATTTAAACTTTACCCCCAATCTCAAAAAACTACATACTCTTGAAATTCATTATGAAAGCAAATATAGTAATAGCTTTGCATTCGACCTTTCTGATGACTTTATACGTCTTTTGTCTCAAATCAAGCTATTAAATATCCATATGTTACCTAAAAATGCTAGTGTAAAACTACTTGTTGATTTACACAAGGCTTTTGTAGAAAACCCAGATAAAGCAAACATGATAGCTGATGCAATTACTCAGTATCATACAGAAAAATATACCATACCAGATTTATTAAGTGTTTTACATATCAAAAAAGCTCAAATAAATCAAAAAATATGGACTGTAATAGAAAAACGCTTGGATACAGAAAAAGAAGTTATTTTAGAGAATGTAAAGACTTACTTTTTATTAGGAAAACCCACTAAGAGTACAGAATTGCGTGCAAATTTAAAAACACTTGGCTGGAAACCTGTCAAAGAAAGCAAAATAGCTGATTGCATCATTATTTGTAAAGAACAAAATAAAAATAATGATTTTAATAAAGATTTTAATGTAAAAAAAGCCGTTTCGGAAAGCTATTTATTGGCTTGGGTGCAAAAAAATACAGGTGTAGAACCTTTAGATAAAACTTATAACAATAACCTTTTATTGTTATTAAAGAGTGATGAAATTGAAAATAAGACACTTGCGTTAGAAATACTAAAGAATCATTACACACCAGATAAAATTCTAGATACTTACTTATTGGGCATTGCTTTGTTTTCTGAGGATAAAACGATCAAAGAAAAAGCCAAAAAATTGATAGAGAAAAACTTCTCAAGTAGTCTTTTGGCAGAATATAAAAAAAATAACAGAAGAGGCTATGAAAGCGAAACCTATGAGATTCTTAAACAGTTGCCAGAAATAGATGCCTTCAGTTTTGCCGAAGTAGTCCTATCATGTACCCAAGGACATGGATTGCGAACATTGGGATATTTAGATATTTTACAATTAGGAGGTGAAAAAATGCCTTTGGCTCTTGAAGCTATTGGGAGTTCATTTAGTGTACAAATCAATAATATCTCAAGCATACATCCTGATTTTTTGAAATACTTCCCGAATAAGTGTAAGAATATAACTTGTAGCCATACACTTTTAGAAGTTCAAGAAATAGTTTTTCAACTACAACATATTACAGAAATCCGTTTAGAAAATTTGGAAGAACTACATGAAAGCATTGGTAATATGAGTAGTATTACCAATATTGGATTTTCAGTGAAGAATCTAAAAAGCTATCCAGAAACTCTTTCCAAACTTACAAATGTAGAATATCTTGAGATTTTTGACAGAGGAACAACAACTCATATTTCAGAGGCTTTCTCCTCTTGGAAAAAATTAAAAAATCTCAGAATATATATGGAAAATCTTCATAGCCTGCCTAATTGGCTTGAAGACCTTAAAAATCTTCAGTTTTGCGAAATAACAGGCAAAGACCATTTATTAGCTCTAGACTCTATTTTTAGTAACCAAAATTTAGAAAAACTTGTGTTAAAAATAGATGGCGGATCTCTAGATTTGTCTCAGGTAAAAGCAAAAAATCTCAGAGAATTAGATATTAGTTTAGGTTCATGCCAAGAAAATGAAAATTCAAGTATCAGCAATCAACACTTTAAACTGTTAGAAAAAATTATAGTTGTTTCCCCTTCCGAACTTACAAAACTAACTTTCTCAACAAACTACTTGAATAAGATATCTGACAAATTACTCAAATTTGATAAGCTAGAAGAGTTATATTTAGGAGGTATTTTTGAAGAAATTCCTGATTTTATAGCAACACTACCCATAAAATCTTTGGGGCTATTATCCAACAAACTTACGGAATTACCCTATTTTATAAAGGATATGAAAAACTTAAAATATATTTTATTGCCTTATACTTTTCAAAATAAAAAAGCAACACTTCAAAAAAAGATGCCTCACATTTACTTTAAAGTAAAGTAATTACTTTTATACATTAGAAATTTGGTAACAAGGGAATTATTTCAGCAGTGAGGCATTATTAAAAATAATTTCCTTTCTATTGTTTTAGGTATTATCTGATATGACTCAAAAATATATTTACCATCACGATAATTGGAGTAGTCAAATACAAATTTTATAATGGCAAAATATAAATTATATATTCTACTCTTGATAGGCATTTTATTTTGCTATGGTATATTTTTATGTCTATTTCCCAAATACAAAAATTACTATTTAATTAAAGATATAGACTTGATAGTAGTGGGTTGTAAAGTGGATAGTTTTGGAAATATTAATACCATGAAATTATCTTTAGCTTTTAATAAAGAATTTATAGCTGGTAAAAACTCAAATCGTATATTATTTAAAGGCTCCATGCAAGAAGGACTAGATGGAATGTTTCATAAAAGTCTTGAAATGCAAGTTTTACTGAAAAAAAATACTTTGACTGCTTTGGGGGAATACATCAAAGCTGACAGTTCGGGAGTTACATATCATGAGATGAATGCATTTCCAGAATTATATAAAAATAATTATAGTTTAAAACAATTGATAGAGGATATAAAAAAAAATAAAAAATATACAAAAGATATTGGAATATATAATCAGGATTTAATATTTTACTTGAATCTACCTGAATATATCAAGATACATAAAACTGATACAATTTTACTTTCAGCGAAAATAGACTCAACAATTATTGGAAAATATCTGTTTGTTAGTAATTGTTTGACATTCAATTAACTACTGACTTTAATATATAGATTTTCGTTATTTTTTTAACAAAATATCACTTATAAAAATCAACTCATGGAAAAAAAATTAATCAGTACTAATTCAGTTTTTGAAAGAGATATGGCTTTTTCGAGGGCTGTGGTTGTAGATAAAATGGTCTTTGTATCGGGGTGTACAGGCTACAATTATGCCACCCATACTATTTCTGATAGTATAGAAGAACAACTGGAGCAAACCATTCAAAATATTATTTATGCTTTAGAGCAGGCAGGAGCAAGTCTTTCGGATGTGGTAAGAGCCAATTATATAGTCCCTAACCCTGCCGATATAGACAAATGCTATCCGATTGTTCAAAAGTATTTTAACGATATTCGCCCAGCCTGTACACTTATTTGTGCAAACCTGATTAGTGATAAGGTGAAAGTAGAAATAGAAGTGACAGCTGTCAAAAAATGAGATATATCGGGGAATTGTCATTGCAAACGTAGTGAAGCAATCAAGATTGGCTACGCTGAGCCCTTCGGGGTTACTTCGCCACTTTGTGGCTCGTAATGACAACTTTAAAAAAGCTTGGTTTAAACCAAGCTTTTTTCTTCAAGAATTTGAGAAACTTCTGTTTTTACATGCTCTCCAAACAAGTCGGCTTCAAGCATATTTGCCATAGCCTCAAAATATTCGACAACATCTGTACGAATATTCTTATTGAGCCATCTGAAGCCGTTGGGCAGATACTGAAGCACTTTTTTGTCATTCAAATACTCTAAATGATGAATATCTGAAAGACTCAAGCCTGCATCCAAAAGTTTTTGAACAAGCAAATCGGCTGGAGCGTTGCTTGTAGGGCAAAACTCTTCTGCCATCTCAGACCATTCGCCTGTTCGGTTGGCTTGTGCGAATCGCATAATTTCCTCAGAAGTAAGAGGGGTAAGATTTTGCATTAAATTCCCACAATTACATTTCCCCTGATGTCCCCATGCATAAGGAGCTCCATCTTTGAGGCTATCAGCACTTTTACGAAGTGCATCAATGAGTTGTTGAGTTGCTTTTGCCATAACTGACTAAAAGTATTTTATATAAGTGGCATACTAAAAAATCTTTGCTGAGTGTATAACAAATATACACAATTTTAGTTTTAATTAAAATATAACACCTGTTTAATGAAAAAAGTGTTGTAGGTATTTTACTTACAACACTTTGTATTTTTAGAATGTTTACCAAAACTTCTTGATTCTTTCAAAAGCTTGTTTTTCTAAATCTTCTCTGTGGTCTGGGTGAGCAATATCTATGAGTGCTTTTGCTCTTTGTTTGATGTTTTTACCAAAAAGATAAGCTACCCCATATTCTGTGACAATATAATGTACGTGGGCTCTTGTAGTAGTTACAGAAGCACCATTTTTAAGCAGGGCAGTAATACGTGATAGACCTTTGTTGGTTGTGGAAGGCAGTGCAATAATAGGCTTTCCACCAGGCGATAATGCTGCACCACGAATGAAATCCATTTGCCCACCAATACCAGAGTATTGTCTTAAACCAATGGTATCGGCACAAACCTGCCCTAATAAATCTACTTCTATGGCACTATTGATGGCAACTACTTTAGGGTTTACACGAATAACGGAGTCTTCGTTGGTGTAGTTGGTATCCAGCATAGCTACTAACGGGTTGTCATGAATAAAATCATATACTTTTTTAGTACCCATCACAAAACATGCAACCACTTTTCCGGGGTGTTTTACTTTGTATTTGCCTGTAATAACACCATTTTCAACCAAAGGAACAACACCATCTGAGAACATTTCTGTATGAATTCCTAAATCTTTATGATTATTCAGGTTAGCCAGTACAGCATTAGGGATGCCTCCAATGCCCATTTGCATAGTTGAGCCATCTTCAATGAGTCCGGCACAGAATTGCCCAATCTTCATTTCTACGTCACTAATGGCAAGTGGAGGTATTTCTGGAAGGGCTTCTTCCTGTTCAACAGCATATTTGAACTTACTGATGTGTACAAAACCATCTCCATGTGTACGGGGCATTTGAGGGTTTATTTGAGCAATACAAACTTTTGCTTTCTTGAGAGCCGAAATGGCAGCATCCACGGATACTCCCAAAGTACAAAAGCCATGACTATCAGGAGGTGATACATTGAAAATTGCAACATCTGTGGGCAGTACATCATTTAAGAATAGCTCGGGTACTTCACTTAAAAAAACAGGAATATAAGAAGCTCTGCCATCATCTACGGCTGGGCGTAGAGAGTCTGAGACGAATAAAGCATTAATTTTGAGATGTTTGTCGTATTTGGGGTCAGCCAATTCAAATTCCCCGAACGGAGAAAAAGCAAGAACCTCAATATCTGTAAGATTATGATTGAGTACATACTCTCCAAATTTTCTTACCATATAACGGGGATTGGCAGCTACTCCATGAAAAAATACCCTTTGACCTGATTTTACAACTGATAGAGCCTCTTCGGCGGAAACATATTGAGCCATAGCAATGATAGTTTGTTTTTGTGTTACTAAATTGTATAAAATAAAGGAAATGACGGCTGATATTAATCAATTTTATCTTGATTTTAATCAGATAAATACATCGATTCAAACACTTATTCATAAAAAATGTTTTTGAAAAAAAAATGTTGTTTGTATTTCGTGTTTATTTTTTTTTATATTTGGAAATTAAGAAACATAAACTCTTTCCATATGAAAAAATTATTAAAACTTTATTCTCTTGCTTTAGCTTTTGGGCTTTCTTATTCTGTTGCAAATGCACAAACCACTGAAGGTGCAGCTCGTATGCCCGAAACAGAAGGTACAACGATTATAGTAGAAACTGAAAAGAAAGCAGTTGTAACTCCTAAAGACAATAATATTGTTGTATCTGAAAATAAAGTAAAGCCTGCAAAAACAGTAGAAACAAATACAGAAGTTACAGAATTTAAGAGCCTAAATGCTACTAAAAAAATAATAAAAGGTGATAGAATTAAAAAACATCTAAAACCAGAGAAAAAAGACCAAACAAACATGAGTAAATATACTAAATTAGGTCTAATTTTAGCTATTGTAGGTTTAGTCTTTATGTTAGTTCTCTGGGGTGCAGGGTTGTGGTATTTAGGTAGTCTTTTATTAACTGTTGGACTTATACTCATTCTTTTAGATTACTTGGAATTACTATAAAACAAATTAAAAAAATATACGTTTACAAGGAAGCAACCTTTTATAAGGTTGCTTTCGTCTTTTAGATAAATTAAGTTTTATCAATCTTCAAACCTATGAGAAAATACACACTTCTTTATTTCTTCCTTCTGTTGATGTCCATTCATGCATTTGGACAAAAGGCAACTATTAAAGGTAAAATCACCGATTCAAAGGGAGAGCTTTTACCTTTTTCTACTATTCATATTAAAGGCACTACACTAGGAACAAGCACCAATGCTGAAGCTCTGTACAATTTGCAAATTCCTGCGGGTACACACGAGGTGATAGCCCAATATCCAAGCTATAAGTCTCTTAGACAGGTAGTTACTGTTACTGCAAATCAAGAATTAGAGCTTAATTTTTCGTTACAGGAAGAAGGTGCAGAAATAGAGAGTATTATGGTGAAAGCTAATGCTGTCAATTATGCAGATGAAGTAATTAAAAATGCTCAAAAAAATAGAAAAAATTACTTAGAAGAACGCCCAGACTATAATTGTAAAGTTTATATCAAAGGGCTTGCAAAATTAACTGAGAAACCTAAACAAATATTGGGGGAAAGTACAGCTGGGGTTGATACAGGAGTTGTGTATCTTTCTGAAAGTATTTCAGAGGTAAGTTATCAGAAAAGCCCAAGATCATATAAGGAGGTAGTAGTTGCTTCAAAAGTAAGTGGTGATAGCAAAGGATTTAGTTTTAATCAGGCAGCTTCATGGAACTTTAATTTTTATGAAAACATGGTAGGACAGGGGCTTTCCGAACGGGGTTTTGTTTCTCCAATAGCTAGTATGGCTTTTATATACTATAATTATAAGTGGGAAGGTCAATTTACTGAAGATGGACTGGTCATTAATAAAATTAAAGTGATACCCAAACGTAATACAGACCCTGTTTGGGAAGGCTACATTTATATTACAGAAGATACATGGAGAATTCATAGTTTAGATTTGAGATTTGATAAAAATCGTCCTGTAGATTTTATTAAAGAGGGAAGTATTAAACAAGTTTATACAAAACCAGATAAAAATACAGAATGGACACTGCTTTCTCAAAATTTTGACTTTGGATTTAAACTTTTTGGTTTTGGAGGAAAAGGCTATTTTACCAAGGTATATTCAGACTATAACCTGAACCCTACATTTGACAAAAAACATTTTGGAAGAGACTTAATTATTGTTGAAAAAGAGTCAAATAAAAAAGATTCTTCATTCTGGCAAAAAATACGCCCTGTTCCTCTCTTGGCTTTTGAAAAAGAAGATTATAGAAAAAAAGATAGTATAGAGAAAATACAAGAATCTCCTCGTTACAAAGATTCTGTAGATAGACTCAATAATGAATTTAAAACCTCATCTTTGTTTTTCGGATATACTTACAAGAATAGTAAAAAGAAATATAGCATAGGTTTTTCTTCCTTACTCAACGAAGTATCGTTCAATACAGTTGAAGGCTTGGTTTTGAATTTTCGTGTATCTTATCAAAAAGAATTAAAGGATAACAAAGATATCAGTATTACGCCTGTTATTCGTTATGGATTTAGTAGTAAGGATTTCTATGGAAAACTAAGACTTTCATACTTAATAAAACCAAGAACTTACACACGAATAAGTATAGAAGGTGGAAAATTTGTAGAACAGTTCAATCCCAATGCTATAGAGCCTTCTATCAATAGTTCTGCATCGTTGTATTGGAAAGATAATTTTATGAAGCTTTACGAAAAAACATTCTTAAATGTAGGTTATAGAGGAGAGATTTTAAGCGGATTAATCATTAATACAAATTTAGAGTATGCATTAAGAAGAAAACTTGAAAATACAACAAGTTATAGCTGGAGTAAAAATAACACTAAAGAATATACTTCTAATGACCCGCTCAATAATGAATTAACCAATACAGCCTTTTTGGATAATAATGCTTTGATTTGGAATGTAAATCTGTCATTTGTTCCTAAACAACGGTATATCAATCGTCCAGATGCTCGTATTCGTGTTCGTTCTAAATATCCTACTTTTGAACTAAATTATACAAAAGGCTTGAATATTTTGGGAAGTGATGTAGATTTTGATCAAATAGAGATAGGTATTCGTGATAGCTATCGCTGGGGGCTTTTGGGTTCAGGAACTTACAGAGGTTTTGCAGGACAATTCTTAAATTCTCGTGCTATGACATTCATTGATTACCAGCATTTTAATGGTAATCGAACATTTGTAGCCTTTCCGAGTTTTAGAGCATACCAATTGTTAGACTATTATGCTTTTAGTACTACACGAAAATATGCAGGTGTTAGTTACGAACATCATTTTAATGGTTTCTTCTTCAACAGAATTCCATTACTCAAGAAAGCCCGTATTCAGGAAGTATTTACTTGCAATTATTTGTTTACAGAAACTAACGGGAATTATATAGAATTAGGAGCGGGCATTGAACATATTTTTAAGATACTGCGTGTAGATTACTTTTGGGGCTTGCTGGATGGCAAAAGTTATGGTAATGGAGTCAGAGTAGGAATAGGCTTCTAAAAAATAAAACCCTCTGTAAAAGAGGGTTTTGTATTATAAAAAGTCATGTTGTTTATTTCGTTTCTAAAGAAGCTTCTAAGCGAGCTTTATATTTTTGAGCATTTGTACGTTCTGCTGAATTATAGTATTCTTTAATCAACTCATCGTATACTCCAATAGCTCCTTTTGAATCATTTTTCAATTCATATGCCAAAGCTAATTTCATTAAGTAAGTAGGAGTGAAAAATTGATTTGAATAGTGATTAGCAGCTTTACGATAATATGTAATAGCTTCATCTAATTTGTTTAATTCCATATTGGCATCACCAATAAGAGAATAAGCTCTTCCCTGAATAATTTTATCATCAGAGCTAAAGCCTTCTAACTGAGTGATAGCTTCTTTGAATTTACCTTCTTTCATAAAAGCAATACCAGCATACAAACGAGCAAGTTTACCTGTCTGACTGATACTAAAGTTATCAGCTACTTTTTTAGCTGCCCAATATTTACCTTCACCTTTTGCAACTTTCCCTAAAGAATCCATTTGGAAAAAGTGTTCAGCAGCATATAACTTAGCTGCAGCTTCATTTTGCTGTTCAGACTTATAATATCTAAAGCCAAAATAGCCACCAACAGCTACTACCAAAGTAACAAGTCCAGCTAATACCCATTTTTGATTTTTCTTCAGAAACTCTTCTGTTTTATCTAAAACTAAACTTGGGTCTTCTAAAACGCTATCTGTAGCCTCTACAGGAGTAAAAGTAACCTCTTTGTTTTGTTCTTCTTGGGCTTTTTGCTCAGCTTTTTTCTCAAATTGCTTTATTTTAGTCATTGCGATTGTATTTTTGAACCGCAAATTTACAAATAAATTTTTATAAACCAAGAAGTATTATAAAATAAGTATGAAAATAGAAAAAAGCCGAATCATTCGGCTTTTTGAGGCTATAAATATACATATAGGAAAGAATGAACTACATTCTACAAGCAGCTTCCTGATTTCTCAAATTTTCTTCAGTTTCTTTTTTCTTACGAATCTCTTCCAAACGTTTTTTCCTTTCTTCTTCCTGTCTTTTTTTCAAATCATTACGATTGTTGTTGGTAGTGATAATAACATTAGTGGTAGCACTTTCAATCGGAATTAAATTGATGTCTGCAATAATAATATTTTCACCAGTTTTAGTTTTTAGCACATTGTTATAATTCTGATATTTAGTCTCTTTACTAATACTTTGGTCATAACTGTCTTTAGGAGTATTCAGAATGATCATGTATTCACCAGTATAAGGATTACTCCAAACATCTTTGGTACTATTACAGCAGGTTTCTTTGATAACCACTCTTTTCTGAAGAGGACGTTTGGTTTTAGCATCTCTTACTACACCTTTAATAATAAGAGTCTGATTAGGTTTCATTTCTTTGGGAGATTTGGTTACATCTGCAAAATAAATATCACCATCTCTAATAAAATAAGTTTCTTTGCCATCAGAAGTAATGGTAAAACCATAATCGTGACGAGCTGTATTAAAAGGTGAGCCTACATTATAAACCTTAGGGTTTGAGCTTGTTTTAGCATCTCTTAAAGAAACCTTATAAATATCGAGTCCTCCAAATCCTTTATAGCCATCAGAAGCAAAGTAAAGTGTTTCTCCATCAGCAGCAATAAATGGAGAACGTTCATCTCCTAATGTACTGATAGTAAGCATTTTGGGATAACTCCAATAACCATTTTGTAAATAGCTGATATATAAGTCCATTGCACCATCATAATCCTTCCCTGCAGCAACAATAAATACTTTACCATCAGGAGAAATGGTCATGCCATCTGTGGCATATCTGTTATCTATAAAAAAGCTGGAGATACCTCCACCTAATCCTGTTTTTTTGCCCCAATTACTGCCATACCTTAAGGCTTTATAGTATGGACCTCCATCATCTTCCCAACTACTACCTACGTCATTATGCCAACTCTGAAAATATACAATCTGTCCATCAGGAGAAACATTAGGTTCATCTTCACCCATATTAGTATTGATATTGGAGCTCAAACAAACAGGTATTTGCCAGTCTTTTCCCTTACGTTCTGAATACCATATATCTCCATCATACTGAGACTGCCCTTTGAAATTAGTATAGCCTTCCCTTGACCAAGGCATGAGTCCTCTTGAAGACATAAAAAACATATACCTCCCATCAGGAGTAATGCTCATATTAACTTCTCGATATGAAGAGTTCAGCCTGTATTGTTTAGAAACAGGAATATTAGTTGGCTGTTCAATAATTTCGGCTGTTTTCTGAGCATATCCGTTCATCCAACAACACAAAAGCCCATATATAAACCATTTTTTCATAATAAAGTCTGATTAATACGCTATCAACAAATTTACTTATTTTTTATAATTTTGTCAATTTATTTTCAAACACTTATAACAAGTGTCTGCCAACTTCTTCGCCATTTTTCCAGACAAGCTCAGGTTTCAGTTTACCTTGCCAATACAAAATCTCTCTGTAATCATCACAGGCAAAAGCAAGCATATCAGCTAAAAAATATTTTTCAAGTCTGCCTCTATCGTGTAAGTTTAAGGCTTTGGCAGCTCTAAAAGTGATACCAGCCCAAGTTTCGGCTGTGGAAAGTTTTTGACTTGCAGCCAGTACAGAAGCCTGTAAAAGTAAATCGCCCATAGGAGCAGAACCAGGGTTATGGTCAGTAGAAATAGCCACACAAGCCCCAGCATCCAAGAGTTTGCGAGCAGGGGCAAAGGACATTCCTAAACCCAAAGATGCTCCAGGAAGCACTACAGCTACGGTATTACTTTCTCCAAACATTTTAATTTCTAAATCTGAGCTAGCTTCCAAATGATCTGCACTAAGAGCCTCTAATTCAATGGCTAATTTACTTCCAGCTGTGCTAAATTGGTCGGCATGGATGGTTAATTCAAAGCCTGCCTCTTTGGATTTTTGAAGATAATATTTAGCTAAATCGTAAGGAAAAGCTGTTTCTTCTACAAAAATATCAATTCGTTTGGTTAGATTTTCTTCTTTTATTTTTGGAAAAAGTTCTGAAATCAGATAATCGAGGTACAATTTTTTATCTGTAAATTCTGGGGGAAGGGTATGAGCAGCCAGACACGTAGAAACTACATCCATAGGGGTTTGTAAGGAAACTCTTTGAATGGCTCTGAGCATTTTGAGTTCATCTTCTACAGAAAGTCCGTAACCACTCTTTATTTCGGCAGTGGTAACACCTTCAGTCAGCATTTCAAAAGTTCGCATCAGTGTAAGCCCTGTCAGGTCTTCTTCTTCAGCAGCTCTTGTTTTTCTGACACTATCCAAAATTCCACCACCTGCCTTAGCAATATTGAGATAGCTTTCTCCTGCTATACGCAAAGCATAATCTTTAGAACGATTACCAGCAAAACAGATATGTGTATGGCAATCTATAAAACCAGGGGTTAGTACCCAATTGCCTGCGGGTAGCTCTAAAATATCAACATTTTCGTCAAGGGCTTTTTTTACCAATACTTCAAAAGAGTCTATTTCTGCAATTTTTCCATCAATAATCCAAACACCTACATCTTCTAAAATCTCCAGAGAAGAATCTTTAATAGCACCTTTAAAAGGCAAATTGCGTAAAGTAATGGCTTGTTTGAAAGAGCCTATCAGTTTTTGATTTTCCATAAAAATTGTTTCAAGAGTTTTCTTGAGAGCAATTTAAACAGAAATTTGATGGGATAAAAGATAAAAAATCCTCAGTAGCAAGGCTACTGAGGAAATTAATAAAATAAACAACGATTTATTCAGCTTTTACAGAGCTTGCTCTACTATCTGAGCTTCTTACATTAGAGGGGTTTCCTCTGTAACGAACCTTGCCAGCTCCGCTAATATCTACATCTAAGCTGTTTTTAGCATGAACTTTTGCATTGCTTGCACCACTGATATCAAGAGACACATTTTGTCCTACTAAATCAAAAGCTTTTACATTGCCTGCTCCACTCATGTCATAATCTTGGTTTGTTGCAGTACCTTTCAGGTCTAAATTTCCTGCTCCCGACATATCTACCTTTAGTTTTTCTGTTTCAAGATTCAAAGTTATATTTCCTGCACCTGATACATCTATTTTTAAAGAATTGCATTTTAGAGTCCCTTCATTTTTGAGATTTACAGCCCCTGAGTTTTCGATACAATCTAAATTTTTGTAGTATACCACAATTTTAGGTGATTGACGAATATTTCTGTTTCGTCTGTTGTCTTTAAAACGAATACGAAGCATATTTCCTTTTACTTCTGTAACAATGTCTTCATTGGGAACATCCTCAGAGCCTGTTACAACTACTTTTGTTTCATTACTATTCTGTAAAATCACATCATAAGCTCCCGAAAAAGAGACTCCTGTGAAGTTTCCAACTGAACGAGTTTCTGGAGTTTGAGCAATTGTAGTTTGGCAACTCAATACTGAACCTAATAATACTCCTGCAATGATGGCTGTTATTTTTTTCATGGTAATTCAAATTTAAAAGTGTTGATTTTAAACTATTGACAATACTTTTGGAGAGAGGTTGCATCAAAAAGAAAAAATATTTTAGAAAAATTTTTCTAAGTAAAAATATTAATCGTAATATTGCAATATATAAATGATTGAAAAATGGGAATTACAAAAACAGAAAACTTCACAGAAACACAAAATGAATTGGCTGTATTGCTCAAAGCATTGGGACATCCTGCCAGAATAGCCATTGTAGAATACTTACTAAAAGTAAATACCTGTATTTGCGGTGACATTGTAAATGAATTGCCTCTTGCCCAAGCGACCATTTCGCAACATCTTAAAGAGCTTAAAAACGCAAAATTAATAAAGGGAAATATTGAGGGAACAGCTGTTTGCTATTGTTTAGATGAACAGACTTTTGAAAAAATTCGAAACTTCATGGATGGATTCCTGAAAGTTCTTAAATCTAAGAATGGATGTTGTTAAACAATTTAAATTTTTTTAAATCTCATGCAATCAAGGCTCAAATTTTTAGATAAATACTTAACCCTTTGGATATTTCTGGCAATGGCATTTGGGGTAGGGTTAGGGTATTTCTTCCCAAGTGTAGCTCAATTTTCAAATATGTGGTCTGTGGGTACAACCAATATCCCATTAGCCATTGGTTTGATACTCATGATGTATCCTCCCTTAGCCAAAGTAGATTATTCTAAAATTACAATAGTTTTTAAGAAGCCCAAATTATTAATCATTTCTATGCTTATAACATGGATTGTAGGACCTTTTCTAATGTTTATACTGGCTACAACATTCCTAAAAGAGCATACAGGTTATATGACAGGTCTGATAATCATAGGTTTAGCTCCTTGCATTGCAATGGTGATTGTATGGAATGAGCTGGCTGGTGGCAACAGAGAGCTTTGTGCTGGGCTTGTGGGTATTAATAGCCTTATCCAAGTGTTCTTTTTTAGCTTATATGCTTACTTTTATTTAGAAATTATGTTGCCTTTGTTTGGTATAGAAGGGCTTAGCTTAAATATTACAATTGGAGAAATAGCCAAAACTGTTGGTATTTATCTCGGAATACCCTTTTTTGCAGCAATACTGACTCGTTGGTGGCTTCTGAAAGCCAAAGGTGAAAAATGGTTTCAACAACAATTTATTCCTGCCATTTCGCCTATTACCTTATATGCATTACTTTTTACAATTGTAGTGATGTTTAGCTTAAAGGGCAAAACAATCGTAGATATTCCTCTTGATGTAATAACAGTAGCAATACCTCTGGTTATTTTCTTTATTATCATGTTTTTCTTAACATTTCTGGTTGCCAGACTTTTTGGTGCGACATACACAGAGAATGCTACATTTTCATTTACAGCATCAGGCAATAATTTTGAATTAGCCATAGCAGTTTCCATTGGAGTATTTGGAATACACTCCCCACAAGCATTTGCTGGTGTGATAGGTCCTTTGGTAGAAGTACCTGTACTGATTCTGCTGGTAAAAGCCAGTTTATACCTTCAACAAAAACTATATCATAAATCAATCTAAATCAAAAGTTTACAATTATGAAACAAAATGAAGAAAATCTCAAAGAACTCGTAAAAGAGAAATATGGCATGATTGCCAATCAGGAAAAAGAGCAAAATTTGACCTCTTGTTGTGGTTGTGGTACAAGTTGCGATACAACTTATACCATTATGGCTGATGATTACAGCGATTTGGAAGGATACAATCCTGATGCCGATTTGGGGCTTGGTTGTGGACTGCCTACCGAATATGCTCAAATGAAAGAAGGAGATACCATTATTGATTTAGGTTCTGGAGCAGGAAATGATTGTTTTGTAGCAAGAGCCGTAGTAGGTGAAAAAGGCAGAGTAATTGGTGTAGATTTTACAGAAAAAATGCTGGAAAGAGCTCGTGAAAATGCTCAAAAGTTGGGTTATAACAATGTAGAGTTTGTTCAGGGAGATATAGAAAATATGCCTTTGGATGCAGAAATAGCTGATGTGGTTGTAAGCAATTGTGTGCTAAACCTTGTTCCTAATAAAGAAAATGTACTCAAAGAAACTTATAGAGTTCTTAAAAAAGGAGGGCATTTTAGTATCTCAGACATCGTATTGCGTGGAAATCTGCCAGAAGGCTTGCAAAAAGAAGCGGAAATGTACGCAGGTTGTGTTTCGGGGGCTATTCAGAAAGATGAATATTTAGCTCTCATAGAAAAGGCTGGATTTACGAATATTAAAGTACAAAAACAGAAGAAAATATTTTTGCCTGATAGTATCTTAGAACAGTACATTTCTAAAGAACAAATACAAGAATTCAGAGATAGCAAAATAGGTATCTTAAGTGTAACTGTTTATGCTGAAAAAATATAATAAACCATACAAGGAGGGTATAAGCCCTCCTTTTCTAAAAATGTAATCATTTATTAGCTACTAAAATATGAAATATCTACTACTCTCACTAATGGTCTTATTTATGAATTTGGATGTACAAAACTCTCCGAAACCCTTACTACCAAAGCTCAAAAAATATTTACAAAATATTGAGAATGAGTTTGCTTCAATTCCCCAAGAAAGACAAGAAAATCTAAAAAAAATAGCTCAGTATATTTCGGATAAGCAGAAAAAAGGAGAAAAAACAGAGTTAATAGTCATTTGTACACACAACTCTCGTCGAAGCCATTTGGGACAGGTTTGGCTACAAATTGCTGCTTATTATTATGGAATATCAAATATTACCACTTTTTCGGGCGGCACGGACTCTACGGCTTGCAACCCCAGAACAGTAAAAGCTTTGCAAAGGGCTGGACTTTCTATCAAAAATATTTCTGAAAAAACAGAGAAAAACCCTAAATATGTAGCTCAATATTCTGAAAAAGCCCCTGAAATGTGGTTGTTTTCAAAACATTATGCATCTACCGCAAACCCTCAGCTAGGTTTTTTGGCTTTACTTGTTTGTAATACAGCAGATGAGGCTTGCCCTATTGTAAAAGGTGCAGAACAAAGAATTTATCATGGTTATGATGACCCTAAACGTTCTGATGGAACGCCCCAAGAAGACCAAACCTATGATGAACGTTGCAAACAAATTGCTACAGAAATGTTTTTTGTGATGCATGAAGTAAAGAAAAATAAGTAAGTACATCAATCTTACAAATTTATAAACAACTGATAACTAATTAATAAGTTCATTGTCAGCATTTAGAAACCTATAAGTTTTTTACTATATACGAAATGATAGCCATTATTTGTGAAATCGCAAACAATGGCTATTTTTGTATAAAAAATTAAACAGCTATTTGTATGAAATGGAGTATTTTGATAGGTGGAATGTTACTTGCAAGCATTGCATTTGCCCAAAACAATCAGAAAAAGGAAGAAACTACCCTTACATATCCACAAGAAAAACATTTTAAAAATATACGCCAGCTTACTTTTGGAGGCAATAATGCAGAAGCATATTTTAGCCCTGATAGTAAGAAAATAGTTTTTCAGTCTGATTATAAAGAATGGGGTGTGTCTTGTGACCAGATTTTTACAGCAGACATCAAAAAAAGCAATATGAAGGCAAAAAAACCTCAGATGCTCAGTACCTCAAAAGGCAGAACAACTTGTTCTTATTTTATGCCTGATGGTAAAAGCATTGTATATGCTTCTACACACTTGCAAGATGCTCAATGTCCTCATGTACCTGAAAGAAAAGATGGAAAATATGTATGGGCAATTTATGAGAGCTTCGATATTTTTGTAAGCGATATGAAAGGAAATATCAAAAAGCAACTCACCAACGAAAAAGGCTATGATGCTGAGGCAACTGTATCACCGAAAGGAGATAAAATAGTATTTACATCTACTCGTTCAGGCGATTTGGAATTATGGGTGATGAATATTGATGGAACTGGTTTAAAGCAGATAACTAATGAATTGGGTTATGATGGAGGAGCATTTTTCTCTCCAGATGGCTCAAAAATTGTGTTCAGAGCATCTCGTCCGAAAACAGAAACAGAAGTGAAAGAATACAAAGAATTACTGGCTCAGGGACTTGTACAGCCTACCAACATGGAAATTTTTGTTTGTAATGCAGACGGAACTGATTTAAAGCAAATTACAAATCTTGGGAAAGCTAACTGGGCTCCGTTTTTTCACCCTTCAGGAAAGAAAATCATATTTAGCTCTAATCATCACTCCAAAAGAGGATATAATTTCAATTTATTCATGATTGATTTGGATGGTAAAAACCTTGAGCAAATTTCTCATGATACAGTTTTTGATGCATTCCCGATGTTTTCGCCTGATGGCAAGAAAATTATTTTTAGCTCCAACCGAAACAATGGAGGCACCAGAGATACCAATTTATTTATAGCCGAATGGGCTGACTAACAGAAAAATATGTACTTTCAAGAAAAAATAGAAACCTTAAAAAAGATATTCAAATCTTCGGATTTTAAAGTACCTTTTACAGATGCCACCAGCATCTTGAAACAAATAGAAAAGCATTTCATTATCCAAAAAAATGTAGAGACTGACCTCAATAATATGAGTCAGTATCATAATCAGTGGGCTGCAAATATCCGCCAGAAAATTGAGTTGAGGCTGGGCTATTTGCATTATATGCAATATCTCGAAAAGCTAGATTCTGAAACAAATTATTGGGTAGTTTTGGCTTTTGAAGCCAAACATCAGGTCTTTGACTGCAAACTCAAAGCCATACAATCTTTGATTTTGGCAGGTAAAACAGATTTTTTTGTAATAGACAAAAAATATAAATGGTTCACTTATTTTGCCCTCGACAAAGAAGGAAACCTTCACAAAGCCTACAAATCTGGAAGTGAAAAGACTCCATTTGAGAGGTAAGTTGGATAATTAAGATAATAATTGAAAAAAGTTTAAAATAATAAAATAATTTATGAATTGGTTAGACGAGATAATAAAAAGCAGTCCTATCTTATCATTTATTACATCAATGGGTATTGGTGCTTCTATATCTTGGGTGGTTATTCAGAAGGTATATGTAAAATCAAAAAATAACAGAATCTTAGAGTTGGAAACTAATAATGATAACAAAGACATAAAAATAAAAGATTTGGAGAATGAACTCAAACAACATAAAAAAATAAATACTTTAGAAGAAAACTCTTCTAGTAGTAATGTTGTAAAACATAATGTAGAAGTTCCAAAAACACTAGCAGAGATAAAACCTCTAGTAAGAGATGAAAAATTAACTGATTTACAAAAAGAAAATAGAGAAGAAAATTTAATAGGAAAATCTTTCATTTGGGAGGTTGTTATTGGCTCAATCAGCAAAGGATATAATAATGACATACTTGTTCTATTCTATGATCCATCTAGAAAAGGAGGATATGCTAGCTATAATTTTAAAAAAGAGGAATCCGGAAAACTATTAATGCTTGATAAAAATGATATAGTTAAAATAAGTGGTAAAATATCATCATTTAATAGAGGTGATGTCTCATTAGAAGAATGTGTAATTATTGAAAAAATAAAAAAATAATAGATAAGAAAATATAGCCCTTTTTTCCCCCTTGTTGGTATTTTAACCACACCAACAAGGAATTGTTTTATATCTTATTTTCATTGGTGAAGAACACCAATGAAGGCAAAAAATAACTACATGAATTTACTTCCCAAAGTTTGTCAATAGCAGAAAATTCACTTGGCATTATTATTGACGTTTTTGAACTTAATTGTAAAAAATATGGAATAATATGAAAAGATATCAAAAGCAATTATTCAGTTTATTATTAGTGGGTTTATTTACATTTGGTTGTAAAAAAGATAATGACAACTCAGTAAGTCCAACACCAACTGTGAATATCACTTTCTCAGATTCACCTTTCGACTTACAGGGTGTGAATGCAAAATTTGCAAAGGATATTGCTTATGACAGCAAGGAAAGAACACAATTTGATATTTGGTTGCCAAATTCTACTACTCCTACAGGTTTGGTAATATATGTACACGGAGGAGGTTTTACAAGTGGTGATAAGGACTTTGTATATACAGTTCAGTCAGGTGGGGCTTGGGACTTTCCATCAGATATTAGGTTTTTATTACAAAATAAGATAGCTGTAGCTACTGTTCGCTATACTTTATTAAGCCCAACAGGAGAAAAAGAGGGAGTAAAAAAATCTATGTCAGATGTAAGAAGAGCTTTACAGTACATCAGACATCGAGCAAGTGATTTCAATATAGATAAAAATAAAATTATTCTGGCTGGTAATTCGGCAGGTGCTGGCACTTCTCTTTGGATAGCATTTAATAATGATTTTGCAGATGCACAAAATACTGACCCTGTTTTAAGAGAATCGAGTAGGGTAAAAGGGGTAGTAGCAAGAGAAACGCAATCGAGCTACAATATTGAAGATCGTTGGGTAAACGATGTATTTGTTGATTATAGTGTAACATGGTCACAAATATTGGCTAACGAAACAGGCAACATTCAAAAAATCTATGGAGTTTCTTCAACGGCTCAATACGAATCTGCAGCTATTGACGCCTATAGAGCAGAGGTTGATATGCTGGCTTTAATGTCTGCTGATGACCCTGAAATCTATGTAAATAATACCCTGAGAGATGTATTGAATCCATACAGCCCTTTTAATCCTGATATACCTTCTCACCATGCCTTTCATGCAAGAGAGCTTAAAGAGAGAGCAGATGCAATAGGATTAAAAAATGTGACTTACTATGGCAAAAATCCTGTAATCTACGCTCATCCAAGCAATGAAACCTGGATACAATTCTGTGTAAGGAAAATGAATGAGTAATACCTAAAACGGCGAAAAAACAGTAAATATTTTGATATAGATTTTAAAAAAAATATATAGATTGTATCTGTTTAGAAGTTAAAGTTAAAATTGTAAAAAAACGAAACAAAAATGAATGAGGACATTATCAAAAAAGGATTCTGGAATACTGAAGAATATAATGATTTTAATATCAAGATAACCACTTTTCTAGAAGATTATGAGCCTACTGAAAAGTTAAGACTTTTAATCACACAACTTGAGCATAACTCAATAAAGAGAAAATTAACGGCAACCCAATCAAAAAAGTTAATTGACAGTTGGTGTGTTAAACTCCCTGAATTAAAAGAGGTTAAATATCTTTGGCTTCCATCAAGAGTATCTCAAAAAATTTTTGACAGTATTTGTGAAATGGAAAATCTAGAAGGACTTTGGATTAAATGGAGTGGAATAGAATCTATAAACAATATCAATAAATTAAAAAATTTGAAACACTTACATATTGGTAGTTCTTCTAAAATAGAAGACATCAGTATTTTGGGTGAAATGAAAAGCTTAATAACACTTAAAACTGAACAACTGAGCAAGATTACTGATTTTTCAGTAATCGGAAAACTTACACAATTAGAAGGTTTAGGAATAGATGGAAGTATTACGACTGCTCAAAAAATTGATAATATCGAGTTTATGAGTTCTTTGCAACAATTAAAATATCTGACTTTAGCACACACTCAAATGAAACAAAAATCATTTGATTCATTGCTCAAACTTCAAAATCTTGAAAAATTTCTTTGTGATGATAATTATCCCAAAAAAGAGTTTGAAAAATTAAAAACCATCAAAACTTTGAGATTTGGAAATATAGAAACACTTTGAAAAGAACAAAAAGAAAACCTTCATAAATAACTTTGAGTTATGTTAGGTATTATTTACCAGACATAAAATATTATACTACCCATTATTTAAGCTATGTCAGGTGATAACACCTAAAATGACAAAAACTTATATTTGAACCCAAGCTGTGGCAAAAAAACTAAATTTTGAGCCTCTCAAAAAAATCTCTGTGTTAGTTCTTCTATGTGCTTGTTTATTTATAAATTCAACGAAACAAACTATAGGATTCATCTCCTCTTCAGACCAAAGTAAGAACTTAAATCTTTTTACTTTTGGATTCTTTCTAAAAAAATTTATTTCTTCAAAATTAGATATAGTTACTTCTCTATGTGATATTTTATCTTCTTCTTCTATATCTTTACCAAAAATTACTTCTGGATTAAATATGCCATTTATAAGAAGTATATTAAGATAGTTATTGGGAGGTAATAAAATTATTCTTTTGTTGTTATCAAATACTATAGTATCTTGATTTTGCTCTATTTTTCCTTGAAATACTTTATAAGAGTTCTTTTTATAGTTTTCTAAGAAAAATTTTCTTATTTGTTTTTCCTCTTCTTTTTCCTTTTGAGCATATGCTACATTAAACATTATAGATAATAATACAATACAGATTTTCATCAATCTAATAAAGTTTTTAAATTTATATCCTATTTTCGTTGGTGAAGAACATCAACTAAGGCAAAAAACACATAAAGTGCTGGTTTTGAGTTTAAATATCACAAAACTAACACTTTAGAATTGAAAATTCAATAAATATTATTTCTTCTTACACCCTTCTTTTCTGCGAGTATCAGTAATTTGGATAATCTGCCAGCCTGTTTCGGTTTTGGCTAACTGAAAGGCATTTACTCCACAATGGCTAAATTTTGTACCTACATAAAACTCATATTCAGTCCAAACAGTTGCCAAATTATCGTCTACTTTGATGTCATAGCTCAAAAGTTTTTCGTCATAAATTTCAGGGTGAGGTGTCCCCACAGATTTTACAAAATTATTGATATTGTCTGTGACAATCATGGGCTTTTTTTCTTTATTAAAAAACGTAGTTTGCAGCCTTGCGGAAGAGTGAAACACCTTTCTCAGAGCTGTGCTGTCACCTTTTCGCATGGCATCAAAAAGAGCATCAACAGTTTTACGAACTTCTGTTTGTTCCGCTTTATTATTTTGAGCCAAAACAACAACAGAGAAACTAAAAAAAGCAAAGGATAAGAGTAAACTTTTCATATACATATCGGTTTTCTAAGCTAAACGGCTAAAAAACATAACTATTATTTTTTTCTTGAAAAAAATGCTAAATTTAGGAGTGAAAACGCCATTATTTTTGATTGTAAATTAAATGCTTATTTAAAACAATGGATGCAATTATAAACTATTTTACAAGTATCCCAAGTTCACACAGAGCAGCTATTTTAGTAGGGGGACTTGTATTTTTTTGGATGATAGAAAGTATCATACCACTCTTTAAAATGCATTATAGCAAATGGAAACATGCAGGAACTAATATTTTCTTTACAGTTACTACAATTGTCATCAATTTTGCTTTTGCAATTTTGATACTTAAAACCAGCGATTGGGCTGTTGCAAATCGTGTGGGGCTTTTACAAATAGTAGAAATGCCTCTCTGGATGATGATGATGGTAGGACTACTGGGACTTGATTTGATAGGAGCGTATTTTATTCATTGGATGCAACACAAAGTAAAATGGATGTGGCAGTTTCATTTAGTGCATCACTCTGATAACCATGTAGATACTACAACTGCCAACAGACATCACCCTGGCGAGAGTGTATTCAGAGCTGTTTTTACAACACTTGCTGTACTGGTAATGGGTTCTCCGATGTGGCTTGTGATGATGTATCAGAGTATTTCGGTTGTGCTTTCTCAGTTTAATCATGCCAATATTAGTCTGCCTGTATGGCTTGATAAAATTGTTAGTTTTTTAATAGTATCGCCCAATATGCACAAAGTGCATCATCATGAAGCAAGACCACTTACAGATACCAATTATGGCAATATTTTTGCCATTTGGGACAGAATTTTTGGAACATTTGCTGAAGTAAAAGATACCAAAGAACTGGTTTATGGCTTGGATACTCATCCTGATTTGCAAGCAAATTCAAAACTCAACAGTTTGCTCAAAATGCCATTTCAACCTTATCGTCCGCCTACTAAATAATATGAATGTATGTTGCAGGTATTTCTATTGTGTGGGCTTATGATACTAATGGCTACCAAACCTACGAATCTTACTGAACTTCGAAAAACCATGAAATCGGGGAAAGAAGTAAAAATTGTATGTTATGGAGATAGCATTACTTATGGCTTTGAAGAAGTCAAAAATGTCTCTTCAAAGCCATACCCTCAGACATTAGAAGAATTATTAGTTAAAAAGTATAAGAATCAAAAAATATCAGTAATAAACGAGGGACATAGTGGTTGGCGAAGTGACCAAGCAGCCAATAAAGCTACAGAGCTTGTATTGAATCAAAAGCCAGATGTTGTACTTTTAGATTTTGGTATCAATGATGCTTACAGCGATTTTACAGAAGTTTATTTCAAAAAGAAAATGACAGAACTTGTAAAAACGGTAAAAAAAGAAGGTGCATTGGTGATTATCTTAAGTCCAACGCCCATCAATACCAATAAAAGCAATATGGTAAAGGCTTATATTCCTATTCTTGCAACCATTGCCAAAGAACAAAAAGTTTTGTATTTTGACTTGCACAATGCTATCCTGAAACGAGCTATCAAAGAAAAGAAGAAACTTTCTGATATTCTGCCCGATAATATTCATTTTGCCAATGCTTATTATGCTTGGCTTGCTGAAGAGATATTTAAGTTTTTAAACAATGCTTCTTAAAACTATCAAAAAACAATAATTTATGAATATAGCTGACTATAAAGAATTATTTATTCAAAACTATAAAGGGAGCAATAAGACAATAGAACAAACTTTACTGATATTAAAAAAAGAGGGTGCAAGCCAAATGGACAGTTTAAAAGTCTTAATGAAGGTTTTAAAACTATCTATTCAAAAGGCAGATGAGATAGTTCTTAATTCTAAAGTATGGATTGATTTGAAAGATGCTACCATTGAACTCAGAGATGAATTTAGCAATTATTTAGAAAGCTTCTATGAAAACTCCTAAATTTGTAAAATATATTTCAGCATTTATGAAGGTTTTACACATTAGATAGGCATTTGTAGCAGGAATTGCATAACAAAGAGCCATTTTATATAATTGAAAAAGAAAATATGGACTTTTACCATCTTTATTCAGCAAAAAAATAAATATTTGTATCACATTTCTTGAAAAGCAAAAATTTTAAAACTTATGGAAAATAAAATTACAATACCTTTAGAAAAACGTAATGTGAAGTTTTTATTACATGTAGGTATTACCTTTGCTGTAACCCTTATAGGATTTAATTTATCCATTGCCACTTTTGAAACTCCTACATGGTGGATGATAATGCTATCGGTTATTTTTGTTGGTTTTTCATTGTTCCTATTATGGGATGTTTATACATACCTTTTCTATAAGGATGTAAAAGTAAATGTATTGATAAAAGGTAGTGAAATACACTTCTTTTGCACAAACTCCAATAATAAAGAGTTTAATAAATGGAATTATAATCTTAAAAAAATAAAAAAGGCTTATATTCTTGAGAAAACCAGAAAGGTTTTCATCAAAGATTATTTCATCGAGTTTAAAACAGCCAAAGAAACAGAAACAATTAATCTATTGCCTGATTTATACAGTATTCATCAAGATGATTTGCGAAAAATATTACTTTTTATGAAAGAAAACTCTCCTGAATTAGAATTAGGTTATCAGTAATATTTATGAAGGTTTTACACACAGCAGACTGGCATTTGGGGCAGAAATTTCATGACAAAGAACGTTATGAGGAGCATCAGGCATTTTTAGACTGGCTACTGACGACCATTAGAGAGCAATCTGTTGACTTACTGCTTATCTCAGGAGATATTTTTGATATTGGCAACCCACCCAATCGGGCAATAGAACAATATTATAATTTTTTAGCAAAATTTCTTCAGGAAACGCCCTGCCAACATGCAATCATCACAGGAGGCAATCATGACTCTATTTATAGCCTCAATGCTCCCAAGGATTTATTAAAATTCATGAAGCTTCATATCATTGGTGGAGCAACCGATAATCTTGAAGATGAAATTGTGGAGATAAAAGATAAAAATGGCAATATTGAGGCTGTTGTCTGTGCTGTGCCGTTTTTAAGAGATAAAGATATCAATTATAACAAAGCAAGCCTGAGCCAAGCAGAAAGAGAAAAGCATATTTTAGATTCTATTACGCTTCATTATCAGGAGCTTGCAAAAATAGTAGAAGAACGAGGTTATCCAAGTCTGCAAGTTCCCATTATTGCAATGGGGCATTTGTTTGCACAAGGGGGCAGACACTCCGAAGAGGAAGAAACTTCTGAAGGGGAGAAAAATATCTATATCGGAAATCTAGGGAAAATACCTGCTGAAGCCTTTCCAGAAACATTTCATTATGTAGCTTTGGGGCATTTGCATCGTTCGCAGAAGGTAGGAGGCAAAGACCATATTCGTTATTCGGGTTCGCCAATTCCGTTGAGTTTTAGTGAACGAAAAGATGAAAAATCTGTTTTACTGATTGAGTTTGAGCAGTCAGAGATTAAATTTATTAAAAAAATACTTGTCCCGCAAACTGTACACAAACGCCTTATTCGTTTTGAAGGTACTTTGGAGCAGGTCTGTAAGGCGATTCAAAACTTTGAAACTGAGCAGGAAACATGGGTTGAAGTGCTTGTTCGCCTTGAAAAGTACAATCCACATGCCAAAGCAATTATTGAAGAGGCTGCTTCTAAAAATCCAAAAATTCAGATTATCAGAAGTATTGCTTTGAGTGTACATTCTAGCAGAGACGATTGGGCTAAAGTTTATGAGCATCAAAACCTGAGTGAACTTTCTGTAGAAGAGGTGTTTTTGGAACGTTGTAAGAAAGAAAATTACGTGGCTAAAGAAATAGATGATGACCTTTTGCCTCTATTCAGACAATTAATTCAGACTTTTGAGGAAAACGGATAAATTTATTCTTTGAGAAGCATTTTCATATCTTTGATGAGTTGCTCTGTTTCCAATGCCAAAGTTCCATTGTAAATTCCTCTGATACGTTTATTTCTATCCACAAGAATCATGTGTTCTGTGTGCAGGAACTCTGTACTGTCTTTGGTAAAGCCTAAATCTTCTTCAGCGAAATAAGATTTTCGGGCAAGTGTATAAATTTCAGATTGCTTGCCTGTAAGTAAATGCCAGTTATGGGCTGTGATGTCATTATCTTCTGCATAGCGTTTCAGACGGGCAATACTATCTATCCAAGGCGTTACACTATACGAAAGCATGACTACATTTTTGTCATTCATAAATTCTTTCTGAACCTTTTTCATGTGGCGAGTCATGGTGGGGCATATTGTCCCACAACTCGTAAATATAAAATTAGCCACATGAATTTTCCCTTCAACAGCCTTTTCAGTAATGGTTTCCCCATGCTGATTCTTGAAGGCAAATGATGTTATAGAATGTGTGATTTTTTGGTTTAACTCACCCGAACTATTTACAAAAATTGGTGTAAAATCTGGAGTGTTGTAATAAGGAAGTTCGCTTGTTTTATTTTCATTGTTTTTACTATTACAAGCAAAAAGAATTAAAAACAAGCTCCAAATACTATTTCTTAAAAATACTGTCTTTAACATTGATACAATTTTTTGTTCCTAATAAGCCAAAACGTCTGCCATTACGAATGATGTAATTCGATTTTATTTTTCCATTATCATACCACCATTTCTGAGAGCCTTCTTCGTGTCCTTTTTGGTAATTCATTTCTTTGACAAGTAGCCCTGACTGATTCCATTCTTTACAAGTTCCCTGATACTCATCATCTTCAAATACATAATGCATTTGCATGGTTCCATTTTCCCACCATCTGAAAAGACTCCCTACTTTTTTTCCTTCACGAAACGCTCGTTTTTCTCTGAGTTGTCTGTTTGTATAAAATTTTTTCCATATACCATGTTCCTTACCTTTTAAATAGTGAAATATTTCAAAGGTATCTTTCTGGTTAGGAAACAGACTGTAGGCTGTTCCCGAAAAAAGTTGATTTTCATAATATACCAATCCGTTTTTGTTAGAAATCAGATGAGCAGGTATTTGTAGGCTTTTTTCAGTTTTGGGCTCAGAGGTAGTACACTGAACCCAAAATAATGATATAAGAACAATGAATATCTTATTGTGTAACAGTACCCGGCATACCATAAAATCCACTTCCATTGATGTAAGGGTCTGTATTGGTAATATGATAATGATAAATGCCATTTGGATATTCGGTAGTGGCGTGTGTGTGTCCATGATAAACATCTAGCATGGCATTGGTTACAGAAGCTCCATTTTCTTCTGGACCGTACACAGGATATCCATCTAAAAGAAAACCTAATAAAGAAGATTTTGAAGCTTTCACACTTGTTAGGTAAGTAGGTTCAACATGATAATGATAGCCTCCTGATTGTTGTGGATGTCCCCAATATTGGTCAAAACTAGCCATTTCGTTTGTTAGCGACTGGTTAGGTCCTGCATACTGATTATAAAAAGGTACACCATTTAAAGCTACTCCAATAGCTCCTAAGGGAGTTGAAGGGTGAGTAGAGGAAACGGTCGGGTTTATAGGAATCTTAAAGGTATAATTCTGAGTGGCAATACTATTTGGGTTCTTGGCAAAGGTATAGCCTCCAAAAGTTGTTCCACTAAAGTTTTCATAAAGACTGTTTCCATTTGCATAATAAACACTTTTGTGGTCAGGGGTGCCAGTAGTCTTGATAGTGATATAAGTGCCATCAGAGGTAATACTGGTTGCACCATAAATTTTTTTATACACATCAGGTACATTGTTAGTTGTACTCGGGCTGGTGTCATCATTTTTTTTACATGAAAAAATAGCAAGAGACATGCCTAAAACGACAGGAATTCTAAGAAATGATTTCATAATAACTTAGGTTTTGTTCTCAGATAAAAAAATAGAATGATATATTTTATGAAACGTTCATAGCTATTATCAAGACTAAGACTATCCTTGGAGCAATAGGTTTAATGTTTTTTAGAAAAAGATTAATATTTGTAATATTTTTCCTGAATAGCATCAACAATATCTTTACTGTCTTTCAGTCCTAAACCATCGGTATCTTTTACTAATTTTACAGCTTCAATTTTTTTACCTTTATGGATTAAATCTAAAATGGTATCTATAGAAACTTTTGTGCCAAACTCTGAGTTTTGAGATATTTGTTGCACAGGAATTTCTTCTTGTTTTTTCTCAAAAAGAGGTAAATACATTTCTAAAACCTGATGAAGAATAGCCTCTGAACCTAAATTATTATAGAGTAAATCTGCAAGGTCTTTGCTTTCTTTGAGCCCTAAATGAGTAGACTCCTTAATTAATTTCACTGCTTCAAGCTTTCTGCCCTGTCCAAGCATATTGAGTACATCTTGTAGCAGAGAGTTTGTATTATTTAGATTAGGTATGGATGCTTTACTTTCTTGAATTTCAAGTTCTTGTAATAAAGATTCAATAAATTCTTTGGCTTGGGTTAAACTTCCAAGTTCTTGAAATGCTAGTGACTGAGCTTCTAAAACTCTGTTTTCGTGTATTAGAAACAGGCACTCTTCTCTAAGGCTTATCATAATCTTATTCTGTTTAAACAATGGGAATATAAGTTTTTTTTATGAAATTTGTATATGTTTTTAGAAATTAATGAAATGACTATGAAATATATATACATTTTTCTGTTATTTGCTTCATGTAGTAGAATTCCCAAAAGCAGTACAATAGAGGGAAATTATGAAGGCTTTTATACTTATAAGAAAAATGATAGTTTAAAGGCTGGTGTCAGAGTAAGACTATATTTATATAAAAATCAAACATTTCTGTATAAACTTGAAAATGTGCCTTGTGCAAAACCTCAATGCCAAGGGATATGGCAAACAGCTTCCAAAAATACCCTTTTACTTAAATGTAATGAAGCTGATTTTAGTGAAATGTTGAGTAATGGTTATATTAGTCAAAGGGAGCATACAGTAGTCTTTTTGAACAGAAATCAGATAGAACTGAATAAAGATACACTTGTTAAGGTGAAAGAAATAAAGTATGAAAATCTTAAAAATTAAGCTTAAAAATATACAATCTCTGCAAGGAGAACACGAAATAGATTTTACCAAACCTTATTTTGCCGATAATGGCTTATTTCTGATTACAGGCGATACAGGCTCAGGAAAAACCAGCATTTTGGATGCCATTACGCTTGCCTTATACAGCCGAACTACCCGACATGGCAACGAAACATCAGAAGGACTTGCAGAAAATATTATGAGCCGAAATACGACTGATTGCTATGCAGAAGTAACTTTTGAGGTAAATGAAAAAAGATATTCATCTCGTTGGGAAACTGACAGAGCGTTTAGAGGGAAAATAGCTTTAGAAAACAAAGTTAAAACGCCTGCTATGTTTTTTCAGAATCTTGATAACCAAGAGGATAACGAGAGTAAAAAAAGTAGTGTACTCAAAAAAGTAGAAGAACTGACTAAATTAGATTATGAGCAGTTTTTGAGGTCTGTAATGCTGGCACAAGGCGATTTTACTAAATTTTTAAGGTCGAAGCCAGCAGAAAGAGCTGAATTACTCGAAAAGATGACAGGGACGGATATTTACAGAGAAATTTCGAAACAAGCCCATCAACGCAACGAACACGAAAAAAAGCAACTCGAAAATCTCAAAAATAAAATTCAGGAAATCAGTTTGTTTTCTGCTACAGAACTAGAGCAGATTAAGGAAGAAGATTTAAAACTGAAAAATGAGCTTTTAGAAATAGAAAATAGCCTGAAATCTATTACACCGCAACTTCAAAATTTAGAAATGCTCAAAAGGCTTGAAAAAGAGATTTTGGAGTATCAGGAGCGTTTAAATCTATTAAAAAAAGAAGAAGAAGCATTTATGCCTAAAGCTGAGGCACTCTTTTGGCATGAGAAAACACATGTTTTTCAGGGTGAGTGGCAGGCTCTCCAAAAATTAGGTAAAGAGATAGAAAATGCTGTAAATGAGCAAGAAAATTTAGAAAATCAGCAGAATAAATTGCAAACGCAATATATTAGCTATGAGCAAATTTATGAAAATAAAAAGCAGGAACTAGAAAAATATCTTGCTTTCAAGCAACAACAAGAGACTATCGTTCAGGAAGAACTGATACCCTTGGAGGTAACACTTGTTGAAAAAAACAAAACCCTTGAAAACGAAGAAAATAAGTTTTCTAAGCTTCGAGAAAATTATAGAATACTACTCTCGGAAACGCAACAAGAATTTGAATATGAGCCTGCTAAATCGTTAGAAAAATGTCAGGAAAATCTGAAAAATGTCCAAGAGCAACTTAAAGAAGTTTCTGAAAATCTAAAAAATAATAAAAAAGAACTTTGGCAAACAAAGTTTGATCAAACTCAATCCAAATATCTTTTATTCAAAGAACTAGAGTTTAAAAGCCAGAATATCAGGGATTTTGAACAAGAATTAAAAATAGAAAAAACAGCTTTTGAACAAGAAAAAGAGATTTTTTTACAGGCAGAACAGGAATTACAACGAACCAAAACGGCAATAGAAGCTACTAAACAAACAATTTCAGATTTAGAAAGGCTTATCAGACAGGCTATTGTCATCAAAAATTATGAGACTGAAAGAAATACACTCAAAGAGGGTGAAAATTGCCCTGTGTGTGGTTCTACAAATCACCCATACATTACACATCCGCCACAAGATACTATTTCTGAAGATGAAAAACGTCTAAATTTGGCAAAAAAACAACTCCAAGAATTGGAGCAGAAAGAACGTCAGAATCAGGCACAAATACTGGCAAGTACTTTGGACAATCGGGAAAAAAATATCCAACACCTTGAAATGAAAATTAAAAATATTGTTCAAGAGTTTGAAAAACAAAATATTGCAATAGAGTCGATTCCTCAGAGGATAGCAGAATTACAAAACCTGATGCAACAATGTAAGCAAGAACTTGAAAATCATCAAAATGTAGAAAACTCTTTTAGAAAGCTTGAAAAACAGCTTAAACTCCTTGAAAAAGAACAGGAAATTTGGACGCAAAAATCTCAAAATGAAAGACTCAAACAAGACTTAGAGGCGTTAGAAGCTCAAAAACAAAGTTTTTTTGATGGAAAAAGTTCTCAGATAGTTTTGAAAGAAATCAGAAATAAATTTGAACAGATAGAAATTGAGGAAAAAAAGGCATCATCTGATTTTCAGGGGGTACAAAACGAACTCCATAAAGTTCAATTGCTGTTGGAAAATACCCTTAAGACTAGAAACACCAAACAAGAAGAGTCTGATGAGCTTTGGAGAATATTGAAGCCTATCATCAAGGAGCAGGGTTTTGCCAGCAGAGAAGATGTTGAAAACAAAATGCTGAGTCAGGAGACACAAGAAGCCTACAAACAAGAACAAAGTCGTTTGCTTAGAAATACCATTGAAGTAAAATCTGTTTTGGAAAGCAAGCAAAAACAATCAGATGAACTTTTGGAAGGGCTTGTTGCTGGGGTTTCAGAAATTTCTTTAAAACAGGAAATGGACAACCTGAAACAAAAGCAATCTTCTAAAAATCAAAGACTTGGAGAAATAAATCAGCAGTTAAAAACCTATGAAATAAACAGCAAACGATACCAAGAATTGGAAGAATTAATCACAAAACAAACAGAAATTTGTGAACGCTGGAAAAAATTAGATAAAATCATTGGTTCCAGCGATGGAAAAAAATTCTCTGAGTTTGCCCAAAGTCTTACTTTACAACGGTTAGTGGGGCTTGCTAATATCCATTTGAGCCGTTTGAACAGACGTTATGTGATTAGAAAAGCAGAAGCCTTAGAAAACACCAAGAAGATTGAAGAGCAGGCTCTTGAGCTTGAAATTATTGATAGAGAACAAGCAGATGCCATCAGACCAGTGGAGAGCCTTTCGGGTGGGGAAAGCTTTTTAGTAAGTTTGGCATTAGCCTTAGGGCTTTCGGATTTGGCAAGCAAAAATGTACGAATTGATTCTTTGTTTATTGATGAAGGTTTTGGAACGCTCGACCCCAACACCTTAGATATGGCAATAGATGCCCTTGAAGCCCTCCAGAATACAGGCAAGACCATTGGCATTATTTCGCATGTAGATGCTTTAAAAGAGCGTGTAAAACTGCAAATAAAAGTTGAAAAGAAAGGAGGAGGAGTGAGTACCTTAAAATTACCTAAAATTAGACATTAGCCAATTATCAATGAACATTGGTCATTTACCATTTACCATTATTTAGTATGTTTTTTTCTCTTATTATTCCTGTATATAACCGTCCTGATGAGTTAGATGAACTTTTAGAATCTCTTACCAAACAGGTTTTTGATACTGCTAAAATCCGTTTTGAAGTGGTGGTGATTGAAGATGGCTCTAAAAATAAAGCAGACCAAGTAGCTAAAAAATATAAGAATCAGTTTGATTTAACCTACTTTTATAAAGAAAACGCAGGGCAGGGCTTTGCCCGAAATACAGGTTTTGAGATAGCCAAAGGAGATTATTTAGTGGTATTCGATTCGGATGCACTTGTGCCTCCTCATTATCTGCAAACAGTGTACGATTTTCTCGAAAAAACACCCTTAGATGCTTTTGGTGGAGCAGACAAAGCCCATGAAAGCTTTACAGATACACAAAAAGCTATTAGCTATGCTATGACTTCACTTTTTTCTACTGGAGGCATACGTGGCAATACTAAATCGGCAGAGAAATTCAGACCACGTAGTTTTAATATGGGTATCTCAAGAGCTGTTTATGAAAAAACAAAAGGTTACAAAATTACCCGAATGGGCGAAGATATTGAGTTTAGTATCCGAATAGAAGACAACGGATTTAAGATAGGATTTATACCCAATGCATATGTGTATCATAAACGCAGAACAAGTTTCAAACAGTTTTATAAACAACTGCATTTTTTTGGACGTGGGAGAATCAATATTTGGCGTTTTTTTCCAAAAGAATTGAAACTGGTACATTGTTTTCCTGCTGCTTTTGTATTGTATACATTGGCAAGCCCCGTAGGCTTCTTGATACATCCGTTTTTAGGACTACTGATGACAGGCTCTCTGGCTTTTTACTTTATGGTCATTTGGATAGATGCACTGATTCAAACAAAAAGCCTAAAAGTCTCTTTGATGAGTGTAGGGGCTGTATGTGTGCAACTAACAGCCTATGGAATAGGCTTTATGACAGAAGCATGGAAAGAAATTTGGAAAAAGAAGTAAAAATTTACTAATGATGATAAAATTGCTAAGTAAATGGTTTTTTAATACTTGGATAAAGAGAAAGTTTTTAAATAAATGGTTTATAACAAATAATTTCGGACTTGTTGAGTGTATTCAAGTACAAGGAGAATATCTAACTGTAAAAAATAAAAAAGGAACATTTCAAGTTAGAAAAGAAAGTATCTCAAAAATTCTTCCAACTCCTAAATTTAAGATAGGGGATATGGTTTATGAATTGAACAAACCTAATATTAAAGTTATTGTAAGTGATATGTTTTGGCATTTTAAAAGAAAAAAATATGTTTATTATGTTGATATAAATGGGAAAAGAAAATCAAAGTGGTTATATGATAAGGATTTAATAGTTTTTTATGACTGATAATCTAAACCCAAATTAAAACTTGATGATAGAGATTCGGAATTAGCTTCGTTGAGCCTTTCAGGGTTACAAATTCCGAATAGCAAAGCTTCTTGAGAGAAGCATGGAAAGAAATTTGGAAAAAGAAATGATTATGAGGCATTAAGATTAGTAGTAGAATACTAAATTTTAAGTGAAAAAGATAATATTAAATGGTTTCTCCAAATTATTTAAAAATAAAAGAGATAAACACGAACTTTTTTAAATTGCAAGGAGTTTAGCTTTTATGGCTGTTCCAAAATTTAAACTTGGAGCTCTAGTCTATTTAAAAATCTAACCCAGAAATTCATATGGTTATTTGTGGCTACGTCACAAGAGGCAGAAAGAATTATTATTATCTGGGAAAAGTAAATTGCAGATGGCTTGATAGAAATGGACATCAACGCAAAGATACTTTTCACGAAGATGAGTTAGATTTAGTAGATTAAAGTTCCCTAGCCAAAAGATAAATAGATATAAAAATATATACAGATAAAATATTGGCGGGAAAAGGTAGAATCTAGACGATTTTACCTTTTTTTATTTCTCTTTTCATTGTTTTTCAAGAAGTTTTTGTATTTAGTTTTAACTTTCTATCTTAACTCCTTAAAAAACTTAACACTGATACACAAAAGCATTGATATTCATGCCTGCTCCAAGATTTCCTTTTATAATTAAATCGGAATGGTAGCTACTCGAATTTTATACTAAATTTTAACAGTTTTACTTTTTTATAAATAGAAAGGTTGGTAGAATACCAACCACATATGAAATTCCTAATAGTAAGGATAGATGATAGTTACTTTCATTAAAACTCTTGCTTCTGAGTTTTCTAGTACTTTTGCTTTAAATAATCATCTCATAATCTTATTATTATCAAATTAAGTTTCGGCAATTTAATAGGTTGATTTTTTGAATTTGTTGAATATACTAATAACCTCTTGATTATTAGATAACTCTAATAATTCTTCCATTAAAATCCATATTCCATCTTCACTGATATTGCTCAATGGAAGAAATATAAATAGCTTTAAATAATCATCTACTACAATAACTTTAGAACCATAACTACGCAATTTTGAGTTATTTATATTGTCAATACTGAGATTTAATTCAGAATAATCTGTATTAGATGAGATTAATCCTAATTCTAGATATATTTCTAAACAGTTGTTGCTTTTAATTCCTGCCTGAAATGTATTTAAAAAATTAGTCGAAAAAGTACACCAGTTACTCGATTTGTTAATAAATTCAGTAACCTGATATTTTTCAAGTAATACTTTTTCTAACACTTGCATTGTTTGACCTACATTATCCATATTTGATATGTTTAAAGTTATTTTTGTTATTTAAGTTTTAGTATATTTTTGAAATGAAATTCATTACCAATATATTAGTTATAATGCTGTTTTATGCTATTTGTGATTAGTAGAATACCCATCACAAGTGAAGAAGTAAAAGTGTTTGATTATGAGTTATTAAGTTTTTTTGTTTATAAAAACTCGATATTGATTTTCTCTATAGATGAAAACAAATTATAAAGAAGTGTATTGAATTTATATAGATTTGTAATTTAGGTATGGAAATGCTAGTAAAAAAGTGAATAATATATTTTTCCTAAAATATTATCATTGTCATTCAGCCATTTACAATGACTATATAGTTTTATATTTATATCCTTTCCCAACAAAGATAGTATAAAGTTTGCAGTACTAAAAGAATAGACAAGCTCATTGCATTCGTAATTACTTAAATTATAGAGATTATTTGGGTTCCTTACAATTCTTATAATGTTTTCTTGCAATTTGTTTTTTATACGTATTTTTTTTATAAATATATCATCATTAATAAATTTTATTTTAAAGCCTTGAGGCTTCTTTTTATTAATTCTAAACAAAAAAAAGTCATATCCTTCGTTAGAAACTATAAATAATGTATCTTCTTTGGATTTTATTTTTTCTCCTTCAAGAAATTTATATAGTCTGATACTATCTCGATTTTGACTATATGTACTTTTATAAGTAATCAAAATGAGAACTATTAACAAAATTTTCATAAAATGTACTTATTTTCCTTTAAGTAGGTTTGTATGCCCAATATCAGAAATCTAATCAATTATCTTTTCTCTTATCTTTTTTCTTTAAAAAACTTAACACTGATACACAAAAGCATTGATATTCATGCCTGCCCCAACTGAGGCAAACAGCACAATATCACCTTCTTGTAAGGTTTGGTCTTCAAGATTACCTTTTTTAATTTGGTAGTATAATGTGGGGATAGTACAAATAATGTAATTCGTGATAGGTAAACGAAGCAGATTCGTGAGCTAGAATCTCCATCTTCGCCAACCCACAACCATTAGCAATTATTGTAAAGTATAGGTTTGGGTTTTATGTAGTGATTTAATAAACAACTAGAGAAAAGTGTTGGTGTTGATAAATTTTGTCAATTTAATAGCTTTCTCAGGGCATGCTTGTATACAAAGACCACAAGCATGGCATTGGTCTGGATTGACAACGTATGCTTTTTGTTTAAAGAAAAAGGTTTTGATTTTTCCTTTTAAGCTAAGTTTTGCTTTATCTTTCTTTGTTATGGGTCTCATTTCAAATACGTTATAAGGGCAAACAGTTACGCAATCTTCTTTGCCACCACAGCTATTGAAGTTAACAATAGGCATCAGTTTTTCTGTTATATCAGAACAATTTGAATTGTCTAAAATTCTTTTCATAATTTTATTATAAATTTTGAAGCCATTTACATTGTTTTGTTGAAATGGAATGACTATTGGTATCTTCACAATGGATTATCACTAAGAAATCCTCAAATAAAGATGTTTTAAAATAATTTTATTCAACAACAATACTAAGTATCTGTGAGGTATGAGCCGAAAAATAACCCAAAGCACCACCACTTATATTAGTGGGTGGATTTGCAGGTGAAATGCCACCTCCAGGACCATTGCTAGTAAGTTGATTGACTGCTGTATAGTAAGTGTGTATATTTTTATCTATACTTCTCATTTCTACATACACAATATCACCTTTCTTGACAGAATCTCCATCATCTTCAGGTATATCCAAATCTCTTTGATTAGCTACACCATTTCCCAAATTATCAGATTCAATTTCAAAAACGATACCTTTTTTACTATTTGCTCTTACAATGAAAGCATAGTTATTACCTAATGTTGGTGGGTCAGTGTACTCAGGCAGAACATCATAATTGGTATTACCTAAGAAGGTCATGGGAATTAATTTAAGCCCAGTTAGTGGTACCTTTTCTGGTAGCTCACTTTGAGCAGTATATGTTTTTCCATCTAATAAAACCTTTAGTGTATAGGTTCTGCCTGATACACCAGCTTTAAGTTTTTCGGTATTGTAATTACCATCAGACGTGTACTTTAGGGTATCTATCATACCTAAATTGTCGCTAATGATTACCAAAGCATTGCTTACTGCTGGATATTGGTTAGCTTGTGTAAATGCTACTGACCGTGTAACACGTACAATATGTGGCTCTTCTTTGTCAGAAATGTTACCCTCAATAACGAGCTGTCCGCTTTTGTTTTCCAAGTTCAAATCTATTTCTTTTTCACAAGCTGTAAGTGTAAGAAGTGATACAGCTGAAACAATTATTAGCTTTTTCATTTTTTAAAATTTAAAATTGTATGTGATACTAGGTATCCACCTAAAAAGTGAAGTTTGTAGAGTCCGAGTGGTACCTTCTCTATCTGGGTTGTCTTGAAATTCAATAAAATAGGCATTTTGGCGACCATAGGCGTTGTATACACCAAAAGTCCATGAGCCTTGAAGTTTTTTACCCTTCTTTGCCTCATAGGTAGCACTCAAATCAAGCCTATGATAGGCTGGCATTCGGTCAGCATTACGACTGTCGTAATGAAAAATAGTTTGTCCATTTATTTCATATTTACCTGTTGGATATGTAACAGCGTTACCTGTGTTATATACAAATAAGCCAGATAAAGTCCATTTGGGGCTAAGAAGATACGTAACTACTACAGATAAATCATGTGTTCTGTCCAATCTGGAATTGTACCATTGATTATTATTAATACCATCTATCTTTCTCTCGGTTTTTGAGAGTGTGTATGATACCCATCCTGTTAGTTTTCCTGATTTCTTTTTTGCAATAAACTCTAAACCATAGGCTCTTCCCCTGCCAAATAACAAATCAGCCTCTATGTCTTTACCTGCATTAAATGATATATCAGCTCCATTGCGGTAGTCTATTTGATTTTGCATATTTTTATAATAGACCTCTGTATTAATTTCGTAGTTGTTATCATCAAAATTTCTACTATAACCTAAGCTTATTTGATCAGATATTTCGGGTTTTACAGTGTAGCTGCTTCCTATCCACTGGTCAGTTGGATTGCCACTCGTGCTATTACTCAAAAGGTGTAAGTTTTGAGTATTTCTTGAATATGCGGCTTTGAAACTACTTACTTGATTAATTCTGTAGTTGGAGGAAAACCTTGGTTCAAGATTAAAATAAGTTTTGCCCCAGTCCCCTTTTGCTAGTTGAACACTGTCTTTCAGTACCCCATTTTCATAAATATTATAGGTATCACCCCCCAAAATCGTAAATGCTGAAAGACGTAAACCGTAGCTCAATGTTAATTTATTGGTAACCTTATGGTCATCGTTGATATAAATAGCTTTTTCAAGTGAAGTTCTTGATTTTCTTGCAAAACTGCTCGATAAGTTACCATTTATGGTGGTAGGGGAAATTGTGTGGTGTATGGTATTTGTACCAAATCTAATAAAATGATTATCAGAAATATACCATGAGAAGTCTTTTTTGAGATTCCAGTCTTGTATTTTTGATCTGACAGTCACATTTATAACCTCATTCTTAAAGTTAATATCATAATTATAATTGCTGTAAGTCAATGCTGTATTTGAAAACAGTTTTTTACTCATTATACTGCTCCATCGTAGCGTTCCTGATGCATTACCCCAATTGGTATTAAAATTATCACTGAGACCTAATATGTCCCTTCCAAAATAACCAGAAAGATAGATTCTGTTGTTTTTATTGATTTGAGCATTAGCCTTTATGTTTAAATCGTAAAAAAATAATTCATTTTCTCTAAATTGCTCCGTTAAACCCAAAAACAAATCGGCATAGGTTCTACGCCCTGAAATAATAAATGAAGATTTATCTTTTTTAATAGGTCCTTCTACACTTAAACGACTGCTGATGAGACCAATGCCACCATTAGTTACAAAATTTTGATTGTTTCCATCTTTCATTTTTATATCAAGCACTGATGAAAGCCTTCCTCCGTATTGAGCTGGTGCATTGCCTTTGATAATAGTAGCATCTTTGAGTGCATCACTATTGAATGTGCTAAAAAAACCAAACAAATGAGAAGCATTATACACTGGAGCTTCGTCAAGCAATATGAGGTTCTGGTCAACGGCTCCACCACGCACACTAAAACCACTATTACCCTCACTGCTGCTTTTTATGCCAGGTAGAAGTTGTATGGTTTTGAGTATATCTTTTTCACCAAATAAGACTGGTAATTTCTCAATACTTTTAATATTTAAGACCTCAGTACCCATCTGTGGGGTAGATAAGTTCTCGTCACTCTTTTTGTCAGAAATTACTACTTCATCAATAGCAACCGAAGATGGTTCAAGAAAAATATCCAACTTTAGATTATTTGTGATATTTAATTTTATTTTTTGAACCTCATAACCTATGTATGATACCACTATCGTCTGATTGCCTTCTGGTAAGGATAATGAATAAAAGCCGTATTCGTTTGCTAAAGTTCCCAACCTTGGATTTTCTTCTAATCTAATGACTACCCCTATCAACAATTCTCCATTTTGTTTGTCTTTTACAGTACCACTTAAGGAGTATTTATGTTGAGCCAAAACAAGTGTAGGTATAAATAATACTAATACTAATACTAAAATACAGCTAATAAACTTTTGCATAATCTTATTGATTTTTTATGTCTTAAAACTTGTTTTTTTAAGAATAGGAGAACATTATTTTAATTCCTGTAGGGTCTATCACCCAATAATTACCGTCTTTCTCTTCTACATTTCCAATTGCATTAATGGCAGATTGAAGTTGTTCTTTGGATTTGAAAATGATGTGATAATGTTTCAAACCTGCATTAGTGGTAGGAGCCAATGGTTTGTTGTTCCCATGCCACGAGTTCATTGCCACACGATGTTGATAAAATCCTCCAGCACCTAAATCGGCGTATTTGTATTGTGGGAAAAAATTGAATTGTGTAAACCCTATTTTTTTGTAAAAAGCATTATTAAGAGCAACATCCTGAGCATAAAAATGGATATGACCAATTTTGGTATCATCACTAATAATTTTACTTAAATCTTTTTCTACAAGACTCTTTAGAATTTCTTCTGTATCTAATGGTGCTGATGCAGCTCTAACAGTACTATCTGTATCTTCTATAAATAAGCCTCCTTCTGTAATTACTCTTTTGAAACGTTCAGGTGTTTCAAATGCCAATTCAACCATCACATTATCATAATCTGTTAGATACAGAGATTGTGTCATGGTGTGATCTATTGGAGAAAAAGAATATTTGTTTTGTTGCAAGCGATAAATTGCCTTGGCTAATTCTTGTTTATTGGGAAGGTGAATGGCAAAATGATACAAGCCACTATAACCTTCCTTGAATGCAGATTTGACAGTTTGATGAACTACTACTAATGTCTTATTTTTTGTGCCAAATTCAGCTACTGAGGTAGATAGACTTCTCAATTCCATACCAATCACTTTTGTCCAGAAAATGATTGCCTTTTCAATTGAGGTATTATTCAGATGAACAGCTCCAAAAGAGGCTATTTCATCTGAATTAACAGTGTTTTTAGTATTTTGTAATGTGATAGCCTTGGCTATTGTTGATATGCCGTCCATAGAGATTAATAGTGAAGTTCCTAGTATACCTTTTATAAATTGTTTGCGTTTCATTAGCTTAATTATTTAAAATTTATAAGTTTAATATTCATTTATATCGCTTCTGGTTGTATAGGCAACTCTTCCTTCATTTGCAGGGTAAAAAAACTGTTTCAAGAGCATTTTGACCTAAGATCCATTTATTCCTTTTGCTGACAAAGGTTGTGCTTTTTCTTCACTTCTTACTAAAGCTGTAATTTCTGAAGCCCTAAATCCTTTTTAGATTAGTTGCTCTATAATACTACTTTCTAATTGTCCTGTGGCTTCTGTAATAGTTATCATAATAGCTTATTTATAATACAAAGTTGCGAAATCAGGCTCTTTCTAAACGATGAGATAAGGCAAAAAAAAACGTTGACTTATATCAACGTTTTTTGATTATTAATCAATTCTATTTTTTTATGTATTAATTTGTATATGACTAAGCGTTTCTTTTGCGAATCCCAATAAGAAGCAATAATATAGCTAAGAAAATCTTTGGAAAAATTCTGGAGGGTATTTTAAAGTTATTTGAAGGTATTTCGCTCCAACTTATAAATATACACACATATATAAGAATTATATCAAAACGTTTTTTTGATATAAAAACTTGTTTATCAGTATTTTATATTAAAAATAATACAAAAACACAATATACTTTTACAAATTATCTAATAGGCTTTTATCTTTGATGCTTAGTACTAAGTCAAGTTTCAAATACCATGAATTTTATAAAAAACTTAACACTGATACACAAAAGCATTGATATTCATGCCAGCCCCAACTGAAGCAAACAGCACAATATCACCTTCTTGTAAGGTTTGGTTTTCAAGGCTTCCTTTTGTAATTAAATCGTAGAGAGTGGGAATGGTAGCTACACTCGAATTTCCAAGCATTTGGATATTCATGGGCATGATACCAGCAGGGGGCTTCATGTTGTAGAGTTTAAAAAAATGTGTAAGAATGGCTTCATCCATTTTAGCATTGGCTTGGTGAATCAAGATTTTCTTTACTTTTTCGATAGGAACATTACTTTTTTCTAAGCAGTCTTTCATGGCTTGGGGGACATGCTTCAGAGCAAATTCATAAATTTTTCTGCCATACATCTTGATGTATCGAGTGGTTTCAGGTAAGTCTTTATTATACGATTTACCAAAAAATAGATAATATACTTCATCGTGAGTAAATGAAGCTGATTCGTGGGCTAGAATGCCACCTTCTTTGTGGGTTGCTTCTATAATAGTTGCACCAGCTCCGTCAGCGTAAATCATGCAATCTCTGTCGTGTGGGTCAACAACTCTTGAAAGGGTTTCTGCACCAATCACCATGCATTTTTTTGCAATACCAGCCTTGATAAACGCCCAAGCCTGAATTGTACCTTCTATCCAACCAGGGCAACCAAATAAAATATCGTATGCTACACATTTAGGATTTTTAATTTTAAGAGAGGCTTTTACTCGACTGGCAAGACTTGGTACAGCATCTGCTTGAGTTGTACCAAATTGTACATCTCCAAAATTATGAGCTAAAATAATGTAATCAAGTGTTTCAGGGTCTGTATTTGAGCTTTCAAGAGCTCTTTGGGCAGCTAAAAAGCCAATATCTGAGGCTTGTAAATTAGAGGTGACATATCTTCTTTCTTCAATGCCTGTGATTTCAAAAAGTTTTTGGGCTACTACTTCATTAGATAGGGGGAGAATCGTTCCGTTTTCATCATAGAAAACGTGTTTGTTGAAATCTGCATTGGTAATACGTTCTGTAGGGATATAACTTCCAGAACCTGTAATGTGTACATTCATAGGATTGGGGGTAAGGTGAATAATAGGATGGGTAGGGATTCAATAAACAAAGGCTCTAAGAATGCAGAAGTAAAACCTTTGCTTAAAAACCAATCTGAATGAAAAGACTCATCAAAAATCAAGATAGGAACAAATACAGAGAAAACCTAATAAAATTTGCTTTTTTGGCAGATTTTTAAAATAATATTGGTTGGAGTTGAACTATTTTTGGAAAGAATATGAATATGGAGGGAATGACTAAAATGAAAAGTCTATTTCAATTCTTTAATTTTAAGAAAATAGAATTTTTCTATTTTAGAATATAATTTTAAATAAATTATTTTTCATGAAATTATCATTGGTTTTATTTAAAAAAAACAAAACATTTTTTCTAATAATTAGTTAATAGTAAAACTAATATTTTTTTTAGTTATACTTTAATCTATTTGTTTTATGAAAATAACAGAAATTCCAAAAGAACAGTTAGACGAAGTTTATTTTGGTACACAAGATGTGTTATCAAACACTTCTGATAAAGAAAGACGAATTTATAGCCTTCAAAAAGCACTTTCATTGGGTAATTTGTATCACCATAAGGTAAATATCTCTTTTTATGATCAAGAAGGAAGAAAATATTGGGTGAACACTACAATTTGGTCTGTAGATGATAACATGATAAGCCTTAAAGGTGGTCGAAATATTCCTATTACTGCTATTGAAGATGTTGAATTTTAAAATATTGATATTGAGGGATTTAAAAATTCCCTCAATATGTTATTCTAACAATTTCTTCTTTCGTTTTTCAAACTCTTCAAATGTAATCAAACCTTTTTCAAAAAGCTCATTGAGCTTGAGGATTTCATCGGCTACTGCAATATCTGTTTTGGGAGCTTTTTTATCTACTTTGGTAAATAAATGTGGATTATATTTAAAATCAAAATCTTCTTGACGAATGGATAACAATTTTAAACCAGAAGCCAAATTAGAAAAAAGCATGAAGGATGGAAGAAATAATAATGTTTTAGGGCTTTTCATTGCTTTTAAACCAAATCCCAAACCAAAGAAAACTAAAGCCAAAATTTTGATAGAGCCTCTAAAATTTCTACCCAAATAAAAATCGTGTAAACCTATACAACCACCCAAAAAAGCTCTTGCCATTGCTGCAAATCTGTTTTTATTTGCCATACTATTTTTTTCCTAAATATTTTTTCCACCAATACTGAAACACAACAAGCCCCCAGATACGAGCATGTACATCCATCGGGTTTTGTGAAAATAACTGATTTTTTAGTTTTTTTATTTCATTTACATCAAAAATACCTTGTTCTTCAACGAATCTGTCTTGCAATAAATCATTTTCAATCAGAGAACGTAAATCGGTTTGAAGCCAGTTGAGTAAGGGGACTTCAAAACCATGTTTGGGTCTGTTATAAATTTCTTTAGGTAAAACATCTCTGAAAGTATCCTGAACAATTCGTTTACGAATACCTTTATCTATTTTAGAGGAAACGGGAAGAGAGAAGATGAAATTGACAACATCGTGGTCTAGAAAAGGAACACGAACCTCTAAACCATTTGCCATTGACATCCAATCTACTTTAACGAGCATATCGTTGGGCAAAACGAGTTGCATATCAGTATAAAAAAACTCGTTCATACCTTCAAGACTGCTGTCTTTAAGGTGCTTAAGCAAACTTTCTTTAGTGTTCTTGTACTCTTCTACCTCTTGGTTTTTATATTTGGGGTGTAGCAGATTTTCTACTTCTTGCTCTTTGGTGAATCCTGCCCAAGCCCAATAACGTTCTTTCGGACTTAATTTACTACCTTCTGCAAAACGAACCAACTGACGAACTTTATTTGAAAAACCTCCATTTCTCGATTGAGGAAGGCTTTTCCAAAGAGGCAGAAGCATTTTAACAAGGCTTGCAGCTACTCCTCCCTGACGGAGTTTGTATTCGCCCCAATGTTTGTTATAACCTCCCAGCATTTCATCAGCTCCATCACCAGAAAGAGCAACCGTAACATGTTTTTTTACATACTGACTCAAAATATAGACAGGCAAAGCAGATGAATCGGCAAAAGGCTCATCAATGTAATCTAATACATTAAAAAGCACTTCATATACATCTTTTTGTGAGAGTTTGAAAGTTGTATGTTTAGTATTGAAGTGTTTGGCTACTGTTTCGGCATAGTGGGTTTCATCAAAAAATGGATTATCATGATAACCAATAGAAAAGGTTTCCAACTGTTCTACATCTTGGCTGGCAAGAGCTACAACCACTGAAGAATCGACACCACCACTCAGAAATGCTCCTAAAGGCACATCAGCTACAAGACGTTTTTGAACAGATTTTTGCATCAAATCTAATAAATGCTCTTGTTGAGCCTGATAGCTCAGTTGGGTAGGGTGTTCTTCATAATGCTTAGGAATTTCATAGAAACACTCTTGTTCTACTTTGCCATCTTTTACTTTTAAATAATGCCCTGGTAAAAGTTTATAAATATTCTTGAAAATGGTATCGGGAGCAGGAATATAGTTGAGATGCAGATAATTACGAAGACTTGTTGGATTTATTTCCTTGGCAATTCCATATTGAATAATGGATTTCATTTCGGAAGCAAACAAAAATCTGTCTTCATCTGTATAATACAACAAAGGTTTAATTCCAAAACGGTCTCTGGCAACAAAAAGACTATTTTCTTCTTTATCATAGATGGCAAATGCAAAAAAACCATGCAACAGCTCTAAAGAGTATGCTCCCCAATGAATATAAGCATACAAAAGCACTTCGGTATCTGTATGAGAACGAAACTGAACACCTTTTTCTTCGAGTTGTGTTCTCAGATTTTTAAAATTATAGATTTCGCCATTGAAAACAATGGTATATCTGCCTGTATGATCAGAAATAGGCTGATTACCAGCATCTGAAGTGTCAATAATAGAAAGTCTTCGATGTCCCAAACCCACCATAAATGAGAGGTATGTATCACTCCAATCTGGACCTCGTTTAGAGAGTGCATCCGTTGCACTTTGGAGATTTATCATTGAAAAACGTCCTATTTCGTTGAAGGCTAAGACACCTGTAATTCCACACATATTTTAAGTTTTTTTAGACAAAAGACATGAGATATAAGAATCAAGAATATGGAATAATTATTGATAAAATATACAATCTTTAAGTAAAAATAGATATTTTTTGACATAAAAAAATATTCTATCTTGAAATAAAGATAGAATATAGTTAAAGCCTCAGAAAGATTTATTTGTTTCTTCTACGCAATTGTCTGGCTTCTTTTCTTTCTAAACGGACTTGTTTCCTTTTTAAACGAGCTTCTTTTCTCTTTAAACGAGCCTGTTTGAGTTTTACAATGGCTTGTTTTTTGTGCAAACGCCCCTTTCTGACTTGTAAACGATTTTCTTTACGCTCCATGCGTCGTTCTTTACGACTCAGAGGCTTGACTTCTTCATCAGTAACTCTATCTTGTTTTTTAGGTATTTGGGATTTTCGTTTGGCTTCCCTTTTAGAACTGTTTCTGACAGGGTTTGTCATTGTGGTTTGAGCTTCTGTCCAAAGGCTTATAACCATCAGGTTGATAATAAGAAATGTTTTCATGGTATAAAGTTTGAGAATAGCAAACCCATTACCAAAATGATGCCATTTTATAAGCATACAAAAGAAACTTATAATGGATTTCTGTTTTATTTGTTGAAAAAAGGATAAAATAAAAATATTCTATCCTTTTGGGATAGAATATGTATTCAAAAAGGAAAATATATTATCTATGTTTGCGTTTTAACTGACGAGCTTGTTTTTTCTGTAAACGTCCCTGTTTGATTTGCAAACGTGCTTCTTTGCGTTCCATGCGTTTTTGTCTGCCACTCAAACTTTTTGCTCTTTGTTTATCAACTTTTCCTTCTGCAATATTAGCCTTACCTTGTCTTCGAAGGGCTCTAGCTTGTTTTCGAGCTTCTTTTTTATTTCTTGGAGCTGGGTTATTACCTACAACAGGATTGGTAACAGTTTGAGCTTCTGCCCAAATACTTAGGAGTACAAAAGCTACAGTAAAAAATATCTTCATAGATTTTCAATTTTGATGATAGTAAACCTATAACCAAAATAGTGCCAAGATAGTTTATTTTTTTACAAGGAGATAAGGAAAACGCTTTTGTAAACGCCAAATATTGGTATTGTCCTCGTAGTAAACCTCCACTTCGTCCATAATATTTTTGACAAGCGTCAGCCCCATACCACCTTTGCGTTTTTGGCGTACAAGATCTTGTAAATTAGCATCTTCGTGTTGGGTAAGGTCGAAGTAAGGGGAGTTGTAATCGTAGATTTCAAAAGTAATTTCACCACCTTCTTCGGTAAGTGTAAGGTCAATATCTTTTTTGTCGTTGTTCTTTGCTGAGTGAATCATTAGATTAGCCAAAATCTCATCTACAACCAAAATCAACTGATTGGCTTCTATATCAGAAACGTGTAAATCTTTTAATATTTTTTCTAGAAAAACTCGAACCTTTTTTAAATTCTCCTTTTCCGTTTTGATACTTAAATTGTATTTCATACCCCGATAGCTTGCAGAGCTTCTTCTTTGTTTGTGTAATTATTAATGAGTTGTTGTAAACCCAATATTTCAAAAACATTTTTTACTTTTTCACTCATACCATACAAACCAAAAAAAATGTTTTTTTCCTCTAAATCTGACAAGTGAGACATGAATACCCCTAAACCTGCCGAAGAAATATAATTTAGTTTTTCACAATTGATAAGGATGTGTTTTTCTTCATTGCTAATAGCTTCATACATAGCTGTATCCAACACAATAGACGATGATGCATCCAAATCTCCTTCAATATGTATAATATGAATACCTTGTTCTTTTTCTGTATTTAGGTTCATAAAATTTACCTTGTTTACGACAAACACTTATACAAAGTTATGCTTTTTTTGATATTTTTTTGAGTTTTTTGTAAAAATCTTACGTCAAAGAGAATAGATGGCTGATATTCGAAGAGTTATTTCTGAAATAAAAATCTACCAAAACAAGTGCAGCCATAGCTTCTACAATGGGTACAGCTCTTGGTACTACACAAGGATCATGCCTGCCTTTTCCTGTTACAATTGCAGATTCTTTTTGTTCATTAATGCTTTCTTGCTCTTGCATAATAGTAGCCACAGGCTTAAAAGCTACTCTGAAATAAATATCTTCTCCGTTGGAAATTCCACCTTGTATGCCTCCTGAATGGTTGGTTTTGGTATGCACCTGATTATTTTCAACAAAAAAAGCATCATTATGCTCTGAACCAAGCATTTCAACACCTTCAAAACCACTGCCATATTCAAAACCTTTGACGGCATTGATGGAAAGCATGGCTTTTCCAAGTTCAGCATGGAGTTTGTCGAAAGCAGGTTCTCCAAGCCCTACGGGAACATTTTTACATACACAACTCACCACTCCTCCCACAGTATCACCTTGTTTGCGTATATCTTTGATATAATCAATCATTTTTTCAGCCATCTGGGCATCAGGACAACGAATATCATTGGATTCTGTAAGACTTAGGTCTAACTCCTGATAGCTTTTTTGAAGTTTGAGCTTTCCCACCTGCGATACATACGCCTGAATTTCTACTCCCAATTTTCTCAAAAGAAGTTTGGCAACAGCCCCAGCAGCTACTCTAGCAAGTGTCTCTCTGGCAGAACTTCTGCCCCCACCTCTGTAATCTCTGAAACCATACTTCATCTGATAGGTATAATCGGCATGAGAAGGGCGAAACTTATCTGCAATGTGGCTGTAATCTTTACTTTTGGCGTCTTCATTCCACACAAGCATGGTAATGGGCATTCCTGTCGTTTTGCCTTCAAAAACACCTGATACAATTTGAATCTGGTCGGCTTCTTTTCGTTGGGTAACAATAGCAGATTGTCCTGGACGTCTTCTGTCAAGCTCTTGTTGAATGAATGTCTCATCTATCTCTAAACCAGCAGGACAACCATCAATCACCACACCCACAGCTATGCCATGCGATTCTCCAAAAGTAGTAATTCTGAATATATTTCCGTATGTATTCATAAAATCTTAAAACTTAACTAATTCCTCATAAAGTCTGTGTATGGGTAATCCCATTACATTAAAATAAGAGCCTTCTATGTGATGGATTGCCACCATACCCAACCATTCCTGAGCCCCATAACTGCCTGCTTTATCATAAGGAGCATATTTTTGGATATAATATCTAATTTCTTCTTCTGTAAGTGTTTTAAAGAACACTTTTGTAATATCTGAAAACACAAAAGTTTTTTGTTTGTTCATCAGGCATACTCCTGTAATTACCTCATGCATTTTTCCTGAAAGCATTTGAAGCATACTAAAAGCCTCTTCTTCGTTTTGAGGCTTGTTTAAAATTGTATTTTCTATACTGACAATGGTATCTGCTGTAATAACAAGATGCTCTTCTTGGATTTCTTGTAAAAAGGCTTCTGCTTTTCGACGTGCTAAAAACATAGGTACTTCAGCAATGGGCATCTGGTCTGAAAAATCTTCAGGAGTATCTTTTGTTTGTACCTGAAAATCAATGTCTAATGATGCAAGGAGTTGTTTTCGGCGAGGAGAACCCGAAGCCAGAATAATGGATGTATTTTTAAATTTTTCGGTAATTAACATGAAGATAAAAATTGATTGATTTTCTTTACAATGGTTTCAATATCATGGCTGTAAAAACCAGTACCATTAAAACAGTTACATTCAATAATAAAATACTGACCATTACAAAGGGCTGTATCCATCACAAAAATATCATGAGGGGTATATTGAAGGCAACAATTTTCTACAAATTTAATGAGTTCATCAGAAATATCAGTGTTTGAAACAGATAAATGTCCATTTTGGGCATATCGGCTACTGGAGACCACATTTTTATTCACAATAAAATGTCGCCATTCTTTTTCTATTTCTTTGGGTGAGCTAATAGCAATAGGTGTTTGAGTAGATAGATGTGGATTATTCGATTCTTTTAAATTTTGTGTGAGTCTTTGAATTTCAGAAAATGACATCACACTGCCACTGAATGCTTTTGAATCGGCTATGGGTCTGATAAACCACAAACTTTCTAAATCGTATTTTTCTTCCGAAAAATCAGCTAAACAGGTCATAAGGGCATCATAATTAAGCATTTTTTTGCCCCACTGCTGATTGTAATTTTTTATAGTGAAGGATTCTTCATCATAAAAAACGCCTTTTTGATAAACAGCATCTTTATAAGCATTGAAAATAAGTGTGCTAGAGCCATAAAATACATACTGATTGGCTTGTTGATGAATAGGTGGCAAATCGTCAGAAAAAGGAATTACCTGAACCTCCTCATAACTGATGTCATCTTGTTTCAAGGTTTTTATAATACTTTCTTTTATTTCAGATTTTATTAGATTATTTTGCAGAATCCAGTGTATTTTTGACATTAGAAGCATATTTTTGTACTCAAAAGTACCTTTTATTTCCAAAAAAGAGAAAACAATGTACTAAAAAAGCGATTTATAGAGTTATTAGAACATCCATCTTGTTTGTATTAAGACCATGAATTTTTTCGAAAATATTAAAGTTGCATTAGGTTCGATTAACGAAAATAGATTACGTACGGTGTTGACGGCACTCATCATTGCTATTGGTATAATGGCTTTGGTAGGTATTTTAACGGCTGTTGACGGTATTCAGTCGTCTGTGGATGATAGTTTTGCAGACTTAGGAGCTAATTCTTTTGATATTGGTCAGAAAAATGCTCAAAGAAACAGAATGGGGGGGAAAAGAGCTGACGCAAAACCTCCTATACGCCACTATGAAGCCAAAGAGTTGAAAGGCAAACTTTCTTTTTCAGGTGTAGTAGGTATTTCTGTGGCTGTTACTTTTAATGCAGAAGTAAAATATGGTTCTGTAACAACTAATCCTAATTCACAGGTAACAGGAATAGATGAAAACTATCTGGGACAACAAGGCTTTCAACTTAAAGAAGGGCGAAATGTAAATTCGCAAGAAGTAGAAAATGGAACACCTGTTGCCATCATTGGTGCAGAAATAGCAGAAAAACTATTTGGTAAAAGCAAAGCTACTAATAAATTTATTACCATGCTGGGTAAACGCTTTCAGGTGGTAGGCGTTTTGGAAAAAAAAGGTGGAAATATGGGTGGAGGTGGAGGTGATAGGTCTGTACTTTTACCACTGGAAATGGCAAGAACCCTCCTTAGAACCCAAGACACAAGTTTCGATATTAAAATCAAGGTCTTAAACCCTGCCGAATTTGACCAGACTATGGATGAGGCAAGAGGCTTGATGCGAAAAATAAGACATGATTTACCCAATGAAGATGACTCTTTCGAACTTAAAAAAAGTGAAACACTGGCAGAAAGCTTAGGTGAGGTAACAAGCTATTTAAAAATAGGAGGTTTTTTAGTAGGTTTTATCACGCTTATGGGAGCTTCTATAGGACTAATGAATATTATGCTTGTTTCAGTGACAGAAAGAACAAGAGAAATAGGGATTAGAAAAGCATTAGGGGCTACGCCACGCCGTATACAAGAACAATTTCTAATAGAAGCCATCGTAATCTGTCAGTTAGGAGGAATAGCAGGTATTGTTTTGGGGATTTTAGCTGGAAATGGAGTAGCACTATTATTAGGCTCTCAAAAGTTTTTTGTACCTTGGTTCTGGATGTTTTTAGGGGTGGTTGTCTGTATTTTTGTGGGAGTTATTTCAGGTTTCTATCCATCATACAAGGCATCAAAGCTAGATCCTATTGAAGCATTACGATTTGAATAGTTTTTACTGGTACAAAATTGAAAAAATCATTTATACTCTTTTTTTTATTGAGTTTGGTAGGGTTCAAAAACTATGCACAACACCCTTCTTACTGGCAATTGACTGATGAACAAGGTTTGCCCTCTACAACTGTATTCGATTTACACCAAGATATAAAAGGATATATCTGGATGGCTACTGAGTCAGGGTTGTGCAGATATGATGGGAGCAAGTTTAAATTTTACAAGGCTAAAACTTCTAAAGCTTCTGCAGTTTCGCATATCCAAGAGGATGGGAAAAGCCGAATTTGGTTTGTGAATTTCTCAGGACAACTATTTTACATAGAACAAGAAAAAACATACGAATATAAATTTCCCAAGGGCTTACCAGATTTTTTATCTTATCATATTGACAAACAGGATAGATTGTTTACTTATCATAATGATATGGTGTGGTATCTGCATACACAGGGTAAGGCAATACCTTTATTTAAAGGATATGACCAAATGGTAGAATATGCTCCCAATAGTTTTATCAATTTGGATACTTATGATGTTATTTTTTATCAAAACGGCAATCTTTTGAAAAAAAATAATGGTAGGGAAGTCAAAAAAATAGGAATGAGCTATCGACATCAAATCATAAAAAACTGGCATATTGTTGTAGAAAGGGCATTAGATGAAATTTTTATTTTAAATGACCAAGCTGAGAAACCTCTTCAAAAATCTGATAAAATTAATTTTATAGGAAAGAAAAATCCTAGCCAGAAGACAATAGAACTCAACGATGTACGACCTGATAAAGACGATAATATCTGGTTTCTAACTTACTCAGGATTATATGGCTATAGTCAATCGTTAGAGCCACTTTTTGTAGATAGTCAAGGAAAGCCTCAGCCTCTATTTGTAGACAAGCCTATTTCTGATATTGTACAAGACAGAGAAGGAAATTATTGGATTAGTACGCTTTCAGATGGTGTTTTTGTCATGCCCAATAAGGATATTTTATTCTTTAATGAGTTTAATATGCCTAGTTTAGAGGACAAACACATCTATAAAATAGCAAAAGATGATGAGGATAATTTACTTTTAGGAATGTTTAACGGAAAGGTAAAAGTCTTTAATACTTATACAAAACAAATTACATACGAGTATATTACAAAAAGTAAAAAAGAAATAGAGGCTTTGGCTTATGATAAAGAAAATAAAAAGCTCTTTGTCAGTTGTAGTATGGGCTTTTACTTTGATAAAAATGGAAAGGAATGCTATAATCTGAAAGGAGCAACATCTGCCCCTAAGTATTTCAGTTTATACAAAAATTCAGTTTTTACTGCTGGAGCTGATGGCATAGGGCTGGGAGCTTGGAATGACTTAGGAGAGCAGCAACGACAACAACTAAGAGCTAAATTTGATTATATAAAAAATACTACAGAATTTAATTATAATAGCTTTTTTATGTCTACTCAGAAGAGATCAAGGGCTGTTTTTGTGGAAAAAGACCAATCTAAAGTATGGTTAGGCTATGCTCATGGCTTATTTCTGTTTGAGAATATGAAGGTCAGAGAATTTAAATGGAATGATAGTGTAAGTGTTTTTGTAAAATGTTTTGCCCAAAAAGATGATATCCTGATTGTAGGGACTTTAACACAAGGGCTGATGTTTTTTAAAGGAACAAAACCTTTGAAACAAATCTCAAATCTAAATGGGCTTCCCAGCAATTTATGCTCAGAGATATATGTAGATGAAAATACTCTTTGGGTAGCAACAGATAAAGGTTTGGCAAAAGTATCACTAAGTAATTATGAAGTAGAAGTTTTTAACAGACAAGATGGTTTAATTAGTGAGCAGATTAATGGGGTAGTAGTGGTCAATAATCATGTTTGGCTAGCAAGCCCAAAGGGTTTAATGAAAATACCCAAAAATTTGCCTTCTAAAAACGTAATCCCACCTCAAATTTATATAGATAAGTTGCTTGTATGGGAGACACCACTACCCTTTAAATCTAATTATGTATTAAATTATCAAGAAAATAATCTGAAAATAGATTTTCAAGGAATTACCTATAAAGGTAGAGGCTCATTTCGGTATAAATATAAAATGGTAGGAATTGATACCAATTGGATTTACACGGAAAGTTCTAATAATTTTGCTCGCTACCCCTCTTTACCTTCAGGCAAATACGAATTTCAGGTAAAAGCAATCAATGAAGATGGTGTAGAAAGTGAAGGGACAGCTATTTTACAAATAGAAATTGCAACACCTTTCTGGAAGAAAATTTGGTTTATAGTGGCATCAATATTAGCTTTTATTGCAATTGTAGCCTTGATAGTATGGTGGAGACTAAAGTTAATACAAAGAAAAAATACAATAGAGCGTAGTCTGAGAGAATCTCAACTGGCAGCATTAAAAGTACAAATGAATCCTCATTTTATTTTCAATGCTCTCAATTCTATTCAGGAGTTTATTCTACTCAACGAAAAACGCCTTGCAAATGAATTTCTTGGTAAGTTTTCAGACTTAATGCGTTTGACACTTGACATGAGTAATGAGCAAGAAATACCTTTACAAGATGAAATAAAAATGTTAGATTTATACCTTCAATTAGAAGCAATCCGATTTGAAAACCTGCAATATCATTTAGAAGTAGATAAAAGCCTAGATATAGAAAGTATTCAAATTCCTTCCATGATTATTCAGCCTTATATAGAAAATGCTCTTAAACATGGATTATTGCACAAAAAAGATGATAGAAAACTTAGGGTAAGGTTTTCACAAAAAGATGATTTTTTACAATGTGAGATAGAAGATAATGGTATTGGTAGAAAAAAATCGGGTGAACTCAATAAAAACAGACCCAAAAAGCATAAGTCTTTTGCCATTAGTGCTACACAAAAGCGTTTAGATTTATTAAACTATGGCAGAAAAAAAGCGATTAAATCTGAAATTATAGATTTATATAACAACTCTGAAGAGTCACTAGGGACAAAGATAATACTGAATATCCCCATTTAGGCTTTGAAATATTTATTTGAAAATATGGTATAAATATTGTATATTTCTATTTCAAAATAAAATCTAAAATGAAAACAATCAGTTTTATAATTATATTATTTACGCTTTTTATAGTTTCCTGTAAACCCAAAGAAGAATTTCAAGGCGTTTTTGTGACAGGTGATTATACAGGAGTAATGCGTTATTGGCAAGGAGAAAAAAATGGAATGATGCAATTAGCTAATTTTTCAGATTCAACTAAAATAGCTTACCCTGCCTATTTTTTACAAATTAATTCAAAATATGGAATCTTTCATGTAAAAAGCTCTGAAACAGAGCCTACTAGCCGTTATTATATTTTAAAACCAGAATTTAAAACCAATGATAGGCAGATTTTTGAAGTCTCAAAAATGAAAATGACTTTAGGAAAAGGAGTAATTAATGGTGAAGAAATTATAAGTCCTGATGATACTAAAACGGTAATCCTTGAAGGAGCAATACTTAAAAGATAAAACTATGATAAAAGCATTACTTGTTATACCTATTTTCTTTATTTTTACATCTTTTTCCCCACAGGCTACAGGTAAATTAAAAATAGAAATAACCAAAATTCAAAGCACCAAAGGAAAAGTATTGTTGAATTTATTCAACAATGCCAAGGGATTTCCTACACAAAATAAATATGCTTATAAGACTGCCGAACTTGAAATCAAAGATGGTAAAGCTTATGTAGAATTTTCAGATTTACCTTACGGTGATTATGCTGTGGCTGTTCTACATGATGAGAACGATAATAAAAAAATGGACTATAATTTTCTTGGCATGCCCAAAGAAGGCTATTGTTTTTCTAATAATTATCGTCCAACCATCAAAAACCCTAGTTTTAGGCAAGCAGGCTTCTTTTTGGAACGTTCATCTAAAAGTCTTCAGTTAGAGATGATATATTAAAAAAGTTTAAAAACCAAGAATTAAGATAACTCTTGGCTTTTATTTTTATAAAATATTTTTTTCACAAATTTTTCGGCTTCAATAGCATGAAATACAGCTAAAGCTACACCCATACAAACTCCTAATTCAGTAAGTGTTAGAGGTTTGGTTACAAAAATTTCTTGTAAAAAAGGCACATAAATAAGGGCTAATTGCAACCCAAAATTGAGTAAAGCAGTACCAAGCAGGGGTAAATTACCAAAGAAACCTTCCTGATATAGAAAATTATGTTCGCTACGAACTGCCAAAACCTGTCCAATTTGAGCAAAACAAAGACTTGTAAAGACAATGGTCTGCCAATTACCACCCACACGATCAGCCCATGCCTGAGCAGCTAGTGTAAGACCTCCAATAAGTAAGCCAGCCCATAAAATGTGAAATCCCAAACCATGTGCAAAGATACTTTCCTTTGGATGTCGTGGTGGACGAGTCATAATACCCTTTTCGGCTGGCTCACCAGCCAGAGCAAGTCCGGGCAGTCCATCTGTTACCAAATTGAGCCATAAAATATGTATAGGTAGCAGGGGCATTTCTAATCCAACTAGTGGGGCTAAGAAAATAGCCCATATCTTCCCCGCATTACCTGTCATAGTATATCGAATGAATTTTCGGATATTATCAAAAATTCTACGTCCTTCTTTGACAGCCTTGACAATAGTTGCAAAGTTATCATCTAAAAGTATCATGGCAGAGGCTTCTTTCGATACATCCGTTCCTGTAATACCCATAGCTACGCCAATATCAGCTCTTTTAAGAGCTGGAGCGTCATTTACACCATCACCTGTCATGGCAATAAACTGCCCTTGTTTTTGTAAAACTTTTACAATTTGTAATTTTTGTTCAGGAGATACACGAGCATATACACGAATGTTTTTGACTCTTGCTTCAAACTCAGCCTCTGAGATTTCATTCATTTCCCTGCCTGTAATGACTTTATCAGAAGGTTTGCTTAATATACCAATCTCTCTTGCAATAGCTTGAGCTGTGGTGGGGTGATCTCCTGTGATCATAACTGGAATAATACCTGCCGAAATACATTCAGCAACGGCTTGTTTTGCTTCTGGGCGAGGAGGGTCTATCATTCCAATTACACCCAAAAAATATAAATCTTTCTCAATATCAGCTTCTTCTATCGAAGAACCATTTTCAATAATCTTTACAGCATAAGCTAAAAGTCTCATGCCTTTTTGAGCAATTTCTTCTGCTTTGGTATGAACAAGTTTGGGTGTAGAAACACATTTTTCTAATACCATTTCTAATGCTCCTTTTGTGATAATCAGGGTTTTATCTCCAAAAGAATGTAAAGTACTCATCATTTTGCGTTCTGAACTGAAAGGTATTTCGCTTGTTCTCGCATACTTCTCTACGTCTTGAATACTACCATTAGAAACGCCATACTGATAGGCAGCTATTTCTGTAGAATCACCTTTGATTTCTCCATTTTCATTTATTTGAGTATCCTGATTAAGCCTCATAGCAAGCATAAGTAAATCAGTGTTATTTAGATTTTCCTGATTAAGACCTGTATACTCATCATTTACCCAAACTTCTTTTACTGTCATTTTATTTTGGGTGAGTGTTCCAGTTTTATCGCTCCCAATAAATGTTACAGAACCAAGTGTTTCGATAGCTGGTAATTTGCGTATGAGGGCATTTTGGCGAACCAATTTACTTGCTCCAAGTGCCAAAGAAACAGTTATCACAGCAGGAAGTGTTTCGGGAATGGCAGCCACAGCAACCGAAATAGCTGTTAAAATCAATTGTGTTGGGTCTTCTCCTCTGATATAGCCTGAAATATAGATAATGGCACAGATTGCAAAAATCACAAAGGAGAGTTTTTTCCCAAAATCAGCAAGTCGTTTTTGGAGAGGTGTTTGTGTTTCTTCTTCTTGAAGCATTTTAGCAATAGAACCTATTTCAGTATTCATACCTGTGGCTACTACAATGCCCAAGCCTCTACCATAAGTAACAAGTGTACTCTTATAAGCCATATTGAGCCTGTCACCTAAGGGTATATTTTCTTCCTGAAGTTCTTGCTCATGTTTTTCAACAGCTTCCGATTCTCCTGTTAGAGAGGCTTCTTCTATTTTTAATGTATGAGTCTCCAAGAGACGTATATCAGCGGGTACCATGTCTCCAGCTTCCAAAAGAATAATATCACCAGGAACAATTTCTGTAGAATTAAGATATTCTATTTGGTTATCTCTTTTGACTTTGGCTGTGGTAGTTGCCATTTTTTTGAGAGCTTCCATCGCTTTCTCAGCTCTGTACTCTTGTAAAAAACCAATGATAGCATTAAGAATAACAATGATTGCAATGAGTAAAGTATCTTTAAGATCACCAATAAAACCTGAAACAACAGCAGCTAAAAGTAATATGATAATCATCACATCCTTAAACTGCCCTAAAAACATCTGCCATGCAGGTTTTTTATTTTTGGCTTCTAGCTCATTATAACCGTACTTATCCAGTCTGTTATCAGCTTCCGAAGAGGTTAAACCTCCTAAATGCCCGCCTAATAGGTCTAAAGTTTCTTTAATATTTGTTAAATGCCAATTCATAGAATTGAGGTTTGAGATACATTCATAACACATAAATACATGATATAGGTACTATTTACACTGACCAAAATCATTTTTTATAGTGTTTTTTATAAATTTGCGTATTTTTGTGTAAAAAAACAAACTTAAAAGTTATGAATATAGGTGATAAAGTTCGATTACTACATGGAAAAGAGTCGGGTGTAATTGTAGGTCTAAAAGGTGCCATCGTAGAAATAGAAATAGAAGATGGGTTTACTATTCCTGTTTCAAAGTCTGAAATAGTGTTAATTTCTCCTGAAGAAAATAAACGTTTCAATAAAGAAGAAACTTCTAAAGAAGATTCAAAAACAAATATCATCAAAGAAGTAAAAGCTACTAAAGGACTTTACTGGGCTTTTGTGGCTCTCAACGACCAAAAATTTACACTGTATTTTATCAATAATACAGATTGGGATATTCCTTTTAGTATTTCAACGGAAAAACAAGGAATTTTAGCAGGTTTTCTGACTTCCAAAACACACATCAGAGTTCATGAAGTATCATTATCTCAATTGGATAATTGGGGAACATATATTTTACAGTGTTTGTATTACCAAAAAGGATATTTTGAACTACAAGAGCCTTTTATCAAAAAACTCAAATTTAGGGCAAACCAGTTTAAGAGCCTTCAGGATGTACCTTTAGTACAGAAAAAAGGCTACCTGTTCCAAATAGATAAAGAAGAAATCCCTCAGAATATTGATGTGGCTAAAATAGCTGAGCAAATGCTTGAAAAGGCTGCTGATAAAATTGAAATCAAGAAAATAGAAAAACCAGCTCCCGAAGTAGATTTGCATATAGAAACGCTTTTGCCCAATAACACCAAACAGATGAACCCTGATGAAATTCTAAAATATCAGGTACAGGTATTTGAAAAAGCTTTGGATAATGCCATTGCAACAGGTATGGACGAGATAGTTTTTATACATGGTGTGGGGAATGGAACGCTTAAATACGAAATTCAGAAAAAAGTTAGCAAACATCCCAACATAGAGTTTTATAAAGATGCTCAGAAAAATAAATTTGGTTATGGTGCTACTTATTTAAAACTCAAATAGAATATTCAAATAAAAAAGCCCTGAAGCAATTCAGGGCTTTTGGTTAATTTTTAAGATGCTTTTCTAAGAATTTATCTTGTTCCCAGAGTAAATGCAAAATGTTCTCTTTGGCTGCATATCCGTGGCTTTCCTTAGGCAAAATAACCATGCGTACGGGGGCTCCCAAACCTTTTAAAGCCTGAAAGTACCTTTCTGTTTGCAATGTAAATGTACCAGGGTTGTTATCAGCTTCTCCGTGTGTAAGCAGAAGAGGCGTTTTCATTTTGTGAGCGTTCATAAATGGAGACATTTTGCTATACACTTCGGGTACATCCCAATAATTTCGTTGTTCACTTTGGAATCCAAAAGGTGTAAGAGTTCTGTTATAAGCTCCACTTCTGGCAATACCACAAGCAAATAAATTGCTGTGTGTAAGCAAATTGGCAGTCATAAATGCTCCATAAGAATGTCCTCCGATAGCCACTTTCTTACGATTGATATAGCCCAATTTATCTACGGCATCAATAGCTGCTTCTGCATTGGCTACTAACTGCTCAATGAAAGTATCATTGGGTTCTGTTGTGCCTTCTCCAATAATCGGAAAAGAGGCATCATCCAACACCACATAACCCTTTGTAACCCAATATACAAATGAACCATAATAAGGGAATGTGAATTCATTTGGGTTCTTATCACTTTGTCCTGCTGAGTTTTTATCCTTAAATTCTGTAGGATACGCCCAAATGAGCAAAGGAAGTTTTTCTTTTTTAGTTTTATCATAACCAACAGGCAGATACAATGTTCCAGAAAGTTCTACACCATCTTTTCTTTTGTATTTAATGACCTCTTTTTCTACATTCTTGATACTTTCAAAAGGATTTTTGAAACTTGTGATTTGAGTTAACTTTCCTGTTTTCAGGTTTCTGAAATAATAATTGGGAAACTCATTCTTAGACTGCAATTGTACAAGTACATCTCCTGTTTTAAAATTTTCGATAGAAATCAAATCCTCTTTCTGATTAGTGAGTTTGGAGGTGTATAATCTTTTGGTTTTAAGAGTTTTAATATCAAATTCATCAATAAAAGGAAATTGTCCTTCTTTGGTAAAGCCACTACCCATCAGAAACATTTTACCATTTTCAATAGCCAATACATTTCTGCCAAACTCATTTCTTTTCATTTCAAAATTACCAGGGTCAGCATAAATGTCCTGAGAATTTCTATCAGAGATAATTTTAGGAGTAGGGTTGTCTGTAGAAGGATTAATCAGATAAACTCTTATGTTTCGGGTATCATACCATTGATCTATGGCAATGGCTACTTGGTCATTTCCCCACATAACACCTGCAAAACGTTGTGGCGTTTTGAGAACAGACTTGGAAGTCTGATTAAAAGGAGCATCCCAAAGAAAAACTTCGTCTCTAAAATCTACTTTTTTAGCTTGGTCTCCTTCGTCTAGAGCTTCTACATATACAAGAGTGGCAGGTTTATCGGCTCTCCAACTCATATTTCTTTTTCCTTTTCTTGTAGAAGAAAAACCTTTAGGCATAATTTCGGTAAGAGGTACTTCATTCACTTTTTTGACTTCATTCCCTTTTGCATCAAATACAACAGACTTCTGTGGAAATCTGTTAAAAGGAACGATGTAAGAAAAAGGTTTCTCAAGGGTTGTTAGCATCAAATAATTGCCATCAGGCGAAAAACTTTCTGAAATATACATATTAGCTTTCTTGAAAAGCTCTTTTGAACCATTTAGAGATACTTTATATAATTCTGAAGTCATTAAAGCTTCAAAATTCTGCTCATCACTTGGGTTTTTCAGTAAATCTTGATAAGTTCTGTTTTGAGATACTTTTCCATCACTATTGGATACAATCGGACCTTTAGGTAGTTCTTTTTTTTGGTCTATTAAAGCTTTTCTGTTACTTGGAAGCATCTTAACCAGTAAACCTTGGCTATCACTAAACCAACTAATAGGGCTACCTACATTGGCATTGAGAGTCGCATTGGTGAGTTTTTTGGCTTGAGCAGTTGCAAAATCTACTACCCATAGCTCCACACCTGTAGAGGTTGTATGTGTAAATGCCAGCATTTGGTCGTTGGGGGCAATGGCATAATTGGTGATTTTAGGATTTTGAGGTAATCCCTGTACTTGTATTTCAGCTTTATCTTTAATCTTTCTGATTTTAATATTGTTTACATAATTCACTGTACTTGAAATATTTGTGATTGGATTGATTCGTAAACCACCCAGTCTCATTTCTTCCTGATTCAAATCTTCTAAAGATTTATAAGTGTTTCGGTAGCTTAGAATCATGTACTCCTTTTTGTTATTCATGAGTACTGAAGGAGCATTCTCAAAATCAGCAATTTCCAAAATTTCTTTGGAAGGCTTTTGATAGGTAACGTTTTCTTGGGCATATACTACACTTGTGAGAGCAAGCCCAATGAGGAAATGAAATTTCATATGGTTATGGAATGTTTATGTTTGATTTAATAAACTCTAAAAACCACAATTTTTGTATAAACAAAACCTAAATTTATTCTAAAAAACATCTATATTGTGTATAAAATAAGATAGATGGACAGACAAAAGATTAAAAATTTACTTTATCAAAAATTTGGAGATTCTATCGAAAAAAGGCTTCAACCTCTTGAAAAACAGAAGGTAGAAGATGCTATCAAGCAAGTCATTCAGAAATATTTGTCAGAAAAAGATTTAAGTACATTTGGTTTGCCTGATGAGTATTTTGAACTCATCAATTTATTTGAAGGCAATTTGAGTCAAGATTTAAGCGATGGAACATGGTGGAATTTGCTTTACAGTTATGAAAGTATGCTTTCGGATTTGGATTATGAATATGAAAATGTAACCTATTACAAGAAAGAGCAAACTGTTCTAAATTGCCCTATTTTTATACCTGTTGGAGCATGGTCTGATAAACATATTTATTTCTTGAGCTGTGATACAAGTTTTGAGTTTGGAAAAGTATTTGATTGCCATGATGATTATTTTTGGAATTTGCCAGCCAGAGAGAATCCTGTGAGTGCTAATATTTTAGATTTGTTACAAAATGAATTTAATACATGAAAACCTTCAAACTATTGAGTCTGGTATCGTTTCTTTGTTTAGGAATGAGTTTTTTGTATTTTAAATATGAAAAGCTAATAGTTACTATTCAAACAACAACAGAAGACGAGATTTATTGCTATTATCAATTTGACTCCGTTTACAATGCAAAAGCAAATCGACTGGATTTGAAGATTTTATATACAGAAAAGCATCAACCTATTAAACTGCAAATCCAAAAAAAATATAGAGTAGATGCCGTTAAACGAAACCCTGTTTTCAATCACAGAACTTACGAATCTTCTGGAAAAATTTTACTTGATAGCTGTGATAAAGAAGAAAAATACAGCCCTCGAAATAAAGACAAAGATTGTGTAACCAACTGTATCACAATTTATGCAGAATATTATGAAATCATTGATTTTGAAAAACTGAAATAAAATGAAGAATCTGCTAATAATTTTTTTTGTATTAGGAATAATGATTAGCTGCACAAAAAGTAAGAAATTTGATAGCCATCAATGGAAATACAGCCATGAAGGGCTTGGGCATTTTTACCCTCATCGAGAAGCCATGCTTCAAGACCTCACCAAAGGGGAGTATTTAAAACATCTACACAAGAATGAAATTATAAAAATCTTGGGAAAACCTGATGATTCAAAAAATAAATTGATGTATCAAATTTCAGTAGAATGGTGCAATAGTCTTGCCCCAGAGCCAGTATATGTTAAAAATTTGATTGTTTTATTGAATAATAAACTAATATTTAAAGATTTTAAAATCGAAGAATGGAAAGATTAATATATTATTTCCTCTCCATCAAAGCCATATAAAATCCATCAAAACCATATTCGCTGGGGCGTAAGTGGTTCTGCGAAATGAGTGTAAAATCTGGATTTTTCTCTAAAAAGGCTTCAACCTGCTTTTCATTTTCAGATGGTAGAAGGCTACAAGTAGCATACACCATCAAACCACCTTTTTTAAGGATTTTAGAGTAGTTTTCTAAAATTTCAGCTTGTGTAGTCCTGATTTGATTAATAAAATCTTCAGAAAGTTTCCATTTTGCATCAGGGTTACGTCTGAGTACACCCAAACCACTACAAGGAACATCCAAAAGAAGTCTGTCAGCAGTATTTTCTAACCTTTTAACGGTTTTGGTAGATTCTATCAGTCTTGTTTCTATAATACTCACACCAGCTCTACGGCTACGTTTTTTGAGTTCCTCAAGCTTCCAGCTTTCAGTATCCAAAGCAATAATTTTGCCTTTGTTACCCATCATGGCTGCCAGATGAAGTGTTTTGCCACCTGCTCCTGCACAAGCATCTACAACCCTTAGGCTTTTTGCATTCTCAGGAATTTGAAGATATTCACCTATTTTCTGAGAACCAGTATCTTGTACTTCAAAATAACCATCTTTAAACAAAGCCGTTTTGAAAATATTTTGTCTTTCTTTCAATACAAGACCATTTTCAACAAGATTAACACTGGCTGTTTCTATTTCAAGTTCCTGTAAGGCTTTTACAAGTTCTTTTTTCGTAGTTTTGAGTGTATTAACTCTCAAAACTACTTTCGCTGTTTGGTTGGATGCTTTGAGTTCTTTATCCCACTCTTTATTCAATTCTTTTTCACCAAGTGTATCAAGCCAGTCAGGTACAGACTCTCTGATAGCCCTTGACATCTCTTTTTTTGAGTTCTGTTTAATCTTTCCTATTGCTACTTGTTTAAATTCTTCCCAAGAGGGTAGCTGAACATCTTGTAAAACAAGCCAAGTACCCAAAGCTTTCCAAAAAACAACAGTAGGATATTTTCTATCATCAGCATATTTATCATCAGCTAGAAATAATAATCTTCTCCACCAACGAACAATTTCATACGTATTTTCTGCAATAAAAGCCCTGTCTCTTGCTCCCCATTTAGGATTGCTCTTAAGGAGTTGTTCAATTACTTTATCAGCATAACGTTGCTCATTAAAAATACTTTCAAGGGCTTCAACAGTAGCTACACACAGATTTTTATGGAGTTTTTGCACAAATATAAAATGTTTAATCTCTAATAATGAAAGTGATTTTATCAAACCTATAAGGTTTTAAGTCTGTATAGTTTAATCTACAAAATAAAATCATAGGAAACCTTATAGGTTTCTGCTTCAAAGTTAGTGACTTAAACTGGAATATCATTGTTTTTTCTAAAAACTTGCTTAAAATCGTAAAAAGGCATAGTTTTTGATGCTTTTTTATGAGAGTCTAAAAAAAATCTAAAAAATTTTCAATAAATATTTGGAAAGTACAAAAAAAGCTATTTACTTTGTCACATCAATTAACCAAATAAAGATTTCAAAAATGTTACTCTTACATACATATCGCAGCCAAATAATCAACTCAAAACCATTTATGGTGGTGAGTCAGGATGACTTTGGAAAGGAGCTTAAATGTTCGGGTATATGTGTAAGTAGCAATAAAATGCGAAAATATTCTTAAAAAGATATTGAATACACAAACGAAAATCCCGAACGGCTCAAAGCAAAGTTCGGGATTTTTTGTTTAGCCCGAACCAAAGCTCAAGTCAAAATTCTAAAAATCTTAAATCTAAAAAAAGTACAATTTTTTAGAACGGGATAACTTTGTCCAAATATTCATAAAACTAGGTCAGTTGGTCTAATGGCTGATGATGCTTGACTGTCTATCATGCGATACGGGTTCGATTCCCGTACTGACCGCCAAAGAGTGCCGTAAAGAAGTGTTACATCGGTAAAAAATAGACTGAAAAATCTTATTGAGTTGGTTCAAATCCAGCAAACATGCCTTGTGTATGTTAAAGTCACTTTTTGCTTGTTGCCTCTTGTATTTTCGCTCGTAACTCAGTGGTAGAGTACCTAACTTTTAATTAGGGAGTCGCAGGTTCAAGTCCTGCCGGGCGAACGGAATAAATAGAATAGAGTATTGAGTACACCTCAATACTAACATGTAGGAGTAGCCCAGATGGTCAAGGCACTAGATTGAAGATCTAGCCATACAGGTTCGAGTCCTGTCTCCCACACTAGCAGTGTCGTAAAAAAGTGTTACTTCGACTTTTAATCGGATGGTCAGAGGTTCGAGTCCTCTCTCTAGCACTCAGGCTAGGGTAGCTCAGTTGGTAGAGCATCAATGTCACTTTTTGCTTGTTACCTGCGAAAAATTAGGAGAAATGCCAGAGCTGGTGAACGGAGCAGTTTGCTAAACTGTAGTACGCTGTAAGCGTACCGTGGGTTCGAGCCCCACTTTCTCCTCTAAAAATAAGGAAGTACGCCAAAGTTGGAGAGTTGGGATGGTCTGTAAAACCATTGACTTCGGTCTGAGTAGGTTCGAATCCTACTACTTCCACTAAAGAATAAATTATTAATTGGAGTTTTCGCTAAGTGGTTCAAGGCATCTGTTTTACGAACAGAAAATCGGGGGTTCGATTCCCTCAAACTCCACTAAAAAAGAAGTTTAGTTCAGTTGGTTCAGAACGTCTGTCTAACAAACAGAAAGTCGGGGGTTCGATTCCCTCAACTTCTACAATGAAATACAAATTCTTGGAGTTTTCGCTAAGTGGTTCAAGGCATCTGTTTTACGAACAGAGAATCGGGGGTTCGATTCCCTCAAACTCCACTAAAGACAGTGCCGTAGAGAAGTCTTACTTCGACACGCTAGAATTGGGTTCTGGATTATGTGGGTAAACAATCCCACCATTTGTGAAAACAAATGTGGTGCAAACTATAAGTGATTTCTCGACTGTAGCCTGTTTTCATTGCTCCATCGTTCAAAGGAAGGATACTTGGCAACGAACCAAGAGATGAGCGTTCGAATCGTTCTGGGGCGACAAAAATATACATTACCCTCTCGTCTAACGGCAGGACAACTCCCTTTGGAGGAGTTAATCGTGGTTCGAATCCACGGGGGGTAACTTTGGGTGTCGTAAGAAAAAAATACTTCGCTAACGACTCTAGCTTAAGGCTTTGTAGGTTCGAGTCCTACCTGTTTCAATGTAGAAACAGTGGTGAAATGGTAAACACGGAGAAATAAAGTTTTTTCTAAAAGTAACCCCAAAACTTCTGCGAAAGTAGCCGAGATGGTCAAGGCACTAGACTGAAAGTCTAGCCATACAGGTTCGAGTCCTGTCTTTCACACTAACAGTGTCGTAAAAAAGTGTTACTTCATTTCTGCTAGAAATGCCGTAGCTTAATCGAGACAAAGCGTCCTGCTTGCAGGAAGATGCGGTAAAAGCCCGTTGTCAGTCACTTTTTGCTTGTTACCTGTTAAAAAATATATATTCAACTGATTGTGGAGTGTCAGAAGTTGGTATCTGGAAGGTCTCATAAGCCTTTGCTCTTGCCTCGTGGGTTCGAGTCCCACCTCCGCAACCAAAAACATTATAACTATGAAAGTCTATATCCAAAAAGTAAAAGAAGGACACCCTGCCACAGTCAATTATTATGTGGCAGGCGAGGGGTTCAGGGCTATGGGCTATGAAATTTGTGATTTTTATAAAGGAAGTGAATTAGAGGGAAATGTCCCTGAAGATGTGGTGGTTGGCTCTATTGATGATGTAAAGGCTGTCTGGAGAAATTTGGGCATAGCCATTCCAGAAGAAATCAATTATCCAAAGGAATTAGAACCTTTTTTGGGTAGAAAAATCTGGAAATCAACCGTCAATACCATTGCCAATGATCCAGAAAAATGGAATGTATTTATCAAACCTGCCAAAGCATCTAAAAAGTTCACAGGGGTTTTGGTAAAAAGTACAAAAGATTTGATCGGTTGTGGAGACCAGTTAGAAGATACTGAAATCTGGTGTTCTGAACCTGTAAATTTTCTCGCAGAATGGAGATGTTTTGTAAGGTATGGAAGAATCATGGATGCCAGAATGTACAAAGGAAACTGGCGATTACACTTTGATTATAAAGTAATTGAAGAAGCTGTAAAAGCTTATACAACAGCACCTAAAGCATATGCCATTGATTTTGGACTGACAGACAAAGGTGAAACACTTTTGGTAGAAGTAAACGATGGATATTCGTTGGGGACTTATGGACTTTTTTACTTAGACTATGCCAAATTACTGGCAACTCGGTGGGCAGAAATCACAAATACAATAGATGAGTGCTATTATTTATAACTATGAAAACTTATTTGAATGGACGTTTAGTCATATTTTCAGCCTTTTATGATGATGTGTATTGTGATAGGATATTTCGGAAATTGTATAACCAAATCAAATGGTTAGATAAAACCTATCAGAATGCAGATGGAAGTATTGTACATTTACCAAGGCTCACAGCCAATTATGGAGAGCGGTCTTATAATTATTCAGGAATGGTATTTGAGCCTGAGCCTTGGACAGATGTCATGCTGGAACTCAAAAAAGATGCTGAAATATTAGGTCAAGAAACGTTTAATGCTGCTGTTTTGCAATTATACAGAGATGGGAAAGATAGAGTAAACTGGCATTCTGATGATGATCCATGTGTGGGTAAAAATCCTACAATTGTTTCAATTTCATTCGGAGAAACAAGGGAGTTTTGGTTTAAAGCCAAAAATGGAATGGGAAATCCACTAAAACTATTAGTAGAAAAAGGAGATGTAATCGTAATGCAAGGAACTCTACAACATACACATTTACACCGAGTACCTCCTGAAAATGAAAAAAAAGCGAGAATCAATATTACATTTAGAAACGTGATTCATTAATTTAATTGTAAAATGTTAAATTGTAAATATTCAAATATGAGTGTAATTAGAGATAAAAGTTTTGCTTTAGCGATTAGAATTGTGAAATTATATCAATATCTTAAAACAGAAAAAACAGAGTTTGTAATGAGTAAACAAATTTTACGCTCTGGAACATCTATTGGAGCAAATATAAGAGAAGCTGAGCAGGCAGAAAGCAAGAAGGACTTTATCCATAAACTAAGTATTGCTCAAAAAGAAGCAAATGAAACAATTTATTGGTTAGAACTTTTAAGAGCTACAGAATTTATAGATGATAAAAGTTTTGAATCAATACATCAAGATACAAATGAAGTAATGAAAATTATTTCAAAAAGTATCATTACTTCTAAGAAAAATCTCGCTAAAGGGCAATAAAAATAATTGAACGTTTACCACTTAGCATTAAACATTATAATTATGAAATTTAATCAAAAAACACAAGGAACAAATACTATAACCAATCATGCAGGTGAAAAAGCTTACAAACTGAGTTCTGCATTGGAATTGTATTCTGCAGTGGTTACATCATCTCTTTCAGACCAGTTCTATGAAAAAAATGATGCAAAAGTAGCTCGAATTAAAGAGTTGATAGCTAAAAATGACCCTGTATTTGTAGCAAAATTGGCTGTATATGCTCGCAAACAAATGAATTTGCGTTCTGTACCTTTGGTATTGGCTGTGGAACTTGCTAAAATACATGCTGGCGATCAGCTTGTAAGCAAAATGATTAGCCAAATTATAGGACGTGCTGATGAAATCACAGAGATTTTAGCGTATTACCAAATGGCAAATGCTCGTGATGGAATGAAAAAATTGGGAAAACTTTCCAAACAAGTACAAAAAGGTGTGGCAAATGCTTTCAATAGTTTTGATGAGTATCAGTTTGCAAAATATAACAGAGCTACTGAAATCAAACTGCGTGATGCTCTGTTTTTGGTACACCCTAAAGCAAAAGATGAGGCACAACAAGCAATTTTCGATAAAATCGTAAAAGATGAACTCGAAACACCTTACACTTGGGAAGTAGAACTTTCGGTGCTTGGACAAAAAGGTTTTGATAAAAAAGAAGATAAAGAAGCAGCTTTCAAGGCTAAATGGGAAGAATTGATAGATAGTGGAAAAGTGGGTTATATGGCTACACTTCGTAACCTCCGAAACATTTTGGAGGCACAGGTAAGTCAAGCTCATGTCGAAAAAGTGGCAAATTATCTTTCTAATGAAAAGGCAGTACAAAACTCAAAACAATTGCCTTTCCGATTCCTTTCAGCATATAGAGAATTGCAAGGCGTGGTATCTGTACATACAACTACTATCTTGAATGCATTGGAAAATGCTGTTCAGGTAAGTGCTGCAAATATCAAAGGTTTTGATAAAAATACAAAAGTATTGCTTGCTTGTGATGTTTCGGGTTCTATGCAAACGCCTATTTCTAAAAATAGCAAAGTACAAAATTATGATATAGGTTTGGTGCTTGCGATGCTTCTGCAAAATGCTTGTGGAAGTGTGATTACAGGAATGTTTGGAGATACTTGGAAAGCCATCAATGTGCCTCAAAATAATATTTTGGCAAATGTGATGGAGTTTCGTAAACGTGAAGGAGAAGTGGGATACTCTACGAATGGTTATTTGGTTATCAAAGATTTGATTTCTAAAAAATTGGTGATGGATAAAGTGATGATGTTCACTGACTGCCAAATGTGGAACAGCAATTTCTCTGGAGAAACCATTCCTGCATTGTGGAAAGAGTATAAAAAAATAGCTCCTAATGCTCAATTGTACCTGTTCGACTTGGCTGGTTACGGACAAATGCCCCTGAATGTGGTCAACAAAGATACATTCTTGATAGCTGGATGGTCTGATAAAGTTTTTGAAGTATTGGAGGCAATTGAAAACGGAGAGAATGCTCTTTCTAAAATAGAAAGTATAGAATTGTAAAATAACCAGTAATCCAATGGTTTAAATATGCTAAACCATTGGATTTTAAAGAAAACAAAATTGAAAATAAAATTATAAACCTTAAAAAAACAAAGAAATGAGATTGCTAACAAATGGAATCCCTTTGCACCTAGATAGTGCCTTGGGAACTTCATTCTGACTCTTCTTTTACTGAATACCCAGATAATAGAGTCAGAGTGAATCGGATATGTAAAAAATACAGATTTAACTGACTTTATTATTTTATGGGAAATTCAAAAAATATCCCAAGATATTTAAGACCTGTAGAAATATCTTGGAAAGAAGAGTTTGAAACAGCCATTCAGAAAACTCTTAAAGAATCAGGTAACAGAAGCAAAAAAACGGCTTTTCGTAAAGAAATAAATTTCGTTTTTGATCAAAAATATACACTGAAAGGTTACGAATATCCTTTTCTGCGTTATTTGGCAGACTTATGTAAAGAAGCTCAAAGCCACTCATTAACTTATTTTAAAAAGCTTGTGATGTATGTGGAAAAAAATGGACTTTATAACCTGCTCTTAGACGAAAAATATTTAAAAGCTTTACTAAGAGTTGCAGAAAAAAGTGATTATGCAATCAGAGAGCTGGAAAGATGGAAGCCAAAAGGATATAATGCTGAGAGGCAATTTAGACATTTGGTCAATCATCTGTTTGTAAAATACAAACTGGCTAATTTCTGGAATAATGCATGGTTTTCTGGTAATGAATACGAAAGAAGATGGTTTCTGGAGGTAACAAACGGAGCGTCTATCAGAGATTTTGTAACACAGATAAAGATGACCAAAAAAATGGCTCATATTTTTATCAACACTCCTGATTACATGAATATTACAGAGGCTCTGAGATATGCCCAAACTTTAGCTTTTGGAGGAACAGAATATTTGGCTTATTTTATCAATAGAAGCCTGATTGGACGAAATAATTTTAAGAATGAGGAGTTTTGGAGTTCAGTCATTCAGTTTTTTGCACAAGCGGAAATGTTTGATTACAGACAAATTGAGCATATTGTAGATTACTTATATGCTCAATATCAGCAAAATCCTCAATACTCTATGAAAGGAAGAACCATACAGGCTTTACTCAGACAAACACATGTATGGCTTTTGGAGCAAAACCTTTTCAATGAAAGAAAAGGCAGATTCCTTTGGAATACTTGTGGAATTCGCTCTTTCAATTATGTGGGTGTTTTGGGGACATATATTATCAAAGAACTCACATCATCAGGAGAGTTATATGAAGAAGGTAAAAATCAAAGACACTGCGTGAGTGGATATAGCTGGTCGGCTTATAAAAAGCAATGTGCAATTTTCTCGATGAGAGTAAAAGAAGGAGAAAAATTTGAACGTGTAATTACTATTGAAATAGATTTAGACCATAACAAAGTTGTGCAAGCCAAAGGAAAGTACAACAGAGCCTTAACGCAACCTGAAATTGATGTCCTTTTGATGTGGGCAGAACAAGAAAATCTAACAATTGCAAAATGGATATTATAAAATTACAACTATGTTATCAGATAAAAAGAGAGTTTTAATAGTGGGTTTAGAACCCCTTGAAACCACAGAAATTTTAGAAAAAATAGACTGTTTAGCAGTTATTTATGAATACTTGCCTAAAATTAAACTCGTAGAGGGTGTTTTGTGGGTAGAAAGTAAAACTCATCCTGATAAATTTCTAAAAGTAGACAAGGTAATTTATCATGGAATATTTGATGATGACTTTGATTTTATAACGCTGTTAGCTCTTTGGGGAGGTGAATGTTTGCCTGATGCTACAGGGATGATGGATTGCAGACTCAGACACTCAGGACTGGTAAGAGCCTTAAAAGCAACAAAATTTGGTATTCTACCAAGAGGTATGTCGTTAGAATCTCAAGAATGGTATGCAGAACGTCCTACAGTAGCAAAATGGAGTAACTGGCATTGTGGTGAAAACAAGGCTAAATTTGAGGGAAACTGGCAAAGCCCTCATGAAATAACACTCTATGAACCATTTATACACGGAGAGGCTGTTCGGATTGTTCTGGTAGGGGAACAGGCTTGGCAAATTCAGCTTACAGGTGATGACTGGTTAAAATCGATTCATCACCAAGATGCAACTGAAATGCTCATAGATGCGGATTTATTGGAGGATGCTAAAAATCTGGCTCAATATTTCAATTTAAAAACGGTTGGGATAGATTATATGGTAACATCTAATAATCAGAAGTATTTGCTAGAGGTCAATCATATACCTAATGTAACAGTTTTTTCATTTGTACGAGAAGCATATATCAATTATGTTGTAAATTGGTGCAGAAATTAGAAAAACACCTAAAATTTAAAGATACATGAACTACAAAATTATCACAGACGAAAAACTGCTTCAGGATTTTATAGACTGGCTTCCAGAACTAAAACCTCAGGAAACCTATTATGTATCTTTACTTGCTCGAAGCAAATATGCCGAAGGGGTGGGAACTGATAAAGCCCAACTCAAACGTTTTACTTCCAACAAAGAATATCTTTTTGATAAAATCAAACAATTGGAGTGTGAAGTGGGAGCATACAAACAAAAAGGTAATCCAATACCTCAGGAAGCGTTGGCTTTGTATATTACGCCCAACCCAAGAGATTTGGAAGGTGCTACCAAAAAATCTTTGGTGAAGTTTGCCGAACTGATTACCAAAGAATACAATGGATACAATCCACATCAGGAAGTGCTTTCGCAAATTCAGCAGTGTTGTAAAAGAAAAATATACTTCGATTTGGATTTTGATGGAGTAGATATTGGGGAAACCCTTACAGAAGTAAAAAAACACATCAATCCAGAATGCTTGAATGTATTGCAAACACGGGGAGGTTTTCATTTACTTTTGGAACTCTCTAAAATTGAAAAGCAATACGAAAAAACATGGTATCCAAAAATCACTACTCTTGCAGGTTGTGATGTAAAAGGAGATAATTTAATTCCTGTTGTAGGGTGCAGTCAAGGTGGTTTTACACCTCATTTTATCAAATAGACATAAGAAACAAGAAATTTATACATTAGAAAAATATCTTGTTTCAAAAAATAAAAAACAATGAGAAAACTTGCTTCTATCCAAAAAATAAAAGCCTTAGACCCAATTCCTGATGCAGATGCTATTATGAGAGCAACTGTACTGGGTTGGGAACTGGTCGTCAAAAAAGATGAATTTAAAGAAGGTGAATTGTGTGTTTATTGTGAAATAGACAGCATTTTGCCCAATAAACCTGAATTTGAGTTCTTAAAACCACGTGGAATGCGTATCAGAACCATTCGCTTGCGTGGACAGATTTCACAAGGCATTTGTTTTCCTTTGAGTGTGTTGCCTGAAGGTACACCCATCGAAGAAGATTTGGATGTAACAGATGTTCTGGGAGTTATCAAATATGAGCCTCCTATTCCTGCAATGTTGGCTGGTGTAATGAAAAGTACATTCCCGTCTTTTATTCCTAAAACTGACGAAACAAGGGTACAAGTGTTACAAAAAACATTGGACAAATATCAAAACGAAAAATGCTTTGTTACTGAAAAATTAGATGGTTCTTCTGTAACATATTACCTGAGAGATGAGGTATTTGGTGTTTGTAGTCGTAATATGGAACTTGAGGCAGATGATGAAAATACTTTTTGGGCAGTAGCAAGAACCTTGAATGTAGAAGAAAAACTAAAAAGCTTTGGCAGGAATATTGCTTTACAAGGAGAGTTGATAGGTGAGGGCGTTCAGGGTAATAAATATGCTCTAAAAGGACAAACAGCAAGGTTTTTTAATATTTATGATATTGATAAATCTGCTTATGTAGATTTCAATGAGTTTGAAAGTATCCTGAAAACATTGGATTTGCCAAGTGTGCCTATTTTAGAAACAGATTATGCTTTGAGTAATGATATTCATACATTAATTGAAAAATCTAAAATGCGTTCAACTCTCAATGATAAAGTTTGGGCTGAAGGTATCGTGATACGTCCTCTAGAAGAACGCCACGAAAGAAATGTTGGTAGAGTATCTTTCAAAGCCATCAATCCAGAGTTTTTATTGAAATATGAATAGATTTTTTTAAAACATAAAGAGTGCCGTAAAGAAAGCCTACTTCGTAACTATAACGATCCTAAGGTAGCGTAATTCGGGTGACCGAACTAGTGAAATCGGGTTGATTCCGATGTGGCAAAATGAGGTTGAAAGCTTTAATGCCTCCTTGTAAGTCTTTAAACAAAGATGTCGAATTGCCAGCTCACTGCCCAATCTGCCACAAGCAGATGGTAAGAGCGATAGCTTTCTTGCTTGTAGCCTCTTTTATTTTTTTATAAATTTTTCTAAAAATATTTGGAAAGTACAAAAAATGATTTGATATTTGTATCATTAAAACTAAACAAAAAACAAATGAGATTAGAAAGTAAAATGTATCAAAAATCTAACAGCAAAGCCCACGAATGTGTAGGCTTATGGTCTGTGGGGGTTCTTGGCACACCTTTCGGTCTTTGGAATATAGATGAAGCTATTTTCTGGTAGCTATCCTTTCTAAAATATCCTAAAGCCCGAAAATTGCCAAAGTTTTCGGGCTTTTATTTTGCCTTTCCCCTGCAAAAAATTAAGAGAATTGTTTTATGAGCTAACTAAAAAAAGTACAATTTTAGTTAGGTGTGATTGTATTGCTTGAAAATTTAGAAAGATTAATTTATTAGGATATGGGAAACCAGAAAAAAGTGCCTCTTTATATGCAATTAGAGGCAATTGAACAAACTAAAATTCAGAAACAACAACAATATCAGGAAATACTCAAAACACCCAAAGATTTATCGAAGGTGTTTTCAAAAAATATAGAGCTTATTTTTGCAAAAAAAAGTTATCAATATGTTTATCCTGAGATATTTAATAAAATAAAAGCAGATTTTGAGCAACTAAAAGAATGGAAATACTCAAATCATTTATGGGCTTACAAGGCACTTTTACAAGTATTGGCTAAAAAAAGATGTTTTGATTTACTCCAAAACTATGAATACTTAGCTTCTTTAAAGAAAATAGCTTTAAAGTCGAATTATTTTATCAGAGAAATAGAAACATGGGAGAGAAAAAGCCATAATGTAACCAAACAGTGGACAGATTTATTGAAGCATCTTTTTGTAGAATATCCTGTTCCTGCATTTTTAAACTCTGCTTGGCTGACAGATAAAGACAATTACATGCAATGGTATATTGATTTGGCTCAAGGGAAATCTGTTCGTAAACTTTCAGGTTTGCCCTTTACCATGACTAAAAAAATGGCTCATGCATTTATGCAAGCTCCCAGTTACTTAAATATCCATGAGGCTTTGCGTTATGCACAAGTAATAGGTTTAGGAGGAGACGATTATCTGGCTTGGTATATCAATGGTTCGTATCTAGGAAGAAATAATTTTGTAAATGAACGTTTTTGGAGCGAAGTCATAGAGTTTTTTGTGAAAGCAGGTATGTTTGATATGGAGAAAGTAGAAGAAATAGTGGATTACATCAGAGAACAATATACTCAAAACAATGGGTATTCGATGAAAGGTAGAACTATCAATTCTGTTCTTCGTCAAACGCAAGAATGGCATCAAACACTCAATAGACGCTTGAACAGAGGTGGAAATTATGTTTGGAAAACTTGTGGTATTGATGGATTTATTTGGGAAGAAGGTACAGGTGTGAAAAACAAATTTTACGAAATACAAGAATTGCTTTCTACCAATGAACTCAAAACAGAAGGAGCCAAACAAAAACATTGTGTAGCCAGCTACGAAACTCGTTGCTACAAAGGACAATGTGCTATTTTTACATTAAAGTCTGAAGAATTTGGAATGATAGAAACTTTGATTACATTGGAGGTCGATTTAAACTCAAAAACGATTGTACAAGCAAGAGGCAAGTACAACAGAGCCATGCAACCCAAAGAAAAGCATTTGGTAATGTTATGGGCTCAAAATGAAAATTTGAAAGTGTCAAAATGGGTTTAAGCATTGAACAAGCATCAATGAACAGTAAACAAAAGAGAGTATAGAGAATTATTTTAAAAGCTTAAATTGTACCACTATGGTAATGATAAAATTATATAATATCGCAGAAAATGAATTTCACGAACATGCTGTTCATTCTCAGGCGAATGCCTATAAAACAGGAGCAGAACGCTTGGTAAAAATCTTCTTGAAAAATCCCGCCTATAATGCAGATTTGGTGTATTCTATTTTACATCTGTACCAAGTTTTTGTAGAATGGCGTTTGAAAGAAGTCATCAGAACCTTAAATATTGCCTTGTTTGTAGGAGATGAATTCCCTGCTTATCGTCGTCTGGACTTGCTATGGAAAAAGTTTGCAGAATTAGCTGAAAAAGCTAATCTGGATACTCAAAACGCAGGCTTTATGGCAACACAAGACATCGTTTTGCAACTAGCCGAACTTGAAAAAGTAGCCATGCTTGCAACACTAGGTCAGGCAGATGTGATGATGGAAATAGATGTAATAGAATTGTCTCAAGCGATGAGTCAAATGGACATACACCTTACAGGCATAGAAGTAAATATGCCTGTACAGGAAGCTTCTATGGCAAACTAATAATCCATTAGCTTTTTAATTTTACAGGCTAATGGATTTTTTATATGCTTTTTGCGTTGTAATTTTGGAAAACAAGATTTCAACAATGCAAAAAGCAATTTTTTTAGATAGAGATGGTGTCCTCAACGAAGAAAGAGGAGAATATACTTATAAAGTTGATGATTTTATCATTCCAGAAGGTACAATCGAAGCCCTTAAAAACCTAAAAGAAGCAGGTTTTTTACTGATAGTCATTACCAATCAGGGTGGAATAGCCAAAGGACTCTATACTGTACAAGATGTACTCAAATGTCATGAGTATCTACAACAACAATGTGATTTTTTAATAGATGACTTGTATTATTCGCCTTATCATGAGGCATATAGTAATTCTCTTTCTCGAAAACCTGATAGCCTCATGCTCGAAAAAGCCATAGCCAAATACAATATCAACCCCACTCTTTCTTGGATGATAGGCGATAGCCTCAGAGATATGATTCCAGCCCAAAAATTAGGCATCAGAACCATAAAAATCGGTAAAAAAATAGACTTGACAGTAGATTTTTATGCCGAAAATTTATGGGAGGCAAGTGAAAAAATATTGAAGTAAATTTTAGTCTATCTGCAACCAAATCAATGTTTTGAGGGTCTTAGATATAAACTTACATTTTATAAAACTTAAAAACACTATGAAGTCTTCTATAACTTTTTTAATCTGCTCTCTTTTCAACTTTTATTCATTTGGACAAACATTTGGCAATGATGAGACATTTAATCCAAATGATACAGCTTTCTATTTTAGTGAAAATCAATATTTAAGAATAGCATTGCAACCAGATGGAAAGACAATAGTTGCAGAAACATACCCCAATAAACGTATTTTTAGATGGAATCAGGATGCTCATGTAGATCATACATTTAGTACAAAATCATGGTTAAATGATTCAACAAGAATCGATGATATATTGGCTTTACCTGATGGAAAATTATTGGTTGCAGGATATTTTATAAACGGTAATAAAAGCTCATTGATAAGACTGCTTTCTAATGGAAAAATAGATAATATATTTAATATAAGTTTCCCCAATCTAACCCATAAAAAGATACTATTGCAACCAGATGGGAAAATTATATTGATGGGCTCGTATGGTTTAATTCGGTTGAATCCTGATGGAGGTATTGATAATACTTTTAATCCCAATAATGGAGTAGGATTTAATGAGACTCCCAATGCAATAGCATTACAACCAGATGGAAAAATACTAGTGGGAGGAGGATATTTCACAAGTTATAATGGAAATAGCTATAAAAGCCTGATGCGATTTAATGCTGATGGAAGCATAGACAATACATTAAATATAGGAACTGGATTTACAATACCACAACAAATTCCCACCACACTCCCAGCAATGGTTTATTCAATTGCTGCTCAATCAGATGGGAAAATATTAGTGGGAGGGCGATTTTCAAGTTATAATGGGGTTGGACAAATATTTAGCCTTGTTCGTTTGAACCCTAATGGTAGTTTGGATGATAGTTTTAGTCTTGGAACATCTTTACTTTCAGAAGTATATACAATTAGTTGCCAAATAGATAACAAAATACTTGTAGGCTGTAATACTTATAATCTTAAAGGGATAGTACGCTTAAATGCTGATGGAAGTATTGATAATAGTTTTAATAATTCCTCACCTAAAATTCAAACAAAGCAAGCAATTATAGATACCAATGGGGATATATTAGTGTTGGGAACATCAATCACTTATTCAAGATACAATTCCTCAAAAGTATTAAAACTAAAATCCAACGGAGATATTTATCAAGTATTTGAAATAGGAACAGGCTTTGATTTTTTCGTGCAAACCATGGATTTGCAACCAGACGGAAAAATATTAGTAGGAGGATGGTTTGGAAAATATTACTCTGCTCAAGAACTTAGTGGGAATTATATGAGTCGATTGCATTCTGATGGAACAAAAGACACCACTTTCAGAGTAGGAATAGGGTTTGATAATATAGTATATACAATCAAACTACAACCAGATGGAAAAATATTAGTAGGAGGAATTTTTAGATCATATCAAGGAGTCTCTTGTAATAAGCTTGTTCGTTTGAACTCTGATGGGAGCTTAGATAATAGTTTTAATATTGGAAGCAGTTTTAATGATTATGAATTTAATAAAATAGTAATACAACCAGAAGGAAAGATACTGGTGTCATGTTATACCAATGGAATTGGCAAAGTTCTCAGATTTAATCAGGATGGTAGTTTGGATAATAGCTTTAGTACAAAGTTTAGTTCCAGAGTTAATACAATGTTTTTACAGCCAGATGGGAAAATATTAGTAGGAGGGGATTTCAATAAATTCCAAGACATGCCGTCTAAACAGCTTATTCGTTTAAACTCTGATGGTTCTATAGATAATGCCTTTGACTTGGGGGTAAATATTGATAGAGGAATTACAGCTACTGCTTTACAACCTGATGGAAAGATAATTATATCAGGTCATATTTTGTACAAAAAAACGCTATCATCAGAATCTACTATTATGCGATTAGTACGTTTAAATTCTAATGGGGGACAAGATGATACATTCAAACCAGATAGTATATTCAATCAGATACAAACTTCTCTAAGTAATATAACTATCCAGCCTGATTATAAAATATTGATAACGGGAGGATATTTTAATATAGTGAAAAATCAATCTATGGGATTAGTAGTACGTTTACACCCACATGGGGAATTAGATAATACTTTTGGCACAGGAATAGGATTTAATGGAATTCCCAATGCAATTGCATTGCAACCAGATGAGAAGATATTGTTGGGAGGAGGATTTACAACGTACAATGATAAATTTATTAGAAATAGAATAGCAAGACTCAATCCTTACTCAGGTGATGGGGTTCTTTACCCACTTGCTATTAATAACATTTACCAATCATTATTATCTATCTATCCCAATCCCACATCAGATTATATTAATTTGCAAGCAAACTTTGGTAGTATTTGGCAAATTACAGATGCTTTTGGAAGGGTTGTGATGGCTGGAAAAATCGAAAAGCCAAATATTCAATTGGATATGAGAAAATTGCCTCAAGGAATATACATTCTTTGCCTTACAGGACCTACAAGGGAATAAGATTATCAAAAGGATAGTTAAACAGTAAATAAAGTTTTATGAAAACACTTTTAATTATTCACTTAACTGTTTTTTTTATACTTAGTTTTCAAAACTCTGTTCAGGCTCAAGGTAGAGGTGAAGACCCCACTTTTAACTCAGGAACTGGGTTTAATGGGACTGTAACACAAATTGTCTTACAACCAGATGGGAAAATATTGGTAATAGGAACATTTACAGAATACAATGGTTTTTTAGCCAATCGAATTATCAGACTCAACTCTGATGGAAGCAAAGATGAAACCTTTCAAATAGGTACAGGTTTCAATAATACTCTTTATAAAATTGTATTACAATCAGATGGAAAAATAGTGGTAGGTGGAGATTTTACAGAATACAAAGGCGTATCAGCCAATCGAATTATCAGACTTAATTCAGATGGGAGTATAGACACAAGTTTTGGGATAGGTTTGGGTTTTGATAAATTGGTCAATTACATAGCTTTACAATTAGATGGAAAAATTTTGGTTTCAGGGAGTTTTACCACTTATAATGGAGTAGCTTACACCAAACCTGTTATTCGTTTGAATGCTGATGGTGCTATTGATAATAGTTTTAATATGGATTTATCAGCTTTTAGTGGACCTTACTCTTCAAAACCTAGTGCTTCTTTTGTAGAGATACAACCTAGTGGAAAAATTATAGTAGGAGGGTATTTCTATCAGAGTGATGGTTTAACACCTCTTATTACAAAGTTGTGCATTAGGTTTAATTTTGATGGGAGTTTAGATAATACATTCAATAGTTATAATATTTCCCCAAATTTGTACTCGTCCATTTCAAGTATTACCTTACAATCGGATGGTAAAATATTAATAGGAGGGGCTCAAGATTTTGATATAAATAGACCTGGTTTGGAACAGGGCTTTATTAAGAGATTAAATATCAATGGAGATATAGATAATACTTATAAACAGTCTGCTCCTTTTCCAGACTATTATATTTTTTCTATACAATCTGATGGGAAAATTATAATTATCTATAGTAATTATATGATAAGATATTTCTTAAATGGGGATATAGATAAATCACTTAATACAAGCAATTTATTTAATGATAAAATAAAAGCTATTGCTACACAACCAGATGGAAAAATACTTATAGGAGGTGATTTTACCAGTTATGATGGGCTTCCTAGAAGCCGAATCATACGTCTAATAGACGGTTTTGCTCCTTTGAATGAAGAAGAAACTGTGAGTAAAATATCCATTTATCCAAATCCCACATCAGATTATCTTAACATAATGGCAAACCCTGACAGTATTTGGCAAGTTACAGATACTTTTGGAAGGGTTGTGATGGCTGGAAAAATCGAAAAGCCAAATATTCAATTGGATATGAGAAAATTGCCTCAAGGAATATACATTCTTTGCCTTACAGAAAAGATATTTTTTAAAATATTATTTGTAATTAGTCTAAATAAAATTTAGGTTTGTGCAGTTATTTAGAATCATTATGAATAATAAATCTTTTTACCTACTAAGCTATTTTATTTTTATTTCTTTCAGTGTTTTTGCTCAAAAGGATAGTGTTCAGCTAGAAGAAATTGTAGTAACAGCCACTCGAAGCGAAAGAATGCTTGCAGCTCTCAATATGCCTGTACTACTAATTACACAAAAACAGATTCAGCAGATTGGGGCTTTGCGTTTGGGACAGGTTTTACAAGAACAAACAGGGCTTGCCATCGTCAACGACCATGGACAGGGTATTCAGATGCAGGGTTTAGCCCCTGAGTACACCCTTATTCTGATAGATGGAGAACCCCTGATAGGTAGAACAGCAGGTACTTTAGAGCTTTCTCGATTGGCAGTAGGCAATATCAAACAAATAGAGATTATCAAAGGGGCAACATCAAGTTTGTATGGTTCTGAGGCTTTGGGTGGGGTTATCAATATTATTACAGAAAACCCTAAACAGCAAAAAATCAGTTTTTCGAGCCGTTATGGTACAAATCAGACATCCGATTTTGGCTTGAATGCTTCTGTTCAAAATAAAAAATGGGGTGGAAGCATATTTATGAACAGATATGGCTCTTTGGGTTATGATTTTACCCCCGAATCGTTTGGTAAAACTGTTGAGCCTTTTTCTAACTACACATTTCAAAGTAAAATTCAATATGAGTTTTCGCCTAAAATTAAACTGGGTATTTCTGGAAGATACTTCTTTGAAAATCAAGAGAGTAATTTTGATGTAGGAAACTCTCAGAACCCTGCTTTTGTAACAGGAAAAAGTTCTATCAAAGATTTCAATTTCAATCCTTCTGTTACATGGCGAATTTCAGATAAATGGAAATCATACATCAGACTGTATCAGTCTGTTTATGAGACCAAAAGCAAATTGAATTATATCTCGGATAATAAAGAATTTGATAAAACATTCTTTAAACAACATTTCCTGCGTCCTGAGCTACAAACAGAGTATTTTATCTCAGAAAAACATATTTTAACTCTTGGAATAGGAAATACATGGGAAACTGTGGAGGCTACTCGTTATGAAGGAAAAAAACCTTTTCAGACACAATATGCTTATACTCAGTACGAATTTCTGCCCACCAAAAAATGGAATATTACATTTGGAAGCAGATTTGACAATCATACTGTCTATGGCTCACAATTAAGTCCTAAGGCTTCATTGCAATATGATATCAACAAATACATTGCTTTAAGAGGCTCGGCAGGAAGAGGCTTTAAAGCCCCTGATTTCAGGCAGTTATACCTCAATTTTACCAACAATGTGGCAGGATATTCTGTATTTGGTTCAGAAGAATTGCCCTCTCTCTTGCAAAATTTACAGGCTCAAAATCAGATAGCAGAAATATTGCTTGCACCCACCGAAATAGGAAAGCTAAAAGCAGAAACATCTACTTCCTACAATATTGGAGCTAAGATAAAGCCTTCAGCCAAATGGACTCTCAATATAAACCTGTTTAGAAATGAACTTAAAAATATGATAGAAAGTCAGATAGTGGCTATTAGAACGACTGGACAAAGTATTTTCAGTTATCGAAATCTGAACAATATATTCACACAGGGTTTGGAAACAGACATGAGTTTTCAATTAAATCAGTATATACAAATAGCAGGTGGTTATCAGTTTTTGGAAGCCAAAGACAGAGAAGTTTTGGATAAAATAGAGAAAGGAGAAATTTTTAAAAGAGACGCTCATACATTCGCTACTACAAGAGTAACTAAAAATGAATACGGAGGGCTTTTTGGCAGAAGTAAACACATGTTCAATTTTAAGATACTTTATGAAAATACTCAAAAAGGCATTACTGCAAACTTAAGAGCTGTTTACAGAGGTAAATACGGTCTGGGAGATAGAAATGGAAATCTTATCTTAGACGAAACCAATGAATATGTAGTTGATTATTGGACATTGCATGGAACTGTTTCAAAAGATTTCTGGAAAAAAAGATTAAAAGGACAAGTAGGAGTAGACAATTTGCTCAATTATAGAGATATACAAAATATACTAAGTCTGGCAGGACGACTTTATTGGGCAAGCATACAATGGCAAATACAGAAAAACACCACTAAATAAACTATTTTATGTGCCAAAATATTCATTTACATCATTGTAGCAAAGGTTTTATTACTTATTGCAAAGCTTGTAAGCATATTCAGATGGCTTTTGGAAACGCAGCTATTTGTTTTACAATGGAAGAGTATCTCAATTTCTGTGATTATATCCTGCAATTTTATCCAAAATACGATAAAACCAGCTTTGCAAGAGAAATCTGGATACCAACTACCAGTCGGACAGTTTGCCTGTTGTTATCTGGCAAAGAATTATACGATTTACAAGAAATCCTTAAAACAGCACAAAGCTCACTTGAGCTTATCAAACTTTTGGAAAATATCGAAAAGCAACAAAACTAAATCAGTTATATTTTTTTTAATTTTAATTTTTAATTAGTCTAATTTAATTTTATGAAAAAAAACATCACTTTTGGAGTATTGCTCATGGCTTTGGGCTTTGTGGCTTGTAAGAAAAAAGAGAACGACCCTGCTCCAGTAGTTTTAGAGGCAAAAATAGTTAGTAACTTGCCTGCCGACCCGACAGTCAATTCAGGTACTGGGCAACCACAAACAGCTACGGGCAAATACACATTCTACAATCTGAAAGACAACGCCATAGTTGCCAATACGGATAGTACATCAAATAAATGGGATATTGGTTTCAGGGGTACAACCATTATCATCAATGGAGGAACTGTTCGTAGTGGGCAGGGAGGGGCGTACATTTATACTGGTTTATTTGAAGACCTAAAGGAAATCCCTGCCACACAAGAATTTGCCACAGATGTCACCAATACACAACTGGCAATTCCCACAGGTTCAGGAAATGGCTGGTATAATTATAATCCTCAACAAAACTGGATAAGCCCTATTGCTGGTAAAATATTGGTTATCAAGACTGGAGATGGGAAATATGCCAAACTTGAAATACTAAGCTATTACAAAGATTCCCCAGCTACGCCTTCTGCAACAGCTCTGGCAAGGTATTACACCTTTAGGTACATTTATCAGCCTGATGGAACAAAGAAATTCTAAAATAATTGTATAACTAAAACTATCATCAACATGAAAAACAAACTATTTATATTGTTATGGAGCTTTCTATCTTTAAATCTGTTAGCTCAAAATAAAAAAGAACAAGACATTCAGGCTATCAAAAATATGTGTGGTTGCTATGAAGTACGTTTCAGTTTTGCAGAAACTTTCTCCCCTGATAAAAATTATAAACCTCATGGTAGCCATGTTTCGGGTGGTTTGGAGTGGGTAGAGTTGGTCGAAGACTCAAAAAATAAATTGGTTTTGCAACATTTGTTAATTGTGGAAGACAGTGCAGGAAAAAAAGAAATTGTAAAACACTGGAGACAAGACTGGCTCTATGAAAACACCAATTTTTATATGTATGAAAAAGATAATACTTGGAAATTTGTGCAAATACCTAAAAGTCAGGTAAAAGGACAGTGGACTCAAAAAGTATTTCAGGTAGATGATAGCCCACGCTATGAAGGTACGGCTACTTGGATACACACTGATGGCAGGCATTATTGGGAAAATACAGCCATGAGTCCTCTGCCACGCAGAGAGTTTACAACCAGAAATGATTATAATCTTTTGAAGCGTCGAAACAGACATGAAATTACTCAAGAAGGCTGGGTACATGAACAGGACAATGATAAAATTTCTAAAATAGAAACTAAAGAAACCCTTATCGCTCAGGAAAAAGGCTGGAATACCTATAAAAAAGTAGATGATAAACGCTGTGAAGCAGCTCAAAAATATTGGCAACAGAAAAAAGAGTTTTGGGCAACCGTAAGGGCAGCTTGGGACGCTGTTTTTAGTGAAAATAAAACTTTGGTATTAGAAAAAAGTGTAGATAAAAAAACTTTATTTTCACATCTTTATACTCTCAAACAAAATGAACAGACAGAAATAAAGACTGTCATCAATAAGTTTGTAAAAAGAAATTAATTGAATCAAAATACAGCTTGATTTTGAGTAAAACCTTCATGAACATGAAGGTTTTACTTTTTCTTAAAGGCATATCATTTTTTCATTTACAAATTTTCGCTAACTTGCAACCCAATTTACCCGAAAGGGTTTTGTAAAGAATTATGAAAGAAATTTTAGATACAACCAACCTTCCCAAGCATATTGCCGTTATTATGGATGGAAATGGTAGATGGGCTAAGAAAAAAGGGGCAATGCGTGTGTTTGGACATCAGAATGCAATAAAAGCTGTAAGAGAGGCAACAGAAGGCTGTGCCGAATTGGGCATCAAACACCTCACACTCTATGCATTTTCTACTGAAAACTGGAACAGACCTAAAAAAGAAGTAAATGCTCTGATGCAATTGCTTGTGGGTACTATTAGAAAAGAGACAGAAACCCTAAATAAGAATAATATTCGTTTAACAACGATTGGAGATACCAAACAACTGCCAGAAGTTTGTCAAAGAGAACTGGCAGAAGCCATAGAAATTACAGCTAAAAACACAGGTATGAACCTGATTTTGGCATTAAGTTATAGTGGTAGGTGGGATATTGCTAATGCTACAAAACTCATGGCATTGGATATAGAAGCAGGTAAATTGAAATCTGAAAATATTGATGGTCAGACGATTGATAGATATTTGAGTACCTTTGGTGTTCCTGACCCCGAACTCCTGATTAGAACGAGTGGAGAGTTTAGAATCAGTAATTTCTATTTATGGCAATTAGCCTATACTGAAATTTATATTACAGATACGCTTTGGCCTGATTTTCGTAAAGAACACTTGCACAAAGCAATTGCCGATTATCAAAAAAGAGAACGCAGGTTTGGTAAAACAAGCGAACAGGTGAGTAAAAAAACTGAAAAAGTAAAAAAGTAAGAATTTTTCCTATACAAAAAAAGATTTATCTTTGAGCCTTCAAAATATAAAACCAAATTAAAATAGACCTAAAATATACATTTTCTACTATGAAATTGCTTTTAAAAATAACCTTATATGCAACCCTTTTATTCGGAAGTTTAGCAGTAAAAGCTCAAGACGAAGACAAACGTGATGAGTACATTATTGGGGGAATCACAACCAGTGGTATCAAATTTCTTGACCCTAATGCTGTTATCAATCTTTCAGGATTGCGTACAGGAGATCGTATCCATATACCAGGTACAGAAATAGGTTACGCTATTAAAAAACTTTGGAAACAGGGACTTTTTGGAAATGTAGACATAGCAATCACAAAAATAGAAGGGAAAACGGTGTTTTTGGATATATTCCTTGAAGAACGTCCTAAAGTATCAAGAATTTTCTTTGATGGTATCAAGAAAGGACAAAAAGGAAGCCTCGAAGACAAAACAAAAGAGTATAAAGGGCGTATCGCTTCAGATGTATTGCTTAAAAATATCAAAGAAACAATCAAAAAGCATTATGCTGAAAAAGGTTTCTATAATACAAGTGTTGAAATTTTACAAAAACCAGATAGCTTACTGAAAAATGCTATTATCATTACAGCACAAGTAAAAACCAATAACAAAACCAAAGTAAAAGAAATTATTACAGAAGGAAATACGGCTTTTTCTGAGAAAAAAATTCAGAAAAAAATGAAAATCAGAGAGCAATCACCTTTCCGTATCTTCCATTCATCTAAATATATTGTCAAGAAATTTGATGAAGATAAAGATAGAATTTTGCAGATGTATACCAAAAATGGTTATAGAGATGCAAGAATTACTTTTGATACAGCTTATTTGGTGTCTGTCAATCGTATGAATATTCGAATGCAGATAGAAGAAGGTAGAAAATACTACTTCAGAAATATCAATTGGGAAGGTAATATCAAATATACAGATGAACAACTCTCAAAAGTATTAAATATTAAAAAGGGAGATGTATATAATATGGAGGCATTGGAGAAAAAACTTACTTTCAGCCTCACAGAAGAAGATATTACATCTTTATATATGGATGATGGCTATTTGTTTTTCCGTGTCGTACCTGTTGAAAAAACCGTAGAAGGAGACTCCATTGACGTTGAAATGCGTATTTATGAAGGTCCACAAGCTACCATCGATAAAATTATTATCAATGGAAATACAAAAACAAGTGACCACGTAATTTTACGTGAAATCAGAACCAACCCGGGACAGAAGTTTAGCCGTAGAAATCTGATTCGTACACAACAGGCTTTAGGGCAGCTAGGTATGCTTGACCCTGAAAAGATAGACCCTCGTCCCATGCCACACCCTGAAAGAGGAACAGTAGATATTGTTTATAATCTTGAAGAAAAACCTTCAGATATGCTTGAACTTTCTGGTGGTTGGGGAGCAGGTTTTGGCTTTGTAGGAACATTAGGCGTTTCATTTAATAATTTCTCTATTCGTAAAGCTAATAAACTCTCTAACTGGAGACCTGTACCTGTAGGTGATGGACAAAAGCTTTCTATCAGAGGGCAAGCCAATGGCAGAGCTTTCCAAACATATTCTATTTCATTTACAGAGCCTTGGCTGGGTGGTAAAAAACCCAATAATCTTACAGTGTATGCAACTATGTCGCAAATTAGACAAGGTGTAGGGCGATTTAATTTTTCGGGTACAGAAACAGGTCGTTTACAAATGATTAATACAGGTGTTAGTTTAGGAAAACGTTTACGTGTACCCGATGACTATTTTACTTTAAGCAATTCACTTTCATTTCAATATTACGATTTTAGAAACTATCCTATTGGAAACTTAGGTATTAGCAATGGATACTCTAATGCAGTGGTATTCAATACTAATCTTTCTCGTAATAGTTTGGATAACCCTACCTTCCCAAGAAGTGGTTCTTCTATCTCAATGAGTTTATCTCTTACACCTCCTTACTCATTATTAGATAGAAAAACAGATGACTATTATAAGAATCTGGCATTAGACAAACGCTACAAATGGCTCGAATACTACAAATTTATGTTTGATGGAGCATTTTATACTCCATTAGTTGGTAAGTTTGTATTGGCTTCAAGAGTACACTTTGGGTTTATTGATGCCTACACAGCAGCTTTGGGAGTAAGTCCGTTTGAGCGTTTTGCTTTGGGTGGTAGTGGACTTGCAGGACAGAATTTTATCATTGGTCGTGATGTAATCGGACTCAGAGGCTATGAAGATAACAGAGTGTTGCCTCTAGACCCTGTAAAACGTGAATTTGTAGATGGCACAGTATTTGCCAAGTATGTTTTAGAGTTGCGTTATCCAATCAGCTTGAACCCTTCAGCAACAGTATTTGCTTTAGGATTTTATGAAGGAGGAAATAACTGGCTGGGCTTTGATAAGTTCAATCCTTTCAAAGTATATCGTTCTGCTGGGGTAGGGGTACGTATTCTAATGCCTGCGTTTGGTATGATAGGTTTGGACTGGGGTAGAGGCTTCGACCAGATTGAAGGTTTACGTTCTGGACAAGGTTTCCAAAACTTTACATTCACCATTGGGCAACAAATTAGATAGTATTCACTTAAAAAATATTAAAGATTTTGAAACTGCGTAAATTATTTTTGTTGGGTATTGTGGTAGGACTTTTTTCCTACAACCCTCTTTTTGCTCAAAAATATGGTTTCATTGATGCCAATTTTATCCTTAAAAAAATGCCTGCCTATAAAAAGGCTCAACAGGAATTGGATAATTTTTCGCAAAGAGCAGAGCAGGAAGTCCAAAAGAAATTTACAGAAGTAAGAGAAATGGAAATGAAATATCTGGCAGAGGAATTACTACTCACAGATGATATGAAGCGTGATAGACGCAAGAAAATTGATGAAAAGAGAAAAGAAGCAGAAGCCCTGCAACAAAAAACTTTCGGTTATGAAGGGCTGATTTTTCTAAAAAAACAAGAAATTATCAATCCTGTTCGTGAAGAGCTTAACAAAGCCGTAGAAAAAGTAGCTAAAAAACAGAAACTTCAGGCAATTTTTGATAAGTCAAGCGATTTTGTGATTATTTATTTAGAACCCACACACGATTATACTGACTATGTTCTTGAAGAGCTCGGTTTGGGTGATAAAGAAGATAACCCCAAAAAAGGAGGAAACTAATCAATCTATCTAATAATTTAATTTTGAACCTTAAATACAAAAAGAATGAAAAATTTAAAATCTATCTTTTTAGCAGTTTTAGTGATGTTTTCTTTGGAAAGTGTAGCCCAAAATACTGTTAAAATTGGTTATTTCGATTATAGTTACGTAATAGGTCAGCTACCTGAAGCCAAAGCAGCCGAAGCAGATTTGAAAGCATATACAGAAAAACTTCAAAAAGATTTACAAACAAAAGAAGCTGAAATACGTGCTAAATATGAGCGTTATATGAAAGAAGGAGAGAAAATGGCAGCTCCTACTCGTGAGGCTCTTGAAAAAGAAATTCAGACAGGTCAGCAACAACTGCAAGATTTTCAACAAAAAGCCGAAGCTGATGTAGCAAAAAAACAAAATACATTGCTATCTCCTATCAACGATAAATTAGAGAAAACATTGAAAGAAGTAGCAAAAGAAAATGGTTTCACGTATGTATTGCGTAAAGAAACATTACTTTACGAACCAGAAGATACTACTTTAGATGTTTCTATTTTAGTTTTAAAGAAATTAGGTATTACACCAGCTCCTGCTAAAACAAATACAACAGGTGGCACAACAAAACCTAACACCAACACAACTGGTGGTACAAAACCAAGATAATAAAAAAGGGTAGATTTTCTACCCTTTATACTTTTTTACTTCCAGCAAATCGGGGCATGTTTCTAACAATTCCCGATTTGTTTTTTGTAGGATTGGATGCAGAAAATCTGGATTTATCTCACAAAGTGGTAACAATGTAAAACGCCTTTGTTGTAAGTAAGGATGAGGAAGTTTTAAAAATTCGCTATCCAATACTTCATCATCAAAATACAAAATATCTAAATCTATTGTACGAGCCGACCACTTTTCGTGGCGTTCTCGTCCCATCTCTCTTTCAATACGAAGCAGGTTTTCAAGAATTAGCGGAGCTGTAAGCTCAGTTTCTAACAACAAAACCTGATTAAGAAAGTCAGCCTGATTCTCCAACCCCCAAGCTGCCGTTTCATAAACAGACGAATACTGAATAATATTCCCTAAACTGCCAATGGCTTGAGTAGCTGTTTGGAGTTGAGTTTCTCGGTCTCCTAAATTACTTCCTAAAAGAATATAAGCAAAATGCATAAACAAAATGTATAGATTCGGTTTTTCCTGAAATATTCACAAAAAGATAATATTATTTTGAAATATAATGACAAATAAGCACTATTTTTGCACAAATTTTTGTAAATGAACACTCTAAGCAAATATCGACAAAGTGGTGTAAAACAACACCTTTCAGATGCACTGGCAGCCATAGACATAGGAACCAATACTGCTCATCTGCTCGTGGTGGCTTTGCCCGAACAACGAAATATTTTTACACCCTTTCATATTTTGCATAAAGAAAAAATAGCCACGAAAATAGGTGAAGGAGGTATCAGCAATGGCTATATTACTGAACAGGCACAAGCCAGACTTTTAAAAGCTTTGTTACATTTTAAAGAAGTACTAGACCACTACGAAATCCCGTCTCATAAATTGTTTACAATTGCCACAAGTGCCTTCCGAAATGCTCAAAATCAGAAAGAAATCATAGAATACATCAAAGAACAAACAGAAATAGATATTAGTGTTATTTCAGGTGAAAAAGAAGCTGAGTACATTTATTATGGTGTCAAAACAGCTCTTAAAATAGGCAAAGGCAATGCCCTCATTATGGATATAGGTGGCGGAAGTGTTGAGTTTATTTTGTGTAATGAAGAAAAAATGCTTTGGAAACAAAGCTTTGAAATAGGGGCTCAGAGGTTGCTGGATAAATTCATGAAAAATGAGTTAATCAGTACTGAAGAAATAAAACAACTAAATGAGTATTTGGATAAAACACTTGAACCTCTCACCGAAATACTTCAAAATTACCCTCCTGATATTCTGATAGGCTGTTCGGGTACATTCGATACCATTGATGATATTAACCACATCAAAAAGCACGAAAAACTAAACCTCAATGCTAAGGAAAGTGCTTTTCTGCTAAAGGAATTTCAAATTATCCATCAAGAATTTTTACAGAAAAACCATCAAGAACGCCTTGCCATCCCCGGTATGACTCCCATGAGAGCAGATATGATTGTGGTGGCTTCGTGTTTACTCGATTTTGTTCTCTCCAAATACCAAATCGAAAAGGTAAGAGTTTCGCATTATGCCCTCAAAGAAGGCGTAATCAGCAAACATTTGGCTTGGGTTTAGAAATATACTTATTTAAAAGATTTTTTATTGGGCGAATAATTATTCGCCCTTACCATTTTAGCGAAAAAAACGGCATACTTTTTGTTCGTAATTTTCAGTAAAAATTGAAAGTTGTTTTATTTAAAAAATAACTTTAATTTAGTAAAAATAGGTTTATTTATCAACTGAAAAATTACACTGTTTATGAAAAATTTATCCAAATTAGTTTTGCTGAGCTTCGTTTTTGTATTGCTCGCATATCAGAAGTCACATGCTCAACATATACATATGACTGGTAAGTGGCAATCTACATCAAAAAATATATTTTATTTAGTAGAAACAGATGAAGGGTTCAAATACCAAAATACAGCTCAGACTAAACCAGGTGTGGCTAGACTTTGGTATTTTGCAAAATGGCAAAATGGCTATGATTCAAACAAATATATAGTATATAAAGATTCGAATGGAAAGAAATTAGAAATGTATATGACTGTAAAAAAAGAAAATGGAGTAATATCTTTAAGTTTTTATGATGCTGAGGATGGTTCAAGCAGGACTTGGACTAAAATAGGAGATTAAAAAATATATCATTTCCATAAAAGCCCTTGTATAGAAATACAAGGGCTTTTATTATTTAAAAAAGTTCAAAACATGATCTATTTCCCAGTCCCAGTATTTGTAGTCGTGGGTGTGGTTTGCAGGCATACTGAGCTTTACTTTCAGGTTGGGATGATGCTTTTGGAGAGCATCATAGAATAGTTTAGTTTGGCTAGCAGGGCAGACGTTATCTAATTTCCCATGCCCCAGATAAATCGGTGTTTTCCATTTAGCAATCTGAAATACAATGTTTTCTTCTTCTGCCCAACGTTTCGGAAACTTCTGATAACTACCCATGTAGCCAATATGTACTCTGTCTTGTGGAATCTTAGACTGGTCGTAGTCACCAGAAAGAGCTGCTGCTGCTGTAAAAAGTGTAGGGTGTTCCAGTGCCACAACAGCCACGCCTCTTGCCCCTGTAGAAAGCCCAATCATATAGTTTTTTTGAGTAGGGAGTAAAAGACAATACTTTTTCTGTAAAATACTAAATACCGAATCGGTCAGCCATGCTTTTTGTGGCTCTTTTTTCCAGTCTGCTCGAAGTTCGGGGTAAATGTGGCTCATATAATTGCTTTTTCCCATTTCGGGCATAATAAGTATATAACCCTCAGCCAAAGCTTTTTTACAAAGAGAAGACTTTTTACACCAGTCATCTTTTGGAAATGCAAAACCCTGTAAAATAAGCAAATTCCCTTTGATAGGTACGGTAGGTACAGCAATATCGACAGCTCTGCCAGAAACATAAATTGTCTGAAAAGGCTTCAGAGAATCACAAACAGGTATTTGAGGCTTTACTGGCTCTTGGTTAGCTACTTTTTTAGAAACTTTTGGTGTGTCTTCTTTTTTACTTTCAGAGCAGTTGAGTAATAAAAAAGAGGAAAGAATAAAAGACCAAAGATAATACATGGTTTTAGAAAATGTTTTTTTATAAATATTTGTGAATAAGAGCCTTGAACTTACTTATAACTTATCATTAGCTTCGCTGAACTTCGTTTCATCACTTATAACTTTCAAATCTATTCATTTTTAGTTTTGTTTTTTTGAAAAAGCCCAAAAAAACCTTAGCTTTGTGCGAAAAATTGTGGTGTAAAAAACGTTTGCACCTTTCTATATTATTATGCTCAATCGTAGGTTATTACGCATCAAGGCGATGCAGGCTATTTATGCCTATCATCAAGCCCAAAACTCAGACTTCGAACTCGCCCAAGACCTCATCAGGCAGGCTTTTGAGCCAGACCTGAATGCTATGGAAAAACAAGACCGTAGCCAACTCAAACGAGACTGTTCACTGGCTCTAACTATTTTTGAACAAAGCTATGCCTCCAAAAAAGTAGAACCACATCCCAAAGCTACACCCAAAATTAATCATAGTGTAGTAAAAGCTATAGAATTTTATTATAAAACGCTAGGCAAAGATTATGATTTCTACTTTAGAGAAATGACAGGTGAAGTGGAATTATTGTACGATAATTATCTCTATATCTTATTGTTTGGTATTGAACTTGCTCAAACCATCGAGGGACAGAGGAATAAAAAAAGTGCAAACCCCAACAACATAAAAATCGTATCAGAATATAAATTTGCTGATAACCAAATTGCCAAAGTAATCGCTGATCACAAGCCTTTTCAAGAGGCTATTATCCGTAAGAATATTTCTTGGAAAGATGAAGGAGACCTGATTCTTACATTCTTACAGAATCTAAAGAAAGAAGAAAAATATCAGGAATACATCAATTTGGGGCAGGCTACTATCGAGCAAGACTGGGAAATTATAGATTTTATTTTCAGAGAGTTTTTATTTAAAAAATCCGAAGAAGATAACCCAGACGAACAAGATGATTTGCAGGCATTCTTTGAGAAAAAAGACTTAAACTGGACTGAGAACAGAGAAATTCTCAAAAGTATGGTGCTTAAATCGTTGAAAAAAGCCAAAGAAAGCCCTGAAAGTTTTGAACTCTTGGAGATTTCGCAAGACTGGCTTGCAGATAAAGAGTTTTTTGAGCAGTTGTACCACAATACCCTCAAAGAAGCTCAAAATTATGAAGAATTATTAAGTGAAAAAGCTCAAAACTGGAAAACGGAACGTTTCGTACTGATTGACAAAATTTTGATACAAATGGCAATTGCAGAAATGATTCACTGCCCAAGTATCCCCATAAAAGTGAGTATCAACGAATATATCGAGCTTGCTAAAAATTATAGTACACCCAAAAGTAAAAACTTTATCAATGGATTACTGAATGCTATTTCAGAAGAACTTAAAGCCAATGGCATCATCAAAAAAAGTGGAAGAGGGCTTTTGGATAATAAATAAGTTATTATAAATTTAGACAAGAATTATACTTAAATAAAAGTATCTTTTTGAAAACCTATAAGGTTTAAAATTGAAAATCAGTCAATTATATCATAAATCACTTGTAAACCTTATAGGTTTCAGGATTATACAAACTACTCAAAATTATGCAAGAAGAAAAACCCAAAAAAGACCATTTCCTACTTGGCTTGCTTATCGGGGCTAGTGTAGGAGCTGTATTAGGTATATTATATGCACCAGACGAAGGAAAAGTAACACGAAAAAAACTTACTTATAAACTTAAAAAGACAAAAGAACAACTTTTGGACTTCATCAAAAAGTTAAAAGATGGTAAAGAAGAGCATATTAGTATTGCCAAGACTAAAGGTGAACAGGTAGTAACAGAAGCCAAGAATAAAGCAGAAAATCTACTCAAAGATGTAGAAAGTTTAATGGAACAAATCAATAAATCGAAATAACATTATGGCAGTAGTAACCCTTATCCCTGGTGATGGCATAGGCGTAGAAATTATAGAATCTGTAAAAGAGATTTTTAAAGCAGCCAATGCCCCTATTGAATGGGAAGAACAGTTAGCTGGAAAAACAGCTTTAGAAAAACATGGAGAATTATTGCCTAAAAGCCTTTTAGATTCTATTGAACGCAATAAAATAGCTTTAAAAGGACCCGTTGAAACTCCTGTAGGTGGTGGATTTAAGAGTATTAATGTTACACTCAGACAAATATTTGATTTATACCAAAATGTTCGTCCCTGTAAAAATACAGTAGGTATCAACACTCGTTTCAATGATGTAGATCTGGTACTTTTCAGAGAAAATACAGAAGGATTGTATTCTGGTTTGTTTTTATATGATGAACGTCTTCAGATAGTGGACTCTGTAAGCCGTATTTCGATGAAAGGTTGTTTACGTATTGTAAAAGCTGCTTTTGAATATGCTAAAACACATCAGCGTAAACGTGTAACGGTTGTTCATAAAGCCAATATCTTAAAAAAATCGGGTGGAATGATGCTTGAAGCAGCTCAAATAGCTGCAAAAGATTATCCAGATGTAACTTGGAACGATAAAATCATAGACAATATGTGTATGCAACTGGTTACCAAGCCCGAACAGTTTGATGTACTGGTTACTTCAAACCTTTTTGGAGACATCCTTTCTGATTTGTGTGCTGGTTTGGTAGGTGGTTTGGGTGTAGTGGCTGGTGCGAATATCGGTGATGATGTGGCTATTTTTGAAGCTGTACATGGTACTGCTCCCGATATTGCAGGTAAAGGCATTGCCAACCCTACGGCTGTATTGCGTTCAGCTATCTTAATGCTGGAGTATATGGGACAAAAAGAAGTAGCCAAACGCATTGATAATGCCATAGACAAAACGCTCGCTGTAAAAGAACTTTGTACAGGCGATTTAGGCGGAAAAGCAGGTACTAAAGAGTTTACACAAAATGTAATCAAGAACTTAGAATAAAATCTAAGAAATTCATATTTTTGAAAGAGGTAACAATTTGTTACCTCTTTTATTTTTGATGTTTCATATTATTAAAAAAACTACTTATGAAAAAAAGTGTTTTTATTTTACTATTTTTATTTACCAATCATTTAAAAGCTCAAAAAATTATTTGGGGAGAAGCTACAAAAAAAGAATATAGGATACCAAATATTTTTTTTAAGGGAGTTACTCAAAATAAAGAGAATTATTATTTTGATATTACAGAAACTGCCCTTATTCAATCAAGGGCAAGAGTTATGGGAAAAGATAAAGGACTTATTTTTTCTAAAAAATCATTAAAATATACAGAAGAAAATGAAAATAAAGAGGTAAGTGAGTCTATCAAAATAGGAACTAAACAATTTCGTATAGTAAGCTATCATGAAACGGTTAATCGAAAAAGAAAAACTCCTTTTGTTCGAGTTCATAATAACAGACAAGCTTTTTATATCTCAGAAACAAATAATGAAGGAGTTTTTATAGAAAAGTCATCACCTTTATTTATAATAGACTTTATACAGACATTTGATTATAGGAGCGAACCATACTTATGGATATTATCTGCTAATACAAAACCTAATGTTGTGTTAGCAAAAGATAGCAGTTGTATAGTAGTTTATAATGTGGTTCAACAAAAAGATAAGTCTCAAATACATTTTCATATTATAAATACTGATTATAGTGTTAAAGATGGTATTATTAATTTACCTAAATTATATAATACAATAGCTATAAAGCATCTTATAGTACACAACAAAAATAAACTTCAATTTTTCTTATTGTTAAATGAAATAGAAATATTATTAAATGAAGTAGGAATATTTCATACAGCAACTTATGATGTTGAAAAGCAAAAAAATGATTTAGTTGAAATAACATTCATGAGTGAAGAAGTTGCAAGTTTTTTTAGAAATAATCTTTTCTATACATTTCGCCTCACAAAAGATAAGGTATCCACAAATTATATCCAAATGGAAGTATATGATTCTACTGGTAAGAAATTGATTCAAAAAGAATATACTCTTCCTTATAGTTTAAGTAATGAAGGACAGTATTTTTGTAATATAACACTTAATAATAAAAATCAAGGGTTGCTAACTATTGAAAATACTGTTGTAGAACATTATAGAGAAGCAAGTATAAGTAATGTATTTAAAAAAAATGTCTTTTATTTTTTAGTAGATATAGACGAATTCACGTTTAAACCATATAGCTTATTAAAAAATCAAAATATGGGTGCTGATTTTATGGATATGATAGGAGGAATAAAAACAGTTTCTGATGCCGAAAACTTTTACATATTTTATAACGACCATAAAAAAAATGCTTTTTTAAAAGAAGGGGCTAATCCTGAAAAATATTATTCATTTCGCTCGAGTAATTTTTGTATTAAAGTAGAACCTGATGGAAAAACAGAAAAAATATTATTGAATGTAGAGTCATCTGATAACAAAAAAAAATTAAACCCTGTTATGATACTACCAAGTATTATGTATGATAAAAATGAAAAATTATTTTATGGTATAGGGATGGATGAAGCAATATCCACTAAACAAAAATTTAATCTGTTTAAAATTATTTTTTAACTTAGAATAATTAATATTTTTGGAAAGAGATAGCAAATACATGCTATCTCTTTTTATTTTTTGGTATGAAGCAAATATTTTATCTGGTCATAACCAGTTTATTGTTACAAAACTGTAGATTTTCCAATAAAACCAATTATCTGAGTGCTGAAAGTAAGGTTTTCTACGATTCTGTTCGGGGTCGTAAAATACCTGTTGAGATATACACCAAGCCTGATAAAAAATATAACAATCAGTTAGTTATCATAAATAATGGCTACGGCTCAAGCAATACAGAATACTCTTATATAGCCAAAAAACTAATCAATTTGGGTTATATTGTGGCGTGTATCCAACACGAACAGCCCGAAGATGAGGCAATTCCCAATCCTGAATACAGAAGACCAGTTTGGGAAAGAGGTGTAAAAAATGTAGAATGGGTGGTGAACTCTATCAAGAAAACTTATAAAAATATAGATACCAACGATTTGATTTTGATTGGACACTCCAATGGCGGAGATATTACGATGCTTTTTTCTACACTTTATCCTCAAAGAGTAGCCAAAGCCATTACATTAGACCATAGACGAATGATTGTCCCAAGAGTTTCAAAACCTGCAATCCTGTCATTAAGAGCAGATGAATTTGAAGCAGACAAAGGCGTCTTGCCCAGTCCTGAAGAGCAAAAACAATTTGGAATACAGATTTACACATTCCCAAACTCCAAACACGACTACTTTAGAGATGTAGCTCCAGAAGCTATCAAAAAAGAAATTTCTCAAAAAATTGTAGATTTTATCATAAGTAAGCATAAATAAATTTTGGATTTTTAGATAAAAAAAGTAGATTTAGAACTGTAAGCTTGTCAAATATTTTCACTTAAAGATGCTTTTGAGAAAAGATATAAGATAAAGGAAAAAGAAATATCTAAAGTCTTTTTTCTTTACTCCTTTTTCAAAAACATAAATAACTATAAAAAAACATATTATGGAAAACAACATATTAGAGCGTTGGCGTTTGATTTTGGGTGGAGATGATGCAGAAGGAACTGGTTGCAATCTTTCAGGAGAAATGGCTGAAATGGATGCTGCTTTGGGGGCTTTGTATGAGTTTGAAAGAAAAGGAAAGTTTAATTATGGTGATACCAAAAGCAAAAAAGGTGGCTCTGAGTCATCAAATCCGAATGTAGCCCGTTGGTTAGGTGATATTCGCAAGTATTTTCCACAATCAGTCGTGCAAGTGATGCAGAATGATGCCATGCAAATGGATGGACTCAAAGAAAAAATGCTTTTTGAGCCAGAAATTTTAGAACAGGCAACGCCTGATGTTCATTTGGTAGCCAATTTAATGGAATTAGGCAAACTCATTCCTTCTAAAACCAAAGATACAGCTCGAAGAGTTGTACAAAAAGTAGTAGAAGACCTGCTCGAAAAACTTTCTCATACAACCACTCAGGCTATCAGAGGAGCTATCAACAGAGCTACTAAAAATAAAAGACCTCGTTACAACGAAATAGATTGGAATACAACCATTCGTAAGAATCTTAAACACTATCAACACGAATACAAAACAATCATTCCTGAAGTACGAATTGGCTATGGCAGAAAAACCAAACGTTCCTTAAAAGATATTGTACTTTGTCTTGACCAAAGTGGTTCTATGGGACAGTCAGTTGTTTATTCGGGTATTTTTGGGGCTGTAATGGCTTCTATTCCTGCTGTTTCTACGAAAATGGTAGTGTTCGATACAGCTGTTGTAGATTTAACAGAAGATCTGAAAGACCCAGTAGATTTACTTTTTGGTGTGCAGCTAGGTGGTGGAACAGATATTAATAAAGCCTTAGGTTATTGTCAGGAAATTATTGGAAAGCCCGATGATACCATCATGCTTCTAATTACTGACCTTTATGAAGGTGGAAATCAGGGACAAATGAGAAAAAGAATGGATGAGATTGTAAGCTCAGGCGTACAACTAATTTGTTTGCTAGCTTTAGATGATAGTGGAGCTCCTTATTATGATCATGCCAATGCTCAGTTTTTATCAAAATTGGGTGTTCCTGTATTTGCCTGTACCCCAGATATGTTCCCAGAAATGATGGCTGCTGCCATTGGCAGACAAAATATGCAACAATGGGCAGGAGATAGAGGCATTTCGCTGAAAGGTTCAAAAGGTCAGTAATGAAAGTAAATTATAAACCTTAAAGAAAACCAAGTTATATGAAAAAAAAATTCTATCCCATTTTGTTTGCCTTTTTAGCAGGCATCTCTTTAGTGACACTTATTTTACAAAATAACAATCCAAATGATATTAGCTTTACTATAGATAATGATACAAATAGCTCATTTGAATATTGTACAAATGCTTATAGGGGTGGAGGTATCTCAAACAATACCACGAGAAGTTTCAGCTATGATGAGGGAACATCTTTTTACTATTGTGCTGGAGACAATAGAAGAGAACTTTTTAAAGTCAATAAATCTATTGAAGGAAAAACTTTAAGAGTTTCTAATTTATTAAGATAAACAGAAAGCCCAAGATTTCTTGGGCTTTTTTATTTATAAAAAATATAAGTTTTGAGAAACGCTATCCATCCTATTATAGCTAAATCTAATCCATATTTCCAACAAAAATTCTACACTTTGGAAACATCTTACGTAACATACGTTCTTCTTGTATAGGAACATTATTATAACTAATGATTAATTCTTGTAAGTTTATCAAGTTTTTGAAATCATCCGCCTTTATTTTCATTCCGTTTGTGCTGATATCCAAATATGTAAGTTTGGTTAAATTTTCTATTTCTTTGGGAAATGTTTCAAGATAGCTTACCATTAGACTTAGATATGTAAGGTTTCTTAAATTACTCATTTCAGTAGGAAGCTTCTTTAATTGTGCACCAGCAAGATTCAAGTGTGTAAGGTGGATTAAGTTTCCTATTTCCTTTGGAAGTTTAAAACCATCATGAAAATTAGCATAATACAAGGACAATGTTTCCAAATTTGTCAGACTACACATTTTTCTAATTTCTTGTTCTGTGTTTCTAAAAGGGTTTTCGCCAATAACTAAATGTTGTAGTTTTGACAATTTTTTAATTTCTTCAGGAAAGAAGGTTAATTGATTGCGTGATAAAAGTATTTTATTGAGTTCTACACATAAACTGAATTCTTTTGGTAATTTTTGAATTTCATTTTCGTGTAATTCTAACTCTTTTAAATTTATGAGACTACCTATTTCAGAAGGCAATGTTTTTAACTTATTGTAATTGATAGATAAGTATTTAAGATTCTTTAATTGGCTTATTTCTTTGGGAAGAGAACGAATAGCATTTTTAGATAAATCAAGGTGTTCTAATTGTGTGTACGCTAAAATTTCTTTTGGAAATTCTGTGAGGTTTTGCTCAGATAAATCCAACTTTAAAGTTTCCTTATTCAATTCCTTTATACTTTTGGCTGTCTGTGCAATTGAGCCAAATGATATAAATACAAAGATGCAGATAAATAGGCGATTTTTCATAAACAGTGCTTTTAGGGAAATTAAGAGCAAAAAAGATGCCGTTGCATACATAAAACTCAAAAAGACAAAAGGCGATTTTTAAAAATCGCCTTGTAGTTTTTTAATGAACTCCTTTATCTTTTTTGCAACAAGCATCAAGTTTTTCATAAGCCTTAGGATTCGCAGTTACGGCATCTGCATCATAACCAGTTTTAGAAATAGCTTTACGAATTTTTTCAGGGTTTGTCTTATTAGGATTGTATTTGACAGTTACAATTTGTGTTTTTACTTCCAAATTAGAGCTAATAACCCCTTTTTCATAAGATAAATCTTTTTCAATTTTAGACTTACACATTCCACACACAGCTGAGGTTTTGATTTGTACTTCAGAAGGCTCTACAGATTTTGTTTTTTGAGCAAATGCAAAAGATAAGCTCATCAACATGAAGGCGAAAAATAAACTTGCTTTTTTCATTTTTTTAGGGTTTTAAAGGTTAAAATTTTGTTTTTTATAATTTTCTTCTGTCTTCTATCAGATGTCTAACATCTTATTTAAACTTTACTCTGACTCCACTATAAATCATTCTTCCTACCACAGGTCCCCAAATCATAGATGCATCAAAATGAGGATTTTGTGGGTTGTCAGCACTTTCAATTGGATTGAGTTGTCTGAAGTTTGTTAAATTTTCTCCACCCAAATAGACTTCCCATTTTTTACCTATATTTTTACTTACCTGAGCATTGAGAGTAGCAAAAGATGGCGAAAAACGATCATTTTGAGCCTCTAAAGGGTTATGTGAAAGGGGTAAACGCTGGCGACCATTCCACTTTACAGTGGCATCAAATTGCAATCCACTTCTACGGGTCGTATAAGAAGCATTTACAAAAAAGCGATTTCTGCTGATGAAAGGACGTTCTTGGAGTCTGCCTGCCAGTGTACTTTGTACATCATATAGTTTATAAGCTACTTTAGTTTCCAGACCAGCCATAGGACTGTAACTCAGTTCTGTTTGAAAACTATTGGCAAAAGATTTCCCATTTAAGTTTGTAAAATAGATTTCTGTTGCACTTCTATCCATATCTACCACCATCTGATTGGTAAAATTGGTATGGAAAAAATCTATCACCAGAGATGCTTTTCTTTCCAATATATCAAACTCTTTCTGTAAGCTTACCCCAAAATTCCAAGACACTTCAGGCTGTAGCATTTCACCAAATATTTTTCGATTATTTACCAAAAAACCGAAGTTTTCTGCAATAGGGTTGGGTACTCTAAAACCTCTACCCGCTGAAAGCCTTAAAAGAGTATTTTCTGTAATATCATATTTGAGGTGTAAACGAGGAGTATATTGCCAGCCAAATAAATTATGTTTATCAATGCGATTTCCAGCTACCAAAGTGAATTTTTTGGCATGTGTATAGGTATATTCTACAAAAGCACCTAATACATTTTCATTTCTTCTGAAAGTAGAATCAGCGAAAGATTCATCATAGCTATCTAATAAATGGCTGATACCCAGTTTGTAGCTATGATTGGTGTTGCCTAAAATATTCTGATAAATCAGATTGTTGTATAGTGTTTTTTGCGTCCCTTTATACACGTTATTGCCCAGAAAGCCATCTTGGGTATGTAAAATAGCCGAGCTCACAAGCCCTAAACCCTGATAAGGTTTTTTTGGATATAAGATGGCATTTTTAGCAAAAAACTCAACTCTTTGGGTATTCATATTAGTTCCATAAGCAAAAGTAGAAGGGTTTGCTTCAAAGAAACTATTTTGTCCTGCTCTCCGAACATCACTTAAAAATTTTACCCCAAATTGATTCATCATCTTTTCGCTGCTGCGTTTCCAACGGTTCATTACATTGTATTGAGTGTATAAAGGCATATCTACAAAGCCATCATTGTTTAAATCTACTTTGTTTTGCAGGGTACTTGCATGAGCAAGAATGTTGGTCGACCATTTATCGTTGAGCTTTTTTCGAGCAACAGCATTTCCTTCTACTCTTCCAAAATGATTGAGATAAGCATTTAAAAGCAATTTTTCTTCAGCATCAGGTTTCATTAGTTCCACATTGATTTGCCCTGACATAGATTCATAGCCATTGACAACACTACCAGCACCTTTTACTAAATCAATGGACTGAATCCAAGTGCCAGGTATAAAATTGAGTCCATAAGTGCTTGCAAGTCCACGTACAAAAGGCATATTTTCTGCATTGATAAGCACATAAGAACCATCCAAACCCAGCATTTTGATTTGCTTTGAGCCTGTTACAGCATCCTGATAACTAACATCTACAGAAGCATTGGTCTCAAAACTTTCTGAAAGGTTACAACAAGCAGCTTTGGTAAGCTCTTTTCTTGAAATAAACTCATTAAGCATGGCATTATCCTTGTCCTTGAAAGAGCTATTGGCTTTAACTTCAACAGTTTGTATGGTACTTGTTTCAGACTTTAATGTAATTTCGATATGATGCTGACTCTCTGCAATAACAAGTGTATCTGAAAGAAAACCCACAGCAGAAATAACCAATTGATTAGATTGAGAAGATTTAGAAATTGAAAACTCACCAGTTTCTGTGGTAACTGTTCCCACAGAAGTATTGAGCCAGAAAATATTAGCTCCTATAATGGGCTGACGTTGAGAGTCTTTGAGACTGCCATGTAAATTTTGAGCTTGAGTTGCATCCCAAAGAAGCCAACATATACATAAAAATATAGATGGATATATCTTGTTCATAAAATAAAAAATTTAGTATAAAATCAATTAGATTTCTATAAATAATAGAAACAGATATAGATTTTATGCTAAATCAGGTATGAACAGATATGGTGTAATAATATTTTGCCAGAGAGTAAAGGTGGCGGATTAGGGTAGTTTGTAATGTCTTCTTGTATAGGAGCTATTACAAATGAAGTAGGAGTAAACTCGAATGAAAAAAATTCTTGAGGAATTGCAAAATCGAGAGCAGGGACACTAAAAGTGTTTAAATCAATGCTTAATTTATATAAATTGAATTTCTCAATGCAACAAGCAGGCTTATCAAAAACTGGTTTTTCAGGTTTGGCATCAGCAGGGCAACATAAATTTTGAGGTTTTGCAAATAAGAATGTTCTTTCGCCACGCATTTTGCAGTGATGTTTCACCACAACAAAGCCTGTGTTGGTAATGAAAATTACCAATAACATTGTTAGGGCTACTATTTGACGAAAAAACTTTTTCATGACTGAATAATAAAACAAAGAATATTTTGTTTTGGTTCCACTATTTTAAATTAATGTTGTTTTGTATCATGATATTGCCAAAGTACATTGATGATTTTCCATGTACCATTAATTTTAACAATATGCATATAATCAATCCACTCATCAGCAATTAATTTTACAGAGGCTGTTCGTTCTGAAACATCCAGTAAAATTACATCTTTTTTGGGCGAAGCAGGAAATTTGTTGCCAGTCTTATTATAACTTTCTGCGAGTAAAATCATAGACTCAGTTGTAGTTTCTCGAACATAATCTTTTCCTGTTAATTTATCTTTCCAAAATGTTCTTTTAACCATTCTTGGGTGCAAAGCTCGTTCCATTTGTGTGGGATTGGGCTTGTGTTGGGATTCAATGTAGTCAAGAGCTACTTGTTTAATAGCAAGACTGTCTTGTTTAGTCTGCCCCAAAGTAGTATTGCCTATCAGCAAAAATATAAAACACAAAAATGAAAAGAGTTTATTCATACTATGTTATCAAAAATAAATATCTGGATATTAAATACACCAAATAACGAGGCAAGTAAAACCTTATTATAGAAAGATACAATAAAACTTAAAGTCTACTAAATAGCTTTTTGATAATTGGAAGGCTTACTATTCCTGCTGAGGTTAACCATAATGCTACTATACACCAACCAATTGCAGGTATACCACGAGGATGATAAAACATATTCCAAGTGCTGAAATCAGGTTTGATTTGTCTAAAAACAAGATAACAACCTAAGTAGGTCAACAGAATAGTCAAATACGATGTAATAAGCCTCATCCAAAATTTACCATTCTTTGTGAAAAAAAAATCTGAAAGATTAACTCCAAATAGGCAAAGGATTAATCCGTAATTGAAAATATATAATTGAAGAGGTATTTTATTATTTCTAATGACTTCATCCCAATTTAGTGCATACCCTAAATTAAAGTGTCTTGTTTGGGATAATCATTGTTACCCAGTATATAATGATAAATATTATTACTATTAAAAAATAAGGTAGGAGTCTATGAATATTCATTTAGCAAAAACTCAAATTTAAAAAAAAGGGGTGAAACTCTCACCCCTTTGATATTTTTAGTGTTTTGCTAAATAATCAGCTACACCATCTTTAGTTGCTTTCATGGCATCTTTGCCTTCTTGCCAGTTAGCGGGACAAACTTCACCATGTTTCTCAACATAAATTAAAGCGTCCAATAGACGAAGAGTTTCATCAATATTTCTACCCAAAGGGAAGTTATTGATAGTTTCATGATGTACAGTTCCTTCTTTATCAATTAAGAATGTTCCACGTAAAGCGATAGGAGCACCTACAAATACAGCATTTCCTTCTTCATCATAATCTTCATATCCACCTAAAACGCCAAAGTTTTTAGCGATAGTTTTTGCTGTATCAGCTACGATAGGGTATGTAACACCTTCAATACCACCTTTATTTTTGGGTGTAGAAAGCCAAGCAAGGTGAGTTTCTTCAGTATCTGTAGAACAACCTACTACAGCACAACCACGTTTTTCGAATTCAGCTAATTTTTCTTGGAAAGCCAAGATTTCAGTAGGACAAACAAAAGTAAAATCTTTTGGATAGAAGTAGAAAACTACATATTTCTTGCCCAAATACTGATCTAATGAAAAGTTATCAACGATTTCTTCTCCATTGATTACAGCAGGAGCAACAAAATGAGGAGCTTTTCTAAGTACTAACATAAAATTTGTATGGTTAAAAGTGAATTTATGAATTTTAATTGTGATTACTTGAGAAACTGAAAAAAAGAGACAAGAAACCCGTATTTGTCTAAAATCTTATCTCTTATATCTGTATATTATTGTAAATGAGAACGTAACATCCAAGCAGTTTTTTCGTGGTCTCTCAGAAATCCTGTGAGCATATCTTCTGTGGCTGTATCATCCAAATCATCAGCGATTTCAATACCTTCTTTGAGGCTATGGATAATTAACTCATAATCTTTTAAAATGTTTTCAAGCATTTTTTCAGCTTTCAAACCTGTTTTTTGTTCTTCTTGCAAATTGGTTTGTGAAGCAAAAAGTGTTAAACTGGCAGGTACAAATGCTCCTAAAGCTCTAATACGTTCTGCTACTTCATCTATTACTTCTTGTGTATTTCCTGCAATTTCATCAAAAAACTCATGAAGAGGCTTAAAATGAACACCTACAACATTCCAGTGATAATTTTTGGTTTTTATAAAGAGAGCCATTTCATTGGCTAACAGATGCTCTAAAACTTGAACCATTTCATTCTGAGGTTCTTTATTTCTTTTCTTTGTCATGTACTTTAACGGTTTTGTAGTGGTCTATTTTCTGACCGTTGATTTGCAATTGAAAATCCTTAATTACGAAGTTTTCAAATTGTTTGGTGTTCAAAAATTCTTGAATGAGATTTTGAAGTGTATCATCTTCAAAATCAATAATTTCTTTGGTATTGGTGCAGTAGAGATGATTGTGGGAATCAACATGAGCATCAAAACGCAAAGAACCATCTTCTGAAGCAACACGTCTTACAAGACCATTATCGGCAAAGGTATCAAGTGTTTTATAAACTGTAGCCAGTGAAATACTTGGATTAGCCGTATGTATCCAGTCAAAAACCATTTCTGCAGTAGGGTGTTGAGGGCTCTTACAGAGTGTCTCATAAATCACCAAACGTTGTGAAGTAGCTTTTAAGCCATGTAATGCTAATTTTTCTTTAATTTCTTGATATGTAATAGGTCTTTCAAGCACTAAGTAATAATTTTTATTAACTAATATTTTTTTTTACAAAGTTATTTTTCTTTTTTATATTTGCAAAACAAATTCACAAAAAAATTAATAATATTTTGCTTTTAAGGGAAACAAAATATTGTAAATGAAATGTATGTGTATTGAGTCTCAAAGGATAGGATAGAAAAGTTATTTAGAAATATTCTAAATATGATTTTCCTGAGCTAAGTCATATACATTATTAGAATTTGCTAGTTATTTTTGTGCGTACTTTTTAAGTAAAGTCATCTGAAAAGAACATAAACGATATGCATCAATTACTCAAAGCTGTTTGTCTCACTCATCACAACGCACCTGTTGGTGTAAGAGAGCAATTTGCTTTATCAGAACAAGAATCGAAAGATTTTTTAGTATATTTAAAAGATGTTTTTCAAATTTCTGAAGGGCTTGTTATTTCTACATGTAACCGTACAGAAATTTACTATTGTGCTGAAGAAAACCTAAGCAATCAGATTATTCAGGCTTTAGTGGCTTTTAAAGGGGATGTTGCTTTAGAAGCACATATACACCTGTTTCAAACTTTAGACTATAATCAGGCAATTGAGCATTTATATAATGTTTCTTTAGGTCTGGATGCTCAGATACTTGGAGATATTCAGGTGTCTAATCAGATGAAAAGAGCTTATCAATGGTCTGCCGATTTACAAATGGCTGGTGCTTTTCTGCACAGATTATTACACAGTATTTTTTATACCCACAAAAGAGTATCTCAGGAAACATCTTTTAGAGATGGAGCGGCTTCTACTTCGTATGCAGCTGTTGAGTTGCTAAACGAAATCAGTTTTAGTTTACAAGAACCTAAAATACTGGTTTTGGGAGTTGGAGAAATTGGAACAGATGTTTGTAGAAACCTAAAAGGAAAGTTTAAGAATGTAACAGTTTGTAACAGAACAATTTCAAAAGCTACAGAACTTGCTCAAGAATGTGAATTTGAAGTAGCTGATTTTACAGATGTTTGGAAGTATATTGAAGAGTCAGATGTCATTATTTCCTCAGTGGCAATTAACTTTATCAATCAAAATCATTTACAGAATATTCATATCCATTCACATAAATATTTCATAGACTTATCTGTACCCAGAAGTATAGATGCTAATGTAGAAAATATTGCAGGTTGTATGGTGTATGACATTGACCATTTGCAGGCAAAGACAAATGAAACACTTAAACGCAGACAGGCTGAAATACCTTCTGTAAAAAGAATTGTAGAAGAGGCTATTGTAGACTTTGAGAATTGGGCAAAAGAAATGGAAATTTCTCCAACCATTCAGAAACTAAAAAATGCTTTGGAGCAAATCAGAAAAGAAGAAATTTCTAAACACTCTAAAAAGCTATCAGAACAAGAAGCTGAACTCGTTGATAAAATTACAGGAAATTTGGTTCAGAAAATCATGAAAATGCCAATTCTGCAACTCAAAGCAGCTTGTAAACGTGGCGAAGCTGAAACACTGATAGATGTACTCAACGATTTATTCGATTTAGAGAAAACACACACAGAAGATAATCACTAAAAATAAAAGCCTCCAGATTTTGGAGGCTTTTATTTTTGAATAAGAGAATTAGTTTCCAAATCCAAATCTATAACCAATCAAAATATTGGGAAGAACCCTTGAATTATTGACTATTTTGAGAGTATTGTTAATATCATTAATAGCAGGAATAGCATAATTGACACGAGCAATACCAACACCAAAGAAAAACTCTGAAAATACATTAGAATCCCAAACAACTTGCTTCCCAAAAATGATAGTAGCACCTACTCTGCTTCTCTTAAATTTTTCATTCAATAATAAAGGGTCACTATCTGTAGTGTAATTTCTTACAAAACTTTTGTTAAGAAGCTGTAAGCCAACAAACCATCCTTCAATTGCTGACTCATACTTTGAGGGATAATACTTGAAAGCCAAACGAAAGGCTGTACTTGTACCAGGATTATCAGCTTCAGGGTTTGAGAAGCCATCAGGTACGGTATTTAAATCATCATTGAGGACATCGGTTGGGATAAAGCCATAAGTAACACCAGCAGAAAATTCTGTACTAAATCTTTTGGAAACTTTAAATTCACCAATAATAGGAAACTCTCCACTAAACATAGGAACTAAGTCCGTTTTGATAGCCCATTTATAAGAATCTTCACTATTATAATTAGAAGTATTATTTCCACTTGGAGTATAAACTCTAATTCTTGAGGATGTATCTGTTTGTGAATATGTTGAATAAGAACACAAACAAATAAATGATAAAACTCTTAAAACATTCTTCATAAATATTTTTGTTTTTATATTTTTGCACAAAAATATGAAAAATATGAAAAATATGAAAAATATGAAAAATATGAAAAATATGAAAAATATGAAATTAGTTTGTATACTCTTATTGGTACTATTATGTAATGGTAATAGTTTTGCTCAACAAGCGGATGTAGTTTGGGGGGAGAAAATCAAGACAAAAAGAGCAGCTATGATTATAGGCGGAAATGAAAAAAATTACTATACAGCCTATTATGGAAAAGATAAGCAACTTGTCTTTCGTAAATACAATCAAAATATGCAATTAGAGAAGGAGCAGATTATTCCTTTTGAGTTGGATGAAAAACGTTATTCTTATAATAAAACTATCTTCATTAAAGATAAAATTGTTCATTTAATTGAAGAGAATAAAAAGAAAGAAAAGAAAACTTACTTGTATGCCTCTACTACAGATTTAAATTTGAATGTAATTGGTAAAACGTTGATTTTAGATGAAGGTCAAGTAAATTCTACAGGAGGAGGACTTTTCTCTGTTCAAAGTTATAATTCTAATGCTTTTGGCATTACAGCAATCTCTCCTGATTCTACCAAACTGCTCATTTATAAAGAAAAACCAACAAAAAGAAATGAACCAACAAAAATGAGTTTTAAGGTATATGACAGTGACTTGACGACCTTACTTTTCAATAAAGATGTTGATTTACCTATCAAAGATAAGAATTTTAGTGTAAGTGATGTAGAAGTGGATAATTATGGAAATATTTACTTATTAGCTTTGATATACAAAGAATCAAAAGAAGTAAAAAAAGGACAAAGTGATAGTTATTATAAGTTGATTGCCTTTGAAAAAGGTACAGGGAAACCCAAACAATTTGATTTTGATTTTCAGGGTGATGAAATTATGACAATAGAAATAGAACATGGAGCAAATAATACACTTGTTTGTACAGGGTTCTTGAGTGATATAAAAAGAGGATTTCTATCAACATCTACAAGCAATATTTCAGATGAGTTTTTTATTACAAATATAGATTGTAGCAACTTTTCTATTCTTAGTAAAATCAGAACAAAAGTCACAGAGTTATATCCTCAGAAAAAGAAAAGAGAAGACTATGTTCCTTATGTAATTAAAAATGTTTATAGTAAACCTGATGGAAGTTATACGGTTGTAGCTGAACAATATAAATTGGAAATAATAAATTTTACTGATTCAAGAGGTAGAGTACGAACCACTTACAGATATTATTATTGTGATATAGCTTGTATGAATGTGGATGCAGCAGGTAAACTGAAAAGTATTTCTAAAATTCCGAAATACCAGCTCAACGCAGATAATCCTTCTATTCAAAGTACTTATTACAACGGAAATGTATATATCATTTATGAGGATTTAGCAAAAAATGCTCAAGCCAATACCGATAAAGAAATTAAAAGAAGTTCTGGTTCAGGTGGTTCTAAAGATGGACTATTTCTAATAACTGTATCACCTGATGGACAAGTGAAGAAAGATTTGATTTATGATTATAAACAAACTAAAATACAGCCTTATATCATGGCGAGTAAAAAAATAACTTCCAATATTATCCTATTAAATGCAAAAGACCAAATAGGAAAAATTGAGTTTAAATAAAATTATAATTCTAAAAAATAAAAGCCTCCATATACTTCTGGAGGCTTTTATTTTTATCATGGAGTTTTTTTTGCGATAATCTGAAGAGTTTGAATAATCCAATCTGTATTGCTGGTAAGTAAAATATTGGGCTGAATACCAATGTCTTCATATTTTAAATATTCATCTCTTCCACCCATATCTGTAATGTAAATTTCATAATAGCCACTAGGAAGTTTCCTTCGGGCATCATAATTACTGCCATAGGTTAACATTCCTTTTGTGGTTTGTCCCACAAGAGTGAGATTCTTTATTTTTTTCAAACGAAGGATAAATATTTCTGCTTGGCTTAGAGTTCCATTGTTTGTAAGAATATAAATGTGTCCCTTTTTGGAATACTCTTTCATTAGTTTTAGATAGGGCTCACTCATTTTTCTAGAACCTCCTTCATTATTTCTCAAATCGAGTATAAGATGAGGTGCTGTAAGTGAATCTTTAATGCTTTGATAAAACTGATTTAAACTTTGTTGATTTGTATGATTTCCTTGAAAAGACTTAATTAATAAGTACTGAGTATTATGACTAACATTTTTTAATATATATTTAGGACTTTCTTTTGATAAATTAACATAATCTTGGTCATTGAGTAGCTTAGAGTAAGTTTTTTGAGAATAAGAACTATAGAAATAAGAATTTACCAATGTCTGATTGACATATTTTTCATTTGGTTGTAAGATGAAATTTTTATGGACAGGATGTCCATAAATAGCTTTATACTGGTTAGGCTCATACTTATATAAATGAATAGCAATCTGACCCTTTTCCCATAAATTTACTTTACTATCTAAAATAACACCTACATATTCTTTCAATTTATATCTGAAGAGCCCAACACTGTAAACTGTATCATAATAGTAAATGCCTTCAATAGAATCAAGAGGTTTCTGAGCTAGTATTTGCTTTAAAGAATCAATATTGAGAGATAAGTTCGGATACTGTTTAAACTCTTTTGTTTGAATAAATTGATTGATAGTTTCTTGGTCTTTAAAGTGCTTGTAATCAGGAATTTGATAAAAGGCAACATGGTTATCTTTTAGTGGAAAGACTAGTTGTGCTAAATTATAAAAGTATTGATAGCTGAACACAGAGTGAAGGGAATCAGTTAGCAGATGGTTATATAAATCAGTGTATTGCTTTTTTTTATCTCCTTTTATTTGAGATTTATACGAAGGCATCTTCTGTACAATAGTCTTTAAAGTGTTTAAGTCTGACTTATAAGTGTTTTTTTGTGCTTTGACTGATAAAATAGAAGTAAAAAGCAATGTCAACAGTAAATATTTTGAAAAAAACATAACTTAAATGTAAGAAGTTGAGAAAATAAGTGATTATCAATACATATTTTATTGAAGATTAAAATTGATTGATTTATTTACAATACGATTGGGGAATTTTAGTAGAATCTATAGGAGGTCGTTTCTCCCAGCCACTTTCTGGGACATTTTGAATATGATTAGGTACTGGAGCATTATAAGAGATAGTGGAATATTTAGGATCATTAGGAACAAATTTTACATAAAATCTGTCTCCAATTTTTATTTTTCCTTCAAAACAAGTCATTAATTCACTAGCAATAATCTCTTTTCCTTGAAACATAAAGGAAAACCTACACATTTCTATCTTTTTATTATGATAATAAAACTCTTTGATGGTAGCAATTGAATAGACACCTTCTTTTTCAAGTTTTTGCTTGTAATATTTACCATATACATAAATACTTACAGCACAAAGAGTTATAAAAAGTAGTTTTAAATGCCATTTTTTCATTATTAAATCATTTTAATTATATGTAATGAATTAAATAACAGAATCCTTATAGGTTTTGAATAATATTTATAGCTTTATATAGTTAATTAACAAGTTTTTATAAAAATAAACCTGTAAGATTTTAATGTAAAATAAATTTATCTTGTGATCTAACTTTTAAAATATCCATTTTTCTCCAATAATTCACCTATACTTTTTAAATCTCGAAACATACTATGTACACAAATAGAAGGCTCTTGTTGAAGAGTTTCTATATTTAAAAATGCTATTTCTTTGATAATCTGACTGTTTTCTTGCATTTCAGGGTCTTTACCCAAAAGCAAAGTTCCTCCTACAATTTCTACTTCGAAGAAAAGCTCAATAGCATGCAAAGGAGGGACTAAAAACTCATTGACAAACAAAAAACGTTTCATAGAAACTTGAAAACCTGTTTCTTCTTCAAATTCTCTTTTTAAGCAAGATTCTACCGATTCTCCAAAATGCAATCCACCTCCAGGTGGTGACCACAAATAGCCTCCTTCACCTAAATTTGTATGTTTAATAAGCAATATTCTGTTTGTTTCTATACAAATACCACTTACACGTAAACGAAGTTTATTGCCAAAAATTCTTTCTATTTCAGACTCTATCATAAAATAATGAGTGGGTTTCTCTTGCAAAAACAATATCTTTTTTGATACTTTGGCAAAGTATCATGATTTTATAGATTCAATTAATTTTTATGAAAAAAATATTCCTTAGTATTTTTATACTACTTATAAGTGGTGCTATTGTTGCACAAAATTACAAAAAAACTAATAATGGGGTCTTATACAAACACCTCAAACAATTTCCTCAGAATAGAAAAGTAAAATTGGGAGATATTATTACATTTTCTGTAGCTATTTATAATGGAAAAGACTCTTTACTTCAAAAATCACCTGAAAATCCGTTAAACTGGCAAGATAAGTATAACGATATAGAACGAAAAACAACTCCTTTAGAAGTATTTGGATTGCTTCAAGAGAAGGATAGTGTGGAGGTGTTAGTATCTCTGGATACACTTCGCAAGTATGCTCCAACAGCATTGCCAGCTTTCATCACGGTTGGGGAGCACCTAAAATATTATATTAAAATCAATAAAATACGCTCAAATGCTGAAATTCAGAAAGAAAAAGAGGTAAAAATAGCAAAGCAAAAAATAGAAGAAACCAAGAAAATACAACAACATCTAAAAGCAAATAAATTGGTAGCTCAAGCTCTTCCTTCGGGCTTACACATTGTTTATACTAAAAAAGGAACGGGTGCTAAGCCTACCAAAGGACAAACTGTGGTGGCTCATTATACAGGTACATTACTCAATGGGAAAAAATTTGATAGTTCTGTAGATAGAGGAACTCCCTTTGAGTTTGCAGTGGGAATGGGACAAGTAATTAAAGGCTGGGATGAGGGTTTTATGCAACTCCCCATAGGTTCTAAAGCAAAATTAATTATACCATCTTTTATGGGATATGGCGAAAGAGGGGCAGGAGCAGATATTCCTGCCAATGCTATTCTGATTTTTGATGTAGAACTGATTTCAGTAAAATAATGAAAAATGTAAAAAGAATCATCATTAGTGTGATCTTATGTGTTTTACATAGCTTTTCTGTAAATGCACAAGGAAAACTATTTATTATTGGTGGAGGGAAACGTCCTCCAGAATTACTTAAGAAAATGTTTTCAGAAGCAGGTTTAGATAAAGGAGGGTATGTAATCATCTTGCCAATGGCAAGTTCAGAGCCAGATTCTGCCATTTTTTATGCTCAAAAACAATTTGCAGAAAATAATATCAAAGCTGTTGGTTATGATTTTTCTAAAAATGCGAAAAATGTTTCTAAATCAGCTTTGGATAGTATCAAGAATGCTAAGCTCATATACTTTTCGGGTGGCGACCAAAATAAGCTTATGGCTTCCATACAAAATACACCCGTATATGAGGCTGTTTGGGCTTGTTACCAAAATGGAGGAATGATAGCTGGTACTTCGGCTGGAGCTGCTGTAATGAGTAAAAAAATGATTACAGGTAATGAAAAAAGATACAAAGAATACAACCAAACATTTCAGACTATAGAAACAGACAATGTTGAGTTTGGAGAAGGTATGGGGTTTTTGAAAAAAACAATCATAGATCAGCACTTCTTAATTCGTAGTAGACATAACAGGCTGATGAGTGCCGTTATTGAACATCCAGACTTTATATGTGTAGGTATAGACGAAGCAACAGCTGTTTTGGTGTATAAAAATAAAGCAGAAGTAGTAGGTGATTCACAAGTAATAGTCTTTGAAAATCCTAAAAAAAGTAAAAATGTCTATAAAAATAAACTTGGAGCAACAAATCTGAAGGTCTCGTTATATACTACAGGTCAAAAATTTAGGATAGAGTTTTGATTTTCATAAAAAATTCATAGATTAACGTAGAAATTTTGAGTATTATGGATGAGCAACAACGAATAGATGCCTACATCAAACAAATGATGGAAATAAAGGCTAAAAAAGATGATGAACAAATAAAAGCTGATTTGAAGGCTATCAGCCAAGAATTAGGTATGAGTGATGAAGATTTGCAAGCCATTGAAGAAGAACGCAAAAAGTTGATTTTATTAGGAAAAGGTTTTATAGACCATCAGCAGGCTGATGATGCCCTCTTGGCACTCGAAAAAGCTTATGCTCTCAACCCTGATGATGCTGAGACCTTAAGTTTACTAGCTCAGGCTCATGGCATGAAGTTCGTACAAACTGGTCAGCAACAATACAAGAAAAAAAGTGAAGAGTATGCTGCTCAGGCACTACTCCAAAATCCCTCAGACCAAAAGGCATTAGCTTTACTACAATCTGTTCGTTATAAACCCAAACAAGAAGTACAATGGGGGAAAGTAAGTTTCTTGGTTGGGATGGTTGGTGCTGTTGGGCTTGCAGGTTTTCTTATATTTGGAACAAGCAAAAAACCTGACAGAGTTAATAAAGAATCTGAAACAGTAGTACAATCGGATAATAAATCTGTTCAGGCAAACGAACAGACAATTGAATACACCAATAATATTGGAGATAAAGCTGTATTCAAGTTCTCTGATAATGAGGTAAAAATAGAATTTGATGGCAAGGTTATCAAAGGCAAAACTAAATCAGCAGAAAAAAACAAATACAAAGATGCCAATGGTAATGAAATAATGGAGGTCAAAGCCAAAGATGCAGATGGTTTTAAAGTTCGTACACCTGATGGAAGTAAATTGCTTTGGAAAGTAAAGCTAGATGGAGTAAAAGTGAAAGTGTCAGATAATGAGGAAAATCAGAATCCATTTGAATTAAAAAAGAAGGACGGAAAAATAAAAGTAAGTAGAAATGGACAGGAAATTATAGATTTAAAAGGAAAAGAGAAACACTCTGAAGCTGCCATGTATCTTTCACAAATCCCTAAAGAACAACGTTATATTATTATTGCAGAGCTCTTGCAAAGAAATATGTAATGAAAAAAACGGTAATTTTTTTAGTTATAGTTGGAGTAATACTTGGTGCTTTGATAGCTTTAGTGCATACAATGTCTTTCAAAGCATATATTGACAGATTGAGTTCTTGGGCGTTTATTTATTATTTTAATTATTGGGCATTTAGTTTTTTCTGGTTATTAGGTATTTATACAGCTTTGGCAATAAGAGTATGGCTACAGGGTTTTCATAATAATCTGGAAAATAAAATCTTAATAATGGTTAATGCAGTAGTATTTGTCATGGCATTACTGAGTTTCTATCAAATGTTTTTTAGAGGAATGGGTATTTGGGGAGTCAATAAAGCAACATGGATAGAACCCATAATTCAATTAGACATATTTGCATTAGCAATGGTTGTAATCTCTCTTATCAGTCTTGTAATTTTTATTTGGAAATATATACAACGCATTAAAAACTAAAATTGCTTATAATCTTCACTTAAAACACACATAGAGTTATGTCAGAAACAAAACTTTGGCTACAAAAGTATCATTCTAGCATTCCCAAAGAAATCAACCCTGACCAATATCCGTCTTTGGTAGCATTTTTAGATGAGCATCTCAAAAAATTTGCTAATTTACCTGCATATCAGTTCATGGATAAGGTATTGACTTATAAGGAAGTAGATAAAAAGTCACGAGATTTTGCAGCATATTTGCAAAGTTTAGGATTACAAAGAGGGGATAAAGTAGGTTTACAAATGCCTAATATTTTACAATATCCTGTGGCTTTATTTGGAATCTTGAGAGGAGGCTTCACGGCTGTTAATGTCAATCCACAATACACAGTTCGTGAAATGGAGCATCAATATAAAGATGCAGATGTGAAAGCTACTATTATTGTAGCAAATTTTGCTCAAAATTTAGAGAAAGCCTTACCGCACACCAATATTAAGCATGTGATTGTTACAGAAATTGGAGATATGCTTGGCTTATTGAAGGGTAAAATTGTCAATTATGTTGTAAAACATAAGAAAAAAATGGTTCCTGCATTTAATATACCCAATGCTGTATCATTTAATAAGACATTGTCTATTGGGGCAAAGAAAACATTCACACCAGTAGATGTAAAAGGTTCTGATTTGGCTTTCTTGCAATATACAGGCGGAACAACGGGAGTTTCTAAAGGAGCAATGCTTACTCATAGAAATATCTTGGCAAATATGATGCAAATCAAAGCATGGATGGCTCCTAAGCTCAAAGAGTCTCCGCAAGAGATCATTATCACTCCACTACCTTTGTATCATGTGTTTGCACTTACTGTAAACTGTTTCTCTATGGTGGCTATTGGAGCTAAAAATATTCTTATTGCCAATCCACGAGATATGCCAAGTTTCTTAGGAGAAATGATTAAAAATAAGTTTACTGTTCTTACTGGGCTTAATACCTTATTTGTAGGGATGATGAATCACCCTGACTTTAAGAAAATTAATTGGTCTGGTGTAAAAGTAGTAGTAGCTGGTGGTATGGCAATGCAAAAACCTGTTGCTGAAAAATGGAAACAAATGACGGGTATTGCAGTTGCTGAAGGCTATGGATTAAGTGAAACAGCCCCCGTACTTACCTGCAACCCTATTGATGGGACAGAACAAATAGGTTCAATCGGAATACCTGTACCCAATGTGGATATTAAGCTCATTGATGATGACGGGAAAGATGTACAACTTGGCGAAGCAGGTGAAATATGTGCTAAAGGACCTAATGTGATGCTGGGTTATTGGAACAGACCAGACGAAACAGCCAAAGTTTTCACAGAAGACGGATGGTTTAAAACTGGTGATGTGGGTGTAATGCAAGAAGATGGTTTTTTTAGAATTGTAGATAGAAAAAAAGATATGATATTGGTTTCTGGATTCAACGTATATCCTAACGAGGTAGAAGACGTAGTTGCAGGGCATCCTAAAGTATTGGAAGTGGCTGCAATAGGTGTACCTGATGCCAAAGCTACTGAACGAGTAAAAATCTATATTGTCAAAAAAGATGAAAGCCTTACAGAACAAGAAGTACGTAAATATTGCGAAGAAAATCTAACAGGCTACAAACAACCACGTGATATAGAATTTAGAGCAGAATTACCCAAATCGAATGTTGGTAAAATTCTACGAAAAGTCTTAAAAGATGAAATTAAAGCCCAAGTAGAGGCTTCAGGAAAAGCTTAAAACAAAAAAGGTAGCATTTGCTACCTTTTTTGTTGAAATAAAATATAAACTTCTCTTTTTGGTACAAATTATACCTTTATCTTTGCAGGCAATTGCCAACAAAAATACATTTATTTCATGAAAAAGTTTGAGATATTGGGTAATAATGATACTCGTTCAGGTTTTGGAGCTGGTTTATTAGAAATAGCTAAGCAAAATGACCAAGTTGTAGGGCTTTGTGCAGACCTCACAGGTTCGCTTAAAATGGATGCATTCCAAAAACAATTTCCTGAACGTTTTTTTCAAGTAGGTATTGCAGAAGCCAATATGATGGGAATTGCTGCAGGGCTTTCCATTACAGGTAAAATTCCATATACAGGAACTTTTGCAAATTTCTCAACAGGCAGAGTGTATGATCAAATACGCCAATCCATTGCTTACTCTCATAAAAATGTGAAAATTTGTGCTTCTCATGCAGGTATTACATTAGGAGAAGATGGTGCAACTCATCAAATTTTAGAAGATTTAGGAATGATGCGTATGCTTCCAGGTATGGTAGTGATTAATCCCTGTGATTATAACCAAACTAAAGCAGCTACAATGGCAATTGCAGAACATTATGGTCCTGTTTATTTACGTTTTGGACGCCCTAAAGTGCCTATATTTATTTCTGAAAATACACCTTTCCAGATAGGTAAAGCATTATTATTACAAGAAGGTACAGATGTAACCATCTTAGCTACAGGGCATTTGGTATGGAAATCGGTACAGGCTGCTGAAATACTGGCTCAAAAAGGCATTAGTGTTGAGTTGATTAATATTCATACAATCAAGCCTTTAGATGAAGAAGCTATTTTAGCATCAGTATCAAAAACAAAATGTGTGGTTACAGCAGAAGAACATCAACGTTTTGGAGGTTTGGGAAGTGCTGTTGCTGAAGTACTTGCTGCAAAATTGCCTGCTCCTCAGGAGTTTGTAGCTATCAATGACACATTTGGAGAAAGTGGTACTCCTGATGATCTGATGAAAAAGTATGGTTTGGAAACTGAAAACGTAGTAGCTGCTGTTGAAAAAGTGTTAGCAAGAAAAAAATAAACTACAAAAAAATAATTTTGATAGGTTTAATGGTTTAAAACTGTTAAACCTATTTTTTTTTATTTTCTGCTAAAAAAAAGAAAAAATTACATAATATTTGACAAAATTTAATTTTGTAAAACGTTTTTTCTTGATTAATATTGCACGCAAGATGAATTTTTTATAATTTAAAATTCTAAAAAATGTTATTTTGTAAAAATAAAAATATTGAATTATGCAGAAAAAATTACTACAAACATTTTTTTATCTATCTATTCTTTTCTTCAGTCAGAACCTTTTCGCACAAAATATTCAAAACTATACTGCAACGGCTGCCAGCAATGAGTCGTTAGAGGATATGTCAAGTGGAACAACTACCCTGATAGGTGGTAATCAAGGACTAATAGCTTCCTCTGTAACAGCAATTGGCTTTGAGGTATTTTTTATGGGACAAAGGTTTACAGACTTTTCTGTTAATGCAGGGGGGGTACTTCGTTTTGGTACAAGTATTATTAATACAGATGCCAATACTATGGCTATTGTAGGGCATCATAGAGTTTGTACATTTGCCAACTCAACTCCAGGTACAAGCAATGAACTATTATGGAGAACTCACTCTTCAGGAAAAGTACATTATAAAGTAGTAGGAACAGCACCTAATCGTAGACTTGTTGTGGAGTGGCAAAACATGAAAATAGATGGAACTTCTACAACAGCAAATGCAACATGGCAAGCTCATATATACGAAACAGCACCCAATAACACTAATGGTGGTGTAATCAGAATTATTTATGGACAAATGAATGTTGGTACTTTTTCGAGTGCAATCAGCTGTTCAGGAGGGATTGCTCCAAGAGTAGGTTTGGGAGCAGGTGATGGTACAAATCAGTATGTAGCAATGGATGCAGATCAGCACCCTACTGTAACAGGTTCTGCTATCTCTTATACTGGCTCTAATGAAGCTTGTTATACAGTATCTCCAATATCTTTAAATAGTGCTTCTAATGGAAGTAGAAAGTTTTATAATTTTTCATCAGTTTCACCTAATGGAAATATAACATCATTTTCCGCTGATTGTGTATCTTCTACAACTCTCCAACTTACTTGGTCTGATAATGCAACCAACGAATTAGGATATGCTATTTATCGTTCTACTGACGGCATCAATTATAGTTTTAGAACATTAGTACCATCAGGGACGCTAAACTATGCAGATACAGGTTTATCACCTTCTACAATGTACTATTATCGCATTTATACTTATACAGAAGGCAGACTTTCTGCTTTGTCTGGTACTGGAAGTATTTCTGCTACAACTTTAGCTTCTGGGATAGGTTCGATTATTTCTATTAAATCTGGTAGTTGGAATGACCCTTCAGTATGGACGACAGGTACTGTCCCTACAGCAACAGATGATGTAATTATTGGCTGTTTAGGAAATCATACAGTTACTTTGCAATCGTCTGGAGCAACATACTCCAATACAAGTACAATTGCAATTCCAGATAATACTCCTTCTGGTGGTGTTGCAACAGGAAATACAATCCCAACGGCAGCTACCCTTACAGGATGTGGTACTTGTGCTTTTAGTTCTGTAACTGTACCTGTAGGAACTTACACAGGTATTTCTAATATAAGATTTAGTATTACACATACCTATGATTCTGATTTAGATATTTACTTATTAGCTCCTGATAATACAGTTTTTGTGGTTTCTACGGATAATGGAGATATTGATGATAATTACACAAATACTGTAATTCAGGATGGTTCACCCAACATCAATACAGCAGGAGCACCATTTACAGGAACATATTCTTTAGAAGTTGGAACTTTAGCTTCTTATACGGGAGCATACAATGGAAATTGGAGACTTTATGCCATTGATGATGATACAGGGATAACGGGTTCTATTACTAATTTTAGTGTTACAATGGCAGCTGTTTCATCTATTAGTGGTACAGCTCGGAATCTAACCATTAATAATGGGAGTAGTTTGGTATATACCAATGGTGCTAGTCTTACTGTAAATGGTAATTTGCAAAATAGTGGAACACTCAATTTAACAGGAACATCTACAGCATTAGATGTAAAAGGAAATTTCACCAATAGCAATACTTTCACAGCTGGAACAAGCTCTACAGTTACGTTTAGTGGCTCAAGTTTGCAAAATATTAGCAACACACAAATAGAAACAACTACAACTGCTTTTACCAATACCACGGATTATGGGGTTGGAGTAGCTGTATCAACACCCACTATTACTGATGGTACTGTTCCTACAGCAACAACCTTAGCAAGTTGTACCAATTGTGCTGTGAGTTCTGTAACCGTTCCTGCAGGAACATACACGGCTCTATCAAATATTAATTTCTCTATTAATCATACGTTTACTGGGGATTTAGGTATTTATTTAGTGTCTCCTAATGGCACAGTATTTTTAATTTCTGATGATAATGGAGGCTCTGATAATAATTATACCAATACCATCATTAGTGATGCAGGGGCAACCAATATTACAGCAGGAACTGCCCCTTTTACAGGTACATTTAAACCAGAAGGTGTTGCTTTTTCTACTTATAGTGGAACATACTCAGGTACATGGACACTTTATGTATTAGATGATGCTTCAGGAGATTCTGGAACATTGTTAGATTTTACCCTCACACTTTTACAATCTACAGGAAATGTGTTAAATGTACATCACCTAACCATGAATGGCTCTGGAGGAGCATCTTTGAATAACACAAATATAAAAGTAGCTGGTACAGGAACATTCAATAATGGTACATTTGCTACAAATGCAAATCGTATAGATTTTTCAGCAGGCTCTTCTGTTTCAGGTGGCAGTAATGCAAGTCATATTGTAGGTACAGCAAGAAAAATAGGTAATACAGCTTTTACATTTCCATTAGGTAATGGTACATATTTTGCCCCAATAGGTTTTAGTCCTTCAGGAACTACAACCATTACAGATCATTTTACAGCTTCTTATACAAGAGTTTATCCAAATCCTTATGATATTAGACAAAAAGAAACAAGTTTAAATCATGTGGGTAATTGTGAATACTGGATGCTTGACCGAACCAATGGCTCTCAAAATGCAACAGTAAATTTAGGTTACAACAGCGTAAGAAGTTGTGGAGTAGATGCAGGGCATGAGTCGGAATTGAGAGTTTGTCGTTGGGATGGTTCACAATGGAGAAATGGTGGAGGTTCTGTGGCAGGTACAACTATTACAAGTACCACTACTTTTACTAATTTTAGTCCTTTTACTTTAGGTAGTATTACAGAGTTTAATCCTCTGCCTGTGGGTATGTTATATTTTAAGGCTAAAAAGTCTAATAATATCAACGCTTCATTGGAATGGCAAACTGAGTTTGAGATCAATGGAGATAAATATGAAGTAGAACGCTCTCTCAATGGAAAAGATTTTATTAAAATAGGCAGTGTAGATTGTATAGGAAAAAATGCTCAGTATCAGTTTTTAGATGAAAAAATAGGAGAAAATGCTCAGATTGCTTATTATAGATTGAAAGCACTGGATAAAGATGGTAAGTTTGCTTATACTCGTATAGAGTCAGTTATTTTTGAACAACGCAGTTTCGATATTATTTCAATTGTACCTAATCCGTTTAAAGACGATTTTGAAGTAGCATATACATTGCCAAAGGCTGGAAAAGTGAAATTTACTCTTACTGATATATTGGGTAGAGTAGTAGATGAAAACATTTTGGACGGAAGCTCTGGAATTAATACTTATAAAGCTACCAATACAAGTCACTTAGCAAGTAGTATTTATATTTTGAGCCTTCAATTTGAAGGAAAAATAATTAGTAAAAAAGTAAAGAAATAAATTAAAACTTAACAAAATCGAAAGGGTAGAATATTTTCTACCCTTTTTTCATGAAATTATTGAAGGAAAAATAAAAATAGATTTGGATATTTATTTTTAAAACTCTAAATTTGCGTTCCATTTTTGGAAAACTATAATATATTGATTTTTAAAACAAAAGCAGAATGGATCAATTAAGTTACAAGACTATTTCGGCTAACAAAGGTACAGTGAATAAAGAATGGGTCATCGTGGATGCTGACTCTGCTGTCCTTGGTCGTTTGGCGAGCCAAATAGCAAGCATCCTGAGAGGTAAAAATAAAACAAATTACACACCTCACGTAGATTGTGGTGATAACGTAATCGTTATTAACTGCGACAAAATCCGCTTAACAGGCAAAAAAATGACTGATAAGCAGTACATCCGTCATACTGGTTACCCTGGTGGTCAGCGTGTACGTACTCCCAAAGAAGTGAAAGAAAAATTCACTGGAGCTCGTTTGGTAGAAATGGCTGTAAAAGGTATGCTTCCTCGTAACCGTCTGGGAAGAAGACTATTCTTCAATTTGTATGCTTATGCAGGTCCTGAACATCCTCATGGAGCACAACAGCCAAAAGAAATCACCTTACAATCTTAATTACGAAAGTCATGGAAATTATCAATACGATAGGACGTAGAAAAACTGCTGTTGCACGTATTTACATGCAAAGCGGTAACGGAAATATTACTGTAAACGGTCGCGATTACAAAGAGTATTTTGCTTCAGAAGTACTCCAAACCATCATTCATCAGCCTTTAGCTGTTGTAAATGAATTAGGTAAATATGACATCAAAGCAAATTTAGATGGTGGTGGAGTTTCAGGACAAGCTGAAGCTTTGCGTTTAGCTATCTCTCGTGCTTTACTTGAAATCAGTGCTGAATACCGTGCTGCCCTTAAGAAAGAAGGTTATCTTACTCGTGACCCTCGTATGGTTGAGCGTAAGAAATACGGTAGAAGAAAAGCTCGTAGAAGATTCCAGTTCAGCAAACGTTAATATTTGGTTTGATTTTAAAAATTCTGAAAAAAATGGCTCAAAATATTGAATATAAAGACCTTTTGAATGCGGGCGTTCATTTTGGACACCTTACCCGCAAGTGGGATCCTCGTATGGCTCCATATATTTTCATGGAGAAAAATGGTATCCACATCATTGACTTGAACAAAACAATTGCTTGTATGAATGATGCAGCAGATGCTTTGAAAAAGATTGTACGTTCAGGTAAAAAAGTAATGTTTGTAGCAACTAAGAAACAAGCTCAAGAAATTGTTTCTAGCGAAGCGAAAAGACTTAAAATGCCTTTCGTTACAGAGCGTTGGTTAGGTGGTATGCTTACCAACTTCAACACTGTAAAAAAATCTTTGAAAAAAATGTCTTCTATTGAGAAGCTTATCAAAGGTGAAAATTATGAAAGTCTTGCGAAGCGTGAGCGTTTGATGTTACAAAGAGAAAAAGATAAACTTGATAAAGTGTTGGGTGGTATCTCTGACCTAGGTCGTTTGCCTTCAGCTTTGTTTATCGTAGATGTAAAACGTGAGCATATCGCAGTGAAAGAAGCTATCCGTTTGGGTATCCCTGTGTTTGGTATCGTAGATACAAACTCAGATCCTAACCAAGTAGATTTCCCTATTCCTGCAAATGATGACGCTTACAAGTCTATCGAAATCATCACAAAATTCATTGGTGCAGCAATTGATGAGGCTCTTCTTGAAAGAAAAACTGACAAAGAAGATCAGAAATTGAAAGAAGAAGAAACCAAGAAAATTGAAGCAGACGATAACGAATAATAACAATGAAACCCCACAAATTGTGGGGTTTTTATTTTGTTTAAATAGTTTAGAATTTAGTTAGGCAAGAAGCCTTTGTTATCATTCATTTGATTGAATTGAGAAAGCTCATCTTGAGTTAACTCATTGAATAAGAATACATAGACTATTTTGGTGTCAATTTCCATTTTACCAGACATCATTTGTACAATATGCTGATTTCCAAAGTGGTCAATGATTTTGCCTGTAACCTTTTTAGAAAAAGACTTATAACTCAACTGAAACTTTTTATCTTTTAAATCTATGATATTGTTATAATCGGTTTCTACAAGCACATCCACAGATTGCCCTTCTATTTCACTTCGTTTGTAGCGAAATTTCCTTAAAATATGATTGTTTACTTTTATAATAGTGAATTTCTCATCTGTTATAATAATACCATCATAAATTTTATTGAGTACATACTGATAGATATGCGATTCTTCTGAAACACTATTGAGTTTTTGTTCAAATTGTTGAACCCAATTATCGTATTCTACTACTTTCTTTTGTAGTTCAAGCTCTTTTGCTTCTATTTGTTTTGAAAAATCCTTAGCTGCATATAAAAGCTTAATATTCTTCTCATTGGATTTTACAGCTGCCAAGTTGGTTGCAACACGACGAGAAAGGCGTTCAATAAAGTCTATTTGATATTGTTCATAGACTTTCAGAGAAGCAATTTCTATAATACCTTCGATTTTCTCATCTGTTTTGATAGGTACAATCAGCAAACAAGTTGGATTTGTTTTTCCCAAACCAGAAGTTACAGCCAAATAGTCTTGAGGAATATCTGTAATTAAGTTTGTTTCACCTTCACGCCAAGTGGCACCCAAAAGCCCTTCTCCAAATTCTACTCTTTTTTGTAAGTATTTGCGTCTCTCATAAGCATAAGAGGCTTTTAATTCTAAGAACTGATGATTTTCATTTTCATCATTAACAATAAATAAGCCACCTTGAGTAGAACCCGTATATTTTACAAGAGTTGAAATAATCTCAACAGCCTGTTTCTCTAAGTCATCACTATTATTTTTCAAAATATCACCAAATATAGCCAGACCCTCATTTTCCCAGTTCCTTTTATATTCTTCACTCACAAAACTTTCTAATTGTTCATTACGGTCTTCAGCTTCTTCTATACTAGTTTTGAGTTTTTCGAGCATGATTTTGAAATTTTTAGATAAATCCCCAACTTCATCATCTGTATTAATTCTATCTAAAAATGCTTCCTGACCTTTCAATCCTTTTACCACCGATTTAGAAACTCTATCTAATAAAATAATAGGTCTGGAGATGCTATAAGAGAAATAAATGGCAAAAATAATCCCTGTAACTAACATAATCAGGATTGCTGAAATTACAATCAGTTGAGCCTGAAAAATTAAACCATCAATATAAAAAGTGATAATTTCATAAATATTTTGTACTTCCTGATTAATAGATTCGTGAGCTGTTGTCAGTTGCCCTCTGATACCTTTTTTAGGATCAAAACCTATTTCTTGTTCAAGAGCAACAATATTGTCAAAAACTCTCTCGTAATCATTGACAAAAGTAATATATTTTTCTTTTTGATTATCTGGAATAGGACTATCTACAATAGACCTTTTTAGAGATTCAGCTGTTTGATGAAGCTTATTTTTATATTCTAAATCTTTTCGAAGAAAAAAATCTTTTTCATGTCTTCGAAGTTGTAGTACTAAATCCTTGTTTACATCTATATCTTCAAGAAAATGAACATAATCACGCATGCGACCTTCCAACCCATAATCTTTGAATCCTCTTTCTTTTACTTTTCGTTGTAAGAGTTCAAAACTATTATTATACGAATCTCTCAAATTAGAAATCTTTTCAATATTAGTCTCCAACTTAAATTCTTTTGTTGTTGAATGACTCTTGAGCATATTCAATATTTTTTTTGTATCATTAATATTGAGTACTAATAAACTAATATTTTTGCTCTTCCCGCTATTCATATAGATTTCATCTTTGGTATCCAATATCAAGTAATCTTTGTGGATACCATCCACCTGTGTGGTGAGATGACGTAAATCGTTGAGATAATCTTTATAACTATGATAGTAGTTGATATTTCTTTGATAAAGAAAAGTAACAGTACTAATAATCCCTGCAAGCACAATAAGAAGGGAAAAAGCTAATAGAATTTTCGTTTGTATTTTCCTAATAGAGAATGCCATAGTATTGAAAATTTAGATTGCTATATACGGATTAATATTCTTCTTCTAAGCTAAAAGAATATTAAGTTTCACCTAATTGGTCGAAAAGAATATGAAGTTTCATCTAACTTGAATGTATTGTTCTGAAAACTTTTTACGAATTTGTCTATTTCTTCTTCATTTACCTCATTAATATTCAAAGCAACTTTCAAAATCACAATTTGGTCTCCTCCTTCAAAATCATCATCAAAATCTATAAATTCTTGAACTTTAATATTTTTTTCTAATAGCAATTTTCCTTTAATTTCAGCTTTATGCTCCAAAATGGCTTCCATTTTATTATTAGGTAGTTTGCTATCTTTTCCATCATATTCAGGGTATAGTTTCCTGATTTCTTCCTCAACAGTGTCTTCAATAGTCATAGAATAATGTACACCTAGAGTGATAAATATCACAATAAAAACAACATCTTGGTTTTTATATGTACCTAAGAAAAAGAAAGATGCAAAATCTTCATTGTGTTCTTCATCAGGGTTATATACCCAAGGAGTTGTATGTGATATCAAAAACTCCTTGATAGTATTAGGGTTGTCTAGGTTGAATTCTACTTTGTTTTTCATAGAAAAAATATATTATAGATAGCTTAATCTTCTTCTTCTAAGCTAAAAGAATATAAATTTTCATCTAGTTTAAAGGTATTATCATTGAAACTTTTTACAAATTTTTCAATTTCTTCTTCGTTTATTTCATCAATATTCAATGAGACTGTAAGCAGTACAATTTGGTTGCCTTCTTCAAAATCATCATCAAAATCTATAAATTCCTGAACTTTAAGACTTTCCTCAGCTTCCATTTCTGCTATAATCTCAGCTTTGTGCTCCAATATTTCTTCTAATTTGCTATTGGGCAATTTGCTGTCTTCACCATCATATTCAGGATATAATTTCCTGATTTCCTCTTCTGCATTTTCTTCTATGATAGAAGCATAATGTACACTCAGAGGAAAAAATGCTGCATCAAAAACAACATCTTTGTTTTTGTACTTACCCAAGAAGAAAAAAAATGCAAAGTCTTCATCTTGTTCTTCATCAGGGTTATATACCCAAGTGAGCTTCTGCGACTGCAAAAACTCTTTAATAGCCTTAGGGCTTTCTGTATCAAATTTTACTTTATTTTTCATAAAACAAATATATCATTTTTTAGAATATAGCTCAACTATTTTAGGGAAAATCCTTTGCTTTTCTTTGGTAATCTGATTTCTTATCATTAAATTAAAATCCATACAACATTACTAAAATCAAATATTTACATTAAACCTTATTTACATGAACGTTCGTCTTCGTTTTTTAGGTGCTTCTCAGACTGTTACAGGCTCAAAGTATTTACTTGAATTAGATGAGTATAAAGTTTTAATAGATTGTGGGTTATTTCAAGGAAAAAAAGAATTAAGAGTTCTCAATTGGGATGAGTTTCCGATTGATCCATCTGAAATCAATTGTGTTGTGCTCACACATGCTCATATTGACCATACAGGGTATTTACCCAAATTAGTACGTGAAGGTTTTAAAGGAGATATTCATTGTACACATCCTACAAGAGATTTGGTTGAAATTCTACTTCTGGATTCAGCCAAACTCCAAGAAGAAGAAGCTGAATATGCAAGTAAAAAAGGGTATTCTAAACACGAAAAGCCCAAACCTCTTTACACAGTTGAAGATGCAGAAAGTGTATTTCCTCTTATTAAAAGTTATAATTTTGCAGAAGTTATAACCATTAGTAACGAACTAAAAATCAGGTTTCAGAGGGCAGGACACATTTTAGGAGCTGCTATTGTAGAAGTTTTTGTAAGAGGAGATAACACTTCTAAAAAAATAGTATTTTCGGGTGATTTGGGCAGATATGTTGACCCTATTATGCCTCCACCTCTAAGCATCAAAGATGCTGATATTCTGCTTGTTGAATCTACGTATGGAAACAGAGATAATATTGATACCTCTCCTGAGAAAGAACTGGGTAGAATTATCAGACATACCATAGAAACAGGTTGTTTGCTGATACCAGCTTTTAGTGTAGGGCGTACACAAACAGTCTTGTATTACCTTACTCGTCTGCTTAATAAGAAAGAAATTCCGAATGTGCCTATCTACATTGACAGCCCAATGGCGATAGATGTTACAGAACTCTATCGAAAGTATGAAGACTGTCACTCTCTTTCAGGAAATATCTTTCAAAATGGACAAAATTTCTTAGACCATCCCAATATTCATTATTTTCAAACACAAGATCAGTCCATAGCCCTCAATCAAATCAATAAAAAGGCTATTATTATTTCGGCAAGTGGTATGATAACAGGAGGGCGTATTTTACACCATTTGTATAACCGATTGCCAAGACCAGAGGACACTGTTTTATTTGTTGGATATCAGTCAGAAGGGACCCGTGGTCGTGATTTGCTGGAAGGAGCAACGTCAGTGAAAATATTTGGTGTACCTGTAACTGTAGCTGCCAATATTGAGTCTGTGGCAGGGCTTTCGGCTCACGCTGACCAAGATGAGTTGCTTCGCTGGCTTTCTGGTTTCCAAGATCCTCCCAAAATGACTTTTGTAGTACATGGCGAAAAAGAGTCATCTGAGGTGCTAGCTTCACTCATCAAGGATAAAATGGAGTGGCACAATGTGATTGTTCCAGAATACTTGGAGTCAGTGGTGTTATTTAAAGGAATTTGAAAGAAATAATGTATAAGATAAAAAACAAAAAAAGCTCTTACATTTCTGTAAGAGCTTTGACTTTTGAGCCCCAAGCCGGAATCGAACCAGCGACCTACTGATTACAAGTCAGTTGCTCTACCAGCTGAGCTATTGAGGCGTCGTTTAAAGTGATGCAAAGGTAAGCAAAGTTTAGATACCTGCAAATTTTTTTCTAACTTTTTTTAAAAAAAATCTAAAAAAAAATTGAATAAATCTGGAAATGCTTAATTTTGAGGCGTATTTGTTAAAACAAATATTCCAGCATTTATAATTTAAAATTTAATATTTTATGAAGCAAACTATTAAAGATTTACTACAAGTGGTAGTACAAGACCAAGAGGTAACTGTAAAAGGTTGGGTAAAAAACCGTAGAGGAAGTAAAAATGTGGCATTCGTTTCGATGAATGATGGTTCTTGTGCAAATAATATTCAGATTGTAGTAGATTTTAATAATATTCCTGAAGAAACTTTTAAGAATATCACAGTTGGTGCTTGTTTATGTGTAAAAGGGCAGTTAAAAAAATCAGAAGGACAAGGACAAGACAGAGAAGTTGTGGCTGAGAGTGTGGAAATTTATGGATTGGCAAATGATAAATATCCTTTTCAACCTAAATTCCATAGTTTAGAGTTTATCAGAGATAATGCTCATTTACGCAGTCGTACAGCAACTTTTAGTTCTATTTTCAGAATACGTCATGCTTTGGCGTATGCTGTACACAAATATTACAACGATAATGGGTTCTATTATGTACATACACCTATCATCACAGCTTCTGATGCAGAAGGTGCTGGTGAAATGTTTAGAGTAACCACACTCGATTTACATAAACTACCCAAAACAGAAACAGGTGAAATAGACTTTAAAGAAGATTTCTTTGGCAGAGCTACAAATTTAACTGTTTCAGGACAATTGGAAGGCGAATTGATGGCAATGGGCTTGGGTAAAATCTATACTTTTGGACCAACTTTCAGAGCCGAAAACTCCAATACAACTCGTCACCTTGCAGAATTCTGGATGATTGAACCCGAAATGGCTTTCTATGAGCTAGAAGATAATATGGATTTGGCAGAAGATTTCGTGAAATATGTAATTCGTTATGCATTAGATAATTGCAAAGAAGACTTAGACATTTTGGAAAAACGACTTATTGAAGAAGAAAAAAATAAAAAGCAGGAAGAAAAAAGCCCTATGAATTTGATAGATAAACTCAAGTTTGTAGTAGAAAATAATTTTGAAAGAATTACATACACAGAAGCTATTGATATTTTACTCAACTCAAATTATCATAAAAAGAAGAAATTCCAATATGAAGTAAAGTGGGGTGTTGATTTACAAAGTGAACACGAGAGATATTTGGTTGAAAAGCACTTTGAAAAACCTGTAATCCTGACCAATTACCCAAAAGACATCAAATCGTTTTATATGAAACAAAATGATGATGGGAAAACAGTAAGAGCGATGGATGTACTTTTCCCTGGGATTGGGGAGATTATTGGAGGCTCTCAGAGAGAAGAAAACTACGAAAAGCTTGAAACACGTATGAAACAAATGGGTGTACCAACTGATGAGCTTTGGTGGTATCTGGATACTCGTCGTTTTGGTACTGCTCCTCATAGTGGTTTTGGGCTTGGTTTTGAGCGTTTGGTGCAGTTTGTTACGGGTATGGGTAATATCAGAGACGTAATACCATTCCCTCGTTTTCCGAAAGGAGCAGAGTTTTAATGAGAAGAAAATAAGGAGGCGTATTTTTTATATGCCTCTTTTTTTATACCTTTACTTTTGCCAAAAATGAACATATATAAAAATGTCTTTTAAGACACATATAACTATATTTATTTTTTTGTTGTTGAATATTTTGAGAGTGTCAGGGCAAAATGTACCTAATTTGCCTTTCCATTTACATAATTTCAATAACTACTCCCTTTTGAACCCAGCAGCAGCAGGCTTACCACCTTTGTTTGGTATTCCTGAAGACCCTCTGTTCTTTTTTACACACCACAGGCAACAAATAGGAGCTTTTGATAACGTACCCATATTCAATTCGTTGAGTTTTAATAAGAATTTTAATGCAGAGGTTGTTACACCAAATTCTTGGGGTGGACATTTGTATAATTTCCAAAGAAGTATTTGGCGAACAACAGGAGGATGGCTCTCGTATGCTCGTGAACTCAAAATAAATGCGTTTGGATTACCAGTCAATAGTTTAAGATTAGGACTTGCTTTAGGTGCTGAAAATGATGGACTTAATACAGATGACCCTGATATACTTTCAGACCCAGCCATTGTAAATAGAAGAGATAAATTTGCAAGACCTGTGGGACAGTTTGGTTTCTTATATGTTTTTGGGGGAAAATCAGGGACAAGCGTTTGGGAATTGGGTGGAGGTTTGCCCAAACTATTCAAATCGTCTCGTTTGGACAACACAGTTTCAGGATTTTATCCTATCTCCAATTGGTTTGTATCGATTTCTCGTCAAATTCAAAGCCAAAAAATTCAAAATTGGTATATGAAACCTATGGCAATTTTTCGAACCTTTGATAATAAACAGCGTGTATTGGAAATCAATAATATGCTTAATTACTATGAAGGTTTGAGACATCACTGGTTTGGTGGGAGCTGGATACAAGGATATGGATTTGCTGCTATTGTAGGAACAAAATTTTATAAAACTAAATTTGGGATAAGTTATTCTTATAAATTTAATGCAGAAAAAGCAGGTTTTAATAAAAATCCTGTTCATGAAATACAATTGATTTACAATCTAAAAAGGTTATCTAAAATAATTTCAGATACAATTCCGACAAACCAAGAACCAGAAATAGACTCTACAGTTTATGATGATGATATGGTAATGGATACGGTATTTGTAGATGATACACTTTCTCTGCCAGAAATAGAAGAACCTGATTTGATTGTACACCCTGATACCCTTACCGAACCTACAAGAGTAAAACTTCGCCAAAAGAAATACATCAATTATGTAGTTGTGGGTGCCTTTGTTGTAAAGGGGAATGCAGAAAGGCAAGTACGCCTGCTAAAAAGGGATAATAATATTGATGCAAAAATACGTTTCAGGAGTGGTTATTATAATGTACATGTACTTGAAACAGAAAGTACAGATGATGCAGAAAAGGTAGCCATCGAAATGCAGAAACGCCTCAAAGATAAAACAGTCTGGATGCTCTGTGTCCCCAAAAAACCTGATAAACCCGATAAAAAAGAATAGCCGAAATATTCGGCTATTTTGTTTTTATAGAGCAAAGAAATGCAGAATTTTTGCAAATTCTATTTTTTTGTTACCTTTCCATAAAATTCTCTTCAACCATGAAAAGGGCTATTCTGCTTATTTTTTCACTTACTTTTTGCTACTTTTCCCAAGCCCAAAACAGGAAGGCTGTTGATAGCCTGATGAAGATTTATCAGACAGCTAAACACGATTCTACTAGAATACTTACACTCGTCGAAATAGCTTTTTTATATCATAGAAATAAACCAGATACCTGTATTGCTATTTCTAAACAGGTTATTGAAAAAAGTGAAAAAATAGACTATCAGAAAGGTAAAAGCCGAGGGCTTAACAGCATGGCAGCAGCCTACCGAGTAAAAAGTAGTTATCAGCAAGCTCTTGAAAATCAGTTTAAAAGCCTGAAAATAGCTGAAGAAATTAATGATAAACAAGGAGTTAGCAATAATTTTGCTGGTTTGGGTATGATTTATCGTTTGCAAGGAAATTATCCTTTAGCCCTTGAGTATCAGTTTAAAAGCCTGAAAATAGCCGAAGAGGCTAACCGAAAAATAGAAATGGCAAATGGTTACAACAACATTGGAAATATCTATAATATTCAGGGAAATAACGATTTAGCTTTAGAATACTACAAAAAAAGCTTGAAGATACGAGAAGAGATTAACGATAAAATAGGGATTGCTACCAGTTTAGGGAGCATCAGTATCATTTATAGAAATACTGGAAAATATGAGTTGGCTCTGGAAACCTACCAAAAAAGTCTTAAAATATTTGAAGAACTCAAAGATAAACAGGGCATTGCCATTGTTTTGGAGCATTTGGGAAATATTTATGATAAACAAGGAAATTATCCGTTGGCATTAGAATATCTATTCAAGAGTTTAAAAGCATGTGAAGAAATAGGAGATAAAGAGGGTATGACTTATTGTCTAGGAAATATTGCAGGGATTTATCAGAAAACAAAAGAATACGATAAAAGCATAGAATATGCTTCTAAAGGGCTGGAAATAGCCAAAGAAGTGAAGGCTTTGCCTCAAATTAAATATTTAAGTAAAGCATTGTATGAAGCATATAAACTGAAAGGAAACTTTTCAGAAGCTCTGGAATTGCATGAACTCTATAAAAAAGTGAATGATAGTATGTTTAATGTGGATAGAGCCAAAGCCATTGCCAATTTAGAATCGAAGGTAGAGTTGGAAAAAAAGCAGAAAGAAATAGAAATACTGAATAAAGATAGGAAACTACAACAAATAGATGCTGAAAAAGAACGAAATGCAAGATTAGCTCTACAAAAAGAGTCAGAGGCGAAAGAACTTTGGGCTTTAGCTCAGAAAGAACAAGACCGAAGAAAACAAGATAGTTTGCTCGCTTTAGCTCAAAAAGCAAGTTTGGAGGCAAGCAGACTCAAAGCCGTTGAGAAACAACTACAGGCGGAAAGCGAAAAAAAACAACTTGAAATTCTAAAAGAAAAAGAAGCCCGAAAATTACAAAGCTATATTGTGTATTTAGTGCTTGTAGGTTTTATTTCAGTACTAATTTTTACCTATTTTATTTATCGCTCCAAACAAAAAGAAAAGAAAGCCAAAGAAGAGGTTTTACATAAGAATGAGGAGATTTCTATGCAAGCCGAAGAGATTCGTAGTCAGCGAGATACCTTAGATATTCAAAGAACAGAACTTATTGAGAAAAATCAGGAAATATCCATAACACTTGAAAATCTGGCTCAGGTAAATGCTACAAAAGATAAATTGTTTGCTATTATCGGACACGATTTACGTTCGCCAATCAATACCCTTTTAAGTATGATAAATCTACTTAAAAACGAATACATTAGTCAGGAAGAGTTTACAAAACTTTCAGGAAATCTGAAAAGTAATGTTGAAAATATCCATTTTACACTCAATAATCTTCTTTCTTGGGCAAATAGTCAGCGAGAGGGCTTGGTTACGAATCCACAAAGTGTTTATATACATACACTTGTAGAAGAAAATATCCGATTTTTAGAAGAAGTAGCTAAAGCCAAAGATATTCATTTAGAGAACTCTATGGCTGAGAATGTAGTGGTATGGGCTGATAATGAACAAATTAATCTGGTTATTAGAAACCTGATGAGTAATGCCTTGAAATTTACTCCCAAACATGGTTTGGTGAAAATGCAAGCAATATTGCAAAATGATTTTTATGAAATAGCCATTGAAGACAACGGAATGGGGATGAGTCAGGAGCAAATGAACAAACTCTTTCAGGAAACCACACACTTTTCTACCATAGGTACACAAGGCGAAAAGGGTACTGGTATAGGGTTACTGCTTTGTAAAGAAATGATAGAAGAAAATAATGGAAAAATTTCTGTAGAAAGCCAAGTAGGTAAGGGTACGATATTTCGGGTTTCATTGCCTGCTGGGAATAAGCATGTCTAAGTCTTATTTCACGTTTTTGTCTGGTTATTAGTTTTGATAAAAGAAAAAGTAATGTAGAATATCTACATTACTTTTTGAATCTAGCAAAAATAAAATTTATAATCGTTTTGATTATTTCGATGGCAACCTACGAAATAAAAAATTGCTACGCATCAGGGAATCCCTGATTTTGCATTGGTGTAATAAAATAATTTTTTTTAACAAAAAATGATGTGTAAAGTATATTGAGGTACTTTATACGTATCTTATAGAAAAAAAATAGATGTAAGTTTTTTGTTATTTTATTGTTTTTTTATCAAAATTAAATGTTGCAACATTTAATTGTTCTATATCAAAAGGTATTTATGAAAAAAAATGATTGAAAAATCAAGACGATTTTGTTGTAAGACAGGAAAAAGGAATATCAAAAATAAAAGCCTCTAAAATTCATATTTAGAGGCTTTTATAGCTACCATTTTTTCTTTATAATTTTACCTTCTTTCTTTGCGAAAACATAAAGAATAACACCAATAAGTAATAAGAAGATACCTGTAAAAATAGACTCTTCAATTCCAACAGCTCCTCCTGTTAATAACTCAGGTCCATCCCATTTTGATTGAATAATACTTCCCATATTATTTAAACCTGTAAGATTAGAACCATAAAAAGGTTGTGCAAAATTCCAACCCAAATGAAAGAAAAAGGGTAGCCAAATTCTTTTTGTGTATATAAACAACATAGATGTTGTAAATCCCCAAATCAAAATAAAAAAGACACTAAATGCACTAACATTGGGGTTAAATAGATGATCTAGCTCAAATAGTGCACCAATAATTAAGGTAGGGTTAGTGCCTAACCAATTTTCACATACTCGTACGATAATACCTCTAACAAATAAGTCTTCAATTAAGGCAGCAACCATTAAGAGTCCAAATAATCTGAAAGAATAATGATCAGTTGTAATACCAAGGTATTTATAATAGCCTAAAAAATACAAAATGACAATAGATAAAGAAATAGTTAAAAAACCTAAAGCAAATCCTCCAAACATTTCTTTACCTATATATTTGAGGGATAACTCTGATATTTCTCTTTTATCATAAAAACGAAATAAAAAATAGTACCCAAATAGCAAAACGAGTAAAGAAATGCAATGGATAAATGGGTCAGCAATGCCCTTGTTTTGAATGATACTGTAAAAAAATGGTTTTGATATGAAATTTTGAACTCCGATAAACAGTAAAAAACAAATACTAATCCCAAGTATAATTTTTATGATAGGAAAATGCAAAACTTTTTTGATTGAGGTATCCATATTCTTTGATTTGTTAAGTTTTTCGAATTGGACACAATAGATATCAGATTGGTTACAAGATTATTTATATTTATTTTTTGTAACTATCATTGGATTAGAAGAGGATATATAAATAAAGCCCCTAAACTTTAAGTTTAGAGGCTTTTGGTTGCCCGAGCTGTTTACTTGTTTACTTTATAACTTTTTTTAAAAGTATTTTTTTCTCTAAAATTCCTAAAAAACACCTAAAATTTCATTTACCTAAAGAATATTAATGCAATATATTATCATCTTTCGTAAAATTTAGTATGTTTTAAGATAAGTTATTTTTTATAAATATTTTTAAGTTTGGAGAGTTTTTTGCACTAATTAAAATAAAATATTATATTTAAAAATAGATTAATATTGATTAAATATAAAAATTTTTAAAGTTGTGTTTTAATGAATAACCATAAATATAGAAAATTTTTAGGATATGAGGCAGGTGGAAAACAAATAACTTTAGGGGAATTAAAAACGTTTACATCACAAGAAATATCATGTATTCTTGGTGAAATAAGTACTTTGTCAAGTAAACAAATATTTCCATCCACAAGTTATGAAAATTATAGTAAGATTTATGCAGGACTTGGTAGATTTAGAGTATGTAATAATATTCGAATTTATACACTGAAAATAAGTAATACTTCATTCTTAATACTTCATATATGTAAAAAAAAAACTACTAAACTTGCACTTGATGTGAAAGAAAAAATTGTGAAAAAAGCTAAGTATTATGAACAGCACCTTAAAGAACAATACCAAAACTGGATTTAGCTCTATTGTAAATATTACAACAAGAGAAATCTCTGAAATAATGCAATTTAAAAGGCGTGAGAAAGCCAGAAATTGCCAAGTAATAGGCTTCATTAAAATGAAATCAAGTTCCTACACAGAAAAAAATCAAGTGAAAACCAATAGAAAAAAAAGAGAAGAACCTGATTTTACTATGGAGGATAAAGAATGGATCGATAAAATAGATTCAAAGAACATCACATTAGAAGATATTTTATAAAAATACTTTACTTACACTATACATTTAAACACTTGAAAAACAAGTGTTTATTTTTTTGTATATACACTCTAAAAATCAAAGTGTATATTGTAACTTGTTTATTTCTACCAATAGAACAAAAAAGCCTACCGACATTTGCTAAACCTCAAAAGGAGAGTGTAACATAAAATTGAAATAAAAATCATTTTTAAAAAATCTTTGATTTTAGCTTGTAACAAACGTATTCAAGAAAAAAAGCTAATTCTAGAGTGTAACAACCTAAAATACTATAAAAAAAGTTGTTAATGTGTGTTACAGTAAGATTGCACTTGATTAATGAGGATAACAATAGTTTTTTAATGTAAATGTCATTGTTACCATGAATAATTCTAATATTAACAAAAGCTATCAAGAAAGTCATGTTTCTATTGCTACACGAGTTCCATACAGCTTTAAACAGTCGTTATTGCGTGAGGCTTCAAAATTGGGTATAACGCTTAGTGAGCTTCTTTTTGATATATTAATGAACAATGGTTGTGAAAACTTCAATACAGAAGAATTAAATGCCATCAAAAAGGAAAATGAGGCTTTACAAACTAAAATTTTAGAGTATGAAAGGCTTATAGAAGAAAAAGATGATGATGAACTTGAAGATGATTACTGGGAGGAGTACCAACAAATTAAAAGTTATACTGAAAGCCTCAAAGTAGCTTATTGTAAACTTCAAAAAGTAGCATTTGAAAATTTTGCAATGCTGGACTTCTATGAAAAGAGTGATATTGAAACATCAGAGGCTATACAGAAAAATATTATTCCTGATGCAAACGATAAAGCTCAAAATGCTTTGGAGGCTGTTATGGAAATGCTCATCAAGAAAAATCCAAGTCTTGCCAAAGAACCTAAAGAAGCACTTTTAAAGGATATTCAAGATACATTTTTTGAAAACTATAATTTGCAGAGAATATTTTGGGATATACAGCCTGCTGATATTAGCATGAGAAGAATACACCTTGAAAACAATAAGTATGCTATTGTAGAGAGTTTTGAAAGTGAAATGACATCCGTAGAAGATGAAATTATTAGCCCTGATAACTTTGATTTGAAAGAAATAGAAGTTCTTTGTGATTTTGAACCACAGAAAACCATAGAAGAACTTATAGAAAGCCAAATTTCATCTTTAAAATCTGATGAGCAATTAAGTAAATTGTTGAATACCAAAAAAGCTCAACAAACAATCCCCAAAGAAATAAAACCATTGCCTACTCCTGAAAAAATAGAAGAAAAGCCACAGGACCAGCAATTACCCGAATATAAGCCTAAAACAAGAAGTGAAAGCGTTTTGCATGAGTTGTACTTGAAAGGAGTGGAATATATTACTCGTTCCGAGTTAAAAAAACTTGGCTTTAATGCTGGTCTGTTTGGTAATTTATCAGTCAGGGGTGGAAAATATGGACGCTATGAGCTTGTAAAAACGCCCAGCGAAAAAGTGTATAAATTACTTGTAATAGAGGGAAAGTAGAACTTAGATGCAAGTCAGGAGATTTTTAAATATTGCCCGAAAAAACAAGTATATAGTATATACAGAGCCTTATAAATTGAATATTTGGGGTATTCGTAATGAAAATACACAAGCTAACAATTTTGATGATTGGATTGTATGTTTCTGGAAAGATGATAAAGGAAATTGGCAACTTAAAAGGTTTAATGCTTCTACTGACCCCGGCACTTTCTTTTTATTAAACCCTCTTGATAATTTAGGAACTGCTATCTTAAAGCAAGGGCAATATTTAAACACTTATCAAGCTCAATACAATAGCCGTTTAGGTTTTAAAGCCTTAGAACTCGTACAAATTGAGAATGTAAGCATTATCAGGGATTATGATAGAAACGCTGTTTTAGACTTTGATAATGGTAGAATTACGGTTGGTAAGTATGGTATCAATATCCATTCAGGAGCAAGCCCTAACGGAAAAAGTATTGCAGTTGATAAATGGTCTGCTGGTTGTCAAGTTTTCGGTGTTTGGGCAGAATTTGCAGAATTTACAGCCCTATGTGAAAAACATATTTCTTTACATGGAAATATATTCTCTTACACTTTGATAGATAGGAGAGCAGAACAAAGAGCCAAGAGGCGTATGTTCTTGGGGACTTTGGTAATTATTGTACTGGTTGGTGTCTTGATTTACTATTACAGAAAGGAGTTGTTAGGCTTTATTAGTAGTTTATTGAAACCTAAATAATAATTACTTAATAAATAAAAATACTTCAATAATTAAAGTAAAATATTTCAATCACTTAAATTTTAAAAATATGAGATTCTTTCTTATTCTATTGGCTTTAGCAGGTATTTTATTGGTTATGTTCAAAGATAAATTACCATTCTTGAAAAAACCTGAAACGCAACCCAGTGCTGATGACAAACAAAAAACACCATCAAACACTGTAAAATCTGATTTTCCTATGTCTAAAGGTTCTACTGGTATATATGTAAAACAGTTACAAAAGGCATTAGGTATCAAAGATGATGGAGCATGGGGAAATATGACACAAAAGGCTTTAGAAGATGCCAAAGCTCCAACATCTTTTCAAAGTATGGCAGAATTAGAAAAGGCAATAGCCATGCTAAATGCTCACAAAGCTGCCCAAAATATTATCAAAATTTAAAAAATAATTAGAAACTACTAATCAGGAAGTATAATGGAACTTGATAAAAAAACATTAATAGGCTTAGGCGTTGTGATAGTGCTTATAATAGCTGTATTCGCTTATCTGGCTTATGATAAAAAGAAAAAAGCCAAAGCCAAAGCAGAAATAGATGCTCAGATTAGTTCTGGACAAAACACATTGTCTGGACAAGTTACAGCAGGCGTAAAACCCGACGATTCCTATGATGCCACAGCAGATGTTCAGAGAATTTTGAACGCAAAAGGATATATCAATGATGATGAAGAAGCTATTTATGATACTATCAGAAAACTTGGTACTCGTTCAAGGCTTGTAAAACTTCGTACAGAATTTATGAGAGTTGAAGGCAAAGAGCTTGATGCATGGCTTGCTAGTAAAGTGTTTAACGATAGCGAAATGGCAACTTATAACAATTTAATTCAATCACTTAAATAGTCAAGAATATTTCGTTTCAAAAGAAGTAAAAACACTAAAAAACCTTTGTTATCCTTATTTTTTGCTTTGTTTTCTACAAGCTATTTTACAAAGTTTTTTTAAGGATGTTTTCTATATTTAAAAGAAAATCCTATCTGTTTCGGATAGGATTTTTTGCTATATTAAGATTAAGAAATTTCTAAGATAAATTTTTTATTAATTTGCCAAACTCTTTCTAACAATGAATTATTTATAAAATTATTTTCAAATAAAAAATGATAATCATAACCATCTATCATTTGTGTAAAATACTGGGATATTATAGAAGAGTAATTGTTAAAAAAATCAATATCACTTTCACATTTTTTCATACCATTTAAGACTCTATTCATATCAAACAAAATTTTTTCCTTCTCCTTTAAAGAGATAAAATTTGATAAATCAAATTTATATTGTTTTTCAAATTCTTTTGCTGTAGAAATATCTTTAAATTCTGCTCCAATAGTTAGTAAACCATAGATTGTTTCAAGAAGGATATTATAAAAACATTTAGTAATGTTATTTTTCAAAATTATAATGTTTGAATTAAATAACTCAATATCCTTTTCTAAGTCTTTAATTTTATCCTCGTTTGAATTTATAGAATTTTCTTCCTCTCCAAACAATAAGTATTTTACATGTACTCCAAGAGCTCCAGCAATTTTATGAAGTCTATTTACCGTGAGTTCAATTTTTCCTTTTTCAATTTTACTAATAATATCTTGGGAAACATCTATTCTCTCAGCAAGTTCTGTTTGGCTGATTCCTTTTGATTTTCTTGTTTCAGCTATTTTTAAATATACACTAAGCATTTACAAATAAAATACATTTTTATTAAAAAAAATATTTAATAAATAATTGTTTTTAATTTTTAAATAATTATTTTTACGCATAAAATCTTTAAAATTATGAATAATATTCCTTTTACATTTCAGATGCCTTTAGAGGTAAAAAACGCTCTCATAGGGCTATCGGCTAAAAGAAAGCAGTCCCAGCAATCAAATTCTTCAATGAAGGAAATTATTTTGGAGATGATACAAAAGGGTTTGCAAGCAGAGGAAGCAGAAAAAGAAAAAAAGTTTTCTCTCTCAGATTAGATGCGTTCCTAAAAATATGGAACGGAAAATCAAATTTTAATTTTTATAAACCTTTTAAACCCAAAAAGAATGAACCCTGAAGAAACCTATCAAAACCAGTTCAAACGCTTAAAAGCAAGTAATTATCAGGCTTTTAAAAAGGTTAAAACTGATGAAAACGGAAATGTGATAATTGATGCAGAGTGGCTGTATAACAATCAGGCTTATACAGAATGGCAAAACTACTCTCAAGACTCACAAGATAAAATATGTAAACTTGATTATCAGTTTACATTAGAAAAGTCAAAAGCTGAGAAATTAGGCTTTTTAGACTAAAAATCAATAAAAAAGCCCTTTGAACTGCAATTCAAGGGCTTAAACAATTTTTTACTAAAAAATTACATACAATGGCAAATCTAACAGAAAAAAGGCTAAAATACAAGCCTTTACCTACAAAAAAAGCAGAAAAACAACCCCAAAACATCAAAAAAGCAATTTTTTCATGGGGGCAAATGAGTGTTAATACTAACATTCAGACCGAAGAACCATCCGCAGATGAGGATTTAAGTGTTTTTATCAATTTTGTATTAAGTAAAATTCAGGAAATTAGAAACTCTAAAACCAAAGATGGCTATGGAAACTGCTAAAAACACACCTGAGTTTGCAAAAAATCATTTGCTTGATAGCTTAGTTAAGGGGCTTTATAAAGTTATAGAAGAGACTGGAACAACTGAAGCGAGCCAATATCTATGCCAAATGTATTTTGAATTGTGTCAAATAAATCAGGAAGAATTTATTCCCGAAAATAGAAAAACTGATTTTTGCAATCCACAAAGTTACTTACTAACTGTAAAATCACTCTCCAGTTTCATGTATTTTATTGATACTTTCAAATCGGATATAGAAGACTATTATAACGAACTAAAATCTACTCAACAATGAAAATAGGAATTTCTTTTAAAAAGAAGCAAAATAAAGGCTCTCAATATGCCTTAATTTATGCTGTAATATGTATGAATGGTGTACCAAAAGAGGCAAATACAGGCATCAAAGTACACCCAAACGAATGGGCAGATGGTAAGCCAATAGGCTTGAATGAACGCTTTATAAATGAGAAGCTACAAGCAGAAAAGCTCAAAATTTTAGAGATATTCAATGATTTACTTGATAAAAAACAAGTAAATTCAGAGAAAATAGCTTTTGTATATGCAGAACTAAGAAAAGGAGTAAGTTTTGATACAGAAACAGCACTTGATAACCTTAAAAACAAGAAAAAGAAAATTGAAGACACACAAAAGCAAGAAATGTCTATTATTAGCATTTTAAATGAGATTAATCAAAAAAAGTTCAAAAATAAAATTATTAAAGCTCAAAATTGGGAGGGAAATCGGTGTATCATTGATAAAATTCGTATTTTCTTGCAAAGTAAAAATCTCGAAAATATAGGCTATAATAAGTTTAAATACACACTATTTGAAGAACTTATAGACTTTTTGAGGTTTGCCAAGTTCTCAAAAGCTGGTATCACAAAAATACATGAACCTCGCTCAAACGCACATCTACGAAGAATAGCTCAAATGGTGAAGGCTGGTAACGAATATGCTATAAAACGAGGCTATACAGAAACATTCTTACCACAGTTTGACCACTTCAAAGATAATGCTAAGGAAACACCTTTTTTAACACATCAAGAGCTTTACAATTTAGAAAAGTTAGATTTATCACAGGATAAATATTTAGATGCTATCCGAGATTGTTTTGTGTTTATGGCTTATACAGGATTCTTATTTTGTGATATAAAAGCCTTTAATCCTCAAAAACACTTGGAAACAGATAAGGAAGGTAGAATTTGGCTTATTAAAGGTCGTGAAAAAACAGGTACAAAGCAAATGTTGCCCTTATTGCCAAAAGTACAAGAAATCATGGATAAATGGGAGGGTGTTCCACCTCTTTGGTCAGAACCATATCATAATGAAACAATCAAAGTTTTGGCAAGACAGGCAGGTATCAAAAAGCATATCACTAATAGAGTAGCTCGTAAAACGGCAGGTATGGTATGGTTGAATGAAGGTATAAGTTTAGAGGTTGTTTCAAAAATGCTGGGTCATAAGAACGTCAGAATCACACAAAAGCACTATGCTCAAATTCAAAGGGAGAGAATGGCAAAAGAAACAGAACATTTGATGCAACCAAAACACATTCCAAAGGAAACATCACAAGTTCCAAATATGACACAGGGTAATATATTGGAATCGATTGCTGAATTAGTAGCTCAAAAGCTCAAAATAGCCTAAAATAAAAGTAAAGCCTTTCAAGTTTACCGCTCCTTGAAAGGCTTTTAAATATTTTGTAATCAAACAATATGTAAATATATGAATAATAACGGATTATCCAAAGAAAAAATAATAAATAATATAACACTTGATGATATCTTAAATTGTAGAATTACAGAAGAAACACCTATCAAAGAGTTAGAACCTATTATTCAATTTAAAGAAAGTGTTTTTTGTGCTACTAATGAACTAAGTTTTATCAGTGGAAAACCCAAAGCAGGTAAAACCAGTGTAGCAAGTGTTATGCTTTCTGTTTGTCTTACGCCAAATCCAAACTTTGATACTTTAGGAATGAGTGGTAAATATTGTGAAGGAAAAACAATTATTTACATAGATAGTGAACAAAGTAAAAGAAGTTCTAAAAACATATTAGAACGTATCAAACGAAACTTAGATATAGAAAAAGCCCCTGAAAACCTTTTCTTATACAATTTTAGACACTTTGGGAATGAGGAACTAAAAAAAGCATTTGAGATGCTTTTAGAGTATCATAAAGACGTTTTTTTATGGTTTTTAGATGGTATTTCTGATATGGTTAAAAGTGTAAATAATGAAGAAGAGGCAAGTTTTTTAATAAAGGAATACTTAAACTCTAAAGTAGAAGAAAAAAATACAGCCATGATTTTATTCTTACATGAAAACAGTGCATCAGGAAATGAAAAAATGAGGGGACATTTAGGCAGTGAAGCCCAAAGGAAATGTTATTCTACTATTTCTATATCTAAAGATAGGAAAACACAAACACACTCTATAAAATCAATAGAAAGTAGGGACGGAAAAAACTTTGAGGAGATTTTTTTTAGGTTTGACGAAACTACAAAGAGAATGGTAACATTACAAGGTGAAGAATATAACGAAGCTAAAAAGAAAGGGAGTGAAGTAGAAGAACTTTGGGAACTTGGTAGTTTGATGACTATTGAGGATAAATTTACCAGTAAAGTTTTGCATGATAAAATTATGAATCGCAAGGGTTGGGGAAAAAATAAAGCTATTGATAAAGTGAAAGAAGCTGTTAGTTTAGGAGTATTCATAAAAGAAGAAAAATCCAAAAATGAAGTTTATTACTATTTACATAACTCCAAACTCCTAAACTCAAATATATAAGGGTTTGGAGTTTGGAGTTTATATATATAAGGAAAAACAAACTCCAAACTCCAAAATACAGAAGTAAAAAAGTAAAATTTTCAATCAAAACTTACACAATATAATGTAAGTTTTTTCAGAGTTTGGAGTTTGAAAACCTATATACCCCCACAAAAACAAACTCCAAAAATCAAACTCTAAACAATCTTAGAATAGTACAACATTTTAGGGCTAATAAAAGAAAAAATTTATGAGAACTTTCACCGATTCAGAACTTAAAAAAGCTAAAAACTATCCTATCTCAGAGATATTGAAACAGAATGCTTTTGAACCTATCAAAGCAGGTAATAGAACTACTTTTTACTTTTCTCCATTCAGAAATGAGAAAACACCCAGTTTTGCAGTTTATCCAAATACCAATACATTCTTTGACTTTGGAACAGGACTTGGTGGAGATGTGATAAAATTAGTTTGTGAGCTTCAAAAAATAACCTTTATAGAAGCTATCAAAATGCTACGAGAAAATGAAACTTTCTTTTTTATCAGCCCAACATCTACCAAAGAAGAAAAAGACAATTTTTTGAGTATTGAAAGTATTAAAAACTTATCTAATTCTTATTTCTTGAAATACATTGAGAAAAGAAAGATTGATATTGCCATAGCTCAAAAATATCTGAAGGAGATATACTATAAAACTTCACCTAGTCAAAAAAAGAATTTCTTTGGAATAGGTATGGAGAATCAAAGCAAAGGTTTTGAAGTGAAGAATTGCCAAACAGAACAATATTACTGCTTAGGCTCAAAAGATGTTACTATCATAGAAAACCTTACTTTTCAGAGTTGGAGCATTTTTGAAAGTATGTTTGATTTCTTGGCATCACTTACTTTCTTTCAAAAACCTATTCAAAGCAATGTAATTATTTTACATTCTGTTTCTATGATTGCAAGTATTTTAGAAATACCCCATCCAAATACAGATAAAATATATTTGTTCCTTGATAATGACAAAGCAGGAAACAAAGCCACTCAAGAACTAACCAATCATTTTAGCCAATTTTTCAAAGTTTTCGATTGTAGATACTTGTTTGCTGAAAATAAGGACTTTAACGAAAAACTGTTTTGATGATAATTTTAGGGAGGGTATGAAAAAAGCCCTTAAATTATACATTTAAGAGCTTTTTTTGGTTGCCCGAGCTGGATTCGAACCAACATACACAGAACCAAAATCTGTAGTCCTGCCATTAGACGATCGGGCAATTCCGTTTTTAGTGATGCAAAAGTAGGAGTTTAAACGATACGACGCAAGTTTTTTGTTAAAAAAATGTTAAAATATTTTTAGTTTTTCTCTTAAAAAACTGTTTTTCAATAAAAAAGCCCGTATAGTGTACGGGCTTTTTGTCCAAAACAACATCTATTAAACAATTGCGAACGGAAACTCATTCTTATCAATCAATACCTGAGCAACTCTTTGTAGCGTTTCTTTCTTATTGAGAGGGTCGATTTTTGTGAATCTGCGTAAGCCCATTAACATAGCTCTTTGCTCATCTGCTGTTGCAAAAGAGTTTACAGCATCTCTGCCAGCCTTTGTAAATACATCTAAAGACTCATGTAAGTATACCAATGCCATATCTTTTTCTGTCTGACAAGCTTTCTCACCACGTAACTGGATAAGTTTCTCTACACGAAGCAATACAGACTCAGAAACAAACACTTCAATAAGCATATCAGCTAGGTACATCATGATTTCCTGCTCATCTGCGAATTTAGCTCCAAATTTCTGAGCAGCAGCACCAGCCACCATCAAAATAGACTTTTTCATGCCTTTTAAAAGAGCTTTTTCTGCTGAGAATAATTCACTGTAATCAGGAGTTGTGAAATCAGGAACAGACATCAATTCTTTGGCAACAGCCTGAGCTGGACCTAAGATGTCCAATTCTCCCTTCATAGCTCTCTTTAAGATAGTTCCTACAGCCAAAATTCTGTTGATTTCATTCGTTCCTTCAAAGATTCTGTTGATACGAGAGTCTCTGTAAGCACGTTCTACAGGCGATTCAGCAGAATATCCCATACCACCATATACTTGTACAGCTTCATCTGTAGAAAGGTCAAGTGTTTCAGAACCATGTACTTTCATGATAGCACACTCAATAGCAAATTGTTCGAAGCTCTTTAATTTAGCAGTTGCTTCGTCCATGCCCTGAGCCATATAAGCCTGAATAGCATTTTCGATGTTTTGTCCTACACGATAGTTTGCTGAGTCAGTTGCATATACACGAGAAGCAACCAAAGCTAATTTCTGACGAATAGCACCAAATTTATTGATAGAAACACCAAATTGTTTTCTTTCATGAGCATAATTGATAGCATGATTCAACGCTGCTCTTGCTCCACCATTGGCAGAAACTGAAAGTTTGATACGACCAATATTTAAGATATTTACAGCGATTTTAAAGCCGTTTTCACGAGAAGAAAGCATGTTTTCAACAGGTACTTTACAGTCGTTGAAGAAAATCTGACGAGTGTCAGAACCTTTAATACCCATTTTCTTTTCAGGCTCATTCATCGTGATTCCAGCGAAATCTTTTTCTATGATGAAAGCTGTAAGATTTTTATCGCTGTCAATTTTTGCAAAAACAATGAATACATCTGCAAAACCACCATTGGTAATCCACATTTTCTGACCATTGATGATGTAATGTTTACCATCTTCACTCAATACAGCTTTTGTTTTACCAGAGTTTGCATCAGAACCACTATCAGGTTCAGTTAAGCAGTAAGCTGCTTTCCACTCACCAGTAGCCAATTTAGGTAAATATTTAGCTCTTTGTTCTGCATTTCCATAATACTGGATAGGCAATGTACCAATACCAGTATGTGCAGAAAACGCTACAGCAAAGCTATGTCCGCTACCTAAATAATCTGCGGCAAGCATAGTAGAATTGAAATCCATGCCAAAACCACCATATTCAGTAGGAACGCCAATACCCAACAAACCAAGTTCACCTACTTTACTCATCAGGCTACTCATTAATTCAGGGCTTTTAGCGTAATCTATTTCATCAAGGCGGGGCGTGATTTCTTTAGCAATAAAATCTTTACAGGTTTGAGCAAGCATTCTTTGCTCTTCTGTAAAATCTTCGGGAATGAATACAGTATGGGCAAGTGTTTCTTTAATTAAAAACTCGCCACCTTTTACCAATTCTGCTTCTTTATTTTGCACTGTTTCCATTTTTATAAAAATTATTTGGTTTTACAATAAGAATTCAAAATTATATTTTGATAACGCAAAGATAAATAAAAATGTTATGCAAGCCGAGTATTTTTTTCAAAAAAATAATGAAAAACTAATTTTAAGCACTATTTTTTTGTACTTTTATGAGTTGTTGTGGTACTTTGCTAAGTATTTGAAAGAGTTTTGATGATTTTTTTATAAAAACTTTATGCTTTTAAAAGTTTTTTTCTAATTTGGTCAGAAGAAAACTTTAATTAAGCAAAATGGTTTCTGAAAAATTGCGTTAGCTTAATAAACTTGAACTTAAATTTTCAAATAGTGTCATGGAAGGTATTAGTTTTGTTACAGACTATAAAGGTAAAAAAATAGCAGCCCAAATAGATATTATCAAGCATGCTGATATCTGGGATGAATTTTATACAAAATGGTATCTGAATAAATGGTGGAACAGCTTGGAAAAAGCTTGGAAAATTGCCTTCAAAGATGCTATCAGAATGGATAGTGATGATGAACCAACCATTGACCAACTCAAACAAATTTCAGAACTTACATTTTTTGTTTGTAAAGATTATAGAATAGATAGTTTAGAGCCTCTAGAAGCCCTGCCACATCTTGAAACACTTGTGATAGCAGAAACAGAAGTAGATGATTTGGAACTTGTAAAACAGTTTGAAAGCCTCACACACCTCGATTTGATGACTACACAAGTACGCAGTCTTGAACCTTTACGAAATATGCGTAGATTGGAAGAAATCTATTTTCATGATACTCCTATCAACTCATTAGATCCACTTACTCATTTATTTGGGCTTCATACACTTGCTTTTGGTAAAACCAAAGTAAAAGATTTAGCACCTTTACAAAACCTTAGAAGACTTGAAAAAATATTTGCGGCTGAATGCTTGGTAGAAGATCTTGCACCTATCGCTGGTCTTGAAAAACTACAATATCTGAATTTCCAAAAAACACGTATCAAGTCTATAGATCCTATCAAGCGTTACAAATATCTTGAAGAACTTTATATACAACATACATCCGTTGAAAGTTTAGATGCCCTTAGAGGAATGCAACGCCTTGAAAGTCTGGGAATTAGCCATACAAAAGTAAGCAGTCTTGAACCCCTCATGCACTTAAGAGGGCTCAGAAACCTGTATTGTTACAACACCAATATATCTGAAGAGGATATAGAGCGTTTCAGAAAAGAGCAACCCAAGTGCAAAGTAGTTACAGAAGATTTTTAATAAAAAGTACCAGTTTTTAAACTGGTACTTTTTATTTTAAAAGAAACTCGGCAGGTTATTCATAAAATCTGTGATTTTTTCAGGCATCATGACTGCCACAAACACAAGCCCATACAAAGACCCATATAAATGGGCTTCGTGTCCGATATTATCTCTTGCATTCTTGGACATATAAGCAGAGTATAAAACATATAATATTGCGTAAACAATACCAGGAATACTTACAGGAATTGGAAATATCAATAATCTCATATCAGGCTTCATGATGACAGCCATAAAAATAACAGCAGAAACGGCTCCTGAAGCTCCTAATGCTCTATAACCAGGGTTCCTTTTGTGTTTGAAATAAACAGGAATATGAGAAAAAACGATAGCAGAAATATAAAATATGATATAAAAATAACGATATAAATCGGAGTCATATTTTTCTAAAAAACCTTGTTCTGCATATTGCCCTAAAAAATACAGAGAAACCATATTAAAGATAAGATGCAGGTAGTCTGCATGCAAGAAACCCGAAGTAGCAAAACGATGCCACTGCTTGCGTTGACTGATATGGTAGGGGCTGAATATCCAATTAGACATCAGATTGGGCTGAGACCAAGCCATAAAGCTAATTAGAATGGTAATGACGATAATAATAACGGTTGTTTCTATCATGAAAATTTGCCAATAAGCATGCAAAATATAGAAACTCTATTAAAACCCCAAGAATTTTTTATTCCTTGTATTTTTTGTACTTTGCAAAAAATAAAAATACTATACCAATGAAGAAATTAAATAGAAGAAAGGCACTCAAAGATATAGCCATTGCATCAGCTACACTGCTTGTATCGCCAAGTTGTATGGCTGACGATCATAAAAAAGATAATAGCAAAAAAGTTACGGTAAATAGCAATGGCGATAAAATAGGAGAAGGTGATTATAAAATGGTTATTAAGAATGGAACACTTTATACAGAAGGGAAACTACAAAAAGACTGGTTTTTGGGTATCACTGATGATGGAAAATTAAAAGTAAGTCAGACTGCACTCCAAGGAAAACAGGAAATAGATGCCACAGGTAAGATTGTAAGCCCCGGGTTTATTGATATTTTGGCAGACAATGCAGGAAATCCACAACAAACTTATACCATTTTTGAAAAATACAAAGTATCGGACGGACTGACAACAGTTTTACAAATGCATGGAGGAGCAGAATATCCCCAAAAATTCCATGAATATTTCGATAAACTGCCCCACAGAGTAAATTATGGGGTAAGTGTATTTGTGATGCGTTTGAGGCTGGCATATGCTTCTCTTGCCAAACGTTATGAACTGGCTGAAAGAGGTTTGAAAGAGGGAGCTGTAGCAATGGCTCATAGCCCAGAATATCAGCCAGATACTAATTATACAGAACTAAAAGAATATGCAAAAATAGCCCAACGCTACAATCGTCCTTATTTCTTACATCTGCGTTATTCTTCAGAAGATAAAGAACTAGAAGGGGTAAAAGAAGCTATCAGGCTTACAGAAGAAACAGGAGTACAAATCCATATTGACCACATCAATTCTACGGGTGGTACATTTAATATGGCTAAATCTTTAGAACTGATTCAGAATGCCAACGCAAAAGGCTCAAAAATTACGTGTTGTGTGTATCCGTATAGTTATTGGGCTACCTATCTGATTTCAGAGCGTTTTGGTGGTGACTGGAGAAAGCGTTATGGTATCACCTACGAAGATTTGGAGATTGTAGGAACAGGGGAGCGTGTAACAGCACAAACTTATCCGATTTATCGTAAAAGAGGAGGACTGCTTGTAGCTGTACCTCCAGGTACAATGCCTTTTGAAAAAACGATTAATCTGGCTCTCCAAACAGATTTTTGTATGTTTGGCTCAGATGGTGGTATTGAAAAAGAACCAAGGGCAAACTCGCACCCCAGAGGAGCAGGTTTTGCAGCAACAGCCATACGCCATTGTTTAAATATAGGTCTGACACTTGAGCAGGCTCTTGAGCGTATTGTTACACGCCCTGCCAAACTCATACAGCCAGCCATGAAAGACAGAGGAGATTTGAAAAATGGTAATTGGGCAGATGTAACCATTTTTGACCCCAAAACCATCAATGGAAAGGCAACTGTTGCCAACCCTAATCAGTTTTCGGAAGGGATAGATTGTGTAATTGTGAATGGTGAAATCGCCTTCCAAAATGGAAAGCTCCTGAAACAAGCAGGAAAACCCATCAGATATTAAGAGATGAGTTATCAATGATAAATTATGAGTAATAAAATGTGGTAGAGTCATGTATTTAGATGGCTCTATTATTCATATCAATCTTTAAAAAATGAACAGGCTTAGAAAAATTTTAAGTTATCAGCAGGCTACTCAATGGAGTCTGTTTCTTTTTAGCTTTTTTGCATTATTCCATTTTGCTGTAATTATTGGTATTATTTTGTTTGATTATGTTCCAGTGGATTATTTGTGGGGAGGGCGTATGCAAACCAAAGAAGAATTGCTCGTTTTTGAGATAATATCTCTAACTATTATGGGAATATGCAGTTTTGTAGTGCTTGTACACGCTGGGAAAATCAAGATGCCTCGATTAAGGGGTTTTGCAACAATTGTATTATGGATTTTGGTAGTTTTATTTGTACTGAATACAGCTGGAAATATTGTTGCCAAAACCACTTTCGAAAAGTTTTTCACGATTGTTACGGCTATTTCGGCAATTCTGTGTCTGAGAATGGCAATAGAAAAACCTTCTCAGAATTAAATATTATTCTTGTTTTGTAACGATTTTTTCTTCTTCTATTTTAAGAACAGACCCAGCCAAAAAACTAGCAACTCCATAGATGTACATTAGATTTTCTGCTAAACCTCTAATAATAATAAGAATAAATTGAAAAGTTATAGTAACACCTACAAGTCCTATTACGATAAGAATAAATTTTGCATATATAGGAGCTATGTTAGTTCTCTTTAATACATAAAAAAGTAATAAACCAACTAAGAATGATGGTACTGATAAAAAAGTTGAAAAAAATATGGTAATTATATAAAATAAAGGATGAGTATGTCCATTAAACACATGAAGAATGTCCCAATTAAAAAAGAAAGAGAGTAAATCATTAAGGATGAGTGGGATAGGAGCTATTAATAAAGTTAAACCCCAATGTTTAAAAGGATAATTTTCATTCATCATGATAAAATTTTATTTCATTTTGTGTTTTTTAGGTGTCTGCTTGATATTAATTTGCATAAAAGTTTCCTTACTTTTTTTGCCTGTATTGTGGTTTAAAACCTCAAAAGTTAGTTTTTTACCACTCACTTTGCCTTTATAGTCAATAAATCGGTCACCAAAGGGCGTAGAAATGCTAAATTCTACAACAGAATTTTTTAACTGATACACACCACTATTTACAGAAGGACTACCAATATTAAACCATTCTAAAATTTTCTTGAAAGTAGCCTCATCAGGTTTATCTGCCTTGATAAGTGCATAAATAAATGTTCCGTTTTTATAAAAACGAAAGAAAGTTATAATTATTGTAGAAAATGCCTTGTAGCATAGTCCAAGATTAAAAAAGTAATTCTTTTTTAATCTCAATAAACCGCATAGAAAAATCTCTTACAGTGGAAATATCATTGATAAGGATTATATTTTCATTATTGAAATTTGCTTTGTAAGTCCAATTATATGAGCCTGTAATCATTTTTTTTAAATCTATAATGCAAAATTTGTGGTGTAGTAATGGCATGTTTGTAGGCACAAAATATGCCTCAAAATTTTCTTGAATATGAGGTTTTAGACGGCTATTGTTATCATCATCATTCAAGATTAATTGAATGTTCAAGCCTTCTCTCTGTTTTATTTGTAAACTTTCTAATATAGTACCATTTGTAAACCATGCAACAGCAATCCAAATTAAAAATTCAGCTTTTTGAATTTCTTCTACAATAGTTTGCTCAATATCATCAAATTTTGAAATTATATTAGTTGGAATAGAATTTTCAATTTTCTTTAAATAGTCATCTAATTCATCAGATTTGCTTCTTATTTTTTTTGCTAGACTATAAATATCATTAGGCTGCAAGTGACCAATTCTTGCTATAATATAATTCTTTTTACTTTTAAAAGCTTCATCTACAGTTCCTTTTTCTAAGCCAAGCCCTTCACAATGATTTGGTAATATGTTGGCAGATATAGAAAATAAAGCATCATATATATAACCATATATAGTATTTGATTGCTCTTTGGTAATGACTATTTTTTTTGTCAACTCAAAATTATACTTGTTTTCCTCAATGTAGTCAATAATGAAGCATAATTCAGACTTTAGATCATACGCTTCTGTAATTAAGTCAGGTTTTGTATTTATAATTTGAATTTTCTCATTAATAAAATTATCATTTAGAAGATGTATATGATTTATAAAAAGAGTGGTTATATCTCTAAAACCATACAGAGCCGCTGTACACTTATCTGGGTCATCGCTGGGAGAACATTTATGTAAAGGGAAATTCTTAATTTCCTCCGCAAGCTTCAGAATTCTAATTATGTCCATAGAATAGTGTTAAATATTGTAAATACAAATCTAACAAAAAAACACCCTCATTTGCAAATGAGGGTGTTACATTTATGTTTCGATAGTTGTAGTGGTTATAGAGGAAAACTATTTCTTCATGGCGTTTTTGGTCTGGTCGGAAGTGATTTCACGAAGAGCTTCAAACGATTTTGCACTTGAAGCACCATCTATCGCTTTTACTGCCAGCTCCTTAGCCTCACGCAATACCTCAGAAAGTTGTTTGTTGAGAGAATTGATTTTTTGTTCTTGTTGCTCAATATTTCTTTGTAACGCCTGTACTTTTACTTCATTGAGACGTTTTTTACCTTCAATTTCTTTCGCCAAAATGTTCTCTTTGATGGCTGCATCTCTACGAATTGCTCCTTTCACACTTTCTACAGAACGCTGAATTTCTTTTGTTTTCTTCTCATCCAGTTCGCTTGCCTTCGCTTTTGTTTCTGTGTAATCTGTCTCTTTATCAGCAATTTCTTTCTCTTTGGCAGCCCATTCTTTGTCTTTTAGCTCTTTTAGTGTAGCCAAAGCTTCCTGTAACTGCTTTTTCTCTTGTTCGTAGGTGTCTTTGAGTAAAGCTCTTTCCTGAGTAAGGTTATAGTTGTACTCATCTTTTTCACGTTTACGACGCTTAGAAAGCTCTTCATTACGTTCATTAAGCTGAGTCTGGTATTCAGATTGTTCTTTTTCCCAAGAAGCCTCAATTTCATCCAGTTTTGCATTCAATGCATCTTCTTTCTGGCTGTACTCTTTGGCAAACAACTCCGATTTTTCTAGGTATTCCTCCAAAATATTAGCCAATGAATCTTCTTTAATTTCACCGATTTCGTGTAATTCGTTGATGTAGGCTTCTATTTCAGAGATTTCATCTTGCAGAGAACCCAATTCAGACGATTTCTGAGTAAGTTTCGTAGAAAGTTCACTCACTGCATTTCCAAAACCTGAACGGATACGCTGGAAAGCATCTATCACATCTTCTATTTTGTATTGAATCACCGTCAGAGATTTATCTTTGGGAATGCTACTTGTATCAACAGTGGTAGTAGAAGGAGCTTTGCCTAATTTGGCTTCTAAATTTGCTTTTTCTTTATTGAGTGTATCAACCTGCTTGGTAAGTTGCTGATTTTCTTTTAAAAGTATCTGATATGCGTCGAAAACTTCTTGTTTTGTGCTTTTTGCATTAATAGATGCCATAATAGTAGAATGTTTTTATGATAAAAAATTTGAACCAAAATATAGATGAGTATGATGATTGAGTGTGGAGTAGAGGAATAATTTACAAGTTTTTGATTAGTAGGTTTTCATAGTCGATTCTCTACTCCACACACAATTAAATTTGTTTTACATCCAAAGCCTTTGTAGAAAGCTCCTGTATCTGCCCAATTGCCTGATTGTATTTTTCTGTAAGCTTGGCAATTTCTTCTTCATTTTTCTGAATGGTAGCTTCCAATGTTTGGATTTGGTGCTGGCTGATTTGTTCATTGGCTTCTTCTTCTTTGGCTATCAGCTCTTGTTTAGCTTTGATTTCTTTAGAAACTTCCGAAGCAGCTTTGTCTGTTTCTTGTTTGGTTTCTTCTTTGAGTTTTTGGTCAAATTCTGCAATTTTCTGTTTGTTTTCTTCGTACTCTTTTTGTTGTAATTGCAGTTTTTCTTCTCTTTCTTTCCACTGTTTTTCTTTGGTTGCATCCGTTTCGGCTAACGAACGCTCCAAAAGTTTTTTATCTTCTTCGTATTTATCTTTCTCTATTTTTTGCAGACGTTCCCATTCGTACTGATGTTTCTCTTTCTCTTTTGTTCTTTCTTTTTCAATATTACTATCTTCTTCTTTTACCTGAATATCAAAGGTTTCTTGTTCTTTTTTCCAGTCTGCTTTGAGTTGTAGTTTTTCTTCGTCTATTTCTTTAAAAGTTTTTTCAAATTGTTCTTCTAAGGCTTTTAAGCGTGTTTGATGTTCTTCTTTGAGCAAATACAAAGCATCTGCTGCTAGTTTTACTTCTCTTAAACGTTCTAAGCGTTCAGTTTCTACTTTGATAGCATCTTTGAGTTCGTTGTATTTATCTGACTCATCTGAAAGGGTAGATGACCAGTCTTCCAAATTCCCTGAAAAATCTAATTGGAGTTCACTTAAGTTCTTGATAATGTTGTCAATCGTATAAGTAGCTGCTTTTTTTACAGTTTCCTGTTTCTTTACCAAAGCCACTAATTCTTCTTTGGTGGCTACTTGTTGTTTGTCGCTCTGATACTTACTCAATAAGCTCTTAAATTCTGCCTGAATAGTTTTTTTACTCTGTTCCATATAGATTCTAGGGTTTTCGTTTGATTGATGATTCAAAATAAAAAACTTACTACGTAAAATTGTTGAGTAGTAAAAAAATGATGCAAAAATATTTTCAAAACCTTTAAATAGTAGTTTTGAAAGTATTTTTTTTACTCCGTAAAATATTAAGAAAAAATAGGAACTACTTTAGAATGCTGTTCTCTGGCTAGTTTGCGTATTTTTCTGATAGCCACTCGTAAATAATGACCGTTTTTAAGCTGTTTTTCGAGTTTTTTGCAAATTTTAAGGCATTCTTCCCAGTTCCCAAGATGCCTTTGTATTTCGGCTTTGAGTAGCAAGTTTTCTTCAGGTTGAGAAGGTAAAATTTTATATAAACGACGGATATTTTGCTGGTTAAAAGCGATAAAAGTATCATCATCAGGTGTATAGCTAATATTTTCCCTAAAGAAATGATTATAGTTTTGCCAAGTCTGTAGTCTTATGTAACATTCTTGTTCTTCATTTTCAAAGAGTGGAAGTTCTACAAGATGTTTCCATACACTAAAATCAAAGAATTCATCTGCTTCTGGAGCTTCTTGCCACTCCAAAGGCGAGTCGTTTCCTAAAATGCCCAACGTATCCTCAGGCTGTACCCAAAAAATATGTTTACAACGAGGGCAGGCATTTATTTTGAGATTTCCATAAGGAATACCACGACTTGTTATCCATAAATCAGACCATTCATAACTCGGAAAGCCTCCGATAACTACATGTTTTTGGTGTATTTGGTGGCAGTTGGGGCAAGCTACAATATGAAATGTACTGAGAGCCATTTATAAAGTCATTTTATAGGACTGGACATTTCCTACTTTATCAAAAACTTTGAGTTCAAACTCTCCAGAGAGTGTTTCGGTAGTCAGTGGGTCTGTCCAAATCATGGCATTTTTATGCTCATATTCCATCAGAATAAACTTTCCATTGAGATAGGCTTTAAAATCTGCAATACCCGAACCATAATCACCAATTTGAAAAACTAATTTCTGAGGCGTCTTGCGAATTAGTCTGATGGTAGGAGGGGTATCATCTCTTGTTATTTTTAAATCGTTTAAATACCCTGTTTTCACTGAAAAAGTGCTGTCATTGAGTTCTGAAAAGGTATATTTACTTCTTTCAGACTGAATAAAAGCTTTTTTTAGGTCAATAATTGCATTTTTCTTATGATTATACTTGATTTCAGCATCCCAAATAAGAGGCTCGTAAACTTTTCCAATATAAAAATGGGATGATTTTGCTGAAAAATCAAGATAAGAAGTATCAGATAATGCTCCATTCGGGAAATACACTTCCATAAAAGGGTCTTTGTAAGTATAATTTGCTCCAGAAGGAATCATTTGTTTGCGAAAGGGCATTTCGATATTAGCAGACTTAATTTTTAGAGGTATACCTTTTCTTAAATCATACAAATAAACAGCTTCATTTCCCTGAATATAGGCAATAGGAAGACTTTCTTTTTTGTTATCACCCAAAATAAGTTCAATGTTGCCTTCACTACCTTTTAGGTAACGAGCCTTGATAATGAGAGTGTTTTCGTCTGTATCTTGGCTTAAAATGGCAGAAGTAATCAGCTTAGAGTTGTTAATACTATTAGGTTTACTACCTTCGAGTGTAAGAAAAAGAGTTTTGAAATTACCATTAACATCCTCTAAATCAAGCTCTAATTTGTAAGTTTTGCCTTCTTCTACCCAGATTTTACCATTTCCTTTATAAATCCCTAATCTGTTACCATCTACCTGATAAAAACGTTGGAAATTTGAGCCTGTTTGTTTGAGTAATTTATAATTGATATGCAAATTCATTCCATAGAGTTCGTACATCGGAAAATGATCAATATGAAACGAAAAAACTTCTTTTCCATCTACTCGCAAACGAGCTTTGGTAGTTGCATAGGTGCTTGAAGCCCCTTGAGCCATATCCCAAGTAATGCCTTCCAACCCAACGAGTCCATAAGCCTTGATGGGTTTTATGATACTCCAGCCTTCTTTGGTGGCAATGGGAGTAGCTCTGTGAATTTGGTATCTGTTTTCAATTCTGCTTTCAGGTGAAAGAGGTGAAATGGCTATCTGAAATAATTTAGGAGGTAAATTATCTTTCTGAATATCATAAAAAAATTGAGGATTCAGTACAAAATCTGAAATAGTACGAATTTCAAAATGCAAATGTGGTCCAAAAGAGCCACCCGTATTGCCCAGATAACCAATAATTTCTTTGGTGGTTACAGGCAACTCTTCTGCACTCGGAAAAATCTCTACCTCAAAACTTTCTTGTTCATATTGCTTCTCTCTGATATAACGCCTGATACGAGGGCTAAAATCGGAAAGGTGAGCATATACACTCACATGCTCAGTTTCAGGATGTGTGACATAAATAACATTCCCATAACCAAATGTTGAAGCCTTAATTCTACTGATATAACCTTTATAAATGCTATGAATGGGCTCACCTTCTTTTTCTGCAATGTCCAAACCACAATGAAAGTGATTTGGTCTGATTTCACCCATATTACCAGTCAGTACAATTTTCCCACTATCAGGCTTTACAGGAAACACATATTTCCCTTTAAAATAATGAGGGTTTTGAGCAAAAGATGTATAATGAAACAAAAAGATAATCAAAAGGGAAACAAGTTTTTGCATAGATTTTTTATATAAAACTATTGTGTCAGTTTTACAAAGTTATGAAAACTCTTGTTAAAAAGATAGCTATGATTACGATTTTGATGGTAAGTTACTCAGCCAGTTTTTAATTTTTTCATAAACTTCCATTTTTGTTTGCACTTTAAAATGATTGGTTTTAGCAAATTCATAACAATTTTCAGGTGGGAAAAAGAAATAAGGATGGTCTTCTGCCTTTGCACTTTCTGTATTGACCAGAATATCACCAAATAAATGAGTAAGCCAATGTTTTTCATCTTTGGTAAGCCTTCCCGCAATGATGTAATAAGAGGCACCTTTTATTTTTTTGACACCTTTTTGTGTATTATGAAGTAAATTATCTGTAATCTGATTATTCCAATCTTCTTCTCTCAAATAACCAAATCGTAAATCCTTGATGCCAGCACTTCTCAGATTGATGGCATCACCGACGAGTCTTGTTTGCCAGTTGGGGACTTTTTCAAGGATATTGGTAGTAATGTTTGCAAATTTTTCTAAAAACGAACCTGCATGTGGTGTTGCCAGTAAAAAAATATTTTTGAGCTTTTCAGTCCATTTGCAATCATATTCTTGTGCATAATGGCAGGCACTATGTGTAACCAATCCGCCCATACTATGAGAAATAATACAGATTTCCTGAATAGGAACAGGATAATTTTTGTAAAGGGTTTCTAGTAAATCAGCTAATTTTTTTCCGTTATCCGAAATATGTGAACCTGTATTATAACGCAAATAAAAAGGAGTAAACTGAAAATCTTTTTCTAGAAATGTTCCATAATTGGTTTTATCAGGAAAATCCCAAGCTGTTTCGTTGTGAGTGAGTCCGTGAATTAAAATACAAACTTTTTCACTCAAAACGGAATTTCGTTCAAGACAATATTGTTTTAAAGCAGAAGCTTCTAAGGAAAGTTTTTTTTCTTGATGATAAAAGCCCATAGAAACTTCTAAAAAGCTGTTTTCAAGTTTATCACCTACAGCACCATTTAAAATGCTCAAGCCTTGGGAGGCTATTTTTTGAATTTTTTTTACGAAATTAGTCATATTAGCTGAGTTAAAAGTGTTTTTGAAGATATAATAAAAGGGGAGAATAAGAAGTTAAAACACTTTTACGTTAGATAGAGAAAGGTGAATGTGTGTTAGCTTTATATTTTTTATTACATTTGAATTTACAAATAAATATTCAGAAATCAGGTATTTTATGTTTAAAAATAAGTTTTTTTTAGCAATATTGTTCTTACTAGCCTTTCAGGGAGCTTTTGCCCAATTACAGACAGGTTTTTGGCGTTTTGTACTCAAAAATGACGGAGGGGGGATTCCGTTCAATATGGAGATTGTAGAAAAAAATAAAGAGTACAAAGCCTATTTGCTCAATGCAGAAGAACGTTTAGAACTTGAAACGATTGTATTTTCAGAGAAGAAAGATTCTATCTATATTCCTTTACACATTTTCGATGCTTCATTGGCTTTTAAATTAGATGGTAAGAAGATGAAGGGACTTTTTAGAAAACATTATAATAAAATAGACCAAGAAGTAGAAGGAACTTGGGGTGAAAAATACCGTTTCCTCAAAGAAACATCCAGACTTAACAACAATTTTACAGGAAAATGGCAAACTACTTTTACCAATGGAGAAGGACGTAGTTATCCTTCTGTAGGAGTATTTAAACAAGATGTAAACACAGGAAAAGTTACAGGGTCTTTTTTAACCACAACAGGTGACTACAGATATTTAGAAGGCAATGTGTACATCAATCAGATATATCTTTCTACATTTGATGGAGGTTTTGCATATCGTTTTTATGGAACGCTTGAAAGAGATACTCTTTGGGGAGAGTTTTGGTCAGGAAAAAATAAAGCAGGAACCTTCAAAGCTGTTTATAACGAAAAAGCTACCTTACCAGATGCCTCTAAATTAACTTATCTGAAAGAGGGTTACAAAGAAGTGGATTTCAAATTCCCCAATTTAGAAGGTCAAACTGTTTCTCTGAAAGATGAACGCTACAAAGGGAAAGTGGTTATCTTACAAATATTTGGATCTTGGTGTCCCAATTGTATGGATGAAACCAAATTCCTTGCAGAATGGTATAAAAAAAATAAGAAAAAACCTGTTGCTATCATTGGTTTAGCCTACGAACGCAAACCCGAATTTGAATATGCCAAGCTCATGGTTTCAAAGGTGGCAAAGCGTTTCAATGTAGAATATGATTTTGTAATAGCTGGTACAAACGATAAAGAAGCAGCATCTAAAACGCTACCCATGCTCAATGGTATCTCATCTTATCCTACCACTATTTTTATTGATAAAAAAGGACAAGTAAGAAAAATTCATACAGGTTTTGCAGGACCGGGAACAGGAGAGTACTATCAACAATGGAGAGAAGAATTTAATACACTCATGAATACCTTACTCAAAGAGTAATCCATGAAACTTCTGACAGCAGAGCAAATTAAAGCTTTAGACCAGTTTACGATTCAAAATAAGCCTATTACATCTATTGACCTGATGGAAAGGGCTTCTTATGTGTGTGTAGACTGGATTCTGAAAAATATAGAACAAGAGCATTTTACCATATTTTGTGGCAGAGGTAACAATGGTGGTGATGGACTTGCTATTGCTCGTTTGCTTTTCCAGAAAGGTAAAGAAGTAAGAGTTTTTATTTTAGAAGTAAGTAACCCAACAAACGATTTTCAGGCAAATCTGCAAAGACTGCCCCAAGAAATACAAACTTCTTTTATTAATGAAAATACTTTAAATGAGCTGGTAATTGCAAACCAGACGATTATTATAGATGCTATTTTTGGGGTGGGACTATCCAAACCACTAAGTGGCTGGGTTGGAGAAATTGTCAAGTTTATCAATTTTTCCAAGATGAAGGTTATATCCATTGATATACCCACAGGTATGTATGCCAATCTACCCCAAGAAAAAAATATTCCCATTATCAAAGCAAATTATACACTGACATTTCATAAACCTAAACTCAATATGCTTCTGCCTCAAACAGGCAACTATGCAGGAAATTTGATAGTTTTGGATATTGGTCTGCTTACAGAGTATGAAAAAGAGTTTGATAGTCAGTATTTTATTAATACATTTCCTGAAATAGCGAGTTTATATAGTCGTTTACAACCACGATCTACTTTTTCACATAAAGGCTCTTACGGACATAGTTTGCTGGCTGTTGGTAGTTATGGAAAAGCTGGTGCTGCTACATTGGCTGCAAAGGCTTGTCTGAGAGCTGGAACAGGTTTGTTATCTGTTTTTTCTGCTGAATGTAATCATGTTATTTTACAAACATCTGTTCCTGAAGCGATGTTTATAGCCTCTGAAACAAATCAATACATTTCTGGGAAAATAGATTACAGTCGTTATAATGCCATTGGTGTAGGTTCGGGAATAGGTACACACAAAGAAACTCAAACTTTTCTCAAATTTTTAATTCAGGAAGCCCAAATACCTTTGGTTTTAGATGCAGATGCCCTAAATATTCTGGCAGAAAATCCTACTTGGCTTGCTTTTCTTCCTGCAGAATGCATTCTTACACCTCATCCTAAAGAGTTTGAAAGACTTGTGGGCTCTTGGCAAAACGATTATGAGTGCCTAGAATTTCTACAAAATTTTGCTAGAAAAAACAATGTTTATGTTGTTTTGAAGGGTGCATACTCTAAGATAGCCACTCCTGATGGTAAAATTCTTATCAATACATCTGGAAATGCTGGTATGGCAACAGGCGGAAGTGGAGATGTTCTTACAGGCATCATTACAGGGCTTTTGGCACAACATTATACACCTTTAGAAGCTGTTTGTATAGGAATCTACATTCATGGCTTATCTGCCGATTTAGCTTCAAAAGATACAGGGCAAATATCTTTGATTGCAAGCGATATAATTGAATATCTACCACAAGCTTTTTTTGAGCTAAAAAAATATTATATCTAAAAGGTATAACTTTTTTAGAGAACAATCGTATAACCTTCTAAATCCCAATAATAAACTGTTGATAAGGCATAGAAAGCGAATGGTTGGGCATGTCTTCTATTTTTTAGCTCTAACTTTATTAAAACCATTAAAACACCATGAAAAAAAGCCTAGTGATATTCGCTATTCTTATAGGAACGACTATATTTTCTTGTAAAAAGAAAACAGATGAAGATCCTGCTCCCAATCAAAATGTGCCTACTACAGGCATTGATAAAAATAAACTCTTACAGCTAGTAAATAACTTACGTACAGCGGGTTGTACTTGTGGTAGTACCAATATGCCAAAAGTAGCACCAGTTGCATGGAATGATTTATTGGAGCAAGCAGCAACAGCACATAGTCAGGATATGGCTACAAAAAACTATTTTTCTCATACATCTCAAGATGGAAAAAACCCAGGTCAAAGACTTACTGCTATTGGATACACTTGGACAACATGGGCTGAAAATATAGCCAATGGTTACACTTCAGAAGAAGCAGTTATTGAAGGCTGGAAAAACAGCGAAGGACATTGTAAAAATATTATGAATGCTTCTATGACTGAAATGGGAGTGGGTAGAAGTGGAAACTACTGGACACAAGTTTTTGGAAAAAGATAATTTTACACTATAAAACTTTTCAAAATATGCCAAATTTAACACCTGCTCAAGCTAAACACCTAATTCGTAGGGCTACTTTTGGAGCAAACAAAGATAGATTCTCTTCTGGTATTGGACAGGATGCTTTATCCTTTATTAATGCTGAGCTTACAAATTTTACGATGCCTCCAGACCCCATCAATGAAGATGGAATAAACTGGACAATGACTAAACCCCAACCCGAAGAAGAAGATTTTAAGAATGAAGAAAATCTGAAGGCTTGGTGGCTCTCCAGAATGTATGAAGATAATACAGCTTTAGAAAAACTTACTTTTTTCTTGCATACCATCATCACTACCAAGCGAGGTGTGGTGGGTAGCAGTCGTTTCTTGTATCATCAGAGTAAAATGTTTCGTCAATATCTAATTAATGAATTTACGAATAGTGGAAACCCGAATTTTCGAAATTACAAAGATTTGATACGAGAGATGATTCTGGAAAACTCTATGCTTATTTTCCTAGATGGGCGTATCAATGAAAAAGGTTTGCCAAACGAAAATTTTGCAAGAGAGCTTCTAGAGTTATTTACATTAGGAAAAGGCGAAACAATTGGAGTAGGTAATTATACGAACTATACAGAACAAGACATTAAAGAAGCAGCAAGAGTTCTAACAGGTTGGACAACAGATGATTACTTTTCTACAAATCCAGCTATTACAGCCCCTAATTTAAGTACAGCAACAGGGCTTCCCACAGGTAAAGTAAAAACAAATTTGCTTGCAGGTGGCGTTCAGTTTGCTTATGCTCACGATAATGGTACAAAAACTGTTCTAGGAAGAACTATTACATCACCTGCAACACCCACACCTCTAAGTGCTTATCAGGAAATTGTAGATTTGGTAGAGGCTATTTTTGCCAAAAGAGATTCTCAAGGCGTTTTAGTGGCTTGTAGATATTTTGTAAGGCGTTTATACAGATTCTTTGTACATCATCAGATTTCGCAAAGTGCAGAAGATAACATCATTATTCCATTGACTCAGGATATGGAGGCAAATGGTTTTAGAATAGCACCCATTATCCAAAATTTACTTTCAAGTCAGCATTTTTATGATCTGGGAGCTTTGAGTGATACAAGTTACACTGATGGAGCAATGGTAAAATCTCCTATGGAGGTGGTAATAGGTACACTCAAATACTTTGATACAGGAGGCTTATTAAGTGCCTTGCCTAAACCTTCAGGACTTTCTGCGGGCAATGCCATGAACTTCTACATGAAATGGGGGAATATTGACAGACAAATGTTACTTATGGGTTTGGATTTCTTAGAACCCTATGACGTAGCAGGTTATGAGCCTTATCATCAAGCTCCAAATTATGCAAGAAACTGGATAACCACCAATACGCTTGCCAATCGTTATAATTTTATCAGAAATTTACTTAATCCAAGCAACGGATGGGGTTTTTCAATAGACGTTTATGATTGGGCAAGAAATAGTGGAATAACCAATATCAATACGATTGCCACACAATCTGTTGTGATAGGAGGTGTAAGACTTGCCAAGGATTTTACTAAGCTCATTGCTGATGAGTTTTTGCCACTTTCTATTGAAAATACAGAGCTTACAGATAAAAGAGTAAATTATTTTGCTTTTTATCATATCAGAGATATTGCGGGTGTAAATCCTGCTGACCCTGATGCTCGCTTCAATGCGTGGGCTTTTGGCTGGGGGAATTCCAATCCTGCTATTGTAGAAAGTAATGCCAGAGGACCTTTGAGAGCTTTGTTGAGTGCTATTATGCAAAGTCCAGAGTATCAATTGTTTTAAAAAGTGGTTAAAATCAACACCTAATTTCTAAGCCCTATGAAACGCCGTCAATTTTTACGCAATACATCTCTTTTTACAGCAGGGACATTCTTTCTGGAAGGTACAGCCTTCAAGCAACTTTATGGTTTTCCACAGGTTCAGGCTTTAGCCAAAGCCTCTAAAAATGATAGAATTTTGGTGATTCTACAATTACATGGAGGAAATGATGGCTTGAACCAAACTATTCCTATCAATCAGTATGCAGAATATTACAACCTGCGTCCCAATATTGCTATTTCAGATACAGGTTCAAGAAAATATATTAAACTCGACAATACACTACCCGATGACCAGCAACTAGGCGTTCATCCTGATATGCTTCCCCTCAAACAAATGTACGATTTGGGCAAAGTGAATATCATTCAGAATGCAGGTTACGAAAATATGAATGGTTCACATTTTAAGGGTAGAGATATTTGGTTTGGAGGAGTAGGCTATAATGACAAAATTACATCTGGTTGGATAGGTAGGTTTTTGGAGATGGAATTTGAAGGTGATGGAGGAGTAAATCCCAAATTTCCTGAAAACTTCCCCAATGCTGACATGTTAGACCCTTTGGGATTGGAGTTTAGTGGTGGAGATGTTTCTTTGGGTTTTCATACAGAAGATACCATTCCAACAGCTATTTCGATTCCTGACCCTGCAAGTTTCTTTGATTTGGTAACAACACTACCTGGGTATGATGAAGAAATCTTAAAAGCTATTGATGACAGAGGTTTTCCACCTGCAAACTTAAATGGTTCTTTATATGCGAACGAACTGAACTGGATTTTGGGTATTGAAGATGGTACAGACGATTATGCCAAACGTTTGCAGGAAGTATATAAAAAAGGTGGACCAACTGCTATTGATTATCCAAGTCGTTATCCATTATCTGCACCTAGTGGGGCATTAAATAATCCCATAGCCAATAATTTTAAAATTATAGCTCAACTCATTGGTGGTGGTTGTAAAACAAAGGTTTATCTGGTACGTATGGGAGGTTTTGATACCCACGTGAATCAGGTAGAACGTTATGATAACTCTTTGGGTGGACATGCTGCTCTTACCTATCATATTTTTGCAACTTTAAAGGCATTTCAAGAAGATTTAAAGGCAAGAGGTGTAGAAGGGCAAGTGGTTACAGTAACGATGTCCGAGTTTGGTCGTAGAGCCAAATCAAATGCTAGTTATGGCTCAGACCATGGAACTGTAGCTCCTATGTATGTTTTTGGAAATAAGATTAACCCTGGTGTAATAGGTAAAAACACAAACCTGACCAAAGCACAAGCAAGTGGCAACCTTTCGGATGCGGTAGGAGATTTTACAGATTACAGAACCATATTCAATACTATTCTGCAAGACTGGTTTGAGGTAGAGCCTTCTAAAATTCCAATTATTCTGCCTAATTATAATGCAAGTTTAACAGTTCCTCTTTTCAATGAAAGTCTGACACCTTTAGATAATTTCTTGAATGAACGTTATCGTTTAGAAGATGTTTATCCAAATCCTGTTATCAGAGAGGCTAATTTTAGTTTTTACATCAATACAGCTTCTCATGTAAAAATTGTTCTCAGAGATTTGAGAGGAAATAAAGTAGCCACTCTGATGAATGAATTTAGAAACGAAGGGCAACACACTTTCGTAGCTGATTTAATCAATTTAAGAGCAGGAACATATGTTTATTCACTTGAAACCAATCAAATAAAAACATCTAAAAAACTAATCAAACTTTAGTCTGCCATACATTTATGCATTCAAGATATATCTTAGTTGTAATACTAATTTTAAGCTATTCTGTAGGCTTTAGCCAACGCAGAAGCTATAAACCACCCAAAAAAGATTTTTTAGGTAGCTTTGATGATTCACAATGGTGGATAGGTTTGCATGGAGGCATTAATGTAGCCAAAGCATTACCCCTTAAAAGTTATGCAATTGTAGAACCTATTACAGGAGGTTTTGTAGCTAATAAAGATTATGAAGGCTTTAGAAGAATAGGAGTGCAAGCAGGAGCAAGGCTTGATTTTAATTTCCACACAAATTTTTCTACAAGCTTTCAGCCTACTTATACCAACATGAATTATGGTTATAAAGTAAATTATCAGTGGACAGGGCAAGACAATAATACACTCGATTTACAATACAACCACAGACTTACACTCAATTATTTAGAAATGCCTCTGATGTTTCGCTTTGATATTTTACGTCAGCAACTTAAACCCTATGTACAGGGTGGTATAGGATATGGCTTACTTCTGAAAGCAGATAAATATATTGAAATAGAAAGTAGAGATGCTGCATCAGGAGCAACCAATCCTATTCAGAACGATTCTCCTATTATCGGAGCCAAAAATCTATTTATCAACTCTCAATTTATGTGGTATGTGGGTGGTGGATTTAGTTATGATGCTGGTAATTTGCGATTAGGTGCTGAACTTAATTACAAACAAGGTCTAAATAATATTACCAATCGTCAGAATCGCTATTCTGATCAGCGTATGATTGGAATGCTTGACGCTTTGGATGATATGACACTCCAAAATATTACTATGGAGTTTTATTGTGTATTTCCCATGAAATTCCTGCAAACCAGTTCGTTTAGAAGAGTAAAACCATAAGTTTAGTATGTTAGACTTGAGAAATTAGATTTGAGAAGTAAGACTCTTTTCTTCTTTAGTTTCTGATAAAACTCATCAAATAAAATCTTGAAATGACTCTAAATCAAAAGTCTTATATCTAATATCTTTGAAAAATATGAATAAATTTTGGATAAATATACTGTTGCTTTCATCTTTATTGCTTTATGCCTGCGATATTTCTAAAAATAAAGAAGTAAAGCCAGAAGAGGTTTTTGTAAAAATTTATGAAAATAATCAATTTGATAGAAGTTTTACACCTTTAGATATCAAACAGACTCCTGATGGAGGCTATTTGATTTTGGGTGAATATACAGGGTCTGCTTTTTCACCTTATCCTGCTGTATATTTGATGAAAACACAAGCAGATGGACGTTTTGAATGGGAATATTTGGCTCAGGATAATTATGTAACACCTATTTCGGAGTTACTACCCACAGCAGATGGTAGTAGCTATGAGTTTTTTTGTTCAGCTCAAACAGATAGTTTAAAACCTGTACGTCTCTCAGCTGTTCAGACCCCAGAACAATTAGCAAAATATAATATTATTAGAACACTTACAGCCAATAAATTGGCTGACGGAAACTACGGGTTTGTAGCATATTCGCAAAATAGCCAATATACTACTGTAGCCAAAGGAAATGCAAGTGGTGGTGTTTTGAATAGTAAACAATATTATAATCAGGATAATACATTTATTGAAGAAAGAATAGACAGACACTTGCGTAGAATTAGAACACCACTACCTATGCTGATGGGTAGTAGAGGTGGAAATGATTTGTTTTTTACTGCTTTTCGCTTATCCAATATTACTGTAATGAGTGATGATTTGAGTGCAAATGGTTCAGAACCTAAAGGAATCATCAATGGAAATAGCTATGATGCAGCTATCAGTGCTATGGTAAATATTAGTGGAAATACATTTGCTATGGCTCGCTATAATGCTGATGGGGAAAATGTATTCATTACAAGAGCAGAAGTGGCTCCTAATGGTACTTATACCAATACAAGTTTTAAAGGTAATATATTGCCTGAACTCTCAAAATTTGCTCGTGTTATTATCAAAAAAGCTACTATTGCTCAAAGAAATGTGTTGTTATATTTCACTGACACCAAAAATGGGCAAATGGTATTATTTATTTACGATGAGACAACAGGAGCATTGATTAAAACCCGTTATTTTGGCTCTTCCAATACTTTTCAGGCAGGAAACCTGACCCTTACCCTTGACGGCGGATTGGCTGTTGTAGGTAAAACGTATGTAGCTGGTCGTTTTGGTAGAATATGTTTGTTTAAACTCACTGCTAAAGAATTAGAGGCTTTGGTAAAGCCTTAGATAACACCAAAATATTTTTGTGGATAGTAGAATTTATACTAAATTTGTATTTTAAATTCTAATCCTTTTTTTATGTTAAAAGCAGAAAATGGTCATGTAGTAAAAGTGCATTATACAGGCAAACTAACTACTGGCGAAGTATTTGACTCTTCTGAGGGTAGAGAGCCTTTGGAGTTTACTATGGGAGAGGGTCAAATGATTCCGGGCTTTGAGGCTGGTATCTTGGGTATGGCAGTTGGCGAAAGTAAGTCTATTCCTGTACCTTGTGGTCAAGGGTATGGAGAGGCTTCAGCCGAAATGATATTAGAAGTGCCTAAAAATCAATTGCCTGCAGGTATGCCTATTGAAGTAGGTACACAATTGGCAATCAATTTGGCAAATGGTGGGCAAATACCTGCTGTTATGACGATTGTAGGCGAAGAAACAGTAACCATAGATGCAAATCACCCTTTAGCTGGTAAGGACCTGGTTTTTGAAGTGAAACTTATGGAAATCAATCCTAATAAAAAAAGTAATATTATTTTATTTGACTAAAATTGATAAAAGAATGGCAGACTGTAATAGTCTGCCATTTTTTTATGACTAAACAAAAATAGAATAATTCTTATATTTTTTTGTACAAAAACCAAAAACGAAATTATGAGAAAATTTTTTTACACTGCATTTTTTTGGTTGATTTTCTTAAACCTAAATGCTCAGGTATATCCTTATACCGAAGACTTTCAGTCTGTTAATGGCGTTGGAACAAGTTGTTTTGGAGATTGTTCTAACTCATTTACTTATCTTTCAGGGCAAGGTTGGACAGGTGCTGATTTAACTGTAACAAGTAACAAATGGAAAGTTAATGATGCTTATGGCAACCTAACTGCTACACCAGCCAAAGGACTTGGTACAAATCGTTTTGGTGTAGGGACAGGAATAACCACACTCGAAATCATAACACCTTCTATCGGGGATATTACTTCAGCTTCTGTTTTAAAATTTGATTACAAAATAGTTACAGGAGCTTCTTTCAACCAAGCATATACATTGGCTGCTGGTGAAGAAGTAAAAATCCAAATATCTGTCAATGGTGGTGCATTTACTGATATTCATACATTTACCAATGCCAATCACACAGCTACAGCTTCTATAACACCTTTTCTAACAGGAGTAAGTTCTTTTGATAATCCCGACCCTGCTGCTGAAAATGTGAAGTTTAAGTTTATTTATAAAAGAAATGATACAGGAAATAATCCTGTATGGATTTTTACAATGGATAATATTAAAGTAGAGGATGCAGGAGCTGATGCAGGTGCCATCGCATTGAGTATACCTACTACAGGTTGTGGCTTTACAGCAACAACTCCTGTGACATTTAAAGTGAAAAATTATGGTGGAACAAGCATCAGCAATGTACCTGTACAAGTCTCAGTAACCAATGGAACAACAACAAACTATAACACAGTAGTAGCTGGTCCGATTGCTTCTGGTGCAGAAAGCAGTGTACAAACTGTAAATGTAGATATGTCGGCTATTGGAACATATACTATATCTGCACAAACACAATTGGTTGGAGACGGAGATGCTTCTAACAATGCCACAGCTTCACAGAATACTACAAATATAGCACCCAAAGTTATTAATTCAACTACCTCATACTCAACAAGTTTTGAAACAGGAGATGCTTCAGTAGCCCAATGGACAATTATTGATGGAAATGAAGTGTTTGATTCAGGGAATAAGAGCAGAAAATGGACTCTTAATAATAATTTGGCTACTAATGGAACAGAATCTATGTATTATAGCTCGTTTAATCAAATACAGCCAGCAGACGATTGGCTGATAAGCCCTTGTTTACAACTACAAACTGGAAAAACTTATGAGGTAAATTATAAAGTAGCAGTTAAATCTGCTGGGGCTGCTGCCTATGGTGTAAAAATAGGAAATAGCACTTCTACAAGTAGCTTCACAACTACTTTATATACTACACCTGCAAGTTATTCAACTCCTTTGGATTTAAACAGCAATGCTACCTTTGTTACACAAAGACATACATTTACAGTAAGTTCAAATGGTATTTATTATTTAGCTTGGCATGCAACTAGCGGAGTGCCTATCAATAGCGATCAAATTAATATAGACCAAGTATTGGTAAAAGAGGTAAAAAATACAGATGCAGAATTAATGTCTTTTGATACTCCTTTACAAAATGTTACAAACTGCTATTCAGCTACTGAAGATGTAAAAGTAACCATCAGAAACTCAGGAAGTGGAGCCCTTTCTAACATTCAAGTTACAGTAAACGTAACGGGTCCTGTAACACAAACATTATCACAGACAGTAACTTCTTTAGCAGCAGGGCAAAGTCAGCAAGTGACACTGGGACAAGTAAATATGACAACACAAGGCACATATCAGTTTGCTCCTAGTATTACAGTTACAGGAGATGAAGATACTTCTAATAATACTCTGGCAAATGTTTTGGTTAATGGAGGTGCTTCCTCAACACCTGTTACAAGCGTAAACTTTACAGGCTACACAGGTACAACAGCAAATTTGAATACTACATTTACAGGTTGGTATGAGAAAAGAAACGACAGTAATTATCCTACTTTTGGTGATGGTGCTGGTTCTTATTGGAGAAGTACAAATGTATTTAGTGCAACCAATGGAGTGAATGCTGCCATCAATATGTTTACAGGTAGTGGAGTACCTGCATTTCATAAAAATGATATGATAGCCAGCCCTTTAATTCTGATGGGTTCAGGAGGCACCCTTACTTTTAAGGTGGCTGTAACTACAGATTTTGGTACAGGTGTTGATAATATGGGATCTGATGATACATTTAAAGTAGTTGTACTAACGAATTGTGGAACAACACAAACAACATTACTGACTATTAATACTGCAAATGCTCCAGACAATACCATAAATGATAATACTAAAACAGTAGATTTATCAGCTTATAATGGACAAATTATTCAAATTGCTTTTGTAGCAAGTACAGGAACAGTCTCTGATACTCAAGATTATGATTTCCATTTAGATGATATTAATATTACAGGTGCTGTTGTAGGGGCTTTTACTGTAAACTTAGGAGCAGACCAAAGTGTATGTGGTACAGGTTTCCCAATAATATTAAATGCAAATGTTGCAGGAGCAACTACATATGCTTGGACACGTAATGGTTCACCTATTGGAGGTAATACCCAAACACTTTCAGTAACACAAGCAGGTACTTATGCTGTTTCAGTAACTAAGAACAGTGTAACTAAAACAGATGATATTGTAATTACACAAAAACCTGATGCAGTTGCATCATTTACAAGTGCTATCAATAATCTGCAAGTTACATTTACCAATACTTCTACCAATGCAAGTGCTTATACTTGGAGTTTTGGTGATGGTGGAACATCCACAGATACAAATCCTACTTATACGTATGCGAATGCTGGAACTTATACAGTTACACTTACAGCAACTTCTTCGCAAGGCTGTGCAAATGGTACAACTACTGCAAGTGTTACAGTAGCTCCATTAGCCATCGAAGATGAAGCTAATCGCTATGCAGAAGTTTATCCAAATCCAAATACGGGTTCTTTTACAGTACGCATGAAAGAACAGACTATTGGAAATACTCATATTGAGGTTCGTGATTTGCTGGGTAAAGTAATATGGACGAAAAATAACGTGAATCAAGAAGAATATTTATCTGTTAAAATGCCTCAGGGTATATATATTCTGGCAATTAAAACAGACAATAAAATTATAACCAAACGTATTCAAATTATAAAATAAAAAGTTCACAACATAAAAAGCCCTAATATAAAAAATATTAGGGCTTTTTTGTTTTTTAGAAAACATAGGAGTATATTGAACCATATTCTACATTTAGAAAATTATGAAGCTCTTTTTTTTAATTCTTTTCAGTTTCATTTTTATTCATACACAAGCACAAGATACAGAGGCACGCTCACGTACAGGAGATGTAAACACTAATTCTTTCATAAATATAGATAATCAGGCTCTGGAGCAATCATTTGAACAAACCAAGATGACAAAACCTGTCATTTTGAAAAAGACTACTTATGAGACCAACATAATACAATATGAGGAGCTTAGTGTTGTTAAAAAAGAAAAAAGCCATTCAAGAATCTTTAAACATCTCAAAAAAAAGCCATCTGTTATAACTGATAGCATACAGCCTAAAAAGAGATTTTTTCAAAGATTAGGATGTTTTCTAAGAGAGCCTTTAGAGTTTATTGATTTGGGTGTAGAAATGTTTGAGCTTACCAAACCACCTAAAAATGCCTTCCTCATTATTTTATATGTAATCTATATTGTTCCTCTCTTTGCAATTATTACGGTGTTTATTTCTTTGGGAGTGTCGGGTTTGGTTACATTTATTCTGTTGTGTGGATTATTTAGTTTTCTCATTTATTGGGGAGTTTTAGCTCTCATAGGAATATCATTAGGAGGATTATTCTTACTTTGGGGTGTTATAGGAGCATTTGTAATAGGGCTGATATTATATTTGTTGTTGATTCGTTTGTGCTAAAAAACAATTTAAAATATTTATTTATTTATAAAAGAAGGGGATTTTCATCCCCTTCTTCTTTTTATATTCCATATTCTGTTCCCAGAGATAAATACTTTAAGAACTCGTTTTTAGTAGCTTCTTCTTTAAATTTTCCTTCATAAAATGCTGTAATAGTGGCACTGTTTACATCTTGTATGCCTCTTGAAGACACACACAAATGTTTGGCATCTACAACGACAGCCACATTGTCAGTTTGCAAAATATCTTGTAATTCTTTGCCTATTTGCATGGTGAGGCGTTCTTGTACTTGTGGACGTTTGGCGTAATATTGTACAATTCTGTTAAGTTTGGATAAACCTATGACTTGTCCACTTGAAATATAAGCCACATGAGCTTTTCCCACAATGGGTACAAAATGATGCTCACAATTTGAATAAAAAGTAATATCTTTTTCCACAAGCATCTGATTATACTGATACTTGTTCTCAAAAAGAGAAACTTTAGGTTTGTTGGCTGGATTTAAACCACTAAAAATTTCTTTGATATACATCTTGGCTACTCGGTGTGGAGTGCCACTTAGGCTGTCATCAGTAAGGTCTAAACCCAAAATATGCATAATTTCTTTAAAGTGTTTTTCTATCAGCTCTATTTTGAGATCATCATCAAGTTCGAAGGCATCTTCTCTGAGAGGGGTTTCTAAAGAGGTAGCCATGTGGTTGTCGCCTAAATCTTCGACAGTCCAGTTTTTAGGCAGGGTATTCAACGAAGTTTCGTTCTGTTTCATAAAGTTTTACCTTGAGTTCGTAAGATGGTTGAATGTGTTGTCTTAAAATATTCCAAATAACCACTGCAATATTTTCGGCTGTGGGGTTAAGATTCTTGAATTCATTTAATTCTAAGTTTAGATTTTTATGATCAAATTTATCAGTTACATGTTCCTTTATAATATCGGATAGGACTTTCATGTCTATTACATAACCTGTTTCTTGGTCAATTTCTCCAATCACTTCTACAATAAGCTCATAATTATGACCATGATAGTACTGATTGTTACATTTTCCGAAGACTTCCATATTTTTCTGCTCATCCCAAGCAGGATTATGGAGACGGTGAGCAGCATTGAAATGTTCTTTTCGGGATACTTTTATTTTCATTTAGGTGTTTAATTTCTACAACAAAGATTTTACAAAAAACGTGCAATTTTAAATTTGCCTGTCATATTTTCTAAACTTTATTAAAGAACATGACATGCAATTATTTTGTTTAATGTTTTTGATAAAAAATTAAACAGAAAAACAAAAACACTTCCCTAAATAGATAGAAAAGTGTTTTTATATGAGAAAAATATTTTAAGATTAATGAACGTCTTTTCCTGTAAGTTTGAACTCAATTGTATCGGCTGTATGTCCAATTTCTTCAACAATATCTTTTAATATTACATCATTAATATGATCTACAATTACTTCAGAAGCAAGTTGAATATACCCATCAAAAATTACAATTTTTGAGTAAGTTAAATCCTGATTCATTTCTAATAAACTTCTGAAATTAACACCTGGTAAATCTGCATCACATACACGAGAAGCTATTTCTAAAACTTTTTTCCCTTCATGCTCCAAAATATAAGTAGTGATGCCCTGAAATCGTCCATCACTTGTAGGCACAGTTACAATTAGATTGTTGTTAGAGTACTCGGTGAAACTGCCACCCAACTCGTCTGCTATTTTTTGTAAGGATTTGATGATGTCCATAAAGCGGTTACGTTTTTTTCGTAATGTAATTTTTTTTTCGAAAAAACACAATTTTTTTAGTTTTTTTATTTGGCGTAAAAATTGCTTGAAAACCGTAAAAATCCTTAATTTTACGTCTATATTTATTTATAAAACTCCATGAGAATTATATATATTGTTGTACTGCTCATTTTAAAAGGTATTATGGCACCATGCCAAATCCAGATACATTCAATTTTTCAAAATGCTCAAAATGTAAATCAGCATATTTCTGAAAGAGCAACACTAGTGTTGCCTTTTTTTGATGATTTTCTAGGAAATAGTATAGATGGAAATTTATGGATAAACAAAGGAACCACCATTACCAATGGTGTAGCCCTTAACCCTGTTAGTAGGGGAGTTGCGACCTTAGATAGTTACAATCAATTTGGAAAGGTATATAATTTTTCTTCACCACAAGCAATAGGCTTCTCCGATACCCTTGCAACCCAAGAAATAGATTTAAGCACCTTAACAGCTAGCGACAATATCTATCTGAGCTTTTTTTGGCAAGCTCAAGGACTTGGTGAGCAGCCAGACCCAGAGGACTTCTTACGTTTAGAAGCTAAGAAAGCAGATAATACATGGCAAACTATTTGGCAGAAAGATGGAAGTAATCCCCCTGTGCCAAATTTTGAGCAGGTGATTTTACCAATCAACCAAACGGAATATTTACATGATAAATTTCAATTTCGCTTTGTACGTTATGGTAAACTTTCGGGAAATTTTGATGTGTGGCATATCGACTATGTTTATCTAAACAAAAACAGGAGTCTTTCAAACATAACATATCCTGATATTGCTACAACACAAAGTAGAGGTTCTTATTTTAAAGGCTATACAGCCATGCCTGCCAAACACTTTTTTGAAAATAGTAATCCAAATCAGTTTTTAAATAATAAAATTACATTCAACCTTAAAAATTTAGATGCGACTTTTAGGGTATTGTCGTATCAGTGTAGAGTAGTAGATGCTATAACCAGTACAACAGTAGCTACATTACCACTAACAGCTCTTTCAACAAATGCTCCTCTTATTTTTCCAAATGAAGATTTTAAATTAGAGGCTACTCCTCAAATGCCTACCTTACCCAATACCACTACAAAAGCAATTTTAAAAACACGTTTGGAGGTAAATACCAGTGATAATAATGCATTTATTCCTCCTATTGATTTTAGAAATAATGATACAATTGTACACACTACTATTTTAGATGATTATTATGCTTATGATGATGGTGAAGCGGAATATGTAGCAGGTGTTAATCAGCGTTTGGGTAGAATAGCTGTAAAATTCCCGATAGCCCAAGAAGCTCAGCTTACAGATGTGGACATTAATATTGTTCCTTTTATAAAAGATTTAAGTAGTCAGACATTTGTACTTTCTGTTTGGAAAACTGTAGGAGGTAGAAATCAGGAGGTTTTATTTCAGCGTTCTGTGCCAGTTCGTTACTCAAATGTACCCAACGGGTTTATTCGTATATCAGTTGATAGTTTTCAAGTTGTAAAGGCTAAAGATACTATTTTTGTAGGTATACAACAGACTACAGAAGATTTGATAGCCATAGGCTTTGATGTCAATAATGATAATGGCTCACAGATTTATTTCAATACAAGTGGTATTTGGGAGCAGGACTCAAACATTAAGGGCAGTCTGATGATTCGTCCTGTATTTAAAAATAGTGTAATAACAGCCTTGGAAAATCAAGATTTAGAGAAGAAATTTAGAATGTATCCCAATCCAGCTCAAAATTTTGTAAAAATAGAAGGGGAGCAAATTCAAAATGTGTGGATAATGGATACACAAGGTAAAATACAAGTAAGTTCTTGGCAACAAGACAATCAAAAACTACATTTTAACCTTTCTAAAGGCTTGTATATTGTAAATATTGAAACAAAACAAGGGAAAGTAGTAAGAAAGAAATTGATTGTAAATGAATAGAAAATCTATTATTTTAATATCATTAATGTTATTTCTTATATTTTTTTTTGAATGTAATTCTCAAAGAAATTATCCTATTCAAGATGAATTTTGGAAATACAGTAACGGATATTATATTGGAGATGTTATTGATTATAGAAATAACACCTTTAAAGTGGATAGAAATAGTAAAATTTATAAAAAGGGAAATTGGATAGCAACAATTAAGTCCATTAATAATAAAAAAATGGAAATAATTTCACAAAGTGGTGAAAAAGGGTACTATGTCCTTAAATAATCATAAGTATTTGAATATAAGTATATATTAAAACCTTTTCAACGAATTTGCAGGGAAATCCCATTCAGGTGTGTGAAGGGTTTCTTCAATGGCTTGGAGGCTATACCAATAAGAGTTTTTGGTATCATTGGCATTCTTAAGAATATGAATATCCTGAGCGGGCATATAGCTTTGTGCTAACAGAAATACTTTCTCTTTAGTTTTCGGGTTTTCTGCCATATCCATGACTATTACAGCGTGTCCAAATTTATTGGGATAACCCACAATAAAAACATCACCAATTTGCATCTGAGAAAGACTAATAGATTGCATTTCATTGGAAAGGGTATAAGTATTGGCATAGCTAAAAACCATATCCAGATACTTTCTGAAAGCTGTTCTAGAACTATCAGGTTTGTTGGCAGTTTTCTGATAATCTCTTTTGATAATACGATAGCCTTTGGTATATCTGAGCCAGTCCATATTTGTACCAGCAAAGTTTTTGAAGCCAATTTTGTCAGTTTTTTTAGAGTTATATAGATATTCAGCTCTTAAACGCATCACGGCATCGGCACACTGTTGTAAATCCTTATCACCTCTATCAATATCGAGAACAGCTACATGTACATCTTGGTTGGGTTTGAGTGTATTATTGAATAAATACACTTCAGAACCATCAGGTTTGAGGGTGAAATTTTGGAGATAAGCCCCAAAAGTACCTGCTGTGGCTTCCATTCGTATAAATCCAGCAGGTACTTCAAAGCGTTCTTTGATGGTTTTTCCTGTTTTTTTGACATTCTGACATGAGACACCTAAAACAGAAAAACAAAAGAATAGTAAAATAGAAATTCGAATCAACATTATGGATTAATCGTTGCTTTTCCGTTTTTATAGGTAACAATCTTTGCGTTATTGATTTGCATTTTTTGTAAAGATTTTAGAAATCTTTGTGCTTCACCTAAGGTATTGAAACGTCCTAAAGTATATTTACGGGCTGTTTCTTCATCAGGATTGCCATCACAAGAAAATATCTGAACTTTATAAAATGTTCCTTTGGCATCTTCTGGTGAAACCTGAGCAATACTTTGTTGTTCTTTAGCTGTTTCTTTGGCTTTTTCTAACTCTATAACTTTGTTACGAAGTGCTACCAATTCGGCTGTTTTTTGAGCTAATGCTTGTTCACTTTCTAAAGACGCCGATTCTGCCTGCTTAAGACTTTCGTCCAATGTAGTTCTTTTCTCTGTAAGAGCTTTAAACTCTTCAGGAGTCATAGATTTTTTACGCTTTTCCCATTCCTTCTGAACAGCCTTTTCCTCTTTTGTAAGTTTCTGAGCAAATGTAATATGACTAATGAACAATAATAATGAAAGAGAGAATATAAATTTCATAATGGTAGATAAATCAGAATTTGATAAATAAATGAGTAGTAAAGATTTAGATAACTTCTTTTAAAACATCTTTGATATCTACTCTTTTCCCATCTTTGTAGGCTACAATCCAAGCATCTGTAATACCTTGATTTTGAAGGCATTTCTTGAACTTGTCCGCCTGCCAGTAGTCTCTAAAATAACCAACTGTGTATTTTTTTACATTATTGTCCTTTTCAGCTGTTAAATCTGTTTTTTTGTTATTGGCTTGAGCAGTTATATCTACTTTTTCAAATGCTCCAATTTGTACTTTAAATACAATACCTTTATCAGATTTATCAGAAGCATCAACTTCTGCTGTTTCTTTTTCAAGTTGTTTGATTCTTTGTTTCAATACACTCAACTCATCATCTTTAGAAAGAGTCTGAGTGTTGTTTTCTTGTGTAGTTTTTTGATATTGAGCAAGTTTCGCTTCATCTCGACTCATGTTTTCATTTAAGCTCTTAAACTCTTCAATACTCATATTTTTGAGTTTGTCTTTCCATACTTTCGCTTCTTGTTTATCTAATTTTTGAGCTATCGTAGAAAGTGAAAAACCAATGAATAAAATAGAAAAAAATACTTTCATAAAGTTTAATATGATTTTATAGTGAATTGTTTTACAGCAAAAACCTTGCTAATTTATAATTTTATGTTTTGATAACTTTTATACCACGAGTCATCTCTCTTTTACCAGGAGGACCCGATAGGCTTTCTACTTGAAGGTGTAAGCTTTTCAAATCTCTTTTGAGTTGCCCTTTTGCACAATATGTAACAAATATCCCATTTTCAATAAGTTTTTGAGTAGAATTTTGCAAAGCCTCCAGAGTCCAGAGTTCGGGCTGTACATTGGGAGCAAAGGCATCAAAATAAATGATATGAAAATCTTTTTCAGAATGATAAGTTTCTAAGGGTTGTTTCTTTTTACAGATTGTGAAATTAGGATGAATTTCAACAGGTTCATCCCAATTACAGGTATGCATCTTTTTAAAATAATCGTTTAGAAGATGATCACCTATTTGCTCGATGTAATTTAATTCTTCGACTTGCTCTAAGCTAAGAGGGTAGGTCTCAAGAGTTTCATAATACACTTTATAAGGAGTGTTTAAAACAGCCTGTAATGTAAGAATTGCATTGAGTCCTGTTCCAAAGCCGACTTCTAAAATATGAATGCTTTCATTATCAGGGAATTGTTTCAAGTAAGTATTCAGCCCTGCTTCTATGAAAACATGAATAGATTCCTGAATTGCCCCAAAACGAGAATGATAAGTTTCATTTAAGGCAGTGTTTAGCAATGTTTTAGACCCATCTTTTGTCTCAAAAATTTCTATCATTGAATTGTTTATTTCTAAAGGTTTTGAGTTCTGATTTGGAGATTGAGAAAATATACTGTTTTTTTGTCAAATATTTTTTAAGTTTATTCTATTTTCCTGATTTTTATGAAAGTCGCAATTGTTCAATACAATGCAGGAAACGTTCAGTCTGTGTTATACGCTTTAGAACGCTTAGGGGTTCAGGCTATTTTAACAAATAGTCAAGAAGAGCTTTCTAAAGCAGATAAAGTGATATTCCCTGGTGTTGGAGAGGCAAGTTCTGCCATGCAATTCTTACAAACTAAAAATTTAGATAATATCATCAAAAACCTTAAACAACCTGTATTAGGAATATGTTTGGGTTTGCAACTCATGTGTAAACATTCAGAAGAAAACAATACAAATTGTCTTGGTATTTTCGATTTGAAAGTTCATAAATTTTCTTCGGATATTCATAAAGTACCTCATGTAGGCTGGAATGATATTCATGGCTTAAAATCACCTTTGTTTGCGAATATACAGGAAAATGATTATGTATATTATGTTCATAGTTTTTATGCAGAATTGGGTGTAGATACTATTGCACAAACGAATTATGTTCATCCATATAGTGCTTCCTTACATAAAAATAATTTTTATGCAGTACAATTCCACCCTGAAAAAAGTGGAAAAGTGGGTGAAAAAATTTTAGAAAACTTCTTATCGCTTAAAATGTAGCATTAAAAATATTTAGCACTTAGCATTAAAGTATGTATCCTACACTTGTTTTAAAATCTGGAAGAGAACGTTCTGTACTGAATCAGCATGCTTGGATTTATTCTGGAGCAGTTAAAGAATTACCTCAGAATGCCAATCAAGGTGATATTATCAGAGTAACAGATAATAAAAATAATTTACTGGCTTATGGTTTTTATGCCCCTAAAAATCAGATAGTTGCCCGATTGTTCTATTTTGGAGTAAAAGAAGTTGATATAAATAATACTTTTTGGCGTGATAAAATACTAAAGGCATACGAGTTAAGAAAAAACTATCTAATAGCCAGTAATACAAATGCTTATAGACTATTACACGCTGAAGGAGATTCTTTGCCGGGGCTGATTGTAGATGTGTATGACCACACAACTTCAGTTCAGGTATTACACAAAGGTGTAGAATTATTTTATCAGATATTGATTGATACACTTTTAGAAATTGGAATAAAACATATTTATCTCAAGACCAAAGACAATAGCAGACGTTTGGAGCAAATTAATGTGCCTCAGGGATGGGCTACAGAGCCTTTTACAGAGGATATTTTGATTACAGAAAATGGTTTGAAATTTTGGGTAAATGTAGAAAAAGGGCAAAAAACAGGCTTCTTTTTAGACCAACGAGAAAACAGAGATTTACTCAAAAAATATTCTAAAGATAAAGTAGTCCTAAATGCTTTTGGCTATACAGGTGGCTTTAGTGTATATGCGGCAGCAGGAGGGGCTAAAGAGGTAGTTTCTGCTGATATTTCTAAGGATGCCAGTGAAATGGCTGACAAAAATGTAAAGCTCAACTTTGCAGAATATGAAAATCATCAGACAGTTACAGAAGACTGCTTTGCCTATCTAAAAAATATGCCCGAAAATTATTTTGATATTTTGGTACTAGACCCTCCTGCATTTGCCAAAACTGCTCAAAATGTACCTAATGCCTCACGTGGATACAAAGAAATTAATATGTGGGGATTTAAGAAAGTAAAAAAAGGAGGTCTGGTTTTCACATTTTCGTGTTCTGGAAGTGTAGACAGAGATTTATTTAGAAAAATTGTATTTGGAGCTGCTGCTGATGTAGGCAGAAATGTTCGTATTATTCACCAGTTAACCCAACCCATAGACCACCCTATTAATATTTATCATCCTGAAGGTGAGTATTTGAAAGGTTTGGTGTTGTATGTAGAATAAACAGTGTTTATATAATGATAAGTATTCAAAAATTTGATAATCAAGATATAAGAGATTTGGCTCAGGTATTTGATTTATACAGAATCTTCTACCAAAAAGAATCAGATATAAAAGGAGCAGAGCAGTTTTTAAAGGCTCGTCTGGAAAACAATGAATCGGTCATTTATATAGCACTCAATAATGAAAAGAACAAAATCATTGGATTTGTTCAGCTATATCCTTTGTTTTCTTCTACACGTATGCAGAAATTGTGGTTACTGAATGATTTGTATGTGATAGAAACATACAGAAGTAAAGGTATTTCTAGAATGCTGATTGATGTAAGTAAAAATTTATGTAAAGATACCAACGCTTGTGGCTTGATGCTTGAAACAGCCAAAGATAATATAATTGGAAACCAGCTATACCCAGCCACAGATTTTGTATTGGATAAAGAACACAATTTCTATTTTTGGGATAATCTTTAAAAATATACAATGATGCTCAATGACGAAGTAAAGACATACATTCGAAAAAGTGTTTTGTGTTGGTTAGCCACAACAGATATAGATAGTTTTCCGAATGTTTCTCCTAAAGAAGTTTTTACGTATTCAGAAAAAGATACGTTATTGATTGCTCATATTGCATCACCACAAACAATTAAGAATATTAAATCTAATAATAAAGTTTGTGTAAGTTTTATAGATATATTGGTTCAGAAGGGGTATAAAATCAAAGGATTAGCTCAAGTTTATGAGAAATCTCATCCTTTATTTTTAGAAAAAGCAAAACCTCTTTTGGAAATAGCCACAGAACGTTTCCCTATTTTGGCTGTGATAGAAGTAGAAATTCTAAAAGTGGAGAAAATTATAGCACCCAGTTATTGGCTATATCCTGAAACAACCACTGAAGCAGGGCAGATTGAAAGTGCAAAGAAAAGTTATCAAATTGATTAAACCTTTTTTATAAAAAGAAGTCTTAAATAGAAAAAATGTATCACTTTATCTTTTTCAGTATATGAGATATACATGCTTCTTAATTGGGATATTGAGCTTATTCATGGCTTGTAAGAAAAAAGAAACACCAGTCCCTATACCCACTACCCCAACGACTTATACTAAAACCACAATTGCCTATAAATCAATAAACGGAGTAGATGCAAATCTACTAAGCTTGGATTTATACTATTATTCGCAAGAGCCTTCTAATAAGCCTATTGTAGTGTATGTACATGGAGGAGCATGGCAGGTGGGAGATAAAGCCAATCAAATTACAAATAAAGTAAACTTGTTTAACTCTTTGGGGTATATTTTTGTAAGTATTAACTACAGACTCAGCACAAATGCCAGTGTCAAATATCCAATTCATAACATAGATGTAGCTGATGCTGTTAAATGGGTGTACGATAATATTGGAAATTATGGAGGAGACAAAAATAAAATAGCTCTTTTGGGGCATAGTGCTGGTGCTCATTTGGTATCTCTGACAGGGACAAGCAATCAGTTTTTACCTGCTTTAGGTTTGCCTGTCAATACCCTGAAAGGCGTTGCCAGTATAGACACAGAAGGGTATGATGTGTCTATACAAGGAAATGAGGGAGAGCCTGTCTATCTGAATGCATTTGGTAACAATCCTACCACATGGCAGGAAGCCTCACCTATTAATAATCTGTTTGCAGGGAGAGCTTATCCCAAATTTTTTGTTGCGAAACGAGGTTCTCAAACCAGAATAGGATTTGCAGATTCTTTTATCAATAAATTAAGTTCGGTTGGTGTGGATGTAAGCCAAGTTAGTGGTAGCCAGTACGACCACGAGGGCATTAATGATGCCATTGGAGCACCCAATGAAACAGTCATTACAGAACCTCTAAAGACTTTTTTTGCAAAATGTTTTCAGTAAAAAATCTTAGTTTTTATTCTTTTTAAATCCTTGAAAATCAAAATCGAATTTATCGGGATTTCCAAAAATATCAACCACAGCCGAACGTTTGCTTTTTTTGTCCTCAGATGAAATAATCGAACCTTCGGCTACTTCTTCAATATCGTTTCTGCTGGGTTTCTTCTTACGCTTGAAAAGGTAATTCCACATAGCATCTTTGATGATAAATGAAGGGACTTCAAGCGTATATTTCATGGCTAAATCTTTATCAAAGTTTTGCGTTCCTGCAATCATCATGTAGCCCAATGTGGAACTGATTTCCATTTTAGGAATAGAAATATTACCATTTTTTACATCTAAAATGTTTTTCAATTCTCCAAAACGAACATTTTCTAAATCTTTATCTCCCATAAACTTATCCATCATTTTAAATGGAGGAAAATTGGTAAGTCTGCCATCCTTGATGGTTGCCTCAATATGAGCTTCTGTATCACGCAGATTGATGACTAAATCAGGGTGCATGAGTACTTTGGACTGAATTGTGCCTGTAATTTTTCCATGAACATTTTCGCTGACTAAATAATCTTGTCCAAAGTTGTCCATTTTATAAAAAACTCTGTCTAAGTCCAAATTATCAGCTTTGATAGTACTTTTAAAGTAGATTTTTTTGGAATCAGAGCCGTTAAAGTAGCCATTAATGTTTACTTTTCCACCTGCTGTTTGCATATCCAGCTGATCCACATAAATATAATGATTAGGCTGAATGCGTAAAGTGGTATTAAACTGCGAGAAATCGTACTTTTTGTATTTAAATCTGCCAATTTGGGTTTTGATATCTAAATTAGGGAAAGGAATATCAAAAATATTGAAAGCTTTTGCATGCTGCTCAGTTGTTTTAGGCTGTTCTGTGGTTTGAGCCGTTTTTCCTTGAATTTCTAAAAGCTCGTCCAAATCCATCATGTTAGATTTCAGTTGAATAACTTTCTTTCCTTTAAAATCAGAAGCCATAAGTTTTGCTACACTTTCTATATCGGCATCAATCATAAAATCACTTTTTCCAATTCGTCCGTGAAAATTACTAATCTTCAAGCCTCCTGCTTTGGCTGTAAAATCGCCTCCGATTTCTCTGAGTCCATAATTATGAATTTTGAAAACGCCATCAAATTTCCGAAGACTCAATATGGTATTTTCAAAATACTTGTTATTCAGAATATTATTTGCTGGTATTTTCAAAGAAGCATCCAAAACAAAATTATCAATGGTTTCTGATTGGTAATCTTTAGGTAGAAAGTTTGTGTTTTTGTAGGTAAATAAATCTTTAAATTTGATGTGGTTAGACTTAAAACTTAAAGAGGCATCTATCAATTCTTGTTTTTTTTCTGCATCGAATAGGGCATTATAATTTTTGATATAGCCAAACAAGTGGAAATCAGTTTCGTCAAGTTCACCTTCAAATAGTTTCATACGCATTTCCTGCTCACCAATTACAACATCTACATGCCAATCATGAATAGCATGAGGGTAGTTTTTGAGCTTGAAAAATAAGTCTTTAACAAAAAACTCCCCTTGAGGAATCCCATGAGTACCTTTTAAATACTTAGAAGAAGTTTTAAATTCTAAATTATATTTCAAATCTCTCAATTGTTCATCTATCTTATTGTTTGTAAGGGCTGTAAAATCTATCAGTTTCGATGAACCCATCAAATTCATGTCTATTTCTGCTTCTTGCCCATGCAAAAAAGCTGCAAGATTGCTCACATCTCCTTTAATATCAAAATCTGATGTACCCACTTTGGCTAAAAATTGCTTCAATACCAATTTCCCATCTATAATATCTACTTCACCATTTAGTGCAATAGGATGAGGATAAAGTGGTGATTTGTATCGAATATCTTTGAGAATGAGGCGACTATCGGTGCCATCTTTTAGTTTGCCCAAAGTAGTCGGGACGTCATTATAGTCTAGAAGTTCATCAACGGTCATATCTATAATCAACCTGCCTTGTAAGCCTTTAAGAGCTGGAATATCAAAGAAATTTTGGAGTGTGGACAAATCTAGATTAGAGTGAATATCTACAGAAACATAAGGATTTGCAAAGTTCTTGATATGAAAACTGCCTTTAAAAGTACCATCAGAAGGGTTAGCACTCATTTGTTTTACATACAATTCGCAGGTAGTTAGATCTCGTTTTGCTCCATTTGTGAAAAAACCTGATATGTTTAAATCTTTGATACTATTATTTTTGATGTCAGGATTGATGAAATGTGCATTTTTACACCCAAATTCTAAATCTATTTTGGGCGTATTATTGATGGCTTCTCCTACAATCTTACCTTTAAAATACACTTCTCCTTCATTTTTATAATTTTTGAGCTTTTCATAAATATCAGGAGGAGCAAAGGATGTAATGAGTTTAAAATCAGGTTTTTTGCCTGAAATATCCAAATCTAAAAAAGCATTTTTTGCTAAATCGACAGTACCTTTGATAGAAAACTCTGCCTCTTCCAACTCAAACTGGCTGGGACGTATGGTTAGAAATTTTTTATCAAAATGATAATCCAAGTCTGTTTCCCAGTGTAAGTGTTTGTTTTTAAACCAGATAGAATCTTCAATTTCGAGTTTTAATAATTCAAATTTTGTTTCAAGATGATTGGAAACCATTTCATCTGTAAGTTTGATAGATGATTTTAAACTTTGGAAATGAACAGCTACAAAAGACTTTTGTCCAAAATCTTTTTTAGTAATTTTGAAATCTTCCAAAGTGATTTTCTTGATATTGAAAGAGAGTTTTTTATCAGTTTTACTACTATCAGTCTTCTGATTATCCATAGCTTTGGCTAATAATAAATTGATACTTCCGTCTTCATATCTTTCTATATTTAATTCACCTTTTTTAATGGTAATTCTTTTGACTTTATAATTTCCAGCAGCTACATCTGTATAACTAAAACCCAAATATACATCCTGAATTTTATAAATAGGCTTGAGCGTATCTTGTTTGGAAGGATAGAAAACTACATTTCTGAGGTCAATGGAGATATAAGGAAAATTGGTAAGTAAATCGACATTAACCTTTTCAAGTTTTGTATAGCCTTTTTGTTTACTATTCAGTTCTTTGAGTACATAGTCTGCTATAACTTCCTGATTTTTATACAAATACCAAGAAATACTACCTACCGCCAAGGCAAGAATGATAATAACTGATAGTAGTATTACAATTATTTTTTTTAGCATAACTAATAGTTTTTTAAAGGTAACTATTAGAGAGCAAATTTGTTGAAAAAAAAAGAACTTTTTATTGCGTTTTAAAATTCTGATTCATCCAAGCCATAGGAATGTCTGCTTCAAAAGTGCCATCAGGGTTTGAAATTCTGTTTTCAAACCTACCTTCAATTTTAAAACCAATTTTTTGATAAAATTCAATAGCTTTTTGGTTACTTTCTCTGGCAATTAATTCTACTCTCAGAATATCATGTCTGGTGTTTTCTATGTAATTGAGCAAATACATAAAAATGGCTTTTCCTACACCCTTACCTTGGAAATCAGGATGAACAGCAATGGTTAAATCTGAAAATGTGTGCTTAAAAATCTGAGGCTCAAGTTTAGAGCAATGTATTTCTGCTATGAGTTCTTGCGTGTTTTCTGGGTGTGATATAACCAAACAAACACCTGATTTCAAAGATTTTTCTAAATTGTTTTTGATATAAGATTCTGTAATTTCAGATTCTATACGAGCAATACCTCCCGAAATTCTGGCAACTGTTTTATAAAGATTTAAAATGAGGGTTTCATCACTTGCAGTAGCATTTTTAATAATATAATTCATAGTCAACGATTATTTCTTCACAATTTTAAATGTTTTTGTATGACCTGAAAGAGTTGTAATCTGTAAATAATACAAGCCAGAAGGCAATACTTTTAAAGTAAACTCATTTTCTTTGCCTTTTAGCATAACATTTCCCCACACATTTTGTAACTGCCACTCAAAATGCTCAATACCTTTTATAAAGACTTTATTTTCTGTTGGATTGGGATAAATACTGACATTTTCTAAATCTTTATTGAAAGAAGCTATTACACTAATAGTTTTAGTGGTAGAATCTATACAACCCAACGTATTAGAACTAATTAACTTAACAGTATAGTTTTGAGTAGTAGGGAAAATATGCCTGATAGATTTTCCTGTTCCTGTTGAACCATCTCCAAAATCCCAAATAGAATTGGCTGCATTGGTGCTATAATCTTCAAAAAGCCATTCTGAACCTAAGTAGGGAGTCGCAACAATTTGAGCCTTATGTAAAGGTGCTACCTGAATATTGACAGTTTTTGTGGCACTCGGATACAGTTTGTCTCTACCAACAATATAAATGGTTTTGTTGCTTGTAAGATTGCTTAAAGACAAACTACTTCCTGAAAAAATAGGTGTAGTAAGTGGTAAACTATCATAGAAATCAAATAAAATACCATTATTGGGTGCCAAAGTAATATTTCCCTGATTACAAACTGTAAAAGAATTGGCTATATCTGGAATGGAAGAGGTATTAACTTCTATGAATTTATCTTGTGCAAATTGAGCATGATTTTGGAGTTCTGTTAAATTATCACCTACAACATAAGCAAAAGCAATTTTTTGAGTTTGATTAGGAGCTAAATTCGTAATAGTTCCTCCTGTAGCAAGTGCCACATCGGTACCCAATCCACTTATACCAGCTTGTGTGCGAGCCAAACCGTTTGAAACAGCAGTATGCTTCTCAGTCTTAGTAAAACCATCATACAGATTCAAAGAACTGCTACTTCCATTGCTGTTAAAAGCGTAATAATTGGGTGTTTGAGCTGTTAAAAGCTTGATTCCAGCATACAAAGTACCAGAGCTATGATAGGCATATCCTAATTTGAGGGTGTTATTCCAATCAGCTCGGTTTTGTGTGTAAGTAGATAAATCGAAATCAGTAAATAACGAAACATATAAATTAGGAATGGTTCGTGTAGAATCGTTGGTAATATCATATTCTACAATAATAAACTTATTATTGGGACTTGCTTGGTAGGCATAAGCTTTTTTCTGAATTTTGAGTTTAGGGCGTTTGGATATATTATCCTTAAAACTTGCTTGAACCTCCTGATAAGCATTATCTTTCAAAAAAGTAAAAGAATTCACACCAGAAGTATCAAAATCCGAAATAGTGCTTCCTGTGTAACTGGGTGCAGAATTAACAAGTGAATCTTGGTGAGTACTGATGATGAGTCCACCACCATATGAGAGTGTTGTATAATCGCCAGCATTGTTGTAACCTACACTTTTTCTGTATGGATAGAAGTAATCTGCAATTTTTCCTGTTTTGCCTACATGTAGTGTCAAATCGTTGATGTCTATGTGGGTGTAATCAGGATTAACAACAATTTTGAAGTATTCATGACTTGTGAAAGCTCCATCTTGGTAATCTATTCTTAAAAGAATTTCAGTATTGTAAGGTGTATTAGAGGCAACTTGAATGCTAAAAGGACTGGAAATGTTATTTTTTACTTCGTTTGTATTCATACTACCTAAATTCACTGTATTAGAAGTAATGGTTACATAAGGCGAAGGGCTGCTTAAAGTAGCTGTCAGGTTAGATGTAGGAGTGAGTAAATTCTTAAAATCTATTGCCAAATCAGCCTCAAAAGAAGCAAAAGGGTTTGTGTTATTGATAAATCTGGGATTATCTGAACGTACAGCTTTTACATTCGTTTCAGAAACGGCTCTAAATACATTGAGTCTGCCTTTTCCTATTTGTCCAACAAAACCTGGATTTAATGCATCAATATTATCAGAAGTGGCAATTACTCTTTCCATAATCTGAGAAGCATCTAAAGTCGGAAATTGAGTACGCATAAGAGCAATTGCTCCTGATACTTGTGGAGCAGCAAAAGATGTTCCATTCATATTGAAGCTCAAAGCAGGAATGTAGGAGTTGTTATTATTAAATATTCCTGAATATGCACAACAATTGTAATAGGTAGTATGGATAAACTCACTGGGTGCTGTAATATCTACTTCATAATTGTAATTGCTTCCACTCCATTTCGTATCTGAAGAGGTTGTTCCTGCTACTGAAATTACATTTTTATAGCTTGCAGGCCAATAGCGTCCTGTATTTCCGTCATTTCCTGCAGCAGCTACCATCACAACATCTTTATTAATAAAAGCATAATTGACAATATCTTCCCAATATTCATCAGGGTTGCCAGAATATCCAAATGACATATTAATAACTTGTACACCTCTGTCCGCCAGATAAATCACAGCAGCATCAAAACGAAATATATTGAGAGCATCTGTAATGGCTTTTACGGGTAAATAACGACTGTTATAGCCCACACCAGCAATACCAATTCCATTGTTTGGTGTAGCTGCTGCTACACCTGCCACAGCCCCACCATGATAACTAAAAGGGTGAGGTAAGCTCAAGTTGAAATCATTATTACCTAAATCTATGTAATCGGGGTGTAAATTTCCAATTAAATCTTCGTGAGTTGTCCTAAAACCATAATCAATAATACCAATGACTGTAGAAGGGTTGCCCTGCTGAATATCCCACGCCTCATATGCTTTTATTTTTCCTAAATAATATTGACTAAAATCGGGGTCTGTAGAAGTAATACTGGGGTCATTAGGCATAAATAAAGGTTGTGGAATATGAATGGGAGAAACATATTCCAAGGTTTTATCTCCTTTCAAAATAGCCAAAGCCTGTTCAACAGATATATCATTCTTGAGATTAACATAATAGATGCGAGATAAATCTACTAAAGGCATTCCACTTTTACTTTTTGCCTTAGCGTCTGGAGCTTGGTGTTTAGGAAATGCTCTTTTAGGAGTTTCGTTGCTCAATCTAGAAATTTGAGGGGGTAGAATGCCTTGTGTACGAACCTTCACAACAATCTGAGAAGGATGTATATTTTGAGCATTGACTACATTAATCAAAAAAAAGGCAAGAATCGTAATGATTTTATTCATAGTATTGTACTTTAATAAAAGTATTTTGTAAATCTATTAATTTATACTAAAAGTACTTAAAAAGTAAGTTGATTTTTCATTATGATAAAAATTTCGGTTAGTATCATTACTCTCAATGAAGAAAAAAATATAGTCAGATGCCTTGAATCTGTAAAAGGCATAGCAGATGAAGTGGTTGTGGTAGATTCTTTTTCAACAGATAAAACCAAAGAGATTTGTTTACAATATGGAGCAAAATTTATTGAGCAAGCTTTTTTGGGTTATGTGGAACAGAAAAACTTCGCAGATGCTCAGGCTGAAAACGACTGGATACTCTCTCTGGATGCAGATGAGGAGCTTTCTGAAAAACTGAAAAAAGAAATTCTAACTGTTAAAAATGCTCCCACTGCTGATGCCTACGAAATGCCCCGAATGACAAACTACATTGGCAAATGGATTCGACATACAGACTGGTATCCAGACAGAAAAATCAGACTTTATAACCGAAAAAAAGCCCAGTGGGAAGGAAAAAGTCTGCATGAGCAACTTACTATTCATGCAAATGCCAAGCTGATAAAATTGAAAGGAGATATTTTGCATTATAGTTATTATTCTATCCATCAGCACATTGCTCAGTTTAATAAATTTACAGAAATAGGAGCAGAAGAGGCTATTCAGAAAGGTAAAAAAGCACCTCTATATAAAATACTTGTCAATCCTATTTGGAAATTTATTTACAGCTATTTTTTGCGTTTAGGGTTTTTAGATGGCTACAAAGGCTTTTTGGTATGTGCTATTTCTGCTTTTGCAACATTTTGTAAGTATATAAAAATTAGAGAATTACAAAGAAATAAAAAATAAATAGAATGTTTTGGAAACATTTTTAAAAGCAAATAAGTTGTGTTTGATAGCTTTGCTATTTTTTTAATCTAACACAATCTGTTATGCAAGAACTAACCCCTATTACAGTTGCCTACGGCGATGGTATCGGTCCTGAAATTATGGAAGCGACATTAAAAATTTTAATGGCAGCAGGTGCTAAAATAAAGCCAGAAGTTATTGAAATTGGTGAAAAAGTATATCTGCGTGGTAATACAGCAGGTATTGAGGAAAGTGCTTGGGAATCGCTTCGTAGAACAAAAGTTTTCTTAAAAGCTCCTATAACAACTCCTCAGGGTGGTGGATTCAAGAGTTTGAATGTAACGACCCGAAAAATGCTTGGTTTATATGCCAATATTCGTCCTTGCGTTTCATACGCTCCTTATGTAGATACCAAACACCCTGTAATGGATGTAATCATTGTTCGTGAGAACGAAGAAGATTTATATGCAGGTATTGAGCATCAACAAACACCTGAGGTAGTACAGTGTTTGAAACTGATTACACGCCCAGGAACAGAAAAAATTATTCGTTATGCTTTCGAATATGCTCGTCAGTATGGTAGAAAGAAGGTAACGTGTTTCACAAAAGATAATATCATGAAGCAAACAGATGGTTTGTTCCATAAAATATTTGATGAAATAGGAACTGAATATCCAGAATTAGAAAAAGAACATTGGATTGTAGATATTGGAGCAGCTAAATTAGCCGATACTCCTGAAGCATTTGATGTAATTGTTATGCCAAATCTTTATGGCGATATTCTTTCGGATGTGGCAGCTCAAATAGCTGGTTCTGTGGGACTTGCAGGTTCTGCAAATATTGGCGAAGAAGTAGCCATGTTTGAGGCGATTCATGGTTCTGCACCTCGTAGAGCTGGTCAGAATATGGCAAACCCTTCGGGTTTACTTTTAGGAGCTATTCAGATGCTTGTACACATTGGACAAGGTGATGTGGCTGAAAAAGTACACAACGCTTGGCTTAAGGCTCTTGAAGATGGAATCCATACTTATGATATTTTTAAGGAAGGTGTAAGTACAGAAAAAGTAGGTACCAAAGAGTTTGCGGATGCAGTTGTTGCAAGAATAGGACAAAAACCTTCAAAATTAAAAGCAGTAGATTATTCTCAGGCGAAAGAAGCTATCAAAGTAAAAGTTCGCCCTGCACAGCCAGTAAACATAGAAACCATTGGTTACGATTTATTCTTACATTGTGATGACAGAGATGCCAATAAACTTGGAAAAGCTCTTGAAAATATCAAAGTAGGAGATTTGCACCTCACCATGATTACCAATCGTGGGGTGAAAGTATATCCAAATGGTATGCCCGAAACATTCTGTACTGATCACTGGCGTTGCCGTTACAAAGGAAATGGTGGTGATGTAAGATATTCAGATTTTATTGAATTGCAGAAAAAAGTAACAGAAGCAGGTTATCAAATCATCAAAACTGAAAACTTATGTAAGTTTGATGGTGTGGAAGCCTTCTCAGCAGGACAAGGTGCTTAATCCTTTCAGTTTAGAGTTTAATCCCTTTTTGGTATTACCAGAAAGGGATTTTTTGTTTTGTAAGATGTTGGAAAATGTGTAGTTTTATTAGTAATATTTAACAATAACTATATGAAAAAAATATTGAATTCTGCCTATAATGTAATCTTAATTTCTTTTCTTATACTTCTTTGCTTTCAAACAAATGCACAAAATAAAGCTGAATTAACCATAGTGATTCAAGAATGTCATAGAGATTCGGCTTTAACTTATCTTTCAGAGTTGAAAATACTTAAAAACAATACATACTATACGACATTAACGTCTGAATTAAGAGGTATAGATATGGAATTTCTTAAAGATTTGGAGTTTGGAACATATACTTTTGTATATAAAACTTTTATTGGAAAGGAGAACACCATAACTCTAAATATTACAAAAGCTGAAATGTATATTCTAACAATATGTGCTGATTTTATAGATTACTCAAAGGAAAAGTATAAACCAATTATTGATCAACTTGGTGAAAATGATAGCTATTCAATCATTTTTTCTTCAAATGGCTGCTATCATTCATTTACAACATCTATAATTATCAAAAGAGAAAATAATAGATATTTGATTGTTTGGGGAGATAAATCTAAAGAACTTAGTAAACAGGATATTGAAAATATAAGGCGTTTTGAAATAGAATTAAATTATGTAAGAGAGTGCTGTTCTACAACAAATGATATGTATGTGATTAAGTATAAAGAAGTAGAAAAAACAATTCGTGATGGTGGTGGTGGATGGTATGGAGGTCACTATTTAGAAGAGCAACTATTTGGAAAAAAATGAATTTTTAGCTTTAAAATTTGTGGCTGGTAATATACCAACCACAAGGTAAATGAAGTGTTTTAATCTCTTTTAGCAGCGTTTTTCTTCTGCTGTTTTGCCTCTTTTTTCTCTTTTGCAGTTTTTAGAGGTTCTTTCTTTTTTTCTTTTTTTGCATCTTGACCCTTTGCCATGATTGATAAGGTTTATTTGTTAAGAACTATTGTAAAAATAAAAAAAAATTTTATTTTTTTTTATTTTTAGACATTACAAATGCTAAATATTTAGTAAAATATTGAAACCTTAGCCAACCCAAACACCATCAGCATTATCAAGGAAATCTCTAAATTTTTCTTTTAACTCATTAGAAATATGATTAATAGGATTTAACTTCTTGATTTCATAGAAATAGGTAACAGCCATTTTACCAAAAGCACTCTTTCCTTCACATAAGCTCTCAAAATCTTCAATATACATATTGGTAATGTCTCCATTATTTGTTTCAATTATCTCCAACAGAGCTTTGGCGTACTCAACATAATCAATTGTATTGAGAGTAAAGAGGTTGGAGGCTTCTTCTATTTGTTGAGGAGTATTCTCTGAAATACCCTCAGGCATGGAATTTTCTATAAAATCTTCACTATTGACAAATTTTATTAAATTTTGTTTTGAAGAAAATGTTAGAAGCCCATTTACGCCATGTACATCCTCTTGATAAATATACCAATTATTTTCTATTTTCATTTTGAGCTTATATTTTGAGTAAAAATTAAAAGAACTACATAGGTTGGAGCTATATCAGCTACTTTTTCAAAGTTTAAATAAAATAAAAATTTTGCATAATTGTGTCATTTTTTACAGAAAAAACATACATTTTTGAAAGACTCGTTTATATTTGCAAAAAACGAATGAGTCTATGGAAAAAAAAGTAATAGTAGTGACAGGAGGTACAAAAGGGATTGGGAGAGCTATTGTAGAGCATTTTGCTAAAGAAGGTTTTCATGTATTTACCTGCTCTCGTAAGCCTGAAAATGTAGAAGAACTTACAAAATATATTGAAAAATCCTATCCTAATGCTCAAATTTCAGCTATATCTGCTAACTTATCTGTTAAAAGTGAAGTTCAACGTTTTGTAGCATTTGTAAAATCAAAAGTTCAAAAAGTAGATGTAATTGTAAATAATACAGGTGTATTTATGCCAGGGCAGGTACATAGCGAAGCAGAAGGAGTACTTGAAAGTCAAATAGAAACTAATTTGTATAGTGCTTATCATCTGACAAGAGGGATACTGGATATGATGTTACCTTTTCAAAAGGGACATATATTTACAATTTGCTCAACAGCAAGCATTACGCCTTATGTAAATGGAGGATCCTATTGTATCTCAAAATATGCTTTGTATGGTATGACAAAGGTCTTAAGAGAAGAAATGAAGCCCAAAGGAATAAGAGTTACAGCCATTTTGCCAGGGGCAACCCTTACAGATAGCTGGGTTGGTGTCGATTTGCCTCCTGAACGTTTCATGAAGCCTGAAGATGTAGCTTTGGGAGTTTGGGGAGCTTATCAGATGTCGGAGCAAACGGTTGTAGAAGAAATATTAATCAGACCACAATTAGGAGATATAGGTTAGGAGTTAGATTTTAGAAATCAGATATGAGAAAAAAGAGGAAGTAGGAGATAAGAAAAAAGAAATAAAAACTACTCATTCATTTATTATTTTATTCAATCATAAATATTTAAACAGCTTAAATTTTGAATTTTGAATTAGATGCTCGTTCGTTAGAGGCTGTTTTGGCTCTAACAAGCGTAACAGTTGGCTTTATAGCATATTGGTTTATCAGTCAATCAGCTATTATGGAAAATTATTTTTCTGCTCGTTATCCAAACCCTGATAAACAAATATTGTATTTTGTTCTTTTTCAGCGTTATACAGGTGTTGCTTTTTTAGGAATATTGCCTACAATTGTAATGTTTACCTTTTTGGGAAAAACGTGGGCTGATTATGGTGTAAAAAGTCCTGAAAGCCTTGAAACGTTGTGGTGGATACTGGGACTTGTAAGTCTAGTGATTCCTATCAATTATTTCAATGCTAAAAAAGCGGATAATTTACTGGTATATCCACAAATACGTTCTAAATATTGGACAATCAAAGTGTTTGTACACGAATACTCCAGTTGGATAGCTTATTTATTGGCTTATGAGCTACTTTTCAGAGGTTTTTTGCTATTTTCTGTGTACAGAGTAGCAGGAGCTTGGACAGCCATGCTTGTAAATGTAGCTATTTATGCCATTGCTCATGTACCCAAAGGTCAGAAAGAAGCTGTTGGAGCCATTCCTTTGGGAATGTTGTTATCCTATTTAACCCTCAAAACAGGTGATATCTGGATCGCTGTGATAGTACATATTGCTCTTGCTCTTAGCAATTCATTCTTTTCTTTTCTGGCACAACCTGCTATGTATTACAAAAAATAATAAGCAGATACACAAAAGTAGTGTATCTGCTTATTAACAGGCATACAAAAAATATTAGTACCCAAATAGTTTTTCAAGAGAAACTTGTTCTACTTTACCATACTTTTTGAGAGATTCAAAATTTAATTTATCTTTTTTACCTACTACAAGCGTAATACGTTGTTTTCCTTTTACATATTTTTGTTGGAAAGCCAAAATATCATCCCATTTTAAATTAGGAATTTTGTTGTAAGCATTTTTACGAGGGTCTTCGGTAAGTCCAAGTTTTTGTTTATTGATATAATCAAACAAAATGTCAGATTTGCTAATGCGTTGTGTTTCCAGATTGCTTATAATCTGGCTTTTTGCATTGGCAAATTGTCTATCGCCAGCAGGAATATTATTTACGATATTATCCATTGCACTAAGAGCGTCTGTCAGTTTATCCGCTTGTGTACCTATATACGAAACAAAATAGCTTTGCTTTTTTAAATCATTGGGCTCGCCAAAGAATGCATAACAGCTATAAGCCAAGGCTTTTGATTCTCTGATTTCTTGGAATACTACTGAACTCATACCACCACCAAAATATTCATTATAAAGCTGGATAGTTGGTGATAAATCTTTGTTATACTGAATACCTTCTGTAAGGGTCAGGATTTCGGCTTGTACCATATCATACTCTGCCCAATACACCTTGTTTTCAGTAATAGGAAGTTGTTTGTACTCTCTTGGTGCTGGAATTGCAAGGAATTTTTTAGGTAGCTTATGATTCTTTTGTAAAACTTTGCTTAGATTCTCAATACTTTCACCACCATAATAAAGAACCTTGTGTGGATATTGAAGCATGTTTTTTACAATATCAGTAAGTTCCTTTGGGTTCATGGCTTTTAATTCGCTCTCAGAAATGATGTCATTGAAAGGATTTTTTTCACCATATTGAGCATAATTTTGTAAACCAGCACGCAATATTGTACCTTTATTGAGTTTGTTATCTTTGCGTGATTTTAAGATTCTTTTTATCAAATTATCATAAGCCTCTTGGTCTGGTTTGGCATTAGCCAAAAGATTTTCAAATAAAATAATTGCTTTTTCAAAATTTTCATTCAAACCTGAAAGGCTCACATATACTCTTTCGCTTCCTGAAAATACGCTAAAGCTACAACCCAATTTATAGAGTTCTTTTTTGAAGTCTTGTGAAGTATATTTGTTGTCTCCTAAGTAATTAAGATAATCTACTGCAAGCCCAAGCTTTTTGTTGTGCAATGTTCCCATTTCCAATACATAATTCATATAGAATAAGCCATTTTCTGTATTTTTTTTGTACAAAGTCTGAACATTTTTGCCTGAAAAATCTTTAGTAGTGATGTCTTTTGTATAATCTAAAAATACAGGAGACATTTTTTTCGCCTCTGTTTCCAAGATATTTTTTACAAAAGGAGAGCGTTTGTCTCTATTCAAATCAACAGGAGTAATAGCTGGTTTATCTACTTTCAGACTATTTTTTTCACCTTTACGTTTATACACAACCACATAGTTTTGAGCATAATAACGGTTGGCAAATTGTACCAGTTCTTCTTTGGTAATGGTCGCCAGCTCATTGATTTCATTAACCATATCTTGCCATTCAACACCATAAATAAAGGCTGTTACAAAAGCATCTGCTCTTGCATCATTACTTTCCATTTGCATCATTTTGGATTTCTTGAAATCGTTTAGAATAGCAGACAGAAGCCAATCTTCAAATTTACCCTGTTTCACTAATTCTAATTGCCCTAACAGTAAATCTTTTACTTCTTCCAGTTTTTGTCCTTCTTTTGCTCTTCCACCTAAAAAATGTATACCATAATCTTTCAAACGATATACAGAAGAATATGCTCCTTGTACCTTTTGAGTTTGGTTCAAATTTAGGTCAATTAACCCTGCTTGGCTATTGCTCAGTACCATATCGAGCATGGTAGCAAGTTGCATTTCACGTGTGTTGTATGCAGGCAAACGAAACCCAATTTGTATGCTTTCAGCATCAGGACCAAATACCTCTTTTTCAGTTACTTTGGTTAAAAGTGGCTCAGCTTTTACAGAGAAAACAGGTACAGGTTTAGAAGCCATTCCTCCAAAATATTTATCAACAAGAGCAATTGTTTCAGCTGGGTCTAAATCTCCACTCAGGCAAATTGCCATATTGTTGGGTACATAATAGGTATTAAAATATTTTTTAATTTCAGTCAGAGATGGATTTTTCAAATGTTCTATGGTGCCGATAGTTGTTTGTGTTCCATACTGATGATTAGGGAAAAGTGTTGCAAACATCAATTCTGAAGCTTTTCTTCCATCATTATCAAGAGAGATGTTTTTTTCCTCATACACAGCTTCCAATTCCGTATGAAAAATGCGTGGAACCATATCCGAAAAACGGTTAGATTCTATTTTAAGCCATTTTTCAACCTGATTAGTAGGAATATCATTCACATATACAGTTTGTTCGTACCAAGTATAAGCATTTGTTCCTGTTGCACCAATAGCTCCAAGCATCTGGTCGTATTCGTTACCAATAGCAAATTTTGAGGCTTGGTTAGATACTTTATCAATTTCTGCGTAAATTTCTTTGCGTTTTGCTTCGTCTTTGGTTTGACGGTAAGTTTCAAAAAGCTGCTCTATTTTGTCTAATAAAGGCTTTTCACTTGCCCAATCGGAAGTTCCAAATTGTGTTGTTCCCTTGAAAACCATGTGTTCCAAGTAATGAGCTAAACCTGTTGCGTCAGCAGGGTCGTTTTTGCTACCAGCTCTTACAGCAATATAGGTTTGGATACGAGGGGCATTTTTATATACCGTCATATATACACGCAAACCATTTTTGAGCGTATAAATACGTGCTTTTGTAGGGTCTCCTTTTACAGTCTGATAACTGTAATTGCCCTCTGTAACAGTTTGTGTTTGAGCTTTGGAATAATGAGGCAAACAGAGATTGGAAGCCCAAATTCCAAGTACAAACAATTTTTTCAGCAAATTTTGTTTGAACATTTTCCTAATAGTTAATAGATAGATATTTTTTCTACTTGATGCTGGAAAATTACAATATTCTTGTTTAAAAGAGAACAAATTGTAATCATTTATTCTCTTGGATTGCATGGTTCAATCAGCCATATATAAAAAAAGGTGGTTAATCCACCTTTTTCCACCAAGCTTCAAATGTTTGTGTTTGCATAAAATCTACACCTTCACCTATCATGGGAGTCAGGAGGGGCATTTTGTGTTCCAAGCCATATTCCGATACTTTTAAGATGGGTTCATCCCAAGCATGAAGAGCCAATACAAATTTGCCCCAATGAACAGGCATGAGCTTCTTGGCTTTTAAATCTTGGGCTGCCTTTACAATTTCGTGAGGGAGCATGTGTATATATTTCCAGTATTCGTTGTATTGTCCTGCCTCTAAGATTACCAAGTCAAATTCGCCAAATCTAGCACCTATTTCTGCAAAATGCTTATCATAACCACTATCACCACCAATATATAATTTTTTGGTAGGAGTTTGGAGTACAAAAGATGCCCACAGAGCTTTGTTTCTGGATAAACCTCTGCCCGAAAAATGTCTTGCAGGGGTGATATGAATGGTAAAATTATCTTCAAAATCAAATTTTTCGTACCAATCGCCTTCATAGATGTTTTTGATATCAAATCCCCAATGTTCAAAATGTTCGCCTGTTCCTAAACCTGTTACAATATGTTTAATTTTAGGTTTTAAGGCAAGTACAGTCTCATAATCTAAATGGTCCCAGTGGTCATGAGAAATAAGTAAATAATCTATTTCAGGGAAATCGTCTGGACTGTAAACATCTGTTCCTTTAAAACTACGAGTTGTAAACTTTATGGGAGAGGCTGCTCCACTAAGTACAGGGTCAACGAGAAATGTTTTTCCATCTGTTTGAATAAAATAAGATGAATGTCCAAACCACACCAAAATATCCTGATTTTTAGGCAGATTCTTTAAATTTATTTTTTTGGAAGGCAGCGTATCTTTAGGAGTTGCTCGTTTACTTCTGCCAAAAAAGAAGTCCCACATTACTTTTGGATAGCTTGACCCTTCGGCAAGGTCGGGTGTATGGCTTAGGTTTTGGAATTTGCCGTCTTTATAATTAGGCGATTTTTCGATTCTTTCAAGTCGTTTGCCACTGGGCAGTTTTCCGAACTTAGCTTGTTGCATGAATATCATAGCAGAGACAGTTAAAATGACAATTAAAGAGATAATGGTTACAAAGGTGTATTTAAAGAATTTTTTCATAAGCTAAAATTTTAGACTGACTAATCAGTCGCTTGAAATAATAAATTTTTTATGTAAGCATTTTCCAAAGAAGCTCAAAAGACTGCTCAATGAGTTCTTTTTTAGGGGTTTCTTCTAACTCTTTCTTTAAAATATATTGATACACACCAAAAATATGAATACCAATCAGGTTATGAATAAAATCTGTGGGTAGTTTCTGAATATATCCACCTTCCATAGCCTCCTGAATTAGTTCGATAGCTGCTTTTTTTTGTTCCTGAATTTCTTCTAAGGGTATTTGATTGACAAAAGGAGAAAGACTAATCTGTTGCATAAAATGAAACTCTAAGGGATGGTCTAATGCCCAATACAATGTATAAATATAATGAGCCTTAACTTTCTCTTTGGTATTTTTCTGTTTTTGAGCCTGTTCTTCTGTAAAATTTAGTAATTGTTTTTTTATGTCAAGGTATAAACGGATGATTAGCTCGTCTTTGGTTTTAAAATGATGGAACAATGTTCCATTGGCAACACCAGCCTCTTGAGCAATTTTGCTCGTGGCTGTACCATGAAACCCTTGTTCTACAAATAAACGCAAAGCTGCTTGTAATATATCTTTTCTCTTATCCATTATTGACTGACTAATCACTCCACAAAAGTGAAATATTTTTTGAAGACTTCCAAATAAAAAAATAACTTTTTCGAAAAAAGAAAGATTTCTTTTTTCACTTTATAATAAATTACTAGCTTCAAACGAAAAAGGAAGAAGTTGAGCTATTGAGGGTATTTTAAACACTTTCCCTTCTGCATCCATGAGTAAAATTTCAATAGGACTATTCTGGCGTTGCTCAAACTCAAGCATTACTTGTCTGCAAGAGCCACAAGGAGGTGTGAAATTATATTTTCCATCACGTTTTTTGGCTACAACAGCAACTTGTAATATTTTAACATCTGTATAAAGTACCCCTGCACTAAAAAAAGCTACTCTTTCAGCACAAAGTCCTGAAGGGTAAGCTGCATTCTCTTGGTTTACACCTTCTACAATTTCACCATTCTCGAGTTGCAAACAAGCCGAAACCAAAAAATTAGAATAGGGAGCATAAGCCTTTTCACTAATAGATTTGGCTTTTTGAATGAGTTTTCTTTCAGATTCTGTTAAAAACTCTTCGCTGGCATAAAATTTATAAGAGGTGATAAACTGGCGTTCTTCTATCATTTTTTAGAAATTAAGGGTTTGAAATTTAGTAAAAATACCTACAGTTTCCAAACTTAGTCTTGGCTAATTTTGTAGATTAAGGGATAAATGGCTAATTTTGGAAAAAACTATATGCTCTTAGAGTCATACCAGATTGCAGAAACCATTAATCTAAAGCAGTTTAGAGCAAACTACTTACAAACGCCTGTATATGCAACTGTCTGGGATGCCTTTTATGTAGATGATAAACAGAGGTTTATCCATGTCTTTGGGCATGGAGTAGTTGTATTTGTAGGATATGAGATTTCGGAGAAAAATGAATTTATTCAATTTTTAACGCAATTCTCTCAGGGACAGGTAGATGGTGATGTGAATGAGGATTTTACAATTCATCTAGATTCTACAATTCAAAAGCCTATTGTAAAAAATAATTCTATTACACTGCCTCATTTAGAGTATGATACAGTCCGGATTGTAACACTCAATGTAGCTCAGTCAGTTGCTTTGGATTATTATGATTCTTTAAGCCTTGAAATGCTAAAGAGTAGTAAAAAACATATTGATGAGCTTGAGCAGTTTGGTAAAATTCAGATTTCCAAAAAGAATTTGCTCAAGTTTATAGGAAAAATTAAAAATATAAAAAATAGTATCATCGATAATTTGTATATTTTAGATGACCCCAATATTGTTTGGGACAATGAAGAGCTGGAAAAAATTAACAATCAGCTTAAAGAAACATTTGATATAAGCCCTCGTTTTCGAGATTTGGACTATCGTTTGCGGATTGTTGAAGAAAACTTGATTCTCTTCACAAACCTGCTTCAACACCGAGAAAGTGCCAGATTAGAATGGATTATTATTATTTTAATTTTGGTAGAGATTTTGAATGTTTTTTTAGGAGACTGGCTTAAGAAAATTTTTGACTGGATTGGAAAATAAATAAAAATATTATGTGGAAAACATTGTTAATCATAGTTTTATTGGTATATTTTCTTTCAAGTGTTTTGGGGAAAATATTACAATTTTTGCGAGAAAGTAGTGGAGAGAAACCTCAGACAAAACCCAAAAAACCTGAAAAAACAGGAACTATGAAAATCTTTATTCCTGAAGAAAAAAACAAGAAAAAATCCTTTCAGGGAGGAGAATATACTGACTATGAAGAAATAAAATAAAAAAATGAGTTATGAGTTATTTAAAGTTTAGGAAAAAAGAACATAGAAAAAGAAAATTCTTTCTTCAAAAAAATTAAGCAACAAATATATATTCTCTCATTCAATCATTCATTTATACATTATATACACGACTTTATTCGAATATTTTGCCTGAATCATTATGTACAGAAAACTAATCTTATTTGCATTATTACCAGTTGTTTATCATTTATCCAATTATATAGAACCTAAAGTTTCACCTCAAGAAAGAACACTTTTTGTCAATCCTGTCAACTATCTGAAACAAGAACAGTGGGTGGATAGTGTCTATAAAACCATGAGTTTGGACGAGAAAATCGGACAACTTTTTATGATTGCAGCTTATTCTAATAAAGATGAAAGTCATTATAAAGAAATAGACCACCTTGTGAAAGAACACCATGTGGGTGGATTGATATTTTTTCAGGGAACGCCTCATAAACAAGCAGAACTCACCAACCGTTATCATACCAAAGCAAAAATTCCTTTACTGATAGCAATTGATGGAGAATGGGGTTTGGGCATGAGACTAGACAGCACCATTTCATATCCTTATCAAATTACACTGGGTGCTATCAAAGCAGATAGTTTGATTGAAGAAATGGGTAGTCAAATAGCGGATCAATGTAAAAGACTGGGAATTCATATCAATTTTGCTCCTGTGGTGGATATTAATAGCAATCCTAATAATCCAGTAATCGGGTTTCGATCTTTTGGTGAAAACAAGGAGAAGGTTACTCAAAAAGGTATTGCCTACATGAATGGAATGCAAAAAAATGGAGTAATGGCTGTTGCCAAACATTTTCCAGGGCATGGAGATACAGATACAGATTCACATTATGCATTACCATTACTTAAACATGATGTTCAGCGTCTAGATAGTGTGGAGCTATATCCTTTTCAAAAACTCATTGATGCAGGAATACAAGGTGTTATGGTGGCTCATTTGAATGTTCCTGCTTACGAAAAACGCCCCAATTATGCTACGACACTTTCAGAGAGTGTTGTAACACAATTATTAAAGCAAAAGATGGGTTTTAAAGGGTTGGTATTTACAGATGCCCTCAATATGAAAGGTGTAAGTAGTTTCTTTAAACCAGGTGAAGTGGACGTATTGGCTTTACTTGCAGGAAATGACGTTTTGCTGTTTTCTGGAGATGTTCCAACTGCAGCTAAGGCGATTAAGAAAATCTTAAAAAGAAAGAAAATCAAACCACAAGATTTTGAAAACAGAGTTAAAAAAATATTAAGAGCTAAATATCAGGCAGGTTTATCTAATTACAAACCCATTGATTTATCAAATATTCATCAGGATTTACATAAAAAAGAATATTATAGTCTTTTGGAGAAAATATATGCTAGTGCTGTTACAATTCCTCAAAATCAGGATAGTTTATTGCCTTTCAAATATTTAGATAAATATCAGATTGCTTCAGTTTGTATCAATGCCCAAGAAAAAGATGCTAATTCTTATCAGGATATTTTGAATAAATATACTGATATTAAAAGGTTTAATATCAGTCCATTAACATATAATATAGAAACTCGTCTCCAGACCATAGACAAACTAGACAGCTCTAAAACACTGATTATTTCAGTATTTGGTATGAGCAGACTGGCTACCAAAAAATTTGGGATAGATTCTGCTACCATTCGTTTGGTTGCAGATTTACAGAAAAAACACCCTAAAAATGTATTATGCTTGTTTGGCAACCCATATGCCCTAAAGTTTTTCCCTAATACCCGTAATGCTATTATTGCATACGAAGAAAACCCATTCACACTGAAATATGTTCCTCAAATGATTTTTGGAGCAATAGGAGTGAAAGGTACTTTGCCTGTTTCTGTAAATGGTATCAAAGCTGGTACAGGTATTCAGAGTGCTAATATGATGCGTTTGCAGTACGGTTTTAGCCCAGAAAGCGTAGGAATGAGCCTTGATACACTTCAGAAAATGGATACACTCATCAAAAGTGCTATTATTAACAGGGTTTTTCCTGGTTGTCAGGTGCTTGTAGCCAGAAAAGGAAAAGTGATTTGGGAAAAAGCGTATGGTTATTATGATTATCAGGGTGATCAGAAGGTAACGACCCAGAGTATCTACGACTTGGCTTCTATCAGTAAAGTAGCTGGTACAACCCAAGCTCTCATGTTTTTGTTTGATGTTGGAAAATTAGATTTATCACTCAAAGCTTCTGATTATCTACCTGAGCTTCAGAAAAGTAATAAAAAAAACATCATTGTTCATGATATTATTTTGCATCAGGCTGGTTTACAGCCCTATATTTTGTTTTATAAAAAGACATTGGGGAAATTAAGGGAACCTTCCCCTAAATTTTATCGATATGCCCCTGATGATACATTTTCGTTGCAGGTAGCCCCCAGTCTATTTGCCCGAAAAGATATGGAAGATTTAATTTGGAAATGGACAGTAGATTCTGATATGCTCAAGAAAAAAGGAAAACGTTATCCTTATGAATACAGCGATTTGAGTTTTTTTATTCTCAAACGTATCGCCGAAAAACAACTCAATGAGCCTTTAGATCAGTTTTTACGAAATAATTTTTATCTTACGTTAGGAGCAAATAGCTTGTGTTATAAGCCTTTGCAGTATTTTAAGCCAGACGAAATTATACCTACTGAGAGCGATAAGTATTTCAGAAGAGAACTTTTAAGAGGTACAGTTCACGACCCTACGGCTGCTATGCTGGGCGGAGTAGGGGGGCATGCTGGTTTGTTTGGCAATGCCAATGATTTAGCCAAACTCTTACAAATGAATTTACAAGGTGGGTATTATGGTGGTATTCGTTATCTTGTTCCTGAAACAATACAACTCTTTACTTCTCAGACAGATAGCTTGAACAGAAGAGGGTTAGGTTGGGATAAACCAGATAAAAATGTTATCTATGGGTATATTTCTAAATATGCCACAGACAAATCATATGGACATTCTGGTTATACAGGTACAGTGGCATGGGTAGAGCCTGAAAAAGAACTGATAATCATATTTTTATCCAATCGGGTACACCCTAACGATAATCCCCGAATTATACGCCAACATACACGTCGAAAAATACAAGATATCGTTTATGAGTCGATTGTAAATCCATGATTACTAGAAATGTTGCATAAAATTATTGATGACTATCTTATTCAAATAATCTAATGGCTCTTCCTATCATTACTCAAAAATTTCAAAAAGAGCTTTCTCAGATACAAAAAAGCTTTAATCAGAAGATTAAACAAATAGATGATTTAAAACTTCTGCTGAATCTGATAGAAGAACATGAGGCTTTTTTACGCAAGAGACTAACAAGCTCTTTTTTCCCAACTATCAAAGAAGCAAATAAGATTCGTATGGAATTTGCTGAGAAATTGAATAACTATTTCTTTGATAATCAATTTACAAAATCGGAGAAAAAGAAAATTTCAATGGTTATTTGTGAGTACATGTCTATCGTTTTAAAAGATGAAGAAAATCCAAGAGCCATAGAACTTTATAATATGCATACGGATACACTTTCTTTTGAAGAAGAACAAGAAAATGCAAAAGAAATGCAGAAAAACATGATGAAGAAACAAGCTGAAATGTTTGGTTTTGATTTGGAGTATGTAGATTTTGAAGACCCCAATAGTTTCATGGCATCTATGGCAGAGCAAGCTGAAGAAATTCAGAAAAAACAAGAAGAAAAACAGGCAAAGCGTAAAAAAACACCTAAGCAGTTAGAAAAAGAACAACAAGAAGCCGAACAAAACAAAATATTGAATAAAACGGTAAAAACTCTTTATACAGATTTGGCAAAAATTTTGCATCCAGATTTGGAACATAATGATGATAAAAAGCAAGAAAAAACCGAATTGATGCACCAAGTAACCACTGCTTACGAGAAAAATGATGTGTTTGCCTTGCTCAATTTGCATATCAAATATGCTCAGGAAGGAGAAAATAAACTTGATGCCATTGCTGAGGAGCAAATCAAACTCTACATTATACATCTCAACGAACAAATCAAAGATTTAGAAGACCAAATACACCTCAAACGCTTCGCAAATTTTTCGCCTATGATGGAATGGGCAGGGCAGAAAAATTTTGAAAGGAAGGTGAAGCAAGAAGAAAAAGGGATGAAAGATGAAGTACTTTCGCTCAAAACTATGGTGATGGAAGCTGATGATATAGCCATTTTCAAAAAAAGACTAAAAAATACGGATATAGATAACAAAAACATGATAGATTTTGATATGATGTTAGAAATGATGGAGATGATGAATATACAAATCAAAGACCCCAAAAAGAAGAAAAAGAAATAAGAAATTTCTTCGAATACAAGGGTAAATTAATTTAGAGCAGTTTGGAATACCAGATATTAAAATTGGAATACTATGAAAACATACATTTTGTTTTTATTAATGCTTGGAATAACAGCTTGTGGTATAAAGTCTTCCAAAGAAGAGAGAACTGTAAAAAAAGATACACCAAAACTTTCTCAAAAAGCTATTTTAACAAAAAAACAAAAAGAAAATATTGATTTTGAGTTGAATGAAACAAGTGATGGAATTTTTTCTACTAAAATTCGAAGTGATGGTTTAGAGAGATACAAAGCCAAGAATGCTCAAGTTATCCAAACAGACTCAAATATTTCTTTTAGAGTTTGTACAATAGATACCACTAGAAAACTATTACAAGAATTTTCATACATCAAAACTTTAGAAAATCTCACAGGAAAAAAATTAGAAGGCTATTCAAAGGTAGATGCTCAAACCAAAAAACTTGTTCCAGCAAGTAGTCTGGTGGCTGCTTTGCAAGTGGCTTATGTCAATCACCATCCATTTGTCATTTCTCCAGATATGATTTGGTTAACGATTTGCCAAGGTTTTTCTAAACATATCAATACAAACCCCAATAAATACAGAAAACTTTTAGTGACTCATCAGAGCAAAAAACACTTGAATATTGTACGAAAGGACTTCAAAAAAGGCAAACAAAATCCTTGGGAAGAAGCGATTGTTCAGTGGCAAGACAGCATCAAAAAGTATGTAAAAAAAGATGCCTATGAACTTATTGTTGATACTTTTAGTACAACAGATTTCAATGCTACCATTGCCTATCAAGTAACGCTTATGGAAACCATGCAAGAGTATTTTTCTTATGGAATGTATGGTTGTGGTATTCCTTACATTACACTGGAGGGCAAAACAGAAGACTGGATAAAAATACGAAACAAAATTGAAGGTTTTCGGAAATACGATTTAGGTGAATGGGTAGATAACCTGATACCTATTTTAGACCAATTTGTAGAAGCCTCCAAAGGTAATATTGAGGTAATTTTTTGGCAAAATATGTTTAAAAATACCATTAAACATTATAGTCCTGAACTTATCAACGGCTGGATTTTAAAATTTTACCCATATTTGGAAGACAAAAATAAAAGAAAATATGGTATAGGAACTATTCAATACAAAAGTAATCCATTTTTGAAGGGAGAAACATATCATAATTCATCACTTACACTCAGAGACTTTCCCTCGGGGCTTTCCAGTTTTGACTTCAAATGGATAGACCCTCGTATCAATCTAAGAGCCAACATGGAGTTTGGAGCTGGGTTTATTGGTATGACCTAAAACAAGCTAACTAAGGCTCTCAAGCCAGAAATAGGCTGGTATGTGTTGGATAAAAATACTCCGTATATTAATCAATAATTGTAAAATTTTTAATTTTTGTATCATTAAACTTATATGCACGTTTTGAATGATTAACAGTATTTCACGAGAAGTTATATTTTTTATCAGCACTTTAGGCTGGTTTAATGGAGTAATATTAGGGTTGTATTTCTTGTTTGTTGGTAAAAAACTTCAACTTTCTAATCAACTATTTGGTGTATTATTGCTGATACTAAGCGTAAGGGTTAGTAAATCCGTGATTTGGTATTTTAATCCTGATATTCCTGTTTTATTTGTACAAATTGGTTTAGGAGTCTGTTTTCTGATAGCTCCTATATTGTACTTGTACGTAAAATCGGTTTTAGAAGATATAAAGCAGCCACCTTTGGGCTGGAAAATAGTTTTTAGACTATGTATATTGGTGATAGCCTGTGTACTTATATTTTTTACTGAAAAGCACCATATTCCTTTATGGAAAAAATACTTTGTACCACTCATATACTTTCAGTGGATTAGCGGAGTACTTTGGACAGGTAAAATGCTCATACCCAACCTTAAAAAATCTTTTCAGGAAAAATTACAGCCTAACGAAAAATGGCTTTTAGTCATCTATTTAAGCAATTTGATGATAGTGCTAAACTACTGGATTTCTTATATGAATATTTTAGGGGTAACCTATATTACAGGAGCTATAACTTTTTCTTTGCTTTTATATCTCAATGTTTTGTTATGGATGCACAGAAAAAACAAACAAATTCTTTTAAAGCCTATTCAGGAGAAGTACACCCATAAGAAAATAGATGAAATAAGTGCTAATGCTCTGATATTGAAACTAGAACAAGTAATGTCTCAGAATGAGATTTATAACAATCCAGAACTTAAACTGCCAGATTTAGCTCAAAGTATGGGTGTTACAACTCATCAATTATCTCAATTACTAAATGATAATATCAAGAAAAGCTTTTCAACATACCTCAACGAGTATAGAATCAAAAAAGCATGTGAGCTTCTCAGAGCTGATCCTACAACAAAAATAGAAGCTATTGCCTATGATGTAGGCTACCAATCTAAATCGACTTTTTTTGCAGCCTTTAAAAAAGTAATGGAGATGACTCCGACACAATTCAAAGAATTACATAAATAAATGTTTTTCAGGTGTTTTTTGTCCTGATTTATAAATCAGGACTTCATTTTAGGTATAGAAATATAGTTTTGGCTATCAATTTTTATCAACCTAAAATACATCGTATATGAAACATTTAATTTTTATTTTATTGCTCTTACCAGCTATTACAAGTGGGCAAAAATCTCAAAAGAAAATTTTAATGATAGTCAGTAGTTATGGAAAAGACCTAGGCAAGACAAGACCAGGTTTTGAAATGGATGAGTTTTCTCAGGCTTATCTTATTTTTCAGGAAAACGGATTACAAATTGAAGTAGCAAGTCCCAAAGGAGGTAAAGTAGAGTCAGGTTCATTTAATAAAGAAAAAGAATATAATAACCTGATTTTAAAAGATAAAAAAGCTTTAAAACTTTTAGAAAATACAAAGGCAACCTCTTCTATAAAAGCAAAAGATTATGATGCAATTTATATTGTAGGAGGTAAAGGTCCTATGTTCGATTTAGCTGTAGATGCCTCATTACAAGATATATTAGCTGAATTTTATGAGCAAAACAAGGTGATTTCTGCTGTTTGTCATGGTACAGTAGCAATGGTTCACGTGAAGGTAAAAGATAAATACATCATTGAGAATCAGAAAATAACAGGATATTGCAATGAAGAAGAAAAGATGTTTGGGAAAGAAAATTCTGAGTTTCCGTTTCTTTTGGAAGATAAACTGATTACAAGAAAAGCAAAATATCAGAAGGGTGAAGCCATGTTGCCTTATATTTGTATTTCAGAAAAAATAATCACAGGACAAAATCCTTATTCTACAACACTTGTTGCAGAGGAGGTTATAAAGTCTTTGGGTTTAAAACCTATTGCCCGAAAACTCTACCCTGATGAAATGAGTATGCAATTAGTAAAAAGAGCTGTGGCTGGTGAAACAGATTGGGCTAAAAGAGAACTTTTGGAAAACAAAGACAGCTATGATATGAAATTGATTGCAATTTATGGTTATTATCGTTGTTTGTATGCCAAAGGAAATAAAGAGAATATTCAGTTGGGTATCAACATTATGGAACTTACCATACCTTACTACTATCATAAAGATTTACAATATGCTTATGCTCAAAGTTATATAGATTTGGGAGATAAAATAAAAGCTAAAGAAATATTAGAAAAACTCATTCAAAAAGAACCTGCTTTTGAAGAAGCAAAAAAGCTAATGAATACTCTATAATACTCTGAAATCTGGAGCGATTATTTTATTGTATATTTTTACAATTTTCAGCCCTTTAAGTACCTTATGGAGTATTAGCATAGAGTGGAGAAAAGGGCTAGAAAACTTTCTAAGAAAAACAGAATTAATCCTTTTATTCATAAACTTACAGTTTTTTGTATTATTGTTTTAGTATGATTTAATATGGGAATAGATATTTTTTAGAGAGAAAAACATTTAAAAAAAGAAAAAAAGCTATTTTTACTATTTAGAAACAAATAAAATAGCTGAATGCTCTTAAATATCTCAACAACGCATTACCCTGCAACAGATTTGGGGTATTTGCTTCATAAACACCCTGATAAATTCCAGACATTCGAACTTTCTGTGGGGAAAGCTCATATCTTTTACCCTGAAAAAAGCGATGAACGGACTACCATTTCGCTCATGCTTGATATTGACCCTATTGATATGGTCAGAGGCTCAAAAAATCTGATGGGAGATGGTTTTTCGTTAAGGCAGTACGTAAACGATCGTCCTTATGTGGCTTCTTCGTTTATGAGTGTGGCGATTGCCAAAGCGTTCTCTACAGCTCTTAATGGCAAATGTAAAGATAAACCTGAACTGGTAGAGATAGTCATGCCTTTTGAGATTTCAATTGCTTCCCTGCCTTCACCAAAAGGTGGTGAAAGACTGATTAGGAAGTTTTTTGAGCCATTAGGCTATGAAGTAAGCCTTACAAGACACCCTCTTGATACCAAATTTGACTGGGGAGAAAGCAGGTACTACAGCCTTACACTCAAAGGTTCTAAAACCACTCAGGAAGTGCTTTCACATCTGTATGTATTAATTCCTGCTTTGGATAATGATAAACATTATTTCGTAGATAAAAGTGAAATTGAAAAACTCCTTGAAAAAGGTGGAGACTGGCTCAGGGAGCATCCTGAACGTGAACAAATTATAGAGCGTTATTTGCTCGGCTTGCATGCTTTGTCTAAAAAAGCCATTCAGATTCTCAAAGAAGAAGAAATGGATGTGGAAAATGTAGAAACCGAATTGCAAACGGAGCTAAAAGTAAAAAGAGAAAGCCTCCACGATAAGCGTTTGCAATCAGTTACAGAGAAAATTTTGGAGTCTGGAGCTACCACTGTACTTGATTTGGGCTGTGGAGAGGGTAAACTCATCAGACTCTTGATGAAAGAAAGCCAGATTACGCAAATTTCAGGGATGGACGTATCATATCAGGAATTATTAAGAGCTAAAGATAAATTGCGTTATGATGAAATGGCTCCCAAACAAAAAGAACGTATACAACTGTTTCAAGGCTCTTTGATGTACCGAGACAAACGTTTTGAAGGTTTTGAGGCTGCTGCTGTAGTAGAAGTGATTGAACATTTGGAGCTCAACAGGCTCAAAGCCTTTGAAAGAGTATTATTTGAGTTTGCCCGCCCCAAAACCATTGTACTCACTACCCCCAACCAAGAATACAATGTAATGTGGGAAAAACTGGATGCTGAAACCATGCGACACGAAGACCACCGATTTGAGTGGAACAGAGAAGAGTTTAAAACATGGGTAGAGCAGATTTCAGAAAAATACAATTACACCTATTCCATTTTTTATATTGGTGATGAAGCCGAAAATGTAGGCTCACCCAGTCAGGGAGTGGTTTTTAAGGATAAGTTATAAGTTTTAAATGGCGAATTGTAAATGCTAAATATTTTATTCTTCGCTTTAAATCTTGTATCTCAAGTCTAATATCTAAATATCTCAAAAAATATGCATATAAAAGTTCCTGAATTGTCTTTAGTGGTTTTGATAGGGGTTTCTGGCTCTGGAAAAAGCAGTTTTGCTAAAAAGCATTTCAAAAGAACAGAAATTATCTCCTCAGACGAATGTAGAGCCTTAATCTCTGATGATGAAAACAATCAGGCTGTTACCCCTGATGCCTTTGAGTTGCTTCATTTCATGGCAGGAAAACGTCTTAAAAATGGTCTGCTTACAGTTGTTGATGCGACAAGCGTCCAGAGAGAGTCTCGTAAAACACTCATAGATTTAGCTCGTAACCATCATGTTCTGCCTATAGCCGTTATTCTGGATTTACCCGAAGCAGTTTGTATAGAACGCAACAAAAAGCGTTCTGATAGAACATTTGGACACCATGTGATTAGAAATCAGGCACAACAACTCAAAAAGAACATAAGAAACATCAAAGAAGAAGGTTTTTCGCATGTCTATCATCTCAAGAGCTTAGAAGATATAGAAAATGTAGAGGGCTTTATTCGTGAAAAACTTTATAATGATAAAAAACACGAAACATCGCCTCTTGATATTATCGGCGATGTACATGGTTGTTTCGAGGAACTGACAGAACTCCTTGCAGAGTTGGGCTACAAAATTGAAAAAGTAGAAGAAAATGAAACCAATTTTGGGTTTGCTGTTACCCCTCCCGAAAACAGAAAAGCCGTTTTTGTAGGCGATTTGACAGACCGAGGACCAGATTCTCCAAGTGTTTTAAAGCTCGTGATGAGCATGGTACAGGCAGGCACAGCTTATTGTGTCTGTGGAAACCACGATTCCAAGCTTCAAAAGCATTTGTCTGGTAAAAAAGTACAACTCAAACATGGTCTGGAAACGACAGTCGAGCAACTTGAAAAAGAAACAGATGAATTTAAACAAAAACTGGAGAAGTTTTTATACAAACTTGTCAGCCATTATGTATTTGATGAAGGCAGACTGGTAGTAGCCCATGCAGGCATCCGAGAAGAAATGCAGGGACGTGGTTCAGGAGCTATCAGGGCTTTTTGTATGTATGGCGAAACAACAGGAGAAATTGATGAATTTGGTTTGCCTGTCCGCTACAATTGGGCAAAAGATTACAAAGGAAAAGCCAAAGTAGTTTATGGGCATACGCCCGTACCCGAAGCCGAATGGCTCAACAGAACCATTGATATTGATACAGGTTGCGTTTTTGGTGGAAAGCTCACAGCGTTAAGGTATCCCGAAGACCAATTGGTATCTGTAAAAGCCAAAAAAGAATATTATACCCCCAGAAAACCATTTCTTATAGAAGAAAATGCTTTAAACGCCCAACAGGAATATGATGATGTATTAGATGTAGAAGAAGTAATAGGTAAAAGAATTATCCAGACAAGGCTTAGAAGTAATATTACTATCCGAGAAGAGAATGCCATAGCAGCCTTAGAAGTCATGAGTAGATTTGCCGTAAATCCTAAATGGCTGATTTACCTGCCACCTACTATGTCGCCATGTGCTACCAGCAGTCTGCCCGAATATTTGGAATACCCCACAGAAGCTTTGGATTATTACCAGAAAAGAGACGTTCAGAAGGTGATTTGCGAAGAAAAACACATGGGTTCGAGGGCTGTGATTGTACTTTGTAAAGATGAAGAGGCTGCTCTCAAACGTTTTGGTGTGGAAAATGAGGGGATAGGAGTGTGCTATACTCGTTCAGGTAGGAATTTTTTTAATGATGAGGTACTTGAAAAGGCTTTTTTGAACAGAGTAAAAGAATGTTTGGATAAAGCTGATTTCTGGAAGAAATTCCAAACAGAATGGGTGTGTTTTGATACAGAACTGATGCCTTGGTCTGCCAAAGCCCAAGCCTTGCTCAAAGAGCAATATGCTGCCGTAGGGGCTGCTGCAAGTGCTGCCCTGCCCGAAGCCGAAAAAGCCCTTGCCCTGACACTTGCAAGAGGTATAGAAGGTGTAGAAAAATTTTATGAAAAGATAAAAGCAAAAAATAATGCTGTACAGCACTACATCAAGGCTTATCAGCAGTATTGTTGGGAAGTAAACAGCATTGATGACTACAAACTCGCTCCTTTTCATATTCTGGCAACAGAGGGCAAAGTACACATTGATAAAACTCATGAGTGGCACATGCAACAAATTGCCGAAATTTGTAAAAATGACCCTACTTTTATGGTCGAAACACCTTATAAAATTGTAGATTTTCATGATGATGCCAGCTACGATGAGGCTGTGGCTTGGTGGCTTGAGCTCACTGCCAAAGGAGGTGAGGGAATGGTGGTAAAACCTTACGATTTTATTGCTTACCAAAAAGCTGATTTCTTGCAACCTGCTATCAAATGTCGTGGAAAAGAGTATTTACGCATTATTTATGGTGCAGAGTACGATTTGCCCGAAAATTTAAAACGCTTGAAAAACAGAGCTTTGAATGCCAAACAATCACTGGCACTCAGAGAGTTTGCTTTGAGTATTGAGTCTTTGGAGCGTTTTGTACGAAAAGAGCCTCTCAGAAAAACCCACGAAAGCGTTTTCGGACTTTTAGCCCTTGAAAGTGAAGACATTGATCCAAGATTGTAGGAAAAATTATGAAAAGAAAGCATATACAGATTATTGTTGTAATAACTACATTTATAATATTTGTTTGTTGGAGATATTATGAAATGGAGATGGGCAGTAAATTAATTAAATGTCCAACAGAGAATGTAAAAAAAGAAATAATGCCTTTTGCTTATAGAGCTTTGGTAGTTGATAAATATATTGATACAAATGACCATTATACACCATATATTACAATTAATAATTTTGGGTTTAAATACAATATGTCTCTTTCACTAGTTGGAGGTTATGGAGGACAATGGAATAATATAGATATAGGAGATTCAATCTATAAAAAAAAGGGAACTTTAAATTTTTTATTGAAAAAAAGATATGGAAGAGAGTTATTTATAGAATATAAGTGTGATCCAGATAACATTCCTAATTGGGAATAGCAATGGGTTTTATAAACCAAAAAGATTAAAAATCTTGCGATAATAATTCGGAATTGCAAATCCCGAATAGTTTAGAGATCAAAGTTAAAGAAGATTGTAAAGATAAGTTTTTCTGCCGTGTCAGGTGTTATCACCTGACACACTAATATTTAGATAAATATTATGTATATTTGAGAATATATATGATGAGTGAATATCCACAATTCTTTACATCTACCATATTCTTATGGAAAAAATTATTGAAAAAAGATAAGTACAAAGATATTATTATTGAAAGTTTGCGTTTTTTGGTAAAAGAAAATCGTGTGGTCGTTTATGGTTTTGTAATTATGCCCAACCCATATCCACCTAATCTGGCAAATGAGAGAAGGAATCAATCCTTCACACCTTCAACGAGATTTTTTAAAATATACAGCCCAGCAGATACGATTTGACTTAAAAAACAATCATCCTCTAGTATTGGAGCATTTTAAAGTTGATTTAAAAGACAGGAGTTATCAAATTTGGGAGAATCGTCCTTTATCCATTCCTTTATGGTCTCAAACAGTCTTTAAACAAAAGCTAGATTATATCCACAAGAACCCTATACAAGAAAAATGGAAACTAGTTGATACAGAGGAACAATACTACTATTCTAGTGCTAAATATTATCTGCTTAATGAGGATGACTTTGGATTTATTACTCACTACAAACACATTTGAATACAAGTTGTGTCAGGTGATAACACCTGACACGGCAGAAAAATTAATTCCTTAAAAAACTAAAAGTATGCAAACAAAATTCATTAATCCAAAAATGTTGGTTCATAAAGGAAATGAATGCATAACTCTTGAAAAAATACAATATAGTTGTGGAATTATTAAAGTTGAATCTATATCATCTTCTGATGATATAGATTCTGATGATTTATTGGAAGAGGGAGAAATGTTTATTGAGCAAGCAACTAATCATATTCCACTAGTAAAAGATCAAATTTTTGGAATTGAATTTGGAATAATTACATCAAATGCCATTGAAAAGGGCTTTTTCTGTAATCTGTCATATATTATAAAACGTCCAGATAAACATAAAAAAGAAGCATTTGTAACTACACAAGATTCTTTTACTTATAAAATAAATACGTATCATCTTATTTGGCAAAAATTAGATACAGAAGATGAAATGGTTTTAGGTGATTGGATAATTGAAATTCTTGATAATGAAACAAATAATACATTACTGATAGAAAAATTTGATTTATTTCATGCATAAAAAAACTTGATCAATATCATTATTTTTATAACCAAAGAAATGAAAATTGTGTGATAAAGATTTAAAATAGCCAGCCTAAAAGAAGAGATATAGAAGTTTTACAAAAGTATACATAAAGATTAAGTTAGCTAATTTACAAACATTATGAACAAAAAAGGAATAACCAAATTCGGATTTGAATTTCTTACAATCTTTATAGGAGTGTTTTCAGCATTTGCACTTGATAATTGGAATAATAATAGAAAAGACAATAATACGGAACTTAAAATATTATCAGAGATTAACAATGGATTAAAACAAGATATTAAAGATATAAATGGCAACATGGAAGGACATAAGTCAGGATTGCTTGCTGCTAATTTTTTTGGTGAATTGATATTAAATAAACGAACCAATAACGATTCTTTGGCGTATCACTATTTAAACTTATTAAGAACCTTTATCTCTGTTCAAAATGTATCTGGATATGAAACTTTGAAGTCTAAGGGATTAGAGATAGTTAAAAATAATTCACTTCGTACAGAAATATTATCTCTATACGAAAACGACTACAACACCATGAGGAAGTTGGAAGAAAATTATTCAGAACTACAATTTTTCGCACATTATCGTCAGAATTTCGACAATGTCATTGCACCAAATTTTATAATTGATGAAAATGGCAAACTAAGTGGGATTAACACTCCCTTGAAATTAACGGAAAAAGAAAGGAATATTCTACTACTTGACTTATGGAGAATTACTTACAATCGAAACTTTGTATTAATGAACTATATGGATGTTAAAAACAAAATAATGAAATTACAGAAAAATATAGAAGCGGAGTTAAATCGATAGTTTCCGTTTATGAATACAAGTTTATCGCTGTTTGTGATTTGTAATCAGGAATGTGTGTCATCGGTTTTATAAACCAAAACACAAAAAGCCTCTAAAATAGAGGCTTTTTGTTGAATCAAACTTTTATTTAATCACTTGTCCATCTCCTTCTACTTTCCCTGACATACTAATCACACTTGCTCCACCAAAGAAGCCAACAGCCTTTTTGCCTTTAGAGTTGATATTGAGGATGTTAGTACGAACATTGGATGGTGGATTGGCAAATAAACCACCATTCTGGGTTTGCAAAATCAGTTCGTTATAGAAATTAAAGGCATCACGAGTGATGGATAATACTTCTACTTTCAATTTATCGCCCACTCTGAAAGGGTCTCCATTATTCAGTTCTAAATTACTCAGATAATTACCATCTACAAATTGGTCTTCAGCAATAATAATATTATCAGGACGGTTCATAAGGGAATCATTTCTATAAACCTTTACTCTGAAATTATCACCAACACCCTCATTTTCAGGTCCATTATAAAACAGAAAATAGCCTTCACCTTTGCTTGCAGGGATATTGGGGCGTTTTTCTTTTTTTACCACAATAGAATCAATTTGAGGTACATTGGGTGTGATTTCAGTTTGAGCCTCATAGGTTTCACCCTGCCATCTAATTTGCAGTTTATAAGTATTTCCAACAATACCTTCAATTTGATTGATATTATAAATACCATTTCCTGCATGGGTGAGTTGTTCGGTGTTTCCATCACTATCTGAAAGAGTAACAATAGCATCTGTTACGGCTGGGGGCTTTCCGTTTTGGAAATAAGGGGCTGTAGTACTCAAACGAATGGACTGTTGTTTGTTTTCGTCTGTAATCCAACCATCTACTGCAAGTAATGTTTCACCTTGATCAAGTTTTACATCTATGGTTCTTTCGCAAGAGAATAACCAAAAGGTAGTCAATACAAATATAGAATTTAAAAATATGCGTTTCATAAGAGATTAAAATTTAAAGTTCCAAGTAACAGAAGGAATAATAGATGCAAAAATAGAAAGTTCCCTTGCCTGAGTATTCTGAGGGGCTTGTATTTGTCCATCTTGAGCAGGCTCTTGTCTGAAATACACTGTAAACGGATTTTTACGACCATACACATTATACAAAGAGAAAACCCACTCTTGTTCAAACCTACCAGTTTTCTTTTTGTGATAAGTAGCTCCTAAATCAAATCTATGGTAAGCAGGTACACGATAATTATTTCTGACATTGCCTGTGTTATGTGGTACAATAATTCCATCCATTTCATAACGAGCATTGGGAAAAGTGGTAGCTACCCCTGTTGCATAGTTGAAATTACTTGAAAATGACCATTTTTCATTCAAATCGTAAATAAGAACCAACGATAAATTATGTGTTCGATCGTATTTGGCTCTGTACCACTCTCCATTATTGATACCATCAATTTTTCTTTCAGACTTGGAAAGTGTATAACTCAACCAACCGTTTAATTTTCCTGAATTCTTTTTTACATAAAACTCTGCTCCATAACTTCTGCCCAAACCATACAACAAATCACCTTCCATCTGTTTATTTAAGAGTAATAAAGCCCCATCTACATAGTCTATTTGGTTAGTCATGGTTTTGTAATATAATTCAGCAGAGGCTTCAAAAGTATTATTTTTGAAGTTTCTGAAATATCCAGCAGCCACTTGGTCAGCCAGCTCTGGCTTGATATTATTGGTCGTTGGTGACCACACATCTGTAGGAGAGGCTGCCGTAGTACTTGAAATCAAGTGAATATACTGTGAAGTTCTATTGTAACTGGCTTTAAAAGAGCTACTTTCATCAAACTGATAACGCATAGAAAAACGTGGCTCTAAGTTTCCATAATCTGCAATAGACTGATAACTCTTAAATGTTCTTGGATTGGTAGCTGTTTTACGTTTGCCTGTTTCGCCAACATAATCATACACAGTTCCTTTTCCTAAGAAATTGTACCAAGAATAACGCAAACCATACTGCAATTGCAATCTTGTAGAAACTTTGTGTTCGTGATCTATATAAATAGCTGTTTCCAAAGCATTTTGTCTGTCTAAAGTAAAAGGATTGAAGATAGAACCTTTCCCAACTTTGATAGAACCAGGGTAAAAATTATATCTCAAAGCTGTCGCCCCAAAGTTGAAAATACTTTTGGGAGATGAAAAGTAACTAAAATCAGCCTTTCCTTGAAATGTTTCAATTCTTGATGCCCAATCAAATGATTGTGTACCAGTGGGAACGCCCAAATTGTAATCGTAATTGCTATAAATACCTGAAAAATTAGCAAATAGCTTTGGATTAAAAGTCTTATTCCAACGAACAGTTGCTGTTGCATTTCCCCAATTAATCTTAAAAGCATCACCAAACTGAAAAACATCTCTACCAAAATATCCAGATACATAAACTTTGTTCTTGTCATTGATTTTATAATTGGCTTTGGTAGTCAAATCATAGAAATACAACTGATTCTGACGCTGATTCTCATTTCCAAAAGCTCTTAGAAATACATCAGCATAAGAACGTCTGCCAGCTACAATAAAAGAACTTTTATCTTTGATAATAGGAGCTTCTACTGCAAAACGACTCGAAACAGTTCCTACACCTCCAGAAGCCGTAAATTTCTGATTATTACCTTCTTTCATGCGTACGTCCAACACCGAAGCAAGTCTGCCTCCATACTGGGCAGGAATACCTCCTTTAATGAGTTTCACATCTTTGACAGCATCAGGATTGAACACCGAAAAGAAGCCAAATAAATGTGAACTGTTATACACAGCAGCTTCATCCAAAAGTACCAAATTTTGGTCAACACCTCCACCACGTACATTAAAACCTCCAGCTCCTTCGCCTACAGTACTCACTCCAGGTGTGAGTTGTAAAGACCTTAATACATCGACTTCACCCAAAAGAGCTGGCATTTTTTTGAGTGTTTTCATTTCGAGTTGTACTGTTCCCATACTGGTACTTTCTACATTCTGACGAGGCGAATCTTCTTGTCCGACCACTTCAATAGTTTCAATTTCACTGCCTTCAGGCTTTAATAAAATATCCAGTGTCTGATTACTCTGTAGATCTATTTTTTTAACAATATCTACAAAGCCAACATAGCTGATTGTAAGCTCATAAGAGCCTTTTTCTACGGTAATAGAGTAGAAACCATACTCATTGGTAACAGCCCCAGCCTTTAAAGATTTGATGATAACAGTAGCTCCAATAAGTTCCTCGCCACTGGAGGCATCTTTTACTTTACCACTTAAAGTGTACTTTTCTTGTGCAAATGATTGTAGGATAATGGCTATCCAGAGCAAACAGACATAAACAATTTTTCTCATAGATGGATTTTAAGTAAATACAGCACTAAGACAACTCAAATATATGTTACCCCTATGCTGTCTTATAAAAAAATAAAATAATTTTTGAAATATTTGATTATCAACGCTTATAAATACGATAAAAATAGAAACATATTGCCTTATTTGTAGGTTATATCTACTAAAAAAGCTAAAAAAATTTAGAGATTTCCTAAAAAATTGCTAATTAGCTTCCTGATTTTAGCTATTGTTAAAAATAGAGATATACTCATGGCAAATTTAGTACCCATTGAAAAAGACCCTCAAATCTTAGAATTAATAGGTTCTAAGAAACCTAAAATAGAAGATGCAGTGTACATGAACGACCTAACTACACTCAATTTAGGTCCGACACACCCTGCAACACATGGTATCTTTCAAAATATTCTCCTCATGGATGGAGAAAAAATTATATCAGGAGAATCTACAATAGGGTATATTCATAGAGCTTTTGAAAAAATAGCAGAACAACGCCCTTTTTATCAGATAACGACCCTTACAGATCGTATGAACTATTGTTCTTCGCCTATCAATAATATGGGTTGGTGGATGACAGTAGAAAAACTTTTAGGCGTACAAGTCCCTCAAAAGGCTCAATATATGCGTGTGATTCTTATGGAACTTGCTCGTATCGCTGATCATATTATTTGTAATGGTATTTTGGGAGTAGATAGTGGAGCCTTTACAGGTTTTTTGTATGTCTATCAGTGGAGAGAGCATATTTATGATATTTACGAAGAAGTTTGTGGAGCTAGGCTTACAACAAATATGGGGCGTATTGGTGGTTTAGAAAGAGATTTTACAGATAAAGCCATCGCAGACATCAATAAATTGCTTAAGGAGTTTCCTGTTGTTCTCAAAGAATTTGAACGCCTGTTCAATAGAAACAGAATATTCATGGATAGAGCCATTGGCGTAGGGGCTATTTCTGCTGAAAGAGCTTTGAATTATGGTTTTACAGGTCCTAATCTGCGTGCTTGTGGTATTGACTATGATGTTCGTGTCAATGAGCCTTATTCTGGCTATCAAGATTTTGAATTTGATATTCCTATTGGGCAACATGGCGATACTTACGACCGTTTCATGGTTCGTAACGAAGAAATGTGGCAAAGTTTGCGTATTATCCAACAAGCTATGGATAAACTACCCAAAGCAGAAGGCAAACATTATGCTGATGACTCTCGCTACTATTTGCCTCCAAAACAAGAAGTTTATAACAACATGGAAGCTCTAATTTACCATTTCAAAATAATAATGGGTGAAATAGACGCTCCTGTAGGAGAGGTTTATCATTGTGTAGAAGGTGGTAATGGAGAGTTAGGCTTTTACCTAGTTTCTGATGGTGGTAGAACGCCTTATCGTTTGCATTTCAGAAGACCAAGCTTCATTTATTATCAAGCCTACACCGAAATGTGTCAGGGACAACAAATCTCAGATGCTATCATGACGATGAGTAGCCTCAATGTGATTGCTGGTGAATTGGATGCGTAAAATTTAGAAATAAATTAGGAATATAAGACTTTAATCTAAAAACCTTCCGAGAGTTTAGAACTTTTGGAAGGTTTTGTCTTAATATTAATACAGTTAGCTTTTACTTTTTTGTAATCAAATACTCAATGGCTAAATCGTAGCCTTTGAGCCCCAGCCCTGAAATAATACCCACCGAAACAGCCGAAATATAACTCTGATGTCTGAAGGCTTCCCTTGCAAAAATATTGGAGATATGTACCTCTACCACAGGGCTTTTTACAGCCTTGATGGCATCAGCAAGGGCAATAGAAGTATGGGTATAAGCTCCAGCATTCAAGATGATTCCATCTGCCATAAAACCTACTTCGTGAATTTTGTTGATGAGTTCACCCTCAATATTCGACTGAAAATAGCTTAGGGTAATATCTTTGTATTGTGTTTTGAGTTTCTCAAAATATTCTTCAAATGTCAAAGAACCATAAATCTCGGGCTCTCGCTTGCCCAATAAATTCAAATTCGCTCCATTGATGATTTGTATATGCATGATTTTGTGATGTTTTTTGAAAAAATATTTTACTACGCAAGTGTATTGCGTATTTTTTGATTATCTTTGTTGTAAATCTAAAAAAAGTAAAACAAAATATGAAGGAGATAAGCACAATACAAACGAAAATTCAAGAACAAGATTTCAATTTTTTTATTGAAGACTACCAAATATTGCTTGAGAGTATATCAAGCATCATAGATGTTCTGGAAAAAAGGGGAGAAAATATCCAACAACATGAAAATCTTGATGGATTGATTACAAAATTTTTTCTAACAGGATGCTCTATTAAAATGTTATTTGATGGAACCACAATAGAAATTAGAAGTAAAGGAAAAAAAGATAGGTACTTTGATATATCATCTTGTATGACTTTAATAAGAAATCAAATAGAAAGCTACGTATTTTTTGATTATCTATTTCTTCAACCTGAAACAGATGCAGAACGAGAATTCAGAAATATATTATTCCAAGCTGCTGGATTGAAAAGAAGACAAGAGTTTAATGTAAATTATGAAGGATCGATAGAGCAAATAAATCAAGAAAAAAAAATAATAGATAGTTTAATAGAGCAAATAGAACGAAACAGTTACTTCCAAACTCTTACAAAAAAGCAGCGAGATAAGATAAAAAAAAATTTGCCAGAAAAAGTTTCTATGGGTGAAAAACTTTTTTTAGAAGAATCTATAAAGAAAAACAGATTTAGAAATTACTTCTTTAACTCATGGAAACTATATTCTAATCACACACACTCAGAACATTTAGGTCTATTACAAATTACTGAGTATGCTAAAAATCCAGAAAAATTAACTAAAAATAAACTAATTTTCTGTGTTGATATGTGTATTTTGACATCCATATTCATTAAAAATTTAATGAATATATTTACATTAATACCAGAAAGTAATAATTTGTTAGAAAAAATAAATGAATATTATAAAATTCCAGTCTCCTATGAAGAAAAGATAAAAAGACAAAAAGAGGAATCTATTTAGATTCCTCTTTTTGTCTTACTTAGGAATAATCTGAATAATTCTTCCGGGGCTTTCCACAGAAACATAAATACTGCCATCAGGGGCTTGTTTTACATTCCTGATTCTGCCTTCATTTTCAAGTAGTTTGTACTCTTTTACAATTTGGTTGTCTTTAATTTCACAACGACTCAAATACCTTGATGCCAAACTGCCTGTTAGAAGGTTTCCTTTCCATTTCTTAAATTTATTATCTGTAATAAAAGCCAGCCCACAAGTACCAATAGAAGGCGTCCATGTATGAATGGGACTTTCCATTCCATCCATAAAAGGACTTGCAGAAATCTGAGTGTTATCGTAGTTTGTACCATGTGAAACCAAATGCCAGCCATAGTTTTTTCCTTTTCTGACAATATTAATTTCATCTCCACCTTTAGGACCATGTTCACTTTCCCAGATTTCGCCTGTAAACGGATTTAAAACCATCCCCTGTGGATTTCTGTGTCCATAAGAAAAAAGAGTTGTAGCTGTTGTATTTCCTTGTAAAACTGGGTTATCTGTTGGTACGCTACCATCATCTTTCATTCTGTGTACTTTTCCCCATTCACTTTTTACATCTTGAGAGTTTTTATTGGTGGCAGTAGGTCCTCCATAGCTACCACTACCTCCTTCACCTACCGAAAGGTACAAAAAGCCATTTTTATCAAACTCTATACGGCTTCCATAATGCCCATACCAAGTATTTCCGGCACTTGTCTGAAAAATAATTTGCGTATCAGCAATTGTATTCCCATTTAATTTAAAACGCATCAGATTCAGTTGAGCCTGATTAGAGCCTGCGGGTAAACTTGCATAACAAATATAGACCCAGCCATTGCTGGCATATTGGGGATGAACCCTGATGTCGAGTAAACCACCTTGCCCGCCAGCATGAATGGCAGGAAGTCCAGTAATCTCTGTAATATTACCATCTGTGGCATATCTGAAGAGCTTTCCACGTTTTTCTGTAAATAAAAGTTCTCCATTGGGTAAAAAATCCATACCCCAGATAATCTCCCGATTGCTAAAAAGTGTTTTGATTTCAATGGTAGGCTCCTCATTGGAAATAGGGCTAGCCTCATTGGATTTTTTACAATTGGCAAAAAGGATAATAAAAGCAATCAGTTTGAGAGCAAATACATTAAAATAGTTTTTCATATCTTTTACGTTTTCTGTTTTATACGTAAAAGAAAAAGATATGTTTTAAGGGCATAAAAAAAGGCAAAACTCATGTTTTACCTTTTTTTATTTATAATTATTATTATGTTGTTTGCTTCACCTCACTTTGTTTGGTTCGCAAAGACGGTAGGTAGGTGTCATGGCGAGTGTAGCGAAGCCATCCAAATGTATAAATAAGGATAAATTAAATTTTAATTGTATTCAGAGCATTTTCAAGTCGAGTAAGCACTTCTGTTTTACCCAAAATCTGCATAATAGCAGCAAGGTCTGGTCCGGCACCCACACCTGTAAGGGCTACACGTAAAACAGGCATTACTTGTCCTAATTTTAAGCCTTTGGCTTCTGCTTCATGGTGTAAAGCTTCTTTAGCTTTCGTACCATCAAAATCAGTTTCGTTTGTAAATTGCTCTTTCAAAGTTTTAATTACTTCCTCTGTTTGAGCATTCCATTTCTGGCTTACAACCCCTTCATCATATTTGGTAGGGCGTTCGAAGAAATAACGGGCTTCTTTCCAAAGGTCATCAGGGAAAGTAGCTCTTTCTTTCATGACCTCACAAATTTGCTCTAATTGAGCTTCTGAAAACATGCTATAATCTACACTTGCCGAATCCAAACCTTTTTTGAGGTATTCAGCGAGTTCTTGATTGGTTTTAGCTCTTAAATATTGCTGATTAAACCATTTGGCTTTATCAATTTCAAATTTAGAACCAGATTTCCCGATACGTTCCACAGAGAAAGTAGAAATGAACTCTTCTATTGAGAAAATCTCTTGGTTTGTTCCTGGGTTCCAGCCTAATAAAGCCAAGAAATTAATGATGGCTTCAGGCAGATAACCTGCTTCTCTGTAACCAGTAGAGCCTTGCCAAGTAAGCGGAAAAATAGGGAAGCCCATACTCTCAGCATCTCTTTTTGAAAGCTTTCCGTGATTTTCCTGAATTACTTTGCCCTTAGGGTCTTTCAAATCGGGTTTTAGAATCAAAGGCAAATGAGCAAATTCAGGGTGTTCCCAGCCAAATAACTGATACAAAAGCACATGGAATGGGGCAGAAGGCAACCACTCTTCACCACGAATGACATGGGTAATTTCCATCAAATGGTCATCAATGATATTTGCCAAATGATAAGTAGGCATTCCATCTGACTTTAGAAGAACTTTGTCATCTAAAGTAGAACTTTCAACCGAAACCCAACCTCTAATCAAATCTTTGAAACGAATGTTTTGTTTAGCAGGAACTTTAAGACGTATCACATAAGGCTCTCCTGCTTCCAAACGGCGTTGTACTTCGTCAGAAGGTAGCGTGAGAGAGTTTTTCATCTGCATACGTGAAATCATGTTGTAAGAAGTATTTTTGGCTTTGGCAGCTTCCAATTTCTTACGCATTTCTTCCAATTCTGTAGAGGTATCAAATGCATAATAAGCATTTCCACTTTCTATCAGTTGTTTTACATATTCTTTGTAAATTCCTTTTTCTTTTCTTTCAGATTGGCGATAAGGGGCATGTTTACCACCTTTTTCAGGGCTTTCATCAGCTTCAATCCCTACCCAACGCAATGCTTCCATGATATAATCTTCAGCTCCTTCTACATAACGTTCCTGATCGGTATCTTCTATACGGATTAAAAATTGTCCACCTGTTTGTTTGGCTAATAAATAGTTGTATAAGGCAGTACGAACACCACCAATGTGTAGCCCTCCTGTGGGGCTGGGTGCAAAACGAACTCTAACGGGTTTCATCGAAGTTATTAAAATTTTAGAAATGCAAAATTAATAAATTTGTATCAACTCTGTAAAAAAATGTTTAATTTACCTTTAAAAATAAGTAAATGGGAGTCGTTATATGTGCTAAACACGGTATGTCAGGTATAGCTATTTGTATTGAAAAGGCTATTTGTGATAAAATTTATCAGAATGAGTCTATTCAAGATGAAGAATTAACTATTATTCATGTAGAAGTTTTTGAAGTTAATTCAGATGGGGAAATTTTTGTAGTAAATCTTAACCATTTAATAACTAAAGAACTAAAAGAGAAAAATAACTTACAAGAAGCTTATAAAATGTTGGATGAACAAGCTTTTGATGAGTTAGAGAAAAAAATGGATGCAGGAGTTACTTGTGGAAAATGTTTTCAAGAATTTGCACAAGCAAATGGGTGGAGTGAACAATTTATCAATTATGCAGAAAATAATCTTTAATATATACTTTTATGAACCCTCAAGCCATTTCCGCAGTTTCTACATTTGAAATGGAAACCAAAATTTCCATCAATATTCATGCAAGCCCTGAAAAAATTATGGCATTGCTGACAGATGCCCCAAATTTTACAAGATGGAATTCTACTATCGTATCCATAGAAGGAGAAATTGAGCAAGGAAAAACAATCAAACTCATTTCCAAATTAGACCCTAAACGTACTTTTAAACTTAAAGTCTTAGAAAGTTCGCCCAACAAAATGGTTTGGAAGGATGGATTTGCACCTATGTTTACAGGTGTTCGTACTTTTTCGCTAAGCCCCAAAGCAGATGGCACAACTGATTTTACGATGTCAGAAGTTTTTAAAGGATTGATGTTACCTCTTATAAAAGGTTCATTACCCGATTTTAAACCTAATTTTGAGCAATATGCTTCTGACTTGAAAAAAGCAACAGAGTAAAAAGCTATTTACACCAGAGTTTAAGTTGCTTGATAAATTCGGCTTGTTGGTCTATGAAAACATTATGAGAGCAATTTTCGTAATATTTTAGTTTTTCTGTACCTAAAATTGTCTGTAATTTTTGAACCTGTTCAGAAGAGTACAAACCATCTTCTTTGCCATATACGCCATAAATTTTAACTTTCTGAGCTACTAATTTTTTGATAAGATTAGTCAAATCAAGGCTTGTGTATTTTTCATTCTTCCAAAAGCCTTGTGGAGCCTGATAACCCATTTGTCTACCATATTTTCTGATGAGTGTATCAGTTGGGAAAGTACCATATAGCTGTTTGGCTTCTTCTGTGGGTGTTTTAGTAGAATAAAATCCATTTTGCATGGCATGAGCAAAGCAGTAAGAACTGAATTCAAGACTTGTTTTATCCATTTTTTCGAGCATAGCTACATAACGCAGATTGACGCTATCTTTTTTGTTTTCATAGATTTTTTTAGAAGAAGCAATAATCGTTTGAAAGCTTTCTTGTAAATTGATAGGAGCTCCAGCCAAAATAACAGAGTTTACTTTTTCAGGATATTTTTCTACAAAATAGGTAGCTACAACTCCACCAAAACTATGCCCAATCAGGCTCGCTTTTTTGATTCCATACTGTCCAAAGAGAGTATTTAAATCTGTAAGTGTTTCTGTATAATTGTACTGAGCGTTTTTATCTGTACTTCTGCCTTCACCACGTCTGTCATAGACAATTACATAAAAACCTTCATTTGCAAGGCGTTGAGCAGTAGTAGCCTCAAAAACGCTGGAATTGTAACCCGGACCTCCATGTAAAAATATAACAGCAGGATTGGATTTACTGCCAAACGCTTTTGAATAAATACTTTGAGCAGACAGAGTAATGGAAATAAAAATAAGTATTGTAGTTGAAACAAGAAACTTCATGGTATTGGTAAGTTGTTTTATCTAATAACGTATTCGCCCTCAATAGATTGTGGCTCGATATGCATATATTTCTCTATTTTCCTTTTGATAAAGATAGCTTTCTCATATTCATCATAACTTAAAATCTTGCTACTGGCTCCTTGTGGGGAAAGAACGTTCAGAGAATAATTGACAGAAGTTCCATTTTTCCCACGACTAATCTCTTGCTTGATGTAAACCTGACCAATATCAGAACGTTTAAGATGTTTATTTTTGTATGTTGGAAAGGGAACAGGAGTATGACGAGTGGCAAAATCTTGAGAAGTAATCGCAATTTCTGTTTTATTCATAAATAAACAGATTACATACCAAATAAGACCAACACCAACTGCTAAATGTATGATCGCAAATAGTTTAAAAAAAATGGGAGTAGGTAAGCTAAACCAAACAACAAGGAAGCCATTCCAGATTAATCCAAAAAAAACAAGAAACCAAACCATTGGTTTATACCAACGATAAGTAATGGCTATGCCTTGAGCTGTTTCTTTTAGTTCAAAACCTTCTGGGTTGGGAACAAGTTTTTCCATCGTATAAGATGTTTTTGTGTAAATATATAAGGTATTAAAATAACGAGTTTAAGAAAGTGTTTGTATGTATTCTCCTTCTACAGGCTGAGGATCAATATTCATGTATTGTTCTATTTTTTTCTTGAGAAATACAACTTTCTCATATTCTTCTATGCCATAACTCAAAATTCTGCTACTAATACCTTCGGGAGAAAGAACATTTAATGCATAACCATTTAATATTTTACTATTGTGTTTGTTACGAGTGTACTCTCCTGTTATATAGACTTGTTCGATATCTGAACGCTTGAGGTGGATGTTTTTATAAGTAGGAAAAGGGATAGGGGCATGCTTCGAAATAAAGTCTTGAGAAGTAATGGCTATATCTGTTTTATTGAAAAATAAACATACAATATACCAAACCAATACCAAGCCAGCTATGAAAAATATAGAAAGAAAAGCTTGAAAAATAGTGCTATCAACTTTTCTAAACATATAAAATATAAGCATAAACCACAAAATATTAAAAATCATTAAAGGATATACCATTTGAGGTTTATACCAACTATTATGAATAGCAATTCCTTGATTAGTTTCTGTAACTTCAAAATCTTCGGGTTTTGATGCAAATTTTTCCATATTGTATAGTGTTTTTTGTTAAAAAAAGGAGCTTGTACACAAACTCCTTCAATATAAAATTTTATTTTTTAGTAGGCAAAATTTTACAAACACATTCTCCAAATCCAATTCTAATACCATCTTTTTCTCCATATCCTCTTATCACAACTGTATCACCATCTTCTATAAATTTGCGTTCTGAACCATCTTTGAGTTTAAGAGGTTTTGTACCTTTCCAAGTAAGCTCTAAAAGAGAACCGTAAGAGTCTGGAGATGAACCACTAATTGTACCAGAAGCACACATATCACCCACACGCATATTACAGCCTCCAACAGTATGGTGTGCCAACTGCTGACTCATGTTCCAATACATGTATTTGAAATTGCTTTTACAAATAAGGCTTTCTTTTCCTTTATCAGGGGCAATAGAAACTTCTAAATTGATGTCAAAATTCTTTTTACCTTTAAATTTCAGATAATCCAATACTTCAGGCTTTTGTTTAGGTGTAGCCGTTCTGAATGGCTCAAGAGCATCAAGTGTTACAATCCAAGGCGAAATGGTTGAAGCAAAGTTTTTAGCTAAAAATGGTCCGAGAGGCACATATTCCCATGCCTGAATGTCTCTAGCCGACCAGTCGTTGAAAAGTACCAAACCAAAAATATAGTCTTCAGCATTTTCTGTGGTTACACTTTCACCCATTTGAGTATTTCCACCTACAATAAAAGCCACTTCCAACTCAAAATCGAGTTGGCGAGTAGGCGTGAAAAATGGTAGTTCTACATCAGCAGGCTTAATTTGCCCTTTAGGACGATGGATTTCTGTTCCTGAAATGACAATAGAAGAAGCTCTTCCATGATAACCAACAGGCAAATGCTTCCAGTTTGGTAAAAGAGCATTTTTGGGGTCTCTAAACATACTGCCTACGTTAGTAGCATGTTCCATACTCGAATAAAAATCTGTATAGTCTCCAATTTGTACAGGTAAATGCATTACAACCTTATCAGCAGCATAAAAAGCTTGTTTTTGAGCTTCTTTATCATCTTTAAGCAGTGTATTATCTTCCTGAAACAGCCAAGAAAGGTGTTCTCTTGTTTTACGCCAAACGGGTTTTCCTAAGGAAATAAAGTCGTTGAGGACTTCTGCATGAAACACAGAAGCATCTTCTAAACGAAGTTTATCAAAAAAGCCTAATTCTACCAAAACACTTAAATCTATCACTGTATCACCAATACGGGTACAAGCTCTTGGGCTAGAACCCTGATATGAAAAAATACCAAAAGGAATATTTTGGATGGGAAAATCACTATTTTTAGGGACTTTTATCCAAGTTTTGAGGGCTGGGTTGTTTGCCTTAATCGTTGCCATATTTGTATAAAAAATATTGTGGAATAACAATCTTCAAACACAAACATTGCTATTTTTTTTGAATTTGGCAACTCTAATCATATTTATAGTATTCTTAGAATAGTCCTTTGTACCTGTCATCAAAATGTTTTTGAATATCAAAGGTTTTATTTTGAATACTTTCTATAAGTTTTTTCGCTTTGATATTCATTTTTACAACAAATGGTCTAGCATCATGAATACAAGAATATGCATTACCATCTCTATCTGTGGCAAAATAATTCCCATCTTCTAAATCATAGAAAAGGAAAATAGTTGTATTTTCAAATAATAGTGGTATAATATCATCATAATTAATAAAACCTTTACAAGTATCATCTAATTGTATATAGAAATCTTCAATTTCAGTAGGTTCTAAATGAATACTTTCAGACTTGGGATATTTATTAGAATTAAAAAATTTGATTATTTTATCCCATAAACTCATAAATGCTCAAATATAAAAAAAGGTATATGATAAATATTTTCAAAAGTTTTGTAAAATTAAAATCAATTTAGAAATATAAAAAAATGCTTACAAGAGAAATTAGAGCTGTATATGATGACCAAACCATAACGGTCTATCAGGCTTATCAAAAATCTATTGCTTTGGCTGCTGTTAAACATCAAAAATTTGTTTCTCCGTTTAAAATGGAACGAATGACGTGGATAAAACCATCGTTTCTATGGATGATGTATCGTTGTGGTTGGGCAAGTAAAGAAAATCAAGAGCATGTATTGGCTATCAAAATAAAGCGAGAAGGCTTTGAATGGCTACTGAAAAATGCATGTTTATCACATTTTGTAGCTGAGTTGTACCAAACTGAAGAAAACTGGAAAAATAGTTTATCTGTTTCGCCTGTTCGGATTCAATGGGATCCTGAAAAGAATATTTATTTACATGATTTAGAATATCGTTCTATCCAAATCGGACTCAAGGGCATAGCTGTTGAAAAGTATGTAAATGAGTGGACAGTAGAGATAGAAGACATCACAGAATATTCTAAAGAAATAGGAAATCTGGTAAACCAAAAGAAAGTGGAAGAGGCACAAAAATTACTTCCTACAGAACGAATATATCCCGTTTCGGAGGATATAAAGTTAATTATCGGGCATTCTTAGAAAAAATATTTTTTATGGAAAACCAGAGCTTTTAGCATCTATATTAAAAACGCTTAACTTTTATGAATTTTAAACTTTTTTTCTCTGCTTTTTTCTCATTTTTAGTTTCAGCCTGTAGCAATAAAACAACGAACAACACCAATAACAATACAACTAATCCTGAAAAAGAAGATAAAATTAAAAGAGGAACCTTATACTATTATTCTAAATTAGAAAAAGAAGGACGTTTGATGGTAAATGAAGGGGATAGAATAGTAGCTCAGGCTCAATTATATTATCACTCAAAACCAAAAGGTGTAATGGATGGAGATGGTGGGACAAATTTATATCTGGAAATACCTTCAAAAACACTCTTAGAAATAGGCAAAACCTATGATATTCATAATGAAACACTTGCTTGCTTTGTTGCAAATTGGGCTAGTCCATACCATTATGAAGTGCTTTCTAAAGATAAAGTAAAAGGGAAATTCTCAATTGTGGCTTATCAAAAATATGAGTATTTGCATGTTGAGTTTGATATTAGCCTGATTGAGCCAAATCATGATTTTAAAGGATTTAAAGATACCATAGAGTTTACACTCGACAACCCTTGGCGTAAAGTACCACAAGGAAACATTGATTGGGAGGGTTTTTCTAAAGAGAGTACAGAAAAAATAACACTGGAAAATATTACAGGCTCTTGGGAAGCTCAGAATTTGACAAATAAAAATTTTCAAGATAAAACAGACCTAATGGATACTCTGTTATTTGTTAAATTGCCTATTCCTCTCACAATAGATGAGAAAAAGCTGAAAAGCCATACAATGGATAAAATGACATCGTTTGATTTAAAGGATAATCAGATTATACTAAAAGATGAGTACAAAACCATTGGTTTTATCAATTTTTTGGATAAAAAACATTTAACCGTTACTTGGAAAAATAAGTATAATTATCAGCGTTTGCGTTATCATAAAAAAATGAATTAAAATGAAAAAGACTTCAATCATACCACTTGTTATAGCTGTTATTTTAATTTTTTTAGGAATATTTCTTCAAATACAAAAACAAGGCTTGATAGTTTTTGGTAGTATTTATGGAATAGCTTTATGTCTGTTAGCTATTTATGTATATGCCAAAAACGCTGATAATCAGCATAACAAGGTTTTTAAAGAAGGAATCCCAACACTTGGAGAAGTATTACCTTCACAGGGAGGAGCATTATCTGTGAAAATAAAAACTTTGGATAAAAAAGAAGTAATTGGCGAAATAGCTTTAGTAGTTTATAAAAACAGAAAACACCCTTTATCGTATTTTAATGTGGGTATGCGAGTGCCTATTCGATATGATGCCCAAAACCCTAAAAAAATGATATTGGAGATGGAAATGGATAAAAATATTCTCCAAGAACTTTTTGACCAAGAGTTTAAAATCTGGGGTATTACCAACGATAAAGATATTGAAATAAGAAAAAAGGGTACAAAAGCATCAGGGGTTATCATAGCTTCGGAGGCAACAGGAAAGCTTGTGAATAATCACACAGAAATGAAGCTGACTGTAAAAATCACCAAACCCAATGGTGAAATGTATGAAACAACTTTATACAAAGTGGTTTTGGCTGTTGATATACACCTCACGCAGGTAGGGCGTGTACATACTTTTTTTTACGAAGAACAACATCCCAACAATGCTGTTTTAGTGTTTCAAGATGGAGGATATGCCATTTATTTGTGAAAATAGAAATACAATTCTTCATGGAGAACATTGTATTTAAGGTTGAACCTGTCTAACATTTCTAATAAAAGCATCTTTTTTCTGTCAGATGATAGTCAGACAAGAAAAAATTAGGGATACTTTCGGTCTGACTACCAAAATGTAATGAGGCGAAGTCATCTTAAATTATACCGTTTTAAAAAAAAAACAATTGAATGTTGCAACATTTAATTTGCAAGTTTTTATTGAAAAAACAATAAAAACTTACATTGTTTTTTTAGTTGTTGTCAAATAAAATATAGATAATAACTAAATGAAAGGTGTTTTATATATAAAAAAGTTAAAAAAAACTTTTTTATTACATGATTATAAAATCAGGGATTCCCTGATGCGTAGGAGTTTTGGATTGCTTAAATTGGTGCATACTTAAATGAAAGAATATTTTTTCGTCTGCCATTTAACTACAAAACACTTATGCCAAATGAATTTGAGAATATTGCTGCCTTCCAACAATTATTCTATGTAATTGACTCCTTGTTATCGAAAGGAAAAATACAAATAGAGGACATAGAGCTTGTCTCAAAAGATGTAATGATTCATCTAAATAGAAAAGATGATTTAAAAGTAGCTCACATGAGCCAGTCCGTTGAAAATATCTTAGAGTTACATCCAGAAGAGATTTTAAAGATGGATACAGAAACATTTTTTGGAAATTATGTTTCTCCTGAAACAGTTAAAAACACTTTCCCAAAAATTATCGGACACTATCAAAAAGAAGATAAAAATGGAATAGTTACAGTAACACAAGATGTAAAAGCTCTAAAAGCTACCAATTATAGCACAATTTTGACTAATGCAAAAGTGTACAAAAAAGAAAACATGTTTTTTGCAATGAGCATTTTATTAAAAGACTTAGAAAAAGTAACCCATAAAATAAACAAAGCTATAGAGCTAGATAACTTTATGAGAAGCCATTATGCTGAATTTATGAGTCTTACCAAACAAGAAAAAGTAGTTTTGGGCTTACTAGCAGAGGGACTTAGAAATGAAGACATAGCTGAGAAACTCTTTATCTCTTCACATACAGTACGAGCTCACCGAAGAAATATAAACGAAAAACTGAGTATTAAGCATTTTAAAGACATTCTCCAATACGCCCAAGCCTTCGATTTACTCTGAAAAATAGGCACTTGTGCCTATTGTGAGAAATAGGAGGATGGGTATATTTGGTTATGTTTTACTAAACTTACAAGGTTATGAAAAATTTATTTATGATGATCATATGTTTCTACTTTGTAAGCTTAAAATTGACAGTAATTTAAAAAATAAAAATATGAAAAAAGTAGCAATCTCATTATTTGTCTTTTGTGCGTTTCTTGAAATTGTGTCTGCTCAACAATCTAAGAAAATTAAGCTTAACCCTGTGGATATAGCTTTAGACCTACCTATGGGCTATAAAGAAAGAACCTTCATAAGAGGTTTAGCAGGTTTTACAAATAAGATAGACCAATTGGTAGGTTCAATGATACTGATTGAGGACAGTAAAACAATTGTTTTGACACGTTTTGTAAAACAAGATGCACCACCTCTTATAACATCTTCTACATCTGATGTCATTTATAGTGCAAAAATTAATTCAAAATTTAAATTGAATGGAAACTATGCTATTGCTTCAACCAAAGTTGAAAATAACTCAGTGTACGAATTGATAGTAACTGATGTTGGTATTGCTTTCTTAAATGAAAACACTATTCCTTATTTAGAAATTTGTCAGGCTTCTAAAAATGTCAGCCCTCAAACAAAAAAAAATACTTATTATGTAAGGTCAGCAAAATTAACAACTATTTATACAAAAGCCTTCAAAAAAGTAGAAGGTGCAACCAATGTGAGTGGTACTGTATTTAGTATAGGTGGTGAAGTGTATAGTAGTTCAGACAATTTTAGAGTTGATTATGTAGTTTCTGTTGATATAGTTAGCTTAGATAAATTATTGTCATTGCACAACTGTGACCAAATTATCAGTAGTGAAGAACTGAAGGCAAGGGAAAAAGCAGAAAAAGCGAGGCAAGAAGCAATCAAAGCAGAGGAGGAAAAAAAAGCAAAAGAAACAGAGTTAAATGCAAAAATAGTAGAAATTGAACTTCTAAAAAAAGAAGCTCAGCAAACAACAGAACTTAAAGAGAAGTTAAGGGAAGCAGAAGAAAAGGAAAGGCAATTAAAAATGGAACTTGAAAAAGCAAAAAAACAATCAGATGAATTAACCTTAAAAGCAAAAAATGATGAAAAAAATGCACAAGACAAAGAGAAAAGCATTATTACTTTTAAAAATAAAGATGGTAAAACTCTTGAAATAAAAAGTCTAGAAGAACTAAGTCCTGAAAAACTTAAAGAATTGGGATTTGACGTTGAAATATTGAAAGAATCCAAAAAATAAAGGTTATTTACAATATTGATTATAAAATTCATAATTTCAAATAAATGACCAAAGGTACAGTTTAGGCTGTACCTTTGACCTTTTTAAAGTATAATAGAAATTAACTATTTATTGTTTACTGTTATTAGCCACTATATTCAGACCAATTTCAAATTCGTTTTCAATCATTTTATCGGCAGCAGTGCCAACAAGGCTAGAACGATAAGTAATATCCCATTTGGTACGATCTACTTTTAATGTACCTGTTGCTGTTAGTTTCATGCTGTTAGCATTTACAGTAATAGGGAAAGTAATCTCTTTTGTAATCCCTTTGATAGTAAGTTTTCCTGTAACATCATGGGTGTTGTTACCTTTGTTTGTGGCTTTGGTTAGCTCGAAAGTAGCTTTTGGATATTTGGCAACACTAAAGAAATCATCACTTTTCAGGTGACCTAATAATTTTTCAGCCATTCCTCCTTGTAAATCTAGTACAGTCATAGAGGTCATATCCATTGTAAAAGATGCACTAGTAATATTTCCGCCTGACATCGTAATTTTGCCATCTGTAAGTTTTAAATCACCATTGTGTTTGCCTCCTACCTTATAGCCAACCCAAGTAAGATTACTCACTTTTGTATCTACGTTATAGTTTACAGTTTTGATAAAGCTGAAAGCACTCAAAATAACAATGAGAGCAATAGCTACTGTAGAAAGTAAATTTTTCATGTTTTTGGTTTGTTTAAAATTAAAAAATAAGAAAACGAATACTTTTTAAATATCTATACAAATATATGTTATAACATTTAAAAATAGAAATTATGCTTTATTTCATTTGGTATGAAAAAGATTATTATTGCTTATTTTGTTGCTCTTCTAACATTTTTCTTTCAGCTTCTTGTTGTACTCTCAACAAAGAATCTTGAATGCGTTGCATACGAATAAGCTCTAATTTTTGTTGTAAACTTGCTAGAGCTTGTCTGCTAATAAGATTCTCAGGCTCTTGTTGGACAGCTTTTTTATAAAAATCTATGGCTACGGTCTTTTTCTCTAAGAATTCATGGCAATTTCCAATGTAATAATTAATCTTTGATAAGTCTTTTTTATAACGATATGTATTTTCAAAAAGAGTAAGAGCTTCTTGATATTTGCCTGCTTTCCAAGCCTGAATGCCAAGCTCATAAGAGGCTTTATAAAGGGTATTATTAATCAAATAAGCTTTGGAGTAATATTTTTGGGCACTATCAATATCTTTTAAAGCCTGATAGCCAATGGCTGTTTCTAAAAGCAGACTGTCATATTTACTTCTTATCTGTAAGCCCTTTTTTGCCCAAACAATAGCTTTTTCGTGTTTTTCATAATGATTATACAATGTTGCAATGTGTAGATATGCCTCCACTAAATCAGGGTTAAACGATAATGCTTTTGTAAAATGCGAAAAAGCTTGTGTTGTATCATTTTGTGTAGTTGCCCACTTTCCCTGCCAATAATATAACTGTGGGTCATTGGGGTAAATACTTTTCGTTTTTGTAATGAGTTTGTTAGCCAAAATACTATCTTGAGCATCTATGGCTGATTGTAGTCCAAATAAAAGAATAGGCAGAGCTTGTGGCTCTAGGCGATAAGCCTCTTGCCACGATTTTCTGGCTTGGGTAATCTGTTTATTTTTATACTTGCTTTGAGCTTCCAGAAGATAAAGCTTCCAGTGGGGGGCAATAATAATAGCCTTCTGTAGAAAACTTTCAGTTTTAGAGTATTCTTTTTTATAATAATGCCATAAGGCAATTTTATATAAAATATCCACATTTTCGGGGTCATCTTCCAAGGCGTTTTGCAAAGCTTGTAATGAACTAATAGAGGAAAGAGCCTCAATATCTGTATTTTCTCTAATTTTCAAATTTTTTGTATTTTCACTACATGAAAATAAGCTACCTATTGCTATCAAAAATATTAAAATCTTCTGCATTGTTTATTTATTTCACGCAAATTAGGTTTTTTCTCAATGAAGCAGAAACTTCATTTGATTTTTTTTGCAAAAATCATGTGTATATACTAATATCGGAGTTCAGAGCTAAAATGAAAAATTTCACTTTCTTCAAATACACCCTACGCCTAACATTCGAGATATGGAATCTTTAAAGAATCTTCAAAAAATTTTGGTAGCCAATCGTGGAGAAATAGCTATTCGTATCTTCAGAGCAGCTTCTGAACTTAGGATACGTACAGTAGCTGTTTATACTTACGAAGACCGCTATTCATTACACCGTTTTAAAGCTGATGAGGCTTATCAAATAGGTAAAGATGATGAACCTCTTCGTCCATATCTTGATGTTGAAGAGATTATTGCTTTGGCAAAGAAAGTAAAAGCTGATGCCATTCACCCTGGGTATGGTTTTCTTTCTGAAAATGTAAACCTTGCCCGTCGTTGTAGAGAAGAAGGAATTATTTTTGTAGGTCCAGAACCTGAAGTAATGGAAGCATTAGGAGATAAAATAGCTTCTAAAAAAATAGCCATTGCTGCTGATGTGCCTATTATTCAGGATAATCAGGAGTCAGTTGTAACTTTTGAGGTAGCCCTTAAAGAAGCTAAAAGAATAGGTTTTCCTGTAATGCTCAAAGCCTCTGCTGGTGGTGGTGGACGTGGTATGCGTGTGGTACGTAATGAGGCAGATTTAGAAAAAGCTTATAACGAAGCCAAAGGCGAAGCTGGGCGTTCGTTTGGAGATGATACTATATTCATCGAAAAATTTATAGAAAACCCCAAACACATTGAAGTGCAAATTATGGGGGATAACTATGGAAATATTGTACACTTGTACGAAAGAGATTGTTCTGTTCAGCGTCGCTTTCAGAAAGTCGTAGAAGTAGCTCCTTCCTTTTTAGAGCAAAAAACTAAAAACAAACTCTACGATTATGCTTTGCGTATTTGTAAAAAAGTAAATTATAATAATGTGGGTACGGTAGAGTTTTTGGTTGACCAAGATGAAAATGTATATTTTATTGAGGTAAATCCTCGTATTCAGGTAGAACACACTATTACAGAAGAAATTACGAGAGTAGATATTGTTCGCTCTCAAATCCTGATAGCCAAAGGGCACCGCTTGTCTGACCCTGAAATCTGGATTCATAAACAAGAAGATATTGTAGCTAGAGGTGTAGCTATTCAGTGCCGAATTACCACTGAAGATCCATTAAATGATTTTAAACCCGATTTTGGAACAATCGTAGAGTACAGAAATGCAGCAGGTTTTGGTATTCGTTTGGACGAAGGAAGCACATACCCTGGTGTAAAAATTTCACCATTTTTCGATTCGATGCTTGTAAAAGTTTCTGCTTCAGGCAGAACGCTTAAAGGAACAGCCCAACGTTTGAGCAGAGCTTTACGAGAGTTTAGAATTAGAGGAGTAAAGACCAATATAGGTTTCTTGGAAAATGTAATCAATCACCCAACATTTCAGAGTGCAAAGGCAACCGTTAGCTTTATTCAGGAACACAAAGAACTTTTCAAAATACCCAAACGATTTGACAGAGGAACAAGAGCTTTGCGTTTCTTGGCAAACGTGATTGTAAATGGTAATCCAGATGTAAAATTTAAAGATGATACAAAAACATTTGCCAAACCACACCTGATTGATTATGAGCGTCCTGAAATTCCTAAAAAAGGTACAAAGCAAATTTTGGAGGAATTAGGTAGAGAGGGTTTTAGTAAATGGCTCAAAAACGAACAAAAAATCTATTATACAGATACAACGCTCAGAGATGGACATCAGTCTCTTTTGGCTACACGTATGCGTACCAAAGACATGATTCCCTATGCTGAAGCAATGGCATATCATTTCCCACAAACCTTTTCTTTAGAAATGTGGGGAGGAGCTACATTTGATGTTGCCCTCAGATTTTTGAAAGAATGCCCTTGGAAACGTCTGCAATTTATCAGAAAGGCAGCTCCTAATATCCTGACACAAATGCTTTTGCGTGGAGCAAATGGAGTGGGTTATAAAGCCTATCCAGATAATTTAATCGAGAAATTTATTGAGAAATCAGCAGAAAATGGGATTGATATTTTCCGAATATTTGATTCTTTAAACTGGATTGAAAACCTGAAAACAAGTATTCAGGCAGTTGGAAAGTACACCAATAGTCTTGCAGAAGCATCTATCTGTTATACAGGGGATATGCTCAATAAAGATGAGAAAAAATATACGCTGCAATATTATCTGGACTTTGCAAAACGCCTCGAGGATGCAGGAGCTCATATCCTTGCCATCAAAGATATGGCAGGATTGTTAAAACCTCATGCTGCTGAAATCTTAGTTTCAAAACTTAAAGAAACAGTTTCATTGCCTATACACTTGCATACCCATGATACAGCGTCCATTCAGGCTGCTACTTATCTGAAAGCCATTGAAGCAGGGGTGAATGTGGTGGATGTTTCGATTGCTGCTATGTCAGGTACAACAGCACAACCCAATTTCAATTCGGTTGTGGCAATGATGCAAGGACATCCAAGAGAAAACCCTTATAACTTGTCAAGTCTCAATGAGCTTTCCAAATATATTGAGGGAGTCAGACAATTCTACTATCCATTTGAGGCTGGTATGCAGGCTGGTTCAGCAGAGGTATATGAACACGAAATGCCTGGCGGACAATATACAAACCTAAAATCTCAGGCAGAATCTGTGGGTGTGGGAGATAAATTTGAACAAGTAGTTAAAAATTATCAGGATGCCAATAAACTTTTCGGAAATGTTATCAAAGTGACACCAAGCTCTAAAGTTGTAGGAGATTTTGCTTTGTTTATGACAGCCAATGGCTATAATGCAGAGGACATTATGCAAAAAGGGCATACAATCTCATTCCCAGAATCTGTAAAAGAATTTTTCAGAGGCGAATTGGGGCAGCCACATGGCGGATTCCCTGAAGAACTGCAAAAAATGGTTCTCAAAGATGAAAAACCTTTTACAGAGAGACCCAATGCTCACTTAAAACCTATTGATTTTGAGGCAGAATTTGAGATCTTTAAAGAAAAATATGATGATAATTTCTTAGATTTTCTGTCATATCAGCTTTATCCTAAGGTATTTGATGAGTATTTTGCTCATGTTCAGGATATGGGAGAGGTGTATTATTTGCCTACAACATCCTTCTTCTTTGGCTTAAAAGCAGGAGAGGAGATTTTAGTACAAATAGATGAGGGTAAAACTCTGCTTATTCGTTTGGTAAGTATCACAGATGCTGATGAAAATGGTATCAGAGCTGTTTATTTTGAACACAACGGACAAACCAGACGTATTCGTGTAATAGACAATTCGCTAAAAAGTCTGCTTAAAACCAATGCGAAAGCCGTAGGAGAAAATCAAATAGGCTCTCCGTTGCAGGGTAAAATCTCTCAGGTAAAAGTAAAAGAAGGTGATAAAGTACAAGTAAATACACCTTTGTTTATCATAGAAGCAATGAAAATGGAGAGTATCATTACTGCTACCAAAGAGGCTACAGTTAAACAAATACATCTGCCAGCTGGTTCTATTGTAGAACAAGGGGACTTGGTAATTGAATTAGAGTAAAAAGTTAAAATCCAATATGCATGAAGGTATTATTGTTTTTTTTCATAGTATTAATATTTGCTTGTAAAAGTACATCAAAGGTTGTACAGAAACCATCAGAAGAACGTATAGCTTCCGACGAATCATATGGTTATTCTCGTAAAAATCCAATAAAAGTAGGTGGTGTAAACCAAGGACAAGGTCCAGCTGCTGAGAGGGCTTATTTGAATGCCCTCTCAGGACCTAATGGTGAATCTGTTTGGTTTGAGAGAGAAGGCAGTTGTTGTGCTTTTGATACACCAAATAGCCCTTTCGGAAAAGGAATGTTAGATACCTATAAAGTTACTTATGAAGGAAAAAAAGATACAATAATACTTTTTATTAATATGTATGATAAAGATAAACTTTTAGCTCCTAAAGGCTTTAAGCTTAAAAAATAGATTAAATAATTGAACATATTCTTATATTATAGAATATGAATCGTATAAACTATGAAAATTTTAATTAATTCTATAATGTTGCTGCTTCTGCTTGCATGCAAAAGCAAAGAACAGTCTGTTAATGAAGTTATTTGGGATAATGTTCAAAAAAATGACCAAAAGATGCCCACCCCCCAGACAGGTGACTGGTTATCTTACCATAAAGAAAAAGGACAAACTTTTGAACAGTACAAAAAAAGCAAATATGTACAGCCTACAAAAAACAGAAATATAATTTATGTATTACCAATTGGTAATTTTGATGCCAAACAGAATGAACTGATACAATATACGGCTGAATATCTAGAGATTTTCTTCAATTTGAAAGTTAAATGCTATAAGCCTGTCTCTGATAGTATTATTCCTTCTAATGCTAAGAGAATATCTACTTTTGATGTAGAGCAACTTTGGGCTTCTTATATTCTAAATCCTTTTCTCAAAAAACGGCTACCAGAAGATGCAATAGCTTTTATCGCTATTACAGAAAAAGATTTATACCCAGAACCTTCTTGGAACTTTGTATTTGGCTTGGCAACTGATAATCTTGGTGTGATGTCTATATTTCGACTCCTAGAAAACGAAAATTATACACTTTGCTTGGAAAGACTTATCAAAGTCATTTCTCATGAAATGGGACATATGTTTTCTGTAAGTCATTGTATTAATGCTGTTTGTGTAATGAATGGAAGTAATACAATGGAGGAAACAGATAAACAGCCTAATAGACTATGTTCAGACTGCTTGAAAAAACTATCATGGAATCTGAAATTTAATGATCGAAAACGCCTAGAACGTTTATTGAAATTTATGGAGAAACACCAGTTAAAAAAAGACTATGAACTTATTAGCAAAGATTTATAATGATTCATAACAATATATCACAGCCTCACTTACTTGTTGTTTGTGGAAAAAATAAAAAAAGAAGCCGAACAGCAGAGTTTATATATAAAAATGATGATAGATTTCACATTCGTTCTGTAGGGCTAAGTCCTAAAAGTATTCGAAAAATTACTGAAAAGGATATAGAATGGGCGGATGTAATTCTTGTGATGGAAAGGGAGCAAAGTAAGCATATCAAAGATATTTATAACTATTTAGAAATCCCTACTATTGAAGTTCTTAATATCCCTGATGAATTTGAATTTATGGATGAGGAACTTATAACAATATTAAATGAAAAAATAGAGCTTATGATAGAAAAATATTTCACATAAGTTTGCCTATTTTGACAGATTTTAAATAAATTTGAACCATTAGAAATCTTCTTTCATATTATTTATAGGTAGTTTCAATGAAATATCTTTTATTTATTATATCTTTTTTCGTACTATATAGTGGTTATGGACAAGATTCTGTAGCATGTCGTAAAGCAATAGAATCATTAACCCCAAACTATCAGGGTGTTACCTCCAAAGGTAATCCGTACAGTATCAGAGCTATCAAAAACAAAAAAAGATGGGTGATTATCCTGACAGATAGTGCTACTGTAAGTGTTTTTCATAAAGTAAAAGACAGCTTAATCAAAAAAGAAAATATTAACAGAGATAACTTGTGTATGATTGTTTCTAAAGGATGGGTAAAGACCTACAAAGAACCAATCATGTTGTTGGATTTAACACTTTTTGGCTATTATAAATTCACAAAAGATGGCAGAAAAATGTATAATGCTTTGAATATTGGTAATGAATTTGAAAAGGTGAATGGTGTTGCAAAAAGTGTATTATTGGTATTAGCTGCTCCATTCAAAATATTTGGTAAGAAAAATAGAAAGATGAAGGAAATGCAGAAAGAACTCAATAAGATGAAGCAACAGCAACAACAAATGGAAAAAAATAAGAAAGAAGTAGATAAAATGGAGAAAAACATTGATAAAATTAATAAAAGCTAAGTAAAACTATGATTGATTTCTTAAAAAAGAAAATATCTTTTGCCACTTTTATTTTATTTATTTGGGGGTTTTTGTTGGGTAGTGCTACTATTTGCTATACGATAGGGTCTATTAGTCTATTAGTTTATCATGTTCCTGCAAAAGAATTTCCAGCAGCTTTTATGTTGTTAGGAACTGTTATGCTCCTATTTTCCTTTGTTTTTAACTACTTACAAAGATACTTGTCTTTTCTGAGTTTAGCCTTTATTATATTAGTGTTTTTTATTGTTGGTACTTTATGGGTCTATTATAATTTAGATACAACATTACACTATTATGCTGTTTTTGTAGGTTTTGCATTTTTTCCAATATTCTCAACAGTTGCCCAAACTCTTTTCTGGGGAGTTTTCAACCGATTATTTAACCTCAACGATTCAAGGAGATTTACAAATCGCTTGGGAGCAAGCTTGTATTTTTCTGGAATAGCTTTTTCTTTTATTACAATATTACTTCTAAAAACAAGCTTTTTTAAACCAGAATACTTAATTCTAGCTTCTTCCATTTTGTTTTTGTTGAGCCTTATTCCTATTAGAGCTATCAGAAGCCTCAAATTCAGTCAGTCTCTTACACTCAATGCTCAAATTATTCATGCAGAGAATAATTTTAAAAAACTTGTCAATAACCCTTACTTTACTTCCATTGCTTTATTTATAGTTGTAAGCACTTTGATTACAGTTTCAATAGACTATTTATTTGTAGGGATAGCCAAAGACAGGTATCCAAAAAGTCTTACAGAAATTGTTCAATTCATCTCGATAGCTTCCATTGCTACGCTTGTGCTTAGTTTTTTAGTCAAAGTATTTTTATACCAAATTATTCTATACAGATTAGGACCTCGATTTATTTTGTTTATCATGCCTATTTTGGTAGGGAGTTTTGTATTGATACTGTTTTTAGTGGCAATTTTTACAGGCTACTCACCAAAATTTGAGCGTTTCTTCTTGTTTTTTGTCATTGCAGCTATTTCAAAAATATTGAACGATGTTTTAAAAGATGCTATTGAAACACCTATTTATAAAGCTTATTTATTACCTATCAATATAAAATTACGTTTCGATACTCAAATTAAACTAGAGGGTATCATGAAGGGGATAGCAATTATAGTAGGTGGTGGAGGCATTTGGTTACTGGAAAAACTTCCTTTCTCTAGTAGAATATATGAAATAGTGCTTGTAATGATTACTCTGCTTATACTTGTAAAAGTGGCGTCAGTTATGTATAACCGATATAAAGAAGTTTTGAAAGATACTCTCAATAATAATGAGGAGATGTTACGAATATCCAAAAATGCTTCTAATGTTAGTTATGCCGAAAAAATAGCACAAAATATAACGCAGCACCCATTACATGAGGTTATATATTATCTCAATGTGCTGTCTATCATTAACCCGATTTTATACAGAAAAAAAATAGTAGAACTTCTTACAACAGAAAATGCTTCTATACAAAAAATCAGCTTGTTTGATGCAAAAAATCTCTGCGTTTTAGAATCAATACCAGTCCTTAATGAAGTAATGGATTCTAAGTATTTTCCTGTTTTGGAAAATTCAAACTTAATAGCCTCTACCAATTCGTATTTGAAAGGAGCTGATTTCAGACTTGAAAAAATCAAATACATCGAACAACTTACATACTCAAAATTAAGCTTTGAAAGAGCTTTTGGAGCTCTACTTTCTGCTTATGCAGGTGATCAAATTCGTTCGAGGTTACTTAATCGTCTTTTCAGAGATCCAATTTATAAAGTACGCTACAATGCTATTTTGGCTTCTGCCAACTCTGCAAGTTTAGATTTGCACCATAATCTAATTGATAAACTGGCAGACCCGTTTTATAGCAATGCAGCATTATCAGCTATTATAGCTACTGGAGAAAAGATTTTTAACTCTCTTGAATCAGCCTTTTATGCAACAGAACAAAAAGAAAGTATTCAATTGAGAATCATGGAAGTATATGAGAGAATCGGTTCTGAAAAAGCATTTGAATTACTGCTGAAAAAACTGACATATCCCAATCAGAATATCAGCTCTAAAGCATTAGATAGTATCAGTAGATGTGGCTATAAATTGCCAGAAGACAGAATGATTTTCATTAACAAAGAATTAGAAGATGTTTGTGAAGTAGTGGTTTGGAATATGTCTGCTCATTTGGATTTACAGAACTGGAAAGCATCTGCCACACTTCAAAAAGCCTTAAAAGCTGAAATAGATGAAAATATTAAGAAGATATTTAGCTTTTTATCACTAATGTATGATAAAAATACCATAGATTTAGTGCAAAATAATATTTATAGTGATAAAGATGAAGATGCAGAATTTGCTTCTGAACTTTTGGATGTAGTATTGAATGATACACTTAAGCCCATGTTGTTACCTATCCTTAACCCTTCAAGCTTTGAGGATAAGGTAGATACCATGAAATATATTTTTCCAACACAGCCCATGGAAAAAGATGAGGTATTATTGAATCTGGTGCAAAGAGATGCAAAATATGTAAATAAATGGACAAAGGCATGTGCTTTGAATGAGCTTTTGGGGGCAAAAAAGGAAACAGATGATTATCAGGATTTACTCATGGCTCAGGCTCTTAACCCCAATCGTGTTATTAGTGAAGTGGCTTTGATAGGTTTAAGGGACTTTTATGCTGATTTTTTGAAAAAAGAATTGACTCGTTTTGATAAAAATGCAAAGTATTTGTATGTTAAAAATGGTCTCGAAAAAATAGAAGTAGTTGAAAGGAAATTTAAAGATTTTGTAGTACCTATTATTCAGTTTGAAATTGTTAAATTTCTTGAAAATAACAGCATTTTTAAAGGTATAAGTGGGCTTACATTGTGCGAAATAGCTCAAACAATTGAAATTCAATTGTTCCAAAAAAATGAGACTATTGCTGAATACGATTTGATAGATGTAATGGATTATTTTATTCTATATCAGGGAACTGTTGAAAAATGGGAAAAAGAAACCCAAATGGAGCTTATAAAACCATTTGATTTTGTAAGCAGTTTATTTAAGGACTATAGCGACGAAACAAAAGTACGATTAGTCAGTAAGGAAACAACCTTATTATTTAAAATAAAACGAGAATTGTTTAATGAATTGCTCTCTTTTCATGAACAAATACCCATTACAATTCTCAAGAACCATGATAAAATAGAAAGAACTATAAATATGTACGCCTAATGGAAGAGCAAATACAAGTGGTGTTTCAGCTAACTTTAGAAGAAGCCAATCTGATTTTTAAAGCATTGGGAAAACTTCCCTTCGAACAGGTCTACGAACTTATAGGAAAACTAAATCAACAAGCAAACGAACAATTGAAAAAATAAAAACATAAAAGTAATGAGCAGATTATTAAAAGTATTTGTAAAAAAATACTCTGAAAGGTATACTGATGCATGGTTAGACCTTTTCAGTAAGTATTTTGTACACCTTTTAAAACATTACCATCAAACAGATGTTTTGTTCCTTAAATCTATTGAAGAAGGAACTCAAACAGATGAAGGTACTTTAGTCATGCTTCAATTGCTTGGAGAAGATACAAGTTCCACTTATCAGAGCCATATAGAAGAATGGAATAAGCAATTAGAGTTCTCTTCATTAAAGAATTATATTTACCATATTTATCCTCAGAAAGCCCAAATGAGGCTGTATAGCAACACTATCAGCTACCTTTACTTGCCCACTGAACTCAATACAGAAGATGGAGAAAGCATCAATCAATTTTTATTTAGCCTCGCAGAAGTTGCTAATTCCTTGATAAACAGTATATTTACTAATGCCCAACTTCAGGAAGAACAAGAAGTAAAAAAAGGTGTTTACCTTGCTCATACAAGTCAGGATGTATCACAAATCAGAGAAAGTATGAGACGAGAGCTACAAGCAATGGGCTTTGATATTTATCCAAGAGAAAATATTTTACAAAAAGAAGATATAGAACATGAAATAAGAGAAAATTTGAAAAATTGTTTCATTTCTATTCATCTTGTTGGTGCAACATATCAGGAGAGTTTTTCCCATAAGAATAAACCCTTAGGAAAACTTGAAAATGAAATTTCAGCTGATTATTGTCAAAATTATCATGATTTTAAGAGAGTCATTTGGATAGCTTCTGAAAAAGTAGAAGAAGAAAACCAAGCGTTGTATATTAATACCATTTTTAGAGATAAGCAATTGAACAGAGGGGCTGACATCATTAGCTGTACATTAGAAGAGTTAAAAGGACTTGTTGAAGAAAAAATATATAAACAAAATCAAAGCTTTGATAATGAACAACAAAATCATATTTATTTGATTTATGATGAAACAGCCGAACAAGATGCTATGAACATTTATAATAGTATCAAAGAAAAAGGAGAAATGATAGCTCAAATTAATACATCTAAATATGATGCCAAAGACTCTTGGATGCAAGAACACTTGAGCAATCTGATGAACTGTAAGGCTGTGTTTTTTGTCAATAACTCTAAAAGTCTCAAGTGGTTTCATAGCAAACTAACAGATACGTTCAAAATAAAAAACATAGGTAGAAAAAAAGACTTTACAACAAGAGTCTTATTGAGTAGAACTATTCAGGATTTACCATATAATAATTTATATGAAAGCGTAAAACTTGTGAATATGAATGATGAGAATGTATTTCAAAATTTTTTGATAAGATTTAACAACTAAAATATATGAAAACATTAAATCTTGATTTTGATAAAAAATCTGAAAAAGAAGTAATAAAAAACCCTTTTCCAGGTTTAAGACCTTTCAAATATGAAGAGAGCCATCTTTATTTTGGTAGAGAAAATCAAATAGACGAAGTACTTGATAAACTTGTTCAGAATAGATTTGTATCTATTATCGGAACATCAGGTATTGGAAAGTCTTCTTTTATTTATTGTGGTATATTTCCTGTCTTGTATGGTGATTATCCTACTGATACCTCCTCAAAGTGGGAAATATTTACGATGCGTCCAGGGGTTTCACCTATTAAAAATTTAGCAAAAGCACTTGTACATAATGAGTTGATTAATTTTGAAGACTCTGAAAAGAACAGTCTTTCTGAAAATATTGAATATGCTCTTCTCACAAAAGACTCTAATGGTTTGATAGATTCTATTAGAAGTAAATATCAGCAATTTCCTAGAAATTATCTGATTTTTATTGACCAATTTGAAGAGATTTTTAGGTTCAAAGATATTGACACACACTCTCATGAAGAAACACTTGCTTTTATTAAGCTCATAGCCAATGCTGTGTATCAATCAGAAGTGCCTATTTATGTAGCTCTTACAATGCGTTCGGATTTTGTGGGAGATTGCTCACAATATCCATATCTTACAAAACTTGTCAATGATAGCCAGTTTTTAATCCCTCAAATGACTCGTAACGAGAAAAGAGAGGCTATCATGGGACCTGTAAAAGTCATGAATGGAACAATAGATGAGGCTCTAACACAAAAAATATTAAATGATATAGGAGATAGTACAGACCAGCTTCCTATCATGCAACATGCTCTGATGCGTACATGGGATTATTGGCAAAGAACTACAAGTGGAAAAGATGCTATCAGTATTACTGATTATGAGGCAATTGGAGGAATGAGCCAAGCTCTTTCCATTCATGCCAATGAAGCTTATAACGAATTGGATGAGAAACAAAAAAGAATTTGCGAAAAGCTTTTTAGAACAATTACAGAAAAAAGTACTGAAGGTAGAGGTGTAAGAAGACCAACCAAACTTAAAGAAATAGCATCTATTGCAGATGCTTCCAATGAAGAGGTGATAGAAGTAATTAACCATTTCAGAAGCCCTGAAAGAACGCTTCTTATGCCTCCTTTCAATGTAAATTTGGATGGTGAGACAGTTATTGATATATCTCATGAGAGTTTGATGCGTATTTGGGTAACTCTTAATAAGTGGGTGGAAGAAGAAGCAGAATCATCCAAATCTTATTTAAGACTTGCAGAAAATGCTGAAAAACACCAACAAGGAAAAAATAGTTTATTGCGTTCTCCCGATTTACAAATTGCTCTCAACTGGCGAGAAGAAGAAAAACCCACCTTACTTTGGGGATTGAGGTATCATCCAGCTTATGAGAGAACTATGCTCTATTTGGATTTCAGCCAAAAAGAGTTTGAAAGAGAACAAAAAAACAAAGAAAAACAACAAAAAAGACGTATTTTCTTAACAAGATTAATAGCTGGTATCTTCGGTTTGGGTGGTATTGTGGCAGTATTGTTACTACTACTTGCAGAAGAGCAAAGACAATTGGCAGAAAAGAAAACAATTGAAGCTGAACAACAAAGTAAAGAAGCTCTTAAACAAAAAAAATTAGCAGAGGATCAAGCAAAAGAAGCAGAGAAACAACGAAAAAATGCTGCTGAGCAAAGTAAACTTGCTCAATTAGAAAGTGAAAGGGCAAAAGAACAAGCTGCATTAGCAGAAGCACAGCGTAGAATAGCATTAACTAAAGAAGAAGAAGCTAAAAAGCAAGCTGATATAGCAAGGTCTAATGCACGCTTAGCAGAGCTACAAGGTCAAATTGCTAAAGAAAAAGGCGAATTAGCTATGAAAGCAGAAGCAGAGGCGAAAAGGCAACAGCGTTTATCAATTGCTCGTTCAATGGCTGTAAAATCCTTACAAGAACCTGATTCTGTTAGAAAAGCTTTGATGGCTCAACAAGCGTATAATTTCCATAGCCGTAATGGTGGATATGAAAAAGACTACGATATTTATGATGGATTGTATTATGCTCTTAAAAGTATAAAAGGAGAGTTTAATAGATATAATGTACATAGTGCTAACGTTCGTTCATTTGTCTCAAATCCTAATAATAATTATATGTATTCTGCGGGTAGCGATGGCAAAATTGTACGTTGGGATCCTCGTCTCGATAATGTTATTCCTCAAGTAGTAATAAGTTCTGATAAAGTACATAGAGCAGTAGCTATTAGTCCAGATAATAAGTATTTAGCTTACGCAGGAGACTATTCTTTCATTAATTTATATGAATTAAATAATCTAAATGGTAAGCCAAGGATACTTAAAACAAATACCTATCAAATTTGGTATTTGGCGTTTACCAATGATGACAAACTTATTTCTGTTGGTAAAGATAACAAAGTATTGGAATGGGATGGGGCTGTTTCCAAAGAAATCATGACTAGTAACTCTAAAATCAATGATGTAACAGTAAACCCTATTAATGGTCTGATTGCAATAGGTAAATCTGATGGTACAGTAGTACAAATTGATAGAGCAACAAAAACTCAACAAATAATTTATCAGCACCCTACTAAAATAGCTACTTCTGCTATTGAGTTTAGCCCTGATGGTAGATGGCTTGTGGTGGGTAGTGAAGATGGAACTTTAGCTCTTATAAACCAACAAACTCAAAATATTGAAACTTTAACAAAACATAGAGCTCAAGTAAACAACATAGCATTTAATCCTAAAAACAGTAATATGTTGGCAACAGGGAGTTGGGATGGAACTGTAAAAATTTGGAATTTGTCCTTATTGAAAGAATCTCCAATAGTATTAAGAGATCATTATGATTGGGTGTGGTCAATTGCATTTAGTCCTGATGGTGAAAAGATATTTGCAGGTTGTAAAGATTTGATGGTAAGAGCTTGGCCTACCAGAGCTAGTAAACTTGCAGAAATGCTTTGTAAGGAAATTAAGAGAAATATGACGGAAACAGAATGGAGTACTTTTGTAGGAAAAGATATTCCTTATGAAAATACATGTGATAAATAATGATCAATAATATCATCTAGTAATGAAAAAAAGATATTTAATAGGTTTACTTTATTGTATGGGTGTAGGTGTACAAGCTCAAAATGATTGTACAACCAAACTTAAACTTGCCCAGCAAACATATGAACAGGGGAGAATTAGTGAAGTACCTGCTTTACTCAACAATTGTTTGACGATAGGTTTTGATAAAACAGAAAAAATAGAAGCTTATAAGTTATTGACACTTACTTATTTATACTCCAATGAACAAGAGAGTGCTCAAAAATCTATGAGAAACTTCTTAAAAATATATCCTGATTATCAAATTAACGAGGTAGTTGATCCTCCAGAGTTTATTAGTTTATATAAGAGTTTTCGTACAAATCCTGTTTTTCAAATAGCTGTACAAGGAGGAGTAAACCGAAGCTTTATCTCAGAAACAAAACGTTATAGCTTGGATTTGATCAGAGATAAAAAAAGCTTGTATACAGGTGATATAGGCTTTCAGGTTGGAGTAGGTTTAGAATTTGCTATTACAAAAAAATTGCATATTAATCCTTCTTTCTTGTTTATCCGTTCTCAACATAGCTATAAGCATGAAATACTTGGATATTCTATTTTAAATTTGGATGAAACTCAAAATAGAATAGAAATACCTGTATTAGCAAGATATTATTTTTTCAATAAAAAACGAAAACCTTATCTGATAGCAGGTGGAAGTGCAAATCTGATGGTAGGAGCAACAGGAATTGCTGTAAGACAGGACAATGTAGATTCAGAAACTCAAAGACAGGTTTCAGGACCATCTATTGACATGACAAATCAGAGAAGCTTATTGACATATAGTGCCATTAGTGGAGCTGGAATTAAATTTGAAAATATTCTTGGAAGGAGTGATTTAATGATTGAAGTTAAATATCATTATAGTCTAGCCAATGTAACCAAAACTTCAGCAAGGGCTTCTAATACTGAACTTGTGTATGATTATGGTTATATAGATAGTGATTATAATCTTCATTATGCATCTTTTACAATTAATTATATGATGCCATACTACAAACCTAAATTGCTAAAAAAAAACAATAAGTTATGATTCGTTCATTTTTATATTATAGTTTAATTCTATTTTGCTTAGGGGCTTGTGCTGTAGATGTAACCCCTAATGACTCAAAAGCATACATCAAATTTATTGGTAGTTCAAGAGATGAGATTATCAAATCCATTCAACCTACTTCAGATGGAGGCTTTATTCTGGTTGGATCTACTACTTCATTTAGAGACAAGAAGCAGGATTTAGATTTTTATATAGCTAAAGTAGATCAAAATGGGGATAAACAATGGCAACACAATTGGGGGCTTAAATTGGCAGATGAAGCTAATGCTGTTATGGAAATGCCTAATGGTGATTTCTGGGTACTGGGATATACAACAGATACATTAGAAACAGCCAGTGGACGTACAGATTTTACCCTTCATATTCGTTCTGCCAATGGGGATAGTCTATCTACTCGTTATTTTAAAATTCCTAATCTTAGCAGTAAGGGAAAGTTTATTACTAAAATGTCTGATACGGAGTTTTTATTGGCAGGGGATTTTACCCAGTCTGAGACTACAGGATCTGGACAAAGTATAGATATGAGGGCTTACAAAGTGAATGCCAATGGCAACTTGTTAGATACATATACTGCTTTGGGAATCCAAACAGATGATATTTTAGTAAGTATAGTTAAAGACTCTGATAAACTGCTTTGGTTAGGAGATATGAAGAGACAGGTACAAAATCCAACTATACCTAAAAGAATAAGAATCGCTTTTACGGATTTGTTTGGCAATATTGGAGGGGATTATATTTTTAGGGAACAGGATAATGTCTCAAGTAGTGATAAAGCTGAGCAGGTTATCTATGATGAAACTTCTAAAACTTGCGTAGTAGTGGGTACTACTTCTGATGGATCTGCTAGCAAAGATGTTTGTTTATTAAAATTTTCGGTTGTTGGTGAATATGTAGATGAAACATCAATTAATTTTAAAAGAATTGAAAAAGCAGGAGAAGAAGAAGGTAAAGGTATTTATGCAACATCAGACGGAGGCTTTATCATTGTAGGAACAAAATTAGTAAAAAATGAAGATACAGATATTTATTTACTTAAAATAGATGCAGAGGGGAATGAACAATGGTCTAAGACATTTGGAGGAGCAGGTTTAGATGAGGGTGTGGCTGTAAGAGAAACACCAGATGGTGGATTTCTTGTTGTAGCCAATGTATTGTTTAAAAACAACAAAGTGGCTGCCTTATATAAAACAGATAAACAAGGTGTTATCTTTAAATAACATTGCATGTTACAGAAAAAAAATTGGATTATTATTATCTTACTGTTGCTACCTATAAAGGTGTTATGGGCTCAAAATAAGCCTAGTAACCCACAAATTGATAGTATCTGGTTAAGTAAATATCCATATTATCAGGTTTGGAACAATTATATGATTAATCCATATGGTTTGGATATTGCTTCCTTCAAAGAACCAACACCTTTGCAACTATTTGACATAACCAAAGGAGAGTTGTGGTCACCACCTTTATTGAAATATGAAATATCTTCTTATTTTGGGATGCGTGGAGACCATTTTCATCAGGGAATAGACTTGGCTGTACGTACGGGTACTAAAATTCTAAGTACATTTGATGGGGTTGTTCGAATAGCATCTTATGATGAAGATGGATTTGGTAATTTTGTGGTTATCAGACATCTTAATGGCTTGGAAACACTTTATGGACATCTCAGTTATTTAAGAGTAAAAGTAGGACAAGTTGTAAAAGCTGGTGAAGTAATAGGTTTAGTAGGGAGTACAGGGCTTAGTACAGGACCACACTTGCACTTTGGAGTGCTATATTTAGGCTATTTTCTTAATCCAAGTATTATTTTTGATTTTAAAGATTTTGGGAATATAAAAAGTCGAAAACTTATAATTTTACCTCAATATTTTGCCCATTTAGGCAATAATAACAAACTCATTGTGAAATACAAAGTAGCCAAAGGAGAAACTTTGAAGGATATAAGTCGTAAATATGAAATACCTTCTTCAGAGATCGTACAAATAAATCAGCTCAAAACCAAAGAACTGAAAGAAGGACAAATCTTAGTTATCAAATATTAGCGTGTATGCAAGAACCTACTTATATATTAGACCAAAAACCAGAAAATAAAGGTTTAGATGCTCAATGGCTACGTAAACAAGGCATTCAGTATTTACAAGAACTTACCAATCTCTGGACAGACTATAATGACCATGATCCAGGTGTTACAATTTTGGAGGTATTGTGTTATGCTCTAACAGAATTGAGCTATAAAGCCGATTTGGACGTAAAAGATATCTTGTTTTCATCAAAAGATTCTACAAACTTTTTCTATAAACCACAAGATGTCTATACCTCACATCCTACAAGTCATCAGGATTATAGAAAAATAATGATTGACACTATCCCTGAAATTAAAAACGTTTGGTTTTTTCCATATCCTGAAAGTAGAAATACTCTAAAAGGCTTATACCAAATTATTATTGAGTTGGATGAGTCTACACAAAGTTTAGAAGAACAAAAAGAAACGATTATCCATAAAGTAAAAGAAATATTTGCTCAAAACAGAAGTTTGTGTGAAGATATTGAAGAGGTTAAAATTGCAGAAACAATTAATCTGTCTATCAAAGCAGATATAGAAGTTGAGGAAATAGGGAACTTAGAGCATATATTGGCAAATATTTATTCAAAAGCCAATCAAATGGTATCGCCAAATATTCCTTTTTATTCTTTTGACGATTTATCACAAGAGGGTTGGAAATTGAAAGATATATTTTCAGGACCAATTTTAAAGCATGGATTTATAAAAGATGAAGATTTAAAAGATAAAACAGATAAAATCCTGATTTCTGATATCATTAAAATGATTATGCAGATAAAAGGTGTAATCAGTATTAAAAATCTTGCTTTAATCACAGAAAAAGGAGAAGTTTTTGACAATCAAATCAGTATTGATAAATATATTATTCCTCGTTTTATCTTGCCTAAAGATAATAAACAAGGTATTCGATTCTTTAAAGGTTTAATTGAAAATCAAAATATCTACTATCAAGAAGTTTATAGATTACTAAATGAATTTTATTCAAAAAATAAAAGAATTTATAGAATAGAAAAAACAGACAGAGACTTTTTATCAAATAAAGACCAAAGAAATATTTCTAAAGAAATAGAAGAGTATTATTCTATTCAAAATGATTTTCCTGATGTGTATGGAATAGGAGAAGAAGGTATTCCTGGTTCGCCTAATGTGAGAAGAAAAGCTGAAGCAAAACAATTAAAAGGATATTTGTTATTGTTTGAGCAGATTTTAGCCAATTACCTTTCACAACTGGCTCATGCCAAACAACTATTCTCTAGTAGCGAAATTAAACAAACATATTTCTATCAATATCTCAATAATGTCCCTGATGCTCAGAATCTCTTGCAAAGAAGTCAAGAAGCTATCATAGTAGATAAAAACCTTCCTTTGGATTACAAAGCTGGATTGCCACTGTTAATGTCTGATAAAACCTCTTTTTTGGATAGAAGAAACAGATTGCTTGATTTCATCTTAGCTATTTATGGGGAGTCAATTTACGAATATCCATCTATTCAGAAAAACTATTATTATACAGGTAAAACTTTTGAGGAGTACAGTCTAAAAGTAAAAGGCAGATTTTTATATTATCTCAACTATCTTAACCAAAATAAAAACAAAGCTTTTAATTATCTTAAAGGCTACAGGACAGTCAATAATATATCTGGAGTCGAATCGAAACTCAATGTACTTTTTGGACTTGGTTTTACCAAAGAAGATTCCGAAAACGAACCTATAAAAAGATATTCACCATTTAAAGAAACCAATAAGTGGGGATTAAAGTTGGTAGATTCAGATTCTTCTGAAAAAGACTTACAACAATGGAAAAAATTAACAGATTTTAAGGAAATAGGAATCAATAAAAAGCAAATTTTTGAATATTTTGACTATTTGGATGAAGAAGATATTGGGATTGAACTCAGCTCAGAAAAAGCAACCGAAATTATACAACAACTCAATCCTTTAAAACATAAAATATTAGATGTAAAGCTTTTACAATATGGTATTTATGCTCAAAACTATCTAATAGGAAAATCGCCTAAACAAAAAGATTTTAGTATTGTTCTCAAACAAGATGAAAATTATTTATGGTTAGGTAATTATGCAAGCATAGAAGAAGCTAATATTGCAGCAGGTGGACTTAAAAATTTGCTCATAGAGTTGAATATTAAATCTGAAGGTTTTTTCCTGTTAGAAAACATTTTACTTCGACCTGAAACAGAAGATAAAAAGTTTGGCTTTTATATCTTAGATGAAAAAGGTAAACCTTTCTTACAAACAGCTGAAGAATTTGATTTCCCTAAACGTAAAAAACTAATTGAAGACTTAGAACATCACCTGACAGACTACGAAAACTATGATGTAGAACGCAGAGAAGATGGAAATTTTGAGGTACATTTGCAAATCAAGGACATGGACCTCACTTTGAAGAGTATTAAAAATTATGAATCTGTACAGGAGATCCATAATAAAATGGAACAGGTCTATGATTTCTTGTCAAATAAATATGATTTGATTCCATATAACGAAAAAATAGAACTTTATATCAAAGATAAAGACGATGAAAAGGAAATTCCAGAAAGTTTCTATAATTTCCAAGTAAGTTGTTTTATGCCCAATTGGACGTCAAGGTTTTCTGACAAAGAATTTAGAAAGGTATTTGAAGAAACACTTTTACAAATACTGCCATCCCATATCTCATTTAAGTGTTTTTGGTTTGGAGTGGATGAAATGAAGATGGTAGAAAAGTTGTTTAATATGTGGCTCAATGCAAAACAGAAATCAACAAAAGAGGATACACAAGTAAGTGAAAGTATTATTAGCGATTTCCTCTATAATGTTATATTGAAATAAAAAAAAATACATACGAAACTTGGTTTAAAAAGAAAACTTGTGTTATATTGGGCTTGATTTTCAAGTCCAGATTATTTTGAAACTAAATTAAATACTAATTTAACTATGTCCGTAAAGTTAGCAACCCCCGGCGTTTACATTGATGAAAAAAACGCATTTCCCTCATCTGTAGTGGCTGTGCCTACTGCTGTACCTGCTTTTATAGGTTACACAGAAAAAACTACAAGAAATGGACAGAGCCTTGTAAATGCTCCTGTTAGAATTTCTTCATTGAAAGAGTTTCATGATACTTTTGGAAGAGGTTTTATTCCTGCATTCCAAGTACGTGAAAATTTATCTGGAGAAGGCTTTGATTTTGAAGTAGGTGGCAAATCTTATGATGTTGCCCTTGAAGCAAAATCTCGTTTCCTTTTATATGATAGCATCAGATTATTCTTTGCTAATGGAGGAAATGCTTGTTATGTAATTTCTTCAGGTAGCTATTACAAAAAAGTAGAAAAGTCTGTAGCTGTAGTAGATGCAAAAGATGACAAAAAGCCTGCTGAGAAAACAAAAGTACAAGTAACACAAGCAAATGCTATTACAAAATCAGCTTTAGAAGCTGGTATTGAAGCTCTTCGTAGCGAACAAGAGCCTACTATGCTTGTTATTCCCGAAGCTGTGATGCTTTCTAAAGAGGATTGTTTTGCTTTACAACAAGCTATGCTAAAACATTGCGGATTAGACACTAAAAGCAGATTTGCTATATTAGATGTTTATGATGGATACTTACCTAGAACATATGATAATAAGGACGTTATTACCTCTTTCAGAGAAAATTTAGGTAATAACTATTTAAACTTTGGTGCTGCATACTATCCTTGGTTGCGTACATCTATTGTACAATCAGAAGAAGTTAGCTTTGCGAACATATCAAATAAAGATGTTTTAGTTGAAATTCTTGAAAAAGAAACCAAAGAAACCATCGGTGATGGCAAAAGAGCTGAAGAATTAAAAGTTGAAATTAGAAAGATTAAAGATGATAATGCGAATGTAGAAAGCTTGAGCCAAGTATTACTAATGAGTAGCAATGCTTACAAAGCTATTTTGGATAGCATGAGAACTCAAATGAATATTTTGCCTCCAAGTGCTGGTATGGCTGGTATTTATACTGCTGTAGATAATACAAGAGGTGTATGGAAAGCTCCTGCAAATGTAGGATACTCTAATGTCGTTACACCTGCTGTTAAAATTACACATGAAGATCAAGAAGATTTAAACGTTACCATTAGCGGAAAATCTGTAAATGCTATTCGTACATTTGTAGGTGATGGTATCTTGGTTTGGGGTGCAAGAACATTGGATGGCAATAGCAAAGACTGGCGTTATGTCAACGTTCGTAGAACTTTAATCTTCATTGAGCAATCAATCAAGGCTGCTGCAAGAACGTATGTTTTTGAGCCTAATACACCCAATACTTGGTTACTTATCAGAAGTATGATTAATTCATTCTTGAGTGATTTGTGGAGACAAGGGGCTTTAGTAGGAACTACTCCTGAGCAGGCTTTCCAAGTAGAAGTAGGTTTAGGTACAACTATGACTGCTGATGATGTTTTGGATGGTGTTATGAGAATTACAGTAAGATTGGCTGTTTCTCGTCCTGCTGAATTCATTGTAATTACTTTTGAACAAAAAGTTCAAGAAGCATAATTTTAATTTTCTCTTTGTATTAGTTATTGACATTTTTAAAGATAAAAAACTATGGCATCAGACAATAGTGCTCTTTGGCCCGTTGGTGGTTTTTATTTCACCGTAAACATTCCTGATATTAATGATGATTTAGAATGTACAGAAGTTACAGGTCTAAAGCTAAAATCTAAAAATATGGATTACAGACCTGGTAATGATCCTACATTCATTATGATGAAAATACCAGGCTTGAAAGAATTTGAAAACTTAACCATAAAAAAAGCTGTATTCAAACAAGATATAGCTCTCTATACATGGTATAAAAGTATCCAAAGTGGTGGTAACGACCAAGAAAGAAAGGATATCGTTATTACACTAAAAGATGAACAAGGTGACCCTATCATGTCTTGGACAGTTTTGAAGGCTTTCCCAATTAGTTATTCTGGTCCAGATTTAAAATCTACAGATAGCCAAATTGCTTTTGAAAGCATCGAGCTTACTCACCAAGGTATTGAGCAAGAATTAGCTTAATGTAATTACTTTATAATTAGTGTTTTACAAATGAAGTTGTTCGGTACTTGTACCGAGCAACTTACCTTTTCATAATATTTATGCATCCAGTACAAGGTTTTATACATACTCCTCCTGTTGGTTATTACTTCAATGTTACTATTTTGGAGAATTCGAAAGGGGCGTCTCCAAATTCAACAGCAAAAAGCAAAGTGGGTAAACTTATAGAAAAAGGTAAACCTATTTTTGAAAAAGTAAAAAATGGAGTAATAGATTCTGCATTTCAAGAGGTATCTGGCTTAAAAGCAAGTATTAGCCCTGAGCCTATTATTTCTGGTGGAGATACCTTTGCTTACCAAGTACCTAAAGGAAATGTAAATTTTGAACCTTTACTCTTACAAAGAGGCTTAATAACTGTAAAATCTGCTTTGCAAGAATGGTGTAAAGAGTGCTTGTTAAAGGGTGATTTCTCTTTGATTACTACAAAAGATGTTGTAGTAACTCTTTTAGACCCTACAGACCATATCCCTGTGAGTGCATGGATATTTCGTGAGGCTTACCCTATTGAATACGAAATATCAGGATTTAATGCCAAAGAGGGACAAATTATGGTGGAGAAAATTAAATTAGTGTATAGATATTTTGAATTTGCTATGGATGCTCTTGAAAAAAGTGACCCAACAATGGCGAAAGATATAAAGAATATAAAAATGGGAGTTAAAGGAACATTGACTGTAAAGAAAAAACTCAAAATATAATCTATGCCCATAGAAATAAAGGAGTTGCATATTAAAGTGACCATACAAGATGCACCCAAACAAAGCCCTATAACCCATGAAAAAATAGCTGAGGAAATATCTCCCAGCCTTAAAAAAGAAATTATGGAGGAATGTGTAGAAAGAGTTTTAGAAATTTTAGAACGTAAATTTGAAGATTGATTATGTTTCCTGACTTAAATAATATTATAGATAGTCTACCAAAAATGTCTGCTTTTTTTACGTTAAAAAGTAAAAGTAAAGATACTGAAAATAAAATTACACTTAAAATAAATCCAATATCTTGGACAGAGAGTGTATCTATATCATATGGCAGTGATGTTGAGGGGACACCTAATAAAGATGCAAATGGAAATCTAATACCCCCTAAAAAGGAGCCAGCCTATAAAAAGCATAATTTTGGAAATTTGTCGTTTAAAATTATTTTATATGATAAATTAGGATTAAGTTATAATGATAAATCTATTGATGATGTTGAAACTCAAATAAGAAAATTAAAAGACACTATTTATCATTATGTACAAGATGATCATTCTCAACCATGTGTTGAAATTCTATGGGGGACAAAATTATATGAAAACTGCTATATATCAGATATGGGAATTAATTACACATTATTTAATAAATCAGGTAAAGCATTAAGAGCTGAGATAGATTTAAAATTTATCATTGGTTTAGATAAAAAAACAGAAGATAATATGAAACAACAAAAGTCTCCAGATATGTCACGTATTAGGAGATTGAATGATGAAGACAAATTATCTTTGATGTGTGCAGAATTCTATGGAGATAGTTCAAAACAGCTACTTGTAGCCAAAGAAAATGGTATTATCAACTTTCGTAAAATAAAAGCAGGTACAGAAGTATATTTTCCTCCAATAAAAAAATAACTATGGCAGAAAAACTATCTTATTATGGAAGTGTGCTTAGATACATTATTCTTGCTAATGGTAAAGAAATGAGTGAATATCAGTTTCCTATACTCAAAATGGAGATTCATAAAGAAATGTTCAAAGTTCCTTATGCATTTTTAGAAATAAAAGATGGAGGAAGAGGAGAAAAAGATACATTTGATGCTGGGGAATCTGAAAATTTTACAATCGGAAGTGAGATAACTATAAAATTGGGTGATGCTGATAAACAGGAACAAGTATTTAAAGGGGTTATTACCAAACAGGCTTTTAAGGTAAGAAAAGGGGCATCATATTTACAACTGGAGTGTAAAGACAAAACCTTTAAAATGACGTATGGCAAGACTTATGATGTCATCAAAGAGAAAAAAGATAGCGATATTATAGGAGATATTCTAAGTAAACGCTACTCAGATATAGAAAAAGAAGTAGCAAGTTTTGGAGCAGAAAGGCTAAGTTTTTCTTTTAGTGAGGCAAGTGATTGGGATACAGTGATGATGCTTGCAGACTCCAATGGTAAAGTAGCCATTATTGATGATGGTAAAATTACCGTCAAAGATTTTGAAATGAAAGCTCCGAAATATAATATTTCTTTTGAGCATGATATTATAGACATGACTTTGGATGCAGATATTAAAAGATATGCTGCTGAAGTAGAAGCAAGGGCATCAGACTCCAAAGAACAAAAACATGAAGATTCTTCGGCTACACCTAAAAATTTCAAGTTTGGAGGAGATAATTTTAAACCTCAAGAATCTTTTGAAAAGGTATTTGGTAAAACCAAACGTAAAGTTTATACTCCTCAAAAAACACCTAAAGAATCTACTGAAATAGCAAAAGCTTTGCATGTAAAGGCTCAATTAGCTCAATTTCAGGGTAGTATTAAAATAAGAGGAAATAACCAGCTCAAAGTAGGAGATACTATTGAGGTAAAAGGTTTGAATAAAACCTTTACAGGAACACATTTTATTAGTGGTATTACTCATACCATGGAAGAAAAAGACTGGAAAACAGAATTGCATATAGGTCTTTCTGAGAAATGGTATTTGGATGACAAACCAGCCATGTCCAATAAAAACAATAGTACAGGAGGTTTGCATATACCCATCAAAGGTTTACACAATGCCAAAGTGGTGAGTATCCATAATGATAAAAATGGTTTCTATAGAGTAGAAGTGCATATTTTACATTTACAAGAAGCTAACCAAACGATATGGGCAAGACCTGCCCAGTTTTATGCTTTTGAGAATGTAGGTTCATTTTTTATGCCAGAAGTAGGTAGCGAGGTAATTGTTGGGTTTATTAATGAAGACCCAGAACAGGCTGTTATTTTGGGATGCTTGTATAACGAATCGACACATGCAGGAGGGTATGTTCCTGATGAAGACAACTCTAAAAAAGCAATTCTTACCAAAAGTGAGATGAAAATCGAGTTTAATGATAAGGAAAAAATTTTCCAGATTCATACAAAAAATGGTAACGAAATAACCATTAAAGACGAAGAAGACGAAGAAACTATTTTGATTAAAGATAAACACGGAAACCTGATTCAAACAGGAAAGTCTAAAATTAGTGTAAAAGCTGTGGAAGACTTTGAGTTAGAAGCGAAAAATATTTTGTTTAAAGCGGAAGAGAAACTCACTATCAATGCTAAAGGTAATGATGCCATTGTGGTTACAGACAAAATTGAACAAAAAGCAAAAGGTAGCAAAATGGTAGTAGATGCCACATCAGAATTTACAGCTTCAGCAATTTTGAAATTAAAAGGTTCACAAACTCATATCGGTTAAGCTTATGAAAATGGCAGCAAGAGTAGGAGATATAAACAACACAGGTGGTCCGATTTTAATGGGAGCTACTACAGTGTTAATTGGGGGCAAACCAGCAGCTATTGCCACCAAAATGACGATTAACAACATGATGAATGGAGCACCAGACCCTATTATAATGGGCTCAACAACTGTACTAATTGAAAATATGCCAGCAGTAAGAGTAGGAGACCCTACTGCAGGAGGGGCGACGATTGCTATGGGGTGTCCAACTGTTTTAATAGGAGGTTAATATTATGCAAAATCATAAAAAAACATTTTTGGGAGTTGGATGGAAATTTCCCCCCTCATTTGATAAACAGGACAGGTCTGTTAGAATGGTTTCTGAAGAAAAAGATATAGAGGAGAGTTTGAGAATACTTCTTTCTACAAAACCAGGTGAAAGAGTGCTCAATTTAGCTTATGGTTGTGATATGCGTAGATTTTTATTTGAGCCTATTGATACAACCACTGTTACACTCATGAAATCGACCATTGAACAGGCTATCAATAATTATGAACCTCGTATAGAACTTAATGATGTAAATATAGAGCCTGATGATGAAGAGCCTACTCTCATTTACATTGATATAACCTATACAGTACAATTAACCAATACCCGTACTAATATGGTATTCCCTTACTATCTATTAGAAGGAACAGAAATTTTAGATAAATAATTTGAGTTTAAAATAAATATAATATGTCTATTCTTGAAAATAATAGCCTCGAACTCATACAAAGAAAAAGCTCCATACAAGAAGAACGATTTTACAAAGCCGTACAAAAAGACTATGTCAAGATAGATGAAAGAACACTCAAAGATGAGCTAAATTTTTTGTTAAAGTTCTCTAAATTTATCAGATATTATAATCTTAATAATCAGCCAGAAGGAGATTGGTCTGATTTTTTGATTGATGAATTGTTGGTTTTGGCTAAAATTTCGGAATATAAGCCTGAAGAATTTGAAAGTAACTTTTCAAGCAACTTTCAAAAATCACAATTTTTTATCAAAGAAGAAAAAAAAGTAAAATATCTTATCAGAGCTACAGATGGTATCTATCAATTAGCAATGCAGATAGATACATGGTTTTTTGAGCTAAAAATTGTAGAAAACTTTACAGGAACAAGACTGCCTATTCGAGATGAACTGTTCAATATGATTTCGGCAAAACTCAAAGATGCTTTGGGTATGCTCAAATTATATTTGGAGCTTTATAAAGAAACACTTTCTCTACCATCTTACGATTTTTCAGGTTTCAATTCGTTGTGGGAGCTTAAAAAAGAACCTTCTTTTGAGCCTCTTAATTTTGATTCTTTTAAGGAAAAGTTTGATTACTTTTCTTATACACTCAAAAATATATTTCAGATATTTTATGAGAATATTATATACTTGAAAAACCTTTCAGATATATATTTTGAAAAATCACTTTCTACAGATACTCACTTTCCACATATATCTTTATTGGTGGCGTTTTTACGTCTTATGGAAGTTCCAAAAGAGAATCTGAACAAGATTGCTGAAAAATACATTGAGTATTATTACAAAGAAATTTTAAAAGAAACCTATAAACCCAGTACTTTTGACCAAGTATATTTAAGCTTTAAAACCAATGCTAATGTCACTTTTACAAATATTAATGAAAATGCTCTTTTTGTAGGAGGTAAAGGTGATCAAGGAGAAAATATTCTTTACAAAGCAGATGAACAGCTTCAAGTAAATAAAGCTGAAATTATGCAATTAAACACAATATTTGCAGACATTAGTTTTATTAGTGTAAGAGGTTATCCTAAAAAAATGGTCTCAAATGTTCTCTATAAACACATTCCACTCAAAGACATAACTCCTTCAGAAACACTCAAAGATAAAAAGGGTTACTCTGCTTTTGGAGAGAATCAGTCAGATAGAAGTTTGGATGAGCGTACTATGGAAAATGCAGAAGTAGGTTTTGCATTGTCCTCTTATAATTTATTATTAAGTGAAGGACACAGAGGAATATCTGTAGACTTCTTTTTCACAAAAGAATCCTTTGATTCATTGATAGAATATCTATCTTATGTACGGTATGGAACAGAAGATTCAGAGGAAGAAATATTTGTCAAAGCCTTTGTAGAGGCATTCGTAATTTATATTACTACAAGCAAAGGTTGGTTGAATGTAGATAGATATGTAGTTACAAGAAATGTAGAGACATATCAATTAACGGTTAAATTCGATTTATTAGAAAACGAACCTGCTGTTATAGCATTTAATCCTCAATTGCATCAAGGTAATTACGATATAGACCAGCCTGTTTTAAAAATTGTACTCAATAATAATTCGTATATCTATCCATTCTCCATGATGAACAAACTAGTACTCGAAAGAATACAGATTGGGGTAGATGTAAAAAATATTAAAAACTTAAAATTGTACAATGAAACAGGTACATTGAGTGCAGAAGCACCTTTCTATCCATTTGGTACAAACCCTGCTGTGGGTTCGTATTTTATTATTGGTAAAAATGAGATTTTTTATAAATCTTTGGAGCATCTGCAAATCAATATCAAATGGTTTAACTTACCCAAAGACCCCAATGGCTTTATGGGGTACTATCAAGAGTACAATTCTGATATTGATAATACTACTTTCCAAGCAAGATTTTCCTCTTTAATGGGTGGAAGATGGCTACCTAGTGAAGATAGTAAAGACAATATGATCTATCAGTTGTTTAAAACCAAGCCCTCAGAAATTGGTGTAAAATCTGACTCAGAAACAGTAGCTAATGCTGGTCTGCAATCAGAAGTTGACTTTAAAATAGATACATCTAAAATTAGACAACAAGCAAACTACACAGATATACAAAAAGAAACTAATTACAGTAATTTGGTTTCAAGAGGGTTTGTAAAATTAGAACTCATCAATCCTTCTGTCGCATTTGGACATTCTATTTTCCCTGCGATTCTCTCAGAAGTTTTGATGGATAATGCAAAAGGGGGAATTATTGATGGATTACGAAATAAGTTGGTAGCAAATCAACCCAAACGTAAACAACCTAATCAACCCTATACGCCTCAAATAGAAACAATATCATTAGATTACAAATCATCAGAAACAATTCTGCTAGATAGCCAGACCAAAAAAAATACGAATACAGAAAATACGGGTTGCTTTTTCCATATACATCCATTTGGAGAGCATAAAATTTATCCAAATGTATATTACCTAACAACTAATCTATTACCTGTCATTGATTATGAAGGAGCATTGTTGATAGGGTTTGATAAGTTAGATTTACCTCAATATGTATCTATTTTGGTAGAAATATCAGAAAGTTATACAGTTTCATCAGAAGAAGAACCACCAGCCTTAGAGTGGAGCTATCTTGCTGATGATCAATGGCATTTGCTTCCAGCTTCTAAAGTATTACAAGATGGTACAAATAGATTTTTGAAAACAGGTGTAATCGTTTTGGAACTGCCAAGAGGCATGAAAAAAGACAATACTATTCTCAATAAAAATTATTATTGGTTACGTATTGCAGCTCTTCAAAATGCTGAAAGAGCAGGGAAAATAACAACAATTACAACTCAAGTACTAAAAGCAACACTCGTGGACGATTCAATAAAGAAAGACCATTTGAATCAGCCTTTATCAGCATTTAGTATTAAACGTTCATACAGCGAATTAGAAGGTATTAGAAGTATTATACAGCCTTTAGAATCGTTTGGAGGCATTCCAATAGAAACGAAAGAAAAATTCTATACCCGTATTGCAGAGTCCTTGAAACACAAAGGTAAGGCAATCACACCTTGGGATTATGAAAGGCTAATTTTAGAGCAATTCCCTGACTTACAAGGTGTAACCTGCCTACCCAACATGACAAGCAGATCGTTGAGTAATGCAGGTAATGTACTCATTGTTGTAATCCCATATCCTGACAAGAAAAGCGAGAATCAGCTTGAACCACGAGCGAACAGTGAGCTTTTATATGAAATTAAAAAATATATTAGTGGATTTACCTCTTCTTTTGTGAAGATAGAAGTACGTAACCCTGCTTATGAACGTATTCGTATTTTGTGTAAAGTCAAATTTAAAGAAGGCTTTAGTTATGGCTTTTACTCTCAAAAGCTTAATGATGAAATCAATAATTATTTAGCAGGAAGTCTTGTAGAATCAAGAAAATCAGGGCAATTAGGTGGTAGAATGAATATCTCAGATATTACCAGCTTTATTAGAACTCTTAATTATGTGGATTTTATCACAGAGTTTTCAATGATTCAGGTTGCACAAGATTTTAGGGGTAGATTTGTACTAATAGATACAGCAAGAGAAGGAGATGAAAAACCTTATTTACAAGCAACTAAACCTTGGTCTGTGCTTGTACCTATGGCAGAACATCAGATTAAACTTATTGACGAAAAAGAAGAAATTAGAGCAAAACAAGCAGGTATTGATGACTTAGAGTTAGGCTCAGACCTGATTATCAACTAATAATATGATAGGAGAAACTTTAGAACAAGTAGCATTGGCTTTAAATGATTATTTACAGGCTCGGTTTTCACAGGTAGGTGAATTGGCAATACTTTCCAATATTACTAAATCTGATGGAACACCTGCTATTGAAAATATGGATACTGTGGCTCTTACACTCATTCATATACAAGAAGAAAGAGTATTACAGAGAGCTAATAAATTTGATACAGGAACAGCTCCTGTGTATGTGAATTTGTATGTACTGTTTTCAGCTCATTATACAGAAACAGGCTCTTACAGACAAGCTCTTGACCACATAACGGGTGTCATAGGCTTTTTTCAGTCAAATCCTACACTTACAAAGCAAAACATACCTACTTTACCTTCAAGAGTGGAAAAATTGGTACCCGAATTTGTGAATCAGGAAATGCAAAATGCTCATTTTGTTTGGTCAATGCTCGGAGCCAAACATGCTCCATCGGTTATGTATAAAATACGTATGATTGTTGTAGATGATGAATTAGGATTTTCACCATCATTGTTTACAGGTTTAAGCTCCAATCCATAGACTTAACTTTTGGCTTATGATGTTAGATATAAGTTTTCAGTATTATCCTATATTTAGTGTGGAGCTTTCACATAGCTACTACAATTCAGGTATTTTGCCTGATACCACTTTTACACCATTGCCAGCAACAGAAGCACTCTTACAAAAATTAGGTTTTTTGTTTAGAGTACAAGAAAATAAATTTTATGTACTTTATGACCAATTAGATGCCCAAAAGCTCATTTATACTCTGGGGAATAACTATAAAAGTATAAAACTCTATTTTGCTGTTAATCATAACAATCCCTATTTTAACATAATTAGTAATCTGCCTTATACTCATACACAAAAAATTTATCTGAGTAACTCTCAAAAACAATATTTGAGTAAAGATGAATATGTCTCGGATAAAGACTTAATAGACTTTTTTGATTTAAAAAGTCTTTCAAGAAGTATCCCAACAGATAAGAAAGTAACACTCAAAAATGAATCAGGCGAAGTAGTATTAGATGACATTGCTAGAAATATAGATTTTGAAAAAATAACAACAGGAGTTTATCACATTGCTGTTGAAAAAGGGATTAATCAGAAAGCTTTACTAGTCAACCAGTCGCAGACTCGTTTACCTTTGGCTTTTGTTGAAATAAATCTTTCAGAAGCTACTATAAAATCTATTTTGGCAAATTTGCAGACAGAAACGCCTGTAAAATCTGAAAACTACCAAATACGTTTTACAACACGAAAAGCCTATTGGAAATATTATCTCATTTCTAAATATGCTAAAAGTACCTCTGATGTACATATCACAAAGCATGTGAATAAAACTTTAGGTGAAGAAAAAGTAGAAAAAATTGCTAAGAGCAAAGAATCTGAAGACAAAGATAAACACAAACTTTTTAAGCCTTTAGATGATGAAATATACAAAGGTTTAAAGGCTCAGATTTTTGTATCTTCAGAAGCAATACCTATCAAAGAAGCTTATGAAGAGGCTTTTAGCTTAAACTATAAAGTTGGAGGGATAAAAGGAGCAGGTGGAACTATTCGAAAAGTTTTGCCTATTCCCAGTATGGATTTAATAGAGGTCAAAAATGGAAAAGAATATATTTCTATTGTGGCTTATTATTAGTGTTGTCATCATTTCATTTGTGTAGATAATAACCTAATCATATAAAGTAAAGCAATCTTGAAGGGCTCCAACATAGTCAATCAGATTGCTTTGTGATTCTTACACTAAATAAAGACTATCTGTTTGGTGACCAAAGTTTGCCCTCATGTTCCAAATGAGTTTGCAGGAGTTCCATCAAATCTTCTTGCCTGAGTTTCTGAAGATTTTTTTCAAGCATCCAGAGCTTGCAATATCTTCCAAAAGCTCTAATAGATGCCCCTGTATTATCTACATTGGCTGCAAAATATTCTAAATTCACTTTTTCGAGAGGAAAATCTTTGAAGGTTTCACTCCAAATATCATAACGAGTATGAGCATCAGGAATTGGAAAGGGAACTCTCACCTGAAATCTTCTCACAAAAGCTTTATCCATGTTGGGAAGTTTGTTGGTAGCCATAAAAATAATACCTCTGTGTTCCTCCATTCTTTGGAGCAAATAGGCAATCTCCTGATTTCCATATCTGTCATTGGCAGAATTGTTTTCTGTTCTTTTTCCAAAAAGAGCATCTCCTTCATCAAAGAAGAGAATCCAGTCTTTGTTTTTAGCAATATCAAATACTTTTCCAATATTTTTGGAGGTTTCTCCCACCCATTTACTGACTACCTGAGAGAGGTCTACTCTGTACACAGGTTTTCCAAAATCTCTCCCAAACAAAGCCACACAGACACTTTTCCCAGTACCAGGTTCACCATGAAGCAGAAACTTCATGCCTTTAGTGAATTTCTTATAAGTATTGTCTTGAATAATGGTATTGTAATGTTTCATCCAGACAGGGATGTCTTGGAGATAGAAAGTGGTTCTATCAGGAAGAATCAAATCATTCCAAGTTTCATCAGTGGTGTAAAGTGAAGCTGGGAAATCATCGGAGTATTGGTATTGGTAGGGTTTATTATAAATAAATTCATGTAAGAATTCTAAATGAAGTTGTAAAGCATCTTTATGAGAAAAAAAATCTTGTGAAACTCTACTTAAAATACATTTATGTATTAAAGAACTTGTATCTGAAAAATATTTTACACCAAACTCTATTTGTTTATTCAAATCTCTACCTACTAACAAGAATAAAGCAGTTCGAATAGATGGATGAATAGTTTTTGTTGTAGGATTAGTTATAAAACCTAATTCTTGGGAATGTATATATTGTTCAAAATCTGAAAACTTGTTATAAATATAAGGACAAATATGAGAAGCTATAACAAGATTTGTTATAAATATCTCATTATGATCTAAACAATAAACATTCCAATCTTCTTGAAGATTTATATCCCAAAAAGTATCTAACAGTTCTCCTCCAGTAGCAATAGTGTTGAGTCTTTCATGAATAATATCTGTTAAGAAAGCTAAATTTTGCTCGATGTTCATTTGATTTTTTTCTCAAAAATACATACTTTTCGTAAAAAAAAGTATGTTTCGAATATTTATCATATATCTAATATTCTTTATATCTATAATACCTCTTTACAGTCAAAACAAACGTTATGATTTTGTGTTTGAAGACTGTAACCTAAAAGTAGACTTACCTACCAACTACCAAGTAAAACACTCTCCTAACAAAAGAGCTAAAATAACCATCCCTGATATCGGTAAAGCATATATCTATGCTGAAATACCTGAATTGATGAGATCTGTTTTTATAGATGTTTTTTTATATGATGATACTGATACAGCTAGTATTAAATATTTCATCAAAGAAAAAGACTTTACTTTTGGGCTATTTACTCCTAAAGAAGCTAAAAAAGAGAAAAAGAGAAGAATAAAAATAGCCCAATCTCTCATAGATACCTTTACAGTTCAGCATCCAACATTTAAGACCAAAGGGCTTTTATACCAAAATTATAATACCCATATAACCAAAGAAAAATATTATTATAGAATTATTTTGGATACTCGTTATGGTTTGAATATCAATACTGTGAATTTTATATTTATAGATTTCTATACTAATAAAAGACTCTCCCAAAGTGAATTGAATACATATATAAATAGTTGGATAAAAAATATAGAATTAACACACTATACAATTTTAAATGGTGAGAACTTAAAAAAAATAGCTCATGATGGAAGAAAACCATTTGAAGATGGATATCCTATTTGGAAAAAACAAAGAGATAGTCTTGAGCAAATAGAAGAAAAACAAAAAAGACGTTTTGGTGGAGATACTTTAGAAATAGGAGGGTTTCAAGATGGCTATTATATAGCTTTCAAGACAAAAGATTCCTTGCTTTTTAAGCATCTTGTAAATGTAGATAGTAGTGACTTTTATGTAGAAATTTATTATTATAACTTTGTTGATGTATCACCTTTTTCAGGCCATGAATACACAGGGGAAGAAGGAAATATAAAAACAGGTAGAATAAATATTTATCATGCTTTCAGACCTGGAGGAGAAACATATTTGAATATAGCACCTAATCATTTATACAGTAGTTTTGAAACATATATAGAAGCACATATCAAATGGGTTATGGATAATCCTGATAGAAGAAATGCTGTATATCATACTAATTTTGAACCCAATATTAAAAATAATAAGGACGTTGGTTATGTATATAAATTAAATAAAAATAATTTTGTTTACCTTTATTTTTTTCAAATAAAAGATAAATATTTTTGCATGTTTACAGAAGCAGACAAGAACTTCAAAAATAAAAGCATCATAGAATTTGTAATCAAAAATTTAGATATTATTCCTAAAAACAGATAATTATGTTTGAACATCGCTATAAAGAGGAAAAAGATAATGTAGACATTAATAATACTACATCCTCCAAGAAAGATATAGAAAATATTCAAGTTCAAAATTTAGAAGAAAAGGCTTCTTTAGAGAGTAATAAGAATTTCATTGATGATAAACCTTTGAAGATTGAAACATGGGCAGATATTTTTGGACAGACACCAGAAGGAAATACGAAAAATACGCCTTTCCAAAAGTTTAGAAAAAAATATGGACAAAGAAGAGCCTACCAATATGCCTTTGCTTATATCATGCAAAAATACTATTTATATTATGATGAAAAAGCAGGTCAATTTAAAATAGACCATGCAAGACTAAATAAAGAACTTACAAGACTAAGAAATAACAACGTAGCAGGTGAAACAATAGTAAAAAAACAAAATCAAGTTCAAGGGGCAGCATCTTATTATAACCACAGTGTAACAACAAGCAAAGATGATTATTTAGCCTTAGGGAAAAATTGGGCAGGTGCTAAAGCATATCGTAATGTAGTACGTAATGGAAGTTTGAGTGATATACGCAACACAATGAGTGAACATGACCCTGAGTATGGCAAGTTTATTGAATCTGCAAAAGAGTCTAAAAGAATACAAGAAAGAATTGCGAAGGGGTATCAAAAAGAAGAAAAAATAGAAGTAGAAGATCAAAACATCAGTTTTATAGATGTATTAGAGTTGGTACTAGCAACAGGTGGGCTTGTAACCTCTATTCTAACTTTAGAGACAGGTATTGGGGTTGTAGGATTTGGGTTTGCTTTAGATAATTTTCAGGCAACGGCTCGTAAAATAGAAGATAAATATAATAAAAACTACAAATCTACTACTACCTACAAAATAGGTCAACTCTTAGAGAAGAATATACATGGCACAACGATTATTTATGACACTACAGATATGTTTTTTGGCATCAAATCAGTAAAACATGGTGCAACCATCCTCATCAAAGGAGGTGTTCCTAAAGACCCTAAAGTATTAGAAGCAATTGTAAGCAAAATAAATATGTCGTCTTTTACAGCACCAGAATATATTCAAAATCATATTGATAGACTTCGTTAAAAATGCAGGTAAAGAAGTTTATTTAGCATATATATAAGAATATTTCCTAATTCGTGACCCTTCAAATGTCTGGGAATATCAAATAAAAAACAACGCTGATAAAATTACAAAAATAGAATGGGATGCTGAAAAAGGTGTTTTTTATATAAAAAAATAATAATCTTCTCAAAGATTTAGCAGAAGCCTTTGGGCACCAAATAGGCGATCTCATTAAAAAAGGAGATTATGAAGAAGCCGAAAAAATTATATATGAATGTGAGGAAAAAGGATATTACCCTGGTGGAGATAAAAATTTTCTTCATCCAGCCCATCAACGCCTTGACCCTAAAGACCCAAAAAGTCCTTTACTTCGTGAACCCTCTACAAAGTACCCAGGGCTCTATGAAGGCTCTGGAGGAGCTCATTATTATGCCAATGAAGAAGGCTTACATTTAGTTGACCCTGACGATTTACAAAACGGAAGCTGGAAAAAATATGTATCTAAAAAGTAAATATCTGATATGGTTCTTGTGGTTAGGAATTGCATGTTCTTGTAACAACAAAATCACCTCTAAACTCAATGAGTA
>JALONN010000024.1 GCA_025454915.1 Raineya sp.
ATCTCATGATTTGTATCTTTCAATAAGTAAGAATGTTTAAAATATGATCGTTTCTGATTAAAATGCAACTTTTAGCTTTGATTGAAAAAATTAACATAAAATATTGATTATAAATATTTTACAATCCTCTACTCAAAAATTTCCCTAAATGTTGAAAAACACCCTATGATTTACTCAATTTGAGAATTGGTTATGAATGGAATGGCTTAGAGGTGTTTAGCAATGTGATGAATATTGCTAATACCCTATATGCCACCAATGTTTCGAGAGGAAATAATCCAACAGATAGAAGCACATTCACCCCTTCTGCTCCACGTACTTTTGTGATGGGTATTCAGTATAATTTTAGTGCAAATAAATAACATAAATAGCATGAAAAACAGCACTTTGTTTCAGGAGGCTAATATCAACCCCAAAGATGAGTTTCAATCATCTTTGGGGAATAAAGTGAATCGATACATCAAAAGAAATATGTATCAATGGCATAAGATATTGGGTTTAATTACCATTATTCCTGTTATTTTTTGGACTCTTTCAGGACTAATGCATCCTTTTATGTCACATTGGTTTAAACCAAGTATTCCCAAAGAGTTTTTAGTTGCTCAACCTATTCAAAAAGAACAATGTAAATTGTCTATCCAAGAAGTTTTAGATAAAAATAAGATTGAAACTATTAAAAAATTTAGGATTGTAGCTTGGAATAGTCATACTTATTATCAGATAAAAAAGCAAAATGATGAACTCATCTACTTCAATACTTCTGATGGAAAAGAACTTATAAATGGAGATAAAATATATGCAGAGTGGTTAGCTCGTTATTTTTTACAAGACCAGAAAAGTAAATTGTTGGATATTAATTTACAAACAGAATTTTCGCAACATTATAAATACATTAATAGATTACTTCCTGTCTGGAAACTTAGTTTTGAACGAGCTGATGGTATGGAAATATATGTTGAAACAGCCTCCAGTCGTCTAGGAACATTTAACACCAATACTCGAAAAACGTTTCTCTGGGTTTTTGATGTATTTCATAATTGGTCTTTTTTGGAAAATATTTCAAATAATACCTTAAGAATAAGTATGATGATATTTTTTTTAGGCATCATTATATTTTCTTCATTGAGTGGACTGGTGATTTATGGTTTTTTATGGAAAAGATTTAAGAAAGTACCCACAAAAACATCTTCTAAAAGTATTCTTAGAAAATATCATAGACAAATAGGTATTGCTGTTTCTTTTATAACTTTTACTTTTGCTTTCAGTGGGGCATATCATGCAACCAGAAAGTTAGAGCCTAATTTATTGCCAGAGATGGTGATAGAACCAGACATCACCTCTTTTGAACTACAGAAATCTAATATGCTTTTACCTATTGAGTGGCAAAAAGTAAGCAATATTTCTGTTGTGAAAATGCGAAAACAAAGTTATTATCAAGTTTTTCTACTAGCTGATGAAGATAAGAAAGCAAGTATAGAATACTTTGATACCAATACAGGTAGTGTTTTACCCCAAGGAAATGAGTTATATGCTAAATTCTTAACAAAAATATTTGCAAAGAAAATCTATGAACCAGAACTGAACATTTCACAATGTTGTGAACTAAGTGATATTTCAACTGGAGAAGCCTCAACAGATTTATCCAATGAAAATTTATTAAAAGCCAAAACTCTTTATTCTTTTGATAAACGAGAATATGGTTTTGTATTTAAGAGGCTTCCTGTTGTACAATTGGCTTATGATACTCCCAATAAGGATAGTTATTACATTGAAACTGCTACATCTCGTTTGGCTGCCCATGTCACTAATTCTGACAGAGCTGAAGGTTATTCTTTCGCTATTCTTCATAAGTTTTCTCTGATGGAATGGGCTGGAAAAAATGTAAGAGATATTACAACTATGATTGCTGCGATAGGCGTTTTAGTGGTTAGCTTATTAGGTTTTGTCTTATTTATTAAGAAATAGTGAGAATTGCTTGAGGATGAAAAATATTCGCATCTAGGTATAGATTATTCAATACTTAGGTGTGAATATTTAATAAAAAAATGCTATACTCAATATTATTTTTCAAGTTTGCCTTATAACCAAATTATTATGCCATTAAAATTAGCTATTTCAAGAAAATGTCTATTTAGTTATAACATTATTTTTAGGAAGTTTTGCATTCTCTAACATTTTATTCGCTTTCTCCAATTTTTTTGGAAACATTACCTTATCTTTCAATTTGTCCAAACTCTTATCAATTGCAACAAGAGGAACATTTTTGTTAGTGATATTGACTGTTTTCATTTTGAATTAATTTTAAAATTTTCTTTGTGCTAAAAAACCTTCATATTCTACTCCAATCTCAAACTCTACAAAATCATCACCAATTTGTCCATAAAGATAAAAATCTTTTTTCATTTGGTCATAAAATTTTGTAATTCCCATTCTATACAGTCGGGTTCTTGCATTTGTGCTTCCTGTTGCATAAACATAAGTATTTGGATATTCATTGAAGAAAGCATAAACAGCAGCAATTACAGTTCCTAAAACTTTTTCAGTATCACCATTATTTGAAACAGACAAGTCATCTATTTCTTGAGTTTCTGAGTTATAATCTCCAAAAGCTAAATTAAAAACGTTAGGGCTATTTGTATTTTGAAATTCAATGAGTTTTCGTATTGCACCTTTTGGACCTTCACTGATAAATTCAAATCGGGTAAATTCTGTTCCAGACTTTAAATGATATTTTTCAACTTTCATTGGTGTAATCAATCAAATGTAAATTTACAAAATTTGGTTGAACTTATTTTTGTACTTTCATTAATATTTGATTTTAAGGTTTATTTCTTATTTTTATGATAGTCAAAGAACATTTCTATTATACTTAAAATTAAAAAATTAGTTTAAAAAATTGCCCGTTTTTATATACTTTAAATTTATCTATTTATTTTTTGATAATAAGTTTACTAAACTGGTTTACTTTATTTATTCACTTATATAAATTGAGTTTAATAGTTTTTTACTTTTTTCTCTCATTATTTAATTGATAAAATACCAATAACTCGTGTTCATAAAAATTTATTTTTTTATCTTTACATCATCTAACCCTTTTAAAATTTATTATTTTTTCTATGACTAACATTTATTTAAAAGCCGAAAAGAAAGGTAAAATCTTTTCTGGCATTACTTGGCTTATTGAAACAAAAAATAGTTTGTTTCACAACTACTATGATTTATCTTTAGTAAATTATAGTTGGAATAAAATGTCTGTTTTGTTAAAACTGGCTAAAGATATTCGCAATCATGAACCCTTCAAATATATTGTTTTAGATGATAGCAGAGAAACCCCAGATATTCTGCTTGCAGAAACAGATACATTTGATAAAAGTGTGGGTGCATTTTTGACTTCATTTTTTAATAAGTATGAGCAAAAAATTATCCAAGATGAAAATAAAATCTCTAATATCTATCAGCAAGTTTTGATATATAGAGAAATCGTAAAAACAGAATTGTCTTCAGGTAAGAAAATCCCTTTCATTTTATAAATATCATAGTTATGACTATTGATCATCAAATAAGACATCTGCACATTCAAGATGAAGATGCAGATTTAGAAGATGTCTATAAAATGAGGTTTATCACAGATTTTAAAACCCCAATAGAATCTATCTGTTGTAAAGGTGTTGACTTTTATTTAGGTTTGGTTTCTTCAGAAGGTATGTTTTTCACCAATTGTGAAAAATTTATAGTAGAATGGGAAATTACTCCAGCATCTAATCAACAAGGCTTATTATATTTAGATATTTTAATAAAACGAATATCAGGTACTATTTACTGGAGCTATGCTTTAGGAGGAAAAATATCCAAAACAGGTGAATTTAGTTTCGATTCAGAGCTAAATCCTTATAACAAATGGAAGCTCTCTCAAAATATTTTATTTGGAGAACAGAATAAACTCATGCCAGAGAATATATTTATAGATTTTATTGAATGTTGTATTAAAGTAAATTAAGAGGCTAAAAGTCTCTTAATTTTTTTGGTATAAATCTCTATTTTCTCTGGAATCAATAAATGTTGCAACATTTAATTTTGATGTTTTTATAAATTATTAACTCAAATATTACATCATAATTTCAGTATAAAATACCTTTAATTTTTCTTGAAACGAAGGTTTTTTCTTGAAAATCTTTCTCAAAAATTATTTTATTACACCATAGCAAAATCAGGGATTCCCTGATGTATAAGATTTTTTTTTTGATTAGTATTGATTGAAATACGTACCTAAAACTTCAAATAATATGAAATTACAATTATGTAAAATTGCTTGGTTGATGAGTATGATATTGATATTCTCCCAGCATAGCAAAGCACAATCTGATTTGGAGGAAAAAGCTCCAACCCTTCAAGTTGGATTAGACGGTTTTTCCTTCTCAAAAGGCTCATTAAATGCTCAACTAATAATGGAGATAATTGCCGAAAAACAAAAAGAATTAAAAGTAAAGGCTATTCAAAATCTCTTCTTAAACAAAGTAGAAAAAACTGGAGGAACAGTTTATACCTTTACGGATAATGTGATTAGGGAGTTAGTTTTTGAACCTGATCACCAAATCCGAACAAAAAAAATACTAGAGAATACTATTAATCTAGTTTTTACATCAACTTATCTAAATTTCTATTTGATGTCACTAAAACCAAATTCAGATGAAAGGCTTCATATAATAAATTTAGCATGTATTTACAATCCTAAACTACTAAAAGATACGCTGAGCCTTCAATCAAAGGAATTTCTCAACATAAGTGATTTTTCAACTGGAAGTGAATTACGGAGAATTTATAAAGATAAAGGAACTGTAGAATTTATTGCATTGCTTTTAGATATGTGTAGTAAAGCCATAAGAGAAGATAAAAAATTGAAGCAACTCGGCTTAATGCAAATTGCTTATTCCGAAACTTATGAATTTATGAATTTGTATAATCAGTTGGACAATGATAAGAAATCATCGAAAGCTAGTCGGAATAAAGCAAAATCTAAAAAAACAACTCCTGATAAAGAAATATCTAAAGAAGCAATTTTTGATATAGCAAAGCCTATTTATGAAGATATTGAAAAACGACTAAGCCTATGTACAGACTACATCGGGGCGGTAAACTTTTTAACTGAACAAGGAACATTCAGATATAATTCTATAGAAGGTATAAAAATCAAAACTGATGCAACATTTCTGTTAGATAATATTAAAAACGACATAAAGAATGTAATTGAGCAGTTAGAAAGAGAAGTTCAACAACAAAAAAAACTAGTATTTAATGTAGCTTATAAGGATACGACTTTAACTTCAGATATAACAAATTTAGTCAAAGTATACTTTTATATTGATAAGGCTATCAAACATATCGAATCAACAAAGAATCCAAAAATCTATGCTGATATCCTTTATACGATTAAAAATGACTTTATTCCATTAATTAAAAATCAAGCTTATCGTTCTCCTGATTTCATCCAAATAATTGATCATTTACAGCTTTTCAATAATTCCTTTTTTAATAAGATTCTATCCCAAAATAATCTTTTGATCAATTTCCAAGAAGATATTCCATATTTTCTACAATTAGTATCAAAACTATATCAATTTGATAAGACAAGTACCATTTCTGAGTACATGAAATTATTAGATAATATTGGAACCATATTCCCTGATGATGATATTAGGAATGCATTGAGTACTATACTTAAATTTGTAAAGGATTATTCTATAGTTGAAAAGAATAACCAAGGCAAAGAAGTGCTTAGTTTCAATATAGAAAGTTTTTTATATAAATTACAAACAATAAAACCCTATAAATTAAGAAGAATTAATTTCATGTTTACTGTAGGAGTAAATAACACAATTTTCAAGAAGAATTTAGTTTTATCAAACGGAGATAGTGTTATTAATTTTAGTTATGTAGGGGAAAAAATTGGAATAAAATGGAAAATTTATGATAATGAATTTTGGAAAACTAAAAACCCAGGTGAAACTTATAAGTATAGCCGTTGGCCTCTTTTTAATACAACATATTATACAAAAAAAGCAGCTCCTAAAGACCCAATAATAAGTAATTGGCATTTACTTGCTTATGGTAGTGGTATTTTGTACAATCTTGTGAATACAAAAACTCAAAAAGAATTTAATATGCCCCTCATTGGTGTAGGAACAGGTTTAACTTTCTTTAATGGTTTAGACATTAATGTTAGTTATGGTGTACCTATACTCCCAAACGAAAAAATTTCATCAAAAAATGGTTTCTATAATATTGGATTTGATATTCAATTCATTGAATACTATGATAGATTGAAGGAAAGGATGAAAAACAATCAAATTCAAAAAAGATTAACTCAGGCTAAAATTAATTCAAATAGATAAAAATAGTAAAGTAAATAATTAACATATGTTTGGTTTCGGAAAAAAGCAAAAAAATAATAAACAGCCAATGTTTATGACAAGTAATCAAGATAAGGTTGAAGTTCAACAAAAAAAATATTATGAGAAGCCCAGAATATGTTGCTTGGATTTGGATAAAAGTGTTGTCGATATTCTACAGAATGCTGGATTTCATACTTACTCAGGCACTCTTGGAAAAAAAATCAAACTTCCTCAAAGGAGCCGTGGCAGTGATTATTCTATGTTATTAAATTATGATTATCCTTCAGATTTGCATGAATATGATATAGTTATCATGGATTTGGCTTATTATGAAACTATTCCTTATGTTGAATCAGAACACACGAAAGAACATATTACAGGGAATCAAGCGTTTTATTTGGTTAGCCAATATCCAGAAACTCTTTTTGACCCCAGACCATATTCAAATTATTTACTTGAAGACCTTATAAATGATATAGTCAAAGAAAAAAAAATTGTTATTGTTTTTACAACAAGCTCTTATACAACAGAATACTTTATTGGTAAAATAGATGAGAGGGATAACAAAATTGCTGCCAAAGAAATATATAATATTTTCCAATCCAATATGCTACCATCCCTTGGGATTGAAAAACAAGGAACAAAGATGGTGGTATGTGAAAGCCGTTTGGAAGATATTTTAAAAACATACATTTCAAACGCAACTTACAATCAAACATTTAAACACCCAACTATATGGGAAAATAACCAACAAGTACCTGATCCCAAATACTTCCCTCTTATTAAGAATTCTAATGGTGAGATTGTATCTATCATCAAGACTGAAAAAAATATTAGCACCCTCTACTTACCACAATTCAACGATAAAGATAAATTTCTACATGCTTTTTTAACCAACATCGCTCCAGAAATATCACCTGAATTATTTCCAGATTTAATTAAAGGAGGCTGGAAATATGAAAAAGAATATTTTCTTCCCAATCACGAGAAACTAATTGAAGAGAGAGTAGAAATAGAAGAAGAGTATCAGAAAAAGCTTCAGGAAAATGAAGAGAATATTAAAAACAATATAGAGAAGTACAGTTTTTTGCATAACATTCTGACAGAAACAGGCGAAAGTTTAGTAAATGCATTAATTGAATATTTTAGATGGCTTGGATTTGAAAATGTCAAAGATGCAGACAAACAACTTAAAAGCAATATTTTAGAAGAAGATATACAAATATCTTTAGACAATGGATTACTAATTATTGAATGTAAAGGTATTGGAGGAAAATCCTCTGATAGTGATTGTAGCCAAGTTTCAAAAGTTAGATACAGAAGAAGTAAAGAGAGAGGTACTTTAGATGTTTATGCTCTATATATTGTCAATCACCAACGACACTTAGCTCCAAAGAAACGACAAAATCCTCCTTTTTCTGACCATCAAATACAAGATGCTTTAAATGATGATAGAGGGCTTTGTACAACTTGGCAATTATTTAATTTGTATTTCGATATTGAAAAAGGATTGCTAGATAAAGAATCCGCTCGTAAAAACTTGCTTTCTTATGGTTTAATTGAATTTAAACCTCCAAACCTTATATTCCTTGGTGAACCAAAAGAATTTTTTTCTGGGGGTATAATATGTATTATAAATTTACAAGATATGTATATAAGTGTTGAAGAAGAAGTTTTCGTAGAGAAAAACGGAAGTTACAAAAAAGCTACCATTATGGATATACAGTTAAATGATATTTCTGTTCCAAATGCCAAACAAGGGCAAGTAGGCTTAAAATTAAATATTCCTATTAAAAAAGGATCAAGATTATACAAAAAAACAAATTAATAAGACAAAAAATAAAATACAACCTCAATTGTAAAAAGATAAAGGGTACAATTTGTACCCTTATTTCTTTTAAGCATAAATAGAATCTTTTTTATCTGAAAAATTAAAGTATTCTGAAGATGTATTTTCTCTTGAATAAAATGTGTATAAATTATTTTCAGAATCAGTTAAATATACAATAAAATCCTCACTTTTTCGAATAAACATATCATACAAATGTCGTTGGGGTTCATGCAGAAGTTTAAAATAAATGAACTCCAGTGTATGAAAAGGGAAATAATATTCCTTAACCGCCTTTTCATGAAGATACTTCATGTAAGAAGTTACTTCAGGAGTATCCTGAAGAATTTGAATTGAGTGAAGAATTGTTTTACTGTCATTGATTCTATTTTTTAATTCAACTGTGGTTATACCAATACGATTATTCATAGCTAAGTAATTAATACATGAGAATTAAGTTATTCATGAACATACTTCTTTGATATTCTTCTTTAAGAATCATTTTTTCTATCTCTGAAGGCTTGGTAGATTCTAAAACTAGTTTATCATTTGCTCTTTCCCAATTGTGCAAGTCTTTCATTCGTTGGAGTAAATCAAGTTTCAACTTCAGATAATCTCCTTTGTCCATATTAAGCTTTTTCTCCTCTAAAATTCTTTCCTCTTCTTTGAGTGTTTCACGAGTTTTCTCAATGAGCTGCTTTACATATTGTGCTTCTAAAAGCCCTTTTTGCTTGAGCATTTTTTCCCATTCCCAACGATTAGAAAGATTACTCATGTCTGCAAGCATCATAGAAGTTTTTTCTATGGATGGGCAGCCCATATAAAAGCCTCTAGCTCTCTTGTTGAATCTTGGCAAATAATCTTTAGGGTCTAATGAATATCCTAATAAACATTCCATTAAATCTCCATACTGAAGTGATTTGAGATTTTGAAAGTCAGAAATGCTTGTAAGCTCATTATAAAAGTCAAACCAGCGTTCAGCTTCTCTTTTTACTTCTCTTACTCCTCTCACCGTTTCACGAACTTGCTCAAGTGTACTGATAACCTTTGAAAGATGTTGCTTATGCTTTATGTTATCTGTAATCATGATTTTTTGCATGATACCTTCTAGTATTGGTGCCGAAACTACCATTTGAGCCTCACCAATTTGGAACGTCGCAATCATAAAGATTGCGATTAAAGTGATTTTTTTCATAAGAATAATAAATTAAAAGGGTTAGAATAAAAAACTATTTTGCTTGAACTTGTATTTTATAGCCATCAATCAGATAAATACTACCATCTTTTCCTTTTGCACTTCGCATAAGTCTATCTGCATATTTTCCACCAGGGAGTTTACGAATAGCATCCCCTAATATTTCTTTTCCAATAGCTTTTCCTTCAGACTCTACAGATGAATCCCCTTCTTGATCATAGCGAATACCTGCCATGTTATCAGTATCGAAAACTATCCCTTCACCAGAAGCTGTTTTAAAGTTTGATACAGAAATCATAAGTCTTCCTGAACCAGCAGATGTAATGGTGCCATAAAATATAGTATTTCGGGGAACTTTAGATCCACCAATCACAGCATCCTCCTGAATTCTGATAGCTACAGAACCTCCTTGTCTAGTTTTTTGATCACCATGAATCACAGCTCTATATTTACTTGCAGTTTTTGCAGTGGTTCTTGAGGTAGAATTAAAAACATTTTCTTCTTCAGGTTCACTAGTGGTGGTTGTCTTATTAGTTTCTGTTTTGTTTGAACCAGTTTCTTTATAAGGGGAGCTATACGAACCTCCTACTTGTTTATCACTATTAGGGTTCTCCTTTTCTTTTTCTGATTCTTTGGAGTCTGATTTACCTTCAGAGAGGTTACTTTCCTCAATATTAAATTTGGGTGTAACACTTTCAATTTTTGGGTTCTTGCTGTCATTATAACCCTTCTGATATTCTCCAATCTTATCTTTATCATCTTTAGCAAGTTTGAGACCAACAGAATCTTTTTCAAGTTCTGAAATAGCACTATCAGAATCTTCTCCTCCACTTGAAGCTACTGCTACAAAGACAAGAACAACCACCACAAAGCCAGCTATAATTTTCCAAACACCATTCACTTTCTTTTTTTCCATATACTAAATTGTTTATTTATTTACTTATTTAATGATTTCAGATGCATTAATCTTAGAAGATGGTACTTCAATCACAGCTTTACGAGTTCCATTCATTTCTCTAAATGTAACTTCTACCAAAGAGTTATCCGTACCTGCCATGGGTGGAAGTACATACAAAAATTCTACTTGCTTTTTGGAAGGAAAAAGTTTTTTCTCATCCATATAGAGTGGAGTTAAGGGCTCTTTTTTCTGCATTGCTTTGGAACGTTTATCAATAAAGTTAAACTCTACAAAATCTAACTCATAATCTATTGAACTGTTGTTTTTAATGGAAAACTTCAAATAGATATTATTCTGCTTATCTATGTAAATATTACTACAAAAAATACTCATTCCATTACTAATTTGTCCAATTGACTTATATTGAGCTTTACTATCACGAAGCTTCAACAAATTCTTCTGCATATCATTTCCAGACTCTTGAGTCTGAGTAGTTGCAGTATTATTGCTTTTAATAGTGTTTGTATTATTATTAGAATTATTACCTCCTACCGAACTATTGTTTCCTGAATTACTTCCTGAAGTGTTTGAAGTATTTTTAGTAGCATTTGTTTTTTGAGTCGAAATTCTAAAATCATACATGGTTTGTTTGATATCTTTTTTAAATATAAGAACTCCATTATAATACTCATTACCACTCTTTATAAAGAAAGATGTAGGAATAGGTATTCCCCCAGAAGCATTTTTTTCTTTAAGAGCTTTTATAAATACTACGTTTTTAGCAGACTCTTGGATTTGATGTACATAGTCTTTTGAACCTACATCTACCAAATCCACATCAAAAGGAAATATCAAATAAGTTGTTGAAGTATTGTTTATGTAAATAGTATCCACTTTTTGAGCTATAATAGGTGATAAAGTCAAAAAACAGAGAAAAACTAAAATGATTTTTTTCATGGCTATTTTAAGTTTAAAAGGATTATTTTATAATTAATTAAGGTGTTGATTTTTTATCAGTATCTGGTTCTTTCATTTTGATGGACTTTGTGTCTGTTTTTTCCTCAAGATTTTCCTCCATATTAGATAACTCTTTCTCTTTTTCAGAAGGAGATTGTATATCTTGATTTTCCTGCAAATTTAGATTTAATTCATATTTAAAAAAATTTAAATCTCTGAGTTGTAAGCCAAAAGGGTTCGTAGAACTGCGTGGAAGCATACCAACCTTAAATTTCATACCAAAAGGAACAACAGCTTCTCTTGAACCATTATAAACAATTTGTCTTGAGAAAGCAATCCCCGTATAGGGAACAGAACGCATATCAATCAAGATACTGTCTACTTCTACTCTGATGGAAGCACCAGAACGAATGTATTGCTCATGTAATCTCTCTCTATTAAAATCATCCACAATGGCTTGGCCATCTTTCTTGGATACGTATTGCAAGGCTTTCTCTACTCTACTTTTAAATGTTGTGGCATCATGTCCATACATAGTCTTCATAAAGACCTTTACGAAGTTTTCAACTTCAAAATCTGTATGGCTTTTTCCATCATGGGCAGTAGCAAAATAGGTTCCACCATAACCAAGCACATAAATTCGCTGAGAAAGTTGTTGTAAACTAAAATAGATGAATCCTCCCAAAATAACGAAACCAATCACAAATGCTATAATAAGAGCATTGGAACGTGCTTTTATTTGACGGACTTGTTTGTTGAGTTGAACATGTCCAATTGAACTTGCATTTTCTTCCATAAAAATAATAGATTAAAAGGGTTAGAATAAAAAAATAAAGAGTTCATTAATGTCTGATTTTAGGTAAAACAACTTTGGCAAGCCCCCAAGCAAAACCACCAGTAGCTCCAATAGTATTGCCCATCACCCCTGCAAGACCTGAAGCCATTTTTTCGTTTCCTGAGCCTTGAAAAACTTGATTTGCCAAATTAGATGCTTTACTTCCTAAAGAAGATGCAGTATTGGTAGTATTAGATATAATGGTGTTACCAGCATTTTTCATACTATTAGCTCCATTAGCCAAAGTTGTAGGCGATGAAGTGGCTGCTCCCATCACTGTTTGACTGGTTGCTATTGTTTTAGCTGCTATCATAGCTGCTCCTCCTGTCATGGCTGAATAAAATTCTCCTCCTGAACCAAGCATCAAATTGCTAATTTTTGGAGTCATGATATAAAGAACACATATCACAAGGTTTACAGTAATGGCTCGTACAGGGTTTGTATCATCCATACCAGACATATAGGTATATTCTGCAAGCCCTATAGTCATTAAATCCAAAACCTTGATAGTAAGCCCCCAAAGTCCAAAAGAAATTAATGATGAGAGCCAGCGTTGCCAAGCATCTTTGAAAGCTGGCAAAATAGATAAAACAATAGGAATAGGTCCCAAGGCAAATGCCAAACCTAGCAAAGCTAGTGAAACAACTGCTACTACATTTCTAACCATAATGACCACACCTTCTTTAATCCAATTTGATAAAATATTAATAATTGAAAATAAGCCTGTGATGCTTTGGGTAAGTTGTTCAAAGCGATAAGCGATTTGTTCACGAATGCCTCCCTGGTCAGCTTCAGCTTCTTTGGTTGCAAGTTTCTGAGCTTCCAATTCTTCTCTTTCTTTAATATTTCGTTTTCGCATATACTCAGTATGCTTCGCTTTGATTTCTCCAGCAGTTAAGTTCTTATCCCAAAATTTATCATCAGAGATACTATTATAAACACTTGTAACTCCAGCAAAGAAGTTAGGTGAATCTTTTCCTGCTTGATAAATATTGGTTACTGTCTTTCCAAAGGCACTTCTAAGTTTTTCCTGATGACTAGTTGTAAAAGCAGTCCCAGCATTGAATTCTGTATCTATACTGCCCACTCCTTTTACAATACTAACAACACTACCACCTAAACTACCATATAGTTGTAAAACAAGTAAGATAATGATAGCACGTAAAATAGGCATGTAATCAACCATCACAAACTGACTTGAAAAAGTAGCCTTATAGTATTGCATTCCTACAACGATGAGTAAAAAAGCAACTCCAAAGCCTTGGGTATAACCTAAAACCATTCCATTTGCTGATATACCAGCAGCATACAGGGCTTCTGCAACTTCTTTCATATTAGTCAATGTTTATGGTGTCAAGATTTTTATTTGATTCTTTATGCTCCTTAAATTGATTAAGAGCATAATGGATGTTTCCCTTATAAAAGTTTTTAAGCTTTTTAATCAGATTTGTTTCTACAGGTTTTGATGAAAGCAATCCATTGATTTCAATGGGTGTAAGAAGGGTGTAAACCTTTCCAACATTTCCATTTTTAATAAAAATCTCTCTGCTATCTTCAAAACTTCTAATAGATTCAATGAGTGTCCTTTCGTGGTAGGTAAACCCTGAAGATTGTTGCAAATAATTCATGACTCCAACATCTGTATTGTGTCTGAGTACAATCCTAATATCAGCACAGAGTTTAATTGCTTCACCTACAAGCCCTAATTGGTCAATTTCAATCATAGATTGAGTTATTAGGTTGAAAGAACCATTTCTCTTACGGATAGTTCTAAACATTTCTTCCACCCAATCTTTCATTGCTCCAGAAATCATTTTCCATGCCTCATCCATATAAATATATTTTCTATACTCATTGGCTTTAAAATCACACAAATCATAAGATAACTGCATGATTAGCATTGATACTACTCTATAAAGAGATGGATTTTGCTTTATCTTATCCAAATCGAATACAATGAGTCTGTGTTCATCAAGATTCTCTACGGTATCACTATCAAAAATAGCCTTATAAACACCTGTAGCATAAGGCTTGAGAATAGTCTCAAACTTAGTTTTTGATTGAGCTTGAGTAAATCTTTGATACTCTTCAGGATTGCTTTTCTCTAATTTACTATAATATTCAAGCACAAAATGGAAGAAATCTGCAAACTTAGGCACAATTAAAGAGGGCTTTTGTAGATTTTTAAGTTCTTCAGGAATATCAATTCCCGCTTCAGAAATCTTTTTGGCTTTAAAGTAGTTTTCTGCAAAAACTTCCTGAACACATCTAATTCTTTCGTTGATATGTTCATAATACAAATTAACCAGTTCAGTAATGATTGCCTTTTGCTCATTATTGAAATTAGTGCCTTCATCTAATAAGAGTACCCCTATTAATGTAACTAAAAAGTTTTGTTTTTGCTCATCTGTTAAATAAGCATAACTTCGATAGATAATTTCTTCTTGGATTTCTTCACATTCATCACTTATCTTGACAACAATTTCTTTTCTATGAGTAGTATCTTCTTTCTTCATGAGAAAAGGGTTAAATTTCATAGGTTTTTCTAGAGAGTATTCAAAATAAGTATCTAACCCACAAATTGCCTCCACAATATTTCGGTAAGTTCCGCCAATATCAATAATGATTTGCTTGGTCTTGGGTTGTTCATCCCTTTGAACCATTAGATATCCTCCAGTAAATGACTTTCCAGAACCAGGAGGACCAACTATAATAGCGTTTTGATTATTTTTGTTTGTGTCATATAACTCAACTTGTACAACATTTTTTTGTCTATCCCCAAAGAAAATACCTGTTGAATTGCTTTTAGTTGGTTCAATGAAATGAGTATAAGTCAAAGCAACTTCGGGGGTAGATAATAAGTAACGAATACTTTCATGAGCATTACCTGGTGCAAGAGCAAAATATAGATTCATCATGTCCATCGTTTCGACCAAACATTCAGCTTTTTGTATTCTACTAATAGCTGATATGCTGTCTTCAACAACTCTTAATCTTTTTTGATCATCTTCACTCCAAACTAGAATATGCATTCCTAGACTTACAAGCTGATTGTTTTCACTACGCACTAATGCAGTGAATTCTTCCATTTGTTTAATTTTAATTTTAGAGTTTTGATTGTTGGAAGCAAAGCCAGAAACAATTTTTTTACTAAAATCAACTTCTTTGAGTTTTTGCTCAGTATTTTCAATTACAAGATTTGTAATTAAAATATGTGGGTGATTTAAATAGTGGGTAAGCCCAAAAACTTGAGGAGATATAACCCCATAACCATTAAACACAATATCAAAAGCCTCTTGACCTTGTTGGGTAAGTGAGATAATATTAGCTTTTTTCTCACCTATAGTAAGAGATTTGGTATCATTTACAATACTTCTACAATAGCTGGCAGGTGCTTTGTCAAATTCAAGGTTAAAATATTGTTTATAAAGAATTTCTATATCCTCATGATCAAGAACCCTGTATTGAAATTTTGGAATAATAGCACTCAGACGCTCCATAAAGTTATGGGCTTGTGGCAATAGTTCCAAACGTTCTTCAATTCCATCTAGTGCATCCAATTTTGTTTTATAAAGCTCTGTGGCTCCTTTTTGTATGGGAGAGCTGAATTTTGTAAATAAATTCAAGATTGAATTGCTTTTAGGCACATTCTGTTTGTCCTTGTTCCTTTTAAGCTTTGGAAAAGCAATAAATATATAAGACTTATGAAACATCACAGGCTTTTCCTCTAATTTTTGCTTTACCTTGTTGGTGAATACTTGTTGAGGATTCTCTTCTCCTTTAACTTCTTTTTCAAAATAAATATCCATTTTCTGGATAAGTGTCCCCATTGGCAAAGAACGGAGAGCAGAAGTGATTGTCTGGTTTATCTCAGTGTACTCTTGGGGTTCAAGTGTTTCTTGTTCATATCCAGAAACTTCAAAACCTAGAGCAACAGCTCCATTCCACATAAACATTGTGTTACCTTCAATAGTCATTACAGGTAACACATCTTCGAGTTGTGCTTTTCTATTAGGATTCATAGTTGGCTACTATTTTTTAGATTTTTCTTTCTTATAGTTTTCACGTATCTCTTGAAGCTCTGATAAGCTTTTGAGATAAATCTGACCATTAGGTTCTACAACATGTGCTTGCATCATGTGATAAGCAATGTAGGAGAGTGTGTACCTTGGATGACTTTTTGCACCAGCTTTTCTAAAAAGAAAAAAAAGCACCAAAATCAGAGAAAACCATGCAGGAAAAAACCAAAGTGGTAGTTTTACAAATGATCCTAAAACAACGCTTACAACTAAGCAGGCAATCAGGGAGACCACAAGTGTTGCAGCTTCTTCCAGGTTCATGCCCAAAACCTTGCTAGGTTTTTCGACATGAATAAAAACAGGATACTTCATACGATAATAATAAGTGAAAGGGTTAGATTTAAATTGGGTAATTCATAAATTTTTTAATACATATCATCTATATTGTTTTTATCTATAAATTCGTTGGGCTGTTTTTTGGGAGTATTTCTTTGCTTTTCTTCTTCTACAAGGGGGCTATCTACATCTAATATTTGGGGTGTTTCTGTTTTCTCTTCCTTGGCTTGATTGTTCACTTCCATCGTATTGAAAAAATCATTGACCTCCTCATCTTCTGTAACAATACCTTGTGAAAGTATACTACTTTCTTTTTCAAGAGAAATCGAAGAAGATATTCTTTCTATTGGAACCAAGGCTGGATGGTTCTTTCCGGACTCTACTTTAATATTCAAATACTCTCTTGAGAAGATTAGACATTTAGGGTCCCAGAGTAATTCTGGATGTTGAGTGCTTATTTTTGTTGCTTCTTCTACTTCTGAAATCAAAAGTGGCATAAAAAAAGAAAGAACTGTCATAGCAGACAAACCCATGATTAATATGACTCCAGCTGCTTTCAAGCCTTTTTTGATAAACAATGCAGGGCGAGCTATGTCTGCAAAGTTTTTCTCATCGAGTTTGAAGAAATAATAAATCAAGAAAGATGCTACAATACTTATAGTCAAGACTATAATACCTTGTTTACCATAAAATTTAACTTTCATATACTATTTATATTTATTGTGTTAGGCAAATTTACTAAAAAAAAATCAACTTTTAAATTTTCCTTTTAAATTCACAAAAAAAAACTTAACTTTGCTTCAAATCTTTATTTCTTGGAAAAACACTAACCCCTATCTAATTTAAATGAACAACATAAATGACATCGCTTATTATGAAGACAATGAAGTTGTATTGTCTTATGAGAAAGCTGTTGAACTCGTTTTTTCGCAACTCCATTTTGCTTATGGTGAAATGAAGAAGTTTTGTGAGCAACACGATCTTCAATACAATGTAATCTCAGCCATCAAGAATACATATGATGATCCTTTAAGAGAAACTCTTTATTCTCCTGAATCCATTCATAAAATGCTTAAGTCCTTAAATATTGAAACTGAAATCCAAAAACCCAAGCCTCAAGCTGTCTTTGTTATTAAAAATCCCGAACAGAAAAAAGAAATACTTATGAAAAACAAGCAAGAAGAAATAGCAGCCTTTGAATCCATAGACTTGGTGGATTTTGCGAGGCACAATGGCTACAGAGTCAATGATCAAGAAACTTTGTCGTTCAAAGAAAAATCAGTAGGCAACATCACTGTGATGTCAAGCAAATCAAAGGATGAGAATATTATTATCAAAGAAATTCCTTCAGGGAAATTTTTCTTCATTAATCCAAATAACTCACTTGATAAAGGTAATATTGTAGATTTTGTTATGAGTCGTAGAGAAGTTGGTGAGGATACAGCTATCAAATGGCTGAGAGAATATTTTCAAGATGAAGGTATCGTTATTGACAAAGTAAAAGATAAAATAACCATTAAAGAAATTTTTGGAGATAATCTGGAAGATTTTTTCAAAGAACAAAAGGAGTTGCTCAAAGAATATTATGGTATGAAAGAAGAGCTTCATGATAGAACTATTTTACATGAAAGAGGGATTTCTGATGATACCATTGACCACTATTGTTTTAAAGGAAGTGTTTTTAACAAAGATATCATTGGTGAGGATGGTAGAAAACTCTTTACCAATACCATATTTCCTGTATATATCTTACAACCCAATAAAGCTCTATTGGTGGTGGGTACTGAAGAAATTACAAAAGAATATAGAAATGCAATTAATGTAAAAAGAATTGATGAAGCTTATAGTGAAGTAGGTTTGTGGATGTCAAAACCCTTTTTAGGTTCTTTCAAAAAAGATGAAAATGGTAAGCCTGCTCTTACTTTCTATATTGGTGAAAGTGCCATTGATTGTATGGCTTATGCTGAAACACATCAAGCTAATCTTGCAGATAATTATGTTTTTATTTCAACAGTTGGTCCTCATGATGGTATGAGTGCAAAACAAAGAATGCTTCAAAATCTGGTAGACTGGCTTAATCCAGACAAAATGATTCTCATTAACAAAAATACTTTGGAAGGAAAGAGAGCGGATATTATGCTCTATGCCCAAACCTATCAACCAAGTCCTATCATTGAAGAAGATGGATTTTCTATGGCAATGCGTTCAGATGAACAAACCTACTCTCCCAAAGTAATTATTGATGTAAAAGGACAAGGAAAAGTTGAAGTTAAAATAGAGATTCCCTATAAAAATGCTGAAGAAAGAAATACAAAAAGAAAATTTGTAAGAGATACCATTGCTGCTAATTTTTCTATCCGTGATCTTGGTTCGGTAAGTATGCTTGAAGCAACTCAAAAACATGAAATTCTTGCTTTTGTTACTTCTGTAAATGAGGAGAACCTAGACAAAGTAATTAATATGGTAAAAACTCTTCAGCCTGAAAAACAACTCTTCATTAGTATTGAAAAAGCAGTAGGTTTAGATTATACTCAAGACCTAGCAAATAAGAAATCGCTTGAACAGAAAAAGAAAAAAGAAAAAGAAAAAGACATGTCATTAGGCTTGGATAAAATTTAATAATTTTCATAACTTTGTAATACAAATCTAGCAAACTAACCCTTTCAATTATTTTATCTTATTAATTTTTAAAAAAATGAAAAACAAAACTGTATTATTTACTTTTCTCTTTATTATTTCTGTAGTGTCTGTAAATGCCCAAAGGCATGTAAAAGGAGTTAGCCAAATTGAATTGGGAGGAGGCATCACAGGAAAGGGTCTCTTTGGACAAGTTGGTTACCTTAGACATTTTAATAATAAAATCTTTGGAGAAGCTCAATTTTTTGGAGAATCTTCAACCATCAAAGGTGATGTGGATGGTAGTGATGTAAAATACTCCTCTTATGCCTTAAACCTACAAGTAGGTTACAATCTTTGGAACAATGAAAAGATATTCTTCAATGCCAAAGCAGGATTAGCTGGAGGACTTGAAAGTGGAAAACTTGTTTCTAAACCAATAAACTACATTGGTAGTGATGACAAAAGTGGCTCTTTTGTAGCAGGAACCATAGGTGGCGAAGTTGAGTTTTTTGTATCTGACAAATTCATGGTTGTTCCACACTTCTCACAATGGTTTTTAGTATCTGGAGGTTCAAACTTTGGAACAGCAAGATATTTTGCTGGCTTGTCTTTCAGATTTGGCATTAATCAGTAATCCTCTCCCATTACTATGAATCACAGACATTTATTTTATATATTGTTACTCCTTGTAGGATTTACAAGTTGTGACAACAGGGAAAGTTTTATCAAAGAAGTAGATGGACTTGATAAACTTTTAGGTTCACTTCCTGATAGCATTGGAAATAGTTCTCCAAAATTTACCTTTGGTGGGGATTCAGTGATGAAAGTAGAAAGCTCTAACAGTCTGAAACTCAATTTCAAACTACTGATTGAAAAACAGATACCTACTTCGTTCAAAGAAAGTGCAGACGAGGCTTTCAATGTAAAAATTAGACTTCTTTCTAATAATAATGGAAATCTAACCCAGGGAACTGCTGGATCTGTAAAGTATGGTGAAGAGTATCGCTATACTCCTTCTACTGACTTTACTTTTGAGCCCATAGAACGCAAAGCTGCTATCTACGAGCTTGAATTTGTGGTGAAGAATTTTCGAGGGAAAGAAACAAGAAAAATATTCAAGTTGAGATATGTAGATGAACTTGCAACACTAACCATTGATAGAAGCCAATCTGTAGATTTAGACTCTGCTAAAGTTGGAAAAAACTACGAATTTAAGGTGAAGTTAAATGCTTTAACTAGTCGTAACATAGAACTTTCCAACCCTGCTGATTTTACATACTATAATGTGGTAGGACTTCAGGCTAATATACTCGTAGGACGCAGAATGACTTTGCAACCTGGGGAGACGGTTGTAATTCGTGCTGTTCCGCAATTAAATGCGTCTTATATCAACCAAACTGTTCCTTTTGTACACAAGTCAAAATTTAGTCAAATACAGGTTTCGGTTTTATCTAACTTGGATGATGGACTCGAAACAGCTCAGGCATTTAATTTGACCCTGTTTGACAACTTACCTCCATTACCTCCAAAAGTGCGTTTACAAGTTGTAACAGGAACTATCAGACCAGAGATTAGAGTTTCAATTCACGCTTCAAGCATTGACCGAGATGCAAAATTTGGTGGCAGAATCGTAAAAGGTCGTTTTGTAGGTTACTTAAATGAAAGAGAACCTAATACTACTGAATTAGTGAGTTACGGAATATCTAACAATGCACGCATGGTGGATTTAAACATTCAATCTAGTAATTGTGGTGTGTTTGCAAGAATAGTTTCATACATGAAAGATGCAAGTTTTAATTCATTTAATATCCCTATGGAAGTTGATGGTTTCAAAGACTTATACGCTTTTGTAGGTCCTACCACCTCTACTCCAGTGGATGAATTTTTTCCTTATACAAAGTATTTGTATGCCAGTTGTTCACTGCCAAATGGAGTTACTTATGACCCTTGGTTATCACCTATTTTGGTGGCAATAGATGATGATGGTGCTGAATCTCAAACAAAAACCATTCAGATTTGTACAAACGCAAACTGTGGATTACAGTAGTTATGAGAGATAAACTTATTTTTAAGATAGTGGGCATTTTTTTGCCTGCTATCTTACTTGGCACAATGCTTTGGAGTTGTGATAATCGTAAGACTTTCTTAGAAATAGAGCAAAGTGATTTAGTCATCACGAAACTTGGTGATTCTGTGATGTTTTTTAGTGGAAATGCAGAACTGGATAAAAATAAAATCAAGGTAACTTTCTCAAAAACAGAAGGGATGGAATGGAAAGTAAATTACTTAGCCAATGAAGCTGAATTATTTGAGTCTGGTACAGTAGTGGCAAATAACTTATTTGCTCCTATTGAAAAGAACATCTATGAGTTTAGTTTCTTGCCAAAAACGCAAACAGATAAAAGTTTTGATATTGATTTTGTAGTGAAGGACAAAAATGGTTTTTTATACACTAAAAGACACTCTGTAACCTACAAGAAGAGCTCTAATATCTTTTCCATAACAACAACTGCTGGAATTGATAACGACAGTGCTAAAGTGAATACTCCTTTTACCTTTGAGCTGACTAATAATTCTACTGTGATTTCAAATAGAAAATTTAAACTTACTCCACTCTCTGGAGGAGTGTTTAACATCACTTACCTTGCCGATGGTAGCAGTTCACCTCAGAATTTGTCTAGCGATGGAGTAGTAACTATTCCTATTGGTAAGAAATATAGGGTTACAGCCACACCACAGGCATCTACTTCACTTATTACACAGACTCTTCCGTTTGCTCACAAGAGTTTGCCCACGGGTTTCATTGTACAGGCTTACAATGAAAGTAATAGTGTAGATGACCAGAAAGTAATTCCAATTCTGGTGTTTGATAATTTACCTCCTGTAGCAATAGCAGCTTCTGATTTTTCAATAGATTTTCAGGCAGGGACAACTACTCCAGTAATTTATCTAAATCCATCAAAAACTATTGGTCAAGTGGAATTGCTTGACAGAGATGCTAAATGGGGAGGAAAGGTAACAAAATATGCTTTTGTAGGTTTTGGTAACGAAGTAGAAAAGAGTCATCAAGGTAACACTTACTATACAGTGCAAGGTAATGTAACTTTTACAGCTTCTAATACATGCGTATTAAACTATCCAAGTGGCTATGGATTTGGTATCTCTTATGCCCAAAGTTCAAAGAACACCACGTTTACAAGTTCTAATCAACTTAATCTTTATGGATTAACTGAAACCCCCGCATATAGTGCATCTCCTCGAGGCGAATCTGCTTTTAGACCTTTTATTCCCTATATTATTCGTACAGGTTCAGGAGCAATCTCTGATTGTACCTGTAACGGACGTTTTAATGAGGGTCTCAAAGCTCGTATTGCCCTGATGGATGACAACAACCAAACAGGCAATGAAATCGTAGTAACAGTATATTAGTATATATAAAATTGAATTATATCATGAAAAACATATTAAAAATATTTTTACTCTTTATTTCACTGGGTTTCCTTATAAGCTCTTGTGATAATCGTGAGGGTTTCTATGAACCACAAACCACCCCTATTGACTATAAGTTTGAAGGCGATACATTGGGCGTAATAGACGGCAATTATGAGTTTTTCTTAAAGGTTCTTAATTTTGATGAGAAAAAAACCTATCAGGCAAATGTAGAGTTTGTGAGAGGCTCAGGTAACCTTTATATCAACACAAAAGGAGAACTCTTCAAAAAAGACCAGGTAATTACATCTTCAAATAAAGTATTGTTTGAAGGTCCTGCTGGTGATTATGAGTTGAAATTTAGAGTAAGAAATGGAAATACTGAGTTTGTTAAAAATTGGAGGTTTAAAATCATTGCTCCTGATTTACTCATTAATTCTGATGCAGCCTTGGATAACGATTCTTGCAAGGTTGGCGTAAACCACACACTTACTTTTCGTTCTCTGTATCCCAAAAGTATCACCGTACAAGTAATTATTGGCTCAGAATTCAAGCTTGTAGATGCCAATAGTGTTCAACAGACTACTCTTAATTTTAATGCATTTGAAACAAAAACGTTGTTCTTGGTTCCCCAATTAACACCTTCTTTTCAAAATCAGATTGTACCATTTATTCATAAAAGTATAATCTCAGAACCGACTTTTAGGTTCTTCGATGGACAAAAAGATGTAGAGAAAAAACTTCGATTTACTATCTTTGATAATTTACCCCCTTTCACAACAAATATGGTTGGTAGAGGAGAATTGAATACCTCCACTGGATTGCATAGTTTTTTTGTAGCTTTGGGAGAACGTCCACGCGATAGAGACGCAAAATGGAACACATCAGCACAAAATACAAATGTCACTTCAAGATTCTTAAATTTTGAAAATCTTCAGACTTTCTGTTCTCCGCTTGGGGTTGGTGATTATATGTTGAGCACACTCAATACTGTACAAGTATTGCCTGCCAATACTCAGGGTTGCCAAGGAGGAGGTGGAGAAGCTTTCAGGATATATACAAGCCCTCAGAACCTAACACCAGGAGGAGAAGTAAATTTAACATCTAATGCTCTCCCACAAGCGAGCTGTGCTTGCTGTGGAGGTAGCCCGATTCCAACACCCTATGGAAACTTTGGAGGTACAAGTGTTGGTTTTGTCAGACTAAGAGCTGTGGTGAGACATACTGATTCACAAGGTGCAACAATGGATCAAATTGTCAATATCGAGTTTTCAAGGTAATTTAACACACGGATTTCAACATTAATGAAGAGTTAATATTGAACTATCTAATCCGTTTTTGAATAACCCTCTCAAAAGAGAGGGTTTATTTTTTGTATAAATCACTGATAGTTGAAAGTCGTCTATCTCCATAGAAAATGTTGTTATTTCAAGCAGACGATTTTTAGATAGAAAAATCAAGAAAAAACTTGTGAATAAGCACAAATTTTCGTTACTTTCTTTTGCAAAGTAATGCCTTTTAATTGTACCTATTGGAATTGAAATGAGCTACTACCAGAGCTTTGAAACAGTTCCGAATAACTTTTAATTGTACCTATTGGAATTGAAATTTTGCGTCCTCTTACTTTCATTTCATTATCACAAGCTTTTAATTGTACCTATTGGAATTGAAATTTAGCTTTGCGTCCTCAGTTGGATACTGTGGCAGGTCTTTTAATTGTACCTATTGGAATTGAAATTCGTCAAATTGAGTATATGTAACTACATTTGTGTCACTTTTAATTGTACCTATTGGAATTGAAATACGGATGGGGTTATTCAGTTGTTTTCAAATAACACGCTTTTAATTGTACCTATTGGAATTGAAATAAAGATAGAGATGCCAAATGGAATACTTCCGCCCACTTTTAATCGTACCTATTGGAATTGAAATTTGAATAAGGTTATTATTGTTAAGCAAATCAAAATATTTTTAATCGTATCTATTGGAATTGAAATTATGAATTAGAAGTTTATACTTAAAAATCAAAATATAATTTATTTTTTATGAATAACCCTCTCAAAAGAGAGGGTTTATTTTTTGGATAAACAAAATGTATAATTTTTTGATACACGAAATGTATATTATAATTTGTCTAAAACAATGAGCAGTTTTTATCTTTGTTTTTCTAACCCTTAAATAGCCCTGATGGGTTCTTATTATGACAAAAACAAGTGATAAATTCGCAAAATTTGCTAACAAAGTTTTGACCTCTGAGCAAGCCTCTTTAACTTTGGGAGGAAAGGCAGCAGAATTAGCTGACCAAGATGCCAAAAAATGTGGTTGGTACTCTTATTCTGAAGGAGGAACTACAAAGTATATTGAAGTCTATGATAATGGGAATGTTTGTCCCTCTACATTCCAACATGAAGGAAAAACATACACAAAAATATAATCAAAAGCCTCTAAATTTAGAGGCTTTTTTGTTATACTTGGGAAAGAAAATTATAAACGTTTAAAAACATTGATATTGTCAATATTCTAAATCATGAAATATTTCATTTTTAATCACAAAAACAAATTTAACATTACATTTTCTGAAGAATACTACTATTTAACCATCAAAAAGATAACTATCTTATCAGCATCAAGTCAAACTGGACCTGAATTCATGGAAAGAGTTTTTCATAGCCATCCTCAATTAAAATGGCATTCAAATAAAAAGAATGGAGGCGTTTTGGAAGATTTTGTTCCTATTACTCCTTTCTTGCCCATAGAGAAGAAAAAAACAGAACAGGAGAAGGTTTGGGGAGAAGTTGTTTTTAAAAATGGGATTGCGGTTCCTGACAGAAATCCCAAAAAAGTATATGTAGATTTAGAACTAAGTATTTCTTGGAAAGGAAATCTTGATAAAGATATAGAGATTCAAATAGAATATGAATAATTCTAAAGAAGCAACTACAACTATCAAAATTTCATAAGAAGTATTTTTAAATATAATTTATTTTTATTATATTTGTATTAGATATTCAAATTTATATATTATGAGAAAAGTTTTTGTAATTATTAGCGTTGTAATGGGGTTAGTTATCCCAAAGATTTATGGGCAACAGTTAGATAGCTTAAGATTGAGAGCCAATATTAAGGTAAAGGTAGATCCCCTACTCAAAGAAAAGCATCCAACTATCAACTGGGATTCTGTAGCCAAAGGTGTAGAAACACAAGCAAGGAATCATTACACAAGTATTGATTATTTAGTTACAGAAGATGCTCCTGAAAGTGTTACTGTGATGGGACTTCCTTGCTTTGAAGAAAAAAATGAAAATCAAGTAGATGGAAAAACTATTACTGTTGGATTTTTAAATGAGGCAGAGGATTGTAACCAAACAGTCATTGATATTCAAACAAAGAAACTAAATATTATTTATACTATTTTTCTCAATAAACCATTTTATTTAACATATATTCATAAAAGGCTTGAACCTGCTAAGAAGAAGCCAAATGCAAGACCTTATAATTTAACTTTTAAGTTTAAAAATACAAATGGCTTGGAAGTTCCTTTTCAAAATGGTTTATACAATGCTATGGGCGAGCGATCGTGGTTTATTCAAGACAATTCATCCAATCAACGTATTATCCAAATTAAAATGAAAAAGAAAGGGAAACAATATGTAATAAAGATGGATTTTTCTTCCAAAACAGATAAACTTTTGTTTGCCAAACCAAGCAAGGAAGGAAATGAAGTTGTTAAAAAAATTATTACAATACCTCTAAAGCCTACAAAGGAGGATGTCTGGAAAGCATCAGCAGAACTTAATGAAAATACTATTTTCTTTTTAAAGTTAAACGAGGAGGATTGATACATTTTGTATCAAAAAATGATACATGAAAGCTTGTTAAATATTTGTCTTAACTAACTGCCTTGTATATTTTTGTTCCATAAGTTTTTTCTAACCCTTAAATGCCCTGATGGGATTTTATTATGAAAAATGGACAAAAGAAATTCACTGACAAAGCTTTAACCTCAGAACAAGCAGAAAACGTTACTGGTGGAAAAGTTACTGCTGAATTAGCAGGAGTAGATGACAAGTGTCTTTGTAAGCTATCAAATGGAAATCAAATCTCTGGTGATGTTTGTTTAGGCACTGAAGTAGGTAAAGAGGTAAGTGGACATCCTGGTGTAACTGTGGTAAGCAAACAAGGAGGTTGCTAGACTATACAAAATCAACAAAAAAGGGATGTAGTAGTCACCTTTAAAAGCCTCTAAAAATAGAGGCTTTTTTCTTTAGCCATCTATTAAATATTAAAAATCATACTATTCAAGACATACGACTTTTAGCTAGAAAATTCAAGAAAAAACTTGTGAATAAGCACAAATTTCTACTACTTTCTTTTACCTATACAGAGAGCCTAAAGAATCATCTAATGATAAATACACATTTCTCAGAAGCTATTTAAAAAGTGTTTGCAAAAAAGGTAAAAAGATTGAAATAATAGTTGAGATAGCTGTTAATATCAATTGTCCTTTTGGTAGGCTTTCAAATTTTAAAACATAGTTATAAGTTCTTTCATCTGATTTTGATAAGATTAGAAACTCAAGTAAAGAATTTTTATATTCGAGGAAAGCATAATTCATTTTAAAAAATGGAACTGTTATAGTTATGAGAGTTAAGAACCACAAAAAATGAAATATGATCGCTGTTAATATATATCTACTATCTGTATGAAAGGTAATATTCTTCCAAAAAAAGAACGTCCAGGGAAGAAATAGAATAATTGTTAGAAAGATATCTCTCTGCCAATTAATAAATGATTTTTTGGTTAGTAACCCAACCTCATTAAATTTTTTCAAATCTTTAATTGTATTCAATTGAGAAATATAATCTTGGTTATTAGAAAAAATGATATGATAGATTCCCCAAAATGAAGCCAAAAGTAAAGCAAATGAAATACCTCTTAATTCTTGTAAAAAGAATGAAATTGGATCAATATCAAAATTTACAAATGCATAAATTTTTCTCCCATGCCTACCAATTTCAGAAAAATTTCTAATCCAAATAGGCACATGCAACATCAAATGAATGCAAATAGCCACAAGCAGATTTTGAAGTGTAAGTATTTTTGAGAAAAAATTTCTATAAACAACAAATATAAGGGATAACAAAACGATATGACTTATAAGCCATATAAAATTCAGCCCATTTTCAGCAAATCCAGCAAAAGTTATTTTAAATTTTTCTTTTGATAGTTCATTTACAATTGTGTCTTTTTTTAAGTATCTTATATTATCATTGTAATTTTTCAATGAACTTTTTATACTGTTATGTGTAACCTTATCTTTATATTCCCATCCATAAAAAACGTTTCTTTGATAAGCTACCAATCCAGGCAAACCAAGAGTCCATACCAATGATATGATAATGATTAATACTAATTTTGATGTAATGCTATATTTCATATTACCAAGAGAACTGATAAATAACCAAAATATAGAGAATATTGAAATTTCTTCTATAGCAATTTTAATATCATTTAATTACCTGCTACTAACAGATTTCAATATATTAGCTCCTAATGAATCACAAGTTGTTTTTAACTGACTAATTGATTGTTCCGTTGATATATCATCTGATTTAGGCAAATCATATACAGCATACTTCTGCACATATCCCATTAAAGTTGATGTCAGTTTCTCCTTCACAGAATTGGAATGTTTGTCTATATCACCAAGCAATGACGTTAATTTTGCATCCATAATTGTCAATTTATAATGTTCAATATTTCATTACTTTTTATGCAATCTAAGTAATAAAAAACTGCTACGCATCAGGGATTCCCTGATTTTGTAGTAGTGTAATAAAATAATTTTTGAGAAAGATTTTTGGGAACAAATCTTGATTTCAAGAAAAATTAAAGGTGTTTTATACTGAAATTATAATGTAATATTTTGATTAAATATTTATAAAAACATCAAAATTAAATGTTGTAACATTTATTTTATAGGCAGACATTTCAATTATTTTATAAAAATTAATGCACCGAAATTGATGCGGATATGATAGAATCATGAAGGTTGTTTTAAAAAGAATTTTCATGTTCATTAATGACTATCAGGAGTTTTTTTAAGTGATACCTTTTGTATCAAAAAATGATACACGAAAGCTTATCAAATATTTGCCTTAATTTGCTCTCTTATCTATTTTTGTTCCATAAGTTTTTTCTAACCCTTAAATGCCCTGATGGGTTCTTATTATGACTAAAACAAGTAATAAATTCGCAAAATTCACTGACAAAGCTTTAACTTCAGAACAAGCAGAAAACGTAACTGGTGGAAAAGTTGCTGCTAGTTTCGCAGGCGTGGATGACAAATGTTTATGTACCTACTCCAATGGTAGTCAAGAATCAGGTAGTGCTTGCAAGAGATTAAATGAGGGTGATGAAGTACCTGGACATCCTGGTGTAACAGTAAGCAAAAAAGAAGGTGCTTGCTAAAAATATAAAACTGTAGTAGTTAAAACCCCTCTTGGGGTTTTGTTTTTTAGTTTCAAAATACCATATACTAATAATTGGGAAAGAATCCTGCTCATGGCAGGATTCTTTTTATTCATAGTATTCCATAAAATCTAAGAGAACTTCTTTTGCACATTGACGAACTTCATTATCCTCATCATTTAAGGCAATATTTTCAATAAATGGTAATAAAGGAGTTGCATAAAGAGGATTAGTTTCTATAGCATATAAGGCATTTTCTCTGTTGATAGGATTATCAGAACTTAACTCTTCAATAATGGAGGAAGCAATAAAATCTAAAGGAACAGTAGAGCCATTTAAACTGGAATCCATTAAAAGAAAATGCCAAATACATCTTTTGGCAGTCTGATGTGGAGTGTTATGGATATTCATCATAATTTCTTCAACACTCCAGCCTTCAATTTTGTCATAAATACTTTGAGCTAACTCTATATATTCATGATCCCAAACTTCAATATTGATTGAATAAGTATCTAAACATTTGTCTGTAATCAAGCGAATAGTAACATCTTCAGAAAGAATAGTTTGTATATTAACATTATGAACAGGACTATCAAAATCACTAAAGTCAAAGAGTATATCAAATTCGCTTCTGAATGAATGAGCAATTTGATATACTAAGTCTAAGACTTCTTCCTTTCTCTCTTGACTTGGTTTGATGTATAATATTTTCTTATATTCTATCATACCTTAAATTAAATTATAGGTAAGGCAAGCTTCAAATCAGGAAATAATGTTTTAAGCTCTTGTAATTCTGGACAAACTTCAAAAGGATTTTGATAAAATTCAGTTCTATGTAAATGATGTCTTACTCCATCACATCCATAACAACTAATCATTAAATCTAAATACTGCTCCACTGTTAGAGGGATTTTAGGTAAAGTTAGAGCTTCTTTTACTGCTCTAACACCTTCTGCTACATAAAATAGATCATAAGAACCATCAGTGTATGTTTTGATAGTGATATAAGAGTCTATACCTGGCATATACTCAAATATAGCGTGCTTCTTTATTTCATCAAAATTCTCATGTTCTTTATCTTCATCCCACCACAAATTACCCTGACTAAATTCTATTGTGTGAATAAATGTTCTTTGAAAAGTATCTAAACTAAAAAAACCAGATATATAGCTAGGAGCATTTATTGACCACTCAATATTTATACCATTGAGTTTTGTATATAATGGCTCCATCCAATTACACACAGGAATTTTATATCTATCAGCAAACTTTTCTACATATCCTTCTTTTAGGATACCTGATTGTATATGTTTATTAAAGAATTCTACATTTTTTTGCTCTAATTTTTTGAGCATTAATTTCATTGAAACAAGGCTATTCATACTCTTAGATGATACCTTTATCAATACTCCATTCTATAAAATTAGGGTTATTCATAAAAGCGTTACCTACTATTTCTACAGGATAGTAATCTGTAGGTACAATATCATATTTTTCTTTTAACATTTTTAAGTAGTCAGGAAAGAAATCTGGATGTTTATCTATATTATATGCAATCATTTGGTCTGTATCATCTTTACTTTGCAATGTCGTTGGATGTGGATTATCTTCTTTTCCATCTTTAATATGGTCATAGTAATACATCCAAGCATTTGATAATATATTTAAATGGAAACAATTTACAATAATAAACTCTTTGAATGAGTTAGCTACTACCCCTCCTTCATAATAAGAATTTAACCAAACAATCGGATTTTCTTCAATAGGCTTATCATCATAAATGTGCCATATAAAGCCTATATCCCTTCCTCTATTTACACATAATAAGTAACAGTTTTCAGCATATTCTTCTGGAATTGAAGAATATAGCTCTTTTTGTTTGGCATTAGGGCTAAGGTAAAATAAACCTTCATAGCACTCCCCAACCTTTATAAAATCTTCATAAAAGGTTTTAATAAAAGTAGGTAACAAACTCTCAGGGAAATTTGATATTAAATTATCTATAGTCATATCTATTGTAAAATTAAAAATAAGTTAATGTGCATATTTATCAATTGGTTGTGCTAAAATAATAGCCTCTCCTTTTGTAATTTGTTTTTTTATCATATCATAAAGTTGTTGTTTTTCGTCTGGTGTTAAACGAGGAAACTTATAAATATCAGCCCAAACGGGTTCATTATCTTTCAAAGGCTTGGATATAACATTTAACATTGCAGATACATCTTTTTCTAATTCAATTTTCAACTTATCAATTGCAATTTCACGTTTTTCCTGGTCAGTCATGGTGTTATTAATAGCTCCATCAATAGCTGTTTTTAATGATTTTTTCACACTATGCACTTTTCCTTTAAAAGTTCTGCCAGCTTCATGCCTATATTTATGTAACATAATTGTATAAGCTCCATCTTCTTTTGCTCCTTGTATAGCTTCATGTATATTTGGTGCATCTGTTTTACTTTTAAAGAATGAATAAGTATCAACTAGTAAGTGTAACAAACTACCTGCTGGTTGATGATCAGGAGTTAAATCATCACCTACTATTTCAGGGCTTGAGCCAAAAGTTCCAACCCAGCCTTCTAATAAATATTTTTCTTTAACTGTAGCAAAAGTTGTTTCTTTTGTTAAAAGTTTTCCCAATAATTCTGAAATAGGTATCATCTTATCAATAATAATACTTCTTTTAATATTGGCTTGATCTATTTTATTTTCATCAGCTAATTTGTCTGCTTCATCCAATAATGGCTGTAATTCATTTGTAACTTTTGTTCTAATATTTGTAACATAGTCTGATTGTTTTGAATCCATTCCTCCAGTTTTATTCTTCTCTGATTCAAAAAATGTTAAGAATGTTAATACAGGATGTTCTTCACTTCTTATCATCAAAATAGGTTTACCTCTCTTCTCTAAAATAAGAAGAGTATGCTTTTCTCCATTTTCACCTATAATAGGTATTTTAGCTATATCCCAGTTGAATTTTTTACTCTTACTTTTATCATCTTCTTTTTCTTCCTTCTTTTTATCTTTTTTAAACAACCCTTTAACTTTCTTCATTAACTTTTTCACCTTATCAGCAATCCAGTTGACGACTTTATTGACTATTTTTTCAATGGGTTGTCTGACTTTCTTGAGAATATCTTTGATGGCTTCTCCAATTTTTCCAAGTCCCAACTGAGAAGCAAGGAAAGTGATGACTAAACCAACACTTCTGCCCATGGCTTCCTCGACACTCTTCATGGCATCCCCAATAGCCCCTGTGGCTGCAAAAACAATAGAATCTAACACAGATTTTACCCACATCACAATTCTATCAAAATACATCACAAACCAAGAAACAGCTTTAATCTGAACACCCACCCATCTTTTGATCTCACCCATAGCCATTTCCTGAATTTCAGAGGCTTGGTCTTGTACAATTTCAGTGGCTCCAGCAACCCCTTCTTTCTGAACCTTCTTGACCATATCCATTCCTTCTTCACCCTGAGCAATGGCAGTTTCTAATTGAGCCATGTTTTCTTGTCCCACTTGAGCTCCTAACTTCATCTTGATTTGCTCCCAGCCCACACCCAGCATCTGACTGATAAAGAAGATCACTCCACCCAAATCCCAGGCAGCAGGCATTTGAATCCCAGCCCCACCCACAGAACCTGTGAGCCAGTCAAAAATACCTGTCTGGAGATGTTTAGTGATATTTCCAACAAAATTATTGATACCACCACTTACACCTTGTCCAAG
>JALONN010000032.1 GCA_025454915.1 Raineya sp.
TATTGAGAGTTGTTGTACGAAACATGGTATTAGTAAGAGAACTTTTTACTATTGGGTGGAGGAGTTTACAGAGATTGCTCAATTATTCAGAAAAGCACAAGAGAAGGTTCAAGAGCTTCATAGAGGTTCTCTAATAGTCAAAGCTCTAACATCTTTGGAGAAATTAGTGGAGGGTTATGAGTATATTGAAACATCAGAGGAAGGAATACCCTCCCAAGATGGAAAGGTACTCATTACTAAAGTTACAAGAAAAAAGAAATACAATCCTCCCAATGTAGCAGCTGTTATCTTTGTGCTTACCAATCTTGACCCAGAGAATTGGAAGGATATTAGGAAAATAGATATTAAGGGTAAATTAGAGCTGGATGATTTATCCAAATTGTCTAATGAAGACTTGGAAGAAAGAATTAGGTTGTTATCAAATAAATAGTTTAAACTGAAAGCTTATGTATAAGTTTTAGATACTCTTTCTTGATTTCTGATGTTTCAATATTTATTCCTGTAAAGTTAAAAGCATAGGCATTATCCAGTGTATGTGTTATCTTCTCATTTATTATTTTTCTCACAACATAAGCACAGCCACTTGATATGATGATGGGGTCGGTATTGTATTGATTTAGAATGGAATTATTGGCTTTAATACTATTTTTCAGAAGAGTATTAAAAACACTTAATTCATCTTTATCATCCTGATTTAGCCTATAGATTGTTTTGATACTATGGGAACTTTTTACCTGAATAAGTATGATATGCCAAAAATTATAGTGCCATGTTACAGCTATAATATCAGCAGGAGACCTACTTCCTGGTGTTTTATAAGCATCATAGCCCAATGCTTGTACTTTTTCCAAAATGTAATCTTCAGCTAAATCCCCATATTGTCTATTGGATAATCCCCCTAATCCTTGACTTTCCAAAAGTTTCTTTTTATGCCTGCTCCATTTAAGAACAATATTTGCAACAAACTCTTTAAAATTTTTCATGAATTTCGTGTTTTAAGTTGTAAAATAAGCTTTTGTGTCATACATCTGTAAATGTGCGTTTTCTTCAATAAGAGTTGAGGCATTAAGGTTTTTCATCAAGTGAAATTCCTCTACCAATGGCTTAAATTTTTCCCATCCATTATCAGATAAGCAATTATAAAATATCAATATAAGTTCGTCATTAGACAACTGAGCTCTCACAAGACTGGCATATCTTTGCTTTTCTGAAACATCAATTTTGGATAGCTTTATGAACTTGAATAGATGATATAAATTCCTAAAGTAATGCCCTAAATCAGACTGATGGTCTTCGTAAAATTCTAAGTAAACTTCATTCAAAAAGATTGTTTCATTTTCCTTACAAGAATAAACATATCCATTCTTCTTTTTTAGAGATTTATATTTATCAAATAGAGCTTTTTTAAATACTTCAAAGCAATCTCTTCCTTTAAATTCTAAGAATATACTTTCATTTAAATCAGAAGCTTTATTGTTGATAAACTGATCAACAATACCTTTATATTTTTGCCTCCTTTCATGTCTGGTGATAGCATTCACTATTTCATGATGAAAAGTTAGTAAATTAAAGAAGGCAGACTCAAAAGCTTGTTGTGCTTGAACCTTCTCCTGTAGGGATATAGCCTTTTGATTACTTTCCATTTCTTTCCTTTGTAGTTTGAGAGTAGAAATAACCAAAAATACCCCTGCAAGAGAAAAGAAAGAACTTGTTACACCACCAGAGAAGTCTCCAATCTTTGATGAATACTTCTCTGGAATTAAGACTCCCGCAACTATTGATAAAAAACCTATAGTAATAGCAGCGTAAGATATAATTTCATCAATAGAATATTTCTTTTTGTTATCATCCATAATATATTGATTATGATAATTAAATATTAACGTATCATATCTTCTGAGTCTAAAAACATAGGGACATAGCAAAGATTGTCTCCTTCTTTTTGTTTTAATCCATCTAAAAAAAGAGCTTCATTTATTTGACAACTTGTGTATGTTGTGAAAAATGTTGGGTCTATTATTGTAAGGTTGGGTAGAGTTAGCCAAGCGTGTATAAGTCCAGACTTCCCTTTTTCTTTTTTTTCAAATCTATTCCTTATAGCCTCTTTAGATTCATAAAACACTTTTTCCCCTTCCAAAATTATGTAACCAAATGTAACTATAGATGGCACATTATAGAGTTGTAAGAAATGATAGAACTTATTGGAAACTTCAATACAATTACAGTATATTTTACTTTTATCATAGCTTTCTATTGCAGTATCCATATTTTTTTTTATTTCTGGATATGGGAAAGTAAGCTTTTTATCAACTTCAAAACCAGAGTTTTCCAGAAAAAAGTAAGCGTGATCACTTTTTGCTTGTAGGAAATTCGCTTCGTAATTGTAAATATCAATTTGGGTTAATTCCATATTAAAAAAGTTTAGTTGTAAAAAAATATTATTCAAATTCTCTATACTGTACAACAATAGGCTCATTCCAATTACATACTCCTCCATGATGGGAGCATGCTCCCCTTCCTGTTGCCATTGACGTACTACCATCACAACACCTGGTTACATAT
>JALONN010000033.1 GCA_025454915.1 Raineya sp.
GAGGATTTTGAGTTTATTGAGGATTTAAGCTTACTCACCATCAAACCGGTTTTATATGTTTGTAATGTTGATGAGGCTTCTGTAAACACTGGAAATAAATATGTAGACTTGGTAAAAGAGTCTGTTAAAGATGAAAATGCCGAGGTTTTAATTATTTCTGCTAAGATAGAATCTGAAATTGCCGAGCTGGAAGATTACGAAGAACGCCAAATGTTTTTGACTGATTTAGGCTTAAGCGAGTCTGGCGTGGCTAAATTAATTAGAGCTGCTTACCGTTTGTTAAACTTATCTACTTATTTTACTGCGGGTGTGCAAGAAGTTAGAGCATGGACGATTACCAATGGCTTTACCGCTCCACAAGCTGCAGGTGTTATCCATAGTGATTTTGAGAAAGGTTTCATTAGAGCCGAGGTGATTAAATATCAGGATTTTGTGACTTTAGGTTCTGAAAACGCTTGTAAAGAAGCAGGTAAACTAGGTGTTGAAGGCAAAACTTATGTAGTTGAAGATGGTGATATTATGCACTTCAGATTTAATGTTTAGATTTTCATCTTTACAATATAGGTTTCAAATACGATTGAATCGTTAAACCATGTTAAGCACTCGTTACAAATGAGCGCAAGAGTATTTATAGAATAAAGCCAAATTGTTAATGATTTGGCTTTTTTGTTTTTTTGGGGGAGGGATTAAAATGTTTCAGGTTTCATTTGTGTCGTTGTTATAATTGCTGGTAACGGTTATAGTTTATATTGTGCCCTATTAAGTGCATTTCGGTATCGAGCTGCACAAACTTTGATAGAAGCACAAAGCTTGATTTAACCACTGAACCGCCACTTTTGGGTAAGTGCTGTTAAATTCTCTTTACCAATCTATCAAAAGTTAACGCCTCCCCATAAATCATAAACTTGCTCATTTCTGAATAGTCCTTCTCGTATTCTTTTATAACTGTGTCTGGCGGTATGATTTTTATTTTGTCGGGAGTATAGTTACAGTAGTCATGCCCCCTCAACGGATTGAATTTTTCTCTATGGGCAATAATGTTATTGTATAATTCCTTGTCTTGAAGTGCTGCAATTCCGTGTTCGGTGTCCATTAGCCTAACCAAATCATACAAATGTCTTGAAAGGCGGTCTATACGAATTTTTTCAGGATCTTGCGAAAATTCTTCGTGAAGCAAGAATATCTTTTCTAGGAAAGTTCGTTGAGGTAGAACTGTAGGAATTGAATAAGCATCTGTTGCAAAATCCAACTTTGGGAAATTCACACTCAAAATCGAATTTATTTCACGCTTCTCTGTCGGCTCCAATAAGGAACGGGAGCTTATTTCAATCAAAACTCTTTGAGGTAGATATTCCGAGGTGTCAACTACCGAATTGTAATGAATTTCAATTACTTGTGGGTCTTTGTCTGAATCTTTAACTGGCTGTGCAAATATCTCACATTCTGCTATTGCTCCCCAATCTGTCAAAGTTTGTGTTAAGTCTTTGAGAAATTCTGTTGAGATGAATTCACAAGAATGTTTTCTAAGTTTTTTGATTTGTGTTTTACTGATGTCTCCTTCAAATCCAAAAAACTTGCGGTCAATTGCCAAGTCAATATCTTCTGAAAATCGCTGTATCAAATCCCATCCCTTACTTAATGAAGTTCCACCTTTAAAAACAATTTGGTTACCATATGGTAATGAAAATGAAGCATTCAAACACAATGTGACCCACCAATCTTTTTCAATTGCTATGGCTGGCAAACCTGTTAATTCTGTTACCTGATTGAGAATTTCAATCCTTCTTTCTTTTGATAGTGTTAGCCAATTTGTATTCATTCAATTACTTGCATTAATATTTTGCTTACCCAAGCAGGGGAGAGTTTTGCATCATTGATGATGTTCTCTTTCTTTTCATTCTTTAGAATGGATTGGATTTTTTGTATTGTTTTCTCATCTATCTTATTTTGACCTATGGTTTTGAGTGCCTGAATAGCCAAACTGCTTATTTCCCCTTTTACTAAAAGGTTCTTCGGGCTTGTTTTTTTAAATGTGATGGTTCGCTTACCAACTTTAACAGTTCTTGCTGCTCCATCAGTCAGGTAAACCACTTTCATAGGAACTTGCGTTGATAAGCCTAATTTATTTAAGGCTTGAACGCCTGTTGGGACAATTCTTGCCTTATCCCGTCTTGCAATGGCTTTCGCTATTTCTTCAGTAGATGGAAAGAGAACACCAAGTTCATTGTCAATTTTTGGATACAGATAAATTCCGTGAGCTAATCGAACAAGAATTTCTTTTTCTTTCAAGCGTAACAAGGCTTTCTTGACACTTTCGTGGTTGCCATAGTCTAAAAAGTCGTCCACAAAGATAACGCTTCCCATTTGGAAGGTTTTCAGTGATTCTGACTTGTGGTCTTTTCATTGGCTTAATTTCGTCCCAAATTTAGCAAATATTTGGGACAAGGATTGCTTTTTTATACGCTTACTGTCCTCTTGATTTTAGCTACTTCTGCTTCAAAGTCATAAGTAAGGGTTAAATCCTTGAACTGGTCTTCTTTAATCATGAACCCACCAAAACTATCGCACAGCATTAACAAATAGTAGAAAGTAATAGAGTACAGATGGCACATTCGGAACAATTTATTAAACCCTGTGTTAGCACCAGTACTTTTATTTCGTTCTATATTTAAATTATATGAGGTCATGTCAGAAGCTAAACCTACAATAAGAATCAAAACAAAAGACCAAGAGTTCATAACCTCCGAAGAGGTGATTGAATTGCAGTTTTTAGGAAAATACCTAAGCAACACGTACAAGATTCCAGTTCATTTGCTAAAGGAAAACCTAGAAAACTACAGGTCAGAAGAAAGAACTTTTGTAAATGTCAGACATACTTCTTCCTTAACATGAGGTGGGACTGTATCACTAAAGCGAGTAAGTGAAGATTGTCCATTAATATTTCCTTTATTGAATATGTATCTCATTTTCAATGGTAAATACTTATCGTCTTTTGGAAATAGGTCTGAGTATTTTTCTTCGATTTTGTCAACCTCGTTTTCAAATTCTGCAATTTTTTCTTCTAATTTTGTCATAATTTTTATTTGTTAAAGATTGAGTTTTTAAAGTCCTACGGAATAGTATAAATAATATCCTTTAGTATTATCGGATGCTACTAATCTTGTTAAGTATTATAAAGAAGGTTTTCATATCAAGCTATTAATGGTTTATCACTTCTACTTGATAACGCCTTTGCTTAAACTCCCCTCCATCAACCTTTACTAACTTAGCATTGGAATCGAAGTAATAGAACTTAACATCAATTACAGCACCAGTGTAGGCATCATAATCATTTATTCTATAAACTGTATATCCAGATTCCATAGCTTCAAGCGAGGCTTTCTTACCCGCTAAAGATTTAAAATCATTAATTGGCATACCAATATAAGTTTGGTTGGAGATAAAAGTTGCCTGCTTATAAGCACCTGCATAACTAGCCATTATGGTTATTATGGCGATAAGGAATATTTTTTTCATGTTTAATAATTTTTAATAAAAATATATTTTAAAAATTTAGGTCAGCTAACCCCCTTAAAAATAACTTAAATATAGGTGGTACATTTGTTATTATGAAAGAAGATATTATAGCGTACAACCCATGTCACAAAAAGTCAGACCTACCCGAACAAGGTTCTCCATTTTCTATGAAGTGGTCTGAAATACCAGATGATGTAAAAAAGACCTTAATTGACAATAAGGAGGTCATAAACTGGATAGAAACCACTAAAAAGATATTAGAGCTACTTGACGGATTTTCCGAAACAGCAATGCGAGTAATCGTATCTGATGTAAAAAATTATTGGTTAGATAGAAATAGGCTACTCGGTCGTCAATAACTTAGTATAAGATTCTTGACTCCTGATTGCATCCTCTATTACAATATTTCTACCATTTTCGTCAATTGTTTTTAAAGTAACAACTGCTTTTCCGTCAGGGAATTTCACGTGTGCTATTGAATCAATATTCACAATGTGCAATTTTGCACCGTAAGAATTAATCCTGATAAAGTTTTCTTTTAATTTTTCATTAATTTTTTCCATTTTGTTCAGTTTTTAGTTATTTCAGTCTAACCCACATTTTAGGTTTTAGTATTGGTGCTAACTAGTATATATATCCCATAAACTTGCACAAATACAACATAATACGGTGGTATATATCCAAATCATCATGTTATTATTAATGTTTATAATCCAGTTCCATAGGTATGTTTCATGAAGAATTTAGTCTAAAATAAACAAATATTTATTGAAAGTTAAATTAGAAGTAGCTAATCTATGTTATTTGCTTTTCATATTTATACTTCATTTAGTTTTAATGAGCCCTTATTAATAAATCATATAATCAAGAAAATTTATTGCTTTAAGTCCACGTATAGTCCACCTATACCCCACCTTTTATCCACGTTTTATCCATACTTCCTTCGGTGCTTCTTAAAGGCTTCTTCGTAACACCTTCGGAAAAAAGGACCATTTCCCGAACAAGTCTCGAACAAGGTACGGAGAAAGCCTAAAGCTAAAAGCAGAAGGCTAAAAGCAGAAGGCGGAAAGCGGAAGGCTTAAATCATCTTATGAGCTGAAAGCAGAAGGCGGAAAGCGGAAGGCTTAAATCATCTTATGAGCTAAAAGCAGAAGGCGGAAAGCGGAAGGCGGAAAGCTTAAATCATCTTATGAGCTGAAAGCAGAAGGCGGAAAGCTTAAATCATCTTATGAGCTAAAAGCAGAAGGCGGAAAGCGGAAGGCGGAAAGCTTAAATCATCTTATGAGCTGAAAGCAGAAGGCGGAAAGCGGAAGGCGGAAAGCTTAAATCATCTTATGAGCTGAAAGCAGAAGGCGGAAAGCGGAAGGCTTAAATCATCATAGTAATTTGATTTTCTTCTTTTTTTCAATCCTCAATATTGAAAATCTAGAATTGTTTTCACCACAAAGAACACAAAGTTCACAGAGCGCTTTTATAAGTATACACCCAGCTTTGTGTTCTCTGTGTACTCCGTGGTTAAGTAATAAGTAAAAAGGGGAAATTAAAAATTCAAAACAAGGAAATCCATCTTCTGAGTTGAAAGCAAAAAGCAAAAGACGGAAAGCTTTAATCCATCATTCTAAAATCAATCCTTCAATAAATAAAAATACCCTCCCAGAACTGGCAACTGATAACTCGCAACTGATAACTCGCAACTGATGATTAATCACTCCTTCAATCCATCAAAAATCATTCAATAACACCTTTCCCACCCAGAACTCATAACAGGCAACTGAAAACTGGCAACTGATTACCAACCAACTAAACGCCCCCTCTCAGCTCCAATACTGCCGTATTCAACTTTCTTCTGATTTCTTTTTCTTTAGCCCTGTCGTGATAATTGAGTAATACTTGTACTTTAAATTTGGTATAATCTTTCTTGATTTCTAGGGTTTTAACCGAGAAACCGTCTTTCATGGTATAATCTTCATAAGGTTTAATGACGAAGTTTTTTAATATTTTGTTTGGATTGGTTAACAATCAAAGAAGTAAAAATTACCGAGTTAGGTATCAATACCATATCGTTATCCTCGTTTTGGATGATGATATTGATTAAAGTAATATCTAAAATTTTACCCTCTTGGTCTAGCACTTTAATATGATCTCCTAAAGATAAACGGTCTGAAAACATGATGATTAAGCCGTTGATCATATTGGTTACATAC
>JALONN010000003.1 GCA_025454915.1 Raineya sp.
AAGAAGCAAAACAGTTTGGCGAAATGGGCTTGGATAGCTCACTTGCCTTTGCCAAACAAAATAACCTTTGGGGGGTGATAGACCAAAAAGGGAAGTGGACACTTGAGCCAAAGTATGATACTGTCTATAACAAAAATATAAACTACCAATTTGAAACTAAACAAGACGTTGTCAAAATAATTATTGTACGCAATAATGTTAATAAAAAAAATATGGTAATTGATAACCAAGGAATAATACTAAATATAATTTTTCAAGAAGCTTTTAAAGTATATCCTAATTATATCTTCTTTATAAATGAAGGATTGGAAACTTTATGTTTGTTGGATAAAAAGCAAAATATAAAAAAAATATTACTCCATAATTATGATAATATACAACAATATTCAATGAATTCTTTTTTTGTTGAGAAAAATGGTAGAAAAAGTATTTATATTCCACAAAAAGAGGAGTTCCTTGTTGAAGATTTTGATGAAATGTATCTACTAAGGAAAGATATATGGATTATACAAAGAGGTAAAAAATATACAACTGTTAATATAGAGGCAACTTCTAAAAAGTACCTTGGAGAATTTGATAGACTTTATTCTTTGGATTTACTACACAAACAAGAATTTTGTGTGTTAAAAGATAATAAAATGGGATTGATAGATACATCAGGTAATATCATAATTCCTATAGAATATGAACAAGTAAAAAAGTATACTTCTACAAAGTATATTATAGAACAAAATGGTAAATTTGGACTATTTGATTTAGAAATGCAAAAAAAGATTTTGGATGTAAAATATAAGAAAATTGAAGATAAACGAATGGTAGAAAATATTTATTTCTTGCCTAGTGGAGATTTTTGTTTGGTTGATATAGGTGAGAAAAAAATGATCTACGATATAAAAAAATCAAGATTTTTACCAAATATAGAAAATTGTTTTGAAGAATATTTAAATGATGATGTGGGTGTGGCTATTATAGAATACAAGAATAAATATGCTTTATTTAAAGGGCTATTAAGTTCTGGATATAAAAATAATACAAATGCTCCTTATCAAATCAGTAAATATTATGATGAAATTATTATAGAGCCTTACAATGGGATATTTGGCTATAATGGGCTCAATAAATACCGAGTTTCTATGAGTGATTTTAGTGAAAAAAAAGTAAAATACACTGAACCATTACCATCTAAGGTTGTTTCATTAGAAACTAATCAAAATAATAGTAGATTATATTCTTCTATAGAAGTATTTGAAGATGCTCAATTTGAAGGTGGAATAGAGAATTACAAACACTTAGTCTTAGAAAATATAAGCAATGACACAGAAGTTAAAAAAGGTTTGGTCATATTAGAGTTAGTTATAGACCAAGATGGTAAAGTTCGACTTTTACAAACTTTAAAAGGAACTGGTTGGTGGATTATGCAAGGTATAGAAAAACTTAATGATTTAGGAAAAATATGGAAACCTGCTAGATTGACTCCTAAAGGAAATTATATTGGAATTAGGAAAGAAATTTCATTCATGATAAAATGAACAGTTTAGATTTATTTATACTTATCCCTATTCTTTGGGGAGCCCATAAGGGCTACAAATCAGGGCTTCTGATGACAGGCTTGTCTCTGATTTCCTTTTTGGTGGCAATTATTTTAGGTTTTAAATTTTGGGTAGTAACCCTGAAAATTATTAAACCTATGCTAGGGGATATGTCTAATAGCATAGCTCCCTATGTCGCTTTTATCGCTACTTTTGCAGCTGTTTTTTTTCTGGCTAATCGATTTGCCCGTTATCTCAAGAATACCATAGATGCAACTGTTTTAGGCAGTTTTGATAATCTGATGGGTGCAGGTTTGGGAGGACTGAAATTTGCTTTTTTTGTAAGCTTATTTCTCATGATTTTTCATAAAATAGGCAACCAAATTACACCCAATAATAATGAATTAACGAAAGGAAGTTTGTTTTACCCTGTTGTAGAACCACTTGCCCCTTATGCTGTGAAGAATGTTTCAAGTATTATTGCCTTTGGCGAAGATGTAATTCAGGAGGCAAAAGAAGTAATTAATGACCAGCCCACCAAAAAGACAAAATCTTGATACTTGTTATTGATAATTTTGATTCTTTTACTTACAATTTGCTTGATTATTTGGGTCGGCTTCAGGTTTCTTGCGAGGTTTTTCGTAATGATGTGGCTCTTGAGACACTAATTCAAAAGCAATATCAGGGTGTATTGCTTTCACCAGGACCCTCTACACCCAAACAGGCAGGTAATCTGATGCAGATTTTAGATTATTACCACGATAAACTGCCCATTTTGGGTGTTTGTTTGGGGCATCAGGCTATTGGAGAGTATTTTGGAGCAACTTTAGACAAGGCTCAACGCCCAATGCATGGGAAAATCTCAGAAATAGAAATCAGAAATGAAAGTATTTTTGAGAATCTGCCAAAGCAATTTAAAGTAGTTCGGTATCATTCTTTAATTCTAAAAGAATTACCTCAAAACCTGAAAATTACAGCTCAGACCAAAGATAGCTATCAGGAAATTATGGCAATTGAACATACAAAACTACCTGTTTTTGGGGTTCAATTTCATCCAGAAGCTATTTTAAGTGAATATGGTTTAGAAATTTTAGAGAACTGGATAAAAAAAGTAAATATTTTTTAAAAAAGTTGGGTTACCTTTTCGAAATATTGGTATAAAATGCAAATTTAACCCAAAAACAAATATTTATTGCTTATGAAAAAGATTTTGATGTTGCTCGCTCTTACAACTGTTGTTACTTTCTCTGCTTGTAAAAAAGAAGAAGAAAAGAAAGATGAAACTAAAACTGAGGCTAAAGAAGAGGCTAAGCCTGAAGTAAAAGAAGAGAAGAAGCCTGAAATTGTAGAAGAAAAGAAAGACTCAACAGTTAAGAAAGAAGAGCCTAAAAAATAATTTTATAAAAGTAAACGCCTTATATTATATCTAAGTGTAAGCGTTTACTTTTATCTCTTTAATAGTTCATCCTAAAAATTTAAAAATAAAAAATACCATGAAAAAATTATTGATGATGTTCGCTTTAGTTGGTGCTTTCGCTGTTGCATCTTGCTCTGCTGATAAAGAAACTCAAGAGAAACAAAACGAAGCTCAAGAAAAAGCAAAAGATGAAGCAGGTGATATGCCTAAATTTGATGAAAATGGCAACCCTATCGATGACACCAAAAAAGCTACTGAAGAGCCTAAAAAAGATACTGTAAAAGTAGATACTGCTAAGAAAGTAGAAACAAAAAAAGAAGAGCCTAAAAAATAATTTTTAATTAAAAATTTGGAAATCTCTTTTTTTATTTAGAAATTTGCACGCCGATTATAAAAGCAGAGTGCTAAAATAAATAAAAATCATAATTAAAACTCAAAAAGAAAAAATAAAACCCAAAGTATCAGACTTTTAAGAAAAAATAAAAAAATCTGAAAAAAAATAAAAAACCTTGGGTTACCTTTTTGAAAAATTTGTATAAAAGTCAAAATAAAAATAATTCTTAACCTAAAAAAAATCTAAAAAAATGAAAAAGTTATTTTTGATGTTCGCTGTAGCTGGTATGTTCTCTTTAGTTGCTTGTGGTGGTGAGAAAAAAGAAGGTGCTAACGCTGATTCTACTAACAAAGAAGTAAAAGCTGAAGAGCCTAAGAAAGAAGAGCCTAAAGCTGAAGAGCCTAAAGCTGATACTACTAAGCCTGCTGACGTTAAGCCTGAAGATGCTAAAAAAGTAGAAGAGCCTAAGAAAGAAGAGCCTAAAAAAGAAGAAGTTAAGAAATAATTTTTCTTACAGTCATATAAAAAAGCCTTGCAAATCGCAAGGTTTTTTTATTTTCAGGCAAATTCTTATTTTTATGAAAGTATCAAATTAAAAAACTATTTTATGCGTCTTATCTCAACCTTAATTCTTTTACTCTTTTCTTATAATGTAATTGCTCAAGGGAAATTATTATTAGTGGGTGGTGGTTCAGAAAAACAAGGAGGCTGGAGTGATACACCTTATCAGTGGGCTATTAATCAGTCCGTTAATAAAAAAGTTGCAATTGTAAGTTATCAGTCACAAGATGATTGGCTGAAAAATTATTTTGTAAGCCTTGGTGCAACTCAGGCAACGAACTATACCATTTCTACTCGTACAGATGCTGATTTGCAGGCTACTTATGATAATCTGATGGCTTGTGATGTAATCTTCTTTAAAGGAGGAGACCAAACACAATATTATTTACTTTATAAAGGTACAAAAGTAGAACAAGCTATTGAAGATAAATTTGCTGGTGGTGGTGTCGTTGGAGGCACATCAGCAGGAATGGCAATACTTTCTAAAATTTTTTTTAGTGCAGAAAATGGGGCTTTTTACCCTGCTGATGGACTTGAAAGCATCAATTCTCCTTATTTCTCTCTCAAAAATGATTTCATAGATATTTTTCCTGAATTTATTTTTGATACACATTTTATTGAAAGAGGTAGAAATACAAGACTGATGGCTTTGATGGCAAAATGGTTTCAACAGACAGGTAATCTTGTTAAAGGAATAGGTGTAGACGACCAAACGGCTCTTTGTATCAATGCCACTAAGCAAGCCACTTGTTATGGTACAGGAGCAACACATATTTATGCTGGAAATAATTTTAGTTTTTTTAATAATAAAATTACTGCTGATGATATAACAGCCAAAATATTGGTTCATAATCATCAAATAGATTTAACTAATTTAAATATTTTACAGGGAGGTTCAGAAAGCTTTAACCCCCTTATCAATCAGGAAGATGGAAATTATAAAGTTTTTCTGAGTGGAGGAGAGGGTTTGGCGGATAATATGCCTTTTATCAAAGACTTTGTTCTTACAGCCAATTCCTCAGATGAGATTATACTGGTAACAGGTACAGATACCACCATTGCAGCCCAATATAAACAACAAATGAAAGCAGAAGGAGCAAATAAAATCACGATTTTACAAGCCATCACAGCTAATAACCAAGATGATAAATATCCACTTCGTAATGCAATTAAGCAGTCTAAAAAGGTGTTTTTTGTAAATATTGTGAGTTATAGCTTATTTTCACAGTTTTTAGCAGGACAAACAGGGCAACTGCTCAATAAACATATCCGAAGAAACCAAATTGTAAACGCATTTGTGGGTGATAACAGCAAACTGGCGGGCAAAGTGTATGTCAATAATAACCGAAGCAGTCAGTACAATGCTTATGATGGTAATTTGGCGTTTTCTAATGGCTTAAATTTACTTAAAACAACGACGATTCTTCCCAATGCTTTCAATCCTGATGACAATAATTTTTTTGAAAATAATAGTTGTGCTGTAAGCTATGCAGTGGCTCAGAGTAAACTCAAATTTGGTATTTATATCAATAAAAAAAGCTGGGTTAAATTTACACAAAATACAAATCAAAATGTTTGGAGTGCAGGTGGGCAGTATGTATCTACTATATTACATAACACAGGTACACAAGGGACTTTTACAACTCAAATTGCCAGTAGTTCTTCCAATAAACCCCGAAATATTGTAGGGTTTTCTCAGATAAAATATATCATGCTTAATAACAACGTTTTACAAGCAGGTACACCTGTTACTACAACAGATGAAACTTATCAGCTAGAAACTTCCCCAAATCCTACAAGTGTTAATAATTTTTATACAAAGATGCCTCAGGTTTTTCCTAATCCAGCTCAGGATTTTCTGGAAATAGTATGGAAGGATGAAGATTTTAAGATACTGATATATGATAGTATGGGAAAATTGGTGCAAAATACACAAGCAAGCCATCAAATGAGAATGAATCTCCAAACATTGAAAAAAGGAGTTTATACAATCCAGTTGATTAGCAAGAAAACTCAAAATATCATAAATCGTCAAATTGTAATTCTATAACAATCAGGATTCTATCCATTTTCTAAAATCACTTGTAACAGCAGCACTTGTGATAAGGGTAGTTTTGTAGTTTTTTACTTTGATGGCTAATCTATCACCAAAATAACTTTCTATTTTATCAATATAATGGATATTGATAATTTCACTTCGATTGATTTGGAAGAATTTTTTTGGATTAAGCTCTAAAATTAAATCAGAGAGTTTATATCTGAATTCATGCTGCTGACCTTTCTCGTCAATAGCAAGACATTTACCAGCATTTGAGAGAACAAGAGCTAAATTTTCAACTAATAGAATTTTGAGTTCAGAATCATTTTTGATAATAAGTCGTTCTTTATATGTTTTTGGACTCTGATGAATCAGCTCGGAAAGTCTGCTCCAGTTAAAGTCAGCACTTTGAGGCTTTAGATTTTCAAATTTCTGCATAGCCTTTGAAAACTTCTCAAAACTAATAGGTTTAAGTAAATAGGCAATCCCATTGACATCAAAAGCCTCCTGATAAAAAGTATTGTAAGCTGTTGTAAAAATAATAGGTGATTGAATAATATTCTGCTTGAGCAATGAAAAAACATTCCCGTCCAAAAGCTCTATATCCGAAAATACCAAATCAACCTGCTCATACTGCAGATACCATTCATTTACTTCCTCTTTGCTTTTCAGAGAGGCTACAATTTCAAGAGTATTGTCATATTTTTGGATATGGTCTTTGAGAACATCTGTGTTGAGTTGCTCATCTTCAATAATGATTACTTTCATGTTTTAATAAGAGGTATTTCTACAATAAAATGTGTTTCTGTTTTGATAAACTCAACTTGTTTGCCTGTAATAAGCTGATACCTTTTTTGCAGGTATTCATTTCCAAGACCAGAACTTACTGTAAAATCTACAGGATGAAGCTGATTGCTTACACAAATTTTATCATCTTTTCTGCTAATATCAATTTTTAAAGGTGTTTTTTCACTTCCTTTATTGTGTTTGATGGCATTTTCGATACAAAGTTGTAAGGAACAGGGTAAAAGATAGCCTTGGGTATCAGAAATATTAATTTCTATCTGATAAGCCTTCCCAAACCGTTTTTCCAAGAGAATCTGATAGTTTTTAATAAACTCCAATTCCTGCATCAAACTGACTATTTCTTCGTCGTGGTGTTTTAAAAAATATCTATAAACATCCGAAAAGCTATCCATAAAACTTTCTATATCAGTTGATTTTGTTTTTACAAGACCTGATAAAATACTCAAATTATTGAATAAAAAATGAGGTTCAAGATTCTTTTTAAGCAAATGGGCATTTAAAATTTGTTTCTCTTTTTCTAAACGTTCTATATCAAAAATTAAATTTCTGGAATGTACAAAATGCATGTAAGCAATCGTATAGCCACTAATATACAAATGTGTAATGGTCGTAGTGAAAAAAATATTACCAATTACCATGCTCAAACTTGTGGAAAAATGATAAACAAAATATCTTAAAAGAATGTAATAAACAGTAATGACTACCGAAAATATTAAAAATGCTGTTATAAAAGTAATAACTAATTTTAAAATTCGATTTGTTTGTATCTTTTTGGTTAAATACCAACTGATTAAAGTTGAAATAAGAGAAATACAAGCTTCTATAAACATGAAAATATGCCCTGAAATCTTAAAAAAATTCATATCTCCATGCATTTTGGTAACATGTAATGTATATATCTGGGCTGTATTGATGAGAAGTAATAAGAGAATTACTCCTAAAATAAGTTTGAAATTGATTTTTTTGAGTATCTTAAAAATGTTCATATGATGGAAGAAAAAAAGCGTAACAACTAAATGTCACGCTAAAATAAATGTTTTAATATGATTCTTTATTCTGTAATAAAATCTTTCTTTTCGCCCTTATCATTAAAAGTTGTGATACGAGGCTTACCCTTATCATCTACAAAAATCATCATTTTGGGTCTGCCTGCTTGGTCATTGATGAAGATTCCTTGCGAATTACCTCTGGTTTTGCCAACAAACATCAAATTTCTGGAGTCTTGTTTTTCCTGAATTTCTTTCAGTTTTTCTTTTCTGAGCTTTTCATCTGTTATTTTCTTGGCTTCTTCATAAGCCTTCGTTCTTTCTTCTAAGTCGCTACTGGCTGGAAAATCATTGATAATCAAACCTCTCTGAGAAAAAAGATTGCCTTCTTGTAAATACTCATCATTTAAAATTTGAACAACTTGGTCATCATTAAATTTATCCATTGTAATAGACATTCCTGAAACCATGCCTTTATCAGTTTTCTTAATTTGGTAAATCAAACCACCACATTCATCACCTTTATCATTAAAAAATATCATTCCGGCAGGGCGTTCTCTTTTAGCCCAGTCTTTGCCATTCATACGTCCGGAGTGTTGTAATTCTTTGTTGCTGATAACCATACGAATCGTACCATTTTTCTCCACAACATTGATTCTTTTTACATTGATTTCATCAAAATTAACCACTTTATTATTTTCAGTAAATGATGAAAATAGCATCACAGAAAAAAATAAGGTACTTGCCATAGCATAATAAGTAAGAAATTTTACTTTGGTTTCTAATGTTTTCATTTTGGTAAGGATTTTAAATGTTTGATGTTGTAAAAATAGAGGAGAAAATAGCTCAAAAGAACCATGATAGAATGAATTGAAGGAATATTGAAATGAATTCAAGGATAAATACGATAAGTTCATAAAATAAGATTAACAAAATTAATTATATTTGTTAATAGCTTATTCTATGAGAAAGCCTTTGTTAGGATGAAATTGGTCATAATTAGTCTTGTTTAAAATAGTCGGTTTCTTAATATTTTAAGATGAAATATTTATTAACTCTGTTAGTATTTAGTTTTTTTGTGTTTGCCCAAGCCCAAAATCTCAAGATATTGGATAGTGTAAAGCATGTTTATCAAACAACTAATCAAGACACTACTAAAATTTTAACTTTAATAGTCATAGCAAATGAATATGCTAAGAATAATCCAGATACAAGCATTATCCTTATCAAACGTGCTTTAGAGTGGAGCAAAAAAATAGATTTTTCAAATGGGATTAATCAGAGTACTCATGCACTTTGGCTGAGGTTCTTCTACACAAGTAAGTATATTTTAGCCTTAGAACATCTACAAACATCTCTACAGATGTTTGAAAGAAAGCAAGATAAAAAAAACATAGGAGTAATACTTACTAATATAGGTTTGATTTACAACAAACAAGGCGATTATCGAAATGCTTTGGATTATTTTCAAAAAAGTATCCAAATACAAGAACAAATACAAGATAAAGGTGGTCTTGCCCAAAATTTCAATAATATGGGAGTGTTGTATGATAATCAGAAAAACTCTCCTTTAGCTCTGAAATATTATCAAAAAGCTCTAAAAATCTTCGAAGAAATAAATAATAAGAAAGGTGTAGCAAACACCTCAGGCAATATAGGACTTATACATGAGAGTCAAGGTAATTATTCATTAGCTTTAGAACATTACAATAAAAGCTTGCAAATACAAGAAGAGATGCAAGATAAAGTGAATATTGCTATAAGTTTGGATAATATAGGAATAGTGTATCAGAAGCAAAATAAGGATGCTTTAGCCTTGCAATACTATCAAAAAGCTAGTAAAATACAAGAAGAAACAGGAGATAAGTGGGGGCTTACTTATTCTTGGAATGGAATAGCACAAGTGTATCAGAAACAAAAAAAATATGATAAAAGTATAGAATATGGACAAAAAGGCTTAGAAATAGCGAAAGAAATAAAAGCTTTGGCTGAAGTGAAACTTTTAAGTGAAACATTGTATAATACTTACAAATTACATGGAAATAATACTAAAGCTCTTGAATATCATGAGATTTTTAAGCAAATAAATGACAGTCTTTTTTCTATTGAAAAAGTAAAAGCTATAGCTGATATGGAAAACAGAACAGAAATAGCAGAAAAAAATAAAGAAATGATACTGCTCACCAAGGAAAATGAGAAAAAATTAGCTGAAAAATCATTTTATAATTATACCATATCAGGTGTATTGTTTACGATGTTTGTAATTGTTTTCTTTATTTGGCGAAATAATAAAGTACAAAAAATACTAAATCAAAAATTGTCCTATCAAAAAAAGCAAATAGAAAGTAAAAATGAAGATTTACAAGCAAGCGAAGAAGAACTACGGCAAAATCAGGAAGAGTTGCGTATATTGAATAATCATTTAGAGGTATTGGTAGAGGAAAGAACAAGAAAACTCTTTCAAACAAATCAGAAATTAAGTGAATATGCATTTTTCAATGCTCATAAACTTCGTGCACCTATTGCTACTATTTTGGGTTTATATGAAATCCTAGAGCTAGATAATACTACAGAAGATAGAGAGTTTATTTTTTCAAAAATTAAAGAAACTATCATACATCTAGATCAAGTAGTAAGACAAAGCCAAAATCTGTTAAATGAGTTGGAAGATTAGCACTTTTATCTATTTAAAATGTATTTGTAAAGAATATAGATGTATTCGTAAAGAATCATATTAGATTTATAAAAATCAAAAAATATTTCTACGAAAAATATCGGATTTGGGATAAAATTTGCTCATATTGTTATAAATCCCATCAAAAATATGAAACCCTATAACTTCTTGTCCTATGTGCTTGTGGCTTGCGTGCTTAGTGCCTGCAATAGCAATCAGGTAAAAATTACAAACAAAAATTTTGACGCTGAAATTAATCAGCAACAGAACTTAATCTTTACGATGAGTAAAGAATTAGCCCATGATAGTTTACTCAATAAGTGGGATACAACCGAATATATCAAGTTTACGCCTGCTGTACGAGGTAAATTTAAGTGGGTTGCCAAAAATGAACTGTTATTCTCTCCAGAGGTTTCTTTTAAAGCAAGCACCTCTTATAAAGCTGAATTGCAGGAAGATATAGTGAAGAAAACAGATCATAAATTGCGTGTGGCAAAGGATAAAATAGATTTTCATACACCTTTACTCACACTTTCATCATCATCTCCATTTTGGACACTCAGCAATGCTGGAAAAGCAGAGATACACTTAAATCTTAACTTTAATTATAAAATAACACCTCAAGACCTAAAAAAACTTATTTCTGTAAGTGTTGATGGCAAAAATATACCCTTACGACTTGTTTCTAATAGTCCCGATAGAAATATTGAAGTAGCTCTTGAAAATGCTGAATTAAGCAACCAAAAAGCTACCATTACCATAGAAAAAGGACTTACATGTGGTGAGAGTGATTTCAAAACACCCGAAAGTATTAAAAGCACACTCACACTCCCAGACAGAAAAAATTTAGAAATACTGGAAGCCAGAGCAGAATATGATGGTTTAGACCCCTACATTCTGGTTACAACCAATCAGGCTATTAGTCTGGATGAAATTGAAAAACAAGTAAGTATTGACCCAAAACCTGATGATAAAATTAATTTTGAGGTAAATAACAGAGGTTTTGTTGTAAAAGGCAGTTTTGCAAGCGGACAGACGTACACCCTCAAAGTTCCAAAGGCTCTACAAGGGCTTGCAGGAGGTGTGCTGAACAGCGAATTTACACAGGAAATAGCTTTCGGTAAATTACAGCCTCAAATAGCTTTTACAGAAAAAAAAGCCATGTACTTAACTTCCAAAGGGCATAAAAATATAGGCGTTAAAATTACCAATATCCCTAAAATTAAAGTACAGATTTACAAAATCTACGAAAATAACATTCAGAGCTTTTTAAAGAGTTTTAGCTATAATCTTGAAAGCGAAAGTGTTTACAGTTATGATAATGGTGGTTATGAAGATTATGGAACACCCATTTCATCACAAGAATATGAAACTGAAAGACTGCCTGTCACCAAAAATGGTATTCATTTACTCAATATCAGCACTCAAAAATTACAGGATTTTAAAGGGGCGTATGCCATTACAGTAGGTTCTACAGAAGATTTATACCAAAAAGCCTTTAAACTGGTTGCTATCTCGGATGTGGGCTTGATAGCCAAAGAAAATACAGACGAAATAACTGTTTTTGCCAATTCCATACTTGATACACGACCACTCAAAGATGTCAATATCAATATTCTGAGTAGTAATAATCAGGTTTTAGCAACAGAAAAAACCAATGATGAGGGAGTTGTAAAAATTGCGGATTTAAAGAAAAAATACCCTGATTTTAAAATAAAAATGATTACTGCCTCTACAGCAGACGATTTTACATTTTTGGATTTTGACAGAAATAAAGTAGAAAATTCACGTTTTGAGTTAGGTGGTTTGCGTAGCAACGAAGCTACTTATCAGGCTTTTGTGCATTTGGAGAGAGATTTGTACAGACCCAACGAACAAATACATTTTTCGGTGGTCGTACGCAACGAGCAATGGAAAACAGAGTCTAAAATGCCTCTGAAAGCCAAATTTATATTGCCCAATGGCAAAGAATTTATGACTTTAAAAGGTACATTAAGCGAACAGGGTTCTTGGGAAAGCAATTTACAGTTGCCAGAATCAGCCCTGACAGGTAGCTATATAATGGAAATTTATACACTCAATGATATTCTTCTCAATACCAGTTACATCAGTGTAGAAGAATTTATGCCTGACAGAATAAAAGTGAAGCAAAATACAGAGAAAACAAGCTATACAGCAGGTGAAAAAATAGTTCTGTCAGGAGAAGCTCTTAATTTATATGGAACACCTGCCACAAACAGAAATTATCAAATCAGGCTTGCTGTAAATCGCAAATATTTTACTCCCAAAGGATTTGAGAAATTTAACTTCCAAATGGTTGGAAAAATAGAATCAGGCTCCATCGCTGAATCGAGAGAGGGCGTTACGGATAAAGATGGGAAATTTTCTGAAGAATTTGAAGTGACAGACACTTATCGAAATCAGGGAATTTTTGAAGGAACTTTTTTTACTACGGTTTTTGATGAAACAGGCAGACCTGTTTATAAAAACAGCCGAGTGGAAATTCCTACTCAATCTGTGATGCTTGGGCTGGAACGAATTTCTGAATATGTGGATACAGACCAAAACATCAGTGTTGGTTTGGTAGCGTTGGATAAAGATGGAAAAAATGCAGATACGAGAGCTGTTTTGCAACTAGTTCAACATGAATGGCAAAATGTGGCAGAAAGAGATTATGAGGGAAATATCAGGTATGTTTCCAACAAAAAAGAGAAAATCGTTTCAGAACAAACTCTTAGAATTTCAGGAAAAACAGCTTATAGTTTCAGAGTAGCTCGTTCAGGCGAGTATGAATTGCGTATCAGAAATGCAGATGCCGAAAACTATGTAAGCCAGTCATTTTTTGCGTATGGTTTTGGTATGACGGATTACTCTTCTTTTGAAGTCAATAAAGACGGACAAGTTGATATTAGCTCTGATAAGGACAAATATGAAGTAGGAGATAATGCCAAATTGCTGTTCAAAACTCCTTTTGAAGGTAAAATTCTGGTAAGTGTGGAAAGAAACAAAGTTTTAGAACATTTTTATTTGAATACAGATAAAAAATCGGCTTCATTGAGTCTGAAAATCAAAGAAGAGCATTTGCCTAATATGTATATTTCAGCAACGCTGATTAAGCCTCTTACCAATTCGGCAATCCCTCTGACAGTAGCTCATGGATATTTGCCCCTGACTGTTGAAGCTAAAAAACATAAAATGGATGTAAAAATTGAGGCAGTAGCCAGTTCTTACTCCAATACCAAACAAACGATTAAGGTAAAAACCAGTGAAAGTAATGCCGAAGTAGTGGTAGCCGTGGTAGATGAAGGTATTTTGCAAATCAAAGACTTTAAAAATCCAAATCCTTATGATTTCTTTTTCCAAAAAAGAGCTTTAGAGGTAAATGCTTACGATTTGTACCCTCGTTTGTTCCCTGAGCTTGCTGCTGGTAAAAGTAGTGTGGGTGGGGATGCTATAGTAGATATGAATGCTAGCAGAGAAAAAGATGCTACCAACCCAATGGGTAACAAACGTGTAAAATTAGTAAGTTTTTGGAGTGGTGTAATCAAAACCAATTCTTCTGGAGAAGCCAATTATACCATTGACATTCCACAATTTTCGGGAAGTTTGCGTGTAATGGCAGTAGCCCACAAAGGAAGCTCTTTTGGAGGCAATGCAACCAATATGAAAGTAGCTGACCCTGTGGTGATTAGCTCTGCAATTCCTCGTTTTTTAAGTCCTCAAGACGAAGTTTTGATCCCTGTTACACTTTCCAATACAACAGCTACAGCCATGCAGGGCAATGCTCAAATCAGTGTAGGGAAAGGCTTGAATGTGGTGGCAACAAACCAAGAGAGTGTAAGTTTAGGTGCAAACAGCGAAAAGCAGGTATTCTTTAAAATCAGAACAGGCGATTTTGTAGGTAATACACAAATTACTGTGAGTTTTAATGCTCAAAACAAGAAATTTGAAGAAAAAACAGACATAGGCATACGTCCAGCTACGCCTCTGCAAAAGAAAACTGGTTTTGGTACTTTGCAAGCAGGTAGTAACCAGAATATCTCACTACAAAGTCCGTTTTTGTTAGGTACTGATAAAGCCAGTTTGGTAATTTCTAACTCTACAATGGCACAATTCTCTGATAATCTGGATTATTTGCTGCAATATCCTTATGGCTGTGTGGAGCAAACCATTTCTACGGCTTTTCCACAACTCTATGCAAGTGAGCTTTCTAAGCAATTAAAATCTAAAAATGCAGATTATAAAGGTGCTATATCTGATAATCAGGGACGTTATAATGTGCAACAAGCTATCAGTAAACTTCAAACCATGCAAACACATAATGGGTCTTTGAGTTATTGGCAAGGCTCTGATTATGAAAGCTGGTGGGGGAGTGTATATGCTGTACATTTCTTATACGAAGCTAAAAAAGCTGGTTATAGTGTAAACGAACAATTTTTAGAGAGAATAGCCCAGTATTTAGAGAAAAAAGTAAAAGAAAAAGCCACAGAACGTTACTATTATTATGATGAGAGTAACAGACGTTTCTCAAGAACAATTATCTCTAAAGAAGTGCCTTATACTTTATATGTTTTAGGTTTGATGCGTAGAGGAGATATTTCTACTATGAATTATTGCAAAGCAAATAGCTCAATGCTTGCCATAGATGGAAAATACCTGCTTGCAGCAACTTATCTGATGATGGGAGATAAAAATAGTTATAATGCCCTGTTACCTAAGAGCTTTACAGGAGAGCGTTCTGAAAATGCCCTAAGTGGTAGTTTTTATTCGTACATACGTGATGAAGCTATTTCATTAAATGCTCTTTTAGAAACAGATAATCGTAATGTACAGATACCTGTGATGGCAAAACATTTATCAGAGCAGATGAGAGCTAAAAAAGACCTCAATACGCAAGAAAATGCTTTCGCTTTACTTGCAATGGGTAAACTGGCTCGTCAGGCAAACCAATCTGAAATGAAGGCTTCTATCAAAACACAGGGTAAAGAGATTGCTAAATACGAAAACAACGATTTGGTGCTAACCAAAGATATTTTGGGCAGTATTATTAATATCAGCAGTTCAGGTAAAGGAACATTGTATTATTTCTGGGAAATACAAGGAATGCCACAAAACCCTAATATCAAAGAAGAAGACAGTTATTTGAAAGTAAGACGTACTTTCTATAATCAGGCAGGGCAGGAGCTTAAAAATGGTGAATTTACTCAAAATGATTTGGTAGTGGTAAAAGTAAGTATCCAAACAACAGATGGTAGTAGTGTACCTAATGTGGCAATCACAGATTTATTGCCTGCTGGTCTGGAAATAGAAAATACAAGACTTGTGCAGACTGCTTCACTTCCTTGGATAAAAGAAGCCTCCACACCAGATTACGTGGATATCAAAGATGATAAAATCCATATTTTCTGTGAGGCGAATAACACAACCAAAAACTTCTATTATATGACAAGAGCCGTTTCAATTGGTAATTTCCAAATGGGAGCTCTTTCCGCTGAAGCCATGTATGCTTCTGAGTATCATTCCTATTATGGAGCCAGAAAAGTAATTGTGAGCCAGAAAGCAAGTAAAAAAGAGAATCTGTAATGATTTGAAACGTATCATAAAAAGTAGCTGATTTTTGAATTGGCTACTTTTTTATTTTTACAAAAATCTTTATTTTGGTAAAAAATATATATGCAACCACAAAAAACCATCAGAATAGGAGAAGGAATAGACAATATTATTCTTGGTAAGCATAAGAGTGTTGTTGTAAAAGGATTGACAAAAAATATTCACGTGGTACGTACATTTCATGAAGAAGCAAAAGAGTATGAATATTCGGGATATTCTATTAAAAAGATGCTAGTATTCCAAATGGGTTTTGATGAAGTTTATGAATTTAAGAATCTCCGAAAATACCCTATTTTTAAAATGTATTTCAAAGATGAAAAATTAATTTTTATTATTTTTTCGAGTTACTCAGTGAAAGAAAATGTATATCAAAACTTTGAATTAGACAACCATGTTCAGTTTTTAGACTCTCTGGAAACTGTTCTTCAAAAAATGGGAAAATATGAAAAACATGAAAAACTTGAAGGATATGACTGGTTATTAAAATATCCCAAACAAGGCTTAGAATTGATATTTGATGAAGATGAACTCAGAGTGATAAATATGTTTAAACCAATTGAAAATTAAAGCTTTATGAAAGTACAAAAAAACATCAGAATTGGACAAGGAATAGATAATATTATTTTGGGTAATCATCTTACAGATGTGATCGTCCATTTGCCACCAGCAGATTATATAAGAAGTTTAGACCAAGAGGCTGAAGTTTTCAGAGAACATGGTTATGTAACAGAAAATTTTCTGCAATTTCAAATAGGTTTTGATGAAGTTCATCAGTATCAGGACTTAGACACATACCCGATCTTTAAGTTATTCTTCAAAGATGAAAGGCTTGTTTATATCATTTTTACAAGTTATTCTGTCAGAGAAGAAAGCTATCAAACTATTGAACTGGATAACGGAATCCGTTTTCTGGATTCTATGGAAACAGTAAGAAAACGTATGGGAGAATTTGATAAAACATTGGCTATGGAAAGCTATGATGGTAAATTTACCTATTATTCGCAGGGTGTAGAGCTTATTTTTGCTGAAAATACCCTTCGAGTAATTAATTTATTTAAACCTTTTGGAAGATAGGGGTGTATTTGCATACAAATATTTGTTTTTATCTCAAAAAACAATACATTCGTGTATCAAACCTTAATGCCTCTGCGTACGCAAATGCCTGATATTGTTTAAAATGAAATGCTATTTCAACATAGTAGTAAATAAGTTTCTATTTTTCATTTTAAACTAATTTTTCCATGATATTACAATTAGAATCTGAAAGGCTTTTACTTTTAGCCCTTCAAGAAAATCAATTAATGACACTTTTCCAAAAAGGTAGAAATGAACTTGAAAAAGAGTTAAATCTTGCTATTTCCAATTTCAGAATCAGAGCTGATGATAGTTTTTTGGCAGAATTTCAGGAAGTTTTAGGAAATTATGTTATTGCTAATGTACAAAAATATCCTGAAAATTATGAGTGGTTCACACATTGGCTTATTATCGAAAAGAAATTTCGGATAACAGTTGGAGGGATAGGGATAGGTGGTATGCCTGACGAAAACCACACAACTTCAATCGGTTATTTTATTGATGAAGGTTTTGAAAATCAGGGTATTGCTACGGAAGCTGTGATTTTACTGACAAGGTGGATGTTTCTGAATAAAAACCTAGAAACTATTTTTGCAGATACACTTCTAGAAGGATTGGGTTCACAAAAAGTTCTCCAAAAGGCAGGTTTTACATTACTACAGGAGGTAGAAGAAGGTTTACGTTGGCAATGTAAACGAAGTAAATAAAATTTTCTAAAAACCTTGTTTGAAAGAACAAGGTTTTTTGCATTCACTCTAGGAAATTGATGAAATATTCTTTATTATTACGTTCATAATCAAATACAAATCAAATTATGCATTTAACAAAAATAACATTAGGAGGGCTTCTCTGCCTATTTCTGGGGGCTTGTGATAAGCCAGCAAATAAATCTGCTCAGAAAGAGGATACTACTGCCAAAGTGGTAGAAAAAAAAGAAGAGCCTAAAACAAAAGAAATAGAAGCTACTTACGTCAATTGTACAGTATACGCAGCAAATACACAATTCTTTTTTAAATCGGCAAAAGGAGATACCATTACAGTGTCTGTACTTGCTCCTGAAGCCAGAATGCCTGGGGATAGCCTTACTTATGCCAAAATGCCTGATAAAATGATTGATGATGACCCAAAATTGGAAGGTGTTCCTGGAGCTCATCCCAAAATGTTAGGTAAGAAATTTAAAATTATTTATAACACAAAAGATGAAGTTACAGAAGTAAAACTTTCTGAATAATTTCAGTAAAAAACTTGCTCATTTGAGGGCAAGTTTTTTATTTATAAAAAATTCAATATAGCCAATTATGAAACCACAAGTTTCTCTTAATAAACAAGAAAAAAAACTTTTAGAAAAAGGCAAAGCAGAGAGCCTATGGGTAATTATTTTATTGGTTGGAGCAGGTATATTATTCAAATATCTTTTATATCATACTCCTAATGCTCAAAGAATAAACGATGGCTGGCTGGCTCTGATACCTTTGATGATTGGGATAGGTTTATTGATAGGAGTGATCTATGGTATCAAAAATTACTTAAAGTATCAGTTGGATATTAGAGTCGGGCAAAAAATATCTGTTTCTGGTATTATTCAAGAAAAATTTAGTAGAAGAAGTAAAAATAATACACATTATTTTATTGTAGTAAATGGGGTAAAATTTAAATTACCTGATGAGATAGAACAAATAAATTATGACTTAAAAATTAATTTTGTACAAAAAGGTGATAGTGTAACTATTTGGTTTTCACCCAAAACAAAAACGGTATTTTCGATACTAAATCAAGTCTTTATTAATTCAGAATAAATATAAAAAACTCAAATAATTATTTTTTTCTCCAGAAAAATAACCTGCCAAAAAGTTTGTTTACAAACATCCAAAAAAAACGAAACTGTCCAAAAATAAAGCCATACCCAAGCAAAATAATATTATACAGAGGTAAAATAAGTACAATCCATGTAAGCACTCGCACCCATGCAGGTGTTTGCTCTGTGTAGCCCAAAACTGCATAAATGGGCTTTTTTACAAACAAAATAGTAAAACCTGTACAGGCAAATACACATAAAATAAGGAGTACCTGCCAAATGCTGTGTACTCCCCAACGGTTTTTTAATCTTTCTAGCCAATGCATCCAATTAGATCATTAGATTTTTAAATCACTGAATACAGAACTATTAGTGTTTTTTTCTTCTACTTTATTCTCAACTGAAGTTTCTGTTTTTACCTCTGTATTAGGAGTGATATGGTTAGATAAGTCTTTCTTTTTAATCTGCTCAATATCACCCATTTGGCATTTTCCATTGAATACAGCACCTGCTTCTACAACCATTTTCGATGTAAGAATATCACCATGTATAATGGCTGTAGATTTTAAGACTAAAAGTTCAGTAACTTCCAATGAACCTTTCACTTCGCCTTCAATCTCAGCATTTTGAGCAGTAATACAACCCTCAACCACAGAAGCATTTCCAGTTGCCACCTTTGATTTACTTTTGATGTCTCCAATTAGTTTTCCATCTACACGCACATTACCAAACGTATCAATATTTCCTTGTAAAGTGGCACCTTTACCAATATTGGTACTTGCATTAGATATTTTATCTACATCTTGCTGTTTGACATCTTTTGTGTTGTTACTTCCGAACATTGCCATAATTAGGTAGTTTTAATAGGTTGCGAAGCAATTTAAAAATATTTGATTTAAAAAGAAACAAATTTTTCAGGATTTACAGCATTGCCCTTATACCACATTTCAAAATGTAGGTGAGGACCCGACGAAAGCCTGCCTGTATTGCCTATGATAGCAATTGCATCTCCAGCTTTTACAAAATCGCCTTGTTTTTTTAATAAAACAGCGTTATGCTTATAAAAACTGATGATATTACCTTGATGCTGAACTCCTATCACATTTCCTGTATCTTCTGTCCAAGAAGAAAAAATAACAGTCCCATCTGCAACTGCTTTGATAGGTTCATTGGCTTGAGCCACTAAATCAATCCCCAAATGTTTATTTTTTGCATCAAAACGTTCTGTAATGACACCTTTAATAGGAGGAAAAAATGAGAAATCTTTAAAAGACACCTCCAAAGAACCTGTTGATTTCTCAGAGTTTAAGCTAATATTCATAGCTTCATACTCTTTCCTTAGATTCATATCAGCAGGAGCAATATAATCTTTAATTGTATCTGTTTGAGTTACTTGATTTTTTGTGATATGGGATGTATCAGTTCTTAATTCATTGACATCAGCTTTGATGGCTTTCTTAAAATTGTCATAAAAACGATTGTACTGATTAGTGACTTCTATCAAAGAATCCACAGTACTAGAAAGCATTAATACTTGTTTCTTCAGTTTTACTTCATCCGATTTCTGGGCAATAGGAGAAGATCCTGTAGAAGAGCCCAGCCAAAAACCCAAAACAAGCATCAAAAATAAAATGGGTACACTGATAGCCAAAGCTTTCGCATGATTGTAAGAGAAATTACGTTTCTCTTCAAAATTTTCCTCATCACGTACTAAAATCTCGTAGCGATGCGTCAGCCAAGAAGATATGGTTTCTTTTATTTTCATGGTGCAAAGATAGTGATTTTTACGCAAAATCAAAAAAATAGGTTACAACGTATTATTTTTGCCCAATTTTTGCATAAGTTTGCAATGAAAAGTTAAAATTGTTTATGAGCATTGTTATTCGTAGTAATTCTTTAACCCAAGTGTTTGTACATGTGGGTATTGTAGTACTTACCTTTGCTACAATACTTTTGTTAGTATTTTATAATTATTTGCCTTTTGTTACCAATCATGGCGAAACTATTACTGTGCCCAGTTTGGTGGGAGTTAGTGTAGAAAATATCGAATCAAAACTCAAAGAAGCAGGATTTGAAATGGTTGTTCAGGATACCATCTATTCCAAAGATTATCAGCCCTATACAATTATTGACCAAAAACCTGTTGCAGGGACAAAAGTAAAACAAGGCAGAAAAATATATTTAATTATCAGTCCTAAAAATCCTCCCAAAGTAAGAATGCCCAAACTTGAGGGGCTTTCTTATCAGATGGCTATTGCTAAAATTAAAACCATGCAATTGGAGGTGGGAGCTATTCGTTTTAAACCTGATATTGCTAAAGATGCAATTTTAGGTCAGGAAATAAATGGCAGACCTGTCAAAGAAAATGAACTTGTGCAAGTAGGCACAAGTGTTGATTTGGTAGTAGGTAGTGGTGTTGGAGATGAAGAAATGGATATGCCTGATTTAGAAGGTTTAAGCTTAGAAGATGCAAAAAGTATTTTAGAAACGAATGGTTTACAACTCGGACATATTACAGAAGATGTTAATGCTGATCAACCAGCAGGTATCGTCACCAAACAAAGTCCAACAGCAAGACTTGAAGCAGATGATATTCCATACTATGATTCTGAAGGTCAGCCTCTTACTAAAAGGGAAAGGGATGAAATGAGAAGAAAGAAACAAGCATCGAACCCTGACGGGAACAATCAACCTAAAAAACGATATGGCAAAGATGAGTTTGACCCTCGTCCAAGAAATAAAATAAGAGCTGGAGAAATAGTAGATTTAACAGTCTCCGCTAACCGAAATGCAAAACCCAAAGAAGAAGAAAAAAAATAGCTCTTAAAGTCCTCTAAATTTAGAGGACTTTTTTGTTTTAAAATAAAATTTTGAAAAATCAAGAAAAGGCAAAAAAACAGGTTACCTTTTAAGTGCTTTACCGAATATAAATATAAAGTGTTTTAAGATACCTATAATTTATATAAGAAAATGAAAAAAGCATATTGGCTATCCCTTATTTTGTTGGGAAGTTGCTTGTCTGTTTCTGCCCAAACAACTCAAAACCCCAATTGGATAGATTCTCCTAAAAGAACAGGAGAACGATTCCAAATTCCGCCCAACAATACCTACGAAATCATTAAGAACGAAACAGGAAAGCCTGTTTCCCATGATGTATTAAGAAGTATTCATCGTAGAAGACTATCTAATGATGATGTCCTCTGGAGAGTAAACTCTGAATTAGAAATATTAGTGTATAGCAAAAAAAGAGTAGTCTCTAATCTCAAGAAAAACCCATAGAAACAAAGGATACACAAAAATAGAAGCATGATGAAAAAGTATATTTATTTGATTATATTTTTGACAATTTTGAGTATGGAAATACATGCTCAAAGTACATTTAATGGTGGTGGTACAGCCGCTACCCGAAGATGGCACAGACCTCTGAACTGGATACCAAATGGCGAGCCGATTGCAACTACTAATGCGATTATTGGTGCAGGAATCTGTAATGTAGAAGAAAATGATGATGTTTGTAATAATCTAACAGTAGATGCAGGAACAACACTGAATATTACTAATGGGGCTGAACTTATTGTAAATGGGAATTTAATTGTTGGCGGAACTCTTAATATTTTGACAGGTGGTGTGCTAAGAGTAAACGGTAACATTACTATTAATGTAGGTGGATTGATTGTTGATAGTCGAGCAGGTTCTGGTACTTTTGAAATTGCAGGAACAAGCATTGTGAATAATGGAGGTTTGGAGCAACCTGGTAGTTTGTATGCAAGCCTTACAAATGGAACTACAGTTACAATTTCTGGAACAAGTACTAATTATAATAATTTTGCCTTTAATTTACTTACAGCAGGACAAACAGTCAACTTTAATGCAAGTACCAGTAATGTATATGGCTTCTCTACTTCAACAGGAACTACTCTAAATTTTGGAGTGGGGCAGTCTGTTAATATGTCGCAACTCTCCATAGAAGGAAATGCTAATTTTAATGATGCAACACTTACATTGAGAGGTGGTACAACAAGCAATGTGAGCCCTGACTTATATAATCCATATTTTCCAACAGGGCAAACTGGTGAAGGAACAGTAAATGCAGGGACAAGTACATTTATCTATAGTGCCAATGCCACACAATTTATTCGTTCAGGTAATTACTATAATTTAATAATTCAAAATTACAGTACAATTATCAAAGATGTTGGCAATGCCTCTTACACAGATGCTTTGGGACAAAGTATGGATGTGAACGTAAATAATGATTTAAGTTTGGACGTAATTTCTTCAGGTGGAGAAACATGGGTAGTTAATAATGTCAATATTGGTAGACATTTTAATATGGCAGCCAATAATCTGGCTTTCTCAATGGATTTGATTACAAATAGATTAATGCAAAGGACAGGAGGGACAGGTAGCTTTACAATGGGAGACAATACTAATAATAGAATATTTATTGATTATACACATACAACCAATTCTTTTTTACAAGGTTATGGTCATGCAAATACTTTTTATGGAACAGTTATTTATCAGGCAGCATCAGGAATGCAGAAAGTAGTTGGGGCAAATTATAACAACCTAAATTTACAAAATGGAGCAACAAGAGAGTTGAGTTCAAGTGTGCTAATTAATGGCAATCTAAATCATTTAGGAGGTAATTTTGATGCTACAACCTCCAATTTTAATATAGAATCTAAAGGGAACTGGACACAATCGGCAGGGGCTTTTAATGCAAGAAACAACACCGTTTCTTTTACAGGTACTATTAATCAAACACTTTCAACAATTCCTAGTGTAAATACAAGCAACTTTTCCAATACACCAGGAACTCCTGTGGCAATACCCGATAATACACCTGCTGGTGGTGTAGCTACTAATAATACAATACCAACATTAGCATCACTCACAGGGCGAGCAAATATACAAGTTACAGTTCCAGTAGGTACATATACAGCTCTCAATAGTTTTAGTTTTGATATTACACATACTTTCAACTCAGATGTAGATATTTACTTGGTAGCTCCTGATAATACGGTCTATCTGGTTTCTACTGATAATGGTGGTTTTGATGCTAATTATACCAATACAACTATCCAAGATGGTGCAACACTCATCAGTACAGGTACAGCTCCTTTTTCAGGAACATTTGCCTGGGAAGATGCAAGAACATTGGCTTCGTATGCAGGACCTTTGAATGGAACGTGGACTTTGTATGTGATAGATGATGCAGGATTTGATACAGGAACAATCAATAGTTTTGGTGTAACACTTTCAACATCAACAAATCCTTTTACACTCAACAACGTAACATTTAATAAAACTGGAAATTTGATATTGGCAGGTACAAGCACATCTATCAATATCAATGGTTTAGCAGATTTTTCAAATGGTTATCTGGTTGCAGGCTCTCAAAGAGTGGATTTTACGGCTACATCAAACACTTCTAATGCTTCCAATACAAGTCATTTGATAGGCACAGCAAGAAAAATAGGCAATACTAGTTTTACTTTTCCTTTGGGTAATGGCACTTTTTATGCAGGAATAGGCTTTAATCCAAGTGGGACAACGACTGTAACAGACCATTTTACAGCTACTTATACACGTACAAGTCCAAATACTTTGTATCCCATAACATCTAAAGAAATAACAATTGACCATGTGAGTAATTGTGAATATTGGATGTTTGATAGAACAAATGGAAGCCAAAGTGCTACAGTAAGTTTACACTTTGATAATGTTCGTAGTTGTGGTGTAACAAATACTTCAGAATTATTAGTATGTCGTTGGGATGGAGCTCAATGGACGAATGGTGGAAATGGTGGTGTAGCAGGTTCTTTTGTTACAAGTGCAACAACATTTACATCTTTTAGCCCTTTTACACTTGGAAGTAGCACAAATAACAATCCATTGCCCGTTGGAATGGTTTATTTCAAGGTTAATAAATCTGATAAAGATGCTGTTTTAGAATGGAAAACAGAGTTTGAATTAAATAGTAAAATATTTGGTATAGAGCGTTCGTTCAATGCTAAAGATTTTGAAGAAATAAGTATTTTGGAAGCAAGTGGCAAAGGAAACACCTATAATTTTACAGACAAAGCAATAGCAGAACAAACATCCATAGCTTACTATAGACTAAAAAGTGTAGACAAAGATGGTAAGTACGTTTATAGTAAACCACAAGTGGTCAACTTTGATATAAAAGAGTTTGATATGATAACAGTGTATCCTAATCCTATAGAGAAAACATTTAAAATAGCTTTTCATTTACCAAATGTAGGTCATGTACAAACAACCATCACAGATGCTTTGGGACAAGTAGTAGAAAAAAGAATAATAGAAGGAGGAATAGGTTCTAATGTATATGAATTTAATAACTTAAATCTTTCAAAAGGAATGTATATTGTTAATCTTCAATACGAAGGGAAGAGCATTACGAAAAAGATAGTCAGATAAATGATGGTATGTAGGTAAAAATAAAACACCTGATTAAAATTTAATCAGGTGTTTTATTTTGTATATATTTTTATTCTTAAGAATTTACTAGAACAGGACGTTTACCAAATTCTTTCATGACTTTCACATGTGATACAATGGCACTCCAAACAGAAGGAGCTTCATAATAGCGAACACCATATTCTTGACACAATTCTTTGACTATTTTACTGATAGCGGGATAATGAACATGACTTACACGAGGGAATAAGTGGTGTTCAATTTGATAATTTAAACCACCAGCAAACCATGAAACTATTTTATTACCAGGAGCAAAATTAGCTGTTGTAACAATCTGATGAACAGCCCATTCACTATCAACCAGCTTATCTTCTTCTACATATTCAAATTCTGTGTGTTCTACTACGTGAGCTAACTGAAATACTACCGATAAAGTAAGCCCCATCATAACATGCATTACTGCAAAACCAACACCCCAAGTAGCCCAGCCTACAAAATGCACAGGAATTGCAATATAAAATATGACATAAAATACTTTACTCATCCAAAATATAAAATGTTCACCAAAAGACATTTTAGGGAGAGGGGTTGTATAAACTTTCTGCTTGAAGTATTTGTTCAAATCCATGATGAATACCCATGCAAAAGAGCTAATAGCATATAATAAAAATACATAGATATGCTGGAATTTGTGTGCTGGCACCCAAACCTGAGTAGGAGCCATTCGCATCAGAGGGCTTTTAGCAATGTCATCATCCAAACCATCTACATTGGTATAGGTGTGGTGAATAATATTGTGTTTAGTTTTCCAAAGGAAGGCATTTCCTCCTAAAGCATTGAGCGTAAGCCCTAATAAATCATTAATGGTTTTGTTTTTGGAATAACTACCATGATTTGCGTCATGCATCACATTGAAGCCAATCGTAGCAAGTACAAAACCAAGTAAACCACTTAAAACAACACCCAACCAAGCCGGAAGGGGCATTAAGATAAGGCTCAGATACATCCCTAAGGCAGAACCAATGAGGATGATAGTTTTGGAATAGAGTCTCCAATCTCCAGTTTTGGAAATATTCTTTTCCAAGAAGTACTGTTCAACGGCATTTTTCAGAGTGTGGTGAAAATTGCCTTTTTTGTTGTTAAAGGTTACTTTGGGCATAATTTAATTACTAAAATTTAGTTTTTAACTAAAAAACTTTCACAAAGTAAGGAGAAAAACCTTTAATTCCTAATGAAATTCTGTTTTAGAGGGCTGATAATAATCATACATTGACTTATATTGTTATTATTCCAAGAATAATAAGATTTTTTCAAGAATATAAATTATAAGAATCAAATAAAATTATAGTTAAAAAATAAATCATGATAGTCTTTGAGACTACCATGATTGTATAAATTTTCATAGTTATAGGATTTATCTAATAAAAGTTTCCATAGTTATATTGTCTTCTGCAAAAAATGTTCAAAATTTGTTATAAAGGCATAGTATTCAGCATTTAACTAAGATTTTTTATTTTTTCCGTTGAATCCGAAGGATGCTCCAAAACGCATACCATCTCTTGAGGGAATACAATAGAAGTTTACAGGAATATTGAGTTTACCAGAACGAAACGACTTACCTGCTGCAATTAGGAAACCGGGGCGTATTTCGTATCTGCCACCTCTGCTATCCAAACGTTTCTCGATAGGAAAGGGAATTTGACTTCTGTCTTGATCAGCAGGTAACAAAGTCCATTGCCCGTTAGCATCATAATAACCTTCACCCATTTGTACCATGCTAAAGGTAGGTCCAAAGGCAAACTCCCAACCAGTTTTATTATTTCTAAGCCCATTCAGGATTGTAAAACTTGGAATCAGTAAGCCTTGGTCAAAACCTGTAATGGTAGGAATAAACTCAAACAAACCTTGAAAATTACCTTCATTAAGATACTGTGTTTCAAACTGATAACCAAACTGAAACATTAAGGGCATTGCATTGAAACCTCCTTGAGCTTTGGGCTCTGATAATCTTTGTGCCAGTGAACCAGTGAAAACAGTAGCTCCCATTCGTGGACCATTGAGTTTCAGTCGTTCTGAGTATGGATTATTTAAAACACTTTCGTAACTTTCGGGTTCGGTGAGTTTTTTTACAATTTCCTGATCATTATCCAATCCAAACATTTCACGCAAACTAATGGCTACAATAGTTTGTATTTCAGGAGTAAGGTCTAAAAATTCTTTTACATAAGATTTCTCAATCGATTCTGATTTTACATCTATCAAACGAAAACTGACAATAATTTTTTTACCAAGTTTTTCAACACTTCCGCCCAGCATTTTATCTGAACCAATAGATTTTCCAATCTCTGTCAAACAAATTTTCCCATAACAATTGGCTACGTTTAATCCTTTTTGAGTAATGAGGTGAGCTACGTCATAACGGTCTGTTACCTGATATTTCTGAATTTTATCGAGTTCCAGACGAACTAAATCACCCATTTGAGCAGGCTCATAGCCCAATCCTTGTGTATCAATGTGTAAAACAGTGAGTGTCTGTGCTTTGATAATAAAACTCCAAACGAAAAGTGCGAGTATTAAAAATGTACGTTTCATATATTTTATTTTTTTCTGTTTTCTTGCTTCAAAGATGGAGGGTAAAAAAGCAGAAATGAAACGGATTATTAGCCTTAGAGGCTTTTAAAACTGATTTTTTGCAGAAAATGAGGAAAAGGAAATACTCAAAAAAATAGCATTTGCAAAAAATGCAAATGCTTGAGATGTATTTTGCAGAAAACGCAAAATGTATGATAGGTTTTTATGGAAAAATGCTATAATAAATTAGTAACTTTTTTTCCTACAAAATCTTTTAGATAAAAAGGCTCAAAATAAATAAGGTCTTCAAAAGCTTTTTGGGTGTACTGTTTAGAAGCCAATAAACCGACTGTTCTGGCAATAGGGTATAAATCCTCTATAAAAATGGCATTCTCATGCTGAATAGCAGTTTTACACTTCGTTGCTCCATTTCCAAAAAATACTACTTTATTTTGAGATAAAATGTTTTCAAATGATTGATTGTCAATAATTTTAGCCTGAGTTGTCTCAAGAATGCCCCCTTTTGAGTCTGCCACTAAACAATAAACCTCCATTCTGCGAGCATCTATCATAGGACAAAAAAGGGTATTTTTATCAAAAAAAGTATTGATTTGCCACACCATAGCCTCTAAAGTATTAATGGCAATAAGGGGTTTGTTCAAAGAAAAACATAAACCTTTTGCAGTAGCTACACCAATTCGCAAGCCTGTATAAGAACCTGGACCTTTGGAAATGGCTACAGCAGATATTTGTGGCAAACTAATACCACTTTGTTTGCAAATTTGTTCAATTAGGCTTGTAAGCTGGTCAGAGTGGGAGCGTTCGGTATGTAATTCGTAGGAAGCAACTAAATTTCCTTGAATATGTAAAGCCACAGAACAAACAGGAGTGGCAGTTTCTATGCTTAAAATGATTTCTTGAGTACTCAAAGTAAAATTATTTTAAAATGTATGTAAAAAGTTTTTTCACTTTTTTGCCAAAATTCTTAAAAAACAATTACTTTCGCAAAGTTTTTCACAAGTCTAAAATACTCTACCAATTAATTCTATGAAATTTGTCACTTCTATGAAGTTTGCAGCTATGGGGCTGCTAGTGGTTATGGCTTCTTGTAAAGAAAGCAATACCAATGAAAAGAAAGAAAATAAGGATACCACCAAAAAACAAACAGAGGTAGAAAAACCAGTTACCATTGATAAATTGGCATCAGGAAGAGCAGAGGTACTAGCTGCCATGAATCCAAATGATACTGAAAATTATGGTAAAATAGTTAATTCAGCAGCTTTTAAAACTCACCAAGAAGAATTTAATAAAGGCTGGGCAAATTTGGAAGATAAATATTTGAGTAAACTACGTCCTTGGAGAGATAGCGAACTTTCTGATATGAATAAAGAAGGGAATACTGTATTTTATCCTTTCAGTGGTCCAGATATATTAAATGCCTACAATTTATTCCCAAATGCTGATAATTATATCATGTTTGGTTTGGAATTGCCAGGTACATTAGAAAAAGACTTTCACTTGAAAGATGATAAATATCTGAGTGGATATTTTGCTGATGTACGTTTGGGCTTGAAAGATATTTTTGCTCGTAACTACTTCATTACAAGTTATATGGGTTCTGCTTTATATCGCAGAGCAAATGGTGTAGCTCCTATTATGAGCATTTTCTTGGCTCGTACAGGCAATGAAATTGTGAGTGTACAACGTGTTGGTATTGACAAAGATGCAAAACCTATTTTCAAAGATATTTATACTACAAAAGCTGATAGCATTTATTATGGTGTAGCTTTTGAAATTAAGAATAAGAACCGTAAAAAGACTCAGTGGGTATATTATTTTGGTGGAGATGTAAGTGATATGGCATTGCTTAAAAAACCTCAGTTCGATAAGTTTATTCGTAGTTTCTCTAACAAAGTTGGTTATTTAAAATCTGCGTCTTATGTACTTTTCAATCCTAATTTCCAGATTGTAAAGAAAATTTTATTGGAAGATACAAAAGTAATTTTCCAAGATGATACTGGAGTACCTTACAGAGACTATATGTCTGCTGGAAACTGGGATGTGAAATTATATGGAAAATATGCTCGTCCTGTGGCTGATTTTGGTAATTATACTGTACAGCCTGATTTGAGAGATGCTTATAAGGATAGCTCTAAAGTAACACGCATCAATTTTGCTTATGGTTACCACTGGAAAACAGACAATGCAAGCTTGCTTGTTGCCCGTAGAAACAACAACCCTGTGAAAAATCCACAGCCTTCAGCAGAAGAAAATTTGAAAATGACCAAACAAGACAAGAAAAAAGGAAAGTAGTTTAAAGTTTAGATAATCAGATTTTTATAAAAAATAAGCAAAAAAACCTCGTAAATCTTACGAGGTTTTTTTGCTTTTATGGCTTAGCTTTTTTTATTTTCAGAAATAAAAAATAATTTTGCAGAAGATATAGATAATAAAATATTATTTTTTATAATAGATATAAATTGCAATAATATGAAATAAATATTACATAACAACAAACAAACAACATAAAATTTAATGTATTATGAGAAATATTTTTTTTCTTCTCTTCTTTTCATTTTTTTGGTTTACTGAATCAAAAGCCCAGAAAACAGATCTTGTTTTGGGTATTCCTGAATGTCATCAAACATACAATGAATGGGACAAAGTAAAAAAGGCTTTGCAAATTCTTGATGGTGTAGAGATTAAAGGAGTTTGCACACGTCATGATTGTATTATCTTACAAGTAGATCGTGGCTTGATGGCTTCTAATCAGCTGATTTTTGATAAAATAAAAGAGGCAAATTCCAAATACACCATTTTTGTAAAAGAAGCAACATTCGAGACAATGATGGCTGTATGTGAACAAGAAATCGCAAAACCTAAATAGGTTTTATAATAAATCTCTCTATTTATTTCTACGCTTAAACTCTTTACTTAAAATTTATTTTAATTCCTTAAAGCATACTGCATATCTAACCAATATGAGTGTGGTAACTTATTTATTAAAATACAATTCAAACAACATTCAACTTAATTTTTTTATGAAAAAAATAGTATTTTTCTTCTTGATTGCATTTTTATTAAATCTGACTTCTTATAGTCAAACTATTATTAGTTCGTCAGGTGATGGAGGTTTTGAGACTGCTGGCACACTAAATGGTAATGGTTGGACTGTCGCAAATGATGGAGGTGGAGGTTCACGAAACAGATGGTTTGTTGGAAATCCAACAGGTGTAGGAGCTACGGGTAGTAGAGCTGCTTATATTTCAAGTGATGGAGGTGCAACATATGGATATAATAATGGAAGAGCATCTATATCACATTTTTATAGAGATGTAGTGATACCAGCTGGTGTAAGCCAAGTGACTTTATCTTTTAATTGGAAGACCACAGGTGAATCTGATTATGATTATTTATCTGTATATCTTGTTCCTGCTACTACAACCGTAACTGGTGGAACAGCTATTACCACTGGACAACTTGGAGGTGAATTATCAGGACAAAGTACTTATCAGAGCTTTTCTACAAGTTTACCCTGCTCAGTAAGAGGAACTACACATCGTTTGATCTTTTCTTGGAGAAATGATGGTAGTGATGGTTCTACACCTGCAGGAGCAATTGATAACATATCTCTAGTTGCAACAACAGCTGTAGGATGCTCACTGGGAACAGGTGTGACTAATGTGGCAAGTCTGCCTTATAATTCAGGTACAGGAACTACAGCAGGAGCTGGAAATGATCTTACTGCTTCAAATGTGTTCCAAATATGTGGTAGTTCTGATTATTACACAGGAGAGGACAGAGTCTGGATATTTACACCCACAGTATCTGGACAAATTACCATAGATTTAGCTTCTTCAGGTTCTTTTACAGGACTAATGTTATATGATACTTGTCCTATTAATAGTTGTACAGCCAATTGTGTGGCTCAAACTCAATCATCAACAGGAAATAAAAGCTTATGTACAAATGTTGTTGCTGGAACAACTTATTACCTGATTCTAGACTCATTTTCTGCCCCATCAAGTAATGCATACACAAATTTAAGTATTTCTGCTCCAGTACCCTCATCTGCTATTTGTTCGTTGGGTGGAACATATACAGTCAGTTCCATAACACATAGTCCGGATGTTCTTACTTCTTCAAATCTTTCAGGTTTTAGAGATGATATTTTCTACCCAGGGGGAGTAGTAGCTACTGGTTTTGACTTTTGTTTCAATGGTAATCAATACCAAGACTTCTTAATCTCTGCAAATGGTTATATCATTTTTGCTCCACCAACAAGCACTTGTGAAGCGACAAATTTACCTGGCAACACCAATGCAACAGCAGGAGGGTATTCTGATTATGAAATAGATGCTAACATTCCTAATACAACCAATGCTCCTCGAAATGCTATCCTAGCTTGGCATGATATTGACCCTAGTATCACAAGTGGAGGGGCAACCCCAGTTATTCGCTACCAAACATTTGGAACAGCACCTAACAGACGCTTTGTAGTTTCTTGGGAGAATGTGGCGATGTTCAGCAGTTCCTGCAATGGAGATAGAACATTAGATTATACAGGACAAATTAAAATGTTTGAAACATCCAATAATATTGAAATACACATGACTAGGAAACGTCTGTGTCCTACATGGAATGATGGAAATGCAGTTGTTGGATTACATAATTTCAATGGTACACAAGCTGTTGTACCGACCAACAGAAATGCCTTAGATGCAAATTGGACAGCTACCAACGAGGCATATCGCTTTACATTTAATGCATCGTCTTGTACAACTTGTACTCCTTTACCTTTGAATTTGATGTTTTTTAATGGAGAGTGGAATAAACAAACTTTAGAAGCAGAGTTAAAATGGGCATTCAAAGACCAAAAGGATGCAGAAATGTATATTTTAGAGCATAGTACAGACGAAGTAAATTTTAAAGAAATTGCTCAAATATCTGTAAAGGATGTAAACGTTTATGCTTACACCCATAAACAACCTTCTAAGGGTAGGAATTTTTATAGAATACAAAAAGTTATTAAAAATAAAAAATCTGAGTATTCTCATCAGGTAACAGTAATCAACCCAATAGCTGAGTCTTGGCAAGTAGAGAGTGTTTATCCAAATCCGACCAATACTTTTAGTACAAAATTGGATATCAATAGTTTAGATAAACAAGAAATGATTATAAAAATAGTAAACTTACAAGGTGTTGAGCAATTTTCTCAAAAAAGAATATTAGACAAAGGGCATAATACTTTGGAAGTGGATTTGAAGAAAGTAGCAAAGGGAACATATTTATTGGTTGTGAATACTGCTACTCAAATTGAAACCAGAAGAATTGTTATAGAATAAAATAACCCTTTCATCATATAAAAAAGCCTGATTTATCAGGCTTTTTTAGTTTCTGCTTCCAAACAATAAACTGCCTACTCTTACCATCGTAGAGCCTTCTTGGGCAGCTATCATATAATCGCCACTCATACCCATTGAAAGCTCTTGAATATCAATATTTTCTTGTTTATAAGTGCTTTTACATTCATCATAAAATGTTTTAAGTTTGGCAAATTCTTGTCTTATTTGATCTGTATTTTCCGTGAAACTTGCCATTCCCATAAAACCTATAATCTTGATATTCTTTAAATTTTTTAGCTCCTGAGATTCCAGTAGAGTTTTGGCTTCCATAAAGTCTAAGCCAAACTTTGTTTCTTCTTGGGCAATATAAATTTGTAACAAACAAGGTATTACCCGATTGTTTTTGAAAGCCTGTTTATTGATTTCCTGCAACAGTTTAAGACTATCAACGGAATGAATGAGATGAACAAACGAAGCAATATATTTTACTTTATTGCTTTGAAGGTGTCCGATGAGATGCCAGCGAATATTTTCAGGCATTTGAGCCTGTTTTTCAACCATTTCCTGTACTTTGTTTTCTCCAAAATCCAGACAACCTGCTTCATAGGCTTCTTTTAAGTCGGGTATGGGCTTGGTTTTACTTACAGCAATGAGCTTGCAAGTACCCAAATCAGTTAAAATTTTAGTATAAGTATCTTTTAAAAACATTGTACTTTTTTTATATTTTTATTGTATTTTTCAAATTTTTGCATTTTTTCTTGGAAAATCGTCAAAAAGTTTTCAATTTAGATGTGCCAAACTCAAATTTTTGTTTGAAATAAACACTTAAACTATTCAAATGTTATGGCTATTCTTGGAAAACTCCTTAAAAACGGTATAAAATTAAGAAAAAGCATTGAACAAGAAAAAAAATCGCCTTTTCAACTCCAAAAAAAAGAACTCTTAAAACTTCTAACTACTGCTGAGCATACAGTTTTTGGTAAAACCTATCATTTTCAGGAGATTATAGAAAATATACAAAACAGCCCTAAAGCAAGCAGAGAGTTTTATGAACTTTATAAAAAGCATGTACCTACCTACAATTATAATAAGATTTATAATCAGTGGTGGCATAGGGCAAGAGAAGGAGAGAAAGATGTCTGTTGGAAAGGACAAATTAAATATTTTGCTTTGAGTTCTGGTACTTCGGAATCTGCCAGTAAATATATTCCTATTACAAAAGATATGATTAAGGCTATACGTAAAACAAGTATACGCCAAATACTTTCTTTAGCCAATTACCCTAACCTTCCAAGTAAACTATACGAAACAGGAATGCTCATGCTTGGAGGAAGTACACACCTCAATTTTAATGGGATGTACTTCTCTGGAGATTTAAGTGGGATAACTGCCTCTAAAATACCTTTTTGGTTTCAACATTTTTATAAACCAGGGCGTAAAATCGCTAAAAATACAGATTGGAATTCTAAACTTGAAGAAATCGTTTTACAGGCTCCTAAATGGGATATTGGTTATGTAGTGGGTGTACCAGCATGGATTCAGATTCTTTTAGAAAAAATTATAGCTCATTATAAGGTTAAAAATATCCATGAAATATGGCCTAATCTGATGATTTATGCACACGGTGGAGTGGCGTTTGAGCCTTACAAAAATAGTTTTACCAAACTTTTAGGGAAAGAATTATTGTATCTGGAAACTTATCTGGCTTCAGAGGGCTTCATTGCATTTCAGTCTCGTCCCGATGGTGAGCTTCAACTGGTACTCAACAATGGAATATTTACGGAATTTGTGCCATTCAATGATAAAAACTTTGACATGAATGGTGATATGATTGACAATCCGGAAACATTGATGATTGATGAAATAGAAGAGGGAAAAGAATATGCTATTTTGCTGTCTACTTGTGCTGGTACTTGGCGTTATCTGATAGGTGATACTGTAAAACTGGTAGATAAAAAACATTCTGATATTATTATTACGGGCAGAACTAAGCATTTCTTGAGTTTGTGTGGTGAGCATTTGTCTGTGGATAATATGAATAAAGCAATTGAAAGTGTAGCTGATGATATGGGCTTTACTGTAAAAGAGTTTACAGTCGCAGGCGTGAAACATGATACATTATTTGCTCATCACTGGTATATCGGAACAGATGATGCTGTCAATGCTGAAGAAGTAAAGGCTCGTTTGGATGCCAAACTCTGTGACTTGAATGATGACTATAAAGTAGAACGCAGTGCAGCCCTTAAAGATGTACTGGTGCAGATTCTTCCAACACATGTATTTTACGATTGGATGCGTTCTAAAGGAAAAGAAGGAGGGCAAACTAAATTCCCTAGAGTAGTGAAGGGGGATACCATGAAAGATTGGCAAAGTTATGTAGCTCAAAATAGTATAAAATTATAGTAATACAATCAATATGGATTGTAAAACAATTGTTTATTTTTGAAGTTCTTATTGCATCATAAAACTTTAAAAATGAACCATGAAAAAAATACTTTTTATCTTTTTGGTATTCATACAGTTACCACTTTTTGCTCAAGAAGGAGATATTCTGCATGATGGACTTTTTTGGGGTATTGCTGGAGTTAGTACTACTAAACAAAACACACCTTGGGGCGTAGATTTGAGTGTTCAAAATAGAATGTATAAGAATTTCTCAAGATTACAGACTATTTTAGGAACTGTACATTTAAACTATCGAAAGCCCAATCAGCCATGGGGATTTGCTGTAGGGTATATAGGAGGTGTTTTTGAACCTTTGGGGGTACTTCATATTGCTCAGGGGCGTATCAATCGATTTGGGACACTTGCCAATGGGAAAATCCCTTTTCTAGCTCGTCTGAGTTATGACAGATTGTGGGCTAATCCTATATACGAAACAGATGTTAGAACACCTGTTAATCATCGTTGGCGTTTATTAGGACAAATTACACCTCCCATTACCAAAAAAATCAGTGGCTTTCTAGCCTTTGAACCATTTATTATCAGGAGAGGGCTGTGGTTTAGCGAAACAAGAGGGCAGGCTGGTTTTCGTTTTTTATTGAAAAATGCTAATTTGGATGTATTGTATTTTAACAGATGGTTAAAGCCTATCAATGAAAGAGACTTTACACGATTTGAACATGTTTTTCAGGTGATTTATATGCATAGAATTCAATTTAAGTCTAAAAAACAAACTGAAAATCCAGTAAATTAAAATATTATATGAAAAGGAACTTAATCATTTTTTACCTTTTACTGATTAGTCAAACTATTGTTGCTCAGAAAATTAGCAAAAAAGATGAAACCACATTAAAAACGATTCTGAAAAATCAGCAGGAGGCATGGAATAAAGGTGATTTGGATGGTTTTATGGAAGGATACTGGCAATCGGATTCGCTTAAATTTATTGGAAAAAATGGCATTACATATGGCTGGAAAGCTACTTTAGACCGTTATAAAAAAGGTTACCCTGATAAAGCCACTATGGGTACATTAGAATTTACAATTCTTCATGCCGATTTTATCAGTAAGGATGCAATATTGATGATTGGTAAATGGTACTTGAAAAGAGATGAAAAAGGAGATGTCAGTGGGCATTTTTCGCTTTTATGGCGAAAAATAAAAGGAAAATGGGTGATTTGTGCAGACCATTCAAGTTAAAATAGTCAGAGTCAAAACTTATCTTTCAAATAAAATGTTTTATAATTGCTTAATACTAAAATCATTCTATTAACTACTAAAATCAACTATGGCAGAAGCATTTATTTATGATATAGCTCGTACACCACGAGGCAAGGGTAAAAATGATGGTTCTTTGCATACCATCCAACCTATCACACTTTTAACAACTGTTTTACAAGCTCTTAGAGATAAAAATCAGTTAGACACCTCCTTGATTGAAGATATTATCATTGGTTGTGTTACGCCTGTTGCTGAACAAGGTTCAGATATTGCCCGTACAGCTGCTATTGTGGCGGGTTATGCCGAAACAACAGCAGGTGTACAAATTAACCGTTTTTGTTCTTCTGGGCTGGAGGCTATCAATATGGCTGCTGCTTATATCATGTCAGGGCAATTTGATGCTTTGATAGCTGGTGGAGTGGAGTCTATGTCTCGTATCCCGATGGGTTCGGATGGAGGAGCTTTGTTTACAAGCCCTGCCATTGTCGCCAAACATAAAATTGTACCACAAGGCATTTCTGCCGATTTGATAGCGTCCAAATATGGTTACAAACGTCAGGATTTGGATGCATATGCTGTAGAATCACATAAAAGAGCTTATCAGGCTCAACTAAACGGATATTTCAAGTCTATTGTACCTGTAAAAGATCAAGCTGGTTTTACGATTTTAGATAATGACGAGACCGTTCGTCCTGAAACAACACTTGAAACGTTAGCCAAACTACAACCAGCTTTTGCCATGATGGGACAAATGGGGGGACTTGACAACCTAGCTCTGATGCAATATCCTGAAGTTGAGAAAATTGACCATGTACACCATGCAGGTAATAGTTCGGGAATTGTTGATGGTTCGGCAGTTACATTGCTTGGCAACAAGGAGTTTGGTGTAAAAACAGGCTTAAAACCCAGAGCTAAAATCAAAGCATTTACTATTATTGGTTCAGAACCAACCATTATGCTGACTGGTCCTGTGCCTGCTGTTCAGAAAATACTGAAAAAGAATGGAATGCAAGCCAATGATATAGATTTGTATGAAGTAAACGAAGCTTTCGCAGTAGTACCCATGTTTTTTATGGATGCTTTGGGCGTATCGCATGATAAAGTAAATGTAAATGGAGGTGCTATAGCCTTAGGGCACCCTCTTGGAGCTACTGGAGCTGTTATTTTGGGTACCCTTTTGGATGAACTTGAACGCAGAGACAAACAAACTGGTTTGGCTACGCTTTGTATTGGTGGAGGCATGGGAATCGCTACAATTATTGAGAGAGTGTAATTTTTATAATCGAAATTATCAATACATATAGTAGATACACACTGCAGTGTGTATCTACGTTTTTTACAATTCAAATCTACAACATAAATGCCTGATAAATTTTCTTTGTTTCGTAAAATAGCTTTTATAGAAGGCTGTTCCTATCTGCTTTTTGGGCTTACCATGCCACTCAAATACTTTCTCAAGATACCACAACCCAATTATATAGTAGGTATGGCACATGGGATCTTGTTTATTGCGTACTGTTTACTTCTTTTACAGGTTTGGATTGAATTCAACTGGAAATTTAAAAGAGCTTTTCTTGCTTTTTTAGTTTCATTGCTTCCTTTTGGGACATTCTGGGCAGAAAAAAAGGATTGGTTCAGTACATTGAAATAAAAAACTTTTTCATTTTTTTTAAAATTGGCAAAATTATTGCTATGTTGCATGCTCTTATGCTAAAGACTTATGCAAAAGTTAGGTTTACATCAAACACTGCAACAAAAGTTATCTCCTCAGCAGATACAATTTATAAAGTTGCTCCAAATACCCACAATAGAATTAAAGGCTCGTATTCAAGAAGAGTTAGAAATTAATCCTGCTTTAGAAGAAGGAAAAGAGGATATTTTTGACCAGAACGAAAGCGTTTCTAGTACAGAAGACAGCTACGAAGAGGATTATGACAATTTTGATGATGATAGTTATGATGATGATTATAGCAATGATAGTGATGAGGTAAATATCAGCGATTATATTCAGGCTGAAGAGGATAGTTATAAAACTCAGATGAATAATGGAGGTGGTGATGATGAAGACAAACAAATGCCTATTTCAGTTGGAATCACGTTTTTTGAAGCTTTAGATGCTCAACTGGGCTATTTACGTTTGGATGAGAGAGAGAGTATTATCGGAAAACAAATTATTGGTAGTCTAGATAATGATGGTTATTTGCGTAGAGAAATACCTGCTATCGTCAATGATTTGGCATTTACTCAAAACGTAGAAACAGACCAAGAAGAAGTTTTAGATATTCTCAGGAAAATTCAACGTTTTGACCCTGCAGGTGTAGGAGCAAGAAACCTACAAGAGTGCCTCTTGATTCAGCTGAAACGTAAAAAAGAAGAAGAATTACATACAGATGAAGAACGCCAATTGTTAGAAATGGCTATTGAAATTATTGAAGATAATTTTGAAGAGTTTACTAAAAAACATTACCCTAAAATAGAAAAACGCCTCAATATCTCAGAAGAGGAGCTAAAGCCTATTATCAAAATAATTACCAAGCTAAACCCTAAACCTGGTGAAACAGAAGATGGTGAAAGCATCACTCAATATGTCATTCCTGATTTTATCCTTACCAATAACAATGGAAAATTAGATTTGACATTGAATTCTCGTAATGCTCCCGAATTGCGTATCAGTCGTTCATTTGCCGAAATGTTAGATACTTATCATAAAAGCAATAAAAATGATAAGGCTATTAAGGAAACAGTCTCTTTTGTAAAACAAAAACTAGATGCAGCTAAATGGTTTATTGATGCTATCAAGCAACGTCAGCAAACCCTTCTGAAAACCATGCAGGCAATTATAGAATTTCAGTACGATTTCTTTTTGGAAGGAGATGAGAGTAAATTTAAACCCATGATTCTCAAAGATGTAGCTGAGAAAATAGCAATGGATATTTCGACAGTTTCAAGGGTGGCAAACAGCAAAACGGTACAAACAGAATTTGGTGTATATCCGCTTAAATACTTCTTCTCTGAGGGAATTGCAACAGAAACAGGTGAAGATGTAAGTAGTAGAGAAGTAAAAGCAAAACTCAAAGAGTTTGTAGATAATGAAGATAAGAAAAAACCTCTTTCTGATGATAAATTAGAAAAAATGCTTCATGATTCAGGTTATTTGATAGCCCGAAGAACAGTAGCCAAATATCGAGAGCAATTGGGCATTCCTGTGGCTCGACTAAGAAAAGAAATTTAATTCATGAAAAAGCTAATCCTAAAACTTATAGATAATCTAGGTTATAAACTAGAAAAAAAGCCACATCCAAGTCTGTTAATAGAAAATGAGCTAGCTTTTGATAAGGAATTTATGGAAATATACAATTTGTGCAAGCCTTATACCATGACAAGTCTTGCAAGAATGTATGCCCTTTATCAATCTGTTAAATATGTTGTTCAAAACAATATAGAAGGTGATTTTGTAGAATGTGGTGTCTGGAAAGGTGGAAGCTCTATGCTGATAGCCAGATACTTACAGATTCATCAGGTAAGAAATAAGAAAGTATATCTCTATGACACCTTTGAAGGAATGTCTGCACCCACAGAAAAAGATGTAGATATTAAAGGAGATACGGCTCAAAGTTCTCTTTCTAAACAAGACAAAGAAGACGATAAATCAATTTGGTGTTATAGTGCTTTGGAGGAAGTTCAAAACAATTTAGCCAAAACTCAATTTAGTCAAGAAAATTTGGTATTCGTGAAAGGAAAAGTAGAAGATACAATCCCTGAGACAATCCCTTCTAAAATAGCTTTACTGCGTTTAGATACAGATTGGTACGAATCCACGTTACATGAACTGCAATATCTTTATCCTCTTCTGGAGAATAAAGGACCTTTGATTATCGACGATTATGGACACTGGCAGGGTTGTAGGAAAGCTGTAGATGAATATTTTGCAGAGAAGAAGATTCATCCTCTTTTACAAAGAATAGATTATACAGGTAGAATGATGATAAAGTTTTAATTAGCAATGACTTATAAAATATTTAAGTTTGGTGGTGCTTCTGTAAAAGATGCAGAAGCTGTAAAAAATGTAGCTCATATTATCAGAGAATTTGGCTCTCAAAATAATTTACTTGTTGTTGTTTCGGCAATGGGTAAAACTACCAATGCTCTTGAAAGATTGCTCAATGATTTTTTTGAGCAAAAAGACTGGCAAATAGAGTACGAAACACTCAAAAAATATCACCTTGAAATTGTAGAACGCTTGTTTTCTAAAGACCACCTAATCTACACAGCTTTAGACTACTTGTTCTTACAACTTAAAGATACTCTGCTTAATAAAATAAAGCCAAACCAATATGATGAAAGTTATGACCAAATTGTAAGTTTTGGTGAGGTCGTTTCCTCACAAATATTGAGCTATTATTTAAAAGAGCAAAAAATTGATAATGAATGGATTGAGGCGAAAGATTATATCAAAACAGATACCACTTGGAGGGAAGGGAAAGTAGACTTGCCTTGGACTGAAAATCTGGTGAAAAGAGAATTGAAACCAATCTTGCAAGATAAGCTTATTGTTACACAGGGCTTTTTAGGTGGAACATTAGGGCATAAAGTAACTACTTTAGGTAGAGAGGGTTCTGATTATTCAGCTTCTATTTTTGCATATTGTTTGGATGCTGAATCTGTAACTATTTGGAAAGATGTTCCCGGTATTTTAAATGCAGACCCAAAGAAAATACCTGATACACAGCTTTATACAACACTTTCTTATACAGAAGCCGCTGAAATGACATTTTATGGAGCAAATGTCATTCACCCCAAAACTATTAAGCCTTTAGCCAATAAAAATATCCCTTTATATGTTCGATCTTTTGTAGAACCCAGTAAATCAGGTACTTGTATTGATGGAGAGGCGAGCCAACGCCAAACACCTACGATTATTTTCAAACCTAATCAGGTGCTTTTAACCTTTAGTGTAAAAGATTTGGCATTTATTACAGAAGAAAATCTCAGTAAAATACTGCATACTTTTACGCAACTCAATTGTAAAATTAATCTGATGCAAAGCTCGGCTGTATCGTTTTCTATTTGTACTGATTACCAGACTCATCGAATAGAAAAAGTATGCGAGTTTTTGGAAGAAGAATTTGCCATTAAACAGGAGAAGAGTGTTCAGTTGCTTACAGTATTGTATTATGATGAGCAGAATCTTCAAAAACTGATTTCAAATTATCAGAAAGTATTAGAACAAAAAACACCTCAATATTACAGAGTCGTTGTATCTGAGTAGAATAATCCTCTATTTTACTCAGGTATGGGTACTTTTTCGCCTAAAAATTTGGGTTTTGCACCTATCAGATAATCAACAAATACCTTTACACGAGCTAGTTTTTCACGAGCCTGTACTTTAAAACCATAATTGATGCTCACATCACGAGCATTGAAGCCAATGGCGTCTATACCTTCTTTGGAGGCAATATAAACAGCTCTTGCGTTATGAAAGGGTTGAGATATAATAGTTGCTGATGTTTGGCTAAAAATTTCACGCAATCTTATCACAGAATCGAAGGTTCTAAAACCTGCATAATCCAAGAAAATATGTGTAGAATCAACACCAGCCTTGATTAAATCCGAACGCATCATCTCTGGCTCATTGTATTCTTTTCTTCCATTATCACCACTAATAATTATGTACTTAATCTTTTTGGCTTTAAAGAGTTCTGAGGCAGCTCGTATTCGATAGGTATAGTACAAATTGATATATCCATTTTCTAAATTTTTAGCTGTTCCTAAGAGTAAACCTACTTTATTATAGGGAATACTTTGCACATCTGTATAAAGTCTGTTTTTAGTGGCTTTTGCAATAAGATTATCACAGACATACACAACAACTGCACAAACCACAAGGGTAAGGAGAATGCCATAAAATATCCATTTCTTTCTTTTCATAGTATTGTTTCTATAAAGTACTCCAAATTACAAAATAATGAGTGAATAGTGTAAAAAAATCTTGCTCTAGAGCTTAGATTAAAAGTTTAAGATTTTTTTGAATTTTATAAAAAACTGAATAACAATGAGATATTAATTGTGTTTGGAAACTACTGGAAAAAATCAAAAAAAATATGTAAGTTTAATGATTAATATTTGACTGAATTAAAATAAAATAGCTATGGGAGTTTGTACAACAATGTATGCCGTGAATACAAAAATGATGAAGAAAATAAAGGCAGATAATGAAAATTTGGCTTTTGTTGTGGGAGAGTGTGAAGAAAATGAAGTGTGGAATGTAACCAAGTATGAGTTTGATAAGTCTATTGAAGTTTTTATAGATATTTTTGATGTAGCTGGTGCTAAAAGGTCAGCCAAATTAATTAATAGTGAGTATGCAGATTTGGACATCTTTGAATATGATTCGTATGATATTTGGACTGTTTCTCCAGCTAAAGTAAAAACCATGGTAAAGGAGTTGGAAAGTATAAATATTGAATTATTAAAAACTAAAGAAGGAAATGAAGAAATTACAGATCGAAGAAATCGTATTTTAACAAAAGATGAGTTAGCTAGCTATTTAGATGATCTAAGTGATATAAAGCAATTTTTGAATGAAACTTCATTGCAAAGTAATTATCTGATTTTTACAGAGGCTTAATCTGTGATTTTTTCTAATTATCAAATAAACATATAATTATATTTAAATTTATGGGGGAACTAACAGAAGTTTGCATAAAAAAAATAGATGCAATTACTTGTGAGGTGATGATCAAATCATTTAGAAGTGATAGTTTACCTAATACTCGGCTCACTTCTTCTCAAGAGATAGCTACAACAGGTTTAGTAATATTATGTCATTTGTTAATGCAAAATCGAAAATCTTATATTTTGTTAGATACTTTAAAGAAACAAGTGAGAAATTATCATGATTCTTTGTATCTAAAACCTGAAACAACAAATAGATTTATTGAAAGTGCTTTTGTCAAAGAGAAGAATCTTCATGATGACATGGATTATATAAATGTGAGCTCTCTACAAATATCAGAAAAGGACAGGCTAAGATTATTTCAAGCTATTGGTGAAGATGAGGGTTATGAATGGGAGGATGACTTTTCTATTAACGTATTTCATGATGCAACAATTTTAATTGATATATTAGGCAAAAAAAGATATGATGATATTTGTCCTAAAATTACAATCAATCTTACGTTTACAGATACATGTTGGTTGGAAGATATTCCCGATAAAATAGAGGATATGTGTTTGCTAGATAGCTTCATTGTTTCTTGGTTAGAAAAAGAAAAATAAATTCTTTTTTTTGAAAAAAAGAAGCTCTAAAAGAAGTGTTTCTTGATAGTAATAATTAGCCTACATTTATTTTTATTTATACAGATTTAAAGAGTTTAGATTTTTATCTGGCAATTTGGAAGAGATGTTTTAAGTCTCTCGTGGTCTGTGATTGAGAAACGGTTTCCTATCAAACTAAGGACTTTTAAATTGATGAGTTGATTAATTTCTACGGGTAAAATAGACAGATTATTATAACTCAAAAAAAACTTTTCCAAATGAGGCAGCTGGCTGATTTCTATAGGCAGATTGATGAGTTGATTTTCTTCCAAATCAAGAATCTGTAAATTGCTCAACTGACACACCTCCAAAGGTAAATCAGTTAGTTTGTTGCCATACAAACAAAGTTCCTTCAAATTGTTTAACTGACTGAATTGTGCAGGCAGGTTTGTAAGTTGATTAGACCTTAAATCAAGTTTCTCTAGGTTTATTAATTGACACAATCCTACTGACAGATAAGATATTTTATTTTCCTCTACGATAAGTTCTCTTAAACTGCTTAGCTGTTGAATTTCTTCAGGGAGGTGAGTTATCTGATTGTGACTCAAATCAATAATTTTTAAATTATTCAATTGACACAGCTCTAAAGGTAATTCAGTTAGTAGATTAAAACTTAAATCAAGAATCTCTAAATGAGTGAGTTGTTTAATCTCTTTTGGCAAAAAGCTCAACTGATTAGAACTCAAAATAAGTTTTCTTAAATTACTCAACTGACACACCTCCAAAGGTAAATCAGTTAGTTTGCTACCAGAAATATTAAGTTCTTTTAAATGAATTAATCTGCCAAATTCAGCAGGCAGGTGATTCTGCTTGGCAAAGTTCAAATCGAGTTCTTCTGCTTTAATTAAATTTTCGAAATCATCCATAAAGAACTTCTCGAATGATTTTATGATTTGTTTTGCTAATTCTGTATATTCCGTATTATTTTGAGCCATTTCTAACGCTTCCTGATGTCTTGTTGGATCAAATAAAAGAGTTATAAAATGGTCTATTTCGGCTTGTGTTGATTTCATTATTTTGACTTTGAGGAATGAGGATGTAAAGCATTGAAGCTTTTCACTTAAAGTATTGCCAATAATAAAAATACCACCCATAAACTTATGGGTGGTATATGGTCTGTTGAAGGAATTAATTTTCTGTAAGAATAAAAGCTCCCCAGAAATAAGGGTCTTTGTATTTTTCTTTGAGTTTTAACTGAGCTTTACGGAAAGCATCAGGTTTGTTTTTACTCACTTTCAGATTATTATAAAATAAAGTCATGAGCTCCTGTGTAGCATCATCACTTACTTTCCAAAGGCTCATCACTGTAGCATCTACACCTGCAATTTGGAAGGCTCTTTGAAGCCCATAAACACCTTCACCAGCTTTTACATCTCCTAAACCTGTTTCACAAGCAGAAAGAATGGCCAGCTCCGAATTATCCAAATTCATGTTGGCTACTTCATAGGCAGTCAGGAATCCATTATCTGTGGACTGATAATCTTTGTTGTTTTTAGCACCTTCAAGAGTTTCTTCTGCACCTGCAAAAACTAATCCTGAACGAAGCATGGGATTGCTTTTTGCTTTGGAAGATTCCACACCAAATACCAAACCACCTTCTTTTTCAATTTCATTGATAAAATATCCATGTGTAGCAATATGAATAATATCTGGATGTACAGCATCATCAGCTTTTTTTACATTGGTTTCATTAGCATTATCAGCCAAATAGGTTTCAATCTTATAACCCAATGTTTTTAAAATAGGAGAGATATTTTCTACTTCTTTTTTTGTACCAGGTAGAGGACTGATAGTTCCCTTGTTTCCATAATTAGGAAATCCTACTAAAAGAGCTTTTTTGGTGTTTTTTGTAGCAGGCTTTTTCTCACGTTCTTTGGCATCAGGAACAAAACGGGTATTGGTTACAAAGGTCAGATTCCAGTCTTCCACCACAAATTTACCATTGGGTTTACGTAAAGTATTCAAACTGATTTGATTATAAACACCATCTAATGATACGAAAATACGTTTTTTACCTTGCAAAAGAGGCTCGATTTTTTCCCAAAATACGCCATATGAAACTTTATTTTCTCTTCTGGCTCTGACAACATTTTGGTAGTACTTGAGTTCATCTTCTTCAAACGCTTTTCCTTTTCCCAAAATTGCCATTTTAGGATGATTGTGTTGATGCTTTCCTGCTACCAAAGCCACATACACATTCTCACCTGTAAATTTCTTGTCAAAATTTTGGAAAGTAATGATTTCTAAAGCTGCCTCATCGTTGGTTAAAGCTGCATCTATTTCTTTGATAGTGTGTAATTTGTCATCAATTTTACTTTTGAAAATTTCAGATTTTTGAGATAAAGCTCTTTCCAAATCATTGGCTTCACTTTCCAGTTTACCCAAATCAATTTCTTGTTCTTTGAGTTCTTCTTTAGAAAGGGAATATAAACGAGCCAATTGCTCTTTTTTCTCAATCCAAAGGTTATAATCTTTTATAAGTTGCTCATCCTTAGAGGATAAAATTCTTTGTTTAATTTTACTGGTAGCATTTAAAAGAATTCCTTTTGTAGAAATATGAGCATTGTACATTTCAGAAAGTAACTGAGGTTCTTTCTCTCCATTTTGTGTGGCAAAACTATAAAAACGCATATAAGTAGGGCGTAATTTAGACCAATACTGGTCTTTTTCAGCCTCATTCATAGCAGGGAAGTACTTGACAATGAACTCATTATTTTTGTCTAAAACTTTTTTATAATATTCAGAAGCTTCCTTTATCTTGCCTTGTTGCCAGTAGAGAAGAGCTAACCCCTCTTGAGATGCATTGAAATCTGGGTGATTTTCTCCTAAAACCTGTTTTCTGGCTTCATAAGATTTCTTTAGATTTTCTTCTGCTTTGATAGGATTGCCTTGGTATAAATAATAAAGACCTAAATTATGAAGTGTTTTGGCTGTAGAGGGGTGATTATCTCCAAATTTCTTTTTATAAATGCTGTACGCATCTTGTAAATAGCTTTCAACTTTTTTATACTCACCCATTTGCATGTATAATGAGGCTGTAAGATTCAGTAAATGAGCATAATCGGGGCTATTAGTTCCAAATTGTCCTTTCTTAACTTTTAAAACCTTTTCGTAGATGGCAAGAGCGTCTTCTTTCTTACCCATTTCCTGCAATAAAAGAGCTTTGTTTACAACTACACGTTGATAAGTCAGACTTTTCTGACTTTTTTCATCATCTACCATTTTTAAGGCAGTTTCATAAAACTCTAAAGCCTTTTGGTTTTGTCCGATAACCTGTTGGAAATAAGCCTTGTTATTGTACATGATAGCTAAAATACTTTTATCTAGATTCTTCACTTCTGCAATTTGTATAGCTTGATTTACCGTATTTTGTGCATCCGTAAAATGTCCTTGCTGATTATACAAAACAGCTTTGTTATTGAGTGCAATGGCATAATCATTGGATTGTTCAGTAAACAATTGTTTTCTGATTTGTAAAGCTTGTTCAAGATAATTTTCAGCTTTTTCAAAATTACCCAAAGCTGAATACATCAAGCCCATGTCTGTCATGAGTTTGGCGTAATACATATCATTAGTTTTACCAGCTTTTTTGAAGTTTTCTTCAGCAACAGAAAAATTCTTTTCAGCAGCTTTGTATTTATTCATGGCAAGCATGCTTTCACCCAATTCCATACGAGTTTGAGCATATTCGGCAGGATCTGTAATATTACTGGTAATTTTTGAAGTAGCATTTAAGTTTAATCTACCATCAGCAATAAAATCCTGTCCCATCGAGTTGAACATCTTGTTCCAACGCTGATTTTCTTCATAAAAACCTGTATTGTCACTAACAGCAATGGCACAAGTATAATTTGCTGAGTCCATTTCGGCTCTTTTCTTCTGTAAATCGCCTAAGAACTTGTTTTTCTGCCCCTGAACAGCATTACGAGCCGTTCTATCGGCTTTATCTTTGGCTTTGTCTTTTACTCTATCTTTTAGGTTGCCTAATTGGGCATGGGCAATATGACAAAATAAAAGGAAGGTAAATAAGAATAAATTTTTCATAAACAGTTATTGTAAAGTTTGATATTTTTCTGAAAATTAAGCAATAAAACAAAAAAAGACAAGTATTTTTTTAGAGTATCTAAGGCATAAAAAAAGCCGAATTTAATTCGGCTTTTTTGTTTTTACTTATCCTCTTCCATGCATCATTTTTTTCAGGAGAGGTGTCAGACCAAAAAGTAATACAGATGCAATCCCACAAAGCACCACAAAAACCATAAAGAACTCAAATAAATTATGAATAGTAAATCCAGCAAATGTTGGATATTTTACTTCAATAATTTTCTTGTCTTTAATTATTTTGAACTCTTCAGCTGTAAAAGTTGTATCTTGAGCTTTGTAGGTATTGGTAAATTCCTTTTTATCTTTCTTAGCTTTCTCTCTTGCAGCATTGAGTTTGTTAAGATTATCTACTCTGTCTTTAATATTGAGATTATTGCTTTGAGCTAAATCGGTGTTTAACTTAGCAATTTTCATGTTCAAAAGCCTGAATAATTCTTCTCCAGAGGCTTCTACCTTACTATCTAAAATTCCTTGTAAATTAATTTTTATTTTGTCACAGGCAATAAACTGTTCACTGGTAGGAGGCAAAATAGCACCTAATGTACCAGCTAGGGCATATCCTGAGGCATTTGATAAGAAAAATACACCAAACAATAATGAGGCGAATCTTTTGGGAGCAAGTTTGCCAACCAATGATAAACCGATAGGAGATAGGCAAAGCTCTCCAATAGTTTGAATAAAATATAAGAGAATTAACCATTTTACAGCTAATAGCCCAGAGTTGCCTAAGTCTTTTACGTTATGGGCAATGATGAAATAGCTCAAAGCAATCAACAGTAAACCAATAGCCTGTTTAAATGGTGAAATAGGCTCTTTCCCTTTGGCTCTTAAACTATCCCATAAAAGACTCATAGGAATTGCAAAAATAACCACGAAAATACCATTGAATATTTGAACCATAGAAGGAGGCATTTGCCATCCAAAAAAGTTTCTATCAGTTTGATTATCAGCTATAAATGTTAAAGAAGAACCAGCCTGCTCAAATGCAGCCCAGAAGAATATTACAAAGAATGAAACAATATAAATAACTAAAATTCTATCTCTTTCTACTTTTGTAAGAGATTTATCAGAAAGGATAAGACCTGCTAATGTAAGACCACTACCATAAATAGCAGAATAAATAATATTTTGTCCAAAAACATAGTAAAAAGTAAGAGCCAAAGCAATAAAACCTAACAGGGCTAAACCAAGTGCTGTAGGTGTAAATTTAGCAGATTGAGCTTCTCCATCTACATAATCTTCTCCTTTATTATGTTTAGGTAAGCCACCAATAGGCTTTCCTTCTGGAGTAATCACATATTTATCTTTTAATAAGTATAAAGTAAGAGTACCAATCACCATTGCAATAGAAGCAGCTAAAAAGCCCCATTTGAAAGCAAAAATATCTCTAACTCCATCATTGACAACATCACCCAACAACGGACAAATCAACTGACCTAAGAAAGCTCCTAAGTTGATACCCATATAAAATAAGGTAAAAGCAGTATCTAACTTATTTTTGTCTTGTGGAGGGTATAGGCTTCCTACCATTGAAGAAATATTGGGTTTGAAAAAACCATTTCCAAATGTGATTGAGCCTAATGCGATGTATAACAGTATTTTAGCAAGTTCTAAGTTGGAATCAAAAATGCTGCCACTAAAAAATAATAACAACTGACCTATTGCCATCAGCGTACCACCAATCATAATACAATTTCGGTTACCCAAATATCTGTCAGAGATAAAACCTCCTAACATAGGAGTAAGGTAACTTAAACCTAAAAATCCTCCATAAATAAGGGATGAGTCCTCTTTGCTCATCATCAATGCATTGATAATGAAGAGTGTAAGCAAAGCTCTCATGCCATAGAAATTGAATCTTTCCCACATTTCTGTCAGGAATAATACAAATAAGCCAGGTGGATGTTTACTTGATGATTTGGTATTGTTGTTCATGTTGTGTAGATTTTAATGTAATTTGCAAGGTTTAAAAATACAATGAAAAGCTGTGTATGCAAAAAAACTAAGCTTAATTTTTTTAACTCTAATTTTATCAATATATTATGTGTTGATAATGAATATTTTGTATGATTCAGCTAAAACAAAAATAAAAGGTACATTTAAGAGATACATCAAAAAAGTTATATTTGCACAAACAGATACAATTATGGCTATCGAAAAAAAAGAATACTCCAATGGTGAAATTACTGTAGTTTGGCAACCTAAAATGTGTATCCATTCTGCTGTTTGTTTTCGTGGACTCAAGAGCGTTTTTGACCCCCTCAAACGTCCTTGGGTAAATATACAAGGAGCTACAACAGAGCAAATTGTAATGCAAATTGAGAAATGCCCCTCTAAAGCTCTAAGTTATTACTATAACAATGCTCAAGACAATTTATCTCAAAATCAGGAAGATACAAACATTGCACAAAGTCAAGATAAAAGTATCAAGATAGAAGTATTGCCTAACGGACCTATTCTAGTTCAGGGTAATGTGACTCTTAAGCATGGAGAGGAAGAAAAAGAAACAAAGGCTACTACTTATCTATGCCGTTGTGGAGCTTCCAAAAAGAAACCTTATTGTGATGGCTCACATAAAAACATCAATTTTGAAGGCTAAAAGCATATGGAAAAACTCATAGATTCTGTACTTGTTCAAGAAAAATACCAAGTAAAAATACAATCTACTCATCATCAGTTAATTGCTGATGAACCCGAAGACTTGGGAGGTAAAAATACAGGCATGACGCCCTACGAACTGCTTTCAGCCAGTCTGGCAGCATGTACAAGTATTACACTAAAAATGTACACAGAACGCAAACAATGGGAGGTAGGAGAGATACATGTTACCATTAGTTTTGAGGAAATCAGCGATTCGGGAACAAAAAAAGCAAAATTTATACGTGAAATTAGTTTTTCAAATGAAGTAGGGCAAACAGAGAAAGATCGTTTAAAACAAATTGCGGAGGCTTGTCCTGTCTCTAAAATCTTAAAATCAGGCGAAAATACCATAGAAACCATCATAAAATAATGACCAGAACAAGAAAAATATTATCAGCTCTTTTTGTAGGATTAACCATTTTATTATCTTCATTAGCCTTTTATACATATCAAGTTACCCAAAGCCCTAATCTACAGGTAAAAAGAGGAGCAAAAATGTTATACATTCCCAAAGGGACAGACTTTCAAGGTTTAATTCAAATTTTAAAAAAAGATTCAATTGTTAGCAATGTAGTTTCATTCGCATTTTTAGCAAAAACAATGGGCTATCAGGAGCATGTAAAAGCTGGAGCTTATTTGATAGAGCCTAATATGACCAATTTAGCAGCTATTCGTAAACTACGTTCAGGAGACCAGACCCCTATACGTCTTACATTCAATTACTTACGAACAAAAGACGATTTGGCAGAACGCTTAGCCAATCAGTTGCCCATATCTAAACAGGAAATTTTAGATATGCTCAATAACAAAGAGCTGGCTCAAAAATATGGCTTAAACGAAAATACTATCACAACCCTTTTTATTCCTAATACGTATCAGGTATATTGGACAATGACCAAAGAGGAACTGTTTGAAAAAATGCATAAAGAGTATAAGAAATTTTGGACTGAACATCGAATTCAAAAAGCAAAAGCTCTGAATTTATCACCTTCAGAGGCAAGTATTCTGGCATCTATTGTACAGGCTGAAACAGCTAAAAATGACGAAAAACCCCGTGTAGCAGGTGTTTATCTCAACAGATTAGCTAAAAATGATTTGTTGCAGGCTGACCCTACGGTTATTTTTGCATTACAAGATTTTACTATTAAAAGGCTTTTAAACAGTCACTTAAAAGTAGATTCTCCTTACAATACATACAAATATGCTGGTTTGCCTCCCGGAGCAATTAATCTTCCTGAAATTTCTTCAATAGATGCTGTTTTGAATGCAGAAAAACATGATTTTTATTTTTTCTGTGCTAAAGAAGATTTTTCAGGTTATCATAACTTTGCAAAAACATTGGCAGAACACAATAGAAATGCTAAATTGTATCAACAAGCTCTTAATGAAAGAGGAATTAAATAAATTATATACAAAATGTGCATTTTGGCACTATTTTAGATGAAAAACAAGCAAAAACCAACCATTATGAAAAATATCATACTTCTTTGTCTTTTTTTGAGTAGTTCTCTGTATGCTCAGGATTTCAAGGTACTTACAAGCAGTGGTAACAATGTAATTAAAGTAGGAAATAAGAGAATTTGGGCAGGTACTGTGCTAAAAAGTACCGATGTGATAACTGTGGCTCAAAATGGATACCTAGGATTAATGCATGTGAAAACTGGTAAAACCATTGAAATAAAGAAAGCTGGAACATATACCATGTCTATTCTTACTCCTAAGGCTGGAGGTAGTTCTTTAGGAGCAAAATATAGCAGTTATGTGGCTGATGAGCTTTTTAAAGGAGAAAAGCAAGACATTAACAAAAATCATAGAAAATACATGGCTATTACGGGTGCTGTTTCTCGTGAATCAAGAGTCTCAAATACAAATGATACAAAGACACTTATAGTATTTACAAAAGATTATGCACAAGAAGTATATGATGATTTTGTTTATCTTTCATGGATGCCAAACGAAAATGATAAAATAACCAAATATTATATTCAAATTACAAATATTTCTGATGAACCAGTTGCATTGCTTGAAACAGATAAAAATTACATAGAGCTGGATATGAGTATCTATAAAAAAGCCAAAGATGGTGATGCTACTTTTATTGCTAAAATATTCACATCAGAGGCTCCTTTATACAAAGGGATCATCACAGTATCATTGATGACAGATAAAGGCAAAAAAGAAAGTATCAAGAAAGAATTGGGAAATGCTACACCCGAAAATGCACTAGACTACCTTATTAGAGCTAAATATTTTGAAGAAAAAGCACTATTCTTAGATGCTGTAAAATGTTATCAAAAAGCTTTAGCTCTTCAAAACTTAGATAGTTATAAAAATGCTTACATGGAGTTTTTATCAAGAAACAACATGGGTTATAAATTAAACCCTGATTTTAAGGACTAAAAAACTGCTAAAAATCATATTTTTTACCCCAACTTTTCATTAAGTTGGGGTTTATTATTTTTATATATTTCGAGCAAATCTGAAACTAAAATAGTTATGAAATATATTTTTTATTTTATGGACTTTTAGCCTTTAATAACAAAGAAAAATCATCAAAGTAGAAAAAAACTCTTAATACCCCGATTTTGCTAGTAATTCCGACAGAATTATTGAAATGAGTGATGGATAAATGAGTAAAAAATAGTAGGCTAAAGTGTTGAAAATCAATAATTGTTTTAAAATTATTTTAGGTTTTATTGAAAAAGAATCATAAAAATATGAGCAGAATCATTTTTTTATTTTGACAAAACACATACTTTTGCCATGAAATCAGAAAACCTTTGAAAAAATACATTTCCATATTCCTTCTTTTCATTTCTCTTTCCCAACCACTTCAATATTTTTGGGTTAGGGTTTCTTTTGAATTGAATAGGACTTACATTGCTCAAAATCTTTGCGAAAACAGAGCAAAGCCCGAATTGAAATGTGGTGGTCAGTGTTTTTTGATGAAAAAATTAGCAGAAAAAAAGCAACAGGAGCAGAAAAATACAGAAAATGTAGAAATTATCTTAGCAACTTCTTTATTTCAAAATCCACCAGCTTTTCATTTTAAACAAACTATAGAAGAAAATGAAATCATAGATTTCTCATCTTTTCTCAGTTTTTATACCCAAAATTGCATTCTAAGCACTTTTCACCCTCCTTGTGCTTAATTTAATTCATTAATTTTTTATCACTTGTCTAACAGATACTTACAGTTAACTGTTGGCTAAATCTTTTTCCTTTTTGCAGAACTGTTTTACCCTTTGTGCTAGCCAGAGGTGTAGATGGTCTTGTACATTTACCTTTTATTTTAAATTTTATCTAGACTTTTTATTTTATGAAAAGAATACATCTCTTTTTGCTTGCTATTATAGCATCTACAATTGTTATTTCTTGTAAAAAAAATGATACAGAACCTGCTCCAAACCCAAATCTGACAGGTAGTTTGGAAGTAGAATTCGAGAATTTTGTAGGAACTCAAAAATTTGCTTTTGGTACTACCTATACCAATCCAAATACGAATGAGACTTTTACACCCAGTATGTTACGCTATTTTATCACTAATATTGAATTGAAAGCTTCAAATGGTACAATTTTCACTGTTCCACAAAATGATAGCTACTTTTTGATAGACCAAGAAAAACCTGAAAGTCTTAAGTTTACATTAAATAGCATTCCTGAAGGTGACTATAATGAGATTTCTTTTACCATAGGAGTGGATAGCCTCAGAAATACCAAACCTGTTGGTGAAAGAACAGGCAACTTGGATATTTCTGGAACGGCTCAAGGTATGTACTGGTCTTGGAATAGTGGTTATATTTTTGTGAAATTTGAAGGAAGTTCTCCACAATCTACGGCAGTAGACCAAAAATATCGTTATCATATTGGCGGTTTTGGAGGCTATTCTTCAAAAACAATTAACTGTGTTCGTAAGAAAACCCTTTCTTTTGGTAAAGATGTAGCCAAAGTAAGAACCAACGCAGCACCTACAGTGCATCTGATTACAGATGTAATGAAACTGTTTAATGGTTCTACACAACTAAAAATAGCAGATAATAATACTGTGATGTTTAGTCCTTTTGGGATCAATATCGCTAATAATTATGTAGATATGTTTTCTTATGACCATGTTCATAATGATTAAATCTACAACTATGAAATATATATTTTATGTTGGAATCTTGATTCTTGGGGCTTGCAAACAGCAGCCCCAAGAGCCTCAAATACAATTTCAAAATCCATCAAATTTTCCTGAACCACATTACAATTTATCTAGAAATCCAGTTACAACAGAGGGTTTTAAACTGGGTAAAATGTTGTTTTTTGATAGTATTTTGAGTAGAGATGGGACAATAAGCTGTGGAAGTTGCCACATACAAAGTTCGGCATTTACACAACACGGACACGACCTGAGTCATGGAATAGACGACCAACTTACACTCAGAAACGCTCCACCAATTATGAATCTGGCTTGGCAAAAAGAGTTTTTTTGGGATGGAGGAGTATTTGATTTAGACTTGTTTGCTCTTGCACCCATTGAAGCCCATAACGAAATGGATGAAAGCATTGCCAACGTTTTAAATAAACTCAGAAAACATCCCAAGTACCCTCAAATGTTTGAAAGAGCTTTTGGTACTTCTGAAATTACTTTAGATAGATTCTTAAAAGCTTTATCACAGTTTCAACTCATGGCAATTTCTGCCAATTCGAAATACGATAAATATATAAGAAACGAAGGAGTAACTCTTACAACTGATGAACTAGCTGGTTTAGAGCTTTTTAAAGTAAAATGTAGTTCCTGCCATCAGGGAGAGTTGTTTACAGATTTAAGCTATCGAAATAATGGTATGATACCTCAAAGATTTAAGCTCAATGGCATTGATACAATTGATACAGGGAGAGAACGCATCACGCTTAATCCAAACGACCAATTTAAGTTCAAAGTGCCAAGCCTGAGAAATGTAGAAATCACACGTCCTTATATGCATAATGGCTCTTTGAGGACGTTGGAGCAAGTTTTAGACCATTATCAAACAGGAGTTAAAGATCATCCGACATTAGACCCTGTTTTGAAACAAAATGGCAAACTGGGCATTGATTTAACAAACGATGAAAAGAAAAAAATTATAGAATTCTTAAAAACACTAACCGATGAAGAATTTCTTAAAAACCCGATTTTATCAGAAGAAAATCCATAAAATAGGCTTATTGATATGTATTTGGACATTTTTCTTAATACCCAACCACCACATTTTAGCATGTGATATATGTGGCTGTGGTGTTGGAAGCTACTATTTTGGCGTAATGCCTCAATATCATAAACATTTTATGGGTTTGCGTTATAGAAGTATGTCTTTTGAATCACATTTAAACTCTCAGTTACTCAGAACAAAAGAATATTTTCATACAACTGAGCTTTGGGGTAGATTTTATCCAACAAGTAGGGTTCAAATTATGGGATTTGTTCCGTATTCGTTTAATAATCAGGTAGATATTAATAAACAATCTAAAAAAATACAGGGTTTAAATGATTTGGTGCTGATGGCAAACTATAATATTCTAAATGCTTCTACCATTCAAGATACTATTGTGCGAAAATTTAAACACAGTTTATGGATAGGAGGAGGGGTAAAATTGCCTACGGGCAAGTACAATTATGAAGAACAAGATGCAGGGCAGGTAGCCAACCCAAATTTTCAGTTGGGAACGGGCAGTTTGGATATTCTGACAAACCTTTTCTATAATGTTCGTTATAAAAACTGGGGTTTTAATCAGGATGTTTCTTATAAAATAAATACCAATAATGCTAAAAATTATCGTTTTGGTAATAAAATTAGTGGAAATAGTAATGTTTTTTACATCAGAAAAATCAGCAAACATCTAAGCCTGATGCCTTATGCAGGTATTTATTTTGAGCAATCAGCGTTAGATACTCGAAACAAAGAAAAAATAAAGGAGACTGGTGGGGATTTACTTGCCTCAAATGCAGGTATGGATGTATATTGGAATCAGAAATTAAATATTGGAGTAAATTATCAAATTCCTCTCTCTCAAAATTTGGCTCATGGAGAAATCAGGGCAAATAACAGAGTAGTTTTACAGGCTTCTTGGCTGTTTTAGTAATATGAAGATAATGATTTATATATGGATAATTTTTCCTTTTGCAGTATTTGGACAAGGTTTGGGTGATTATTCCTCAAAGACACCTCATAACAATGAAATAAGAGATAGTGGAAATGGAGCAAATTTATATGTAAATCAAAATGTAGTCCTAGAGAGTATTCAAAAATGGTACTTTTATAAAAAAACCATTATAGGAGAAGGATATAAAAGTAAATTTTACTTTGTGTTTTTTGAGGAGAGTAAAAAGATACATGTATTTGAAAATAAAAATCAGTGGGTAAGTTTTCTCAAACAAGAAAACTTAGAACCAATTTTTTGGACTCGCTGGTATTCTGATGATTGGACATTAAGCTTTTTTAAGCTAATAGTGATATGGCATATGTTTCTTTGGTGGCTCTTAGTACCTTTTGAACTGCTTATATGTTTTTTATTGATAAGAGATTTATTCAAGAAAGAGTTTTTTTACAGCAGAATCTGGGTAATATTACTTATAAGTATAATCACGATATTCATCACAAATGAGTTACTATGTGTTTTTCCAGATAGTATGTAAGCCTACTATTTTAACTGAAAACATTAATTGGTAAATAAAAAATAGTGTTTCATAAAACAACAATATAAAAAATGCGTTCAAATTGATATTATTGCATACTAGTCACTACTTGAACTAATATGAACGTAAAAGAACTTGTTATCAATTTTGCCCCAACAGGCAACGTCCCAACATCTAAAAACTCTCCATACATACCTATTAGCCCTGTTCAAATTATTGAAGAAGTGATAGAAGCCTATGAACTGGGTATTACACTTGTTCACTTACATGCCAGAGAAGCAGATGAAAGCCCCAGCTATAAGGCAAGTATCTATGGTATTATTTTAGAAGGTATTCGTAAATATTGCCCCGATATGGTACTGGGGGTGTCTTTAAGTGGAAGAAATTTTCCTGAAATAGAAAAAAGAACAGAGGTTTTAAGCTTAAAGCCTGATATGGCTTCTCTGACGCTTAGTTCCTTAAACTTTAAGAATCAGGCGAGTTTAAACGAACCAGACACTATTAATATCCTTGCAGAAAAAATACAGGCTTGTGGTGCAACTCCCGAGCTAGAATGTTTTGATGCTGGTATGCTCAATTATGCTCTTTATCTCATTCAGAAAGGAAAAATAAAACCTCCTTTTTATTTCAATCTCATCACTGGAAATATCTTTGGAATGCCCAATGACATGGCTCATATTGGTACCTTTATCAAGGATTTACCAAAAGATGCTGTTTGGGCTTTGGGTGGAATAGGAGACTTTCAACTGGCAGCCAACAGCTATTCCATTACAGCAGGAGGCGGAGTAAGAGTAGGTTTAGAAGATAATATCTGGTATGATGCCAAACGTACTCAGTATGCCACTAATATAGACCTCATCAAACGCATACATACACTAGCCGAAATCCATGAAAGACCTATCATGAAACCTGCAACATTTGGCAAAATGGGCTTTTTTAATAAAAATAGGGTTTTTACAAAGAATGATGTTTTAAAAACTGTGTAATGATGGATAAAATAGATGTTCTGGGGGCTAGTATTGATACTTTATCCATGATTTTTGAGATACTGGCTCATCAAACCCATATTCCTCAAGTCAGAATTGTTCAGAATACCTCTCATGCTTTGGATGGAGATTTTATCCATCCAAAAGTTTCTTATACAAGTATTCATGTGGAAAATATTGAAAATAAACTTTCTAATAAAGTAATATTAGGTGTTTATCAGGTAAAAACCAAGTATGCTGTCTGGAATAGTTTTACAGAACTTTTTCCAGAAATAGAACAGTTTTTATGTAACGTTTTACATCCTCAGCATGTTATTGCCGAAACAGTAAGTCTCGATAAAGGCATACAAATCAACCCGTTTGTAGTGATAGCTCCTTATGCTAAAATCGGAAAATACGTATCTATCAACAGACAAGTAAGTATTGGTCATCATACATCTATTGGTGATTTTAGCACCATTAACCCTGGGGTAAATATCGCAGGTCATTGTGAGATAGCTGAGGGTGTTACAATTGGAATGGGAGCAAATATTCTTGAAGGCGTTAAAATAGGTAAAAATAGTATTGTTGGGGCAGGTTCATTAGTTTTAAAAGATATACCCGAAAATGTATTGGCTCTTGGAAGCCCTGCAAAAATTATCAAAGAATTATGATTTCAGTTTTTGGAAGTAAATTTACAGAAGAAGAAGCTGAGGCAGTCAAACAAGTGTTGCTTTCACAATGGGCTGGTATGGGTAAAAAAGTAACTGAATTTGAGCTCGAACTGGCTCAAAAGAGGCATTTGCCTAATATGTTACTTGTGGATTCAGGTTCAAATGCTCTGTATTTAGCTATTACGTTACTTAATTTGCCACCAAATTCGGAAATCATTTTACCAAGTTTTACTTGGGTGGCATGTGCTCAGGCAGTTTTGTTAGCAGGACACAAGCCAGTATTCTGTGATGTGGATATACAAACACAAAACGTAACGGCAGAAACCATTTTGCCACATATTACACCTCAGACAAAGGCAATTATGGTGGTGCATTATGCAGGCAAACCCGTAGATATGAATCCTATTTTGGCTTTAGGGCTACCTATAATAGAAGATGCTGCCCATGCCATTCATTCCAATTATTATGGAAAAGCATGTGGAACATTAGGAAAGATAGGCGTTTTTAGCTTCGATTCCATTAAAAACCTTGCAATGGGTGAGGGTGGAGGTATTACTACCCAAAATGAAGCCTATTTGGCAAGAGCTAAAAAACTGAGATATTGTGGAATTGAGAAATCGGGTTTCCAGCAGTCACAAGCCCAACAAAGTCAAAATAAATGGTGGGAATATCATATTTCAGAGGCTTTTATTAAAATGTTACCTACTGATTTAGAGGCATCTATTGCTTTGATTCAATTGCAGAAAATGGAAAAATACCAAGCTATCAGAAAGAATATCTGGGATACTTATCAGAAAGCTTTTGAAAATACAGAGTGGATTATTCGCCCGCAAAATCCAGAGCCATACGAACGGCATTCTTATTTTACATACTTTATCAGGACACCGTTCAGAGATGAATTAGCAAACTATTTGCTTGATAAAAAAATCTATACAACACTTCGCTATCACCCTTTGCACCTCAATGCTTTGTATCAGAGTACAAAAGTGCTTCCTAATAGCGAGAAACTCAATGAACAGGGTTTAAATTTACCTTTACACCCTAATCTTTCTGAAACAGATGTTACATACATCATTGATTGTATTACAAAATTTAAGAAATAGTGCTTGATTTACCCAAAATCCACTTGAGTCAAGGTAGCCTGATAGAAGTATATCAGCCTGATATTGAATTTTTTATCCAAAAACTACAAAAAAGAGAATATTTTGCTTTTACAAGACAATTGCATGGACTCTGGGACTCTATTATTGGAGCATGGATTTTAGATGAGGATTTAAGGAAAATAGAATTAGAAGATACAAACTATCTTTGGAAATTGGCTCAAACCATGTCAAAGGGTAAAGAAGCCATCGAGGGACTTTATTACCCTCCAAAACTTTACATGGAATTGCTCCAAATTCTTAAAAATTTAGAGCAAACTCCTGAAAATTTCTTTTTTGGAATAGGAGATACCTATTTTTATCCAGAACAGACGCCACCATATCACTATGAACATTATACACTGCCTCATAAATGTCCTTTTAAATATTTGCCAACGTCTAACCAACTGAAATTCTATAAATTAAGGTTTGGAGACAGACAAGAAGTAATGCAATACATTTTACCCAAAAACAAAACCTTTTTTGATGGTCTGATTTGGAAGCGATATACTTACTACAATCAAATTCAGGCTTTTTTTAAGGTTTTAAAGGATTTTCAGGTGATAGGTATTGCTCCTAAACATTATCATAATTTTGGAGAACAGGCAAAAATCTCTGACTATACACATTTGGCGATTCATCATAACAAAGCTTCAGAGAGCAGGGAAGAGTTATTGGAGCATATCGTGGATTTGCATAATCAGAAAAGAATATCAGGAAAGCCTTGTTTGTATTTTTTTGTAGCGGGTTCCTTGAGTGTATGGCTGGTATATCATCTTCAGCAACGAATTTCAGATGCTTTTTTTGTAGATATAGGTCAGGCATTCAATTATTTATATGATTCTAAAGAAGGGCTTCTGCACAGAGAATTTGGACTGAGTTATCAGCAGAATGGGCAACGAAAATCTGTGGATGTAAAAAAATGGTATGGAACAAAAGATTTAGGGTGTAAAATGCAGATTGTTGATAATCAGGTTGTTTTTTCGTTTAAAGACCATTTTTGGATGAACCTTTCCGAAAAAATATTATTACTAATTCAGGAAAGAAATATCAGACGGAAATGGATAGATTTTCGTTATCAGCTCAAACATCAGTTTGTAAAAAGTAAATTTGAAAAATAAGGATACATAAAATAAAAAAGCCTCTCTATGAGGCTTTTTTGATAAATATAAGTGCATTAGAAAGCATTATTTCTCTAAAAGATTTTTGGTTACTTGTTTGAAAAGTTTGTCATCAAAATCTGTAAACCAAAGATTACTGGGTTGTAAACACATTACAGGGGCTTGCTTGCATCTGCCTGTACACTCTACTTTCAAAATCTCAACATCATGGTGTTTACCTTCATGTTTTAAAGTGTCTTTGAGATGTTTGTAATGGTCTTTGTTATATTTTTTACATTTACTGCCCATACACATACAAACTACCTGAGCAGGAAAATCGTGTTTTTTACCCATTTTTAATAAATATTATCAATCAATAACCTATTTTTTTATTCACAAATAATATCATATTCGTGTAAAATACTGTTGAGTTCGAGCATTGCTTTTGCCCCTGCCAGAAGCTCTTGTAAATGATACGCTTCACACACATTGAGTGTATAAAGTTTATCTGTTTGAGGCAAATAAATAAGCTCTAAATCAAACTCTTTTTCAATGCGTTCAAGCATTACCTGCAAATTTATCTGACTAATTACCTTTTTGAAATCTATAAATTGCTTTACATTGAAGCGAGTGGTTGTTCCTGCAAATTCAACAATAAAACTATTGGTTACATCACATTGATAAATAGAGCCTTTTGTAGTAGAAAATACTTCCGTAAGAGCCAATTCTTTTACCATAACTTATAGAGCCTAAATAAAATTTAAGCAAATATAAGTTTTTATTTAGAATAAATCCAAATTAAAAGAATATTTTTCTAATCTTCAGTTTAAATTAAATTGATATTCAGTTGATTTGAGAAAATTCTTGGATGGTTTTGTTTTTTAAACCTTGAACAAATTCTATGAATCTAACCAAATCGTTTTGTGTAGTTGCAATTCCGACAGAGAGGCGAGTTGCTCCACGCATTTTACCCAAAAAGGCAATCATATCATAATAATTGCCATTATCCCTGCTGACAAAATAAGTAGCGAGTTCATCTGTGGTGAGACAGTTGTTAATTTCGTCAATACCAGGGTTACAAAAGCAACCAGAACGAATAGAAATCATCTGCTTATTGGTATGTTTTTCTATTTCTTCAAAAGGGAAGGCATGCCCTTCAACATCAAAGAAATTCATAATAATATTCCCACCTCTATGATTAAAATCTTTTGGACCAAAAATCTTTACAATGGGTTTACCATTTTCATGATGTAATTTTTGTAATTCGGTAGTTACAAACTCTATTAGCGAGCGTACACGTTTAGAAATGCGTTCAATGCCAATAGACTCAATGTAATCCAGACCTATTTTAACAGCAGGAATATTGAGATAATTGATAGTCCCATCTTCAAAACGCTCATGCCCATTGGCTAAAAACTTATTTTGTGTAGCAACAGAAACGAGTGTAACCGTTCCGCCTGCAAACCAAGGTTTTTGGAGTTTATGAAATGCAGATTTTCGAATAAGCAGACAACCTATACCTGTCGGATAGCCAAAAATTTTATAAAATGAAATAGAAACAAAATCAGGGTGAATTTTTGACAAATCAAGTTTGGAACTGGGAACATAAGCAGCAGCATCCAAAAGTACATCAAAACCTTTATTTTGAGCATATTCTACCCATTTTAAATCATGTTTCACTCCCGAAACATTCGATTGGGCAGGGAAAGCAAAAAGCTTATTTTCAAATTTACTGGCATCTTCTAAGCTCTTGATTAAAATTCTTGAGTTAATCTCTAAATCCTCATACTGAACTGGTACATAGGTTGTTTTACCCCCTTTACCATTGCAATACTCTCTGATACCATTAACAGAATTATGATTATCTGCAAGTAAAACCAAAGCTCCATTTGTTCCAAATGGATAGCTTTCACCTATAATTTTAAGCGAAGCAGATGCGTTTTGGGTAAAAACACAATAATAATCATGAGCATTGAAAAAACTTAAAACTTTTTCTCGGGCTTCCTCAACCAAATGAGTAGCTTTCAGCGAAGTAGGATTTGTAGAATGTGGATTTCCTAAAACTTCTGAATTTAAGAGTTTAAGGTGTTTCTCTATCTGTGAAATAGCATACAAATTTCCTCCTGTATAATCGAGATAAGCGTGTTTGCTTTCATCCAAACGATTATACTCTTGCTCTCTTAAATGATTAAAAAAAACGTCATCTTGTATATCTAAAGCAGAAACTACATTTTCCATAATTGTGTTTTATTTATTAGGTTATTGATACACAAATATAAGAAAAATCTTATAGTTTCTTAAAAAAGTTATACTACAACTTTTTTACCTTTATTCCAAGGGAGCATAGCAATACCCATTCTCATATAACATTTATTTAGAAGAGAGGTAATTGTAAAACCAAGACATAAAATTACAGGAATAATCATAAAATAAGGTGAAACATAATGATAACCACCTAAAAATATTCCTAAAAGAACTCCAATTACAAACCTGAATTGCCTATCCACACTCCAACCACCTGTATTATAGGTTTCTGTAGTTTGAAACGACTCCATCTGTTCCTCTAAAATGTATAAATTCTCAAAACCCTGATTTTCTAATTTCTTGAGTACCTGACTGGCTCTATTTCCACTTTGGCAAACCAAATAAATTTTTTTACTCTTGTAGGGTTCGTAATCCGCTACAGAAAACTTAGTGGAAGGAAGATTAAAAGCATGGGCAATATGATTGTTTTTAAATTCTGCTGGTTCTCTTACATCTATAATTACTCCATTTCCTAAAGATACCTGCTCAATAGCATCTGCATTCTTGATAATAGCCATATATTTTGATTTTAAATTAGAAAAATAATAATCATGTTTTTTCTAATTTTAGGGTGCTTTAAAAAAACAATTTATGTGTTTATTTTCATAAAAACAAAGATGTTTTAAGATAAAGTTTTGATACATAATTCTCTAATCTGCCAGACTTCATCCAAAGAATACTGGATATTATCATTATCTTTTAACCAGTTCTTTATATATTTTTTATGAATATCTATTTTAAAATCAGATATTTGAGATGGAGTAATGGGGTATTGTATTAATAAACTTTCTTTAAAATCTAATTCTTGTGAAGTAGGAAAAGTGAAATCATAAATCTCTTGTTTATAAAATAAGTAATTGTGAGCTTCAGGAATATATTCAAGATTATATTTTTGTAAAATTGGGGATATTTTAGGAGCGTTGTAATGGTTCAACTTAAAAATGCCTAACATTAAATCTACTTTTTCAAAATTATTTTCATCTGCTAAAATTTTCAAAACAGCATGTTTTGTACTACAAGTGCCACAGTTTTCTTGAAAAACAAGTTTTAAATCGATTTTAGACGAATTTCTTCGATAAGGTAAAGAAGCAATCCAGTTACTGGCATCTTGAAAGCTAGTAATCCCTAAATTCAAAAACGTGGTAGAAATTTCGCCTTTAGGGTGAATAGAAAAGTCTAACATACACTACAAAAACAAGTTTTTATAGACAAAATCTCTGTCTAATTCTTTTACATCACCTACCTGCATACCCTCTAGACGTATATTTTGAATACTATAACGCACCAGTCTGAGTGTTGGGAAACCCACAAAAGCTGTCATTTTACGAACTTGGTGTTTTTTGCCCTCCACAATCGAAAGGCTGAGCCACGAAGTAGGAATATTCTTGCGAAAACGAATAGGAGGGTTTCTCTCTGGCAAATCAGGTTCATTTTCAAAAATAAAGGCTTTAGCAGGTAATGTTTGGTATTCTTTACCATCTACTTTTATCGTGACACCTTTCTCAAGGGTTTGAACAGCCTCCTGAGTCATCTGTCCTTCTACTTGTACCCAATAGGTTTTGGTATGCTTAAAAGCAGGATTTAAGAGCTTATGATTGATTTTGGTATCGTTGGTGAGTAACAAAAGCCCTTCACTATCAATATCCAAACGCCCCACAGGATACACATCTTTGGGAAAATCGTATAGAGAACCAAGAGTAGGGCGTCCCAAATCGTCAGTAAACTGATTCAGAACGCCATAAGGTTTGTATATAATAAAATAACGAAACAAAATAATGCTAAATGTTAAAACTGTTGATGCTAAATTTGCTTTAAATCCTTTTTCTTATGTATTTTCTCTAAAATATCATCTCTAAAAACTATTCTACGACCACAGGGCAAGTCATCGTCCAGATTTTATCTGAATTTTTACTTTCTTTTACCTCTAACCACACAATATACTTTCCTTTTTTAGAAGGAGCTTTAAGAGGCAAATCTGTTTTTAAGCCTTTGGCTACTGCTAAAACATCTTTTTTACCATCAGAAAACACTCTTTCTCCTGTTTGTGCATCTATAAAACTATAACGATAATTGACAACATTGCCTAAATTCTTTTTCTCGGAAAGAGATAAAGTATAAGTTTGGTTTATTTTAAGATTTGTTCCTGCATTTTTTCCAGTCATTAGGAATTCTACCTTTCCTACTGATATTTCAGAAGTAGCTTTGGTATTGATGCCATTACCCAACACAGAGGTACTTGTCCTAATATTATTTGACTGAGCTGTTTTTTCTGCCATCGTAAAAGGCATATCTACCAAAATTTCGGCATTACTAAGCTGATCGTAGAAACGAGCTTTTAGTAAAAAGCTGCTGTTTACATCTATAGGTTTAGGAAAACTTAACGTTATTTTTAAATTATTGAGCATTTCTGCATCAATAGGACCTACATCCTTAAATAGATTTTCAGCCTCGCCCAAAGAGGTTTCTCCCTGATATACACTAAAACCAAACACCTACATGAGCTTCTGTGTTATTTAGGTTAAATCCTCTGGGTTTATCTAATTTTAAAACAAAACTTTCATCATACCCAAAAATTGAGCTTGTTACAAAACCACCTTCTTTTGGAGTAATTTCATATTTCTCATAAGTAAGCCCTTTCAAAATAAAAACAGCACCTGTAAAAGGATCAACCTGAACATCACTAATAGCCACAGGACGAGTATCTTTCTCTTTTACTTTGGGTTTTGCCCAATCACATTGCATTAGTTCAAAGGCTTCTATTTGAGCTCTTCCAAATCCCATTTCATAGGCTTTTAGGTAATCAAGACAGGATTTTTCTTTATTACCTAATTTTGCATATGTAAAACCTCTATAATAATAAAGGATTTTATTTTGATTATTTAGTACAATAGCTTTGTTATAATCTTCAATAGCTTCCTGATATTTACTCACTTGTATATAAGCATCAGCTCTGTACTGAAATAAAGTATCATTCTTCTTGGAAATCTCTAAATCAATGGCTTTTGTATAATCGGGTACACTTTTGTCATATAATTTTGAATTATAATAAGCATCACCTCTCTTTTTAAAATATCTCCACTGCTTGGCGTCTAATTTAATAGCTTGGTCTAAGTTTTTTATAGCTTCTTCATTTTTAGATTGTTCTGCTAAACAATAACCTTTTAAATAATAGTTTTCAGCAATTTTGGGTTTAAACTGAATGGCTTTATCGAGTAGGGGAATGGCATCAGTATATGATTTTTCCTGTATTTTGCTCAAAGCCATATTTTGAGCTTCTTTGTAATTTTTTTGAGCAAAAAGTGGCAATTGTATAAGCATGAGAGCCACAATCCATGTTTTTTTCATAATTGTACATTTAGAAGTTTAGAATAGATATCATCCACTTCAATAAAATTAGTTTTGGTTAGTTTTTAATATTTTTAAGTGTTTTCTCTTCCGATTCGGTGCATTTACCTGACTCAAGCATGAAGTCAATCATTGCTTTTTTAAAGTCTTTGTCAAGTTTACTTTGAGGCAATAATTCCAAAATATTTTTTTTATCTTTCTGTAAATGAAGGGCATAACTCATAATAGAAGGTACACCACATTCTATGGTAAAACGTAAAAAAATAACTTCCAGATTATCAGGTTCTAATGTTAATGCTTTGTCAAAAAGTTTGCTGGATTCCCAAAAATAGGAAAGTTTCATGGCAGGAAAAAAAGCATAATTACCTTTAAGAGCCTGAATACCTGCTTTATATGCTAAAATTACAGCATTTTCTTCTTTCTCTTGAGCAACAAGTTCCTCTAATACTTTTAGTTTCGACTCCTGTTTGGAGGCATCAGCATAAGCCTTTCTGAATGTTTTGTTCATTGTAGAATGATAATTGAGAAATCAAGATGATTAAAAAAAATTGGTAAATCAAGAAAGATTTTGAAAATTTAGAGAAAATCTCATGTATAAAATTTTCAGACCTTAAAAAAATCTCAGTTTTACACAGAAAGGCTCTATTTTTGTATAATAATAAAAAATCTGTTCACACCTAAATCTTTTATAAAAATGAAAATAATAAGCATTCTTTTGTTTTTTTTAATCAATATCAGCAATGGAGTATTTGCTCAAGATATGTTTAAATCTACTGATGAAATAGGTGTAAAACCTTATAAACCCACTAAAGAGTTAAAAGAAAAAGCATCTAAAATTTCGGGTAAAGTCATTCGTACAGAAGTTGGAGAATTTGGTAGTTTCGAGGATAAAGATTTTTATCAGCTCAGTAATGGTCATATTTCTCTTTATCAGAATGATGAATATGCTCACGTTCGTGTCATTTTTGATAAAAACCATAACTGGATAGAAACACATCAATTATATCATAGTGATGTTTTGCCAGAAGAAGAGTACTATCAAATTATGCCTAAAATAAAAAATGTGCTGAAATCCAAAGGTTATATTGTAACAGAATGGTATTATATCAAGATTACCAATGAAAAGGGTTTTTGGTATGAAGTAAAAGCATCTAAGAAAAAAGATACAAAAGTCTTTATTCTTGATAAGGATTTTAAATTAGTAGGTACAAAAAAGATAGCAAAGTAAATCATATCATTTAAGTTAAGAAGTGCAATATTAGAACATATTGTGCTTTTTTATTTTTATCAATAACCTCTCACTAAATCTTTAAATCTTATGACAAAACCACAACAAATTATTGATTTAGAAATTGCTTTGGGGTTTACTTTGAAAGAGATGAAAAAAAACAAGCTTGGTGAAATCAAAGAAATAAACAAAGCATATGCACTCAATGCTGATGAAGAAATTATATGGTTATCTTTACAAAAATGCAAACTAACGAATATTTCTTTCTTGAAAGATCTGAAATCTTTAGAAAAATTGGACTTAAAAGACAACAAAATTAAAGATATCTCTTTTTTAGAAAATTTAAAATCTTTGAAAATATTAAACTTAGGTTGCAATCATATAGAAAATATTGAAGCATTAAAAAGATTAGATTATTTGGAATGGCTTTTTTTGGGAGATAATTCTGTTGAAAACTTTACACCCTTAGAAACTTTGCTGAACTTGAAAAACTTATATTTGAGTAACCTCAAAATCACAAATACTTCTTTTCTTAAAACACTACATAATTTACAGGATTTAGTAGTCTCAAATAATCAAATTGAAGATATTTCTCCACTTGAAAACCTAAAAAAATTAGAAAAATTAAATTTATCATTCAACAAAATTCAAAATATTTCTATAATTCAAAACCTGCAGAATTTAAAGTTTGTTAATTTAAATTTTAATGAAATTCAAGATATTTTAGAGTTTGGAGAACTGCCAAATTTGGAAGAATTATATTTGGAAAATAACAAAATTACAGAAATAACTTTGGTTACGTTACAACAGTTTCCAAAACTATTCTTTTTTAGCTTTGAAGGAAATGATATTCAAAATATACCTGAAAATATACTTGAACAATTTGATATAGATGTTTTGCGTAATTTCCTTTCACAAAATAAATAAACCTTTATGCTAAAATCAACAGAAATTATTGATTTAGAAACCACACTCGGTTTTACACTCAAAGAGCTTATAATCAATAAAAAAGGCGAAATTAAACCCACTAAGAAATCTTGCCTGACACAATTTGGTTGTATTTGGAAGAACGAAATACAAGATATTTTACCCCTCAAAACATTACAAAATTTAGAAAAACTACATTTAGGCTCTAATCAAAATACAAGAAATACCTTCATCTTTTTTTAACCAGTTTCCAAAGTTAGAAGAATTGATTTTAAATAAGAACCCTATTAAGGATATTCCAAAAAACATTTTAGAAGAAATAAATTGCCTTGAAAAGCTAAAAAAACATTTTATCCAAAATCCTTAAAAAAATATTACCTTGCATTTATAAACCTGCTAAAATCTTGGTAATTTCTATCATTCTTTTTCAAAAAATATGGAAACCATTACGCTCAAAGAAAATGCTCTTTTATTAGAAAAACATATTGAGAAGGTAAAAGGGCAATTTACCTTAAACGACGCTGCTGCTATTACAGGTGTACCTGTCGAACAAGCTAGAGAAAGCCTCAACGAACTGATGAGTAAATACATTTGCCATCTGCAAGTCAGTGAAAATGGAGATTTGATTTATGATTTTGGTTCAAGCCCGACACGCAGAGGCGAAAAAAGTTTTGCAGAAATCCTAGATGGTATCAAAGAATGGCTTTGGAAAGCTTTTAAAGTGTTCTTCAAGGCTTGGATTACAGTTACCTTAGTAGTGTATTTTGTGATATTTGTATTATTGCTTATTGCTCTAGTTGTTGCCATGACAGCAGCCAACAAAGATGACAACAAAAAGAGTAGTGGAGGTGGAGCAATCTTTAGGCTTATTGGAGACGTTTTTTATGCTATTTTCAGATGGAATACCATCTCAGGTGGCACCTATTACGAAAGAGACCAGTATGGACAGCCCTACAAACATTACAAGCCAGTAGAATCACAGATATTCAAAACCAATTCAACAGACCCTAAAGCCAAAAAGAACTTTATTTCGGCTGTGTATGATTTCGTTTTTGGACCTCCTCGTGTGGAAATTGCACCCTTCGAGAACCAAAAAGAAGTAGCTGCTTATGCCCGCCAGAATAAAGGAGTAATGATATTGCCTGAATTTAAAGCTCTTGCAGGCTGGAACAATGATGAGGCTCAGGAATTTATGACAGATTGTATTGCACGCTTTAATGGTTCTGCTGAAATAAGTACGAATGCTGTTTTGTATGCAGATTTCTATGACCTGACTCGAAGTAAAACCCAAGCCCAAGACGGAAAGATAGAATGGTATTGGAACGAATATGAACCTGAATACGAACTTACAGGAAATACAACTGGCAAAAATGTGGGTATTATTGCCATGAATGGCTTTAATTTGATATTTGCATCCCTCTGTTTGATTGATGCCATAGATACGATTTATAACGGAAAAGTTGGGCTTTTTACAGAAATGATAGAGCCTTATGTTGTGCTGTATGGTTTGGGAGTTGTACCATTTTTATTTTCAACAATTTTCTTCTTGGTGCCTGTATTGCGTTATTTTAGCCTTATCCCCAAACGTAGAAAAAGAAGACTCAACAATATCCGAAAACGTCTTGTAAAAGTAATTTATCAGCAAGGAGTGAGTAAAGATTTATCTTTAGACGAGATTGTTTCACAGGTAAATCAAGGAGATGTAGAGAAACTTTCCAAACCTGAAGTACAATCTATGATGAGCAAACTCATTATTGACTGGGGAGGAGAGGCTATCCCTCAAGATGATGGAACAGTTCGTTATCAGTTTATCCAGCTTCGTGATGAACTCCAAGAAATTCAAAACATCAGAGCTTCCAGAGATGGCAAATCCGATTTAGGTAATATTTATATGGATATTGGGAAATTGTAGTCATTAGTATTAAAAATAAAACTAAAAGATTAACAACTAAATATAATAGTTTTCGTAGAATGCTGTAGGACTTGTTATTAATCTCAAAAAAATCACTGACATGAAAAAAACGATTGAATTATGCACCGTAATCATCTGTATTGCGTTTTTTTCATGCAAAAAAGATATTAAACCCAATAATAATGTTAATACCTCTGCTCTGGAGCAATATACACCTAATGGAGCAAATTGGGAAACATTTGCCAAAAAACCTCTTGAAGCTGGCAATAAATCCCATGATCCTGATGGTGTAAGTTACCTAAGTGCAGATTCTTGGGAGAAAGCAAAATGGGATGGAACTATTTATGACCCAACCAAGATGACCCCTGAAAAATTTTATGACTGTATGTGTCCACATGTAGATCAAGTCAGGGGAATTAGAGAAGTTTTTTATAAATATAAGCCTTTTGCTGATAATAAAAACCCTACTAAAGCAGAAGTTGATGAATGGCACAGAATAGCTATCAATCACATTAGAGCATTGGTAGGTTATACAAGCGAAGACAGGCAAGTAAAGAAAGATTATTGTTTATTTGCGAGAGCACTTTGGGGTGATGAGCGTAAATTTACGACTGTTTGGGATGCGAAATATCCTGGTACGAACGGATCAGCTGCTGGTCCTTGTCAAGGATCTAACAATTCGCATTGTGGAGCATCTTTTATGCTGGATGCAACAGATCAGATACCTTATCTTCCTAAAGATCATGCTGCTTGTTCTGCGGGTGAAGGATCGGAAGGGGTTTTTTCAGGTCCTAAGTCAAATATTCCTTGGTCAGTCAAATGGTCAAGAGGTTTTTGCAATACTTTAAAGGCTGAAGGATTTTGGGGTGGTCATGTTGGACCTTGGTTTCATCGTGAAAAATTTGGATTTAGTTTTTGGGATGCTGAACCTACAAATAATAATAACAATGCTATTCTGCGTGCAAAGTGGGGGGGGGAATCTATGCCAAGTCTTTATCAAAAATAGCTCATCAAAATGTTTAAAAGAAAAAATAGTATCATTTCAGCTTTATAGAACTCTTATAAACGCTTTAAAAATAAGTATAGAGAAGTTGTAAAAACTAATTAAAAGCACATTCAAGCCTATAAGATAAAAAAGTCTTATAGGCTTTTTATTTATAAAAAATCAAGAAAATGCAAGGTTTTTACACTTTAAAATGCTATATTTCTGATATGTCAAACTTAAAACATAAAAGCTTATGAAAAAAACTCTACTATTTTTGGCTACTTTTATGGTAGCCTTTGTTTGTCAGTCTGTTGCCCAAATCAGTATAAAGGGCAAAGTTACTGATAAAGATGCTAGTCCTGTAATTGGTGCGACTGTCTTTGTGAAAGGCAATCCCAAATTGGGTTCAGTTACTGATGTGGATGGTTTATATGCCATTCATGATATTCCCAAAAACTCTATTTTAGTCTTTAAAGCTGTTGATTTTAAAGACAAAGAAGTAAAAATTACAGAAGGAATGACAGTTCTAAATGTAACATTGGAACTTGATGGAGATATACAATGCATCAGTGTGACTGCAACTGGTTATGGGCGAACAAATGGATGGAAACGAAAAAAGCGTGAAATGCACTTTAGTAGAGCCTTGCAAGGCAGAACAAAAGGTGTACAAGTTTATGAAAATAATACATCAGCTAATCGTAAAAAAAATCAAAAAACGAAAGAATCTAATGATAATGATTATAGCAAAATTGTTGATAACCCTTTTAAAGATTCTAAGAAAGAGCCACTATCTACCTTTTCGATAGATGTGGACAATGCTTCGTATAGTCAGGTGAGATCAAGCATAGAACAAGGTGAAATGCCCACAGCAGATGCTGTACGCATTGAGGAACTCATCAATTATTTCGACTATGACTATGAAGAACCTATGGGAGAGCACCCTTTTACTATTAATACTGAAGTAGCTTCATGCCCTTGGAATCCTGAAAATAAACTCGTACACATTGGTTTACAAGGTAAAAATCTGGATTACAAGAATCTTAAACCTTCTAATCTGGTTTTTCTGATTGATGTATCAGGCTCAATGTCAGAGGAGTTGAGTTTAGTAAAAAAATCACTTTCAATTTTACTCAATGAACTTTCAGAAAAGGACAAAATAGCTATTGTAGTATATGCTGGTTCTGAAGGTTTGGCTTTGCCTGCTACCCCAGCCAATCAGAAAGATAAAATCATGGAGGCTTTAGATAATCTGAGTTCAGGAGGTTCTACTAATGGTGGAGCTGGTATTGAACTTGCCTATAAAATAGCAGAAGAAAATCTGATTAAAGATGGTAACAACCGAATTGTGTTGTGTACTGATGGTGATTTTAATGTGGGAGTAACTTCGACAGACAAATTGGTTAAAATCGTAGAAAAAAAACGACAAAAAGGAATTTATCTGACTATCTGTGGCTATGGAATGGGAAATTATAAAGATGGTTCTATGGAAGAAATCTCCAAAAATGCCAATGGAAACTACTTTTATATTGATAACCTTCAGGAAGCTCAAAAAGTATTTGCCAAAGAAATGAGAGCCAATATGTTTACCATTGCTAAGGATGTAAAAATTCAGGTAGAATTCAATCCTAAATGGGTTCAGGCATACAGACTTATTGGCTATGAAAACAGAGTGATGGCAAATGAAGATTTCAATGATGATAAAAAAGATGCTGGAGAGCTTGGTGCAGGGCATACTGTTACAGCTCTTTACGAAATAGTGCCAGTTGGTGTAAAAAGTGAGTTTGCTTCTAAAACTGATGATTTGAAATATCAACAAAATCAGCTTTCAAATCAATCGCAGACCAATGAACTGATGACTGTGAAATTCAGATACAAGCCACTCAAAAAAGAAGAGAGTGTACTGATGACTCAGGTGATTGAGAACAATTCAAAAAATTGGGAAAATAGTTCAGATAATTTCAGATTTTCGGCATCAGTAGCAAGTTTTGGAATGCTTTTGAGAGAATCGCCCTACAAAGGAAAGAGTAATTATGAACAAGTTCTTTCATTGGCAAGAGGCTCAAAAGGAAAAGATGATAATGGTTATCGTTCTAATTTTGTACAACTCGTAGAACTTGTTAAAACACTAGAAAAACAGAAACAATCAACAAAGGAGTAGATTACAAGGGCTGAAAATTCAGCCCTTGTACTTTTTAGCAAAAACCTAGATTATTTTTTTATATCCTAAACCATTCATAATCTGTTTTCTTCTATCTATTTCTTTTCTTACTCTCTAATCAGAACAAATGAGAGGTTTGTTGTTCTTTAGCTTGCTGGCAACTAAAAAGTACAACAAAAAGAATGAATACAAAGGTTTTATTTGCCATAATTATCTTGAACAGTTCATGTTTTATGAGAAGGTAATTATGATAATATTTGAGTGAACAAAAAAGAGAAAAGATAAAAAGTCTTGTAAACCAATTTTTAAGGTCCACATATAGAAACACCTAAGACCAAATCTAGAATTGAGCAGCCTATCACAAATAAAGAAATCAGAAGAGGAGCGAAAGCTAAAACAATCCCTGCTATTGCAAAGCCTTTTCCTGAAAATTTCTTCTTTTTCCCTGATTTGCGAATGCCCTTAATGCCTAAAACAAGTGCAAAAATAGCTAAAATCAAAACTAATACTAAATTGGTATAGATTAAAAGATATGCCAAAAGACCAAATAGAAAGGACATAATATTAGCAGAATGTATAGGTCTTTTTTCTCTCTTTTGAGAAGAAGTGGATTTATTAAGCTTTTTTACAAGAATTTTAGTAACTAGTTTTTCTGTGAAATTTAATTTTTTACCTTTTTGTGTCTCTAGAGCCGTTTTAAGTTCAGTATAGGAAACATTCTTTTTGGAAAAAGAATGTGTTGTATCAGAAATAATAGGGGCTTTGTTTGGCATATTAGCTGAACAAAGCCCAAATAATAACATTAAAATCCACAAAAATCTCATAAAGAAGAAAACTTTATTACATAAAAAAACAAGCAATCCACAAACCACCACAAACGAAAATTAGTAAAAGTCCTATTACATTGAGTATCATGCCAATAATACTAAGGGCTTGCCCCGTTTTAGAATCACTTTTTGTTATACCAATAATTCCAAAAATAATCGTAAATAGAAATGGAAAGCCAAAAAAGAATCCAATAATTCCTAAAATTAAAGCAAAAACACTTGTCCAATGTATAGGTCTATTCTTTTTTTTCTCTGGAGAAATATTTTTATTTAACTTTTTAACCAATATTTTGGTAGCTAATTTCTCTTTAAAATTAAGCTTTCTACCTTTTTGTGTCTCTAGAGCCGTTTTAAGTTCTGTATAGGCAACTTTCTTTTTTATTTTAGAAAGAGAATGTGTTGTATCAGAAACAACAGGGGCTTTATTTGGCATATTAGCCGAACAAAGCCCGAATAGCAACATAAAAGCCCACAAAAATCTCATAAAACTATGTTTTATCTTCTGCGTCTGGAGTTATTATTTTTACGAACAGTTTTTTCTTTAGTTTTTTTGGTAACCACACTCTTTACAGTTTTAGAATGTGAAGACCCAACTAATTCTAAATCAATGGTTCTTTTTTGTAAATCAGCATCAATTACAATTACTTGTACTTTGTCACCAAAAGCAATGATTTTACCCGTTTTCTTACCTACTATTCTATAATTTTGGGCATCTAGTTCATAGAAATCATCTTTGAGTTCGCTCATACGTACCATTCCTTCCGATTTGGTATCAATAATCTCCACATAAATTCCAAAATCTGTTACACCTGTTACAATACCATTCCAGATTCTACCATCATCTTTGAGTTTCATAAACTCCACTTGTTTGTATTTGATAGAGGCTCTTTCTGCTTCAGCAGCACGTTTTTCTCTGTCTGATGAATGTTTACACTTTTCTTCGTAGGCATCTTTCGAAACACTTTTCCCTTGTTGTAAATAATGTTCTAAAAGTCTGTGTACCATTACATCCGGATAACGACGAATAGGAGAAGTAAAATGTGTATAATGTTTGAATGCCAAACCAAAATGTCCAATGGCATCGGTGCTGTATTTAGCTTTCGACATAGTACGAACAGCCAAATTCTGCAATACATCTTGTTCTGGTTTACCTTCCAAGGCTTCAGTCATTCTATTGAAAGAAGCAGACATTTTTTTACCTTCCGTTTCAATTTTATATCCCAAACGAGCCACAAAACGAGCAAAAGTTGCAAGTCTCTCTTTATCAGGAGCTTCATGGATTCTATAAACCATTGTAGGACGTTTATTGCCCTTGCCTTTGTTATAAATAAACTCAGCTACACGTTTATTAGCAAGTAGCATAAACTCTTCAATCAGTTTATGAGCCTCTTTCCTGATTTTAGGTTGTAAAGAAATAGGCGTTCCGTTCTTATCCAATACAAATCTTACTTCAGGAGTTTCAAAACTGATAGCACCAGACCTGAAACGTTCAGCGGTAAGTTTCAAAGCTAAATCGTTCAAAATATTGATTTCTTTAGCAAAATCACCTTTTTTGGTCTCAATACGCTCCTGAGCCTCTTCGTAAGTAAATCTTCTTGCAGAATGAATAACAGTTCTTCCAAACCATTCTGAAACCAGATTGGCATCATTATCTAGTTCAAAAACAGCAGCAAAGGTAAGCCTGTCTACATGCGGATTGAGTGAACACAATTCGTTGGATAGCCTTTCAGGAAGCATCGGAATAGTTCTATCCACCAAATACACAGAAGTAGCCCTTTCATAAGCTTCTTTATCCAAAACAGAGCTGGGTTTTACATAATGACTTACATCTGCAATATGAACACCAATTTCCCAGTTCCCATTTTCCAGTTTCTTAAGTGAAAGAGCATCATCAAAATCTTTGGCTGTTTCAGGGTCTATTGTGAAGGTTGTGATATTTCTAAAATCTCTTCTTTTAGCAATTTCTTCTTCAGTAATATCATCAGCAATGCGTTTAGCAGCCAGTGAAACATTTTTAGGAAATTCAAAAGGCAGATTATACTCAGCCATGATAGCATGAATTTCTGTTTCGTGTTCACCAGGTTTTCCTAAAACTTTAGATACCTTTCCAACGGGTTTTTTCCCAATTTTATGCCATTCTACAACTTTTACAATTACTTTATCACCATTCTTAGCTTTACCAATATCTGATAAAGGTACATAAATATCTACATGCATTTTTTTGCTACTGGTCACCAAAAACGCATGATTCTTAGATATTTGAATGATTCCAGAGAATGTATCTGTTTTTCGTTTCACTACCTCCAAGACTTCGCCTTCCATGCGTCCGTTTTCGTAGGGGCTGGCATATACAGCTACTTTCACAGTATCTCCATCCAAAGCATTTCCAATGTCATTGGCATCAATACGCACATCATCAGCCAAACTCTCCGACATAAAATAAGCGTATTTGGAGTTTACAAAATCTATAGTGCCAACGAGGGTATCAGGGTGTTCTTCTTGACATTTAAAACGTCCATGTTCATTGAGATAGATAAATCCTTCTTCCAAGAGGTCTTCCAAAATTTGTTCTACATCTCTTTTGGCTTGCTTTCCTTCTAAATGCAATTCTCTGATAATAGTACGGGCTGAATACCCCCATAATTTAGGGCGAGTCAGCAATTCTTTGATTTTTTCAGTTAAATTTTCAGGGGAAATAACAGTTGATTTTTTGCTGGTAGTTTTCTTAGTTTGTTTTTTCATTTTTAATTAAATATTATAATAATTGAATTTGAGAATAATATGAATGAGAGAATAAAGTAGTGAATAGTTGAAATTATGATACTTTTGTGTTTTTACGAGCCTTCGCTAAGATTTTAAGAATTTCTTCTGTTTCAGTTTTTAGTAAAACTAATTTCTCAGGAATTACCAAGCCTGTTTCTTCTAAAACTTCTAGCCAAAATAAAGTTTCATCCGTTTCTTCAATGGTAATACTAATTTTAGCAAAGAATTCTCTAGCAGACCTAGCTCTACAAACAGCTCTATAATTGGCAGCCATGGATGTTGCAGAGCGAATAAGTTGTTTTCCTATAATGATAATTTCATCTTTTTTAGGTAATTGAGAATACATTTTAACAATTCTAACAGCTATGCTTTTCGTTTTTTTCTTAATTTCTTCATTAAATTTTTCCTTCTCAGTCATAATATAATGTTTGAATAAGAATGTGATTGAATAAAAGTAATATTTTACTCATTCTATCATTTATTTACACATTCACTCATTTTTATTTTACTGTTTTCAAAACTTTTTAGCAAGATAAATGTTTTTTAAGCAAAAACCTAAATCTCTTTCTACAATGTTCAAATCTATCATGATTCCTCTGGTGTTGCTTTCTGCTTGCCTAGGAGCAAATACCATCAAATCAAAACCAGAAAATACACAAAACACTACAATTATGCAGGATGATGCAAACAAAAAGTCTTTTTATGATTTCAAAATGGAAGCCATAGATGGTAAAACCATTGACTTTAGCCAATACAAAGGCAAAAAAGTATTGCTTGTCAATGTTGCTTCTAAATGTGGCTATACACCTCAGTATGAGCAATTACAGGCTCTACACGAAAAATATGGCAATAAAGTGACTATTTTAGGTTTTCCTGCCAATAATTTTGGTAGTCAAGAACCTGGTACAAACGAAGAAATAGCTACCTTCTGTAAGAAAAACTATGGTGTAACATTCCAAATGTTCCAAAAAATATCAGTAAAAGGCTCTGACATGCACCCCTTATACAAATGGCTTTCAGATAAAAGTCAGAATGGTTGGAACGACCAAGCTCCTTCATGGAATTTCTGCAAATATTTAGTGAATGAGAAAGGCGAATTAGTAAAATTCTATGGTTCAGGCGTTGATCCAATTGGAGATGAAATGCTGAAAGCTATTCAATAACAAAATATATTTGACCTGTAAGGTTTTTAAAACCTTACAGGTCTTTTTCCTTTATGTTAGTTTCTCTACACCCAATTTCTCAGCCAGTTTATTCAAATCTTCCACTACAGCATTCATCAATGGTATGCCATCTTCCATTCTTTCTGCTTCATAGAATCTCTCAGGGTCACCAGGAATAATCACCTTTTTGCCTTCTACAGCTTTAGCATTTCTAAAAGTATTTATCCAGTTATCCATGTGTTTTTTGAAGTCTTCGGCTGGTCTAAAAGCATCCACTCTGATAGCTCCAAAAAAGTGTCCAATCCCTTCACCCACAGGATTTTCTGGCATGGGTAAATAGCTTACGAAGGGAGGAACCCAAGAAGCATAATTAGCCCCAGAGAAGACAGCCGAAAAAATATCTACAATAGCTCCCAAACAATAGCCTTTATGGCTTCCATGTTCATAATCGCTGCCCAAAGGAAGCAAAGCACCCCCTTTTTTACGAGCCTGTGTATCAGTGGTAATTTGTCCAGTTTCGTCTTGAAGCCATCCCCAAGGAGCATCTTCTCCTTTGCGTTCCAAAATCTCAAATTTGCCATTGGCAGCTGTGGTGGTGGCAAAATCTGCTACAAAAGCAGGCTCTAAAAGTGCAGGAATAGCAACGGCAATAGGGTTTGTACCCAGAAGTTTATCAATAGAATAAGTTGGAGCGACAATGGGGCTTGCGTTTGTAAGAGCAATACCTATCATATCTTCTTCAAGAGCCATCATGGCATGGTAGCCAGCAATCCCAAAATGATTGGAATTTTTCACAGAAACCCAGCCTGTTCCACAATTTTTTGCCTTTTCGATGGCAACTTGCATGGCTTGGGGAGCAACCACTAAACCAACTCCTGCATCACCGTCCATAGTGGCTGTGGAGGGAGTTTCATATACTTTTTCTACTTTAGGATTTGCATTCAGTCTTTTTGCTTCCCAGAGGCGTACATAACCCGAAAGCCTTGCAATACCATGAGAATCAATACCTCTTAAATCTGCTTTTAAAAGAACTTTGGTTGCCAAAGTAGCATCTTTTTCAGAAAAACCTATAGCTAAAAAAACTTTTTGGCTAAAATTTTGTAGTATATGATAAGGAAATACTTGTAACATCTTTTATTTCTTTTGAATGAAAACAAAAATAAATGTAATTTTGCAAACGTATAAATAATTCAAACCTTTATAAAATTATGATGAAAAAATTAATACTTCCTGTGCTGTTCTTGCTTACTCATGTGGCTTTTTCTCAGGATTTAATGAATAAAATGTCGAAAGATGCCTGTGGTTGTATTGAAAAGAAAACAGCTCAAGGCGAAAAAGATGTTCAGCAACTCATGCAAGCTTGTGTTATGGAAGCCATGATGAACAATATGAATGAGTTTATGCAACAATATGGTGATGCTATGCAAGATCCTAAAAAGATGGAATCTTTTGGAATGGAGTTGGGTATGAAACTTACCAAAGATTGCCCTGCTTTCATGAAAGTTGCTGGCGGGAGTAGCAATCTTACCATGAAAGGAGAATTGGTAGGAGTTGATAAAACTTTATCTTTAGAGGGAACAGTAGAATCTTTTAAAGTAAAAACACTAGCAACTATTACACTGGTTTCCAATGGTGTTAAAGAGGATTTCGTGATTTTAGAGCGTTTTGAAGGTTCTGAAAACGTTTTTGGTAAAGAAAAAGAAATCAAAGGGAAAAGAATGAAGATAGAATATAAAGAAATGGAAATTTATAATCCCAGCAAAAAAGCCTTTGAAAAACAGAAAATGGTAAAAAGTATCACCATGAAATAACTCAAAGCCTTTCTATATCTATTAGAAGGGCTTTTTTTAATATCAAACCTTCTCTAGTCTCATTTTGTATTTCTGCTTACTTTTTGTTTCTTTTGTGTATCAATGAAAAAGAAAGATGTTGCTATGAAATATATTTGGTTTACAACGCTGTTTCTGATTTTACAACTTAACCCACTCAAAGCACAGTATGGTAATGAATGGATAAATCCTTCACAGAGCTATTTTAAAATACCTGTTACCCAAAAAGGTGTATATCGTATTCCTCAGAGCCAATTAATAGGTGCAGGAATGCCATCGAATGTAAATCCACAAAATATTCAGATATTTCATAGAGGGCAGGAACAAGCTATTTTCGTAGCAGGAGAGGGTGATGGAGTTTTCAATACAACTGATTATATTGATTTCTATGGAAAAGGAAATGATGGTGCAACAGATACAGAGTTGTATTATCCAATTCAATCTCAACAAGTAAATCCTTATTATAATCTGCATTCTGATACAACTGCCTATTTTGTAACTTTTAGAGCAGGTACTTTGGGTAAAAGAATGAATCAGGTGAATTTGCCTAACATTGGCTATACACCTGAAAACTTTGCTTTTGAAGAAAGAATAAATGTTTTGGCAGAGCAACTATCACCAGGCAGAAACTTTTTTGCTTCTACCACTTTTGCATATATGAGTAGCTATGATAGAGGAGAAGGATATACAAGCTCACCTATTTATAGTGGAAACAGAGATTTTCTGATACCCATTCAAAATGCTGTAACAGCCTCCAAAAAACCACGCATAGAAATAAGTTTTGTCAGTAGAAACTCAACCAACACTACTTTGGCTTTTCAGGTAGGAGCTTCGACTGGTAGTCTGAGAACTATCCAAAATACTACTGTAAACAATTATAGCAAAGGCTTTTTGAGTCTGGAGCTTGAATTTTCAGATTTGCCAAGCAATGGTAATTTGGTTGTAAGAGCTTTAAATAATGGAGGAGGCTGGTTTTCTGTTACATACATTAGAGTTTTATATCCACAGGCACTCAATGCTGGAAATCAAACAGAGAAAGAATTTTTACTTGATACCAATACAGGGGCTACTTCTTTGGTAAATATTTCGAATGTAGCTTCAGGAAGTAATTTGTATGATATTACAGATTTGAATAATATTTCTCAGATTACTTATACAGGTTCAGGGAATATTTCTGCTGTTATACCCAATACCAATGCAAATAGAAGATTATTTCTAAATAATACCCCCAAAAATATCATAGGGATTCAATCTGTTAGGTTTACAAATATTAATCCATCAGAAATAGACTATCTGATTGTTTCACACCCCAAACTGATGCAATCGGCAGGAGGATATAACAATGTAGTACAAGCATACGCCGATTATAGAGCTTCTGTGGCAGGAGGAAGTTATAAACCATTTGTAGCCAGCATTCTACAACTCTACGACCAATTTAATTATGGAGAAGTAAGCCCTATGGCAATTCGTAATTTTGCAAAGTATTGTTATAACAATGGTTCGCCTAAATTTTTATTTTTGATGGGGTATTCTATAACATTACGTCCTTTTGATGCTACATATGGGTCTATTTATTTTACATCTCTTGATATTCGGAGCAATCCAAGTCATTTTGCACTCAATTTAGTGCCTACTTGGGGCTTTCCTGGGGCTGACGTACCATTTACAGCAGGGTTTGATGGTACATATCAATATGCTCCGTCTATTCCAACAGGCAGGCTGGTGGCTCAAAATCCTCAACAAATAGCCAATTATCTCAATAAAGTAAAAGAACATGAAGATGCTTTTGGAAAAGGAGATACTTGGCGTAAAAATATTTTACATTTAAGTGGTGGAATCAGTGCAGGGGAACAGGCTACACTTAAATTCTACTTGGATTTATACAAAAATATAGCCATTAATGATTTTCTGGCTGCTTCTGTGAAAACAGTAGCCAAAACAACCAATTCTAATGTAGAGTATGTAAATATTGCTGATGAACTCAATGATGGGGTGGCTGTTATGACATTCTTTGGACACTCTGGAGCAAATATTACAGATATTGAAATTGGACAATGCTCTGATGACGCTCAGGGCTATCGAAATAAAGGCAAATATCCAATGCTTCTTGGTAATGGTTGTAGTCTGGGAGATGTATATTCTGGAAAGCTCACTCAAGCTGAAGATTGGGTATTTACAGCAGAAAGAGGTTGTATCGCTTGGTTAGCCAATACATCTTTAGGGTTTGCAGCAAACCTTAACAACTATTCCAATAGATTTTATTCAAATGCTTTTGCTAGTAATGCTTATTTTGGAAGCTCTATTGGAGTTATTAATCAACAGGTTTGTCGGAGCTATGGAGCATCAGCTTCACCTAATTTGGATTTAGCTCATTTTCAGCAAATGGCACTACAAGGTGACCCTGCTGTAAAATTGCATAGCGGAAATGCTCCTGATTTGTATACTCAAAATAGCTGGCTTTCTCTGGAAGGTTTTAACAACACACCGATTACAGCACGAGCAGACTCTCTGCAACTCAAAGTTCGAATAGCTAATTTATCAAAAACTACAAATCAAACTTTTGAAATTTCTGTACGTCAGACTTTGAGCAATGGAACAATTATAGAACATACTCCTGAAAAGAAATTTAACGACCCCAGAAAACAAGACACCCTCAGCTTTACTATCAAACGCCCACAAGGGACAAGCTTTTTTGGTAACAATAGAATTGAAGTACAGCTAGACTGGAAAAATGAAGTATCAGAAACCTTTGAAAATAATAATATAGGTGTTTTAGAGTTTTTTATCCCAGATTTTGGAGCAAAAGCCCTTTTTCCGCCAGAATACAGCATTGTAAGCAATCAGCCTGTAAAACTGGTAGCTCAAGCCTCCAATTTACAACTGGAGTTCAGAGATTACGTATTTGAATTGGATACTACCAATAAATTTAACAGTCCTGCTAAACGTTCTCAAATTGTACCTGCGGGCAGTATAGCCACTTGGGAAACAGCTTTATTAACAGATAAACTACCTTCAGATAGTATTGTATATTACTGGCGTGTCAATTATGCTGATGCTGTTAATAATCCTAATATTTTGTGGGATGAGAGCAGTTTTATCTATATCAAAAATAGTCCATCAGGTTGGTCACAGAGTCATTTTCCACAATTTTCTAAAAGTACAGATGTAGGTATTGTAAAAAACGATATTCAACGAAAATGGGAGTTTCAACAGGTACAAAACAGAATTCGGGTTACTACTTTTGGTAAGGATAGCCCCAATGCAGGAAGTGGATTTGGAAATGTTAGCTGTATACTCAATGATTTGCCACTGATTACACCCTCAGATGTAGATGCTTGTGCAGTCAATAGTTTGCTTTTAGTAGTGTTCGACAAAGAAAGCAAATTACCTATTCAGGCTTTGGGAGGAACAAGTACAGGTGTTCCGATTTGTGGCAGAAGACCTTCAGTAGTGTATTATTTTTCTAACACAGCCCTTATCAATGGTGCATTGTCGAGTGGTGTTCTCATGATTCCACAAGGCAGTTATGTGCTTATTTTTAACAAAGGAAACATTACACAAGCTGCTTGGGATGCCGCAAAACCTGCATTATTAAGTATAGGAGCAAGCCCTGCTGCTCTGGCAACACTCAATGAAGGCGAACCTTACATTTTACTCACACAAAAAGGAGGAAATCGTTTACAAGAAGTAATAGCTACATCACTAACTACGCCTACTCAAGAAACCGTTAATCTGGATTTCAATTTGGGAGGTGGTTTTACAAAAGGTACTGTTACATCCACTAAAATAGGTCCTGCGACCAATTGGGGAACTTTATACAAAAAAATACAAACTACGGAACTATCTAACAGTCCTGATGTCTGGAATTTGAGTATTATTGGTGAAACAAGTACAGGTATGCAAGTAGTTTTAAATAGTAATGTGCCTCAAAATCAGTATGCTTATGCTATCAGTAGCATAGATGCCAATACTTATCCATATTTGCGTTTACAATTGTATAGTCGTGATAGTATCAATTTTACACCTACACAACTCAAAAGATGGCAGGTTATTTATGACGGCGTGCCAGAAGGATTTCTAAACACTGAAAGAGTAGGTTTAGAGAAATACAAAATCAGCCCTAAACAAGAAGGGGAGAGCTTCAGTGTACCTTTTATTTTTGAAAATATTTCAGGCAAAAATTTTATAATAGATTCTTTATCAGTTCAATATACTTTGCTTAACAAAACAAAAGGAACAGAGCAAATTCGCACATTTAAAATTAAAGCACCTAAAACTAAAGAATTCACGGAGTTTAATGTTCCTATTCAGACTTTTGATAGTGATGGAGAAAATATATTAAGAGTATATGTGAATCCCAAAGAAACTCCAGAGCAATATTATGATAACAATATTTTGGAAGTAAAGTATGATGTTTTAAGAGATAATAAAAACCCAATTTTGGATGTAACTTTTGATGGGGCTCGTATTTTGGATGGAGATATTGTCTCTCCAAACCCACTTATACGCATACGTTTGCGTGATGATAACCCGTTTTTACAGAAAAAAGATACAGTAGGTTTGGATGTACGTCTCAAACGCCCTTGCGAAAACTGTGATTTTGAAAAAATTGCGTTTAGCAACCCTGATATTCGTTGGAGAAGTGAAGGAAGAAATATTGATTTAGAGTTTACACCCAAAAACCTGACTGATGGCGTTTATACGCTTCGTGTCAATGGTGAAGATGCCAAAGGCAATAGAGCAGGAATAGAGCCTTATCAAATTAGTTTTGAGGTGATTACAGAGTCTTCTGTGACCAATGTATTGCCTTATCCCAATCCTTTTTCGGGTTCTACACGCTTTGTGTTCACGCTTACAGGCTCAGAAGTGCCTCAGGAAATGAAAATACAGATATTAACTGTTTCTGGAAAAGTAGTGAGAGAAATTACACAAAGCGAACTTGGAGCTATCCGAATTGGCAATAATATCTCTCAGTTTGCTTGGAATGGAACAGACGAATTTGGCGACAGACTAGCCAATGGCGTGTATTTGTACAGAGTAATCATGAAGCTCAACGGACAGGAAATTAAGCATCGAAATACCAAAGCCGACAAAGGATTTAAGAAAGGCTATGGAAAATTGTATATTTTGAGGTAAAAAAGTAAAAAACTGCTGTACATATTTTACAGCAGTTTTTTATTGCTAGGTTTTATAGTCAATCAGATACTTCTGAATATGAGCTTTTATTCGCTCTCTAATCCAATCTTGTTTCTCTATAGCCAAATCATTCAGAATGTTTTGATGATGTATGTTAAAATCAGTCCAAATATCCTCCAAAATTTCTTTATTGATATCTTGAATTCGTTGTTGATTTTCAAAATCCAGCTTTCCAATCTTTGAAATGGCACTCTGGAGTCGGTTTTGGTTGATGTAAGGACTTATTTCCTCCATCAGAAAAGAAAGTTCTTCTGAGTTGGAGACAAATTTTGGAATAAAAGACCACTTTTCTGCTTCATGAAACTTTCCATCTTCATTAAACTCTGGGTTTTTAATTTTGATAATAGGTCTTATAATTACACTTTTTAATCCTGAGTGTTTTAAGGGTTTGATAACAACTCCTTCAATCAAATTATTTTCGATTTCAGGGAGTTGGAGCAGATGAGGGAGAGTAGAGCTGATTCTTAAGTCAAAATTCAGAGCTTCGTTGATTTTTCCTGTAAATAAGGGTTTTGCATGGAGTAACTCGAATTTTTCGAAATAGACAAGAGCCCTTTCATAATCCAGATATTGTTTGACGCCTTGAGTTTCCAAAGCAATATCGAAGGCACAAAATTCAATAGTGGGAGAATAAAAAACACCTGTCTGGATGGCTTCGACATGTGGGCTGGGCGTTACGTGTGGATGTGGGTATTTGCCACCAAAAAGCTCTCCATAAACAATATACCTATCAGCTTGGATATCTAGACTGATTTGCTCAAATAATTGTAAAATCTGATTTTCGAGGCGTACAACTACCTCCTGAAAACCAAAAAAATCATCATTCCAAGATAAGTATTCTTTTCTCTTAGCAAAAAGCAATTTTGGATGTTCGTACACAAAACTAAAATTAGCACCATGTATTTTTTCAGTCACCACCCAATTCAATTTCCCAATTTCCTGTACAGCTTTCTCATCAAAACCAAATGCCTGAAGGCTTTGGGGCATTTTTTCATATTCAGAATTCTTTTTCATAGTTGAAAAACGGTTTATCATATAAAGTAATAAATTTATGATAAAGTACTCTCGATAAAATAAGATAATTCATAAAGACGTTTTGAAATATATTAAATCCAAACTAATAAATATTATGATAAGCACATTATCTCTTGTAATAACTTTATTCTTAAGCAGTTTTACTCCCACATCTAAAAAAGAATCAGATGTAATTGCCAGAAGCAATAAGCTGGATAGTTTAATTATCAAACACCGTTCAGGTGAGGCAGAGAAGTTTTATGCAGAAAGTTTTGTTTTAACCACCTCTACAGGCAAGAAAAAAAATAAAACAGATATTCTAAAGGATATAGCTAATGAAGAAATAAAATGGGAAATTAATCATACATCTGAAATAGAAGTCAGAATATTGGATAAAACAGCCATACTAACTGGGATTTTACACCAAAAGGGAAAATTTATGGGTAAAGATTTTGAAGCGAAACTTTTGGTTACTGATACTTGGGTACTGAGAAACAACGAATGGATTCTTTTGGCTGGACATGCGTCAGTATTACCTAATAAATAGTTTTACCTTTTGAAAATACACTCACAGTGTAAATTTTTCAAAAAATTATCATAAAATGTTTTTCTGTTTTCAGGAGCATTCAAATAACCAATAATCACTTTAGGATAAGCTATTTCAGCCCAATATAGGTAATGAGGCTGTTTCCCTGATAAATATAGAGTGTCTTTATAGGGGATTCTATAGATTTTACCCTCATTTTTAATATTTTGAGCATTTAAGCGATGTCCTGAGAGAATATCATTGCTAATATAAAGAATTGTAGAATCTGGAAAATGAAACGTGAAAGACAAATGACTGTGCTGATCTTCAAATTTTTCTAGTTTATAGGGTTTTGGAATTTTGGCGAAACAGACAATTTTTTGCTCTTGACAAGTGTCAAAACTAGTATCAAAAGCCTTATATATCACTTTATTACTTTTAAGACACCCCATCAAGCTTAAAAAGAATCCAAATAGTAATATCTTTTTCAATAGCATAAAATAAATAGCCCTTAAAATTAAGAAATTTACATAAAAAACATACAAGTTAGGTCTTATCAGTAGTTATTATGAACTAGAGTGAAAAAGAAAAAAGCTAGCATTGCTAGCTTTTTGTATTAATCATCGTGGTCATCATGGTCGTGTTTGTCATGTCCTTTGTGTTTACCATGGTCATGGTGTTTCTTTTTCTTCTTTTTCTTTTTGTGTTGATGATAATCTACAAAAAAGACCTCGTAACGTCCACAAAATACAACAAACCTGCAAATAGTAAGTTGTGCAGGTAGAATGTAGATGGAACAACGATAATCTTTATCAATTTTTACAGGAATAATCTCAATTACTTCCTTGTCTTTTACTTTACATTTTACCTTACAATGAACTTTATCAGGAGCTATGATAATAGTTTCTACAATTTCTGTTTTAATAGTAATGCGTTCGCTATTCTCCTGCTTTTTTTGTTCAGCTTCTCCAATTAATATTTGCAAATTAGGTATAGAACTGGGTTCCACCAGTATTTTTACCTTTTCAAAGTCTTGTTTTTCCAAAGCAACTAAAAATTCGCCAACAGACTCATTTGCTTTCGTTTTGACCATTTCTTTTTCTTCTTCGGGGCTTTTTTTGCCTCCACAGCTTGTTAAAAAATAAACAAGAGTGAGTAAACTCATTAGTAGTGTTTTTTTCATGATTTTTGTGTTTTCAAAACGTTTAAATGTAATCTTGAGGGTTTACGATAAATACATTGGAATGGTTGCAAAGAAAATGGTTTCTTGAATAATTTAACAACATTTTATCTGAGACAATCGTTATCATTGAAATTTAAAACAAGTTTATGATGTATATTAAACAACTGACTCTTATTGTATTTGTGATGGGTATTTTACAGCTAAATGCCCAAGACCGAGTAACAGGCAGAAATTTTGCCACTCGTTCGGAAGTGATTGCCCAAAACGGAATGGTGGCTACAAGCCATCCGCTTGCCACTCAGGTAGGCTTAGATGTACTTAAAAAAGGAGGTACAGCTATTGATGCAGCCATTGCAGCCAATGCAACACTCGGACTCATGGAGCCGACAGGTTGTGGTGTTGGAGGAGACTTGTTTGCCATTGTTTGGGATGCCAAAACCCAGAAATTGTATGGTTTGAATGCATCAGGAAGATCTCCCAAATCTTTAACCTTGGATTACTTTAAACAAAAAGGCATGAAAGCAATTCCTTCGTTTGGGGTACTTCCTGTAAGTGTACCAGGGGCAGTAGATGGCTGGTTTGAGCTTCATAAAAAGTTTGGAAAACTCAAAATGCAGGATGTTTTGCAGCCTGCTATTGGCTATGCAGAAAACGGCTTTCCGGTTACAGAACTCATAGCCTATTATTTACAAGGTTCGTACAATCGTTTTCAGAACAATCCTAATTTTAAAGAAACTTACAGCATTAACGGAAAAGCTCCTCAGAAAGGAGATATATTTAAAAACCCAGCATTGGCAAATACCTACAAAAAACTGGCAAAAGGTGGTAGAGACGAGTTTTATAAAGGAGATATTGCCAAAACCATAGATGCTACCATGAAAAAACAAGGTGGTTTTCTGAGCTACGAAGACCTTGCAAGCCACCAATCTGAATGGATAGAGCCTGTTTCTACCAATTACAGAGGCTATGATGTTTGGGAACTGCCTCCCAACGGACAAGGGGCTACGGTACTTCAAATGCTTAATATTTTGGAAGGTTATGAATTTAAACCTGAAGATTTTGGTACAGCTCGCCACATTCATTTGTTTACAGAAGCCAAAAAATTGGTTTTTGAAGACAGAGCTAAATACTACGCAGACCCAAATTTTGCTAAAATCCCTCTGAAGGAGCTGATTTCTAAAGAATATGCCAAAAAAAGAAGAGAGTTAATAAATCAAAACAGAGCCAATTATAATTATAAAGCAGGTGATAATTTTGCCAAAGAAACCATTTATATGTGTGTGGCAGATAAAGATGGCAACATGATTTCACTCATTCAGAGTAATTATAGAGGTATGGGTTCTGGGGTTGTGCCAGATGGTTTGGGTTTTATGTTACAAGATAGAGGTGAACTTTTTAGCCTTGAAGAAGGGCATAACAATGTGTATGCACCTCAAAAAAGACCTTTTCATACCATTATTCCTGCATTTGTAACAAAAAATGGAAAGCCATTGATGACTTTTGGTGTGATGGGAGGGGACTTTCAGCCTTTGGGACATACTCAAATTATCATGAACATCGTGGATTTTAAAATGAATTTGCAAGAAGCAGGAGATGCTCCACGCATTGACCATTTGGGTTCTACTGACCCCACAGGAGCAGAAGAACGAGATGCAAGAGGTGGAACAATTACCTTAGAATCTGGATTTGATTATGAAGTAATTCGTAAACTCATGCAAATGGGGCATAAAGTAGGCTACGGATTTGGAGGCTATGGTGGTTATCAGGCGATTTGGTGGGATGCTGAGAAAAAAGTCTATTATGGTGCCTCTGAAAGCCGAAAAGACGGGCAAGCAGGAGGATATTAAAAAAGGGCTGATTTCAGCCCTTTTTGGTTTATTTACAAACTTCAAACACATAAGGAGTTTCGCTCCATTTGTTTGTTTCGTAGTTTTTGGATCTAAAAATAATGTTTAAAGTTTCACCAGCTTTTGTTTTTTTGATGTTCCAAGGCTTATTTGTCCACTCAGAGCCTTCACCAATAGAAGGGATTTTTTTCTCAAAAACAGGCTGAATAATACCATTTTTGATGGTACCTGTAAAAGATGCATTTGCCTGCGTTCCAGCATAGTCATCAGTTGTCAGCGTTCCAGCGATTTGGTTATTGGGTAAAAATTTGATTTTAATAGTTGTTTCAGATTTTAAGCCTGCATTGGAAAAACATTTTTCCTGTGATTGAGCCACAGCCTGAAAACCTAAAATCATAAAAAAAATAAAGAAAGTAATTTTGAAGACCTGCATAATAATTTTTGATTAAAAGTGAATAGACAATTCATTTCAAATTCTGTACCATTAGTAGTATAGATTAATATTTTTTGTTTTTTTCAATATCTTTTTGAATAAACTCATCTTCATAATCTTCTACTTTGGAGATAAGCATCAGCTTATCAGCTAAATATATAAACTTATACTTCTTTTTCGTATAGATTTCATACTCAAAATAAAGTCTCTTTTTGTTGTTATCTGTGGAGGTATGATCGAAATAAAAAGATTCTAATTTATTTTTGATAGTAAATTTAGAGCTTAATTTTTTAGTTTCTCGATTATAAAAATAACCTGTTGAATCTGTTTCTAAAATAATTGTGCCTAAATAATAGTCTGAGATTATCTGATAAACCTGTTTGAGTTCTAAATAAACAGAATCTTTATGCAGAAAATCTTTGAAATAAAAAGTGTCATTTTGAAAATAATACTCAGTATAAAAATTAGATTTTATTCTGCTCAAATTTCTGGGAACTTGGATATTTAAAATATTTTTAATTTTCTCGTTCATAGGAGATTCTACAACTTTTTTTAAAGTAAGAGAATCTACCGTCAATTCATCAGTTCTATCATATTCGTCTGCTGAGGCTAAAAACTTTTTTCTGGCTGTTTTTAGTTCTGAAAAATTTAGAATACCATACTCAAGCAATTTTAAAACTGTTTCTGCTCTGTTAAACTGTTGATCCAAGCGAATACGAATACCCAAACTTTTTACTTTAGCATAATCAAATTGATTGTCATACGATAATTTATAATCAATAGTGTTGGAGTGATTTAATTCGAGATAAACTTTCTTTTTGAAACTTGGATAATATGTTTTGAGAAAATGATGGCATAAAAAAGCAATGGCTTGGTTTTGATATTGAGTTTCACCTATTACAAGCCCTTCATAATATACATTGCCAATTCTCCCTGTCATACTAGCATAGGTATGTCCGAAAGATTTAAGTAAGGTAACTAAGAATAAAAATATGAGTATGAAATATTTCATGTTATTTTTTTAGCATTTTATCTAGTTTATTAAAAAAATGTGTCATACCATGAACATAAGTTCCTTTGAGGATATATTTTTTATCATAGGTTTCTACTATTATATTGTGGTAATAATCATTTTTTCTGTGTACTTCTTTAATTTTTAAGCTAGTAATACTGGTGAGAGGTATTATTATTTGCTTTCTTGTAATAAGGTGTCTTATAATAAGATGTTTATTATCAATGCTATATTCTTTATAGTATGAAAATAAAAGAAAGGCTATATTCCCCCAAATAAATAAAAAAATAAAAATAATAAATGATGAATTATTAGAAGTATTGTGAATCTTGTCTATTATCCAAAATATAATTGAAGCAAAAAAGTATAAAAGTGGAGATATGTATGCTTTGAGCTTGAGGGTTGTTGTCATAAATTACTGTTTTACGGCTTTCTCTAGTTCATAAAAAAACTGTATCATCTCGTTGATATACACACCTTTGAGGGTATATTCACCATTTTTGGTTTCTACGATAATATTATGATAATGTCCGTTTCTCATGCTTTTCTCATGAAGTTTTAAATTGGTAATGCTTTTTAAAGGAATAGAGGTCTGTTTTTTTGTAATCAGATTTTTGATGTTAAGATTTTGGCTGTCAAAGCTATACTCTTGATAATCAAAAAATAAGGTATAAACTACTATACCAATACAAAGTGCAGAAATTAATAAAAAATAAGAAGTGTAATCGAATTTAACTGCTCCTGAACTGTTTGCATTTTCTACCATCATCCAAAATAGGATAGGAATGAAAATTAAAACAGCGGGAATCCAATAGGCTCTGGGCTTAAGTGTTGTTGTCATGGTAGTTAATTTTAATAATTGAATGTAAAAAATAAAAAATACTCAAATATGTGTTTTAAGGCAATACCAGTTTAGCTTTCTCTTTGGCGATACCAATTTTGGCAATACTACCCGAATTGAAACGAAGTTTATCGGCTTCGATGCCATCACTGAAAATAATACCAGTTTTTTCCATCAACGACTCCACAACCAATTCATTTTGAGGCGTAATAATGCCTGCTGAAATCTGGGCTTGTGAGGTTTTACTGATAAAAGGTTCTCTGACAATGAAAATAAGCTGTTCGGTGTCCCAAGGCACTTTGGGGCGTTCGCAAATTTGCTTGCCTCCAAATGCCTGATGAATGCCATTTGCCATATTAAAAAGCGAACTCATCCAGCCTGTAGCTCCTGCACCTGTGGAAATAATGATGCCACTTGATGAATGGGTTTCTGTAATATCCTGATAAGTAATAAGATAGCGAGCTGAAGTATGAGAGTTAGGACCAATAAAAAAATCGTTGAAGGCTAATAGCCTCTGTCCATCATCCAACAATACTTCTGCCATTGTTGCTAGTTTATAATTGTAATTGCCTTTTAAAACATTCCAGAGGGCTTGCTCAAAGGTTTGAGCATTGAAAGGGAGTAAAATTCCATCGAAACGGCTGGGGTCGGGGTTTATACCAATGATAGGCAAATTGTTGGTGTATTTGGCTGTATTGGCAACCAGACCATCTTGCCCTACAACAATGATTAAATCGTTTTCAGAAAAAATAAAAGAGGGGAGAAAGGTATTGTCTATTACTTTCACTTTCAGATGTTTCGCAGTAATATTCTGCACCATTTCGAGTACAGTATATTGTTGTTTGTGGGCTTTATCAAAGTCTGAAAACTCTCCCGAACCCACATCTTTCATTTTCTTTTTTCGATTACCAGTTACACTTCTTAAAGACTCTTTACTCAAAAAATTACTTTGAACTTCCAAGTTTTCTCTTTTTCGTTCTATAGCAAATTGAGCCTGCTGAACAGTGTTGTATTGCTCTGTTAAGAGTTCCAGTCGTGTTTTACTTTTGACAATAATGGCTTTTTCGATAGTAGCCATGCGAATAAAATTTTTAGTATGAAGTAGTTAGTAATGAGTAGTTTGAAATCTTAGAAAAAGGAATATGGAAAAAAGACTTTAAAAACACTCTTTTTTCTTTCATCTTTTCTTTTACTTCTCATTTTATGACATCAAATTCTGTAACAAATCTGGTGAAATATTAAGATTATTAATTTTTTGAGGGTTTTCGGCGAGCTCCCTGAATGCCAAAGCAATATTGAGTTTGGCATCTCCACCATTCTGGCTGATAGCCATGAGGGTTTTCCAGTCTAGGTGTTTATAAGGCTCAAGAGAGGCTTCTAGTACATATTTTGAAGTATCTGCTTCTTTTTTGTCGTTTTCAGCTTTGAGTTTTACGAGTTCTGTACGTTGTTGCTCTAATGTGATACTGGTAGCCAGTTGCATTTCTTCTAATTTTTGCTGATTTTCCTGTGTCAAGAACTTCGTTTCCATTTGTTTTTCAACGATTTGCTTCCTTTTTTCCTCAACTGCAATTTCTGTATTGAGCTCACTTTCCTTGATTTTTCGTTCCTGTTCAACAGCAAAGTTCCTGCGATTATAGATAGCTTGGTCTGCTTCCTGCTGCACACTTTCTCTTGTTTCGGCTTCTAAGGCTCTTTCCATCTCTGGGCTTGCTTTTACGGCTATTACATTGACTGCAAGAGGCTCTATACCAAGCATTTTAATAGCTTCTGATGATTGTACACCAGCCTTGATGGTTTCTTCTATTTTTTTACCACTTCTGATAGCCTCTTTGAGTGTAAGTCCCTGAATAAGAGCTTTGGTAGCTGTTTGAGCTTCGTTAGTAAGACGCTGAGTAATCTTTTCGGCATCAGTACTTTTATAATTACCATAATTATCTACACTAAAATCGAGTAATTCGGCAAGCTGTTTGGGATTAGAAACTTTATAAGTAACTTGTCCTTGTATGGAAATGGTCTGGAAATCACGTGTAGATTCGCTGAAATAGAACTGAACGTCATTACTACCCAAAGGAATGGCAACAATAGAGGTATTGTAAGCCATATAAAAAAATGATAAACCTCTGCCTTCTGCTTTGAGTTTTCCAGCACTATAACGCATTACATAGGTCATGGCATCAAATTTAATGTACTTTATTCCAAACATAAATGAAAGAGTTTGAGTAGTTAGAATAATAAACAGGTAACTACACAAATATAAGAACTTTTCTATTTTTACCAAGAAAAATTGAACAAAGCATGAAAGACATTAAAATTTATACACAGGGTTTCCCTGATGGGACATTTAGAAAACAACGATACTTTTTTCATATTATTGATAATGAGATTTTCATACCCAATGAAAGTATAGGTAGAGACAGTTTGGGAGAACCTTTATTTCCAGAACAAATGAAATGGATTCAACAGTTTGAAAAACAAGGCTGTGAGTATGCAGGTTGTGGACAATGGACTTGCAGGAAAGGAGAGGTTTTAGAGAAAATTATAGAAAAATTACGAATGGTAGAAAACTTTAAGGGTGTGTATTCTATGATTAACTACTATAGAAATGATGCTATTAGTGGTATTAATCAAATTATTATTGATAGTGAAGCTCAAATAAAACAAGTAACATTCAAAGAAACATATTATGACCATTACGAGAAACTGACAGAAGAGAAAGAAACTTTATATGAAATTTGTAACCAAAGCTATCAGGAAGAAACAGGGATTTTAAATCTTACAACTAATTATACAATTGCTATGAAGAAATGGCGATTCTGTGTAGATTTGCCTAATAATTCATTTGTAACTGATTATATATAAAATTATAAAAAATTGAAAAATAGAGTTCTATATTGTTTTCTGCTTTTTTTCACGACTGTTTGTAGCCAATTTGTAAAAGCTCAAAAACAAGATAGTGCAGAAATACGACCTGTACTGCGTTTTTTGGAGGACTCATTACATATTGGTAAGCCTACACCTGTTTCCCTGACATTTGATTATCCAAAGCAATGGCAGGTGGTTTTTTGTGATACTAATTTTTTATATGGAAACTTTGAATTACATGAAAAGAAATTCTTTCCTACAAAAACCAAGGCTCTTTTAAGCAGAGATAGTGCTGTTTACTGGCTCAGGAGTTTTGAAATAGATAAAATACAACGCTTGAGGCTACCTGTTTTTTTAATCAAACCACAGGGAGACTCATCTTTGGTGTATTCTAATACAGATTCTATTGCGTTCAAAGAGCAAATTTCATCGAACAAACTTGATACTCTTGTATTACGTTCAGATACCACAATTGCTACACTTACTCCTAAAGTAAACTATCATGTTTGGATTTTCTGGACTGTTACAAGTATTTTTTTAGGAGTTGTGGTTTGGCTATTTTTTGGCGATTGGATTAAAAAACAAATAGTCTTGCTAAATCTGAAACGTAAACATATTGTTTTTGAAGATAATTTGGACAGGGATATTGCCAAAATACGTACTCGTAAACGTATTATTGATATAGAGCAGGCTCTGAATCTTTGGAAAAAGCACTTAGAACAAATTGAAAGCAAGCCTTTTAGTACATATACCTCTCGGGAAATCTTAGAAACACTGCCCATTACTAAATTAGGGGAAAGTCTTCAGAATATTGATAAAGCCATCTATGGAGCAATTATTGAGGATAGTTTAGATAATGATTTCTTATATCTTAAAAACTTAGCAAATAGGAGATATATTCGTAGAAAAAAAGTAATTAGAGAAGGATAAAAAAATACCCTCTAAATATTAGAGGGTATTTTTGTTACTACAAAACACTTATCTTTTCTGTTGCTTGACAGAATAATATTCCAAAAATAGAAATCATTTTATCTCAAAAGTTCTCTTTTTTATTAAACCCCAAGAATAGTTTATGAAAGGAATATATTCGTTTACCAAGATTAAAAGTTAGGTTGTAGTAAATATTGAGAATAGAAATTATCAATCACGTCCACTGCTTCTTCAGCTGTATCAACAATACTAAATAAGTTTAAGTCTTCAGGATTGATATTGCGTTCAGCTTCTAAAAGAGTTGTTTTAATCCAGTCCATCAGACCTGCCCAATACGATTTTCCTACCAATACAATAGGGAAACGCCCAATTTTCTTGGTCTGGATAAGGGTAAGGGCTTCAAAAAGCTCATCTAATGTTCCAAAACCACCAGGCATGACTACAAAACCTTGTGCATATTTAACAAACATTACTTTTCTGACAAAGAAATAGTCAAAAGTAATGAGTTTATCAGGGTCGATGTAGATATTGCTGCTTTGTTCAAAAGGTAAAATGATATTAATACCCACGGACTTTCCGCCACGAGCTTTGGCTCCTTTGTTACCTGCTTCCATGATACCAGGTCCACCACCAGTAATTACACCATAGCCCAAATCAACCAGTCTTGAGGCTATATCTTCGGCTGTTTTGTAATAAGGGTTATCGGGTTTGGTACGAGCCGAACCAAAAATAGAAACACAAGGACCTATACGAGCAAGTTTATCAAATCCATCCACAAATTCAGACATGATTTTGAACAATGCCCAAGAATTTGTACTTTTTATTTCACTCCAATCATGGTTTTTAAAAGCTTTTTTGATGCGATTTTCATCTTCTAAACTTAGTTTAGTTTCTTCTGACATACAATTAAAAGGTTATCGAATGGTTGTTACAATAAATTAAAAATACTAAGCAATATACTAAAAATATGAGTTTTTCAAATGCTATAAGACAAAAAATAAGCACCCAAATAGGTGCTTATCTTTAATTTTATAAAGAATATAGAGGCGTATTAGTTGCCCCAGTGTACTATCATCTGACTAATTAAAAAACCATAAAGTCCGACTAAAAGTAACCAATAAGCATTTTTAATGTACTTAAATGGTAAAAACAATCCAGCGACAGCAATTACTGCTCCAAAACCCACACTCACAAGAGTAGGAACTTGCATCAGCATAAATAAGAAACTAAATAACATGCCCAATACAGGACCCATCATAAAACGTTTGGCATATTTAACGAATAACTTTTGTCGTCTGTAAAGTTTTTTTAAACTTTCAGGCTGTTCTAAGCTATTCTCAGGGCACACAAGCCATACACCATTGACTAGAAAGAGCTTTTCGGGGTTTTTCATTTTTCATAAATGGTTTTTAAAGGTGAAAACTTTTATCTTTTTAAAGATAAGTTCAAAATTACTTAACATTGAGTTAACATACAAATATTTTGCCAAATTTTTTTTAATAGAATTTTTTTTAAATATATTTCAACGATACTCTGTATGGTCAATACGTAAAACAAAAGTATAAAGTTTTGTGTATTCTCTTGTAAACTATTCAAACGTATGCTGATATGTCATTTAGAAAAGATAAAAACTATGATTACATTATTGTAGGGGCAGGTTCTGCGGGTTGTGTACTAGCTAACAGACTCTCAGCAAACCCTGAAAATAGGGTTCTTTTAATAGAAGCAGGAGGGAAGGATACAAAGATGGAAATCCATATTCCTGCAGCTTATTCCAAACTGAATAGAAGTAGTGTAGACTGGGCTTTTTATTCCGAACCCCAAAGAAAAATTTTAAACAGAAAAATATTTCAGCCACGAGGAAAAGTATTGGGTGGAAGTAGTTCTACCAATGCGATGGCTTATATAAGAGGAAATGCTGAAGATTACAACGATTGGGCTTCTATGGGTTGTGATGGATGGAGTTTTGAGGAAGTATTGCCTTATTTTATAAAATCAGAACATAATGAAGATTATGAAAAATTAGATAAACGCTTTCATGGACAGGGTGGACTGCTCAATATTCGGTCAGCTTACTCACATCACAGTGTATCAGAGTCATTTATAGAAGCCTGTATAGAGTCAGGAATGCCTTTAAATCCTGATTTCAATGGGGAAAGTCAAGAAGGCGTAAATTTTTTTCAGTTTACTATTAAAAACCAAAAAAGACATAGTACAGCCACAGCATTTTTAAAACCTATTCAGAACAGAACAAATTTGGATGTTTTAACCAATGCCCATGTTGGGAAAATTCTGATAGAAGAGCATGAGGCTTGTGGTGTTGAAATGATATCAGAGAATGGTTCATATAAAATCTATTGTGATAAAGAAGTAATTGTATCAGCGGGGGCATTTGGTTCGCCTCAACTATTAATGCTTTCTGGTATTGGAGACGCAACTTTTTTAAAAAAGCAGGGTATCGAAGTCAAAAAAGATTTAATAGGAGTAGGTAAAAACCTACAAGACCATTGTTTTGCTATTGTAAGTAGCTCATCTAGAATAAATACAGCCAACCACGACCTAAAGATTCATAACCAACTGAAAGGAGTTTTAGAATATTTTTTATTCAAAAAAGGAGTAGCTACAGCCTCACCCCTTGAAGCCAATGCGTTTATGAGGCTTGATAGCCAGACTGACCGTCCTGATATGCAATTTCATTTTGTACCAGCTCATTTAGGAGGTTATGGCGTTGATTTATACAACTTGAATGAGTATCCTACTCACAGTGGTTATACAATTTTGGCTACTTTACTACGTCCCGAAAGCAGAGGATATGTGAGTATTCAGTCAAAAAATCCGTTGGATGCTCCTGTTATACAACCCAACTACTTGGATACTGAAAAAGACCAAAAAACATTAATACAAGGAGTAAAAAAGGCATTTGAGGTAATGCAAGCCAAAGCATTCGATAAATTTAGGAAAGAAGTATATTTTCCTAAAAATATTGAAAATGAGACAGCTATTTTGGAACATATTCATAAAACTCTCGAATGTGTGTATCATCCAATAGGAACCTGTAAAATGGGAACAGAAAATGATGAAATGAGTGTTGTAAACAGTCATTTGCAGGTAAAAGGCGTCAGAAGATTAAGAGTAGTGGATGCATCTATTATGCCCCAAATTATTACAGGCAATACAAATGCTCCTGTCATTATGATTGCCGAAAAAGCAGCAGATATGATTTTAAAAACAAAGTAAAATACTAAACATGAACAGAAAACCAGCTCAAGGTCCTTTACAGGGCATTCGTATTTTAGATTTAACCAGATTATTACCAGGTCCTTTAGGCACAATGCTTATGGCAGATATGGGAGCTGAAGTTATTAAAATTGAAAGCCCTAATCAGCCAGACTACGTCCGAAATTTCCCGCCTGTATATGAAGTCAATAATCAAGAATTTTCAGCAAACTATCTGGCTTTCAATCGTTCTAAAATAAGTTTATCTTTAGATTATACCCAGCCCGAAGGCAGAGAAGTATTTTTGGAACTTGTTAAAACAGCTGATATTGTGGTGGAGCAATTCAGACCTAAATATTTGGATAAATTTGGAATCGGTTATGAAGATGCCAAAAAAGTAAATGAGAAAATTATTTATGTATCCATTACAGGCTATGGACAAACAGGAGAGTATAGCCATTTTGCAGGACATGATCTGAATTATATCAGTTATGCAGGTATTTTAGGGCAAATAGGTGCTAAAAATCAAGCTCCAACTATTCCTGCTGTTCAGATGGCAGACGTGGCAGGAGGCTCATATATGTGTGTAATAGCCTCTCTTTCAGCTTTACATGCAAGAAATACCACACAAAAAGGGCAACACGTGGATGTATCCATGACAGACGCCATTATGCCATTGCTTACAGTCCCCTTTACCTATTATCAGGCTACCAAACAAGTACAAAAACGTGGCGAAACACCCCTTTCAGGTATGTTTCCTAACTATCATGTGTATGCTTGTAAAGATGGTAAATATATTGCACTGGCTACTTTGGAAGCTAAATTTTGGATGAAATTCTGTCAGATATTCCAAAAACCTGAGTTTTTAGGTTTTGCAATGCCTCAGGATGAAGAAATAATGCAAAAGAATAAAGAAACATTGGCTGAGTTTTTCAAGACTGAACCAAGGGATTATTGGCTCAAAATTAGTGAGGAGAACGACTTGCTCATCAGCCCTGTTTATGAAATAGATGAAATAGAACATGACAAACACCTCAAAACCAGAGAAATGTTTGTAGAAACACATCATCCTGAAATTGGAGTGGTGAAGGAGTTGGGTGTACCTTTAAAGTTTTCAGAAACCAAAGCCACACCTGCTTGGATTGCTCCAAATTTGGGAGAGGACACTCAAAGCATCTTAGAAATGCTGGGTATTTCTCAGGAAACACTTCAAATACTCCAAGAAAAGAAAATAATTACATTTTAGACTCCTGAAATTGCAAGCTTTGTTTTATCTTTGGCTCAATTTTTTATGAAAATTGAGAAATGGAGATAGAAATAGTCTTAGCTGCTTTGTTTGCGTTTTTAGCTGGTTTTGTAGATGCTGTGGTAGGAGGAGGAGGGCTTGTGCAAGTCCCTGCTTTATTTGTGATATTCCCTCATTTTTTAGTGCCTCAGGTAATTGCTACCAATCGTTTTGCTTCAGTGATGGGGACATCTGTGGCAGTTTGGCAATATTTAAGAAAAGTAAAAATAGATTTTAAAGCTGTAATTCCTGCTGCTATTGGGGCTGCAGGAATGTCTTTTTTAGGAGCTAAAGCCTCAAGCGTGATAGATGCAAGTATTTTAAAGCCTGTGATTCTTGTTTTAATGCTTGGAATCGTTATTTATACATATACTCAAAAACAACTCGGAGAAACTTCTAAACTGCATCCATCCTTTAATAGAGTTTATACCTATAATTTTCTAATTGGAGCTATGATGGGATTTTACAATGGCTTGATTGGACCTGGAACGGGAAGTTTGCTTGTTTTTGCACTTGTAAGTATAGTGGGGTATAATTTTTTGATGGCATCTGCAAAAGCTAAGATTATCAACGTGATCGCAGATATATTCTCCTTAATTGCTTTTCTGATGGGTGGATTTGTTGTGTTTAAAGTAGCTATCCCTATGATGGTCTGTAATATGGCTGGTTCTTATCTGGGAAGCAGAATGGCAATTCTGAAAGGTAATACCTTTGTAAGAAAATTTTTTCTGATTGTAATTTTGCTTCTGATAACCCGTTTTGCCTACGATATTTTCTTCAAATAATCAAAAACTATGACTAAAAGAGAACAATCTAAACAAAAAAGACGTGAACGCATTGTTGAAGTAGCAGAAAAGCTGTTTTTTGAAAAAGGGATCAACAATGCTACCATGGATGAAGTGGCTCAACTGACTAAATTTAGTAAAGCGACTGTTTATAGCTATTTTCCAAGTAAAGACGAACTTTTCTTTACCATCTGCCAAAGAGGGAACGAAATTTTACAACAAAAGCTTGATGAAGTAACTGAAAATCATGTTTTAGGGGTAGATAAAGTTCGAGCCATTGGCTTTGCTTTTTTCGATTTTGCCAACAATTATCCTCATTACTATCGTTTTATCTCTTATTTTGTTTCAGGAAGTGATTTTGCCATTCCTGAAGAAATGGAGTCTAAAATGTTGCATCTGGATAAAACACTTACCAAATGTATCGAATTAGGCATTCAAGATGGTAGCATCAAGCCTGTGAATGCTTTATTGGTTTCCAAGTGTTTGTGGGCAATGGCAACAGGGACTCTACAACTCATTTTTCAGAAAGGAGAATTATTAGAAAAACATCTTTCTATTGATAAACAAAGTATTTTTCAAACATTTTTTCAGTTACTTGAAGCGAGTTTGGCAACAGAATTAGCAAACTAATTCTGTTCCTTTTCCTTAAACCAACTGGCGTACATAGGATAGTTGTTAGCAATTCTTTGTATTTCAGATACTTTATCGCCAACAGGCTTTAAAAATTTAGCAGGATTTCCAGCCCAGATACTACCAGCATCAATTTTTGTATTGGCTGGCACAATGGCTCCAGCTGCAATAATACAGCCTTCTCCAATATGAACATTATCCATAATAATGGCTCCCATACCAATGAGTACATTGTCTTCGATTGTACAGCCATGAATAATAGCATTATGAGCCACAGAAACATTATTTCCCAAAATAGTCTTTGACTTCTGGTATGTACAATGTACCACCACACCATCCTGAATATTACAATTATTGCCCATTTTGATGGTATTTACATCGCCACGTACTATGGCATTAAACCAAACAGTACAATTATCACCCATTTCTACTTCTCCAACCACAGTTGCATTGGGAGCTATAAAACAATTTTCTCCAAATTTAGGAGTAAAACCACGAACAGATAAAATAAGAGCCATAAATAATTCTGAGTGAAAGTGTTTACAATAATAAAAAGATATTTTATATCTGTAAAATTTGTACAAAAATTAGAAATATTCTAAATTGCAAAATATTCTTTTGTATAATTTTCTTGAAAAAGAATGTTCTATACAAAAAACTACTACTATCCATTTTTTTATTCTTACACAAATACCATTTTATGTACCCATGAAAAAATTATATCTTAGTATTATCCTCTGCTATTTGTCATTAGCACTGGTGGCTCAAAATTATCGATTAGAACTACAATCTGGTAATCAGCCATCTAAAATAGCTGTGGAGCAGTTTACTGCTCAAAGACAAGTATTTACCCAATCAAGATTTGGGACAGGTACGTATGTGATTCTGCAATTTCATAAGATTCCTAATGAAACAGCAAAAGCTAATATTCAAAATAAAGGAATAACTTTATTAAATTATCTGCCTAATTATGCTTTTTGGGCATATTTACCAGATAATATCAATGCAGAAGCACTTAAGAATTTGGGTGTGAAAGATATTTACCCTTATGGAGCAGAAGATAAAATATCAATTGCTTTTAAAGGGAAAAATAAACCTTTATGGGCTATTAAAGAAAGTGGCAAATATGATATATACATTCAGTTGTATAATAATGTTGGTATAGAACAGGCTAAAAACATTTTGAAAAATTATACTTGGATAAAGATTCTCAATGAAAAAGCAATGTCTAATACAATGGAATTGCGTATTCCTGTTGAAAAACTAAGTCAGATTGCTCAAATCCCTGTAGTATTTTATGTAGAGCCTACAAATCCTGAGCCATATTTAGAAAACAGAGAAGCAACCAGTAACCATCGTGTGAACTTCTTGAATTCTGAATATGCTGCAGGTAGAAAATATGATGGTACAGGTGTAGTAGTTTCTATGGGAGATGATGGTACAGCAGATAGCCATATGGATAAAAAAGGCAGAGTTACAAATAATACTTCTACTAATGATGGTGACCATGGTGACCATGTATCTGGTATTATTATGGGAGCAGGTAATATCAATCCTCTTATGAAAGGACAGGCTCCAGGTGCTAATTTAGAAACATATTTGTATCATGGTGATATAGATAATATGCCAACACCTTATACCACCAAAAACGTACGTATAACATCACACTCTTTAGGAGAAGGCGTAAATGCAGGCTACAATTCTGCAGCTGTTAATGTGGATCAGCAAATTCGCCAGTATCCTGATTTAATGCACGTATTTTCTTCAGGTAACTCTGGTTCAGGGTATTTTACGATTACAGGTGGTAGAAAAGCAGGTAAAAATGTAATGGCAGTTGGAAATTTATCTAAAACAGATGTAATCAGTGGCTCAAGCAGTCGAGGACCTGTTGGTTCAGGAAGTGTTGATGGGCGTTTAAAACCTGAAATTTGTGCTGTTGGTTCAAGTGTTCTTTCAACTGTAGAAAATAATAATTATGGAAATAAGAGTGGTACATCTATGGCTTGTCCTGCTATTTCGGGAACGCTGGCTGTTATGTATCATGCTTATAAAAGCCTGAATAGTAATAATAATCCATCTTCTGCTTTGATTAAAGCTATTTTAATGAATACAGCAGACGATTTAGGCAATGCAGGTCCTGACTATATCTATGGTTATGGTAGAGTAAATGCTCGTAGAGCTGTACTTACATTAGAAGGTAATAGATATTTTGAAAATAATATCAGTCAGGGAGGTAATAACACACATACTATTAATGTACCTGCTGGTACAAAACAACTTAAAGTAATGGTTTATTGGAATGACTATGAAGGCACAGCTGCTGCGGCTACTCCTTTAGTCAATAACATCAACATGACTGTTACAACACCTGCTTCTACCACTATCCAGCCTTGGATATTAGACCCTGCAAACCCTAGTAGTTCGGCTACAAGAGGTGTAGATAATAGAAATAACTCAGAACAAATTACAATTGATGACCCTGCTACAGGCAATCATACTGTTAATATTGCAGGAACAACAATTCCTCAAGGTCCTCAAAATTATGTAGTAGTGTACGAATTTGTAAAAGATGAAATTGTAGTAACTTTTCCTCTTGGTGGAGAATCTTTTCACCCATCTGAAAATGAAGTCATAAGATGGGATGCTTGGGGTACAGATGGTAATTTTACTTTGGAATATTCTACAAATAATGGTACAAGCTGGACAAATATTACTACTGTAGCTGGTTCTGCTCGTTCATTTACTTGGGCTGTACCCAATGCACCATCAGGACAGGCACTTGTAAGAGTAACAAAAGGAGCTTTAAGCTCACAAAGTATTGCAAACTTCTCTATTCAAGCTCCTCCCACAGGACTTACCTTGGTAGCTGCTTGTAATGGAGTATCTGTATCTTGGACAGCTTCGGCAGGAGCAACTGGTTACGAAGTATTTAGGCTTGGAACAAAATATATGGAATCTGTAGGTACAACAACAACTACTTCTTTGGTTGATCCTGTAGCTACTGGTAGTACTTACTGGTATGCCGTAAGAGCTTTAGGAGCAAATGATTCTAAAAGTAGAAGAACATTAGCCCAATCATTTGCTTATAATAGTGTTGTGTGTGCAACAGATGCAAGTATTTCTAATATTACCCCCAAAGGAAATCTGTGTATACTTACATCTTCCTCCAATATACAGATTACAGTATCTAATGCTGGTACAAATGTTTTAAATAACCTAACTATAAACTATACAGTTAAAAAAGCAGATAACAGTATTGTACATACAGGTTCAGCCAATATTGCAACTCTTACTCCAAGTGCAACCCAAAATATAAGCTTTACAGCGGACTTGGGTAGAGTAAATGAAAATTATACGATTGAAGCAACTGTTACAACAGCAGGAGATGCCAATACAGCTAATAATACATTATCTGTAACTGCATTTAATGCAGGTGTAAATGTAGCTATTACACAAGATGGCTCTAAAATCGTAGCTACATCTGGGTATAGAAATTATCGTTGGTTTTTGAATGGTGCATTGATAGCTTCAACAGGAACAGTAAATGAGCTAAATATCAGTCAGACAGGAACATACAAAGTAGAAGCTCAATCTACAGCATCAACTTGTAAAAACACATCTGTTGATTTTGCTGTAACAGTACTTGCTCTAGAGGATGTTTCTGAACAGTTAGGGCTATTCCCTAATCCAACAACAGACAAATTGCAGGTAAATCTACCCAAAGAATTTACAGGAAATAATGTTTTGGAAATTACAGATGTAAGTGGTCGTAAGGTATACCAAAAAATGATACAAGATGGTTTAAAACAAAATATTGATTTGAACAATCTGCCCAAAGGTGTTTATATTTTAGAAATCAGAAATGAAAAATATAAAGCCATTAAAAAAGTAATTAAACAATAAAATGAAAAAGAAAGACTTTGTAAACACAAAGTCTTTCTTTTTTTCTATCTTGCAAGGGCTTCAAATAAGTTTATATGCAAGACTTTTTCGTCAATTATTTAGGCGTTTCAGAGAGCCTATTTGCTTGGGTTATTTTGCCCTGTCTTATCTTTTTAGCTCGTATTACAGATGTATCTATTGGTACTGTACGAATTTTACTCATGATGAATGGTAAAAAGAAACTGGCTACTTTTTTAGGCTTCTGTGAATCTTTAATCTGGGTAACAGTCATTACGGCAATTTTTAAACAAGTTAATAATCCGCTTGCTTATGTAGCATATGCAGGAGGCTATGCAACAGGTACTTTTATAGGAATGACACTCGAAAATAAACTGGCAGTTGGTAAAGTTTTAGTACGTTTTATCACTCGTCAGGATGCTTCTGCTCTTGTGGAACACCTCAAGACGACTCGTTTTGGTTTTACCAATGTCAAAGCAGAAGGACACAAGGGAGGCGTAAACCTGATTTTTTCAGTTGTGGAGCGTAAAGATTTAAAAGAATTGGTAGATGTTGTAAAAAGTTACCACCCCAAAGCTTTTTATAGTGTTGAAGCTACTAAATATGCTTCTGAACCAATAGAAGACAATGAGGAAGAGTCTTTACAAAAAAGAAAACAAAACTTTTTTCAATTATTTATGAAAGATTTTCTGAAAAGAAAGTAAGTTTGAACTTGGAAAACAGTAAACATTGAACAATTATTTACAGACCATCTGGTTTTAACCATTCACCTAATTTATGTTATATTATCTTTTTGATTATTTAGAACGAGAATTTGATTTCTTTGGTGCTGGGGTATTTCAATACATTTCATTCAGAGCAGGAGCTGCAACTTTGCTTTCCCTATTGATTAGTACAATCTATGGAAAGAAAATTATTAATTATTTGCGTAAAAAACAAATAGGTGAGGATATTAGGAATTTGGGGTTGAGTGGACAATTGGAAAAAAAAGGAACACCTACTATGGGAGGAGTTATCATTATTCTTTCTATTCTGATTCCTACATTACTGTTTGCCAAATTAGATAATATCTATGTTTTGTTACTGATTGTTACCCTTGTAGGTTTAGGGTTTATAGGTTTTGTAGATGATTACTTAAAACTGGCAAAAAAAAATAAAGAAGGTCTTTCTGGTAAATTCAAAATTGTAGGGCAGGTCAGTATTGGCTTGGTTGTAGGAGTAACCCTTTATTACCACAGTGGAGTGGTGGTACAAGAGCGTGTACCTTTAGGTCAGGAAGAACGAATTGAGCAAATTAAAAAAGAAGGAAAAGATGTAAGAATTGATAAAATTGAAAAAAAAGGAGACAAGCCTTATTACGCTGTAGCCTATAAATCAACAAAAACAACGGTTCCGTTTTTAAAAGGAAACTCTTTTGATTACAAGGTTCTCAATGTGGTACATACAGACTGGCTGGAAGCAATCATTTATATTGGAATGGTTATTTTTGTAGTAACAGCCGTTTCAAATGCGTCAAATATTACAGATGGAATAGATGGACTGGCAGCTGGTACATCTGGAATCATAGGGCTTACACTAGCTATTTTTGCATATCTATCAGGTAATATCATATTTTCGGGCTATCTGAATATTATGTACATTCCAAATTTGGGAGAACTTGTAATATTCGCCACAGCTTTTGCTGGAGCTTGTGCTGGTTTTTTGTGGTATAATTCGTTTCCTGCTCAGATTTTTATGGGTGATACAGGTAGCCTTGCATTGGGGGGAGTCATAGCTGTTTTAGCTATTTGCATACGTAAAGAACTGATGATACCCGTTTTATGTGGAATATTTTTTGCGGAAGTTCTTTCTGTAACTCTACAAGTTGCATATTTTAAATATCAACGTCGTAAACATGGTTTAGAATATGCTCAAAAAAATCGTTTGTTCTTGATGGCACCACTACATCATCATTATCAGAAAAAAGGCTATCATGAAGCCAAAATCGTAACACGTTTCTGGCTGATTAGTATTTTGCTAGCTGTATTTTGTCTAGTAACATTAAAATTAAGATAGAAAAAAGGGGCTTTCTTTATAAAGTCCTTTTTATTTTTCCTGTTTCTGTTTCTAAAAAATGCTTCTTGTAAAAAATCTTTTTGGGAAGTTGATATTTATCTACTAATAAAGACAACTCTTTTATAATCAAGGTTTCCAGCTCTTTATCTAAAGAGCTTCCTTCAATACATAATACCAAAATCTGCCCGAAAGTGTCATGAGGAATGCCCATACAAAAAAATCTTTGGGTGAGTTTGAGCTTCACCCATACTTTTTCGAGATTACTTTCAATGTTTTCCAGTTGAATCTTAATTCCTCCACTATTAATAATGTTATCAATTCTGCCAACGATTTTAAAATACTGATTATCAATAATTTCTGCTATGTCATTTGTAGTAATTTCTTCAAAATTGGTAGTAGGAGAAGTGATGCATAAACATTCTCTTTCATCTAATTTGATTTTCACACCTTCAATGGCTTTAAAATAAGGTTGTTTTTGAGAAGTATTGAGTAATCGTGTTGCAATGTGAGTAATGGTTTCAGTCATTGCATATGTATGATAAACAGGTACTTGCAGGCTTTCAATGAAAGTTTCTAATGAAGTACTAATGCCTGCACCACCCAAAATAATGGTTTTAAACTGATTTAATAATGAGATCTTTTCAGGAGTTTTTTCAATAATTGTTTGTAACTGAAGAGGTACAAATGCCACAAAATCAAATGGTTCAGTTATTTTTTCTAAAGGATTGCTTGAGGGTTCTTGAAGTAACATCTGCCAGCCAAGCTCCAGCCCTCGAATAAGCATCATTTTACCTGCAATGTAGTCTGTGTGGAGGCAAACCAATGCTGTTTCGCCTCCTTTGAGTCCAAATGCTAATTGTGTAAGGCGTACACTTTCAAGCATTTGTGTTCTTGAAATTTCAATAGGTTTGGGCGTTCCCGTTGAACCTGAAGTGTTTACAATAAATGTTTCTTTTCCTGAAAGCCATTCTTTGCAAAATTCAATGGTTTTTTGGAGATATGGAGAAAAAGAAAGTGTAGATATATCTACACTTTGAATATCAGCAATTTGATAGGGCGTATTTTGATATTGAATACTTGTTTGTTTCACAATTTTATACCAAACCTTATAGGTTTATTTTTTATAAAAACTTGATAATCAGTAAATAAACTCATAAAAATTATTTAAAACCTATAAGGTTTTTATTTTTATGCTTTCATAGCTTTCAGACTAATATCCATACTTTTAATAGAATGGGTAAGAGCTCCCACCGAAATAAAATCAACACCACATTCTGCCACAGCAGCAATAGTATCGTGTGTGATGCCTCCAGAGGCTTCTGTCTCAACTTTGCCAGCAATGATGGCTACAGCTTCTTTCATCATGGTTGTATTCATGTTATCAAGCATAATTACATCCACGCCACCTACTTCAAGAGCTTCTTGTACCTCCTGAAGATTTCGGGTTTCTACTTCAATACGTAGTTTTCTACCTGTTTCTTTAAGGTAATTTTGTGCAGCCAAAACAGCCTGTCTGATGCCTCCAGCATAGTCTATGTGGTTGTCTTTGAGCATAATCATGTCGTACAAACCAAAACGATGGTTTTTACCACCACCAATCCATACAGCCCATTTTTCACAAATTCTAAAATTGGGTGTTGTCTTGCGGGTATCTAATAATTTTGCTTTGGTATGGGCTATTTTCTGATTGAGTACATCAGTAAAAGTGGCAATACCACTCATGCGTTGCATACAATTGAGAACGAGGCGTTCAGCCTTTAAAATAGACTGAGCCTTGCCTTCTACATACAAACCAATTTGTCCTTTTTCTACTTTTGTGCCATCTTGGATACGGACATCTACTTTTAAATCTGCATCTACTCTGGCAAAAATAATTTGAGCCAGCTCCATACCTGCAAGAATGCCATTATCTTTGATGATGAGTTGGGCTTTGCCCATAGCATTGCTGGGTACAGATGAAAGAGAAGAGTGGTCTCCATCACCTACATCTTCTTTTAAGGCACTGTCAATGAGGTTATAAAGAGCTTCGTCGTTGGCGTAAGATGGTCGCATAAAAGGGAATTTTATTTTATAAATACAAAGTCAAAAATAAACCAAAAAAAGAGTTAAACAAAAAATAGAGGCAAGTAAAACCTGCCTCTTGTAAAATATGTCATAGTTATGTAATCTATTCTATTCTTTAATGAGGGTAAAATCCAGAGCATCAATCATATATTTGCCTTGGTGTACTTTTACTTTCATAAAAACACGGTAAGAGCCATTTTGTGAAGCATATTTGCTGATGGAGTAGCTTACACCAGAGTTATTGCCTCTGTGGTAATTTTCAAAACCATCAATAGGAGGATTTTTCCCAAAAAAATCTTTCATGACAAACTCTGCTTGATTTCTGCTATAGTTTTGTTTTTTACCATCAAAATTGAGTTCAACCGTTTCACTAAAATATTTAGAAAGTCCCTTTGAGTCTCCCTGTCTGATGTGTGCTTCTGCATCTGATATTTCTTTTTTCTGAGCAAATGCAATTGTACTACCTAAAAATATCCAAATCAATAACAAACTACGTATATGCTTATTCATCCTGAAAATACAAGTTTAATGTGTATGCAATAATACTATCAAATTTCGTGCTTTTTTTCATAGATGTAATAAAATTCTCAATTTCGTTCAATTGTCAAAGTCAAATACATTTGCTACTTTTGCCAAAAAACAATCAAAAACCCAATATTTATGAAGTTAGGTATCATTAGAGAAGGGAAAATTCCCGTAGATAGACGTGTAGTATTATTGCCAGAACAGTGCAAAAAAATAGAGCAAGATTTTCCTGAAGTAAAAGTGTTTGTACAGTCAAGTGTGGTTCGTTGCCTCAAAGATGAAGAATATGAGGCACTTAACCTACCTGTTATGGAAAATATGGATGAATGTGATGTGCTTATAGGTGTAAAAGAAGTTCCTATAAAAGATTTGATACCTCATAAAACATATTTCTTTTTTTCTCATACCATTAAAAAACAGGCTTATAACAGAAAATTATTGCAAGCTGTTTTAGAAAAAAATATCCGACTACTTGATTACGAGTGTCTTACAGATATTAATGAGGAAAGAATTATTGCCTTTGGGCGTTATGCAGGGATTGTAGGGGCTTACCATGCCTTTCGTACATGGGGCTTAAAATACAGACTTTATGAGCTTCATAGAGCCATCGATTGTAAAGATTATAATGATTTACTACGAGAACTAAAAAAAGTTCGTTTACCTAATATCAAAATTGCCATTACAGGAAGAGGTCGTTCTGGAAAAGGAGCTATTGAGATTGTAAAAGCTCTCAATATCAGACAGGTAAGCCCAGAAGAGTATTTAAATCAGACTTTCAATGAGCCTGTTTTTGTGGTGTTAGCATCTTCTGATTACTACAAAGCCAAAGATGTGAATACATCATTTGATAAATTTTATGACAATCCAGAGCTTTTTGAATCAGATTTTGTCAAGTATGCTAATCAGACAGATTTATATATTTCGACTCACTTTTGGAATCCCAAAGCTCCCAAACTATTTACTTTAGAGGACACCAAAAGCCCTGATTTTAAAGTCAGCATTATTGCAGATATTACTTGTGATATAGAAGGCTCAATACCAACGACTTTAAGAGCTTCAACCATTGCAGATCCTCTCTACGATTTTAATCCTGAAACAGCACAAGAGGAGAGGGCTTTTAGTAATCTAAATAATATTACAGTGATGGCAGTAGATAATTTACCTACTGAGCTTCCTTTTGGAGCTTCTAAAGATTTTGGAGAACAGTTTATTAAGCAGGTTTTACCTCAATTCTTTAATGGAGACAAAGATAAAGTTTTAGAAAGAGCTACCATTGCTCAAAATGGTAAACTGACACCTTATTTTGCTTATTTGCAAGATTATGTAGATGGGAAGTAAAAAATATTTAATTTGAGAAAATGTTTTGAAAAGATTACTCGTTTATCTGCCAAATACAAAACCATATTGATACATGATTTCTTTAGAAAAAGGTCTTTTAAATGGAACACACTGCCCCAATTGTGGCACAGAACAATATGAAGGTTCATCACACTGCCATAAATGTGGACAAAAACATCTGGATATCAGAAAATCGGCTTGGAGTTTTTTTAAAGATTTCTTGGATACCAATTTTAATTTTGATAGCAAGGTATTTAGAACAGGACTGTATTTAATTATTCGTCCAGGGTATCTGACCAAAGCCTTCATTGAAGGTAAGAGAACAGCTTTTTTGCCACCCATTCGTTTGTATATTTTCTTTTCTGTATTCTTTTTTGCAGGTTTAGTTGCCAGCGTTCCACATGTCAATGAAACAACAGACGAAGAGAAAGCAGAACGAAGAAAAAAAGATTCTATTACCCTTGCCAACCAACAGAAATGGATGAAAGAAGACAAGTCCAATGTATCTAAAAGTAAGAAAAAAGGTAAAAAGCAAAAAATAGAGGTAGAAAGGGATATCAATGTGCGAGAAATTGAGAAAGCTTTACAGGTAGAACAAGTATATCTGAAATTATCTAAACAAAGCTTAGATTCTAGTGCAAAAAGTAAGATAGATACAGCTTTCTCCAAAGACCTCAAATATCTGAAATATCTAAGAGAGAAGCATTTCGATCTCAATTTCAGTTTTGGTAGAAAATCCGAAACAAAGGCTAATATTAAGCTGATAGATGTTTATACTTTGCCTGTGGACTCAATTTTCAAAAAATACAAGATTACACAAACATGGCAAAAAGTTCTTTTCAGACAAAGTATCAAAACAGCCAAGGATCCTGATGGTTTTATCAGAGATTTTGTAGGCTCTAAACTGTGGTGGGCAACTCTTCTGATGATTCCTTTTATGGCTTTGATGCTCAAATTATTGTATATTCGTCGTAAACGCTATTATTCTGAGCATTTAATCTATGGGTTTCATTTCTTTAGTATCACATTACTTTTGGGTATTCCTATTTTTTATATCAAGGATGAGGATGCTCAAGGAATTTATTTTGGCATTTTCTTTTTAGTAACAGTTATCTATCAAATTATTTCACAAAGAGTTGTTTATGAGCAGGGTTGGATAAAAACTATCATAAAGGCTTTATTATTACAATTTCTTATTTTTATAGGGTCCATATTTTTTATGATATTTGCTGCTATTATAGGAGTTTTGATGTTATAATAATTACAGTTGAGAAAAATTATCTTACAATTAAGCAATCAAATTTGACAGTTCAGTATGGTTCTTTTAACCATAAGAAAAAATGAGGGTTATGGATACAGATTTGTATCACTAAATCCTCATTTTTTATGAAAAGAATAATTTTTAAAACGAGCTTAAAATCTTTAGCTATTACTGCCCTTATAACAAGTAGCATGGTAAGTTGTAAAAAAGATGACCCAGCACCTGTTCCCAATAATCAGAAAACTATTACACAAATCGTAACAGATGACCCTAACTTTAGTTTTTTAGAGGCAGCAGTCCTTAGAACAGGCTTACAAAATGCACTTTCTGCCAATCCTGGAACACTTACTGTATTTGCTCCAACCAATGATGCGTTTAAAGCAGCTGGTTTTGCAACAGAAGATGCTGTAAGAACGGCTGATGTAGCTACCCTTACAAGTATCCTACAAAACCATGTACTAACCACAGAAAGAAATGCAGAAAGTCTCATCAATGGAGAAATTCTCAATACTCTTTCTAATAAACCACTAGTAATTAGTAAAGGAAGTAGTGTGGTTGTGAATAACGCTACAGTCAGCACAGCTGATTTAAAAGCAAAAAATGGTACTATCCATATCGTCAATTCTGTAATAGTTCCACGTACCTCAATCTTGGATGCAGCCTTAGGCAATACTAACCTCTCTTTACTAACAACAGCAGTAGCCAATGTAAGTAGAAATACCTCTACAAATGTAGCGGCACTTCTTATCAGAGCTGTTGACCAAAAACTTACTGTATTTGCTCCAACCAATGATGCATTTACGGCAGCAGGGTTCAATCAGGCTTTTTTATCAAATCCAGCCAATGCTTCTGCAATATTGAGTATTCTAACCTATCATGTATTAAATGGTCAGGTAAATGCTAGTCAGGTACCTGCTGGACCTAATGCAAGTGTGAATACTTTTGATGGTTCACGTCCTGTTTATGCAACTCGTAATGGAAATGGTGTGTTTATTAACGGGATTCGTGTAGCAACTGCCGATGTATCAGCTGATAATGGGGTGGTGCATGTAATAGGAAGTGTTTTGATACCACCTGCTGGTACACTTACCAATTTAGTAGCAACAGATACACGTTTTAGCCGTTTATTGAGAGTGATTCAGTATGCAGATGCCAACACAAGCCCTTCAGCAGGTTTAGCCAATCTTCTTAGCGGAACAGCCAATAGTCCTTTTACAGTATTTGCTCCAGTAAATGATGCCTTCAATTTCTTAGATGCTAATTCTAATGGAACCCTAGAAGATAGCGAACTGGCAGCTGTTGGGGCTTCTGCCTTAGCAGATATTGTTCGCAGACACGTAGTAGTTGGCTCAAGAGCGTTTTCTTCTGATTTGTCAAACGGACAAACTATTAATGTAGCCAACGGAACTCTTTCTGTTTCTATCAGTGGTTCAACAGTTACTCTTACACCAAACTCTACAACTCCTGTAAGTGCTAATGTTCTTGTTACCAATGTAATGGGTACAAACGGAGTAGCTCACGCTATCAATAATGTATTAAGATAAAACAATTTTCAGCTCCAGATGCTTTTAGTATTTGGAGCTGATTTTTAATGTAGGTTAGTATGCTTTTTTCACACAAATACAGATATATTTTTATCTTATTACTCGGACTGTATTCTTATTTCAATACAACTCTTACAGAGGTATTTCAATACTATCCTATTGATGCTCCTTCCATTTATATTATTCCTGTTTTTTTACTTATTACAGCTATTATATGGGAAGGAAATAGAGTTCTACAACACTTATTGCCCCAAAAAGTCATTATTTCAGGAAAAAAAGTACATTTTTTAATTATACAATTTCTTGCAAGTTTACCTGTTGCTTTACTGGCGGGTTTTCTACCCACATACCTGATTGGTACTCATGGCTTAGATTATGAATGGTCAAAAATTTTACTTCCTCTCAAATTATCTATCATATTTAGCTTTCGGGTGAGTCTGTTTCTACATTGTCTCAATGTCATTTCTTATTATATCAGTCAATATCAACAAAAACTTTTAGAAGCAGAAGAGCTTAAAAGAACATCAGTTCAAGCTCAACTTCAGTCTTTAAGAAGCCAAGTGAATCCTCATTTTTTGTTCAATAATCTGAATGTACTTTCCTCATTGATACTCAAAGATGCTCACACAGCCAATGAATTTGTTGAGCAGTTCTCTAAAGTATATCGTTATGTCCTAAAAAGCCACGAAAAAGAGCTGACACCACTAAACGAAGAGCTCGATTTTATACAATCTTATCTGTATCTTTTACAAAAAAGGTTTGCTGACAACTTAATTGTTGATATCAAGATTGAACCAAAATACTTGGAATACAGTATAGTACCCGTAGCACTTCAGATGTTACTGGAAAATGCCATTAAACACAATATTGTTTCTCAAAAAAAACCACTTAAAATACTGATTTACACAAGTTCAGATGCTCATATTATTGTATCGAATTCCCTTCAACGCAAAACATTATTAGAAAACGACTCTACATTAGTTGGACTCAAAAATATAGCTAAACATTATCAGTTACTAAGCCATAAAAATATTGAAGTTATTGAAGATGAGGCATTTTTTAAGGTAAAATTACCACTTATTGACGTTCAGTTATGAAAATACTAATTGCAGAAGATGAGGCTCTTGCTTCAGAAAGACTTCAGTTATTGCTCAAACAGTATGATTCTTCCATTGAAATAGTGGCTTCTTTAGATTCTGTGGAAGATATTATTGATTTTATGGATAAAAATCCGTCACCAGACTTATTATTGCTGGATATTCACCTTTCTGATGGACATATTTTTGAACTGTTTAACCATATAAAGCCTCATGTTCCCATTATTTTTACAACTGCCTACGATGAATACGCTTTAAAAGCATTCAAATACAATAGTATAGATTATTTGTTAAAACCTATTCGTTTAGAAGAATTGAGCCTGTCTCTCAAAAAATACAAAACTATTCAGCAATATCATCAACAAGCTATTCCAAATATAGATATAATAGTGGATGCTCTCAAAAAAAATGTACAAGCATCTCATTATCAATATAAATCAAGGTTTTTAGTGAAATATGGGGATAAAATGCAGTATCAGGATGTGGAAGACATTGCTTATTTTTATACAGATGAAAAAGCTTGTTTTTTAAGCAATACACAAGGGAAACGGTTTGTGGTGGAATACACTCTAGAACAATTGGAAGATGTATTAGACCCTGCTTTGTTTTTTAGAATTAATAGAAAATTTATCCTAAAAATTAATGCTATCAAAGAGTTTAAAAGTTATATCAATAGTCGTTTAAAAATCTTATTAGAACCCCATATTAATATGGATGTTATTGTAAGCAGAGAAAAAGTGCAATTATTTAAACAATGGATAGATCAATAGTGTTATGCAACATAATTGCATATACTACTATATTATTTTATTTTTTATGAAATCATTTTTTCTATTTTTTGTTCTTCTTCAAATTGTTTCTGTTTCCATTTTTGCTCAAAAAAACACAGAAAAAGTCTTATATCTGAAAAATGAATGGGTCATTCGGGGAAAAGTTTTATCTGATGATTCTGAGAAAATAAAAATTCAAACAACACAAGGAAATATATTTGTGTTCTCAAAAACAGATGTTTTGGAAATGAAAGAGGAGAAAGTTTTCTCCAATATTACCTATAAAACAAAAGGTTTCTCTCATTATACAGAACTAGGAGCATTGGCTGCAAGAAACACAGCAAATCCGAATGTAAATACCTCTGCATTTTCGTTTCAGACTGTAAACGGATATAAATTCAATCAATATTTATTTGTAGGAGGAGGTATCGGTATTGATTTATATGCCACACAAACATTTATACCTGTTTTTGGGAGCTTAAGAGGTGATTTTGTACGAAATAAGGCTGTAATACCCTTTTATTTCTTTGACATAGGGTATGGCAAAAATATTACCACCAACGAAAATCCAAACTTAAACTTCAATGGAGGTACTCTTTGGGGTGCAGGTATCGGAATGAAAGTTATTTTTAACAATTCTACGGGCTTCTTACTAAGTATTGGTTACAGACAGCAACAAGGCACAGAAATCATCAATATGATGAATCTCTCTCAAGAAACACGCTTAAATTATCAAAGATTAGCCCTAAGAGCAGGGTTTAGTTTTTAGCCATGATTTATACCAATTGATTTAAAAGTTCTTCAATAGCATGATAGATTCGTTGTAATTCGTCTTCTAGAATAACATAAGGAGGCATTATGTACACGATATTTCCTAAAGGACGAAGAAGTATGTCTTTTTCTAAGAAAAACTGATATACTTCTTTTCCGATACTATTAAAATAACTGCTTTCTTCATTGTTTTTCAATTCAATAGCCAGTATTGTCCCGATACTTCTGACATTCTTAATTGCTTTATGTTTAGCAATTTTTGATTCAAAACGGATATGAGATTGCTCAAGTTGATTAATGGCTTTGATACAATCTTTATGAATGAGCAAATCCATACTAGCCAAAGCAGCAGCACAAGCAATGGGGTTGGCTGTAAAAGAATGTCCATGATAAAAGGTTTTAGATGATTCTGGAGAACGAAATACAGAAATAACCTCTTCGGTACAAGTAGTAGCCCCAAGAGCCATAAAACCACCTGTAATACCTTTAGAAAGGCACATCATATCTGGTTTGTGTGTGCAATATTCTGAAGCAAAAAGCTTTCCTGTTCGTCCAAAGCCTGTCATCACTTCATCAGCAATACATAAAATATTATGTTTTTTGGCTATCTCCAGAAGTTTATCTAATATCTCTACACTATACATTCTCATACCAGCAGCTCCTTGTACAAGAGGTTCATAAATAAAAGCAGCTATTTCACCAGTAGCAGCCAATGCTTCCATTTTCTGAATGGTTTGACCAACTGAAACACATTTTTCGGAATGGCGAACACCTCCACAACAGCCCACCTGATAACAAGTAGGGAAGGGGAGAAACTCTACATCAAATAATTTTTCTTGAAATGGAGCATTGAAAGGATTGCGACTGCCCACAGACATAGCCCCAAAAGTATCGCCATGATAAGCACCCTCTAGAGCAATAATTTTATGTTTCTTAATTCCCTGATTGTACCAATATTGGAGAGCCATTTTAAGAGCTACTTCACAAGAGGTACTGCCATCATCAGAGTAAAAAACTTTCTTCTGATTTTTAGGTAAAATAGCCAAAAGACGTTCAGCTAACTCTGTGGCTGGTTTGTGTGTAAAACCTGCAAAAATAATATGTTCTAAAGTCAAAGCTTGTTTATAAATAGCTTCTGCTATTTTAGGATGACTATGTCCATGCAAATTCACCCACCATGAGGCTATTCCATCTAAAATTTTTCTTTCATCTTCTGTATAAAGATAGACTCCTTCAGCTCTTATAATGGGTAAGGCAGGTTCTGAACCAACAAGAGAAGTGAAAGGATGCCAAATATATTCTTTATCTTTAGAAGAAATAGCTGAATGCACAATTTTAAAATTTAAGTGTAAAACGCCACAAAAATAATGGTTTAAATGAAAACACGAAAATATTGTACAACGAACAATAACTATGATAAGAATTACAAGGTCTTGTTTATAGTTAATTTCTGATAACTTTTTTAATTTTTTTTTGGCAAATGATTGTAAATTGTATTTATTTGCGTTCTGTTAAACCAAAACTCAACAACAAATGTCAACAATTGCAGAAAAAGTAAAAGGTATTATTGTGGAAAAATTAGGCGTAGAGCCTTCTGAAGTTACCACTGATGCAAGTTTTACCAACGACTTAGGGGCAGACTCCTTAGACCAAGTAGAATTAATCATGGAGTTTGAGAAGGAGTTTAATGTTTCAATTCCTGATGATCAAGCAGAAACCATTACTACTGTAGGTCAAGCGATTTCCTACCTTGAAGCAAATGTAAAGTAGTATTTTATCCAAAAATTCAACTTAATGAACCCAAGAAGAGTGGTAATAACGGGATTAGGGGCAGTTACACCTCTTGGAAACTCTGTAGAGCAATACTGGCAGGGGCTTTCTAAGGGAGTAAGTGGAGCTGTTCCTATTACTCGTTTTGATGCATCTAAATTCAAAACACGCTTTGCCTGTGAAGTCAAAGATTTTGATGCAAAGCAATATATAGAACATAAAGAAGCCCGTAAAATGGATATCTTTCAGCATTATGCTATGGCAGTTGCTGAACAAGCTATTTTAGATGCTGGCTTCAATATGGAAACCCTTAATAAACGCCGTGTTGGTGTGATTTGGGGGTCAGGAATTGGAGGATTACGCTCTTTGCAAATGGAAGTTGTAGATTTTGCAAAAGGTGACGGTACACCTCGTTTTAATCCATTCTTTATTCCTAAAATGATAGCAGATTTGGCTCCAGGACATATTTCTATTAAATATGGCTTCTTAGGACCTAACTATACAACTGTATCTGCTTGTGCATCAGCTAATAATGCAATTATTGATGCCTTTAATTATATCCGTTGGGGTAAAGCCAATGTTATTCTTACTGGAGGCTCCGAAGCAGCTGTTACAGAGGCTGGTATAGGAGGTTTTAATGCTAATAAAGCTCTTTCGGAAAGAAACGATGGTTACGAAACAGCCTCAAGACCCTACGACAAAGACAGAGATGGTTTTGTACTAGGAGAAGGAGGAGCATGTCTTATTTTAGAAGAATATGAGCATGCCATGAAACGTGGAGCTAAAATTTATGCTGAAATGGTCGGAGGAGGCTTCTCTTCTGATGCTCACCATATTACAGCACCACACCCAGAAGGAATAGGCGTGATTTATTGTATGGAGGATGCTCTGGAAGATGCAGGCATTACACCTGATAAAATAGATTATATCAATACTCATGGAACTTCGACACCTATCGGAGATCCTCAGGAAGTAATAGCTGTTCAGAAAGTTTTTGGAGACCATGCCTACAAACTGAATATGAGTTCTACAAAATCCATGACAGGACACCTTTTGGGTGCTGCTGGTGCAGTAGAAGCGTTGGCTTGCGTATTGGCTATCCAAAATCAACTTGTTCCACCAACCATCAATTTATTTGAACTTGATAGTCAGTTGGATAGTAAACTTAATTTTACTGCCAATCAGGCTCAGGCTCGTAAAATTGATTATGTTCTTAGTAACGATTTTGGTTTCGGCGGACATAATACATCTTTAATTTTCAAAAAATTTGAAGGCTAATTGTGAGCATCAAATCTTTTTTTAATTTCTTCAAGACAAAAACAGAAGAAGATAAAAGGCTTATCTCTTTCATCAATTTGATGACAGGGGCTAAGCCTTTTAATCTAAATATCTATAAACTTGCTCTCAAACACTCTTCTGTTGCCGAAAAAACTCCTAATCAGAGTTTTAAGCTTTCAAACGAACGCCTCGAATATCTTGGAGATGCTATTTTAGGGGCTATCATTGCTGAATATCTTTATAAAAAGTATCCTTATAAAGATGAAGGTTTCTTGACTGAAATTCGTTCGAGAATTGTAAACAGAGAAAGTTTGAATAATCTTTCCAGAAAAATCGGTCTTGCAGATTTGGTAGAGTTTGAGGGACAAAAATATGCCAGAACTTACCAGTCGATGGCTGGAGACGCTCTTGAAGCATTTATAGGGGCTGTTTTTCTAGATAAAGGTTTTTATTTTTGTAAAAAATTTGTCCTAAAACGGCTTATACAACCTCATTTGGATATAGAAAAAATTGTACAAACGAATCTCAACTTTAAAAGTATGCTGATTGAGTACGCTCAGAGAGAGAATAAAGAAGTTGAGTTTGTGCTTGTAGATGAAAAAAATAATAAAGGAACAACTATTTTTACTGTAGAAGTAATGCTTGGAGGCGAATCAGTAGGAAGTGGTATGGGACAAAACAAGAAGAAAGCCGAACAAGCTGCTGCTGAAAAAGCATTTGCTAATCTACAAATTAAAAAAGATTAACGATTATGAGTTATGGTGTAATGGCTTATATCGTTGATTTGCAAGAAGTAAACAAATGTTTTAGTTCAGCTAATGAATTTCAAAAAAATACCATAAAAACTTTTTGTGAACAATACTCCCAAGATATTGATAGCTGGGATGCTGAAGATACACCAACTCTTCTTGCAATAGCAGAGGAACTTCTTAATGGTAAAGCCACCCACAGCAATTTAGGCTATAAATACTGGTATGCTATCAAAGGCTTTATAAAAGCTTCTGGGGGAATATCTCCCTCTAATAAACACTGGGGAAGTGAAAAAGATGCTTTTTTTGATTTTTTTCATGCTCCAAATGGTTTTGAATATTTTTCAATCAATACATCATTTCCAATCCCAATAGCTGACGATTTTCCTTTTGTTTCTGTATTAAAGAACGAAAAAATAACAGAAAAATTTATAGCTGAAATCAAAGAAAATGCATATCTTGATAAAGACTTGCTTGAAGAGGCTACTGGCTGGATTACACAAGCTTACCTCTTAAAACAAGATTTAGTAGTCTATTATCATTAAAATCTTGACAAAATTATGAGTTATGGAATTATGCCCTACAGAGTTAGTTTGGATAGGGTGAAAAGTCGTTTTGGGTGCAGTGTAAGCTCCAAAAGGTCAAAAATAAAAAAAGCTTGTGCTCGTTATGCCAGCCAAATAGATGAATGGGATGATGAAAATACACCCAAAATGATGGAAATTGTAGAAGAACTTCTTGATGGTAAGGCAACTCATAACAATTTAGGATACAAATACTGGTATGCTCTCAAGGGTTTTATAGAAGACTTGGGGCGTTTTATGATGAATAGAGAGTGGTATCCTGCTGATGCAGATGCCTTTTGGGATATGGAAGAGTTCAGACTTTATGATATTGATGCCCCAATGAAAATACCTACACCTGATGACTTTCCAACCGTTTTTGTGTTAAGGAGCGAAAATATGACCCCAGATTTAGATTTAAAACTCCAGCAGAAACTTTCAGGTGGGCAGCTCATAGAAGTACAAGGGTGGATACGAGAAGCTAAACAATACAAACAAGATATTATTCTATACTATCATTAAAATACGCCAAAAGGCGTATTTTTTATGCTTATTTTTTTACTGATTTTTGTTTCATGTCTATCCGATTCATCTATATCCTGTTTTTTCTACATAGCTTCATTGCTTTTCCTCAAAGTATTGTCAAAGTACCTATTTCTAAGGTGATACCTTCACCTATTAATGGGAAAACGGTTTCTTTTACAAAATTTATCCATACAATTGTTAATTATAACCCTCAAACAGATTCTAAAGAGAATTTTGTAATAGATTTTCGTGATATTAATGTAGTTTTTGAGGAAAAAGATGATCGAGGGGGAATGGATGATCGTTTTAATGAAGCAAATCCACCTGTATGGCATGTGAAGCGTGATATTTACATTAGTAAATGTAATTTTGATAAAGCCATGTGGTGGGTGATGAATCGAATTTTTTTTGATGGTTTTGTAACAATATCAAGTTGCAATAATTTGAAAGCAATTTTTAAAAATTGTGTTTTTGAAAAAACGCTTCGTGTGGATAGAAATGAAATAGGCTTCTTAGATTTTGATCATACAAACTTTCAACATGGTTTTCGTTATCATTTCAATACTATTCAAGACCATTTGAAGTTTAATCACTGTAAATTTAGCATCAATCCACTCATCAAAGATGATACTCGCTTTTCAGGGTTTGATATGTATGTGATAGAACCTCGTTTGCTCGAAATTCATCAGAAGGGAGAAGCTGATTTGACTATTGAAAATACGGAATTCAAAGTGCCTTTTCAATTTCAAAATACAGCCAAAGGGGTTATAGACATTTCTACGTCTAATTTCAATAATATGGCTTTGGTGGGCAATAAATTTGAATGTAACATCAATCTAACCAAAACAGCCATTCAAAATCAGTTTTTGTTGAATGACAGCTATATCAGTGGAAAAATTATTATTGATGCTTTCAATCTAAACCCAACCAATACACGCATACAATGGTCAAGTGTAGCAGATAATAAAATTTCAGTATATGATAAAAACGGCAAACTGATTAATGGAGCTATGCGTAGCCAAATTAAAGATGAAGTGATTTTTAATAATCTCATCAGTTGTTATGCTAATTTTTATACAGTATTTAAAACACAAGGCAATCGGATGTTTGCTAATAGTTGTTATGTAGAATGGAAAAACATAGAAACCGAGTTCTTGAAAAATACTTACCAAAAAAAAGATGTCAATGTTTATTTTAATTATTTGATGAATTTGTTTCTGCGAGAATTTTGCGATTATGGAACAAATCCTCTGAAATCTATTTATATTTCTGTCTGGGTACTTATTTCTTTTGGACTAGTCTATTTTGTCAGTCCTTTTAGAATAAATTATGATAAGAATGAAAACAATAGTCCTTCAACAATTTATGCTAAACTGTCAATATATGCTCGTTACTTTTCAGAAGAAAATAGCCTGAAAGATATTTATTTGGAATATGTACCTTCTGGAGTTGTTGATAACGATGCCACAAAATACGCTAATTTAGTAGAGAATAAAAAAGACAGATTACCTTCATTCTTCCATTGGGTATCTTTTCCACTTGCTTGGTGGCAAAAGGGAAAACATCAACTCATTCTGAAATTTTATAATTGGATAGACCAATACCCAATACATTGGCATGATTTCTCAAAGGCTCAAAAAATAAAAGCATCATTGGTTTTTGGAATACTAATTGCCTTCGATTTTCTGTATTTTACGATAATTCGGGCTGTGGATTCATTCACACTAAGTCTGAATGTATTTTCTACATTGGGTTTTGGTGAAGTCCCTGTAAAAGGAATTATTCGTTATCTAACTGTTATAGAGGGATTTGTGGGTTGGTTTTTACTTTCTATTTTTAGTGTAGCTCTTATAAGTCAAATTATACAATAAATAACTTTTCTACCTGTTTCATCTAAAATTATACAATTATGAAAAAATGGATAATTTTATTCTGTTCTACTATTATAAGTACACTTACATTCAGCCAAACCTTAAAAGAATTTAGAGAAAAAGGACATACTGCTTTTAAAAGTGGCAATATTGATGAAGCCATTCAGATTTATAAAAAAGGGGTGGAAACTTTTCCAAAAGATGCGACACTTTACAATAATTTGGGCTGGATGTATTATTTAAAAGAAGACTACAAAAATGCTATTATTCATTTGCAAAAAGCAAATAATTTAGAACCTAATGATGCTCAGACACTTAAAAATATAGCAGAAGCATACTATGTTTCTAATAATTCTGATAGTGCTTTGGTTTATGCGAGTCAAGCCTTGAAAATCAATGAAAAAGATGGTTATGGATGTTTTTTGAAAGGAAAAATACTCATGGAACAACAAAAATATGAATTGGCTATTACAGAATTTGATAAGGCAGCTACCTTAAATCCTGATGGTGCAGGTATTTACGAAAAACGAGGCTACTCTAAATTAATGCTGGAACAATATGAAGAGGCTCTTAAAGACTTCAATATTTTAATCAAATTAGAACCAGAATATCATATTGCCTACAACAACAGAGGGTATTGTACCATGATGCTCAAAGAGTATGCAAAAGCTCTCCCTGATTTTGATAAAGCTATTGCATTACGTTCTGACTACTCAACAGCTTATAACAATAAAGCCTACGCTAACTTTAAGATGGGAAAGAAAGAAGAAGCATGTAAAGACTGGCAAAAAGCTTCAGCTATGGGTAATCAGGATGCCAATAATTTTGTAGAAAGTTATTGTAAGAGTATGGAAATGACAATAGAAGGACACAGGCTTAGTCAGGGAGAAAAAATAATAGTTTCATCTTCTAAAACGCCTGTTTTTAAAGTATCGGGTATTAAAGCATATAGTAAAATTAAACTCAGTGTTGTTTTGAGTAAAGGTGTAAACTTAATTGTATTCAAATCAAATACAACTTCTACAAAAAGTACTTACACAACCACCGATAATAAAGGGAAGGCAGATATAAATTTAAGTAGTCTGTTAGATAAAAAAGGAAATTACCAGCTACATATTGAATATACAGACTCAGAAGGCAATACAAAAGAAATGGATTGTATTATGAAGTGGAAATAAATATTACAGAAAATAGAAACCTTATAGGATTTGAAATCCTATAAGGTTTTGTTTATCATATCAGATATTCCCATAAAATTCAGGATAACCATTGGGCTCTGCATACAACGCCCAAGAAAAATCCTTACTTATCCAATAATGATTGTCATAAGCATACATCTCAGAAAACCACTTCCCTGAAAGCTCGCAGGCTCCTCTGTGAGAGAGTTTATGAACATAATAGATATGCTCTTTTTCTGCTTCAATGGCATTAGATAGTCGAATGAACTTTTCTGGATACTCATTGGCATACTCAAACCATTTGGAATGTTTTAACTCTTTATCAAAGTTTTTCCAAATATATTCCCACGTTTCTTCATTAATTGGTTTTCGGTAGGGGACTTGGGGAAATGTCTGAGCTTTTTTTAGGTCAATTTTTAATTGCTTGCGAATTTTAAGCAAGATTTCGGAAACATCAGAAACATCTTTCTTTTTCTCCATATCTGTTTGAATAGATTTTGTAATGAAATCTAGGATTTCTGTTCTTTGATTTTCTGATACAAAATCTTCTGAATCAAAGGCTTCAATGCTTTCTATAAACAAATTGAGGCAAATATGATGATGAAATACATTCAAAGGATAATATCCTGAAATATATTTAGATTTGACTTGATGTATCTGCTGAACAAGGCTATGCCTCAAGGCATTGTATATTATATCATCCATAGAATCCGAATAAAAATAAACCTTATAGGATTTTAAATCCTATAAGGTTTGAGGATACAAATACACCATCAGATTCAGTCTTGCAGTAATGCTACTCATCAGGGGCATGGCTTCCTCGATAGGGCATACAAACGTACTGATAAATTCACTTTCACCTTCTGCACCAGTTTGTTTTCCTCTGAAAGAGTCAATTTCTGATGCTGAAAGCTCTACTTCGCAGGCAAACAAATAACCACCTTCATCCAAAAGCCCTGGGGAACTGTATAAAAGTGTATCGTTGAGTAATTTTAATTGTTCTTTTTGTACTTCAAGACCTGTTTCTTCGGCTATTTCTTTGACAGCGACAGCAAAAGGGTCGGTGTTGTTATCACACATACCTGCTGGGTGTTCGTAAGAGTATTCTCCATTGGCAATTCGGTACTGACGAACCAAAAGCAGATGACGGCGTTTTGTTTCTTTTTCAATCAGTATAGTTACGATACTTACAAAATGTCCACGAATAAGAGCAACAGGCAATAACTTTTCACCATTGGGGGCTTGAGCCTCTGCATGAACAAAACCAAACAAAAGTTCACCATTTTCTTTATGTACCAGATGCAAGGGGCGTACCTCCGAAACAGTAATCTGATTGCGTTCTAAGGCTTTGAGCCACTGATGATATTTGAGAGAATCTTCAAGATTTTGCATATTCGTTTATTCAACCCTATAAGGTTTTTAAAACCTTATAGGGTTTGTTGTAATAATAATTTTTAAAACTTTATAAATTTTCTACAATCTATACATTTTAAAATATAATCATACATTTTTATTATACGACTATACATTTTTATTTTGTTGTATATTATTTTCTTTGTTTTGTAAATCTTATTTTACTTACAGCTTTATATTGTGTACTTTTTACACCTCCAAACACAGCTTTGATGTACGCTTTTATTTTGTTGGCAACACTTACAAGTCCAATGTCTTCTGTATAAAGTAAATTGTTTTTCTCTGTCATCATTTGACTTCTCAGAGCTTCTTTGTGTATAGCATCTTTCATGGCTTTTATTTTAGCCTGCAATGCTTTTTTACTTAAAAAGCTCATTTTAAAAATTCTCATCTGTCAGGATTTTCTTAGCTTTTAGTTTTTCTAAAATAAAATGTGCTTCTGACTCATCAATTCCATCTCCAAATTTAACATTTTGTGAACCGTAATTAAATCGAATAGTTCCGTTTGTATGATAGAAAGCTAAATTTCTACTAAGCAAAAACTTGTTTGATGTGCTTTCTTCTTCTTGTATCTTTATGTTTTTTACTTCATGTGTGTCATAATTTTTTGGCTTCGAGAACAATAAACCTTTTTTTCTTATCATAAAAGATTCTTTTCTAAATGTAATGATTTCTTTTCCAATCGCATTCCAAAGAAGTAGCTTAAGTGTAAAGAACCCTATAAGAGTCCAAAGACAAAGCCAAAAAAGTATAGATAAAATAAAAGAGAGTTCTCTTATAAAAATTGTTAGTGTCAGAAAAGTAATACCTATCATTTCTCCTACCACCCAACCGACCAGCCATGCCCCGTTAAAGATTATAAAAAACCAGTTCTTTTTTGTTGGAATAATTATCTCAAGTCCATAAATGTTTTCATTTAGTTTAACTCGTCCATTATACAGTTTTTCCATAGTTATTCTATAAAGTGTATAGAGGAAGAATATTTGTTCATAAGGCAGGTTTTTTATCATCAAATTTAAAACCTAGTTCAGTTTCAGAGCGTTTCTTGATTACTTCCAAAATCATTTCATTGAAGTCATTTAAAACATAGTCAGCACACAACTTACTATAAAAGTTTAAATTTGTTGTTATTCTGTATTTACAAGTCAATGTTACAATATTTTTAGTTCTACTAACACTATCTATTTTATAACTACCTTCTATTACATCAAAATATTTTCCTCCTATCATCACATGCTCATCAAGAGTTGTTGGGGGGATGGATTGAGGGTCAACCTTAATGTCATAACCAAAACCATTCCCTTCACTCCAAGTCTTGATAATTTCTTTAAACCTAATACCTTTCTCCCAAGTGATACTTCTGACTCCACCTATACCATTTTTATCTAGTTCGCCATTGAGAGGTTTGGGGATTCCAATTAAATGGATAAAGTGTGTATTGATCTCTGTTGTTTTAATATTCTTGACATTTTTTATATTTTCCCAAACCTTAAGCTTTTCAGCATTTACTTCAATGGAGGTTGTAACTGTATGATATTGGTCTTCTACTTGAAAGTTACTTTCAACTATCAAAACCATAAAAGGAAGCAATAATGAGACATAAAGTTTTCTTCCTTTACCTTCCTGTTTTAGTTTAATTAATCGAAATATAAATGCTCCAAGTGTGCCTAATAATAAAAAGGGAGCAACAATCATAACTAAACATATCATTCCTTCAAAACCTCTGATGTAAGATAAAAAGAAAAATGTCATGACAATCCCCCAAGGCAAAAGCAAATACGTAGTGTAAGATTGTAATTGCTCTTTTGTTGAAAATAAAACGGGTATTGCTCCAAGAATAATAGGTAAAATAAAAATATATCCAATTGAAACATTATGATGACTTATGGTTACTATAAACATTGCAAGAAACGCATAAGCGACACCTGCAACAAGCCCAATCAATAAAGTTTTTAATCTTGAAGGTTTCATGAATGATTCAATCATAAATTCTGTTTTAAGCAAACTGAATTATTTTACTTTTTCAAAAATGTATTGTTCAATGATTGCATAATATGAAATATACTTGCCATCCTTGACTCTTTCTATTACTTTAGGATAGTTTAAAATCAAATAACCTTTTTCATCAATTCCAATTTGGGATACGCCACCACTTGCTTTAAGCCCTTTATATATTAAAATAAACCTGCTATTTTCCATTTTATATTTTGCTGATACCATTTTTTTGAATTTCACCTTTCCCAATTCTTTAACATAAATTTTAAAGTTATTCTCATCTATAACTGCAAAGGCTTCATCATCTTTACTTTTATCTTCTATGAGTACATCAGGAAGTCTATAATAAGTTGTCGTAGGAATATAAACAGAATCATTAAAATTTATTGACCGATATTTAATCATTCTCCAAGTTCCAATAATTTTTTTATAATCGGATATACCAGTTGTAGTATCAAGTTGTGCATGTGGAATAGCTGAATTTGATGTTAAAGATACTTTGACACCTTTTTCATTAAAACCTAATGAGAGTTGTGTTTTGCGAATAGTAGGGGTAACAAATTTATAATAAGCCTCAAAATCTACATTCCAACCAGGGAATTCAAGTCTTGGTCTTGAAATTTTGTAGTCTAATGGGATAACTAAAGAAGTATCTTTAGGTGTTTTAGAAATTTTTTCAAAATTAATATCTTGTGCCAATAGATTAAATGTAACAAATGTCAGTACAAGCAAAATCAATAATTTCATCATATAGTTTTCATTTTTGAGATGATTTACTTTTTAATAATTAAACTGCCCGAAATAAGTTATCCAATACTCTTTTCCTAAGCTATCATTATCTTTTTTCTGATAAAATGTATTCCAATATTTTCTAAAAAGGTCGCTACTATACCCGTTGGCATCATGAAAAGTCTGAGGAGCTTTTTCATAGGCTTTTTCAATAGCATTAGAGAGGGTACTTAAGTCTTCATTGTCCTCATTCATTGGAGAAATGCATGATTGTGTCATTTCTATTTCAATTTCTTGGCTTGTACCAACTACAAAGAATGTCCCACAATCATCACTTAAAATCCAAGCCTGATATAACAATGTAGGGTTTTTAGTATCTGTAATTTCAAAATATTCCCAAGCCATCTGTTCCGATTCAGCTATTTCAACGGCTTCATAGAGAGTATGTCTAGGACCCCAAGCATTTTTACAAGCAATTAGAAACTGATTTCGCTGTATTTCTGTAAGCTCTGCAAAATTATAACGATCAACTATTTTACCTTTAGAAAATTGTAAGTTCATAGACTTGAGATTTTTATGTAGAAGAGGAATCATTTGTTTTACATTAAAACCTATAAGGTTTTTGCTACTTTGTTTTAACTCAACAAATTAGAAATATCATCTTTACTCAAACTCTTAAAGAAACTATCTTCAACACTTACAATGCTACTTGCCAATTGTTTTTTAGTTTCTTGAAGAGCCACAATTTTCTCTTCAATGCTTCCTTTAGAAATAAATTTATAGGTAATGACGGTATGGCGTTGCCCGATTCGGTGGGCTCTGTCCACAGCTTGTGCCTCCACAGCCGGATTCCACCAAGGGTCAAGTAAAAATACATATTCAGCAGCCGTTAGATTAAGCCCTACACCTCCAGCTTTCATAGAAATCAAGAAAATAAGAGTGTTTTCATCTTTCTGAAAACGTTCTACTTGAGCTTGCCTATCTATGGTTGCCCCATCCAAATACGCATATTTCCAGCCTTTGGAGTCTAAATATTTTCTGAAAATACTTAAATGCTTTACAAACTGACTAAAAACTAATACTTTCTTCTTTTCTTCAACAAGCGTTTCGAGTTTATAGACCACATCTTCCATTTTTCCTGAACTGCCTGTGTACTCACTATCCACCAAAACAGGATGATTGGCTATCTGACGCAGTTGTGTAAGCCCTTTTAATATTAAAAACTGTGTTTTGGCGATACCATGTTGCTCAATTTGTTCCAATATCTTATTTCTATACTGTGATTTAATTTCCTCATAATATTTTTCCTGTTCAGGAGTCATGGCAGAGTAATTCATGTTCTCAATTTTAGCAGGCAAATCCTGAGCTACTTGGCTTTTGGTTCTTCGTAATATGAAGGGCTTGGTAACCTGATGCAGTTTTTCTGTCTTCTTTACATCCTGATTCTTCTCAATAGGGTTTAAATACTCTTTTCTAAAGAAATTTTGACCTCCCAATAAACCTACATTAGCAAAATTCATCTGCGACCACAAATCCAGTAAACTGTTTTCAATAGGAGTACCTGTAAGCAATAATTTTTTGAGTCCCCTGAGTTTACTGACAGCCTGCGAAATATTAGATTGTGGGTTTTTGATAGCCTGCGACTCATCTAAAATAATATAATTGAATAATATTTTAGAAAGAGCCTCTACATCAATTCTGGTTACACCATACGAGGTAATGACCACATCAAATTTATGCAGGTATGGCAGGGCTCTTTCTCGTTGTGAACCTGTATAGGTCACAATTTGCAGACGAGGGGCAAATTTTTTAGCTTCCACTTCCCAGTTATAAATGAGAGAAGTAGGTACAATAATGAGAGACGGCTTCTTTTCAGTTTCTTCCTTTTCTTTTTCTGCTTGTAGTACGGCAAGGGTTTGCAATGTTTTTCCTAAACCCATATCATCAGCCAGACAGCCTCCAAATCCATAATCTCCTAGAAACCTCAGCCAGTTATAACCAGCTTTCTGATAGTTTCTTAAGGTAGCCTTCAAATCTTTGGGTAGTGGATAATCTTGTATTTCTTCAAAAGCGTGTAATTGAGCCAGTTTTTTCTGCATATTAATCTCAGCCCAATTCTCTTGCTCCAGTTTTTGGATTAAGTGTAAATGATGCTTTTGGAGTTGCAGATTATCTTTTTCTTCTGTAAAATAAAATAAATCGTTATATCTACTGAACCATTCTTCAGGAATGAGAGCTATTTCACCATTAGGAAGTTCGTATTCCTTTTTTCCTGCTAAAATATAAGGGCGAAGTTTGATGAATGGAATTTTAAAATCACCAAAGCAAATCAAAGCTTCTAAATCAAACCAGTCTTTATTTTCATTAATTTTAAACTCAATCTGGCTTTTCCCTACAAAATATCGTTTTCCTTCAAAACGTTGTTTAAGGATAATCTCTTCACTTTGAAGTGATAAAGCATGCCTTTCGAGCCACAAAAGAGCTTGCTGTTGCGAAAATACTTTTTTACCTAATTTAAACTCTAAACCTTTGTTTTTAAGCGTTTGGATGATGTTCTTCTCAAAAACAATATTCTTTGTAATTCTGTGAAATATATAACTGTTAGAAGTTTGTTCTAAATGTACAAAAGCAGGCTTATCATCAGCAGCTTTGAAGGTGTATTCACCATATTTGAAATAGAGTTCAAAAACAATTTCAGATTCTTCAGGCTCTACTTCAGTTTCTACCTCGTCAAAAAGAGACATTGAAACTGTTTTGGTAAGCTGACTTACCTGTAAAACAGCTTGTGGTAAATGTGCCTGACTTTTAATTTCAAAACCTTGTGCATACACATCAAATGCAGCTATAAGAGGTGTTACGAACGTTTTAAAATACTTTTCTTCTATATTTCTGGCAATATTAATGTACCACTTGTTTAAAAAAGGTCTGAGTTTATTACCATCAATATTTTTACTGAAATGATACAATTTATCATCAATGAGCATCCAAGCTGGTTCATTGCATAAAATAAGGGCGTTTTTAAACTGAAAATCTAGCTTTTTAGAATCACATTTGAGTGTAGGAAAATAATGTGTCTCTTTTTCATCCCTTCTGAAATGAAATAATACTGAAACAGGATGCTCTATGAGTTGAATAGGCTTCCAAATGGGATTCCCATCTGTCCCCATAATAAAAAACTTTTTCTGTTTAGTATGAATTAGGGTAAGAATATTTGCTATTTTTTCGTCCAAGTGATTCTCAATAGCTTCCTGCAAGACTTTATCACCTTTGTTTTTATCATAAATTTTTAAGAAAAACTCATTCTGATGAATTTTCTTATTATAAAACTTCTTGATAATGGTCTCTGTTTGAAGAGTATCTGTAAATTTTAAAATTTGTAAATCTGTCTCATCTAGTCCTTTCTGAAAGTCTTTGGCTGTTTTGGACGTAAGCCCTTGATATTGAAGGGTTAAATTCCCTTTACTATTGACTTGTACAGCAAAAGGAGCTATCAGGTAGCCCAAGTATTCATGTTTTAATAAAGAATAAATGATTGCAAATGGTTGTGTAGTAGCTACTTTCATGGAAATTATGTGGTGTCAATAAGGGTCTTTTAAAGCAAAAGAGTCTATATTATAAATTCGCAATATAAGCTTTATTTGCGAATTTTGTGTAAATTTTATGTAAAATCATTTTTTGATAAAATTCTTTTGTGTTTTTGAAAGAAAACACAGAAATTGAAATCAAATAGTTTAAATAACTAAGATTTCATGAGAATTATGGAATAAGAAAATAAATCAAATGACTTTTTCCAATTTCTTTGCTACAAATACCTTATATTAAAAAAATAAATCCACATCGTTATCTGTAAAATTTATGAGTATTGTATTCAATAAGACAAAAATTATAGCCACTATTGGTCCTTCATCCAATACTAAAGATAAAATTTTAGAATTAGCAAGAGCAGGAGTAGATATATTTAGGTTAAATTTCTCACACGGAACACACGAACAACACCAGCAGGTTATTGATTTTATCAGGCAAATTAACCAAGAACACCAAATGAATTTGGGTTGTTTGCAGGATTTGCAGGGTCCTAAAATCAGAATCGGAATGGTTGAAAACAACGGTGTGGAACTTCAAAACGGACAGGATTTTGCCATTACTACCGAAGAAATGACAGGTACCAATCAAATGGTTAGTACAGTCTATCAGTTTCTACCCAAAGATGTTAAAATTGGAGAAACTATTTTATTAGATGATGGAAAAATTGAACTCAAAGTGGTGGGTAAAAATGATAAAACAGTTTTTACAAAAGTAGTGTATGGAGGCGTTCTTAAATCTAAAAAAGGAATGAATCTGCCTCAGACAGATGTCTCTTCGCCATCTCTTACAGAAAAAGATACTGAAGACTTGATGTTTGGGTTAGAAAATAATTTAGAATGGATAGCCCTTTCTTTTGTGCGTACAGCAACTGATATTTTATTGCTTCGTCATATTGTACAACAAAAAGGTAAAAATCCAAAAATTATTGCCAAAGTAGAACGCCCTGAGGCTATTACCAATATTGATGAAATCATTAAAGTATCAGATGGTATTATGGTGGCTCGTGGTGATTTAGGAGTAGAAATGGATGCGGAAGTAGTGCCTATTCTGCAAAAAATGATGGTTGATAAATGTAAAAAAGCAGCCAAACCTGTCATCATTGCTACCCAAATGATGGAAAGCATGATTACAAGCCCAAGACCTACAAGAGCTGAAACCAACGATATAGCCAATGCTGTTGTAGATGGTGCTGATACCCTGATGCTTTCTGCTGAAACAGCTTCAGGAAATCACCCTTTGCTTGTTATCAAGAGTATGGCAAAAACTATTCAATATATAGAAGAAAACGTAAAAAATGTTTACCATAAAAATTTAGAACCTGATAAGGAGTCTAAAACTTTTTATAGTGATAGCCTTATTGCTACAGCTTGTAATTTGGCAAGACAGACCAATGCCAAAGTAATCGTAGGCATGACAAACTCTGGTTATACTGCATACAGACTCGCAAGCCACAGACCTGAGGCAGATATTTATATTTTTACAAGTAACAAGCCACTGATGAATACCTTGAACCTTGTTTGGGGAGTACGAACCTTATATTATGACAAGTTTGTTTCAACAGATACAACTTTTAGTGATATAATAGAAGTTCTAAAAGAAAAAGGTTCTGTAAAACAAGGAGATGTGGTAATACAACTTGCCAGTATGCCGATAGAAGAAAAACAAAGAACTAATGCTATTAAAATTAGTGTAGTAGATTAACATGTTTAATCAGAAACTGTTAATAAAAATAAAGATACTTCCCTCACAAATGAAACCTTGCTGAACTTGTGAAGGGAAGTAATTTGGTTTTGAAATCTATGTTACTTTATTGTACCATTAAAAGTAAGCTCATCTTCACCATTATGATAGAAAAGCTCTATCGAAGGAATACTAACAAAAGGAACAGTTCGTACTGTTATTTTTCCTAGTCCTTGATAATAATCAGCAATATAAATACCATTGCCAGTACTTTCAAATTCAAGGTTTTCAACAGAATAATTATTGTAACCAGAAGGTGGGTTTAGAGTAATATCCAAAGAATAAGTTGTACCAGTTGCCCTGATAGTAGCTACCCCAATTGTACTAAAATTACGCTCTGGCGTTGCTATAATTCTATTAGAATGTACAAATTGTTCAGAAAATTGATTATTTATTATATTATCAGGCAGAGACATTGTTCTTTCTGCTTCTATGGATACCATTTTTTTCTTACAAGATACAAAGGTAATGGAGAGAATGATGCCAAGTGTTAATAAAAAAGGTGCTTTTTTCATTAAAGTATAGGATTTAATATAGTAGGAAATAGGTCAGTTATTGACAAATTTTATGCCTAAATATAATAATTTTGTAGTTTTTTTGATATTAGGATTTAATCACAACAGACTATCACAAATATTCAGATTTGTGATTAAATATAAGTAAATCATTAAATGTTTAATATTAGAGATATCAAAGAAAATCAGTCAATGCTATAAAAATTAGTGTGGTTGACTAACAAAAAATTAACATAATGCGTATATTTGTTTTATACATCCTTAAAATATACGCTTATGTTAAAAAAACTTCTATTATTTACTTTTTTAATAACTTCTTGGAATTTACAGGCTCAATTCTTATGGCAAGATATATCCGAAAGCCAAGTTCAAAGAAGTGTTTCTAAAAAACGTTGGATTATTCCCAACAAATACAGAGCCTTGCGTCTCAATGAAGCTTTTTTCAAAAGTATGATAGCAAGTTTTCCTCAAGAAAGCTCAGACTTAAGATTTTCTGCAAAAAACTCAAATTCCATCATGTCAATACCTATGCCTGATGGCAATACACACCTTTTTCGTGTAGCAGAAACTTTTGTGATGCACCCTGAACTGGCGAAAAAATTTCCTCAAATCAAAACTTATGAAGGATATGGTGTTACAAACCCTACCGAATATATTCGTTTTGACTATACTCTTCAAGGTTTTCATGCTTTAATCTTTACAGAAAAAGGTATGGTCTATATTGACCCCTATCAACAAAATGATACTGAAAATTATATCAGCTACTACAAACATGATTACCAATCTACAAAAAACATGAGTTGTCATGTGATGGATGAGGACAATCATGCAGAAGAGGTGAAACGTTTAGTAGAAAATATGAGAAGAAATAACGAAAGACCTTCTGGAGCAACATTATTAACTTACAGAGCTGCTGTAGCTGCTACAGGAGAATATACTACTTTTCATGGAGGTACAGTTGCTGGTGCTTTGAGTGCTATTACAACTACAATGAATCGTGTTTCAGGAGTATATCAGGTGGAGTTGTCAATCAGATTACAACTTATATCAAATAATAATACCATTATTTATACCAATGCAACAACAGACCCTTATACCAATAATAGTGGTAGTGCTATGCTTGGCGAAAATCAAACCAATGTAGATAACTTAATTGGCAATGCAAACTATGATATCGGACATGTTTTTAGTACAGGTGGTGGTGGTATAGCAGGTTTAGGGGTAGTATGTAGAACAGGGCAGAAGGCTAGAGGCGTAACAGGAAGTGGGTCTCCAGTAAATGACCCTTTTGATATTGACTATGTAGCCCATGAAATGGGACATCAATTTGCTGGCAACCACACTTTCAATGGCAATCAGGGTTCGTGTGGTGGAAACAGAAATGGTTCCACAGCGTACGAACCTGGTAGTGGGGTAACTATTATGGCATATGCTGGTATTTGTGGTTCTGACAATCTAGCCAGCAACAGTATTGCTATTTTTCATGTAGGAAGTTATGATGAAATTTTTGCTTATACACGTAATGGTGCTGGAAATGGTTGTCCTGTAAGTACAGCCAATGGAACTAATCAGCCTCCAGTTCCCACAGTACCTACAGGAGGGTTTGTGATACCTATTGGTACACCCTTTCAGCTAACAGGCTCAGCTACAGACCCTAATAGTGATGCCCTTACATATTGTTGGGAACAAATGGATTTGGGTTCAGCAGGAGCTCCAGGTAGCCCTTCAGGAAATGCTCCTATTTTTAGGTCATTTATGCCTACTACTTCACCTACTCGTACTTTTCCAAGGATACAAGATTTGGTTAATAATACAACCTCTTTTGGTGAATTATTACCAACTTATACAAGGAATTTAACATTTAGAATGTCTGTAAGAGATAATTTAGGTGGCTATGATTATGCTCAGGTGGCATTTACAGCCAATGCAACAGCAGGACCATTTGTTGTGAATTACCCAAATTCAGCAATTACTTGGAGACAGGGTAGTACACAAGTGGTATCTTGGAGTGTAGCAAACACAAACTTAGCACCTGTTAATTGTCAATTGGTAAATATTAAACTATCAACAGATGGAGGTTTAACATATCCAACCACATTGGCTTCTAATTTGCCTAACAATGGTTCAGCAGAAATTACAGTACCTTCTGTAGCAACCACACAAGCTCGTATACGTGTAGAAGCAGCAGATAATATCTTTTTTGATATTTCAAACGTGAATTTTACAATCAATAATGTTGCACCTGGTGGTAATCCGCTTGTAAATACCTTTTCTCCTCTGGATAATGCAACAGGTGTAACACTAACTACAAATCTTAAAATCTATTTGAATCAAGATGTCTTAAAAGGAACAGGGAATGTAATTTTAAAACGTTATGCCAATGATGCTATAGTTGAATCTTTTGATGTAGCCACCTCTAGTAGGGTTACAGTAGCCAATAATGTAGTAACCATAGATCCAACAAGTAATTTGGAGGTAGGAGTGGCATATTATGTAGAAATACCCAATACAGCTTTTAGAAATGCTTCTAATCAGTTTTATGCTGGAACGACCAATAAAGACACTTGGAATTTCTCAACTTCCGATAATATAGCTCCAGTAGTAACTATTTTCAGCCCTTTAGATAATGCTACAGATGTATCTGTTGATACAAAATTGAGAATTACATTTTCAGAACCTATCAATAAAGGCTCATCTGGTAGTGTACTCATTAAAAGGCTTAGTAATAACTCCCTCAAACAGAGTGTGGGTATCAACGCTTCAACTCTAACTGTAAATAACAATGTGGCAGAAGTTACCATTGTAGCCTTGGAGTTTGATACAGAGTACTATGTAGAGATTCCTACTGCTGGAACATTTAAAGATTTAGCAGGTAATGATTTTGCTGGATTTACAGGAAACTCTACTTGGAATTTCAAAACACAATCTACAGCTACAGCTTTGGTTGAATTAAAACAAGGACAATTGCAATTATATCCCAATCCAACCAAAGATTTACTAAATATTAGTCTGGAAAACAGCCCACAAAATATCAAAAAGGTTCAATTGTATTCTGTTTTGGGACAAAAAATAAGTAGTAATTTATTAGATGATAAAAATTATACACTCAAAATGGACGATTTGGCTAATGGAGTGTATGTAGTGGAAATAACAGTAGGGGATCAGATAATCAGACAAAGAATTGTTAAGAAATAAAAATATCAAAAAACAAAAAAGGCTCTATTTAGAGCCTTTTTTGTTCCTATTTCTTTCTTCGTCTTACTTTTTCAGAACGGATTAAATTAAATTCTCTACTACTTTGTCCTGCAATGGAGGTGTTTTCTGATGCTCTACGAAATAAATAAGGCATAACAGCTTCTACGGGTCCATAAGGAACATATTTAACTGTATTATAACCTGCTTTAGCTAAGCTGTACGAAATTTGATCACTCATCCCAAAAAGTTGTGCAAAATGGATGCGAGAATCATTGCTTGCAATATTTTTTTCTTTCATGAGTTTTGCAAGCAACTGATTGCTGTACTCATTGTGTGTACCAGCACACAAACCAATTTTTTCAATATTTTCTATACAAAACTCTAAAGCTGCATTAAAATCCTTATCACAAGCCTCTTTATTAGGCTGAATGGGATCTGGATAGCCCATATCTTTGGCTCTCAGGCTTTCTTTTTCCATATAAGCACCTCTTACAAGTTTAGCACCTAAATAATACCCTTTATTTTGAGCATCAGCAAAAGCTTTTTTGAGATTACCCAACATATCAGCTCTGTAGAGTTGGTAGGTATTGTAAATAATGGCTCTTTTTTGATTATATTTTGACATAGCTTCATAAGTCATGTCATCTATTACATCCTGAATCCATGTTTCCTCTCCATCTACAAGTAAATTTACATCTAGCTCAAAAGCTTTTTTACAAATACGATCAAAACGTTTCTGAGCTCTCTGCCACTCTGCCTGTTCAGCATCTGTGAGAGGCTGCTTGGCTTGTATTTTTTCTAATAAAGCAAAACGGGCAATACCAGTTACTTTAAACACTGAAAATGGAATATTAGGATTGTGATCTGCTTTTTCTATGGTGTGTAAAAGTTCCTCTGTAGTTTCATCAAAACTTTTCTCACTTTTTTCACCTTCTACAGAATAGTCTAAAATTGCACCAATATGAAATTTGGCAAGGTTTTGGATAGTCTTTTCACATTCTTCAATTGTTTCACCACCACAAAAATGTTGGAATACAGTGTTTTTTACAATCGTTTTAGTGAGAGGTATTTTATACTTGAATGCAAATTTTAAAAAGGCTGTTCCATAACGAACTAAAAAGTTGCTATTCATTGCCCAAAACAGATAATAGGCTTTATTGAGCTGTGCATCTGATTTTGAGGCAAAAGCAGTAGCTGTATCTTCAAAACTAAGAGGTAAAGAGGGTGAGGGTTCAGTAAGCGTCGCCATACTATATTTTTGGATTAAACGTTTCGTTTTTTTGCTTTTTCAATTCTTTGCTTTAATTTTGGCAAATATATACAAAAAAAATTTATGTACGAATACACAACCAACGATACACTGCTTTTAAAAGAATACGGAAGAAATGTTCAGAAGTTAGTAGAGTATATCTTGACCATTGAAAACAGAGAGGAGCGTACACAGAAAGCCCACCTGATTGTGGAATTGATGAAGCAAATACACCCCAACTACAAAGAAGTTCAGGATATTCCAAGTAAATTCTGGGATGATTTATTTATTATTTCCAAGTTTCAGTTGGATGTAGATTCACCTTTTCCTATGCCAGAAAAGGATGCTATTGGAAAATCTCCCCAAAAAGTTGAATACAGCACCAATCATATCAAATTCAAACATTATGGGAAAAATATTCAGCTTCTAGTGCAAACCATAGGCAAAATGCCTTTAGATGAAAAAAGAAAAGAACTGGAAGTTTATTTGTTTAAAATGTTAAAATCATTTTATCAGGCTTGGCAGAAAGAAAATATTGAGGATAGTGTATTGATAGAGCATATCCGAGAACTTTCTGATAGCACCATACAAATAGCACAAGAAGATGTTGCAGGAGATAAAGGTAGTGTGGAAAATAAAATGAAACAAAAACCTAATCAACAATTCTATAGTAATAATCAGAATTTCAAAAACAATAAATCCAAGAAAAATCAGTTTAATAAGAATAAAAACAGAAATAAAAATCAAAATCCAAACCGTAATAACAACAATAACGGAAATCATCATAAATAGAATACTACATTCTTCACTGTTTATACCAACTATCTAATTTCTAATAATTGTGTCTGACGCACTTGTTATTATTCCTACATACAACGAAATAGAAAATATTGAAGCTATTATCAAAAAAGTATTTTCATTATCTGCGAATCTGAATGTGCTTATTGTTGATGATGGTTCGCCTGATGGTACAGCACAAAAAGTACAAGAACTTCAAAATATTTATCCTGAACAGCTTTTTTTAGAACAAAGAAAAGGAAAATTAGGCTTAGGAACGGCCTATATTCATGGATTTAAGTATGCCATAGCCAAAGACTATCAATATGTTTTTGAAATGGATGCGGACTTTTCACACAATCCTGAAGACTTGGTACGATTATACAGAGCTTGTAAAGAAGATGGAGCAGATGTTGCAATCGGGTCTCGTTATGCCACAGGAGTTAATGTGGTAAACTGGCCTATGAAGCGTGTTTTAATGTCATACTTTGCAGGAAAATATGTGCGTTTTATAACAGGAATGCCTGTTGCAGACCCTACTGCGGGTTTTAAATGCTATAAAATACAAGTACTCAAAACTATTGAACTTGATAAAATTAAATTTATAGGATATGCGTTTCAGATAGAAATGAAGTTCAAAGCATGGAAATATGGATTTAAGGTAGTTGAAGTACCCATTATATTCACTGAAAGAGAAAGAGGCAAATCTAAAATGAGCTTCAAAATATTTAAAGAAGCATTTTTTGGAGTAATTTCCATGAAAATCAATAGCTTCTTTAGAACTTATCAAAAAGGGATTTAATAACCAAACAATTATTGATATAGATTGTTATACTATTATTTTTGAAAGTATTACATTGTATTCAACTCAAATTATAAACCATTATGAAAAGGTATCTTATTGTACTGATGGCTTGCTCAAGCCTGTTTGGATGTGTTTCTAAAAAGAAATTCAAAGTATTACAAGCTCAGCATACGGCTTTGGAGGCTAACAATCGAACAAATTTGAAAAACTTAGAAAGAGCTGAAATTGCCTTGCAAGGATGTAATGATGAGAGAGCACGTTTAGAAAAAGAACTAGGTGATACAAAAGCCATGAATATGAAACTTATCTCACAAGCTACAGAAATGGCAATGCTCTCTAAACAAGGAGCTGAAAATCTGCAAAACTCTCTTGAGAAAATGAAAGAAAAAGACTTGCAAATCAAGAATCTTAATGAAGCAATCAACAAAAGAGACTCTATGACAATAGCTCTTGTTACACAACTGAAAAGAGCTGTGGGTACAGAAAATGAAAATATTGAGGTAAATGTTGAAAAAGGGGTGATTATGGTAAGTATTTCAGATAAATTCTTGTTTACAACAGGAAGTTATGATGTAAACAAAAGTGCTTATACTGTCCTAAAAGACGTAGCAGCAGTTTTAAAAGACAGACCTACATTTGATGTTCTTGTAGAAGGGCATACAGATAATGTTCCTTTCAAGAAAGGTGATTTGATAGATAATTGGGATTTGAGTGTGAAAAGAGCTACCTCCCTTGCTCGTACACTGGTACAACAATTCCAAATTGACCCTAAAAGACTTATTCCCGCAGGTCGTGGAGCCTATGTGCCTCTTGCTGACAATGCTACTGCTGAAGGCAGAGCAAAAAATCGTCGTACTCGTATAGTAGTGATGCCTAAAATTGATGAGTTCTATGGTATGATAGAGCAAGGCATGAAGGGTGATGGAGGGAAAAAGTAAGGTTTTGTGTAAATGATGTAATAAAAAAGACCTATTGAATAAATAGGTCTTTTTTATTTGGTGTATTATAGATGTATTTTTGTATATAAAAATGAATGTTTCATAAAATCTATGGTGTAATCTTTGCTTATAAATGATTATCTTTATGGCTAAATTTGAAATAATCTATATTAAATTAAGAAGCACTTATGAAGTATTTATATTTTATCTTTTTTTTACTACTATTTGCTCATATTGACAGTTTTGGACAATTAAATTTTACACAATCATCGCCTTTTGGATTGCCAGGCTTTTTAAACAAAGCACACATGGCTTCTGCTGATTTTAATGGAGATGGTGTAGTAGATTTAGCTTCTACAGCAGGAACAAACCAGTTGGTTGTTACTATTATTGATGATAAGTCTGTACCCGGAACGTCAATTCCATATTTATCCTCACAAAACAATATGGCAGGTATTGTAACAGGTGATTTTGATGGAGATGATGATGTGGATGTAATAGTTACACACCAAAGCTTACCCAATAGAGGTTTTTCTTTCTTTAAAAATAATGGTGATGGTACTTTTCTATTTGTAGGTTTTGCTCCACAAGTAGGTTTTACGGATGGATATAGAAATGTGATTAGCTTAGATTATGACCAAGATGGTGATTTGGATTTTGCTACCTGTACTAGTGTGGGTCTTAGCATCAGACTTATCATTTATCAAAATAATGGCTTAGGAAGCTTTACTCCTGTAAACATCCCATTAATAACAGATGTTTTAGCCAATGATTATCATCTTGCTTCAGGAATCTTCGACAATACCACTCAAAAGATGGACATAATCTTTGTAAATGGAAATGCTACGGTGTTCAGAGTAACTGACCTTGATGCAACACCATCAGTATCCACTATTTATACAGAAACCTTATTTATTACTCCATCATTCCGCCATGTAGCAGTTGGTGATTTTAATTTGAATGGTAATATGGATTTAGCTCTTTCAAGTGGGGGAATAGCACCAATTGATAATGCTATTCGTATGTTATCAGGTAATGGAGATGGTACATTTACTACGGGTTCTGATTTTGTGGCACCAGCCAGTAGCAATGCAGGGAGTTTAACACCTGCAGATTTAGATAATGATGGTGATATTGATTTAATTTGGGTATTAAAAACTGTAGGGGATATAAGATGTTATGTAAATAGTGGTGGTTTTATAACACCTCCTTTTTTTACTTTTTCTATAGTTACTGAAACGATTACACCAAATGTTGGGGCAGTAGCCACAGGAGATTTCAATATGGATGGTGTAACAGATTTTGCTGTGACCCGTACAAGTGGAGATGAACATTATCTATTCTTAAATGATAATACAGGAGGTGCCGTGCCTGTCCCTGATGCTTGTGTAGCTCTTAATGCAACAGGTTTTTTACTCAAGAATATTTCTCCTTTGCTTACTAAAACAAGCGAATTGACTATTGAGGGTTGGTTCAAACCTAATTTGACAGGAGCTAATCAATATATTTTTTATAATGGACGTAATGGTACAAATGGATTTGGTTTGTATATAGACGCAAGTAGTGAAATTTTTCTATACATAGAAGGTTTTGGCGATTTTGCAACGGGCTTAAGACCTAATAATGGACTATGGAACCATTTTGCCTTGGTAAGAAGAAACGATACGAGGTGGGGACTTTATATCAATGGTGTAGAATCTACCACTTTAAGTGCAACAAATACTCCCATAGTACCATCAGAAACTATTATAGGAGCAGTGGATAATGGAGGGAATTTTCCTTTAGAAAATGGTTTGATACAAGAATTTAGATTCTGGAATATAGCTTTAGATGTAACAACTATTCGTAAATGGATGAATGTAAAACTTAATAAAAGTCATCCTAAAAGTTTCATGCTGAATAGTTATTTGCCAATGGATGATCTTACAATTCCTCCTATACCTGTTACAAAAGATATAGCCTATACCATTAATACTAACTCTTTGTATAAAGTTGTAACCTTTGAAAATGGTGCAGACTGGTCAGGGTCAAATGCTGCTCCTATAGGGGACAATGGCTCATCAGAATTAGCAACAGTCACAGGACCAGGTATCGTAAATTTACGAAACAAAGTTGGTGTGGAGCTGAATTTTACAGATGATTTTTCTCCACTCAGTTTGCCCAATCCTACAGCTCCTTTGTATCCAGATGGTCAGATTGTTGTGAGTAGATTATATGACGAACAAGCAGACGACTTTTATCCAACCACTACTCCAGCTCCATTGATTACAATTCCTCCTCAGAATTTTAGTAAAGTAAACTGGATAATACGTGATTTTAGCCCAGATGCAGATTTGAACTTTAATGCTTTGGCAGAAATTATTTTTAATATAAAAGATAATCAATTTAGAACAGGTTTATATCCGATTCTCAATACTCCTTCCGACCCAAACCCGTTGGCTGCAGGTTTTAAAATTTTTACAAGACCTATCAATTCTAATGATCAAGCAGATTGGATATATTTGGGTGAAGGAACAGGATTTGGTAGCTTGCGTTCTAGAAGACCTTCAAATAATGCCAGTGAATTTGGTAGAACCACAGGAACAGGAACGAGTGATGGGGGAGGTATGTTTACTATTGGAGCAGATCTTTCTATTTTACCAGTTCATCTAGTCAGTTTTACGGGTAAAAAGGTAGACAGAACAACAAATATGTTAGAATGGCAAACATCTTTTGAATATAATAATGAAATATTTGAGATAGAAAAAAGCTATGATGCTAAAAACTATTTTAAGATTGGTTTTGTAGAAGGGCAAAGAAATTCTAACAAAAACAAAAAATATACTTTTGAAGATAAGTATGCAACAGAGTCAGCATATTATAGACTTATTCAGAAAGATGTAGATGGAAAAAAGAATCATAGTAAAGTTGTTTTTATAGCAATTGATGATGTTTCTGCTCAAACGCTTAAAGTTTATCCCAATCCAGTCTCAAATGTAATCAATCTGGATGTGCAAGTCTACGAAAATGAGGAGTTTGAATTAAATATACAGAATCCTTATGGAGAAAAAATATTAGTTTTACAAGGGACAAAGTCCATTATAGAAAAGGATTTAAACAAACAAATTCAAGATTTACCCAAAGGATTATATATTATAAAATTATCAAATCCTTATAAAACTTATTCAACTAAATTTATCAAAAATTAAGATTTTTTACTATATTCAAAAACAAGACGCTTAATAACTCTTAAAAACTTTACATGATATGAAAATTGTACAAAATGCATTATTTTTTTTAGTTCTATTGCTGTTACCAGATAAAATATGGGGACAGCTATCCTTTGGAGCACATAACAATGTAGGCGTAGGAGGTTTTGGAGGACAAAAAAGTTATTTGGTTACAGCCGACTTGAATGGTGATGGAGTCTCAGATTTAATAGGAAGTAATGAAACCAATCAATTGCGTGTGATATTACTCAATGAAGATGGTCTGTTCTTGTCATCAACTCCTCTGCCAGGTCCCAATAATATGTATGCGGTAGTAGCTGCTGACTTTGACTTAGATGGTGATGTAGATATTGCAGCCATTGATGGTGTGGCTTATGCTCTTCAACTATTTAAAAATAACGGTAATGGAACATTTGGAGGAGCTACAAACTTTAATATCCCTAATACTCCCCCAATAAATGCAAATGGAGCTCGAGAATTAATTTCTTATGATTACAATCAAGATGGTTTTTTAGATTTAATTTCTTTTGTTAGAAGAGCTGACGGGGTTTATGCCTTAGCAATGTTTGAAAATAATACTTTAGGAGGCTTTATACCTTCTAGAAGTCCCATATCTGGACTTTTGGCTACTTACAACAATAAGCATAAAATGGCTTTTGGAGTTATGGATAATATTTCTGGGAAGGTAGATATATTTTTAGTCATGAATGGACAGGATTTGTATAAAATATCTGATGTTACAAGTTCTCCTACTGGTGTTCTTTTTTATGCAGGTACAGGTGGAGATACATTCACTGATGTAAAAGTAGGAGATTTTAACCTAGATGGTAATACAGATATTACTTTTGCAAGTAAAGGAAATGCAGGTTTTAATAATTATTTAAAAGTATCTCAAGGAAATGGTATAGGTGGCATATTAGACTATTATCAACTAAATTTCGTAGCAGATACAGATTTAGAGAACATCACAGTACAAGACATAGATAATGATACGGATTTAGATATTTTAGTAAGTAAACAAGGAAACCTTGGTGGTGATCCTAATAGAAAAGTTTTGATTTTTGAAAATCTAATCATAGATACTTTTCCTTTTACAGATTTTAACTTGGCAGCCCCTGTTGTGATACCAACTAATAATCAGCCTGCTCAAATAGCTATTGCCGATTTCAATGTGGATGGAAAATTAGACTTTGCAGTACCCATTATAGGAGGGGATGATATAGACAGATTCCTGAATACTTCGCCAGTAGCTGATGCTCCTATTGTTCCTGATGCAAGTATTAATGTAAATGGGGCGGGTTTTATTAACACATCTCTATTATTATCCAAAACTACTAATTTTACCATAGAAGGTTATTTTATTGCTGATCCAGCCTTTACTACACACAGACAATATCTGTTCTATAATGGTTTTACTGGTTTAAATGGTTTCGGTTTATACATAGATGATACAGGTTCAGGAGAATTATTTATTGAGGGAGTAGATAATGTAGGAAATCCTTTTGATTTTTCAACAGGAATGAATGTTACCTCTTCTACAGAATGGCAACATTTTGCAGTAGTAGTAGATAAAAGCAATAACTGGCACTTTTACCTTAATGGTACACCAAGATTTAATATATCTTTGATTGGCATAATGCAACCAACCAATACAACTCTTATTGGTGCAAGGAATCTTACAGTACCACCAGCAAATCTAGGTATTGATACTGGAAATTTACAAGAATATCGTTTTTGGAATGTAGCATTAGATACTAAAACTATCAGAGAATGGATGCATGTGCAATTAGATAATACTCATACTTTCTATTTTACACTCAATAGTTATTTTCCTTTAAATGAAAATGCAGGTTCAATCGTAAGAGATTTGGCTTACACCTTAAATCCTATTTCTTTGTATAAAACTGGAACAATTATTAATCCAGCAGGTTGGGATAATACAGATAGTGCACCTATTGGCGATAATGGCTCAGGAGAGGTAGAAAATGCAACAGCAGATATTAATTCAAGAATTAAGACAGGCATTGAAATTGATTTTCAGACTCCATCTGGAGGGAGTTTAGCAATTTCAAGAATGTTTGAAGAAAAAGAACCTACTTTCTACCCTAATGACCCAAGTCTAATTTATAGTAAAGTTTTTTGGACATTTAGACAATATGGAGGAAGTGCTACATTTCCTGATTTGGATGAATTAATCATAGATATCAAAGATGATCAGTTTATCAGTGGATTGTATCCAATTCTTAATACACCATCAGATCCTAACTCAGCTGCAAATTCTTTTAAGCTATTTATGCGTCCTGTTGGTTCAACTAATCAAGCAGACTGGGTACAGGTAGGTATAGGCAGTGGATTTGGTAGCTTGCGAGCTAGACGTCCAGGGAGCACCGTTTCAGAATTTGGTAGGGAATTGGTAGTAGGAGTAGATCCAAATACTTTGCCAGTTCGCCTGATTAGTTTTGAAGGAAAGAAAATTGATGCATCTACAAATATATTGGACTGGATAACCAGCTTTGAGTTTGACAATGTAGGTTTTGAGGTGGAGAAGAGTTATGATGCTAAAAACTTCTTTAAGATAGGAACATTGGCAGGTCAGGAAAAAACAACGGAAAAGACAAAGTATCAATATGAGGATAAGTATGGTTTAGAATCTGCTTATTACAGACTCAGACAAAAAGATAAAAGTGGAAAAGTAAGTTACAGCAAAGTAATTTATGTATCTTCATGGGATATTAATGGTTCAACCTTAAAAGTTTATCCAAATCCTGTGAGTACAGAAATGTACTTGAATGTAAAAGTAAGTGAAGATGAAGAGTTAGTTTTAAGTATTCAATCTGTCTATGGAGAGCAAGTTTTATTATTACAAGGAACAAAATCATCTATAGAACAGCAACTGAATAAAAAAATCCAAAATTTTTCTAAAGGTTTATATCTCTTAAAACTCTCTAGTCCTTATAAAACTTATTCAACTAAATTTATCAAAAATTAAACTTCTATAAGAACTTATGAAATATATTTATTCTTTTATTATTGTGCTTACTTTATGTATTCACAATAATTCTTTTGCTCAGAATAAAAAAATAGACAGTCTGAAAGCTCAATTAAATAAATTGACAGCAAAAGATACTAATCAAATGCATATACTCATTGAACTTGGTAGACTATACTCTAAACAAGATGCCCAAGTGTCAGCAGATTATGCAAAAAAAGCTGAAATTTTAGCAAAAGAACTCAAACACGAAAAAGGAGAAGCGAGTTCATTACAAATTTTAGGTGTTTTAGCAGACCAAAAAGCAAATTATAAAGAGGCTATTGGTTATATGTCGAAATCTTTAGAACTAAATAGAAAACTAAAAAGTGATAAAGGTATTTCAGCATGTTTGAATAATTTAGGTATTTATTATTTTAAGATAGGAGATTACACAGAAGCTCTCAAATGCCATACCGAGTCTGTCGTAATCAAAGAAAAGATGGGTGATGAAGATGGAATCATAAGCTCTAACATCAATATTGGGACTATTTATGATCAGCAAAAAGATTATAAAAAAGCTAAAGAATATTACGAAAAAGCTTTACAAATATCAGAGAAAAATGAAGATTACATAGACAGAAAAGCGACAGTTTTATTTAATTTGGCTGTAATTTATAATGAAGAAGGAGATATGAAAAAATATTTAGAGTATAATCAGAAAGCTTTAGATATTAGAATTGAAATTCAAGATGAAATGCAAATACCATCAAGTTATAGAGCTTTAGGTGAAGCATATACAGCAATGAAAGATTATACCAAAGCTCAAAAATATTTGGATGATGCTCTCAAAATGTCACAAAAAATAGAAGATAGATTGACAGAATCGGTGGCTTATAGCAGTATGGGTGATTTGTATCATGAAAAAAACGAATATCAAAAAGCTATTGAATATCATCAAAAAGGATATGCTTTGGCAAAAGAAATTGGAGCAAAGCATGTGATGTTGGATGCAGCCAAAGATTTAAAAGAAAATTATATCAAATTAGCTGATTATACCAAAGCAAATGAATGGGGAATCATATTTACAGGACACCAAAAAGAAATATTTAGTGAAGATAAACAAAAAGAATTTTCAAGATTAGAAGGTAAGTTAGATTTAGAAAGAAAATTAGCGAAAGAACAAAGAGAAAAAGAGGTACAAGCTGAAAAAGAAGCAAAAGAGCAACAAAGAAAGAATAATCTTCAATATTCTGCTATCTTAATAGCATTAGTGAGTATATTCTTAATCGTTGTACTTTTTGCTCGTAAAACTATGCGTACATCAACTGTTGAGAATATTGTTTTCTTTATCTTACTAATTTTCTTTGAATTTATCTTAGTATTTTTAGATCCATTCATTTCTGTTTATACCAATGGATTCCCTATTTTCACGTTGCTTGCAAACGTAGCTGTGGCAATTGCATTTATGCCTATTCATAGAATGTTGGAAAAAACACTCAAAAAGAAACTTACCAAAGAAAAATACGAAGCTCGTCTGGGTATTGATATTGAATAAAAGAAAAAGGGTTGAATATTCAACCCTTTTTTAATGTACTCTATCTCCTCGAATATCTAGATTTCTCATAATTTCAGCTTCCTGTTCCAAAAGATCATTTAATCTGGTTTTTACATACTCTTCAGGCATATATTCTTTTGCCAAGTCCACAAAATTGACATAATGCCCAGCTTCCGAAACCATGAGTTCATAATAAAACTTTTTCAAATCATCATCATCAATATTTTGTGAAAGCATTTTAAATCTTTCACAGCTTCGAGCTTCAATAATAGCATTGATAAGCAATTGTTCGACTAATTGCTGTTCTTTTGAACCTCCTTTTTTTGAAATAGAAATTAATTTTTCCACATACTCATCTTTTCGCTTTCTTCCAAATGGAATATTTCTTTCTTTCATTTTTTCCATTACACGCTCAAAATGTCCCCATTCCTCAGCTACTACTGGTGTAAGAACTTCTACCAGTTTTTCTCTGTCAGGATAATTGATTATCAAAGATATACACGAAGAAGCTGCTTTTTGCTCACAATAGGCGTGGTCAATTAAAATTTCTGCAATCGTTTTTTCTGCTAAATTCACCCAACGAGGGTCTGTTGGTAACTGTAACCCAAGCATAAATTATTAAAGTTTTTTCTTAAAAAAGAGACACAAAAATACAAAATAAACAACTTATTACAAAAATAAAACTACTGCTTATTTAATTTACGTAGTAAAATCTCTAAATTTCGCATACAAAAATAAAACTACAACCCATTATGGCTTTATCTCCAGAAAAAGTACAAATTTATGTAAATGCCATCAAGGCAAGTAATTATCCTGAAGGAATTAAAAATCCAGAAACAGTCGCAGGTCAAAAATTGGCTGAAATTGAAGAATATCTTCTAGGAAAAATAGAAACTGTCCCTGTTTTAGGTGATTATATGTGGTCTTATCTTAGAAATATTTGTAAAATTTTCAATCTGCCAAATCAATGGGGAGCAGATGATGAACGCATTTTTAAACTATTTCTTACTCATGACGTATGGATTCCTAAAAGTATAAATGCTGGATGGTTTGCAGGGCAAGGTTCTAGAGAGTTTTTTAGTTGGTTGAATGAATATTATCACAAAAATAAAGATGAAGAAAAATCTTTGATGCTATGGCTTAAAGATTTATTCAAACGTCACAAAGTTTCGGAAGAAGAAGTGCTATTCTTTATTGCAAAAGAAGGCGATTCAGATTTTGAACTAATCAAAGAAACTTCAGAATACAATAAAGAAAAAGGATACTATGATACCACATATCATGGTTTAAGTTTAGCAGGCTTGTATGTTTTATCATTTATCCCTGAAAAAGTAAAAGAAATAGCTAAAATAGCTCTTAAAGAAAGTAGAGAAGAAGATTTTTTTGAATTATTGGCAAGAGCAGATAAAAATTTCTTAGAAAAATATGGAGAGTTGTTTTTGGATAAATATGACGACATTTCTAAAAATGTATCCATTTTAGTAAAAATTAATGCAGAAATGTATGAGCCATTTATTTTAAAAATATTACCTAAAGCAAAAGATACAATTGCAGATAAATGTCTTTTTTATTTGGGATACCACATGCCTAAAAAATATGCAAGACAACTTATAGAAAACTCATATCAATTTTTTGAAAAATATGGGTTTCGAAATCATTATAGCGAATTTGCAGAGGAAAGGGTTCAGTTCTTGCTCAATTATGACTATCCAACATCACTAGAATTTCTAACAAAACAATTTTCTGAAACCTATTTAACTTTTGCAGGTGGTTGGTACACAGGACATGTGGGCTGGGTGATAGAAACTTTGGAAAAAAAGCTACATGACAAATGTATTCCCATGGTTGCAGAATTTTTTAAAAATAAAGATATTCTCATTTGTGATATACATTTTTATAAAATATTATTCAATACCTTAGAAAAGTACAAGGCTCTTGAAATTTATGAAAAAGAGCTTTGGACACTTACTAAACATAAGTCTAAGCAAGTAAGGCAAGTTTTAGCATCATTTTTAGCTAAATTTGGAGAAGAGGCAATCTCCAACGCTCAAGAACTTCTGGAAGCGAAAAATGCAGATGCTCGTCAAACGGGTGCTTTTGTTTTGGCTCGTATCAAAACGCCAAAGGCTGAAAAGATTTTGGAAGAGGCTCTTAATAATGAAAAAAATGATGATACACGTGATATAATGGTAGAGGCTCTAGGCGAAAAATTTTATCAAAAATTATCCAAAGAAAAAATTAAAGAGATAGTGCTTGCTGCCGAAAAAAGAGGAAAACTTTCAGAGCCCTTAACAACATGGCTGAATGAAAGCAAATTACCCAAAATCGTTTTCATTGAAAATTTAGGAATAGATGAGAAAATACTCACTCGTTTTGTGTTATATCGATTGAGTAGAGCCAAAGAAATTCGTTCAGAAGTAGAAGCAAGGCTTATTTTGCCTTTTATTGATAAAAAAAGTAGTGCTGAATTTGCAAAAAGTATTTTCAAAGCTTTTATAGAAAATGGCTCTGATGCTAAACAAAAATATTGTTTGACTATTGCAGGTTTTTTGGGTGATGATAACCTAGTGGATATTGTAAAACCACAAATTACTAAATGGGTAGATGCCAGCAGAGGAAAAATGGCTGAATATGCAGTGGTAACATTGGCTCTTGTAGGTTCAAATAAAGCCTTGCGAGCTGTGGAGTTTTTCTCAAGAAAGTACAAAAATAAATATTCAAATATTGGTGTTGCTGCTCTCAATGCTCTCCAAGTGGCTGCTGAGGAGCTCAATATGGATATCAATGAACTTGCTGATAGTATTATCCCTGATTTTGGTTTTGAAAACATGTACAAAACCTTTCAAGTAAACAACGAAGAGTATAGAGCCTTTATCAACAAAGATTTTAAACTGGCTTTCCTCAATGAAGATGGGAAAATAATAAAATCTGCACCTAAAACAACATCTAAAGAAGTTTTAGAAGAATTTAAAGAAATAGGAAAAGAAATTAGAGATGTAGTAAAGGCTCAGTCCAGCCGAATGGAGCTTTATTTGGTGATTCAGCGAAAATGGCAACAAAGCAAATGGCATCAATTCTTTTTGACAAACCCAATTATGTTTATGTATGCTACACGCATTGTTTGGGGGATTTTTGATGAAAAAGGAGCTTTAAAACAATCTTTTTATTGTAATGAAGATACAACCATACTTAATTTAGAGGATGATGAAATAAATTTGCCTGAAAATGCTGAAATTGGTATGGTTCATCCTTTATTTCTTTCTGAAACCGAAAAAAATGCTTGGATAGAAAAATTTTATGAATTAGGTATAGAACCTGTTTTCTTACAAATGCAACGTCCTGTTGTATATTTGGAAGAAAGCCTCAAAAATAAGAACATAGTTGAAGAGTTTGATGGTAAGAAAGGTGATCCAACAGCTGTAAAAAGCTTATTCAGACGTTTTGGATGGGTAGCTTATGATATTGAAGACCACGGAGATATTTCTTCTTTTGCAAAAACATTTGAAACTTTTGGCATCAGGGCTATTATTAACACAGGTGGAGGCTTATATTTAGGTTATGATGGTGGTTGGGATGCTGAATTTGGGACATTAGGTTTCTATCTTTTTGATGCAAAATGGGATGATAAGGGTATCAATTTAGGAAAAGTGCCAGATGTTGTATACTCTGAGGTCATGAGCGAACTTCGTCAAATAGTTCCTAAACCAGAAGAAAATACAGATAATAAAGGAAAAAATAATCATTAACTTTATGCCTTGAATACATTAAAACTATTCAAGGGCTTTATTAAATAGATATTTATGGAAAAATCAGTTTTTTTATATTATCAGGAAGGTGGCTCTGATAAAGTTTATCAGGTTCACTTAGAAGTAAAAGAAGAAGGGTATATTGTGCATTTCGCATTTGGAAGGCGAGGTACAACCTTACAAACAGGCTCAAAAACCCCTACACCAGTATCTTTAGAAAAAGCAGAAGCCATTTTTGAAAAATTAGTAAAAGAAAAAACAACCAAAGGCTATAAAACCTCAGAATCTGAACAACCAACCTACCAGCCTGTAGAAAAAGAAAAAATAGATACGGGTATTTATTGTCAATTGCTTAATCCAATCGAATTAGAAGATGTTGAAAAATATTTGAACGATGACAGGTTTCTTGCTCAGGAAAAACATGATGGCAAACGCTTCTTGATTTCCAAAAAAGGGAATGAACTCATAGCTATCAATAGGAAAGGGCTTTCTGTAGGCTACCCAAGCCTTTTTGATGTTTTAAAAGAGAGTCAAACAGATTTTATATTGGATGGGGAATTGATAGGAGAAAAATTTTATGTGTTTGATTTGTTACATTTACATCAGGAAGATACAAGAGGTCTTCCATTGATTGTACGTTTGAACAAACTTTCAGAGCTTTTAGAAACCATCAGAACGGATTTTTTAGTAGAAACAGTTTCTTATCATGATGCTGAATCGAAGAGAGAATTGTATGAAAAACTTCATCAGCAAAAGAAAGAAGGGATAGTTTTCAAACATAAATCTGCTCTCTACACAGCAGGAAGACCTAATTCGAAAGGAAATCAGCTTAAGCACAAATTTTATGCAACAGCTTCTTTTATTGTGGTGGCTATTAATGATAAAAGAAGTGTGGCTCTAGGGCTTTTGGATGAACAAGGCAAACAAATAGGAGCTGGAAACGTAACCATTTCTATTAATTTTGATATTCCTCAAGTAGGTGATATCATAGAAGTACGTTATTTGTATGCATTCAAAGAATCAGGTTCTGTGTATCAGCCTGTATATTTGGGAAAACGTGATGATATAGATAAAGAAGCGTGTACTGTGAGCCAACTCAAATACAAAGCTGAAAATGAGGAGTAACTTAACATAATAAAAAATATTTTTAACATTCAAATCTAAAAATAATCATGAAAAACTCTTTAAATACTATTCTTATTGGGATAACAGTAATTATTACGGCTTGGATTTTTACACATGCTTTTAAAAATAGGGATATAAAAAATGACATCATCAGCGTTACGGGAATGGGAACAAAAGATTTCACGGCTGATTTAATCGTTTGGAATGCTTCTTTTTTTAGAAAAAATAAGAATTTAAAAGAAGCTTATGCTGAATTGGATAAAGACAAGGAAAATGTGAAAAGCTATTTAATTGGTAAGGGGTTAAAAGAAAATGAATTCATATTTTCGTCAGTGGATATTTCAGAAGAAACAGAAGATATACGTGATGATGATGGAAATACAATCAGAACAATGTTCATAGGCTATAAACTTACTCAATTTGTACAGATTGAATCAAAAAATGTAAATAAAATAGAAGAAGTATCAAGACAAGTTTCAGAACTGATTAATACGGGGGTAGAACTAAATTCGGCTTCTCCTGATTATTATTACACAAAATTGGCAGAATTAAAAATAGAAATGATTGCTGAAGCCACTAAAGATGCCAATTTAAGAGCTAAAAAAATAGCTGAAAACTCAGGAGGAAGTCTAGGTAAACTTCGAAACGCTAAAATGGGTGTTTTTCAGATAGTTGCTCAGAACTCTTCTGAGGATTTTTCATCTGGAGGCACTTTTAATACTTCTTCAAAGCAAAAAACAGCTACCATTACAATTAAATTAGATTATGAGTCAGATTAAAGAAAATAATGCTCAGTTTTCTGAAACCTTAGAATTCAAGAAAAAGTATATAAAGGCAAATCAGCTTGGGGCAATGTTGGATGATTCACTCAAACAGCCCCAACAGATAAATGAACAACATATTGATCAGAAAATCATCAAACCTGCTATCAAACTCTTAGATGAAATGATAGCCATGTTGCCATTGAGGTTTACACAAAAATCTATTCAATGGAAAACGAAAGATATTTTTATTTTGCTCATCAATTTAGAAAATCCTGAGGACGAACCACAAGAAATATACACCAATGATAACGGTTGGGAGGAGTATAGCCTGCCTCCAAACACAAATATGTTGTATGAAGCAACTATTGAAATTGTGTTAGAAGATTGGAAGTTTAGGTTTGTCAATACTTGGCTCGTTTTTTTAGAAAATACATCAAAAAGCAATTTATACTATAAATACATCAAGAAGATTTTTTCTCAAGCGAAAAAGTGTATTCCATTAGTCGAAAACTATGAAAAAGACAATTTACGAGAATGGCAAAAGAACATGATTAGTCTTTATGCTAATCAGATAGCTTGGTATACAAATGCAGAAGAAAATGACATTAAAAAATTAGAAAAAGCTCTTCAAATTTTAGAGAAAGGTTATCAGTTTGCAGGATTCCGATATGATGCTTGGAATGACAGAAGCTACATTCATGATACAAAAGTAAGATTGCTTTTAAAGCTTCAAAAACAAGAAGAAGCTTTTGCAATTGTGTATGAAACATTAAAAGAACATCCAGATTTTAAAGATTTTGATGATTTAAAAAATCACACAGAGTATTTAAAATGGTTAGAAAAGCAAAAAGATATTGAAGAACAAAAAAAACTTGATAAGAAAAAAACTGATGAAGCATTTGCTCAACTGCTTAAAGAAAAACAGAAAGAATCCCAAAATCAGTTTGTTAACGATAAACATGTTTTGGTAAAAAAATATAAAAAAGTTCTTAATCAAATAAAAAAGACACAAATAGCTCTCAGATTACGAAAATTATATTATAAAAATAGTTGGGAATTATTGAGAGAAAGAATGGACGACCATTACCATGATGATTATGAATTTTTATTGTGGTCTGAAGAAAAAATTAACCAGTACGAAAAAAAATATAAAATACAGTTGCCTGATGAACTAAAAGTATATTTGATGGAAATTGGAGAATTGGGGCATGGGTATTTCAGTTGGGGAGAGGGAATAGTAATGTCTTATGAAAAAAAAGAAATAGAAAAGTTAAAGAAAAAATTCCCTATTACATCTGCTCAAATACACGATTTAGGCTCGTATGTAGGACAAAAAGGCTGGATTTATCCTGATGATGATTTAGGATTCATATATTTACAAGAACAAGGATTGATTCCTGAAAATGCTGATGCTCAAGAAATGTTTGGCTTACCAGAAAATGCAAACATTTTTGATGGTTGTATGCATTTAGGATATTCTATGGGGCAAAATAGTTTGTATTTAATTATGAATGGCGAATTTGAGGGAGAAGTCTGGTCTGATACTTTGCAATATGGAGTAGAATCAGGTGGTTGTTTTTCAGTAGCGACCAGAAAAAGATTGAAATTTTTAGATTTTATAGCTCAAAGCCTTGAATCTCACAGAAACAATTATTCAAATACTGACGATGGAGACTGGATGTAATCTTGAAATGATAAAAAGTTCCATAGAATATGGGCTAATCAAGAATTATTATGGTGATAAAAAAGCTCAAAGGAGTGGAGTACTTCTCATAAATCACATCCATGAAGGTTTGCAGATATTAGAATGGGAAAAAGCATCTATCAATGCAATGAAGGCATATTGTCTGCATCCTGTTTTTCAAAGTGATGAAGCTTTGTATGAAAATTATAGTTTGCCAGTGCTGGAAGGCATTTTGCCAAATATTATTTTGCTTGTGATGGAGTACAGAAATATTGCCAATCAATATTTATCTAAAAGGATTATCCAAGATATCAAAGAAATACAGTTAAGTCTTTTAGCAGAAGTAAACCAAATGCTTGTAGCTGATAAAATTCAGAATCGAAAAGATTTTGAGATGTATCATAAAGAAAGCCATCCAAGAACCATAGAATTAAATCAATATTTTAAAAACTGGCTTTTGAGGCTGGATATATCAGAAGAAAAGTATCAGAAATATTGTAGTTTATTAACTAATCCATAAAAAACCGATTTAAGCTGATAATTAAACCATTACAAATATTCATAATAAATTAATACAGCTTTATTTGGGTTTATAATTATTATTCTATAATTTTGTTCGGCAAATAGAGACCCTTTTATTTGCCCTTATGTACACTCCAGCTTCTGGCGACAGCCACAAATTTCTTTTTGAAGCACTTACTTACGATGACGTATTGTTGCTTCCTGCTTATTCTGAGGTTTTACCTCGTGACACCAAACTTCAAACATACCTTACAAAAAAAATAACACTCAATTTGCCTATTGTTTCAGCTGCTATGGATACAGTAACTGAATACAAACTTGCAATAGCAATGGCTCGTGAAGGCGGAATAGGGTTTATTCATAAAAATATGGCTATTGAAGCTCAGGCAGAGCAAGTCAGAAAAGTAAAACGTTCGGAAAGTGGGATGATTATTGACCCCATTACGCTTCCAGAAACGGCTGTTCTTGCTGATGCTTTGCGTATTATGAGTGATTTCAAAATTGGTGGAATACCCGTAGTGGATGGAAACCAAAAGCTAAAAGGTATTATTACCAATCGAGATTTGCGTTTCCAAAAAGATTTAACAAAATCTGTTTTGGACATTATGACTAAAGAAAAGCTCATTACAGCTCAAGAAGGCATTACGTTGAACCAAGCAGAAGAAGTTTTACAAGAATATAAAATAGAAAAGCTTCCCATTGTAAATAAAGAGGGAAAACTTGTAGGTTTAATTACATACAAAGATATTATCAGAAGAAAAGATTTTCCAAATGCTTGTAAAGATGAATTTGGAAGATTAAGAGTGGGTGCAGCATTGGGTGTTACAGCTGATATTTTAGAAAGAATAGAATTGCTTAAAACAACAGGCGTGGATGTAGTAACTATTGATACAGCTCACGGACACTCCAAAGGTGTTATAGATTCACTTAAACTGGTAAAATCTAAATATCCTGAATTACAGGTAATTGTAGGGAATATAGCAACAGGGGCAGGAGCAAAAGCTCTCGCAGATGCAGGAGCGGATGCAGTGAAAGTAGGTGTGGGACCAGGTAGTATTTGTACGACTCGTGTAGTGGCTGGCGTTGGAATGGCTCAACTTTCAGCTGTTTGGGAAGCGTACAAAGTTTTAAAAGAAATGGGCGTTCCCATTATTGCTGATGGTGGTATTCGTTATTCAGGAGATTTGGTAAAAGCCATTGCAGGAGGAGCAAGCAGCATTATGATAGGTTCGTTACTGGCAGGAACAGACGAATCACCAGGGGAAATGGTTATTTTTGAAGGACGCAAGTTTAAAACATACAGAGGAATGGGTTCTTTGGAAGCTATGGAAGCTGGTTCTAAAGACAGATACTTCCAAGACGCTGAAGATGATATTAAAAAACTTGTCCCAGAAGGTATTGTTGGGCAAGTTCCTTATAAAGGTACAGTTGCTGAAGTGTTATATCAAATGGCAGGCGGTTTAAAGGCAGGTATGGGTTATTGTGGAGCTAAAACTATCAAAGATTTACAAGAAAATGCTCAATTTGTAAAAATAACCGCTTCTGGTATCAGAGAAAGCCATCCACATGATGTGACCATCACAAGGGAAGCACCTAATTATAGCAGAAAGTAGCAAAAAATATTTCCCAGAGTTTGGTAAAAGAATGCCTACCTCTGGGATACTAATTTTTAACTCCATTTTTATTGAGCAGTGGAGTATTTTTTTAGAAATAAACTATTCTTTATGGCAAACAGATCATATCTATACACTACGAACAAAGATTTCACAAAAATAAGAGACGTATCAGAATGGAAATATGAAGTTCCCTTGTTTTATAAAGTGCTTTTGGGTTGTGATACTCAAATATGTGAGTCGCTTATTTGGAATTATAAACATCCCATAGCAATTAAAGGGGATTTTAAAAAAGGCTTACAAAAGTTATATGATTTTTTGAGTTATCTAAAGACGCAAGGAGTTCTTAATGAAAAATCTTTAGAACAGTTTATAAAAGAAACACAAGATTTTTTTGAAGAAAATAAAGATAGAAAATTAGATTATTTTTTCTTAGAAGCTGGAGAAGTTTACTCTATGATGTCTGATATTGGACCTATTGAAGATCATATTCGAATACTTCATCAATATATTATTTCCATCTCAGAGGATATAGATAATATTCTATCTGAAAAAAATGATGTACTCGATTTTAAAAAAATTTCATGGTTAGGACATCCAAAAAGATTTACAAACTCTATATCAGTGTATTGGACTGATGTAACATATTTTTCATTCAATAATTCTTAAGTATTAGGAAAAAAATAATTATGACTATTCAACAACAAAATCAGTATTCTGTTCAGGCAAGAAGAAGGCTGATTCATAATCAGACCTTGCCAGTACCTTTGGAATGGAGTGAAAAAACAATCATTAGATATAAATAAAAAGAGCTAATAGACTATCTATTAGCTCTTTTGTATAATGAAAGAATAATTATTCTTTTCCAATGGCTTTAATTTTCTTATCCATTTCAGCTTTTTTATCTTTCATACCTAATGACTCATAGATGACACGAAGAATATCCATTGTTTCAAATTCGTTGGGCTTCAACTGATCAGCTTTTTCTAAATAAGGAAGAGCTTTTTTGAGTTCAGCATCAACCATATCATTATATTCTTTTGCTTTTTGTTGTTTTTTAGGATCTTTTAATGTTCCTGTTAAGCCTTCAGCTTCTTTTTTCTTAGTAATCTCTTTATTTACAGCAACAGCTTTATTATAATAAGCGTAACCTATAGCTCTTGGATACCACACTTCTGTAGGAAATTGTACCATTGCTTTTTTGTAAAATTCAATACTTTTATCCTTATCATCTAATTGCTCATAAAGTTCAGCAAGTGTTTGCCAGAAAAGGACTTCTTTAGGTTGTTTTTGAACAGCTTTCTCTAATAATGTGATTGCTTTAGCATGTTCTTTCTTTTCACCAGAGTAAATTTTAGCCAACTGATAAGTAAAATCTCTGTATGTTAGATTATCAATTTTCATATCAACCAGCTTTTCTGTGTAGGTAATAAATTTATCGTAATCTTTGTCAGCCAAAGAAGCAATAGAGCCGATATAAAAACCAGTAGTATCATTAGGATTTACTTCTATAGCTACATCTAATGCACTCATTGAGTTTTTATAGTCTTGTTTCTTGTATAAATTAATGCCTTGATTGATAGCAGAATTGAATAATTTACTTTTGATAGCATTTTCAGCATCTTTATAATAGCCTTTCTTTTGAGGCTCCAATTCCATTGCTTTTTTGTAAGCCACCAAAGCAGTTTTAGAGGCTTGTTTATCTAAATTATGAAAATTAGGTATGGGGCTACCAGCAATAGCACTATATACTTCTCCTTTGGTAAACCAAGCTTTTGATTTTTGAGCGTCTTTTTCATTTTGTAAAGCTTTGTCAATGGCTTCTTTGGCTTTATCAAGTTTACCTTCTTGTAAGCTTACACTAGCTAAACCAACTTGGGCTTTTGCCAAAAAGCCTACAAACAACATAGGCAATAGAATTAAGATAGTCTTTTTCATTTGAACGATTTTAATTTTTAATAGTTTTTTGCAAATTTATAAAATAATTTGAAGGTTGATGATTTTGAACCTTAAAACTTATTCATTTTACGGTATTATGTTTGTTAAAGTTGTAGAGATATTTAACAAAAATGCTACCATTTTTTATTTGGTAGCATTTAATTATTAGTTTGTTGTATTTTCTGTGTCAGGGGAGGTAATTTCTTCACTTTCTTCGCCTTCTATATTCTCTATTTTTGCGATAGAAGAAATTTCATCTTCCTTGTTGAGGGTAATCAGTCTTACACCTTGTGTTGCCCTGCCTTGTACACGTAAAGTTTCTACTTTCATACGAATGGTGATACCTGACTTGTTAATAATCATCAAATCATCTGTATCTGAAACATCTTTGATTGCAACAAGTTTACCTGTTTTATCAGTAATACTCATCGCTTTTACACCTTTTCCTCCTCGAGAGGTGATACGATATTCCCCAACATCGGAGCGTTTTCCGTATCCACGTTCAGAAACAACCAATAAATTAGTTTCCTCACTCTTCACACAGACCATACCAATTACAACATCATCAGGGTTTTGTTCATCCAACCAAATACCACGAACACCTGTTGCTGTTCTACCCATAGGTCTTACTTTTTCTTCGTGGAAGTGAATAGCTCTACCAGATTTTGTTGCTAAAATGATGTGGTCATCACCTGTTGTCATACGTACCTCAATGAGTTTATCACCTTCATTGATATTGATAGCATTGATTCCGTTTGCTCTTGGACGAGAGTAGGCTTCGAGAGTAGTTTTCTTGATAGTACCTTTTTCTGTACACATAATCAAGAAATGATTATTGATATAATCTTCATCACTCAACGTTTCAACATTGATAACAGCTCTTACTTTGTCACCTTGTTCTATTTGAATAAGATTTTGAATGGCTCTTCCTTGTGCTGTTTTGCTTCCTTCTGGGATTTCGTACACTTTCTTCCAGAATACCTTACCACTTTCAGTGAAAATTAATAAGTAATTATGATTAGTTGCTATAAATAAATGCTCTGTAAAATCATCTTGTTTGGTTGTAACTCCTTTTGAACCAACACCACCACGTCCCTGAACTCTGTATTCTGTAAGAACAGTACGTTTAATGTAACCCTGATGAGAAATTGTAATCAAGACTTGCTCGTTAGCTATCATATCTTCATCTTGAAATTCTTCAGCAGCATATACAATCTCAGTTCTGCGTTTATCTCCGTAACGCTCCTTGATCTCTGTCAATTCTTGTTTAATAATTGACATTCTTCTTGGCTCATCTGCCAAGATATCCTTTAAATCTGCAATAAGGGCAGTAATTTGTTTGTTCTCTTCAATAATTTTATCTCTTTCAAGACCTGTTAATCGTTGCAAACGCATTTCGAGAATGGCTTTAGCCTGAATTTCGGAAAGCGAAAATTTTGTTATTAAATCTGTCTTGGCTATATCAGGATCTTTAGAACCACGAATTAAACTAATGACTGCATCCAAATTATCTAGAGCAATTAGTAAACCTGCTAAAATATGAGCTCTCTTTTCTGCTTCATTTAAATCATATTTTGTTCTTCTTACAACTACTTCGTGTCTGTGTTCCACATAGTACTTGATAAGATCTTTAAGATTAAGAGTTGCTGGTCTTCCTTTTACAAGAGCAACATTATTGATGCTAAAAGTAGATTGTAGCTGAGTATATTTGAAAAGATTATTCAGAACAACAGCAGGGATGGCATCTTTTTTCAAATCATAAACAATTCTTAAACCTTCTCTGTCCGACTCATCTCTGATGTCAGAAATACCTTCAATTTTTTTCTCATTAACAAGTTGTGCTGTTTTCTCAATCATGGAGGCTTTATTGACCATGTATGGAATTTCAGTTACCACAATTTGCTCTTTTCCTGATTTAGATGTTTCAAAATTTGCTTTTGCTCTCATCACAATTCTACCACGTCCAGTACGGAAAGCGTTGCGAACACCTTCATAACCATAAATGATACCACCTGTAGGGAAATCAGGAGCCAAAATATGCTTCATCAAATCTGATATCTCTACTTGCGGATTATCAATATACATTAAAATACCTTCTATGAGTTCTGTAAGGTTATGGGGAGCCATATTGGTTGCCATACCCACAGCAATTCCTGATGTACCATTCATCAATAAATTGGGTATTCTAGCTGGCAAGACAGTAGGCTCAGAAAGAGAGTCATCAAAGTTGGGTTGGAAATTAACGGTATCTTTATTGATTTCTCCTAAAAGTTCTTCTGCAATTCTTTGTAAACGAGCTTCGGTATAACGCATAGCAGCAGGAGAGTCACCATCAATAGAACCGAAGTTACCTTGTCCATCAACTAATGGATAACGCAGAGACCACTCTTGAGCCATACGAACCATTGTATCATATACAGAGGCATCACCATGTGGGTGATATTTACCTAAAATCTCACCCACAATACGAGCGGATTTCTTATAAGCTTTGTTATGTAAAACGCCTAAATCTAACATTCCATACAGTACACGTCTATGAACAGGCTTTAATCCGTCACGGACATCAGGTAGAGCCCTTGAAACGATGACCGACATAGAATAATCTATGTAGGCTGTACGCATTTCTTCTTCAATGTTAATAGGCAGGATGTTTGAGGGGATTTGAGAGTTCTTATTATCTTCGTTGAGCATCGCTAAAATTTATTTTTTTGTACATATTCAGACTGCTAATATACTAAAAAAACTTGATTAATACATAAAAAAACAAATATTTTTATGTATATATTAAATTACTTTGATTATCAAAGTAAAATAAACAAGAAAAATAATGAAATAAAAATTACATTGCATGTGGAACATACATTTGTTTATGAGTATGATTAAAATATGCACATTATTATTGTTTTTAGTTAACTTTCACAACGTACTAGCAAATAAAAAATGGTTGATTTTGGTAACAGAAGGTTATGTAAAACAAATTCATTACCCAAATAGAGTAGGGGAATATAAGTTATGGTCAGGGGATACTCTTGAATACAATGCAAGAGTTCGAGTTCCAATAAAAGGATATTTAGCTTATCTCGATTTAGAAACAGGAGAAGCTTTTGAAATATCAAAAGCTGGAGATTATCAGTTGCATGAACTCAATAAAAAAAATATAAAAGACTTTCGCAGAATTGTTGAGAATCATTTCTCTCTATTATACCAAGCTGACAGGGAAGATCATCATAAAAGAATAAGGGAATATGTTGCTATTACTGGTTTAAAATATAGATGTCGCCCAGATAGTAGAGCAAGAATTTATTATCCTGATGTAGAAGATACAAATGGATCAAGTGTTGGATGTCATGGTGATTTTGGTGGTAAAATACTTTCAGACACACTTCACATTACATTATACAATATTGATACAACATCAGAATTTAATACTTATATTGTTAGAATGAGAGACCTCTACGAGAAAGTTTGTATGGAAAGAGAGGTTATAGGTGAGAAGAATCCCTATAAAATTACAACTCTCAGTATCAACATGTGTAATCAAGAAGAATTGCTTTTATCTACTGTTTTTAAAGAAGAAAAATTATCAGAGAAATCAAAGTTGCCCTTATGGCTTATCAAAAAAGTAGATACTAACGCTGTTTTATCTTATCAAGATATCAAAAAAATAAAAGTATCATTACAAAAGAATCCCTCCGCCATAGAGTATTTTTTGTTGAGTAAAATTTATGAAAAGGAGGGACTTTTACTGGAGTCGTTGGATGCCATCCAGAAATGCACTCAATTACAACCTCATGTTATTACCTATAGCAATATTTATCATGACTTTTTAAAACAGTATAAGTTTTGTGAGAGTGGCTATCAGGATAAAAAGCCTATTTTTATTTTTACAGAATTAAATAAGAAAGAACACCAAAAATACCTCCGTATCCCTAAGAAACTATAGTATTTTCTCTAAATTTTCTGATAGTTTTTCGAAAAAACAAAATATGATTGAAAATTACTTAACATAATTAAAATTATTTTTAGTTAATTTAGAAAATATCAATACACAAAGAAATATAAGTGTTTCTGTTATTACGATGCTTGCAGCAGAAGATCCTCCAAAAATTACGGAAATATAGTAACCTAATATCACAGAAATCAAGCCAAAGACAGTACTCAACTTTATCATTTTTTTCAGATTATTGGAAACTAAATATGCTGTTGCAGGAGGGATCACAAACAAAGCCACCACCAATACTGACCCAACTAATTCAAAAGATGCCACTGTTACCATAGATACCAGAGAAACCAATAAGTAATGCCATAAAGATACAGATATACCTACGGATAGAGCATAATTTTCGTCAAAAGTTATCATCCATAAAGGTCTGTATGCTTTTTTGATGAATATAAGTACACATAAAAACACACACAAGCCTAAGGGAAAAGCTCTGGGTATTTCAGGAAAAAAGTCCAAAGTATCGAAGGGGATGTAAAGCATCTCTCCGAATAATACACATTCTTGGTCTATGTCGGCTTGTTCGGCAAAAAGTGTAACCAATATAATACCTACGGCAAATAAAAATGTAAATGTGATCCCTGTTGCTGTATCACCACGATTGGGTAACCTCCGATTGATCCATGTTGTTAAAAATGCTGTCAATACTCCAAATATGGTTGCAACCAATAAAATGATAAAGTTATTCTTACTTTCAGATATTAAATATGCTATTACGATACCTGGTAAAATACTATGGGCGATAGCATCTGTGAGCATACCCATTTTTCGAAGAATCAGGAAGCACCCCAAGATACTACAACTAATCCCCATAAGTCCTACACATATAATAATCCAGAGGTCTTGCATAATTTTTATGAATTAGATTTTTTATTTTTTATTGTAAACAAACCCAATGCAAGTAAAGAACATACCACCACAATCCAGGGACCTGTTGGGGTTTTGGGGTATAGGTAGGAGAGGGAAGTTCCTCCGATTACTACAGAGATATTGAGAAAAATACTCAATATAAAAAGAGTGTTGAGGTTTTGTCTTTTAATTTTCTTACTCAAAAAAAGGGCAATACCTGCAGGAGTGAGTAACATAGCAGACATCAGAACAACACCTACTGATTGTAAACCTGCAACAATTGTCAAAATACACATGAAAGTCAGTAAATGGTTTGCCAAATCTGTTCGGATACCTACACTTTTAGAGTAGAGAGTGTCAAATGTTGTATAAAATAACCATCTTTTTGAAAATAAGTTAATAAAAACAACTAATAAAACACTAATTAAAGAAAATAAAATATCCTTCGGCAATATAGAAGCTGCCTTTCCAAAGAGAAAACTCTCTAAGCCTGAAACGCCCGAATTTCCAGATGCTTGGATTTTTACCAAAATCCAAAGCCCTAAAGCAAAGAAAAATGATAAAATAATAGCCATAATAGTATCTTTCTTGAGTTTGGTATGGCGTTCGAGAGTATGCATAGCATACAGAGATAAGAAACCACTTATAGCAGCACCTACACTTAAAATCATCATGTCTTTTACCCCATAGAGCATAAAAGCCATCCCTACACCTGGCAAAACACCATGAGCAACCACATCACCTGTAAGAGCCTCCTTCCGTAATACCAACCAAACTCCCACAATTGCCGTAGCGATTGCCAAGAGTACTCCACCTGCTAACACATACCAAAAGTTTATCATAATGATTTTTAATTATTTTATAAACTGATATGTTTCCTGTATATTTTCCTCTGTAAAAGTCTCCTCAATATTTCCCTTTTTTACAATTTTACCTTCTTTGAGGAGTAGGAGATAATCGAAGTATTTTGAAACAGTGGAAAGTTGGTGATGAACCATCACAATTGTTTTTCCTTCAGCAGTCACCAAATTTTTCAGCAAGTCTATCAATAAATTTTCTGTTGCAACATCTACACCTACAAAAGGCTCATCGAGTAAGTACAGGTCTGCTTCCTGAGCAAAGGCTCTGGCAAGAAATACTCTTTGTTGTTGTCCTCCTGAAAGTTCTGATATTTGCTTTTTTGCTTTGTCTGCCATTCCTACTTTTTCGAGGTAAAGCATCGCTTTTTCTTTGTGTTGTTTTGTGACTTTCCCAAATAACCCAAACTCTTTGTAAAGTCCCATGAGGGCAACCTCCAATACGGAAGCAGGGAAGTCCCAGTCAATGCTATCTTTTTGCGGCAAATAAGCCACCCGATTTCTTACTTCTTGAAGAGTTTTTCCAAATATTTCAATACTACCAGACTGATTGGGTATCAATCCCATAATTGCTTTGAGTAATGTAGATTTTCCAGAACCATTTGCTCCTACAATTCCTACCATTTGAGAAGAAGGAATTTCGCATGAGAAATCCTCGAAGATTTTTTGTTCAAAATAGCCTACATGAATATTTTTTAATATAATTACATTTTGTTTGGTCATAGCTTTTTCACTTCAGTGCATCTACAATTTTATCGATGTTGGCTTTATACATACCGATGTAAGTACCTTCGGGTGTTCCAAAAGTTCCCATAGCATCAGAGTATAAACCTTCAATAATTTTAATTTGTTTTCCTTTACTTTCTACCCCTTTCACAACAGCTTCAATACCTTTGGGAGAAATAGAAGTTTCTACGAATACAGCTTTTATATTTTGATTGGTGATAAAGTCAACTAAGTCTTGAATATCTCTTAAACCATAGTCTGTGGTGGTTGAAATTCCTTGAAGAGCTTTTACTTTAAAATTGTATGCTTTTTCAAAATACCTGAAAGCGTCATGAGATGTAATCAGCACTCTTTGAGATAAGGGAATTTCTTCTATTCTTTTTTTAGTATATAGTTGCAACTTTTTTAATTCTTCAATATATTTTCTTGAATTATTTTCGATTATTTTTTTTTGATCTGGGTATTTTAATTGTAAGTTGTTTGTAACAACTTCTGTGACTCTTATCCATAAATTAAGGTCAAACCAGATATGAGGATCATGTAGTTTTTCATTTATAGGTATTAGTTTTTTTTCATCTAATGAATCCCCAACACTAATCACAGTTTTCTTTCTAGATATTTTCTCTAAAATATAATTCATCTTTCCTTCAAGATGTAATCCATTACAAATAATTAAAGTTGATTTATTTAACTTTTGTAAATCTGTTTGAGAAAATTTGTATAGGTGAGGATCAACACCTTCACCCATCAGGTAATTTATTTCAAGAGAAGAGGGTGTAATATTTTTAGTTATATCATACAACATTCCTGTTGTGGCAAGAACATAGTTTTTATTTTCCTGAATATCTCTACATGAAGTTATTTGAAATACTCCGCATAGGAGTAACAACCATTTAAGTTTTGAATTTATTTTATAGTAAGACTCCATAAATTTTTTCTGAAATTTCTTTGGAGAGTGTTACATTTTTATTTTCGTTGATAATCACATCTATTGAATTATCGTAAGAATTTTTATCACAAATTTCGATAGACACTCCAATACTTACAGATATTTTACTAAGATATTGAAGCAGAGCAGAGGAGTCATCGGTTATGCTCTTTACTTGTATTTTTTGTTGATTTTTACAACTGTTTAAACATATTAAATTTTCTGTGACAGGAAACTCGCCATGCTCATCTGGAATAGGTTCTCCGTGTGGATCAAATTTTGGGCAGTCCAAAAATTTATACAATCGTTCTATAAGTAAACTTGATTGAATATGCTCCAGCTGCTCGGCTACATCATGAACCTCATCCCAAGAAAAGTTAAGTTTATCAACTAAAAATGTCTCCCAGAGTCTATGCTTTCTGACAATTTCAATAGCTATTTTTTTTCCTTCATTTGTCAGGCGTACTCCCTGATACTTGGCATAATCAATTAATTTTTTTTGGTTGAGTTTCTTAAGCATATCACTTACTGAAGCAGGATTGATTTCCAGTTTCTTAGCAATGTCATTGGTTGTGATTTCCAAGGAGTTGGGGTAGGAGAGAGAAAAAATAATTTTCAAATAATTTTCTTCTGTATAACTTAGCATCTTGAATCTATAAAATATATCTTGAGTATCATTTAACAAATATACATAGAATAAAGGAGTAAACAAAATAAATTTTTAGACAAATCTAAATTATAATTTCATTGCTAAATAATTTAGCTAAAAATATTAGCAAAACAAGCTTTGCTAAACGATACTAAAGATATAAATGAGCACTCTGAACACTGTTTATTAAAAATATTTCGTTTGAATTTTCTTAAAAAAATTATTTAAAGTAAAACAATAAGTAAAGCCAAAATAAAAACTGATTTTCAATACTTTAACCACATAAAAAATATGCAACAATTACAAGAAAAAATCGAACAAATTTGGGCAGATAGAAGCCTTTTGAGCAAACCAGAAAGCATCGAAGCTATCGAACATATCATTGCTGAACTCGATGCAGGAAAAATACGAGTGGCACAAATTTTAGCAAACGGGGACTGGCAAGTGAACGAGTGGATTAAAAAAGCCGTCATTCTCTATTTTCCTATTAAACAAATGCAAACTATGGAAGTGGGCATTTTTGAATTTCATGATAAAATTCCTCTCAAAAAAGATTATGCTGCTAAAGGTGTTCGAGTTGTGCCACATGCCATAGCCAGATACGGAAGTTATATTTCTAAAGGTGTGATTTTGATGCCCTCGTATGTGAATATTGGGGCGTATGTAGATGAAGGAACGATGGTGGATACATGGGCTACGGTAGGCAGTTGTGCCCAAATAGGTAAACATGTACACTTGAGTGGTGGTGTGGGTGTAGGAGGTGTTTTAGAACCCGTTCAGGCTGCCCCTGTGATTATAGAAGATGGTGCATTTGTAGGTTCTCGCTGTATTTTGGTTGAGGGCGTTAGAGTGGGCAAAGAAGCCGTTTTAGGGGCTGGAGTTACACTAACAGCCAGTTCTAAAATTATAGATGTAACAGGAGACAGCCCCGTAGAGTATAAAGGCATTGTACCTCCTCGTAGTGTTGTGATTCCGGGCAGTTACACCAAAAAATTTGCAGCAGGAGAGTATCAAGTCCCTTGTGCTTTGATTATTGGAAAACGAAAAGAAAGTACAGATTTGAAAACCTCCTTAAATGATGCCTTAAGAGAGAATAATGTGGCTGTTTAACTTTTAGATGTCAGATTTGAGAAATTTAGATAAGAAAATAGAAAAAGGATAAATACAGATAGTTTTATGAATTCAGAAAATGTGATTTCCAAAGATAAGAATATTCTTCTTGTTTTATCAGGAAATGAGGAGAGGAGTCCAGAATTTTGTGATTTGATAAAAAATTTCTGTGGAACTGTTATCGAATCCCCTTCGCAAATGCTGGAGGGGGATTTGGTACAAAAGAAAATATATGCCTGTGGAGATATATCGAAAATCAAGGATTTTAAGATTTCTGTTCCTTTTTATGTAATCAGGGAAATATCTTACCATTTTGAAGATTTAGAAAATATGGCTTTTGTAGGTATTGGTCATGTCCCTATTGTGATCTGTAATGCAGGTGTCTTTTTTAGGCGTTTTTTTGAGGATGAGAACGATTATTTTAATCAAGTCAGAGTAGAACACCAGTTTCAGGATTTGACTGAATCTACCAAGCCTGGAACAGCTTTTAGAAAGGGGATTTATCTGACAGAAGTATTGAAAGAAATTACACCCGAACAAAATGAGTTGTTGCATTACAGGCTTTTGAGATGCTCCAGTAATTTTTCAGGACCTACCGAAAACTTTCGTAATACAGATACATATATCATGAATGCCATGAATGAAGCTGTCTCGTATATTTTTGAGAAAAAAACGCATTTAAACCACGTATTAGCTCAGATTTATGAAAACAGGAAGGCAGATAACGACAAAGAGAAAAAAGCTAAAATTAAGGCACATTCTGATAAAACAAAGGATATGCCTCCAGAAGGGCTGATAGCCTTCTGTACATTTTATGAAAAAACGAACTTTCAGCATCTCAAACCTTCAGAAACTGATAGATTCGACTGGGTTTTAGGAAAAATCAGTGGACTTACAACACTTCATTTCAAACTGAAAAATTCGGTGAAAGATGAATCTTTAGCCAAGGAGTTTACAGTAACACTCTATCCCAATTCAGTATTTTTTATTCCACTTTCTACCAACAGACTATACACCCACGAAATAAAGCCTTCTATTTTGAATATAGACAAAATCCCTACCAGAATGGGATATGTGGCTCGATGTTCTAATAAAGAGGCTGTATTTATGAATAATGAAGTGTATATCAAAGAAAATGGAGAGCTTATCAAACTGCAAGCCATGCAACAGGAAGGAATGGCTCATCTAAAAGAAACTTACAGAATAGAGAATATATCGGAAGATGCTGTTGAATATGGTAAAATTGATTTTAGTATGAATTCAGGTGATTATCAGAAACCTATTTTTTGATTGCTATGAAACATCAGAATTTTTATCAGTGGGTATTGCCTTTAGAAACGGACTTATTCCAAAGGCTTTCTGATTCTGTAGAGTTTGAGGATATAGGAAAAGGCAGAAAGGGCAATCATTTGGTTGATTGCGGAGAACGGGGCATTCCTATTGTCCGAACAACCACTCAATACAATACGCCTGCCTGTAAATTTTCTCAAATACACCATAACCTTATAGAAAGTATCCGAAACAAAGTTATAGAGGAAATAGGGGATATATCCATGCGTTTCAACAATGCCCTGATAGAAGTTTATGAAAGTAGCTATTTTAAGATGAAATACCATTCTGACCAAGCATTGGACTTGGCTGAAAACTCTTATATAGCCCTTTTTTCGTGTTATGAAAAGCCAAATGATATTACAAAAAACGTAATACGAAAACTCCAAATCATTCATAAAGAAACACAAGAAGAATCTGAACTGATTTTGGAAAATAATTCTGTTGTTTTATTCTCGACAGCCTCCAATATGCTTTTTCAGCATAAAATCACTTCAAATCCTCCTCAAAGTGTAAAAGGTGGCACAATTGAAAACAGATGGCTGGGCATTACGCTGAGGCTCTCTAAAACGTTTATTGAGTTTAAGGAAAATCTGCCTTATTTTGAAAATGGAGAATTACTGACACTCGCTCAGGAAGAACAAAGAAAAGCCTTTTTTCTTTTGCGTGGGCAGGAGAACAATTCTACCGATTTTTCGTATCCACACCTCACATACACCATCAGCCCAGCAGATATGATGATGCCGAAGGAGTGAAGCAATCTTACATTTTATCGAGTAATACAGCCACGTAAGCAGGGTTTTTGTCGTTTAAAACCTTAAAATATGCCTCACTACAAATATGTTGCATTTCGGCTTTACTGATGCCATACAAGCCTGCCACCAATATATCGTTTTCGATACGCAATTTGTCGTAAGATTTGACACTGGTAGGGATTTCTGATTCTTTGATACCCAGATTTTTAAATTCTTTTATGAAAGCCTCCGAATTGTTGTATATATTTAACAATGCCGAGTTTCTGACAATCTGTTCGTGTATTTCGTTGCCTTCATCGTATAAGGGCATAGGTAAACGCATTACATAACTTTTACTTACATGCATATCAATAATGAAACGAATAGTGTAATCTAAAACCATGCTATTGAATACACCATTCACGAAAAATAATTTCTTTATGTTAAAAGGTTTTATGCCTACCTGCTTATTTTCTTTTAAAACGTATTTCCTGAAAAAAGACCCTTGTAAAGTGTGTGCATAGGTTACAGAATGAGGTACAACAGCAGAGATAAAACTCCTCTCGTTTGTATTACTTGCTACATCTCTAAAAACCAATCTTGGATAAGTTTTATCAAATACCACAAAAGGCAATAATTCGGTATCTTTGCTCAAACCCAAATAGGTGAGGACTGCCTTTTGCTTTCCTAAGCTCTTTTTTTCGGCTTTAAAGGCAATATCTATCTGTTCGTAAATATCATCTACCAAACGACTGATTTCAACGGATTGCAGGCGTTGTTCTAAGGCTTTTTCGTTTACCCAATACTGAGGCTCTGCAAAACGGCTGTTGTACTGGTGTATCATTTTGCCTTCGTAGAGTGGCATCAGGTCTGCCTGTGGAGTTTCTATAAATAAATCTTTATCTGATGTAGCATTTAATTCATTTTTAAAATTAATTTCATCAGGATTAATGGCAGAAAATTTCCCGTATATTTTCCTTAAAATCTCTAAATCTTGGGTTGTTTTTACCTCCATGAACGAATGATGTTCTTTGGAGAGGGTTTCGATGTCTGTGTAGCTGTATTCAATGATATTCTTGTTTGTTTTGAGAACAAAAGCCTCTGTTTGCATAAACCGAACAGGGATTGATTGCTTCGTTACTTGCAATGATGGGGCGGAAATCTGAAATGTGGCAAATTTATAACGGCTATCCACTCGTTCAAATATCTTTTCTCTGTTTTCAAACTGATAGAAGAAATCTATCTGAAATTTCTCCAGAATATGTTTTCGGAGTTTTGTAGAGCCGTCTTCGTAAATCCAAGCCGAAGGAGTGAGGTATGTGAGAGAGCCTTTATCAGAAAGTAAAGAAAGATTCTTTTCAATAAAAAAACGGAAAATATTACTTTTTCCTCCTTCACACAAAGGAAATTGTAATTTATAAAATGAGTTTGCTTTTTCTATTTGGTCTTTTTGCTCGTTGTATGCCTTCTGAACGTGGGCATATTCCAAGACTTCTTTGCGTACTTTTTCTTTTTCGGATTGTTTGAGGGTACGATAAGAGCTTCTGTATTGTGGAAAAAAATCATTTTCACTAAATTCTACCACATCCCAAGGAGGGTTTCCGATAATACAATGGAAGCCTTTGGGGTTTTTCTGGAATATTTCGGCAAATTCGATTTCGTAATGGAAGAAATGATATTTTTCGGAAATGGTATTTATTTCTTCTAAAAGCTCCAGACGTTCACCTTCGAGAATATCAGCCATAAAACGCTCATAAGAACCATTGATTTGCTTCATTTTTTCGGCTCTTGTTTCTTTGTCTGTGTATTCAAAAGGAATAAACTCTTCGTAAGCAAGGAAATCCAACACTTTTTTGAGTTTTTTCAGAGGAATCTGTAAATCTCTGTATATTTCTTTGGAAGCTTTGATTTCTTCGGTGGTAGTGTCTTTAAGGTCGGAGAGGCGTTCGAGTCGGCTGGTAAGGCTGTTTAATTCCTCTTCGATACGTTCACGAGCGAGCACACTCTTTTCTGTGAGCTTCTGATATAAAGCCTGTATTTTTGAGCCAATCAGAGCATTTCCTTGCTTGATGTGGTGTTCGATAAAACTCAAGGGCGTTCCAAGAATAAAGGTATCGAGCCAGAGCGATAGGCGAGTGAGTTCTACGGCAAAAGGGTTAAGGTCAATGCCAAAAATGATTTTCTTTAAAAGCAGACGTTTGAGGAGTACAAGTTCGTCTATTTGTACATTTTCACCCAGATAACGCTCTACATTCTTTGTAATGAGTGCTTTTTCGGTTTGGAGGCTCAAAGCCAAATCGGTTTGTTCCTCGATATGCTCATAAGCGTATTGGGTTACCTGATTTAAGATTTCGTGTAAAAAGTGTCCGCTTCCACAGGCATTGTCCAAAATTCGCAAATTCAGGATTTGACTTTCTGTGGCAAGGGCTTTTTGCAGGGCAGATTTTGCCATAAATTCGGTAAAACTTGTAGGCGTATAATACGAAGCCGTTGTTTTACGTGAATTGGATTTGTTAGAAAAATAGATTTCTCCTTTGGAGTATTTTTTGAAATCAACAATGTTTTTGGTTTTATCTCGGCGTAACTCCTCATAATCGGTTACATCGAGCTGAGCATCTACAATTTTCCCTTTTTCTTCGTAGGTTACATAATACTGCGACTCATCCAAAACGGCTTTGAAATCGAATTCCAAAAGCCCTTCATAAATATTACCAATATGCTGAATAGAAAGTGTCTTGAAATCTCTTGTAAAATAGCTTCTTTGTTCGTTTGTTTTTAATTCAAAGAGTTTGTTTAAAATCCCTAAAAGCTCCTGATTATTGAGTAAACGAGATTTGGCAAGGAGAGGGGCTTTCTCCTGAGCAAAAAGTCCTCCGTTCAGAAGGGGAATATCATCATCTTCACGCCCTTCGTCCAATATCCTGAATAAATCTTTGAGTTTTCCCCAGCCGTTGTATTTCTCGTCGGGGAAATCGTTTTTGTTTTCTTTGAGTAGCCCGATAAGCTGATGCAAAGAATACTGTTTATAAAAAGGGTGTTGTTCAAAAAGAATATCTTTGAATTTGTCTTCAAAATAGCCAATAAAAATCAGCCTGAAAGCAAATGTAACCGAATGGTGATAAATATCGGCAAGAGAGTACGATTTACCGTATTGTTTGTAAAGAGCCTGCCCGATTTGCTCGACAATGGAGTCGGAGCCATAAATTACTTCTTTTAAGTCTTTTTCTACGGCAAGTTTGGCTTCTTCGTTTTGTTTTAAGAGTACAGAAATGGAGGCTTTATCGGTGGTGGTAAAAGCATCTTTTCTAAAAATAAAATAGAAATAGTTGAAATACTGTAAATTATCGTCTTCGATTATTTTTTCCAAGTCTATTTCAAAAAATACCTTTTCGGCTCTGTTCTTGGAGGTTTCATAAAAACGCCACAAACGTCCGTTTGTCAGAAACCCAAAATTGATTTTTAAATCGTTGAGGTATCGGATAATCTGAAAATGGGGGTTTTCTTTTTCGCTGATTTTACCTGTATCGAGGGTTATATCATAAGCCTTCGATTCACAAAGGGCTAAAATATCAGCAGTATCGTCTTTTTCTGCATTATAATGGTTATTTTTAAGCAAATCATCTGCAAACAAAGCAAAATCAGGTTTATGATTTTTCCCAAATGCTTTTTTTTGTATCTGGTAGGCATACGCATAACCAAGAGCTTGTAAAGCAGGCTTGATAAATTCTTCTTCTAATTGGGCTTCATTGAGCTTTTCAAACTTTGTTTTGTTATATAACGTTTTGAAAACAGAGAAAACAGGATCAGAAACATGATTATCAAATATTTTAGGTAATTCTGTGGCAAGATATTCTCTATTAAAAAAGTTATTCTCAATATAAGGCATCATAAGAAGATTAAAATTTAAGTATATTATAGATTGAGAAAAAAGATTACTAAGTGGAATTAGGTTTAGCAAAGCCTTTAGCAAATGCCCCTAATTCCACATAAGAAAATTGTTTCACGTGAAAGAACTTTGTTAATTACACAGATTCACAATTATTTGGTAAATTGTTTAGTTGCAAATATCGATATAGCAAAACCTTATAGGCTTGTATTTTTAAATAATGAATAATCAAAATTATACACCTAAAAAATAACCAAAAACCTATAAGGTTTCTCATGTTTATTTTGCAAATTGTTTAGCTACTTTCAACTCTTTAGGATTTGCCCAATCATAAAAGCCCTGTCCAGATTTTGCTCCTCTGTGTCCAGCTTGTACCATATTGACAAGAAGCGGGCAGGGGGCGTATTTAGGATTTCCAAAACCTGTGTATAAAACGTTCAAAATAGCCAGACACACATCGAGTCCGATAAAATCTGCCAGTTGCAAAGGTCCCATCGGATGAGCCATGCCCAGTTTCATTACTTCGTCTATTTCAGCTACACCAGCCACACCTTCATAAAGTGTATAAATTGCTTCGTTAATCATGGGCATCAAGATTCTGTTTGCCACAAAACCAGGGTAATCATTTACTTCTACGGGTACTTTGTCTATTTTCTTGGTGAGTTCTGTAATTGCCTGTGTGGTTTCATCAGAAGTCAGGTAGCCACGAATCATTTCTACCAGTTTCATGACAGGTACAGGGTTCATAAAGTGCATACCAATTACTTTTTCGGGGCGTTTGGTAGCAGAGGCAATTTTGGTAATCGAAATAGAGGAGGTGTTGGTTGCCAAAATGGTATCGGGACGTGTATGAGCGTCCATGTCTGCAAATATCTTGAGTTTTAAGTCCACATTTTCAGTAGCAGCCTCTACAACCAAATCAGCGTTTTTTACGCCTTCAGCAATAGAAGTAAAAGGGTGGAGGCGTGCAAGTGTTTCAGCTTTTTGAGCCTCTGAAAGAGTTCCTTTTTTGATTTGTCTGTCTAAGTTTCCAGAGATAGTTTGTATGCCCTTATCAAGAGCAGCCTGAGAAATATCAATCAGAGATACTTCATAACCATATTGAGCAAAAACGTGGGCAATACCATTACCCATAGTACCAGAACCAATAACAGCGATGTTTTTCATATAAGAGTAGAAAATGTTTAAAGTTTTAATTTTTCAAAAATAAGCAGATGTTTAAAAAGTTCAAATCTTTAGAAGCGTTTATATTTGCAAAAACTTAAAAAAAGTCTGTAAAAACGACTCAGAATCGGAGGAGTAATAATTGTATTATTTTAAGCCTGTTTTATGGTATATATCTTGCTAATTAAATTAGCATTAAAATTAGTACAAAATTTACATTTGTAAACTAAAACTAAATATTTTGTTAAAATTTTGATTATAAGTATTTTAAAGTTTAGTAAAAAGAGAGTTTACATTTGTAAATAGTGGAAAAATTATATTTTGTAAAAAGCCTAAAATAGTTTACATTTGTAAATAGAATAAAAACAAGTTTTGACATGGAACAAGAAGAATTGAAAATTGAATCATCTTTAGAAGAAAACAAGGATAATGAGCTTTCGGAGCGTATTAAAATTATTATAGATTTAAAAGAGCTTCAACCATCCAAATTTGCCGACGAAATTGGCGTTCAACGCCCCAATATGTCGCATATTATTGCTGGAAGAAACAAACCCGGACTGGATTTCCTACACAAGATTGTAAAGCGTTATCCTGAAGTAAATATTAACTGGCTTTTAAGCGGATTGGGAGAGCCTTTGTTTAATTGGAACGAACCTAAAGGAGAACAAGAAATTGAAGAAGATTCTGAAAACAGCACAACTTTTGATAAAGAAAAAAATAAAAATGTAAAAAAAGAAATTGAGAAAATTGTGGTGTTTTATACCGATAAAACTTTTGAAACATTTGAATCTTTTAAGTGGTAAAATTAAAGTTTCTAAACTAATAAAATCTTATAAATAATTCATTTTCAAAAATATAACAATTGTTGTATAATATATATTATGTTAAGTAGTAATTTCAATAACTTCCCTATCAACATGAAATCCTCTAAAAAACTATTCTTGAGCTTTGCGTTTTGTATATCATGCTTTTCAGGTTTTGCTCAAGGAAAAATCATGAAAACTTTCTATGACGAACAAGAAAAAAAATTACGTGAAGAATATACTTTGGATTTGGGCGACTCTGGATGGGAAAAAAATGGCGTTTATAAAAGCTTTTACCCTTCTGGCAGACTTGCCTTAGAGGGTTTCTATAAAGAAAATAAGAAAAATGACTGGTTTAGAGAATATTACGATACTTTAGTTGCAGGGAAAAAACGAGTAAAATCGCAGGTTTTTTATGAAAATAATTTAAAAAATGGTCAGATGCTTGCCTTCGGACTCAAAGGTGATACACTCCAAAAAGCTACATTTAAAAACGATGAATTGATAGGTTCACTCCTTGTCTATCATCCTAATGGTAAATTGCACCGTTCAGGTAATTTTGCAAATGGAAATTTGGAAGGGATTGTAAAAGAATATTATGTTAGTGGTCAGTTATACAAAGAAGCATTTTATAAGGAAGGTCAGCCTGAAGGTATTATCAAAACTTACTATGAAACTGGAAACCTAATGTCCGAAGAAACCTACGCCAAAGGTGTTTTGGCAGGACTCACCAAAGAATACTATGATGCCCCTTCCCTGCCTGTTAAAACCATTTATACCATGAAGAACAATGCCAAGGATGGTAAGGAACAAATCTTTGCTGAGAATGGTGTTTTAATTAAAGAAGTGTATTATGTAAATGGAATGCTCAATGGTGCAGCCAAACAATGGGACAAAAATACCAAAGAACTCACCTACGAGGCTACCTACGATAAAGGATACAGAATAAATACCGAAACAGAATATTATCTGAGCAAAAAAGTTTCAAAAATCACAACATATAGCAATCAGGAACGTAATAGGAATATTATCACATATAGTGAATCCGGAGAGATTACCTACCAAGCTAATTTTATCAATAATCAGGCAGATGGTATTGTAAAGAGTATTCCTAAAGGCAGAGAAATTTATTGGGATGAAACCTATTACAAAAATGGTAAAAAAGAAGGTGAAAAGAAAACCTTCTATCTCCCCAAAAAGAACATCAGAAGCATAGAATTCTATAAAAAAGATGTTTTGGATGGCAAATCGGAAATGTATTATGAAAATGGGAAAATAAAAGCCAAAGGAAACTACAAAGAAGGCAACAAAATAGGAAATTGGTATTTTTATGATGAAAACGGCAAAGAAGAAATAAAAAAGTTTTAGATTTGGGCAAAAATACTTCGTAATAATGGCTATACAAGGAACTAACTTCAATTTACCCAAACAAACAGGCTTTTATAAAGGAAAAGTCAGAGATGTATATTATCTGGAAGACAATAAAATGGCTGTAGTGGTTACTGACCGTATTTCAGCATTTGATGTAATTCTGCCTGCTCCCATTCCCTACAAAGGACAAATCCTAAATCAGATAGCTTGGCATTTTTTACAGGCTACTCAAGAAATTGTTCCTAACTGGGCTGAAAGCAATCCTCATCCCAATATCACCATTGGTAAACAATGCCAGCCATTTGCCGTAGAAATGGTCATTAGAGGCTATTTAACAGGTCATGCCTACAGAGAATATGCACAAGGAAAAAGAATGCTTTGTGGTGTTGTAATGCCTGAGAATATGAAGGAAAACGATAAATTCCCTACCCCTATCATTACGCCTACTACCAAAGCCAAAGAAGGACATGACGAAGATATTAGCAGAGAAGATATTATTGCCAAAGAAATTGTTTCTAAAGAACTCTATGAGCAATTAGAACAATATACAAGAGCTTTATACCAAAAGGGCTCAGAAATGGCAAAAGAGCGTGGTTTAATTCTTGTGGATACTAAATATGAATTTGGTTTGTATGAAGGCAAGGTTTATTTGATTGATGAAATTCATACACCCGATTCTTCTAGGTATTTCTATGCAGAAAACTATCAAGAAAATCAGGATAAAGGATTACCACAACGACAATTATCGAAAGAATTTGTGAGGCAGTGGCTGATTGAGAATGGTTTTCAAGGAAAAGACGGACAAAAAATACCAGAAATGACAGAAGAAGTTGTTAATAGTATTTCCAAAAGATATATAGAACTCTACGAAAAAGTAACAGGAAAAACATTCGTAACACCCCCTTTAGATACAGAGAAAACTATTGAAAATGTTTTGCTAAAATATTTAACATAAAAATAGACGCACAATGAAAAATAACTTATTTGAATTGAAACAAGAGGAAAAATACGTGTTACTAAAAATTTTAGTAAACAAAATAGATGCCTCTAATGCTCTTGAATTGAAACAAATGTTTCTTTCATTTAAAGACCATCCTGAATATTCTAAAAACCTGATTCTCAATATCAGTGAAGTAAAATACATAGATTCATCTGGATTAAGTGCTATTTTAGTAGCTCATAAGGTTTGTTTAGAATCTAAGGGGATCATGATTCTTTGTGGAACCAGTGAACATGTTATGAAACTTGTAAAAATTTCTCAATTAGATAAAATTTTAGACCTACTCCCTACCGAAGAAGAAGCAATTGATGCTGTATTTATGAAGGAATTAGAAAAAGAATTTGGTTCTGGAGATGAAATAGTTGAATAAATCAAACATTTCAATTTTAAAAATGTTATTTCCTGACTGATAAATCAGTCAGGTTTTTTATTTTAAAACTTTTTACATCAAATAAAAAGTTGATTTTGTAAACTATATTTTATTATTATGGATATTGAAGTTTTATACCACCGAAAAAAACAAAATTTATATTTCTTTTTAGGAGCAGTTGTGATTACCAACGCTTTGGTTGCTGAAATGATAGGCACTAAAATATTCTCTTTAGAAAGAACCATTGGCTTAGCTCCTGCTCAAATACGTCTGTTTGCAGATTTTTTACTAGACTTTAATTTAACAGCTGGTGTAATTTTGTGGCCTGTTGTTTTTGTTTGTTCAGATATTATCAACGAATATTTTGGAATAAAGGGAGTAAGAAAAATAAGTTTCATTACTGCCGGACTTATACTGTATGCATTTATAACGATTGGCATTTCCATATATTTATCTCCTGCTGATGCTTGGTTAAAATATAATTCCGTTGATGATAACAACCAAGTTTTTAATATTAATTTTGCATTCAGAAAAATATTTAGTCAGAGTGAACGAATTATTCTTGGATCACTGGTTGCATTTTTAGTAGCACAAATTCTAGATGCTTATGTATTTCACAAGCTTCGCAAGATTACAGGTAGTAAAAATATTTGGTTGAGAGCAACAACTTCTACACTTGTATCGCAGCTAATCGATAGTTTTGTAGTTTTAATTATAGCTTTCTATCCTCCTTGGTCTATGGCAGAAATTATATCAGTTGGTATTATGAACTATATTTATAAATTTATTATTGCCATCATAATGATACCATTGTTATACATGATTCATGGTGCTATTCAAAAATATTTAGGAAAAGATTTTTCTGAAAGATTAGTGAAGGAAGCTGGTCATCAAGTATAATTTTTCTATTTTCTCATAAAGTTGTCTATTGCAACTGCTGTAGCAATCGCAACATTTAAAGATTCTGCTCCACCAAATTTAGGGATTGTTACTTTTTGAGTGATAAACGGAATGAGTTCATCACTGATTCCGTTTGCTTCATTACCCATCATTAATATTCCATTTTTTGACAAAGGTAATGTATGAATATTTTCTCCTTCAAGAAGTGTTCCATAAACAGGAACATTTGTTTGTTTAGAAAGATATTCTTTTAAATCTGTATAAAAAATTTGTGTTCTTAAAAAACTTCCCATAGAAGAATTTATAACCTTAGGGTTGTATAAATCAACTGTTTGGTTGCTTGCAACAACTTTTTTAACACCATACCAATCGCATATCCTGACAATAGTACCCATATTGCCAGGATCTTGAATATCATCAAGCATCAGCAATAATTCTTCTTTTTCAGGATATATGAATTTATTTTCTTTTTGATATACCACAGCAAGGCAATCCTGATTACTTTGGAGTGTGCCCATATCTATTAGTTCTTGCTCTTTGGCTGTTTCTATATGTATTTTTGAAGAAATTTGTGTTTTTTCTAAAAAAGAATCCGTAGCAAAAAGAATTTCTATTTTAAAATCAGAATGTAATAATTCCAGCACACTTTTTGCCCCTTCAACAAAAAATAGACCTTCTTCTTTACGATATTTTTTATATTGCAAAGATTTTACAAGTTTTTGCCATTTTTTAGAAACCATCTTTTATGAGTTTTAAAACCAATAATACACTATTTAAAATTCTATTATTTGTTGCATCTTTTGCATCTTCCTGTTCATCCTTTATTCCAGACAAGAATATTTTGTATAAACAATCCATCAAAGGTAATAACAATGTTGATGTGGCTGAGCTAGAAGCTCTATACAGACAACGTGTAAATAGAAAGTTCTACAAATTTATGCCTTATGCTTCTATTTATGAAAAAAGTAGGCAAAAATTAGAAAAACAAAAACTACAAGATTCTTTAATAAGATTTGAGTATGCAAAATTAGTAAAAGAGAAACCTTCCGATTCAATACTCTTAAAAAAAGAGCTGGATAAAAAATTACATAAAATTGGTTTTATAGATTACAGACTTTACCAGTCGAAGATGTATTATGATACATTAGTTCAAAGAGCTTATAACAGACAAAGAAGCAATAACAAAAAAGATGAAAAAAGATACTATAAAATCAGAAAGAAACGTGATAAAAAAGTTTCTAATCTGGAGCGAGAAAAGGAAAAAGGAAATTTTTGGATGCGTGTAGTAGGTGAACCCTTCAGTATTTATGATTCAGCAAATACTGAGAAAACAAGAAGGGAAATGAGAAAATACCTTATGTCCAAAGGCTATTACTCCAATCAAGTATCTGTTGAAGTAGATTCTGTACAGCTCAAGATAGGTAAAAAACCTGTTAAGACTGTCAATGTATTGTATAAAATAAAAGAAGGTCTACCTCACAAAATAGATAGCATTTATTATGTTACAACCAACCCAGTCATAGATTCTCTGATTAGAAATACTGTAAGTAAAGTAAAAGTTGGGCAAATATTAGAGCGTTCAATCATAGACCAAGAACGAAACAGAATAGAAGCTCTTCTTCTGGAGAACGGCTATTACCATTTTGATAAACAGTATATCATTATACAGGTTGATAGTAATATTCGAAAATCAGAAAATGTATTTGTAGGCTCTACCCAAGATACAGATGTGCAGATTAAGAGTAGTAATCTTACGCATGTTCGTTTCATCATCAATAACCCTCAAAGAAAGGATACTACTAAAATTCAGAATGGAATAGGTCCCAATACTCAAATCTATTTAGATAATATACGAGGTGAGCATATTCAATATAAAATTAAACAAGTTTCATTTGTTATCAGAGAGGAAGATAGTCAAGTTGTAGATACAAACCTTCGTCATAGTTTTTACCCAACCAATAAATCTGAACAAGTTCGTTTTTTTATGGGAGAACGAAGGTATTCTCAAAAAATCCTATATAACAAAATATTGTTCCATTCAGGAATGCTCTATCAAAAAGGGAAATTTGACAAAACCAATCAAAATCTTGCAGGTTTAAACCTTTTTAAGTTTAGAAGCATTCAGACTAAAGATAATAGACAAGGCGATTTGGACGTTTCCATTATTGTCACACCCTATGAAAAGTATGCCTTGAACAACGATATAGGCATGACTGTTTCTCAGAACGTACCAGGTCCGTTTCTCAATACTTCTTTGGGTATCAGAAATATTTTTGGGGGTTGTGGTATTTTAGAAACTAATTTTCTTTTTTCCATTGATGGGCAAGCCAGTTTTATTAATTTGGGAGATGTCTACAGAACTACACAAATTTCGTTTGGTTCTACCTACATTACGCCTATTCTATTTTTCCCTGGAAAGTTTAAATTCAAGCCCAGTATCAACGCTTTGAATCCTAGTACACGAATTAGTGCCAGTGTTTCTTTTGTCTCTCGCCCTGAATATGGCAGACGAAATCTTCGTCTGGCAATGACCTATAACTGGCATAAAAGTCCTTTCAAAAATTTTGGATTTCTACCAATTGATGTCAATATTATCAATACATATCGAAAGGATACACTTTTTCAAAAATTACTGGATGACTTTGCTTTACAAGGAAATAATTTGACTCTCAGTTTTAGAAATGCTTTAATTACAAGTTCTTCTTTTTATTATGAATACAATGATATTGATAACAGGAAAAATACAACTCAAAAATACTGGCGACCTTCAGTAGAGTTTGGAGGAACATTATTGAATCTGTTTAATCGAACATTTTTAGAGAAAAATAAATTTTTCGGATTGGAATATTTCAAATTCATGCGATTTTCTAATGAATTCAGGTTTTATCAGCCATTATCAAAAAGTAAGCCTACTAAAATGGCATACAGGCTATTTACAGGTTTGGCTCTACCTTATGGAACATCAGAAATTTTACCTTATGAAAAGTTTTTCTTCTCTGGAGGAAACACCATGCGTGGATGGATACAGAGAAGGCTTGGACCTGGAGGGTTTCAGACACCTCCTTCACTCACAAATATTGAAAAGCAAGGAAATATTATTTTAGAGGCAAATGCTGAATTTAGATTTAAGGTTTGGAGTGTGCTTAATATGGGACTTTTTGTGGATGCAGGAAATATTTGGACACTTGAAGACAAAAACTTTAAAGACGGAGGATTTTCTAACAGGTTTTATGAACAATTTGCTGTTGCTACTGGAGCTGGCTTACGATTTGATTTTTCGTTTCTTCTTATTCGCTTAGACTTAGGTTTAAGAGTTTTAGACCCTGCAAAACCTAAAGCTGAAAGATTTGTATTAGATGAAGTTCGTCTAAAAAACTTATTTGGAGGAGAAAATGCAGCTGTACTTAATTTAGGAATTGGTTATCCATTTTAAAAAAATCCCCACAATATTGTGGGGATTTTTTATTTCTTATTTTTAGAATCTTTACCTTCAACAGAGTCTGTTGTAAACAGAGCCTTTAACTCTCCTGCCTCATCTGGTTTCATTTTACCTGATAAAATAAGTCGAAGTTGCCTTCTTCTCATAGCTCCTTCATACATGGCTTTCTCCTCTTCGGTTTCTGCCACAAGTTCAGGTACATTGATAGGATTGCCTACCTGATCAACAGCCACAAAAGTAAAGAAAGCACTATTAGTTTTGATTTTTGTTTGTTTTACAGGATTTTCTGCAAATACTTCAATATGAACTTCCATAGAAGAATTGAAAGCTCTCGTTACTTTGGCTTGTAAGGTAACCACACTCCCCAAAGGAATAGGCTCTCTGAATGAAATATTATCAACAGAAGCAGTAACGACCACTCTATTACAATGTTTAAGAGCAGCTATGGCAGATACAACATCCATGAAGTACATCAAACGACCACCCATCAAATTATTGAGTGTATTGGTGTCATTGGGAAGCACCATTTCTGTCATGGTGGTGAAAGAATCTTTGGCTAATTTGAATTTTGACATATCTGTATATACTTAACATAATTTTTATTATCTGTAAATATATGTGTAATCAAATTACACAATCAAAAGTAATATATTTTAACTAAACAATTTTATTTATATGAATCCCTTTTATAAAAAAAATAAAGAGGCTGTTTAAAAAGCCTCTTTGATATATATATCAATAATTTTTTATCAATTAAGACAAAGCTGCCAACGATAAAGGCTCTGATATTTTCTTACCTTCTGGCACAGGTTCAAATAAAATGACAGAATGTTTAAGATAAGGTTTTCCAGAGATAGCCTTCAAATTATCCAAAGAAATTGTTCCAATAATAAACCCTGAATGATGATTGAGATAAGACTCCGAAATATCTTCAAAATAAACTGTATAGATACCCACATCTTCTTTTCTGTGTCTGAGCAAAACCTTGAGCAGTACATTCTGATTCAGATGTAATTCTTCTTCTTGATTAAGCTTTTTATACTCATATTTATAGTCGTAAGTGAGAGCAGAAATATCAGAAAGTACAGCCGATGCTGTAGGATATGCTCCTGCCCCCTTTCCTAAAAAGAAATGCGTGTCAGCAAAAGTAGTTTTGGTAATCACACCATTATACACATCATCCACATTATACAATCTGCTTTGGGCATCTACAAATTTAGGAATTACAAAACAGGAAACCTCTCCTTTGGCATTTTTAAACGCCTGAGCCACTAGTTTAATTTTCAGATTTTTCTCTCTGGCATAGGCAAGCTCCACATCACTGATATTGTCTATTCCTAAATTGAAAATTTCCCAAGGTTTCACTACAATTCCAAAGGCATGAGCAATCAGGATTAAAAGTTTATATTTGGCATCAAAACCTCCTGTATCAAGCGTAGGGTCACTTTCTGCATAACCTTTCTCCTGAGCTTCTTTCAGAGCCTCTGCATATGAGATATTTTTTACAGCTGTTTGCGTAAGAATATAATTGGTTGAACCATTCACAATTCCTTCAAAAGACTCCAGTAAATCATTGTCATAATACTCTTCTAAATTTCTGATAATGGGAATACTTGCACAACAAGCTCCTTCATAGAGCAAAGGAACCTCATATTTTCTTTGTAGTTCAAGCAATTCTGTAAAATGCTCTGCAATCATTTTTTTATTGGCAGTTACCACAGCCTTCTTTTTTTGAAGAGCTTCTTTTACAATTTCAAATGCTGCATCAGCATCATCAATGAGTTCTACCACCACATTAATGCTGGGGTCGTTAAGTATGTCATTTTTATCGTAAGTGAAATACTCTTCGGCTATTTGTCTTTTCTTATCTTTATTTTTTACACAAATAGTTTTTACATTGGCTTTTAAACCTTTGGTTTGTTCTAAGACCTGATACAAGCCGTATCCTACACAGCCAAAACCAAATAATCCGATATTTAATGTTTTTCTACTCATGATTGCTATTTGTTTGTGGGTTAAAGGAAAAGTGTTTATACTGTATGAACAAAACTGGTTTTGATAGCACCTAAAACTTGTTTTAAATCGGCTATCAGGTCTTCTGCATCTTCCAAACCTACTGAAAGGCGTATGAGACTGTCTTTTACACCTGCTTGATAACGAATTTCTGAAGGAATAGACTTGTGTGTCATTTCACAAGGCAAACAAATCAAACTTTTCACACCTCCAAGACTTTCAGCAAGCTTAAAATAAGTGGTAGAAGAAACTATTTTAGAAGCAATTTCCTTGTCATCAATTGCCAAATCGAAAGCTACCACTCCACCAAAGTATTTTTGTTGTTTTTTGGCAATAGCATGATTATGATGAGAAGGAAGCCCTGGGTAATAAACATTTTGTACAACATCTTGTTTTGCTAAAAACTCTGCAATGGCTTGTGCATTTTCAGAATGTTGGCGTACACGAAGTTGCAGAGTTTCAATCCCTCTAATCACAAGCCAGCTATCGAAGGGGGCTAAAATAGCTCCTGAGGCATTTTGAATAAACTTAATTTTTTCTCCTAATTCGGGTGTTCTTGTAACTACAATTCCTGCAATTAAATCACTGTGTCCAGAAAGGTATTTGGTGGCACTATGTACTACAATATCAGCACCCAGTTCAAGAGGTTTTTGCGAAGCAGGAGACGCAAATGTATTATCTACACATAACAAACAATGTTTTGATTTGGCTATTTTGGCAATGGCTTCAATATCTGATATTTTCAGGGTTGGATTGGTAGGGCTTTCGAGCCAGATTAGTTTGGTTTGTGGTGTAATGGCTTCTTCTACCTTTTTGATATTTGAAGTATCTACATAATTAACTTTGATACCAAATTTCTGATAAATATGTGTAAACAATCTGAAAGCTCCTCCATAAATATCATCTACAGCGAGTATTTCATCTCCTGTTTTCAAAAGCTTTACGACAGCATCAATGGCTGCCAGACCACTAGCAAAAGCATATCCATTACTTCCATGCTCTAAAACAGCTATTAAGTCTTCAAGGGCTTTGCGTGTTGGGTTATTGCTTCGTGCATAATCAAAACCTTTGTGAACGCCAGGTTCTTCTTGTACGAATGTAGAAGTTTGATAAATAGGTACAGAAATAGCACCAGTAAGCTTATCAACAGGGATATGATGTAATATTTTAGTTTGCTCTTGCATTGCTCTAGATGTTTTGGGGTGATACATACTTATTGTTTTCACAAAATATCTTATCCAGAGCAGGTAGAGAATACTTTCTTGCTGAAGGGCATAAAAAAATGCTCTCCAGACAAGTCAGAAGAGCATTTAATGTATCGCGAGTGATTAAAGTGCTATTTTCTAACTTATCTTCCTCAAATTGCTTTGAGTTGAATTTGGCACCTTTCACATACACATGGCATGTGGAGGTTGTCAAGACATCATAGGGTCAATTCCCTCCGTCTTTCTGGATAAGTATCTTATGTGAATGAACAATGCACAAATGTAGAAACATTTTTCAATTCTATCCAAATTTTTTTGTAAAATTTTTAAGAATTATTTTTTGATTTGAAAAAAATACACATCTATTTTATCTTAAACACATAAAAAACCTTTTGAAGTTATTCAAAAGGTTTTGATTTTTCTATTTTGCAAGTTCTTCCATCAAAAGCTGATTGGTAAGTTTGGGGTCTGCTTTGCCACCTGTGGCTTTCATGATTTCGCCTACAAATAAACCCTGAAGTCCCTTTTTGCCATTTTTATACTCTGTTACTTTATCAGGATATTTGGCAAGTACACTTTTAATAAGTTCTAAAAGTTCATCTGAATTGCTTTCTACAACCAGATTTTCTTCCTGTGCAATTTCAAGAGCTGTTTTCTTAGGATTCTCAAGCATTTTAGCAAATACCTGTTTTCCTATATTGTTATTGATTTTTCCTTCATCAATTAGGTTTACAAGTCCTGCCAAATGGCTTGCAGGTACCTCAAACTCTGAAATATCCATGGTTAGCTCATTGAGGTATGCTCTTACTGCTCCCAAAAGCCAATTGGCAACACCTTTCTGGTTTTTGGTTTCCTTGCAGGCATCTTCAAAATATAGTGCCATTGCTTTATCGTCTGTAAGCTGAGAAGCATCATAATCACTTAATCCATACTGTTTGGTGAATTTATCGTATAATTCACGAGGCAAGGCAGGCATTTGAGCTTTGATACGCTCAATCCATGCTTCATCTACAACAACTGGAGTTAAATCGGGTTCAGGGAAATAACGGTAATCGTTCAAACTTTCTTTGGTACGAAGGCTATATGTTTTGCCTGTGGTGGCATCAAACATACGTGTTTCCTGAGGAAAAGTCTTTCCTTCTTCAATAAGTGCTGTCTGACGTTCAAATTCGTGTTCAATGGCTCTTTTTACATTGGTAAATGAGTTAATATTTTTCACCTCTACCCTTGTTCCGTATTTTTCAGCACCTTTGAGACGTACTGAAACGTTTACATCACAACGAAGTGAACCTTCTTCCATATTTCCATCACACACATCCAAATATCTAACAAGCTTTCTGATTTCATAGAGATACCAATAAGCTTCTTCTGCATTGCGTATTTCAGGTTCAGATACAATTTCGATAAGCGGGACGCCAGCTCTGTTTAAATCAATATAACTCTCCTCCTCGCCATCTATGTGCATAGATTTCCCTGCATCTTCTTCTAAGTGCATACGAGTAAGGTTGATGTATTTTTCTCGGTTGTTTTCTTCTTTCACCTGAATCAAAACCCCTCCACCTGTACAAATAGGTGTTTTATCCTGCGTAATCTGATAACCTTTGGGTAAGTCGGGATAGAAATAGTTTTTACGAGCAAAAAAAGTTTCTCTTGTAATGTTTGAACCCAACGCCAAACCCATACGAATGGCATAATCGAACGTTTTTTTGTTGGCTCTTGGAAGCACCCCAGGGTGAGCCAGCGTAACCACACTGATATTGGTATTGGGTAAATCGCCATAGCTATTGACTTCAGGAGCAAAAGCTTTCGCTTCTGTTCTAAGCTGAGCGTGTACCTCCAAACCAATTACTAATTCATATTTATCTTTTAAATTCATAAGTTCTTATTTTTAGGAATTCAATATCTCTTTGGCATTTTTGAGGACTTTTTCGACTCCGTTTACATCGCTTCCGCCTGCTGTGGCATAGAAATTTTGTCCGCCTCCTCCACCTTTGATTTCCTTCGCCAGTTCTTTTACGATTTTAGAAGCATCCAAGCCTTTTTCTGTTACCAGATTTTCAGAAATCATGACCGTAATTTGTGGTTTTTCATTGACCACTCCCACAAGTACAGCAAACAGATTTTCTTGTTGGTTACGAAGGTCAAAAGCTATCTGTTTAACATAATCAAAATTATTAACATTCACTTTACCAATAATTGTATTGATATTTCCTACTTTTGAGAGGTTCTCAGAAACTAAACGCTGTTTTTCTGCCTGAGCCTGAGCCTGTTCAAAACGCTCTAATTGCTTTTGCAGAGCGTTTTTTTCATCCAAAAGAGCTTGAATAGACTTTACAATATCTTTAGGGTTTTTCAGAATCTCTTTTACTTCTGCAAAAGTTTTAAGCTCGTCTTGTAAAACCTTTTCTGCTTCGATGGCTGTTACAGCCTCGATACGTCTTACACCTGCTGCAATAGAACTTTCAGAGATAATCTTAAAGAATCCGATTTCGCCTGTAGATTTAACGTGTGTTCCTCCACATAATTCTCTCGAAAAATGCTCATCGAAGGTAATTACACGAACAAAATCTCCGTATTTTTCGCCAAACAAAGCCGTAGCTCCCAATTTTTCGGTAGCCTCTTGGATGGGAACATTTCTGCGTTCATCCAAAGAAATATTTTCTCTTACTTTCTGATTAACAATATTTTCTATTTTAGCAATTTCCTCGTCTGTGAGTTTCGAGAAATGCGAAAAATCGAAACGCAAAAGCGTATCATTAACAAGAGAGCCTTTCTGAGCAATATGGTTGCCCAATACCTGACGCAAAGCAGCCTGCAACAAGTGTGTGGCTGTGTGGTTATTTTTAGTTAAAACTCTTTTCTGAACGTTTATTTTAGCTGTAATGGAAGTATTGAGATTACTCAATGCCTCAATTAATTTCTCAGCATTTTTATCTTCAGAAATATGAATAATCAAATCATTTTCTTTCTTTGTATCTGAAATGAAAACTTTGAAAGCCTCATTTTGATGATTTACAATATCCAGAGTATGTATTTCAAAGGTACCCGTATCCCCTACCTGTCCGCCACTTTCTGCATAGAAAGGTGTTCTGTCTAATACAAAATGATACAAGGTCTTATTTTTCTCTTTAACTTTTCTGTAACGCAAGATATTGGAAACTGATTCTGTGTAATCGTAACCAATAAACTCCACATCTAAATTGCTTTCATTTACAATTACCCAATCGCTGGTTTCTTGGCTCTGAGCTTTACGAGAACGGTCTTTTTGTATTTCTAATTCTGTTTTAAAACCTGTTTCATCAATTCCAAAGCCTTTTTCTTTTGCTATCAGGGCTGTAAGGTCTTGTGGGAATCCGTAAGTATCATACAATTCAAATACAGTCTTTCCTTCAATGGCTTGCGTATTGGGGTTTTGTTCAAAATAATTATCTAAGCGTTTCAAACCGTTATCCAAAGTACGCAAAAATGAACGTTCTTCTTCTAAAATCACATTTTGTACAAATTTTTCTTGTGCTTTGAGTTCAGGAAATACATTTTCAAATTGTGTTGCAAGCAAAGGCACAATTTCATTGAAAAATGGTTCTTTGAAACCTAAATACGAGTAACCATAACGAACAGCACGTCTTAAAATTCTACGAATTACATAGCCAGCCCCTGTTGCTGAAGGCAACTGTCCGTCTGCAATGGTAAACGCCACAGCTCTGATGTGGTCAGCGATTACACGCAAAGCAATATCGGTAAGTTTGTCGTTCCCGTAGGCTACACCAGCCTTTCCGCCAACAAACTGAATCAAAGGCTGGAAAATATCGGTGTCGTAATTTGATTTTTTGCCCTGAATAGCCACACAAAGCCTTTCAAAGCCCATTCCTGTATCTACGTGTTTTGCAGGAAGCTCCACAAGCTTTGTTACTTCAATGTGTTTTTCAGACTTAGCTTTTTTATACTCTGATGTATCTTTACTGCCTTGATAACTCGCATCAAAATCGTTTAGAGCTTTATTTCCTCCTTTTTCTTCATTCCATTTACGCTCAAACTGCATGAATACGTTGTTCCAAATTTCAATCACTTGCGGATTGTCTTGGTTTACAAACTCTCTGCCTCCTATTTTAGCAATTTCTGCTTCATCACGCAGGTCTATATGAATTTCCGAGCAGGGTCCACAAGGTCCTACCTCACCCATTTCCCAGAAATTATCTTTTTTGTTTCCAAACAGAATTTGAGATTCAGGCAAGTATTGTTTCCAGAGTTCAAAAGCCTCCATATCAGCAGGAAGATTTTCTTTTGCATCTCCTTCAAATACAGTTGCATACAATCTGTCTTTGGGCAATTTATATACTTCTGTGAGTAACTGCCAAGACCACTCAATGGCTTCTTTCTTGAAATAGTCGCCAAACGACCAGTTTCCAAGCATTTCAAAAAGTGTATGGTGGTATGTATCGTGTCCTACATCCTCCAAATCGTTATGTTTACCTGTTACACGAAGGCATTTTTGAGTATCGGCTATACGAGGCGATGTGGCGGGTTTTGTTCCCAAAAAGAAATCTTTAAACTGTGCCATTCCTGAGTTTACAAACATCAGGGTTGGGTCGTTTTTAAGCACAAGAGGTGCTGAGGGTACAATCAAATGCCCTTTTTCCTTGAAAAAATCGAGAAATTGCTGACGTATTTCGTGGGAAGTCATCGCTGTCTTTTAATATTTAGTAATGAGTATTCAGTATTTTAGAGGGCAAAAGTAAGGTTTTGTACTGAAAAAGCAAAATAAAAGAAAAAAAGCCCCGAAGGGCTTTCATTTATCTAAAATTCACACTGACAGGCATTTCAAAAACTTTTCCAGAAGACTCTCTATAAATAATCATTATTTGATGATTCCCTGATGTAGGGCGAGCATTTCGCTCAAAATACAAATAAAAATATTCTTGAGATTTTGGCTTTGTGGCAAGATATTCCACAAGGTTTCTGGGTCCCCAGCCTGATATTTCCACATTCAAAAGAGGAGCTAAATTTGTACCAGCAGGATAACCTTCAAAATTATTATTACTGTATATTTCTATATTTGTGATGCTTTCTTTAGACTGCGGGTCTGCTGGGCTACACGCCATTAAGCCAAACCCTGATGTTTGATAATAATTATATGTATAGTGATCTATATCTGTTCTTAACCAAAACATTATCCCACTTGCATCCACTTCTTGTTCCTCATAAAATTTATTATAAGACATAGGCACTAAATACATGCTGTTAATTCTAAAGTATCTGGGTTTCAAATCTCTTGATGAACACATTCCTCTTCCTATACACCCTTGCAAAAGTGTAAGAGCTAAAGGCAAAAAGAAAAGTATACTACTACTAATAAAAATCTTCTTTTTCATAACTTATAGTATTATTTAGATAATAACTTTAATAAAGTATCTATTTTTTCAGAAGACACCATGATTTCATGCATCTTATCAATGACTAGATACCCTCCGTCAGATTTGATATAATCTGTAATGTATTCCAAATTTACAATATAAGATTTATGACAACGAAAAAAAGTATAAATTTCTGCTAAAAGATTTTCGAAATGCTTTAAACCTTTACTCAACGTAATGTTTCTGCCATCTTTTAGAAACACTTTTGTATAAGAGCCATCTCCCTGAAAAAACAGAATATCCTGAGTATTTACAAAATTTATACTACTCAAGGTATGCAAAGCAATTTTTTTGGTTGATGGGTTTTTGATGTTTTCTCGAAGAACAGCATATTCTTCCTTATTTCTGTATTTGTTTTTCTTAAAAAGTTCTATCGAATTTTTCAAATCTTCCACTTCAATTGGTTTGAGCAGATAATCTACTGCCGACAATTTAAAAGCCTGTACAGCATAACGGCTGTACGCTGTCACAAAAATAATCGAAAAATTGATGTCATCTTCATCAAAAAAGTCCAAAAGTTCCAAACCACTATGCCCTGGCATTTCAATATCTAAAAATACAAGGTCTGGTTTGTTTTTTCGGATAGACTTTACACCTGTTGGTAAATCTTTGCACAAATCGACTACATCGATGTCTGTACAATATTCTTTGAGCATTTCGAACAGTAAAGTTCGAGCCATTTCTTCATCATCAATAATAATTGCTTTATACATAATTTTAACGAATGGGTATGGTTAATATGACTTTTGTACCTATTGGAGCATGATTGACGTCCATTTTATCAATAATCTCTACACCTACCTTCTGATTGGTGGCTTTGTTAAGAATTTCTAATCTTTTTTCATTGGCTTGCGAAGAAAAAGACTGATATTTTTCATTTTTTATTCTATTCAATTCCATGGAGCGTTTTCTGCCAATTCCATTATCATCAATTTCTACGATTAAATCATGCTGTTTCATCTTAAACAAAATAAAAAGCTCTTTTTCAGAATCTTTATGTAAAAGACCATGCTTGATGGCATTTTCAACGTAGGGCTGGATAATCATGGGAGGCAATTCTATGCTTTCTTTAGAAACAATATCTATAAAATCAATATGATAATGAAAATCTTCTTTGAAACGCATTTTTTCAAGTTCAAGATATAATATGAGGGCATCTGCTTCTTCGGCAAGGCTAATGGTGTCTTTTTCAGAATGCTCCAGAATCAGTCGTGTAAGTTTTGAAAACTTGGCTAAATAAGTATTAGCCTTCATTTTGTCATTGGTAAAAATATATGCCTGTATGGTATTTAATGCATTGTAAAAAAAATGAGGGTTCATCTGTGATTTGATAGATGTAAGCACAGATTTATTGAGCTGTTGCTCTAAAGCCATTTTATCCTCCAGAAGTTTGTTTTTCGCTTTTAATTTCTGAAGTTGTAAACGATAATACATCCAAATAAGTCCCAGTACAACAAATATACTTGTAAATATAAAATAAGGAGTTTTCCAGAAGGGTGTATCAATACTAAATTCTAGTTTTGTATGTGTTATCTCTTCATTGATTTTAAATTCCACTACATAATTGCCAGATGCCATAGAAGCAAACTGGAGGCTTTGTGTACTTGCCACCTCTTTCCATTTACTCCCATTGATGCGATAATATAATTTCTGGGGTTGTGTAGAGCCAAAATCTAGTATCGAAAAATGAATATGAATATCATTCTGGTCATATTCTAAATATATTTTTTCAGCAAAAGGGTATCCTGTCCCATTGACTGTAAATCTGTTAATATGAAAATACGTGGATTTCCCGTTTGTCTCTTTATCATTGAGATAAACCCGAACAATACCATTATTGGTAAGCAGAAACAAATACTGATTTTTCAAAACAAAATCATTGATATCGGAGGTATTGATTCTTATATTGACAGTATGAGACTTTTTTGTCTCTAAATCAAAAAGATGAACATATCCTTTACTTACAACAAAGAGATATTTGTCAAACTGTTTCACCAGTCTAATCTCTGACTCCTCCACCCCCAAAACAGCATTGAGTAAAACAAAATTACTCTCATTTTCAATATGATATAAATTCCCTCTTGTACTTAAAGCATACAGGTCGTTTTTATATACAAATAATCTTGAGGCGAAAAAGGGCTTTTTCTGAAAAGTAACTTCTTTGGTATAAGAAGGTGTAGTTTTATACAATCCCACATTGGTGGCAAAATAAATAGTTTGCTTCTCTGAATGATATGCAACAGATTTTCCCCGAAGAGCATCCAATATTTTGGCTGTTCCTTTTACATTCACAATTTTATTTTTCTCAAAATAATCGTCCCATGCAGATACTCCCTGTTGCTGAGCTGTTTTCAACAAGCCACAATAACCACTTGACGAAAAAGCATAGTATTTATCATCAAGGCGTATCATTTCTTTTAGAGCAAGTTCGTAAAATATCCGTTGGCTATAGCTTTTATTAGGTAAATGAGTAAACCCTTTAGAAGAAAAGAAAATATCTTTTTGCAGGGAATCGTACTGGATATAATAAATCTCCGAATTATCTGTTTTTTCTTTGATAATGCCTTTTAAACTCATCAGAGAATCGTATTCTAGAATCTCCCCTTTTTTGGTTGCAACTAAAAATCCAGCCTCTGTAATTGCCATTTTATTGGGAGTATAACGAGGAAAAGGATAAAACAGATGGTTCAAGTGAGTAGCCAAGCAAACACCTTCATTAGTTGTTGAAAACCAATAATTAGATTGTCTGTCTTTGAGTACAGAGGCAATACTTTTATCTTTTAAATAAACTTTTTCTGATGTTCGGCTGTCTTGCGGGTACACCCACGTTCCGTTTGGCGTATGTACCCAAAACTTCTGGTCTATGAAACTCATTCCCTGCACAAGAACAGGCTCCGAAATAGGCTTATAACTTGTAAAATTCAGGTTTTTATCAAAAAAATACATTTTTTTCGATTCATTGTATCTGCCTACTACTACAATTTCATTGCCTGCAAGCAACATTTGTTTGAGTTTTGCAGGTTTTCCTTCAAAATACTTGTTTTCGTATAAACGAAGGTTTTCATCTATTTTATAGAGTATATCGTTAATGATAAAGTAGAAGTTTTGGGCATCACTGGTGCAATGCTCAGAAACAAGTGTAGAAAGCTCAAAAGTCTTTACAAATCTGAGTGTTTTCAAATCATATACATCTATTCCTTTTTTCTGAAATACAAATAAATACTTGAGAGTAAAACTTACAGGCAGGTATGCAATAGGTTTTTGTTGTTGTAAAGCGTGCAAGCTGTCATTTTCTACATAATGTAAATATCCGTCAAAATTTTCATACCAGATACGCCCAAACTGGTCTTCTCTGATACTGCTGCCCGATAAAGATGTCTGGTTGGCAGACTGGTAACTTTTAAAAACTGAGCCATCATATCTGTACAAACCCACATCTGTAGCCATCCAGATAAACCCTTTTTTATCCTGAAAAATATCATAAACGGCATTAGAGGGCAATCCGTTTTGTTTATCTATCTGAATAGTGTAAGGGTCTTGGGCTTTTGTATGCCCAAAGCTCAAAATCATCCAATACAATATGAGAATATATCTATTCATGCAGTTTCTTATATTCAGATGTAAATGTAGGGACTTCTATCTATACACCACACTCCTCTTGTACCAAAAGCCAGTTCCAATCTACGAATCTTTACTCTTATTTTAGAAAAAATCAAAAAGACCTAAAAAAATCGGAATGGTACTTTCACAAATTCGATAAACCATTTGACAAAAACACCACCCAAACACTTAGAGCCATTGTATAATTTTGTTCAGAAGATTTACAGAAATAAAAACAGTTCACAAAAATGATAACACATATGAAAAAAATACTTCTTCCATTTGCATTATTACTGATTTGTACAATTGTATTTGCTCAAAAAAAACCAAAATTAACCTATAGCGAAAACTTTGCTAATGAAAATTTAAGAAGTAAGGAGTTGGTCATCAAGGGTAAGTTGATTGCAACAGACGAGCAAGGTGGTCTTCTTTTTTTCTTAGAAAAAACGAAAGATAAATTCATTTTGACACGTGTGTATAACTCAGGAAGCTTTTTTGATAAAGATGCTCCAAAATATGTGAAAGATGTCATTTACTACCACCTTTCTCCTGAACTCCTTAAGAAATTAACAATCAAGCCTATCGAAGATCAAAAAGGATACTATCAAATTGATAGCCAACTAAGCAATATTCCCTACGAACAAGACACAGAAAACAAAGTAAAAAGATTACGTTGGGGTTTTGGAGAAAAAGATGGAGATGGTTACGAGTTAGTTGGAGCACAAACTATTCAAATTGGAATATTTTCATCCAACAAAATTTTTGAAAACTTCAAAAAAGAACTCTTTAAATAAACTTTTCTAATTATTTCACTCTAAATAAACAAAAATGAAAAAGATAACATTATTCACTTTATTCTTTTTATGCCTTTTGGCAGGTACTGTTTCTGCTCAAAATTCTTTCAAATTCACAGATAAACCTGCTAATGAAGGCTGCTTTATGAAAGGCAAAAGTTTTACAGTAGAAGGCAAACTGGTTGCTGAACATAAACACAGCGACGAAGGCAAATCCCTTTATTTTGTTATCAAAAAAGACAAGCATATTCTCATGACTTACGTGGAACTCAACGCCTCACAAGAAGCCACCTCTGTTTCTTATCATTATTTTACCAAAGAATATTTGGAGGATGTGGAGTTTGGAAATTTTGGAGGAGAACTAGAATTAAGTATTGACAATATGTACTCTAAATACAAATATGAAGAAGCTTCTCAGCATAATGTCAAAATGACCAATCAGGAAATGAATGGAACTTCTGTACGAAGTTTCAAAAATAAAAAGGAATTGGAAAACTTTAAAAAAATGCTAAAAAATTAATAAAACAGTTTACAGAAATAAAAACAATTCACAAAAATGATAACACGTATGAAAAAATTACAAAAAATTGTTGCTTGCTTGGTTCTTAGCTTACTAAGTGCAAGTACATTGGTAGCTCAACAAAAGTCTGCTGCTACCCAAAAAGCTACTCCTGATAAGTTACAAAAAATAGAAATCACCTGTAATAAAACCATTTACAGATTTGAGGGAAAGAAAGGGTTTGAAGATAAATCTAACACAGAATTTATCAGATTAACCAACGATAGTATTTTCGTAGGGCAATACACCAAAAACACTACTGAAGAAAAAATCCTTGCTATAAAAGTTGCACTCAAAGATTTGTATCAAGGCAATCATAGTGTAAGTAAAATAACGGATACCAAATTTATTGTTACGTTATGCCAAACTTTGAAGGCAGGCATGAAAAATAAAATAGTACGAACAGAAGAACGATGCTCAAGATTGTACGGCACAGAAGTACCCAGCAGAAGAGAGGAAACAGCCTCTGTATTTTCAATTAGCTTTGCCAGTGAAGCAGAAGCTAAAAAGTTTCTGGAAAATACTACTCTACAGATAGAGAAAGCCTACAATGAAGCCAATAAGAAATAAAAACGATTAATAAAACAGTAAAAAAATGCTGAAAAACTAATGAAGAAATATTTCTCAAAATAGCCCAATCAAAAAACATGAAAAGTCTCATTTTATTATTGTCTTTTATGTTTACCATAACGACAAGTCTCGCACAAAGTGTCATAATAGCAGGTTTCGTACAAAGAATTACTGACGAAAAAGCAAAATCTGGTTCGATTTTATATGGAATGCAAGTCAATGGTAAAACCGTACTAAAAAATAAATATGAGGCAATAAAAAACGTAGAAATGCCTTATAAGAGCGAATCAGAAGATGTTTTAGTAGCAGTAAAACAGAAAGGTAAATGGGGCTTTTTTAATTTTAAAGGAAAAGAGGTTATTCCTATGAAATACGAAGATTGCCATTTTTCTTTTTATAGTGGTGTGACAGGCGTTAAATTGAATGGAAAATGGGGTTTTATTGATCATAAAGGCGTAGAAAAAATACCTTTCCAATATGATGATGCAAAAAGTTTTTCTCCGATAGGAAGCGATAATTATGCAGGTGTAAAAATGAACGATAAATGGGGCTTTATTAATGAAAAGGGTAAAGAACTTATTCCTTTTAAATATGAAGATGTGCTATCTTTTCCCAGAGGAAAGGCAAGCACTTGTGTAAAAATAGATGGAAAATGGGGAGCAATAGACCAAAAAGGTAAAATGTTTATTGACGCTGAATATGATGAGTCATTTATTTTTGATGCAGGAGGTGAAGCACGTGTAAAAAAAGATGGTCGCCAATTTTATATTAACATTATTGGCAGAGAGGTTGAAAAGTCAAATTACAGTTCAAACGCAAATAATAACAATTCATCTAATACCAATACACCCAAAAAAACAACTAACTATAAGTGTAAAAGATGCAATATGTCAGCAGTTTCTAATGATGATTTTCAACCAAAAGTTAATAGTAAATGTATTCGATATAATGCAGGTAATTCTCATTATTGGGAAAAGGTTAGATAATTACAGCAATTTTTGCATTTCACCTTTATTAAAAATTAATAAAACAATTCACAAAAATGATAACACGTATGAAAAAATTACAAAGAATCATCGCTTGTTTGGTTTTGGCTATGAGTTTTGCCTCATTAGGATTCGCTCAGGAAATCCATAAAGCCACCGACAAAAAAGGCAACCTATGCCTCGAAAAAAACGGTAAAATAATCGTGAAAGAAAATTTTGAGAAAATATCTCATTATGACAGCAAAGCTGGTTTAATACCTGCAAAATTAAATGGAAAATGGGGTTTTTATGATAATGATGGAAAACTGGTTATTTCTCATCAATATGAAGGGATGATGTTTCAAAATCCGGCAGCTCTCCAAGACTGGTATAAGCAAGAAAGAATGGAAGTTTCGTTGAATGGAAAAAAAATATTCATCGACAAAACAGGAAAAGAAGTTGCTGCTCCAGAGTATGAAATCGTGATGGAAACACCCTATACAGGAGAAGGTGCTGGAATGGGTGCTGGTTATTTCCTCAAGAAAGATGGCAAATGGGCACTCGCTGACAAGAACAAAAAACCAGTTACAGAATTCAAGTACGACAAAATTTTAGGTCCTATTGGTGTGAATCCTTTTGTGTACAAAGGAATGAGAGACGGACAGAGTTTTCGCCTCAGTGCCACAGGAGTAGAAGAAGCTGCTATAGAATCGAATGGTGGTAATAATAACCAAACAAGCAATAACGATACAAAAAAAGTAGATAAATACAAATATGTTTGTGGTGGTTGTGGAGCAATTGAAATTATGGAGGGGTTAAGCCGTCGTCCCTCTCCCAATAAAACTCATTGCCGAAGCCCAAAAGTAAAGAATAGTACAAGCCACTCTTGGGATTCTGCTGGAAAAGTTAAATAAATAATCAAATAAGAAATTATTATGAAAAAAATCATTTTAACATTTGCTTTTATCTCTATCATAACAGCAAGTTTCGCCCAAACTCAAATTTTCCAAGAAAACGGAAAATTTGGAGTCAATAGACGTGGGAAAAAAATATTGAAGGCTAAATATGAAGAAATTAAACCAGATACAGACTATTTTGTAGAAGAAAAAGATGAGGATAAACATTTTGTAGCAGTAAAACAAAAAGGTAAATGGGGATTTTTTAACCTTAAAGGCAAGGAAATTACCCCTACAATGTACGAAGATTACGAAAGTTATATGTTTAGGGGAGGGTTAGCAGGTGTTAAATTGAATGGTAAATGGGGTTTTATTGATACCAAAGGTAAGGAAGTTATCCCATTCCAATATGAAGAGGTCAATGGATTTTTTGAAAAAGATGAATATAATGCTGTCAAATTGAATGGTAAATGGGGCTTTATTGATACCAAAGGCAAGGAAGTTATCCCATTCCAGTATGAAAGGGCAATAAATTTTTTTCGTGAAAATACGGCTTGCATAAAAATGGAAGGCAAATGGGGAACGATAGATAGAACAGGCAAAATAGTAATTTCTCCAAAATATGACGAAAAATTTACTTTTATAAGTGGCGTGGCGAGCGTAAAGCGGTCTGGTCGTCAGTTTTATATAAATACAAGTGAAGAAGAGGTAAGTGGATACCCTAATTCAAACTCAGGATATAACTCAAATAATAACAACTCATCTAACACCAATAGCTCTTCAGAGAAAAAACCGTCTGGTAAAGTTTCAACATGGAAATGTGGTCGATGTGGTGACATAAAACTCTCCGAAAACTCATACGGACCTGTTGTAGGCTCAGGAGGTTGCCGTTATGTGGATAAAAACGGAATAAAACAAAATGGTTCACATAAATATGTAAAACAATAAAAAACGAAATAATTGTCAGTAAAAAGGCGGAGAGGTTCATCCTCTCTGCTTTTTTGTTTTTTCTCAAGTTTTCTTATTTTTGAATACACACCACTACCCTATTACTACTATGGAAGAAAATACAGAAAATTACAAAGAAATCTCAAAAGAAGAACTGGAGGCTATATTAAAAGGAAAAAAACATGAATATATTAGCCAGAACATCGATGGTATAAAAACCATAAGAATAGAGAATAAAAAGTTTTTAGGGACATTATTTATAGATATAGAAGATTTTTTTCCTTCTAGAATAAATATAGAATTTAATGAGTGCTACATTAATGAACTAACATTTATTTCGAGGCAAGAAAATACTTTAGAAACAAATAGGAATATTAAATTAAATAAAAGTCATATCGAGTTTTTGAACTTTTACTCAGGGCATTTGGATGAGTTTAAAATTTCTGATAATTGTAAAGTAAACTCCATACAAATCAAGGACTTTGGTGAAAAAGCCAAATTGGGTTTAAGTTTTCTAAATATTGAAAAGTTCTTTATAGAGAATAGCTCCATAACTACCTTCGGAATGGATAATGGTTCTGTGAATTGGCTTAATTTAAATGAATGTAAAATTTATCAAATTTGTGTTGATGATATTAATATTGAACATTGGACTATACTATCATGTGAAGTTGGGGGGTGTTATATCAAAAATGGGAATTTTGGTACATTAAGCTGGAATCTCTCCAATGTAAGCAGATTTTGTAATTTTGAGGGTGGAGATTTTGAGGAAATCCATTGGAATGGTGGTAAAATAGATATTGATCTTCTTTTAGAAAAAGTAAACATTAAAAATGTTATATCATTTACAAGAGGAATTTTCACAAAAAGGATTTGCTTTAGTGGAGGTATTTATAATAAAATTAATATAACTTTAAATGAAGGGTTAAATATTAATGAGGTGAAGTTTTATTTAACCCCCATACCGAAATACTTTTACATAGAAGAATCTGAGGGCTTTTTAAATAAGTTAACATTTGAAAATGCTGATATAATCGCAGGAACACTTATTAAAATTTCTGATATTCCTATCAATAATATAACATTCAATAATTCTGTAAATGCAGGCAATATCATTTTCAGTGGTGTAAAAAGCAAAAAACTCGAAGGCAACTCTCCTACTCTCAAAATCCACAATTCAGATTTAGGTAAAACTACTTTTATAGACTGCGATTTCGAGGAAATGGAATTAGATTTTAAGAGTAGTAAAATTACGGAGGTGTTTCTGGCAGGTACAAGAATGCCCAAACCAGAAAATATTTCAAAAGAATTAGATAATGAACAAAAGCGTTTAGCTTTTGGGCAACTCAAAAAAATCTACGACAACCGAGGTGATACCGTTACAGCCAACGAGTATTTTGCAGAGGAGATGAATGTATTGTATTCTGATATGTCATTGTTTGGTGATTTTAAAAAATTGCCCAAGAAAGAATACAAAAGATTTAAGTGGTTCAATAAAATTTGGGATTCTATTAAATTCGTAGGAGAATCATTTTCTGAAAAATCTGCATTATGGTTAAATAAATATTCCTCAAATCATGGTACAAGTTGGGGAAAAGCAGTAATAAAGACTCTTTTAATAAGTGCAGGCTTATTTTCTGTGTATGGGTATTCTATTGGTTTGCGTTTCAGTGACTCCCCTACTTCTTGTGATACCTTTAAAGAGTTTTTGAGTTTTTATTTTGAATTTCTCAATCCAGTACACAAAAATAACTTTATAGAAGGAACAAAACTTGTAAAACCTGATATGGAATGGTATACCCGACTTATTGACGGAGGTTCTCGGATTATCAATTCTTATTTTATATACCAGCTTATCCAAGCATTTCGCAAGCACCGGAGGGGTTCCTAAATATTTCAAGAAAAATGGAAATTTTTTAGAAATCATCTTTGTTTTATAAGAACACCAACCTATTACTTTTATGTGTACAAAAAAAGTGTTTTTATCAGGTATTTTTGCATTATCTTCTATGTCGGTGTTTTCCCAAATCACCTACACCGCCCCTATCAGCACAATCTATGAGGGTTATGGCAACACAATTGTTATCAATGGTGTAAAAAATCCAAGTTTTCAGGCTTCCAACGCCGAAGTTTTGGCAAGCGAAAACTCCAATACCATTAAACTCATTCCTAAAACAGATGCAGAAACAGTCAAATTAAATGTACTTTCTCAAGGAAAAGTTGTAGATACCAAGGAGTTTAAAGTTGTAAAGTTGCCTCTTGCAACCGTTGAGTTAATAAAAGATGGAAAAGCAATAGATATTTCACAAGGTTTGGATAGAAATGTAAAGAATACTCTTATTCAAATAACGCCTGCGTCTGAACTCAAAGACGAAAATCAGTACACAGCAGAAGTTTCTATTTCTATCAAACGAGATGGAATAACCATTTTTTCTAAACAAAATATAGCTCTTGGTGAGCCTTTAAACGACATTCTTCAAAAAACACAAAAAAATGACTCTATTGTAATTTTAATAAAAAATGTAAAAAGAAAAAATGGAAAAGAAGAGCCTGTTGCAACATATGTATTAAACCCCGTTATAGTAATTCCTGTAAATTAAAGATTTCTCATACATATTTTATTCTTAGACAGAAGCTCCAAAGGCTTCTGTTTTTTGTTGCTTGAACACGACTTTGTTTTTAATTCCAATTACTATCTGTTTATTTTACTTTGAATATCAAAGTTATTTATTTAATAAATAAAACTTTTTGATTTTAATTTCGTAGAAGCTATGTGCTATTTTATTCAAGTATTTATTGATTTAAAAGAGTTTAAAATTCTGTTTTTCAGTATTTTGCGAAATTTATTTGGTAGGTTTAGAATAAATACTTAATTTTGGCGTTTCAATTTTAGTTATTAAACAGTAAACAAACTCCAAACTATCTCCTATGGCAAAAATCAAGTATTACTACGATACCGAGTCGTGCCGTTATGAGCGTGTACAGGTAAACAAATGGGACATAGCCTTTAATATTGCAGGTCTTTTAATTTTTGCAGCATTGTTTGGTTTAGGCTTCACATTTATTTACACAAAGTTTCATAAGTCTGATAAAGAGGCTGAATTAGCCAAAGAAGTAGAAGAATTAAAGAGTTATTATCAGCTCATTAACAAGAAGTTAGAAGAATCAGACAAAGTTCTTACTTCCTTACAAGAAAGAGACGACAAGGTATACAGAGTAATATTTGCAGCAGACCCCGTACCTATGTCTGCTCGTATAGCAGGTTCAGGCGGAACAGAAAAATACGCTGATTTGCTTAAAAAAGGATTAAAAAGTGAAGATTTAGTTCTCAATACCCTTCAAAAAATAGACAGATTAAAACGTAAGATGTATGTACAAACCAAGTCTTACGATGATATTATGCAGATGGCTAAGAGTAAAGAAGACAGACTAGCAAGTATACCAGCCATTCAGCCCCTCTCAAACAAAGAATTAACACGCCTTTCTTCTGGTTTTGGTACACGTTTCCATCCTATTTTTGGAGGAGCTCAATTCCACCCAGGTATAGATTTTGCAGCACCACATGGCACACCTATTTATGCAACTGCTGATGGTGTTGTAACAGTTGCCCAAAATAATTTTGGTGGTTATGGCAATGAAATTCAGATTAAACATAGCGAAGATTATACAACACTATATGCTCACCTTTCAAGTTTTAAGATACAGAAAGGACAAAAAGTAAAACGTGGTGAATGTATTGGTTATGTGGGTAGTACAGGTTTCTCTACTGCTCCACACCTGCACTACGAGGTAATTCATAAAGGTGAAAAAGTAAATCCTGTTTATTATTTCTACAACGACCTCTCTCCTGAGCAATACGACAAGATTTTAGAATTAGCTTCCCGTGAAAATCGTTCTCTTGGAGCTGTGGATTCAAGAAACATCAAGATTCAAGAATAATTTTTATTATGTTAAGTAATTAAAAGTTCTAAAAAAATTTCTTTTTAGAACTTTTTTTACGAAAAAACCTTTATTTTCGCCTCTATTATATACACTAAGTTATTCAATTTTTCATGTCATCTCAAAAAATTAGTTTCAACACAGCAATTGCGATTGTTATTGCCAACATGATAGGTGCTGGCGTTTTTACCAGTTTAGGTTATCAGGCAGTGGGTACGCCCCATATTTTCCCTTTACTTGCATTATGGCTTATTGGAGGAATTGTTGCTCTTTGTGGAGCATTAAATTACGGAGAATTAGCTTCCTTAATGCCTCGTTCTGGTGGTGAGTATAACTTTTTATCTCAAATCTATCATCCATTATTCGGATTCCTTTCAGGCTGGATTTCAGCTACCATTGGTTTTGCTGCCCCTGTAGCATTGGCTGCTATGGCTTTAGGTACTTATGCTTCTAATGTTGTAGGCATTGATGCCAAAATTATTGGAATTGTAGTGGTATTAATTATTACAGCTATTCATGCAACAGATATCAAGGCAGGCGGAAGCTTTCAACGTTATTCAACAGCCATAAAAGTAGGTTTGATTCTATTATTCATTCTTTCAGGTTTATTTCTTACCAATGAGCCTCAAAACATCAGTATTTTACCCAAAGATGGTGATTGGAGTCAGATAGCTTCTGGAGCTTTTGCTGTTTCCTTGGCTTTTGTTTCTTTTGCTTATTCAGGTTGGAATGCTTCAGCTTATTTGGCAAATGAAATTGAAAACCCTCAGAAAAACGTACCCAAATCATTACTGATGGGAACACTTGTCGTGATGTTTGCTTACATTCTACTGAATTTTGTATTTCTCTATACCATTCCTGTTTCTACCTTATCAGCAGAACAGGCAAAAGATTTTGATAAACCCTTAGAAGTAGGTTATTTATCGGCGGGTGTTATTTTTGGTCAGATTGGAGGCAAAGTAATGGCAACTTTGATTGCATTGTTGCTAGTTTCCTCTATTAGTTCAATGGTATTCGCTGGACCCAGAGTAACACAAATGATAGGCGAAGATTTTCCTTTATTCAAAAGTTTCGCAAAATTAAATGCTAAAGGCGTACCAAGTACTGCTATTATTGTGCAATCTGTGATTTCAGTTATCCTGATTTTAACATCCTCTTTCGATTCTGTTTTGAAAGCAATAGCTTTTGTTTTAGATGTTTTTACATTCTCTACTGTATTGGGCGTGATTATTTTAAGAATTCAAAAACCCAAAATTGAAAGAAAGTATAAAGCATGGGGATTCCCTATTACATCTCTGATATTCTTAGCTGCTACAGGCTGGACAATGTGGTTTTTATTTGAAGATCGTATCTTGCCTGCTACAAAGATTCTATTTGGAATCATTAAAGCAAATCCTGAAAAAAGCTATTCAGACCAAATTATGCCCTTTATTTTAACATTAGGGATGTTGATATCAGGAACAATCGTTTACTTTATTAGCAAAAATGTTCAAAAATCAAAAGCTTAAAAAATAATAGTTTTATTTATCAACCTGTTTTTTATGAAATCAAAACTTAGTCAACTATTGTTATTAGTTGCAACCATCACCTTTTTAGAATCTTGTAAAGGTGGCGAAGATACCAAAGACAAAGATAATGGTAAGAAAGACACCACTACCGTTAAAAAAGATTCTACACAGAAAAAAGAAGAAACGTCTAATCGTCAAGTTCCACAAGACAAAAAATTCAATCAAATTGCTCGTTTTATTGCTGGTTTACCCCAAGTAGAAAGTGATGAGCTGAAAAAATATGAAGAGTCAGAAGCTTGGAAAAACTACTCTAAAGAAAGTGACGCAAAATGGAGAAAGTTAAAAGAAGGAAAAATAGCTAAAATGCGTGCTTGGGGTGAGCAAGAACTCAAAGAACCTAATGCACAAGGAGGACTTCTATTTTATCCTTTTAGTGGAGCTGATTTTTTACATGCTCAGACATTTTTCCCCAATGCTGATGAAATTGTAATGATTGGTCTTGAACCCATAGGTACTCCTTTAGACCTTGAGAAAGTTGAGAAAAAGCAAACTAACTATTTTTCTGCCTTGAACAAGGCTGGTTACTTTTTAGCAGAGTTTAGTTTCTTCAGAACCAATGATATGGCTGTAGACTTAACAGGTAAACGTTCTGTAGAAGTAGATGGAACTATCCACTTGATTATGTTATACATGGCTCAATTAGATAATGAAATTACCTATTACGAAAAAGTAGCTATTAATCAAGATGGAAAAGTTGTACTTGCCAACGATTATAAAGTTGATGATAGCAACAAAAAGAAAGTAGTATATGGGAATAGAATTTTCTTCAAGAAAAAAGGAGATAACAAAGTAAGGTCATTAACATACTTTAGTGTTAATATTATCAATATGGCTTTAGAAAAAGATACTCCTGAATTTAAAGCTTACTTACAAAGCCTACGCCCTACAGCTACTTACCTGAAAGCAGCATCTTATCTGATGTACGACCCTTTGTTTAGTACTGTAAAACATGTTATTCTTAAAAACAGTAAATTTGTTGTACAAGATGACTCAGGCATGCCTTTGAGCAATTTTGCTGATGATAGCAAATGGCAGAAAACATTTTTTGGTGTATATGCTGGTCCTATCAGTTTATTTTCTGGTCGTTACCAGACATCAATGAGAGAGGCTTACAAAAATAAAGACCAAGTTCGTGCTCTTCCTTTCGGGATAGGTTATCAATTCAGAGAAGGTACTTCAAACTTAATGCTTGCTAAAAAAGTAGGAGAAGTAACAGACGCTGACTTAGAAACTAAAAAACCTGTTGCCAAAGAAGATTCTAAAAAAGAAGAACAAAAAGCAGATAAAAAATAATATTTTGTTATATTAGCTAAAGCTAACTTTTAAGCCTATAAGCCTATAAGCCTATAAAGCTTATAGGCTTAGTTTTGATAAATAGTTTTATAATTATGAGAATCAGACTTATATATATATTTATTTTCTTTAGTCTACCCTATGAATTACAGAGCCAGACTAAAGAAAACATATTGGAGAAAATTCTACTTCTTCAGTATGATAAATTTAAACCTTATCTAGACAATAAGGATTCCTATAATATTCAGATACTATATACTCAAATACAAAGAGACAAGAATAACAAACCTAGTCTCAAAACTTTTACTTATAATGTAGATAGTCGTAATTACATCTACCCTGCAAGTACAGTCAAGCTTCCTGTAATATTAATGTCATTGGAAAAAATCAATCAGATAAATGATTCCAAAGAAGACATGGTATTAAATAAATATACTCGCATGAGTACACTAGCTAGCAGTATCTGTCCTGAAGGAGCTATTGGGAATATTCCCCAAGACACAAACCCACCATGTATTGCTCAGTATGCAGAAAGAATGCTACTTGTTAGTGACAATCCTTCTTTTGCTCGTCTGTATGAATTTCTGGGACAACGTTATATTTATGAAACCCTACAAACGAAAGGTTATGATAGTATTCGTATCGTACGGCGTTTAGGTGGAAGTGTTTGTTATACAGACCAACAGAATATTTGTACCAATCCTGTTTTGTTCTATAACAACCAGCTTCAAATGATTTACAGGCAAGAAGAAATTTGCAATGACTCCCTTCCTACTCCTATTTTTCCTAAAATACCAGTTGGGAAAGCCCACATAGATGGTTTTGGAAGATTTCAAAATTTCCCTTTAGATTTTGCCAGTAATAATTTCTTAGCATTAAGCCAATTACATAAAATTACAATTGCTACTATTTTACCTGAAACCTTAGAGAAGAAATTACGTTTTAATCTAACAACAGAAGACTATACTTTTTTATGGCGTTTAATGGGTGCTTACCCTTATGAAGGGATTAAAACAGCCTACTCTACTCAGACAGGACATTTTGACGCCTATAAAAAATATTTATACTATGGACAAGACCCTAATGCACAAATAAACCCCAATATCCGAATTTTTAATATTGTAGGACTTGCCTACGGTTTTGCTATTGATTCTGCTTATATAGTTGATTTTGACAACAATATTGAATTTTTCCTTACTGCTGCTATTCATACAAACAGAGATGGCATTCTCAACGATAATCTTTATGAGTATGCAACAGAAGGTATGCCTTTTCTCAAAATACTTGGGCAAACCATCTATCGGTATGAACTTGCAAGAGAAAAAAAATACAAATCTAATTTAAGTAAGTTTAAATTTTTTTAATAAAAATTCAGCTATTATTACATAAAAATTTATCAATATTTTTTATGTAAACTATTGACTTTTAGTTTTTTATTTTTTAAATTTATATCATCAAAAATTGAAAATTGATATTTTGTATCTCAAAAAACTTGATGCTTATGGAGACTACTTATGAGAAAAGTACAAAACTTTACTACACTATAGGAGAAGTGGCAGATATGATGAATGTTACAACTTCACTCATACGATTTTGGGAAAGTGAATTTGATATGCTCCATTTTCAAAAAAACAAAAAAGGAGACAGAAGATTTACTCAAGAAGATATTGTAGATTTAAAAGCTATTTATCATTTGGTAAAAGAGAAAGGATATAAATTAGAAGCAGCTAAGGAAATTATGAGACAACGCTCAAAGGAAGTAAAACAAAAAATGGAAACATTGCAATCTTTATACAGACTCAAAGATTTTTTGCAAATGCTCAAAAATGAACTTCCTTTATAAAAACATATTTAGTATATTCGTAAGCTAAATTGTTTTTTATGAGTTTATCTACTCGAGTGAGCATATATGAAATGGCGTTACATTTGATAGAGGGAGTTGGAGGAGTAACCGCCAGAAATTTGTTAGTTCATTTTGGTTCAGCAGAGAATATTTTCAAGGCAAAAAAACACCAGCTTCTCCAGTTACAAGGAATCGGGGCAAAAGTGAGCCAATCAATTACAGAAAATCAAAATCAATTATTTCAAAAAGCTGAAAAAGAGATAAAGGATGCTGAAAGAAACGGCATCCAGATTCTATTTTTTTTAGATGAAGCATATCCTAAAAGACTCAAACAAATTGATGATGCACCCATCATTTTGTATCAAAAAGGAAATACAAATCTCAATCAGGATAAAACCATTGCCATTGTCGGAACTCGGCAGTCTACACCATATGGTAAAAATTTTGTAGAACAACTTTTACTTGAACTCAAAGCCTATAAACCTATCATTATCAGTGGAATGGCTTATGGCATAGATATTATTGCTCATAGGGAATCTTTAAAAAATGAGATGCCTACTGTAGGTGTTTTGGCTAATGGTTTAGATACCTTGTATCCTTCGTCTCATCAAAATACAGCAGAACAAATGATTCATCATGGAGGAGCTCTGATTACAGAATTTTCTTTGGGTACACGCCCCGATGCTCCTCGGTTTCCAGCAAGAAATAGAATTACGGCTGCTTTATCAGATGTGGTGATTGTTGTAGAGTCTATGAAAAAAGGTGGAGCTATCATTACAGCCCAATATGCCAACGATTATAATCGAGAAGTTTTTGCCTTGCCAGGCAATATAGGAGTAAGCACTTCAGAGGGTTGTAATCATCTTATCAAAACTCATCAGGCTCATCTGATAACTTCCGCTGAAGATATTGCTTACATTATGAATTGGGAAAAAACTTCCAACACCTCTCACAAAAAAAACTTAGATCTCAATCATATAAATCTTTCAGATTCTGAAATTGCTGTCATCAAATTTTTATTTGAAAAAGAAGAAGCCAGTTTAGATGAAATGTGTTTGTTATTAGGCATCCCCCTTAATCAAATGGCTGTAATTTTGCTTAATTTAGAAATGCAAGACTTTATCAATGCCTTACCAGGCAAAAGGTTTAATCTGAAAACTAAATTATTTATTCGTTGAAATTTGTCATGAATTACTATGAAATTTTAAACATATCTCCACAGGCTACAGAGAAAGAAATAAAATTAGCTTTCAAAAAATTAGCATGGCAATATCATCCTGACCAAAATCCAAATGATAAAAAAGCTGAGGAAAAATTTAAGTTAATTAATGAAGCTTATCATACTCTTTCAGATTCTACCAAAAGACAATTCTACGATGCTAAGATAGGATTACGCCAAAATATAGATGCTTTTCACTACTATAAAACATATCAGAAAAAAGAGCAAGAAGAGCGAGAAGTAAAAAGAGCTGTTTTTCAGGAGTTTATCAGAAAGTTTAGAGCCGAAAAACAAGCTAAACAGGCAGAAGTTCAACAAACTGTCAAGACAGCAAACTTCTGGATAGGTATATTTGGGGTGATTTTTGTACTTTTTGTTGTTATTATCAACTTTTTAGATATTCGAGAACGCAATATTTTATATAAAAATGCATTGTTATATCATAAAAAGAAAGAATTAAAAAAATCAGACTCTATTATATCTATTTTACTGACTCGGAAGCCGACAAATGAAAAATATTACCTGTTATCTGTAAAAAACCTTATAGAGCAAGGAGAATACAATTTGGCATATAAAAAGCTACATTATAACGCCCATGCTGATGAGCCAGAGTTTATTTTTTGGGAATTGGTTTGTCGTTATCAGACAAAACAGATTACAGCTTTTGATATATTGAAGGAGTTTTCAATTTTAGAAAAAAATGGTTTTCAAGAGGCGAGTTTATACTTTTGGAGGGCTCTTATAAAATTTGAAATCTTGGCAGATAGACAAACTATTTGCCAAGATTTGCATTTGGCTGCTACTTTGGGAGAGTGGAAAGCCGAACAGTATTTTTATGTTTGTGAATAAATAATTTTACCTGATTCTATCCGCTGATCTTACTAAATTTTCATCTTTTCTGATAAATCTGTTTGCAAGCATATTACATACCAATGCTATTACTGGCAAGAACAACCCTACTTGAAAATTACCTTTTTGAGCAGGAAGTAATATTTTTTCTGCATCTGAAATTAGCAATGCAGATGCTACTACTGAAATTGCAATCAGTAATGAATTTACTAAATTTAATAATATTTGACGGGGACGATTTCTATAATTTAATAGAGAGATTACACTAATAATAACAGAGAAAAAAGCCAAAATAAAGATATAGATAGCACTTTTTTCTGAAATGAGGGTCTCTCCTTTCAAGTGACTCATGCCCAATGCATTAATGACCACATGCTCTCCAGATTGTGAGTCCATTTTTTTCCATATCGGCAAAAACAAGAAAAGTGTCATCAGAATGGCTATCAATCCTAAGAAAACACTTTGAATACGTTGAATCATAAAGTTTAAAATTTTGAAAAATCTAGCAAATATAAGATTTTTTTTGATAAAATGAAAAAACCTGCCTTAAAAGGCAGGCTCTTCAATAGGAAAAGTAAAATTACTTTCTCAAGTTTAAATCGCTCAAAACTTGGCGGTAACGCTCTAAGTTTGTTTTTTGTAAATAAGCTAATAAGCTTTTACGCTTACCAACTAATTTCAAAAGACCTAAACGAGAAGAGTGGTCTTTTTTATGGCTTTTTAAGTGCTGTGTCAAATAGTTGATTCTATCAGTGAATAAAGCTATTTGAGATTCAGGAGAACCTGTATCAGTTGCATTCTTAGAAAAGCTATATTTTGCGAATATTTCTTTTTTGTCTTGGCTTGAAAGATGCATTTCTTTTATTCTTTTAGTGTTATTATATTTTCAGGTTGCAATATTAGCTTTTTTTTAATAAATAACCAAATATTTTTGTAATATTTTTTATTAAGGTTTTAGTCTTTCTATATTGACCCACTCATCCCAACTACTTCCATAACCGTCATAAGATATTTTGTACTGAGAAATATTTTTATCTATAATGGTTGCATCATAATATATTCCTTTCCACTCAACCCTAACTTTATCACCTACTTTATAATTGGTATTGTAAATACCTGAATTTGATTGCTTGTGAATAAGTTTATAGACAAAACCTTGCCCCAAATAACTTAAAACTAAGAATATACAAGCCGCAAGACTCAAAATTATCAGTCCTCGTATAATATTTTTTTTATTTTTTGATTTTATATGATTTATTCTTTCTTGAGAAGGTATTCTTTTTTCTGTAATCCATTCATTCCAGTAATCGCTATATCCTTTATATCGAATCTTGTATTGCATACCTTCTATATCAATGATAGTTGCATCATATATTCTCTCCTGCCAAAGAACTTTTATAATATCTCCTACTTTACGATTTTTCTTTGTTGAGTTATCAGTAAAAGTCTGTATTTGTTTATTCTCATTACTTTTTTTAATTGTAGAAATTACTTCAAACGATTTTTCATAATCAGGAATTTGCTCTAAAATTTCTTCTGCTTTCTCGAAGGCTTTTTCTTTATAATTAGCATTTTTATCTTGTTTCCATGCTTCAAAATATGCCTGTAAAAGCATTTTAAGGGTTTCTATATTTTCAGGGTTAAGGGTATAGGCTTGTTCTAAAGCCACAAGAGCATCTTCATAATTTTGATGACTCAGGAACCCTTTCCCTCTCTCCTGAAGTTTTATAACTTCCTGAGCAAGTGTTTCTTGGTCTAAACCCAATTGCTGAGCTATCTCACTCAAATCCTGATAGTTGAGACGTGTTTTTTCCTGCTCATTTTTAATAGAAAGCACTTTTTTTACAAACTCATCTATATTTTTATTTTCATCCATTTATTTAAGTTCTTTTACATCTTCCAAATTGACCCATTCATCCCAATTGCTTCCATATCCAAGATACCTGATTTTACATTTACCTTTTTCATTCTTTTCTAGAATAATTACATCATAATCCTTGTATTTTCCTTTTGGCTTATTTTTGTATTCTGCTGGATTTTCAATATCCTCTAGATTGACCCATTCATCCCAACTATCTCCCCATCCTATATACCTGATTTTACATTTACCTTTTTCATTTTTTTCTAGAATAATTACATCATAGCCATTATATTTTACTGTTTCATCCTTTTGATGTTTTTGTGATTTTTTGCTAGATGTGTTTGTATATTTTACTTTGGCTTTATGAACTTCTTTTACTTCCTGATTTTCTACATTTTGAGTAATTTCTTTTTTCTTATTCTCTTCCCATAAAAAGCTATCATCCTGATTTAAAAGAGATGGGGTTTTATCGATTTTTTTTATATGAGAAATAAGAGCAAATGCAAAATTGTTATCAGAGTCTTGTACAAGCATTTCTTCAGCTTTTTCAAGAGCTTTAGTACGAAATGTTATATCTTTGGTTTGTTTCCAGTTTAAAAAATATGCTTTTACAAGCATCTTAAGGGTTTCTATATTTTCAGGGTGGAGTGTATAAGCCTGCTCTAAAGCTTGTAGGGCATCCTCTATATTATTAAACTTTAAAAATCCTTCTCCTCTTTGTTGATACTTTTTAATTTCTTTTTCCAAAGTTTCTAAGCTCACACCCAGTTCCTGAGCTATCGCATGAAGATCTTTATGGCTTAGTTTAGAGTTTTTATTTTGTTCATGAATTTGCAAAACTTTCTTTACAAATTCATCTATATTATGTTCTTCATTCATAATAATGACATTATATCGAAAATATAAGCATAAACTCTCATTCAAACAACAAAGCCTTACAATTTTGTAAGGCTTTGAGAATTATTTAAGTACAGAAGCGAGTGTTTGTTCTAACTGCTCACCTCTTAGGTTTTTGGCGATAATTTTTCCATCTTTATCTAAGAGAAAATTCATCGGTATGCCATTTACCTGATACAATTGTGCTGCATCAGAATCCCAGCCCTTCAAGTCTGATACCTGAGTCCAGATGAGTTGGTCTTTTTTAATAGCCTTTACCCAATCATTTTTATCTTCATCCAACGAAACCCCCAATATATCAAAACCTTTGGGTTTATACGCCTGATAGGCTTTTACAACATTTGGATTCTCTCTTCTACAAGGTCCACACCATGCAGCCCAAAAATCAATAAGTACCACCTTTCCACGCAAAGAAGCAAGGCTTACAGATTTTCCTTCTGGAGTATTGAGTGTAAAGTCGGGGGCTGTATTACCAACATTTAAACCTACACCTCCAGTATTTTCAGACACGTTTGTAGTTTTGTTATCTTTTCGAGTTTTTTCAAGATCATCATTTTTCACACGACTCATAAATTCTACAAAGTGTTTTGCAGGTGTAGAATTAGGCATTTGTTGAGCCACTTTATCAGCAAAATCTTTCAAAAAAAGATAATCACGTTGTACATCTAATTGTTCAGCCAGTAAAATAGAACCCACAGAAGGCATATTTTCTTCAATAGTTTTATAAATAGCCTGATTAAGAGTCTTTAAAAAAGTTGTTACTTTTTGGGTGTAAAGGCTCTCCAAAGAATCTAATCTTTGTTTGTCTTTTGGATCTTGAGAGCTATCAAAGGCATCTCTTGAAGCATATATTTCTTTTTCAAGAGTTGCTACTTCTTTATTATTTTTCAATTCTGAATTATATCTGTCCAAGAAATCTAAAAACATATGATTGAGTTTCAAATCAGTTGGGTTACCTCCCTCCAATTGGTAGGGCTTTTTAGAAATATCTAGTGTAATATCTTTTATAGTCAGAGCTCCTTCTCCACCAACCACATAAATATTAAAATCTGGATGATTAGCAAATGTAACTCTATAAATATCAGGCTCCTGATTTTTTAGTTTAAAACTAAATTTTCCATCTTTGATTTCTGCACTATCTACTTTAGTCATAGGGTCAAGAAAATGCAGATTATGTTTACCTGCCATACCTAAATATACTTTTCCTTTGATGGTTGTATCTTTTAAGACTCCCGTAATAGCAGGTTCTTCTTTGCTTTTACAACTAAATATGGACACCATAAAACCTAAAACAACAAGATAATTTAGATTCTTTTTCATATACTAACAAATTGATTATGAGTTTCTAATATAAATATCATTTTAACTTTTCCAACCATTTTTACCCAATAGAGGCACAAAACTAAAATTATCAAATTCTTCTTGGGTAAAATGTTTTTCTTCTTTTCGGGTTATACGCATCATTTTTTGTGTGTCATTGTCGCCTACAGGTATTATAAGTTTTCCTCCTATTTTGAGTTGAAACAGAAATGCCTCAGGTACAGCAGGAGCTCCTGCTGTTACCAGAATACCATCATAAGGGGCAAACTGTTTGAGCCCTTGTGAGCCATCTCCCAAAAAACATTGTATTTTTTTATCATAACGCAAAATATCAATCATGCGTTTGGCTTTGCGGTGTAATATTTCGTTGTACTCAATTGTATACACTTTAGCACCCATTTCGGCAAGTACACAAGCCTGATAGGCTGATCCTGTACCTATCTCTAAAACAGACTGATATGGTTTTATTTCTAAAAGTTCTGTCTGAAAAGCAACTGTATAGGGTTGTGAAATAGTTTGTCCCTCATCAATCGGAAAAGCCTTATCCTGATAAGCATGTTGTAAAAATACTGAATCCAAGAACCAATGACGAGGCACTGCATGAATAGCCTTCAATACATTTTCATCTTGAATCCCTTTTTTACGTATTTCTTCTATGAGTTTTTTTCGTAAACCTTTATGTTGGAAATTATCTTCTAACACAACAATCTCTATTTTTTGTTTATTTTTGCAAAATAATAAAAAATTATATTCAAAACCTTTAACCTTCCGAAATCTTTATGTTTACAGGTATTGTAGAACAACTGGGAACTATCAAAAATATCGAAAATCAAGCATCTAACATTGTTTTTACCATAGAAAGCTCTTTAGCTCCTGAGTTAAAAATTGACCAGAGCTTATCGCATAATGGGGTATGTCTTACGGTAACGTATTCTGATAAAAAAACGATTCATCAGGTTACAGCTATTCAGGAAACTCTAAGAAAAACCAATTTATCTGACTGGAAAATTGGAGATAAAATTAATTTGGAAAGAGCCATGCAAATGAATGCCCGTTTGGATGGACACATTGTACAGGGACATGTAGATGAAATAGGATCTTGTGTGAGCATCAAAGATGAAAATGGAAGTTGGCTTTTTACATTTGAATACAATTCTGAATCTAAAAACATTACTATCGAAAAAGGCTCTGTTGCCGTCAATGGTACAAGTCTTACAGTTGTAAATTCACAAAAAAATAGTTTTTCAGTAGCCATTATTCCTTATACTTATGAGCATACTAATTTTCATCAGTTGCAGGTAGGTTCAAGGGTTAATCTGGAGTTTGATATGATTGGAAAATATCTTCAAAAACTTTCTGAAGTGTATAGAAATATTTAACGCCATTTCTGAATACTATCTCTGTTTTTATCTTTCCCTAATTTTAGTTTAAATACCTCTCCAAAATGAACAGGCATTTTGAAGATATTTTGGAGGGGTATTTCGAGTACATACGCCCATATACAACGTATTATGCCTCCATGTGTTACCAACATGATATTTGTATGTGGTTTTGTACGCAACTCATCCAAAAAAATGCTTGTTCTCTCGTATAATCTAGATAAATTTTCTCCATTAGGGGTTGAAATATTCACAAAATCGTTCATCCAAGTATTTAGTTGTTCTGAATCTATTTCGTCCCAGCTTTTGAGCTCCCAATCGCCAAAATGCATTTCCATCAAATTTTCATCAAAAATCAAGCGTTCATGTAAATATTCTGCTAATTTTTTACATCTCGAAAGTGGACTTGAGTATACCAATTCTATATTTTCGGGTAGTTTAGACTTTAATACACCTGCTTCTTCCAAAAAGGTATCTGCCAAACCTACATCTGTTTGCCCATAACAGATATTTTTAGCAACATTTACTTGTGTATGCCTTACGATATAAATTTCCATACGCCCAATACTGTCAAATAAAACACCATTTCACTGATTTGCTGAGTAGCTCCTAAACAATCCCCTGTATAACCTCCAATATGCTTTTTAAAATAATAGCCCAAATACATTTTAGACAAGTAAGTAGTTGGTAAAACCAGCAAAATCCATACATTTTGAAAAATTGCAAGAGGTACAAGCATAAATAATGAACTATATATCATTTCTGATAACGAAAGTTTTTGCGAAGCCAGTGGTTTTGATTTGCTTTGGTCTATATCTTGTACATATTCGTGGGTTTGCACCATCGTAGAAGCCATAAATCGGCTGGTGATATGGGCATTGAAAAGTGTAAACATCATCAGCCATTTGTCATTTTTATCTAATTCGTACAATACAGCGAATTTTAAGCCTAAAAGTAAGATAATCCCTATACCACCATAAGCCCCTATTCTGCTGTCTTTCATGATAGTCAGAATTTTTTCTTTTCCCCAACCACCTCCAAAACCATCACAGACATCTGTAAAGCCATCTTCATGGAAAGCTCCTGTAGTGAGTACACTTGCAATCATGGATAAAATGATACTGATAGTTGGAGAAAACATATAAGATGCTCCAAAGTACACTAAAACAGCTATTGCTCCTACTATCCAGCCTATCAGAGGGAAATATTTTCGGGATTTTTGCATATTTTTGTCTGAATACTCCAGCCATTTGGGGCATGGTATTCTTGTAAAAAACATGAGTGCTGTCAAAAAATAGGTTATTTCTCTACGAATCATGATTCTTTTTGACTTACACCTGCACTTTCAAAACTTGCCATTTCATTCAAGAAGTTTATGGCACTTTGTATAATTGGGTATGCCACTGCACAGCCAGTTCCCTCTCCCAGCCTCATTTGCAGATTCAATACTGGCTCTACACCCATAAAGTCAAGCATATTTTTGTGTCCGTATTCATCAGAAAGATGACAGAATATAGCATTATCCAGAATATTTTTATTGATGGAATATCCCACTAAAAATGCACTGGAAGCAATAAAACCATCAACCAGAATAAGCATATTTTTTTTAAAAGCTGCAAGCATGGCACCACACATTTGAGCAATTTCAAAACCGCCGAATGCTTGTAAAACATCCATAGGAGTGTTTGTTTGGTGTTTTTCTTTCGCTTTCTCTAAAATTTCTATTTTATGATTGAGTTGCTCATCATTAAGCCCTGTTCCTCTTCCTACACATTTTGAAATAGGTAAATCACACAAAACACTCATCAGCAGAGTTGCTGAGGAAGTATTAGCGATACCCATTTCTCCAAAACCTATTACATTTGTTCCTTTTTGATAAATTTCCTCTACAATTTCTTCTCCTTTCAGGAAACATTCTTGCAGTTGGGTTTCTGTCATGGCTTGTGTATGCAGAAAACTTTGTGTTTGTTTGGCTATTTTGGCGTGAATAAGGTTTGGATGTGGCTCAAAATCAAAATTAACACCTGCATCTACAATTTTTAAATCAATGTTATTTTGTTTAGAAAAAACATTAATGGCTGCTCCTCCTGCCAAAAAGTTCATCACCATCTGATAGGTTACTTCTTGCGGGTAGGCACTCACTCCCTCATGAGCTATTCCATGATCTGCTACAAATATGACAATCGTTGGCTGTTGAAGGTTTGGGCTAAGCGTATTCTGGATTTTGCCTATTTGTAAAGCTATTTTTTCCAGCTTACCCAATGCTCCTAAAGGTTTTGTTTTAAAATTTATTTTATGCTGGAGTTGTTCTTGTATACCCATTTTTAATATGTTCATGATAATTAGGCAAATCTAAAATATTTATCCTAATTATCATGAATCTCATCAATGGAAAGTGTATTCTACAAATGTTTTTCCATTGAAATTACAGATGGATTCTCCATTTGTTACAAACAATAGCTTATTTTTATTATTTTTGTAAATTACCCAAATAGAATTGCCTTTAAGTCCGTCTTTAGTGGTATAGTTGGTCAAATTTACACCATCAAATTTCCATACACCTGCATCAATTGTGCCTATCAAAAGATTACCATCGTTGTCTTCATTGATTGCCCAAACTCTTGCAAGTGAGCCAAGTTTATTTTTAAAATTCCCCTTCAGAAATTCAGGATTGCCTAAACCTTTTTCTTCTGTAATGTTGGTGAGTGTTTTTCCATCATAATGGTATAATCCTCCACCATTATTGCCAAACCAAAAACCTCCTTTTTTATCCTGAAAAATTGTTCTAACAGCAGCCTTATCCAATTTTTTTTCTGTGATATAACGAAATTCCTCCCCATCATAAAAACAAACACCTCTTGATTCCGTTCCAAACCAAATATTTCCTTTTTTGTCAACAAGTGTTGAATAAATACCGTAGGGGCTGATTACATTATTACGTGGAGCTTGGTATGTTTTAGGATGGATAACAAAGTTTGTAAAAGATTTACCATCATAAAAACAAATTCCATCCAAATGACCAAAGAAAAGACCTCCTTCTGTGTATTTTAGTTCCCCTTTGGGAGCTTTTCTTATGGTGTTGGTATAATCTGTAAATGCTATTCCATTATAACTACAGATTCCATCACGAGTAGAGAACCACAAATTTCCATGTATATCTTGCTCTATTCTTAAAACAAAATTACTACATAAACCATCTTTTTGAGTTATGTGTGTCAATATTTTTCCATTGTAACAATACACTCCTTCTCCGTTGCTGGCAAACCAGTAATTTCCGTTTTTATCTTGCAAAACACAGCCAATATCTTTTCCAAGCTTGGAAACAGGTTCTCCAATATTTAGCTTAAATGCTGATATAGTTGTATTTTCAGAAGGTTTTTGTTTTTGTCCATTACAGGAATTAAAGAAGGTCAAAAAAATTATCAGCCAAGCTAATTGAATAAATGTTTGGTTTTTAAAATTCATTTTGTTATAAAAATTAATGCTTTGACACTTCATATTTGTTAGTTTGTTGGAGGTTATTGTTTATATTCTGAATAAGTAATGAACTCTTTTCCATCAAAAATGTAGAGACCTTTTTCTTTTGTAGCCACCCAAAGATTTCCAATTGTATCTTCCAAAATTGACCAACCACCTAAATTGGCTAATCCATCTTTTGTTGTAAAAGGAGCAATAGATTTTCCATTGTAACGAAAAAGTCCATCACCGCAAAACCAAATATTTCCGTTTTTATCTTCGATAATTCTAGCAATCATTGTAACTGTTAAGCCATCTTTTGCTGAAAAGCTTGTAAATGTTTTTCCATCATAACGATAAGCTCCACCCCAATTACTGAACCAAAGATTCCCATTTTTGTCTTGCAATTGAGGCCATCCCCAACTATGAAGTTTGGGTCTTGGTCCATTTTGTCCTTGGATTAATTCTTTTAGTTTAAAGTTGGTTATAGATTGACCATCATAACGAAAAATACCTTCATTGGTTCGTCCACCTAACCAAATATTACCTGCATTATCTTCTAAAATGCGTTCCACTTTATCATTACTGGTTAAAAAGCCATTTGGGACTTCATTCATTGGAAAATGTGTAAAAGATTTACCATCATAAATATAGACACCATCAATCGTTACAAACCATAGTTTTCCGCTTTTTGCTTGTAAAATACTGTAAACCCAATGGTTTTGATAGTAGGGATTTTTGTTGGGAGGCAGGTTTTTGGGTAAAGGAATCTGGATTTTTTCAAATGTTTTACCATTGTAAAGACAAAGTCCCATTTCTGTACCTATCCAAAATTTTCCATCTTTATCTTCCAAAATGCAATAGATATTATTACAATCTAACCCATCTTTTACTGTAAATTGTTTGAACGATTTTCCGTCGTACTTATAAAGCCCCTTTTCAGTTGTTCCAAACCAAAGATTACCATCGTTGTCTTGTAAACTACATCGAACATTGCCAAATTGAGGGTCACTTATGGTTTCAATAAGTTTTGGATGTTCCTTTTCTTTTGGCAAATCTTTTTTAACTTGTCTATTACAAGAAGTAAGAATACTGTTTATAAAAATTATTAAATAAATAAATCTTTTCATTTTTGAGTAAATATTATGGTTCTGAATTACTTTGTTCAACAAAACTATTATCTATGATAAATTCTCTCTTATTTTTGTGGTAAAAAGAAGGTAAAAAATGGTAAATACATGATTATTACTTATTTTTAGAAATAAATTTATTCGAATGAATATCAAATTAATTACACTTTGGATAGGTATTATAAGTTCGCCTTTGTACCTATTTGCCAAGAATGATGATATTTCTGAAAAAGAAAAACAAGTTATTTTTAGACAGATTGGCAACAGGATTCTGTGGCTGGCAGGAGATTCTACTTCAAGAGTGTTGCCTATCGAGAAGAAAAATGATAATACCTATATCATTTCATTTGAAAGAAAGCTCAATATCGTTTCTGATTCTTTGTATAAAATTATAGCTCAAGAATTACAGCAAAAGGGTGAGTTTCATTTTGTAGTTGAGTTGAAAGACTGTAATTCTGGAAAAGTTTTTGCTTCATTCTTCCACTCTCCCACAGACACACTGACACCCTGTGCAGGTCGGCAACTCCCTGTAAATTGTTATACCCTTGAAATTACTTTACAAGAAAAAAAGAATATAAGTTGGTGGTGGTTAGCTCTGTTCATTTTACCTCTGAGTGTATCATTTGCCTATTTTTTAAGAAATAAAACAAAAATTAAAAATCAAGAAAGTTTTACTAAAACAGCTTTCATCCAAATAGGACATTATCAATTTTATGAACAAAAAAGAATGCTACATCATCCTTCCCAGAATATAGAATTGACAGAAAAAGAAACTCACCTATTATCTTTATTATTAAAAAATATCAATGAGGTACAAAACAAGGATTTTCTGATGGATGAATTATGGGGTAAAAATGGTGTTGTTGTGGTTCCCAAAAATCTGGATGTATTGGTATCTCGTTTGAGGAAGAAGCTACTTTTGGATGAAAAAATTAAAATTGTCAACAGTCATGGCATAGGCTACAAATTGGAATATTTGTAATTTTTTTTGATTATTAGACCAAAATAGGTGTCATTTTGTCATTGGCATTTTTTTTGTAAAATAATTTTAAAAGAATCTCGTTTCATAACTAAACTAAAAACTTTTTTTGCTATGAATGATTTAAAAAAATTAACCTTAGCTGCTTTATTGGGTGGTGGTGTTTCAGCAGGCATTGTTAAAATATTCGAAAAACCTGCTTCTATTACTCGTGTAGAAACCACAAATGGCAATATTGCCAAGCCTGCTATTTACACCAAAGACGCTGATGGCAATTTAATTCCTATTGATTTTACAATAACCTCAGAGAAAGTTACAAAGGCTGTTGTATTCATCAAATCAACGAGTATGAGTTCAGCAACCAGAGGTAGTAGAGAAATGGACATGTTTGAACAGTTTTTTGGAGATGAATTTGGAGGCGGACGCAGAAAAAACCAACCTAGTGTAGGAACTGGTTCAGGGGTAATTATAGATTCGAAAGGACATATCGTAACCAATAATCACGTAATCAATGGAGCTGATGTAGTTGAAGTGGGTTTAACAGATGGTAGAACCTTTAAGGCTAAAGTCATTGGTACTGACCCTAATACAGACTTAGCTGTTATCAAAATAGAGGCTTCTGATTTACCTTTCTTAAAATTTGTAAACTCAGACCAAGTAAAGGTAGGTGAATGGGTACTTGCTGTGGGTAATCCTTTTAACCTAAACTCCACAGTTACAGCAGGCATTGTGAGTGCCAAAGCTCGTAATATCAATATTGTTCGTGAAAACTTTGCTATTGAATCTTTCATCCAGACAGATGCAGCCATCAACCCTGGTAATAGTGGTGGTGCCTTGGTGAATCTAAACGGAGATTTAATTGGTATCAATACAGCTATTGCAAGTCCTACAGGTGCTTATTCAGGTTATGGTTTTGCAGTACCTTCTAATATTGTAACTAAAATTGTTGAAGACTTATTGGAGCATGGTATTGTACAAAGAGGCTTCTTAGGTGTTCAATTACAAAATGTAGATGGCAATGTAGCCAATGACAGAGATTTGAAAGTCACAGCAGGTGCTTTGATTTCAAAAATAAATGAAAATAGTGCTGCTCAAAAAGCTGGCATCCAAGAAGATGATGTAATTGTTGAAGTGGATGGAAAGAAAACCAACTCTGTTTCAGAAGTTCAGGAAATGATAGGCAGAAAACGTCCAGGTGACGAAGTAAAAGTGAAAGTTAATAGAAAAGGTACTGAAAAGGAGTTAAAGGTTGTTCTAAGAAACCAAAGTGGTGGAACAGATAAAGTAACCAAACCTTCTGGAAAAGACGTAGCTAATCTTTTGGGAGCAAAGTTTGAAGACATTGATGCCTCTACAGCTCGTAAACTCGGTATTGCAGGTGGTGTTAGAGTTGCTGAATTGGGCAATGGTAAATTGAGCAGAAATACCAACATGCGTGAGGGATGTATCATCACGAAAGTGGATAGAAAACCAATAAAAAATGTTGCTGAATTACAGAAAATCTTAGAAAATGCTCAGGATGGTGTCATGATTGAAGGAGTCTATGAAGATATGCCTGGTACATTCTTCTATGCATTCGGATTGTAATCTTACAACAAGATGTAATTATATTATAAAGCCTGATGAATAACATCAGGCTTTATAATTTTTTAATATACAGCAATGTGAATGACTTGATTACCTCTCTTAAACGCCTGACCTTTTTCTTTTACAAAATCAGATTGATTTTGGGGATTTAAAAGTTGATTGATATAGTTATCAATGGTTCTTTTCTCTACATTAACTGGTGCTCCATAAGTGATTGCATCATCCAAATACGAATAAATTAGTTTTCTGTACTCTTGTTTAAAAAGCTTGTTGGAAACAAACATATCAGCTCCCTCAATTTGATTGCCTGTTACAGCTATCACACCTATTATATCATCCTGATTATCAAATATTTTATCAAAAAAAATCATATAATCCTGTTCTTGTTTTCTAAATTCTCTATTGTTGGCATGAGCTGTATAGGCATCTGTATTGCTATAAACATCATCTTTTTTATTGGTCTTAGAAACCTCATTCCAAACTGCCTGTTGACCTTTTTTATGGTCTATAATATCTCGTAAATGTTCATTTGCCATTCCATAATATTCCTGAAATTTCTCATCATTTCCGTCATTTTTGTATTTCCAACGACCTTTTTCAACACAAAATACAGGTAACTTTATCTGACCATTATTGGGAGGTATCAACATATCACTTGCTATTACTCTGTCTTGTTTACCTCCTATCAGAATTTCGCCTGACATTACAAACAGTGTATCATTAGATAAATTTCTGATAAGCAGGGTATTTACCGCACCATTTTTATTTACTTCCGTGATTGCCACTTTATCTGCATCAATAGCTTCTTGTAAAGACATATAATAGCCCATATTACCTACAATTTGCCTGAAATTATCTTTTGCTCTTATGGGTACAAGTCTTAAATTTTTAAAAGTATAACGATTGGCATTACTAAAGTCTACATTCAGATAGTCTAAATTGAATGGAAATAGACTGTCATCTCTCCGATCGGAAGCATTTACTACATTATTAGGTATAATTACATCTATTTTTTGGGTAGGGCAACGTAAACTTTGCATCAAATATTTGTAGTACCTATCATCAGAGCTTCCTTTCGAGAAGTTTTTCAAGTCTAAACGCATTTCTATTTGATTATAATTGGTATTATTGGCTAGTGAAATCGTAATATTTGCCTCTCCTTTTTCATTAGAAAAATAGTTATTGAAGTTTGTTCCTTGAGGTAAATATGATACCAATAAAGGTATTTTGGATACAGGCAAACTGTTTTGATCTTTCACTTTGATAGTCACAGATTTACTCTCATTTCGTGAAGAGAAATTAACAGCACTAACATTGGGAGCAATGTTGATTTTATCTAAAAGCTCTTGTAGATTTGCATAGCTTTCTATGGCTAAATTAATAGATTTTCCTTGATATGTAGCTTCTATATTTTCACCCCAATAGGCTTTTATGGCAAGTAAAGATTGCAAATAAAAGTCTATTGCAGTAGCATAATTTTTTGATTTTTCAGCGTTTTGAGCCTTTTCATAGAATTGTAAAGCCATTTTTCGAGCGTTATCTTGATTGCGTTGTTTTTGGCTTGTATATTCAGATTTTAATATCCTATAATAAATCCAATAATTTTCTTGGTCTTCATAACTATCTACAAGTTCTAGATTTTCAATTTCATCGGCTACTGTCGATTTAATAGTAGATTGATACTCTTCTTTAAATGTACCATTTTTATCCATCTGGTTTAAAATAGAGACACTTTGAATAGTAACACGAATTTCACTTAATAAATCATCAAGAGCGTTTTTCTTGGCAATTTTTTGATAATCTGTATTTCTTTTGGAAGCAGAGGCTACACCTATATAGTGTAATGAACTATTAGGACGATTAGACACCCAAGTAGGCTTTTGAGCAACAGTAATTTGGCATATAGTAAAGTACAAAAATAAAGAGATAATGGTTTTCATAAATTTGCTTTTTTAAAAGTTTTACTATTATTTTTTATAACTTTACTAATTTCAAAATGTTTGCCAATTGTAAAACTAAAATCAAAATTTTTGTATGTTTGCTTTATAATACACAAAAACTAAATATATGATTTTTGAATTTGAAAATCTTGGAAGTATTAAAAAAGCTGAATTGGAAGTTGGAAACCTTACTGTTATCTGTGGGAAAAATAATACAGGTAAAACTTATTTGACTTATGCTGTTTGGGGAATGTTGGCAAGGAGATTAGCTTTTGTCACAATTAACCCAAAGCACTTTTCTAACCTTTCAAAAGAAATTGCGAAGCAATTGAATTCATCAGGAAAAGCTTATGTAGATTTAAAAGATTATGAACAGGATTTTATACAACAAGCTAATAAATATTTTGGAGGCATTTCGCAGGAAATTCACAAGATTTTTGATATTAATAAGAAAAGTTTTACTGGATTAGTTAAACTAAAATATACTTCATTGAATTTTAAAAAAAGTTATAATAGTGTATTCAATGGAGATAACCAAATTGAAATAACAAAAGACGAAAAATCTACAAGAATAGATTTTTTAGTTATAAAAAAAACTGAATATAATATTTCTGAAAGTGAAATTAGAACACTATTAGATTTTATTTTATCCAGTTTTCTTCAATATCCATTTATTATTACTGCACAAAGAGACGCTTTACATATATTTAATTATGCTATAAATAGAGAAGCAAGATATAGATTACGAGATAATTCTAATTTTTCTTCAAATACTTATACTCTACCCTTAGAGTCTCATATAGATTTTATCAGTTCCTTATTAGAAATGGAAAAAAGACAATCTTTTTTATCTGAAAAATCTCTAATTTATGAAATTGAAACTCTTTTGGGAGTAAAATATATTGTAAGACACAATGGATTTGTAATTGAGACATCTGATAACATTAGAGTACCAGCTTATTTAGCTTCTACATCTGTAAGAGCATTAGCTGATTTAAACTTTTATTTAAAACACATTGCACAAGAAGGTCATTTATTGATGATTGATGAGCCTGAATTAAATTTACACCCTGAAAATCAAATTAAAGTAGCTCGTTTGCTGGTAAAACTTGTTAATGCAGGGCTTAAGGTTTGGATAACTACCCACAGTGATTACATCATCAAAGAATTGAATAATTGTTTGATGCTTTCTAATAAAAAAATTAAAGGAAAGAAAAAGTTAATGAAAGATTTAGGCTATAAAGATGATGAAGTCTTAAACCCTGATGATTTAAGATATTATACAGCCGTTTATGATAAAAAATTAGAAGGATGTACTTTGGTTCGTGGAAAAGTTGGTAAATATGGTGTAGAAGCTCAAAGCTTTGATGAAACATTAGAAAAAATTGTAGAAACTTCCGAAACCATTATTAATGTAATAGAATAATGAAAAGTTTTGAGGACATTATCAATTGTTTAAAAGATATTTTTAATTGGGAAGAGTATTCACTTGATACTTTAAATGTCAATAATGTAGTTTTAACAGAACACAAGCCTGATGCTACTCTTAGAAAGATAGAGATACAAGGTTTATCAGAATCTTATTTAGCAATTAAATTAGATGCATTTGAACCCAATCAAATAAGCCAATACTTCAATACTAAGTCTAAATCAGGCATTAATAAAGGATGTGATGGGGTTATTTTTACATGTTTTGACAATTTTCCTTATATTATTTTCTGTGAAATGAAAAGTAGTTATCCTAGTAAAAAGGATTATCTACCTCAACTACAAAACTCTAATTGCTTTATTGATTTTATTAATATTCTGCTCCAAGAACATTATGAATGTAATTTGGATGATTTTAAAAGAAAATATATTTTATTTTATCGAGATAGAGAAGCTGATGAGGCAATATCATTAACAAAGTTTAAAGGTAAAGCATCTAGCCCAGATAAAATCAAGGATAATGCGGTAAATAAGGTTGTTGTTAAATACCGAAGCATAACAACTAATCTAATAAAATTACTTACAAAGCCAAAATAGATTTCTCACTCTGTTCGAAATGCCGAAAAAGGCTGGATTTTTCCAGCCTTTTAAAAATCTAATATCTTATGTCTTGTTTCTCAAATCTAAAACCTATTTTCCTAGTTTCTTTTTGATAGAATTGAGTTCATCACGCAGGCGGGCTGCCTCAATGAAATCCAAATCTTTAGCAGCTTTTTCCATGGCTTTTTGGGTTTCTTTGAGTAGTTTTTCTAAATCCTGTTCTTTCATGTTACTTACTATAGGGTCAGCGAAAATATCTACTTCTTCAGGCTCTACGTAATAATTTTTGACTATTTTCTTTGCATTTGCCACTTTGGTTTGTTCCATAATTGCCTCTTTCGATTTGAAAACCGTTGTAGGAACAATTCCATTTTTTTCGTTGTAGAGCGTTTGTAGCTTTCTTCTGCGTTGTGTTTCACTGATTGCTCTTTCCATGGAATTGGTAATTTTATCAGCATACATAATCACACGTCCCTCCGAATTACGGGCAGCTCTTCCTATTGTCTGAATCAGAGAACGTTCATCTCTCAAAAAACCTTCTTTATCAGCATCCATAATAGCCACAAGTGCCACTTCGGGCAAATCGAGTCCCTCTCTCAAGAGATTTACCCCAACCAGTACATCAAATACACCCAGTCGCAATTCTCTCAAAATCTCTACTCTGTCGAGTGTTTTTACTTCTGAATGAATATATCTACCCTTAATACCTACCTTATCAAGATATTTAGAAAGCTCTTCTGCCATACGCTTGGTGAGTGTGGTAACTAGCACTCTCCCTCCTTTTTGAGTGGTTTTATCAATTTCATCCAGTAAATCATCAATTTGATGCAGACTGGGTCTGATGATAATTTCAGGGTCTAAAAGACCCGTAGGACGTATCACCTGCTCCACAACCACTCCCTCCGAATTTTGAAGCTCATATTTTTGTGGAGTGGCACTCACATATACAATTTGATTGATAAGTCCTTCAAATTCATCAAATTTGAGAGGACGGTTATCTAGTGCAGCTGGCAAACGAAAACCATATTCCACCAGTGAAGTTTTCCGAGAACGGTCACCTGCATACATGGCTCTCAGTTGTGGAATTGTCACATGGCTCTCATCAATGATGAGCAGAAAATCCTCAGGGAAATAATCCAACAAACAAAAAGGACGCTGTCCAGCTTTTCTATTATCAAAATAACGTGAATAATTTTCAATTCCTGAACAATACCCCAATTCTCGCATCATTTCCAAATCAAATTCTGTGCGTTCTTTGAGCCTCATGGCTTCTTCGGATTTACCTTCTCGTTCAAAAAGTTTGATTTGTTCTACCAAATCATCCTGTATTTCGTGAATGGCTCGGTGGAGTGTCTCCTGACCTGTTACAAATAAATTGGCTGGATAAATGGCTATTTGTTGTTCATCAGACTGTTTTTTGCCAGTAGGTGGGTCTATGATTTGAATATTTTCGATCTCATCATCAAAAAAATAGATTCTATATGCAAAATCGGCATACGCCACAAAAACATCCACTGTATCACCTTTTACCCTGAAATTTCCTCTCTGAAAATCTACTTCGGTTCTACTGTATAAAATATTTGTTAAAGCATACAAAAACTGATTTCTTGTAATTCTTTGTCCTACTTTTAAATGCAGTACATTTTTGCCAAATTCCTGAGGGTTCGCAATACCATAAATACATGATACAGAAGCTACTACGACTACATCTCTTCTGCCTGAAAGCAGTGCAGAAGTAGCTCTAAGACGTAACTTCTCGATTTCATCATTGATTGCAAGGTCTTTTTCGATGTAAGTATTGGTACTGGGAATGTAGGCTTCAGGCTGATAATAATCGTAATATGAAATAAAATACTCCACAGCATTATCGGGAAAGAATTGTTGAAACTCTCCGTAAAGCTGTGCAGCAAGCGTTTTATTATGACTTAAAATAAGGGTTGGTTTTTGAACCTGTTGGATAACATTTGCCATTGTAAATGTCTTTCCTGAACCTGTTACACCTAAAAGAGTCTGGTGTTGCTCTCCATTTTGTAAACCTTCTACCAATTTGGCAATGGCTTGTGGCTGATCGCCTGTGGGCTTAAATTCGCTGGTCAGTTGAAACATAGTAATAAGGTGTGAAACCAACAAATATAGCATTTTTTAAGCATTCATAAGTGCTTCACTCTGGAAATTTTATAGGGCATTATTTCAGTTTGATTTCTAAAGTAGTATTTTCTTTCAAAAACACTTTTGCTTTCTTGTATTTGGGTGGTAATCCAAATAACCCTTTCTTATTTCGTGAAAACCCATAAGGTTCTTTAGGTATTCCAAAGGTTTTGGTATCTAATTTTTTATTGTTATTAACATCATGGTATGCAGCCAACGCATATTCTCCTTTAGGAATAGCATATACAGCCGAATAAACCTGTTTATCTTCTACAACTATCATTACAGAGCCAACACCTTTTCGGGTTTTAAAGTTTTTTTCTCCATTCATCAATGTATAATAGAGGTTTCCTTGTTTATTTTTGAGTGTAAATTTTGTAAAAACAGTAATATAATTTTTTTGATATACACTATCTACTGATATTTTAGAAGGGTTCATTTGGTGTTCATTAGCGAGTGCTTCATTGAGCTTTATATCCATTGCTTTCAATGAATTTTGTAGCAATTGGGCATTGATTTGAGAGGTATAATCCTCAAAACTAATTTGAGTATGATTGATATTACTTGCAATTAATTTGCTTTGATTTTCAAAAGAAAATTGTTTTAATGAAAATGTTTTAATATTTTGAAATTCGAAGCTTTTAAAGTGAACTTCCAAGTTATTCAAGTCATAAACAATGCTCCAATAAGTTTTATAATTTTTAAGGTTTTCAGCACTTTTTTCTAAAACTCTAAAAGCATCCAAATTATTGACAGACACACTTTTTTGAAGATTTGCATAAACTTGACAATATCTATTTTCAGAACTTCTAGAAACTGTATCTACCTGATTTTGTGCATTTTCATAATAACGTTTAGCATGTGAATGGATTGTGTTGGTCAATACTTGCCAATCTCCATTTTTTTCTGTAATGTAAGCCTTTCCTCCTACAAAATCAATAACAGCAGAGTTACCTGTTTTATCTGCTACAAAATAGTGAACTGTAGCTTTTACAGGTATTATTGTAAGATTATGAATATTTTCTAATATTTCTTTTACTGTTGAGTAATTATCTAATTGATACTGAATCCATTCTAATTCTGAAACTGTCTTACTATTATTATTATTGGCATAAGTCGAACCATGAAGCCAGAGCTGTTCCACAACCAAACCTTTTTCGTTTATACCACCATACGGAAACTCCTTTCCTATTTGATTGAATGTAATAGAACCGTACAAAGATTGCCACTGAGCTGGTTGAGTATTGCTAATTCCGTAGGTGTATTTGGTTACACCTCTGTTATTTTTAATGATATACCCTTCTCCTGTGTACCAATCAAGATTTCTTCCAAATAAATATTGTTGATTTTTTGACCAAAAAAATGCTGAACAGGCATTAAGCATAGTATTGAAAAACATGCTAAACATTATAATCAATGGGAAAATATAACCAGTATTCATAATTTTGGATTTTATGGGTTTACTGCAAGATAGTATTTTTTAAAAAAAAAGCAAATTATGAGTAAAATAGACTTATTAGCCATTTTTATAACATTTTTTGTAGTATTCTTGCATGTTCATTCCGAAATAATTTAATTAGAATTATAAACCTATCTATCATGAAACAAAAGCTTCAAACTTTCATTCAGAATATTCCTAAAGCAGAATTGCATTTACATATTGAAGGCACTTTTGAGCCAGAACTCATGTTTGCCATTGCCCAAAGAAATAAAATAGATTTACCCTATAAATCTGTGGAGGAGCTTAAAAAAGCTTACCAGTTTTCTTGTTTACAAGATTTTTTGGATATTTATTACACAGGTACAAATGTATTGCTTAAAGAAGAAGACTTTTATGATTTGACAATGGCATATTTTGAAAAATGCCACGAACAGAATATCAGACACACTGAAATTATGTTTGACCCACAAAGCCATACAGATAGAGGTGTAAGTTTTGAAACAGTTATTAAGGGTATCAATCAAGCCAGAAACGAAGCTCAAAGTAAATATGGCATTTCATCACTTCTCATTATGTCGTATTTAAGACATTTATCGGAAGAATCTGCCTTTGAAACGCTAAAACAATCTTTACCTTTTAAAGAGCATATCAAGGCTGTAGGACTCGATTCTTCAGAAAAAGACAATCCCCCTTCCAAATTTGAGAGAGTTTTTCAAGCTTCTGTTCAAGAAGGTTATGTACCTCTTGCTCATGCTGGCGAAGAAGGTTCTAGCGAATATATTTGGGAAGCATTGAAATTACTTAAAATTCATCGTATCGACCATGGGAACAGATGTTTAGAAGATAGAAATTTAATAGATTATATTATTCAAAATGATATTGCTCTTACAGTTTGCCCGTTATCTAATTTGGAACTCAAAGTAGTTACAGATTTAAAACAACATCCTATCAGGCAAATGCTGAATTTAGGCTTAAAAGTTACTGTAAACTCTGATGACCCTGCTTATTTTGGAGGGCAACTCAACAAGAATTTTGAAGCCATAGCAGAGAATCTGAATTTGGGAGAATCTGACATTTATGAGCTTGTTCGTAACTCATTTCAATATTCCTTGCTACCCGAAACAGAAAAACAAAAGCATTTAAAAGATTTAGAAAACTTTTATCAAAAAAATTTTTTCTTCTTATAATGCAACCTTTTGAGAGAACCTGCATCTTTTGTATAAGTTATGTATCTTAATCATTACTTTTATGAAACTATCAGGTTCTTTCCTTATTTTAATGCTGTTTTGCTTGTTAAATGTTTTACAGGCACAAAACTCCAAAGCTCCTTGTAAATGCGAACAGGATTTCCAATACACAACCAATTATATTGAGAATCATTATTCTGGATTTCAGGATAACGTAACAGATGCCAACAGAGAACAATACAACAAACTCAAACAAGATATTTTAGCTGATATTCAAGCTCATCAAATTCCTGATATGGTTTGTCTGGCTTTTATGAAAAGGTATGTTGAGTTTTTTAGAGACAATCATTTGCAAGTCTGGGGTGGAGGAATGGAAGTGGATGAGAATAAACCTGAATCTATTGCCAAATTCAAAGAAAGTGATGTATTTAAGAACAGAGAACGCATTCAATATGACTCTGTAAGTGTTTATCAGTATTTAGCCAAAAGTCAAGACCCTATTGAGGGCGTTTACAAGACTAGCGTTTATGAATTTGCTGTTCTTAAAAATCAGAATAGTTTAAGAGATTATTATGCTGTGATGATTAGAAGTACCACTCCCCTTTGGGAAAAAGGGCAAGTGAAATTAGATTTAAAACGTTTGAAAGAAAATGAATTTCAGTCTATTTTGTATATGCGAAACCATAGTCTCAATATCCAAAATATCACCTCCGAATTGCCTATTTTCGATATTTTTAGAGAAGTACAAAAAACTTTTCCAAAACAGGAGTCTAAAGAAACAACAAAACAAAATTTTAGTGTTGCCCCTGAAGGTGAATGGTTTCAGTTTAAAGCATTAAACGACAGTACACATTATGTTCATATCAAAACTTTTAACGGGGCTTTGCAAACCAAATTCGACTCTGTTTACAAGCAAATTATTCCTATTATCAAAACCAAACCCTATCTGATTATTGACATCAGAGATAATGGTGGCGGTAGTGATAACAATTGGAAGCCTTTGGCTCAACTGGCTTACACCACTCCTTACGAATATGATAAAACTTATGTTTTCTGTACTACTGAGACCATTAAACGTTATGAAGAACTTCTTGAGAGAATGGAGAAAAATAGAAAAGATTATGGGGATGATATGATTAAATGGGGAAAAGAAAGAGTAAATTTAATGAAGAAAGCTCCCTTAAATTCATTTGTTCCAACAGGAAAATATAAAGGAAAAAATAAATACCGAAAACAAAAAAACATTGAGCCTACTCCTAAAAAGATTGTATTAATGTATAACAGAAATAGTGGCAGTGCTGCTGAAGGGATTATTTTAGATGCCATGCATAGTAAAAAAGTAATCACTTTTGGAGAGAATTCAGGTGGATATATCACTTTTGGAAATGTGATGGTTATTTCGACACCTCAATTAAATCTTAGTTTACAAACAGCCACTCAGAAAACACCTAATAGATTTAAATATGAAAAAACAGGCATTCCTCCACAAGTAAAAGCCAATAATGATTCAGATTGGCTTATTCAGGCTCTTGATTTATTGAAAACTAAATAAATTTTGATAAATTGGGTAGTAAAACTCACTTTTATGACTACTCAGGTAAAACGCAAAGGGGCTCGCTCCATCAAAGATATTCCACAGGATATTCTAGAACAACTCAATTTGGGAGAAATAGAAACAGCCAATTTGATGGAGTGGCTTGCCATTGATACATCCGAATTATTAAAAAACGTTTTGAATCAACTCAAAAGGCAAGATTATCTAAAAATTACACTCAAAAACATTGATAATCTAAAAAAGAAGACTATCAATACAGTGAATGAAACCATTGGTTTGAGCTTCCATCAGTTGGCAACAGAGAACCATGATCAAGATTTTTTAAGTCTTTTATCAAAACATTCCTCCGATTCGGTTCGGTGTTGGGCAGCCTACATGATAGGACAGAATTTAAGTCTGGAGATTGCTCAGAAACTGTCTCAGATAGCCTTTTTTGCAGCTGATAGTCATTTTGGAGTTAGAGAAGTAAGTTGGCTGGCAACTCGTCCAGACATTGCAAAAAGTCTGGATACCAGCATTGAAATTCTGTCTAAATGGTCTCTCTCTCAGGACGAAAATATCAGACGTTTTGCCAGTGAGGCAACACGCCCCAGAGGTGTTTGGTGTGAGCATATCGAGGTTTTGAAGAAAAATCCTGCCTTAGCTCTTGAAATTCTAGAACCTCTCAAATCGGATAAAGCAAAATATGTTCAGGATAGTGTAGGCAATTGGCTCAATGATGCCAGCAAAACACAATCTGAATTTGTAAAAGATTTGTGTAAAAAGTGGGAAAAAGAAAGTCCTACGAAAGAAACCAATTATATTATTAAAAAAGCGTTAAGAACCCTTCAGAAACAATAAAAAATACATTTTTCGCAAAATATTCGAAATAATATTTGGATTCATACAAAAAATATTATTTTTGCACATCGTTCATTTACATCAGATACTTATCCAGAAAGATGGAGGGAATTGACCCTGTGAAGTCTTGGCAACCATCAGCAATGAAAAGGTGCCAAATTCAACTCGAATATTTCGAGAAAGATAAGTTAGAAAATTTGCACTTAATTATTCTTTGATATTAAATGCTCTTCTAGCTTGTCTGAAGAGCATTTTTGCTTTTCAGCCTTCATAGCCCTATTTTATTCTTTTCTATTCTGTATGGATAAATTCTTTTGAAATGATATTTCATCATTTTTAAACCTCTTGATTCATGCTTACGTATTCATTTTTACAGAAAGAATTTGGATAAAATCCGTTTGCCTTTCAACACAAACAACGCTTAAACAATTAAACTCTTAACTTTATGAAATTTTTTCTTTTTGTATTACTCACAACTATTGGCTGTTTGTCAGCAGGTTACAGTCAAGAACATCAGACTTACAGAGCCATTGATGACCTGCTTACAAGTGCTCAATGGAATGCCATGTTTCCCAGAAGAGCTGGCACGTATGGAACTCACCCACAAGGATATACAACGGATTTTTATTCATTTACCAATTTTAAACAAGCCATCCAAGAGCTTTCTGATTATCGGGTTCATATTCGAAAAAAACCAAATGTATGGGGCGAATTAATTACAATTACAAGAGTTTCAACCAATCATACTTATAATTACAGCGATGTGGATGTTTCTTGGCATAATAATACCACACCCGAAGTAACCATCAATGTCAATTTTGCAGATTTTGTAAATACAGCCTCAGAAAGCAATAATAAAAGAGAATTAGCAGCTTTTTTAGCTAATATTTCTAAAGAAACTACTGGAGGCTGGCAACCCATTGGCAGTGGTTTAGATGGCGATTATACACTTTGGGGTTTATATTTTGTCCATGAATTGGGTTATACAAGTAGTAATTGTAACAATGCTTATACATCTTCGCATCCAGAATATCCGCCTGTCCCTAATCAATGTTATTATGGAAGAGGTCCTATTCAGTTATCATGGAATTATAATTACGGGCAGTTTAGTAAATTTTTGTATGAGGATAAAAATGTTCTGCTCAACAATCCTGATGCCATCCAACAAGATGGTGTACTGGCTTTTAAATCGGCTATCTGGTTCTGGATGATGCCTCAATGGCCTAAACCCTCATGTCATCAGGTGATGCATGACAAATGGTTGCCTCAGAATGGAGAATATACTGCTAACAAAATGTATAAAAAGGGATTTGCCCATACCAATAATATTATTAATGGTGGTTTGGAGTGTAGAAATACTTCTAGTGCAGCTTTTACACAAAAAGTTGTTTTACGTTCTCAGCTTTACAAGTATTATTTAGGAATTTTAGGCTTCTCTCCTACCCAAATTAATAACGAAGACTCAGGAGATTACACAACACTATGCCACGAAGGAGCCAGCAATGCAATGGAAAACTACAAAAGTGCTTATATAATTGCTGATGCCCCTTTGGCTATCAAATTAGGCAGTTTTAAGGCACAACTAAAATCTAAATATGTTGAATTGTTGTGGACTCTTTATTCCTTGGATATCAGTTATCTAGAAATCGAAAAATCTGATATACATTTATCTAATTTTCAAACTATTACTCAAATAAACAATCAGTCTCTCCATGAGTATAGTTACCACGATTTTCAGGTTAAGGAATGTTATTATCGTCTTAAAATCGTAGAAAATGATGGAAATATTATCTATTCAAAGCCTATTTATTTTACACCTTATTCAGAACAAATGTTTTTAGAAGTGTATCCTAATCCCGTTTCTGATGTATTTTGGATTAATGGTTTACAGGATTATGAAAATCTAAGTATTTATGATATTTGGGGAAATGCTCTCTATAAAAATACAGTTTATAATGTTCCAAATGGCATTTCTCTGGCAAATTTCCCAAAAGGAACATACTACTTACATATTCAAATGAAAGACAGTTTTAAAATTTTCAAAATCATCAAAATATAATTCCAAACCAAAAGGGCTTTTAAGCCCTTTTGGTTTATGGTATCATTACAATTTTACCCATACTTTGTCTGCTTTCAATAAAATCATGAGCTTTTTTACCTTCTGAAAGTTTAAAAAGGGTTGGTGGGGAAATAGTTATTTTCTGCTCATTAATCCAGCCAAAAACTTCATGAGCTCTTCTAATTCTTTCTTCCTTTGATGTCAGATAACTCCATAAGTCTCCTCCTGTAAGCGTTTTAGAAGTATCCATCAACATTCGAGGGTCAACAGGTTTGGGGTCTCCGCCAGCCATCCCATAAAATACTACCTGACCACAATTTTTTGTTACCTCAAAACTATCTTCCAAAGTGCTTCCAACGCTATCAAAAACCACATCCACACCGTTTGGAGTAAAATCAAACACTTGTTTTTTCCAATCCTGATTGTATAAAAATACTTTATCAGCTCCCTGTCTAGTTGCAAAATCAGCTTTTTCTGGGGAGGAAGTCAGTCCTATAACCTGAGCTCCCAATAATTTACAAATTTGAGTCAGTATTCCTCCCACTCCTCCAGCTACTGCATGAATAAGCACAGTTTCACCTTTTACAGTTTTATGGCTATCTGTAGCCAAATAATGAGCAGTCAAGCCTTGCAGTAAAACAGTTGCTGCTGTTTCAAAGCTTATATATTCGGGTAAGGGAATAGCATGTGTAACAGGCACTTTCACCAATTCGGCGTTGGCAAAAGGTACATCTGCAAAGCCTATTCTATCTCCTATTTTAAAATCTGGGTGTCCATTGGTATCTACTACTATGCCAGCCCCTTCATAACCTGCAATATAAGGAGGATTTCCTTTGAGATGATAATTGCCTTTTCTTCGATAAATATCAGCAAAGTTAAGCCCAATGGCTTTCATTTCTACAAGTATTTCACCCGATTCCAATATTGGATTTGCTACATCTATATATTCTAATACCTCAGAGTTTCCAAAGGCAGAAAATGTAAGTGCTTTCATACAATTTTAATCAAATAAAGTTTATGAGTCTTTTTTCAGAATATTTAAGCCCTTTCCTTTGAGTTTACTGGAAATGGTTGTTTTTTCATCTTCTTCTTTTTTGGAGAAACTTATTTTTAAGCCTCCTTTTGTCTCTTCTTCTTTTTTAGCTTCCCAGTAGCTTTCTACATACGATTTTCGAGGCTCTTTTTCAAGTCTGGTGAGTTCTTCTTCTTTTTTGAGGTCTAAATTTTTCAGAAAATCAAATATTTCTTCTGCATCTGGACGCTGGGAGGCTTCAAAACTCATCATAGAATTGATGAGTCTTTTTAGCTTATTGGGCAAGCGTGTATCCACTAATTTTAGTTCCTTCCCTTCGTTGGCAGCCAAACAGGCATACACATATTTTTTAGGAAATTCGGGTAAATCTCCCTGTAAATAAATACAATACAGTAATCCTAAAGCAAAAATATCAGATTTGATCGTCAAGTTTTCGGCATGTTCTTTCTCTTGGATGTATCTTGCAAGTTCAGGAGAGTAAAAAACCATATCTCCTACTACTTCTTCTTGCAACTCTGGAGGTTTTGCAGAAAAATAGCTATTATCAAAATCGATGAGCTTGGTAGTATAAAAATTGGTTCTTGTTTGCTTAATTAGGACATTATCGGGTTTTAAATCGCCATGCACAATTCCAGCTTTATGCAAAATATTTAAGCTATGAGCAATTGTTTTTAAAATCAGAATTTTATTGGGTAATGGGAGTGAATATACCTCCTCAGTTGAAAGTGAAGCCACATCTATTTTTTCCGTTACCTTATAATAAGTACTTCCACATCTAAAAAAATCTAATGTGAAGACTAAATTTCCTCCTATTCCACACTTTTCATTGATTTGCTCCATTAAAGCTTTATGATGTTCTTCAAAACGTTCACATTCTTTCTTCTTCCGTTCTTTGGATGAGCTACTCCCTGGTGAGCCTTCAGTAGGGTACTTTGGAGAAAGAAACTCTTTCATGAAATAGACTTTATCTCCTTTTTGGGCAAAAGTCCATTTGCTCAAGCCCCCACCTGCTGTGGTAAAATCTTGTAGAATTTTATAACCATTAATAATTTCGCCCTTTAACATGAGATATTTAATAAAATAGCCTTGATTTTTACCAGAATTTATTTATATTGAGATACACAAATTTACAAAATTTTATACTTATGATACCCAAAAACTTCTTTTCTACACTAAGAATTTTACATTTAGCTATTAGTTTTGGTACATTAGCCATTATCATTATTTTTTATGTATTGAGTAAAAGTCAACCCGAAGCCATTCTAACCCAAGACAATCAGATGCTTGTGTATATTTTCCCTGTCTTTGCCGTAGTAGTAGGTGCTATGGGTATTTTTCTGAGTAAACAATTTTTAACCAAAATTAAAGACCAGAATTTATTAGGAAAACTCAACCAATACAGAGCTGCTTACATTGTTCGTTGGGCAATGATAGAGGGTGGTAGTATTATGCTTGTAATGGCTTTTTTTATGAGTAAACAGATTGTCTTTTTGGCATTGGCTTGTGGAGGATTGGCTTTTTTACTTCTACAAAAAGCTGATATAGATACTTTTAGAAGTGAAGTTCAATTGTCTTCAGAAGAAAAAAAGGAATTAGAGAATACTTTTAGATAAACTAAGTAGTAGTCAGTTATAAAAATGCCCCGATTTTTTCGGGGCATTTACTTTTTAAAATAAGCTTTTACTTAAATCGAATTCTTCAAGATAATCTGCAACACGACGAACAAACATACCTCCCAACGCTCCATCTACCACTCTGTGGTCGTAAGAGTGAGATAGATACATCATGTGTCTTACTCCTATAGTATCTCCAAACGGGGTTTCAATCACAGATGCCTGTTTTCTGATAGCACCTAAAGCCAAAATACCTACTTGTGGTTGCATGATGATAGGTGTACCCAATACATTTCCAAACGAGCCTACATTCGAAACGGTGTATGTTCCGCCTACAAGTTCATCTGGTTTTAATTTATTTTCTCTGGCTCTGCGAGCTATATCATTGATTTTCTTGGTTAAACCAACCAAATTGAGCTGGTCTGCATTTGCAATAACAGGAACAATCAAGTTACCACTAGGTAAAGCAACAGCCATACCGATATTGATATTTTTGCGTTTGATGATTTTGTCACCATCCACAGAAATATTCATCATAGGATAGTCTTTAAGAGCTTTGGCAATAGCTTCTACAAACATTGGCATGAATGTAAGGGCTTCTCCTTCTCTCTGAAGCATTTCATCTTTTACCTTTCTACGCCAGTAAACCAGATTGGTAACATCAGCTTCTACAAATGAAGTAACATGTGGAGCTGTATGCTTAGACTCTACCATTCTTTGGGCTATCATTTTACGCATTCTGTCCATTTCTACAACCTCGTCACCATCAAAAACAGGCACAGGAGTAGCTTTTTTCTCAGGCTGAACTACTTTTACTTCTTGTACAGGTGTTACTTGTACTTCCTGCACAGGTTTAATTTCTATGACAGGCTCAACAGTTTTAGGTTGTTGTTGTACAGTCGCTCCAGATTTCTTAGCTTTTACATAAGCCAGTATATCTGTTTTGGTTACTCTGCCCTCTTGCCCTGTTCCTGCAATCGTTTCGAGTTCACTCATCGAAATGCCTTCTTCTTTTGCAATATTTAATACCAAAGGAGAGTAAAAACGACCTGCAACAGGTTCAGAAAGAGTTTTTACTTCTTCAATTTTAGCTTCTATTTGTTGAGCTTCTTTTACAATTTCCTGAGTAGAAGTAGGTTGTGGCTGACTTGCCCCTCCACCTGTATCAATAATTGCAATTGTTTTACCTACTTGCACCACATCTCCCTCTTTCACCAAAACTTCTTTCAATACACCCGCATGTGTAGAAGGTATTTCTGTATCTACTTTATCGGTAGCTACTTCCAGAATAGATTCATCTTGCTCTATTTTATCCCCAACTTTTTTGAGCCAGTTCAAGATAGTGCCTTCCATGACACTTTCGCCCATTTTGGGCATAACCAATTCTACTAAAGCCATATTGTTAGTTGCGTTTAAAGATTTTGTTTGTGGGTGTGTTTTGGTTGCTAAATTACAAATTAAAAGTTACTTGGCAAATTTTACCATAAAATTCCTTTGTGAGCAGTTTGTATATCAATTTTACTTCTTGAAGCACTTTTATATCATTTCTACAATTTTAAATATTATATTTTTCTTAAAAATATTTTCTCAGAATAACATGTTTAGATAAGGTATTTTTATGATATTTTTTATAATTATAAAAATATATTTATTCCCTATTTTTTATGAGTTAAATTAGATAAACTTTTTTATCATTGTAAAAGTATGCATCTCAAAACCCTCTCCAAATTCTTTATCTTCAAGTTTTTCTATCATAAACCCATTTTTAAAATAAAAATTAATGGCTTTATAATTTCGTCTATTTACATCTACATACAAAACTTCAGGGGAATGTTTTTCTTCTAAGTAGTTTAGAAATTTTTCACCAATTCCTTGTCCATGCAAATCTGTGTCAATATAAAACCTACTCAAATCATATATTTTTCCATCTGTTGTGTATAAAGAAGCATAGGCTATTATTTGGTCATCTATCATCCCTACGAAAAAATGGTTATTTTTTTCCATTAACTCTTTGATATTCTTTTCTGAATGTACATGTTGAAGCATATACTCCATTTGAGCCTCAGAGGTAAGGCTATGATATATTTTCCTCCAAATTTTTTCGTTGAGTTCACAAATACTTTTGGTCTCCTTTTGGCTTGCCTCTCTAAATAAAATAGTTTTGGTTTTTTGAGTCATAATTTTAACGTTATACAAAGGTGTTTATCAAAACTATATTTTTTTTAAACAAAATAAAATTTTCTTTTTAGAATTTTAGTTAAAATAGCTTGTTTGTTGTTCTCTGATTCTGTTTTTTTGTAATCTAATTGTTTTTTCATGAAGTTCGAATTGTTACATACCGATTCTCAAACCAAAGCTCGTTTGGGAAAAATAGAAACAGATCATGGAGTAATTGAAACTCCAATTTTTATGCCCGTAGGCACAGCAGGTACTGTAAAAGCTGTACATACACGAGAGTTACACAATGATATACAAGCTCAGATTATTCTAGGAAATACTTATCATTTATATCTCCGTCCAGGGCTCGATGTACTCAAACAGGCAGGTGGATTGCATAAATTTAATGGATGGAACAAACCCATTCTTACAGATAGTGGTGGTTATCAGGTATATTCGCTTGCAGAAAACAGAAAAATCACAGAGGAAGGTGTCAAGTTCAAATCCCACATAGATGGTTCTTATCATTTCTTTTCCCCAGAAAGTGTAATGGATATTGAAAGAACCATTGGAGCAGATATTATGATGGCTTTTGATGAATGTCCTCCCTATCCTTGTGATTATACGTACGCAAAAAAATCTATGCATCTGACACACAGATGGTTAGAGCGTTGTTGCAAACGTGTTGATGAAACAGAAGGATTGTATGGATACAGTCAAACGCTTTTTCCAATTGTACAAGGAAGTGTTTTTAAGGACTTGAGAAAAGAATCCGCTGAATTTATTGCTTCTATGGGCAGAGAAGGCAATGCAATTGGAGGACTTTCTGTGGGTGAACCTGCTGAAATGATGTATGAAATGACAGAGTTTGTTTGTGATATTTTACCAAAAGACAAACCCCGTTACCTGATGGGTGTGGGAACACCTGCCAATATTCTGGAAGGAATTGCACTAGGAATTGACATGTTTGATTGTGTAATGCCTACCCGAAATGCCCGAAACGGAATGTTATTCACAACACAAGGGATTATCAATATCCGAAATGAAAAATGGAAAAATGATTTTACCCCTATTGATGAAACCTTAGGAGGTGAAGTAAGTGGCTTTTATACAAAGGCTTACCTGAGACACCTGATGATTAGTAAAGAAATTCTAGCTGCTCAAATTGCAAGCATCCATAATCTGCGTTTTTACTTGTGGCTGGTTACTCAAGCCAAGGAGCAAATCAGGCTTGGCACATTCAAAGCTTGGAAAGATAAAATGGTTGTGGATTTGATGAGGAAATTATAAAAATTATCTAAGAATCTAAAAAAGAAACCTTATAGGACTACTTTAAACGCCTATAAGGTTTTTCATTTTAATAACTTTCTTTATTAATCAATATTATTTAACAGGTTTCATCTCAAGTGTACCAATATGCTTTATTTCCATTCCCATCATTTTTTGGATAGTGGTTATATTACCTGAAATATTATTAAGCATACCTATCTTATTATCAAATAAGTAGTTAAAATCAGCTACCATTGTCTGTCCCATTTGTGGGGCTAGCATTTCTTTATCATCTTCTTCAAGTTTGGTATCTTTTTCAATTTTTTGAGCGTCAATTGAAGATTTCAGATTCAATTTAATAGATGCTTGTTGATTGGTAAAAGAATTGACTTTCTGTATAACCTCCATTCCCATCATACTCATTTTATTTTCTTCGCCTACTGTAGTATTTTGAGGTAATTGCAAAAGATCAATAAAATCTGTTGGAATAAGGTCTATTGTGTTATCAGTTTCTTTTATTTCAACCGTTTTGGGTTTGGGTTTATTGATAGTAGTTACAGTATAACCAGCTTTTAATTGCCCTGTCTTTGGATTAAACTCTGCCATGACTGAAAGTTTTTCTCCATCAACTTCAGCAGAAGCTGCTATTCCACCTTCTTTTACTTTAGCTTCTACTAAAATGCTTCCGCCCTCACGTACCACTAAAAAAGGCGTTTCCAAAAAGGTAAAATTACCCTGATCATCTACCAAAAAATCAGCTTCTACACTTGATTTTGGAAGGTTGCTAACTGTTGCAATCACTCTTTTTTTATCGTCTGTTACATTAAAGTTTTCCAGATAAAAAGTTCCTTTTGCACCACCATTGGATGTTTTAGAATTAATTTTAAGTGCAAAAGTAGATTTTGTAGTAAATTTCATGGTAGGTACTGTACTCTGCATCATGCTTATCATTTCCATACCACTTACACTACCAGAACTAGAAATTTCATCTGTTTGTGTAGCAGTAAAACGATAGATAGCCCCTTCTTTCCATTGATAAGCCAATTTCTGAGCATTTGCTTTCTGAAAAAATGTAAATAAACATGCGATTAGTAAAATTCTTAATTTCATAGAATAATGATTTTGAGGTGTGTGAAAAATTTAAATTACACCACTAAATTTACAACTATTGTGCCAAATAGAAATTAACTATATTAAGTCTTTTGGAATTATCTTACCTTATTTTATTTGGTTCATTACCAAAACATATGTTATAAAAGAATACAAAACTATAACATCAAGCGTACAGGTGCATAGAATCGGTACCCTAATATCAGGCTAAATGTATGGTAATAAATACTATTATCCATTTTATTATTATTAAAACTCTGATTTACAAAACTATAATGAAACATTCCTACAAATCTATCTCCCTGATAACCCATCATTATCTTGGTTTCAGGTACTACAATGGCATAACGCCATACTATATTGGTTTGAGTAGCATTTTGCAGTGAATTTTTACCAAAATCTCCTCCTAACCATACATCACCATACAAAAACCAACCTTGTTTGTCTGCTAAATAAAAAGATGGAGAAACAGAAAAATTAAAGCCATAGTATTCACCTGCAAATATACCAAATTGTGTATCTTGAGCTTGAAGAGGCTGGTCAAACAATGCTTTTTTATCTTTTTGGTTATATTTTAGATAATTGATAGAAGCTCTATAAGCCCAAGAAAATTTTGATTTTATTTGTTTTATTCCAAAGTTACTGGGAAGTCCAATTGCAAATTTTTTATATTCAGGATAATATTTTGCATCAATTTTTATCCAAGTTGCCTGCATATTATTAAATCTTGCAAAAGAATTTGGATTTTCTTGTTGAGCAAATTGATGTTTTTGAAAATTTTCATCATAAAATCCTTTTTGGGTTATATAAGTTGCAGAGAGAGCCAATCCATTTGTCTGATAACTAAATCCGAGATTTCGAGAAGACTGATTTCCATATTTTATTTTACTACTATCTGTTTGAGGTAATGTACTGGCTAGTGCAAAAGATATTTTTTTGAATTGGAATGCAAAACCAGCATACAAAGTAGCATCCGATTTGAGTTTAAGAGCCTCTCTGCCAGTACTATCTATGCTTTTATTGGGAATAATGTTTAATTCAAACGTTTTATACTCTTGGAAGTATGACACCATAATCCTATTTTTAAGGTCTTTGGTGTAGAGTGTATCGTAGTATTGTGCCCAAAGAGTATTGGAAAATATGATTCCTAAAAATAGAAGATATATATATTTTTTCATGATTATTCTATGTAAAATATTTTATCTGTTGTACAAATAATACTTATACCAAGCATTTACTATTTCCATACAGGAATATTATCAGCCTTGAGGCTATTACCCAGTCTTTCAAAATCTTTTTTCTTTAAATAATGAACTTGTGGTAAATACCAACCCAAGAATCCATGATGATGGTTGCGTTCTATAAGTTCAGGGTTATATTGTGTGGCACTCCAAACTACATTTTTCCAAGGCAGATTGGTTTCGTTGGGAGTTTTGTCAAAAGCCCATTCTTCACCAATACTCATCCAACGCAAAGTAAGTGCCTGTGTATCTGTGTATCCAAAGTTTACCCAAGTAACACCATTTTGTGTAGTAGCATTCTGGGGTTTGTCTTCAGGACGAGAATACACAATGATATACTTTCTTTCTTCGTCAAGAGTTATCTCATCATCCATAATAGAGTGTTGTTCTAGACCTGCAATTTTGGAAAAAGGGAATGCTGCATCATATCCTGTAATAGAAAAATACCTACATTGTGCCTTTTCTAAAGTCTCAGCTCCATTTCTTGTATTTGGAAACGTAGGCAGTTTGCCTGTAAGTACCATTACATAACCCTTTTTAATAGAGATTCCTCTCTGTAAATAGTTGATGTAGTTACACCCTGTTGCGTGTGGTTCATAACAAGCAGGTGCTGGCTGATTTTCTCCCCTACCTGTTACACCTAAGTCTAATTTTCTTATATAAACCTTGTCTTGCAGAGTAGTTTTATCCAATGATAAAGAAAGTCCTGTACTGATGGAAAGCCAAATTCCGAAGGCTTTGTTCCAGCCAATAATGGGTCCGTTGTATTTAGCAGGGTGATTATTCCCTTTATTACGATTGGGCATAGTGGCATTGGCTACTTTTGTAAAGCCTGAAAAATCGCAATTAATAAAAAATTTTTCTCCTGTAGACAACTGATAATAAGCTTTGGGTAATTTTACCCCACCTAATACATCTTTATTTTTATCAATAGCATAATACCTTATCCATACATCACCCAAATCATACAAACCTCTGCCGTGTCCATGCTTTTTGTCAATGCCCCAAGGTCCTTGAAATTGTAAAGCTGAGCCAAATCTATGATTTCCTTTTCCACGATAAAAAGGTGGTTGATGAGCAGGTGTATTCATTTGTGTAGGATTGCCTATTGCCATCGTGAATTCCACTTTATAACCACGTTTTTGAGCCATACGATTCCCTCCTATTCTAAAAGGATTTTCATTTCCTTCATTGGGTTCAATATCAACATCTACAATACCCACTTCTCCTTTTCCTGCCCATTTTTCATACCGATATTCAGTACTTTCAAAAGGCGGTGTAACTTGTATATTGAAAAAACGGCTGTATGGAAAATCCCCTTCTACAATAAGTTTAGATTGAAAAGGAGCTATTAGGGCAGGTAATACAATATAAGTACAATGTGGGTCAGGAAAAGAGCCATACAATTTATTTAGATCAATTTCATGTGCCTTACGAATAGCCCATTGATTATCAGGATTGATGTCTTCATATTTTTGCAAATAAAAATGGTTAAATCTACTTGTATCTAAACCTTTAGGTAATAATTTGTTAGGAATTATGGCTGGATTTTTGCCTGCTAACCAACCTTTAATATAGTTTTCTAGATTATCAGACCATTGCTCAGCTTCTGTTTTGATTTGAGCATGATTGCCAAAAGGATAAGAAGGTATTTTAGGCAAACATTGACAAAGAAGAGGTATCAGCAGAAACAAACAATAATGAAACGTCTTGATTTTTAAACGAAGCATATAGTTTTATTTTGAATGAATTTCATCAAATATAATTTTTTTGAGAATCTATAAAAAATTATCCATTTAATTTTTGAATAAATGCTTGAACTTCTTGAATAGACTTTTAAAAACAAAACACCTATAAGGTTTTAAAACCTTATAGGTGTTTTTGTCTATTCTTTTAAGAAAATTTTAATTTGTTTGTGAAGCTACTTTAGGAGCACCTGCTAGAATTTCTTCGTTTGCAAAATCTGCATATTTTTGGAAGTTTTTCACAAATGCCTGAGCAAGTTCGTTTGCTTTTAGGTCATATTGTGTTTTATCAGCCCAAGTGTCACGAGGATTTAATACTTCAGAAGGTACATCAGGGCAGCTCTGAGGTACTGCTACTCCAAATACTGGATGGTTTACAAACGTAACGTTATCCAATTTACCTTCCATGGCTGCTGTAAGCATTGCTCTTGTATAACGCAATTTCATACGAGAACCTACACCATAAGGTCCACCTGTCCAACCAGTATTGATTAGCCACACATTTACCTTATTTTCATTCATTTTCTTACCTAACAATTCTGCATATTTTGTTGGGTGTAAAGGCAAAAATGCTGCACCGAAACAAGCAGAAAAAGTAGTCTGAGGCTCTGTTACCCCCATTTCTGTACCAGCTACTTTAGCAGTATATCCAGAAATAAAGTGATACATCGCTTGTCCTGTATTGAGTTTAGAAATTGGAGGAAGTACACCAAAAGCATCTGCCGTTAAGAAGAAAATATTTTTAGGAGTACCTGCCATTGAAGGCTCTACTGCATTGGCAATAAAATTGATAGGATACCCTACACGTGTATTTTCTGTTACAGAAGTGTTTGTGTAATCAGGGGTACGAGTATCAGCAATGAAACGAGTATTTTCTAATACTGAACCAAATTTAATTGCATCCCAGATTTCTGGCTCACTTTCGTGAGTAATATTGATTACTTTTGCATAGCAACCACCTTCAAAATTGAAAACACCTTTATCTGTCCATCCATGCTCATCATCTCCAATCAAACCTCTGTTTGCATCAGCAGAAAGAGTTGTTTTTCCTGTACCAGAAAGACCAAAGAATACAGCTACATCACCCTCTTTACCTACATTGGCAGAGCAGTGCATAGAAAGTGTATTTCTTTCGTGTGGCAAAATATAATTCAATACTGTGAAAATACCTTTTTTCATCTCACCAGCATAACCTGTACCACCAATCAAAATCATTTTTTTAGTGAAGTTGATTACTGCAAAGTTAGCCTGACGAGTTCCGTCTACAGCAGGGTCTGCTTGGAATTCAGGAATATTAATAATGGTAAAGTTAGGAACAAAGCTAGAAAGTTCTTCTTGTTTAGGTCTCAAAAACAAGTTGTTACAGAACATATTATGCCATGCTTGTGTATTGACTACACGCAACTTTAATTGATAATCGGGGTCAGCACCTGCATACGCATCACGAACATAAACTGTTTTATCAGCAAGGAATGCTACCATTTTAGCATGCAAAGCATCAAATTTAGCAGGTTCAAAAGGCTGGTTAATATCTCCCCACCATACAGAATCTTTTGTTTTTTCATCTAATACAGTGAATTTATCTTTGGGAGAACGACCTGTAAACTTGCCTGTATCGCACATCAAGGCTCCTGTGTCAGTTAGCACTCCTTCTTTGTTAGCAAGAGCATGCTCTACAAGCTCCGCAGGTGAGAGATTCCAGTATGCTGTTGCTACTTTCTGAATACCAAGTGCTTCCAAACCACTTGCCAAAGATTTCTTACCAATTTCTTGCATATAATTTGTGTATAGAATTTATTAAATGAATAATAAAATTTTCGCAAATGTACGATAATTTTAATTTCCTTGTTATAAAAAATAAAAATATTCTCAGAAAAATATTGGACTTTCTTCTCAAGTATTAGAAAAAAACCTCCTAAAATTTAGGAGGTTTTTTTCTAGTCAATGACTATCTTCTTAAGTGATTTCCCTTGAGAGGTACTTATTTGTAATAAATAAACACCTTTAGGTAATTTTTCAAATTCGAAGCTTACAAGTGTACTTATAACTGTTCTTTCTTCTATCTTTCCTCCAAGTACATTGTATAAGGTCATTTCTATATTCTGAAGATTCAGTTTAGTCAAATCTACCACAAACTTGCCTTGAGAAGGGTTTGGATATATGATTATTGATTTATCTAATTCAGAATTGATTGCTGTTGTAGCTTCTTCCTGAGTTTTAGCATTAGCCACATTGCTATATCCTGAGTTTCCAGCTGTATTGTTAGCCCTTACTCTATAATAATAAGTAGTATTGGCTGTCAAGCCATTATCAGAATAAGTGGTGGTATTAGCTGCTAAATTTCCCACAATTTCATTAAAATTAACTCCATCTGTTGAACGTTCTACTTTGTAACCTGTTTCATTGGTAGCATTATCTGTCCATGCTAAATTAATTTGGCTTGTAGAAACTGCCATGGCTGTAAGTCCTGTTGGGTCAGAAGGCACACTTACAAGAGTAGTTGCATTAGCCACATTGCTATATCCTGAGTTTCCAGCTGTGTTGTTAGCCCTCACTCTGTAATAATAAGTAGTATTGGCTGTTAAACCTGTATTTGAATAAGAAGTAGTACCAGCAGGAAGACTTCCAGCAATTTCAGTCCAACCTGTTGAGCCATCAGGAGAGCGTTCCACTTTATAGCCTGTTCGTTGGTAGCGTTATCTGTCCATGCTAAATTAATTTGGCTTGTAGAAACTGCTGTGGCTGTAAGTCCGCTTGGATCAGAAGGCACACTTATAAGAGTAGTTGCATTAGCCACATTGCTGTATCCTGAGTTTCCGCCTGTGTTATTAGCTCTTACTCTGTAATAATAAGTAGTATTGGCTGTTAAACCTGTATTTGAATAAGAAGTAGTACCAGCAGGGAGGCTACCCGCAATTTCAGTCCAACCTGTTGAGCCATCAGGAGAGCGTTCCACTTTATAACTTGTTTCGTTGGTAGCATTATCTGTCCATGAAAGGTTGATTTGTGAGCTGGAAATAGCTGTGGCTGTAAGTCCTGTTGGGTCAGAAGGTACATTTACAAAAGTAGTATCATTAGCTACATTGCTATAAGCTGAATTTAATGTTCCATTATTAGCTCTTACCCTATAATGATAAACAGTATTGGCTGTTAAGCCTGTATTTGAATAAGAAGTAGTACCAGCAGGAAGACTTCCAGCAATTTCAGTCCAACCTGTTGAGCCATCAGGAGAGCGTTCCACTTTATAGCCTGTTAACTGCCGTGGCTGTAAGTCCTGTTGGGTCAGAGGGTGGATTGGGAAGAGTAGTTGCATTAGCCACATTGCTGTAAGCTGAATTTAATGTTCCATTGTTAGCTCTTACTCTGTAATGATAAGTAGTGTTGGCTGTTAAGCCTGTATTTGAATAAGAAGTAGTACCAGCAGGGAGGCTACCCGCAATTTCAGCCCAACCTGTTGAGCCATCAGGAGAGCGTTCCACTTTATAGCCTGTTTCGTTGGTAGCGTTATCTGTCCATGAAAGGTTAATTTGTGAGCTGGAAACAGCTGTGGCTGTAAGTCCACTTGGTGTTGTTGGAGGACTTGACGATACTCCTGAAATATTTACATTATCGATATAAATATTATTACTAAAATTATCTGTTAGTTTGAATCTAAACTGTACATTTCTATTTCCTATTAAAGAGCTAATATCAACATTTTCTAAACGCCACTGAGCAGCTGTTGGTGTCCAATTGGAAGTGGTGGATGTAGGTGATGTTGTAGAGAGTGCTGTTCCTGTTTTTGTCCACAGGGTTGTGTAACTTGTACCACAATTTGTACTTGCCTCTAATGTTAATGTTGCATAATCTGCATTATAAGTGGTATATGCTACATAAAACTGAAAACTTGCACTACCATACCCCTGAAGATCAGCAAGAGGTGGATATAAATATAAAGAGTTTGTTCCTATATTCACATTGAACAGATTAACCCATGCAGATCCTGTACCTGTTTGTCCAACTGTGTTAGAAATACTCCAGTTTGCGGAGCCTCCAGAATTTCCAACAGTCCAGCCTGATGCTGAACCTTCAAATCCTGTTGTAATAGGCAATGCATTTCCAGCTAATATGGTAATATTCTTAATTTCATCATCAGTAGTTGTTCCATTGCTAATAGTTAAACGAACCTGATAAGTTCCTGGTGTTGTAAATGTAACAGCTGGAGGGTTCTGTCCAGAAAAGGTAGCTGGAGATGGAGGTGTTGCACCACCTACTCCTGTTACGTCAAAATTCCAAGTCCAAGAGTTAATAGGTGCTGCTGAAGAACCTGCTGTAGAAGTATTTGTAAATGTTACGCTTTGTCCAGCACATGTAGAAATGGTTGAAGCCGTAAAATTAGCTGTAATGGCATTTGGATTTATTGGAGCTGCTGCCGTAGAAGTTAAAAGCTCTACTCTACGAGGAGAATTTAGAAGCACTGTTTCAACTCTTTGAAGCTGATTGATAGAAAACATCCCCATACAACCATCTGAAGAGTAATCCATGTAGTTTTCTCTTTGGTCAGGAGTATCCACATTTCCATAAGATGGTTCAAGAGAAGTACACTTATTAAGACGAGCAGGACAACCTGTAGTTGGGTTATTAGATGATGTTGTGAAGGGTGTATCTTGGCAATAGTCGTTGTTATTAGGGTTTGCACAACCCGCTTCACCATCTCCCCAAATATGTCTCAAGCCTAACCAGTGTCCTATTTCATGAGTAAGAGTTCTTCCTCTATCACAATTAGAACAGATTAAATTAGCTGAAGAAACATAAGGTGTGGGTAGTGCTACACCTGCTGCATCATAATTTGAACCAAATGCTCTCCAATTGATAACCACTCCGTCTGTAAGAGCTGTTCCACCTCCAGGAACACCTGGTAATGTAGAACCCTGTGGAAATTGAGCATAACCAAAAAGCCCTGTATCATCTGATCCACTAAATCTTACCACCCAGATATTACAGTATTGGGTAGGATCCCAAATAGTATTAGGTTTCAAAATATTATCACAATCAGCTGTACTCCAAGATGTTCTTCCTCCACCCCAAGAAGCTGTTGCACCATTGATACGATTAACACCTACCTCAGTCAAAGGTACTCCGTTAGGATCTTTGGTTGCAGGTTCGAAAGTAATATCCAAACTGCCAGCTCTGGCTTGGAAAATAGCCAACACATTACTAGAGAAATCTGGATTTGTTTTTTGAAAATCTTGGTTCAATACACGAATTTGTGACATAGCCTGTCCATAAGGAATATTCACACTATTATTGGCTACTGCTTCACCAGCATGAATAACATGAATAATAACAGGTACTTTATAAGGGGCTACTCTTTTAGTAAAGTTGGATTGTCTTTCAGCAATTTTACGAGCCATCCAATTTTCAAAATCATCTTTTGTTCCCAATTGTGGGTATTTCTTCCTCATTTCCTCCTCATGTTTGTGAGAAGCACACTTTTCTTGTGCCATAATTCCAAAACTCATGAAAAAGAAACATAGCAATAGTATGTTTTTTGTCATAAAAAATATGTTTTATTAAGTTTTTAATTTTGAGGTGCAAATATAAGAAAAAAACTTACTTTTATTTTACAAAAGCAAGTTTTTTCAAAATATTCATCTGTTATTACTAAAACTCAATACTATTCTTCTGTATAAGCCCAATCTACACCAAACTTGGTATCTTTAAGTGTAATACCAACTTTTTTGAAATCAGCACGAATGGCATCTACCTTGTCATATTGTTTATTGGCTTTGGCTTCCTGATAAGTCTTAAGCAAACTAGCAGAAAGTTCATCAAAGGCATGAGGTTTGTCTTCCTGAATACCCAGTATTTCTTCAAAAAATAAGATAAATTGGTTTTTCAGTTTTTCAAAAGTTTCTTTAGAAATTGTACCTATTTTATCTGGATTATTTTGGAATGTATTGATTTTTTTTGTGATATTAAAAAGCTGAGTAAGAGCCAGAGCCGTATTCAAATCATCATTTAAAGCATCATATACTTTTTCAAAATCGGTTAGTATTTCTTCTTCTAGTTTTTTATCATGCTTTTCAGCAACAAACTCAGTATATTCCATTCTTTTCAAGCCTTTAAGGGCATTGATAAACTTAAAATAATTTTTCTGAGTATCTTTTAAAGCCTTATCCGAAAAATCTATGGTGCTACGATATTGTACCTGCAAAATAAACAAACGAATCACCATAGGGCTGTATGTCTGAGAAAGTATAGGGTTTTCTCCTTCAAATAGTTCTTTATTATCTCCATCAAATAAATCACCCAGATTGATAACATTACCCAATGATTTACTCATCTTTTGCCCGTTTACTGTTACCATGTTGTTGTGCATCCAATAACGAACAGGTTGTTTACCATGATTGGCTGCTTTGGCTTGAGCAATTTCACATTCGTGGTGTGGAAAAGACAAGTCCATTCCACCACCATGTATATCAAATGTTTCTCCTAAATATTTGGTACTCATGGCAGTACACTCTATATGCCAACCAGGGAAACCCTCACCCCAAGGGGAGTTCCAACGCATAATATGTTCAGGCTGAGCTTTTTTCCAAAGTGCAAAATCTGCTGAATTTCTTTTTTCATCTTGTCCTTCAAGTGTTCTACGCTCCTCACCTGCTCCTGCAATGAGTTCTTCTATAACTCTTCCTGAAAGCTCTCCATAAGTATATTTCTGATGATAAGCATTGACATCAAAATATACAGAACCATTCATTTCGTAAGCTAAACCAGCTTCCAAGATTTTTTTGGTGATTTCAATCTGTTCCACAATATGCCCTGTAGCTGTTGGCTCTACATCTGGACGCATTACACCAAGTCTCCCAATTACATCATGGTAGCGAATGGTATAACGCTGAACAATTTCCATTGGTTCGAGCTGTTCGAGTTTGGCTTGTTTAGTTATTCGATCTTCTCCTTCATTGGTATCGCCCAAAAGGTGTCCAACATCAGTAATATTTCTAACAAAACGAACTTTATAGCCTTTATGCTTGAGATATCTTCTTAAAACATCAAAAATAACGGCAGGTCTGCCATTTCCGATATGAGCATCACCATATACGGTAGGTCCACATAGATAAATGCCTACAAAAGGAGGATTTAAAGGTTCAAATATTTCTTTTTTACGTGTAAGAGTATTATAAATTACTAGCGGGTTCATCAATTATCAATTATTCAGTGAGCATTATTAGTTATTTCAGTGAGCATTGTTCATTGAACAATGTGCAATGTTTTAGTCTTGTCTGCTGGCATTAAACAGCTTTTGTTTTTCTTCTTTTGTGAGGCTATCATAGCCTTTTTCAGATATTTTATCTAAAATTTTATCCAATTCCTCCTGAGAAGGTACTGTACCTGAGGCGATTATCTGCTCTGATTTACCTTGTTTGGCTTGAGTGGCAGTTTTGGTTACTTTTGCTTTTTCTTTGATATACGTAACTTTCATTTTAGGCTTAGGTTGAAACAAACCTGCCCACCATTCCAGAAAGTTATTGATAGGCTTTCCTAAATCTCTACCTTTTCTCAATTGAATGATGAATAAATATCCGAGTAAAGCTCCTCCTAAATGGGCTGCATTACCACCTGGATTACGATTCGCTAATTCTAAAAATGAAAGTAAAACAAAAAACCAAGCAATATACTTTAATCGTACAGGAAATATCCCAAATATAGAGACTATCATGTTGGGAGCTAAGGTTGCTGCTGCAACGATAAGTGCGTATACCCCACCTGATGCTCCTACCAAAGGAGTACCTTTATATATCAGAAGGCTAGGGACAAAGTTATAGATACCCATGAAAAATAACCCTCCAACCACAACACCCAGCAAATAAATAGACAATACTCTTCTGCTTCCTACAAAATCTTGTACCAAACGCCCCATAAAATATAAGTTGAGCATGTTGAACAAAATATGAAAAATATCATTCAAACTATGGGCAAAACCATAAGTTATGAGTGTCCAAGGTCTTGTAATAAATTTTATAGGGTTTGAACTAAGCATAATCCAGTCCATTATATCAATAATAATAGACTGTTTACCTGCAAACCAAAGAATTACATTTACAATTGCCAAAAATAAAAATACCACCACATTGATAACAATGAGTTTCATTAAACCATTGTTTCGTTGGCGAAAGGCATCTTTCAATTCAGAAAAAACATCTGTCATAATCAATATCTTTTAGGAATTCTCCAAATCAATTTTATCATCATAAATCCAAACAACATTCCTGCCAAATGAGCTCCATGAGCAATTTTATCACCAGGTAAGTTTTGCATCATTAGGGATACTTCAAAAATAATATACAACAAAACCATGTATTTAGCTTTTAGGCTAATAGGTGGGAATAACATTTGTAGTGGCATATTTGGAAATATCAAAGCAAAGCTTGTCACAATGCCAAAAACAGCCCCAGATGCTCCTACCATAGCCCCTGTATTTTGGTAATTTACTAATAAGGATAACACTCCCGAACCCAATCCACACACCAAATATAACAATAAAAAGCGATTTTGTCCCAATACCTGTTCTAAAATACTTCCAAAAAATATAAGTCCCAACATATTGCTAAAAATATGCATAGGACCTGCATGCATAAACATATATGTAAGTAACTGATAAGGTTCAAATGGATACTCTGAGGGATTATTAATATAACATAATGCAAATGCATCTGCATATTCAGGATATACTTTTGTAAGTATGAATGCAATAACATTTAGAATCAATAATATTCGTACTGTGGGTGTAAGGTTAATCATGTTAAAAATAAAATAGTTATAAACGATATATTATAAGTGATGAATAATAATCATTGATTATGCTATAAACACTTTTTTAAATAGGAAACTCCCATTCATTGAAGCGACTTATGAATATTTTAGCAATATTTTTAGCATCATCAATGCCTCTGTGATGCGTTCCTTCCATTGTCAATCCTTCCATTTTAAGAGCTGTGGGCATTCCAACGCCCTTAATCACATTTATATCAGCGTATTGATGTTTGAGACTGATATGATTTTTGAGCCAGCGAGTATCCAGATTGTGTAAATTGCAATCGTTCTTGAATTGAGTTTTATCATAAAACCCCCAAGAACAAAGAATATAATCATCATTAAAACTCTTGATCCAATCTTGAAATTCTTTAAGAGCCTTTGGAAATAAAGGGGCATCATCTACCATTTTCTGTGAAATAGTGGTGAGTTTTTTACAGAAACTTGAAAGTTCGGGATGCACAGAAGGCTTCACAAACAAATCAATTTCTCCGATGATGTCTAAATCATCATCTACACAAACTGCACCTATTTCGATAATTTCATTGGGTTGTACATTTTTTTCTTCCCAACACGTTGCTTCTAAATCTAAAACAATATATTTCATAGTTTTATTAAATATTCTTATTATAACAGTAAGTTTCTGTTTTTAGTTTTTGTTTCTTCGATAAAATAAAGTTGAGCAATTATTCTCCGAAAGCACTTTTTGGGCTATTGCCTCCACTTGTTTCACATCTACAGAAAGTATCTGATTTTCAATATCATTAATCATATCTGTATTGCCAAGCATTGTAAAATAACACAGATTCATGGCTCTGTTCAATACTTCCATTTCCGAAAATAAAAAAGTTGAAAGAGCTTTATTTCTTACTTTTTCTAACTCTTTACTTTCAATGCCTTCTTGCAGGAGTTTCTTAATTTCATTTTCAAGAGCCTGATGAGCATCTTCTATACTAATATGCTGGTTTACATTTCCTTGTACCACTAACAAGCCATCATCTACAGAATCAGTAATGTAAGCATTGATGCTATTAAACAATTGAAGTTCTCTTACCAATTTTTCGTGTAAACGAGAGGATTTTCCCCTACCCAAAACATCACTAAGCAAATCGGCAGCATAAAAATCGGGATGCATACGAGCTGGCATTTTATAGGCTTTATAGATAGCATCCAAAGGTACATCTGCAAATATTTCTGTAAATTTGGCTTTTGCTTGTGTTGGTTCTTTGGGTAGATTGCGTTTGTATGGCTCACCAGCGGGAATAGGCTCAAACCATTTCTCACAAAGTCTTTTCACTTCTTCCACTGTTACATTGCCTGCTACACACAAATAAGCGTTGTTAGGGATGTAAAATTTATAGAAAAAGCTCTTTACATCATCCATTGTAGCCTGTTCAATATGGCTGATTTCTTTACCAATAGTTGCCCAACGATATGGATGCACCTCATACGCCAAAGGACGTAGTGTTAACCAAGCATCTCCGTAAGGCTGATTGAGGTAGCGTTGTTTGAACTCTTCTATTACTACACTTCTTTGTACTTCAAGCACTTGCGGGTCAAAAGAAAGAGAAAGCATTCTATCTGATTCCAGCCAGAAAGCTGTTTCCAGATTAGCTGAGGGTAATGTAATATAATAATTGGTGATGTCGTTGCTTGTGAAAGCATTGTTTTCACCTCCTACCATCTGTAAAGGAGTATCGTAAGAAGGTATATTTTTTGAACCTCCAAACATCAGGTGTTCAAAAAGGTGAGCAAAACCTGTTTTGTGTTCGTTTTCATCTTTAGCACCTACATTATAAAGCAGGTTAAAGGCTGCAATAGGTGTACTTGTATCTTGGTGTACAAGTACTTCTAAGCCGTTTTTAAGTGTAAATTTTTCGTATGAAACCATGAAGGTATATTCAATTATAAAGATACGGGCATATAGCCCGTATCAAGTACAAATTATATCGTGTATTTGTTTATTTTTTCAAACCTAATTCTATCAAACGTTCGTTTAGGAACTCTCCTGCTGTCATATCTGAATACAATTTTGGATGGTCTTCGTCAATACAAGATGCCAGACAAGTCAAGTTCATTTCAGAACGGGGATGCATAAAGAATGGTATAGAATAACGAGATGTATTCATTTTTTCTCTTGGAGGGTTTACCACTCTGTGAATCGTAGATTTCAGTTTGTTATTGGTGAGTCTATCAAGCATATCTCCCACATTTACTACAATCTGGTCAGGAAGAGCCGTAATAGGAATCCATTTGCCATCTCTACGCAATACCTGTAAACCTTCGGCACTTGCACCCATAAGCAAGGTAATCAGGTTAATATCTCCGTGAGCAGCAGCCCTTACAGCATCGGCAGGCACTGAATCTGGGTCTTCGATGGGGAAATAATGCAAGGCTCTTAAAATACTGTTTCCGTATGCTACTTTATCATCAAAATAATATTCATCTAAGCCCAAATACAAGGCTATTGCCTGTAACATTAATTTTCCTGTATTTTCAAGAATTTTATAAGCCTCTAATGTATAATTTCTAAAGTCTGGTACTTCGTTTGGAAACACATTTTCAGGATATTCTTGTTTTACTGGGTCTGTGGGTGGAATATTTGCTATTTCTTGCCCAACATGGTAAAATTCTTTCAAATCACCTACATTTCTTCCTTTGGCATGCTCTTTATTTTTACCTGTATAGCCTCTTTGTCCTGCCAGACCTGCAATTTCATAACGGCTCTTTACTTCATCAGGCAATTTGAAGAATGTCATTACATTTTCATACAATTTAGCTGTCAGTTCATCATTCAAACCATGATTTTTGATAGCTACAAAACCAATATTATTATAGGCTTCACCTAGTTTTTCTACAAAAATCTTCTTTTTTGCAGGGTCTCCAGAAATAAAATCTGCTAAATCTAAAGAAGGTACAGTATCAAATAATATTTCTTGCATACAACGATTGATTGTTTAAGTTCTTATTAGTTTTAAGGCTTTAAATATACAATAAAAAACACATTTGGCAAATTTAATAAAGTATTTACTACGATTGAAGGGCTTCTGTTTGGTTTTTTGCTAAAAACTACCTCGATAGATATTTCCAAAACGTTTTGACGGATTTTTGAGGGCTTGATCATCTGTACAAGCTTCAAAATTAACTCTTCGACGTTTGTAATCTATCTTTATATAACGCTCCAGTAATTCAAACTTAATAGTATTGGTATTTTGATATACAGCTTCTACAAGTGTATCAGAAATAATATTATAGATACTTGCTCCATTTACCTGATAATCTTTTGCCAAACGCTCTATCAAGCCATTTTCATAAGTAAAAGAAGAAGGCAAAGCCTTTTCCCAAAGCAGTTTTCTCTCATCTTCTAAAGGAAAATCAAAATGGATATGTCTGCGAATACGTCGTTGAAACGCTTTATCCAAAGAATTTTCAACATCTTGAATGTTGGTTGCAAGAATGGCTACACCCGAAAACTCTTCGATTTTCTGAAGTAAATAAGCCGTTTCCTGATTTGCATAACGATCTCTGGCATCTTTTACTTCTGTACGTCTGCCAAAAAGAGCGTCTGCTTCATCAAAAAATAACAAACAAGGCTTTCCTGTAAATCGATCAAATATTTTTTCAAGATTTTTCTCTGTTTCACCAATATATTTAGAAACCACTCTTGATAAATCCACAATATAAACAGGTAAATTCATTTTCTTACCTAAAGTCTTGGCTGTAATGCTTTTACCTGTCCCTGGCATTCCTGAAAACACGACAATATAGTTTTCTCTCACTTTTCCTTTCACATTTTCAAAAGCAAGCATTTTCTCTCGAACTTCCATATATTTCATCAGATCTTCGAGTTCCTCTCGAATGGTTTGAGAAAGTGTAATATCCTCAAAGTTCAGACTGGTAGTCGCTAAATAAGCTGGGAAACCAGCGTCTTCATCCAGACGAGGTTCTTCGCCTGTTAGAAAGTATCGAAGATAAGTATTGGGTATTCTGAAATGATAATTGATCCAGTCATCTTCTTTTTCTTCTGTTTCACGTTGTATTCCCAAACAATTAACAATGAGTATTTGATCCAATATAAGCCTGTTTCGAGGGTTTAAAATAGCCAAATGTTCCTGCATCAACACATAATCGTCCCCTGCTGAAAGAAAAAGTACTGTTTTGATGGTGGGTACAAACACATTGAGATGAGGCTTTATAAACCCTCCAGCCATGTATTTAATGACCTCATTTTCTACATTAAAATATGCAAGGATTTCTGGTTTTATAGATTTTGCCAATGCGAGTGCTAAACATATCCTCTCTGGTAATGACAAACAATAGTCTTCTACAACTATTCCATAAGGTTCTTGATTAAGTTGTGGAGGTGATAAAACAGGTGGCTTTTCTTCTGTATCTATATTATGAATTCTTGAAAGAATAAGTTTTTCTAACCAGTATAATTCTTTTTCAATAGCTTCTTTTTCTATTGCATTCATATAAATTTGTATTATTTTGCATTTAAAAATAGAGATTTCATTTTATTGCCTATATACCTATGAAAGATTTTTTTTACGGAAGTGTTCATAAAAAGCGTGGTGGCTCAAGTTTGTTAGATGAGTATGAAGATGAACTTGCTCTCAAGAAAGCTAAAGAGTTTTCTAAAGGTATGACCATGGATAAAATTAAAGCACGACTTGCAGAAATGGATGAGCTAGAAACTCTTTTACAAGATGATATTATTACTTATGTTGTACAGCCCAAAGATAACCCCACAAGTATTGTCAGGAAGTTTTTCCCTTATATGATTTTAGATTCTCCTGAATTTGTAGCCAAGCGAAATGAAATTATTGCAGATAATGGTATTAAAGATGTAAGCAAAATATTGATTGGAAGAGAAATTAAAATAAAAATAACAGCTAAAGAAAAAAATAAAACTATTCGTTTTAATGAAATAAGAAAAAATAAAAGTTCTCTTAAAGAAAACCCTTTTAAGGGTTCAGCTATTTTAGCAGGAGTAATTAGAGAAAGAAAAGCAATTGAAGAATGGGCTTTGAAAAATGGCATTAAAATAGAAGCATTAAACCTTCAAAATTTATCAGAAGAAGATATTGATAGACATTTGTTTGCTCTCCAAGAAAGTGATGAGGCACCTGAAATATTATATTTTGGTACTCATGGTGTCTATGCAGGTAGAGAAGATTCAAATTCTGGTAATAATGAAGCAATGTTAGAAACTGGCGATTTAAAAAATGAGAACCTCAAGGAAGATGATGGAGTATTTACAGCCTCAGAATTAAGAAATTTTAAACTCAATGGGGTTGTTCTGACTTACTTTGGAGCTTGCCACACACAGGCAAAGGATATAGAGAATGCTTTATACTTCCAAGATTTATATGAAAGTAAGAAAGTACATACTCCAGAAGAAGATAAAGAATATGCTAGAATACAAAAAATACTCACTCCAATGGGTAGAGTAGCCATAGAACAAGGTTCAAGAGAGTCTGTAGGTGGATTATGGTGTTTGATGGATGAATTTACAGCTGATTTTACTGATCTGTTTTCTCAAAACTATATTAAATATGGTAAAGATACAAATAGAGCTGTTAGAGAAACACAGCTCTATTACCTTAAAAAGTATAAAGCTAGATATTGGGGTCCGTTTATGCATCTTAGCAGAGACTTTTCAAAAAAAGATTATACAGAAGACAGCTATGATAAAATTATAAAAATGATTTTAGAAGGCGATATTGACTTATCTGATTCTGAAATGGGTAATATGATAACTAAGGAAAAATCTGCTCATATCAATGCATTATGGGAGGCATACCAAGAAGCTTCTAAATATGCCAATTTATATACCTCTTTCGATAATATTAACAGTAACCAAGAAGAACGTTTTAAGTACAATACTTTCATGCAAAATAAAGCTTTTTATAGAACTAATTTGTTGCTTGCCCTCTCTACACCTCCTACAATGACTCAAAATACCACAAAAATACAAGAAAAACTCAAAGAAAATGAAGCAGTAGTAGATATAAAAAGAAGAAAACTCAATTATGGAGAAACTTACCTTGCTCTGATTACCACCAAAAACAATCCTACACCTCTCGTGGTGGAGATAGAAAAAGGTGATGAAGTAAAAAATTATATAGATCATTATCACATGTATTCAAATAGCATCAAGCTTGAAAAAATAGATTATGTATCTTACAATGCTTTATGGTCAAAAATAATGTTTGAATTAGAAAAGAAAAACGTTAATAAAATTTATTTTGGAACAGATGGAATCTTTAATCAAATAAATATCAACACTTTGTATGATACAGATAAAAAACAGTATTTGATTGAAAAAATTGAAGTACAATACTTATTTTAATTACAAATATTACTAAAATAACCATACTCCTTTTTAAAATGCCTTTTTAACTCTTCGAATTCTTTTTTTTGCACAGTACATAAAAAGAAAATTTTGAGCTTTTTAAGCTTTTTCATACTTTCTACATTAAATTTTATCTTTACATTTGAGCCTCCAATATAAAAAACTTCCAAATTTTCTAAATTATCAATATTCAATGGTATTATTTCTATATAATTGCCATCTAAATGTAAATCTTTCATATTTTTCTGATTTGTAATACTATATGATATTTCTATTAATAAGTTTGCACTCAAACGCAATTCTACCAAATTCAATTCTCCAAACTCTTTGGGCAATGTTTTGAGTTGGTTCATTTGCATAGCAAATCCAACTAATTTCTTCAATTGGTTAATTTGTGGGGGAATGTCAGATATTTGGTTTTCATCTAAATTTAAAATCTGTAAGTTTTTAAACTTAAATATTTCTGTTGGGAAGGTTTTAAAACCTTTATTTTTTAAGATTAAGATTTCTACTTTCTCAGGCTTTTTGAGAGCTTCTTCAAGAGAAGTATAACGTATTTTCCCACGAGCTACTGAATCTATGTATTCACTAGTAAAACCAATATCAATATATTGAGCAGAAATAGTAATGATTTTAAAGAAAAACGTTAGCAGTAATATATATTTCTTCATAAAAATCTTAATTTGAGATTATCAAAACAAAAACAGTGCAAAGTTTTTATCAATATAAACACTCTATATGATACAAGTAAAAAACAATATTTAATTGAAAAAATTGAAGTACAATATTTATTTTAATTTCCACAAGTGTTGTAAAAAAAGCTATTTTCCTTCTTTAAATATTTATATAAATCCTCAAATTGGATTTTATCTTCAGTACAAATGTAAAATACTTTAAGTTTTTTGAGTTTTTTCATGCTGTCTATATTAAATTTTGTTTTCACTTTTAAACTTTCTATGAAAAAAGCCTCTAAATTTGCTAAATTATAAATATTGAACGGGATAATTTCTATATAGTTTTCATCTATCAATAAATTTCTCATATTTTTTTGATTTGTAATACTATAAGAAATTTCTGTTAATAAATTTTCACCTAAATTTAATTCAATTAAATTTAGCTCTCCAAACTCATTGGGAAGTGTTTTCAGTTGGTTCATTTGTATAGAAAATCCAACTAATTTCTTCAATTGATTAATTTGTGAAAGTATTTCTGAAATTTGGTTTTCATCCAAGTTTAAAATTTGTAAGTTTTTAAACTTAAATGTCTCTACAGGGAAGGTTTTAAAGCCTTTGTTTTTTAGAATTAGGATTTCTACTTTTTCAGGCTTTTTGAGAGCTTCCTCAAGTGATGTATAACGTATTTTCCCACGAGCTACTGAATCTATGTATTCACTAGTAAAACCCATATCAACAAATTGGGCAGAAATAGTAATGATCTTAAAGAAAAATGTTAGCAGTAATATATATTTCTTCATAAAAATCTTATTTGAGATTATCAAAACAAAAATAGTGCAAAGCTTTTATTAATGTCAATGCTTTTTATGATAAAGCAGAAAAGAAGTATTTAATTGAAAAATACAATATTATTTATCTTTATTGATAAGAATACCTAAATAAGGAGCTAAGGTATTTTTTTCCAACCATATTTGAGTTGCTTTTGGAACAAAAGTGTCTAATGCTGCTATAGAATTTAATTTGGGTAATAAAGCTAACTCTTTTGGCAAGTCTTTTAATGGATTTGAAGATAAATCTATAACAACAAGATTTTTTAGTTCAGCTATTTCTTTTGGTATTTCTATCAATTGATTTTTAGGTAAAAAGAGAGATTCTAAACCTATCATATACTTAATATTGGGTGTGATGATATTGATGAAATTATCATCTAATGAAAGGTTTTCTAATTTCGTAAGAGTTGTTAAAATCAAAGGAAGGCTTTTAAAATTATTATTACTCAACACCAATCTTTTTAGTTGTTGCAATTTGCCAAATGAAGCAGGCAATTCCTTTAAGTTGGCATCTATCTCTAATTCTTTTAAATTCTCTAAATCTCCAAAATTTGACGGTAAAGTTTCAAAGGTAGAGTTTACAATTTCTAATTGGTATAAATTCTTTAATTGTGTAATTTCTGGCACAAACTCACCCATCTTATTGATAAAAAGCCTTTTCAAATTCTTAAACTTTTTGATTTGAGGGAGCAATTCCATATCTAAAGAAGCATCTATATTTAAAAGATTCCATTCATCATAATGTAAAGAATCTTGTAAAGCTATTTTTATACTTCTTGTTTGTCCAAAAGAGTTATCCATACCAATTATAAAAAGAACCAGTAATATATATTTCTTCATAAAAATCTTATTTGAAGTTATGAATGCTCAATATCAACGCTTTCTATGATATAAACAAAAAACAGTATCTGATTGAAAAATATCACGTTAGCTTTTTATACTAAAATATAGTAACAGAAGGTATTTGTTGTTTTATATATTTGATTGTTTCTCTTGGTATTTTATCATGATCTATAACTAAACTCTCTAATTTCCTTAATTTAGTAATCTCTTTGGGTAAATCTGAAAGCAAGTTTTCAGATAGCCATAATATCTTCAATTCTTGGCAATCACCTATATTAGATGGAAGCTCTGTAAGTTTATTTTTGTCTAAAATTAACACTTCCAATTTGCTCAACTTTAATATTTTAGGTATTTTATATATCTGATTATTAGCCAAATTCAAAGTTTGTAAATTCTCAGATTCATTGAGCATTTGATTAATTTGATTATCACTTAAAATTAATATTTTTAAATTTTGCAGTTTTCCAATCTCGGCAGGCAAAGATTTTATTTTGTTATTTGCTAAGTTGAGTTCTATTAAATTAGTTAAGTTGCCTATTTCTTTAGGAATAGTTTCTATTCCTGCATTATTAATTTGTATTGCTATTAAACTTTTCAATTCTCCTATTGAACTTGGTAATTCTTTCATGGAGCAATTATTACAAATTAGTATTTTCAAATTGATAAACTTGTTGGTTAGTTTACTCCAATCTGGTGTACCTGATAACTCCAGAATCTCTACATATTTAGGGTATTTAATATTTTCTAAGGATTCTTTCTTTCCAAATCCACTATTATACTTTCTAAAAACATCTGTATTTTTAAAATCTTGACTAAAAATATTTTCCATAGTCAAGAGAAAAAGGCAAAAAAATAGTAATATATATTTCCTCATAAAAATCTTATTTGAAGTTATGAAAACAAAAATAATGCAAAGTTTCATATTGTATAAGTATATGCTTATTTTTGCACAATGAATGATAGTTCTTTCCATTTCAAGCCTTTCTGGTTACATTCCATTCTAAAAATAGGCTCATTCCATACAAATTTTTGTGAAGACTTTTTAATACACGAACCCGTCAGCTCCAACATACAAGTTTTAGCAGTCATGGATGGTTGTACGATGGGCAAAGAATCTGTTTTTGCTTCCTTGCTGGTTAATAAAGTTTTAAGAAAAATATGTAAAACCATGTTTTATCAAGATTTCCTATCGCCTATTTCTGATAATCTGGAGATTCTGCTTCAAAAGATTTTGGGAGATTTATTTCAGGAACTCAAATATCAAAAAAACAGGCTTATTTTAGAAGCACAAGAGTTACTTTCTACTCTGGTTATCAGTGTTATTGATACTCAAAACACGAAACATTTTGTTTAGTCATTGGTGATGGTTGTATTTATTGTGATGGAAAAATGTATGAATATGAGCAAAACAACACACCCGATTATTTAGGCTATCATCTGCATCAAGATTTTGAAGAGTGGTATATATCTCAGCATCAAAAAGTTCACATTCAAGATTTTCAAAATATTGCCATTTGTACTGATGGAATATTTTCTTTTCAAAAACAAAGAGATTCCATCATAGAAAAAACAGAAACTGCTTTTATAGAATTCTTACTTTCAGACGATAAAGATTTTCATTTACCTAACTTTTTTGAGAAAAAACTTAGATGGATTGAGCAAAAATGGCTTTACGATTTAACAGATGATTTGGCTATTGTGAGGTTTTCTTATTTGTAACACTTATTTCAATGCTATAAACTTCTCAAATTCAGCAAACTGTATATCCAAGCGTTTTAAACACTCTTTTTTTCGGTTATCTTCCAGAAAAGAATACTGAATGCTGTTGTAAACAAACTGCTTAATTTCTTTATAACTCCATGAATATCTGGTGATAAGTTTAAAATATTCGTTTGTCAGGCTTGACCGAGAAACCCCTGGGTCATCTGAAGAAATAATGATAGGAACACCTGCTTTGTGGTATAACATAACAGGGTGACTGTTTCCGTTTATTCCAACACCCAAAATAAATTCATTGCTGGTAATGTTAATTTCGACAGGGATATTTCTGTTCTTCATTGTTTTAAGGGTATTTACCATATCTTTCTCGTAAGCAATATCTACTCCATGCCCTATTCTTTCTGCACCCGCTGTTTCAATCGCATTTTTGATATTCGATTGTAGATACTCGCTATTTGCTAGTGCTGGAACCAATTCGCCAGCATGCAAAGCCAGTCGTACACGAGGGTATTTTTGCTTGAGCAGTTTAAACATTTGCATATGTAGCCAGTAGTTTTTGAGGGCATTTTCGTTATTTTCAGGTCCTACAATGTTTACACCCACAAATAAGCCTGCCTCATCAAGCTCTATTGCTCTAAAGCAAGCATATAAGTCTTTCAAAACTTTTGTATTTTTCTGTAAACGAAATACATACGTCTGAAGCCTCAATGTAAATTGCAAATCATCAATACCTTCATGGGCTTTTCGGGTTTGTAGAATATATTGCTGAATGTATTGAGTGTAAGCCTTATCCGATTCCATTTTTTTGAGCATAGAAGTCAGCAAACGCATTGCCCGAACAGAGTCTTTTTTACTTTGATACAAAAGCAACGAATCTTCATAAGAATCTGGAAATTTGACTTTTAGGTTTGCACTTGAAGGGGCTTCATAAATGGTTTCGATGTATTGAACTTTCTCTTTCAGAGCCTGATTTTTAAGATATGCAAACCCATCTTTTTCGTTGCGTAACTCTAAACCTGCTCCAAAATTGGGTGCTGTAAAAAAATAATGACTAGATTGTTTCACATCAAACAATTGATTGCAGGGTATCGGAAAACCCTCAATAGACCATCTTTGCAGGATTTGTGTGTTTTTACGAAGTTCATCAATTGAGATGCAATTTTTACAAGGAGTATTGACAAACAGGCTTTTCACTTGTGGGTCTGTGTTATAGAATTTACCCATTTTTTTAGCCCAGTCTAAATATACTTCTACCGGAATAGCTCCTGTATAATGATGATGAATATCTCCGCCTTTGGGCATGAATGCCACAAATTCAGCTATTTTGGCACTATCATTTTGATATTTTATTTTGGAAAAGTATGTTTCTGTAATTTCTTCGTTGTTTTGAGCTAAAACAATATTCTTTAGTAAAAATGCCAAAAGTACAAGTATCAAATGCCTAAATTTATTCATGAGAAGCTTTTTCTAAAATGAATCTAAGAGTTACAAATAAAAGAATTTCCTTTAAAAGCAAAAGTCATCTATTTTATAATTTTTTTTGAAAAAATTTTGAAAATATTTTCGTGTACGCAAATACATTGCGTATTGGTGTATTTGCTTTGTATCATCAAAGAAAATTTGAGTGTCGTAAAAAAGAGTTACTTCGCAATCATAAACAGGGGAGGAATGGCATGGCAACCTACAATATTGCGAAGCCATCAGGTTCGAATCCTGCATTGCAAGCCCCGATTTCTCTTTTGCTTTTTACCTCATAGTTTTCTTGGAGGAGTTTGGAAGAAAGTAGGTTCGAGTCCTGCCTCCTACACTAAAGAGTGCCGTAGAATAGAGTTACTTCGACTTCAAAACAACAGTCTCTTTTCGTTTGTTGCCTCTTTTATTAAAAAATTAAGACATAAACAGTGTCGTAGAAAAGTCTTACTTCGTTCCCAGCCTTGAGAAGCAGGTGCAAATCCTGCCCCTCCGCCTATGGAGAGGTGGTCTATAAAAGTAAGGTGCAAGGAGCAGCAATGCCCATAGTTGACTTTTCGCTTGTTACCTGTTTTTTTAATATTAAAAAGAGTATCGTATTTTTAAATTTCTATGGCGTTTGGTAGCTTTATGTATATTTACTCCTTGCATAAAACTTTAGTTTAAAAATAAACTCAAAGGCTATCACTTTTAGGTGTACAAATAATTAAAATTTAACATTATGATACAAGAATTAATAAAGCAATGGGAAGAAAATAAGTTAAAACTTGAAGAGTATTTCAGAACTACAAAGCAAGGAGAATACTCAACGAGTTATAAACAAATCGTTACAAAACTATTTGAGTTATGTTTGCCAAAAGCAGATGAACATAGTGGCTTTGATTTAAGTAAAATGACTGTTATTGATGATGGACATTATCAGGGTACACAGATATTTATAATACCCAAAAACACTTATCAGCCAAGTGTAGGAGATTATGTGATGACAAACACTTATTATGGTAGCTGTTCAGGTTGTGATACTCTTCAAGCCATTTGGAATTATGAAGACGGTTTACCAACAGAGAAGCAAGTTAAAGAGTATATGACCCTTGCTTTACATTTGGTACAGAAACTTAAATGGCTTGGTGATGATTCGTTAGCCAACCATGAAGTTTAAACAAAAAAGAGCATAATGCTCAGAGTAATTTTTCGCTTATTACCTATTTTTTAAAAATAAACAAAGATATAAACAGTGTCGTAGAAAAATCATACTTCGATTTTCATTCGTGTAAAGCAGGTGCAAATCCTGCCCCTCCACTGGAGTGGTCGTCTATGTAGTAGGACACAGGAGCAGTAATGCTCAGACTGATTTTTCGCTTGTTACCTGTTTTTTTAACATTAAAAAGAGTGTCGTATTTTTAACCTCTATAACTATGAAATTTAACCAAAAATCTACAGAAACTAATATTACCACCAATTATATGGGTGGTAAAGCCTACACCCTCACACCAGCTATGGAGCTTTATACAGCTGTTGTAGCCACTATGCTTGATAACAGTTATTATGAAAAAGCTAATAACCGTTTAGAACGTATTCAGAAACTTATAGCTCAAAACGACCCTACTTTTGTAGCAAAACTGGCTGTTTATACTCGTGAAAAAATGTATTTGCGTAGTGCTCCTGTTGTTTTGGCTGTTGAGCTTGCAAAACATCATAAAGGAGATGATTTGGTTAGTAAACTGGTAACCAGAGTTGTACAACGAGCAGATGAAATCACAGAAATTTTATCTTATTATGCCATCGCCAATAATCGTCAGGGTGTCAAAAAATTAGGAAAACTTTCTAAGCAAATTCAGAAAGGCTTGGCAATGGCTTTTCAAAAATTTGATGAGTATCAGTTTGCCAAATACAACAGAGATACAACTGTAAAACTTCGTGATGCTTTGTTTTTGATACACCCAAAAGGAAAAGATGATGCTCAACAAAATCTTTTTAATAAAATTGTATCTGATACTTTAGAAACACCTTACACTTGGGAAACACAGCTTTCGGCATTGGGTAACCAAAATTTTGCCAGCGAAGCTGAAAAACAACTGGCTAAAGCCATTTTATGGGAAGAATTGATGCAAAGTGGTAAAATAGGTTATATGGCTACGCTTCGAAACTTGAGAAACATTTGTTTACAAGGTACAGAAAAATCTTTGGATATTGCTCTTAGTCTTATAACCAATGAAGTACAAGTAAAAAAGTCGAAACAATTACCATTTCGCTATCTTTCTGCTTACTCAGAAATTGAAAAAATTAATGAGCAAGACATGGTTTTCCCTGAAAAGAAAGCTAAAGTGGCTGATATTCTAAAAGCTTTGGAAAAAGCTGTGAGTCATTCAATAGATAACCTTCCTGAACTGGCTGGTAAAACACTGATTCTAACTGATAACTCAGGTAGTATGCGTGGAGATGGTGGTGGAGCATCTTTGGTTTCGGCAATGAGTAAACGAACTACAGCAGATATTGCCAATTTATTTGCTGCTCTGTATTGGAAAAAAGCTCAAAATTCGCTGATAGGTTTGTTTGGTGACAGACTTATTATGCCAAACCTAAAACCTGATATGGATGTTTTTACGGCATTCAAGCATATCAATAAAGAAGCTCTACAATGTGGTCCTTCTACAGAAACTGGTATTTTTGAAATGTTAAATAAACTTATTCGTGATAAAATTATAGTAGATAGAATCGTTATTTTCTCTGACTGTCAGGTGGGTACAGGTTGTATTTGGTACGACCACAAAGGAAATCGTGGTGATAGCTTCTATGCTTTGTTTCAAAAATATAAAAAAGAAATCAATCCAAATGTTCTTACGTATAGTGTTGATTTGAAGGGTTATGGCAATACACTTTTCAAGGAAGGCGTGATGACTGTTGCTGGTTGGAGTGATAAAATATTTGATATGATGCATGCCATTGAAACAACTGGCTCCATAGAATCTGAAATTAATAAAATTGAACTCTAACAAAAGGGGCAAATGCCCCTTTTAACTTTTAGGTATCTCCCCTACTTTCATAAAAATAGGAAAAGTTACTTCAAAACTCTCTTTTTGAGCTATTGCCTGTTTGAGTTCATTTTCAATGGTTTGTACAGGGTTCTTACCGTTTTGTTTTTCGTAATGTTTTACAGCAGACCACGTATTTAAATAACCAATTAAATACTCTAAATTCCAAAGTATTTTATTTTTAAAATTAAATACTTGCGTTTTTTCAAGAGGAAAAGGGATATTTTGATAGTTGTCATCAATGTGTTTGCGTTCGGCATCCCAGTATTTTCCAATTTGGTTGTAGTAAAAATCTTCAATAATTTTATCTAATGCTGGAAATGTTCTGATTAGTCCATAGCCCCACATCGCAAAGACACCATCTTTGTTGAGTATTCTTTGTATTTCTTTGTAAAAAGGCTCAAAATCGAACCAATGAACAGCCTGAGCTACCACAATCAAGTCGAAAGTATCATTTTCAAAATTTGTTTTTTCGGCAGACTGCACAGAATACTCTATCTTTTCGTTGGGTTGGGCTTGTTTAATTTGCTCACTACTGATGTCTGTAGCATACACTTTTTCAAAATATTGAGCTAGCTGCTCTGCTACCTGCCCATTACCTGTACCTACATCCAAAGCAAGTTTTTGATTTGAAACCTTTGTCAAAAGTACGTCAAAAAGCTCTTGAGGATAAGTAGGTCTGTATTTGGCATACATATCAGAACCCGTAGAAAAATTATCTTTCATAATTATTAATCCAGTTTCATTTCTAAGATTATTTCAACACCTTTTTGTAAAGAAGTTTCTATTTTCAAATTTGCTTCTATTTCCTTAGCTCTTGTTTCAAAGCTTAAAAGTCCATAATTTCGGAAATTATCAGGGTTTGATTTATCAAAGCCCACACCATTGTCTTTAATACTCATTTTAAAATGGTTATGTATGGTCTGAAGTTTTACAACAATTTCTTGGGCTTTGCTGTGTTTAAAGGCATTGTTTAAGGTTTCTTGTATAATTCTGTATAAATTCAGGGCTTGTACAGAGTTGAGTTTTCTGTCTTGGTCTAAATGAATTTGAACTGTAATTTTAGGCTCTTTGAAACGTTTGGTATAATTCCAAATCAAGTCTCTTACCTTCGACTCAAAGCTTTCAAGTGTAATGGCAGGCTGATTAATAGCCCAAATGGTTTCTCGTAACTGATTGATTGTCTGTCTTGTAAAATCCGAAAGTTCTTCTAACTGATTTTTTGGTTTTTCAGTAAGACTTTCAGCTGTATCTTCCAGATTAGCAATAATATAGGTCAGCTGAGAGCCTACATTATCATGTAAATCTCTGGCTATTCTTTCCCGTTCTTGCTGAATTTTTTGCTGTAACTCTAAGGTTCTTAGTTTATTACGAAGTCTCCGATAGGAAATATATCGAACTAAAAAAGTAAATGCCCCTAAACTTAAAAGGATTATCAAAACCAGAAACCATGTTTCTCGCCAAAATGGAGCAATTACTTCAATAGGAATAGAAACCACATCAGATTCTAAACCATTGGCATTTAAAACTTTAATTTCTAAGATATGCCTTTCATAACTCAAATCTGTTAAAGTTATTTCTTTGAGATTTTTGGGTTCTGACCATTCTGAATTTTCATCTTTAATTCTATAACTAATTTTATTTTCATTTTCATTTAAAAAACTTAATGTAGCCACTTTGATACGTAGAAAATTATCATCGTGCTTTAAAGCAACCCTATCAGTATTAAAAGTATGTTTTTTAGATTTTATTTCAAGAATCTGTATTTGAGGTTTGGAGGTATTTATAATTATTTTTTCTAAATCCAATACACTTAAACCTTGTGTATGAGCAATGTATATTAAGTTTTTTTCTGTAAAAACTCTGTTAATGCCTGCCTGAGTGTTAGGAGGAAGCAGATAAATAGCTCCTATTTTTTTGAGTCCATAGTTTTGAATTTTATATAGATTTTTCTCCGAAATGGCATAAAACACCTGATTGTAATTTGTGATGGCAAGTATTTTTTCGGGTGTCTTAATGTTCTGAATTAATTTTTGATTTTCAAAAATACTGATTCCACCCTCAGAAGCTATCCAAAAAGTTTTTTTATTTTCTTCATATACGCAATAGGCTATATTGGATAGCATTCCTATTGTTTGATTAAAATTAACAATTTCCATATTCTGATTGATTCTACTCACCCCATTGCCATATGTGGTAGCCCAGAAATAAGAAGGTGTTTGGATAAGACGTTCAATAGTATTACTTACTAAACCATTTTTAGTGTTGAGAGTGTCTATTTGAAGATCATTTTTAACAATAATTCCTGACCCAAAAGTGGACATCCAAACTTTTTTATTCTCTATAATAATATCTGAGATGCCTGCACAATTTTTTTTATTGGAAAAATCTGTCAGTTTTTGTGTAACAACCCAATCGTATAGACCTCCTACCCAAAATTGATTTTTTTGATCTTGAGCAATGGCTCTAATATCAGCAACATTTATTTTTTGAACCAGTTTGTTATATTGGAAAATATAAACAGCCTTTCTACCTACCAGATATATCTGATTTTGAGTATCTTTATAGAAGTTTACAATTTCATCATCTGTTTGCCAGTTTTTCAGATAAGGAACAAAACGATACACTCCTTTTCCAAATATAGAAGCCCACTCATTCCCCTCATAATCCGTGAGCGTACCAATTTCTATCCTTTTTGTAGAGTCTAGTTCTTCAACAAAATAAGCAATGGGGTGTTTCTTGACTTCTTTTACATGTAAACCTCTAAGAGATGATTTGAATACACTATAATCCATTTTTTGGATATTGCTGATTCTCATCTGATGACCATCCCAAAAACAAAGGTTTTTTTCATAAATTTCAAACCATATTAAGCCTTGTGAGTCTTCCCAAATATTATATACCATATTGGCTGCCAAACCGTTATCTGTATTAAAATGCAAAAAATCTTTTCCATCATAACGGCTTACTCCTTTGTCAGAAGAAATCCAGACAAAGCCTTTACTATCCTGAAAAATAGCATTAATATAATCACTTGCAAGTCCATTTCCTCTGTCATAATATTTAAAAACAGGCTCTTGTGCAATGCAAATAGATGAGTAGATGAATAAAAAAAATAGAACTTTGATATAAAATTTATACATAAATGTACCATCCCCAAAACGAAACTATAAAATTCTTATCAATATTCAAGTGTTTAACATATGTTCTAAGTAAAAAAATATTATATTTGGGTTTATAACATGAAAAACCATGAAAAAAATTCTCTTTATTATCCTACTTATTTTATCTTATGATTTGATGGCAACCCATATTGTAGGTGGAGAAATCCAAATGCAATACCTTAATAATGGAAATCGCTATCGTCTGACTCTCAACTTGTATTTTGACCAAATCAATGGGAATGCTGGTGCCGAAGATGCTTCTGTTGTTCTAGGAATTTATCGAAGAAGCAATAATACACTTGTTGGCACAATTGGTATTTCTAAGACTTCCGAACAATTTGTTCAATATCAGAATAGTGAGTGTCAATCTCAGTTTTTAAGTACACGATTGATTCGTTATTCAACAGATGTTGTTTTAGACCCTTCTATTTATAACGAAGCTCAAGGATATTATGCCATTTGGGAAAGATGTTGTAGAAATGGTACCATAAGCAATATTGGCAACCCTGGTGGTGCTGGAAATGCCTTTTATTTATGGTTTCCTCCTATTGTGCAGAATGGTAATCCGTTTCGTAATTCTACTCCCAACTTTAGCATTCCTGCTGGTGATTATTTGTGCTTAGGAAAGAATTTTACAACTGGAAATTTTGCTGCAACTGATAGTGATGGAGACCAATTGGTCTATTCGTTGGTAACCCCTTTCAATGGTTTTTCAAGTGCCAGCAACCCTTCTCCTTTTAATGTAGCTTCAACAATTCCTAGTACTTATTCTTTTCCACCTGTCAATATTAACTGGCTGACAGGCTTTTCTGCAAACAATGCTATTCCCAGTAATACTGGAATGCCTCTTTCGATTAATACCAGCAATGGGCAACTTTCTGTAAATCCTAATCGAACAGGGCTTTTTGTTTTTTCTATTCGTTGTGAAGAGTTTAGAAATGGTAATAAGATTGGTGAAGTAAGACGTGATTTTCAGTTTTTGGTAAGAGAATGTAGAGACAATAACAATCCTATCGTAAGTGTTCCGATTCCAGAAAATCCCAGTAATAATTACAATGAAAGTGATACACTTGTCATTGATGCTGACAAAGGTAATTTATGTTTTGATGTAAAGATTAAAGATGCTCCTAGAGAGAATATTTCAAGTATTGTAGCCAGAAAAGTAAGTGGAAATTATACATTTAGAAATTCACCTTTTAATGTCAGTTCCATTCGTTTGAATGAAAATGGAGACGCAACTGTAAAATTCTGTTGGATACCATGTACTTATAGTGCCAATAAGAATGATTTGTTTATTTTTGATATTATTGTCAGAGATGATGCCTGTCCTATTCAGGGTTCAGATACCATTCGAGTGAAGTTAAGGGTTTTGCCTAAATTCAATGCTCCACCCAATTTACAGATTCTCAGAGCCAGTAGCAACGTGAATATTACTCAAAAAACCATCAGTACGAAAGTGAATGAACCCGTAGAAATTGTTTTTCAAGGTTCTGATGCAAACTTTGATGAATTGAGTTTAGAAGCTCTTATTGATGGTAAGTCTGTGGACTTGTTAGGTTTTACCTTCCAAGATTCTATTAAACAATCAGGATTAATTATCTCCAAATTTTATTGGATTCCAGATTGTAGGACTATCAAAGAAAATGGTGAACGCCAAGAATATACAATAGACTTTATTCTGAAAGAAATAACCAACGAATGTGAAACAGAGTCAACTATAACAACTTTCAATCTTGTACTGGAAGATACAAAAGTTGATGTCAGTGGTTTCATTCCAGCCAATGCCTTTACTCCCAATGGGGATGGTGTTAATGATTTCTTTACGATTCCAAATTTGCCACAAGAAAACTGCTATTATCGCTTTACCAATATCAAAATTTATAATCGTTGGGGTAAAAAGGTGTATGAATCCAAGAACAAAGATTTTAGCTGGAGTGGCGATAACTTGCCCAGTGGTGTGTATTATTACATTTTAGATTATAAAAACATTACTTATAAAGGTACTATTTCAATTTTATTCTGATGACAAGTACATTTAGTTTGAAAGCCCTTTCTATAAGGGCTTTATTTTTAATCTACTTTTTAGTGGCTATTCCTTTGATGTATGTTGTCATTAGTCAAAGCCAGATAGCTCAAAAGAATAAAAATGACTATGCTAAAATTTTAAGTTTTGAAGAACGTTTTTTGAAGCTTCCCAGCCTCATTCAGCTTGTCACCTCCAAACAAAGTTCTATTCGGTCTCAAGCAGATGAGCATTTAAGCATAGCCCAAAATGCTTCTGATATTGTTTTATATGCTGGAATAGCCTTAGGCGTTCTATCTTTTGTTTTTTTAGTTTTTATCATTCGTTCATTTTCTCAAACCATTAATTATTACAAAACGCTCTGGTATGGAATTTTTGGAGTTTCTATTGTGTCTCTGATTATAGGTATTAGTACCCCAATTCTAGAAATTTTGGCTTTTGAAGATGACTTAAAAATAGAAGCTCTCAGTTTCGTTGATTTGCCCATTAAGGGTGAGATTATTTTCTATTACCAAAATAAATCTGTTTTGGATGTAATAGGTGTATTATTTGAAAAAGGGAATTATTTGGTTGGGATTTGTATTTTTTTGTTTAGTTTGGTTATCCCTTTTGGTAAACTCATTTTGGGAGGCTTGTCTGTTTCTGGCTATTATCAGAAAGAAAAAATAGATGACTGGCTTCAAAAAATAGGAAAATGGTCTATGGCAGATGTTTTTGTAGTAGCTGTTTTTCTTTCCTTTATGTCATTCAATAATTTTAATACAGGCATTAGCACCAAAAGTGATACTTTAATAGGCTTTTATTTCTTTTTAGCTTATTGCATGCTTTCTATATATGCAGGCATGATTGCTCAAAAACACCAAAAGAAAACAGAGGAAAAGCTTTAGGCTTTTCCTCCATTGGGTCTTCCAAATATTTGTTTATAGGCTTCTTTTAAGTTTTTAGCACGTATAACATCCTTCATTATTGCCCATAACTCATGGGTAATGATGCTAAACATATTATTTTTCTCAGGAGGATTTTTAGTTAGACCATAATAAGGTTTTTCATGTTCTGCCCCAAACGTACCAAATAGCCTGTCCCAAAAAATAAATACAGCTCCATAGTTTTTATCCAAGTATGCTTCATTGGAAGCATGATGTACTCTGTGATGTGAAGGAGTATTGAAAATATACTCAAACCATTTGGGGAATCTGTGTATCAGTTCTGTATGAATATACATTTGATAGTAGAATCCTATTTCATCTATCAGAACAATCATGATGGGGTCAAAACCCATGATAGCAAGTGGCGACCAGAAGATGAAACGATACAGAAAATGTAAAAAATTTCCTCTGATGGCTGTTGAGGTATTGAATATCTCTGAAGAGTGATGAGCTGCATGCAAAGCCCAGAAAAGTCTGCTTTCATGCGATATTCGGTGATACCAATAGAATATAAAATCATTGAGAATCAGTAACAGAATGATACTCCACCAAGTAGTGGGTATATTCGCCATTTTCCAGAATTGTTGTAACCAAATAAAATAGGCTAAGGTGACTCCCTTGATAAATACTTTGGTAAAAGATGTGAGTAGCCCCAGAGACAAATTAACAGCCGTATCTTTATTTTCATAAAGACGAAGGTTTTTACGTAAACTTATTACGAATTCAATGGCTATTAAGGAAAGATAAGAAACTGAAGCAATCGTTTGAGCTGTTGACTGAGGCGTAGCAAAAGCCCTGCTCATAAGATATTCCAAATCCATAGCTTTGTAAAAAAATTATATTAAAAAATAGTCTTAAAAGTTATTATGGTGTATTACTCCTTTATCAAAACTTCATTTTTCTCCATTTGTAAACGTATCAGATTACTATAAATACCATCTGCATTCAATAAAAGTTCCTCATGTGTACCTTTTTCTGCAATTTTTCCTTCATGAAGTACATAAATTTTATCTGCATTACGAATTGTTGCCAAACGGTGAGCAATAATGATGGTCGTTCTGCCTTCCATCAGCTCGTTTAAAGCATCTTGCACCAGTTTCTCTGACTCGGCATCAAGCGAACTAGTTGCCTCGTCCAATATCAAAATGCTCGGATCTTTTAAGATAGCTCTTGCAATAGCTACACGCTGGCGTTGCCCTCCTGAAAGTTTTACACCTCTTTCTCCTACAACAGTATCTAGTTTTTCAGGAAATTTCTCTATAAAATCAAAAGCATTGGCTTTTTTAGCTGCTGCGATGATTTCTGCATCTGTGGCATTAGGCTTGCCATAAGCAATATTTTCTCTGATAGTACCTCCAAATAAAATGAGTTCTTGTGGTACAAATGCCATATTGGCTCTGATGGCAAGTGTATCCCAGTTGTTAATGTCTTTTCCATCTACCCAGATACCATTTTGAGTTGTTGGGTAAAGCTTCATAATTAACTGAGCAATAGTAGATTTTCCTGCCCCACTGTGTCCCACCAAAGCTACTTTTTCACCCTGCTTGATTTCCAAATCAACTCCCTTCAATACTTCTACATCTGAGCGAGTTGGATATGAGAATTGTAGGTTTTCGATTTGGATATTTCCCTGTAATTTGGGTACATTTTCTAAACTTCTGCTATCCACTTCCGAGTGTTCTCCCAAAATCTCCAAAATACGTTCAGAAGCACCCAATGTTTTTTGTAATTGAGCGTACAAATCGCCCATACCAGCCACAGAGGCTCCGATAAAAATGGTATAAAGAATAAATTCTATCAGTTCACCTGTTTTGAGTGTCCCTGCTGAAATCATGTTTGCTCCATACCAGAGAACCAGCACAATGCCTCCAAACAAGGCAAAAATCAGGAATGATACAAAGAACCCTCTAAAAACAGATGTTTTCAGAGCTATTTTCACAAGATTATCAATTTTACCTCTATAACGTTTTTGTTCTAAAAACTCGTTGGTAAATACTTTTACCACTTGAATCGCCTGAAAAGTTTCTTCTACAATGGTATTGGCTTGAGCCAGCTCTTCTTGTGCTTTTTTAGATAATTTTCTGATAAATCTTCCAAACAAAATAGCTGCAATAATCATCAAGGGGAATGTGGCAAGCATTACCAAAGCAAGTTCTGTATAACGAAACAGCAAAATGCTTACGCCTATCAAAAGCACTGCAATCTGTCTGAACAGCTCAGCCAGTCCAAACGAAAGCATAGACTCCAGTTGCGAAATATCTGTATTGATACGGCTTATCAGGTCTCCCACTCTGTTTTTTTCAAAAAAGCTAATCGGGAGAGTAATAATTTTATTATAAAGCCCTGAACGCAAATCTGCCATCGTACGTTCTGTGACGTTGGCAAACAGATATACCCTGAAAAACGAAGCAATAGCCTGTAAGAGTAATATTCCAAAGAATACCAAAGCCACTTCATTTACACTTTTAAGTATCCAGTTTTTTTCGCCAGAGGCTACATCAGCAATTTTACCAGAAAGGGTTGGAAAGCTGAGTGTTGTAAGTGTTGAAACTACCAAAAATATAGTTCCTATCCAGAAATACCCCTGATAAGGGCGTGTATAAGAAAAAATTTGAAGGAATTTTTGAAAACCGTCTTTATTGAGCTTTCTTTTTTTATCAATATTGTCTTCAGAGTCTTGCAGTCTGCCTCTACGTGCCATAGAAATAATTTTTTCGCAAAGATATGATTTTTTCTTTACAAAACGCTATTTTGTGGCTTATTGGATTTAGTTTTGTAAAAATTTAACGAAAATCATTTAAAAAAATGACAGACCATTTTAATATTGAAATCCCTAAAGAAAAAATTTATAGTGACAGAGCTCTTTGGATAGGATCATTTGTAGGAGGTCCTTTGGTAGCTGGCTATTTTCTTGCAGAAAATTTCAAGGTTTTTAATGATTCCCAAAAAGCCAATAAAACTTGGATCATTACTATTATTGGTACAATTATTATTTTTGGAGGACTTTTTCTCATCCCAAATGATATAAATATTCCTACTCCAATTATTCCCCTTATTTATACATCAATTGCTTATTCTACTGGATTATATTTCCAAAAGAAATTAATGACTAAACATATTGAAAATGGAGGCGTTTTTTATAGCTGGTGGAGAGTGATAGGAATTGCCCTTTTAGGACTTATTTTTACTGTTTTACCTGTTTTGGCTTATTCTGTTATCATAGATTTGCTGGGGCATAATCATTAATTTAATGGCTACGAAAAAAATGTCAGACTTTATCTATCACAAATTACCCACTAGACAGCTACAATCTTTTAATTACTGGTATGATGTAATTATGGGTGGTATTATAGCTTATCTCATGATTGCTCTAGTAGGTGATTTAATTTTGACAAGGCTAGAATTGCAAAATTTCATTTTATTTCATTATATTCTTACCTTTATCATTATAATGTATTATCAATGGGAAGATGATAATTTCTCTTTCGTTCAAACTGGCTTATCAAAAAAAGATAATATTCTTTTAATCGAATATTGTTTAGAATCCTTAAAATGGAATAATTCAAAAAAAATACAAACAGTTTTCAATAATTATCTTTTAAAATTTTTACATCCTGTTATTATTCCTATTGATAAAAAAATAGCTATTAATTTTCAGTATCACTCTACTTCTAAAACTGGCAGACTTCCTTTTTTCTTTGGAATTAGCACCTATTTAAAATGGAAGCTTATAAATACTATAAAAAAGCTTAATAAAGTATAAAAAAAACTCCTCAAAACCTCACTTACTACTTTATAAATTGGTACAAATGAAAGTGAGTATTTTTTCACTTCTATCACACATTCTTATAAAGTATCCCTTTTCTAATATTCTTACGTTTCCTTACGAGTAGTATTTTCATCATCATCTTTTACTATCAAATATAATTTTTGATAGTAAAACTTACATCCATATATGTTGTATTTTATCTACATATTATTTGTATTATTCCAATAAGTAATACATATTAATATTTATGAATACTATTAATATTAATAGTATTCATATCATTTATTAAATATTGTCTTTCAGCACTTTAATAAAAGTATCGAAAAAATACAATTCGGTATATTTTTGATAAAAAAAATTATAAAAATTTTGTTTTTTTTATTTTTTATAAAATAAAATTTTATAGTTTTACGCATCAACTTAATAAAACATTACAACATGAACAAATTAACAAAACAAACATGCTTATTGGCAGGGTTAGCATTGAGTATGCTATTTTCTTGCGACAAAAAAAATGAAGTAGTTTTAGAGTATGCTCAATCAGAGCAAGCATCTACACAAGAAATTGATTGTAAATATGTAGATGGTAACTGGAGTTCTACGGCAGTTTTGAGTACTACGATTGGTACTACAGCAGAAACCAACTTCATGAATACCCAAAACTCTAAAATTGCGGCTGTTTGGGGAAGACCAGCCGTAACATTGAGATTCGTAAAAGACCCTTCAAACCCCAGTTCTACCTTCAATGCTATTTCTTATAGCTCTAAGAAGATTTATTATGGAGAGGCTATTTACAATGCTGCAAAAGCCAAAAGTGCTAATAACATTGTAAATGCGATGATTTTAGCTCACGAGTTTGGACACCAATTACAATTTACTTACGGTTTGCCTTCTGTGAGAGAAAGTACAGCAAGACCTAATGAGCTTGAAGCAGATGGATATGCAGGTTACTATTTAAGAAAACCTACTGGCTGGGGTGCAACTGCTTTCTCTGAAATTGCTGCTGCTTACGATTTTGCTGCTTCTATTGGAGATTATGCTACTACAAACCCTGGTCACCATGGAACACCTCCACAAAGACGTTCTGCTGTTCGTTTAGGTTTCTTATTGGGTCAGTATAGTTTAACAGCTACCAGTTTTGACTCTAACTTCTTCTACTATTATCAGGGAGTATTGAATGGTACATATCGCCAAGCAAAACCCGAAGGTTTTAGTGAAGAAATAGATGCTTATATCAGACAACATGCAGATGAACTTAGAAGAATTGCCAGTGGTGAAATGTCTGATGAAGAATATTATAATTTGAAATAAAACTTCCTTACAACCAAAATTATGATTATGATAACGAAAGCCATTCTAAATTTAGAATGGCTTTTTCTTATATTTGAGAAAAATATTAAATCTATGAACATCAAAGAACATTTCATAAAGGACTCTAAAATTGCTGAAATTATTGCAGAATCTATGATTATTGCCACTACAGAAGATGGATTAGATTTATTGGGTAGTTTGTATTTTCAGGGTTTTGATAAAGTCATTATATACCAAAACAATATTACACCTGATTTTTTTGATTTAAAAACAGGCATAGCAGGTGAAATATTACAAAAGTTCTCTAATTATCGTGTTCAGTTAGCTATTATTGGCGATTTTAGCCAATACACTAGTAAAAGCCTTCAAGATTTTATCTTTGAGAGCAATCAACAAGGACATATTACTTTTGAAGAGTCATTGGAAAAGGTTATTCAAAAGTTTCAAAAATAAAACCTTATCAATCAAATATTTAAAGTATAATTTTGCAGAAATTTAATTTTTTGCTTGCAATACATAAGACTTCTATGTATATTTGTCTTATGTATTCATCAGAACTTATAAAAGGCACATTAAAGACCATTGTTTTGAATTTGCTCAGGGAGCAAGGGAAAATGTATGGCTATGAAATTACACAACGTGTAAAAGAGCTCAGTAAAGGCAAAATTCAGATCACTGAAGGAGCCTTGTACCCTACTCTTCATGCATTAGAAGATGCTGGAGAGGTCATTACAGAAACTGAACATATTGGCAAACGTGTTCGCAAATATTATACACTTACCGAACAGGGATTGATTTCTGTTAATCAGCGTGTTAGTGAATTTGCCGATTTTGTCAATACCATGAAAATTCTTCTAGACTTAGACCCTAAATTAGGAAATGTATAAAATCAGTAATGAAGAAGTAGATTTTATCCTCAATGATATCAAAGCACAAGGGATACAAATAGAAGATTTGCAATACAATCTTTTAGACCATATTTGCTGTATCATTGAAAATGAAATGCCTGAAAATGAGAATTTTTACAATTTTTATCAAAAGATTATCCCTACATTTTTTAATACCAACCTGAAAGAAATCCAAACAGAAACCCGTCAGTTGCTTGATTTTAAATATTATACTATTATTCAGAAACTGCTCAAGATATCAGGTTTGATAGCTGTTTTGATGATTATTGCGGGTCTTTTTAGTCGAGTTTTGGAGTGGGAACAGGCAAATATAATCATATCGCTGGGAGCTTGGTTATTTGGGCTGGTGTTTATTCCTCTGATGATTGTTTTGAAGTTTAAAGATGAGGATAGTGTTCAGGATAAGTGGATTTTATCTTTTGGTTTCTTTTTGGCTCTTCTTGCTTCTGTGGGTATAGGCTTCAAACTAATGCACTTTCCGTATGCAAATGCCCTGATACAGAGTAGCAGTATTTTATTTTTATGCATTTATCTACCTCTATACTATATTTTGAGAGCTAAAAAGGCAGAGTTAAAGTTCAATACCACTATTCATGCCATTCTGATGATGGTTTTTGGAGGAATGCTCTTTAGTTTATCTAATTCTAAAGAAAAAGATGTTTTAACCCAAGATATACAAGCCTCTTGTATTCAGTTAGAACAAACCTGTCAGAGTATTCAGCAAACCAATCAATATCTGTACAAAAAACTCCAAAATAATCCAGAAATACAGGATTTTCATGAGAAATCTATGTTTTTAATTACCAAAATTATAAAGATTAAAAAGCAGATTAGAGCTTCATCCAAGCATCCAGTTGCTATTATAGAGGAAAACTCTTTAAACAATGAAATATCAGAATATAATCGTCTTACTTCTGTATTTTTTCCTCAAGAACATCAATACAGACTTATGAACCTACCTACTCAGGAAACTAACCAAGTATCTTTTTTACTAAAACTTACACAAATACAATTACAGATTTTATCCAATGAAAACTATTTATTCAGCTTCTCTAACTAAATCAAAAACTTTTATGAAAAAAAGATCTTTGTATTATACAATGCTCTTTATTACATGGATTATGTATGCATGTCATGATGAACCGATGACCGTGAAAGAGCTAAAACAGTATGCAGCCACAGAAATATACACGGATGATACTATTTTAAGTAAAATTCAGACTAAAAAAGCGATGATTGTACTCGCCCACGACGATGATATGTGTGCTTTAGCTGGTACTGCATCTCTTCTTAATAAAAAAGGTTGGGAAATTGCAGTCATAAGTCTTTCCAAAACTCCTGAACGTAATAATGCTCAAATCGAGGCTTGTCGTAATATTTTAGACACAGTTATGTTTGTAAACCTGACAAAACAGCAAATCAGAAATGACCGTGAAGAGCAGAGAAAAGGTTATTATGCCATACCCAAAGACAGTTTCAATATTATTTTTAATAAAAATATCATTATAAAAGAATATGAAAAACAAATCAATCAATTCAACCCAACTATAATTTTCACTCTTGACAATGAAATGGGAGGCTATGGACATGCAGAACATGTACTCATAAGTCAGTTAGTGGTAGATTTAAAAAAAGAAAATCGCATTCATCCGATGTATATTTATCAAAGTGTTTATACCAATCATATGGAAAATTCTATCATGAAACGACATGCTGAAAGAATGAAAAGTTGGGGATTCCCTGGTGATGAATGGGAATATGCAAAAAAAGTATATCATACTCAAGACGGTATGCCTGAACCTGATGTTCAAGTAAATATTGTAAGTGAAGCAAAATTAAAAATGGACTATTTACGTTCTTACAATGAAAGAGAAAGAAAAACTATAGGTTTTTTCGTACCTGCTTTTGAGCAATTTTCTGCCGAAGAGTATTTTAGCATTTTTAACAGAGAGTTTTTCAGGGTTATTCAATAGCCTGATGTTCAGGGCAATCAATTCTAAGGGCTTCTTGGGTTAGCTCCTGCCCTAAAAGTTTGCAAAAATGTTTGTTATCTTCTTCCTGGTAATTTTGGCAATTCAAACACATTCGTTGTAAACTGATAATATTTGCCTGTTGTAAAGACTGTATCATCACCACCAAACTATTCCATAAATCTTTTTTGTGAGCCTCTGAAAGTGTATTCAGAGGCTTTTTAAGTGTATTGGCAAACAATGATAATTTTTGGCTTGTAGTCTTGCCTTCCTGAGTCAGTCTGATAGAATAACTTCGTGTATCTTGCTCATCTACAATTTTTTCTATCAGATTTTTCTGTAAAAGCACCTTGATAGAATCGCTGATAGTGGCTTTGGTAAGACTGAATTCCTCAGCTAGATAACTTACCTTACAAAGTTTTTCTGCATGAAAATTAATAAAAATAAGGATTTGAATTTGAATAGGGCTTAATCCAAACTCTTTACTTTCATTCCAAAGTAAAACCCTGAAAGCCTCTGAGATGCGTTCTAAAGCTACTATAATTTTGCTTTCCAGCTCTTTTTCTTGAGTTTCGGGTAAAAAAACTGACTTTTCCATTAGCAATCACAACTAAAATCTCCTATTTCTTTGCCTGTAGGCAACTTTTCATCATTTACTGAAACAATTCTATCCAAGCGAATTGTTTCGCCTGTGGCAAGTTGCATAAATTCTTCCTTATTTTTTGTAAAAACGTCTTTTATCACAGCATTGGTGGTTATAAATTCTCGTATTTCTGTGAAATACTGAATTTTACAATACTCTTTTTGGGTTGCCTTTGCAAGCAGCATATCATGATAATTACAGCTAATAGGTGTATATGCTTTTTTAGCATCTGCCAAAAGGTTCCACAACCCTTCTAAAGACTTTTCTTTAAAATTTGCAAAACGGTAGGCTTCATAATGCCCTCTCAGATGCAAAATCAAATCTCTACGACTGGGACTTTTAGGCAAATTTTGAGGTATCTCCTCCATTTCAATAATATGAAAACCCTGTTTTGTAATATCAGCAAGTATATTTTCGGTAGGCTCTTCAATATGGCAAAACTGACATTCCTGCATGTTAAGCTCTACATCAGTCTCATTTTTAAAGCTTAAATATTGTTTTCCAAAAGCATAAATAGCTTCTGTATCCTTTAGTTCTTCAGGTACTACAATATCAAAATGCAGCACATTTCCGTCTTTTTTCTTTACATAAGTATCCCAAACTGCAACTTTCATAATTTTTTTGTTTTGTGTTACAAATTTACGCATAAAAATTAGGAATCCTAACTTTTATGCGTAAAAAATTTTAACCTTTTACATCAGCTAAAGAAGCTCCATAATTGATGTGCAAGACATTTCCTGTGGGTGTAAGCAAGGCAGGAACAGACTTTACCCCTTTGTTTTCTGCCTCAGAGATACGATTTTTGCTTTCACCCAAATGTACAATCTCAACATTATCTTTTCCGATAAGTGTAATAATTTCCTGCTCTGCACTCACACATACAGGACAACCTGCATGATAAAACACTGATTTTGCCATAATTTTAAAAATTTTAAAGTAATAGGCTATATTGCCGATACAAATATAGTTAGGAATCCTAAATAAAAAAACAATTAAGTAAATTTTTAATAAAAAATCTCTTATCTTTTCAGATAAGAGATTCATAACTAAGCACTTTCAGCCAAATATACTTCATTTTCCCATGCTTCTAGGCGTTTGTTCATAATGGCAAACCATAAAGGTGGTACAAGAGCCGTGAGTATCATGGTTGGATAGCCTGCAGGCAGTTGGGGACTTTCTTCAAAATGCCTCAAAATCTGATATCTACGATTTGCAAATGCATGATGGTCTGAGTGGCGTTGAAGCTGAAATAAGAAAAAATTACTGATTAAATGACTCGCATTCCAAGAATGTAAATGCTCTACTCTTTGGTATTTACCTGAAGGCAAGAGTTTTCTTGTAATTCCATAATGCTCTATATAATTTACAGCCTCCAGTAGCGAAAAACCTAAAATACTTTGTACAAAGAAAAATACAGGCACTTGCCAAACAAACACACCTTGCAAATAACTGATTATAAACGTAATAACTCCAATCAACAAAATTGGTTGAAAAATACAAGCCCACATTTCATTAGAAAAATGCCAAATACTTAAATTTTGTTTTTGAAGACGGCGTTTCTCCAAATCCCAAGCACTACGAATACTTCCTGCCACTGTTTGCCACCAAAAAGCATAAAAAGTCTGATTTTTCCTGCTTGTTGCAGGGTCTAGTGGTGTTGCCACATTTACATGGTGTCCTCTGTTGTGTTCTATATAAAAATGTCTGTAACAGACTGTTGCAAGAATTACTTTGGCTAAAAACTGCTCTAACTTGGTATTTTTATGTCCTAATTCGTGAGCAACCGTAATTCCTACCCCTCCAGTAACTGTCATAGTGCTGAGTACAAAGCCTATCAGTTCATAAGTTTCCATTTTTTGAAGGGAAACTACATAACAAGCCCAGATAACAAGCCCAACCTGTAAAAATGCCCATGAGAAGGTTACAAATTTGTAAAATTTTTCATCAGAAAGGCTTTTTTCCTGCTCTTTTTCAGGGTTTTGAGTGTCTACTCCTACCCAAGCATCCAAAACAGGTATGAGTCCGAAGGCAAAAATAAGCGTGGCATAATTCCAAATACCCCCTCCATAATACCCTACAACCCAAAGTGCAGGTAAAATAAAAGGCATCAGATAACCTAATTTCTTAACAGATTTCATAAGCTAATGATTTGATATACAAAGGTAGATATAAAAAACTAAACTGCAAGTTTAATTTTTTATTTTTTTAGAACATTCATAAAAAAACCGAAAATATGCTTGTTTGTGCTATTTTTTTTGGAAATTCGCAGGCAAAAATTACCCAGTTATGTTAAAAAATGATTTATTGATAAGAGCAGCCAAAGGCGAACAAGTAGAAAGAGTTCCTGTTTGGCTGATGCGACAAGCAGGCAGAATTTTACCTGAATACAGAGCTGTCCGTGAAAAATTCCCTAATTTTGTTGAATTCGTAAAAAACCCTTCAGCAGCAGCCGAAGTAACCATACAACCTGTTGATATTCTAGGTGTAGATGCAGCTATTATCTTTTCTGATATTTTGGTAATACCTGAGGCAATGGGTTTACCTTACGAAATGGTAGAAAAACGTGGTCCGTATTTTCCAAGAACCATTGAAAGCATTGAAGATGTAGAACGCTTGCGTATTGCAAGCCCCGAAGACGATTTGAGTTATGTAACAGATGCTATTAAGCTTACCAAACAAGGTTTGGCAGGTAGAGTGCCACTGATTGGTTTTGCAGGAGCTCCCTTCACCATTTTCTGTTATATGACAGAAGGAAGTGGCTCAAAAACCTTCTCTAAGGCAAAAAAAATGCTTTATACCCACCCTATTTTATCACATCAGTTGCTTGATAAAATTACAGAAAGTACCATTGCATACTTAAAAGCTCAAATAAAAGCAGGTGCTGATTTGGTACAAGTATTCGATTCTTGGGCTGGTATTTTATCACCTGAGCAATACACGGAATTTTCTTTAAAATACATTCAAAAAATTTGTACTGCCATTACAGAAGTGCCTGTCACTGTTTTTGCAAAAGGTGCATTTTTTGCAAGAGCCCAAATGAATAATCTGGACTGTAATGTAGTGGGTTTAGACTGGAATATGCCTATTGCAGAAAGCAGAAACCTGATTCCAAACAAAACCCTGCAAGGAAACTTAGACCCTTGTGCTTTGTATGGAAGTATTTTGGAGGTAGAGAAAGAAACAAAAACTATGCTACAAGCTTTTGGAAAACAACGTTATATTGCTAATTTGGGACATGGACTGTATCCAGATATTGACCCTGAGAAAGTAAAATGTTTCGTGGAAACGGTAAAAGCATTTTAAGTTTAAGAATCAAGACATGAGACATAAGAAATCAGGCTAAAAAATGTTGTTTTGATAAATACAAGCTAGTAATTAACAAATATTTAGTATTCATCATTTAGAATTACATTGTCTTGTTTTTCAAATCTCATATCTTAATTTCTAAAAAAATATTATGAATGACGAATTATACACACGTATTTTTGAAGACTTAGGAGGTGAATTTATCACTTCAGCCTTTGAATTACACAAAAAATTAAACATCACAAAGGCTTTTTTGTTTGATTGGGATGGAGTGTTTAATGCTGGGGTAAAAGGTCATGGGCAGACAAGTCTATATTCAGAAGTGGATTCAATGGGCATCAATATGCTCAGGTTTGCTTACTGGCTCAAAAACAAGCAGATGCCCTTAACGGCTATCATTACTGGCGAAAACAATCTTTCGGCTTTTCAACTTGCCCAGAGAGAGCACTTTGATGCTGTTTATTTTCATTTTAATCATAAAATTGAAGCTCTGAATCATCTTAAGAAAAGCCATACCATTGAAAATGAACAAGTTTTGTTTTGTTTTGATGATATTCTTGATGTTTCTTTGGCTCAGACTGTTGGAGCTAGATTTTTAGTGAAAAGAAAATCTAACCCTTTGTTTTTAAATTATGCAAAAAAACACCTAATTTGCGACTATATTACAGGCTCTGAGAGTGGACAACACGCTGTCAGAGAAATCTGCGAATTGGTTCTGGGAATAGAAGATTTATATGATGATACTATTTCGAAGAGAGTAGCTTATAGTAATGAGTATCAGACATATTTGAAAGAACGCAACCAAATAGAAACGTTATTCTTTACTAAAAAAGACAACGACATTGTACAAGTTAATATATCAGGTAGTTAAACAGACTTTTATTTAATTTTTCTATGAAAAAGGTAGTTATTTTGGGAGCAGGTGAAAGTGGCGTTGGTGCTGCTCTGCTTGCAAAATCCAAAAGCTATGAAGTTTTTGTATCAGACAAATCTAAAATTTCAGACCATTACAAACAAATTTTATTAGACAATCAGATTGATTTTGAAGAAGAGTGTCATACTCCAGAAAAAATCTTGTCTGCCAACGAAATTGTAAAAAGCCCAGGCATTCCTGATACGGCAGAAATTGTGGTGCAAGCTCATGAAAAACAAATTCCTGTTGTTTCAGAAATCGAATTTGGATTTAGAAATACCAAATCCAAAATTATAGCCATTACAGGTAGTAACGGAAAAACCACAACTACCCTTATTACCTATCATTTGCTCAAAAATGCAGGTTTGAACGTTGGCTTAGGGGGCAATGTGGGCGAAAGTTTTGCAAAACAGGTAATCGAAAACAAATATGATTATTTTGTTTTGGAAACCAGTAGTTTCCAACTGGATGGTTGTTTTATGTTCAAACCTTATATTTCGGTTGTTTTAAATATTACTCCAGACCATTTAGACAGATATAATTACAATTTTGATAACTACGCTGACTCCAAAATGCGTATTATCAGAAGTCAGAATGACAGCGATTTTTTTATTTATAATGCTGATAGCGAGCCTATTACTAACAGAATTTTAAAATTAAAGCCTTCTGTTCAGCAATTACCTATTACATTATCTTCTGATGATGATTTAAAAGCTGTTTCAAAGGTGTCTTATTATCAGGATGGAAAAATAACACTTCGTATGCCTTACAATCGCCCTTACCAGATTGTTATGCAGGAAAGCGAACTGGCTCTCAAAGGTAAACATAATGTGTTTAATTCTATGGCTGCTGCTCTAGTAGCCCAAACGCTGGGAGTTTCTGAAGAGAAAATCAGGGAGGGGCTTGCAACATTTAAGGGTGTTCCTCACAGACTTGAAGAAGTTGCTGAAATCAGAGGAGTAAAGTTTGTCAACGATTCTAAAGCTACCAACGTGGACTCTGTGTTTTATGCCTTAGGGAGCTTTCAGGCTGATAGCCCTAACCTTATTTGGATTGCTGGAGGCATTGATAAAGGCAACGATTATACACAAATACACGATTTAGTAAAAGAAAAAGTACGCTACATGATAGCCTTAGGAAAAGACAATACCAAATTACTCAATTTCTTTAAGAATGATGTAGAACATTACGAAACTGATGATATTGAAAAAGCTATTAAAAAAGCTTTTAGGGTAGCCAAAAAAGGAGATATTGTTCTTCTCTCTCCTGCCTGTGCCAGTTTCGATTTGTTTAAAAACTACGAAGACCGTGGCAATCAGTTCAGAGAGATTGTAAAGAGTTTAAAATAAATAACCCCATAAAGTAGATACGTACTGTATACTGTAGTGCGTATCTACTACAAAATTTCCCCTTAAATAAAAAATTTAAAAATATTGGTACAAGATAAAAGCTCACACCAGCATGAGTTATCTAAATTTTTGATTTATTTCAAAAACGATAGTCCCCTCCTATTTGTATAAATAATACTTCATTAAGCTTATTTCAATGTTTTTTATTAAATTATAAAAATTTATTTGCTAAAATATTTTAATATAATTGATATATCAATTATATTTGTATCAAATAAAAATAAGATGGAAAAACTAGACGAAATCCTGTTTTATACCTTAGAGAAATCTATGAAGGTATATAGGAAATTTGCTCAAAATCAAATTGATAAAAATGGCTATGATATTACCATAGACCAATGGCTTGTGTTAAAAACCTTACAAGAGAATAAAAGTCTTTCACAAAATCAAATTGCAGAATTGGTATTTAAAGATATTGCTTCTGTTACGAGAATTATTGAGTTATTGGTACAAAAACAGTATATAAACAGGGAAATTAATACTACTGATAGACGAAAATTTGAACTAAACATCACAGAAAAAGGCAATAAAATTATTGAAGATATTTATCCTATAGTAATAGAAAACAGGAAACAGGCTCTTACAGGTTTAACAACTGAGGAAATAAATACTTTGAAAACACAATTAGAAAAATTAATCCTTAACTGCAAATAATAACATGAAAAAGAATTTATTACTTATTACCAGCTTTTTAGTTTCAATGGTAGTTTTTGCTCAAAAAGACAAGCAAATTAAAATTCCATTTACGATGGATAGAAACTTGATTATTATCAAGGCTAAAATCGGCAAAGTATCACATAATTTCATCTTCGATACAGGCACAAAGAACATTATGCTTTCGGAAAACATTGCCAAGCAATATAAAGTTTCGGGTACAGATAGTATGATAACACCACAAGGCGAATTTGCAGGTACATTAGAAAAAGTGCTTTTACCTAAAATAAGTTTTGCAGGACTAACCTTAAAAAATAAAGAAGCTACTAAAATGCCACAACAGATGATATTTTCTAAACAAGCCGTTGGAATTATTGGTATGCAGACTTTTATGGGTTATATGATTACGATAGACTATAAAAATAGTAAGATAATATTGAAAAAAGGTAGTCTATTACAACAACCCAATGTTATTCCCATCAATCTTGACAATATTTTGGAAGCTAAAGTGAAACTAAATGGCAAAGAGGTTTTGGCTCATTTTGATTGTGGCGGAGCAGGCTATATCTCTATTCCAAAAGGTTGGGATACTATCTACAAGCTAAAATCGGAGCCTGTGCCTTTTAGAAAAGGACGAACACCAATGGGAGATTTCGACATATTTAACGCTGAGTTAGATGGTGATATAGAAATTGGTAGTTATAAAATTTCCAATCCGAAAATCAGTTTAGTAACAGGCGATTTTTTCTTTGCTATCAATTTTGGCTATGAATTTTTCAAAAGTCATTTGATTACGATTGATACCCAAAATAAGCTCATGCAGATAACTAAATAGCTAAAATACTTTATCTTTTAGATGAGATAAAATCTATATTGAAAAGAAAATAATATTTAATTTTTTTCTTTTTATTTATATATTTTCAGAGCATTTTCCTATTTTACAGGAAAGTGCTTTTTTGTTTGGTTTCTTTATATGTAAACCTATAAAAATTTAGTACAGGCTAAAAACTCGTGCCAGCACTAGGATTAAAATAAAATATTTATGAAAAAAGCGTTGTATGCTCTTACAATCCTTTATTTTCTATCCAATTTCTTTTGTTTGGGCTTCATACAAGCCCAAACTCTTCCCCCTTCTTTTGTTAAAGGCTGGTATCATATCTTAAATGGAAACAAAACCTTAGAGGTAGTTGCTGATGGAGAAAATTACAGCGTTCAGTTGGCAAAAAAAAGCAACTCTTCAAAACAACTCTGGAAACTTGTGTATATAGGTGATGATAATTCTTCATATGCATACTATCATATTACAAATCAATGGCTTGGTGAAAAGAAAACCCTGACTGTTTTCGAAACATCAGAAGGAATTTTGCTACGCATGGTTGATACCTATGAACAAGACAAGAATTACAACCAGACTTGGGTAATTATGTATGCTGATGAAAAATTGAGAGGAAAAGCTGGTTATTTACTCCTGTGCATAACACCTATGAGCCATCTTACCTACAAGAAGGGCAAGTTTTCCTTAGAATTTCAAGACCCTCCACAGCCTAACCAGATTTGGAGGTTTTCGTTGGTTAAATAATTTTACAAATTTTCTTTTTTGGTGTATATTTTCAGAATAGATAGGCAGTGCCTATCTACTAAATTAGCCATTGCATAAAAGATTTAAAGCTTTGATATGAGTCAAAAACTAACACTAGCAAGTATTAGGGGTATAATTTGGTTATCAATTTTTTTAATTATAAATCCAATTAATTGCAGTTGGTAAGGTTTCACTTTCGGAACGAGGAAAATCGGGAGCAATAGCTTTTCCATACCTTCTTCTTTTTCTATCTACAAAAATACTGGTAGCTAAATTGATGCGTGAACCATCTGATAATGTAAATGATTCACAACCTGTAGAAATTCCAAACGTTGATGTTCCAAAAATCTTTACATTATCATATCCTTTAAATAAAACAGCCATTGCTTCTCCTGAACTCGCTGTCTTGTTGTTTATCAATACTGCTATTCTATTTTTACCAAACAAAGAATTGCTATAATATTTACTTTCAGCAAGCATTATAGTATCCAAATATGCTTTTCCTTTCTCAAATCGCCATTCTGCCACTTTATTATCTGCATCAAGAAAGTAGCCTTGTGTTCCAATATCCAAAAAAGAACCAGCTGCTGCCATCATTGCCCACATATTACCTCCAAAATTATCTCTTAAATCAATAATCCAGCCTTTAATTTGGGGATTGTTTTGTTGATAAATTTTATCTGTAACAGATTTGATATACTGTTCTCTTTGGTGTTCATTTCCAATGCAAAATGGAATTCTAATATATCCAATATCTGAAGGCGTTTTTTCATCTTCTAATGTTGGCAATGGTTTTTCTTCAGAATTTTCTTCTTCTTGTATAGCTTGAACAAAGTAGCTATGATTATCTTTGAGTTGAGCTATTGCATGATTAATAGCAGGATAGGTATCTTTTATAGTTTGACTGTTTTGAGCAACACGAAACACTTCATCCTCAAAATTATTCCAGTTTATTTTGTGTCTATGAACAGAATTTTTCTTTAATAGAGTCAGGGCATCTTTTAGGTACTTTTCTGCTTCAGGAGAAATATTGATAGTATTAGATGTTTTACAGCTTGTAAACACAAAGAGACATATCAAGAATAAAACAAGAGACTTTAGGTATTTAGAAAAAAAATGTATCATTAAAGCAATATCTGTTTTTTTGATTTAAGTTTAAGTTATATCAGATTAGTCACCTTACATAAAATGATTTAGATATTTTTCTTATTTGATTAAATCTAAAACTTCGTTAAAATACTCTTTTAAAAGTATTTTCTCAAATTTGATTTAGGAAAAAAAGAGCCCCTATAAATAAATATGGTGGCTCTTTTGTATTCTTATTAAACTTTATTTCTTTTTCTCTGTAATTTCGATGGTAATGGTTCGTTTTTCACCTTTTTCATTTTCTATTTCCATTTTGGCTGTTCCTGCTTTTTTAGCTACCCATTGCCAAGTGGTGGTTCTTTTTTGAGTTTTAGGGTTTTTATAAATATGTGTTTCTTGGCTTTCAAGGGACTCTGTTCCTTCATCCACACTAATCATAAAGGCATCGGAGTCACTGGTGCGTATCCAAGCATAATAGGCTTTTTGCCCTACTTTCATTTTTACTTTTTCAGTAGCTTTGGTTAGATTTAAAGCTCCTTTTTGGGGTTTAAATGGTTCATCGGAGAAATTGAACTGGGCAAAAGCACCCAAAGAAACCAAACAGAAAAACACAATTAAATAATGTACCTTCTTCATATTATATAATTTTAAGTGAAATAGAACAGCTCAAAATTATACATTTTACAACTTTATCTTTAAAGCTATTTATCCAATAATACTATTGGCTTTATGAAGGAGCATATATTTTATACCAAGTATTTTTTATTCTGCATTGAGGGTTTTGAGAAGAATTGTGATAGCTATGCCAAAACCTGCTCCTGACACAAATAAATTCCATTTAAGATGCTCTCCCTTGATAAATTTTGTATAAATCCAGAGTGCAAACATAAATAATATGACAATAAAAAGTTGTCCTACTTCTATTCCTACATTAAAGGCAAAAAGAGGTAAAAGGATACTTCCTCCAAACATCATGAATTTAAAGTTACTGGCAAATGCCAATCCATGAATTAAACCAAAAACAAGTGCAATTGCATATTTGATGTTTGTTTTAGAAACTTTTGTTTCCTTATCCTTCTTATAATTGAGTATATTAGAGATAGCTGTCAGCATAATAGTTGCTGGAATCAGTGTATCAATGAGTTTGGCATTGGAAGGAATATAATCTAATGCACTCAAAACCAGCGTTATGCTATGTCCAATTGTAAAAGCTGTAATAATGACAAGTATTTGTTTCCATTGCACAAGCTGAAAAGCTGCACACAAAGTCATGACAAATAAAAGGTGGTCGTAGGCATTGATATCTGCAATATGATGCCAGCCACTCATAAAAAAGGTTGAAAATTTAGAAAGCATCGTTTATAAGCTAAAATTGACAGTACGATTATCGAGGCTCAAATCATAATTTTCCTCTTTGACAAAAGGAGGTATTTTGACAAGTATCAGATTGGTTTGAGCATATTCAAATTCTTCAAAAAACAGACTATTCGATATTTGTATTTTATCCCCTTTTTTGAGACGAACGGGGACTTCTTTAAACCGAATAATACAAACATTAGCCGATTTCACGATTTCGGATGATTTATAGGTTAAAGAGATTTCTTTTCCATTAATCCAGATTTTAACATGTTTTCCAAAATGTCTGTTAATACCTGCAATATCTTCTTGGGTAGGTTTCTGGGTATTAATTTTCTTTGAAAGGCTTTTATTAATACTTGATTCAAAGTCGTCAATGAACACTTTACATTCATAAGAAAGCTCCCCTGTGGTTTGTTTGTATTCGAGCAGAGAAGCTGTAAGCTTAATGGGATGGCTTAAACCTGAACAAATAAAGAAAATCAGGACAATATAGAAGAATCTTAAAAACATCGAAATAGTATAATTAATAAATGCAACAATGATGCAAAAATAATAAATATTATCAAAATTGCAACACTATTGCATTTATTATACTTCGTGTAAAAAACTAAAGCTTAAAGCATTTTTTCTATAAATGTATATTGAGGATATTTTTCTTCACATTCTTTCTGAAAGTCTTGATAACTAGCTGTTTTTTTATAATAGTCTTTGGTATAGCTATAGATAGTCTTAAGGTTTGGCATTTTCTTCAATTTGCTGATATGTCCGTTTAAATCTCCCCAATCTATGTGTAATACGGTAATATTACCTAAATCAGCTTTGGTTTTGAATATTTTACCAATACTTATATATCTCTGAGTGTGCCATTCCAGTTCACTATTATTTGTAAAGTACTGGATAATCCAGTCAGGTTCTTCAGCAATTAGTACATTATTGGCTAATAGAAAGTTTTTATCCTCAAATTTGATAACAGCCTTGGCAAGCTCCACACGATTGATGAGCGGGTTTTTGAGCAGACTATTGAGCATTCTTTCCCAATTAAATTTGACACGTATTCTTGCAAGAATTGAGTATAACTCCGCATCTACGTATTTCTGTAAGAGTTTATGAACCTCCAAAGAAATAGGCGTTCTTTTGAGAGAGATTAAAATAACGGCATAGAGTAAATTATCAGGAATACCTCCTGTTTTCATCATTTCAAGAGCTATTTTTTGATTTTCGATGTCTGAGCTGCTCAAAAAGCCCTCCAAATTCTCTAAAGCACTCTCATCGAGCTGTTTTAAGAAAGGTGTTTCCAGTTGCTCCATCCATTGCTTGAGATGCGAGGGCAATCCCCAAGGCAATGAAGCCACTTTTTGAAGCGTTTTGATATCAGCTTTTTTGAAGTTCTCGCCAATACAAATATGGGTAACATTCACGTTTTCAATATCTACTACTTTTACATTGTATTTTTTACAAAACTCTTTCAGTTCTTTGATACTAATGCTCTCCCAGCCTCCCCAAAATGCAATTTTGATGCTTTCTGGAGTTGTTTTCAGCAGTGGATTTTTAATTTTCTTCTCTAGATAAGCAATCAGATTGCGTTCAATGCTCTTATGAGCAGGTTTTAAACAGCCTTCTACCAGTTCGATATGTGTTTTGGTTTCTAAAAATTCCTGATTATTCACAAAAATACCTGTCTGAATCTGTTTTTCGGTATCTGTTAAATTGAGTTTTTTAAAATTTTTAAAGAGTGTTAGTAAGGGATTTCCTTTTTTTACTTCTGTATTTTTAGTAATAGGGTTTGAGCCCCCTATATTAAAAATATGTAGATTTTCGAGTTTATAAAAATCTACAGGCAATGTTTCGATTTTATTATAAGCCAAATATAAACGTTTTAGATGGGTCATTTGAGTAAGTTGTTGAGGCACTTTATTTATTTTACAACTTTCCAGATGTAGTTCCTCTATTTCTGCCCCCTCTATTTCATTCATTACTTTTTCAATATCAAGATTCTTATTTCCATTGAGGCTTAATAATTTTAGATTTGGAAATTGTCCCCCCAGTGAATTTAGGTTATTATCTCTTAAAAAAAGTGTTTCAATATACTCTCTATTCAATTTTTTGGGTAGTTGTGTTATATTTTGTTCAATAATTGCTAAATATTTTGTGTGTTCAGATTTGATAATAGAATCTATATCATATACTTTCTTTTCTTTGATATAATCTGCATGTAATCCTACAGATACATGTTCTATATAAATATTTTGAGAAATCATATCCAAGAAATATCTTTGAATAGATTCGTCCTTCATATTGTGTATGGTAATATGCAGTTGTTTTAAATATGGTGATGCTTTTTTCAAGACTTCTTCCATATTCTTCAATTGCTCAATGGAATGAATATTCTGAAAATCTAGTTTTAAGTTTAAATGCTCCAAAAAAGGCAATTCGAATAGAGAGACTGGTAAATCTTCAAAAAGGATAGTTGTAACAATATCGACAATTTGGAGTTTGGAAAGTGCTTTAAATATGTCATCCTCGAAACTAAAAGTCTTTTTATGTGTTCCATGAGAGTTTGTCAGAATAAGATGTCGCAAATCTTTTGTTTTCTTAAGGCTCTTTAAAAATGGTGTATTTGATTCAAAACCAGATACTTTTATTTTTTTAAGAGCTGGCAACTGACAAATAGCATCAAAAACATCCCAGAAAGGATTTGTTTTTTTTTCCAGATAATCATTGAAAAACACAAATTCAAAGCCCTCAAGACTCGAAAGTTTTTGAGCTTGTTCCACTGAAATAAGTTCTTTTTCACTGCCTACATAGTAAAAAAATAGCGTTTCAGGTTTTGTGGTAGCTGTTTGGTAATAAGTAGCCATAAAAAATTAATATTCATACATTTCTAAAAAACTTTCTGTGGTTCTTCCAAACCATGTATTTTGTAACAATGCTATTTTTTGTGTTTTAAAATCAATATCTCCCTGAGGGGAAGAACCCTCTTTCTTCCAAATAATTTGTTTATTTTCAGTATCATATAAAATCCATTCCAAATCCTTATCTCCTATGCTCCACTCATCAATATTCTGGTTTTTAGGATTTTCTGATTTAAAAAATAAAAACTTTCCATCTGATGATATTTTACTTGAGAACAGATTAAAAATGGTTCGACAGCCTATTTCGGTAAACGAAATAGTTTGTTCTTCTTTTCCCGTCATGAAATTATAAACGCTAAAACCCTCACTTTTCCGAAATACAGCCAATTTTTCTGTGTTTTCTATGAAACTAAAGACATTTTCATCCATGCCTCTTCCTGCAAAATATTGATATGGTATTTCTAAAGCATTGATTAATTGGCTTTTTTCAATATTTTTAGCTATTTCATAAATGTATATTTTATTCTCCATTGCCTGATAAGCCAAATATTTTCCATCATGACTCATGGCAAGGTATTTGGTGTAATCTTTCTTTTCAGGTGTTTGCAGAACAATTAGTGTATTCTTCTCTAAATCATGAAAATGCAATTCTTTACCCTGTGGTAGAATTAAAATAGGCAATGCAGGATGAAACAATATATTAATAGTAAAACGTCTTTCTAAATCGCTGACATTTATAATTTTATGGAGTTTAAAGAAATTGACACTTTTCTCTTTTACTTCTAAACCCTGAGCTTTTAATTCTTCTTGTGTGTATTTTCCAGTTTCTTCACACAAAAAAACATACACCTTTCTGTTACAAGAAAATGCAAAATACTGACTATCAAAACTAAAATCTTGATGCAGAATGGTTGCTGTACCTGTTCCTGTTCCCTTTACAGTCATCTGATAAAGGTTTTTTTCTGTTTTTATATCTATAATTCTGATACGTCCCAAATAACCACAAATACTCAACATTTCTCCATTTTTAGAAAACTGGGCGATGTGGTAACCCGTAGGAATTTTTATCATTTCTGAGTTGCTTTAAATAGTTTTTCAGCTAACAAAAATATATCATTTTTTCTTGCCAACGCCTCAACCCAATGAGCAGGAACATTTTCTATACCATAATAAATTCCTGCCAATCCGCCTGTCACACAACCTGTTGTATCAGTATCTTCGCCTAAATTGACTGCCTTTTGTACAGCCTCAGCATAATTCATGGATTTTAGAAAACACCAGAAACTAGCCTCTAAGGTATGCAATACATACCCCGAAGAACGTATTTCGTGTTCAGGATATTCATAAATTTGTGTACTTTCTGTAATAGAATTTCCCAATAGTCTATGAAATTTACTAATTTCATGTTCTGAGCATATTGAATACTCTTTATAAAAAGCATTTACTGTTTTTTGCATATTTTGAAAGGCTTCCATTTTATCTATACCCTTCAAAAGTTCCAAAATGTATTCTATATAAATAAAACAACTGTTAATAGAACGAATATGCCCATGTGTAATGGATGAAGTCATTGCAATATGCTCAAAACGTTCATCAATAGGCATATTCTGAACATAGAAAGCCAAAGGTAAAATACGCATGAGTGAACCGTTTCCATTGTCGTACTCTGTTACTCCACCTGCCACAAGAGGATTAACGCCATCTCGTACTCGCCTCAAAGCCTGTGAAGTAGCTACACCTATATCAAATACTTTGCCATGTGGTGTCCAATGGTCCTCCTGATACCACCTTAAAAAACTCTTGGCTATTTTGTTTATATCATAACCCTCACAAAGTGATTCGGCGAGACAAAAAGCAAGAGAGCTATCATCAGACCAAGTACCAGCAGGCTGATTATGAGTTCCATAACCTACCATTTCAACAACTGGGCTATTTCTAAGTAAATCTCTACTTAAAAACTCCACAGGAACGCCCAAAGCGTCTCCTACTGCCATGCCTACCAAGGCATCTAAAACTTTATTTTTTATCATTTAATTTCTTAATTTAAGAAAATATTACATATGTATTTTTTTATGATAACATGTTTTTTTTAAAAATTAATGTTTTTTTAATTTTGCACCCAAATTAAAAAAAACAAAAAAATCATCATGAAAAAAAGATTTTTATCTGTCTTCAGTATTTTACTTTCGTTAAATACAGTTTTTGCACAGAAAGTAGATTTAGACCCTAAGACTTTCAAGGTGTCTTATATGACTCAACCTGCCTATCCACTATCAGAGGATGCAAAGTCTTTCAATATTGTTTTAGGTTTACAGTCAAGTGTTGCTCAATATACAAAAAAGACTGCTATTAAAGAACTCATTGTTGTTGAGAATCTTCAAAGAGTAAACCAAAATGGAGGAGCTGTTGTAGAAATTAATCTCAATAGTTTTTATGTTACCTCTTCTGATGTGAAAACAAAAGTATATAAAGAACTCGTAGATGGAAAAACTGTAGAAAGAAATGCTTACTATGGTTTAGTAAGTTCAGAAATTGACTATACTATTGTTATAACAGATGCAAAAAAGATGACCAAAATATTTGAATCTGGACCTATTAAAAGTAGTTTTTATGATTCTTCTCAGGAGTCCTCAGATAAAAAACCTGGTTACGATTTCTTAAAAAATTATCCTACTAGTACAATTTTTACAAAAGCTATTAATCAATGGGCAACTGAAGTAAATAAAAAATTAACATCAGAAATAGGTTATCAAAAGCGAGAAGAAGAGCAAAGATTTTATTATTTAGATTCTAAAAAACACCCTGAATATCCTGCATTTTCTGAAAACTTTACTAAACTAGAGGCTATTTTATCTACTATCAAAGTAACCAATACAGATATTACAGAAGCTCGTAAACAAGCTATTCCAGTATTGGCATATTTTGACGATTTAGCAAAAAGATATAACAAAGATGAAAAAGGTGATAAAAGATTACGTTATGCTGGTTATTATAATGCAGGCTTATTGAATTATAACCTTGATTTTATGGAGGAAGCCATCAAATATGGGGAGTTGGTTGTAAAGAATGATTATGATAAGGAAGATGGAAAACAACTTATAAAAGCTGCTCAGTTTTACAAAAACTTATTAGAGAAAAATAATACAACATCAAGACATTTTCCTATTACGTGGTATCGTCCCAATGAAATACCTGACCCTGCTGAAGATGCTGTCGTTGTTGAAGCGAAAACAAATCCGACAACTGCCAATAATACACCTGCTGTAAATTTTGATACTGAAAAAGCCTTGTTTAAAATAGTTAAAGAAGGAGAAACACTTTCAGGTGAATTGGATGTGAATAGAGTTTTGTTATTCTGCATGAAAAATACTATTAAAAACATAAAAGTTGGTGATAAGTTTATCAATATTAAGCCTGAAAACACAAAAGCTCTTGTATTTCCTGATGATGCACCTGTTCCTTTTCAAGGTATGACCTTTGAAAGTATCAAGTTTCTAAAATCAACAAATAACACAGGAGGTTTACCTTTACCTCAAAAATATTTTGCAGAGAAATTAGTTGATGGTAAAATCTGTGTTTATAAGTTTTATGATGTAGAACTTTATGAAGACCTTAAAGGTGCAAGCATTAGAGAAATCATGAAAAGATATGCAGGAAATGAACAACAATTAGACCTAGCCATAAGAAAAGCATATCAAAACCCAAGCTATTTGGTGAAAAAAGGAGATAAAGATGCTAAATATCTGAAAAATGTAGATATAGCAGCATTGTTTGAAGATAACCCTGCTTATTTAGAAACCTATAAGAAAAATGCAGGTTCTCAAGCACCTCCTAAAAAGAATCTTCTACAAAAAATGTTCAGTACAGAAAGTAGCAATAAAGAACTAAACGAAATCGCTAAAAAAATAGAATATATCATAGAATACAACGAAGCTACAAAATAAAAACAGCTAAATAAAGCAGCCTTAAAAGCTGCTTTATTTATTTTTCAAATGGTAAAAAGAATTGCCAAGGGTTTTTCCAAAATGTTTTCAGGATAAATAAAACAAGCTTTCTTGTTTCTGTAAATGTAATATTTCTCGATTTGAGAGCCACCACCACTGAAAGTCCGAAGCTAACAGAAACATTTACGAGTCCAATTAGTAAAATACCCAAAATTGTAATGCTTATAACTTCTGCTGATACATCATTTTTTAGCGTAAACAATGCCAAAGCAAAATTCCCTGCTGCAAAGGTCACATGTCGGATGTCCAAATTTAGCCCCAATATCTTACCAATATTGCCCATAAACCCTAGAAAAAGTCCCAAATAGAAGTTTCCTGCTAAAGCTCCCAGATTTTTTTCAATGTAATCTACAAACTTCAAAAATATACGCTTAGGAAACACTTTTCTCAGCCACGAATAACGTCTTAAACGTTCAGGAATATCATCATAGACAACCTTATTGTCATAATACCCTGCTATCAACCCTGATGTCATCAGAAAAATAGCTGCAATGGCTGCATGAGGCAATGCAGCACTCGTAAAAGGAGCTAACTCTGCTATCATTTTTTGAGATTTCTCAATGGGAACAACACTGTCGTTAAAAATGTACTCATAAAGCCACGTAAGTCCATAAGCCACAGGAAAAACCATCATTACGTTTCCTACAAGCGAAATAAACTGACTTCTTACTAATCTTGCAATAATAGGAGCTACTTCCTGAATCTTTTTATCTCGACTATGCAGATTAGGATTTTCTTCTTCCCACGCTCCAATTGTCTCAGCAATAGTAGAAGCTGTCATGGCTGGCTGTTTAGTAGCCAGTGTAAAATGTAAAATATGAATCATGATGAATCCCAACGAATAATTGAGTCCGAAGAAAAAGGCTTCCCAAAAAGGAGGAAAGTGCTGTATACTAATTCGAGCCTTAAATATACACAAAAATGCTACTATAAATCCACCTCCTAAAGCATACCTGAATAGTTTCCAATACTCCTTTTTATTGGAGGTAATATAATGCTCTCCTGTTTTTGAAGTATGTTCTACTACTTTATAAGCCAGATAACCCAGATTATCAGAGAAATGCTTTCGAACACTGTATTTCTTGTTTTCAGCAAAAACCATCTCTTTTAGTAAATCCACAACTCTATTGTATTTTTCGGCTTTCTCTGGACTCTGTAAGATGAATAAAATAGTCTTTAAACGCTCTATATTTTGTGTAAGCCTGAGTATAAAATACGTTATTCTCAAACTTACCCCATATTGTTTTTTACCTTTCTGCAAACGACTAATACTCTCCTCACATTGTTGTATCATAACCAAAATATGCTTATAATCTTCCTCATTATCAGACTTGTAAGAAGGGTTATTTTTGTAATTTTCTACAAAATGTGTAATTTCTCTACTCAATGTAAGAAACGGAGAAGTCAAATCGTCCATATCTGGCAGTTTGGCTATAATTTCAGGTTCTAGTCCCAAAGCAGTTGCCCTTTGTGAAAGCACCACAATGGCATTCAGCATTTCATTTTCCCAATATTCTTTTACTTTTTCATTTTCAAATAAATGTAATGTCTGAAAGAACTCTATCCATAATTTATCAGGAATAGCCCAAACCCATTCAAAATCATCATTTTCATAAAAAATCTCATTTAAAGTTGTTCGCAGTTCATTCTTAGGCATTAAAGGAGGCAACATTTTATACGATAATCGTTCAAAAAGCCCCACTACAAATCCTTTACTACCCATCACACCAATATCTGTAAGCAATACCAAAGGATTATTGGCTAAGCATATTTCTTCAATATGCTTTTGAAGTGCCAGAGAAAGCTCCTCCTCAGATTTGAGATGATTCAACATTTCTTCAAATCGGTCTTTAGCATAATTAGCACTCTTCCAACTTGCTGGTCTTAAGTTTTTTACAAAATGTAAAAGTGTTTTAAAAGTGTATTTTTTTTCTTGGTGATTGGTTTTCAATTCATCAAAAATAGTTTTCCACATAGCTTATAAAAATTGGTTGATTGTCCAAGCTAACCAATTTATGAGCTTTTGCCAAATTTTAACGCCCTTTTTCAAGTTTAAGATTTTCAATAAAATCAATCGCATTTTGTACTCTTTCGTTTCCCTCCCCACTAACTTCAGCAAAAGCAAAGCTAAAATCAATAAGATTTTGTTTATACAAATTGTGTAGTTCTATCCTTTTCTCAGGTTCGGGGTGTTCTCTTAAAGGGTCTGCTTGCCAAGGCAGGTCTATATTGGTTAGTAGATAAAAATCAAAATTCTGATATGGCAATGTATCTAAAATCCACTGATGGCATTCGCCAAATACATATTCTGCCCATATTTTTGTAACCAATAGTTCTGTATCAAAGAAAATAAATTCTTGATGCTGATAGGCATCCATAGCTTCTTGAGCCTGTTGATGTTGCTCTTGAGCAATCGTCAGGATGTCATTGTATGTATATTTTTCTGTTTTATTCTCTAAATACTGACGAGCATATTCCTTCACCCAAATGGTTTGAAAGTACTCAGCAAGATTTTGGGCTAAATCTGATTTTCCTGTAGACTCTGCTCCAACAATAGCTATTTTTAACACTTTGGTTTTGTACGATTTTTGCTGATTAAATTTTATGTACAATTTTAAAAGATTTTTTATAAAATTCCGTTATTTGTTTACTTAAACTATATTTTTTATGAAAAGTCGCTTAGCTGCTGCATTTTTGGCTCTTGTTGCTGGAAATTTTGGAGTTCATCATTTTTATTTAGGAAATTCCAGTAGGGGTTTCTTGTTTTTAGCATTGTCCATAACAGTTGTCCCAACTAGAATTATATCTTTCTTTGAAGCTATTAAACTTTTTAGAATGAGTGATGCAGAATTTAATTTAAAATATAATACAGATTATCACAAACAACAATTGCTTGGCGAGTTTGGTAAAGGAATTTTTAGTGGTGGGGCAACTCAAAAACTAGATGTTGCTGATGAACTGACAAAATTAGCTTCATTAATGGACAAAGGATTGATTACCTTCGAAGAATTTGAAAAAAGAAAAGCTACTTTATTGAAATAATGATATTTTTTCCATCAAAAATTATCTTAATGTTAAATTTTTGTTACTTTTGAGAAATAAAAATTAACACACTTAAGATTATGAAATGGAAAATCATGAAAACCACGATTCCCATATCTATGGCAATTGTGATTATTAAACTAATTCTTATCGAACAATTTCATTTTCAGGGTTTAGTAGAACTTAGTGATATTGCTTTGATAGTCAGTGCAGGTGTATTCCTGATAGGTTTTATGCTCGCAGGTACAATGGCAGACTACAAAGAAAGTGAGAGAATCCCTGGTGAAATTGCCTCTGCCCTAGAATCTATTGAAGAAACCTGTGTGTTATTAGCCGATAGACCTAACTTTCCTGTTAAAACTGTCTATCAGGAATGTCATAATATCAGTCATCGTATCCATGACTGGCTTTTCAAAAAAATCACAACAGAGCAAATGTATCAGGCTCTCAACAATTTTAAAGAGCTTTTTTCAAATCTTGAAAGAGCTGGAGCAAATCCCTCTATCCTATCACGTGTATTCAACGAACTCAGTTCTCTTCGCAGAGTCCTGACTCGTACCAATGTAATTTCAAGAACAGGTTTTTTAGCTACTGGTTATGCTTTATTGGAAGTGCTACTGGTTGTAATTACTGGTGTAATGCTTATTGTAAAGTTCAAGCATCTTGTAGCAGCTATTGTTGTTGTGTTCTTTATTACGCTCGTTTATATTTATATGTACAAACTCATTCGTGATATAGATGACCCTTTTGAGCATAGCGAGCATGAGTCCTCAGGAGCTTCAGAAGTAGCATTATTTCCATTACAAGAATACATGGAAAGAGTTGAGCATAGGCTCAGAGAGCAAGAAAAGCTAGATAATCAGCAAGCTACCAGTTCAGTAGCCTGAAAATAAAAATAGCGTGGTATAAACCACGCTATTTTTATTTCTTTACTGCTTGTTTTTTTGCCATACGTTGGTTAAACTTGTCCACACGACCTGCAGTATCCAACATCATTTTCTTACCTGTGAAGAAAGGGTGAGATTGAGAGCTAACCTCTATCTTGATTACAGGATATTCTTTACCATCTTCCCACTTAATAGTTTCTTTGGAAGACATGGTAGAACGAGTAAGGAATTTGAAGTCGCAGCTCAAATCCCAAAATACTACCTCGTTGTAGTTAGGATGAATTTCTTTTTTCATTTTTTATGCAATTATGCGTGATTACTCATAAAGGAGTGCAAATTTATAGAAAAAAACATATATATTCAAACTTTTTTCAATAAAATCTTTTTATGATTAACTTAACTTTATTTTTTAACCAATTAGAAGAAGACCTTTGGAAACAGGCAGAGCAGGATATTTCGTCTCTTTATCATCAATTAAGCATACATTATAACTCTTTACCCAACTGGCAGGATGCCGATATTGCCATCATTGGTTTGCTAGAAGAACGAGGTACTCAAAAAAATTTGGGTGTTGCTGGAGCTGCCGATGCCATCAGGCAACAACTCTATAAACTCAAAAAAAGTAAAGCCCCTTATAAAGTGGTTGATTTGGGAAATTTACGCCCTGCCCCCAGTCTGCAAGAGACTTATCAGAGGCTAAAAGTAGTCTGTGAACTTCTTATTTCTGAGAATGTAGTTCCTCTGCTTTTAGGAGGCTCTCACGATTTGATGATTGGGCAGTTTTGGGCATATCAGAGCCTTGACCAGATTATTTCTATTGCCAATATTGATTCTATGGTAGATGTCGATGAGAATCAGTCAGAAGCAAACAAAAATCATTTGCTTCAAATCCTGACACATCAGCCCAATTATCTATTCAATTTCAGTCAAGTAGGACATCAGGGTTATCTGAGTTCTTCAGGATTTCTAGAAATTTTTGAAAAAATGTATTTTGATATTTATAGTGTTGGGAAAATTAGAGAAAATATTCTTAATTTAGAACCTATTATCAGAGACGCTGATATGGTTACTTTTGACATTTCGGCTATTAGAAAAGCTGATGCTGGGGCTACCATTTATGCTCAACCTTTCGGACTGACTTCTGATGAAGCTGCCCAAATTTGCTGGTATGCAGGTATTAGCCCAAAAACGTCTTCTATTGGTTTTTATGAATACAATCCACAACTCGATACACACGGACACAATGCTCAGGTTTTGGCAGTAATGGTTTGGTATTTTATTGAAGGATTTTACCACAGAAAACGTGAAGAAGATTTTGATGGTAGAGCTTTTGTAAAATATATTGTTCCCTTCGGACACGAAAAGGAATTTAATCATGCTGTTGATGAACTGGTTTTTTATAAACAACTTTCAACCAATCAATGGTGGATGGAAGTACCTTATAATCAGATTAATTCAAAACCTATTAAAATTGCCTGTTCGTATCAGGATTATCTGGCAGCCACAGAAGGAATGATACCAGACAGATGGGTGAGTACACATGCAAAATTGCCATAATTTTTTTATGACTGAAGAGAAAAGAATCAAGAAAAAAGACTTTATATTACTCCTTTGATTATAACTTATAATTCATAACTAATCATACTAGTATGAAATTCAACGAAGAAATTATCAATACAGCCCTTTTGGGAACTCAAAAGAAAGAACTCAACACTCAATCTTTACCCAAAAGCATTCAGGATATAACCAGTAAGCTTAATAAAACGGAAAAGGAAGCCTTCTTTTTTCAGTCTATGGCTTTACTCAATCAGTATTACAAAGGTGGTAATTTGGAAGTCATGACTGATTTACCTCAAATTAGGGTTGCTGAAGAAGAAACACAAGCCTATATTTCAGATGCTAGATTGCAAGTATTCAAAAAACTAATAGACTTAGATGTTATTCGTTTTCATTTTTGGTATAAATTTCTTGATTTGTGTATTGCTGAAAAGCAAATCATTCCTCCAAAATATTTGGTTCGTTTGCTTAATTTGGGGGTAAAAAGTAAAAGCCCCAGTATGCTACAACGTATTTTATTGGTTGTGGGCAATCGTGGAAAATGGCTTATTGAGTTCAATAAACATTGGCAAAATGCTTATCACAAAGAGTCAGAAATATCTTTCTATAATCAACTTGTCCCTATTCGTAAAGAAAATCCAGCAAAAGCAAGAGAAATGCTCCAAGAAAGCTGGGATAAGTTCAATACGCAGGAAAGAAACCTCCATCTTTCCATTCTAGATGAAGGTCTTGGTAAAGATGATGAAGCATTTTTAGTGAATGTAATAGAGCAAATCAACCAGAAAAAGCTTACTACCAATGCTCAATTGCAGGAACTACGTAAAACGGCTACGACTATGTTACTCAGAATTCCAACGTCTGTTTTAAGTGTTGAAATCTGGGATAAATTCAAAAAATATATTGTTGTAGATAAAGGAAATATTAGCCTCAAACTTCCTAAAAAACCAGACGATTTCTTCTGTAAAGAAGTCATGTGGGAGCGTTTAGGGCTTTTAGAACAAAGTTATAGTACCACTTGGTACAACGATGTGGAGTGCTGGGCTTACGTACTTTTACACTGTACCCCACTTGAGAATGTAGAAAAGCATGTAGGTTTAGATAAAAAAGAAATTTTACATCAATTCAACACCAACGAAACACTGGTACGTACCGTCAAGAAACAAACAATGGCTCTTTACACAAGAGCAATCTCCTATTCTGCATGGAATTTCAGAGACGAAGCTTGGGCTAAAGCTTGGATTGAATACTTCAAGGATATTTATAAAATTCAGGAAAACTACATCAGCAATCTATTTTACCTCCATTCGCCTACAGAAATTGAGGAGATTTATATGAAGTATATCAAACTCAATGGTGCTGATAGTTATGCTTTCAGGGAAGTTTTAAAAGAACATTCTAGCAAATGGAAATGGTCTGAGAAGTTTTCTGTATATGTGTTGGAAAACCTATTAGAAGTCTTAACATCAGACAGATATCAGGTAAAAGATATTTTGAACTTTTTAGAAAGTACTATGCACAGAATAGATATCAATGCTTTTGGTAAAATACCTTCAGAACTTACAAACCAGACAGATAACTGGAGAATAAATAATTATACACAAAGTTATAGAGATTTTATGCAAATCAAAGATTTGTATGAACTCATCAAATAAACAAAAACTTATAAACACTATTTGCCATTTTTAATGCATCGTTTATTTACAATATCTTTATTGCTATTTTTTGGTTTGTTGGGGCATCTAAAAGCCCAAACACCTACTCTAGACAGTCTGAGAAGAATCGTTCGGGCTATTCCGAAAGATGATACAACCAAAGCCGAAACAATGGCTTTGATGGCTTTGGGTTATATGAATTATAAACCAGACTCCGCTTTGGTTTTGGCTCAACAAGCCCTCAAAATGTCTGAAAAACTCAGTTTTAAAAGAGGTATTGCTCGTAGCCTCATTTATGAAGGTATTTACTTTAATAATAAAGGAGATTACGATAAAGCCCTTGAAAGCTTGACTAAAGGCTTAAAAATCAGTCAGGATATTAAATTTACAAAAGGACTTGCTGATGCCAATTTAAGCATTGGTTTTGTATATCAACGGCTTTCCAAGAACGAACAGGCTCTCTCTTATTACAGAGAAGCCCTGCCTATGTACGAAAAACTTAAAGACAAGGTAAATATTGGCAGAACACAAAACAATATTGGTATTATTGCCAAAAGGCTGAAAAAGTATGATGAAGCCATGAAAGCCTATTCACAATCTTTGGAAGTGAAAAGGCAAATTGGAGATATCAGAAGTACTGCCTCTACCCTGAATAATATGGGTGAGATTTTTCAGATACAAGGTGATACACTTAAAGCATTTGAGTATTTTAAAGAATCATTAGGCATTAGTCAGAAGTTTAAAAATGACCAAGTAAGTGCCATTACTCTTATCAATTTATCAGAAATGAGCTTTGCTCAGAAAAAGTATCAGAATGCCTTAAATTATGCCCAAGAAGCTCAAAATATAGCCATCAGAAACAAATTCAGAGCCGAAGAGGTTGAAGCTGGCTATCTCATATCAGAATCGTACATTGCTCTTAAAGACTATGACAAAGCTTTGGAGAATTTCAAAAAAACAGATGCTTTGGAAGATAGCCTTTTTTCTTTAGAAAAAACCAAAGCCATCAGCAATTTGCAATCCACCCTAGAGCTTGAAAAAAAGCAAAAGGAAATTGAATTAATGGATAGAGAACGAAGAATAAAAGTCATAGATGAACAAAGACAACAACAATTGATTCAGCTTCTTGAGAAAGATAACAATTACCAAAAAAGTGAATCAGCTCGTATTTTGCTCGATAAATTGGTTTTAGAAAAAGAAAATAAACTCAAAGATGATGAAATAACGCTTGAGAAGAAAAATAAGGCTCTTTTGAAAATAAAGCAAGAAAAAGAAAGGTTACAAATTGAAAAAGAACGAGAGAAAGAGCGATTTGAAACACAACAAGAAAGAGAAAACTTTCTACGAAATATTATCTATGCTTCGCTTTTAACTTCCTTATTTATTGCATTTTTGATATACAGCATTTGGATACGCAATAGGTCTAATAAACTCTTAAAGTACAAGAATGACGAACTGGCTGCTAAAAACACTGAAATTAATCAGCAGAAAGAGGAAATTCTAGCCCAATCAGAGAATTTAAAGCAAATTAACGAAGAACTTCACTCTACATTGCTTGTGGTAAGTGAACAAAAAAGTGTCATTGAATCCAAAAATGATGATATTATGGCTAGTATTGCCTACGCCAAACGTATCCAGACTGCCATGTTACCTTTTGAAGAACGTATCAGTGCTTCTTTGAAAGAATATTTTATTTTGTTTAAACCCAAAGATATTGTTTCTGGCGATTTTTACTGGTTTCAGGATACTGGCATCAAGAGCTTTGCCTTAGAAGGCTCTCAACAAGAAGGTGACAAGATTATTTTGGCTGTTGCTGATTGTACAGGACATGGCGTACCAGGAGCTTTTATGAGCATGATTGGCAATGAACTGCTCAACCAGATTGTCAATATCAGAAATATTACACAACCTTCTGAAATTCTTCATAAACTGCATATTGGTATCAGAAATGCCTTAAAACAAGAAACTTCTGATAGCAGAGATGGCATGGATATTGTCATTTGTACGATTGACAAGAAAACCAAAGTTCTTGAGTTTGCAGGAGCAAAAAATCCTCTTTACTATGTTCAGGATGGCGTTTTAAATGAAATCAAAGGAGATAAAATGTCTATTGGTGGTGAGCAGATGGGTTTGGAGCGTATATTTGCCAACCATACTATTTCTTTAGATTCACCTATCACTATCTATTTATGCTCTGATGGCTACCAAGACCAATTTGGTGGGGAAAATAATAAAAAATTCTTGGCAAGAAATCTCAGAACCCTTTTTGAAAAAATTTCGGATAAACCTATCAATGAACAGAAAAATATTCTTGATAATATTTTAGAAAAATGGATGGGGAATGAAAAACAAACCGATGATATTCTTATTTTTGGAGCAAGAATAGACCTCTAATTATAATACTTATGAATTATCAAGCTCTTTATCAGAATATTAAAAGCAAGAAATCGTATTTGTGTGTAGGTTTGGATACTGATTTATCTAAAATCCCCCCTCACCTGCTTTCTGAAGAAGACCCCATTTTTGAGTTCAATAAACAAATAATAGATGCCACTTACCCATTTGCTGTTGCATACAAGCCCAATACAGCTTTTTATGAGGCTTTAGGAGCAAGAGGCTGGGAAAGTCTTCAAAAAACAATTGATTATCTGCCCAAAGATACTTTTAATATTGCTGATGCTAAAAGAGGTGATATTGGCAATACTTCTGCCATGTATGCCAAAGCATTTTTTGAGAGAATGAATTTTGATGCAGTTACCGTTGCCCCTTATATGGGTGAAGATTCTGTAAAGCCTTTCTTAGATTTTAATGGAAAATGGGTTATTCTTTTAGCTTTAACATCTAATACAGGAAGTCAGGATTTTGAGCAACTCTCATTACAAAAAGGAGATTTACTGTTTGAAGAAGTTATTAAAAAATCGCAGACATGGGCAGATGAAACCCAAATGATGTATGTGGTAGGTGCAACCAAAGCCGAAAAGCTACAGGAAATCAGGTTGTTAGCTCCAGAGCATTTTCTTTTAGTCCCAGGGGTTGGTGCTCAGGGAGGGAGTCTTGAGGAGGTTTCTAAATATGGCTTAAACAGCCATGTAGGTTTGCTTGTAAATTCTTCCAGAGAAATTCTTTATGCTTCCAATGATAAAGACTTTGCTAAAAAATCTGCTGAAAGAGCAGAAAGTTTGCAAAGTCAGATGGCTCGTTTTTTAGATAAATTATAGGTGATTAGGAATGTTTGAATAACATTGGATACATCATTTTAAGAAGTAAAAGGTTGTTTTACAATTAATACAACCTTAAATATAGACTATTTTGTTATAGACAGTAATTTTTCTATAAATACATTCTTTTTATGAATTCTTTCTTGTGGAGTAGGTATTAACCATATATCTGGAAATACACCTCTTCCATTATTATTTTTATTGGGTTGATAGGACATCAGACGAAAATGTGGAAAGCGTAATGTCATTTTTGTATTAGGCAATACAATTGCAGATATCATTCCGCCATTGCATCCTGCTTGTCCACCACCTGTTTCATTTCCTATAATGGTGACATCCTTTTGGGCTTTTAGGCTACTGACAAATAAAGAAGCTGCTGAAAAAGTAAATCCAGATGTAAAAACATATAATTTCCCTTTAAATCGGTTTTTTTTATAAGGTTTATAAGAACCTATTGAGCCAGAACGAAACTCATATTCACCTTTTTTATTTTTTACAATTTTTGTAGTATCAAAATTTTTCTGTTTACTTTCTCTTTTTTGAAGATAAGGCAAGAAAAATGGAACTTTGACATGGGTAATTCCTGGTTGAAGAAGTACAAAAGTAGAGTCAAGCAGATACCTCATCAAATCTACTCCTATTTCATTGTTACCTCCAGAATTTTTTTGAAAATCTATGGCTAAATGTTCAATTTTCTTGTTTTTTATCTCTTTAAATATTTTTTTGTGTAATTTCTTGATATTCGATATTTCATCATATACAAACCCATTTATGCTGAGTATTGCTACTTTTTCATTCAAATATTTAATATTAATAATTTTATCTAATTTTTGCTTTTGTGCTATTTTTTTTGTTTTACGGGTATTTTCCTGAGGTTTTGTTTCTGCTGCTGGAGTGTTTCTGTACTTGGTAGTAATGGTTCTGGTATACCCTAAAGTATCTTTTATTGTCATTGTATAGTTATCTTTAGCTCCTAAAATCATCCAAAAAAATTCATCAAAAAAACCTTGTTCTATTAATACATCTTTAAATGTATTGTTGTAACCATCTGAAAAAGAGTATTTTCTCATTTCATTCAATAGCACTTCACCTTTCATACCTTCTATCTCAAGTAGCTCACTACCTGCCTGAAGAGTTGAGTCTGTACTTAAATTTTTTCCAATAAATAATTTATCATTATAAATGATAGGGATAAAAGGTAGCCATTCGCTTTCCTTATCATATAAGTGCATTTGTGTTTCATTACTATATTGCAAATATGTATGTCCACATCGTACTTTTGAAATAAGGGGCATCAGCAATTTATAAAGTTGTTTTTCTGAGAGAGAATCTTGCAATAGATTTTCAACCTCTGTAAACGATTTATCTAATTCTTCTTTTGGGGTATACCAATTTAATGACGGATGGACTTCTAATAAAGCTCTTTTTATTAAAGTATAATCTTCTTGAATTTGTTGTTTGGAAAAGTACTTTTCTTGTACGTTCTGAGCATTACAAATATTAAAATAGAGTAGTGTGATAATTAAATATATTCTCATAAATTATTCTTTATATTAGTTTTAAATATATATAAATATATTTAAAACTATATTACTCGAATAAGTTTTCTAGTGCTTGATTCATTTTGTCTATCGTAATTGGCTTCTCTATATAGCTTTTTACCAAAGGGTGTTCATAAGCTCCACGTACATCTTTATGATTGATGGATGAGGAAATCATAACAATATGAGAGGTTTCTACAATATCCATTTTTTTAAAACTCTCTAAAAATTTCCAACCATCTACATCAGGCATATGAATATCCAATAAAATTACATCTGGTTGTTTATTTATGGTGTTTTGGAGATATTCTATAGCTTTATTGGGGTCTAAAAATGACAGACAGGTAGATAAAGGATAGTGTTTTTCAATAATTGTTTGACAGATGACATTATTTAGGTGGTCATCATCAATAATCACAAAAAATAATTCTTTGTTTTGCGTAAATGTCATAAAAGCATAGCTATTCTAATGTCTATATAAATAATTATTTATACGTATTAATCAAAAAAAAGATACAAAAAATATCTTCTATAAATAAAAATTATTAGTAAGATGGTTCTCAACCTCTATAAACCTTTTTATTTACTCTATTCATATATATTTAGTTATTTTGTCAATGTTCAAGGGCTTTTCAATATATCCTTTTACTATATCATAAGTTCGTGATTTTTTTATATCTGATTCATCTTTAGAGGAAGAGAGCATCACTACAGAAGCAGGGTTTTCAATTTTTTGATAACGGTTCAAAAACTCCCATCCATCTATTTCTGGCATATTAATATCTAAAATAATTAAATTTGGCTTTTTATCGGAATTCTCAAAAAGATATTCTATAGCTTTAGATGGACTTGTAAAACACAACACTTCAGCATTAGGATTTATTTTTTCAATAACTTTCTTACAAACTAAATTGTTAATGGCGTCATCATCTACTGCCACATAAAACTGATACGGTAGAGGGTCATCTTGCATGATTTTAAGTTAAGTGTAAAAAAATTATTTTTATATTAGTTGTGCTAAATAATACATATTTTATGCATTTTCAAAAATTTCTCATTCATATGAAAACTTACTATTTTTCTTCATTTTTTTTGGGTACAGGGTCATAGCCACTTCCTCCCCAAGGATGACATCTGCCAATTCGCTTTAATCCCATCCATGTTCCTTTAAAAATACCATGCTCTTTGATAGCATCTATCATATATTGTGAACAGGTAGGCGTATAACGACATGTAGCTGGGTATAATGGTGAAATTGCTCGTTGATAGAACCGAACAATTCCTACAAGTACAAAAACGATTATTTTTTTAAGGATATTCAAGGTTTATAGCTTAATTTGTGCTGACACTTTAATTCCGAAAGGTTTGGCATTAGGTCTGTCTAAATAAGTAAGTCTATGAAAAAAATCTACTCTAAAAAACTTAAGAATATTATCTACCCCATACCCAACCTCTATATAAGGTTTTCTATAATCTAAACTTTGTATTGGTTTAATTTCATTACCTTGCAAATCAATATCTGAAAGCATTGCCTTATTTTCGTCTCGCATTCCTCCATAAACAGCATTCAGGCTTAAAACAAGCCTCCAATCCAAGAATTTATTAGCTTTTTTAAGCAATGGTAATCTATTGAAAAACAAACCCTCAAAGAAATGAGCATAATGTAGAGCTACATAATGGTCACTTACAAATTCAAATCCATTCATCTGATTAAAAGCTCTTTCAATCATGATGGGCGTATTATTTCCCAAATGTACTCTTAACAATGGGAAAGGCAGTTTTCCAAAAATATATCCTGCATTAATGGCATAATTGGCATGTCCAATTCCAAATACTCGAGCATTGTATTGGGATACATCCAAAGAAAATCTTTGATAATTGAACTGTCCACCTGCAACTCCTTTAAAACCAAACATTCCTGTAAAAGTAATTCGAGGTGTACCACTTCCACCCAAATTAATTTCACTATTGTCTAATAGTCTTACCCTATTGCCACCTTTGCGATATGAACTTTGCAGAATTATCTCAGAAACAGTAATATTACTTTGTAAATCTGAGCCTCCGTCTACTCTGTAAGCAAAAGGATGTACAGGAATCAGTGTTCTGTTTTGGAAGTATAAACGTTCTGTAAGTGAAGGACTTACTTTACTTTCTACCCACAAAATAGTTTCTTTTTTCATAAAAGGTTTTCTCTGAGATAATGCAAAAAACCTATTAGAAGCAATAAAAAGTTCGGGTAATGGGTCTGTGATATTCAGTTGAATTGTAGGTTCAATTTCTTCTGTTCGTTTTACCCCAATTTGGGTAAAGTTTTTTCGGGAAACTACTTGACTTACTTCTATATGATACTTTAATTTTTTATCTTGGAAACCATAGCCCAAACGCCCTTTGAGTGTAAAATCCCGACTTAAAAGGTAGTTGGTTCTAAAACCCATTCCCAATCTATGCCCTTCTATATCATTCCATGCATAATAACGGGCATAATGTCCGAAATCTAAGCCTTTTGTCTCGTAATAGCCTGTACTAAGTACCATTAGAGCTGTTGTATATCTTTTTACAGATGGAATTGTTTTGAGAGAATCTATGATTTTGTAAACATTGACTTGTGAAGTAAGTGTACTATCTTTATTTCGATATTCTAACCAATATTTTTCATCTTTCACTTCATTTTCTGGAGGTAAAGGCAGGGCATTATAAAACTCTTTTTCTTTGGGTTGATTAATAATATAATTTTGGTGCATGGTTTTGGCTCGGACATAAATATTGGGTATTAGTTCCGAAAATTCTGATATTTCTACCTGAAAATCTACATTTTTAGGCACCCAAGCTCCTTCTTGAGTACGCTCCATTTCTTGCTTAATTTTCAGGTTTTTAATAAAATTGATATTAGCCTTAGGATTCATCTGCACATCTATTTTTTTGATGGCATACTCTTCTTTGGTAATCCACATTTTGCCTATGAAAGCCAAGTCTTGTTCACTTCGAGGTACCAGATTAATCACGTAACAAAAATCTTTATCAACCCAAACACTATCCATCAAATCGTAATCATATTTTAAACGCCAGCCATCTGCAATAGGCGAAGTAAAATATTTGTCTAAAATATTCATTTGATTACGATAGAAATTGTATTCATTAAGCTTTCCACCTGTCAGTATTTGTCCAAACCCCTGAGCATCCTCAAGCCCCAAACCAGTCAGATTGGTTGCTTTTACATCTTCTCTTTCTTTTTCAGGTTTTCCTTGATAATAATATTTTGAGAAACTTTCGCTAACTAAGATAGGTACAATTACTTTTCCTTTACTATCTCGGAGAGTTTGTATTTTTTCAGCCACTTTTGTCATATCTTTCATGACACGCAAGTTGCTCAAACCCTTTTCATTATTATTTACATACCCTTCTATTCTGTTGTAGGTATCACATTCGTAAGCTTGCAGGCTTCTTTTGTCATTTTTATTTTTATTTTTTACAGCTTGTCTGATGATTTTCCAAGCGGGGTTTTCACCTGGAGTTACCGAAATACCTTCTATTTCACCTTTATCTTCTTCCAAAACAAGTAAAAAGTTTTGTTTTTCAGCTTTTGTAAAAGCTATTTTCTTAGTAATATAACCTACATATTCTATTACTAGTGAGTCTTTTATATATTCAAAATTAAGTTTAAAAACACCTTCTTCGTTGGTAACAGTTCCTATTTTCTTATTAGATAATAAATATACACTTGCTCCAATAAGAGGCTCTTGTGCATTATCCGTTATTTTGCCTGTAATTGTTATGGTTTGAGCAAAAAGATTGGATGATACAAACAAGAGTATTAGTAAAAATGCTTTCATAAGTAGTAAGAATAATTTATTTTATACTACAACCTTACTGGTTTTGTAAATATTTGTTAGTTAATCTATAAATTCATAATAATCAGAACTTATAGGCTTTTATTATTTCATGATGAAAACTTGTATAAATTTACCGAATTGGTAGGTTTAAAACAAACATAGCACCTTTATTTGTTCCTTCACTGTTCACTTCAATATTACCATCCAGTTTGTTCATGGCTATTTGAGTGATATAAAGCCCCAGTCCTGTACCTTTGGAGCGTTCTGTTCCTCTATAAAACATATCAAATATTTTGGGAATAATCTCTGAATCTATTCCCAAACCTTGGTCTATAATTTTTATTTTTATTTTTTTCTCACTCAATTTTTCTGCTTCTATCACAATCTTGCTTCCTGCTTCTCGGCTATATATCATTGCATTTTCTACTATATTCACAATACAGTGTAAAAGCAGGTATTGGTCTGTTTTAATATGATTTAATTCTGGTGAGACTTTGACTTCTATATCAGCATGGATAGCAGGATACATGGATTTTACTTGCTGTATGGCTTGTTGTATCAATTCTATTAAACTAAAAGAAGCAATACGAACATTAGCAGCCTTCACCTCATATACCCTGACAAGCTTAACCAATACGTTTTGGGTATTAAGAGCTTCCTCTTTCACCAAATTTACATAATTAAGAGCCTTTTCATCTTCTTTCAAATCCATTTCGGCAACTACACAAAGCCCTATAAGCCTGCTTAATGGACCTCTAATATCGTGTGCTGCTCGATAAGTAAAATTATCCAATTCTCTATTTATTTTGAGAAGCTCTTCATAGGCTCTTTCAAGTGAGGTAGTTCGTTCTCTTACTCTGTTTTCTAATAACTGATTGGTATTTTTAAGCTCTTCATTTTGTTTGGATATAATTGCATTTTTAGCTTCTATGTCTTCTTTTTGATGCCTGATTTCCGCAGAACGTTCCTGAACTAAAACCTCTAATTTTTTATTTTGAGATTTAAGTCTATAAGCATACATCTGAGCCACCAAGAATATTAAAATCAGTAATAATAAAAAATACACTAAATATGCCCAAATAGTTCTGTACCATGGAGGGCTTATTTCCAGCGTGTAGGTTGCTTCGTTATTGGTATATCCATAAACATTACGAGCTTTTACTCTAAAAGTATAACGTCCTTCAGGCAAATTTGTATAACTCTTGGTATTACTGCTTCCCCACTCAGACCATTCTTTGTCAAAGCCTTCCAAAATAAACTGATAGAGCATAGAAGCGTTATTGGAGTAGTCTGTACTTGCCCAAATAAAATTAATATTGGTGTTAGAATAAGGCAATATTACATTTTTTGGTTGCCCAGAACCATTATACAATAAAGAGTCCTTCCAAGAAACCTGCCTAATATATGTTCTCCAATTAGCATGGTTATTTTTAGGAAGGGTGTGATGATGCTCATAAATGCCTTCTGATGTTGCAAAAAATGTAATTGAGTCTATGCCAATAATGTCCCGAATAGTAATTCTGTCAGATTTTTCAAAAAAATGATATGCTGTAGGTTTTCCATCTACGATACTAAAGACCTTTATTTTTTTCTTAAAATCTTTATTTTCTTCATTAGTAACAATCCATTCTTCATTTTTTGCTACATTTTTTCGTGTCAGGGCAACCTCTGTATTTTTGCCAGAGAAAAGATATTTTTGACTGAGTTGAGGATTATATTCAAAATTTTTACGATTGTAGTTAAATGTAAATATTCCTTTGTTGCTGGATATAAACCAAGTTTCACCATTTTTAAAAACTCTGTTTTTTACATCCTCAGGTAGTCCGTCCTTTTTTCCATATAATTTGAGTGTAGCAGAGTCTGGTTTATGAAAATATAACGAAAACACTCCTTTAGTATAATTATCTATCCAGACATTATTTTTATCATCTTTAATCATATAAAAAAGGTTCTCTCTGGCTATTCCTTTTATTTTCTTTTTAATCTGCCACTTTCCCTCTTCTTTCTCCACTAAAAGGAGTCCCAAAGCTGTATTCACGAATAGTTTTTGAGGATAATTTGGGATAGGCATAATAAACCAACTTCTGGGTGTGGGTATTTCATCTTTGATAGTCACAGGAACTAATGTAGCTGTAGTATCTTTCAGAAAAAAGATACCGTTATTAGCTGTAACTAATATACCATCTTCCACTGTTTGAAATCGCCAAGTCTGTGTATTGATATTTATAATAGGTTTGAAACGATTTTCTTCTACACTTTTAGGAAATAATGGTTTGTAAAAAGTTCCTATTGAAGTTGCTACGTACAAGTAATTTTTATGAACCAATACCTGATATGCATGTCCGTATAAACCTGCATTTTCGTTGTAATAAGTAAAATGAGTGTTTAATTCAACAAGAGAAATTCCATTATTAAATGCTACCCACAAATTTCCAGTATTATCCAGACAGAGAGCCCAGATGAAATTATCTTGTAAGCCTTTTTCCATATTGAGGGTATATTGTATATTACCCTGATAATCAATCAATAAAAGTCCATTTCTGCGTGTACCAATAGCAATAAGTTTTTGATTGATGACTTTTATTTGTAAGGTTTGTTTCTTGATATGTACATTGACAGGAGCATTCTGAATAGGTTTGGGTTCGTTTACACCATCCCAAGACATCATACCTATATTTTCAGTAAATACAAGCATTTCTCCTTTAGTTTGAGATGGTACAATACCATATATTACTTCATTTTTAAATTTTTCTCCTCCATTTACCAGCTTTATTTCTTCATTTTGTAATTCAAAAAGTCCTTTATTTTCAAAATACAAAAAAAAGCGATTGTTTACCCAATATCCCCAATTGGTTCCACCCTCTAATTCCCAAACTTTTACTTTTTGTTTTTCTTTTTCCCAACGATATAAAGCTTTTGCTGTTCTAAAATATACTCCTTTTTCTGTAGGTGTAATACTCCAAACGTCTCCAAAACTTCTATATTTTTCGTCAACGTATTTTAGTAAAGATACATACTCCAAACTCCCTACTTCGTTAGTAGTGAGGAAACCAAACTCTTTTTGTCCACCTACATAAATTACATTATTTTTATCTATTTCTAGTGCATGTACTTCTGAGCGATTTGGCAAAGGTAATACTCTCCATGTTGTTCCATCATATTCTAAGACGCCTTCACTATTACCAAAATACATAACCCCTCTGTTATCTTGCAAGACACAGAAATTTTGTCCTCCAGCATGATAATTTTTAGGGGAAAAGTTTTGAATAAATGGCAAGCCCACTTTAGGGGAACTTAGTAAAAAAACATCTTGCTTTGTTTTCTCTTGAGCATAAGAGAGAGCAAAACAGAGCCAACAAACAATGAGAGTATAATATCTTCTATTCAATTTTTGCATTTGCAAGTGTACAGATAATTTCAAATTCCTCTTGAGTTACTGGGCAAACTGAGAGCCTACTTTGTTTCACAAGAGCCATATTTTTGAGAATTGCATGTTGTTTTAACATTTCAAGACTAATTTTTTTTTCAAATTTCAGGTACGGTACTACGTCTACAAGTACCCAGTCTTTGTCTGTAGGGTCTGGATAAGCTTCTTTACTAATTTGAGCTACTCCTACTATTTCTTTTCCATCATTACTATGATAAAATAAAGCATAATCTCCTTTTTTCATAGCTTTCAGGTTGTTACGAGCTTGATAGTTTCGTACACCATCCCAAAAAGTTGTCTGGTCTTTTTCCAAGTTGTCCCAACTATATTTGAATGGTTCAGATTTAATTAACCAATAATTCATAGATGTAAAATAAGATTCTCCTTATGGCAATTTAAGAAAATCTTATAAATATAAACAAAAATTCCCACAAACTTCAAGGTAGGTGGGAATCTTGTTGGGAATAATATATGAAATTAAGCTCTACGCCAAATACTTTGATGGGTTACTTTTCCGTATTCTTTAAGAATTTCTTCAATTTGATCTTCTGTTGCACCCAAATTATTGAATATACTTTTTAGTTTTGTTGTGTTTGTTTCAAATAAATCATGCCATTTTACAGAAAACGGGTCTTTTGGGGTTTCTATCTGCGTTGAAGGCAGATTCATTTCTTGCATCAAAGCTATTTTAAGCAATTGTACTTTTGTTTTATGCCCTAATTTATCTTCTGGAACATGCTTTTGGAAACTCCAAAGTAGATTGTCGATGTCGTTAATACTGAGATTCATAGATAGTTTAAAGTTTTGGTGGTTAACTTATTTTATGAGGCTCAGTGTTCTTTTGTTTCTATTTGTGTATATGTACGAAAGCTTTTTAAAAAGAGTTTTACATGTGTAAGTTTTTTTATAAAAAAAATAATTAAAATTGTTTTATTTAATTAAAAATAAAGATTCTCGTACAAAAAATTATAGATAATGATGTAATAAAAACAAAAAAATAGAGCTATTTTGATAGCTCTATTTTCGGAAAGTTGATGTATATTATAAAAATGAAGTTCTTAGACTATATTCTTATTTTACCAACTTAACATTGACAGCGATTAAGCCTTTTTTACCTTGTTCGATTTCAAAGCTTACTTCGTCATCTTGTTGGATTTCGTCAACTAGACCTGATACGTGAACGAACACATCTTGCTGAGAACCCTCAGTTTTAATGAAACCGAAACCTTTAGTTTCATTAAAGAATTTTACTTTTCCTTTTTGCATTGTAATTTGAAAATAAATAAATAACTTCTACAAAGGTAGCGTATATTTCTATAAATCAAAAGAATTATAGATTTTTAATTTCTGCTACTACAAATGTACTTCCCCCTACTAAAATTAAATCGTCTTCATCTGCTACTGAAATAGCGTATTCCAGTGCACTATTGACATCTTTTATGCAATCATACTTTATTTTCAGTGCTTGAGCTTTTTCTTGTAAAACATCTAATTCCATAGCTCGTGGTAAGTTAGGTTGGCAGAAATAAAACTTTGCATCTTGAGAATATAAAGGTAAAATTTTCTCTACATCTTTATCTTTCATAAATCCAAGTACCAAGTGCAATTTTTTATAGGGTGTCTGTTTTATCTGTTCTATTACTTGTTGTATTCCATCAAAATTATGAGCTGTGTCAGCAATGACCATCGGTTTTTGCTGCAAAATCTGCCAACGCCCTTTCAAACTTGTATTTTTTACAACATTTTTAAATCCATTTTTTAAACTCTCTTCTGAAATATTGATTCCCTTTTCTTTTAATAATTCTGTTGTTTTCAGAACTCCTAACATATTTTTGAGTTGATAATTCCCCAATAAACCTGATTCGATTTCAAAACTTCTATCAACTAATAAGTCTTGTATTATAATATGCAAAAAATTACTTTTTACATTGTTATTCAGTATCTTATAAAAATTTTCAGCAAAAAATATAGGAGCTTTTTCCTGATGTGCTTTATCTAAAAACACTTGTTTAGTTTCTAAATGCTGTTCACTAATTACAACAGGAGTTTCCTTTTTAATGATTCCTGCCTTTTCTTGGGCTATTTTAGGCAAAGTATTACCCAAAAAAGATTGGTGGTCAAAACCTATATTGGTAATGAGCGAAACAATGGGCAAAATAATATTGGTAGCATCCAATCTACCTCCCAGCCCAGTTTCTATAACTCCTATATCTATTTGTTTTTCAGCAAAATACCAGAAAGCCATAGCAATTCCCACTTCAAAAAAAGAGGCTTCTGAGTCTTCTATTAGTTTTTGGTTATGAGTTACAAAATGAGCAAACGCTGTTTCTTCTATTTCTACACCATTCACTCTGATTCTTTCTGTAAACGACTTTAAATGTGGTGAGGTGGTAAGTCCTGTTTTGTAACCACTCTCCTGCAAAATAGAGGCTAAAAAATGAGAACTACTGCCCTTTCCGTTTGTACCTGCAATATGAACACTTTTAAAATGATTCTGTGGGTTTCCTAATTCTTTACAAAGCCATGTAATACGCTCTAAACCAGCTTTAAAGGCTGCTCCTCCTACATTCTGAAACATAGGCAAACGCTGTAAAAGATAGTTGCTTGCTTCTTGATAATTCATAGATTTTATGTGTATTCTTGACACAAAACTATAAAAAAATGCTATTTTTGCTAAAATAACTACACTTTATGCGTTTATTTTTTGTATTTTGTATTTTTCTAAATTCTATCTGTTTGGCTCAAGATATTCAACCTAAAATAGCCCTCTACAATCAGAAAATCAAACAATTTTTACTCCTAAATCCCAGAGATACAGTTTCTGTTCAGGTGAACGAAAAAGGTTTGTTCTTCAAAAAGAAGCTTTTAATGGATTGGGACAGTTTGCAAAAAATTGAAAATCAATATTTAAACAAAATAAAACAACAACAAGCTCGTCTTTTACTACAACAATTTTCCATCATTCCTGCTAAACCTCTTTTAGGCTGGCGAATAGCCTTAGACCCTGGTCATTTTGCAGGTGATTTACAAACAGCCAAGATAGAAGGTAAATATCTAGAAATGATGCTTTCTGACAGTACAAAAATCGAGTTTTGGGAATCACATTTGGCATGGGCAACAGCTAAACTTTTACAAGAACGTCTCGAAAATGCAGGAGCTACTGTAATGATTACACGTTCAAGACCAGAATATACAGCCTTTGAATCCACTTTTAAAACTAAATATCAAGAATATCTACAAAGGCATTATGGAAGCGAATCCCTAATACGACAATCTATCAAAAGTAAAAAAACAAGAATGCCACTTCCTCAAAATACTTTCTTTCAGGTTTTTTTTAAAAGAGATGAGTTAAGAAAAAGAGTAGAAAAAATTAATGCTTTCAAGCCTGATTTAACCCTGATCATGCATTACAATGTAGATGAGAAAAATACTGGCTGGGATAAAACTGTTTCAAAAAACTTTTCAATGGCTTTTGTAGGTGGAGCTTTTGAATTGGAAGACCTCAAAGAAGAAAGCTTAGATGATTTTGTTCGTCTAATGTGTACACAAGATACCGAAAAATCAGTTTTATTGGCTCAAAAAGTACTTCATTTTCATCAAAAAGATGCCAAAGTACCTATTGTACCCTTAAAAAATGATCAAGATTATCTCCAAGAGAAATGCCTTTATACAGGTGTACAAGGTGTATATGCAAGAAATCTGTTGCTTGCAAGAGCCATTGAAGGTGTGGTGTGTTATGGAGAAAGTCTGTTGCAAGACAGTGAACAGGAAATCAGGCGTTTGAATGAAAAAACTCTAAAAGTTGATGATATTTACACCTCTCCCAGAATTTCAGAAATTGCAGATGCTTATTTTAAAGGAATTATGAGCTATTGCCAAAATCATCCATAATCATGCTAAAAAACATTTTTTTCTTTCTGATTTTCCTTCAAACAGGATTTGCTCAAAAAAATACATTTAAAATAGCTTTTGGCTCTTGCGGTCATCAAGATGACGCCCTGCCTGTGTTTGATATAGTAACTAAACACCAACCCGATTTATTTATTTTTTTAGGAGATAATATCTATGGTGATACCTACAACATGGATACCCTGAAAGCCAAATATCAGAAATTAGGTAAAAAATCCTCTTTTTTAAATCTTAAGAAAAATACACCTATTATTGCCACTTGGGATGACCATGATTATGGAGCAAATGATATGGGAAGGCATTATCCTTTTAAAAAACAGTCTAAAGAGATTTTTCTGGATTTTTTCGGAGAACCCAAAAATTCTGAACGTCGAAAGCTCCAAGGCATTTACACCTCGTATTTTTATGATTTTCAAGGCAAAAAAATACAAGTTATTCTATTGGATGTCAGAACTTTCCGAGATGATTTGATACTTTATAACACTTCCTTCCAAAAAGAAAAAAAGCATCAATTTTATGATTTCGACTACCAGCCTCACAAAACATCCGATTCTACTTTTTTGGGAAAAGAACAATGGTTGTGGCTGGAGAAAGAGCTTTTAAAACCTGCTGATATTCGTATCATTGGCTCTGGTTCTCAATTTGGAATAGAGTTTAATGGTTATGAAGCTTGGGCAAATTTCCCTCATGAACAAAAAAGAATGCTTGAACTCATCAGAAAAACAAAAGCCAATGGTGTGTTTTTTATTTCGGGAGATGTGCATTATGCTGAAATTTCAAAAATACAAACTCCTGATTTATACCCAATTTATGACATAACTTCTAGTGGGCTTTCTTCTACTTGGCATTTTGCCACACCCAATAAAAACAGAATTGAGGGTCCAATTATGGAAAACCATTTTGGACTACTTACCATTTCTGATGAAAAAATTACAACTATTAAAATGGAAATTTGGGATATATCAGATAATCAGCGTATTGAGTATTCTATTAAACTCAGTGAAATTAGTTTCAAGAAATAAAAAAGCCACTTGAAAGTGGCTTTTTTATTTTAGATTTTATACAGGCACTTTGCCTAGTTCACCTTTCAAGTGTGTAATGATATTGACTTCAAAAGAATCTACACCATTCTTTTCTGCCAGATACCACGAAGCCCAGTCAAAAATATTAATTAAGAAAATCACTTGCTCTATAAAACTCTCTCCTTCAGCATACAACGAAAATACGCTAGGAGTTTTTTGTAAAAATATCTCTTCACAAATATCCATACGCAAGCGTGTACGAGGGTTATCGTAAGCTGTTTTTACAAGTAATACAGCCGTATTTTTATAAGCTTCCTCGCCTAACTGCCAGCCTACCAGTTCATTATGGTTCATTTCTGGCATGTGGTTGATGTGACAAAGTTGCTTTGCATTTTCGTTAATTTGTTGCTGAAAACGGGTAACTGTTGCAAGCAAACGGGTATCAGAATAGATAATGGGCAACTCTCCATGGAAAATATCTGCTAAACGCTTGGCTTCCAAGTGAATCAAATCTTTTTTATCATCCAAAGCTTTAACAGCTTTTTCCAGTTCTGCCTCAAAACTATTACTGATTAAACCATAATTTTTCAGTAAAAACAAAATTTGGATAAACGAATATCCTAAAAATGCTCTTGGGCAGGGTGCTTCATTGGGTATCTGAACATAATCATAATTATTTTGTTTACAGATATTTAGAAGCTCTCCTCCAGAAGTAACACATGCAATTTTAGCATCCTTCACCTGCCCCAAGGCGATGAGTGTCTCTTCTGTTCCACCAGAAAAAGAAGATGCAATAAATAAAGTGTTTTTACCTATAAAAGCAGGTATATCATACGTTTTACAGATAACAACAGGTACTTTTATTTCATTGATAATGATACTTTCAACAATGCTCCCACCTATTCCAGAGCCTCCCAAACCAGCAATCACAACATTTCTTATTTCATTTGTTGGGTTTGTAACTTTTTGATTGCGACCAATTTCTATAGATTTGCTCAACTGAGCAGGAAATGAAGCAATTAAATCTTGCATGTTTGCCATAATCAGATTTTTATAAAATTTTATTGTGAATCTATTTCTAAAACTAAGCCATCATAGGCTATTTCTATATTTTCAGGTAATTCTTTCATTACTTCCTCGTGTAAACCCATTCTATGACTCAAATGAGTAAAATATGTTTTTTCAGCACTAATATGTTGAGCCATTTCGATGGCTTGTGTTAAATTAAAATGTGATAAATGGTCTGCTCTTTGTAAAGCGTTGATAACCAAAATTTTAGAGCCATATATTTTCGCTATTTCTTCAGTTGCAATATAATTTGCATCTGTAATATACGTAAAATCTCCTATTCTAAAGCCCAGTACAGGTAAATGATGATGAAATACCTCTATGGGTAGTACTTTCACATTTTCCACATGGAAATAATGATTTTTCGTAATTTCACGAAGTTCTACCTGTGGTATCCCTGGATAACGTTTTTCTGCAAAAATATAAGCAAATTCACTTTTAATCTGATTTAAGACTTTATGCGTTCCGTACACAGGCATATCTTTTTGTTGTTTAAAATTGAATGCTCTGATGTCATCCAAACCAGCCGTATGGTCTTTGTGTTCGTGTGTAAAAAGTACGGCATCAAGCTTTTGCACTTTTTCACGAAGCATTTGTTGTCTAAAATCAGGTCCTGTATCTATAACAAAATTTGTTTCATCAGTTTCTATAAGCACCGAAGAACGCAATCTTTTATCTTTAGGGTTTTGGGAACAACACACCTCACAATCGCAGGTAATCACAGGTATTCCTTGCGAAGTGCCTGTTCCTAAAAATGTTACTTTAATCATTCTTGCGTGATAGTTTCTTTCACAACCAAACTCTCATACAACTGTGCTGTTTTTTCAGAGAGTTTTTGTGTGTCCACAACAATTTGTTTTAGTATTTCCAACAAACAATTTACTTTTCCTTCTAAAGAAAAATATTTATTAACAATGATAACTTTTTTTTCTTTGAGAATACAATACCCTGACTTAAAATTGCCTTTTTCGTAACGTAAAAAATGGTCTGATTCCGCAAAAATATCTTCCATTTTACTCAAAAAAGCAGGTGTATATTTAATTTCCATTATTTTGAAGAACTTACTTTTTTGCAAATATACGTTTTTTAAATAAAAAAGCTTCCCAAAGTACAAACTTTTGGGAAGCTTTGACAGCAAAATATTTTTAAATCTTAATAAGTAGTATTTTGAGGATTAAAGTTCGTCCAAGTAGCCGTCCAGTTGTTTGTACCAAATGCTCCTCTGAAATTTACTTTATTGAAGTAAGCATCATCACCTTTACCTGTCCAAACAGCACCTGTAAGTAGTGGAGACCCAGCAGTTGGCAGTATTTGAGGGGTATTTAAACTACCTATTGTACCTAATTTCAAATCAGCAGTATTTGCGACAGCATTGCCATAAGCTGCTGTATTAAACCAATTTGTAACATCTGTTGTAGTGAATGCAGGTGTCGTTGAACCAGCAGCAATTGTTCTATTTGCTGTTACTGTACCAGCTATCACCACTCCTCTTACCTGTAAAGCATCACTTTGAGCATTTGCCCAAGTAGGAGAACCATCTAAACGTAAACCATTGGGGTAACCTACAAATACAGAGTTGAAAACACTTTTAGAAGTATTTCTACGCAAGTGCATGGCATTTTGATATGTTCCAGAACCTAAACCAGTAGCAGGAATTGTTGAAGACGTATCTGAAGCGAAGACTGTGATATTAGCAAATACAGGAGCTGTTTTAGGTCCGTTTTCAGGAGTACCAGGGTTAAAATTATCAGACTCAAAGCCATTAGAAGCTGATACATCTGCAAAGTTTCTGTCTCTTAAAGCAAAACCATATTGTACTTTTCCAGAAAAACCAAAATCTGTATCAAAATCATCATCCCATCCTCTGAAGGCTACTAAGTATTTAGCATTTACTGTACCACCAAACCACTCAAAAGAGTCATCACCACAATAAGAAACCTGAATATACTCTATCGTTGTACCTCTTCCCACACCATATAAAGTCAAGCCATTGATTTCACTATTAGGCTGGAATGCAATCCCTCCAAACTCAATACGAGCATATTTTAAAATACCAGAGTTATCATTCTCATCAGAACCTCCATAAGAACCACGGATACCACCTTCCATCGTAGGGGATGATTGGTTTACTGGAGCTTTACCAGCAAGTACTACTCCACCCCAGTCGCCATATCCACGTGAACCAGGAGCCTGATTAGAAGTAAATACAATTGGTTTTTCAGCTGTACCTTCAGCAATAAGTTGTCCACCTCTCTCAACTACTAGTGTACCTTTGCTGTCTTTATCGCCAAAAATAACTGTACCAGCTTCAATAGTGAGTTTTGCTCCTTCTGTTACATACACAAATCCTCTTAAAAGATATTTTTCAGAAGCCTTCCAAGTAACATCACCTTTTATTTCTCCTGTAACGATGATTTTACCATCAGGCGTTTTTTGTACAGGTGTTGGTGTAGTAGTTGTTGTTGTTGTTTCATCCTTTTTACAAGCTATCATAGATAGTGCGATGAAGGTTAGAAATAGGAAAGTTAGCTTTCTCATGGTTGTGGTTGTTTGTCGGGTTTAGTATTAAAAGTTGTAAGTGATTGTTGCATTTACGGTTGTTCCTGGTCGGAACGCTCTAAAGTCAGAGTCTTGAGAGTCAATTTTTCCGTTTAGATTAGAATCTTGTAGATACTTAAATCTCTGATTCAAAATATCTTGGATTCCCAAGCGTGCTTCCCATTTTTTATCTAAGAATGATTTAGAAATATTCAGGTCTATGATATTACGGGGAACTTCGTACAAACTGGGTTGGTTGTTATTTCCTACTAAGTATAATCTGGGTCCAGCTATATTATAAAGAACATTTACTTGGAAACCTCTGTCTTCATCGTTATAATACAAGCCTGTATTTACTAAATATGGTGACTGTCCCACTAGTGTTCTATTTTTAGGAGCATCTACATCTGTAAGTCCTGATGAGCTAGGTCCTAAATCTACTTGATTGCCCACATTAACATTACTTACCAAATAAGATGCGTTCGCAATAATGCTCATTCTTTGAATGAATTTAAGTGAAGTAAGATTGTAGAAAGATTTTCTTACCTCTGCCTCAACACCATACCCCTGAGCACTCTGAGCATTTCCGTAACCAAAAGCAATAGCAGTACCACCAGCAGAAGCATTTTGCAAATATGCTTCAATAGGATTTTGGAAATTTTTATAAAATACACCCAAAGAAATGAGTTCACTTGTAGATGGGTAATACTCCCAACGAAGGTCAGCATTATCAATGGTAGCTGTTTTCAGTCTTACATTTCCTCTAGTATCAGCATTTAAGTTGAAATCGTAGAAATTAAATGGAGCAAGTTCTCTAAACTCAGGACGGTTTACAGTACGAGAATATGCAAAACGAATGAGTTGCTTATCTGAAAGATTATATACTGCATTCAATGAAGGTAAAACACTTAATATTCTGTTGTCAGCATTTTCAGGTAAGCCAGAAAGGTTCAATGATTCTAATTCTTGAATGTTGTATTCTGTACGAACACCAGGTGTAATACTTATTTTTTCGCTTAAAGGAAGATATGCTCCCACATAACCTGCCATCAGGGTATTAAAACCTTTGTAGCTATCAATAGGGCTTGTACCTTCAGCAAATGTAAAACCAGTTGTTCCATTAATATTTTCAGGTCTGAAAATTTGATTAAGTGGTAATAACTTTAAATCAGAAACATTTGCTCCGGGAGATTGTAAATAACTGAAGTAACGAGCATCAAAATCTCTTGTTTTACGTTCCGTATAAAAACCATAACGAAGCTTCATAGGATTGCTACCTTCTACTTCTTTTCCAATTTTTTGTTCTATTGCAACATTAGCAGAATAAGCCAATTCATTCAAGTTAGAAAAATAACGACCATCTGTTAAGTTTGCTGAAGGGGGGACAGCCATTACATAAGGTTCGTTATTCTCACCTAGTTGCCTTGTTCTATTGGTATTAAATCTTCTCCAGTCTGGTTCTTGCTTGTTGGTGTAGTTCAAACCACCAGCCCAAGTAAGTACAAATCTTTCATTATTCCATTTGTGTTTACCTGTAAGCTGACCACCATAAAAGCTTTTTTGCTCGAAACGTTGAGAAAAGCTTCTAATGTCTTGATTGTTTTGAATATCTGTACCTTCACGAATGAGAGATTGTCTAAAAGATTGTTGGTTGAATAAATTTTTGAATTCTATTCTGTTATCTGCATTCCAGCTTAAAGACCAGTTGTGTAATATACTCAAACGCATATTGTTGGTATAAGTGTCATCTTTGAATATACCTATTATTGGGGCAGGGAATGTAGTTTGGTCATTTAATAAGTTATTCTGATTTGCTGAATAATATTGGTGTGTATTAGAATAATTGATAGAAGTAAGTGTACCAAAACGGAAACGACCTTTATCGAAGCGTCTACCTAAATTAAACCCAAAACGATGGTCAGGCATTACTTTTTTACGAATAAATGCTAAATCAGAAGATAAAGCGTTTGCTCCTAACTCTGCTCTCTGAACAGCACTCAAATCATTACTTAAAAAAGCAGGAAAATTGTTGGGTAGTTTTCTTAATCCATTATCAAATCCTAAGAAATCTGTATTACTTCTTTGGTAATCAGAAACTTCATTGAATGTCGTTCCTACTCTACCTCCATATCCAAAACTTACGTTTGCAAAATTTTCTTCTGGAGCATTTTTTGTATAGATTTTCACAGCACCACCTGCAAAATCACCAGGTAATTCAGGTCCACCTGATTTAAAGATTAAAACTCTGTCAATCATGTTACTGGGTACTAAATCGAACGAGAAAGCTCTGCTATCCACTTCTGTACTAGGTGCATAGATATCATTGATTAGTACAGCGTTATAACGTTGTGGCAAACCTCTGATAATTGCAAAACGATTTTCTTGAAGTGATACGCCAGGAATACGACGAAGTACCTGAGCTGCATCTTTGTCTTGAGATTTTTGGATTTGCTCAGAACCTATTCCTACGGCAACTTGTTCTGCTTCTTTGATTTCTGCTATTACAGCTATACTTGTACCTGTTTCTTTACGAGACACAATTTCAATACCTGTAATATTACTATTCTCAGGATTGAGGGAAGTGTTGATGATTACGATTTTTCCTGATGGAACTTCTACATTTTCGATTTCTTTGGTTTCATAACCTACTGAAGAAATAACCACAGTATATTTCCCTTCTGGGATATTTGTGATTTGAAAATTGCCATCTACATCTGTAGAGCCACCAAAAGATGTACCTTTCAATAAGATGGTTGCTCCAATGATAGACTCATTTGCAGCATCATCTTTAAGATTTCCTTTAATTGTTCCTGTATTCTGAGCAAGAACACTTTGGAGAGCAAAAAATAGAATGATTGAAAAAATGTGTTTCATAAAAAATCTTATATCCGTTAATTTTGGTGCAAAGGTATATCGGGTGTATTATGCCTTGCTTAAAAGGATATTAAGTATTTTTTATGTTTGAAGCGTTTTAAAGCATGTTTTAATAATTTTCAAGTAAATTTCTTTACATTGAGTTAATCTAGATAAGATGCACTATTTCATGCAAAAACTCTGACAATCTCTGCCAGAGTTTAGAATTAATGGTATTTTTAGAGTGTATAAGTTTATTTTTTTACTTTTATCATGTACTGATAAGGAAGCGTTTTAACGTCTATTTTTATTTTTTTAAAACCTACACTTTTCAATTCTTCCCACACTTGTTTTTCAGAAAGTTTCATGGAATCAGGTGGACCTTGTGGAAAATCTCCTTTCTTAAAATCGACAATCACCAAAGTACTACCTTTTTTCATCTTTTGATAAAGTTGCTCAAAATACTGCTTTCTGTTTTCTATATGGTGGTAAACATTCACATTATATACGATGTCCGCCTCATTTTCTAGTATGGGAGGTGTATTGTATTCAGCTTTGCGAGTTACAATATTTGAATGTTTTGCTGTTTGATTTTTCTTTTCGATATATTCTAAAAAACGATTATCTACATCTGTAGCTATCACTTGTTTGCATAGATTTGCTATTCTAAATACAAAATATCCTGTTCCTGCTCCAATATCCAAAACTATTTTTTCTTTGGATAATCCCAAAAAAGCTATTACCTGTTCAGGTTTTTGCCATTGTACTCTCTCAGCATTTTCAAATCGTTCTACCAATTTGTCAAACTGACTTTGGTTCATGTAGTTATTAGCCTCCCCTTGATGATTCTGATGGTTTTGAGCATATAATATAGAACTCATTATCAACCACAGTATTGATATACTTTGTATAATCTTCATGAATTTATTGATAAAAAAGCTTTTAGTCTTCTTTTGTAATCCTGCCAACAGCACAACTCACAAAAGATTTGGCTTTATGCAATAGATTATTATTCCCTTTTTCAGGATACCCTAGTTGAGCCAGTTTTTCAACCAAATTGTTTCTGATAGTATCTACACCTACTACTGTCACAGTTTCGGTTTCTTTTTCTACTTGTACATTTTCTACACCTAACAAGCTACTAAGGGCTTTTTTGATACTATTGATACAGCCCCCACATTTTATATTTTCTACTTGAATAACATGTTCCATAATATATATTATTTAAGAAAACTGATAAAAAACTATTTTACTTCTTCAAACTCTATTTTTTCAATTCTGTTTTTAGAATATTGTTTTTTAGAGTTCATATTTACCTCACAGTTTGAGCCTGCACATCCCAAAGCAAATAAACCCATTGTAGCAAAATATCCACCAAGTACACTTAATATCCACTGTTGTGCTTGCCATGCTTGTACCATAATCATGATACCCATAACCAGATAAACCACCCGTCTGATACTCCAGCCTGTTAGAAGCCTGCTTTTCATAAGTTTATGAAGTATGTTGTTTTAATAGATTTACCAAACCATTTTTAGGCACAACTCCACTCTGTCTCCAAAGCAATTCTCCATTTTTAAAGAGCATTAGTGTAGGAACACCCATAATCTGGTAATTTTGAGCAACATGAGGATTTTTATCTACATCAATTTTAATAATATTGGCTTTTTCTCCTACTTCTGCTTTTACTTCTTGCAGAATGGGTGCCATCATTTTACAGGGTCCACACCATTCAGCGTAAAAATCTACTAGTACAGGTGTGTCTTGATTAATTATTTCTTGAAATGTCATAATTTTTTGTATTGAAGTTTTTAAATTAATGTTTTGTCTGAGGTTTATCACTAGCAAACATTCCTAAACCCACCATACCCATAAGGCTACCATACAAGGTGCTGTTCAAAGGCTTGGAAGTAATGGCACACGTTCCACTTGTACAACCTACAAAATACCAATATGCATACCCTGCTAAAGCTCCTAAAACAGCTCCTAATACATACAATTTATTCTTATAAAAAAATGCAAACATACGTTTTCTTATTTAATCTATTAAAGCCGCTACATTTCCCCAAGAACCACCATTAATTACATTTTCAAAGCCATTTTTTTCTAAAACACTTTTAGCCTGACTGCTTCTCATACCACTACGACAAAATACTACAATGTGATTTTTATTTTTAAAACGATGTAACTGCCCTGAAATCGTATCTAACGGAATATTTACAGCCCCTTTTACACTCCCCGACTTAAACTCTAAAGGAGTACGAACATCCACCAGAAAAGCTCCTGCTGTGATAGCTTCTAAGAGTTTTTCGTCTTTACCAAACAATTTTTTGAAGAATTCGAACATAATTTTTTAGAGTTTATTTTTCTATGACTTTTTGAGCTTTTTTCCATGCAGCTATCCCCCCTGAAAGATTATAGACTTTCTTAAAGCCTTTCTCTATCATAATTTCAACTGCTGTGGTACTTCTGCCTCCTGCTTGGCAGTATACATAGTATGTTTTATTTTTATCTAATTTATCTAGACTGGCTGAAAAACTCTGTTCGCTAATATCAAGAAGTTTTGAATTTTTTAAATGTCCTGTTTGATATTCTTCAGGCGTTCTTACATCTAAAATAACGCTTCCTGCAACTTGTGAGCCTTTTTCAAATTCATCTACTGTTAAATTTTTCACTTTTTTTTGAGCATTTACACAAAAAGTAGTGGTCAAAGCTACTAAGACAAGCAAAATATATTTTTTCATAAATCATTTATTTTTAAAGTTGAGACATTGTAGAAGTACAAATAAAGCTTGTTTTAGGGATATTGGTTTGTTCAATAGCTTTAAAACCACCTGCAATATTTACAATATTGTGTATTCCTCTTGCTTTCAGAATTGAAGCAGCTATTACTGAGCGATACCCTCCTGCACAATGGATATAGTTGGTTTTATTCTCTTCAAAATCAGCTAAGTGTTCATTGATTTGAGCTAGAGGTGCAAAATTAGCTCCTTCTACATGCTGAGCAGTATATTCAGAACTCTTTCTCACATCTATTACTTTAGCAGTTTTATCTGTTTGAAGTCTTTCTTCAAATGTTTGTGCTGTGATACTTTCTATTGTATCTATCTCTTTTCCAGATTTTTTCCAAGTATCAAAACCTCCTTTTAAATAGCCCAACACATTTTCGTAACCTACACGAGCCAAGCGAGTAATTACTTCTTCCAATTTTTCGTCTTCTACCACAATTACCAAAGGCTGTTTAATATCTGTGATAAGTGTACCCACCCAAGGGGCAAAATCTCCATTTACACCAATACTAATTGAACGAGGAATGAAGCCTTTTACAAATTCATCGGGCTTTCTGGTATCCAATACCAAAGCTCCATGAGCTTCTACTACCATCTCCAACTCTTCAGGATTTAGAGGATTCATAGCTGTATTCATTACTTCATCAAAACTCACATAACCTTTTTTATTCATCATTACGTTTTGAGGAAAATAATAAGGAGGTGGAGCTAATCCGTCCAATACTTTTTCAATAAACTCTTCTTTACTCATGGGCTGGAGGGCATAGTTTACTTGTTTCTGATGCCCTAATGTATCAAAAGTTTCTTTACTCATATTTTTACCACAAGCTGAACCTGCTCCGTGAGCTGGATAGACGATTACTTCATCAGGCAAAACAGTGAGTTTCTTCAAAGATTCATATAAATGTCCTGCCAAATCTTCTTGACTTAAATTACTTTTTACAGCCAAGTCGGGTCGTCCTACATCTCCAATAAATAAAGTATCACCCGTAAAAATTGCATATTCTTTACCTTGTTCATCAAAAAGCAAAAAAGTAGCAGATTCCATTGTATGCCCTGGTGTATGAATTACCTTAATTTTGGTATTACCTAATATGAGTATTTCTCCATCTTGGGCAATATGAGCTTCATATTCAGGGAGAGCATTTGTGCCAAATACAATTTTTGCTCCTGTTTTTTTAGCCAAATCCAAATGTCCTGAAACAAAATCAGCATGAAAATGCGTTTCCAAAACATATTTAATTTTAGCTCCATTCTTTTCAGCTTTTTGGATATAATTATCTACTTCTCTCAAAGGGTCTATAATAGCCACCTCATCCCCCGATTGAATGTAGTACGCTCCTTGTGCCAAACAGCCTGTATAAATTTGTTCTACTTTCATATTTTTAGATATTTAATTCTGATTGATAAATTTATTTACAAAAAACAATTCGTGAACTAAAATGTAAAATGCCATCACTAAAACAAAATAACCAAAACCCTTTTTTAGTTTTGCTCCTTCAATAAAATTGGACAGATAAGACCCTACAAATATACCTGCCGAAGCCACTAAAGAAAATATTATTAAGATTGTCCAGTTTATTTTTAATGCGTCATTATTCAAGTCCGCTAATAAAAAACCTATTAAAGAGTTTATGGCAATGATAAATAAAGATGTTCCTACAGCTTTTTTCATGTCTATCCTTAAAAATAATATCAACGTAGGAATAATCATAAATCCGCCTCCTACTCCTACAACACCCGTAACAAAGCCCACTCCTAAACCTATCATCAAAACAAAAAAATAAGAATTTAGTGCTTTACTTCCTGATTTTGTTTCTTCTGTTTTTTTATCTTGTATAATAAAAAAAGAGGCTAAAAGCATAATAACAGCAAATATAAGCATCAATAGGCTATCTTTATAAAGAGTAAAATCAGATGTTTCGATGATTTTTACAGGTACTAAGGGCATTAAAAATCTTCGGACTAAAAACACCGCTAACAACGAAGGCAGAGCAAACCAAATACCTACTTTTATATCCACTAAACCTTTTTTTAAGTATGTAATACTACCTACAACAGCTGTAACGCCCACAATAAACAAAGAATAAGCTGTTGCCGTAGTAGCTCCTATTCCCATAACCAATACAAGTACTGGTATGGTTAAAATTGAGCCTCCCCCCCCTATTAAACCCAATGAAATGCCTATGAATAATGCTAATATGTACCCTAATATTTCTTGCATTTCTATATAAATATATTTATTTGTTTATATGTTGGATATATTTTTTAGAGTTTACAGTTTTTCATACATTCTAAAACTCCTACAATGGCTGTTTCTTTGAGTGAATAATAGATATTTTTCCCTTCTCGTTCACAAGCCAAAATTCCTTTATCTTTCATATTAATGAGATGATGTGAAAGCAAGCCTTGATCTATCTGAATAATCTCCAATAGCTCTGAGACATTCATACGAGTATTTTCGTGTAACAGGCTTACAATGTGTATCCGAATTGGGTGTGCTATGGCTTTAAGCACATTGGCTGCTTTTTCAAGCCTTTCTTGAGAAAATTCTGCTATTTTCATAAGTTAATGAAATGATGATACAAATATATATAAACATATCTATATATAAAAATATTTATTTGCTTTTTTTTACAAAAAACGCTTGTAGATTATCTAAAAGCGTTTTTATTTTCTCAGGACTATCCACTCTACTCTTTTTTTCTCATTTTTTCTTTTAATATTCTGCCTTAGTATCCGTTCAGGTTCTACACCTTGTAAAATAAGCTGTTTACGAATTTCATCTGTTTGACTTTCCAATAAAATCTGATTTTCATCATTGGGTTGTGTATAAAGTACCATTTTGATTTTCAGGGCTGGGTCATTCAACATAAGTTGCCCTATTTGATAAAGTCTTTCCTGATCTATCAATACATCATCCTGACGTATCCAGATAGGTATAAGTAGCCTTTTATCAGTTTCTTTAAGAGACTGTTTCTTTTTAGGAGCTTTTACTTCCAAAGGTTCTTGAATAATCACCTTCATTTCTCCAGTTTTTTCAACTCTGTTAGCATCTCCAAGTTCTTTTTTAAATTTAAGTGTAGTATCTGTTCTTGTACTATTTTCCTCTTTTTTGATTGTATCTTTTGTAATAACAGGTTTATTTTTATCAGGATATATAATTGGGCGTTTATTAGGTCGTTTTTTTCTGCCTTCTACGGGTTTTTTCCAGATGATACTCAACTCAACAGCACTATTGGTTTGCCCTTGTACATTTCGATTGCCTAATGCCAAATCGTAACTAAAGGCAAAGTGGTAGTTTTCTCTTGCAAAATCTATACTTACAATAGCTTTTTTGTTTGTATTATACCAAGAACCTAAATACAACAAACTTTTTCCATCTATCTGATACCTAAAGTGTGATCCTATCTGTAAATTTCTATTTTTAGACTGCTCCACATACCGAAAGGTTGGGTAAATAGCCCAGCTATCTTTTTCATATACCAAAAATTCACCAGATGCATTGATAAGCCACGGAATACGACTTACTTCAGCAAACCATGTGGTGTTAGGTCGGTTTAAGGTATAACCTGATACTCCAAAATGATACAAGATTCTTTGGTTTTCATCTTCACCATACCATAAAAGTCCAGCATTAACCACAGGAAAATCTGACCGAAAAGCAATAAAAGGCTCATTGAGAGGCAAACTTGCATTATAACCATTTACAGTATATTGGCTTTCTGATGTAAGCAAGCTGGGATCAAGCCTACGGAAAAAATATCCTCCCTGCATTCCAAATGCGAGGTGGTCATAATCGGAAAAATCTACATTGTAGGCTAGATTTCCAATGATTGCATTGGTTCTGAGTAAGCCTCCTTTTCCTGCTGTTTCATTGAGTACGCCCAAACCAAACCCTCCTGCTCTTCTGTTGTTTTGGTCTATGATGGGCAACGAAATTTCTAAGGCAGGTGTACTAATCCCCTGTCCCACACTAATTTGCTGTCTTCTAAAGTTAAATCCTACAAATATTTCTTGACGAGCAGCTACCCAAGCAGGATTAGAAAATAAAGGGCTAGGATAATAGTATTGAGAAAACAAAGCATTTTGAGCTTTACTTTCCAATAAATATCCAAATATCCATACTATCAATATGTAATAAAATCTCTGCAAGTTTCCACACTGTTAAAGTGGTTTTTCACTTTTTCTATTTTGCTCTACCACCTTGTTTTCTACGAACCCAATCAATTAAGAGATTAGAAGTCACCTGAATATTTACCATTCTATCCGTTCCTAGCTGATATAATTTAGCAACTGTTTCATTTTCATCGGAGTAGGCTACCCAGATAGTACCCACAGGTTTGTCTTTGGTGGCACCCAATGGTCCTGCAATGCCACTTGTAGCAATACCTATCTCTGTTTTGAAAAGTTTTCGTACATTTTCAGCCATCTCAAGCACTGTTTGTTCACTTACAGCACCATGTTGTTCTATTGTTTCGGGGCGTACCCCTAAAACATTGATTTTAATATCATTACTATAAGCCACTAAAGAACCTTTCAGGTATTCTGAGCTACCAGAATGCTGTGTAAAACAATGAGCTAAAAAGCCTCCTGTACAGCTTTCTGCAAGAGCAATTGTTTTCTTCTGAGAAACTAACAACTTTCCGACAGCCTGAGCTAAATCTTCATCATCAAAACCATACACATACTTATCAATGATAGGTAAAACCTGATTTGTTTGTTCTTCTACTTCTTTAGCTATCAATTCTTTATCATTACCAAAACCTGTCAATCTCAAACGAACCATTCCAAAACTTGGCAGGTAAGCCAGACGAATATGTTCTGGAAGGTTATCTTCCCAGTTTTCTATTTCTTTTGCCAGATACGATTCTCCAATACCAACTGTTTTAATCATTTTGTGGAAAATATAAGGTGTTTTGAAGAACTTTTGTAGATTCTCCAAAACGTAACTTTCCATCAGAAACTGCATTTCGTGTGGAACTCCAGGCATTGAGGCAAATACTTTCCCTGATTTTTCAAACCACATACCAGGGGCTGTTCCTTTTAGGTTAGGGATGTAAGTAGCATTAGAGGGCAAATCGGCTTGCTGTCTGTTTACTTCCAGCATTTCTCTGCCTCTGCTTTCAAAAAACTCTGTTACAGTTTTAAGGGCTTCAGGATGCCTTATGAGTTCCGTCCCAAAAAACTTACAAAGGGTTTTCTTTGTGATGTCGTCTTTGGTAGGTCCTAAACCTCCTGTAATGAGTATCACATCTGCTCTTTGCTCTGCTTCTTGTAGTCCAGCAAGTATATCTTGCTCTAAATCAGATACAACACTATGCCTGATTACTCTGATACCAATTTTATCTAACTCGCTACTCATCCATTGGGCATTGGTATTGGTTATTTGCCCATACAAAATTTCATCTCCTATATTTAAAATTTCTGCTCTTATCATATTATTTTTTCAACTATTACATCATTAAATTTGGAATTTCAACTCTGAAAGTAGAACCTTTATCCTTCTGAGATTCTACAAATATTTCCCCTCCCAATTTTTCTACTACCTCTTTGCATATAAACAAGCCTAAACCCGAACCATCACGGGCATTAGGGCTGGCTCTGAAAAACATATCAAATATTTTTTCTAAAAACTCTTCATCTATACCTTCTCCGTTATCAATTACTTTAATAACAGCCTTGCTGTCATCACTCTCTATTTCTATGTGTACAAATGCAGGATTCAATCGGTTGGTTACACTATACCGAATTGAATTACTAATCAGGTTGCTCAATAATATTGCCAGCCTTTCTTTATCTGAAACAAACTCTCCATGTTGTTTTACAGAGGTTTCTTTGATTACCTGTTCAGATTTGGGTGTATAGTAGTGTTCTTCTAAAACTTTATCTAATATCTCTTTAAAATCAACACTTTCTTTATTGACAACTCTTCTCAAATTACCAGAATAATTGACAATATCATGAATAAAGCTATCCAAACGTTTTACAGTCTGTTCTTGTAGCTCTACATATGTATGAATGAGGTCAACATTTTTCTCCATTTTAATCAGGTTTATCAAACCTAATAAATTAGCGATTGGTCCTCTGATATCGTGTGCTGAACGATATACAAACTGGTCTAACTCATGATTGGTTTTCTGAAGACTTTCTATTAAAATTTTATTTTGCTTCTTGAGTTCTGCAATTTCCAAAGCATGGTCTATGGTTTCTTTGAGTTCTTCCGCTTTCCAAGGTTTAGAAATATATTTAAAAATTTTTCCTTTATTAATTGCTGTAATAATCGCATCTAAATCAGAATAGCCTGTCAGTAAAATACGTGTTACATCAGGAAACTGATTATTAATTTTTTCTAAAAATTCAACCCCCGTAGTTTTAGGCATACGCTGGTCTGTTATTACCAACTGAATGGGTACTTTCTCCATAATTTCAAGCCCTTCATCAGCAGAATTTGCTAGATAAATTTCATAATGCCTTCTGAATACCGATTTGAAACTACTTAAGTTTTTAGGTTCGTCATCTATATATAATACGAGTCTTCGTTGTTCTATGGATTCTGACATAATCTAGTGGTGAATAATAAACGAATAAAAGCGAAGCTATGAAAATAAGCGAATAATCACAAAAATTTGACAATCAAATTTAGTAGGCACAATTTTTGCTGTAAAAAATATAAATTTTTCTTGCAAATAAGAAAATAAGTTTTTACTCTTGTAACAGAATATAAAAATTTAACAAAAATGCTTTTAAGTAACCCACATATTGCAATTACAAGCTACCAGACTTTAGAGTTTGGGCTGATTTGCCGTATGTCAAAGGTCGATTCTGTTGTTCGGGTGAAAACAAAAAAGCGTTTTATCTTTTAAGTTGATTTACAAACAAACGTTTTATAAAAAGCCCGAACTAATCGTAGTTCGGGCTTTTTTCTTTATCAAAATTTTAACCTTAAAATCCTATTTTATGAACAATTTTAACGAAAAGGGTACAAAGTGCCCTACCCTATGGCAAGGTACAGATAGCTTAGTACAAAACCAAGCTATGAGCGAAGAGCTAGCTTATACTCCACGTCCTGATTACAGCAATGACACATCAGAAACGGAGGAGAAAACTACGGACTCAGAGGATTGTAATGCCTTGGGGAATTTACTGGGTAACCTCATTGGCTTATTTACAACCGTTACGCTCAAAGACTGGCTACATACAGGTTAAAGCCTTGAAAAGCTCTCCATCAGGAGAGCTTTTGCATTTCTCTCCAAAAGTGAGGATAAGATTTATGAACTACTTCAGGTTGTTCTATTACCAGCGAATACAACATGGCTAAAGGGGCAAATGCCATAGCCATTCGGTGGTCTTCATAGGTATTGATAGTAATTGTATGGAGGCTTTCTAAATCTCTGTTTTTCTTCAATAACCAATCTCCATTTGTTTGCTCCTGAAAATCAAAACCAAATTTAGCTACTTCATTTTGTAATGCCAGTAATCGATTGGTTTCTTTAATTTTAAGACTTTCTACACCTTTTGCAGTCAATTCTATATTTTTGGCTACACACAATGCCACAATGGTTTGAGCCAAATCCGGACAATGTGTAAAATCGTATGTATGGTTGTTTGAAACGGTATTTTTTGTTTTAGTGATGTGTACTCCTTCAGGAAGAAATGTTGTTTCCACACCAAAATTTTTCATAATTTCCACAATTGCTTTATCTCCTTGCAGAGAATTTTCTTTTAGATGTGGTAACAATATGCTTGCTTCTTCTGTGATGGCTGCTACACTATACCAATAACTTGCTGCTGACCAGTCACTTTCAATTGTGTAAGGTTGTAAATTATATTTTTGAGGCTCAATACAGATTTTATTATTCTCCCAAACATACTCAATACCAAAATAACCCATCAGAGAAAGTGTCATCTCTATATAAGGTTTGGAAGCTACTGAATTTTTAAGATTTATTTCCAGTCCTTGTTCTAACACTGGAGCAACCATCAATAAGGCAGAAATATACTGACTGCTTATGTTGCTTTCGACTTCTATTTCTTTTTTATATTGTTGAAAACCTTTGATATAGATAGGTGGAAAACCTTTTTGCTCAAGATAATCAATATCAGCTCCCAACTCTTTTAGAGCCTCCACTAAAATATGAATGGGGCGTTCTTTCATTCGAGGTGTTCCAGTAAGTATCGTTTCTCTATTGGTTACACTACAAAAAGCTGTCAGAAAACGCATGGTTGTCCCTGCATCCAATACGTCTAAAGTCTTATCCTGAGAAGACAGCAAACGTTGTAAAGTTTGGGTATCTCTTGCCTCCGAAATATTTGAAAGTTGTGTTTTTTGAAATCTGGCACCCTGAAATTGAGCCAATGCTTCTATCAATAAAGCTCTGTTACTCTCGCTTTTTGAGGCTGGAAGTTCTATGATTTTTTCAATTTTTTTATTTGAAATGAATAATTGCATAACTTTAGTTGAACAATAATTTCTCAAAAGTAAGATTTTTGCAAAGATTTTCAATTTTCTTAATAAATTGTGCATCAAAAATCGTTTTAATACAAATGGAGGTCAAAGTTTTATTTGTTTGTTTAGGAAATATTTGCCGTTCACCGCTTGCCGAAGGTGTTTTTTTAGAGCTTATCAAGGACGCTGAATTAGAGAAAAAAATTAAAGTAGATTCAGCAGGAACTTCTGCCTATCATATTGGAGAACTGGCAGATTACAGAACTCGCCAAACAGCCCAGCAACATGGTATTCAGCTTACACACCAAGCAAGACAAGTACAAAAAGAAGACTTCCAGTTATTTGATTATATTTTAGCTGCTGACAAATCGAATTACAATAATTTGAAAGTTTTTCAGTCTGAAAATGACAGAGCTTCTTTGCATTTAATCAGAGAATGGGAAGGTAAAAATCTGGAAGTTCCTGACCCTTATTATGGTACACTCAAAGACTTTGAAGAGGGTTATCAGATATTAAAAAAGGCTCTCAAGCCTTTTTTGGAGCATTTGAGAGCCTATCATGGTATATAACAGTGTTTTAGGCACTGATTAAATCTAATTCTTCTATTTTTTCTTTTACTTTTTCCATGAGCCACATGGGTGTGGAGGTTGCTCCACAAATTCCCACATTGTCTTCTGGTAAAAACCAGTCTGACTGTATTTCCTGTTCATCTTCAATGAAATAGCTTCTTGTATTATGTCTCTGACAAACTAAGAAGAGTGATTTTCCATTAGAGCTTTTTTTACCACTCACAAAAACAATTACATCATTATCTTGTGAAAATTTTTCGAGTTGTGGCTCTCTGTTCGATACCTGTCTGCAAATACTGTCATTGGCATCAAAAAGTGATAAATTTTCTGTGTATCCTAGTGCTTCTATCCTTTTTTCAATCAGGTCTTTCATTTTATAAAAACCTTCTGTGCTTTTCGTTGTCTGACTAAAAAGTACAATAGGTTTAGAAAAATCTATCAAATCTAAATCCGATTCATCTGTAACAATAATAGCTTCTTTATTGGTTTGTCCTGAAAGTCCTATGACCTCAGCATGTCCTTTTTTACCATAAATTACAATTTGCCCCTGCATTTCTTTGGCTTTATCGTAAGCAGATTTGATTCTGTTTTGTAATTTGAGTACTACCGGACAAGAGGCATCTATGAGTTCTATATTATTTTGAAGTGCTATCTGATAGGTTTCTGGAGGTTCTCCGTGAGCTCTGATGAGTACTTTACAGTCGTGAATGGTAGCAAGCTGCTCTCTGTCAATAATTTGCAAACCTTTTTGAGCCAATCTTTTTACCTCTTTGTCATTGTGTACAATATCTCCTAAACAATACAATTTTTCTGATTCCTGTAATTCTTCTTCTGCCATTGTAATAGCATACTCCACACCAAAACAATATCCTGAGTTCTTATCAATATTAACTTTCATTATTGCGTCTTTAAAAGCATTAATATAAAAAATGCAATCTTTGTTTTTTATTTAATGTTATAACAAATTCTTTGCCTTTTTTTGTTCATTTCGGTACAAATTTACAAAAAAAATAAGTCGGTTGTAGAACCGACCTATTTTTTATTCTTCTCTATTTTATTTGGTATTATTTTTCTTTGATCCCATCAAAGCTACCTGAACCAGCAGTTCTAGGGAAAGTGTTGTTATTGGTATCTGTATCAGTTGTTTCCAAATTCGGATCTAAACGGAATGAAGATACTTCTTTATCAGTAGCTATCATTCTGAATACCTCTTTGTGGTTCATACGCCAGATTTCAGCAGGGAAACGCTCAGTCTGCTTTGTTCCATCTTTATAGGTTACTTCTACAATCAGAGGCATTACCAGTTCTCCGTTGTTTTTCACTTTCAAAACATAAAAATTCTTGTTAGGAGAAAGAGCTTTTTTCTCAGCATCACTTAAAATAATGCCATTTTCTTCCATTCTTTTTACAGCATTACCTAATTTTACTTCTTTTGTAGGAAAAGCTGATGCTGTAGGTAAAGATTGACCGTTTTCTAATATTTTATACAATGTAACTGACTCAAGATTAGGCTCATAGAAATCAACTGTATAGAACCAACCTCTCCAGAACCAGTCTAAATCAACACCAGAAGCATCTTCCATTGTACGGAAGAAGTCAGCAGGCTCAGGGTGCTTAAATTTCCATTTATTTGAATATTGTTTGAAAGCATAATCAAATAATTCTTTACCCATAACAGTCTCACGAAGTACATTCAGGGCTGTAGCAGGCTTGCCATAAGCATTGTTACCAAATTGTTTTACCTGCTCAGAGTTTGTCATGATGGGTACTTGTGTATCGGGTGCTGATTTCATATAACCTACAATATTAGCAGCAGGACCACGACGAGAAGGATAAGGACGTTTCAAGTCTTTTGTCCAAGCCACTTCAGGTAATTCTTGTTCTGCTCTGAATTGTAAGAAAGAGTTTAATCCTTCATCCATCCAAGACCACTGACGCTCATCAGAGTTGATAATCATAGGGAAATAGTTATGTCCTACTTCATGGATAATTACTGAAACCATTGCATATTTGGTTCTGTCGTTGGCTTCTGCATTTTTCTTCTTATCGTCTTCAGTTGCATTGGCTGGCATCGGAATAGGTCTTCCACCATTGAAACAAATCATAGGATATTCCATACCAAATACAGGTCCGTGTACAGAAATAGCCACAGGATAAGGATAGTCAATGCTATATTTTGAGTAGATATTTAATGTATGGGCTACTGTCCATGTAGATTTTTCGCCCCAAAGTGGGTTTCCTTCTTTAGGATAATAAGACATTGCCCAAACTTTTTTACCAGCATTATCTACCTGAAATGCATCCCAAATGAATTTACGAGAGCTAGCCCATGCAAAATCACGAACGTTTTGAGCTTTATAAGTCCAAGTTTTACGTTCTGAAGCCTTTTTCTTTTCAGCTTGTACAGCTTCTTCTTGTGTTACGATTACAACGGGTTCTTTAGCTGTTTTAGCTTTTTCCCAACGTTGCAACTGAGCTGGTGTCAATAAAGATGAAGCATTTTGTAATTCTCCTGTAGCAGCTACCACATGGTCAGCGGGAACGTTGATATTTACTTCATAATCACCAAATACCAAAGCAAATTCGCCACGTCCTAAGAATTGTTTGTGTTGCCAGCCATATACATCGTTGTACACACACATACGAGGGAACCACTGAGCCATTTCGTATAAATAGTTTCCATCTGTAGGGAAAAACTCATATCCTCCTCTACCTCCCATTTTATTGGCATCAATTACATAAAAGCTCCAGTCCAAAGAGAATGTAAATTTCTGACCTTTCTTAAGAGGCTCAGGTAAATCTATACGCATCATGGTATAGTTTTCTTTATATTGTAAAAGTCCGCCTTTGCTGTCTTTTACATTAGAAATCACAAAGCCATGAGGAGAGTTAGAACTAGAAGCCCAGCCCAATAGATTTCTGCCACTATTTCCATCTAAATCAAAACTTTCTGATTTATAAGTATTTGATTCTTTTGAAAACATATTTTGGTCTAACTGTAACCAAAGATAACGCAATTCATTAGGTGAATTGTTATAATAGGTAATGGTTTCTGAACCTTTTACCCATTGTTTGGTATCGTCTAAGGTTACATTAATCTTGTAGTCAGCTCTTTGTTGCCAGTACTCATGTCCAGGAGAACCATCAGCTGTTCGGTAAGTGTTGGGAGTTGGCAATAAATAATCTAATTGTTCAAATTTAGAGCCTAAAACTTGTGCTTGCATACTTAGCACACCTGCTCCAAATAGAAAAGAAAGTATGTATTTTTTCATGTTGAAAAGATGATATTTCTAAAAAATATATTTAAGTGTAACGAATATGTGTCCGTAATTATTATAAAATTTATTTATTAGTTTAAGCAGAAGCTTGATATTGTTGTTTGAGTTTGGCATAGACTACAGGTGGAGAAAGGGAATTGTCCACACGTGTCTCTATAATATGCGGAAAGCTTGCAATAAATGTAGACAGTTTCCCATATTTAACACCTTTTTTTCGTAGTGCAGTTCCTATTTCTGCTAGATTAGCCCAACCCAATTCATTGATAGATTCTTGAACTGATTCTCTTAAAGCATTTTCTAAAACATTGCGTTCCATAATTTTTTTTTGTTTTAACAGAATTAAAAATTTAATTCGGTAAAAGCCGAAATTATTGGATTTTGGCAAATCTAATAAAATTCTAAAATATTGTAAAGATTTTTTTCAGTTTAGTTTTATTGAGTCAATTTGTTGTTTTTTTTACTGAAATTCTTAATTTTGGCACAATTATTACTTACATCTGTTACAGAATCAATCTAACTGTTTTATGAGATATTTATACTTCCTAACATTTTTAGTGTTTGCATTACAAGCCTGCTCTGGCTCAAAAAGTTATTTTAAAAAGGGTATGAAATTAGAACAAGCAGGGATGTATCAAGAAGCCTCTCAGATGTATCTACAATCGCTTGCTCGCAACAGAAACAATATTGATGCCCAAATCCAACTCAAAAAAACGGGGCAATCAGTATTAGATACTAAGTTGGGAGATGTCTTCAAGGCTCATAGTACTGAAAACCACAAAGGAGCTGTATATGCTTATTTGGGTGCTCAAGAATTTGCAAATCAGGTTGCTCAGTACAATGTACAACTCTCAACACCTCCACAATACGAACAGTACTTTAACCAATCTAAAGCAAAATATTTGGATGACTTGTACAAACAAGCTACTGAACTCTTAGCTCAGGAGCAATTTGAGTCAGCAGATCCTATTCTTGCAGAAATCAAGAAACTAGACCCTAATTACAAAGATGTAAAGACTTTAAAACGCACCTCATCTAATGAACCCTTGTACAGAAGTGGTAAAGCTGAGCTAGAAGCTAAAAATTACAAACAAGCTTATTATCTTTTTGATCAAATTTATCAGAATGATAAATCTTATAAAGATGCCTCTACTTTACGTGAAAAAGCTCGCAAAGAAGCAGCTATCACTGTTTCTGTGTTGCCTTTCCAGAATTATACCCGTTACAATAATGTAGAACGTACCATTCAGGGTGGGGTAATTTCTTCTGTGATTGGTTTAAAAAGCCCTTTTATTGATTTGGTAGATAGAGAAAATTTACAAACCATCTTAGATGAACAAAAGTTTGGTCTTTCTGGGCAGGTAGATGAAGCCACAGCAGCCAAAGTAGGTAATTTGTTAGGGGTAAAAGCTGTTTTAATTGGTAAAGTAACAAATTTTACAGAAAATACAGGCAGACTTCGTAATGAAGAACGTGTTGCTTATGAGAGTTATCAGGCAAAAGAATGGAACTCTACTCTCAATCAATATCAAAATGTAACAAAATATCGTCGTACCAATTATATGGAATACTACAACGATAAAGATGTGAATGTGACATTCGAATATCAGCTCATTTCTTCGGAAACTGGTAAAATATTGGCTTCTAACGTAGTTACCAAAACCGTAAAAGATGAAGTTCGTTATGGAACTTATCAGGGAGATACAAGAAGCTTATTCCCTGGTGATGCTAATGGTGTTTTTGCAGGTGGAAACGAAAAAAACCGTTTTGACAGATTATTTCAGGGCAGAAGAGAATTGCGTCCTACTACAGAAATTACTCAAAACCTCTACAAACAAATATCAGAAGAAGTATCTGCTGATGTGTTCAGAGCTATTGGCAAATAACAATATCTATTGAAAACTATTTTTAACAAAGTTTTGTATGAAAAAGATTTTTACCCCTTTTATATATTTCTTACTAGCCTTTGTAGTTTTGGCTTGTTCGCCACAAACTGCTCAATCGCAACGCAAGAAAAACAAGAAAAAACAACAAGTAGAAGCATCTAAACCCAAGCCTGATTGGGTGATTGCTAAACCTATTACCTCTATGTATTATATTGGTATTGGTTATTCTTCTACACGAGTACCTAATTATCAGCAATCTGCAAAAAGTAGTGCTTTTGAAGATTTACTTTCTGAAATCAAGGTAAATATTTCCAGTACTTCCGTACTTTATCAGATGGATAAGAAAAACTCTTTCAGAGATGAGTACGAATCTACTATCAAAAGTACTGTACGAAATGAAATTGAAGACTTTGAAATTGTAGATACCTACGAAAATGCTCAGGAAGCTGGTTATTGGGTGTATTATCGTTTATCAAAATCGAAATACGCCGACCAGAAACGTAAAAAAGTAGAAGGTGCTGTGGCTGTTGCCAAAGATTTTTTCCAGAAAGCCGAACAGGCAGAGCAAGAAGGACAAATCGGAACAGCTCTTGATTTTTATGCAAAAACCATTCTGGCACTCAAAGACTACTGGGCTGAAAATGTACAAGCTGATTTGAATGGAAAGAGTCTAATGCTTTCTAATGAGAGCTACACTCGTATCCAACAGCTTTTGGATAAAGTGATTATCTCTACGCCTTCTTCCAATATTCAACTCAAAAAACAAACGACTCAAACCCCTTCTATACCAGTAAAAGTTACTTATAAAGAACAAGCTCAACGTAGTTTTCCTATTCTGGCGAGTTATATTCGTAACAAACAAGATTATACCACCACCGAAAAAGGCGAATTGAGTATCTTGTTGGATAAAATTTCGGGGGTTCGAAACAGTTTTACAGTCAATATCAGTGCTGATATTACCAAAATTATTAGTGGAAACAATGAAGACAAATTCTATAAGTTTTTACTCAATAGCTTTAGAAGCCCTTCACAAACGGTTACTATTAATCTAGCAAAACCTACTTTGTTTATCATGAGTGATGAGAGAAACTTAGGTAACCCACTCAGAACTACCCTGTTGAGTAACCAGCTCAAAGCCATGCTTACATCCAAAGGTTATACTTTTGTAAACTCTAAAGAAAAGGCAGAAGTTTGGTTAGAATTGGAGTCTGATACAAGACAAGGAGCAGAATCGAATGGTATTTTCTTCGCATTTCTTTCGGCAAATGTAAAAGCCATTGATGCCAAAACAGAACAGGAAATCTTTAATGAGAGCCTTCCTGAGGTAAAAGGCGGACAGACTTCTTTTGAAAGAGCAGGAAACGATGCCTATCAAAAAGCTTCCAAAAATATTGATGAGTCTTTTGCAAGTAAACTGGCTGAAATCCTTTAATATTTTAAATCAAAATAACTCATTTCCAAAACGTTCTGACGAAACTCAGAGCGTTTTGTCTTTTTAAGGAAATTCAAGTAATTTTGTGTATGAAACTTCCTTACAGGAATCCATTTTTTAGTCATTCCGAACAAATGTGAGGAATATAAACCTTAATAAACTTACTCATTTTGAAATATTTAGATATATCCGATACCATTGTTGCCCCTGCTACTCCACAGGGTGTGGGAGCTATTGCAGTTATTAGAATTTCAGGTAAAAACGCTATTCAGATTATAAACAGTGTTTTTAAAGGTAAAGATTTAGAAGCTCAGGAAAGCCATACCATTCATTTCGGGACTATCAGAAAAGATTCTGGTGAGATTGTAGATGAGGTACTCGTTTCGCTTTTTAAAGAACCTCGTTCTTTTACCAAAGAAAATGTGATTGAAATTTCTTCGCATGGTTCGCCTTTTATTGTGGAACAAATCTTACAACTCCTTGTAAGTAAGGGTGCTAGAATGGCTCATGCAGGCGAGTTTACACGCAGAGCCTTTTTAAACGGACAATTCGACCTTGCCCAAGCTGAAGCAGTGGCAGACCTGATTTCTTCTGATTCTCAGGCTTCGCATCAGGTTGCTATGAACCAAATGCGAGGAGGTTTCTCTAAGAAAATCAAGGATTTACGAGAAGAACTCATTCGTTTTGCTGCTCTTGTAGAGCTTGAACTCGATTTTGCAGAAGAAGATGTAGAGTTTGCCAACCGAACACAACTCAAAAGCTTTTTGGATGGAGTTTTGAATTATGTCAATGAACTTTTAAGCTCGTTCCAGTTGGGCAATGTTCTCAAAAATGGTATCCCGACTGTTATTGTAGGAAAACCCAATGCAGGGAAATCTACCTTGCTTAATGCCCTACTCCAAGAAGAAAAAGCCATTGTTTCCGATATTGCAGGCACTACCCGTGATAGCATTGAAGATGAAATAATTCTGGAGGGTATTCGTTTCCGATTTATTGATACAGCAGGTTTGCGTGAAACAACCGACCAAATTGAAGCGATTGGTGTAGAAAGAGCCAAACAAAAAATACAAGAAGCCTCACTTATCATGTATCTTTTTGATGCTGCCTCCACTCCTATCTCGGAGGTAGAAACCATTGAACAAGAACTTAAAACATTACAAAAACCTTATTTTCTGCTTTTTAATAAAATTGACAAAGTGGATTCAACGGTTATTGAGAAACTTAAAAACTTCGAACACAGTATTTGTATTTCTGCCAAAGAACAAAAAAACCTCACAGCATTACACAACGCTTTGCTTTCGGTGGTTAAAAACAGACAGGTAAAAACAGGTGATGTGGTGATTAACAATCTTCGCCATTTCGAAGCTCTTTCGCTTACGCAAAAATCGTTAGAAAAAGTACTCGAAGACATTGAGACACAACTCACAACAGACCTACTGGCAATGGACATCCGAGAGGCTGTGATGCATTTGGGCAGTATTATTGGGGAAGTAACCAATGACGACCTCCTCGATTACATTTTCTCCAAGTTTTGTATTGGGAAGTAATGAAATTTAGGTATCTTTTTGATGGTATTTAAAAAAGGTTTATTGATATGGAAATTTGGCTCAAGAATATCAAACTGCAAGATGATGAGTTAATAACAAGCTATTTCAGTAAATTCTTCAATACTGATATTTCCATCAGATTTGTAGGAACAAACAATCAAATTCAACCAAATCAGGCTAATCTTGTTACTGATGTAATTAAAAATGAAATATTTTGGATTGAAAAAGCTATAGATGCTCTTATACAATATTACAAAGAAACCTATGCTGATTATAAAATTGGATGGGAATTAAGTAATCTTGATGATGCTGTTATAGAACAATATCTTCCAAAGGAAATTAATCAAACTAAACTTCTGAAACTAATTACACCTTCAGAAATATATATAAGTCCTGAAGAGAGTTGTGAATATGGTACATTTGGATTTGGTTTAGAGTGCGAATGGGATATTGAACATGGTCTTGGAGTCTATTTTAAAAATTGGGAAGTTTATGAAGTTGGAAGTATGGATGTTGCTTTTGGGTAAATTATAATTACTCCATTACATTTTCTCCAAGCTTTATATTGAGAAGTAATGATTAAAATTTAATTTTTAATATTTTCAACAAACTCAAAAGTAATGACTTCCAAAACACAAATACTACTTTTTTTGATTATTTTCTTAAATTTTCAATCTATTCTTGGGCAAGATAAAACAACTTTCTATTCAAATAATGATAATTTTTTGAATATTAGTCTTCATAAAAAAGTTAAAAATGTATCTGTAAAAAATGAGAACTTCATAAATAATTATTCAGAAATCTTTATTTATGAATTTACAGAAAATAATCTTCCCCTAAAAATTATCTACTCAGGAATAGATGTAAATATACTTGAAAAAAGGCTAAGAGAGGGAGAAATACATTATTTGTTTAAAGAAGGAAGGCTTGTATCTAAACTTAATAAGCTTGTAAATGGTTTAGATGGTGAAATTTATGAATATGATAAAAATTGGAATTTGGTTCTTGAAAAACACTATATAAGTAATACTTTAATTCAAGAAATCTCTTCAAAATATGATTCTAGAAATAAAATTATTGAAAAAATAAAATATTTATATGGTACTTCCAGCAATTATGATCAGAAGACTCAAACTAGGAAAGAAAAGTATCTATATGATAGGAAGAACTATGAATATGATGATAAAAATAATTGTATTAAGGAGATTACTGAAAATTTTAGAAAAAAATTCATTGAAGAAAAAAGAATCAAATTTGATTCTTCCAATAATTTGGTAGAAGAAGGGCATTGTTTTATATCAAATAAAAAAAAAGATTGTCAATACAAACCTTTATTTGGGTTTGAGTATGATGTTAAAAATCGTTTGATTAAAAAATTTCAACTCACACAATTTTCTCCTCATAATACTGATCAATATTTTAAATATGATGAAAAAGATAATAAAATAGAATCTACAGGTTATTATATTTATCCAAATAAAGAAGCTAAAATGGGCTACCAATTTAAATATGAATATGATGAATATGGAAACTTAATTAAGGACATCGCTTTAGTAGGTGGACATAAATCTGTTCTTTTTGATAGATATACAACAGATGTATTTAAATATGATAAATTTCAAAATATTGTGGCAAAGGAGTGTCTAACAGAATCAAATATTCCAGTAGAAGTTACAACTATGACTTATATTTATGATAATCATGGTAATTGGATAAAAAGAGAAACTAAAAAAGGGAAAAATTATGATAATCTTCAAGTAATTGAAATTTCAACAAGAGAAATTGAATATTATAAATGATAAATCTATCAAAATGCTGTCCAAATCCATTTTACTCATATTTGCACTTTTTATTTCTTGTTCAAAAAGTAATAACTTAACATTAAACTACTTATAAAAGAAAACCATGAAAATTGATAAAAAATTTAATACATTCACCTACAAAGAGTATTTTTTCTAATAAGCTCATTATTAAACTAAAACATATTTATTGTTATCAAGACAAAACCCTGCCAAACTATAAATGTTTGACAGGGTTTTGCTTTTCAGATTTTCTTTTAACTATATTTTTACTACTTTCTTCACAATACGGGTATCCTGATATATCAATTCTATCATATACAGACCTTTAGTGTAAGCACTCAAAGATACCTCTAGCATATTTAATCCACTATCATATGAGTAGCTATCCAGCAACTTGCCACAAATATCCCATACTCTCACATGTACTTTTTCAGAAGAAGGAAGGCTGATGGTTACTTTTTCTTGGGTTGGGTTAGGAAAAATACCTATCAGATTTTTGGTAATAGTAGCTGTCAATACCAAAGGACTGAGGCTATAATTTCCTGCCGAAATGCCTGATAAAGTGTATCCAGTGACCGTAACAGGCTTATCAGTACCTACTGATATATCATCAAAATTAACTATAGGAGTACCTGAAAGGCTTACCACATCCCCGCTTAACACTCCCACCAAAGTAGCTGTTCCAGAAAGGCTGGTGGTAGTATTACCATCAAAAGACTTGTCATTGGCTGTAAGACCTGTGACTGTAAGCTCTTTGGCAGAAACAGTACTATTGGGAATAGGCACATCAACACTACTTACTCCTAAGCTTGATAAGACAATATTACCACTATACGACCCTACTGCTGTGGTGGCTTTGAGGCGTATATAAATTGTCGTAGTAGAAATATTGCCAGCTCCACCCACCACAAGACTGTTACCATAACCTGTGCCTGCACTTAGTGAAACCTCGAAAGCTGCAGGAGGAGTGATGGTAATTCCTTCATTGAGTTTAGAACCTGATACACTAAAACTACTGGAGGCAGAGGCAGTGCCATACACCGTATTGATACTACTCACCAAGCCAAAAGAATAAATATCTGGAATATCAAAAACTGCCAAACGAGGTGTTTCTATTTGCTCACTTATACTAGTAAATGCTCCACCCACATACAACTCTGTTCCGAAAAGGGATAAAGCTCGCACTCCCATACTTGAATAGGGATTACTTGCATTAGGACTCCAAATGGCATCTGCTGACCCTGTACCTATGGTAGAGAGTTTGGCAATGTTATTACGAGGCTGCCCGCCTATATTTGAAAAAACGCCACCCACATACAACTTTGTCCCAGAAAGAGCCAAAGCTTGAACACTAGTAATTCCAAAATTCCCACCATTTGCATTAGGATCCCAGATTATATCCACTACTCCTGTACCTGTGGTGGAAATTTTAGCAATACGATTTCGAGGTTGCCCGCCAATACTTGTAAAGTCCCCCCCCACATATAAATCTGTTCCAAAAAGGGATAAAGCTCGTACAAGACTATTTGCATTGGGATTCCAAGTAACATCCGCCACTCCTGTACCTGCAGAAAGCTTGGCGATGTTATTACGAAGTTGCCCACCAATACTTGTAAAACTTCCCCCTATATACAAATCTGTTCCTGAAAGTACTAGAGAATACACACTACCATTTGAGTAAGCATTCCAAGTGGCATCTGTCACTCCTGTACCCGCAGAGAGCTTGGCGATGTTATTACGGGGTTGCCCACCAATACTTGTAAAACTTCCCCCTATATACAAATCTGTTCCTGAAAGTACTAAAGAATACACTGAACTATTTGAATAAGCATTCCAAGTGGCATCTGCCACTCCTGTGCCTGTGGTAGAGAGCTTGGCAAGACCATTACGAGTTTGTCCACCAATACTTGTAAAAACTCCCCCCACATACAAATCTGTTCCTGAAATTGCTAAAGCTTCTACCCAATTACTTGCATTAGGATTCCAAGTTATATCTAGTTCTAGATTACTTTTTTGCAGGCGAGCAATATGATTACGGGGTATGCCTCCAATAGTTCCAATATCTCCTCCTATATATAAGCTCGTTCCGGAAATAGCCAAAGCTTGTACATAATGACTTGGATTAGGATTCCAAATGGCATCTGCTAATCCTGTGCCTGTAGTGGAAAGTTTGGCTATATGATTACGAGTTTGTCCACCAATGCTTGAAAAAAGCCCAGTCACATATAAATCTGTTCCTGAAAGTGCTAAACCATACACCCAACTATTTGGGTTGGGATTCCAAATGGCATCTGCTAATCCTGTGCCTGTAGTGGAAAGTTTAGCAAGACGATTACGAGTTTGCCCACCAATGCTTGAAAAGCCTCCGCCCACATACAAATCCGTTCCAGAAAGTGCTAAGGCTCTCACAAAATCATTGGAATTGGGATTCCAAGAAGCATCTGCCATTCCTGTACCTGTGGTGGAAAGTTTGGCTATATGATTACGAGTTTGTCCACCAATGCTTGAAAAACTTCCGCCCACATACAAATCCGTTCCAGAAAGTGCTAAGGCATATACCCATCCAAAGCCAGCAGGATTAGGATTCCACGTCATATCCACTGCTCCTGTGCCTGTAGTAGAGAGTTTAGCAATGCCTTTACGAGTTTGCCCACCAACGATTGAAAAAACTCCACCTACATATAAATCTGTTCCTGAAAGTGCAAGGGTTTCCACTCTTTCATTTAGATCAGGATTCCAAGAAGCATCTGCCATTCCTATGCCTGTAGTGGAGAGTTTGGCAAGACGATTACGCATTTGACTACCTATACTTGTAAAACTTCCTCCTACAAACAAATCCGTTCCAGAAAGTACCAAAGCATACACGTCACCATTTACATTAGGATTCCAAGTATTATCTAAAGTTTTATCAGCATTGATGTGAGCTATCCGATTTCGAGTTACTCCTCCTACTTGAGTAAAATTTCCTCCGATATACCAACCTCCATTACCATCAGCAACAACTGCCCTAATTGCTCCATTCACTTTAGGAAAACCTAGTATTACCGCTCCTGTGCCTGTAGTTTGTACACCTGTTCCAGAAGTACCAACAATTCCATTAACGCCATCTTTTATCATGTAGGTAAAGTTTCCACCTAAGTAAATGTAGTTAGCATCCTGAGCAAAAGCTTGTACGTTAGCTCCTTCGGAGCCAGTAGGTATCCAACCACCTATATTAGTAGGAATTTGTGCAAAATTTACCCGCCAAAACAAGCAGATAAATAACATACTAAACATCAATTTTTGCATATATATGAATATTTTTTAACATGAAGTCAAAACATAATGACAACCATTTTTTGTATACAAAATTTATAAAAGAATTTAAATAATCCTATTTTTCAATTTAAAATGTTGGGCAGGTTAATCACAAGGAAGAATATCCATAAAAACTACCAAATCAGCTTTTATGAAAACTTTGAAGATGTATTTATAAAATACAATTATAAGCATATTTTATAAAACAATTTCAAACCTTATTTTTTGCACTAGAAAGTAATTTATTCGAAATTTGTATTTGTTTTTAAATTTAAACTATATGAACAATGCTATCCAAAACCATTTTATTTATATTTATACTTTTTGTTTCTTGTTCAAAAAGTAAGAACTTAACATTAGGCAAGAAAACTGAGATCTCAAAGTATGAGTTAGCGTATAATGCTATAACCAAAGAAAAAAATAAAGAAAAACCACTTTTAAGCAAATATGGTTCTGATGCTTCTGGTATAAAAATTGTTCCGAAAATTTATAGATTGAGTAATATGGAGATTTATGGTAGTGAAGAATTTCAGAATGAATATACCTATTCAAATAAAAAAATCATGAACCTATCTTATAAATATTCAAAGAGAAATTGGAGAAAAGATAAAGATTTTAAACTTTTAATGCCAGAAGATATGAAAAATTTTCATGGACCTTTAAAATACATCTATTTTTCAGAAATCAAAAATGATTCTCTACGTGCTGATATTTTCAATAATCCTTTTGCTAAATATCAGATGACAGATGTAGAACACTATTTAATTATCTTTGAGAATAATCAAATAAAGTCAATCCAAAAAACTATTTCTCACTATTGCGGATAACAACATGAGTAGGTCAAAAAAGAAAACGCCTATCATTGGCATTACTAGCTCTGAAACTGAAAAAGAGGATAAAAAACTTGCTAATCGTAAATTCAGAAAAGTTGTCAAGGCTCAAATCAAAAAAGAAAAAGATATATTAGCTCTTGTAAAAGAAGTTTCAAATGTTTGGAGTTTCGCAAAAGATGGTAAGAAGTATGTAAAGAATCCAAAAGAGAAGAATCTAAGAAAATGAATTTAAAGATAAAAAATTTGGTAAGGAATATATCAGTATTATTCATAAAGCATAACCATGAAAATCGATAAAAAATTTAATACATTCACCTACAAAGAGTATTTTTTCTATATTGATAATCATAAAAGATTTACAGATTTCAATACACTTGGTTTGTATCGCTCCATTCTTGAGAACTCTAAACTGAGCATTGATGAAAAGATTGAGGTCAGAGAATATGCTCATCAGTTTTTCAAGAAATCTTTTGATTTTCTGCAATTAAAAGACCCTTATGTTTTTGTAGAAATTTCTACATTAGGGCAAACTCTTACCAAAGCCGATAAAGACCAGATTTGGAGCAATCTCAGCAATAATCAGAAAAAGATATTAGCTGATAAAAAAATTAAACACAGAAACTTTGGTAAGTATTCAAAACATAATTGTGGTATTGAAAATTGCTTTGCTCATGGACTTATGGTTAGACGGGGCTCTTATCTTTCTGAGGGAGCAATGTATTTTCATACTGACAAACGTAAACGTTATTATGCAACAAAAGAAAAATCTATTCAAGAGAAGAAAAACAGAAAGAAAACAAAGACTATTATTGCAAAAGAACTTGATTATGAATAATATAACTTTTTTACCTGCCCATACCAATCGAATATGAAATACACCTGCTTTTTTATATTTTCCACCTTATTCTTTTCCTGTAATCAGGAAACAGATAAACCTCAAAATCAAAACAATCAGAATCTTTCTAAAAAAGAACCTGATAAAGCTGTATTTTTGATTTATGGAGAATTAGCTCCTACAGGCTACATAGAAGAACGTGATAGTAGCATTACACAAAAATTTGGCTTTAGTGTTCGAAGAATTACAGGCTGTGCAATAACACCTCAATTAATTGATAGTGTGAAGGTTATCAATCAGAAAAGCAACTCACTAATGGAGTCTAAATATGGAAAAGACTGGAGACAAAAATTTGAAAAAGAAACCAATATGAAACTTGCTATCTCCAGTATTGAATAAAGGCAGTTAAATTACGAGCACTCTGAGGGTATGGCAGGCATGATATGATGTTCCCAACATTCACTTCCATCATACTCTCTTCTTGAGAGCCAAGTGCCATCTTCGAGCCAAACGATACCATACAGCTCCTGAGTACCATAACCATCATCATATTCAAAATCCAAACTATTTAAAAATTGCTGGTATTCTTCTTCCGAATGGTTTATTTTTAGAATCATTCGTTTTGTCAAATCATTTGAGTCATCATAACCCTTTGAAATAGAAGCACATTTAACTTTAGCTGTATTTTTGGTAATTTCTAGCAATTCTTGTTTCGCATTTAACATTTTCTTGTTAATTTTAAGGTATATAACTTTTTCATAAAAATACTAAATTCTACACTATTAAAATCATAATAAATACTCTGTTTTTTTACTGATTTATAAAATGCAATTACTCTCAGAAGATAAACTTATTTGGTCTGCTACTGTTGCAAATTCAAGGATGAATCGAGAACGAAATGCAAGTGGTATCAATAGTTATGAGCAAGATATTCATTTTAAGCCAGAAACCTATCTCCAAAATATACTCAATCAAAAGGGAAAAGTTGCTTGGCTTGATTTGTGTTGTGGTCAGGGGAAAGCATTATTACAAGTTTATCAATTTTTTAACCAGAGAAATTTGTCCCAAAAGGTTAAACTGGTTGGTGTTGACCTTGTCAAAGACTTTCAAACAAATATTGACTCAAAAAGTGGAATAGAAATGTATATCACTCCGTTACTGGAGTTTACATACCACGAAACCTTTGACCTCATTACATGTGTTCATGGGCTTCATTACATTGGTGATAAACTGAAAGCCATCGAAAAAGCCTGTTCTTTGTTATCAGATAATGGTCTTTTTATTGCCAATCTTGATTTAAATGATATTGTTATCAAAAGTAACTCATCAAATGATATTCTTGCTTCTCTACTCAAAAAGAATAATTTTGAATATCATTCTCGCAAAAAACTCTTAATAAAAAATGGAAATGCAACCATCAATTTTAGCATTTCTTATTTAGGAGCTGATGACAACCATGGCAAAAACTATACTGGACAAGAATCCGTAAAATCATATTATTCACTCAAATGAAAGCATTATTTTTGACTCTATTCCTTTTTACTTGTACACTTACAAATGCCAAACCTTTGTTGGTAGATACCCTCGATTTCTGGCATATTTTTCTCAATCAAATAACATTAAAGGAATATAATGGTTTTAATAACCATGAAATATTGGTTTTAAAATCATCTGAAATTAAAAATAGTGACAACATTATTGTTGCATATTTTCGAGATACTCCTTGTTATGATTGTCCAACAAAATTATTTGTAGAAGATGAGAAACGTCATATAGTTACTATTAGCTCTAATAAAGGCACTTTCAACCCTATTTCATTTTCAGCAACAAAAATACTTATTCATAAAAAAAAATATAATACTAACTATTTCGATATATACTTCTACGAAGAGAATAGAAGAAAACTTTTTCTTTGTCGAATAAAACTTGAGTAGTTTAAAGATATAGTATTTTAAATAATCATGAACAATATTCATCTCAAAATAGAACAACTTTCATCTGATAACCTTACAGAATTGACTCACTTGACCTTAGAACTTTGGGATGATTGTGTATTTGAAGAAGAATATGCATTTTATAAAAGTCTGATAGACAAAGAGTCTGATGTTTGTTTTTTAGCAAAATCAGAAAATATATTTATAGGTTTTATACATGTATCTGCTCGTCATGATTATGTAGAAGGAGCAGAAAATATGCCTCTTGCCTATATCGAAGGGATTTATGTAAAACCTGATTATCAAAATCGTGGTGTGGCTAAGGCTTTGATAACAGAAGCAGAAAACTGGGCAAAACAAAAAGGCTTCAAACAAATAGCTTCTGATACAGAAGTAACCAATACCTCCAGTATCCATTTTCATAAAAAAATTGGTTTTTCTGAAGTAACAAGAATTGTTTGTTTTATTAAAAACATTTAAGAATTAAGCATTTATGGCTGAAAATAGAGAGATTTGGATAAAAACAGGTTATGAAATTTTTGCCTTGCAAGGCGAAACAGGGCTTAAAATAGAAACCCTAGCCAAAAAAGTAGGCATCAGCAAATCATCTTTTTATCATCATTTTGCAGATTTAGAGGTTTTTATGGAGTTCCTTTTGAAATTTCATCTTCATCAGTCTCAAATACTTGCTGAAAAGGAACGAAAAGTAAAATGCATTGATCCCGAACTCATTTTGATTCTTGTTGAACACAAAACAGACTTACTTTTCAATCGACAACTCAGATTTCATCAGGATAACAAAGCTTATCAGAAAGTTTTAGTAGAGTCTAACCGAGTAATCGGGCTTGAGTTTATCCATATCTGGATGAAGGATGCACAATTAACCCTTACTCAAAAACAATTAGAAGGTTTGTATGAACTGGCTCTCGAAAAGTTTTTTCTCCAGATTAACGCTGAAAATCTACATTATGATTGGTTATCTGAGTTTTTTAAACATCTCAATCAGGTTGCCAAAAACTTTGAATAGTCATTGTACGCAAGCGTCTAAAATAGCTCATAAGGTTGATTTACTTTTGCAGTAAATTCAACTCCTAACACCATGAGTAACATACAAACCCAAAAATTCCACAAATCATATTTAAAATTTACAGCCTTTGTGGTTGGCTCTTTTGGTCCGATATTCTTTTTAGGAACCATGCTTTCCACCTCCGAACCAGCCCGATGGACACTTGATTTTCTAAGTTTTCCTTTAGATGGCATTCAAAACTATGATGCCCCTACCACACGATTTTTATCAGCATTAACAGGTGGATTTTTATTTGGCTGGGGTGTTTGTATTTGGTGTTTACAAAAATGGGTTTACGACCTTGCTCCAGAAGGTGTCAGAAAATCTGTTTTGGCTGGCATTCTAGCATGGTGCTGTCTGGATAGTGCTGGCTCTATTGCCTCAGGCAATGCCTCTAATGTGGCTTTCAATATTATTGTGCTTCTTCTTGCTGTAGGACCTCTCTGGAAATCAGCAAAATAAAACGATTCATATACTCTTTAAAACAATTCCGACCATGAAAAAATTATATTTTCTCAAAGGACTACTCATTATTCAGGCAATTGGTGTGCTTGTTTATACTTTTTTTGCTTTTAGCAATGAAGGCTCTGGCTTATTTGGTGTTTTCCTGACAAATATTGCATCTCTCAACTGGAATGGGCAATTTAATGCTGATTTTAGCTGTTATTTAATTCTTTCAGGCATTTGGATTATGTGGCGAAATCAATTTACAAGTTCCTCTGTCATAGTAGCCCTCATAGCAGCAATTATTGGTATTATCGTTTTTGCACCTTATTTGGTGTATCTTATTATCAAAGAAAATGGAGATATGAAAACTGTATTGGTTGGTAACAGATAAATAAGTTCTTAGAAATTATACAATAAAACTTTGTTTTTCGTTTGATTAGTAATAAACCAAAATTATATGAAAAACATCAAAAAAAATACTTCGATTTTCTTTTTTCTAGGTATCATAATTTTCAGTCTGAGTATTATTATCAACCATTACAATCCTTTATCCGATTTTAGCCACGGACTCCTCAAAGGTTCATCCATCGGATTTTTCATTTTGAGTCTGATTACTTTACAGAGAAACAGAAAAAGACTTGCTCCCATAAGAACCAAGTAAAAAAATATTTGTTATCTTTATACATCCTAATTTTTCTAAGAGTTGAAAAGTTAGGATTTTTTGTTTTGACTGTTTGAGTTTATTTTATTATTCTTTCTATTATGAAAAATTCAAAAACATGCCCTAAATGTGGTGGAAAAGAGATTTATCATAATGAATCTCTTACGAAAGTGGGTGACAGAGCCACGATTCCTGTTAGTTCATGGAAAAGTATTTATGTTTCGATGTATGTGTGTGTTTCTTGTGGGTATTTTGAAGAATATCTTGCAGAAAAAGAACTACAAGATGGAAAAATGATAGAAAAAATAAAGTCTTCTTGGGAAAAAATTGAATAGTTTTGTGTTATCAACTTTACATTATTTCATTTTATGTCTAATTCATCAAAAAAAATCCTTTCTCTTACTGATTTGCAAAATCAGGTAAAAACATGGCAGTCTCATAATGAGAAAGTTGTGTTCTCTAATGGTTGTTTTGATATTGTACATTTAGGACATATTGACTATCTAGAGAAAGCTAGAAATCTTGGTAACAGACTGGTTGTAGGTTTAAATACGGATGCCTCAGTAAAAAGATTGAAAGGAGAAACAAGACCCATCGTCCCTGAGTATGCAAGAGCCAGAATGCTGGCAGCAATGGAGTTTGTAGATGCTGTCTGTTTCTTTGAGGAAGACACGCCAAAAAGTCTGATTGAATCAATTTGTCCTGACATTTTGGTAAAAGGAGATGATTATAAAGTCGAAAATATCGTTGGTGCAGATTTTGTATTAGCTCATGGTGGAGAGGTAAAAACAATTTCATTGGTTGACGGGTTTTCTACCTCAAAAATTATTGACAAAATCAAAAATTTTTATTAATCTTGTAACCCAAACTTTTAAAGCGATATGTACTGGATTATTTTAGGAGCAACTTTTCTTATTAGTTGGTTAGTGAGCAACCGACTCAAGAGCAAATTTCGTTATTATTCGCAGATTCACCTGAAAGCCAATATGACTGGCAAAGAAGCTGCTGAAAAAATGTTAAGAGATAATGGCATTTTTGATGTACATGTAACATGTGTACCTGGTGAGCTTACAGACCACTACAATCCCATGAATAAGACTGTAAACCTTAGTGAACCAGTTTATTATGGAAACTCGGCAGCATCAATGGCAGTAGCTGCCCACGAATGTGGACACGCAGTACAACATGCCACAGCTTATAGTATGCTCAAATTTCGTTCGGCAATGGTGCCTGTACAAAATGTAAGTTCTACTGTACTCAATGCTGTGATGATGATTTCATTTATTGGTGGAGCTGCACTTTATAAAACTTTCCCTGTTGAAATTGTATTGCTAGTAATTATTGCAGCATATAGTGTCATTACATTATTTAGTATTATAACGCTTCCTGTCGAGTTTGATGCAAGTAAAAGAGCTTTAGCATGGATACAAAATCAGGGTGTGGTAAGCGGACAAGAACATGCAATGGCTAAAGATGCTTTGTTTTGGGCTGCCATGACATATGTAGTTGCTGCTCTTGGTTCTATTGCAATGCTTGCTTACTATGTATTTCAACTCATAGGCAGAAGAGATTAAAAATATTTAAGATTTTTGTGTGAATATATCCACAAATGACGATTAACTAACGCCATACTAATGGCACAAATAAAAATCCTAAAGCTTCTGACTTTAGGATTTTTTCTTTTTCTTAAAATCTATCAGATACCACACACAATACTGAAATCCCCAATTGTTACGCCCCAGTCTGCCCACAGAAGGAATAGAATAAGAAGAAAATGTTTCATTGCCCCTTACTTGTGGTTTGAACTGATAACGAGCTGTATATCCTGTAAGCCATCTTTTCCAGATACGAGCCTTTAATTCCATATTGACTTCTATCCATGTAGCTCTCAGTTTATTGGAAAGCTCTACTGGTAGCGTTCCAAAGGTTGCACTTTGTACTTCTGCCTTGATACTTTCATTGTACCAAGCATTTCCAAGCCTCAAGCCCATCGCAAATACATCTTCCTGACTTTGATTACCTAAAAAATTATACATCCAACCAAGCCTTATAATAGATGCCTGCGATTTATAAGTTGCCTTCTGAGATGTCTCATTACTTGCTTGTGTATATTCAATAGCCCACAAATGCTTATTATTGAAGGATATATCTGAGGTAATATGAATGGCATTTTTATCAGCAAAAGCAAGCTGTCCCAAGCCTATTAGGTCAATGCCTATACGCATGTGAGTAGGTGTTGGAAACGATTTGCGTATCGTATCTTTTTCCTTTTGCTTGGGTAAAGAATCCAGTTTCTGGGCTTGGATATTAACATGTAAAAAACTAAATATCAAGATATTCAGCAAAAATATTTTACTTAAAATATACATCAACAGTAGTTATTTGATTGGTTATTTTGACAGTTGGAGTTATCAGAGAAGTTTTAACCTGTAAATTGGTATAGTCTGTTCTTACACCACACTCTGGAGAAGAGAGAGCTATTTTTCGAGTATAAACAAGTTTTAATATATCTTTCTGACTGACAGTATGATAATTAAAATTATAACTTACAGAATCCTGAATTGGGTTGTATCTGAGTTGAATAGTATTAATAGAATCCTTAGTGTTTTCGGCTTGATAAATCATCGTATTATTTTCTGTAATTCTGATATCTTTCACATGTACAAATGTGTCTTTTACGACAATAGAATCTAACCCACTTCTGTTTTTTAGTGTTTGTCGTGTTTTAAAATTTACAGTTAGCGGAGTTTCAACGGCATCAGCACAAACTTGTTCTAATTTTACACATGTACTGAGTAATGCGACTACTGATAGTCCCAAAAAGAATAATTTTGTTTTCATATTTCATTATAAAACAACAAAACTACAAAATACTTGTAGTTTTGCAATAATTTATAGTCTGTAAAATAAAATCTAGATTTTATCTACAATACCATCTACGATACCATAAGCTACAGACTCCTGAGCATCCATCCAATAATCTCTGTCAAAATCCTGCATGAGTTGTTCAAAACTTTTTCCGCAATTATCTGCTAAAATTCTAGCTCCTAATTCTTTTGTTTTTAAGATTTCTTTTGCAGTAATAGCTATATCACTGGCTTGCCCCTGTATATAGCCTCCTATTGCGGGCTGGTGAATCATCACTCTGCCACTTGGGTAAATGAGTCGTTTCCCTTTTGCTCCTCCTGAAAGCAAAATAGAACCCATTGAAGCGGCAAGTCCGATACACACTGTTTTTACAGGTGAGGAAATCATCTTCATGGTATCATAGATAATCATACCAGAAGTTACCACTCCTCCAGGGCTGTTGATATAAAATGTGATTTCCTCTCCAGGTTTTTGAGCTTCTAAATACAAAAGTCTATCCACAATGTATTTAGCACTACCATCGTGTACTGCACCCCACAAAAATACTTTGCGTTGTTCTAAGAATTTATTGTCAAACTTATTACCACTACTGAGGTCTTCAAATAGTTCTCGGAGGCTTTTATCGTCAGATGTAAACATAAGAAATGATTTGTTATAATTTTATGAGTTATGCATTTACTAGAAATTGTTTGTTTCCAAACATACACAAAACATTCTAAAACTGAAAAAAATTCAAGATTTATTCAAATCCTGTGCCTGAATTTTTTGAGTAAGCAAAATAAATGATTCTACTGAAAGTTGTTCAGCTCTTTTATCTAGCATTGATTCTGCCTTAAACGCCTCTGTTTTAATAAACTCTTTAAGGGCATTGCGAAGTGTTTTGCGTCTTTGATTAAAGCCAGCCTTTACCACTCTAAAAAATAATTTTTCATCGCAATCCAATTTTTCAACGGTATTTCGTGTTAATTTAATAACACCCGATTTTACTTTGGGTGGTGGCAAAAAAACATGCTCATCCACTGTAAAATGGTATGATATATCATAATAAGCTTGTAGCAAGACACTTAGTATTCCATAATCTTTGTTACCTTCTTTGGAAGCTATTCGTACAGCAACTTCTTTTTGTAACATACATACCACTTGACTTACTTGGTTTTTATGCTGTAAGATTTTGAAGAAAATTTGAGAAGAAATATTGTAAGGAAAATTTCCAATGATGGCTAAATTATTTTTAAATTTTTTTTCTAAGTCATAGTTCAAAAAGTCTCCTTCTATAATTCTTTGATTATCAGACAATACAGAAAAGTTTTTTTTTAGATATTCAACAGATTCTGTATCAATTTCAATTACATAACTATTTGTATTTGAACTTAATATAAATTGTGTAAGAACGCCCGTGCCAGGTCCTATTTCGAGTACATCTGTATTAGAATGGTCAATATCAAGCAATTTAGCAATGTTTTCGGCTATTTGTAGGTCTTTTAAAAAATGCTGACCCAAACTTTTTTTAGGTTTTACCATATAAAAAATATGTAAAAAATGACAAATGAATAAGTTTTTGTTGTGAAAAAAAAGTTTTTTTTAGTAATTTCGTAAAATTTTTAATAAAAACTTACAAGTAATCTAACATCACTAAATAAACCAAGTTAAATTTAAAGAAAATTAGTCATGGCAAAAAAGAATACTGATAAAAATAAAAAGTTGGTTGCTTTTTTCAAAGCAATTGCTCATCCGACACGTATGAGTATTGTCCAACTACTGATTGAGCAAGAGCAGCTCACAGTGAACACGATTTGTGAGAAACTCGATTTAGAGCAATCTCTTACATCGCATCATTTGGCAGGCATGAGAAAGAGTGGTTTGCTTTCCAGCAAAAGAAACGGTAAAAATATCTACTATATGCTTAGCAGTCCTAAGATAAAAGATATTTTAAATAATATTAAGGAATTACTATAAAAGTAAAAAGGCTATTAAAAATAGCCCTTTTACTTTTGTTTTTCAAATACCAGAAATTCCAAATACTTCACTACAGGATTATAATCATCATTTTCTATTCTGATTTCTGTTAGAGAAGGTAAATGTTTTGAGAAGTGTAACTGATGTTGTGATGCTTCCAACATGGTACTACTCAATGCGAATGGATAAGGGTGATTTGGATATAATTCTTTTATCATTTCTGCAATTTTCTTGCATAAAGATTTGTAGCTTTTAAAAAAGCCATCTTTGTTTTCAGCATCTACACCTTTGGTGTGGTATGCTTTTGGCGATTCCATGACTACAATTCTATGAAGAGCTTTTTTGTCTACCCCTCCCAATGGGCTTTCTACAGATGATACTTCACTGATAATTTTGATAGCGATGGATAGCTTTTTTCTTATATCTGTGATGTTATTAATTTGGTAATCAATTTGAAATTCCAGCCAATTCCAATACCAATTAACAAGATATACCAAAAAATTATGTTTATTTTCAAAATATCGGTATATTGAGGCTTCAGTTGAGTCAATCCTGTCAGCTAATTTTTTAAATGTAAATGCTTCAAAACCTATTTCATCAATTAGTACTATTCCAAAATCAATAATTTTTCGACCAAGAGCTGTTTGTTCAGGGTCTCTGACATAAATTTTTTCATTAATGGTCATTCGAATGGTGGCTGTCATGGCTAAATATTTGATACTTTTACTATAATTGAAACTCGTAAAGCTATTAAAACTTTTCTAAATACAAAATTGTTTAAAAAGAAAAACTATTTTCATAGAAAAACCTATTATCTTTTGTTATGAAACCCGAAATAGAACATATCCTAAAAGACCATAAATTACGTAATACAGATTGCAGATATGATGTTTTAGATGTTTTCCTTACACAAAAATTTGCTCTTTCTCATGGAGATTTGGAAGAGTCTTTGGGAAACAAGTTTGATAGAGTTACCGTTTATAGAACTCTTAAAACTTTTTTAGAAAAAGGCATTATTCATAAAGTGTTAAATGATGAGGGAACTCCTAAATATGCTGTTTGTTCTTCTCATTGTGAAGTTCATGAACACCACCATAATCACGTTCATTTTAAATGTGATACCTGTGGGCACACCCAATGCCTTGATGAAGTAGCTATTCCAAGTATTCAGTTACCCAATGGGTTTAAAGCAAAAGAGTTTAATCTATTGATTCAGGGTTTATGTAAGAGTTGTCAAATTGCTTAATATTTCTCAATTAAATCAATATATTGGCTTTTCTGGTATTCAAATGAATATTTGATGTTTTTCTGAAAAAATAAGGTTGTTTGAGTAGTAATAGTTTCTTTCTCTGATATGAATTTTGTAATTGCTTCTACAAAACTTCGTGGAGATTTTGCATCATAATAAAATGATAAACCCTGAAACTCTTTATACTTAGCAAACTTTTTTTCCAGAATAAGAGGTTTTTTCCAAGCAAAAGCCAAATTATAAGTCCCTGATATTTTGTTATTTAGATATTCGGCATGTTCTGGCAAATGTGGGTGTACTAGTGTTAATAATGCATCCATTTTTTCTAGATATGCTTCATATGTTGCCTCATCAATAAACCCTTGAAAAAAAATCATAGAGGCTTCTAAACCCTGATTTCTAACTTCTTGTAAAAGAGTTTGTCCATCCTCTGTTTCCATACTTCCTAAAAGTACAAACTGAATATTCATTTTTTGAAAGGCATCCCCTCCTATCCTCAATGCTTCTAAGAAGTAATGATAGTCTCTTCTTGAAAACAAAACCGAACCACAAATACCAATCCACAAAACATCTTGTTTTTTATCTATATGCCTATTTTCTTGTATTTTAGGAAAAAATATGGGATATAGTGTTTTTATTTGAACATGTGAGGGTATTTGGGTGCTTTCTCTCAATAAGTCACTCAAAATAAAATACTTCTTCACTTTCAGGCTGATGATTCTTTGAGAAAGACTTTTGGTTAATTTTTGCAGATAGTGACAGACTCCAACAATCTGAATTTTTGAATTGAAAAGCGTTCGTAGGGCTAACCATTTTAATTGATTGCTGTGAGCTGAATTGTCTATAATCAGCTGAATATGATTTTTTTTACAAATTTCTAATGCAGTTTTTGCTTGTTTTCTAATGGATAATTGTTTCTCATTGAAAAATTGCACTTCTGTAAATTCAGATTCCTGAAAACGTCCTTTCAATTGTTCATTAAAAAAGCCATACAACTGATAACCAGAATCTTTGAGTATCCTTATATGTGTATAAAATAATTCTGTATGAGAAGTTCCAAATTCAACTAATAAAGCTTTTTTAAGCACGTTCATTCACTATATAATTTTAGTTTCAGAATGATTTTTTTCTTCTATTTTAATAATTTCTGAACTTCTGTAAAGTTTACCATAAATACTGTTGGGCAGGCTTACAAGCTCCTGATGTGTCCCTCTTTCCACTATATTTCCCTGATTGATTACCAATATCTCATCAGCATTCTGAATGGTTGTCAGCCTGTGAGCAATGACCAAAGAAGTCCTATTTTTTAAAAGCTGATTAAGAGACTCTTGTACAAGTTTTTCAGATTCATTATCTAATGCTGAGGTAGCTTCATCTAAAATCAGGATTTCAGGATTTTTGAGTACGGCTCTGGCAATACTTATCCGTTGTCTCTGTCCACCAGAAAGCTGTGAGCCTCTTTCTCCAATCATGGTATTGTATTGTTCAGGCAACTGCATGATAAAATTGTGAGCATTAGCTATTTGAGCAGCTTGCACCACCTGTTCCATTGAAGCTTCTGTTCCAAAAGCTATATTGTTAAAAATAGTATCATTGAATAAAATGGCTTCCTGCGTTACTATTCCCATTTTATTGCGTAAAGAGTGGGTTGTAATGCTTCTAATATCCTGATTATCAATTTCAATAGACCCTTCTTTCACATCATAAAACCTACATAATAAATCCGCAATGGTAGATTTCCCTCCTCCAGAAGCCCCAACTAAAGCAACTGTTTTACCTTTTGGTAATGAAATATTTATCCCCTTTAGTATTTCTATTTCATTTTTATAGGCAAATTTTACATTTTTAAATTCGATGGAGTTTTTAAATTCTGTAAGTTCTTTTGCGTCAGGTTTGTCTTGTATTTCTGGTTTGGCATCTACAAGCTCAAAAATACGTTCTGCTGAGGCAAGTCCTCTCTGGATTTGGCTGAACATTCCTGTAATTTCTTTAATGGGTTGTGTTACCTGAGAAAGTATCCCCAGAAATCCAAAAAATTTTGCTGCTGAAAGTGTTGATTCACCACTCAAAATAAGACTCCCACCATAAAAAACCACCCCAACAACCAAACTCACACCCATAAACTCTGAAAAAGGTGAAGAGAGTTCTCGTTTATAACCAATACTTTTGAGCAAACTTGTATAACGATTGTTTTCTTTTCTAAATTTCTGACGTACAAAATTTTCAGCATTAAATGCTTTTATAATTCTGATGCCTCCAAAAGTTTCATCCATAATACTTAAGACTGTCCCAATAGATTCCTGAACCTGTTTAGACTGTTTTTTTAGCCTGCTTACTAATAAAGCTACAAAGCCTCCTGCAATAGGGATATAAATCAGTACAAAAAGTGTTAATTCGGTAGAAATTGAAAAAAGAGCTATAAAATACAAAACCAGCAAAATAGGCTCTCTCAAAATAGCTTTGAATGAGCTGGTTATGGAGAATTCTACCTCAGCAATATCTGTGGTCATTCGAGAAAGAATGCCTCCTTTGCGTTGCTCCGAAAAATATCCCAAATGTAAATTAAGAGTATTTTCAAATACCTGTTGGCGAATTTTATTGACCAAATGAGCCTTTAGACTTTCTAAAACTCTGATAGTAAGATACCTGAATATATTTGCCAAAAATACTGAACTCACAATAAATACACACACAAATACTAGCAAATATTGTGAACCTTTTTCGTAATAAATTTTAGACTGATAATATTGAAAATAAGCTGTAAAACTCTCTATACCAAAAGAAAAAGCTGGTTCATTGGGGACAGGTTGAGGAGCATTTTTAAATAGAATTTCTAGAACTGGTATAATCATGGTGAAGTTTACCAACCCAAAAACAGAAGCCAATAATGAAAAAATTAAAAAAGGAACTGCAAAACTACGAAAAGGCTTTGCATAAGAAAGTAAACGAAAATAGGTTTTCACTGAACTATTTGAGGTGTTTTAGTCATAAAAAGCTCAAATTTAGAAGTTTTTATTGGATATTTCAAAATTTGCCAAAAACTTGAAAAAATATAAAAAAAACAATAGATTAGCTTTGAAAAATATGTAAACATGATTCCACAAAACTTTTCTTTTTGGATACCTTCTTGGCTTGCCAATTCGCATATTTATGCTGTAGCAATCATTAATTTGGATGGGGTTTATGTTTATACCAATGAGGTTTTTCAAAAAAATTTTGTATTTGGGAAGAATTTAGTAGGGTTTCCTTCTGTCAAAACAATTCACCCCAATGATGCTGAAAAATGTATGGAAGCTGTACAATATTGTCTAAAAAATCCTGAAAAAACCATTAATTTAGAATTACAAAAACCTCACCCAGATAATTTAGGTTTTTATCTTACTCATTGGGAGTTTTCAGCTCTAAAAAACCCTGATGATGAAGTCATTGGAATTATGTGTGTAGGTTATGACATTACTCGTATCAAACAAAGTCAGATTGATTTAAAAAATTCTGAAAGTAAACTCAGGGCTATTCTTGATAGTACCAATGATAGCAATTTACTCATCAGTCCAGATTATAAAATCATGTCTTTCAACAAATTAGCTAAAGAAAGTATCAAGTTAGTATTTGGGAAGGATATTCAGGAAGGGGATAATTTTTGGGATTATGTTATCAAAGGCAAAGAAGAGAATTTTAAATATTACTTTGATTTAGCTCTGGAAGGTAAAATTTCTAGCAAAGAAGCAGAAATCCCCATTTCAGAGAATCAATCTATTTGGTTTTTACTCTCATTTTATCCTGTATATAATCAGGATAACGAGCTCATAGGTGTTTCATATAATGCTACCAATATTAATGCAGTTAAGGAAAATGCCATTTTACTGCAAAAACAAAATGAGACACTGATGGAAATTGCCCGTGTTCAGTCTCATAAAGTAAGAGGTCCTGTTGCTAATATTTTGGGACTCATTAGCATTCTTGATAAAGAAAATTTAAGCCCTGAAAACCTCAAATTACTCGAATATCTCAAAAAATCTACTCAAGATTTGGACAAAATTATCCATACAATTGTAGATAAAACTAAAAATATTGAATAAAGTTTTGCTTAGATGAATAGAATTTACATATATTTACATTATTCAACTTAAACGCCTAAACTTTTATGCTCAAAGAATTTAAAGAATTTGCCATGAAAGGCAACCTCATTGACCTTGCAGTTGGTTTTGTAATGGGAGCTGCTTTTACAAAAGTTACCAATGCTTTCATCAATGGAATGGTGATGCCGTTAGTGGGACTTATTCAGGGAAAAAATCTATCTGATTGGAAAGTTGTACTTAAAGATGCCGTTATGGAGAATGGAAAAGAAAAAACTGCTGAAGTAGCCATCAAATATGGTGATTTTATTAGCATGACCATTGAGTTCTTAATTGTGGCTTTTGTAATGTTTTTGGTGGTGAAAGCAGTTAATAAAATGAAGAAAAAACAAGAAGAAGCTCCTGCTGCTCCTCCAGCTCAAGAAGTATTGCTTACAGAAATACGAGATTTATTAAAAAAACAATAAAAACTTATAGCCTCTGAAAATTTCCAGAGGCTTTTTTATTCATCTACCCGCCAATGAAGTGTTCTTTGTAATGCAGGCATTCTGTGTATATCCAATTTTTGAGCGTGTATAAAAAGTGTATCTCTCCCCCAAACACCTGAGATTTCTATATTTTTATGATTTACAACCCGATAATTTAGTTTAACAACTTGTTGATTTACTTCTTGAGTCAGTTTGAGTGTATTTGTAATGGAATCTACCTCTAATTTATAATCCTGCATATTTTCGTTGTAGAGTTGTGTAATAAAATAGCCCCTTCTGTGTACAAAAAAGTTTTTCCAAGTATCCACATGATTGATTGCAAGTGTATCCTTATTTTTAACAAAGGTTTGTATTTGATAAACTCCATGTAAATAAGGTCTTTGAGCTTTATCGTCATTAAAATTCCCTGTTTCAATATATTGCCAAAATGTTTCAACTGTAAACAAAGTTATGATTGTTATTTTTAAGAATTGATTCATTTTTTCATCTGTAAAAGGCTTCCAAATAAATGGAGTTGAGTCGAGAGTTGTTGTTTTTCCTTGAAAAAATCCTGTTAAAGTTTTTATATAAGGAGCTATCAGATAGCCCGTTATAAGCAATAAAAAACTTGAATACATTTTCACAGAAATATCGAAACTCAAATTAATGACCCAAACATTTACGAGTACCAAAAACAGAAGTACTACCCCCAAAATGTATGTTCTGCGAAATAGTAACAAGATAGCTGGAATAATTTCCATTAACCCAGCAAAAATAGTGTAAGGTCTTGAAAGTCCCATAGTACTCCAATAAAGTAAATCAGGACTTATATCTCCAAGCCTTGTAAACAATGTATTAGGCTCAGGCAAATAGAATTGCCATTTAAAAACCTTATTAAACCCATAAATAAACATTTGTAGAGCCAGATAATATCTGCAAAACACATATATTAGGTTTAAGGTGATTTTGCTTTGAAAATGTTGTTTCCATTTATAATTCCATAGCAAACCAATACCCAAAGCCATTATCCATAAAATTATAATATGAATATACAAGCCCGTTGAATCGGAGCTTATAAATATGGTATAAGGTTTTTCTATTTTAAAAATGGTATCCCCTACCCATTTGATAATAGGCTCAAAAAAAAGGCTTGTATATTTTCCAATATTAGGCAGTATTGTATATGGAAAGGGAAATGTAAAAATGAAGAGGATAATAAAAACACTTATAATTTTTTGAAAAGCCTTTATCATAGTTTGTACAATTTTTGCTAAATTAAAAATACATTTTTATCTTTAAAAAATATAAAATTTTGATTTCTATGAAAAACATGATTGTTATACTATGTTTACTGCTAGCTTACCAAGCTCAGAGTCAAACACTTAAAATTGCTCATAAAAGCCACAGTGGCAATATGAAGCATTTTGTGGTTTCAAAAACTGCTCATACATTGGGATTGCCCAGCAATTATGCTGAAAAGAAAGAAGCCGAACGAAAAAAGAAAGATAGCATCAAAAAAGCTGAAGAAAAAATCAAACAAGATAGTATTAAAAAAGCTAAGAAAAATACCCTCAAAAAGAAGGGAAATGCCATAAAAGAAGATACAAAGACTCAAAAAAGTTCTTTAAACTATCAAAAAGCGACCAAACGTGATATTTATCACACAACGAGTCTAGCCTACCCAGTTGTTCATCAAAATACAAATCAAGGTAATTCTAAAAATTGGATTGTAATGTTGATGAGCATTTTACCAACATTTTTAGTTTTATTTCTGGTTCTTCAAAAAATCAAATGGTTATAAAATAAAAAAGAGCTTTTAAAGCTCTTTTTTATTTAGATATTATTTTTCGTAAGGGAAATTACGGGCTATTTGTCTCATCATGATTTCTACTAAATCGTCTGTAGAACTTCCTACACTACCACTAACCGTACGTTCATAACGCCATAATAGTTCCGCATCAGCTCCATTGTGAATAGTCATAATAGTTTTAGCCTCATTAGATTTCATAAAACCTAAACCTAAAACAGCCAAAGCCACAGCCCCACCTTCGGAAATAGGTCTGTCCGTAACTACAGAACCACCTATTACAGCATCTACTTCTAAAGCTTTTGCTATTTCATCCATTGTTTTAGTAGCCATGTTCTCCTGTGTAATACCAGCTTTAGCAAGTAATGCATTCGTTTTAGACACATCTTGGAAAGTTACTGTATATTTTTTGCTTTTGCGTAACAAAAAAGTATATACACTGTTTTGGATATTGGTCGCTTCTAATTTTTCTTGTTTTACAATATCCTCAGGAGTTGTATTTTTAGGTAATTTTTTCATTTTAATAGTTACCTGAAAAGGTAAAATAGCAACAGTTTTATGAACTGGTATAACTTCTTTCATTTTAGGGCTTTCAAAAATTTTCTTTTGAGCCAATACAGAAGTGCTTAAAAAGCATAAAAAAACTAGAACTTTAAGAGTAATTTTCACCATAAATATTTAAGTTTTAAAAATATAATCTTTAAAATATTTGTAAATATATATAAAAAATTAAATCCTATATCATTTACAATAAAATATAGCAAGAAACGTTTCCTTGAGATTATCTAAAAAATATAAACAAACCATAAAATTTTGCTTTATGAAGTATTGCTTATCTATTCTAACATTTTTTTTCAGTCTTTCAATATTTGCACAATCTAAAATTAATGAAGATTCTGTATTTATCAGACAAAATTATGAAAAATATGAATATCAGATTGCCATGAGAGATGGTATCAAGCTTTTTACCCATGTGTACGTTCCCAAAGATGCTGCTAAAGACAAAAAATACCCTCTCCTGATGCAAAGAACCTGTTATAGTATTGCCCCTTATGGAAAAGAAGCATATCCTACCCGTTTAGGTCCTAACAGATTTTTGATGAGAGATAAATATATCTTTGTTTATCAGGATGTTCGAGGCAGATATATGAGTGAAGGCACTTGGACAAACATGACTCCACACCTTGCCAGCAAGAAAAAGAAAACAGAAGTAGATGAAGCATCTGACACTTACGATACTATTGATTGGCTTATCAAAAATATACCCAACAACAATGGAAAAGTTGGACAATGGGGCGTTTCTTATCCCGGTTTTTATACAGCAGCAGGTATTTTAGCTAACCATCCAGCTCTGAAAGCCTCTTCGCCACAAGCTCCCATTGCAGACTTTTGGTTTGATGATTTTCATCATAATGGTGCTTTGGTTTTAGGTTATTTCTTGGCTTATCCTGTTTTTGGTGTTCAGAAAACAGAAAATACCACAAAAGCTTGGTATCAGAACCAGACCGTAAGACCACAAACTACAGACGGATGGCTTTTTTACAAAGATTTGATTAATCTTAAAAATGCTGAAAAATACTATAAGGATAACTTTTTTTGGCAAGAAGCTATGAATCACCCTAATTATGATGATTTTTGGCAAAAAAGAAACCTTCTTCCACACCTTAAAAATGTAAACCATGCAGTCATGACTGTAGGTGGCTGGTTTGATGCAGAAGACTTATATGGACCTTTAAATATCTATAAAACCATTGAAAAGACTTCTAAAAACTACAATACTTTGGTAATGGGTCCTTTTGGACATGGCGATTGGGCAAGAGAACGTGGAAAACATATGCACAATCATATTTATTTTGGTGATAGCGTAGCCACCTTCTACCAAAGAGAAATTGAGGGCACATTTTTTAAACATTTCTTGAAAGAAAAAGGTGATGGAAAAACCTCGTTACCAGAAGCATATCTGTTTGATACTGGAAAAAAAGAATGGCGTAAATTTGACAAATACCCTGCTTCTACTGAAAAAAAGAAACTCTATTTTCATACCAATGGAAAACTTTCTTTTGATGAACCTAATACAGATAACGACTTCTCAGAGTATATCTCAGACCCTAAAAAGCCTGTTCCCCACTCTGATAATCTCAGACAGATGTTAGGTTTTACTCCTCGTAATTATATGAGTGAAGACCAACGTTTTGCAGCCAATAGACCAGATGTTTTATCTTTCCAGACAGACATTCTCACAGAAGATATTACCCTTGGTGGCGAGTTGCTTGCAGAATTATTTGCTTCTACCACTGGCACAGATGCAGATTTTATTGTAAAACTAATAGATGTGTACCCAGCTAATGAGCCTAATCACGAAACAACACCTCAAAACGTTATGCTTGCCAACTATCATCAGATGGTACGTAGTGAAATCATGCCTGCTCGTTTTCGTAATGGTTTTGAAAAACCCACAGCTCTGAAATCAGGAGAAACAACTGCTGTAAATGTTCGTTTACAAGACTGTTTCCATACCTTTAAAAAAGGTCATAGAATCATGATTCAGGTACAAAGTACCTGCTTTCCTTTATTTGCTGCTAATCCTCAGAAGTTTGTAGAAAATCCTTACAAAGCTAATGATGAAGACTTCATCAAAGCTATGATTAAAATTATGCATAACAAATCTTTTAAAAGTGGTTTAAAAGTAGAGGTTTTCAAGTAATTTATCTATGAATTATCATAAGTAATGCAGATGGTAAGTACCCCTGCATTGCTTATTTTAGATTATTCTGATTAATAACTCTCAGAGTTTTTGTTTTTTATTGAATTTATTTATTAACTTTGTGTAAAAAACTTAAAAATTATGCAAAAAACTTATAAACCCTTTGGCAATTTGTGGTATGTTGCCTTTTTGGGAACACTTAGTTTGCTAGTGAGTGCCTGTGGTGGTAGTAAAAATGCTCCTGAGCACACCAAACTTATCCCTAAAGATGCTGCTATCGTAGCACGTTTAGATGTAAAACAGTTAACTGGTAAAACCATCTCTCTTGACAAATTAGTTAGCAAAGAAAATTTAAAAGAAATGGGTGCTTCTGATAAGGAAGCAGAAAAAGCATCTCAAAACATAAAGAAATTCTTAGATTCTGGTATTGACTTTTTAAATAAAGTTTATATCTATTCTAATGATGTGGATATGAAAAGAGGCACTTCGATAGGTGTTGTGTTTGCTATTGATAATGAAGACAAATTGACTAAATTTATCAAAGATGATGCAACTTGGAAAGACCTAAAGGATGCTAAAAAGCCTGAATTCAAAGAAGAAGGTAAAATTAAATTTGCAATTTTCGAGAAAAATGCTGTAATGGCTTGGCAAGGTAAAATAGGTGTTTTAGTAGCAAAAGATGGTGTTACTACTGCTGATGCAAAGAAATTATTTGAAATGAAAGGTGAAGAGACCTTGATTGGTAGCAATGAAAGCTTTAAAGATGCTGCTGGTAAAGGTTATGATGCATCTGTATGGATGAACATTGAAAAACTTTCTGCTAGTAGTGCACAAGCTTCTATGGCATTGGGTATGGCTGGTTTAAGTAACCAAGGAACTACTATGAATCTAGGTTTTACCTTCGAAAAAGGTAAGATTGTAGTAGATGCTGATTATACTGGTAATGAGGAATTAAATAAATTATCAGACAAAATCACAAATGATAATGTAAAGTCTGGTGTTTTGAAAAATATTCCTATCGAAAATGCTGATGCTGGTATTAGTTTTTCTTTAAATCTTGAAGGTTTAGCAACTGTTTTAAAAGAAAAAGGATTCTTATCAGCAGTTGAAGACAATATTAAAGAGGCTGGTATCACAGTTGATGATGTAACCAAAGCTTTGAGTGGTGATTTCGTAGCAGTAGTTGGAAAAGTTAATTTTGATTCAAAAGGTAGAGATATACCAGAATTTGTAGTTTCTATAGGAGTTAAAGACAAAAAAGCTTTTGAGAAAGTGGTAGATGCTCTTAATTCAAAACAAGCTCGTGGTGCTCTTACTAAAAAAGATAATGTATATGAAGCACCTGGAGGTATGGGCTTCTTGGTTATCAAAGATGATGCAGCTTATGTAACTATGACAGCCTCTATCAAAGAAGGTATCAATAAAGGAGACAGCAAACTAAAAGGTGACTTTAAAGAAAAAGCTGGTAAATTTGCTTCTGTAATGTATGTAGGCAAAGGAATTTCTGATAGCTGGGTTGCTTCTAAAGAATATCAAAACTCTGGTTTTGGTAAAGTTTATGGCAAAAATTTCCCTTTTGAAGGCGGTATTATGAAAGCCAATAAGATGAAGAATAAGAAAAGCCAAACAGAAGTTGAAGTTTGGATGACAGATAAAAATCAGAACTCTTTACTTGTTTTAATTGATATGGCTAAAAAAGCAGAGAAAGTAAGAGAAGAAGAACGCAAAAGCTGGGAAAAATACGAAAAAGATTTCGATATGGATAAACCATCTGTTGAAGATGAACAACCTGTATTAGAAGAGAAATAGTATTTTAAAATATTTTGATAAAGACCAACGACCAAAAGGTTGTTGGTCTTTATTTTTTTATGGATATTTGTGTTTTAATCTGTAAAAATGCAGACAGTAAAAAAGACATTTTTTGATAAAGTAGAAATATTTAAGTTTGGGTCAGCTCCCATTGGTAAGCCTGTCATGACTGTACGCAATTATTGGCTTGAAGGCTTACTCATTGACACAGCCCAGATTAATGCCAGAAAAATAGTAAAAAAAACATTTGAAGGTAAAACTATTACTCAAGTGGCACTCACCCACTGGCATGAAGATCATATTGGAAATACAGATTTTTTTTACGAGAAATATAAACCAACTATCTATGCCCATCCCTTTACAGCCAAGAAAGTGCAAGAAGGCTTTAAAGTGTTACCTTATGAGCAATACATGTTTGGTCGAATCAATCCAGCTGACATTGAGGTATCAGAATTTCCAGAATTAATCATTACTGAAAATTACAAACTTTTACCTATTCATACACCAGGTCATTCTATTGACCATACTGTGTTTCTAGAACCAAAACAAGGCTGGCTTTTTTCAGGTGATTTATTTGTAAGTACTAAAATTAAATATTTTAGAAAAGGGGAAGATTTAGGTGAACAGATAGATTCTATAAAAAAAGTACTTCAATATGATTTTGATGTAATTTTTTGTGGACATTACCCTCAATTTAAAAATGGAAAATCACTATTTCAGAAGAAATTACAATATTTTGAAGATTTTTATGGAGAAGTTAGAAGCCTTTATGCCCAAGGCAAAAACTTAAAAGAAATCATGCGAACTCTACATCTCAAAGAAGTTTACTGGCTCAAATGGGCTACTTTTGGAGATGTAAGTGTTGCACATATGGTTAATTCTGTGATTATCAGAGAGCAAAAGTTAAGTAAGGAGAAGAATTTAGTTTATATTAAAACCTTATAGGTTTATTTTTGTAAATATTTGTTAATCAATAAATAAAATCATAAAATTATTTTGAAAACCTATAAGGTTTCTGTTATTTAATAATATTTATCATCTTATTTTCATGAAAACTTTCTTGTATTTATCATTTCTTATTACAATTCCTATTTTGGCTCAAAAACCTCTAAAGCCTTCAAAATTTCGAGTTTTAGTTGAACAGGGAGAACTTTATCAGTTTCAAAAGTCATCTTTCAGTAAAACTAAACAAGAAAAGGTTTTAGCAGGTTCTCCCATATACAAAAAAAGTATTATTGTTTTAAAGCCCAATGACTATTTGATTTTAGCAGATACTTCTGGCTATATGCTTGAGTTTAGCCAAGAGAAAAACATTGATATTGATAGTTTAGAACAACACTACAAACCACAAGAAAGAACTTGGGGCAAGAAATACAATCCATATATTCTCACGAATTTAATCAATGCTAGTAAAATAGAAATCAATAAAAATCATCGTAGGTACTCTTTAGGGATGACAACGCCTGTTTCAAGAGGAGGTTGTAGATGTATAGGAGGTATAATAGATTTTTATTCATTAGGAAATAACAATAATGGACAAGATCTTGTAATGAGAATGTTTAACAAAGATACTATTGCATTGCGTATGTATGTAAATTATTCCTATCACATAAACAATAAAGAGAAATTTACATATACATTAAGCTTTTCAGATTTTTATGGTAGAAATATTCATCATACAAATATTGTAGCCACATCTAAATATCCAGAAGCTATTACACATATAAATTTAGCTCCATTATTAGAAAAAGCAAAAAATGAGTTGATAGTCCATGGTAGCATAGCAGAGCTACGTGAACCTTCTAGTCAACAAACTACCTATGCATTTACAATCATTACAGAAGAAGAAAGACAATCTATTCTTAGACAAGACCCTCAAATAAGGCTTACACCTAACACAATCGAAGATATTCTTTATCTAGTTTATTTTTATAAACGAAATGGTTTTGCTATGGATGCTTTTCGTTATTTAGAAATGCTGATTGCAAAACGTCCTCATGTTGAAGCTTTTAGAATTCTATATCAAGATTTTATTGTAGAAAACAAAATGAGACCTATTTTAGCCAATGTAAACCATGATAAAAATGTTGGTACTTGGTATTATCAAACCATTAATCCAACTGAAGACGATTATATAAAATCTAAATATTTTAAAACTCGACCATAAGTTTATCATAATCCTTATTTGAACTTGTCTAACATTTCTAATAAGAGCATCTTTTTTCTTGTCTGACTACTGTCTTGTTTGAAGATAATTTCTCACTTATAAAAATAATGTTAGACAACCTCACAATATAAAAATCATGGAACAAACAAGTCCCTTTATTATTTCCAGATGATACTCCCAACTCAAAACTACCATCTCAAATATAAGTATCAAGTTACTCAAAAACCTAAATTCTAAATTTTTATCCCATTCTATACAACTTTTTTTATAAAACAAGAGTCATCTATAATGAGTTTTTTATTTCTTTTTATTTTAGATTATGAGACATTTATTGCTTATTCTTTTCACTTTTTACAGTCAATTTAACTTTGCTCAAAGCAGACTATCTTACAAAATCAAAGTAGATACAACAAATACACCAAAAATCATTGTTAATCTTAAGTTTACAGCCCCCAAAACCAATAGAACTACGCTTCTTCTTCCCTCTTCTTTTGGTAGTCAGGAGAAGCTTTATAATGCCATTCAAGACATCAAAGGGATTAAACCTAATAATTTAGCAGTAAACAAAGAAAAAGAAGGTCAAATTATAATCAGTCACAACCCTTCTGAAGAAATCGAAATTGAATATACATTAGTTCAAGACTGGGAAGGAGATTTAATTTATCCAAAAAATTATAGAGCCGTTATTCAAAAATCTTTTATACACCTAACAAGCAATGCTTTATATATTTTTCCTGAATATTTAAAAAAAGAGAAAATTCGTGTAACTCTTGACTGGCAGGATTTGCCACAAAATTGGAATCTTGCCCATAGTTTGGCTTGCCAGCAACGTATCAGTACACATACTATTTCAGCAGAGAACTTTCTTAATACTCTGTATGTAGCTGGTGACTTTAGAATTCATAAAGCATTTGTGAAAAACAAACCTATTTTTCTTGCTGTCAGAGGAAATAAATGGGTTTTTAAAGACCAAGAATTACTTGCAACACTTGAGAATGTTATTGAATCTGAACGAAACTTTTGGAAAGACCACACAGAACCATATTATTTGGTAACGTTGATGCCTTTTGTGGGTGAAGGGAGTCTTAATGGTTCTGCATTTCATCAATCTTTTTTACTCTCTATGACGCAAGAGTTTCCCAATGATATTTACATCAAAGGTCTTTTAGCTCACGAATATTGCCACAAATGGCTTGGTGTGGAAGGTATCAAAATCAAAAGTAATAATCAAGAAAATGCTTGGCTTATAGAAGGTTTTACAGATTATTATACGTATAAAATTCTTTTGAAAAACAACCTCATTTCTAAGCAAGAATACATTGAAAAAGTAAATTCGTTTATTGTAGATTATTCTTCATCGCCTGTTATCAATGCTCATAAAGATACTTTAGGAAACAACTTCTGGAAAGGACAAGACTATCAAATTTTTCCCTATAAAAAAGGTTTCATATACGCCCTTTACTTGGAACAACTCATCAGAAAGAAAACCAATAACCAACACTCTTTGGATGATGTGATGTTTGCCTTACTCAAAAAATCTTCTAAAAAAGGAATGATTGAAGAAAAAGATTTTATTAAAACTGTCAATAAACTTATCAAACAAGATATTTCTTCCATTCATAATGATTGGATTATAAAAGGTGGTACTATCCCCATTGAATCTGGAAGTATTATAGGTGTAAAAGATGAAATAAAAGAAATTGATTCATTTGAAGTAGGTTTTGATGTAGAAAAGTCCATTCAATCTTATACAATTACAAATGTAAAAGAAGGTAGTGAAGCATGGAAAGCTGGTTTAAGAAATGGTCAGAAAGTTAAAAGTTTAAGTATTCAGCATAGACAAATAAAAATACCCGTCCAAATTACAATTGAAGATGCTGATAAGAAAATCAGAAATATTGAGTATTATCCTATATCTCAAGAAAAGAAAACCATCAGGCAATTTATTCCGTAAAACTTCGTTGGATATTGTTGTTTAACCTCTAAACTATCTTTCCACATGAAAAAACATCACATTCTTTATTTCCTTGTTTCAATTGCATTGTTTAATTGTAAGAAAAAAGATTCTCCAGCTACGCCAAAAAACGTTCAGCCATCCAATGATGTAGAAAATATTACTATTTTTCCTGCCTCACATCCACTCAATGCAGATATTTCTTCTGCTCCCATCGATCCCAATTCTTCTGTTATTCTTGCCAATATTGGTTTGACGACAGGTTTATTTCCTGATTTTGGAGCGGGTTTATGGGAAGGTGCTCCCATAGGAATTCCTTTTGTAGTGGTAGGCAACGGACAACCTCAAGTGCCTGTTACTTTCAGGGGAAATGATTATGATGATAATTATGGTGATGAAAGCGACCAAGGTCCTTTTCCTATTCCTCTTGATGCTCCCATTGAAGGTAATGGAAGTGGTGATAGTCATGTCATTACAATAGATGCAGATAATGGTGTACTCTACGAACTTTACAATGCCAGCCGTACTTCCAGTGGTTGGGCTGCTTCTTCGGCTGCCAAATTCAATTTGAATACTGAGGAATACAGAACAGATGGCTGGACATCTGCTGATGCAGCAGGACTTCCTATTTTCCCTTGTTTGGTACGCTACAACGAGGTTGCCAAAGGTGAAATTGACCATGCAATTCGTTTTACTCTCCAACGTTCCAAAATATATCAGGGTTATGTACATCCTGCAAGACATCAGGTTTCAGGTTCAAAAGCAAATAACTTATTGCCCTTTGGTGCAAAATTAAGGCTTAAAGCAAATTTTGATATTTCAGGATTTTCTCCACAAAATCAGGTTATTTTAAAAGCTTTAAAAAAGCATGGACTCATTTTAGCTGATGTAGGCACTTCCATGTATGTTTCAGGAGTACCTGATGAAAGATGGAATAATACAGACCTTAAAAAACTGGGTAATGTAAAAGTAAGTGATTTTGAAGTGATTCAGATGGGTACTATCAAAGGAAAATAATTTTAGTTTTAATACCAAAACCTATAAGGATTGGCTGACACTTCTTTCAGTTTTAAATCCTTATAGTTTTTTTATGTAGATTTGTTCAAAATCTAATCTGTATGAAACCTCTCTCCTCGCCTATTCTTGACGAAAAACTCAAAGAACATGTTCTCATTCAGTATCTTTCAAGATTTACAACTGTTTCTGAAGAGGATGCTCATATTTTATTGGAGAATTTGGATGTTCGTTCTTTTAAAAAAGGTGATATTTTACTTAGAGAAGGGCAAATTTCTCCTTGGTGCTATTTTGTACTCAAAGGCTGTGTAAGACAATATTATCTGGTTGATGGAGAAGAAAAAACTACCAATTTCTTCACAGAAGGTACTCCCATTAATCTTTATGAAGGATTTTATAAAAATGCTCCTGCTAAATATTATTTAGTTTGTCTAGAAGATAGTTATCTTTCCGTAGGACCTCCTGAAGATACTTCTCATCCACTTGCTACCAAATTTGAACCTGTTTGTCGTTTGTCTTCTCAAGAAGAATCCAGCAAATATCAAGAAATGCTTGCGATGTATATGATTCATAGCCCCGAAGAACGTTATCTGAATCTGCTCAAAACAAGACCCGATTTGATAGAAAGAGTCCCTCAGTACTACTTAGCCAGCTATTTGGGGGTTACACCCGAAACCCTCAGCCGAATTCGGAAACGAATTATGTCTAAATAGTTATTTTTTCTTTCTTGACGAAAATCAATGAAATTGCCTAAACTGCTTTGTAACTTTGTTGAGAAAATTGATTATAAATGAGTATGAAAGCAGTTATGAGAACCCAATACGGAAAATTTGAAGATATTCTTTCTATCAAAGAAGTAGAAAAACCCACGCCCAAAGACAACGAAATTCTAGTAAAAGTATACGCTACCACCATCAACAGAACCGATTGTGCAGTTACAAGTGGTTATCCTTCTATTATCAGGATTTTTACGGGCATTCCTAAGCCCAAACAACCCATTGTAGGCACTGACTTTGCAGGCGTTGTAGAAGCTATAGGCAAAAATGTAAAACTCTTTAAAACAGGTGATCAAGTTTTTGGCTTTGAAGATACAGGCATAGCCTCACAAGCTGAATACATGGTAATTAATGAAAACAAGCCTATTGCCATCATTCCTGAAAATGTTAGTTTTGAGCAGGCAGTAGCCAGTTTGGAAGGAGCTCATTATGCCATTAATTTTTTCAATAAAGTAAAATTAAATTCCAGCCATAAAGTACTCATCAATGGTGCTTCTGGGGCAATTGGTTCGGCTGCTGCCCAGTTTTTAAAGGCTCAGGGCTTGTATGTAGCTGTTACATGCCCTACTAATACCATAGAGCAAGTACGTTCTTGGGGCGTTGATAAAATAATGGATTATACCCAAGAGGATTTCACAAAAGATAACCAAATTTATGATTTTGTGTTTGATGCCGTAGGAAAAAGCTCTTTTGGCGAATGTAAGCCTTTACTTTCTCCTAAAGGAGTTTATATTTCTTCGGAGTTAGGCAAAAACTCACAAAATCCATTTTTAGCTCTTATTACCCCCTTTTTGGGTGGCAAGAAAGTAATATTTCCCTTGCCCTCTGATATCAAAGCGAGTCTCAAATATATTACAGATATACTCAAAAAAGGAAAATTCAAACCTCTCATAGACAGAGCCTATTCTTTAGACCAAGTAGTAGAAGCATACCAGTATGTAAACTCAGGAAAGAAAATTGGTAATGTTATTTTAAGTATTCATCCAGCTATATAATTTTTAAATAGCACAAAATATGATTTTTTTGGCATATTTATTGCTCGAAATCAATCAATACCACACTTCAAATTTTATCAAAAGCCAAGCCTAAAGCTTTTTATTTAGGCATCACTAAAACGAATATAACTTATGAGAAAAAATGTTTTTACCTTTGCTACCCTTTTAGCTTTATTAGCTTTTACAGGTTGTTGTCGGAAACCTGCAACAGAGCCATCATCATCATTATGTATTGAGGGTGTTGTCATTGCTCAACGAGGAGATGTAGTAGGTGGTTTGCCTGCTTGTACATCAGTTGTTCAAATTACCAATCGCAATATTGGAGTTTCTTGGCTTGGGAACAATAATTGTGTATTTATTTTCAATTTGCCAGCTTCGCTGAGTACAAAGAACACAAGAGTTTTCTTTAGGAGTTATACACAAATTCCTTCTCCTTTATTTACAACAGACTGTACGCTACCACCTGCCGAGTTTACAATCAATGCAGAAGGTCTTTCGACTCAATGCGATCAAACAAATCAAAGCCCTCAATAATGAGGGCTTTTGCCTTATTTATTTGTTTTCTATAATATCTCCTGAATCAATTTGCCCTTTTTTTATTTTTTTCCCAAAATGTATATAATTTGTAAAATAAGAATGATGAATCAGGGTAAATATATATTTAAAAAGTTTTGGTATATTTTTTTCATACATATACTCATTTTATATTTTGTAAGCCATTTTTGGCTGGGTTCAGAAGAGCAATGGTTAGAAGAATTAAAATATCCAAATATAGTTAGTTTTTTTCTTGCTAGAATAACTGTATGTTTGATAATCAGCATATTACTTATTATCAAGTTATTAATAATTGTCAGAATATTTTCAAAGACAGAGATTTCCTATATTCTGCTATCTTCTAAACTCTTATTGATTTATGTATTAATCTCTTTTATTTTTGTTTTGGAAGCAGTTTTATTTCCTTAACCCAACGCTCTTTGGAATTTGTAACCCTGAAAGGCTCAGCGAAGCTAATTCCGAAGTTTTATCATAAGATTTTTAATCTTTTTATGTGTTCAGAGAACCTATGATAATTATTCGTGATTTATAATCACGAATAGCATAAGTAAATTTTGGTATAATGCTCTTTGGAATTTGAAAAGAAAAGGGCTAAAAAATAGCCCTTTTTTGTATATTTGTATTGTTTTAATAGTTTTAAATATGAAAGATAATAATGGGATAGAACCTTTATCTAAAAGAGAAAACACTTTTATGTGGGTGTTTGGGATTTTAGCTGTGCTATTTACAGTTTTAGCATTTTTTGCTCCATCATTACTTACAAAATATTCTACTAAATATGATTTTACAACTACTGGGCAAATAGGTGATACTATTGGAGGCATTATGAATCCTTTTATTTCTTTGGCAGGAGTATTTGTTACGTTTTTAGCCTTTTATATTCAATATAAAGCGAATCAAAATCAAATAGCTCAATTTAAAATTGAGTTAGAAAAAGAAAAGGATAGTGAAAAGAAAGAATATTATTACTATTTATCTTTACTACAAAGTATTTTAGGGCTTATTATTAATGATTTTGAGAAAAAAATTGATAGTATAAGAGAATATTATGAAAAGCAAAAAAGCAATAACAATCTTGAAATTCATAAATTAATAAAACTCCCTATTAAAAACTATATAGACAAGGGTGAAATAGATAAATTAATGTTGTATAAGAGCTTTAAAACTCTTTTGTTTGAAAGAAAAGATTGGTTAGAAAAATATATACAGCTTTATGAGATATTAACACATTTTAACCTAAATAAAGAAATAGATAAAATTTATAGTAAGCATACTAATAATGGTATTACACAAACTCTTGAAGGGATAGAATATCATATTAATACTTTTACAACAATATATTATAGTTATTCAAAAAGAAGAAGAGAATTTTCTTCTCTTGAAAAAGATACTCAGACTATTCTTGAAAAAACTATAAATAACTGTGAAAAATGGAGGAATACAAAACTCATAATGAATATAGAAAATTTATTCCATGATTTTATGGAAAATATAAATAAATATCCTCATTACCTTAATGGAGCTTTTCCTCCTATTCAAGAAATGAAAAAATCCATAGAAAATATAAAAGAAATTATTCCAAAACTTGAAAAATATATCAATAATGATGCAATAGAAATGGAAAAGGAATATAAGAAACTAATTAATGATGAAAGTGATTATACAAAATTACAAGTAATAAAATTAATGTTTGATACAGAATTACCTAAAATAGAAACAAAATTAAATATAAAGGATTTATAATTTTTTTTCCCAACGCTCTTCGGAATTTGTAATTCCGAAGTTTTATCATAAGATTTTTAATCTTTTTATGGGTTGTTCAGAGAACCTATGATAATTATTCGTGATTACAAATCACGAATAGCATAATTGCTTCGTTTCACTACTTAACACCAAAACCTATAAGGTTTTAAAAACCTTATAGGTTTACACATACTTTTACATTAAAAATCCCCATAATATACTTGGAAGCAAGGCAAACGAAGTTCATCTCGCCACATATATACCACTTGGTTTCTATCATCCAACACAAATTCAATCATGTATTTGTCTTTAATATATGTATTGTATATTTCTGTTTTAATGATAGAGTCTTTTCGGGTATCAGCCGTTTTACGCATCAAAAGTTCATCGAAATGTACACCATAACGCTCCAGCCAAGTAAGCGTTTGGGGCTTGTATTGGTCTTCACGAGCCGAAATTAAAAGAATTTTATAGCCATTTTTAGCATATTCTTTCAATACACCCAATACAGGCTTGTTGGGCAAATCTTTATCGCAAGTGCTTGCATTATAAGGGTCTCGGTCTTGCATTAAGCAAAGCGTTCCATCCAAATCGCAGATAATTGCCTTCGGCAAAGCCTCATTTTGCACAGCATAACGAGTGTCATCTTTGATAAAATTTCGATACATCTCACGAATCACTTTCTCTCCTACTTTGGCTTTTCCTTCTCGTTTGCTATCATTTTCGATACATTGCTCCAAAGAAACCTCCATATCTTTCACTTCTACTTTTACAGAATCGTTGTTTTTCTTATTAAAATCATGCACCAACTGATTGATACGAACAATATTCTTTTCAGAAAGGTTGGTATCATCTACAATTACATGCTTTCCATCTTCCAACGCTTTTATAATCAGCATATCACGTACCTGTTTGATAAATTTTTCGTTTCCTTTGCTTGTATAACCATTATCAAACATCATTCTCAAATCATCTCGGTTTATTCTTTTATATGAATTAGGGTTTTGAGCTACCAAGTTTTTCGCATAAGTAGATTTTCCACTTCCGGGCAATCCACGCATAATAATTACTTTTTTCATTTTACAATTAACATTTATCATTGAACATTTAATAGTGGACAAGCATCATTGATAATTATCCTTTTTCTTTTCTCTCTTCTCCCTTTTCCTAAGTCTAATAATTTACTCCATTCTCCATTGCCTCATAGAACAGTTCCAAATCCATGTATTCTGCTTGTTTGGATAGGTAAATCTCTGTTTTTGAAAGCTCACACAAAAAATTATCAAGTTTTTTCTGTTTTGGTGTCTCCATTACTCTGAAAATCTTTTTCTGTTCGAGCATCTGAGTTACCTGTTTACGTATATTTTCAGCTTTTTCAAGCAGAATATCTGCTTCGCTGGCTTTCTCTTTGAAATTTAAGGTTTTAAAATACTCCAATCGCTCTTTAATCTGCGGATGATTGATTTGTAAATCTTTTTTTAAAATTCCTTCTGCAAACAAAACGCCTCTATCTATATGTGAAAGCCTTTTGGCTTGTTCTCTTTCCGAAATAGAAGGAATCAGGTGTTTTCTATCTCTTTTACAAAAACCTGCATAAGCCTTGACTATGTTATAATTGTAGAAATCCGTTCGATTTTCGTACAAATACCCCAACACAGAGTTTTTAAGGGTTTCGGTGTGCAGAGCCTCAAAATAAATACTCGAATCGCCAGAGAGAATATTTTGGATGAATGTATATACGTCTTCAAAAATATAATCTGTATTACTGGCTTCATCTTTATACTGCAAAGTATGGTATAAATCGAGAAAGCTGTGTAGTTTATTATAGCTTGGCACATAAATACACAACATATCTGTGTCGCTATCAGCGTTTTTTACACCATACAAAGCAGAACCTACTTCTATTTCTACAAGCGTTGCTTTTTGAAGCGTTTCTAATAATTCAATATTTTTAAAGTGAATATTCATAGTATTTTATTCGTAAATATTAAGTGCAAAAGCCTTCTGAAACTCTGGACGAATCATTTTCCAGATAATGGGTGCATAATTGTTTTTATCCAACATCGAAAACAAAACTGAAGGATATTTACAAGTCATAAAATACAAGGCTGTTTCTTTACGTGACTCCAATACTTTAAAATCTTTTAAACACTGATTTTCAATTTCTTTGAAAGAAGTATTCAATTCATCCACAGTTTTCTTCACCCAATCGTAGAATTCATCTGGCACTCGGTCTAAAATTTCATCAAACGACTGGTTTTCTTTCATGTACTCCCAAATATTAATCGTTGAAACTCGTGTAACCAATCGGTGTAAACGCAAGTATTCCTCAAACTTAATTTTATAACGCAAGCCACTTGCAAACTTCACCACAAAACCCTCTTTGTTTGCCTCTTCCAATTCTTTGAGTGTCGTTATATCTTTGATTCCATGATATTTCTTTACAATCGGGAAACCAATAGCTTCCAAAGGCAAATCCAAACCTGTTTCATTATCAATAATTGCCAAAAGAACCAACTCTTCCATATCTCCATAATCTACTACAATTCGGTTCTGAGGATAAATAATCTCAAACAAATACGTTTTACCTTTTTCTAATTTATCCAAAGTGTGTTTATACTTTGAATACAAAAGTTCATTGGCTTTATCGGACTGCTCACTTGCAAACGACCCTCTTGATGCCATAAAAGGCTTATCTTCTATCCAGTATAAAATACCCAAAGAGCCATCCATTTTCTCGAATACTTCAAAAGGCTCATTTGGCAAAACTTGGTTTTCCTGTTCACCCAAATTGAAAAATTTAGCAAAGGGACGAGCCACTATTTCATAGTTTTCATTCAAGATTAAACCTCTGCAAGCAAGTGTTACTTCATTCCAAACTCTTTCATACTGAACTGTTGGCGAATAATTGTAGATATACAAATTGTGTTCAGGGTGGCGTTGTACCTCCAAATAACCTGCTTCAAGCATCTGATTTAATAACTCTATATTTTTCATCTCTTTTGTTGTCTTAACTGATACAAAACAAACGAATTATTACGCATTCAAATTGCGTAGATAAAATAATTTTTATAAAAAATTAAAATATTTGTAATAGTACCTTGAAAATACGTTTTTTTGAGATATAAGCATAAAAAAAGAGAGGCTATAAAGTCTCTCTTTTTTTATTTATATATTTTTTGTGATTATGGCATCACTACTTTATCAATTACGTGAACTACACCACTACCAGTCGCTACATCAGCAGTTGTTACATTTGCACCATTTACAGTTACTTTGCCATCTTTTTTCTCTACTTTCAATTTTTTACCTTGTAGAGTTGTCACTTCTGTTACGCCATCTTTGATGTCAGAAGATTTGATAGTACCTTTCACTACGTGGAATTTCAAAACATCAGCTAATTTAGCTTTATTTTCAGGTTTTAAAAGGTCAGCTAAAGCTTTTTTATCCACAGCAGCAAATGCAGCATTTGTAGGAGCAAATACTGTGATGCTATCAGATGCATTGCTTAAAGCACCTACTAAATCAGCAGCTTTTACAGCTGTTACAAGAGTACCAAAGTTAGTGGTATCAGCCATTGCAATGTCTGCTACAGATTTAGGTTTGTTAGCTTCTTCAGCTTTCTTTTTTTCTTCTTCTTTCTTCAAAGAATCTGCTTTTTGAGCCTGAGCTAAAGAGTCAGCTTTTGCTTTATCAGCTTCTCCGCCTTTATTTTCGCAAGCTGTGAAGGCTACAGCACCTGCCATCATAGCAGCTACTAACATTTTGTTTGCTTTCATGTTTGAGTTTAAATTTTAATAGATTAAAAGTGATGCAAATATAACAGAAAAGCTGTTGAATTGTTTCTCAACAGCTTCAAAAATATATTAAATTTTTATAAAATTTATTTCATGACCTGTATCCAGCCTTTACATTTTGCTCCAGAAGGTGTTTCGAATGAATAATAATACAAACCTGCTACTATTTCTTTCTGATTTCCCCACTCATTCTGATAGTTACTTGTTTTATAAATCCGTTTCCCCCATCTGTTCCAAATTTCGAGTTTAGCTCCTTTTTCTGCAATTTCAAATGTTTCATTAATATTATCGTTGTTGGGAGTAATAATATTGGCTGGTATATCAAGTGGTGGCACTTCTATAACTCTTTGTTGTGTTACCTGACATTTACTTCCTTTATAATTGAGTGTAATCGTATACGATTGCCCCGCATTTGGAAATGTATATACAGGTGGAGCTATACCTTGCAGAACCGTTCCATCACTAATTGTCCATATAACATTTTCATCTAAGATTTCCAGTAGCAAACTATCAGGAACATTTAGTTTTAGTCTGATACTATATGGGCTAAAACAATCTTTGATTAGTTTTGTCTCATAGTCCAAAAGAGGCAGTTTGTCTACTTTTACTTTTATTTTTCGAGTAGCTGTACAACTATCATTTTGCAGGACAAGTGTATAAACTATATCTTCTTCAGGTGTACAAATAGGATTAGAAATATTAGGATTATTGAGATAGGTGCTTGGTGTCCATTGGTATGTAACTGCTCCGCTTGTAGAAAGCTGGATACTTCCTCCCTGACAAACAGAAACACTATCTTCTAAAACAAAGCCTGGCATTGTTAAGTCCAACTTTTGGGTTGTTACCAGTGGCGACTTACATGCCGAACTGCTCAATACTGTAAGTGTAATAGTATATATTCCTGATGCTCTAAAGTCATAGAAGAAATCTTTTTGTGTATTTTGACTTAATATTTGCTGTCCTGCCTGATTAAATATTTGCCATTGGAAACTTTCTGCTCCAACAGAAAAGTTTTTAAAGAACACTCTGTCCACACATACTACACTATCAGGAGCTATGACGGCAAAATCGTTCTTGGGGTCTTGAGCTTGAAATGCCACACTCAAATCAAAAGAGAATTTAAAAGCTGCATTGTTGCAATTTTGGCTGTTATTGGTTCTAGACCAAGCACCTGCAGTTGTTGGAAACCCATCTGTTGAAGGACCTGTTGCACTTCTACAAGAAGCACATACAGCATGATAAATTGTTCCATCTTTAGAAAAACGGCTTGTTCCACCATCTACATGGTCGCCACTTTCAGAAGAACTATCTTCACCAAAAAGTGTTCCATATATAAGGCTTTGCATATCTTTTTTGAAAACAGCCAAGTAAAAATCGCTACCATTAACAGTTGTACGTCTGTAGGCGTTGGCAGTTGTGGGCAGATTTCGTGTATCACTCGAATTATTATTTCCCCCTGAATCTCGATTATTTCTTCCTCCCCACCCTGCAATATAAATATTACCACAGTTATTGGCTGTTACTACTAAAAATGCCGTAGGCGAAAAATCTGGGGCTCCATCTCCTGAACCAATTCGGGTACTCCAACGAGTTGTTGTAAGGTCTGGACTTATTTTATGGATAAATTGCCCACTATTAGGATTATTGTAAACTCCTGGAGAGATTGGATAACTTCCAAAAGTCTGTCCAAAAGCATATACTTCTTGGTCAGCATCTAAATCAATAAAGAATGCCATATCAGCAGCACTTGTACCTAAATAAGTAGATTTTTGTAAAATACCTGATGATGAATAGATAGCTATAAAACCATCATCAATACCTCTTGCTGTGGGATTGATGGTACCTGTTGTATTGGGAAGGTTTGAGCTTGTAGTAGCTCCTCCTACATACACATCATTCACATTATTGGTTTTTAAGGAGAGTGCAAAATCTAATCCACTTCCTCCAAAATAATTCCCCCAAGTAATATTTAGGTTTTCATCCATTTTAATGATAATACCATCTTGTACACCATTGATACTACCTGTAATGCCTGCAATAGAACTTGAGCGAGTTGTGGAAGCGATATAAACATTTTTATTATCATCTACATAAATATCTCCTCTCAATTCATCCCCATAATTATGAATAAAAGTCCCAGAACCTACTGGTTTCACTCCATCATTGCCTGCTCCTCCTATCAGTCTTGAGCGATTAAGTGTACCATTGGTATTGAGTTTCATCACAAAAATATCACTACCATTGGCATAACTATTTCCAAGTATTTCAATGCTGGAACCTCCCTGAAACCCTTGTCCAAAATTGAAAGGAAAGTTCCCTGATGATGTTGTTCCAAAAATTAACAAGCGATTATCCTTATCAACTACCAAACTATGAGGCACTTCCGAACCTGCTCCTCCTATAAAAATGAGTTGTTCTAAAACCGTTCCATCTGCTTTATAGCGATAAATTGCTACATCACTTACCAAAGGACTTCCACTGCTATTCACAATACCACCTGCTCCAATACGAACAGGTCCTGTAAATCTTGGAAAATCTGTACCATAGATTGTCCCTCCAGAATACAGTCTTCCCTGATTATCAGGAGTTGCTGTAGTAGCCCAGTTATCAGAATTCCCTCCTGAATAAGTTGAAAAAATAAGCTCAGGATCTATAATGAGTGGATATTTTTTATCATAACCATTTGGGAAATAAAAACTTAGTTGATTTTTTTTCAAAATAAATTCTGTAGGAATTTCAATTTTCTGGTTGTTAATGATTTGATAACTATAAGGGCGTTTTTCGTAAATACTTCCTACAATTGTCTTAATTTCAAGCGTTCCATCAGGTAGTAACTCCACAGCCGAAGCATGTTTGATACTCATTTTAATTTTTCGGGCATCAGCCTCAGGAGCAACCATAAATTCATATTTTAAAGAATTTCCTTTTGAAAAGATATGATAGTCAATTCCCTCATATAAGTTCTCGTAATAAAGTTCTTCATAATGGCTCACATTTTCTGCCCAGTGTTTGGGGTCATTTCCTAGTATATAGGTTGCTTTTTCGGGAGTAATTTTTTTAGGAGAGACGTTTACTTTCGGATTGGATTTGATAAAATCTATTACAAAGCTATGAGCATTCATGGCTTCGTATTGAGGTTCATTTTTTTCCTTATGTAACTCTTTATGTTTAAAATAATCAAGAGCTTTTCCATCATAAAAACTGTATTGTAAGGAATTTTGATATGCAAATAAAAATCCACTTGGCAAGTCTGCTCTATACAAGACAGAATCGTTCCATTGATGTTTATTTTCTACAAAACGAATAGAATTTTGCTCTAAAATTGTTTTTTTATGTATTTTTTGAGCATTTAATACTGATACAGTAAGCAGAAATAACAAAGTAATGTATAATCTCATAAGTTAGCAGTGTTTTTTTAAAACTAAATTTAGGAAATATTTTATTAAAAGCAAAAAACGTACAAGAATGAACATCTTATACGCTTTTATTTATGAGTGAAGTATTTTGATATTAAAAATCCTCATCTAAACTAAATTTTTGATCATCCTTACCTGCCATTACCCCTGATTTTTGATATTCAGCCACTCTCTTTTCAAAGAAGTTCGTTTTACCTTGAAGAGAAATCATTTCCATGAAAGGAAAAGGATTTTCTACCTTGTAATATTTGTTACAACCCAAAGAAACAAGTAATCTATCTGCCACAAATTCAATGTATTGGCTCATCAATCTTGAGTTCATACCGATTAAATCCACAGGAAGGGCATCTGTAATAAACTCCTGCTCTATTTTCACAGCATCCAAGATGATTTCCAGTACTCTCGCTTCTGATACTTTATTGACAACATATTTGTTGTAAAGCAAACAAGCGAAATCACAATGCAAACCCTCATCTCTGGAAATGAGCTCATTAGAGAATGTAAGTCCAGGCATTAAACCTCTTTGTTTCAACCAGAAAATTGAGCAGAAACTACCAGAAAAGAAGATACCTTCTACGGCAGCAAATGCAATCAATCTTTCAATAAAATTACCCTGTTCTATCCAACGCAACGCCCAGTCTGCTTTTTTGGTTACACAAGGGATATTATTAATGGCATTTAGTAAAAAATCTTTTTGTTTACTATCTTTGATGTAAGTATCTATCAGTAACGAGTAAGTTTCGGAATGGATATTTTCCATCATAATCTGAAAGCCATAAAAACATTTGGCTTCAGCAATTTGTACTTCGTTGATGAAATTAATTGCCAAGTTTTCATTTACGATACCATCACTTGCGGCAAAGAATGCAAGTACATGAGATACAAAATGTCTTTCACCGTCGTTTAAACTTTCCCAGTGTTTTTGGTCTTGAGAAAGGTCTATTTCTTCGGCTGTCCAGAAACTTGCTTCGGCTTTTTTGTACATCTGCCATACATCATGGTGCTCGATGGGAAAAAGCACAAATCTATTTTTAGTTTCTTGGAGCAATGGCTCACTACTACGAAGGAGTTCAGCTTGTGTCATAATCTTGAATATATTTTGAGGCTCTTATCTATAGGCAACATTTTGTAAAAAAAAATGGTTTATAAATTATACAAACTTATTTTTTACTTTTATTTTTGATTCTTGAAATTCAGTAGTTTATTTCTATAGTTACGAAAAAATCAAGCGAAATTAATCATTTTTAAAGACACCTCAAGCATAAAAATGATTTTTTATTTAAAAAATATCAGGATTGATTTGAGATGATTTTTTTATTGAAAAAGAAACAAATTCTGCAAGAATATCGTAATTTTGAACGATACACATTTTTTAGAAGCATCCTTTGCCCATGAAATTAATACAACTCATATTATTTTTGTTGATTTCGCATCATACCCTTGCCCAAGTCAAGATTGTTAAGGAAAAATCGAATGTAACAGGGCAAGAAAATGAATGGAAAATTGTAGGCAAAGATGCCATTGTAGTTAGAGACTCAGGCTCTCATTATATTCAAATTCATATCAGAGAAACGAAAAATATTTTATACGGGAATCGTTGTGCTGAAGTCGCAGCTCAAAAAATGGGCATCGAATTCATCATTATACCCAAAGATATTGGCTTTGGTATGAAACTAAAACACTTTTTTGGTACAAATCTGAATGGTTATATGCGGGCTTTTTTCAAAAATGGTTTTTTTTGGAGAAAGCGTCTGAAAAAGAAAATTCAACAATGTAGAGAAATGACAGGCGATTATATTAGGTAGAATTCATCGTATATGCAAGACAAAAAAATTAACATCACTTACATCATTTCTGATATAGATAAAGCCCTTGCCTTTGAATGGATTGCAGAAAAATTAAATCAACAAGTATTTGAATTAAGTTTTATTTTACTCAATAAAAATCAAGGGTGTTTTTTAGAAAATTGGTTAAAGGAAAAAGCTATACCTGTGTTTTACGTTCATTATGCAGGTAAACCTCAATTATGGTCATCGTTTTGGAAAGTAAGGTCTTTACTCAAAAAATTAAAAACACAAGTTGTTCATTGTCATTTATTTGATGCCAGTTTAGTAGGTTTATTGGCTGCAAAATCTTTGGGTATCAAGAAACGTATCTTTACACGTCATTATTCTACGTTTCATCATGAGTATTTCCCTAGAGCCGTTTATTATGATAAATTTATCAATAGCCTAGCTACTGATATTGTAGCTATTAGTCAGAACGTTCAAAATGTTTTAGTTCAGAAAGAAAACGTATCTTTAAGAAAAGTACACCTGATTCATCATGGCTTTAAACTGGAACTTTTCAAAGAAGTCTCTCCAGAAAGGATACTACAATTAAAACAAAAATATAATTTAGAGGGAAAATACCCTGTAATAGGTGTAATAGCTCGTTGGACTCACTGGAAAGGCATTCAGTATATTATTCCTGCCTTCAAAAAGATTTTACAAAAATACCCTCATGCTCACTTGCTACTTGCCAATGCTCATGGAGATTATACACAGATTATCAGGCAATTATTAGCAGATATACCTGCTCATAATTATAGTGAAATCCGTTTTGAACAGGATTTAGCTACCTTGTATAAAACTTTGGATGTGTATGTTCACACTCCTATCAATGCTGAAGTAGAAGCTTTCGGACAAACTTATGTGGAAGCTCTTGCCAGTAACATTTTGAGTGTATTTACATTATCGGGAGTAGCAAATGAATTTATTCAACATGAAAAAAATGCTTTAGTTGTTGGTTATCAAGACTCAGAGGCTATTGCTGTATCAATAGAGAGGCTTTTAGAAGATGAAAACCTCAGAAAAAATATACAATCTAATACTCAAAGCAGTATAGAAAGGTTATTTGACCTAAATATTATGATTCAATTATTATCTGATTTATATCGTTTTAAATAAGTTCGTTTATTATATACCTGATTATGAGCAATATATTTTTTTCTATTATCGTACCTACATACAACAGGGCTAATCTGTTACCTAAAACTATTGAATCTTTATTAAATCAATCTTATAAAAATTTTGAGATTATTGTAGTAGATGATGGTAGTACAGATAATACAGAAGAGGTCATGAAACCTTGGGTAGAAAAAGGTGTGATCTATCACAAAAAGAAAAATGAAGAAAGGGCTGTTGCTCGTAATACAGGAGCTAAATTAGCAAAAGGCGAATACATTAATTTTTTTGATTCTGATGATTGGGCATATCCCAATCACCTTGAAACAGCATATCAGTTCATTGAGAAAAACCATCAGCCCGAAATTTTTCATTTGGGTTACGACTATAAAACCCCTGAAGGAGTCTTAGAAAGAAAAGTTGATAATCTAAGTGGAGACAGCCTTAACGAAAGGCTTATCAAAGGGAATATTTTAAGTTGTAATGGTGTTTTTATCAGAAAAGATATTATACTCAAACACCCTTTTGTAGAGGACAGAATTCTCTCAGCATCAGAAGATTATGAGTTATGGCTTAGGCTAGCAGCCATTTATCCTATTCGTTACGATAATACCATCACTTCTACAATCATCAACCATGATGCCAGAAGCGTTTTATCTATTAATAAAGACAAACTGATAGCTCGACAAGAAGCTTTCTTAAAACACCTTTTTGCAGACAATACTTCTAATCAAAAATATCATTCTTTTAAAAGTTTTTTTAAATCAGAGGCTTATACCTATATTGCCCTTCATTTGGCTATTACAAAAAAACATAGAACAGAAGTCTTACAATATTTACTTAAAGCCTTCTTTACAAAACCCTCTGTATTAACAAGAAGAAGGTTTTGGGCATCATTAAAAAATATATTTTAAACATGAGAAAAATTTTAATAACAGGAGGTGCTGGTAATGTGGGGGGAGCTCTTGCTAAAAAACTAGCAGAAGACCAAGAAAACTTTGTTGTAATCGTTGATAATTTAATTACAGGCAGTATTCATAAATTGCCTAAAACCAAATCTGATAACTGGAAGTTCATCAAGGCTGATGTAAATAGTTATCAGGATATTTCGGCTATCATGCTTGCCTACCAATTCGATTATGTATTTCATTATGCTGCTTTGGTAGGTGTTCAAAGAACACTGAATAATCCTGTTAAAGTATTGGAGGATATTGAAGGTATCAAAAATATTCTGAACCTATCCAAAAATACCAATGTCAAAAGAGTATTCTATTCTTCTTCTTCTGAAGTCTATGGAGAACCTGTAGAATTTCCTCAGAATGAAGAAACAACCCCTTTAAATTCTAGGCTTCCTTATGCCATCGTGAAGAATTTGGGAGAGGCATTTTTTAAGTCCTATCAAAAAGAATATGGCTTAGATTTTACTATTTTCAGGTTTTTCAATACGTATGGTCCAGACCAGAGTATGGATTTTGTGATGGCTAAATTTATTCGAAATGCTCTTAAAAATGAGCCTATTACAATTTATGGAGACGGAAGCCAGACCAGAACATTCTGTTATATCAGTGATAATATAGAAACTACCACTAAAATTTTATACGAAAATTTATTGGTGAATGATATTATTAATATTGGTAATCATCATGAAGTTTCTGTTTTGGAGCTAGCTCAAAAAATCATTCAACTATCTGGCTCAAAATCTGAAATTACTCATTTACCTCCACTTACAGAAGGAGATATGACCAGACGCAAACCCGATATTTCTAAAATGTTGGCTGTTTTAGGAAAACAACCTATGGATATTGATACAGGCATTCTAAAAATGATAGAATACATTAAAAAAGAGCAAGAATAAATTCTTGCTCTTTTTCTTTTGATTAATTTTTCTTAAAAGTCTCTTTATAGAGTTCTATACTTTCTTGCACAATTTTGAGAGCATCTTCTTTACCCAAAAACTCTTCTACAACTACCTGTTTATTCTCCAGTTTTTTGTAATCTTCAAAAAAACGACGAATTTCTACAGTTGTATGTGGAGGCAATTCCGAAATATCATTAATATGGTTCACACTCATATCATTGAGTGCCACAGCTATAATTTTATCGTCTGTTTCGCCTTGGTCTACCATTCGCATTACTCCTATTACTTTTGCATCAATCATACACAAAGGAGGCAAATCAATAGACATGATTACCAGAATATCCAAAGGGTCTTTATCTCCACAATAAGTCTGAGGGATAAAACCATAATTGGCAGGATAATGAACAGCAGAAAACAAAACTCTATCAAGCATCAATAAGCCACTTTCTTTATGAATTTCAAATTTTCCTTTGCTGCCTTTAGGGATTTCAATAATTGCATTGACAATTTCAGGCGGATTGTCTCCAACGGGTATATCATGCCAAGGATTCATAATTTTTATACATTTATGGGTTTTAAATTATATTTTTTTCCTATTTCAAGCATTCTATTAAAGCCTTCTTCATAAGTATTGCTGATTTCTCCTTCCAAAATAGCCTCTCTTAACTCAGTTTTTATTAAACCTACTTCTTTGCAGGGCTTTAAGCCAAATGTTTCCATGATAATTTCTCCTGTAATAACAGGCTGGAAATTACGGAGTTTATCTTTTTCTTCTATTTCTTTGAGCTTCTGTTCTACTTTATCAAAATTAGTAAGATATTTTTTTACTTTCTGGTGGTCTTTGGATGTAATATCCGCTCTGCATAAAATCATCAACCCTTCCAAATCTTCTCCTGCCTCAAAAAGTAATCTTCGAATTGCCGAATCTGTAATATGGTCTTTTACAAGGGCTATTGGGCGAAGATGCAGGCGAACTAGTTTCTGAACCATTCTCATATTCTCACCCATAGGCAATTTGAGCTTTCTAAAGATATGGGGCGTCATTCTGGCACCTTTGTCTTCATGTCCATGAAATGTCCAACCTACTTTTTCATCAAAACGTTTGGTAGCAGGTTTGGCTATATCATGTAAAATAGCAGACCAGCGAAGCCACAAATCCTGTGTTTTTTCACTCAGATTATCCAAAACCTGTAACGTATGATAAAAATTATCTTTATGTCGTTTATCTCCCACAGCCTCTACTCCTTGTAATGCCACCATTTCAGGGAATATCAGTTGGAGAAGTCCTGAATGAAATAATAATTTAAAACCATAAGAAGGTACTTTAGAAAGTATTATTTTATTTAATTCATCTGTGATACGTTCCTGAGAAATAATACTGATTCGTTCCTTATTTCTAACAATAGCCTCAAAAGTTTCTGCTGCAATATCAAAACCCAATTGAGACGCAAAACGAATAGCACGCATCATACGAAGCGGGTCATCAGAAAAAGTAATATCAGGGTTTAAAGGCGTTTGAATGATTTTCTTTTTTAAATCACCCACGCCTCCAAAAGGGTCTATCAAAGCCCCCATATTTTCTTTATTGAGTGATATTGCTAACGCATTGATTGTAAAGTCTCTACGATTTTGGTCATCCTCAAGACTACCATTTTCAACAATAGGTTTTCTTGAGTTTCTTTGATAAGACTCTTTTCTTGCACCAACAAACTCTATATCCCAGCCTTCATGTCTGAACATAGCAGTTCCGAAGTTTTTAAAAAAGCTCACTTGTATAGTTGGGCTTATTTCTTGGGCTATTTTTTCGGCAAAATCAACGCCACTTCCTACACAAACAATATCAATATCTTTACAAGGTCTTTTAAGAATCAAATCTCGAACAAAACCTCCTACCAAATAACTTTCAGCCCCAATTTCTTGGGATTTTTGGGCAATGGTTGCTAACAATGGTATTTCCTGAAATATATATTCAAACTCACGCATATATAAAACGATAAGAATAATAAAATGATGCTAGGTGTAAGATTGAAAGATAAAATTACAATTTATATCTTTCGTATTCTGAATGAAAAGCAATTTTTTTGCAAGATAGTAAATAAAAAAAGCCTACCCAAAAGGAAAGGCTTTTTGTGTATGAAAAAGTGTTAAACAGGTGTTTGAATAAGAGTATTCATAGGTAAATACGTTGACCCATAAAAAGGTAACCAAAAAAGTATAAATTATTTTTATTTTTTAACAAAAAAGCTACCTTTTTCAGGTAGCTTTCGATATTTTTATAATAATTACTTGGCTATCAAGTCATAGCAACCCCAACTATAAGTAGTTGTACCTGTTTTTTCATCAACAGTAAAAGGGTTTTCAGGGTCACCTTCAACAAAAGAAATTTTCTTAACTGTTTGGGTTAAGCCTTCAAAATATAATACAAACTGATTAGCCTCTCCATAATTTGCAGACTGTCTTGAGGGCTGAATTGCCAAATTAAATATTTGTGTAACTTTATAAACTTTTTTAGAAGTCAGATCCAAAGCTGTAAATGCACCTTCTTTACCCGGAGCAGCCGTTGAAATAGAAGATCCTCCTGCAAATAGTAAGTTTACTGTATGAAAGTAAACAAAAGCACCTTTATCTGTATATATGATTCTATCTAAGAATAATGTTCCACTACCTTTACTGTCACACTCTTGTGTATATTCTGCTTCTTTTGATATTTTATGTCCTTTCAAAAAGTCAGCTAAATTAAGAGTTTTAGAATCTTTTATTTTACCATCAACATACTCTGTTACTTTACCCGCTACAAGTTCTTTTTTCTCATTTTCTTTAAAATCTTCAGACATTTTTCCATTACGAACGCCATTTTTAACTTCAATCCAAACAAGTTCTGTTTTAAAATCTCTTGCCAAATCTTTTACAACACCTGTAAAAGGTTTACCATCTTTCAAAAATTGTTCAGAAACTGCTTCATCATTTTCATATTTAGTCACTCCCACAACTCCATCACCATAATAAATTTTCCACTCACCTGTTCTTCTATTTTTTGAGTAAGCACCCTCCTGTCTAAGCATTTCTACATCTTGCCATAGAGTATATCTTCTAAATTTACCTTCATAAATTATAGAAAAACTATTTCCATTAGGAATTTGATAACCTTCCATTTCTAGCCTTCTTCCGTGTTTTTTACCTGTAGGCTTTTTATCTAAATAATGATCTACAAACAAATAGTAAGAAGCTACTATCTTTCTTGGAAAAACGCTTGCTGAAGATGTAAAAGTAATTTTATGATCTAAAATTTTCTTTTCAGGTTGATAGTACTCAATTTCTTTCAACTCTCCTTTATCATGAGTTTCAATATGCTCTAAGTTTCCAAAAGCATATTCTTCAATTTTACCATCTTTGAGTCCAGTGAAGTATGTTCCTTTTTCAACCATTTCTTTTTCTCCTCCCATACCCATTGTGAAAAGTTCAACTTTTCCGTGAATCAATTCTCCCTGAAAAGAACCTTTACTCTCTCCCAACTTACCAGCTTTTATCCATTTGTAAGTTTTACTGGGGTCTCATACTCCTCTGTCTTTACTTTTACAGTCTTGGATTGATATTGAGCATAAGTAGTACCCACTACTAATGCTTGCAAAAATAATATTGCGTAAAAATGTTTCTTCATATTAAACTTTTGTTTATTAAAGGGTTTTTACTAGACTACTATTGAATGTAGTTATCACATTTTGTGCCGAATATAATAAATTTTAACAAATAATACTGTACTTTATATAAAAAAGCCACATAAATGTGGCTCAATTTATCATTTTTCAAATATTTTATTTGGTTATCAATTCGTAGCAGCCCCAGTTATAAGTAGTGTTTCCTGTTTTTTCATCAACAACAAAAGGATTTTCAGGATCACCTTCAACAAAAGAAATTTTCTTAACTGTCTGAGTCAATCCTTCGAAATATAGTATAAATGTTGCCATTTCACCATACGCTGATGACTGAGACGCTGGTTTTACAGCAATATTAAAGATTTTTGTCACCTTGTATGTTTTCTTGGTATTCAAGTCATAAGCAGTAAACCCACCTTCAGCACCTGGAGCAGCCGTTGAAATGGCTGAACCATTAACAAAAGTAGTATTTACAGTTTGAAAATAAACCAACGCTCCTTTATCTGTGTATTGAATTTTATCTAAGAAGAGCAATCCACTTCCTTTGCTGTCACATTCTTGTGTATAGGCAGCATCTTTAAGGATTTTTTGAGATTTTAGAAAACCCGCAAAATCAAAGTTTTCATCTTTTGCCTTTCCATTTGAATATTCAACAATTCGTGTTGGTAACCATTCTTTTTTATCATTTTGACGAAATACATCAGATGATTTTCCATCTCTTACACCATTTTTTACTTCAAAAGTAGCAACCTCCGATTTCAAACTTCTACTCATTTCTTTTACAACACCTGTAAATGGTTGCCCTCCTTTTGAAAATTTTTCTGATATTACTAAATCATTGTCATACTGAACATTTCCCACAACGCCATCATCATAATAAGTTTTCCATTCCCCAGTTCTTCTATTTTTTGAGTATACTCCTTCTTGTCTCAATGTTTCTACATCTTGCCATGTAGTGTATTTTTTATATACTCCATCATAAAAATTGGAGTATGTTGATCCATTTGGGATTTGGTATCCTTCAAATTCCAGTCTGCCACCTAATTTTTTACCCGTAGGCTTTTTATCTGCATCCAAATGATCTGCAACGTAATAGAAAGTTATTTTCATTTTACGAGGATTAGTATTAGAAGGGGAATTGTAAACAATTTTGTGATCTATTACTTTTTTTTCTGGATGATAGAACTCAATTTCTTTGAGTTCTCCTTTATCATAGGTTTCAACATTTTCTAAATTTCCAAAGGTATACTCCTCAATTTTGCCATCTTTTAAACCAGCAAAGTATGTTCCTTTCTCAACCATTTCTTTTTCTCCTCCCATACCCATTGTAAAAAGTTCAACTTTTCCGTGAATCAATTCTCCCTGAAAAGAACCTTTACTCTCTCCCAACTTACCAGCTTTTATCCATTTGTAAGTTTTACTGGGGTCTTCTACTGTACCTTCATACTCCTCTGTCTTTACTTTTACAGTCTTGGATTGATATTGGGCATAAGCAGTCCCCATCACTATTGCCTGTAAAAATAATATTGTGTAAAAATGCTTCTTCATAATTAAAATTGGGTGTATTAAAAATTTACACTAAAACTACTATATAAATGTAGTTATCACATTTTGTGCCGAATATAATAAATTTAGCTTAAACTTTTAATGTTTTTTTAATTTTTAGATAAAGTCACTTTTACAATATTCTCAAAATATATTGATTATCAGTATATTACCATCTAAACACTTCTTGTTATAAATCTTTCTTTTTAAGAAAAATATAAATTAAACTTATGAACACAAAAACATATATAATAGCTGGAACAGTACTCATAAAGCCTATTTCTTGAACAAAATCCTCTGAACGAGGAATATATTTTGAGAATGAAGGCTGAACAACATTCAAAGGAGTATTAAAAGGAAAATAGGTGAGCCATTCTAAATGACTTTTGTTATAAGTTTTTCCAAGTAGGTATATCTCAAAAATACTATATCCCATCAAAGAAACGATAGCAAGCCCAGAACGTCTGATAAGTATGCCTAAAAGCAAACAAAATGAGAGATATACAGAGACTTGTACAAAATAAATACCCAAATAATGAATATTATTAAAAAAATATGGAAGTGAATCCACATTAGAAACTATTCCTAGAAACGTACAGGTTAAGAATACAACGCTTGTAGATAAACCACTCAAAATAATCACCTGAGCAACTTTTGCCCACAAAAAATCTTTTCTGTCCCAACCATCAATAATATTCTGACGAGCTGTTTTATAAGTAAACTCATTGGTAATCATGGTGATAACAAGCATTCCTAAAAAAAATCTTACAAATACAGCAAGCCATGTAATATGAATCCAAACATCCGAAAACTCTGTAATGGGTAAATTAAGAGACATCCCTACTTTTCTAAGTTCATTCTTCACAATCTTTGTTATGAAATAATCAAAAGAGGAAGCTATAAGAAGAATACTAGCTATATGCAGGGCAAGCATTATCCAGAAACTACGATAACGACGTAATTTAATCCATTCTATTTGAAGCAGTTGTAGCATATCTTAATTATTGAGCAATTCTAAAAATTTCTTCTCTAAACTATTGTGGTGGGGTTGTATTTGAGACAGGATTATACCTTGTTCATAAAAGTATTTATTAAGGTTTGTACCTGTAATATCGTTGTTACAAGCTAAAATTAAAGAATGATTAAGTTTATCTATTTTATGAATTACATTCCAGTTTTTAGCAACTTCTTCTAATTTTTGTATATTTTCTGCCTTAACTTCAAAAGAATTTTGATTACCTAATAAATCCGCCACTTTACCTTCGTATAAAAGTTGCCCTGTTTTCATTACAACCATGTGATTACAGACTTTCTCCACTTCGTCTAAAAGGTGGCTTGCCAAAACAATTGTTTTACCTTGCTTGGCTATATCTAAAATCAAGTTTCTAATATCTGCAATTCCCTGAGGGTCAAGACCATTGGTTGGTTCGTCTAAAATTAGCACTTCAGGGTCTGCAATTAATGCTGCTGCAATTGCCAAGCGTTGTTTCATACCCAGTGAATAGGTACTAAATGCATAGTTTCTTCGTTCGTAAAGTCCTACTGTTTTTAGTACTTGTTCTATATTTTTCTCATCAGCTTGCTTTATTTTTGCAACAATAAGCAGGTTATCTACTGCTGACAAATAAGGATAAAAGATGGGTGCTTCTAAGATAGCTCCTATCTTTCTACGTAAAGAGGCTTTTGGGGTTTCACTAAACCATTTATAATCACCTGATGTAGAATTAATTACACCCAAAACCATTCCAAGTGTGGTAGTTTTACCACTACCATTAGGTCCCAAAATCCCAAAAACACTTTGTTTAGGCACAGAAAAACTGAGGTCATTTACAGCCTTGATTTTTCCATAATGCTTTGATAAATGATTGATTGTTAAAACAGATTCCAAAATATAATTGAATTTAGTTCTTGACTATTAGTTTTTCAAAGCATCAATAAACTCCTTGATAGCAGGATGTTCTAGATCCTCAGGAACATCAATACAATAGCTTTCTATATCCGTGATAGCTACACGGATATTAAAGCTGTTTTCGAGCCAGCGTAACTGTTCTAAGCCTTCTGCTTGTTCTAAATTTGAAGGGTCAAGTTGTGTAATTTTTTCTAAAACATCGCTTCGATAAGCATACATGCCTATATGTTTGTAAAAATCAAATTTTTGAAGCCATTGTTCTTTTGGAATTTGATGTAGATATGGAATTGGATGACGGCTAAAATATACAGCTTCCCATTCTGCATCAATTACTACTTTTACTTCATTGGGGTCAAAGAGTGTTTCATCATCATCTATTTTTTTGATAAGTGTAGCCAGCTCAACCCCTTTCCTATCTAATAAAACATGGGCTAAGGTATCTATTTGTTCGGGTTGAATGAATGGCTCATCTCCTTGTATATTAAGTACATAATCAAAACTACCTTCTATTTTCTGAAGAGCTTCAAAACAACGGTCTGTACCACTGGGGTGTTTTGTGGATGTCATGATTGCTTCTCCTCCAAACTCAATTACATGGTCATAAATTTTTTTATGGTCGGTAGCTACCACTAATTTTGATAATGAATTGGATTGTATAGCCTGCTCATAGACACGTTGTACCATTGATTTTCCCTTAATTTCATGTAATGCTTTTGCAGGAAAACGAGTGGAAGCATAACGAGCGGGTATTACTCCTAAGATGGAAGTCATAAAATTTTTGTAATAATTGGTTTTGTTTCAAAAGTAGTCAAAAATATATTTTTACCAAAAAATACTTATAAAATGTAATTTTTCATAGACTCGAAAAAAAACATTCATTTATTTGTTTAACTCCTCATGAAATTTTTAAATTTGAATGTATCATTTTTGAGTTTAAGCAATATGAAGAAAAACGTTTTATTGATGTTATTGTTTTTTCCTGTTACACTTTTTGTGTATGCTCAAGACAAAAGGCTCATCCAAGAAGCTCTTGATAATTACTTTCAGGGCTATATCGAAAATGATTCTGTTATTTTAAAAAAATCTTTTGAACTCCAACATGGACACATGAAAGGGGTCATGAAGAGCCAAGCTTCTCAAGATAGTCTTTGGGCTAGAAATTTTGATGGTGTTGTCAGACGTTGGGCGACCAAAACGCCATTTACAGATGTTCAGAAAAAGAAAAGCTATTATAAAATTCTTTCCATAGATATTGTAGAAAACAAAATGGCTGTTGCTAAAATAAAAATACAACTCGCTGAACGCCTGTTTATTGATTATCTATCTTTATACAAAATCAATGGAACTTGGAAAATTGTCAATAAAATTTTTGTAGAACTTCCAGCTCTCAACAAAAATTAATTCCAAAATTTTAGAGATATGCCAAAGAATGCTTTACTTATCATTGATGCTCAATACGATTTTTGCAACCCTCAAGGAGCTTTGTATGTGCAAGGAGCTGATAAAGATATGGAGCGATTAGCTCAGTTTATACAGAACAATATTTTCCAAATCAGTCAAATTTTTTTAAGCATTGACAACCATACTTTTAATGATATTGCCCATCCAAGTTTTTGGGAAGATCATCATAAAAAGCATCCTGCCCCTTTTACCCAGATTACAAGCCAAGATGTAGAAACAGGCAAATGGAAAGCTCGTTTTGAGCCTGAGAAAAGTCTTGAATACCTCAAAAAACTTGAAAAAGAAGGAAAATATCTGCATTTTATTTGGAATCCTCACTGTTTAGTTGGGTCGTTGGGAGCTTCCATAGATGAGAAAGTCATGCAAGCTACACTTACTTGGTCTAAAACAACTGGTAAAGATTATATTGCTTTTTACAAAGGTTTGCATCCATATTCCGAACATTTTGGTATCTTTGCAGCCCAAATTCCTGATGTTCATGTTGCAGAAACGCAATTGAATAAAAATCTGATTAACCAACTTTTAGAGTACGAAAAAGTATATGTAGCAGGTGAAGCAAAGTCGCATTGTGTGGCAACAAGCATTCAACAAGCCATTGACTTTGCTCCAGAACTGGTTCAAAAAATGGTAATTATAGAAGATTGTATGTCGGATGTGACTGGTTTAGGATATTTGGGGGAGCCTACTTACAAACAAGCCAAAGCTCTTGGAATCAGCTTTGTAAGCTCCAAAACCATGATCTAACTTTCTATAAAATTTTATGAACTTTTGTGTTGCATATCCCAATAAAAACAATTATTCAGAAACATTTATTTACAATCATATACAATATTTAAACCCTCCTCATGTATTATTTGGCGGGTGGAGACCTTACAGAACTATTGAAAACAAAAGTATTTTTGATTTTCCTTTTTCAGAACCTTTCAGAATACTCTTAAAACGATTTTTTCCTAAATATTACCACCAGTTTTATACGCAATACCTCAAAAAATTCCTAAAAAAAAACAATATCCAAACTGTTTTAGCAGAATATGGCGTTTTAGGAACATGCGTCATGGATGCTTGTATTGCTACCGAGACTCCTTACATTGTTCATTTTCATGGATTTGATGCTTCTGATAAGAATACATTAGAAAGTTTTAGGCTTGATTATCAAAAAATGTTTGAAACCTGTAAAGCTATTTGTGTGGTTTCATGGGATATGAAAAAAGCACTTCTCAATTTAGGTGCTCCTGAATCAAAAATACATCATACCCCTTATGGCGTAAATACCAGTTTATTTGAACAAAAAAGCTATTCATCGGGTAAAAACCTGATTGCAGTAGGAAGATTTACAGCAAAAAAAGCTCCTCACCTCACGCTCAAAGCTTTTGCCAGAGTATTGAAAGAAGAACCTGAAGCAAAACTTTCTATGATAGGTACTGGAGAATTGTGGGAAGATGCCAAAAAATTAGCCCTTGATTTAAAAATAAACAACCATGTTGAATTTTTAGGAGTCAAGAAGCCTCAAGAAATAGCCTATTTGCTACAAAAATCAGATATATTTGTACAACATTCTATGATAGATGTGGTTACGGGCGATTCAGAAGGTACACCCAATACTATTTTGGAAGCAGCTTGTACGGGTTTACCCATTGTCAGTACTTTTCATGCAGGTATTAAAGAAGCAGTAGACAATGAAAAAACTGGTTTTTTGGTAGAAGAAGGAGATTGGGAAAGTATGGCTGATAAAATGATTTTTTTACTTAAAAATCCAGCTATTGCAGAACAAATGGGAAGAGCTGGAAGGCAAAAAATGCAACGAGAATATCATTTAGAGTCTCAAATAGAAAAATTACACCAAATTATCATTCATTCCATTTCATAAATTTACTTTGAATGCAAGAGCGTAAAGAAAAATTGCCCGAAAACAGCGAAAATCATATTCGTTTAAAGCCTGCTATTTACAACCCCCGTTTTTATTATCTTAGAAAACTACGTCAGGCAGTTGAATGGGCAGTAGATAAATATATAAAACCTCAAAGCGAAAAAGGAAAAATCAGACTCATTGATTTGGGGTGTGGTACAAAACCATATATCTCATTATTTCAAAAACACAATATAGAGTATCTGGGTGCAGATATAGACTGGAATCCTTATGCTGATATTTATATCAAAAACCAAAGAGTGGAATCAGATGATGCTCAATTTGATGCTCTTGTTTCCACACAAGTTTTAGAACACGTAGATGATTATCAGGGATATTTAAAAGAAGCACATCGTTTATTAAAAGAAAACGGGATTTTATTACTAACCACTCATGGATATTGGATGTATCATCCTGACCCTACAGATTTCTGGCGTTGGACATCTTCTGGGCTTAAAAAAATTGTTTCTGAACAGGGTTTTGAAATTGTTGATTTTCAGGGGATATTGGGTAGAGCCTCTATGGGAATGCAATTGGTTCAGGATGGTATTTTATTCAAAATTCCTAAATTTTTAAGACCTCTTTGGGCTCTTTGGATGCAACCACAGATTTGGTTTTTCGATAAATTATCCTCTCAAAAAGCCCGAAATGAAGATGCCTGTACTTATATTGTTGTAGCTCGAAAAAAACATATCAAATAATTGATAGTTTCCAGTTTTTATATTGGTTTAAACTAGTGTTTTTTCTATCTTTGCCGAAAATTTTTAAACTCCATAAATAAACCTTTTATGAAAGGACCTATTTCTCAGTTCATTGACCATCATTACAGACATTTTAATGCTGCTGCTCTAAAAGACGCTGCCAATGGGTACATCACACACCTTGCAGAAGGTGGAAAAATGATGGTTACCTTAGCAGGTGCTATGAGTACAGCAGAACTGGGCGTTTCATTAGCTGAAATGATTCGTCAAGGAAAAGTTGACATTATTTCTTGTACTGGTGCAAACCTTGAAGAAGATTTGATGAACTTGGTAGCTCATTCTCACTACAGACGTATCCCTAATTACAGAGATTTAACACCTGAACAAGAATGGGAGTTACTGGAAAAAGGATTAAATCGTGTAACAGATACTTGTATCCCTGAAGAAGAAGCTTTCAGAAGACTTCAAAAACATATTTATGAACTTTGGAAAAAAGCTGATACCAATGGTGAAAGGTATTTTCCTCATGAGTTTATGTATCAGATGATTAACAGTGGTGTTTTAAAACAATACTACGAAATTGACCCTAAAGATAGCTGGATGGTGGCTGCTGCTGAAAGAAACTTACCCATCATTGTAGGTGGTTGGGAAGATAGCACTATGGGAAATATTTTTGCCAGTTATGTTATTAAAAATGATGTAAAAGCAACTACCATGAAAAGTGGTATTGAATATATGGTATGGCTTTCTGATTGGTACAGAAACAATAGTGCTGGCAAAGGTGTTGGTTTCTTCCAGATTGGTGGTGGTATTGCTGGTGACTTCCCAATCTGTGTTGTACCCATGATGTATCAGGATTTGGAATGGCATGATGTTCCTTTCTGGAGCTATTTTTGCCAAATCAGCGATTCTACAACTTCATATGGTTCTTATTCGGGTGCTGTACCTAACGAGAAAATTACTTGGGGAAAATTGGACATTCATACCCCAAAATACATAGTAGAAAGTGATGCAACCATTGTTGCTCCACTTATTTTTGCTTATGTAATGGGAATGTAATATTTGTAAGGGCGAAAAATTAACTTTGTTGAGCCCTTTGGGGTTTTTCGCCCTATCTTTTATGTTTCTTGATTCTGAAATCTATAAAAATATGCCTCGCAAAAAAAAATCGGAAGAAACAGAAAACCAGCTTCCCAAAGTTCATAAAGAATTGGAAGGCTTTGACATCAAAATCAATGCTTTTGGAGAAATTGTTTCTACACTTGATATTGAAAAAATCAATGAATTTCTCAATAAAAATGTAGATGACAAAAAATTAAAGCATCTCAAAAAAGGAAACGATGATAAAAAAAATACCTGATTTAGTTCAAATTTCATTGATTGCTGTTCTACTAGGTGTTTTATTAGCCATTGATGATTTTGTTCTTCCCAGCCCACTATTGCACGAATATAAATGGTATTTACTTTTATTTTTTGCAGTACAATCCATACTAACCACATTTATCACAAGCCAAGGGCTTACCAAAGACCCTGAATATTTTCAAGGTTTCTTTTTTTCAGCAATGCTTGTAAGAATGTTTTTAAGTATTGGAGTAATATTTTTTGCTGTCTATCAGGGTGTTATAAGTCCTTTTTTATTTGTAGGCACATTTTTTATTTTATATTTTTGCTTTGTATCGTTTGAAATTTATTCGTTATTACATAACTTGCGAGCCAATTCAGGAAAAAGCCCTGAAGAAGAGCAACAAGCCCAAAATTTAAACTTTTAATTCTGTCTCAATATATAGATATGTACGCTGCTATTCGCTTGTTTTTAGTTGGTATTTTGCTTACTTTTTCGCTTAATACCTTTGCACAACATGAAGAAAAAGAATTTAATGCAGGAGATTTAATTCTCCACCACATTGCTGACTCTCATGAGTGGCATTTTGCAACTGTTGGTGAAACTCATATTACTTTACCTCTTCCTGTAATCCTTTATACAGACAATGGTGTTGATGTATTTTCTTCTTCTGAATTTCATCATGCAGAGAAAAAAGAAATCACAAATGCAAAGGGAGAAAAAGAACATGCATTGGTACTTAAAAGAGAAAAAGGCACTTATGTGATGACTCACGACCACATTACTTTAGAAAATGGTGGCAAATTGTATGACTTCTCTGTTACTAAAAATGTAGCTTCTTTATTTCTAAGTGCAATTTTACTTTTAGTAGTATTTTTTAGTGTAGCTGGTGCTTACAAGAAAAATGCAGGTAAAGCTCCTAAAGGAATGCAATCTTTCTTTGAACCTATTTTTGTGTTTATTCGTGATGAAATTGCAGTTCCCAATATTGGTAAAAAATATGAGCGTTTTATGCCATATTTAATGACTGTATTTTTCTTCATCTGGTTCAATAACTTATTAGGTTTGATGCCTGGTGGTGCTAACCTTACAGGAAATATAGCTGTTACATTTACTTTAGCCGTTTTAACACTTGTTGTTACGTTATTTAGCTCAAATAAATACTACTGGCAACATATTTTCAATACGCCTGGTGTACCTTGGTGGTTAAAAACTTTAGTGCCTATTATGCCTATCGTAGAATTGATTGGTGTTTTTACAAAGCCTTTCTCTTTAATGGTTCGTCTTTTTGCAAACATTACAGCAGGGCACATCATCATTTTAAGTTTGCTTTCATTGATATTCTTATTTAAGAGCTATGCAGTAGCTCCTGTGAGTGTAGCATTTGCCGTAGTAATGAACTGCTTAGAGTTGTTTGTGGCTATCTTGCAGGCTTATGTATTTACTTTACTTTCAGCAATGTATTTTGGTGGAGCCGTAGAGGAACATCATCATGATGAACACCATCACGAAGATAAACACGAAGTACATCACGCATAAAAACAGAATGGATATTGTAGTAGAGCAGTTTTTCTTTGAAGATTGGGGAAGTAATAGTACGTGGGGTGTTGTTTTGGCAGAGAGTCCAAACTGGGTGCTTATCCAAGCACTGCCACTAGATTACATTGTAGATGGCTTCAAAGTCTTAAATAAAAATGAAATTACAAAGAGAGAACGTGATTCAGAATCTTATCAGATGGAACGAGTTCTCAAATTAAAAAAATATGAACCCCAAATACCCAAAAATTTTGCTTTTGGAACAGTCCAAGAGATTATGAAATGGGTAGAAGATAATTATGAAATAACTGGGTTTCAGGATGATGTGGAAGGTGAAACTTTTTTTGGAAAAATTAGAGAAGTAAATTTAGAAGAAGACACTTTTTTTATCAGCACTATTGACCCACAAGGTTTATTTGACAGTGAATTTGAGTATGAATTTAGCTTTGACTCTGTAAGAGTCATTAGTTTTGATGATGATTACTTTAATTCTATTAAACTTCTTTGGAAAGATAATATAAACGACAGACGATAATATAATTTAAAACCTTTTTTGTTTAACCCTTAATTTCAATTTTTATGTTACAACTTTTAGTGCTTTTAGCAGAGATTGCAGGTATCGGAGCTGGTTTAGCTGCTGGTTTGGCTGTATTAGGTGCTGGTTTGGGTATCGGTCGTATCGGTGGTCAAGCTATGGACGCTATTGCTCGTCAACCTGAGGCTAGCCCTAAAATCCAAGGTGCTATGATCGTTGCTGCTGCCTTGATTGAAGGTGCTGCTCTATTCGGCGTAGTAGTTGGTTTGTTGATGGCTTTGAAAGTAGCCTAAGCACACACAAAACTTCTGTCTTAACGGTTGGTTAAGGCAGAAGTTTTACTATTTAACATTAGAAATTAGGAGTTATTATTATTCATTAATTTTACAATTTACGCTACTCATTATGTTACTTAATCTTATTACCCCAGAACTTGGTTTAATTTTTTGGCAAGCTGTAGTTTTCTTACTTTTGTTATTCGTATTGGGTAAATTTGCATGGAAACCCATTTTAAAAGGTATCAAAGAGCGTGAAGCTTCTATTGCTGATGCTTTAGCTGCTGCTGAAAAAGCTAAATCAGAAATGGCTAAAATTTCTGCTGATAACGAAAAGCTTATGAATCAGGCTCGTGCAGAAAAAGATGAAATGCTTAAAAAAGCTCAACAAACAGCCAAAGAGTTGGTAGAGGAAGCAAAAGAAAACGCAACGAAAGAAGCTAATAAAATTTTAGAAGAAGCTCGTCAGCTCATCAGTAGCGAGAAAAAATCCGCTATGGCAGAAATGAAAAAAGAAATCTCTAAACTTTCTTTGGAAATTGCTGGTAAACTTGTCAGAAAAGAGCTTGCAAGCAATGATGCTCAAAAAACATTAGCAGAACAACTTCTTAACGAAATTAAGCCTAACTAAACAGTATGGTAAATAGTATGTCAGAACGTCGTGTAGCTATTCGCTACGCACAGTCTATTCTAGATTTAGCACAGGAAAAAGGCTTTTTAGACGAGGTTTATAACGATATGGAGTTTTTTGAAAAGACTCTTGATGAAAATCCTCAGTTAAAAGCCGTAATGCGTAACCCTATTATTTATAGCTACGATAAATTAGCTATTCTTAAGAAGATATTTACAGGTAAACTAAGCCCTGCTACTATGAACTTCTTTGATATTATTGCTAGAAAAAACAGAGAAGAAGTATTATATGCAGCAGCTAAAGAATTTGAAGCTTTATATGAAAATTTTAAAGGTATTTTAAGAGTAACTTTAACCTCTGCTGTACCTGTTACAGAAGAATTTCGTAGTAAAGTAATTCAATTAGTTGAAAAATCTACAGGAAAGGTTGTAAAGCTAAAAGAGAAAGTAAATCCTGATTTGATTGGTGGTTTCACAATCACATTCGATAATGATAAGCAGATTGATGCTTCCGTTAGAACAAAAATCAAATTGATAGAAAAAGAATTTTCATTATAATAAAAAGGTCTGAAATTAAATTTCAGACCTTTTTTGTTGTTATTTTCTATAAGTCCAAGTATAATCAGCTTTTATCGTAACAGGTATCGAAATATTAAGTGGTGGTGTTGGTGGAAGTGTAATAGTTTGTTGCAATGATCCTTTCAAGATAAGCTCATTTGTTGTAATTTTTTCTACGTTGATGCTGGTTGGAATTTTTATCCCTGCAGTTAGCAAAGAAGCTTGTATTTCTGGTGTTAATAATCCATCTGTACTTGAAATTTCTATTGTTTTATTATCAGGACTCAATGTGTAAGTTTGTCTATTTCTTTCAGTAAGTGTACCAGTATTCACATCCCTTGTATAAAAAACAATTGTGTTATCTTTTTTAAATTCTATAGCAGTTGTATCTGTATTTATTATCTGAGCATCTGAAAAAGCTATACTGGCTACTGTGTAATTCAGGTTTACCCCTATCCAAACATGAGCTGTCAATAAATCTTTGGGAGTAGGTTCTGATTTTTTTTTACAAGAAGATGCAAGAATAGCAATCAATATCAAAAACTTTAAAAAGCGATTCATTTTCATATAGTTTCGTTTAAAATGATAGCCAATTTCGGTAATTTTCATAGTTTTTCAAAATTTTTTATCTTTATAAAAAATACGCCTTTCGGCGTATTGGTTATGTAATGCTTTTTATTCAATTTTCTTATCCCAAACACTCTAAAACTTCCTACTTATGATACGCATTGCAGTTGTTGAGGATAATTATAAGCTACTTCAAAATCTTTTAGAAAGAATTGTACGCTACGAGACGTTGCAAGTAGTATTTACAGCATCAAATGGGAAGGACGCTCTTGAAAAGTTAGAAAAAATCACACTTGATCATCTTCCCGAAGTAGTTTTGATGGATATAGAAATGGACAAGATGAATGGTATTGAAGCAACAGCTCGCATTAAAGAAAGATTTCCTCAAATGGAGGTTCTGATGCTTACTGTTTTTGACAATGATGAGAAAATTTTTGAGGCTATCAAATCAGGAGCAGGAGGTTACTTGCTTAAAGATGAGAAGATTGAGAAAATTTTTGAAGCCATTGAAACCCTTAAGGCTGGTGGTTCTTTGATGTCTCCTTCAATAGCCCGAAAAGCTCTGAACTTTTTTAGTGCTTCTCTCCCTCAAACCAAAAGGACACAGCAAGAAACAGCACTCACTAACAGAGAAATGGAGATTCTGCAGTTAGTCATAGAAGGTATCTCATATCCTGAAATTGGTGAAAAGCTTTTTATCAGTTATGGAACAGTCAGGACACATGTGAAAAATATTTTTGAAAAACTGCATGTGAAAAATAAACAAGAAGCCACCAGAGTAGCCATTGAAAGAAAATGGTTTTGGTGATTATTATACTCTTTTTCACTGACTTAACTCATAGAGCATCTTGAAAGGCTTTTGTAGCTTTATCCTAAAGAAACATCAACCTTTATGCTCAACTTATCAAATCAAAAAGGACTCATTGTTGGAGTAGCCAACGACAAATCAATTGCTTATGGGTGTGCAAAGGTGTTAGCACAACATGGAGCCAGTTTAGCAATTACATATCTCAACGAAAAAGCTGAAAAGTTTGTACGCCCTCTTGCAGAAGAGGTAAATGCAGAAATTATTGCTCAAATGGATGTACAGAATGAGCAGGAAGTAACGAATGTTTTTGAGACTATCAGGCAGAAATGGGGTAAACTAGATTTTCTTATTCATTCTATTGCATTTGCTCCTCTTGAAGATTTAAAAGGCAGACTCCTTGATTGTTCGCTGGAAGGCTTTAAACTTGCTATGGATGTAAGTTGTCACTCGTTTATCAGATTAGCTCACCATGCAGAGTCTTTGCTATCTGTGGGACAAGGTTCTTTACTTGCCATGAGTTATTATGGTTCAGAAAAAGTTGTTCAGAGTTATGCCATTATGGGTCCCGTTAAATCTGCTTTGGAAAGTACTGTCAGGTATTTAGCTTTTGAATTAGGTGAAAAAGGTATTAATGTAAATGCCATTTCTCCTGGCACAATTGCAACAAGAGCAGCAGGCGGTTTGGCTAATTTTGATGAACTCATGAAAAAAACAGAAGAGACAACCCCTCTCAAGCGATTGCCCAATATTGATGATGTAGGAAAAATGGCAGCTTTTTTAGTTTCTGAAGAGGCTCAATATATTACTGGTGATGTATTTTACGTCGATGGCGGATATCATATTATGGGTGTTTAAAAATTTGATTTTCGCTTAACATCATTTCTATTCAAAATTGTATATTTGTATAAACTAAATTTTCATGAAAATGGAAAATAAAAACACTAAAACGCCTAAAAAAGATTCTGCTGTAAACGGAAGTGAAACACATACAAAAGAAGCAAAAGGAAGAGAACTCACACCTTTTGGAGACTTCTTCAACAGTTCTTTCTTTGAAAAATGGCAAGAACAATGGAATGAAAAGTTTAATTCATCTAAAAAGCAGAGTGGCAATCTATTTGAAATGCTGCCTACTTCTCAACTAAGCCAGTGGCAACAATGGTGGCAAGATTTGGGTAAAGCTGTTATGGAAAAGAGTTCAGAGGAGTTGAATAAATCTATCCAAAACTTCTTGGAAAATGCTGATTTACAGAAGCCTATCCGAAATGCTGCTGATATAGTGTTGGAGATGTCACAACACCTCTTAGACTTTAAAGAGTTTATGGATTATGCTACCATAGCTCTCAATAAAAAACCTGAATGGGCAACTCCCAATGTTGTTGTTGGAAAGCTTAAATGCTTCGATTTAAGGCAGTTCTCTCCTACCATAGACAAAACTAAATCTGCTACATTGGTGCTTCCTCCATTTGCAGGACACTATTCTACTATTGCAGATTTTTCTGAAAAACAAAGTTTGGTTCGCCATTTAATGGATTATGGCATTCCTAATGTGTATAGTCTGGACTACCATAGTGCCACCAAAGAAATGCAATACTATAATATTGATGATTATTTGGCACAAGTAGATGTGTTTGTAGATGACATTGGTGATAATGTAAATTTAATCGGTTTGTGTCAAGGTGGTTGGTTTGGTTCTATTTATACAGCTCGTTTTCCTCAAAAAGTTAAAACATTGGTGATTGCAGGCTCTCCCTTCGATACAAAAGCTGGAGACGGACACCTTGAAAATACTGTTGATAATGCAAATCCTACATTTTTTACCAATTTAGTAAAAATGGGACAGGGTTTGATGGACGGAAAAATGATGGTACAAGGCTTCAAGAATATGAATCCCATGCAACATTATATCGAAAAGTACCAAAACCTATATAAAATGGTAAAAGGTGCTAAAAATGATGAAGCGGGACTTGAAAGATATGAGAATTTTGAAATTTGGTACGAAAATACCATCAATTTACCAGGTAAGTGGTATGAACAGGTAATAGATGAACTCTTTAGAAATAATAATTTTGTCAATGACCAGTTTGTAGCTCTAGGAAGAAATGTAAGTCCTAAAGATATTAAATGTCCGATGTACTTACTGGCTGGCGATAAAGATGATATTACGCTTCCAGAACAAGTCTTTGACGCTGAGAAATACATTGGTACACCCAAAGCCAAGATAGGTAAAGGATTGGCTCAGGCAGGACATATTGGTTTATTTATGGGACGCTCTGTACTAGCCAAAAACTGGAAAGAAATTTCAGAATGGATGCTCAAAAATCAATAATCCAAAACATCAAATAATTAGGGAAGGTTTCTAGACAAAAAGAAACCTTCTTTTTATTTTTAAAAATTTCTATTTTTTGGTTTTAAAGTGTAAGTTTGCAACGTTTTTTCTTGTTATAATTAAATCATATTCATGCAGGTATTTCTTAGAAGGCTACGCTCCATTAAAAATATTTGGTCAAAATTCGCTGATTTTATTTTAAAATACCGTTTACCCCTACTTATATCTCTTATTATTTCTACGGTTATTATGGGATATTTGGGTACTCGAGTTACCTTAAAATACGAATACACACCCGTAGTTCCTGAAACAGATGAAGACATGATTCTCTTCCGCAATTTCAAGAAGACATTCGGAGAAGACGGAAACGTATTTGCATTGGGTTTTAATGATAAAAAGCTTTATGAAATTGGTGTTTTCCAGAAATATTACCAATTCTGTCAGGAATTAGGAAAGATTGAGGGTGTTAATCAGGTTCTTTCATTGGCTGCTCTAAAGGAAATCGTTAAAAATGATTCTTTAAAGCGTTTTAACTCCTATCCTGTTTTTAAGCAGATGCCTACAACCCAAGCCGAATTGGATAAAAATCTGGCTATCATCAGAAATATAAAACTTTATGAAGGGCAATTATTTAATAAAGATAATCAGGCTACTTTAGTAGGTATTACCATAGAAAAAGAATATCTAAACTCTGCAAAAAGACTTGCCCTTACTCCCAAAATTATAGCCCTTGCAGAGAAATTTGAGAAAGAAACTGGCGTAAAAGTACATTTTGGAGGTTTACCTTATGTACGTAGTATTGTTACGGGTAAGGTGAAGAATGAGCTTCAGATGTTTTTATTCATTTCTATTGCTGTTACGTGTGTTGTCATGCTTATTTTCTTTAGGTCTTGGCAACCCGTTTTGATAGCTTTTCTGGTGATTGTGGCTGCTGTTTTATGGTCGTTGGGGACTATGGATTTACTCAACTATCAGATCACAGCTCTTACAGGCTTGATGCCTCCTATTCTGGTAGTCATTGCTGTTCCAAATTGTATCTATCTGATTAACAAATATCAACAAGAATATTTAGAGCATCAGGAAAAAAATCTTGCTCTTAAAAATGTAATTGTTAAAATTGGCTTTGTAACTGTAATTGTGAACGTTACAACAGCCATTGGATTTATCGTATTTGTATTTGGAAATGTAGAAATTCTATCAGAGTTTGGTTTAGTAATTAGTCTAAATACTTGTATTACATTTGTTTTAAGTATTTTACTCATTCCTATTTTCTATTCGTACCTTCCTACCCCAACAAACAAATCTGTTGAGCATTTGGAATTCAAGTACATGAAGAAAACGCTTGAATATTTGGTTCGTTTATCTCTAAAGAGACGTAAAACCATTTATGCTGTAAATATTATTGCCGTAATTATCAGTGTAATAGGTATGTTTTTATTAAAGCCTCTTGCCTTTTTAGTAGATGACCTTCCTGAAACAAGTGGTGTAAGAAGTGATTTAAAATTCTTTGAAGCAAATTTTAAAGGAATTATGCCCTTAGAATTGATTGTAGATACCAAGAAACCAAAAGGTTTAAGGAAAAGAGGGTATCTAGCTAAAGTGGATTCTCTTGAAACAAGATTATCCAAGTTGCCCGAAATTGGGAAACCTCTCTCAATTGTTGAATATTTAAAAAGTGCTAATCAAGTATATTTTAATGGTGACTCTAGTTTCTATGCATTACCAGATGGTAGAAATTGGGTTTTCTTTCAGAAATATATTTCTAAACAAGCAGATGACCAAGACAAACTTTCCCGTTTCTTTGTAGATTCTTTAGAACAAAAAATGAGGGTTTCTTTCAAAGTAGCTGATGTAGGTTCTATCGAAATGGAAAAAATCATCAATACACAAGTTCGCCCTGCTATTGATGAAATATTTAAAAATACAGATGCCACAGTTTCCATTACAGGTACATCTGCTATTTTTGTAAAAGGGAATAAATATCTCATTGACAGTCTTTTATCGGGAATGCTTATGGCTATATTTTTGGTAGCCATTGCTCACGCTTTTCTGTTTACAAATCTCAAAATAATCATTATATCTCTGATTCCCAATATTATACCTATGCTGGTAACAGCAGGTTTGATGGGATTTTTAGGAATACCTCTCAAACCCAGCACCATGATTATCTTTAGCATTGTACTAGGAATAGCTGTTGATAATACTGTTCACTTCTTAGCTCATTACAGAATGCAATTAGACGAAGACACAGACCACATTCATGCTGTAATGGTAAGTATCAGAGAAACAGGCTTTAGCATGATTTATACCTCTGTTGTTTTATTTGCAGGTTTTGCAACTTTCATTGCATCAGAGTTTGGAGGAACTATTGCTTTAGGTTCGCTCACTTCTATTACTTTATTTGTTGCTTTGCTTACAAATCTCACCATTCTGCCAGCTTTACTTATTTCTTTTGATGAACAAAAGCCTAAAAAGACAGAAGATGAGTATATAGAACAGAACGAGCAAGAAATTCAGAATGAACATACTCCAAAAGAAAATTTATAGCTTCATCATCAAATTTATAACTATGACTAGAAAATTTGTTTTATTGATTGGCTTATTATTTTTTTTACAAAAATCTATTGCTCAAGATATTACAAGAGTCAGGAAAAATTTGATGACTCTTTGTTCTCCCACATTTAATGGCAGAGGCTATGTGGGAAAAGGTGATTCCATAGCTGCTCAATGGATAGCCCAAGAATGGGGAAAAATCGGATTAAAAACATTTCAAGATTCTTATTTCCAAAGTTTTACATTAAGTGTTAATACTTTTCCACAACCTATTCAGGTCACATTAGGAAAAAAGCAATTAAAAATTGGAGAAGATTTTATTGTTAGCAGTAACTCCCCTTCTGTCTTCGGAAAAGCCTCTATCATTTATCTAGATACACTTATTTTTGATAATCCTGAACGAAGAACTAAATTCTTTCAACAGAATTTTAATAAAAAAGCACTAGTTTATCCAGCCAAATTTGCCAAACAGTTTTCAAAACTTAATTCTCAAGAAATACAGAAAATACTTAAAGAAACCACTATCTGGGTTTCATTACATGATAAGCTAACAGCCAGTATTTCAACTTATCAGGATGAAAAAGCTGAGATAATGGTTTTTCGTCCATCTTGGGACTATAAGACTAAAAAAATCAGTTATAATATCAGAGCTAAGTTTATTGAAAAATATACCTCTCAAAATGTAATTGGGTACATTCAGGGTACTTCTAAACCTGATAGTATGGTGGTTTTTACAGGTCATTATGACCATTTGGGGAATATGGGTGGGGCTTGTTTTATTGGAGCAAATGACAATGCAAGTGGAATCAGTATGCTGATGGAACTTGCTCACCATTATACCCAAAACCCTCCCACACATAGTGTTGTTTTTATAGCTTTTGCTGCTGAAGAAGCTGGATTAATAGGTTCTAAGTTTTACACAGAAAATCCCATATTTGATTTGAAGAGAATAAAAGTTTTAATCAATCTAGATTTGGTAGGTACTGGTGATGAAGGGATTACAATTGTAAATGGAGGCGTTTTTGAAAAAGATTTTCAGAAGTTTGTAGAACTTAATGATGCTAAAAAACTGTTACCGAAAGTAGTAAAACGTGGCAAAGCTGCCAATTCTGACCATTATTTTTTCTCAGAAAAAGGCGTGAAAGCATTTTTTATCTATACTATGGGTGGTATCAAGGCTTACCACGATATTTATGATAAACCTGAAACATTACCCCTGACTAAATATAAAGAGGTTTTTACCTTACTCACAGACTACGTAAAATCTTTGTAGTCAGGATACTATCTAATCTAACATACAAGATAGAATTAGACAAAACAAAAAACGAATTTTGTGCAAGAAAGATGATTATAACAAAGGAAATACTGGTAGGAAAATGTCTGGAAATACTAAAAAATAAGAAAAGTATTTTAGAGAAAAATATTGAACTTGCTCAGGAAGCTTCAAGAGATGATACCAAAAGTAGTGCTGGAGATAAATATGAAACAACCAGAGCTATGATGCAAATAGAAATTGATTCTAACAAAAAAAGACTTTTGGAGACACAAGCCTTAGAAAATATCTTACTAAATATTGACATAAACACCACTTATACCAAAATAAGTTTGGGTTCAATGGTCATTACCAACCAAGGAATATTTTTTATCAGCATTGGTTTGGGGCAAATAAAACTTGAAAACGATACTTTCTTTATCATTTCACCTGATTCTCCTATTGGAAAAGAACTTATCAATAAACAAACAGGAAACACTTTTGCATTCAACCAGAAAAATTATATCATTGAAAAGATTTTTTAATAAATAATTGATGAACTATACAAAGTTATTTTAAACTGTCATATACATCTTTTCTTAAGAAAGAGAATGTAAGCATATTTTTATCTCCTTGAATAGCTATATAATTGTTTTTGAGTAGTTTATTGATACTTTCTTGTATTTTTTCAATTGGTTTTTCTCCTTGTCTGTGGTATTCCAAACAAATGAGTTTTACATCCAATTTTTTATCTAAAATGTCATCAATCACTGCAAACTCTGCTCCTTCTATATCCATTTTGAGCATATCAATTGTTTGATGATTTCTTGTTTGCATTAAATTATCAAGTGTATCTACTTCTACTTCAATGTATTTTTCTGTGCTTTGCATATTAAGCAACGAATGTGATACGTGTGTTTCATTGGCAGGTACAAAAAACTTCATGGTCGTTTTTTCATTCCACAGCCCTAAGAATTCAAAGTGAATTTTTTGAAAAGTAGTTGAATTTGTTGGATATGTATAATTTTTATACAAAGGGGTCTGAATACCTTTAGTAGTATTGTCTTTAAGTGTATCAAAATGAGCTTTGGCTCTTGGGGTAGGGTCAAATATAAAGACATGAGGGTTATATTTATTGGATATTTCTATATCCAAAGAAATATCCTCACCTGCTCCCACAGCATAATAAACTGAGTTTTCATTGAGTAGTTTGGTTGGCAATGTATAGCCCCCATATTCAGTACCTAAGTGAATCTGCTCTCGGAGTGGTTTGATATCTAAAATAAGTTTAGGCTCAAGCCATTTTTTTATTTTACGCTGTATTATTGTAAGCATACTCTTAATAATTGAATTACAAAAAATACAAGGAGGCTTGCCTCCTTGTATTGATAAATATTTTAGCTTCTAAATTAATTTGTAGAATCTGTATCAGGTACAGCAGTAGCTGTTTGCTTGCCTCCAAAGTTAAAAGAAAGAGTTATACGGAAAGTTTCGGCAAGAGGATTTGTTTTTCTGAATGGAATCATATAGGCTGCATCCAATCCGAAGATTTGATATCTTGCTCCAATACCAACCGTAGCATATTTTCTATCCCCTTTATTTTTATTTTCTAAAGCCATACCAAGACGAGCCATGAACATATCATTGTAGTTATACTCTGCTCCCACATTCACCATCCACTCTTGCATTTCTTCTTTAAATCCATCAGCTGCATCTCCAAAAGAAGAGAAAATTCCACTTAAAAGACTGATGTCTCTTGGATTTTTACCACTTACAATAACACCTTGTGAATTTCTAAGAGGAGGTGAAGGGACAAGCAATTTGTTTACATCCAAAGCTAAAGTTACTTTATTAAACTCATCAATTTGAGCTGTACCAGCACCACCCAAACGTAAATTTGTAGGAATGAAGTCTCTTTGATTTTCACCTGTATAAGATATTTTTGCACCTAAGTTTGAAATAGCAGCCCCAAAAGCCAAATCAGTTTGTAAGCCTCCTATATTCAAATCTTTTTTATTATAAAAGGCAGATATATCAACCCCGCCTGTTACACCTGCACGAGCCTGTCCAGTAGATCCTCCAGCTGTAAAATAAATATTGGCAATATTACTGTTTACAAAAAATGCCCCTACTGCAAGTCCCAAATTGTCTGTCAGTTTACGAGAATAATGTGAACGAATTGCAAACTCTCTGGGTCTATAGTCTCCTATTCCGTTACCTTGAGCATCTGTAAAATTGATGTCACCTAGGTCAAAATATGTCATAGCTAGAGTTACAGCGTGTCTGTCATCCCATTTATAAAAACCGCTTAGATAGGATATAGACATATCATTTACTAATTGGCGTAACCAAGGAGTATAAGATACTGCTACACCTATATTTTTATCTGAGAAAGCTATTTTTGCTGGATTCCAAAAAGTAGCATTTGCATCTGCAGAAACTGCCACACCTGCATCACCCATCCCAGCAGCACGAGAATCAGGAGAGATTTGAAGAAAAGGAACAGCCGTTGTAATAGGACGACGCCCTGTTGTATCCACCTGAGCTGATGACAAAAAAGATAAGCTACTTAAAGTGATTGTAAAGCAAAAGAAAATTATTTTTTTCATTGAATTGTTAATTAAAAATTTTACAAAAATAAAAACATTTAGTAAAATTCATTCCATAAAGTTTGTATTTTTTAGGATTGAAAATATATTTTTTTGTACTTATTTGATTTACTATACTTTATTGTTTTAATATTACAAGCCGATTGGTAACTGTATTGAGGCTGTTATCTTTTAAAGAACGAACAGAAATGCGATAAATATAGACTCCATTAGCAAAATCTGTGCCATTTTCTTTTAAAACCACTTCTAATTGCCTTACAACTGAAGTATTAGCCTCTAATACTTTTTTTGCCTCCCATATTTTTCTGCCTTGCGAATTTATAATTTGTATTTCAATTTCCAAATCTTCTTCAAATCTATTGTGTTCAAAGCTAAAAGTTGTCTTATCACTAAATGGATTAGGGTAATTAAATACGTTCCTTAGTGCCATCTGAGGTGTTGAGGCAACAATAAAATCTATTTTTTCTTCCGCAGAATTATTGTAAGTATCCCAAGCCTTCAGTGTTAAGGTATAGTTTCCATTGGGCAGGCTTTTAAACTGATACCTTACATCTCCACTTTTATATGTATCTAAGTCTGCTGTATAAAAATTGTTCAAAACTCTTGGTGAGGCTATACTATCATTCAAATAAGCTGTAATATCATGTCCTACTCCCGCTGATGAAATATTAATACCACTTTCATCATAAAGTTTTGCAAGCAAAATAGGATTTTGTCCAACAAGTCCACCATTTACAAATGTTGTATCATTCATAAAAAGACGTATTTTGGGTGGTGTATTATCTGCCAGTGGATTGGTAGCACTACCACCTACAATTATATCGTCTTTTCCTGAACCCGCATCTTTGTTTTGAGTAGTGTCAGAGGCATAAAAACTTATTTTACCTTCTCCATAAGCATAAGCAATATCCTTAGGAATAATTGTTTCAAAAGAAAACTTGCCATTTTTAACAGTTACTTTTCCATTAAAAAGTCTGTTTTCTCTTGTAGAATAATTAAATTTAGGGGAAGACTGCGTTCCAAGAGTTGTTCTTTGGGCAATTTTATCAAAAATAATGGTTTCTAAAATACCCTGAAAATCAGGAATAACTGCATTATTTTCATCTCTAATTTCACCTTGAATTGTTATTTTACTCAAAGCCTTTAGAGTATCCTGAGAAACTAAAATATCTTTGTTATTGAGTTTGGTAATAACAATATTTTCTTTAGGGTAAGCCAAACGCATGGAAGGGTCACCTAATAGCGAAAAATTTCTATTAATGGAGCCACTCAAACTGTTATTTTTTGTGAGTCGCATTACGTCCCCCAGTCGAGGCATTTTTCCTGCAATAGGCTCAAAAATAGCGTTATAAATTTGGGTGTTTAGAATAAAATTTGTACTTGAAAATACTGGTCTGGTAGTAGTTATCAAGCCTATTGCTCCAGCTTTAGGCTGTAAAACGGCTACTTCAGCACCTGAAATAATTGTTGGTTCGTCATATCTGCCAAATTCACAGGTTGCTGTAATCATCAGAGGCAGGTGATTGTTATTTTTCCAAGTTTTAATATCGGGCGTTCTTAATACCTCTTCCTGAGTCCAACCCACTTCACCACCATGTCCAGTATAATTGATAATCAAAGCACCTTTTTCCACAGCCTTTGTAAAAGCGTCTTTACAAGAGGGAGACCTTTCGCTTCCGCCTGTACTTACCTGTTGAAATGCATCTAAATAAATTTTTTCAATGTTATAGTTTGTATAGTCCTTTTCAACTTTATCAGCAAGTTTATCAGCATCAGACTGGTGTTGGTTGACATCTCCATCATCAGCTAAAAAAACTACATTTTTCCGCCAACTGCCTAAAGTTTCTTTGTTGGTATAATGAATGAGTTTATCTACTACATCCTGAGCTTCTTGGGCTGTTCGGGCAGGTATTCTCCCTACAGCAACCTCCATGGTGTGGTCGAATGTAGGAACATTATTGAATGTTTCTTGCCATTCACCCTCAGTTGCCTCCATAAATCCGAAATAGTCATCAGACGAGTAACTATAGATAGGATGTAGTGACTCTCTTGATTCGTAGATGGGAATATAATTAGTATTGTTGGTAACACGATTTTTATAATCGTAAGATGCTGCTCCAAAAAGCAACAAATATTTCACTTCTGTTGGATTTTTCAGATACAAATGTCTTACAAAGTCTCTAAGAGCTGAAACATCTTGCTTTCCTGATGAAAACTCATTGTATATTTGAAAAACATCCACTACTACGACAGATAGTTTGTCATAATTTCTCCTGAAGCTTGCTAATTGCTCTGACTGTTCTCTAAAGTTGGGATGTGTGATAATGATTAAATTTGCAGGATTGAAAGCTTTCAAATTCTGACTATCCATTGCCCCAATAAGTTGCGGACTTGGAAAATCGATACCTTGCCATACTATAAATTCTTTTAGCGTATTGGTATTTGCTCCAAAAACAGCCTGATTGCCATTCAAATTATAATTCTGATTTACAGGATTTAAGGGATTTGTAATATCCCAAATTCTTGAATTTCCATCTGTATTGCCTACCGTAAAATTTGAAATGCCAGCACTTAGACTTTTAACTGATTGAAACTTTGTCTGATTGCCATACAGTTGAAGTTGTTTTTCGTATTGTACTCTAAAGTAATTCAAATATCCTCTTGTACCTGTTCCCTGCTGACTGTATGTATAGGTTACATTGAGTTGAGGGAGTTGAGGTATCTGATTGCTATTGATTACAAATGTTTCTAAGCCAATAGCTCCTTTACTTGCATATGTAGCATCTATAATAGCTGATAGATTGTGAGTACCTATTGTATTTCCGTTGATATTTACCTGAAAAGTAGAAGTAGAAAAAGCTTGACTTAAGACAGATGAGGTGAAAATTATGTTTGAGCCAGCCACAATACCTTCTACATTATAATTATTGACTTGAACCTGATTAGAACCATTAAAAAACTCTCCATACCATTCTCTGCCAGAACCACCTCGTCCAATTTGACTTAAAATATTTTTCTCATCTTTTTCGTGAAAGAAATATTCATCAAAAGTATTGAGGGTTTGGGTTGCCCCAGCTACTGAGTTTTGTGTTTGTATTCGTAAGCCTTGTGAGTTTTTAATAGTGATGAAATAATAATTTTTATCATCATACAGGTTTTTTTCATGTATAAACCTTTGATTAGAGGCATTATAAGTCCATTTATTCGCCCCTTGAGCGTAAAAAAGAATATAATCAGAATCGTTGAATCTACCATCTTCTTCTCCAGCTACCAAAATGGAGTTTTCTTGTAAATCTGTTATCCGAGTGATATTATTGGCTTGTGGTAACATCCCTCCCCCATTACCATAAATAGCAATGTTTTTAGGATTGATTTCATCTATATTAATCCCTAAATCTCTAAGATTTTGGGCTGTAAGTTTATGCATTCCTGACTCTGTAATGGCTATTTTATACCAATTTCCTGAACTCAATACAGAATTTTGGGCAAAAGATTGATAAACAATAAAATAGAAAACAAAAATGAAATATCTCATAGTTTATTTTTATGGTAGATTCTTTCTAAAACAATTATGTAACCTTTTTTATTCAAGCATATCCAATAATTCATGTATTTCTTCCATTTTATCTGCTTCACCAAGTTGCTCATAAGCCACAATCAGGTTTCTAAAAATACGCTTTACAATTTCAAGATGAGAGCAAGGTCTGTAAAAACTTTCTTGCTTCTGCAAACCTAGCTGTTCAATATAATTGTCAATATCAGCTTTTGTAAAAATCAAACCTTTATTAAAAGCATTGATATAAAATGGTTTGTTGTCCCAATCATAAATTAAAATAAATAAATTGGGCAAATTTACTCCATGAATGGGCAATTTAAGCCTTTGAGCTAAAAGCATGTAAATCACACAAAGAGAGATAGGGTTTCCTTTTTTTCCTTCAAAAACAATATTGAGCATATTGTTGGCTGGTGAGTGAAAATTTTTGGTGTTAGCACTTAGTTTATACTCATCAAAAAGTGCATAATTGAGTATTTTCACTTGATCATAAGGATTTAATCCTTCTTTAAAATGCACCCAAGTATTATAATAGAGCTGGTCTATTTTTTCTTGTAGTTCGTCGTAAGTAACCTCTGGATACTGGTAAGTAGCAACCACCCACATTCCTTTGAGCAAATTCTCAGGTTCATTCTCTTTCCAATCTTTGAGGCGTTGCTTAGTTGTTTGAAATTGTAGTGTATGAATTAGGTTTTCAAGTTTGGTTTGAATTGTAGGATTCATGCTATTTTCCCATTCACTCTCCAAAAAAGGCAAGACAGATTCCCCTAAAGAAAGCAGTTTAGTTTCTACATGATGGGTAATTTCTGTATCCTCATCATCTAAGAGTGCTATGAGAGCTTTTATTTCATTATCGGCAATCATAAAATAGTTTAAATGGTATAAAACCTAAATTTTTATTTTTTTTGCTAAGTTAGTGTAAAAAAATTACTTTTGTAAGCAAATTTATGAAAATGCCTGCGTAGTTCAATGGATAGAATGTCAGATTCCGGTTCTGAAGATGGGAGTTCGAATCTCTTCGTGGGTACAATTATTTTTTAAGAATATACTTTTGCTACTTCTGTTGTAGGAAATATATATTCTAATAACCTATAACGATAATCAAAAATATATTCCAGTCTTTTTCTAACAAATAACCCATTAGCAAAATCGCCTAATACTCCAAAAGGTATTTTATAACTTACCAAATCTATCATTTCTACACCTCCATCTACTTCTTTGAAATGGTGTTGATGATGCCAAAGGCTATAAGGACCAAAACGCTGTTCGTCTACAAAATAATAAGGCTCCTGTACGTGTGTAATCTCTGTTACCCAAGAAATAGGTATTTTAAGTAACGGGCGTACTTTATAGCCTATAATCATTCCCTGATACATTTTCTGTTTTTCATCAATCAGTTTTACCTGAAAATCCATATCGGGAGGAGTAATTTCTTTTAAATTAAACGGTGATGAAAAGAAATCCCAAGCCTTTTCCAAAGAAATTGGCAATATCTGTGTTCGTTTAAGCTGATGAAGTGCCATAAAATAAAGTATTTTGGTAATAACTACTCATATACTTCTTGTTATAGACTTTTGTTTGAATTTAAAAATTTATTCACATATATTATATAAATTATTTTACATATTTAACCCCCCAATTCTGAATTTCAGTTAGAATAGGTTGCAACTCTAAACCTTTTTCAGTTAAAGAATACTCCACTGTTGGGGGTACAGTCGCATAAGCCTGTCTGTTTACAATTCCCCATTCTTCTAATGATTTTAGTTCTTTTACCAGCATTCTAGTATTGATACCTTCAATAGAACGTTCTAATTCCTTAAACCTTTTAGTGCCATATAACAAAGCATAAATAATAGAAAATGACCATTTTCCTCCTATCATATCTAAGGTTGTTCTAACTGGACAAGAATGTTTTTCGATTTTTTCAAAATTTTCTTTTTTCATAAAACACTGATTATCAACAAAGTTTTACTTTATGTTATTACTTCACATTTTTGTAACTACTTGCAAATATAAAGTAATGTATTCAACTTTGCAATAGAATATAAAAGTACAAAGAACCATATAATTATATTTTCAATAATTCATTCATAATCTCTTAATTTCCTTTCAAAAATGATTTTTAAAATAAAACTAAAGAATATGTGGATAGCTTTGCTAATAATTGTTTTTGTGCTTTTTGCACTCTCGTTTACAAAATTTGAGATAAGAAAAGAAATTGTGATTAACCAGTCCCCTGAAAATGTTTGGAATGTTATTGTAGATTTTCAAAACTATAAACATTGGAATACACAACTTACTTATTTAGGCGGAGACATCAAATCTAATGGTTACTTGCATCTAAAGTTATCTGTTTCAGGGACAGCTCCTTATGAGTTTAAACCTAAGATTTCATATTGGGAAGAAAACAAAAAATTTGCTTGGATTGCCGTAACAGGTTTACAACGAATTTTTGATGGGGAACATTTTTTTGAACTTAAAGATTTAGGAAACAATACAACCCTGCTCATCAACAGAGAAGAATATAGAGGTATTTTGTCTATGATAATTAAAAACCTACCTATGATGAAAAATGCTCCCGCAGGCTTTGAAATAATGAATCTAGAAATGAAAAACTATATTGAATCACAGAAATGAGTTTTTTCATAATTATCTTTTCAAATAATTATTGATTTTCTACACAAAATCCTCTAAAATACCTGCTCCTTTCACCTTCTTTGGTGTTCTTGACCAAAGAAAATAAACAATTACTTGAAAGTATTTTGGTAATAACTACTCATATACTTCTTGTTATAGGCTTTTGTTTGAATTTGAAATCTTTTATTTTTGTAAAAAGCATAAAGAAATCACCTAAAATGATGGCTCATTTTTAACCATATTTAACTTTTCACTATCTTAAAAACTTGTTTCCCTTGACTATAAATAATTTGTAGAATATAAACTCCAGCAGGTTGGTTATCTAAAATAATTTCTATTTCTTTGGGAACATCTTTAAAGTCAAATGTTTTATTAACTATAATATCACCTAAAATATTTATAATATTTATTTCATATTTATCTGACCAGATATTATCTAACACAATATTTATTTTATCAAAAATAGGGTTAGGATAATATTTTAGTTCTTGTTTAGTATCTGCAATTACTGGAGTTGGATCAACACTAATTATATATTCTTTTATCAATGAACAAGTATTATTTGTTGCTCTTATTGTAACAACTCTTTGTCCCTCTTGAGTAGGTAAACCAGATATTACCCCTGTATCTTTATTTAATACTAAACCATCTGGTAAAATTCCTGCAATAATTGACCAAGTTACATTCCCTGAAAGTCCATTTTGTGTAATTTCTTGATTGTAAGGTACATTTTTTTCTGCATTAGACAATGAAGAAGTATTGATGTTACCTGTACATGGAACTAGTTTACTTACAAAAATATCTAAACTATTTCCATTTGAAGTTAAATTTGTAACATCCACTACATCTGGATTAAAATCTGCTGTACCACTAAAATAACCTGTTGTATAAATATTATTTGAGGCATCTATATGAATATTAACACCATTACAAGAACAAGCTATTCCTGAAGCTATATTAGCATTCCAAATAGTTTTTCCATTTTTATCAATTTTATTTATAAAGGTACTTAGTAATGTAGGAGCTATTTGCCCTGAACCTACTACATATAAGTTATTTGTTTCATCTATAGCTATAGATTTACCTATATTATTAATTCTTCCTTGCCCCATAGTTTTTGCCCAAGAAAAAAATCCTACAGCTGTTTCTAATTGCAAAACAAAAATGTCATTATGAATAGCCCCTGTACTCATCATAATATATTCCCCTAACCCAGGATCAAAATCTACGAAACCTATAAAATTGCCTGTTATATATACATTACCTAGTGCATCTGAAATAATGGAACTTCCTACATCAGTAGATGAGCCTCCTATACGTTTCGCCCATACGAAATTCCCATTAATATCAAGTTTACTTATAAATATATCTTCAGATGAACCATTAGATACTAAATTTGATACACCTGAGCCAGGATCAAAATCTACAGTACTTCGAAAACTACCTGTTGTATATACATTATCCCAAATATCTATTGCAATAGAGTTACTCATATCATTGTTATTGCCTCCTATACGCTTCGCCCATACGAAATTCCCATTAATATCAAACTTGCTTATAAAAATATCATCTCCTCCTGCTGAAGTTAAGTTAAATATATTTGTAGAAGTATCAAAATCTACTATGTTTCTAAATCTACCTGTTATATATATATGGTTGTTTAACTTATTTAAACTTATGGAGCTTCCTTGATCTTCATCTATACCACCTATACTTTTAGCCCACACAAAATTCCCATTAATATCATATTTTACCATAAATATATCCTGACCACCAAAAGATGTTAAGTTTGAAACCCCTGAGCCAGAGTCAAAATCTACTGTTCCTTCAAATAATCCTGTCATATATATATTATTAGAATTATCTATGACAAGAGAATATGCTTTATCTTGACCTATACTACCTATACTTTTAGCCCACACAAAATTCCCATTAATATCATGCTTTACTATAAATATATCTTGATTACCAAGAGATGTTAAGTTTGAAATCCCTGAACCAGAGTCAAAATCTACTGTTCCTTCAAACCATCCCGTTGAATACACATTTCCAAAAGAATCACTAATAACTGAATAACCTATGTCTTCCTTTACTTCTCCAATACTCTTTGCCCAAGCTAATCCTTGTGCATAGTTTTCTCCTATTACATAAAAGGTAAGGATATAAATACTTATTATTACTTTTTTTAAATTCATAAAATTTTAAATCATGAGTTATTCTTTGTTTTACAAAATATTTATTAAAAACATAGCAGAAAGATATGCATAAATTCACATATAATAATAACGAATTTTTATAGCAATTGTTTGCCTTTTAGAAATATCTACACAAAATCCTCTAAAATACCTGCTCCTTGTCTTACGATTTCAAAATCGTCATTGGTGCAATCCACAATCGTAGAGGGTTTGATACCTCCAATTCCTCCATCAATCACAATATCAACAGTATTTTTAAACTTTTCATACATAAGTTCGGGGTCTGTGGTGTACTCAATGTATTCGTCCTCATCGTTATGGATAGAGGTTGTAATGAGTGGGTTACCAAGTTTTTCAACAATAATACGTGGAATGGGATGGTCAGGAACACGAATGCCAATGGTTTTTCGGTTGTTATCCAAAACTTTAGGCACTTTGTTGGTTGCCTGCAAAATAAATGTAAAAGCCCCTGGCAAAGCCTTTTTCATTAGCCTGAATGTAGCATTGCTCAGGCTTCGGGCATATTCGGAAATATGGCTTAAATCGTTACAGATAAACGCAAAATTGGCTTTTTTAGGTTTTATTCCTTTAATCTGACAAATTTTTTCAATAGCCCTTTGGTTGTGCAGATCACAGCCCAATCCATAGATAGTATCTGTGGGGTAGATAATCACACCGCCATCTCGAAGGCATTCTATAACCTGTTTAATTTTACGTTCTTCAGGGTTTTTCGGATGAATTTCTAGAAATAAAGCACTCATATCTTTGTATCATGAACTACAATATACAAAAATTGCAGATAACTTCTAAGAAGTATCTGCAATTTTATCAGGCTTTTTATTTTATATACTTTGGGCTACTACCTCAGGACTGATTTTCTTTACCAGACCCTGTAAAACTTTACCTGGTCCACATTCAATGTATTCTCTTGCACCTCCGAGTGTCATGGCTTGTACCGATTGTGTCCAGCGAACAGGAGCTGTTAGTTGAGCTATCAGATTTTTTTGTATTTCTGAAGGGTTGCTCACTGCTGAAGCTGTTACATTTTGGTAAATCGGGCAATTAGGATTTTTAAAGTTTGTGCTTTCTATAGCCTTCTGTAAATCCTGACGAGCAGGCTCCATAAGTGGCGAATGAAATGCTCCTCCTACTTGTAAAACCAAAGCTCTTTTAGCTCCAGCATCTTTGAGTCGCTGACAAGCTACCTCTATGCCTGCCACAGTACCCGAAATAACGAGCTGTCCGGGACAGTTGTAATTAGCTGCTACAACCAGATTTGCTTCATTTTCTTTTGTAATTTCCTGACAAATAACTTCTACTTTTTCATCATCTAGCCCCAACACAGCAGCCATTGTAGAAGGCTGTAATTCACATGCTTTTTGCATTGCCTCAGCTCTTTTAGCAACCAAACGCAAAGCATCTTCAAAAGCAAGTGTACCATTGGCAACGAGTGCCGAAAACTCTCCTAAAGAATGCCCAGCAACCATATCAGGCAGTAAATTGGGGCTTGTCAGAGCTAACACTACAGAGTGTAAAAAGATAGCAGGCTGTGTAACTTTTGTCTGTTTCAGTTCTTCGTCTGTACCTGTAAACATCACATCTGTAAGCCTAAATCCAAGAATATCATTTGCATTTTCAAATATTTCTTTGGCTTTGGGATTGTTCTCGTACAAATCTTTACCCATACCACTAAATTGTGAGCCTTGCCCAGGGAAAACGTATGCTTTCATGTAAATTATGTATTTTGTTTATGTTTTTAATCAGGCAAATAAACTGAAATTCTTTGTTTTATTGAAGAAAATCTAAGATTTCTTTGCTAATTTCTTTAGATTTATTGAGAGTCATCAGATGCCCTCCTTTTTGAACAATTGTATCGGCTTTTATAAACCTTAAAGGCAGAATTTTATCCCAAGTGCCATGAATATGCTTTAAATTTGGATGCAAAGTGGTATTTTTCCAATTCAAGATTTTATCAATTGCCCATCTAAGAAAGCTTGAACTTGTATTTTCAATAACTGATTTGAGTAGTTTTTTCTCTTTTTCTTCTGTTACTCCAAAAAACCAGTATGTAATCACATTTACTTTTTTTAGAAGATTCACTGGTAAAATCTTATTAATCTGCATTTTACCCAATATTTTATAATAAAAAGGAATTTCGGATTGTGTTTTGGCTGAGGCTATCAGAATAATTTTTCGGACAGGAATTTGTTTGGCAATTTCCATTGCCACCATTCCACCAAACGACAGCCCAACAATAACAGGATTTTCGCCTTCAATCTGCTCCAAAAGCCTTATGGCATAAGTTTCTATGCTCTCCTGAAAATTTATTGGTTCTATCCATCGGATATGTTTGAGTGTATAATTGGGTAAGTCTAAAAACTGAAACATCCTTTCATCAGCACCTAAACCACTCAAGAAATAGATGGTTTTATTCATCTTCTTTTTTCTTTTTATAACGAATTCCCGCAGGAATAGGTACATTCAGATGATTTTCGGAAGGGACAATCGGACAGGAATAATCATTGCTATAAGCACAATATGGGTTGTAAGCCTTGTTAAAATCAACAATTATTTCATTCCCTTCCTTTGGAATAGAGAGTTCAATATAACGCCCCACTTTATAGGTTTCTACACCATTGGTTAAATCTTTGAAAGGTAAAAATAAATAATCTTTGTATGCTATTTTTCCTTGTAAATCTTGTGACTGATAGACGCTTAATTGCAGTTTTTTTCCTTCTATTTCAAACTCAATAATACCATATTTTCTGTATTTAGGTCTGCGAGTAGTGGTTGTCACCATATCAAAAAAGCCTTCAGTTTCAGTAATGGTAAGCTTTGCCTTTACTCTGTAATCCAAATTGATAGGGAAGAAATCATGTTTTTTGAATTTCTTTAAGTCTGATGGTTCTAAGGGACTTTTTTCAGGGTCTTTGTATGCATTATTTAGCTCATTCTGATGTGCCTTAATTTCTTTCAGAATAGCTTTTTTATCATTTTGGGCAAACAATATGTTTGATACACTCAAACATAATAAAAAAAGTATATATTTCATAAACTCCTCATTTATAACTATTTTCTATTATCTTCCTGAGAGAGCATACTCAAATAGCTTTCATAACGAAATAAAGCAATTTCTCCTTTTTCTACGGCTTCTACCACCTTGCATTTGGGTTCGTGTGTATGTGTACATCTGCCTCCAAATTTACATTCACCTAAGTATTCACGCATTTCAGGGAAATAATGAGAAAGCTCATCGGGTTCAATTTCTGCAATACCTAACTCTTTAATCCCTGGAGTATCAATGATATAGGTGTTTTCAGAAAGTTCAAACATTTCGGCAAAAGTAGTGGTATGTACGCCTTTATTGGCAAAAGTAGAAATTTCTGAAGTTTTCAGGTTTAAACTATTATTGAGGGCATTTACTAAACTTGATTTTCCAACACCAGAATGTCCTGAAATCAGGCTGACTTTACCCTCTAATATTTCTCTAAATTCCTCTATACCAATACTTTCTAAAACGGATGTTTCAAGACATGTATAGCCTATTTCCTCATAAATTTCCATGAGTTCCTGCTGATACTCTCTGGCTTCATCATCCAATAAATCTATTTTATTGAATACCACCACAGCAGGAATTCTGTACGCTTCAGCTGTAACCAGAAATCTGTCAATAAAGCCCAGCGATGTACGAGGCAGTGTAAGTGTTACAATGATAATGGCTTGGTCAAGATTGGCAGCAATGAGGTGTCCGTGTCCTGTTTTATGAACAGATTTTCGGATAATGTAATTTTCTCTTGGCAGAATATCTGTGATGATACCCACTTTTTCCTCTTGGTTTTCCCACATCCACTCTACTTTATCGCCTACGGCTATCGGATTGGTAACTTTGAGTTCTTTGGTTTTAAACTTGCCTCTCAGACGGCAAGTAACGATTTCTTTGGTTTCGGTCTGGAGTTCGTACCAAGACCCTGTAGAACGAATGATTGTTCCTTGCATTCAGTATATTTTATCAAAAAGCCCCTTTGTTAAGGGGCTTATATGTGAGTAAATTAGTTCAAAAAGTTATTGACATCTACCAAAGGTAAATTGAATGTATCAGCAACACCTTTATACACTACATCTCCATTGATAATATTCAAACCTAAAAGCAATTCTTTGTTGTCTTTACAAGCTTGTTTCCAGCCTTTGTTAGCCAACTGAATTGCATAAGGCAATGTTGCATTGGTAAGTGCCACTGTTGAAGTATAAGGCACAGCACCAGGCATATTAGCCACACAATAATGAATTACATCGTCAATAATATAGGTAGGGTTTTCGTGTGTTGTAGGCTTACAAGTTTCGATACAACCACCTTGATCCACAGCTACGTCTACTAACACTGTACCCGGACGCATAGTTTTGAGCATCTCACGAGTCACAAGGTGTGGAGCTTTTGCACCTGGGATTAACACAGCACCTACAATCAAATCTGATACTTTGATTGCTTCACGAATGTTGTATTCGTTTGACATGATTGTCTGAACGTTTGCAGGCATGATTTCGTCCAGATAACGCAAACGAGGTAAGCTAATATCCATGATTGTTACATGAGCACCCAAACCAGCAGCCATCTGAGCAGCATGTGTACCCACGATACCACCACCCAAGATAAGTACATTGGCAGGTTTCACACCTGGTACACCTCCTAAAAGAATTCCACGACCTTTCAAAGGTTTTTCTAAGAATTTAGCTCCCTGTTGGATAGCCATTCTACCTGCTACCTCAGACATTGGAATAAGTAATGGTAAACTTCTATCTGCTTTTTCTACAGTCTCATAAGCCAAACATGTTGCTTTGCTTGTAATCATGGCTTTGGTAAGAGGCTCATAAGAAGCAAAATGGAAGTATGTAAATACCAAATGATGAGGTTTAATTAAGCTATATTCTTGTTCAATGGGTTCTTTTACTTTCATCACCATTTCAGCAATGTTGTAAACTTCTTCCATGGTAGCAAGCATGGTAGCACCAGCAGCCACATATTCTTCATCTGTAAAACCACTTCCCTCTCCAGCTGTTTTTTGTACATATACCTGATGACCATTTTTACGAAGTTCAGCAACACCAGCAGGTGTTAAAGCTACTCTGTTTTCGTTATTTTTAATTTCTTTTGGTACGCCAACTATCATAAGATTTTGTTGTTTTGTTTTTGAAAGCCCAAATATAATAATTTTGTGATAAAGTAGAATTTTTTATTGAAAAGAGAAGTTCATTTTTGTTTTGAGAAAATGGCTAAAAGAAAACAGAGAACTGAAAAGTCGGCGAAGCCAAAAGAGCTAATCAAAAATCCTTTCTCTTTTTTCCATATTCATTTTTCTAAATTCTTAAATATTCTCTCTCTTCTTAATTTCCTCCAAAAAATGAGTATCTGTTTCAGCTTTTTCTTTGCAAGCATCACACAACCATACACCCCATTGGGTATAAAATGTAAGTTCTTCATCTAAAGAGAGTTTACCACAAGCGTAACACTGCTGAGAAAACTCTTCATGGTTGAAACGAATGCCACACATAAGAAATAGCGATGATTTATGAATTATAAATTATGAGGGATGAATGATAAGTTGTAAGAGATTTTTTGCAACTTATCATTCATCTTTTATCATTAACTTACTCCTTCTTTCAACCTTTCTGCATTTTCGGCAATACGAAGTTCTTCAATAAACTGTCCGATGTCTCCAGCCATTACAGCATCTAAGTTGTAGACTGTCAAGCCAATACGATGATCTGTTACACGGCTCTGAGGGTAATTGTATGTACGAATTTTTTCAGAACGGTCACCAGAACGAATTTGAGATTTTCTCTGGCTGATTAACTCCTGATTTTGTTTCTCAAACTCTAATTCATACAATTTAGTACGAAGCATTTGCATGGCTCTTTCACGGTTGGCAAGCTGTGAACGTTCTACCTGACAAATAACCACAATACCAGTAGGTTTGTGTGTTAATTGTACTTTGGTTTCTACTTTGTTTACGTTCTGACCACCTGCACCACCAGAGCGTGATGTCTGCAATTCGATATCACCAGGGTTCAATTCCACATCCACTTCTTCTGCCTCTGGAAGAACCGTAACAGCAGCAGCAGACGTATGTACACGTCCTTGTGTTTCTGTATCTGGTACACGTTGTACTCTGTGTACCCCTGATTCGTATTTCATTTTGCCATATACATCTTCACCTTTAATACTGGCAATAATCTCTTTGTATCCACCTGCCGTACCTTCTGTGTAGTCAAGAACTTCAAACTGCCATCCTTGGGTTTGGGCAAAACGCTGATACATTTCGAATAAGTCTCCAGCAAATAATGAAGCTTCATCTCCACCAGTACCTGCTCTAATTTCCAAAATAACGTTTTTGCTATCGTTAGGATCTTTTGGAATTAGTAATTGTTTAATTTCTTCTTCTACCTGCTCTTTTCTAGGAAATAATTCGTCCAACTCATATTTTGCCATTTCTCTGAATTCTTCATCTTTTTCGTTGGCTATCACTTGTTTAGCATTATCAATATTTCCTAAAACAAGCATGTATTCATTGTATTTATCTACAATTTTTTGAAGGTCTTTGTATTCTTTATTCAATTTGGCATAAGCCTTCATATCGCTAAGAGTAGCAGGGTCTGTAATCAGATTGCTTACTTCTTCAAAGCGTACTTTAATGGCTTCTAATTTGTCTATCATAAATGTATATTAATATTTAATTTGTACTAACTAAAAACTTGTAAAAATTCTTACAAAAAAGCTAGCAATAACGAATAAATACCATTTTTTTCTCTTTTAAATAACTATTCTATAATTTTCTGCAAAAGTACAAAATTTTTAGCTTGTGTTTAAAATTATTTTGATTTGAAATAAAAGTTCTATTGTTTTTGATAAATATCTATGAATTAAAACATGCTTCTTTTATGTAAAATGTCACTTAAAAAGATTCATGTACTTTTTTAAGTAAAAAACTATTTTGCCATTTTAAAAAATCCTATATATTTGCCTCAAAAAAAACCGATGAAGAAATATATAACTCTAACATTAATAGGAATACTATTCTCTTTCGTAGCAAAAGCTCAATTAGGAGATTATAAATCGCATACTGTTTATGTTTACAATTTCACTAAATATATTCAGTGGCCTGCTGCTTATCAGTCTGGTGATTTTGTTATTGCTGTTTATGGTACTTCTCCCATCACTGCACAGTTAAAAAATGCTACGGCAAATAAAACTGTTGGTTCTCAGAAAATTGTAGTAAAGCAGTACAAAGCGTTGGCTAACATAGAAAACCCTCATATTCTTTTCATTCCTAACCCACAAAGTGCTAACTTAGCTGCTATTAAACAAAAGCTACAAGGCAAATCAACTCTGATTGTAACAGAAAAGAATGGTTTAGCCAAACAAGGTAGCCATATTAATTTCATCTTAAGAGATGGAAAATGGAAAATAGAGATGAATAGCCCTCTTGTCGAAGCAAGTAGCTTAAAAGTATCAAGTCAGCTTTCAAGAATTGCAATTCCAGTAAGATAATCGAAAAAATTGTATATATTGTAGGGATTTTGCTGCTAGCAAAATCCTTTTTTTGTATAAAAATATTATGAAAATTATTACTTACAATGTAAATGGCATCAGGGCTGCTATAAAAAAAGGCTTTGTAGATTGGTTAGAAGCTACACAAGCTGATATGGTTTGTCTTCAAGAAATTAAAATTGATAGTTTACAATTCCCTTATTCTTTATTTGAAAATTTAGGTTATGAATGTATTGTGTTTCCTGCTGAAAAAGCTGGTTACAGTGGAACAGCCATTCTAACAAAAGTTCCTCCTAAAGAAATTATAAAAGGCTGTGATATAGAAGAATATGACAAAGAAGGTAGGATTGTTCAGGCTGTTTTTAATGATTTTACTTTGATGAGTGTGTATCTGCCTTCAGGCTCTAGTAGTGAAGAAAGACAAGATTTTAAAATACAATTCTTGAAAGATTTTTATACATTTATAGAGGCTAAAAAAAATGAAAATCTGATAATTTGTGGAGATTTCAATATTTGTCATCAGGCAATTGATATACACAACCCAAAATCTAATGCAAAAAGCCCCGGTTTTTTGCCTGAAGAAAGAAATTGGTTTACTGAATTTTTGGAATTAGGTTTGCTAGATACTTTTAGACACCTCAATACAGAGCCTCACCACTATACTTGGTGGAATGTTCGAACAGGTGCCAGAAGTAAGAATTTAGGCTGGCGAATAGATTATCAGCTTATAAGTAAGAATTTAGAAGCAAAATTACAACGAGCAATCATACTTTCAGAAGCATATCATTCTGACCATGCCCCCAGTATGATTGAATTGGAAGATTAATTTTTATATCTCAAAATAACATGATGAAATCATTCTTAATCACTTTATTTCTTTCTTTAACCATTTGGGGTACAAATGCCCAAGATGTGCATCCCAATCAGTTTGGGTCTACTTCATTGGCTCTTAATCCTGCTTTTACAGGTACAGCCGATGCTTGGAGGGCAAGTTTTTTATACAGAGTTCAATATCCAAATTCTCCCAATACGCTTAATTCCAGTTATTTTGGGCTAGATTATAATTTGCCTTCACAAAGAAATAGTATTGGTATGTTTATCCAGTCTGATAGAATTGGTGTGGGTAGTGGTGGTGGATTTAGAAGTCTGCAAGTCAATGCTTTGTACTCTTATTTATTGCCTGCTGGCGAATATTGGCGTATCAAGATGGGTTTAAGTGTGGGCTATGGTAGTAAAAATTTAAACTATTTTAATCTGATTTATGGTGACCAGCTAAGCCCCACAGGTGTAACCAATGGTGCTACTCAAGACAATACTTTAGCCTCTCAAAGTATTGATTACTTGGATGTTGCATCAGGATTTTTGGCTTATAACGAATACGCTTGGATAGGTTTTTCGGCTCACCATTTGAGCCAGCCCACACTCGATTTTTTGGGAACACAGTACAAAGTTCCTATGCGTCTTTCGGGGCATTTAGGTATTAAAATACCCATTAATGAATCTGAAAGACAATTTGTTAGTCCTGCCTTGATTTTTAGAAGTCAGGGAGGTATTCATCTGCTTGATGCAGGTACTTTTTTTGAAACAGAAGTTTTTCAGGCTGGTATCTGGTATAGAAATTTACCTATCCAGACACAAGGAAGCAGTTCCATCAATATCCAAACAGGCATCAAACACGAAGGTTTTCGTCTGAATTACAGCTATGGAATGGTAATTGGTGGTTTGAATGGTTTGGGTGGCGGACACGAAATCAGTCTTTCATTTGCTCCCCAACGTGACGTGGATGAACGCAAATGGGCGTACAGGAAATTGCCTGTTTTTTAGGGTTTTAATATAGAATTAATATTTAACTAAATTTATACTATGATGATTGTAATACATTTGTCCATGATTATCTAAAGGTTCTATGATTGCCGTTATAAATTGATTTCTCATATCTATAATCCCACTAAATTCAAACTTCATCATTAGCTCTATATTGGTTATTGGAATATTTTGACAAGTAATTACATATTGAAATGGTTGTGTCCACAAACCTTCAGCATTATTATCTTCGTTTATTTGATTGGTTTGAAAATTATTTTTTGCCTGAGGGAGTTTTAAGATAACTATATCATCTCCCATTGCTGCTTCTTTTGGGGTATTTAATTGGCTCACTATAATTCCAGCTAATATAGGAAACTCTCCACATCTTGATACATATATCTCATTTTTCGGATTACCATTTAATCCTTGAGTTTGAATATTTTTCCAGCTTCTTCCATTAGTAATGTGATAAAATGTTGCATCAGGTTGATTAAGAAAATTTTGCATAATATTATTAAAGTTAAATGATAAAATTTTTATTCTCTACAATCCATATTTTTCGAGCCTTCTGTACAACGAAGCTCTTGTGAGTCCGAGTTCTTTGGCTGCTTTGGAGATATTGCCATTGTGTTTGTCCACGGCTTTCTGAATCATATCTTTTTCAATTTCATCGAGATTCATTGTGTTGTTATCCAGCTGTATAGTTAGTGCAGGGGCTTTCTGAACGGTTAAGAACTGAAAATCCTCTTGTTCTAGGTAATCTCCATCACTCATAATCATGGCTCTTTCAAGAGCATGCTCAAGTTCACGTACATTCCCAGGGAAAGTATAGCTTTCTAAGAATTTAAGAGCCGAATCTGCTAATTTTGGAGTATTTCTGTGGTATTTTTTAGCATATTTGGCAAGAAAATGCTTTGCCAAAATAGGAATATCCCCTATTCTCTCTCTTAAGGGTGGCAAATATAACTCGACTGTATTAATACGATAGAGCAAATCTTGTCTAAACTCCCCTTCTGCTACTGCCTGATGAATATTTAAGTTGGTTGCACAAATCAGACGAATATCGATGGCTGTACTTTTATTACCACCCACAGGTGTTACCTGTCTGTTTTGCAATACAGCAAGCAATTTTGCCTGATGGGTTAGTGGTAAATTACCTATTTCATCTAAAAATAGTGTTCCTTTATGGGCAAGCTCAAAACGCCCCATTCTGTCCTCTTTGGCATCTGTAAAAGCTCCTTTTTTATGCCCAAAAAGCTCACTTTCAAAAAGGCTGTCACTAATCGCCCCCATATCTACGCCTACATACGTTTCTTTAGCCCTTACAGATTGTCTATGTATTGCTCTGGCTATCAACTCCTTACCAGTTCCATTCTCTCCAAGAATCAAGACATTGGCATCTGTTTTGGCTACTTTTTCTATCATCTGCAATACTTTTTGTATTGCCTTGCTTTCTCCAATAATATCGCCACTTGTGCTGGTAGCTTCTATAAGTTGCTGATTGGTTTTTTGGAGTGTTTCTACCTGATTATAAGATGCTTTTAATTTTGCAGCAGCCATGATGGTAGCCAGTAATTTCTCATTTTGCCAAGGCTTCAGTACAAAATCGGTTGCCCCTATTTTAAGAGCTTTCACAGCCATTTCCACATCTCCAAAAGCCGTAATCATCACTACTACAGCCTGTGGATCTTGAGTCAAGATTTGTTCCAGCCAATAAAATCCTTCCTTACCAGAAGTAGTATCTTCGGTAAAGTTCATATCAAGCAAAATCACATCGTAACGTGACTGATTGAGCAAAAAAGGTATCTTTTTTGGATTGGATTCTATGACAACTTCTTTGGCATGTTTCTTTAGAAACATCTTGGCTGCCAGCAATATATCTTCATCATCATCTACAATCAGGATACGCATAATTTAGTACAGAGATGTTAGTAGTGAGCACTTCGAATCAAAAATACATTTTTTAAATGGAAGTTAAAAATTCCATTGTATCAACATTATCAGCATAATCCCAAAGACGTGGACTTTGAGCCTCTCCGAATGCATAACTTCCTTGCCACCATGCTTGTCTGGAAACAATGCATTGTATTTTTTCCTGATGTTTGAATAGTTTTTCTTGTAAATCTTCTTTGTCTTGGTATGTTTCATAAAACATACACGCAACAGGTGAAGCAATTTCTGTACTTTCTGAAAGCAACAAAAATCCATTATCAAAATGCACAATAGGTTTGAGCAGATAGATAGATTTGTTGTATTCGTAGTTATTAAAATATTTATTGTGGTTTCCTATATCTTCAAAACTCTGAATTCCTTCAAAAAAAGGATCAAACTTGTAATTTTCAGGCACATACATTTTGGATACGTTTCTACAACCCAATCCAAAATAAGTAAAAATATCTTTTCCTAAATTTTCAAAGTCTTCTTTGGTTTCTGTTCCATCTAAAATAGCTACACTGACTCTGTTTTTTCGGATAATATGAGGTTTCTTAGCAAAATAATATTCAAAATAACGAGCTGTATTGTCGCTGCCAGTGGCTATAATAGCATCAGCAGCATTTATTTTTTCTACAAACTCAATATAATCTGAAAATTGAGGTTCTATTTCAATAAGGATTTGTCCAATTTTCTTAATAATTGCCTCATCTTCACTACTGGGACGGGCAAGAACTTTATGTCCTGCTATCAGAACACTCAAAAAATCGTGAAAACCTACAGCAGGAATATTTCCAGCCATTACAACAGCTACTTTCTGAGGTGTTATGTCTGTAATTTTAGGGTATTGAGCTACCCATTTTTCTAAATCAGTTTTATCCAAATAGGTTTGTATACCTTCTAGTGCCTTATCAATGCTTTCAGAAGTAAACCAGTTATTTTTAGATTTTGCTAAAGATTTAAGATATTGGAGTTCATCTGAAGGGAAGTTTTTTAAATATTCTCCCAGTTTTTCAAAAGCTTGTATTTTGGTTTGTAAGTCTAACACAGTTTTTATCAATTATCAGTTTTGTTCTATTCACAATGTAAATTCTAATTTTTTACAGGTTTTGCGTTCTGCCACCATCTATTACCAAGTTTGTCCCATTGATGTAGGCAGCCTGCTGAGAGGCTAAAAATACCACCCCATAAGCTATTTCTTCTGGAGTTCCGAATCTGCCACATGGAATTTCTTTTTGCATTTCTTGACTAGCCTCTTCTTGAGATATTTGTTTATTTTGAGATGTTTTTTCAATAATTGCCTCTAATCTGCCTGTAAGAGTTGCCCCTGGTAATACATTATTGACAGTGATTCCAAAGGGTGCAAGTTCTACTGAAAGTGTTTTTGCCCAATTAGCTACTGCTCCTCTGATGGTATTGGAAACTCCAAGCCCTTTAATGGGTTGTTTTACAGAAGTAGAAATAATATTGATAATTCTGCCGTATTGTGCCTGCTTCATCGAATCTACCACTTTTTGTACAAGTATCTGGTTACAAATCAAATGACTATTGAATGCTTGTATAAATTCTTGTGTTTGAGCACTTATTGCCTGTCCTGCTGGTGGACCTCCAGTATTATTTACCAGAATATGCACTTCTGTTTGAAGAGACTCTAAACTGTTTTTTAAATGATCAGGATTTGCAAAATCTGCTACTAAATACTGATGTTTCTGATTTTGAGATACATCTAATAGCTCAAGTGTTTCTTTGAGCTTGGCTTCATTACGAGCCAGTAAAATGATATTTGCTCCTGTTTTAGATAATTCTATTGCTGTGGCTTTTCCTATTCCCTGTGTACTTCCCGCAACCAAAGCCGTTTTTCCTTTTAAATGAATATGCATGAAAATGTATAATTTTATATTTTAAAGTCGTACAGAAACAATCAATATATCATCTCTCTGAGGGGTATCCTGCTTGTATTCTGCTAAATCCTGCATCATCATAATTTTTTGTTCTTCAGCAGGCAAATCTTTTGTATTGATAATGAGTTCTTTCAAGCGTTTCAACCCATATTTTTTTCTTTCCTCATTGGCTACATCTGTCCAGCCATCCGTAAACAAATATATCTGGTCTCCTTTCTGCAAATAAATGGTATGCTGTGTGTATTCTCCGTTTGTATGTATCTGCAAGCCTCCAATACTTTTACGACTGCCTTGTATTTCCAACAAGAAATTATCCTCTATAGCAAAGAAAGGTCGTTTAGCTCCTGAAAATACCACTTTAAATTGGTCATCATCTAATCTTTTAAAATAACAGAGAGCCGCATCCATGCCATCAGTATTACTCGTTCCACCAAAAATATGATTACTTAATTCTTGGTGAATATCCTCTAAAATATCTTTAGGCTCTCTTAGATTATGTTCTCTAATCGCTTTAGAAAAAAGATTATAGCCTATAATACTCATCAGAGAGCCTGAAACACCATGTCCAGTACAATCTACTACGGCTAAATAAGCCTCATGATCTGATATTTTCGAAAACCAATAAAAATCCCCAGAAACCACATCCAAAGGTGCTACGATATCAAAATGTTCTGTAAAAAAAGTTGATAAATCGCTGTCTTTTGGTAGAAGGGCTTGTTGTATTTTACTTGCGTAATGAATATTGTTATCTATTTTTTTGCGAATAGCACTAATTTCCTGATTTTTCTTCTCAAGTTTTCTTGCATATTCCTTAGCTTCTTTGAGTTGATCAAAGTATTTTTGCTCTAAATTAGTTAGGTTTTTTTCTAGATTATCAATCATCCACTGATTTTCCATCCTGATTCGGTAGGTTTCAAGAGCTTTGTCAATAACCAGCTTTACATCACTACGTTCCCAAGGCTTTGTAATATATTTATAGATACCACATTTGTTAATAGCCTCCATAACAACCTGAATATCAGCATATCCTGTTAATATCATTCGTATTATATCAGGAAATTCTTCCAGAGTTTTTTCTAAAAACTCTGTTCCTTTCATAATAGGCATCTGCTGGTCTGTCAGTATTACATGAATTTGATTGTTTCTAAGTACTTCAAAGGCTTCGTCGGGTTCTGTTACAGCAAAAATATTATAGTCTCGTTTGAACGAAATTCTAAAAATTTCCAAATTACTTTGTTCATCATCTAAATACAAGATGTTAAACTTATTAGAAGTAAATTTCATGCGAATGAAAAGAATATGAGGTGGTGTTTTATAGAAAAACACATTTAAGTTATAAGCTTAAATGTGTTTAGATTGTTTTATTTCTTTATGCAACTTTTAATCTGGCAAGCTTCGATTTTTCAAATTTTTCAGTAGCATATTCTGCATCAATTTCTAAAGATTTTACATCTTTTTGAGATGGAAGCTCAAACATAGCATCATTAATAATCGCTTCACAGATAGAGCGTAATCCTCTTGCCCCCAATTTCAAGTCAATTGCTTTATCCACAATATACTCCAATGCACCATCATCAAAAGTTAATTGAATATTTTCCATTTCGAATAACTTTTGGTACTGCTTTACCAAAGCATTTTTGGGTTCGTAGAGAATCTTTTTGAGCGTTTCCTTAGAGAGTGGGTCAAGATATGTAACTACAGGCAAACGTCCAATCAGTTCGGGTATTAAGCCGAATGTTTTAAGGTCTTGTGGCGTTACAAACTGTAAAAGAGCTTCGGTATCATCTACTAAATTGTTTTTATCGTTATTAAAGCCAATTGGATTAGTATTCATTCGGCTGGCAATAATACGCTCAATACCATCAAAAGCCCCTCCACAAATAAATAAAATATTTTCTGTATTGACTGCAATCATTTTTTGTTCTGGGTGCTTTCTACCACCTTGTGGAGGCACATTTACTACCGAACCTTCTAATAATTTTAATAAACCTTGTTGCACACCTTCACCACTCACATCACGAGTAATTGAAGGGTTATCAGATTTACGGGCAATCTTATCTATTTCATCTATATATACGATTCCTTTTTCAGCTGCTTTTACATTAAAATCAGCTGCTTGAAGCAATCGAGATAAAATACTTTCAACATCTTCACCTACATAACCTGCTTCTGTAAGCACAGTTGCATCAGCAATAGCAAAAGGGACTTGTAGCATATTGGCAAGTGTACGAGCCAAGTATGTTTTACCTGTTCCTGTACGCCCAACCATGATGATATTTGATTTTTCAATGGTTATTTCTTCTTTGTATTGCTTATTTTCAGATTGTAATAGGCGTTTGTAGTGATTATAAACAGCTACTGAAAGAACTTTTTTTGCATCATCTTGCCCCACAACATACTGGTCTAAAAACTTTTTAATTTCAATGGGCTTCATTAAATTCAGTTTCGAGGGTGTTGCAGGTTTATTCATCTTAAACTCCTCAGTAACTATCTGATGAGCCTGCATCACACATTGCTCACAGATATTAGCCTTTACACCAGTAATAATGAAAGCTCCATCTTTTTTTGTTCTTCCACAAAATGAGCAACTAAGAGGTTGTGCCATAGTATCTTAAATTAAAATATAAGTGCAAATATACAATAAAAATGCTGTATATTTGCACCAAATGATAGAAAGTTTTAATTTTTATTAAAATTTGATATTAAGGTTTGCGAATAAGCACCTCATCTATCAAGCCATACTTAAGAGCTTCTTCTGATGTCATCCAATAATCTCTATCAGAATCTTTAGCAATTTGTTCTACTGTTTTTCCTGTATGGTTGGCAAGTATGTCGTATAGTTCATCTCTTAATTCTAAGATATGCCTTGCACTAATTTCTATATCAGAGGCTTTTCCTCCTGCACCACCCAATGGCTGATGAATCATAATTCTTGAGTGTTTTAGAGAAGTACGTTTACCTTTTGAGCCTGATGCCAAAAGTACAGCCCCCATAGATGCAGCCAAACCTGTACAAATGGTTGCTACGTCAGGACGAACATACTGCATGGTATCATACATACCCATTCCTGCATACACAGAACCTCCAGGGCTGTTGATATACATTAAGATGTCTTTTTTAGCGTCTAAAGATTCTAAAAATAATAATTGAGCAACCACAATATTAGCTACATAATCATCAATAGGTACACCTAAAAAAATGATTCTGTCTGCCATTAATCGAGAAAACACATCCATAATGGCTACATTCATTTTACGTTCTTCTGCAATATTGGGTGTAAGATTGGTAACAGTATTTACATATTGGTCAAAAGCTAAACCATTGATTCCTTGATGCTTTACAGCAAATTTTCTAAATTCGTCAGATGAAAACATATATACGAGTGTTGATTGATGTGTATGATTCTTATTGAACTAAACACTTATATTGATAAGATGGTTCAATTTAAACATATTCACAAGTAAGACACAAATAATTTGACATTTTTTTTTAATTCTACAATCCTGCAAGTAAAAGAGCTATATCGCTGTAAGGCATATCCAACTTACGCCCTATGGCAGCATTGGTTATTTTTCCTCGATAGGCATAAACTCCTTTGGTAGCCCATTTGTGGTTGAGCATCATTTTCTCAAAGCCTCCATAATCGGCTGTTTTCATAAGAATAGGTACAAAAATATTACTTAGTGCAATACTTGATGTATGAGCCACTCTTGAAGCAATATTAGGGACACAATAATGAATAACACCATGCTTCTTGAAAACAGGATTTTGATGAGTTGCTATTTCAGAGGTTTCAAAACAGCCTCCTTGGTCTATAGTTACATCTATAATAACAGAGTTAGGTTTCATTTGCATGACCATTTCTTCTGTAACAATACATTGTATTTTTCCTTCTTCTGCCCTGATAGCCCCAATAGCGACATCTGTTCGGCTCAAAGCTTCTGTCAGAGCCAGTGTATTGAGTGTTGATGTAAACACCTGATGCCCTAAAGCATATTTTAGTCTGCGTAATTTATAAAGATGATTATCAAATATTTTTATTTCTGCTCCTAATCCTAATGCTGCTCTGGCAGCATATTCGGCTACTGTACCTGCTCCTAAAATAACAACTTTTGTGGGTGGTACACCTGTGATGCCTCCTAAAATAACTCCACGTCCTTTATTTACAGAGCTTAAATATTCTGCTGCAATTAGCATAACTGTACTACCTGCTATCTCACTCATGGCTCTTACTACGGGTATTCCTCCTGCTTTATCTTGGATATACTCGTAGGCAATAGCTGTAATACGCTTTTTGTTGAGTTCCTGCAAAAATTCAGAGGTAATTTTTGCCATAGGAAGTGTAGAAATGAGTGTTTTATTGGGTTTTAATAACTCCAGCTCCTCAAGTGTTGGTGCTTCAACCTTTAAAACCACTTCTGAGGAAAAGACTTGTTCTTTGTTGTATTCTATTTTTGCACCAGCCTCACCGTATTCTCTGTCATAAAAATGAGCATCTTCACCAGCACCAGCTTCCACAACTACCTCATGTCCATTGGCAACTAGAACAGCTACTCCTTCAGGGGTGAGAGCTACCCGATGCTCAAATGGTTCACTTTCTTTGGGAATACCAATTCTTAAAGAATGATGGTGTTTTTCTAACTCCGCAAGCTGTTCTTGTGGATAAAAATAGTGCTCTTTGGCTAATTGCTCAAAATCGGCTGATTTGAGTTGCTTACTCATAGAAAAAAAATTTGAACATCTACAAAATTACATTTTTTTTGCAAAAAACAATGAATGTCTTCATGAGTTTTCAATAGCCATTCTAAACACAAGCTATTTCTTTATTCTAAAGCCCCCTTTCAGCTAATAAGTATAAAACTGCCATACGCACAGCTACCCCATTTTCTACCTGATCCAAAATGATGGAATGCTCTGAATCAGCCACATCACTGCTTAGTTCTATTCCTCTGTTAATAGGTCCTGGGTGCATGATAATAATCTGCTTATCAAGGCTTTCTAACATTTTTTTATTGATTCCAAAATAGAGGGTGTATTCTCTAAGAGATGGGAAATACTTGATTTGTTGTCTTTCTAACTGAATACGCAACACATTTGCCACATCACACCATGCAAGAGCCTTGCGAACATCAGTTTCTACTTTTACCCCTAAACTTTCAATGTATTTGGGAATGAGCGTTGTAGGTCCACAAACCATCACTTCAGCACCTAATTTCTTGAGAGCAAAAATATTGGAAAGAGCCACTCTTGAGTGTAAAATATCCCCAATAATGGCTATTTTTTTTCCTCCTACTTCTCCTAGTTTTTCTCTGATTGAAAACCCATCTAAAAGAGCCTGTGTAGGGTGTTCGTGTGTACCATCTCCTGCATTTACAATCTGAGCTTTTACTCTTTTGGATAAAAAATGAGGTGAACCCACACTACTGTGTCGCATCACAATCATGTCTACCTTCATTGCCAAAATATTATTGACAGTATCAAGTAATGTTTCTCCTTTTTTGACAGAGCTACTTGAAGAAGAAAAATTGATTACATCAGCAGATAAACGTTTTTCGGCAAGTTCAAAAGAAAGGCGTGTTCGTGTTGAATTTTCAAAAAAAACATTGGCAATTGTAACATCTCTTAAAGAGGGTACTTTTTTTATAGGACGATTGATGACCTCCTTAAAATTACTAGCTGTTTCAAAAATCAGTTCTATATCTTCCTTTTGGATATTTTTTATGCCTAAAAGATGAGGAGTAGAAAGCATTTTTTTATTTTTTTGTGCAAATATAAACCTACTTTCACCAAAAGAAAATATTTTCGCTTAAAACTAACAAACTATGGAGTCAATCAACGAATATTTCTTTGCAGAAGCAGTTACACCCCTACAATTGGATTATCTGTTGGCTCATGCTTGGAGGCATTTTGGAACGTATTTTTTTAGATATGACAATGGCTTGATTCCTGAAACTGAAGAATTTTCGCAAATTATCCCTTTAAGAATTCATCTTGAACGTTTTGAGTATTCTAAAAGCCAAAGAAAAATATTGAAGAAAAATGAAATCTTTAAAACTATTTTTCAAGAAGCCTCTATCACTTCTACCAAAAAGAAGCTTTTTGAGCTACACAAACAGCGTTTTATCCATAATACTCCCGAAAATATTTATTCTTTTTTATCTAAAAATCCTGCAAAATATCCCACAAATACCTACGAAGTAGCCGTTTACAACAAAAGAAAACTCATTGCTGTTAGTTTTGTAGATGTTGCCGAATTTTCTTTTTCGAGTGTGTATGCCATGTTCGATACCACTTATTACGCATACAGTTTGGGGATTTATACATTGCTCAAAGAAATAGAATTTGCCAAAACTTTAGGAAAGAAATATCTGTATTTGGGCTATGCCTTCAAAGCCTCTTCTTTTTACGATTACAAAAAGAATTTCAATGCTTTAGAACATTTTGATTGGCAACAACATCAATGGAGCATTTTTGAAAAGTAAATAGTTGTTGCTGAAGAAGTAGTAAAGATACTTCTGTTCTTTTTTTCTTGATAAAAAAAGAACGAAAAAAAATCAAGACGCTCCAAAGCTCCTACCCACAAGGCTTCCCACCCTCGCTGGAGCGTCATGCCACGCTCTTTTTGTTCCTCGTGGTTAGTTACAAATACATGAGCAAACAACATTCATTCTCTTACAAATATTAGATATTTTTTCTACATTTTTATAAATATAGTTATTTGATAATGTATGGGTTATAGAGTTTTTCAGAGATAATTAAATATTATTGTACATTTTCGTATAATGATGCCTTTGCTACAATCATTTGCATTTTTTTGGGGAAATGTTGGGCTTTTTCGTCCCAGACTACCATAAAAGGCTCAAGGTTTTCAAAAGTATAAAGCTGTTTTGATTTATTGATGTTCTTTACAAATAAGCGTACATTTTCTACTTTGTATATTTCTCTGATGTCAATTTTAGGAATTTGATAATAAGAAACTATATCAGCTCTAATAAATTTTAAACAACTAAGCCAAAACATACAATTTTTAGCAAGCTATTTTATAGAGAATTATAATGCTTTAGGTTCACTTCATCCATTGGTGCTTGAATTTTTTTGGCTTGTACAAATTCTCCAAAGTCTTCAATACTTTTAAATTCTCCATACTCTTTCCATTCATTATGCATGGTAGTTTGTTCAGTGGCTATAATTTTTAATCCATCATTTGCTTCTGCAACAAAGAATCTTTCAAAATAACGATTATTAGCAACTTCACTAACATCACTCACATAACAAACAAATAATGTATCAGAAGAAGTTCCTTGATCTTTTATGGCTTGTCTATACTGAGCATTTTGATATTGTTCTACTACGAATAACTTTCTTTTTCTTAAAACCTGTTCAATGTACTCGTCAGCTTCTTGTTCATCCACCTTGCTCGACCAAGCTGTTAAACTATTGAAATGATACTCTGCTGTTGAAAGCATATTGTTATCAAAAAAATCATAGACCCTATCTATATACTGGTTTCTTGTTCCATTACCTCTTTTTCTATCCTTGTGTAATTCGTATTCAGCTATAAAAAAACTTTCTAAAAACGATTGCACATCATCGATTGTTTTCATTTGATATATTTATTTTATTGTTTAAGCTGTACCATATAATAAATCGGTATCTAAATATTCTTCGGTAACCAAGTGAATAACTACATCTTCAAAATGAATAGTTTGAGAGTTAATATGATCAATAGGATTATCAAAATCACTAAAGTTAAAAAGTATATCAAATTTACTCTTAAATGAATAAGCAATTTGATATATTAAGTCTAAGACTTCTTCCTTTCTCTCTTGGTTTAATGTATAATATTTTTTTATATTCTATCACACCTTAAATTAAATTATAGGCAAGGCAAGTTTCAAATCAGGAAATAATGTTTTAAGTTCTTGTAATTCTGGACAAACTTCAAAAGGATTTTGATAAAATTCAGGCTTATGTAAATGATGCCTTACCCCATCACATCCATAACAACTAATCATTAAATCTAAATACTGTTCTATTGTTAGAGGTATTTTGGGTAATGTATCTGCACCTTTGAAATTGACATGACCTTCTGGAACATAATACATTTGGTAGCTGCCAGTTTCTAAATCATTGTAAATAGTAATATAATAGTCCATCCCTGGCATATATTCAAAAATGGAGTGCTTTTTCATGATTTCTTTATCTATTTCATCATCATCATCTGTCCATAATTTATCCTTACCTATTTCACTTGTATTTAAAAAAGCTCTTCCAAATGTTTCTATGACAAAAGAACCATTAATTTGTAAGGCATCTTTTTGATATTCCCAAATAATAGTTACCTCATCAATATCTCCATAAATACTTTTAATATCAGAATTTAAAAGAATACTTCTCTTCTTTTCCAAACGTTGGAAATAAAGAGAAGTATGTATAGACTCCATACTAAAAATAGATTTAGTATAGAATTTGACATTTACTTTTTCTAAATCTTCAATTAATAATGTTAGTCTTTGTTGATAATTCATAAAAAGTGTGTATCATTATTTTGAGAAGGTTGCAAGTAAAGAAGTTTGGAAAGGTACATGATTAAATATCTTTATAATACTCTTTTAGTTCCCATTCATCACTGTCTACAGGCTCTAAGTATCTTTCTATAAAAATTAATCTACCCACGTTCTTAAAATTAAGATTTTCATCTTCTTTTAAGTTTAATTCATCATTCCAATGAGGAATATCTATAGGGGGGATATAATCATCAGGAGCAAAAATATATTTTTTCATAATTTTCCAATCTCCATCAATTTTCCCAATAAACAAGGCTGTAAATAATTTGAAGCGATTGCTTGAAGGATAGGGTGGAGATACATAAGCCACAAAAACATCTCCATATCTCTCATTTTGATAATGACTGATTTTAAATATGTGACGAGGGTTTGTACTTGTATATTTTTGAGCTTCAACATATTCTTCTGGTTTTCTTAATCTTGTTGCTTTTATCATCCCAAATGTATTGTGCAGCTCTTCTACGCAAAAAGAATTCATAAAATCCAACTTTTTGTTATATGCTTCTAAATCAGGGTAGCGTCGAGCGTTATGAGCATCTAACTCAGCTTGAAAGAATTGATTTAAAAAACCTCTAATTTCTGAAAACATAACCTAAATATCTTTATGGTATTCTTTTAAACCCCATTCTTCATGGATAGGCTCTAAATATCTTTCTATGCTGATAAGTTTTCCCACATTCTTAAAATTAAGGTTTTCATCTGATTTTAAGTTTAATTCATCGCTCCAATGTGGAATATCTATGGGCTTGATATAGTCATCAGGAGCGAAAACATAAGTTTTGATAATTTTCCATTCTCCATCTATTTTTCCAACAAAAAAGGACTCAAATAATTTGAACCAATCATTATCAGGATTAGGAGGCGAAACATATGCTACAAAAACATCTCCATACCTATCATTTTGATAATGACTGATTTTGAATAAGTGGCGGGGATTAGGCGTTGGATAATCTTTAGATTCTTCATAATACTCTGAAGATTTTAATTCTGTCTGTGGAATCATTCCAAAAGTATTATGTAATTCTTCTACACAAAAAGAATTCATTTCATCTAACGCATCATTCATTGCTTGGAGGTCAGAATACCTTCTTGTATATTTAGCTTTTATTTCAGCTTGAAAAAACTGTGATAGAAAATTACTGATTTCTGAAAACATAAATATTGAAAGGAATTTTGTATTAGGAATCAATTTTATAGTTTTTTCAAAAAATACTATAAATAAAAAAACGCTACAAAATTGCTTTTGTAGCGTTTGTACCAGAGATGGGAATCGAACCCATACGGCATTTGAGTGCCACAGGATTTTAAGTCCTGCGTGTCTACCAGTTCCACCACTCCGGTTTCAACTACTTTTGTAGTTGTTTATTGCTTTATTTTAGGCAATAAAAAAGAGCGAAAGACGAGATTCGAACTCGCGACCCCGACCTTGGCAAGGTCGTGCTCTACCAACTGAGCTACTTTCGCTTGGTGTGTTGCTGAATGTGGGTACAAATATAGGGGGTTTGAGTACCCATGTCAAGTTTTTCTACAACTTTTTTTTATTTTTTTTCAAAAAAAATTACAAATCGCTGTTTTTCAATACTCTTTTTCTGAAAAAAAATGGCAAATAAACTACACCAAACAAGAGTAAAGCCAAAAATTGTGCCTCAAAAAGGTAGTGTTCACCCAGTGCATCTAAAATTGTATTGGGTGGTTTTCGCATAGTGTACATAAAATTTGTACCTATATTGGTATTAATGAGATGCGTAAAGCCTAAATAAATATTTCCTGCAAGTACAGCCTTAAAAATACCTTGCCATGTAGGTTTGAATTTGTACACAAAAAGAGCATACAGAATACTTTGTACCAAACCAATATGAACTATAAAATAACGAACATTATAGTAATGAGGAAAAGCTTCTTCCAAATCGGGAGTAAAAACACCTTGTAAACATGCCACCATCACCCAATAATAACAAATATTAAATATCTGAAAAGAACGATACTTATGTATGAATGGCAAGACAAGATTTAGAAAATAACAGACATGAAAAGGAAGCAGAGATGTTAGTTTAAGTCCATCTATATCATAAATAACGAGTGTTGTAAGTACCCAACTGATTATACCAAATAATCCATGATAAAACCCGATTTTTTGTTGTTTTTGAGGGTCAGTTTGGCTTCTTCCATACCAAATCCAGAGAATTGTAAAAACAACGCCGTAAGACAAAATCCAGAGCCAATGCTCCAGCCCCATTCTGACAAAGTCAGTTTGGTGTTTGATAAAAGATTGAGGATACATAGTTTTCAATAGTTATAGAGCCAAACATATTGATCTCTTAGAACTTTCGCAAGGATTTTTAAATATTTTTGTTTCTTTGTGAAACTTTTGTTCTAACAACGCCCAACATGAAACGCATTACCATCAATACAGCCACTCCACAGCCACACAAAGCCTCGATTATGGTGATTTATACAGGTGGAACGCTTGGCATGAGCTATAACAAGCAGGGAGTCTTAGCTCCTTTCAATTTTGAGAATATCCAAGAAAGAATACCAGAATTAAGTCGTTTTGACTATGAAATTACGGTTATTTCTTTTGATGAACCTTTAGATTCTTCTAACATTGAACCTCATCACTGGCTTTTACTGGCTCAGATTATTGAGGAAAACTATCATCAATATGATGGTTTTGTGATTTTACATGGAACAGATACAATGGCTTACAGTGCCTCAGCTCTTAGTTTTTTACTGGAAAATTTGGCTAAACCTGTTATTTTTACAGGTGCTCAACTCCCTATTGGTGAGGCTCGTAATGATGCTCGAACTAATTTTATTACAGCCCTTGAAATTGCAGGAACAAAAGATGAAAAAGGCAATGCCATTGTACCAGAAGTCTGTATTTATTTCGATTATTTTTTGTGGAGAGGCAACCGAGCAAGAAAAGTAGAAAGCAGACATTTTGATGCATTTAGCTCACAGAATTACCCTCATTTAGCAGAAGTAGGTATTGATATTCAATATAATACGAATTTAATTAATCCATTGCCCAAACAGCCTTTCAGAGTAGCCAAAAATATGAATAGTGATGTTGGTTTGGTAAAAATATTTCCAGGGATGTCATTATACCTTCTTGAAAAAATGTTGCTAGATACATCTTTAAAAGCCATTGTTTTAGAAACATATGGTTCGGGGAATGCTCCTACAGACAGAAAATTTTTAGATATTCTTGAAAAAAGCATTCAGAAAGGTATTATTTTGCTCAATATTTCACAATGTTATGGAGGTATGGTAATGCAAGGTAAATACGAAACAAGTCATCATTTGGCTCAAATAGGTGTAATTAGTGGCAAAGATATGACCACAGAAGCCTCTGTAACCAAACTGATGTATCTGCTGGGACAAGACCTCTCACACAAAGAAATTCAAAGTAAATTACAGATTTCTTTGTGTGGAGAGATGAGTTAATTATAAAACATCAGATATTAGACCCAAGAAGTAAGATAATAGACTAGTATTATCTTTGTTTCTCAAATACAATAATTTAGCATTTAATATTTACATTATTTATGTTTGTAGAACCTCATATTCATCAGAAAGAGTCTGGTTGGATAGAAGTCATTTGTGGCTCTATGTTTTCAGGAAAAACAGAAGAGCTGATTCGCAGGCTTAAAAGAGCCAATATTGCCAAGCAGAAAGTCGAAATTTTTAAACCTGCCATTGATACACGTTATCATGAAGAGGATGTTGTTTCGCATAATTCAACATCTATTCGTTCTACTCCAGTCCATACATCTTCAGAAATTTTTTTATATGTAAGTGATTGTGATGTAGTTGGTATTGATGAGGCTCAGTTTTTTGATGAACAAATTGTAGAGGTTTGCACTAAACTTGCCGATGCAGGAAAAAGAGTAATTGTGGCAGGCTTAGACATGGATTTTAAGGGCGTTCCTTTTGGTGTAATGCCTACACTCATGGCTATTGCTGAGTATGTAACCAAAGTTCATGCTATTTGCATACAATGTGGTGGTGTTGCCAATTATTCTTATCGTTTGGTGCATTCCGAAGAGAAGGTTCTCTTGGGAGAAACCGAAAAATACGAAGCCCGTTGCAGAAGTTGTTTTCATAAAGCATAAAAAAAGCCCAAATGTATATTTGGGCTTTTTTAGTAAATTTTGCTTATCTACCTCTTTTTCTTGCACAACGGTCAATAGATTCTTGATAAATATTGATGTCATTGTTATTTAAAGAGTGATTAACAGCTTTCTGATAATATTCTATCGCTGTTTGAAAATCACTTTGCATCTCATACATAATGCCATATTCATTGTAAATAGACGCTTTATTTACCCCTGAAACATTAATGGCTTTATCCAAAAACATCTTTAGTTCATCATATTTTGCCATTGTTGAAAGGCAAATAGAATAATTGAGGTAAATTGGCAGATATTCTGGGCTATGTTGTAAAGCTTTTTTATAGTAATCTTCTGCTTTATCCAAATTTTTATATTTGGTTTCAAATAGCCAACCCAAGTGGTTGTAAGCTCTGCCATATGTAGGGTCTATGTCTACAATTTTAAGCAATGTTTGGTATGCATCCCCGATTTTATTGTCTTTAATCAGATTATCTGCTTCAAAGAACATGTTATCCAAGTCATAGTTTTGGGGATTCATTGGAAAGTCTCTGTCCATAATTTTGATTTGATTGTTTTGAGATTGCTATTATAAGAATGTTTCTTTAATATCACAAGTAGAACGCAGCCCAATATCATCATAATTTTTGTTAAGCCAGTCATCAGCGTATTTTCTACCTAATTGGAATAAGTGGTCGATAAACTCCCAAGTTGCATTGAGTTTACTTGAAACGTTGAAATCTGCGATGTCACGTTCTGGGTTAATCATGTGCATATATATTTTTCTAAATTTCCCTTCAGGATTAATTCCCATTTCCAAAAGTTTATCAATAAAGTGTACTTTTCTCATCTCCAACATCAAAGGTGTATTGAAACTAATTTCATTGATACGGTCTTTGATGGAATTAGCCTCTGTAGGGCTTTCATCTATATTAATAGGGTTTATCTGAACAATTAAAATATCGTTACTATCAGTTCCATCAATCAATGGAAACATAGGTGGATTGCCCATATAACCTCCATCCCAGTAGTCTTCACCATCTATAGTTACTGTTTTAAAGATAAAGGGCAAGCATCCTGAAGCCATGACAGCATCAATCGAAATATTCTTTAAATCAAATACCTTGGCTCTGCCTGTACGAACATTGGTAGCACATACAAACAATTTAGTTTGTTTACAAGATTTTAGCTTTTCGAAATCCACAATTTCAAGTAATACATCCCTTAAAGGATTAACATCTGTAGGGTTAAACTGGTATGGCGAAGCAAACATTGAAAGAAACTCGAAATATAAAAACCCTGGTGAGTAATCCATATTTCCTTTACTTGTCATTTTATCAAGCCAAGTAGGCTGTAAAACAGAATTTCGAGATGAATGAGATATCTTTTTCCAAAAAGTTCTTAAAAGCTCTCTAGCTTTCTCTTTACCTCCCAACATTAAACCATAAGCAAGTACTGTAGCATTCATAGCTCCAGCACTTGTACCACAAAAGCCGTCCAAACATAGATTTTCTTCCTCCAAGAGTCTATCTAAAACTCCCCACGTAAATGCTCCATGAGAGCCTCCGCCTTGTAAAGCAACAGATAAGTGTTTTTCTTCTGAATGCTTATTTGTCACAGATGTTCCTTTTTTTGCCATAGGGTTGCTTGTTTAAGTTTTAAAGCCTCAATATATAGAAAATTTCTATTTAGATTTCTTTTTTGTGATAGTTTTACTTGTAGCCTTGGTAGTAGTTTTGGCTGTTGTTGTTTTTGAGGTTGTTTTACTTGTACTTTTAGTTGCCGTTTTGGTTGTTTTCGAATCTCCAGCTTGTTCTTCAGCAAGTTTCAGGCATTCCTCTAAAGTAAGCGTTTTAGGGTCTTTGTTTTTAGGAATACGTACATTTTGTTTTCCAACTTTGATATAAGCCCCATAACGACCATTGAGTACCTGAACTTCAGGGTTTTCATCAAAAGTCAGAATCATTTTTTCTGAGTCTGCCTTTCGTTTTGCCTCAATAATTTCGATAGCTCTGCTCTCTGTGATGCTATAAGGGTCATCGTCTTTGGTAAGAGAATAGAATGCACTTCCTAGTTTGATATAAGGACCAAAACGCCCAATAGCCACTGTCATGGTTTCATTATCGTAAGTACCTATATCTCTGGGTAGTTTAAACAGATCCAGAGCTTCTTCGAGTGTAATGGTTTCAAGGAATTGTCCTTTTTTAAGTTTGGCAAAAGCAGGCTTTTTATCTTCTGTTGCCTCTCCTATTTGCACATAAGCCCCATATTTACCTAGTTTAGCGAATATTTTTTCACCTGTATCTGGGTGTGTACCTAATTCTCTGCCAGAGTTTACCTCACTGCGTTTAATTTCCTGTGTTTCTTCTACTTTCTGATGAAATTTCTGATAGAATCCATCTATCATTTTTGCCCAATTTTTCTTCCCTTCTGCTATTTCATCAAACTCTTTTTCTACTTTTGCAGTAAAAGAATAATCCATAATAGTCTCAAAATGAGACTGTAAAAAATCATTTACAACCATTGCCACATCTGTAGGGAAAAGTTTGGCTTTTTCTGCTCCAGTAATTTCTGTTTTGGTTTTTGTTGTAATTTTATCAACTTTTAAGGTCAGTTCCTGATACTTTCGCTCTTTTCCGTCTCTGTTTTCTTTAACAACATACCCTCTTTTCTGAACTGTCGAAATGGTTGGAGCATATGTAGAAGGTCTTCCAATACCCAATTCTTCAAGTTTTTTTACCAAACTTGCTTCTGTATAACGGGCTGCTGGTCTTGTAAAACGCTCTAAAGCTTTCATTTCAGAGAGATTGAGAATTTGTCCTATTTTAATAGGTGGAAGCATTTTTTTATTTTCTTCGTCTTCTCCATCATCATCTTTATCTTCCAGATATACTTTCAAGAAACCTTCAAACTTAATTACTTCACCCTCAGCATATAAAAGCGATTTATTTGTAGAAATATCAATTGTAGCAACTGTTCTTTCTAGCTGAGCATCAGCCATTTGAGAAGCTATTGCTCTTTTCCAAATCAGTTCGTACAAGCGTTTTTCGTTGTTATCTGCTCCTGCCTGATGTACAGAAAAATCAGTAGGACGAATGGCTTCATGGGCCTCCTGAGCCGATTCTGACTTGGTTTTGTATTGTCTCGTTTGTACAAACTGTTTTCCATACAGACTTTCTATTTCTGCTGTAGCCGATTTGATAGCATCTTGAGAAAGAGCTGTCGAATCTGTACGCATATAAGTTATTTTACCTGCTTCATAGAGTTTCTGAGCAAGTGTCATGGTTTGTTGTACCGAAAAGCTCAGTTTTCTACTGGCTTCTTGTTGAAGCGTAGAAGTTGTAAATGGTGGGGCTGGAGACTTTTTTGCTGGCTTGGTTTCCAGATTCTTAATTGTAAAAATAGCTCCTATACAACTTTTTAAAAAGGCCTCTGCATCTTTTTCAGTAGCAATTTTATCTTTGAGTTCAGCTACAAGGGTTTTCCCGTCTCCTAAATCAAAGATAGCCGAAACTTTATAGCTCGATGTAGCGTTAAATTTTTCGACTTCTCTTTCTCTCTCCACAATTAACCTTACTGCTACCGATTGTACTCTCCCTGCTGAAAGCCCTGTTTTTATTTTTTTCCAAAGTACAGGCGAAAGCTCATAGCCTACAAGCCTGTCTAAGATACGACGAGCTTGTTGAGCATTCACAAGATCTAAATCTATACTTCTGGGGTTCTGAACAGCGTTTAAAATTGCATTTTTAGTAATCTCTCTAAATACAATTCGCTGTATTTTAGCATCTTTGAGTTCCAGAGCTTCTTTTAAATGCCAAGAAATGGCTTCTCCCTCACGGTCATCGTCGGTCGCTAGCCACACAAGCTCAGCTTCCTTTGCCATTTTCTTGAGTTCTTTTACCAGAGAAATTTTATCTGTTGAAACTTCGTAGGTGGGTGTAAAATTTTTGGCAATGTCTATACCAATGCCTTTTTCGGGTAAATCTCGGATGTGTCCGTAGCTCGAACGTACTGTAAAATCTTTTCCTAAATACTTTTCAATCGTTTTTGCCTTAGCTGGGGACTCTACTATCACTAAATTTTTGAGCATTTCTCTACTATTTATTTTGTCTCAAATATGGAAATTTTTTTTTCAAAAAAACAAGAAACATTTTGAGGTTTTTTATCAAAACCTGCAAAATATTATTTTCTATTTATTTTCTAATACAATATTTTTATTTTGTAATAATCTGATAACTCCCTCAATAATTGCCCATTGAGCAAATATGTAGGTAATCATGATAAGAAACTGAGCCTGCCATATCTTGATGGCAAATTTATCTATAGCAATCAAAGAATCTGAAATTACAAAGAATAATGCCCCTATCCATATAAATTTAGCACCTTTTATTGAATTTAACAACAAATTTGTGGCAAAAATAAGCATTGTCATAATTACTAAAGCATATACAACAACAGGTACAAGCATTTCTCCTAAATGAGGAAAGAGATAGTAAATCAAAGAAACTCCATAACCTAAAATCAGGATAAGTATCAAATTTTTTTTGAATACTAAAATATCTTTCGCCTGTTTATAAAAGAAGATAACATAGAAAATATGTGCCAATAAAAACATCGAAAGACCTAAAATAAAGAAAATATCAGCTTTTCCATCAAATAACAGAAAAGTATCTCCTAAAAAAGAAAAGAACAAAGCTATTAGCACCCCTTTAGCTAATTTAAAAGCTTTTAAAGAGGTAGTTGTAAAATAAGCTGCTAATAAGGGCATCAACAAAGGTTTTACAAATAAGTGTAATTGAACATTTTGGAATAGATGACTTGCCAGTTCCAAAAGAGCTACACTTATAAATAAGATAAAAAAAATGACAGAAAACTTCATACAGATACTTTATAATACCAAGATTGAAAAAAGTCAGTAAACTCTAAATTAGAAGAAAAAACACCTCTAATTCTTCACAAAAATGGTATAAATATTCTCTTATTTAAGATTTTCTTTAAAAATATTATTCAAAATAAAAGTTATACTATTATAAACAATTGTATAACTTCTTTAGTTATTATTCTAATATCTTGCTTATACCATTACTATTTTGCATCACCAAACCACGTTTATATGAATTCGCAAAGATTAATACATCAGATTGGTTTATTGAGTTGTCTAATTATTTCATCTTGTGGCTCAGAAAACAAACCCATAGAAGAAAAGCCTACCTTACCTGTCATCACTATTTCGGCTCAAAGCACTCAAATAGATGAGCCTTATGTAGCAGAGATACAGGCTACCAAAAATGTTGAGATTCGTAATCGTGTTTCAGGTTTTTTAGATTATATCTTGGTAGATGAAGGTAAAAAAGTACAAAAAGGACAAGTTTTATTTAAAATTAATGAAGCTGAATATAAAGCTGAGTTAGCAAAAGCTACTGCTAATCTTCAGACTGCTATTGCAGAAGCAAAATCAGCAGAACTTGAAGTAAGCAGAATTTCATTACTTGTTGAAAAACAAGTGATTGGAAAAGTTGAGTTGGAAATGGCGAAAGCCAAACTAACAGCAGCCCAAGCCAAAATTGAAGAAGCACGTTCCATTCAACACAGAGCTGCTCTTAATCTGTCTTATACTACTATTACAGCTCCATTTGAAGGTTTAGTAGACAGAATGCCTCTTAAAATGGGTAGTTTATTACAGGAAGGGACTTTACTTACCACTATTTCTGATATTAATGAAGTATATGCTTATTTTAGAGTATCAGAAAGCCAATACATTCATTATAGGAGAAAAAGACTAGAAGACACTACTTTTACAATTGGAAGGGTTAAACTCATACTAGCAGATGGTACCATGTATCCTTATGAAGGCAAAATAGAAACCGTGGAAGGAGATTTTGAAACAACAACAGGTACTATTGCCTTCAGGGCTAAATTCCCCAATGGAGATAGACTTCTCAAACATGGCTCCACAGGAAAGGTACTCATATCAAATACCATTAATGATGCCATCATCATTCCTCAAAAAGCTGTTTTTGAGATACAAGACAAAAACTATGTCTATGTAGTGGATAACAACAATCAAGTGAAAATGAGAAGTTTCACTACCAAACGACGTATCAACAAATATTATGTTGTAGATACTGGATTACAAATCGGAGACCGTATTGTATATGAAGGCATTCAAAATATCAAAGATGGAGCTTTTATTACTCCACAAAATATCAAAAATGAATCAATTCAGGTAGGTTCTTTATAAGCCCTTTTTTATCGTGTTTTATTGCGTTCTCTCTAATGATATCAAATTAGCAGAGGCAAGAAGCTTTTACTCAAAAAATCTCTATTCATTGATATTCCGATTGTTATGGTAGAAAAATTTATTAGAAGACCAGTTTTATCCTTAGTTATATCCATTTTTTTTGTGCTTTTGGGAGTATTAGCCTTAACAATACTACCTGTAACCCAATTTCCAGAAATTGCCCCACCTTCCGTAACCGTAACTGCACGTTATACAGGAGCTAATGCCGAAACCTGTATGAATGCAGTAGCCATTCCTATTGAAAGAGCCGTAAATGGTGTTCCTGGCATGACTTACATGACAACTGTTATTAGTAATAGTGGGGTAACACTCATACAAGTATATTTTCAAGTAGGTACAGATCCCGATGTGGCAGCTGTAAACGTACAGAATAGAGTGGCTACTGTTATAGATGAACTTCCTGAAGAAGTAATCAGAGCTGGAGTTTCTACAGAAAAAGAAGTTAATAGCATGTTGATGTACCTGAATATCTATAGTGAAGACAAAAATGTAGAGGAGAAGTTTTTATACAACTTTGCAGATATCAATATCATCAAAGAACTAAAAAGAATAGATGGGGTAGGTTTTTGTGAGATTTTAGGTTCACAGGAATACTCTATGCGTGTGTGGCTAAAACCCTATCGAATGACAGCCTATAAAGTAAGCACAGAAGAAGTTATTAAAGCTGTTAGAAGCCAAAATGTAGAAGCTGCACCAGGAAAAACAGGGGAAAGCTCAGCTAAAACGCCTCAATCATTAGAATATGTACTCAGATATACAGGTAAATTTATTACCCCAGAACAATACAAAAATATTGTCATTCGATCTAATAAAGATGGCTCTGTGTTACGTCTGAGAGATATTGCAGATGTGGAACTAGGTTCTATGAGTTATGGTATGATTTCTAAACTTAATGGATCACCCTCTGCTTCTATCATGATTAAACAGCGTCCCGGTTCTAATGCATCGCAGGTAATTGCTAATATCAAGTCTAAAATGAAAGAATTGGAACAAAGTAGCTTTCCTCCAAACATGAAATATAATATATCTTATGATGTTTCAAGATTTTTAGATGCCTCCATTCATGAAGTAATTAAAACTCTGATAGAAGCCTTTTTACTTGTATTTCTGGTTATATTTTTGTTTTTACAAGATTTTCGAGCCATGATGATTGCAGCGATTGCTGTACCAGTATCATTAATAGGAGCTCTTATATTCCTTCATTTACTGGGCTTTTCCATCAATATGCTCACACTTTTTGCCTTGGTATTGGCTATTGGGATTGTTGTAGATGATGCCATTGTAGTTGTAGAAGCTGTACATGCCAAAATGCAAGAAAAAGGAGCTAGTGTTTTACAAGCTACAATCGAATCTATGAAAGAAATAAGTGGAGCTTTGGTTGCTATCACATTAGTAATGTCAGCAGTATTTGTTCCTGTAGCGTTTCTATCAGGACCTGTTGGTGTATTTTATAGACAATTCTCTTTAACACTTGCTTTTTCAATTGTTATATCAGGAATCAATGCTCTTACCCTCTCTCCTGCTTTGTGTGCTTTGTGGCTCAAACATCACCATGACCATCCTTCAGAAAAGAAAAACCCTTTACAAAAGTTCTTTGATGGATTTAATAAACAATACAATCGTGTTGAAAATAAATATAAAAATGCCATTGGTAAAATTGTTTCTTACAAGAAATTATCCCTTCTGATTGTATTTATATTTATGACAGGCATTTGGGGTATTACCAAGATATTGCCTACTGGCTTTATTCCTACTGAAGATCAGGGGATGATTTATGTAAGTGTTAACTCTCCTGTAGGTGCTACACTCGAAAGAACAAGCCAAACGCTTGATAAAATTCAAAAAATTGTTCAAAAACATAAATCTGTAGAATCTTTCTCTTCATTAGCTGGATATAGTATTATTACAGAATTGGCAGGTTCATCATATGGAATGGCTATGATCAATCTTAAACCATGGAAAAGCCGTGATAAAACAACAGATCAGTTAATTCAAGAATTTATAGAACAAACTAAAGGTATTCAGGAAGCAGAAATCGAGTTTTTTTCACCACCCACTGTTCCAGGTTTTGGTAATACAAGTGGCTTTGAATTGCGTTTACAAGATAAAACAGGTGAACTTTCTTTACCCAAAACAGCAGAGGTAACCAATAAATTTATTGAAGCTCTTAAAAAAAGACCCGAAATTGGAAGTGCCTTTACAAGCTTCAATGCCAGTTTCCCGCAATATCTCATCCATGTAGATCAGGATGTTGCTGCCCAAAAAGGTGTCACAACAGAAGAAGCCATGGAGAATTTACAGGTATTAATTGGTAGTTATTATACTTCTAACTTCATTCGTTTTGGACAAATGTACAAAGTAATGCTACAGGCTGCTCCTGAGCATCGTGTAAAACCTGAAGATATTTTGAAAATGCAAGTAAAAAACAAAGATGGTGAAATGGTACCCTATTCAACATTTGTACGTCTTGAAAGAATTTACGGAGCTGAGCAAATTACTCGATATAACATGTATCTTTCAGCTCTTATTAATGGTGAAGCTGCTGAGGGCTATAGTAGCGGAGAAGTTATCAAAATTGTAGAGGAAGTCGCTGAGAAAACATTACCCAAAGGATATGTAATTGACTGGTCAGGTATTACCCGTGAAGAAATTCTGTCAGGAAATCAAACTTTTTATGTGTTTATCATTTGTCTAATATTTGTTTACTTGCTCTTATCTGCCCAATACGAAAGTTTTGCTCTACCTATGGCTGTATTACTTTCATTACCTGTGGGCATTTTTGGCTCTTATCTTTTTTTACAAATAACAGGATTACAAAATAACATTTATGCCCAAGTAGCTCTTGTAATGTTAATTGGTTTACTAGGTAAGAATGCTATTTTAATTGTAGAAGTTGCTATGCAAAGGCAGCAGGAAGGTGTTCATGTCATAGAAGCTGTGGTACAAGGAGCAGCCTCTCGTCTGAGACCTATTCTTATGACTTCCTTTGCTTTTATTGCGGGGCTTATCCCTCTTTGTATAGCTTCTGGAGCTGGGGCACTCGGAAATCGTTCTATTGGTACAGCTGCCGTAGGTGGTATGTTTGTAGGAACAATGATAGGTTTATTTTTAATACCAACACTTTATGTAATCTTTGCCAGCATTGGGCAAAAAAAACAAGATGCCATTGAAAAACCTGAAAAAGAACAGACTTCTGGTACATTTGAAGCCTAAATTTTTAATTATAATCTTATGATCTTTTGTCGAAAAAATATATTACTTGTTTACTCTATTGTATATTTACTGAGTGTTACTTCTTGTAGTAAAGTTTTTACTCCCATAAAAGAACCCTCTAAACTGGATATTCCTGAAAACTTTTTTGGAAAAAACGACTCTACTTCTGTTGTAGAAAATAATTGGAAAACATTTTTTAAAGACCCCTTTTTAGTTCAACTCATTGAAATTGCATTAGTAAATAATAAGGATTTACAGATTGCTCTTCAAAAAATAGAAAAGTCAAAGGCTGATGTTTTATTAGCCAAAGGCTATTTTTTACCCTCTGTTAACGGAGTAATATCCGCAGGAGTAGACAAATATGGAGATTATACTATGAACGGAGTGGGAAACTTCGATACAAATCTTTCTGGTAACATTGAAGATGCTCAACGCATACCCAATCCTACTCCAGATTTTTTTCTAGGTTTTAGAAGTTCTTGGGAAATTGATATTTGGGGAAAACTCAAGAATAATAAAAAAATGAGTTTGGCTCGTCTGCTTGCCAACGAAGAAGGTAAAAAGCTTGTTGTTACTGAAATTGTTACACAAATTGCTCTGCTTTACTATCAATTACTTGCCTTGGATACAGAATTGGAAGTTATTCAGAAGAATATAGCTCTTCAAGAACAAGCCCTGAAAATTATCGGAATACAAAAAGAAGCAGGAAAAGCCACTGAGCTAGCTGTAAAACAATCCTCTGCTCTTTTATTAAGAACCCGAAGTCTGGAATTCATTTTAAAAACACAAATTATCCAACTCGAAAATCAAATTAATTTTCTATTGGGCAGGTTTCCTCAAGAAGTACCCCGATCAAAAGACTTCCCTAGTAAAGATTTATTGGTTTATGGAAATTTAGGTATTCCATCCCAAATGCTTCGCCAGCGTCCTGATATTAGACAAGCTGAGTGGGAACTACAAGCAGCTCAGACTCAGGTAAAAGTAAGTCAGGCTATGTTTTTGCCATCGCTTAATATCAATGCAAGCTTGGGTTTTAATGCTTTTAAGAGTTCACTTTTATTCAATCCTGCTTCGCTGGCGTATGGTTTATTGGGCGGACTTACAGCACCCTTATTACAATACAATTCTCTTAAGAGTAATAAAAAAGTTGCTATTGCTTCATATTATGAAGCCCATGCCACCTATCAAAAAAATGTACTTCGGGCATTTCAGGAAGTTCATACTTTTGTAAAAGTGCTAGAAAATTTAGAGAAAGCGTATGAATTACGAAAAAATGAATTGGAAGAACTCACCAAAGCCGTTAGTACCTCCCAAGATTTATTTGTGGCAGGTTATGCCAATTATTTAGAGCTTATTACAGCCCAAAAAAGCGTATTAGAAGCAGAATTAGATTTATTTGATATTCGCAGAGATCATTTTCTGTTTGCTGTACAATTGTATAGAGCTTTAGGAGGTGGCTGGAAATAATAAGGTTTTCAATTCTTGATTAAACTTTTTTATTTAAATTGACCTCATTAAATATTTTTCTATTTTATGAGGTCTTTCTTTCTTTTTGTCTATTGCTGGTTGTTTGTTTTACCTGTTCAGGCTCAGTTTTATCGTGATAGCCTTGGGAAATTCAAAATAGAAACATCTGCATACATTGATGTTTATTATAATTTCGATTTTGCTCGTCCCGAAAACAACGAACGAGATGTGTTTTGGTATAACCATAAACGTCATAATGAGTTCAATGTCAATCATGGTATTATTGAAACTATTGTAGAATCGGAAAAAGTACGTGGACACATAGCCTTGATGATTGGTACTTATTCACAATATAATCTTATCAACGAACAAGAACTTATACGCAATATTTATGAGGGAAATGTTGGTTTAAAACTTTCTAAGAAGCACAATTTATGGCTTGATGCAGGTATTTTTGCTTCACATATTGGTTTTGAAAGTGCTATTTCCAAAAACTGCTGGACGCCCACCCGAAGTATTTTGGCAGATAACACTCCCTATTATGAAGCTGGAGCAAAGGTTACCTACAAAACAGAAAACGAAAAATGGATGCTTTCAGGGCTGATACTCAATGGCTGGCAACGTATCAAACGATTGCCCTACAACTCTATGCCCTCTTTTGGAACGCAGGTTCAGTACAAACCCACAAAAAAAATATTGCTCAACTCAAGCACCTACATAGGCAATGAAGGAACTGACAGCCTCAAACAGATGCGTTATTTTCATAATTTTTATGGGCAATGGGATATTACAGATAAATGGGGCTTGATTGCGGGCTTTGATATTGGGTTTCAGACACAGGAACAGGGGAAAACTCGCAGTTGGAACTCCTCTGCCCTGATGCTTCGTTATAAAATCAACGATAAATTTACGCTTTGTGGACGTGGAGAGCATTATTTTGATAAAGATGGTGTCATTATTTCTAAACCCAACGGTTTTAAAACATTTGCCTATTCTCTCAATTTCGATTATGCCCCTACCGAAAATATGGTGGCTCGTATTGAAGCCAGAGGGCTTTCGAGTCTTGATAAAAACCTGATTTTGAACAGAGAAGCCTCCAACCAAAACTACTTCCTGATGACTACTATGGAGATTAGTTTTTAATTTTATAATTGAGCTATGAAAACGATAACATTAACATTTATTTTATTTTTAAATTTTTTAGAGGTATTTGGACAAACTACACTTCAAAAAAAGAAGCTAAATGATAGATATTCGTGGAAAAATAATGTTTCTCAATCTAAGATAAATTATTTTTATTTTAAACTTCGTCCACTTCAATCATCTCCTTACAAAACTCATATTAGGATTGAATATTTATCACAAGTTGTTGATTTATACAGCAACGATAATATTTACTTTGAATCATTTCTGACTAATATCATCACTAAATATCCAAAAGATGAAAATAAAAAAATGAACAGTTCAAAAGGCTATGCCTACTATTTTGAGAAAATTGCTTTAAATTCTGAAAAGGCAAAATTAGTGGTCAATAAACTTTATGAAACTCAACAACCTGCTATCCCAACTGATAGCCTCATTCCTCATTGGAATAATCTTTATATTCATTGTAGTACACTAACCTTTGAGTATCGAATTGAAGGAAAATATCATCAACAAGAATATAGTTGTTTACAAGTTCAAGATATTGATTCTGTGGCTTATACGGAAATCCTTTTAAACAATTTAAAGTTTATCAAAAAAGAATTAAGCTTAGATTCTTTATATACCCGTTTCTTGAATAAGCTTCCCAAAGGAAAATCTTATTCAAGAAATGGGTATGGTATCATGTATATCCCAACCAAAAAAGAAAATTTAGAGTATTTAAACTCTATTCCCCAACTACAATATTTAAAGCCTTTAAAAGATACAATTACCAATTTTTTAAAATATGAGGTTTCAAAACTTAATATCAAAAACACAAAAATGTATAAAGATTATAGTCTTGCTGTTACATTTGATAAACAAGGAAATATAGAAAATATCAAGCCTGTTTATGAAAGAAAAGAAGATAGAGTTTCCTATTTCAAAAGAAAAAAGGATTCAAAAATTTATAGCAAGAAGATAAAAGAGATATGTAAAAATATCCCTATTGTAAATCTTAAACTAGAGTATGGTTTTACAAGAGTTTTTCATATAAACAATCAATTTCAAATTTGGAGTATTAATGATGACACATTTTATCCATAAAATATTGGCAATCATATTTATTATTTAATCTACCCAAAGTTTTATGCCTGAAAACCCTCTCAGACCATTTTTGGATGCTTTAAAAGAAGGTAAAACTCTTTCATGCTATACTTCAGATGATAGTAGTGGTTATATTAACCAATATTATGCTCATATTCAATATGATTTAGCTTTAGATAAAATTCACATTGAAACCAAAGATGTTATGGATGGTGGCTATCCTGATATAGAAATCATGCTAAATCATTATGATATGGATTGGGAAGCTTTTGTAACTTGGTTTGAATCATGGAAAAACAAGATAAATCAAATAAAAATTATGATATAAAAATATGAATATTATTCTTTATAGTTGTGGGCTTCTTTTCTTATTATTTTCTTGTAAAGAAATAGAGAATAATAAAATGATTGATTCTGACTTTATTTTTATAACCCATACCAAGGATACTCTTATATTTAAAGAACAAAACAATTATAATTTAGATACAATAACTGCCAAAAATGATATAATCAATAATATTTTAGACTCAAAACAATACTCTTACTTATATCAAAACAATAAACAATTTGTAGAAGTAAGAGGCTTAAAACCTTTATCAAAATACAATGAAACAGATCATTTATTATATCTTTTGTTTACAGATTATGATGAGTATTATAATGCTTTAGTATTATATATTTTTGATAAAAAAACTTCAAAACCTTTATCCTCTTTTTATTTATCTTATAAAGGAGGGGATGCTGAAAACTTCATTACAAAAATAACAAATAAGACAAAAGAAAATGAATTTTTAACAATAGAAAGAGAAGGACAATGGAAAGATTTAGCAGATACTTGTTTGGGCAAAATTATTGATAAAGAATTGAAAATAAGATTAAAAATAAATGTAAGGGGTGATTTTGAAAGAGACACCCTTACAGTTACCAAAAATATCTTTATCAGGAATAAACTATGTAATTGATATATTTTTATGAAACATCTATTAACATATATGATATTTTTTATTGCAAGTTGCTCTAATATAGAAAGTAAAAAATCTGTACAACAAAATAAATCAGAAATTGATACAAGTATAGTTTATGCTATTGATTTGGGTAACGAAAAGTATTCAAGTGATAAGGAGCCTTATGTATTAAAACATGAATTTATAGAAGCTACTATAAGCCCTAAATTAGTTGTCAGAGTCAAAAAGCATGATATAGCATTAGCAAAAAGTAAAATATATTATGAAGCACTGACTAGGAATTATGATTATGATCAGGATACTTTACGACAACTAGCAAAGAATACAGATGAAATGCACATCAGAAAAGAAATTGATAATGCTTTTAAAAATGAATCTTTTGAAGAAATGCTGATGGGAATTCATCATATTCAATATCTGTTAAAAGATAATATTCTCATTTTAGATGTAAGTGTGGATATTTTAAATATGCCTCATAAAGCTACATTTGGGATTGATTTGAAAAAAAAAGCCTTGAAATGGTGTTATGTTGAAGACCTGTTTTTAGGACCTGAGGAGGCAATATATATTAAAAAAGATTTAATTTATTTGGGAGTTGATTATAATGATAAAAAGCCTATACTTTTAAATATTCACTCTGGACAAAGAGTTTTTAAGTAAAAAATGAAAAATCTATCAATACTAATTTGTTTTACTCTATACATATTTTCTTGCACTGACCAAGAAAATAAAAAAGACACACAACGTACTGAGAATAGAACTCAACCTGAGATTTTGTATCAAACACTCAATAAAAAAGGTGTTTTATTGGGGAAAGATATAAAAATGTTATTAAAAGATAGCAACTATAAAGATATATCTTATTTGAATAAACGTAGTGTAGATATATTGGGTATTAGCGAGAAATTTTATAAAACTAACTCAAATGATGACACTTGTAAAAGTTTCAAGTATGTGAAAATTAAAGTAGATAATTTAGAAGGTGTTGTAAAAGGGGATTTAGTTTATGAATTGGATATGAATAATAAGGAAAATAAACAGTTGAAGACAGTTAACAATGATATAGAATTCATACCTGCACATAATTACGTAATGAAAGCTTTTGATGATAATCAAATGCCAACAGGATGTACTAATGTTAGTCCAGTTTTACTACACAACAAAAAAACTAAGGATTTTACTCTTATAAAATTAGTGAATAAAAATATATACTATGATGATTGTGATTATTTATACTTTATAGGTACAGAGGTGGCTTTTGATGTAATAGACAAAGTCTATGAGGAGAATAATAAAATAAACCTCATATGGAAGATATATGCTCAGGATGGTAGTTATGTAGATATGCTAATATCTGTTTATCTAAAGAATAATGAAATTGTTGGGGAAATTATTCATAGTACGAAAAAGAGATAAAAGATTTTTTCATTAAAACATACTTCTTCACATCATAGTTTTGTTATTTTGGCGTTATCATTAAATTCTAATGAATCAACAAATTAAACAACCATGATTAAAAAACTATCTTTTGTGTATTGGCTGAGTATTTTATGCTTTTCAGTCAGTTTGCATGCTCAGAAAATCAACACCGATTTATTCAAAGCCATGAAAGCCCGTTCCATTGGTCCTGCGGCTATGTCAGGAAGGATTACAGCCATTGATGCTGTAGTGGCAAATCCTGATATTATTTATGCTGGAGCTGCTTCTGGTGGCGTTTGGAAAAGTGAAAATGGGGGTACAACTTGGACATCTATTTTCGACCAAAACCCCATGATTAACATTGGAGCTATTGCCGTTCAACAATCAAATCCGTCTGTTATATGGGTAGGAACAGGCGAAGGCAACCCCAGAAACTCACTTAATTTGGGTGCTGGTATTTATAAATCGTTGGATGGCGGAAAAACTTGGAAATTAATGGGTTTAGAGAAAACGATTGTCATTCATCGTATCATCATTGACCCCACCAACCCCAACACAGTTTATGTGGGTGCAACTGGTAATCCATTTGCCGACCATCAAGAACGTGGTGTTTTTAAAACAACTGATGGTGGAAAAACTTGGGAGAAAATTCTTTATACCAATGCTCGTTCGGGTGTAGGTGATATGATCATGGATCCAACCAATCCTAATAAATTGTTTGTAGGGATGTGGGAACATCGTCGTACTCCTTACAATTTCAAGTCGGGTGGTGAAGGCTCAGGTTTTTACATGACTTTAGATGGTGGAAAGAACTGGACAAAACTGAATAATCAGGTCAATGGAATACCCAAAGGCGAATTGGGTAGAATTGGTGTAGCCATTGCTCGTTCAGAACCTAACAGAGTGTATGCCCTCATTGAATCATCTCAGAATGCTTTGTATCGCTCAGATGATGGAGGCGTAAAATGGGAGAAAATTAATGATAGTGACCCAGAAACTATCAAAGGCAACCGTCCCTTTTATTTTTGGGATTTAGCTGTTGACCCAAAAAACGAAAACAGAGTGTATGGTGTTTTTCAGATGATTTCTTTAAGTGAAGACGGCGGTAAAACATTTAAAGTAATTGTACCTTATAGTGGCGTTCACCCTGACCACCATGCCTTCTGGATACACCCAGAAGACCCTTCTCTCATTATTGATGGTAATGATGGTGGTGTGGCAATTTCTCGTGATAGAGGTCGTAAATGGACTTATGCAGAAGCCATTCCTATCGGACAGTTTTATCATATTGCTGTTGATAACGATTTACCTTATAATATTTATGGTGGTTTGCAAGACAATGGTTCTTGGGTTGGACCTTCTTATACATGGCAAAACGGAGGTATTTATAGCTGGCAATGGCAAACTGTTTTAGGTGGCGATGGTTTTGATGTCATTCCTGACCCTAATAACAATCGTTATGGCTATGCTATGTGGCAAGGTGGCAATTTGATGCGATATGACAAGCAAACAGGAAACCATTCATACATCAGACCTACAGCAGATTTGAATACTCGTTTAAGATTCAACTGGAATGCTGCTTTTGCCCTTGACCCTGTAGACAAAAAGACCATTTTTTATGGTTCACAATTTTTACATAAGTCCACAGACCAAGGTATAAGCTGGCAAACCATCTCTCCTGACCTTACTACAGACAATAAAGAACAACAAAAAGCCTCTGACCAAAGTGGTGGCTTGACTATTGATATTACTTCTGCTGAAAACCATAACACAATTTTATGTATTGCCCCCTCTCCTGTTCAACAGGGAGTTATTTGGGTAGGAACAGATGATGGGAATGTACAGCTCAGCAGAGATGGTGGAAAAACTTGGGAAAATAAAACTCCTAGAATAACTGGTTTGCCTAAAGAAGCTTGGATTCCACAGATTAGAGCCTCTTCTTTTAGTGCTGGTGAAGCTTTTGTAGTTGCAAATAATTACCGTCAAGGAGATATGAGTGCTTATGTTTTCAGAACCAAAGATTACGGACAAACATGGACTCGTATTGTTGATGACTCTAAAGTGGTCGGTTATGCCCTTTCTGTTCAACAGGATGTAGTTGAACCCAATCTTATTTTTGTAGGAACTGAGCAGGGTTTATGGTTTAGTGTTGATGATGCTGCTACTTTCAGTCAGTGGAAACAAGGTATTCCTTCCGTTTCTACGATGGATTTGGCTTTGCAAGAACGTGAAGCAGATCTAGTTTTAGGTACTTTTGGAAGATCTATTTTTGTTTTAGACAATATCAGACCTCTTAGAAAAATTGCTGCTACCAAAGGCAAAGTTTTAGAGCAAAAATTAGCTACATTCGAACAAAATGATGCTTATCTTGCCTCTTACAGAGATGCAGACGGAGCTAGTTTTATGGCTGATGCTAATTTTGTAGGCGAAAATAGAAATGCTGGTGCAAGACTGGTTTATTGGTACAATAAAAAACAAGAGCCTAAAAAAGAAGCGAATACAGTAATCAAAGAAGAGCCTAAAAAGAAAAAAGATAAAGAAAAGGACAAAGATAAATCTAAAGAAGAAAGCAAGGATAAACCCAAACCTGCTGTTTCTCCAGAGGTGAAGAAAGATACTGTTTTTGTAAGAATTTACAACGCAGAAAACAAACTTATTCGCAGTATTTATCACCAGCCTGATACTTTGGGTATGCAAGTAATGTATTGGGATTTGTGTGAAAAAGGTATTAGAATGCCTGACTCGCCAAAACCTAAGAAAAATGCTCCTGATTCACGAGGGAATAGTGTATTTGCAGGAAAATATAAAATCGTTTTTTCATTGGCTGACGTCAAAGATTCTACTTTTGTAACTGTCAAAAACGACCCCAGAGTGAATATTGCCTCAAATGCTCAAGATGCTCAAAAAACCTTTATAGAAAGAACTCAAAAATCTGTTTCCCGCCTTACAGAAGTAACAGACAGGCTCAATGAGATGGATGAAATAGCCAAACAAGTTCAAAACAGAATCAAAGATTTAGAAGGAAAAGAATTTGCAGAGCTTAATAAAGCTACCAAAGCTATTTTGGATTCTATCAAAACCAAAAAAGAACTTATCACAGGCAAACGTCTTGAAAAGCAAGGTTATGGACGTCCATATCAGGTAACTCCTATTGGTAAAATGCGTGAAGTATTCTCGTATATGGACGAAAAAATAGCTCCTACTCCCAGCCATACCAAACTTTTAGAGGATTTTGAAACCCTTACAAACCAAGTCATCGAAAAAGTAAATAAGTTTGTAGCTGATGACTGGGCTCAATATCGCAAAAAAGTAGAAACCACTAACATTCCACTTTTTAAAGATTACAAACCTATTGAAAGGTAAATAAGATACATTATTTTTGTGGTTAGTATAAAATACTAGCCACAAAAATAAAAAATGTAAAATCATGAATCTTATAGAATTAGTTTGTTATTTCAGAAATAGTGGTTCTTTTGATGAATTTTGCCTATCCTATTCTCTAAACATAAAATCTGAAGTTATTGAAATCTATATGGAAAAACCTTTTACTTTAGATAGCACCATAGCATTTTTTGAGATTGAAAAAACAGAAGGGAAATTAGAATATGTATTAAATGGAATAACATTCTTTAACTTATTTGATTTCTTCTATTTTATTGATGCAGTAAAGGAATCAAATTATGATAAAAACAAATTATTAAAGGATAATGAAATTGCCTATAAATTATTGAATTATGCTATTTATGATGCATAAATTAACGAAAACAAATTTCATTCAAAGTAATTTAATTCTTTTTTCATTATACTTTCAAATAAGCACTTCTATTTACAACATACACTTAGATAATTCTGTATTTCTTGCTCTATTTGCCTATATAAAAGAGAAGTAAGATACTCTTCTTGTTGAGTCGGCTTTTCTGTCTGGAAAGTTTCCACATTTGTATTTTCTGTTTGTACAGAAAACTGAAGCAATACACTTTGTGTTTCAAGGTTATACAAAAAGACTTGCACTTTTAAATTTCCCTTTTCAAAACCCAAATCTGTAATTTTAGGGGCTTTAAAAGAAAGCATTTTATATACCACTATATATTGGGTACTTTTATAACCATTTATCAAATTTTGCAAATCTGTTATATTTTTTTCAATATCATCCTTGTCTCTGAGTATAGACGCAAATAAGGTACTATCCCAACTTTTCTGATATTTTTTCCTATAGATATTTTTCTCAGTGGTCGAAACGGTGGTAAAAAAGGAGTGTTAGGTGTTTTCCAAGTAGAATCCGTATAAAATACAAAGTGTGTATTTTTATAAAATTGGACTTTATCAGATAATCCTGCAATTTTGGAGGGATAATTTCCTTTTTTTTCCTGATTATTTACAAAAAACTCCCTCATTTTTTCCATTTTGACTAACCATTGGTCTATAAAAGGCTCTTCTTTTTGATAAACAGAATCTAGTTTTTGGGATACCTGAGTAGCCCACGAAACAGTTTTTTGTTCTTTGGAGATATCTCCACAAGCTACTATCAACAATAAACATCCAAGAATCAGTAAGTTTTTTAGCATAAGTATTTTATATAAAAAAGTAGTTGCTTTATAAAGCAACTACCTGATTTTAAATTCTCTTAATTTCTGCACCAATGGCATTTAGCCTTCCGTCAATGTTTTGATAGCCTCTGTCTATCTGTTCGCTGTTTTCAATAACACTGATACCATCAGCTGAAAGAGCAGCTATTAGTAAGGCAACTCCTGCCCTGATGTCTGGCGAACTCATTTTAATTCCTCGCAATGGATATTTTCTATCCAACCCGATTACAGTAGCTCTGTGAGGGTCATTGAGGATAATTTGAGCTCCCATATCAATGAGCTTATCTACAAAAAACAGTCTGCTTTCAAACATCTTTTGGTGAACAAGCACCGTTCCTTGTGCCTGAATAGCAGTAACGAGTACAATACTTAACAAGTCAGGTGTAAAGCCAGGCCAAGGGGCATCATCTACTTTTAAAATAGAACCATCAATGAACGTATCTATGCTGTAACGTTCTTGAGCAGGTATAAAAATATCATCTCCTTGAAACTCCATCTGAATACCCAGTTTCCCAAATACTCTTGGAATACAACCTAGCTCAGGAATTGCACAATTTTTAATACGAATTTCGGAGGCAGTCATGGCAGCAAGCCCTATAAAGCTACCTATTTCAATCATATCAGGAAGCAAAGTATGCTCTGTACCATATAATGCTTCAACACCTTCTATTTGAAGCAGATTGGAGCCAATTCCTGAAATTTTAGCTCCCATTCTGTTGAGCATTTTACAAAGTTGCTGGATATAAGGCTCACAAGCAGCATGATAAATTGTTGTTGTACCTTTTGCAAGAACAGCAGCCATCAGTATATTGGCTGTTCCTGTTACAGAAGCCTCATCCAACAGAATGTATTTACCCTGTAAATTGGTTGCGTCTATTTCGTAAAACTCGGTTTGGGCATTGTACTCAAACTTTGCTCCAAGCTCCTGAAAGCCTAAAAAGTGTGTATCCAGCCTTCTTCTACCTATTTTATCGCCCCCTGGTTTAGGTATTTTACTTGTTCCAAAACGAGCCAAAAGAGGACCTAAAACCATGATAGAGCCTCTTAAAGCAGATGCTTTCTGGATGTAGGCAGGTGTTTCAAGATAGTCCAGATTAATATTTCGAGCCTCAAAACGATAACTATGCGTATCTACTTTGTCAGCTTTTACACCTAAATCTTGAAGTATTTCAATGAGTTTATTGACATCCCTAATATTGGGAATATTATGAATCGTAATAGGTTCAGGAGTAAGTAAAACAGCACAAAGTATTTGCAAAGCTTCGTTTTTTGCTCCTTGTGGTTGCAATTCGCCACGCAGACGATTGCCTCCCTTTACTTGAAATGAAGCCATTGAGTAAAAATAAATTAAAAGTTATGAATGATAATTGTACAATGTTCATTGAACATTGCTCAATGTTTAAATAATTAGCATTGCATCTCCGTATGTATGGAAACGATATTCTTCTTGGATTGCCATTTCATAAGCCTTCATAATCAGCTCATAACCACCAAATGCACAAGCAGCCATGAGTAATGTACTTTCGGGCAGGTGGAAATTTGTGATGTAGGCGTTAGCTATTTTAAAGTCGTAAGGTGTGAAAATGAACTTATCAGTCCAAGCATCTACAGGTTTTACTCTGCCATTTGCCGAAACAGACGATTCTAAAGAACGAATTACGCTTGAACCCACAGCACACACTCTTTTTTTGCTGTCTAAGGCATCATTGATTCTGTCTGCTGTTTTATCTGAGATTTTAAATTGCTCAGAATCTGTCTTATGTTTAGTTAAATCTTCTACATCTACAGATTTAAAAGTTCCTAAACTTACATGTAAGGTTAAAGGTTCTATATCTACACCTTTGATAGCCAGTCTTTTAACAAGTTGTTTGGTAAAATGTAAACAAGCCATTGGGGCTGCTACAGCTCCTGTTTCTTTAGCAAAAATACTCTGAAAACGATCTTCGTCTTCTTTTTCTGTTTTTCTGCGTTTGGTAATAATTTTAGGTAGTGGTGTTTCACCTAAACCATACACAGTTTTATAGAATTCTTCTTCCTCTCCATCCCATAAAAAACGAATGGTTCTACCTCTATTGGTAGTGTTGTCTATTACCTCTGCAACAAGCTCACCATCACCAAAATACAATTTATTACCAACTCTTATTTTACGGGCAGGGTCAACGAGTACATCCCAAAGATGGGCTGGTTTATTGAGTTCTCTGAGCAAAAACACTTCAATATCAGCTCCTGTTTTTTCTTTATTTCCATAAAGTCTAGCTGGAAACACCTTTGTATCATTGACCACCATTACATCACCATCATCAAAATAATCCAACACATCTTTAAACAATTTGTGTTCGATAGTTTGGGTAGCTCTATTGACAACCATTAATTTTGCTTCATCTCGATTTGGATTAGGATATAAAGCTATTAAGTTAGTGGGTAAATCAAAGGCGTAATCAGATAACTTCATCGACATACTTACGTTAGTTTTTAATTGAAAATGAAACAAATATACATTCTTGATTAGGGGCTTGTCAAGTATGCTACTAATTATTTTTCAAATTGTGCAATTTTTGTATATTTAAACCCCATTTAACAGACAATTAAACTATAAATAGAACCTCTATTTTTTTATGACAAACTTATTTCAAGAATTTGCAACACAAACAAGCCAAGAGTGGAACGAACAAATCGTTAAAGACCTTAAAGGCAAGGCTTTAGAAGATATTTTATCTAAAAACTATGAGCAAATTCCTATCAAGGCATTTTATGCAAAAGAAGATATAAATGAGCAGTTTTCTCACGAAGTAAGTCAGATTCTGTATCATAAAAGTACTCAATCCAAAACAGCTTCTTTAGAAGTTGTAATAGACCACATTACCTATACCCTTCAATATGAAAAAAACTTAGAAGGAGCTGATTTTGAAGCCTTTTTAGATAGAATTATAGATATAGATAAATTTTTCATCAATATAGATGTATTTCATAATGCAGGGGCGACTGCTGTTCAGGAATTAGCCTATAGTTTAGCTATTGCCAGCACTTACCTCGATAAACTTTCTGACAAAGGGGTTGATTTAGAACGCCAAGCTTCTAAAATTAGTTTTACAATGGCTGTAGGTAGCAATTATTTTATGGAAATTGCCAAATTGAGAGTTTTACCTTGGCTTTTTCAGAAAATGGTTTCTCAGTATCTAGGTAAAAACACTCCTGTTTACTCTACTTTAAGAGCTAAAACTGCAACAATTAATAAATCTCAAAAAGATTCATACAATAACCTGATTCGCACCACTTTAGAGGCTATGTCAGCGACTATCGCCAAAGCTGATGAAGTACTTGTATTACCTTTTGATGAGCCTTTTGGAGTATATGATGAGTTTTCTGAGCGTATGGCAACAAATATTTCTCGCATCTTAGAGCACGAAAGTAAATTAAATTTCGTTGTAGATATATCTTCTGGTGCGTATTTTGTGGAGTATTTAACTGAACAACTTGCTCAAAGAGCATGGTCTCTTTTCCAAGAAATAGAACAAGCAGGAGGCTTTTTAGTTTATCATGAAAAAGGTATGCTCAAAGAAGCTATTACAAATGTAGCAAAAGAAAAAATCAAGGATTTTCAGGCTAAAAAAATAGTACAAATTGGTGTAAATAAATATCCTAACTCTAAAGAAGAAATCCAAGTAATACCTAAAAATGAAAGCTTTTTTACTGGAAAAAGCATCAAGACATTTCGTTTAGAAGAATTTTTAGAGGCATAGGAGAATATCCTTCATCTAGGTTTTAATATTGAAATATATCATCTATGAAAAAAGTAATTCAGAATATTTTGGTCAGTGCTTTGGCTGGATTTGGAGGTGCTTTCGCATTTTATAGCCTTGCTCCTCAATTAAATCCACCACAAACAGAAAATTTTACAAATCAGACAGCCTATACACACCAACCTATCAGAAAAGTCGGTGGTGAAGATGACATTCTCAGTATTCCACAAGGTCCTCCCGACTTTGTACAGGCTTCCTCAATTTCTACCCAAAGTGTTGTGTATATCAAGAATATCTCTCGTAGACAAACTGTAGATATGTTTGATTTGTATTTTGGAGGTGGTGGTTATGGCGATAATCGAATTGTAGCATCAGGTTCGGGAGTTATTTTTACAGCAGATGGCTACATTATTACAAACAATCACGTAATTGAAGGAGCAGAAAGCATCGAAGTACTTCATAACAAAAAAACATACAAAGCTAAAATCATAGGCAGAGACCCTTCTACTGATTTGGCATTGCTTAAAATAGATGCCAAGGGCTTGCCTAATATTCGTTTGGCTCGTTCAAAAGATGTACAAATTGGTGAGTGGGTACTTGCCGTAGGAAATCCTTTTAACCTGACCTCTACGGTTACGGCAGGGATTGTAAGTGCAAAAGGGCGTAGCTTACAACTTTTAAGTCGTAGTGCTCGTTTCCCTATAGAATCGTTTATACAAACAGATGCAGCCATCAACCCTGGGAATAGTGGTGGAGCACTCGTAAACCTGAAAGGCGAACTTATTGGTATCAATACGGCTATTTTGTCGCAAACGGGTTCTTATACTGGTTATGGTTTTGCAGTACCTGTGGATATTGTGTCGAAAGTTGTAAACGATTTGATTCAGCATGGTGAAGTACAAAAAGCATTTGTAGGGCTGGATGTGATGGATTTAGACTCTGAAGTAGCCAAAGAGTTTGGCATCAAAGATTTGGAAGGCGTTGTAATTCAGAAAGTTATGCAAGAAGGTGCTGCTTTTGGAGCTGGTCTGAAACGTGGAGATGTTATCATTAAAATTAATCAGGAAACCATTAACTCAAAAGCCGATTTTGATGAGAATTTGAGTTATTATAAGCCTGGTGATGAAATTACGGTTACTTACAAACGAGCAGGTAAAGTAGAACAGAAAAAGATAAAACTAACCAACAAACAAGGCACAACTGATGCCAGCAAGAAAGAAACTCTTTCTGCTGACGATTTAGGAGTAGATTTGGAAGTTGTACCCAAAGTAGAAAAAGAGAAAATCGGTTTAAAGAATGGTGTAAGAATTTTGAATCTTCGAAACGGTTTTTTCAGAAATAATGGATTTGAAGAAGGTTTTATTATTTTGAAAATCAATGGTGTAGAGGTTACAACAGCCGAACAAGCACTAGAACTCATTACAAAATCAAGCAGAAAAATTACCATTGAAGGACTAGACCGATACGGACAATTTGCTTATTACTCATTTTCTCGATAAATCTTAACAGCCCTCAATTCAGGGCTGTTTTTATGTTTTTTATTTATGAAGATATTTTTGAAAAGTATTTTATTTTTGTGTTTGATTCTTATTTGGGCTTGTAATAAAGAAAAGCCTTCTACCCAAAAAATTGAAACGATAGATTCCACTTCTAAGAAAAACATTCCACCTCCAAAAGAAACTCCTATTCCCTCTGATTCTGCTAAAATAAAAAAAGAACAAGATAGTTCCGTTTCCTTAAATTATGAAGAAAAAAGACCACAAGGAAGCCTTAGTTTTGATGCTCTGATGAAAAAATTCAAATATAAAAATATTAAAACATTCGACTTTTCTAAAAATTGGTGGGGCGATTTTGATAACTATTATCGTTTGAGTTTTGATGAAATGAAAAAATTGGGTTTATGTGGTAAAGAAAGCTTCATTCGTTGTTTTGAAAAAGATGATTACTACCCAAGAGTTCATCCTTATTCAATTCATCATTTTGATAACCAAGTTATTGTATGTACTTTTTTGTTATTAGCAGATAGTAGTGAAAGGTTATATGTGGTTAGTTATCAAAATAAAAAAAGAATATCCATTGGAAAAGAAAATATAGCTCTTTCTTTTGGAGATATAGGAGTTATTGCTCACTGGGAATCAAAACTAGAAAATCAGGTATTTACAACATATTATGAAGAATGGTTTGTTAAAAATTTAAGACTAAAAGGTAAAATGATAACTACTATTGATTCGAATGGAGTTATCAAACAAGATAGAAAAGATGATTTCAACAAAGGTTATGTCCGATAATAAAGGAAATCTTATGTCTTATTTCTCGTTTTTTTTATCTATCACAAATTTCTATTATCTTGCCTAAAGATTTTAAGCTGAAACCATAATGGTTAAAACTTTACATCAGAAGCTACTTAGACTTTACTGGGCATTATTTCTTCTTTTACTGAGTTTTATTATAGGTACAATTAGTTTTATGGCTATTGAGGGCTATGGGCTACTTGATGCCTTGTATATGTGTATTATTACGGCTGCAACCATTGGTTATCAGGAGATAAAGCCTTTGTCAGACGCAGGAAAAATATTTAATATTTTTTATATTTTAGCAAATTTGGCTTTATTTGCCTACGTAATTTCAACCCTGACAAGTTATTTGTTTGAGGGTGAACTCAAAAATATTTTCAGAAAATACAAGATTCAAAAAATTATTCAGAAGATGGAAGACCATATCATTGTTTGTGGCTACGGAAGAAATGGCTTTAATGTCTGCCAAGAACTAAACAGGTTGGACGTTCCCTATGTGCTGATTGAGAAAAATGAACATCACGCAGAGCATTTTATTCCTTCTAATAATCATCAAATTCTGATTGGTGATGCCACACTCGATGAAACACTCAAAGAAGCCAATATCGACAAAGCAAAAGCTCTCATTATTGCTCTTCCTAACGACGCCAACAATGTATTTATAACCCTTACAGCCAGAGAGTTAAACCCAAAAGTTTTTATTATTACAAGAGCCTCCGAACAAAACTCTGAAAAGAAAATGTATAGAGCTGGTGCCAATAAAGTTGTGATGCCAGAAGCTCTAGGTGGTATCCACATGGCTCAAATTGTTGTAAAACCTGAAATCATCGAGTTTTTAGATTTAATTAGTGGTTTGGATAGGATGAAGCTCAAATTGGAAGAAATTATGTTTAGCGAACTTCTAACCCATTCTGCTACTCTTTCTATCAAAGATTTGAATTTAAAGCAAGAAAACGAAGCTTCAATTATTGCTCTCAAAGATAAGGAAAAAGGGTTTATTTTAAATCCCAGTGAGGGCTACCTTCTTTCTGATGATACAATCCTGATTATTTTAGGAACAGAAGATGCCATTAAAAGATTTAAACAACGCCATGCAAGAAGACGATGAAAATAGCTCAAATCACCGATTTACACCTGACACCCCATAAAGAACTGGCAAATGATATTGATGTTTGGGCAAACTTTGAAAAGGTTCTCACTCACATTCAATTACAACTCCCCGATTTATTAGTGGTTTCTGGAGATATTTGCTATGATATAGGCGATGAAAGTACCTACAAAGAGGTAAAACAGAGACTAGACCAGTTGCAAATTCCTTATTATGTGGTTTCTGGAAATCATGATGATTCAGTAGCGTTGGGGAAAGTATTTGGTTATACTACTAAAAATGATAAAATAGAACCTTATAAGATTAATTTTGATGGCATCCATATACATTTCTGGGATTCTTGGGATGGTATTGTAGAACCCTCTTGGATAGATAATTTAGGGGCAACCTCTCTTGTTTTTGTCCACCATCCACTTATTTTAGGAGATTGTCAGTTTATGGATACTAAATATGCTCTCCAAAATATGGATGAAGTAACTCAAAAATTAGAAAAAACAGCTTTTTCTCATTACTTTTTTCATGGACATTATCATTTAGATAAGTCTATTCACACCTCTAAACATCATTTTTTTATCACTCCCTCTACTTTTTTTCAATTGGATGATACTGCTTCTGATTTTAAAATAGCCTCAACCCAAATTGGTTATCGTTGGATTGAAATGCAAAAGCATCATCTTCTTACAAAAGTTATTTATCTATAAAAATAATGCGTTCTGAGTTTATCCATTTGCTTGAATTATTTGAAAGTAGAAATACAGAGAATATTGCATTGGCTATACAACTTGCCCCTCATTTTAGTGCTGATTTTCAAAAACATTTTGATTGCTCAGTGGAAGAATATTTAGACTTGTTTTCATTTCTCAATGAGTATAGTATTTTTTCAAGAAAAATCAGCAATCTTTTAGAAATCAAGATGTTTCATTTTATGATAGGAGAAGGCTATGTAGATTTTTCAAGATTACCCAAAGGATTACATGCCCTAAAAAATATTAGTTTATTTAGTTTGTATAGTTCTACATTAGATTTTATTCCAGATGAAGTTTTCTCTTTGATCAATATAGATGAGTTGTTTTTACGCATGTATCAGCTACAAACACTCTCTCCAGCCATAGCGAAACTCAAAAATTTAAAAGAATTTACTCTACATGATACTCTCATTAGTATTTTACCTGAAGAAATAGGTTTATTAGAGAATTTGGAATGGTTGAATATGTGGCGAAATCCTATTAAAACTCTTCCTTCTAGTATTGAAAAATTAGAACGTTTGGAAGATTTATTTCTAGATGAAAATGAAATAGAGTATTTACCTCCAGAAATAGGGAATTTAAAGAATCTTAGATATTTGAGTCTTGAAAATAATAGCCTCTCAGCCTTACCTCAGGAAATTAAAAAATTGCCTCTCAAAAAACTTGTACTAAGCAAGAACCCTCTACAGCAGCAAATTATTGATGACTTAGTTCAAAACTCTGACATAGAAACGATTATATTCAATGATTATGTTTTTAACAGATACGAACAAAATGAGAATGAAGTTTGGAGTTGGTAATAAAACAAAAAAACTACCTGAGCTGGTAGTTTTCAATAAAATAATCTCTAAAAAAAACTGAAATTATATATTCTTGCTTTCATAATATTTGAGAAGGCGAGCTATATCTTCTTCATTTTTCATGTCTAATTTATTAGCCTTAATATATTCTTCCCATATTTTTTTATCACCACCAAGAGCTTCCAAAACTGATTTTTTGTTTTTCTTAATCAAAATTCCTTTAGAATCTTTATATATGAATAACACTTGTTCTTTAGAATATGTAAATTCTTCAGCATTTGAGCCATATGTAGAACTACTAGATTTTTGTAGTACTACAAAATGTTTTGTAAGAAGTTTTACTTTAGGGGAATTATAATGAACCAAAAAGAAATTAGTAGCTTTATATTTATCTATACCATCTAAACCACTAAGAAATGTATAATCTCTTAAAACGCCTGTTTCTTTATCTTTTGCTTTTAATGTAAAACTCAAAACACTGCCTTTAGGAAATTCAAACAATTTATCTCCATCCTTCATCAAAATTTTATCATTAGCAATGTTGTATTTAATATTTGATACAGGCAGCCCTTTAGAATCTACATTGATAAATAGGCTTCCAGAACTCCACTCCTCTGAAAAATAACTATTTGCATCATCTACATTTTTTCCTTTAGAGGTAAAAGGAGCTAAAGTTACTCCACCAACGCTTGGACCTATATTGGTCTGAGCACTCACACAATAAGAACCTGTGAGAAATAATCCAAATAATACAGATTTTAATTTCATTTTTGGTAATAGTTTTGGTTAATTTTTTGCAAAAATACATAATTGCAGATAATCCGCAATAATGAACTGTTTTTTTTTGTCATACAAAAATATTATTTTTATAAAACAAAAAAATCCAAAATGATAGAACGACCATTTTGGATGAGTAAGTGGATATTTTCAATGAGTATTTAGCTTTCTTCTACTTCTTCTGTTTGAAGTTGTTTTTCATAAAGCTCTTTATATGTGCCTTTTAATGCCATCAGTTCTTCATGTGAACCCTGTTCTATAACCTGCCCTCCATCCAATACCAAAATTTTATCTGCAAGTTTTGCTGAAGAAATTCGGTGTGAAATAATTACCGTTGTTTTTCCTTCCATCAAATGTTGTAACTGATTTAAAATAGAATTTTCTGTTTTGGTATCTACAGCCGAAAGACAGTCATCTAATATCATAATCGTTGGGTTTTTCACCAAAGCTCTTGCAATAGAAACCCTTTGTTTCTGCCCCCCTGAAAGCGTAATCCCTCTCTCTCCTACTACTGTTTTAAATTGCTGAGGAAAATCCATGATATTCTGATAAACATCCGCCCACTTGGCAGCTTGTATCATTTCTTCTTCTGAAATTTGTTTGGAACCAAATCCTATATTGTTGGCTATTGTATCTGAAAATAAGAATACATCTTGTGGGACATAGCCCATCTGGCTACGCAAATGAGGAAGGTTATATTGTTTAATACTCATTCCATCTATCAAAATCTCTCCCTGAGTAGTATCATACATTCGGCAAAGCAAATTGGCAAGTGTACTTTTGCCTGAGCCTGTTGTTCCTAAAATAGCTATTGACTCCCCACTACGTACATCAAAACTGATATTTTCTAAAGCCTTGATGCCCGTATCTGGATAAACTAGTGAAACATTTTTGAAAGAAATATTACCTTTGATGGCTGTCATCAAATTACCTTCTGAAATAATATCAGTTTTTACAGCTAAAAACTCGTTGATACGACGCTGAGAAACTGATGCTTTCTGAATGATACTGGCAATCCAGCCCAGTGATGTAACAGGCCAAATCATCATGTTTAAGTATAAAATAAACTCAGCAATATGTCCCCTTGTAAGAGTCCCGTTAATTACCTCTAAACCACCAACATATACTACTAAAATATTGCTCAGACCTATCAGAGCCAAAACCAAAGGAAAGAACCAAGCTTCAGCAGTAGTTAATTTTAAAGATTTTTGTCTGTAAGTGTCACTTTCTTTTGTAAAATTTTCTACAGAATTTTTTTCTCTTGCAAAAGCTTTAATAACTCTAATTCCTGAAAATGCCTCCTGTACAAACGAAGAAAGTTTGGATAAACTCTGCTGAATTTGTTCGGAACGGCGATTGATAATATTATTGACAATATAAATACTGATTGATAAAAATGGCAGGGGCAACAAACTATACATCGTTAATTTATAGTCCACAGAAAGCATATAAGGAATGACCATCACAAATACAGCTATCAAATTGATACCATACATAATCCCTGGACCCAAATACATACGAACTTGGCTTACATCTTCAGAGATACGAGCCATTAAATCTCCTGTTTTATTTTTTCTGTAAAAGCTTAATGGTAAAGACTGATAATGTTCGTATACTTCGCTTTTCAGGTCGTATTCAATAAATCTTGACATGACAATGAGGGTTTGTCTTACCAAAAACAAGAAAAAACCTCTTAATAAAGCCATTGTCAGGATGATACCTCCATAAATTAAGATATTGAAGGTAAAGGCATCCTCCATTTCCTTCTGACAAACAAAACCTTTGAGTAGGAAAAACCAGTCAATAGTTTCCTCTACAGCATTGAAGGCATAACGAACTACCTGAGCTGGCAGAATCAGAAAAAAATTGGATATTACTGTAAACAGAATACCCAAAGCAAGCAAATGCTTGTATTTGTATAGATATTTATTGAGATATTTTAAAGAATGCATTGAATGTTTTATTTAGAAAACGTAATGGATAGAACAATTAGTATTTGAGTCCAATTGTTTATCATACAGCTAATAATTTTTTATCCTTTGGGTTATTTTTTAGGTGATTTAGCTTTACCTGACATCGTATTATAATCTTCTTTATTTTTAGCTCTATGTTGCTGGGCATCAAAGCGTTTGTATTTCAAGCCGTCTTCTGTACGATAGTTTTTTCTAAAAATTCTTCTATACCAAGGCATTCCTGAGACTACTTTCAGATTTTTCTCCTTAATGGCTTCTTCTCTGGTTACGGGTCTCCCGTCTCCTCTTTCACCTCCAAAATAATGGGAATGGTCTTGGATAGTCTTACATCCCATTACCTTACATTTTTTCACACAACTACTGGTTGCCATCAGTAAAATAAAACCTAAAAACAAAAATATACGCATGATTATTTCAATTGTCAATAAATAATTATCAATAAATAATGAGAACCTAATCTGGAAGTTTCCTTATAAAAAAACTCTAAATCTCAGTTCTTATAAGTTTGTACTCTTTCTCGCCATTATCTGCCTTATAATCAATAAGTTTAAAATTTTCAAAGTCTTCTATATTCCTTTGAAATATTTTTTCTGCTTTTTTCAATGTCCAAAATTTAGGATAATAAAAACCCTCAAATTTTATATTTTGCATATTCACTATAAAACTATAGTCAAAAAGATTTTTTCCACTATATGTTAATGCTATTTTTCCACTCCATTCAATATCAAAATTTTCCTTATTTTTTTTAAATATGATGTTGTGATTTGCACAATTATCATGCCCTAAAAGATAAATATTAAAAGCTAAATTTTCATAATCAAAATTTTTGGAAAAAGGCAGTTTATTAGCTATCAGTTCTTTTTGAACACAATTATTAAAGTTTACTTTTTTAGTCTTAGAGCCTATTTTTATTCCTTTATTTTTTTCTTTCCAGTAAGTGGAGGATATTTTACAGTTATGATAGTTTTTCCAAAGAACTTTTGCATTCCAGTTGGATTCAGGCTCTTCTATATCATCACTTTCATCTTCTGCATAATAGTTTTCACTTTCTAAATGAAAATCAAACCAAATATTTTCGTTATTATCAACTCTTCCATTCCATACAAAATTTTTAACTTTATGCCCATTTGGATAAGGATTTCCAAGAAAATATATTTTGTTGGGTTCTGTTATCATTTTGATAATAAATTTTACTATTCTTTTACAGCCATTTAAACACTTGTTGTAATAAACCTAATTTACCTTTGTAAGGAGGGTAACGCAAAGGAATATCCAGCCAAAACGGCTTTTTAAGTACTGCTTTATAATGAGTAAAGTTATCAAAACTATGCTTTCCATGATAGCCTCCCATTCCACTATTGCCTACTCCGCCAAAAGGTAGATGAGAATTTGCTAAATGAATGACTGTATCATTGATACAAGCCCCTCCAAACGATACACTTTCAAGTACTTTTTCCTGTTTTGCATCACTTTTTCCAAAATAATAACAAGCCAAAGGTTTTTCTTTGTATTTCAAATCTTCAATTACTTCATCCAAATCCGAAAACTCTAAAATAGGCAGTATTGGACCAAAAATTTCTTCTTGCATAATAGCATCATCCCATGTAACATTATCTAGCAATGTTGGGGCTATGTACAATTCTTTTTCGTCTGTTTCGCCTCCTTTTACTACCACACCATTACTCAAATATTTTTTGAGACGCTCAAAATGGCGTTGGTTGATAATACGAGGATAATCTTCACTTTGTTGAGGGTTTTCACCATAAAACTCTGTAATACAGGCACTCATTTTATTAATGAGCAGGCTTCTGATATTTTTATGAGCCAGTACATAGTCAGGAGCCACACAGGTTTGTCCACCATTCAAAAATTTACCCCAAACAATGCGTTTGGCTGTTACATCCAAATCTGCATCTTCATCAACAATACAAGGGCTTTTTCCGCCCAATTCAAGTGTTACAGGTGTAATATACTCAGCAGCAGCTTTGGCAACTATTTTACCTACGGCTGTACTTCCAGTAAAAAATATTTTATCAAAACGTTCTTTTAAAAGTGTTTGCGTTTCTTCTACTCCTCCTTCTACCACACCTACATATTCTTCTTCAAAAACTTCTTGCATAATTACCTTGATAATGTGGGATGTATGAGGTGGTAATTCAGAAGGTTTGATGACAACTGTATTTCCAGCTGCAATAGCTCCTATTGCAGGAAGCACCGTAAGCTGAAAAGGGTAGTTCCATGCACCTATTACAAGGACTGTGCCATAAGGCTCTGGATATAAGTAATTGGTTGAAGGAAAATTAAGAATAGAACCCCTTGTAGATTTTGGACGAGCCCATTCTTTCAGGTTTTCTTTCATTACCTTGATTTCATCAATCACTAAGGCTACTTCCGATACAAACGACTCAAAGTTTGACTTCCTGAAATCTTTGTGAAGAGCCTCAAAAATATCTTCTTTATGGCGTTCTATAGAGCGTTGTAGTAAATTTAGTTTTTCTAAACGATAAGAAACCTCTTTGGTTTTATGTGTCTTGAAAAAAGATTTCTGACGAGCAATTAAATCAACGATGGGATTGGTAGCCACATTTTTTTCTACAAGAACTTCCATAATTTTTGTATATTTAGGAATGGATAATCTAACAAATTTGCATATTTTTTTTAATCAAAACCAAATATTTGCTTTTTTTGTTCGTAATTAAACGCTAAGGCTTAAAATTTGCTGATACCATTTATAAAGAAAAAGTGTTTTTTGCGTTATGATAATACGATTTCTACGATTAAATTTCTATGACTATGTATAAAAAGAGTTGGTTAATTGTTGTGATGCTGGTTTTGTCTATGGTTGGGCAAAAAGCATGGGCAAATTACATCCTCATTTCGATGGATAAAGCTCAAAAAAACCATCTAAAAGCTTATGGAATAGCCTATTGGATTCTTTCTAAAATGGGACAAGAAGTAGACTGGCTTTTAAACTATAAAGGAGGCAGTTTTGGTACAAAATATATTCAGAAAATAGAAAACGAACTGGTTGTCAGAGGAGTAAGCTATACTGTCATTTCCGATGCCCAGTACAATCAGGTACTTGCTGAAATAGGAAGCCCTTCAGCTAATATGGATATTGTAAAACTTGAAAAAGCTCCTAAAGTGGCTGTTTATTCTCCCAAAACCAAACAACCATGGGATGACGCCGTAACACTGGTACTAACTTATGCTGAAATTCCGTATGATTTAATTTATGATGATGAAATTATGCAGAATAAGCTTGTAGAATATGATTGGTTACACCTACACCATGAAGATTTTACAGGACAACAGGGTAAGTTTTATGCTCAGGCTCGTAATCAGGCATGGTATGTCCAAGAAAGAAAAGAACTGGAGTCTATGGCTAAAAAATGGGGATTCTCGAAAGTTTCCCAGCTTAAGCTCAACATTGTAAAAAAAATCAGAGATTTTTGTTTTGGAGGAGGATTTATGTTTGCAATGTGTTCTGCTACAGATACTTTCGATATTGCAATGGCAGCTGAAGGAGTAGATATTTGTGAAAGTATGTATGATGGTGATGGAGCTGACCCACAAGCTCAACAAAAACTTAATTTTAAAAATACTCTTGCCTTCAAAGAGTTTTATTTGGAGAAAAACCCGTATGTATACGAATACTCAGATATTGATAATCAACAACATGAACGTGGTGTCAATGAAAAAACAGACTTTTTTCAGCTATTTACATTTTCTGCAAAATGGGACCCTATCCCTACCATGCTTACCCAAAGCCATGAAAACCTAATAAAAGGTTTTATGGGACAAACAACTGCTTTCAAAAAGAAAACCATTAAATCTGAAGTGCTTGTAATGGCTGAAACCAAACAATGCAACGAAGCTCGTTATATACATGGTACTTACGGAAACGGAACATGGACATTTTATGGAGGACATGACCCTGAAGATTATCAGCATTTTGTTGGTGAAGAACCCACAGATTTGAATTTACATCCTAATTCACCTGGTTATCGCCTCATTTTGAACAATGTCCTCTTCCCTGCTGCCAAAAAGAAAAAACAAAAAACATAATAGTAGGGGCGAATAATCATTCGCCCCTATTGCTTTATACCTTCCAACCAATATGCCTGAAATTTTACAGTATTTTATTGTTTTTATTGCAAGTATTCTTGCTGGTTTTATCAATACACTTGCAGGAAGCGGAAGCCTGATAATGCTCCCATTACTCATGTGGGTTGGTCTGCCTCCTGTAGTTGCCAATGGTACCAATCGTATTGCTGTGGTGTTTCAGAGTGCCACAGGGCTTACAACCTTTCTGAAAAAATCATCCATCAGACTCCAAAACCCTTTTTGGATTATTACACCTTCTCTGTTGGGAGCTTTATTTGGAGCCTACCAAGCCACTCAGGTAAGTGATGAATTCTTCAAAGAGTTTCTAGGTATTTTGATGATTGTCATGCTCTTTCTAATTCTTTTAAAGCCAGAAAAATGGCTGAAAGCCAAAATACAGGAATCTAATAATGATAACCAGTGGTATAACTTACTAGGACTCTTTTTTGTAGGTGTTTATGGCGGATTTGTACAGGCAGGTGTAGGAATATTTTTACTTGTAGTGCTTGTGATGGGTATGGAGAAACCCATGAAAATAGCCAATGCATATAAACTCATTATTGTAGCCTTATATGCTTTACCTGTACTAATTGTATTTTTGTGGAGTGGTCAGGCTAACTGGAAATGGGGGCTTTTTACGGCTGTTGGGCAGGCAACAGGAGCCTATATTGCCGCTAACTTTGCAGCCAAACACCCCAAAGCCGACCGTTGGACATACTATTTACTTATTTTTGTAATAGTTGTTTCGATTGTTTATTTCTATTGGGATAAACTGAGTATAACTTACTAAATACCTAAAAGTCAATCCATTTTCAATGTAAGGTTTTTCATCAGTTTTATTTCATCAGGTATTTTTATGATGGGGTTTCCACAGACATTCAAATATATGAGGTTAGGCAGATTGGCTATTTCTCTGGGTAATGTTTCCAGTTGGTTATTTTCTAAATCCAATATTTTGAGGTTTTTTAGATTTCCAATTTCTTTGGGTAAGCTTTCTAGTCGGTTTTTGGTTACTTGTAAGGTGCTTATTTGCTTTAAATTCCCAATTTCAGGAGGCAACGTATTGATTTGATTTCCTGTCAGATTCATGTTTTCCAGACTTTCACAGTCGCCAATTTCAGGAGGCAGGATTTTTATCTGATTGATAGTTGCTGTCAGGTAACGAAGTTTTTTGAGCTTTCCAATTTCGGGGGGTAAACTTTTGAGTTGATTATTATAAACACTCAATTCTTCCAAACTTTTCATATCACCAATTTCAGGTGGTAATGATTGCAACATATTACCACTAATATCCAAATAACTCAGATTAGGCAGTAAAGCCAATTCCGTTGGAAAATCAGTAATTCTATTGAGGAACAGATTTAGTTCTTTTATTTCAAATAATGAGCGTTCAAATGTCCAATGTTTGTATTTTAATAGAAAACTTCTTGCCTTTTTATATGAAGAAACGGAATTTCCAAAATAGCTTATAAATTCTGTTTCGTAATTTTCTGCTAATAATAGCCCCAGTTCAAGATTTGCCTCATTGTTACTTTCTATTAAGTCTATAACATTTCTAAACTCTTTCAACATAACTAATAGATTTTCAATTTATTGTCTTCTACAAACGTCCCATACAAATTATCTAATTCTTTGTCTATCACTATTTTTCCATCATTCTTTCCAATATAAATCTTTTTAAGATGTTTTAACTCTTTTGAAAGCATTTTAATAGAATTTCCTTCCAAATATAATATCTCTAGTTTTTGTAATTGATTCATTCTCTTGGGTAAATGCTCTATCAAATTTCCATCTAAGCGTAGTTTTTTCAAGTTTTTGAGTTTCACAATACTTTCAGGCAGTTTTTGAAATTTATTATGACACAGAGATAAAGTTTCTAGTTTCTTGAGTTTTCCGATTTCCTCAGGTAATTCTTTTAAAGAGGCATTTTGCTGAATATCCAACTCTTCTAGTTTTTTCAAATTGAATAATTCAGCAGGTAAATCTTTTAATCTATTTCTCATTAGCGAAAGCCATGTCAGGCTTTTCAAATTTCCCATTTCAGAAGGCAAATGAGTTAATTTATTATTACCAAGGCTTAAAAAATTTAATTTTGTCATTTCTCCCATTTCAGGAGGTAATTTTTGAAGTTTATTTTGCTCTAAATAAAGACTTTCACAATTTTTCCATTTTCCAATTTCAGCAGGTAGTGTACTGATTTGATTATCAGAAAGTCCTACTTGGCTTAGTTTTACCAATTCTCCCATTTCAGGAGGTAAAACTTTGATTTTATTGTTGGAAACACTCAAATGCTCAAGTCTTTGTGCTTTGTTTATTTCTTTTGGTATGTGTGTAATTTGATTATGAGCAGCCGAAAATTCATTCAACCATTTTAATTCAAATAACTCAGTTGGTAAACTTTTCAAACGATTATAATCTATATGAAAAGTATATAATTTTTTGAGTTGCTTGATTTCTTTTGGAATAGATTTGATATTATTTTGCATCAAGTCCAAATACCAAAGTTTTTTCAGTTGAAATATGCCTTTAGGAATTTGGACTAATCTATTTCCAGAGAGCCTGAGTTCTCCTAAATTTTTTAAAAGATATATTTCGTTAGGAATAGATTTTAAACCTCTTTTGGACAAATCAAGTTCTGTAATAGATAGAATAGGTTCACCTCTTTTCCATGTACTTCTTCTACTATGTTCTTCTAAAAAATCTATCAGTTTTTTATATTGTAATGCACTACAACCAAATTCTTGATAGAAATCTGTTTGATAATTTTTAGCTAAATCTAATGCTAACTCAGTATTAGATTCATCACTTTCAAGTAAAAAAATAATATTTTGAAGCTGTTTTTTTATATTATCAGATAGCTTTTTGGTCATTTCCTTATCAAAATCAAGTTTTCTTTTTCTAACTCTTTGGGAATAGTATTAATAGGACAACCTGAAATGTTTAGATACTCTAAATTTGGAAGTTCTGAGAGCTCTTTAGGTAAAACTTCTATCTGATTATGGCTCAGAAACAATGATTTTAAGTTCTTAAGTTTCAAAATACTGTTTGGAAATACTTTTATTTGATTGCTATCCAAATTTAATATTTCTAAACTTTCTAAACCTTCTATTTCTGTTGGTAATTCAGCTATTTTATTTTTATCTAACTCTAATATTTTTAGGTTTTTGAGTTTTCCTATTTCTTTTGGAATACTCTCTAAAAGATTGCCACTCAAGCCCAATGATGTTAATTCTTGTAAATTCTCAATTTCTGGAGCTATTTCTGCAATCTGGTTAAATCTTAAGGAGAGTCTGTCTAATTTCAATAAAAAATATAAGCCTGCAGGCAATGTTTGCAACTGATTATAAGACAGTTCTAATTTTTCAAGTTTTTTTAAATTTTCAATCTTAATATCAATTTGTTTGAGCTGATTTGTCTCTAAATTTAAAAATTTCAATTTTTTTAATTTTTCAATCTCCTTAGGCAAAATTTCTATCTGATTTCTTGAGAAATCCAAGTTTTCTAAACTAACTACATTACCAATCTCAGAGGAGATTATTTGTATATAATTAGCTCGTGCATATATCTGATTGATTTTTTTGATTAAAAACAAACTTTTGGGTATTTCTTGAATTCTATTTTTATTAACATTGATGAATTCTAAATTTTTTAGTAGCCCAATTGCAGAAGGTATTTTGAGTAATCTCTTTGAATTTGCATAAATATGAGTAATTGTCTGAATATCTGAGTTTCCATTCCAAACATTCATTTTTACCAAAAAACCTAAAAGCTCCTGATAGTCTGCCACACTACATTTAAAATATTCCTCAAATTCTTCTTCATAACCTACAGCCAGAAGTAGACCCAGACGAATATTATTTTTATCAGGGCTTTCTATCAAATCAGCTATATTTCTAAACTCAGGAGACATCAAAAAATAGGGATTTTATTCACAGAAAAACATTTACTAATATTCTTACTTGTACCAGAAATTCTAGTTTCATCAGAATTAAAATCCTGTGCCAAAAAATGTGTACAGTCTTCTATTGCCTTTTGGTCTCTTTCTGCATCCGATTGAAATCCTCCTACAAAATTCCACTTATTTACAAATGTTCTAAAAGCATCAGGCTTATAACGAGGTTTTTCTCCAATATGATAAACCCAAACATTTTTGGAATAGGTTTTCAGGTACTCCATCATCAGTGTATCCACTCCTCTGAAATCGCATAAAATAAAGCCCACTTCAATTTCCGTCAGTAACCAGTTTTCCAAAGGTTCTATGTAATATTTAGAAAAATCTTGGAAACTCAGATTTCCATTTCCAAAGACAAATATTTTTTTCATTTTCGTAAGTATTTTATACAAAAAAACCTGACAATTTACTGTCAGGCTCTACTTTTTATTTTTTAGATTTTATGGAATATAAGAAACCTCTACATTAAATTTAGGTGTTTTTGCACCCAAAGCCTCATATACATTCTTAGATACTTTGATAAGTGTTTTTCCATTTCCTACACTTGGTAATTTACCAATAATACGTACAAATACGCTTTCTCCACTTGCTTCATTCTTTACTGCTACAATTGTACCAATTGGAGCGTCTTTGTGCAAACCAGTATAATTACCTGCTTTGTCATCCTCCATTACTTCAGCTGTTCCTTTTTCAATAATTTTGCTATATCCACTAATAGTAATGACTTGTCTTGTAATTTCAGAACCTTCTGTTGTTTCTTTTGTCTCTTTTACTTCTTTGGTTTCCTTATTTTCTTTGTTCTCTTTTACCTCTTTATTTTCCTTGTTTTCAGCAGGTTCTATGGTTTTCTTATAACCAGTAGGGTAAACTTCCAATTTCTGACCAATTTGTAGTCTGCTGTCTTGTACTAGCCCGTTCCACTCTAAAAATTCAGTAAGTTTTACATTGTATTTTTTGGAGATTGTATAAGGAGATTCATCTTCTTTCACCACATGAATTGTCTTTTCAGCAACTTTTACTTCTTTAGTTTCCTTATTTTCTTTGTTCTCTTTATTCTCCTTTACTTCTTTGGTTTCTTTTGTTTCTTCTGTAGGTTTTGTAATCCAAAGTTCTTGCCCAGTTTTGATACCTGCTGCTCCTATTGTATTCCATTTTTGTAAATCTGCTACACTTACTTTGTACTTTTGAGAGATTTTATACAATGTTTCACCAGCAGCTACTGTATGTTTGGCAGTTTTTGTTTTATTTGTTTCTTGTGGAGATGTTAATGTTGCCTGTTTTTCAAAATCTTTGTAGGGAATACGAAGTAAGTCATTGATACGTAGATTTTTAGCCTGTGGATTTTCTTTTGTAATATCATCTACAGTTACTTTATATCTTCTTGCCAACCCAAATAGGGTTTCTTTTGCATCTACTTTATGGATAATCCAAGCCTTTTTCTTATTTTTATCTATTTCCAAACGCAATGAGTCTGTGGGACGAGCCACCAATGCATGTGCAAATAGGAATAAAACAAAAGAAGATAATAGAATTTTTCCTGAGATTTTCATGATATTTTAATTTACGCTAATGAATAAATGTTGAGTTCGTTAGGATTCGGATTTAAAATCAGAAAGTTATCAAAAACAAAATATGGTTGATATATATTTTTGACATCAGAAACTTGCTGACAGATTTTTACATTTCCTGCAATATCCGTAATCAACAAGAAATAAGCAAATTTTTCTTCAATTTCTGTATCATATACCATACAAATATACGCTTTATATTCCAAATAAGTTACAAAACTAGATACCTTTTGCGAAGATTTTAACACTATAAATTGTTCTAAATCTTTAAAATAAGGATTTTCGTGTGTATAAACCAGTGGAAAGTAATAATCTATTTTTTTATCATAAATGATTATATTTTCTTTTATTAGATAACCTGTTTGTAAATGATAAGGCTTTAGAATTGTAGATTCTAGATTTTCTCTTACCCAAATACACTCATTTGGAGTATCCAGATAATCAAAATGTAGTTGTGTACTTTGCCAAAGGATTTGTTTATCGGTTATACTATACACTATAAAACCTTTGTTGGCAACACTGTTTTCTTGCTCATAGAGAGCAAATACAATTTTTTGATGGCTTACTGCCACCACAGAAACCCACCAGTTTTCCCACAAAATCAGGTTTTCTATAATTATTTCTCGATTTTGAATATCTAAAATATCAAAATATACTTGCTGTTTTTCAGTATCTCTTTTCTCTAAAATAAGCAGATTATTTTCTGTATCGGGCAGTATTTTCCAAATGGGCAATACAGATGTGTAATTCCACATGATAGTTTTAACAATAAGTTATATAAAATTTTAGACTGTATAATAGGTTTCTTTATAACTATCCCAAAGATTTTGGCGTATATCTTCTTTTTCCATAGCCATTGGTTTGATATAATTTTGTTTGAGTTCAATGAGCCTTTCAAGGGTTGCAACTTTCAGATTCATCAAATCGTTTCCATAGCCCAAAGTAATCAGGCTCAGGCTCATATCATCTCCTGTTACCATTTCTAAAGCTATTGTCAAAATTTCCTGCCACATTTCTACATTACACACAAGCGGATGGTGAAGTGTAGCCAGCAAATAATATTCAAAATGAAAAGGTGTTGGCAAATAGCCAAAAATACCATCTGTAGCTGTGATTAATACAATAGGCTCTTCAAAAAGAATTTGCTTTTTATTCAAAATAAAATCATCATCAGCACTGATACAATTAGAAATAGGTGAATCTTTTTGCAGATTCTCAAAAGCATCTAAGGGTTCTGTCAGATTATCCTCAGAAATTTGTTTTAACCCACTTTTTTTAAGCACATACACTCTCGAATCCCCTGCCCAAAAGCTTTCTGTATGATATTTATTTTCAGGCATGGTAGCTCCTTCTTCTACCTTAAAAACCACCCCAGCAATAGTTGTAGGCAGCCTTCGTATCAGTTTACTTTTGAGTTTAGAGCGTTGCTGGTCTATTTGAGCTATCTTAAGAGAAAAAGCTGTTTTAAGATATTTTTCAAGATTTTCCGTAAAATTCTCTATTTCAGGATTTTGCTGTACAAATGCTTGCTCTGTTACCTGCATGGCAAGCCTTGAAGCCAAATAAGCACCTGAAAAGGTCTTTTGCCCAATAGTGTAAGGTGTACTTCCAGAACCTCCTAAACCATCATAACAAGCCAAAAGCCCCGTTCCATTCTCTTCATCGATTAAAAGTGTAGCAGGAGCATCTTCTCCCTTATCGGCTATTTGTTCTGTCCAAATAGAAAAAAACATCATAATTTCTAAATCTGCAAAATTGAGTCTGCAAGATACAAGACTTATTCTGATTTTCTAAAGTATTTATCTCTGACAATAAAAAAAGCCTTATTTTCATAAGGCTTAGATTTAAGGTTTTATATTAACAGTTTTTCGTTGCGTATAAATGGTTCTTATGTCATTAGGGTTTGCATTCACAAAAAACCTAGCAAAAGCCCAAACATAAACATTATCGAGATTTGCAGGTGGTATACCTATATCTAATATTGAACGTTTATGAGAAAAATAAATAATATCATTGGTTGTGGGTGTTCCCAATACTACATGAGCTGTTGTAGAGTCTGTGGTAAATGATGCCTTTGTTCCAAAATCCAACAATGTTACAGGTTCTGTTTCTATTTTCTTTTTATTAATAAAACTGTTTATTATCAGAGTATCCGTAACACCAAAAGTTGTAACTGTTGATAATATACCCAGATTTAAGTCTTCTATTCTAAAATTTCTACTTCTAATAGCTTTTGGAGAACCATATATAATTTTCCCATCCACTACCATATAAGCTCTTACATAATAAGTTGTATTGGGTAATTTTAAAAATGCTGTATCTGAGAATACTTTGTTTTCATCTGTCATAGGTCCTAAACTGAGTGTATCTACATTTTCACCCCCAAGTTCTACACCAGCAAAGTCTTGTGTAAAGCAAAACCCATGATCAGTAATGGAACCATCTTTTAACTCAGAATCTATAATTTCACCCGAAACAATTGCAGAAAGAGAATCTTTAAGCATCTCTACATTGGTAATACGTATAGCACTAATACGCTCTATTTTATTACAAGCTCCTAAAATAAATGAGAATAATATAATAAAGAAGCTATAGTTATATTTTTGAATCATATTTTTAAAATTTTAATCTAAAGCCCAAAGTTGGTATTTGTTGTGAATTTGAGGACTGACTCACCCCAATACCTATATCAGTGTTCATTTCTTCATTACGTTTGAGAATTCTCTTTTTCTCAATACTATTTTTCTTACCTCTCAATCCAACTAGTACAATATCTGTTGCCCAAATTCCTGCAGAAAGAATAGCAAGTCCATACGAAATACGTTGTAACCTTTTAGCTTCATTAAATCGGCTTTGAGCTTCATTACGTGTTTGGGACTCTAAGTATTTATCATAACTTACTCCAGCTCTGTAATTTGTGACTACACTACCTGCTATTAAACCATACACAGCTACAGATGTCATTGCCCATTTGTACTTCCATCCTTTGGGATGACGTACTTTTGTTTGTCCAAGTCCTGGTAGCATCACAGAGTATTTCATTGCCTCTTGGTTCATCAGATTGAAAACGCTGGGTTTAAAATCAGCTTTTAGTTTAATTTTGAGATTCTGACCATCAAACTCTGGATTTTCTTCTGCATATTGCCACCAAAGTTGTTTGTTCTCCCCTTCCAAAATATCTTTTCCAAAATGCCCTTTCAATTTCTCCATAGGCTTGTAGGTTTGTCCACCATCTTGTGTCAGGAAAGGAGTTATTTCATATTCATATTTGTAGTTCCCTCCATTAGAAATCTTATAAGGAACTATTATTTTCTTATTTTCTTTATCCCAACGAACAGAATCTTGCTTCAGTGATGGGCGTTGTTGAGCCCAAGAAGCCATACTTATCATATAAATTGCAAATAGTATCAGTTTTTTTAACATAGCAAAACTATTTCGATTGTAAAAAGTTTCTATACAAATCTAATCAGTAAATTAGAAAAACAAAATTTATATTTTAATATTCAATCTTTTTTCTTGTCACAGTCGAACAAATCGTTTCATTATCATGCCTTTATTTGTCCTGATTTGCACAAAGTATACACCAGATTCCAATGCTTGAATATTAATTTTATAAAGAGGTTTATCCAAAACAGTTATCACTTTATTTCCCAATCCGTTTGTAATTATAATTTCTTCTAAAACTATATCGGAATCCCCAACATCAATATAGGCATAATCTTGCCTATTAGGATTGGGATATAAACTTACTTTTTTTGTAAATTCATTTGTAACACTACTGACTATCCCAAGGACATTCAGATACATTACTGTATCCTTTTTTGTGGGGTTATAGTCATTATTTCCTTCACTAAAAGCTACAATATATGCCTCACCAACAGCATTATTATTAATTTTGAGAACATTTCCCTGAATAGTAGCCACTTGAGGGTTAGAACTCTCAAATTGAACAGGTAATGAGGCTGATGTTGTTGCTGATAATACTTCTGTTGTATTGTTATAAACAAAAGAAGAAATATCTACAAATTGATCTCCTTTGTCAACTACAAAATTATAGTTTTGGGAACTTGTGATTGTACCATCAGAAACTGTAATAGCAATGGTACGTCCAGTAGTAGCTTCTAGAGGTGTTCCACTGAGAACTCCTGATGCTGAAAGTGTTAAACCATTGGGCAATATACCAGAAGTAATTGAAAATGTGTATGTTCCTCCCCCTCCTGTGGCTGTCAAGTTTTGATTATAAGGAATCCCTAATTTTGCATTAGGCAAAATTGTGGGCGATATGGTAATCGTTCCACTTGTAGGAGGATTGAATATTGTATAAGCGAAATTACCCAAAGTCTGGGGATTTGTTGTTGTATAGTTAGCTGATGGAGAAGCACTAAAATCTGTTTGTTCGGCTACCCAGATACCACCCATAAGCTGATGAATTTTACTAAAAGTATTTATTGAACCCGATTTATCAAAGCGGATACGTACATTGTTTGTAGGACTCTCCATAAACCAACTTCCAAATGCTACATCTGTTGCTCCAACAGGTAAGTTTGGTATAGGAGAATCATCAAAAGCCATTCCTACTAAACCTCCATTCCCCCCAGATAAAGTAACAGGAGCATATTGAGTTAAACTTCCTATAGGATATAATATATCCGGTGTGGATACATTTCTATAAAGTTGTCCTCCTAGAATTGGAGTTACAACATAATTGGTTGGGGTTGCGGTTATATTTCCTGATATGGTTAAATTATTGTTGAGTATCAGTTTACCTGCCAATAAATCCAAATTATTTAAAACAGTAACACTATTTCCTGCTCCATTAGCAATAGTAACATTGGTTGTATTATTGATTGTTAAGTCATAAAAGGTTGTACTTACATTATCTCCTATTATCTGAGGATTTGCACCAATAAATTCAACTTTACCATTTCTAGGGGTAAATATACCTTTATTAATCCAATTACCTCTTAGAGCAATTACAAAACTACTAACTGACACATCAAAATTTACTCCTGTATCTATTAATAAATTCTGATTTACCACAATAGCTCCTTGAGATGTTTTGATACCTGAACCACCTCTAAACCCTACTGTTCTATAATTAGAGCTTGGAAATACATTTTGGTTTCCTGCTCTTAAATAATAAATTTGAGTATCACTTCCATCTGTAGTCAAATTAGCTATCGTACTATTATTGCCATAAATATTAAGAATATGACTACCATTAATCATTTCAAGTGTACCTGCACCTTGTATATTGTCTATATCTATCACTTGATTATTGGGAGAGTTTCTCGAAATCGAGAATACACCATTGATTACATTAATGGTGTTACTCAGTATATTAGGAGGCACAAAATTATAATTTAAAGGAACAAAAATGACTTTATTATTGGGTCCTGATTTATTAATAGTAAGATTATACTGGTAATTAATTTGACTATCCCTAAAAAATGGTGGAGGATTAAAGATTTGATTGTTTGTACCTGTAAAAGAAATATTTGCTATTGCATTTCCTGTCCCTACCAAACCAAACTCTACTGTACCAGATGGCAAAATTCCATCATTAAAATTTCCTTTTAAATCTAAAGTCCCTGTTCGAGATCCATTTGCTAAGAAAAATTTTGCTACTTGTCCCACAGCAGGATTGAGAATGAAATTATTAGTAGTTAATGTAAAGTTTCCACCTGTTGCCAATACGACACTTCCACTGCCAGTACCAGTATTAAGAATTTCTATGTTCCCAGCTACAGTCATGTTGCCATTAAAAGGTTGTGGTAGAGCCTGATTAACACAATCCCAAGTAAAATTGCCAAAATTTTGGTTAAAACTAGTACCTGGTGTAATAGTAGTGGTTGTAACTCCTGTAATTCTACATTCGGAAGCTGTATTCCATGTAGCAGTAGGTATAACACCTCCATTTTTAGCATGAATATAAATACCATTGTTACTGAATGTCAAACCATTTGGTATAGGATTAAGATTAGATGAGGCATTTCTTAATGTACCATTAATAGTAGTAGAAGTTGGGTTACTCAAATTTAAGGTTCCTCCATTAACATTAATGGTTGATCCAAAATTTGAAATTAAAGATGTAATTGCATTCGTATTCCCATTTGTTAAGTTGAGTGTACCACCATTTTGTACTTCAATGGAGTTATTTATCTCTATAGTTGTTGAATTAGGTACATCAACTACATGACTGCTTCTGATGATTACTGTGGCATTGAGTACACCACCAGGACTACAATTACATCCATTCGTACCATCTGTTGACCAGTTATTGCTATTTATATTCCATGTTGCAGATCCAAGTGTAAAAAAATTTTGAGCCTGTACATTGTATAGAATAAATAGATTTAAGATTAAAAAATGAATTTTTTTCATAGTAATTAATAAGGTAAAAATGTTCCCTATAATTTAGTAACTCGTTTGAGAAATACACCCCGATTGGTGATTATTCTAATCAGATATACGCCGTTTGGTATTTCTTTTAACGAAATAGATATTTTGCTTTGATGAATAAGAGAAGTGCTTTTATTCAAAACTGTTCCCATTATATCCATTAATTCAATATTCTTGATTTCAGTTAAATTTTTAGTTGTCTCAATGGATACTTTATCAGTAGCTGGATTGGGATATATTTGTATTTGATTGTCTAAGTTTGTATTTAAGGCACTTACAAGTCCAAAACGATTGATACGTAACACTAATACTGAATCTGTAGCTGGAATATTACTTCCATTACCAGAGTTAAATGCCAATATATCTGTTTCACCTTCTCCATCTTTTACTATCAAAATACTATCTCTTACAATTTCTGCAATATCTTTATTGGTAGATAAAAATTGAACGGGTAAGTTGTAATTGGTCAAACCTGAAAGAATATATTGATTTTCGGTTTGTGAAACAGCCTGCAAAGTAGCTACATTAATTTCGTGTATTGGTATAGCTCCAAATACAGTAAAAGTTCTACTTGTCAAAAAACTGACATTTGTTCCTGATGCCACATAGGCAGACGAATTAGGTAGTACAGGGGGTATCACAACTGTTGTAATACCTGTTTCTGACCAATTTGTTCCATCAAGAAATTTAACTGTCGCAAACGGACCTATACAACCTGAATTCTCAAAACTTACAGTTGCTCCACTCAATCCTGACAATAACCATCTACCTGCTGATTGATCATTGTTTGTAGCTGGATTGGGTACTGCAGGAGTAATATCGGATGCAAAACGAGCTGTTGCATTGCCTGCTGTATTGGGGGTAATACTGATATGTCTAATGGATGTAGCACTTCCGATAGGAAATATATATGCTGTTCCAACTTGCAAATTATTTCGTATCAAACGCCCCGTACTGTCTGTTTCAATATACGACGTGGAAGTATTGATAAAAGGTTGTGTGATTTGATTGGTAGCTGGAGTAGCTGTAAGAGTAATGTCATTTGTCCCTATTCTTAAACGACCTGTTGTTAGTGTAATTGTACTTGTCTGAATAGGGTTAATGAGATTCACATGAGCAGAATTTGCAATTTCAATATTATTAAATGCTGAATTACTTGAGATATTCTGAGAATTTGAACCACTAAACAATATCTTACCTGTTCCTGCTATAAAAGTTCCTATTCCTATCCAATTACCTTTTATATTGATGTCAAAGTTTGATGTATTCAGTCCTGCACCTAATACTATTTCTAAATTACCATTTACAGTAATATCTCCTGTTAAAGTTTTGTTACCTGTACCTATAATTTTAAGGTGATGGAAGGTTGTGCTTTTGATGGGGACATTTCCAAACGAATACACAAATAGATTATTAAATGCTAATAAATTAAGATTTGCTGTAGAAGGTTGGTCTGATCTGTAATCAATAACAGCATTTGTAACATTGGTAAGTGTACCTGAACCATTTAAATGAGTAACTCTCAGAAGACGGCTTGCTGTTGGATAATCTCCCAATTGATTGATGATACTCCCATTTAAAGTAATTCCTCCATTTGCATTTAAAACAACATTCCCACCACCTGCAAAATCGGAAATAGTAATATTACCATTGATTGTACCTAAACCAGAATTAATATCAGCGAAAGTCATAGGAGATGCACTCTGGTTTTGAATGGTTAAATCTGCATCAAATACCCATTGTGTACTATTAATTAAATTAAATGTACCTTGATTGGTGATATTACCTCTGAAAATAAAAACTGTTGTATTGGATCCTACTACTGCAAATACACCTCCTGTATTTACTTGTACAATATCATTGAAGGTATTTGTTCCACCTGCACCACTATCATTAAAAGTACCCACAATCGTTACAGTACCATTGGCTGTAAAATTATTACCATTGATTTGAAATGTGATGTTTGATGGAATAGTAAGATTTGTGTTTATTATGAAGTTGCCTGTTGCCACATTTCTTAGCCCAGAACCTCCAAAAACAATACTATGATAGGTTGTTCCTTTGATTACTTGGTCTCCTGCTCTTGAATAGAAAACTGTATTGGAACTTGTAGCATCAAAAATACCTGTATTCATTATAGGTACATCAGAGTTATAGTATAATTGTGCATTATTTCCCTGAACCCATCTACTATTTGCATTTGCACCATTAATTGCACCATTCCCATTAATCATCACTCCACTTATAAAATTATTATTATTGACTACTTTATCATTGGCTATGAGCAATTGAGCTAGATTGGTTACATTAAAGGTTACCAATGCCCCATCCCCAATTGTCAGATCTGAGAAAATATTACCACTCCCTCCTCCATTGTTACCAAATATCATTTGTCCACCAGGTTGTAAAAGAAGTGGTGGGGCTATTGCCTTATTAAAATCATACTGACAATTACAGTCAAGGTTTACTGTTCCAGAAAGTGAATTAATAATATCACCCTTAAAGTTAAAAGCAGAATTATTTGTTCCTCCTCCTATTGCAGAAAGTACACCATCATTGTTAATCAATCCAAATATATTGACTCCTCCAGTTGCATTGTCTATAAACATACTACTTGGAGCAATCGTAGTTACACCATTTACAGTGAAATCATCACTTCCAACATGAAAGACATCTCCCCCAAGCAAACTAAAATCTTCATCTACAACTATAGCTCCACCTGCATTTTTAGGACCACCTGAACCATTGATAACCAGATTTCTATAATTATTAATTCCAAATAAATCAGGAATTGTTCCTGAAGCGTTTACTGCAAACTCTACTATTGTTCCTGGTGTTGTTGCATAGTTATTATTTGTAATAGGTGGGAAAGTAAAAGTTCTCATTAATATTCTTGTACCCGCCTGCCCATTGAGTGATTGTATAAAAGTAGATATGTTTCCAAGTTCTAAAGTGGAACCTGCATCTTGGATATTAATAATGTTATTTAACCCTAAATTGGCATTGTTAATGAGTGTAGCTGTATGTCCACTACGAATAACAACTGTTGCACCTATTACACCTTCGGGTTTGCAACCACAAGGTGTAGATGAACCATCAGATGACCAATTGAGTGTACTATTCCAGTTGGCATTGCCTAATGTAAAAAATGTATTTACTGCAGTGGCAACTGTAAAGGGAGTAGAAAATGGAGAAGTATTGCCACTTGCATCTGTAATAGTGGCTGTGATTCTATTACCAACTATAAAACTACCTGCAAAACTCCATATCCCTGCATTGACAGCAGCTGTTCCTAAAAATGTTCGTCCTTGATTTTCACCAGGTGGGTTATCAAACACTTCCACAATTTCTCCTGCAGCACAACTTGTACAATTACCACTTATTGTAGTAGTTGTTGCTGAAGTAATGGTTGGAGCTGGTTTATTATTATTTGCACCTGCTCCAAGAGAGATGCCCCCAAGAGTGTTATTAAAAATACGATTCTGTGAGATTTTATTATTTAAGTGTGGTCCTATTGCAATCAAAACTCCAAAATCACCACTATTGCCAATAATATTACTTGTGATAGCACCATTGCTTCCTGCCATTATCACCCCCCTACCTGAATTATTTGCAACAGTAAGAGGGTTATTGGTAGTACCTACATAATTTCCTTGCACTTTGCTATTATCCCCACCAATCGTGATACCTTGGAACACACTATTAGCAATTACATTAAATTTAGATACATCAGGTACAATATTCCAGCCTATGGTATTATTATTTGCATTTGTCCCTATACCATTATAGTTCCGAGAAGCAACATCAAATGTTCCATTAGCATATAAACCAATAAAACATCCTTCTATACTATTGTTTGTACTTGTCCCTAAAATACTAATCCCTCTTGCAGAAAGTCCATTGCTTGGTACACCATATACAGACAATCCCTTTATCACTGAATTATTGACATTCTCAAGAGTGATTCCACCAAATGAACCTCCTGCTACAGCAACAGGTGCATTTACTTCAATTCTAATTTGAGCATTGTTTGTACTTCCAAATGGTGCTGAGTTGGGCAAACTACCAAAAGCAGAATAGCCATCTATAATAACAGCATCTGAAATAGTTGGTAAAGCAGCAGTAGAAACTGTAATGGTACTTACTGTAGCTGGGTTTGCCTGCTGAATACTAAAATCAATGTAATTGAGCCCTGCTAAAGTATTGGCATTGGTTATCACATCTCTCAGACTCTCTAAACCACTATCAGCAGTGTTTTTCACACGCAACGCCCAAGTAGGGTCGCTTGCATCCACTCCTCCTGAAGAGCCCAATGTACCATTATTTTGTGCAGTATTCGTTTGAACATCATTTGCTGTTTGCCCTGTACCTTGCTCAAAGTTCCAATAACCTACCAAACCAACTATGTTAGTGGCAGTACTTATCATATCTGCCTCAATTTCAGGCTCAGAACGTACTGTACTAAATACACGTATCTCATCCAATTGTCCCTTAAAATAGTTAAGATTTGTTTGAAGTGAACCAAAAGTAAGAGGTACATTACCTACTGGCACAAGCACATCAACTGCACTACCTGAAGCATTTAAGTCTCCATCAATAAATATTTGCATATTATTACCAGACCGTGTAACAGCCACATGATGCCAAGCTCCATCATTGACAGAAGTGACACTTGCTAAAGAAAAATCTTCAGGTGTTGGATTTCCGTCCCCAATTCCAGCAACAATTTTCCCATTACCCAAAGACACCCCATAGTCATTGGGTGCTCCATTATCCTCAGCGTCTACTAACCCATATCCATTTTGCCATGCGTTAGAAAGTCCACCCGTTTGGGTAGTTTTAATCCAAAATTCTATGGTAAAATTATTCAAATTAATAGCTGAACATTTTACTTGATCATCTATACCATCAAAATACATACCTCTGTTTCCAAGAGGTTGAGCAGAAATATAAAAATGAAGGAATAAGAAAGAAAGGCTGAGTAATATATTTTTCATAGGTTTTAAATTTAGTAGCAAGTGTTACATTTAATTCTTAAATATATCTTAAAAGTAAATTATTTTTTATACAAATAAAATTTTTTCTTATTCATTTTTTATGTAAAAATCTAATTTTCAGAATTCTAATAAAAAGAAGTATTACTTCCAAGCACAGGAAAGTACTACAATCATATACATCAGGAATATATAAAATACTTTAGGCTTTTGAAAATGCTTGGTACTATTTTGTTTTTCAAACATATAAGCTAACATCCAGCTTATCCATACTACTGCTATGTCTAATATATCGAATGTTCCTTTGCTCCATCTCATGTATTGTACAAGTTCAATTAAGCATGCCACTATTAGAGGTATGTAAATCATAGTCAGTTTTATTTTGCCTATTTTTAATATCTGGCTTCCAGAGATAATTGTAATAGCAAAAACCCATAAACCTTCTGGTAATGAATAAACTACAAAATTTGGCAGAGGTAATAAATTACGAATCGTAAGGCTTACCTGTTTGAAAAATGCAGGAGATGTAATACTGATAATAATACGATTAACAACTATTTGTTCTACTCTGTAAAACACATAAATCCATAGGCTTACAAGCAGACAAATTGTGGCATACAAATACTTATGATTCATAACATTTTGCTTGTACAAATACTTTATGAGGAAAATCATTGGAAGTAGGTTAGAAAAAACTAATTTTGCAAAAAAATATACAAAACTTATGCTTTTCAAGCTCTCTTGGTGGAAGTGGGTTACAGCCATTTTACTTGTGTATGCTGTTTTAGCAGGCTTTCTTATTGCTATTCCACGCCTTCAAACAGGAAATTTAGACCATACAGCCCGAAATTTGTATTTCCATGTACCTATGTGGTTTGGGATGGTTTTTGTTCTTACAATCTCTGTTGTTCAATCAATTATGTATTTATGCAAAACATCCGAAAAAGCTGATTTTATGGCTGTATCGGCTGCTGAGGTGGGCGTTTTATATGGAATTTTAGGACTTGTAACAGGAATGGTCTGGGGAAAATTTACTTGGGGTGACTTTCTGCCTCGTGATGTCAAAATTTATGGAGCTGCTGTGGCATTACTCATCTATTTGGCATATTTTATATTGCGTTCTGCCATTGAAAACAAAGAACAAGCTGCTCGTATTGCTGCTGTTTATAATATATTTGCTTACTCAGTGTATATTCCTTTAATTTTTGTGATGCCTCGTCTGTATGACAGCATCCACCCTGGCAACGGAGGAAACCCTGGTTTCAATGCATACGACCTCAATGGAACGATGCGTCTGGTTTTTTATCCTGCCGTAATAGGCTTCCTAGGACTTGCTTTGTGGCTGGCAACGCTTAGAACACGTCTAAAAACAGTAGAAGCTACACTACAAGAAACAGAAAGCACCAAAACCATTCAGATTATTTCGAAAGAACCAAAAATATAATTGATATAGAAAATGAAAAAGTTAAAATATTTGTTTCTTCTAATGATACTTGTTTGTCAGCCTATTTTTGCTCAGAACCAAGTAGAAGAATTTTTCAGAACAGATGATAAGTTTTATGTTGTAGTGGCTGTTCTTGCCATTATTATGGCTGGTTTACTTTTTTATGTAATTCGTTTGGATAAGAAAGTAACTAATTTAGAAAAAAATATCAAACAAAACAAAGATTAAGTATTATGAAACCTGCTCATATTATTGCCATTATAGCCATAGCCATTTCAATTGGCTTTATTGTATCATTTATGGGTGATGCAAGCGAATATGTAGATTTTAACAAAGCAGAAGATTTTGCAAAAAAAGGGAAAGAGAAAAAAGTACATGTGATTGGCAAATTACCTAAAAACCCGATTGGCAAAGTAGTTGGCTTGGAGTATGAACCCAAATTAAATCCAAACCTGTTTGTTTTTGAAATGGTTGATAATGCAGGCAGAAAAGAAAAAGTATATTACAATGATGCCAAACCTCAAGATTTTGAACGTTCTGAACAAATTGTAGTGATTGGTTCTTACAATAAAAACAATCAGTTTGTAGCAGACAAAATTTTGATGAAATGCCCTTCTAAGTACGAAGGACAACAGAAACAATTGAATTAGACTGTTTTACTGAAAAAATACAAATAAAATGATGATGAATAATATCATCACAATATAAAGCAAAGCATCAACTCTGATGTATTCTTTATACTTTTCATAGAATTTTTTGAACATAAGTAAGGAGAATAATTGAATTTATATTAAAACCTTATAGGTTTGTTTTTGTAAATATTTGTTAATCAATAAATAAAATCATAAAATTCTTTTGAAAACCTATAAGGTTTCTGTTATTTAATTAGGTACAAGTACTTACTATTTTAAATTTACACCCAAAAATATGTATAGAGAACCATATTCCACACAAAATACCTCCACTATTTTTTCAACTTTGTTGGGACTTACAGTTTTATCATTGCTAGTTTTTGGGATACTCCGTTGGACACACCTACCTACTGGCGATTTTTTAGACTGGCTTGTGGGTATTGTTGGTTTTTGGTGGCTCATACTCATCACTACTGTACCTTGGAATATGCATTTTAAGGCAAAAGAAGTATTAGCAGATATTGCCCTATACAAAGATAAAAGTACAAGTGTTAGAGAAACAGATGTCAATTATGCCAAGAAAATAGCTCGTATTTATCTGATTATTGCCATTGTACTACATATTTTGTCTGCTGTAGGCTTGTATTTTCTAGCTGTTTATGAAATCAGTAAGGTGGGATATTGGGGTGCTATTTTGGCTCTACTCCTTACAGGCTTACGCCCTACTGTGAGGCTGATTCAATACATTCATTATCGTTTGTATGCAATTACTAAATCTATCAAATATCCTGAGGATGATGTATATGCTTTACAGAGAGATATTGAGCAAATGCGATATGAACTACAAAGAGTATCTGATTTATTACAGACAGACAATTCTGAGTCTTGGATCTCTTTGAAAGAGAAGCAATTACAACGTTTAGAAGATGTCTCTTATGAACTGAAAAAGCAAAATGATCAGTTTAAATTACAACAAGAACAGATTTTTGGACAGTTTAGTCAGAAAACTGAACAGAGAATTGCCCAAATTTCAGAAGATGGGCAGTTTTTATCACAAGTAAGAGAACTTATTCGTTTTATTAAGAACGCTTAAACATATAGATTTTTTATTTTTCGTTATCAATTTCTTATATAATGCGAGAACCAAATATTTGGATAGGAAGCGTAGGGCATCTGTTGGTGCTTATATCTTTTGTGAGTGCTATTACCTCTGGACTGGGGTATTTTTTTAGCCAAAGGAAAGAAGATTTATCAGAAGAGAGCCAAAGCTGGCTCAAATTTGGTAGAACTTCATTTTTTGTACATAGTGGAGCTGTTTTGGGAGTTGTTTTGGTACTTTTTAGTATTGTATACAATCAGATGTATGAGTACTTTTATGCTTACGACCACTCCTCCAACGATTTACTGGTACAATACATGATTGCCTGCTTCTGGGAAGGGCAAGAAGGCAGTTTCTTAATTTGGATTTTCTGGAACGTACTTGCAGGAGGCATACTCATTTGGAAATCAAAGACTTGGGAGAAACCAGTAATGAGCATTTTTGCTCTTTTACAGGTAATCTTAACTTCTATGCTTTTAGGAGTTGTATTTTTTGACAGCTTTAAAATAGGTAGCTCTCCTTTTGTATTAACTCGTGAAGTTTTAGATTTACCTATCTACAATCCTGCATTCAGAGAGACTTATAATCCTAATTTTATTCCAAAAGACGGAAGTGGATTATCTCCTCTTTTACAAAATTATTGGATGGTTATCCACCCTCCTACTATATTTTTGGGCTTTGCATTGAGTTTTGTGCCTTTTGCTTTCGCTATGGCAGGACTTGCCACCAAGAAAACAAAAGAGTGGTTACGCCCTGCAATGCCTTGGACAATTGTTTCTTCTGCAATTTTAGGCTTGGGTATTGTGATGGGAGCTTATTGGGCTTATGAAACACTGAATTTTGGTGGCTATTGGAACTGGGACCCTGTGGAAAATGCCGTCTATGTACCTTGGCTGACACTTGTAGCTGCTTTACACACCATGCTAACAGCTCGTAACAGTAGCAGCTCTCTGAAAGCCTCCATTATCATGCTTTCTGTTACGTTTTTCTTGGTATTGTATTCTACCTTCCTGACTCGTAGTGGAGTTTTGGGTGATGCATCTGTACACTCATTCACTGATTTGGGCTTAAGTGGACAATTACTACTTTTAATGGGTGTTTTTGTGGTCGTAGCTATTTGGATAATGTTTCGATATTGGAAATTTATCAAACCTGATAACAAAGAAATAACCACTTACTCTCCTGAGTTCTGGACATTTGTGAGTGCTACCATTCTGTTTTTAGCTGCTTTTCAGGTGATTTTATTTACTTCTAAACCTGTATTCGGGCAGTCACCGCCATCCAATCCGATGGAATTATATGGTTCGATACAAGGTTTTTTTGCTATTTTAGTAGCTATATTTTCAGGAATTGGTTTGTTTTATTGGTGGAGAAAAATCAATCCTCAAAAAAGTTTGTATCAGACACTTGCTTTGCCTATTCTGGTGTCTATGGTGCTTTCTGGGGTACTTATATTCTTTTTAGAAAACAATGAAGACCTTCAAAAAGAGTTTTTGGCTGCTAAAGGACAATTTGGGAAAACAGCTCTCGCATGGTTCAAGTATTTACTCATTATTCTCATTATAGCTTCTACCATGTTTTCGTTGGTTGCCAACGGAAGCCTGATGTTTCAGGTACTTCGCAAAAATCCACGTCTTTCGGGTGGTGCTGTTTCGCATATTGGTATAGCTCTCATGATTCTAGGTATTATGTATTCAGCTGGTTATTCAAAAATTATTTCTGATAACAATTCTGGCTTGGTATATAACAAAGATGCTCCTGAAGAATTTAATAAGAAAAATGTATTGCTTTGGATGGATGAGCCTAATCGAATGAAAGATTATATCATTACCTACAAAGGTATGTATGTAGAAGCTCAGGGCTACCCTGGTTATATCAATCAGAAATACGTAAGAAGCCTTGCAAACGACCCTTATAAACTGGTAGCAATTAAAGACATCAGTTATAACGATAAGTCTTATTTTAAGAAAGGTGATACACTTACCACTCGCCCTGAAAACCTGTTTTACAGAGTAGAATACAGAACAAAAAGTGGGAAACTATTCAATCTGTTCCCTCGTGTACAAATGAATGGTATTAGAAAAGGGGAAGTAGTAGCCTCTCCAGATATTCGTCAGGAGTTGGGTAAAGACCTTTATACCCATGTAACCACCATTTATCCAGACCCTGAAAAAGGCAGAGAATATTCTGAAACACAAGAAATTAAAGTACATCCCAAAGATACATTTTTATTAAACGATTTTGTAGCTGTATTGGAAGATGTGAAACGTGTAACAGAAATTGACGCTCAAAAGCTTACAGAAAACGAAATTGCTGTAAAAGCTACTGTAAAAATTATTGGAAAAAATGCTCAATACACAGCAGAACCCATTTTGCTTGTTAACCAGAAGGAAAATAAAATGGCAAATATTCCTGAAATATTACCAGAATTGGGTGTAAGACTTACTTTCAAGAATATTGATACAGAAAAAGGTGAAATGATTTTCTCAGCAGATGTGGGTGAAAAAGATTATATTATCATGAAAGCTATGGAAAAGCCCATGATCAACCTTCTCTGGATAGGCTCTCTTGTCATTATGGTTGGATTTATGATTGCCTTGTGGCGAAGAATGAAAGAAAATACACCCACTGGCAAAACTGAAAATATTACCCAAAAAGAAGAAGAATTAACAAATGTATAAAACAAAAAGGGAAGCTAAACTTCCCTTTTTTATTGATAACCTTTATAAGAGAATGCTATTTTTTGACAAATAGGCTTAGTCCAATATCCTACTCCACAAAGCTGGGAAACAAGGAGTTGCTTATCTTTATAAATACAGAGTTTGGGTTTACTTCCTCCTTTTACATAGATAGCTTCTAATTTGATTTCTAAGTTTTTAATAGGAATTTGTTCCTTTCTGGGCATATCCTTATCGTAATATTTGACATAACATATCTTTGTCTGTATATCAATACTAATTTCCTCTAAATAAAATCGAACCCATTTGGTAAATATATAGTAATTGATAAAAATGAAGATGCTCAAAAAAAGACCAAGAATAGCTAGATAGGGGGCAGACATAAATGCTATAACCAATAAAACTACAATCTGAATACCTAAGACTGTTAGTACAAACAAGAAGTTGGTATATTTAAAAAGTCTTTTTTGAAAAGACACATAGGGAGCATTACTCTTAAAATGAAATTTCTCCATATTATTTAATATTTTTTTCCCAATTCAAATTTACCTTCATCCATATTCCAATTGAGCTCGATGGTTTGGTAACGGATTTTTTTTGTATACTTCTCAAAATCTTCTAGGTCTATCCCTCTATCCACTGTTGAAAGTTCTCGAAGAATGGCTCTCATGGTAGTACCCTGCTCAGGTAATTCATAACTGATTGTGAAGAATTTACGATATTTTAAGGGAGGAAGACTTTCCTCTGTTCCGAAATAATCTTTGAGACTGATAGATGGAAGAATTTCATCGGTTACGTCTGTCCAAGTAGCATTTCCATAAATAAAAAAGTATGTTTCATATTTACTTCCACCATCTCCTTGGTCTATACTATACTGATGAGCAAATGTTTTACCATTGGCATGGTCTTTAAAATAAGTAAAAGCCACTTTTTCTGATGTTTTTGTATTCTCAAGACTCATAAAACCATTTTCTTTGTCTTCCTTTATCTTCAATTTGGGATTGGTTGTTTCAAACCCTTCTTGTTTAAAAGGAAAATACTCATAAAAGACATCTATTGTATTATCATCTAAATCCAGATTATTTTTATCTGTATAATTTCTTTTCAGTTTTTTAGTATTCTTCTCAAAAACACCTTTTGAACTAATATTGTATTCTATAATTTCTTGTGTAAATCGTTTGGTTTCTTCTTCATGGTTGTATTCTGTCTTATCAATATGCGTTTTGACTTGACTTCTGTTCCAATACGAATAACTTTTTGTATCTAAAGAAGGGCTTTTTTCCTGAAAAGATGCCAGCAAGATATGGTCTATATATCTGCCTGTCTGTGTGAAAGTTACCAAATAATAATTAATATCATCTTGTAAGTAATCTTTAGGCGATGAACCTATCAATAGCACTACATACTCTTTTTCCTGCATCTGATTTTTAATCCAAACCATATTTTTTTCACCAAACTGGCTTTCTGGCAAACCCAGAATATCCACTTGTTCTGTGGCTAACACCCCTTTGATGGTCGTTCCATTTTCGATGGCAGGTATAATTTTACTATTGAAATGTGTTTGCAAATCACTGGCATACACATAAAAACGAGGTTCGGGTAATTCTCTGAAAATACTTAAAAAACGTTCGTCTTCTTTGGCTTCAGGAAGTTTTTCGGGTACACCTGTGGCAGAATCTTTTCTGACTAATTCAGTTTTCTTTCCTTCTTTACAAGAAAACAAGATTATAAGAAATAAAGTAGAAATCAAGTATTTCATGATGTTTGATAGTAGAAGCCCTATAAGTTTTAGAATATTATATATCTGATTATAAGACACTTATAAAAAAGAATCTTATTTGTTGAAAAGTTATTTCAAAGGTTTATAAACATACAATTTGTTTTCAATCCAATATGCTAATCCCTCTTTATCTGCTTTTCCATAAATCTTTTCAGCAATATTGCTCACCTGATTACAAAATATTTCATAAGAGTTTATATCCAATATTTTTTTATCCAGCATTTCTGCAAGTGGTTTGACAGCCTCCAAAAGTTGTTTATCATCTACAAACTCCATTTGAAAATCTGCTAATTGAAGAGGTTTTTCTAATGTTTTATCATAAAAATACAATCCTAAAAACTTAGACTCTTTGGGGTTAATGGATTTACCTTTTATGGTAAATATTTGATTTTCTCTAAAATTCAAATGATTTTTTACTCCTTGTAAATGTTTACGAAATAGCTCTTTTTCTGATGGATGACTCATTTGAAAAAAGAAAAACCTATCTGATTGCTCATTGGTGTACATTACATTGAATGAAGAGGCTACTTTTACCACATAATTATCTCCATACACCCTGAATGTAGTGCTTCCAAAATGATTTTGAAAATCTAAAGTGTTGTTTAATACAATAGTCTTGAGATTAGTTCTTTTGAATTGTGGTAATAAATCGTTGAGAATATATTTTTTTTTAGTTTGAATAGTTTTTTCATTGGGAGAAAATACGACTTGTTTTATTTCTTGATTACCTAAAAGTATTGCAGAGCTTTTTGAGAATTGAATTACAGTTTTTTTATCAACCGTATCTCCTACTTTTAATAATTTATCTTGGGCTTTCACAATACCTTTTATATTTTTTACAACATACCAGTTTTGAGCAAAACTAGGAGTCCAGAATATCCACACAATCAACAATAATCTCTTCATACAAAAAATATTGAAAAACAGACAAAATTTATGTTTGCACAAAAATCATACATTTTAATATATCTTTTTTAGATTTGTAAGAATATTTTTTAGGTAATGAAAGTACAAAAACTTACTATCCAGACTTATCGTATTGTTGCACTTTGGGCTTTTGTAGAATGTTCGTTGGGTGGACTTGCCCATGCCCTTAAATTACCCTTTACAGGGATTTATGTAGGTGGAGGTTCTATATTTTGTATTGTGTTACTTGCTCGTTTTGCTGGAGTACAACATATTCTACCTGCTTTAGCTACTGTACTGAGTCTGAAATTTGCATTAAACCCTCATTCTCCTATTGGAGCTTATTTAGCTGTAGCTTTTCAGGGAATAGCAGGTTATTTATTGTTTCGCTTCTCACCATTTCATGGTTTTAATACTATTTTTTTAGGTTTTATTGGGCTTTTAGAATCAGCTCTTCAAAAGATTCTGGTACTTACCTTGTTATATGGTAAAGCATTTTATCAGGTTTTAGATAAAATAATAACTGAAACAGCTAAAATATTTGCCTTTTTTAATTACCCAAACAGCTTTCATTTATTTGGGTTTTATGTGCTTTTATATGCCTGTATGGGCATTTTGATTGGTATTCTTATCCATCATTATACGAAATATATTGCCAATTATCAATCATTTGAATCTTTCGCCCAAGACATAGAATCTTTAAAACCTGAAACAGCTACCCCTACAATAAAAAATTCTTTTAAGATTTGGAAACCCATCATAACTCTTGTTTCCATTTCAGTTTTTCTCTACATTTGGGGAGATGGCAACATTTGGAAAAGTCTGCTTTTATCTATTTTTATGATATTTCTATGGTATTGGGGCTTAATGAAGTTTGTTGTATGGCTTGCTAAAAAATTGAACTGGGGCAAATGGATAGACTTAAAAGCTCAACAAGATATTATACAACTCATCCCAACAATAAAGTCTTATTGGCTGTTAAGCTATCATGTAAGTAAAGCAAGACCAATAAAAGAGCGATTGTTTACTTTTATTCATTTATTTGTTGGACAAGTTTTATTTCGTTTGGAGAGCTTACCTCAAGGCTCTAAACAGGATGTATAACAAAAGACTGTGAATATGCGAGTTTCTATACTTTTAATTATATATGTTCTAATTTTTTCATTAGGAAAATTATCTGCTCAATGTGTTCCAAACAATATAGCTGATTTTGGAACACCCCCAGTAGTATGTCCTGACCAAACATTTAACCTTACTAATCCAGATAACACAAGTAACGTAACTTATAATTGGAATTTGTGTGGTGATGACATGAAAACCATCCCTACCACAGAAAAACTTCTTAATCTGTTTGGAGCTGATGGTTTACTAAAACCTCAACTTGTTTTTGATAATGGAGAGTATTTTTTATTTATCTCTTCTTTTTATAATGGAAAACTCTTTAGAGTAGACTTTGGCAATAGCCCTAATAATGCTCCACAACAAGTTACAGATTTAGGTAGTTTTGGAGGTATACTTCGCAATCCTTATGGTATAGTCATTGAAAAAGACTATACTACAAATACATGGATAGGCTTGATGAATCTGAGATTTAATGCAAATGCAACTTTTATCAGGTTTAATTTTGGTAATTCTTTAAAAAATACACCTGTTGCTACCAATGCAGGTAATTTAGGAACATACAACCTTTATGGTTTCAGTATTTTGAGAGAAGGCAGCAATTATTATTTAATTACATCTGATAGAGATACAAAAAACTTTTATGTCGTAAATTTAGGAACAAGTTTAAATACTCCCATCAGTACTTCTAATATAGTTAATACATTTAACATGCCCGATTTGGATGGAAGTGGTGCTCAGGATTTTGATGTTATAGAAAGTTGTGGTGTTTGGAATGTGCTGATGGTTGGAGCTGTAAATATTTTTCATTTGAAATTTACGGGAAGCATCACTACTACACCTACTTATACAAAAATTATCCCTCCAGTAGATTTAGGCTTCGGAATTGGAATCAAGGCTATCCATGAAGATGGTAATTTTTATGTATTGGTTTTAGGTTATGATCCTGGAAAATTATTTGTGCTAGATTATGGTAATAGCATCAATGCCAACACTCCTACTATTACCCAAGTAGCCACTATGACAGATTCCCCGAATAATTTTTATGGTTTGGCTTGGGCATACCATGAGGATGCTTTTTATGTATTTAGTGTGACATTATTTGCTGATAATATTTTTAAAGTAAAATTTAAGCGAAATTGTGGTGTAAATCTACCCACAGAAAACACATCTGTTACAAATCCAGTGGGTGTAAGTTATCGAAATACAGGTACTCATCCCATCATACTAAGAGTCTATGATTCAGATAATAATCTTATTCAACTCCATCATGATTCTGTTGTGGTAAATCCTACTTCTACAATAGGAAATTTTACTGTTAATCCTGTGTGTGTAGGAAATACCATGAGTTTTAGCAATACCTCTGTAGGCTCTGATGCTCAAGTAAGTTCTTGGTCTTGGGATTTTGGAGATGGTAATACATCAAATGTAAAAAATCCGACCCATCTGTATGCTTCATCAGGAGCTTATAACGTAACACTTACTGTTAATAATGCAAATGGTTGCAACAATTCTATTACCAAACAAGTGTTTGTTTCTAATGGTGTAAATGCTGATTTTCAGAATATTCCAACGACCTGTATTGGGCAGCCTATTGTATTTAATAATCTTTCTACTTTTACTAATGTACCATTTGATGAAATTACAGGTTTTTATTGGGATTTTGGAGATGGTACATACTCTCCTTTTCAGAACCCTACAAAAACATATATAAACATAGGAAATTATACGATTAGTCTGACAGTCAGAGATAAAGCAGGCTGTACTGATGTTATTACCAAGAATATCAATGTTTTAGATAATCCTTTAGCTTCTTTCAACTTTCCATCCAGAATATGTGTGGGTGTGCCCGTTTCTTTTGCTAGCACTACAGTTAATGCCTCAGAACATTTATGGCTCTTTGAAGCTCATGGCACAAGTACAAATGCCAACCCTACCGTAACATTTACGAAATCAGGATTTTATGATATAACACTCCAAGTAAAAAATAGTAATAATTGTACTTCTTCTTTTACTGTTGAAAACATTGAAGTGTTGGATGCTCCCAACATTATTTTCAATGCTCAGAAAACAATCACCAATCTTTTAGAAATTAACTTTACAAATTTTTCAAGTGGAGCGACCTTTTACCAATGGGATTTTGGAGATGGAGAAACTTCCCAAGAAACCAACCCCAAACATGCTTACAAACAAGCAGGTGAATATATTGTAACCTTAAAAGCTAAAACTAATAATGATTGCGAAAGTTCGATTAGTCAGATAGTCGGTGTGGGTGTACTTCAAACAGATTTGGCTATCAATCAGGCGATTTTGACAAATGAAAAACTTAATGTAGAATTGGAAAATAAGGGTAATACATTACTCAATCAAATTTCGGTTGAAATACAGATTGGAGATACTACTTTCAGGGAAATTTACCCCAATACCATTGCTCTGGGGGAAAAAGTTAATCTAGATTTGCAAACTATTTTACCTACAGAATTACTTTCTAAAAACCCTTATGTATGTATTAAAGTCCTGCCGAAGCCTTCTTTACAAGATAGTAATGTAAAAAATAATCAGGCATGTATTAATCTAAGTAATCGTTTTACAGTATTTGAGCCTTATCCAAACCCCACTTCTGATAATTTAACTATTTCGTTTACAGCTCCTAATACAGGCTCTGTAAAAATAGCCTTTACAGATGTAGTTGGTAGAAATATCAATTATCAGATTGTTGCCAATACAGGTTATAATGAACAAAGCCTTTCACTAAAAGGCTTAGCAAAAGGCTTGTATGTAGTTTCTTTTGAATACGAAAATAAGGTTTTATACAAAAAAGTAATTGTTCAATAACTTTACTCTTTTACTACTCCCATTTTAGAAAACTTCTCAATACGTTGTTCTATACGTTTGTCCACGTCCATTTTATCTAATTTCTTGATGTTTTCTAAAATCACTTTTTTAAGAGTTGTAAACATTTTTTGAGGGTTGGTATGAGCTCCACCCAATGGTTCTTCTATAATTCCATCTATTAATTTATTTTTAAGCATATCTGTTGCTGTCAGGCTTAAAGCCTCAGCAGCTTGTTCTTTAAAATCCCAGCTACGCCATAAAATTGAACTACAACTTTCAGGGGAAATTACTGAGTACCAAGTATTTTCAAGCATCAAAACCTTATCGCCAATAGCTATACCCAAAGCCCCGCCAGAAGCTCCTTCTCCAATAATAATGCAAATCACTGGAACTTTAAGCATAAACATTTCTCTCAAGTTTTTGGCAATAGCCTCTCCCTGTCCACGTTCTTCGGCTTCGATACCAGGAAATGCACCGGGTGTATCTATCAGTGTTACAATAGGTTTATTGAATTTTTCAGCCAATTTCATCAAACGAAGAGCCTTTCTGTAACCTTCAGGATTGGGCATCCCAAAGTTTCTGTATTGACGTTGTTTGGTATTTCTACCTTTTTGTTGCCCTATAAACATGACCGTTTGTTCACCCATTCTACCAAAACCACCAATCATGGCTTTGTCATCGGCTACAGTACGATCTCCATGCAATTCTATAAACTCTTCACAAATATTTTCGATATAATCTAGGGCATAGGGGCGTTCGGGATGGCGAGATAGTTGTACTCTTTGCCAACGAGTAAGATTCTGATAGGTTTCTTTTTTTAATTCTAAAAGCTGATTTTCAACACTTTCAATAGCAACACTCAAATCTACTTTATTATTCTCAGCAAGTGTTTTCATCTCGCTGATTTTTGCCTCCAGTTCGGCGATAGGTTGTTCAAAATCTAAAAATACCATAACTTGTTTGCTGTTTTAAATACCAAGTGGCATAACTTTTAAGTAAGCTATGCCACTAATCATTTTATAATTGCTGTCTAATTTGTTCTGCTACCTGAGCAAGTTCTTCTTGACTCATGTTCTTCTTATTAGCAAAATTCATATCAGCCATCGAATTGATGGGAATTAGATGTATGTGTGCATGAGGAACCTCTAAACCTACTACAGCCGTAGCGATTCGCTCACAGGAAACTACTTTTTCAATAGCTTTGGCTACTTTTTTTGAAAAGATATGCAATCCAGCCAGCAATTCATCCTCTAAATCAAAAATATAGTCTGTTTCTTGTTTAGGAATTACCAATGTATGCCCTTTGGCAACAGGAGAAATATCTAAAAATGCTAAAAACTGTTCTGTTTCAGCTATTTTATGGCAGGGTATTTCACCTGCTGCAATTCTACTAAAGATGGAAGCCATAAGCAGTATTAATTTGGTATAGAGTATTTAGTAAAGAGTATAAATATTTTGAAAACTTTCTTTTAAAAATCTAATTACTTGTTACTCATATCTCTGTACTATTTGGTTATCTACTGATTTCTAAGATTTCCATTTCTATTTCACCAGCAGGAACTTGTATTTTGGCAGTATCTCCCACTCCTTTACCCAAAAGTCCTTTTCCGATAGGAGAATCCACAGAAATTTTACCTGCTTTAAGGTCAGCCTCTTCCTGAGTAACCAATAAGTAAGTCATTTCTGCTTTGGTTTTCTTATTTTTGATACGAACTTTAGAAAGGATTGAAACCTTAGAAGTATCAATATTTGACTCATCAAGCAAACGAGCATTTCCTAAAAGTTCTTCTAATTTAGCTATTTTTAGTTCCAAAAGTCCTTGAGCTTCTTTGGCTGCGTCATATTCGGCATTTTCAGAAAGGTCTCCTTTATCACGTGCTTCAGCAATTTGACGGGCTATTTCTGCTCTTCCTTTGGTACGTAATTCTTGTACTTCTGCCTTCAGTTTGTCCAAACCTTCTTGAGTATAATACGAAATCTTTGACATAAATCTTTTCGTGTAATGTTTAACAACTTGTATTAAAGAATAAAAAAGAACGGTCTTTGGACGACCGTTCCTTTCTATAACTCCACAAATATAGAATAAATATCTTAGAAAAACAAATAAAATCTACATACATCCACACTCTCAGAATCTATAAGCTGTTTTTCAATATTTTACAAAACACATTATTCGATATACTTCTAAAAATCATTGAATCATAGTCTTTATCATTGAAAAAATTGTAAAAAACTTAGAAATCCCTATTTTTTTATGTAGTATTGTGTGCTCAGAAAACAATCTTATCTCAAATACAATGAAAATAGATATTGAATACAACAAGAACGAGGACATCATGAAGCAACTCGTAACGCAACTCAATGCTAAACTCAAAAAAGTACATTTGGGTGGTGGAGAGAAACGTATTGCAGCTCACAAAGCTAAAGGCAAACTAACAGCCAGAGAGCGTATTGAGTATTTGTTGGATAAAGATAAGCCCCAACTCGAAATGGGTGCATTTGTAGCAGATGGAATGTATGAAGAAGAAGGGGGTTGCCCGTCAGCAGGTGTAGCCATTGTTATTGGTTATATTGCTGGAAGACAGTGTATTGTTGTAGCCAATGATGCCACCGTAAAAGCTGGTGCATGGTTTCCAATTACAGCCAAAAAGAATTTGAGAGCTCAGGAAATTGCTATTGAAAACCGTTTGCCCATTGTGTATTTGGTAGATAGTGCTGGTGTGTACCTACCCATGCAAGCTGAAGTATTCCCTGATAAAGAGCATTTTGGAAGAATTTTCAGAAATAATGCTGTCATGAGTTCAGAGGGCATTATTCAGGTGGCTGCTATTATGGGTAGTTGTGTGGCTGGAGGAGCTTATTTGCCTATTATGAGTGATGAAGCTCTGATTGTGGAAGGTACTGGTTCAGTATTTTTGGCTGGTTCGTATCTTGTAAAATCTGCTATTGGAGAAGATGTTGATAATGAAACACTTGGAGGAGCAAGTACACATTCTGAAATTTCGGGAGTAACCGATAACAAATACCCCAACGATGAAGCATGTTTGGATGCTATTCGTGGAATATTTGAAAAGTTAGGTGATTTTAATAAAGCTGGATTTAACAGAGCTGAACCCGCTTTACCCAAAAAAGAGCAAAAAGAAATCTATGGTATTTTACCCGCAGACAGGGTTAAACCTTACGATATGCGTGATATTATTGAACGTCTTGTAGACAATTCGGAGTTTGAAGAATACAAAGAGTTATATGGAAAAAGTATTATCTGTGGAACGGCTCGTATTGATGGTTGGGCTGTAGGCATTATTGCCAATCAGCGTAAAATGGTGAAAACTAAAAAAGGTGAAATGCAAATGGGTGGTGTAATCTACTCAGATTCAGCAGATAAAGCTGCACGTTTCATCATGAATTGTAACCAACGTAAAATACCTTTGGTTTTTTTACAAGATGTAACAGGTTTTATGGTGGGTAGCAAATCCGAACATAATGGCATTATCAAGGATGGGGCAAAAATGGTAAATGCTATGGCAAATTGTGTAGTTCCCAAGTTTACATTTATTATTGGAAACTCCTATGGTGCAGGTAATTATGCCATGTGTGGAAAAGCTTATGACCCTCGTTTAATTTATGCTTGGCCTTCGGCTCAATTGGCTGTAATGAGTGGAGCTTCAGCAGCTAAAACGCTGTTGCAAATCAGAGTGGCAGCATTGGAGTCTAAAGGACAGAAAATTACCCCTGAAGAACAGGAAAAATTGCTTGCAGAAATTAAAGAAATCTATGATAACCAACTTTCTCCTTATTATGCAGCCTCTCATTTATGGGTAGATGGCGTGATAGACCCACTTGACACTCGTAAGGTTATTTCAATGGGTATTGAGGCAGCAAACCATGCTCCTATTACCAAACGTTATAATGTAGGTGTAATTCAGGTGTAAAAGAGTTATAAATTACTACATGATATTTTTGATGAAAAAGGAAAAAAGATGAAAGATAAAAGACTTTTATACTCTTTTTTCCTTTCTCTTTTCTCCAATAGTTCCATTTTTCTATGAAAATCCTTCTTGTTCATAATCGTTATTTGCAGTATGGTGGTGAAGACGCTGTTTTTGAAGCAGAAACGAATTTGTTACTCCAAAAAGGGCATACAGTCGAACAACTCATCTTTCAAAATGTAGCTCTTGAGGGTGCTTGGGACAAAATAAAAACCAGTTTTACAAGTATTTATAATTTTAATTCTGTTAAAAAGCTCAAGCAGGTTATTGCCTCCTTTAAACCCGATTTAATTCACGTTCATAATTTTTGGAAAGAAGCCTCCCCTTCTATTTTTTTTGAAGCTCAAAGGCATAAAATTCCTGTGGTGATGACACTCCACAATTATCGCCTGATATGCTCCAATGCCTTACTGATGCGAGAAAATAAGCCCTGTGAATTATGTGTAAATCAACGCTTTCCACTTTCAGGCATTAAATATGGTTGTTTTGGCAATAAACTCATCACAGCTCAAACCACAGCCATTACGGGTATTCATAAAATGCTGGGTACTTGGCAAAATAAAATTACTCATTATATCTGCCTGACTGAATTTGCAAGACAGAAATTTCTTCATTCTTCATTGCAGCTCAAAGACACTCAGATTTCTGTAAAACCTAATTTTGTGAAAGATTTTGGTTATAGTCATGCTGATTCAAGAGAGAATTTCTTTCTGTTTGTAGGCAGACTTTCCGAAGAAAAAGGCATCAAAACGCTTCTTGAAGTGTGTAAAAACACCTCACAAAAAATAGAAATTATTGGTTCTGGAGATTTTGAAAAAGAAATTCAAATACTTTCTCAAACACAGTCAAATATCAAATTTTGGGGTTTTAAAGATAAAACGTTCATTATGGAACGTCTTAAAGCCTCCCAAGCTCTTTTGATGCCTTCTGTTTGGTACGAAGGCTTGCCTACTACTATTTTAGAAGCTTTTAGTACTGGTACACCTGTGATTGTTTCTGATATAGACAACCTGAATACAATTGTAATGGATGGCTACAATGGCATTCATTTCAAAACTGCCAATTCTAACAGTCTGCAAGAAAAAATAGAAGCTTTTTCTTCTTTTTCAAAAAAGGAAATGTTATATCAGAATGCCCGAAAAACCTTTGAAGAGAATTATACAGAAGAAGTTGTTTATGATAAATTGATGAAAATTTATGAACTTTGTAAAAATTAAATTTTTCTATGAAAACCTACATTATTTTTATCTTACTTTTGTTCAATTGGGCTTGCAGAAGCAATCCTAAAACTTTTGAGGAGAAACCGACTCAGAAAGTAGCAGATTTTGACATTTTTGAAAATGTTACAAAATTTGACACCACTACAAAAACGATTCATATACTTGTTTCTCTTTGTGATAATGTCTATCAGGGTATTGTACCCGTTTCTGTGAGTTTGGGAAATGGTCAGAATCCTGCAAGTAATTTGTATTGGGGTGCTGGTTTTGGCATCAAGACCTATTTTAAGAAAAGTAAAAACTGGACTCTCCTTAAAACTGAAAAAGGCAGTTATCCTATTTTGGAGAGGCTCATTTTCAAACATAAAACCAAGCCTTTTTATATTGTAGCAGATGCTTATGATGGACAACATATTTTAAAATGTACCAAAGATTTATTGTATAGTTGTTCTGGACAAAAGAAAGATACTATAAGCATTAAAAATAAAACTTTAGGCATTTATGGCAATGCTAAAATGGTTGTATATATCGGGCATAATGGACTCATGGATTTTACGCTGAAAGATAAATTTGGCAATATTGATAAGAAAAGTCGAGATTGTATAGTACTTGCTTGTAATAGTAAAGCTTATTTTAAAGACTATTTTAAAACGCTTAAAACCAATGTATTTTTATGGACAACAGGTTTGATGTGTCCAGAAGCTTATAGCCTTCATGATGCCTTAGATGCTTACATGGCAGGTAAATCCAAATCGGATGTTCATTTAGAAGCTTCTAAAGCGTATGCCAAATATCAAAAATGTAATTTAAGAGCAGCCAAAAATCTAATTGTAGCAAATTAATTTTTTAATTTAATCCATAAACAAGACACATTACATTATGCTCAAATATCCTCTTTTTTTTGTAACTGTACTGCTATTTTTTCTTACAAATGCTTGTACTATCAGTCGTTTAAACAAAAATCCTGAATTTCTTTATAATCAGGCTGTAGCGAGTGCTGCCTATCCAGAAAAATCTAAAATAGCTACAAACCTTCTGGCTCTTTCAAAAACAACTCCAAATCTGCAATGGAAAACAATTGAAGGCGAGGAGTATGTTTTGGTATCTACTTGGACAAGCGAACAGAATATAAAATATTATCCTGCTTCAGGGACGTACAATACAGGCAATTATCCTATTTGGGTAACTCTAAATCCTGAACTCAAAGAACGATACAAATCTTTTAAAATAAGTAAAAAAGAAGATCCAAGCCCACGACTAAAACAGTTATTGGGTTTACCTCCCACTGTCAGTAAGACTCATTTTGTTGAGTTTTGGGTAAAACCCAGTGATGTGTTTCGTCCTTGTCCAGACAATGAAATTACAGATAATTCGTGTAGTTTGTGTTTCCCTGAAAATACTCCCGAAACACATCGTCAGTGGATAAATCAGCTTCGGATAGATTCTTATTACAATTGTGAAGGAGATAAAGATAAATACCCTTGGACACAATTAGGATATACTTATGACTGGAATCCTAAAAACAAATCGCATGTGGGCTTAAGCGAATTTGTAATCAAGCAGAATAGCACTATTTATGTAAACCAAATTGTAAAAACATCTGAGTATTTTGTAGAAAAGTAGTTAAAGGCTTTTAGTTATTTAAAATATCAAACCTGATTGTGGTAGTGAGTTTTAATCAAGAGGCACTTTTTCTCTGTCTTTAATAATGTATTCTTTTATTTTCCCATTTTTATCTTTTTCTCTGACTATATCACCCTCCACAGGAACTTGTTTGTAAACCTTATCATCTTTTCTTAAGTTGTAATTATTTTTCCAGTAAGCAATCCTAACAAGTTCTCCTTTCTCATCGACAAATGATAATTCTCTTTGATTTTTTTATTCCAATTACTATTTAAAATCAAAGATTCTTGTCCAAAAGATTGAAAACAAACTATCAAAAACATAAGACACAAAGAGATAAACAATCTATTTTTCATAATTTAGAGTATTTAACTTTTAAAAACTTCTTTCCAATACTCATACAGATACAAAGCCTCTTTCTCGCATAATTTACTCATAAATTTGGGTGTTTGATTGGCTTGTATTTTTTCAATGAGACGTTCTAAATCTAAAAAACGCATTTCTTTACCTTTCGATACATCCTTTTTGCCCCAATTATAGACAGGTTTTACTTCAATAGCTTCAATCTGAGTATGGATTTTACCTTCCTCTGTTGTGCCTTTTACAATATGTAGTTTTAAAAGAGGAATGAGCCTGTCCAGAACAAAAATATCGTAAGCTACAAAATCGGCAAGTGAATAAATAGCAAAACCCTGTTTCTGACGTTGAGTAATAGGGCATGTAAATACATATTTTTCCATAGGCTGTGGATTATGTGGATGACTACCCAAGATTGCATCCACACCACATTCTTCAAATATTCGGTGATAAATATTGACTGTATGCTCCGAAGGGTACACCTGATAAGCATTGCCCGTATGCATAGAAAGCATCACTAAATCCGCTCCCTGTTTGTGAGCATGTAATACATCCTCTTTGATTTGCTTTAAATCAACATTAGGTGTGTTAAGCCTTTCGGTGTTCACCAGATAGGATTCCTGAGGAGACAATAAAAACTGATTAAGTGAATAGGTATAAGCAATAAAAGCTATTTTGATACCTTTCCTTTCTAAGATTGGAAAATTTTGGCGTTCTTGAGGGCTTTTGGCTGTACCTGTATAAGCTATATGTTTTTGTTCCAAAAATCTAATAGTTGCTAAAACACCCTCTACTCCCATATCCATGCTATGATTATTAGCAGTAGAAAGGACATCATAACCTTTGTATTTACCATTCCCACTAAATATTTCAAACATTTCTGCATTGCCATTGAAATGCATATCTGAAAGCATGACCTCTGGCACAAGTGAAGCTGGTTTGTTTGTATCAATAGGCGTTTCCAGATTGGCAAAAACAATATCAGCACCAAAGAAAAACTCCCCTACTTCATCCCAAAGATGCTCAGTATAAGGCTTCTGTATCCATTCATAAGGCATTAAATCACCTCCAACAGAAACAGATACTTTACTTTCTACTTCAAAGTTATTTGGTAGTAAAAAATCAAAATTCTGGTTTTGAAAATGTTCTACAATATGGCTAGGGTATTGATATGGAGGCTTTATATAATATTTATATCCCAAATACAAGATATCATGGACTTTAAAAAATGCTGGATTTTCCTCAAAATTAGCCACAGGGCTTTTCCATTTTCTAAAAAATAATCCAATCACAGAATACAAAATGCGTAAAATACCTACCAGAATCTTCCCTTTGATCGAAAAAGGTAAAACGGTCGGGAATTGTATGTTTTTATTTTTCATCATTTATAGCTCAATTCAATATTTTGTAAAGGCATCATATAATAGTTTTATTCCAAAACCCACAAATACAATCCCCGAAACCACATTGATACTTCTTAATACTTTGGCTGTAAACAATTTACGAAGTTTTGATGCAGAAAAAGCAATTCCTACTTCCGTAGAGAAAATAGCTAAAAGGCAACCCACAAAAAAGAGTATTTTTTCAATTTGTGTATAATTTTCGCCAGTAAGTTTGGTAGCAATGGCAACCCAAAAGAAAAAATTTACAGGATTGAGTACATTGAGCAAAAAGCCTGTTGTAAAATAATACACAATATTTCCAAACTTCGTTTTTGGATATGCAATTTTAGGGTCTTTTTTAAGAATACTGATAGCTCCTAAAACAATGAGAAGTCCACCTCCCACTAAACTTGTGTAAAAAGATAAATTGGGAATGGTTGGTAAAAAACTCGTTCCTAACAATGCTCCTGAAATAAATAAAATATCTGAAAAAACAACCCCCAACGAGATGAGAACGCCACTTTTATAACCATAATCTACACTATTCTGGATGAGAGCAAAAAAGACTGTCCCCAACATAAGACTCAGTACAATTCCTGTCCCAAAACCATATATAATTGCTTCTAACATGCTTTATATCTTATATCAATAACTTTATTTATCTTACAAAAGAAGAGTATTTATATTTTTTTTCAAACTTTTTTACAAACCAATTAAACCTTTTTTCAATTGATGCGTCTAAAACTTATATTTTCAAACTTTAAAAATTAAAAAATTATGAAAAAGTTTTTCGCTTCGGCTTTTGTGATGTTTTTAATGATTCTTGGTACTCAAGCATTTGCTCAAGAAGGTACTTGGGAGAGAATTGGTGTAAGAAAAGTTTCGTATGGTGTTGAAAAAGACGTAATTGTCGTTACCTCTAAAAAAGGAAGATTCACCAAATTACAACTTAAAGTAAAAGATGCACCTGTCAATTTTAGAGATATGAAGGTGTTTTTTGGCAATGGTAGCGTTCAGGATGTTTCTTTAAGAAATACCATCCCTGCTGGTGGTGAAAGCCGTATAATTGATTTGGATGGTGGAGAAAGAACTATCATAAAAATTGAGTTTATTTATGATACAAAAAATAATGCCAAAAAACGTGGCACAGTAGTAGTTCTAGCAAAAGAATAATCGTTTTGTTGTTGGGAATTAAAAAAGTCCTAAAAATTTTTAGGACTTTTTTATTAAAACTTCTGATGTTCAATCTTTTTTATTTTTTCCTGCCACTCTACTATCTCAGCGTTAATTTCTAAAATTTTAGAACTAATCCAAAAAACAAACAGAGTTGCAATCAGCATCAATGTAAACCCTCCTAAACTTCCTACTATTACACTAATTATCAGCAATATACACAATACAACGACAATCAGTATTGTTGCCAGTTGATGCCCCAAACCCAAAGAAAGTACCAAATGATGAAAATGGGTTTTATCAGCTTTAAAAGGACTTTTACCTTGTTTAATTCTGGCTCTATACACTCTTAAAGAGTCAAAAACAGGTAAAAATAATACTCCTATAACACTAGGCAGAACAGTTGTTATCTTTTCTGTTTTTTGAGCAGATTGTATCAGTATCATAGCTGACACTACTAATAAAAAGCCCAAGAATAACGACCCAGCATCACCCATAAATATTTTTTTGGTTTTACTGAAATTATATTTCAGAAATCCAATCAAAGCACCTATTAACGAAAGGTAAAGTGTCATAAGTAACTGATTACCTGTAATCCATGCCAGCCATGTAAAAACTATCAATCCTATAATTGCCAAACCTGCTGCCAGACCATCTATTCCATCCATTAAGTTAAAAGCATTTACAACTCCAGTAACAACCACTATTGTAAGGATATATTGTATTTCTTCTGGTATGGTATCTATTCCAAATATCCCATGCAAAGATGTAATTCTGATGCCTTGCATAAAGGTAAAATGAGCCAGTAAAAGCTGTATTGCTAATTTTAATGAAGCTCGTATATCGTTTTTATCGTCTAAAACGCCCACAAACAACAAAATCGTTCCTCCTATCCACAACCACTTAATTTTTAAGAATTCCTGCCAGCTTAACATTGCGATGACTATGGTAATCGTTGAGGCTATCCATATACTAATTCCTCCTATTAAAGGGGTATTCTGATGATGAATTTTACGTATATTAGGTTTATCTACTAAGTTTACCTGTATAGCCATTTTCCTAAGTAAAGGTGTGATGATAATCACAAATATAAGAGATGTAACCACCATTAGTATTTGAATAAGCGTTTCCATAAGGCGTTTCAGTTTAAATACTATATTTTTAAGTGAGAAATTTCCAAATCCAGTAAATCGGAGTAGTTTAATTTTCCTATTTCTGTTTCAATGGATGATTTTGCTTTGATAGTAAGAACTTCTTGTATAAGTGCATTATATTTTTGAGCAATTAAAGACCATTGATACCTCTTTTCTGCTATTTGACGCATTTGAGATGACATATTTTTAAGAGTGTCAAAGGAAATATTCTTTATTTTATCTTTTAAATCTTGTATATCCTTAAAATACAAAGCTTTATTTTCGGTAGTAACTTTGTTATATGCCACATCAAAAGCTATAATAGGAAGTTTTAGATACATGGCTTCTACTAAAGAAGGGTTCGTTCCACCTGCTGAATGCCCATGAATATATAAGCCTGCATTACTACGAAGCATATCAAGCTTCTCTTGTTCATAAATTGGGTCTAGCATGATAATATTTGTATATTGTTGATATTGCTCTCTGAGTTGCAAACCATATATACTTCTGTTCCAGTTTCCTACCATTACCAAAGGAATATTTTTAAGCTGGGAAAACGCCTCTAAAATCAGATGAACATTATTTTCTGGCTCTATCCGACAAACCTTAAAAGCATAAAACTGCTTTAAAAAAGGGTGTTTTGCTTCTGCTTCAAAAGTCTTTTTTACATTTAAAGCATGATTAGCCCCATATTCAATCACTCGACTTAGTGTGCCATAACGGGCTGCTGTATAATCCTGAATAGCCTCATTATCAGAAATATCAATATGAGAATATTTAACAGCCAAGCCTTCTGCCCAGAATAAATACCATTTTGCAAGTAAATTCCATTTGTCTCTTTTCCATTCAATCCCATCTATAGAAATGATTATTTTCTTTTTGGTAAAAATCCTTACAAAAGGCAGCAACCAAGCTCCTGCTACACCGAGTATCAATAAAACATCAGCATAGAAGACTGCATGAAGAATAGAAAGACTATCGTATAGAATGCTTTGTATGCCATTTGCATCAAATGGAAGGTATTTTAGTGTAGCTCCTTTAAACGTCTTTACTTTCTGGTCCTTTCTGTACTTTTTACTGGAGCAATAAACCGTCATATCATAATCTGAGCCTAAATGCTCAACCAAATGTTCTGTAAGTGTTTCAAAACCTCCATAATTGGCAGGTAAACCTACAGTTCCAATCACAGCAACTTTTTTCTTTTCAGGATGCATAACTATTCTATTTTGATTATGAAAAGATATTCTAATAAAGTGCCAAACCCAAAGGATGCATTTTGAGCATTTTTAAGCTGTTTTAATATTTCTATTTTTCCTTTTTATGGAAAATATACTTTTAATGGAATTTTAGTTTAAAATTTGGATACTTTTTTGAGCAAAAAGGTCTTCAGAAAAAGACTCTATTCTTTTTTTAGAATTCTCTGAAAGAGTTTTATAGTATAATGGATTATCTAAAACAGATTGAAGTACTCTATTAAGCATTGTGGTATCTTGACTATCAACCATAAAGCCAGTTTTTCCTTCTTCTATTACCTCCGTAATGCCTCCAATAGTAGGAACAATAGCTGGTAAGCCGTACGCCATACCTTCAATAATGGTTAAACCAAATGTTTCTATCCAACCATCTGGTTTAGATAAATTCAAGATAATATCAGCCCAAAGATAAAAAGGATGCATATTTTTCTGGGTATCGAATATGTGTACATTTAAAGGAACATCTTTATCTTTGAAAAATTGCTTGATTTCTGTTTGATGAGCATTCAGTACTAGTCGAAACTGATACTCTGGATTGTCTTTTGCCAATTGTATAAACTCAAATATTCCCTTATAAGCTTTCAGAGAGCATACCATCAGTACATGATTTTGTTTCTGCTTTTTATCCCGATTTTTTTCTGCTACATCAAGAAAGTGATTTTCAATTGAGTTATAGAGAATAGCCCCTCTTTTATCATTCAAATCATAATTATCTGCTACATATTGAGACACATATACAACCCTATCTGCAAAAATCTTAATCATTTTTAGGAGAAACCACTTCAAAATTCTCGGTTTGATACTTACCTCATGGATATGATAGATGACTTTACACCCTTTCAGCTTCCCAAGTATAGCAGCTCCAAAAGGCAGAATTGTATTTACATAAACAATATCCGTCTTTTTTACAGTTCTAAACATTTTAATCACCAACCACATTTGGCTCAGTGTATACAAAAACAAACGCAACCAACGATTTGAGGAGTATTTATACCAGCCTTGATGGTAAATCACATGATTGATGTCTGATAAAAAACCTTTATTTTGAGATGTGTACAAATGAACACTATAGCCATACGCTCCCCATGTCTTGAGAAGCTGCATTAATACCTTAGGACTACCACTATAGTCATTGAGTAGGTGAAAAGCGAATATTCTTTGTGTGATTTTCATAAGCTTTGATAGATTTTTTGTAATTGTTCGCCCCTAACATTCCAGTGAAATTTTGTTTCAAACAGATTTCTTGCCTGATAGCTTGTGGAAGCATAGATTTTCTTATCTTTAAATATCTTCAAAATACTTTTTGCAAGATTTTGAACAGTCTCCTTATAGCTGGTAGGTGTAATAGCAAAACCACAAGATTCATTAATAAACTCCCCTGGACCTTCATTTTTGAGACAAATTACAGGTAACCCAAAGGAAAGAGCCTCTGCAACAACCATTCCTGCACCCTCATGTGATGGGAATAAAAAAGCTGAAGAAGATTTATAAATTTCCATGAGTTGAGTTCTGTCAATCCAGTTTATAAATTTTACTTGCTTATCCAGTCCATACTCTTGTACCATCTTTTTATATAGATTTTCTTCTTTCCCACTTCCTATTATTAAAAGGCTACATTTTTGAGATTCTTCTTGGGAAAGTGATTGCACAAACTGGTTGAAAGCCTGAATAGTTAAATCGAAACCTTTGAGAGGAACCAGCCTGCCTACTGAAATTAAGGTAAATGTATCCTTTTGATTTTGATGACATTTTCCATAATCTTGTGTAGCGACAGAGGGTATTACAGAATAATTGCTTTGTAAATTCAGATGATTAGCTACTTTAGAATTCATGCAAATAATGTGGCTGGCTTTCTGAATTGTATTTTGAAGGGCATCAGAAAATTTCCAAAATAATTGTTTAATCCACCATTTTATTTTTTCTTCTATCTGATATTTAAATGAATAAGGTTTTAAATATTCGTTTGGAATGGGTGAATGATGCCCAACAGGTCCCCAGATAAAAGGTTTTTGGAGTTTCCATAAATAGGAAGGTGTCCAGTCATTATGAAAATTCAGGTTATGGACTATATCAAACTCAAGTTTCTGATGCTTGATAAAGCTGATTATCCCTTTTTGCCACATCCAATAATACAACATAGCTCCCCTTGCCCCTTTTTTCCAAAAACGCATCCAATAAGGCAAATCAAAATAAAGAAATTGGATATTCTGATAAATTTCAGCAGGGTTCTCCTGCATAAATTTCTCAATTGTTGCTTGATTATTTTCTCTTGTTACAACTATTACACGATTAAATCTGGCGATTTGTAGAACAAAATTCCACCCCATTCCATCTTCTGAGCCTTTATAAGGATTGATGGCATACGCAGTTGCAAGAATCGTTTTCATGCGGCTATTCTGTTTTTAATTATTTTGGCAGGGATGCCACCTATGATACTATTACTTGGAAAAGACTGTGTTACAACTGCTCCAGCAGCAATGACACATCCGTCTCCTATTTCTACTCCATCCAAAATAGTTACTTTACTTCCTATCCAGCAGTTTTTTCCAATCTTGATACCTTGTCTGCTCACACCCTGCCATCTGATAGAAACTGTATCATCATGATAATGATGGTTTTCTGGGTGACAACTAAAATATTGTCCAATAATACACTCATCTCCTATTTCTAATCCACCTCCTCCACCCAAATAGGCAAACTCCCCAATCCCTACATGATTTCCTATCCTGATGAATTCTCCCAAATGATGTAAGGATGTTGATATCACAACTCTGCTAAAAGCTCCCAGACTAAAATTATCACCAATTTGTACCCCATTTTTACCCAATGCACTGATATACACATCATTTCCCAGTCTCATAAATTTTCCATATTTGATGGCAGGAGTGTTAAAAAAGCTTACATTTTTTCCAAGAATTGCCATTTTAGGGTTTTTGAAACACAACAAAAGCTTAAATCCTCTCAATAAACCCCAACATATATTCCAAATAAAAGAAACCAAAGCCCATGATGTCAGTTGAGCATCAAATACAAATTGAGGGTTTCGTTTCTGAATCAAGGTTTCTATTAGCTTTTTCATATCTATAACATTCTACTTGTGATTTCTTTGGTGATGGTTTTCAGCGTTTTTTGTAAATCAATATTTTCTATAAGCAGATAATGGTTAGGAGACTGCTTATCTAGTTGTTTAAAAAGAGTACTGTATTGATAATTAAGGCTTTCGATGTCTTCCTGTCCTAACTCTTTTTTACGATTTAAAATAGTACGAGCATCTGCATACAAAAAGAAATTGATTTGTGGTTTGAGCAGGAAGTAGTATCCCCATTTCATTATCCATTTGGGTAATTGTATATTGCTACGAACACTATCATTGATAAAATCAAAGTAATAACGGTCGTATAAAACCACATCTCCACGCAAAATATACTTGAGATAAATAATGATTTGTCCTAAAAGATAATCTGTATAGTAATAAGCAAAACGAAACAGAGAACTTAAGATATTTTTGTTTTTTCCTTGTCTGGGTAATGTCTGTATTGCATCCTGTTCAGCTTTTTCTTTTCCTTTTGTCCATGCACTCAGAATAGGTAAAACAGAAGGTCTATGACGAAGAACAATGACTCTTTTTCTCAATCGTTTTTCAAGTTCTTTTTTGGATAGTTCTATAACCGTTGATTTTCCTGCTCCATCCACACCACTAAATGTAATCATCATACCTTTTGAGAACATTACCCTTTTTATTAAATCCAAGTAATAATGAATGATATTCAGCCATTTATTCAGTCCTTTGTTAAAAGGTTGTTTCAAGAGATATTGTATCAGAGCTCTGCGACTTGTTTTTCCTTCTAAAAAGAACGGATATAAGAGATTATCCACTTCTTCTGGGCTTCTTTCCAAAATTTCTTCATAAGGAGTGTATTTTGCAGGAACAGTTTTCCCGTTCAAACCATAAAAAAAGCCAATGTATCGGATAGAATTCATCAGTGATACTTTCTTGATTCCTGCTGAATCAGTATAAGCTGTTTTTAAAACCTCTTGAGTATCTAAGAATTGTATAGACTTTCTTTTGAAACTATGAATTGTATCTATACTTAAAATACCGTTATCTTCTGTTTGAATGAGAATATTAGAGTATGTGTGTGTTTTACGAAATACTACTTTTTTTACCAAAGAATGATTTTTTAGATATTTAACCAAAGAACTGGCTAAAGGCTTTTGCATACAAAAATCTATATCAGAGTATTCTCCTAATTCTTCAGGAGACGATTCAGGTAGTTTTAGTCCTGCGTATTCTTGTTTAAATAAAAAATCGAATGAGTCCAGTACCAATAGTTTTCTATGAATTACATGATTTTTAAGAGCAAAGCTAATGGCATCATTCCATGTATCAAGCAACCATTTGACTTGTTTGTGCCATTGATATTGCTGAGAAAAAATTTCTAAATAATTGATTGTATTGACAACAAGGTACAAAGACAAATATTTACGGAAGCAAAATCCTTCTTTTAATTTAAAAGTTTTGATAGTTTTATATAGCTCATTTTCAATATCTTTCCAGTTTTTATGCTCTATTAGTATTCCTTTTTGTATAATGTAATGAAATGCATCAAAGGCAAACGGATAATTTTCAGATGCAAGTTCCCAGTCATATATAAAAAGTTTTTGATTGTCAGTTTTAAACATATTCCAAGGCGTGAAATCGCCATGAGCAAACGAAACCATCATATCTGAATCTTCAAGAGATTGAATGAGATATTTTAATTTTTTCAGCATTCCTTGTGGAATGGCAAAACTTTGTTTCATACTTAGTTTTTCAAGTCTTGCTTCTAAGTCATGATGTTTTAAGAATTCTTTTTTAGAAATTTGTTTACCTGTTTTCAGAAAGACTTCTGTTAATACTCGATGATGAATTGATTCAAAATGAAGTGTACGAGAAGTGATTCGTATGCAATCTGAGAGTTTAAGATGTGAATCTGCTTCTGCTAATATTTCAGGTACATAAAATGATTTACAAGCAAAAGTATTTATTTTGTTGATGACCTCTTTTTCTGCAAATAATAATTTCTCAGAACTTTTATTCAATGCCACCTTTATAAATAAGCCCTGATTATACTGATTTTTGACATAGACTAAGTATTTTCTGTTGGGTCCAGCAGTCCCTGTAAAAACAGAAATATTACTACTCCAGTAATTTTGTAATACACTATCTTCTTCTGCTATTTCTGCATACAGTTTCTTATGAAACCATACAATATGTTGGAGACGTAACTTAAATACTATTTTACAAACCCAAACAAAAAGTTTGGATTTCAAAGTAGTTGCGTTATAAAACTTTAGAAATTCTGGTTTTTGGTTATTCGCAGACCATATCCAACGGGGTGTGCCATCTGGATTGGTAATGTAGTAAAAAGTCTTTGCCTCATTGGTTTTACTTTTTACTATTCTTAAGCCTAAAGCTGACATGATGTTTTCCATAATCTATGACATTTACCATATTGGTATGCCAAACACAATGCCATAGATTTAAACAACTTATTATCAGTATTTTAAAAATGAATTCAATTTAAAAAAATTCCATTTTTAGGACATATTCCATAAAAAAGATTAATTCTTATTATTTTTACAGAACTATATTCTCCCAGTCTTGTAGTTCTTCTGAAAGGTCTGGGTTTCCATCTATATATATTTTACATTTGTCCAAATTTTTAAGTTCCTTTGGAAGCATTTTGAGTTGATTATTTTCCAAATATAATTTTCGTAGATTTTGCAACTGACTGATTTCTGCTGGCAGATATTGTAACTGGTTATCTTGTAGTGTCAATTTTTCCAAATTTTGTAACATTGTTATCTCCAGAGGCAGTTTTTCTACATTATTTCCAGAAAAATTAAGTTCTTGTAAATGTTGTAACTGACTAATTTGTGTTGGAATCAAGGGGATAGAATTATTTTGGATAAAAAGTCGTTTTAAACTTTTTAACTCACAAATTGCCTTAGGAAACTCCTCAAGTTGGTTTTCAGACAGATCTAAGCCTTGTAGTTTTTGTAAAGAACCCATTTCTTCAGGTAAACGCTGGAGTTTGTTTTCTCTTAAAGTCAGATTTTTTAAATTTTGTAGCCTTCCTATTTCGGGAGGTATAATGGATAACTGATTGCCCGTCAAATACAACTCTTGTAATTTTATCAGTTCACAAATCTCTGTTGGCAAATATTGTAGCTGATTATGCCCTAAATACAATATTTCTAAGTTTTTTAACTCTTTGATTTCAGAAGGGATTGCCTGTAACTCATTGTACACCAAATCTAATATCCGAAGATGTTTCTGTTCTTTTATCTCAGAAGGTAATATTTTTAGCTGATTATCTGTGAGATTCAGATAATGAAGATTTTTGAGCAAAAAGATAGATTTGGGGTATTCTTGCAAGCCCTTACTCAATAAATTTAATCTTTGAATTTTGTTAAAAGGTGTTTCAAAATCCCATGCTTCATTTTCTATCAGAAAAACCATTAAAGCCTCATATTCTTCGATTTTTACTTTAAAGTGTACTTCAAATTCAGCTTCATGGTTTTTTGCCAATAAAAAAGCCAAACGAATATTTTCGCTATCACTACTTTTTAGCAAATTTAGTATGTTCTCAAACTCTGGGGACATGTTTTTATTAAAATCATATTAAAAAATTTAAAAGCATCAATCCAGTATTTTTTTCCATATATCCGTCCTCTTTTTGCTATTCTTTATGTATTTTTTTTATAAACGCTATAACCAAGTAATATAAGCCCTCCTATCAAGGCTGAATATTTTTTAATAAAACTTATTCCTTCTGCTTGAACTATAATTAAAAAACCACCAATAAAAGTAAGAATTACCCCAATTAGAACACTTTTATTAATCTCATTAGAAGTTTTTTTTCTTTCATTTTTAACTTCCAATACCACTTTCTTAGCAACTTCCAATGATATACCCTGTTTAGTAAGTAAAACTTGTATGTCATAAGGAAATTTCCCATTTTTAAATTCCTTGTAAACATACTCTTTTAGTTCTTCATATTCTTTTTTATTCAATTCTTCCATATCTTAAATAATTTAACTCTTTTAAATATAAAAGAGGCATTTGAGCAATCAAATACCCTCAACATGCTATTTTCCCAGTTTTGCAATTGTCTATTATAAAATAGTTATCTTAATTCATATTTGAATCTAAAGCTCATAAAATAGTTTTTTAGTTCTTCCCATTTCTGATAATCAAAACTATAATATCCTTCATCTTTATCACTCAATTGGTATTTTCGGCAACTAAAACAAATATTGATGTAAGAAGTTTTTCCTTTCAAAAACATAATAATTGCATGATGAGGTTCAAAACAAAATGATGTAAAGTCTGTTTTCGGCTTATTATCCTTTGCAAGAATATGAATAAGTCTAACTCTACTTTTTCTAGATATTTTAATATACTCTTTCAATACATCTTTATTAATTTGATTTTCTTTTACTATTGGCTCTGAGCCTATACAACAAGATATATGGCTAATTAAAAATACACTATCTGCTTCTTTGATAGCATTTACCATTTCTTTATTTTGGTTATATTTTGTAGTATCTATACTCAGAGAATCTTGTACAGGAAACTCTATAAATATCTTTTTCGCTATATATTTTTGATGACTTTGTGAATTTTTATCATCAGAACAAGCAAAAAATATAAAAATAATTATGAATATTATCCATAGTTTTTCCATACTTTTAAAGAGTTATATATTTTACATGATAATATTTTCCCAGCCCTGCAACTCTTTTGGTAATATCAAATCATGATTACCATTTACATAAATCTTACAATTTGTCAGGTTTCTCAGTTCTTTGGGAAGGGTTTTGAGTTGATTATTTTTTAACTTTAATTCTTCCAAACTATGTAGTTGTTCAATTTCTTTTGGCAAGAATTGAAGCTGATTATATGAAAGATCTAAACATTTTAAGTTTCGTAAACCCATAATCTCAACAGGAAAAGTTTGAAACCAGTTACTTCCCAAATTTAAGTTTTCCAAACTGTATAATAAGCGAACACTTGCAGGAACTTCTACCAAAACCCTTGTATTAAAGTTCAAGCCCTCTATTTTATTGAAAGGTATTTGAAAATTCCATTCATTATTTCTGATTAAAAAAGTTATTAATTCTTCATATTCTCCGATTTTTGCTTTAAAGTGTATTTCAAATTCAGCTTCATGGTTTTTTGCCAACAAAAAAGCTAAACGAATATTTTCGCTATCACCACTTTCTAATAAATTTAGTATGTTTTCAAACTCTGGAGACATGGAATTATCTCTTTAAAATCATTCAATATAAAAAAAGGAGTCTGAATAATCAAACTCCTTATAATTTATAACTCATCACTTATGATTCAAATTACATTCCTCTACCATATTCCAAGATTTTATCTATAAACTGGTAGGGTTTGTAGTTTTCGAGGGCTGCCTGATGGAAAATGCAGGTAGCAGGTGTCATGCCTGGTAATGAGTTTATTTCAATAATAATAGTTTCTACTCTTCCATCTGCATATACACGCACAAAGGCATCAATACGACAATAGCCTTCTACATTCAATATTTCAGCCGTTTTCTGGAGAGTTTTGCGTACTTCTGCCGAAATTCGCTTGTTTTCGTCAGTAGTTTTGGCAAATCTGGCAGGGGTAATATTTTGTCCTTCTCCTGCCAAAAATTTCTCTTCAAGGCTCAATACCTCACCTGTAGCAAGCGTTTCGGAAGGCTCAAAAACATCATAATTTCGGCTTCCATCTGCGTTTCGGGTAGTAAGCATGCCTCCTGTTATCTCTAAAAAATGAACAGCCTCTTTCTTTTCAATCAGTTCCTCTACTAAAAAGTATGTACGTTTTGGGAATTCCTCTCCTGTTTTCAGTTTCAAAACCTGACTGGGTTGTGGTAAAAAGGCATCCATATCCCTGAAACTCATTTCAGCGTATGCCAGTAACTCTTCTCTCGATTTAATTTTCTTCACAGCAGAGCTACAACCATCATCAGCGGGTTTGGCTATGATTGGATAACCAAATTCACGTTCTAATATTTCTATTTGCTCACTCTGGTTTTCAAACCACTTATCTTTAAAAACAAGCTGATGTTTGGCAACTAAAATACCTTTTTTCGCCAGTATTTCGTTTGTTTCATATTTATTGATGGTAATTTGAGAACTTTCTACTCCTGAGCCGTTATAGGGCAAGCCTACTTTTATCAGCTCTTTTTGTAAAGCACCATCTTCACCGGGTCTGCCATGCAGGGCAATAAAAACTTCATCTACAAGGTTCTTAAGGTCTTGATAATTGGTTCTTTGGGCTTCAAAAATAGCTTTTTGGGCATATTTTTGGGTGATTTCTTTCGCTTCTTCTCTGATTTTATCTAAAACCTCATGCTTTTTATTGTGTTGAGCTTTCTCCTTAATGTCATCAGCGTTGTCCTTGAGCATCACATTAATCGGAATTAAGTATAATTCGTGATGTTCATCGCTACCTGTCAGAAATACAGGAATCGGCTCATATTTTCCAGAAGAAGCAAGTTTTTCGTAAATATTTCTACCACTCTCCACAGAAATATGCCTTTCTGATGAATATCCACCCATAATTACAGCCACCTTAATTTTAGGTGTTGGGTTATTCTGATTATTTAAAATAGCTTTGTCTAGAGCCTCTAATTGCTTGGTAATGAAATAATTATTTTTAGGAGTTTTCGCCCTTGCAGCCAGTGACGTTCTGATAATGTAAGTCAGGAATTGAGAAGGATTGAGTCCTATTTCTGCTGCCTGATGGAAAAAGAACGACGAAGGCAACATTCCTGATGTTGTATTGGGGTCATTGAGGTAAATTTCTCCCAACGCATTGATAAAACCATCAATACGAGCATACACATCAGCTTTGATATTTTTGAACAATTTACAGCATTCCTGCCTGATGGCTTCTATTTGTTCTTTGGGTAAGTCTATGGGTGTTACTTTTCGGCTAATCCCAGGCAGATATTTTGCTCTGTAATCAAATAAATCAGCTTTTTTAACAATTTCAGTAGGTGGTAAAGCCACAGGGTCACCATTTTCATCTTCAATGACAATACACGAAAATTCTTTTCCAATAATAAAGCGTTCTATTAAAATGCTTTCTTCGTGGCTTACAGCCGTCAAGACAGCTTTATAATGATTTTCTGTCAGCAATACATCCAACTGTTTCCCAAGCTCTTCTGGGTGGTAAATAATGCCTGCATCTTTGAGATGCTCTCTTGTACCATCTAAATTTTGGGCTATCAGATGTAATTCTAATGGAAAGCCTACTCCCTCACGAATATCTGTGATATGTGTAATAAAAGCCCAACGCTCCTGTTCCGAATAGTTTTTCCATTTTCTACCTGAAATTTCTTCAATAAAAAACGCTTTGGAAATCAGTTGATGAAAAGCATGATTATCTTTTTCGTTGAGTATCGAAATGCCAATAGAAGAACCCTGATTGGGTGCTTTGATCACCATGGGCAAACCTATTTTGGCTACAAGCCACTCTAAAATATCGCCTTTATAGAAGTTTTTCAGGTAATCTTTTTTCTTGATAGTCAGATATTTGGGACGTCTGAAACCATACTGAGCCAGTAAATCTGCTTGTACACTTTTATCTGTTCCAATAGCTGAGGGTAATATCCCACAACCCGAATAAGGCAAGCCATACCACTCTAAAAGCCCCTGAATTGCTCCATCCTCTCCTTGTGAGCCATGCAGAGCCAAGAAAGCAAAATCAAAAAGGTTTTTAAATTCGTGAGGTTCTACTTTTCTGCCTACTTCAGAGATAATTTGTTGTAATTTAGCATCATCCAAATTTTGAACAGATTCCAAGTAAATCTGAAAGTTTTTAGGCTGATAAGCCGAAGGTGGAAAAAAATCCCTGATAGTTCCTTTGTATAAATACTGCCAGTCTAATAATATAAAATTGCCTAAACTATCTACAAAAATAGGAATAGGCTCGAAAAGTTCTTTGTTAAGGTTATCGTAAACGGTTCTTCCGCCAGCAAAAGCAATTTCACGCTCTCTGGACTGCCCCCCGAAGAAAATACCAATTCGCATAAACGAGTTCTGAGTTATAAAATGAAGAGATATGTGTGTTTTATCTATTGATCTTGCAAGTTATGAATTTTTTCAGGAAAAAGACAAGAAAACTATTTTCACTTAATCAAGCTCTGTGATAACCATTTTAAATAATTCAAATTCAGCAGAACTCAACTCCTTTGCCCAAGAGGTTTTAGATAAATCTAAAAAACTGAGGTCTTTCTTCTTAAAAAGCTTAGAATAAATCACCATGGCTGCTAAAACACTTGCTTTTTTGGTTGGATGTAAACCATCTGTTTCGTAAAAAGCTAAATCAGGGCTTTTTTCCCATACTTTTTTCCAAGCCAGTCCCACAGGGCTTAACGAAGCATTTACGAATTTTGCAGCTTCGGTATAAGAGTATATGACATTATCAAAATCGAAGAGACGGGATTTCATAGCCCAAACCATGTAAAGATTTAATTTCGTTCCATATTTTTTACACTCATTGGCATATTTTTGTACATAATTTTTAAGCATTTGTTGCGATTCGGGCAAGGCAGAAGAGCCTTGTTGGGCTACCATGAAATCAAAGTATTCTTTTTGAAGAGCATTTTGTACTTTGCCTTCATTCCAGTGGTCTTCTAAAGAATAATCAGGATTTGTAAAACTTGTGGTCTTTATTTTCTGCTTGTCAAACTTCCCTATTTCTTCCAGCAATTTAGGGATGTTATGATAGTACGTCAGACTGTTTCCTACAAAAACAATTTTAGTCGTTTTTTTGGTTTGCTTTTTTTGAGCATAGACTTGCCCAAATGCTATTGATAAGAAAATTAGTATGTATAGTTTTTTCATAAAAAAATAGTTTATTTTCATAACGTTTATAAATATTTGAATATTCTTTTTCTTAGAAAATTTATATATTTATGTAGTTTTCAGCGTTATATTTAAGAGCTTTATTTTTTCAACTATTTCTATGAAAAACTCTACAAGTAAAAGTGTTGTTATTTGGGAAACATTTAAACAGGCTCTCAGAGGAGGGCATCAGGATTATACTACTGGCTCTATCCGAAAAGCCATTTTTCTGCTGGCTATTCCCATGATTTTAGAGCTTTCCTTAGAAAGTGTATTTGCCATTGTAGATATTTTTTTTGTAAGTAAACTAGGCGAAAATGCCATTACAACCGTAGGACTCACCGAAGCCGTTATTACCATCATTTATTCTATTGGCATGGGACTGAGTACAGCAGCTACAGCAGTTGTAGCAAGAAGAGTTGGTGAGAAAAACCATGAAGATGCTGCCCATGCTGGAGCACAATCTCTTATTATTGCTTTTGTTGCCTCTGTTGTACTAAGTGTTATTGGTATTATTTATGCTCCTGAGCTGCTTAACATCATGGGAGCTACAGATGCCGTAATTAAAGAAGGCACTAATTTTACAAGAATTTCATTGGGTAGTAGCCTTTCCATTATGCTTCTGTTTTTAATCAATGGGATATTCAGAGGGGCTGGTGATGCCTCTATTGCCATGAAAAGCCTATGGATTGCAAGTATTTTAAACATCATTTTGTGTCCGATTCTCATTCATTTTTTTGGTTTAGGAGGAGCTGCTATAGCTACAGCCACAGGACGAAGTGTTGGCGTTGTATATCAGTGTTATCATTTATTTAAAGGAAGCGGACTTTTAAAGTTTTATTCTCGTCAGTTTGTATTCAACAAGAGTATAATTTCCAATCTGATAGAAGTAGCATTACCTGCTACCATGCAGTTTATGATTTCAAGTGGTAGTTGGATTATTCTGACCAAATTTGTTGCTGAAATTGGCAGTACACCTGCTTCGGCTGGCTATCAGATTGCCATCAGAAATGTTGTTTTCTTTATATTACCTGCTTGGGGACTTAGTAATGCTGCTGCAACGCTTGTAGGGCAGAATTTAGGAGCAAATGAACTTAAAAGAGCTGAGCAAAGTGTATTACTTACCACCAAATACAATGCTATTTTCATGGCATTTGTCATGCTTCTGTTTTTGTTTCTTTCTGTACCTATCATGCATATTTTTTCTAAAGAAAAGCATATTATTGATTATGGTGCTCAGGCATTACAGGTAATTGGCTCTGGTTATATTTTTTATGGAATTGGTATGGTGATGATGCAGGCTTTAAATGGAGCTGGTTATACAAAAATCCCTACCATTATTAATCTGGTAAGCTATTGGCTTTTTCAGATACCTTTGGCGTATGTATTATCTTTGGAATGGGGGCTTGTTGGGGTTTATATGGCTATTCCGATAGCCGAAACCTTCGCCGCTATTCTTGCATGGTATCATTTCAGACGTGGTAAATGGAAAGAAGTGAAAGTTTAAAATAAAATCTGAGTCTTTCTTTTAAAGAATTTCCTGAATTTATTACCTTTGCAAACAAAAATTACACCCTTCCATGCATTCTAAATTGCTCTTAATACGTTTTGGTACTTTTGCTTTTTTTGTTTCTTTAGCAATATTTGGAATCCTTTTTTTCATTTTTCCTAAAAAAGAAGTTTCTGAATACGAAAAAAGAAAACTTGCTCAAATGCCTACATTCCATTGGAAAGACTTCTGGAGTGGAAAGTATCTCAAAGATGTAGATATGTACGTAGCAGATAACTTTCCTTTTAGAGATGGATTCGTTCAGACTAATTTTGTTATTAGTCAGAATAGAGGTATCAAGAATGAAGATGTTGGCTTCTATAAGCAAGAAGTAGTGACCAATGGTGGCATGGATAAATCTAACCCTGACAGTACAAACCAAAAAGATGAGAAACGTCCTGAAGATGAGCTGATTGAAGGAGAAGCCGACAAATCTCCCGTAAGAGGTGTAATGATTTACAAATCAATGGCTATTCAGGTATTTGGAGGTGGCGAATCATCTGCCAAATATTGTGCTGATGTTGTAAATTTCTATCAGGAAACACTTAAAGATAAAGCTCAAGTATATTCTGTAGTCGTGCCTACACATGGAGAGTTCTACTTGCCTCATAAATATCGTCATACATCCGAGAAGAAAAATATTGAGTATTTATATTCACAACTCAACGAAAAAGTCATTTCGGTAGATGTAACAAGCTCTTTGTATAAGCACAAAGACGAGTATATTTTCTTCAATACTGACCACCATTGGACAGGACTTGGAGCTTATTATGCCTATGAAGAATTTTGTAAAAAAGCAGGTTTCGATGCTGTTCCTATTGAAAAGATGGAGAAAAAAGTAATCAACGGCTTTTTAGGTTCTCTGTATTGGATTACTCGTGATAAACGTCTGAAAGAAAACATTGATTCGGTGGTTTATTATAAACCTTCTGTCAAATATACAGCCTTTAGCCATGCTAAGAAAAACCCTGATAAACGTTCAGGTGGGGCTTTGTTATTTGTAGAATATGCCAAAGGTCCTAATGCATATAGTGTTTATTTTGGAGATGATTTTTCTTTGGTTGAAGTGGATACAGATGTTAAAAATGGCAGAAGAGCTATGATTATCAAAAACTCTTTTGGAAATGCCTTTGCTCCTTATTTGGCTTCTCATTTCGAGAAATTACTGGTAGTCGATTATCGTTATTGGAATAAAAATCTGCTAAAAATGATTAATGACCATAAGATTACAGATGTCATTATTTTCCATTATTCGTTTTCTGCCAATACTGTTCCTGATTTACAAAGAATTAAGAAGCTTTTAACTGAATTTGGAGGTGCAAACGCCAAACCAGAGACACCCAAGAAAAAAGCATCCAAAGATACCATTAAACAATAAAATCCTTTGCAGAGGTCTTTTCAACTAGAGTTGCTGGATAATCCAGATATACCCACTCCCGATTTATACAGAAATTTGTATGAGTTGGAAGTAATCAATACGTATCTGGGTGGTTATCAGATTACGCTCAAAGGGCTTTCTAAATTTTTATTAAATAAGCATATTTCTAAGACTATCCGAATTATTGACATTGGTTCTGGGGCTGGTGATACGCTCAGAAAAATGGCTCAATGGTGCAGAAAAAAAAATATCAAAGCAGAGCTGATAGGCATTGATTTGAAAGATGATTGCATAGCCTATGCTCAGGAAAAGAGTGTAGATTTTCCTGAAATATCTTTCATACAGTCTGATTATCAGAATATTACAATAGAAGCAGATTTGATTACCTCAGCCCTTTTTTGCCATCATTTATCAGATGAACAGCTTGTATTTTATCTGAAATGGTGTCAGAAACATGCTCAAATGGGATTCATTATCAACGATTTACACCGAAATATTTTAGCTTGTAAAAGTATAGGACTTTTAACTCAGCTTTTTTCAAAATCTTATCTTGTAAAAAATGATGCTCCACTTTCTGTAAGAAGGTCTTTACTTAAACATGAGTGGGAAAATATGCTTCAAAAAGCTCAGATTACAGGTTACCAAATTAGTTGGGAATGGGCATTTCGCTGGCTTGTTATGGGTAAAAATCAGTTATGAAGTTTTTTCATATTTTCTATGGTTTATTAGCTGTTGCAGCCATTGCCTTATGGCTGTTGGTTTCTCAAAATGGATTTGGAAGCACCGTGGATGCTCAGGCTTATTGGTATGCTGCCCAAAGCTTTCACCATAAAGGTCAATTTTTAACTCCACAGGGTTATTATACCAACTGGACGCCCCTATTTCCTATAACTCTAAGTCTATTGGGAGTTAAGACAACCCTATTTATTACCCTCATTATCAATTTAATCCTTATTTTTAAGTTTACAAAAAATGTTTTTGATTCTGAGTTAAACAATTTGAGTAGTTATCTGGCTTACAGTCATACAATTACAAGTGTATTTTTTATTCTCATTCATTTTTTTGTATGGTCTGAAGCAGGTTCTATGGCTTTGCTTATTGCCTCTGTTTTGTCTATACAAAAATTACATAAAAATCAGGATTGGGCTATTTTCATTATTTTAAGTAATTTGCTATGTATGCAACGCATGGCAGGAATATTCTTTGTTATATTTTTCTTTTTCTGGATTTGGAAACAACATACATGGCAAAAGGCTTTTATGTATGGTATTTTGGCTTCTTTGAGTCTATTGGCTTGGTTTACAAGAAATTTCTTCATTCAGAACAAGCCTGATTTCATAGATAATATTTTTATGGTTTCCTTAGAAAGCAGCTTTTTAGGATATGCAGAAGCCGTTTTAAATATTTTTCTACCTTCATTTTTTATACCTAACATTCTCAAAATCTTTTTTTTAGGTATATTTTTATTGATACTTTTGTATGTATTGTGGAAAAAATTTCCTCCTATTTCAAAACTCCTTTCTGGCATAATTTTCAGTTATTTATTCATCATGATTTTTCTCAGAATGAATGTTGAAGGAGAAAGTGAACGTTACATTGCTCCCATTATCCCTATCATTATCTTTTTATTCTGGAAACAAATTAGTCTGTTTTTAAATAAAAATAACCACTTATATAGGCGTATAAGTGGTTATGCAATGGCTTTTTTGGTTATTGCTTATAATATTTTCAGAACGTATAAAAATGTGTATCAGTGGATTACAACTCCTCCAGATTTAATTTCTATAAATTTTTAACTATTGCCTGATTGATACGTTTAATCAGGCTTGGTCCTTCATATACAAAACCTGTATACAGTTGTAAAAGGTCTGCTCCAGCCTTTATTTTATCTATGGCATCTTGTGGGCTATGAATCCCTCCTACACCAATAATTACAAACTGTTTCTTAGAGTGTTGAGCCAAATAAGCAATTACTTCTGTTGAGCGTTTGCTTAAAGGTTTTCCACTCAAACCACCTGTTTCTTTGGTTTGGCTCTCAGGACTTTTTAAATTATCTCTGCTAAGTGTAGTGTTGGTAGCTATTACACCTGCAATTTTAGTTTCTAATACAATTTCTATAATATCATCCAACTGACTTTCATTCAAATCTGGGGCTATTTTGAGCAAGATAGGCTTTGAATTCTGTTTTTTGTTGTTTTTCTGTTGAAGTGTATGGAGTATGTTCTTGAGAGGCTCTTTTTCCTGCAATGCTCGTAAATTAGGTGTATTAGGAGAACTGACATTTACCACAAAATAGTCTACAAATTCAAATAAATGTTCAAAACCATACAAATAATCATCTAAAGCCTGTTCGTTGGGTGTATCTTTATTTTTACCAATATTTCCTCCAACAATAACAGAGCTTTTTCTTTCTTTCAGGTGTCTGATAGCCTCCTGAACACCATCATTATTAAATCCCATTCTGTTGATAATTGCTTCATCTGAAAGTAATCTGAACAAACGTGGCTGGGGATTACCAGCCTGAGGCTTGGGTGTGAGTGTCCCTATTTCTATAAATCCAAAGCCCAAAGTAGCCATTTCATCAATGGCTATTGCATTTTTATCAAAACCAGCAGCAAGTCCCACAGGATTGGGAAATGTAAGTCCCATGAGTTTCCGTTCTAGAGTAGGATTTTTATAATTAAAGAGGAATTTTGCTATACCTTTAGCAAATGGAAGTTTAAGTATTCTTTTGAGCCACGAAAAGGTAAAATAATGAGCCTTTTCAGCATTCATTGAAAATAAAAATGGACGTATAAATAGTTTGTACATGATTATGAAAAGGTATAGATATAACAAATGCCACCACTTCACAGTGATGGCATTAATATTGAAACGCTTTTATGTATTAAAGAACATGTGTGAGCAATGACAACACAAAAATTCCTATCATCAAACCCCAAGTAATTTTCTCTAAAAGGTCTGTTGTTTTCTTCACACCAATGAGTTGGTTAGCTCCACTAGCCATTGAGCCTGTAAGACCACCACCTTTATTAGAACTTTGAGGCAAAATAACAACAATAAGTAATAGAGCCACAAGCATCATCAATCCTATAACAAAGAGTAACATATTTTTTTATTGATTAGGTTTAACTTTCTAAGATTTCAATTTGAGATGCAAAGTACGCTTTTTTATCTGGATTTTGCAACATCAATTGTTTATAAATTTCAACGGCTTCCGAAATTTTTCCTTCATTAAAATATGCAAGAGCCTGTTGTTCAGTCACTTCTTTTTCAGTTTCGACTTCTTCTAAAGATTTTTCTTCAGTATTTTTTTCTAAAGGTTCAACTAGTTCTTCCTCTTTTTTCTCAATATATTCTGTTACTTTTTCTACTATTACTTCTTTTTCAATTTCTACACTTTCTACTTTCAAATCGTGTGTTTCGTCTTTAGGTGCAGGTGTTTCTAAGAAATCTTGCAATAATACATCATCTTCTTTCAATTCAATAGCAGAAAAATCCATCTTAAAAATATCTATCTGACTTTGATAGTATTCTGCTTTATCAGGCGATATTTCTTTGAGTTTTTCGTATATTTCTATGGATTCTTTTGTATTACCTTCATTGAAAAGTCTGAGAGCCTCTTCTTCAGTGAATTCATTGATTACTACTGATGTCTGAATTTGATTAGAAACATCATGTTTTTCTATGTTTTCTATATCATTTTTTTGTGTCTCATCTTCTGTCTCTTCTACATCATTTTGTATGTCTTCTGCCTGAAGAGTTTCATCAGTTGCTTTTTTGTCTTTCTTAAAAAGATCAGATTTTAGAAACTCATCTATCAAGAAATCCTGTTCTTTTTGTGTCTCAGTTTTATCAGCAGGGGTCTCGTCTGTAATTTTATTTGCTTCTTCAGAAATATAATCCTTTGGTAAATAAGACTCTGTTATATTAGCTAATTCTTTATCTAACTCTTCTATTGAAGCATTTTCAATTTTTTTATCAAAAGCATCTATTTCCTGTTGAATGTCTTCAAACAATTTTTTATGGATAGGTTCTTGGGTATTGTGTTCTTCCATAGCATTTACAGGTTGCATGGGAGCCCCATTTAAAACAAATTTTTTTAGGAGAGCTCTATTATAAACATACAAAGATGCTTTTCTTATTTTTTGAAGAGCTAAACTACTATTCTTTTCTTGTAAAAGTCTTGCCACCAATACATGGGGCAGGTGAAAATATGGATATTTTTGAACTATCTCTTCCAACTCTTCTAAATGGTCTTCTGTAAGGTTTTGAGGATTTTCTAAAAGACCTGTTAGTACTTGTTTATCCATGTTACTTGATTCAATTTTAATTTGAAAAAAATTTGAGACACAAACGCTAATGTATAATTTTTTTTTAAATCTACCAATTTGCAACAGTTTTTTGAAAAATATCAAAAATTATTTTGTCATAAATTTCTTGCACTTTTTGTGTTTCGGCTGCTGCCAAACTGGTAGTCTGGGGGAAATCAGCATAGTTAGAAAAAGTTTGTTCAAAATTATTGCTAGTTTCTTTATTGTCTGTAAAACGTACTTTCACGGTAATCGTAATGCGTGTTTGAGCAGCCTGGTCTTGTGCCGTAGGTGCCAAGGGAGTTACTTGATAACTAACAACATCTCCCTCAATAATATAATCGGAATCTGTATTGGTTATACGTAATCTTGAATTTTGTAGATAATAAGATTTTAAATCTTCCGTTAATTTTTGAGATAAATTTGGGGGACCATTACCTGCAATATTGTTAAAATTCATGACTTGTATTGTACCTGAAGCTGTAGAGCCAGAAAGTGTATAAGATACATTTTTGCAAGCAATAGCTCCCAACAAAATAAAAAGTATGATTACTTTGATTTTTATTTGCATATTGAACAAAATATGGTTACAAATATATAACTTTTTCAATATATATGGAAACAATTTTACAATTAACTGATATAATCAAGACTTATTCCACAGAACAAATTTCTACAAATGCCCTGAATGGTATTAATTTAGAGATTCGTAAAGGGGATTTTCTAGCCGTAATGGGTCCTTCAGGTTGTGGAAAATCCACTCTGCTCAATATGATGGGTTTATTGGATACCCCCACCAAAGGAGAAATCTTATTTTTAGGTCAAAAAATACTTAACTATAATGAAAAGAAAAGAGCTGATCTGAGAAAAAGAAATATAGGTTTTGTCTTTCAGAATTTTAATCTCATTGATGACTTAACCGTTTTTGAAAACATTGAACTGCCTTTGATTTATCTTAAATTCTCTGCAAAAGAAAGAAAAGAGTTGGTATTTCAAATCATGGCTAAACTCAAAATCAGCCACCGAGCCACTTATTTTCCAAGACAACTCTCAGGAGGACAACAACAACGAGTAGCTATTTGCAGAGCTTTAGTGGCTCAACCCTCTTTATTATTAGCTGATGAACCCACAGGGAATCTTGATTCAAGAAATCGAGAGGAAGTCATGCAAATTTTATGGCAATTAAACCAAGAAAGTGTAACCATTGTAATCGTAACACACTCCTCTCAGGATGCTGATTATGCTCATGGAATCATTCATCTTTTGGACGGACAAATTGTTGGACAGAAAATTAAGAATCAGATCAATTCTTAATTTTTACTCAAAATACTCCGTCCCATCCAGACCAACAAAACCTGTTTGAGTTCCTTTTTTTACCAAATAGTATGGTTTCCCATCTATTTTAATGGGGTATCTTCCTCCATCGTCTGTAATAATTTCTGTATATTTAGGAGAAACAAGTAGTTTTTCAGGGTTTCTTAAACCAAATAAACCTTTTTCCTGAACAATAAATATTTCTGTGTAAAAATTCATATTGATATTATCATATTGGCAAGGAACAGTAATTCTACCTTTTTTATCTAAAACTCCGATTTTATTATTCAAAGAAACTTTTACAAAGTTTTCGCCTAATGTACCAAAACCTACATATTCATAGTCGTCAAATTCTTCTTTTTGAATTCTTTTGCCCAAACTATCAAAAAGAACCTGTTTCTTATTTTCTTGCAAACCAAAGTATATTTGATGAAAATTTGATACACGTTTGTATTGACATGGGATTATTTCTTCTCCTTTGGCATTGATAACACCTTGTAAACCTTGAGCATTTGTAACTGAAAAAGTGATAGGATTTGAAAAATAGTTTTCCCTAATTTCTTTATAATCAAGTTTTTTCAATATATTATTTTGTAGATTAATCAATAAGAAATTATTTTTCTTATTAACGATGAGTTGTCCATTTTCTAATGTCCTGATATACAAGGCTTGATATTCCATAGGTACTACTGCTTTTCCATCCATATCTATCAATCCTGATAAACCATTGATAGTAATTTGCCAGTAATTGACATTTCCTTTAGAAATTAAAACTGGTTTTTCTGTTAGTGTCAGAGGGTACGTATATTGAAATGTTTTGGAATTAATTAAACCATATTTATCATTTTTATAAACAACCAATTGGTTTCCTTCTAAAGATATATTATGAAATTTTTCTGCTATGGCTAGCTTTTTTGTTTTATTATCAATCAGGGTGTACCATCCTTGATTATTGATTACCTCCATTTTTAATGTATAGCCTTCTATCATGATATTATTTTCTTCAATAAAAGGTAATTTTCGAAGAATTTGCCCCTTTTTATCAATGACAACTCTCTGACCATTTTTTATGACAGTGGCTTTTCCATTTTCAAAACAACCCATACCCATTGGGTTATGCTCATAAATAAAAGGAATAACCACTTGATTCTTATCGTTTACGAATCCAAATTTTCCATTTTTCCCAATTCCAAAAAGTCCTTCACTGTAACAATATTCTGTAACAGGCGACCACATATCATACTGAAATGGTATCAATATTTTTCCATCCCTATTAATAAACCCAACTTTCTCATTTACAGCCACGTAAGCTATTCCATTTTTATCAAAACCTCGCCAGTTTACTAAATCGTTGAGCTTAAGAAGCTCTTTACCTTCCTGATTGAGCATCATAAAAGAACCTTTACCAGTTTCATAATTCATTTCTTGAATATAAAACCGTCCATGTTCTCTATCCCATTGCATAGGTGTTGTATATTTTGCGGGAATAAGCCAGTTATTTTGAGCATCAATTAACCCCCATTTACCTTTATATTTTACATTGGCAAACATAACAGGCTTTTTAGTTACAAGATTGGAGTCTATGATAAATAGCTCTACTTCTTCGTACTGAGGTGATATGATAACTTTTTTAGAAGCATCACAAAAACCCCACTGACCATTTTTGTTGTAGGGAATCAGACCTTGGGAATTGTTAAGTCCGAAAAAGAGTTGGAAAAAGAATAAGAAGTGGAACATATAGTGTTTTTTGTTTTCAAAGCACTATACTACAAAAAAGATACTAATTTTTTATAAAAATAAAAGCCAGAATTTCTTCTGGCTTTACAATTACGCTTTCACAGTTTTCTTAGTGGCTGCTTTATCGGCATTATCCTTACCTTCTAAAGCTTCTACTCTTTTCAACACTTCTTGTAATTCGTTTTCAGTTACAAACTTGAAACGAGATGTCACTTTTTCTACCAATTTGCTCAATTGGTCTTCAAATTCTTTCTTTTTAGATTCTGTATTTTTTGTAAATTCGTCTAAAATTTTCTTTCCTTCATCACCAGAAAGTTTACTTTCTTCTACCAATTTCTCTACTGTACTTTTTAATGTTTCAGCAGTGATAGAGATAAAACCAATGCCTGTGTAAATGAATTTTTTAAATAAATCTTGCATATTTGTAGGGATTTTGGAGGTTGTTGTGTTTTTCTTGCTACAAAGATAATATGCATGCCGAGTATGTTGCTATTTTTTTGTTAAAAAAATTTACTTTTTTACTAAAAAAAATGCTTTTTTTGCATTTTATAAACTTAAATTTTGTACTTTTTAAAGAATTATAATCTAATATCATGGATTTTGAAAAAGGAGAAGTATTGTTGATTGATAAACCTTTAGGCTGGACATCTTTTCAGGCTCTCAAGAAGCTACGTTACCAGCTAAAAATCAAAAAAATAGGTCATGCAGGTACACTAGATCCGCTTGCAACAGGTTTACTCATACTTTGTACAGGAAAAAAAACCAAAGAAATAGATTCTTATCAGGCTCAAGAGAAAGAATATACAGGAACTTTTGTATTGGGTAAAACTACTCCATCCATAGATTTAGAAACAGATTTTGATGCTGAGTATGATATTACACATCTTAATATAGAAAATATCTCCTCTGTAATTCCACAATTTATAGGTGAAATAGACCAAACCCCTCCTATTTTTTCAGCTATCAAACAAGACGGTAAACGCCTTTATGAACTTGCAAGAAAAGGGCAAGAAACAGATATTAAATCCAGAAAAATTCTGATTACAGAACTTGAGTTTACAGATACATCTCGTTTCCCTGAAGTAGATTTTAGGGTTGTTTGCTCAAAAGGAACATATATTCGTAGCCTTGCACGTGATATAGGTATAGCTTTAGGAGCAGGAGCATATTTAAAAGCATTGTGTAGAACACGTATTGGAGAGTTTAAGCTAGAAGATGCTTGGCAAATACAAGACTTGATAGAACAAGTAAAAAATTCATAATTACACTACTGTCTATTTTTTTTATAAATTTGCAACCTACAATTAAGAATTTTCTCTTTACGAGATTTTATATTCTTTATTGTCAATCACTTAAGAATTTAGCTATTTTTATGTCTATTTACCAAAATATAATTGAAAAAAACACCCATATTGCAGTCATTGGTTTGGGCTATGTAGGTTTACCTATTGCTCTTGCTTTTGCAAAAAAAGTAAAAGTAGTTGGTTTTGACATCAATGAAACTCGTGTAAAGATGATGCAAAACAATCAAGACCCCAGCAATGAGCTTGATTCTTCTGAGTTTGAAGGTTGCGATATTACTTTTACCAATCAATTATCTGATTTACAAAAAGCTACTTTTTTCATCGTAGCTGTTCCCACACCTATTGACGAACACACACAACCCAATTTACATCCTTTGCTTTCAGCCTCTACAACCGTTGGAAAAGCTCTAAAAAAAGGAGATTATGTAGTTTTTGAATCCACCGTATACCCAGGTTGTACAGAAGAAGATTGTATTCCTATCTTAGAAAAAGAATCAGGGTTAAAATTTGGTACAGACTTCAAGGTAGGTTATTCACCTGAACGTATCAACCCTGGAGATAAAGAACACACTTTGGCTAGTATTACCAAAGTCGTTTCTGGCTCAGATGCAGAAAGTTTAGAGGAAATTGCCAAAGTCTATGAGCTTGTTGTAAAAGTGGGTGTACACAAAGCTTCTTCCATCAAAGTAGCTGAAGCTGCTAAAATTATAGAAAACACGCAAAGAGACCTTAACATCGCTCTTATGAATGAGCTTTCTTTGATTTTTGATAAAATGAACATCAATACCTATGAAGTTTTAGAAGCTGCAGGTACAAAGTGGAATTTTTTAAAATTTGTACCAGGACTTGTTGGCGGACATTGTATTGGTGTAGATCCCTATTATCTTACCTACAAAGCAAAAGAATTAGGTTATAATCCTGCTGTTATTTTAAGTGGCAGAGCTATTAATGATAGTATGGGGGCTTATATTGCCAAGAAAACGGTTCAAAAAATCATCAAACAAGGTAAAAGCCCTTCTGAAGCTCGTGTACTTGTAATGGGTGTCACTTTCAAAGAAAATGTAAGTGATATTAGAAACTCAAAGGTTGCTGATGTAATACGAGAACTCCAATCATTTAGTTTACAGGTTGATGCTGTTGACCCCCATGCTAATGCTCATGAGTTTGAAGAAGAATATGGACTGTCATTGGCTCAAGAACCACAAGGTAGTTATGATGCGATTGTTCTGGCTGTCAATCATAAAGAATACTTAAGCCTTTCAGAATCAGATTTTGGAAGTTTATCCAAAGAAAAAGCTGTTTTTGTAGACGTGAAAGGGATTTTTAGAAATAAAATTCAAAAAATGGAATATTGGAGTTTGTAAAGCTTTACAGAACCCTCTTTCAATACAAATACTAAAAAAGTTTGTATGAACTTTTTTAGTATTTTTTATTTATTATATATTTGTTACGTTTTCATTTTCAGCAAATTGCACCTATTGCATTATAATTTCTAAATTTATCTAATTGTATATAATTTGCTATTATTTCAAATTTAAAACTTTAGAAAAACTTTATTTCCAAATTTTAAAATAAGATTTTTTATGAAAAAAGCTTTGTCCTCATTGATTTTGAGTACAATAGGCTATTGGTGTTTTGGTCAGGTTCAAAACACCAATGGTACAACTATGAACATCCCTTCTGGTACAAATCTTACATTGAGTGGATTAAACTTTCAAAATAATGCAGGTGCTACTATCATTCAGTCAGGTACAATGAATATGATAGGTAATACCACAGGAAGAGATATTATTAACAATGGTACTTTCAATGGCAGCCTAGGAACCATCCAGATGACTGGTATAACAGAACAACAAGTTCAGGGTAACAGTATAGTCAATACAGGTATTTTTGATATTAATAATGGAGGACAGGGTGTAAGCATCAGTAATACAGGTTCTTTGCGTATTCATAATAGCCTTACACTTACCAATGGCAGACTATTTACAACCAATGCAAGTCCTGTTCGTTTTGTCAATACAGCCTCCAATCCCACAGAAAACAATACCAGTCATATTGTAGGTACAGCCATCATGGAAAGTAGAGTTGTTAATGCTGGGGCTTTGGGTACATTCTTACATTTCTCAATGGCTGCAGGAGCAGATGTGGGTAATTTAGAACTCACCAGACGTTCAGGAGATGGGACTGCCACTTCTCGTGGTTTTATACCTACATCAGGTTTTGTAGTGCCAGTAGGCTTTGAAAGTATTGATGCTCACTGGCTTGCCAATGTAACCAACAATGTAGATAGAGATATTACACTTTCTTGGCTTTCTGCTTGGGATAATGGTAAAGATTTAACACAGATGCAACTTTGGCGAACAAATAGTCCTTTTAATATTATTTCTCCCTGGATTCTAAAAACGGTTGGTGTGGTAGATATGAGTAGCAGAACACATACAGCTTCTATATCACTTGGAGAACTCCAAAATGGCTGGACAGTCTCAGATATTACAAACCCTCTCCCTTTAGATTTACTTTCTTTCAATGTAAAATTATCTGAAAATCAGAAAGATGTTGAAATTACTTGGTTTGCTAAAAATGAAGTCAAGTTGCTTCAGTATGAAATTGAAAGAAGTACAGATAATTTATTTTTTGAGAAAATCCATACAGAAACCCCTAAAAACCTAACGGATAATAGCTATTATTTCTTGGATAAAGATGTGAATACATTGGGTAAACCCATTGTTTACTATCGTCTTGTACAAAAAGAATTGAACCAAACCTTCCAAAAAACACCTAGTAAGGCTGTTTATTTCAGAAAGGCTTTTGTAGCAAATGTTTATCCTAACCCCTATCAGGATGCTTTTCATGTAAAAATACACAATCCAGAAAATCATGTAGTTACATTACGCCTCACAGATAATCTAGGAAGATTACAATTCAGCACTTTGCTAACAGGTGAATATATTCATTTTCAATCTTCTAGAGTACTCTCAGATTTACCAGCAGGTTCTTATATTTTAGAAGTTATTACTCTTCATCAAACTCAAACTTTCCAATTAATTAAACAATAAGTCCTATGAAAAAACTATATTTATATATCCTGACATTATTTTTATTTCCTCTATGGGCATTTACACAAGGTTTAGGAGTCAATACTGATGGTTCTGCCCCTGATAACTCAGCTATGTTGGACGTAAAATCGACCAACAAAGGTATTCTAGTACCTCGTATGACGCTTGCAGAACGAACAGCCATTGCCACTCCTGCCAATGGATTACTCATTTTTCAGACTGATGGAAGTGTCGGATTTTGGTATTATGATTTACCCAATACTACTTGGAGAAAAATAAACACCAACAACGAAGGCTGGCTGCTCACAGGTAATGTAGGGACTGTAGATGGTACAAATTTTTTGGGTACAACTGATAATATTCCTCTCAATTTTCGTGTCAATAACGAAAAATCAGGTAGAATAGGTATTACTGCTGATGGTAGCACTTTTCTGGGTTATCAAGCTGGTAATAGTGATGATTTGAGTGATAACCGAAATACGTTTGTTGGCTATCAGACAGGAGTATCTACTACTACTGGAGCTAATAATACAGCTCATGGGTATCAGGCTTTCCTTAATAATATAACGGGGTTTAACAATACAGCAAATGGCTCTTTGTCTCTTCATTCAAACACTACAGGTTCTGATAATGCTGCTCATGGGGCTTATGCACTTTTTGCCAATACTACTGGTTTTAGCAATACAGCCAGTGGTGCCTATGCTCTCAATGCTAATACAACAGGTACCTTAAATACAGCTAATGGGACCTTCTCTCTTAATGCAAATACAACAGGCTCTGAAAATACAGCTAGTGGTGTAAGTGCTCTTCTTAACAATACCATAGGGACTCAAAATACGGCAAATGGACGAAGTGCTCTTCGTTTTAATACTATAGGAAGTTTCAATACAGCTAGCGGAGTAAGTGCCCTCCGAAGTAATACTACAGCATCTCGAAATACTGCTATAGGAACCAATACCTTATTTACACAATCTTTTAATAATGGAGGTGTTGCTTGGGAAAGCAATAATGTGGCTGTTGGTTATGAAGCTTTATACAGCAATCAACCTACTACTACAAGTGATGGGATTAACAATACTGCTGTTGGGAGCATGTCATTAAGAAATAATACTACGGGTAGCTTCAATACTGCTAGTGGTACATTTTCTCTTCAAAACAATACAACAGGTAATTCTAACACTGCTTATGGAACATCTACTCTTTTAAACAATACTACTGGTTATAGTAATGTAGCAATGGGAACATTTGCCCTTTTATCTAATACTTTAGGAATTCAAAATACTGCTACTGGTACATTTGCTCTTCAAAATAATACTTCAGGCATCAATAATACAGCTAGTGGTTCATTTGCTCTTTATTCAAATACAATAGGAGATTATAATACTGCAATAGGAACATTTAGTTTATTTTCAAATACAACTGGTACTAGTAATACAGCTAATGGGACAAATGCTCTTTTAAGGAATACTACAGGTAACCATAATACAGCTTATGGAGTAAATACTCTTTCAAACAATACAACTGGTATAGAAAATGTAGCCAGTGGCTCTGAAGCTTTATTTTCAAATACAGCTGGTAATTATAATATAGCCAATGGTTACCAAGCTCTTCGTTCCAATACCACAGGTAGCTACAATACAGCTTATGGATGGAGGACTCTTTATGCCAATACTACTGGATTTAATAATGTAGCCAGTGGTTCTGAAGCTTTATTTTCAAATACAGTTGGGAGTTATAATGTAGCCAATGGATTTCAGGCTCTTCGTTCCAATACTACTGGAGACAATAATATAGCCAATGGATTTAGTGCTCTTTATTCTAATACTACTGGATTTAACAATGTAGCTAGTGGTTATCAAGCTCTTTCCACTAACACTCTAGGAAGTAACAACACAGCCATTGGGACAATAGCTCTTTTCTTTAACACCACAGGCTCTCAAAACACAGCTTTAGGGTCTTTTACTGGTGTTGGTAGTCTAGGTATTGACTTTACTTCTTGTACATTTATTGGAGCAAATTCTAGTCCTACTGTTGCTAGAACCAACGTAACTATGCTAGGTGCTAATATCACTGACGCTGAATGTACAGCAGATAACCAAGTTCTTTTGGGTAATACTGCCATTACACAAATCAGAGCTCAGGTAACAGGTATTACAGCCTATTCTGATAAACGTTTCAAAACTAATATACATGATGATGTGAAAGGTCTGGATTTTGTGCTACGCCTTCGCCCTGTGAGTTATAACCAAAACCCTGAAATTTTACACCAAATCTGGGGAACTGCTGATAGTCTTACTAAAAATATAAACCATCACCAAATCAAAGATACACGTTTTACTGGTTTACTTGCCCAAGAAGTAGAGCAAGCCATGCAAGAAAGTGGGTATACTAATTTTACAGGTATTGACGTTCCTAAAAATAACAAAGAAGTATATGCCTTGCGTTATTTGGATTTTATCATGCCTATGATAAAATCTATTCAGGAACAACAAAAAATCATTGAGGCTCAAAGTCAGAAAATTGAAACTTTAGAGAAAGAGAATACTCTTTTAAAAGCTCAAAAAACAGAAATAGAAAAAATGAAACAAGACATTGAGGCTATCAAAGCTGAACTCATGCAACAAAATGCTAAAGCTAAAAAAGATGAATAAATTAATTTTTAAGTTATACAAAAGTCTCACAGAATCTGTGAGACTTTTTACTATTCTTCTGTATTCTGTTTTTATAATTTGATAATTTTTTGAGAAAACTCTCCAACTTTTATAAAATACACTCCCTGAGCCAGATTTTTCATGTCTATGTGTATTTCAGAAGTACTTATTCTTTCAATTAATACATTTTTGAGTATTACTCCCTTAGAATCTAACAACTGAATAGCATCTTTTTCTACATTCTTAGAGAATATAATTGATACTTTTTCTTGTGTAGGATTTGGAGAAATAACCATATGAGGCTCTTGATTGGAATTCAGTGCTGTGGGTGTGAGTCCTTTTCCTCTGATTGTAAAAGTATTCCCTCCCGAAATGGCATTACTGTTGATTGTTGCTGTTCCATTATAAGTAGTCACTGATTCTGGACTAAAGCGTAATTCGATATTTCTACTTTCATTGGGTGAAATAGACGTTAAATTCGATATTCGAGAGGTAAATACTGCACTTGGCATAGTTATAGAAGTTATTGTAAGTGGAGCTGTTCCTATATTTTTTACTACAAGATTTTTGCTTGAGGTTGAAAAAATTTCTACTTCTCCCAAATCAATATCTGTAGTTATAATTTCAATAATGGCTCCACTTTGAGTAACTGTAATGCTGTATGCCTTGCTTCCACTACAAACTCCGTTGGTTACCTGAATTGTAAAATTAGCAGTCTGTAAGGTAGTAGGTATTCCAGAAATCACTCCTGTTGAATTATTTAAAGAAAGACCAACAGGTAAACTGCCTGTAATAATAGACCAAGTAACTGTACCACTCAAACCTGTTTGACTAAGTGTTTGAGAATACGTTATTGACTGATTAGCGTTGGGTAAACTATTAGGATTTAGTGTAACTCCTGCACAATTTACTGCAAAAGTATAATTCTGTGATGCTGTACACACTCCACTACTTTGACTTGCCACTATTGTGTATGTTGTGGCTACCACAACATTAGTAGGCGTTCCAGAAATAATACCCGTTGAGCTGTTTAAACTCAAACCTGTGGGTAAAGCTGGGCTAATTGAGTAAGTAACTGTTTGAGTATTTCCAGTCACAGAGGCATTTAAAGTATAGGCTGTTCCAACAGTAGCATCTGTGACATTGGTATTCGAAAAAGTAATGGTAGGGCAGTTAATACTAACTGTATAAGCTCTTGAAGCTACACAGCCACTATTATTTGCTTCAATTGTAAAACTGAAAGTTCCAATCGTTGTTGGCGTTCCAGAAATTACACCTGTTGAGCTATTTAGACTCAAACCTGTAGGTAAACTACCACTACTTACAGACCAAATTATTGTTCCTGTAGGTAAGCCTGTTTGCGTAATAGCCTGATTATAAGCAACTCCAATTATTCCATTAGGTAATATACTTGGGTTGAGTGTTGCTGTTGGGCATACTACTGCAAAAGTATAATTTTGAGAAGCTGTACAATTTCCACTACTTTGGCTTGCTGTAATGGTATAAGTATTGGCAGGTGTCAGAATGGAAGGTGTACCAGAGATTTGTCCTGTAGAGGTATTAAGACTTAAACCAGTAGGTAAAGCTGGACTAACTGAATAGGTAATTGTTTGGGTATTTCCAGTCACAGAAGCATTTAAAGTATAGGCTGTTCCAACAACAGCATTATTTGCTGTTGTATTAGTAAATGTGATAACAGGACAATTAATAACAACTGTATAAGCTCTTGAAGCTGAGCACCCATTTCTTGTAGCCTGAATTGTGAAATTAAATATTCCAAGTGTTGTTGGCGTTCCAGAAATTACACCTGTTGAGCTGTTTAAAGTCAAACCTGTGGGTAAACTCCCACTACTCACAGACCAAGTAGGTGCACCAGTAGGCAGACCTGTTTGTGTAACCGTCTGACTATAAGCAACCCCAATTGTTCCGTTAGGCAATGTACTTGGGTTGAGTGTTGCTGTTGGGCAATTCACTGCAAAAGTATAGCTTTGAGAAACTACACATGCTCCACTACTCTGGCTTGCTGTAACAGTATAAGTATTGGCAGACGTGAAAGTAGTAGGTGTTCCTGTTATCTGCCCTGAAAACAGATTTAAAACTAAACCTGCTGGTAAAGCTGGACTAACTGAATAAAAAACAGACTGAGTGTTTCCAGTCACAGAAGCATTTAAAGTATAGGCTGTTCCAGCAGTAGCATTGCTAGCTGTAGTATTATTAAAAGTAATATTGGGACATACTACCGCAAAAGTATAGTTTTGAGAAGCAGAACAAGCCCCCACTGAAGCACTTACTGTATAAGTGTTAGTTGCAACAAGGCTTGTAGGCGTTCCAGTTATTTGTCCTGTGGAAGCATTTAATGACAAACCAGCAGGCAAAGCAGGACTCACAGTATATGAAAGTGTAGCAGATGGTGAAGCAGTAGCTCCTGCATTCAAATTATAAGCTGCCCCTATGATTGCATTACCCGCCGAAGTATTACTAAAAGTAATAGTAGGACACGCTGAAACTACTATAGTATAATTTTGTGAAATACTACATAAACCGTCTGTGGCGTTGAGTGTGAAGTTAAAAGTTCCTGCTGCTGAGGTTGTTCCAATAAGAAGCCCCAGTGAAGTATTTAAGACAACTCCCGTAGGTAAACTACCCGATGTAATACTCCAAGTAATATTTGCTCCTACCAAGCCTGTTTGAGTTATGTACTGATTGCAATATCCTCCTACAAGAAAATTAGGTAATGTTGAGGGTGAAAAACTCCCTAAAGGACAGGCTCCAAACTTCACAAAACTTTCTGTTTCTAAACCTGCTACACGTGGAAACTCTCCTCCAGCATACAATACATCTGTACCTGATGCCAGTAAATCATATACACCACCCACTGAGCTTGTCACATTGGGGTTCCAGATAACATCCGCTAATCCTGTACCTGTGGTGGAAATTTTAGCAAGATGATTTCGGCTTTGTCCTCCAATACCTGTAAACAAACCTCCCACATATAAATCCGTACCTAAAAATGCCAAACTATATATTTTAGGAATACCCGAAGGACTGCGTGTAGGATTAGGATTCCATGTGGCATCTAAGACTCCTGCTGTGTTTATTTTTCCTAAACCTGTTCTTGTTTGTCCACTAATCAGAGAAAACTCTCCACCTACATACAAATCTGTACCTGAAAGAACTATTTCATATACTCCGCCTGTAGCACCATGCAGAATATTTGGATTCCAAGTGGCATCTGCCAAACCTGTGCCTGTTGTAGAGAGTTTAGCAATATCATTTCTTGTTTGCCCTCCAATATTTGTAAATGAACCTCCCACATACAAATCTGTTCCTGACACAGCTAATGCATACACTTCATTATTTGCATTCGGATTCCAGGTACCATCTGCTAGCCCTGTGCCCGATGTGGAAAGTTTAGCTATCCGATTTCTGGCTTGTCCTCCTATATTTGTAAAGAAACCACCTACATACAAATCTGTACCTGAAAGAGCAAAAGTATTGACTACACTATTTGCATTTGGATTCCACGTAGCATCTAAAATGCCTGCTGTACTCATTCGAGCTATTCGGTTTCTTGTTTGTCCGTTTACACTTGTAAAAGAGCCTCCCAGATATAAATTACCATTATCTAAAGTAAGCATGTTAATTTCTCCCCCTATCACCAATGGACTCCAGTTTAAATCAAGCTCTAAATTGCTTTTATTAAGGCGAGCAAGATTGTATCTTGTTACCAAGCCTATATCAGAAAAAAAGCCTCCTATATATGCTTCTGTATTAAAAATTGCAATAGTATAAACTGTATTGTTGGGATTGGGTTTCCAAGTGGCATCAGCCAATCCTGTGCCCGATGTGGAAAGTTTAGCAACATAATTTTGATTAAGTTGCCCTCCAATACTTGAAAATACTCCACCAACATACAAATCTGTACCTGATAACGTCATGGTATATACGTCAAAAGAGGCTGTCGGATTCCAAGTAGCATCTGCAAAACCTACACCTGTTGTAGAAAGTTTGGCTATGTAATTTCTTATTTGTCCTCCAATATTGAGAAAACTCCCTCCCACAAATAAATCTGAGCCTGATACAGCTAATGCATAAACGGCTGAACTCGCATTTGGATTCCAAGTGGCGTCTGCCAGCCCTGTACCTGTAGTAGAGAGTTTAGCTATCCGATTTCTAGCCTGCCCTCCAATACTTGTAAAAGTGCCACCCACATATAAACTGGTACCTGAAAGAGCCAATGTAAAAATAGATGAACCTACACTTGGATTTGGATTCCAAGTGGGGTCATCATTTCCCGTAGTTATAGATATTTTACCAAGATAAGTACCTGATGGACTGGAAGCTCCACCAACATACAAGTCTGTCCCTGAGGAAACCATACAGAGAATTTTTCCATATACAAAAGGATCCCAAAATGGGTCTGCTAAACCTGCTCCCAAAGTAGATATCTTTGCAATATTGTTCACAGACTCTCCACTTATATTTGTGAATTCTCCTCCAATAAATAAGTCTGTGCCAACCAAAACCATTGTTTCCACAGTACCATTCACGTTGGGAGCCCAATCCATATCCAAGGTTTTATCAGCTTTGATGTGAGCTATGTTATTGCGTGTTACTCCTCCTACCTTGGTAAATGCTCCTCCAATAAACCAGCCACCTGTTCCATCACTAATGGCTACTTCAATTCTGTCTGCATTAGGAAAGCTTGTTTTTGGAGAAGGAATAACATTTCCATTTCCTATTGTAGAAACTATAGCTCCTTTTGTATCTTTTCCTTTAAAAGGAACAAAAGAATTAAAAAATCCACCTAAATAAATGTAATTGGCATCTTCTACAATACTATTCACTTCTGGTGAAGTTCCACTCAGAGACCATCCTCCAGCATTTAAGATTGTCTGGGCATAAATATTTTTGCTAATTATTAATAACAATATGGTTGTTATTAATAAACATTTATTAATAATTTTCATAAATATTGTAGATAATCCAATTTTAAAAGTAAATATGACTCTTTTCTTATTAAAGAGATATTCATTCTTATCTTACGCAGAATGAAATTTATTTTCTGCTATCTACAATTTATGAAATCACTTTTTTATTGATAGTTTAAGCTTGTCAGGATATCCAAAATTTCCAGCCTTCTTCTTTGTGGGATTTCGACTGTCTGATTATTGATAAGCGTAAGAGAGGCAGGTTCTTTTTTTTGTATAGATTTAATATATTGGGTATTAATGATATATGATTTATGTAGTCTTAAAAAATAATAAGTTTCATCACAAAGTAACTCCTCAAACTCCTTAAGGGTTTTGGCAATCATGATTTTCTGATTTTCCAATGTATGAATAATTGAATAATTGGAATCTCCTTCTATATATACAATATTCTGATACTGAATTTTTTCATCTGAATATTTATTAAGTACTAATATTCTTTTATTAAGTTTGGCTGTCGTATTTTTCAATAAATCTTCATATTGAATGGGATTACTTAAGTGAAAATCTCTCATTTTTATACACTTATCTATTGCTTCTTGTAAATCTTCTAAGGCAACAGGCTTTAAAAGATAGTCTACAGCACTTATTTTAAATGCTTTGATAGCATATTGGTCGTAGGCAGTTACAAAAATAACAGACATAGAACTCTGTTTGAGGTTTTTAAGCAAATCGAAACCCGAACCATAAGGCATTTGAATATCCAAAAACAAGATGTCTGGTTTGTGTAATCTGATTATTTCCTCACCTTTTTGAATATTCTGGGCTGTTGCCACAATCTTGAGGTTAGAGAAATTCTCTTCTATCAAAATACTCAAAACCTGAATATTACTTTCTTCATCGTCTATGATAATTGTTTTTAGCATAATTATTTAATCATATACCGTTATCAATGGCAACAACATACATACTTCTACTCCATTTTCTACATTCAAGATGTAAAAATATTTAAAATCAGGTTCTTTTTTATAAAAAAGGGCTATTCTGTCTTTTATAATTTGCAAACCCTGCGAAGTATGTTCTTTGGATTCATTCTGATTACTCACAAAAGGTTTTCCATTGTTAAATATCCTGATTACCAATGTATCATTTTTTTTTAAAAATTCTATTTTTAGTATTTTATCATTTTCGACTTCACTCAGTCCATGCCAGATAGCATTTTCAACAATGGGTTGCAGAAGCATCGTTGGGATTATAACATCCTGCATATCTATCTGGCTATCAACTTCTATTACAAAATGAATAGGGCTTGTGAGTCTTTGGGATTCTAATTGTGTATAAATTTTTAGCAATTTAATCTCTTCCTGAATACTTACATCTTTTTTGCGACTGTTATTGAGTATCATTCGGATAAGTTTTGCAAATTCAGTAAGATAAAAATTAGCCTCTTTTCGTTTATTTTGTAAAATAAATGACTGAATAGAGTTAATAGCATTAAAAATAAAATGCGGATTCATTTGAGCCTGTAAAGCCTTACTTTCTAAATCCGATATTTTTTGCTGAATCATACGTTTATGGAGTTCCCTTCTTTCTATATTTTTAACTATCAGCCAAATAATAAAAGATATGATGATGAGTACAATCAGGCTCATCAGTAAAATAAACCACCATGTTTGATAAAAAAATGCTGGTACATCAATCTTAATTGTTATTTCATTAGATTTGGAAAGCAGAAACTTATCAAAAACATACATTTTTAATTGGTAATGACCAGCTTCAAACCCCATTTCAAATATGTTAGATTTTGTCTGCTGAGTTTTGATTACTTTTCCTTGATCATTAGTGACTACAAAATAAAAAACAGCATTTTGTGAAGCCTTGTAATTATTTTGTGAACATGTAATTGTAAAATTTTCTTTAGGTCTAAGCTTTATAAGATTATTCTTGAAAGGCAAAGAAGTATTCTCGATTGATAGTTGTATATTCAGGCTGTTTTTTAGTAAATTGGAGGTATGTGTTTGAAGTGCTTCATATCTGCCTGCAATATTTATTTGGTTATCTGATGTAATTTTTAAATCCACAATTTCATCAAAAGGCAATAAATTACTACTATTATATATTTTTATTTGTTTGGTTGAGGTATTATACACATATAACCCTATTCGAGTACCTATATAAAGTATTTTCTCTTGATAGGCAAGACATTCTATTCGTTGAGGTAAATTAGCAATAGAGTCTGTTATGTTCCCTAAACGATTGGCAATCAGCACACCGTTTTGGTTTGTACCAATGGCTATTTTATCATTTTCCATGTATCGGATAGTATTAATTCGTACATTTTTTATGATATGTTTGGATGTGTTTTGTGATATATTTATTTCATAAATACCCGCGTTTAAACATCCTGCCCAAGCTGTATTCTCATCTATCTTCTCCACACAAAGTATTTTATCACTAAGACTTTTCTTGAACTCAAGTGTATATAACTCACTATTAAATATATGCAGATTAGAGCTTCCAAAAATCAGATAATTATTTACATTCATTCTTTGATAGCCTTTCATAAAAAATGCTTTGCTTTGTAAGTATTTACTCTTATCAGCATCCCAAAGACCAGCATTTGTAATATAAATTTTTTGATTCTTCAAAAATATTACGTCATTGATAACATTTGTTTTTTCAATTAGAGGCTGATATATATTTTGCCTATTAAGCAATGTATTATTTGCTAATAAGATTTGTACACTATCATTTTTTAAGAACTTTACTACATACTTTTTTCCTTGATAAGTGATTTGCATTTTAGGGAATCTGCAAACAAATAATCCTTTTTCTAATGTTGTAAACCATATGTTGCCTTCTTTGTCTGGAAGCATTTTGCTCACACTCAAATCATTTAAAATCGGAATATCTACTTTGATAGTTTTATTATTTTCTAGTATGTATATTCCATGATTATGAGCTTGACAATACACTTTTTGATTGATATAACTCAAGCCAAAAACATCAAGAGGTAATGTATATCGTTCTGTTGGCTTAAAATGCACAAACTTTATTACTTCATTGATATTACTCAGATAGAATGTAGAATCATTAATTTTAAGATATTTAGAATTTTGTCCTATGTTATTTTGGAACAGATTGGGATACTCATAATTCTTTCCATTACTTTGAATGACCCAATCATAAATAGGTTTATCTTTTGTTGTAGGAAAAAAACAGAGTGGTTGTTTCTCATAATTTAATTGTATAATCACTTTGGTAGTACTCAAATTGCCAATTTCGCTAATTTGATGATTCTTTAATTTATATACCACCTGTTCATTAGTCTTTACAAATTCTAAAGAGCCATCTTTTTTCTCAATTAAAGAGTTGATATATAATTTTGAGATAGAAATATCTTTTAATTTTTGTTTAACAGAAGTTTTATGAATCTGGTTGTTCTGAATAAATCCCAATGTACCAGAGATACCAGCCATCCATATTTTATTATCATTTCCCTCAAAAAATTTGACTATAACATCTTCCTCTAGTCCATTTTGTGTGGTATAATGCTCCACATTATTTCCTGTAATTTTGAATACACCCACATCTGAGGCAACCCACTTATTGCCCATGTTATCTTCCAGAATATCATACATTTCTGCACTAGGCAAAGGCTTATTACTCACAAATTTTTCGACTGAAAAACTTTGTGCTAGAGCATTTATATATATAAAAATGCTGAGAATAGCTACTATATGAGATTTAATTGACAAGATGCTTACTTTATATCAGTAAGCGAATAAAAGAGTTTTTTTATGAAATAAAAATATTTACCTTAATTGTGAGGCTATCCACGCAGTAGTCCAAGCTGCTTGAAAGTTAAAACCTCCCGTAATTCCATCTATATCAAGCACTTCTCCTGTAAAATACAAATCAGGGTAACGTTTGCTTGCCATGGTTTCAGCATTTATTTCTGATAGGCTTACACCTCCACAAGTAACAAACTCTTCTTTGAAAGTCGTTTTACCATTGACAACATAGTTGTCATACAATAAAACATTTACCAAAGCATGAATTTCCTGCTTTTTGGCATCAGCCCATTTCTGATTTTCTGCAATGCCTGCTTTAGCAAGTAAAAAATTCCATAATCGTTTGGGCAGTTCTGTAAAATTGGTGTTGGCTATCAGGCTTGCCCCTTTCTGACTTTTAAGTGTATTGATTTGTTCTCTCAAGGCATCTTCTTTGCTATCAATCCATGCTACTTCAGCATCAAACTGATATTTTTTCTCAGCAAGCTCTCTTGCTCCCCAAGCTGAAAGCCGTAGAATAGCAGGTCCACTCATACCCCAATGTGTAATGAGCAAAGCTCCTTTTTCATGAAGTTTAGTCTCTTTGATGCGTACAGAGGCTTGTGTACTCACACCCATTAGCTCTGTGATAGGGTTTTTAGGCATATTAAATGTAAATAATGAAGGGACTGGTGGCTCAATTAATAAACCTAAATTACTTAAAAAATTGAAATTTTCTACTTTGGTTTGCCCTCCAACAGCTACAATTACCTTATCAAAATGTATTTTCTTGGGATTATTCTTCAGCTCTAATAAAAAGCCTTTTTCTTGAGGTGCAATTGATATTATTTCGGTTTGAGTTTGTATCTGAACCTTATTTTTATGGGCTTCCTTTAGAAAACAGTCAATAATAGTTTGGGAAGAATCTGTGGCAGGAAATATTCTTCCATCACTTTCTATTTTAAGATGTACACCTCTATCTTCAAGCCAAGCCCACATTTGTGTGGGATTGAACTCATAAAATAATGATTTTAAGAATTTTGAGCCTCTTGGATAGAATTTGGAAAGAGCAGAGGGTGCATGGCAGTCATGGGTTACATTACACCTGCCACCACCCGAAACAGCTACTTTTGAAAGCAGTTTGGTTGTTTTTTCAAATAAAAAAATCTGAGCCTGAGGATGATGCATGCGAATATTAATAGCTGAAAAGAAGCCTCCTGCCCCACCACCAATGACTGCTACTTTCATAATTCCCTAAAAATTAGTCTTTTCCAGCTCTCTTTTGGCATCTTTGGCTTTCAAATCTTCACGTTTATCGTAGAGTTTTTTCCCTTTAGCCAAAGCTATTTCCATTTTCGCAAAACCTCTGTCATTGATAAAAAGCCTTATAGGAATAATGGTAAGCCCTTTTTCTTCCAAGCCTTTTTCTAACTTTCTGATTTCCTTTTTCTTAAGTAACAATTTTCTTTTACGCAAAGGCTCATGGTTATAATATGTACCCTCTCCATAAGGCGAAATATGCATCTGTATAATCCAAACTTCACTATCCTCTATGTAACAATATGCATTCTGTAATTGTACTTTACTTTGTCTGATAGACTTTATTTCTGTACCTGTCAGCATTAAGCCTGCCACATATGTTTCTAAAAAATGATATTCGAAAGAAGCTTGTTTATTGCGTATATTGACTGTTTTCTGAATTTTGTCTTTTTCCTTTGCCATAATCTCTCATCTATATAAATTTTGGGCTTGCAATTTACATTATTTTTATGCAAATTTTATGCTTGTAAATCCTTTTTTTAGATTTTATCTGCAATAGAAAAAGTGATTTAGTTAGATAGAAATAAAAATATCATTACTTCTTTAAATTTTTAATTTCCATAGCATAGAGTTTATGAACTCCATGCTATGATTTTTTTTATCTATAACCCCAAATAATCTACTAATACAACAATATCGCTTACCCTCATAGTGCTTGCTAAGCCATTGGTATCTTTTTTTGCTGGTTTTTTAACTCCAATTTTTTTATCCATTTTGTATACATCACCAAGTTTATCAGATATATACTTTTGTTTTTTATTTGCATCAAGATAACTCCCATACATATCATAATAGCATAAGGTCTTACCTTTTTTAAGAATTGTAGCTACTTCTGTAACGCTTGACGTTGAATTAACATAATAGAGGGCGTTTCCTCCAAAAAAATACTCTTTTCCATCTATGAATGCAATTTCGGTAAATTGGTCATCATATATCTTATTGCTAAATTTATAATAAGTTTTACCCCCTAAGGTAACAGTGCTGCCATAAGTACGGATTTTATCCGTTTTAGACATTCCATCTTCTTCTGTTTTAGGTTTATTTTTTGCTACTACTTCAAAAACACGAGGTTTAAAGTCTTTAAAATCCTCTAAATTTACAGTATATCCAGGCTTTGTGGATACTTCAATGATTTTTTTTAGCATTTTGGCTTTAAATGCTTCTGCTTCTTTTTGAGTTTTAAATGGCATTTTAAAGTCGCTTTTATATTCATACATTACCACTCCATTTACATTCCAGCGTTGTTTGTATCCTTCAAATTTACTTCCATTAATTCTAAAATTCAGATAAAAAGGTTTTCCGTCTAATTCATTTTCCTTGTCTTGCCAAATATACATACAATCGGAAGGGTCTTTTGGATTGTATTGGTATAAATGTGAATAAAACAATACTGTATGTTCGTATGCTTCTGGTTCCTTTGTTTTTTCATTAAAATATACTGCTTCCAATGCAATGCTTTCAGAGCGAATATCATAATATAAATCACTAAATTTATATGTACCCACCACATTATACGATTTGTCATACTCTTTGCCTGTTTCTGAAAAGTTTGGCTTTTCTGAATTGTATATTTTCCATCCATCTGGGGTTTTGTATTCATATTGCCCAAAAGCATTATTTACAAAAAACAATACAGTTACGAAGATTGAAATTATATTTTTCATTTTATTTATTTTGTAAGGTTTAAGAAGATAGAAAACTTATTTATTCAAACTTTTTATTTCTTTGATAAAATCTTCGGCTGCTTGTTTAGTCTTAAAGATGATACGAGCCGAAGGAACAGTATCTATAGTTGCTTCTGCTTCACTCATACCTCTTGCCATAGCCTTGATAGCAAAGCCTTTATCCGTATTTTTAGGAAAAATAGAAAGATCGTAAGCAGTATCTTTAAAAGTTGTTTTATCTTCTTTAATATTTCTACTCTCAAAGTGTGCAAAATCAATGTTTGCAACAGATATCGTACATATATCAGCATCACAAGATTGACCATTGTAACCTGTATCTTTTGTATCAAAATTTTGTATGATACTCACTTCAAGCTCTTTTTTGTCTTTGTCCAAATCATAGAAAACTTCGTAAAAAGGGTCTCCGCCTCCTTTCACAACTGACTTAAAAATGCTTTTTCCTTTTGGCATAAATGTATTTTTTGGAGTTTCTACTTTCTTTTCTTCCACTTTAGGGGTTTCTTTTACTTCTTCTTTCTTTTCTGTTTTTTTGTTACAAGCTCCCAAAATGAGCAAAGTAATACAGGCAAGTGTTCCGAATGGTTTTAACAATATATTTTTCATTTTTTTTAGTTTGAAATTTTATTTTAATTCAAATCACTGAAATCAGCTTCTGGTTTATATTTGATTACTTCAGGTTTTTTGTTATCAGCTTTTGAGTTAGTATAACTTTTGGTAAGCGAAATAACTGTAAGTGTATTTTCTTTATCAAATTGTGTTGAAATTTCGGTGGTGGTAATTTTTCCTTTATCATCAAACTTGTAATCTTGCCCACACTGAAACTGATCTTTGATAACAATTTCGTTTTTTGATTTGGAATAATATACCAAAAATACACCTCTATCCATTGTCTTGGTTGTTTTGTCGGTGTTGTCATAGGCAATCAGTACAACAATAATATCCTCATTGGCATTAAATTGCCCAAAAGCATACATTTTGCCATTTATCCTAAATATCTCGCTCTTGGGGCGAAGGTATTTGATAGCCTCATCATCACTGATAAACTTCATTTTGGCTATTTCTTTTTCGCTAAATGCCTTTGTTTCTAATTTGTAGGGCAAACTCAATGCGGGGAATTGCTTTAAAAACTTTGCAAATTCCTCGTTAGTGAATGATTGTGCTTTTGCATTAGTGAACACCAAAAAACAGCAAAGAAATACTAAGATTATATTTTTCATTTTTTTAGATTTATTTTTTTTAAGAGTTTTAAGGCTTTTGGAAAGCTAGTTTAGTAGTTTTTTACAAGCCAAAATAATCAGTCAAGACGACTACGTCTTTTATATAAATATCGCTTGCAACTTTTGAAGAGCGTTTGTATTCAATGAATTTAGCGTTTCCTTTATAGATTGTATTTTCATTTACATTCATTTTTAAATAAAGCGTTTTTTTACTTGCTTCAAAAAATGAACTACTCATATCTGTATAAGCAATTATTTTACTGCCTTTGGAAACTACGTTATTACTTTCTTTGTACATTTCAACACCACCAAATCTATAAGTCCCACCAGATACATTTCCAATTTCTGTAAAACTTTTATCATAAAACTTATTTTCGTATTTGTAGCAAGTATTCCCTTTGAAATACAATACTGCACCTTTTTCAAGAATTTGGTCTTTGAGTGTAACTTCTTTTTTGGTATTTTCAACGACTTTTGCTTCTATAAGTTTGCCTTTTGGATTGGTAGCATCAAACACAATTTCATTCCTACCCAATGGTTTTGGTTTATTAGGATTTGCTTCTAACTCCAACGAAGCATCAAAGATTTTATCTTTCAATTTTTTCTCAAAGTCTTGAACATCAAATCTTGGAAAAGTACTTAAACCTTCACTAAATGCAAAGTTGTAAAGTTTGTATTCTTCTTGAGAGTATTTATATTGGAAATAGGTTGTTTTGTTTCCAAATGAAATCATTTTGTTACAATTCTTTTTACTTTCATAACAAGCAACAAGCATCACGTCTTTAATATCCTCATAATAATATATATCTCTGGTCGCATATGTTATCTTATAATCAGCACTTTCTTTGCTGAAAGAATATTCTGTTACTTCCAGATATTTATCTTTGAGTTCGTAATAATATTCCATATAAAACCCAGTATTGCTATACGCATCATAAGTAGAATAATGTGGCAAGCCTTCGTTACGCACGACATTGTTGCCAAAACTTTTAAAAACACGTGTTGATGCGTTGTTGTATGGAAGGTCTTTTTCTGCACTTTCTAACTTTATGTCAAATTTGTTACAAAGTTCGTTTATCAAGTTTTTTGCTTTTATTTTTTCGAGGCTTGGAATAAATTTGTTTCTTACAAACTCTTTCATGGGTGCTTCTTCACCAAATGAAATAAAACACTCATTCCAAAGACAAAAATTCTTTTTGATTTCTGTTTGTCTAAATTCCCTACAATTTATTTGTTTATTGGTTTTTACCTTTAACCAACCATATTCTTTGTTGATATCAAGATAACTAATCTCATCAAGAGGAATAATCGATACCTGCACTGTTTCAATAACTTTACTTTTATAATAAGGTTTAGCTACCTGCAACTGCAAATATTCCTTATTTCCAGTAGCTGGAAGCGTGATGATATCCAAATAAATATATCCCAAACTGGTGTCATAACGAATTGGTTTTCCTTTGTTTGAACAACTTTCTTTTGGGTTTGTATCTGATGTGAAATTGAATTGTGCAAAAGTATTATTCACAAAAAACAACACGATTGTAAGGACTGAAATTATATTTTTCATTTTTTTAGATTTATTTTTTCAGTAAAAAAATTGATAAAACAAATGTACCAGCTCAGAATTAAATAAATGACAGTCTTTTTATGAATCAGATGTATTCCTTTATAGATAGAATCTTTTCTTTTATAAAGGTTGTTATTGTAGGGAATTACTTTATTTTATAGTTTACATATTCATTTCCATCTATTATGGCTACTATTTATTTAGAAACACTTGTCAATGCCCCCATCGAAATATGTTTTGACCTCTCAAGAAGTATTGATTTACACCAGATTTCGACCTCCAAAACCAACGAAAAAGCTATTGCAGGCAAAACATCAGGGCTGATTGAATTAGATGAGTTTGTTACATGGGAAGCTACACACTTATTTGTACGCCAAAGGCTTACAAGCGTCATTTCTAAGTATGAAAAACCCGTTTATTTCAGAGATGAGCAGGTAAAAGGGGCATTTAAGTATTTCAAACATGACCATTTTTTTGAAGAAAAAGATGGCAAAACCCTTATGAAAGATATTTTTGAGTTTAAAGCTCCCTTGGGTATATTGGGAAGGCTTGCAGAATGGCTTTTTTTGACAAAATACATGAAGAAATTTCTCCTTATCCGAAATAACACCATCAAGGAATACGCAGAAACTGATTTATGGAAGAAGGTTTTAAAGTAAAAAAGCCCCATGTATAATTATTGGGGCTTAAAAATGAACTTCCATTATCATTTTGTCAGAAGCTAAAAAAATCTAGGCACTAGTAAATAAACTGCTCTAAAACGCCTTGAATTATTAATATCGCCTAATTTGCCTGAATAAGTCATGTCAACTATAAGGAGATTATCTTTAAAATACACAACAGGGTTATAATTATATGTTTTTTCAACTGTCGAATAGCCAGAAAAATAATAATATTGTCCTTGTTTTTCTATTTTTTTAGGGTCAGTAAAATAATTTCTTGAATAGTAGAATTGTATTACATTTTCTTTTTTGAAATTTCCAAAAATAAATTCTAAAGCACCTTTTTTGGTATGATAACGCTCATATCTATGCCAGTTTTCTGTTAGTTCGTAGTCGCCTCCTGCTGGATGAAATTGATATGTACATACTCTCATCAAATCATATTTTTCTAATACCTTTGTTACATCAGAAGAGATATTTTTATCAATTTTCATGTTTTTTAATGTAGCCTCATCTGGGATTTTAGGAAGATGTTCCATGTAATAATCATATATTTTCTTAACTATTTCCTCTGGAAACATTTTGTTGGGTGTGTATTGTGTATCATCATCTTGTGCAAAACAAATAAAAGATGTTACAAAGAACACCATCATAAGGAGTAAATTTTTTTTCATATAGTTTGATTTTAGTTATAAAAATGAATATTCCAACACAGCAAACATTTTGCTATGTTGGAATATTCAAAAACTTGACCAAAGACGTTAAAAGTTTATTGTTTTTATTATAAAAAAAATATAAACCATTAATAATAAAAGGTATATAAAAATAAATTCTCTATTTCATGGAGCTTTTACTTTATTTATCTGAGGGAGTTGCTTTGGTAATCACCATCACATTCCCTTCTGGACCATCTTGATACAGAGGCATTTTTTTGGTTGTATATTCAATCATAAACCATTTGTTGAGTAGTTTTTTATTAGCTCCAAATCCCTGATTTTCTGATGTAGTTTCGTTTTTAGATAGTTCCACAGCAAAATCAATAGTTCTGTCTTCATTTCTGCCAAACTCAAATTCTTTTCCTTTTTCATCTTTAAAGATATAATGCTCTGCATCTCCAAACGAGAAATCTACAAATTGCATTTTAGTAGCTTGTGCTTTATTCTCTTCTTTGGGTGTTTCTGTTTTCTTTTCTTCTTCTTTAGGAGTTTCTTTCTCAGTAGTTGTAGTTATAGAGTCTTTTTTGGGTGCATCTTCTTTTTTTTCTGCTTCTTTACAAGCTACAAGGCTTAAGGATAAGCCTAACACGAAATACAATGTTCTCATTTTGATAAAAATTTATAGGTTAATACAAAAAGTAAGCAAATTTTAGTCCCAGTATTTTTTTCTTTGTTTTAGAATAAAGAAAACACCTCTTAGTAAGATAAGAAAATGATTGAATAAATTCGAAACAAAGCCATAATGTTTTTTAAGCACCTCATAACGCTCCCACAACGATGTTTTTCGTTTTTGAGTAGTAAGTCCACCCAAAGAAAAATTAGCAATTACGGTCTCAGTATTGATGATTTTTTGGGCATTTTTTAGGCATTCTATTACCCAGTTGACATCCGCTGAGTATTTATATTGTAAATCGTAGAAAGGAGCAATACTTTTTTTAGCAATAAAAGCCTGATGACAAACTACCATTCCTAACCTTAAAGATTTCCATGTGAGTTTTTTGGGTGTTTTTTGAGGAGTTATTTCACTTCTCAGCCCCAAGGGTTTGAGGGTTTCAGCTTCTAAAATCATGGCTTCACCATAATAAATATCAGCATTTTCTGCTTTCTGAAATACTTTTTCAAGAGTGGTGTGCTCATAAAAAGTATCTCCTGCATTCATAAATATCATGTATTCGCCTGTTGCATGGCTGATGGCTTTATTCATGGCATCATAAAGCCCTTTATCAGGCTCAGAAAGCCAGAAATGAATCTTACTTTCATATTTTTTGATAATTTCTACTGTTTTATCCTTCGATTTTCCATCAATCACTACGTACTCAATATGAGGGTAGGTTTGTGCAAACACACTTTCAAACGTTTTTTCCAGATAGGCTTCTGCATTGTAAGTAACAGTAATAACGGAGATTTTGGGCTTCTGCATTGAAATAAATCTTTTGCCAAAGATAATACAAGAATTTTACAAGAACAGAAACCTTATAGGTTTTGAATATCTTTTATAAGTATATATATTGATTAACAACAACTTACAAAAATAAACCTATAAGGTTTTAATATACTTACAAATAAAAAACGTTCTGATAAATATCAGAACGTTTTTTATACATATTACTTTTTAGTGGATTTCTTTTTCTTTTCAATTTTTTTATAGGCATAATGGTCTATAATGTTCGCCCACATAAACTGCCCTAACGATTTGGCTTTGAGCAAACTCTGAAATACATTCTCAGGAACATTGTAATAAGCATAAGTTCCTCCTTTCACAAATTCTACTTCCAGATACTTATCCTGAGAATCATAACCTACAGTGGCTAACATACTCGAATGCACATTGATCTTATTCATAATTATTGTCGTTTGGATTACATTAGTAAAGATATTTTATTACTCCGTAATTTTTTTGAGCAATAAAAAAATTTTAACAGTTTTTTTAAAGAAAAAAACATCTTAAAAATGTATTTTTGTTAAAAACCCGAACATATTTTGGAAACCCTACAAGAAATTGCCTTATTTTTAGATACACCTGTTTTCCTGATTCAGGAAGGCAAAAATCTTCTTTCTGACACCATTAGCACCCAAACAGAACTTCTTTTTGTTTTTGAAAATACCACAGACAAAGACTTTAAGAATAAACAAGGTGAAAGGGTTTTGGATAAACTCATGCAGGCTCTTGTGGCTAAATACCCTGCTCTTAGCGAGTTGCCCAAAACAGAAATTGTAGCAGAAAAAAATACGGAGTGGAATTTTGCAGATATAAATCTCAAAAAAGTGATTGTGTTTAGCGAGAATACTGCCAAACAATTAAATCTTCAGAATCCTATATATCAGATTTTTGAACAACAAAACATTTCTTTTGTCATTTCTAAATCCTTAGAAATTATTGAAACCCAAATAGAAGAGAAAAAAACGCTTTGGAATAGCCTTTTACAGTTTTTTGAGGGATAATAATGGATTTTAAAACAGCAACAAGGGCAGAAAAAGTATACTTTTTTGAGCATCTTTGTTTATAATATTATAATCTTAGACAACTTCCTTATCAAAAATGCCAAAATCTAGTTATTCTCATAAATTATTTTTAAAAGAATATTTTAATGGACTTAGACTCCATAGACCACTATTCTATCGATGGCAATTGGGTTTGCGTTTTGACTTGCAAAGTGGAGACCTTAATACTGATGAATATTTTCAGGAAGTTGTATACAGAGCCTCTACTATTTTCAGAACTACTTTTGATATGAATGATTCTATCTTTCTAGTTTTAATGGATTATAAATATAAACGGTCTAAAATTAGATTTCATAATTTTGTATTCAAACAAATTTCTGGTATTCAAAGAAATCAAGTACAGTATTTTAAAGAAAAAGGTATTTATGATCCTACTAATAAATATGATATAAGAAACATTGCTAATATTCAGACAGTTACAAAAATGATAAATTATAAAAATATTTTTACAGCAATTAGTCATATAGATTTTGGAAACAGACAACCAAGACTTGAACAAGGTAATATTCTTTCATCGAAAGAAGTTTATTTTATCAATCTTAATAAAAAACTGATATTCCACATGTATGATGACAGAGGTTTAGATATCATTGCAGCAGATAAAGAAACTCTACATCCAATATATACAAAACATAACAATTGGATATTAGATTATGACAGAGCTAAAATAAATAAATTATTTATCGAATAACTATACTTTCTACAACAAACTCATTATCAGGCTTTGTATATACATGATATATTTCATCAAAACCTTCTTGAAAATCCAAAGGCTCTAGTTTTTTGTAGGTGGCTTTGATGCCTTTTTCAACAATTTTTTCTTTTCCATGCCTTTGGCTGTTTCTTTCGAGGCATTCGGTAAGGTCTGCCTCGAAGAAATAACCAATTACTTTAAACTTTTTGGATTTAGCTAATTCTATATATTTTTTGCGTTCTTCTTGGGTTGGATTTGTATTATCAATCACCATGCTTTGTTGTATTTCTAGGCAGGTTTTGATAAACAGATTTTCTTTATTCCGAGTATGGAGCAAGTCCATACTGATTCTTAGGTGGCTATTAAAGAATTTCTGTTTGTAGAATGTTGATTTTCCAGAACCCTGAATCCCACAAAAAATAATCATTTCCATTACTTTTCAAGTATTTGAAAATATTTGGTAGGAACATGGTCTGTCAGCCAAACGCCATTATCAGAAATAAAGAACTCAAAACCATCTTGGTACATTTGGACAGCTTTTATTGCTATAATGACAGCTTTTCCATGCCTCTGACCCACTTTGGTAGCTGTCTGAGTATCAGCACTGAGGTGAACATGTTGTCTTTGGCGTTTTTCGAGACCAGTTTTAAAAATAGACTCGATATGTTGCTCTGCTGTACCATGATACAACATTTCTGGTGGCTCTTGAGCTGTATAGCCCAATTCTACTTCAATGGAGTGTCCTTGACTTGCCCTGATTTTTGTGCAATCTTCATTAAAAGCATATCGCTTTTTATTGTTGTTTTCTACAATGTATTTGAGCTTCTCAAAATCAAGCTTATTTCCCTTTTTATTACAGCCTACGATGAGTTGCTCTACATCAGCCCAGCCGTTTTCATCTAATTCGATACCTATTATCTCAGGTTGATGTCTGAGGACAAGGCTCAAAAATTTTCCTAGTTTTAATGCTTCTTTATCACTAATCATTTCCTAATTCTTTTAATTCTTCTACGCCCAATTTTCCTAGAAGTCTGTTCCAATACAATAACACTTTAGGGTTGTTTTCGTTAGTGGCACTTAAGGGCGAAAATGGGAGCAGATAAAACATTTCTATTTCTTCTAGTTCAAGCCCTATGAACTTTTTTGCATCAGCTTCTGCCCATTGTTCTGCTTCTGCATTGCTAAATGGTGGTCGGGTATGAAAATCTCTTCTATCCGAACCAGCCATACTTTCGACCATATCACTAAACAAATATGCTTTAAACACAGTATTTTCCTTCTTTTTACCATTTTTCTTATCTATGATATGCAAAGCAGCCCATATATCTGTGTATTTTCGTGTATCTGTTGTGTTTTGGTCTAAAAGAGCTTCCAAACACTTGTTAAACATTTTGTTACGTTCTTTTTTCAAAGAAATCTGATATGCATTTTTGATAGCCTTGATGTCCGTAGGGTTTAGCCCTACAGTATCTTTCATTTCAGATTTACAGGTTTGTGCAAATACTTTTGCCTGTGAGGTATTTTCGTGGATAAAATACACTTCTATTTTATCATCTTTCTGACGGATATTTTCGTTGATGATTTGTTCAAGAGCTTTTTCGTATTTCTGTCTTGTAAACGTATCTTTCGGACTCACACTCACCGTTTTATCTAAAAATATGATAGAATACACATGAGGCTGAGGTTTTGAAGCTACTACCGTTTTTTTATCTTCTCCCCCTTGGCATCCTATGAGTGCTATCAAAACAAATAAATATAGAATTCTCTGTAACATGAATGTCTGATGGTGTTTAAACGCTATTTCTTTCTGATTTTACTTTTAACCTTACTACTTATAGTATTTACTTTGGGTGTTGGTTCTTCTTGTTCTCCTTCTGTTTCTGATTTTTCTTCTTCATTAATTATAGTTTCTTCATTTTCAGAATCTTGTACAACTATTTCCATTTCTTGATTTTCTAAAACCTCGATTTCCTCTTGATTTTTCGTAGATTCTATCTTTTTGGCTGTTTTTAAAGCCTTTGCTGCTTTCTTCTGCTCTTCTAGAGCTTTTGCTTCTTGTTCAGCCTGAGCAATTTTTTCTTTTTCTGCAAGTGCCTGAGCTTCCTCCAAAGCTTTTATTTCTTCTAGTTTTTTATTTTCTTCTTGTTTAAATGCAAATTGCCCTTTCTCATAACCTACTGAAAGTTCGTAATACTTTATTTCTACCTCTATTTTATGCAATTCTTTCTTACAATTCAGGATAGATTGCTGTAAAGAACGTTTTTTCTGTTGCAGAGTTTCGTACTCACCCAAACTATCGAGTTTATTCTTTTGAGCCTCTTCTACAGCCATTTGCAAACTAATTTCCTTTTCTATAATCTCAATAATATCAAGTTGTTTTTGACGAGATTTGTAGAGTTTTTTGAGTTTCATGGGTATCTGAAACCAGATACGAATATATGCCACCAAAATAGGAAATGCTATGCCTAAACAAATTGCTCCAGCCACAGCAAACATCACCCCTGAAAGTACAAATGCAAGCATTCCAGAGCTACTATTCACAAGATTTTGGCTCAAATCTTCCGATTTTTTTGTAAGAGCCTCTACCATTTTTAGTGTCTGGTTTGTTTCTTCTTCTTGTAAAGAAACAATATTGTTGTTGATATTAGATTTTAACTGGTCTGTTCTGTATGCTTCATAACGGAAATATCCCAAAATACAAAGTGTAACAATCGTAAAAACAACCACTAATATTTTAAATATCAGATAAATACGCTTTGACTTTAGCGTATTATCTTGTGTATAAGGATACTCTATAAGCCTATCATAAGCTGGTTTTAAAAGAACCGAAACCATTGCCAAACCTACTGCAAAACTCCATGCTTCAATATTATTTTTGATATTGAGAGCATAGGCTACGATTTCGTGTGAAATCACCAAATCACCTACTATAAATACAAAAGCAGCTACCAAAAATAATACTCCCCCCAAGAAAGAGTTATTATTTCTTAGATTTTCTATTTCTTTCTTGGAGGCTTCTATCTGATTGTTAGTTTCTTGTAAATCAGCATCTCTGCGTTGTTTAAGATTAATCTGATTATCCAGTGTATGATGAATATTGGTCAGTTCTGTAAAGAGTACATTATAATGCTTTCTATTTTCTACAATTTTATATTCAACTTCCTGTATTTCATCCTGATATAAATTCAAATCATCTGTAAATGAATTATATCTGGCTTTTTCAGCCAGATAACCCTCATAATTTTCTTTAGAAAGTCCGAAATAGCCATTCCAGAAACCAGATTGATAATTTTCATTTTTATCAATAGCTTCTTCAAATAAATCTATCACAACAGGTTTTTGAGAAGTTTCTGTTTCTGCTACAACAGGAATGTTGTCTTGAGAAATTTCAGGTTGCTCCAGTTCTTTGCTCTCTTCTTTCTCAGGAGTTGGAATAATATTTTCCTCATTTAATTCCTCTACGACCTTCTCATTATACACTTTAATAGCTTCTTCCATATTCTTTTACTTTATAATATCTTGTATAATTGGTTTAAGCCCGCTGAAAAAGAATTCAACAGCTATAACCATTACGATTAGCCCCATGAGCCTCATCATTACATTGTTACCTGTTTCACCTAGCATTTTTATTATTTTGGATGAACTATACAAAATAATATAGGTCAATAACATTACTACAAATATAGCTGAAATCAGGACTATCTTTTGTTCAACACTGACAGCTTTTTCCATTAATACAATAGCATTGGTTATGGCTCCTGGTCCACATATCATGGGGATGGCAAGTGGTGTTATTGAAATATCATTTACATAACTTTTTACTTCAGAATCACTAATTTTTGTTTTGGCTAGTCGGGCTTGTAGCATATCCATTCCCATCAAAAAGAAGATTATTCCTCCTACCACTCTAAAACTATTTACAGATATTCCAAAAAAATGAAATAGCACTTCTCCTGAAAATGCAAACAAAATAATAGTTGCAAATGCAACAATAGAAGCTTTTCTGGCTGTTTTAGATCTTGCCTTTTCATCCAGAGAAGCCGTCATGGTCATATATACGGGCATTGTACCCAAAGGGTTTATCAGTGTAAAAAATGATGTAAAACAAAGAAGTCCAAATGATATAAGTTCATTCATATATAACTCAGCAATAGAATAGTTGTAAAATTAGCTATTTTCATGATATAATCCCAATGAAGCATAGAAAAAATGCTTGTCATCTACAAGAATATTAAAAACTGGCTATCAAACACTTAGGTTTTTTACAGTCTTTAAAATCAATATTTTTGAAGAAAAAATGCTCCAACATTTCTTTTTTTACAAAGTTTTTCTATTTTTGAATGTATTGAATACATGCTTTATAGGATTAATTTAACAATATACTATGACTCCAGAAGAAGAACTTGATATATTAGAGGGTAAACAAGAATCTAAGGAAATATCATTTCCTATGTTATTCTTGGAAGGACTTTTGTACAGCATCCTTTCTTTTGGTTTGATACTTGGGACATCCAATATTATAGAAAAATATATGCCCCACAAGTGGTTTACAAGCATCAATGCTTACGTACTTTTATTCTCTAATGGCTTTGTCGTAATTATTTTAGCTTCGTTTATTTTTGCTCTGAGCAAAATAGGTAATGGTTTGTTAGTGTGGCGTGTGTTTATCCGAACACTCATTACAGGGTTAGTTTGTGGAGGTATCGTTTCATTAGCTTTTTTGTCTTTGTTTCGACTGATGATTGATGTTTTAGATATTTCCAATGGCATTCATAAAATATCTAATTGGAATGCAGGGACTTTTCATTTTAAGGAAACGGTTATTGCTTTTGCTGCTGTATTTCTGATGGCATATCCTATTCTTTTTATGTCTGTGAAATATACCCTTCACAGAATATTTTGGAGCAATGAAGATGAGCTTTTAGCCTAAAATCATGCTTGGTTTAATAAAGAGTAAGATTAATAAAAATGAAAAAGCTATACAAACCCACATTAAATACCTAGGAATTGGTAAAATCTGCTTCTGTGTTTCTTTTAAAAATGCATAATATGGTATTTTGAGATAGTAGAATAATCCTACAACTGTATTAATCAAGCCTATTATTATCCACCACAAGCTAATATCAGAAGTTTTAAGGTTATAGTTTTCCCATAAAGCTGAAAAGATCAATAATTTAGCCGTAAAACCTGCTGTTGGAGGCAAACCCGCTAGAGTAATCAGCCCTGCCATCATAGTACCCATTCCCCAAATATCTTTTTGTCCTATTCCTTTAAAATCTATTATTTCTGTAATCTGATATTGTTTTTCGTAATGTTCCACAAGAGTAAATATTAAAAAGGTAGCTACGAAATACACACATAAATAAAACCAAAGAGCATTCAAAGCTACTACTCCCATTACAACCCCAATGAGCATATAACCTATTTGAGCAATGGAAGAATAGGCTAGCATTCTTTTGATGTTTTTTTGCCAAAATGCTACCAAATTTCCCCAAATAATACTCATCATTGCCACAATACCAATAATAGTTTCTATTTCACTAATCAGGTTTGAATAGGCTTGGATAATCTTATAAAGAGCTATCAAACCTGCTATTTTGGGAGCAACTGATAAAAATGCCACGACTGGCACTGGTGCAATCTGATAGGCATCTGGAGTCCAGATATGCCAAGGAACAGCAGAAATTTTCATAAGTACACCTGCTACTGCCATAAAAAAGGCAACATAAAGTAATACATCATTTTTAAAGTGTATTGTTAATAGTGCTTCTAACGAAAATGTGCCTACAAAACCATATAACCAAGAAACTCCATACAACATAATAGCAGAGGAAAGGACACCAAACAAGAGATACTTGATAGCTCCCTCATAACTGTCTTTTTTCCAAGAAAGTATTACCAAAATATAAGAAGCAATGGCTGCCAGTTCCAATGCAACAAAGAGTATCATCCAATCTGTTGCTGAAATCATCATCATCAGTCCTAAACTGCTTGCAAGCATCAGAAAAAGCCATTCAGCATGTTCAGTACTTTTTTCTAAAAATAACGGTTTAGGAAAAACGATTGGAACAAGCAAAGCACTTATCAGAATAAGCCTTTTAAACTCTATAAAACTAACATTTTCTTGGGGCAAGTAAAAGCTTGCTACAATACCTGAAATAAGTATTGCCCCATAAACTATTGTATTAAACAGCGTATTTTTCTTTTTGAGAATAGCGAAAAGAAGCAAAACAACTAAACCAAAAACAAGAACAAGCTCTGGCAGTATAGAACTTGTTTGTTTGAAAATCTTCTCTAAAAAAGATTGTATTTGAGTGTACAAAACTGAAAATTAACTGTTTAATAATGTTACCATTTTTACAAAATTTCTATGACTTTGCCATAGACTTGTTTTGTCCAGCCATTAATACCTCCTCTGTTGTTGCCTATCAGGCAGCCTTTGTTTTGGTCTATGGCTTTTACAAGGTGTGTGTAGTAATTCCCTTTTACTTTACAATACACTATATCACCTATCTCAACTTCTTCAAGCATGATGGGTGCAAGTACATGTTCTTGCCCCGATTTAATAAGAGGAACCATCGAATTACCTTTCTCACTTGTAATAATTGTTTCTCCTGCCTGCAATTTTTCTAATTTATAATTTCTTCTCATACAATTATTTACTGCTACAATCACCCCTCTTTTATTTTGTAGCAAACTTATTTTTAAAATTTATTTCCTCATAGAGCCGAGCAAAAGCCCGCCTCCTCCACCTACTAATCCAAAGATAGTAAGTAAACTAAATGCATCCATGTGTGCCAGGGATACATGAAGATTCATTATTACTCCAACTATTAACATAACCAAAGAGCCACCCATAATCAGCCAGCCAAGTGGATTTTTAGAATTAAAAAACAGCATTCCTACTCCTACAATAAAGCCTAAAAACAAAACCCCAGCAGGAACCCCCACAGAGCCATATCCAAAGCGATAACTCATTGAGAAACTATTGCTTACGTGAATAGACTTCAGAAGAACATATAAGCCTACCATAAGCATCAACAAACCTATTAAAAATTTAGATGTAGAAGACATTTGGAAATAAATTAAAAGTCATAAAAAGATTTAAGGTTTCACAGATTTTTTAATTTGTTCAAGTTCTTCAGTACTCACCGAAATCTGCAATTTTTCTAATATTTTAAGCATTTGCTCTGTCTCAATTTTATCATCTCCACTATTTGCCAATAGAATCATATACATAGTTTCTACAAAACTCTTTTGAAGTGGTTTAATAAAGGGATTGTATTTTTTTAATAAGGCTTCTAATTCCCAGAAGCTTTTTAAGGCTCTCAACCACTGTTCCTGATAGGTTGAAAAACTCGAAATAATAAAACGTAGCTCATGTTTGAAGTCTTGCACAAATACAGTATCGTTCATTATACCATCTGGTTCTGCTAACTTTCTAAAAATGGCATGTGTATCCTCATTGAGTTGCTCGTTATAAAATTGAGCTGCTGTTTTTGCTGCATGTTCAAGTACACGCTCTTCAAAAAAATCTATTTGCTGGTCTAAATTGATTCCTATAGCGACAGGCAAAGCCACCAAAAGTTCAAGCATTTGCTCTGCATTAAATAGTAAGTTACGAGAATTCATGTAAGGCGTAAGCTCATAGCGTATCTCTGTTATTTTGTTTTGTAAAAACTCAAAATCTTCTTGATTAATTTCCATAAATGACGATTTGGATGATTTCGCACTAAAATAATTATTTTTTTACAAAAATTTTAGGATTCACTAATTTTATTGTTCCATAATAATCTTTATTAAAGACCTCATTGGCTTCTTTGACTACAGAGAGGTCTTTTAAATTTTGAGATTCTCTCTGTAATACCCCTAAAGTCAGATAATTAAGAGCATCTTTCAAGCATGCTTCATCAACATCTCCAAAATTTCTGCTTACATCATCCTTTTGTATTTTATCAGGTGTTAAGCCTTCAAAATAGTCTCCAAAATTATTTGCATTAAAACTCTGAAATGCTACTGGAGCAACCACATAATTAGCATTTGGATTACTTCTATCCATGATAATTGGTAGTACAGGGAATCCTACGGGTTTTCCAGCAGTGGCTGTACCAATAATTTTGACATCCAAATAAGGTCTTAAGCTATTGATTGTCAGCTCACTTGCTGAAGCTGTTGAGTTTGTTGTAATAAATACAACTTTTGAGAGATTCAGTTTGCTGGGTGAGTTATCAAAATATGAGGTTACATCAAATTGGCTATAACGACTGTTCCAGCGTTCTGTGAACATTATTTTTCCTTTTGCTGAAGCTGGAGCCATTAAATTACAAAGGTATTCGGCTAAAAATACATACCCTCCTCCATTGTATCGCAAGTCAACTATCAGTTCTGTTGCACCCTGAGAAGCAAAAAAGTCAAAAGCTTGTGTTAATTCAGCCTGAGTATCTTTACCATTATTTCCTCCTAAAAAACTATTGAATACTAAATAAGCTATTTTTTTTCCATTACTATTGATTACTCTTTTATCCAAAATAAAATTGGCTGTGTAATTCTGAGGTGTTAGAGTTAAGGTTACTTCAGAGCCATCATTTTTACGAAATAAAATCGTTACACTGGTGCTATTAAATAATGCCGTACTCAACTGACTTAATGTACTCTGGTCTGGGACAATATCATTTACTTTTAACAAACGCCAACCACGTTGTACCCCTTGTTTACCTGCTGCTGAGTTGGCATATACAAATGATATTCTAAAATCATTGTCTGAGATAAAACGATAGCCACAGCCATAATCAACCCTATTACCAGCCGAAATATTATCCCAATCAGATTTTCTCTGAACAAAAGAATATTTATCAACGTTTTTCCCATTAATTACAGGACTATAGGTTTTGACAATTGAAATTATATCCTCAGCTGTTGAAAAGTTTTTGGGTTTAAAATCAAAGATATCAGGCATTCTATCAGTCCATAGATATAGTTCTTTTGAGTAAATATAGACACTATCTCTAAGGTCTGCTCCTACCTGATAGTTTTCTGTCTTTTTACAAGACCAGAAACTGATTAGAGCAGTAATTATTAGTATAATTCTTGAAAACTTCATAGTAATTGTGATATTAATAAGTTGGTGTTTTGCTAAGACAAAATAAATTACAAAATAGTTGAAATGCAAATATGTTATTTTTAAATATAACAAAAAAGCCCCTAGATATATTGTTCTAAAGGCATTTAATCTATATTTTTGATATTTAGGATTCTGAGAGCCAATCTATGGCATTTTCTTCTTGTTGAAATACCTGAAAATAACGGTTAATGAATCTGTATTTCTTTTGTAATTTCGTTTTAAGATTATCAATTGATATTTTTTGCATTACATCGTCAGAGATGACAAATGCAACTCTTTGTAAGCCATTTTGTAGAGCTTGTGGAAGCCATGTAAAAGCTATCCAGTCGTTGGAGCTCGTCCAAGAGCTGTTACATTGCATTGTATTGCTTACAAGTTTTTTGATACCACTTGCCTGCATAATTTCTAATGCTTCTTGTAAACCCTTACGGATATGTTCTGATGCTACTTTAGTTTTCCAATCTATTTTTAAGTAGCTATTCTCTTCACTATACAGTGTATAGTTTTCGGTTTCGTAAAATAAACTGCTTTCCAACATACTAAAAATTTTTACAATTTACACTAATAACCAAGATGTTACAAGTGTTGTTTTACGAATTTCTGTTAGATGTAAGTTTTTTGCAGAAATTTATCGAGAACTAGGTTTTTCAGTATTCTTTTGAATAAAGAACTTTCTGATTTTCCAAGCAGGGATACTTACATAAAACTTGACCATTAACACTTGATCTTTGCCTTCTGTACGTCCCCATAACGAAATATTATCCAGATAATCGGAAGTTGGTCTGAGAAGAGTGGTATTTATTCCTATACCATAACCATTTTTGAGCAGGTAAGTTATTGCCAGAGATGTTGGAAAAATAGCAGAAACATTCCCATACGTCTCAGATATTGCTCGAGTTTGGAGCTCGTTCTGCAAACGAACTCCCGTTTCATTTTTAGGCAAGAAACGCAAAAAGCCTATTCCCTGACTAATATGAGCAATCCAATGTTTTCTTCTGAAAAAATTATACTGTAAATCAAATTGAAAGGTAACCAAATTGGTTCTAAAAAACTGATTGGGTGTTGTATTGTTAGAGAACTCATAAGTATAGTTTTCACCTCTTACATTGCCAATACTTAGATTGAAATGCCCATTCCAGCGTTTCTTTTTAGCAAATTTAAGCCCTAAATGCATTGAAGAACTCCACAAACCATACGAATTAGACAAATCACCTTTGTACGAATTAGCACTTACCCCTATTTCCCAGAGTTTGTGTAAACGATAATTATCAAAAGTGTCTTTTTCAACTACTACACTATCTTCCTGAGCAAAACAAAATGTATTTACCAAAAGAAAACAAGCAATATAAAAGATTTTTCTAATCATAGAATATTCACTAGTTCCTCACCTTGCATTTTAGGCAAGACATTATAAAGGTTTTCTGTCAAACAGAACTCTATATCTTTTTCTATTCCAAGCCTTTTAAGTCTCTGTACATGAGAGCATTGTAGAACAGTTTCAAGCATTTTGGGTTTACTATCTCTATACAAAACCTTAGAAATCAGAGCTGAGTCATTACTCATTTCAAAGGTATCTGAAAGTCCTTCTACTACAGCTCCTGCAAAAAGAGTATCTTCCAAATTTACTTTACCTTTCCAGCCTGAGCAAACAACTAGTACATCTTTTTGGGTTGTTTTTAGGTAATCAATAATACTTTGTTTATTTAAGAAAGCTCCAACAAGTATTTCATCAGCTTTTTCTGAAAGTTTGATAGCTTGTGTACCATTGGTAGTTGTTAGGGCTATTTTTTTACCTCTTACAGCTTGTTCCATGTAGCTAAACGGAGAGTTTCCTAAATCAAAACCTTCTACCATTTTACCATCTCTTTCAGCAGCAATCAGATAGCCTTTCTCTCTCATTTTCAAGCAATCGTCGAGTTCTCTGATAGGAACAATAGATGCTACTCCGTGACTTAATGCTGTCACCATACATGAAGTAGCTCTTAAAATATCATTTACAACAACTATTGTATTTTCTAATTGATATAAATGTAATAATTCTGGCGAGAGGCAAACGTCTATTTGTGGCATTGTATTTTATAAACCAAACTTACTAAAATCTAACCCTGGGATATCAGGCATAATGCCCCCCGTAATTTTTTGCATGTGTGCAGCAGCTTTTTCATCTACTTCTTCTATTGCTTTGTTGATAGCCGCTACAATCAAATCTTGCATAACTTCCTTATCTTCGGGCTTTACAATATCATTATCTACTTCTATCTTAATGACTTGTTTTTTGCCATTTACGGTAGCTTTCACCATTCCTGCTCCTGCTTCGGCAGTTGCTGTAATATTTTTGAGTTCGTCTTGGGCTTCTTTCAGTTTAGACTGCATTTCTTTCACTTTGCCCATGATGTTGAGAATATTCATAGAAAAATCAGTTTTAAAGTTCTAAGTATAATAAGGGCTAATCATGAAATACACAATTACACCTGTTATAGAAACGTATAACCAAATAGGAAACGCTATTTTGGTCACTTTTTTATGATTAACAAAATCTTTGTTAAGAGCATAATACAACGATAATAACACAAAACGTACCACCCCCATTGAAAGAACAATATGGCTAATGAGAATAAATAAGTAAATCATTCGGTAGCCATTATCAGGATATTTAGTGCTTTCATTAGAAAAATGATACAATACATACGTTACCAAAAATAAACTTCCCAACGAAAAGGCAGCAAGCATGGTATTTTGGTGAGCTTTGATATTTTTTTGTTTGATAAAAACCAAGCCTAATATCAATAAAATAGCTGTCAATGAATTGATTACAGCATTTACATGAGGCAACATTTTTGTCCATTCACCCAGGTTTACTTTTACTCTAATACCCAATAAAACACCTACCACCACAGGAATGGCTACAGAAAGAATATTGATAACTGTTTTATTGAAAATTTTGGGTGCAGAAAGTTCCGTTTGCATAACAATAACTATGATTTTACAGTCTTTTTAGGTGGACTTTTGAGTTGAAACGATTCAAAAAATAAATCAATATCTTTTTCAGAAGGATACCCATTTACACTTGATATACTCATCTGATAAGCCCTGTTTTCTACTAAGTAAATTCGATACACTAAATAAAAATTACCAGAAGCACCAGCTTTTAAAGATATACCCTTATAACTACCAAGACTGATACCTTTGTTTTCAATAATTTGTTTTTCTGTAAACTTATGTGTATCTATTACCTGCTTTTCCTGATTTTCGAGGAATTTTTTTTCTCCATATTTCTGGATTTTCCCTGGTTCATAGTCTCTATAATAAAGCATATAACGCACTGAATCACCTTTCTGAGAAACAATATATTGTACAGCTTGGTCAGCAGAATCTATTTCTTTTTCAGGGGGTTCTGGGAAATTTATTCTAAAAAGCTCTTCTTCTACAATTGGGGAGCCCAAAATAGGAGTAATTGTATCTAAAACGACTATTGGAGCGTCATTTTTTTTAGAGTTTTGTTCTTTCTCTTTCTTGATGGATGAGTTACAAGATAGTAAAATGAAGTTGAAGAGAACAGATGTAATTAAAAACATTTTGAACATAGTACTAGCAAAAAACATTGCAAGTACAGTTTTTTTGAAGGAAAAATCAAGGAAATTTTACTTTTTTAGAACTTGTTTACAAAAAATGTAACTGTACCACTCGAAATAGATTCTACTTTTACATTTTTTCGTTCTAAACAAGACTCTAGTTGTAGTTCTAAAGTTGTCTTAAAGCTTTGCACACTCTCTTCTGATAAATTTGATAGATTTGGAAGGTGTTCTAAGGCAACTAAACGTCTGTTTTCATTAATTTTAACTTTAAAAACAACTTTTCCTCTTTCAGAAGCATTGAGCAAAGGCTCTATAGCACAATTCAACTTCCAGCCTTTTACTTGCCAGTCTGTAATAACAGAAATTTTTGTTTTGCTGCCGTTCAAATCAGTAATTGTAGTTGGCGAAATAGGAGCTGTGGAAGAAGTGGTTTCTGTATTGTAATAACTGGCTCTTGCAGAATCTAATTTGTGCATATCTTGAAGCGTTGCAACTTGCTCATTTTTATCAATGTATAAAAAAAAGCCAACAACTGTTATAAGCACAGTTAGAGATGCTACAAAATAATATAGTTTGTGAGGAGTATAATTTTTCATAGAAATATAAAGGTGATATCCTTTTGCATAAATTACTAGCAAATTCCTTGCTAATTTTTTTTGATTGTTAATTTTTTGTTAAATCATGCTGTAATATTTTTCATTTTTTTATAAAAAAACAAAGCCTTGAAGAAAATTTTTGAGCGTCCTCTTTTTTTTGTAATTTTGCAGGCTCAAATTAACCTTGCCAACTATGTCACATATAGAAAAAACGCTTATAGAACACATTGAAAAAGCTTTTGAAGTCATTTTTAATAAAAATTTTTCAAATATAGCTCTACAAGAAACCAAAAAAGAGTTTGAAGGTTCTCATACCCTTGTTGTTTTCCCATATACCAAAGAATTAGGACAAAAACCTGCTGATATAGCTCAAAAAATAGGTGAATATTTGGTTCAGAACTGCCCAATCGTCGAAAAATTTAATGCTGTACAAGGTTTTTTAAATCTTTCTATTAAAGCTGAAGTCTGGATTCAGTTTTTTGATACACTCCTTAAAGAAAACACAAAAGTTACTAAAAATCAGAAGGTTGTAGTAGAATACTCCTCCCCCAACACCAACAAACCTTTGCATTTAGGGCATTTGAGAAATAATTTTCTGGGTTACTCAGTAGCTCAGATTCTTGAAGAGGCTGGTTATGAAGTTCATAAAACTCAGATTATCAACGACAGAGGTATTCATATCTGTAAATCAATGCTTGCTTACGAAAAGTTTGGAAATGGAGAAACTCCTGAAAGTAGTGGTTTAAAAGGCGATCATTTGGTAGGGAAATATTATGTAGAGTTTGATAAAGCTATGAAAAGTGAGATAAAAACAAAATTATATTTTGATATAGTTGAGTTATTGAAATCTGAAAACTACAATAAAGCATCTGCTTTTAGTTTATTTCAAAAGTATTTATTAAATAAAAATGATAATAATAAATTTGATTCTTTAGTAAATTCTATACTAGAATTGAGTGATAAAATCAAGGATTTTAGAAATAAAAACTATATCTCATATACAGCTGATTTAAAAGAATTACTAAAAGAAGAAAAAGAGAAAGAAAAAATACAACAAATAAAAAATTTGCAAAATCTAGAAACACAAAAAGAAGAGTTATTGAGTGAATTTGAGGAAGGATTAAAAAATGAAACCTTTGTAATGAAAGAAGCACAAAAAATGCTTTTAGATTGGGAAAGTGGAGATGAGAAAACCGTTGCTCTCTGGAAAAAAATGAATAGTTGGGTGTATGAAGGCTTTGATGATACTTATAAAAAAATTGGTGTAAGTTTTGACTCAAAATACTACGAATCCAATACTTATCTTTTAGGAAAGGATATTGTAGAAGAAGGTTTACAGAAAGGGGTTTTCTATAAAAAAGAAGATGGCTCTGTCTGGATAGACCTCACAGAAGATGGTTTGGATAACAAATTGGTCTTGCGTTCAGACGGGACTTCTGTTTACATCACTCAGGATTTGGGTACAGCCGAATTGCGTTTCAAAGATCAACAAATGCAAAAAATGGTGTATGTAGTTGGTAATGAACAAGATTATCATTTTAAAGTCTTGTTTTTGATTCTCAAAAAACTTGGTAGAAGCTACGCTGAGGGCTTACACCATCTGAGCTATGGCATGGTTGAGCTTCCTTCAGGCAAAATGAAATCGAGAGAAGGTACTGTTGTAGATGCTGATGATTTGGTGAAAGAGGTTATTGAGCTAGCTAAGGAGAAAAGTATTGAGAAACTCAAAGCTTTTGGAACATTTGAGCTTTTAACTGACGAGGAAAAAGAACATCTTTATGAAATAATTGGCTTGGGAGCATTAAAGTATTTCCTGCTTAAAATAGACCCTCAGAAAAAAATGCTCTATAATCCAGATGAGTCAGTAAGTTTTGAAGGTGATGCTGCCCCATTTATTCAATATAATCATGCTCGAATTTGTTCTGTTTTAAGAAAAGGTTCTGAAATAGAAAAAGCTGATTGGCAAAATGGTTATAAAACGCTACATCCTTTGGAGTTATCTCTGATTAATTTACTGAGCCAGTATAACAAAACTATAGAGTTAGCTGCTGAAAAACATGCTCCTTATATTCTTACACAGTATATTTATGAGTTATGTAAAAACTATAGCAGTTTTTGGTCAGAGTGTTCTATCATAAAAGCAGAAAGTTTGGAGGCTACTAATTTCCGTTTAGTATTATCCAAAGAAGTTGCTCAGACTATCAAGAAAGGAATGCTTTTGTTGGGTATTGATGTTCCTGAAAGAATGTAATTCAATTTCAAGTAGGGGCGAATCATGATTCGCCCCTACTAATTTATAACGTTATTTTTTCAAAATCTTTGGTTTTAAAAGAGTATATCCACAAATATTTAGCATTTTGAGCTTTGGCTATTTGCTTTAACTCTTCTACTGAGTAGCCTTCTTTCCATATTTTTTCTCTTTTTGATAAATCGTAATAAGAATACCCATATGCTCCTATCAGTAAATGAGGAGCAGGTAACCCATGCAATGTAGCAATACCTGTTATGTAAGGTGCTATCATGGGTATCTCCTGATATTCAAAATGGGTTGTATCTGTATAAACTTTCAATTCTTTGTATGGTATATAAACTCTTGATTCTTTTTTAGTACTAACAGGTAGCTTATCTAATTTCTCCCAACTTTTAATAATTTGATAAAACTCATTTTGATTAATTTGTGATTGTACTTGATTGCTGTAAAGAAGTTTTATTTTTGTCCATTCTTCTTGACAACAAAAGAATTTTGTAAAAAAATATCGAGTTTTCCAGACTATTTTAGGTTTATTCATAATTGTTGCTCGTACATCAAGATTTTTCTTGAGACTTGCATCCATATTTTTAAAGAATTTCCCTGTAAAAATAACCAAGACTACTCCTACAGTTAATATTTTTGTATAAAAAAACCACTTTTTTTCTAGAATGTCTATTTTTATAAAGGGTATATAAGCCAATAAAAATACTCCTATTATCCATTTTTGTAGCCCTAAAAAATACATTCCTGTTGAGCCATATAATTGCAAAATTGCATTAGGAGCTAATCCTGCCAGAGCTGCTATCCAAATAAGTTCTAACCAAAAAGCTTTTCTTTCTTTTAGAATATCTGTTAAAGTAAGTTTTTCATTTTTTAAATATAAAATTGTAAGAATATAAAGACTTGCATAGAATACAACAATAAAATTGAAATATTGAGGCTCATGTTGTTTGAAAAAGAAAAACCAACCCCAAGAACCTTCATAAGAGTGATATCTCCCAGTAAAAGTAGTTTCAGCTGTTAGAAAATAACAAGAAGCTAGAACTCCTATTACCATTAAAACAACACACCAATAGGAAACTTTTTTGAATAATGTCCATCGTAGAAATGTATAACCTATACAGGCTGTTAGGATAACTATCGTAGCTACATGGCTAAATCCAATGATAAACAGCATGATAGGTAAAAAAACAAAAAGAAAAACGTTCTTTTTAACCTGTTTTTCCCAAAAACACAGAATAGTTGCTAAAAACGCCCACAAGAAACAAAGAGCTATTACATAAGGAGAACTTATCACAAAATGATAGCCTAAAAGCCCTGCCATATACATATTGTTAGGAACAGGTATAAAAATAATAACAACAAGTAACCAAAACTGCCAAGAGTTCACACCAAATGAGGGAGGTCTGTTTCTTTGCTTTGAAAAATATTTTTGTAAATCCTCAGTTAAAGATGTCAATACTCTAAAAAATAAACTCAGAAATATAACTTGGTATGCTAAATTATAAAATAACCATGTAGGGATGTCCAATAACAACGATAAATTCCCAATGAGCCAATGAGATGCTGTATTGTAGTGCATCCAAACCAGTCCATCTACTCCAGTGGTAGGTACTTGATAGGTTTGATACATTTTAGCCAAAGTGGCATGATAACTCATATCAAGTGTACCCAAATCATAATTTTTGGAACCTACACTAACAGCTTCCAAAAAACTATCTTTATATCCAAATTTTCCATAATTCTCATTGAGAAAATACAAAGCCAAACTAAAAGCTACAAAACAACAAAATAACACTTTTGCAATTTTATACTCTTTCATAAAGTCTTTAGATGCCCAGAAAAGCAAAATGATGCCTGTTATTACTAAAAGCCAAATGCTCCATTGTAAGAAAGGGAAAAATCTTGTAAAGTAGCCTAAAACTCCTGCAAATAGTAATGCATAAATAGTTACTATTGCATCTTTTTCCCACCAATTCAAATCTGTTTTATTTCTTAATATAAAATTGGGGATAAGATGGATAAACAAAGCCAGTCCAACTATCTTTATTACAGCCAATATATCTAAATCAAAGCCTATTCTATAAACACAATAAGCAATGGCTATAAAAATAGCCATCATTGAAGCAAAAACAGCCTGAAAGCGATAAGAAGATTTCATTTATTTATTTTTTGCTAAATATATAGCAAGTTTAATATTTAAACAAAATATAATTTTTAGCTTCTCTTTAAATATTTATTTATAGATTTGCGTGCAATTTGAGATTTATACATCCTTAAAGAATGGAAAAAATAGATTACACAAGGCATTATCAGAATTGGCACAATGATTCTCCTGAACATATCAAAGCTACTATTGCCATTTATAAAAAAAATATACTTCCTTATTTCCCTCAAGATAAAAGTTCCCATATATTGGATATTGGTTGTGGAATGGGCTTTTTATTGCTTACTTTAAAACAAGAAGGTTTTCAAAATATTCAAGGAATTGATGTAGATGAAGGGCAAGTACGTTCTTGTCAGAACAAAGGATTAAATGTAGAACAAGTATCCGATTCTATTGCTTATCTTCAGCAAAATAAGGGAAAATTTGATGTTATTTCTGCTTTTGATGTATTAGAACACATTCCTCCAGATATTCAAATATCATTTTGTAAAGCTATTTTTGAAGCTCTTAAACCTACTGGTTTTTTTGTAGGAACTGTTCCCAATGCAAATTCTGTTTTAGCTTCTCGAAATCGTTATATTGATTTTACACATTATGTTACTTTTACTGAAATCAGCTTAGATTTTGTACTCTATAATGCTGGTTTTAGAAACATTGATATTCAATCTATCGACTTTATACATTTTTCATTCTCTCCTCTTAAATTTTTACATTGGCTATTGTTCAAAACTTTTAGGTTTGTGAGAAGACTAAATTTTATTGCAGAGTTAGGAATGCAACAAGGAAAAAAAGTACCTCTATCATTTAATTTGATTGTAAAATCTTCGAAATAAGTTGAATCTAAAGAAGTATATTCAAGACCATAAGACTGTTCTCAAAAACATGACAGCATTGGCTGCTATCCAAGCTACCAATTTTATACTTCCATTGCTTACAATTCCTTATGTGATTATCACGGTTGGTGAAATCCGTTTTGGCACAGTTACTTTTGCCCAATCATTTTTTTCTTATTTATTGTATATAGTTGATTATGGATTCAATATCACTATTACACGTGATATAAGCTTACACAAAGAAGATAAAAATTATTTGAATAGAGTTGTAAGTGATGTTTTAAGTATAAAAGTTATTCTCATTTTTGTAACTGCACTTATTACAGTAATTAGCATATTTTTTATTCCTAAGTTTCGAACAGAAGCATGGGTTTATTATGGAGGTTTTTTGCTTGTTGTAGGTCAGGCTTTTGTTCCTTTATGGTTTTATCAGGGTATTGAAAAAATGCAATACCTTACCTATGCCAATGTATTAGGGAAAGTATTCTTTACATTTCTTATTTTTATTTTAGTGAAAACACCTAATGATTATATTTACATTTTACCTTTGTATGCCTTGGGAAATCTATTATCAGGTATATTTGGTGTATTTTGGATGTTTTATCATTTTGGTATAAGTTGGAAGAAACCTTCTAAGCCATCTATTTTTCATCAACTAAAAGCTAGTTGGTACCCTTTCGTTTCTAATTTTTCTATCAATTCTTACATTAATGCTAATATTTTAATTCTTGGTTTTTTGACTAATGACACTTTAGTAGGTTATTATAGCATAGCTGACAGATTGATAAGTGCTTTAAAACAACTTTTAGTTGTATTTTTCCAAGCTACATATCCTACTGCATGCAGAATAGCATTACAGGGACATACTGCTTTACTTCATTTTTTTAAAAAACTTGCTTATCCTTTCTGTATCACTGTTTTATTGGGTTGCTTGTGGTTGTTTGTTTTTTCAGAAGAGCTTACATTTCTACTAACCAAAAAAAATATACCACAAGTGAGTACTCTTATTGAAATGCTCAGTTTTATACTTTTTGTGATTAGCTTAAATATTCCTGCTTATCAGACTCTTTTGGCTTATAATTATCAGAGAAGTTATACAAAAGTATTTGTGGTGGGTTCGTTATTCAATATAATGATTAATTTTGCTCTTACATCATCCTTCAATATTTATGGAACAGCCTGGGCTGTTATTTTAACTGAATTATTCATTACAGTTGGTCTATATGCTATTTTACATATAAGCCATTATAAGCACAAAATTTTATGAACATTTGCGTAGTTACAGTTACATACGGAAATAGATTCCATATCTTAGAAAAAGTATTGAATAGTCTTGTTCAAGAGGATATTAAAGAAATTATTGTTATTGATAATGGTAGTTCACAGGAAAGCAAAAATGCTCTAAATTTTTTTATAAGTAAAAGTTCTTTACCTATTCAGGTTGTTTTGATGGGGAAAAATACAGGATCAGCCAAAGGTTTTAAAACAGGCTTAGAAAAAGCACTTCAAACATCTTGTGAGTATATTTGGGTATTAGATGATGATAATTTGCCTTTATCCAATACCCTTTCCGTATTAAAAAAATATTGGATTGAACTTGTAAAGCCTGAGAGTTATGCCTCTACTGCCCTTTTATCGAATAGAATAGACAGACAGAATTTTTTAAAAGCTCTCAGAACACAAAACCCAAATGATATTTTACAAAAGGAAAATAATTTTATGGGCTTTCATTGGGGAGAAATGTGGGAGAAGGTTTATGAAAGAGTCATGAAGAGGAATCCCAATGAAAATGTAAAATTAGAAGATTTGCCTGCTTATACAAAGGTGGCAGCTGCTCCTTATGGAGGGCTTTTTATGCACAGAAAACTTTTAGAAAAATTTGAACTTCCACCAGAAGAGTATGTTCTTTATATGGATGACTTTGCTTTTACATTGCCTATTACAAGAAATGGAGGCAGTTTGTATCTCATTAAAGACTCTATTTTAGAAGATGTAGAACGTTCTGTATATTTACCCAAAAGTAAAAAATGGTTGCATCATACACTTTTTGAATCTAAAGAAACTGTCGCATACTATGCATTGCGTAATATGCTGTTTTTTACAATGAAATATCTAAAAAAGAATTCTTTTATATTCAATATTCATAGAATTTCTTTTTATATTTTTATTACCTTCATGGCTATATTACGAGGTGAGTTGAGACGAATAAAGTTATTAAAAAAAGCCATTCGAGATGCAGAAAAAGGGCATCTTGGTATGGATGAGTCTTATGTATTATAATTAGATAGGAAAATTTCATGCAGATTAAAAAATATGTCAAATATCTTATTTTTGTAATTTTCATTTTATATGGCTTAAACTATGATGTGTTTGAGAAGAAATTCTTTTTTAATGAAATTTTATCTTTAGTAGGACTTGTTTTATTTTTTAAATATTCTTTAAAGAAAAAAGGTATCCTGATTATTCCTAAATCAGGAATTCTACGACTTATTTTTGTTTTTTGGACAGTTTGTATTTTTCATTTTATAATTTCAATATTTACCAAAACCAATTGGTTTTTCTATTTCCGTAGTAGTGTTCTTTTTTATGCTTCTTTCGTATTTTTTATTGGTTTTTATTGGAAAGATGATTTTACAACTTTTATAAAAAAAATAAGATTATTATTCACTATTATAATCTTTTCTCTTATACCAACTGCTCATCCTACACCTTTGGGCAGATTTATGGATAGATATTCAGCATCTATATTTTTTGCTTTTTTCTTTAAAAGAAACAATTTTATTATCTCTATTATCATTCTTATCTTGAACTTTTTATATGCATATTTCTATCAGTCACTAACTGTTACACTTATTGGGATTATTTTATTCATTGTTGTTAATATCAGGTTTTATAATCATTTTAGATTTTTATTCATTTCAGGTTTAACTGCTTTTTTAGGTCTATTTCTTTATTTAACACCTTATTTTCCGTTATATAAAGAAGGTTCTACAGGGCATCATTTATTTGGGAATTTGCATTATGTATACCAGCATAATCGTATTTTACAAGTAGATGTCAATTCTTCTTGGAGAATGGTTTTCTGGTATAGAATTGTAGTAGAAGAATTCCCTCAAAATATCGTAGGTTTAGGTTTTGGTACTCCTCTTTTACCTTACACTGAAGGCAAAAAAACTGCTGAAAGCATACATGATGACGAGCACGATGCTCATACAACAGGAAGTCATAATACTTTTATTACTGTTTTTGTTCGTTTGGGTATTGTGTTTTTATTTATTATTTATTATTTATACACGATTATTTTGAAAAATTTTTACAGATATAAACAATACTACATTCAAAATAATGATATTATTTTCTTTATAGGATTTTTTGCTATTTCTATTATTGGTTTATTCAATCCAACACTTGAAACACCAACTTATGCGGGTTCTTATTGGTTTTTTTTGGGTTTGGTAGCAAAATCTATATTCCAAAGACATTTTCATCATGAAAATACTTCAAATTCATAATCAATACCTTCATAAAGGAGGTGAAGATTCTACAGTTGCCAACGAGAAAGATCTTTTAATTTCATATGGAGAGCATGTAGAGCAGCTTTTTTTTGATAACAGCAAGATTAGTGGATTCGAAAAAGTAAAAATGCTATATAAAAGTATTTACAACAGAAATTCTTCTATTCTTCTAAGAGAAAAAATAAGCAGTTTCAAGCCTGATGTTATTCATACACATAATTTTTTTTATGTTGCATCTCCTTCTATTTTCTATGAAGCTAAACGTCAGCAAATACCTGTTGTTTCAACACTACACAATTTTAGACTTATTTGTTCAGGCTCATTACTTTTGAGAGATGGCAAAACCTGTGAGTTATGTACAAAAGCTAAATTTCCGATAGCTGGTATCAAACATAAATGCTTTCAAGACTCTACTCTAAAAACTGCTCAACTAACTTTTACAACTGGTATTCATAAGGTATTAGGAACGTGGAAAAATAAAATAGACAAGTTTATTACCTTTACTGAATTCACAAAACAGAAGTTATTAAAATCATCACTACAATTACCCTCAGAGAAATTAGTTATTAAACCTAATTTTGTTTCAGACATGGGTTTTGAACCATCAGGAAGCAGAAAAAACTATTTTTTATATGTAGGGAGGCTTTCACAAGAAAAAGGAATAGAAGTAGTTTTAAAAGCTACAAATCATCATAAGTTTCCTTTAGAAATTATTGGAAGTGGGGATTTAGAGCCTATGGTCAAAGAATATGTGTCTTCAAACCCTCATATTACTTATCATGGGTTTCAAAACAAAGATTTTATTTTAGAAAAAATGAAAGCTGCAAAAGCATTGATAATCCCCTCTGTATGTTATGAAGGAATGCCTTTAGCTCTTTTAGAATGTTTCTCAACGGGAACTCCTGTAATTATTTCAGATATAGACAACCTTAATGAAATGGTTACCAATCATCAAAACGGATTACATTTTAAAACAGGTGATGCAGAAGATTTGGCTATAAAAATAGCTTATTTTGAAAAAAATGATTTCAAACATTTCTATGAAAATGCAAGAAATACATATTTAACAAAATATACTCCTGAAATTAATTACAAGATTTTGATGGAAATATATCAAAGTGTTATCAAAAAACAATAGACTCCTTTTTAAGAGTCTATTGCAGATATAAGTTCTAGTAAAAAGTTGTTGTATTTACGATTATTTAGGAATTTTCAACTCCATACCTACCTTAATCAAATCAGGATTTGAGCCTATTACATCTTTATTAGCTTCATATATTTTCATATAATCAGCACCATTTCCTAATTGATTTTGAGCAATTGCCCAAAGTGTATCACCAGCTTTTACTGTATATGTATTTGCAGCTTCTTCAGCAGCTTTTACTTCATCTAAAACAGATATACCAGAAATGATTTTTGAAATCCCTGAGACATTTTGTACTAATGCAAGAGCAGATTGTTTATCATCAGCAGACTGAACATCACCTCTCACCGTAACTTCTGTACCATTTACAAGAACTTCTAAATTCTGAATTTTTCCTGAAACAGCATCTTCTACTTGTTTTTTAAGGGCTTGTGCTGCCACATCGTTTAAGTCAAACATAATGGTAAGGTTTTTAAAGTGAATAAATTTTCAGAAAAATACTTAAAAAAATTACATTTACAAACAGTTTCAAACTTATTTTTTAGTAGTTTTTTTGGTTGTATTAGACTGTTTTTTGTTTTTTTCTTCTTGTTCTACTCTCAAATTTTTACGATAACCATATATGAATAAACATATAAGCATCATCATGAGTATCCAGTAATTATCTGCAAATTTTCCTTTCATAATTTCATATATTCCGATAATCAGAAAGCCCACAGAAGCTGAAAGAAGGCTAATATCTAAAAGTTTCATTTTCTATATTTAATTGAAATAGTGAATTGTTAAAAATAATATGACAAATAAGACTATCATCACAAAGCCAAAATAAGCCTGTACATATTTTCCTTGTGATTGTCTGAAAATTTCTCCTAGAGATTTTCCAAACCATAAAACTACATGAATTAGTCCATCTATGATGGTTCTATCTATCCAAGTAATGATATGAGCTAAAACAACCTTCAATTTTGGTATAAAATTGACAAAGCCATCTATTCGTTTTTCAATGGAAGTACTGACTTTTGCAAGAAACATAATTGGTTCTATCAGAATACTAACTCCCTCTAATTTTTGAGCCTGATAGTTTTTATAAATTCCCTGAGCTATCATTCGAGATAACCTAAAAAATATAGTAGGAATGCCCCAAGATATTTTGAGTATCTGTGCTATTGCAACAGATGTTTTTTGCCAAAAGCCTAACAAAAGTCCTAAAATGGCTAATATAGAAGTGATTAGTGCCACTTCTATATGAGAAATCTGATTGGATTCTGATGTATTAGATTGTAAGAGTTCCCATAACCAGCTTTTTTCAGCGACAAAAGGATTGACAGAAAAGAACACGCCCAATGCCCCTAAACTTAATAGAATCAAAGGGATTTTAAAGTTTAAAGGAATACTCTCAAACTCAACTGTCTGGTTTTTATCTTTTTCCAGTCTAAATTCTCCAAAAAATACCAGCATCCACTGACGAGCCATGTAAAATGCCGTCAGAAAAGAAGCTAACAAGGGCAGAATTAAAAGAGTCCAACTAAGTATGCTGTTATGAATAGCATTATGCTGAAAAATATGTATAAAAATAGCATCTTTAGATAAAAAGCCAGAAAAGAAGGGCAAGCCTGCCAGTGCCAGCATACAAAGAGTATAAACTATAAACAGGAAAGGCATTTTTTGTTTGAAACCACCCATATAATGCATATCCTGAACATCAAAATGCCAGTGATATTGTTTTTCTATTTTGTGTAATTGATGAATCACAACTCCAGCACACAAAAAAAGCCCAGCTTTAAAAAAAGCATGTGTAAATAAATGCAACAGACTGGCTTCATAGCCTCCTACTCCTATTCCAAGTATCATCAAGCCCAATTGCGAAATAGTTGAATATGCCAGTACTTTTTTAATATCTCTTTGAAATACAGCCCAGTAAGCTCCTAAAAACATACTAATTGCCCCAATAATTGCAATAAAGTTTTTGGTTTCTGGAGTCAGGAAAAATGACATTTTAGCCATCAGAAATACTCCTGCTGCAACCATTGTAGCAGCATGAATGAGAGCTGAAATTGGCGTAGGTCCCTCCATTGCATTGGGTAACCAAATATGCAATGGAAACTGTGCTGATTTTGCCATTGCACCTAAAAATAAACATATCCCAATCCATACATGCAAGGAATGTTGCTCTGTGGTAAATTTCAGGGTATATAATTCTGAAAATGAGACTGTTTTAAAGTTTGCAAAAATAAGTACCAAACCTATTAAAAAGCCAATATCTCCTACTCTATTCACTAAAAAAGCTTTTCGTGATGCCCAAACTGCCTCAGGGCGTTCCTGCCAAAAGCCTATCAGTAGATAAGACGTAAAACCCACTATTTCCCAAAAAACGTATGTTTGGAGTAAATTAGAAGATACTACCAAGGCTAGCATTGCAAAGGTAAACAGTTGTAGATAAGCAAAATACCTGCTTATGTTTTTTTCGTGAGCCATATACACACTCGAAAAAATACTCACCATCAATGCTACAAAAAGTACTAAAAGCAACATCAGACTCTCTAAATTCCTAATCTCAAAACCTAAACGTATTTTAGAAAAACTGACCCATTCAAAAACCTCATAAAATGGTTTGGGAAGGTATAAAAAGATATAACCTGCTGCTAGTAAACTTACTAAAAAGGAAATATGGCTTATCCATGTCGCCCATTTTTGAGTTTTCTTCTGATTCAAGAAAAGAGTAAGAAATGTAAAAAAAGGTGTAAGTAATACAATCAGTAAAAAAGCCATAACTTGTTGAAAGCAGATACGCAAAAATAATATTTTTTTATAAAATTTAGAACTTACTTTTAGACATACTTAGTTTTTATTGTTTTATATTTTTTTCCATTTAGTTTACCTCTACTTTCTGTTTCTATAATTTTATAGTTTTTGTCAAATGTAATGGTAATAGGACTCAGACCATTATGATAGATTTCTGCTTCAATCCTAGACACTTGTCTATTTTCATCCAAATACTCCACAAAAGATAATTGAGGTATTTTATTTTTTTTATTTAAGAATTTTCGACAATGCAAGGTGGGTTTTATCAAATCAGAAAATAAACAATCAAATATTGTTGCTTCATTTTTCTCTGTACAATCTGTTGAGACACCTTTTACTATCTGGTTAAGGAATTCTTGATTATCAAGCAATTGATATTTTTTTTGATTTAAGATAGCTTTAATATCTGTTACTATTTTTATTTCGTTTTTATCTAATAAATTTATTTTTCCATACTGAATATACTTTTTTCGATTATTTATGACTTCATAAGTAGTTTCTAAATAGTAAATAGGTAAAAACCAGTTAACCCAAACTTGACAAATATGAAGTTCCTCTCCAGATTTTAAATATTCATTGAAGTCCCAATCAACATTATTTTTATCTTTAACAATTAAGCCCTCATTTAAGTAAAATGTATAAATATTGGATATATCTCCCACATTAGTAATTTTAGGTTTATGAGGAGAATATGACTTTGCACGCCAATGTATTTTTATATTTTGCTCAAATTCTTGATGAATTTCTGACAAATATGTGTTTGTATGAAAAGTGTTTATCTTCTCTATCAATTTTTTTCGCTTGTTTCGAAAATTTTCTTCAATAAATTCTATAATTTTATCTTTATCCATGTACATTAAACTTAAAATGTATTTGTTACTAAAATTAATGTATTTATCAAAATCAGCAAAATAATTTACCATTTACAACTTTTCACGCTGTTATGCCCTATATACAAAATCCTGATTTAAAAACATTTGCCCCTGAAGGCTGGAAAGGAACACCTCTTAACTCTCAAGACAGATTTGTCAATTTACATACACTCTTTAGATATTCATTTTTAGATGTTTTGAAATGGCAAACAACCATTAATCCCTATAAAACGGAGAAAAAAGCCTCTACTTGGAGATTAGAAGTAAAAAAGAACGAAGATTTTTTCAACAATCAGGTTAATTCCATCACATGGCTTGGGCATGCCTCATTTTTGATGTGTTTAGGTGGTAAAAGGCTACTCATCGACCCTATTCTATACCCTTTACCCATGATGAAAAAGTTTTCGGAGTTACCTTGTAGCCCCGAAAAATTCAGAGATATTGATTATTTATTAATTTCCCATAACCACAGAGACCATGCTGATGAGCAGTCTATAAGGCTTATCAGCAAACAAAACCCTCGTATGCAGGTTCTTACAGGATTAAAGAATGATGTTTTACTTACGCCTTGGCTCAACAAGCAACCCATACAAACAGCAGGCTGGTATCAGTTATTCAATGATACTGCCGATTTGAAAATCTACTACCTTCCTACTCGCCATTGGGCTATTCGGTACACATGGGATTTGAATAAAATGCTTTGGGGAGCTTTTGTTATTCAATATCAGGATGTTACAATTTATTTTGGTGGCGATAGTGGTTACGATGAGCATTTCAAAGAAGCTGCAAGTCTATTTCCTAACATTGATTATGCAATTTTAGGAATTGGAGCCTATGAGCCTCGTTGGTTTATGAGACAGAGCCATACAGCCCCAGATGAAGCTGTGCAAGCCTTCCACGATTTGAAAGCCAAAACCATGATTCCTATGCACTATGGCACTTTCGATTTGGCAGATGAGCCTCTGCACAAACCTTTAGAAATTTTGAAAAATCTTGACGAACAAAATAAAATTCAAGGAAATTTAAAAGTATTGAATGTTGGGGAAGCTTTTGTTTTATAATTCAAACAACACCATTTCTTTATTTTTATAATTATTTTTTCAAAATATTATTTATTTTCGAAATAAATTTCGATAAAAATTTATTGTTTATCAATAAATTTATTTTATCTTTACGATATAATTCTAAACTTTAAAATTATGTCATCAAAAACAGATTTAATCATCAAGGTATTGCATGTTGTTTCTTGGATTATCTTTGTAGGGCTTTGTATTGAAACAGGAGCTCTTACATTCAATTATGTTTATAGTTTATTCAAGCCTATTGTTGCCAAACATTCGTATATGGGGCTTAATCTTGCAGAAATATACAGAGATAACCAGCCTTTATATACAGCTTTATTTAGCTTTGCTATCATTATTTCAGGGCTTAAGGCTTTTATATTTTACCTCATTATCGAAACTTTTTTAAAGCTCAATATGGTCAAGCCTTTTAGTGAAAAAATTGCTTCTTTAATTTCAAGAATGAGTTATCATGCATTTTCTGTAGGTATTTTGGGAATTATTGCCCACCAGTTTACCAAAAATTTTACTCATCGAGGGTATGATGTGGATGTCATAGAAAAATATTGGAATGATAGTGCAGCATTTTTGATGATGGCGGCAATTCTTTTTATCATTGCTCAAATTTTCCAAAAAGGACTCGAGTTACAAACTGAAAATGAATTAACTGTTTAAACTATGCCTATAATTGTGAATCTTGATGTGATGATGGCAAAACGCAAAATGTCATTGAATGAGCTTTCAGAAAAAGTAGATTTAACACTTGCCAATCTTTCCATTCTGAAAACAGGGAAAGCCAAAGCAGTTCGTTTTAGTACTCTTGAAGCAATTTGTAAAGCTTTAAACTGTCAACCTGGTGATATTTTGGAGTATCAGGAAGAAGCCTCACAAACATAATTGAGAAAATCAGACTGAAAAATTGAAAAATTCTATAAACATTTTTTCCAAAAGATAGTTTTAATAGTAAAACTATCTTTTATACATGGAAGACTTACTAACTCTCGAAAATCTAATCAGTTTACTTACTCTTTCTGTTTTAGAAATTGTATTAGGTATTGATAATGTCATTTTTATTTCGATACTGGCTGGAAAGCTACCCAAAAGTCAGGAAGCAAAAGCCCGAAACTGGGGACTTGTTTTGGCTGCCATTCTCCGATTAGCTTTATTGGGCTGTATCTCTTGGATTATCAAAATGGATAAAACTCTCCTATCACTCTGGGGACACAATTTGGATGGCAAAGATATTATTTTGATTATAGGAGGGCTATTTCTGATGGCAAAAAGCACTTCGGAAATTCATGGGAAACTCGAAGCAGTTGAAATGGATGAACAAAAATCGTCCAAAGGCTCAGCTGTATTCACTTGGATTTTAGTTCAAATCGTACTGATTAATTTAGTATTCTCTTTCGATAGTATTCTGACAGCCATTGGTCTGGTAAAAGAAATACCCATCATGGTGGCTTCTGTGGTCATTTCAACAGCTATCATGTTTATTTTTGCAAAATCTATTAATGATTTTATCAATCGTCATCCTACCTTCAAGATTTTGGCATTGGCATTTTTAATTATGATAGGCTTTTTACTGATGGTAGAAGCTTTTGATGTACATGTTGATAAAGGCTATATTTACTTTGCTATGGCATTTGCCATTGTGATAGAAGCTGTTAATATGCGTTTGCGAAAAAAAACTACTCCCGTACAGTTACGCAATCAGCATCTACATGAAGAGCATGACCCAGCACAAATCACTCATTCATAAATAAAAAGCCAAGCTAAATGCTTGGCTTTTTTATCCAGTTACTACATATAAACTTTGAGGCTGAATAGAAACTTTTAATTGTGTTCCTAGCGAAAGATTTTCTCCATCTATGTGTACAGCTCCAGCATTTTCTCGTTTCAGTAGAACATTTTTCACTCTAAAACTTTGATAATATTTAAGTTTAGGCAATAATTTCAAAAATAAGCTAATTCCTAACAGAGGCATTTTCCATTTAGGAAAAGGTTTTAAAATACAAATATCAATGTATCCGTCTCGAATATTAGCATTTGGAGCAATGTAAGCATTATTTCCATACTGAGAAGCATTGGCAAAGGTAATGGCAAAAGCCTTTACTTCTATTATTCCTTCATCTGTTTGTAGTGTATATATTTCTGGTTTATAGCCAAAAAAGGCTTTTAAGGTACTTTTTACATACGTTTGGAATCCTCTTTTACCTGCCTGAGCAAAAAGACTACTCACATAAGCGTCAAAGCCAACCCCTGAAGTACAAAAGAAAGGCTTGTCGTTAATAAAACATGCATCTATGGATGTCACCTTAAATTTTTTAAGATTTTCAATGGCTTTTAGAGGTGAAAGATATACTTCTAAATGCCTTGCCAGCCCGTTTCCTGAACCATAAGGAATAATTCCCAAGGCTGTTTTTGAGCCTATCAGGGCTTGAGCCACTTCATTAATCGTGCCATCTCCACCTACAGCAACCACACAGTCTTTTCCTGCTTCTATGGCTTCTTTGGTTAATTCTGTTGCATGATTCTCTCTTTCCGTAAATACAATTGTTACTTCAAATTCATTTTTAGGCATTTTTTGTTCAATCAGTTCCAAAACTTTTTTCTTGGATTTTCCTCCAGAAATAGGGTTAATAACAAACTGTATTTTGAGTTTAGTGTTCATGCGATAAAGTGTTTAGCTGAATGTTATAAAAATAAGTGATTATTATCATTGATTTCATTTTTGATAAGAGTTTTTTTTGTACTTTCAAAGATGACCTTTTATGCAAAACGTTCATATATCCTCACTTATTAGTAAATATAACATCGCTGTTCCTCGTTATACGAGCTATCCAACTGTACCTTATTGGGAAGACAATATCAGTCAGAATATCTGGATAAATTCTATCAAAAGCAATTTCAAAAAAGAAGAAGGGATTAGCTTATATATTCACCTGCCCTTTTGTGAAAGTTTGTGTACTTATTGTGGTTGTAATAAACGAATCACTAAAAATCATGCTGTTGAGCAGCCATACATAGAAACTCTTTTACAAGAATGGAAAATGTATTTGGCTTTATTTCCAGGGAAACCCACCATCAAAGAAATTCATTTAGGGGGCGGAACACCTACTTTTTTCTCTGCCGAAAATCTAAATTATCTCATTTCCAATATTTTAAAATCTGTTTTTTTAGTACCAGAAGCAGAATTGAGTGTGGAAGTGCATCCCAACTATACCACATTTGAGCAACTAAAAGCTCTCTATGATGTAGGTTTCAGAAGATTAAGCGTTGGTATTCAGGATTTTGATGATAAAGTTCAGTATTTAATTAATCGTCCACAAAGTTTCGAGCAAACTCAAAATATATTTGAACAGGCTCGTAAGATAGGTTATACATCTATCAATGCAGATATTATTTATGGTTTGCCCGCTCAGAGTCTCCAAACAATCAAAAATACGATTGAGTATATCAAAATTCTAAAACCTGAACGCATTGCTTTTTACAGTTATGCTCATGTACCTTGGAAAGTTCCAGCACAAAGACGTTACACTGAAGCCGATTTACCTCAAGCCCAAGAAAAACAGGCACTATACGAATTAGGAAGAGATTTACTCAAAGAAGCAGGCTATATTGATATTGGTTTAGACCATTTTTCACTCCCTCAGGATAGCCTGTATATTGCCTCTCTCAATGGTACTTTACATCGAAATTTTATGGGTTACACTACTCAAACTGGCAACTTGCTTATTGGTTTGGGGGCTTCTTCCATCAGTGATACTGGAGGTGCTTTTATGCAGAATATTAAAGAAGTTGAAGCATATCAAACAGCCATTCAAAATGGAGAGTTTGCTATTTTTAAAGGACATTTGCTTACCAAAGAAGACCAATTGGTTCGTCAGTATATTCTTGATATTATGTGTAATTATCAGACAGTTTTTGAAAAAGACATGAGCCAAGAAGAGTTAGAAGATCATTTCTATGAATTGGAACAAGACCAATTAGTTATATACAAACATCCTCATTTACAAGTAACTGAATTAGGTAAAATGTTTCTAAGAAATATAGCTTTACAGATAGATAAACGATATTGGTCAAAACAAGAAAATGCCCAGATGTTTAGCAAAGCTATTTAATTTTATAGTAAATATGGCTTTTTTAACAATAGAATGGAATTATTTTGTATTTTTGAATGCAGAATAATTCTATTTTTTATGAAAGCAGAATCTATTGGAAGTAAAAAGTATTCTTTGTCAGATGACAACGGTAAATCCATTGGCACATTAAGCTATGAGGGTTGGTTTTCACAGAAAGCCCAAGCCACATTTCAGAATAGCTTCTTATCATTTAAACCTGAAGGTTTTTGGGGTACAAGCATTGAAGTTGTAGAAAATAGTAAACACTTAGCTTCTATTTCTATGAATTGGCTGGGTGGAGTGTCTATCAAAACTGCCAACGGGATAGAATATTCAATCAAGCATAAAGGTTTTTGGAATTCAAAATTTGTTCTTTTTGATAACAAAAAAGAGCCTTTACTTGAGTTTAATCCAAGTTTTAAATGGAGTAAATGGGCTTATGAGTATGATATTCAGGTTTTAGACAAGAAAATTCTTGATGACCATCATACCATTTTCATAGCATTTTATGCTACTATTTTTATATTCAGAACCATGACAAAAGGAGCAGCCTAAGCTATGCAAACCAACAAAATAAACCCTGAGGATTTAGAGTTTGAGTTTAGATGGGGACAATTGTTAAATAAAATACAAAAAACTATTGGTCAGAGACCCAAAGACTTAAACGGTGTTCTTTTTTTAATAGGTGTTCAGGAATTAGGACAAGGACATAAAAATTTCACAAAAGAAGAAAAACAAGACTTGATGCACATTGCCATTTGCAGAGTATTGAGCAAATTAGGCTTTTATACGCTTGTGGGTACAGACCAAGATGGCTGGCCTCATTGGGAGCTTGCCAAACCTTTGCCTCAGTTTGATTTACTGGAACAGGAAAAACTTCTTAAAAATCAGGTTTTAGAATATTTTGCAGATGAACAAATATTCTGATACATTTTTTTTTTTCATCTTTATTATCTATTTTTATCCGAAACTAATGTGTAAATTCTTATGAAACGTGGTCTTACCATTCGTCTGAAAATTCTTCTTGGCTTCTTTGCTCTGATTATGATATTTGCAGGATATGGTGTGTATAACATTTATATCATCAATAACAACGGAAAGAGTATTAAAAATACCCAAGAAATCATTGACCCTTCTTTTGATGTGATTAAAGACTTTAAGTTGATGGTGGAAGGCTCACAAAGGCTTACCATTGCATGGGCTTTCTCTTCTATTCTTCCAGAAGATAAAGACAAACTCAAAGAAATTCAGGATATGCAATATCCTAAACTCAAAGAAAAGCTACAAGGTTTGATGAAAAACTGGTCTGATACCACACAGGCAGTAAAGATAGATAGTGTATTCAAGCAATTTGACAAATTTGTTGAAATACAGAAAAAAGATGTAATGGAACAAATTGTTACAGAGGAAGACAGGGTTCAGAAACTTTTGGAAATGAACAATGTCGCAGAAACAGAAATCAACCCTAGAGCAAAATCCATCATCGAAAAACTGGATAAAATTGAAGATTTCAAAAGAACTGAAAAAAACAAAGCTCAGATTAGTATTATCAACTCGTTTGAAAGTCTTAAATATCAAATTATTGTTCTGATTGGTCTTGTTGTATTGCTGGGTATCTCCATTGCCTTTACCCTAACCAACAATATTGTACAACCTATCAACTACATCAACAGAGTAATCTCCCAGCTTGGTAAAGGTGAATTACCAGAAGATAAGAAAACGAAGTTTAGACGTGATGAAATTGGTCAAATTGCTACCTCTGTGGATAACTTGATTAATGGTTTACGTTCTACATCACAATTCGCCGAAAGTATTGGTCGTGGTATTTATAACGCTGAATACAAACCCCTTTCTGAAAATGACGTATTAGGTAACGCCTTGATAGAAATGAGGGACAACTTGGAGAAAGTAGATTATGAAGACCGTATCCGTAACTGGGCTACGGAAGGTTTGGCTACATTTGGTGATATTTTGCGTAAAAACAACGATGATATCAATCGTCTTGCAGATGTAATTATCTCTGAACTCGTTAAAAAACTAAACGCCAATCAAGGAGGACTTTTCATTGTTACAAAAGATGAAGATGGTAGTGAAGAATATTTGAAAATGGAAGCTTGTTATGCATGGGATAAGAAAAAATATTTGGAACAAAAAGTTTATCTGGGTGACGGACTCACAGGGCAAGCTTGGCAAGAACAATCCACTATTTATCTTACAGAAGTTCCAAATGACTATATTACCATCACTTCAGGTTTAGGAAAAACCAATCCACGAAGCGTTCTGATTGTTCCCCTGAAAGTGAATGACGAGGTATTTGGAGTAGTAGAAATTGCAAGTATTTCAGAAATAGAAGATTATCAGATACGATTCGTTGAACGTGTTGCAGAATCCATTGCCTCAACCATTGCAACCGTGAAAAACACTGAACAAACTGCCAAACTTCTTGAAGAATCTAAGATGCTAACAGAACAAATGAAAGCTCAAGAAGAAGAAATGATTCAAAACATGGAAGAATTACAGGCTACACAAGAAGAAATGGAGCGTTCGCAAATTGTAGCACTTGAAAAAGATGCTTTATTGAATGCCAATAACCTTATTTTCTACTTAAGTAGGAAATTTACAATTAACTCTGCCAATGAGTTAGCCTCACAACTTTTATACTATGCTCCTGATGAATTTGAAGGTCTAAATATGGTAGAGATTTTCTATTCAGATGCTAAATTTGAAGAAATGAAAGTTAACTTGAGCAGAGGTGAATATTGGAGTGGACTTACGACTATTAAAGCCAAAGGTGGTGATGAATTACTAGTCAAAATCTCTGCTGGTTCGTTGGGGATTGGTATGAGTAACAACCGTTACATCATTATCATGGATAATATCAATGATATTAAGTTACTTCAGAATTAAAAATGTAATTAATCACATAATAAATAAGCCTTCTAAAAATTTAGAAGGCTTATTTATTTATTTTAAAATTTTATAATTCTATGACTATGCAAAAATTTTCTTCACATCTGCCTCATTTGCACCTTGTTCTATCGCTTTTACCAATTTTCCGATAAACGAAGAACCATTTCCCTGAGCTACTCCCATTTCTTCTGCAAATCGAACACACAATTCTATCTCACTATTGTGTACGATACCATCTGCAAGCATCATACCTACCAATTCATAAAGTTGTCTATAAACCATGTCTGAGTTTCCTGATTGAGCCATTGCTACTTGTCCAGAATATTTCTCCACCTCATCCATATTTTTGGCAGTAATATTATAGCTTTTAGCAATTTTGAGAAGATAGTCTTTCTCTACTTGGTCATAATAACCATCTGCTTTAGCCATTTCAATAAGATTTTGCAAGTGGCTACGAGTGTGGCTTTTGTTTGTATTATTACCACGGAAAATGTTTAACCAAGACATAATAAAAAAGATTTAAAATTTCTTAAACGGTATTACGGCATTTAGTGGCTAAAGGTTACACAATCTTAAAAAAAAAAATTAAGATTATAAACTTTTTTGAAATAAAATTCACAAAAAATGCCTTTTTTTGTTAAAAATCTACAAATACGTCTTTCATTATGAGAAAAAAAATTATTCTTGATATAGTAGCTTCATTATTATCTTCTTATGTGTTAGCTGTTTGGTTAGATTATAATTTTATAGGTGGCAACTCTAATGTAGAGCCTGTGGTTTATGGAATTCTTTTTGGCATTCTCTCTATTGTGCATATAACTATATTTTATAAACTCCGAAAAAAACAGCCATTGCCCCTTCCTAAGATTAATAAAATTTTTGATCTGATTTTTCCTGTTTTTTTGATTAGCATTATTTTGATATTCATCGGAATAGGTATTTATATTGGAGATATTTATGATGAAAATGTTGGGCAAAGAATTATGAATTCTGTGTACAATGACTTTACCCGAAACTTTATAGACCTTTATGCTGGAGGAAAAGGAGCTTTGATAGTCAAGCCTTTAGGTTTATTTTTATTTTTGATTTTCTCTTCCATCAGTCGTTTTTTAGGGGCAAGTCTCAAAATACAAAAAATTCCTAAACCAAAAGTCTAGGAATTAGGCTAACAAAGGTTTCCTCTATAAACGCTTATATTTTATGAGGGTAAAAACGACATCATTGTAAAGCCAATAGCCAATAGTAAGGCTACTTCTACAAAATCTAATACTTTTTGCATAGTTATAGGCTTTTGATTATGAGTAGATAATGAAATTTTCATTTCGTTTAAGATTTAACTTTCTATATACAAGACCCTCGATTTTTCTGAAGGGTTGCAAGACTAGAAAAAAAATATACAAAAAATAAACCAAACTTTAAAAATCATGAAAATCAGTGCAGAAATCAGTTTATATCCTTTGGATAGTGAGTATATTCAGGTTATTTTAGATTTTATAGAGTCCCTCAAAAAGAATCCAAATTTAGAAGTCATCACCAATGGAATGAGTACACAAATATTTGGAGAAATTGATGAGGTGATGCCTACTATTACACAAGCCACAAAAGAACTTTATGAACAAAAAAAGGCTATTTTAGTGATGAAAATTGGGAAAGGTACATTAAAATTGTAACTTTTTCAGAAATTACGTACTTTTGTACGATTGTCTAAATCCATTTCCAATACATGATAGAGAATACTTATATCCAAAACAAACCCATTTCCACTGAAAAGAAAAAGAAGAAAAAATTGGTATTCAAGCCTCTACAAGATCGTAGAGTACAACTAATTATTGGTTTCTTTTTTATATTTCTTTCTATTTATCTTTTTACAGCCTTTACTTCTTATTTATTTACCGCACAAGCAGATCAAAGTATTGTAGAAGCATTCCATGAAACAGGTACTCGAGAAGCAGGTGAAGAAGTAGAAAACTGGCTGGGTATTTATGGGGCTGTTTTGTCTTATTATTTTATTTTTCGGTGGTTTGGGATTGGCTCTTTTCTCCTTGTTACGTTGTTATTCCTTTATGGATTCAAAATGGTTTTTAGAGTTCATTTACTTCCTACTGGGAAAGTGTGGGGTTTAGGAATTTTTGCAGTATTGTGGCTCAGTACGTTACTAGGTTATTTAGCCTCTAATTTACCTGAAAACACTTGGTTACATAGTATTACAGGCGTTACAGGGTTCGAAATTGCCCTTACAGTTAAAGCCCTTTTGGGTTGGGGAACTATTTTGTTATTAATTTTCTGTTTACTTGCTTTTGTTATCTACTTCTTCAATGTTACAACCATCAAAAACAATAAAAAAGTAGAAGCCCCCACAGAAGATGAATCCATTACTGCCCCCAAAGAAGCAGAAAATGTAAAAAGAAAGCCTCTTAAAAATGAAACTAATAAATTCCAAGAAACTGAAGCCAACGAAATAGATATAGATGAAGCCAAAATATCAACGGATATTCTGCAAGATAAAGATAAAATAGACGATGAACTTGAAAAAATGGGTATCAAACTCATTTCCAAAAAAGATAAAGTAGAAAAAAACATAACTCAAGAGCCTATTGTTGAAGAACGCAGAGATGAAGAAAATTTAGATGCTCTGGATGAAGATAATTTGTTAGATGAAAAAACATGGGAAACACCTGTAAATCTGAAAGATGTAGCCAAAGAAGAACCTTTGGAACTAGAAGTAAAAGAAAGACGTGTTGAAGCCAAAGATACATCCAAAAACAAAGAAATTTCTCTAGAGATAGAAAACATCACTCCTATTCCTACCAATGTGGTTGTTCCTGATGTGGAAATTGAAAATGTAGAGGAAGACGAAGATTTAGATGAAGAAGATATTAAAACTGGATTTTCGACCAATTACGACCCTACACTCGATTTGAGTAGGTATGTATATCCTACAATTGAACTACTCCGAGAACCTACCAACAATACAGTACAGGTAACCAAAGAAGAATTAGAAGCCAACAAGGATAAAATTGTTGAAACATTAGGACATTATGGAATTGGCATTGGCTCTATCAAGGCTACTATCGGACCTACTGTTACACTTTACGAAATTGTACCCGATGCAGGTGTTCGTATTTCTAAAATCAAGAATTTGGAAGATGATATTGCCCTTTCACTGGCTGCTTTGGGCATTCGTATCATTGCTCCTATCCCAGGTAAAGGGACAATTGGTATAGAAGTTCCCAACCAAAAACGTGAACTGGTAGCTATGAGGACACTCATTGCCCATGAAAAGTTTAAAAATAGCACGATGGATTTGCCTGTGGTATTTGGAAAAACTGTTACAAACGAAATTTTTGTGATAGATTTAGCCAAAATGCCTCACTTACTGATGGCTGGAGCAACTGGACAAGGTAAATCGGTGGGTTTGAATGTGATATTGACATCCTTATTGTACAAAAAACACCCTTCTCAACTCAAATTTGTACTCGTTGACCCCAAGAAAGTAGAATTAACGCTTTTCAATAAAATTGAAAAACACTTTTTGGCAAAATTACCCAACGAGGAAGAAGCTATTATCACAGATACATCGAAGGTAATCAATACGTTAAACTCTTTGTGTATCGAAATGGATAGCCGTTATAGTCTGCTCAAAGATGCAGCTTGTAGAAACATTAAAGAGTACAATCAGAAATTTACAGACAGAAAGCTCAACCCTAAAAATGGACATAAGTTCCTGCCTTACATTGTACTTGTGATTGATGAGCTTGCCGATTTGATGATGACAGCAGGTAAAGAAGTGGAACAGCCTATTGCTCGTCTGGCTCAGCTTGCAAGAGCCATTGGTATTCATTTGGTGGTTGCTACACAGCGTCCATCTGTGAATGTTATTACAGGTATTATCAAGGCAAATTTCCCTTCAAGGCTTTCATTTAGAGTTACTTCTAAAATAGACTCTCGAACAATTTTGGATACTGGCGGAGCAGAACAACTTATTGGTATGGGTGATATGTTGTATTCGGCTGGTTCTGACCTTACTCGTCTGCAATGTGCTTTTATAGATACGCCAGAAGTAGAAAATCTATGTGATTTTATTGCTGACCAGCAAGGCTATGCCTCTGCGTACATGCTCCCTGAATATGTGGGCGAATCTGCGGAAAGCAACAGTGAAGATTTTGATTTTTCGGATAGAGATGCCTTGTTTGAAGAAGCTGCTCGTATCATTGTGATGCACCAACAAGGCAGTACCTCATTGTTACAAAGAAGGCTCAAATTAGGCTACAACCGAGCAGGCAGACTCATTGACCAACTCGAAAAAGCAGGCATTGTAGGAGCTTTTGAAGGCAGTAAAGCCCGTGAAGTGCTTGTAGCTGATGAAATTGAGCTTGAAAAGTTGCTAAAGAGTTTGGATAAGTAAAATGAATATTTTCAAGTATTTTATATTTTCATTTTTATTATTAGAGGCATCATCAAATAAAATATTTGCCCAAACAAATATTACGGACACTTTAATACATAATTTTATAGAAAGTTTTTGCCAAGATTTATCAATTAAAAAGATTAATGAAATATCTTGTAAAAATGACATTCTTGATTTTTTAGAAATAAGAAAGCCTGATACACTAAAGTATTTTCTGTATGAAAAAGATTATATTTACTTGAAAAAACAAATAGAAAATGTGTCTTCAATTACTTTTAAAAAGAAATACTTAAAAAAGATAAAAGTTAAAAAAGGCTCTATTTTATCTCCCTGTATCAAAAGTCTATCTATTCCTTTATTTACTCAAGATTTAAAAACTGCTATTATCAAATACCAAACTTGTGGTTTAAGTAGAGTTTATTTGTACCATCGTCAAAATATGAATAGTAGATGGGTATTGATTTGTCAATTATGGCAGAATGGTAGTTAAAATTGCTTTAAAGTTTCAAATTTTATGCTTATTCAACATATATCAATACTAAACACTACTCAAAAACAAACTTTATTTGATATTTGGAATGCTGAATATCCTGAAAAGTTAGCTTATCAGAATATTGCAGCATTTGAAGAATATCTCTCTAAACTAAATTCTGCCACACATTTTTTATTATATGATGATAGTCAAGAAATAAAAGGCTGGGCTTGTACATTTGATAGAGAATCTGAAAGATGGTTTTTGATTATTTTAAATAGTGATATTCATGGAAAAGGTTATGGAAAACAGTTATTGAAAGTTTTAAAAGAACATGAAACCCATTTAAGTGGCTGGGTAATAGACCATCATCACGATAAAAAATCTAACAAAGAATATTATCGTTCACCCCTTGATTTTTATACAAAATGTGGCTTTCTTGTAACAGATACAAAGCTAAAAACAGAAAAAATATCTGCTGTTAAAATTGTTTGGGATAAATCTTAATTTTCAAGAATCTTTAGAATAATGGATGTAGAAAGTATTGTATTTCCTCATTTTGAGCAGTATATCAGGCTTAGCCCAGAGCTCAAACATGAGCTTGCAAACAGAATTCATTTGCGTACTTTCGAAAAAGGTGAACTAGTACACAATGCTGATACCATTTGTGTGAGGAGTTATTTTATCAGAAAAGGTCTTTTGCGTACCTATTTTCTCAAAGATGATAAAGAAATCAGTGAATATTTTAGCAGTGAAAATCAATGGGTAAACTCTCCTCGAAGTTTTATTAAACAAAAACTTGACATTTACTACATAGACGCCCTTGAAAAAACAGAAGCGTTTTCTCTTCATGTACAAGATTTGGTTTATCTGTTTGATAATTTTCCTGAAATGGAACGTTATGCAAGGCTTTCGATGGGTACTAACTCTGGCTTTATGATAGAACGTATTTTTTCTTTGAGATTTACCACTGCCAAAGAGAAATATGAGCATTTTTTAGAAACTTATCAGCATATCCATCACCGCATCCCCTTGGGAATGATAGCCTCTTATCTGGGCATTTCACAAGAAACGCTTTCAAGAATTCGGGCAGAAAAGTAATTTTTTGATATAGGTCAAAATTTATGATTTTTAGAGTTCTCACCTTTGTAAAAACTTAAAACTTTTTCAAAGATGAAAAACATTCTAATTCTAGGGCTTTTATTAGCGTTTTCAAGCTCTGTTTTTGCACAAATCAAACTCAATACTCCACATACAGAAAGCATTTTGTATCTTTCTAAAGGTAAAAAACAACCTTTAATCGTAGGGCTTGGTGGCTCGGAGGGTGGCAACGCATGGACAAGCAATTATTGGAAAGCAACAAGAGATCAGTTTTTAGCAAAAGGTTACGCATTCTTGGCAATTGGATATTTTGGAGCAGAAGGAACGCCTAAAGTATTAGATAAAATTGCCATTGAAGATATTTATAATGCCATTCAGGAAGCTACCAAAAATCCTCAGGTTAATAAGAAAAAAATTGCGATTATAGGTGGTTCAAGAGGTGCTGATTTGGCTCTTTTGGTGGCAAGTTATTATCCCAAAGATATTGATTGTGTGGTTGGTATTGTACCCAGTCATGCTGTTTTCCCCGGACATACACAAACATTTGAGTCTTCTTGTTGGACTTATCAGGGCAAAGAACTTCCTTTTGTACCTGTAAACGAAGAATCTATTCCTTTTTTACAGAAAAGAGATTTAAGAGGTGCTTTTTCGGCAATGCTCAAAGATACTGTAGCTGAACAAAAATCATTGATTACCATAGAAAAAATTCAAGGAAATATTCTATTCCTTTCTGCCACTCAAGATGAAATAGCACCTACCAAAGAAATGGCAGATAAAATGATGACAAGACTCAAAGAGAAGAAATTTAAGTATCATTATGAGCATATTGCTATTGAAGGCGGTCATACAGAGCCTCTCAAACATTTTGACAAGGTATTTACTTTTCTGGAAAAATATTTTGCTCAATAAAACAGAAGGCTTCTTTTATTGTAAAAGAAGCTTTTTTATTAGCTAAGAGTTAAAATTTGTCATTACACTTTTGATTTTTATAGAAAATGTGGCTTTATTGCAATCCATCATAAAAATACAAATGTATGACACCTGAAAAACTTTCCAAAATGACACTGCAAGAGCTTGCTAAACAAGAGAAAGCATTAAAAGTAGCCACTCCTATTTTAGCAGGCTTACTGGCTGTTATGTTTGTATTGAGTATTTTACTTTTTGTAAGACAAGGTTTTAGTGCTTTTTCTACGATGCCTATAGCCTTTTTACCTTTATTAATTGTAAATATTATGAATTTAAAAAAAGTACGAAAAGAGATTATCTCTAGGAAAATATAGTATTTTTCTAGCAAAGTATTTGTTTGATATATTAAAACACAGTTGTAAATAACTCTCCATCAATATTTTACTATAAATCGTATTTTATCGTTTATAGCTTATAAGTAAGGAGAATAATTTAATTTATATTAAAACCTTATAGGTTTATTTTTGTAAGTATTTGTTAATCAATAAATAAAATTATTTTGAAAACCTATAAGGTTTCTGTTATTTAATTAGGTACAAATACTTAAGTTTATTAATCTCTGCTAAATAACTGATTTCGGTGGCTGTCTAGTTTTAAAAGTAAAAACAGTAAAACAGTAAAGCCCCACAAAGAAGAGCCTCCATAACTCATAAAAGGCAAAGGAACACCAATTGTTGGGAATAGCCCTATAGTCATAGAAATATTAAAAGCAAAGTGTGCAAATAAAATGGAAGCCACACAATAACCATAAATACGGGCAAATCTATTTTTTTGCCTTTCAGCTATAAAAATGATGCGTATTAGGAGTGTAACAAAAAGTCCTATCACAGTAATACTGCCTAAAAAGCCAAACTCCTCCCCTACAGTACAAAAAATAAAGTCTGTGTGTTGTTCTGGAACAAAACCATATTTAGTTTGGGTACCTTCTAAATATCCTTTTCCTGAGAAGCCTCCTGAACCTATTGTGATTTTAGATTGAGCCAAATTATAGTAAGCCCCTTGCTTTTTATCAACAGCATTGTCATCAACCAAAACCATGATTCTGTCTTGATGGTATCTTTTTAGTTTGGTAAATATTTTGGGTGTAAAAATCACGAATGCAACCATGATAATAGTAGCACCTACAAAAGTAATCCAATAAGATTGTGAAATTTTACGCCTTGTTATGAGCATAAAACCTACAATTGAAAGCATTATAAGAAAAATTGCAAAAGCCAGAAATACAGGTTTAAAGATAAGTGACAGAATAAATAAAGTTGCAAACAAAACTTCAACTAAAATAATCCATAAAGGCATACCTTCTCTATACAAAGCAAGTTGTAAGGCAGCAAATACCATCAAAGAGCCATAGTCACCCTGTTTTAATATAATAATAGCAGGTAAGATAAATATACCGCCTATTACCATCCATATTTTTTTATCTGTGAGTTTAGATCCCGGACTACCCAAATAACGAGCCAATACTAAAGAAATACTTATTTTGGTAAATTCAGTTGGTTGTAATCCAAATGAGCCAAAGTGAAGCCAATTTTTTTGTCCATTTATTTCCCTTCCAAAAAGTATAACTGCTATCAATAAAATTATGGTAACACCATAAAAAACGTATGCTATTCCCTCTACAAAACGATAGTCTAATAAAAAAATAAGCATAATCAGTACAAATGCTGTTCCTATAAACAATATTTGTCTTCCAGAAACAGTACTCATATCATAGAAAGCTTTGGGGGTTTCTTCATTAAAGGAAGCTGAGTAAATACTCAAAAGTCCCATAAAAACCAAAAATATATAAATAAATACAGTTAGTACATCTAAATTAGCCAAAGGGCTTCTGCTATTCTTTGGGATTGAGCTGGTTATCATCTTCCAATTCGTCTTCTTCTTTGCGTTGTAGAGCTTTTATACTATCTTGTTTACGTTTTTCTACACGCCAGATGCTATCTTGGCGTATGAGTTCACGTCTATTGAATACTTTATCAAAAACCATTTTCTCCGTAGATTCAATTTTACCTACTTCCCAAGGTTTTAGTTTTACAGCTGTGGTATCTTTCAAGTACTTTTGCATCATTAAGCTGGCAATTGTACCTGCCCAAATACCTCCAAAACCAGCGTTTTCAACATATACGGCGATTGCTATACGAGGGTTATTGCGTGGAGCAAAAGCAATGAATGTAGAGTGGTCTTCGCCATGAGGGTTTTGTACAGTACCCGTTTTGGCACAAATTTCACCTGCATACAAATTGACCTGCTGAGCCATAGGTCCTACTGTACCAGCTTTAAAAGCTCCTGCCATCCCTGCAATAATGGGTTCAAAGTGTTGCTGATTGATACCTGTTTCATGTCTGATTCTGTATTTTTCAAGTGGTTTTCCTCCTTTACCAACAGCTCTGATAAGATGGGGTGTATAATAGTACCCTCTGTTGGCAATAATACAAGCCTGATTTGCCATTTGTAAGAGAGTAACTCCCATTTCACCCTGTCCAATACTCAAAGAATAGATATTAGAGTAATTCCAGTTATTTTTATACACTCTGTTAAATCTATCCACTAAAGGAATACTGCCAGAGCCTTCATCAGCAATATCTACCCCCAAACGCCTTCCAAAGCCAAACTTCATCACTTTTTCTCTCCATGCCTTATAGCCTTCTTGTAAACTTGTAAAGCTTTCTCCTTTCTGATGCACTACTCTTCTAAATGCCTGATAATAATATGGATTACAAGAATACTGAATAGAAAGTTGTGGGTTTGTCATGTAAGGGTGTCCGTGACATTTCACAAGACTTTGATTACAAGGAAAATATGTGGAATCTGTAAGCACTCCATCCTGTAAACCTATGAGGGCTTGTACAGTTTTAAATGTTGAACCAGGAGGATACGCCGATTGTGTAGCTCTGTTAAAAAGCAGTAAATCAGGGTCTCTGCTTATTTTAGTATAATTTTTCTTAAAATCCCCACCTGTAAGCATATTAGGATTGTATGATGGAGCACTAATCAGAGCTAGTATTTCACCTGAAGAAGGCTCTATTGCTACAATAGCACCTATTTTATTCTGCATCAGGGCTTCACCATACTTTTGCAATTCAATATCTACACTAGCTTGCAGATTTTCTCCTGCAATAGCAGCTTCATCTAATTTTCCATCCTGATAACTCCCAATTACTTGATTAAATTTATTTTTAATCTGATGTTTAACACCTTTTTTACCTCTCAAGTATTGCTCATAACTTGCTTCTATTCCACTTTTTCCGATATAGTCACCTGGTTTATAATAACCACTACTATCTTTTTTGAGTTGCTCAGGACTAATTTCTCCAATATAACCTAAAGCATTAGCCATAGCAGGGCTTGTATAAACCCTAACTGTACGTTTGGAAATATAAAAACCTGGAAAGTCTATCAATTTATCTTGAATTTTAGCAAAATCAACTTTTGATAATTGTGGCACAAAAACTCCTTCATTGGCAATAGCCCTGATGGCTCTTACTTTATCAATAAACTCTTGTTTAGTAATATCAAAAAGTTTACAAAATGCTAAAGTGTCAAGTCTTTTAGCTTCTTTAGGCACAACCATCAAATCATAGACAGGCTCATTGTAAACAATGAGTTTTCCATTACGGTCAAAAATAAGCCCTCTATCAGGATAAATTGTCATTTTCTGAATGGCGTTGGCATTAGCAGATTCTCTGTATTTATCATCTAATACCTGCATGCCAAAAAGTTTGATGAGCAATACCAAGCCTACCAAAGAAAATATCCCATACAAAATAAACCGTTTCTCTGAATTGATTTCATTCATTTCTTACGACTGGTAAAAAATAGATATTGAACAATAATTAATAAAATAAGTGTAAATATAGTACTTAAAAAGGCTTTCTGTAAACTCAGCCATATTAGTTTTCCTGTCCATGCTTCTAAGAAGAATACAGCTAAATGATGAATAAATATCAGGATACCTGCATAAGTTAAAAACCATGGTAAACTAATTTCTCTAATTGATATTTCTCTGATTTCATCTTCATCCATGTTACTTCGAGCTGCTAGTAAACTTACTAAATACGGACGTATAAATGCAAGTAAAACACATGCAGAGGCATGAATTCCTGGTGAATATTCAAACAAATCTATAGTTATTCCTATAGAGAAGCCCACTAACAACAATCTGCTTTTGCTGATAGCAGGCGACAATGAGATTAAGAATCCCACATACAAATAACTGAAAATCAGCTGTCCAAATACTAACTTGCGAGCCACAAAAATATGAAATAACAAATAGCCTAAAAATGCCAGTATTTGGGAAATAACTCTACTATTCATTATTTATTTTGCTTGCTTGTTCTCCATACTATGAAAATACCCCCCAAAAGTAAGACAAGCATCACAATAGAACTGATTAATGCTAATCTTTCTCCTTTATAATATATATCTGGTTCAAATTTAAACTCAATAGTATGTTTTCCTGAAGGAATAACCAATCCACGAAGCAAATAGTTTACTTTTAAGTGTTCTACTGGTTTTCCATCTATATATGCCTTCCAACCAGATGTGGTTGTTTTATAATATATTTCTGAAAATACTGCTAATTGTGTACTGTTTGCATTACTTTCATAAATCATTTTGTTAGGAGAATTACTTGTAAGTTTGATTTGTGCTGATGCATCAAAACGAACATCTTTAATTTGTTCTGCTCCTACTTGTTGTTGTAAAAATGCTGTTTTTGATGGTGAAATTGTACGTAAACTTCTGAATTCCTCATCTGCATTGCTTACTATTTTATAATTTTCAACAAACCACACAGCTCCTTTTGCATCAGGATTCACAATTCCTATATTTTTATTATCCTTTAAAGGAACTATAAAATATTTGATATTGAGCATATCCAAGAGTGGTTTATATTGTGACTCTTTTCCTAAAGCTCCTCCACTATTTTGAATGTCTTTATATAAAGAATCAATTTCTATATCCATATAGGCTGTTATTACATCCTGATAACGACGCATTTTAGCTGCATGATACCCTCCTGCCGAATAATGAAAATATGAACTTGTAGCATCATTATAAGGATTAGCCAAATTAAGCACTCTAAAATATCCTTTATCTTTTAAAATTTGCTCATTGGCTGGTGTAAGTTCTATATTAACAGATTCTTCCTTATCTACGAATTTATCATTATTCAAATAGCGTTTGTCTACTCCCCACAAGTCTATAAGAGCTAAAACAGCAAGTAAAGAAACCAATATATTGAATTGAATGTATTTTTTTGTATAAGAGAAAATCCCTCCTATTGCCAGTAGTACAAATATCAAACTTCGCCATGCATCTGCTGAGAACATGCTTGCTCTATCAGTTTTAATACCCTGAATTAAAGCTTTTGCTAAGCTAGGGCTTTGTGTTTTGATAGCTTCTAGGATTGCTTTATCTTGTGGTGCGGCAAAATCCATGATACTACTACCCAACACAGCAAGCAATAGCAAAAACCCTCCTAATCCTATAGCTACCCCTTTGATACGTTTTTCAATATTTTGTTTGTTTTCTATATTTACTTCTGATGCATATAATTTTTGTATTTCTTCTAAACCCAAAGCTGCCCCAATCACCAAGAATATAGGCATAAAGGATAGAATCATGGTAACAGCTCTAAACTTGTTAAACAAAGGTAAATAATCAAATAAAATATCATTTAAGAAGAAGTTTTTACCCCAAGCAATACTCAAACATAACATTACACTACCCAGAAGCCACCATTTGAGTGTGTTTTTACTTAAAAACATTCCTAAAATAAATAAAAACAGAAGGATAGCTCCCATATATGCAGGTCCACCTGTACCTGGCTGATCGCCCCAATATAATGAGGGTATTAGTCCTTGCGATTCTAAAATATTTGCAAGTTGCTCCATCGGAATTCCCATTGTCTCACTTTCCTTCTCTAAAGCCTTCATAACATTTGAATTTTCTTTAGGGCTTTCAAAAGAGCTACCTCCATAACCATTGGCTATCAGCAGATTGAGCGTTTCTCCTATGCCATAACTCCAATTAAAAGCATAAGCTTTATCTAAGCCATCTGCTTTTTGCGATTTTTTATTTTTACTTTTATTTTCAGGAAATGCCACGTTTTCAGGGCTATCGGAAAGTTCATTCTTACCTCTGATCGTTTCTTTGGTATATTCGTTGATTACCAAATAACGATTGGCATGATTGCTCAAACTCAAAGCACCTGCTATCACACAAATAATAGAAGCTATCCAGAATTGTTTCAGAGCTTTCTCCTTAAATGCTATAAAAAACTGAATACCTGCAAATATCAGGAATGTAAGCCCCAAATAATAGGTCATCTGAACAAAATTGGCATATTGATGAATGGCAGAAAAGAACATCAGTAAAATGCCTCCCATAATAAACTTACCCCGATATGTATAAACTACAGCCCCAATCACCATCGGAATGGTAGCTACTGAAATACACTTAGATATATGCCCTGCCCCAATATTGATGATATTGTAGGATGTAAATGAAAATGCAACAGCACCCAAAGCAGAAATCAAAGGATTAAAACCCATTAAAATTAATCCTATATAAGCTCCAAACATGTATAAGAAAACCAAGTTAGCTGGTTCTGGCAAATTATAAACTAAGATTCTACCTAAATGAACAGAAATACTGGAAGGGTAATCTATCATAACCATATAGTTGGGCATTCCTGCAAACATCCACGGATTCCAGTATGGGTATTCACCTGTTTCTTTTAAGTATTGTTTTCCCTGATGAGAAGCCCCTAAATGTTGCACCACATCATGTTGTTTGAGTGTCTGCCCTTTCATTACAGGCGACATATAAGCCAAAGAAATAACTAAGAAAGCCACTACGATAAGTATGTGTGGCAAAGCTTTTTTTAGGATTGCGTTCCAATTCATGGTATAAAAACGGAAAAATGCCCTGCAATATAGCAAGAAGCCTGATAGGTTTTAAACTACTCCGCAAAATTATTTATTTTTTAGAGCTTTTACATTTTTTATGATAATTTTTTATTGGTATAATTGAATTATCAAATTTAAACTATCTACAATTATGAAAAAAGCCTTAATAATAATTTTCCTCTGTTTACTAAACTATACAAGTTCTTTTGCTCAAATTGCCCAAGGAACTAAATGGTTAAGTGGTTCTATAAACTTTTCATCAAAGAGTGATGATACAATAGGTTATAACTTTGACTATAAGACAAAACATCAATCTTTTAGTTTTTCACCTATTTTTGGGTATTTTATAAAAGAAAATCAACTATTAGGGATTGGTGCTATTTATTCACAGTTCAATTATTCTGAAAATTACGATAGTAATTTATTTCCCCAAAATAATGGCTCCACTTTAATAAAACAAAGCAAATATAATCTGTATGGGACTCAAATACTATATAGAAAATATTTTCCTTTATCGTCTAAGTTTTATGTAGCAGCTGAAGGCAATGCTTCTATAAGAATAGGAAAAAAGACACAAACACCTCCAGATTTCGCTTATGAGATTTTTGATGTAAAGTCAAATATTATACAATCTTCATTATCTGGAAAAGCAATTTTAGTTTATTTTTTCACACGAAAATTTTCTACAGAAATGAATATAGGCAGCCTAAATTTGAATTATAATAGTACCAAAGGCTCATTCCAACAAAGAACTCATTATTATGGTCAACCACCAGTTATCGAAACCATTAAATTTGAGAATCAAGATATAAATGTGTCTTCTTCATTCTTTTTTAACAACATTAGTTTAGGTTTTCAGTTTTATTTTTAATCATTTCTTTATTATCTATAATTTGTCCTACAAAAGAAAATTTTCTTTTGTAGGATTTTGTTTTTAATACACTTATAATCAAATTATTAAACAAATATCTTTTAAAGAATCTTATCAATCTTGTATATTTTTTTGTTTGTGAAGTTTTCATGCTTTAGATTTGGCAAGTTTATGCTTTGATTTTTTTAGTTACAAAATTCTTTTGAATGGAGCGTTTTACAGGAATTATAGGTATTGTCCTTATTTTGGGCTTGGCATTTTTGTTATCAAACAATAGAAAAGCCATCAATTACAGATTAGTAGGTGTTGGTTTAGGCTTACAGCTCATTCTAGCTTTGTTTATTCTAAAAGTTCCTTTTGGAAAGGTGCTTTTTGGGGAGCTAGGAGCTGGTATTACAAAATTACTGACTTTCGCTGATAAAGGTGCTGACTTTGTATTTGGCTCTTTGGTAAACAAAGACCTTATGGAAAAAGCCTTTGGAAAAGGAAATGATTTTGTGTTTTTCTTAAAAGTAATTCCTACCATTATATTTGTAGCTGTTCTTGTAAATATCGCCTATCATATTGGCTTAATGCAAAGAATCGTTTCTGTAATGGCTAGAGGTGTACATGCTCTTATGCGTGTGAGTGGTGCAGAGGCGGTATCGAATGTGGCAAGTACATTTGTAGGACAGGTAGAAGCTCAAATTATGATTAAGCCATATCTCAAAGGCATGACAAACTCAGAGCTTCTTGCTTCGATGGCAGGTAGTATGGCTTGTATTGCAGGTGGTGTGATGGCTGTCTATATTTCATTTGGTATTCCTGCCGAATACCTGCTTGCTGCCAGTCTGATGGCTGCTCCTGGGGCTTTGGTTATTTCTAAAATTATGTATCCAGAAACAGAAGAATCTCAGACCAAAGGAGTTGTAAAACTGGAAGTGCATAAAAGTCATGCTAATTTGGTAGATGCTATTTCTGGTGGTGCTAGTGACGGTTTGAAAGTAGGTTTGAATGTCATTGCCATGCTGATTGGTTTTATTGCCCTGATAGCATTGGTAGATTTTATTTTAGGAGCTACTGGTAATCTTTTCAATCAGGAGTTAAGTTTAAAAATCATTTTAGGCTGGGTTTTCTCTGGTTTTGCATGGACAATGGGTGTACCCTCTCAGGATATTCAGGCAGCAGGTTCGCTTATGGGAACTAAAATGGTCATTAACGAATTTGTAGCCTATTTAGATTTAAAAGCCATTAAAGGTACTCTAGACACTAAGACGCTTGTCATTACGAGTTTTGCCTTGTGTGGTTTTGCTAATTTCAGTTCTATTGCTATTCAGGTAGGTGGTATTAGTGAGCTTGCTCCAGAAAGACGTTCCGATTTGGCAAAACTTGGTTTCAAAGCTCTGATTGCAGGAACACTTGCTTCTTATCTTTCTGCTACTCTTGCCGGAATTGTGATGTAAAATATTACTACTGATAACTCAAAGGGAATCATCTATTTATGGTTCCCTTTTTTATTGTAGAAACAAAAATCGTTTATCTTAAATTAATGTTTGGTTTTTAAAATAAAAATCGTATCTTTGCACCCAAATTTAAAAAAGATAAATAAACCTTTATTTTTATGGCAATTACTGCACAAGATGTGAACAAACTCCGCCAAATGACTGGCATGGGTATGATGGATTGCAAACAGGCTCTTACAGAAGCTGATGGTGATTTTGACAAAGCTATTGAAATTTTACGTAAAAAAGGAGAAAAAATCTCTGCTAAACGTGCTGATAATGAGACTAAAGAAGGTGTAGTAATGATTTACACTTCTGATGCTCAAAACGAAGGTATTATGTTCTCTTTCAACTGCGAAACTGAATCAGTTGCGAAAAACGCTGAATTCAATGGATTGGCTGACAGAATTATGAAAGAAGCTATTGCTCACAAACCTGCTACTGCTGAAGCTTTGATGCAATTAAATTCTGATGGAAAAGCTCTTCAGGAATATGTTACTGACTTTGTTGGTAAAGTAGGTGAAAAAATATTGGTTACAGCTTATGCTCACTTACAAGGTGAGAAAGTAGTTTCCTACTTACACAGCAACAGCAAATTAGGCGTTTTGATTGCCTTAGATGGTACAAACGGTGTAGATGCTGTAAACGTAGGAAAAGACCTTGCTATGCAAATTGCAGCAATGAGCCCTATCGCTGTAGACAGAGAAGATATTCCTCAAAACCTTTTAGATAAAGAGTTGGAAATCGGTATGGAGCAAGCTCGTAACGAAGGAAAACCTGAAAATATGTTAGAGAAAATCGCTCAGGGTAAAGTAACTAAATTCGTAAAAGAAAGCACTTTATTGAACCAAGAATTCGTAAAAGATGGTTCTAAGAGCGTAAAACAATATTTAGAGAGCGTGAGCAAAGATTTGAAAGTAAAAACTTTCAAAAGAATTTCTGTTATCTAAGAATCTGAACACATATTGTAAATATTACAAACCTTCATAGCCTCGTGTTATGAAGGTTTGTGCTTGAAAAGAAGTTTCTTAAAAATTAAAATAATCACGTTTTTAGATTGGAATTATTCAATTTTTAATACTAAAATCCTGATTCAAACAAAAAAACTATGAAAAATGTACAGATGATAGCCCTGTGGGTATTGGTGGTTGGGCTGATTAGTTATACCATTTATGATAAACGATTTAACAAACTCGATTACGATCATTACCAAGATGGTTCGTGGCACCAAACACAGCTAATCAATTTTAAACTTCCTGAAAATCTGAGTTTTGCAGGAGAAACTGTTCCTCTTGATAACTCAAGTGTAAGACAACGCCTTGATAGAGAGTTTTATGTATTTATGTTTGGACATGCTGGTACAGCCATGACTATCAAGAAAGCCGATCAGTGGCTTCCTCGTTTCGAAAAAATCTTATTAGAAATGGGTGTACATCCCGATTTCAAATATCTTCCTATTATTGAAAGTAATTTGAGTAACGCTATCTCCCCTGCTGGAGCTACGGGCTTCTGGCAGATTATGCCCGAAGTAGCTGGACATTATGGTTTGGAAATCAGCGATGAAGTAGACGAACGTTACCATCCTATCAAATCGGCTTATGCTGCTGCCAAAATTTTAAAAGAAAACTACGATAAATTTGGAAATTGGGCATTGGCTGCTGCTGCCTACAATGCAGGTCCAGGTTACTTAGAAGGTACTATTCAGTTTCAGCAGAATAAATCTTATTATCATCTGCATTTATACCCTGAAACTGCTCGTTATGTTATGCGTCTGATTGCTTTTAAAAGTCTTTATGAAAACCCTACCCGTTTTGGTTATCCTATTTCAAAAGATAATATTTACACAGCTGAGCCAACCAAAACTATCAAAGTAAAAGAAACAATACCTGATTTGGCAGAATTTGCCATTCAAAATGGTATTACTTATAAAACATTATTGGAGCTAAATCCTTGGCTGAAAGCCAAATCTTTGACCGTCAAAGAAGGTAAATCGTATGAAATAGAATTACCTGTTGGTGCAAAGCCAATTTCTAAAGATAGTGTTCAAGTAGAAAAGAAGTAAAAACTATCTCTTTTGAGATAGTTCTTTTACTGTTTTCATGAAAATAGGTTTGTATTCTTGGAAGAATGTATCTTTTACCACTTGATTGTTGTCCAACGATAAAATCATAATTTCTCTAGAAACACCCTCACCACCTTCTAAATAGTAAATAATACAGTATTTATCTACTTTTGCCAACGCAAGAAGCTGTCTTCTTGGTAATTCATCCCGCACAACACAACCTAAATTTACTTCTTCATCAGGATTGGCTATTTTCCATTCTGATTTTGATTCAAAATCAGAGTATTTTTGAGAAAGATATTGAATTACTGAGGCTGGGATATATTTCTTGTCATAGTAAATACCATACTCCAAAGTTAGTTTTTTGAGAGAATCAGCTTGTTTTTGTTGTTGAGCTGCCTTTGTTATTGCTTTAAAGTTTTTGTATGGCAGTATTTCTACCTTTCGAGAATATGCTGGCTCAATATTATCATTACAAGAAACAAAACATGAAATAAACAAGATAAAGAGTAAGCTTTTCATAGTCTCAAAGAATTGATAAGTAATTTATAATTTCTTTATTAAAACAAAAAAGGAAAAACATAAAGTTTTTCCTTCCTATTCTAAATCAGTTTATTTCAATTATTTTTTCTCTTTACCATACACCTTCAATTCGAAGATATAGTTTTGGATAGCTTTAATTTGTTGAGGGCGTTTCATGGTAAATAATCTGCTTTGTTTCGGTAAAATAATTGGTTTTTCAGGTTTTTGATGAGCTTCTAAAGAATCCACAAGAGCCTTAATATATTTTGCTTTGATGGCAAAAGCTGCCCCTTCCTGCTTTGTATGCTTTCTATTGATGATTCCTACCAAAAATCCTTTATCATCTAAAAGAGGTCCACCACTATTCCCTGGGTTTACAGGAATAGATACCTGATACTCTAAACTATCTCCTTCAAAACCTGTTCGAGAGGCAACTTCTCCTTTACCATACACCAAATCTTCACGAGGGTAAGCAAGGGTAAACACTTCTTCACCCAAATCTACTGGATCATAACGAAAAGTATAAGGCAGAGTATTAAAACCTTTAAACTGAGTATCTGTAATTTGTAGAATTGCCAAATCTCTTTGTTCATCTTTATAAAATACTACTGCTTTATATCTCTGAACAGAATCTTGTTTGGCTTCAGCATAAATAGCCGTAGCGTCTTTTACAGCGTGATAGTTAGTAAGCAAATAACCATTCTGAGAAATTACAAAAGCTGTGGCTGTATGATCAACAACAGGCTCATCTTGCTTCTCATTCTGTTCTTCCAACGAACTCTGACGTTTCTTTACAGCATCCAAGTCTTTTTTAAGAGACTGAAAATAAGTTATTTGCTGATTTTCTAAATTATTCAGATTTCTTGCATTCCAAAGTACACCAATGGCAGTAAGGATAGCCACAGAAGCAGCCACAGCCATTGTTGGGAAATGTTTTTTCCAAAACGTCTGAACAATTGGATGTTTATAGAATACCCAAGCTTTGTGCTTCTCCAAGTCTTTATGAAATACATTCATCTGAGCCTTCAAACGTTCACGCTCTGCATGTTGGTTCAAAGTTTCTAGAAAAAAACGATGTTGTTCTACCTCCTCAGCAAAAAGAGGTTCGTTTTGCAATTTTTCTTGGAACTGTAGCAACGAATCTCCTTCCAAATTACCTTTTAAGTAACTTTCTATCCATTCGTATCGTTGTTGCAAATTCATGATAGTTTAAAGTTTGAATGTTTGATATTATTATTACGTTGATTCCAATAATGTATTTTATTTATATTTCTCAAAAAACAACTTTTTGAGTCTCATTAAGCATTTATATTTTTGGTTTTTGGCATTATCAGCATTGGTATAGCCCATTTTTTCGGATATATCCTGCATCGAAAGATTTTCGATATAAAAATCTTTGAGAAGCGTTCTACAAGGCTCTCCTATCATATCAAGAGCCTGAGCCATTGCCCCATATTTATGTTCTCCCTCTTCAACATTCAGTTCATCTTCCTCAAATGGAATAAAACTTTCAAAATCTTCTATTTTTCCGTAGTAACGTCCTTTTTCTCTTAATCTTTTTAGCCAAAGTCTCCTACATACCGAATAAACAAATGTTTTGATTTGGCATGTAAGCAAGAAGTTTTCCTGCTTGAGTTTTTCATATAGTACCAAAATAGCCTCCTGATACAAATCTTTAGCATCTTGGTCTGTACCATTATTTTGGATAATAAAGTGTAAAATGGTAGGATAATGTTGTTTATAAACAATTTCCAATACTTTACTATCTCCCTGACGCAAACCTGCGATAATATCGGTTTCTGAATACTGCAAAGCCTGATGACTCATGAATGATTTAGGTGTACTTTGAAGCAGAAATTTAGCCATTGCTTTTTAATATTCAAAATCCATATTCCATAAAAGCAAAGTGCTTATGTTCATGTAATTTTTCTTTTCATACCATTTTAGCAAAAAAGTAACCCATATTTTCTGTTCAAATTTTCAGATTTCATTTTAATACATTGTTTATCAGTTTTTTATATCTATTTATTAATGACTATTGAACAAGGAACAGTGTTAAGTGTATGTTTTGTGAGAACGTATGATTTTTAACTATTTCATAATTTTTTTTTCATCATAAAGCAAAACATAAAAACGTATTTTGTAAAAAAAACTACCTTGAAAAAACACCACAAAACTATTATCATTTCGGATGTACATTTGGGAACATCAGGCTCAAAAGCGAAACAACTTGTTCGTTTTTTGAAACAAAATACCTGTGAAAACCTGATTCTCAATGGTGATATTATAGATGGCTGGCAACTGCAACGGTCAGGAAAGTGGAAAAGAAAGCATACCCGTTTCTTTAAACTTATCCTGAAAATGGTAGATAAATACAAAACAAGAGTAATTTATCTGAGAGGCAACCATGATGACTTCTTAGACCAGATTTTACCTATGCGTATTGGTAAAATCTCGATTATGAGAGATTACATTTATGAAAGTGCAGGAAAACGTTTTTATATTACACACGGTGATATTTTTGACAGTATCACTACAAAACTTAAATTTATAGCCAAATTGGGCGACATGGGTTATACATTTTTACTATGGATTAATAAATGTTACAACCAATACAGAGCTAAACGAGGTCTGCCCTACTATTCTCTTTCTCAAAAGATAAAAGCAAAAGTAAAGTCTGCTGTTTCGTATATTGATGATTTTGAGAAAGAATTAGCACATTTTGCACGCATTAAAGAGTGTGATGGAATTATCTGTGGACATATCCATCAGCCTGCCATCAAAGAAATAGAAGGAATTATTTACATGAACTCAGGTGATTGGGTAGAATCGCTCACGGCTCTCACCGAAGACTTTAAAGGCAATTGGGAACTTGTTCATTATATCAAAGATATGGACATTCATGCCGAATATGCCAAAGAAGAGGATAAAGACGATGAATTAGACGAACTTACCGATTTTGATATTCAGGATTTAATCAGTCAGTCTTAAAGATTTTACTCTTATATCAATTGAATCCAAAAAGATTGTAGCGTTTTGTTACAATTTTTTTTATTTTTTGTTGTTATTTTAATGATCATTCAATAAATTAGCAGACAATATTTTTACTTATGCAAACAATCAACATTCCAGCAACTGATGGTTACACTCTTTCAGGAACCATCTATTCATCTGATTTAAAATTAGATAAGGTATTACTGATTAATCCTGCTGTAGCTGTTCCCCAGCGTTATTATACAGAATTTGCTCAATTTATGGCTCAGAAAGGCTATATTGTTTATACCTACGATTACAGAGGAATTAGTGCCTCCAGATACTCCAAACTAAAAGGTTTTAAAGCTGATATGCAAGATTGGGCAACCAAAGACCTTACAGGGGTTTTATCGTTTATTCAAGAAAAATACCCCAACACTCCTATTTCTGTAGTAGGGCATAGTTTTGGTGGAAACTGTTTGGGACTCAATGAGAAATCGGAGAAAATATTTGATAAAATTGTGATGGTAGGCTCACAACATGGATATTATGGGCTTTACTGGGCAAGTAAAAAACCTCTTTTATTTGCATTTTGGAATATTTTTATTCCTACACTTAGTCATTTGTATGGATATTTTCCGTCTCAGTATTTTGGTATGGGCGAACAGCTCCCCAAAGGGGTAGCTTTGGAGTGGGCAAAAATATGCCGAAATCCTCAATGGCTCTTTGCCTACTTGCCCCAAGAAAAAAACCATTATGCCAAAATACATCAGCCACTACTAGCCATTAGTATTGAAGATGACTGGTATGCTCCTAAAAAAGCCGTGGAAAAACTTTTTGAAGATGGTTACAAGAACGCCCAAACCAAGCGTTTGCATTTACACCCCAAAGATTTTGGCATGAAAGAAATCGGACATTTTGGCTTTTTTAAGAAGAAAAACAAAGAAAAATTATGGCATTTGATAAGTGATTTTTTGAATGATTAATAAAATTTTTAATATATGACTGAGCCAGCAAAAAAATACAGTAAAAAAGAGGAAATTATGTGGATTGCCGCTGATATTTTCAGACAGAACGGCTACCACAACACTAGCATTTCGGATTTGGCAAAAGCCTGTGGCTTACACAATGCCCACTTTTATTATTATTTCAAAGACAAGGAAAACCTTTTGGAAGAAAGCCTTGGATACCTTACAAACTATTTTGATAAAAAGGTATTTCAAATAGCTTTTCAGGAAGGTTTAAGTGCCAAAGAAAAAGGAATACTGATGCTGGAAACTACTAAAAAAGTGTTTCTGCATAATCAGGGAGGCTGTATTATGGCAAATATTACGCTTGAAACAGCTCAGTACAATACTCGTTTCATTCCTGTCATTCAAAACTTCTTTAACAAATGGACAGAAGCCTTAAAGCATATTTATCAGGAGAAATACCAGCCTCAAAAAGCCCAAGAAAAAGCCGAACAAGCCATTCAGGATATTGAAGGAGGCATTTTACTCATGCGTTTGTATAGAAATGATAAATACTTTTTGAATGCTCTGCAAAGAGCCTCAGAAGTTTTAAACTAAAAAACATGAAACAACGACTCATTTTTGCTCTTTTAATGGGCATTATTACCACTTGTATTATTTCTTTTACCCTTATCAGTATTAATGTTGGGTTTACAGAGAAATTTTTGCAAACATGGCTCAAATCGTGGCTGATAGCCTACTTGGTTGTTATTCCAGCTATTTTATTCATAGCACCAAGAGTGCAAGCCTTTGTCAATAAGCATTTTACAGATAACTAAAATTTACTTCAACCAGCTTTTTTATGAAAATAGATTTTTTAAAAACAGACAAAAAAGAGTCATTCAAGACTTGGCGTTTTAGAACGCTTATGAACTGGTATCCGATGTATTTTGGTACAGGCGGAAAAATTTTATTTTGGTCTGATGACAGCAAAGAAGTGCATTTAAGGCTCAAATTAAGCCTCTGGACATACAATTATGTAGGGACGATTTTTGGAGGCAGTATGTTTGCAGCCTCTGACCCTTTCTATATGATTATGCTGATGAATAATCTGGGCAAAGATTATGTTGTTTGGGATAAAACGGCTCAAATACGTTTTAGAAAGCCTGCCAAACAAACGCTGTATGCCAAATATACTTTAGATACTCCCCTACTCGATTCCATCAGACAAGAAATTGCTGAAAAACAGGAAATTGATAAAATTTTTAAAATACAGTGGGTTGATAAAAATGGTGTGGTTCATTCGGAGATTGAAAGAGCCTGTTACATTGCCAATAAAGAATTTTATCAGCAGAAAAAAGGATTTGTACAAACAGCCAAATTTGCCTAAAACCTTTAAAAACAACCAGCTATGAAAAAACATTGGTATCGCATGAAGCTCAATTGGTGGCTTCTGTTACACAGGAAAAATGCTTGGATTAGCTCCATTTCTGATAATTATTGTGAACTCTCTCTCAAGGTTTTGATGAATCGGTTTACACCTCAGTATTATGGCTCTATGGCACCTGTCGCCATGCTTGAGGCAACAGATGTGATTTATGAATGGTTGCTTTTAAAGAATCTGGGCAAAGATTATGTTGTTTGTAGTAAAGAAACCCATATTAAAAATATCAGACCTGCCAAACAAAGTTTATATGCTCATTTCGTTATCAATCCATTCTTCGTGTTTGATATTATCGAAAAAGTAGAGCATTGGCAGGAGCATGAATTTAGTTTCTGGATTACCCTCAAAGACAAACAAGATAAAATCTATGCCCAAATTGAAAAAACAATTTATGTAGCTCGAAAAGATTTTTATAAAATCCGTCAGGCTCATGCTCAATACGAAAGCATAATCAGTGAAATGATTAGTTAGTTTCTTTGATATTGAGTTTCTTTATTTTTTTGATGGGTCCGGGGCAGTGGCTCTGATGGCATGTCACACAATTCTGAATCACGATATCAAACTGTTTGATACGTTTTTTCTCATCTTTTTCTTCGTAAAGCCTATTGAGGTTATCCTCAAAGGCTTTTGCCATATCAGGGAATGCCTCTGTTTTGGTGTCTTTATCTGTGGGTGTGGCAGCATGCAAATATCTGAATTTCTCTCTGAAATCTGGAGGTAATTTTCCTTCCAAAACAGCCTTCTTAATGGTTTCAGAGTCATCATACATTTCACGCATCAAAACGGATAGTTCACTACCACCATTAGGATAAATGGTAGAGTCGGTGTATTTGGCATAATTGAGTTTAGGTTTTGAGATTTCCTGTTTGTTCTCTGTTTGGGCAGAGTCTTTTTTGACAGTTTCTTTTGTTTCGGTTTGGTTTTGGCAATTATGAAACACAGCCAAACTAAAAAGACCAAATGCTAAAATGTATAGAAATTTCATAAAAAAATATTTAAAAAACCTTTACAGATTTATTCTATAAAGGTTCTGGTAAGAAATAAACTCTACTTAAAATTATTTAATGATTACACCTTTTGCCTCAAAAGAGATTTCTTCTTTGGGTTGTGTAATTTTTGCAATTTCTTCTTTAGATTTCTTAGCATCTTCAGCATAATGCTTCAAAGTTGCTACATCAATGGTTTCTTTAGAAGCTACCCCTTCTATAACTACTTGCTTACCAGCAGCATCTTTAGGAACAAAGAAAGCATAATCTTTAAATTTCACTCTCATTTTCTGACCGTTTCCTAAGTCTAATTGCATCCAACAGCCTTTTTTCTGACATACCGACTCAATTTTCCCTGTGAGTTTAGTATCTAAAGTTTTTTTGCCCTGCATCAGTTTAGGAAGCTCTGCTACAGCTACAGCATTGGTTTCTGTAATTTTCTCTCCATATTGTTTTTGAGCCATTACCCAAGAAGATACTAAAAATAAAGCGAAGGCAACTACTAATTTTTTCATGGTAAATAAATACTTTTTTAGTTTGAACATTTGTAACTTTAACGTCATTTGTTTTTAAAAAATTCTAAAAAGAATAAAAACTTATCAAATTTGGAACTATTCTAAATCTGAATACAACTTATGTACCAATTTTGTTTATATCAGATATTTATGGTTTCATAAAGTGAAACCAGCAATTAATGAAAAAATGGCTTTATTTTTGTTGAACTAGGTTAGTTTTGTAAATCTATAACTTTTTAATTTTTTATTTTTCAATGATAACCAGACTATTATTATGTATTCTATGTGTTTTTCTGATGAATAGTTGTACACAGACTCAGGAGAAGGAAACACAAGAAAAAGAAGATACTGTTGCTTCTGGCATCCCTTCAGATACTTCATCTTCTAAAACAGAAGACCCTGAACTCGAAGAGGTTAAAATAAATGATGCTCAGAAAAAAGGTGTGATGCTCAATATCATCAGGCAGTATTGTCAGAGTATTGCTGAAAAAGACTATAAAAAACTGGAATCTTTGTTTGCAGACTCTGTTAGTCAATATACATTTTTAAAGAATACAACCAAAGAGCAGATTGCTCTGGAAATGAAGCGTTTTTATGCAGGGAAAAAAGATATTCGACTGATAGCAGATTATGGTGAAATGAAAATTAAAGACTATACACTAAGTATCCCTATTTTTATTTCTTGGGAAAAATACAAGTCAGATGTACAAGCTGAAATCACATTTGATAAAGCCTTCAATATCACTTTTTTTATAGAAAAACCATACTTCAAAGTAAAAGAAAGTGACAAAATAAAAAATTGGGCTGGTAAATATGTGATTGAGAGTGGCAGACAAGAAGAAGCATTTTTAGAAATTACGGCTATTAGTGCCAAAAAACTGGAGTTTAGTGTTCGTCTTGCTGATAATGGAGACTGTAAAGGTACAAAATTTGAGGGCACTGCCATTATTTTATCAGATACAGAAGCTTCTACTACTGAATCAGAAGACTGTAAAATGTCTTTTATTCTTGAAAAAGACCAAATTACACTCAAAGAAGTACCCGGTTGTACTGCACATAAAATAGCATGTAGTTTTGAAGGTATCTATATGAAAAAGAGCAAATAGAGAAAAATATATTATAAAATATAGTTTTGTAGTGATAGAAAAGCATTTCCTTTTGGGAAATGTTTTTTTGTTTGGGGACAAAAGTTAAATTGCTTTTTTTAGCATAAAAAATAAAATGATACCATGAATATATCAATCAAAGAGATTATAAAATGGGGTACTCAACATCCCAAAAAACTTTTTAAGATTGATGGAATTGGTGCTATTGCGTCTGCTGTATTATTAGGGATTGTGCTAGTTGAGTTTGAGCCATTTTTTGGCATTCCGAAATCAGTTTTGTACTTTCTAGCCTTGTTACCTTGCTTGTTTACTGGTTACGATTTTTACTGCTGTTTCATACTTAGAAAAAATATAACACCTTTTTTGAAGGGTATTGCATATACAAATCTCATATACTGTTGTTTATCTTTAGGGCTTACTTTCTACCATAGAAATAGCACCACAGTTCTAGGCTGGATGTATATCATAACAGAATGTATCATTATTATTCTGCTTGTAAGGATTGAGCTGGAAGTTGCAAAACGTATATCTACTCCTATTCATTAGAATACACATGAAGCTGAAAAATGCTTGAATAAATTTGATAAGTATTTGTACCTAATTAAATAACAGAAATCTTATTAGGTTTTCAAAATGATTTTATTTATTGATTAACAAATATTTACAAAAAAAACCTATAAGGTTTTAATATAAATTAAATGCTTCTCCTTACTTATTAAAATAAACTACGGCTTATGTCTCTTCGAAATCATTTGCATTTATTATACCTTTCAACAACATTTTGGACTTGGTTTTTTCTAGGAGGATTATGGACAAACTACTATCAAGACCTAAGCTTCATCAATGCCCTGATATTTATAATGATATTTCCTACACTGATTTTTATATTTGTGGGGAAAGGTCTTTTAAAATCGATTGCCAAAACAAACTATTTGAAAGCTGCCTTTATAAGTGCTTCATATTTTGCCTTTGTACTCTTATTATATGATTTTATTTACTTAAAACTATATTTAGGCAAAACCTTTAATTATTTGATTGATTATTGGTACTTAACATTTTTTTCTCCTATACCATATATTATTTTACTTCCAATAGGGCGTTATTTAGACAAAAAAGAGTCAGAAACTTAAAATTTAGCCATTATGAGAAAGATAGTTTATTACGTTGCCAGTTCATTAGATGGATTTATTGCTGGTTTTAATGATGATATAAGTGGTTTTGTAGGAGCAGGTAATGGTGTTGACAAGTATTTAGCAGATTTAGCAAATTTTGATACTGTTATCATGGGCAGGAAAACCTATGAATTTGGGTATCAGTATGGACTACAAGCTGGGCAACCTGCTTATCCTCATATGAATCACTATATTTTCTCAGAAAGTTTAAATTTTGAGAATCCAGACTCTAAAGTTCAAGTGAAAAAAATGGATATTAGTGAAATTGAAGCCCTAAAAAATCAAAACGGAACAGATATTTATTTATGTGGTGGTGGATTGTTTGCTGGCTGGCTCTTGGATAATCAAAAAATTGATATTCTCAAACTTAAACTCAATCCTCTGATTTTAGGCAGAGGTATCAAATTGTTTGGAGAATCCTCTAAAAAATATAGCCTAAATCTTTTAGACACACAATCTTATGAAAACAGCTTACAGATTATGACCTATCAAATTCAATATGAACGCTAAAACTAATTTATTTCAGCCTATCCAATTATGAACACAAATATAAAAATTGATGGATTCAAAATTATTTCAAGAGATTTATCAACTGTATTTCAATATGTTGCCAATCTTGAAAATGATAAATTTTGGAGAAAAGAGATAAACTCTACATCCATGAATGCCAAACCTCAAATCAACACTTTGGCAGTTGAGGACTCTTTTTTATCAAAAAAAGTACCTCATCATATATTAAATCTTGTTTGTACTGAGTATATTGAAGAGAATAAAATCGTTTATCAGACTGTGCCAGAGTCTCCATTCTTTCTAAAAAGTATTAGAATTGTAGAAGCTATTTCAGAGCAAGAAACTAAGTTTTTGTACCATATTGAGTTTGACAAAAACATTGTAAAACATGGGTTGGGTTTCATGTTACCTACTTTTTTAATTAGATATGTAGCCAAACAGGATATGAAAAAATACCTAAACAAATTAAAAATAATTCTTGAAACACCTCATTAGAACATTCACTATACACTTAAATAGTGTTATGAGATTGACGACCAAAAATCTTACAGCACTATTCCAATAAATATCAATTATGTTTTTAAAAAACTTTTCTATAAGTGATGATTTCATTAACCTCAATTATGAGGGAGAGTATTTTGATTTGCATAATAATTTTGAACTTACTAACATAATATCCAATCAGGAACAAAAAACTATTTGTTTGATTTTTACAAAAGGAAATGGGAATTGGATTCCTGAAAATAGTCCAAATTGCTTGATGTTATTATTTAAAAATGTTACTCAAGTGTATTACAAAGATCATGATATAAATTATCCATTAGAATGTATCCATCAAGACCAATTTACCATCAATATGTTAGGTTTTTCGTTTGATGATAGTAACATCATGGATGGCGTGACTGATAATATTCCTAGAAAAGATTTGCCAGCATTACTTTGCATATTAGAAACAGGTAAGGCAATTAAAATTATTGCTGAAAGTGTAGAATTGTTTATAGAATAGTATAAATTATCTCATATTTACAATTTACTCTTTCTCTTTTATCTCTAAATCTCATTTCTTACATCTCAAATCTTCTAATATTTTGAACTTTAAAATAAAAACCTTTAATTTACGGCTGATAATTTTAGACTAAAAAAATATTTCAAATGGAATTATACTTAGATTCTGCAGACATCAAAGAAATTGAAGAAGCATTCAAATTAGGCTTCTTGACTGGGCTTACTACTACTCCTACATTTATGCACAGAGAAGGCATCACCGATGTAGATGCTATCATGCTTAAACTTTCTAAAATAGTTCCTGTATTGCAAGTAGAGGCTCTTGGCGATAATGCTGATGAAATTGTAAAAGAAGCAAAAAGATTAGTTAAAATTGGTTTACCTAAAGACAAAACTGTTTTCAAGATCCCTGTATCGTTGGAAGGTGTAAGAGCATGTAAACGCCTTACTGATGACGGTTTTATGGTAAACATTCACTTGGTTTATACTTTACAGCAGGCTTATATGGCTATGGCTGCTGGTGCTACATATGTATGTCCGCTTGTAGGTCGTCTGCAAGACCAAGGACATGATGCTTTGGGCTTGGTTCAACAATGTGTGGATGCTGTAAACTATTATGGTTACAATTCTAAAATTATGTTTTCTTCTGTTCGTAACGTGGAACATGTACGCAATGCAATCAATGTAGGTGTACATACTGTTACTGTGCCTTGGAAAATCATGAAACAACTCACTGAAAATCATTTCACTACGTTAGGTACACAACAGTTTGAAGAGCATACTAAACTGATGACTAAGAAAGTAAAAGAGATTATCCGTAAAGATAACCCTATGGTAAAACTTTCTGAAACTGTATTGGATGCAGTCGTACAAATGACTGAATCTGGTTTTGGAGCTGTTTCTGTGGTAGATGCTAAGAAGAACTTGGTAGGTGTTTTCACAGATGGCGATTTACGCAGACAACTCAAAGAAAGTGGAAAGGATTTACTCAAGAAGAAAATGAGTGATTTCGAATACAAAACTCCTTTAACTATCGACTCTGAGGCTCTTTTGAATGATGCCTTACAAATATTTAAGCAAAAATCAGTAGATAACATCATCGTAACCGAAAAAGGAAAACTAAAAGGTATGGTAGATGTTCAAGATTTTATTGATTTAGGCTTAATGGGTTAAAACGATTAACTACCTGCTTTCCGAAAGGCTCTCCTTTCGGAAAGTCCCTTTGTACAATTTCTTTGCCACTAAGCAACCTTATACACTATGAAGAATCTTTTAGCCCTTCTCCTTTTTTTCTTTACTCATAGTTTATTGGCTCAAAACAAAGAAACTGTTTATACCCTGCAAAACGATGAACAAATTGCTGTTTATGAAAGTGCTTTAGGAGTGTACCAATCCCGTTTAGGCTTTGCCTTTGTTGTTGAAAATCCAAAGAAAAATACTCGTAAATATTGTGTCAATAAAACAATTTACGAAACATTCAATCGTAAATCTATTGAGCATCCTATCATTACCAACGAACATTGGGGCATTGTAGATACACGAGCTGATAGCAATTTAGTAATTTTTGATGGCTACCGAGTTGCCAAATATCCCAATACCAAAAGAACTTTTGACCTCCGTATCACCAAACGTTTGTATGGTTATATTGTCTATGATGAGCCTTCGGCAGAGTATAATGTAATAGTGAATGGTTTTACGTATGGTCCGTATATCAATTTACTCAATTATTATCTCAGTCCTGATGGAACAAATTGGGCTGTAAGCTATTATGAAAATGTAGGCACCCACTACAATTATTATATTCGTTTTAATGATAAAAAGCTTTTAGGTCCTTATACGAATATCCATGATTTTGCTCTTTTGAATGGGAATCAATGGGTTTTAGTGGCTGAAAAAAAAGAGCAGGAAGGGAAAATATATGTTGCTCATCATAAAGGTGATATAGGCTTTTTTGATAAAAAATTGCAAGATAAAGATGTTGAAATTAAGCTCGTTCATACTTATCAGAATTATGCCATGAATTTGGTGAAGGAACAAAAAATTTACTTTATGGTGAATGGCGATTTATTTGGACCTTATGATGAATTCGTGAAACAAACAGATTTAGGCATCAAGCCTGAACGTTTTAATTATGTGGTAGGCAAGAAAAATACTCTTCACTTTAGAGATAAGCCCATTGCCGAAAATGTAAGAAAATTTACAGTTAGTGATAGTCGTAATACCATTGCTGTGGTATTCAATGATGACAAACTCCAAATTAACAACAAAACGAATTTAGGAGTATTTAAAAATATTGAAAAAATTGATTTTCCTGTGGGTAAAGAAGACTTTTACTTCTGGGCAAAAGAGTCTGATAACACCTATGCTCTTTATGCTTATATCGAACAAAAAGTCACTAAATTAGGCTCTTATAAATTCTCTTCTACTACTACACTACTCCCCGATGTGCATTTTGCACCCAGCGAAAAGAATTGGGGGTTCTCGTATCTCAATGATAAACAGGAATCTAAAATTGTGGTTGATGGAAAAGAATATGATACCAATTTTATCAATGAAGTCTCGTTGTATGCACAAGAAGGAAAAGAATATGCATCATGGCTTAGTTTGGAAGGGAAAAACATCATTTTGAATAAAGTTGTCTTCGAATAGAAAATTTCAAGTTTTTACATAAATCTCTCACCTTGAACAAGATACACAGTTCAAGGTGTTTTTTTTATTTTAAAATTTGGAGATTAGTTTGTTTTTTGATAATATTGTAATATCATTTTAATATCAAATTTATACCATTATGACAAACGAAATTTTAATTAAACCGAAGGCTGGTTATGGCATGTTATTTTTATTATTGTTGGGTATTGTTGCCACAGTAGCAAGTTTTGTATTAGCAAATGAGTTTCCAATATTACATTTGTCAGGACTTTTACTTGCAATTGCTACTTTTTTGGGCTTATTTGGCTTTATTGTAGTAAACCCCAACGAATCAAGAGTATTAACTTTGTTTGGTACTTATAAAGGTTCTGTGAAGGATAGTGGCTTTTACTGGGTAAATCCGTTTATCTCTAAAAAGCCCATATCTCTAAGAGCCCGAAACTTAGAAAGCAAAACCATTAAGGTAAACGATAAAGTGGGTAACCCCATTGAAATTGGAATGGTACTTGTTTGGAAAGTAGAAGAAACTGCTCAGGCAGCCTTTGCTGTAGATGATTACATCAAATATGTAGAAGTACAGAGTGAGGCAGCTTTAAGGCATCTGGCAGGTTTGTATGCCTACGACCACTTTGAAGAAGACACCAGCAATAGTGTGACACTCAGAGATGGAGGAGAAACCATTAATCATTTGCTTGAAGAAGAACTCAAAGAAAGACTTAAAATGGCGGGTATCAATGTAGTAGAAGCTCGTATTACGCATTTGGCGTATGCCCCTGAAATTGCAGGTGCTATGCTCCAACGCCAGCAGGCGATGGCTGTAGTGGCTGCTCGTACCAAAATTGTAGAAGGTGCTGTAGGAATGGTTGAAATGGCTTTGGATAAACTGAGTCAAAAGAAAATTGTAGAACTAGATGAAGAACGTAAAGCAACTATGGTAAGTAATTTGCTTGTAGTATTATGTTCTGAAAAGGCTGCTTCACCTGTTGTAAATGCCGGTAGTTTATATTAATCTTTTGGGGAGCTAACTCCCCAAAATAACCTTGAAGAATAATGAGTGACAAAGAAAAAGAGAAAAAGAAAAGTTTTGTATTGCGTATGGATGCTAAAATGATGGAGAAATTAGAGCAGTGGGCTAATGATGAGTTCAGAAGCATTAATGGGCAAATAGAATACCTTTTACATCAGGCTCTTAAACAAAGTGGCAGATTAAAAGAAGACAAGTAAATTGGCAAAAAACGAAAAATGATTTAACTTTGAAAAACCACTTTTTAAGTATATTCATATATGAAAAGGATTCTTCTCTTAACTTTTTTAATTGTATTATCGGTTCAGGCTATTGCTCAGGATAGTGTAAAAACGATTATTTATAATCGTTCCAATAAAAGTGTATATGTTTCTTTGGCATATTATAGTCGCCTTTCCGAAGGAAATGTAGCTTTATGTTCTTATGGCTGGTTTGAAGTAAAGAAAAATACCTCGAAAACTGTTTGGACAAAATCCATCAAGGAGAAAGGTATTTTTTACCATGCTCATAATACAATCAACAGAAACGATAATTGGGGTGGAAGCTTGTTTTTCATGGTGCATCCTTCTATTCCCTTTCATATTTCATATGCCAATAATTCGGCTCTTGCCACCTCTATCGATGGAGATTTGACCCCTGAAGAATTACAACAATTAGAAGCCTATCCTTTCAGGGAACTAAAATGGAATCCGAAAGGATTTTTTCAATTGAACTTATTAGATTAGAATGTTTTACGCCTAATTTAACATAACATCATACACAAACTAACTATCAAAAATTATTTATGGAGAACAACATCGAATCTCTCTTAAAAAAATTAGAAGAAAAATACAGTCAAACGGGGCAAAGTCTTGCTGCTAATTTAGAAGGACTCTTATACAACGACTATTTAAAGTATTGGGATTATATACAAGTAGAAACTCTTTTGACTCTTCAGAAACCCAAAACAAGCATACCTGATGAAATGATTTTTATCATGTATCATCAAATTACAGAATTATATTTTAGATTAATTCTTTGGGAGATAGAGCAAATTGGTAACCAGAAAGATGTAGAAGTGGCTTGGTTTTTAGATAAAATTGAGCGTATTAACAGATATTTAGAGGCTCTTGTACGCTCTTTTGATATTATGAGTGTAGGTATGGAAGCAGAGCAATTTAAGAAATTCAGAATGGCATTGTTGCCTGCAAGTGGGTTTCAATCAGCTCAGTTCAGAATGATTGAAATTACTTCTACTAATTTTATCAATCTTACCAGTCAGGAATTTAGAGATAAAGCTACCCCCAATACTACTATTCCAGAGATTTATGAGCATATTTACTGGAAAAAAGGTGCTACAGAAACTGCTACTGGCAAAAAAACGATTACCCTTCAGCATTTTGAAGAAAAGTATTCTGAGAGTTTCATGCAGCTTGCTTATGAATACAGAGATAAAAATATCTGGGAAAAATATAAAGAGCTAGAAAACAAAGGTGTAGATGTATCGGCTATAAAACAAGCCCTTAGAGATTTTGATTATTTATTCAATGTAGAATGGGCTTTATCTCACTTAAAATCGGCTGTTCGATATTTAAGAGAGAGTGGCAAACCCATTGATGCCACAGGAGGCACAAACTGGACGAAATACCTCCCTCCTAACTTCCAAAGAATTATCTTTTTCCCTTCGTTATGGACAGAAGAAGAACGCCAAGAATGGGGACGAAAAAAAGTAGAAGCTTTGTTACAATCCTAACTCGTTAGAGTTAGGATTTTTTTCTTGGATATGTTTTTTTAGTAATGGTTTCAGAACCTACTACTTTTCCTAGTTCTTTAAAGCCCAATTCTTCAATTTTTACTGTTTTGTGTTTTTTTCGGATTTCTTCAAACTTTTCTGCAATTCCTTCATAACCTTTTTTATTGAAGTATTCCACAGCCACAATATAATCCCATTTGGCTAGACTGTCTATACTCTGGTTCTCATAGAGTTCGTATTGAGCTATCAGTTTTTGTTTTACAGCTACACTATCCATTGCAAACCAATTTTTCTCTAAGTATTTTTTTAATTTATCTTTCTGATTATCAACAGATTTAATATAGGTAAAAGTCCAGATTTTTTCTTCATTCTTTCCAGACCTCAAACGAGGGCTGCACCCCCATAGAAATAGAATTCCGATATAAAACAGTTTTTGCATAATTATATTTTTTCCTTAAACGTTCAAAAATATAACTTATTATGCTTTTTCAGCCAATTCTTTAATTTTCTGATTCATCAGGTTGAAGCCATTTTTAGTGTTTTTATCTAGCATTTTAGAAAATAAAGACACTAAAATTCCTCCAAACTGCTCACTATGCTTAAAGGTACTTGTACCATCCTGATTATCAATAATTTCAAAAATATGCTCTCCATCAAAAAGTCCAGCAAAAAATAAATGCCCCAGCCAGCGAAACTCTTTATTTTGTTCATATACAAGAACTTTAGGTTTAAATACCATAGCACTGCTGTCTGGAGGATGTATTTTGGCTTTAATAATACTTCCCTGTTTCACTTCTCCTTCAATAGATTTGATAAAAGGATTCCACTCAGGATATGCTTTGAAATTGGTAAGAATACCCCACACTTTTTCAGGTGTTGCATCAATGACTATCTGTGTTTCAATGGTCTTTTTCATAAGATTTTGTGTTTAGAATCTGTTTCAAAGGTCTATATTTGAAAGCATAGTTCTCTTGACAAAAATCAAGAATTCAGGATAGTTGTTTTTTTCTGATACGGCTAAAAGTTTCGGGGGTCATTCCGAGCATAGAAGCAATATATTGAAGAGGTACTTGATGAAAAAGTTCTTTGTTATTTTCAAAAAAATGTTGATAACGTTCTTCAGCAGACATCGAAAGGTGGCTAAAAATCCTGTCTTCTAAGAAAATAAAACATTTGGCTATAAAGAGCTTTTCTAAAACATGCCATTGAGGCACTATTTCACCAAGTTTCTGATAGTTTTGTTTATTAATCGTAAAAATTTCTACATCTGTAAGAGCCTGAATCGTCCAACGGGCAGGTGTATCAAAAATAAAACTTGCCAAATCTGTAATGAAATACCCTTTTGAAGAAATCCATTGCGTTACTTCTTTACCATCATTGTTTACAAAAATACGTAACAACCCCGACCGAATAAAACTCATTTTATCGCAATAATTACCTGTTTGTAAATAGAAATCACCTTTGGAGAGTTTTACAGGTTTAAACATCTGACTCATAGTCTGTAGGGCATCCAAATGTGCTATTCCAAAGTAAGATTCAATGTATTGCTCCAGTTCTTTCATAAGCTGAACAAAAAAATTATTTGATTATCAGAATAAAAAACTATTTTGGAGGAAATTTATTGTTTATGATACTCTATTACAAATTGAACAAACCTATTGCATTTATTTACAATTATCTTACTGATATGCAGAAATTTGCTTCTGTACATCCTATCATCTCCAAGATAGAAAAAACAAACGAAAATACTTACCTGGCACACGAAACGCTTCAGGTAGGCTTTTTTCCTTTTTCTTTCACATATCCTGTTCATATTCAGGGAGATGAATCTACAAGATGTATCACCATGAAAGCCAAAGTATTTGGTATGGTGGAAATTGAGATGGTTTTCAGGTTGTTTGAAACACTCGGTCAAAATCCTCAGGATGAATCTCTTACAAAAATAGAAGAAACTATTAAGTTCAAGAGTCTTTTTCCAATTGCCCCTTTTGTGAAATCAGTTTTCAAAACACAACATAAGAAACTGTTTCAGAATATTGAAGCAGCTTAATACAATCATTATCAAGCACTTTGCCCTTGTTCTAAAGGCAAGTGCTTGTTTTTGTATTCTGTAGGTGTGGAGCCTGTAATTTTTTTGAAAGCAATATTAAACGCTGATTTTGAATGGAATCCTACAAGTTCAGCAACAGCTTCTATTTTATAATTTTTGATAGAAGTATCAATCAGTTTCTGTTTGGCTTCTTCGATACGATAGTTATTGATAAAGCTTGCAAAGTTCATATTAAACTCCTGATTGATAAGCTTTGAGAGATATTTATAATTGGTAGAAGCCAGCTCTGCCAAATCGTAAATGGTTAGCCTTGAGTTCAGATAAGGCTTGTCCGTTTCCATGATTTGAAGTAATGTGCTTTTTAGTTCATCAAATTTATCTTCCTGAATTTCAAGCTCTTCAGCTTCTATTTTTTCATTTTCTAACTCATCATCTTGCTCTCTTTCAATGGTTTGCTCTAAAACCTCCACAGGCTTTTCTTGTATTGCTGGAGAGATTGGGTATTGCTCTTCTTTTTTAATTTTATGAAAATCTGTGATTGTACTAGAAACTACCTGATAATGAACGGCTTTCATGCCTATGTAAACGATAAAAGCCAGCAAAACCAATTCAAAAGAATACACAAATATTTTATCGAACCCTGGCAGACTTACAATAATAATCCCTATGATAAATGCTAAATATCCATAAATTAAGTTTTTGAGCCACTTTAAACTTACTCCCTCTTCAAAACTATAAAAACTCCCCAACTCTTTTTCGTGTATATTGATGATTTTAAACAGTTTATACAAAAAATAAACATTCTGACCTATAAAAACGACCGTTACTCCTCCCATATTCACAACCCACAAAGCATAATATACCACATTGAAAGCCAGTTGTTTCTTTGGCAAAAAGGGCATCACAGAAATTAATACAACATCCAAGCCTGCTACTACAAAAGCCAGATAAAAGAGTCTCAAAGGTTTATCAATTTTCTTCCCAACGTAATTATATACAGCCAATTTAATAGTAGGTGCTAATGAAAGCGTTACACCCAAAAGCAATGCCAAAGAATAATATACATATTTACCTTTGATATTTTGAGCAATCAGACTGAAAGACACAATACCCATGAACAAAAACAGGAGCAACGCTATGTAGTTTTTGCCTTGTGAGGAAGCCTTCTGAAAAGTCAGAAGTCGGATGGCATAGAACAATCCAACCCCCATGGGGAGCAAATTGAAAATTTGTTCTATGGTAAGATTATAATTCAAGGTGAGCAATTTTGTTGTTTTATTTCAAAAATAAGGGATTTTTCCCTAAATCCAAACATCTAAAAAATTGTTTTTCCTTGTATCAGAACAGCATACATTTTAACTCTTGGTTATCTCGAAATTATATTTGCATCATCATTTTTAAAGCAAAATTTTATGAAGCAAATCATTTTGGTTACCATATTTTTTACGGCTTGCTCTGTAAAACTCATGGCACAAGAGTCACAAAAACCCCAGCCTTCGGTGAAGGTTACTTTTAAAACTCCTCAGAAAATTTCGCCTATCATAAAACACCTCAAAGAAATGTCTCTTGATGATTCCACTACCGAAAAGGTTATCAGAGAATTGAATGTTCGTGGTTATCAGCAAATCAAAGAAGTCATTTCTGATGAGCAGTTTCTGGCTTTAGACTCTTCTCAGAGATGGGTTTATGTTCGCAAAACAGAAGTATTAGAAATTATTCAGAAAATTCAAAAATAACGCCGTCATGAAAAAATTATTGCTTATTATTATTCTGTCTATCAATCTTCTACACAAAAATAAAATAATTGCTCAAGTAATTACTTTAGGTACTCAGGTTACTCAGAGTGGAACATCCGGTATTTCGCCATACAATTATTTTTTTGAGAGTCGAAGAGTTCAGTTTGTCTATACTCGTACCGAAATCATAGCAGCAGGAGGTTCAGCAGGGCTGATTACAGCCATTGCTTGGGATGTATCTCAGGTGAATGGAGGTAATTTATCCAATTATACCATTAGAATGGCTCATACTTCTGCTGCTGATGCTTCGAGCCATAATGCAACCTCCCTGACTACCGTTAAAAATGCTCATACACTCACCCCTGGTGCAACAGGGTTTAGAACCATCACTTTTGATCATAATTTTTGTTGGAATGGTTCTGATAATATCCTTGTAGATGTTTGTTGGGGTGTCAATGGCGGTTTTGCTTCAAACGGTCAGGTTTGGATGTATAACAATGTTGCCAACCAGACAAGATCTGTAAACTCCTCTACTACAAGCCAGTGTGGCAACAATACTACAACAGCTCGAAACCATAAGCCAAGAGTTCAATTCACTATCTCTCCAATTACAATTCCTACTGCTACCATTATAAAGACTTGTGCCCCTGATTATCAGAGTTATAGTCTTTCTGTACAAATCACAAACTTAGGAAGTTTTACAAGTGTAGATATTACAGATGGAGTCACTACTTACCAAAGCAATGTAGGTTTGGGTACATATACCATTACAGGTTTAACTGGCTCAAAGACCATTAATATTATTCCACATGGAGGGGGAACTTGTGGTTACCAACAATCTTTTACAGCCTGCGATATTTGTACATCTCCTACCCTGCCTGCCAATGAGTGTGTGGGAGCTCCTACCATTGATTTATCCCAGCCTTTTGCTGGTAGTACAAATTGTTCATACACAGCCAGTGCAGGTAGCCCAAGTGTTTGTGGCATGACGATTGAAAATGATTCTTGGATGAGTTTCATTGCAGGCAGTACCACCGTAGAACTCGAATTTGAAGTAGGTGATTGTAGTAGTAATTTTGGTATTCAGCTTTCGGTTTTTGGAGGCTCTTGTGGGTCTTTGTCTTTAATTGCAGGCTCTTGTGTAAATCCAACAGGCGAAAATACAACAGGGACTTGGAACTTTTCAGGACTCAGTATTGGGGCTCGTTATTATGTCCGTATTGATGGTTATGCAGGAGATTTATGTAACTATTGGTTTACACCTATCTCTGGAATCGTAATTGTACCCAGCAACGATTTATGTACCAATGCCATTACACTCTCTTGTGGACAAACCAATGTGGCAAGTAATATTTTAGCGACAGCTACTGATGCCCCAGTCGCTTGTACAGGAGGTGGAACTACTTCTAAAGGTGTTTGGTACAGATTTGTAGGTACAGGAAGTAATATCACCGTTAGTACCAACAATCCACAAACCAATTTTGCAACAAACCTGAACGTTTATACAGGTACTTGCGGAAGCCTCACTTGTGTAGCAGGTGCCTCACCAAGTGGAGGAAATACAAGCCTGACTATACCCACTACCAACGGAACAATTTATTATATCTATGTAGATGGTGATGGTGCTGCTCAAGGAACATTCGAAATAAGTCTTACCTGCCCTCCATGTCCTGCTAATGCTGGTACTTGGAACTAATTTAAACATTATTTAGCTGAATATTTATGCTTATGTTATTTATACGATTTGTTTTGATAAGTCTCTTTTGGTTATCTGCCAGTTTATCATTTGCTCAATGTGATTTTTATGCAAACATAAATGCCAGTGTATCAGGGTTTAATGCAGGTTTTAACCAGCAATATGTTTTAGTATCCAATAATACTGGTTCTATTGGAAGAATACAAAGCATCAACACCACAGGAGAGTTTATAGCAGTAACAGCAGGCAGTTATTTTGTTTATTGTGTAAATTATCAAGGTGTTCAGCCTGCTGTTTTAACCGTAGGAAATTTATGGAGTGGAGTAACTACTTATGCATCAAGCAATTGTTTTGCTGTATCGATTGCATATCTTAATCGAGCAATTACAGTTTGTAACATAGACCAAAATGTTTGTTTAACCAATAATATTCAAGTAAATACCTCAGGACATACCACAAGTGCTGGATTTTCACAAACTTTTATCTTGGTAAATAGTGCCAATACAGTACTGGCTACCAATACAACAGGTAATTTTACACCTGCTCAGTATGTAAGTTCAGGTATTTTTAGTGTTTATGCTGTCAATACCAATAATACAAACGTAACAAATACATTTTTGGCTGGAAACTCTTTCAATAATGTCAGAAATGCTTGTGTTTCCAATTGTGCTTCACTTTTAGGACCTCGGATTATCTCTGTGAACGCTTGTACCCCCCTGCCTGTAGAGCTAGTATATTTTAATGGGCAAAAACAAGGCTCTTCTGATTTATTGGAGTGGAGTACTCAGACTGAAGTTAATAATGATTATTTTGAGATTGAAGCTTCTACAAATGGATTAAATTTTAGCAGAATCGGGAGAGTACAAGGAAGTGGTAATTCTTCACAGACCAAAAAATATCAGTTTTTAAATCAAAATCCTTTGGCTCTTACCACTTATTATCGCCTCAAACAAGTTGATTATCAAGGAAATTTTAAATACTCAAAAGTCATTAGTTTATCAAGAAAACAAGAAAAAACAGATGTTCTGGTATATCCTAACCCAGCTCAGAACGATTTTAACATTAATATTCCTTCTGAATTTGAATTGGATAATGCTTCCATTGAAATTACAGATTTATTAGGTAAAAGGGCAGATTTTCGTTTGGTTACACTCAAACAGGGTTCAAATCAGTTTACATTTGATACATCCGTTTATCCTTCAGCAACTTATTTGGTAAAAGTTTATAGCGAAAAGACTATTTATACACCCATTAAACTAGTTGTCACAAAATAGCTTTTAAAATCATTCATTTTTTAAATTTATTTCCATGAAATCAAAAACTAAAAGATTCTGTATCATTGATGACGATGATGTTCAGATATTTATTACTCAAAAAATGTTAGAGGCTTCAGGTGCTTCCACAAAAGATTCTATTTTGGTTTATAATGATGGGAAAGAAGCTTTTGATGATTTAAAAAGCCGATTTGAAGAAAATCGAGAACTGCCTGATGTCATTTTGCTGGATGTCAATATGCCTATCTGGAATGGTTGGAATTTCTTGGATGAGTTCAATAAAATTAATCGGGGGAAGTTTATTGATGTTTTTATGGTTTCAAGTTCTATCAGCTACAAAGAAGTCCTGAAATCACAAACCTATCCCAATGTATTTGGCTTTTTTTCAAAACCACTCAATGTCAATATTATACAAACAAAAATGATTCACCTATAGAGCAAAAAACACCACTATGCTCCAAACGGTTATAACAGGATTTTTTCTTGTCCATAACCGTTTTTATTATATTTGTTGATAAATAAGTTTTTATGAGCTTAAAGCTTCTTGTTCTTAGAACCCAATATTTGGATAATACAGTAAGATTTTATTCTTTACTTGGTTTAGTTTTTCAATATCATCAACACCAAAATTCTCCATTTCATTATTCTACTACTATCAATGGAACTATTTTTGAAATATATCCATTGGCAAAGGAGCAAGAAAATGCTGATAAATATACAAGACTTGGCTTTGAGGTAGAAGATTTACAAAAAACGGTTATTAGCTTACAAGAGAATAATTTTGATGTTTCACAATCTCAACAGACAGAATTTGGAATAATCGCTATTGCAATTGACCCTGATGGTCGTAAAGTGGAAATTTATCAGAAGTAATTTATGAAGTTTAAATAGCTTGTAATAGAAACTATTCATTTAGGACTCCTCATTTAAATTTTCCTGTTTTAGAGTTAAAGGAAACTATTTGTTTCATTTCTTTGACATTATTTTTCTCATCAGTATGAAATATTTTAAATTTATTTTTTGTTATTATAATATCTGTTTGTTCTTTTTGAAAACCTAAGTCAATAGCTAATCTCTTTGCTTTTGTTTCATTTCCTAAATTAAATATTTGGGTAGTTACATATTTAGGCTCATTTTCAATAAAAAAAGTTTCTATTTCACAGTCTAATCCTAAAATAATATATTTTGTATCCCCTAATTTTAAATATCCATCTTTAATAGTTATTTCACATGGAATAATATTATTTTTCTTAATATCTCCTCCATTTCTCATAAATTCGAATATATTAATAGACCAAAATTTATCTTTTTCTTGTAAAATCATGCTACTTATAAAATTATTCAAATCTTTTTTTTCACCTGCAACATAAAATTCAAACTCTTTATTTTCATTTTTAATTTTATCTATAATTTCTTCACTAACATCTAGATAAATATTTTTAATTGTTTTTACAAAAAACCTCATACCTATAATAGATATATTCATCCATTCTAATATATTTTCATTTGTTATATCTTTTAATTCATATAGTTCTATTCCAAAATCTTTAGCAGCTTTAATAGCATCTGATTGATACCCATTTTTTGAGACAAATATCTTTTTATTTATAGAAGGGATTCTATCACATTTAGCTTTAAATGCTTCTATTTTTTCAACACTTACAGGTTTAGAGAAGTCTTTACATTCTATAACTATTCTAATTATTATATCATTGACTGTTGTTTCTATTAATATATCAAACTCTCTTTTTGTCCCACTACTATTTTCTAGTTTATGATTAGAATATATTCTAGTATCTTGTTTATCTTTTAAAGTTTCTTGAATAAGCCTTATAACTTTTTCAAGTTGTTTTCCATTATTTTTACCCATATTTTTTAGACATTATTCTTCTAAAATAATACTTTTTATTAGATAGGCAAAAAAAAACACCTACAAGACTTGTAGGTGTTTTGCTCCCGAAGCTGGGCTCGAACCAGCGACCCTCTGATTAACAGTCAGATGCTCTAACCGACTGAGCTATTCGGGAATCGTGGTGCAATAATAGGGGGTTTTTGAATTCTGTGCAAATATTTCTACAACTTTTTTTTATTTTTTTTGAAAATATTTTATAAAAAACTTATTTTCAGATATTTATTTTTACACTAAATCAAATAAATTTTTAACACCTACCATCCTTGTTTTGGTAAAACCCTCTCCATAACGAACCCCAATTTGGTGTCCGAGTTCTTTGGCTCTGGCTTCGATAGAATCAAAAAATTCGGGTGTAGAAATATAAGTCTGAGGTTCGGAGTCATTGGGGTTGGCATTAAACTGCGTTCCATAAGCCAAAATAGATTGTTTCTTGATTTCCCAATAATCTGAAATATCCACTACCAAATCAGGAACAATATAACGGTCTTGAATAAAATGATATAAAAACTGTGGGCGATATGCCTCTTGGTCTGTTTCTATTTTACGCAAACCTGCCAAAAAGAAAGCGTCTCTTACCAATTCTGCCCCTTTTCCATGATCAGGGTGCCTATCTGTAATGGCATTGGCAATCACAATTTTGGGCTGATATTCTCTTATTTTCTTGATAATTTCTATTTGATGCTCTTTATCATTCTTGAAAAAACCATCTGCAAAGCCCAAATTCTCTCTGATGGTAAGCCCCATAATCTGAGAAGCCAATTCTGCTTCTTTTTTACGAGTCTCTGGCGTACCACGTGTTCCCAACTCTCCTCTTGTAAGGTCTATTACACCTACTGTTTTACCCTGAGCCAAATGTGAGGCGATTGTTCCTGAACAAGAAAGTTCAGCATCATCAGGATGTGCTGCAAATACCAAAATATCTAATTTCATTATGTTTTAAGTAACAAGAATAATTTATTTAACATTAAAACCTTATAGATTTATATTTTTTTTAATATTTGATAACCAATAAGTTAAACAATAATAATAATTTCAAAACCTATAAGGTTTCTGCTATTTAATAAAGTTTAAGTACTTATTTTTTTATCTAATTCACAAAACCTTATAGGTTTAGGTATAAATGAAAACAAAAGCCTTGAGGGCTTTTGTTCACAAATTTAATTTTATTTTTCGGTTTCTTCTTTCTTTTCTTTTTCTGGAACAGCTTCTTTGGCAGGTCTTCCTACAAAATTTGCCATCGAATTATAAATGTTGAGTCCTTTACCTACCACCAAATCAAATAGTCTTGTAGGCATAATTCCTCTCAAAATAGGTATCAGATGCACCGACCAAGGAGCTTTTACTTCAATTTCATTTGTTTTGACAGCCTTGATAATCTGGTCAGTAATATCATCTGGGTCAAGCAGTGGAGCTAAAATAGGAGCTTCTACCCCTTCAAACATACCTGTTTTGATGTAACTTGGGCAGACTGTCGTAACATGCAAATCACCATCCATGTCTTCAAACTCAAGACGTAACGACTCCGACCATCCCAAAACAGCCCATTTACTACCCGCATACACACTCATTTTAGGGTTTGCAAGCAAGCCCACAGCCGAAGCAATATTGACAATGTGTCCGCTTTTCTGCTTAATCATTTCGCCAGCAAAACAACGAGCCACATGCATCACACCTAAAACATTGATACGAATTGTTTTTTCAATTTCTTCGTGAGAATGTTCATGGAAGTTTTTTCCGACTACAATTCCTGCATTATTAAACAAAATATCTATTCTGCCTACTTCTGAGAGAGTAAGCGTTGCAGCTCTTTTAATATCTTCTAAATCAGATACATCTACAAGATAAGGATGTACAGTAAATCCTTTTTTTACAAACTCTTCGGTGGTGGCTTGTAGGTTTTTCTCGTTGATGTCCCAAATGACCAATTCTGAAGCACCTTCTTTCAAACATTTTTCACCAAGTAGCTTGCCAATACCATTAGCACCACCTGTGATGAGAACCTTTTTATCGCTTATTTTTGTCATAGCTTTACCTAAGTTTTTTCTGCTAATTTAACAATTTTTTAGAAGTAGTACAAACTACTCGTTTTTTTGTTTTATTTGCATTAAAATATATTTTGTATGAAACTTTATTATGCATGCATACTGCTTTTATTCGCATTTTTTGCTTGTAAAAAGCAACCCAAAACAACACCTGATATTCCCATTCTTCCAGAAAAAATTACAAAGGAAAATCCTAAAACAGAGAACATTAAAACTTTAGCTCTTGGAATAGAGCAACTTGACACCTATTTACCTCTACTCAAAGATAAAAGAGTTGCTTTGGTGGTAAACCACTCCTCTATTCTTATTCAAAAAAACATGAAAACTCATCTTGTAGATACCCTTTTAAGTCAGAAAGTTCAGATAAAGAGAGTTTTCGCCCCAGAACATGGTTTTAGAGGTGATGCAGATGCTGGTGAAACTGTAAAAAATGAGATTGATACCAAAACAGGCTTACCCGTTGTATCTTTATATGGTAAAAATAAAAAACCTACCCCTGAACAAATTGCCGATGTAGATGTCGTTATCTTTGATATTCAGGATGTTGGAGTTCGCTTTTTTACTTATATTTCCACCATGCACTATGTGATGGAGGCTTGTGCCGAAAATAATAAAATGTGTATTGTACTGGACAGACCCAACCCAAATGGCGATTATGTAGCAGGTGCTGTGCTTCAAAAAGGTTTTGAAAGTTTCATAGGCATGCATCCTATTCCTGTGGTACATGGACTTACAGTGGGTGAACTGGCTCAAATGATCAATGGCGAACGTTGGCTCAAAAATGGTGCTCAATGTAATTTAAAAGTAATCCCTTTAAAAAATTATACCCATCAAACACCTTATATTTTACCTGTAAAACCCTCTCCTAACCTTCCTAATCCACAATCTATTCGTTTGTACCCGTCATTGTGCTTTTTTGAAGGTACACCTTTAAGTGTTGGCAGAGGTACCGATTTTCCATTTCAGGTGATAGGCTACCCTTTAAAAAATATGGGCGACTTTACTTTTACCCCTGTAAGCAAGGTCGGAATGGCTAAAAACCCCTTGTTTGAGAACCAGTTATGCTATGGTCTGGATTTAAGAACGATTAAGGCTCCAACCTTTACACTTTCGTATCTGATAGATTTTTATAAGAAATATCCAGAAAAAGATAAGTATTTCAGCCAGTTTTTTGATAAATTGGCAGGAAATTCGCTACTCAAAGAGCAAATTAAGAAAGGCATGAGCGAGGAAGATATCCAAAAAACATGGCAAACTGATTTAGATGCCTACAAAAAACTACGAAAAAAATATTTATTGTATGAAGAATAATCTTTTTATATACCTCATTATTACCATTTTGTATTTTAGTCAAGCTGTTTTTGCTCAGGAATTACAGTTTGAAGTGACTATCAACGACAAACAGGTAGCTTCTGCACAAGTGGGAACAAGTAACAAAGAAGCTGTTACTGCTCTTCAAAAAAATATTTCAGATTTCTTAAATAACAGAAAATGGACAAATGATAATTATGAAGGCAGTGAAAAAATAACTTGTCGTATTCAGATTACACTTGTAAGAGCTGATTTTGCTTCGGGAGTATATGAGACAAATGCTCAAATTCAGGCTTTAAGACCCGTTTATAATACAAAGTATGAGACTGTTTTATTCAGTTATGTAGACAGAAAATTTAATTTCAATTTTTTGCCTACTCAACCCTTAGACCTCAACTTCAACGAGAATGTTTATTTCAGTAATTTGAGTTCTTTGTTAGGCTATTATGCATATATTATTTTAGCTCTTGACTATGATTCTTTTGCCAAGGCAGGTGGCACTCCCATGATTGAAAAAGCATTTATTGTAGCCAACACTGCTCAAAGTGCTGGTGCTGATGGTTGGTCTCAGGGAGATATCAGAGATAGATTTTGGCTTGTTGAAAACCTACAAAGCCAGCAAATGCTTGCCGTTCGTGAGGCAATGTATAAATATTATAGAAAAGGCTTAGATATTTATCAGGACAAACGCCCTGAAGCAAGAACAATTACCCTCGATTTGCTCAAAGAAATTGATAAAATAGCTCGTATTAAGCCTAATGCACTACTTTTAAATGTATTTTTTGATGCCAAATTTCAAGAATTTATCAATATCTTTAAAGATGGTTCACAAGCAGAAAAACAGGAAGCCTATACTCTTTTAGGTCGTTTAGACCCCGCTAGAACAAGTCTTTACTCTCGAATTATCTCAAATTAAAAACCAAAACTGCATTTTTTTAGTTAAATATATAGCCTGCAACACTTAGATTATATGATAGAACTACCCGTCGTTACATCCGAAAAAGAACATAAAATAAAAAAACCCAACTGGTTACGTGTAAAATTACCCGTAGGTGCCGAATACGCCAAAGTTCGTAAATTAGTAGATACTTATAAACTTCATACCATTTGCGAAAGCGGAAATTGCCCCAATATGGGTGAATGTTGGGGAGCTGGTACAGCTACCTTTATGATATTGGGTAATGTTTGTACACGTAGTTGTACTTTTTGTGCCGTAGCCACAGGAAAGCCCAATGAATATGACCAAGATGAGCCTCGCAGAGTAGCTGAAGCTATCAAACTGATGGAGGTAAAACATGCTGTTATCACTTCTGTAAACAGAGATGAACTTAAAGACAGAGGTGCTTTCATTTGGCATGAAACCGTAAGACTTACCAAAGAATTAAGCCCTGAAACAACCATCGAAACGCTTATTCCAGATGTAAAAAGCAACTGGGAAGCTCTCTATACCATGATTTCTCCAGGACAAGAAGTGGTTTCTCATAACATGGAAACTGTAAAGAGCCTTTACAGACGTGTACGCCCACAAGCCCGTTACGAAAGAAGTCTTGAACAAATTAAACTTACCAAAGAATATGGTAAACGTACCAAATCAGGTATTATGTTAGGATTAGGTGAAACCAAAGAAGAAGTCTATGAAGCAATGGATGATTTGGTAAAAAATGGCTTGGACATTCTGACTCTGGGGCAGTACCTACAACCTACAAAAATGCACCTAGAAGTCGCTGAATATATCCATCCTGACCTATTTGAGCATTATAAAGAAGAAGGCTTAAAACGTGGCTTAAAATATGTAGAATCAGGTCCACTTGTAAGATCATCTTATCATGCCGAAAAACATGTGAATGTACCTATTTAAAGTTATATAATCATGTAATTAAAAATCTCTTGTGGTGAAATATTCCTCAAATGAAATAAATTTATTTGTGAGTTTGTTTAAAAATAATTCCATCATCTTATTTCTACAAAAAGAGCGTTGGACTGAAAATTCAGCGAGGGTGGGCAGGCTTTGAGCGTGGAAGCATTGAATTTTCTTGATTTTTTGATTCTTTTGTATCAAGACAAAAGAATAGTAAACTTAAACTAAAATTTGCATAAAATATACTTCTTTTTTAAACAAGAATAATAAGATTTAAACACCCTCTGAAGTTTAAAAAAAATCCAACCATAAAAAAAGCCCCTATTTCTAGGGGCTTTCTATTTTATTTTACTTTTTCTTTCTTAGTTCTACGTTTCGCAGGTGTCATATCATCTTGCTCTTCTTTAGACTGTGTCATCAGTTTCTGATAATGTCTAAAGCCTGTACCAGCAGGGACTAAGTGACCTACAATTACGTTTTCTTTCAAGCCTAACAAGTCATCCATTTTGCCACGGATAGCTGCTTCACTCAACACTTTAGTCGTTTCTTGGAACGATGCAGCAGAGATAAAGCTATCAGTATCCAATGATGCTTGTGTAATACCTTGTAGTGTAGGTTGAGAAACAGCAGGCTGAGCATCACGAACTTTTACAAGTTTTTTGTCTTGTCTGCGTAAAGATGAATTCTCATCTCTTAGCTCACGAGCTGTAACAGGTTGTCCTAATTTGAAACGTGTTGAATCTCCTGTTTCTTCTACAATCTTAAGTTCCATCACACGGTCATTTTCTCTACGGAATGCCCATTTATCAACCACCTGACCAGGCAAGAAGTCTGTATCACCTGCATCAATCACTTCTACCTTCTGCATCATCTGGCGTACGATTACCTCAATGTGTTTGTCATTGATTTTTACACCTTGCAGACGATAAACTTCTTGAATTTCGTTTACAAGATACTCTTGTACAGCAGTTGGTCCTTTGATAGATAAAATATCATTTGGTGTAATTGCACCATCAGAAAGAGGCATACCTGCTCTTACAAAGTCTCCATCTTGTACCAAAATGTGCTTAGAAAGAGGTACCATATATTTTTTGATTACCCCATCTTTCGATTCAATGATAATTTCTCTGTTACCACGTTTTACAGTTCCGTATGTTACTACCCCATCAATAGCACTTACAATTGCAGGATTTGATGGATTACGAGCTTCAAACAATTCTGTTACACGAGGCAAACCACCTGTAATATCTCTTGTTTTTCCAATTGCTCTTGGTAATTTAGCAAGTACCTGACCAGCCTTAATTGTTTTACCAGCCTCAACTGCCAAACGAGCACCCACAGGGATATTATATATTCTCTCCTCGCCAGTTTTCGTTTTTACGATGATAGCAGGGTTTTTAGTTTTATCTTTAGTATCAATAATAACTTTTTCACGGAAACCAGTCTGTTCGTCAGCCTCTTCTTTGTAGGTAATACCTTCTTCAACAGCATCATATTCTACCACCCCGTCAATTTCAGACAAGATAACGGCATTATAAGGGTCCCACTCACAAAGTACATGTCCTTTTTCTACAGTTTCTCCTGTTTTTACTTTTAAGAAAGCACCATAAGGCATGTGATTAGAAATCAACACTTTACCAGTTTTAGGCTCTACTACTTTTACTTCAGAAGAACGAGTAATAACTATTTCGATAGGGTTACCGTCATTATCAGTTGATTTTACAGTTCTTAAGTTCTCAAAATCAATTTGACCAGCAAATTTAGCTTTCACAGATGCATCAACAGCAATGTTAGACGCCGCTCCACCCACGTGGAATGTACGGAGAGTAAGCTGTGTACCTGGTTCACCAATAGATTGAGCAGCAATAACTCCCAATGCTTCCCCTGTATCTACAATTCTGCCTGTTGCTAAATTTCTACCATAACATTTCTTACAAATACCTCTACGAGTTTCGCAAGTAAGTACTGAACGTATTTCAACTTCCTCAATACTTGTTTGGTCAATACGTTCTGCAATAGCTTCTGTAATTTCTTCTCCAGATGCTACAATCAACTCTTCTGTAAGAGGGTCATATACATCATGCAACGAAACTCTACCCAAGATACGTTCTGCCAAAGGTTCTACGATGTCCTCGTTATCTTTAAGAGCAGAAACTGTTATACCACGTAATGTACCACAATCATCTTCTGTAACAATCACATCCTGAGCAACATCCACCAAACGACGAGTTAAGTAACCAGCATCAGCTGTTTTCAAAGCTGTATCAGCCAGACCTTTTCTAGCACCGTGTGTAGAGATAAAGTATTCTAGAACGTCCAAACCTTCTTTAAAGTTAGAAAGAATAGGGTTTTCGATAATTTCACCTACAGAACCTTGTACGTTTTTCTGAGGTTTTGCCATCAGACCACGCATACCACCCAACTGACGAATTTGTTCTTTAGAACCTCTCGCTCCTGAATCCATCATCATGAATACTGAGTTGAATCCGTCTTTATCGCTAGTCATATCAGCAATCAACTTGGCTGTCAATTTACTATTGATTTTAGTCCAAGTATCAATTACCTGATTGTAACGTTCGTTGTCTGTGATGAATCCCATCATATAGTTTTGATGGATTTCTTCTATCTCTTCTTTCGCTTTGCTAATTAGTTTATCTTTATCATCTGGAATTAAGATGTCATTCAAACCAATTGATAAACCACCTCTATAAGCAGACTGGAATCCTAAATCTTTAATATCATCTAAGAATTTAGCAGCTTTTGCCATACCAGCACTCTTAAATACAGTACCAATAGCCTGCTGAATTTTCTTCTTAGTTAATAATTCATTGATGAATCCTACTTCTTCAGGAACACATCTGTGATTGAAAATAACTCTACCAGCTACAGTTTCAATAATTTTCTCAACAAGCTCCTCTCCTTCACGTATTTTTGTTTTTACTTTGATATTTGCATGTTTAGAAAGTCTTCCTTCATCAATAGCAATCACAACCTCTTCTGCACTGTAGAATGTTCTTCCTTCTCCTAAATCGCCTTTTCTACCTTTTGTAATGTAGTACAAGCCCAATACCATGTCCTGAGAAGGTACAGTAATAGGAGCACCATTGGCAGGGTTTAAGATGTTATGAGATGCAAGCATTAACATTGAAGCCTCTAGAATGGCTTCTTGTCCTAATGGAACGTGAACAGCCATCTGGTCACCGTCAAAGTCAGCGTTGAAAGCTGTACAAACTAAAGGGTGTAATTGGATAGCTTTTCCTTCAATTAGTTTAGGTTGGAATGCCTGAATACCCAAACGGTGTAGAGTTGGAGCTCTGTTCAAAAGGATTGGATGTCCTTTCAATACGTTTTCCAAAATATCCCAAACTACAGGGTCTTTTCTATCTACAATTTTCTTGGCTGATTTTACTGTTTTTACGATACCTCTTTCAATCAGTTTTCTGATAATGAATGGTTTGAACAATTCAGCAGCCATATCTTTAGGCAAACCACACTCATGTAGTTTCAATTCAGGACCTACCACGATAACTGAACGACCAGAGTAGTCTACACGTTTACCTAATAAGTTCTGACGGAAACGTCCTTGTTTACCTTTCAACATATCAGAAAGTGATTTCAAGGCTCTATTACCATCTGCACGAACAGCATTCACTTTACGAGAGTTATCAAATAAGCTATCTACAGCTTCTTGTAACATACGTTTTTCGTTACGTAAGATAACTTCAGGAGCTTTGATTTCAATCAAACGCTTCAAACGATTGTTACGAATGATTACTCTTCTATACAAATCGTTCAAATCTGACGTAGCAAAACGACCACCATCCAAAGGTACAAGAGGACGTAACTCTGGTGGAATTACAGGTACCATACGGATAACCATCCACTCAGGTTTGTTTTCTATTTTAGACTCTTGGAATGCACGAACAACTTTCAAACGTTTTAAAGCTTCCGCTTTACGTTGTTGAGAGTTATCAGTTGCAGCTTGGTGACGAAGATCGTAAGCCAATTTGTCTAAGCCAGTAGGACTTAGAGGTAATTCATTACCCTGAGCATCTTTTTCTCTTTCTGAAAGGCGTTTTAAAAGCATTTCTAAAGCCTCAGCACCCATCTTAGCAATGAACTTGTTAGCGTCTTCATCAGGTAATAATTGGTTTTCTCTAGGAAGTTTATCCAAGATATCCAAATATTCATCTTCTGTTAAGAAATCCAAATATCCACTACCATTACGGTTTTCTTCAGCAACTACACCCGGCTGGATAACTACATAACGCTCATAGTAAATAACTTGGTCTAATTTTTTGGTAGGTAAACCTAACAGATATCCAATTTTATTAGGTAAAGAACGGAAATACCAAATATGAGCAACAGGCACAACCAATTCGATGTGTCCCATACGCTCTCTACGAACTTTTTTCTCTGTAACTTCTACACCACAACGGTCGCAGATGATTCCTTTATAACGAATACGTTTATATTTTCCACAATGACACTCATAATCCTTCACAGGTCCGAAAATTCTTTCACAGAACAAACCACCCATCTCAGGCTTGTAGGTTCGGTAGTTTATGGTTTCAGGCTGAGTTACCTCACCATAAGAACTTTCCAAAATAGACTCTGGCGATGCCAAACTGATAGTGATTGAGTTAAAATCACTGGAAAGTTTTTTGCTTTTTTTGAAAGACATAGATTTATTTTTTAGCTTTTAACCTAAAATGCTTTATTCAAATGGCTTAGCGAACTAAGCGAGTTTAACATGCCCAGTTTTTAAAGCTGAGCATGTAATAGATATTCTTAAGTAAGGGTAATCTCTAGAGCCAAACCTCTCAATTCATGTACAAGTACATTGAATGATTCAGGGATATTGGGTTTAGGTAACAACTCTCCTTTCACAATAGCCTCATAAGTTTTTGCTCTACCAATTACATCATCAGACTTCACTGTCAGGATTTCTTGTAAGATATGAGCTGCTCCAAACGCTTCAAGAGCCCAAACCTCCATTTCACCAAAACGCTGACCACCAAATTGAGCTTTACCACCCAAAGGCTGTTGAGTAATGAGTGAGTATGGTCCGATAGAACGAGCGTGCATCTTGTCATCTACTAAGTGTCCTAGTTTCAACATGTAGATAACCCCTACTGTTACAGGCTGATCAAATTTCTCACCTGTCAAACCATCATACAATTCAGTTCTACCAAATGCAGGAATATTAGCTTCTTTAATCTCGTTGATTACTTCTTCTTCACTTGCACCATCAAAGATAGGAGTAGCATATTTTCTACCAAGTTTCAAACCTGCCCATCCTAAAATGGTTTCATAAATCTGACCAATGTTCATACGAGAAGGTACACCAAGAGGGTTCAATACGATATCCACAGGCGTTCCGTTTTCTAAGAATGGCATATCTTCTTCACGTACAATACGAGCTACAACCCCTTTGTTACCGTGACGACCAGCCATTTTATCCCCTACTTTCAACTTACGTTTTTTAGCAATGTAAACTTTAGCAAGTTTTACAATACCTGTAGGCAATTCGTCTCCAACTTCCATTGCAAAACGCTCTCTCTTGAAACGACCAGAAATTTCATTGCGTTTTTTGAGGTAGTTTTTCACTAATTCAATAATCAACCCATTTGTCTTATCATCAGTAGTCCAGTTTTCTAAAACTACATCAGCAATCAAGTTTACTTCTTCAGGGATGTTGTAAGCACTTTCATCTCTGTAAGGGTTTTTGTCAGCAAACAAGTTTTTATCAATATTTGACTTATTGAATTTTGTTCCTTTAGAAATTAACTCATCACCAAATTTATGACGAACACCTTGAGAAACTTTGCTATCTAGCAATTCGGTCATTTTAGAAATTACCTCACTGCGTAAATCTGTAAGTTCTTTACCATAGTTTTTCATCAAAGTTTTTACGTCATCTTTCGATTTCTTACGTAAATCTTTGTCTTTCTTAGGTCTAGAGAATAATTTGGTATCAATTACCACACCTTTAATAGATGGAGGTACACGTAAAGAAGCATCTTTCACGTCACCAGCTTTATCTCCAAAGATTGCTCTTAAAAGTTTCTCTTCTGGTGTAGGGTCAGTTTCTCCTTTAGGGGTAATTTTACCAATTAAGATATCCCCTTCTTTTACTTCTGTACCTGTACGAACAATACCATTTTCATCAAGGTTTCTTACAGCTTCTTCACTTACATTAGGGATTTCAGATGTTAATTCTTCCTCACCACGTTTTGTATCACGTACTTCCAATTCATACTCTTCAATATGGATAGAAGTAAACCAGTCTTCACGAACAACTTTCTCAGAAATTACAATCGCATCCTCAAAGTTATATCCTTGCCAAGGCATGAACGCAACCATCAAGTTTCTTCCAAGAGCTAATTCACCATCGTTGGTTGCATACCCCTCACAAAGAGGCTGTCCTTTTTTCACAATTTCACCTTTCTTCACAAGAGGAACCAAATTGATACAAGTATCTTGGTTAGTTCTTCTAAATTTGGTTAATTGATAAGTTCTTGTATTTCCTTCAAAAGAAACTAGTAATTCATCTTCATTATATTCGTAACGGATTACGATTTTGTTAGCATCTACATAATCTACAATACCATCTTTTTCCGCTAGAATTAGCGTTCTTGAGTCTAATGCTACTCTTTTCTCTAAACCAGTACCCACAATAGGCGATTCTGGTTTCAATAAAGGTACTGCTTGACGTTGCATGTTTGAACCCATCAAAGCACGGTTTGCATCATCGTGTTCTAAGAATGGAATCAAAGATGCTGCAACAGATACAATCTGATTAGGAGCTATATCCATATAGGCTACTTCTTCTGGAGATACCAATGGGAAGTCACCCTCAAAACGTACTTTTACTGCATCCACTAAAAATTTGCCATTAGCATCTATTTTAGCATTTGCTTGGGCAATATGTTGTCCATCCTCTTCCTCAGCCGATAAGAACGTCATATCTCCCATATTTATTTTTCCATCTGTTACCTTAAAATAAGGTGTTTCGATGAAGCCCATTGAATTGATTTTTGCATGCACACAAAGTGATGAAATCAAACCAATGTTTGGACCTTCAGGAGTTTCAATAGTACATAAACGACCATAGTGTGTATAGTGAACGTCACGAACCTCGAAACCAGCTCTTTCACGAGAGAGACCACCAGGACCAAGTGCCGACATTCTTCTCTTGTGTGTAATTTCAGCAAGAGGGTTGGTCTGATCCATGAATTGAGATAACTGGTTTGTACCAAAGAATGAGTTAATCACAGAAGAAAGTGTTCTTGCATTAATCAAATCTACTGGTTTGAAATCTTCATTATCTCTTACGTTCATTCTTTCTTTTATAGTACGAGCCATACGAGCAAGACCCACACCAAATTGAGCATATAATTGCTCTCCTACTGTACGAACACGACGATTTGACAAGTGGTCAATATCATCAACAACAGCTTTGGAGTTAATCAATCCTATCAAATATTTTACGATACTAATGATGTCCTCACGTGTAAGTACACGAGTATCCATACTAATATCTAAGCTCAATTTTTTATTCATTCTGTATCTTCCTACATCACCTAAATCGTAACGTTTATCTGAGAAGAATAAGTTTTGAATAATATCACGAGCGGTTTGTTCATCAGGAGCCTCTGTGTTACGCAACTGACGATAGATTTGCTCAACAGCCTCTTTTTCAGAGTTTGAGTTATCTTTTTGTAAAGTATTATATATAATTTGGTAATCTGCGATGTTAATATCTTCTCTGTGTACAATAATAGAAGTAACATTAGCATCAACGATTACATCAATATCTTCTTCTCTAATAAATGAATCACGCTCTAAAAGGACTTCATTACGATCGATTGATACTACTTCACCAGTATCTTCATCTACGAAATCTTCTGTCCAAGTACGCAATACACGAGCAGCTAAACGTCTTCCAACAGCTTTTTTCAGATTTTTAGGGTTTACTGCTATTTCTTCAGATAATTCAAATATATCAAGAATTTCCTTGTCTGTTCCAAAACCAATTGCTCTAAGCAAAGTAGTTACTGGAAACTTCTTTTTACGATCGATGTAAGCATACATTACGTTGTTTACGTCTGTTGCAAACTCTATCCAAGAGCCTTTAAAAGGAATAATTCTAGCTGAATATAATTTTGTACCGTTGGTATGTTTGCTCATTGCAAAGAACACCCCAGGTGAACGGTGTAACTGAGAAACAATTACCCTTTCAGCACCATTGATAATGAAAGAGCCTTTTTCAGTCATGTAAGGAATATTTCCTAAGAAAACTTCTTGCTCAATTGTTTGGAATTCTTCATTGTCTTCGTCATTGCAAGAGAGCCTTAATTTTGCCTTCAATGGAACAGAATAAGTAAGCCCCCTATCAATACACTCTTCTATTGAATATTTGGGAGGATCTATGGTGTAATCTATGAAATCCAGTACAAAGTTTTCACGGGAATCGCTGATAGGGAAATTCTCCATAAATACCTTATAAAGCCCCTCTTTTGCACGATTTTCGGCAGGGGTTTCTAACTGGAAGAAATCTTGGAAAGATTGTAACTGAATATCAAGAAAATCTGGATAATCCACAATGTTCTTAACGGAAGCGAAACTAATTCTCTCAGCCATTTTTGGAAGGTTTTGGTTTATTTTTTCTGAAAAACTTCAGAAATGTTATGATACTAAAACCTGACAAAGTCATTGATTAAAATAATTTTTATTTTAGCAATTTTAGACTTCTATCAGGTTTCATATAATGTATAATGTTTAGTCTAATTTAGTTATGGGCATTTATTGCCACAAACGGCAATAGACCTGAAATTCAAAAAGCGTCTATTAGCTCCGAATTTCAGGTCTCATTGCCTAGCAAATGAGTGTAGATTACTTCACTTCTACTTCTGCACCAGCTTCAGTAAGTTGCTTTCTCAAAGCTTCAGCTTCGTCTTTGCTTACACCTTCTTTGATAGACTTAGGAGCACCATCAACTACAGCTTTAGCTTCAGTAAGAGGAAGACCTGTTAAATCTTTAACTAATTTCACTACGTTTAATTTGTTAGCACCAGCTGACTTTAAGATTACATCAAAAGATGTTTTCTCAGCTACTGCATTACCTTCAGCAGCAGGACCCGCCATCATTACAGGAGCAGCAGCAGCAGGCTCGATACCATACTCGTCTTTCAAAATTTTAGCAAGCTCACTCACTTCTTTTACAGTCAAGTTCACTAATTGTTCAGCGAATGCTTTTAAATCTGCCATTGTTGTATAAGTTTTGAAAATTAAAAACTAAATTTAAAATAAAAAGGGTTTGTTTTGTGATACAAATCAATTTTGTATCTGAAATTATGATTTTTTCTCTTCCAAAGTTTGAAGAATACCAGCGATTTTGCTTCCCTGACCTTGCAAACCAGAAATAACATTCTGTGCAGGTGCTTGTAACGCTCCGATGATATCGCCAATTAATTCAAATTTGGACTTAAGATTCGCAAGTGTATCTAATTGGGTATTTCCAATAAATAAACCTGTATCGATTGATGCACCTTTCAAGATAGGTTTATCAGTATTATTCTTCTTTCTGAAGTCTTTGATAAGTTTAGCAGGTTTGTTGCCAGTTTCCGTAGCAAACATAATTCCTGAATAACCTTTCAATACCTTTTCAGAAACGAATGGAGAATAATCTGCATCCAAGCTTTCTAAAGCTTTCTTGATCAATGTATTTTTTACAACTCTATATTCGATGTCTGCGTTGAAGCAAGTTCTACGCAAATCGTTATCTTGAGCCACTGAAAATCCACTTGCATCAACGATATAAAAATAAGGGGTTTGAGCAAATTTTTGCTTTAATTCCTCAATGATGACTGTTTTTTCTTCTCTTGTCATTACGCTACAGTATTTTTATCGATTGACACACCTGGACTCATTGTAGTAGAAAGTGAAATAGATTTCACGTAAGTTCCTTTAGCTGAAGAAGGCTTCAATTTATTGATTACGTTGATAAGTTCTACTGCATTTTCCATTATTTTTTCTGGAGTGAAGGAAATTTTACCAATAGAAGTATGAATAATACCAGTTTTATCAACTTTGAAGTCAATTTTACCAGCTTTTACTTCTGTTACAGCCTTTCCAATCTCCATGGTTACTGTTCCTGACTTAGGGTTTGGCATCAAGCCACGAGGACCTAACACTTTACCTAAACGTCCTACCTTTGCCATAGCTGTAGGAGTTGTGATAATTACATCGATATCTGTCCAACCACCTTCAATTTTTGTGATGTATTCATCCATTCCTACAAAGTCAGCACCTGCTGCTTTTGCTTCTTCTTCCTTATCAGGAGGGCAAAGCACAAGCACACGAACTTCTTTACCTACTCCATGAGGCAATGCAACTACACCTCTTACCATTTGATCTGATTTACGAGGATCAACGCCTAAACGAACGTCAATATCTACAGATGCATCAAATTTGGTAAAAGTAATCTCTTTCAAGATTTTTGCCGCATCCAACAAAGAGTAGCTTTTTGTATTATCGAATTTGGCAATAGCCGCTTTCTGATTTTTAGTGAGTTTTCCCATTTGTTTTATGCGATTTTAGTTGTTGTCCCAAGGGGCTTTTCCACTTACGGTGATACCTAAACTGCGAGCAGTTCCTGCAACCATTTTCATTGCCGACTCAATTGTAAAGCAGTTTAAATCAGGCATCTTTATCTCTGCAATCTGTTTTACTTGCTCCCAAGTAACAGAACCGATTTTCTTACGGTTAGGCTCAGCAGAACCTGTTTGTTTCTTGATAGCTTCTTTCAATAATACAGCTGCAGGAGGAGTTTTGATGATGAAGTCAAAAGACTTATCCGTATAGTACGTAATCAAAACAGGGACAACCTGACCTTGTTTCTCTTGGGTACGGGCATTAAACTGCTTACAGAATTCCATAATGTTAATACCCTTTGAACCCAATGCTGGTCCAATTGGTGGCGAAGGGTTTGCCTGACCGCCTTTTACTTGAAGTTTGAGGTATCCTGCTACTTCTTTTGCCATTGTCTTGTTAGTTTTAAGCGTCAGCAGATTTTAACAAATTAAGTTGGAAGCGAACTTTGCTAAAATGTAGCCAACATTTATATATTAAGTTATTGAGAGGCTTATTAATCTATTTTTTCTACTTGTACGTAGCTTAACTCTAGTGGAGTACTTCTTCCAAATACTTTTACCATCACATTGAGTTTCTTTCTTTCATCAAATACTTGTTCTACAACTGCATCAAATCCACTAAACGGTCCATCAATTACTCTAATGTGTTCTCCAACAATAAAAGAAGATTCCATTTTTGCAACGCTTTCAGCTTCTTCATCTACTTTCCCAAGTATTCTGTTTACTTCTGATTGACGTAAAGGTAGTGGCTGTTTAGAGTATCCTTTCTTACCTTGAGTATCTTGATCATCTTCACGAGCTGTTCCCTCTAGGAAGCCTAACACGCCTGGGATGTTTTTTAATGTGTGCATAGCCTCTCCATGAGAAAGATCTGCATAAATTAAAATGTAACCAGGGAAGAATGATTTTTCTCTAACTTTTTTCTTTCCATTACGCACCTCATAGACTTTTTCTGTCGGGATAAGTACTTGAGGTACAAATTCCTCTAGTTTTTGGCGAGCTATCTCGTTGTCTATGTAGTTTTTCACTTTCTTTTCTTGCCCAGCTACTGCTCGCAAGACATACCAATTCAGCTTGCTCATTTCGAAGAATTTTTAGGGTTACTTAGTAGGAGCTACTGTGCTAGAAGAAGACTTATACCATAAACTTAAGCCATTTTCTAAGCCTTTATCTATTACAAAGCCTATTACCAAAGCAAAAATTAGTGATGCCACCAACACAAGTGTTGTTTGGTTTTGTAATGTACTGTATTTAAGCCAAGTAACTTTATTTACTAGCTCATCATAAGATTCTGCAAAAAAGCTTTTAACTTTTGTAAGGAAACCTGCCATTGTCGTTATTTTTGCACGGGTGGAGAGATTCGAACTCCCATCAACGGTTTTGGAGACCGCTATTCTACCCTTGAACTACACCCGTAAAATTGGAGTGCAAATTTATATTGAAAGAAATTTAAAAGCAAGTATTATTTATTATTTTTTTTATTTATTTTTTATTTCACCTTCTGAAGCGACTATTTCCATTAGAACTTTTAGTTCTGTATAAAGTCTTTCCTTTTCTTCTTTATTTTGTGATAAGACTTGATACTTTCCTCTTACAAATCCTTTATTATCAATCAATAATACGTTGTTATATGTATCCAGTCCCATGTTTTTAGCTTTGTCACTAAGGCTATCTAGTATAATGTTTTTATCTATTTTTAGATTGTTTTTGCTAAACAAAACATATTTAATTTGATAATTAGGAAGTTTATTTTTTAGTAGAGTTTTCATGTCATTATTTTGAGCTAAAGGCATCAAAGTATTGAATAGCTTTTCTGAATTTTCGGCACTCTCACCATAAGCTACTACCCAAAAAACTTTTTCTTGAGGTATCTGATAAAGTGTATTATTAATTTTAACGGGTTGAGGTTTGCCCTCACCAATGTATGGTAATTTATAATAATTTTTAAATGATAACTGAAAGAATATAAATAAAAACGCTGGAACAATGAGGATAATGAGCAATAAGCCCATTTGTTTTTTAGTAGCTTGCATAATCTGGAATATAAGGCTAAAACCTGTCGAGTTATCTCAACAGGTTTTAGTATCAAAAGGTTTTATATTTTTACTTATTCAGGATCTCGTAGATATATCCACCTTCTATGAACATTGCCCCTATTAACCATATTACAAACACAGTAGGAACAATAATTGCGTAGATTAAGCCTTTCACTTCATGCTTAAGGTGCATAAATTCTGCTACAATATAAAATGCCTTTACAAGAGTAAGGATAATAAATATAGATGTTCTAAAAGCACCAGCAGGTACTGTAAAAGCTAAAAGGAACTCAACTGCTGTAATTGCAAACAAAATCCAGAAGGTAACCCAAATTACTTTGGTTTGAGGTTTTGGGATTTCTCCGTTTGCTACATTGTCATATGTATGTGCCATGTCCGATAATTTATTGAGTTAAGAATTATAAGTTTTTCTAAAAGTTTAGACTAAGTAGAAGAAAGTGAATACAAATACCCAAACTAAATCTACAAAGTGCCAGTATAAACCTACTTTTTCCACCATTTCATAATTTCTTCCTGGTCTATCATAAATACCTATTGCTGTATTGAAGAAGATGATAATATTAATCATTACACCACTAAATACGTGAAAACCATGAAAACCCGTAATTGTAAAGAAACTAAATGCAAAAGGAGCTGGTCCGTATTCATTGGCTGTAAGATTAGCACCTTTTACAACTTGTTTTACCCACTCACCATTCATCCAAACATCTCTAACAACACCTTTATCTGTACCAGTAATAAAGTGAGTCCATTCCCAAGCCTGACAACCCAAGAAAGTAATACCACCTAAAATAGTCCAAAGCATCCATTTTTCTACATCTGCTCTGTCTCTACGATGTCCAGCTTCTACAGCAAGTACCATCGTTACACTACTCATAATGAGAATGAAGGTCATCAAACCTACAAATATCAAGGGTAAGTGCTGACCATGAAAGAAAGGGAATGCATCAAAAATACGTTCTGGTATAGGCCAGTAAGCATCAGAAGCTATGAATTTTTCTCCAGCTTCTTTTATACTTGCAAATTGTTTAGCAAAAGCAGAATCATAATAGCCTACTTCTTTGAAACGTAAAACAGCATAAGCTACTAATAGTCCTGAAAAAGAAAACGCATCAGAAAGTAAGAAATACCACATCATGAGTTTTCCATAACTAGCGTTCATGGGTTCTTTTCCACCGAACCAAGCTCCTGTTTTAGAATTGGTAGATACTGTAGCAGAGTGTGCCATATATATTATTTGCTGTGATTATTGATTACTATAAATATGAACCTTGCACAAATTAAAATGAACAAAACCAAAAATGCAAAGAAATTATCGCATTTTTTATCTATTTAATAATAAAAAGAAATAAAGGTAAATCCATAAGCCACCTAAAAAGTGCCAATATACTGTACACATTTCTATTCTAACCATTGATTTAGAGTGTACTTGATAACGAAAAGCTGCAAATGTTATAAAAATTAAAAATAATAACCCAGTAATTAAGTGAAAAGCATGAACCCCCATTAACACATAGACAAATGAACCCGCAACATTAACTGCCTGTCCTGTTTTATCTACTCCACCAACATAAATTCCCATTTCTACCAGTTTTACCCAGCCTTCCCATTGCATTCCTAAAAATATCATACCCAACACTACCGTAATGAATAAGTTGATTTTCAGTTTTGCCATATCATTTTTCTTAGCAAAATAATAAGCCAGTTGCATAGACACACTACTTAAAGCTATTGATACTGAACTGTATCCGAGTATTTCGGGTAAATCGAAAGTAAGCCAACGAGTATCTGATTGTTTAAAGATATAAGCACTTGTAAGTGAAGCAAATATCATGGCTATGCTTACAATAAAAAGCCACATCATAAACTTCTTGGGATGCATAGAGAACACTTGTTCTGGCTCTTCATAAAAATTGAGCGAGGTCTGTTCGTTAGGTTGTTGATACATAACTATTTTTATCTGAAATTTTCACTTTTAAGACTACAAAATAAGCCAAAATATACCTATCAAACTAATTAATTTGATAAAATGTTTTGAATAGAAATACAAAAGGGCAAGACGAAATGTCTGCCCTTCTTTATAAAATTTCAAAAATTCAACTTTATGCTGGATTGTTGGTTTGTTCTGAATTGGTAGTATTGCCTCCCAATTTGAACCCTATTCCGCCTCCTTGGTTGGCTGCTTCTAAGTTTTCATTGAACTCTTTCACATCATCCAAAGCCAAAGTGTGTATCATTTCTTCTGTACGTTGGTCTTTTGAAATAGATGCCATACGTAAATGTTGGTTTTTGATAGCTTGAGCTACAACTTTTCTAACCGTACGAGCATTTCCAAAGAACTTATCACGTTTTTGATATAAATAATCAAAATAGGCTTTTAAATGTTTAAGGGCATCATCATCTACATTTAAGTTCTCATTTTTAAACATCGAAATAGCTATTTCTACTAGTTCATCTACTGTATAGTCCTCAAACTTGATGGTTATATCGAAACGAGAAGCCAAACCTGGATTGGCTTGTAGGAATTGCTTCATATTATCAGGGTAACCAGCCACAATTACAGCAAACTGTCCACGTTTATCTTCCATTTGTTTCAAAACTGTTTCAACAGCTTCTTTACCAAAATCGTTTTCGTGTCCTTGAGTAAGAGCATAAGCTTCATCTATAAACAACACTCCTCCCATTGCCTGATTGATTTTTTCGGTAGTTTTGAGAGCTGTTTGCCCTACATAACCAGCCACCAAACCTTGTCTATCTGTTTCAACACAATGACCACGCTCTAAAACCCCTAAGGACTTATAGATTTTGGAAATGATACGAGCTACTGTTGTTTTACCTGTACCAGGGTTACCTGTAAATACAGTATGCAAAGAGAATTTATTGAGAACATCTCTTCCTGTTTCTTTGTAAAAACGAACAAGCTTTACAAGTTCTATCACCTCTTCTTTTACAGAACTCATACCTATTAAGCCATTGAGTTCATCAAGAGCTTCATGAAGCATTTCTTCATCCACACTAATATCAGGAGTTTCTGATTTTTTAGTTTTGAAGATATTCTTCACATCATCCAAAATGATCGTTTTAAGGTTTTCGGTATTGATATTATCAATATTATCCCCTTTCATTATACGTAAACCCAGATTCATTTTAGCTTCTTCTACAAGCGAAGTTACCAAACGAGCATTTCCAAAAGTTTTATCTCTGTTTCGATATGCTTCTGTAATTTGCTTCTTAATATAATCTCTTGCTTCAGGTGTAAAAACTACATTTTTCTTTTCTGCCTTAGTATCCAAGATTTGTACTAATTCTTGAGGTAAATAATCGGGGAAGTTATATACCAGATTAAATCGGGACTTTAAACCAGGGTTTGAATCCAAGAAGATTTCCATTTCGGCAGGATAACCTGCTACAATGACTGCTAAATCTCCCTTTCCATCAGACATTTCTTTTAAAAGTACTTCGATTACTTCTTTACCAAAATCTTGTCCGTCTTGGTCTCCTTTTCTGGCAAGTGAATAGGCTTCATCTATAAATAAAATTCCACCACGAGCTTTTTCTATCATTTCTTGCACTTTGGGTGCAGTTTGTCCGATAAACTTACCAACCAACTCTGGTCTTCCTACCTCTAAAACTGTCCCTTTAGAAAGTAAACCCATTTTATGGTAAATTTTACCTAACATTTTGGCAATGGTTGTTTTACCAGTACCAGGGTTACCCATAAATACAGAATGAAGACTTAATTGTGTACTTTCCTCAAATCCCTGCTCCTGACGTAGCTTCAAGAATTTGAGATAGTGCATATAATCCTTGATTTTCTCTTTCACACTATCCAAGCCAATCATTTCTTGGAGTTCTTTCATCACCTCTTCTAAAGATTGCTCTCTATCTTTGTTGGATGAGGAGAAGCCTGTGAAAATAGAATTGGATTCAGGTTTATGCACAGTAGGGATACCTTCTACAAAACCGTTTGCTACTTCAAAAGGAGCAACTGCAATAAGCTGATCCATAAAGATTATTTCCAATCGATATTTATCTGCAAACCAAGTACCTTTGTTGGCAGCTCCCCAACCCGATGTAACTGTAAAACTTTGTTCATTAGGAGCTACATAACGTAGTTCAGATGTTTCACCTTTGAGCTGTCCTGCATCATTATAAAATTTGAAAAAGACCTCAGCATACCAAGATTTGGTTTGCTTGTTTTTTACAAGAAATTCTACAAAAACATATTGAGTATCTTGAACATCAAACTGAGTAACATACACTCGTTTATCTACTGGAAGCCCCTCGTAAGGTCCGTTATAAAGCTTGATACTATCAATATCAAAGTAAGGATTGTCTTGCCCATGTACCAAACCACCTTCTTCTACATAAAATCTTTTGGTGCTTACTTTTTCGTTATCAATGTATGCTTCCCATTCATAATCACCTCTTGTCCAGAAAGTTCCGGGGTCATCACTACCCCAACTTTCACGAACAATCACGATGTTTTCATCTTTCTTAATAGTACGTTTAATAGGCAGATTACAAAGCTCTTTTCTTCCTCCATCTGAATTCAAACGATAGGCTTTGAGAGTTAGACTGGTTTCCCAATCTTCTTCATCGAATAGTTTATTGAAGAAAGATAGCTCTACATAGATATAAGTAGTTTCTTTATTTTCAAAAACACGACGATATTTCTTCTTATTTCCCTCAAAACTTTCATTAGAGGAGTATACTAACAAGTCTTTGAATTTGTAATTTTTATCTAATACTTTATCAGCCATAATATGAGCTATTTAATGTGAGATTGCTTCTGAAATTTTAGCGAAAAATACGTTTTGTTATGAAATTTAAAAACTTTTTTTCTTTTTTTAAAAAAGTTTGCACAAATATATAAGTTTGTGTTACTCTATATCAATAAATTACAATGAATTTATTTAATTATTTATAATTGATAACGTATGAACTACCTACAAAAATTATACAATATTAGTCAAAAGCAAACAAAAAACATTATTGGTTTGATGTCGGGTACTTCTTTGGATGGTTTGGATATTGCTTTTTGTGAAATAGAAGGCTTTGGTTTAAAAACAAAAATAAAAGTAAAAAAATTTACGAGTATTCCTTATGATGAAACCATAAAAAATAAAATTAGACTTGTATTTGCTCAAAAGCAGGTTAGTTTGGAGCATCTTACCTTACTTCATAATTTTCTTGGAAACCTTTTTGCCAAATGGGTACTAAAAACACTACAAGAGTGGCAAATCTCTGTTTTGGATATAGATTGTATTGCTTCCCATGGGCAAACTATTTTTCATGCACCCAAACGTCTGCATCAAAATGATGATTATGGAAATGCTACTTTACAAATTGCAGATGCAGACCAAATTGCTGTAAAAACAGGTATTCTAACCATCAGCGATTTTAGGCAAAAACACATTGCCGCTGGTGCAGAGGGAGCTCCTTTAGTAGTGTATGGCGATTATTTACTTTTTTCAAATTCTCAGGAAGACAGAGTTTTATTAAATGTTGGTGGAATTGCCAATATCACATTTCTATCCCAAACACTAAGTCCCAAAGAAGTTTTTGCCACAGATGTAGGAACAGGCAATACCCTTTTAGATTACTTTGCTCAAAAATTTTACCAAGTTCCTTTTGATAATCAAGGTCTTTTGGCTCGTAGTGGCTCTTTAAATCAGGATTTATTAGATGAAATGCTATCTTTGGAATTCTTCAGACAAGATTTTCCTAAAAGTACAGGGCAAGAGACTTTTAGTATTGCATGGATAGAAAATATATTAGCAAAGGCTTTTCCTAATATTCTACCTCAGGATTTACTTTGTACACTTACACATTTTACAGCTCAAGGAATATTAAAAGCTTTAGACAAACTTCAAATATCAAAGTCATCTGTTTATATAAGTGGTGGTGGCAGCAAAAATATGTTTTTAGTAGATTTACTTGCTAAAAAGCTCCGTATTCAAGATTTTGAGGTATTAGGTGTTTCTGCTGATGCCAAAGAAGCTGTATTATTTGCATTACTTGCTAATGAAACGCTTTCTGATAGCAGTTTTGAGTTAGGAAAAGGGCAGTATTTGAATCCTGCTGTTTGTATGGGGAAAATATCTTTACCTATTTAAGAGTCAAAAGCTCTTAAGAGTGTTTGTGTTTTATGAATTGTTTCATGCCATTCTTTTTCAGGATTGGAATGAGCCGTAATTCCTCCACCTGCATATACATAGGCTTTTTGAGAGTTTGCAATTTGCATACAACGCAAATTTACAAAGATATGTGTTTCTTCTTTGAAATTTACCTGCCCTAAAAACCCGCAATAAAACTCTCTGTTGTAACCTTCATTTTTCAAAATGAAATCAAGGCTTTCTTGTTTGGGCATTCCACAAACAGCAGAGGTTGGATGAAGAAGCCTGAGCATAGTTGTCAGCAAATCAGGGTATTGTACTTCATTCAAATCTACCCAGAAATCTGTACGCAAATGAATGAGATTGCCAGCTCTTACAGTTTTTGGACCATCTTCTTCAAATTCTCTCAAACGAATTTTTTTGAATGTATTGATTATATATCTACTAACAAGAGCCTGCTCTTCTATTTCCTTTTGTGTCCAAACAGCCTGTGAAGTATCTAAATCTGGGTTATAGGCTTGTGTACCAGCCAAAGCCATTGTTCTAAAAATATTATTTTTATCTAGGCTGACTAATATTTCAGGACTTGCCCCCAGCCAAAGCCCTACTTCAGGGATAAAAACAACAGAAACAAGAGCTTGAGGATACATATTGCAGAGTTTGGCAAATAAATCTGAGATTTGCCACTCTCCTTTCAAATGCACTTCTTGCCTACGAGACAAGACAACTTTCTGAAAAGCTCCACTTTTAATAGCCTCTATTCCTCTTGTAACCAGATTTTGGTGGTTCAGAGAAGAGGTTTCTGTTAAATGATATGAAGGGATTTTTGTTTTTTGTTCTGTATTTTTTTGTAGATGTTTTTCTAAATCTTCAAAAAATTGTTTCTCTTTCTCAGAAGCACCAAAATTTGGTTCTTGAATTTCAGTACTTGTTGTAAAAGACCAATCTGCTTTGATGAAATACCCTAATAAATCAGTTCCATTTTCGTTTTTATTTTCAAACGGGCTAAATACAAAACCATTTGGCATTTGTTCTAAATGATAGGTTTGGAGTGATAGTTTTTCTGAAAAATCTACGACCACACAAGTTTCCGACTGATTTGGCAAACGCCAAATAGCTGTTGCAAAATTCGAATTTTTAGCTGTTTCAAAGGCTGCAAGAGCTGTTTTTTTAGTGGAAATGGGAATGTCTATCATAAAGAATATTCATTATTGAATGATTACTATTTGTTGCTTGCTTTTTTTTCCAAAACTGCCATTGTCAAGCGACTGATACAAGTAATTTTTCCTTCTTCATTAGTTAATTTAATTTCCCAAACCTGAGTAGTTTTCCCTAAATGAATTGCTATAGCTTTACCATAAACCCAATTCCCTTTGGTGATACTACGTATATGGTTTGCATTGATTTCCAAGCCAACGCAATAATAACGTTCCATATCAACAGCAAAGTTTGCTGCTACACTTCCCAAAGTTTCTGCAAGTACCACAGAAGCCCCACCATGTAAAATACCAGCTGGCTGTATTGTACGAGCATCTACGGGCATTTTTCCACACAAAAAATTCTCTCCTACATCTGTAAACTCTATTCCTAAGAATTCTGACATAGTACCTGTTTGACGTTCATTGATAGCTTTGAGGAGTGTTTCTTTATCCATTTTTGAAGATTTTATTTTATGTCAAAACTAATCACAAAATAGCTTTGTTCAAAATTTTTGAATAAAAGCTCCTCTCAATTGTTTAAAAATTCCTAATTTTGTACTGATTTTCATATTTTTAGTTTTACTATGCAATTTGAAGCTACAAGCTACAACGCTCACCAAGATTGGTTTGGTAAACAATATTCAGATGATGATAAACGCTGGGAAGCTATCAACTCTTGGATAGAGCAAAAAAAGAACCATACTATCAATTATTATATTCAGAATAGGCTTCTTGAGCTTATTCGTCCATTATTAAACACTTCTAATCAGTGGCTTACCGTAGGAGACGGCTATGGATTTGATGCCAATTATTTATATGAGAATGGGCAAAAAGTAGTTGCTACTGACATTTCTCCTACTTTTTTGGAAATGAGCAAACAAGCTGGATTATTGGAAGATTTTTCTATTGAAAATGCAGAAAAATTAAGTTTTGCAGATAATACATTCGATTATGCGTTATGTAAAGAAGCTTATCATCATTTTCCAAGACCCTACATGGCTGTTTATGAAATGCTCAGGGTAGTGAAAAAAGGTGTTATTTTAATTGAACCTCATGACCCTTTATCTAAAATGCCTTTTTTACTTGCTTTAAGAAATATTTTAGACAATTGGAATGTAAATACTTTGCAGAAATACTGGAAAAATCGTTATTCTTTTGAAGAAGTAGGTAATTATGTATTCAAACTCTCTGAAAGAGAATGTGAAAAAATGGCAATGGGCATTAATATGCCTGTTATTGCATTTAAAGGGATTAACAATAACTATTATAAAGCTTCCACTGCATATGAAAATTATCAATCACCTGCTTTCAAAAAACTACAACGCAAAATACGCTGGCATAATTTATTATGTAAATTAACACTTATGCCTTATCAAGTGCTTTCAGCCATTATTTTCAAGCAAACTCCTGATGAACAGACCATGACAGAGTTAAAGAAAAATGGTTACAGAGTATATATTTTACCCAAAAATCCTTATTTGAAATAAATTAAAAATACATTTAGCCTTGATAATTTCTATTTTAAATTCATGAAAGTTGTATTTTTATTTGGAGCTCTACCTCATTACATGGTAGCTTTACTCAATCTGATTGCTAAAAATTTAGATGTAGTGGTTATCTTACCTGCTCAAAAAGGCAAAACGGTGGGTGTTGGAGTATATGAGTCGAATCAGGATACTTTATTTAAAATTATTCGTTTAGAAGAATTCCATTTACGTTTATTGGGTAAAGCTTATTTTAAAAATTTAAATCAGGCTATTGAATTTGAAAAACCTCATTTAATTGTATTAGGATGGCCTTACATCATTGGTTTTATATTTGACTGGAAAATTCGAAAGCTTGTAAAGAGATTAAATACCAAAATTATTTATAGAAGCATCCCCTATCAGATCCCTTTGTATAAAGATGCAATGCGTTTTTATACACAAGAAGGTTTCTATACAGAAGACATGCAGCATATCAAAGCTGATAATTTTTCTAAAAAAGTAAAGTATTGGATATTTACCAAACTTGCAAAATACTATTTCAATATGGTAGATGCACATTTGAATTACACAACATTAGCCTATGATATTCTTGAAAGTTATGGAGTTCCAAAGAAAAAAATCTTTGTCAGCTATAATTCTGGTGATACAGATGCATTATTTCAGGCAAAAGACGCTATCAAGCATCTTCCGTCTATTTTACCTTCTAATCCATACAGAATTATTCATATAGGCAGGCTTATCAAATGGAAAAAGGTTGATTTGCTGATAAATGTATTTGCTGATATTCTTCAAAAATATCCTCAAGCAGAACTTGTAATTGTAGGCTCAGGAACAGAAGATAAACGTTTGAAAGAGCAAGCAAAAGAATTAAATATAGAAAAAAATGTTTTGTTTGTAGGAGCTGTTCATGAACCCAGCAAATTAGGGCAATATTTGCAAGCCTCTACAATATATGTACTTGCTGGTGCTGGTGGGCTTTCCATCAATGATGCCATGACTTTTGGGAAACCTGTTGTTTGTTCTGTTGCTGATGGTACTGAAAAAGACCTTGTTATCCCTTATCAAACAGGATTTATATTTGACAATACCAATCCCAAAGATTTATATGAGAAAATAGACTATCTGTTTTCAAACCCAGCAAAATGTGAAGAAATGGGAAAAAATGCAGAAGATTTTATTCAAAATCAAATAAATATTCATGTGGTAGCTTCAAGATTTATAGATGCTTTTAACTTTGTAACAAACAACCAATTTCAACTTAAATATGTCCATTAAGTTTATGCATATTGTTGGAGCAAGACCTAATTTTATGAAACTTGCCCCTTTATATAAAGAAATTTCAAAATCTATCCATAGCCAAAAGCTTGTTCATACAGGACAGCATTATGATGCCTTAATGTCTGATGTGTTTTTTGAACAACTACAAATCCCTAATCCAGATTATTATTTGGGTATTGGTTCAGGCTCACATACACAACAAACAGCCAAAACAATGCTTGCCCTTGAGGAAATTTTACTCAAAGATAGACCTGATATGATGATTGTTTATGGAGATGTCAATTCTACATTGGCAGCTACCTTGGTTTGTTGTAAAATGCAGATTCCTATTGCCCATGTAGAAGCTGGACTACGTTCCAGAGATAGAAATATGCCTGAGGAAATTAATCGAATTTTAACTGATAGTGTAGCAGATATTTTACTTACTCCCTCTCAGGATGGAAGCGAAAACTTACTTCATGAGGGTGTTGATACTCATAAAATACATTTAGTGGGCAATATCATGATTGATACGCTTGTACAAGCCCTTGACATCATTGAAAAAAATCCCCAATTATTGAGTAAATCTTTAGAAGTATTAGAAGCTATTCAGCATAAACCTTATATTTTATCAACGGTTCACAGACCTTCTAATGTTGATAAACCTGATAGTTTACAACACTTATTTAATGCTTTAAGTGAAATATCATCCCAAACGGATGTTATTCTTCCTTTGCATCCACGAACCAAGAAGCAATTAGAAGAAGCCAATATTTTACAAACAATTCCTGCTACATTACATATTATTGAGCCACTTGGTTATTTTGATTTCATTTACTTACAAAAACATGCCACTTGTATTCTAACTGATTCGGGAGGAATCCAAGAGGAGAGTTCGTATTTGAAAACACCTTGTCTTACATTGCGAAAAAATACAGAAAGACCTATTACTATAGAGCTTGGAACAAATGAACTTGTAGGAGATGATTATGATTTACTCAAAGAAAAAGTCAATATTATCCTTAATGATCAGTATAAAAAAGGACAGGAAATCCCGTTTTGGGATGGAAAAACAGCACAAAGAATCTTACAAGTATTGGAAAATAATCTTTAAATTTTAATAAAACTCTACAAAAAAAATTGACCTATGAAAAAAACAACTCTTATTTGTATTATTCATTTTATTTACCTTTTTTCTTTTGCTGATAGCCTACATGTCAAACCTCCTCTAGGGTTTATTGAGAATAAAGGACAAATTCATGATCAAAATTTTCAGCCTAATACTTCTGTAAGATACTTACTCAACACTCAAAAAGGTTTAAATATCCAATTAAAGAAGAACTCATTCAGTTATGATGTTTATAGAATTAAAGAATCTTCAGAAAATCAGAGTATTGCTGAATTTGCTCAAAATGAGCTTCTCCCCTCTTTAGTCTATGAGTTCCAGAGAATAGATGTTGAATTTATAAATGCTAATCCTAATCCTATTATTTTGGCAGAGAATCCAGCTAATGATTATTTGAATTACTATAACTCTGTTTCTCCTTTTGGTACAACAACCAATATCAAACATTTTAAAAGAGTAGTTTATCAAAACCTATATCCTAATATTGATTTAGAGTTTATTATAAAAAATGATAATGTTAAATATAATTTTATCATTAAACCTCAAGGCAAAATATCTGATATTAAGTGGAAACATAAAGGTACTCATTATAGTGAGTTAAAAAACAACCAGCTCATTCTTCATACCAGTAATGGAGAGTTTTATGAATCCATTCCTTTGATTTACTGGCAGAAATCGCAAAAAGCACTTCAAATAACTTACCAAAAAAATAACGATTTTTATAGTTTTAAATCAAACCTTACAGTAAATACATCAAATGACAATCTTATTATAGCCCCAGAACCTGAAAGAATTTGGGGCACTTATTATGGAGGTACTAATAACGATAATATCAATAGTATTAAATTAGATGATTCAGGTAATCTTTATGTGACTGGTAGTTGTTATAGTAGTACTGCTATTGCTACATCTGGTAGTCATCAGAACACTATTGCAGGCAATTTAGACGTTTTTATAGCTAAATTTAATAGTTTAGGGGTGCGTCAATGGGGTACTTATTATGGCGGCACTAGTCTTGATGATGGAAGATATATTGCTGTCAAAAATAACTTTTTAATTGTATCTGGTTATATACAAGGTTCTTCTAGTGGAATAGCTACATTAGGAGCTCACCAAACGAATTATGGTGGAGGTTCAGGAGATGCTTTTATAGCAAAATTTTCTTTAAATGGAGTATTGGAATGGGGTACTTATTATGGCGGTTCAGGAGAAGATTTTGGATTTGGCTGTGAAATAGATAGTGATAGTAATATTTACCTAACAGCTTTTACAGAAAGTACAGGAATGGCAACTTCAGGAGCACACCAAATAAGCTATGGTGGTAATAGAGATGGACTTTTAGTGAAATTCAATAGTTCAGGAGTTCGTCAATGGGCTACTTATTATGGAGATAGTGGGAGTGATGAGCTTTATAGAGTTGTTGTAGGAAATACAAATGATGTTTATGTAGGTGGTTTTGGAACTAGTACAGGCTTATCCTCTCCATCTGCTTATCAAACAAATAATGCTGGTGGTAGAGATGCTTTATTGATAAAATTTAGTAATTCAGGGGTACGTCAATGGGCTACCTATTATGGAGGAAGTGGCGATGAAGCTCTTGTTGGATTAGTGATAGATAACAATGATCATTTGATTTTAACAAGCAACACAAACAGTACAACAGGAATAGCCACTTCAGGAGCATATCAAACATCTCTAAATGGTGGTAATGATGCTTATTTAGCTAAATTCAATCCTAATGGTGGCATAATCTGGAGTACTTATTATGGCGGCACTAGCAATGATACAGGTTTTGGTTTGAGTGTTAATTCTTTAAATGATATTTATTTATCAGGATTTACTAGTAGTACAGGAATGGCAACTTCTGGATCACATCAAGCTACTTATGGAGGAGGAAGTGATGATGGATTTTTAGTAAAATTTAACAGTTCAGGAGTTCGTCAATGGGCTACTTACTATGGAGGAAGTAATAGTGATCAATCAAGAGATTGTGTATTTGAAAGAAGTAGTAATCATATTTATATAACAGGGTTTACTTTTAGCACAAATAATATTTCTTCAGGGGGTAGCCATCAAGCAAGTTATGGTGGTAATAGAGATGGTTTTATAGCAAAAATCACTGACAACCCTGTTGCTCTTCCTGTTCAGTTATTATATTTTAATGCAAAACCCAATACTCATGGGGTCAATCTTTCTTGGGCAACTGCTTCTGAAATTAACAATGACTTTTTTACCATAGAAAAGTCAATCAATAAAATTGATTGGGAAATTGTCAAAACAGTGAATAGTGCAAGTAATTCAAGTAAAATTTCAACCTATTCTACAATTGATTACACACCTTATTCAGATGTTTCTTATTATCGACTTAAGCAAACCTATTTTGATGGTAAATTTGAATACTCCAATATAGTTTCTGTTAACTTTAACAAGCAAGATGAACTAAATTTTAAAATTTATCCAAATCCAGCAAATACCATTTTATATTTATTAAGTGATAAAGAAGAATATAAGATTGAAATAATAAATGCATTACAACAAATTGTTTTAACAACAAAAAATCAAAAAGAAATTGATATAAGTAGCTTTACTAATGGAGTTTATTACATTAGAGTATTTTTTCCTTATGACAACTCTATTACAAGAAAATTCATAATACAAAAATAAAGTTATGTTAGATATTATTTGACCTAGTGATAATTGTCCAACAGGGATTTATTATCATACAACTACTGAAAAAACCTTGAATGTTCAATAATAGTACTCTGTTTCTATTAATCATTCTCTAAAGTTCCTTCTTTGATTGGCGAAGCCATTGTAAGCTTACGAACAGTGGCTATTTTTACAACTGCTGACTGAGTGCTTTCGTTGTGCAATTTATCCATAGATTTGATAACATATACATAACGCTTATTGGTTTCTACTTCTTTATCTAATATAAAATTATCTTTTTGAATGGCTATAATTTTGGAAGCATCATTTAAGTTCATACCCAATTCATTATCAAAACGAGATACTACATAATAAGCAGGTTTTTCTCCATCTGTGGCAGCCTTCGGATGTGACCATTTAAGTACTACACTTCCTTCTATCAATGTAGCTCTCAGGCTATCTGGTGGTAATGGAGGAATGGGGTCTTTCCAAGGCATTGCTGGCAGAAGAGCAGGATATTTATAATATTTAATTTGAAGTGTATCTAATATTTTCAAAGGGTTTTTAGTCAGTGATTTAGCAGAAAAAAACATACTTCCTTGTATATTTTTATATTTTCTGTTGAGCATAATTTGCCTGAATAGTTCAGAAGATTGTTGCCAAGTACTTTCTTCATCAGGACTTCCTATTTTAAAAGCACCATGCCCGCCATAAATATGTCTCCCAAAATTATTTTCGTTCCACCACTGAATTAACACTTCGTAAGGGGCATATTTGGATTGTGTACTCCAATAAATCTGTGGTGTTAGGTAATCAATCCAACCCAGTTCTAACCATTTACGAGTATCTGCATACAGATGATCGTAGGCAGGTTGCCCCACACGAGTATCTGAGCCTCTTGGGTCTTGAGCTTTATTTCGCCACCCACCTACAGGGCTGATACCAAATTTCACTTTGGGCTTGATTACTTTTAAACTATCTGAGATCGCCTGAATGAATAAATCTATATTATTTCTTCGCCAATCTTCAATATTTGTGAATTCTTTTCCAAATTTATCAAAAGTATCATCATCATTAATGTGTTCTCCATTAATTTTGTAAGGATAAAAATAATCGTCAAAATGTAATCCATCAATATCATATTTTCTAACGATTTCCAAAGCAACTTTCACCAAATAAGTTCTTACCTCTGGAATACCTGGATTGAAATATACTCTGTCTCCGTATTTAAAAAACCATTCTGGTTCTTTTTTAGTAATATGATCTGGGTGAATGCTACTAAATGTTATACTGCTGATTGCTCTAAATGGGTTTACCCATGCATGAAACTCAAGTCCTCTCTGATGACATTGCTCTATCATCCATGCAGTAGGGTCGTAGTAAGGATTGGGAGGTAATCCTTGTTTTCCCTGTAAGACTTCAGACCAAGGTTCCAGACTGCTCTCATAAAGGGCGTCAGCTGAAGGTCTAATTTGAGTTAGTACAGCATTAAAATTATGTTTTTTAAACTTTTCTAAAAGGTCTGTGTACTCTTTTTGCTGAGTTTCTGTATCTAAATTTCGACGAGAAGGCCAGTCAATGTTACCTATGGTGGTTATCCAAACGGCTCTCATCTCTCTACGAGGATAAAGTGTTTGGGCATAAGAAATTTCAATCAAGAAAAGGAAAATGAGATATAGTTTTTTCACTCAGAGAAAGTTTGTCCAAAATTTGTACTTTTACTACCTTGAAGCAATTTGTGATTTTTTTTGATTCCTGACAATATATTGATTAGAAAAATTTTATGAAGTTATTTTGGACATTCCTTTTTTGTGCTTTTTCAATGATTACTTTCAGCCAAAATCTAGAAGCTGAACTCTCTAATGTTTATACTCAAAATCAGTTAATGGGGATGTCTGTCATAGGTATTTGCAATAAAGAAGTGAAAATTAATTTTCATAAAGGTTTTGCTCATGAAAAGACAAAAACTCTCGTTAATAAAAACACAAAATACCGAATAGCGTCTGTTTCTAAAACAATTACAACCATTGCTCTTTTACAATTATACGAAAAAGGTCTTTTCAAATTGGATGATGATATTAATAAATATTTAGGCTTTTCTTTACGAAACCCTCATTATCCTAATGTTCCTATTACTTTTAGAATGCTTCTGTCACACACATCTTCTATTGTTGATGGCTCTGGTTATGAATCTTTTACAACAAAAACTTATCAGACAGAAATGCCCCCTCCTATCTCTTCTTTGTTTACAACACAAGGCGATTTTTATTCCCCTGATATGTTTTTAAAAAAATCACCAGGGAGTTTTTTTACATATTCAAATGCAACTTATGGAATTGTAGGGACTCTGATAGAGAAAATATCAGGTATGCGTTTTGATATTTATTGTAGAAAAAACATTTTTTTACCTCTGAGTTTAGATGCTAGTTTTAATATTCAGGATATAAAAAACAGTCAACAAATTGCTACTTTATATCGAAAAACAGATGCTGGCTGGATTCCACAAATAGATGATTTTCAAACGACAAAACCACAGAAAAGAAATTTAACTAAATATATTGTAGGTAGCAACGGTTTTATCTTTGCTCCTCAGGGTGGGCTTCGTATTTCAGCTCAAGACTTAACAACCCTTACACTCATGTTTATGAACAAGGGGGTATTCAAAAATGCAAAAATCTTAAAACCTGAAACAATTAAAACCATGTTTACACCACAATGGACATATAACGGTTCTAATGGAGACGATTATCATGGATTATTTAAACAATGGGGATTAGGAGTACATATTACCACACAAACTCTAAAAAGTGATCTTGTTTTTCCTAATAAAAAAATGACTGGGCATCCTGGTGAAGCCTATGGACTCATTAGTGATTGGTACATGAATTTAGAAACTGGAGAGGCTGTAATATTTATTACCAATGGTTCGGCTGTTCCTTATAAAACAGGTTCTAAAAGTGCATTTTATACTCCTGAAGAAGAAACTTTTCAGCTAGTATATCAGTTTTTAGAACAAAAATGTAAAAAATAATTAAGAGTCTTCTCTGCTCTGGAAGGTTTTCATGTAGGCATCTCCTATCGAGAAGAGTCCAATATGCGTTCTATAAGCATTGAAAAGATTTTTTGTATTTTCATCATAAATCTCAGCCAGCGAAGTCATCATTTTAGCATGAATGGTTGGTTTATACTTGAAAATTTCCAAAATATTGACTTGTGGAATCACATACAACCAACTTTCTTCTGAACGCACCACAGCATTATATACTCTTTCACTATCAACTAGCAGGGCACTTACACCAATAGCAATGTATTTTTTTGCAAATGCTAAGGGTTCAAAGTTTTCTTTTAAATCCAAATTGAGTTCTACCGTTCCTGAATGAATAATGTAGAGAGCCTGCCCAGGGTCATTTCTGAAAAAAACCACCTCATTTTGTTTGTATTCTCTCAGATGTACAAAAGGAATAAACTCCTCAAGTTCTTTTTCATTAAGCTTTTCAAATAGCTTTACTTTTCTAAAAAATGCGAAGAATTCTAATTCTTTTCTTGTATAAACTTTTCGGAAAGGATTTGGGATTTTCATAGCCATTTAATTTTATTGAGGTACAAATGTTAATTTTAATACCTTTTGAGTCTGAGAAGTAATTTTAAAAGCCTCACTGCTCCTTAGACCTGCAATATACGCTATTTTTTCACCTGAAATAACAACAAAAATTCGATTTTTAAGATTTTTTGAAATTTTCTGATTAATCAGAAAATCACTCACTTTTTGTTTACCCTTCATGCCCAATGGCTGGAAGGTATCTCCCTGTTCCCATACTCTTATTTTCAAAGGAAACTCTAGTTTTTCGGCATCTAAATACACTACTTGATTATTATTTTTTTCGAAAATAATATTTTCATTGTTTATCAATTCACTTTTAATTTTAAAAAACTGGTTTTCAATATTTTCATTAACATTTAATGTATATACTTCTTCCGTTTTCTTCTGAAAGTCACTAGGAACAATCACCAGTTGATTTCTATCCCAAACAGCCCAGTAAGCAGCATAAAAATCTGATCCAGTTTCTTTACAATCAGCTATTTGCTGACATTGTCGAAATGAAAAACCATATTTTCTGAGTATTTCGTAGAGTAAAGGTGTATCTATACTTTCATCTAATTGTAGATATGTAACTTGTCCTTTTTTTTGTAAGAATTTTTCTTTCAATAACTCGATTCTCTCTTGATATACTTTTTCTACACTCTGCAAACGCATCATCGTTTCTGAAAAAGTGTGAAGAAGATTACTATTGAGGGTTTCCAAAGCTGGTATAACATGGTGACGAATGGCATTACGGGCATATTTATCTGAAGCATTGCTTACATCTTCCATCCATAAAATACCATTTTGATGAGCAAAATTCTCTATCTGCCTGCGACTAGAAAACAATAACGGACGAACGATTTTATCTCTTTTGGGTAAAATCCCTCTTAAACCTGCAATGCCTGTACCTTTGGACAAGTTGTATAGTGTTGTCTCTAGACTGTCATTGAGATGATGAGCCGTAGCAATATAATTGTATTGATGTTGCTGTCTGATTTCCTCAAAAAAGTTATATCGAAGCTCTCTTGCTGCCATTTGGATGGAGATTTTTTGTCTTTCGGCATAAGCAAGAGTATCAAATTTTTTAAAATAAAAAGGTACTTGAAATTTTTTAGCAAGGTTTTCTACGAAAACAGCCTCTTCATTGGCTTCCTCTCGTAGTCCAAAATGACAATGCACAATTCCAAACTGATAAGAAGACTGAGCAAACAGATGAGCCATTACCACAGAATCTATCCCCCCACTGATAGCAATTAAAATACTATCTTGATTGCCAAAAAGTTGCTCTTTTATTATAAAAAGATTGAAGCCCTCAGATAACTTAGCTACAATTTCATCCATTTTTGTATAAATTGGCTAAAATACATCCAAACTTTAACTTTCAGTCTTTTTTACAATTGCATGAATGACTGTATCAAGCTCTTGAGCTGCTTGTTTGATATACTCAAAAAGTTTGGCATTTTCATCATCCAATTTAGATTTGTCTACAATATCTATCAAACCTAAGATAGAACTCAATGGTCTTCGTATTGTATGTGACTGAATATAAGCTATTTCTTCAAGGCTAGCGTTTTGTTTTTTTATTTTATCAATATTGGTATAATTGAATGACACAGCCCAAACCTCTTTTTCTTCATTAAAGACAGGAAACATACGTGTTTGCACCCATAATTTTGTCCCATTTGGGAATATTAGTTCTCTTTCGGAAGTAATAGGCATTCCGTTGAGTACTTTTTTAAAATTATATTTTACTGTATCTACTGCATCTGATGAGGCATAATCGAAAATATTTTGTCCTTCCTGCATTTCCTGATTATAAAGAATTTTACAACTTTCATCAGCAGCTTTATTGAAAGAGAGTATTTTGCCTTCTCTATCTACCAAAATATTAATATCAGATGTACTATTAAGGATTGCTTTGAGCATGCCTTCTGATTTTCTCAAAACTTCTTCTTGTTTTTTCTTATCTGTAATGTCTCGTAAAACAAATATATAACCTGCTTCAAACGGATATAGAAATGCACGAAACCAAGAATTATTTTTACTTAAATAAAATACTTCTTCTTGGACTCTTTGACTTCTAGAAGCTTTCTGAATCATATCCTTATATACATCTAACTTATGTGATTCTATTGTTGAAAAAAAACTTCTACCCAAAACTTCATCCTCAGAAAGTCCTATATACTTTAAGAATGTTTTATTGACTTTTATTATTTCTTTTTGATGATTTATTACTAAAAAACCTTCTTTAATAATATCCAGTACCTCATTTGTAAGCCTTGTATAATTTATAAGTGAAGAGTAAAATTCTTGAGTCATTTCTTCAAAGTTTGTTGTATATTTGCCAAAAGTATGTTTTTTTTTATTTCAAACAAAACAGTAAAACTATCGGTTTTTAGTTTTAAAAGATTCTTCTCGATATGACAGTCCTTCCATACACCCAAGACAATAAAGGTAAAAAAGAGCAAGTAGCCGAAATGTTTGACAATATTTCTCCTAAATATGACCTGCTTAACAGAGTGTTAAGTGTTGGTATTGATATTATTTGGCGAAAAAAAGCCCTTGCTTTTCTTAAAACAGATCATCCAAAGATTATTTTAGATATTGCAACTGGAACAGGAGATTTTGCGTTAGAAGCATTAGCTCAACTCAAGCCAGAAAAAGTTATTGGTGTAGATATTTCGGAAGGAATGCTTGCTCATGGCAGAGAAAAAATGAAAAATAAAAAATTAGACCATAAAATTGAGCTTCAAAAAGGTGATTCGGAACGATTGTTGTTTGAAGATAATACCTTTGATGCTGTGATTGTGGCTTTTGGGGTACGTAATTTTGAAAACCTTGAAAAAGGGCTTTCTGATATGTACAGAGTGCTAAAACCTCAAGGGAAAGTTGTTATCTTAGAGTTTTCAAAACCTAAGGCATTTCCTATAAAGCAATTGTATAATTTTTATTTTAAGAATATTTTACCGAATATTGGAAAAGCTATCTCTAAAGATGCAAGAGCTTATACTTATTTACCAGAATCCGTTCAGGCTTTCCCTGAAGGCAAAGATTTTGTAAATATTTTAGAAAAAGTGGGTTTCCAAGAAACACTCTGTAAGCCTTTGAGCTTTGGAATTAGTTCTGTTTATGTAGGAAAAAAGAAATTTTAAATATTTAATATTCAATGAAATTTTTGCGTTTTTTAGTCTTAAACTTTATTTCTTGTGTTTTTTTATTTCCATCTTCTAGTTTTGCACAAGGGCATATTACTCATTTAGACGATTATGACGAAAAACCAGTTCATTATGGTTTCGTTTTAGGATTGAATCAGTCTTGGTTTAATATGAAAACCAGTGATACCTATGCCAATAGTAATTTCATAGCTAACACAAAGTTTTCAACGGGCTTTGCCGTAGGGCTTTCCATGAGCTTTCAGCCTACAGAGCTTTTTGCCATTAGAATATCCCCCACAGCTGTTTTTGGGCAACGTATTATTACATTCCAAGACCAAACAACGAAGGCAACTACAGACAAAGTTGTAGAGTCTACCATTGGGGAAATTCCTATTATGTTTAAGTTCAAATCACAACGCAGACATAACGGGCGTATGTTTATGCTTGTAGGTATCAAACCTTCGTTTTCTTTGGCTACCAAAGCAGCTCAAGAAACAGAACGTATTCGTGTAAAAACAACTGATTTTGCTATTGAATATGGATTTGGATTTGAGAAATTTAATGAAATGTTCAAACTTGCCCCCGAAATCCGTTTTTCACATGGTTTAGGCAATGTTTTAGTTCCTGATGCCAATCAGTTTAGTAGCCAAATTAGCAGACTTGTAAACCATAGCGTTTCCTTCTATCTGTTTTTTGAATAGCATGTTAAAAGCTACACAAGACCTCTTTAATTATTTCAAAGAATCCCGACAAGAATATAGAGTTGTTGAAGCGTATTGTCGTACCATTGCTCTTTTAGGAACACCCAAAGATTTTCAAGCTGTTGAGGATTTTTTCCTTGAAAATTTTCAAAACAGCTATGCTCATTCTTTAGTTCATCTACTTTCTTACTCTAAAAATGCTCAAGATACAGCAAAAAAAGTTTTAGATATTTGTTTTGAGAAAGGTGTACTCAAAGAAGATGCTCCTGAAGAATTATTGAATCTTTTGGGCTATTTACAATATGAGCCTGCTTTACCCATTCTGGAATATTACACATTCAATGAAAACAACTATTATATCAACCAATCCGCTGTTTTAGGTTTACTTCATTTCCCATGTACGCATTTACAAAGTCAAATCAGACAAGCCATTGAAGAGTGTTATGGGAAGAATTTATTTAAGGAGTTTATTCCAGCTTTGGTCTCAAAATTAGATGATAAAACAGAAATTTTACAAAATTTATATACTTTGGGTTCTACCATCTGTTCCACAGATTGCAATGGAGGTATTGTATTAGGCTTTGCTCTTTCTGGAAAAGAGGGCGAAACATATTTTAAAAAAGTGTATGCTGACCCATATTGGGAGCTTGATGCCAGTGCAACAGGCTCTGTATATTGGACTTACGCAGGTTTTCAGCATTTGGGCATTCCATTAAAAAAATTATATCAGGAACTAAAAAATACACAAGACCCTAAAATTGAGAAGCATTTAACTAGGCTTTTACTTAGTTTTTTAAGGATAAAAATTAATAACAACTTAAAATCAGAAGTGCTACCCATTCAGAACAATGTTTCTGAAAGTTTCTTATCCATTTATAAAAGACTATACGGCTGGGAAAACCCTAATAAAAGCAATAATATCATTGACTTGGCAAAGAAAAATGATATAGATAAGAAGTCTTATGAGGCTGATTTACAAAAACAAGCTTATGAATTAGAAAGACTTTTGGAGCAAAAAGTACAAGAAGAAATCTTATTAGAAAATTTTAAATCAGAAAATATTCATCTAGATAGAAAATAAAGAGTATTTTACAAACGTTTATTTTGCAACAACGTTTCAAAAATAAAAATCCATGAAAAAGTTATTTTTAATCATTGCTTTATTCTCATTTATGAAAGTAAAAAGCCAAACTACTCCCCCAAAAGCAGCTATCAAGCCCAAAGAACTGATTACACATGGGCATAAACGCATTGATAATTATTATTGGCTCAATAACCGAGAAAACCCTGAGGTAATAGATTACCTAAAAGCTGAGAATGATTATTTGGAAAAAATGATGTCTCCAAGTAAAAAACTCCAAGACAAACTTTTTGATGAAATGAAGGCTCGTATCAAAGAAGACGATGAAAGTTTGCCTTATAAATCGAATGGCTATTTTTATTATACTCGTTTTGAAAAAGGTAAAGAGTATGCCATTAACTGCCGTAAAAAAGGAGATTTAAAAGCTTCTGAAGAAATTTTATTAAATCAAAATGAACTTGCTAAAAAATCAAAGTATTTTGCCTTAGGAGCGTTATCTGTCAGCAATGATAACCAGCTCATTGCATATGCCACAGACACTGTAAGTCGTAGAATTTATACAGTGTATTTCAAAGACCTAAAAACAGGCAAAAATCTTCCTGATGTAATCAAAAATACCACAGGAAATATTGTTTGGGCAAATGACAATAAAACTCTGTTTTACAGCCGTCAAGACCTACAAACTCTACGTGCTTTCCAAATTTATAAACATACTTTAGGTACGGATTCAAGCAAAGATGAACTCGTGTATGAAGAAAAAGATGAAACTTTTAGCTGCTACGTAACCAAAACAAAATCAAAGAAATATATCATGATTGTGTCTGGTAGTACAGTAGCTTCAGAATTTCGTTTCTTGGATGCAGATAAGCCTGCTGGTAAGTTTCAAGTGTTTTTACCCCGTAAAAGAGACCATTTGTATAGTGTGAGTCATTTTGGTGATAAGTTTTATATTGTAACCAATATGGATGCTCTTAACTATAAACTTATGGAAACATCTGTAAAGAAAACTGATGATATAAAGCTTTGGAAAGAGGTAATAGCACATAGAAAAGATGTTTTTTTAGAAGATATTGAAATTTTTAAAGATTTCTTGGTAGTTGGTGAGCGTAAAAATGGCTTACTCAATATGCGTGTGATTCGTTGGAAAGATAAACAAGAGCATTTCTTAGATTTTGGAGAAGCTGCTTATTCTGCTTATACTTCTGTAAACCCTGATTTTGATACAAAAATCTTGCGTTACGGCTACACGTCTCTTACAACACCTAATTCTACCTACGATTATGATATGGAGAAACGTACCAAAACGTTGATGAAGCAACAAGAAATTTTAGGTGGGAAATTTGACTCTAAAAACTACATTACTGAAAGAATTTATGTAACAGCTCGTGATGGTGCAAAAGTACCCATGTCAATAGTTTACCATAAAAACACCAAAAAAGATGGAAATGCTCCCCTGCTTCAATATGCATACGGTTCGTATGGAGCAACGATGGATGTTTATTTTAGTTCTGCAAGACTAAGCTTATTAGATAGAGGTTTTGTATATGCTCTTTGCCATATCAGAGGTGGGCAGGATTTGGGTAGAGCTTGGTATGATGATGGTAAAATGTTCAATAAGAAAAATACTTTCTACGATTTTATAGATTGCTCTTTGTATCTGTTAGATAACAAATATACCAACAAAGAAAAATTATTTGCTGAAGGTGGTAGTGCTGGTGGCTTATTGATGGGTGCTATTTCTAATATGCGTCCTGATTTATATAAAGGTATTATTGCAGAAGTGCCTTTTGTGGATGTAATAACAACCATGCTTGATGAGTCTATTCCTCTTACTACAGGCGAATGGGATGAGTGGGGAAACCCTAAAAACGTAGATAGCTATATTTATATGCTTTCTTATTCTCCTTACGACCAAGTAGAAAAACGCCCCTACCCTCACATGCTTGTAACTACGGGGCTTTACGACTCACAGGTACAGTATTGGGAACCTGCTAAATGGGTAGCGAAACTTCGTACGCTTAAAACAGATAATAACATGCTTTTGCTTCATACCAATATGGACGCAGGACATGGTGGAGCTTCTGGGCGTTTCCAAGCCTTGAAAGAAGTAGCTCTTAATTTTGCATTTATGTTCCAAATTTTAGGCATTACAGAATAATTTTTTTAATATATTTGTATTTTCAAGCGTCAGAGACTATTCGTTTCTGATGCTTTTTTATGAAAAATTAAAAACTATGACTCAAGAAGAACGTCAACGAAAATTTGAGTTATTTGTAGAAGGTTTTGGAATGCCTTTGGAGGTAAAACTAATCCCTTATTCTAAAACTAGAATCTTATTAAATATCTTAGGTGGTTTCTTTTTATGGTTATTTGATGAGTCCAATTTGAATGGTATAGGTTTAATAGGTATCATTATTGCCATAATTCTTTTTATAGTATATTCATTTTCTAAGATAGTATTCTTTTTGTTGCTAATTCTTATATCATGTGGGCTTGTGTATTATATTATTTCGTTATATCGTTATGTTTTTTTACCTCTATCTAAAGACAGAATAGTTATTAAAATAGATACAAATGGAATTACTGTACATAAGGCTTTTTATGGATGGAATGAAATAACACATATGCATGCTAGTAGCAGTCATTTCTTTTTTTGCACTTCCCAATATAGTCAGAGTATTTTAATTAAACAGCATCGCCTAATTCCACACAATGGAGGTATTAATTATTGTTTAGAGAAGTATCGTGAGTTATACAATATCAAGAAAAATACCTTTAATCTTTAATTTATGACTCAGGAAGAACGTCAACAAAAATTTAATCTGTTTTTAGAAGGTTTTGGAGTGGCTCCTCACGTTCATATTTATACAGCTTCTTCTTCACCTGCCAATATCAGTATTTTAGAGCTTTTGGCTTCTACTGGTATAGCTTTGTTTTTTATTTACTTATTCAGTAGTATTTGGTGGGTAGTTGCTTTTATTGTTATTTATTGGATTCTTAATTTTATCAAATATCTTTCTCCTTTTCCAGATATACCCAAAGCCACTCTAAGATTTGATACTGACGGCATTGAAAAAGATAAGAAGTACTTTTGGGCTTGGGAGGATATCCAAAAAGAATCTGTTGGTCAAGATCACCCCAATAGAAAAAGAAGCATTTTAGATAATTTTCCTCCACTTTATTTTATATTAATATTTATCATTTTACTCATTCCTAGCATCATTGCTCAAACTGATCTTACTTTTGGTCTTCCACAATCTGCTCATCATAAATACTATTATTTTTCCTTCGAAACACCACAAGGAGTACAGTATTTTATTTTAGAAGAAGAAGAAATTTCACAACATAAGATTCTTCAAGACTATTTTGAAAAATATAGAATCTATCATAAAATAAAAAAAGAAACCTTCCAGCTTTAAGATAAGTAGTTTAAAGTAGAGCTACTATGTATTTATATTAACAAAATACATTAAAAGCCCCTTTTCACTTAAGGGGCTTCAATTTAATTATGTTCCCACTCATAGTAAGGCTTTACTTCTATGATTTTATATTTTGTGGGTTGTTTGGG
>JALONN010000016.1 GCA_025454915.1 Raineya sp.
GAACACTACCATTCATATAGATTTAACACCTATATTTTGGATATTCTTTATTTTGATTATTACTTCTTTTATAAAGTATGTGATCAAAATAAATGCAAAGAAACAAAAGGCAGCATTAGGAGCAGCCCGCAAAAAAAAAAGTCCAAAAAATTCAAGAAACAGCAATACAAACAGGAGCAGGAGCAGGAGCAACAAAGTTTTGAGCGAAAAAATAATTGATTATTTATTTGATTAATACTAAATACATGACAAAGAGAGCAGTTTTAATTGTAGTATCAATATTATTTCTCATTATTTTGGGAGCTTTGCTTGTTTTCCAGTATAGGAGACGAAAAACACAAGCATTAGGAAGAGTTTTTGAGATCGACAGAGAAGAAACCATCACAATAGAGGACGAAAAAATAAACATGATCTATACGCCTTTTTTCGAGCCTTACAATTCTAAAGGAAAAACCCAATTTTCGCAAATAGCAGACGAGAAAAAAGGGCTTTATCTGATTAGAAAATCCGGAAGTGATCAGGTTTTATATGTTGGTCATAGTTTATCCAACCTTTACAAGACAATTTACAGACATTTTCAGAGTTGGGAATGGAGAGACCCCCAACAATACCGAGTTACATATCCAAAATCAGGATATGAGGTTGCATTAATCATATTAAAAGATGATTCAAAAATCCAAGATTTAGAAAAATATCTTATTTATAAGCTTGATCCACCGGACAACGCCCAAAAATACGAGTATTACGAGAAACAAAACGAAGATATAGAGGAACAAAACCCCGAAGAAGTTTACGTTCCGGAGGAAGTTTACGAAGAACCGCCTTTTTAATTCTACAAATGCCCATAGATTTATTGATTATTTGAAAAAACTACACTTTTTGAGTGTAGTTTTTTTTGTTCAATACCAAAATTTAAAAATCTGCAGAAAAATCGATCACTTTTTGACACCAAAAGAAGCTCAAATCCCTGGGCGATCACATAACATTTGATACCAAGACGAATGAAAAAGCCCCAAAACAAACAGTTTTGAGGGCTTTTTTTATATCCAACTTTAAGGGCTTTTCGTTGGATATGGAGTTTTATATCCAATTTTAGAGTAAAAACACGAAAAAACCACCCCATTTGTAACCATTTAGAGCCGATTTTTTACAAAAAAACACCGATTGCAACCGATTGGAGGGCTATTTCTGTATTTTTTTGCTCTTTTTCCTGATTTGTTCCTTTGTTATTTCTAAGTAACTATCAAAACTTTCTGTTATTTTTTTGTGTCCGAGTATCTTTTGAGTTTCCACAGCGTCAAAACCTTTTCGGATATACTCATTTCCGCCTGTTTTTCTTGCTGTATGGGTAGTAAGACGTTTATTTATTTTCAATTCTTTTGCTAATTCCTTTAAATATTCGTTGTATTTGGCATTACTAATGATTTTTATTTTAGAATAAAAAAGAAGTTTTTCTAATTCTTTGGTGTATGGTATGATTTGAGTAGAAACTTTTGTTTTTTGTCTTGTAATCACAATCAAATCATTCTCAATAAAAGCATGAGGATTTAAAATAATTCTTTTTAGTTCTATGTAAGAACAACTCAAAAGAGTTTGAAGACAAAAAAGCAGTCTTGTATTTTCAAGTTTTGTATTTTGAAGCTTTACACCCCTGATAAGTTCCAATTCTTTTTCGTTCAAATAGATCAATTCTTTGGTTGTTTCTTTGCCAAGATTTGCCGAAAAGTGAAACAATGTATTGTCAAATTTAAAACCCTTTTTAAGAGCTATTTTAAGACCGTTTTGAAGGTCTGATAAATGCCTTTTCATAGTTTTGATTGCAAAATCTTTTTTTCTCATTTCAGTAATGAGTGTATCAAAATGAAAAAACTCTAAAACTTTTATGTTTACATCTCCAATAATTTCAATAACATTTTTTTTTCTTGCCTCATAAGCTTTTAAGGTGTTAATTTCCAAGACTTCTTTTTTTTCTGTTTTTAAATACTGATAAAGAGTAGAAATAAAACATTCTGTTTTTGTTTTATTCAAATAAGCATCTACAATAAAAACAGGAGTAACAATTCTATCTAATTTTTCAAATTCTCTTTTAATACTAATGAGTTTTGATTCTATTTTCTGCAAAGCATCATTAATATAAAGAGCTTCATTTCCTTTTGCTTTTTGCCGTTTCTGATTCCAGTTTGCAGGCTCAATATGTAATTTTGTTGAAAACTCTTTTCGAGAGCCGGCAATGGAGACAGAGCATTTAATTTGACAAGTACCTTTTCTATTTTGATAATTTTTTCTTATCCAAAATAAAACATTCATTTTTTTAGCATAACTTTATTGTTTAGGTTTTTGAGACCATAAACAAATTGGAAGGAAAATTGTAAGTATTTTTTTCTAAAAAAAGATGAGGACGTAAAAAAGAAAAAGCCCTCAAATTACTTTGAAGGCTTGTTTTTATTCTTTGTAGCGGGGACAGGACTCGAACCTGTGACCCCCGGGTTATGAGCCCGATGAGCTACCAACTGCTCTACCCCGCGATTTAACGTGGTGCAAAGGTACGACCTTTTTTTGTAACTGCAAGTTTTTTGTTAATTATTTTTAGTTTTTATAAAAATAAAAATAAAAAGCCTCTAATTCATAGAAAATTCATACATTTGTGTGGCTAAAACTTTACTGCTGTGAAATTTTTTGGATTGTTTTCAAAAGAAAAAAAAGAATCTTTAGACAAAGGTCTGGAGAAAACCAAGACTAATTTTTTTAGTAAATTGGGCAAGGCTATTGCTGGAAAATCAAAAGTAGATGATGAAATTTTGGATGAATTAGAAGATATTCTCATATCTTCTGACGTGGGTGTTGATACAACACTCAAAATTATTAAAAGAATAGAGGAGAGAGTAAAAAAAGATAAATACTTGAATGCAAGTGAGTTAGATAAAATACTCAAAGAAGAAATAGTAGATTTGCTTGCAGAAAACAAATCGGAAGATTTACAAGATTTTGACATTCCTGCTCTTAGTACACCTTATGTAATTATGGTTGTAGGAGTAAATGGTGTAGGAAAAACTACTACTATTGGTAAAATAGCAGCTCAATATCATCAGAAAGGTAAAAAAGTAGTATTAGGAGCAGCAGATACATTCAGAGCAGCTGCTGTAGAGCAGCTTAAAATCTGGGGAAGCCGTGTGGGAATACCTGTTATTGAGCTGGGTATGAATAAAGAACCCTCTAGCGTCGTATATGAAGCAGCTAAACAAGCTTCAGAACTTAAAGCTGATGTACTCATTATAGATACAGCAGGAAGACTACACAATAAACTCCACCTGATGAACGAACTGGCTAAAATGAAAAAGACAGTTCAGAAGTTTATTGCTGATGCTCCACATGAAGTATTGCTGGTACTAGACGGAAGTACAGGACAAAATGCTGTTCAGCAGGCAAGAGAGTTTACCAAAACAACAGACGTAACTGCTCTGGCAATCACCAAGCTTGATGGTACAGCAAAGGGAGGGGTAGTCATAGGGATTTCGGATGAATTTAAAATACCTGTAAAATATATTGGTGTAGGTGAAAAAATAGAAGATTTACAGATTTTTAACAGAGCAGAGTTTGTAGATTCCTTATTTAAAAAAGATTAAAAAATTAAAAAAATATCTAGAACAAAATTTGCTTTTCAATTCATTTGAAAAGCAAATTTTATTATGTAGCTTTATCAAATACAATAAAAATCATCAGACACAGTTATTATACACCTTATTTTTTTTACTATGCGTTTTTTCAAGATTTTTGTTGCCTTTATTTTATTACAAATAATGGTTCAGGGCAACTTAAAAGCACAAGACTTTGTGGAATTGTATCAAAAAATGGTACAAGAAACCCAAGCAAAAAATTATCCGCAAGCTGCTACTTATGGTGAACAAGCCGAGCCACTAGCTGAAAAAGCTTTAGGCAAAGGAAGCGAAAAGTTAGGCTCTTTTTATTATAATTTAGGAAACATACAAAGCTCGGCAGGAAATGCCATCAAAGCAGAAGGAGCCTATAAAAAATGTATTGAAATCCGAAAAGCTTTGGTGGGAGTACAGCATCCAGATTATATCAAAACAGTGGATAAACTGGCTCAACTCTATGCAGCAACAGGAAAACAAGCTGAGTCGGATAAATTATTAGCCCAACTCAAAAAAGACCAACAAGGGACAGCCTCCAACCCCAATACCAATACAACAGGTCAAGAAAGTCCTGAATTTGCTAAAACCCTTACTAATCAGGCATTAGGGCAAATAAAAGCTGGTAAATTAGGAGAAGCAGAAAAGAACTTAATAAAAGCTGTAGATATTTATCAAAAAAATAAACTAGAAACACCTGATGTTGCTGTAGCTTTTGACGCCTATGGAATTATATTGGCAGAAAAAAACAAATATCAAAATGCAACTTCATTCTTTGAACAGGCTTTAAATATCAGAAAAAGTCAGTTGGGAGAAACCAGTGCAAACACACAGGCAACGATGCTTAATTTAGCAGTTTGTTATGAAGAAACCAGACAGAGTGCTAAAGCAAAAACTATTTTGGAGCAATTGTTAGTAGTGTATGAAAAAAATAATCCTAAAGAAAACCCAAAATATACAGAAGTTTTGAGTGTTTTAGGACGTTTGTATCTGAATAATAAAGACATCAGTAATGCAGCCACTGTTTTAGAAAAAGCTCTAGAAACAGAAAAAAGTAAAGCCGCTTCTTCGCCTTATTATTCCCAATTACTCAACGATTTAACTCGTTTGGAGTTTTTACGCCAAAATTATCCTGCTGCCGAAAACTATTCTCGTTTGGGACTTGAAATTTCAGAAAAAAATTATGGAAAAAACAGTATCGATTATGCAAATGCTTTGGTAAACTTGGGTAATACACTCAAAGAACAAAACAAAAATACTCAAGCAGAAAAAACATATCAACAAAGTTTACAGATTTTAAAGCAAATTAAACAGGAAAAATCACCACAGGCTTTACAAGTAAATGCAGCTTTAGCCGAATTATATGCTAGTGAGCGTCGTTTTGAGCAGGCTATTAAACTTTATCTCCAAATTATACCTCAACAAAAAGAATTAGTGGGAACTGAAAACCCACAATACTGGCAAAATTTAGCCAATCTGGCTGATAGCTATGTAGCCATCCAACGTTACAAAGAGGCTCGCCCATATTATGAAGAACTTATTAATATTCAGGCTGCTACACAATCGCCATCTTATCCAAAATGGCTGATGGCTCTAGCTGCTTTTTATTATGAAACAGGTAAATATCAGGAGGCAGAGGCATATTTTGAACAGGTTTTAAATATTTATCAGGAAAATATCAATAATCAGGCTTCTGCATATATTGAAGCTCTTGAAAATATAGCTAATTTGTATAAAAATCAGGGGCGTTATTCAGAATCTGAAAAGCTTTATAAAGAGGCTCTTAAAACTTGTAAAGAGAAATTGGGTGAGGGGCACATCATTTATATAGATTTACAAAATGATTTAGCAAAACTTTATAAATCTTTAGGGCATTTTGAAGAAGCTGAAAAAATTTATAAACAAAACTTAATTGTAGCAAGTAAAAAAGGAGAAAGTACAGCTCAGTATGCCCAAACACTTAATGATATGGCATCTTTGTACAAAGATGCTGGTAAATTTGCTGAGACAGAACCCCTTTTGAATAAAGCTCTTGAAATCAGAAAAAAAATATTTACAGAACAGTCAGCTGAATACTCCGAAACATTACAAAATTTAGCTGCTTTGTATAAATTGATGGGACGTTATCCTGAAGCTACAACAGCTTATCAGAAAGTTCTCACAATTCGTAAAGAAGTATTAGGGCAACTGCATCCCGAATATGCTCAGACACTCAATGCTTTGGCTTCTTTATACAAAAAAACAAATAATTTAGAAAAGGCTGAGCCTTTGTACAAAGAAGCATTAGAAATCAGACAAAACTTCTTGGGTGAAGACAACCCTGAATATGCTATTTCTCTGGATAACTTAGCTAATTTTTACCAAACGACACAGCAGTACACCAAAGCAGAACCATTACTGAAACAAGCAATGGCTCTGAAAAAGAAAATTTATGGAGCTAATCATCCTATTTATGCAGGAAGTTTAAATAATATGGCTGTTTTGTATGAAAAGACAAATCAATCTGCTCAAGCAGAAAATTTATACAAAGAATCTTTAAATATATTAAAAGCAACATTGGGAGATAAACATCCAAAAAGTATTTCTGCTCTCAATAACCTTGCAATGTTCTATGAAACTCAACAAAAATACCAACAGGCTAATCTATTATTCAGACAGTTATCTACCAATACTTTAGATCAAATTCAGAAGAATTTCTCTACATTAAGCGAAAATGAAAAAAGACAGTTCTTTGCAACTAATAAGCCTTTCTTAGATAATTTTATCCTTTTTGCAGCAAACTCTGTACTAAGAAAAAGCCCTGATAGTGATAAATTGGCTCAAGAAGCATTTCAGTTGCTGATAGCAACCAAAGGAATTGTGCTAAACTCAACAGGAAAAGCTCGCAAGGAAATACTTCAAAGCTCTGATAATAAACTAATTAGGCAATATGAAGAATGGATGAAAATCAGAGAAATGATAGCCAAACTTTATAATGTGGGTACTGCTGAACTAAAACGTCGTAATATCAATATAGATAGTTTGGACGCAAAAGCAAAAGTATTAGAAAAAGAGCTTTCCAGTAAGTCAAAAGCATTTGGTGAAGCTTTCAATATGCAACTCAATACATGGAAAGAGATTCAAAATAAGCTAAAAGACCAAGAAGTTTTATTTGAGATTACCCATATAAAAGGTGATGGAAATAAAGTTTTATATGTGGTATTTGTTGTGAAAAAGTCTCATAATCAAGCTCCTGAAGTATTTATATTAAATAATGGTATTGAACTTGATGAAGCTTTAGTGTTTTATAAAAACACTATAAAATTCCGTAAAGATGATAAAGAAAGCTATCTAAAATATTGGAAACCTTTTGAACCTTTTGCACAAGGTATGAAAAAAGTATATTTTTCAGCTGATGGAGTATTTACACAAATTAATCCAGCAACATTATTTGATACAGAATCAAAGCAGTATCTTTTAGAGAAACAAGATATTGCCATACTGACAAGTGCTAAGGATTTGTTACAAACAAAAACAACTGGAGTGCTTTCTGGAAAAGCTTTACTTATCGGAAACCCAAGCTATCAGATCAATGGATTAGCAGATACAAAAAATACTATTGACTTAGATAATCAGGATAGTTTTTGGCTTAGAAATAGCTCTTTTACAAGTTTACCTGCTACACAGAAAGAAATAGAAAGCATAGAAGAATATCTGAAAAATAATAAATCTTTACAAATTAAAAAGGTAACAGATAAGAATGCTACAGAATTGAATGTAAAAAATGAGGCTTCTCAAGTTAAATTATTACATATCGCTACACATGGATTTTTTATTCCTTCTCATAATGAAGAAGAGCATAACAAATCAATCAATTTTGTGGCAACTGAAGAAGAAAGAGATGATCCGATGCTTCGTTCTGGTTTGATTCTGGCAGGTGTAACAGACTATTTCCGTAGCGAAAAGAAAAGCCAAGATCAAGAGGATGGTATCTTAACAGCCTATGAAGTAATGAATTTAAAACTGGAAAATACAAGTCTGGTAGTACTTTCTGCTTGTGAAACAGGTCTAGGAAAAGTACAAGCAGGTGAAGGTGTATATGGCTTACAAAGAGCATTTAAAATAGCTGGTACACAGTCTCTTGTAATGAGTTTGTGGAAAGTTGATGATACCGCAACTCAAGAACTGATGCAGGCGTTTTATGAAGAATGGATAAAATCTAACAATAAAATACAAGCATTCAGAAATGCCCAAAATAAGCTACTTCAAAAATACAAACATCCATATTTTTGGGGAGCATTTATAATGATTGGAGAATAAGATTTGAAAGCCTTCAAAATATATTTTGAAGGCTTTCATCTTAAATAAATTATGAAATATTTTTGGGTATGTATTCTTTTTACAGTTTTTTTAGTATTATTGCGGAGTTGATTTCATGCTTAGATAAAAAATGGACGAGCTTAATAAGAAAATCAGAATAACACATCGAATAAATGATAGCTCTTTAGATATCAATAATCTATCTCAATATGGATTGTTCTTATCTATTGAAGATAAAAACCTACGTGCTATTGTTGTGGACGAAGCACAAAAAAAATGTATGCTTTTAGAAGATTATAGGTTTTCAGGAGTTGGAAACAGGTCTGAAACCATAGCTCAGCTTACATCTATCTATGAAAATCATTTGGTCTTAAAAGCAGGTTACTGGAAAGAAGTTGTACTTGTAGCTCGTACAGGAGGGTATGCAACTGTTCCTGATGAATTCTTTGAATCTTCTAAAATTGCTTCTTATTTAAGCTTTCATCCAAATCAAATTGAAAATACATCCATTAAGAATTTTCATTATAGTCAAAGTAAAACTCAAAGTGTTTTCTATGTAGAAAATGAATATTTAGAGTGGGTACAAAAAGCATATCCTAGTAAAGAAGTTAAAGTAATGCATCAGGCAGATACTTTTTTGGCTGGAGCTTTAAGTGAAATTTCTTCAGAATCAGAAATTTATATCTGTATTGAAAACAGATATATGAATATGGTGATTGTAAAAGAAGGAAATCTTTTACTTAATAATCGTTATTATTATCATAGTCCTCAAGATTTTGTATACTATGTTCTTTTTGCAATAGATGAGCTTAAATTAGACATAGAAACTTGTATCGTGAAGCTTTATGGTGAAATAAGTAAAGATTCTGGAATTTTCAACTTGCTTTATAAATATATACGTCAAGTGGATTTTGGCAAAAAGCCTAAATCACTTTCTTTCAGTTATGTATTTGATGAGGTTTTAGAGCATCGTTACTTTGATTTGTACAATGCTTATCTGTGTGCTTCCAATGCATAGAAACTATCAATTACATAAGCAATAGAAGTGAAACTATTTTTGAGAGCCTCTTGAATTTGCTCCCTTGACATCCAAATAATCTGCTCAATATCTTCTTCTTGTTGCGGACTAATGGTATGAGGTGTTTGGGTTGACATCAGATACCATTTCGTCTTTTTGAGTATAATTCTACCCATAGCCCAGTAATGATGCCATGTTGTACAGACTTTAGTCTGTATTTCAGCATCTATATTGCATTCTTCTTTCACTTCTCTGATAGCTGCTGTTTCAGAACTTTCACCATCATCAATCTTTCCTTTAGGTAAATCCCACTTACCTCTCCTAAAAATCATCAAACAGGTATCCTCATTAATAATTATACCACCAGCAGCTCTGACTACATCAAAATTTTTCTCTAAGTCTTTCTTAAAAACTTTTTCTTCCTCAACCCAAATAGTGATTTTTTGGATAGCTGGATTTTCATTGCGATCTAACCACAACAAAATTTTTGAGAAACTGTCTATTTCCACACCATGGAGCAATATATCCCCCGATAAACCCTTGAATAAAGCAGGACTGAAAGTTATTTCTTTTAAATCTATAAATAAATTAAACTTTCTAGAGGAATCAATAAAGGAGGTAATTTCTATGGGATATTGATGAATAAAAAGATACATAGGCAGAAGCATATTTTGAGTAATCAAAAAGAAATAAGCATACAAATATTTGCTTTATTTTTTCAAAAGCCAAATAAACTACTATACTTTCCTTGAAAAAATCATAAACATATTGGTTTTCCATAAAAAAAAACTAAATTTGTATAAAATTCAGAATTCTTTAAAAATAAAAAATTATGAAGAAAAGCCTATCTGTTTTATTCCTTTTTCTGATGACTCAGTTTGTTTGGGCACAAGATAAATGTGCTGCACACATATTTGAGCAACAACTAAGAGCTAAATATCCTCAACTGGGTACTGTTCAAGGTTTTGAGGCTTGGATGAGCCAAAAAATAGCAGAACGAAGAAGCAATCCAACTGCAAGAAGTGGACCTTATAAAATAGCTGTTATTATCCACGTGATACATGATGGATCTGCTATTGCAAATGGAAGCCAGAACATTCCTTATGCACAGGCTATATCGCAAATACGTGTACTAAATGAAGACTTCCATAGAACTAATGCTGATGCTTCTAGCACAAGAGCAGTTTTTAATCCTCATGTAGGTTCTATGCCGGATTTAGAGTTTGTATTGGCTACAAAAGATCCAAACGGTAATGTTCTTCCAGAAGTAGGTGTTGAACGTATCAATGGAGTTGCTAGATTTGGTGTTTCTGCTTGGAGTGGTCCTGGTGGGAACACTGATAGTCAGTTAAAGCCTAACACTATTTGGGATCCAACTAAATACTTAAATTTGTGGTGTGTAAATTTCTCTTCTAGCGGATTATTTGGATATGCTCAATTCCCTGAAGGCTCAACCTTACCAGGTATGCCAGGTGGTGCACAAACTGCTAATACAGATGGAGTAGTAATTAACTTCAAATCTATGGGTTCTAATTATACGTCTACTGGTGCAGCAGCTCCAGGTGGTCCTTTTATTACAAATCCTATAGCAGCAGGTACAGATAGAGGACGTACAACTACTCATGAAATTGGACACTGGTTAGGTTTAAGACATAGCTGGGGTGATGGTGACTGTTCGGTAGATGATTTCTGTAGTGATACCCCTAATCAAAATGGAGATTCTCCACTCACAACAAATTGTGCTACTTCACAAACTCGTAACACTTGTACTGCATTAGAACCAGACTACAGCAATACCGATGCCCCAGACCAAATAGAAAACTACATGGATTATTCTGCCGACATATGTATGAACATGTTTTCAGCTGATCAGGCAACAAGAATGTACACAGTTATGGAAAATAGTCCACGTAGAAATACTTTGACAGCAGCAGCAGCAACAGTAGCTGCTCCAATTCTTACTGGTGCTTATCCTTTTATTACACCAAATAAAACTTCTATTACAGAAGGTGATCAAGTTTCTTTCTCAGGTTCTGGAAGAATGGGTGATAATGAAACACCTAGTACTATTTCTAGTTGGTCTTGGAATTTTGATGTAGATGGTTTAGGGGGTGCAAGTCCTGCTACATCTACCTCACAAAATCCAGGTAATGTTACATTTAGTAAAGCTGGAGTTTATAAAGTAAGATTAACCATCTCCAATGGTACAGTGAGTGGTGTAACAACAGTAAATATCAATTCAGGTTTAAAGGCTCCAACAAACTTACAATTTACTAATAGAGAAGGAACAGGTTCCAATGTAAAAGTGATTGATAAAGCCAACTTACAATGGAATGATAATTCAAGTAGTGAAGATAGCTATACTGTAGAAAGAAAGAAAAATTCCGAACCTATTGCTTCTTATGTTGTAATAGCAACACTTCCAGCAAACACAACAACTTACTCAGATGTTTTCGGTTCAAGTAATCAAGTAGAGTCTGGAGTTAATTACAATTACAGAATTTCTGCTAAGAAAGGTAGTGAAACAGGTTCTATTACAGGTAGTATTAGAGTAGAACTTACAACAGCATTTGAAGATGAGTTTTCAAGAGAAGTTCAGCTATACCCTAATCCAGCTCAAAAAGGTTTTACCATTGATTTGAAAAATATTCAAACTCAAAAAGCTCAAACCCAATTGTATAATAGTTTAGGACAAGTAGTTGCATCTAAAACAATTGAAAATAGTCAAGTAGAATATAATATTGAAGGCTTGTCAAAAGGTATGTATATCTTAAAAATACAAACAGATAAAGGAACAGCCATCAAACGTTTGGTAATTAACTAAACTAATAAAGTTTTTCAATGAAAGGGGGATTTCTTTTAATCCCCCTTTTTTATGTATAAACCAAATAAAATTTTATAAAATAAATTGAAAACTTTATAAAAATCTTGTTAATGGAATTAAAAAAAGATAAATTTGCAATATAATTACAAACTACGTAAAATTATGAAGAAAAACCTATCTGCATTATTATTGCTTTTTATGAGTTGTATGGCTTGGGCACAAGAAAAATGTGCTTCTCACATACATGAGCAACAAATGCGTGCAAAAAATCCTGAACTAGGTACCATTCAGGATTTTGAGAAATGGATGAGCCAAAAAATGCTCAAGCAAGAATTTCTATCTAAAAGATTACCTAACACAAATGGTAGAACAGGTGGTGGACCTTTCAGAATACCTGTAATCATCCATATAATCCATGCAACATCAGATGCTTTAGGAAATAATAGTCCTAATATGTCTGATGCTCAGGCTCTTTCTCAAATACGTGTTTTAAATGAGGACTTCCAAAGAACAAATGCTGATGCAAGTCAAACAAGAGCAGTCTTTACTGCGTTGGCAGGAGCTTTCCCTGATTTAGAGTTTTATGCTGCAACTACTGACCCTTCAAACAATCCTTTGGCTACACCTGGTATTGAACGTATCAATGGACAGACTGCTACTTGGGGTGGTGGTAGAACAGCTTGGAGTACAGCTGATTGTGATAATATATTAAAACCTAATACTATTTGGGATGCAACTAAGTATTGTAATATTTGGGCTGTAAGATTTAGTGGTACTAATGATACTGGATTATTTGGATATGCTCAATTCCCTGAGGCTTCAACCTTACCAGGTGTACCAGGTGGAGGAGGAGCAACAACAGATGGTGTTGTTATCAACTGGAGAGCTTTTGGTACAAACTATGATGCATCTGGAACTCCTCTTGCTACACCTTTTGTTTCTACTGCAAACTTAATTTGCAATAACTGTGATAAAGGAAGAACATTGACTCATGAAATAGGACACTGGTTGGGCTTAAGACATATTTGGGGGGATGGTGAAGCTGGTTGTTCTAATACTAATTTTAATGACTATTGCTCTGATACACCTTTTACTACAGGGGCTAATAATCCTGCTGCTTGTTCATCTTCACTTACCTCTGATAAATGTTCATCAGCAGAACCTATGTATGGTGGTCAGACTAATGTACCAGACCAGATAGAAAACTACATGGATTATACATCTGATCAATGTATGAATATGTTTTCTAAACAACAAATGGACAGAGTTCGCACAGTATTACTAAACTCACCAAGAAGAAAAGAATTATTAGGCAGTACATTGTTCTCTTTATTTGGAGCTAATGTAACCTCTGGTGAGCAAGGTGTTCAAGTAACTTTTACCAATAAATCGGGTGTAACAGGAACTGAGCCTGCTATTACATCATGGTCTTGGAATTTTGATTCAGCAACTACTCCATTGGGAGGTGTTTCTCAAGCAACTTATACAGCTACTTCAGCAGGTACAGCAAATCCTCCTGCAATAACATTTAATAATATAGGTACCTATAAAGTAAGATTATCAGTTACTAATGGTGCAAAAACAGATGTTTCAGAGATGTTGGTTGTTATAAGAGAAAAACCTTTTACTGGTCCAAGTGGTTTAATTGTGGTTAATCAACAAGGTACATCTCCTAATTTCTTTGTAATAGGTCAGGTAGATTTGAGATGGAATGATAACTCAACTGATGAAACCAATTTTGTAGTAACAAGAAGAAAATCTACGGATGCTCTTACTTCTGCTGTAGATATAGCTACATTACCTGCTAACACTACAACTTATACAGATGCAGGTTCTAATTTGGAAAATGGAGTCAAATATATCTATCAAATTAGAGGTACAAGAGGTTCTACAAATGCAACATCTAATGGAAGAACTATTGAGTATCGTACAACTGAAACAACAGCCTTTGAAGATGAGTTTTCAAGAGAAGTTCAATTATATCCTAATCCTGCACAAAAAGGCTTTACGATTGATTTGAAAAATATTCAAACTCAAAAAGCTCAAACTCAATTATACAATAGTTTAGGACAAGTAGTAACAGAAAAAATAATTGAGAACGGAAAAATTGAATATAACATTGAAGGGATGTCTAAAGGTATATATATTCTGAAAATACAAACAGATAAAGGAACAGCTATTAAACGTTTAGTAATCAACTAAGATTATTTATATTTTGAATAAAAAGAGGTATTTCTAAAAAATACCTCTTTTTTTATGGATATTTGTTAAAAATAAAATTTATGCCTAGAATAATTGCAATAGACTACGGTTCTAAACGAGTTGGTTTGGCTGTTACTGACAATTTAAAAATTATAGCAACAGCATTGGAGACTGTGCATTCCAAAGATATATTAGATTTTTTAGAAAAATATATGCAAAAAGAAGAAGTAGAAGCTTTCGTTGTTGGAATGCCAAAAAACTTAGATGGAGAAGATACTAATAACACACCTCTTGTAGAGAACTTTGTAAAAGCCCTAAAAAAGAAGTTTACAAATGTTCCTGTACATCTATTGGACGAACGATTTACATCCAAGATAGCTTTAGATTCAATGATTATGAGTGGTTCTAAGAAAAAGGACAGAAATAATAAATCAGGAAATATTGATAAAGTAAGTGCTGTAATTATTTTACAAGACTATCTAAACTCAATTTCATAAAAAATGTTTTAATGCTTGATAATCATTTTAATATGAAAAAAAAAATTAAGGACGAGTTAATAAAAATATTGTTAAAATAAAAGTAGTAGTACTTGTAAGAATACTGATAATAGGAGCAGCATCTGAAACACTTTCAACAAAAGTTTTTCTTACAGGTTCTACATAAATAATATCATCAGGTTGCATTTGCAAATTGACTCGTTTCATGCCTTCTACAGTTGATAAATTAATTACCAAGACATTAGGATTTTGTAAGTCTCCACGAATGAGGCGTATATTTTTAGCTCTTGTATCATTGGGCATTCCCCCTGTTTGAGCCAATATTTCAATCAATGTTGTATTTTCATTGATTAGTGGCACAACTTGTCCAGTTGCCCCTTTAAAAACAATTACTCTTTTGTTTATAAATTGGGTTCTTACAAAAGAACCTTTATAAAACTCATTATATTTAAGCGAAAGAACGCTATCAGCTTGATGAGCTGTTAGACCCTCCAATTTCACATCTCCAATCATGGGCAAATAAACATGTCCATCAGTTTGTATAGTGTAAGCTGAGAAATTGACACTAGTGTTTTGATTTGCTCCAGCTACTTGTTGTGGAGCTCCTACTTGATTTGTTGAACCAGGTTCGGCAGGGTTTGCATTATCTATTGCACCTATGGTTTTAATGACTTCACCTTTGTTAGTATAAATCCTGAACTGTAATCTATCATAAGGTTTAATAGTATAATTACTTTCAGCATTCATTTTTGCAAATAAAACTTTATCATAAATCATGTCGCCATTGGCTTTAAACATAATATTCTGATTGTAAATTCTACATGAAGCCAAAGACAAGGCAAAAACAAAATATAACAGAATGCGAACCATATAAAAAAAACTGGCAGTGAAACTGCCAGCAATATAATCATTTAGGATATTTAAAAATTATTTTTGAGGATTTTTGTTTGAAAAGAAACTACCCAAAAATTTAGAACCAATGTCCATTACATCATCTAAAACACTACCATCACCATCTCTATCCAAAAATTTCTGAATTAAGCCCATTTCTTGTTGAGGTGCTTGTTTTGTAGTTGTGTTTACAATGTTTACGATTCCATTTACATCTAAACCTTGTTGTTTTTTTTGTTGTCCTAAAAATCCCATCACAACAGGTGCAGCCAAAGCCAAAATATTACCTACGATACCTGCGTCTAAGCCTGTTGTTTTACTAATCTGATTTTGAGCGGGTTGTTGAGTATTTCCTAAAACATGCTTTAAAATTCCCATACCATCTTGTAACAAACCTCCTGAGTTAGAAGTAAGCATAGAGGTAATATTGCCAAGTAAACTACCATCATGTTTATCCAATGCATTATTTAAAGATTGAGCACCTTGCTCGTCAGAAGCATTTTTGTTGAGACCACCCAAAATCATAGGCAAGCCCATTGCTACCACCTTCTGTACTGCGTTTTCATCTACGCCAAACTGCTTTGCCATATTTTTTACAGTATCGCCCTGTAAAAGACCTGTAAGATTTTCGAAAAGATTCATAAATATTCTCTGTTTTAATATTTCTAGATATGACAAATATATGATTTTTTTGTAAAAAACTATTTTATTTAGGTACTTTTTTGCTTGGTATTATTATTTTTAGAAAATTTGCGAAAAAAACATTCATGAAAAGAGTTCTCATTACAGGAGCAGCAGGCTTTTTAGGTTCACATTTATGTGATAGATTCATTGCAGAAGGTTATCAGGTAGTAGGTATGGATAACCTGATAACAGGTAATCTGGCAAATATAGAGCATTTATTCAAACTGAAAGAGTTTGAGTTCTATCACCATGATGTTTCAAAGTTTGTACATGTACCAGGTAATATAGACTATATTCTTCACTTTGCTTCTCCAGCAAGCCCTATAGATTACTTGAAGATTCCGATTCAGACACTGAAAGTAGGTTCTTTGGGAACACACAATTTGTTAGGTTTGGCTAAAGCCAAAAAAGCAAGAATACTGGTAGCTTCTACTTCCGAAGTTTATGGAGACCCATTGGTGCATCCTCAAAATGAAGATTACTGGGGAAATGTCAACCCAATTGGTCCAAGAGGTGTATATGATGAAGCGAAACGTTTCCAAGAGGCTATTACAATGGCATATCATACATATCATGGCTTAGAAACCCGTATTGTTCGTATATTTAATACCTTTGGACCTCGTATGCGTTTGGATGATGGTAGAGCCTTACCAGCATTTATGAGTCAGGCTTTAAAAGGAGAGGACATTACAGTTTTTGGAGATGGTTCACAAACACGTTCTTTCTGTTATGTTGATGATTTAGTAGAAGGTATTTATCGTTTATTACTAAGTGATTATGCTTTCCCTGTAAATGTAGGTAACCCTGAAGAAATTACACTTTTAGAATTTGCTGAAGAAATCCAAAAGTTAACAAATACAAGCTCTAAAATTGTATTTGAACCATTACCCAAAGATGACCCTAAGCAAAGAAAACCTGATATCACAAGAGCTAAAGAAATTTTAAATTGGGAGCCACGTTTTACTCGTTCTGAAGGACTGAAAAAAACACTTGAATATTTCCAAAATGCACTGAAGTAAATTTTAATATCTTAGAATTTATAAAAATAACTCCTTTTTATAAAAAGGAGTTATTTTTATAGTCTGAAGATGATAGTTTTTTATTTTGTATCCTTGTAGTCTTGTATAAGTTTGAGAGCTTCTTCAGCATACTTACCATTAGGAAAATGTTTTTGATATACCTCAAGTAAGTTAATAGCATAAATAATGTTCCCATCTTCAAAGAAGATAGCATTGAAACCTCCATTTTCTTTTTTTAGCACATTATAAAAAGCAATTGCTGACTCCCAGATATTTTCTTCACAGGGCTCTTTGGGAAAACCATTTTCCAAAGCAGCAACATAATGCTCTGTTGCACAATGGTAATCAGCATTAACAAGGTACTCCAATGCTCCTACTTGATTGTGATAAATATGTTTGTTATGAGAATATTTTTCTAACATATCGTAGGCTAAAGGAAGAGCTTCTTCATACTGATTTTTTACAAACATATCAGAAAGAGCTAAAAACTCTTTTTTTTCTTGTTCTGATGGAAAATTAAAATTCATATGAAATGATAGTAAAGGTTTTATAAAAAAATATTCAACTAAAATAAGAAATAAGAAAAGCCTCATTCTGATTGAATGAGGCTTTTATATTGTATTTAGAAAGTTATTTTACTTCGTTTAAATCTACAGTTTCTGCGATTTTGGTTGTAGATTTTTGGTTATCTGCACTATAACGTTTTGTGCCTTCTACTGAAATTGCAGACTTTTCAAAAGTTAATTTTACTCCTTTATCTACTTCTAAAGTCATGGTGTCATTATTCAATTCTACAATTTTACCATGTAAACCACCAATAGTTACAACACGATCACCTTTTTTCACAGCCTCTCTATATTTTACTTGTTCTTTTTGGCGACGTTGTTGGGGGCGAATCATGAAGAAATAAAAAACCACAAAAATACCTACCATAAATACAAGGCTCATCATTGAGCTACCTTGTGCACCTGTGGTTTGAGTTTGTAATAAAACAGTTTGAAACATAAAATAGAGTTAAAAAATTATTGTTTAATAGGTCCTTTAAATTTGCTAATGTCCTGCATTTGAGGATTTTTAGCTTTTACTTTACCCTTCAAAATAAGTTCTGTTGTGGTGGGTTCTGTATTGGCTGTAATGGTAATGGTTTTATTTTGTTCGTTAGGCTTACCATTAGTATCAAATTCAGCTACAATTTCGCCTGTTCCTCCAGGAGCAATAGGTTCTTTAGGGAAAGTGGGCACAGTACAGCCACAAGAAGGCTTTGCATTTTCTATAATTAAAGGATTTTTGCCTTCATTAGTAAATTTATATATGTGCTTTACTTTTTCACCCTCTGCAACTTCTCCAAAATCGAATACGGGGTTTTCGAATTTAATAACAGCTTTGGGAGCATTAGATGCTTTAGATTCATTGTTTGTAGCTGAAACAGAAGCTCCTGTATTTTCAGGGTTGTTGGCAGTTTCTTGTTTTTTATCTCCTTCTGCATTTTGTTGGCAAGCAAATAAAGACATTACTAGACCTGCCGCAATCATGATTTTTTTCATAAATCTATAATAGGGTTTATTTTTTTGCAAAATTAAACAAATAAAGCTACAAATCAAATAACTTGTGCCATAATAAACAAACGTAAATAGTTTTTGTTTAGTTGATTTTTCTGATTTTTTTTGTAAATTGTGCCTAAAAAAACCTATGAGAAAAATATTGTTGTCTATATTACTTATCTGTGGATTTTCAGGGTCACTATGGGCTCAATTACAAGGTGATAGTTGGGCTAATGCTCAAAAAAACAAGGAAGCGACTATTATCATCACATATTTTGAAACTCCTCGTTTTGTATTTAAAAATGCTGAAGGTAAATTAGAAGGAATATGTATTGATATACTTAAAGAGTTTGCCAGCTATATTCAGAAAACAAAAGGAATTAAAATTAAAGTTAATATTCAAAAGCCTGCCAATGATTTTGGCTTATTTCTAAAAAATATCAAAGCTTCTAAAGGAGGAGTATTTGCATTAGGACCTTTTACAATTACAGATGAACGTAAAAAGGAAATGACATTTACGCCCCCTTATATCAAAAATCGCTCTATTCTGATTACCAATAATGCTGCTCCCGATTTGGGAACACTCGGAAATATCAGCAATACTTTTGCAGGAATGAAAGCTTATGCTTTGCGTAATTCTACACAAGAAACAGAAATTCTTGAAATTAAAAACAATTATTATCCCAACTTGGAAATTGTTTATGTTAATAATGCAGATGATTTACTTGCTAAAACACTACAAGACCCCAAATCTTTTACAAAAAACGACTTTTTATATTATGCTGATGCCTTACAAACTGGACAGCCCATTAAAAGACACCCAGCAGGAGAAAATAATACGAACCCTTATGGATTTATTATGCCTAAAGGCAGTGATTGGATAGTAATTTGGAATGAGTTTTTAAATGATTCTAATGGCTTTACAACCAAACCAGAGTATAGAAAAATATTAGAAAAGCATCTAGGATTTACAGCAACACAAATTTTATTGAAATAACGTGAACCTAACCCTTCAAAATAGTTTGGGCACTTTGAGAAGGGCTAGGTGTACTTTTGGATACTTCAATGTTTTTTTCGCCAAAGATGTTTGCACCAATTTTAATTAATACAACAACGGCTAAACTAATCATAAAGAACTTAAAAAAACTTAAGTTTTGAGCTTGGATTGAATTAAGACGTTTCATAGCTGTAAAAGTTTAATAATGTATTGCTGTTAATATAATTTGCATATCTTGTGCCAAAACACTAAAACATGTGCTAAATGCATTTAATCAAGTTTTTTGAATAAATAATTTTTAAAAGTGTACGCTAACGAACATTTTTTTGTTGAATAGCGTACATATAGGCTTAGACTCAAATATTTCCAAAAAATATATTGACCACTAAAATTAATAAGCCTATGTTCACAAATGATGAAAAGTTTTATATGATTATTGATGATGATATTATCAATAATATGGTATGTCAGTTGGTTCTCAAAATGTCAATTCCTGATGTAAAAACTTTGTGTTTTGAAAATCCATTAGAAGCTTTAAAATATCTAAAAAATGAAGAAAATATTAAGCCTACAGTCATTCTCTTAGATATCAATATGCCAGAAATAGATGGATGGCAATTCTTAGAACAATATGAACAATTAAAATTAAGTACTAGAATTGTTATTTTGTCGTCTTCTACCAATGAAAATGATAAATATAGAGCCGAAAAGCATCCTTTAGTTATCAATTATGTTTCAAAACCTCTTACAGTAGAAAAAATGATGAAAGTTATTAGAACGTCTGCTAATAACGATTAAGTGAGAATCTATTTTCTTTTGAATAAATTAGAAAATTTTTCGATGAAACTTTTGGAATTATTTCTTTCTAACTCATTGACATCTACTACTATTTTATGAATGGTATTGTCTAAATTTTCGGAGGAGTCTTCTAAATAATTAAACAATTGCTTCTGACTATCATCAAGGGGGAGTTTTTCTTCTTTTAAGAGATTAACAGCCCCCATGATATTCACTAGGTGCCTTCGTACATGATGAGACTGAGTGAAAGCTATATCTTTAAGGGTTTTATTTTGAGCTAAAATAGTAAGAACTGCTGGTCGAACGATGAAAAATACAATGATAAATATCAAAATAATGGTAATCAAAATAAGTTCTCGCATCTTTTTTTCAGCATTAAGTTTATTGAGTTCGTTATTTTTAGCAAGGATTGCCATTGCTTTTTCTTTCTTCTCTAATTCAACCTTATTTTCTAAATAGGCAGTAGATTTGGCTTTTTCTACACTAAAAAGACTGTCATTGCTCTGTTTGTATTTTTCATGGTGCTTAAGGGCATTGCTATAATCACCTTGGTCTTTGTAAATATGATATAAGGATTCATGGAGCATCTTAATTTCGGGTAAAGCTTTTATTTCCTGAGCTATTTCTAAACCTTTTAATCCATAAAAAACGCTTTTATCAAAAGTCTTTTGTTTCTGATAGACTTGAGCCATCCCATTATAAGTATAAGTCATAGCCCATTTATCTCCCAAAGACTGTTTCATTGCAAGACTTTGCTCATAATAATCCAAAGCCTCTTTATATTTTTCTTTTTTGAGATAAACATCTCCAATATTATTCAGATTATAGGAAATTAGTAATCTGTTGTTGAGTTGCCGATTCACTGCCAAGCTTTTTTCAAGTGCTTCAAGTGCTGATGAATAATCATTAACCTCTAGATATATAAATCCAATATTATTCCAAGCTCTTGCAATACTTCGTTTATCTTGCTTTTGTTCACCAATTTTTAAGCTCTTTTTAAAATATTCTAAGGCTTTCATGTAATTTTTTTGTGTTCTATACACATCACCAATAATATTATAAGACCGAGTTATATTCTGATTATCTTTGATTTTCTCAAAGATAGTGATGGCTCTCTGAGCAATATCAAGAGCTTCTAAATGTTTACCCAGCTTATGAGTTGCTGCTGCCATGCTGTTCAGAGACATGGCTTTCCCTTTTTCATAATTGATTTTTTCACTTTGTTCAAAAGCTTTTTGAGCAAGAAACATAGACGTATCAGGATTAACAAGCCTATACAAAAATGCTTTTTCGCTAAGAACTAATATTTTAAGAGTGTCTTGGTTGGTTGTTTGGTAAAGTTTATCAAGGCTATCAATCTCTTTTTTATTTTGAGAATAAAGCAAGAAAGGTAAAAATGAAGTAAATAAAACCTGTAAAAATATCTTCATTGAATAGAAATTAATACAATGGATAATATCATATTTCTCATAACGTTGTTTGTGAGGACTATTGTATAACAAAATTAAGATAAATTGGGTTAATTGATAGAAATAGAAAATTATTAAATAATTTGAAATGATGAACAAATTGAAGAATAATGTTGTTAAAATACTACAAAATTAAATTAAATATATCATGGAAGAAGTCTTAAAGCCCAAAAAATACATTAATGTTTACACAGAAGCTAACCCTAATCCAAGCTCATTAAAATTTGTAATCAATTATATGCTTGCTCCAGAGGGTGGTAATTTTGATTTTCCAGATAAAAAAGCAGCTGAACAATCACCTATTGCACTTTCCCTTTTTGAGCAATTCGAATTTATAGAAAGAGTCTTTATCATGAATAATTTCTTGACAGTTACCAAAAAAGAAGGACATGACTGGCAAGAAATAGCCCGAGATGTTAAATTATTTATTCAAGAATATTTAGAACATGATAAGCCTATTTTCAGCAAGGAGTTTTTACAAGAGAATAATCATCTAGCTATTAATGAAAATGATAGTGAAGTTGTGAAAAAAATCAAAGGAGTTTTGGAAGAATATATTCGCCCTGCTGTGGAAAGTGATGGAGGAGCAATTAATTTTCATGATTTTCAGGAGGAGACAGGCAAGGTGATAGTTACATTACAAGGAGCATGTAGTGGCTGTCCATCATCTACGGTTACCTTGAAAGCTGGTATAGAAAATCTTCTTAAAAAAATGATTCCAGAAGTGAAAGAAGTAGTTGCAGAAAGCCTTTAAAACAAAAAAGAGAAGATTTAATCTTCTCTTTTTTGTTATTTGCCAAAATATTTATCTCTTAGTTTGTCATCATATAAATCTGCATAATAGCCAATTCTGTCGAGCATGGCAGCAGCCTCAGTTTTATCCAAACCTTGAGCCTCTCGAATCATTTTGATATATGCATAATTATCCTTGATAGTAAATGCTACACCATAAAGAGTGTGGTTAATTTGAAGAAGTTCTTGAAAAAAGCCTTCACGATTTGCAGGAGGTACACCCACAACAGGCGAGAGTAATTGAAAGTAAATTTGCTTGTTACTTTCCATTTCCCAAACATCAACCCAAACACTTGCAGAGCCTCTTTTTAAGTTCCACTGACCATCTAATTCACCACGACAAGCGATAGGGTCTTCTCCCATATCTTTGATACAATTTTCTATTATTTCGTAATAATGTTTGATACCTTGTTGCATATCTTTCAGAGATTTTAAGTAGAAGCAAAAATAATCTAAATTCTACCGAAAAGAAAAAATAAATTACTCAATTTTCCAAAAAAACTTAAAAATATTTAAGCATGGTTTTGAATAGGTGCTTGGTAAACATTGTGATTGATTTCGTCAGATTCAATCAAACCATCTCTTAATCTTATAATTCGATGGGCATATCTGGCAATATCTTCTTCATGGGTTACCATAATAATGGTATTTCCTCTTTTATGCAAAGCATCAAAAAGTGCCATGATCTCATAAGAAGTTTTAGTGTCCAAGTTTCCTGTTGGCTCATCAGCTAAAATAATACTAGGGTCGTTTACAAGAGCTCTTGCAATAGCCACACGCTGTCTCTGCCCACCCGAAAGCTCGTTGGGCTTGTGCTTGGCTCGATTATCCAAACCTACATTTTTAAGTGCTTCCATAGCTTTTTCAATACGAACAGACTTTGGATATCCTGCATATACAAGTGGGAGAGCAACATTATCTAAAGAGGTTGAACGAGGAAGTAAATTAAATGTCTGAAAAACAAAGCCAATTTCTTTATTCCTAATTTCAGCAAGTTCATTATCTGTCATATCACTTACCTGATTGCCATTGAGGATATATGTGCCTTCAGTAGGGGTATCCAAACAACCCACTATATTCATTAATGTAGATTTACCTGAACCAGAAGGACCCATAAAAGCCACATATTCGCCTTTATGAATGGTGATACTAATATCTTTGAGGGCATGAATAATTTCGCTACCCATTTCATAACGTCTTGCCAAATGTTGTGTTTCTATGATGACTTTCTTTTCCATATAAAATTTAATGGTCAATTAACAATAAAATTATTCAGAAGTATCTCCGTATAACAACGCTTTTTTCTTCTCATAAATTGTTTTGTATTTCTCATAATCTTCAAAAGAAAGTTCTCGAAGCTTTTCTAAACCTTCTTCTGCAAAACCTATATAATTGAGCTCTAAAGACTGTATAATATACATTTTCCAAGCCATTGGGCTACTTTCTTGGAATCTGATTGCCTGAACGGCTAGATTATAACCAGCTTCTTTGTTTTTCTTTTTTTCATTATAGAAACGAATAAAATCAGGATAAAATAATAAATCAAATGGATTCCCTTGCAATGCCTTAGAATATAAATTTTCTGCTTGTTTGATATTTTTTGATTCAGTTAGGATTGCTTTATAAAAATTTCTGTAATGCTCATGTCTTGCAATTAAAGGAATTTTTTCGATAATACTTGCTAATACACTGAAATCTTGCTTTTTATAACACAATGCTAAATATACTTTATTTAGCTCAGATTGAGTAGAAAGGGTTACCTGTACATTTTTATCCAGTTTTTGGAAAAAATCATCAGCTTCTTGTGTCTTATTTGCTTCTAATAAAGTATTGATGGTGTAAGCATAAGCTTTTACCTTTAAATCAGAGTTTTGGATAGTAGCAGCTATTTCTTTTTGAATACCTATTTCTGGTCTTTTATAATATAAAATACCAAAACGAGTGGTATCATCGTATGTTTTCCAATTATTGACTTCAGCTTTTAAAATCGCAAGCATTTTTTGAGCATAGTATTGGCGTTTTAAGTTGCTGGAATCGGAGGCTACTTGTTGCCAGATTTTCTCAGCATCAATCAGGTTTCCTGCTTCTGTAAGAGCTGCTGCTCTGTGATAGAAAATATCAGGAATAGAGTTATAACTTAGAATATTACTCAGATTTGTAAATTGCTCAATAGCTTGAGCGGATTCACCTAAATAAAGTAAATTCTGCCCAAACTGCATTTGATAACGAGCAGGGGATAAGTACGAAAGATACCGACTATGTTCTATATTGGCTTGTTGATTTTGCTGTTTAAAGAAATATCCTTGTTGAGCTATTTTTAGAAAATCAATCAGAGTATTATTGGTTGAAGTATTAGCAAGTTTTTTAGTGATATAAAATGCTGTTGTATCAGTATGATTCGAGACAAGTAAATAATTATGTAAATAAGATGCTTGTAAAATATCCAACAGGGTAGTATCAGTAATCGACTTTCTAGCAAAATTTAACTTAAAAGGAGTTTTATCTGATTTTCCATAGACTCCCAATAGAGCCAACCGATTAGCTTCATAAGCAACATCACCATTTTTATTTAAGAAACTATCCAGAGAGTCTGCAGCAATAAAGGGCTTTTGAATAAGAATACTCAATAAATTCGTCTCAATTTCTTTTGGATTATCAGTATATTTTTCAGATTTTTTTAAATAATGCAATGCAGAATCTAAAACTTTGTTTTGTGCATATAGCAAAGCTATATTATTGGCTAATGGAGCACTTTTAGGGAATTTCTCCAAACCCTCTTTAAATTCCATGTTTGCAAGTAAACTTTGCCCTGATTTAGCAAATTCTTGAGCAATGAGTGCATAATCTTGTGGAATACCATCACGAAGAGTGGCTTTCTGTAAATGATTGATTCTTTCAGCTATTTCTTCTGACTTAGGTTTTTGTTTGAGTCCTATTAAACTAGCTCTTGAGTACCATAAACGGTGATTAATTTCATCATTAACAAGAGCTTCTCGGTAGTAAACATCAGCAATCTGATGATTTAACTCATTATAATGCATCAGATACACATCTCCTAAACTATTGTAGTAGGCTGCAAAACTCTGCTTGATAGGAAAAGAATTTTCTTTGAAAATAAAAACCCCCATAATTAAAAAACCTAACCCACGAGCAATGTATAACGGAATGGTTTTATTTTCTTGAGACTCATAAAATATAGTAGCAAATGTTTGTTTATCAGCCAGAGTCTCGTTTTTGAGATTAAATACAGTATAAGCCCAAAAAACAATACCAAAACCTATATGAGAATACACAATAAAGTCTTCAAGAGCCGCAATACCAGCATCGTTCATAACTGAATTAAAATAAGCAATACTGGAGGCGGCAATAATAATCATGGCTGTAAATACCCATGTATGCATTGATTTTGGGACAACATTCTGGAATAATGGATTATGGCGTGTCCCCCAAACACCTAAAATAAGAGATGTAGCAAGCAAATAAAAGTCATCAATATAGAAAATATCCAATGTTAGAATTTTGGTATTTTTGAGATACAATAAAATTAGATTCCCTACATAAAATAACATCACTACATGGAAATTTAAAAAATTAGGCTTTCCTGTCAGTTTTTGTGATGTGGTAAGAGATGCAAAGAAAAAAGGAATCTCAGAGGCAACTAAAAAAATAGTAGTAAGAGTAATTAAAAAAGGTATTAGGATTCCATAACCAGTTAAATAAATGGTTGGAAACTTCTCTTTACTCATAAAAAAGACAAGTACCCCAAGAATAGCAGAAATAGCAAGGTTAGAGGTTAGCTTTTTCCAAAAAGCTACGTCTTTTCCAAAAGTATGATAATAGTAAGCTAAACCTATATATAATAAAATAAATACTCCTCCAAATAACCATTTGGAATAAACACCTCCAATGCCTATTAAATCGATTCTTAAAGAAATAATGAAAATAATAGCAATAGTAGAACTCAATAGGAAATAAATTCTTTTGAAATAACTCATACAAGTTATCATAATACTAAAGCCAATAAGACAGCCAAGTGTCCATAGTTTTGAAGCCCAAAGAGGGATATTTAAATCTTTGGCTAGATATTCGTATTGTATGAAATAAACGGGTATCTGGAGTTTAAAAGGCAGAATACCATTCTCAAAACTATCAAGTAATACATTCTGAAAGCCATTAGTTGTTTGTGATTCCCATAGATAAACCCATGAAATACCAAAATGCCTTGCAATAAGCATCCAAATAATGGCTCCGAGAGCTATGGATAAAAATATTGATAAGAGTATAGACTGAGGTTGGTTTCTCCAGAATAAAAATTGTTCTTTTTTCATAGAATGATTGAAAATTGGAAAGCAAAATTAAAAAATCTTCTAGGATTGCCTATCTTCAGAAACGTTTTTTGTTTAACTTATTGCAAAATTAAATATTAGATTAAAGGCTTTATGATAAATAAAATATAATATTTGAAAGCTAAAATTGTATAAAACTCATTGCAATCTGAAAAAATATGTTTTATCTTGCCTTCGCTTCATTAACTACTGACTCTAAAAAATAGATACAAATATGGCTCAAGTTATTTTAATGCCAAAAATGAGTGATACTATGACAGAAGGTGTCATAGCTGTTTGGCACAAAAAAGTGGGAGATACAATTAAATCAGGTGATATAGTGGCAGAGGTAGAAACAGACAAAGCTACTATGGACTTAGAAGCCTATGAAGGAGGGACGATTTTATATATTGGTGTCGAAGCAGGTAAATCAGCTCCTGTAGATGGAATTTTGTACATTGTAGGCAAATCTGGTGAAGATTATCAGAGCCTTTTGGGTGGTGGTAGTCCCAAAACCGAGGTAAAATCGGAGCCAGTAGTACAACCAGTTGTTTCTGAACCTGTTTCAGCAGTTGCTACTCAAACAGTAGACACCTCAAATATTAAAGCAAAAGTAGAAAGAATGCCAAAAATGAGTGATACCATGACAGAGGGTGTTATTGTTGCATGGCATAAAAAAGTAGGAGATACCATAAAAGCTGGAGAATTGCTTGCAGAAATAGAAACAGACAAGGCTGTAATGGAATTAGAAGCTTATGAAAAAGGAACAATCTTATATTTAGGTGTAGAGGCTGGCGGAAAAGTAGCAGTAGATGATGTATTGTATATTATTGGTGAAGCTGGTGCAGACTGGCAGGCTTTGTTGAATGGAGGAACAAAAAATAGTTCAGCAAGTTCTAGCCAAACAGTTTCACAAACACCATCTAATAATCAAACAGCAGTAACAACAGTTGTAAATACCGATTCTAATGGACGTGTAAAGGCTTCACCTTTAGCAAAAAAAATAGCTCAGGAATTAGGATATGATTTAAGTCAGATTCAGGGTACAGGAGATGGTGGAAGAATAACCAAAACAGATGTGGAAAACTTTAAACCTTCTACACAGCCTCAGCAAACAAAATCTGAAGTTAAAACAGAAACGAAAGTAGAATCAAAATCTACCACAACCACTAACAATGGGTTTGAGAGTTATGAGGAAATACCACTTTCTCAAATGCGTAAAACTATTGCCCGCAGACTCTCAGAAAGTAAATTTACAGCACCAGAGTTTTATTTAACCATCGAAATTCAGATGGATAAGGCTATGCAGGCTCGTACACGCATGAATGAACTTTCTCCTGTGAAAATTTCATTCAATGATATTGTCATCAAGGCTGCTGCAATGGCTTTAAAACAACATCCTAAAATTAATTCTTCTTGGCTTGGAGATAAAATAAGAGTTAACCATCATGTAAATATCGGAGTGGCAATGGCTGTAGATGAAGGACTTCTTGTTCCTGTGGTTCGCAATACAGATATGAAATCAATTTCTCAGATTGCAGGAGAAGTGAAGGATTTTAGTCAAAAAGCAAAAGATAAAAAATTACAACCCAAAGACTGGGAAGGAAGTACATTTACAATCAGTAACTTAGGTATGTATGGTATTGATGAATTTACAGCTATCATCAATCCACCAGATGCATGTATTCTGGCTGTTGGTGGTATCAAAGAGACTGTAATTGTTGAGAAGGGAGAAATGAAAGTGGCAAATATTATGAAAGTTACACTTACTTGTGATCATAGAGTTGTAGATGGAGCAACAGGAGCAGAGTTTCTAAAAACACTTAAGGCTAATATAGAAGAGCCTATGAGAATGTTGGTATAATATTTTGATTATAAATGTATTATAAACCTTCAGGATGAAAAATTTCTTGAAGGTTTATTTTAATTTTAAGGGAAACCGTATTAGAAGATTCATGCTTATAAAAACATTCTATTGTTTTTATAAAAGATTAAAAACTACTTTAATACTATGGCAGTACAGATTATTGCTGAGGCAGGTGTAAACCATAATGGAGACATCCAAACAGCTCAAAAACTCATAGAAGTGGCTGCTCAGGCAGGAGCTGATATTGTAAAATTTCAAACTTTTCAGGCAGAAAAACTGGTAAGCAAAAAAGCTAAAAAAGCTGAATATCAGATTGAAAATACATCAGATTCTCAAGAAGACACCCAACTGAAAATGCTCAAAAAATTAGAATTGAGTAAAGAAGGGCATTACCAACTGATGGAGTATTGTCAAAAACAAAACATTCAGTTTCTTTCTACAGGTTTTGATTTGGAGAGTCTTGATTTTTTGCAGGAAATTAATATCCCTTTTTTTAAAATACCTTCAGGCGAAATCACAAATTTACCTTATCTCAAGAAAATAGCTTCTTTTGGGAAAGAGACTATTTTATCTACTGGAATGGCTAATTTAGGAGAAATAGAACAAGCTCTTAATATACTGACAAAGAACGGAATACCTCTCTTCAAGATTACAGTATTGCATTGTAATACAGAGTATCCTACACCCATGCAAGATGTGAATTTGAAGGCAATGCAGGCTATTCAGCATGCTTTTGGAGTAAAAGTTGGTTACTCTGACCATACAATGGGTATTGAAGTAGCCATTGCAGCCGTAGCATTGGGAGCTACAGTTATTGAAAAGCATTTTACATTAGATAAGAATGCCAACGGACCAGACCATAAGGCTTCATTAGAACCAGAAGAGCTCAAACAAATGGTAATATCTATTAGAAATATAGAAAAAGCTCTTGGAAATGGAATTAAAAAGCCTTCTGAATCTGAAAGTAAGAATATAGAAATAGCTCGTAAAAGTGTTCATTTAGCTAAAAACTTACCAGCAGGGCATATTTTGACAGAACAAGATTTTATTATGAAAAGACCAGCCAATGGTATCTCTCCAATGCTTTTAGAGCAACTTATAGGTAGAACACTTATAAAATCTCAGGAAGAAGATTATCAACTACAATGGACAGATATAATATGAAAGTGTGTGTATTGACAAGTTCTAGAGCAGATTATGGAATATACAGACCATTACTCCGGAAGTTCAAAGAAGATGATTTTTTTGAGCTATCTATCATTGCTTTTGGAACACATCTTTCTCCTGTACACGGCTATACTCTGAATCAAATAGAAAAAGATGGTTTTATTGTGGATGAATGTGTAGAAAGTTTGATACTCGGAGATAGTGCTGAAGCAATTTCTACTGCTTTGGGACTTACAATTACAAAATTTAGTGGAATTTGGGCAAAAAAACAGAAGAGTACAGATATAATATTTTGTTTGGGAGATAGATATGAAATGTTATCTGCTGTGCTAGCCTCAGTACCTTTTAATATTCCAATAGCTCATATACATGGTGGGGAAACTACTCTTGGAGCAATAGATAACAAATTTAGACATAGTTTAACGCAATTAGCACAATATCATTTTGTATCAACGCAAGGTCATGCTGATAAAGTAACAGAAATGCTTGGTACAGATGAGAGAGTTTATAATGTAGGGGCATTGAGTTTGGATAATTTATTGAGTATTAAATTGTTATCGAAACGAGAATTTTACGAAAAGTATCAAATAAATATAGAAAAACCTACAATATTATTTACATTTCATCCAGAAACAGTGTCTTTTGAACGAAATGAAACATATATTCAGGAAATTATTGAAACATTAAAAATACTAAAAGAAGAATATCAAATTATTATCACCATGCCCAATGCTGATACTATGGGTTATATGATTCGGGATTATCTACAAAAGTTTGCAAAGGAAAATGACAATATATTTACAATAGAATCTTTTGGGACTTTAGGGTATTTTTCTGCAATACAGCATTGTAGATTTCTGTTAGGAAATACTTCTAGTGGTATTATTGAAGCAGCTTCTTTTGGAAAATATGTGATTAATATTGGTGATAGACAAAAGGGAAGAGATTCTGGAAAAAATGTATTAAACTCTGATATACAAAAAGACAAAATATTGAAAAGAGTAAATGAAATCCAAAAAGCAGAAGCTCTAACAAAGACAAATATTTATGGAGATGGAACAGCAAGTGAAAAAATTATCAAAATCTTAAAAAATGAATAATATTGTTATCATAGGCTATTCTGGACATGCATACGTGGTAATAGAAGCATTTGAGTCTATGGGGAGAAAGGTAGTGGGCTATTTTGATAATCAAGAAAAAAAATATAACCCTTATACTCTAAGTTATTTAGGTGTTGAAAATCAGGATAGTATAGAAAAAATACTTGCAAATAATGACTATTTTATTGCAATTGGGGATAATTATATCAGAGAAAAAATCTATCAGAAAATAAATTTTATGGAAAAGTTTACTCATGCTATCCATACAAAAGCTGTAGTTTCCCGTACAGCTCAGGTAGGTAAAGGCTCTTTGATAGCTGCAAATGTAACTATTAACGCTCAGGTATATATAGGTGAAGGAGTTATCTGTAATACAAACTCTGTGGTAGAACATGAGTGTATTCTTAAAAATTTTTGCCATATTGCACCCTCAGCTACACTTTGTGGGAATGTAGAAATTGGTTACAGAAGCTTTATAGGAGCTAATAGTGTTGTAAAACAAGGTGTTAAAATAGGCAATGACGTAATTATAGGAGCAGGAAGTGTCGTTTTAAAAGATATTCCTCATAATAGCAAAGTTGTAGGTAATCCATTAAGATTTTTATGAAAAACTTTAGTAAACATATTATAAAACATACATTTTCCATTAAACAAGCTTTAGAAAAACTCAATTCTTTCAATAGTAAAGATGATCTGACTTTATTTGTTATTGATGAAAATGAAAGAATGATAGGGACGATTACAGACGGAGACATCAGACGAGGTCTATTAAATAGTAAAAATTTAGAGAGTTCCGTTGTAGAAATAATGTTTCCTGAATTTCGATTTTTAGAAAAATCAAATATAAATTTAGATAAAATACAATATTTTAGAAATCTTGAAATACATCTTGTTCCAGTTTTAGATGAGAATAAACGAATAGTAAAAATACTCAATCTTTCTGAAAACCAGTCTATTTTGCCAATAGATGCAGTATTGATGGCTGGTGGTAAAGGAGAAAGACTTAAACCTCTCACTGATACTACTCCCAAACCTCTCTTAAAAGTAGGTCAAAAGCCAATTATTGAATATAATTTGGATAGACTTGAGCATTTTGGAGTGGAAAACGTATGGATTTCAGTCAGGTATCTTGCTGAGCAAATTATAGAATATTTAGGAGATGGTTCAAATAAAAACCTGAATATTCAGTACATTAAAGAAGAAAAACCTTTAGGAACAGCTGGTGCAGTCTCTTTAATAGAGAATTTTAAGCATGAAACGGTTCTATTAATGAACTCAGATTTATTAACCAATATTGACTTTGAAGATTTTTACAAAACATTTATGGATAGTGAAGCAAGTATGTGTATAGCAACTATTCCATATAAAGTGAGTATTCCTTATGCAATCTTAGAAACAGAACACCACGAAGTTTTGGATATTAAGGAAAAACCTTCTTACATTTATCAAGCAAATGCAGGTATTTATTTAATTAAAAGAAAATACTTAAATCTAATACCTCAGAACTCTTTTTTTGATGCTCCAGATTTAGTTCAAGAGTTAATTAGACAAGGTAAAAAAATTAGTTATTATTCTATATTAGGCTATTGGTTGGATATTGGTAAACCTGAGGATTTCACCAAAGCCCAAGAAGATGTTAATCATATAAAGTTTTAACATGATGTTTGAAGACACCCTTTTTATAATTCCTGCAAGGGGAGGCTCAAAAGGAATACCTCAAAAAAATATAAAACATTTAGCAGGAAAGCCTTTAATATATCATACAATTGATTTAGCAAGAAAATTTGCAAAAGATGATATGATATGTGTTTCTACGGATAGCATTGAAATAAAGGAAATCTGTGAAGCATATGGACTCCCAGTACAATTTCTTAGACCAAGTGAATTGGCAACAGATACAGCATCTGCAGAAGCAGTTATCGAACATGCCTATCAGTTCTATAAAAATCTTCATTATAAAATTAATAAAATAGTTTTATTACAACCCACATCACCCTTTCGTTTGCCTCAACATCTCACAGAAGCAATGAAGTTATATCATCATCAATTGGATATGGTTATATCAGTCATGGAGGCAGAGGCAAATCCTTACTTTTTAATGTGTATTGAAAATGAGAAAGGTTATGTAGAGAAGTTATTTAAGGATACTAAAATTTCTCGAAGACAAGATGCTCCATTGGTTTATCAATACAATGGAGCTATTTATATTATTAATGCAGATTCTTTTGAAAAAAAGGAAGGAATGAGGCATTTTACAAAGATTGTAAAATATGAAATGGATATCATAAACTCCGTAGATTTAGATACGCCTATAGATTGGGCATTTGCAGAATTTATTTTAGAAAAAAGATTATTTCAGTATGAATAAAAAAGTTTTAATTACAGGTGCTGATGGTTTTATTGGAAGCCATTTGGTAGAACACTTATTAGAGAAAGGATATGATGTAAAAGCGTTTGTTCTGTATAATTCGTTCAACGCTTATGGTTGGTTAGATACATTACCCAAAGAAAAATTAAAGCAAATCGAAATTTTCTCTGGAAATGTTTGTGACCCAAATGGTGTAAGAACAGCTATGGAAGGAGTTGATATTGTTTTTCATTTGGCAGCATTGATAGCTATTCCTTATAGTTATCATTCTCCAGATAGTTATATTGATACCAACATTAGAGGAACTCTTAATATCTTACAAGCTGCCAGACAACTAAATACTCAAAGAGTACTTGTTACATCTACATCAGAAGTATATGGAACAGCTCAATATGTTCCCATTGATGAAAAACATCCTTTTCAGGGACAATCTCCATATAGTGCAACCAAAATAGGAGCAGATAGACTGGCAGAATCTTTTTATCGTTCCTTTGAAATGCCTATCACAATTGTAAGACCTTTCAATACTTATGGACCTAGACAATCGGCAAGAGCTGTTATACCAACCATCATTACCCAGCTCTTAAACGGTGAAACAGAAATAAAACTTGGAGATATTATTCCTACAAGAGATTTACTTTTTGTAAAAGATACAGTCAAAGGTTTTGAAACAATATCAAGATTTGACAATACCATTGGAGAGGAAATCAATATCGCTACACAATCAGAGATTTCTGTGGGAGATTTAGCTCAAAAGTTAATAGATATGATTAATCCTAATGCTAAAATTATCACAGATAATCAACGAGTTAGACCTTCTAATAGTGAAGTTTATCGTTTATTTGGCTCTAATGAAAAACTGAAGCGTTTGACAGATTGGCAAATGGATTATAGTTTAGATGATGGATTAAAAGCTACCATAGAATGGTTCAGGCAAGAAGAAAATCTAAAAAAATATAAACATGAGATTTATAACGTATAACTATGGAAAATTTGATACCTCTTTCTGTTCCTAATCTTTCAGGTAATGAATGGAAGTATATAAAAGAATGCCTGGATACAAACTGGGTTTCTTCTGTTGGAAGTTTTGTAGATAAATTTGAAAAAGATTTTGCGGAGTATGTTGGTGCAAAATATGCTGTTTCAGTGGTAAATGGAACAGCTGCTCTTCACATGGCTTTGCAAATTGCTGGTGTTGAGCAAAATGATTACGTAATAGCTCCTAATATTACTTTTATTGCAAGCATCAATGCAATTAAATATTGTTATGCATTTCCTATATTGATAGATGTATTGTCTGATACTTGGCAGATGGATGTTGATTTATTAGAAGATTTTCTAAAAAATAATACATATCAGGAAAATGATACTTGTTATTTGAAAGAAAATAAAAGAAGAATAAAAGCTATCATGCCTGTACATGTGCTTGGGAATATGTGTGAAATGGATAAAATTATGCAATTGGCTGAACAATATAAGTTATCTGTTATAGAAGATTCTACAGAGGCTTTAGGTTCTTTTTATAAAAATCAGCATGCAGGAACATTTGGCAAAATGGGATGTTTTAGCTTTAACGGGAACAAAATAATGACTACTGGTGGGGGAGGAATGATAGTAACCAATGATGAAAAGCTTGCTAAAAGGGCTAAACATTTAACCACACAGGCTAAATCAGATAGCTTTGAATATATTCATGATGATGTAGGATATAATTACCGACTGGTAAATATTTTGGCTGCAATGGGGGTTGCTCAACTAGAGCAAATGCCAGATTTCCTAAAAAGAAAAAAAGAAATTCATCAGTATTATACAGAAAATTTAAAGAATCTGCCCCTCTCTTTTCAAAAAGATACAGAAAATAGTAAACCAAATTACTGGTTATTTACAATTTGTATTGAAAAACAAAAAGAGTTAATGACATATCTTATTGAAAGGAAAATTCAAGTTCGTCCTTTTTGGCGACCTATGAATATGCTTGATATGTTTAAAAATGATATATATGTAAGCAAAGAAGATAATGCTTTTAAGATTTATGAAAAAAGCGTAAGTTTGCCCTGCTCAACAAACATTACAGACCAAGAGTTAGAAAAAGTAGTACAAACCGTTAGAAATTTTTATCAGTAGTGGCAAAAAATATTAGAATCATACCCCGATTAGATATAAAAGGGCAACATCTTGTAAAGGGAATACATTTAGAAGGACTTCGAGTGCTTGGAAATCCAGAAACTTTTGCAAGATATTACTATGAGCAGGGAGCGGATGAACTCATGTATATGGATGTGGTGGCTAGTTTGTATGAACGCAATAGCCTTCAAGAGATAATTTCTCGAACTGCAAAAGAAATATTTATTCCTTTAACAGTAGGTGGAGGACTAAGAACAATCGAAGATATTAGAAATGTTTTAAAAGCTGGAGCTGATAAAGTATCTTTAAATACAGCAGCAATAGCCAACCCAAAAATCATAAAAGATGCCTCTTTGAAATTTGGAGCATCTACTATTGTGGTAGCCATTGAAGCAATTAAGCAATCCAATGGTGAGTATTTGTGCTATACAGATAATGGTAGAGAATATACTGGAAAAAATGCCTTAGAATGGGCAATGGAAGTAGAAAGTTTGGGTGCAGGAGAATTGGTAATAACGTCCGTAGATAAAGAAGGCACTGGTAGTGGTTTTGATTTTGAATTAGTACAACAGATTGCAGAAAAAGTATCAATTCCTGTAATAGCTCATGGAGGAGCAGGTAAATTAGATGATTTTGAGAAAGTTGTAAATCATAGTAAAGCTGATGCTATAGCTGTAGCTTCTGTTTTGCATTATGACTTTATTCAAAAACATGAGCAAGAAATTGACACAGAAAAGGAAGGCAATGTCAGTTTTTTGAAAAGTGGTCGTTCCTTTACAAAGATACAACCTGTATCCCTTCCTGAAATAAAAAAATATTTAGCAGATCAAGGTGTTCCTTGTAGAATATAAAATTTATGAGTAAAGTTATAATTGTTGATTATCAGGCTGGTAACTTATTTAGTGTACTGAATGCATGTTTAAAAGTGGGTATAAACGCAGAAATTACATCAGATAAGAACAAAATTGTATCAGCTGATGGTATTATTCTGCCAGGGGTGGGAGCATTTGGAGAGTCTATGAATAATCTAGAAAAACTAGATTTGGTAAACCCAATTAAAGATTTTGTGAGTTCTGGAAAGCCTTTTTTAGGGGTATGTCTTGGGCTTCAATTACTTTTTGAAGAAAGTGAAGAATTTGGTGTTACTAAAGGTTTGGGGTTAGTTGAAGGAGTTGTGAAAAAATTTAAAAGTCCTGATAAAAGTATAAAAATACCACAAATAGGTTGGAATACAATCCAGAAACCACCACATGCTGACTGGCAACAAACACCTCTTACAGATATAGCAGAAAATTCTTTTATGTATTTTGTACATTCTTTTTATGTAGAACCCTCTAATCATAAAGATATTATCTCAGAAACTACTTACGAAGGAAAAAAATATTGTTCCTCTATTCAGAAAAATAATATATTTGCTACTCAGTTTCATCCAGAAAAAAGTGCTGATTTAGGTCTGAGAATGTATAAAAATTGGTCAAAAGAACTTAAATAATCAAAATGAAAACTAATAAAGAAGAGCTAGAAGCATATTATGGCTTACCCAAAGAAGTAAAATTTTGTAAAAAATGTGTGATGTCTAATCAACGTCCCACATCTGCTGTTGAATTTAAACATACCAAAGATTCGAAAAAAACTACACTGGCTTTTGATGAAGAAGGTGTTTGTGATGCATGTAGAACGAATGAGCAAAAACATCAAATAGATTGGGTAAAAAGAGAAGAAGAACTTTTAAAACTTTTAGATAAATATCGCAGAACAGATGGTGGTTACGATTGTATCGTACCTGGTAGTGGCGGTAAGGATAGTGCATTTCAGGCTCATATTTTAAAATATAAATATGGGATGAATCCTTTGACAGTTACTTGGCCTCCTATTTTATACACAGACTATGGTTATAAAAATTTTAAAAACTGGTTAGATGTAGGTGGTTTTGATAATATCAGTTTCAATAGAAATGGAAAAGTAATGAAATTACTAACCAAACTTTCTATCGAAAATATATTTCATCCTTTTCAAACTTTTATTTTAGGACAAAAGAACTTAGCTGTTAAAATAGCTTTAAAATACGATATACCTTTGATTTTCTATGGAGAAAATGAAGCAGAATACGGAAATCCAATTGCAGATAATACAACATCTTTAAGAGATAAATCTTATTTCACTTTTAATCACTTAGATGAAATTTTCTTAGGTGGTGTAAGCATTAAAGAATTACAAGAAAAATATGATGTTCGTTTATCAGATTTAATGTCATTCTTGCCTGCTTCTACACAAGAAATGCAAGGCAAAGATATTCAAGTACACTATCTAGGCTATTATTTACGTTGGACTCCTCAAGAAGTGTATTATTATGCAGTAGAAAATACTGGCTTCAAAGCTCGTCCTTTTCGTACACAGGGAACATATAGCAAGTATAATAGTATTGATGATAAAATAGATGATTTGCATTATTACACAACATTTATTAAATTTGGTATTGGAAGAGCCACTTATGATGCATCACAAGAAATAAGAAATAAGCATCTTACACGTGAAGAAGGAGTCGCTCTTGTGAAACGCTTTGATGGGGAGTTTCCTGACAAGTATTTTGACGAGATAATGGAATATTTAGATATTAACCCTGAGTATTTCAGAAATGAGCTAACAGATAAATTCCGTTCACCACACCTATGGACAAAAAATGATAAAGGTGAATGGCAATTGCGTCATAATATATGGGGTGGAGGTTTAGAAGATTAATTATTGATAAATAAAAATTGTAAAAAAGTGTCTGATGTTGTATTAAAAGTAGAAAACCTTTGGAAACAATACCGTCTTGGAGTGGTAGGAGCAGGTTCTTTGCGAGAAGATGTAGGACGCTGGATGGCAAAAGTCAGAGGAAAAGAAGACCCAACATTAAAAGTGGGAGAAACAAATGATAGAGAAAACATAAAGGGAGATTATGTCTGGGCTCTACAAGATATTAATTTTGAGATAAAAAAAGGAGAAGTAGTAGGTATTATTGGAAAAAACGGAGCGGGCAAATCAACACTACTCAAAATTTTATCAAAGGTCACTACTCCAACAAAAGGAAGTATTAAAGTGAAAGGAAGAATAGCTTCATTACTAGAAGTAGGAACAGGTTTTCATCCAGAACTGACAGGCCGAGAAAACATATTCCTCAATGGAGCTATCTTGGGAATGAGTAAATCTGAAATCAGAGCTAAATTCGATGAAATTGTAGACTTCTCAGGTATTGGTAAATATATTGATACACCTGTAAAGCGTTATTCTTCAGGAATGTATGTGCGTCTGGCATTTGCTGTGGCAGCTCATTTGGAGCCCGAAATTCTGATTGTAGACGAAGTACTTGCTGTGGGTGATGCCGATTTTCAGAAAAAATGTTTGGGGAAAATGCAGGATGTCAGCCAAGAGGGTAGAACAGTACTTGTTGTTAGCCATAACATGACAAGTATTAGAAATATATGTAAATCAGGAATTTTGTTGCAAAATGGTAAGTTAGACTTTTTTAATGATATAGAAAGTGTAATAAATCAATATGTAAGTTATAGTTTAAATAATCAATCTTTTTATGAAGGAATGGCTAATCCAGATAAAGATTTAAATATTCTTAGGGTTAAAATATTAAACAATCAAAATGAAATAGAAAAAGAAATAAATTATAATGATAAACTTAGAATATGTATACAATTTGAATTGACAAGATATCTTAAGAATGTTGTAATTTGGTTTGCTATTTGGACCTTAGAAGATAACCTATTATTTGGAAGCTGTAACTATGATACAAAGAGAGAAATGAGTAATTTGAATCAAGGAAAATATGAATCAATCATACAGCTACCTTCACAATTTTTAAACTCAGGAAAATACAAGTTAGTAGTGGGAGCGTACACTCAAAATCCACTAATCATATATGATAGAATAAGTGATATAGTATTCTCAATTATAGATACAAATGAATATTTTGTATCTGAGATTGGTAGTAGAAATGGCTTTTTAAAACCATTATTTGAGTGGAAAACAACAAACATGCTTACCTAAATATGTTTAAATACATAAAAAAAAGTATCAAAAAGATTATATATTTTTTTTTACAAAAAATAGTAAACTTATTAAAGGAAGATAAATTCATTTTAGCTAAATTATATGAAGATGCTAGATGGATACATTTAAATGTATACCAATCAGAAATAAAGGAAAAGTATAATATACATAACTCTGTCAGATTTAGTCTAGATACACATATATATGGTGATGGATATATCGCCATAGGCGAAAATACATATCTTGGAGAATCTTGCTTTCTTCAATCTCAAGCACCGGGGAAAATAATAATAGGAAAAGGTTGTGCCTTAGCTCATAACATTCATATAAGAACATCAGATTTTCAAAAAACATTTTCTCTGCAAGATGCTCGTAAATTGCCAAGTAGCATCAAAGATATCATTATAGGTGATGATGTATGGATAGGTGCAAATGTATACATTTGTGGGGGAGTAACAATTGGGAATAATGTTGTTGTGGGTGCTAATAGTATTGTAACTAAAGATATTCCAGATAATATGGTTGTAGGAGGAGTTCCTGCAAGAATAATATATTCAAAATCTATTTATGAAAAATAATATTTTATTCTTGATTGATACTTTAACACAGTTTAATGAACTTTCTCGTGTTGCGATTATTCTTCAAAATGAGAATAATCAGGCTGTTTTTGTCATTCGTTCAAGTCATAAAATTATAGAGCAAAGGTGTATTGAATTAAATTTTAAGTATATTGACTATTATACAATAAATATTAATACAGGAAAAAAAAACTTCCTAAAAAAGCTTTGGACGCGTTTTTTGTATGAAATACCTTTGATTTTATCAGTTTTTATATCAAAAAAACAAATACGCCATTTTCAATATATTTATACAACTGATAAAATTAAAGCCAAATATCTGGTTCAAAACTATCAACCCAAAATTTTACTTGTAGCTGAAGATGGAATAGGGAGTCCATTAGTCTTTTTAAAATATTTTAATAAAAAATCTATACCAATAATCAATTATCCATATGAATATTCAACGATTAAACAGTTAGAAAATAGAGCCTTGTCAAATGAGGGCTATGAAATAAAAAAAATGATAGAGAAATTATTACTAACTATTTTTTCAAAAAAATGGATACGTAAAATTTATAACAAAAATTATACAGTTATACCTACCCAAGAAGCTATCTTGTATATATTATTTAGAATAAATATTCCAAACCCATGGACTGTACATGGTGGAATCTCCAATTTTTTGATAGCAGAGAGCCAATTTATGAAAGAACATTATATCAATGAAGGGATAGATAGTAAAAAAATAATGCTTTTAGGAAATATTTCAAATGATATATTGCTACAAAACTTGAATGATAATAATAAGAAAAAAAGCATATTACTTGAGCTTGGGCTTGACATAAATAAAAAAACAATCTTATGTGCTTTAATACCTGATTATACGAGTACTATGAAGTGTGAATTTCATAACTATGAAGAACTGGTAGATTTTTGGATCGATAGTATAAATAACAACCATAAATTTAATATAATATACCAACTCCACCCTGCTGTTTCAGAGATACATAAAAAATACATCAAATCTAAAAATGTACACCTTTCTGATAGAAGTATAGTAGATTTAATACCTATTTGTGATATATACATTACAAGTGTTTCATCTACTATTAGATATGCGACAGCTTGCTCTAAGCCTGTAATTAACTATGATATGTATTTTATGAATTATTCAGATTATCAAAGTAATGAAGCTGTGATAACCATACAGACTAAAGAGGATTTCTTTAAAACACTATACTCTATTACAGAAAATCGGAATTTTTATGAAAATTTAGTTTATACCCAAAAAGAGCAGTCTAAATTATGGGGCATGATGGACGGAAATGTCAGTAGTAGAATAAAGACTTTTTTAGAATCCAAAATTTTATAAAAAATATGAAAGTAATAGTTATAGGAGTAGGAAGAATGGGCACTCGTCACGCACAAGGCTTGTTGCAAGTGGCAGCAATAGAGGAACTTGTACTGGTGGATATGAAAGAAGAAGCTCTTGAGAATGCTAAAAATACACTTAGCCCCCAAAGCACTAAAAAACTATCTTTTATTATCCTTGAGAATTTTCTGTCTACACCACCCCAAGCTGATATTGTAATTGATGCATCTACAGCTCAAAATAGAACAGAAAGGCTTGAAAATATTCTTAAAACCAATTGTAAATATATTTTAATTGAAAAACCTCTTGGACAAAGTTTAGAACAAGTAGAAGAACTCATTTACTTTTCAAAAAAACAAAATACTCCAATTTTTGTAAACCTGAATATGAGGATGTATGATGTATTTAGAAAAATACGTCAGGATTTACAAAAATTGCCTCAATTGCAAGGATTTGCCAATATCTCTGTTAATACAGGGACATTAGGCATTGGAGCAAATGGCATTCATTATTTAGATTTATGTATGTTTTTGCTTGATGCCAACAAAACAGAATTAGTGGCAGGAGAAATAGAAGAAACTATTATTCCAAGTGGCAGAGGATCAAACTTTGGAGATTTTGGTGGATGGGCAATGATTAAATTTTTTAAAGATAATACTTACAAAGGACGTTTACAGATTTCTATGAGTTCAGAAAGTACCGTTTTTGGTAGTTGGGAGATTGTGGCTCCTCATGGAAGAATACAATTTAATGAAGTAGAATGCAAGCTCAATTATCAAGTTCGCAAGGCTGATAGCCAAATGCCTATTAATAGATATTTCGCAGATTATCAATCTATTGAAACGAAAAATTTTGAATCTCCATTTTTAGGAGATTTGACAAAACTATGGATAGAAACCTTAATCAAAGAAGGAAAATCACTTTTACCTATGTTGGAAGAAAGTTTAGAGACTCATAAACTTATGTTTGCTTGGCTTTCTCTAAGTAAAACGCATCAAAAATCATTTCCCATCACATAATTATCATGGAACATATTCTTTTAGTAGGCACGGGATATATGGGTATTGAGTATGCCAAAGTACTTAATGCTTTGAATAAGAAATATATAGCAATCGGAAGAGGCGAAGAGAATGCAAAGAAATTTGAAGAAATGATAGGTGTAAAGCCTATTGTTGGTGGCTTACAAAAATATCTATCAGAAAATACCCAAATTCCAAAATGTGCTATTGTTGGAGTTAGTATAGAAACTTTAGCAGAAACCACTCTACAATTAATGGAGGTTGGAGTGAAAAAAATACTTTTAGAAAAACCTGGTTTTGGAGAAGTAGATGAGTTTACTCAGATTTGGAATGCTGCTCATATTTATCAAACAGAAATATTTTTAGCTTATAATCGTAGATATTATGCCTCTACATTGAAAGCAAGAGAAATTATAGAGGAAGATAGAGGAGTAATATCTTTTAACTTTGAATTTACGGAGTGGTCTAATAGCATTCAAAATTTACCTAAACACCCCACAGAGTTACAAAATTGGTTTATGGGCAATTCTACACATATCATAGATTTAGCCTTTTTCTTGGGAGGTAAACCAAAAATAATTCATTCATTTGTGAAAGGAAAAGGAAATTTAACTTGGCATAATAAATCATCTATTTTTGCTGGTGCTGGTGAAACAGAAAATGGGGCACTATTTTCATATCAGGCAAACTGGCAGGCTCCGGGACGTTGGGGACTAGAAATTAATACGGCTAAACATCGACTGATTTTCAGACCTTTGGAGAAATTGCAAATCCAGAAAATAGGTTCAGTAGCTATTGAATTAGTAGAAGGAATAGATTATAGCCTAGATGAACAATTTAAACATGGTCTTTATCTGCAAACAAAAAACTTTTTGGAAAATAACTATACAGATTTTTGTTCATTAGGTGAGCAAAAAACAATGTTAGATATTTATAAGCAAATAGGTGGTTACTGAATATGAATGTATTTTTTGAAAAATTATCCAAAGCCAATTATGAATATTTTTGTAAATTAGATGAGGCTGTCTATCAAGTACTAGATTTTTATGAAAAATCCTATCCTTCTATATTTATATATAAAGATGTAAATATCAAGTATGCAATAGCTAGAACTATATTTTATGAATGTTTTAGACTAGATTTTCATAAATTTTATTTTAAAGAATATAATACTAAAGATATACCCAGTGAACCTATTTTTAAATCTGTGGCAATATTTCTGAGTGAAGGAATCATTCATAAAAAGGATATAAATTATCAATACAAATTAAATTTTCGAGAGGCTCTATTACGTCCATATAAGAAAATAAAAAATTTTATTTTTCCTGTCAAAATAAATAAAATTAAAAAAGATGTATTTATTTATACTCATGAAAATAGATTTGTATATTTTTTAAACCCTATTCTTAATTATATTTCAAGCTATACATATTTACATTATGGGTATTTAAACATAAAAAAAGCTGCTTTAGAGACAAATCAGCCATATATAAATTTAGAGCCTTTTGTAAAAGAAGCCTATCCTGTTATATTTGAAAAAAAAATACTCAAACAGCTTTTTCGTCATTTGCTCTATCAAGTAGATTTGTTAAATGTTATTTTTAAGTACCATAAACCCAAATGCTTATTACTTGTAGAAGGATTTTCTGCAAATGATGAAGTAGCAAATCAAGTAGCAAAAAAATATGGAATTAAAACTATTTGTATTCAACAAGGGTGGGATTTCATAGCCTCTCCCAGCAGTAAAAATTTGAGTTTTGATAAAATGCTTGTTTGGGGACATGCATTAGCAAATTACCAGCAGCCTTATAGTCCTAAAGCTCAATTTAAGAGTGTAGGTAATCATATCTTGAAAAACATTCAAACTTATTCTAAAGAAAATAGAATAACCTTCCTTTTTCAGGCAAAAAATGTGCCTTCAGCTTTTCTTGATCAGGAAATATGGAATCAAATGTGGCAGTTTATCTTCTTTGCAGCTTCAAATTTTCCTGATTATACTGTGATTGTAAGACCACATCCTGTTCATCCAATTTCGCAAGAAGAGGAGAATGCTATCAAAAAGTATCCTAATATTACTGTTTCAACACCTCAACAGGAAAGTTTAAATGAAGTGCTTTGCAAATCAAAAATTTCAGTAGCAATTAATTCTGCAACTATTTTAGAAAGTATTGGACGAGAAACAATACCCTTCATATTTAACTTGACATCTGTTCCACATTATAATCCAAACATAAATGAAATAGGTGTAGGAATAGAAGTCAAAACTTTGGAAGATGCCCAAATAAAATTAACAAAACTGATAAAAGATGTAACCTATCAAGAAAAAATAATTCAAAATATAAATTCTTATAAAAAACAAATATTTGAAGCATTTGGAGAAGAAGCAACCCAGAATATCGTCAAAGAAATTCAAGAATACTTATAATATTTTTTTATTTTTGTGAAGAATATAGTCCATATGCTTAATACTCCTGTTTTATTTTTGATTTTTAATAGATTAGATACTACTAAACAAGTATTTGCACAGATTAGAGCTGTAAAACCTAAACAATTATTTATTGCTGCTGATGGTGCAAGAACTGATAAAATAGGTGAAAAAGAAAAGGTTGAAGAAGTAAGAAGGTTTATACTGAATAATATTGACTGGGATTGTGACGTAAAAACTTTGTTTAGAGACCATAATTTGGGTTGTGGAACTGCTGTTCATGAAGGTATTTCTTGGTTTTTTGAACATGTAGAGCAAGGGGTTATTATTGAAGATGATTGTATGCCAGAACAAAGCTTTTTCTTTTTTTGTGAACAAATGCTTAAAAAATATAAAAATCATCAACAAATTTTGATGATAACAGGCACAAATTATTTGTTTGGAATACAAAAAGAAAATGTAGATTATTACTATTCAGATTTGTGTGCAATCTGGGGCTGGGCTACTTGGAGAAGAGCATGGAATCTAAGCAATAGTAAAGTTCAAAATATTGATAAACAATTAATTATAAACAAATATCGAAATAAGTATTTTGCAAGAAGTATCTATAATATGATTAAACATACTGTGGAGAAAAAATTAGATACTTGGGACAGTTTGTGGTTATATACATTTATAATTCATAATGGATTAGCAATTACTCCAATAAAAAATCAAATTAAAAATTTGGGTTATAATGGAGCACATGCTCACAATGATGTTTCACCATTTATCAATATGCCCACAGAACTAATTACACACATAGATAATTTAAAATCTCCCCTTAAAATTGTTCCCCATAATTATTTGGATAAACTTGCTATCACCAATATAGTCAAAGGAGATAAACTAAAAATTAGCTTTTATCAAAAAACAAGAATATTTTTGAGCAATCAAAAGCAGAGAGTGAAAAATTATGTTCTTGAATTTACTAAGAAAAATCAAAAGAAGAGTATTTAATCCTAAACCTAAAAAAAAGGTTTTAAAGAATTATTTTCAAAAAACATATACTCAAAAAGCCTTACTATCTTATATTACTGAGCCTTTTGTAAAAGGAGTACAATACAAACATACAAATCATAATGAAGTTGTAGTTATTGCAAAAATCTTGGATAAGCTTAATTATCAAGTTGATATTATAGATTTTGACAATAATAATTGTACAGTGCCTTATCATCAATATAAGTTGATAATAGGATGTGGCAGACCTTTAGAACAAGCCTTTTATGAAATAAATTTACAAAAAACTTGTGTGGTACTATATGGTACAGGCATCCATAATTTTACTAATAATCAAAGTAGCTTAAAAAGAGTTTATGAAAACTATCTTAAAACCAATGCTCTGATGATAAATTCTGCTCGATTTGTTGAAGAAATGTGGAGCTTACAAAATAATTTTTCAGATGCAGCTATTGTTTTAGGAAATGAATATGTGGCAAACTCTTTTAGAGCATATAACACACGAACCCCTTTTTATCCTATTCCTGCATCTTTTCATCAAGTATTAAATTTTGAAGATATTCATAGAAATATTACAGAAGCTCAAAAGCATTTTTTGTGGTTTGGTAGTAATGGGTTAATACATAAAGGTTTAGATTTACTTTTAGAGGTTTTTTCACAAAGACAAGATATTTATTTGCATATTTGTGGAGCAAATACTTGGGAAAAAGATTTTTTTGAGGTCTATCAGGGACATTTTAATTATCCTAATATATTTAACCATGGTTTTATAAATATTCATACTGTTGAGTTTAAAAATATACTAGAAAAGTGTGCTTTTGTGATTTTTCCATCTACTGGTGAAGGTGGATGTGCTTCTGTTGTAACAGCTATGGGCAATGGAGGAACAATACCAATCATTACACAAGAGTGTGGCTTGGATGTGGAAAATTTTGGTATTATGATTGAGGATTTATCTATACCAAGTATCAAAAATGCAATTGAAACAGCTCTTAAACTTGCACCGTCTGAGATTCAGGAAAGAATGGAGAAGACATACAATTTTGTGAGTAAGGTACATTCTGTGAAAGAATATGAAATGAATATGGAAAGACATTTAAAAAAAATCTTAAATAAAAAGAATGCTTAAGCTTATCAAAAAAATATTTAATAAATTACTTGATCCAGAAGGGAAAAAAGTAAAAATAAAATATATTAATAATTGTATAAAAAATGGTTGGATAGAAATAGGTGAGAATACATCTATTGAAAACCTAAATATTGATATACGTGAACCATTACCTAATCACTTGTACATTAAACTTGGAAATAACTGTATAATTCATGGAAATTTAATAATTGAAAATAGTGAAGGAGGGATATTAATAGATGACAATACCTATATTGGAGCAAATACGACACTAATATCCACTAAAAAAATCATTATAGGAAAAAATGTGATGTTGGCGTGGGGAATTACAGTGATAGATCATAACTCTCATTCCTTGAATTATGATGAAAGAATAAAAGATATGTGTAGAGCTTTGAATAAAGAAAAGGTTGAATGGGAAAATGTTGAAAAGGGAGAAATTGTAGTTGAAGATTATGCTTGGATCGGTTTTAATAGTATCATTCTAAAAAATGTAAGGATATCAAAGGGTTCTATTATTGGTGCAGGAAGTGTCCTTACAAAATCTACTGAGCCTTTTTCTGTTTACGGAGGTAATCCAGCAAGACTCATTAAATTTATACAATAATAAAAAATATCAATGTTAGAGTTTTTTAAAATATTTTTTCGTTATGGTATTCGTTCTTCCATTAGAGAGATATATGCTTCTTGGATACGTAATATAGATGGACAATTGGGGAATAATCTAAGGTATGCTTACTACAAAAAGAGATTAAAGTATCTAGGAAAAAATGTGATCATTGATACAGGTGTTCTGATTTATGGAGCTGAATATATCAGTATTGATGATAATACACATTTAGATAAATATTGCATCTTAGTGGCATCTTCACCTCATATTAATTTATCAAAAAGAACTATACTAGAGGTAAGCAATGAGAATATACTACCTAAAGGAGAAATAATGATTGGTAAAGATTGCCATATATCTCAATATGCTATGATTTATGGATATTATGGTGTGAAAATAGGAGATTTATGCACGCTTAGTGCTAATAGTAAAATCTATTCTCTGAGTAGCTTGCCATTTAATCCTCATGACCGTAGTGAAATTATATCTATTCAACCTTATTCAGGAAAATCACCAACAATTGTAGGAACTGTGTTGTTAGAAGATAATGTTTGGCTGGGTTTAGATGTGGTTGTAAATCCAGGGGTTAAATTAGAAAAAAACTCATTTGTAAAAACAGGAACAGTAGTTACAAAATCTTTTCCTGAAAATTCTTATATTGCAGGGGAACCAGCAAAACGTATTAAAAATAGATATGGAGATTATTAAAGATAAAGAAGATAATATCTTAGCTATGCTGATTAGGGCTGAATACGCCCCAAGTAAAACAGAGTTTTATACTCCGGATACATTTTCTCAACAATTAGGTATAATAAAATATCCTAATGGACACAAAATAAAGCCACATTATCATAATCTAGTGGAAAGAAATGTACAATATACTCAAGAGGTGTTAGTGATACGAAAAGGAAAAGTAAAAGTGAGTATATATGATAAAAATCTTGAATTTGTTGTTGAAACAATTTTAAACACCCACGATGTCATTCTGCTAGCTTCAGGAGGGCATGGCTTTGAAATGATAGAAGATGCTGAAATGCTTGAAGTAAAACAAGGTCCATATAATGGAATACAAAACGATAAAACGCATTTTTAGATGATACCCGTAAATACACCACTTTTAGATGGTAATGAAAAAAAATATTTGATGGAATGTATAGACACAGGCTGGATATCCAGTGAAGGTCCTTTCATCAAGAAGTTTGAAGAATTATTTAGTCAGAAAGTACAAAGAAAATATGGTATAGCTGTTGCTAATGGTTCTGCTGCTCTGGAAATCGCAGCAAAGGCAATAGGCATCAAAACTGGAGATGAAGTAATATTGCCCTCATTTACAATTATTTCCCCAGCAGCAGCCATCACAAATTTAGGGGCTGTTCCTGTATTGGTAGATAGTGATTTCTCTACATGGAATATGGATGTAGAACAAATTGAAACAAAAATCACCTCCAAAACAAAAGCAATTGTAGTAGTACATATCTATGGATTGCCAGTGGATATGGATAAGGTTTTATATTTAGCCCAAAAATATAATCTTAAGATTATTGAAGATGCTGCTGAAATGCATGGACAAAACTATAAAGGAAAACCTTGTGGAAGTTTTGGTGATGTTAGCACTTTTAGCTTTTATCCTAATAAACATATCACCACAGGTGAAGGAGGAATGATCGTTACTAATGATGAGACAATTGCTGAAAAATCAAGGAATTATAGAAATTTATGTTTTTTGCCTCATAAACGATTTGTACATGATGAAATAGGGTGGAATTACCGAATGACTAATTTACAAGCAGCTCTGGGTCTTGCTCAATTAGAGCGTTTGGATGAATTTGTTGTGAAAAAAAGAAAAATGGGAGCGTTTTATCAAAAAAACTTTGAAAATAATCCATACATTGAGTTATCACCTATAGAAACATCCTATGCTCAAAGCATCTACTGGGTTTTTGGTATGATTTTGAAAGACACATATCCTCATGATGCAGAGTTTATTATGAAGAAACTAGCAGAAGTAGGAGTTGGGACACGTCCATTTTTCTACCCAATGCATCTACAACCTGTATATCAAAAAATGGGCTGGTTTGAGGGTGAAACATATCCTGTTGCTGAAAGAATGGCTAATAGAGGGTTTTATATACCCAGTGGCTTAGGATTGCAAGAAAGCGAAATGGAGGAAATTGTAGAAAAAGTAACAAGCATACTAAAGACATTTGCTTAAAATGAAAGTAGCAATTTATGTGCCTTTAGACTATAAACCTACTGAAGGTGGTGGATTTGGTTATATTGAACAAATTTGTTTTTCACTCTTAGAGTCCAAACATAAAACAATACAGATTGTACCCCTCTTTGTTCATCAGGGTGGAGTAAATGCTATAAATAACTCATATTTTTATCAAAAATTTCATCAAAAGCATGAGTGCATTTTATTTAGAAATCCATCTTTAAAACCACCTCTGATTTTAAGAGCTATTCGAAAAATATCAAAAATTCTAAAATTAAAAAATTATACAGCTCTTCTGGAAAGTTGGGCGGATGCCAGTATTAAATTTTTAAAAGAAGAGAACCAAAAAGAATTAGATAAAATACTAAGAAAACATCAAATAGACTTGGTATATTATCCAATGCCTACTGAAAAATTTCATTTTGGTGTGCCTTATATTACGACTGTCTGGGATTTGATACACTTGAAAGCCCCTTTTTTACCCGAAATTAGTGAATCAAATCAGTTTGAATTAAGAGAAGAATTTTATCATCAGATTCTACGAAAAGCAACATATATTGTCTGCGAATCAGGGCAAGGTAAACAAGAGTTACTTACTTATTATCAGGTAAACCCAAATAAAGTAAAAGTACTGCCAATGTTTCCAAGTAAGGTAATAGAAATAAAGATTACTCAAGAAGAAAAAGATAATTGGCTGATAAATAAGTCTTTAGAAAATAAAAAATTTATATTTTATCCTGCTCAATTTTGGGGGCATAAAAACCATTATACATTGCTTCATGCTTTGGATATATTGAGAAAAAAGTATGATGTTGAAATGAAACTGGTTTTTACGGGAAGTGATAAAGGCAACTGGCGATACATTGAAAAAAATATTGAAAATTTGAAATTAGAGAAGAATATATTGAATTTAGGGTTTGTTTCAACTAAAGAAATCAAGATTTTGTATGAAACGGCTCTAGCTTTAGTAATGCCAACACTCTATGACCCTACAAGTATTCCTGTGATGGAGGCAATGTACTCTGGCTGTCCTATAATTTGCTCTGAAAATCAAGGTCATAAAGAGCAAGCAAATAGCCATGCTGAGTATGTAAATCCCTTATCAGCAGAAGATATAGCTGAAAGGATATTTCATGTTCTGAAATACCCACAAAATAGGGTTGTACCTCAATATAATTCTGAGGATATTACCAAAACTTTATGGCATATGATGGAAGAGTTTGAGAGTATAAGAAATTTATGGGCTTAAATTCAAATATGGAAATCAATCATTTTGAAACAATTGTTGTAGAAGCTGAAAAATAACATGCTACCTAAAATAACAGTTATTACCCCCAGTTATAATCAAGGACACTTTTTAGAACAGACAATAGACTCTGTATTAAGCCAAAACTATCCTGATTTGGAGTATATGGTTATTGATGGAGGAAGTACAGATAATTCTATTGAAATTATTAAAAAGTACGAAAAACACTTGACTTACTGGGTAAGTGAAAAAGATAATGGACAAAGTGATGCAATCAATAAGGGTTTACGAAAAACAACAGGAGAAGTTGTAAACTGGTTAAACTCAGATGATTATTATGAAAAAGATACATTAAATATTATTGGAAATTCTTTTAGAAACCAGAAGATTAATGTAGTCTGTGGTAGAAGCAGAATTTTTTACGATGAAGGTAATCAGACCTCTCACTTTTCATCAGGAACAGATATTTATAAGCATAATTTAGCTAAAACAATTGGTTGGGCTCGTATAGACCAGCCAGAAACTTTTTTTAGAGTTTCTGCAATTCATCAAATGGGATTGTTGAATGAAAAGTTTCATTATGTTATGGATAAAGAATGGTGGATTCGCTATTTACTTTTATTTGGATTAGATAATATTCTGCAAATAGAGGATATTTTAGTCAATTTTAGATTGCATGGCAACTCAAAAACAGTTTCACAACAAAAAGGTTTTCAAATTGAAACCAATAGTTTATTTTATGAACTGGCAACAATAAAAAGCCTCACAGATAAAAAAGCTTTTTTAAGCAATCTTTCTGAAATCAAGGAAAAAATTAATCAAGATTTCTATAGTAAAATAGATAAAAGTCTAATAGAGAGAGTAATTAACTACTATTTGCTTTATAAAGCAGATGAGTATTACTATTTTGGAAATACTCAAACTGCAAAAAAATGTTTAAAGACAATAGATGAAAACCTTCTAGAGATTGTGGATAGAAAACTTTTCAAAGAACTAAGTCAGAAAGTTAATATCCCTGCTTTTCTGATAAAAATACTTCGTTTTCTTAAAAGCAAAATGCCACAAAATACTTGATGTGTTGTTTTTGAAAAATGTTTTTGATAGTTTTGCCTACCAATTGATAAAACCATGTGGATTGAAATTTTTAAATCAAAAATACATCGAGTTAAAGTAACACAAGCCGAATTACATTATGTAGGAAGTATCACAATTGATGAAGCATTGATGGAGGCAGCAAATCTGATAGAAGGAGAGAAAGTACAGATTGTCAATGTAAATAATGGTGAACGACTAGAAACATACGTGATTCGTGGTGAACGAAACTCTGGTGTAATCTGTTTGAATGGTCCTGCGGCAAGAAAAGTACAAGTAGGAGATGTAATAATCATTATTGCTTATGCTCTGATGGACTTTGAAGAGGCTAAAACATTTAAACCTACGCTTGTTTTTCCAGACGAAAACAACAGACTGCCTTAAAATCAAGAAGCAACCAAATCATTTGGTTGCTTCTTGTGCTATAAATCTAAATGTATCATCTTTTATAATTATTTTTTCATGTATCGCATACTTTTATTGGGTTCGGGTGGACGTGAACACACACTGGCTTGGAAAATGGCTCAAAGCCCTCATTGTGAAAAACTTTGGGTTGCTACTGGAAATGCAGGAACGGCTCAAGTAGCTGAAAACGTGAATATATCACCTTTAGATTTTCCTGCAATAGCATCATTCTGTATTGAAAATAAAGTTTCTTTGGTAGTGGTAGGTAATGAAGACCCTTTAGTGGCGGGGATAAGAGATTATTTTCAGCAAAAAGAAGAATTAAGACATATTGGTTTGATAGGTCCCGATAAACATGGAGCAATGCTTGAGGGAAGTAAAGACTTTGCAAAGCTTTTTATGTTTGAAAACAATATCCCAACAGCTGCATACCAGACATTTACATCAGAGGATTTGGAACAGGCATTGCAATATGTTTCTAATCAGGCTTTGCCCATTGTTCTCAAAGCTGATGGTTTGGCAGCAGGTAAGGGAGTTGTGATTTGTCAGACTTATAAAGAGGCAGAAATAACCCTTAGAGAGATGCTTGTTGATAAAAAATTTGGAAATGCAAGTTCCAAAGTAGTTGTAGAGCAGTTTTTAGAAGGTATAGAACTTTCTGTATTTGTATTAACAGATGGTAAAAATTATAAAATTTTGCCAGAAGCGAAAGATTATAAACGAATTGGAGAAAAAGATACGGGACTCAATACAGGTGGTATGGGAGCTGTTTCTCCAGTCCCTTTTGCAGATGCTCAGTTCTTGAAAAAAGTAGAAGACAGAATTATCAAACCTACCCTTGAGGGACTCCAAAAAAGAAATATTCACTATGTTGGCTTCATTTTTATAGGTTTAATGAAAGTGGGACAAGAACCTTATGTGATAGAATATAATTGCAGAATGGGAGACCCTGAAACAGAAGTGGTTATACCCAGAATTGAAACTGATTTAGTTGAACTTTTTGCATCTACTGCAGAAGGTCGTTTGAATGAAGTAAGTTTAAAAGTCAATCCACAAACAGCCACTACAATTATGCTTGTCTCAGGTGGGTATCCAGAGAAATATGAATCAGGGAAGGAAATGAAAAACTTAGCAGAAGTTAAAAATGTACTTCCTTTTCATGCAGGCACACGTCAGGAAAATGACAAAATTTTAACCAATGGTGGAAGGGTAATGGCTTTAACAGCTTTCGGAAAAGATATTAAAGAAGCTCTTGAGAAATCAAACTTAGCAGCCCAAACCATTGATTTTGATAAAAAATATTATCGTAGAGATATTGGCTTAGATTTGCTTTAATATTTATCGGATAGCAGCATAACCTTTTAATAGCCATCCTACCAGTAGGGTGGCTATTGTTTGTACTCCTAAAATTACAAATGAAGGAGTAAGATATTCCCAAAAACGGGCATCTTTAGCGTATGTTTTAAAATGAGCAAAAGACCACCAACAACGCCATTCTAATGAACAAGGAGTGCATTTATAGCAATATTTTGTATCATAATCAAAGAAAAATTTCAGAGAAAGATATACAGGTATTAGTACGAGTAGAGTAGCTATAAAAACCCAATTATTACGTTGTTTGGCTTTTTCTACACTCTTAGAGGCTGTTATCAGATCATCAGGAATGACACTATGCCGTAAAATCCAGATGGCAATAAGTGTTGCAATACCTCCACTTATCCAAAAAAGATGCTCAAACGTAATTTTTAAAAGCCACTTGCTTTTGATAGCATAGGGAGTAAGCCACTGAGCATTTGCCCAACTTGCTCCATAATTGCAAAGTAAAAAAATAACACCAAAAAATAATAGACGAGCAAACCATTTGGCTTTAAGGGTAGGAGCAACAAACTCTTCATAAACATCTTTGAAAAATCCCCATCCAATCTGTATGCCTTCTAATACCTTATACCAAATTTTATCTTTCCACGAAAATTTAGGAATATCAGAAAGTGTGTATCTTTTTCTACCTGATTTACTGTGCTCTGATTTAAAAAAAGCATTTTTTGCTCCTGAGGTAATCCAAATATACTGAGCATACAAATGGTTATCATAAGAAAAAGCTTGTTCGATGGCTTCATCAAAAGTTGTTTCACCTACACCAGCTTTTTTACATTCAATAATGATAAACGGATTTTGCTTTAAATCGTCAGCAAAAATTAAAATATCTACTCTCTTATAGCTTGAACCCATCTTTACAGGGTGTTCAAACACAACTCTTTTGGCTGGATAGCGATAGGTATATAACACTTCCAAATATACTTGCATACGTATTTGTTCCTCTGGATTAAGGGGTAAAGATATATCCAAAGGAGCATAGTAAACCGTATTTTGTGCTGTATTGATGTGTATAATGCCTTCTGCCTGAGCTTTAGAAAGTAGATTCATCTGTAAAAGCTATTTGTACTCAAACAAAATGTTTGTGAAAACCTATAAGGTTTGAGCTTGTTTATCAATTAATTCTGGAAAAAACAAAACCTTATAGGTTTCAAAAGATACATTATCTATGATAATTAAAAATATACCTTGAATGTAAAATAATAATTATGACAAAGCTTTCACACCAGGTAATTCTTTTCCTTCCATGTATTCGAGTAAAGCACCACCACCAGTCGAAACATAAGAAACTTTATCACCAAAACCAAGCTGATTTACAGCGGCAGCAGAATCTCCACCACCAATTAAAGAAAAACCACCTTTTTCTGTAGCACTTACAACAGCTTTAGCAACAGCTGATGTTCCTTGTGCAAAGTTTGGCATTTCAAAAACGCCCATCGGACCATTCCAAAGAACAGTTTTAGAGCTTTCAATTACCTTTGAAAAGTTTTCAGCAGCTTTTTTCCCAATATCTAAGCCCATCCAACCTGAAGGAATATGAGTGTTATCAGCTTCTTTTCTGTTAGCATCGTTGTTAAAAGCATCAGCAATGATAGAGTCTTCAGGTAAAAGTAAATTTACACCTTTATTTTTAGCTTTTTCGATTAATGTTTTGGCTAAATCTAGTTTATCTTCTTCTACAAGAGAGCTTCCAATCTCACCACCCATTGCTTTGAAAAATGTGTAACTCATGCCACCTCCAATAATCAGATTATCAACTTTATCTAAGAGTCTTTCAATAATCAATATTTTATCAGAAATTTTAGCTCCTCCCATAATAGCAGTGAAAGGTTTTTCTGCTGTTTCTAATACTTTTTTTGCGTTGTCTAATTCAGCCTGCATTACATATCCACACACACGGGTATCAAAAAATTGAGCCATGACAGCCGTAGAAGCATGAGCTCTGTGAGCAGTTCCAAAAGCATCATTTACATATACATCACCTAAAGAAGCAAGTTTTTTGGCAAAATCTATATTTCCTTTTTCTTCTTCTGCATAGAATCTAAGGTTTTCTAAAAGTAGAATTTCACCTGATTTTAGATTTTTAGCCATGTTTACAGCCTCGTCACTAATACAATCAGAAGAAAATTGAACTTCTTGTCCTAAAATATTTTTTAAAGAAGAAATGATATGTTTCAAAGAGTATTTTTCTTCATATCCACCTTTAGGTCTTCCCAAATGAGACATTAAAATTAAGCTACCTCCATCACTTATAATTTTCTTAATACTACGAATATGAGCATTGAGACGTGTAAAATCTGTTACTTCAAAAGTGTTTTTATCCAAAGGAACATTAAAATCTACTCTCATCAGAGCTTTTTTGCCTGCAAAATTGTATTGGTCTAAAGTGAGCATAAATAAATTATGAGTTATGAATGATAAATTATAAATTGATAATTATTCTGTGTTTATTGAACAAGTTTAAATCGTCTTTCAAAAACATTTAAAAGTATTTTTTTATCGATTTCTGTAAGAGGTATATTTCTGCGTTGCATCATACGTTCAGCAGCTTCAAGAGCTTTTTCAAACTCAAATACTTCAAAATTATTCTGGTTACTTCCCCACAAAAATGAAGGAATAAATTTAGGTGGGAAATCTCCTCCAAAAATATTGCTACTGATGCCCACAACTGTTCCTGTATTGAACATCGTATTAATACCCGATTTGGAGTAATCGCCCATCGTAAGTCCACAAAACTGCTTATCTGTATTGATAAAGTCTTCTTGATTATAATTCCATATTTTTACTTTACTGTAATTGTTTTTAAGATTGGAAGTGTTAGTATCAGCACCCAAATTACACCATTCAGCGAGTACGGAATTACCTAAAAAACCATCATGGGCTTTGTTAGAGTAGCCAAAAATTACAGAATTGCTAATTTCTCCACCTACTTTGCTATAAGGTCCAATCGTTGTATCACCTCTCATTTTTCCTCCAATATTTATAACAGAGCCTTCACAGAGTGAAAAATTACCATGAATGACACTCATTTCTTGTATCTGAGCATTTTTCCCGATATAAATGACGCCTTTTTCTGCATTCAATACACAAGCTTTTAGATCAGCACCTTTTTCTATAAATACATTTTCGGGCTTGTAAACAATGGTGTGTGGGTCTGTGATAGGCTGGCTTTGCCTGTTTTTGGTGATAAGTTTGAAATCTTCTTGGATTTGCTCTCCGTTATATCCAAAAATATCAAAAGAGTAGGAAATTTTAGTAAAAGAGTCTTTAAATATGATTTTTTCTAGAGCTTCAAAATTGATGTCAGAAGTTGTTTTGTAGGCAATTACTTCGCCTTTTTTATCAACCAACATTTGTTTTTCTTCCAAACCTAATATTGCATCATAAAGCTGTTTGTTTGGGCAGATAGTACCATTAATATATACACTATAATTTTGCTCATCAATCTTAGTTGGGTATTTCTCAGAAAGATAAGCTTCTGTTTGGAAGCTACAGGTTTGCTGTAGGTAGTATTCCCATTTTTCTTGGATGGTCAGGATACCTACACGTATCAGTGAAAGGGGGCGTAAAAAACTAAGTGGTAATAAGTTTTTACGGTCTGTTTGGTTATCGAATAAGACAAAGTTTGCCATGAATTGTAAATATTTTATACAAAAATTTGAGAAAAATATTTATTTTACTATTTTTAGTACAGAAATTATTTCTTTTAACATTAAAACCCTCAGAATTATGTCTTATTATCGTGTAATTGATGGAAAAAAATATGATAACGGATTACTTGCAGCTGCTGAAGAAGCTGTAAAAGGTAGAGGTGATGGTAGAATTTCTTTAGATGATGCCAAATTATTGCTCGAGCAAGTAAAGGACGGTGATACTTATACTGATATCGAAAAAGATACAATGGAGTATATCCGTAACAATTTCAAATGGACAGAAGAGGCTGATGAATGGTTCCGTACAGAAATTCGTAAATGGGCAGCAACTAAATAGTATTCTAAAACAGAGATAAATAAATTTTTATCTCTGTTTTATTTTTTTATATTCCTTTTACTATTCCTTGAATAATTTCTTCAGGAGTTGCATTTCTCACATCTAATACTTTTCCTTTATAATTTAGATTTCTACCTGCAAAAGGGTGATTGAAGTCTATGGTTACTATTTTGTCATCAATAAATGTAATGACACCATCCAAAGGATAACCATCTTCATCTTGCAAAGGAACAATTTCTCCAATCTTGAGTAATTCTTCGGGGTAATTTTGTTCTTTAAATGCTTGTAGAGGGTAATCAATCATGTTATCCTCATAATACTCACCAAACCCTTCTTCTGGTGTGAGTGTGAAATCAAAGGAATCACCTTTTGAAAGCCCTTCAAGGCGTTGCTCTAATGCTGGCAGAGCAAATTCGTGTCCATGAATATAAGCAAAAGGCTCTGTGGCAGGAGCTTGCCCAACGATTTGGTGGTTGTCATCTACAGATGAGAGTATATAAGAAATATATACAACTTTGTCTTTTTCTACTTTCATTTGGAATAATTTTTTGCAAAAATAAAGAATTATTCTTAACTTTTTGAGTTAAAAGTAGAACTAAATAAAAAAAGACTACAAAATACTTTATAACATACAACTTTCATAAAACCATTCAAACACTATGGGCATGCTTCGTTGGTTTAAAAAAACAAAAAAAGAGGAAGACCCTGCTGAAGTTATAGATGCAACCATTATTGAAATGGAGGGTGCTATTCGTACTTCTATTGCCTCCTTGAATCAGCTTGCAAGAAATTATAAAGATATGCAAGACAAAACGGCTCAGTTGCAATATGAAGCCCATGATTTAGGAAAAGAAGCATTAAAGGCTATCAAGAATAACAGAGAGATGGAAGCCAAGCAATTGCTTGCTAAAAAGGCTGATTGTGAAATGCAAGCCAAAGATTATCAGCAGATTGCCAATGAAATGGAAAACTCTATTCGCAAATTAGAGAAACAAGTTTCTAAAATGAAAATGCAGTTGGACGAAACCAAATCTAAGAGAGCTGTGCTGATGGCAGAATATGCAAGTGCTAAAACACAAAAGGAACTGGCTCAAAAATTGCAAGACTTGAATATACATACAGATGTGTTTGAAGAAAATATTATTCAGACACAAATAGAGGCAGGTTTGGAAGAAGAAAGAGAAGACCCTTTACTCAAAGAATTTGAAGCCTTAAATACATCTGATAGTTCGATTGAACAACTTAAGTTGAAAGCTGAACAAGAAGAAAAACGACAAAAAGAAATCCAAGAAGCCAATAAACAAAAACAAATAGAACTGCTCTTTGGTAAAGATTTTACAAAACCTCAAGACAAAAAAGAAGATAGACAAGAAAAAGGGAAGCTTTTAGAAGGATTTTTTGATACAAAAACAAACCCTAAGCCCAAAGAGGATGTAAATGTTTTCTTTACAAATTCTTCAACAAAAAAAACAAATACAGAGGATTTTTTTAAAAATGATGTGAAGAAAACAGAAAATATTGACGAATTTTTTGATAAAGAAAATCAGCTTTGCATCAATATTGATAGTTTCTTTCAGGAGAATAAACCCAAAGATAATGTAGATGATTTTTTCAGTAAACAAGAACAAGCTGAATTGGATGAGTTGGAGAAAAAGCTTGCTTCTATGACTGAAGAGCCCAATAAAAAACAAGAAATAAAAAACAAATTTGATGACTTTTTTAGTGATGAAAAAGATAAAAAGAAAAAACAAATTGATGACTTCTTTAATTCATAAAAAAATAACATCATCGCTATCCAATTATACATTCAAAATATTCTGGTTAGGACTGCTATTGATACTTCAAAATTGTTCTAAAACTATTGAACCTGATGGTGACCGATTAGGTTATAATTACTTTCCTCTGGAAATTGGAAGATTTATTACATGGGAAATAGAAGAAAAAAATTATACCATTTTAGATTCTACTACCAATACATATCAAATAAAAGAGGTTGTTACAGACTCTTTTACAAACCTTTCTGGTCAACATCAATACATTTTAGAACGCTACAAACGAACTAATATTAATCAATCTTGGCAAATAGATTCTGTTTGGTCTGCTGTGCGTACGGGCTCACAAGCCATTAAATATGAAAACAACACGCCCTATATCAAACTTATATTTCCTACTGTCAACAATCAAATATGGAATGGCAATGCATACAATAATTATGGCGAAAAAACGTATAAACTGGTGGAAAATAAGAGAAGTAGGAAGTATGGTGAAATAACATTCCCCAATACTGTCAAGATACTGATGGGCAATGACTCCAGCCTCGTTACACAGGTAAAAAGAGAAGAAGTTTATGCTTTAGGTGTTGGTTTGGCTTATATGAAACGAATTAATGTTCGCTTCAAGTCTGATGAGCCTAATTTAGGAAAAGGTATTATAGAATCGGGGAAAATTGAGAAATTTACAATCCTAGAATATGGTAAAGAGTAATTTTTAATAAAAAATGAAAAATATATGAAAACTTCAAATCTAAAATTGACACACAAAAACTATCCGATTCTTATGTTGTTTATGCTGGTAGCTTCTGCCATAATGGCTCAAACACAAGAAAAGTATTACTTTATTCCATTCAAAGATAAACAGGGGATAGCATACAATATTTCTGAGCCTCAGAATTTTCTCAGCAAAAAAGCTTTGGATAGACGTAAAAAGCAAAACATTGAAATTTCTTCCGAAGATTTACCTGTCAATATGAATTATGTTGCTCAAATTAAAACACAAGGAGCTAAAATTCATCAGGTGACCAAATGGTTTAACGGTGTGGTAGTTTTGTGTAATGAAACCGTTTTGGGGCAAATTAAAGCCCTCAACTTTGTAAAAGCTGAGGAGATTAAAATGGTAAAAAATAAACCAACTACAGAATCAGAAGACCAAAAAGAAAACAAAAGAAATTACAAATCAGCAAAAAAAACTACTGATTTTACGAAAGGTTTTGAATTTGATAAGACATCTTATGGATATTCTTATACTCAAAATCAAATGATTGGAGTTGATGAAATGCACAAAAAAGGCTTCTGGGGTGAAGGAATGATTATGGCTGTTTTCGATTCAGGCTTTAGTGACGCAGATAAACAAACATATTTTAAGCACCTTTTTGAAAATGGTCAGATTTTAGATACCTACGATTTTGTAATGAATGAACGCTCTGTTTTTGAAGATGACGACCACGGCAGAATGGTACTTTCGTGTATTGCTGCTTACGAAAAAGGAAAAATTGTGGGCACTGCTCCTAAAACACAATTTTATTTGTTTAGAACTGAGGATGTTAATACAGAGTATATGATAGAAGAATACAATTGGCTTACAGCTGCTGAAAAAGCAGATAGCTTGGGTGTAGATATTATCAGTTCTTCTTTAGGGTATACAAATTTTGATGATAAAACAACCAGTTATAAAACTGAACAAATGGATGGTAAAACCTGTATAGCTACTCGTGCCGCTGAAATAGCAGCTCAAAAGGGTATGGTAGTAGTTAGTAGTGCAGGTAATGAAGGTGGTTCTGCTTGGAATATCATTTCATCACCAGCAGATGCTGCCTCAATTTTGAGTATTGGTGCAGTAAATAGCAGAGGAGGTATAGTTTATTTTAGCTCCAGAGGTTATACAGCTGATGGTCGTGTAAAACCTGATGTACTTGCAATGGGGAGTAGTGCTACAGTTGGTGGAAGTAATAGCGAAGTTTCTTTTAATAATGGAACATCTTTTTCCTGCCCTATTATGGCAGGTTTAGTGGCAGGTTTTTGGCAGGCAAATCCACAACTTACAGCAAAACAAGTGGTAGAATATATACGTAAATCAGGTAACCAGTATTCTAAACCAGATAACACATATGGCTATGGAATCGCAAGTTTTACAAGAGCCGACTATCTTGCTAAAAAAGAAACCACAACCGATGGAATCATGACAGGGCAAAATCCTAATGAATTTAAAATTTATCCAAACCCCTATAAACCCGATAATAAGGAAACCATACCAGCCATTGCTTGGGGTGCTAACTATAGAGGGAAAAATATAGAAATAAATGTATATGACTCAAAATCAAAACTTATATCTCTTATTCGTTTAAAACAAGTAGGCAAAGAAACAATTCTTGAAGATCTCAAGAATTTACCAAGAGGAGAATATATCTTGACAGTTAGCCCTAACCTAAGCCCACAACCATCCCTTAGGTTTATTATTGAATAATCTATGAATAAATTTGGTTTCTATAAAAGTTTTTTTATATTGGTAAAACAAAATCCCTTTTGTAGAGAAAGGGATTTTCTAACTTTTAGGTACCATGCTTCCTGTTTCAAACTCTATATATACAACTTTTTTTATAGCTACATTCGCTTCTATCATATTCTTCTTTATTTCAATACAAGGAGATTTGAAAGCAAGGAACTTTATTTTGTTTGTAATATTTTGGCTTGGTATTCAGGCTTTTCTTACCTTACAGGGACTGTATTATACAAATACCAATGCTATTCCACCCAAAATTTTCTTATTTGGAATCTTCCCAACAATTATCATAATTACGTATTTATTTTTAAGTAAAAAAGGTAAAAGCTTTATAGATAATCTTTCTTTAGAGTTTTTAACTCGTCTTCACATTGTCAGAATACCCGTTGAAATAGCTCTTTATCAGTTGTATATAGAACAGAAAATACCTCAGTTGATGACTTTTGAGGGGAGAAATTTTGATATTATAGCAGGTGTTACAGCTCCACTAATGGCTTATCTGGTATTCAGGAAGAAAGTATTGCCAAATAAAATACTTTTAGTCTGGAATGTAATCTGTTTAGGGTTGCTTATCAATATTGTTATAAATGCAATCCTTTCAGCACCTTCTCCATTTCAACAATTTGCTTTTGAACAGCCTAATATAGCCATTTTGTATTTCCCAATTAGTTGGTTACCAACATTTATAGTACCAATAGTACTTTTTAGTCATCTGGTTGCAATCAGAAATTTATGGAATAAAGGATAAATGTATTTATACTTATACCTAAAGAAAGTTAATATAGAAGGATAGAAAAAACGAATACTTATGATAGAATTGAGTCCTGAAGAATTAGAATTAGAAAAACAAGAGATTTTAAAAAGATACCGTAAATTATTACGCTTGGCGAAACCTTTTCTGAAAGATAATGATGCTAAACTTATCAAAAAAGCATTCAGTCTTTCGGCAGAGGCTCATAAAGATATGCGTAGGAAATCGGGAGAACCTTATATTTATCATCCTTTGGCAGTTGCTCAGATATGTGTAGAGGAAATTGGTTTGGGAACTACCTCTATTGTGGCGGCACTACTACATGATGTAGTAGAAGATACACATATTGAACTTAACTATATTGAAAAGGAGTTTGGGCATAAAGTAGCTCAAATTATAGATGGTCTGACAAAAATTGCAGGAGTCACGGACCAGACTTCCTCAATGCAGGCAGAAAACTTTAAAAAAGTTCTACTCACACTCTCTGAAGATGTACGAGTAATATTAATTAAAATAGCCGATAGACTCCATAATATGCGTACTCTAGAGGATATGCCACGCAATAAACAACTCAAAATATCTTCTGAAACAAGTTATATCTATGCTCCTTTGGCTCATCGTTTGGGACTATATACCATCAAATCTGAACTTGAAGATTTATATTTAAAATATACAGAAAGAGAAGTTTATGATGAAATAGCCAAAAAGCTACAATCCACGAAAGCAGCCAGAGACAAATTTATAAAAGACTTTATATCTCCCATAGAAAAGTCTCTGACACAAGAAAAACTTCAGTTTGTTATCAAAGGAAGACCCAAATCAATTCATTCGATTTATAGTAAAATGAAAAAGCAACAAATTCCTTTTGAAAAAATATACGATTTGTTTGCTATCAGGATTATACTGGATGAAATCAAATATGAAGATGAAAAAGCTGCTTGTTGGAAGGTCTATTCGATTATCACAGACTATTATCGTCCAAGCCCCGAACGTTTAAGAGACTGGATTAGCAATACAAGAGCTAATGGCTATGAGTCTTTGCATACAACTGTGATGAGTACCACAGGGCAGTGGGTTGAAGTCCAAATACGTACTCGAAGAATGGACGATATTGCAGAAAAAGGTTATGCAGCCCATTGGAAATACAAAGAAACAGGAGCTAATAAAGGAACACCACACGAAAGTGGTCTTGAAATCTGGATTAATAAAGTTCGAGATATGCTCGAAAATAATAATACTTCAGCAATTGAATTTCTGGATGAGTTTAGAAGTAATTTGTTCAATGATGAAGTCTTTATTTTCACACCCAAAGGAGATTTAAAAGTACTTCCGCTAGGCTCTACAGCCCTTGATTTTGCTTTTGAAATCCATTCGGAAGTAGGACAAAAATGTATTGGGGCGAAAGTTAATAATAAACTGGTACCCATTAGCTATAAACTCCAAAATGGCGACCAAATAGAAATTCTGACATCCTCAAAACAGACACCCAGTGAAGACTGGCTTCGTCTGGTGGCTACTTCTAAAGCTAAAGCTAAAATAAGAGAGTCTTTGAGAGACGAAAAAAGGCAGTTTATCAGGAGAGGAAAAGAAATTGTTGATAAGAAAATGCAACAATACGGGCTGGAGGTAAATGATAATGTGTATAATGATATTCGAGCCCTTTTCAATGATAAAGCTGTGGCTGATATGTTTTATCGTTTTGGAAAAGGATACATTCAGCCTACGGAACTCAAGCAATATAAAGAAATTGTTTTAAAACGCCGAAATAGCTCAAGAGAGAATATTAAGGATGTAAAAAGTTTTGAGAAAGTAGTTCAGAAAATTCATAGTCCAGAGAATAAAGATGTATTGCTGATAGGTGAAGACATGGATAAAATAGATTATAAACTTGCTTCATGTTGTAATCCGATACCTGGTGATGATGTTTTTGGATTTGTAACTGTAACAGAAGGAATCAAAATCCATAGAACCAACTGCCCTAATGCGACCGAACTAATGTCGCATTATGGACACCGAATTCTAAAAGCTCAATGGGCTTCTAAAATGGAGGAGTCTTATACTGTGGGTTTACGCATTACAGGTACTGACAGAGTCGGAATTATCAATGATGTAACACGTATCATTTCTAACGAACTCAAAGTAAATATGCGTTCACTGGCTTTTGATACCATTGAAAATGTATTTGAAGGAAATTGTACTGTACTTGTCCATGATACCAAACATTTAACCATGCTCATTGAAAAACTCCAAGAAATACAAGGAGTAGAGCAGGTGATACGATACGATTCTTAAAATAAAAGCCCTCATTTTACAGAGGGCTTTATGTTTATTTTTTATCTTTTTTCTTTGTCTTGTTATTTTGGGAATGTTTTTTATTCCACTCTTCAAGAGCTTTTTTATCTAATTCTATTTGGTTTAAATACTGATAAGTCTGTATTTTTATTAATCCATAACTAAGGTCTCCATAAATTATAGCCATTTCAGGCTTTACATCTTTTAGAACCTGAATGCTTTCAATATCTTTTCTATCTATCCAGTTTAAATCTTTTAAAAAAAATTCTCTATCATCTATGATTATTCTTGGATAAGTCCTAACACTTGTTTTTTCACTCACACCTAATTCATTTCTCATTATTTTTTCTACTTCTTTATATAATTCTGATTTTGGAGCATTTTCAGGCAAGAACCTTTCTATTCTTAAAAATATCATCATGCCATACATATAATTGCCTGCTTCAAGATTTTCATAAAAATCATTATAGAGTTCAGCAGATTTTACTTTTTGACGAATCTCTTGTAAAAGAAGTGCAACTTTCCTTTCGAGACTATCTTCACTTGTAGTGTTTGGCGACCAATAGCTATAAGTTCTGTATTTTGAGGCTGTTGCTATTTCAAAAACGTATGTTGTGCCATCTATACCTATTCCTCTTTTATTTGGGATGTTGCAAATATCTTCTTTGATTAAATAATTGTATAAATCTTGGGCTGTTTTAGGCTCTATTTCATACTTTTTCCAAACTCTTTGGTTTTTAGAATTAGAGTAAATAGAAGTAATAAACTGAACATGAACGTCTTTGTTTTTAATGATATTCAAAACACTTCCATTCATCCAAACCCTGATGGCAAGAGAATCTTGGTTTAAATAAAGATTCTCTAATTGATAATCCATAGCTCTTTTATTGAGGTCTATGGATGTTATCAATTCTGGTCTTTCCATTTCTTTCAAGCGTATTTGAGCTTGAACTTGTATGCTCCACATACACACGAATAATACTAATATCTTTTTCATAATCTTTACATAGGAACTAATATATAACCATCTTCATCATATTTGGGAAACACTTCTATCATTTTCTTCTGTCTTACATCCGAATAATTTTTATCGTCATAATCTATAAGATAAATATGTTTAAAACTTTCTAAATATCGTTTTCTTTCTTCTTTTTTCTTAGATTTTAGAAAATTTAATAACTGTTTTACGTCTAAACTAACATTCTCATATTTATCAGGAACAACATAAGCATAATCATGCTTGGTAGCTAAGAAACTGGGTTCTTCTTCCATATAAAAACCTAATATAAAAGATTCTCCAAAATCATCTAATTGTCCTTTTCTGATAAAAAGATATACTTTTAAAAAATTAAATCCTCTATTTTTTTTCTTTGGCTCAATGTGTGAAGCAATCATAGATTCTTTGGTAAACTTACCATTGAGTGATTCACTATATTTTAAATATAATACATTGGGAGCGTTAGGGTCTGGAGCAGATAAAAAGGTAAGTTCTTTTGCAGGAGCAAAATGTTCATCATAATAATAAGGTTCTACTTTTAAAATTTTTACTCTTCCTTGTACATCTCTACTATCATAATCTAACACATAAACAGGTGTTCTTTTGAGATATGATTTTCGTTGTTCTACATTCTTATTTTTTAATGAATTTAAGAATTGCGTTTGATTTAAAGCAACATCCTTAAATAATGTAGAATCTACATAATTGTAGCGTGTTATATCAGGAGGGTAAAAATATATATCATTCATTACATGATAAAAATTATCTACCACCTTATAGTTTATGAAACTATAACAAGGTCTATTAACTGTTTTGTTACCTATGTTTGCACGAAAAGATGAAATTCTATCCAAAGCATCTATATCATTATACCCTTTTTGAATACTATATTTCAAAAATATAGTATTGACTGTATAAGGCTCTGGAGGAGGCATAAATTGAGCTTTTGCCTGTTGTAAGCATATTAAAAATGCAATACACTTAAATACTAATATCTTTTTCATAATCTTTAAAATAAAAGCCCTCATTTTACAAAGGGCTTTTGCCTTACTTTTTACCTTTTTTCTCCTTTTTTTCTTGCTTTCTTCTTTCTTGGTAATATCTACCAAGTGTAGGGTCATTGGGGCTTAAATAGTTAATTTTAAAATTGTGTATCATAGGTGGATAAGTGTAAGTATAAGATTTTGTGTAAATTATAATCACACCGTTTTTCCCATTCTTACCATAAGGTTGCATTTCATTTGGCAAATAATAGTTGATACCAGCAATATCAGCCATTCTGTATTTATTTAAGGTATCTAAAGTAGCTTGCACACCTGAAGCGTCTATATTTGCGATTACATTAACATCATTAATAACAATTAGAGGTGTTAAAAGGCGATAAGCCGTCCATGTTGAAATAACATTTGTATGCCTCAAATCAGGACTTCCTGATGCTGTATAACTTTCAATTGTGCCTAAAGGTATATGAGCTGTTTCAGAAAAATATTGATTTCTAAGTTCTTGTACTTTTTGCCAAACATCTGAATTTTGGGCTTGTGTATGCAGTGAAATAAATATAACACTCAAAAATAAAAATATCTTTTTCATAATCTTTATATAAAAGCCCTCATTTTTCAGGGGCTTTTGTTTGCTTTAATATACTAATCTATTAAGATGAACCATATAATTAAAAACTATATGTTGAAATCTGCTTTGACAATTAGTTGGAATAATAAATTGTATTTCTCTTAATTTATCCTCCAGTATAGAAAGTTCTTGGGGTGTTATATTGGTATTTTTATTCAATCTGAATTTCAATACTTCTATTTGCCCTTGATTGTTAAACCCTATTGAAATAATAAACTTATTTTCCCCTAAAGATTTTAATAAATCTAATCTTGTAGAACCCAATGCTTCTACAATTTTTGCATTAATGGCTCGTTTTTCTGTTTCTTGCTTTGTGAACATCCCAACACATCCATCTATCCCTAAAGGTAAATACAGAATGGGTTGATTCTGTTTCTCTATCCAGATTTCTGTATTATCTACTTTGCAATTATAGGTTTTACTACCAACAACTGTTTGTGGTAATGTAAAATTTCCTTGACCATACAAATTATTTTGTATGATAATATAAAGAATTATTAAAAATATCTTTTTCATAATCTTTTAAATAAAAGCCCTCATTTTTGAGGGCTTTTGCATTATTATCTAAAGAAATTGTAGTAAGGTCTTACTTTTAAAATCTTTACTTTACTTGTATTTTTTGCATATTTTTGCTCATAATCTATCAAATAAATAGTAGTAAAAGCACCTAAGTAATTCTTTCCATCATCAGTCGTTTTTGTTTTTAAAACGTCTATGAGTTGTGATTTACTCAAAGAAACACTGTTATACAAAGCAGGGTCAATGTAAGCAAATTCTTCAGGGTTAATGGCATAAAAATAGTTTCTCATAATACTTAGAGAAGCATTCATAATACCACCACTTGTAAATAAATAAAGAGGTTTATAATTGCTTACTTCTTCATATTCAGAAATATCAACATCAGGAATATAAGCATAAGGACTATTTAATGTATGACTAAACTTTAAAAATAAAGTATTGGGGGTGTTAGGGTCAGGCACAGTCATATTTTGTGCTTGACTGTTGGTTGCTATCAATGCAACCATTATAAATAATACTAATATCTTTTTCATAATCTTTTAAATAAAAGCCCTCATTTTCAGAGGGCTTTCGTTCTTATTATCTAAAGAGCTTATAGTAAGGTCTTACTTTTAAAATTTTTACTTTGCTTGTATTTCTTGGATTTTTTTGCTCATAATCTATCAAATAGATGGTATCAAAAGCTCCTAAATAATTCTTTTCTTCATAATTCGTTTTTGTTTTCAAAACATTGATAAGTTGTTCTTGACTTAAAGAAACACTGTTATACAAAGCAGGGTCTATGTAAGCAAATTCTTCTGGGTCTATGGCATAAAACATATTCATTAAAATACTCATAGAAGCATTCTTTACTGCATCACTCCAAAATAAATATACAGGTTTATAATTGATTACTTCTTCATATTCAGAAATATCACGTTTAGGAACATAAGAATTTTCACCATTTAATACAGTGCTAAACTTTAAAAATAAAGTATTAGGTGTATTGGGGTCTGGCACGGTCATCGTTTGTGCTTGACTACTAATTGCCAAAAATATAACTGCAAATAAAAATATCTTTTTCATATTATTTTAAATAAAAGCCCTCATTTTACAGAGGGCTTTTGTGTTACTTTTTACCTTTTTTCTCTTTATTACCGAGTTGCCCCTCATAAGAGATTTTAAAAGTATCTCTTACCCAAGGATTAGCTGCTGTAAACTCGTGTGTATAAACTAATATAACACCATTCGTTCCATCCAATCCAAAAGTACCAGCTCTAACGCTTGATTTTACATAATAGTCTATTCCTGCAATGTTTGTTAATTGATAGCTATTAATTTTAGTCTTAGCATCTTGTTCTGATGTTGCTTGACCAGAATAACTAATAACTTTATTATCAATGTAAACTACGGGTGATTTGTAGTATTTACCACTATATGATTTATTTGGGTCTGTACCAAAACCACCCGCAGTAGAGTGTAAAACTTCATTAATCGTTTCAGGGAAATATTGCCCTCTGATTTCCTGAATTTTATTCCAAAGGGTAGAGTTTTGGGCTTGTGTATGTATAGAGAAAAACACCACACATGCAAATAATAATAACTTTTTCATAATAGTTTAGCGTTTAAGGTTTAACAAAAATATCTGTGGCATTAGTTCCTGCATTTTGGAGGGTTGTGCCTTGTGGATTGGTATTGATATTAATTTCTGTAGTGGGTAAAGCATTGTATATCCCCAATGCCAATACAGTGGTACTATTTACTGTAAAATTAGGGGCTGGCTCTAAGTTTATATCAACAGTTCCATAATTTATAAAGTTGGTATCAAGAACATATTGTATTTCATAACACTCTATTTCGTCTTGTAAATCAGCTAAAACACCCGCTTTTCCTGTGGTTTTATTAAAAGATAATTTTCCGTCTAAAAATTGTACGGCATGATGTACTTCGTGTGCTTTTAAACCTAAACCTTGCTTTCCACTTGTACTTTGTGGGAAAGCAATCACAATTTGATTAGTGGCTACATCATAAGAAGTTTCTCCTTGTGGTTTTCCATTGGCATCAGGAGCCAGAGATATAAACTTGTAACTGCGTGTAGAGGCTTCTATTCTTGCAACATCAGATATAGCTTTTTCTAATTTCTCTTGTCTAATTCTCAAGTAATTTACCATTTTTACCAAGTTTGGTATTTGAGAAGTTCCAAAATTTTGAATTTGATTTTTAGTATCAGCTAAATCAGTTACAAGAGCTTCTTTGTATGCTTTATAAATCCCTTCGGGGTCACTAAAAGTAGGAGGCAAGTAATTAGGGTCTAAGGGTTGGTCTTGTCCATTATCTCC
>JALONN010000017.1 GCA_025454915.1 Raineya sp.
TTAAGATTTTAGAATGAAAAAGCCTCATTAGATATGTTTATCACAGATTACCTATTCTAAAAAACAGAAATTATCCGTGAAAAAACAGAAAATATCCGTCAAGATTTTAGAATAAAAAAGCCTCATTAGATATGTTTATGGTCGATTATCTATTCTAAAAAACAGATTTTATCCGTGAAAAAACAGAAATTATCCGTCAAGATTTTAGAATGAAAAAGCCTCATTGGATATGTTTATGGTAGGTTGCCTATTCTAAAAAACAGATTTTATCCGTGAAAAAACAGAAAATATTCGTCAAGATTTTAGAATGAAAAATCCTCATTGGATATGTTTATGGTAGATTGCCTATTCTAAAAAACAGATTTTATCCGTCAAGGTTTTGGAATGAAAAATCCTCATTAGATATGTTTATGGTAGATTGCCTATTCTAAAAAACAGATTTTATCCGTGAAAAAACAGAAATATAAATAAAGCTGTTTTAAACTAAACCTAAAGTTTTGAGTAAAAGTCCTGCTGGATTACTTACTTTTCCAAATTTTCCAAGTTTCCAATCATGATACCACTTGAAAGTTTTCTGCCTTAAATCCTCATTTTTAGCAATTTGTTCAAGTAAATCATTTCTTTTTATCCCTATTTCTTCTAGATTTTGAGCACATCTTTGTTCTTTTGGATCTTGACTAAAATCTATGTTGATGATGACTTTAGGGTTTTGCAGATCTATTTTAAACTCAATTTCTGTAAAGGAACGTCCTTTCTTAATTAGTTCATAGGATACTTTTAATTCAGAATATTCATTAATTTGCTCTATAGCAGGGTCTAATACAAAGCCTTTTAATTGACTGATTTGCTTGTATTGTTCTGCTTCTCTGCCCTTAGGATCAAAAAGTTTTAACCTAATCTTTAAATCCTCTATACTAGTTCTCCAAATACCAATATCTTTCCATTGTGATAACATTGCATATATTCTTTTTGCATATTTAGAAGACATTTTAAGGGCTGCATATAAGCGAAAAGATGTAAATTGCTCCTTTAAATCAAATAAAAATGGCGTAATCTTATCTGAAAGTTCTACTTCAATAATTCCATGCCCAGAAATATATTCACAACTAGAAAAGATCCATACTTGTAACAAGTTTCCATTTTCTCTTACATATTCATACATTCTACTACCCATTTTCTCAGTAGATTCACGCAATTGTGAATATTTATATTCTTTTCCTGTAATTTTTTGTAATTCAGTAATGGATATTTGATGCTTTTTTGTAGGATTGTCTCTCTTTAATAAGCCTAATAGATAAAAAAATAAGTCTAACTCTGTAGCTGTCATCTCAAAACGAGCTTCTGTAAGGGCATTTGCTTGTCTGACTTCTTTTTGTTCACTAATGGTAGTAAGTTTCATAAATATCTGTTTTTCTTACAAATATAATAAACAGATAAAAAAAACAAACTGTTTTTTAAATATTTTTTTTCACGGATAAAATCTGTTTTTTATACGGATATTTTCTGTTTTTTCACGGATATTTTCTGTTTTTTAAAGGATAAAACCTGTTTTTTCACGGATATTTTCTGTTTTTTCAACGTCACAAAAAACAGAAAATCAATATCTTACGCTATATCCAAATAATACAAATAAATACAAATACACAAATTTGTATTGTGTGAAAATTAAATTTATGATTTTATAATGTTTGTTAAAACTTTCATTTTAGTTTAAAGAGCTACTTATTTTTCATGAGAAATAAAACAAATCAAAAAAGTATGAAAAATGCTTGGCTATACAAATATGAAATGCTGATTGGACTTTGATTTTTAAAGTTAATATTATAATAAAAAAGCTCTTTTATGAGCTTTTTATCAAATCCTCTATTTTAAGTAATATATCATAACTACAATTTTTTAGTTTTTGTGTTATAGACTTTATTAGTACTTCTGATGATTTTTCTTTAGGTTCTTTTTCAGCTTTAGTTAGTTTTTCTACTTCATTATTTTCTAATGCTTTCTTTGCTTGTTCTATTTGTTTTTTATCCCAACCTGAAACCTCCTGAATAATGCTCTGAGGAACTTTTATTGTTTTATTTAAAATCTTATCCTTGAGTTCTTTATTTCCTTCTGTTAGTTTATCCAAACCTAATGCAAATTTCTCATCTCTTTGAATAGTTTTAGGAGAAACTTTATGTTCCTGAGCCAATTTCTCTCTTGTTTCCATCTGGTCATTTTGACCAGATGATTTTTTCTTATCTCCACCAACAGATTTTTTCTCTCTAGAATATTGTAAACCACGTAAGTAAGATTTCTGTAATTCTGTTAGATTGCGACGAGAAAGTTGATTGTCTATCATCCAATCTTTTACTTCATCTAGATTTTTAAATTCCTTGAATAAAGTTTTAAAAGGCAAGTTATTATCTTGGCAAATCTTATAACGATTATGTCCATCAATCAAAATATTTTCTTCTTCATCTTTCCACAAAATAATCGGTTCACGACAACCTTCAGCTTTGATAGATTGCTCAAGTCCTGCTATTTCCTCAGTAGTTAGGGGAGGAATAAGCATTCTTAATTCTTCTTTAATGGTTATGTTTAGCTCATTAAATAAGTTTCTAGCTTTTTGTTGCTCTGCTTTTTTTATTTGTTCAAATCCAAACTTCTTTGCCATTTTCTATTTATTTAATATTTCTTTTGCAAGTTTACGATAATCTTCTGCACCATTGGAATCTGGAGCATATTCAAATATACTTTTACCCTGACTAGTGGCTTCTGCCAATGCTATATTCTGACGTATAGATGTTTCAAAAACACTACTCTGATACATATCTTTAACTGTCTCAGATACACTTTTTCTGAAAACTGTATTATTAAGTTGAGTAATTAACATACCCAAAATATTCAGTTCCGGATTTAGGTTTTCTTGTATTCTTTCAGTAAGGTCTAAAATATTTTGAAGTCCTTTCATAGCTAAAAACTCTGCTTGTACTACAATGAGTAAATCTGTAGCTGCTACCAAAGCATTCACAGTGAGAATACCCAAACTAGGAGGACAGTCTATCAAACAATAATCGAAATTTTGCTTTTTAAGGAGCTTTTTTAATTGAAAATAACCATTTACATCATTTTGTAACTTTGTTTCTGCTTCTGATAAATCTAAATCAGAGGGACATAAGTAGAAATTATCATCTAATTGATGTAGGGGTAGGGGAGTATTTTCTATCAGAGAGTGATAAATGCTATTTTCGGTACTTTCTACGCCTAAAGATTGACTTAAATTAGCTTGTGGGTCTATATCTATAACTAAAACTTTTTTGCCTTCTAATGCAAGAGCTTTGCCTAAATTGGCTGTGGTGGTAGTTTTTCCAACTCCACCTTTATGATTTACAATGGCTATGATTTTCATGAAGGATAATTATTTGTACAAATTTTGTCAAAAATAATTAGAAAACCATATAAAATTTGAGTAAAAATGTTGATTTAGAGATAATAAATTACTCTAGCCACTCAAATATTTCTTCTAGTTTTTCATCTTTAAATAATTCTTGAGGAGCAATGCCAAAGTTTGTGAGAGAAATATGAAATTAAAATCTCAAAATTCTATTGATGCTAATAGATGTTGCAACATTTAATTTCTATGTTTTCATTAAAAAAACAACCAAATATTACACTACTAATATAACCTCTAAATCTTTAAATAGCTTAAAATAGGCATTTTTATACTCAAAAAGTCTCCCAAAAATTATTTTATTACACCACTGCAAAATCAGGGATTCCCTGATGCATGGAAAATTTTTATTACTTATTTTTGGATGTCTTGGTGGAGATAGGTTTACCATTTAATCATATAGATATATTTTCTTAAAAATATATTTTATTGAGCATGATAAAATTTCTGTATAAAAGTTAAGAAGTATTTTTTATCAATAAACTGATTAAAATGATAAATTTGACACATTAACAAAAGACTAAAAGAATAAATGCAAGGAAAACAACTCAGAAAATTAGAAGCCGAACTGTGGAGAGCCGCAGACCAACTCAGAGCAAATAGTAAACTGACAGCTTCAGAATACTCCATGCCTGTATTGGGACTAATATTTTTACGTCATGCCTATAACCGCTTTCAAAAAGTGAAAGTGGAAGTAGAAAAAGATTTACCTGTACATCCACAACGGGGCAGACGACCCATAACTAAAAAAGATTTTGAAGAACGCAATGCAATGTTTTTGCCAGAGGAGTCGCAGTTTGACTATTTGGTTTCTTTGCCTGAAAGTGCTGACATAGGCGAAGCCATTGACAAAGCAATGAAACTGATTGAGGACGAATACGACAACCTCAAAGGCGTTTTACCTAAGAACTTTTCTGTTTTTAGTAAAGACTTATTGCGAGAACTGATTCGTATTTTCAATAAAGAAGTATTGCAAAAAGCCGAAGGAGATTTGTTCGGGAAGATTTACGAATACTTCCTCAACAAATTTGCTATGACTGGTGCACAAGAAGGCGGAGAGTTTTTTACACCTATGAGTTTGGTACAAACCATTGTAAACGTAATTGAACCTGACCACGGTATTGTGTTTGACCCCGCCTGTGGTAGTGCAGGTATGTTTGTACAAACGGGCTACTTTATAGAAAGTGAAGGATTGAAACCTGCTGAAAAAGTTACCTTTTACGGACAGGAAAAAGCCGAACTCAATACCAAACTTGCCAAAATGAACCTTACAGTACACGGACTGGAAGGCAACATACAAGAAGGTAATACTTTTTACGAAGATAAACATAATCTTGTTGGTGGTGCAGATTTTGTAATGGCAAATCCGCCGTTTAATGTGGATGGTGTGGACAAAGCCAAAGATGCTGTTAAGAAAGACCCACGCCTGATATTAGATGGCAAAGTAAACCTACCAAAAAACGACAATGCCAATTATTTGTGGGTTCAGTATTTCTATAACTATCTGAAACCAACAGGCAGAGCAGGTTTTGTAATGGCTTCTTCTGCCAGCGATGCAGGACACAGCGAAAAAGAGATACGGGAGAAGTTGGTAAAAACAGGTGCAGTGGATGTAATGATGGCAATTGGTAATAACTTTTTCTATACCCGTTCGTTACCTTGTACCCTTTGGTTTTTTGACCGTGCCAAAGAGCAGGATGAAGCAAAAAAAGATAAAGTATTGATGCTCGATGCACGCAAGATATACCGAAAAGTTACACAAAAAATAAATGACTTTAGCCCTGAACAACTACAAAACCTGATTTGCATTGTAAACCTTTACAGAGGCAATACCAAAAAGTTTGAAACCACTATAAAAAGCTATTTACAGACATCTGCCGATTTAGCCAAAGAAACATCCAAAGCGACTACCGAACTGCAAAAGCAATTACAGAACGTTTTTAAAACGGTTAGCGAATTTGCTACAAAATATGCCAAAGAAAACAAGGAAGTACAAGCCTTTGTAGATGCTTTGAAAATAGAAGAAATAGCAAGCATTTATGAACAACAGAACAAACTGATTGCTGAAGCAGAGAAAGCCAAAGCTGATATGGACATTTTAGAAAGCATTGCCCACCAGTGCAAAATGCTACGCAAACCGCAAGATAAACTCATTAAGCAGTTGCTAGATGCCATTAGTACAGCCACCAAAGAATACCAACTGAGCAAAAACAAAGACTGGAAAGAGTTGAACATAAAAGAACAACTTGATGAGCTAAAAGCCCTGCAACAGCAACTCAGCGGCAACCCCGATGAAGAAGAACCAGGCTTGCTGCACGAAACCGAATATTTCTACAAACAAGCCCACTGGCTTACAAGCCGTTTCCCCGAAGGCGTTTACACTGATGTAGAAGGACTGTGCAAAATAGTAACCCAAAAAGAAATTGAAGCCAAAGACTGGAGCCTAAGCCCAGGCAGGTATGTAGGTGTGGACACAACCACAGATGACGACTTTGATTATGAAGAACGCCTAAACGAAATACATATTGAGTTGGAAGGCTTGAACGAAGAAGCCATTGCCTTGGCAAAAACCATTTCTGAAAATTTTAAAGAGTTAGTGATATGAAGTGGGAGAAAGTTGAAATAGGCAAGGTTTCAAAAGTGATTTCAGGTTTTGCTTTTAAGTCGAAAGATTTTCAACCTATTGGTACTCCTATTGTCAAAATCAAAAGTATCAAGGATGAAAATATTGTATTAGATGAAAGTGATTGTGTAGATTCAGCTATTGAAGTTCCAATAAGGTTTCATTTAAGTAAAGGCGACATTTTAATTTCACTCACAGGCTCGCATATCACATTACCCTCATCTGTTGTTGGACGAGTTGCAAAATATAGACACGAAACAAATTCATATTTAAATCAGAGAGCAGGAAAATTCATCAACATTGATAACGATAGATGTCATAAGGACTATTTGTTCTACTTCCTTTTGCAAAAAGAAACATTAACCAAAATTGCAAATAAGGCACAAGGAGCAGCGAATCAGGCAAACATTAGTCCTGGAGATGTTGAAGGAGTTGAAATTAATCTTCCCCCACTCCCCACCCAACGCAAAATCGCCTCCATTTTATCGGCTTATGATGATTTGATAGAGAATAATTTGAAGCGGATAAAGTTGCTGGAGGAGAAGGCGAGAATAGAATACAAATCAATACAAAAAAATGAAAAGCTCGAATTTAGAAAGGCTGTGGATGTCTTACAATTCTCAACAGGAAAATTAAATTCTAATGCAGCTGTCCCAAACGGGCAATATCCATTTTTCACTTGTGGACAAGAAATATTAAGAACAAATACATTTTCCTTAGACGAAGAGGTTGTTTTATTAGGTGGTAATAATGCAAGTGCAATCTATCCCGTATTTTACTACAAAGGCAAATTTGATGCCTATCAAAGAACATATATAATTAAACCAAAACCCAAAGTTTATCTTTCTTTCAAATACTTATACTATTTCTGGGAAAGTAAACTTGATTATTTGAAAAATATTTCAACTGGTGCTGCTACAAAATTTTTGACATTAAAAATCTTGAATGATATTGATGTACCGCTTCCAAGTAAAAAAGTAATGGAAGAGTATGAAATGCTAACAGAACCAATTTTTAAGTTTAAAGCAATTTTAGCTGAACAAAACACCAAACTCCGGGAGGCACGGGATATTTTATTACCTAAACTAATGAACGGACAAATAGAAGTGTAAATTATGAGTATTCAAAACATGATAGAACCTAATTATTTTATATTTGGTAATAAGCCAAAAGGTGAATACGAAGATTCATTTTGGGATACAAGTACAATTCTTGAAACCAAAGAGTATTACTTTACAACAAGTGATAATCTTACTTATAAACCTAAAAAAGGTGATATAGTAATTTTTAAGGAATTCAATACCAAAATATATTGGGGACAGGCAATTTTAGACAGCGATAAGGAAGAGGTTGATAAAGGTGGTGAAGAAGTAATACGATTCACACTAAAGGAGATAAAAATATGGTTGTATAAAGTTAGTACTGATTCAGTATATAATTCACTATCTAATAAAGATACAAGAGCCCGAATAGTAAGCATCACCAAAGCTGATTACAATTTAATTATTGAAACGATGGAGAATAATAGCCCACTTTCACTTGAAAGACAAGCTCAAATCAAAGCTCTCTGGGAAAAGTATAAATCAGAAACTAAAATAGAAGAAAAAGATAAAATTAATAGTGAGATTGAAAATCTGCTTAGTCAATGGAAACTTTATAAAGACAAAATACTCAATGATACTCTAAATTTAGAGGACTATACCAACACCTTGAGTAGTGCAACAGCTACCATGCCTGGTGGTTACTTATGTAATTTTTTAGAACGTACTACTCGTTGGCTTTTGGGTTCTTCTAAACCTGGTACAGCTTTCAATTTTGAAGTAAAGTTGAATAATGATAATACAACCTATTACATCTTAAAGCAAAACAAACAAAATACCTCACGAGCAGAAGCAGAAAGTTATTATAACAACAACCTCAAAGGCTTATTAAAAAGCATTGTGTCAGAAAATGACCCATTAGAAAAAATTCGAAAAGTAGAAGAGGCTGATTACAGTGCCAAACAGATACTAATGAAAATGGCAGTGTTAGATAACCTGACTGATTTTCTCTATATATATTCTACTCAGACTCTTGAAGAACTATATAACGATTTTATTGAGGGAGATGCAGAAGGACTATTTACCCAAAACCATCATACCTGTTTGGTAGCAAAAAACCTGTTAGGAGTAAATGAGCAAGATAAAGGCGAACTTATTTTACTTTCCCGTTTTCTGTGGCGATATGTAAATTCACGAACTATTGCAGATTCAGACAATCCGAATGTAATTATGTACGGACCTCCAGGTACAGGTAAAACTTATTCAGTAATCAATAGTCTTGATTTTGTAACTCAGGGTGATAGTACCCGTTACGAAGTTTTGCAGTTTCATCCTTCATTTACCTACGAGGATTTTATTGAGGGGATCAAGCCCAAAGGTGTTTCAAAAGATGGTAATATTCGTTTTGAACTGGTAAACGGAGTTTTCAAAAACTTTTGCATCAAAGCAAAAAAAAATCCTGATAAGCCTTTTTATTTTGTGGTAGATGAAATCAATCGTGCCAACCTTTCATCAGTATTTGGCGAAACTCTTTCACTATTAGAAAAAGATTATCGCCATAATGGAAAGGATAATAAAAATCTGATACGTACTCAATATTCTACACTCATTGAAGATTTGATTAAAGAAGATGACAAGTACAAAGAACTGGCTTATATCATTGATAATGGTGAAGTGAAGTTTGGTGTACCTGAAAATGTCTTTTTCATTGGAATGATGAACGATGTAGATAAAAGCATAGATGCATTTGATTTGGCACTCCGAAGACGTTTTAAATGGATAAGAAAAGACTGCAATTATACTGTAATCGAAGAAGAAACACGGTTTAAAAATAAGGATGAATTCAGTAATATTGAGCGATACATAAGAGCTTGCGAAAAACTGAATAATTATATTTCTACTGAATTAGGTCTAGGCAAGTCCTATGAGTTTGGACACTCCTTTTTTATGAAGATAAGTAATATTGCCAAACGAAAAGAAATAACGCAAAATAATCTGGAAACACTTTTCAATTTGTATTTACGCCCAACCCTGAAAGAATATTTGAGAGCTGTATTTGCAGAAAGCGAACTGGACGGGAAATTAGATGAAGCATTGAAACAATTTAAAGAAACATTGAAATAAGATGAGAATAAGTGTACCTGTCAATCACCATTTTTATGAAAATCAAGGCTTTTTAGATGTTGAATTAGCTGAAAAATTTCATGTAAACCATACAAACAGTGATATTGATAGAGTTCGTAATCTTTTTTCTTCAGTTTATGAATTGAAACTTGGGGCAGAGCAACTAAAACAAATTAGAATATTCAACTTTAAACACAGACGATTTGAACAAGATGAGGAACGACTTATTTTAAAGCTCTATTCTAAAGAAAAATTTGAGCAGAAAAAAGAATATTATGTACAAACGGGTTTATATGCAGGGGTTTTATTTTATAAAGGTTGCAAAATAAATATCACTACCAAATATGGAGATGTCTTTTTGAAACGAATGCTCAACTTTGTGAATGATATTTATGTAGATAATGAGCAAGTAAAGGCAAAAAAAGATGAAACTGAAAATCAATTCCTTTTTATTATAGCTTACTTGTTTATTCAGTCATTAGAAAAAGCATCCGTTTTGGGCTTACCTCAACAATACAAAAAACAACAAGAAAGAAGCCATAAGGTAAGAGGCAGTATAGATTTTCATGAGTACTTGAAACGTGATATTCCTTTCAAAGGAACATTAACTAGTAATTTTAGAGAGCGAATGTATGTACAGGAAATTATTGATGTGCTTTATCTTGCTCTGAGAAAACTAGAAAGGCTTTTTGGTAAAGAAATACACAGTCGTTTGTTTGGCTTAAACCAATTACTCAAACAAAATTATTCAGGGCATTTTGCAAACTATGCTACCATACAGAAAGCAAAAACTCATCAATCCATTAATAATCCAATGTACTGTGGTTTCAAAAAAGTGCTGGAATATGCTGAAATCATTTTATTAGACAAAGATTTGATGCCAGATAATGAAAAACAGCAGTTGGCAACCACAGGATACTTATTTGACATTGCAGAATTGTTTGAGTTGTATCTTGAAAGATTGTTAAACAGAAACTTTTCAGAGTGGTCTGTTAGTGGTCAGGAAGAATTATCCATTTATCAAAATCAGTTCTTTAGTCGTCCTATGTTTCCTGATTTGGTAATGAAGCACCGAACCAATGAAAAAGTGGTTGTCTTTGATGCAAAATTCAAAAATATGGAAATGCAAAATAGAGATGTGGATAGGTCAGATTTACATCAGATACATTCCTATTCTGGATATTATAGAAACAACTTAATTGTTAGCGGTTTGATTTACCCCTTTTCAAAAGAAATCAATACAGAAAAGTCATACTCAAAATCTATTTATGGTAATGATGAAAGTGATACTCAGTTTATTATTGAGGGTATTTATGTTTCAGAAAATCACTCAATGCAAGAATTAATCAAAAATGAGGAAGCTTTTATAAATAGAATCTCTTCAATAATTAACAAAGATTAACTATGAGTAAGGAATATTCAGAAGACAATCTTATTGAAAAAACAGCCATTGACTTGTTTAAAAATCAATTGGGCTGGAAAACTACCTTTGCCTATAACAAAGAAAGTTTTGGTGATAATGGTACCTTAGGAAGATTGAACAAAACAGAAGTTGTTCTCAAAAAAATATTTTTAGAGAAGCTAAAACAATTTAATCCTAATCTGCCTGAACAAGCTTATACCCAAGCTTATACAAAACTCATAGAGGAAAGTACCACCAAGTCATTAGCAGAAATCAATTACGAAAAACATTTATTGCTTCGTAATGGCATACCTATTGATTTCATGAATGAAAAAGGTGAACAAGTGAAGAATAAAATACTCAAAGTTTTTGACTTTGATGATGTAAATAATAACAAATTTCTGGCGGTTCAGCAATTGTGGATTCAGGGTAAAGGTAATCGCAGACCTGATATTATTGGCTTTGTAAATGGTATTCCACTATTATTTATTGAACTGAAAGCTGTTCATCGCAAATTGGAAAATGCTTACAATAATAATTTCACAGATTACAAAGATGTAATCCCAAAACTTTTTTACTATAATGCTTTTGTGGTATTGAGTAATGGCATAGAAAGTCGTATAGGAAGTGTAACAGGAAAATATCAACACTTTCATGAATGGAAACGTATCACAGAAGAAGATGAAGGAATAGTAGCTTTAGATAGAATCATTGTAGGAGTTTGTGAGAAACAACGTTTTTTAGATTTATTTGAGAACTTCATTCTTTTTGACAATTCCTTGGGTAAAGTAGTAAAACTTATTGCCAGAAATCATCAGTTTATAGGAGTAAACAAAGCTCTTGAAAACATTAAAAATAAAGAAGAACTTTATAAGCAAGGAAAAATTAGCTTAGAAGAAAAGCAAAAATTGGGTGTATTTTGGCATACACAGGGTAGTGGAAAGTCTTATTCAATGGTGTTTTTCTGTCAAAAAATTCATCATAAGTTTACAGGTAGTTATACCTTCTTGATTGTTACTGACAGAAATGAACTAGATACACAAATTTATGGCACTTTTAGTGGAGTAAGTGCAGTACCACAGGTGAAATCAGGTGCAAAAGATTCTTTGAAAGCTAATAGTGGAAAACATCTAAAAGAACTTCTCAATTCAGAACATCGCTATTTGTTTACACTCATTCATAAGTTCAATTTTGAAGAAGAAATTACTAAAAAAAATAATATCATTGTCATTTCAGATGAGGCACACCGAACACAAGGTGGGCAGTTAGCAATGAATTTACGTAATGCCTTACCAAATGCTTCGTTTATTGGCTTTACAGGTACACCACTTTTTAAAGATGATGAAATTACTAAACGTATTTTTGGTGATTATGTTTCCCGTTATGATTTCAAACGCAGTGTAGAGGATGGGGCTACTGTTCCTCTTTATTATGAAAATAGGGGTGAATATTTGAAATTAGATAATCCCAAAATTAATGAAAATATAAGAACTCTACTTGAAAGTGAAGATTTAGAAGGTGATGAGCGAAGCCGAGTAGAACAATTAATAGCAAGAGAATATCCTATACTTACAGCTAAGAAACGATTAGATGCTATTGCAAAAGATGTAGTTTGGCATTTTTGCAATCGTGGTTATAAAGGGAAAGGAATGTTTATTGCACTAGATAAGCTCACAGCTGTAAAAATGTATGACCTGATTACTGAGCATTGGAAACAATATGTTGAGCAACTAGAAAAGGATTTAGCAAAGGGAAAGTATGGTGACCAAGAATTACTAGAAAAAAGTCGTGAGCTTCAAGGGATAAAAGAAACAGAGATTTGCGTGGTGGTGAGTTCTGAACAAAATGAAATTCAGAAGTTTCGGAAATGGGATTTAGATATTGAACCACACCGTGAAAAAATGAACACCCAAGACCTTGAAACAAGGTTTAAAGACGAAGATGACCCTTTCCGATTTGTAATAGTTTGTGCAATGTGGATTACAGGTTTTGATGTTCCTACATTATCTACATTGTATCTGGATAAGCCTTTGAAGTCACACACCTTAATGCAAGCCATTGCGAGAGCAAATCGCATCAGTGAAGGGAAAAATAATGGTTTGATAGTTGATTATATTGAAACTTACACATCTTTATTAGATGCTTTGGCTATCTATGGTTCAAGTTCAGGAGAAAACCAAGGTGATAATGAACGGCAGGATACTCCAGTAAGACCAAAAGAAGAACTTATTAACCAGTTAGAAGAGGTTTTGATAGCAACTGAAACTTTTTTACAGAATGAATTGAGTTTTGATTTACAAGAAATCATCAATGTGGAAGGATTATATAAATTGGCAGCAATAGAAAAGGGGGTAAATGCTGTTTATACTAATGACGAGACTAAACGAAAATTCCAAGTATTAGCAAGGGAAGTGTTCAGGAAATATAAAGCACTCCAACCTGATAAAATCTTGAATCAGTATGCTCCAAGAAAAAATGCCATTGATGTGATATACACTGCTATTGAGGATAATATTGAAAGTGCAGATGTGGCAGATATAATGCGAAAAATTCAAGATGTAGTAGATAATTCTATAGAGAATATGGCTACAGAACCAAGTCATAACACAGAAAAAATCATAGATTTGAGTGGTTTAGACTTTAACCTATTGGAACAGTATTTCTTAAAGACTACAAATAAAAATGCTACTGTTCAATCACTTAAAGATAAAGTTGAAAAACAGCTTAAACGAATGGTGGAGCGTAACCCATTGACTATTGACTACTACCAGCGTTATCAGGAAATCATAGAGGAATATAACAAAGGTAAAGACGAATCAGTAATTAAGGAAACATTCAGAAAACTCATAGAATTGGTAAACTCATATTCTGTAGAAGAAGCTGAAACAAAACGAGAAGGTTTAACTGATGAACAAAAAGCTATTTTTGATATTCTGAGAAATGGAAAAGAATTAAATAGAAGTGAAAAAAATGAAATTAAAAGATTATCCATAGAAATATTAGAAGAGTTAAAAAAGGATAAACTAAAAGTTGAGCAATGGTCAAGTAAATCTGTAACAGCAGTGGCAGTTTTTAACTATGTCAGTAATACTCTTTTTGAAAAATTACCATCAAGCTATATTACTGAAGACATTGATTTGAAAACGAACTTGGTATATAATCATTTAAAACATCAATATTTTGGAGGAGGGATGAGTATTTATGGGCAATACTAGCTAAAACTAATAGAAAAAATACTAAAAATCAATCTCGTTTTCTACATTTTAGTTGGATAAGAACATTAAAATAATTAGAGTCATATATAACAAAGCAAGAAGTCAATAGAGCTCATGGATGAATTGGAATGGTCAATGGTAAAAATATCTATGATATTAGTTTTTGCAATTTTATTGTGTTCAGGGTGTTATCATAGTGGTTCTGGGAGAAGTGATTCATCAGAACATGCTAAGAAAATAGATGTCTTTACAACTAAATTAAAACCTTTGCAAAATCCTATAATTATAAATGACACTTTGCAAATTTATATAAAAGATGTATGGATAGAAAAAAGTTGGTGGTATACAGAAGAAGGTGTTCTCCCTAGCCTTAAAGAATATCAAATATGTGTCAATACAAATGTATTGAGCAGATATGGGCCTTTAGAAAAAGAGTGGTTTATAGGAGAAAAGCCATGTCATCCTTATGCTGTATTTGAATACACAGGAAGTTTAGTTAACAATGAAAAAGAAAAATTGTGGGGAATAACTATGACCTTAGATTCTATTCCTACAAAAGATACTCTGATATGGGATATAAAAATGATTGATGAAATACAAAAAGATACCTTTTGTATTCATAAGTATAAATTCTTAGGAAAATTTACACTTATAAAATCTGATGATTAAAAAAATTAGATAAAATTTTAAGAAAATTAAAAATTGGGTAATACCAACCTTTCTATTTGTAAAAAACAGCTTGGATTTCCATCTTTGAATTTTACTCTGTGGTTTGTAATATTTTTGACCAATCCCTAATTCTTCAACACGAAATTAAACCAATTACTATTAGACTGAGGAATATCAATCATCCAAATTATACTTTTTATCATAGCTTAACCCACTATCATTATTGGCAATACTGTATTTATCAAGTTTTTTAGTATTGTGATTTTCAAAACCCAAAAAACTATTTTTTATTTTCCCTAAACTATCTAAATAAATGCTTAAACGAGTTGAATTTTATATTTTTAACTCTTAAAATATTTGATTCAAAGAATTTAGTATGAAAGGCTTTACTATTAAAAACTCTCACGAAGAATTTTGCTATCTTCAAGATAATGATTCTTACATGTCATTAGCTATATTATTTATAAATTATTTAGAAGACAATTTTTATGAGCAAGAAGAGATTATTATCCCTTCTGATATGTTAAAAAATGTTCAAAAACGAATGGAAATATGGTTAGATACAACATTGGATTTCAGAATAGTGGCTTTTAAGAGCCCTACCACTGAAAAATATAATTATAAGGATGATGAAATTATAGTTTATCCGAAGTCAGTTAAATTAGAATCAACCCTAGCCTTTGTATTGGATTTCCATGATTTTGTAAATCGGTGTATAAACGAAAAAGAGATATTAGTGATAAAAAAATCTTCAGGATGGAAACCTATACAAGACTGATATTCTCTAGTGAAAATTATAATTTTATGAGTTTAGCTAATTTAAATACTAAACGTGAACGGAATGCTTTAGTTAAAAGTGCAGGAAAATATTTTGTAGGTGAAGCCTCTGATATTATAAAAGAGTTGAATTCTCAGGGAGAATCAGCATTTTTAGGGATACAAAAAAAACTTATGATATAAAGGTAACAGATAAAATATTTTTAACAGACATAGGAGGGGGTAAATACAATATTTCCAATGGTTTAACAGATGCAAAACAAGGATTATTAGTTATTTCTACATCAACAGTTAAATATGAAGATATTAAAGATGACCAAAAAGTTAATGCGGTGATTTTAGATGCGAATAATGAGTTTATGGATAAAACAATAAGTAAAAGTAAATTATCAAATGTTGCTATTGACCCAAACTCTGATAGTGAAAAAGAATATAATAAGGCTTATAAAGATTCAGGTATGGAAAGTTTTGAAGCAGATGATAAAAATCTTTATAAATCTGAACAAGAGCGTATTCATGGTATAGGAGCACATGAAGAGGAACATTTAAAACCAGAAAATGTAAAAGCAAAAGGAGTATATAATAAAGAAAAACCAGCATTTGAAGCAGAATTAAAGCAAAGAATTTAAAGAAAAAAATGATAAAAAATAAATTTATGAAATATATATTATTTTCATTGATAATTCTCTCATCTTGTGCTTATAGAAAGAATAAGGACAAATGCGAATGTTCTTCAGTAGAAGGTTCTAAAATAAAAAATTTCAAGTACATGAATGATGCTGGAAATAATATAAAAATAGATAGCTTGTTTTATGAACAAGAATTCATTCAACTAAAGAAAAAATTAAGAAAAAATAATATTCCTATTAAATGTATTATAATAATTCCTAGAATTACTCAAAAAATAAGCAATACAAGTGTAGGTTATTTTTCTATTATTCCTGATGGTTGGAAAAAATATGAAAACAAGTGGTCTTATGGAGTGTATATACCTATATTAAAATTAGAAAATGAAATGTATGTTAATCTGAATAAAGATACCAATGGGTTAAAAGAAATCAAGATTTTTAAAGAAAAATATAAAAATATTTTTAATAGTATTGAAATAGAGGATATACAAAAGCGATATTCTTATGGCAAATCTATTATGTATAGAGGACATCCTCCAAGAAAATAAACAAAATGGTATTGCTATCTTAAAGTAGACAAAGTTTCACTCACGGTTGGTGTTACACCAACCGTGTTTTTTTGTAAAAATTACTTCATAATTTGCACCCAAAGCAGAGGAAATGAGAAGACACAGCCTATACAACTATACTTTCAATAACCCATTGAGGTTTATTGACCCTGATGGGATGAAGACAACAGGTATATTTATAGATAACAATGGTAACATTTTAGGTTGGGATGGAAAAAAAGATAATAAAGTTTATGGAGTTACTAATCTTGAAGATATAGCTGTAATTAAAGTAAGAGATGCCAATGGCTTGACTACACAAGTTGAAGATCTTGATCAAACAGAAGTTTTTGAATTACCAGGCTTTCAAGCTAGACAAGATTTTGATGCAAGTTTAGAAGAAGGAAATAAAAATACTGATCAGGAATTAGGAGCAAGGATCTGGGGATGGGGTGATCCTGAAAAGAATCAATATGATTACTTGGGTACCCCTAAGACTGTAGATAATACCTATAAAGGTGGTAATAAAGCAACTTTTCCTGTAATAGAACTTTTTATGTCGACTGCTGAACAATCTGATGCAATGGCAAAAAAAGGAGCATCAGGTCTTAAATATTTTATACATTTTCATAATGTAGCTCTGTGGGGAGGAGAGGGTCCCACAAACCCTACAGACTGGCAAGCTCTTTCTAATCTCGAAGATGGATATGGAATAGTTCCACAATATAAAGGCGTAGCATCGAAATATGATAAAAATCCAAATATATATTTGTATAGAGTTGGTAAAAAATATGCCGCACCTAGTAAGTTTTCATGATGTCACGAGAAAATTTTAAGCAAGATTATCTAAAAAAACAGGAATATTATGAATTTACAAGATAAAAAGCATTCAATTGTTTTAGGATTTTTAATGATATTAAATGTATTCAATACATTAGCTCAAAGATATTCAAAGTCAATAGACATTATATCAAATCAAGTTATCAATTTAAATGATATTGATACAAGTAATGTCAATAGACTGAATATAAGAGACTCTTTAATAAGAAAAATACCTGAGGAATTATTTAACCTTCAATCAATACAAACAATTTGTTTTTATTATAATCCATCTATAAAAGTAGATGAGCAATTATATAAAGATATATCAAGGTTCAAAAATATAAAAGAAATTTCATTTATTAATAAAGAAGTACATCTAGATGGAATTAATATAATTACCTCTTTGGAAAGTCTCGTATTATCTAATTGTACAATTCTATTTCCTTCAAAAGATACTTTTAGTAATTATAAAATCTCTAATTTCTTCCTTATTAAATGTAATTTACCAAAAAATTATATAGAATTATTATCTTCAAATGAATACATTAAACAAATATTTCTTTTTTCAAAAAATGTTATAGATTTTCCTAGCAAACTTTCAAAAATATCAAACTTAAGAATTCTTAAATTAGTAAATATTAAAAGGGAGAAAGGATTTAAGCTTAAAGGGTTTAAACAATTAAAGGAAATGGATGTGTTTTTTATAGGCAAAAAGAACAGAAAGCCAAGAATCCATTTTTTTGATAATAGTAACATAAAAATAAATATCTTCATTGAAGATAATATAATAGAAGCTCTAGAATGAGATGATATTACTTTTCTATCTTAAAGTAGACAAAAACTAAGGGAGTAAGGTTGGGTAACACCAACCTTTTTTTATGATGTGAATAGGGTAAATTTTATAAAATCGTTATCAAAAGTTCAAAAAACTCAACTCATATAAATTATATAAGTGTACATATAAATTGAACTAGTTTTTTGAACTTTATCTATAAAAAAGGAAGCAGGAGAAAATAGTTTAAAAAAACGGGCAATTTATTGAACTATAAAAATCGTATTTTCAGGTTATTCAACTTTTTCACATTTTTTATTCAATCAGTGATTTATTGCTTTAATAATTTTTTGAAAACTTTTCCTTCAATGGTCTCTACTTCTAAGATGTAAACACCAGTGCCAAATTTTTCCAAAGAAATATCCATTGTGTTTGTTTGTACTTCATTAATAAATAATCGTCTGCCTTGTATATCATAAACACTTACAAAAGCATTAATAGTATTAATATTACCAAAGTCTATATGAAAATTTCCAGTAGATGGATTGGGGAAAACTTTAATAAGAGTTGCTAAATTATTATCAAAGGATAATATTGGATTATTGTTTATGATGTCAATAGTATAACTCTGAGTTTTTGAACAATTGCCATTTGTAACTTGGATAGTAAAACTTGACGAACCTACTATAGTAGGTGTACCACTAATAACACCTGATGAAGTATTAAGGCTTAAACCATTGGGTAAATTACCAGAAATAATAGACCATGTAATAGTTCCAACAGATAAACCTGTTTGGGTAAGTGTTTGTGAATAAAAAGATTCTAAATCTCCATTTATGAGAGAAGAAGGTAAGATATTTATGCTAGGGCAACTAATCACTATACTATAAGCTCTTGAAGCAAAACAACTTCCACTACTAGCTTGAATGGTAAAATTAAATATTCCAATTGATGTAGGAATACCATTTATTTGACCTGTGGATGTATTTAAAGAGAGTCCATTGGGTAAATTACCAGAAATAATAGACCATGTAATAGTTCCAGCAGATAAACCTGTTTGGGTAATAACTTGATTATAATTATTCCCTTCCACTCCATTGGAAAGAGTAGTTGGGGTTAGAGAAGCTGATGGACATACCACAGCAAAAGTATAATTTTGAGAGACAGTACATGAGCCAGAATTATAATTCTGATTAGCTGTAACAGTATAAGTTGTAGAAGTATTTGGACTCATAGGTATTCCACTTATTTGTCCATTAAAAGGATTCAAAGTTAAACCAGCAGGTAAGGCAGGGCTGATGGAGTAAATAACACTATTTGTATTTCCTGAAACGCCTGCATTAAGGTTGTAAAATGTACCTAAAATAGCATTAGAAGCATTTGTATTGTTAAAAACAAGTGGAGGACAATTAATGACTAAGTTATAAACTTTAGTCTGTTTGCAACCTCTTCCATCTATTACTTGGACAGTAATATCAGCTGTTTCTACGTGTATGGGAGTACCACTTATTTGTCCAGTAGAAGTATTTAGAGAAAGCCCAGTAGGTAAAAACCCATTGATGATAGACCAAGAAGTTATCCCTGATAAACCTGTTTGAGTGATAGTTTGATTATAAGAGGCTCCTATTACTCCGTTAGATAAATTATTAGGAGTAATAGTTATTGAGGGGCAAATGGATATTGTATAATTTTTGATAGCAGAACAACTAGCATTCTTAACTTTTACTTGAAAGTTAAAAACACCTGTTTCTGTAGGAGTACCACTTATTTGTCCAGTAATAGAGTTAAGAGTTAATCCATTGGGTAAGTTGCCATTACTAATAGACCAAGAAACACTACCTGGAAGCCCAGTTTGGGTAATATTTTGATTATATGCAACAAAAGGCTGGCTATCTGGTAATAAAGCAGGGCTAATTACAGATTCTGGACAGCTAATAAGCTTTGCTATCCGATTTCTAGCAATATCATTATAGTAATTAAAAATTCCCACAACCCATATTTTTTCATTTGAATCTTTAAATATGCTATAAATAGGACTATTGAAGCCTTCTCCAGAATCAATAGCTCCATCAACATCTCCAACACTATTAAAACGAAGAATATATGGATGATTATGATTATTATATTTTGTAAAATGACCCACTACTAATATTTTTCCATTAGATTCCACTACGGCATCCTTTATGGAACCATTTAAATTCTCATTAAATCCTGTTATTTTTTTAAAGGTATTGTCTAAACTTCCATTACTATTTAATCGAATGATAATTGATTGATTTATTAATACTATTTTTCCATCTGGCTGAATATATATCTTTTTAGCATACCCAGCACAATCACAATTTAAAAAGGTATTATCTAAACTTCCATCAGAATTTAAACGGTATAATCTAAAACCATCTCCTCCCAAGATTATTTTTCCATCTGGTTGTATAGCTATGTGATAGATTGCAAAGGAGGGAGAAGGAGGATTAAAGGTATTATCTTTTGAACCGTCTGGATTTAATCGAATAATAAAAGGATTATAATTACCTTGGAAATTAAGAAAAGACCCACCCACCAATATTTTTCCGTCAGGCTGGACTTTTATGTAATGGACATCATTACTAAAAGCAGTGCCTGGATTAAAGGTGTTGTCTAAACTTCCATCTGAATTGACTCGAAGTATTCTATTATGACCATTATTTCCATTAAATCTTGTGAATGTTCCACCTATTAATATTTTCCCATCTAATTGTATAGCAACAGTGGTGATTCCACCATTATTTGTTCCTCCACTAATATTAAATGTGTTGTCAACTGTTCCATCCATATTTAAACGAGTGATATAACTACAAGGAACATCATCATATGATGAAAAAATACCCGCAACTAATATTTTATTATTATCTTGAGGAATTATAATTGATGGAGATCCTGAATGATGAATTCCTGTGTTAGTTTTAAAAGAATTATCTATAGTTCCATCCAGATTCAATCTAGCAAAAGCATTGATAGGTCTTATATTATTAATTTGACTCATACTTCCACCTATTAATATTTTTCCATCTGATTGAATAGAAATAGTATGTACACCACCAGCAAGATTATAAGACACAAAGAAAGATGTGTCTAAACTTCCATTAATATTTAATCTAGCCACTTGACAAACAGATGAATAATTGGTGTAATTACCACCAACTAGAATTTTTCCATCTGATTGTATAGCAAGACTCCGAACAGTACTACCGATTATCCCATTTGTATTAAAAGAATGATCTACACTGCCATCCATATTTAATCTGGCAATATTACTGAAGGTTATTCCTCCAATTTCTTGGCTGAATGAACCTGCTATCAATATTTTATTATTATCATCTACTAAAAGTGTATGAATAGTAACTGCAGTTGAGGGACTATCAAAAGCAGATTGAAAAGTATTATCTAAACTTCCATCACTATTCAATCTTATTACATTATAATGTCCATTAACCTCAAATCTACCTCCCAATAATATTTTTCCATCAGCTTGTACATATACCTTACGATAAGAAACACTATAAATATTTGGTAAATTAGATTGGAAAGAGTTGTCTAAGCTCCCATCAGGATTCAAACAGTAGATATTCATGCCTAAACTATAAACTGCAATGACCTTGCCATCAGATCTCAAGGCTATACTACTCACATAGATTAAATCCGAAAAATTATTAAGCAAACTTGGAGGATTAAAAGAAGTATCCAAACTCCCATCTGAATTTAATCGAACCACCATTTTACATGGTACATTATTATATTCTCTCAATCCACCTGCAACCAATATTTTTCCATCTGGTTGTAATACAATAGATGTTACCAAATTGCCTGAACTCGAAGATCTAAGCATTCCAAAACCATTCCCTATTTGGAAAGATGGATCAATGCTCCCATCCACATTAAGCCGTAGTATTCCTTTTGCAAAATCTCCACCTATAATAACTTTCCCATCAGGTTGTATAACAGACGTTGTAACAGGAACAGATTCTGCAAAAAGATGCATGAGTTGCAAACTATTATCCTCTGTATGAAATGTTTCATCATTTTTAAATGATTGAGCTATTCCATCAAAGTAATAAAAAAAAATAAGTAAAATGCAAAATATAAAACGCATGTGCTTCAATTTTAAATACCTACAAATTTAATTCTCTTCAAGAATATGTACAACTGTTATTATAAATTAATTCGTTAAAGTTTTTTGATAAAGTTTACAAAAACGTGTGTTTTTTTGACTATAAATCCATCCCATCTTGAAAAACTTTTAGAAAAAATCCGTTTAATTCCCAAAATTTATTAAATGTTGTAACATTTAATTTTGATGTTTTTATTAAATTTCAATTAAAATATTACATCAAATTTTTAATATAATATATCTGTATATTTTTTTTAAATAAAGATTTTCTATAAAAAATCTTCTTGAAAAATTATTTTATTACACTATATAAAAATCAGGGATTCCCTGATGTATGGTAGTTTTTTATTTCTTAGATTGGTGAAATAAAATAGCTCATCAATGTACATGAAAGAAGAACTTTTAGATAAAGGTTTTCTTCACTTAGTTAATCAAAGTGAAGAAAGTTTAAAAAGTTTTATAAACTCTTTAGGTGAGATTATTTTTACTACAGATGTAATAATAAAGCCAGACAGCAAAGGTATGATCACTTCTGCTCGTGGTTTAGATTTTCATACAGATCATCATAAAGCAAAATATATTGTTTGGTATTGTTATAAACAAACTGATAAGGGAGGAGAGAGTATTCTAATAGATGCAGAAAGTCTATATGAGCAACTCCCTAAAAACTATCAGGAGCAATTAAAAGGAATAGAACTTTTTGAACATAAAATATTTCCAGATGACAAGGAAAGTTATCCCTTTATAGCAATTGATGAAAATGGTAAAAAGAAGTTTTACTACTCATTTTGGTTAGTAAAGAATGAAGATAAGCAAAATCCTGCAATGCTGGAGCTTCAAAAACTTATCAGGCAAACTGAACCTATAAAATTAAAGCTAAAAGAAAAAGATATCTTAGTTGTAGATAATCACAGAGTTTTTCATGGAAGAACTCCTATAGAAGGCAGTAAAGATAGATTTTTAAAGAGATTTTGGATTTTACCCCATCAATTATAAATTAAAAATCAACTGAAATGGAACAAACTGTTTTAATCTATCCAGATCCTATCAGTGTTGAGAGAATATCTTACCTGATTCATGAAAAAGGCATAGAGCCTGTCATTGCAAGTATTAACCTTGAAATGATTAAAATGAAACTTAGAGAACTTGAAGAAGGTGAAAACTGGACTCATGAGCAATGTAATAGTGGAGAGGTAGAATATAAAAGATATCTACACCTTTGTAAAAAGTATGGAAAAGGAATAGTTCCTAATAAGATTATGGATAAGTTTTGGCATTATCATATACTTGATACAAGAGCTTATCACCAAGATTGTAATAATATATTTGGGTATTATCTACATCATTTCCCTTATTTTGGTATGAGAGGTGAGCAAGATGCCATAGATTTAAAAAATGCATTCTTGGTAACTAAAGAACGCTATCTAGAAACTTTTAGAGAAGAAATAGTAAGAGATGAACATACAGATTGTTGGCATGATTGTGAAAATCGTTGCTGGCATGCTTGTTCAGATGATAAATAGTCTTTCTGTACTAAGCATTACGTATTTACCTGAGTAATTAATAAACAAACATTGAATATAGAACTTGACAAAATCATGCAGTTAGTAATTATATTATTTTTACTTACTAAGTATGGTCTGTGAAAGAATAGCTGATTTTCTCAAGTATTATATGTTTCAAAGCTACTTATTTAGAATCGAAAAAATGATTTCTTTAGAGCGGATAAGCATTTTTTCTTTCAGTAAGCTTAAACTAATGTCTTAAAATATAACTAAACTATGCAAAAAAAATGTCAAAAATTACAAAGGAAGAACTTAAAGAAGCTTACATTAAGCTCAAGTCTCATATTTATTATGATACAACTGAACTTTATCAACGGAGAAAACTTGCTGAATTTGAAACAGGCTTGATAGATGATAATTACTTTTTTGGCAGTAAAAAATCACCTTATGATAATGGTATTTTTGGTTTAGATGTGAAGCTTGAAGAAAATTTTGATAGAATTGTAGAATGGATAAACAACCATAAAAAGGAAGGTGGCTTTAATAGATTTCTAGAAGATATAAATTTGATTTACCTACCAAAAAAATTTAAGAAGCCAGAAGATGGAGATAATTTTTTAAGTAATCAAAGAATCCAAGACGACTACGAAATTGAAAAAGTAACGGTATTTGCAGATATTCCAATTGAATTACATCTTGTTACTATACTATGGCTTACTAAATATGGCTATATATTAGATGCAAAACTAGATTCGAGTTGCGTTGGGAATAGATTAGTATTAAACAAATCAAAGGATGGGGTAGTAAAAGGAAGTGGGTTGTTTAAACCATATTTTAGTCAATATCAAAAATGGCGTGACCAGTCAGTTGAAGAAGCACAGAGAAAACTACAAAATGGAAGTAAGGTTGCTTTTATAAATGTTGATTTAAAAGATTACTTCTATTCTGTTCGAATCAACTTTGAAGAACTTGAGAAAGTAATATTTGGAAAAGGAGGCTATAAAGGAGGTTCAAATATTCATGATATTTTTAAAGATTTTCATTTTCGTTTTACTGAGAAGTTAAAACAAAAGAAGTACCCAAATAAATTTATAGAAACCATATTGGAAGAAAATGTTGTACTTCCAATTGGTATTGCATCATCTTATGTACTTGCCAATTATTATTTAAGCGATTTTGACAATAGAATTAGAAAATTAATACCGCAGGTGTATTACAGTCGTTACGTTGATGATATTCTAATAGTAATTGAAAATCCTGATTTTGATTTTCACATTAGCGAAAAATGTGAAAGTATAAAATTTAGCTTCAAAAAATATTATGAAAAGGAAAAGAGAAAAGAGAAAATAACATTTGCTAAAACAGAACAAGAGTATTTCAACAAATATATCGTCTCTAAAACTGAAAGGTTTATTCTGGAAACTCTTTACCCTCTTGTAAAACTGGTAGACATTCCAGATGAACTAAAGACTGAAATAATTGGTGAAAAAACAGAATGCTGTTCAAAAAATAATGACAAAAAGATTTTTAAAATCACCTGCTTAGAAGGAGCTTTTTTTCAAGGAGACAAAACATTATTGTATTATTTCGATAATGAAGAATCGACGGCTGTTATTGATAAATTAAAACAAGAGTTAGAAGAACGCACAAGTGAATTCAGAGATTTTCCTGAAGATGGAATGGGCGATGGTTCTTTTGACGAACAAGCCTATCATCTGGTTTTTGATGGAACTGAAGGTAAAATAAGAACATTAAAAGACTACAAAGAAAACAGCTATGGGTTAAGTGTATTTTTAGCGAACCGAATTTTTGCAGCTTTAAGACGGTCAAAAAAAGTCGATATAAAAGAAACAGATAAACTCTTAAAACTTTTTAAGGGGCTTAATAACTTGGAGCATTTTAGGCTTTGGGAAAAAGTATTTACATTCTTTTTGGTAAACGAAAATCAAGAAGGCTTTGTATTATTCTACAAGCATACCCTACAACAGATTCAGAAGCTCAATAGTAGTATTAAAATTCAAAATTCAGAGATTACATATAATGATGTAGCAAATTCATTAATGAAATATTTTGACATTTCATTAGAAATGCCATTAGCAATGCATCCTGATTTTATAAAAAAAGATACCAAACCATACAAAGATTTAGAAATATTTCATAATATTTATAAAGATGATGTCGAATTCTGGAATAAAATACAATTGACACAGCCTGATTCTTTATACCTATACAGGTTTAGAATGTGCAATTTAATCAGACATCATTATATAGCACATCCTCTATTAAATTATACAAAAGCTGCTGGTTGGTCAAAATTAAATCTAGTTGACCGACACTTGCCTAGTTCTCAAAAAGTAATTGACAATTTAGAGTTCACAGAAGAAAAGAAAGAACTTTCGCCCCGACTTGTAAAATTTTGGGAATGCTGTATTGCCGTTTCAACCAATAAACTTTTAAAAAGCTCCAATAATTTTATCGTTGGAGGTGATGAAAGATATCAGTACACAAGCATCTTTAACGATAGTAAGAAAGATGAAGATTTTATTCTGAATGAGGCGTTTAAATTATATTCAGAAATTAACGCTTCGCATTTTACAACAGATACGCCAAACATAAACGACTTCTTTAAACGTGTTCATAAAAAGATAAGCCCTGCAAATGGTGAAAAGGAAGTTGAAATAAATGAGCTCCATATTAATGCACATGAACGTTTTGATGAAAAACCTTCCATATCAATAGCAAATACGCAAATTGAAATATCGAATATAGAGACAAGTGTAAAAGGTAAACCGAATTTGAGCAATCAAAGATATTTATCGTTTGCAAAACTTTTAAAGGAATCAAGAAAAGGAGGAGCAAACATTTTTGTTTATCCCGAATTTTCAGTTCCATATGAATTTGTTTCAAGTCTTGCAAAGTACAGTGAGAAAAATCAAATGACAATAATTGCAGGTTTGGAACATTGGAAAGTTGATAATGTTTGTTACAACTTTATTGTCTCCATAATTCCAGTAAAAGTAAATGGAGTTAATGATGCAATTGTTTTATACAGATTGAAAAATCATTATGCACACATTGAAGAATTAATTATTAGAGGCTATGGTTACAAAGTCCCTAAGCCAAAACCTTACAGATATGATTTGGTTAATTGGCGTAATATTTACTTCACTTCTTACTATTGCTTTGAATTAGCAGATACATTTCACAGAAGTATTTTTCGCTCTAAAATTGATTTACTAATTGCCTCTGAGTGGAATAAAGACACACCATATTTTTCAAATATTGTTGAGGCTCTTTCTAGAGATTTGCATTGCTATATAGCCCAAGTAAACACTAGTCAATTTGGTGATTCACGGTTGACACAACCATCAGAATCGGCACGCAAAGATTTAATGAAATTAAAAGGTGGTAAAAATGACACCGTGCTAGTTGAAGACTTAAATATTACAGCACTCCGTGAATTTCAACTAAAATACTTTGAAAGAATTAAAGCTGACAATGATGATTCATTTAAGCCAGTTCCACCAGACTGGAATAGAAAAGACGTTAATAATCGTATTGACAACAAAAACATATTTACAGAAGATAATGACTAGAACAAATGCAAACTTGATATTGTAACACTTAAACCAAAATAAGCTCTATATAAGTAAGAAAGTATAGTCTAACAACAATGTTCTAGTGTTATTGGTCAGCAAAAGAAACTCTAAGGATTTATTGAAGGTTGAGATATGAATAAGAAAAAACAAATCAATATAATTAAATTTACAAGCTATTTATGATACTAAACAAAGAATACTACCAAAATCTCTGGAAAAAATTTGAAGATATAAAAACGTTAAATGTTTTTGGTAGTAATACTTCGTGCCTAACAACAAAAATCATTTTAGAACATTATTACAAAAACAAATCAATTCATTTTAATTTCCAAAACTCAGAAGAAATAGTCTTTGAAATTGGAAAATCATTATTCCTTGAATTTGCCAATGATATTTACAAAAATCATTATGACTTACCAGACAGCTATAATATTGGTGACAAACTCAAAAGAATTATAGACAATCAGTATTACAAAATTACCAGTATTGTAAACGATAATTTTAGTTTACAACAAATTCTAAGGAAAACTAAAACTGAAAATTCACCTGCAATTCTACAAGGAATCAATTATGATAAACTAACCAAAAACTTTGTAAGAATTGATGCAGGAAAAGGTATTAGTGAAAAAACTATCAAAAATTATTTCACATTCTTTGAAGAATTAAACAAGGAGAAAAACGAATTTCCTAAAACAAATTTTGAAAAGAAAACGGTTTTCATATCAAAGAAACTTCTTTGGGACAGCTTGCCTAACAGAAATAAAATTCCTTGTACTTATTTGCCAAATTCAAGGGAAGAAAATAACACTACTGAAATACGCTCAATTCCTGCGTTGCAGGATTGTTTAGTGTACTTCACGCCAAAATATGAAGTATGCTACTCAAACATTCTTTTAAAAAACGAAAAAATAAAAACCATTGTCATATTTAATACAGAAGTCGAAATGATTGAACAAATGATTTCTGATAGAAATCGTTTTGGATTCAATTTAATAGTCATTTCCAATAGTGATTTTTCTAAACTCAGGAAAAGCCAGTCAATTCCATGCTGGAATTGGTTTAAAGAAGAAATTGAAATTGTGGATACCCTATGATTAACCTCCAAAATATACCGAGTAATGAAATAGATAAACTTATTAATAAACTTGACGAGAAAGTTGCATATATAAATTCTAAATTGGGTATAGATATAGATTTAAAATCTTATGGAAATATTTTGCGTGTTGCATTAAACGCAATTCAAAAAGGAGTAATTGAAAATTTAATAGAACGACTTACAATAAATCGTGAATTAGAAAATACTTTGGATAGTGCGGGTGGTTATTCCATTGATTTTTTTAAAAATGATAATCCAAAAGAGCAATTACTTTTGATACTAGATTATCTCAAAGAAAATTTACCTAAACAAAAAGCAGTTATTGAGTTTTTGAAAATTCAAAATTCAAAAAGAATCATTGCTGTTTTTGATAATAACGATTTGGAATTTGCTCAACAACAAATCAAAAATAGAAAAATTGAAATAGTTTCTTTCTTTGATCTCAAGAAACTCCCAAAAGAGTATACACAAAACAAAGGTTTAGTTTTTCATTTTTTCAACGGAAACAAAGACTTCGATTATTTCTATAACTTGAATAGCGAAGTGCAACTAATAGTCTATGAGGAGGAAAAAAACTTATATTATAAGTTCCTTAATCAGAGAAAGAAACTAATTGAAGCAGAAATTAAGTCAGATGTTCGTTTTATAATTAGTAAAGTTGAATACAAAGAGATTAAAGAAAATATAATAAATATTAATTATACAATTAATAGCATAGCTACGAGGTTAGATAAAATGACAGATAAAGCATACGAAAGTTATAAAAATGAATGTGATTTGTTGCTTGTTGATAGTGAAGAAAAATTGATTTACAAAGTGATTTTTGATACAAAAACTTTGTTTTTGGAAAGTAATGACACCATATTTACAGAAAAAGGCGATTTGAACAAAATATATAAAATCAAAGTTGGTGATAAAATCAGAATTTATCCAAAGGAACATTTAGCAGAAAATTTATATCAAGTTGCTGTTGAAACTGAACCTGATATTTTTGGAAAAGTTGATGAACACGCTAATTTTTGGAAACAGCTCATCAATGAATTGCGAGTCAAATTAGGTGAGGAAAAACTTTATCAAAATCTAAAAGAAAAAGGCTTGAAAGTTTTGCCAACTACGTTAGCGAATTATGGAAAAGGTTTTAGAAAATTCCCAATGTTTAAAAATGACCTAAAAGCAATTTTCAAATTGTATTATCAAGACAAATCAGACAGTAAAAATGATACGATTTTAGAATCAATTTTAAAATCAAAAACAGTGTACAATAGCACAATGATTGTGCTTGGACGTGGCTTGAAACAAGAGCTTCGTTTATTCTTAAAAGAAAACAAAGTTGGTGACATTTTAAAGAAACTACATTTTAATGAAAATACATTAAGAATATTCATTGAAAAATTTATGCCAATACACACTGTAAATAGCAAAGAAGTTTTTAGTGAAAATATTAACACTTTGGAAGAAGAAAAACTGCAATTATTTGAAATATGAGCATAAAAGAAAACAGAAATATAATAATTGAACGTGTACGAAAAGAAATTATCGGTCCAGGTTCGGATATTTTTCAATGTAAGGATGATTTTAGTGATGAGATTATTGAGGGAAAACCTTTACAACGATATTTTTCAGGCATTTTATTTCCAAAACAATTCCAGCCAAATGCAAGTGATAATGGTGAAGATGAAATGAAAGATGAGGATAGTGATGATATAACTGATTTATCTTCTAAAGGAGTTGAGCAAGAAAAAGAAAAAGAGATTTTTGAAGAAGAAACCAATAAAATAGATACACAACCAAAATATATATCAAGAACATTTTTCCCTTCTCATTTTGGAATTACATTTGCTATTGAAAATACCTGCAGAAAATTTAAAGTAATTATTCGTTTTGGGAACTATAAAAAATCAATATTCAATGATATAATCTTAAAGTATGATGGTACTGATTTAGATTTAATTGAAAAATATGGATTTAATCATTTTGTTTCATTTGATGAAAAATTAAAAGCGATAAGATTTACTCATGAAATAAAAAGAAAACAAAAAGGGGAAGATGGAAAAATGCATGACACAAAAGAATATGCATCTTTGAAACTTTGTTTTAAATCAATTGGAGAGGCCTATCCCAATCACCCTTTAAGAAAAGCATTGTCTAAACTTTTTTTCAAAGATAAATACAAACGTAATGATAATTATATTGAATTAGAAATAAATATTGATGATATTTTAAAATCTGATAATCAGCATATTGAATTGAAATTATCAGAACAAATGAATGTTAATACTGAAAATTGGAACAAGGATATGAAAGATAATCTTGTATTTCATTTAAAACTCTATACCAACTATTCCAATAAGTATTATATTAAAGCAGTTATTGAAAACAAATCATTGATTGCAAAAGATAAATTTTCACTTTCAAAAGAAAAAGTAAATCAGTTATCATGTTTTCAAACTTCAATAAAAATTGAAAGTGAAAACTTGTTGCCTTTTAGAGATTATAAATCTCATTTATATAAAACTGATGAAGACAAAATGTTGGACTATCTCTATCGTGAAAAATTGGCTTTTGGGATAGGACATTATACAGCTTGTACTTGGGAAAACACACAATCACTAAATACTCCACAATGGATACAATCTACCTTTTTGCCTGAATATGATGTAAAAAGTCAAAGTTCAGAAACTGATAAAATCAAAGGTGAGATTTTGAACATTAAAAACCTTTCCATTTACAATACAGATAAAAACAAAATTATTTCAAATCTTACAGAAGTAGCTGAAGCATATAAAAATTGGATAGAAGATGAACGAAAAAATGTAAATGGAAACGATTTAGGTTTACTAAACATTATAAAATGTGAGCAGATTTACAAACGTATTAGTAATGGAGTAAAATTGCTTTCAGAAAATGAAAAAGTCTTACGTGCATTTCAGTTAGCAAACACAGCAATATATTTGCAAATGTTTCAAACTTCACAACATTTTAATAAGAAAAAGGAAGGTTTTGAGATTTGGGAGCGAGATGAAGTTTTGCAACACAACTTTCAAGATTATGCAAAACTAAATTTTCCTTCAAATAGAATACCTGAATGGCGACCATTTCAGTTAGCCTTTATTTTACAATGTTTGGCTTCATTTGTTGATGAAAATAGTAACGAAAAAGAATTGATTGATTTGTTGTATTTCCCAACAGGTGGTGGCAAAACAGAAGCTTATTTGGCTGTTTCAGCATTCTTAATTTTTTGGCGTAGAATAAATTATATTGAAAATTATGATGGTGTAAATATTATCATTCGCTACACTTTACGTTTGCTTTCTGCACAGCAATTTGAACGTGCTTCAAAAATGATTTTAGCTTGTGAATTTATTCGAAGCAATTATAAAGATTTAGGTGACACTAAAATTTCAATTGGTTTTTGGGTAGGAAATCAAACTATTCCAAATACTATTAAAGAAGCAAATATTACATTGAATAACACACTGAAAAAATTAAATGAAGGTGATAACCTTATCATAAACCCTTTTCAGTTATCAACCTGCCAATGGTGTAATACAAAAATCATTTCTAAAGTAAAAAAAAATGATAAAGTTTTTCAAATTGGACATCGAATTGTAAAATCAAATTTGCAAACTCATTGTTTAAATGAAGTGTGTCATTTTTCAGAAGCACAAGGTGGTTTACCTATTGTATTGATTGATGAAGATATTTATTCAGAACCACCAACAATTCTTTTTGCAACTGTTGATAAATTCGCAATGCTTGCTTGGAAAGGTGAAACAACAACTTTTTTCAATAATGGTTCAAACAGAAAACCTGAATTGATTATTCAAGATGAGTTGCACTTACTTAATGGAACATTAGGAAGCCTAGTTGGATTGTTTGAAAACGCATTGTTGCAACTTTGTAATAATCCAAAAATTATTGCTTCAACAGCAACTGTTAAAAACGTAGATAAACAAATTCAAAGTTTATATGGACGTGAAGGAAGAGTTTTTCCGCAATATGCAACAAATGCAGACGATACATTTTTCTCAAAAGTTATTGAAGAAAGTAAAAGAAAGTACATTGGTATTTTACCAACAGGGAAAACAACTGTTGTAACAAACTTACAACTTTTAGCTGCTTTGCTTTATGCACGTTTGGAAATTTGGAAACAATCAATCGACAAAAAAGAAGTAGATAGTTTTTGGACAATACTTTCGTATTTCAAAAGCTTGAAAGAAATCGGACGTTTTTCAAACAAAATCAATTCAGAATTAAAACCTATTATTAAGCAATTACAAGTTCGTTATTTTAATGATGATTTTAATTTAGCAAATAATTACAATAAACTTTCGTACAGAAATCTTGAACTAACAAGCCGTATTCCAAATGAGAAAATCAAAAAGAATTTAGACTTGTTAGAAAAAGAGTTTGAAGGAAACATTAAGGAACACATGGCTTACGATTTAGTGTTGGCAACTAATATGATTAGTGTTGGACTGGACGTAGGTAGATTGGGCATAATGGTTATTAATGGGATGCCACCAAACACAGCCGAATATATTCAGGCAAGTAGTCGTGTTGCAAGAAAAAATGAGGGATTAGTATTAACACTTTACGACCCATTCAATAGTCGTGATTTGTCCTATTATGAAGATTTTGTTCAGTTTCATAAAACATTTTATAAACAAGTTGAACCATTGAGTGTAACACCATTTGCAGAAAATGCTTTGGATAAAATGTTGTTTACTTTAATTCTTGCATATTTCAGACACACAACACAATACACAGACAATGATACTGCAAATGCTTTAATTGACAATACTGTAAAAAACACTTTGCGAAGTAATTTAATCATGCTCTTTCAAAAGCATCAATTTGCTCAAAACGATTTACAACTTATCACAGAAAAATTAGAGGACATTTTGAGAGATTGGAAATACAAAATTCAAGCACAAAAAGACTTGAAATATTTTTGGAAAGACCACCCAAAAGAATCATTGATTGTACCAATGCAGGAAAAGAAAAATGATGAGGATACATTAACAGCAATGCAATCTATGCGAAGTGTAGAACCAAGTGCTGAAATACTAATTAGAAAATATTAGAACATATGCTAAATGACAAAATAAAACATGAAAGAAGTAAGTTTATTTCAAATTATGGCGGTGTTGGTTCATTAATTGAAACCATTGATAGCTCCATAATCATAGAGACTTTTGATGAATGGGGTTACAATGAATTAAACGAAAAATTAGCTCATTATATTATTAAGGATGACCGCCTGTTGCAACGGTTAAAGAATCGTTTTCCTAATTTGAAACATTTGGTTGCAATCCCAACTGATAGAGATTCATTTTTGCATCAAGTAAGACCCAAAGCGAATTACTTTCCAAAATGGTTTTATTGTACACTTTGCAATCGTTTTGCAACATATGAAGAGTGGAAAATTCGTTGGCGTAGTACAAATAAAAATCTTGATTTTTTTTATCCACCAAAATGCAATGACAAGAATTGTAAGGAGAACTATTTGGAACAAATTCGTTTTATAATGACCTGTAGCAATGGACATATTGATGATTTGCCTTGGGAGTTTTGGAATAATCGTTTATCAACAGATATAACAAATGATGATGAAAATGATGATGATTTAAAAAATGGAAAATTGAATGGACCTCAATTAGACTTTTCAAAAAGATGTTGTCAGAACCAAGATTTAATTTACAAAATAAGTCGTGAAAACACTGAACTTTCGGGTATTTGGATTGAGTGTAAAAACTGTAAAAAGAAAGCTAATTTGAAAGGTATTTTTAACTTTGAACAATCATGCCTTGGTAAGAAATATTGGTTAAAACCTGATAATGGCAAGTTTCAAGAAGAAAAATGCACTTTTAAAACAAATGTAAAACTAAAAACGAGTAATAGTGTTTATTATGCCAATACATTAAGTAGTCTATTTATTCCCGAATTACATAACGAAACTCTAAAACCTGAATATAGAATTGAGATTGATAACATGGTGGAAAGTAGTCAGTTTTCTACTGAACAAATTATTAAATTGGTAAGTATTCAGAAGAAAATAGACAAAGAGCTAATTCAACAGTATTTAGAAATAGATGACATTAAATACATTCCTGACAATGTCTACCGAGAAACAGAATACAAATATTTTTTAGAAAAGGAACAACCTAATAAAAAGCAAATCAAATTTTGTGTAATTGATTGTAGTGAAGAAATCAACGGATTCTCTAAATTGGTAAAAATTGATAAGCTAAAAAAAATAACAGTTCAAACTTCATTTACAAGAAATGAACCAATAGACATAGATTCTATCTTGCAAAATCAAAATGAGTATGATTACGAAATTCAACGACAGTCTGTTTCTAAAAATAATTTTGATACAAAAATTTTGCCTGCTGTAGAAATTTATGGAGAGGGGATTTTATTTGTTTTAGATAACCAAAAGTTAAAAAAATGGGAACAACAACAAGAGGTGATTAAAAGAACAGAAAAGATTAAATTAAATGCTCAAAATGCAGACTGGAAATTACATCAAATCATTGCAAAATCATTGACACCCAAAAAAGTTTTCATTCATACACTTTCTCATTTACTGATGCGTGAATTGGAGTATGTTTGTGGTTATCCCGCCTCTTCCCTATCAGAAAGGCTATATGTTAGCGAAACAATGGATGGCTTCTTGATTTCAGCTTTTGATGGAACGGATGGTTATTTAGGTGGGCTTTCAAATTTGTGTAATGACTTAGACAACCTCAATCAGATTATTAATAGTGCAATTTTCAGAGCAACAGATTGTTCATCTGACCCAATTTGTATAGAATCTGAAGGGCAAGGTGTTGGACAATTAAATTTAGCGGCTTGTCATTCGTGTACATTAACACCTGAGATTACTTGTGAGCTATCAAACTTATATCTTGACAGAAATTTAATTATAAATGAAAACTATGGGTATTTTAATTTGAGAATAGAATAAAAGCAAATGTTTTTGTATCATATTTACTTTTTTCTAAAAGAGTTTGTTCGATATTGGTACTTTTTGAACTGGAAACCCATCCCATCTTGAAATATTTTCGAAGAAAATATTCATGATTTCAGAAATCATTAAATGTTGCAACATTTAATTTTGATGTTTTTGAGAAAAAACACTATAAATATTACATTATATATTTCTATATCCACTCCTTATTATCCATCAGAAACAAATATTTTATCTTTAAAAATTGCATGAAAAATTATTTTATTACACTACTGTAAAATCAGGGATTCCCTGATGCGTGGGAGTTTTTTATTATTTAGATTTACCTGTGATTTCAATACTGATAGAGAGTTTTATTAAATAAGTTATTTTTTATTGTTCATGTAAAACTTAGTACTTATGAAATTCTTCCTAATTATTGCAACATTTATTTTATCAGGTATTTGTTTATATGGTCAGAAAGTTCAGAGATTGGCTATTCTTCCTACTAAAACTCAAGTTATACTAAACAAAAAAAACAGTAGCCACACATTTAAATCTTATTGTGTTGACTATGATCGTGATTTTCCCAGCAATACTCAGTATTCAGGCATTGTTTCTGGAGGCAAAACCCCTGTTGTAACCATTATCACCCAGAATGGTAAGACCGACAAACTAACATTAAAACAGGCTCTAAGCGGGAATTCACCTGCTTTATTAATTCATGCTTCTGAAGAACTAGGTGCTATATTTTCAAAATTTTCAATAAATCCTCAACGAAAAGATATTACAAAAGTACTGATTGGACCTATAAAAACTCGTGAGATAATCGCTCCGCAGTCAGACGATACTCAGGACTTCATCAGTGACATAGTTTTTAATACATTTGAAAAGGATTTAACATTACTGTCTGACGAAAGTAACTATCGCTCAATTCAGGAAAATTTATGGAAAAAATCATTAATAGTTGAATTGTTAAAAGCTAATAAAAAGTTAGAACTGGATGCTTCAGGTAAACTTTCTTCTAAAGCTCTAGCTTTAGCTAATGTTTTAGAAAAAAACATTTCTAAAAACGATTTCTTTAGTCCTTATGATAAAAGATTTTACTTTTTAGCAAAAAACGGAAAAATCAGAATTAATGAGAATGGCGATTTTACGGAAGAAACAAAAATCTTTTTTAAAAATTTTTCAGATACTATTTATAAAATAATTCGTTACAATCTCTGTCAAGGGTGGGATTCTCTTTCTTATGAAGAGATAATAAAAAAGGTTCAAAAAGAAAACAATCTGAATGTTACAGGTACTGTTACTCCTGAATTAAGCAATTTTCTGACAGAATATGGTAAACCATTCCGGATTATTGATGATTATTTACGCCACAATAAAGATAAAGATATTATTGCTGATTTTAATTTTGGATTTAATCGAGAATATGTAATAAAAATGGATGATAAGCTTTACTTTTTTGATGGAAGAAGCAAACCTTCAGTCCTGATTTCAGACCATATTTCCGGTATGGAAGATAACTATAAGGAATTAATAAAATATATAATGTCTTCTACTGATAACTATAAATATATTTATTTTAGTTCCATAGATAATAACACTAAAAAACTGACATATCTGACAGGCTCTACAGAGAATTCTGCAACATTAAAAGATGTTCATTCTTTTGAAGAAATCATTGCACTAATTGACAACCATATAACTGGTAATCCGGAAAGTAAAAACTTTATTCTTGCAAGAGATATGTTCACCCAGAGAAAATTAGGGGAGTATGATAAAACCAAACCCTCTCCTTTTGGAGATAAATTTATAGAGGGCTCTAATATTGGTATTGAAGACAGAACATGGATAAACTATGTTGAATTACTTAGAGAACTGCAGATAAGATACCCTGACAGGAAATTTCATTTAGGAGGAGACCTAATTAAGGATTATGAATCAATTAATTATTCACCAAAAATTAAATCGGCTGATCAAATTGTCGCATATATTGCCCCTGCATCACTGGATATAAGCAGGGATAGAGTGAAAGCTATGAGTGATCAGCTGAGTTCTTCGGGTATAATTGTTCATGAGCTGAATGATGAATTTGAGGTACCAGGTAATTTACAACAAGCAAATGTTTTATTATTAAGCGGGCATAAAGAAAAAGCTTATGAAGACTTTTTAAAGAATATTGCAGATAAAGGTTTATTGGAAGACAAAGTAGTTGCAGTATTTTCATGTAATGAGAAAGGAACCGCGAATCTGAATAGTTATTTAATCAATAAAGGAAAAGCTAAAAAAATAATTTTCTTTCCAAGTACTATTTTAGTAACAGCAATAGATGCTGTTTTTAAAGAGCTGGCAGAACTGACGAAAGAACTCCATACTATTCCTGACGGGATATCCTTTAATGAATTAATAGATAAGGCTGTTGATAAAGCTTTGATTAAATATCCCGGAGATACTGATAAGGTTTTAAGAGAAAATATACAACAACTTAAACATTTTATTAATCAGATTTCACATCAATCATCATTTAAACATAAAAATAAAAATGGCTGATAAACTCTTTTTTGATTTAACGGAGAAAAATGTTTTTGAAGAAGATTTTGAAATTTCTCCCAGTAATAGAATTGCTGGAGGTGATCCTGATATAGAGGTTAACAGGATTCGAATGTATATAGGCAGTAATCCTGTAGTTTTTAATTTGAGAGAACTTTATGAAAAGGCAAAAAAAGAAATACCTCCTGAAATTGATATTTTTACAAGTTATAATGTTTTTATCATTAATCATACAATTGGAGTTGTTCAGGAAGGTGGCTGGGATAAAGTTCAGCAAATTGGTTACAGAATGAGATTTCTGACACCAAAAAAAGTCAGAGTTCTTGATGTACTGCCTCAGTCAAAATATATAAAAAAAATAGCGGGCATTTTCAACTTTGAAGCTGACTTACATCTCAATGGAGAAATATCCAGTCCTGATAAAATAACAGATATAATTGAACAGGCAGATATTGCATCAGTGGGAATAGGCGGAAAATTGAGAGTTGCTACTAACAGTTCCATTGTAGGTCGTTTTAGTTTTCAGGTAATTACGCCAGAAGTACAATCCATTGGTAAAGGAAGTGATTATTCTGAATGGATTTTTAACAAAACTGACCGACCTCTTGTAGGAGATGATATTGAAATGTTTCAGATTGTACTGGCAGACAGATTTACGACTGAATTACCTTTCGAAGCTTGTATATACAGTACCATCTCTACCTGGAATTTTTTACCATCAAGACGAAATTCAGACTGGGTACAGATTAAATGCAAACTATAAATTATTTCAAACACTGTTTTACTCCATCCTAAACGTAAAACAATCAGAATACAGCTTTAATGCAACGTGAAAATTTTTTTGGGAGAATGTAACCTATATTGCTATTGTAAAAATACAACAAATAGCTCATTATTATTTCTGTAGTTTTTAGGTTTATTTAGAGAAAGGTAAATTTTCTTCAAAGGAGAATAAACTTCATCAAACAAATAAATGTTACAACATTTATTTGTAGCAAAAATGTCAAAAAGTATTAAAAATATTACATAATAAATAACAACTAAGTAAAAAGAACAATTTAATTGATAATATTATTAGAAATAATTTTTATATAAACAATTGATTTTCAAAATTATATATATATATATTAATAAAATAAATATTCCTTGTACTTATTATCATTTAATATTTATTAAAAACAAGCAAGATGAAAAATTACTTACCATTAGTCGCAGCTTTTATTTTGATAGCAACACCAGTAAAAGCACAAGGACCAACACTTAGTTTGGTTGGTTCTAGTCCATCCTTTTCCAAAGGAAATATTAACACTGAAATCTTGACTCAAATCATTCAACAAAAGCAAGAAGAAGTCAAGAAAAAAGTTTTCAGAAATACAGTAATAGAAGGATTCAATAACGCATCCTTTACTGGCAATCTGAAAAATTTCACAACCTACCATTATCTCTATAATGTAATGGATGTTTTGACCAATAGTAAGAATAAAACAGCTATGACAAAATCAATCATTGAACACTCTACTGAGTTTGCTTATGTTTTTGGACTTGCTTTATATATTACAGAAGTAAACGACCAAAAGATATATGGTTCTATAACACTTAATAAAAGCATCTTTACAAATATTGAACGAGAAATACAAGACGGTAAACTTAAACCATCTCATGATGTAGCAACTTTTAACCTTATAATTGACATTTGCTATGATGTTATACTAAACAATGATAATCTTCAAAAAACGTTTAAATTTAAAGATGATTTATCAGATAAAAGTTTTAAGAAATGGTATGAAAGCGATAATTGTTTCAAACTAACTTCTAATGCTTTTAATTCTATCATTAGCAATTTAAAGGAAACTAATAATTTGAATATACTTGCAAAATTCAAACTTATTGACAAAAATGTATATAATCAACTAAAAACTGATAATGATAAAAAGAACTACTTACTATCACAACAAGCATCACTAATATCTCTTGAAGATAACATTAAAGTACATTTAACTAATTTGAATACAATGGCGAATGGAATTCAAATAACCATTGATAATTTGAAAACATTACAATCAAAAATATCCAATGAGGGAGTAAGAAAATCTGTTGATGATTTACTTTCTTCTTTGGCAGAATTACCAGCCACTACTTTAAAAACTGAAATCGAAAAAATTAATACAGAATACATAGAAGATTTAACCACTGAACAAAAGGGAAAATTTACAGCAATTGCATCTGCTATTAATACAAATTATGACCAATACAGACAATTGATAGGATTATATGTTGGGCTTAAAAAGTTCAACTATAAGGATTTCACATTATCAAAAGACCAATATTATGCAATGAAGTATGTATTAGTGCAATTTCTAAATTTTGCTAAGAATCGATTTGACAATCATGTTGCAACAAGCGTAATTGATTTCTTAATTCAAAATACCATTGTGGAATATATGAAACAGAATTCAGATAATTCAGTCATAGAAAAAAATGCTAGATTATCTGACAAGGGTTATTTATACATTGATGTGGAATCCATTATTTCAGCAGTTGACCAATATTACAATCCAAGCACAAGAAAAAGTAGTATTGCATCTAGTTGGTGGTTTATTAATCCAAGACCTTTTTTTTCAATTGGCACTAACTATGGGTACTTTATGAATAAAAACACATTGGCTAAAGACGATGCAGGAAACCCTGTAAATTTGCAGAATTTATATTTTGCGAGTGAAAAAATTGGATTTAAAATAAAATTTTTTGATAATAAGTATTCACGCTCATTTAAACCTGGAGAGAAATTTTATTATAAAGGAACTGAACAAGTTTGGAAAAGACCACAACCGATAGCAACTGTGAGCGATATGCACTTAATATTTTATGCCTCAGGACTTCTTTATAATATAATTGATATTAAATCGAATGAAAATTTTAATTATGCAGTCGTAGGTTCAAGTTTAGGGATTACTTTCTTCAATGGACTAAATGTGAATTTTGGTTTTGCTTGCCCATTTACTGACAAGCGATTTAACAGTGATAATATCTTCTTAAATGTGGGTTTTGACATACCAATAGTTGAATATATTGCTGCATTGAGAAAGAAGAATTAGCAAAATAAAATGTTGGAGAAATTAGAACAATACACAATATCATCTATCTAAAAGTGATGGTTCAGTGGTTAAGTCAAGTTTTGTACTTCTATCAAAGTTTCTGCTTGATTGACAAAAATGCAACCTTCAGGTAACTATGAAATATTAGCAACAAACCAAAAACCTTTCAACAATGACAGAAACAAAAGACATCATTAGTTTTTTAGACAGAAAGTTTAAGATAGTAAAACATTTAAAATCGAAAAACTAGTTAATAAACTTAAAGTTGGAGAAACTATTCCTAAAGGCACACTTGTGATTATGGTTTCAGGTGATACTCAATTACAACTAAAGATTTTAGAGAAAGATCCACCAAATAAAGGCTTTTCAACACCATTACTTTTAAATGATTTTGCAAAATCAAAAAATATCACCCTAATTATTTGCATTGGTATTTAAGTTTAAATGAAATAAGAGAGCATTGGAATTGCTACAAGTATTTTTTGATAATAGAAAATAAAAATGGCACTATCTTATTGTACTGAAAAAAGTAGACACAAAAGTCAATCAATATGCATTCAAGAATAGGATAAAAAACAAAAAAATGAATTTAGGCAAATAATTAAAAGGTAGTAAATTTTTGACACTAAACCAGACACAATGTGTTGATATTTTAAAATTAAGTATTTTATCATCAGTATATTATTTTTTACAATACTGGAGTGGAGGAGAAGCGAACTTAATATTTTTTACCTTTTTCTGAAGAAAGAAACTCCAAAATATACATGCAATTTCGTAGACTGTTTAAAATGATAACTATATTTAGAAGTCATTATTCAAGAGAATTAAATGAAAAAAATAATTGTCATTATTATCTTATTACAGATAGTCTCTCTACTATCTTATTCTCAAACTTTTAATTTTACTAACTCAATTCATAAAGTTGGTGATTTATTAATAAGAGGGCAATTATTTACTCCTGATTGCCACATTTCTGTTAAAGAAATACCATTTATTGACAGCTTAGGAAAGTTTTTATCAAAAAATACCCAAATAATAATACTTATTGAATTTCACACAGATATCAGAGGCAGTGAGGAACTTAATAAGAGTAGTACTGAAATATGTGGTAAAAATAGACTAGAAAAGTATTTTAATTATCGTTATCCAGATATAACAAAAGACAGAATTCAATATGCTTGTATTGGAGAATCTCAACCTATTTACTCACAAACTGATATTGATAAAATAAAAGATTTGAAAGAGAAAGAATTCGCTCATTCAAAAAATAGACGAACCATTGTAAAAATCATACAAATAAAGATAGAAAAAAACTAAAAAAACTTCAATAAAAGATTAATGGTTAATAAATGAGTTCATTATTCATCTAAAACTTCAATGGCACTTTCATTCTCAATATTCATAGTGGGTGTGCCATTGAATTCTGTTACTTTGCCAGTTACATAAATCTTTTTTCCCATTAAAAATTCTTCTGGAGCATAACTGAAATTGGAAACCTTATCCTTAAAGATAGAAATACTAAAAATCTGATTGGGAAAACGTTTGTCCAAATTGATGAAGATATTTCCTTTGGAAGAAAGTTTTGTTGAAACCACTGTTCCACAGACCTTAATTTTCTTTCCAGAATTGATATATATTTTGGCTTGTACAGTATTAAATGTATTGGTTGGTAAATCAGGAGGATATATAGGCTCCACATCTTCTTGTTCTGAAGGAGTCAGAAAAGGTTTGGGATTCTTTTGATTTTTGATGATACTTTTAATTTGAGGGTCTAAACCTGCAAAAAACTCTATTCCTGTCAGTTTTTCTATGGTAGCAATATCAGTGGCATAACTTTCATGTGGATATTGTGCTTTCTGGTTGGGCATCAAAAAAGCAATGGCTCTTTGATTTTTAAGGTCAAGAGCTATTTTGAAGTATTGTTCAGGAATACTGACTTGATTCCTGGCTTCAGGTATTTTAGGAAGGTTATCTTTCAAAACAGGTCCAGTAATGACTACCAATTCAGTTTGTGGATTTCTTACAAGATAAGCTCTCATCATATCTTCCAGTTTTGCCCAAGAATCTCTGTTAAATTCAGGACGTTGAGGAGACATATTGGAGTAAAAATAACTTTCTGAAAGGGCTTTTTGAGACCAAGAGAAATCTGCTGAAGGAGCCAAATGTCCTCTATCGAAACCAAAACCTTTGTAAGTAGAACCTCCTTTGGCTTTTGAATCAGGTGTTTTGAGGAAATAATCTTGTTCATTGGTAGAACCTGTTTTAATTTTAGGGTCAGGTCTAAAATCATTGCTTCTCCCCTCTTTTCCTTTCAAAATATCAGGTGTTATGATATGAGCCACCCATTTGGCTTGTTCATGAGTTTCCAAGTAAACCAGCGTCATGGCTGAGTGTTCAATCAATTCTTCTCCTGTCTGAAGTTTGGGGATACCATATTTTTTGAGATCCTCTCTGATTCGAGCAAGTTTGAGTCCTTCAATAGACGATTCAATCTGTTTGATCTTCCTTTGATAAAATCCAATGGAATCCTCTTTCATTTTGATTTTTTCCTGAATACTTTGAGCCTGTAAAGAAGAACTCATGAAGATAAAAGAAACGATTTGAAGAACCTTTTGCATAGATATTTTTTCTAAAAATAAATAGAATATCTAAAAATAGTGAGAATCTTCCGTCAAGATTATGTTAAATCTATCCAAACCTTTTTTTCAAAAAACCGTATATCCCAAAGCATAGTGTTCAATTTTTGTTTAAATAGAAAAGGCTTTGTTTCTGACAGAGCCTTTTCTAATTTTAACTGGTAAATATTTTTGAGATATAAATCTATCATGAAATAGCTGAAATGATCAGAAGGAGTCTCTAGAATATCAATATCTATTAAAAAACGATTGTAATATAGAAGTATATAAAATTAAAAAAGTATTAATCATGGGAAATAAGGATAATACAAATTTATAGTGATCTTTTTTATAATAACCAATACTATTTCTAATACAAAGTACCATAATAGTGAGCATGAGTGGACAGTATATTAAGTAAAGATATATACCTTGATATTTTCTGGGCATGTATCCATATTCAAATAAAAGATTTATTGGGAGATGAATAATCATCATGAACAAATACATAAAAAGTATTCGTTTTGGATCTTGCCATTTTTTTCCTGATAATAAAAACATCATTTATGTAAGTTTATTTTTTATCAAATGGTATTTTCTTCCATCTGTTCTTATATTTTGACTCAAAAAACTAAATATGACTGATGATAATAGCTGAAAATTTTGTAGTCTGAAATCAATTCTCCTACTTCATTTTCCTAACTCTTTGTTTTCTATGGAAAGTATTTAACTTATCAATGTTTTATATCCATATCTTTTTCACACCTCAAAAATTATGGAAAAAATTACTAAAAACTTCCAAAAATCAAAAAATGGATTGGAGTCTTCAGAGAAAATTGAAAAATTTCTTCTGCTTTGAGTTCAAAAAACTAATGAAGGTAGATGAGTTTTTTTAAAAAAACGAGTTAAATCAAGAATAAAAAATAAAAAAAACTCGTTTAAAAAACTCCACTTGAAAAAATCCTGAAATTTTTTTAAAAAGAACTCGTTTAAAAAACTGATTTTGTTAAAAAGTGAGAATTCTTCTGAAGAAAATTTAAAAAAAACTCGTTCAAAAAACTCAATCTGAAAAAATCCTGAAAATTTTTTAAAAAGAACCCGTTTAAAAAACTGATTTTGAGAAAAAAATTTAAAAAAAACTGGTTTAAAAAACTCAAAATTTGTTTTTTTCTTGAATTTGATAGAAAAATATGCCTCTAATGGGTGTATTATTTGATAAATAAAAGCCTAAAACCTTGGCATCCTTCATACTTTTGCTGTTTCTTATCATTAACTATATTTTTTCCACCTCAAGAAACCAATCTTTTTGTAAAAACCATCCAAGAAAATTAAACATTTACCTTGAAAAAAAATCAAAAATCTTAATTTTTCAAAAATTAATTGAAGAAAATCGGAAAAAACTTCCAAAAAATTTTAGAAAATCAGTCAAAATTTTTCACCTCTAAATACGAAATCCCCCAAAACCAAAAAATGTACTTGAGTCCTTCAGAAAAAATCGAAGAAAACCGAAAAAAACCTTTCTAATTTGAGTTCAAAAAAACGTCTCTTTCTTCATTTATCTTTTTTTTTACAAAAAAGATAAAAAAAAATCGAAGAAAATCCCAAAAAATCGAGAAAAATCGGAAAAAACCTTTTTTTTTTCAGAAAAAGTTAAAAAAAATGGAAGAAATTCTTCATTTTTTATCAAAAATTGAAGAAAATCAAAAAAAAGCGTTTAAAAAACCCGTTCGGAAAATATAAAAATCAAAAAATGATCAAAAAAAATCGAAAAAAAACGCTTAAAATACAATCAAGTACAATTCGACACCGTAAAAAACGCAAAAAATCGGGTATTATCAAGCTAAAAACAGTTTTTTGAACCGAGAAAACCTATATAAATAGGCAAAAATTGAGGTTTATCATCTCTTTTTTACCCTCATTTTCTAGGTGTCTTTACTATTATTTTGAAAATATTTTATTTTTTTGAATCTAATGGCTACTAAAAAGCATATATTATCTTAAAATAGGTTCAAAATAAAAGTCATGGATGCTCTTGTTTTCCCTTCTTTGAAGAGTCAGATTTATATTTGTTTTTGAATGCAGTGATGGTCATAGAAGTATATTTCTTGAAAATCTTGGAAAAGTGAGCTGTGTCAAGATAACCCAAATGAAAAGCAATATCAGAAAGAGAAGCCTTTGGATGAAGCATCCACATTCTTTGGGCTTGTAAGACCACTCTTGTTAAAATGACCTGAGTCAGAGTCTGCCCAGAAATCTTTACACAAATTCTGTTGAGATGTTTGAGAGAAATTCCCATCTCTTTGGCATAAAACAAAGGAGATTTTTCCATTTTGAAGGATTCTTCTAAAATGTGCTCAAAAGTTTTCCACTGTTTTTGATAAAGAACAGAACCTTTTAGCTCCTCTAAATACACATAATGAGGCATTTGAAGTAAGAGATAATGGAGTAAATGTAGCATTTTTTCTAATCTTCCATGATCATCACTTTGATAAGCTTTCACCATTAAATCCATCAGAAAAGCAAGCTCTGTTTCTGCTTCCTTCAAGACCCTCATATCATCTCTCTTTTGAGAAAACCATTGAAAATCAGTAATCTGTTTTCCTCCAAAATAAAATTGATAGATTTCTTTGGTGAAAAATAAAAGATAGCCTTTCACCTCTTTTGAAAACGCTAAACCATGAACCTGAGAGGGTTCTACCATGCAAAAAGAACCTGGTTTCAAAAGATATTCCTTTCCATCCACCTCATGTGTGCCAGAACCTTGAGTAATATATAACATCCAATAAAGATCATGAATATGAGGCTTTGTGATAGTAGCATATTTTTCTAAATGTTTCTCCAAGGTATTAGCATAAAGGGATTCTTCTGCAGGACAACATTTCAATTTTTCTTTGGAAGTTTTAAAAGGATTCTTCATCAGTCTTTTTTATACGATAAAACTCAAACATTTATTTCAACACAAATATAAATGGTCTTTTCTATACAAAATATATTCTATCAAATATTTCATTTTGATTTGAAATCCAAGACAATACCAAAAAAGTCTTTTGAATACTTTATATTACTCATTTTATCTCATTTTCAAAATAAATGTGTCTTTTTTAGACTAATTTTAATCCATCCAGTTACAAGCCAAATAGGTGTCTAAAAGTCAAAATTAAAGAGACTATACACTTTTAGGGAAAACCAGCTCAAAAAACTGTGGATAACTATTGTGGACAAGTCATTTTTCATGAAAAAAGCATATCATGCAAAAGTGCCTCAGGACGCTGTATTCGATAGTTCCATTTCAAGTTGCACGCCATAGAATACTAATATAATTTAACATAATTAATACGAATGTTTAATTTGTGGATAAGTGGAAAATGGGTTTCAAAAAAGAAAAAATGAGGGCTTGGAAGTAACTTCCAAAAACACATTCTTTGGAATGTGCTCCAATCAAGAAAATCAAAAGGCTCTTTCCTCAAAAAGAGGCACTGACAAGGTATTTTGCAATAAAAGAAAATTTTTTGTTTAAATTTTTAAGTTGCGGCACTTTGGTAATTAAAGTGAAATAAATATAAAATATTGATAATAAGTAATTTATACTGAAATATTATGAAAATAGGTATTGGCTTGAGAACATTTTTTTGACTTTGAGTAAGATTACAACTGAAGGTTTGAAGGTGAAGTAATCTTTTTCTTACCAAGATATATCTTTTGAATGACACCCTTTTTTAGATATTTAGAAAGCCCTAGAGAAGACTTTTATATCAAAACCACTAAATACTCGTTTCAAAATAAAAGTGTTTTATAGAGTCTTTAAATGCCTAAATTTAAACCTGTCAAAATTTGAGAAATGTTTAGTTTAGTTTGTATAGCTGATGAACACTGTTTGAAGATTCTGGTTGGTTTTGAATGTTATTAAAATTTAGAGTGAGTAATTTTTGAGGAAATTTTTGTAAATGTCTTTGATTTTGAGTAACTTCACTTTTGATGTTACTTGTAGTACTTATTAAAAATTTGAAAAAGATGCTGTCTTCTCCAAGCATCTTTTTTTCTATATTTCTAACATTTTAACCTTTGAAAAGTAAATGATTGGATGTATATTTACTGAATAAAAATAATCATTCTTCTAACAGAGAATGTAAAAACCTTAGATTTTAGTGAAAAAATTACAAGAATTAGACTTTATCATAGATAAACTAACAAAATCTATAGAAAATGCTGTTACAGGAGACAGTTTTCAAACAGAAATATCTATTTTAACAAAAGAGGATTTAAAAAATATCACCAAAAAAAATGGATGGTTATTTGACTGGAAAACAGAGAAAAAGAATGTTCAAAAAGAAATTTATAAACTAACAATTGTAGGAAATTCTCATATTATTCAGGGTATTATTAGTTTGGAAGTCAAAGAAGATCATGTTTATATGCATTTGGTTGAAAGTGCTCCTTTCAACAGGGGAACCTCAAAGGTGTATTTAGGTGTTTTAGGTAATTTGGTAGCTTTTGCCTGTAAACTTTCTTTTCAGAGAGGTCATGAAGGAAACGTTTCATTTCTTGCAAAAACCAAGTTGATAGAACACTATGAGCAAACACTTGGAGCTTCTCATTTTGGAGGGAGGGTGATGATTATTGAAACAAAGGCTGCTTTAAAATTAGTTCAACAATATTTTTAAGATACAATTATGAAAGGTAAAAAAATAGAATTGGTGGTAGATTATATAGGAGGAGAGGGTTCACTTACACCAGCAGAAGAGCAGGCATTACATCAATTTTTTCAGGAAAAAAAATTAAATGCTCAAAAGAAAGTTAAAAAAAGAATCATTTCTTCAAAAAAATCAATACAACATCTCTAAACATACATAATCAAGGTTGAGATGTTGGATAGGAAAATAACTATCCACTAAAACCTGCTTCAAACATCTTTTTTAAAGGTTTTCATACTGAAAAAAAACGAAAATTGTTGATTCCTGCTTGGATCCGCACGTTTTTGCATACTTGTTTTTTTGCAAACCTCGAAATTTGAACGTATGGGCACATCATCTCAAGACTTTTTCGGACTTTGTGGGGACTTTCACCATACTTCTGGGTACTTTCAGGGTACTTTCTCGATTTTTGGGCATACTTTTGGGGTACTTTGTAGGTACTTGTTGGATAGGTTTTTATCGAAAGTGCGAATAGAGCAAATAGAAGGGGTAGGCTTCTTTGGACTTGTTCAGACTTTGTGGGTACTTACTCAAACTTTTAGGGTAGATGTTCTAACTTGTTTGGACTTGTCAAGAAAAATCAAATACTTATTTGAAGTTGCAGGTAGATGGTGTGACTTTTGGGTCTACTTCTGGGATACTTGCTCAAACTTGTTTATAGATTTTGGATGAAAGTGTGAATGAAACAAATAGAAGTGGTGAGTTTGTTCAGACTTGTCCAAACTTTCTAGGCACTTGTTAGAAGAAACCTAATACTTATTCAAGTTTTCAAGATACTTGTTTAGACTTGTGACAAGGATGTTTGAAGATCTGAGATGTTTGTTACAAGTTTGTTCTAGTTGATGGGTATATCCTGAAACTTTCTAATTGCAGAAGCAAGCACTATCATATAGATGTATCATAAAAAAGTAAAAAAGCTGTCCAAATCTTACAACCTTTTGAAAAGCGTTGGAGCCTTGTGGTATTTTTGATTTCAACGTTTGAATAATTTTTGATAGAACTCTTTGTTTTCAAGGAGTTTTTTTTTATTTTTCTTGACTTATTATCTTACTTGATAAGCTTTTAAGTATTTTTTTTCGTACTTTTGTGCTTTGAATAACTATGCCAAGCTTATCCTTATGAAAAGAACCTTATCTTTCTTTTTGGTTTTTCTATGTTCTTTGCCTTTGCTTTCCCAAAACCTTGATCAGGTTGGAAAAGATAAAAAGGCCATCAAGCTCAATGGAGGTATTTCCACTTCTCATATCTTCTATGCAGCCTCTGGACTTGAAAATCGTAGAAATCCCTATGATTACTTTGTTACAGGAAATCTAGGATTAGACATTTATGGATGGAGTGCTCCTTTTTCTTTTACTTTCTCTAATCAACAAGTAAGCTTTCAGCAACCTTTCAATCAATATGGTTTGCATCCCACCTACAAATGGATTAAAACCCATTTAGGCTGGAATTCGATGAGTTTTTCTCCTTATACCCTTGCTGGACATTTATATAATGGTGTAGGTTTTGAACTCACCCCCACTGAAAACTGGAATGTGAGTGTGATGTATGGAAGGCTTCAGAGAGCGGTAACACTTGATACCCTTCAGCCCAATAACCTGCCTGCGTTTAGAAGAATGGGCACTGGTTTGAAGGTTGGCTACAAACACCAAAAAGATGGCGTGGAACTCATTGCCTTTAGAGCTTGGGACAAAGAAAATTCCATCACAATTCCAGACAGCATTGGACTTGCCCCACAAGAAAATTTAGTTTTAAGCATTCATGCTACCAAAAGCTTTTTAGAAAAAGCCCTCTTGGATGTTGAATTTGCTTCCTCAGCCATCACAGAAGATTTGAGATCAGGCGTTCTTTCGGATTCTTCTTTTAAGAAAAATATTTACACCAGTTTAGGAGATATTTTTAGACCTAGAACCTCCACAGCTGTCTATCATGCTTTCAAAAGCTCTCTGTCTTATCCCTTGAAGTTTATGACTATAGGAGCCACATATGAAAGAGTGGAGCCAGGGTATCGGACATTGGGGGCTTACTTTTTTAACAATGATTTAGAAAATATTACCCTGAATCTTTCCACCAAGATTTTCAAGAAAGTGAGTCTCTCAAGCAATCTAGGAACACAAAGAAATGATTTATACAATCAAAAAGCCTCTCAGATGAGAAGATTTGTAGGCTCAGTGAACGCCTCTACTGCCTTAAATAAAAAAATGAACCTGACTGCTTCTTATTCTAATTTTCAAAGTTATACCAATATTCGTTCTGTTTTTGACCAAATCAACCAGACCACTCCTTTTCAAAACTTAGATACCCTTCGTTATCGCCAAATTTCTCAGAATGCCAGTCTTTCTTTCAACTATGCCCTCTCTAAAACACAGGCAAGTAGTCAGATGCTCCTTGCAAGCCTTGTCTATCAGACTTCTAAAGATGAACAGGGAGGCGTTAATAGAAATACAGGCGTTCAGTTTTACAATATCAATGTAGCTCATAATTTAAGTCTATCTTCCTCAGGAGCTTCAATTGCCACATCTTTTGCTTTCAATCGCAACGAAACCTTAGGACAGGCTTCCACTACTTTTGGACCTAATATTGCTTTTTCAAGACCCTTTTTCAAAAAACAATTGAAAGCAAGCCTTTCGAGTGCTTTTAACAATGCCTATAGAGCAGGAGCTTTGGCTAACAGTGTATTAAACTTAAGATTATCAGGTCAATATACACTTTTAAAGAAACACAACTTCTCAGCTTCTTCGATTCTCTTGAGAAAAAATACTCAAAACACCTTGAATGCGAGTACCTTTAACGAACTGACTGCTACTTTTGCTTATAGCTATAATTTTTAGAGCCTATGAAACATCTTTCTCATATATTACGATATGTATCTTTTTTCCTGATCTGTTCTTTGCTCCTTGTGAACAGTGTCTATGCAGGCGAAGATACCACTACTTTTAAAAAGCCCCAAAATAACAAGCTCTATCAAGTAGGACAAAATAGGGATTTTAAAAATGTCTCTGAGGCTTTGAATTATTATGACTTTGCTCAAAAAGATGCCCTCATTGCCAATCCACTTGACTCAGGAAGTCTCACAGAGCAGGCAAGGGCTTATATCAGAAGAGCAAGAGCAACCATGGCTAAAATTAAAAGTTCTGATGCTTTTACTACTATCACTAGTGTCAACCAGATTGCTAGTCTTCCGATGGGCATTCGTAAAACCATTGGAAATACAGATTACTCGATTGGTATTGATAGCATTGTCTTTACACCCAGCTACTCATACCTAGTAGCTTATATGATTATCAAAAACCCACAAGATGGTTCTGAGCTTTATTTTGTGGCTAAAAATGTAAGAATCAATCAGGCAGGAGGCTTTGTAGGAACAGCCAAACTTGAACTGATGGCAGATTATCGTTTCAATTTGGGAGGAAATCCTCAGAGTGGCACCACTCAAATTACGTTTAAAGCAGGAAATACTTTTGCTGAGTGGGATTGTAGTGGCTTTAAAAGACTCTCAGTAGATGCAGAAGTACTTTTTTCAAGGGATTTGTTATTAGTTGAAAATAATCAGGGGCAAATTGACTCTACTCAGAGAGTGAAAGGTACATTCAAAGCCCAAATGGAAGACTGGAGTGATTTGATTGCCACAGTTAGTTTTACAACTCCTTTTCAAGCTCGAAGGCTCAAAGGGGTAGGATTTGTTGTGAAAGAAGCAAGCCTTGATTTGAGTGAGATTCATAATCCAAGTTCAGTAAACTTTCCAGCCAATTATCATGGAGAAGTATCAAACATAGAGCTTTGGAAAGGTTTTTATTTAAAACGAGCAGAAGTAAGATTGCCAAGGCAGTTTAAAAAGAAGGATGGTGTAAACACCCCTGTAAACCCTAGTGATAGAATTACCTTTATCACAGAAGATGTTTTGATTGATGAATATGGTTTTTCAGGGAAAATTACAGTGTTACGCCTGATAGCTCCTAAAGAAGGCTCCATGAGTAAATGGAGCTACTCGCTTGATTCGCTGGGGGTTACTATCACTAAAAATCAACTCATTTCAGCTGGTTTTAAAGGAGAAATTGTACTTCCCATTGCTAAAGAAGAAACCCCTCTTGCCTACACATGCCTCATTGACCCTTTGAATCAGGAATATGTACTTGCCGTGAAAAATAGAGAGGATTTAGTCTTTCCTTTGTGGGGAGCTGGACAAGTAAAGATTTTTGAAAACTCACTTCTTGAAGTGAAAGTAGTAGATGGAAATTTTCGCCCAAGAGCCGTTTTAAATGGCAATATGAATATTGAAGTAGGTTTGAAAGCAGGTGCTTCTCTTTCTACTTCTGAGAAAGACAAAGTACGCTTAGCTGAAATTGGTTTTGAAGCTTTAGAAGTGAGAAGTGTAAAGCCCTATGTCAAAGTAGGCAATCTTTCCTTTGGTTCAGATGTAAATCAGGTGAAAGTAGCAGGATTTCCCTGTTCACTTGAAAATATTGAAGGCAAAAACTATCAAAATGGGATAGCCTTAGAAATGGATGTGGTGGTGAATTTTGTAGGAAAATCCAAAGGTAGCAATGGAGAAGCCAATGGATTTGGAGCAGAAGCTCATATTGTTTTACTTGGAGAACCCAAAGACACTACTTCCACCCTTTCTTATCGTTTCAAGGGTGTTGAAATTAAAAGAGCCAGCATTGATGTGAATCAAGGTTCTTTTTCTCTTAAAGGGGATATTGCCTTTTTCAAAGAAGATGCAACTTATGGCAATGGTTTTCAGGGAAATTTAGAAGCTAGATTCCCAGCTGTAGAAAAAGTAAGAGTGTATGCCCTGTTTGGAAACACCATGGAGGGGATGCGTTATTGGTATGCTGATGCCTTGCTCACACTTTCTCAAGGCATACCACTAGGAGCTATTGAAATCAAAGGTTTTACAGGTGGAGCTTATTATCAGATGAAACAAGCCCCCAAAGGAGCAGAAGCAGCCCCTATCAACTCTCGTGTAGGTATTGCACCTTCAGGCATTCGCTATATTCCTGATGACAAAACTCACTTTGGCATCAGAGCAGGAATTGAAATTAATACAGCTAAATCTCCTCAAGCCTTCAATGGTTCAGTAACCCTTGAAGTAGCTTTCTTCAAAACAGGGGGAATAAGCAGAGTGATGCTCTCTGGAGAAGGAAACTTTGTCACTCCAGCCTTTTCTTTTGGGGTAGACAAACTCAAAGCCAAAGCAGCCAAAATTGCCCGTTATGCAGGTGATTTAGATGTAGCCATGGGTAAGATCCCAGGTACCAACTTTCAACCTGAAACAGTCAAAAGAATTAATGAAGGTATTCACAGATTAGATTCACTCTCAAAAGAGCAAGGAGCAGTCAGGGCAACCGTGATGATTGATTATGATGTAGCAGCCAGAACGTTACATGGTAATTTTCAGATATTTATTAATGCGGCGGGAGGGCTGATACAAGGCATTGGAGCAGGTGGTATGGCTGGAGAAGCTGTATTCCATGTAGCCCCCAGCAAATGGTATATTCACTTAGGAAATCCAAGCCAAAGAATGGGAATACAACTTGCAGGACTGGCAAGAACTGGCTCTTATCTCATGGTAGGTCATGACATTGCTGACATTCCAGCACCACCAGACGAAGTCTCTTCCATTTTAGGTCAAATGAATCTAGCATTGGGTAGAGACATGAGCACTCTCTCTGATGGAAAAGGCTTTGCCATGGGGATGGATATTAGAGTGGATACAGGAGATTTAACCTTTTTAATGTTTTATGCTCGTTTTGCAGCAGGATTGGGCTTTGATATTATGCTCAAAAACTATGGAGAGGAGGCTGTCTGCGTGGAAACTCAGCAAAGAGTAGGCATCAATGGTTGGTATGCCATGGGACAAGCCTATGCCTTTGTGCTTGGGAAAATAGGTATCAAAGTAAATTTACCTTTTTATAATGGTAAAGTAGATATTTTAGACATTGCTGCTGCTGCCATTTTACAGGCAAAACTGCCGAACCCTGCTTGGTTTAGAGGCATTGTGGGAGGCAGATTTAATATTTTAGGAGGACTTGTAAAGGGTAGTTGCAAATTTGAGATGACCATTGGTAAACAGTGTACTATCCAAAATGCCAATTTACTGGCAGGAATGCAGATTATTAGCCAATTAACCCCTGAAAATGAAGCCACTGGGCTTGATGTCTTCACAAGCCCTCAAGCAGTGTTTAATTATGAAATTGGTAAAGAATTTGAACTCTCTGACCCAGAATCAGGCAGAATGCGTATTTTTAGAGTTAAACTTGAAAAGTTTGAGATAGTAGCAAACGGTGCAGTCATTCCAGCAAGTACCGAATGGGACAGTGATAGAAAAACAGCTGCTCTTGTATCTCATGATATTTTACCTTCTGAAACTCAAATAAATGTGATTTGTAGAGTGAGTTTTGAAGAATTTATGAATAATACTTGGAAAGGGGTGATTAGTGGAGGAAAACTTGTAACAGAAGAAAAAACTGCTACTTTCAAGACATCCAAAGCTCCTGACTATATTCCTAATACAAACATTGCTTGGAGTTATCCAGTGGCAAACCAGCTGTACTATTTCCCCAAACAAACAAGGGAAGCATACATCAAACTCAAACGTGGGCAACCTGACTTGTTTGTGGCTCGTGATGAATGGAACCAAGAAATCAGAGTGAAAACAGGTAGTACTCCTGCCTTGAAGGCTGGGTTTGTCTATGACAAAGATGCCAAAGAAATCCGTTTCTCGATGCCAGAAAATATACAAACGAGCAAAGTCTATACTTGGGAGATTGTAAACACCCCTGCTTATGCCAAAGATTCCATTAATAGCAATGTAAGTCAGGTGACCACGACCACTGGTACTACGGATAACAATGTGCAAATGACAGGGCAACAAGCGAGTGGAAGCTTAGTACAACTCCAAGACAAAGCTATTTTCACTGCTTATTTTGCAACATCCAAACACTCTACATTCAAAGAGAAAATCAGCTCATTGAGTCTTTCTCAAGGATGGAGTTATCCAGTGCTCACTGGAGTCCATGAAATTGGGGTGAACATCACAGCTGCTGAACTTTTTGATAAGGCTGAAATTTTAGGAAATGAACAGAATGGAGCATCCCCTTTGGTGCAAATGGAAGCAGAGTACAATACCTACTGGCACACTGGACTCTTAAATCCTATTGTCTATGAAGGACTTCCATATCCTAGTGTAGTCATCACCAACAGAACGCCTACTATTTGGGGTGTTCCTCCAACCAAAGATATTGTGATTGGGCAGAATCCTAATAATAATGTGCTTTCAAACAGTGATGCCATCGCAGGAACAACGCCACTCTCTCCTACTTTTGGCTCTTTTGTCTATCGAATGGCAATCAGTGGTTTTTATGACTATACGGACTTAAGAACACAGGCAGCACAAGTAGGCTATTCTGCCAGTGGCAGTGCATGGATTAATAGGCTCTTAACCGAACCATTCCCTACTATTCAATCAGGCAATTATCCTGTGAGAATTCGTTATGTCCTGCCTGGAAAGAATCAAGTCATTGCAGAGGAGCGTTTTATCATCAATAGACCATAACATTGTACAATGAGCATTGTTCAATGATAAATGAATCAGAATATGCAGATAAAAACAAACATATATCATATACTACTTATTTTGAGTATGAGTTTACTCACCTCTCAAATAAGTAATGCTCAAAATTTCCCTATTGAGGTAGTCACCCAATTATCCAAGCCTTATTCCCTAAGGCTCACAGATTATGGAGGTGGCTCAGGAGAAAGAGTGAACCTCACACTGCTTTTAAAAGATATTAACAGAACCAATTATCAGGTCAGACTCAGACTTGTCATTGAAGGAGCAGGCATTAGTATTTTCTCAAAACCTACTTACATTGGTAAAATCGTTTTGCTTCAAGGTGGTATTCCTGAGCAGTTTAACAGCATTGAACTTGCTGATTACTTTAACCCTAATAATTTAGAGTTTCAAGGATTTACAAGAAGCCAGTATGATAGAGCCCAGAAGTTACCAGAAGGGATTTATAGCATTCGTTTTGAAGTCTTAGACTTCATTCGAAATGTACCTGTAGCTGCTCCCAAAGCAGGAGAAACGCTTGCTTGGCTTGCTGAAAATGACCCACCAATTATCAATCAGCCTTATCAGGATGAAAAGGTGCAGATATTAGAGCCTCAGAATGTGATTTTTTCTTGGACTCCTAGACACCTTTCAAGCCCAAATGCAGCCATTGATGTGGAGTATGAAGTGACAGTGGTGCAATTAATCCCTAAAACCAGAAACCCCAATGATGCAATCCTGACTTCTAACCCAATCCTTAGAACCACTACTCAATCTACCACTTTCATTTATGGAATTAGTGAGCCTAGTTTGCTTGCAGGAGAAAGTTATGCCTTGCAAGTGAGAGTCGTGGAACGCAATGGTCTTGAAATCTTTAAAAACAGAGGAAGAAGTGAAGTAGTAAAGTTTACGTATGGTTCCGTGTGTTTACCTGCCACAAACATTTCAGCTCAAGTACTTGCTCCCACAAGGGCTAAAATCACCTATGAGGCAGGGGCTGGAAATACTCGATATAAGCTCAGGTTTAGAGAAAAAACGCAAGAAAACAATGGTACTTGGTTTGAGGAAAATAGTCAGTTAAATTATGTGAATCTGCTTGATTTACGTCCTTCTACCACTTATGAATATGAGGTCTTAAGTTTTTGTGGAGATTTAACGCCTACAAATCAAATCATACAGCGAGATACCTTTCAAACCAGTGGTTTTTCAGCTCAGGATTTTGCTTGTGGCAGAGTGCCCAAGGAGTTTACACTTCAAAACCAGACACCCAAGGCAAATTTAGTGAGAGGTGATACCATTGTTGCTACTGATTTTAAACTTAAAATAGGAAGAATTGAGGGCAGTCAAGGAGTGTTTAGTGGAGAAGGAGTAGTTGTGATGCCTTTTATGAATAATATTAAACTCAAAGCAGCCTTCAAGAACATCAAAGTCAATGAAGAAAACAGAATGATTGATGGTATCATTGCCATCACTGGAGCAAGTGCTCAGGTGCTAGACGATAGTACCCTTGCCACTGTACAGGCTCAAATTACTGAAATTGAAGGCTTTTTGAATCAAGCAGAATCTGCTTTAGACCAAATTGACATTGTCTTGGATAAAATTGATTTGGTGGCAGCCAAGATGTATGAATACTTGCCTGAAAGGATACAATTAAGATTAGACAATGCAAGAGACAGTCTTGCAGCAGCCAAAAAAGAACTCAAAGGATTACCAGCCAATGCCACAGAGGAACAAAGAACTGCTGCCAAAGAAAAGCTCAGAAAAGCTAAATTAGAAATGAAACAAAGTCTTTCTGAGGCGATTAAGTATTATGCCCAAGCTTTGGTGAAGTTTGCTAAAATACTTTGGAAAGCCACCAGGGAATTAGGGCAGGAGGCAATAAGTGGAATCAGTAGTCAAATACAAGACTTAAAAAATTTAAAAAACTCATACAACCAATCAAATGAAATTATAAATAGCAATTATTCTCAAAGTGAAGAGGAAGAAAATACTCTAGGAGAAGACGAGTCCATTGTAAATGAAGTAGATATAAATAATCAAATGCAAGGTAAAATTGATGACACAAAGAATATAATGACTAAAGAGAATAATGTGGCTTTATCATTTATTTTGGAAAAACTCATTATAGCCTTTGCAACAGAAGAAAGTATGAAAGATTTAGGTAAAAATTTTAAAAATGAAGGTTTAGATATAGTTGAAGAAATATTACAAAAACTTAGACAAGAGCAACCAGAGGACACCATTAAAAACTATGTGAAACAAAGAATTAAAGATACTTTGTTGAATATGATGCTTTATTCAAGAAATTAAATATATATATGAAAAAAATACTGTACATATTAATTTGTTATTTTGCTTTTATAGTTTCAGCAAAAGCACTGAATGACTCAACACTCATTAAAAAAAGTCTTCAAGAGTTTGTGGAGTTTGTAAACCTGAATGAGAGCAAACATCCTAATCAAAGAAATTATTTTTTTCTCAACAATGCATATATCCAAAAAAGAAGTAGTAATGATGGGAATTTAGAAGCCTTTGTAGATGAAAATTTTGATAAATACAACGAATTAAAAAATACTTTAAATTCTTTCAATAATACTTACGACCCAAATAACTTTTCTTTATATATTTTTTATGGGAGGTTCTTTTTAAGTTATGAAGAGTTATTAAGAGGAGGAAATGGACAATTTTCAGATGATGGGGATATTACTCAAGGGGATTTTTTAGAAAATATTAAAAATTTTAGAAAGAATAAACCAACAGAAAATATTTCTACTTATAAAGCTCTTCAAGAAGCAGAAACAGCTATTTTTAATGCAAATCCTAACAAAAGAATATTAATTATCTTTCTGACAGAATCTTATTATGTTAAAAGAGATACAGATGCTAGTCCCTTTCAGACAGTTGTAAAAAAGAAATATACAGCCAATAGAAGTCACTTAAAAACTCTTGAAAGATATGGCTTAAAAGGTTGGAAACGTAAAGACTACATAAACCCATCTAATCCTGCTCAAGCAAATGTAAAAGAGCTACTATCTTTGGTGATTGATGGAGCAGAAAAACTTAATAAAGTTAAAAATCAAGCCATTGAAGATGGTGAATGGTGTGAAAGATGTCCTTCAGAGAGCACAGCAAATGCTTTTGATATGTATGCTGACCCTAGAGGCAATGATGGATATGATATTTATATGTTTTTTGAAATAGATCATGGAGGCGTTTGGATAAAAGTTGAATCATTGGTAAACTTTAATGAAAATAAAAAAGCATGGTATAGTACAGGTGAAAATCTTGATATGGACAAGCAAAGTGTTTCTTTACAAGATATTCTCAAGGAAACAGAAGAAGAGCTTATCAAAGCAGATTTATCTACTGTACGTTTCTATTATGGGGATGCGTATGCACAAAGCCTCAATATAGATAAACATTATTATAGATTAAGAGCTCAATGGGCTGTTATAGAAAGCCTTAAAGATGGTTTTAAAAATATAGGTTGGGTTGGGTGGATACCTTTTGTGGGTTCTGCTACTGAAGGTTATTATAGTTGGAAGCTCTCTGAGCAATTGCCTGTAAGATTAGGGAAAGTAACAGAACAATGGAAGGCTGCATTTAGTCTGGGTATGGCTTTGACAGATGTAGATGTGGTTCGTTCAGTAGTTAAAACCACATATCGAAGAGCTTTGACAGCCAAACAGCTATCTAAAATTGTTCCCAAAAAACAAGTATGGAATAAGAAAGAATTGCTACAACAGTTATGGAGTAAAATAACTGTTGCTAAAAAAGATAAAATTATCACATTTGATGGTGAAGGATTAGGCAAAGGCACACATATCAAGCTTAATAAAGATGGTTTTTTAACGGCTACTCTCAAAATTACTGAAGAATCTTGGAAAGGGAAAGGTTTAGGAGGTAAAATGTTTGATGAAGCCATTAAGCACTTTGGAACAGATAAAGTAAAAGGTATTAAAGGTGTTTGGTTAAAATCTGAAGCTATAAGAGATAATTATGATGAATTTATAAAAGTTTATAAAGCAGAACTTGACAATATTGAAGAAGCTGCTTTTGCAACACCTACTGGAAAAATAGCAAGAAATAATGGTTATACAAAAGTTGTTAGAAAAAGTCCTCCTGAAAAAACTGAAGAAATAATAATAGAGTTTACTAAAACTGAAGTTTATTCCAATAACATTGATGATTTATTTAGTTCTATAGTTAATGAAGAACATTTTCAAGTTTTTCGCACATTATGCAAAAGAAATTCTAAAATATCTGTTGAACTGACAGATGCAAATTGGGAAACTTTTGTGAATGACCTAAAACAAAATTATTCCATAGCAAAAAAAAGAAATATATCCAAGTTTGAGTTCGATGATAAAAACATTTTAATTGCAAGTGGAGAGGGGTATAATAATCAAATGCGTCAAAGTGGTAAATTTATAAATGAAGAGTTTATTGCAAAAGTAAAAAAAGGAGAAAGAGTTTTTGAACCAGCATTAGCAACAAGACATTTGGACACAGAATCAATAGCATTAGAATATTTTGCTCATTTAAAAGGTGCTGTAAAAGGTAAAAAATACCCAAATATTGTTGGAGATATAAAAATTACTAGCGATTTGTGTCCTTGCCATTCTTGTTCAGCAATTTTTCAGCAATTTTGTGATATGTTTCCTAATGTAAAAATAAAAATTGTTACTACACCTAAATTACATTATTAATGGAAAATTTAATTTATCTAAAATTTTTGAATCCTTATGAAAAGCTCTTAGGTCAATATATTGGACTCAATAAAAAAGAAATATTAGAAATAGAAAGAGAAATAAATGTTAAATTACCTGTATCTTATGAAGAGTACTTAGCGACTTTTGGGAAGAAAAGTGGAGCATTTCTTCAGGCATACTACACAGAATATCCTTCATTATTAAATAATAAGAAAGATGCTATTCAAGCTATAAATTTTGATGAAAGAAAAATTAATGAACTTCAAATAAAAGGCAGTTATTTCTTTTTTGGACAATGGCAAGGTTATATATTCTATTTTTTTGATTGTGAGGAAGATAAAATAAATCCACCTGTTTATATTTTAACAGATGGATGTGAAATTAAAAAGTACAAAAATAGTTTTACAGAATTTTTGTTAGAAGATGGGCTAATGCCTATTTTAGATAGACTTAAAAAGACTGATGAGAAATACAGAAAATTAAGCCTTATATACCAGAAAACAGGAAGTGATAAGGGTGCATTTTATAGTAGTTTTACATTTTTTAATATTCTTTTAGATATAATCATTGAACAATATAGTATTTTACCAACAAGCAATAATTTTGGCTATCCTAAATCTAATGAAATAATAGTTTCATATTTATTGGAAAAAAGTGCATTAAATAAATTCTATGAGTATTTAAAACAGGAGTTTGAGAAACATATAAATCACTTAATTATTACACCTCCAGAAATTAGTGAAGAAGATTTAGAATTAGATGGTGTTTATAGAAAATATGTTGAGTTAAAGGGAAATCAAGTGCTTTTAGATTGGCATACTCAAGAAGGGGAATATTATTATTTTCTTAAAAAAATCATAGATAATATTCAAATTGAAATAGAGCAAAATGGTTCTTTATGTGTATTGTATTTGAAAGATTGATGGATAAAAATAAACTATTTGTAACACAACGCCCACTAAAAAGTGGGCGTTACTGTTATTTCTGAATGACTACTCTAAAGAATCTGGTTTCATTGGGGCTTACGACCATCAAAGCATAAATTCCTGCTGGAATATCCTCTCTTAATGTAAAATCAAAGAGATAGTCTTGCTGGTTGTCTCCCTGATAGGTTACCAGACTTCTCGATTCCTGAAGGCTGTAAAGTGAAATCGTCACAGGAGCTATTTTGTTTAATTTCACCTGAGCCTGAAATGTTCCAGCAGAAGGGTTTGGAAAGGCTGTAAACTCTGTTACATCAGCTCCCTGATAACCCAATCCATTCTGGGTAGCATTTTTGGCTGCTTTAGGCAATATCACAATACTTTTTTCTATTTCACTTGAGCAGGATGTATAAAATGCTCTGAGTTTAATGGTATAAAATCCTTCTTTCAAAAACTGGAGTTCTTCTGTATAACCTGCATAACCTCCAACTCTTACAATATTAGGGCTATCATAGACCCATTCGATTCTATCTGGAATTCTCGAAGGATTGTTCGGATCATCCACAAGCACCCTTGAAATATCAATGAATACCACTGTATCCTCAGCTATTGCCTCAGCTGTTGAAAGTACATCTGCTTTCACCAAATCATCTCTCACTTCAAGTCTGAATGGATGCGTTGATTCACAACCCAAAGCCGTCTTAATTTTCAAGGTATAATTACCCATTTGAGAAATCGCAATGGTTTGGTTTGTACCTATCACTTCACCATTTGCATTTTTCCATTCATAAGTAGAACCACTATTTCCAGCATCTACGGTGTAAGCATTTCCACCACAAACACGAACAGTATCAGGGAAACTCACTTTGGTTGGAAGTGGATCTGTAAGAGAAACTTCTTTTGAGAACTCACAACCCTTGTTATCTTTTACTTTAAGTGTATAAGTTCCTGCTGTTATATTGTTTAGTGTAGCAGTAGTAGTTGTAAAACCAAGCCACTCATAAGTATATCCACCATTTCCTCCAGACACAGTAGCTGTAATACTTCCATTGCTTGCACCCACGCAAAGTGGATTTTGGGGAGTAAAACTAATCGCAAGTGGTGTAGGTTCTGGAACTTCTATCACAAAAGGTCTTGTGCATCCATTTGCTCCCTTAATTTCAATCACATGTTGATTGCTTGCCCCTCCTTTGAGTCCAGTAATGGTGGTTACTCCTGTCACAGGAGCAAAAGATGTTACTCCTTGCAATCTCCATTCATAAGGAGCAGTTCCAGAGGTTACTTCAAAAGAAATGGTACCATCATTTCCTCCAAAACAAGAGACTGGTGTGGTTTGCAGGTTAACCATGTCAGGAGAACCAATATCAGAAACAACAATGGCACTAGATATCCACTGACAACCTCTGCTATCAGTTACTTTCACTCTATAGGTTCCTGCAAAAATGTTTGATAAAGTATTGCTGTTACCTGCAATGGCTACATAGCTTGCTCCTTGTAATCGTTCCCACGCATACGAATAAGTAGGTGTTCCTCCTGTAATGCTCACAGTGATAGCTCCATCTGAAAGCCCACAAGAGGTATTTGTAACCACTGGTGCACTTTGAAAAGCAATGGCAATTGGGGATGTTATTACAACATTTACCACACTTGCAAGTGAGCAATTATTAGCATCTGATATATACACATTATATGCCCCTGCACTTAAACTTGTAAGTATTGCAGTAGCACTGTTAATATCTGTTAATACCCAAGTAGTTCCTCCATCGAGGGACACTCTATAAGGCATGGTACCACCTGAAATACTCAATGTGGCTGAGCCATCATTTCCTCCAAAACAAGAGGTATTGGTGGAAGTAGCAAGGTTTGCTGTTAATTGGTCTGGCTGAGTGATGACAAAGTTTACTGTTTTTGTACAACCTTGCAAGTCTCTGACTGCTAAAGTGTGGTTGCCTGCTGAAAGTCCAGTAAAGGTATTGTTCAATCCAAAAGCACCTCCATCCAAAGAATATTGATAGGAACCCACCCATCCACCAGTGGCAAAACCTGTAATCGAGCCATCATTTCCTCCAAAACAAGACACTTGTTGGTTGAAATTCACACTTGCATCCAAAGCAATGTTGGGTTCAAAGATGGTGAATTGAGTTACTACCCCTCCAATAATATTATTATCACAATTTTTAGAGTCTTTAAATCTCACATAATATATTCCTGCTTTCAGGTTTTTAAACAAATGGGTTTCAGTTACTCCTAAACTAACTGTTTCCACTGTTCCTCCCCAGCTATTAAGGGCTGCAATCCCTATATAGCTAGAAGTATTGTTATATGACCATTCTATCTGATAAGGAGCACTTCCTCCCTCGAATCTCACTTGGGCTTCTCCATCACTTCCTCCTTTGCAAGATACATCTTTCTTGGTACCATCTACTACCCCAGAAGATAACTGTGTTGGTTCTGAGATAATGATGGTTGTATCTTTCTGACAAGAAAACTGGTCTTGAATACGAAGTTTATACGTTCCCTCTGGCAAAGCAAGGAAACTTGCTCTTGTTTGGCTTTGAGGTGTAGGGTCAGTATAACTATAAAAACTGTTAGGTTGATTTCCTGCTGTTCTTTGCAAGCTAAAAGTATACACTCCTCCCACTGCTGGAACGCCTCCCGTAGCCTCTGATTCAATTTTTCCATCTTTGCCTTGATAGCAAGTAGGAAGTATTACGAGTGCATTTGTAGGGCTTATTCTAGGTGGTTCTGTCAGGGTTACTACTTGTGTTTTCTCACAACCATTGGCATCACGAATGATAAGCGTGTATGTGCCAGCTACTAAATTTGTAAAAGTAGTAGCTGCTGTTGTGGTAGCTGTTTGAGAAAGAGAACCTAATAAAACTGTGTAACTCGCTGTTTCAATCCCTCCTTTGGGTAATACCTGAATGCTCCCTACTCCTCCAAAACAAGAAATGTTATAGGTTCCAAATTGAGAAAGTGTGAGGTTATTAATGTCTACAGGGGCTGTTGGTTCAGATAAGGTAAAGTTTTCGATTACTTCACAAGCTCCCAAAGCATCTTTGATGGTGAGTTTGTATAGAATTGTGTTTCCATTTGCATCTTTGGCAGCAAGTCCTGAAAACTCAAAAGGGCTGCTGGTTGCTCCTGAAGAAGATGTTCCTACATTAAACACAGGGCTATCTTCTATAAGCTCATAAGTATAAGGTGTTACCCCTCCTTTTGCCTGAATACTTACTTTTCCATCTGCTGAGCCTTTGCAACTCACATTGAAACCATTGTAAGTATGCTTTGTAAAGCTTTGTTTTTCAAGTAAGGTTGGTTGTTGAACCTTTATATTAAAAATTTCTTTGTAGCAACCAGCTTTGCTTCCATTAGAACCTCCTGCATCATAATTTTCAATCGCTAAGGAATACCTCCCTGCTGGAAGCCCTAAAAGTCCTGCGGGTTTGTTATCAGCATTATCAGGAAATACCACAGGATTGCCTGGTGTAGGTTTTTTATTCAGCACATTGAGTGTCAATCCTGATGAAATCTCATCTCCATCTTCATCATGAGTTCTTCTTAGAGAGTAATAATAACCATTTGCCTGACCTGTAATATCTTTAATAATAATTTTTCCTGTAGAGGTAGAAAAACACTTTACATTCTCAATTCTTAATTGAGTACTTTCATAAGTAGCTTCTGAAAGATTTGAAAAAATATTACTAGTTGGTGTAGGGGGTGCTGTAATCTCAGCAGATGGAGGCCAATTGACTCGAACCTGATTGAGAATAGAATAATTAGTGGTTCTTGCATCAGCTCCACTTCCATAGGTGCCTTTCACCCTAAATTGAATATTGGGGTTTAAAAGTACTTTTCCTTGATTGTAATAATAAGTTAAATGTGATTGTAAGGATGGTAAAGTAAATATATCTGAAATGCTATAGGCATTAGAAGTTGAGGAACTAAAAACAGGTATCCAAGAACTGTCATAAACAGTCGTTACAGCAGGGTTATAACAAGTGTAAGGATTACAATAATAATCGTAAGTATAAACATAGTAAGTGGTATCTCTCAAACAAATAGGATCACAAGGAATTTCTATTAATTCTCCTGTAATAGGGTCTGCTCCATAACAAGGATTTGTAGGCATACCATATCTCAGACAATCAGTTGTAAGAATACTATCTATTTTACAAGTATTATAACAAATTACACTATCAGGCTTTGTATAAGCACCTGATACCCTATATTCCCAAAAATAAGTCATCCCCTCTACACTTGGAATAGTAGTTCTTTTGTTAATCTCCCAATTCACATCGTCTGCAAGCCCATCTGTGATGCAGTGCCCTGTACCATGAATAGTAGCATTATAACCTACTGTTTCAGGAGCTTGAAATACATCACCTGGTAAAAAATAACGCATTTGAATAAACACCCCATAATTCCATTGTGTAGTTTGATCTGGATTAATCGCATGCCATACTCCAGGTGCATAATTAGAGAGATTGATATATTGCCAGTGATCTTGAGCATTGGCTGCTGCCACATCTGCACTTCTATTATCATCCTCACAACCTCCTAAGTTATCAAAACTACAACGACTACCACAAGACTCAGCATTTCTACCATCTTCCCATCCATCTACTTTCAAAACTAAATCAGCAGGTAGTGAGCCAGTAGTCAAAGGAATGTTATATATATTACCTGCCAATTCTGGAAATAGAACTTTTAAACCAAAAGTTTCATCTCCTCCTCCATCTTTCGAAAAACAACCTATCTGGTTAAATGTAGTTGTTGAATTGGTTGAAGAAGAAAGTACAAAGGAATGATTTCTTCGTGCATAAGAATAGAAACCTTCTATTTTGATTTCAATTCTTTGAGCAAAGATTTTAAAATCAAAGCACACAAAGAAAACAAGGCAAAGGGTAATGAAAGGGGTAAGTTTTTTCATAGTGTTATTATGTACTATCTTTATGTATGTGTTCAATCGAACACCATCAAGACCACTTTAAATGAGCAGTTTTGATGGTGTTGTGTTTTTATAAATTTATTAAGGTACTATATCAAATTCTGTTAAAACTTTTGCTCTCCCTCCTTCATTTTCACATCCTGACTTATAAGAGAGAACATATCTTATTGTTCCTTTAGAATAGGTTTCAGGTTTGCCTACTTCTTTGTTATTAACTTTAACAGCAAAGTTAAAGGTGTTGGGTTGATTGGTAGGAGTAATAAATATGGCTGGCACGGCTGTCAAAGTCACAAAAGTTCCATCTTGTTTATAAGCAATTAAATCTATGCTTGCTCCATCCATTTGACATTGAGTATCTGGGGTAACAACTAAATCGAAGGTAATGGTTTCTCCTACTTTATAAGAAGATTTGAAAGTGATGCTGGGTGTGATTTCAGCATTTTTATATACTTTAGGTTCATCTTTCTTACAACCAGCAAAGGCTATGACCACAGCAAACAAAATAGAGAGTAGTGTAACGTTTTTCATGAAATTTAGAGATTTATTTTGTTGAATGAATAATACTGCAAATATACAAGGTAATTTTCTTACTTACAAGTTTTTAGAATCTAGAGAAAGTCGAAATGATGTAAGTTTTTGAGTAAGATTGTATGTTTTCAAGAGGTCTTTGAAAGATTTTGATATACACTATTCTTTTAAAATCACAAATAGCTTTCTCTCTTTAAAAAGGATGAGAAAGCTATTTGTAAGATTTTTGAGTGTTTAATATACAACTACCACAGATTTACTCATTTTACTTTGAGCATTATCTTTGAAAATAGCTTTGATAGCATATTGGTATTCTCTATTGAGGGCAGCTTCTTTATCAATATATGTTTTAGCACTTGCATCCTGAACACTTGTCAATAATCTCAAAGGCTTCCCTTTTTCACTTCTGTAAATCCAAAAGGCATATACCCCTTTTTCTGGATACTCCCAAGAAAGTTTGATTTCTTTTTTGGTTCTATCTGCCACAACCTCAAATTTTTCAATTGCCCCTCTGATTTTATTATCCAATCTTTTTGCCATAATAGGTTTAGAAGGATTTGATTCCAAACCTGTCTCATCTACTGCCACCAAAATATAGGCATAGACTGTTGAAAGGTCTGTATCTTTGTCTAAATAATTTTGGGTATTTTTTCCTTCAAACATCTGAATCAGTTTCCAATCCTTTGCTCCTTGTTCTTTTCTGTAAAGCAGATGCTTTTTTACATCTTCACTACTACTTGATGCCCATTTCAAAAAGATACCCTCTTCTTTGGCTTCATAATGAACAAAATTCGCTGGAACAGGTGGAATTTTATCAGGACGTTTAAGTGGTAATGCTTTTGAGAAATCAGAAGCATTGAATACTTCATCCAAAGCCACTATTTTGTAAAATACTTTCTTGGAAAGTGTTTTAGTGCTGATAGTATCTATAAACATGGTTGTTCTGATAGGTTCTTTGGAAATTTGGCTATATTCTTGGTTTTCAAAATTACTTCTAAATACTCTATAACCATATAGGTCTGTTTCTTTCCCTTTTTTCCAAGTAAGTTTCACTACTCCATTAGAGTCTACCACTCCTTCAAGTCCCTCTGGAATACTAGGTGCAATGCTATCTTGAGCTAGTACTCTATATGGAAAAGACAAAGCATATTCTCCCTCCTTCTTGCCTAAGGCTTTAATTCGATAATAATTGGAACGACTGGGCGTGTTATCTACAAAAAAAGTAGTGGAAACAGGTAGCAAGCTAGTATTTAGAGGTTCAAAGCCTGATTGTTCTGTTTTAGAACGTTCTATTTGAAATCCTTTTACTTGAGCAAGGGTTTCTGAAGGAAATTGCCATTCCACCTGAATATGCCCATTTTTAAGCTCATAAGCTTTGGTAATACTAGGATTACCTCTCAAAGGAATATAACCCATTCCAGAAATAGTATCAGAAGGCAAACTGATTTGTCCAAAGGCATTCATCCCTTTGATACGATAGAAATATTCTTTTTGGTTTTGTTTCAAAGAATCTATGTAGAAATTCTTTTTTAAGTCTTCTTTGGCTCCATAAGGCTCTGTATTCAAAAATGGAAGGTTTGAAACAGCTTTAAATGTTTTGCCCCCATCCTCAGAACGCTCAATCAAGTATGCTGTAAAAAATCGGTTATAAGGATTTTTGTCCCAACTAAGTAGTACTGATTTGTCAGAAAACTCAGCTTGAATTTCTCTGATTTGAGGCAAAGGACGATAATCTGAAACACCTAGATACACATATCCTGTATCAATGGCAAGAGTATTTTTTGGGCGTGTTGCTACATATACTTTATACAAATACATTTCATCTTTTTGTACATTTGTATCCTCTAAATACAAAGCAGCAGCCTGAGCTGTTTCCTTTGAAACATCTGCTCCAAACAAAGCAAAAGAATATCTATTCTCTAATTCTGTAGATTGATTGAGCATTTCTACCATTCCTTTGGTAGTAGAGGTTTTAGCTGCTCCTTGAGATACCTGAAAACTCTTTCCATACAAAGCTTGTGCTGTAATAGCTGCAAATTGATCTTTTTTAGCCAAAGTCTCCCAATCTTTCAAGGGTAAAGGCTTCAAAGGGGTACTCACGAGTTTTACAAATGCTCCTTTAGGATTAAGCACTTTGCCAGATTTTGCAATCAGTCTTCTTTCCACAATTACTCCTTGCTCATTTGCTATTTTCCAAGCATAAGGGCTGGAAGCTGCCCACCTGAGTAATATTTTATCAGGAGAAGCCTGTCCTAAAAGTTTAATAGCATGAGTATTTTTGAGTGTAGTGTCTTGCTTTTGAGCATACAAAGGCACAGACATGAGCAATATGAATAAAAAGGTGCAAAGTGTTTTCATGAAATCATTTTTACACAAAATTATCAAATTATTTTCAGATGCTCAAATCTCTATGATTTTCAGCTTGTAAGAAAATACAAAAAATTAAAGTTTTTAGAAATGTCTTTAATTTGGAAGAATATATCCTTTAGTTAAGTTTTTTCTAATTGAAGTGAAAAAACAGAAATTATCCGTCAAAGTTTTGGCTTAGAAAACCTCCCTTTTAGACACTTAAATCTTTAATGATGAGTACTTTTATCTCTAAAAAAGACAGCGTATCAGTCAAAAAAACAGAAAATATCCGTCAAGAGTTTGACTTAGAAAACCTCCCTTTTAGGAGGTCAGTTTTTTCAATAAAAGCTTATAAAAACTCTTTTTTACAAGGAAACTTATCCTAAAAAAGACATTTTATCCGTGAAAAAACAGATTTTATCCGTCAAGAGTTTGGCTTAGAAAACCTCCTTTTTAGGAGGTCAGATTTTTCGATTAGGCTTATAAAAACTCTTTTTTACAAGGAGACTTATCCTAAAAAAGACATTTTATCAGTCGAAAAAACAGAAATTATCCGTCAAAGTTTTAGCTTAGAAAACCTCCTTTTTAGGAGGTTAAATTTTTCAATTAGGCTTATAAAAACTCTTTTTTACAAGGAAATTTATCCTAAAAAAGACATTTTATCCGTGAAAAAACAGAAATTATCCGTCAAAGTTTTAGAATAAAAAAGCCTGATTGGATATGTTTATGGTATATTGTCCATTCTAAAAAACAGATTTTATCCGTGAAAAAACAGAAATTATCCGTTAAGATTTTAGAATGAAAAAGCCTCATTGGATATGTTTATGGTATATTGTCTATTCTAAAAAACAGATTTTATCCGTCAAAGTTTTAGAATGAAAAAGTCTCATTGGATATGTTTATGGTATATTGTCTATTCTAAAAAACAGATTTTATCCGTGAAAAAACAGAAAATATCCGTTAAGATTTTAGAATGAAAAAGCCTCATTAGATATGTTTATCACAGATTACCTATTCTAAAAAACAGAAAT
>JALONN010000009.1 GCA_025454915.1 Raineya sp.
ATACTCTTTGTTAGGGGTATAAAATTCTTCATTAATACTTCCTCCAGTATTATTTTTTGCTATATACATATAACTATCAGTCCAAGCCCAATCTTTGATGCCACCATTATATACTCGTACTTGAGCTTCATCTTTATCACTTAAAATGGTATTATTTTCATCAAGATTTTTTTTGTATTTGATAAATAATGTATTAGCACTATTAGGGTCAGGTAAGGGCATGTTTTGTGCTTTAACACCCACACTCACCAATATTATTACAAATGTTAAAATATATTTTTTCATTAGGGTAGTTGTTGATAAATTTTGATTAATTCTTTTGCTTTTCTTCTGTAATTATTCTGTTCGTTTTTCGATAGTATATCCCATGCTTTATTTGCCAAAATGGGTTTATTAGTATTAGCATCTAAATCGCCTAAAGTGCTTAGCAAAAAAAAGCCTTTAAAGTGTTCATCTTTTATTCTTGAATCCCAGCTACCATAAGGTCCTCTATCAAAACGTTTCATAATTCTCAAAGCAATTTCTACTTTATAAAAAGACATACAATTATGAGTAATATGTCCAAAATCATCAGTATTTAACCAATTTTTCATATTAATATATTCTTGCAGTTCTTGAGCATCAGGTTTAAAATATGCACCATGAATACCTTCATGTGTCAATGTTTTTACAATTCCTATCCTTCCATGTCTTTTAATTAAAGAAGGATTCAGATATATTTTATTGGTGTTAAGGTCAAAATATCCATTATTCTGACTTGGAGCAAGATTACTAAAAAAGCCTTCTTCTTTCCAAATAATATGAATTTTGTTCTGCTCTCCTGTTCCCAAATAAGCACTAATTAAATCTCTAAAATCAGGGTCATCTATTACTTCTTTAACAGTTTCTACGGTTTTTTCATCAATTGCTTTAATTGTACCATAATTAAAATAATAACTATCAAGTTTTAAGCCATTGTAATCATACGTTCCGAAAATATAGGGGTCATCTTGCCCTGTATCATTACCACCGCCTCCAACGGGTTGGTCAGGGTTGCTATTTACACCACCTGCACCACTACCAGCAGGGCAAGTATTCACAGGGTTTCCAAAACCTTGAAATGTACCATCTATATCTGGGTCGCAAGATGAAGGCTCTTGAATATACTGAACATCATTGCAACTTGCCACAGCTACCAACTGATAACAACCACTAGGAATTGCATTATCATCTTCAGTGTTTCTATTGTTTGCATTGTTGTTGTTGTTACCCTCTCCTTTTTTCCAAGAAATATTTTGTGTGAGGGGCGTATATCCTGCATCAAATACCATTATTTTAGCATCAGTTCTTGTTTGTATTTCCTCAAAAACATTGGCAATAATCATGTTTTTATTTTGAGCTACAGAACCAGCAAGAGTAACAAGTTCTACAATATTAGTTTTAACAACTTGGTTTTGAGTATTTAACTCAATTCTTAATCTACGAATGTAGTACAAATTGTTGTAATCTACATTCATGTTTCTGCGTAAGGGTGTAATAAGCACCTTGTTGCCATTTGCTTGTATTACTTGCTCTGTTTTGCTCCAAACAGGTTGGAAGGTTCTAAAAGCAGGGTAAGCCCACAAGTTTACTCGGTTGCTACTTTCAGTAATAGTTGCATTAATAGGTTTAGAGAGGGATATACTTTGCTCGTTTTCAAAATAGAACTTGGCTTGTTCTATCACATCAGGATTGATGTTAGTTTTTTGTGGTGTCAGTTCTTGGGTTCGAGGTTTACAACCCCAAAACATAACTGTTAGCATCAGAAATGCTAAAAATTGGTTTTTCATTGAAATAAGATAAGGTTTAAGGTTTTGATAGTATAAGATTTGCCTCCAACGTTTGAGGCTTTTAATAAGTATTTGCTAGATTTATGGGCAAAAATAATACCTAAAGTCTTAGATGCTTATTCAAAAATGAATAATTTTACAGAAAATTTACAAATATGCTCGAATCTGCTCAAAAACTCAAAAAACTAAGAGAAAAATATGGCTATACGCAAGAGCAGTTAGCCGATTTCTTGCACGTTTCACAAAGCTCATACAGCCGTCTGGAAACAGGCGAAGGCAAACTAAACTTAGAACAAATAGATAAACTAGCCGAAGCCTACGAAATGGATATTGTAAGTTTTTTGCATTACCTCACTGATGACAAAAGATTTAGCGTAAATCATTCAGGGGATAACAATAGTCAGGGCGAGATAAGTGGTAATAATTATGTAGAAAACATCACTATCAATAATTCTTTTAGTAAAGAAGAAAAAGAACTCTATCAAAAGCAGATACAGAAATTAGAAGAAGAAATAGCATTTTTGAGAGAGATGCTCAAAGATAAGTTGAAATAACAAAAGGAGCTTTTAGCTCCTTTTTGTATTAAGTTGTTTTTTTGGTTTTGCCTTGTCCCTTGAAACGTTGTTGGAGTTGCTCGGAAACTGTTTTAAGTCCTGCCTGCGATTTAGCAGCAGTTTTTACATACTCATAGACTGTCAAAGAGGCTTTCATGGCTTCGTTGCCTACGGCAGTAGTCGTGTCATTGAGTTTTTCATTTAATGTATTTAAGAGCAAACGAAGCTCCGAAAGTTGTTCAAACAGTTTGCTATCTTTGGCAAGCTCATTAGCATCAAAGCCCGAAGGTAATATTTGCGGGTAGTTTTGGGCTACATTGTTACAGTCTTTTACAAAATCTACACTTTTTGAGCCTAATTTAACCAAAGATTTTTTTTCGTCTGTAGTAAGTGCTACTAAAAAAGGTAAAGCTGTTGAAATAGATTCAATCGCTTGTTTAATTTTCTTGATTTCATCTTCTGAAACTGTTTGCGAAATATTTTGATAAGCCATAATAATAGAGGTTTAGTTGATTATATATGTTTTTATCAAAATATGTACCAAATTCACTTCATTGGTTATACAAATTTGGTAGTCAGGTATATATTTTTAGTAATTAGTTATATAAATTTAATAACGAGTTATATATTTTTAGTAACTGGTTATACAAATTTAGTAGTCAGTTATATGTTTTTAGTAACTGATTATATAAAAAGTGAAACGGGTTATATATTTTCACTAACTGGTTATGTAAATAATGAAACATAGTAGATACGCATTGTAATACGTATCTACTGGGATGACCTATAAAATAAATTTTTCGTAAGAGTTTGTACTTGCTATACTGATTTTATAATTCGTTTCGTCCTCTTTGGTAATCATAACGCTGTCAAAACCGAGTTTATTCAATTTTTCTATTGTGGCAAGTTCACCTTCTTTTAAATTTAAGACTTTTCTTAAAAGCCAATCAGATAAGGCTTTATTTGGGTCTGTCATTAAGGCTTTTGAATTATCTTGACAAACTTTAGCACTTAATATTTCTCCTGTTGGAACTTTTAGGCTAAATTTTTTATCTCTTGGCGGAAAAAAATCAGGGTAATATTTATGTATATTTATTGGTATAGGGATATATACCTCATTTATATCTCTTTCTCTTCCTCCTGCATTCCATTGATTTAGTCCACTTTTTTGTGGAACTTCTTTTTCTTTTGTTCTTGTACTGTAAAGGGGCAATATTACATAATTTATACCTTTTACAAGTTTATCTTCTGTGATTAGTTTTTTATTATCTTGAAGCACTTCAAGCAACCAATCATAAGGGTCTTCCATTATTTCTACTGGTAATTCAAAAGCATTGGAAGGAATTATAAATTTGCGAGATAATGCACTTTTTGAATAATTAAAAGAATAAAAGTGTTTATTATCTTCAAATTGTAAGCTTGCACGATTTTCTTTAATATTGCAAATACTATTTATATCTATTTCACTATAATCTGTTTCAAAAAGTAATAATTTCTTTTCTCTTCTTGCGACAATGTGATAAATAGACGATTGAATATTAAATAATCTATTTGCTAATTGTATTCTTGCATTTCGATATTCTGCTAATTTTTCAGCAAGCTTTTTACCCTTCAGTTCTTTAAGATTATCGGATAAAGAATTAAACTCAGCAACCTTTTCAACACTGTTTTTTGATTTACAAATAAACGTTTTTAGCCCTATTCCTATATTATTATATTTTGCATCAAAAGCTGTATCTGAACGACTCAAATTTTCAGCTTTAAAACTTCTACAAAAGATATTTTCAACAGCTCTATAATCTATAAGAGGTGTGGTGTTATCACTAAATAATTTTGAAAGGTTAGAAAATATTGTAAGGAATCTTAAATAATCTCCTTGATTTTCTTGGTCTATTTCTACAAAACTTTTTTGCATCATAACTTAATCAATTTCATAACACACACGATATAAATCACCTTTCTTATCAGTCATCACTTCAAGCAATTTACAATATATTTTAGGCTTTTTTAACTTATTAGTTTTAAAAAATTCATCTACAACTTTCCACTCTAAATTACAAAAATAATCAATATACATTGATTGGTCTCGTTCTGTTTCAATAATAGGACAAAAGCCATTATGTTTTACACAGATTTCATAAATTTTGAATATTTTTTCATCTTGAATACGCAAAGCATACAAATTAACAGGGAGCTTATCTGAGTTTATATTAAAATCGAAGTCCTTTATTAGATTCATCGTATTAAAAGAGTTATTTGTTCACTTATTCTTTGTATTAGAGGCATTGTAACAGAATTACCTGCTTGCATATATAATTTACTATTTGAAATCTTTGGTAAAACATAATTTTCTGGATAACCTTGAAAAGAAAAGCATTCTCTTGGTGTAAGTTTTCTAAATCCATATTCATCTTTTATGAGAGGTACATTATGTCCTCCAGCACCCATATTAGCTGTTAAAGTGGGACAAACATTATTTTTATTTTCTCTCACATATACCCTTCGCCATTGATAAACAGTTTCATTTTTCAACATTACTTTCTCAAGTTCAGGATAATATTTATGCTCTTTTTTAAAGTAATAAATAGAGTCTTGTTTTTCAGGATTTAAAATATCATGAATTGTTCTTGTTAATTCTATTTCATTAGGAAATTGGAATAATGAGTGATTAGGAACTTGTTTAGGGTCAAAAGCTACAATAAATATTCTCTCTCTATTTTGAGGTATATTTGCATGTGTCATAGAATTTAAAATTTTATGATACACTTTATAACCTAATTTATCTTCTAAAATTTCAAGAATAACTTTAAAAGTATGCCCTTTATCATGTGAAACTAAATTTTTTACATTTTCAAGAAAAACAGCTTTCGGCTTATGTTTTTCTATAATTTGCTCTATATCAAAAAACAAAGTTCCTCTTGTATCAGAAAACCCTTTTTGATAGCCTGCTATTGAAAAGGCTTGACATGGAAAGCCAGCACACAATATATCAAAATGTTCAGGAATATGGCTTTTTACATCATCTTGAGTTATATCTCCAAATGGTTTTTCTCCAAAATTTGCTTGATATGTTATTTGTGCATTTTTATCCCATTCACTTGTAAAAACACATTCACCTCCCAAATTTTGCATTGCTAAACGAAATCCTCCTATACCTGCAAATAAGTCTATAAATGTAAATATTGGATTGTCAGGTGGAGGGAAAGGTATATTATTAGTTTCAGATAGATTTTCTATGTTTTCTATTGTTTCAAGTTCCATTTGCTAAATTCATTTAATCAAACAAATTTAACATTTTTTTATGTTTTAGGAAACTTTAAAATAAGAAAAATGATATCAATGGATAACCCATAAAATAGCGAAAAATCTCTTTTAGATTGCTTCACTACGTTTGCAATAACGTTTCGTTGCACTCACAATGAAAAAAGTGAATCGTCATTACCATCCCAATCTCAAACCTCCCTGAAAACCAATCCAAGTGGCTTTATATACATCATTTTGGATATTTTCTTTGATTAGTGTAGTAGGCCGTTTTGGGTAAAATTCTAAGAAATCATTCTGATTCTCTGAAATCCATATATTCAAGCTTGCTCCACCAAAAACAGACCAATGTTTAAAAAAATGATATTCAGCATTTGCCGATAATTTAATCTGTACATTTTGTAACCATATTTCTTTTTCGGGGTTCACGATTTGGCTTGCCGAGATTTGAAAATCGCTATTTAATCTTTTTGTAACAGATACACTTGAGCCTATGCCATAGCCTCCTAAAATATTTTTATAATTTGAACGTGAGTTTGCTCCAAGTATCAAAATATTATAAAATTGTGGCACTCCAGATTTGAAAGAAAGGGTGTAATTACTCATTTCATCTATACCTGCTTCTAGCCTTTTATAGCCATTTTTTACAAGACTCAACAATCCTATTGGTACAAAATTTTTAGTAGAATCTGTTGCTATATTAATTATTCCAAGTTGCACAGCTCTTTCAGCTTTTTTGGTGATATTCAAAAATCCTGATACTTGTATGCCTTCTTTTATTTCTTTAGCATAATTCAAAAAACTACTTACTTGTACTCCTGTAATGTTTTTACTGACCCAGTTAAAAGTAGAACTCACCTGCACACCTTTTATATTTTGAGAGGTGATATTGCCAAAACCTCCAACTTGTACACCATTGACATTGCCTGCGGCAATATTGATAGCTCCTGATACCTGAACACCATCTAAATTGCGAGTTCGATTGAGAAGCCCCCCAATTTGTCCACCAAATGCATTTTTCCTAGTCCAGTTTGTAGCTGATGATGTTTGAAACCCTTGTAAATTATTTGAAATAAAATTAAATAAGCCCCCAATTTGTATTCCTTTTACATCCTGCCCTACTCTATTGAAAGCTCCACCAATTTGAATACCATATACATTACCTCCCACAATATTTCCAACACCTCCAATCTGAGCATAACCCACATCTTTAGCATTTAGATTCATAATTCCCCCAAGTTCAAATCTCTTTACACCCTCATTATACCCAACTAAAATATTGAATGAATATTTGGTTACAGTATTTCCTCCTAAGAAAAGATTGGTACTCACAGCTGGTAAAAGGCTTACCTGAAATTTCTTAGAGAGCGTTGTATCTAAGTTTCTCAAATGGATTTCCTGAATAGTAGAAGTAAAAAATTGAGATGTTTTAACTAAAACAGTTGATTTAGTTTTAAACAGTCGATAACGCAAACTGGGTGTTGTTTTGTTAAGAGAATCGGGAATAGTTTGAATATTGAGTGTATCAGGTATTGGTAGAAATGTAAAATCAGAGGTATTATTTTTTAAAGGTTTTTCTACAAGATTAAGAGTTAGGGCAATATTTACTAAACCTGCTTTTTTTTGAGTGTTGATTTTTATTTCCTCTTTTTGATACCCTGTTTTTTGAATATGAATTGTAAAAATTTCTGGGTGAGTGGGTAATCGCATCTCATAATATCCAAACTGATTACTAATAGAGGATACAAAAGTTGTTTTCTCATAAATACTAACACCTTCTACTCTTTTACCTGAACGACTATCAACTATATAACCTGCCAATACAAAATATTTTGGTTTTTTATTTTTCTGAGATGATGTCTTTTCCAAAATCAAATATTTTCCTTTTACTTTATAACTGATATTTTGAGGCAATATTTGATTTAAAACTATTCTTAGAGGCTGTTTATTACTTTGAAAAGCAATTGATTTATCTTCTATATTAGCTGGATTATATGAAAAACTCACGTTAGATTGCACAGCAATCATTTTAAGAACATTACTGAGTTTTTCATCCTGAACTTTAATAGAAATTGGATTTTCTAATAAATTCTGACTATATCCATGATTTATTAGCAACACAAAAAATATGAATAAAAAAAACTGTTTATTGGCAAGTTGTACCATCTAAGAATATTTCGTTTTCTTTTATCTGAACGCCCAATTTAAGAGTTTCTGATATAGTTTGTGAAATATTTTCAATAGTTTCTTCTTTAAAAGTTACTGTAATTCTACAATTTGCCAAAGCAGGGTTTGTAAGAACTATTTTTTTATCATATACTCTATTCAGTTTTTCAAGGACTCTATTCAAAGGCTCATTCTCAAAAATGAATACCTTATTGCTAAAGCTTGCAAAATTCTTATCTGTATTTACCTGTTTTTCAAGGTTTTTTCCAATTAAAACTGCTTTATCATTTTTTTCTAGAATAATTTTTTTGGTATTTGCTTCTACTGAAACTTTTCCTTCTTGCACAATTACCTGATTTTCAGTTGTTGAAACAGAAAACACCGTTCCCAGAACCTCTACCTTTATATCGTTGGCTTGTACTGTAAATGGCTTTGAAGGGTTTGGACGAACTTTGAGTAATGCTGTACCTTTTAAAGTAATGTTTCGAGTAGTAAAGTTTTTGGAAAAACGAATCGTACTATTTTTATCAAGCCAAACAACGGAGCTATCAGGAAGCAAAAACTCTTTTGCTTCTTTTTGAGTTGAAAAACTAATCAGTTCGTCTTTTTGGGTACTTGGGTTTTTAAATAAAATCCAGTAGATGAAAAAAGGAGCTACAATCAAACCAACTATACTTGCTGCCATTCTCCAAGAAAATGATTTTTGAGATTGGAATGTAGTTGTTTTTTGGAGGGGTGTCCCTTTTTCTAAGGTTTTTAATTTTACTTTATTCCAAGCAGCATCTACATTTACTTTTTGTTCATTTTTGACAATACCTATTCCATTCCATATTTTTTCAAACTGGGTATAAATAGCTTTGTTTTCTTCAATTTCTAACCATTTCTCAATGGCTTCTTTTTCCTCTTTGGAGGTTTCATCTACAAAAAACTTGGCTAATATGTCTTCATTAATCATCATACAATTATATTATTTAAACCAAGTAAAATCAATAAAAACAAATAATCCGAGAGTTTTTCTCTTAGTATTTTCAAAGCCTTCCCCATGTGATTTTCTACTGTTTTGATAGAAATATCCAGCTGATTGGCTATTTCTGCATATTTTAATTCGTCATATCTGCTCAAACAAAAAACAATTCTACACTGTTCTGGCAAAGAGGCTATTGCTTCTTTTATTTTTGATTCTAATTCGTTTTCTATTGCCAAATGAGATGCAGGTTGGCTCTGCCCCTGCCCTATATTCATTTGATACTGCTCATATACATTTTTTACCTTTTGGTGTTTAAGTTTGTTGAGAGAAGTATTATGCACCATTTTATACAAATACGACTTCAGAGAAATCTGAATATCCAAACTTTCTCTTTTTTCCCAAAACTGACAAAACACATTTTGAACGACTTCTTCGGCTTCATCCATATCTTTGAGTACAGAATTGCCGTAATTACACAAACCCTGATAATAGGTTCTGAATAATTCTTCAAAAGCAGATTCATCACTACGCTGGATTCGCTCAAGTATAGTCATTATAGTATAAGACAACTGATAAGATGTTCACCCCTATTTGGGTTTACAAAAATATTATAATTCTTCAATGCAAATCCTTCATACCCCAAATTATTTTCTTTCATAAACTCAACTCCTCTGTTTATAAATAAAAAATGACCTTTAATAAAAAGTCTGTTTCGTTAATTAGCATTAACCCTATTTTTGTGATGTATTCATTTAAATTTTACCTATATGAAAAAACTACTTTTCTCTGTTGCTTTATGTATTTTATCTATCAGCATTTATGCTCAAGGTGGTCGTCAGCAATTATTAAATAAATATGTTGGTGAACGAAAAATGACACTTCAATGGCTTGATACAAGTCCTACAAAAAAATGTAAACCTGGCAAAGTAACGATTTCACAAGAAGATGGAACTTTTAATTTAAGTATCAAGGGCAGTCAGTATAAAAACGACAACGAATATGTAACCATAGAGGGTACAATTGAACCCATTTCTGCTACTGAATTTAAGTTTACAGGTACAATTACTTCACAGGTAAGCTATATTTATGATGGAAAACCTTGTGTAAAATCTGGTACTTATACTTTCAAAAAGTGGAATGGACGTCCTTTTTATCGCCTCCAAGAAAAGACCAACTGTGATGGTTCCGCTGTCGATTATGTAGATATTTATTAATTTTTTTCATAAACAAAAACTGATTACTATTCATGAAATCACATGAAATTGATTACAAGATTATTGGAAGTGACATCCAGATTGTAGAAATAGCCTTAGACCCTTCTGAAACTGTCATTGCAGAAGCTGGTGCCATGCTTTATATGGAAGATGGTATTAGTTTTGAAACAAAAATGGGTGATGGTGCAGAACCTGATAAAGGCTTCTTTTCTAAACTTGTGGATGCTGGGAAAAGAATGCTGACAGGCGAATCAGCATTTATGACTCACTTTACCAATCAAGGAAGCAAACGTTCACATGTAGCATTTGCAGCAGCTCACCCTGGTACTGTATTTCCCGTAGATTTATCAAAATTTCCTAAGAATACCATTATTTCTCAAAGTGGTAGCTTTTTATGTGCTGCCTTAGGAACTAAAATTTCAATCCATTTCAATAAAAAACTGGGTGCTGGTTTGTTTGGAGGAGAAGGATTCATTCTTCAGAAACTAGAAGGTGATGGAATGGCATTTTTGCATGCTGGAGGTACTATTATAGAAAAAGAGTTAAACAATGAAACGCTAAGAGTTGATACAGGTTGTGTTGTTGCTTTTGAGTCAGGAATTGATTTTGATATTCAAAAAGCAGGAGGATTAAAATCCATGATTTTTGGAGGAGAAGGTATATTTTTGGCTACTCTTAAAGGAACAGGAAAAATCTGGTTACAATCTATGCCATTTAGTAAACTCATTCAAACTATTTCTTCTGAAGTTTCATCTCCTAGTAAAGAAAAGTCTGCTGCTGGTTCATTAGTAGATATATTTGGAAAATAATTCGAATGCTTTTACCTGAGCATAAGTCTTTAGGAATATATTTCTAAAGACTTATTTTTTTATCATTTCTTTATTATCTTGTCACTCAATATCCATATTTTTATGAGTAAAAAACGTTCAAAGGCTATTGTATTGGGACTCACCATTTTTTTAGCTCAATCTTGTAGACAAGATAATTGGATTGAAGGTGATAAATCCAAAGATACTCTTGTGCGAGGAAGCCACTATCGTTATCACAGAGGTTATTATTATCCTATCATCAGAGGACGTATCTCCCCTGATTCCTATAATGGTTATACCCATTCCGATTTTAAGAGTAGTTCATTTAAAGGCTATACAAAAAAATCTTCTTCATGGGGTAGTGGAAGCCATTCATCCTCTCGAAAAAGTGGTGGTTTTGGTACATCTTTTCGTTCTTCAAGGTCTTAAAATAATTATCTATGAAGCGTTTACAAATTAATGAAAGAGAGAATTGGAAAGATATTGTTGAGGGACAAGGACTCATTTTTCATTCAACAGAAGGGAAATATTGGGATGAGTCGGCTTGTTATGCCTTTTCTGAAAAAGAAATTCTTGACTTGGAAAAAGCCACCAACGAATTGTACGAAATGTGTCTTGAAGCTACAGAGTTTGTTATTTCAAGAGGGCTTTACAAAGAGTTTGGCATTCCTGAGAAATATATTGCAGGTATTGAGCATAGCTGGAACAATGAGTTTCCCTCTATTTATGGGCGTTTTGATTTAGCTTTTGATGGAAAAAATATAAAAATGCTGGAGTTTAATGCTGATACTCCAACAGCCTTACTGGAAGCTTCTGTCATTCAATGGCATTGGTTATTAGACTATTATGCTTCTGCTGACCAGTTTAATTCTATTCATGAACATCTTCTAGAGCATTTTAAAGTTTTGAAACCCTACTTTTTAAATGACTCGTTGCATTTTACTTGTGTTGAAGAAAGCATTGAGGATTACATGACAACAGCATATTTAATGGATTGTGCTTCACAAACTGGCTATAAAACCAATTTGCTTTATATTTCTGATATCAGTTATGATGAAGAGCAAAATGCTTTTTTAGATATTGAAAATAAAGAAATTAAAAATATTTTTAAACTCTATCCTTATGACTGGATGATGCATGAGGAGTTTGGAGAATATCTACTCACTACCATGCATAAAATGTATTGGGTAGAACCCATGTGGAAATGTATTCCCAATAATAAAATGATTTTAAAGATTTTATGGGATCTATATCCACATCATCCTTATCTTCTGCCCACTCATACAAGCCCCATTACAAAAAGTTATGTAAAAAAGCCTCTGATGTCGAGAGAAGGAAGTAATATTGAAATATTCCATGATGGGAAAATCATAGCTCAAACAGATGGTGAATATGGAGAAGAAGGGTTTATTTATCAGGAGTATTTTGAAATACCCTCTTTCGATGGACATATACCTACAATCGGAAGCTGGCTTATTGGAGAAAATTCGTGTGGGATAGGAATTAGAGAAAATACATCAAGAATTGTTGACAATTTTAGTCGTTTTGTACCTCATTATTTTATTTAAACTTTAAATTTTTACTTTTATGGATCAATTACTCCACAGCATTACACAAGTTCTTGTTTTTTCTGTATTGGGCATTCTTTTGGCATTATTGGGTTATAAAGTAATAGACTGGATAACACCAGGGAATATGTCCAAACAAATTTCAGAAGGAAATATAGCAATGGCAATTTTAGGTGGTTTTATGATTTTAGGAATATGCCTTATCATTGCTACAGCCATTAGTTAAAAAAAATCTGTTTTCTGTAAAACAAAATAATTTTTTCGTAAAAAGACTCTCTTTTATTATAGCTATTTTTTTCATGTTTGTACAAAATACATTTTATGAAAAAAATAGCTTTTTATATTGCCTTTTTGACTTTCATCTTTGTAAGTCAATCTTTTGGACAAAATATTCCTTCCTTAGAAGGTAAATGGTACAATCATGATACCCAAGAAATGTTTGTAATTACCACAGATGCTGATGGTTCTGTAAAAGGAAAAGGCGTATATTATTCTAAGGGAAATCAGCGATTTAGAATGCTTCAAATTTCTACTCAAACCCCTAAAGATGATGCCTATTCTGGTAAAGTCTATTACCTCAAAGTCTATGACCCTAAAAATATTAATTTGGGCTGGGAGCTGACTGCCAATAACTCTCCAGGTGGTATCATTGTACATGTTGTAAAAGCAGGTAGTAAAAATACTTCTTATTTTGGCAATATGAAACGCTTAGACGAGACCATTAATGTTACCTATCAGAATAGAACATCTGCCTATGAAGAGATTTCAGGCTTTTTATTTAATCTGCAAACTAAATTTGCTCCACTAGATGACCCAGAGAATAAACTTACATTTGAAGGTGCTGTGGAAGGCACACCTGACAGAGCACTATACAAAGGAATATATGCAAATGTAAAACTTGACCCCAACACCCATAAAATGTCATTCAATCATGCTGTTTTGGGAAATGTAGTTACCAAATTGGAGTATATGATGGGCTGGCAATTGACTTTGACTAATGTTGTAAATAAAAAATCTATTATATTTATGCAAAATTAAAGAACATAAATATGCTGAAAAAAGTATTTCTAGTAGGCTTAATAGCCTTTACAACTTGGAACTGTAAAGAAAAAGACAACAAAAAAGGAGCAGATATTCAAAATAATACAAAAGCTCCTCTAAAAGAAGATACCACCAAACGCAAGGATACTACTGATGTAGTAGAGCAGATCACTCCTTTATCTTCATTTAATGGTGTGTATTTTTGTCCAGAAACAAAAGAATTGTATTACCTTGAAGGAGATGAAAACTCCATAAAAAAGATATTTTATACAAAAGCTAAAAGTAAATTTGCTGAACAAAAAATAATTGAGCAGAAAAAAATACCTATGGAAAGCAGTCCTTTAGACCCAGATTATTTACTCAAAACTACACGAGAACATAAATTTGGTGTTTATCCTAGTGGACAAAGATATTTTGTGAGAAAAGATAAAGAGACAGAACTTGTATTTTTTAAGCTTACTGAAAAGCTTTCATTTTTCGACTCTGAACAAAATCCTAATATTATTCTAGCTGAGGCTCTTTCTCAGAGCTATCTTGAAGAAAACAGTAAATCAGATAAATCTATTGTCATCAATCAACTGGAAATGCGTTATTCTTTAGGCTTTAAACGTGGTGGAGAGGATATTGTAGCCATTGTTAAAGATGATTTAAGTATAGAAATGACCGTTCCTGAAGGAAAAATTCTGATTAAAGATGGAATGGGAGCAATTAATTTAGAAGTGAAGCCTCAAGGAAAACCTTCTTATACACTCATCCAGAAGACAAAATAAGCCTTCAAAAAGGCTTATTTTGTTTATTGAGCTGTCATCAGAAATGCTAAATCCTGCAATACAATTTTATAGTCAGGCATATAATCTGTATCTATCAGAGAATTTGAACTGGCAATATCAGTATGTGTAAGCAAGATGGTCTTTTTTTCTCCTTCGTTTTTAGACTTCATTTTAAGATATTTAGGAATATTGGGAGAACTTTTACCTGCCTTCAATGCCTCAAAAGTTTCCTGATTCATCACTGTTTGAATTAAAGTTTTCTTGAGCATTTTATGTTTGGAAGATCTTTTTATTTTTCCACTTGCTCCTCTTTTGGTAATATCTCTTTGTCTGTAAGTATCTGTCAGTCTGATGGATATTTTTATTTTTTTATAAAATCTGGCTTTCAACTCAAACAGATTATATGTCCAGAAATCTGTTTGCAAGCTGATGAGTCTTGGATGCTTGTAGTTATCTTTAATTCCTGTTTTTTGTGTAGAAAGTTTATGCTTCTGAAAATTCAGGAAAAGGTTCAATTTTGAATCTTCTTCTATGTCATCTTTTAAGGTATAAAGTAAAGGCATTACAAATTGCTCTACAAAATCGAGATTGGGTATAAAAAGTAATTTTTCTTTTAGGATACTTATTTTTTCATACTTCTGAGCTTCATCATTATAATTTTTTAGATGTTCAGCATAGATGCTTTTTTCTTTATAATATTCTTTGTTTTTAACAAAAAAAGTAATAATTCCAGCTATCAACGCTAAAGGTAACGACTGAACAAACGAAAATTTTGCAAACCAAGAAAGGAACGCCAGTACAATTACAATGATAATGGCTGTTGCAATTCCTTCAGAAATTGGATTGACGGGCTTTCGGGGTTCTTGAGGCTTTTTTAGTTGAACTTTTAAAATATCCTTTTTATATCCATTTATTTGCATAAGCAATAATAAATAAACATTCCATTCCTGAAAATTGTATTCACCTTGTATCTGCTGATGGCTTTTAATAGAATTCTGAATTTTTTCAGGCAACTGGTGATACAATTCTAAGATTTTTTCGAGCTTCTCAGGCAATGTATTTTTCATATGGTTCTTTTATTGGATAATTTGAGAAATAAGAGCTACACTAAAGATACTTAATAAAAACCAGCCTATAAAACCTTCTATAACTGTAAGATATTTGGCTACTCCTTCCACTGGAATGTTTCCAAAGCCCAGCGTAGAAAACACATTTACACTCAGCATCAGGGCATTTAAAGCCTTGATAAATCCCATATACAAAAACGAAGATAACAATACACCTAAGTAAATCAGTTTTACAAATTTCTTTTTTCTTTCAGAAATTTCATTCCATCTGCCAGCATAAGTATCTACTTTTCTGATAAATTTTACTTTTAAATATTCCCATCGTCTCATTTGGTAGGCAGGCAAGGCAAAAAAACGAATAAAACGAGGTATAATATCCCGATTTCTCCGAATTTGTCTTTGTAATGCAAAAGCTGCTTTGGGTGTTTCATGGGTAAAAATACATTCACTCAGTTTCTTATTTTCTACAAAATATTTGGTAAATGCCTGTATTCTGTTGTAATAGTTGTATTCATCGGGTAAATTATTGGTATTGGGAAAGAAAAAATACACCAGAGAAAAAAACAGAATCACATAACCAGACCAAACCATTGCCTTGATAGGATTTGTACCATAATCACAAAACATTTCAAGGAAAGTATTCATAAGCCACGAGAAATATAGAGAAAAGTCATTTTTCTGATTAAGTTTCTTTCTTAAAAAGGCAGTTTCTATATTTTTCCATTCAACATAACAGTAATTTGCATCCAAACGATTTCCTTGTGTTTTATAACTTGAATATAATAAGGCATATACAGAAATGAGGGCATTGAAGTCATAATCTTCTTGAATATTTTGGAGGTGTTTTCCTGAAATAAAGACCTCCTTATCTGTTTTGATGGCTATTCTGTAATTTGAAATCTGATTCCAGTCTAATTTAGAATTAGCAGGATTAAAGCTTAAAGCCTCTGCTAAGAACAGATTTGAGGTTTTCAGTCCTTTTAAATTCAGTTGATTGCCTACAATGGCAAATGAAAGGTCTAGTATTGTATTAGAGACGAGCCTAACAAGCTCTAAATTATTAAAAGTGGCATTCCGAAGTGAAAAAATAAGGTCTGATTGTAGCGGAATTTTCAATTCACAGTCTATCATTCTTAAAGAGAATGGATTGCTTCTGTTTTCAATATCAAAAAATTTTGGTTTTCTAAGCAGATTATCAATAGCACTTTGAGAAACGTTTACTTTGGGATGATTGTAGAAATCTTCATCGTATGTCAGGAGGCATTTCTTAAATGTAATATGGTCTGTTACAGTTGCATTCTCCGACATATCAAAACCCAATCTGAAAGTACAGTTCTCAAATTCGGCAAATTGCATTTCACCACCTCGAATGGTAAAATTACTTTTGAATTCACAATTTCTGAAAAATAAGTGTACATTTTTACATCTTCTAAAAGAAACAGGTCCTTCAAATACAAAATCTCGAAGTACAAACCAATAAGACATTGAAAACTCGCAGTCTATGAAATCAACACCTTTTTTGATAATAATTTTTTTAGAAGCTCCTTTGGAAAATCGGCTATCCCAAGGGTTGTCTTTGAGTCTATCAAATTCTACTTTTGCTCCTCTGATAATCACAAAACCATTTTGGCTGTAAAAAGCCACAGGACTACCCACAGTAGCAGCAGAAAATGGGTCTGACTGATCATGAATCATCACCTCAAATAAATCGTTGAATGAAACCTGTTTGTCGTCTATTCTGCTGGCTTTTACCAGAATACTCAGAAAAAGTATCAGAATCAGGAGGAAATATTTTTTCATAGTTTGGTCATATTCTTTGTCCTCAAAAATACGTTTATTTTGGAAAAATCTCAGGCAAATAGGGGAGTATCATTTGTTTTTCTTCAGAACTCATATTTTGATACTCTTCGGGTGTAGGCAATGCTTGCATCTGAACTTTTATATTTTCTTGTTCAAAGCAGTTGATAGCAGTATTGATGTCTTTTATATCCGTTCCCAAGAAATTCATATTTAAATCTTCTTCATCCGAAAAACGTATTTCCAATTCAAAATGAGGCTTCGACTTTCTAGAAAAATGGATATTAACAAACTCTATATCTTCGTACTCCCATGTTTTTTTATCCCAGAATTTGTGTGCAGAAAATGATTTTGAACGAAAGATATAATATGAAAAGAAACCTACTATCAGAGCCACAGAACTACCCACTAGTAGCCACAAATACACAGGTACGTAAAAACCCAGTATATTAAAGTTTGTATAAAATCCACTTGGCAGGACAAAAGAAAGTAAAAAAGTAACAATTAAAAAGTTTGAACCTATTATAATTAAATTATTAGCCCACGACGTTCGAATGAATACAATATCTTTTTTGTTTAAAAATAGTTTTTTCGACCATGTTTGTTGCCACGTAAAAAAATTGGCTAAAAACAAGCCTCCTAAACCTATAAAAATTAATATTAAGAGTACATAATTAAAATCCATAAATCATTATCTCCAAACTCATTTAAAACAAAAAACCTGCCATCTCCAAAACGGAAATGACAGGAAATATATGCATATATGTTCGAAAATACTAAACGCCAGCGTGTGTTCTAAACATTTTGATAGCAATGGCAAGCAAAATAACACCGAATACTTTTCGAAGTACATCTGAGCCTGCTTGTCCGAGTTTCTGCTCTATCCAGCCCGAAGCTTTTAAAACTAAAAACACCAAAGCCAAATTGAGTAAAATGGCTATTAAAATAGATAATTGATTGTATTCTGCTCTTAAAGACAAAATAGTTGTCATTGTGCCCGCTCCTGCAATAATAGGAAATGCAATGGGTACAATGGATGTCGATTTTGCCGAACCTTGTACTTCTCCTTTAAAAAAGTGAATACCCAAAACCATTTCAAGCCCTAAAAAGAAGATAACTAGTGCTCCTGCAATTGCAAATGATGGTGTATCAAGACCTAAAAGAGTTAGAATGCTCTCTCCCAAAAATAAAAAGGCAACCATAATTGTCCCAGCTACAAGAGTAGCCTGAGTAGAATGCAAAACACCCGTTCTTTTTTTAAGGTCAATGATTACAGGAATAGATCCTAAAATATCAATCACAGAGAATAGAATAAGGGATACAGATAATATTTCTTTGAAGTTTATCATAGCTTTATAACTTTAACTTAGATGATTTTAATTTTCTGCAAAATTAAGTAAAAACAAAATACCAAACAATATTCTGTTCACTACTTTTTTTATATTTTAAAACTGCCTAAAAAACAACAAATATAATCTTAGTAAAATACAAATACAACAAACACAAGAAGTCTTATTTAAACAGTATAGATACATTTTATCGTAAAAAAAGTTAATACTTAATTAAAAAGTTTAATTTTTAATTAATATTTATCAAATTAATATTTTTTTAAATATTTTTTTTAGGCAAAATAATATTTTACAAAAAAATATTAGAAAAATCATATTTTTTTGTAAAAAACCACATTTTATTATATTTTTCTTATAATTATAGTCTTTATAAATTATTATATTTTTTACTTTTGCACCATAATTCATTATATATATAAAAATATAAACTTATGAAAAAAAGTAAAAGTATTTTTGGAACATTAATTGTATGTTCACTTGCAGTTTTGGGTAGTTGCTCTAAAAAAGAAGCTGTTTATCCAGATTTAAAAAACAATATCAGAGGGAAAGTAGAAGTCTATACCGAAAATGGTATTCTCACAAATAGTGAAGGTGTTAGTGTATCAATAGTAGGTACTAAATTTGCTGCTACTACTGACGCTAATGGCATTTATGAGATTAAGGATGTTCCTGCTGATAACAATTACAGATTCTTAGCTAAAAAAGAAGGTCTTAATGACTACTATTTTTTCAGTTCTATCCCGCAAACAGGTCCAACATCTGCAAATATATCTTTTAGCCTCTATTCTCCATCAACAATAGAAGCAAGTAATTTGACAGGAACACTAAATGCAAGTAAAACTACATTAAGTGTAAGTCTAAATCAATCTAAAAAAATAGAAACATATTGGTCAGGAGCAGTTATTTATTTTAGCAAAAATAGTGATGTAAGCTCTACAAATTATGAATATTCAGACTATGTACTTGACAATGTTTATACATGTCCCCCTGCTGGTGGTGCTTGTAGTTATGTTTATGACTCTAAAGCTGAAAGTACTTTTTCAATTTCTAATTTAAAGAAGTACTTCCCATCAGGTACAACAGTATATATGGTAACTTATGGTACTACACAATATTTTCAAAATTATGGTTATACTGACACTAATACAGGAAAATTCATCAATACAGTATTAAACAATAAGCCATCTAATATAGTATCTATTGTTATTCCTTAATAATTACATTGTTTCAACATAAAATATACATAAAAAAATGAAAAATATTCTTCATATATCAATCATATTAATTATTCTTATTATACAAAGTTGTAAAACTAAAGAAATTGTACCTCCAACTCCCACTAATAATGTTGCTGGTTTTGTACAAGCATACACAGAGAATGGTACTTTAACCAATAATGATGGTTTTTCAGTAAAAATTCAAGATAAAGATGGAAAATCAATTGCTGAGTCTACTACTGATGCATTAGGGCGTTTTGAGCTTAAGAATGTACCTTTTGGTACTTATACAATCTTATTTGATAAACAAGGATATAACACTTATAAGTATACTCCTTTTGTAGTAGAAGTAGAAGGTCCTGAAGCTATCTTTTTAAATACTATTCGATTAACAGCATCTTCTATTACTGAAGTATCAAATCTATCATTCATAGCTCGCCCATCATATTTTGAGGTAAAACAAACTTTATTCCCTGCTAGTTCTAGTACACAACGTAGATATAGTATTATATTTGCATCTGACTCACCCGATGTGAGTAAAGAAAAGTATAAAGTTAATTACTACTATTTATCTGATGGTGATGGTATTTCTTATAGTGACTTAAAAAGAAACTTTGCTGCTGGTAGCACGATTTATTTAGTAGGTTATGGACTAACAGATAATGCATCTAGTTATGTTGACCCTATTAGCCTCACAAGAATTTTCTACACGACAAACGCAAAACCATCTAATGTTGTAAGTTTAGTTGTACCACAATAAAGTATACAATTTCTCAATATAAAAACCTCTTTTGTTAAAGAGGTTTTTATATTTTTATTAAGTACCTATTCCTTAAGCTTATTGCCTACTTGCTGATGCAGTTTTCGGCAATTTTCGAGTGTTGGCTTATAAATATTCAAAATGATTTTATTGTAATTGAGTACTGTATATAAGATATTGTAAAACTCAGCTTCTTGATATAGCTTCGAAAAGTTGCCTTCACCATTCCTTAAAAAAATCTCTCTTTTTGTAAAAAAAGGCAACACAATAGCTCTTTTCAGTTCTACAAACTGACCATTCCAATAATTAACTTTTGGAAAATCATTCTGATAGATTTTTATAATCTGTTTTAAAATCTGCTTATCAGAGATGATCGTCATACTACCTGTACTTTTTAGAGCATCAAAACCTGCTGTATTGATAAAAATATTGCCTGAACGATATAAATAAGCATAATAATATACCAAGCTATCGGGATGGGGATTCTTTTGTGCATTATATCTTGTATAAAACTGAAGAGCCTTGATAGATTGCTCATAGACACTAATATCTGCCTCCAATTCTTTAATATCATCTTCCAAATCTTCTTGAATACTTTGTAGATAAAAAGTTTGTTTATCTTCATTATCTCTATTCTGCTTCCATTTATCAAATACAAATGAGAGTGTGATTCCTGAAAATATTACCAGAACTTCAAATAGAAATGTTAATATTTTTTGACGAGGGAAAAGTTTTTTAAACATATTTTTAGACTTTAACCACTCTAATTTATCAAAAACTCATCAAAGGCTATCAAAAGATTTCCAAAATATTTGTTATTTTATGTTCGATAGAAAATGATATGCCTACATTACCACTAAAAATAGATTTTTTTGCAATGCTTATCTTTTTAGGTATTGTTCAAGGACTCTTTCTTTCTTATTTTTTCCTGAGTAAAAAACCTTTTTTATGGTCAAATCGGTTTTTAGGACTTCTGATTTTGTGTTTTTCTCTCGCTATCACAGAGATTCTTTTGTGTTATACAAATCTAATGTTCAATACTTTACATCTTGTTGATTTTGCTGAACCTAAAAACTTTCTCATTCCGCCTCTTGCATACTTTTACATTCGTACTCGGATTACTCATCAGTTTTCAAAGAAAGATTATTGGCATTTTTTCCCTTTTGTGGCTTATTTTATTTATTGTTCTCTCATTTTCTTCCCTCAAAATATTTATTTTAAATACAATGCTTATATCCATGCCTATCACCCTGAGTTGCCTGCCATCAAAAATGAAATGTATTGGGATTACGAATGGTTATTTTTTCTAAAAAATCATATCAATACCATAACCATTATTCAGTTGGTTATCTACCTTTTAGCCATATTTTTCACTATCAAAAATGCCTTCAAAAAACAAAATCTAACATTTTTCTCCAAACAAAATGCAGAGTTATCGTGGTGTAGAAGTGTTTTCTTTCAAATGATGGGAATTTTGGTACTTTTTATTATTGTAAAATTAGGTTTTAAAAACGATTTAGGCGACCATATTTTGGCTGCTCACCTCACATTTGTCATTTATCTGATTAACTTCAAGGTAATTCGTCAGTCTGTATTTTTTCATCCACACATACCTGAAGAAAAAGAAGTTAAGAAATACGAAAAATCTACAGTTACGCATGAAATACAAGAGAATATACTTCAAAAAATAGAAATCCTGATGGCTCAAGAAAAACCCTTTTTACAATCCGACTTTTCATTACCCAGCCTTGCCAAATCCCTGAAAGTTAGCCCTCATCAGCTTTCGCAAATTATTAATGAAACCTTAGGACAAAACTTCTTTGAATTTACAGCCCAGTACAGAATTCAAGAAGCTCAAAAACTACTTATCTCCAAAGAATATCAAAACATTAAGATTGAAGAAATAGCCGAAATGGTGGGTTATAATTCTAAATCGTCTTTTAATACAAGTTTTAAGAAAATTGTTGGATTAACCCCTTCTGAATTTCGAAAAAATCAAGCTTAAAAAGGTGTTCGAGTTTATAAAATCAAACGCCAAACTTATACGAACATTCTCCAAACAGCTCTCAAACAGATACTTTTGAGCAAAACTTTAAACTCAAAAGAAAAATGGAAATTTTAACAAACGAAAGGCGTTACGACTTAGACTGGATACGAGTAATAGCATTTGGCTTCCTGATTTTATATCATGTAGGAATGTTTTTTGTTCCTTGGGGCTGGCATATCAAAAATAATCAGATTTATGACTGGCTTACTTATCCCATGATGTTTGTGAATCAGTGGAGACTTTCTTTATTGTTTGTGGTTTCAGGCATGGGAACCTATTTTGCTCTTTCCAAACGTACTGGAGGACAGTTTGCCAAAGAACGACTGATTCGTCTTTTGTTGCCTCTTGCTTTTGGTATGCTTGTTATTGTTCCTCCACAAGTATATTTTGAAAGGTTAGACAAAGGTCAATTCACAGGAGACTATTTATCTTATTGGTTTTCAGAAGCATTTACTGGAGTTTATCCACAGGGTAATCTCAGTTGGCATCATTTATGGTTTTTGGTGTATTTGCTGTTTTTCTCTTTGATATTCATTCCTGTTTTTTTATATCTCCGAAAACACCCTGAAAATGCACTGTTAAGGTTCATCAAAAAACTGGCTTCATCCCCTTATGGCATTTATTTGCTGGTGTTGCCTTTATATATTTTTGAAAGTTTGGTTGAGCCATTTTTTAAATCTACACATGCTTTTATTGGTGATTGGTTCAATTTGCTTCATTATGGAACACTCTTCTTCTATGGTTTTTTACTGATAGCTGTTCGTCAAACTTTTTGGCAAACTATTCTTAACCAAAGATTTAAGTTATTAGTGTTTGGTCTTATCAGTTTTTCAATTTTTATGTTTATCAAAATACAAATTAAAACAGGTGTTTGGGAGGATGATTATTTAGTTCATTTTACAGAAGCCTTTTTTAAAGTCATTAATTTGTGGTCTTGGATACTTATTATCTTTGGTTTTGCAGCCTATTATCTCAACAAACCCAGTTCAACACTCACCTATTGCAATGAAGCAGTTTATCCATTTTACATTTTACATCAAACCATTACAGTAACTTTGGGCTATTACCTCAAAAATGCTTCTATGGGTCTTTTCTTGAAGTTTTCTCTGATGTCGTTGGGTACATTTCTGATAGCTTGGATATTGTACGAGTTGCTGATTCGCAGAATTGGTTTCATCAGACCATTTTTTGGGCTAAAACCTGCAAAATCAAACCCTGTAATGCAAAAAGTCTAGCTGATGCTAGACTTTACTTTTGTTTATCTACTCTTGTTGAAATTTTATCTACGATATACCAAGTATTCTCGATTTTGATGAGGTTAAAATAATCTGTAAAAATAGCTTTAGGTGTTTCTATTTCACATTTGGCACTGGCAATATTACCTGTAAAATCTATTGATTTTATTCTTCCAAAAGTACCATCTTCTTTGGCTTTTACTGATTTAAAACCTTTTAAATATTCGCTTCGGCTAATATCTTTAAAAACACCATTTCTATTTACTTTCAAATGGCATGTACTATGCATGGTTTTACCTATTTTGGTGGTATCGCTTGTCATCCAGCCATCAAAATACATCTGAATGGTACTTTCAATAGATGCTTTTTCGTCTGTTTGAGCATTGGAGCGTGTATAAGAAACTAATACAAAGGCACATAATAAAAGTAGTTTTTTCATAAGTGTTTTTTTTATGGATAAAACGAAATTTTAATGATTTATTGTACGATAGCATACAGAAGGTCAAAATAAAAATATTTCAATTATGAGTTCTTTTTGGGTTATCTTTCAGCTGGATAAAACTAAAAGATGAATATACAAAATGCCTTAAAAAGATTTATATACATATTTGGTATATTAGCTGCCATAATTTCAATATAAATAAAAGATACTCAATAACTTGCTACTAATTTTTATTTGTTACAAAACAGGAACGGTTAAGGTAACAAAAGTTGTAATGTCAGTTAATATATCAGATTTTATGATATATGGAATGATTATCTCTAATATATCTCCTTTTTTAGCTTTTTGAGCAACTTTTTTGAAAGGTTCTCCTTCTAAAATAAGGTCAGTATTTCTGGTTAGGATATAATTCTGATTTTCATGGAGAGTATACTCTATTTCTCTGGGAAAGGTTTTAGCAAATTCAATATCAGGTAATATCTTGAACTTCATTTTTTCTATATTTTTGATACTCATTCCTGATGGTATACTAACTCTTTTATTACTTTCCTTTGACAGGTTGATTGGTTTGCCATCTATAAATGCCTGTATAGTAGGATTAGGTTCTTTTTTGACAGTAAATGACTTTCTACCTGCTAATTTATCATCTTCCATAACAAGAATTGTTATACTTTGGGCATCGTAATTTGGGGATACTTTAATGCTGTTTTTGTTATTTTCTAAAGTAACATAATTACCTTTGATAATCTTGAATTTAGGATTTGTTACACCCGTGATAGAAATATGATTATAAATACCTTCATATAATTCAGGAGTTTCTGAGTTTATTTCTACCTTTCCCACATATTCAGGTGCAACAATCGTATCTTGTAAAGGAGATACATTTCCCTCTAATTTGAATTTTACAGGTAAAACATATCTCATTTTGACGGCTTTTCCATCTTTATCCCTTGCTGGTGTCCATAAAGTTGTTACTGCATTGACTGCCCTCAAGGCTTCCTCGCCACAACCATATCCAATATCTTTTTGAATAGTAGCATCTTTGATGAGTCCTTTTTCATCTATTATAAACCGAACATATACAATCCCTTGTGTTTCACTTTGCATAGCTTTTCTTGGATAACGAACATTTCTCATAACTTGAGTTCGAAAAGCATGGATACCACCAGGGAATTCAGCAAGTTGAAAAGTTTCAAAAGAGTCATAAATTTTATCTGTTTGAGCATTGGATTTTGTATAGAGACATAATATTATACCTAACAACAAAAGTAGTTTTTTCATAAACGTGAATTTTTTGGATAGAGCAAATTTCTGATGGTTTATTATGCTTTGCACATTATACTTTTGTATCATCAAAAACATTTCTATTTCTTCCAAGCATCAATATAAAAATAAAAGCTAATACCAAACTAATGAATATATTACATATTAAAGTATTCGTTAATGTTTTATCCTGATTATTTACAAATATTAAGATATAGATGAAGAATGGTATAAGAAAAACCCATTTTTTATTCACGATTAATAATAAATAGCTTAAATCCACTATTGATATTAGAAATAAGTTTGATATTAACGTTATTACAAGTGTTTGTCCTTGCAATTTTAAAGCTGATGTATTCTTCAAAAAGAATATTAGTCCTATTTCTTTAATTAAAACAGCAGAGAAATAATATGCAAATAATATAAACAAGATTTTTTTTATGAATTTCATATTTTATTTACTCATACGATAAGCTTCAAAGTCAGATATTACAAAAAACGCCAACAGTTTCCTGCTGGCGTTTTAAATTTTTATTTCCTACAACTCAAAAGCTTTTTTAATGATTTCCTCTTGCTCTTTGTTGTGTATTTTATTATAACCCGTTGCAGGAGAAGCACTTGGTTTACGAGAGATACAGTCAATTGCTCCATAGTACATCAGCATAAAGCCATACGCACCCATGTTTTTAGGCTCTTCTTGTACCCAAACTACTTTTGCATTTTTATACTGCTTCAATACTTTTTCAAGTTGTTTTGCTGGGTAAGGATACAATTGCTCCAGACGAACAATGGCTACATCTTTACGTCCTTGCTTTTGTTGCTCTCTGTAAAGGTCAATTGCTATCTTTCCAGTACATAGAAGCACTTTTTTCACTTTTTTCGCATCCACATAAGTATCATCCAATACTTCTTGGAACGAACCTTTGATAAAATCTTCAATAGGAGAATGTACCTCTTCTACTCTGAGAAGTGATTTAGGCGACATTACCACGAGTGGCTTACGGAACTCCCACGCAAGCTGTCTTCTAAGAGCATGGAATAAGTTTGCCGAAGTAGTAATATTGGCTACTACCATATTATATTCTGCACAAAGTTGCAAGAAACGCTCCAAACGAGCCGAAGAGTGTTCAGGACCTTGACCCTCATAACCATGAGGTAATAAAAGAGTCAGGATATTTTGTTGTTGCCACTTACTTTCAGTAGCAGCTAAAAACTGGTCAATGATTACCTGAGCTGTATTGGCAAAATCTCCAAATTGAGCTTCCCAAATCACCAAAGCATTGGGGTTTGCCATCGAATAACCAAATTCAAAACCCATTACCCCAAACTCTGAAAGGTGGGAGTTGTAAATACGGAATGGTTGTTTCTGGTTTGGAACGATGTTATCCAAGTAAAAATAAGGAGCATTGCTTTCTGCATCACGAACCACCACTTGTCTGTGTGAGAATGTACCACGTCTTACGTCTTGTCCTGTCATTCTAACCATTTTCTCTTCTAACAAAAGAGAACCATAAGCTAAAAGCTCACCACAAGCCCAGTCTAATTTCTTCTTCTCAAAGAAATAGCTCTTTCTGTCTTCTAATAGTTTTTCTATCTGTTTGATAACCTTGAAACCTTCAGGAATGGTTGTCAGGGCTTTACCCACTTTCTCTATTACCTCCAAAGAAACACCTGTTTCTGGCGATTTATCAAAATCTTCGGGTTTTGATTTGCGTAATTTTTGCCAGTCTTTTTCTAATTGAGAGTATTGATAAGGTAATGGTTTTTGTTTAATTTCATTCAATCTGTCTTGTAGCATCTGACGAAGCTCTTTATCCATTTCCTCCACCAGTTTAGCATCTACACTACCATTTGCAACTAATTTTTGAGCATATACCTCTCTTGGGGAAGGATGTTTGCTGATAACGTTGTATAATTTGGGTTGAGTAAAACGAGGCTCATCAGTTTCGTTATGTCCGTGTCTGCGATAACAAACCAAATCTATAAATATATCTCTCTGGAATTTCTGACGGAACTCAGCAGCCAACTGGAAACAGAATACAACTGCCTCAGGGTCATCACCATTTACATGTAATACAGGGGCATCTATGAGTTTTGCAATATCTGTACAATAAATACTTGACCTTGCTTCATCAAAATCTGTCGTAAAACCAACTTGGTTATTGATAACCACATGAACTGTTCCGCCTACACCATAAGCCTCTAATTTAGCCATCTGAATTACCTCATATACAGAACCTTGACCTGCTACAGCAGCATCTCCGTGTATCAAGATTGGCAAAATATATTTTGCATCAAAAAGTTCTTCATCTATTTGAGCTCTTGAGTAACCTTGTACAATAGCATTTACTACTTCTAAGTGAGAAGGGTTTGGAGCAAGACGTAAGTTTACGCTATTTCCTTCGGGAGTTGTAATGGTACTTGCAAAACCCATGTGATATTTTACGTCTCCATCTCCCATTGTCAAATCGGGGCTTGCTGTACCTTCAAATTCACTGAAAATCTGCTCGTAGGTTTTACCCATGATGTTGGTTAGGATATTCAACCTGCCACGATGAGCCATCCCAATTACGACTTCTTTTACACCTAATTCAGCACCTTTGTTAATCAGAGCATCCAAACCAGGGATGGTACTTTCACCACCCTCCAATGAGAATCTTTTTTGTCCTAAGAATTTTGTATGCAAGAAGTTTTCAAATACAACAGCCTCATTAAGTTTCTTTAAAATTCTTTTCTTAAAATCAACGGAAGGATTGAAAGCCAGAGCATCTTTTTCAAATTTATCTCTCAGCCAATTAAATATTTCAGGTTCACGGATATAGGTAAACTCAAATCCGATTGTACCTTCATAAATATATTTTAAGGAATCTATAATTTTACGAAGTGTCGCCGCTCCAATGCCTATTTCGTTACCTGCCTGAAAAACTGTATCTAAATCTGCTTCAGAAAGCCCAAACAATTCTAAATCGAGCCAAGGGTTACGAGATTTACGCTGACGAACAGGGTTTGTCTTCGAACGCAAATGAGCACGCATTCTGTAAGCAAATATTAACTTAGAAACAGCTACTTCTTTAGAAGAAACTCCTCCGCTACCTTCTACAACTGCACCTTCTCCATTATAATTTTCAGCAAATTCAAAACCCTCAAAAAACTTTCTCCAACTTTCATCTACCGAGCCTGGGTTTTGCGAATAAGCACGGTACAATTCTTCGATGTAATTGCCGTGAGCATTAGCGATATACGAATATTTATCCATGAGATTGAATTTATATATATGATAACAATTTTAAACTTTATATTTTGATTATAAAACCTATAAGGTTTTAAATCTATTTTCGAGTAATTTACAGTCTCAAACCTTATAGATTTTTATAATGAACCCAGTGCTCTTCCCTGCTCCAAAATATTATCTACCAAAGGCGTAAGAACTTCTTTATATTTTTTTGGATACTCAAAGAAAACTAAATTTCCTTTAATCTCCTCAATTTCTGACCATTTTTGGCAATCAAAGTGGATAGCAACCACTCCAGATGTAGGAATATTCTCTATTTTAGCATTTTTAAGGAGCAAATTAGCAACATCAGTAAAAGTTGGGTTATGCCCTACAAGCATCAACGAATTGATACTTGAATTTATTTGTTCCAAAACATCAAAAATTTCTGAAATATTCGCTTCGTAAATTTCTTGATTAAGTACAATTTTTTCTTTTTTGTATGCTATCTGTTTGGCAACTTTTTTTGCTGTTTTTTTTGCCCTTTTGGCAGGGCTACTGATAATTAAATCTATATTTAGATTTTTCTCTTTGAGAATTTTACCCATGAGTGGAGCATCTTTTTTTCCACGCCTATTCAGAGGTCTTTCAAAATCAGGAATATCTGGTTGTTTCCAACTCGACTTAGCATGACGAAGCAAATAAAGTGTTTTCATGTTTCGGTTGTTTTGTTTATATTGGCAGGATAAAACTATATCATTTTTTTGAAAATTCAAAGTAATCAATATGCAAAAAATACAATCTACTACCGTACTGGCTATTCAACACAATGGGCAAATTGCAATCGGTGCTGATGGGCAAGCCACTATGGGTAACACAGTAGCAAAGAGTAATGTTCGTAAAATCAGAAAACTAAAAGATGGAAAAGTTGTAGTAGGCTTTGCTGGCTCTACTGCTGATGCTTTTTCTTTGATGGAAAAATTTGAAGAAAAACTAGCTGCTTTTAGTGGCTCCGTAGAAAGAGCAGCCATCGAACTTGCTAAAGACTGGCGTACAGACCGTTACTTACGCCGTCTGGAAGCTATGATGATTGCCATTTCTAAAACAGATTTATTTATTATTTCAGGAACAGGAGATGTACTCAAGCCTGATAACGATATTGCCTCTATTGGCTCAGGAAGTATGTATGCTCAATCAGCAGCTTTAGCCCTTAAAAAACATGCTCCACACCTGACTGCCCGCCAGATGGTAGAAGAAGCTCTTCATATCGCTGCTGATATTTGTATTTACACCAATCATAATCTGATTATTGAAGAAATTGTGTAAATCATAAAACTATTCGAGTAATTTCTTTTGTTATTTTATAGAATTTATTGCAACGCATATTTCAACATAAAAAATCTTCTCATGAACTACGGTATTTTCACAATCCCAGACCCGAAAAACGAACCCGTTTATAGTTATGCACCCAACAGCCCCGAAAGAGCATTGCTCAAAAAGGCTCTTGCTGAGGCAAAAAGTAAAGAATTAGATATCCCTATGTATATTGGTGGCGAAGAAGTTCGTACAGGAAATAAAGTACGCATTGCTCCTCCACACGAAACAGCACATACACTTGCTTATTATCATAAAGGAGGAAAAGAAGAAGTTGAATTGGCTATTCGTGCTGCTCTTAATGCCAAAGAATTATGGGAAAATATGGCTTGGGAACACAGAGCAAGTATTTTCTTAAAAGCTGCTGAATTGATAGCTACTAAATATCGTTATGAACTCAATGCAGCTACTATGCTTGGGCAATCGAAAAGTGTATATCAGGCTGAAATAGACTCTGCTTGTGAAATTATAGACTTTTTGCGTTTCAACGTGAAATTCATGGAGCAGATTTATAGAGAGCAGCCTGTTTCTTCTGCTGGTATTTGGAACAGATTAGAACACAGAGCCTTAGAAGGATTTGTATTTGCTCTTACACCTTTCAATTTTACAGCTATTGCAGGCAATTTGCCTACAGCCCCAGCCATGATGGGTAATTGTGTTGTTTGGAAAGTTGCTGAAACACAAATCTATTCAGCCAATGTATTGATGAAGATTTTCAGAGAAGCAGGCGTTCCCGATGGCGTGATTAATTTGGTATTTGTGGATGGACCTACGGCTGGTGATACAATTTTCTCACACCCCGATTTCGCAGGAATCCACTTTACTGGAGGTACTTCTACTTTCCAAAGAATTTGGAAAACCATTGGCGAAAATATCGCAAAATATAAAACTTATCCACGCATTGTAGGTGAAACAGGTGGAAAAGACTTTGTATTGGCTCATTATACTGCTGATGCCAAAGCATTGGCTACGGCTCTTATTCGTGGTGCTTTCGAGTATCAGGGACAAAAATGTTCGGCTGCTTCAAGAGCTTACATTCCTGCAAACCTTTGGGAAGAAGTAAAAGGCTACATGCTTGCCGACCTCAAGGAAATCAAGATGGGAAGTGTTGAGGATTTTAGTTGTTTCTTCAATGCAGTCATTGATGAGAAATCATTTAATAAACTTTCTCAATATATTGACAATGCTAAAAAAGATGAAGGGGTAACTGTAGTAGCTGGTGGAAATTATGATAAATCGAAAGGTTATTTCATAGAACCTACTATTCTACTTGTACAAGACCCTATGTACATTACCATGCAAGAAGAGCTTTTTGGTCCTGTACTTACCATTTATGTATATCAGCCCGAAAATTTTGAAGATACATTAACTCTTGTAGATAAAACATCTCCTTATGCTCTTACAGGGTCTATTTTTGCTCAAGATCGTTATGCTATAGAACTTGCAAGCCAGAAATTACGTCATGCAGCAGGAAACTTCTACATCAACGATAAACCTACTGGAGCAGTTGTAGGGCAACAACCTTTTGGTGGTGCAAGAGCATCAGGAACAAACGATAAAGCAGGTTCTTTACTTAATTTGTTGCGTTGGACGTCTGCTAGAACCATCAAAGAAACATTTGTACCTCCTACAGATTACAAATATCCTTTCATGCAAGAGAGTTAATATATAGACATGAGATGTTAGATATTAGATAAAATTATTAAAACTGAAATTTATTTTTTAAGTAAAAGAGCGTGGATTGACGCTCCAGCGAGGGTGGGAAGGCTTGTGCGTGGAAGCATTGGAGCGTCTTGATTTTTTCGTTCTTTTTTATCAAGAAAAAAGAACATAAGTTAAAGCACATCAATAGTGTCAAAACAAAGATTTTTATGAAAAAAGATATGAAATTTGCCACCAAGGTTATCCATGCTGGCGTAGAACCCGAACCACACACAGGAGCCGTGATGACTCCTATTTTTCAAACATCCACTTATGCTCAAAAATCTCCTGGGGAGCATAAAGGTTATGAATATTCTCGTACTCACAACCCTACTCGCACAGCCCTACAAAACAATTTAGCAGCATTAGAAAACGGTCGCTTTGCTTATGTATTTGGTAGCGGACTTGCTGCCACAGATACATTACTGAGAACTTTTCAGCCTGGTGATGAGGTAATTGTAACAGACGATTTGTATGGAGGTACTTACAGACTTTTTGTAAGAGTTATCCAGAATTTTGGTTTGAAATTTAAGTTTGTTCCCATGCGTGATGCTGCCTCTATCGAAGAACATATCACTCCTCAAACCAAACTGATTTGGATTGAAACTCCCACCAATCCACTTATGAATATCATTGATATTGAAGCCGTTGCAAATATTGCTAAAAAGCATCAAGTCATGCTTGCTGTAGATAATACATTTGCCTCTCCTTATTTACAGAATCCTCTCACTTTAGGTGCAGATGTAGTGATGCACTCTGCTACCAAATATTTAGGTGGACACTCAGATGTAGTCATGGGTGTTTTGGTAACCAGCAACGAAGAACTTGCTCAAAAACTTGGTTTCTTACAAAATGCAGTAGGTGCTGTTTTAGGTCCTATGGATTGCTTTTTAATGCTCAGAGGTATCAAAACTTTGCATGTACGCATGCAACGTCACTGTGAGAATGGTAAAAAAGTAGCTCATTGGCTCAGAAATCATCCCAAAGTAGAGAAAGTGTACTGGGTTGGTTTTGAAGATCACCCTAACCACGATATTGCCAAACGCCAGATGAAAGATTTTGGAGGGATGGTATCATTTATTCTTAAAGGAGACGATTTGGAAGAAGCTAAGAGAGTGATGAGTAGTTTTGAAGTGTTTACACTTGCTGAATCTTTGGGTGGTGTAGAATCTTTGTGTACACACCCTGCCACCATGACTCACGCCAGCATTCCGAAAGAACAACGTGAAAAAGCAGGTTTGAAAGATACGCTGATTCGTTTGAGTGTGGGCATTGAAGATGTAGATGATTTGATAGATGATTTGAAACAAGCCATTGGCTAAAACTTTTTATTTTGTAATTTCTTAAGATTTAAGGAAAAAGGATAATATCTCTTGATTTATCTTTTTTCCTTTTTCTATTCTCAAAAATTTTCATTTACTCCTCAAAAAAATAAAGGACTGATAATCTAATCTTTGTAAAAAAACATTAGTCCTATGAACGCTTACATTCATTCTGAGATTTCAGTAAAAAAAAGAGGGGGTAAAATCGAAGATTATTATGCTATTCACGATTTTATGGATTCTACTAAAGAATTGTGTAGTGATAACAGACATCGTATTTTGCATACACATTGGGGTATCAAACAGGTGATTGTACCTATTTTCGGGCATACACTCATCAATTCGGATGGAAAAACTGTTAATATTAAAGATTTATGTGAACAAGACCATATTTTACCTGATTACCACAATCGTTTTATACCTACACTTGCCGATTTTGTGGAGGCTATCTCTCCTCAGGAAAATGATTTAGAGCGTTTTCAGAAGTTTTTTAAGAGTTATAAAGAAAATTCTGAACTTACTCGTCTGCTTCTTTCACCACTAAGCTACACAGGGCAAGCCAAATCGCTACTGATTACCCATAATAGCTGGTTTATCAACCATATTATTCCCCTTATTTTTAATACATTACCAAATCTGAAGGAGTTTACCATTGCCCCTTCAGAGCTTTTTAACAGAATGAGTTTTAAACTCTGGATGGATAATGGCTCTGCTTATCCAGAAAGTGCCAAAAATTTACAGAAATTGAAGAAAACTGCTTAAAAACTGATTTTTTATGGAAAAGAGTATGTATGTACTTCGAGAAATTTCTTGGGGGTACAATGATGAGTGGTATTACCCCACAGGAAGTATTCATAATATTTATAAAAAATACACCAATATTGAAGATGCTAAACGAGATAAACTCAAATTAGAGGTTTATGATGTTAAAATGCGTCATATTCTTGATACTACCTTATTAAGCTCTTTAAGTAAAGACATACAAAATAAATTTGATTTATTTCTCAAAGAACATTTTTCTACTGATATTCAACAAATAATGAACTTTGTAGGGCATGAACATCAATGTCAGATTCATTCTAATATTTTACATTATTTTATTGATAAGATTATTGGTGATGATACTTTGCTTGCTCAAACGCTACAATTACTAAATTTACATTTCTATGAAATTTTAGTAATTAAAGAAGATGAGCTTCTATATAATATCCAGCCTAATGTATCTTTTAAAAGTTTTGATGTTTTTGATGAATGTATACTAGTAGAGTTTTATAGCTCTTCTTATGTTTACACAAAGAAAGAAGCATGGGATGTAGCTTTGTATAATTTTTATCAGAATTTACAAGATTCTTTTAGTTTAATAGGCTCACTTTCAGAATTAAGCAAAGCTCCAGAAATTTTACAAAGTTATTTGAATGCAAATTGCTGCTTTAATTATGATACTAAAAATCATCTTTTAAGTATGAAGAGAATCAGCAAAAAAGAGATGATTATCGAGATAATGACAGGTTTTATTGCTTTGTTACGTCCAGAAAAAATACCTTTTATAATTGATTGTATTCCTTTAAAACAAGCTGAAGAAAACTTTATTCAAAAAAATCAAAAAATCAAAGAATATAACCAAAGAATTATAGACAGTTTACCTTTTTAACAAAGGCTTTTGGAAGAACAACTTGTTTTGTTAATTTTGAAGCAATAAAAAAGAAGCAAGTATCGTTTTTATCCAAAAAAGGAAAAATTCATGAAAAAATTATCCCTGTCATTATTCACAGCTTGTGCATTTTTGGGGGCTTATGCCCAAAACTTAGAATACACAGTCAATTTGAATGACCGCTCCAATGACCTTTTTAAAGTAGAATTGAAAGTAAAAGGTTTGAAAAAAGAAAATGCTGTTTATCAGTTTGCTTCTACTGCTCCTGGCACATACCAAGTAATGGATATGGGTAGATTTGTACGCAAATTTGAAGCTTTTGATGCGAAAGGTAAAACTGTTAAAACTAAACAGTTATCTACCAACCAGTGGGAACTTTCTGCTCCTGAAAAAGTAGCAAAAATCCGTTACGAAATAGCTGAAACCTTTGATACAAAGGTAGATAAGGATAAAATTTATGCAATGTGTGGAAGCTCCATTGAAGACGACCATGTACTTATCAATGGTCAGACTGTATTTGGTTATCCATCAGGTATGCAGTCTGCTCCTTTAAAGGTAAAATTACAATATCCAGAAGGTTGGATATACGGAACAGCTCTTGAAGAAAAAGAAGGCTTCTTAGTAGCAAATTCTTATGATCATATTGTAGATTCTCCTATTTTATTGGGTAAACTCACAAAAGCCAGCACAAAAGTAAGAAACACCAATGTAGAACTTTATACTTACTCTAAAACTGGTAAAATCACTTCCGAAAAGCTTTTGGGTTCAATGACCAATATGCTTGTAGCTGCTGATTCTTTCTTAAACGGCTTACCTGTCAATCGTTATGCGTTCTTATTTCACTTTGAAGATACCAATGCTGGTGCTTGGGAACACTCTTACAGCTCAGAATATGTAATTAAAGAAGAAAACTGGTCAGAAGAATTTGGAAAACAGATGACAGACATTGCTGCTCACGAATTTTTCCATGTGGTTACACCTTTGAACATTCATAGTGAGATTATTGAGAAATTTAATTTCGTACAACCTACAGCCTCAGAACATTTATGGTTATATGAAGGTACAACTGAATGGGCTTCTCATAAAATGCAGTTAAATTACAGCATCAAAACATTGAACGAATATTTTGCCGAACTTCGTCAGAAAGTAAATTATGACAATTACTATGATAAATCTTACAGTTTGAGCAAAATGAGTTTGACGTCTTACACTCCAGAAGGACAAAAGCAATATGGCAACATTTATATGCGTGGAGCTTTGGTAGCTGGTTTGTTAGATATTCGTTTATTAGAACTTTCTGGTGGTAAAAAAGGTTTACGTGAAGTAATCAATGAGTTTGCTAAAGAATACGGACCTTCTAAGAGTTTCCCTGAAAAAGAATGGTTTGATGTATTTACAAAGAAAACTTATCCTGAAATTGGTGATTTCTTCAATAAATATGTAAAAAATGCAGAGCCTCTTCCTCTTGCAGAATACTACGAAAAAATTGGTATCATCTATAATGCAGAAAAGAAAACATTCTCATTGAATTTAAGTGCTACTCCCGAACAATTACGTTTACGTGAGCGTTGGATGAGAAACTAATTTTTATAAATATTTTGAATTAAAAGAGGCATAAATGCCTCTTTTGTATTTTATAGTAAACTGTTGTAAATGAAGTATGTAAAATAAAAAGTATGTAAGGTATCTTGCATCTAAGATTAGGATTTTTAATATTTGCAAAATTTAAAGCCAAGTCCTACCATGAAATACAAAAGAATTTTGCTCAAGTTGAGTGGTGAAGCCCTCGCTGGCGACCGTCAGGAGTATGTAATTAATCCTCAGATATTAGAGCGTTACGCAAAAGAAATTAAAAAAGTTGTAGAAAAAGGTGTACAAGTGGCAATTGTTGTAGGAGGAGGTAATATTTATAGAGGTTCGGAAGCTGATAAATCAGGCATTGATAAGGTACAAGGTGATTACATGGGAATGCTTGCTACTGTAATCAATGGTATGGCTATGCAAAATGCCATCGAAAAGCAGGGAATCTATACCCGTTTGATGTCAGCCTTGAAAATGGAACAGGTTTGTGAACCTTTTATTCGTCGTAGAGCTATCAGACACCTTGAAAAAGGTCGTGTAATTATTTTTGCAGCAGGTACAGGAAACCCATATTTCACAACAGACTCAGCAGCTTCATTAAGAGCTATCGAAATTGGAGCAAATGTAGTTCTGAAAGGTACTAAAGTGGACGGCATCTATACTGCTGATCCCATGAAAGACAGTACAGCAACCAAATACAACAACATTACTTTTGATGAAGCCTACGAAAAAGGCTTAAATGTAATGGATATGACAGCTTTTACACTTTGTAAAGAAAATAATCTTCCTATTATTGTTTTTGACATGAATCAGGAAGGGAATTTACTTAGAATAGTAGAAGGTGAGAATGTAGGTACTTTAGTTGCTTTAGAAGCAGTATAATTCACTCAAGATTTTTCAATTTATATATTTTAAAATTTAATTTGTAGTATGGAAGAAGAAATTAAAATGTATTTGGATGAAGCTCAGGATATGATGAAGAAAGCCTTAGAGCATACACAAAGTGAACTTCTTAAAATCAGAGCTGGCAAAGCTATGCCAAATATGTTAGATGGTATTTTAGTAGAGTATTATGGTGCTAATATGCCTATCAATCAGGTATCTACAATTACCACTCCCGATGCAAGAACATTGAGCATTCGTCCTTTTGAAAAAGGGTCTATTACTGCCATCGAAAAAGCCATCAAAGCCAGTGATATAGGCATTAATCCTCAAAATAATGGAGAGGTAATTATTTTAAATATACCTCCTCTTACTGAAGAACGCAGAAAGCAGCTTGTAAAACAAGCTAAACAAGAGGTCGAAAATGGCAAAATAAGCATTCGTAATGCTCGTAAAGAAATTAATGATGCTTTAAAGAAGCTTCAAAAAGATGGAGCTGCTGAAGACTCTATCAAAAAAGCAGAAGAAACAGTTCAAAAACATACCGATTCTTTTATAGCAAAACTCGATGAGGTACTTGCCACCAAAGAAGCTGAAATTATGAAAGTTTAAATTAAAGCAAGTGGTAAATTTGAATAACAACGAAACCTATAAGGTTTTAAAAACCTTATAGGTTTGTATGTTTTTTTATACTTAATACTAAAATCAATGAATAAACTCCGTATAGAAACAACCCAAAATGTATTTATAGAGTTTAGCCTTGCAGGACTTGGCGAAAGAATACTAGCTTTCATATTGGATTTTATTTTTATAATAGTGTATACATGGGCATTGTTTGTTATCGCCAAGCATCTTTCTTTCAATATATTTCGTGGTGATAATGACTCCATACTCTTTATGATATTTTTTTGGTTAATACCTATCTCTGTTTATAGCATTATCCAAGAAGTTTTTTTTAATGGACAAACCTTAGGAAAAAAAATACTACGTATTAAGGTAGTCACTATACGAGGACGCCAGCCCAGTCTTACACAATATATGGTTCGATGGCTTTTCAGGTTGATTGATGTATGGGGTAGTATGGGCATTGTGGGAATTGTAGTAGCTGCTACCAACAAATATAACCAAAGAGTTGGCGATTTGGCATCTGGTACATGCCTTATCAAACTCAAAAGTCGAACAGAGTTAAGCAGACAGCTTATAATTCCTGACTTTCATGAAATGTATAGCCCTAAATATACACAGGTCACTCTTCTCTCCGACTCTGATGTAAATTTAATTAAAGAGGCTATTCTTACACATCGTAAATATCAGAATGAAGAAATATTAAAAGCTTTTGCAAAGAAAACAAAAGAGATTCTGCGTATAGAAACTCCTGATAAAGATGAGAAATTCTTGAATCGAATTGTAAAAGATTATACTTATCTTACCTCCAAAGAAGACTAAATCATGTTTGCTTATATTAAAGGAATATTAACCCACAAAGAAGCTACTCATGCCATTATCGAGACAGCTGGAATAGGTTATCATATCAAGATTTCTCTTACTACATACAGCATGCTCAAGGGTGTAGGTGATGAAGTTCTACTTCATACTTATTTACAAATTCAGGAAAATGCTCATAATTTGTTTGGATTTTCTGATCCTTCAGAAAAAAAACTATTCCTTGAACTCATTAGTGTCTCTGGAGTAGGTCCCAATACAGCCATCGTGATGCTTTCCTCTGTAAGTCCTTTCGAGATTCAGGAGGCAATCGTGAATGAGGATGTAAAAATGCTACAAGGTGTAAAAGGCATTGGAGCTAAAACAGCTCAAAGAGTTATATTAGAACTCAAAGATAAAATCAAGAAAGATTTTATGACTACTGAAGGCAAAGTAGTTGGCAATGTTCCTACTTACAGGTCAGTCAAAGATGAAGCCATTACAGCTTTGGTGGTATTGGGTATTGCCAAAAATGTTGCAGAAAAGAATGTAGAAGGTATTATCAAACTCAAAGGTGGCGATGTAAGTATTGAAGAAGTAATTAAATTAGCCCTAAAAATGTAGTTTTAATATGTTTATTGCTGTTATTGTGGTTATTATTATATTGGGTGTTTTATTTCATTATAATACACAAGAGACAGCTCCACAAAAAAATAACTCAACTCCTTCTAAAAAGTTAAGTACAAGATATCCTTTGGTATTTTTAGATGATTTTGATGCTCCCCAAAAACCCGTAGAAAGCTATAATGAGAACAAAGGAAAAAGTGAAGCTTATTTCCTAAAATATCTTCAAAAATATTTCCCCAAGCATATTTATACTGATTTGGCTCTCCAAATAGATGAATCCTTTTATTATCCCGATTTTACTTTTTTCAGTAAAAAACACAATCTCTACATTGACATTGAAATAGATGAACCTTACAATTTTAAAGGCAAGCCTACCCACACCATCAATTCTGATGACACTCGAAATCTTTTTTTTATGGAAGCTGGTTGGATTGTTATTCGGTTTACAGAAGAGCAGGTAGTCAGGCAACCCGTTCAGTGTTGCAAATTTATTGCTGACACTATTTTTAAAATTACAAGAGATAAAGGTTTTACAGAAACGCTCAAAGGCATTCAGCCTCTTACAATTCTGCCCTCCCCTTGGACTGCCCAACAAGCAGAACAAATGTTTATCAACCGTGTTCGAGATAGTTATTCCGATATTTTAAAATAATAATTTTTTATAAACTTTTTAAATATTTTATATGTTATAACATAAATTGTTTAAACATTTAAAATTAGTATTTATGAACTCCTCAGAAATAAAACATGCTCAAACTCAGTACGCTGTAAGTGAATTTATCCGTAAGAGATGGAGTGCAAGAGCTTTTAATGATACTCCAATACCTCAGGAAACCCTCGAAACTCTCCTTGAAGCTGCTTCTTGGGCTCCAAGTGCCAACAACGAACAACCTTGGGTGTATTATTATGCTTTCAAAGGAACAGAAGGCTTTGAAAAACTTTGGAACTGTCTGCTCCCTGGAAACCAATTATGGACAAAAAATGCAAGTGTACTTGTTTTAAGCCTTGTCAGAAAGACTTTTGAAGCCAATCAGAAACCCAATAATTCTGCTAAATATGATTTAGGAGCTGCCAACGCCACTTTGCTTTTGGAAGCAACCCAACATGATATTTTCGGGCATATTATGGGTGGTTTTGATGCCGAAAAAACAAAAAATATGTTTAATTTAGATGAAAACTTAGAACCTGTTGTCATGATGGCTTTGGGTTATTTGGCAGAAGCCGAAACCCTTGAAGAGCCTTTCAAAACCAGAGAATTAACACCCAGAAAAAGAAAATCCGTTTCTGAAATTTCTAAAAAATTGTAGTTATGCAAGTAAAGTTTTTCCCAAAAGCAGAAAGAGGCATAAAAGATATTGGTTGGCTCAAAAGCAACTTTAGTTTTAACTTTAGTACCTTCAAAAGCCCTGATAAAAATGGTTTTGGTTTACTGAAAGTCTTTAATGATGATTTTGTAGAAAAAGGAACAGGCTTTGGTCTGCACCCACATGCCAACATGGAAATCATTTCTGTGATGCTTGCGGGCAAAATGAACCATAAAGATTCCATGGGCTATTATGAAGTTGTAGAAAAAGATTGGGTACAAATTATGAGTGCAGGCTCAGGTTTACGCCACGAAGAGTACAATGTGGGAGATGATGAAGTGAACTTTTTACAAATCTGGATAGAACCCAAAGTACAGAATATTACCCCTCGTTACCAGAAACGATATTTTCCGATTGAAAAACGTAAAAACCAGATTACAACGGCTGTCAGTAACGAAGAAGGCGTTTTACATTGTTGGATAAACCAAAACGCTAAAATCAGTTTGGGACATTTGGAAACTCAAAAAACAGCTTCTTATAGCCTTGTAAACGAAAATATGTGTGCTTTTGTGTTTGTGATTGATGGAGATTTGAAACTTGAAAACCACACAATAAACAAAAGAGATGCTTTAGGCATTTGGCAAACTGATACTTTTACTGTTTCCGCAACTACTGAAAGTAAGTTTGTCATTATCGAAGTGCCTATCAATTAGGCACTTTTTTATTTATTCTACGATATGATAATATATCTCTTACTCTTTGGGGTATTTTTTCCTCTGCTATCAAATCTCTTTCATGTGTTTTAGGCTTAACCAAATGATAAGCATGATATTGATTATTAAAATTTTCTGATTCAAACCAAATATAACATCCTTTTTCAGTATCAAAGTTAATTAAATCTTTACTTGCTCTCTCTTCACTTCTTTGGTCAGTAATAGCAGATTCTAATAAATTCTTTATATATTCCTGATTATTAGCAATTTTCAAATCATATAATAGTGGTGATTTTCCTTGAATATATTTTGAGCTTTTTTCTTGATGCCTTTCATCTGTGGTATTCAAAAATCTTTGTGTATTTTTCTTTCTGAACCAAGTTTCTAATTCTCCAAAATTAACAACATATTGTATGTGATAAAACGAAGGTAACAACTCATCTTCAATTGATTTACAATCTTTTATAAGAGGAATAAAACTACGATTGAATTTATAAGCTCGATTTGTATTAATCCACAGAATCATTTCTTTTGTTTGAAAGTATTTTTCAATGATTTCGTTTAATACTGGTGGATAATCCGTTATGATTCCTTTACTATCAATATCCCACACACGATAACAACAGTTTTTTTCATTATTTTCATATTTAGGTTTTATTTCCCAATTCTCAGCATATTGCAATAGTATATTTATTGTATCCTCTATAGAATAATTTCCTACATTTATACAATCTTGTATAACATTCAAATTTTTTACGAATTCTTCTTTGTTAGTGCCTTGGTAATAAATATTGGTATATTTTTCACAATCTACTCTATCTATGAGATTAGATGTATGTTCTAAATATTTTTGAATGTCCTCAGCTGAGTTTATATATTCTATATCTTTTGTATTAAAGTAAATATAAATATGCTTTTGATTCATATCAAATTATTATATGTTTAAAAACTTGATTTCATTAAGAATCTTAAATCTTTACCTATTTGGTCAAAAAAACCTAAAGGGATTTTGGCTATTCGGCTACCTTCCATAATTTCTACTTCAGTAGCTTTCGCACTATGATTATGCTCGTCTCTATCAAAATACCAGATTTTAACATTCTGCTTATCAACACCTTTATTTTCAGAGGTATATCTTTTAGTTTGCACCAATACACCATTAATAATATGGTCAGAATGTGTTTCTACAATAATTTGAATGCCTGCTTGAGCAGCCAAACATATTAATTCTGTTAATTTTGCTTGTGCGTAAGGGTGTAAATGAGCTTCAGGGTTTTCTATGATAATTAAAGCATCTTTAGGTGCTGAAAGAATAGCCACAATAATTGGTAAAATATAAGTAACTCCAAAACCTACATTTTCAGCTCTGAAATCATTAGTAGGGAAATTTCCTTCTACATCAAAACTGTATCTAATTTCATATCCTTTACCTAAGTTTTCAACTTTAACGTTTACATTTTTGCTTATTTCTCTCTCCCAAGCTGTCGTTTGAGATAATAAATCATTGAATTGAGCATGAGAATTGTGTAGTGTTTCAAATTGTACCTTTTCTTTTTGATAATGATGTAAAAAATGAGCCACTAATTCCCCTTGACCTTTTTCTATAGATATTTGTCTATTTTTTTCAACTTCATAATCATCTTTAGGATAAGATTCTCTTGGTGATAATCTTGCTGCACTTAAATATTGAAAACTTTTACTAAAAAGATTTTTTTGTTTAAGTATTTCAAAATCTACTTTACTCTCTTTTAAAATCTCCAAAAATGTCGAACTTGATTTATTTTCATTATAAGCAAAATTCCATATAAATTCATCTTTTTTATCAAAATCGATTTGTATTTCTAAAATAGAGTTTTGAGCAAACTGATAGAAAACATCACCAGCATTTCCTATTTCACATAATGGTTTATTAAGTTCTAATCCTTCTTGCAATCTATTTTTTTGATAAGATTGTCTTAGTAAAAGTAAACTTTGAATAACAGAAGATTTACCTACTCCATTCTGCCCACAAAGCAATGTTAAATTTTTCAAAGAAATATTAGTATCCTTATGAGATTTCAAGTTTTTTATGTGGATATTACTTATCATAATGTAACGTTTCTTGGATAATTTTTTCAATTTGTTCAAATCTATACTCAACTGTTTCTTTTTGGGCTGTCCCTTGTGAAATGGAGCGTAAAAATCTGTTCTCTGGTTGATGTAGTTCTCTTAATTTTGATTTAAAAATATCTTTATTTGCTATCAACAAATCACGTTCTTCTTGGGTTAATTTGGCAAAATTGACCGTTAAAACTTCAAACAAGGCTTTATTAATAGGTTTACGACTATCCTCTAATCTATATCTTTTACGAAATGCATCATTACCAAATATTTCATAAGCAGTAAACAATGCTTTATAAAAGTCATTTTTCAGTTTGTCAATTTGTTCTTGGGTCAATTCTTTTATTTTAGCCATTCCTTTATTCATAAAACTATCTAAGTCAGGTAGATAATCTTGATAAGGTATTAAATAAAACGCTAAAAATCTTGTTGCAAAATCTCTATCCTCCATACGTAGTGGATTAATTTTTCCTTCTGTAACCTTTACAAACATTTTTCCTGTTTCTGTGGCTGTTTTCTTTATATTACCAGCTTCGTCCATTTCACTTATTGCTCTTACTAAATCTGCAACTAAATCAGAGCCTATTCCTTGATGAAGAGCATGGCGTATTTCTTGTGGTTTTAAAACTAATCCCCCTTGATTAATTCGGCTAAATATATTATACTTGACCACATCAGGCGTTCCTTTTCCCAATATATAAATCGTAATAGGAAATGTTTTTATACGGCGTTGCAAATCTCTAGGCAACATTTCAAAAGTATGATCCTTATATTGTTTTAAAAATTCCAAATCTTGAAGTACAAGTTTTTTGTCTATGATAAAACTTTTGATGGTACTGATACGCTGTAAACCATCTATAACTCTCCACAAATTATCATCTTGAGCATCAAAATAAAAAGTAGGTATAGGCAATTTTAAAAGTAGAGATTCTATAAAACGACTTTTTTTAGTGTTATTCCATAAATCTGGTAATCGTTGAAATTCTGTATCTAATTTTATTTCATTATGCTCTAATCTATCTATAATATCTCCTATAGTTAAAGGTTGTGATGAAACTTGTATTAAATTTGGGTCAAAAGGTGCTTCAATGATGCTTACTTCATCTATTTCTTCAACATCACTTGTATTTTTTTCATCTATATTTGTCGTCATAAACATTTTTTTATCAAAAAATTATGATGCTAATTTATTTATTTATTAAACAGTATGCAAGTGTATAAATATTTTTTACAAAACCACATTTTATATTTTTTTGAGTTTGTCATTAAACACAAAAGCCCTAAAACATGATGTTTCAGGGCTTTGTGTTGTGGTCCCACCTGGGCTCGAACCAGGGACCACCTGATTATGAGTCAGGTGCTCTAACCGACTGAGCTATAGGACCAATACTACCAAGTAGCTCTCAATTGAGGTTGCAAATGTAGCAAGTATCGTATATATTTGCAAGAAAAATTTAAAAAAAGTTGAAAAATTTTGAAGCCCTTATTTTCGATTTAGGTGGAATCATCATTAATATCGATTTCAACCTCACCCTCAAAGCTCTTGAGCAGTTTACCCATCATCAGTTTGGCGAAGGCGAATACCTCACCAAACATGCTATTTTCTACGAATTTGAGACAGGAAAAATCTCTGAGGATGTATTTTTTGAAGAACTCAAAAATACTTTTGGTTTACAAGCCGATAAAAATACCCTCATCAAAGCTTGGAACACCCTGCTTTTAGATATTCCTCAGGAAAGGGTAAGCCTTATTCGCAAACTTTCACAAAAATACCCAACTTATATACTAAGTAATACCAACCCTACACACCTTGTGGAAGTAGAAAATATTTTAAGAGCTCAAACAGATGCCCAAAGCCTCCAAGAGCTTGTAAAAAAGCCTTATTACTCTTTCGAGATGGGCAAAGCCAAACCCGAAACAGCTATTTATCAGCAGGTAATAGACGAAAATAATTTGGTTGCAGAAAAGACTTTATTTATAGATGACAGCCTCAAAAACTTGGAAGGAGCAAAACTGACACATTTACAGACTTTGCATATCAATCCGAAGACACAGAGCATTTTAGATTTTTTACAAGAATAATTTTTTCTTTGCAAAAATATTGCTAATTTTGCCGACCAAAAACCGAAAGACAGACGGGTTTCTGTCATTCTCAACTAAAAAATAATATACAACAATGGCTGTAAAAATTAGATTAGCCCGCAGAGGAAAGAAAAGATACGCAATGTATGATGTAGTAGTTTCTGATTCTCGTTCACCACGTGATGGTCGTTTCATCGAGAAAATTGGTACTTACAATCCTAATACCAACCCTGCAACTATCAAATTGAACGAAGAAAAAGCATTTGAGTGGGTAATGAACGGTGCTGTTCCTACTGATACTGTAAAAGCAATGCTTTCTTATCGTGGTATTTTATTCAAAAAACACTTGAAATTAGGTGTTTTGAAAGGAGCTATCACACAAGAACAAGCTGATGCAAAATTACAATCTTGGTTAGATTCTAAGAATGCTAAAATCCAAGGCAAAGTAGATAACTTAACGAAAGCGAAGAAAGATGCTCAAAAAGCTCGTTTGGATGCTGAAACAAAAGTGAAAGAGGACAGAGCAAAAGCAATTGCTGAAAAGCAAAAAGCACAAGAAGCTCAGCCAGTAGCTGAAAATACAGAAACTACTGAGACCACTCCAGAACAAGGTGCAGAATAAGAAATCTCAAACCTATCAGAATTCTGATAGGTTTTTTTAATCTTACACAATTATGGCAGAAGAGAAAGATACATACAGCATAGATGAGTGCTACGAGTTAGGCAAAATTATTAAACCACATGGTTTAAAAGGCGAAGTAAGCATTTTTTTGGATGTAGATTATCCAGAAGATTACGAAGACATGGATTCGGTACTTGTACACCTTAACGGGGAGCTTGTAGCCTTCGAAATTGAGCAGATTCGTATTTTACCCAACAAACCCAAAACAGCCCTTGTCAAACTGGTAACCATTGATAAAATAGAGCAAACTGACGATTTGATAGGTGCAAGCCTGTATCTACCCCTAGATGTACTTCCTGAGTTGGGTGAAAAAGAATTTTATTATCACGAAGTCATCGGTTTTGAAGTAATGGATAAGAAATTAGGGTTTATTTCTACCATTGATACTGTTTATAGTTTTACAGAAGGCTCACTACTTGTACTTGAGTACAAAGGCAAAGAAGTCCTGATTCCTATCAATGACGAAACTATTGTAAAAGTAGACAGAGAAAATAAAGTATTGAATGTAGATTTGCCTGATGGACTTTTAGATGTGTATTTGTCTTAAAACCTAATATTCTTGATAAACCTCTAAAATATAGTTTTTGGAGGTTTTTTCATTTGTTTTTTGATAATTAAGTTTTTATTCAGATATTGCCTCAGAGATTTGAAATACCTTGCTTCTTAGCAATAAGATGAACGATGTTTCGTCGTTCTTGAAAATTTGTAACGAATACTTCACTACATACTATCTTTATGGTGACATACACGCCCTGCTGAGTGTTTGCTGTGTTACCACCAAGTGCTCAAACACTCAGCAGGGCGTGTATGTCTTGGAGTTGATAGATATAGTCCAGAGAAAATACGAAGTTCTTTCAAATCCACTTTAACATCTAAAAAACATATTTTTTTAGATGTTATTTTTTTATTAAAAAATTTTGAAGTTTTAAATTTTATTCAGATATTGCCCATAGAGATTTGAAAATACCTTGCTTCTTAGCAATAAGATGAATGATGTTTCGTCATTCTTGAAAATTTGTAACAAATACTTCACTACATACTATCTTTATGGTGACTAAGGTACCCTAGCGGGTGTTTTCAGTTTCATCACCAAGTGCTTAAACACCCGCTAGGGTACCTTAGTCTTGGAGTTGATAGATATAGTCCAGAGAAAATACGAAGTTCTTTCAAATCATCATTTCAATCCTACAAAATAAGAAAATATTGTTTTGTAGGATTATTTTTTTCGAGTAAACACTGTATCAATATTATGGCAGACCAACTTACACGCCAACAATTATACGATCGCATCCGTGAAACCTCTAAAGATGCTTATATTCTTGAAGAAATGAAACGTTTGGGTTTTTGGGAGAATTCCACTCAACCTACCCTTTCCGAAGCTCTTATACAACGAGAGGCAACACTTCAAAAAGAGCTCAACCAGTTACTAGACCAGCAACGCAAATACAACAGTAGAGAGCAACTTTTACGTGATATGCGTAAAAAAAAGCTCAAAGAATCTAAAGAAAAGCAGGCTGCTACCAAAGAAAGACAAGAAGCTAAAAGACAACTCAAAGCTCAGAAATGGGCTGAATCGAAGCAAAAAGAGATTGTTTATTTAGGCGAAAGTGTTTCAGGAGGATTGAATGAAAAAACATCCAATCAAGCTCTTTTAGCAAAATATCAGTTACCAGATTTTACTTCTGTACTTGAGCTTGCAGAAGCCATGAAGGTTTCTTTAGCTCAATTGAGATTTTTGGCTTTTCATAGAGCTGTTTCTAAAACAAGTCATTATCATTTTTATTCAGTACCCAAAAAAACGGGAGGAAAACGCCTGATTTCAGCTCCAAAGCCTCTACTCAAAAAATGCCAACATTGGATTTTAGAATCCATTTTATATAAAATTACACCCAGTGAGCATGTACATGGTTTTGTTCCTAAAAAATCTATTGTTACCAATGCAAAGCCCCACCTCCATAAAGATATTGTTGTCAATTTAGACTTGAAAGATTTCTTCCCTTCTATTTCTTACAAACGAGTAAAAGGGCTTTTTATGAATCTGGGATATAGTGAACAGCTTGCTACTATTTTGGCTCTTATTTGTACGCATTACGATATGGATAAAGTCAATGTAGATGGAGATGTTTACTTCGTTCAAAAAGGTGAAAGAATATTACCACAAGGTTCTCCTGCAAGCCCAGCCATCACTACTCTTATTGCATATACGATGGATAAAAGGCTACAAGGACTGGCAAAAAAATTAGGCTTTACCTATACACGTTATGCAGATGACCTTACTTTTTCTACAGATGCAAGCAATGAAGGAAATATTGCTGCTTTGCTTTATTTTGCAAAGCAAGTAGTAGAAGATGAAGGCTTTACAGTGCACCCTGATAAAACGCATGTTATGCGTAGAGGTTCACAACAAAAAGTAACAGGAATTGTAGTAAATGATAAATTGGGTGTAGATAGAACGATTTTAAGAAAATTCAGAGCCTTTTTACACCAAGCCAGCCAGTTTGGTTGGGGTAAAAACAAGTGGGGAAATGGGGACAATCCAAGACAAAGTGCTTTGGCATTTGCTTCGTTTGTAATGATGGTAGATAAGGAAAAAGGCACAAAACTGATGAATCAAATCAAGGTAATTGCTGATAATTCTCTGCCAACAGAAAAGAAGACAACTGTCTCACAAGAACCTCAAAAGCAGAATCAAGAAGAAAAAACAAATACCTCTACTCCTACTTCTCAAGATTGGTGGGATATATTTTAAAATTGTTTGATGTTTTTAGGAAAACCTATAAGGTTTAAAATTTTACAAGCAACTGATTATTAAATCAAAACCTTATAGGTTTCAATATAAAATATTTTTTATGAAACTAATTCAACAAGTTAAGCTATTTTTTCAAGAAGGCACTTCAGACAAAGTGTATGAAATAGATTTGTGTGAAGTAGGTACAGACCAGTATGTAGTCAATTTCAGATATGGCAAACGTGGTAGCAATTTAAAGGATGGCACCAAAACGACTACATCTGTAAATTTAGCCAAAGCACAATCTGTATTTAATAGTTTACAAAAAGAAAAAACTGATAAAGGCTATCAGATAGCCACAGACGATTCCCAAACTACAGTTATTTTGCCTAAACCTACAAAATCGCTTACCAATACATTGGAAGGCTCTATTTTACAGCGTTTGCAAGATACTATAGATGGGAAAAATACTTTCAAAACTGTTTGGAAGATAAGCCGTGTAGCTTGGAGAGTTGGTACAATGAAGTTTCAAGAGGCTGTTCCTTATCTTTTAAAACTTGTAGATAAAGGCGATAAAATGCAAAAGTATTGCGTTTTATGGGCATTGGCTCGTTGTGCTGATGCAAAAGCTCTTTCTACTTTCCAGACTAACTATGCCAATAATTCTAATGATGATAATGCCCGAAAAATAGCTTTAGAAGGATTATTGAGAGTTTCTTCAGGTGCTGAAAAACAAAAACTTGTCAATACGCTCATAGAAAGACTTCCTCAAGCCATGCAAGAGTGTTTTGCTGGTAATCAAGTAGCAGATATTGAGTCCATTGTACTTTCAAGAATTGCCGAAAAACAAACAGAATATTCTTTCTTAGAAACATTGTATTTACTTGCTAATGAGCATTCTATTCTTTCCAAGATTTTAGCAAAAGCTTTGCAGGTAATGCCCATTCGTCCACCTCATTTCAAGCATATTCGTTCTATTTACAAATTGGCAGAATTGAGAGATGATGTTCTGATACTTGGTACTCTTTCATATCTTTTTGAAAGTAAGCCTTATATGTATCAGGGTGTTAAAAAAAGCTGGAGAACTTCCAAATATGTACCTGAGCTTGGTACATACATCAAGGTTAAGGATGAAATTAAGAGTAAAAACTCTAAAATTGCATTTTCTGATGCTACAAAAGCCTATTTACAAAGAAGAGATTTAAAACGTCTCAAACTAGCAGGTAACCAGACAGCACAAGAATATGTAAAACTGGCTACTGCTATCCTACTTTCTTATACCAAAGAAGATTACACAGAGGCTTACATGGAGTCTCAGGGTTATGGCAGATGGAATTACCAAACCCGAAAATATACTCATACATTTGTTGAACGTCCCGAATCTGCCAATAAATTATTGCTGAATCTGATACTTAATGGCAATAATAAAACCATGCGTTTTGTTGAGAACAAATGGCAAAAAGGAGAACCTATTGTAGAAGTTTCTTCTTCGTGGTATGGAAGTACCAAAAAGATTGAGAACCCCACAACTCCAATTAAAAGAGTAAAAGAGTTAAATACTACTCCCGAAAGGGTTGATTTATATCCTGAAAAATGGGATGAGTTTCCTCAGGCATATATTCAGCTTCTGATGCAGGGCAGAAATGATTTGGTACATGAATTTGCTTATAAAAGTTTGAAATTCCATCCCAAATCAAAAGAGCTGATTGCTAAGATAGATAAATCCATGATTAAAAGTCTGGTTACTTCTAATCATGCTATTCCTGTATTTTTCGGTTCGGAAATTATCAAAGAAAGAATGGCTGGTGGTATTGATAATGAACTGATTATGTTTATGCTCAATTCTCCAGTTTATGAAGCCAGAGAATTTGCAATTACAGTTATCAATTTACAGCCTAATCATTTTTTAGAAGATACTTCATTTATTACTTCTATTCTGTTTAGCTCTTACAAAGAGGTTAGAACGTGGTCTGAAACATTCTTAGAAAAAAACACTTTACAAGCAGAAAAATGGCAGCTGGTTGTTGGTAAATCCGTAGCCAAAATGCTTGGCGAAACACTTGACAGCAAGGCTTTGGCTTATGCTCATTTTGCTTTGAAAAAGTATGCTGGTTTAGCTTTAGAAAAACTAAGTTGGAATGTTGTTTTAGAGCTCCTAGATTCTGTTGTTTCTGAAAATAAAGTATTTGCAAGTGATATATTATTACTAAAGTCTAACTCCATCAAAGCAGAAGATATTCCGTTTAAAATTGTGAGTGGATTTTTAGGAGCTGAGTCTGAGCAGATGCGAAACAACGGAATGGCTATTTTTGCAAAATACAGTGACCAGAATTTGCTGAAGGCTCATGAAATGCTTGGACAAATGGTACTTTCTCCACATACAAGCCTCAGAGACTCAGCCATTGGCATTGTCAAAAAACTCATTCCCCAAAGTACCGATTTCAGCAGACAGATTTGTACTTCGTTACTAACAGCCCTTAGAAGAAAAGAAACATACGAAAACTCACATGAATCTGTAGCTAAACTATTACTCAATGACTTAGAGAGCTATCTGAAAGATGTGGAACTCAAAGAAGTATTAGACTTAATTTATGGCAATTACAGACAGGGGCAATTGGTTGGTTTCCATATTTTAGGTAAATATATTGATACTGCAAGCCTTACTTTACGCCAAGTGATAGCTCTTGCTAATCACGAACTTTTGGCAATTCGTCATTGGGCAATTGATTTCTTTGAGAAAAATGTATCTCGTATTCGTTATGAACGCAACGAGGCTATCAGATTATTAGATGCCAAATGGGATGATACAAGGCTTGCAGCCATGAATTTTTTCAGAACTCATTTTACAAAAGACGACTGGGATGTAGATAGTTTAGTCAGTATTGCGGACTCTGTAAGATCTGATGTAGAAAACTTTGGAAAAGAGTTGATTATGACATTCTTTGAAGAAGAAGATGGAGAGCAATATCTGACTATGCTGAGTCAACACCCTTCGGCGTCTATGCAACTTTTTGTAACGAATTATCTGGAGCGTTTTGCTTCTAATCATTTAGAAAGACTTAAATCTTTGGAGTTTTTCTTCCGCTCAGCATTGATGCGTGTAAATCAGGGGCGTATTGCTAAAGACAGAATTGTTGATTTCTTGGAAAAAGAAGCTACAAACTCTGAAGAAACAGCTTTTTGGTTGGTAGCTTTGCTGAATGACATGGTAAATACTTTGGCTATTCAGGATAAAGCCCGCTTTATACAACTGTTGCAGAGACTCAAACATTTACATAAGAATTTAAAAGTGGCTATTACTTTTGAACCTTTGGCTGTTGAAGAATAAAAAAAGATGCAAGATAAAGGAAACTAGATTTTAAAATCGTTCACTATTTTTTCTTATATCTTTTATCCCATTTCTAATATCTAAATACCTATCACTCAAAATACTGCTTATATGCTTTTTAATTATAAATACGGGGGACAAACCAATGTGGTAAGCAATGCAAATCAGACAGCTATGTCGTTTGCTCCTGATACCTTGCGTCAGCCTACCTTTTTTGTAGGAAAGCTGGATAAAAAGATTTCTTTTAGAGAAGCTATTTCAGCATTGCATCATGTGGTAGTTTCAGATTTACGTTTTAAACCTAAAGATAAAACAGCTTATAAAGAGTGGGCTGCCCAACAGGAAGCAATCTGGCTATCAGAATATGTGGAGTCGTTACAGATGGATAAAGTCAATGAAAGAATAAGTCAGGTACGCCAAGAACTCAACGAAGTTTATAAAGAAAAAGATAAACATTTAGGTCCTTTCAATAAAGCTAAGAAAGAATATTTCAATTTTCTTTATGAAAAAGATAAAGAAGCATGGTTTGTATTAGACCCTGTTATTACAGTACATCCAGATGAAGTATTTTTTGAATGTTTCAGTCAGGATGAATCTACTTATGGCAAATTGAGCTGTAGTTATAATGTTTTCAAAGAGATTAACGAGTTTGAGTGTGGCACAACCAATATCGACTATTCCTCAACACTTTATAATGAGTTTCAAAAAATCAGAAATTATAAAGAAACAGATTTCAAAATAGATCCAAGTGGCTTTGAAGTACAAACCACCAACGAAGATTCTTACAAAGAAGTTAAAATAGATTTACCAGATTCGTGGGTAAGAGGTTTTTTACAGGTAAGTTCAGCCATGACACTCCCTGCAAGTACCTTCCATCTGCATCCTTTGGATGTATTTAGCTTATGTCAATTCTTGAGACGATTCAAAGAAAAAGTTAGTCCTCGTTCACTCAAATTTATTTTAGAACCTGATAAACCCATTAAAATAATTGTAGAGCCTTGGAATAAAGAATTGGTTTTCAAACGTTCTATTTATGGTGGTGATAAACCTCAGGAAATCAGGCTTTGGGGCAGAAGGCGTTTGTTAATTTTAGAAAGATTAATACCCATTGCAAAAACATTTAAAGTGGTGTTATTAGGTTCAGGCTTGCCTTCTTTTTTCATTGCTGATTTAGAAAATGAAATGTCTTTTACACTTGGACTTTCAGGCTGGACAGCCAACGACTGGTCAAGAGCTGGAAACTTTGATTTAATGGCTCCTCGTGCAGAAGTAGATAGTTATACCCAACAAAAAGTTTTTAATGGTCTCAAACAAAACTGGTTTGAAACTTCAGGGGCTTTGGCTCGTCGTCTCAATTTAGATAATAATGTAGTTGCTTCGGCTTTGGCAGCCTACACACAAGCAGGAAGGGTTATTTATGATTTGAATTTGGGTGTTTATCGAGTACGAGAACTTGCAAGAGAGCCTCTACCTATGGAGCAACTCCGCTTTGCAAGCCCACAAGAAGAAAAAGCTACAAAATTCCTTAAAGAAAACAAAGTTCAAGTAACCACAGAACAAAAAGGAAACGGTATTTTACTCAAAGGAAAAGTGATTGATGGTAGCAGAACTTACCATACAACTGTTCTGATTGACAATGATGATAGAATCATTGATGCTACCTGTGAGTGTGGTTTCTTTTTGGTCAATAAGCTCAGAAAAGGACCTTGTGAGCATATTTTAGCAACCCGAATGTATTGGAATCTGATAAAACCTCAATAATACAAACGAGGCTACTTTTCAGTAGCCTTTTTTTATGCTTTTGAAATATATTTTTCTTTATTTTTCACGTTTTTCTAGAAAATAACGTATTATGAATAGCCAAAAACATTTATTTCAACTTCCTGATGACATTCATTACCTGAATTGTGCCTATATGTCTCCCCTTTTAAAATCTGTTGAGGATGCAGGTATTGAAGGACTTATCAGAAAGAGAAATCCAGCTACAATTCGCCCTATAGATTTTTTTGAACAAGCAAAAGATTTAAAAGAAAATATAGCCAAACTGATTGGCTCTAAGGCTACAAATATAGCTCTTGTACCTTCTGTTTCGTATGGAATGGCATCAGCTATCAATAATTTACCTCTAAACAATGGAAACAAAGCTATCGCTTTAGAAAACGAATTTCCAAGCGGATTTTACACACTACAGAATTGGTGTAAAAAAAATAATAAAGACCTTCATATTATTCCATCTCCTAAATCCAAAGAAAAACGTGGTCAAAACTGGAATCAGGCTATTTTAGAGGCTATTGATACTGATACATCTGTTATCATGCTTTCGAGTGTACACTGGACAGATGGAACAAAATTTGACTTAGAAGCAATTGGTAAAAAGTGCCAAGAAAATAATACATTTCTGATTGTAGATGGGACTCAGTCGGTAGGTGCTGCCCCAATTAATGTAAGAACATGCCATATTGATGCGTTGGTATGTGCCTCTTACAAATGGTTATTTGGACCTTACTCTATGGGTTTTACATATTTCAGTGAAAGACTTTTTGAAGGGATTCCTCTCGAAGAAAGTTGGGTGAATAAAGCAAATGCTCATAATTTTGCAAAACTCACAGATTACACAGATGAATATACTTCAGGAGCTGGAAGATATAATGTTGGAGAAACAGGTAATTTCATTTTATTACCCATGTTTAATGAAGCCATCAAGCAGTTACTCAAATGGGATGTCAAAAATATAGAACAATATGCTGAAAATCTGACCAAGCCATTGATTGAATTTTTAAAAGATAGCCCTTATTGTATTGAAGAAGACGAATACAGAAGCAAACATCTTTTTGGAATTTCATTGCCTGAAAATTTAATTCTAGAAGATTTCTTAAAAAGACTGGAAACTAAGAAAATTTATGTTTCTGCCAGAGGCTCATCCATACGAGTTTCAACAAGTGTTTTTAATACAGAACAAGATATTGATACATTCATCCATACATTGAAGTCTTAGTTTATGGGAAAGTTAGCCCACTCATTTCTGTACCTTCAAAAAGATTATCAGATACAATATTATTTGTAAAGTCAGTACTGGTAAGGAGTGAGTGGGAAAAGTTTGTTTTATCAAACATACAGCTCTCAAATTCCATCCACCTTAAATATGCATATATCATTTGAGCATTTGTAAAATTAGAACGAATGCCCGTTACATTTAAAAAATTGGAGTTTTTAAGATTTGCCCCTGAAAAATCACAATCAATCAGAGTTGCTTTTTCAAAAATACAAGCCTCCAAATTGCACCCCGAAAAGTTTATATTTTTTAGTTCAGCACCTTTAAAATTAAAATTTGATAGATTCAATCCACTCAAATCCAGATTTTTTAGTTTTACGTTTTGGAAATCGACTTTTTCATCTTGAATAAGCATTGTAGAAAGGCGTTCAAAATCAGCTCTTTTGAACTGGTTTTTATCTCCTACTATTTCCACAAACCGAATTAAATGAAATTTCATATTCATATTGTATTTAATCTACACCTACTACAGGGCTTCTTCTTTCCAAGAGTACAGTATCTCTCCAAATACCATTCATTTTTCCTATTTTTTCTCTGTAACCAATTTTTCTAAAACCAGCCTGTTCATGCACTTTAATACTTGCCGTATTTTCTGGAAAAACACCCGACTGGAGTGTCCAGATGCCTTCTTTTTCACTATCATGAATGAGTTTTTCTAATATTTGAAGCCCTATTTTACGCCCTCTGTATGCATAAGCCACATAAACACTTACCTCTGCTACGCCTTCATATACGCATCGTCCAGAAATTGGTGTGAGAGCAGCCCAACCTACTATTTTATTATCTATCTCAGCTACAACCCTACACGTTTTGAGGTGTTCTTTATCCCAGCCTTCCCATGTAGGAGGCTCTTTTTGAAACGTAGCATGTCCTGTTTGGATGCCTTCTTTATAAATATGAGCTACCTGTTGCCAGTCTTCAGATTCTAAATTACGTAATAGAATATCCATAAAGGTATTTTTTTATACCTTCACAATTTATAAATTTGAAGAGTTTGTACCAAAATAATCTCTATGAAAATTATTTTTATTCTTTTATTCTGGATATATACGTTGTTTATTTTTGGACAAAGAGTTCATTACTCATCTACCATTTATCCGCAAGATTTACCTCAATGGGAGTATAAAGATTTCATTAATTATAATGTAAAGAAAGTATCTGCTTTTAGTTATGAAGCTAAATCTTTTGGAAAACTAAAACGTAAAGGGGTATTATTATATCAAAAAGAACTTGATAAGAAAACGCTTAAAATATTTGGAATTAATAGTGTTAGAATGCTATCTACACATGGCATATCTCCTTTAAGCAAATGGCGATTTGAGAATTTTTACAATAAAAATGGGCTTATTATAAAAGAAATTAATTATCCTATTCTTACAAAAAAAGAAAACGAAGGCTATATTTATAAACATGAAACTCTTTATGAGTATTTAGATACACTATTATTAAGAAAAACGTCTATTCACCATCAAATTGATACAGTTTTAAAGATTCAGTTTAAAGATTCCACTATTCATGAATATGAGTATAACAATAAAACATTGGAAACTAAATTTTATACAACTCAAACGCCTTCTTATTTTCTCACTCCAAATTTGCAATCAACATCATCTTCTGAAAAAAAATGCTATGGTTGCCATGCAAAACAATTGGAACAAATAACAACTTATACAACTGATAGCTTGATAAAAACTATATCTTACTATTATACAAATGGCAAATTACGTTTAAAAAAGTATTTTTCTTACACCAAAAATAAGCTTCCTAAAACACAAATAGACTCTATTTGGCATTATCAAACTGATATACCCTATTTAGAAGAATCTATCGAATTTGAATATTCTGATACAAGTAAAAGGAAAATAAAAACTCGTTATAATGAACAAAAAAAGATTATATCTACAAGTGTGATAGTGTATGATAAAGAAAATAGACTTCTAAGTGATTGTTATTCAAGCGATAATTATCCAGAAAATTGTTCTTACCAAAGCTATACTTATCAAAATAAACTTTTAATGAGTAGTACCTTTAAATCTGAATATGGATACAAGTACAGTATAAAAACAGATTTTTCCTATAATACTAAAGGGCTTTTAACTGAAGAAAAAATTTATCTAAATGGCAAATTGAAGAGTGCTGTCAAATACTTTTACGAATACTATTAATATTTACATTTTTTTTGCCCTTCTTTGAGGAGCTCTGCATATTTTTTTTCTTGTCCTTTATATTTTTCAGAAATTTCTTGAACAGCATTAGCGTAGGCTTCCATGTCTTTGTTAGCATCATCTAGTTCCTTGAAAACTTCTTCAGAGGGATTCTGACCATTTTCTTTCATTTTAGAAATTTTTCTTGAAATTTCAACCTGTTTCTTTTGCCCTCTGCAAAACATCTCAACAGCTTTGGCTACGTCTGTTCGCATTTCCGTACTAGCCTCATTACCTGTAATTTGATCACAAGAAACAAACAGACTATATATTCCCAATAATATGATAAAACGTGTCATATAGCCCTTCAAATAAAGTTAGGAATTGTATTTTTTAGCTTTTTGCAAGAAACGCCATCTTACAAATAAGCCAAACAGCATCAAAAATACCCCAAATATCCCTAAGAATATTTGTCCAAAATTTCGCTCCCAAAAAGCGTTTATTCTGGCATTTTGAGGGTCATTTTTATGATAAATCACCTCCACTTCCTGCCCTATTGTGTAGTTGAATAAATCTTTATTTTGGTCTAAATCACTGATAAAAGTGTATTCATTACCCTCCAGTGTTTTAAATTTCACACGAGGTGAACGATAAATGGCTTTTTCTTCAATTTCAATAACTGTTCCTTTTACCTTGATACCATTTGCATCTAAGTCTTCCAGTTTCAATAAAAATGAAAATCCATAAATTGCAATGATTAAGCCCAATATAGAAATGACAAAACCCACATAAGAGGCATTTTTATAAGCATTCATGTTCGTGTTTATTGAAGTGTTCAAACAAATTTATAAAGATTCTTGAAAAAAGCAAGATACTTAGAATGAAACTGATGTGATATGGATAAACATCATATTTTATGAAATTAAATCTGAAATCAGTTTGAGAAAAATAGTCAATAACAAAAAAGGCTGTGTTAAACACAGCCTTTTTCTATTTCTTTTTACGTTCTATTTCTTTAAGATTATTCATTTTCTTGATCTGTAGGAATTCATTAATAGTATAAAGATGTTCTTTTATTTGTTTGTTTCCAAACTCATATACTTTTTCTGCCAGTCCATCTAAAAAGTCTCGGTCGTGAGAAACCAAAATAACCGTTCCATCAAAGTCTTTTAAAGCACTTTTCAGAATATCTTTGGTTCTCATATCCAAATGGTTGGTAGGTTCATCCAATATCAGCAGATTTACAGGTTCTAAAAGCAGTTTAATCATGGCAAGGCGAGTTTTTTCACCTCCAGAAAGTACTTTTACTTTTTTGTTGATGTCATCACCACTAAACATAAAAGCTCCTAAAAGGTCTTTGATTTTAGTACGAATATCTCCTACAGCTATTTCATCAATCGTTTGAAAAACAGTAATGCTTTCATCTAATAAAGAAGCCTGATTTTGAGCAAAGTACCCTATCATTGCATTATGTCCTAACGAAAGTTTCCCCTGATAGTCAATCTCACCCATAATTGCCTTGATAAGTGTAGACTTACCTTCACCATTCTTTCCTACAAAAGCAACTTTCTCTCCTCTTTTAATGGTTAAAGACGCATCCGAAAATACCAAATGGTCTCCATAACTCTTTGAAAGCCCTTCTACTGTCAATGGATAATTCCCAGAACGTGGTGCAGGTGGGAATTTGAGACGCAAAGCCGATGTGTCTTCTTCATCTACCTCCAATATTTCAAGCTTTTCAAGCATTTTTACCCTCGATTGCACCTGAAGAGTTTTGGAATATGTACCCTTAAAACGTTCAATAAACTCTTGTGTTTCTGCAATCATTTTTTGCTGTTCATCAAAAGCCTTTTGTTGTTGTTCACGTCTTTCTTTACGTAATTCCAGATATTTTGAGTAGTTTACTTTGTAGTCGTAAATACGCCCCATCGTTACTTCTATGGTTCTATTTGTAATATTATCAACAAATGCTCTGTCGTGGGAAATCACAATCACAGCCTTGGCTGAGTTAATCAAAAACTCTTCTAACCACTGAATAGACTCTATATCCATATGGTTGGTAGGCTCATCCAAAAGTATCAAATCTGGGTTTTGGAGCAATATTTTAGCCAGTTCAATACGCATACGCCATCCACCACTAAAATCGCTGGTAGGTCTTGAAAAATCTTCACGAACAAAGCCTAAACCCAAAAGCACTTTTTCTACTTCTGCATCATAGTTAATTTGATCAATTGTATAAAATTTTTCGCTTAGAGCAGAAACTTTTTCAATCAGTTCATAGTAACTAGGTGAATCGTAATCAGTTCTCGTTTCAAGTTCTTTATTGAGAGCGTCAATTTCTTTTTCCATGTCTTTCAGATGAGAAAACGCCTTTGCAGCTTCATCAAACACAGACAAATGATTTTCTGTCATTAAATGCTGAGGCAGGTAAGCAATTACAGCATCTTTGGGTGCAGAAATTCTACCTCTTGTAGGTGTACTAGCTCCTGCAATAATTTTAAGCAATGTAGATTTCCCTGCCCCATTTTTACCCATTAAGGCTATTCTATCTTTAGGATTTACTACAAACGAAATATCTTTAAAAAGCGTTTTTCCGCTAAATTCAACGGTAAGACTATCAACCGAAATCATGAAAAATTATATTTTAAATTGAAGGCACAAAGATATAAATTTTATAAAGAAAAAGAGGCTTATTTGAAAAATAAGCCTCTTTTATGTTTTGTGAACTCGTAGGGAGTCAAATAACACCCTTAAAAACACATTCAACGGAGTTTTTTAAAAATTTACGGCAGTTTTTAGGGTAGTTTTGGATAAAAGTACTTTTAGCATCTATAATATTCATCTCAACAATAAATAGAATTAAAATCAAATTAAAATATCTTTTTTATTTACTCCTTATTATTTTTACGCTATAATTCCGTAATTAGAGCCTTAATAACGTTTATGATTAAATCTTATAGCATATTCTAATTAAAAATATGTATAATAAATTATTTATATTTAAGTGAAACTTTAAATGAATGATGGGACAAGATATTATAAAATCATTGGGTTTAGATAAAGCTATTTCTGTTTATCCTATACAAAAGGATATAATGGAAACACAGTCTGTAATCCTACATCAAGTTCAAGAGTTTGGAATTGATGCTGTTTATTTTAATACGGATGAAAATGGTAATAGTTTTCCTGCTATTTTTTTAAAAAAAGTAAATTCTTTTAGTGAAGAAGTATTAAAAAGCATTACAGATACACATAAAAAAGCTTGGAATTATAAAAAAGTATTGTTTTTATATGTCTATTCAGATACAGAAATTCGCATTTATAATTGTATTGATTATCCTCTTTTCATAACTCAAAATAATTTTAACTATGAAAAAGAGTTATGTAAATTAGAAATAGAAAGGTATAAATTCTCTGATATAGATAAGCTTAAAGTTCTTAATCAACTTTTTTCTTCTATTGCCATTGATACTGGTATTATTTGGACATCAGAAGATGCATTATTTATTAGAGAAAAAATAAATATACAACGTAGAGTTGATAAATATTTAGTAGAAAGCCTTGTTAATACATCGGAAAATCTTAAAAATCAAGGACTTAAAATTGATTTTATTCATAAAATTATCCTTCGCTCATTATTTCTATTATATTTAGAAGATAGAGGAGCTACTGATGCTAAATTTTATGGACAAATTAAAAATAAAGCAACATCTTATTTTGACATCTTAGAAGATGTCAAAGCTACTCACCAGTTATATCAGAAGTTAGAGGAACATTTTAAAGGAAATATATTTGGGTTAGATATAGAAGAAAATATATCTGTTAATCAACTTCAATTAATAAAAAAATGCTTTATTAGTGGTAATGAAAATACCCCTCAAATAAGTTTATTTGAAAATTGGCGATTATTTGATTTTAGTATTATCCAAATAGAATTGATAAGTGAAATTTATGAAAATTTCTTATTTAAAACAGATCCTGAATTGAAGAAAAAAACTGGTACTTATTACACCCCTCCTACATTAGTAGAACTTATTTTAAATGAAAAATTACCTATCAATAAAGCAGAAACAAATTATAATATTAAAATTTTAGATCCTTCTTGTGGTTCAGGAATTTTCCTAGTTGAAAGTTTTAAACGTTTAGTAAAGCGTTATGAGAATCATCATAATCAAAAATTAAGCGATTTTGATACTTTAAAAGAATTATTGATTAATAATATTTTTGGCATTGAATTGCATCCCCAAGCAATTAAAGTTGCCGCATTTAGTTTGTATCTAGCATTGGTAGATAACCTAAACCCTAAAACTATTTGGTTAAATAAAAAACATAATTTACCCTATTTAATCAATAACCTATCTGACAAATCTTTAAAAGAACAAGGGTATAATTTGTTCTGTAGGGATACTATTAAAAAGAATGAGGATATAGAAAATATTCCTTTTAATTTAATAATAGGAAATCCTCCATTTGGCACTACAGACTTATCAGATGTAATTCATGATTATTGTAATACTCATAATTTTGCGAAAGAAATGGTTTTACCTTTCTTACATAAAGCTATAAAGTTAGCTCCCAACGGAGAAATAGCCTTAATTTTCAATACTAAAATATTAACAAATACGGAAGGAACTTATCAAAATTTTAGAAGATGGCTATTTAATGAGTGTTATGTAGAAAGAATATATAACTTCTCTATACTTCGTAAAGCTAAAAAGAATTTTGGAGGACAGTTATTTAGTGATGCTGTTGGACCTATAAGCATCATATTTTATAAGAAAGTACCTCCTAATAAACCCTCTGATAAAATCATTTACTATGCTCCAAAAACTTATATTAAATCTAATATAATTGAAGGGATGAATATTGACTTTTCAGATATGAGATATTTACCTAGAGAAGAATGTATCAAACCTGATACTAAAATTTGGAAAATTGCAATGTGGGGAGGAATAAATGATTGGGAATTAGTAAATTCTATAGATTCAAAATATAAAAACTTAAAATCTGTTTTTAGTAAAGAAAATAATACGAAATGGAAATATGCAACAGGTTTAAATGCTGATTCAACAAAACTCGATTTTGTACCCGATAAAATCATAGATACAAGAAAAATTGATAGATATTTTTCCAGTGATTCAGCCACATACACTAATAACAAAATATATAGAAAAATAGATGAAAAGTTATTTCAACCTCCTTTCATAGTTATTAAACAAGCACAAGCAAATAAACAGATAGCAGCATCTTACATTGACTACCAAGCTTACTGTCTTAGTTCTGCTTATGTTATTAATGGAGATGTAGATGATAATTTCAAGAAAGCATTAATAGGTGTTATTAATTCTACTTTTACCAAATATTACTTATTTATGGTTGCTTCATCTTGGGGTATTGAGAGAGAAAGGGTATCCTTCGAAGAGTTATTATCAATTCCTTTTTTACTTTTAGATGAGGAAAAAGTTTCTCGAATTAGTAAATTGGTTAGTACAATTATTAATATTAAAAAACTTCCTATTTCGGAGTTTAAATCTTTTTCAATAAAAGAATTAGAATCTAAAATTGACAATGTAATTTATGATATTTTAAATCTAAGTCCTGCTGATATTTCTACTATTCATGATACTTTAAATTATAACTTAGACCTTTTTGAAAATCAAGAAAAATCTAAGGCTTTACATGCTGTATCACAAAAACAAATTATACAATATGGAGATAAAATAAGTCAAGAGTTAAATGATTTTTTTGATGGAGAAGATTTGTGGCTTAATTATACAATTTACAGTATTAATAAATTTACTCCCTTAATGATGATTAAACTTACCTTTAATAATACTATCAAGGAGCATATTATATCTAAAGAAAGTATTAGCGAGGAATTGAAAAAAATGGATAGGTATCTATGGGAAAAACAATCAACTAATCTTTATTTTAGAAAAAAATTAAATTATAAAACTGAAAACGATATTTATATTATTCGACCAAATCAACGAAGATTTTGGTCGGAATCAATGGCTTTGGAGGACGCATCAGAGTTAATTCTTGAAATTTTAAACGGAAATTAAGAATGAGTGATTTAAATCCTGAGATTATAAGCAAAGCTAAAAACGCTTTTGAAATAAAATGCTTTAAACTTATTATAGAAGCATATAATCAAGCTCTAATAGAAAAAAATATAGAGTTAGATTGGAATGAAAATGATATTACAGCTGAGCTTCATGAACATATGAGGGATAGTCAATCAAGAAAAAATTGGAAAATCTCAACCAATATTGAAGAAAAAATTATTGGAAGTGTTCCAAAACAGAAATGGTTTGGGGATAAACTTTACAGGATAGATATCAGATTAAGTACTTTTAAGAAAGGCAGTGAATATGAATACTTTTTTGAAGCAAAAAATCTAAAACAAAGTGATTCTAAATTAGGACAGAGATATATTGAAACAGGAATAGACAGTTTTATTTCAGAAAAGTATGTGAATGGTAGTTTACTTGCATATCTACTAAAAGGAGAATCCGATGTAGCTATACAAGAAATTAATAGTTTTTTAATAAAATCAAGTAGATATACAGAAATATTAAATATAGGAAAACATAAACTGTGTAACTATTACTATGAATCTAATCATCCTAATATAGGTATTTTAAAGCATCTGGTTTTTGATTTCACTAACATTTAATTCTTATTTAACTTGCCATTTTTCTTACTTAACTTTATTAGTTAACCTAGACAATTATTTAAAAGCTCTGCTGTATGGTAGAGCTTTTTCTTTTATCAGCTCCAAACTTTACAAAATTAGAGAGTATTAAACTTTATTTCAATCAGTATCTGTTCCTATAATTGAATAGACTTTGTTAGTATCGATATGAATACAAACTATGCCTATATCCCAAGATAGTTGCCTATAAAACCACGTATTGGAGATAAATTCGAACCAAACAAAGTTGTCAAGTTCGTGAATTATTGATGTAATGTTGTTCTTCTCAAAAGGAATTCCACACATTCCAAGAAATGAATACCAAGCTTTTAATCTGCCATAAGCACCTAGTTCACCTCTTGAATATGCTCCTCCATTGGATGCCGTAGAATAAAGCATTGAAAATATTCTGCTTGGAGTAGCTTGAGCAATTTTCAATATTGTTTTCTCTTCAAATTCAGCTTGAAACAAAGTGCCTATGATTTCTTCTATTGGTATTTCAGGACGATTCATTTTACCACACCGAAATTCTGCTTTACCATGAGAGTTGAGTGTCCAGTCATTCAAAACTGATAGGCATTGCTTTTCTAAAAAAGGCTCTATCATTAATTCTATATTCATATTTGATGAAGCCTCCTTTTCTGTATAATCTATTGGAGCTTGATTATTAAATAAAGGTGTAGGTCTCCCATAAGAATAATAGCTAAAATTTATTGAATACAGTTTTGTTTCAATGGTTGTTAATTGTAAAGGGAGATTGGATAATTTAGATTTTCCAAGTTTTTCGGCTATTTTATCTAATTTTTTATCTCCAAAAAACAATTCTTTTCTAATTACTAACTCCTGAAGAATCATCCAGTAAAAACCATGTAATGCAGAGTCGTCATCATATATGTCTACTTGATCTATTAAATCTTTCTTATCTTGATAAGCAAGCATAGATGCGATAGTTCGAAGATCTAAGCTATGAACGTATTTTCTTACCAACTTGAAAGAATAATTAATATTATCTTGCCCTAAATTTATTGCTAAAGACCTAAAAATAAGCTCTTTTTTATGTTTGATTGCATTTTCTTCAATGCCATGCTCCTCCATAGCATTATCAAGACTTCTGTATAATTCATAAAGAATTTCTGGACTTCGCTTCCAAATTATGATTTGTTCCTGAAGCTCTTTATAGTTAGTTGGGCTTTTAAGTTTTTGAATAAATTCTTCTGTATTATTCATAATAGTAACAATTACACATAATGTTTTTCAACTTTGCATTTGGGCAGGCTTTTATTACTGAACTTGATAGGAAGCGTTAAATGATTTGTTATGAAATCGCATAGAAGCACATAACTCCAAGTTTGTATGCTACATGATAGAGATATTGGCAAGTTTTTCATAGTTCAGGATAAGTCAAATACTCTTTTTCTATCTTGTCTAAACAACTTTCAATTGTATCAATAACAAAGTTTCTATCAACAATTACAGAAAATAATTCACCTATTTTGTCTGCTGGGCATGGTTCTCTCCAACCTTTCCAAATGAATTTTATTTTTCCATCTAATTCTGTCATTGTAATCAGATATGCATCTGTTGTTTCATCAATTGAAATATGGCAATTAACCCAAACTTTACTATCTAATACTGGTAAATGCTTGTATTCATCTTTATGCTCTTTTTCAAGTTGATTAGACTTCCAAATAAGCTCAAATAACTCTTCGTCAGTTTTGTCTGAAAATTCAGTATGAGCAAATGAGTCAAAATTATTTTTAATTTGGTCTTTTAGATGTTTTAGTGAACTTTTCCAAGAAATCAAAAAACAGGATTCTTCTGGATCACCTATTATTTGTCCACCCAATACCAAATGACAAAAAGCATAAGAATATCCATTATCTTTATATGTATAACCAGGAAAATACCTTATTGCAAAAGTATTTTTATCACCTATATATGTCTCATTCTGTATATTCATAAAATTGTAGCCAAACATTTAGTAGTTATCTGAATATCAATGCTTATGTTACAAAACTATCTTTCGAAGACGAGATTTACTTTTTATATATTATTAGTTTATGCTTTTTTATTTTTCATTCATTCGTTTTGTAATAAAATTATCTTTCTTAAGATCATAGAATGTTCCACTTGTTGAAGTACCAATTTTTTTATTGTTTGTATTTATGTTCAATATTGTATCTGTAAAATGTATTCTAATTTTGTCCCACCCAGCACCTTTCCATAGTTCAGGATTGTCTGCATTTTGAATTTCGTTCATTATAGACATTAATTCTTTTTTGTCAGTTATAACAAACATTGCATTTTCGGCATATTGAAATGCCTTACCTTCATGTTTAAAATATTCAATTTTCTTAGGTATCCCTAATTTTTGAATTTTTCCATTTTGGTCAAAAGTCAACTTTTTTCCAGAACAGTTTGTCAAGAGTAATAAAATAATAAGAATTGAAAAAGAATTAGTCATCTTTTAAGATTGTTTATCTGTAATGGTTATAGTTAATGGTTAGATTTGCATTCAAGCAAGCTTAGAAACCTTAATTTTGTGTATGTTCACTACCTAATACAAAACTCGTATTAGTACAAGCATTTACTTTCCATTACAGGTTTTTAAGTATTTTGTATACTCGTCTATAAACCTGTCACGTTGCTTTTTATAGTCTTCAACGCTTTCAAAATTTCTGTATTCAGGTTTCATGTTGTTGAAGTAGAAATGAACTGTTACACCATTGCCGGGAAACATAACAAATGTCCCTAATGTACTTCCTGTTTCAATTGTTGCCCTGCTAAGTCCATAAACCTTATAACCATTAAATTCAAGTTTAATAAGGTCTTTTGTCTCCATATTCTGTGAATGTGAATTTAAATACTTCAAGTTATCAAGAAGATTTTTTTTGTCTTTATCATAGGACTTTTTGTCTGAAAGTTCAACTTTCAAATTTACAAAAGGTGCATTCTTTTCATTGTTATATAAAATCCTGTAACCATCAATTCGTGTTACCTCTACTTCTCCCTTATCTGTTTTCACAATCCTAAATTTTTCAGAAGTTTCAGGAAGTCGATCTGGGTCGGCAGCAGTCAAATTTGTTGCATTCTTAAATGAAATGTAACATTGTCCTATTTCATTTTTAGTTGTAGAGCTTATAAGAATGCTCGTCAGAAAGATTGTTGAAAATAATATCAATTTTGATTTCATATTTTTATGTATTTGTTTTATTTCTATTGGTAATCATTGAAAATATTGTTCGCCCACATTTCTCTCATAAATAGAGAAATTTTCCAACAATCTTCAATATTTTCATTATCCAAACAAGCCCAATAATGAATGGTGTATTCGTGAAGTTTAAAGTCAGCTTCTAATATTGGTTTAATTCTTTCACAATATTTCAAAAATAGTTCTTCAGTACTTTGGTCTTCTATTGCCTGAATGATAAACTCCATTAAAATGAACCTCTTATTATCATCTTTTGTCAAGTTGTAATGCAAAATATATTTTTCAATGTCATCAGGATTTCCTTCTGTATAAGACCAGTCCTGCATAGAAGAGTCATGTGGAATATTTAATTCTTCTGATAACTCATCGATAGCTTTTCTTGTCCCACATCTAAAGGTTGGCTTCATTTTCTTCTGTTTGTTTCTGTTTATTTTTACAATGTCTGCAAACTACTATCAAAGGCTTTTACCATCTGTTCCAATAGTAAAAATCAGGTTCTTCACCCTTTTTATAAATTGCTATTCTCTCAATGGAGTTGTTGTGTCTGTTACAGTCAAAGGAAATTCCCTTTGAATAATAGTTGATATATATATTATTGGGATGGATTTCTTCTTTTTCTGGCTTACCATACATTTTTATAATTCTGTACAGGTTGTCAGTCTTTAAATATATTCCTTTATCTGTTATAGCATTAGCCGGATACAAAATGCCTATTTCTTCTATTTGTGAATCTGTGAAATTATCTTTATTACCTCCAGTGGTGGTTGAAAGAACCACAATTTTATTATTAAGAAAGAAAAATCGGTTAGTGTAATAGGTCGTAGTTTCTCCACATGCAATACCTCGATTAAAATCAGACTGTTTTCCACATTTGTCTATAGCACTTTGTACTGTCATGTCGAGATTAAGTCCGTTCACTCCTAGTCCTGCCTGTATAATAAATTTTGTTGTATCAATAGATATTGGCTTTTTATTAATGGAATCTGTATTAATCTCTATATTTTTCAATATGGTTACAGTTGCAAAAGAATCTTTAGGAATAGAATTATCTACATTGTTGGGATTGTTGGAAGATTGACAACCCAAAATCAAGAATGTCAGTATGATATAAAAAAGTCTGTTCATTTTGGAATTATATTTAACGTATATGACTCATAACAGATTTCAAGATGAAATATTATTAATAACTACAAATCAACAAGAGAAATAAAATATCTTGATACTGATACTTCAAGCATTATTGATTTTAATATGATGTTGGGTGTTGTTTTTTATTTTTCATCATAATCAGCGTACATTAATCTCTCATCATCAAACTTTAAATGAATCATTTTTTTTATTCTTTTTTTGAAGTAATCACCTACTCCAATTAACTTGTTATACCCATCTTTTACTAGAAACCAGTTTAATTTTTCATCAGCAATTATTATATGAGCTTTAAGATGGTCTTCAGGATATAAGCTATCAATAAAATCTATATTATCTTTATAAATTCTTTGCTCTTTATCTATTGGTAAAAAATAGTATTGCTTACCATCTGTTGTTAATTTTTTTAACTGAGTCAAAACATTCGTATCATTATAGAATCTTATCTCATAAAAATTACGGAAACTAAATCCCCAATATCCATACTTTTTTAAAAAATCTTCTGAAGTTAAGTTGTGTATGTCATAGTATTCACCAATATCTATATTTTTTGAGATTTTCTGGATTATCCTATTTTTTTCTATTTCATCAGTAATTTCCATTAGTATCGTTTTTTGAGTTTTACTTATAAAAATTGATTTAAAAGATGTAAAACTAGACTCTTGATTTTTACTCTTCGTTCAGTCTTACCAGTGATTTTATATTAAATTCTGTTTGTTGTTTTACTGAGTAATTTGCTACAATTTGTCTTAAAGTTGAAGTTTGGCAATGTGCATATTCTTCGATTGTCCAAGTCTTAATGGGTGTTGAATGTCTACCATTTTTGTAATCTTTATAAAATATCGTCCACAATTCTGGCAATAATAATGCTCCAAAAATAAATATTGCAAAACTTGGAATTGAGTAGTTTCTGTTTCCCAGCATAAAAGCCTGCATTCTTATTTCGTCAACAGGTGTCATATTGAATCCAAGCAAAACATGTTTCAAGTCATGACTTTCATAATTTGGAACAAGTCTTAAATTATGTTTTTCCAAACAGTTTGCAATATCTTTTCCAAGTGTACCTTCTGGAAGTTCTTGAAGTTTCTTTACTTTTTGTTCGCATAATGTAATGTTGTGAAACTGTTCAATTATCCAAACAGACAGTTGAAATGACTTTTTAATAATTGCTCGTGCTATAATTTGGATTGTGTTCATTACCCTAAAATACCTTAACTCAAATTCCCTTTAAAAGTTAAAACCATTCTTATTACCTTTTATTCTCGTTATCTTTATATTTCAATCATAATCCTCCATTTAGGTATATTCAAATCTTCAATATCATAATATAAAGCTTCTCTTTCATTTATAAAGTTCCTCTGAATGTTTTCTCTCCATAATAGTTCTTTGTGGGTATCTTCAGAACTTATAATTTTTTTACATTCATACCCATAATTTAAATCATCAATGTCATCTTCTATTAAAAAGTAATCATCATTGATATTAATGTTAAATACATTCTTGATATGGTCTATAATTGCTTGTTTCTTATTTTCTTCATGTGCTATGACCTTTGGCAGATTAAATAATAAGAACCAAGGTATAGCATGATAACTATGAGGAGTAATAGTATGAAAATCAGAAAACTTAAACATCGGGTCTTTTCTTTTTTTATCCTTCACTTGTTTTACTTCTGCAATGTATTGAGCAGCTATAATAGAACATCCCCAATGATAGCTTTCTAAACTATTCACATCTATACCTAAAATTTTCTTATTTATTTTAGATATATTATACCTTTCTGAGTAGTTATAAAACATATATAATGGCATGCCATTTATACTTTTAGAATAATCTATCAGTTTTTGATATTGAGTTCTCTCATCATTTTTTGTTTTACCAAAAAAATGATAATAGTTTCCGTCTTTTGGAGAAGTTTTAAGAGGGAATTTGATTGCTTTTGCCTGAATAGGAAAAGCTAAATACTTGTAATCCTCATCATCTAATTGTAAACCTATTACAATTTCAATATCTGCACCATTTACTTTCTCATTTTTAGCCTGATATAATCCTATTGTTTTAAAGCCTCCAGTATTAACAATCTGATTTATTGAAAATATCATTTCTTCAGTAAAAGTAGTTTCATTCATGCTTCCAATACCCTTGTTTTTACAAAAAAAACGAAGTTTATCCCAAACTGTCCATGAAAATTCTTGAGCTATATAACTTAAAATATCATCATTGATACTATTTATATCTTTAAAAAAAATATTTAGTCTACTCATAAATCAAAATGTATAATGTAAAGTAGTTTACATATTTCAGTTGTATAGATAATTTATTATTATACCACCATTCTCTCCCAAGCCAAATATTATCTCGAATTTCAAATATTTCTGAATCTGCTAATTCTCCTTTAGAGTATCCATCCATTCCTAAAAAACTTATCAAATATTTAACTAAATAGTTTAATTCTACTACTATTGGAGAGTCTTCTGATTTCTCAAAAGTTCTATAACAGCCTAATAATTGAGTACCTCCATATTTTTCAAAAAATACAATGTCAAAAAAATTGAATATCTTTTGAGTTGATTTAAATAGTAACCTATCAAATCCATCATCTTGTAAAACAGAAAAGGGTTTTGTGGATATACAACTATTCATATAATCTACAAATTCTTGTAGATTTTTAGGTTTGAATAATAGCTCTTCAAGAGTTACCTTAAAATGTTGCGGGAAACAAACTTTTGTGGGGATATTAAGTTTTTTATATACTTGTTCAACTTTGGCTTTGGAATATTTATCATTTGTTACATAAATATCACAAAGACTTGCGAAAACAGCATGATTTGTATCTTCAACAATATTTGTGAAAACATTTTTCTTTTTTTTGGGATTATCATGTATTTCGATTTTATCAGATCGAAATCCCAATATGTCTAAGTTGAAGTATTCTTCTGTGATATTATCATGCCATTTAGGAGATTGCTTTCCTTTATATTCTCTATTGATACCCAATAAATCATCATACCCTTTTTGACCATCTGTATTTTTCTTTAAAAGGTTATCTATAGCTTTAAAAGGATCTTTCAAGTCATTATCTCCTGTACCAAAAAGTTTATCTGGACGATACCCTAAACTATCTTGTAAAAGTTTTCTGACAGTATCATAATCTTTACTAGTGTCCCAATTTCTTAATGTTTTACCAAGTGAATCTAAGAAATCACCAAACTTAGATTCTTCGTTTAAACCAGGAAAAAGAACGGACATAGTATCTGATATTTTGGGATCACTAAATACTCCTTCAAATCCCAGCATCATACTATTTATTAAATCATCTATAATTTTAATATAATTCGATGGCAAACTAGTTTTTAAAATTTCTAATGCTTCATCGAACATTTTCGAACTTATCTCCACTTTAGGGGTCAGAAGGGCCTCCTCAAAAACATCATGTGGTTTTTTCAATAGAGATTTTATATCTTCATTAAAATAATGGCTCCAGAAATGACCTTGAGTAATTTCAAAAATAAAATCTAAATCTTTCTTTATTAGCTCATTATTTCTTTCTGAACCATCATAACTCTTTAATAAATCATTGATATGTGCTTGTGAATAAAAAACCAACACATCTTCTCTATATCTTGTAATAGTATCTAGAACATCTTGCAAAAAGCTATTAGGCTCTTTGATTATTGTAAGAATATTTAAATCTAAGTAAACTCGAATCATTCTAAATATTGTGATTATATTTATAATAGACTTGTATCCTGTTTTAAATAAGGTTTACATATTCCATACTCATAAATAGTTTTTAATAATGTATTTTGTTTTAATTGATAGGTTTGTGAAAATCTAAGCCAGTTTTTTTATTTTTAAAAGCTTCTATCAGTTTTGAGTTTATAGGATTAGTTTGCTTTGCAGTTCTAATAGCCATTTTAAAATCTCCAAGGAGAGCATAGCTACATGCTAAAATTTTTAGATATTCATTGTCTTTTGGACTTGCTACTACGGCATCGATAGCTAATTTGTTTGCCAATAAACAATCTTCTTTTTTATTAAAAACAGGATAAGAAATTATTAAATATGCTAGATAAAACTTAGGAGTTGGATGATAAGGCCACTTTTCAATTGCTAGTTCATAATATTTCCTTGCTTCCAAATATTTTTTTTGTTCTTCAAAATTATAACCAACTACACGACTATAATAACCAATGGTATTGGAAGAATCCATAGATTGTAAATACCCAAACTTTATTTCTGTTTCTTTGGTAAAACGGGAGTGTGCAGTTGGAGATAAACCATTTCTAAAATCTTCGTCTGAGAAGAAATCCGCCGAATTAACATCCCAATTTATATGGGTTCCATCTCTGAATTTCCAACGGATAAAATTGTGTTTAGGAACTTCAACCAAGGTTAAAGGTAGACCCAGTGCCTCTCCAATGCCTAAATATATGAATGAACCCAAATCACAATCTATTCTATATATTATTTTGGCTTGTTCATACATCTTTTTTCTATAGCTGTTATTATTAAAAATATAACACTTGAGAGGGGTATCTTTAGAAGTTGGTGTTAAGGCTTCTGATAAAAACCCTGTTTCAATACAGATAAAGAAATTATTCTCAGATAAAATAGAATCAATCGTTTTTAAAATTTCAACGCCCTCAATATGTGATTCTACAGGATTTTTTAACCTTACTGATAGTCTGTTCTTACAAGTAGCAATAAGTGTGTCAATTATTTGATATTTTTTATCAAAATCTCCATGCAAGCTATCATTCGAAAATTGTCTTTCAAGTTTGAGAAGCCTATGGGTAATTGTATTATATTTTAAAATATACCTAGATTGCCCAAGAGTAGTTAAGGAGAGAAACAGTGAAAATATTAAAATTATAATCTTCTTCATGATAAATTGTTTTAAAGTGTTCATGTTTTATTTTAATGGCTTCAAAATATGAAGTATCAAGATTATCTATTTTTCTAATATTTAGAAGTCTTAAGCCATGGACTTTATAATGCTTTCAATAGAACTATCAAGATTAGCTTGGCTATAATACAAAGGACTTCCATTGTTATTTTGAATAAGTATATTCAGAACTTTATTTATCTCATTTTCAGAAGGTTGTATATTCTTATAGTTCCCCCAAATAGTATTAATTTGATTAACACAATATTGAATAACTTTATCTCTTTTTTGCTTTTTAATAGATTCCAACATTTGTATTCTAGATTCATTATGAATTATATTAATATATAATTCATAATTATTAAAATCTGTGTCTTGTCTATATTTTTTTATATAAGCTTTATAAGATAAATCTTCATCGAAAAATGTGATAAAAAAATCATTCATAAATATAACATAACGATTAGAAGTATTCATACAACCAACATAATTACTTGTATAAGCCACATCTCCTCCTAATGTCTCTAAATAATTAATAATCATAGGGTATTTTTTTAAATCAATGGTGTTTACATTAGGATATTGCCAAATAAGTTTTCGTAAATTTTCAGCAACACTTTCAGAGAGCTTAAAGTAATTAACACAAATATGGGTTCTCCATATTTGAAGTAGAAAAAATATTAGGAATAACTTGATATCAGAAATCAATTGATGTTCCACATTTGATAAGTCTTGTTTTCTGAATTTTGTTAAAATGTTACTAACAAAGGCATTTTCAATCTGTGTAAACTTGTTTTCACAATCTTTACAAAACACGTAATCCACTGAAAAAGGAACTTTTTTAGCTTTCTCAATTTCATCATCAGATAAAGAACGTTCTATGGCATCTTCAATTTTATCAATAGGAGTATTTCGTTGAAAGTTAAAATCAACAAATGAATTATTCAAAGGCATATTGAAATAAAATCCTTTTTCCCTCTCATTCAATCCCTCATAATTAATAGCGGTTCTTATAATAGAATCAGTTAAATAATGCGTATTCTTTTTATTAGCATCATTTTGCAAACATAAACTACATTTTTGCATAGAGATATTATTTAAAGCCATAGTTATCAAGAGTTATCCATGCTGTTTTATTTGAAACATCAATCGCTTTAATAGCAACTATATTTGGCAACTTATTTCGTATATAATCAATCATTTCAATCAAAACCATCTGTCCCAGTTTAGGTATTGTTGGGTTGCTATTCCAAAGGTTTAGACAAAAAGTAGAAGACATAGAATAACCAAGTATAGATGCTAAAATGTTATTACTACTATCTTTAGCTATAGATAAGAGTTGTGAAGTTGTTTTGTGTAAATTACTATACCAATTTTGAAAAGTTGGTAATGGAGGAGGATAAGTTTGTATCATATTATTATAATATGATTGAGCTAAATTATTATTTCCTGATATGCTACTCATAAAGATAACATCAAAAGTAATGTTAGGGAAACTTGATTTTTTGAGAAGCGGTGTTGATTGTATGCTCAAATCCAAACACATATTCATAAAATGTAAATTGGAGGTTTTATTGTAAAGCTACACAATAAAAAACTTCCACGCATCAGGGAATCCCTGATTTTGCAATGGTGTAATAAAATATTTTTTTAGGACACTTTTTTGCAAAAAAACATCAAATAGAAAATATGAGTCATGATTATAGAATCATTTTCTATTGTAATATTTTATATAAAATTCTATAAAAACGCTAAAATTAAATGTCGCAACATTTAATTTATGAAGAACAAAAAGCCCTAAAACATCAAACTTGGTTAAAGAAATAACCTCTCCGCAGCTCATCATCTCTTCCAAAAATTTTCTTTTATCAACTTCAAAACTTTATAAAATCAGAGAGTTATGAAATTTTATTATAAAAATTTATATATTTATTTGATTATCAAGTATTTATATATTATATTTGTAATATTTTAAACTTAAATCTCACAAACTATGGAGCAAAATTTGAAAGAAAGAATCGTCGAGCTCAGAGAACAAGGACTTACCTATGATGAAATTGCTGAGCAAACAGGAACCTACAAATCTAAAATTCACAGAATTTTGTCTGCTGTTCCAAACTCTCAAGAAGAAGATGGAACAGAATGGAACGAAGAGGAACAAGAAGATGGAACAGAGTGGAACGACATGGAACAAGAGTTTGAAACTCTCAGGAACAACTTTGGAACACTGGAACAAAAAGTGGAACAAGAGATTGGAACACTCCAAAGAAACTTTGAAACTTTACAGAAAAACTTTGAAGAACTGCAAAATAAGGCTGGTTTCATGGAACAGGAAGATGGAACAGAATGGAACGAGCAGAAACAGGAACAAGAGACAGAGAGAATGGAACAAGAAAATGGAACAGAACTTCATCAGGATAAGCCCACAGAGGCTCAGATACTCAGCATGATGTCTGATAATATGAGACAGGATATTCGTGATTTTATCAACTATTATGAATTTGCTTTGGAACAAAAACATAATTTCACCAAAGCACACTTGGAGAAAATGAGAAATGCTGGATCTGGAGCAATCAAATTGTTAATTTCCTTTTTAACTCCTAATCCTTTTGAATATCAGTTCCTCAAATCATTCACAGAAATCTATTTTTCTATCTTTGTTTGTCAGGATACTAATGGATTGGGATATTTAACTCAAAATCCTCAGGAAATAGATTTTGAGGATAAAGTTGATCTTTTTAAGAAATTACGTTTTCAATTTATCATCTCTATTTAAAAAAGAAACCTGCTTCATGGCAGGTTTTTTTATGATAAAGTTTCATCATTTTCCTTTGTAGATTTTCCATATATTTTTTCTATCTCTTCAGTTGTTAATTTTTGAACATAAACCTTTTCCCATTCCTCATAAGTTGGTTGTTGCAGTCTTTTACCACCTTTATGAGCATAAGGCATATATGCTTTAGCAGGCTCTGGTAAATTTGATTCACATTCTTTTGAACATAAATTGACTAATAAAGGAAGAATATCTGTTCCAACATTCAGAGAAATCCAAAGCTGATTTGTTTCCTGATAGGTCATTTCTTTTTTACAGACACTACATTTTACCTTATCACCTTCATAACGAACTGGGTTCTTGGTTAAATCAGGAAAAGTAAGCCTGTTCTTATAGTTTCCATAAAGAACTCTTGTACTGACACGACTATCATTCAATTTTTTACAATTCGTTATTTCATAAGGAAACCAATGTAAATTGTAAGAGGTATAAGGATCAAAGTATTCCAAAGATTCCATTTCTCCTATCTCTGGAGGAATACGTTTTAATCTACTACCATAAAGATGCATTTCTTTTACTTTCTTAAGTTTAGCAATGCTTTCAGGCAGAGTATATATTTGAAAGTATAATTCCTGACCTAGATACTCAAAAGGCACAAATTCTTCACTTTCTTCCTCAGCAACTTTGTCAATATATTCGCAAAGTTTTTTCCATGCAACAGAATTTCTGTCCTGTACGTCATTTTGTATTTTGATAGGATTGTGATTATCTTCGGGGTACATAGTTGTTTACTTCTAATGAATATATTAATCATTTCAGTTTTACAGACTCAACAGTTCTTTTAAACTTGTCTAAGTAAGCTTCTACATCATTATATGCTATGGCAAGAATTGCCAATGTGCTTTTTTCTGTTAATAGTATTACCTGATATAGTACTCCAGAATTACCTTCCTTTTTAATTTTACTTTCTAAAACAATAGCTTTATAATTATTTATTGATGTTCTTATAATATTTTTATTCTCGAATTGCATTTTATCTCTTTCATGACGTGAACATAAATCATAAAAGAAGGCTTCTGCTTGTTCTTCACTCATTTGTGGCATAACTGCAAATAGTAAACTGTTAGCAATTGGGTTATTAATATCACTTTTTCCATTTTCTGCATATAAGAACATGTTTGAGGCACTCATTGCATATTGGAAATTCGTAATACTTTCATCAAACTCAAAATTAGAAAGTTCAAAAAAATCTAATTGTAAAGATTTATCATAATAAGTTGATTTAAGAATTTGACGCAATATCTCTCTACTATCATTATCTCCTGTTTTAAAAACACCAACAATCATAACAAGAAATGTTTCATCACCAAATGCCATCATTAATTTGGTTTCACCATCATATTTTGATGGTCCCTCAACATATATAGATTCAAAATCATTGAATTTGATATTCTTTGATACATCTACTTTAGCACCTTTAGCTTCTATTGTCTCTTTTGTAAAAGTAGGCTTTGCCTCAATAAAGTTAGAACTATTGGATTCTATAACTTGAATATACAAATTTTTATCTTTTTGATAACGAGCTAATTCTGAAACATATTCAAAGTCTTTTGGTATGATTGCAAAAACTTTTGTTCCTTTTATCCTGATATGCTTATCTGTTTTTTTGGTTTGAATTTGGTTGGGAAATTCTGTATTACCTTTTTGACCACAAGAAATGTTTAGGAAAATTAATATAAATAGAGTGGTTATTAGTAAAATTCTATATTTCATAGTGTTTCAATTTATATACTCAAATTTTAAAACTTGGAATATTGTGGGAGAATTTTTTCCTCAAAGTATTTAAAGGCATTAATAATGATGATATTCTTTATGTACCCTTCTTTTATGTAAAAACCAATATCAATAGAGGATAAAGGATAAAATAAACTTGTTATCAGAAACTCATGTTCTGTACCTATTTGATTGTTTTTGAAGTCTTTTTTTATCTTATGAATAGAAATAGCCATTTTATCTTCATTAAATGACTCAATTATATTTTCCCATTTATTAGGATCTTCTAGCATAGGTACAAGATCAGGCATTTGTTGTCTAAATACAAATCCCTGAAGAATTACTTCTAAATAATTTTCTAATACAGAATTGATTACACTAATAAAATCTTTCTTTATTGATTGTACCTCTTTTTCCAATTCCTTTATTACTGATTCTTTTTCAGTATCTGTTTGAATTTTTTCGTCATTACCAAATAACAGATATTCAACATTTACATCAAGAGCTTCAGCTATTCTATTGACTTTATCCAGTGTTAATTCAGTATTTCCCCCCTCTAAATTACTGTAAGCTCCCTGACTTACATTTACAATTTTAGCAAAATCTGCTTGTTTTATACCTTTTGCGTTTCGTAAGGTTTTAATACGTTCTTTAATTTGATATTCAGATAAAATCATTCTTAAATCTAATAATTTGATACTTAAATATTTGCAAATCTAATCAATAATTATTAAAAAAAATATTTAATACATTATTTGAATATTTAATTATTTAATCTAATTTTGTATTAGATTTATTGATAAAAATAAACAAATCTAATATGAAAAGCACATTCACATTTCAAATGCCAGAGGAAATAAAAAATTCCCTTCTTGCCTTATCTGCTAGAAGAAAGCAAGAGAAAAAAGCAAATGCTAGTATAAAGGCTATTATAAACGAGTTTGTAATTAAGGGCTTACAAGCTGAAGAGCAAGAGACACAAAAAAAAGTACAGCCTTTTTGTGATTAGAATAGGTAGCGTTCATTAGAACGGATATATATAAACACAAAACCCAACTACTGGACATAGTCGGGCTTGGTAAACTTAAAATTGTTTGAACAACAATGATTATCAAAAGAACAAAAAACAAGCCAAAAAAGCAAGTATTCTGGATGAAACTTGCAAGGCAACCCAAGCACATTGGAGAAGTCGTCTCTCAGGTGCTTTCTCTCTCAGCGTTCAAAAGGTTTGAACCTCCTGATTTGAGCTGTTTCATGTCAAAAGTTCTCCAAAGGAAATGAGAACAGCAGGAACATCGCCAGAACCCTTTTACTTTTTCAAAAGAACAAGAGGTGTTCAACCTCTCGCCTACAGGCGGGAGGTTCTTCGCATCACTGACATCTTTTTCAGGATTCTGAAAAGAAAAGATATAGAGGAATTACTCTTTGTGTCAGTCATTTTAGATGCCTTTGTCAAAACAGCTCAAAAAGAACTTCAAAACCTTTTAAACCAAGAAAAAATATGATAAAGATAAATTTTGTCATCAATCTACACAGACCCAATCAATATGGAGAAGTCCCTATTGCCATCACTCTATCAAGAAAAAGCGGAAGACTCCAATCCACAGCTACAGGGCTAAAAGTAAAACCTGAATGTTGGAATGGTAAAACCAAGAAAGCCACTGAAGAATATCAGTATATCAATGTTCAGCTTGACAGAATTGTCAGTAAAATCAGAGAAATAGAATCTCAGTTCATCTTGGCAGACCAAACGAGCTATACTCCTCAGGATATTTGGAAAGTTTTCAAAGGAGAAGCCAAAGCACCTGAAAATATTGCCAACATTCTCAAAGAAGAATCCAAGATGAGAAACAGGGCTGAAAAACCTATGATTGAGATTATTCAGGAACATATTGAGTTCAAAATCAACAGAGGAATGATCAAAACCACTGACAAAAAAACTCACAAAACTGTGATCAATAAGATTGCCTATTTCTTAGAATCAAAGGATATAGCCAATATTGGCTACAATCGCTTTGACTATTCTCTTTTTGAAGAGATGGTTACTTTTATGAGAAACCATCGTTTCAATCGAAAAAAGGTCTATAAAGCTGAGGACAATGTGGTTAAAAATTCTCATTTAAACAGGCTTATTCAGACTGTCAGAGCTGCTAATAAATATGCTCTCAAGAAAGGCTACACCAAAACTCTCATTCCAGAAATGGACAGCCTCAAATTAGATGCTCAGAGTACAGAATTTCTAACCATGAAAGAACTCAGAGCATTGGAACAGCTTGATGTGAGTAAAAGTAAGGCTTATGAGGCTGTGAAAGATGTATTTCTCTTTTCCTGTTATACAGGCTTTTTGTGGTCTGATATGACAGCGTTTGAACCTAAACTACATCTGGAGACAGACGATAAAGAAAAAACATGGATTATCAAACCCAGAGAGAAAACAGGCACCAAACAGATCCTACCACTTCTTCCCAAAGCTCAAAATATTCTGGAAAAGTGGGACTATCAGTTGCCTTTGGGATGTGAACAGGTTCACAATCGAACTATCAAAGTATTGACTCGATTGGCAGGTATTCACAAGAGAATATCAAATCGTTGTGCAAGGAAAACAGCAGGGATGCTTTGGTTAGATGCTGGAGTAAGTATTGAAGTGGTGGCTACCATGTTAGGACACAAAGATGTGAGGATAACTCAGAGGCATTATGCTCAGATACAAAGAAGTCGTTTGGAAAGAGAAACAGAAAAGCTTCTGCAGATGGAGCAGGAAACACCCAAAACTACTGATGTCTCTGAGCAAAAACAGGTTATCACTCCTGAAGTAGCTAATTTTCTCAAAACTTTCAATGATGTTCTCCAGCAAATGAATCAGCAAAAAACAGCTTAAAATACTACTATAACTATGATGCTTAAATCTCATTTTATTATATGTCTATGAAAAAGTTAAATATTTCCTATTCTCGCCATAAAAACGGCTTTTTGTACTGTCAAATCTATTTTGATGGTACAAAGGCTAATTTTAGTACAGGTATTAAGGTAAATGAAAGAGAATGGTTGAATGGAAAGCCAAAAGGTAAGAACTCAGTACAGGTTCAAAAGAAATTGAATAGTTTAAAAGCAGAACTACAAAAATGCTTTGATTATCTGAAGATGAAAAATGAACATGAGCAAACTGTTTTCACACCTCAAGAACTCAAAGATTTTTACCTGAAAAAGCATATAAACAACGCCGTAAAGCCTCAAAAATCTGTACTTGATATTCTATCCGAACTTACAGAATCAAAGCTCTCAGAAGGCATCATAAAGCCTCAGAGTAAAGTAAGGAGCCAGACCAAGATCAACAATATCAAAAGGTATTTTGAAAGCATAGATAATCTGCGAATTGGTTTTGATGAAATTGATTATTCATTTTTAGAGAAAATGATAAAATTCCTGCGTGAAGAGAATTTCACAACAAAGAAAATTCAGGCTCCTAAGAAGAATACCTACCTCAAAAAATACATTCAGTTTCTTACAGAAGGCAATGAATATGCTTTGCAAAAAGGCTATTGTAACAAGATGATTCCTAAGTATAGGAAATTCAAGAGTGATGCCTCCGAAACGCATTACCTGATGATGAATGAATTAAAGGATCTTATCAATTTGGATTTATCCAAACATAATGATAGCGAGCTTTCAAAAGTTCGTGATTTATTCGTTTTTATGGCTTATACAGGTTTTTTGTGGTCTGATTGTCTTGCATTCAACCCCAAAGAACATATTATAACCTCTCATGATGGAACAAAAGTTTTTGCCAAACCACGAGTAAAAACAGGTTCTTATCAACACATTCCAGTATTTCCTGAAGCTAAAAGAATTTTAGAGAAATATAATTATCAATTGCCCCTGGGGACAGAACAGATTTACAATAAAAAAATAAAAGCTATTTGTGAATTAATAGGTGTTCCCAATGCTAAAACAGTAACTATGCGTTCTGGACGAAGAACTGCTGGCATGATTTGGCTTTACTCAGGCATTCGTCTTGAGGTTGTCAGTAAAATGCTGGGGCATAAAAATCTTTCCACTACCCAGAGGCATTATGCCAAGATTCTAAATGAAAGTGTTTTGGCAGAAACGGCACATTTGATAAATCTTCCACACGAAACGCCTCAAGTCCAGAGTATAGACCCCAATGAAATGATTGCCCTGATGAAAGAACAAAATAAGTTATTGAAACTAATTGCTCAAAATCAAAACCAATAAAGAAAGCCTTTCAAGTTCTCGACTTCTTGAAAGGCTTTTAAAAATCCATCTAGTAAAAACGTATGTAAAGATATGGCAAACAATGATTTAAAACAAGAACAAAGCCAAAAAAGTATTACCATTGAAGATATTTTGAAGTGTAGAATTACAGATGAGACTCCTATAAAAGATTTAGAACCTATCATTTCTTTTGAGGATAGCATTTTTTGTGCTACCAATGAAATGAGTTTTATCAGTGGTAAACCAAAAGCTGGTAAAACCAGTGTGGCAAGTGTTATGTTGTCTATTTGCCTTACTCCTAATCCCACATTTGATACTTTAGGAATGAAAGGAAAGTATTGTGAGGGAAAACCTATCATTTACATTGATAGTGAACAAAGTAAAAGAAGTTCCAAAAAAATACTTGAACGCATCAGGCGGAACTTAGGAATCAATAAATCCCCAGAGAATTTCTTTCTATACAATTTCAGGCACTTAGGATATGAAGCACTTAAAAGATCCTTTGAAATTCTTTTAGAGCATCATAAAGGTGCTTTTTTATGGTTTTTAGATGGTATTTCGGATATGGTTAAAAGTGTCAATAATGAAGAAGAAGCAAGCTTTTTAATCAGTAGATTCTTGAATTCAAAGGTTGAAGAAGAAGAAACTGCTATGATTTTATTTTTACACGAAAATAGCACATCAAGTAGTGATAAAATGAGAGGGCATTTAGGTAGTGAAGCTCAAAGGAAGTGTTTTGCTACTGTTTCTATATCAAAAGATAAAAAAACACAGACTCACTCCATTAAGTCAGTAGAAAGTAGAGAAGGAAGAAATTTTGAGGAAGTCCTATTTAGATTTGATGAATCTACAAAATCAATGGTACAACTCAAAGGATATGAGTATGATGAAGCTAAAAAACACTTAGATGATACTGATGATCTTTGGGATGCTGCAAGTGTCATTAAAGATGCCCACGAAAAAGTGAGAAGTAAAGAAATGTATGAAAGGCTATCTAAATATAAAGGTTGGGGAACAACTAAAGCAAAAGAGAAAATTAAAGAAATGGTACAAATAGGTATTCTCCAAAAAGAGGAAAAATCCAAGAATGAAGTTTTTTACTCTTTAAGTACTTCCGACCTCTTACATTTAGATACCACCGAAACTTCGTAGGTGGTCAGAGGTCGGAGGTCGTATATATATAGGAAAAACGACCTCCGACCACTAAAATATAGAGCTGATAAAAGAAAAATTTTATATAAAACTTACATGATTTTGTGTAAGTTTTTTCAGAGGTCGGAGGTCGGAAACCTATATACCCCCTCTAAAACGACCACTGAAAAACGACCTCTAAGCAATCTTAGAAAAGTACAACAAAACTATAACTTTATGAAACCAACATCTGAAATTAATCAGGCTAAAAAATATCCTATCAGAGAACTTCTCAGCGATTATGGACACCAGCCTATCAGAGAATCAAATGGGACTCTCTTATATCAAAATCCTTTGAGGACAGAAAAGGAACCCAGCTTTTATGTATATCCTGCCACCAATACTTTCTGGGACTATGGAAGTGGAGAAAAAAGGTATTCAGTCATAGATCTACTGATGCTCTTAGAGAATATTAGTTTCCCCAAGGCTGTGGATATGATATTGGAAAAGAATTTTTCTTTTATCAGTCCTGTACTATCTGAAAAAGAACCTCAGGAAAAGTACTTTAAAATAGACAGTGTCAAGCCTCTTGTTAATCCTTATTTCATCAAATACATAGAAAAACGTAAAATCAGTATTTCATTTGCTCAGAAGTATCTGAAGGAGATCTATTACAAAACTTCACAAAATCAGCTTCAAAGCTATTTTGGAATAGGTATGGAGAATCAGAGTGGAGGTTTTGAAGTAAAGAATAGTAAATCAGGGAAATACTATTGTCTGGGTTCAAAAGATGCTACTATCATTCAGAATCCACAATATAAAACATGGAGTATTTTTGAAGGGATGTTTGATTTTCTGGCATCCATGACCTACTTCAAGAAACTCATTGAATCAAATGTCATCATTCTACATACCATCAATACAGCTGAGAAAATATTAGAGGTTCCCTCTCCAGATACCGAAAAAGTCTATCTATTCTTAGATAATGACTCTGCTGGAAGTAAAGCAACTGACCAGCTCACTAATCATTTTAGCCAGTTTTTCCAAGTAATAGATTGTCGTAGATCTTATCAGGATTATAAAGATTTTAATGATTTTTTGATGCTAAAAAAGTAGCTTTGTAAGTGTTTGATAAGCAGCTATTTATAACAAAACTACCGCAATTTAAAATTCAAAGTGTGAATTATTAATATGAAGCCCTTAAACTACTCATTTATAGTAATTTAAGGGCTTAAAAATTTTCTCTTTTTTAGATACCTTTTTAAATTTTAGGCAAAAAAAGTGCCTCTATTGAACGTAGAGGCTGTTTTGTGAACTCGTAGGGAGTCGAACCCCAAACCTTCAGAGCCGTAATCTGATGCTCTATCCAATTGAGCTACGAGTCCGAATTGGATTGCAAATATAGGAATTAATATTTACAATCCAAAAAAATTATACTTTAATTTTTACATCAACACCGCTAGGTAATTCTAATTTCATCAAGGCATCTACAATTTTAGGGCTTGTTGAATAAATATCAATCAATCTTTTATAAGTGCAAAGTTGAAATTGCTCACGAGCTTTCTTATTTACGTGAGGTGAACGTAATACTGTAAAAATTTCTTTACGTGTAGGCAAAGGAATAGGTCCGCTTACCACAGCTCCATTATCTTTTACAGCTTTTACAATTTTAGCAGCAGATTTATCTACTAAATTGTGGTCGTAAGACTTTAATTTGATTCTAATTTTTTGGCTCATTGTTTTTTGAGTTACAGATACGCTTTTGTATCAAATGATAGACGCAATTTTAAGAAAATACTTCTGAAAGCGTCATTTATTCCAGAAGCATCTTTTAAGAGTACAGAGTATTAATCTTAATACTCTGTACTTTATAAATATTAATTAGCCTTTGCTCCTTTTACGTCAGCAATTACTTTATCAGCAATGTTCTGAGGAACGAAATCGTAGTGAGAGAAAGTAAGTGTTGCTGAAGCACGACCAGAAGAGATTGTACGTAAAGTAGTTACATAACCAAACAACTCTGACAAAGGTACATCAGCTTTGATTACTTGAGCACCACCTTTAGTATCCATACCCTTCATCAAACCTCTTCTACGGTTCAAGTCACCAGTGATAGGACCTGTAAACTCATCAGGAGTTACAACTTCCACACCCATAATAGGCTCTAGTAATCTAGGAGTAGCTTTCTTAGCAGCTTCTTTGAAGCCCATAGATGCAGCCATCTCGAAAGAGAATGAATCAGAGTCCACATCATGATATGAACCATGGAACAAACGAACTTTCATTGAATCGATAGGGTAACCAGCCAAAGGACCATTTTTCATGGCAGCTTCAAAGCCTTTCTGAACTGAAGGAATGAATTCTCTAGGAATCACACCACCTACGATATCATTTACAAATTCCAAACCTGGTTTTTCATCTTCACGGGGACCGATTTCAAAGACGATATCAGCGAATTTACCACGACCACCAGATTGTTTCTTATAAACTTCTTTATGTTCTACAGTTCCTGTAAGAGCTTCTTTATAAGCTACTTGAGGAGCACCTTGATTTACTTCAACCTTGAATTCACGCTTCATACGGTCTAAGATAATCTCCAAGTGCAATTCACCCATACCACGCAAGATTGTTTGTCCTGTTTCTTGGTCAGTGAATATACTCAAAGTAGGGTCTTCTTCTAAAAGTTTTGCAATTGCAATACCCATTTTATCCACATCTGCTTGTGTTTTTGGCTCAATAGCGTAACCAATTACAGGCTCAGGGAAGCTCATTGATTCTAAGATGATAGGATTGTTTTCATCACAAAGTGTGTCTCCAGTCTTAATATCTTTAAAACCAACACCAGCACAGATATCACCAGCTTCTACTTTATCAATAGGGTTTTGCTTGTTAGCGTGCATCTGCATCAAACGAGAGATACGTTCTTTTTTACCAGTACGCATGTTCATCACATAAGATCCAGCATCTAAAGCACCAGAATACACACGGAAGAAACATAAACGTCCTACATAAGGGTCTGTTGCAATTTTGAAAGCCAAAGCTGCAAAAGGCTCTTTCACATCAGGCTTACGCTCAATCTCAGCTTCAGTATCAGGATTGATACCTTTAGCAGGAGGTAAATCTAAAGGAGAAGGTAAAAATTCGCAAACAGCATCTAATAAAGTCTGAACTCCTTTGTTTTTAAATGCAGAACCACACATTACAGGTTGCATTGTCATATCAATTACTGCCTTACGAATAGCTGCACGCATTTCTTCAGGAGTAATAGAATCTGCATCTTCAAAGAATTTCTCTAATAATTTATCATCGTAAGAAGCTACTGCTTCTACCAAGTTTTGTCTCCACTGAACAACATCATCTTTCAAGTCGTCAGGAATAGGAATTACTTGGAAGGTTTTTCCTTCGTCAGCTTCATTCCATACAATAGCTTGATTAGTAATTAAATCTACTACACCTTTAAATGTTTCTTCAGCACCAATAGGAACTTGCAAAGGAACAGGATTACCACCTAATTTTTCTTTAATTTCTTTAACAGCCTTGAAGAAATCCGCACCAGCTCTATCCATTTTGTTTACGAAACAGATACGAGGTACAAAATATTTATCCATTTGTCTCCAAACTGTTTCAGATTGAGGCTCAACCCCAGAAACAGAACAGAACAAAGCAATAGCACCATCTAGTACACGTAAAGAACGCTCTACTTCTACAGTAAAGTCCACGTGACCAGGAGTGTCAATCAAGTTAATGTTAAAAGTTTTAGAATCAGAAGTTAATTCACCTTGTACTGTTGGGTAATTCCAACGAGTAGAAGTAGCAGCCGATGTGATAGTGATACCACGCTCTTGCTCTTGCTCCATCCAGTCCATAGTTGCCGCACCTTCGTGTACTTCACCAATTTTGTGCGTTTTACCAGTATAGTAGAGAATACGCTCAGAAGTGGTTGTTTTACCTGCATCGATGTGAGCAGAGATACCAATATTTCTGAGATACTTTAAATCAGCCATTGTTGTATGGTTTTATGGGTATATATAAATAATGAAATTAGAATTTGAAATGAGAGAATGCTTTGTTAGCTTCTGCCATTCTGTGAGTATCATCTTTTTTCTTCACAGCAGCACCTTCACCTTTAGAAGCAGCGATAATTTCGCTAGCTAAACATTCTTTCATAGTTTTATCGTTACGCATACGAGCATATTTGATAAGCCACTTGATGCCTAATGAAGTTTTACGGTCAGGACGAACTTCTGTAGGAACTTGAAAAGTAGCTCCCCCTACTCTACGGCTTCTTACTTCCACGCTAGGCATTACATTGTTTAATGCTTTTCTCCACACCTCTAAGCCATCTTCTTTTGTCTTTTCAGCTACCATATCTATAGCATCATAGAATATAGTGTAGGCAATACTTTTTTTGCCATCGTACATCAAGCTATTTACAAACTTGGTTACCAAAGTATCCTTAAATTTAGGATCAGGTAATACGTATCTTTTTTTAGGTTTTGCTTTTCTCATATTTGTTGTAGTTACTCAACCGAAACTCTATCGGCTGTATTTCTTCACATGATTTTAAATGAAGTTGGCTTAAAGCCTGTAAATTTAGTGAATCAAATCCAAGAGATGCTATGCATCAGTGATTACTAAATTGTTAAATTATTTTTTCTTTCCGCCTTTTCCTGCTGGTTGCTGAGCTTGACCTGGTTTAGGACGCTTCGCACCATATTTAGAACGACGTTGACGACGATTTGCTACACCAGCAGTGTCTAATGCACCACGGACGATGTGATAACGAACACCTGGTAAGTCTTTCACACGACCACCACGAATCAAAACGATTGAGTGTTCTTGAAGGTTGTGACCTTCTCCTGGAATGTAGGCAATTACTTCTTGTTGGTTAGACAAGCGTACTTTGGCTACTTTACGCAAAGCCGAGTTAGGCTTTTTAGGTGTAGTAGTATATACCTTTGTACATACACCACGCTTTTGAGGGCAAGCATCAAGAGCTGGCGACTTGGATTTCGCTTTCTTTACTTCCCTTCCTTTTCTTACTAATTGCTGTATAGTAGGCATTTATTAAAAATTTTTGGATTATTTTAATTTTTGAAGTGCAAAGGTACAAAGAAAAAATCATTCTACAAATTTTTTTCCAAAATTCGACGAATGGGAAAGCTGATTTTCAAAATGATAAAGCCCACTTATTTAGTAAGTAGGCTTTAAAATTCAATATTTTATACTTTATAGCAAAATGTTACACTAGAGTTGTCACAGGCAATTCTATTTTGTATAAGTCTTGAATTGTTTTCTTTACAGCATCTATTAATTCTCCATCTAAATTGATAGTGTTAACAGGTGTTTCCAAATCCGCCAAACCTAAACCTTTGGTTCTAAATAAATCTAGATTCTTCATGACCACTCTTTGCCATGCAACAGGTGAGATATTATCATCACACCATTTTTTTATACCCAATGCATTTGCCATAATTCTTTGATTTTTTAAAATTTTAAATAGCAACCAAATTCATTTCTAAATGAGTTTGATATAATTCTTCAATACAAGATGCAATAATATCAAAAGCATCTTCAGACAACACAAGTGTTGCAACAGGATTCATCAAATCAGAAAGTTCAAAACCAGATTCTCTTAACTGAGGCAATGATTTTACAACTACTCTTTGCCATGCAACAGGTGAAATATTTTCATTACACCAATTCTGAATTTTTGTGGCAGATACTATCATAGCTTATTTTAGTTAAAGTTTATAAAGCTGAAGTTAGGATATATTTTTAAAGCAATAATTTACTTTAACCTTTTTATATCCAAAAATGTTCCATTTTTTTTACAAATTAAAAAAAATATTGGAAACGGACAACTTTATTTATCAAGTTTTATAAAAACATAAGTTTTAAAACTGAAAATAAATAAATGGCTGAATTCCAGCTGCTCTTATTTGAACAAAAACAAAGAATATCCACAAAAATATAAGAAAAGCTTTTACTAAATCTGGAGTTTTAATAAATACACCTTGAATATATTTTTTACTCTTTTGAGGTATCAGATGTAGTACATAAGCTATAAAAAGTAGTATAAAAACATTTTTGTACCCCATTATTACTTGCCCTACAATTTGTGGTTGAAAAGAATAAGCTATTTTTTCCAGTATTGTTTTTACTACAATTAAAGCATCAAGTTCCTCACTCCCATTGATGCTGATGGGAGTAGCTCTAAAAAATATCCAACAAAAACATACAAAGTGGAATGTCAGAATTTGTGTAAAAAGTATATAAATTTTATTCTTATGAAAAAAACTTTTCCCTTTTGTAAACTCCATCCAAGATTTATGTACCCCCAAAGCCAAACCATGTAAACCTCCCCAAATGATGAAGCGAAGATGGCTTCCATGCCAAAGCCCTCCTAATAGCATTGTAAGCATTAAATTTGCATCAGTACTGAGTGCTATTCGTCTTTTTGTACTCCAAATAGCAGAAAGCCACATTAAAAAAACAAAAGCAATACAATATAAGGAAGCCCATGCTTTTTGTGTATATAACAATCCCGCCCAAAGCACCATAATATGTAACCCTACATAGCCCCAAATATCTTGATATTTTTGAAGCCAAATAATCCAAAACAACATGGTTAAAGCAATAAAGCCTACGGATGCCCATTCGAATCCATCAATAAATAGGGCTATCACTAAAAATGTTGGAAGCATTAAATAAGTGAACCATGATGATTCTCTATTTCCTCCAAGAGAAATATAAAGGTAATCTCTAAGCCATGTAGAGAGAGAAATATGCCAGCGTCGCCAAAAATCTGTAATATTTTCTGCTTTATAAGGCTGATTAAAATTGATGGGTAAGTAAAAACCCAATAGTAATGCTAAACCAATTGCAATATCTGTATAACCTGAAAAGTCAAAATAGATTTGGACAGCAAAACCATACACTCCCATCAGGTTTTCAAAACCTGTGTAAGCAAAAGGATTTTCAAATATTCGGTTTACTAAATTGATTCCTAAATAATCGGCTAGTAGTTTTTTTGTTAATCCTATAATTATTAAAAATAAAGCTTTACCAAAATCTTCTTTAGAGACATGATAAGGCTGATGTATTTGTGGCAAAAAATCTGTTGCCCTCACAATAGGTCCTGCTACCAATTGAGGAAAAAAAGTAACAAAAAGACCAAAATCTAATATACTATCAAGAGCTTTCAGCTTTCCTCTATAAACATCTATCGTATAGCTAAGTGTCTGAAAAACATAGAAAGAAATCCCGACAGGGAGAATAATTTGGGTAATATCAAATTCGCTACCTGTAAGTGTATTAGATAGCTTAGCCAGATAATCTACTGCTATAAAATTGGTTTTAAATACATAATTTATAAAATCAGTGAACAAATAAGCATATTTGTAATAAGCCAAAACACCCAAATTACAAACCAAACTCATAATGAGCCAAAATGTCTTAAATGTTTTGGTTTTACATTTTTCGATAAAAACAGCAAAATAGAAATCTGTAATAGTACTGAATATCAAAAGCCAAAAGTAAAAACCTCCTGACTTATAATAAAAAAACAAGCTTGTAATAAGCAACCAGAGGTTTCTTAAAAATATATTTTTGTAAACAAGGCTATAGAAAAATATTACAATTAAGAAAAAAGCCCAAAATAGAGGCTGTAGAAAGTCCCAAGGAGCTTCCTTATTAAAACTAAAAAAATGTATTAAATCTGTCCAACCAAACTGCATAAAACAAAAAACAAAAATGTAAATTTATGATTTGGAAACAAAAATCAAGAATTTCAACAGATATTTTTTAAATTGCACTTTTGTAAAATTAGGACACTTTATAGAACTATGGCAAATCCCTTAATTAGTAAAGTAAAAACTTATACAACTCGTTTTTTGATATTTGGAGGTGTAACATTTTTATTATTTTATGTTTTTGCTTCCAATGAAACGCTTAAATCTACTTTTGGTGCAATTGAAAGTATTTTTCCAAATCAGGGGATAACAAGCACTTTATACAATTGGAAAGTAGATTATTTCTCTAAAAAAACCTCTAATTCTTCTACAAAATCTCAAAAAGAAATTGAAAACGAATTTGAGGTAAATGATAAACAGACCAATACTTCTACACAGGATAAAAAGAAACCTAATATTGTTGATGATGAGAATATTGAAATCCCTAAATCATCTTATAATGACCAAATTATTAAACATTCTTATTATACTCTTGCCTATGTAGAAGAATATGAACAGGCTCGTTGGGTAGCTTATAAGATGACTCCTAAAAATCTAGAAAAAAATGTAGACAGAAAAGATGAGCGTTTTGAACCAGACCCCAAAGTAACTACTGGTTCGGCAGTTCATGCAGACTATAATGGTTCTGGATATGACAGAGGACATTTGGCTCCTGCTGGAGACTTTACAGGAAACCACACCATGATGACAGAAACCTTTTATATGAGTAATATGAGCCCACAACGCCCACTTTGCAACCGTGAAACTTGGCGATTATTGGAGGAGCAAACCAGACGTTGGGGTGAAAAAAAGAAAGAAGTTTATATAATTTCAGGACCTGTATTTGGAGAAAATATGCCCAAAATTGGCAGAAAAAACAAAATTTCTGTTCCTTCAGCTTATTTTAAAATTATTTTTAGTGAAAAAGAACAGAAAGCTATTGCCTTTATTGTTCCTAATGTAAATAAAAAAGAAGATTATAAACGATATCAAGTCAGTGTGGATGAAGTAGAAAAGCAAACTGGCTTAGATTTCTTTTCTTTATTACCTGATGATGTAGAAAAGAAAGTAGAAAGTGCTACCTCTACAGAAGGCTGGTTTGGTGCAAAAAAATAGCAAATATATTTTTAATTATAAAACAACAATATCATGATTATTTCACAACATCATGTGGTAACAGTAAGTTATCAACTTTTCACTCCAGAATTATCAGGAAATGAAAAATTTATAGAACAAACAACTGAAGACTCTCCTCTTGAATTTATTGTGGGGATTGGTCAGTTGCTTCCCGATTTTGAACAAAACTTATTGGGTAAAAAAGTAGGTGATACTTTCGACTTTCATATTACAGCAGAAAATGGTTATGGTTTACCTGACCCTAATGCTGTGGTAGAAATCCCTAAAAATGTTTTTTTTGATGAAAGCGGTAATTTTGACACTGAAACATTTCAGGTAGGAAATACTATTCCAATGGTAAACAGCCAAGGTCATAGAATGACAGGCATTGTAAAAGAAGTTACAAACGATTTCTTAAAAATGGATTTCAATCATCCTTTGGCTGGTTGTGGTTTACACTTTAAAGGAGAAGTTTTGGGCGTTCGTCAGGCTGATCCCTCAGAATTAGCTCATGGACACGTTCATGGTCCAAATGGGCATCATCATTAATATTAAACAAAAAAGGCTCTATATTCTAGAGCCTTTTTTGTTTTTATTCTGCTTTCTTTTTTTGAATAAACCAGACCAATATAAAAGCAATTCCTCCAAAAATAAGTATTACAAGCGTTTGAACAATGTGCATAAAAGTGCTGATAGTATTGCTTAAAACAATATTTTGTTTAGCATCTTTTACAATATTATAGCTTTCAAGAGTTTTTCCAACCAGAATATTATAAGCTCCTACTCCACCTTGTACAGGCATTGCCATACCAATTCCACCCATGACCAAAATAGCTAAGCCTTGTATTGGGGTAAGTACAGCCGTTTCGGGTGTTGCAAAAAATAATACGTAAGCCATTAAATAGTACAAAACCCAAATGAGTATGGTAAAAGCTATAAAACTCCATTTATTTTCTAATTTTCTGATACTCAAAACACCCTCCCAAATTCCTTTAAGGAATGCTCCCACTTTACTTTGGAAAAACACTCTGATTTTATTACGCAGAACATACACTCCTATTGCTCCAGCCACTACCAAAAAACCTAAAATACCTACAACCAAGTAAACTTTATCCGAAGGGATTCCATTCCACACATTACTGATAAACCCGAAAAGGATATTACTAATTCTGTTAAACTCCAACACTAAAACCAATAGTACTAGTGAAAAAAGAATGATTACATCAATAATACGCTCTGTAACAACTGTTCCAAATGTAATTTGAGCAGGAACACCCTCCATTTTCTGAAGCGTTCCACAACGAACCACCTCGCCAGCTCTTGGCAGAGCCAAATTAGCCAAATACCCTACCATCACTGCCAAAAACGATGTAAACCAGCCCACATTGTAGCCTAAGGGCTTTAAAAGCATGCGAGAACGATAGCCTCTTGCCCAATGACTTGTTAAGCCAAATAAGCAGGAAAGAATTATCCAAAGTGGATTTGCTTCTGAAAATATTTTTTTGATAAGAGCAAAATCCACATTAGGCAACACCACAAAATAAAAAAGGGCAATACCAATGCCCAAAGGTAAAATATACGATAAAAAGATTTTTAATAGGTTTTTCACAAAAAATAAGGTTTAATCAAAATGGTTAGTTGTTAAATTTCTAAAAATGCTTTCTGTTGAGTAACTCATTTACAATCAAGGCATTTCTAAAAGTATCTTTATTTTTTAAAATATTGGCAAATTTATTTTCTTTTTTCTTATGAATCTGGTAAGCACTCGATTTTCCTATATTTGCTCTCTCTTGTTTTGTTAATCCTTTTTCACCTTTAAATACTTCTTTTACCTGACTTTCAGGAGTATATTTAGATACTACCTCTTGTTTTGTTTGTGTTTTTTTAGTTTCTTTTTTTACTTCATAAGGTTTGAAATGCTGGTCTTTCTTTCTTTGTTCTTCACTTAAACCTTTTTCTTTACCTATTACTTCACCTGTAATTGTTTGATTCTTTACTTTTTTAGTTTCTTGCTGAGTAGTAACTGTTTGTTGTTCTTTTGCTTCATTAATTTGCTTGGTAATTTGTTTAAGCAAATCTTCAAAACTTCCTGTTTCTGTTGGAGCATTGGTTGGCTCAGTTGCTTCAGGTTGTGACTTTTTAGAAAATAATCTCACTAAAAATACCAAAACAGCTACAATAATAGGCAGATAGTCAAAGATGTTTTCCATTTTTTCAGAAGTTTATACGATTCAAATCTAAAAAAATAATTGTAAATTTGCACTCTAAAATTTCATTTCAATAAAAAAATGTTATTAACCAAGTTAGAAATCAAGGGCTTCAAGAGTTTTGGAGATAAAGTTGTTATCAATTTTGATGAAGGAGTTACAGGAATTGTAGGGCAGAATGGTTGTGGGAAATCCAATGTAGTAGATGCGATTCGTTGGGTGCTTGGCGAGCAGAAAACGAAGGCTTTACGTTCTGACAAAATGGAAAATATCATTTTTAATGGTACACGTAAACGCAAACCTCTGCATTTGGCAGAAGTTTCCTTAACATTTAAAAATACCAAAAATATCATTGCTACTGAATATTCGGAGGTGACGATTACACGTCGTCTGTATCGTTCTGGAGATAGCGAATATTTACTCAATGGGGTTACTTGTAGGCTTAAAGATATTACCAATTTATTTTTGGATACAGGTATTGGTTCAGATAGTTATGCCATTATTGAGCTTAAAATGGTGGATGAAATTCTGAACGACAAAGAAAATTCTCGCCGAAATTTGTTTGAAGAAGCTGCTGGTATTTCCAAGTTTAAAGTCCGCAAAAAAGAGACTCTTAAGAAATTGGAAGATGCCGACCAAGATTTGGCTCGTGTAGAAGATTTGTTGTTTGAACTTGATAAACAACTCAAAACGCTTGAAAAACAGGCAAAAAGAACAGAAAAATATTTCAAAACCAAAGAAGAATATAAACTAGCAAGTATTGAGTTTGCTAAAAAAAGCATCAGTGACAAACGTGAACTGATGTTACATTTGGCTGGACAGCTCAATCAGGAAACTGATTTAAAACTCAATTTACAAAAACAAATTCTTGAAAAAGAGGCTTTTCTTGAAAAAGAAAAAACTGATTTAATTCTAAAAGAAAAAACCGTTTCTTCTCGCCAAAAAGCTGTTAATGAGTTTATCAACGAAATCAGGCAATACGAAAACGAAAAGAAAATCAAGAATGAAAGAGTGAAAATGCTTGCAGAAAAAAAGCAGTCACTCATAGAGCAAATTAGCCAAGACAAAGAACGTGAACAAGAGTTTACACATCAAATTAGTCATTTACAAATAGAACGTACCTCTGCTGAAAAGTTGATGCGTGAATCGTGGATAGAGCTTGAAACCATCAAGGCTGAATACGAAGCCCAACAGCAAAAAACATTGGCATTACAACACGAAAACAAAGACCTTATACAAAACCTGAACACCAAACAACAACAAGTTTTCTCTCTGACCAAAAGTTATGAAATCAAACAGGCTCAGATTTTGGGTTTGGAACAAGAATTAGTCAAAAGCAAATCTGAAAGTACGCAACGCAATGAAGATTTGGCTTTGTATGAAGAACAATTAGCAGATTGTAGGGAAGAATTACAGGAACTCAGAGATGGACTTGAACGCCTCCAAACAGACGAAAACGATTTGCAAAGCCGTTTACAAGATTTATTAGATGAAAACGATAGTCTCAAAGAAATCCTGATTGCTAAAAATAGAAGTCTTGATGCCAAAAAGAACGAATATAATCTGACACGCTCGCTGGTAGAAAACTTAGAGGGCTTTCCAGATGCCATCAAGTTTTTAAAGAAAAGCCCTGATTTTGATGCCAATACACCTTTAATTTCTGATATTTTTACTTGTGCAGATGTTTATAAACCAGCCGTAGAAGCCTTTTTGGATAATCTTTTGGGCTATTATGTACTTGAAACAAGCCAGCAAGCTTTAGGAGCCATTGATTTGCTTTTCAATGCGAAAAAAGGGAAAGCAAATTTCTTTGTTTTAGAAAACCTAAAAGATTCTAAAGCGAAAACATCTAAAATTATAGGAGCAGAAGCTCTCATAGATATTATAGAATTTGATAAAAAGTATCAGAACCTTTTTGCTTATCTGTTTGAAAATGTTTTTGTAGCAGAAGAATCTGAACTCAAAAATCTACAAAAGAAAAATCCAGAGGCTATTTTTGTAGCTAAAAACGCCAAAATTATCAGCAGAAATGCCAGTATTTCGGGTGGTTCTGTGGGGGCTTTTGAGGGTAAAACCATTGGCAGAGCCAAACAACTGGAGACTCTTAAAACTGAAATTGAAGCACTAGAGTCTGAAATACAAGATATTAAAGAACAAACTGAAGCCAAACAGGCAGAAATTCAGGAACTCAAAAACGCCTCGTATAAAGACGAAATCAGAGAAACACAAGTCTTGTTCAACAAGAAAAACGAACAGTTTATTTCGCTTCGTACCCGTACCGAACAGCTCCAAAGCCTGATTGAGAACACAGGAGAAAAAGGCGAAGAGTTAGAAAATAAATTAGAACAAGCCAAAGAAGAACTTAAAAATTTACAGCCTGAAATAGAAGGGATTGAAAAAGAACTCAAAATTTTACAAGAAAATAACCATGCTCAAGCTGAGTTTTTAGCCAAAGAAAACGATTTGCTTTCGCAAAAATCAGGCGTTTTCAATCAGCAGAATTTGCGTTATCATCAGCAGGAAAACCGTGTTCAGAGTATCGAACAGGAAATTAAATTTAATGAAAGTGGCTTGGAGAATTTGAGAAATCGTTTACAAAAAAACAATGAAGAACTTTCCAGAGTAAGCATTGAAATAGAAGGACTTGAAGAAATTGCTGAAAGCCAAGATGACAGCCTTGTAGATATGTACAAGCAAAAAGATGACATGGAAAAAGGCTTAAATGAAGCAGAAAAAGAATATTATGCAGCCAGAGGAAATATAGACAGAGAAGAAAAAGAAGTGAGAGAACTCCAGCGTAAACGTGAAAATCTGGACTCTTTGGCTTCTGAGATTCAAAATAAAATCAATGATACCAAACTGGCTTTTGCAAGCACCAAAGAACGTCTTTCTGTGGAGTTCAATGTAGATTTGGATGTTCTGATGAATGAAGAAAACCTTCAGATTTCTGAAAAAACAGAAGAAGAACTCAAAGCTGAAGTACAACGTTTCAAGAATGTCTTGGATACCATTGGTGCTATCAATCCGATGGCTATGGAAGCATACCAAGAAATAAATGAAAGAAATAATTTTATTTTGGCTCAAAAAGATGATTTAGTAAAAGCTAAAAACTCTCTTTTAGAAACCATCAACGAAATTGACACCGTAGCCAAAGAGAACTTCCTGACTACATTTGCAGCCATCAGACAACACTTTCAGACAGTTTTCAGGTCTTTGTTTACAGAAGAAGATACCTGCGATTTGATACTTGTAAACCCTGATAACCCACTTGAAAGCCCCATTGATATTATTGCCAAACCCAAAGGCAAACGCCCTTTGACAATCAATCAGCTTTCGGGAGGAGAAAAAACGCTGACAGCAACCTCACTCCTATTTGCCATTTATCTGATAAAACCTGCTCCTTTCTGTATTTTTGATGAAGTGGATGCTCCATTAGATGATGCAAACGTAGATAAATTCACAAAAATTATTCGTAGATTTTCAGAGCAATCGCAGTTTATCATTGTTACCCACAATAAACGAACCATGGCAGCTACAGATATTATGTATGGTGTAACCATGTTCCCTGAAGATCCCGGTGTTTCCAAGCTCGTACCCGTAGATTTACGCAATCTGCAAGAAGAGTTTGCAAGTAATTAGTTTTTCTTTTAGCCATTCCGAACATAGTGAGGAATCTATATTTTTGATTTTTAATTAAAGTCTATTCATTATGGATAAATTTCACGAAATATCACACAGAAGTAATATTATTCATAAAAAATACACTTTTGAACATCTAGGTAAAAAAGCTGAAAAAGATGTTGTAATTTATGAAGACCATAGAACAATTCTCAATATTTTATATTGGCTGAAACAGACAAGATATATTAATACTTCTATTGATTTAATTACATTTGATAGACATACAGATTTTTGTGATATATCCCCAGAAACTATCAAAAAGATAAGCAAACCAAATCTCACATTTCAACAATTGTATCAAATTGTAGAGTTTGAATTGAACCCTTTGGATGATGATTGGATTAAGGCAGGAATGGAAGCCAATTTGATTAATAATTGTTTCTTATTAAGTGCAGAGAATTTAGATGAACCTTTTTTGCAAGAATATAAAACCAAGAAATGGGGTAAAAAGAAGTATTATTATTTAGGAGATGTATGGTATTTATTTGATTATAAACAAGTTTTAAATGACCCTCTCAATGAAGGTTGTAAAGAGTTTTGGGAAAGTTTTGGTTGGAATTTTGATTATAAATCATCTAAATTTATAGATAATAGACATCCTTTTGTTTTAGATTTCGACCTTGATTGTTTTTCTACTGAAATAATGACAAAAAATATAGCTATCCCTGAAGAGTTATTGCAAGACTCCTTTAATAAGAATATAAACAATTACAATTTTAATAGTGTTAGACATTTTTTAAAATATTTAATTGAAGAAAGTCAAATAGTTACAATATGTATTGAAAATAGTTATTGTGGAGGTATAAGACAAGCTCAAAGAATATTCAATGCCATTGATTATCTTTTATTTGATGGTGAACTTGGTAAGTAAATATTGTTATATTATTCAAAATTGATTCAATAGCTATGCAATCTTTCTCTATTCATTCAGAAACTGATTTTTTTAATCAAAGCATTTGGAATAGCTTTTATAAAAAGATTCATGAGTTAGATGGTTTTAAAGACATTTTACCCCCTCAAATTAGCTGGAAAGAAGAAACACTCAATCCTGAGTCTTTTATGTACTATCGTTGTGCAACAAGTTATATTTTAGCACCACAAAAATATTCCATAGATGCCTGCATTTTGTTAGAAAATGATTTATCTTACTATTCTAATCAGCTAATGCATTTGAAGGTTTGGAGCTTTAACGATTCATGGTATAAAATTGAAATTGAGTACGAAATTGAAAGTTTTTCACTAAAAGTATCGTATCAAGTTCCTCAACATCTTGAAAATACATTGCATCAAATTTTTATAAATATTTAACATTTCAAATCCCATGAAAGTCTGCGTTTACTGTGCCTCCAGCAATAAAATTGACAATGCTTATTTTGAAGCAACCGAAAAACTTGCTAAAGAACTCGTAAAACAAAATATTGAGGTGGTTTATGGCGGTGGTGGAACGGGACTCATGGGTAAACTCGCTGATGTAGTCCTTGAGAATGGTGGGAAAATCAAAGGGATTATGCCCAAATTTATGAATGAAGTAGAATGGGGACACAAACAGGTAACAGATTTTGAATATACCGAAACGATGCACGAACGAAAAGCCAAGTTTTTAGAAGGTATTGATGGAATTATTACGCTGGCAGGTGGTACAGGAACTTTAGAAGAAGTGTTGGAAGCCATTACACTCAAAAAATTAGGCATTTTCACAAAACCTATTGTAATACTCAATACAAAAGGCTATTACGACCCTCTCAAAGCCATGCTTGAACGTTGTGTGGAAGAAAATTTTATGGGTGCTGTACACCTCAAAATGTTCAATTTTGTAAACGAACCCGAAGAAGTAATTCCAGCAATCCAAAATGCTACACCTTGGGATAAAGACGCTATCCATTTTGCTGCTATCAAGTAATTTTAGTTATGGGAAATGTATATTTCTATTTGGGAATTTCCTTCATCTTAATGCATGAAATGGATGCTATTCGTTGCAAAGAATGGCGTATATTCCCTGGTCTTTCTCTGTTAAATGATACACTTGGGCAGATTATCTTTATATTTGCTCATATACCTTTATTTTTTGCTATTTTTTACTTTTTAGAAAAACCTGAATTTCAAAAAGGTTTGGATATTTTTCTAATCATTCATTGTTTTCTCCATATTCTGTTTTTAAAGCATCAGAAAAATGAGTTTAAAGACTGGATTTCATGGTCTATTATTGTACTGGCAAGCCTTTTTGGTGGACTAGATTTATTTTCCAGATTTATATAATTGTATAATCATCCTCTAATATTTTTATCAGATTTAGCCAATATTTTTCAATAAAATAACGTTTGAGCTGGTGTATCTCAAAAATATGCTTAAAAATACATTTTTAGCTTGCTTAGCAATAGTCATTATTGCTTTATCTTATTCGTGTACTCCATCTGCACAGAAAATCAGAACCATCAAAAAAGAGAAGTATGAGCTCAAAATAGCTCCTAATCAAAAGGCAATTCTGATCATCTTTCCATGCTATCCATGTGATATAGAACACACAAAACATGAAGCCAAGTTTCTGGAAAACATTGAAAAAGAAGGTATTACAACACTAATACTTAACATCAATCAAAAATTATGGCTCATACAAACCGAAAAAGAAGAATATAGCAAACTGATTCACAAGATTTTAGATAGCAACAAAGTAGAAAAGAAAAACATTTTTTTAGGAGGTTTCTCAAGTGGTGGCAATGTTGCTGTTATTCTAGCAAACGAATTTCTCAAGAATAAGGATGTCATTCAACCCAAAGGGGTTTTTGTAGTAGATTCTCCCCTTGATATGGAACAGCTCTATAAAAATGCTCAAAAAGGAATCATAGAAAAAGCTTCTGAGGATTCTTATAATGAAAGTGTATTTCTTACCAACTTTATTGAGCAAAACTTAGGAAAACCTTCTGAAAACTTAGTTAAATTTAGAGAATACTCTCCTTTTTTACTTTCAGAGAATTCTACAAGCAATATGAAATATTTAAAAAATATCAAAGTACGATTTTACACAGAACCAGCTTTAGAATGGCAGAAAAAAAATAGAAACAGGTCTTACGAAGAACTTAATGCCTATGTACTTGAAAAAGCCTATGATTTATTGCGTAGTTTAGGTAGTCATTCTGTAGAATTTATCAAAACTGAAAATAAAGGTATTAGAGCCAATGGAACTGTTCATCCACACTCTTGGAGCATTGTGGATAAAAGCAATCTATTAGTCTGGTTAAAGGAATAATAAACTCTATTTTTCAAAGTGATTAATAATATAAATAAAAAAAACTCTTTACCTCTATTCTTTTTTTTCTTACCTTTTTTCAAAAAAAATTGGACAAATCTTTATGAACAGACAAAACAGAATTGGAGGTTACAGAGCTGGTAGCTCTTCCAACGATGCAAAAAAGAAATCTTCTAAGAAATTTAAAAATGAAGAACTCCCTCCTGTTGTAGATTTACGCAGTTATATGACATCTGTTGAGGAACAGGTAGGCAATAGCTGTGTAGCCAATGCTTTTGCTGGTGCTTACGAATATTTAGCAAAAAGGCATCTAGGCGATTCTGGCGATGTAAGCAGACTTTTTATTTACTACAACGCAAGAGCAGCAGAAGAAATGCAAGATGAAGACTGTGGTTCAATCATGAGTCATGCCATTGAAGGGCTTAAACAATATGGTGCTTGTGCCGAAAATGTATGGCCTAATGACCAAGAAATGATTACAGAAGCTCCACCAGATGAAGCCTACGAACATGCAGCACGTTTCACTATTGAAGAAGCCGAATATATTGAAACAGATTTAGACCTTTGGAGACATACTCTTGCAGAGGGTTATCCCATTGCTTTTGCTCTCAATACTTTTGAGTCTTTTGATGAAGCTACTCACAACAAAGGTAAAGTTCCCATGCCTAAAAAATCGGATAATGTACGTGAAACACATGGCTGGCATGCAATGCTTTGTGTAGGTTACTCAGATAAAGACAAAATGTTTATTGTTCGTAATTCATGGGGCGAACAATGGGGTGATCATGGTTATTGTTATATTCCTTACTCTTATGTAATTCATCAGGATTACAATGGACATGATTCTTGGATTATCAAATCTGTAAGCGACTTAGAATTTAGCAGTGATATTTGGGTAGAAGATGAAGGCTCATACCTAGCAGAGGAAGGAGCTTTTGTACTCTACGATTTTTATATTACATGTGAAGACCCAGAAGATTTTGCAGCTCAACTGGAAAATCTATGTCTAGAATATGTAGAGTCAGAAGAAGATTTTTACTTTGATTATGAATATAATGAAGAATCTTTGGAAATTTATAATTTTGAAATTAATACTGAGGCAATAGATGACTTTATTGCAAGTTTAGGGCAATTATGTGAAGAATATGCCATTGATGGTGAGTATAATTTCACTTATGATGGAGTAGAAGAAGGCGAATATGAAGACGAGGAAGAGAGTGAAGAGGATGAGGAAGAAGATAAGTAAAAGTACCTCCATATATAACTATTCGAAGCTGTGAATTGATTTTCACAGCTTTTTATATAATTTTTAAAACCTTCTCTCATTTTGAATAGTAACAAATGATCACAATTACTGGTAAAAAATTTGATTCAAGTAATATGCCGAAGTTTGATCAACAGCAGGCATATCAATTTGTATTTTGTAAGTTTGAGCAAGTTCTACTGAATGACATAAAAAGTCCTTACTTAGAGTTCTTAGGTTGTTTTTTTGATACTGTTACCTTGCAAAATGTAGAGGTGCAAGAAATCAATTTCTTAGCTTGCCTAGGACACGAAGAATCTCGAGCAATCAAAATAACCAACTGCACAATCAGCCGTGTACAAGCCATATATTCAAATATTTGTTTATCTTGGAATGGTACATTAGAAAAATGGCAATATGGAGAACAAAGGTTGATTCCTGATTTTTTAGAATTATTTAATTCAGCCAATTACTATAGACCTGATGATTTATCAAGAATAGCAGACGAAAATAGCCATGGAGTAATGATTATTTCATCTATAAGTATAATGTTAGATACTGAGTGGGATATGAGAACACGTGGCTTAGCTATTTTAAATAAATTAGGACAACATGGTTTTGACATTGCTCATTCCATAATCACTAACTTTTTAATATCCTTTTTAGATGATGAACATCCATTTGTGGTGGATCAAGTACGACTTTTTATCAGAGATCATCATATAAATGAGCAAAGGGTGGTAGAAGTGTTCAGAGATGATATTCAAAAAATTTTCTCTTCAAAAAAGGAAGATGTTCTGAAAAGTATCAAACTATTATTGAAAATAATTAGAACAAAATCTTTGGATAAAAAAACAGTAATTGATTTAATAAGTCCTATTGATAAGTTTATTAACCATGTGAATGCTTCAGATAAAGAATTAAGATTGGGATTCTATGAATTCATTGATAAAATGGATAACCCTAAATTTAATGATATCGTCGTTGCTGGACTTAACGATATAGATAATGAGATTAAGCTAGCATCATTAAATCTGGTGTATTTACTTACTCAACCTCCTTCTTTAAAAAATTATGTACATCTTTTTGAAGATAAAGAGGAAACTGTTCGAGCTGAGGCATTTACAGCTGCGATATCTAATGGCGATTTTAATACTTCTATTGTTCAAGAATATGTAAGGATTGAAAAAAGTGAGTTTGTTTTACAAGAAATCCAAAACATGTTATCATAATAGTATGAGTTATAGATTAAGTTTTTGGAGGAAAAGACAAAACTATTCTTGATTTTTTGATAATGATACATGTCAATAGCTAGATTTTTATCAAGAAAAGTATAAACAATTAGTCTAGCCTATAAAATAAATCATAAAATTTTTAGGAGAACGATGTCTGGTGTTCAATTTGACAAAGATTCTTAGTAGTCAATTTGCTCCTGAAAATAAGCTTTCATACAGTTCTTATCACCATAAAAACACCTTGTCGATTTTAAAATGAACAATACCCGTACAAAATCTATTTATTGATTATCAACAATTTGCATTCACAACTCTCATTATAAATTAGATTTTAGATTTGCCTTAAGTAGCCTATTAAGTTTTTTCTCTTTTAACAAATACATTTTCAAAAACCCATAATTTTTTTGGTATCAGCTTTTGGTAAACTTTTGATGCTATTTTTAGCCTCCATAGATACAGGGAAATTCCAAGTATCAAAGAAATCACTTAAATCTTCTCCAACAACATTTGAATATGTTTTGAACCAAGTATCCATTTTGCTGTTATTATCTTTTGGAAGTTCCTTTTCAGACATATTGCGATACACTTTGAATACTTTTTTGAGGTTTTCCCAACCGTAATAATTGATAAGTTGCTGATACATTATCAAAGCAATAAAAGGCTCCTTTTTCCACTTTTCAAAAGATTTTCCTGATTTGGTGTATTCCTCCCACCTTTTTTTTATTTGAGCAGGAGTCAAATCTGGTTTCATATTTTCCTGTTTGAGATTCATTACTTTCTCCAAAGCAAACATAGAAAACAGGTTACAAGTTACTTCTACAGTACCTTCAAACGTCCAAGCAGGTTCTTGATGATTATGCCCCAACTCATGAACAAAGCCCCATTTTTCTGGATTCTTTATATCAACAATACTTGCTTGTTCGTCTATACCTGGAGCATATCCTTCACCTACAAGTGCCATAATAGGATAACCAGAGTGCATATACCCTAATGAAATTTGTCTGTCAAATACAAGTCGCATTTTTTGTGGTTTGTCAGCCTTCCAAGAAACAAGTTCCCTATTATTAGCTTGAACTTTATCCCAAAACTGTGCTACTTCTTGTGGATTATTGAGGTTTCTGATATACTTGCTCTCCAAAGTAAAGGCAAAGTTTTCGCCCTCAATCTCTGCCCAAGGAGCAGGAGAGTTACGTATTTTATTTTTCCAATCTTCTACAGAAGTCTGTCCCAGCTTGAAAAAAGGTGCTTCTACTGCTCCTGAAATGCTAATATTTAGGTTTATATTTTCCTGATTTTTTTCAGGAACTTCTATGTAAATCATGCCTCCAAACGGATTAAATACCTGTGTAGTACCTTTTTGCAATAAAAAGGCTAAACTTACTTCTGGCATTCTTTTCCAGTTGCCTTTAACTTCATACAACTTATCAGTATGAGAGCCTATTCTTACCTTATATTTTTCTGATTTTATATTATTTTGCGTAGTGAGGGTAATTATTGACCCTGCTTGTGCGTATAGTCCTGTGCAATGCCAATAAGGAACTTGTGTATTGATTGTAATATTTTTTACAACTACTGGGGTATTGGCTGGAGCATTGCCTGGAAAATCAGAAGGTATTACAAAGGGTTTTTCTTTTTGGATTATTAAAGGCAATGTTTGCATTAGCTTTCTTAAGGCATTTCCGAATTTTTTCTTGTCTGCTTGTACCAAACTATTACTTAATACATATTTTTTGGCTTCAGCATATAAAAATACCCCTTCAAGCTCTACATCCGCAACAACTTTTTTAGCAAAACTTGCTTCTTGCCCCCATTCTATCCCTGCATCAGCAAGCAGAATATTGCCCTTAAAGTCGCTTTTAAGGTTTAAATTAGGGTTTAATTTTTGCCAACCCCAACCAAGTCCCGCAAATAGACCACCTTTTCCACTTTTAAGAGCTTTTTTCAAGATTTCTATTTCATTACTTTCTGTTTTTAATTTATCAGGATCTAATATAATTACATCTACGGCATTCAGTAACTCAGCAGAAAGAACAGTTTCATTATTAATCTTTTTGAGTGAAAAACCTAGTGAAGTTAAATATTCCGAAAAAACTTCTAAACCTCTTATCAGAATTACAGGTTTTTCTTTTTTGTTTGCTACCCAAAAAATAGAATTATAGATAAGTTGTTTTGTTTGGTTGTTTTTTAATCCTTCTTTTTCAAAAAAACCCTCATGTCCAAAAGCTACTATTTTCCCTTTGCCCATAGTGCTACCACCTACTACTGCCTCTCTTGCTCCTTCAGAATTTACCAAAATAGGGAAGCTATTATCCAATAAAACTAGTTCGCCCCAAACTCCTATGGCTGGAATTTCTTGAATATTTTGTAGTAAGTAGTTACGTTCTGTTATAGGATTCAAAGATGTATTTTGTGCAAATAATTGCTGGCTATTTGTATAAAGCAGCCATAACATTATTAATTTTTTCATATCAGAAAATGTTTGGGGGTTAGAAAATAATGTTCATTATTTGTTTATACAATTATATTTTTTGGCTCTGAAAAGTATGATAAAGCCGAAAAGGGATTTTGTAGTTTATGTGAATGTAACTAAAAATGGGTTATAAAAAACTAAAATCTATAATTTTTTATACAAAACTTGTAAAAAAATACCTCAAGAAAGATCGAAGCAGATAGATGGGCTATTAAATTTTTACTAATAAAAATATTCTTGACACAAAATAAGGCAAAAAAGAAAACACAATACAAAGACAAACCTCTGTTTATCAATGTATTGTGTTTTTTTATTAGTGGAGACGGAGAGATTCGAACTCTCGTCCAGAGAAGGTTTTTAAATGCCTTCTACACGCTTAGTTTTGTTCAATTGTCGGAAATAAAAAAGGTACAAAACAAACGGCTTCCTATTTCTTAGTTGCTAGGGTTTCGCAAGTAATCCGCAACAAATCACTCACTAACTCTGTAAGTTTGACACCTCTATTGCTTGCAGGACAGAGTAAAGTGCAAGCGAGATGCAATGCTGTTAATTATCCTAATTAAGCAGCAAGGGCGTAGTTAGACTCGCCTATTATGTTTTGGAAGGAATTTTGACGAGAATACTCCCATTTCTCGGCGTGCTTATACATTCAAAGAACTCAGCCTGTCAAGACCGGTCGTCCCCAAGCGTAAAATAGTAACTGAACCCGTTCAAAAAAAGTTCAAAAAAGTGTAATTATTTTTTCAAAAAAATATCCCCAAATAAATTTACCCCAAAAGTCATCACCAAAGCCCAAAAAACAGCACTTACAAACATGGTTAGTAAAATCTTATTTCTTTTTACCCCAAACGAAACAGCAATAATACATCCTACAACTGGGCTGAACAATATAGGAGTTAGCAAAGCTATACCCCAAATGCTAAATTTTTGCCATATTTTTACAATCATGCGTTTTCTGGGAGTAAAAACCTTGACAGGTTTCCCTTTTTTTAAACGCCTGTTTCGTAGGTAGCTGATAAGTTTCTGCCCTAAAATAGGAACAATGGTAGCTGTTGTCATCATCCCTGCTATTGTACAAATTATAATTTCAATAGGTGAAAGTCCTAAGCCATAACCTGTTGGTGGAGCAAGTGCAAATTTCACACTTGCCATCAAATATACACTCAAGTAGCTAATTAACTTTTGCATAAATTATACTCTTACCCCCACTAAAATCATATCGTCAGTTTGTGGAAGTTCGCCTTTCCAAATTGTAAGTGTTTTACCTAATTGCACTTTTTGTTCAGGAAGTGGCAAGTGAATATTCTGCAAAAGAGTCTGTTCCAGACGATTAATTTTGAATTTCTTATTGGTTTCTTCTCCAAATTGGTCAATCACACCATCAGAATGCATATAGCATAAAATTGAATCTGTATATTCGAGTGTTTCTTGTGTAAAGTTTTTATTTTCAGAAACCAAGCCACTAATGGCATATCTGCTAGCTTTTATTTGCTTCATCATTCCATCCTGATAATATAATAATCCCATTTTTGCTCCTGCAAATACAATTTCCTTCTTATGTTTATTTACACATAAGATAGCCAAATCCATTCCATCTGCACCATATCTATCTGATTTATATTTTTTTATCTTATCATCCATCATATTCAGTATCTTGACGGGTTCATAGACCTGATGAGCCAGTATAATTTCATTGAGTAAGGCTGTTGCCATCATGGTCATCATAGCCCCCGGAACACCATGTCCTGTACAATCACCACATACTAAAATTTTATAATCCTGATTTTGGGTTATCCAGTAAAAATCACCACTTAGCATTGATTTTGGGCGATAGTAAATTATCATATCATCAAATACCTGATTCAAGTCTTCCTGAGTAGGCAATATGGTTTGTTGAATGCTTTTTGCATACACGATGCTATCTTGTAAAGCCTGATTTCTTTCAGCTAGTTTTTCAAAATTTTCTTGAAGAGCTTTACTCTTTTCTTCTATTTCTTTGTTTTTTTCTTCTATAGCTTGCTTTTGTAAATTTAACTCTAAGCTTTGTTTTTTAATTTCAGTATTTTTGTCTTGAAGTTCATGGTTTATTTTTTGTAATTTTTTATTATGGTTTTCTTTTAATTGGTTTTGTCTATATAAAAATACTGCCACTAAACCTATCATCAAAAATAAGAATCCTATAAAACCCCATAAAATTTGATCTTCTTGTTTCTTAATTTCAGCTCCATATCGTAGCATATCAGCCTCATAACGCAACTTATTATTTTCTTTTTGATACTTTTCTATCTCATATTTGCTTGTCAGGCTGGAAATAGCTCTTAGGTTTTCAATTTCATCCAATTGATTTTTAAGAGCATTAGAAACTAATAAATCTGTGTAGGCTTCATAATACAAGTTTTTTTCAGCATATACCAATGAACGTTCTTTTAATGTAATGTATAATTCAAATTTAGATTCTCCTTCATCTGCAGTTTCTAAAGCTTTTTCATAAAACTGAAGAGCTTTATCTAAATTTTTTTGTTCCTTATATACCTTGGCTATGTTGTTATAAGTACTGGCTAATCCTTGTTTATCATCTACACTTAACGATATTTCCACTGATTTTTCATAAAACATTAAAGCTTTTTCATAGTTTTTTTGGCTTTGAGCTAAAATACCTAGATTGTTATAGGTTCTTGCTATTCCTGCTTTATCATTTAATTCTTCACTAATTTTTAAAGATCGATTATAATAATCTACAATTTGAGAGTAGTCTATATTTACACTTGTTTCTTCAGAAGTTTCTATTTGTAATTTTAAAGAAGCAGCTAAATTATTTAGGATACCTGCTATTTCTCTTTTCTTTTTTAGTTTTTCGTAAATATTGAGAGCTTTAGTATATTCGAGAGTAGCCTTTTTATAATCACTTAAAGCATCATATATGATACCACTCGTGGTATAACATCTTGCTTTTCCAAACTCATCGTTATATTTTTCTCTTATAGTTAAAGAGTTGATATTCAGAATTGTAGCTTCTTTATACTCACCCCATTGATAATATACATTAGCAAGCCCACTCATGGCTTTCGCTTTTTCAGTTTCCTCTTTTTGAGTTTTAGCACTTATCAATATATCCAAGGTTTTACTATATGCTTTATAAGCTTCTTTGATGTCGCCTTCTTTAGCTCTTAGCAGATAGGCATTACCCAAAGCATTATATGCACTTGCTTCTCCTACTTTATACTTGATAGTTTGAGATTTTTGCAATGACATGAATGCATATTTAAATGCATTCTCCTGATTCTTAAAAAGCCATTCTTGGCTCAAAGCTGACAATATTTCGACTTCTTTTTCTCCTGAATTATTTTGAAGAGCCTTTTGCAAGCTATCTATTTTCTCTTGAGCTGATATAATAGTAGAGGATAGAAATAAATAGAGAATAAAAATATACTTCATAGATTTTAAGCTAAAAAGCCAAAAATAAAGAAAAATGCTTGAATAAAAAAGAAAAGTACCCAATTGGGTACTTTTCTGATATTGTCTTTGTATAAATATTATTAATTCATTCTGATAATATCGCATTTGTATCCTTCTTGTGCAGAGCCATGTAATACGATCGTATATACACCACCTGCTAAAAAGTTAAAACCGATATTTTTTGCAACAATAGCTGCTGTATGTCTTCTATTCACATTGTAAAAATTAAATAAGAATGTTCCAGCAGGAATATTAGTGTAGTTGCTAAAAGTGAGAGCTTGTGTATAGTTTGGTATAGCTGTACCATCAGATGTTCTCTCTACACTTATTTGTCTTGCAGAAGAAGCTGAAATTGTATTTGTTAGAACATTATATCTTCTACGAGAAGCCAAAGAATCTCTAGTTGCTCTTAAAGAGTCTTGTTGAGCAGGTGTTTTTCCTTGATCTAATGAGTAACGAGTATTTGTAGGAGCATTAGGAAATACAATCATAGGTCTTCTGCTTACATTAAAAGGACTTGGGGAACTTGCATCCGCTGTAAGTAATTGTACTTCACTCAAATCTGATGCTAAATTAAGAAAACGTATTGCTGCACCTGTTGGTGTAGGTATTGTTTCTGTGATTGTTGTTGCACCTTGAGCATCTGAACCTGTTGTTGTACCCAACTTACCTCTTAAAAATACTGATGTTAAACTACCTGCATTTAAGTTAGTATTTACTCTTAAAGCACCTAATAATGTACCTGTTGCATCTGAAAAAGCTATATCTCTTCTACCTGCAGGTATAAACATCCCTCTCTCCTGTTGGGCAGGAGTCAGTTCTACACCATTTAGAGTAGATGCAGGCACAGCAGCAGCAAAGTTTGTAAATGCCGTAGCACTTACAGCAAAACCAGAGTTTGCTACTGGTATATACTGACTTGATTGTTCCAAAGCCCCTGTAATACCAATAGGTGTTGCTACAGCACTCGGATATTTTCTTACTAATGGTATCACTGTTGCTCCATCCAAACGAAACTGATTGCTAAAAACAACAGCAGGCGTTCCATCAAAATTGGTTAGAGGAGTCCCATCTAACACTATCTCAAAACGTGATTGAGGATTATTTTCATCAGGACTTAAATCTACCAATGCATTGAATACCATGATTCTTGCATTATTTGCATTTGTTTTTACCAAAGGAGCAACCAATGCTTTATTTGCTTGAGGTTCAGGGTATTCTGGCTTACAAGAAAACACTAATGTCGCTACAACTCCAGCGGATAATATATATTTTATATTTTTCATATACTTGCTTTTTTAAATTTAAAACTCAGGTATAGAAACTTTTCATTTCTATACCTTTATTTTGGGCTTATTCAAAAATATAACGTACACCGAATTGCATTTGCCATTGAGAAGCAAAGTTGTTGGTTGCATTTTGGAATGTTACATTTGTTCTACCTGTTTGACTATCTACAATAGGAGCAAAAGTATAAACAGGTCTTCCACTTGGAGATTCATAACCAATAAAATTCAACAATGTTGTTCTAATAGGAGTTTTTACTACACCCCAAGAAGATGAAATTGCATTGGTAAAGTTGAACAAGTCAAATGTGAATTGTAATGTATTTTTCTTGAACTTAAAGTCTTGAGTAATACGCAAGTCAGATTTGAATACCCAAGGAGCTTCAGCACCATTACGTTCTGCGTAGTTTCCTCTGTTATTTCTTAGATATTTATCCTGATTGATGTAAGCATCTAACTCATTCCATATTTGCTCAGGGCTTCTGGTGTCAGTAGCATTTGTAGGGGCTAAAATAATTTCATCTCTACTTCTTGGTATATAAATAAGTTCGTTATTGTTTACACCATCACCATTCATATCTCCACCACTTACATAAGAGAAGGTATTACCTGAACGACCTTCTATAAAGATAGAAATACCTGTTGCAAAATATTTAGCATATTCTTTTTTCCAAGATGCACCTCCTACAATTCTGTGTAATTGTTGATTAGATGAATATGAAAGTTCAGGTCTATTAGGGTTATTCACTACTTGGTTTCCAGTAAAGAAACTAAATGCTGTACTAGCTTGAGCAGCATTAATATCCCAAGAAGGACCATAATTGTAAGCCAATGATGTAAACCAGCCTCCTTCAAATTGTTTTTGAATTTGAGCTGTTACAGAACCAGACCATCCTTTACTGTTATTATCCAAGATATAAGCAGCTGTAATATTAGGATTGATACGATTGGCATTTCCTGCATTACCTGCATATCTAGGTCTTCCATCACCTGGAATTACACCAACAGGAGCAGCCAAGTTAGCATTTCTTACATAAATTGCATTAATATCTTTAGTATAAGAAAGATCTAAAGATGCCGTTAAGCCTTCTCCAAGAACAAAGTCTGTACCTAGATTAGATCTCCAAACCTGAGGGAAGCGGAATTTATTTGTTGTCACGTTAATTTCATAAGAGGCAGGTATTTGTCCTACTGCATTTGCAGGTCTGTAAGCAAACGGATCAGGATTGAAAGGAAATGCTGTGAGACCTGTCGAAATAAAACCAGGGTCAATTGTTCCAAATAAAGCACCAGTATTACTTGCCTGATTACTCATCCAAACAAAAGGAACACGTCCTGTAAATACACCTGTACCACCACGTACTTGGAAGGTTCTATCACCTTTTACATCCCAGTTAAAACCAACTCTTGGCGACCATAAAACCTGAGCATCAGGAAACTTACCTACATTAAACTGTTCTTGATTTTCAAAGAATAAATCTTTAACAGCAGGGTTATCAATAGGATTTTTAGGGAAGAAAGGAACATCTGCTCTTAAACCCAACGTAACTTTAATTCTGTCATTAGCTTTCCATTCATCTTGAACATACACCCCTACTTGAGCTGCTTCAAATTCAGCAAAAGGTACTTCTTCTTCTACAGCAGAATATCTATATTGAAATAATGTTGGTCTGCCTGCACCTGTACTTGCTCCAATAGGTGTTGTGGTACCCACAGGGGCACTATTATAAAAGTCCTCCAATCTTGCAAAACGATAGCGGCTATAGAAGTTGGGCATAAATCCATTTTTGAATTTATAATACTCATTAGCAGTACCTATGGTAAATGTATGTTTACCTTTGTAAATATTAAAATTATCAGAAAGTTGGAAAACATCAGAGTTTAATAAGTTATTAGCTGTAAAAAGCTCATAGCCAAATGATGTAAGTGTTTGATTACTACCATTTTCTATATCTACAAATGGAAATATTCCTCCTTTAGAACCACGAAAATCTCTGAATCCTGTCCAACCGATAATTAAATTATTAGAGTATTTATTTCCAACTGTACTGTTTACTTCTCCAACAATAGAGTTATAATTGTTATTAATATTATAGTTACCATTTTGGAAAGGTAATGATAATGCGCTATTTGCTCTACCCCCTTGCGAACCTGAGCCACTCATTGGCACATCTCTATAAGATTTGAGGTAAGTATAACGCAATGTAGCTCTTGTATTTTTGGTTACGTTCCAATCTAAACGAGCAAGTATTTTTTGACTTTCAGTAAGTAAATCATAATTATCTATTGCTCCTGGGTTGTAATTGTATGTAGAAATCAAGAAGTTTCTTAAATCATCCATTTGCTGACCATTTACAGCAGCAACGTTTCCACCTTGTCCACGATCAGCTATAAATGTACCAATAGGATCTGTACGTTTTTCTAATTCTGCGTTTACAAAGAAAAATAATTTATTTTTGATGATTGGACCACCTAAACGCATACCTGCCTGATAATAGTTAAATTGAGATACAGGAACTGGAACATCAGCTACTTTATCAGCAACTAAACTATTATTACGGAAAAAATAGTAAGCAGAACCTTTGATATCATTTGTTCCACTACGTGTTACAGCATTGATACCAGCACCTGTAAAACCTCCTTGACGCACATCGTATGGAGCTAAGTTTACTTGAATTTCTTCAAGAGCATCTAAGCTAATAGGCTGAGAGTTTGTCTGACCACCTGGTAATGAAGAAAGTCCAAATGAATTATTAAAAATAGAGCCATCAACAGAAAGGTTGTTGAATAAGTTATTTCTACCTCCAAAACTTGTTCCAGAACTTTGAGGTACAAGACGAGTCATGTCTGTAAAATTACGAGAAATAGTGGGCATACTCATAAGCTGAGTACTGTTGATATTCGTTGCTGCACCTGTACGATCTGCATTGAATACAGCATCTTTTTTAGACACAATTTGAATACCAGCTATTTCACTATTTTCTTCTCTCATTTCATAATTTACTGAAAGATTTTGACCAAGGCTTAGTGTAACCCCCTCTTCTTTGATTGTATTATAACCTACGGCTGATACCTCAATAGAGTAAGGTCCTCCGATACGCAAATTGGGTAAATTGAAACTACCATTTTCTAAAGTAGATGTTCCATATTTAGACCCAGATGGCTGGTGAACTACTACAACTGTAGCACCTGGCACAGCTTGTTTTTTGTTGTCTATGATTCTTCCGCTCATGCTTGCAGTTGTAACACCTTGAGAAAAAGCAAAGTGAGACAATATTACAAAGCAGAAAATCCATATTCTTTTTAGATGTTTTGTTTGCTTCATATTGTTATTTGGTTTGATGGTGCGAATTTATAGATTCTTTTTGGGATAGCTTGCGAATTTATGTTAAGATTTTGTTACGATTTTTAGAAAAAGAAAAATAAATTTGGAATTCCCAACTGTATATTCTATATTTGCAGGCTCAAAATCAGTTAGTAACAATTAAAATATTCATATTATGAAAAGGACGTATCAGCCCTCTAATAGAAAACGCCGTAATAAGCATGGATTCCGTGAGAGAATGGCATCTGCAAATGGCAGACGTGTACTTGCTAGCCGTAGAGCTAAAGGTAGAAAAAGATTGACTGTTTCTGATGAAAAAAGACATAAAGGATAATCTTTAACGTACAAACACTTGAGATGTAAATATAGTAACTTTTTTAAAAATTACTAATTTAATTTCATTTGTGTGCTGAATATGAAGCAATCCCTTCCTAAATCAGAAATTCTGAGAAGCAAAAAAAACATTCAAGAACTATTCCTTAAGAGTAGTTCTTCTTTGTATTTATACCCTTTCCAAATAAAGTATCAAAAAAGGAATCTTGAAAAAAGTGAATCCTTATTTCCACAAGTTCTTTTTGTAGTTTCCAAACGCTATTTTAAAAAAGCCGTTGATAGAAATCTAGTTCGTAGAAGAATTAAAGAGGCTTACAGACTTAATAAGATTCCGTTACAAAACTATTTATCCCCCATAAGTTCTTTAGCTATTGTGTATATAGCCAAAGAATCTCTAGACTTTGCAACTATTCAAAAAAAATTAATAAAAATTATTGGTATGTTTCCACAAGATTAAACCTTTTTAGTTTTGTATTGTCTATAGATTTGAAATCTCTCTAAATCTATGGCACGAATCATACTTTTCGCTTTTCTCTTTATATTTTTTCAGTTCAGTTTTTGTTACTCTCAAAATCTGTATTTCCCTCCTATTAGCTCTAATGTTTGGGAGACTGCCTCACCCAACAGTCTTGGCTGGTGTGAAAAAAATTTAGATTCTTTAAAAAATTATTTATCGTCCCAGAATACCAAAGCTTTTATTGTTTTAAAAGATGGTAAAATTGTTGTTGAGTGGTATTTTGGAACTTTCACAACTGATAACAATTGGTATTGGGCTTCTGCTGGTAAAACTATTACCTCTTTTCTGATTGGAAAGGCTCAAGAAGATGGATTATTATCTATCAATCATAAAACTTCTCAGTATTTGGGTGCTGGCTGGACAAGTTGCACAACAGCTCAGGAAAATGCTATAACCATCAAAAATCAACTTTCCATGAATTCTGGACTCAATGATGCAGGTGATAGTTTTTGTACCTTACCTAGTTGTTTAACTTACCTTACCCCTCCTAATACTCGTTGGGCTTATCATAATGCTCCATATACTTTACTTGATGGAGTTATTGAAGGAGCAACAGGACAAACATTACAAGCCTATACCACCAGTACTCTTCAAAGCAAAACAGGTATTACTGGTTTGTGGATAAAATCAGGTTATAACAATGTTTTTTACAGCAAACCCAGAATGATGGCTCGTTTTGGAATATTGATGCAAAATAATGGAATTTGGAACGGGCAAACTGTAATGGGTGACTTAAATTATCTCAATCAAGCCAGAAACTCTTCACAAACCATTAATCCTTCGTATGGTTATTTGTGGTGGCTCAATGGAAAAAGCAGTTTTATGGTTCCCCAATCTCAGTTAGTATTTCAGGGACCTTTATTTCCTGATGCTCCTACTGACACCTATACAGCTTTGGGTAAAAATGGACAAATATTGAGTATTTCTCCCAGTACAGGACTTATTATAGTACGAATGGGTGATAGTCCCTCAAGCAATAATGATGATGAGTTAGTTTCTATTAGTTTGGGTAATGATATTTGGAAAAAATTAAATCTAGCAAGAGTATCATGTACGCCCACAGCTCTTAACAATCCCAAAGAGATGCCTTTTAAGATTTATCCCAATCCTACAAAAAATATAATACACTTAGAATCACCCTTCAATGATTTTGAATGGGAAATAAAAAATATAACAGGACAAACTTTACGAAAAGGAAAAAGTATTTCTGCTAAAGTATCTCTTGAAAACTTGAACTTAGCTCAAGGTGTTTATTTATTGTCTGTTCAACATTTGATCTATGGGATTTTCACTACAAAAATATTGGTAGAAAATTAGTTTTATACAAAGTTATGTGTATATTATTATTTTTAATAACAGAAACCTTATAGGTTTTCAAAACAATTTATAATTTTATTTATTGATTAACAAATATTTACAAAAACAAACCTATAAGGTTTTAATATAAATTAAATGCTTCTCCTTACTTACATTGAAAAGATTTACAGAATTTATCATTGTTAAATAAAATTTTCTATGGAAATATTGAAAAAAGACTCAGAAGATAATTCAGAACTCAATAAAAAGATACAACAAGATGTTGAAAATGTGGCATCAGGAAATTTTAATAAAATTTATCCTATTCTGAAGCCTGGAGATTGGATAGGTACAAAGACAAGTACTTTAAAACACATATTGGTTGGCAGTCAGGATGACCCAAAAATTGTTGTAGCATTTGGCTATGATGCTCCTAATAGTTTTGTTTTTTTGATGTCTCAGGACTTGAAAGATAAAAGTCAGGAACAAGTATTTCAAGAAGCTTTTGATAATCTAGAAGCTGTTGTATCTGATTTTGAGGTATTAGATTCACTTCAAGGAAAAGTATTAGCAGCTTCAGGACATAGCTTTGCAAGTGAGAAGATTCTATGTAAGAACCACTTACTCAAGGCTCACGAACTTTTACAAGCCAAAGAGCTTTTGGTATCTATTCCCAGAAGAACCTGTATGATGATTACTGACAGACAAGTAGATAAAAATATATTGAATCAGTTTATCTATCTACATAATTACACATGGGAAGATGATAACTATGGTAATGCCCCTATATTCAATGGCTTTTTTGTAATAATAGATGGTGAAATTACCAGTGTAATTCCTTTTGATAAATAATTGTTGTAATTAATTATTTTTGAGATTGACATTTTTCAATCACAAAAGCAACTTCATGCTTTTATGATACAGAAATTTTATATCATGTTGAATGATAATTTTTTGAATTCAAAACTAACAGATGGGTTATTTGATATAAAACATGCTCTTGAAAAAAGGTATCAATTAAAAATGATTATAGAAAGGCTAAAAATTTCTCCTTCAGTTAATCAAAGCAAATTTAGTGGTCATGATAAAGCAAGAAACTTGTATAGTTTTTCTGAGATCAAAAACTATGTAATTAATGTGCAATATATTTTAATAGAATCCAATAAAAGTGAAATTCTTGAAGAAATAAAAGATTATTGCTATATAAGCCTAGAAGAATTTATACATACACCTGAGTCTATTTTAAATAAAGCAAAAATCAATACAGAATCAGAGCCTTGGAACTTAATGGAATTAGCCATTATCAGCCAGAATGATGCTGAAATTGATGCTGAAAAATCATCTATTTATTCCAATGCTCTAATTTCTTCTGATAGAGATGTAAGGTATTGGGGAATTATCTCTTTAGCCACAATCAGAATGTACTTTGAACAATTTATAACAAAAATAACCAATATATCACAAAATGATGAAGATAATGATGTGAAACAGGTAGCTCTTGATATGCTTGAAAAGTGGCACCAGAAAGAAATTGTTAAGTAGAGTTCCTTTTATTTCTTTACATATTTTAATTATACAGAATATAAAACATCAACCCATTAATCAATATTTTTATATATTTGGCATATTTTGAATTATTTCTGTTAAAATACTGCTACTTAAGCATTTTGAAACTTCTGATAGATTTCATCTATTGCCTGAGCCAGCTTTCTATCCTTTTCAGTTACAATATTGCCCGCATCATGAGTTGTTAGAGCTATTTCTACCTGATTATAAACATTTGCCCACCAAGGATGATGGTCATGTTTTTCGGCTACTAAAGCCACTTGTGTCATAAAACCAAAAGCATGTACAAAATCTTTGAATAAAAATTTTGCTTTTAACTGATTATCAATTTCTTGCCAAGCCATATGGATTGAGTTTTGAGTTTGTTTTACAAATATATCATGTAAAAACTGTAGAGAAAATTTTCTCTACAGTTTTTATTTTACTTCATAAATTACCTGATGAGCTTCCGAAGGAGTTGGAATTTCCAGTTTCTGAATGAGTTTGTGCATCACATTTTCAGGAACAATATGCTCTCTGTTTATATTTTGATTCATGAGTTTTTCATAAGGAACTTCCAAATAAACAATTTTCACTTTAGCTCCATACGAAGCAAAAAGCTCTATCAAAGGCATTCGTAGAGACTTTGTTACATTGGTTGCATTCCACACAAAAGGTATTTTTTTTCTCAAATAAGCTTTTGCCTGTTCTTTGGCAGCCTGAATTACCTTTCCGTTTCCACTGGTATCTGTAGGTGAAATTTTCATCTCTCTGCGTATTGCATCCAGACTCACTATCTTCCAATCTTTCAAGTGATTTTTGATATAAGTATCTTTACCAGCTCCGGGAAGCCCTGAAAGCATAATTACTTCATTATTGGTATCATCAAAGGGCTCATAATCAGGCGAACTATTTTCTTTTTGAAAATACTCAAATTTAGCTAAGTCAGAAGGGAAAGTCTTCACTTTGCCCCAACAGTCCTGTTCTTTGGCTAATTCTTTAAACATTTCGATTCGATACAATAAATCCTCTTTATCTTCACAGATTCGTCCTTTCACATCAGCTTCAGCAATACACGCCAAAAGACGTAAATCTACTTCCAAACTTGCCTGTATAATAGCTTTTGTAGGATTTGGTTTATGAAAAACCCACAAAGGCAAACCATGATACCTCACTATTTTAGCAATTTTTTCCCGAACATAAAAGGGTGTTTCAATGTCTTTATAAAGAATTTGTCTGACAGTTGTTTCACCTTTTTTAGCATGATTAGGCGAACCTATTCGCCCATCTGCCTCAATAACAGTCGTTGAACGTTTTTCTATATCATGCATCAAAGCAGAAGTCCATAAGATTTCTTGTGTTTGAGCATCTGTATTCTGATAGAATTCTGTTTTTAGAAGTTCGGCAATAACCATTTGTGTGTGAATTGCCACATCTCCTTCTGCATGATGATATGGGTCTTGGGGTACACCATGCATATCTTTTACCCAATCAAATTGTCCCTTCAAATATTCCCATTCTTTATTTTCTGATAATTTCCACATAGTTATTTTAGTTTATTTTTTCCCATATTAAGCTGGCTCTTTTCCAATTGCGAGTCCAGTGTTCATCTGTTTTTACATGATTTTTACGCACATACTTAAATACATTGTGTTCAAAATCTGTAGCTTCATATTCTCCTGTATTTCTTGTAACGATTCCCTCCATACTACATGGCTTTTGAGTATGAATATCATAAGACTCAAAGATGCTGGGTTGTTCTACAATTTGAAGAATATCTTGTGCATAAGCTTCTTCATCTTGAGGCTTTTCTATAATTTTTATTTCAGGTACAGTTTGAAAATCAAAGCAATTTGCATAAAACTTTGTTTCCTCCCAAGAAAGCCATACTCCGTGCAACCGAACAGCAAAAACATAGAAGTATGATTCAAGTTTTTGATATTCAATAGAATGAATGGCATACAGATTTTCTCCAAAGATTTCCAAATCTCCCAAATCATTTTTGAGTAATGCCCACTGTTGTCTGAGTTGGGCAGTCCATGCTGATGTGGTGGGTGCTACATGCGAACGAGCAAATACACCATATTTACTCAGACAGTTGTTTTCTCCATCCAGTTTTTCAGTATGTACGACTGAGTTTATTTTTTGTAAATCTTGCCAATATTGATGATTGAATCGGTCGTCTGAAGTAGTCCCTGGCGAAAAAGGATAATGATAAGTACGACCGTACTTAGTTGAAATAGACATAGTTGTAATTTTTAGATAATACCATAGCAGCCTATACTTTTATATAGGTTTATTAAGATTGAATGGTATTAACGATTACATAACTATGCACTTTAGAGGGTTTTACGAATACAAAATTAGTGTAAACTTTTCAAATACAAAAATTTATCTTTTGGAAATATGGTTTGATGAGATGGATTTCTGACGAGAACACTTAAATCTGTTTACATCATCGTTGCGTTTAGCTGTATGTTTTGTACCTCGTGTATTCATTCTTTTTCTCCACATTTTCCAAGATGAAAGTTTCATTTCCTGCCTCATCAATTCTATGACTTCTTTTTCTGGTATTCCAAATTGAAATTCAATGGCTTCAAAAGGGGTTCTGTCTTCCCATGCCATTTCGATAATACGATCTATATCCTGCTCCGATAAGGTATATTTTTCAGCTATTTTCATATTTGTGTTTTCATTTTCTTTTTCAAACCATTATTTAAATATTTTGTTTTAGACAATGTGTTTGTTATTTGTTAAAATCATGCAGAAAGCTCATATTGTATTTCCTCACCAATTATTTCAGAAAATCCCTGTTCAAAAAAATGAAGCCGTTATTTATATCGTTGAAGAGTTTTTATTTTTCAAACAATACAAATTTCATAAACAAAAGCTCATTTTTCATAGAGCCTCGATGAAAGCTTACGAAGCCTATCTGATTCATGAAGGCTTTGAATGTTGTTATATCGAAGCACACCAAACAGAAAGTGATATTAGAAATCTTATTGCTTTGCTTGCTTCAAAAAACATTGAATCAATCAGTTATACAGATGTGTGTGATAACTGGCTTGAAAAAAGAATCAATCAAACAGCTTCTTTACATCAAATCCAAACTCAAGTTTTTACCTCTCCTTTGTTTATCAATACTGTAGAGTCTATTCACAGTTATTTTGATACTAAAAAGAGATATTATCAAACAGATTTTTACATTCATCAAAGAAAACAACAGAAGATTCTTGTTGCCACAAACGAACAGCCTTTAGAAGGAAAATGGACTTTTGACACAGAAAACAGGCTCAAATATCCTAAAGACAAGAAAGCTCCTTTAGTTCCAAAAATCACAAAAAATCAGTTTTATCAAGAAGCTACTCAATATGTATCTCAGCATTTTCCAGAAAATTATGGCAGAGACTCGATGGTTTACCCTACTACATTTCAGGAAGCAGAACAATGGCTTGAATATTTTTTAGAAAGTCGTTTTTATGATTTCGGTATTTATGAAGATGCTATTGTTGCCAGTGAAGTGCTTTTACACCACTCCATGCTTACCCCCTTACTGAATGTAGGTTTGTTATTGCCTATGCAAGTCATTCAGAAAGCTATTAATTATGCTGAGCAACATGCCATTCCCTACAACAGTTTAGAAGGCTTTGTAAGACAAATTCTCGGATGGAGAGAGTTTATCAGAGCTATTTATATCAGAGAGGGAAGTATGCAACGTACCAAAAACTTTTGGGGTTTTACAAGAAAACTGCCTCAATCGTTTTATGATGGTACTACAGGTATCAAACCCATTGATAAAACTATCCAAAAACTACTTGATACAGGCTATAATCATCATATTGAACGTTTAATGGTTTTGAGCAATTTTATGTTACTCTGTGAAATCAATCCTGATGATGTTTATCAGTGGTTTATGGAAATGTACATAGATGCTTACGATTGGGTCATGGTACCTAATATCTATGGTATGGGGCAATTTGCAGATGGTGGACTCATGTGTACCAAACCCTACATTAGTGGAAGTAATTATATTTTAAAAATGAGTGATTACAACAAAAATGATTCTTGGGTTCAAACTTGGGATGCTCTGTTCTGGCGTTTTATGCATGTTCATAGAGCATTTTTCTTGCAAAATCCTCGTTTGGGTATGTTGGTTAAAACTTTTGACAAAATGGATGAGTCCAAAAGAAACAATCTTCTTCGAACAGCCGAAAAATTCTTAGAAAACCTATGAAACGTCCTTGGAATATCCCTGATATGCCTGTTTACAGTTTGGCAACTTACAACAATCACGTTTTAAACATGAATATCTGTACGTATGTTACAGCCCTGAGCATGAAGCCTAAATTGTATGGGGTGGCAGTTTATCATGATACAAAAACTTTGGAGAACGTTCAGGAATCTGAGTATGCTATTCTTCAATTATTACATCCATCTCAATATTCCTTAGTGAATGTTTTGGGCAAAAAGAGTGGAAAAAACTATGATAAACAAGCTTATCTTTCTAAAAAAGGTTTATTACAATTATGGAATGGTTATGAAATATTAAAAAATATATCAGCTTGTCTTTTACTCAAAAAAATCAATTTTCAACCTACTGGTGATCATGTACTATATGTTTGGGAGGTAGAAAAATATGCTACCTTCTCCACAGAAACCCTTACTACCTCCATACTTTCAGAGAAAAAAATTATTAGAATTTAATTTAACTATTTTTTTAGAAGCTTTTCTAGTTCTTCAATAAACATACTGGGAGCTTTCATCACCCACTCTCTTGGATTTCCTTTGGGCTGATGGTTTTTCATATAGTCAAGGAGTTTGGTAATATTGAAATCGTTGCTTGCGATACCTGCTCCAGCTCTTTCTCCATCCAAAGCGTTACACATTTGCTCAAATTGTCCCTCTATTGGCATCATCATGGTAGGTTTTTCCAAACACATTGCCTCACAAACAGACTCAAAACCTGCTGTACTAACAAAAGCCTTACAGGTACGCATTTTTTCCAGAAATTTTACATCACTAATCTGATGAAATGTAAGGGTTTCATCAAATTTTTCTTCTTCTGATGCATCTTTTCTATCCCAAAAACATTCAATTTTTGTTTCAGGATTTTTTTTATGCCAATCTACAATATCTTGTCCATAACCATCACTATTTACATAAGCCAATATAAAATCTTGTTTTTCAGGCTCTAACTTTAACACTTCTTTTCGTAAAAGGGGTGGAACAACCTTAATTTTACCTTCATTTTGAAGGTATGGGGCAAATGAAAGAGCTAATTTTAACTTTGCTCCCCAAGCTGTAATTTTAGTATTTTGAGCAAGCAGAAATTTATCCATTCCATGTCCTTTGGGAAACTCAAACTGAGAGTGTTCCAGAAAATACTGATGCCCCACCACAGCCATAGGAGCTATTTTTTTATAGAAAATATTATGAAATCCTCCCAGAAAATCGTAGAAGTTTATGATAACGTCAGGCTGATATTGTTTATACCAACCATGAAGTTCTTTTAGACTTTTGATAAAGGTTTTAAGTTTAAGCGTATTGTATCTGATGGTGGCTCCTATCAGAATTTTACGATTGTCTTTATCTTTAACAAAATTAGGACTCTCAAAATAATGAATGGGAGCTTTAATTTGCTCTTCAAAAAATGTTGGGATTTTTCGGTGGCTTTTACCTACCAGAACTGCAACTAACTGATGCCCTGCATCATGTAAGATTGTTTGCAAGGAAATAGCTTGTGTGAGATGCCCTCTGCCCTCTCCTTGTACCACAAATATAAATTTTGCCATATTATTTTCTTGAAATTTTGACAAATACTTGGTAACTCAAAAAGAGCAATTTTATTTTTTTCCAAACTAAAAAAATTTTGGAAAGAATTTTGCTATATTTCAGACAGAACAAAACTATTCTTTCAAAATGGCAAAGTCAATATTTTTACTGTTTTTTTCTTTTTTTCTTATATCCTCTGCATATGCCCAAGGTGTATTAACCTCTGCTGAACAACCCCCTGAGCCTGTGGGAGGTCTGAAGCCTTTCTATGATTACATTAGTGCTAATCTAAAATATCCAGAAGAAGCGAAAGCAAAAAAAATAGAAGGAAGAGTACACGTTACATTTATTGTAGAGACTGATGGTTCTATTACCAATGTAAAGGTAAGCAAGGGCTTAGGTGGTGGTTGTGATGAAGAGGCTATCCGTTTGATAAAAAATGCTCCAAAATGGAATCCTGGAAAGCAGGGAGGTTCACCTGTAAGGGTTGAGGTCACACGTCCCATTACTTTTAAACTATAAATTTTATATTTGGCATAAAAAAAGCCTGATGACTCAGGCTTTTTATTGTTAATATTTTCTTGATTTAACTTTGTTGGTTGAGAGCTGAAAGTAGATTTTTAACTTCATTTAAAGCATTATCTGTTAATGGCTTTGTAATGAATTTAATCACATATTCATTATCCACTATTTTCTCAATATCTCTTTTATTATCTGAACTGGAAAGAATAACGACTTTACATTTATTTTTTAGTTCATCAGGAAACATTTCAAATTCAAAAAGGAATACAAAACCATCTACAATAGGCATATTAATATCTAAAAATATCAAATCAGGTAAATTTTCTATATTTCCCTGATTGTCTTGCAGATATTGTAAGGCACTTTTACCTGAATTTTTGATTTCTACTCGTTTGGCAAATTTTGTAATTTCAATGATGCGTTTACTAATAAAATTATCAGTATCATTATCATCTACGAGCATTACAAGGTCAATCATATCGTCTGCGGGCTTAGAGTCTGTCATGTTACTTTTCAATAAAACAAATATGCTATATATTTTTTATTTTTGCAAACGCAAAACTATAAAATGTTTTCATAGCATTTTATGCAATATAGCCAATTATCTTGCTTACATCAAATTATTCCCAAAATCTTTCTCCCGCAGCCCATCGTAACATTACTTTAGCCTTTTCATATTTACTCTGTAGAGCAACCAATTTTACTTGACTTTCAATGAGTTTACTCTCACGACTATTAATTAAAAAAACAGAACTTTCTCCGTTTGCAAATCTTTGGTATTCAGCATTTCTTAAAATTTCCAAATTATTTACCATAGTTTGTTGTAAAGCAATATTTTGTGCCAAAAGCACTATTTCATTGTAGGTTGCTTTTATTTCTGTATTGATTTCTCTTGCTGTTTGGCTTTGGTCAAGCTTATTTTGATCTAATTTAAAACGTGTTTGGAATATTTTTCCTCTCTCTTTTCGCAAAAGTATTGGAAAACTTACATCAAAACCAAACTTATAATTGTTTGTAAAATAATCCCCACCCCAGTTTATATTTCGAGCATTGTTATAGCCCGCTAATACATTATAGTTAAGATTAACTTGTGGTTTTAACCTATCTTGTTGAAATCTCCTTTCTATATCCAATTGAGCTATCTTAAATCTGATTTTTTGAAGTTCTGGATGATTTTCCTGTGCAAAAGCTATTAACTGATTAAGTTTTGTTTCATCTATGAGTGTAAGTCCTGTTAATGATTCAGGTATAGCATTAAATGGAAGTTCAACTGGCAACTCATCTATCCATAAGTGATTAGATAAAACTAAACCTGCATTTTTGAAGTCAATTTCAGCTTGTCTCAACTGAACCGTTCTTTCTTGCAAAGTAATTTTAGCCTCTATTGTATCTATGGCTGCAGTTTCACCAAATGTAAGTCTTTGTTGTATAAATTTGAATCGTTCTTCAGCCAATTGATAACCTTTTTGGATATATAGAAGCTCATTATATCTGAAATACCACTCCCAATAGTCTTTACTTGCTGAAAAAAACAACTTATTCAGCTCTTTAATTCTTTCTGCTTCAGCCATTTTTTGTCCAATTTGAGCTTGCCTTAAAACAGTTCTTCGAGCATCAATTAATAACCCTTGTCCCAAAGGAATGCTTAGCCCTGCATACATCAATCCTTGTGATGGAGTTTTATTTTCGGAACTCATCAATGCTCCTTCATTTAATTCATATCCAACTTTCAAATCTCCTATCCAGGTAGGAGCTTTCAGGTGGCTATCCCAATAGCTGTAATAAAATTTATCTTGGAGTGTTTTCTGAACATAATCAGCTTGTAGTTTGGGATCAAAACCTCCTTTTGCTATCCGAACTTCTTCTTGAGCAATACGTGGTAAATAGTTAATAGCTTTTACCATAGGATGATTTTTTAGCATTTGAGCATATAGATCCCGAATACTGAAAGTATTTTTGCCTGTTGAGTCTATTTGAGCAAAAGCACTAAATGAAGTCAAAAAAATAAACAAAAAATATATATAACGCATCATGATTGACTATATAAGTTCTCAAAGAAAATATAATGAATAGGGCAAATAATATATTTGCCCTACAATATAAAGATTATTTTTTATCTTTTTTTTGTTCTCTTAAGTTAGGAGGAAGTTTCTCATCTTTCACACGAGGTTCTTCATCCAGACTTGGAGGAAAACCATTGAGTTGTCGCCATATCTCATACCAAATTGGAACATCTCTGAGCATAAACCACCCGTAAGTCCCTGTACCAATACGCAATTGTGTAGGCCAAGGTTTCTCCTTTTCGTCTGGAGCTATCAATATTCTATATTTATTATCTTTGGTATTGACATAATCAATTACGATTACTTCTCCTCCAAATGTACCAATACTCACAGCAGGCCAACCCGAAAACTGCAATGCAGGAAAGCCATCAAACTCTAAACGAACTTTTGTACCTTTTGAAATCAAGGGTAAATCCATTGCTTTTACATACAATTCAATTGCTCTTTTAGGTTGTGCAGGCTGGATAGTTACTACTGCCTCCCCTTCTTTGACAGTTTCTCCAATACCTGCCTTCAGGGCTTTCACTACATAACCCGCTTGTGGAGCCAGTATAAAATATTGATTATTACGGATTTGAATATTAGAATATTTATTTTGCTTTTCTGAAAGTTCACCTTTAGAAGTTGCTAAATAGGATTGATAGTAGCTTTTTTCAGATTCAGCTTTTGCTATTTTATCCATATAGTCGGCTCTTGTAGAGTTATAATCTGCCAAACTCTGATACAACTCCTGTTTACTTGCTAAATATTTATTTTCGGAAGAATTAAATTTTGCAAATTTATCTTGAAAAGTCCCTTGTCGTTTTAAAAATTCATTTAAAGAAATTAGACCTGCTTCATGTTGTTTTTTGGAGTTATCAAACTGTGTTTTTTCTAATTCATATTGCATTTTAGCATTCTGAAAATCCATACTATCAGCAGAGAGTTTGTTACGTGTCTGTGCGATTTTAGCTCTTGATTTTTCTAAACCAAAAGTTTGTCCTTCTTTAAGAGCCATTAAACGATTATCTATTGCATCAATGTTTCGCATAGTGGCTTCTATACTTTCACCTTTAGCAAGCACTTGTTCTTCAAGGCGTTTGAGTTGTTCAGGGTCAAAATAATCAGTTTTTACTTCGGATAAAATGAGAATGGTATCATTCTGAGCAACAAATTGTCCTTCTTGTACACGCCATTCTTTTATTTGTCCTGCAATGACTGCCGTAACATCTTGTGGACGGTCTTGGGGGGCAAAAGCTGTTACTCTTCCATTTCCTCTCACATTTTGTTGCCAAGGTAAGAACAGACAAAAAAAGCCGAACACCATAATACCTGTTATCCAATATGTAAGGATTCTGGCAGAATGGGGTGTCTGTAAAAGTCTTAAAGAATAAACCTTTTTTTCTACTTCTTGAGTATTAATATGCTCATTAGATATCTTCAACATATATTTTGATTTATCAAGTTTATTATCTTTCTGTACGCTTAGGGGCTACATTGCGTAAAATATCCAAAACAACATTTTGCTGAGATATTAGCTCTCTAAACTCATCATTGGTAAGCATTTCATTATAATCTCCTATTTTAGCTATTGTTCTGTTCTGCATGAGTACAATACGAGGACAATTTGCTAAAATGGTAATGTCATTCGATATTAAAATCAACGTCCATTCATTTTCAGCACTCATTAAGAAATTAATAATTTTATTTTTTTCATTAATAGAGAAATCCTTTAAAAAGTCATTGATAATAAGCAATTTAGGTTTTGAAGCAATACATCTTGCCAATACCAATTTACGTCTTTGTACTGATGAAAGTTCTTTTCCTCCAGCTGTCAGCTCTGTATGCAAGCCATCATGTAATGCATTGATTTGTTCCAGTAAACCCACATTTTCTAAAGCCCAAACAATATCACTGTATTTCACTTTTCCTTTACCCATAGAAATGTTGTCAAGAATCGTTCCTGCAAAAATTTCATCTTCAGAGAAATTGTCTTCTGTAACTGCCTGATAGCTATAGATATTAATATCTCTTAAAGAACAATTCGATATAGTTGCCACCCCGTCAAATTCATCAAAACTACCCAATATCATTTTGATTAGTGAGTTTTTCCCAGCTCCATCTTTACCAGAAATACATATTCTTTCACCTGATGCCACATCAAGATTAATATTTTTGAGCATATATTTATCACCATAATGAACGGATAAGTCTCTAAGATGCAATGGTAGTCCACCATGTACTTTGGTTAAATCGACTTTGATACCATGTTCTTTGTTTAGTGGTACATCTGTAACATTTCCAATTTTTTCAGCTGAGGTCATTAAATCGTAAATGATATCCATACTCACAACTAATTTTTCTACTGACCCAACTACAAGAATAATAACAACTTCAGAAGCTACAAATTGTCCTAACGTAATTTGCCCATCTACCACCAAGAAAGTACCTACAATTAATAAACCTGCTGTAACTGCAATTTTAAAAATGGTGATACTCAAATAATGTCCTATCAAAACTTTGAAGTGTTTTTTTCTGTAATACAAGTAATTATTCACATAATTATCCATTTTTTGAAGGGGTAAATTAGAGTTACTTGCAAGCCTGAATGAGTTTACGGTTCTGGCGACTTCCTCAAGCCAATGAGCAATCTTGTATTTATATTTGGACTCCATCATACTGGCTTCCAACCCTTTAGGACCTGCCAAGTAAAAGGTTGCGATCAATACCCCTATTGTAACAATAGAGAATGCCATAAAAGAGGGATGATAAAATGCAAGTAGCAACAAACCAGCTAAAATTTGAATGACAGCTCCTAAAATATCAATCAAGAGTTTAGGTAAGCCTTTTTGAATTGTTAAAATATCAAAAAAACGATTCATTAGCTCTGGAGGATAATATTTTGAAAGCTTTTCAGGCTTCATACGAGGCAATCTGTAAATAAACTCAAAAGCTGTTTTAGCAAAGACTCTTTGTTGCAAGATTTCTACAACTGTCATCTGCATAATTTGTAAACCTCCTGTAATAATCACACCCACTATAATCAATACCATCAGAACAACAGTAGAACTCACCACAGAACCAGCTGAAATAAGTGTAATAATTGCCTGAATACCAAGAGGTAAAGACAAAGATAAAAGCCCTATAACTATTGAATAAATATAAATATAAGCGATATCTTTTTTCTCGGAACGCAATAACCTGAAAACTCTTTGGGCTGGAGTTGGGATTTTATCTTTATTGTAATAATCGTCCTCCAAATATTCCATTGGAAAACATGTAACAATTATGATTTGTCCGTTAAGTTCTTGATGAGGATTATTTTGGTATACAATTAAGTCTTTTACATCCAAATGAACATCATAATACCCTTTTTCAGATTGTGTATGAAAATTATATATGATGGTTTTTCCTTTCTTATCTTTTCTAATCAGTAAAGGTTCTGCCCTTTGTTCATCTTTTTTCTGGAAAACCAACATGGGAAATTCTGCTTGTTCTACAAACAAGTCAAAATCTTGTAAAGGCATATTATTTTTTAAGATGTTTAGATTGATTTTTCTTGCTGTATCTCCTAAATCATCTACGAACTGATATATTTCTTCGATTGTATAGTCACGTTTATCTGAGTAAGATTCTTTAATATCAAACTCATTGAAATTATGTTCAATACCTAACGCAAATTTCCTTACTATCTGGTCTATGTGGTGGCTGTTCATGTTACTAATAGTTTTACTATTAAACCCATAAAAAAATAAAAAGTTTCTTTTTTTGTATAAATTTGTGTTAAATTTGGAATGATCTGTATTTTTAGCTTGTCAATAACGTAAAAAAAAAGATATAAAAAAACTTTAAATTTAAGAACTTAAACAACTGTGCATAATGGCATATAACCCTTATAAAAGATTAACACTTACCTATTCTATTGCTTTGAGCATTATTGCATTGATGACCATTTTAAGCTACTTTTTTGTAAGTGAATATTTGGTAACTGACCCTGAAAACCCTTCTGACAGACGCTCACATATAGGTAGGATGATTAACTTCAATGGGGCTTGTGCAACTTATAGCCAAGAAATTGCTTTACTTTCCATGCTTGCCTGCAATGCTCCTACCAAAGATTCTGCTGCTACCTTAGTAGAGCAAATGGAGTTCAAATGGGAACTTTTGGATAAAGCTTATAAGGGGCTCAAACAAGGTGATGATGACTATGGTTTGAATGCTCGTTTTAATACTCCTGATATACTAGCTGACTTTCAAAATACAGATTTGTATTATAAGCCAATGGTTCTACAAGTGAAAGATATTTTGAGTCTTAAGAATGAGATTTTACCCAAAGACAGCCTTCTATTCTTTACCAGAATCAGAATGATTCAGCCAAAGCTTACAGAAGCTTCTAGTGATTTCTCCAATAAAATGCTTGATTTGAGTTTTTCTTATGACCAAAAAGCTGCTGATGAGCTTGCTTATTGGGGAAGAGTTGAGTTTTGGTTAACCATTTTTACATTAGTTGTGCTCCTTTTAGAAGCTCTCGTGATTTTCAGACCTGCTGCCAATACTATCAAAAGCTATATTGAAGAGGTTAATCGAAAAAACCAAGACTTACAACTAGCTTATGACCAAATCAAAGCAAATGAGTCACAATTAAAGTTAAATGCTGAGAATTTAGCCCGTACAAATTCAGAACTTGTAAAATCTCAACAGGAGTTAAAAGACAGTAATTTGATGAAAGATAAATTCTTCTCCATTATTGTTCATGACCTTAAAAGCCCTCTCAATTCGCTTAAAGCACTTACAAACCTACTATATCGTTTCACAGATAAAATTACAAAAGAAGAAATTCAGCAAACAGCAGAAGATTTAAACAGTTCCATTGATAATCTTTTTGAATTTATCAATAATCTGCTTACATGGGCAAAAGTGCAAATGCAGGAAGTAGGTTTCCAATCTAAATATTTTGATTTAAAGGAACTTGTAGAAAGACAGTTACAATTATTTAAGGTCTATGCTCAATCTAAAAATATTACTTTAAAATATGTAGCCTCTAAAAATCTAAGTGTATACGCTGACCCCAACTATACAGACATGGTAATCAGAAACTTGGTTTCAAATGCTATGAAATTCACTCCCAATGGTGGTGAAGTAAAAGTAACAGCAAAAGCAAAAAATGGCTATGTAGAAATTTCGGTTTCAGATACTGGTGTAGGTATTGATCCTCAGACACTTAAAACCATTTTCCGTTGGGATAACAAACATATTACCACTGGTACTTTAGGCGAAAAAGGAACAGGTTTGGGATTGATGCTATCAAAAGATTTTGTAGAAAAAAGTGGTGGAACAATTTCTGTAATTAGTGAGCTAAATAAAGGTTCTATTTTTACATTTACGCTACCAACTGAAAAGGGTAATTAATACATGAATATTTCTTGGAAAATTTGTGGGATGCGAGAAGAAAAAAATATTGCTTCTGTATCTAGTTTAAAGCCCAATTACATGGGCTTTATTTTCTATAAAGCATCCAAACGCTTTGTAGGTGAGAATTTTATAATGCCTCTGATACCTGACACTATCCACAAAGTGGGTGTATTTGTCAATGAAAGTGTGGATAACATTCTTGATAAAATTCAGAAACATGATTTATCCACAGTTCAGTTACATGGAGAGGAAACTGTAGATTTCTGTAAAGAATTGGCTTCAAAGTGTTCTCAGAGAATTGTAAAGGTTTTTGGAGTTGCAGAAGATTTCGATTTTTCAGTTTTAGAGCCTTATTCCTCTTATGTAAATGCCTTCCTTTTTGATACCAAAGGTCAGGAAAGAGGTGGAAATGGCATTTCTTTTGACTGGAATATTCTAAAAAAATACCCTTTTAATATTCCCCTGTGGATAAGTGGAGGTATAGGACTTGAAAATATTGAAGAGTTATTCACATTTTTAAAAGAGTCACCACGATTACCTATCAAGGTAGTAGACTTAAACAGTCGTTTTGAAGATTCTCCTGCCCTTAAAAATCTTGAAAAATTAAAAGCCTTTCAACTCATTTTAGAACAACAAAAGAATTATTCTCCACAAATCAATACATAAAATTAACATTGTTTTTTTGGTTTGTAGAAGTTTAAGTCCTATTTTTAGGCTAAATATGAGGATATTATGCAAAAATTTTACTTTGCTTATTTATTATTTTTGGTTTCTCTTTGTGCTTTTTCACAAAATAAAACCCTCTCAGGGACAAGCGGAAGCGTGAGTGGAGGGATGTCAGGTGTTAGTACAGCTCTTGCTGATGAATGGGCTGTTTTCAATAATATTGGAGCATTATCAGCAACCAAAGATCTTTCTATGAATGCCCTGATGGCTTTTGAAAATCGTTTTAATTTAAAAGCTCTCAATTCTTACCATTTTGGTTTCATTACACCTTTTTCATTTGGTGGTGTTGGTGGCTTGACAATCAACAGGTTTGGGGATAAATATTACAATGAAACTCAAGTAGGCATGGGGTATAGTCATCAAATCAGTTTGGTAAGTGTTGGAGCTAAAGTTAATTATTATCAAGTTGCTGTTAATGACCAAATTGGATTTACTCAGAGTACCCGAAGCACTTTTTTAGTAGAACTTGGAGGGCTTGCAAAACTTTCTGAAAAGTGGTCTGTTGGTATTTATGGATATAATTTCACTCAATCAAAACTGAAAGCAGCTGAAGGTGAAGACAGAATACCTGTTATTCTGAAAGCAGGTGTGAGTTATAAGCCTTATGAAAAGCTGTTTTTAAGCTTAGAAACAGAGAAAGATGTAGATTATGATGCTACTGTAAGAGCTGGTATCAACTATCAGGTTCATCAGTATTTTTTTGTCAGAACGGGTATTTCTACAAAACCATTCAATTCTTCTTTTGGGGTGGGGTTTCAGCCTAAAAACTTTAGTTTTGATTATGCTTTAAGCAATAATAATGCTTTGGGCTGGATTCATCAGCTTTCTTTGCGTTATGCTTTCAAAAAGAAAACGGTTACTAAAGACTAAAACAAGAAAATTGTAACCTTATGCAGATTATTAAAGCCTCTTTCATTAGTATATTCTTTATTTTAGTAATTTTTAGAGCAAATGCTCAAACGTATCCTCGTAAAGAGATTGACATTAAACAATTTGTTGAGGATTTATTTGCTGTTCAAGACCAAGACTCTGATACCAATTACGAAGATTTGTATGAAGCTCTGTATCAGCTATATCTTGAGCCTTTAAACCTCAATAAAGCAACCAGAGAAGATTTGGTACAACTCTTTATTTTAAAAGAAAACCAAATCACCAATTTACTCAATCACATCAAAAAGAATGGAAAGCTACTTTCTCTTTATGAACTGCAATCTATTGATGGCTTTGATTTAGACACTATCTATAAAATTCTTCCATTTGTAACCGTTGAAACCAACGAAAATGCAGATAATAAACCTCTTTTAAAACGTATTTTTGAAGAAGATAATCGATATTTATTACTGCGTTATCAATTACAACTCCAAAAGGAGGCAGGTTTTACAGTTCCTGATTCTTTGAGTTCTCGATATTTAGGTTCCAGACCTCGTTTATACACTCGTTTTCGTACTAGCCACAGTAAGGATTTTAGTTTGGGATTCACAATGGAAAAAGATGAAGGAGAAAAACTCAACTGGCAACCTTCTAAAAATTATTATGGTGCTGACTTTTTCTCTTATCACGCTTTTTTTGAAAACAAAGGGCGTTTCAAACAAATCGTAATTGGCGATTATCAGGTACAAGTAGGACAGAGCATTTTACTGGCAGCAGGTTTTAATGTAGGAAAAGGAGCTGAAACCGTACAAAGTATCAGAAGAGCCAATACAGGTATTCGCCCGTTCACTTCTCTTTTGGAAGCTGGATTTTTGAGAGGTGGAGCAATTAATTATAATTTACTTAAAAATAAACATGGAGAGTTAGACATTTTAGCTTTTGGTTCTCTCACCAAAAGGGATGGAAACATCAATACTCCAGACTCTACAGATAATGATGATACTGGCAGTGAATTATTTGTGAGCAGCATTCAACGTACTGGATTTCATAGAACACAGAATGAGCTTGATAACAGAGCAACCATCAGAGAAGGCACTTTTGGAGGCAATTTAAGTTTCAAAAATACTTCACAAACCTTACAGATTGGAACTACTTTCGTTTACAATCATTTTAGTGTCCCTTTACAGAGAACACCCACCACCTACAATCAGTTTGAATTTAGTGGAAAAACAAACTATAATGCAGGTTTCAATTATAGTTATGTATTCCAGAATTTTAATTTCTTTGGAGAATGGGCTATCTCTAAAAGTGGTGGAATGGGGTATAATAGTGGTGTAATTGCTTCATTATCTCCTCAAATTTCATTTGCGATGCAATACCGAAATTTTGATAAAGATTTTCATAGTTTTTATGGCTCTGCACTCAACGAAGGTAGTCGGGATATTAATGAACAGGGTATGTATTGGGGTATTAAAGTACAACCTAATCGTAAAATTTCTTTAGCAGCCTATTACGATAAATTTCGTTTCCCTTGGCTCAGATTCCAGACAGATGCTCCCTCCGAAGGCTATGAATATTTATTTCGCCTCAGCTATGCCTTTAGTAAAAAAATAAGCGTTTTTGGGCAAATCAGAGAAGAGTTAAAACAACAAAATTCTCCTAATAGCACTTCTCCTATAGATTTTATTACAGACAGAAAGCGTAGAAATTATGTTCTAAATCTGGATTATAAAGCTGAAAAGTTCATTGGTTTTAGAAGCAGAGTACAATATAGCAATCTTAATTTTGGAGGTCAATTTTCACAAGGGTATGCCTTAATGCAAGATGTTGATTTGAACGTAGGTAAATGGGAACTCAAAACTCGTTGGGCTTTATTTGATACTGACGATTTTAACAACAGACAATATGCTTTTGAGGATGACGTATTGTATAGTTTTTCTTTCCCAGCTTATGCAGGCAAGGGTATCAGACAATATGGAGTTTTAGAGTATAAATTTTCTAAAAAACTAACGTTCTGGCTTCGTTATGCCCGTACACGCCTGTTAGATGTTGACAATATTGGCTCAGGTTCTACTGAGATTCAAGGCAATGTATCTTCTGAAATTCGTGTACAGGCAAGGGTAAAATTTTAATATTATAAGTATAGTTCTTCTAAAATTCCATAAAAAACATCAAAGTCCAATTCATCAGAAAGGATATTATATTTGGCACTTTTCTGCCAAACTTTACACCCCTTTTCTTTCCATGTTCTTGGTAAAAAAGGCTTTGTAATTCCTTGGTATTCTATCAGCCACAAGGGGTATTTTTCGAAGTATGGGTTTGTCAAATATGATTCTGCAAAGCTATAATTTGTATAAATAATAGGTGTTTTTTTACTTTTGTTTTGAATGATTTCTAAAAAATTAACAAAGTCCATTTGCAATTGTTCTACACAACCCTGATGAGAATTAGGTTTGTGTTCTTCAATATTTATAATCAGAGCCATATCCAAAGAATCAAGTTTTTTCACTATAGACCAAAAATAATAAGCTTGTTTATCAGGGCTACCATTTATTTGATATACATGATAAACTCCTCTTATCATTTTTCTTTGTTTAATAAATATCCAGTTTTTTTCAAAAAGTGAATCTTTAGTCATCCCTTCTGTTGCTTTGCAAATCATAAAAGAGATATTATCAAGCAGTTCTGCTTCTTTAAAAATGTTCCCATTCCATTTTGCCAAATCAATTCCATAATAAATTTTAGCTTGTTTTTTCTCTTTTTTTGTAGGTTCAGTAAAAAAAGAAACAAGCATTGAAACAATAGAAAGCATACACCATATCAAAAATATGGTTAATTTTATATTTTGATTTTTCATAGTTTAAGAATAAATTTTAAGAACCTCATGGGTAAATTGCCCATGAGGATAGAGATAAAAGTTTAGTTGTTTAAATTGTTGTTATTGACACCTTTTTTTAATTGATGACAGTTCTAAATATCACATTTGACAATCTTTCTGGGGAACTATTGGCACTTGTTAGGATAATATCATTTCTCAATATAAGAGTTTTGATAACAAGCCATATCAATATATTCGTTGTAACATTTGGAGGCAGTTGTGGATTAGATATAACTTTATTACCTCTGTGTGGCGTCTCGTCAGGGTTAATTCCATCAGTAGAAGAGAAATCGTATACATAATATCCTTGTTGAGGTTCTGTATCTAAAAGATTATTTTCAGCATCATATATGCGTCCATCAACATTTAATTTAAAATTTGCTACTTCTTGCTCCGTATAATCTGTTTGTGAGAATCCTACATATCTATTGGTTTTATATATGCACTTTGTTCGACCACTATCGTATCTATCAAGTTCTAAACGAACTCTTACAAAAACTTTACTTGATTGGTCATATACATAAAACGAGTCAAAGGGATTTTCGGGACGTGTGAACCAGAATTTCATAGTTGTATTTAGTTTTAAAGTTTAATTCTTAGAAAACCAGTAATAGCTTAAATTGCTATTACTGGTTTTTGTTGTTATTGTGGTTGTTGTTGGATAAACAAACCGCTATTTGAGTCATATTTGACAGTTATTTCTGTAACTTCTCCGCCAAAAACCAATGGAGTTTGAGGACTTGAAACTTCTGTAATGACCATACCAGATGTAATTTGACTATCCAAGAAAATCACGACTTCTGTAAGAGGTATGAAAGTTGCATCATGCTCTCTTGGTACAATAGAAGCATTGATAGGCTTATTTGGGAAAGCCGTTCCATTTACTTGTACACCTTGAGCCAAACCAAAAGTAAGGAAAGCTTCATCCTGATAGTTATTTACTACTTTGTATTGTCCTTTTTTAACACTGGAATCCTGAACTGGAATTCCAAAAGCTCCATAATTTTGAAATGGATAAGTAACCATAGGACTTGCATCTACATCTGATAGTTTATAAATGGTTGCTCCACTTTGTGTAGTAACTTTAGAAGCATACAAAGCATAATCTTCTTCCCATGCAACTGTATTATTTTGGAATGGCAAGAATGCTACCCATGCTAAAGGCTTCCCTTTATTTGTTTTTTTCATGAGTGTAACTTTCTCTTCTGCAGCTTTGATAGTTTGCAAGTCATCTGTATCAAAAACGATATTTAATTGATAATTTGGCATAATTGTGTATAGTTATAGTTTTTTCTTACTCTTAAGGTTTTTCAGATTCCCCCCATTTTTTACTGTTATGGTCAGTTTTGCTTCATTCTGTTTTGTGTTTTAGCTCTTTGAAGTTCAGCTTTTTTGATGTTTGAATGAAGTCTTTAAATTAAGAAACAATCCTATTTCTTAGCATGTTTTGATTTTATGAAGGTTTTATTGTGTTATAATGAGTGTTTCTACCCAAAAAACATTTTGTGTCAAATTTTTGTAATCCATGATAACTTCTTGCCCAGTCCAAGGATCTGCAAGTATGACATTATTATTACTTTCATCATAACCATAAATGAGTAATGCATGAGCTAATAGTCCATTGTATTGATAGACACCTATCAGTATAGGCAATCCGTTATCTATACACTCTTTAATTTGTTCAAAACTGAGGATTGGATTAGGGTTTTGAGCATCTAACTCACTTTGATAAGTAGAATGTAAATCAGGGAATTGTTTAGGTAATTGAATATGCAAATCATCTAAACTCATACCATTGTCTTCTCCAAATAAATTACAAAGCTCTTTTTCAGTTTTCTGAATGTCAAATACTTGCAAAGCCATTGAAAGACATGCAGCCCAGCAATTTTTATTACCTTTCTGCTTTACTAATTTTATATTAAGTTGTTTCATAGTTTTATTTTTTAAGATTTCATTTAAAAATTCATAGTTACAGTAGTTCTATACATTTTCAGTTTCTAAGTTTTTTCATCTTTCATCATTATAAATGGTTAAATAAAGCCTCCTTTTTGGGTTTTCGGCATCTCCCACCTGAGTATTTGAAGGAACTTCGGTGTTACCTGAAGGTTTTTAAAAATTCTCTTGATAATGTTTCAATGTTTGTCTAAATTGCTGTTACAAAGTAAAGCAATTTTTATTTGCAATGCAAATAAAAATTGCAAAAATTTAGCAAAAGTAATTACTATGAAAAATATTCACTTGAAAATAAAGTACTTAAGGGAGCAAAAAAATTTAACACAACAAGATTTTGCTCTCAAAATAGGGGTGAGTCGTTCTACACTTTCGCAAATAGAAATTGCAAAAATTACCCCAACCTTAGAAGTTGTTCAAAAAATTGCAAATGTATTTAGCATTAGTTTTGATTGGCTTTTGTCTGAAGATGAGACTGAAGCTATAGTTACTTATAAAGAACCTTCCACTCCCACAGAATATCATCATATAGATATTTCTAAAAATCAAGCTTTACAAACACTTGAAAATGAAGGTCTTCGTGGTATTAAAGTTTACATTAGTCCTGAACCAGCTATGGCAAGTTATCCTACTCATTACATCACAGAAGAAGAAGAACCTCATTTAGAATGGTTTTTTATGCCTTTCTTACGACATAAAGGCATTTATGCAGCATTTCCAGTTGTTGGACAGTCTATGCAAGGCTGTGTAAATAATGGTAGCTGGGTTATTTGTCGTTTGCTTGAACAAAATTATCAAATTCGTAGTGGTAATATTCATCTAATAGCCACCAAAACAGAAGGTTTGGTTTTAAAAAGAGTCGAAATAAATAGTAAACTAAAAAAAGGTATCATCTGCTATTCTGACAATCATATTTATGGTCCTTTTATTTTACCTTATGATGAAATTGTAAAAGTCTGGGCTGTTGAAGCTTGCTTAGAACAAAGTTTTGTCTTTTCAAGTGAAAAAGCTACCATCAAACTTCAAGAGTTTATTGATGAGATCAATGCTACACTCTAAATATTTAGAATTTTTCTAAATAAGAGGTATAAACTATAAAAAAACTTGTGCTATTTCATTTTTTTTTAAATTTGTTTGTTTTGTTAATATAGTATTATTGTAAATAAATTTTAAAAGACTTCATTTATGGCTTTTGATTTTGAAATGATTAAGTCGGTATACGCTCGTATGCCTGAGCGTATAGAGGCAGCCCGCAAACTATTGGGTCGTCCAATGACTTTAGCAGAGAAAATTTTGTATACTCACTTACACGAAAATCCAGTGAAAGATGTGTTTGAAAGAGGAAAATCGTATGTAGATTTTGCTCCTGATCGTGTAGCTATGCAAGATGCTACTGCTCAAATGGCTCTTTTACAATTTATGACTGCTGGTAAAGTGAAAGTAGCTGTTCCTTCTTCTGTACATTGTGACCATTTGATTCAGGCAAAAGAGGGGGCTGAAAAAGATTTGAATAGAGCAAATAAGGAAAGTGAAGAGGTTTTCAATTTCCTTTCTTCTGTTTCCAATAAATATGGTATTGGTTTTTGGAAGCCAGGAGCTGGTATTATTCACCAAATTGTACTAGAAAATTATGCTTTTCCTGGTGGTATGATGATTGGAACAGATTCTCACACTGTAAATGCTGGCGGTTTGGGTATGATAGCCATTGGTGTAGGTGGAGCTGATGCTTGTGATGTAATGGCAGGTTTGCCTTGGGAACTCAAAATGCCTAAACTTATTGGTGTAAAACTTACAGGTAAACTCAATGGTTGGGCTTCTGCTAAGGATGTAATCTTAAAGGTAGCAGGTATCCTAACTGTAAAAGGTGGAACAGACAAAATTATTGAATACTTTGGTGAGGGTGCTATCAGTCTTTCTGCAACAGGTAAAGGTACTATCTGTAACATGGGTGCAGAAGTAGGTGCAACAACTTCAACTTTTGGTTATGATGACAGTATGAGCCGTTATTTGAAAGCTACAGGAAGAGCAGAAGTTGCTGCTTTAGCTGATGGCATCAAAGAACATTTAACTGGAGACCCTGAAGTATATGCTGATCCTGCAAAATATTTTGATGAAGTAATTGAAATCAATTTATCAGAATTAGAACCCCATGTAAATGGTCCTTTTTCACCTGATTTAGCAACACCTATCTCTAAACTAAAAGAAGAAGCTATCAAAAATGGTTGGCCTTTAAAGGTAGAAGCTGGCTTGATTGGTTCTTGTACCAACTCTTCTTATGAAGATATTGCTCGAGCAGTTTCATTAGCCAAGCAAGTTTCAGCAAAAGGCTTGAAAGCAAAGGCAGAATTCATGATTAATCCCGGTTCTGAACAAATTCGTTATACCATAGAGCGTGATGGTTTCTTGAAAGTTTTTGATGAAGTAGGAGCTGTTGTTTTTGCAAATGCTTGTGGACCTTGTATTGGTATGTGGGCAAGAATGGGAGCTGAAAAAGAAGAAAAAAATACTATTGTCCATTCTTTCAACCGTAATTTTGCTAAACGTGCAGATGGTAACCCTAATACATATGCTTTTGTAACTTCTCCTGAAATTGTAACAGCTCTAGCCATTGCAGGTGATTTAGGCTTTAACCCTATCACAGATACACTCATCAATGAAAAAGGCGAAGCTGTAAAACTTGATCCTCCTACAGGTGATGAGTTACCAAGCAAAGGTTTTGCAGTAGAAGATGCTGGTTATCAAGCTCCTGCTGAAGATGGTAGTAAAGTAGAAGTTTTGGTTTCTCCTACTTCGAACCGTTTACAACTTTTAGAGCCTTTTGGAAAATGGGATGGAGCAGATTTTAAAGGCTTAAAACTTTTAATTAAAGCAAAAGGAAAATGTACTACAGACCATATCTCTATGGCTGGACCTTGGCTTAAATTCCGTGGACATTTAGATAATATCTCTAATAACTTACTTATTGGAGCTGTCAATGCTTTCAATGGCAAAACAGACTCTGTGAAAAACCAATTGACAAGTGCTTACGAAAGTGTTCCCGTTGTTCAACGTCAATACAAGGCACAAGGTGTTGGTTCTATCGTTGTTGGAGATGAAAACTATGGTGAAGGTTCTTCTCGTGAACATGCAGCAATGGAGCCTCGTCATTTGGGCGTAAAAGTGGTACTAGTTAAGTCTTTTGCTCGTATCCATGAAACCAACCTGAAAAAACAAGGTATGTTGGCTTTAACATTTGCGAATCCTTCAGATTATGACAAAATCCAAGAAGATGATAGCATTGATGTATTGGGCTTAACTACATTTGCACCAGGTGTGCAATTAACGATTGCACTTACACATAAAGATGGTAGCAAAGAAGAATTTAAAGTAAACCATAGTTATAATGCTTCTCAAATTGAGTGGTTTAAGGCTGGCTCAGCATTGAACTTGATGGGTAAGTAATTTGTTTTAAACATAGACCTTAATATTATTAAGGTCTATGTTTAATTTAATCTGTAAGACTCTATGAAATATGTACAAAAGAAATCAAAAAAGCTTCTAAAATATAAAAAAAGAAGTGTTAGAAGACGAGAAACTATAGTTTCTATTGATTCATTAGCTAAAAAAGCAAGTAGTATAGCCATACAAATGGCTAAGAGAAAAGAAGTTTCTATCACTTATTTGAAGAATAACAAAATCATAAGAGAGTCTTCTAATGGTGAAATTATCATTCTAAAGGAAATAGATACATTACCCATTATTCAAGTCAAAAAAGGAGAAAAAATTAAAATATTTTGAAAATAAAGCGTTTAAGAATATTTGCTGGACCTAATGGTTCAGGCAAAAGTACATTATATCCTCAAATAAGTACCAAATATCCTTGTGGTGTCTATACCAATGCTGATGATATTGAAGCTACATTAAATAGCATTGGTTCTATATCTCTTCAAAATTATCAACTAATTACCAATCAAAGTGATTTTGAAAGTTTTTATCAAAGTCATACTCTCCATGAAAAAGCAGAAAAAGAAGATCTTACAATACACATATCTTATCAACATAATACCCTTGTTTGTCAAAATCCTAATTCCTACGCAGCAGCCTTGATAGTGGATTTTATAAGACATCAATTAATGGCACAAGGAAAATCTTTTTCTTTTGAAACAGTCATGTCTGATAAAACTAAAATAGACTTTCTTCAAAAAGCAAAAGATAATGGGTACAGGATTTACCTCTATTTTGTGGCAACTGAAGATGTTGAAATAAATATTGACAGAATTAAAGAAACAAGAGTAAAATCTGGCGGACATGATGTTCATGAAGATAAAATTAGAAATAGGTATATAAAATCTCTGACAAACTTAAAGGATGCTGTAAAAACAGCTTATAGAACTTATATTTTTGATAACTCTTCAACAATGGTGCGAATTTTAGATATAGATAATGGAATTGCTAACCCAAAAACTAATTATCTTCCATCTTGGGTAAATACATATCTTATCAATAAATAATCATGTTATTTTATTTTAAAAACCTCTCAGAATTTTCAAATATTCGTCATTTTGTTTCTACAAGAAAAAATGGAGTGAGCATTGCCCCTTATGAAGGTTTAAATTTAGGTTTTGGGACAGAAGATAATCCTGAAAATATCATCCAAAATCGAAAAATACTTGCTGAGGAAGCACAAATGCCTTTAGAGAACTGGTGTGTTCCTCAACAAACACACAGTATTAATATTGTTACCGTTCATGGTTCAGACAAGGGAAAAGGTGTATTTTCTAAAGAAACAGCGATTCAGGATACAGATGCACTCATTACCAATCAGAAAGATATTGCTTTGCTTGTTCAATCTGCTGATTGTGTGTGTTCAGTGTATTACGACCCTGTAAAACAAGTTATTGGAGCATGCCATGCAGGTTGGCGAGGAACTGTGGGCAAATTACCTCAAAAAGTTGTCCTGCAAATGCAGAAAGAATATGGTTCTGAACCTCAAAATATTTTAATAGGTATTGGAGCTTGTATCAGTCCCAAAATGTATGAAGTGGGGCAAGATGTAGTAGATGCTGTTGAACAATCCTTTGGAATAAAAGAGCATCTGCTTTCATGGAATGAAAATACACAAAAATATCATTTTCATTTACATGAAGCCCATAAACAACAACTTTTACAAGCAGGTATTCAGGAAAAAAATCTGGAATTTATTCAAGAATGCACTTATGAGTATCCAGAACTGTTCTTTTCAGCTCGCAGAGATAAAAACAAAACAGGCAGATTTGGAGCAGGCATTATGCTAGTCTAAATCTTCATCTGTCATTTGATCTAATCGAGGAGGTTCTTTGATAACTATTTTTACTGGAACTTCTTCTTCTTGTTTTTCCAAAGCCTCAAGTTTAGCAGCTTTTCGTTCTGTGTAGGCAACAATAAATATACTCATTTCATAAAGTATATAGAGAGGCAATGCTACTATCAGCTGAGAAAATATGTCCGCTGATGGTGTAATAATTGCTGAAGCTATTAAAATTACAACAATACTATGTCTTCGATAACTTCTCATAAAAGAAGCTGAAAGAATACCTGCTTTACCTAGAAAGTATGCTACAATAGGTAGCTGAAACATTAAAGAGCTAATCAGAGTAAGCCATGAAACCATTGAGATATAACTGTGTAAATCAAATTGGTTATCTGGATTGATACGAGGAGAAATCTTATAAGTAGCTAAAAAGTTTACAGATATAGGTGTAATAATAAAATACCCAAACAGAATGCCTATTGTAAATAATATAACTATGTAAAAAACGATTCCTTTTGCAGCATTAATTTCTTTATCATATAAGGCAGGACGAACAAAACGCCAAATTTCCCAAACAATATATGGAAAAGCCATTACAATTCCCAAGATAATGGATGAAGTAAGGTGTGTCATGAATTGTCCTGTAATAGTAAAGTTTACAAGTTTTAAATCAACACCTACACAAAGTCCTTTTACTCCAAGCCAGTTACCTAATTCACACATTTTATTATAAGTCCAGAAATCTGCTTTTGCAGGACCAAATAATATTTCTTCAAAAATAAACTCAGTAAAAGCAAACGCAACTATCATAAAAGCCACCACAATAATTACTGAACGCATGAGGTGTTTTCGTAATTCATCTAAATGTTCTATGAAAGTCATTTCTTTATGCTCTGCCATAACTGAATAAATCTGTATTTCTTAAATTGGCTTGCAAGTTATAGATTTTTATGAAGCTACTCAACAGTATCTGTAAAATATTTGTATATTAGTGCATCAATTAACATCCCTAAATATTATGACTACAGAAAATATTTCTATCACTACATCCAAAGTAGCTATACGTTATGGATTAGTCTATGGTTTAGTTGCCATTGCAATATCCATTATAACAACCATGGCTAATTTGAGAGAAAATTCTCTTGTAAATATCTTTACATCTATCATTTGGATAGCCTTTATAGTATTAGCTGTCAAATATTTTAAAGACAATAGTGAAGGTTTTATTACATTGGGACAAGGCTTTGGAATTGGACTGCTAGTTTCAGTCATAGGCAATGTCATCTCTGGTATATTTTTAATTATTTATTTTAAGTTAATAAATCCTGAATTATGGGAACAGCAACTCGAAAAAATTAGAGCTGAATGGGAAAAACAAGGATTGGATGAACAAGCCATGGAGTTTGCAGAAAATTTTGTAACTCCCCAAGCTATGCTCTTATTTAGTATTTTAGGAGCTTTATTGTTGGGTTCAGTTTTTTCAGTAGTTATAGCTGCTATTATGCAAAAGAAAAAACCAGCATTTTAAATTTTACTATCTTAATTTTATTAACTTGCATGTCTAAAATTGATCATAAAATGATAAAATCTATTTTTATTACTTTCTTTACGTTACTGGTTGGTTCAGTAATGGCTCAAAGTCTTGAAAGCAGACTTTCTTCAAATAAAACAGCTCTCTTAATTTCATTAAATGCTGATAACTATAAATCAAAGGGAAAATTCCAAACACTATTAGAATTGGACTTTATCAAAAAGTTAGATGAAAGATTAAAAAAAGATAAACCAAAACAATACAAAACACTTTCTGGGATTTATAAAAATCCCGAAGAAGCAGGAATCAGTGCTTTTCCAAAATCTTATGTTTTTGTGAATACATTGGATAGTAATGCTATTATGGGTGGACTTGTTTTTAATATTACAGATGCCAAAAAATTTGAAGCTTGGGCAAAAGTTGCTTGGGAAGGAGATGGCGAATATCAGCAAATTCAAGTAGAAGGATTCAATACTTTTATTAGAAATGATGAAGCCATTGCTTGGAGTGGAAATTGTGGAGTTATTGCTTTTATTAATAGTAGTTCTAATCCTTATCGTAATATTAACTATGATGATCCTAACTATGAAGCGAAAGTAGAAGAATTGGAGAGAGCTAACAAAACGAAGAAATTAGATTTAATCAAAAAAGAAATTGCAGAAATCCTGAAAGGCAATACTTCTAATCCTATCCAAAACAATGATAATTTCAAATTATTTGCCTCTAAATCGCATGATGTAGGTATTTGGATAAACTATGAATCATTTAACAATTCATTGAATGGTATCCTTAAAAATATTCCAGAATTAAGTTATGGAGCTACTGAACGTTTTGCAAGTCGCTTAAAATCTTTTTATAAAGATTATTATGACCATATTATTTTAAACGTCAATAAAGGTGATGCAAAAGTTACATATCAAACTTATCTAAGTGAAAAAATTTATCAAATTTTTGGAAATGCTTTCAACACTCGTATTAATCCAGATTTTTATAAATATGTGGATGGTGAAAAATTATTGGGTATGTATGCAGTGTCAGGAGATTTGAAGGTTTTGGGAAATGGTTTAATGGAACTTTATAAAAATTTTAGTGAAGATTTAACTAAAGAAGGTAAAATTATTGCTGCTTCTATGGATGTAGCAAGTATCTTTCTAGATGAAGAAGATATTTTAAGTGTAATGAAAGGTGATTTTATGATTGCTTTTACAAGTGTGAAAGAATTGGAGGTACAATACACAGATTATCAATATGATGGAGATGTTTATTTAGGTCCAGTAAAAAAGACTCGTAAAGAAATAACTCCTATGTATGTGATGACCATGACCATTGGCAATGCTGAGAATTTACAGAAGTTCATAAAACTTGGAAACGTATTAGGCGGCTTTAAACAATTAGATGGTTATTATGAGGTTCAGGATGCTGGAAAAGTGAGAAACTTTTTTGCTATTGACAACAACGTTTTAGTGATTTCTAATGATGAAGAACTTATTTCCAAAAACTTACAAAAAGCTAGAAAGAAACCCGTTGAAAGCCGTATTCAAAAACTAACACAAGATAACCCTATGCTTGTTTATGTGAATACCCAAAATGTACTAGATGCTATTCTCTCTAATGCTAAAGAACTAAGTGCTGAAGAGAAAAAAGATTTATTGGAAATGAAAAAAGATTTAGGTGAATTCCAGATGACAGGTCCTCTTTTACAAGGTAAGACCTTTAATTCTGAAGGTATATTGTTGTTGAATAACAAAAAAGAAAATTCTCTTTCTGCTTTGGTTCGTTTATTCAACAGATTTGTAAAAGAAAGACGTACTGAATATGCAAAAGCAGAAACAGCAATAGAAGAGCCAACAGATGGCAAAAAGAAAAAGAAGAAAAAGAAAGAACATTAATAAAAATTAAATAACCTTTAAAGAACTTGGCAGGGCTTCCCTGCCAAGTTTATATTGTTTATAGATTGATTCCCCATATTCCGTTTATGAAATTTAGTGTACAGCAAATAGCCCTGATGCTCAATGGGAAAGTACAAGGCAATCCTAATTTGGAAATTAATAATTTAGGGAAAATACAAGAAGCCAAACAAGGAGACATTGCCTTTTTAGCAAATCCTAAATACGAATCTTATATATATACAACCCAAGCATCAGCTGTTATTGTTGGTAAAGATTTTGAAGCCAAACAAGCTATTGAAGCTACATTAATTATAGTAGATGATGCCTATAGTGCATTTTCTAAATTGTTGGAAGAATATGAGAAGATCATATCTTTTTCAAAAAAAGGTATTGAAAATCCCTCTTTTATCAGTGAATCTGCAAAAGTTGGCTCAGATCTATATCTTGGAGCATTTGCATATATTGGCTCAAACGTTGAAATTGGGGATAATTGTAAAGTTTACCCCAATTGTTATATTGGAGACAATGTGAAAATAGGAAATAACACTATTATTTATGCAGGTGTGAAAATCTATAAAGATTGTATTGTTGGTAACCATTGTGTAATACATGCAGGAGCCGTTATTGGCAGTGATGGTTTTGGTTTTGCTCCACAAGCTGATGGGTCTTATAAAACTGTACCCCAAATTGGTAATGTAATCATTGAAGACCAAGTTAGTATTGGAGCAAATTCAACTATTGACCGAGCTACTATGGGTTCAACAATTATTAAGAAAGGAGCTAAAATAGATAATCTAGTACAAATTGCTCATAATGTTATTGTTGGCAGCAATACTGTTGTGGCTGCACAAGCGGGTATTGCAGGCTCTTCAGAAGTAGGCGATAACTGCATGTTAGGTGGACAAGTAGGTATCGCAGGACACTTAAAAATAGCCAATAAAACCAATATTGGAGCTCAGTCAGGTTTAGGTAGTAATATTACAGAGGAAAGAACAAATTGGCAAGGTTCACCAGCATTTGAGTTAAAATCTTTTTATAGAGCAGCCGCTATTTTTAAAAAATTACCTGAAATTTTTAGGCAACTCAATGAACTTGAGAAAAAAGTTTTAAATTTGCTCACAAAAGATAAGGAATAAACGCTCCATGTATTATAAACAACATACTGTACAAAAATCTGTTAGTGTTTCAGGTGTAGGTCTGCACACAGGCAAAATATCAACCATGACTTTTTTACCTGCTCCTATTGGGCATGGTATCAGATTTCAAAGAATTGATTTAGAAGGAAGACCTACTATTTTAGCTGATGCTGATCTTGTTGTTGACGTTTCAAGGGGTACCACCATTGAACAAAATGGAGCAAGAGTATATACTGTAGAACATACCTTAGCTGCTTTAACAGGATTAGAAATAGATAACGTATTAATTGAAATTGATGGACCTGAGCCTCCTATCTTGGATGGTAGCTCTATACAGTTTTTAAATACTCTTAAAGAAGCAGGTTTGCAAGAGCAGGATGCTCCAAGAAATTTTTTCTATATTCCTGAAAATATTTCTTATCAGGATGCTAAAAGAGGTGTAGAGCTTACTGCAAAACCAGGGTATTCTTACGAATTATCAGTTACTGTTGATTATAACTCATCTGTCTTAGGTGTTCAAGAAGCTTTTCTAAAAAAACTTTCTGATTTTGAATCAGAAATTGCTTCTTGTCGTACATTTTGTTTCTTACATGAATTAGAAATGCTTTATAAAGGAGGTCTCATTAAAGGTGGGGACTTGAGCAATGCTATTGTAATTGTAGATAAAGTTATGCCTCCTGAGCAACTCAATGAACTTGCTAAACTTTTGGGTAAGCCATCCGTAGAAGTAAAAGCTGAAGGCATATTAGATAATATAGAACTACGTTATACCAATGAGCCTGCCCGACATAAATTATTAGACTTAGTAGGAGATTTAGCCTTAGCAGGCAGACCTCTTATTGGACATATCAAGGGGCTTCGTCCTGGACATGCAGCCAATGTAGAGCTTGCTAAAAAAATAAAATCCTACATGAATAAAAAAGAAAAACAAGGTATGATTTATAATTCAGATGCTCCTGTTGTCATGGATGCCATGCAAATAGAGGCTATGCTTCCTCATAGATTCCCTTTCTTATTGATAGACAAGATAGCACATTTAGATGAACATTCTGTAATTGCCATCAAGAATGTTTCTATGAATGAATGGTATTTTCAAGGGCATTTTCCTAAAAACCCTGTGATGCCTGGCGTATTACAAGTAGAAGGTTTAGCTCAAGCTGGAGGTATATTTGCCTTAAGTACAGTTCCTGACCCTGAAAACTACTGGACATATTTTTTGCGAATAGATGAATGTCGTTTTCATCAAAAAGTTGTTCCTGGTGATATTGTTTTGTATCATTGTATTCTTACAACTCCGATTAGAAGAGGTATTGTGAAAATGGAAGGACAAGCATTTGTTAATGGAAAATTAGTTTGTGAAGCAAAACTCACTGCAAGTATTACGAAAAAAGATGGTAAGTAATTTAGCCTACGTACACCCCAAAGCCAAAATAGGTAACAATGTAACCATTGAGCCCTTTGCTACTATTTATGAAGATGTTGTTATTGGAGACAATACATGGATAGGGTCTAATACCACCATAATGAATGGTGCTAGAATTGGCAAAAATTGTCGAATTTTTCCGGGAGCAGTTATCGCTGCCATCCCTCAAGATTTAAAGTTTAATGGAGAGCATACCACAGCCGAAATTGGTGATGATACTACCATTAGAGAATGCGTCACTTTAAATCGAGGGACTTCTCATACAGGTAAAACTGTGGTTGGAAGCAACACTTTGGTAATGGCATATGTACACATAGCCCACGATTGTGTGATTGGTAATCATTGTATTTTAGTAAACTCTGTACAAATGGCAGGACATGTCCTGATGGATGATTTTGCTATTATTGGAGGGACAAGTGCTTTACACCAATTTACTCGTGTAGGAGCTCATGCTATGGTAGCAGGTGGCTCTTTAGTTCGCAAAGATGTACCTCCCTTTGTAAAGGCAGGCAGAGAACCTGTAAGTTATGCAGGTGTAAATTCTTTAGGACTTAGAAGACGAGGTTTTACCAATGAACAAATAGTCCTTATTCAAGATATTTTTAGGATTGTTTTTCAAAAAGGTTATAATACGTCAGATGCTCTCAAACATATCAAAGAGGATTTTATGCCTTCTGTAGAAAGAGATTTAATTATCAATTTCATAGAAACTTCTGAAAGAGGTATTATCAAAGGTAGTAGTAGTAGTGATAAATATTCTTTTGAATTATAATCTATGACAGAAAAATATAAAATTCTATATGTGGATGATGAAGAAAGTAATTTACGTATCTTCAAAATGACCTTTAAACGAGATTATGAAGTATTTACTGCTATTTCAGGCTTAGAGGCTATTGAAGTCCTAAAACTGAATCCTATTCAGCTTATCATCACAGACCAAAAAATGCCCGAGATGACAGGAACAGAGTTTTTAGAAAAGACTCTGCCTGACCATCCAGATGTTATACGCATTATTTTAACAGGTTTTTCAGATATTGAGGCTATTGTTAGGGCTGTTAATAAAGCCAATATTTACAAGTATGTTACAAAACCTTGGAACAGAGAAGACTTTAAAATTATCATTGATGAAGCCTTGACTCTATTTCAATACAGAGCCAATAAAGATGTTAGAATTAGTTTCTTAGAAAAGGAAAATGAAGATTTGAGAACTCAGATTGCTGTGCTTAAAGAAGAATTAAATAAGTATCGCTAATTATTCGTATTCTACCATAATTTCTATACTCATACTCCTTCCTTTTTCATCCACACAGGTTATTTTAGTTTTTCCTAAGGAGGGTCTAAAAAAAGCATTTTCTTGGGGAGAGATTTCTTTGTAAAGTTTGTCATCCAAATACCAGTAAATTTTTTTGGAATCATTATGAATATATGCTTTGAGTAACAAATCAGGTGTGTTTTTCTCAGGAATGATATAAACTTTCTTATCCACAGGAGATATAATTTGTGGAGCATCAGATTGTCCATTTTCAATATATTGCCCACAATCAGCATGTAAAACAGGTGTTTTTTCGTAAGGTATTTTTTCAGATTCGTAATAAGCTAAAAGATTTGCTGATAAGTTTGGATACATTTTCTTTTTGTAACCACTTTGTGGTAGACAATCAGGAAGATATATAAACTTTTCATCTGCCGAGACATAATATTCCTTCAGGTGTTGGCAAGTCTGAGAAGGAGAAATCAAAGGAATGTAATAGTCTGTTACCTGATTTGTACAAAATTCGTTAGGTGGTAAACCTGATTCTGCACATACCAGTCTGAATTGTATATTCTGAGGTGCTTCTAATAGTTTGGGATTTGTATTAGGTAAGTTATTGAATACATCAAATAACAAAGGTGTTGCTATTTCACTACCTGTAAGTTCAGGAACTCCCTCCCCTGTAAAATTACCTACCCAAACAGCGACTGTATAATCCTGATTAAAGCCCACACTCCAAGCATCTCTCCTACCATACGATGTCCCTGTTTTCCAAGCAATGGCAGGTTTTTGTAAAGATTGCTCATAGCTTTTTGGTAAATCTGGACGATTGGCAAGAGTAAGTGTTTGAGCTATGCTATAGGCTGATATGGGCGATATAACAACCGTTTTGATTTTTGTAGTATCGTTTTTGATAAATCGTAAAGGCTGATATTCTCCTTGATGTGAAAATATTGTGTATAAGCCTGCTATTTCTTCTAAACTTACCCCACACCCTCCTAAAATCATTGAAAGCCCCATGTCTTTTCTTCTTTTTGCAATATTCTTAAACCCTGCTTTAGAAAGCTTTTCAACAAAAATGGGTACTGTAATCTGATTCAATATTTCCACAGCAGGAATATTTAAAGAATGTGATAGAGCTTCTTCGATACTAATTTTTCCTCTGAATTTTTTATCAAAATTATCAGGAGCATATCCCTGCCAATTAGTAGGTATATCTGCAATTGTAGTTTTAGGTGTCAATTTTCCTAAATCCATTCCTAAAGCATAAACCAAAGGTTTTAAGGTGCTACCTGGTGAACGAATGGCTGTAACACCATCTACCTGTCCCTGATATGCTTTATCATTAAAATCTTGAGAACCTACGTATGCTTCAATTTCCAAAGTACTATTTTTTATAACTAAAATAGCCACATTACGAATATTTAGTTTACTCATACGCCTACTGTAATTAGTAGCAAGACTTTGTACTTTTATTTGTGTATTTATTTGAATAGTTGTATAAATGTTTTCTTTTTGGGGATAACTCTTGATAATTCGTTGAGATAAATGTGGTGCTATTTTAGGAATTTCCTGCCTTTTTGCTCCAAGTGGTTCTATCAGAGCATTTTCTAATTCTTTTTTATTAAAAACATTTGCCTCACCCAATCTTTTAAGCCATTTATTTCTTTCTTTTAGAATCTCAGGATTGTCTTTTCCTAAAGCCAAGCTTGTAGGTCTGTTGGGTATAAGAGCCAATGTTGTTATCTGGGCTGGGCTTAATTTTTGTGGTAATGAGCCAAAATAAATTACTGAAGCAGATTTTACACCTTCAATATTACTTCCATAAGGTACTAAATTAATGTACATCTGAAGAATTTCATCTTTTGAGTAATGCCATTCTAACTGAAAAGCTCGAAAAACTTCAATTAATTTATTGAAATAGGTACGTTTTTTAGGTTCCAAAAGCCTTGCAACTTGCATGGTAATTGTTGAAGCCCCTGATGTTCTTTTGTTAGCTATTATATTATTGAAAAATGCCCTTGTCAAAGAAACAGGATTCACTCCAAAATGATAATGAAAATATTTATCCTCTTTTTCTAAAAATGCATTTTTCAATTCTGAACTGATTTCAGATAGTTCCGTTTTCATTCTCCACTTATCATCTCTACTCAAAAAAGCTCCCAAAACCTTTCCATCTCTATCAAGAATCAGTTGAGAATATGATATGTTTATTTTAAAAGGAAATACAGTATCCAAGATAATGAATAGAAAAAATATAGAAACAATGCTTATTAACGTATTTTTGATTATTTTTTTTACTTTTTCTCTATTCAATTTTATAGCTTTCATGATTCAATATTTTTGATTGCAACACTACAACAAGCCATAATAGCTGCTGTTTCTGTACGCAAAATAGACTTTCCTAATGTAACAGGTTGAAATTCTTTTTGGATAGCCTTTGTTACTTCATTTGTATCAAAATCACCCTCAGGTCCAATCAGAATGCAAATTTTTGATTTTGCTTCCAACATAAAACCAAGTTCTTTTCTGTTTTCATCAACTAAGTGAGCTATGAATTTCTGGGAATAATCATTCAAATTTTGCTCCAAAAATTTAGAGAATGATATAATTGGATTTATTTTGGGTAATAAAGCTTTTTGAGATTGCTTGATAGCCTGAATACAAATTTTCTCAAGTCTATCTATTTTTACTTCTTTTCTTTCTGAACGATTACAGAGCAAAAAAGTCACTTCATCTATTCCAATTTCTGTGCATTTTTCAAGTAACCATTCTACTCTATCAATATTTTTGGTTGGAGCAATAGCTATGTGTAAATAATAATTTCTCTTATTATTTATATCTTCAAGTTTATTTAAGATTTTAATTTCACACTTTTTAGGGTTGTGAGTCAGTATTTTTCCATCAAAGAAATAGCCTTTTCCATCTATTATTTTAATTATATCATCTTTTTGATGTCTGAGAACTTGTAAACAATGGCGACCTTCATCTTCGGGTAGTAGACTACTTTTTTCTATTTCAGGAGCATAAAACAGCTGAGCCATAACTTTTTTATACAAAAAAAGAGCTTTTTAGCTCTTTTTTCAAATTTTCAAACAATTTTTTATTACTGAGAACTTTCTAAGGAGTATTTCCACTCGCCGTTATTATTTTTTAGAGTCAGAATTTTTCCTCTTGTATCTGTCCAGACCTCATAAATACTACCTCCACTAGTTTTTATTTTATATGTGGTAGTTGCTCCAGCATCATCCTCTTCTGGTTCTCTTGTTTCCAGAATAGTAGCCATTTTCCATTGATTACTCTGAGAATCATACATCTGAATGGTAACAGTATTGCCATAATGGATATATACTTTATATGTTACCCCACCCGATTGTATAGCGTATATAAATTTGGTTTGTGCAGAAACACTGCCTAAGCCTACTAACAAGAAGGCAGCTACAAACAGACCAAGAATTTTGTTTATCATTTTTTGCATAGTATTTTTTATAAGGGTTTATATTTTCAAAATATAAAAGGGCTTTTTAGCTCTTTTTTCTAATTGCTTAGTTTTTTATTATTCCATTTTTTCTAACTTATATCTCCACTCACCTCCACCACTACCTTTTACAGTCATAACATCATAGAGAGAAATCCAAATTTCATAAATTTCACTTGACTTTATTTTGTAGTATCTATATCCATCGTTAGTAAATTTTTTCTCTAAGACTGTAGCCGTTCCCCATTTGTTGCTCTTAGAATCGTATAATTGAACTGTAGCTGTTCCTTTTACTTCTTGGATGTGTATTTTGTATGTTACTTCATTAGACTTCATAACATAAGTCCATTTGCTAATTTGTGCAGAGGCACTACCTAAGCCTACTAATAAAAAAGTAGTTATAAATAAATAAAGAGTTTTGTTTCTCATTTCTGCATCTGATTTAAATTGTTAAAATAGTAATTATTATTAAGCAATAACGATGCCATTCAATATTGTATTAATATTTGTATTTCAGTATTTTATATTTTTTTGAGAAAATATTTTTAAAAGTTTTACTATTATTTTAAATAGTTTTTAAAACATTTTCTTTTCTTTTTTGTTAGATAGTATAGAAACGACTATTTAAAGAATAGTTTCTATAGAAGTTGTTTTTTCATAATTTTGGTTATAGAAAAGCCCCACAATATTTGTGGGGCTTTTCTTATTTTTATTTGGTATTTCTTAAAATGCAACACCTACTGTTACACCTAATCTGAAACTAAAACCATTTCCAAAGCTAACATCTTCAAAGTTTGTACCCCCTGAATTGTCTTCTATTTTAAGGGTTCTTGAATTAAAGGCAGGTCCACCATAAACTTCAAGAGAAACAATATCTGCAAATATCCATTGTCCACCTAGTACTAGACCAGCACCAATAGAGCTTAAGGTAGCTTTATCTGTTATTGTATTTCCATTTACATCTGTTCCGTCTGATTTTAATTGATAACTTTGATATCTTGGTGAAAGTCCTAAGAAAAAGCCCTCCAAAGCTGTTCCTTTAGGATACAATCTTACTTCTGGTGTTATTCCATATCCGTTTAGTTTAACATCTCCTGAGTTAAAACCTCCAAAATACATAAGTCCCAGTTGTCCACTTAATTTTTCACTAAAAGCTCTTTCATAGTTCAGATGGTAAGCTCTAAGAGCTGGGCTTAAAATATTTGTTTTCACAATGTTCTTCTTTTCGCTTTGAGCAAAAATAATGTTTACCAGCATGAAACATGCCATAAATAAAGATAATTTTTTCATATATTAATAATATTTAGTTATGGTTTAAATATAAAATAATATATAAGAATATAAAAGAAAATATTACTTTTTTTGTAGGTAGTAATAATATCCTAATAAAGAACATAATGTTCCAATGATTGATCCAAAAAAAGTATCAATAAAAAAATGCTGTTGAAGATACATTCTTGATACAGCTACGGATAAACAGGCAACAAATGCAACACATTGCCATACAGGTTGTTTATGAAAAAAGATAATCCAACAAAAAGCTGAAAATGCTGTTGCCGTATGCCCTGATGGAAAGCTTAAGAATCCGTGTACTTCCACACCTTCTACAAAATTTAGTGAAGCTACTCCTTCAAAAAATGTTTTAGGTCTAGGCTGATCAGAAAATATTAAATGTTTCATACCCTGTACTATAATTATCTGAAATATCACTACAATACAGGTACTAATAAATTCTTTATATTTTTTTTTATAGATAAAAATAGTCCCTATAACTAAATAAACCCACTCCTCTCCTAAATGGGTAAGCCAAGGAAATATAATATCCCCAAAAGATGTATGAAACTCGTTCAAAGCCAAGTGAATTTCTTTTTTAGAAAAGTTAAAAAGTAAAAAACTACCTAATATCCAATAAAATATCAATAAAATAAAAAAGTAAGGTCTTGCCTTTATTTCTTGCCATAAAGTAGTTTTAGTCAGGTTTTCTTCCATCTGAATTTGTTTTTTTGCGAAAGTATTAGCAATTTGCCCGTCCAAATTTACAATATTATGATAAGAAACAATTGGACTCGCGAGGAAATTGCTAAAATTTATCATCAGCCTGTTTTAGAACTCATCTATCAAGCAGCAACCATACATCGTCAATATAATGACCCCAATGAAGTACAAGTATGTACACTACTATCCATTAAGACTGGTGGTTGTCCAGAGGATTGTGCCTACTGTCCTCAAGCTGCTCGTTATCAGACGGATGTAAAAGTAGAAAAACTGATGAACACTCAAGAAGTACTTCAAAAAGCTTTAGAAGCGAAAGAAGCGGGCAGTACACGTTTTTGTATGGGTGCAGCATGGCGAGAAGTAAGAGATAATAAAGATTTTGACAGAGTTTTGGAGATGGTAAAAGGTGTCTCTACAATGGGTTTAGAGGTTTGCTGTACACTTGGTATGCTTACTGAAGAACAAGCTCAAAAACTCAAAGATGCAGGTTTGTATGCCTATAATCATAATCTTGATACCAGCGAAGAGTTTTATGATGATATTATCAGTACCAGAACTTACAAAGACAGATTAGATACATTAGAGAATGTAAGTAAAGCTAAGATTTCTGTTTGTTCTGGAGGTATTATTGGTATGGGTGAAAAGATTGAAGATAGAATAGGTATGCTCTATACACTCGCTACACTACCTCATCACCCAGAGTCTGTACCTGTAAATGCATTAGTGCCTGTAGAAGGTACCCCTCTTGAAGACCAAGAGAAAGTTTCTGTTTGGGAAATGGTTCGTATGATTGCTACAGCAAGAATATTGATGCCCAAAGCAATGGTAAGACTCTCTGCTGGTAGAGTAAGAATGACAGTAGAAGAGCAAGCCTTATGTTTTATGGCAGGAGCTAATTCTATTTTTGCTGGAGACAAACTACTCACGACGCCAAATCCTGCATACGTTGCAGATAAAGAAATGTTCCAGATACTCAACCTTGTTCCTAGACAAGCCTATAAAAACGAGTTAGAAACTGTATAATCAAAAAGTCTTCATTTATGAAGACTTTTTTGTTTTAGGTATTACTTTTTATTTTTATGGAAATTCTTCATCATTCTGTTACTGGCTCAGGCAAGCCAGTAGTTTTAATTCATGGCTTTTGTGAAAATGAAACTGTTTGGGATGGATTTGTACCAACATTAGCTAAAAATAACCAAATCATAAGTTTAGATTTGGGAGGTTTTGGAAAAAGTTCTCATTTACTGCCTAATTCTTGTAGTATAGAGGCTTTGGCAGAACAAGTCAAAACTCTTTTAGATTCTTTAGAAATAGATAAAGCTATTTTTATAGGACATTCTTTAGGTGGTTATGTAAGCCTAGCATTGGCTGAAAAGTACTCTTCTCTTATAGAAAAAATCTGTTTGTTTCATTCTACAGCCTTAGCAGATACCCCAGAAAAGAAAGATACCAGAAATAAAGTAATTGATTTTGTAAAAAAAGTGGGTGTAGAACGCTATATAGAATCTTTTGTAAGTCCGCTTTTTTATCAGCCCCGCCTCGAAGAATTAAAAAATAGCATTTTAGAAGTAGAGAAAGTTGGTAAAACTACTTCAATAGAAACTATTATAAATGTAGTAGCAGCCATGAGAGACAGAGAAAACCGTTTGGATATAGTAAAAAATGCAAAGTATCCAATTCTCTATATTATTGGTAAAAATGATGGAGCTGTAACGATTGAAAGCTATCAGGAGCAGATAAACTGTAACTCTTTGATAGAAACGCTCATCTTAGAAGAAACAGGGCATATGGGAATGTTTGAACGCCCTCAAGAAACATTAGAAGCACTATTATTATTTTGTAGATAGTATGGGAAAGTATATAGAAAAAGTTTCTAATTCTTCAGAGAAAGATATTTTTATCTCTATTTTCGACTTTGCTGCTATTGGAATTATTGTTTCCAATCAGAGTGGAAAGATTCTCTTAGCGAATCAGTATGCTGAAAAGCTGTTTGGTTATGATTCGAAAGAGTTAGAAGGCAGAGAGGTTGAAGACCTTATCCCAAATGAAGCCAGAAACAGACATATTCAGCATAGACAGAAATATAATTCAGACCCTCATGTACGAATCATGGGGAGCAATCTGGACTTACAAGGTCTCAAAAAAAATGGCGATAAGTTTTATCTAGAGGTCAGTCTTGGTTTTTTTAAAACTCAAGACAATACTTACGTAATGGCTTTTGTGTATGATGTAAGCAACCAAAAAGAAGCCGAATTAGAAATTTTAGAACGAAATAAAGCCATTGAACAGTATTCTGCTGAAATCAAGGCTTTGAACGAAAACTTAGAAGAGCAAATCAAGAATAGAACAAAAGCCCTTCTAGAAACGCTACAGCATTTAGAAACCTCCAAAAAAGAATTAGAGAAGGCTTTATCTAAAGAAAAAGAGTTGGGAGAATTAAAATCTCGTTTTGTTTCGATGGCATCACATGAGTTTAGAACTCCTTTAAGTACAATTTTATCTTCTATTCAACTTATTTCTAAATATCACCTGACAGAACACCAAGAAAAAAGAGAAAAGCATATCCAGCGAATTGTTGGCTCTGTGAACCATCTAAATGATATTTTGGAAGAATTTTTATCTGTTGGAAGACTTGAAGAAGGAAAAATTAAAGCGAATTTTGCTGAACACGATTTAGAAACCTGTTTTCATGAAGTCACAAATGAAATGCAAAATATTGCCAAACAAGGGCAGAAAATTGAATTTTCTCATACAGGTGATAAAATTGTAGTTACAGATTGTTCTATCTTAAAGAAAATCCTCATCAATCTTTTATCAAATGCCATTAAGTTTTCTCCAGAAAACAGCACGATCATCATCAAAAGTGTATTAGACGAGCAAGGTCTGATTATCCAAGTAACTGATAATGGGATTGGTATCTCTCAAAAAGACCAAAAACATCTTTTTGAAAGATTTTTTAGAGCTGAGAATGCTATCAATATCAAAGGTACGGGTTTGGGCTTACATATTGTTGCCAAATTTGTAGAGATGTTACATGGAGATATTTTTATTGATAGTGAACTAGGAAAGGGTACAACCGTTACTTTACATTTTAATCAATAAAATTTCCGTTGGTTCACATTCAGAGATTTATACAATTCTATTATATTTGTGCCAGTTTTATTTTCATCAAACCCTCATTACGATGTCTTACAATAAAATCGTTGAATTACTTGGCTCTGACGCCGATAACTTACTCAAGTATCAATCAAAAACTATTGACAAAAGTCTTTTACATGCTCCAAGCTCATCTTTTGTAGATGATATTTATTCAAACTCTAACAGAAATGTTCAGGTTTTGCGTAGTTTACAAACACTTTTTGGAACAGGCAGATTATCAAACACAGGTTTTTTATCTATTTTACCTGTTGATCAAGGTATAGAGCATACGGCTGGTGCTTCTTTTTCTCCAAATCCTATTTATTTCGATCCTGAAAATATTATCAAATTAGCTATCGAGGGTGGTTGCAGTGCTGTAGCTACCACTTATGGTAATTTGGCTATCATGTCAAGAAAGTATGCCCACAAAATACCTTTCTTGGTAAAAATTAACCACAATGAACTTTTAACTTACCCTAACAAATTTGACCAAATCATGTTTGGTTCAGTTCGTGAGGCTTGGAATTTAGGAGCTGTGGCTGTGGGAGCTACTATTTATTTTGGTTCTGAAGAATCTTCAAGACAAATTATGGAAGTAGCCGCTGCATTTGAAGAAGCTCATGAGTTGGGTATGGCTACTGTACTTTGGTGCTATGCTCGTAACAATGCTTTCAAGAAAGATGGTACTGATTATCATGTAGCTGCTGATATTACAGGACAGGCAAACCACTTGGGTGTAACTATCCAAGCTGATATTATCAAGCAAAAACTTCCTGAAAACAATGGTGGTTTTACAGCTGTAAACTTTGCAAAATCTCATAAGAAAATGTATGAGCAGTTAAGCTCTGAACACCCTATCGATTTGTGCCGTTATCAAGTGGCTAACTGCTACATGGGTAGAATTGGTCTTATCAACTCTGGTGGTGAGTCTAAAGGTGCATCAGACATGACAGAAGCGGTAAGAACAGCAGTTATCAACAAAAGAGCTGGTGGTACAGGCTTGATTATGGGACGTAAAGCCTTCCAAAGACCTATGAATGAAGGTGTTGCATTGTTAAATGCTGTACAAGATGTATATTTGGCTAAAGAAATTGATTTAGCTTAATTAATCGCATAAAAAAACAAAACCCCGAATATTCGGGGTTTTGTTTTTTACATCATTTTTCAGTACATTAGCCTTATTTTCTGATCAATATGTTTGTTTTAAGTTCAGACCGTAAATTCTTAAATATAAAGTTTATCACAATTTTTGTGATTCTAATTGTGTGTCTGCACATTCTCCAAGATTTCATTCATGCCCACCATTATCAATATCGCTTTTACTTTTCTGAATCTTTGTTGTTCAAGGCTTCTTGGTTTCTCTTTATTCCTTTTATTTTATTGTTTTTGAAAGTTTTACAGGTTTTAGAAAATAGAATATTTTATATCATATTAAGTATATTTTTAATTTCAGTTACCCACATTTTTAGTTTTGCTTTTTCTGTTTTTGCAGGTTCTTGGCTATTTTTTGACCATACCTATGGTCTAGCCGTTATTTTTAAAGACACTTTTACTGAGCACTTTTATTTATACTTAATCATATACACTTCTATTACAATTATTTACAAATATTTAGAACAAAAAAATAGCAAAGAAAATCGAGTTCAAGACTTTAACACATTACCAAATTTACCTACCTATTTAGATACCCTAAGCGTAAGTTTGGGCAGAAAAAATGTAGTAATTAAGACCCAAGACATTTTATGTATTTGTGCTTCAAGTCCTTATGTAAGTATTCAAACATCTGATAATCAGTATTTATATAATTCTTCTCTGAAAGACATTCATTCTAAACTCAATCCTGATGCTTTTTTACGTATTCATAAATCAACAATTTTGAATGTGGAGAAAGTTTTATCATATCAGTCTAGACTCAATGGGGACTATGACATTACTCTACAGAACCATGAAGTTCTCAGAATGAGCAGAAATTATGCTGAACCTTTCAAAAAGCATTTTTCAAAGTCCTCATCTTGATATATTTTATCCTCAGCTTAACACATAAAACCTTGATTATAAAAGTATAACTCTTGAGATTTGGGACAAACCAAATCTTAATTTTTATGAACGTTTTCAAGTTTTTATGTTTATTTTTTTTATGTTTCTGGAGCTGCCAAGGTCAAAAAAACCAGGCTTCTTTTTCAAAATCCGAAACTCCCAAGAAAGAAACTTCCAATATTGTGGGTGGTGGGTGTGAAGGCTGTGAATTGATGTATGTAGATATGCCTAAACATATCAATACTATTGACACCAGTATGGGTTGGCATACACCCAATGCTCAAAAATTACTGATAACAGGAAAAGTCTTCCAATTAGATGGCAAAACACCTGCTTCTAATGTAATTGTATATTATTGGCATACAGATACTAAGGGATATTATTCTGATGGTAAAGGCACAGCCAAAAGGCATGGAAAACGAAGAGGCTGGATAAAAACAGATGAAAATGGTCATTATAGTATTTATACCAACCGACCTACAGCATACCCAGATAAATCAGAGCCACAGCATATCCACATAGCCATTAAAGAGCCTGATATACAGCAAGAATACTATATTGACGATTTAGTATTTGATGATGACCCTATTTTATATCAGAAAAACAAAGCAGGAAAAAAATATGAAAACAGAGGTGGTAGTGGTGTACTTCGAGTACTTATTTCTAACGATATTCAGATTGCAGAACACAATATTATTTTGGGACTTCATATTCCAAATTATCCAAAAAAAACTGAACAAAATATTCAATCAGGTCTTTCCATAGGTGAAGACAGTCCTTCTTTTATACCATTTCATGCTTGGGGAGCAGATAAAGGTACAAGAACCTGCCCCGTATGTAAATATGGTCGTTATTTAGGTATTTTGTTATTTGTGGGAGAAAAGCCCGACTGGCAGGATATTAAAAAATGGCTTGCGTTTTTGGAAAAAGAAAGTGAAAAAAGAAGAAAAGAGCTAAAAGTTTATTTTATCTATGGTAATGGTAAAGGATATGATTTTGAAAATCGTAAAAAAGAACTTGAAACACTAGGTAAAGAATTAAAATTAAACAACTTAGCTCTTACTTTTACACCTTCTATACAAGATAAAGAAAGTGAAGTAAATTTGAATAAAATTAATCCTGAAGCGGAAAATACCTTTATCATTTATCATCATCGAAAAATTATTCAGAAGTTTATCAATTTTGAAGCAACACAGGAAAACTTTCAGACTTTATCTGATTTTTTGGATAAAAATAAAAGTCCTTACAATCATCTTTCAGGTGTAGAACATTGATTTTTTGGTGTTTTCTTGGTATATTAGATGTCTGAAATACTTCTAAAATCATGGAAATTTATTGCCCTAAATGTGAATGGAAACCAGATGCACACTCTTTATGGGGGTGTACTTGTGGATGTGTCTGGAATACTTTTGATACACAAGGAGTCTGCCCCAAATGCAAGCATGTATGGCATGATACTCAATGTCTTGCTTGTGCTAAATGGTCAAAACACCATGACTGGTATCATGATTTTCCTTCTATAGATGAATTCATTGAGGAATTAAAACCTAAGAAAGAAACTATTTAAGAATTCTTTGATGTACATACTATAAATTGGTTTTATACGTATTGAGTAAAACCAAAATTATTGTATATGAAAAAATTACTTCTACTCTCTTTTGCTTTTGGAGCAAGCATAGTTGTTTCTGCTCAGAAAACGGCTGAAATTTTTTTACCTAACCATGTTTCTACGAATTTGTATGAACGTGATATGGCTCTTGCTCCTGATGGAAAAACTATGTATTTCACTATTCAGTTATCTTCTGGTTTTCAGAGTATTGCAATGTGTACAAAAGATAAAAAAGGGAAATGGACAACACCTGAGATAGCTCCTTTTTCTGGCATGTACAGCGACTTAGAACCTGCATTCAGTCCTGATGGAAAAAAGCTATTTTTTGCATCCAATCGCCCTATCACAGGTACAAACCACAAAGATTTTGATATTTGGTATATTGAGAAAAATGGTGAAAAATGGTCAGAGCCTGTTAATGCAGGTAGCTCTGTAAATACCTCATCTAATGAATTTTATCCATCTGTTTCACAAAAAGGAGACTTGTATTTTACTGCTACCAAAGATTCTTTGAGTGTAGGAAAAGAAGATATTTACAAAGCAGAATGGAAAAATGGTAAGTATGCTAATATTACCCTTTTAGATACAGAAGTGAATACAAAGACTTATGAATTTAATGCTTTTGTAGCCCCTGATGAAAGTTATATTATTTTCTCTTCGTATGGGCGTAAAGATGATAAAGGAAGAGGCGATTTGTATATGAGCATTAAAGATACAAATGGTAAATGGAGAAGAGCTGTAAACCTTTCTATCATCAATACTGAAAGCTTAGATTACTGCCCTTTTGTAAGCCCAGATGGAAAAACACTTTATTTTACCAACGAAAAAGGAGATTTACCTAAAAACAGATTAGCTATTATCACTAATTATCAGAATCTTAAGAATTTACACTCAAGTATTTTAAATGGAGAAGGAAATATCTACTCTATTGATTTTTCAATTATCAGGGAGTTTGTAGAAAAGCAAAACTAACCTAATAGTGATTTGAATAAAATTTGCATTTTTTGAAAAAAAGATTAATTTTGTTGAACGTAGAGTTTCAACTTTTTTAGAAATGAGAGCCAATGATAATGTATTAATACTATTTGCACATCCTTTATTGGAAAAATCAAAAATCAATAAATTTTTTGTCAGAAAATACCAACAGCGTTCTACATTAAAATTCCATGATTTATATGAGGAATACCCCGAGTTTAATATAAATATTCCTTATGAAAAAGCTTTATTAGAAGAAAGCTCTCTAATCATTTGGCATCATCCTCTTTATTGGTATAGCTCCCCTCCTTTACTCAAACAATGGATTGACATGGTATTAGAAGTTGGGTGGGCATACGGACCTAATGGTAATGCTTTGAAAGGGAAACATATTTTACAAGTCATTACTACTGGAGGTAGTGAACAAGCCTATCAAGTTGATGGAAATAATCGTTTTACTATTCGAGAGTTTCTCAGACCTTTTGAACAAACTGCTTATCTATGTAATATGAATTACTTACCTCCCTTCGTAATACATGGAACACACAGAATCTCTCAAGCTAATTTAGATCAAAATATAGAGCAGTTTTTTACATTTTTAGATAATTGGCAAGAAAGTATAGACTCATTACTTGCATCTTCTCATAACTATTTACATGAGTATCTTCAACATAAAAACAACCGATAAATGAATACGAGTTTTTTATTTCAAGCTTTGGTTTTTATGGGTGCTGCCATCTTATTAGTTCCAATTGCTAAAAAGATAGGTTTGAGTTCTGTTTTAGGATATTTGGTAGCAGGAGTGTTAATAGGACCCTTTATACTTGGTTTTGTTGGCAAGAATGGACAAGATATTATGCATGCTGCAGAATTTGGTGTAGTAATGATGCTTTTTTTGATTGGACTTGAGCTTAATCCACATAAGTTTTGGGAAATGCGAAAAGCAATTGTAGGATTAGGAAGCATACAACTCATTGGAACAACTCTGCTTCTTTTTATTCTATTTTTACTATTACAATGGGATTGGAGAATGGCTCTGGCTGTTTCTTTGGCATTTTCTATGTCCTCCACAGCTATTGTTTTACAAACACTTAAAGAAAAAAATCTTTCTCAATCTGTTTCGGGTGAGGCTTCTTTTGCTGTATTGTTATTTCAAGATATAGCTGTCATCCCAATTTTAGCTATTCTACCACTTTTGGAAACACAACCTAATATTGCTACAAATAATCAATCTTCTCTTTTTGCTGATCAACCTGCTTGGATTCAAGCGATTTCTGTTTTAGGAGCTGTTGCTTTTATTTTATTTATAGGAAAATTTTTGGTAGTACCTTTATTACGTTTTGTCTCCAAAACACACATGAGAGAGTTATTTGTTGCTTCTGCTCTATTCTTGGTAGTTGGGGTCGCTACTCTTATGCAAGCCGTAGGGTTAAGCCCTGCTTTAGGAACATTTATAGCTGGTGTAGTGCTTGCTAATACAGAATTTAGGCATCAGCTTGAAAGTGACATTGAACCTTTCAAGGGATTATTATTAGGTTTATTTTTTATGAGTGTGGGAGCTACAATAGATTTCACTCAAATTTCACAGGATCCTCTCATGATAGCCTCTTTAGTGGGTCTAGTATTAAGTATTAAGTTTGTAGTGCTTATGATTGTGGGAAGAGTTTTTAAAATGAGTTCTGACCAAAAGTTTATTTTTTCATTTGGTTTGAGTCAAGTAGGAGAGTTTGCATTTGTATTACTATCCTTTTCTAATCAAATTCAATTAATAGATGAAACTTGGACAGCCAAACTGATGGCTGTAGTAGCTATCACGATGGCTTCTACCCCTTTATTCATTTTAATTAATGAGAAGGTTATAGAACCTTATTGGGGCGTAAAAACGATTGATGATAAACCACCTCATGATACCATTGATACTCATTATAAAGTTATTATTGCTGGTTTTGGACATTTTGGTAGTACAATTGGACGATTTCTAAGAGCAAATAACATACAAGCTACCATTTTAGATAATGATTCTGACAGAGTTAATTTATTACGTAAAATGGGCTTTGAAGTATATTATGGAGATGCTACTCGTTTAGATTTACTTGAAGCAGCTAAGGCTTCTGAAGCTACTTTGTTAATAGCAGCCATAGATCCACCAGAAGCAAACCAAGAATTGATTGAAGTAGCGAGGAAGCACTTTCCTCATTTAACTATTATGGCAAGATCTCGAAATCGATTTGATGCTTATGAGATGATGGATATGGGAGTAAAACACATTTATAGAGAAACACTCTATACAGCTGTTCACTTAGGAATTGATGCTTTGGTTCAACTTGGATTTAGAAAATATACAGCCACCAGACAGGGGCAGAAGTTTATTCAATTTGATGAATCAGCTCTCGAAAAATTAGCTAAAAGTCGTCACGATATGAAAGACTATGTTCTTTCTGTGAAAGAACAAATACAATGGCAAGAGCAAATTTTACAAAATGATTTAAAATTAGCTTTGGGACAAACTGATATTAGTTGGGATAGTGAGTACCTCCGACAAACTTTTACTCAAAACCAAAGTGAGTCTTAGTCATTTATTACATTAAAATTAGCATAAGGTATATTTTTTATGAATCTTCTAAAGAATTTAGTTTTTTTAAATCTAAAATTATTCTACCTTTTTCATCGGGACTAAACATAGGTTCAAACTTCTTGTTCCAAAGCATATCATTTACTTTATACGAATGTATTGCATAAACTGTTTGATGAAATGTGTTATCAAAGCCTTTAATCATCACCAAAATTTCCATATTTAATGCCTCTAATTCTGAAGTCTTTCTTCCAAATAAAGGACTGTCTTCATTGATATGATGGACAAGAGTCCAGTTTAAAGGAAAAAATCGAATTTCTTTTGACTCTAATTTGAGAGCATAGTATTCCTTTTTATATTGTTTTTGACTATTCATTTCTAAAAATGATACCACCACCTCAGCTTCTGTATCCATCATTACATTAGCTCTTTCATTAACTACCCTAAATTGTAATGTGGATATTGGTTTATCTCTAAAATCAGTAATTAATACATTTTTACTAAAAGCAATTCGGGGAAAAGGCTTTGAGAAACGTCCAAACAAAAGCCCCGCCATAAGTGTAGCCCAAGTAATTCCCGTGAATGCGTTGGCAGAAGCTATCCAATTGGCTATAATGCTATGAGGAGCTACTCCTCCATAACCTACCGTTGTAAATGTCTGAATACTAAAGAAGAAACCATGAATATAGTCATTCTCCCAACTGTAAGTTTCAGTTCCTTTGAGAGCTCCCTCACCCAAAAATGTATAAAAAAAAGCAAATATGGCATTTAAAACTAGAAAAGTTCCAATAAAGAAGAGGCTAAATTGCCAGCCAGAAGCTGTAATAAGGTAAGAATAAAAATCTTTAATAGAAAAGACTGTTCCTAATCGTTTTACGTTGTAAGAACTATCATCATTAATCATTTTTTGGGTTTTCTGGTGGTATGCTTGTCCAAAACCAGGGTCTTGTACATGTTCTGCTGCCATAAACTATTCCGTGAAGTATAATATTTTTTGATATAACTGAAATGTAGCAGTTTTAATTTAAAAAACAAAAATCCCCTAATATTTAGGGGATTTAATTTTATAAATTTTTATCTAAAAAGCTTGTAATCATCTGATATAGATGTAGGCGAGTATTTCCGCCTGAAATACCATGATTTTTGTTAGGGTAATAAAAAGTTTCAAATTGTTTACCTGCTCTTATCAAGGCATTTTGCATTTCTACTGCATTCTGGAAATGCACATTATCATCACCTGTTCCATGAATTAAAAGATATTTCCCTTTTAGATTTTTCACATGTGTAATAGGTGAGTTGTCATCATAACCACTTGCATTACTTTGTGGTAAGCCCAAATATCTTTCTGTGTAGATGGTATCATAAAAACGCCAGTTGGTTACAGGAGCTACTGCCACAGCAGCCTTAAATACATCTGCACCCTGTAAAATACAATTAGATGACATATAACCACCATAACTCCAGCCCCAAATTGCTATTCTGCTTTTATCTACATAGCTCTGTTTTGCTAGATATTTAGCTGCTTCAATCTGATCCTGTACTTCCAGTTTCCCTAACTGCCCGTAAGTAGCTTTACGAAAAGCCTCTCCTCTTGCACCTGTGCCTCTGTTATCCACACAAACCACCAAATATCCCTTTGAAGCCAGATGCTGATACCAGAAATAATCAAAATAGTCCCACTTATTTTCAACTTCCTGAGAACCAGGACCTCCGTACACAAACATGAGTGTTGGATATGCTTTTTTAGCATCAAAGTTATGAGGTTTAATCATCCATGCATTGAGTGTAGCATCAGGAACTTGAACCGTAAAAAATTCTTTCTGTGAAATTTGATAGCTAGCCAGTGTATTTTTTAGTTTTTCATTGGTTTCCAAGTCTTTAATCTTATTACCTGAAATATCGTATAAACTAAATATGGCAGGTGTATTGGCTGTGCTATACTCATCCATAAAAAACTGGCAATCTTGGCTCATGGTTATTTCATGATAGCCTTTTGCATTTAAAATCTGTTTTTCAGCTCCCTTATCCAAAGAAATCGAGTACAAATATCTTTCTAATGGCGATTCTTTGGTAGAAGTAAAATACAATACTCTTTTCTTTTCATCCAAGCCAATCAGTTTGCTTGCTTCCCAATTACCTTTTGTAATTTGTCTAACCAGTTTACCCTTCAAATCATATAAATAGAAATGTTTGAAACCATCTTTCTCTGAAGCCAAAATCATTTCTTTACCATTTGCCAAATAGTGTAAATCTTCATTGAATTCCACATCTACGTATGCTTTATTATTCTCGGTGTAAACTGTTTCGGTTGTATTTTTAGCAACATTAGCATGAATCAGTTCTAATTTATTCTGTAAACGATTTAATTTTCTGATAGAAAGTACATCTGCATTCTGAGTCCATTTCACACGAGCAATATAAATATCTGTTTCTGACCCCAAGTTGATAGGTTGAGTTTGCTTACTATCCAGATTATATACAGAAAGCCCTACAACCGAATTTTTTTCACCAGCTTTTGGATATTTGAATCTATAATCTTGAGGATATAAACCTTTCCAAACCTGCATATTGTACTCTTTTACAGCACTTTCATCAAAGGTATAAAAAGCAATTTTTTTATTATCAGGCGACCAGAAAAATGCCTGAGCAAATCCAAATTCTTCTTCATAAACCCAGTCCGTAGAACCATTGATAATAGCGTTGGCTTTTCCGTTCGTTGTAATAGCTGTTTCATTCATGGTTGCCAAATCTACTAAGAAAAGGTTGTTATCTCTTACAAAAGCTACTTTCGAGCCATCTGGTGAAAGTGTTGCATAAGACTGTTTTCCATTGTTAGATACTTTGATGTTCTTTTGTGTCTTTATATCATAAATATAATACTCAGCCTTAAAAGAACGTCTGTAAATAGCCTCACGAGAGTTTAACAACAAAACTTTATCCTCAGTAGCATTGAGTCCGTAAGACTCAAATTTTACAGGGACATCAGCTATTAAACCAACATTTTTATTGGTTTTAGTTTCATATTTGTAGATTTTATTACCCTCTGAGATGGTATAAAATTGACTGTTTTGCATGTAATTGAAGCCTTCGGCGGCACTCGGATAAAATGAGTAGGTTTGCCAAACATCTTCAATAGATACATTCTTTTTTTGAGCAACAGCTTGTCCTACAAGACAAATTACAAGCCATATACTCCATAAGTAGCTTCTTTTTTGCATAAAATTATATTATATTTTTGAGGTAGATAAAATATTTTATCAATAAACGACAATAAATTAGATTTCTTATGAGTTATAAAAATAAAAGATTTTTTAAATGTATTTACAAAATTGGCATAAAAATTGTTGAATTTTAAGTAGATTCTCAAAATAAGAAAAAAACTATCAAAGCATATAAGTTTTGTTTGTTTATGTTGTTTAATTGTTTACAGAAAACCCCAAATCCTTGATTTGGGGTTTTCTTTTTTATTTTGTGTCTGAAATAAGAATTTCTTACCTTGTTGCGTTATTATATTGCCATGAAAATTATGGGAATTTCAGAACGCAAACAACGAGAAAAAGAACTCATTCGTTCAAAAATTTTAGAAGTAGCCACACAACTATTTTTAGAAAAAGGATACGAAGGAACAAGCATTCGAGTAATTTCTGATGCTATTGAATATAGCCCTGCAACTATTTACCTTTATTTTAAGGATAAAAATGATATTTTCTGGCAAATTCAGTGTAAAGCATTCGATTTACTTAATGAATGCCTTAAAGAATCTCAATCTGTTATGAATCCTTATGAGAGACTCAAAGCGATTGGGAAAGTATATCTAAATTTTGCATTTGATAATCCACAATACTACGATTTGATGTTTATTCTTCGTTCCCCAATGGAAGTATTAGACGAAGAAAAAACATGGGAACAAGGTATCAAGCTTTATAGAACTATTGAGGAAACTGTTGAAGCCTGTATGGTTTTGGATAAAATTAAAGGCAAAGACCACCAAGTCGTAGCTTTTACTTTTTGGTCTTATATTCATGGACAATGTGCTTTATTAATTAGAAAACGATTGCCTATGCACGAAAAAAATCATCTGCGTTATCTTATTGGACAATCATTTGAATTTATTTTTAACATTTTTAGTAAATAAAAAATATGCAAGTATTAGTAACGGGCGGTTTGGGTTTTATTGGTTCTCATACAGTTGTTGCTTTAATAGAAGCGGGTTATAAGCCTATTATATTAGATAATTTAAGCAATTCAGAACTTTTTATTTTAGACAGAATTCAAGATATTACACATCAACATATTCCTTTTTATCAAATTGATTGCTTAGATTATCTAAATCTTGAACAAGTTTTTCAGCAAAATAAAATACAAGGAGTCATTCATTTTGCTGCTTATAAAGCTGTTGGCGAATCTGTTTCTGAACCTTTAAGATATTATGAGAATAATTTACTCTCATTGATTAATTTGCTTAAAATCATGCCTAAGTACCAAGTAGAAAATTTTGTATTTTCTTCTTCATGTACTGTGTATGGGCAGACAGAAATGCTTCCTGTCAATGAGCAAGCACCTATTTTGCCTGCTTTTTCTCCTTATGGAAACACAAAGCGAATAGGTGAAGAAATTATAAAAGATACTGTTGTGGCTCAAAGAACACTTAAAGCCATTGCATTGCGTTATTTTAATCCGATTGGTTCACACGAATCGGGGCTGATTGGTGAACTACCCAAAGGTATTCCCAATAATCTTATCCCTTATATCACACAAACTGCTATTGGTTTACGCAAGCAATTACAAGTGTTTGGCAACGACTATCCTACACCAGATGGTACTTGTATCAGAGATTTTATTCATGTCTGCGATTTAGCTGAAGCTCATGTAAAAGCTTTAGAATATCTCCAAACACAAGATAAAGGTTTAATTGATTTCGTTAATGTAGGAACAGGAAAAGGTGTTTCGGTGATGGAAATTATCAAAACATTCGAAGAAGTATCAGGAGTAACACTCAATTATACGATTGCTCCACGCCGAGAAGGTGATATTACTGAAATCTATGCAGATGCCACTAAATCGAAGCAATTGCTCCATTGGGAAGCTAAAAGACCTCTCCGCCAAGCCCTTTTAGATGCTTGGAACTGGCAGAAGAAGTTGGGGTTGTAGTATTTTTATATAAAAACTTATTTAGTTGGATTAATATATGGAACTTATCTAACATTTCTAGTAAAGCATCTTTTTTCTGTCAGACCATAGTCTGACCATGTTTGAAGATAATTTCTCTCTTATAAAAATAATGTTAGACAACCTCATATCATAAAGACAAGATAAATGAATCTTATCTTATATATTTGGGTATCAGCTATAATGGAATAAAGATGAAACCTTTAGTAATATCTTCAAATACTCCTCGTCATATAGACATAGATTTTAATATTGACTGGCTCAATCTCATTTCCTCAGGTATGACCATTGATAAAGAAGACGATATAGAGTATTTATCAGAAATTAAAAAATATTGTAATAATGGAGGTATTCCTAATGGAATTATCGGAAAAATGTTTAATTATAGACAAGATTCTGATTTTGAAAGATTACTCTCCATCATTCACTATCTACCTCTTTTACAAGAACATTTTATTGAATACCTATTTACTAAAACAGCTATTCAAAAGCATTTAACTGAATTTTACTCTACCCCAAGTGATTTACCCAAACAACTCCTTGAAGCAAAATTTGAGTATCTAAACTCTTTTAAAATAGAAGGCGAATTGAGTAATTATCTCTATTACTATGGAATGTACGATTATTTCTATCAGCATAATTCTACCAATAAAGCTATGGAAGTTAGCAAAAGATTTACAAAACTATTATATCAATCTGATTTAGAGAATATTGTATGTTTTTCAACTACTTTGGCATGGGGAAATTGGTTTGATCAACATAGTTGTACTGATCGTTCTTTTGTATTTATTAATCATGTAGAAAGAATAATTTGGCTATTTTGTTTTTCACATAGTGATTAGAAATATAACTAAAACCATTTTGAATAAGTAAATAGTATGAACAGATATTAAATCACATAATTTATAGCCTCATATTCATATGGTATTTTTTAAAATGAGCAAATATCTTCCAATAGAAAATATTATTTACAAAACAAATCTTTCAAAAGAACAAGTTATCCAACGATTAACTGAAAATATTGAAACAAAAAAGTCTTTTGGTATTTATTCGAAACCGTATATCGGAAAAATAATGGGTAATCATTTTGAAATAGAGCGAGCCATTAGTTATCGAAATTCTTTTTTACCACAAATTAAAGGTGAAATTTATTCTGAATTTAATAGAACAAAGATTGAAGTTTATATGCGACCCCATTTATTTGTGTTATTCTTTATGGTAATATGGCTTGGTGGTATTTCTATGGGCTGTTTAGTAACTCTATCAGTATTATTTACTGGAAAGTTTGAACCTCCTTTTCTCATACCTTTTGGGATGCTTATTTTTGGAATTGCATTACTTTATGGAGCCTTCAAGACTGAAAGTGCCATAAGTAAAAGAGATTTGATGAAAATGTTAGATGCAGAAATAGAAAAATAATATTTTTCTGTTGATAAATCTTTGTTTGAACCTAGATAAAAAAATTATAATTTATGATAATCATGAGACATTTAAGTGCTCGTCCTGATACCGTGTATCAAGAAGTACACGCCGTAATAGGGAAAAATAAAGAAGAAATTGAAGATACAATAAATTATTGTATAGAAAGCACTCAAATAAGTCCAAGTATATTGACACAAACAACTTTACGTTACTGTGATAAAGCATTATATTGGTGTGAGTTAGCATATACTGATTCTCAGATTTCTTATACTTTTTTGTATTATGCATATCTTTTGCGTTATTATGCCTGTTTAGTTCAATCTCAAGAAGAAGTAACACTTTCTTTTCTAAAAGGCTCTAATACAGTCAAGGGGCTTGGTTCTGGTGTTGTGTTTCCAGACACTTTTATTCAAAATTATTTTAATCAAGATTCTCACTTGAATGTCATCTTGGCTTTAATTTTCAGAGATACCAAGGCTTTAGATTTGTATGCTCAGTTATCTTTTAAGCCCTCTATAAAAGACTTTTATGAAGACCAAAAGAGTAGAAAACGTGATTATCCTTGGATTGCAAACTACAAAAAAGGAGGCTCACCCATTTATACTTACAGACAAAACTGGGCATTGGCTGATTATTTTGTGGTGCTTGCCAGCAGAGATACAGAGCATTCTCTTGAAAAAACTAGAGAAATGATTACTTTTTTTACAAATGAAGTGGATTATTACAATCAAAGAGAAAAAGAAGATTTGTCTTTATGGTGGGGAGATGGCTATAAAGAAAGTGATTTAACTCCTTATTCAACAGGTTGTTTGCCCCTCCTATTTCAAAAACAACAAATAGAAGAATTGATATTGCCTTATCTGAAAGTGTATCAGAGTGTTTTTGAAAATAATGAGAAGGGATTTAATCACAACTTAAAAACAGCTTTAGAAAAACATAAGAATTATTATGAGAATTTTCTGTTGGAAGGAGAAGAAATCAGAAGTGAGCATACAGGTTGGCTTTCTATGGCACTGATAGGGGCTTGTGTTATTGCTTATGATAAAGGGATGAAAAGACAAGTAGAGTCTGATTATATCCCCAATTGGATTGTAAAGGGAGATTTTGAAGGCTTGGAATTGGTTGTATAACAGAGTTATGCCTTGTTCTTTCTTGGATTGGAAGACCGACCAAGATTTCAGTTTCTATAAAATATGTAAACAATAGAAAATGATGGTATTGTCCTAAAAAAAGGTGTAACTTATATGATTACTCCTAGAATAATGAAAAAAGAAGTAATAAAAAGCATCAAGGATCAAAAAAAAATGATTATTGATGTGAGTAAAAATTATTATAGTTTCTGTTATTTTTTTTCCAAAAAAACAGTAAAAAATTATGTTTTATGTCATTCTAAGATAAACAAAAGTAAATTAGAAATTATTCTAAAAAAAATATCAATACCAAATGATGCAATGATAATGAAATCTTTATATGGTGGATTGGGGAAGAAGATGACATTAAATATTCATATAGCTATGTCTAAAAAAGATTTTATTGTTTTAGACTTAGATGGACTATCTCCTATGCAGGAATATACAAACATTATAGAGTTAATAGATTTAAACTCAGAATATAATAAATCAGCTCTTATTATTAAAACTCTTGATGATGCAACAGAAATACTCAATATTCAATTAAACTATCAAAAGCTAAAAGAGATTTATAATATAGATGTGGAAATGCAAATAAAAAAGAGAGAATAAGCTAAGTTACAGACAAATAAAAATTTAAAGGAAGTTCTCCTAATAATAATAAGTATATTATAGGTCAATTTTATCCTCTACCTACATCTCCTAATATATTAGTATTTACTAAGAAGCAATTAGAAGCCTATAAAGATATTTTAGACTAACCTCAATATGCTAAGCAAAGGAAAAATTAAACTGAGTGATTATGATGTTCCATTTGTAGATTTTTGTATGTTATATCCAAAACTTACGAGTATCAAATACAATTTGGAATATACTACTTTGAGTGTTTTTTATACAAGTCTAAAATATTATGATTTGCATAATAATAACGTAGTGAAGGTAAAATCATCAATATATTCAGGATTATATCCCATTTGGGAAGCATATTCCAATCAAGAATTATTAGAATATATTCAAAATAAAAACCTTTTGAATGATTTTATGTCAAAATCATTCAAAAATATAGATTTTAACTATTTAGATTGGATAGATAATCTCAATACAAAGGAAGAACCTAATAAAACTGTCATAGAAAAAAAAGGAATCATGATATTTGAAGCACTTCTTCAGGGATTGCACCAATTTAATCTTGCTAAACTTGGGATGTCTAATATCAGAAACCTACAAAGTATTGATATTATTCCCCTAAACCTAAATGAAATATGTGACTTATTTTCCGAAGAAATATATCCATTTGTTCTATCTAGTTCATTTGATAGCATAACATTTAAAGAAGAACTAAACGATTTTTTGAGACTTAAAGATGTGAGTAATACAAAATACTATTTTTATACAAGAAGTATTTCAGAAGCATATTACGATAGGGGCATTTATATATTTGACGCTTTTTTTGACATAGTAATCTATCTTTTATTTCAAAATGATCAATAATAGGTAACCTTAAACATTTAGGGAAAATTTATGTCAGAAGATGCTACTTTAAAGTTATATATTTTTTTTGGTGAACGAAATAATCAAGGAAAAAGGAAAAAAATAAAGGTAGAGGATTTTGGTTTATACCTCAAAAATAATCTTCATGTTGATTATGGCATAGGGCATACTATCATCAGATACCAAAAACAAAAAATGGAGTTTTATGAATTTGAGAATAAATTGATAACAAAAATCCTAGATTACATTCCCAAAATGTACCTTAAAAGCGAGTTTTATGCTTCAAATTATTCTGAAATAAATACTGGTGCAGAACTTTATGTTCATTTTTCTTCTATTAATCAAGTCATCAAAATAGCCTATTGGGACACAAGAATAAAAGATGCATTAAGAATAGACTTTCAAGATTATCAATCAACTGCTATGCATATAAATGCTTGTATAGAGAGTGGTTGTATTATCTATACAAAAGAATTTATAAAGAAAAATAATCTTACTTATTCCTATTCTGGAGAAAATGGTTTGATTACAATCCCTTTTAACGACTATTATTTTGATGAAAGTCTAATAGTTTTGCCTTACACTGTCTTTTTTGGTTCATTCTTTGACCAAGTGGAGCATTATTGGCATATTTTAAAAGAAGCTGGGTTTATTAGCGACTCTTGGGAAGTTTTAGAAAAGGCAAAAGAAATAGTAAAGGATATACGTTTTAGATTAGATAAAAATATGCCATTATTTTAATATTCTATCATCCGTCTCTAAAAGTAAATCATATATCATCTCTATCAAATTGAAAATTAATAGGTTTCTTTTTCTCTCTTGGTCGGTCTTCCAAACCGATCCAAGATTTAAAAAAAAAATTAGATCAATAATGGAAAGTTCAAAAAAAGCAATCCCTATCATCCCTTTCAAACAAGGACGATATGCTGAAAGTAAAGAATACTTATTAGGTAGAGTTATAAATTTTCAACCTATATCAGATGATGGAGAAAATAATATAACATATAATATAGATAAGATAATATAGATAAGATAATATACAACACATCTGGATTTACAGGATATTGTAATCGAATAATTGATAATACTACAATTGAAATTTTATATAAAAAGTATAAACTAGAAGGATTGCTTGACGGTATAAAATCTGTATATGAAGTTAAACCTATTTTTATTTTTGGAGAGTTAGTAGAATCCTTAAATGGCACAATTAGACATGGGTATATTGTGCACATACTTTGGCATGGTAAGGATCAAGAGTTTAAATATTTTATAAAAGATTTAAAAGGAAAAAATATATCTCGACAATATTCAGCATCGGATTTAAAAAAAGTATAAATCCCAGAGTGGTTGGACAAAAGCAAATGGAAGTGCTAACTCAGGTGGGAGAAAAAGTTAAGAGAAAAAGAATTAATCAATTGGTTTATAGCAGCTTATTTAAAAGCAAAACAATTGAATCCTCAAAAAACAGAGAATTTCTCTTGGTCGGTCTTCCAGACCGACCAAGAGAGAAAAGTAAGTTTAGGTAAAGAAATTTTTGATCATTCTTATAATTAATCAAATAGGAAGAGATTTAGATGGAGTATATGGGGAATGTAAAATCAGATGTATATATTGATTATGGAGGAGAATCTGTAAATATTAGAAAATTTAGAGAAGCATTGGATGCAGGAATGACTAGAGAAGAAGCAGCCTTTGAAACTGTTACAGGGAAATGGGCTAAAGAAAAAAGATTTGATAAAGTGAGATTCTTTGGAGAATTGGGTTCTGAAATTTGTGATAAAAATAATAGAGTAGAAGTCATTTTTTATAAATAAAATGGGAAAGATAATCAAACTGTCAAAAGATGTAATAGGGAATTACCCATCTTTAAATAGTCCAGACTACTATTCAAAGAATAATAGTTGGCGTGAAATAATTTACAATGGTTTGAATAGAAATAAATCTATATTATTGGATGAGACGATAGATTTTTATATTGAGCCAGAAGAAATATTTATCTTGATGGAATCTGTAAAAGATGCTATAAAAAAATTACTCAATATAAGAAAAAAAGAAAATAGGCAGATAATAACAAGACATACTCTTACTTATAAATTTGATAGCTGTGATATTCAACTCAATAATAAAGATGATTATGAAGACATTTTTATCATCAATTTATTCAACTTTTTAGAAAAGTTGAATTTTTCTTATCAAAATAATGAAAGATTATACTTCAATCATTATGAACCTGAAATAGACCTTTATTGGGAAAATATAAAAAAACAGAGAGAAATAAAATGATTCTTGAAAATATCAATGGGTTAAAGAAAAAGGATTTACAAAAGTTAAGTTTTTTGATGATGAAGATGCATTTGGGGACAACACAAATCGTTATAATCAGTTTAATAGAGTAGAAGTTATTTTTTATAAATAAATCTTTTGTATGTATTACACAATTAGTAATCAGAGCTTACTTCTTACAAGCTATGAGAATTTAATAAATACAAGTTTCTTTAGGACATATAATCCTAAGAAAAAAAAACCAGAACAAGGCACATATTACTACAGAGTGTATGAGCTGATGGAAAATATTTATAAAAATGGCTTATCAGAATATCATTATAATCTTTTACAAAAAGGAGAAGAAGACTTTTTTATTGAAGGATCAGAGATTTTAAAGATGATAGATTCTTTAAAAACAGCTATCAAATCTGAATTACGTTGGCGTAAAGAAGCCCAAAGACCTTATCTAAAACACACCTTATGTTTTAGTTTTGAGGGTGAGGATTTATATCTGAATGTAAAAGATGATATAGACGATATTCGGATAGGGCAGTTAATAGGCTATTCTAAAAACTTAGAAAAGTCTTACCTAAACAATGAGAAGATATATTTTTGTCGTTATGAGCCACCACCTTCTGATTGGTAGGAGTTATTTGGAAATGCTAACTTAAGTGGGAGCAAGAGTTTCCAAGATTCATTCCATTCTATCTTAAATGATTTCAAAGTTCACAAATAACTCAAAAAGTTAAAATTCGGGTTGTTTTTTAGATAAAAACTGGCAGAGCTCCAATAGTAATCTTCTGGCTGGTCAGCTAGTTTCCAGCGTTCTTGTAGTGGGTTTTCGTGGATAACAACAGATTTATTATCAAAAATAACAAAAGGAAACTATACAGGTAATATTATTTTAGAATATTGTGAAGTAAGGCAACCCTTTGATGATGGGCAACTCGAAAAGACAAGTATTAAATATTTCTTTATTGATAAATCTTTGTTTGAACCTAGATGAAATTTTAAAGTATGATAACAAGACATTTAAGTGCATACCCTGATAGGGTACAAAACGGAATACATTATGTAATTGAAGGAAGTTCTGAAGATATAAACAATGCTTTGAATAAATACTTGACACGAACCGAAATAGACCCAGAAGCATTAATATACCAAGCGTCTCGTTCTTGTGAAATGGCACTTTATTGGTGTGAATTAGCAGGCATTGAACCTTTAGATTCTTATACTTTTTTGTATTATGCATATCTTTTGCGTTATTATGCCTGTCTAATTCAATCTCAAGAAGAAGTAACACTTTCTTTTCTAAAAGGCTCTAATACAGTCAAGGGGCTTGGTTCTGGTGTTGTGTTTCCTGATACTTTTATTCAAAATTATTTTAATCAAGATTCCCACTTAAGTGTCATTTTAGCTTTGATTTTCAGAGATACCAAAGCATTAGATTTGTATGCTCAATTATCTTTTAAGCCTACAAAAACAGAGTTTTATCAACACCATCAAGATAAAATACAAAACTATCCTTGGATAAAAAGCTATAAAGAAGAAGGTTCCCCAGATTATGGTTACAGACAAAACTGGGCATTGGCTGATTATTTTGTGGTGCTTGCCAGCAGAGATACAAACCTGTCTCTTGAAAAAACCAAAGAAATGATTATTTTCTTTGCAAACGAAGCAGATTATTACAATCAAAGAGAAAAAGAGGAATTGTCTTTGTGGTGGGGAGATGGTTACAAAGAAAGTGATTTAACTCCTTATTCAACAGGTTGTTTACCTCTTAGATATGAAAAACAACAAATAGAAGAATTGATATTACCTTATCTAAAAGTTTATCAGATCACAACTTAAAAATAGCTTTAGAAAAACATAAGAATTATTATGAGAATTTTCAAATACAAAGAGAAGAAATCAGAAGTGATCCTAAAGGTTGGCTCTCCATGGCACTGATAGGGGCTTGTGCCATTGCTTATGATAAAGGGATGAAAAGAGAAGTAGAGTCTGATTATATCCCCAATTGGATTGTAAAGGGAGATTTTGAAGGATTGGAATTGGTTGTATAACAGAGTTATGCCTTGTTCTTTCTTGGATTGGAAGACCGACCAAGATTTCAGTTTCTATAAAATATGTAAACAATAGAAAATAAAGACCGACCAAGAGAGAAAAGAAGTTCATAGATTTGAATGGAAGCATGGTTATAGGTATGATCCTAATACCAAAATGATGGTTCCTCCCAATAAAGCAGACGGTTTACCAACAAGGACTCTTCAAAATGAAAACATAATTATAGATTAAAAAATGGAAAACAAAAAATATCTATCAGGACTAATCACAGATGCACATTTGCATGCTGGAAATAATTTATTTGGTATTATCTATCAAAATTGTATTAGTTTTTTTGATAAAAATATTGTTGAGTTTACTCGAATTGTAGTTGACCCAGTCAGACCTATGGATGAAAGTGATGTAGACTTTTTAAATCAATATAAAATTGTAGGTACATTTTATATTGATGAAAGCGGTTATATAATATGTGATTTTGCGAGCAATTATTGGAAGTTTACAGGAATAAAAAGCCCTAATAATTATAAAAATTTGATTTTTAGTATATACGATACTAGATTAGATAAAAGATGGAGTGAAGTATATATTCTTGAAGAAGAATATAATACTTCCCAAAAGCAGGACTGATAAATATGAAAAAGTTTTTTTCCATGAGGTTTTATTTGTAAGAATCAAGATTTTCATTACTTTGTAAGTCTTCTCCATAATATCTACGACTTTTCATTTTGTTGTCAATCTCTAAAAGATAAATATGTTTATGTTCATTATTATGCCAAGATATTTTTTTTACAATGCCAAATTCTAAGAAACCTTTAGAATTTAAAAACTTCACTTTTTGTAATGGTTTAAAATCAGGTTCTTGAGGCATTAAGCGAAAGACCTCTTGTTTGAGTAAAAGTGAAGTTTCCGTAGACTTTAAATTTAAATAACCATCCTTTTCAATATCTAAGCACTGAAATACATGATCAATTAGTGTTAATTTTTCAATACTATTTACATGTTTAGGATGGATATATTGTTTGAAATGTTCAGTATGTATGTCGTCAATACTAACCCAACCCCATTTGCCAATAAAATTTTTCATATTATCTATCATAAGTTTTTTTTCTCTCTTGGTCGGTCTTCCAGACCGATCCAAAGTTCACAAATAACTCAAAAAGTTAAAATCTTGATTGTTTTTTAGATAAAAACAGGCAGAGCTCCAATAGTAATCTTCTGGCTGATCAGCTAGTTTCCAGTGTTCTTGTAGTGGGTTTTCGTGAATGTATTGCTTCTTTTGTTCTAAAATTAGTTGATTGGATACATTTTTTCATTTGGGTCTTCTTTCCCAAATTTGATATACCCTATCTGCTTGAGTGGAGCGATAGGTTTCTAACTCTTTTTCATCCCCCAACAGAACTATTCTCTTTATCATTTGTTGGGCTGTAAATTTTAGAAAATCCCTTTGAAAAGATTCTTGTTTTTCATCTTTGTCTAGTGTTAATAATAAATGGATATGGTTAGGCATTATTACAAAAGCATGTGTACTAATTCTGCCAGCATTACCCATATATTCTAAACTATCTAAAATAATTTGTTTGCAAAAGTTTTTTTCTAGCAACTTTTGCTAGTTGTGGATAGTGGTTGTAAAAAAATAAGTTTCTGTAAAATATGTAAACAATAGAAAATATGCTTTAGAGACACCTAAAATAACAAATTATTGTGTAATATGCAAATTAAAACTTGGATTGGTCTGAAAGACCAACCAAGAGAGAATGGCTTATCAAAGGAGATTTTGAAGGATTGGAATTGGTTGTATAACAGAGTTATGCCTTGTTGGTGTCACTATGCTAAAACACCAACAAGGGTGAAAAATCAACTTTTGAAAAGTTTGCATCCATTATATCTTCACTAAAGCATAAGGATATTCTACTTTGCATAAATACAAACCATCGGGGCTGGCTGCTGCTGAGGCTTTACTACGGTCTCTGGATTTTATAATTTGTTCAAAATCTGAAATACTCATTTTACCTCTCCCTACTTCCAAAAGTGTTCCTACAATAGCCCTTACCATTCCCCACAAAAAACGATTGGCAGAAATCTGAAAAACAAGCATTTTCTGGTTACTAAAAGGCTCTAGTGTCTCAAACCAGAACGCTTCATGTATTTTGCATTTGAAGGTTTTTACATTGGCTCTTATCTTGCTAAAAGATTCAAAATCTTCATAAAAAAGTAGTTTCTGGGCAGCTTGTTCCATCAAATCTACATCCAAAGTACGAGATTCTAAAAGAGCCAGATTTTCCAGATACGGATTTTTTTGCGTAACAATTTTATACTGATACGTTCTTTTGAAAGCATCAAAACGAGTATGAGCATTTTCAGACACCTGATAAACACTCAAAATACTAATATCTTTAGGCAATAAAGCATTCCAAGCCCTTAGCATCTGTGAGTTTAAAGGCTTTTCTGTATCAAAATGAGCAAATTGCTGGCTTGCGTGTACGCCTGTATCTGTTCTACCACTGCCCAAAATACTGATAGGCTCTCGTAAAATTGTACTCAGAGCATACTCCACTTTTTCCTGTACACTCAAAGCATTCTCCTGAATCTGCCAGCCTGCATAATGAGTACCTTTATAGGCAATTTCAATAAAATAACGCATGGAGATAGTATAGAGATTTTAGTGATGAGGATTTAAAATATTGATAGATAAAAGAGTATAGAGAAAGGTTTTTAGAGTTGTTCTTTATTCCTTTCTCTTTTCTAAAAAAATCTCACATCTAATGTTTGCACTAAATATCCCACTGGGAAATAGCAGGAAAACTCTCGTAAGCAGTCATATCATACTTACAGGGAACAATTGAAATATATCCATTATCCAATGCCCAAACATCTGTATCCAAGCCTGTATCTTCATTGATAAAATCGCCTACAAGCCAATAATATACTCTGCCATAAGGATCTTTGCGTTCTTCAAAGTTTTCTTGCCAACGGGCTTTTGCCTGTCTGCAAATCTTAATCCCCTGAATATCACCATGTACAATTGAAGGAAAGTTTACATTCAGGGCTACATTAGCAGGTATTCCTTTTTCAATGGCTTCAGAAGTGATTTTCTTGATGTAATGTCTGATATGCGAAAAATCTGCATTATGAGCATAATCACACAACGAAAAACCAATTGCAGGCAAACCTTCTAAGGCAGCCTCAATGGCTGCTGACATTGTCCCAGAATATAAAACACTTACAGAAGAATTACTCCCATGATTAATTCCACTTACCACTAAGTCAGGCTTTCTATCTTTTAAAACATGATGCTTGGCTAGCTTCACACAATCAGCAGGTGTGCCCGAACACTCATATGCCTCTACTCCAATGTCTTCAAACACATCCGATTTGTCCAAACGCAACATATTATTGACCGTTATGGCATGCCCCATACCCGATTGAGGGCTATCAGGAGCAACTACTACCACCTCACCCAATTCTGCCATTACTTCTGTAAGCGTTCTGATGCCCTTAGAAGTAATCCCGTCATCATTAGAAATAAGTATTAAAGGTTTCTTTTTCATGTTTTTATTTAAAATTTCTAATCATTAATCTATAAGCCCACTAAAACCATCTATAATACCATCAATTATATCTATCCCATCTCCCAGTTCCAAAGCAATGTCAGTAGCATCGACAACAACATCTAAATTTTTATTAGATTCTTTTTTCCTGATTTTTTCTACAAACTCCACCACACTTTTATCCAAATCTTTTGTCTGGGCAATATGTTTGATAAAAGCACTTCCAATAATTGCTCCTTTAGCATATCTGCAAGCCTTCTGAAAACTTTCTGCATCCGAAATTCCAAAGCCAATTTGAGTTGGATTTTTGAGATTCATCCCTACAATACGCTTAAAATAAGCTTCTTGCTCTTCAGAAACACCAGATTTTGTACCTGTGGTGGTTGCCTGAGCCACCAGATAAATAAAGCCTTTCGATACTTCATCAATTTTTCGGATTCGGGCTTCTGATGTTTGAGGCGTTATTAGGAAAATATTGAATAATCCATGTTTTTCAAATGTAGCTTTATATTCATCTATGTACTCTTGTAAAGGCAGGTCAGGCAGAATAACTCCATCAACACCTACTTCGGCACAAGCCTTACAGAAATTTTCTACACCAAATTGTAAAACAGGATTCAAATATCCCATCAAAACCAAAGGAATTTGGGTTTCTTTACGAATATTTTTGAGCTGCTCAAAAAGCAGTTCAATGGTCATTCCATTTTCTAATGCTACTTCACTACTTTTCTGAATAACCTCTCCATCAGCAAGTGGGTCGGAGAAAGGCATCCCAATTTCTATCAAATCCACCCCACTTTGAGCTAGAAGGCGAATAATTTGGGTAGTATCATGTAAATTTGGAAAGCCTGCTGTAAAATAAATAGTCAGAATTTCCTTATCTTTGGACTGAAATAATTTTTCGATACGGTTCACAGGGCAATAGCTGTTTGATTTTGAGCCAAAAAATGTGTTCACAAAGTTATAAAAATTTCAGAACGGGTATTTTTTATTTTCATTTTTAATTTATTCTTGATGCATAAGGCTGGTTTTGTTAATATTATCGGAAAACCCAACGCAGGGAAATCGACACTGATGAATGCCTTGATGGGTGAAAAACTCTCTATCATCACATCCAAAGCACAAACTACACGCCACAGAATAACGGGTATTCTTACAGGAGAAGATTATCAAATTGTATATTCTGATACCCCTGGCATCATAGACCCCAAATATCCACTTCAAAAAGCCATGATGAATTTCGTTCAACAGTCTTTGGAAGATGCTGATATTTTACTTTGGGTGATTGATGCCACTGACACTGAAGCTCAAGATTTAGTTATCGAAAAAGTAAAAAGAGCGAATACCAATTTAGTCATTGCTCTTAATAAAATAGATTTAATCGCTCAGGAAAAAGCTCAGGAAATTATTGCATTCTGGCAAAAAGAGTTCCCAAATATGTCTATTGTGCCTATTTCAGCTCTTAATAAGTTCAATACAGATGTTTTATTAGAAAAAATTAAGGATTCTTTACCCGAACACCCAGCCTATTACGATGAAGATACACTGACTGATAAATCAGAGCGTTTTTTTGCATCAGAGATTATCAGAGAGAAAATTTTCTTGTATTACGACCAAGAAATTCCTTATAGTACAGAAACCATCATCACTTCTTTCAAAGAGACTGAAACTATCATCAGAATTCAGGCTGAAATTATTGTAGAACGTGATAGCCAGAAAGGTATTTTAATTGGCAAAGGTGGCAAATCACTTAAAAAGGTAGGCGTGGAAGCCCGAAAAGATATGGAAGCTTTTTTTGGCAAACAAGTTCATTTAGAACAATTTGTAAAAGTAGAAAAAGACTGGCGTAAACAAGAACGCCACCTTTCAAGGTTTGGGTATATTCTGAGTTAATTAAAAACTTATGAAGCTAGTTCCTGTTTTTTGGATGCTTTTATTATTACCTGTTTGTGCAAACGGGCAACTAAAAGATATTTTTAGGGCTCTTCCTGATTCCTTGTGTTTGAGTTTATCTGATAGCCATAGACAAGAACTCATTCAACATAAAACTACTCTTGTAGATGGTTTTTACAGAATGGAAGTGAGGACTTTAGATGAAAATAATGGCTATATGCAAATAGGACATCAAGCAGATGCTTGGCGTTGGGAAATGTGCTATTGGAAGTCAGATAAAGGAATTTTAGTAGCTGTTACTTACATAGGTTGTGGACCTATGTGCCATAACGAATATTTACAGTTCTTTTTCTTTGAAAAAAATAAAGTTATTCCTACCAAAATTAACTTACCTAATTTTAAGCTATCTGATTTTTTTGAGCCTAAAATGGCAGAATTATATACTCAGAAAGAGTCTAAAACGCTTATGTTAGTATATGAGTTACCTCAACAGGGTTTGGATATTCGTGTACGATTAGAAGGAGATACAGAGCCTTACAAACCAAAACATACTTCTGTTCTTTTAGTTTGGCAACCAAATCATACTTTCAAAGCTATTTTTAAATGATAAAAAGATTTATTGCTTGTGGGAATTGTGGTAACAGATTGAGTAGGCTCTTGAGTAAAGAAATTAATTTTAAGGAGGTTAATCCATACACTGAACAGCCTTTAGTTGAGCCTTCTTGTTACACTTCAAACAAAAATGATTTATATATTTCTACAGAAGCAAAATGGAACATGCAATATCATTACGACAAATCCAGATTGGTAGGTTGTTGTGGTCCTTCTGTAGATGGTTTACCAAACTTAGTTTGTAATTTTTGTAATCAAGAAGTAGCTCGAGAAGTAACAGATTGCTGCACAAGCCATTACATTGTATTTAATTTATCAGCTATACAGATTTTAGAAGATATAAACAGATTATATGAAAAAATTGATAATCTCTCTATTTCTGAAGAACAAAAAAAGCAACTCGAAACTTTGTTATTTTACAACCAAATAGAAAGTTTTAATCAGGAAATTGAAATTTTCAACCCTTTTGATAAAACTCAATAAGCCCTTCCATAGGGCTTTTGATAATTTTACCCATTTGAAGTTTTTTCTGCTTTAAACACTCTCCTAAAATCTCCTGAAAATAAAAAGCTACTGAACCTACAAAATGAATAGGTAAGTCTTGTACATCGGGCATTTTTAAGATATACTTTTCTAAAAATAAGTTAAAATTTTGAACAATAATATTTCTAACAAACTCATTTTGAATGTTTTTAGTGAAAAATGGAGCAAAAGAAGCAAAATAACGGTTGGGACTTTTTTTCTGATAAGCGTTTTCTAAAACGTCCTCCAATGAAATATTATAAGTATTTTTCAAATCTTGCCTTAAATTTTCAGGCAATTCTTGATGTAAATAAGCTTTGATAAGCTCCTTTCCGAGCCAGCCACCACTACCTTCATCCCCAAGCCAAAAACCCAAATTAATAGGTTGAGCTGTTATTTTATGCCCATCAAAAACGCAGGCATTCGAACCTGTACCCAAAATACAGGCTACACCTGCATCTTTTCCACACAAAGCCACAGCAGCAGCCTGCAAATCATGTTCTATTTGTATAATATGAGCTTTTTTGAAAATCTCTTCAAAAGCAGTCTTCACTATATTTTTTTTGGGTTCAGTTGAGCAACCTGCCCCATAAAAATAAATTTCTGTAATATTCTGTTCACCTACATGTCCCACTACATTTGCCCAGAGTTCTTCAATAATTTGTTCTGTTGTCCAAAAATATGGATTCATTCCTACTGTCTGGAAACTTTCTTGTATTTGTTTGTCGTCTAAAACTGTCCAATCCGTTTTAGACGAGCCACTATCAGCAATTAAAATCATGAAATTTAGTTTAAAACAGCTTCAATACTATATACTAAATTCAAAAACACCAAAAAGTTTGACTAAAATTTCCAAGTAGTTCGTAAATCTAAAAAATTGGCAGTCTGCCCATGAGCTTTCATATTGAAACCAATCCCCCATTTTTCATGAAAATCATACATTACGCCCCACCGATGGTACCATCTGCTAAAATAAGGGCTATCGCTGTATGCATATATACCCAATTGTTGTGAAAACCGAAATTTTCCAAGTAAAAACTGGTGTCCTAACATCCAGCCCCATCGAAAAGAACTAGCATCCAAATTATCTTGCCTCAGACGTTCCGCCAACGAGGCATCCCAGTATATTTCAGTTGCCAAATTAATGGCATGTAAAGGATTCACTTGCCTATTTGCCTGCAATCCCAATCCTCCTATCATAAATCTTTGTTTCTGTCCCACTCCTGCCCCTTTATTAGATATAAAACCTATCAACTCCCATTGTATTTCCTTTTCTCTGATAAATATTTTTTTCTCTCTTAAAGGTAAATTTGTTGGATTGATGGTATATAAAATACCCAAAGATCCTGTAATCCAGTTAATACCCTTATTAGGATCTTTAATCCCACCATTAGAAATATGCTGATAATTAATATGGCTATTCAAGTACCATTGATTATTCAACTGAATTTGTACTCCAGTAGCAACAGTCAAGTAAGCACTTACAGGTAAGCTATAAGAACGATTATTAGGGTTTTTAATAGAGTCATAAGGATTTGTAAGATAAGAAAGCCCTACTATTCCTCTTACAGAAAAAGAAGTTCGTTGGGTTAATTTAAATGTAGGTTCTAAAAAATAAGCAACCTGAATACTTTTTCCTAGAATTGTATTATCATAATTATAATAACTTACTAAAAAGCCCACTTGTGGATAACAATAACAATTATCCCATACTTTCTTACTAATTTTCTGCCAGTTTGCTTCCAACTGAATACCCCAGGGAAAAGAATTTGCAGTATTCTCTACAGCTGGAGAATGTGCAAAAATACTCCCATAATGTACTTGTCCACCTATTCTCAAAATGCTCCCACGAAGGCTATCATTTTGGGCAGACAGAATATAACTGTATATCCAAAAACAGAAAACGAAACGTATCATAGCAATTTTATCTATTCAATAGTATTACTATTAAAAATGAAATTTGTTTTAAAAAAATATTTTTTAGACTATTTTTTGCAAATTTGCTTCATCATTAAAAACTTCATTATGACTCGTATTGCCCTATTTGCTTCAGGAGGTGGCTCCAATGCCGAAAATATTATCCGTTATTTTCAAAATCATTCATCCATTGAAATAGCCTGTTTGCTTTCTAATAAAAAAGATGCTTATGCTCTTGAGAGAGCTAAAAATCTTGAAGTTACAACATATACTTTCAACAGAGCCGACTTTTATGAGTCCACTGTTGTTCTTGATATTTTGAAAAAAGAAAAAATAGATTGGGTTGTTTTAGCTGGTTTTTTATGGCTTGTTCCTGAAAGTTTGGTAGAAGCCTACGAAAATAAGATTATCAACATTCATCCTGCCTTATTGCCCAAATATGGTGGAAAAGGTATGTATGGAGAAAAAGTACACGAAGCTGTTTGGCAGGCTCAAGAAAAGGAAACTGGTATTACTATTCATTATGTCAATTCTCATTATGATGAAGGAAAAGTCATTTTTCAAGCTACAACAGCCTTAAGTGCTCAAGATACACCTGAAAGTATCGCAAAAAAAGTACATACTTTAGAATACGAACATTTCCCAAAAGTTATAGAAAAAACAGTTTTAGAACATTCTTAGAAAAAAGACAAGGAAAAGCAAACGGATAACAGAAATAAATAGGTGTTTGTGTTGCTATGCTTGTGAAAACGGGAAAAAGCGACCAAAATAATTTACTTTTTTCATAGAATTCACGGTGGAAAGTAATTCCTAACCCATAAAATAAAAAATATGAAGCAAGATGTTTTAAATTTTGTAAAGGAAGTAGTAATAAATACAATAGGTAATGAAAGATGGGATAAGGCTCTTGTTCCTGCCACTTTTCATAGTGGTGGTAGCACAAGTTTTGGTTTAATTATATTTTTCTATAATGGTGAAGAGAAAAGAGTTCTTCTTGAAATAGAAGATTTATTGGTTGTTAGGGATAAGATTCAAGAACTTAGAGAATATATGCAAACCCATGAGGATTTTCACTGGAATAAAGTAACATTTACATTTTTTTCAGATGGCAAAGAAGATGTAGAATACCTATGGGATGAAGAACAAAATGTAGATGATTATTATTGGGGAGCAAGGTCAGTTGTAAATTGGTTGTATGAACGTTTGGCTTTGTATATTGGAGAGTTTCTAACTGAAAACTTTACAAAATCAGATAGAAAATGGGATAAAGCTACTTTTCTAGTCGATAAAAAAAATGATTTTTTCTTTATTTCAGGAGATGTAGTATTAAATAATCAAATTATCCATATTTTTTATGAACCCTCTGATAGAAACCAAAATTATGTACCTTCTCAAAGAGTTCAAGAAACGTTGCAAAGACTTTTTGAGAATACTAATAATGGTATTTTAAAAGACAAATGGGTTGTTTCTCCTTGGAATCATATTACCTTGCAAATTAGTCAAAATGCTATGAATTTTAAAAATGATGTAGTTTTTGAATTTAAACCAGAAAATTCTATTTAAATAATAATGTTCTTTCCGCTTTTGCTAGTATTCTTTACCAACAAAAAAAGAGATACCTCATTAAAATGTGTGTTTGGTATTATTATGCTTAAATACCAAACATGGCAGAAAAACTCTTTATTCAAAACTAAATATTGAAAATATATCAATACAAACATCAGCAGATTATTTTGATTTAAAACCTTCATGAGACTATGATAAATTTATATTGTACATTATTGAATATTAATCTTCTTCAAATAAAGAATATTATTGAAGCAATGTTTCCTGATAATACATCCTCAATAGTAGAAAGTGGAACGTTTTTTTTATCTGATGGCAACTTTTTTGAATGTTCTGTGGAACCATCATATTTTTCAGGGTATTATTTAAGTGCTACTTATGATACAAGTTTAGATACATTTCAGAATAGTTTGAGTGACTTGAAAGAAAAGATAGAAGCTAGTAAAGGTATTTATGATATAGATTATGAAATTGAAGAGGAAAATAGTTTTATATCTTTTCGTATTACTCATAATGATTTTTATAAATGGTTTATTCATACTCTCTCGTAGGGCGACTTGTGAGCAGAAATAAGCACATTTTTGTATTTCACAAGTTATAAACTTGCGATAGAGAGATAAAAATTTGCAATCATTTCTCTTGTCTAAAATCTCATATCTAAAGAATTATTTATCACTTATAACTTATCACTCAAAATGTTTCAATCAGATATACAAGTAAGGGTTCGTTATGCAGAAACCGACCAAATGAAATATGTTTACTACGGAAATTATGCGATTTATTTTGAAGTAGCTCGTGTGGAATGTTTACGAAATTTAGGACTGGAATATAAAGTTTTAGAAGATGTACACCACGTAATGATGCCTGTTTTGGAACAATACTCTAAATATATCCGTCCTGCGATGTATGATGACTTGCTCACTATCAAAACATCTATTACAGAATTGCCTCAAACACGTATTCGTTTTGAGTATGAAATTTATAATCAAAACAACACACTTATCCACAAAGCCCATACTGTTTTGGCTTTTGTCCACACTCAAACACTCAAACCTGTTCATTGCCCTGATGTATTTTTGAATCTTCTGAAGCCTTATTATTCATAAAATCCTGTCTGATTGATGCCAAATCCACCATAAAATTGGGTTGGTCGTATCCTTTGACTTGGTTTGTATAAGTATATCTCTCCCTTATCATCAATCATAGGTACATGAGAATTCTCTGAACGAATCCAACTTTGTGGTACAAAGTACATATCATGTAAAAGTTTGTTTTGAAGAAAGTTTCTAATTTTCTCGCTGTCTATGCCCATTCCAGCCTGAAAAGTTTGCCCAAAATTCCAAGCATAATTAATTTTGAAGGAGATAATACCTGCCGAAGTTTTCCCAAAAGGCTGATTTTCCATATCCAAATACCCAAAACGAGCAGGATACAAACTGTCTTTTACTCTCATAGCTCCTTGTGTATCACCCGTCCACAGAATATTTTGCAGGCTATACTGAAACTTCTCTTTTTGGAAAGTTATTCCTAAAGCACTTGTTCTAAATCTATCTTTTCCCCCTCCACCCAATACATCATTTTCAAGGCTAATTGTCCAGTTTTTGAGATGTATTACCAAACTGCCAGAATTTTGAGATGTTTTAAAGTTATTCCCATAATAATGAAAAGCATAGCCTATTGCATACTGATTGACAGTTTGATGATTTGTAGCTGTTAAAAAAACTTTCTGAGAAGTATCCGTTTTTCCAAAACCATACAATACTCCCACGCTGGTTCTAAAACCCAAGCCTTTTTTTCCTGAATAATGTTTATAATGATATAGCCCTGTCATTTCTCCATTTATTTGAGTAAATGGCGTAGGCAAAAAGTAACCCCGAAATGTGAATCCTAAGTTTTTTTGGTGAGTACCCAACGTTGTACAAATCCCTCCTTGTATAGCCCACTTCTGGCTTTGAGCTTGGCACATAAAAGGAAAAACAAAAGATATTAGAAACAAGACCGAAAATTTTGCAAACATAAAGCTAAGTTTGGTTATTAAAAGTCTAATATCTAATATCTTGTATCTAAATTTAACTAAAGCTCAAAAGTTTCACCTTTGGCTGGAATGGTTATATTTTTATATTGATGGCTTTCTAAAAGACCCTTAAAATCTTGCATAGAACGTTCTTCACCATGTATCAAGAACACCTGTTTCAAAGATTCAGGGTTTTGAGCTTTCATAAACTCTAACAGGTCATTTTGGTCTCCATGTCCACTAAAAATATCAATAGAACGAATATTTGCTAAAATTGCAAACTTTTTATCTCCAATTTCAAGTGTTTTATCACCATGCAATAGCTGATGCCCCAGTGTACCTTCGGCAGCAAAGCCAATCATCAGAATTGTTGCATACGGATTCTGAATATTTGCTTTTACGTGATGCTCTATCCTGCCCCCTTGTACCATACCAGAAGAAGATATAATAATGCAAGGCTCTGAATGGTTCGAAATAAGCTTACTTGTTTTAAGATCTTCTACATAAATTAAATTTTCAAAATCAAACAGATTCTTATGTTCTGCATAAAATTGTTGAGCTTCCTCATTTAACAACCCTGAATATGTTTCGTAAGCTCTTGTGCTATGATGAGCCAATGGACTATCCGAAAATATTTTAATTGGAGGTAGTCGTTTTTCGATACTTAACTTATGAAGCGTAAATAAAAGAGCTTGCGTTCTACCCACACTAAATGCAGGAATAATCAGTCTTCCAGGTATTTGCACACATGCCTGATTGATAATTTCAAAAATTTCGTCTTCAGCAGAACCATGTGATTTATGCAAACGATTTCCATAAGTTGTTTCACAAAGCACATAATCAGCCTGTGGAGGCATTTGTGGATCTTGAAGCAAAGGATAATTTTTTCTGCCTATATCCCCTGAAAAAAGTATTTTTTTAATGATTCCATGCTCTTCTATTTCTAAAAATGCATTAGCAGCCCCCAACAAATGCCCTGTTGGTATCAGTGTAATCCAAACTCCTTTAATAATCTGAAATCTTCTGTTAAACTGCAAAGGAAAGAAATACTCCTCTGTATCATCTACATGTTTAGGCAAATACCATTCAGAAATATCCGTTGTATGTTTATTTTTAGATTTTTTCTGTTTTCCCTGAATTTTCTTAAGTCGTCTCTGATGTAATTGAGCCGAATCATGTAATAGAAGCCTTGTAAGAGTTTGTGTGGCAGAAGTACAAATAATTTGTCCCTCAAAGCCTTCTCTGATGAGATTGGGCAAGTTTCCTGAATGGTCTATATGAGCATGAGTCAGAATTACTACATTTATCATGGATGCCTCAAACGGAAAGATATTTCCCATGTGTTCTGCTTCTTCATCTTCTTCTATCTTTTTTCTTCCTTTTTCCATGTCAAAGCCACAATCTACCAAAATACGATAGTCATCCTCCAGTTCTATCAAATACATGCTACCCGTAACTTGGCGGGCAGCCCCCCAAAAAGTTAATTTCATTTTAAATCAATTATAGCTTTTTAAAAATGTAACATGCAAAAAAGCAAAAAAAAATGGAAATACCAAGTTTTATTCAAGGGTTCAAGATTTTATCATTTTTTTTGTGGTATTATTAAACCTTTTATTCGAAATTGCATCTAAGTTTTAAAAGCCTGATAGATTACTGAGTAAATGGAAGATAAAGAATTTTTAGAAAAGTTTAGTCAACCTGAAACCAAAAGCTATGCATTTAATCAATTGGTACGAAAGTACCAGCAAAAAGTCTATTGGCATGTACGCAAGATGGTTATTGACCACGATGATGCCGATGACCTTACACAAGAAACTTTTGTAAAGGTTTGGCAAAACTTAGAAAAATTTAAAGGGGACTCTCAATTATTTACATGGATTTACAGAATAGCAACCAATGAGTGTCTAACTTTTTTGAAAAAGAAAAAAACAAAGTTCTTTTTGCCCATTGGTGATGTAAGCAAAGAGCTTTTAAGAAAGTTAGAAACAAGTGATTATATATCAGGGGATGAAATAGCCATCAAACTCCAAAAGGCATTATTAAAACTCCCAGAAAAACAACGTCTGGTTTTTAACATGAAATATTACGATGATATGAAATATGAGGAAATTTCTGAGGTATTAGGAACAAGTGTAGGGGCATTAAAAGCCTCATATCATCATGCTGTAAAAAAAATAGAAGAATATATGGAACAAGATTAAGTAGAGAAGGTTATGAAAAATTTTGATTTAGACAAACATGCAAAAAAAACTCCTTTTGGAACACCTGAAGGATATTTTGAGAATTTCGCAGGGAATTTAGAAGGCAGGATACAAGGAGAAACTATTCCTAAAAATGCTACAAAAAAATTGCCTTTCGGCATTCCTAGTAACTATTTTGAGTTATTGCCACAATATATTGCTAAAAGAATAGAAAACCTTATACCAAAGGTTTGGTACAAACAAATAGGTATGAAGTGGGCATTAGCTGGTTCAACATTTTCTATTTGTGCTGTGTTGGTATGGCTTAACTTTTTTAATACTCACACAACACATCAGGCAGATAAAGAACTTGCAGAAAACCTCAAGACTATTCCCCAAGAAGAGCTTATTCAGTACTTGGCATATCATAAACCACAAGAAACACTGGCTCAGGCTCAATACTTACCTATAAGTCAAGAGGTATATCAGCAAAAAATTCAAGTACATAAAGATACTGCTGTTCCTAAAATTCCTAAGAATATAACCACAGAAGACATTATAGATAATGATCTTGATAGAAAAGAGTTAGAGAAAATTTTAGAAGAAGAACTTGAAGCAGAAGATTTAGAAGATATTATCAATCCTTAAAATATAATACACTTATGAGATACATTTTATTATTGATGTTTTTAACCTGTTTCGGATTGAAAGATTTGTTGGCACAACATGGACAAAGAATTCAACAAGCAAGAAAAGATTATGTTATAAAGCGTTTGGGGCTGACAGCTGATCAACAAAAGAAATTTGTACCATTATATGATGAGTATTCTCAAAAACAACACGAATTACAGAAGCAAATCAGGCAGTTACGTTTTGAAGCCAATACTCTTGCCCTTTCTGATGCGGAGCTTAGTGCAGATATAGATAAACTATTAGAACTCAAACAAAAAGACTTGGATTTGGAAAGAGAATACCTGACAAAATTTAAAGCCATACTCAATATTAAGCAGGTTGTTGAGATGTATAAAGCTGAAAAGGATTTTGTTCGAGTAGTATTAAAAGGTTTGCGAGACAGAGGATAATAAATATAGAGCCATATATACTATGGCTCTATAAATTTCTGTATAATTTCTAAAAACTCCTGAGGTTTTTCAGCATGTAACCAATGCCCCGCCCCTTCAATGGTTTCTATTTGTACCTGAGGAAAATAGTATTGAATAAGTTCAAAATCTTCGTCTAAAATATAATTAGATTTTGCTCCTCTTACAAAAAGGGTTGGCTCATCAAATGATAGATTCGTTAGTAAACCTTCTCCTACATTTTCTATTTGTGCTTCTATTATGGGCAGATTAATACGCCAAGCCCATTTTTGTTGTTCATCTCGAAACAAATTCTTTAGCAAAAAAGCTTTGGTATCTAATTCTTTTACATATTCACCTAGAATATCTTCTGCCTGTTTTCTGGAAGTTAATGTATTTAAATCAATAGCTTTCAGACCTGCTAATATTTTCTGATGATGTAATGGATATTCTTTAGGGGCTATATCTGCTACAATGAGTTTTTTAATTACAGAAGGGAAATAAGAACAGGCATATTGCATAGCCGTTTTTCCGCCCATGGAATGCCCTAAAATAATTGGATTTTCGATATTTTGAGCTTTCATAAAGTCATTCAAATCCTCTGCCATCACCTGATAATCCCATTCATTACTATGTGGTGATTTGCCATGATTGCGTTGGTCTATTAGGTACACCTGATTTTTTTCAGCTAATACTCTACCTATTGTAAGCCAATTGTCTGAAGAACCAAACAGTCCGTGGATAATAACTATTTCCTGTCCTTGTGAACCTACTTTCTGATGATATAGTTGCATTATTTTTTTCCAAAGAGTTTATACTGAATAACTAACCAAATAAAATATGTATTGGTTGTAAAATATCTTTTAAATAATCTTTTGGGCTCTTGAATGAGTCTGTAAAGCCATTCCAAACCATTATTTTGCATCCATTTGGGAGCTTGTTTAATGGTACCCGCATGGAATGCAAAGGCAGCTCCTACTGCCATCATTACAGCATTAATTTTACCTTTATTGGCTGCAACCCAGATTTCTTGTTTCGGGCATCCTCTACCCACCAATAAAATATGAGTATTTGCACCATTAACCATTTCAGGAGTAAGGGTATTATCATTGGGTTTATCTTCACGATATTTACCACATATTTTAACATTAGGATAGTATTTTTGTATGAAAGCTACAAATTTCTCAAGGGTTTCTTCTGTTGCTCCTCCATACACATATACATTTAAACCCAGTTCATTTGCTTCTTCTAAGACTCTCAGGGTGAGTAAAGGTCCATAAACTCTATCTTTAAGACCTACTTTATGAAAGTTATTCATTGCCCAGCGAATAGGCTGTCCATCAGGGACAATCATATCAGCTTTTTTAACAGCCTCAGCAAAGCTAGGATTTTGTTTATTTTCCACAACTCCATGAACAGGTAGTGCATATACAGCATAACTTGTTCTATTCTTGGCTTGTTCTATAATTTCTAAAGCTGCACTATCATAATTTACCACAGCATAAGGAATAGAAAATATATCAACTTTTTGAAAAGACATATTCTGATTTTATTTGTAAAATGCAAAAGTATAGCAAAAAGGTTATTTTTCAAACCAAAATTCTTTTAGCAAGTATCAAAGCTTTTGAATCATCAGGTAAAGTCATGCCTAAAACCCATTGTGAACCTCCTTCCTGTATTTTAGTTTGCTTTCGGATTTGTTCAACAGTTAAGGGGTAATTTCTAGTGGTAATATTTGCTTTTTTAAGAGGTAAACACTTTTGTATTTCTTTCAAAGCTGTATTTCCTCGTAGTACTTCTACTACTTCAAAGATTCTCCCTGGGAAATCTTTTTTGAGGATATCAGAAGTATAAATATGAGTATTGGGATGTAATTTTGATAATTCGAATCTTTGGGCTATGTTCTTAAAAAAACCTGCTTTCATGATAGAAGCGTTGGGTTCATAAAGGTATTTTTGAGGGTCAGAGTACATCATTAGAGCATTTTCCTCATTGCTTTTTGTACTTTTAAAAGAGTGTATTATTTGTTCTGAAATAATATTAATGGCTTCTATTTCAACTTCTTGTTGTTTACTTATATTTTCTTTCTTTAACCAATACAACACTTCTTTACACTCATTTTCTACACTAATTACCCAAACTTTCTGGACAAAATTTAATTGTTCTAGGGCTTGCCCAATATCAAACATAGGTGATGTTTTGAGTAAAATGTTATCCGTCTTTTGAAATATCAAGGACATCATTTCTATAATATTAGGCTCAGTTTCCCTAATTTGAGCAACAGCTTTATTCTGACTATCTCTTCGGGCAGGGTCTAAATATATCCAATCAACAGTTTGCGTAAAATTTTCTAAAAAATTTTGAGCGTTGTCTTTGTACGTTTGAATATTATGGCTTTTTAATTTTTCAAAATTATGGCTTACCATATCCACCAAGCCCTCGTTTTGCTCTACATAGTATACTTGCTCAAATCTTTTGCTAAAAGCCCAACAATCCACTCCAAAACCACCTGTCAGGTCTATTAATGATTTACCCTCTATCAAATTTGCTTTATACGTGGCTGTTTGTTCAGAAGAACATTGCTCTAAATTCAGTTTGGGCGGATATATAATTTCTTTTGTTTGAAAATAAGTAGGCAATTTTTCTTTCGCTTTTTGTACGCCATGTATTTGGTCTAATACTACTGCCCTAATATCAATAGGATAGCGTTGTAATTTCAAAGCTATTTCTGAAAGAGGTAAGGATTTATATTTTTCGATTAAATCTAGTATTTCAGGAGAAAGTTGCATAGGCTATAAAACTAAAAACCACCCTTAGTTGAAGGGTGGTTTTGTAGATTAGTTTATTTACTAATTATTTTTTAGTACCGTGGATTTCAACACGACGGTTAGCAGCTTGTTGCTCTTTAGTTTTGTTAGCAGCTTTTACGTCTGTGCTTCCATCAGCGGGTCTTTCAGAACCATAACCAATAGCAGTCATACGATCAGCAGCCACTTTCTTACCTACCAAGTATTTCTTGATAGCATCAGCTCTTTGCTGAGAAAGTTTCTTGTTAGCAGCAGCATTACCTACGTTATCTGTGTGTCCTTCGATTGTGATTTTAGTTTCAGGGAACTCAACCATCAATTTAGCTAACTCATCTAATTGAGCTAATGAAGTTTTCAAGATAGTAGCTTTACCTGTTGCAAAGTTGATTTTCTTAGCAATAGCTTCTAATTGTTTTTCTTCAATTACTTTCTTAGGACAACCTTGCTCCTCAGGAATACCTGGAACATCTGGACACTTGTCATCTTTGTCAGCGATGTTATCACCGTCTTTATCAGGACAACCGTTCAATTCTTTTTTACCAGCAGCATCAGGACAAGCATCATCTTTGTCAGCGATACCATCACCATCTTTATCAGGACAACCTTGTAATTCAGCTTTACCAGCAGCATCAGGACAAGCATCATCTTTATCAGCGATACCATCACCGTCTTTGTCAGGACAACCTTGTAGAGCAGCTAAACCAGCAACTTCAGGACAAGCATCATCTTTATCAATTACTTTGTCACCATCTTTATCAGGACAACCTTTGAATTCAGCAGTACCAGCATCATTAGGACAAGCATCTTCAGAATCGATGATGTTATCACCATCAGCATCAGGACAGCCATTCAATTCTTTTTTACCAGCTACATCTGGACATTTGTCTTTTCTATCAGGTACACCATCATTATCAGTATCTTTAGCTTTACCTAATTTGAATTTCAAGCCAGCATTATGATTCCAATAAACACCAGGACCAACACCACCAAAAGCAGTTTCTTTAGGAGCTAAAGGCATTGCATTGTAAGTACTTTGTAAGTTAATAGCTACACTTGAATTTAACCAAAAGTTCAAACCTAAACCACCACCTACTGTACCAAGACTATTTTCACCTAATCTGTGAAGACCACCACCAGCAATTAAATATGGATCAAACCAGAAACCTTCTTTGTTTCCAAGAGGGTGCCCTTCTACATTTAATGTAGCAAAATGAGATAAGTCACCATTTAAGATTGTACCTCCTGATAATTTTTCAATACGGCTCAAAGTATAATTAGCAGATAAGTTTACAAAAGGATGTATTCTGTAACCTGCTGTAACACCGATACCTTCATTCCAATTGCTTGGCTTAAAAGGCTCCTTCTCTTTAGCATAAGGGAGAATGAAGTCCATTGCAGAGTAATGGAATCCAATAGTCCACTTATCTTGAGCGTTTGCATTGCTACCTATAAGGCAAGCAACCAAAAAAAGATAGAGTAATTTGATTCTCTTCATAAAGATTAATTTAGTTAAATTAAAATGCTGAATGGTTTAATTTTAATGCTTTGGTGCAAAGTTGCATAAAAGAAAAAAAAATAAAAATAAATTACAGTTTTTTTTTTCTTCTGATTTCAACGTAAATCATTTGAAAAAGTTTATATATTGATTATTTTTGTAAAAAAATTCTCTTTTTGAAGAATTAAGCCATTTATTACTAAAAACTCTGTATGAAAAAAAAGATAGTTCAGGTTGGAAATATTGCCTGTGGAACTGATGATTTGTTTTTAATTTCTGGACCTTGTGTAATAGAAGATGAAACAACCATGTTCAAAACAGCTGAAACGCTCAAGAAAGTTTCAGAAAAACTAAATATTCCCGTCATATTTAAGTCATCTTACCAAAAAGATAATAGAAGTTCTTTAAAATACTATATCGGACCCAGACTTGAAAAGGGTTTAGACGTATTAGCAAAAATCAAAAAAGAATTTGGTTTTCCCTTACTTTCGGATGTTCATTATCCTGAGCAAGTACCTGCTGCTGCCGAAATCTTAGATGTTCTTCAAATTCCTGCATATTTATGTATGCAAACAGATTTGATTGTTTCTATTGCAAAAACAGGTAAAGTTATCAATATTAAGCATGGGCAGTTTTTAGCTCCTGAAAACATGGATAAACCTACTCAAAAAGCAGTAGAAAGTGGCAATGACCAGATTATTCTCACAGAAAGAGGGTACACTTTTGGTTATAACGACTTAATTGTTGACCCAAGAAGTTTTTACAATCTCAATAAAATTGGTTATCCAGTAGTATTTGATATTACTCACTCTATTCGTAAATATGGTATTCCGAGTGCAGACCCAAATGGTGGAGCCAGAGAGTTTTTACCTACCATTGCAAGAGCTGGTGTAGCTGCTGGAGTAGATGGTATATTTATTGAAACACACCCTGAACCTGCTAAAGCACTTTGTGACGCAGCAAGTCAGTTATGTGTGTATGATTTAGAAGAGTTTTTAAAACCTTTGATTGAAATCCATAACTTAGAAGTAAAGTACAGATAAAAAACATTTCTGTTGGCTTGATTTTTGAATAATTATTTTTAACTTGGCATCTTAAAATAATACCTTATGAAAAAGTTGAAATCAGTAATGGCGATTTTAGCCATTGTAGCTTTGGTTGCTACTTCTGCTTGTACCAGAAGATATACTTGCCCTACGTATTTGAAAGACGATAGTAAGCAAAAACAAGATACTCGTTGCTAATATAAAGAGAGAAGTTAACTTCTCTCTTTATTCTTTATTGAATAGGTTCTTCTACTGATTCGTTTGTTCGGATATTTTTTTCTAAAACTTTAACTTTCTCTAAATCAATTAGTTTTAAGTTTCTATCATAAAGCCCAATAAGCAAGCTATTACCCTGTTTATCAACTCTTAACCCACCATAACGGGCACTATCCAAAGCATAACCTTTACCTTCTTGGAAAAAATAAGATTCTGCTCCTATATTAAAACTAAATTCTTTTTTGAAGTATTTAAGAGCATATTCATTAGGTTTTAGACCATATGTACTTTGTTGAAAACGTTTTCCCTCTCCTATTTTTTTGTCATTAACTGAAACGACTAAAAAACCTCTGCTTGGTAAGTTTTCATATTTTGAAAGCGAATCCCACTCCATAGATGCTATTTTGTATCTGAGTACCATGTAATCTCCTTGCATAAGAGATCGAGGATCTTTGGGAGCTAATTCTAAGAAAATTAAATCTCCGTTTTTAAGAGTTTCTTCTTTATGAAAAATTTGGTAATTGAAAGCTCCTAATACCATTAAGAAAGCTCCTATAAAAATATATTTCCAATATTTTTTCATTTTAACTGTTTTTTAAGGATAAAGAAAGTTCCAATAAATAATATTCCTGACGCCATCAAGTAAATTGATTTTAAGAGTAAAGTTGTATTGAGGTTATAGTAAAAGGCTATCATAAAATATATCATAGAAATGATTCCAATCATTGAAATATATGAATGTCCTACTCTGAAACCCAAAACTAGTATAAGAATACTGGCAACAATACCAGGTGATGAAATTGTAGGCGATAACAATAATATTACAATACTACAAATAGCTAAAGTCCATTTTTCTAAACCTAATAATTTAAGAGTATCCCATATCACGTATACAAATAATCCTAATAATATTACTGAAGAAACCCACCACTGAGTAAAATACATAGATGAGAACTCTCTATTAACTGTAATTGAAAATATAAGTATAATGGCTGTAAGTAAACCAAAACTTACAGGATTAAAATAATCAGCTAAGAAGTTATATTGAGATAATATTTTGGGTTCTTTTATCCACATTCCTACAAATAGAATACTCATTAGGGCAATTAGTAAATGTACTAAATCAAATTGTTTAGATTCCCAAATTATTCCCAAAACACTCAAAAATATTGTCGGAGTAGCAAAATATCGAAGAATTATGTTTTTAGATACAACCAATACAACCAATCCCATAATAAGAGTTATTGAAAACAAAGGATACCAAAATGGTTCTCTTAGATTTAATATATCCATTATTCCCCAAGGAATAAGGAATTGTCCAAGAATGCCTAACACCAAGATAATAGGCTCAAACATAACATGTTCTATATGTTTATTTCTTGAAAATAATAATGAAGTTACCAAACAAGCTAACCCAATGAATAAAACTGTTGCTTCATTTTTAAAAACTTCTAAAATAAATAAAACTATCAAAAACATAATAGCTCCGATAAAAGCCCCTACAAATGCAAGAAGTTTAATTGCTAAGCTATATTTATTACGATTTTCAGGAAATAATGATTCTTCAAATTCCTTTGAATCATAAGGAAGCATTGTAGGTTTTTCTTTTTGCCATTTTGTAAGCAGTTCGCTCAGATACATAAATCTTTAAGTTTAGTTTTGAGATATATTTTCATGCTTCTTCCACTCGCTATTTATTTTTACTAATGTTTTAACTGTATAGATAGTTACAGCAATACACAATGTGCCTGTCAGGAAAACCCCTCCTAAATCATCATCCACAAATCTTAAAATGAAAGTGCATAAAATAACTAAAATACTAATCACTGCTAATGAAACAAATATTAAATCCTTTAAATATTTTAGGTATATGTGTATAATCATAGGGTATAAGACAGCTCCTATTAAATAACTTACCATATAATATTCTTGATGTTCCATATGAGACCTACGACGTATCATTCCAGAGATGATGAGCATTGTAATATTAAAAAGAGCTACTGCTATGAAAACTCTAGGAAACCATCGTAATGTAAAATTCCAGTTATATTTTTTGACACCTGTCTCCCAAACTATAACAGGTATAATATTGAGAAAGAAAAACCAAAACATAATAATATCATCATATTTATATCCCAATACTTGTTCTTTCCATAATATGGTTGTAATATTTAATAAGGCAAGCCAAATAAGCCAAAGAGCTGGGTATCTACTAATGATAGTAAAAGGAATAGCTGCAAGTGTCCAAACCAAAAATAAATCGTAGGCATCAGCTCCTGTTTGATAGATTTGTCCAAACACAGCAAAAGAGATACCTATCATAATTACAACTGCTACAAGAAGCAATTGTGTGATATAGTCAAATTTTTTACGCAAGACTATTGGTATAAATAGTCCCAGTAAGACAACTTGTACCAAACCTAATTTAGCAAACTTATGGAGGTCTGTCCAGTTATAAGCTAAAAAGAAGCCTATTCCAGAAAGTAAAAAAGATATTCCAACGCCTAAAATGAATCTTTCCAGCCACAACACCCATTTTTCTTTTGTCGGGTAAGTCTCAGATTCTACAAAGGCTTCTTCTAAAAGTTTTTCATCAATATGGTTTTTCGTAGAAAGCAGATGTAATAATTCTCTATCTACTGGTTGTTCTTTGCGTGATTGCATATATTTCACTTTTAACGAAACTTACACATTTCTAAGTGATTTTGCAAACACACCACAGATTTATTATTTACAGTTTATTTCTATTTTTCGATAGTAATGGAAAGGCTCCTGAGGTAATATTTCTGGATATAAGATTTTAACCAAATCAGAAAGTACCCATTCTGGATGAATCACTCCACTTTCCCAATAGTCATTACCTCCATTAGTACTAAGTCTGTTTTGTCGGTCATAAATTTGTTGTATTTTAACAGATTTAAACTTCTGATAATCACAGAAGAAAGTGTTTCCTATTTGCATGGGAGGCTCTGCATTGAGCCAAATATCTGCATCAGCAAATTTATCAAAAACAGCTTCTTTTGTCATTTGTAAGCTTGCTGTACCTTTGGTATCTGAAAAGATATACTGAGCTCCTGCATCTCTTAAGAACACTGCTCCAAAACTTTCCCCTGCAGGTACATACCAAGTATCTTTGTAAGGGACACCAGCAGCTATACTTTTTTTATTTTGCACTTTGCTTGCTTTTTCTTTGATGAGAAGATATTTACCTGCTACATCTTTGAAAAATGCATCAGCCTGTTCTTCTTTATCTAACAACAATCCCATAATCTTTATCCATTCTGCTTTACCCAAAGGGTTTTGCTCCAGCCATTCCGAGTTAATGAAAACAGGTATTCCAGCATCTATAATTTTCTGGTAATTAGGCATTCGTGATGACTCCATTCCTGAAACCATTACCAAATCAGGTTTTAAAATTAGTATTTTTTCAACTTCTACAGTTTGATCTGCCAGTTTTAAAACTTTATTCTCAACTATTTTCTGTTGTATTTTACTGGAAAAAACATAATCTAAGCTATTTGCACCCACAAGTATATTTAAGCCGTCCAATGCCTCTAAAAGAGCTAAATGGGTAGTAGAGGTTGTAACTATTCTTTGAATAGGTGTTTTAATGAAAGGTATCTTTTGTAAGTCTTTGGGAATTTGCGACTTATCTTTGGCTAAAATATAACGAAGTGTATCTTTTTTATCTGTGTAGGGTTGAAGAATATACAATATTTTGTATGTCTCAAAATTCTCAACTAAAAAACCTTTGGCATATTCTGTTTTTTGGATTTTGGAGAGAATCGCTTTGCTTTCTTTGGAGGTTTGTTTACAATTACTCAAAAGTAGCAAAACTAAGAAAAAAGATAGGGAAACTCTTATAAACATAAATAACTTGCTGGTTAAGTCAGCAAGTTATACAAAGCTTTCATATTTTATGGTGAATTTAGTCAGAATTTTTAAGGTTCTCCAAAAAGGAGCGGCGTTTATCAGCAATTGCCTGATTCACCTTAGGGGGTTGTTTTTTACCTTCAACATCAGAAAAGAAATCAAATAGCTTTAAAACTTTTTCTTGTTCATAACGAGTATTTCTCATCATGACACATGCTAAACGATAAGACATCATCAAGATTTCTTGTTTGGCTATATCGCTTGGCGAATTGTGTAAACCTGCTATGTGTTTTCTTCTGGCTATCATAAGCATTTCATTAATTTTGGTATCACAAAGATATAAGGAAAAAATGTAACTTTTAGTGTAATTGCCTTACACAAACAACTCGTGTAAGTTTTCACTCAACATTTCTTTATTTAACAAACAAAAACTCTATCTGTTTTTAATAGATAGAGTTTTACAAATTTTATAATTATATTTTTGTGCTAAGAAATATTACTTTTTTGAATATTTTTTTTCAAAATATTGATAGGCTTCATTGAGTTTTTGCGAGAGCTTTTCAGCAGTTTGTCTTTTAGTTTCGTTGTTATGGAAATTATCAGGGTGATATTTCTTCATTAGGGTCTTGTAAGATTTCTTGACCTCATCAAAAGAACTACCATTGGGCAACTCTAACCACTTATAATATTTCTCCTCATCTGTATTTTTAGAAGTATTACTATAAGAAGAAGAAGATTTATAATTATTCTGGTAAGATTGCTGATAACTATTTTGTTTTTGGTACTGACGATATTTCTCGTATTTCTCCTGAAATTCGTCAAAGCCTGTTTTCTGACTTTTCTGTTTTTTTTCTTCGTAAGTATCTTTGTTGGTGTAACCTCTCTCATCCAGAGCAGAATCTACAGCTTCATTGATATAAGCCTTGATTAAATCCCAAAGTCTTTCTGTAAACATATATCTCAGATATTATAATGAACACTTAATTTTGATTACTTTTTAACATTGATATAAAACAAATCTGTCCTTACCTTAATAGGTTCAGAAAGAAGTTTGTCATTGCCTCCTCTTACATCAAAAACGACTGTTTCCCATTGTGTAGAAGCCTCCAATCGCATTTTGGTTGCTCCAAATTCTACGACAACAGGCATGGTAAATTTCTCTACAACATTATCGAAACGGTACTTGAATTTTCCTTCTTCTATTTTGTATTCAAATGTAGGGATTTTTGTTGTTTTCAGATATTGTTCGAATACAGAAGTTAAATCTCTCCCTGTTTTGGTATTGAAATATTTGATTACCTCATCCGTTTGTGTAACTTTTCCTTTAAAGTCTTGGGCAAAAGATTTGATAATACCCAGCCACTTTTCATCATTATCCACAATATTCCGGATGGTATGAAGCATCAAAGCTCCCTTAAAATACATATCTCCACTACCTTCTGTGTTGGTATAACGGGTAGAAACTATTGGTTTATCATTGCTTACAATTTTTTTCCAACCATTTGAATATGTATAAGCCTTTTCTTTTCCATACAAACATTCTACATACAAAGCCTCTCCATAGGTACAAAATGCTTCATGAATCCACATATCAGCTTTATCATCAGCTGATACACTATTGCCCCAATATTCATGTCCTGTTTCATGGATAATAATGAAATCGAACATTAGACCTATTCCTGTTCCTGTCAAATCGCTTCCAGCATAGCCTTGTTTGTATTTATTTCCATAGGCTATTGCTCCCTGATGCTCCATACCTAGATAAGGTGTTTCAACAAGAGCATAACCATCATTCCAAAATGGATATTTTCCAAATAGTTTTTCATAGCAAGCAAGCATGGGTTTTACCTGCTCAAATTGCTTTCTTGCTAAATTTTCATTTGCCTCCAGTACATAATAATCTAAATCTAGTTTACTTCCATCAGTGGATGTATAAACATCCGAAAAATGCTTATATGCTGCAATATTGAGTGTTAGATTATAATTATTGATGGGATAACTGGTCGCCCAAGTATAACGAGTAAAATTATCGTTGAGTTTTTCAGTATTTTTTAAATTTCCATTCGAAACAGCCATCAGAGATGATGGAACTTCTAAAGCAACCGAAACACTATCAGGCTTATCTGACCAATGGTCTTTATTGGGATACCACATACTGGCTCCTGCACCTTGGCAAGCTACACCCACCCAAGGTCTTCCTTGTGCATCTTTTTTCCAAACAAAACCACCATCCCAAGGAGCGTTTTTAGCGACAACTGGATTTCCTTCATAAAAAATTGTTATTTCTCCAGAAGTTCCTTTTTTCTGTATTTTTTTGAAGCTTACAAAAACAGCTCTTTCTTCTCTTTTGAACTTGAGGGATGTTTTGCCCTGTTTGATAGCTTTAATTTTAAGATTGGGGTGTAAATCTATTTGAAATACTTTAGAATCCTGATTTACCTGATATTTAATTGTATTTGAACCCTTAATAAACTGCTTGTCAGGTTCTACTCTTAGTTTTAATGCATAATGCTTGGCATCGTAGCATATACGTTCAGGTGTGAGTTCTCCTAAGAGTTTGTCTTCTTTAGAAACATTTTGGGCTTGACATTGATATACCCAAAAACTACATAAGAATAAATATAAGAATAGCTTTTTCAAAATTGTAAGTTTTATTTTTTAAGGATTTTCTTTTTTAATTTTAGCAGCATTCTCAATGATGTCTGTTACATCTATACTAAGTCCTGTAATACCTATAATTTGGTTGTGTTCATCGTAAGTGGGTTGATAAGATACTTTCCAGTATTTTCCGTCTAATTTTAGAACATCTACGATACTTTCTCCTTTGAGAGCCTTACGGATATTTTCGATAGCTTTGGGGTTTTTCTCAAAAAACTCATATGCATTTTTTGTTTTGAGCTTTCTGGCTTGTATGCCCATTGCTTTGAGGGCATATTTATTAGGGAGAATAAAAAAACCTTTTTTATCAATTACAAACGGCACTACATGTTCGTTATTTATAATTTCTCTCAAACGAAAATTCTCCTCTTTGATACTCAAATGTTCATCTACCAGTCTTTCTCCTATTTTCTCCAGTAATTCAAAGTCTTCCATAACTAAAATTTGTTCAATTTCATCAATAAAAACGCAGAAAGTTAAAAATTATTTCCAAAACTTTCTCATTTGTTCCAAATATTCCAAGCTGCTTCTGCTTGCAGATACAACATTTCTAAGCCATTTTTGGTTTTCGCTTTTTGTTCTTCTCCTTTTTTTAGAAACATGGTCTCCTCAGGATTATACACTAAATCATACAAAAAATGTTCCTGATTGAGATATTGATATGGAATTTTTGGAAAATCTTCAACATTTGGATACATCCCAATGGGGGTAGTATTGATAATCAGTTGATGTTCTTTTATAATACGCTCATTAAGAGAATCATATCTCAAAATATTTTCTTCATCTCCATTCCTTGAAACCAGTCTAAAAGGTATTTTGAGTGTTTCCAAAGCTACCTGTACAGCTTTACTTGCCCCTCCTGTTCCTAAAATTAAGGCTTCAATTTTTGTTGTGTCGCCTATCCATATCTTTATAGAATCCATAAAACCTATATAATCAGTATTATAGCCTTTTGTTTTGCCATTTTCTATCTTGATGGTATTGACAGCTCCTATTTTTTGAGCAAAATCATCCATCTCATCCAGATATGGAATCACATTTTGTTTGTGGGGAATGGTCACATTGAGTCCTACCAATTGAGGATTTTTTTGGAGCAGTAATGGAAAATCTTCTATTTTTTCAAGAGGGTATAAATCATATTCGTAGTTTTTTACATTTTCATTTTCAAATTTTCCTTGAAAGTATTTTTTTGAAAATGAGTGAGATATGGGGTATCCTATGAGTCCAAGTCTATACATAAGTACATTTTTTTTAAAAATTTTTACTTTTTTATTTGCAAGTAAAAAAACTATTGCTACCTTTGCAAACACAAAACGACGGAGTGGTAGTTCAGCTGGTTAGAATGCCTGCCTGTCACGCAGGAGGTCGCGGGTTCGAGTCCCGTCCATTCCGCTAAAAGCCTTTAATCTAACAAATTAAAGGCTTTTTTATGTTACTCGTCAGTTTTGCGTCAGTCCTAAGAGAAATAAAAATACCTGAAAACATGATTTTAAGTGATGAAGGTAATGAAAATAATATTTTAAACTATCCTTACAAATTAGTTCGTTTGGTAGAAGGTGAACGCCCCTATCTTGTTTTCTATGTTTGGGACGAAAGTAAAGAAAAGTTAGTTAGAATTAGAAAAGAAATTCCAAAAAATATTAATCAGAAAAAATGGATAACTGAAACAACAAAATCCATTAATGAATGTCTTATAGCAGGCTGTCGCCTCAAAAAAGAAACCATAATCAATTCCCAACGAAGCCCCAAAACATATTTGATTACTGAAGCATTCGAGTTTATTATAACAATCAGGACGCAAGAATTAGCCCTAAATTCTGTAACTCGTGCCAAGAACTACTTGATTTCTTTGAAAAGGTTTTTAGAGTTTGCCAAATTAGAAAAATTAACTATTCAAGAATTACATAAGAAACATATTATAGCTTATTTGGATTATTTAAAATCTGAAAGGAAAGTAGCCAATATTACACGAAATAACCATTTATCATGGTTAAAAGCTGTATTAAATAACTTACAAATACGTGAGTTTATCACAGAAAATCCAGCCAAAGGCATACAAAATTTAAAAGAGGAAGAAACTAAAAGCACAGCTTTTGAAAAAGAGCATATCAAATTATTAGCCAATGCCTTGAAAGAAGAAAGTACAGAAACATATATATTTTGTATGTTTGTATTTTACACTTTTATTCGCCCCATAGAGTTAAGGAGATTGCAAGTTTCACAAGTAAATCTTACTACCAATAAAATACAAATATTTGGCAGCCAATCCAAGAATAAAAAAACAGAGTTTGTAATGATTCCAGAACCATTAAAAGAGATTTTAACAGAATATAAGTTTTTGGAACGTTCAAAAGATGATTTTTTATTTTCAGACCATAAAGATTTAGGATATAGCAAAAATAAGTATAGTACACTTTTTGCCAAGATTTCTAAAAAATTACAGATGCCAAAGGCTTATACTCTTTATTGTTGGAAACATACAGGAGTTGTGGAGTATTATTTGGCAGGTTGTGGATTAAAATTTATTCAGATGCAATGCCGACACGCATCATTAGACGAAACAAACAAATATTTAAAGTCTTTGGGGCTTTTTGAAAATGAGGAGATACTCCGAAATGCTCCAAGAATATAAAGTTTACATTTGTAAACTTCTTAGAATAATCTATAATTTACATTTGTAAACTGTATGACTATCATATATTTATATAAAATACAAAATATTGTCTATAAAAAAAGCCCTAAATATTAGGGCTTTTATTTTCTATCAAAAACGGCTAATAATAAAACTCCAATTCCTATACCTGCAATAAAACCAGTCGCTATTTCTAAATTTCTTTCGTCTTGTTTTTCTTTTTTTGCATGCAGGAACTGCTCCCAAGTTGTAAACCCTGCTTTTTTGAGTTCCGTAAATAGATAATCGTGTGATATACCCTGACTTAAAAGTAACTTTTCATACCTTTTATAATCTTCTAAAGAAGCACGATTATTCTCTATTTTTTGGCTCAAATATCTGATTTCCTGATATACTGTGTTATTTTCCATCTGACAATTTTTTGTTTAAAATAACATCTATTGTGCCTTGTATTCTTGCATTGTCTTTCTGTACCTCTATTAAAAAACTTGATGCAAAGTCTAATTTTTTTTCCAACGCTTTATATTTCTCATCTAAGTTCTTATTTTGTTCTTGTAATCTAATAACTTCTTTTTCGAGTTCATCAACCCTTTTAGACCTGAAAAGTTTTTCAATAAGTATGCTCCACCATTCCATGTTTTATGTTTAACTATTAGCAACATTTGTACAAATGTACACAAATATAAAAAAATAAGTAAATAAATAGTTTACATACTTACTCAACTTATCAAAAAAGATGCCCCAAAGTGCATAAGAACGGGCTTTTTTGCCTAAATAGTGGCGGGGTAATTGCATACTTTTTGGTTCTTCCTTACTACATGACAGTAAAAAAGCCCCAAAAGCTGACTTTTAAGGCTTCCATGAGAGCAAAAAAAAATAGCCCTGAAACAAGGCTATCTTTTTAGTACATTTCCTAAAAACAACGTAAATTTTCAATTAAAATGGGGCTTCTTCTTGGTTGTCTTTCCAAAGTTGTAAAATACTTTCGTCTGGGGGCGTTGCATTACCATCAAAATCAAACTCATTGGTATAAGATTCATATTTCATGGCATTATCCTTAGGGTTCAACAGTAGAATAAAGTATTTTTCTATCTCTACTATCTTATTATCATCTAAATTAGGGTTTGTTACAGCAAAAGCTATTTCATATTTTCTTTTTGGATAGGTTACTCTGTACTGCTTTTTATCTTCCCAACTTTGAAAATGTCTATAAGCAGTTTTATATAAATCACTTTTACTGTGTCCTATATAAAGAATTTCGTTTGTATCTTGCTTTCTGATAAAATAAACACCTTTTTTATTATCAGTAAAGTTTTTAAAATTAGTTTTGCCTTTTTCATTGTATGGTGGGAAAAATGGGGTATAGATTAAAAGGATTTCTTGCCCTCCTATTTCTACATACTCTTGTTTTTCCTCTATAAATACTTTTCCTAAAGCATTTTCTTCGCTATCCTCATTTTTTCTCTTGGATTTCTTATAAATCACAACAAAAAAGTAAGCACAAACTACAATAATGCAAAAACCTATGACCTTTTTTATATGCCTCTTTTTCATTCTAATAACCATTTCCAAAAATTAAACTCTGATTGCTTGGTTTTGGGCTTGGGTTTTCTCTTTTTAGCTCCCAATGTTTGGGGCTTATTATTTTGATAGCTTCTATAAAGAAAATAAGCTAAAATAACTATCACCGCAAACCTTACTGTACTTTTCATTCTGAAATTTCTTTAGGTGGTTTTACTTGTGGGCGTATGCCTGTTTCGTCTTCCATCACTTCTACTGGTGGAGCTAAAGCGTATGCCCCTGCTGATGCTACCATAGAGCCTAAAATTAAATAGCCAACGCTTCGCCAAAATCCAAATTTTTTAGTAACTATATAGGCTATAACCACTACTAAGGCTATAAAATTAGTATAGTAAGAGGTTCTAATGGTACGGGTATAATCAAAGGTTTTCATTTTCTAAAGATTTTGCTAAAAAAGCCTTTTTTTTTCTTTTTTATGGTGTCTTGCCTTTTAATGCTATCAATAGCATTCAGTATGGTATTATCTTTAATAATATTTGAAAGTTCTAAATTTCCGTTCTTGGTCTTTAGCTTTTCATTATTTATTTGGAGTATTGTTTGTGGGGGGCAAGTTGGGCAAATACAATCGGGGCAAGATTCAGAGAAAAATCTATCTTTTGCAAAATAGCCTCCTAAAGTTCCTAAAGATGCTCCTAATAACAACACCAATATATAAACATATAATTTCTGAACCATAAATTTAAGGTTTATTGATTGTGAAATTATCCTTAGACAAAAAAGCACCTCCAGCAAGTAATAGCAAAGGCAATGTATCTGTAAAACTTGCTACTTCGGTATATATGGAATGAACACATAAACCAATTAGAAATAATCCTATAATTGTACTTAAAGGACTTCCCAAAATATGGCTAAACTTGAAATTTTCTTTGAAAAAATTAATTATACCTTTCATATTTCAACATTTAATAAAGGAACTTTTACTTTTTGAGCGTCCTGAACTGTTTTTTTACTCACAATGCCACTTTTATACAAAATGAATAGTATTTCTTTTCTAAAGAGAAATACAGCTATCAGAATAGCCACAATAGAAAACTTTATTTTTTTTTTAGAGCTTCGGCGGGTAGTTCTGATGGAAACTTATTCAAACGATTTAGCCAACCCTGCAAAAACTTCTTTTGAGTAGCATCATAGGCTACAATATTGTAATAAAATTGCTTCCTTGTTGCCCAAATGATGCTGTATAACTTTGCTTGGTCTGCTTTATTAATGGCTTGAATAGTAGCTTTTCCTATACGACCATCTTCTACTAAATTTGCTCCAAATTGAGTATTGAGAATATTTTGAACTCTTTTTGAAGCATACCCTGCTCCAGAGTTATAGCCCCAATCTACCATGATTTCTGCCAATAATTGGGTTTTTATCTCATTAGCACCCATTGGAGACCAAAATACTTTATTAAGGATATATTTAGCATCTTCTAAAGTTAGGGCTTTTACATCTAACTCATTGATGACCATATCACCATTTTTATCAAATCCAAATTGTTTCCATGTGGCAAGAGTTACACCATATTTGGTGTGTCCTCCATAATCACCTGCTACAAGGGCATAACCACCCTCAAATTCAATCATTTTGTCAAAATATGGATTTATATCAGCCATAAATAAAATGTTTTTAAACTAAAACTATTTGGTTTTCTTTGGGTAGTTGAATACCTGAAAGCGTCTTTTTAGTACTTTTTAAAAAGGAGCTTAAAATCCACCCTCCACCCTGTATTTCTACGTATCTTGTTTTGGGGTCGCCTTGACTTACATCTATTGTATAACCCGTTGGGATTATTTTTTCCCCTATGGTTGCTGTCCTTGTTACTTGTGAAGTAGTAAAAGGATTGTTATGTATAGGAGCGTTTTGCAGAACTTCTGAAAATGCTACACTTTGAAAAAATGCGTTTCTCTTTTTTAGGAACTGTAAACGGCTATCATTTACATTTCCATAATAAGTATTTGCATTAGTATTGGTGTTGGCACTGGTAACCGTTGCATTTGAAACTAAGTTTGCTATTTCTTGAGATGTAATAGAGGCTTTGCCCGTTTGCCTTTGAAGTGCTGCTGTTGTGAGTGGTCCCAAAGCACCATCTTCTACTAACTTTTCACCTTTAGAGTTAAGCCACTTTTGTAAAGTTTTAACTTCTGTAAAACTTAGCCCATTTGGATTTTGGAAATAGTTGTTTCCTCCACCTCCACTGCCTGAACCCGCTTTACTGCCTCCACTGCCTCCTCCTGATGGTTTAGCCTTCTTTGTGTTATCTGTATTTTTCTTGAGGGCTTCGGTGAGTTTTTTAAGGTTCGTACCTATAAAAGCTATTGCTAATACAACTATAAGCACAATTACAAAAGTTGTGCTACTCATGCCTAAAATTCGTGTTTCCTTTTCCATTATAATAAACCTGCTTTTTGTTGAAAAATTAATAGTTCGTCTTCTTCTAACTCGCCTTGTAAATCACTCATTAAATCGCTGTCATTTCTATTTTTATAGGCTTTTGCTATTTTATCAAAATTGCCTCTTGACTTTTCAGCAAGTAAATAAAGAGCCTCTTCTTTTGTTCCATCAAAACCTATCATCCATCCTTGACCGCTTGGATTCATGGCATTTCTCATGGCTACGGCTATAGCATCTATATCTACTTTTTCGCCTTGTGGTGTAGTAATTTGGTTGCCTTCTTTGCCTACTTTACCCTCTTGTAAATTTTTTCTAAGGTCTTTAAACCATTTAATCGGGTCTAACCAAGAAAATACAAAATAAGCTATTACCACTATAAGAATGAGCCTAAAGGCTTTTGTATCCAAAAAATTACTATTGTTTCTCATATATTTATTTAATCATTGAAACCTGCTAACTTCATAGCCCCTTTAATGAGTGGGGGCGGATTTATTAACCATTTTTTTATAGTCGCTACGATTTCGGGCTTTTCTTTGATTACATTAGCCATGCCTTCTAAATCGTCTCCATTCAAAACTTCTGCTAAAATATAGAGTGCATCAGCTTTTTGCATTGCTTCATCTTCACTCTTAGCAGGTATTGTAAAATCATCAATTTCAAACTCTTCCATATTTATACTGTTTTTAGGTAAATTAATTTGTTTCTTCTTCCTCTTCTTGGCTGGCTTCTTCCAAGTGAGCTATCAGGTCTTTATCTTCTTTACAAGATTGAATGAGCTTTTTTATCCTTTCAGCTTCTTCTGGTGAAAATTCTGAAATATCTAAATTTGATTTTTCCTTATCAGGTGTTTCTGTTTTTGTAGTGGATTTCACTTTAAATCGTGATTCTCTCTTTTCTTGGGTGGTTTTTTCTTGGGTGGTTTCTGTTTTATCTTCGGTTTCTCTATCTGCACTACCTAAAGAACCTCCTAAATAGTTTTTATCTACATATTTTTCTAAACTCTCTATGGCTACTTCTCCTAACCATGTTCCAAGTTTTTTATATTTATTGTATCCTGATAATTGCTGGTTTTCTTTGTCTAAAACCTCATTTTCCTTTTTGAGCAATTCCTCCTCACGCTGTTTAACTTTTGCCTCTAAATCCTCTAAATTCTTTTTAGCATACTCAAATTGCATGAGCATAACAGTTTCTTTGAGTTTAAACTCATTTTCCATATTTTGGCGTTCTATCTTTGCTTCAAACTTATTTTCTAAGTTAGATAGTTGCTGATTAAATAGAACTTGTAAATTTTGGATTAAATTATTATTATCACTTTCGGGGCTTTGTTCCATGACAAAACTATTATCTCCTAATTGGAATACTTTCTTTTTTTTGCCTCCTGCACCTTGTAAAGTTTTGGCTATTTCTTCATTGAGAATGATAATATATTCAGGCTGGTTGCTCGCATCAGCTCTGCGACCTGAAAAACGAATTTTGAGAAATGGGAACATTTCAGGATTGGCAAAATAATCAATGCTCTCATCAAAATTAGTAGCTGTTTGGCTGGCTTCTTCGTCTGATTGGTTTTTCTTAGGGCTGTATGCCTCTGCAAGAAGTGTAGTGTTAGGGTCTCTAATAACCCAATATTTATAATATTTTGCCTTTTCTTTGGCTGTTTCAATACTTATATTAGGCTGATTACTCATATAACTTTAATTTTAGGAAACTTTAATATCTACAATAGAATTATCTTTGTCTTTTACAAGTGTTATGTCTAATACATCTTTAGCTTTTTTAGCCTCGTTTGTATGATATTTAGAAACTGTTACTAAATACCCTAAAGCCTTATTTTTAGGCTCTAAAATAGGATTGGTATTAGATGGAGTGGTAAATTTCAAAAACTCTCTGCAAACTATTACAAAAGCATCTTTTGCTAAAAATTTTTCTTTTATAACCTCATCAATACTGTAAAATCCAAAGTCTGGGCTTGTACCTTTAAAATCATATTGATATATAAATAGAATTTGATTTGGTTTTAAAACAATATCTTTTGTGATAATCACTGGCTCAATAGCATAATTTTTCACTCTCAAGAGTTGTATAAAACATTCTATAATTTTCTTTAGCATACCTCTATAATTTTAACACCTCCATAATAATGTAAAAAAGCTCTCCTTGCACTATATCTGATTTTAATAATAAAGATGCTTTTGTGTTTTCTTGCACTTCAAAAATATTAGAACCTATACGGCGTTCTAAATATCCATCCAAACTGTATAAATACAATTCTGAACAAAGAACTTTAGCACGATTATCTACTACTATTGAAACATTCGTTAATACATCTACACCTAAAAAAATAAACCTTACATATTTTGCCTTGTTGGGAATTGTAAAATCTATTTTTTCAGGCAAAACAGTGTCTATTGCTTCTTTTCTGTAAAGCTGTAAAACTTGTTGAACGATATATTTTTCTTTAGTTATCAAGGCTAAAAACAAATTGAACTTTTCCTGTACTACCTGTTGGGTTTTTTAATTTTAATTTTATTTTTCGGCTTTTCATGTTATTTACATCGATGTAAACGGGTTCTCTTAATAAGTTTGTAAAATATCCAACCGCTAAACCTGATTGAAAAATCTCACTGTTTTCATCAAAAGAAAGATTTTCTACAATACTCCCAAAGCCTCCTCCTGCATCAACAGCATATACACTGGTAACTTTATTAAATTTATCATCTAAAGGAATTTCTTTTTCAATAGATTGATTAGGAGCCGTAAAATTCACCTCCGCAAAGACAAGTTTTTTTACAATGTTCTTATCCATTTTTTTTATAAGTATGGCTTTTGAAAAAAAAGCCCTTTTCAGGGCTTGGGAAACATCAAGCCTCACCCGTTGGGAGGCTTGAAACAATTACTTAGATTTTACTCCACAACCTACTAAAGAGCCTCTAAAAGCACTGTTAGCTACTGTTGTAGCAAGTTTTACTTGCATCTCTATTTTCTTTTGGTCGGGAATAATTTTCCCGTCTATCAAAAGCTCATATACTGCTGGGTCGTTGGCTTGGTTGCTTCTTCTTTTGAAAGCCTGCAAAGGAACAGACAAAAGAATTTTATCATCTACTTTGAGAATTACCTCACCTTTCATAGATGCTGGCATTTCTACGTTTGCAAACGTTGCTGATGGAGTAGCACTATATTCAAGTAATATCTTGGATACTACTGCGGGGCGGTCTGCCTCTAATTTACCTTTTGAAACATTACTAACACCTGTTGCAATTTCTCCATCTGTTTTAAAGATTTCATAAATAGCACCTTCATTATTAGATGTTCCATAATAATAAACATTCTCTATTTGCATTTCCCCTGTGCGTAATCCTTTACGGATTTTAGCCTCTAATAGGCTTTCTTTGTTCAAGAATTGGGCTAATTCTCTTGTGGGTGCAAGAACTCTGGCAAATTTCTTTTTACCATCTAACCCGTTTAAAATGGTTTCTGAACCGTCTGACATATTTTTTTAATTTAGCTGGTTGAACAACTTTTTTTCCTTTGTTCAAATTTACCTTGCCTATTATTTTTTGATTAGACAAATTAGACAATGAGAATAGAATATTTAGACAATAAAAAAACCACTCTTTAAAAGTGGTTTTGAATGTTTATTTTTTCTTTTTCCTTTTGGGAACATTTTTTCTTTTCTTAGGTGGGTTCTTTTGATATTTAGTTTTAGGTTTTCTTACACCTGCCAAAGGCTTTCTTCTTGTAACTTTTTTATATTTCCTCTTCTTTGCACCATTCAAGGTTTTTTTAGGTTTGAAAATCAAGTACAAACCACCAACTAATGTAAGAGCCAAAATTACGATAATTACAATTTTGCCCCATTTTGGAATTTTTTGCCAAAAGTTTTTATTTTCCGTTTTAGGGTCTTTGGGGTCTTTTGGTTTATCGTCTTTTACAGGGTCTTTCACTGGGTCTGTTTTTACTGGGTCTGTAACTTCTTCTTTTACTTGCTCCACCACTGTTTGTTTTTGAGTAGTAACTGTGGGGTCTGTTGCTGGATTTTCTGTGGTGGCTGTTTGTGTGGTAGTTTTCACTTGTTCGGCTTTTTGAGTCAAAATATCTGCTTTGATTTCTCTTTTCTTTTGTTTGAACTCTTTTCTAAGATTTTTTTTCTCTTTTCTACTACCTGCACTTTTTATCATAGCCTTATATTTGGCTCTCTCAGCTCTTACGGGTGCATTTTGTTCTCTACGTTCTTTGATTTTAGAAAATACGCTACTTGCAATATTCAAAGCATCAGTAACACCTACACCCAAAGCACCTGCCAAAGCTCCTGATAAATGAGTAGAATAACTTTCATCTTCATCTCCTTCTCCTAAATCGTTTTCGTTTTCATCATCATCAGCATTTCCCAAATCTTCAATGTCATCATCAAATCCATTCAATTCAAAGGCTATTTCATCATCATCAGCACTGCCTAAATCTTCTATATCCTCTAAATTGAACTCATAACCTTGCAAAACAAATGTTTCTGCTCCTGAAAGGGCTGTAAGACCATTTACAGTTTTATTAGGCATATTTTTCAAGGCAGTTGCATAATAATCTACAATTTGCCAAAGCTCTTTTAGACGTTTAGAATGAACATAAGCTAATTTAATAGCCTCGTTTCTGTCTTCCGTATTCCAAACAAGTAGAACGCCCTCAATATAGCCTGCTTCTAACTTGTCTTGGTCGTCTGGGTTTTGTAATAACTGGCGTTGTGTTTCTTCTAAAGAACGTATAAGGACTTTTTCTATAAGTTCTTTTTGATTTACGCTTTCAGTTTCTACATTAATTCTAATGCCTAAATTTTCAAGCATCTTTACTGTGGTTTGTGGGCTGGTTGCATTTCCTAACTCTTGTGTCATAATTGTATCTTTATTGTCAATAAATGATAACTCCATTAGTGGATAGTGAATTTCTGGCACTACATCAATGGCATATGTATTGCCTTCATGGAAAATTACAGGGTAAACGTGTTGCCAATCTCTGGGGGCATCATAAGCAACAACCCTGATACCCAATTTTACAGCAGGGTTGTTTTTATAAATATTGAGTAATACAGATAAAATGAAAATTGTGTAGCAATCACAATCGCCCTCCTTATCTTGTAATAATCTTGCTGGTCGTCTTAGTCTTTCTATTACCTCTTCCTCACCTTTAGCATTAATAATTTTATCAAGGCTATATTTTATTTTTAGCTCTTCCCTAAGAAATTTCCATATAGCAATAGCTGTTTCTTTGACTGTTGGGCGTTTGACTAATGTAGCAATATGCTCAACTTGATAAGCATAGGTTTTAGCAATTCTTTCAATGTTGGAAACAGTAAAAGGAACTCTAATTGTATTACTTAAAGTGATGTTCTCGCCTGTGGCTTCTGGAGCTTTATATAAGGAGTTTAAACTCATATTTTTAATTTAGTTTCTATCTTGGAAACTCTATCTTTGAGGTTGGTTACTTCTGTTGCCTGCACTTCTGATTTAGTTACAAGTAGATTTACTTTTTCTATAAATACTTTAATATCTCCATGTAGAGCTTTGAGAAAAAAAGCTATGATAGCAAGAAAAATACCTCCTAAGATTTCTAATATTATTTTCAAATCCTCCATAGACTATATTTCTTTTAATTCTTCTATGATAGGAAGTTTTAAACCTGAAACAACTACAAAGCCTCTAACTAAAACTTGCTTTCCTAATTTGCCAAGTATTAAGTTTTGAGCCAAAGTGTCTAATGGTTGGTTTAACATTTGAGCTAATTTTTCAAGCTCAAAATTTAAGACTATTGGAAAAAGTGTATTGATGCGTACTGGTAAATTTACGGGCTGTGAAAGTGGGGCATCTTGAGTAGCTATTGGTTCTTTGGTTTCAGGGTCTAAAATTTCTAAGAAAATCTGTTTTAACTTAAAATCCCGTCTTGAGAAATTAGATGCAACTATTTCAACCTCAAAAGGCACAACAGCACGATTGGCTAAACTATATCCTTTTATTTTGGTTCTTCCAACTCTCATTTTAACTCTTGAGAATTGCTCTAAAAACCAAATGCCGTACCCTGCAAAGAAAACTACTAAAATGATTAAGAAAACTGCTACTTTTTTCATGTGGTTGGGTGTTATCCTTATTTTTTTTCAAAAGTTGCAATTTTCTTAAAATGTTATTTAGACAATTAAGACAAACAAAAATCCCAACTTATCAGGCTGGGACGTTTTTAGATTCTTCTACATTTTTAATGGCTGTTATGAGAAATTCCTCACTATATCCATGTACTGTTCCAAATTCTTTGATGGTTACAATTCCACTCCTTCGCCTGTTAAACTCGTCTTTGACTAATTTTAACCAATTATAAGCAGTTGCCCTGCTGACTTTAAATATTTCCATTATTTGGCTATGGGTGATGACTTCTATTTTCATATCTCCTTTTTCTGTATTTCTCATAAATATAGTGTATTAGAATAGTTACCATTTAGACAAATTAGACAAACAAGCATTTTTTGGATAAAACTTTAATTGAACTAAACCATGATTTTTTACACGCTTGTATATCTACTACGATTCTATAAATGTTAAAAAAAAATGAAAACTGGCTACTACATTACTACAAACGAAATTTTATAGCCCTGCTTAATGGAAACAAAGTTTTTTAGAGATTTATAAGCCTTACTACTCCATTACTACACCTTACTACTTACTACAAATTTTCTATTGCCTCCTTACTACATTACTACACCTTACTACAAAAAAACCTCCAAATTATGCTTGTTTTAATATTGTAGTAATGTAGTAATGTAGTAACCTACTTTTATAACATTTATAATTTCTCTTTCCAACAAAAAAACTGCTTCAAAAAAACAGCCTCTTTTTTTTTGTACTTTTCTTATAACTTAACATTTAAAAATTACATAATAGCCATACACTGGAAAAGATTTTCCTTCAACTCTTTTGGAGCATCTTTTAAATCCAAGTGTTTGTAATGCCTTGCCTAAATTATTACTATTGATTTTTAGACTACTTAGCTGGCTAAGTTTTTCTTGTATCTCCGAACCTGTTACAAAATCCCCTACAAAATCATTATCAGTTTGTTCACAATATTTATTTACTAATTCCATCTCTGATGTAATTTTTGTAAACTTGGTATTTCTTAGCTCGTTTTCTGTGATGTCGTCTTGTGTAAGATTTCCACTTTCTCCTGCTAAAAACAGTTTGTATGCCTGCCCCCAAATATTATTGATGTTCACTTTTTGGGAATAGTCAAAATTTATCTTTTTAATGCTAAAGGCTACCCATCTTACAGAACCTGTGGGGTCGTTTAGAAAATCCTCATTGTTGGTTGATGCAAAGAAATTAGAAACCCTCTTTGCGTTGGTGGCTTTGGGTTCGTAAGGCAACCTTACTTTTATCATATCCTTAGAGAAATATGTTTTGAGTGTATTCAGGTCGCTTTTTTCTATGGCTGATAATTCATCAAGATTGATAATAAAATTTGAACTCAAAGCTATCAATCCATCTTTATCAAAACTCATTTCTTCTGTATAATATGGCTTTAAATCTTCGGGGCAAAGGAATTTTATAAAACGGGTTTTACCTATATTTTGGCTGGGGCTTACTAATACAAAACATTGTTTATTGAAATGATACCCTAAAGCACACGCTACACAACGAATAAACATTTTACGAAAAGCATTGTAAAACTGTGGATGCTCGTCTTTATTCTCTAATGTGATAAAATTGCTAAATTCTGCTATATAATCCTTTTCTTCATCTTCTAACTTCAAATTCTCAAAGTATGCTAAGAATGGGTTATAATCAGTTATAAAGTTACTTCTAAAGAGTGCTTTTAGTTTATTTTCAGAAATTCTGATAGATGCCTTTTCAAGTTCAATAAATATATCACTTAAATTAGCTGGTTTCCATTCTTCTACCTCATCACTTGTTTTTCTATATTCTATTTCAAAACTTATTGTATTGCGTCTAAATTTATAGTGATTATTCAAATAATTCTCTGTTAAACTGAATATATCATTTTTCATTTCCAAGTGTATTTAGAATGTTCGTGTATGTTTTGATAAGCCGAATTTGTAGAAGCTACAATCTCTTTTTCTGTGTAGGTTTGTTGTTGGAACATTTCCAAAGCATATTGCAAAAAATCATCTCTTGGAACTCCATATCTATTGCAGGCACAAGCCAAATAAAATACAAACTCATTTCTATTGCCTTCTAAGAAATGCTTACCTTTCTTAATTTGGAGGGCTTTTAGTAAACCCTCAAATATTTGTTTTGACTTTAGAGATTCCATGCTTGAGAATGAGGATTTATATGTAAACAAGTATCATAACTTACAAAGCAAGGCATACTTAATGCTCTAACTTTGGGGTCTGCTGTAAGATGGTATCTACCCCAAAAATAGCCCCTTAGCTCTCTAAAATTCTTTTCTTGGTCGTTTGGGTTGGCTTCTACTTTGCAAATGGCTTTTAGCCCTGTTCCTGATGGCGAAACAAACAAGGCAAAAATCATATCATCTTGAGAAAGTTCATAAAACATAGTATCAAAATAATCCCTCATTTGCTGGTCTGCTGGTGGAACATCTGCAGGCAAAGTTTTTGGAATAACTTTATCAAAGTCTATTTGTATAAGCCCTGAATGCTTTACTAATCCTATATCTTTTCTAACATCAAACACTCCTGATGCTGTAAAGTATGGTAGATTCTTTTTTATTTCGTCTTTCTTGTCGGCTGGGGCTTTTCTCAATAGTTCTATGAGTTCTTTCCATTTGCCGTTTTTAATCTGCTTTAGAACATCTAAGATGGAACAGTTAAAGCTGGGCTTTACCTGTGTAATTCCTTGTTTAAAATAACTTACTTCCATAATTTTATTTTTTTAGACAAAAAATAACCTGTAAGCCTTTTTAAGGGCTTATTTGAGTAATACAGTAAAATTTAGATTTTTATAGGTGGGTGGTGATTATAGCTTATTTTCTATTCCTTCTAATACTTTTCTTATTTTAGATAACTGTGTAGCTGTTTCTACTGTCAAATCATTTAAAATTTGGTTTCTCTGTATAGAAAGGGCTAATAATACCTTTGTTTCTTGGGTTTTAGGAAAGTCTTGTAATAATTTAAGATAATCATCTAAACTTTCTAAAAAGATTGTATCATTGGCTAAACTTTCATCTGAAAGTGTTTCTTTGGCTAATTCCACAAAACTAACAATATCCCTTTTCCTTCTGAATGCTCTAACTTCGCAAAAAAGCTCTTCTATGATGTAGTTATAAACCTTGTCGCTATGGTAGTTATCGTTAAAATTTGGCTTTACATTCTCATCAAAGTCTTCAAAACTTAATCCATACACTTCTAAAAGTGTTTTTATAGTTTCTGTTTTCATTGGAGTAAATATTTAAAATTTAGAAGTTTTAGCCCTCATAAAAGAGGGCTAATAGTTATTTAGTAGCTTTTTTGCCTTTGGCTGTGATTTTACCGTCTGTTGCTACTGGGAGCTTTTCCTCTTTAGTTTCTGTAACAGTCAAATCTGCGGGGTCGGTGGTTGGTACTGTCAAATCCACTTTGTCTGCTATCTTTGTTTCCTGCTGAAAACCCTGCTTGAGTAATTCAGCAAGTTCTGCCGTTCCAGTTGTTAATTTTCCTAATGCCTGTATATTTTGGTGCATTTCATAGATTCGCACCTCTTTCTCTAACTCTTCGGCTTGCTCCTCTGATAAAGGCTTCACTTTACCTGAAACAAAATGAATAGCTTTGATAGAACCTTCTCCATTTTGTTCTAATTGCTCAATGTTATTTACATTGATGCGTCCTAAACTTTGGGTTTTTAAAAACATATATAATTTGGGTTTAAGGTGGCTATTTTTTAAATTAGCAATACAGAAAAGCCAAAATTATATACTCGCTAAAATATTGGGGCTTTTTCCCTCTCGGCTTGTCCTCCAGTCGTTAAGTGGAGGTTTTTTAACAATCAAACTTTTTTAAACTATGGAAAACTCCATCGTAAAAGTATCTGATAAAGCTGATTTAACTTTCACAACTCCTTTTGGAAAAGTGGAACTAAACGGCGAAACTGCAAACTTTGCCGTATTTTGCGGTTTTTTAGTTTGCTTGGCATACTTTACAGCTAAAGCTGTAAAATAAACCAGAGCCTCCGAAAGGGGGCTTTTCTGTTTGCTAAAATCTTCAAAGAACGTTTACCCCAAATTTTGGGGATTGTGGGGCTTTTGCCCTATTTCAAGGGTTTCTTTTTTATTTAAAAAATTCTTTAAGCTCCTTATAGATGAAATTGCCAAACAATGGTATTATCATCATCTTAATACAAACCAATAGTAAGATTATTACATCTTGGTTATTTATGCTTTCATTTATAAGACATTGAACAATATAAATGCTTATAGCAAAAGGCATTACTATATTGGCTATTAACCAAACGAAGTAAAAAAAGTAAAACAAGACTGCTATATTTTCTTTTTTCATAAGATTTAAGATTTTTTCATTGTTTTTAAATTGAACTCTTTAGCCCTTTTTATCTTTTATCCCTATTTCAAGGGTTTCTTTTCAGTTTTTTCTTTTTTTTCTTTCAAAATCAACCTTTCAAGCCAAAGAATATATCTTACAGAAATAAAGAACATAGGAGGTACTACAAGTATTAAACCTATTACAAGCAATATATTTTTTAATGTTTCCATAAGATTCAAGACTTATTTCATTGTTTTTAAATTCAACTCTTTAGGTTTTTCTACACTTTTATTATTCAAAATATAAAATAGCTTCATAGTATCACCACCTGTAAAAAAGTTTGCTAACTCTTGCATTTTTTTTATACTCAAGTCTTCAACATCCTTTTTCTTGAAATTATGCCAATTCTGTCTTAGAAAACTTTTTTTGAAGTTCTCTACTTGCCGAACTGTAAAATTTTCGTTTAAAAATGATTCTACTTTCATACTGACGAGTTGTATAAATTTCTTTGACATTTGTCAAAATTGGTATTACATTTGTCAATAATATATTGACATTACAAAGATGTAAAGTAAAATTTTACAAAGCAATATTTTGACAAAAAATATTTTACAAATGTATTTAGATAAAATAGAAATACTTAGAAATAAGGCTAATGTAAGTAAAGAAAAAATTTACACAGCTTTAGATATTACAAGACAACGTTATAATCAAAAAGAAAATCAGAATAATTTTACCTTAAAGGATTTAGAGATAATAGCTAATCTTTTCCAAGTTCCGATAACTTATTTTTTTGAAAGTTCCACAGAGAAACAAAATGAGATGAGTAGCAATGTAGAGTGGGTAGATGAGAGTAAGATAAAAAAAATAAAAGTTCCTGTATTGCCCGTTGAGGCGTTTGCGTCATTTTTGGAGAGTGTAGATAGTGGCAAACTATTGCAAGAGGTAGAAATGGAATTTGACACCATAGAGAAAATTCCACACATTAAATATGATAAACTTACAGCTATTGCCAAAATTTCGGGCAATAGCATGTATCCACATTATAAAAGTGGTGCAAAAGTTTTGTGTACTTTCATTACAGACGGTAATTGGGAGTTTACAAGGGGTGCTTGTGTAATCAGTCTAAAAAATGGAATGGTGCTATTTAAAAGAGTAAAAGCAGGACTTGTAAAAAATAGTTTACATCTTATATCTGATAACGAACTTGGTGGAGAAATGGAAATACAAATAGCAGATATTTTGGCTATGTGGCGTGCCGAATACAAGACCTATGAACCAGCAGAATAATAAACCTATAAACTTTTCAATTTTATGAAAAAAACATCAGCTTTCACACTTTTTTTAATGATTTTGTCAATTCTTGCTTTTGGACAAAACATAAATTACAAAACATTAAAAACAACTGAAAAATATAGTTTTTTCAGTAAAGATGGAAGGGGAGTAGAGTTTTATGCAGAGTTCTATGTACATAAAAAAGATTTATTTGGAAAGACAAAAGTAGTAGGATATTTATCATTTACAGACCAAAACGGACAAAATAAAACACTAACATTTACGAGAAAAAAACAATTTGGAAATTATACAAACGCTTTTGGTAGCTATACATTTGATGACATAAATGGATATTTTTCACTGACAGGAAACGGAAAAGGGAGAGGAGGCAAAACATTACAAATTTTTGAAGGTGGTGAGGAAACATATTTAGGAGAAACAAGATATTGATAACTTGCCATCAATAGTGTTCAAAAAAGTATATGAAGAAAAATTTTGCGTCAGTTTTGCGTCAGTAATACCCAAAAAATACTAAAAAATATTACTCGTCAGTGAGTAAAAAGTGTAAATAAATGAAAATTAAAGGCTTATATTGTAGAATTGATATTCCCGTCCATTCCGCAACTAAATGTAATTATAGTAAAAAAAGGGTACTAAATAAAAATAGTACCCTTTTTCTTTTCTCTCTTTGGGTTACTTATTCGGTTGCCCCTTCAATTTCTCTCGGTGTCCCTCTTGGTAAAGTTGCATGAAAAATGCTTGGTATTTTCTCTTTTTATGGTAGAAACTCAAAAATATGAAAATCCTTTTTTGGATTCGCAAGGCGAAAAAAAACAAGGTCAATACATCTCCTTTGTATTGTCGTATCACAGTTGAGGGCGTACGCTCTCCTGATTTTAGTACATCTGTTAGGGTAAATCCTACGGAATGGAACGCAAAGGCTCAAAAAATAGATGGTAATTCGGATTCTGTGAAAATTAGAAACTCTAAATTATCTACTATTAAAAATCGTCTGGACTTAATCTATTTGGATTTAGAAACTAAACAAGTCCATTTTTCTGCAAGAACTATCTATGATATTTACTTTGGAAAAAAGAAAGATATTAGTTTCTCGGAGGCAATAGAAATGTATCAGAATTACAAAACAAAAACAGTAAAAAAGGAATCTACCAAAGATAAAATAAAATCCCTACTCAAAAATATTTCTTCTTATTCCTCTAAAAATGGTTTATCCTCTAAAATAATTCATGAAATTTCTCCGAGTGATATTGAAAATATGCTTTTCTATTTCTCCCAACAACTCAATAATAAAGGTAAAAAATGGAGTAATGACCATATAGCAAAACATTTAGGGCATATCAAAGGAGTTTTTAAATACTGTATAAAGTTTGGTTATATGAGTTCTACCAATAGAATAGATTTTGTAGAATGGCATAAAGATAAGCCCAAAGACTTAATTTATTTAACATCTGAAGAACTGGCAAGATTAGAAAATTTTGAAAGTGTAGAACGTCTGGAACGTATCAAAGATGTATTTTTATTTGCTTGCTATACTGGTTTGAGTTATTCAGATTTAAAAAAACTTTCTGATGATGACTTCTTTACTGGTATAGATGGTAGAAAATGGCTTTCTATTTCAAGACAAAAAACTGAAAATCCTGTAAAATTACCTCTCATACAAAGGGCTGTAAATATTATTGATAAATACGGAGGCTTGGGAAAACTTCCAATACTGACAAATCAAAAATATAATGCCTACCTCAAAGAAATTGACACAATTTGTAAAATAAACAAAGAACTTACTACCCACGTAGCAAGGAAAACCTTTTGTGTAATGGCTTTGAATGTGTGGGATGTTCCAATAGAAACAGTTTCGGCAATGGCTGGACATAAGAAAATACAAACTACACAAAAATATTACCTTACAGTTTTAGAAAAGAAAATCAGTAGGGATATGCAAAAAGTTTTGTAGTTAGTTGGTAGGGGTGAAGGCTGTAAAGCCTGCCCCCTACCTTTTTCAAAGTGATACCAAAAACAGCCTTGGAGCTGCTGCCCCTGGTTCAATTTTGGTATCACTTTTTATAGAAATCGGAGGTGATCATTCACCTGCAGATGAAAAAAATCTTGCTTTTTGGTATCAGATATTTACATCTCTTGCAAAAACATCTTTAAAGCCTATATTTTCCCAAACATACGTATTTGTTCTGTAAACATAGGATTGTACTATGATTCTGGCAGGGTAATCAAAACCTTTTCCACGATAAGAAATAGTATTATAAAGGCTAAATGTAGTACCTAAAGTATTTATTTGTGTTTCGTACCATTGGGAAGGACTTTGAAAAGTATTGTTTAGATAATTATATTCATGAACTCTGAAACGGATTTTTTTTATATGTCCTTCGGTGTTCTCCTGTCCATTATCTGTTTTAAACTGCCAAATATATACCTGAAATTCAGTTTCTCTGTCTAAAACTCTACTGAATGGATAAGATGATAAATTTAGATAATTTAAACGCCTTGCGTTTTCTTCTTTTTCTGGTGGCTCTATGGGCTTTTGATTACAGCCAAATACAAGTGATAAGCTAACCAAAATAAAAACTAATTTTTTCATACTACATTTTGTGTTTGATGGAATACAAAAATTTTAGAATTTATTTTAATAATCAAATTAGTTTGATTAATTATTTATTGTCTTTTATTCATTATCATACTTTATATCAGCAGAAATATATAAAACTATATTTCCTGTATTTCTGCTTTTGTATTTATTGGAGCTAAACCATTTTTTATTATCCATAAATGAAGTCCAATAACCTTGTGAATAGTCGTTTTTAAGGCGTGGAGAATATCCGTAGATGGTAGGGGAAACTTTACTTTTTATTTCTGATTTTTCATTTCCCATAAGGTCAATACCTACAAAAAAACCCTCTTTAGGACAAATAATTTTATAATCTTCAATATTGATACTCAAAACTCCTGATTTTGAAACCTCATAAATTATATTTTTATCTGTTATATCCTTGTCTGGTGCTTTTGTAAACTGATTTTGTGTATAAAATCTAATCCTTATTTTATTTGTAGGATTGATATTTTCAGTTTTAGTATTGATATAGATAGTTTTGATAATTCCCTCTCTCTTTTCTTCATTTTCTAAATAAAATGCATATTGAGTACCTTTTACACCATTTAATGAAAATTGATGTTTTTTAAATCCTTTATGATATTCTCCAATCCTTTTTTTATAAAATGAGGTTTTTTTGCTTTTTACTTCTATTGCTTCAATTTGGCTGTTATCTTCCTGAAGAGTAATAATTTTTGGATAATCAGTATAAAATATACTCTTTGAATGATAACCTACGGCGTTAATATGCAAACTATCCGCTTTTTCCTTTGGAAACTTGAAAATTACATTTCCTAAACTGTCTGAATATGTACCTATTTGATGCCTTCCTAATGATACGCTGGCATATGGTATGCCTCTTTTTTCAAAATCTACGATTCTAAAAGAAACAATCAATTCTTGACCTTTTGAATTTAAAGCCAAGAATTGAAGTGAAAAAGCTATGAAATAACGTAGAATTAACAAACTGTATCTGATTCTTCTGATGTCCATAAAAGTATCCCAAATAAATAATAACCGTATGTTGTGGTAATCATTGCACAGCCATTTTGTAATGAATAACTACTTTGGCTTATTACTTTTCTTGCCTCAGCCTTCTGAATATTGGCTAAACTTAAAAATAATACTGTCAAAAAAACTACAAAACCTTTCTTTGAATTTTTCATAATGATAAATATTTAGAGTGAATAATTAAAAAAATTATTTCTGCAAAAATAAACCATAAAAATCAAATTTATTCTAATTACTTATGTTTTTTACTATTTAGTTTGTGGTATCAAAATACCTGCTGCAGCTATTGCCCCTGGTTCAATTTTGGTATCACTTTTTATAAAAATTGGAGGTGATCACCTACCCATGAGAGAGATAAATTTTACTTTTTGGTATCAAAATACTTATAAAATAGTTTTTCAAATAAATCGAAACCCGTTTCTTTAAGAGCATCTTTATACTTTTCTTTTGTATTATAAAAATCATTACCAATATCTTCTTGTTCCATAATGTAGCTATCCACAAAAACCTCCATTAGTTTGTATAAAGTTGTATGATAATTTGGATAGTTATTTTCTATCAATGTGAACGCAAATAGAATATTGGCTTCATTGTGAGAGGTACATAATTCTACTAATTTATCTGATTCCTCTTCGGATGGCTTCATAATTATTTATGTTTTTTACTATGGGCGTTTAGGCTGTTTTGTGATGGGAAACTCTCCCCGCAATTTTTGCAAGTAAATGTTTTTTCAGTTGGCAAATTTTCGGAAACCTCTTTTTTGATTTCGCTTTTCATTTCGGAAACCTTCGCAATTTCCGCAAATTGGGGGTTTTTCTCCTTTTTGGACTCAATAAAATCAAGTATAAAAATGCCCTGATAGTTACATTTGAAAATTAAATACTTGATGGCTTGGTTTCTCTCGGAGGTAGGCAATCTTTCATTTTGGGACTTTTCCCAAAGCTCATTCATTTCATTTATTGACTTCATGGAAATACTTTTTATATTTGTGAGTAATTCAACTAAAAGTTGAATTGATTTGAATAAATAGAGGCTGGAGATTCTCCTACCTCTATTTTTGTTTTATCAATTCAGCTAATAAATTACTTTTTTCCTCAAGCGTGGTTTTTAAGGCTTCCATATGTAGGAAAGTCTTTTTAATATCTGTTAGTTCTTGTTCGGCTGTATCTGCTCTTTTAATTTGTTTTTGTAGTTCCTTCTTAACCTTCGTATAGTCCAGTATAATTGCTTCAATAGTTGCATTTTGGGAAAAGTCCTTAAAATAATTCTCTTTGAGTTTTTCTAATGCTTCTTTTCCTGTGTCTGTCAATCGGAGTGTTTGAGCCATAATTTTAGAGTTTAGATTTATAAAATTTGTCCGTAAAAATGTAGGTATTAAAATTGGTAGGGGTGAAGGCTGTAAAGCCTGCCCCCTACCTGCTTTTGTGTGTGTTGCCCTGTACGATAAGTACAAAGGGCATACACACAAAGCAATTAATTGAAAAAATCTATTGTATCAGGTAACACTGGCAAATATTTCCAATAGTCTTTTACTTTTTCTATTGGGGTGTTTCCTACATAATATTTTCCGTTTTTGCCTTTTCTAAGTTTCTTTTTATGATTTTCCATGATTTAAAAAGTTAAATTGATTTGAATTCTATGTGTTTTTTGATAAAATCTATAAAGTTGGGTTTTACTGATAATTCTTTTCCTTCCTCGTCTGTTTGTTCTAAAACTATGATTGTATTGCCTCCTATCCATCTTTCAAATTCATGTAAAGACCAAAAATATTTATGGTGTTCTGGGTAGGTTTCATCATCATAATAAAATCCATGTTCTTCATAGTCGAATATGCCTATATTCTTGCAATTCATCTTTTCATATAGATTTTTCAGGTTACAATCAAATTTTTCTAAGAGTGTAACTTTTTGGCTTTCTGCTTCTATTAAAATGGCTGTTATCATATATGCAAATATGTTTATATGTATATTTGGGGCAAAAAGCCCCAAATACTTATGATGCTATTGAATAAATTTCCTCTTCTTTTAAATGAGTTTCTAATAAAGTAACCGCATTAAGAGCTGTAACTATACGGTTTACATCAAATTGCTGTTGAATTTCCTCAATGCTTTCAAAATTCAATACTTTACTTTCTAAAGTTCTACAAATTATTTCCGCAAAATGGCAATTAGATAAACTGCTCAAAATAATTTGATACGCAATTTCTGGGCTTTTTTCTGCTAAAAGCTGTAAATACTCGGCTACTGCTTCGGGGCTGGGTGTTGATTTGATTTCTAACATGATTTTAAGAATTAAAGTGAATTGATTTGATATACAAATATAAATAAATTCTAAATAAAATCAAATTAATTTGTTTATTTTTTTGTAAAAAGCAAATTAATTTGTATATTTACAATATAAAAACAAATCAATTCAACTTTAAAATTTTAATCTTATGAAAGTAGCTATTGTAGGCAGTAGAAGTATTGAAAAACTGCCAAACCAAGTAATTGAAAGGCTTAAAAACCTACGCCCTACACATATAATAAGTGGAGGGGCAAAAGGAACGGATACGCTGGCAAACCAATATGCCAAAGAAAACGGACTAAAACTAACTGAATACCTACCAGACTATGAAAAATATGGAAAACCTGCCCCACATATACGAAACAAAGAAATAGTACAAAATGCAGATACTATAGTAATTGTATGGGATGGCGAAAGTAAAGGAACTTTGAATGTAAAAAAACTTGCTAAACAGATGGGTAAAAACTTTTTTTTCTATAAGAATGGGATTTTGTTTGAAGGATGCGAAACTATAACACAAACCTCCCTTTTTACGTCTCTTGTGGGTGTAGGTACAATGTATAATAATTCTGATATTTTTTATAGATATACTGAACACTAAGAAAAAAAACGCCCCTGCAATGGAGGGCAGGGGCTGTTTAAATATTAGAGTGTAAGCCAAACAACGCCCACACATACACTATAAGAAAATCTTTCTTTTCTGCCCGACTGAGTAGGGGCTACGGCTGGGCGTTGTGATTCCTACAAAGAAAGTCTTTCTATCCCAGCCGAACGAAGCCGAAAGTATGGCAAAAAATGCCACAATATTAATTTTATTGGAAATTAGATAATTGAACTAACAAAGTTCTTGCCTCTTCATCTCTCTGAAACTCTGATTGTGTATCATTAAAGAATACTTTTGTATTTTCATCTTGATTTGCTTCATTGGATGTTGAAGCCTGATAAATAGCCGTTTTATTATTATTTGCCCAATTATCATATTGATTAATGATTGTTTGGGCTGTTTCTCTGATTTTAGAAGCTGTCCAAACATTTTTCATTTGCTCCAATGACCAAGCAAGTTCTGTAAGCTCCATATTTTTTTGACTAACTAAGATATCCAAATACTTTCCTAAAACTGCTTTTTGGTTATTATCTAAATTCCCTATTCTAATAAAATAACCTTTTACAGCCAAGAAAAGTACATAATTTGAAACTTCTTGGTATGTTTCATTATCCTGAAATTCACTTAAATAAGCTGTTATTCTCTTATCTAAATCAGCAATTTGAGGCAATTCCGATACAGGTTTTGTATTGGCTTTTTCTACAAGCAATGTTATTTGATTATACTTGTTTTTAAAATTTGCATTTCTGCTGATTTCATTATTTAGAGCGTTTACATCCTCATTTCCATCATAACGAACACTAAAAGAATAATTTTGAGCTGTATTTATTCTTTGGGCTGTTTTTGGCTCTGTGGTTTCTGTTTTGGTTTCTTGTTTGCAGGCTCCCAAAGATAGAGCAAACATAAATACTAAGGTTTTTTGCATAATTTTAAAAAGTTTAAGTTTGAAAATTAACAGGATAGAATATCCCTTGAAGAACGGTACTTTCTGCCATTAATAGAACCTACTTTAATAACAACTGTTCTACAATCTGAACTACTAGGACCATATATGGTAGTAGTTACACATACCTCAGCTAATGGCAAATTGATACAATAGCTTTGTAAAATAAATGCTCCCAAGAGTAATGCCAAAAATTTGCTTTTTCTTCCCATACGTTTTTTTGTTTAGATTTTTGAAAAAAAACTTTTACTTTCTGATGCAAAGATACATCAAAATCAAGGCATTACGATTAATTTGATTGTATTTATTTTGGTATCAGAATTGAACCAAGGAACACCCCATTTATACCAAATATGATACCAAATTTTCAAAATTCTCATTCATGAATATGTATCATTTCTTTTGGTTGGTATCAAAAGCCAAAAAACAAGCTATGTATAGAGGGCTTTTGCCCTCGATGCTAAGTTTGTTTTTTTAGGCTTTCTTTCTTGCTGAATAGCCCTGTACGATAAGTACAAAGGGCAATGAAGCAAGAAAATTAAAATAGTGAGATTGTTATTACTATTTCATTTACTCCACAATATTCATCTACATATAAGATTACTAATTGTCCTTGGTTATTTACTCCTACATCTAAAATTTCAGGTTGGCAATCGTTGTTTGGTGGGTTAGTTGTTCTCTGGGCTTGTGTAGGATTTGCAGAAATAGTAATAAGCATTACTAATGCAATGAGCAGTTTTTTTACTTTTTTTCTCATACGACTTTTTAGTTTAAAATTTGATTATTTGTTTTACAAACTTATTTTACCTGTGAAGGTGTCAAAATTGAGTTGTCTAATCTGAAAAGGTTTCAAGGTAATTTTACCTTTATAGTTTATTTTTGGAGCTTTTACAGATATTATATAATCCCCTGCTTTATCAAAGAATCTCTTTTCACAAAAACAAGTATCATCATTTACTGTAATTTCAGCTTTTACAAATGAGTAGTTTTGACTACTTGTTACATTGATGTATAACTCTGTTTTCTCATTCTTAGGGCTTTTGCATCCCAAAATGAATATTATAAGAAAGTATTTCATAAAATTTATTTTAAAAATCAAATTAACAGTACACAAATATTAAAAAAAACAGTCAGGCAGTAATATTGTTAGTTTTCTTTGGGCGTTTACATTCTCTACTAATACAGCTTTCACAAAATTACATTTCTCATTTTTTAGAATTATAAGCCCTTCATTTTTTATTTTTATTGATATAAAGCCTTTAGATGTTAATTTTTGAGTTATCAGATGTGGAGGTAAAATATATTTATTGTCTCTTCTGAATTTCTCTAAATCTTGCTTTCTGATGCCCTCATAAACTTCTATTTCGCATTTTATTAGTTTTCCGTTGGTTTGCTGTGTAGTTAGGTAGATTTGAGCTTTTGAGTAGGTTATTATTAGAAACATTCCTACAATTAAAAATACTGTTTTCATAATGGTAAATATTGAATTGTTCCAGAGTATAGAATATCTTTTTTTCCTGATAGCTTTTCTTTGAGTTGTCTAATTTGGGTAACTATTAAAATTTCTCTGTTGTCCTCAAAATCTACAAAACTGATTAAGTCTGTTTTCAATTCTGCTAATTTCTTGGTAATACTTTCTTTTTCGTATAAACCTGCTGACTCGTAGGAACTCTCTAAACTTCTAATCCTTTGAATTAAAATACTCTTTTCTCTTTGGTTTTGAGCTTTTTTACTTTGGATAATATTTAATTCAGTTTCCAGCAATTCTATTTTATTTCTAATTTCCTGTTTATTGAGTGTTGTATCAACTTCTTTCGGGAATTCTTCAGGATGTGGATTGTAGGAAAACTCAAAATCTTTCTTACTAAATTCTGTCCTGATATTCATTTTTAGAATTATTTTCTCTCTGGTGATTTTTGTTAGGCTATCTTTTGAGATATTTAAAAACTGTTTTTCTTCTGATTTAAAAGGCTTTTTTGTATGGATAAACTGTAATTTATTGATTGAATAATTTGTATTGATTTCAAAAAAACCCTTTTTATTCAGATTTGATGCTCTTTCATTGGGTATAAATAGAATTGCTTTAGATGCTTGTTCATTTATATAACAAAGTGTCCCCTTTCCTTCATAATCTTTTCCTAAATAATGAGCTTTAAAATTTACATCTAATACATCGTTGGTTACTTTATATTCTGCATATAGATGATAAATTGTATTAAACTGCTTATTGTAGGTAGTCCAAAAACCTTGTTCAAATAAATTCTGGCATGAGAAACCCAAAAACAAGAAAATAACAAAAACTACGCTTTCAGTTTGTAAATCTCCACTCTTTAGCCTTGCATTATGATTGCCAGGAATCACACACTTATTACGAAAAAATGGATATAATAAAGGAACTCCCGAAACTGTCAGCATATCAAATAATAAATGGCTAAAATATGAGAATACAAAAATCAGAGTTATTTCAAAGTTTGTAAACTTGCCAAGAATTAGCCAAAGAATAGAATAAACTAAAATAGAATGTGTTATTGTCCTATGTCCAAAATGTATATCTAAATACTTTGCTATTGGATAAAATATTTTTCCTATTGGGCTTTTTGTATGGTCTATGTCAGGAAGTACAGAAAATAATATAGTTAAACCCAAATAAAGAGGATTAGAAAAAATATTGATATTCCAAAAACTGGCAAATATTCCTGTAAATACTGTACCTCCTGTAATATGATTGATTCCAGACATAATTTTAAAATAAAGTTTGATACCAAAAAGCAAGATTTTTTTCATCTGCAGGTGAGTGATCACCTCCGATTTTTATAAAAAGTGATACCAAAATTAAACCAGGAGCAACAGCTGCAGCAGGTATTTTGATACCACTTTTTATACGTTCTTTCTTTTTGAAAATCCAAAAAAGTATCTTGAGATAATTAAAAACAGCATTGCAGAACCTCCAATAAACTTTAATCTATCATCATTAATTTCATTGGCAAAATATCTACTAACTGCAACTACTGCTAAAGCTATAAATACGAAAAATGTTAAATCCCATTCTTTCAAATTTCCATTGCTTTTTATTTCTCTGATGGTTTCCACATCCAAGAAACTTTCCTTTCTGTATCTCTCCAGCATTTCTTTTATTACTCTCGGATTGCCTGCTGATTGCTCGTATATGTGTGTACGTAAAAGCTGTTTATTTTCAGTTTCTAAATCAGAAGAAAGTATATTTATCATGCTTAGGCTGTGTTTTCTGTCTAAATTCTTAATTCTGATTATTTCAAAATTCCAAAGAAATGTATTCTTTTCTACTGGGACGTTTCGGGCTGTTGTAATTATGGTAAAATGGCTTTTGAGTTCTTCTAATGTTCTTATCATCTTTGGAGTAACTCTATCAATGTTATCAATTATCAAAATATACTCGTTTGGATTAACTATTTTCTTGATTTCATCTGATAAGGCTTTTATACTATCTCTTTGAAATTTGGCTTGTATTTTATCTAAATCTACATTACCATAAATCATTTCAAAAACTTTCTCTTTGTCATTGGAATAAAGAAAAATGAGTATTTCTATAAGTGTTCTCTTGACCTCGTAGGTATCGTACATCTTTAGAATTTTCCTTGTGGTGGTTTTCTCAAAGTTTTCAACTAAATATGTTTTTCCTGTCCCTACATCTCCCAAAATCAAAGTATTTACATTTTTATTGGCTAATGTTTCAATTTTCTTTAATTCCTCATTTCTTCCAATGATTGCATCATATTTAGGCTTTGAAATTATAGAAGTTGGTTTAATAGATTTTTTTCTTTTGAATAAGTTTACTACACTCAATAAGTTTACTACACTAAACAATTTAGTAATTAAACTAAACTTTCTTTTAACTTTCGCTATTGTAGGAATTTCTAAAACCTCGTCCTTTCTTAATTTTTCGGGTGTTAGTTTCCCCAAATCCTCATTGTAATTCTGCAAAACTTCTTTCAAATAGTAATTTATTGAACCTCTCGAAATGTGTTCTTTTCCTCTTCCTTTGAATAAATAGCATTCTGGAGTATGTTCTTCAAAATCACTTTTCAAATATTCAGCAATGGCAATAATTAACCTATCAGAGATACTATAAACCTTTTCACCTATAGAAATAACTTTATTCCCAAAATCAAAATCTTTAATTCTTAGCTTTATTAGTTGGCTTACTTTTACTTTGGCATCAATCATAAGCAGTAGAATTACTAAATTTCTTTTATTCTTGACTCTCTTTAAAAGTTCCTCATTTCTTGTTTTCATAATTCAGACCATTTAAAAACCTTTGATTTAATTAGAATTGTGTTTTTTGCTTCTAAAATTTGGAAATACTCATATTCTATTAGGTTTAATTGGGTTTGAAAGTCCTTTAATTGCTTCAAATATTCACTTGGTAGGATTTCCCTATTCTTGTACTGTTTTTCAATAATTTCAATAAATAAAGCCTTCTGAATATCAAAATTTTTAACTCTTGAATTATAGTAGTCAATTCTATTCTTCAAGATTTCTCTAAGTTGGATTACCTCATTGAGCACCTCATTAAAATCTACCTCATTAACTCTCTCTATTGATTGAATTTTAGCTTTTTGAGTAGCTTTTGTATTCTGATAGCTTTCTATCTGAGAACTTGAAAAAATCATGATTGGAGTATTTTGTATAAAGTTATAGCCAAGTGAAGGCAGAAACCTAAGAAATTTGTATTTGTTTTTAGTCTGAAATTCGGCTTTTAAGGCTTCCTTTTTTTTGGTGTAGAAATCTCTCAAATGTTTTTCTAAGTCTTTTCTATGTGGCAAAAATTGGCTTGTGTCAAGCAATACTTGGCTATATGCAGAACTCGAAAAAATACAAATGAGAATCAAAAAAAATGCCTTATAGAATTTTCGTAGGAACTTTTCAGGCTTTAAGGGACATTTTGAACAAAATTTCAACATAAACAAGTAGTTTTTTGGCTGTTTTTAACAGTTTTTTAGCTTTTTTTCGGAAAATCAATTTTTTGGAAAATTGGAAAAGTTCAAAAAAATTTAGTATGCTAAATTCATTTACTAAACTTTATCAGGAGGCAATTTTTTAAGGAGTATAAAGTCAAAAAGTGTATTTTCATTTTCTGCATCACTTCCATACATACGCTTTACAACATTTTTAAACTCTTGGAGATTGTACCCTGAATCTAATTGAGCTATCCACTCATTTACATCTGATAATTTTACTTTCTTTATATCAAGTATAGAGGCAAGCCCCAAAAACTCACCTTTTAGATATAATTCATAAACTTTTCCCTTTTGGTATTTGCTGGGGTTGTGAATTCTAAAAGTAGTAAAGCTCAAACAGTCAAGTTTTTTATTCCAATTATATTTGAAGTCTATTCTTGGGGCTTCCATAGTTTTATACTTTTGCTGGTTCAAACTTGGCTAAAAGAATTTCTATAATATTATTTCTCTCTTGGAGTCTTAAATTATCATTTTGCAGGGTTTTAATTGTTTCCTGTTGCTCAATGATGGTACTATTCATTTTGTCCTGTGTGGCTGTTAGGTCCTGAAGTAATTTTTCTAAACTCTCTTTCTCATGGGTGATCATCTCCAACGCTTTTATATATTCTGTCTCTCTCTCTTTGGATGCCTCTAAACTTTTTAAATAAATATCCTCATTATGCTTTTTTTGGATTATTTCAAAGTCTTTTTCTTCTAATTCTTTTCTTAATTCTAAATTATTGGTATTGAGAGAAACTAAAAGACTTTGAAAATACTTTGATAATTCCTCTGTGTTATACCTCCAAATCTCTGTTTTTGTCTCGGATTCCTCGACTGGCTTGTTTTTTTGTTCACTTTCAAAATTTAATTTATTGATTGCCTGTAATTCCTCTTCTGTGATACATACAAGGGTTTCCTTGCCTCTCTCTATACTTCTAAGTGTACCTTTTCGTATTTTATTATTTACATTCTGAATGCTTGTTCCTGTCATTCTCGCATACTCTTTCTGGGTGAACTCGTGTAAGTCTTGCATAATTATTGATTTTATAGGTTATAGTTTGATTTGATACGATTGAGCCTATTTTTTAGGATTTTTATTTTTTCCTCTAATTCCTCTTTTTGATAATTATTGAGTGCTTTTTCAATTAGTTTTTCATGTAAGGAGATTTGATATTCAAGTTTTCTTACCTTCATTTCAGGCGTATCTGTAGCTAAAATCTCACTACTTTCACTTTCAAAAGTATTTTCTTGAAACTTTCTATTTTGCTGGTGGGGGCTTATTGACTGAAAAGGTGTTCTATTCTGCCAAATCTTTACAGTTTTTATCCAGTCTATTTTTTTGGCTGTATTTTCTGAACTCCAATATTCAGCTTGTTCAAACCAATGCTTACATTGGAGATCTGACCATTCAGGCAATTGCTCTCTGAAAGTTTTAAAATCTTTAAAAGCCTCACTAAATAAAATTTTATTAGTTTCTGTTTTCTTTGTTTTATTATTGTCTGTACTTTTTCCAGTAGAAAGGTTTGTTTTTTCTTCCTTTTGGGCTGTATTTTTTCCAGTAGTTGTATTCTCTACTGTAATATTTCCAGTAGATGAATTGGTTTTCTCTTCCTTTTCAGGTGTAAAAATTCCAGTAGATGGGGTGTTTCCTTCCTTTTGGGCTGTAAATTTTCCAGTAGAATTAATTTTGTAGGAGGTTTTAGTTTTATTCTGTTTACCAGACTCAAAATTTATTAGTCCTACATTTTGAAGTGATTGCCTGCCTTTAATAAGTGTTTTTTCGCTAATGTTCAAAGTTCCGCAAATCTGCGTATTTGACGCAAAAAATGGATTTTGCCAATTTCTTTCATTGGAAATTTTCAGGAGGCAAAAGTATATATCAGCTTCTAAAGAAGTTAGTGGAATTTCTAAACCCTCTCGGATTCTCCAAAAGGCATTGATAAGCTCAATGTAATTCATCAGGAATTGATTTGAAAATTAGAAATATGATAAATTTAATTTTTAGAATTAATTTGTTATCAATTCCTCTAAAGCCTCTAAAATTTCCCAATTATAGAGCCTTCCATTTTTTACCCTTCTTACATCATCAATATCAAAACGCTTTCTATCACACACTATAACAGCATAATTATGAGGTAACTTATCTTTAATTTTATTTAACCTTTCATCAAATAAATTTTTAGTAAGGTTCTCTTTTAACTGTTTTTTTCGCTCTTTTAGCATTTTTTCGAGATTTGCAATTATTGTTAATTGCTGACCTTCTGTTTTACCTTCAAAAAAATTTGTTAATTCCATGTCTAAAACATTTTATTTTGTTATATTTAATATATTTGCATACAAATTTGTATAATTTATTTTAATAATCAAATTTATTTGTCAAATAAATTTATAAACACTAACCCCTAAACCCTTAACAATTTATATTTATGGTTATCAATGATGAAATTGTTACCGTAAATCATAGAATATCTATGATTAGGCAACATTATGAATTAAGCCAAAAACAATTTGGCGAAAAGTTAGGCATACAATCTGCCACGATTAGCCACATAGAAAAGAATATCCACAGACCTAATTTTGATGTTGTGGCAAGTATTCTTGCAACATATAGAGAAATAAACCCTTATTGGCTTCTACTGGGTGAGGGTAAAATGTTCTTGGATAAAGACGACCCTATTTTGATAATCTCTAACAAAAAATCCTCAACAAATAATGAAGAGGTGCAAAAGCTCCAAGAAGATTTAGAGAAAGAAAAAAAGGAGAAAGGTATATTATTTGAACTGTTGGGCAATTTGTCAAAGCAATAGGGCAATCGAAATAGTCATTTGTAATTTTTTAAATGAGGGCTTAAACTCTCATTTTTTAGAGAAATTGGTTACAAATTCGGTTGCCCTGTTCCCAAAATGTAGGGAATTTGACTATAATTGCATAAGGTTTGGAGTCCGTCCATTCCGCAACAAATATAAAAAAGGAGCCTTTAAAAAGCTCCTTTTTTTATTTTATTTCTCCTGAGTATGACAACAAAGTATTACAGAACTTATAATGAAAGCCATTATGGAGATGTTGGCTACTATTATTGTGAGGTTCATAATCAGACTATTACACGACAAATAGTCTCTTTTGAAAATCATTTATATTGGGCTACTCCCAGCAATTGTAATAATGATGAATACGATTTTACTGACCAGCCTGATTTTCTAGATTCTGATTTATCTCAATTAAAAGAACATAACCAACTTATAGAACTCACCAAAGAAGAATTTGAAGGAATTTGGGAAAAAGCCATTTATTCATAAGTTCCAGCATTAAAGCTTTATCAGTTGCTTTTATGCAATTTTTCATTCTTTAAAACCATTTCTATTACTTTTGAAATTCGTTCTACTTTTGTTTTATCTGTTTTGGCACTATAAACCCACTCTATAAAAGCTTTTTGTTCATTATCAGAGCAACTTAAAAAGCTTTCGTAAGCATTTGGTTCTAGAACTAAACATTCTTTAAATTCTTCAGGGATTTCAGTGGGAGCATTATCTGCATATAGTTTCACCCAAATAGTGTCACCTTCCTGTTTTTTAATAATTTTTCTGATTTGAGCTTTTACAGGTAAAAACAGTCTACCATTGCCCATAGGCATCAGATGATAGCTTTTAATTTCGTAATCGTCAATAAAGCCCCTCACACGTACCCAGCCAAATGGGGTGTGTTTATTTTGTAGAACTTCAGGGATTTCGGCGTATGTCCAGCCTCCTTTTCCCTGAAATTTCCTGAGAACAACCTCTTTATCAACCAATGGTTTTTCTTCCATGTTTTTAGCTGTATTTGTTTATGATTGCTTCACGTCATTACGAACTGAATGAAATGAAGTGAAGTAATCTAACTATCTAATTGCCACAAAAATATCTACTTCTGCATCAGCAGGATTTTGAGTTTTTTCACCATATATCTCAAAATCAGCAGTATAGGCTCTTTCTATGTTATCAGTCCAGATGCGAGTCCAAGCATCAAAAACAATGCCTTCCTGCATATTTCCTTTGGCTGTATATTGCTTATAATGAGTTGATTCTATGGTTTTTCCTACCATTCCGTCTGGAATATTTGTAAGATTAGCCACTTTACACCCTAAAATAGTTGTATAAGGCTTTGTGTAATCTTTTTCGTAGTCTGTATAGATGCAATAGATTGCATAATCTGTTTTATTAGGAATTTTTTCTAAGATTCCCTCATTCATAAATTTAGCCCAAAGTGCTGGAATATCCTGTCCAGCCTGACTGTTTTCGTTGGTGGTTCTTACAGCAATTCCGATGATGTGGAATGTTTCGATGGTGGTGGTTGTGTGTGTCATTTGATTAGTTTTTTTACAAATCTAAAACACACTTGCGACAGCCTTATGTCAGGGGTTTGATTTTTGTTTACACATTTCAAAATATTCTGGAAGTGTCATGTTGTGTGGCTCAAATTTGTCTGTAAGCACCTCCAATTTCTGAATTCTGTCTAATCTAAAAGCCCTAAAATCTTTCCTCAAACGGCAAAAAGCTATCAGTAGCCAGTTTTCTTGGGTATTGTACATGGCAAAAGGCTCAATATTTCTTTGAGTAGTTTCGTTACTTTCAGATGTATAAGTAAGTTTTAGGATATTAAAATTGGTGATAGCTCCTTGTAAAACAGACAGATAACCACTTGTTTTGTCGTTGTTGATATTCTGCCTGAACAAAATACGGTCGGAGAGTAAATCTGCTTTTTCTTTGGTACTGTTTCGGAGTACCGATTTTATTTTGGTAATCGCCTCCGAATATTCTTTGGCAAACGATATATCTTTGTTTTTAAGAATGAGTTGCTCAGCAGTAATGAGGGCATAAGCTTCACTTTCTGTAAACATCACAGGCGGAACTCTGTAATCTTCCATGAGTTTGTAGCCTTTGCCTTCCTCTACGAGTATTGGAACGCCAGCATCTTCCAATGCCCTTATATCTCGGTAAATGGTTCTGATATTGACCCCAAACTTATCTGCAAGCATTTTGGCAGTTACAAGTCTTTTGGCTTGTAATTGAGTAAGTATTGCCGTAAGCCGAGATAAACGTTTGGTGGTGTTTTCTTGCATTTTTATTTTTTATTTCTCTTGATTTCTGAAAGATACAATCCTCTCATTGAAATATAAATTATGTAAGGTTGGCTAAATTTTAATTCTGATAGACTTACCATGAAGAACGAGGTTTCGGTAAAGTTGCTGATTTTTGATACTCAAAACTGGGTTTTGATTGTTCCATTGCCCAAATTTTAAATTCATATGAACTATATTGTATTTTTTGAGAAGATTTGATATTTACATCTTCTATAAAAAATTCATTCCCATATACTTTTGTAATAGGATTGTTAAAAATCAGAAAAGCAGGAATATCTAATGGTAGTATGAAGGTTTTATATTCTTGATTTTTGATATTAATCTCTCGAATTTCTGTTAATAGTCTACCCAATGCATTTTTTCCTTTTAATTGTTTGTCATTAATTGGCTTTGCTCCCCAAGTACTATCTTTTAAAGAATATTCAACAATAGGTTTAATACCTGTATCTAGAAGAATTTCAGAAAATTTATTGTAGTTTTGCAAAAGTTTAACTTGTAAACACCACTTCATAACCATAAATTTTATAGCATCCCAGTCCTGTCGCACGTATTGAGAGTATTCCCTACTTAATAATTTAGCTTTCATTGGATTATCTAATGATATAAGTTTTTCTTGTATTTTAGGAAATAAAGGAAATTTCAGAGTGTGGTATAATATCTCAACATTTGAAAAAATAATTTCATTTACAAATAAAGAGAAATTAGGAGCCATATTGGACAATCCACCATATTTTCCTGAAGTCTTACTAAAAGTAATTACTTCCTCTATATTATAAGTTCTTTCAGTTATTGCCATACATTAAAAATTTAAAATCCTCTGTTCGTTATAGGAAATAATGGTATCCATGTGTGTCCTGTAACATCCCACCAAAACACTAATGGCGAATTATTTGGTATATTACGCCAAGTAAAAAAATGTGTACCAAGTCCAAAAGTTTTATATGAGGGATTTATTAGCCCTAATGGTCTAATATTAGAGCTAACTTTTCCTTTTATCATCTTAATGATTTCTAATCCTTTTTGAAGAATAATATTTTCATATTTAATACGATTTTCAGAGTTTGAAAAAAAAATTTCTTTCACTGGTTTAGTAGGTAATCGAAAAGCATAATCTTCATATTTATCTGCTTGTAAGCTTTTTAAATACACTTGGATATCAATATCTTGTGTATTTATTGGAATAGCTATATTTAAGGATTGATTATTAAATTTTAAGTGATTTTCTATTTTATACTCATATAACCACTTAATTTTATTATCTATTACATCTTCAAAAGTTTTTTTTAATTTATATTTTAAAAATTCATACCCCCATGTGTGAATACAAAATAAACCAATAACAAGTTTATATTCATCATTTAAAATATATTCAATATTTTTCTTGTGATATTTATCTTTAGTATTTAACCATTGAGTAATTTCTTTGCCTATCGTATTACCTGTAGCTAAAACATCATCAAAGTAAACAAAATGTTTCTTAGGAAAAGTTTGATATTTAAGATATGATTCTTGATAGTCCTCATTTAAAATATCTTCTAATAATTTTAATATAGCAGATTGACTTTTATATTCATATTGTAGATTAAGAAACTCTGTTTCTGATAAAAATTGTTGTATATTTTTGTATTTTGTTATCAGTATCATCAACTGTTTTTTTATAATTGATTTTGCTTTATCCTTAGATATATATATTTGTGGTAAAATATATCCCAGTTCATCCAAAACAAACTCAGCATTTTCATCAAACTGATATGCCCAACTTATTATATCATCTGAAGTAATGAATATATTATCATCATTTCGATAGTCTTTTATAATTTCTTGTATTTTCTCCGCTTTTTTTATTATTTTACTCATTATATACAATCATTTTTTATCCATATTTTAGTTTTGAGTAGGGTCTTGGGGCATATTTGCCCAATAGGCGTATTCTTCGTTCATTTTGCGTACTCTTTTCTGCCAAAGTGCATTCGAGAGGTTTTCTTTCATCACTTCGGCATGGCTGATAGCCTGTACAATCCAAGATTTATCTTCAAGTTCTTCATCGAGTTGCCCAGCAGCCCAGCCTGCATAGCCTGCAAAAAAACGAATGCTATCATTAGCAGGAGGTGAGGTATTGAGTATATGTTTAATTTCCTCAAAATCGCCACCCCAATAAAGTGTATCTGTAATGGGTATAGCTCCGCTTATTTCAGGGAAACAATGAATATAAAACAGAGAATTTTCACCTACAGGTCCGCCATAATAAATAGGCGAATCGTAGAGAATTATTCCACTTACGGCTTCTTGCAAATGAAAATCTAAAACTTTATTCAACACAAAACCAACAGTTCCTTCTTCGTTATGTTCTACAAGTAATATAACGGTTTGTTTAAAATTATCATCCTGTAAAAAAGGGCTTGCAATCAGTAGTTTACCTTTGTTTAGTGATGTTGACATAATCTTTAAAGTGTTCCAAACTTTTCAATTTATACATTTTTTGATATATAGGTAACTTAAAATTCAATATTTAGTTATTAAACTTTATAATCAGTATTCAAGAATAATACCAAATTAACTACTTGAACCCTTTTGGGATTGCGTTATTACAATTAGATTTCTCACTATGCTCGAAATGAAATAAACGCTACGCTTACATACATACGTCATTACGAGTAATCTGATTGCTTCACTACGTTCGCAATGACAGATAATAAACAAAAAAGCATGGTAGTTAGCCATGCTTTTTGTATCTGTTGTCAGACAATAATCTGTTATCTTTTAGAAAGAAAGCCCTGGATAATAAGCCGTTTCGCCAAGCATTTCTTCGATACGAAGCAACTGATTATATTTAGCCATTCTATCAGAACGAGAAGCGGAACCAGTCTTAATCTGACCAGTATTGAGAGCCACAGCCAAATCGGCAATTGTATTGTCTTCTGTTTCGCCAGAACGATGTGACATGACACTCTTATAACGGTTACGGTGAGCCAAATTCACAGCATTGATGGTTTCTGTGAGTGAACCAATCTGGTTTACTTTTACAAGAATAGCGTTCGCTACGCCCTCTTTGATACCTTTCTGTAAGAAGTCTACATTTGTTACAAACAAATCATCTCCTACAAGTTGTATTTTCTTACCCACTGCATCTGTGAGTTGTTTCCAGCCTTTCCAGTCGTCTTCTGCCATACCATCTTCAATCGAAAGAATAGGGTATTTTTTCACCCAATCAGCCCAGTAGCTTGCCATTTCCGAAGAAGTCAGTTTATCGCCAGTAGATTTCTTAAAGTGATATTTTTTAGATTTAGCATCATAAAACTCAGAACTTGCTGCGTCCATCGCAATAAAAATATCTTCACCAGCCTTATAACCAGCTTTTTCTATTGCTTGTAATACTACTTCAATAGCTTCTTCATTCGATTTCAGATTTGGAGCAAATCCACCTTCATCACCTACGTTGGTAGAGTGGTTTTTATCTTTCAATACTTTTTTGAGTGTATGGAATACCTCTGTTCCCATTCTAAGAGCCTCTGCAAAAGAAGATGCTTTTACAGGCATAATCATAAACTCCTGAAAATCAATAGAATTATCGGCATGGCTACCGCCATTCAAGATGTTCATCATGGGAACGGGTAAAGTATTGGCATTTACACCACCAATATAACGGAACAAAGGCAAATTTAAGCTAGCTGCTGCTGCTTTGGCTACTGCCAAAGAAACACCCAAAATAGCATTTGCACCTATTTTTTTCTTGTTTGCTGTTCCGTCTATTTCAAGCATTACCTTATCAATCAGGTTTTGCTCAAATACGTTATAACCAGCCAGTTCTCTGCCTAATATTTCGTTTACATGCTCTACGGCTTTCAAAACTCCTTTTCCTAAATATTTTTTCTTGTCTCCATCACGCAATTCTACTGCCTCGTGTGTACCCGTAGATGCTCCTGAAGGAACAGCAGCTCTCCCTAAAAAACCATCTGTTGTGATTACATCTACTTCTACGGTAGGGTTACCTCTCGAATCGAGAATTTGTCTAGCCTGAATATGCTCTATAAGTGTCATAGACTTAAAAGATTTTTGATGATGAAAAAAATTTTGGCAAATGTAAGCAATTAACTTTTGAAAAAGTCTAAAAACTCCTGACTTTTTAATACTTCTGTCAAAACTCTAAAATGAGAGCATTTTTTATAAATGGTTTGAATACAATTATGCTTTTGGGCAAAATGCGTGATAGGTTTGGATGAAATGATTTCATCTTGTTCTGCTAAAAAAATCTGTGTAGGCAATGCCTGAGTAGCAAATATTTTTTGGAGAGTTTTATGATTGGGATATAAATATTGGTTTGCAAGCCATGTACGCCATAATAAAAAACGTTTGGGAGCAGATTCAGTGTATTTTTGAGCCATTCGAATCTGCTGACTCTTAATCAGTTTGAATGATTGAAGGTAATAAGCTATCTTAAAAATCTGATGTGGTTTTTGGATAAATCTCCAAAAAAGAGGTTTCCCAATCCATGAAACTGCAAACTCATACCAAAAAGATTTTTTGAATCCATCAGGGGCAACCAAGCAAATTTTATCTATTTGAGTTGCAAATTCTTCTACAATACTCAATGCCATTTTTGCCCCAATGCTAAAAGCTATCACAGAAAATTTTTCAATTTGATAGTTTTTACAAAAGGTCTGAATCAAGGTTTGGATATCCTCTTTTTGGGGTGTTTTTCCAAAACTGAGTAAATCGAAACTATAAATAGTATAATGAGGTAACAATGTTTTTAGACATTCAAAAACATGTGGGTTTTGCCCAAAACCATGAAAGGCAAATAAATTATTTTTGCCTTCACCAATCCGAAGACATTGCATTTTATCTACCTGAAAATAAACTCCATCCACAGTTTTGTGTTTGTTTGATTATCGAAGATAAAAAACAGATTGATCAAAAAAAACTTTTGACAAAAAATAAAGCCTGATAAGTGAACTTATCAGGCTTTTTGGTACTCCGTAGGGGAATCGAACCCCTGTTACCAGAATGAAAATCTGGTGTCCTAACCCCTAGACGAACGGAGCATTCCGTATTTTGTGGTGCAAAGGTATAATACTTTTTTATAACTTCCAAAAAAAAATTAAAAAAATTTATTATTTTTTTTTCGCATAATTTTTGTGTAGGTTTAGTCACATTACTAAAACTTATATTCTGATTATTGTATTATCATGGAAGAACTACAAAATTATTGGGAAGAGTATAATTTTAACCGTTTCAATACTATCGACTTAAACTCATTTGAAACGCTGACTCTTCTATTTCCTATATTAGCTGTTGTAGCTGCTGACCACAATATTGATGGAGCAGAGAAAGAGTTTTACTTAGAACAAATTCAAAAAAAAGTACACAAAAATGGTAACCTGAATGCAACACTACTCAAAGAAGAAGTTCGCTACATCACCCAAAATCTTGAAGAACTCTCACCATTGATGTTAGGAGCTTTAAAGATTCTAGTTGAAAAGGAAAATCTAGCCCATGAACTCATGGATATGATGCTTGTAGCAGCGAAAATAAGTTATGAGCCTTGGCAAGCAAAAACTTTATATGGAGAGGCTGACACTCGTTTGAAATTATCAAAAAAAATAGTAGATTTGGTTGTTGAGGATGCTGTAAATCAGAAAGAACGTATATCAGAAGAAGAATTGGATGTTATTAAAGATATTTTGCAAAAAACAGGTTCTCTTACAGAACGTAACCAGACTATCTTAGACAATTTATTAAATTAAATCATACCAAAAATATAAACATTATGAAAAAAATACGTACTTATTGGCATTTTGCAATACTATTTGCCATTTTATCTTTCAATTTACAGGCTCAGTCTCTGTATGAACTCACCTTTGAAGTAGACAAAGTAAACTATAAATGTTTTTTGGTGTACTTTAACGAACAAGATGCCTATATGCGTATTGGATACACCGTAGATGGCAAGTATAATGTTGTAAACGTTCAGTATACCTCTGCTACAGGTCAGGAAGATGGTTACAATTATTTTGTTATGGCAGGTTCAAATCCTACCTTTATTACCAATAAGGGAGAGCAATCTTATAATCCAGACCATTTTTTGTGGGTCTGGAATGATAAGGAAAATGCAAGTTTGCCTTATGTAACAGAAGACCCCAATTTCGACGAAAATAAACTTCATGTTTGTAAAACATATACAGAAATTACAGCTAAAAATCTAACTGACAGCTATTTAAAACAGTTCTTCCGCACAGATGAGGCTCAATATAAATCTCTTCAAAAAATGAGAGATGCAGCACTAGGAGTCAATACCAATTCAAACACAAATAATAATAACAACAACAATAATAATAATAATAACTCGAATAACAACAATAATAACTCTACTGCTACTACGGCAGGTGCTAAACTACACTTGGTATTGTGTATCAATACAGAAATTAGTGATATTGGGCAAAGTTGTAGTGTTGACCAAAGAGCTATGGAAGTAGAATTCAGAGAAATTGCAAAAGCAATTGGTATTCCTTTTGAGAAATATGTAGTAAATGGTGAAAAATTCACGAAAGAAAATGCTGAACAGACACTTACCAGCATGAAGGTAGGCAAAAATGATGTGGTTGTATTTTATTATAGTGGGCATGGTTTCCGTTGGTCTGACCAAACAGATAAATATCCTCAGTTAGATATGCGAGCATCAGAATATACCCCGCTAAGTGAAAAAACAGCTCTTTCCCTTTCATCTGTATTTACCAAAATCACATCTAAAGGTGGCAGATTAAATATTGTATTAAGTGACTGTTGTAACTCAGATGTAGGTAGAAATCAGGTTACAAGCCAAACTTTTATGGCTGGTCGTTCATTTCAGGGTGCAGAAATTGAAAAGCTGAAAAAACTTTTTGTAAACAGTTCAGGAAATATGATTATTACAGGTAGTTCACCTGGTGAATATTCTTGGTGTAATGCCAATGGTGGTTTCTTTACTTTGAGCTTTATTCAGGCTCTTAAAGAAGAAATTGGTTATATGCGTACAGAAGCCCCTACTTGGGATCATATAGCTCTAAATGCTGTAAAAAGCACTCAGTATAAGGCTAAAAGCTGTAATGGTTGTAAACCACAAAACCCTGTATCTTCTGTTCGTGTTACTCAAAAATAGTGTTTATGAAAATTCTTAGTTTTATTTTTCTGATGAGTTTGTTTGCTGTGCAAGATAACCATCCCGTTTTTCATAAGCACCAGCATATCATCCAAGAAGCGAAAGAAGTTTCTTTGTACGAAGTTTCTGAGCAACCAGTTGCTCCTAAGCAACATAAAAAAGATGCTCAATATATTGGTGATTATGAAGTTTTGAAAACACTTAAAGTTTCTTCTGATGATGTTCAGAATCTTAAAAGTGTGGTATTAGATGAGAAAAACTATATCAAAGACAAAAAAACATGTCCCATGTTAAGTAAATATGCCATCAAATTTACAAAAGATAAGCATTATATCGCTTTGATTGTATCTCCTAATACTTGTGAAAAAGTTTCTGTTTTTTCTTCAGAAAAAAGTGTAAACAAACAATTTCACGATTTGGCAAGCCCCAATAGCATTCACCAAACACTTGAAAAGATTACAGGCAGTTCAGATAGATAAAATAGAAAAGGCTTTGAGTATTCAAAGCCTTTTCTATTAGCTAATTCTTGCCCAGTTGGTTGAGTTTTTGGATAGAGACGAAAGTTGGTGTTTAATACAAGCATTTTTGTATGCCTGTAAATTAGGGTCTTCTGTTAAAATTTTATGAGCCACATTTCGGGCTTGCTCCAAGATAGCTCCATCTTTAGCCAAATCGGCAATGAGTAAGTCCAAAATACCACTTTGTTGTGTTCCCATCAAATCCCCTGGTCCACGTAGTTTAAGGTCGGTATTGGCTATTTCAAAACCATCATTGGTTTCAACCATTACTTTTATTCTTTCTCTGGCATCTTTAGAAAGCTCGTATTTCGTCATGAGAATACAAAACGACTGCTCCGAACCACGTCCAACACGTCCACGCAACTGATGTAACTGAGAGAGTCCAAATCTTTCTGCATTTTCAATAATCATAATGGAAGCATTAGGAACATTTACCCCAACTTCGATTACCGTTGTTGCAATCATAATTTGGGTTTCATTTCTTGAAAACCTTTGCATTTCATAATCTTTCTCTTTGGGTTTCATTTGCCCATGAACAATGCTGGTTTGATACTCAGGAAAAGCCCTTGCAATACTCTCAAAACCATCCATCAGGTTTTTTAAGTTTAACTTCTCCGATTCCTCAATCAGAGGATACACAATATAAACCTGTCTGCCTTTTTCAATTTCCTCTCTGATAAAGCCAAACACTTTAAGCCTGTGAGAGTCGTAGCGATGTACCGTTTTGATAGGTTTACGTCCTGGGGGAAGCTCATCAATAATTGAAACATCCAAATCGCCATAAAGTGTCATGGCAAGTGTTCTTGGAATAGGGGTTGCCGTCATTACAAGAACGTGTGGGAAAACATCAGCATTTTTATGCCAAAGTTTGGAGCGTTGTTCTACCCCAAAACGATGTTGTTCATCAATAATGGCTAAACCCAGATTTTTAAATTTAACTTTCTCTTCTAAAAGAGCATGCGTTCCTATTAAAATTTTTAAATCTCCCGTTTCTAAATAATCATGAATCAGTTTTCGTCCTCCAGAAGTGGTTGAGCCTGTCAGAATATCGATAGGAATACCTAAGCTATCGGCATATTTTTTAAGTCCCTGATAATGCTGTTCAGCCAGAATTTCTGTGGGAGCCATCAGACACACCTGAAAACCATTATCAATAGCCATGAGCATCGAAATAAATGCAACTATTGTTTTTCCACTCCCTACATCACCTTGTAAAAGCCTATTCATCTGCTTTCCACAAGTCATATCTTTGTAAATTTCTTTGATTACTCTTTTCTGAGCATTCGTTAAATCAAATTCCAAGTGATTTTTATAGAACTCTGTAAGTAACACCGTACTCTTAAATACAAAGCCCTGATAGGTCACTTTTCTGTATAAGTTTTGTTGTAAAAGCCTGATTTGGGTATAAAACAGTTCTTCAAACTTTAATCTATTTTTAGCTTTCTGGAGCATATCCATATTTTTTGGGAAATGGATATTGGCTATTGCTTCTTTCTTGGAAATCAGTTGGTTCTCCTGAAGAACATCTTCAGGGAGAGTTTCCCTGATATGAGGCAATGCTAATGGTATGAGTTGCTTAATTGCTTTGGCTAAAGCCTTGCTATCAAGCATTTTCTTTTTCATGGTTTCTGTGGTATTATACACAGGAAACAATGCACCTTGTTCTTTAGCTTCTTGGGGATTGTATAATTCTATTTCTGGGTGACTGATATTAATTTTGCCATTAAATTCACTGGGCTTCCCAAAAACAATGTATTCATGGTTCAGTTGAATAAACTTTTTGATGTAATTGATTCCTTTGAACCAGACCAGCTCAATATCACCTGTACTATCTCGTAAGTATGCAATAAATCGTTCTTTACTACCCTCTCCTACAGTTTCTATAAATTTAATTTTACCTTTGAGTTGGATATAAGGCATATCTGCCACTATATCTGAAATCTGATGGAATTGAGTTCTGTCTTCATGTCGGAAGGGATAACGCTGGATAAGGTCTGCGTATGTAAACACATTGATTTCCTTATTCAGAACTGTAGCTTTGATAGGTCCTAGTCCTTTTAGAAACTCTACTTTGGTATCAAAAAAGTTATGGTTCATATATATTCGCTTATCTCGTAAATATTATTCAAAATTGTATTTTAGCCTAAATATTAAGAGACTTATGAAGCATTGTGCTTCATAAGTCTAGATTATGTTATCTTTCAATGGTAAGTAATGCACTTCCTCTTCTCACATAGAATGCCACCCCTGCAACTTTTCCATCAGCAATAATGGGTTCAATCATATATCTTAGTTTGCTTCTTCTTTCTGCCAAACCAAATATTTGTTCTGTTTCAAAAGGCTCTTGTTTTTCAACAGCAGTGTACCAATCCTTACGAATCTTATTGGCATCTTCCTCATTACTATCAAATAATTCAAACCAATTCATTCCTTTTCTAATATCAATTCCATATAAATTTTGGAAAATAATCTGCATCTTGGTATTGAACACAATAATTCTTTCATTTTCATCTACTGCCAAAATACTTTCTTTAGATTTTTCTATAATCTGTTCTGTAATAACATGATTACGTTCTAAATTATCCTCAATCGTATTTTTCTCTGTTTCTTCAATTTTAAGTGTTACTAAATCAAGCATTGAAGTAATAAAGCTTTGTTCTTCAATACTCCATTCTCTTGGAGTTCTTGTATGTTCACATGTCAGCATACCTTTCAGTTTTGTACCTATTCGGATAGGATACACGAGCATCGAAGTCACACTTCCTGCTGAGAGATAGCTTGGTGTTAGTTCTTTTGTAAATTCTCCAATTTGAGCTGGATTCGCATTAATATAATTTTGTTTGTAGAGAGCTTCAAAAAATATGGGATGCTCGGCTTGCCCTATCAGTATGCCATCAGTATGTGTATTTGCTTCCTGATCGTACAAATCTATACATCTGAGAGAACCCTCCTTGAATTCCCAAACACTCACTCTTGGAATATCCAAATTACTTGCAATTGAAGAATTTATTTCTTCTACATATTCTTTGACGCCACCCTCATAAAGCTTTTGTGACCCCAACAGTGTAATCGTTTCTATTTGTTTACGAAGTCTTTCTTTACTTGCCAGAATATTTTCTTCATTTCTTTTTTGGTCTGTTACATCTTGATATGTACCAATAACTCCTATTACAGTTCCTTCTGTATCGTGGAAAGGCACTTTACTTACTCTAATCCAAGAGAACTGACCATTTGGCTGAATACGTGTTTGAAGTGCATCTAGTTCTGGCAAATTATTATCCATTACTTTTTTATCAACACTTACATAATACTCTGCATCTTCTTGGTTTTTCCATATTTCAAAATCCGTTTTACCTACTACATCTTCAAGATTATCCAAGCCTGCTAATTTTAAGAATCTACGATTACAGCCTAAGAATACAGAGTTTCTGTCTTTCCAGAATACACTTTGTGGTAAAGCATCTATAATCTTTTGTAAAACATCTTTTGATTTCTGTAAAGCATCTTGGTTTTCTTTTTGAGCTGTAATATCACGTATAGCAAAAATACGTATTCTCTGTTCCTCAAAACGAACAACCCTACCATGTATCTCTATTTGTACTTCAGTTCCATCTTTTTTCAATAAAACACCCTCATAAGACTTATCATAACCCAATTGCATATTGATAACAGAAACAGCTTTTGTTTCAGAATCGAAAATATTAAATAAATATTGCTCTTGTACTTCTTCTGCCTGATAACCTGTTATTTGTGTGAATGCAGTATTTACTTCTTTGATATAGCCTTTTTCGTGAATAATAATTGCTTCTGAAGTTGAATCCGCAATAGCTTTTGAACGGTTTTCACTACGTTGTATAGTTTGCTCTATTTTCTTTTGGTCAGATATATCTTGAGTGAAAGACACAGCCCCCACTTTTTTACCTTCTGTGTCATAAATTGGATTATAGAAACGCTGGAAGAAAAAGTCGCCTACAACTACATCTTTTTCTTTTTCTTTGCCTCCAACCTTTATTTTTTGTTTTTCTATTTTTTGGTAGTTTTCGACAAAAGAATAAGCTCCTTCATTAAAAACTTTATCAAATTGTTCTTTTAGTATATTGGAGAGTTCCTGACGAGTATATTGGAAATCAACAAGTAGATTCATCCCAACTTCAGGATGTTTACCTGTTTCTTCCATCATAAAACTAGCCCATTTTTCGTTATAGGAAAGGATATTATAGTGTGTATCAATTGATACTATTTCATCAGAAGTACTATCCAGAATAGTTTTCATACGGATATTACTTTCTTCCATTTCATGCAAGATTTTTTGTTTATCTGTTACATCTCGCATGATGGTTGCAACTGCTGTAATCTCTCCTTGAGCATTTTTGATGGCAACAATATTACCACTCATATATGCTATTTCTTGGGTTTTGAGATTAATCATCTCTAACTCTCCTTCCCAATAACCATTTTGTGTTACATTAGGCAATACATCTGATTGTACTTTTTGCCAATTGGTATCATTGAAGAAGTTCTTGAGATACAGCCTTTTAGTTATATAATCATCTGCTCCAAAAAGTTGTTGTCCTACCTTATTTGCATAGATAATTTCCTGATTAGGATTCATCATAATTACAAAATCTGTAGCATTTTCAACCATTGCTACAAATTTTTGTTGCTCTATTTGTTGTTTTTCTAATGCATCTCTCTGAATTCTAATCTGCTCCTCGATACGTTTCTGTCTTGTAATATCTTGCATTGTACCATAAACAAAGGCTGTTTTTTCAGAATTTATTTCTGGTATTCGTTTAATGGAAATCACTACTTCTCTAATGTCTCCATTTTGTCTTTTCATTTGATATTCAAAACTGCTTTCGTAGTTGGGGTCATGTGATTTAATTGCTTCTGCAATCTTAGAATTTACAAGCTCTACATCTTTTTCTGCAACAAAATTTTCTATAAACTTTTTAGAAGGTATTCGATAACCATTTTCTAGCTCTTTATTTGTTTTTAGTAATCCATATAACTCCTCGTTTGCTAGTACAAATTTGTTCTTAACATCAAGTTTCCATGCTGCTAAAGACGCCAATTGTAAGGCTTCAGAAAGTTGAGCTTCTTTTTCACGTAATTCGAGTGTTCTGTCTTTTACCTGTTGCTCTAGGTTATCACGCATTTTTTCAAGCTCTTTCTGGCTACGCTCCATTTCTGTTTGGGCTAGAGCCAAGCTCTCCATATTATCTCTCATTACTTCTTCTTGAGCTTTCAACTGTTCAGTAACAAGCTGAGATTCTAAAAGGAGTACTTTTGTTTTTTCATTGTTTTTTACTGATGCAAGTGTTGAAGCAACGTTTTCTGATAATTTTTCAACGAAGGCTATCTCATAATCCTCAAAAGGTTTGAATGAAGCTATCTCCATAGCCCCATACACCTCTGTATTATCTAAAAGAGGTACTATTAACAAATGACGAGGTGTAGCATCTCCCAAACCAGAGCCAATTTGGATATAATCAGATGGTATCTTATCTAAATGTAGAATATCTTTTTCTAAAACTGCTTGTCCTACAAGCCCCTGCCCTATTTCTACTCTTGTTTCTTGAAATTTGCGTCTATCATAAGCAAAAGATGCTTTCAAATCCAAATAAACATTATTTTTATTATCTTCAACAAGTACAAATAAACCTCCTTGAGTGGCTTTTAAGTATTTTACAAGATTAGAGACAATATTATACCCCAAATCATTAATACTTTCGTAGTTGGAACGAAGGATATTGACAAACAAGTTAAAACCCTCGTTTGCCCAGTTACGTCTTCTATCTTCTTCAGCTACTTTAAGTAAGTTTTCTCTCATACCTAATAAAGCATAACCCAGCACATCTTTCTGACTACGTACCTGATATGGATATTCAAATTTACCTTCTCCAATATTTTTTGCAAATTCTGATGTCTTCTTAAGGTTGTTTACGAGCAGATTAATATTATTGGCTAAAATACCTATCTCATCCTTTCTATCATATAATACTTTTTGGTTTACATCTCCCTCTGCTATTTCTTGTGTAATAACCGCCACTCTGTCCAATGGCTTGATAAATCTATTACTCAAATAAACATATCCTACAATCAAGAATACTATTAAGATTAAAATAGTAAAGAAAATTAAGATTTGAATACCAGTTTGAGTACTTGTATATTCAGCGATGTACAGTGTTGTTAATTCGTTGTGTAGAGCCTGAATACCTTTTGTAGTTTCTACAAGGTTTACATAAGCCTTTTGAACTACTGGATTATCTATCTTTTCAAGTTTTTTACGAACGACTGGAACGTCTTTTTCTAAAGTATCATTTACTTTTTGTGTTTGTGTTTGAGTTGTTTGAAGTAAGGTATCTAATTGAACAACCTCATTCATAATCACATTCAAATTCTTTTTATATCCTACCCAATCATCTTTCAATTTATTTAGTTTCAATAAAGCTTTTGTGTTTTTAGTTGCTTGTATAGATACTTCATTGGTAAGTATAACGAGTGTTCTTCCTTGTGTTAAAATATCTAAGTGATCATCATAATCAAGTACAAGAGCATGCAATTCTTTCTTATTTTCTTTATCGCCTCCAATCACAAGACCTGCTTTATAAGGGATTTGTCCTAAGACCTTTTCAGCTTTTCTTGAAATCTCCACACGAGCTGCATCTCTACGCAATGATGCTCCCGAAATATATACCAAAACATAGCTAAACAGTACTAAAACTATTGCTGAAAAGAAGAAGAAACCTGTAATAGCCTTGATGTTCCACGCTTTATTTTTACTCATCGCTATACACTAAATTAAAATGAATTAAATAATTCCTAAGAATATAATTGTAACTATCAAATCTAATAGTTTTTTTTTTTACAAAAAAGAAAAATCTTATAACTAAAAAAAACACAAGAAAGCTTTTCTTGTGTTTTTTTTGAATTATTTTAAATAAAAAGATTTTTCTATATTTAATCACTATCTGATATGGTATCAGAGTTTCCTGAAATAGAATCTCTCATTTTTGTATCTGCAATGACATTCTTCATTTTGTAATAATCCATAATACCCAAGTTTCCAGATTTGAAAGCATCTGAAATGGCTTTAGGTATTTCTGCTTCTGCCTCAATTACTTTGGCTCTTGCTTCTTGAGCTTTTGCCTTCATTTCTTGCTCCAAAGCAACAGCCATTGCTCTACGTTCTTCGGCTTTAGCTTCAGCCACTTTCAAATCGGCAGCAGCTTTATCTATTTGTAATTTTGCACCAATATTCTCACCTACATCAATATCAGCAATATCAATAGAAAGGATTTTGAAGGCTGTTCCAGCATCTAAACCTCTGGAAAGTACCACTTTAGAGATTGCATCAGGGTTTTCGAGTACAGCTTGATGATCTGTAGCAGAACCAATAGATGTTACAATACCCTCTCCTACACGAGCTAGGATAGTCTCTTCACCAGCACCACCTACTAACTGCTCTAAGTTTGCTCTTACAGTAATACGAGCTTTTACAACAAGCTGAATACCATCTTTAGAAACAGCTGTTACATTGGGTGTATTGATAACACGAGGGTTTACTGACATCTGTACTGCATCAGATACATCACGTCCAGCTAAGTCTATTGCTGTAGCTTGTCTGAAAGAAAGAGGTAAGCTAGCTTTATCAGCTGAAATCAAAGCTCTGATAACTCCTTGTACATTTCCTCCAGCAAGAAAGTGTGTTTCCAAATCATCTGCTGTTAGTTTCAAGCCTGCCTTATGAGCTGTAATTAATGATTCAACAATGGCTCTAGGTGGTACACGACGAATACGCATGAAAATCAAGCGGAAAAGTCCAATCTGAACACCAGAAAAAAGGGCTGTTACCCATAAATTAACAGGAACAAAGTAGAGGAAAATGAAGAAGCCTACAATGCCTGCTCCTAAAAATATTAAAGTTTCATCCATATTTTTAATTTTTTTGAAAATCTATTATAAAAAGAAGATAAATCAAAATTTGAGTACTAAATTCTTTTTCAGAAAACCAGCCAAAATCTTTGTTACCTAATTTTAATTGGTGTTTAAAAAAAATAAAGGATAAAATTTGGTTTAATTCAAAAAAAACTTATTATCTTTGCAAGAGAACTTAAACTCGTTAAATATTATGAACACACCTTTTGGTAATCCGTTTGGCTCTCCTTTTGGGAATAAATAGAGAGTCGCTTTTAGGCAGGCTTTACATATAAAGCTAGGTACAATTCGATTCGTCCTTGATAACGATAAACGGAAAGAGTATGCTCTAAGCATACTCTTTTTTTATTTTAACTTTATTTATACCAAACCTTCAAATTGTCTAAGGAAACGAACATCATTTTCTGTGAATAGCCTCAAATCTTTGATTTGATATTTGAGCATTGTAATTCTTTCTAAGCCCATACCAAAGGCAAAACCTGTATATTTCTGTGAGTCAATGCCACAATTATCAAATACATTGGGGTCTATCATACCAGAGCCACCAATCTCTACCCAACCAGATTGCTTACAGACATTACAGCCTTTTCCTTTGCAAATTAAACATGAAATATCAATTTCGGCACTTGGCTCAGTAAAAGGAAAATAAGATGGACGGAAGCGAATTTTAGTTTCTGCTCCAAACATTTCTTTTACAAAGTGATACAAGGTTTGTTTTAAATCTGCAAAACTCACATTTTCATCTATAAAAAAACCCTCTATTTGGTGGAAAATACAATGAGCTCTTGCAGAAATGGCTTCGTTTCTGAACACTCTACCAACCGAAAAAGTACGCATCGGAGGTTTTTGAGTACTCATCACACGAATCTGTACAGATGAAGTATGGGTACGCAAAGCTATATCAGGATTTTTTTCTAAGAAAAAAGTATCCTGCATTTCTCTAGCAGGGTGATTTTCAGGGAAATTCAAACCCGTAAAATTATGAAAATCGTCTTCAATCTCAGGTCCTTCTGACTGGCTGAAACCCATTCTTTCAAATATTTGAACAATTCTATTTTTTACAATTGTAAGAGGATGAGCATTACCTTGCTCATAAGGAATTACAGGCAATGTCAAATCTATTTTTGCTTCTACACTGGTAGGCGTATTTTCAAAATATTCTTGACGTTCTTTGAATTTCCCTTCTGCCAATTGTTTAAGTTTATTGACCTCCATCCCAAAAGCCTTACGGTCTTGGGGTTCAATATTTTTCATTTCTTCCATTAAGGCTGGTATTCTGCCTTTTTTGGCAATAAAATCTAATCTGAAAGCCTCTAAAGAATCTTTGGTTTCTATGTTATAATTTTGTACTTCTTCTGTGAGTTGGTTTATTTGGTCAAAAAGATTCATAACTATCAATAAGTTGTATCAAAAAAATCTTAAATTTTCATTTTGCAATTTTACTAAAAAAATGTTTATTTGTTTGTAGAAAACTCAAACTTTAGTTTTATGAAAACTTTATTATCTCTTTTTTTAGTCTTGTTTTTCACAATAGATGTTTTTTGTCAGGGATGTAGTGATGCCGGTTTTTGCACAATGGGAGCTATGCGACCAGACCAACATCGAAGTAAATTCATCAACCTAAAACTCAATTCTCTTGAATTTACTCAACATTTAGGCTTTACAAAATTTGGCGACTATTTACTTTCTTGGATTGCTGATGTTGATTTTCGTATAAACCCTAAAACAACCGTTCATCTCAAACTTCCTTATACTTATGTTTTCAATAAGATGCCCTCTGTACATGGTATTGGAGATATCTCATTGAGTGGAACACGCATTTTTGTACAAAAAGAGAATTTACAAGTAGCAGGTACATTTGGAGGAAAAATCCCCACCAATGGGAATAATTTAACACATAATGGGCTTCCTTTACCCAGTTATTATCAAACTAGTCTAGGTACTTACGATTTGGTTGCAGGAGTTGGGGTTAATGTACACAACTGGCTTTTTTCAACAGGCTATCAAATGTCTTTAAATTCAACAAAAAATCAATTTTTAAATTTTAATGATAATGGAGTAATTCGTAATTCTTTTGATGGAACAGAGTTTTTTGATGAGGCTAAAGCCTATGCTAATTCTAAAGAATTAAAACGTAAACCTGATGTAATGTTTCGTATTGAGCGAAATTTTAGAGTAGGCAGAATAAGTGCTAATCTAGGGCTTTTAAATATTTACAGGTTAGCCAATGATGAGGTTACCAATTTTCAAGGAAAAAGAATAGAAATTTTAAATAGCAAAGGACTTACCATTAGTGGTATTATGGGTGCAAGCTATCGTTTTTCTGCACATTCTGCTATTAAAGTACTTTTTGGGCGAAAACTAACAACAAAAGATAAAAGTCCTGATGGTTTGAGCAGAGAGTATGTCAATAACATCAGCTACGAAATCAGGTTTTAAATATTTTATGACACAAATAAATTTAGACGATTTTCGAAAACCCATTATAGATGAAAAAGATGAAAATTTCAACTATGATGATGGGTTAAATATCAATTACAATCGTATCCCATTATTTTATAAAGACACTCCTTTTACAGGCTCAACAATTAATCAGGAAGATGAAACTTACCGAGTTACTGAATATGTAAATGGTTTGATGGAAGGTAGAAATTGCTTTTTTTCAGAAAATATACTCCTCTCCGAGATTTTTTATGACTATGGTTATGAAACACATGGAAAATCATGGTATAACAATGGTAATCAGGAATCTGTCTGGGAACGATACACATCCAAAATATGGGATGAGCATGGTTCTTTGTTTTATGAAAAATATGTAGAACCTGATACAGAAGCATCAGAAGAGCTATTTTATTTTGCTGATGGGAATTTAAAGTTTAAGAAAATTTTCAATTCGCAAGTTACTGTAAGTGAATACTATACCCCTACCCAAGAAAGTATATTTATACGTAAACAATATTTCCATACTTCACCTATTTTGGAAGAGATTTCTTATAACTATGATATTCTTGAAAAATGGTATTTCAATATTCTTGATTATGAAAACCAAAGCCTTGATATAGAACATTTTCCAAATGAAGTAAATGCTCGAATCCACTTGATTTGGATGTGGTTTTGGGAGGTTTTTGATAAAGATAAAAATCTATTTATCAGTATTCTATACAGACTCTTGCAACATCCACAAAATAGTGTGGTAGAGCGATGTATTAGTATTATTGCTTATCAAAAATTTTTAGAGGCTGTTCAAAATTTTCACTCTCAATTCTCAAACAAAGATTTTGATTTTTCGTCTATAGTTTTGAGAGTCCAAGAACAACAAAAAGCTTTAGATAAACGTGATCCCGATAGGAAAACCAAAATATTTTAAAAATGAAAATCCAGCCTTTCATCTTAGAAAGAAAACTGTCAGTTTTTGATGACAGAGAGCCTGATGACTGGTATCAGAAAATTGTTTTATTACCTGAAAATAGCTTATTTGACTTTTGTCTAGCAGAACTCATATCTTTTGATACTCTTTCTCAACAACTTGGTTCAGATATTTTTGACTATCTAAAGGTTTATTACAAAAATTTATATATTCCTTTAAAAGGAAGTGATAGCCTAAGCTTACACTTCTATATACGTTTGGACAAAGTAACTCTCCAAAACTTTCTTGTTATAGTTAGTTTTGGAGAATTTCAACCTGCAAGATATAAAGTTCATTTAGAAGGTATTTGGCTTCTAGCTGGAGACAGATAGCTATTTTTTTACACTTACTGTAAAATGTTTCCAATAGGTTTTAATAATTACTGAAAATGGTACTGGTTTTATTCCATTTTTGATGTTTTCAATAGCAATATGCCCAATAATACGCCAATGGCGAATCAGATCACGATAGGCTTTAAAAACTGTATAGGAGATGTCATAAATATGCCCTGGTTCAGAGCTTACACCATTTAACTCTAAAATTTTAATATTCTTCCCTTCATATAAATCTTCTATACTTTTAACCCTCATGTCAAACCTTCCATAATAAAAACCATCTATAGATGCAGCTATTTTATCAAAAACTTCGTGTACTTGATTGTTAATAAAATGGTTATAATTGATAAATCGAGTACCTTTACAATGATTCCCAATAGGTTCCAGTAATACTTTTTCATTTTTTTGAGGAATCATATTCATCAATTCTGTTTTTTCTTCCCAAAGACGAGGTATCTGCATCTGGCTTCTGGGGTCTTTTTCCATCAGTTTAGCAACTGTTGAAGCACCATCACCCACCACTGAAAGGAACTCTTTACCTGTGAGTGATGTTACCTGCCCTTTTGTAGAATTAGGCATTCTATTGTATAAAACTCCTAATTCTACTTCAAAAGAAATATATTCCTGAATAATATATGGATTGGGATTGGCTGAATGATACTCTTCTAGTTCGCTTAGACTTGTTATTTTAGCCACATGAAATCCTCTTTCGCCTACATTGGGTTTTGCAATAACTGGAAATTCAATCTGCTCTTTCTCTAATGTATTCTGAACATCTTCAAAAGATAGATTTTCAATGTATAAATATTTTGGTAGATAGTTTTTATCTATTTTATCCAAAATATCTCTTTTACTTTCCCCAAAGAAGCCTCCCAGTTCTATACCAGGGTTTACGACACTAAAATATGCGAAAGAACGTGTACGTAAAGACCAATACGCCCAGTAGGGCAACATGGGCAGGTAAAATGCCCACCAAGTCCAATATTCAAACTTTAGTATTTTAACCAAAAACAGGGGTAAACGCATTATAGCTAAGTCTTTAATTTGCTTTTAATAATGAGGAGTATTTTTTCTTTCTCTAATAAAAGTAAAATACCTGAACTCAAAAGTACAACAAAAGCTAAAATAAACAAATAACCACCATCTCCCTGCACTTCTATACCTAAAAGAAATATATGAGAAGCAATTGCTCCTAACATAATACCTGCTCCCAGAAAAGCTCCTATATATCTTACAGAAGGAATTAAGAGAAGTATAGAGGCTATCAGTTCTGCTATACCTGTACCTATCCTACCCCACGGCTCCATACCTACAGTTGTAAAAATATATACACTTTCAGGATTTGCTGTAAATTTAAAATAAAGGGTTTGGAGCATAATAATGGCTGCTACCAAAGAAAGTACCCAAGGCAAGAATTTTTTCATAAAATTGAAGATTTTAAAGCTTATCTATATACATTTTGCCAGTTTTTATCGGCTTTTGTTTTCAGATTGGTTTCATCGTCATTCCAATCGTCTAAGGTGTTGCTAAAAAAATCTTTATAGAACAAAAATAATCGTCCGTTTTTTACCTTGTAATTCTTGACATCAACTTCTACTTTTGTTCCTTTTGCTCCCATCGCATAAGCACACCAACCACCATAAGCAGGCTCATATTTAGATGGATTTGTTTTGAAGGCTGATAAATTAGCCTGAGAGCTAAAATAATATACAACTCCCTGATAAAAAGTACTATACTTAGAATCTCCCTTTATGGGTTTTGTGAGAGTGAAATAACTCACTACATCATAACCCTCTAAAGCCAAACTGTTTTTTGAAACATTATAATGTTTCTTTCTTTTTGCTGTTTCATCTTGAGCTTTCACACTATTTACAGCCGTTAATAGCATGATGATTAATAAAATATTCTTCATAATTTTGTTTTTTTAACAAAATTATGGCTTTATCAAATTCTTTTTTGTCAGCTATCCGACATTATTGAAGATTTTTTAGTTATTTTTATTAGAAACGAAAACCAAGATTTATACTATACTCATTGTAAGTGTTTTTGTAAATAGTCTTATAAATATACGATTGTGAATGATCATATAACCACTCTAAGGTTGCAAAAAAATTGGGCTTATTTATCCCAGTTATAAATTTTGCTCTATAACCTATATTCATATTTGTAGTAAGCTCCTTGTTATCAGATGTTGCAAGTTGTTGTACATCACCACCTGTACCCATATAAAAAGAAGGTGTAAAAAAGTAAAAACCATTATTCCATATAAAATTATGAGCATAACCAGGTTTGAATTGAAATGATATAAGTTGTAACTTACTAATTGTATTACCTGTAAGATGGTATTTGCTTTTTTGAATTGGTATGATACTTTCTGATGAATTTATAATTTTGTATGATGGTGTTAGCATTAAGATAAATGAACCAACACTCTTTTTTTGTAACATTTGTTGGCTATTTGCAGCAATATAAGAAAACTTTTTGCCATTAAATATATGATAAATATGTACTCCTGCCGTAATTTTACGAAGGTCATTTCTATTACTATACATCATCATACTGTTTTCTTCACGCATGAGTAATCCTTTATTATAACTCAAAAAACCTGTTCCTCCCCACTTATTTTTAAAATGGGATAAGAAAAAAGAAAAAGCACGAATATTTGTTTCTTTTCTGCTTAATTTAGCTGTTTGTGGTATTGTAATATCCCCATATAAAGTTATTTTTTTTAGTCCTAGTATAAAGCCTAAAAAAGCAGATGAGTTTGGAGACAGACTTATCTGATGTTCTTTATTTTCTTTGATAGGTGTAAAACTAATTTTTCTTGAGAAACCACCAGTATAAAGTTGTATATACTTCTTTTTTTCAAAAGTACCTATGTATGCTGTATCTGTTTGTGCAAATACGTTTGTTATTAGGTTATGCAAAACAAATACCGTAATAAATATATGTATTTTTTTCATAAAAATAAACTATTAATCATAGGAATTATCATTACTTTACGACTTTTGCATAGAATTTTTCCTTCTTCCTCCAATTTATTAATAGCAGAAGTAACAGATTGTCTTGAAGATGCAATGTATTCTGCTATTTCTTGGTGAGTTAATAACATTGATATTTCGGTACTACCATCTATACGTTCTTTTCCATGTTTAAGGGCATATTCTCGAAAGAAGTTAATTAGTCTTGTTTCAACATCTTTGAATACAATATCACTGTATTTTTGTTGAAAAGAAATGAGTTTTTCTCCTATGAATGATGTGTATTTGAGCATCAGACAGGGATTTTTTTCTAAGACTTCTTTAAATCTGTTGATTTCAAAACTACACAATGAGGTATTTTTACTCAATGCTTTGGCATACTCATATCGTTGAGACTTAAGAGAAGTATTTGAAAAATGGATGCATCCAAATATATCATGGTCTTGTAATATTTCTGTAATAATCTCTTTTCCTTCATCATCCTGATAGCAAATTTTCACAATCCCTTCTTTTACAATATACAAACGCTGTACATCTGTATCAGAGAAATTTATAATTTCATCTTTTTGGGCATTTTTATAATTAGAGATAATACATAAATCTTTTACTTCTAAGTCATTAAGCATTTCAAATAACTTATGATTTCTCAAATACCAATATTTTATATTTTCAGTCATGGTATAATGAATAGATTTGTTGTAAGCCTATCAATAAAAATAAAATCCCTAAAATTCGATTATAAAGATTATTACTCAAAAACCTCATAATTAAATCTTTATATCGTGTAATAGTAAAAGCAATAGATATCAGAAGTAAAAAAGCACCCATACCAGCACCTAATATAAAGAAAAAGTAGTCAATTTTTTCATCAATCACCAAGAAACTATATGAGTTAAAAAGAACTTGTACTGATAACCAGAATGGCATTAGCTGAGGATTCAGAATACCTAAAGAAAAGCCTTTTGAAAAGTTTTTCAGTAGATTTGTTTTAGATGTATTTGTTTTTGCATCCAGAATATTGGTTTTTTTATTCTTTTTAAAAAAATAAAAGAATGCCAGTATAATCAGGATACTAGCAATTACTGCCTTCAGTATTTTAAAAAGAAATGGATTATTAATCAGGAATGAACCTGCGAATACTGCTAAAAAGCAATAGATAAATTCTGGCAGGCTTCCTCCTACTGCAACCCAAAAAGCATTTTTTCGATTTTGATGAATAGCTGTATCTATTACGGATAAATTGACAGGTCCTAACTGTAACGAACCTATAAAACTAGCTATAATCGAAAATAACAAAATCATTTTATAAAGTAGATATAAACTCAAATAATGGTCTGAAAATATAATAAACGAGAGCATTCAGAGGAAATTGCAAGAAATAGCTTACAAATACGACTGCTATTGCTCTCAATAATTTAGGAAACAACTTACCTTCAAAAAAAGTAATATATACCCAAATATTAAAAATAATAGTTGAAAAAGTATAAACACCTAAAAGAACTTCTTTACTGGTAGGCAAAAATTCATCAAAAGGTACTAAAAAAACTAAAAATAAAAGTTGCTGTGCTGTAATAAATGTATTAAGTACGATGCTTTCACCTAAATGAATACGATATTTTCTAAAGAAAACATAGGTATAAAAAGCAAAAATAGGAATAGCAACAATATTTACAACAGAAGGATAATTTTCAGAATATTTAAAAAAGTCGTGAAAAAATTGTTTATGTTCATAAAAGAAATCTAACTGATAAATTCCTGTTCGGGTATTATTATCCATGATTGCTGTTGCCTCGTTAGAAAAGAAATGGTAACGATTATTCAGTAATGAAATAAGTGTTGCTATCACAACTAAATATTCCAATGAATTATAGAGATACTGACGAAATCCCCTCATTACATTTCTAATAGCCTTAGCTGGTCTAATTGTTAGTTCTATGGCTGTATGAACTATCTTTTTTTGCCCTAAATGGTAAATAGAGTTCAAAAACTCTTTGATCAATCCCTCAAAAGTATAGCGTTCAGGGTTATACCCTGCTTTCAGTTCTTTAATTCGCTTTTCAGATAACTTTGGCATATTATATCTGTTTATAGTTTTCTCCGAAAGAGACGAATATTTTTGAATTCCTGACAAAAAAATATAAAAAATATTTTTTGTTTTTATAAAAAATATTTCTACATTTGCACCCACTAAATTACTATCATTGATAGTAGCTGGTTCCGTAGCTCAGCTGGATAGAGCAACTGCCTTCTAAGCAGTAGGTCATTGGTTCGAATCCAATCGGAATCACAAATAAATCAAGCACTTATAAGTTAAAACTTGTGAGTGCTTTTTTTTCTTTAACACAAGTTTAACACAAATTAGTAAATCGGTTTTAGTTTGTCCTCCCAGTCACTGGGTCTATTAAAGTATCTGTAATTCAAGTTTCTATTATAAACTTGCTGTAAATCGTAGGAATTATAGCCTTTATCCGTCCTTTCTACAGTCATTGATTTCACCAACCTTTGTAATGTAGTGTTGCTACATTGGAGATACTTACAAGCCTCCTTTGACTGTAAATAAGGTCTCTTTTGGATGGTCTTCTCATAAGACTCAAAAAGTTCTATTATGAGCTTCTCAATTTTAGGAATTTTAGATAAGTATTCTGCTATCTGCTCAAGGCTCAAAGATACCTTTTCATTGGCATTTTTCAAGTTTTCCATAAAGAGTATGTAAAAAGTTCATTTCTTCATGTACGTCACTGAGTTCCTCATGTAGTAGTTTTAACCAGGTCTTATCATTCCTATAATCTTCTATAAGTTTGGTTACCTTGTCCTCTTCCTTCATGGACTTTTTTAGCTGGCAGTATATTTCTTCTTTTAAATATACTGCCTCTTCTTTGGTGAGATTAACATGCATAAGTTAGTTGGTTTAAAAAGGCATTTGATTATTGTCTGAATCCATTGCCTCCAAGAAATCTAAATTAGTGGGGTCTGGGTGCAACTCCTCCAAGGCATCATTTTGAAATTTTTTGTAGTGGGTTCTCTCCAATTTGGATAAAAAGGAACACAATTTCATTATACGAAAATTGAGTTCTATTTTATAATCCTCATAATATTCAGGATTGTTAAATATGGCATTAGATAAGATATTAAAATCTTCTATAAAATCACTGGCTGTTTGAAGCCTAAAAAATTCTGAAATAGTTTCTTTGAGTTTCTCAAAAACCATATCTTTTTTTTCTTCTGTTGCAATGGGGTTCATAATGTTGATTTTTTAAAGGTGGGTATCAAACCCCTCCCTTTTGAGAGGGGTATTTTAATAGCTATCTATTGTGTTTTTTTTTGTTTTTTTGGTGTTCCCATACTTTACTTTCCACAAAGCTCTCCAAGAGCATATTTACCATTTTCTTAATGGCTTTGTATGGGTCTTTAGATTGGGCTTTTAGTGGAGGAAACTCCTCATCTCCTTTACATTTGCCCTCTATACAATACACCAAGGTTTCTCCATCATTTATTCTTGAGTCAAATGATATGGATGTTTTTAAGTAAGTAAATTCAGGGAGTGCTTGACAAGCCATTAAGAAAAATTCTTTGTGAGTAATTTCAAATAGTATCCTTTGCATAATATTAGAGGTTTTGAGGTTTAAAATGGGGGA
>JALONN010000018.1 GCA_025454915.1 Raineya sp.
CAGTTACTGTTAATCGTACCAAATGGAATTGAAATTGATTTTCGCCCATATTCTTTTTGTATATCTCATACTGTTAATCGTACCAAATGGAATTGAAATGCTTCTGCTATCAAAGCAATGGAGCTGACACTTGAGCTGTTAATCGTACCAAATGGAATTGAAATGATTAGATACAGGGCAGCCAACAGGCGTGCAGCATCCTTTTAATCGTACCTATTGGAATTGAAATAAAGCATCTCTTTTTATTTATTTCATGCAAGAATATCTTTTAATCGTACCTATTGGAATTGAAATTCGTCGTATAGGTTGTTATCTCCATCAAAACTTACTTTTAATCGTACCAAATGGAATTGAAATTACTTTTGTGCGATTTCTAGTGTGGTCATAAATCTACTTTTAATCGTACCTATTGGAATTGAAATTAATAATCAAAATCAAAACTCCCACCCCTGCAAAAACTTTTAATCGTACCTATTGGAATTGAAATACATTTGAAGAAGTTGATACCTATAACCAAGTTTACTTTTAATCGTACCAAATGGAATTGAAATATTTAATGATAGATGAAAACGGCATTTTAAAGCCTTCTTTTAATCGTACCAAATGGAATTGAAATAACAATAACACTAATGCTCCTACAACAAACCCCGCAACTTTTAATCGTACCAAATGGAATTGAAATTGAAGGAATACATAGACGAAAATGTTAAAAAGCATTCTTTTAATCGTACCAAATGGAATTGAAATAGTGCAGAAGTGTATTGGTATAATTCCACAACAGACTTTTAATCGTACCAAATGGAATTGAAATCTGTGATGGAAGAACCTGCTGTTGAGAGTAAAGAACTTTTAATCGTACCAAATGGAATTGAAATTTGGCTTGTAATACGGTGGGTAATAGCTAAGCAAAGCTTTTAATCGTACCAAATGGAATTGAAATAAATTAATTCATCTTTATATTCATTAAAACTTGATTTTTCCGCTATTTGTTAAACGCTCAGAAATATTCAACTTAGGATTGTTTTGAACATATATAATCAGGTTAGAGATTCCAACAAGTGTTTCTGGTAAAGACTCCAAATTATTAAATTGTAATTGAAGGTTATTTAGATTTTTCATTAGCCCCATTTCTTTAGGCAGGCTTTGTAATTGATTATCACATACAATCAAATCCGTTAAGTTTTGTAACCTCCCTATTTCTATTGGCAACGTTTGAAGTTGATTGACAGCTAAATAAAATTTTTGTAACTGATGTAGATTGCCTATTTCTTTGGGTATTTCTTGTAATTTATTACTACTAATGTATAAATCCTTTAAATTATCAAGCTCCCCTATTTCTATTGGCAAATTATATAATTCATTATCAATTAAATTAAATCGTGATAAATTATATAGATTACCTGTTTCTTTGGGTATTTCTTTTAAATGATTTTCTCTAAGGCTTAACTCTTTCAAATTATAAAGTTGTCCTATTTCTGGTGGTAGATACTGTAGATGATTTACAGTTAAATCTAATCTTTCTAAATTATAAAGCATCCCAATTTCTTTAGGCAAAGTCTGAAGTTGGTTGTTTTCTAAAAATAGTTTTTTGAGCTCAGAAAGTCCACCTATTGATGATGGTAAACTTTGTAATTGATTTGAACTTAATTCTAAGGTCAATAATCTATCAAGCATCCCAATTTCTTTAGGCAAGCTTTGTAATTGATTTTCACATAAGCTTAATTCTTTCAAATTATAAAGTTGTCCTATTTCGATAGGAACATTTACTAATTGATTATTGCTTAAATTTAATTTTTCTAAACCAAGAAGCATCCCTATTTCTTTAGGCAGTATTTGAAGTTGATTATTACTTAGGGACAATAACGAAAGGCCATAAAGATTTCCAATTTCTGAGGGTATTCTTTGTAGTTTATTATGATGCAAGTATAAAGTAGATAAGCTCTTTAGTTCACCTATTTCAGATGGTAAAAATTGTAAGTAGTTATTATATAGATGTAACTGTTTTAGATTTTTAAGTTGTCCTACTGTTGATGGTAAATTTTGTATTTGATTATCTGTTAAAAATAATTCATTTAGACTACTCAAATACCCCATTTCTTTAGGCAGTTCTTGTAATCTGTTTTCACTTACACATAATCTTTCTAAACTATGGAGATTTCCAATTTCTTTAGGCAGGCTTTCCAACAAATTATTTGTTAAGTTGAGTACCTTTAAATTGTGTAAATTACCAATTTCTGAGGGTAATATTTGAAGTTGATTGACAGATAACTCAAGTTCTTTTAGATTATGTAAATGACCTAATTCTGATGGCAATTTTTGGATTTGATTGATATAAAGGTCTAGCTTTTCTAAATTATTTATTTCACCAATTTCTTTAGGCAAATCCTTTAATAAGTTATTTGATAAATATATATATTTTAAATTCTTTAATTGTCCAACTTGAGAAGGTAGCTTTTCAATCATATTATTACAAATACTCAATACAACTAAGCTCTTGAGTTGTCCGATTTCTGGAGGCAAATCTTTTAACTGATTATGATGGAAAAATAATTTTTCCAAATTTTGAAGATTCCCAATTTCAGAGGGTAAATGTTGCAATGGGCTATCAAATATTTTTAGTTCTTTTAATTCAGATAGATTTCCAATTTCAATAGGTAAATTTTTTATTTCACTTTTTCCTATTTGAATAAGTTTTAATTTTTTTAACAACCCAATTCCTTTAGGAATTGAGGTAAGAGTTTCATCTGAAATAAAAAGATACTCTACTTTCAAAGGATTTTCAATCTCTGGTACTAATCTCCACACCAAATTAATTACTACCTTGAACTCTAATATTGTACAATCAAAATGAGATTCAAAATCTAATGGATAATGTTCTATTAACTCAAAAGCCAAGTTAAAGTTAGCTTTATCATCACTTTCTAACAACTCTAAAACATTTGAAAACTCCATATTATATAACTTCTTTTATAATAAATACAAATATAATTTATTTTTATTATATTTGTATAACGAAAATAAGTAATTACGAGATACTTTTTTGATATAGAAAATGATAGTGAAGCTCCACTTTTAGAACAAGTCAAGAAATATCAACTCATACCACAAATATATCATAATCATGACAACAAATGAAGAAAAACTAGCAAATTACCTGTATTTCAAGAATCCAAATAAATTTTGTAAGGATCTTGAGGAAAGAAACATTATTGACAAGTCCACTACTAGCTACATTCTTAAAACACTGGCTGCCCCTGAAGGAATGCTATTCGCTATCATTCTTAACAACACTTTAGTTGAATATGAAGATACCTTTAATATAGAACATTTTTCATCTTACAGGTATCTTAAAGCAGCTAGAGAAGGTAAAAGAATAGATGGTATAATGGCGGGCTTGCGATATTATACACCTGGCTTTTTTGCTACTACTATAGAAGAAGCTCAAAATCATATTAACATCGTTCATGAAAAGAAAATGAAAGGTATTGGCATGGATAAATATGAAAACATCCAAAACAGAATGAAGAAAATAATGCTTTGTCTGCTGTTCTCAGCAAATATGTAAAAGTTAATGATTCAAAAGGATTAAAATCTGTTTTAAAAATTACTAAAGAAGCTACTAACCTTAAAAAGATTGAACAAAAGTATGATATATACAACTACAAAGATTTAAATTATGCAAAACTAAGAAACTTTGCTAATTATAGCCTTGTAAATGTCAGGAGAGTCTGTAGAGTAATTGACTATAGCAATGCAGCTAAATATCTTGAATATTTTAATCATGGGCAAGTGAGGGAAACTTTTCCTTCTTCAATCATGAAACGTGAAATATTTATGAATGAGCATAAGGGAAAAGAGATTTTGGAAACTGTAATAAAATCTCAAAAGGAAATTCTCGATTACATTGAGAAGGTGCTTGAAGAGAATAATCTGTCTATTGCCTATCACTTCTATCGTATTCTAGTTGGAAAGGCCTTAATAGATAGAAATAAACATCCATATTGTCGCTTTGCAAATGATAGCGTCTTAGAACTAGAAAAAAAGTATGGTGCAAAACCTATCAGAGGGGCTGAAATAAACAAAATTATAGGAGATATCAGGAAAGATTTGAAACAAATAAAAATGATTGCTGAAGATAATGAAAAAAGACTACCTGCATAACAAATAGTCTTTCGAAAGTTTTTTATTAGAGCCAGATCTCTCCAACTCTTCTAACCCTTTTCACTTATTATTCTAATGAAAAACAAGAAAAAAGATGGTTGTATCCCAACCATAATGCAAATAAGGTATTTTCTAATGATATTTGCAAGTTTTTTTAAAAAACAGTTAAAAAGGTAGATAACGATGAATATACTCAAGCAAATTAAACGAGATACTGAACAGGCGATTGGGTGCTCTCTTAAGAGTATCGCTTACAATGAAGAAAAAAGTGTGGTTGGGATGGAAATTCCTTTCGAACAAATAACAGAGGCTTTCATAATAGAATCTATCTGGGGGAAGAAAATTCAAACTTATTTGAGTTTAGGAAGTGATTCTATAACATTGTATCTTTATTTTTAATAAACATTTCTTATGAAATTAAAAGATGAGGCAGAACTTGTCTAACATTTCTAATAAAAGCATCTTTTTTCTGTTAGACTGTCGTCTGACAAGAAAAAATTAGGTATAATACTTTCGGTCTGACTACCATCTGACCATGTTTGAAGATAATTTCTCACTTATAAAAATAATGTTAGACAACCTTGCAATGTAATTTGAAATATAAAAAAAATTGCCTTATGTATTTTTTATATAAAATCTGTATTCCAACCATCTAAAGTGCCATCTATTTGCCTTATCTTTTTAAAAAAAGTAATGGAATCTCTCAAAATCATGGCAGTGTTTTTTAAGTCAATTAATCTACTCAAAAGGAATAATCGTTATTTACCTAACTCAGTCAAGTATTCTTTAAAATAGCTATTATTTCGCTTTTAAACAACTTTCTCCATTTTTTTGAGAAAAAATATAAAATTTCTTTTGTTTGATATAATTTAATTTATCTATATTTATATTAGATAGTTTAAACAAAATAAATTTAATAATACTAAATTTTGTCTTAACTATAGTAACTTGTAAGCTAAATAGTAATGTTATGAAAAAGACCGTTTTTTTGACGATTTGTTTGGTGGCTCTAGCTGCTACAACAGGTAAATGTCAAACAGGTGAAGTAGGAAGCACGGCACCTGATTTCTCTGGAAAAACAATTGAGAAAAAAGAATTCAGTCTCTCAAAAAGTCAACAGGCTGGAGAAATTGTTGTTTTGAATTTCTGGTTTGCTGGATGTGGACCTTGTTTGATGGAGATTAAGTTTTTGAGAAAACTGGTTGAGGAAAACAAGGGAAAAAAAATACGATTCATAGCTCTTTCTATTGATGAACCCACATCACCTAAAGTTATTAAAGACTTTGTGGAGGCAAAAAGGTTTACTTATGAGCACATTTCTCACGCTAAAGAAATTGCTAAAAAATATGGAGTAGAGAATTTCCCCACAAATATTGTAATTAAAGATGGAAAAGTAGTTTGGAGAAAAATTGGTTATCATGATGATATCAATCTCGAAATTGCACAATATCTAAAGCCTTAGTGAAATTAAAAATAGAAACATTGAACTTATCTATTAAAACAAGCCACTCTGTATCAGGGTGGCTTTGTTTATATTTTCAAACTCATGACTGTGTAATTCTAAAAACTTGTAATAAGGCTCTTTCAAGCAAAGAATAATCTTTCGTTATAATTTTAGCTTTTCCTTCAAGTTCACCTTCAAAAGGAATTCGTTTTTTATGAGAAGTCGTGAGACTTTTAATGTACACCTCCACCCTATATTTTCTTCCTTCAGATTTACCATATAACTCTAGAATACTCTTGTCTTTGGTAGATATAGAGGCAATGTTAGCCACTTCCCCTTCTACAATTCCATACTCTTCATATGGATAATTTAAAAGTCGTATTTGCACTTTTTGTCCTTTCTTAATTTTTGCTGAAACCTCTGAGTCAATATATAAGTTACCTTTTATCTGTGATTCATCAGCTACAACACCCATCATTTCTTGGCCTGTTTGAACTTGTAATTTTGGACTCCATGATACTAAATAAGATACTTTACCTTTCATAAATGCTACCAACCAATATTTTTTTTTATAAGCCTCTATATCACTCTTTAATTTTTCTTTTGTTGCATTTAATTCCTGTAGAAGTTTTTGTTCTTGATTCATACCCTCAGTTTTTAACTCTGCAATTTTAGAAATATATTGAGTAACTTGAAATTCACCTGAAATAAGAGAGTTCTCTATATTCTGTAATGATCGAAGACCTATAAGATAAGCCTGTTCTGTTTTTTCAAATTCCAGAGGTGCTAATACTTTCATTTCAAGAAGTTTTTTATCTCGTTCATATTGCTTTCCCAAAATTAGAAACTCTTTTTTTTGTGTTATGATTTGATCTTTGAGATTGTTATTCATTCGTCTTTGAGCATCTATTTGTTTTTCCAAAGCTACTATCTGAAGATATGTACCCGTGGATATATACAATTTGTAATTATAATATGCTACTCTAAAGGTTTCATAACCCTGCTGTAGTTCTCCTAAGACTAGATTTTCTAATTGAATAGTATCAGAAGAAAGAAAAGTTTTTAATTGAGACTCTAGTTTTTTTAGATGTTGTATTTTACATGACGTTTCAATATATCCCAAAAGAGAACCTTCCTCAACAATTTCCTCATTTTTTACAAGCATTCTATATTCACCAGCTGCTGGAGCTGTGACTCGTTGTGGGAGTTGTGTTCCATTGATAAGAACCATCTCTTCTACTACATCTGGATAACGAATAAAATTGGCCAAAATCACAACCAATATAAAGATGGTTGCAAGTAATGATATGCCATACTTTACTATCCAGGTTGGTGGTTGCCCAAAAAAATCTCTTTTCTGATCTTCATGAGCTGTTTTAACTTGCTCTATGGGCATATTAATCTTGATTTTTGTTTTTAGAACGTCTTTTAAGCTTTGAATCAATGTTAGAGAGTTTTTTCTTTGTTTCTTGAGAAAGGTTTTCAAGTATTACTCTGATAGCTTCCAAGCCTACCTCTACAGAAGATTTTAAGAATTGAAGTTCGAAAACTATGTTGAGTAATATTGGGTCTAATTCTTCAAATTTTAACCTAGCCTTTGCATCCTCTTCAGTATCAATAATGATTAAATCTTTTAATTCGATGTTAAAATAAGAACAAATTTTATCCAGCATTTTTTTGGGTATGGTAACTTGGTTGTTTTCATAACGAGACAGAGTTACCCTGCTTATATTAAGCTCCATGGCGAGCACTTCTTGCTTTATCCCGACTTGCTTTCGCAATTCGGCCAAGCGATTAGAAACTTTAAACATAAAAATAATAATTTAAAAGGGTTAGATGATGTAAAGATATCACTTTTATGTTGTACTCACAATCTTTTTTAAAATGACACTTTTTGTATCATTTTATGATACACGAAACACTTTCAAATAATTGCTTTCTAAATGACCACCTACTTACTTTGTAATATCAATTCAAACATTATCACAATGAGAGCAGGCATAAAAAAAATCATAGGTCTTGTAGTACTTGGAGCTTTAGTATTGGCTTCATTTATTGCTTAGCAAGAAAATAAAACAGCGTTGGGCAGGAATGGAAATAGCAATGCGTTCTTAATCCTATACTTTAGCCTACACATTGCCTCAAACGCTGTTTTTTTAAGATAATTTCTAACCCTTCAATAAATCTTATTATTCCATTTATTAGTATTTCTAACCCTTTCACTTATTATTCATATGAAAAACCTCATCCTAGTATCAGCCCTTATTCTAAGCTCTTCAGTTGTTTACAGTCAAAACGCAAAAGAGAATAGAATTGACATTTCTGGCAATTTCCCTTTAGATATTGCTCAGGCTTCTAGAATGCCTGAAATACAAAAATTACCTATTGGTGATTTAATTGGTTTCGGAGTAAACCCAGAAGATATCAAAGCAAGAACAAGAATTATCAGTAATCAAAAAGGACATGTAGCTTTGAAAAACGACAAAGGTTTGTATGTGATTACCGTAGTTGAAAATTTGTCTTTTGATTTACTTGGAAGTGTTGTCAGTTTTCAAATTCCCTCTTCTTCAAAGAAATCTACACTGATTCAAACAACAGCTGCTCAAGATAAGATAGCCTCTTTTCAATTTGAAAAAGATGGACAAATATTCAGTTTTTACAGATTTGATCAAAATCTGGATGAGGCGAAAATCAATGGAAAACAAAAATCTTTTAAGGGTTTTTCACAAAGGCTTCTCACTTCGAGATATATACATGTTTCTAAATTTTCACAGGTATCCTTAGTAGAAGATCTTTTCAAAAGGAATACAAGCTTTATATTTTCATTTAAGAAAATGAAAAATAAAAACTATTGCTTAGAAGGAAATGCTTTTCAAATAAAAGAACAACTTCGATACCTTTTTGCTGAGTATAAAACTGATGTTGATGCTTTTATTGTTACAAACAGATTATTTGAAAGCAATGAGAAAATTGAGAAAGACTTATTAATTCTTACAGAGTACATAATCACAAATAAGTACCCTAAGATTTCAAATGTAAAAACAGGAACTGATGAATTTGAGGTTTTAGAAGTAGAAGCAAAATAATTTTCTTTCATCATTTATAATTATTCTAACCCTTTTAACTTATTATTCATATGAAATTCGTTATTTATATCATCGCTCTATCAAGCCTATTCCTTTCAAAGGCTTCAGCCCAAAATGATGAAATCAAAGATTTCAAGTTTTTAAAAAAGTATGACATTTCTTTCAAAGAAAAGAATGAAGTCACTTTCTCTTACGTATTTAACAGCAAAGTGCAATATTTAGTAAAAGTTGATGATTGTGATTTGATGGTTACTATTCTTGACCAGGACAAGAGACCCATTACCTCAAATTATATTTCAATGGAAAAAAGATGTATTCAAGCTATCAAGCTCAAGTGTTCCCGCACAGGCATTTACTATATTCGTTTTCAAAAAGTAAATCCAGCATTAGAAAAGAAAAATTTCGTAGGAACAATTGGTTTTAAACCTAATACATCATCTGTAGATATTTCTCTGACTGCATCTAAAATGTAATTGAACATAGTTTATTTTGATTTTCTAACCCTTTTAATTTATTATTATGGACTCTCTTTTAAATTTTATCACAATAGATTTGCTTGTTTTTTTACAAGGCTTGGTAAGTGCAAGCAATAGTTTTTTAGGCAATGTGAAGGTTGTTGTAAACTTAATTTTTATTTCTTTTGTCTTGATTGGGATAGTTAAAGTGGCTAAAGAATTTATGGATGGTGAAACCAGTAGGGCAAAAGTATATTTGATAGGCTATGTTGTTGGTTTATTTATTTTTGGAATTGTTGTCTCTAATTATGACAATATCACAGGTTTCTTATTTGGAATGAATTCACAGCTCCGATAACCGCCAATTTTCACTACATAAATATCATAAGCTCCAATTTGATTGGAGCTTTTTTATTAAGATTTGTTTTATCACGCATCATAATATGATTATAAATGTATTAAGTTGTTAAATGTTACAACATTTAATTTTAGCAATTTTGTAATATTTTACACAAAATATTACATTATCATTTATCCCTTTATTTTTTTAATCTCTATAAAAACAAAGATTTATCCTTTAAAAATTACCTAAAAAATTATTTTATTACACGATTACAAAATCAGGGATTCCCTGATGCGTGGGAGTTTTTTATTGTTTAGGTTTGATGAGTAAATATTTACTCACCACTAACCCAATAAAATAATGAAAGAGATCAATGAAGGTTTCACCAATATGGAAGCTGAGTATGCTATATCCATTGGCAATAATGGACGGATTACAGCTCCAAATAATACCAATTATAATTTTGGTACAGGAGACTTCACTGTCACAGGTTGGTTTATGACTCAACAACCTGGTACTTTAGTTTCTCGAAAAGAAAGTGCAGGTACTCCTGGTTGGTTATTAGTTATAAAACCTAATGGAGTTATTAAATTTGCCACAGATAATGGGTTTGGATTCTATGAGGCCAACTCCATTAATAGTACCGCATTAGATGGATATTGGCATCATATAGCAGCTGTTAGAAATCAAGGGATTATAAGTATTTATTTTGATGGAGAGCCTATAAGTATAACATCTGGGGGTAGCTTACCAAGCCCATTAAATGTTTCAAATAATTTAAATCTGATCATAGGAGGATGTGAGCAACAACAGGAACCTTATAATCAGTTTATTGGATGTATTGAGGATATTGGGCTTTGGAATAGGGCATTAACCAATGATGAAATTATAACTGCAATGTTTGGACCTATTTCTGATAGTCTTAATGGAAACGTTGGTTTTTGGAAATTTAATAATAATTATAATGATTCATCATCTATAAGTAATACTGCTTCTCCTTCTGGTACAACCTCTTTTATTCCAGTTTGTAATTGTATTTTCTCTACAGGAGAAAATTATTATAGCTACTGTTGTTTTGAAAATCTAAATGCAGGATACTACTCTTTAGCAGACAGTTTTAATAGTCAAGTAATTACAAGAACTCAAACAATTAGTATAGCTCAAGGAGCTCCCATTTTAATAGGAGGGATAACAGATGGCTCTGATACACTTAATTTCCCTTCTGGTGTAATTATGACGCTGACCAATCCTAATGGTTCTACACTAAACATAGAAACAAATCAAGATGACTTATTTGTTCATATGCATGGAAATTCACTTTTTGCATTCATAATCAAGAATCCAATACCAGGCAATTGGACTTTAAGTATAACAGCTCCACCAAATCAACCATTTATCACTTCATTCCAAGCTCTTCCATCTCAAGACCCTGTTAATACTTGTACTGTAGCTTTAAAATGTTGTTATCCACAGCTACAAGCTGGTTACACTTCAAGTGGTGAGGATAGAAAAAGGATGGCTTTAGTGAGTTCCTTTTGGGGTACACTAGGTCAAATTGTGGGTTATGGGATAGCGACTGTTGCTGTTGCTGCTGTTGCTGTTGGTTCTGTTGCTTTATTACCTGCTGCTGCTGCTGTGGTTATTGGATTAGGTATTGCTCAAGTATCTTTTGTTTTAGATACAACTGCACAACTTAATAGTTTGAAGGAGGGAGCAAAAAATATTGCAAATGCAATTGGATTTGATCCAAATACATTGCCAGATTTAGGATTAGCATTGAATGGAGGATATATTCAAGTGCCTCAAAACTCTGTATATAATTTTGGCACAGGAGATTTTACAGTTGAAGGATGGGTTCGACCTACAAAACCTGGTCCATTATTTGGGAAAAAAAGCTCTGAAGGTGGCAGTAATCAATATGCTGGATTTCTATTTCAAGTAAATGAAAATGGTGTTATTTCACTAGTAACAGACAATGGATTTGGATATTATCTTGTTAATTCAAGGAGTACAAGTGTTTTTGATGGAAGATGGCATCATATAGCTGGAGTTAGACAGAATGGTGGTATTACTATATATTTTGATGGTCAACCTATTGATACTACCATTTCTAACAGTTTACCAACTCCATTATTAGTTAGCAATGAACTTTCTTTGCTCATTGGATCTGTACAACAAAATCAACAAAAATACCGTAATTTATATGGAACAGTTGTAGATGTTCGTATTTGGAATGTTGCAAGAACTAGAGAGCAAATAAAAGGCTACATGAATAGTAGCCCTTCAATTGAAAGTCAAGGATTAATTGGTTTATGGCCACTTACTACAGGAGATGTTAATGACATTTCAAAGACAGGCAATAATGGACAATTAAGTGGTGATACAAGTTGGACTAAGTTACCTGGACAACAATTATCCCAAATACAACTTGGCAGGAACGCTGCTCATGGATATGAATATGCTGGAGAACACACATTTATGTGTGTAATGAAAACTGGTTCTCAATCTCAACCTTTTCCAAATAATGTTGATATTTTTTTCGATTGTGCTGGTGGACATGGTGATGATGCCAATCATAATATTCCTGTTACTTTGGGATCTTTAATTGTATATGGAAGACCTGATGACCTTATTAGGATGGCTCAAGGGAAAGGAACAATAGACCCCAATAAAAAAGTATATGGTAGCGGAAGTGAATGGGGGCAAGGAACAGCAGGTATAAATGCAACAGGGACTATTAATAGAAATGGCTTTTGTCATCAAATAGCAAACAGACTTTTATGGGCATGTATATGGCCAAATCGTGAGGTAACATTGGCAGATGCTATTCCACAAGTAAGAGGTTATTATGTTACATGGCTATGGACTGGTACATATGGTAAATCTTGGGCAAGTATAATTAATGGGAAGAATGTTAGTTTTGCAGATTGGTGTGCTATGAATGATTTTCCAGCACCTCCTTCAGAAGATACCTCAATGTATAATGATCTTAAGATGTTGGAGCCTAGACATCGTAAAATATTGATGAAACATGCAATTGAGTTGCAAGAATCTGTTAATCCTTTAATGACTGTTGAGGAACTGACTGAAATAAAAAATAAATTTATTCAAGATGCCTCATCAAAATTACCTGATAGTATTTTACCCTTTATGGGTTTAATCTAAATAAATGAGGAGTTGTGCAAAGATCTACTAAACCTGTACAACTCCTTTCTTATACATAGTTTTGATTCATGAAAAAAAAAGCGAAGTAAAACACCTGGTTTTTAATTTATTTCTCTAAAAATCTGTTTAAATCCTGTTGACTTTTGGAATCTAGCATTTCTTGAAGCATAGTGTGATTATTTTCTTCAAGATATTGAACCTATAAAATCTCATAAAATAGAATATAAAGGCTTTAAGAAAGGTATTTATATTATTAAAGTTCTATCAGAAGAAGGTAAAATGCATACACAAAAAATCATCGTAGAGTAAATTGTTTGGTTATGAAGTTTTCATAGTTATAGTCTTAAAAGTTCTGCTTAATAAGCAGAACTTTTTATTTTGACACACGTCAACTTAACATCAAGAAATTAGATTTTTTGGACACCTCCTTTTAAGAATATCTCTAACTAGGGGTTTCTACGATATAAGCTCCTTTTTTCTAAGTTTCAAGTACAAATTTATTGTGATGTAATTCATGTTACAACATCTAATTTTTAGATTTTTTAGTATTTCAACCAAAATATTACATAATAATCTACATCTAATACTCTACTTTATTGCATCCAAATCAATATTTTTTATCTTAAAATGTTAAAAAAAAAATATTTTATTACACGATTACAAAATCAGGGATTCCCTGATGCGTAGCAGTTTTTTATTACTTAAGTTTGACACATGAAACTGCTTTAAACTAAAAGAATTTATGGCTTCAAGTATTCAAATTCAAGATGGAAACCCATGGTGGATGAGCCCAGATATTTGGGTCGTTCCTGGAAAAGATCCAAATGGTACTACAGGTATTCCTATTGCAGGAAAGGAAAATTATGTTTGGGCAAAAGTTCACAATATTGGTATAGAACCAATTGTTGGAGCTAAAGTAAACTTTTATTGGTCTAATCCAGCAATGGGTGTACTTAGAAGCAATAGCACTTTAATTGGCCAAGCGTTTGTTGATTTAGATTCAAAAGAGTCTAAAGATGTATTATGTCTTACTCCATGGATACCTACAGTTGTAAATAATGGACATGAGTGTATTGTTGTTGAAGCAATTTCAAATCTTACTACCTTGCCTAATCCTCCTCAAGATGCTTTTGACCCACAAATATTTGACTACATAGCTCAGAGGAATATACAAGTAATCATTTTTAGTCCAATCATGCAATTTTTATTTTTACCTATTCAAATTTCAGCTTCAGATAGAATTCCAAAAAAAGGTACAATTTCAGTTGAAAGTGGACTTTTAGATACAAAACATGAAAGAATCATTTTAAGTCAATTTGGTTTTATTCAAGGAAAAATTCAACGATTAAAAGAAAATACATTTAAATATGGTATTTCTAAATTTGGAGGTTGTCATAACTCTAGAGAATCTATTGATAAACATCGATTAGATTTTAAACTTGATGAGAATACATCAACATCCATTTTCTTACACATAGAACATGTATCTAAAAGTAAAGAAATGGGATACCAAATTTTAAATTTAGTAGAAAGAGTAGATGGAAAAGTAGTTGGTGGGAATTCAGTTTTAATCATTAAACAATAATCAAGATGGCTACAACTCCAATGTCAATTCAATATCGACCTTTTTCAGTAGAACCTAATACTGGAATCATGTTACCTGATGGCATATTTGATACTGCAATTTTTGAACAACAGATCACTGCTTATTATACAAACAATAGTTCTTCTGACTTGAAGAATGTAAGCATCTATTTTGAAAGTATTAGTGATAACAATATTGTTGTTACCTCCAAAACTCATTTTTTTCATGTCATCCCAGCTGGTGCCTCTGTAAAGGTTTTTTGGTTAGGAAATTTTCAACATGCTTCTTTTGGTAAGAAAAATATTAGTATCATAGCTAAGGCTAATGGACATTCTCTTAAAAGAGAAATAAAACAAATTTTTGTTTCTAAAACTACTTATAATCAAATTTCTAACACTTACACTTGTCAAATACCAGAAGGTTCAATTCAAGTGAAAATATTAGGAGCTATTACTGAGAGAAAAAGTCGTGGTCGTAAAGTCTCAAGATTTCCTGCACTAACAATACCAACCAGATTAGAACTTACTGTATTACCTAACCCTCCTTATAAAGGTCAATTTGGAGATTTACCTTTTCAAGACCCTTGGTGGAAAGTTGTTGGATGGGTGGTTGCTGCAGTTGCTGCTATTGGAGCTGTTGTTGCTGCAGCTCTTGGTGAAGGTAAAGCTTCAGTTGGAGTTAGTGGGAATTTTGATGAAACAGGGAAGGTGAATTGTTGTAAACCAAATGATGGATTAAGTGTAAAAGAAAGGCAAACTGTTGCTGGAGTCTTATCTACAATTGCTTCTGGAGCTGTGGTTGTTGGGTGCTCAGATGATATTGATCCTTGGCGGAGAGGGCAAGAAGCTACTCCTGTTAAAGAAGGTGAGATTACTATTTCTGAAAGTTTAAAGTTAAATATGAAATACATTGAACCTCCTAAGGCTGGGAAAGCATATCCAATTGAAGTGGAATGGATATATACAAGAGTAACCAACTTGAGTTCTTATAGTTTTCATGTTAAAGAGATAAAAAATAATATTCACACATTAAAACAGGTTCAAGTAGATACTCCAAAGACAGTAAAACTTTTATCAAATGATTTTATTATCAGAGCAAAATTTATCAAAGAAGATAACTCACTTTTTAAAGGTACACAATTACATGCTTTTGCATTAGTTGTTTCACCTAAAAAAGATTCTTATATCATTCCATTATTAGATGATGGTATTGGATTTGATAAGAAAGCAAATGATGGAGTGTATACTGGTTTTTTAGATTTCAGAAATTTATCTAATCAAATACCTAATATCACACTAGTAAAAAATGTTAGTTTATTGGGAACATGGCAGATATATGTTTATGCACAAGACACAAATGATGCCACAATTGACATGAAGCCTGAAGTTGCAGCTACTCATATTGGTGGAATGGTTGTCGCATCAGCTTCTGAGTTTACATTTAATTCATCAGAACCTTGTCCATTTAATGCTAACAGTTCTATTGTAGTTATCACCTAAGGTATATTTTAAAGTAAAAAAGCGAGGTGGTTACCTCGCTTTTTATTTTATTTCTCTAAAAATTTATTTAAATCCTGTTGACTTTTGGAATCTAACATTTCTTGAACCATAGTGTGATTATTTTCTTCAAGATATTGTACCATTTTATATACCAGTTGTGGTTTTAAATCTTGTGATACATCTAACTTTTGTAATAAAGCATTAAGTTTTTTTGTTGCCGAAAAACTATCATGTTCAACTATATCAGGGTTTTTCGCCTCTACTTTGTTTTCCTCAAGCAGAAATTGTTTACCTCCTTGATCTTCTAAAACTTTTTTTACTTCAACCTCCAGTTCTTTTTGTTTAACCTTTTCTAAGAATATTCGGTTTCGATAAGCAATTTTATCTTGCACACCTTTATCTGGATGTTGAGCTTCATAACATAACTTTTTTATTTCACTTAATTCTTCTTCATTGAAGAGTGAAATGTGTTCATAAAGAAGTTTTTCATTTATACCAAAACTCACTAAAATTTGAACGATGTTTTTTATCTCTTGAGATGTTTTATCCCACCAAGATGATTCTTGTATTAATTGAGGAATACTCTCATTTTTATTTTTGAGGTGAAAAGTAATAAATTTGATTTTTTTTCTTCCACGCTTTGACTTTTCGTCTTCATGCTCTAATTCAAAATCAAATGCTAGAGAAGTATTTTCTAGTTCTTTTTGAACTGGAAGAACCACTCTTTGTAAAAAGTTATGATTGTTTTTATAAGTATCTTTACAATTCAGTTGAGCTTTTAGTTGCTCAATGTCATCTTTTCGCCATCTGGAATTACTATCTTTAAATCTTGCTAATAAACTATAAAACGTCATAGAATAACTAGAAGATAATCCTATATACTCTATTAAATTATAAGTTGTAAAATTAGAGCGTAAATTGTAGAGTTCATTACTCACACTCCTAGTAAAAGCAAAAACAAAAGAAGTTTCTTCTGAAGGGTTTTGTCCAATTGAAAATTTACACCTTTCCATGACATTAATTCCATCATACTCTCCTTTTTTTGGATCATCTTCAAATAGAATTTTCATGTTTAATAACTCCTTGGTAATCTCTCTTAAATTATAGAACAACTTTCTTTTCCAAGCATTAAAGTCTCCTATTTCCACACTTTTTGTTTGTAGATACTTTTCAATAAAGTCCTGGACAGGAACTTTTATTGTAGAGGATAATACCTCATCTTTTTTGCTTTTGGGTTCTGGAACTGCTGAAATCAAATATGCCAGTAATCGTTTGGCGGGTAAAGAAATTGGAGAGTATGAAGCTTCAGTAACCTTATTACTGTGCTTAACATAACCTTTGGATATCGTTTCCAAAAAGTTTGTCGATCCACTGTTTTCATCTTCGTTAATCATATGAAATATAAATATAAAAGGGTTAGATATGCAAAGCTAAAAAAAATAAAACACAAATCGACCTGTGTTTTATTTTTTTTCTAAACACATTATTTTGCACAAGTCTATACTCCATTGTTGCTTTATTCCTTAGGCGTTCCTAAATGTTGCATAATTAAATAAGGTGCTCCCATTTAATTTATTCAAAGATTTTTAATGGAAAACCTGAAAATATTTATGCACAAAGCGTTCCTAAATGTTGCTTAATTCCGAATTTTGCACAAGTCTATACTCCATTGTTGCTTTATTCCTTAGGCGTTCCTAAATGTTGCATAATTCGAAAACATACTTTCATTTAATTTATTTGAATATTTTTATCAGAGAACTAAAAAAGAATTTTGCACAAATATATACCTAATGTTGCTTAATTCCGAATTTTGCACAAACATATACTCAGATGTTGCATAATTCAAAAAAAAGCGTTCCTAAATGTTGCTTAATTCAAAAACATGCTTTTATTTAATTTATTTGAATGTTTTTATCGGAGAACTGAAAAAGAATTTTGCACAAACATATACCCTAATGTTGCTTAATTGCTAATTTTACACAAGTTTATACCCTGATGTTGCTTAATTCAAAAAAAAGCGTTCCTAAATGTTGCATAATTTCAAAATATGCCTTCATTTAACTTATTCAAAGATTTTTATCGGAGAAGTGAAAAAGAATTTTGCACAAACATATACCTTAATGTTGCTTAATTACTAAAAGGTGGCTTTAAATAACAAATAAGACAATAAAGTTATCCACATTTTATCTTTTAAGCGTTCCTAAATGTTGCATAATCCGTTCCTAAATGTTGCATAATCCGTTCCCTAAATGTTGCTTTATTCCCCTAAAAGCGTTCCTAAATGTTGCATAATCCGTTCCTAAATGTTGCTTTATTATTGAAAATAATGTATAAGAAATAATCAATATGTATGATTTTATTTATATTTTAACTTTTATTTACAAATTAGTTTAAAAATATATGTTTTTTTTTATCAATATTTTAAAGATAGTATTTAAATTTAGCTAAGATATTTAATATTAAAAAAATCATATTTATTTTTTTGTTTTTTTGTCCTTAGTATATATATTACAAGAGAAATATTACAAGAGAAATAATTTACAAAAGAAAAATTACAAGTTTTGTATAGACAAAATTCGATTTTTTTTTATTTTTGTTTTTGAATTTTTAAAATTGGTTGAGTGAGCTTCTCTCCTAATTTAATTCTTCTTGAGTAGTGTGAAAAGTTTCAAGCTTGGGAAAAGAAAAATACTCCAAGAGAATTTGTAGAAAAAACCGCACTTTGAAAATTAAAGTATATACAAAAATTATATCATTCCGTTTGGCTTAAATACACCCCGTATTTACTTGTTTTTTTTACCTTATTTAAGACTTTATATGTCTTTCCTTGTCTTTGGATATTAAAACAAAATAATTGATTTAAGATATGTTTAAAAAGTTGATATATATAACTTTTTAATAATAAAAAATATCTCTGATTATTTGAATATATAATTTATTTTTATTATATTTGTATAAGATAGTTCAATTATTAAATTTAAAATTTTTATTTCTATGATTTCATTTGAAGAAAGATTTGTTAAAATGCTTGAAAATGTTGTTTCAAGTGAAGACTTCCAAAATGATAATATCTTGGATTCAGCCGAAAAAAACAGACTATTCAGTTTGTGCCTTTATTTCTACTATGCCCTATTTGCAAGGAAAAGTTGCACTATTTCAACAAGTGGAATTAGTAGCTCAAAAAAACTATTTAACATTTTAAACTTACCATTTGATGCTGAAATAGGCTATTACAAAAAAGATTTTTCAAGAAATTATAGAAAAGCTACTTGGTTTGGTGGTGATTTGGACACATACGAAAACAGAAAAAACGATTATTTGTATTACATTGATTTAGACCAAAATGGTTTAAGACAATTTCGTATAGATAACTTTATCAGTTTAAGTATTTTTGGTATCAAGGAAGATTTATGGAATAATGCGATTGCTAAGAAATGGTACACTTCTAAAGAAAACCAAGAAAATGAGTATTTAGAAGAGTTTAGAGAACTTTCTGACAGATATTTACAATATGCGTCTTTATTCAAAGATTTAGAACCCCTTTTCCCAGTTGTGCAGATTATGACAAAATTATTGGAAGATGAGCCCATTGAATTATTTTGGGTTAGAGTTGGAAGCCAAAAAGAAGAAACAAGTAATCAAGTAATGGACAATGAAATGAAAGGATTGATAAAAGCTTTTCGTTCTTTCGAAAGTAATGTTTCAGAAACAAAGTTACTTACCAAGCCTGAATTGTTATTTTATCTACATAAAGCAGATTTTGAAAGACATTATCAAAATGGTAGAATATTATTCGTAGATTCAGTGAACCCTTTTGAAGAAGATTTATCTTTACTTGACTACAAACGAGTAATAAGTAAATCCCAAAACAGGATAATTTGGGATAAGGACATTCAGGGAAGAATGCAAGAATATAAGCAAAGCATCTTATCAAATATACAAAGAAAGCAATTAGTGGCTTAGAATATAGGAAATAATATAAAACTTGCCTCTGATTCTTTCAGAGGCTTTTTTGTGAAAAAATAATTTACTACTCTCAAATTTTACGGAGTAATGCTTAACTTTGCTAGTTTAATAATTGTTAATTCATTCAGTAAAGAATTAGAGTATAAAATGTAATAATTTATAATCAGTAATATTAATTTAAAATGGCAAAGAAAACTATCATCGAAGGTTTTGAAACCTTTTTAGCAAGATTGGAGCCTCTTCAAACAGAATACTTAAAAGGAGCATCTCATAAAACTTCTGTGAAAAATTGTTTAAGAAATGCATTTGAATGTTCAAACCTCTTTGAAACAGGATCATTTGGAAACCATACGGGAGTTCGACATTGGAGTGATAGTGATTTTTTTGCTGTGATTCCTAAAGAATATATTTCTGCAAATTCATCTAAGATGTTGACTAAAATCAAAGAAGCTGTTCAACTAACTTTTTCAACGACATTTGGTATTAAAGTTGACTGCCCATCTGTTCAAATACCATTTGGAATATACCAATCTGAATTTATGGAGATAACACCTTGCTTTTTTTATGAAAAAAGAGAAACAACCCAAGGAAATTTTGATGCTTATGGAATTCCTAATGGTAACGGTGGATGGATATATGCAAGTCCTGGAGCACACAATGCTTATGTTAAACAGCAAGATAATAGGCTAAATAAGAAATTAAAAAAACTTATTCAACTAGTAAAGGCTTGGAAATTTTATAATAATGTCCCCCTTACCTCTTTTTACTTAGAACTGAGATGTACTAAATGGGCAGAAGGAAAACAAGAAATAGTCTATGATGAAGATATATATAAATTCCTTAAATATTTAGAAGACATCAAACTTGCAAGTATTCGAGATCCTATGGGAATATCAGGGTTAATAGATGCTTGCAAAACTAATACAAAAAAAAATGATGCTCTTTCCAAACTAAGCACAGCTGTGACTCGATCAAGAAAAGCATGTATAGACAATATTCTGGACAGAGTAGATAACAGTTTTGAATGGTGGAATAAATTTTTTAATGATCAATTTCCTAAAAGATAAATAATAAAAATCATGAGTATAGGAGAAAATATTTTAGAACGAGAAAACTTGCCTGAGAATATCCAAAAGCTTTCTGCACAAAGAGAAATTTATACAAGGGCAAAAAATATATTGTTAGTTCAATTAATTATAACCGTACCTATTATTCTCGTTTTATCTGTTTTTAAAATATTATTAGAATCAATTTTTAAATTTGATATTGAATGGCTTATAGCTACTTATGCATTAATTCTGTTGATAGTAGATAATTTTATGATTATTAATAAGATTAAATTTTTTAAAGAAAAAGCAGCTGGTATTCAAGAACTTTTTGATTGTGAGGTATTGGCTATTAGTTGGAATAAAATCTTGATTATAGAAAAACCTGAAATTACTGATATAGTGGAATATGATAAGCTACATCAGGCAAGAAGAGTGCAAGGTGATTTCGCTAATTGGTATGCTAAAGATATTAAAAATGTTCCTGATGAAATGGCTAAAATATTTTGTCAAAACGAAAATATAACTTATGATTCAAGAGTTAGAAAAAAAATTATGGACTGGATTAAATATATTTCTCTGGTCACACTTATTCTTTTAATTTTAATTGCCAGTATTGGCGATTTATCATTTAGAAAATTCATTCTTAATGTTGCCATTCCATTTTTACCTGTGCTAGGAATTTCTGTCAAGTGGTATTATGAACAAAAGAACTCTATTAAAAATTTAAAAGAAATTAGATCTATTCAAGATAGTATTTGGGAAAATTTTAAATTAACAAAAGAAATTCCTAATGATATTATTACACGTCAAATACAAGATAGAATCTATCTCCATCGAAAAACATGTGCTTTAATACCAGACTTTGTTTATAATAAAATGAGAAATAATCAAGAAGAACAAATGGTATTTTCTATTCAACACTATGTTAAAGAGTATAAAAAAATCTTGCAGAAAACTATTTAATTCTTAAAAATAATAATAAATTTGAAAAAAATGGGGCGGTTCAACGTCCTTATGGTGAGGGATAAAACCACTCACTAAACCAAATAAAAGGTAGTTTCCTAAAAAATTGGTAGTTTGAACATTATCTATTCTAAGGCGGTAATAATTAAAATTGTTTAAAACGACTAGTTTTAAACAACAGACGCATCTACCTACCTAAAATTATTTATTTATCAAATCTAACCCCAATTTTTTATGACAAGTTCTCTTAATTTCCTAAACCTCCTAGCGAGTGCAAAAAAGTTTTTTAAATCTTTTTTTGTACCATTAAATCAAAGGCCAAAAATTTCTGAAGAAGAAAGAACAGAAATGTTTAAAGTTCTAAGCCACATGCACCACCTTTATATTTTTCCAAATTTTGAAGAAAAAATCAACACTCTGGAAATGAAATCCTACTGTAAGTCATTGATAATCGAAATGATTAGCAAATTCAAGTGTGATGAACGTGTAAAATACATCTGTGAAACACTTAATATTTCACGTGTCTATCAAAAATCAGATTTGCTTAAAATTTTAAAAAACTTGAATCCTAGTGATATCAATTATGCTCTTGTTTTTAGAGTGCCCTATGTGATTATACAAGAAAATTGTTGGATTTCAAATTTGAAGGATTTTAGGGATATAGAATCAAAATTTGAACCTTTCTTTGAAGCACAAATAAAGCAATATGTTGAATACAAAGAAAATTAGTCACTTAACTAAGCCACTCAAACAAGTGGTTTTTTATTTCACATAAATTTTCTAATTTTCGCAAAAAATATATATGACACAAATTATTGCAATGGCAAACCATAAGGGGGGAGTTGGAAAAACTACGACCACTGCCAATCTTGGTAAAGCACTTTCCTTAAAAGGAAAAAAAACACTCGTTATAGATATAGATGCTCAGGCTAATTTATCACAAGGATTAGGTTTTGAGGATGTATCTGGAAATATTTATGAGGTACTCTGTGAGAATAAAGCACCCAATCTTATTCATGTTGGGGATAACTTTGATCTTCTTCCTGGTAGCCTAGATCTTGCAAAAGCGGATGTCACTCTACAAGCGGAAGGTTTTGGAGGTTATATTAAACTAAAGAAAAAAGTATCTCAAGTAATTAAAAATTATGATTATGTCCTTATAGATTGCCCTCCAAGTTTAGGCATTCTGACTACTAATGCTCTTGCTTTGGCAACCAGTATGCTTGTTACTACTGAAGCTGAATTTTATAGTCTAAAAGGACTTCAAACAATCATTGAGTTATTTGAGACAACAGTAGAAGACTTGAATCCAAATTTGAATTTTATGGGCATTGTTTTAACAAAAATCAATAGTACAAACCTGAAAAAAGATATAATGGAAGTAATTCAGGAAAGATATAAAGACAAAGTTTTTAAAACGACTATTAGAAACAATATCAAACTTGCTGAAGCAGCTGCCAGTAGAACAGACATATTCACTTATGATTCTGAATCGAATGGAGCAGAAGATTACAGAAACCTTGCAGATGAAATATTAAAGAAAAATGGCTAAGAAAGGAACATTTAAAAATTTTTTTGAGCATCAACCCAAAGGAGATGATGCATTAGAGGTAGTTATCTATCAGGAGCTACAAGCATTAATACCCCCACTTACAACAGAAGAACTTGTTGGGCTTGAGCAAAGTATTTTATTAGAAGGTTGTCGAGAGCCGTTAACAGTTTGGAAGAATGGAGAAGAATTGATTTTAGTGGACGGACATAATCGTTATGGTATTTGTAAAAAGCATAATTTACATTACAAGACTTTTGAAAAAGAATTCTCAGATCTTGATGCTGTCAAAGATTGGATGATTTCTAATCAATTGGGACGAAGAAACCTTAGTGAATTACAGAAGTCCTATTTAAGAGGGTTACAGTACAATCGTGAGAAAAAAGGGCTTGGAGGTGATAGAAAGGGCGAAAAATCAAAAGGACATTTTGACCTTTTGACCACAGCGGAAAAATTAGCTGAAGAACATAAAGTTTCTGAAAAAACTATCAAACGCGATGAAAAATTTGCCATTGGGCTAGATAAACTTACAGATGGAAATAAGGAACTTAAAGATAAAATCTTGAATAAAGAAATTAAAATTCCTCAAAGTATCATTCAAGAAGCTTCTACCTGGGAAAAGAAAAAGATTGATAAAGCCAAGAAAGCTATTGAGGCTGGAAATATAGATAAGTTGATAGGAGAACTTAAAAATGTTGATAAAAAAATCGAAGAACTCAAAGAACTAGAAAATAAAAGAGAACAAATTGTGAAAGCTATTTTTGATTCCCTCAAAGATGCAAGTATAGAAGACCTCAATTCAGTTTTAAAAATCCTTAAAATTAAGATATAGTTACCAAAAAAGCTGTTTATAACAGCTTTTTTTATGTCTTATTACTTGTATATATAATTTATTTTTACTAAATTTAAGGTAGATAGTTTAATTATTATATACTTTATTTTTATGAAAAAATGATAATTCCTTGTTTACAAATCCTTATTATTTTAGGACTTGTAGCTCCAGAGATATTAAATTATCTTTTTGCTTATAGGTGTTGCTTTGTTTGGAATGCTTGTGGTAGTAGGTGTTTACAATATTCTTTCTTTACTTGTTACTCCTTTTAAAGCTAAACAAAGCAAATAATGAAAGCCTATGAATTTGGGGTGAAAATCAACCACCCCACCCTATCACCTATATATGTTGTTTTTGAGAAACTTTTTGAAGCATATACTTTTTCCAAAAAAAATAAGAAGAGTACATCTATTCTAGCAGGTATATTTGGAAATATCGAGTTTTCTAAAAAAGTAAAAATAGCTCATGAGGTAGAAAATCAGAAAGTAATTATAGAACTTGAGCATAACAATTTAAAAAAACAATTAAAAACGAGCTATGAGAGAAATGTTTTGATTTTGGGTAGTCCAGAAACAGGTAAAACATACTTGTCAAATGAAATGAGCAGTTCAAACAGTCATCACAGCATAATTCATTCTGACAGTTATTTAGAATATGGATATGTTGAAGCTCTTTATCATATTATAAAAGATATTGAGTCTATGAATAAGCCATTTTTGATTGAAGGAACACAAGGTTATAGACTTTTGAGAAAAAGCCTACAAAAAAAAATGAATCTCAATGTTGAAACAATTATTGAAGTAGATGCCCCAATATTACAGGTTCAAAAAGTCTATGAAAAAGAAAGAGCAGATAAAAATATAAAATACCTGAAGAGTCTTCAGAAGGTTCATGAAACTATTTTATCTGACTATTTTCATTTGCTTTCTGAGCAATTCTTAGAACTGAAAAAGCCTATTAAGTGGATTTTCTGCTATAATAAATTCAATCTAGAAAATAGGCTCAAAGAAATAACTGTAAGAGTTCCTTTATCATCAAGTCCACTTTGGAACGCAGCTTGTTTTGCTGAAGGAGACTTGAGACAAATGGAAGAAAAAGAATTTATCACAATTTGGAAAAATGTACTTGCCGCCAATTATATGTTTAGGCTTGATATTTATCCGACTGATTACAAACATGGCAAAAATCACCATGTATTATATCAGGCTGGAGATGTAAAGCTTGTTGAGAAAGTCAATGAAGAATTTAAAAGAAGAGGCTTAGACAAGAAATATTCCATTTTTCTGACAAAAAAAGATGATTGGCTTCAATACAAATTTGGCAAGAATTCATAGCTCTAATTTTTTAGAGCTTTTTGTTTTTTTAGGATACTTGTTATATTTGCATATCTAACCCTTTTATATTTATTATTTTATGCAAAACATCCACTTTGTGGTCCAAGAGCTTTTTGAAGCTTTAGGACAAACCTATTCCAATGAACGATTAAAAGAGCTGATGTCTTTTGATACAGGTGATAATTTACTTACACTAATTAACATTCTTAAAGCCTATAATATTGAAAGTACAGCTTATAAGATTGATGAAATTGATTTAGGTGATTTTATAGAAGAAGCTCAATATCCTATTATCAGTACAAGCAAAGGGTGGGCATTAATTAAAGAGTATTATTATCCAGCCCAATCAGATGTTCTTCATGTCCGTTATGCAGTAGAGGGACTTGAGGAAGATGCCTCTATTTATAACTTTCGAAAAATCTATTCAGGTCATGTACTTGCTATTGATGAATTTGATAAAGTCAAAGATTATGCTACTAAAAAACATAAGAGGAAAGATTCTCTGAAACAGATAAAAAGATATCTAATCTCATTTATATTGATTTTATCTATTATTCTTTCTTACATGCAGAAAGGTTTAGGAGAAAGCTTCTTAATGTCTCTTTCTTTAGCGGGATTGATAGTTTCATTTCTTTTAATTATTCAGGAATATATTGAATTACCTACTGTGATTGCAAGTTTTTGTTCTCCAGAAAAAGGTATTCAAACAGAACTTGAAGTTCAAAATGAATCAAAAAAAGGAAACATTCCTGTTGTTTCCTGTCAGGAAGTTCAGAAAAAAGGAAATTTTAAGTTCATGGGTTTTGAACTGAAGTTTTCAGATGCTTCTCTTGTATTCTTTTCTTTCCTAAGTCTATCTATCATTACAAATAATGAAGAAATGATATGGATTGAATATGTTACAATTTTATTGTCTCTCCCCATTCCTATTATTTCTATTTATAAGCAATATCAAATAAAAACCTGGTGTAAATTGTGCTTATTTATTGTATGTGTGTTGATTACCTTACAAAGCTTTGCTGGATACAGACTTTATTCTAATGAGAGTCTTGAAATTGATGACAGAACCTTTTTTACCTACATTATCTTGTTTATATTAAGTTTATTAGCTCCTATTCTCATAAGAGGCATCTATGCAGACAAACGAGATATTTTACTTTGGAAAAGAAAATATACCAGATTTTTAATAAACAAAGATATAATTCGTGATGGTTTTAGAAGAACTGAAATTAAAGAAACCCTGAAATATACATTAGATAATCTTTATAAACCAGGAGGATTTCGAACAATAAAAACAAACCTTGAGGTTGTTTTTATCACAAATCCTTATTGTAAACCCTGTGCAAAAGCTCATGAGCAGCTTTACTTATTACCAAAAGATGCTGAAGTGAGTTACCTCTTTACCTATTTTAACGAAGTTGGTAAAGAAATCTCCAAACACATGATTGCTTTGAGTTTGATGGACACAGCAACTTTTGAAAAAACGTTGGAGCTTTGGTATCAAAAACTAGAGAAAGGAGAAACAGAGCAAAATAACATAGAAATTGCATTAGAGCAACTTAGAACCCTTTCTACAATTCGTAAAATATCTGATCAATATTTAGAAAAAGCTTCCAAAATCTTACATAATCATTCAGAATGGCTTAGAGCATTCAATTTACGAGGAACTCCTACAATTATTTTAAATGGGTATGAATACCCATCAGACTATAGTTATAATTTTCTTCCATATATATGTCAAGAAGCTATTTCCTTAAAAAAAGAAACTGCTAAAATTAAATAAGGAAATGGCAAAATTTGTATTCTATAAACAATATGACCGCATGGATTGTGGTCCTACATGCCTACGCATGATACTCAAATATTATGGCAAGGAAAAGAACCCACAGGAAATGAGACAAATCATTTCAGCAACTAGAGAAGGTGTCAGCCTCCAGGGACTTTCTATGGCATCTCTTGAATTTGGCTTACGTCCATTACCTGTGAAAGACACTTATGAGAGTTTGCAAACAGAAGAAGGTATCACCCCGTTCATTGCACATTGGCGACAAGAGCATTATGTAGTTGTAATCAGTATGAAACCTAATAAGGTGACGATTGCTGATCCAGAATTTGGGATAGTAACTTATAGCAAATCAGAATTCATTACACATTGGTCAGCTGATGGAAAAGAAGGACTTGTTCTTTTACTTGAACCGACTCCTGAGTTTTATCAAAAACCAGCCAATGAAGAAGAAGAAAGTATAGAAAATAAAAAAGAAAAGCTGAGCTTTAAATATTTTCTATCCTATCTAATACCCTACAGAGCGTTGATAATGCAGCTGATAGTATCTCTAATTATGCTAACTGGGTTTTCTCTTGTAATGCCTTTCATCACTAGAAGCATTGTCGATGCAGGAATATCAAATAGAGACCAAGGATTTGTATATCTGATGCTTATATCTCAAGTCTTTATAACTGTATTTTCTACCCTGACAATGATGCTTCAGAAATGGGTAACTATGTATCTTTCAACAAGGATTAATGTAAGCATGATTAGTGATTACATTATCAAATTAACCAAGTTACCTATTGCCTATTTTGATTCAAAAATGACTGGTGACATCATGCAGAGGATAAATGATTATTCCAGAATCCAGCAATTAATCAGTATTGAGACTATATCCAATGTTTTTCAGTTTGTGAACTTAATATTCATGAGTTTTATACTACTTTACTACAATACCTACATATTTCTTGTATTTGCAGTAGGGAGTACCCTCTATGTCTTGTGGATAGTATTATTCTTGAAACAAAGAGCTAAACTGGATGCTAAATCCTTCCAACACCTTGCAGGAAATAAAAACGTCATGATACAACTTATCCAAGGTATGCAGGAAATAAAACTCAATGGAAGTGAAGAACAAAAGCGATGGGAGTGGGAATATACCCAAGCCAGAATATTTAGATTAAACTTAAAAAGCGAAAAACTCAAGCAATATCAGAATATTGGTACTTTATTTATTAATGAAGGCAAGAATATATTTATTGCAGCCTACTCAGCTGTTAATGTAATTGAGGGAAATTTTACAGTAGGGACTATGTTTGCTATTAGTGCTATAGTGGGGCAACTAAATGGTCCCATACATGCCCTTATGAGTTTTATTACTTCCCTTCAGGATGCAAAACTTTCTAAAGAACGTATTGCTGAAATCTATGAAAAAAATGATGAAGAAAAAGAAAGTGATGTACCTCTTCCTAATAAAGAGGATATTGTTTTTAAAAATGTATGTTTTAGGTACGATAAAACTTCTTCTAAATACATTCTCAAGAATTTGAATTTTGTAATCCCCTGGGGAAAAATAACAGCTATAGTAGGTAGCAGTGGTTCAGGCAAAACCACACTACTTAAACTCTTATTGAAATTTCATGAATCCGAACAGGAAGGTGATATCTATTTTGGAGGTACTCCTATTAAGCAAATATCTGCTCGATCGCTGAGAAAGTATTGTTCAGCTGTGATGCAAGAAACATTTATTTTTTCGGATAGTATCCAGCGAAATATTGCTATGAGTGATGAAATGACAGATATAGCAAGATTTGAAAAAGCTGTAAAAACAGCTCATGTACACGAATTTGTAAGAGATTTACCCAATGGCTACTCAACAAAAATAGGAACAGATGGTATCAATCTTTCAGGAGGGCAGAAACAAAGAATCAATATTGCGAGAGCAGTGTATAAAAACCCTAATTACTTGTTTTTAGATGAAGCAACATCTGCCCTCGATGCAAACAGTGAAGCAGTGATCACAAGAAATCTAGGTCAATTTCTAAAGGGTAAAACAGCTGTTATCATAGCTCATAGGCTTTCAACAGTCAAGAACGCAGATCAGATAATCGTTCTTGAAAAAGGAGAGGTGGTAGAAGTAGGTAATCATAAAGACCTGGTGAGTAAACAAGGCAGGTATTATGACCTTGTTAAGAATCAGTTAGAATTAGGAAATTAAATATATACTACCACAAAGATATTTTAATAGAATAAAATTTCTATATACCTTTGCTATAGGCTAAAAATGGAAAGTTTATGGTACCTGAGTTTACAAAAGAAGAAAGAGTAGCTGATTTGGACTGGCATATAGACAGTGGCTTTATTAATCCTAAAAAGTGTTTCTCAAGTTTTGGAGACAGCTTTCTGGTGTCCTATAATAAAAATAAGAGGCTCACTGAAGAATACCCAAATAATCTTTACAATGAGCATGTTCTGGTGAGATTGGCTTTGGAATTCTGTAAGAATAACGAGATAGATACTTTGGGACAAGTTTTACAAAATCCATCAGAAGGAGCATTTTTTTGTAGCATTGAACTCTTTGCTGGAAATGAGGAGGTCCACACAAAGCCACGAATTAAAAATGAAATATTGTTCCCATATTCTTTTGAGAAGCAAGTATATTCAGAATTCAGTACTGAATTTATAACATGCGATACAGGCAGATACGAACAAGGTGTTGAATCTAAAGTAGCCATTATTGGTAAAATATACAAAATCTTACCAAAGGAGATAATTGTGCATCCTATAATTATGGGTGTTCCAACATTTGATTCCCCCTTTAAAAAACAAGCTATTGATCCTGGGAGGTTGTTATTTGAAGGACCTGAATGGTATGAAGTAAAACCAGAAGATATAGAAAATTTTGCAAATTTAACCCGTGTGGAAGTTAGCACTGAGGAATGGCAATCATATATGAGAAAGGCTTCTGAGAATGATATAAAAGAAAAATTATGCTCTATACTTGGGGAAGAGTCCAAGAAGGACTGGGGTGGCGAATTAAATGACCATTTCTCAACATCCATATTAATGGGAGGAAAGAGATTTACAGCTGCATTTCTATTTAAAGGCCCAGCAGGAGGTACAAAATTCAAAGAAATGCAGCCTAACTTCTTGGGGAAAAATGGTGATCAGATTAGTAGATTATGCAAAACTCCTGCTGAACTGGTGATATTACAACATTGCCATGAGGTTGGAGAAGCTGTTCGTGAGACCTTAAAAGTTTTTGCTATAGCCCCCCACATACAAAAAAGATGTTGCGTTATAGATGGTAGAGACACATATAAGATTTTGAAAGCATATGGAAAATTATAATTGCCCAAATAACACAAAAAAGCCCAACTCCAGAAAGTAGGGTTTTTTACTATAACTATGAAAACTTTGTACAAAAGTAAATAATTGCTTGGGAAAAGAAAAACAAGAGTCACTATTTATTCTAAATAAAATAGATTCGTTTTTACTTAAAATATAATTTATTTTTATTATATTTGTATTAGATAGTTCAATAAAAAGCTTTAATTTTTAATTTTATGAAAAGCTCAAATGAAAGACTCGATGTGTATCAAATCATCACAGAAAAAATTATTCAAGCTTTAGAAAAAGGGATAGTTCCTTGGAAACAGCCATTTAAGTCTATAAGCACAGGTTTATTGCCTCATAATTTTGTTACTGGAAAAAGATACAGAGGTGTAAATCTTATTTTATTAGGATCCCTAAATTACCCTATACCTGCCTTTTTTACTTTTCAGCAAATTAATGAATTGGGAGGAAAAGTAAAGAAAGGAGAAAAAGGAACACCAGTTATCTATTGGAATACTACTGAAAAAGAAAATGAGAAAGGTGAAACAGAGAAAAAGAGTTTCTTAAAATATTATACAGTATTCAATATAGGGCAAACAGAGGGTATTGAAATACCCACAAAATACACAAATTTGATTCAATGGAGTGAAAGTGAAAGACTTATTCAAAAAAATGAGAATTGTGAAAGAATCATTGAAGAATATCCAAATAAGCCCATTATATCAATTGAAGAAGGTAATAAAGCGGCTTATTACCCAAAACTGGATAAAATTGTGATGCCTACCATGGCACAGTTTTTTTCTGATGATGAATATTATGCGACCTTATTTCATGAACTTATTCACTCTACAGGACATGAAAAAAGACTTTCAAGACCCTCTCTTACTGAAATGGCAAAATTTGGAGATGAGAAATATAGTAAAGAGGAACTTGTAGCAGAAATAGGAGCTACATTTCTTTGTGCAGAGGCTGGCATAGAATCAACCTTTGGCAATAGTACAGCATACATACAAGGGTGGATTAATAGACTTAAAGACGATAAAAAGCTCATTATTTCAGCCTCAAGACAAGCTCAAGAAGCTGTTGAGTATATATTCAATAAAAAAGATATTCAGATACAAGAAATAGAAAACAATAATAAAGAAGCTGCATAAGATAACAAAGGGCTATAAAATAGCCCTTTGTTAAATTTTAACAGAAAAAAGATGAATAAATCAACACTTTCAATTGAAGAAAATAAGTTTGTTAAAACAGATAAAAATATTGAGATTTATTTGGAGAAGTTTATATCCTTTTTTAGCTATAAACTAGATGCAGATTTTATAATGAATATTAAAAAAGAAACTGATAAAGCGGTTTATTGTGAAGGTACCAAATTAGGTACAGCACAAAAGTATAGTATTTGGATTCCTAAATCAGCAGTTTATAAATCCACAAAATTTCAATATTCAGATAATAATGAGGAAGATTATTATTTAGCAATAGACAAATGGTTAGAATGGAAAATTTACCCTGAACCCCTTCAAATCTAATATTTAAAACAAAATATTAATATTTTATTTTAAAATATAATTTATTTTTATTATATTTGTATATAAAAATTCAATATGCTATACATCATTTCTCAAAATCGTTTAATTTCTTACCTCTCTAAAGAACTGACGGAGGTGCCAAAAAAAAGCATTATAAGTTTTGTAAAAAAAGGTTATTTATCAGATTTGATAGAATATGATGCTAAACTTTATGAGTTACTTTTATTAAAAGAACAGGCTTTAAATCCATTGCAAGCATTTGATAAGATTTTATTAGAAGTTATTCAAAAAGGTAAAATAAATATTATAGATGTTTCTCCTGATGTAACTTATAAATCTTAAACAATATATACATGGTTTATCTTAGTTTTCAAATATCTGATATGATTGATACTGCTTATGCTATAGCACAGGAAGGTGTGTTGCCATTAGTTTTATTGTGTGTGGTTTTGTTATTTTGCCTATCTATTGTAATAAAAGCATTGAGCTTTTTATGCTCAATCATGAATATTTTTGTTGTGAATCCAACAAAGTACCTATTTTTATTTGTTTTCACTATCTGTAAACATATTAAGCAAAGCTTCAATAAATATCAACTGCAAGATAAGACTATCCATGAAGCTCTACATGCACCACTGGAAGGTGAGCGATTATCTCAAGGAAAAGTTTATGCTCCAAGCATCTATCAAAGAAATAAAGCTCAAAGAAAGCATTTACAATAGTTTTTTATATATTTAATAATCAATTTCTAACCCTTTAATTTATCAATCTTATGAATGTAGTAATTTTATCTGGAAATCTAGGCAAAGATGCTGAGATTTTCAATGCAAACACAGGATCTTCAGTTATCAAATTAAGTCTTGCTACTAGTAAATATGTAGGTAAAGATGAGAATGGAATAAGTAAGTATAAAACCACATGGCATCCAGTTGAAATGTGGCATAAAACCGAAACTGCTAATAAATTAGTTGACCAGCTCAAAAAAGGTACTTTTGTAAGCATTCAAGGAGAAATGAATGAGAGCAAAAATGAGAAAGATGGAAAAACTTTCTACAAATACTATGTGAAAGCAGAGCATATAGAAATTCGTCATAACCCTACAGATACAAATACAGAAACTGTAGGAGTAGGGGCAACAGCAGAACAACAAGAAATGGTGCTTCCTGATGAAGTGTTTTAACCTCTTTAAAATAAAAAAAGTTTACCAAGCCTAGTAATATAGGCTTGGTGTTATCTAACTTCACTTTAAAGTAGTCATGAAGATAATAATAATGATTTATCTATAGCTTGTAGTGGAGCATCTACAATTTCAACCCTAGATATTAGATATTCAAAATGCCTTTTTTCTTGGTTGATTTTCTTGATCACTAAGTTTGTGTTTGGTAATATAAAAACCACAAGAGGAGAGGAAATGATACAAGTTAAAAGCTCACACCAGCATTTGGAAAATGCTATTTTTCAGGTATTGTTTTTTCAGAAAAAAAGCCTACTTTTTTCATTATAGTTTTAATACTATCCGCTTGATTTTTCGGGATGTATCCATTATGATCCCAAGTTAATTTCCACTTTTGTAGTGTTTTATACCAACGATTTCGCCAAGTATATTTTTTTCTAACAGGGTATTTTTTTTGCATTTCTTTAAGAATTTTTAAACATACATCCATGTTATTTTCTATAAATCTTCTGTACCAGAAAGTATATATCCATTCCTCATAGCCTATAAATGGCTTGTAAATCGTTTTATTGCCTATATGGGGTGGAGAAGTTCGTATTATCCACATTGTTTCTTGATGAAGAAGTTTTGAGTTGAAATTATATTTCTTATAGATTGCTTTAGGTGATTTATTCTTGAATAATGTATCATGAGTAAAAATCAAATCGTCTATTATAAAATCTAAGCCTATCCTATATGCTAAAGATGTATCCACAATTTGAAAGAAATCTTTTTTATAATGCTCATACACAGATTCTATATGTTTTGAGTCACGAGATATATAAGGCAATAAGTGTATGATATCTAAAGTTTTCTTTGTCCTAAAATATTCTATTTTTGATAACTCATGTTTAGTATATAATAAAAAATTAGCATACTCATGATACAAATAAGGTCTTCCTTCTTTATTAGGCTCAACGGAATATTCTCCTTTATCATAACAAATACTATCTAAAAAAATATGCAAAAGAGTTTGTTTCTTTTTACTTGTAATTTGCTCATCTGTTATATGTGTTGTATCAAACAAATAAGCCCAATTAAATTTCTGTAAATTTTGATAATTGGCTTGTGTTTGAATAGGGTATTTAGTACACTGAATGATTGAAATAACCAATAAACACAATAAAATAAAACTTATGATATATTTCATGATAAACCTAATTGTAAAGAATTTTTTGAAACACTATATAAAATATTGCTGTAACCCTCATGAGTAAAAGTATAACCGCTTATGCCTGGTAAATTAATATCATTTAAACCTCCTAAAAAAGTTGGGGCTATCACAAATGTTCTTCCGAAATCAGCATCATCTGCAGGATATATATAATAAGTTTTCTCATTGAACATAAAATTTGCCAATGATTTTCCTTGGATGAGAGCATAATGCTCAGTTGCTCCATCAAAATCTCCTAAATTGACACTTACAAATATACATTTCCCATCATTAAAATAAGAATCATCAAACTCATTATTAGCTAATCTTTGTGTTAAATCCTTTATAGAATTTGTTTTGTTTATGATTTCTGTTACGGCCTTTTGATGATATGATTTTACAAATGTATATCCAATATATGAGGGTAGTTTTGTTGCAAAATTAATGGTAATATTATTTAACTTGCTAATAGCTAAGTTTAAAGATTGTTTTACAACAGATATGCCACTTTGACTTCCTAATCCCAAAGCACCTAATAATGCTTGTGTATTTACATTAGAAGGAAATAAAGATTTATCATTTGAAATTGGTAAAACACCACTATTTGCATTTGTTACATTTTGATTATTAATAGTTATTGGTGTCTGACTTTTCTTTTGTGGAGAAATATATGAATAAGGATGTGCATCAGGAATAAAAGCATATTCAAATTCTTTCCTTGTCATTTCGATTGGATATAATCCAAGATTTTGAAGAAAATACATAATTGTAGTACCATTACACTCCATTCCATAAAAAGGTTGCCCATAATAAAGTGCTTGATAATATCTTTTTATATCTCTCCATCCCATAAAGAATTTTTCTTTATAATTCTTTTCTCCACCAGGATCTTGACTTTTTGTTTCTCCTAGTAATTCCTCTTTTATTTTTCCCAACAACTCCTCTTTGGGTTTCCCCAGTAAGTCATCCTTCACTTGTTGGAGAGTATTTTTAAAATCTAAAAGTCCCATATTTTATACGATTTTTGGAGGGTTAAACATCTTTGCATATGCCTCTGCTTTGGCTACTGAGTCAGTAATAACACTCAATATTTCCAAAGTTACTCTTGTTGGTATCGGTGTGCTAAAAAAATACTTTATCTTATCTTATTATTTACATATGTTTCTTTTTATTTATTATCTCTTCATCCAATATGATTCTATTTACTTCTCTTATTTTATTTATACTCCGTCTTTTTCTATCTCCATCAATTCTTAGAATAGTGATGCCTTCATTTTGTGGTAGTTTAGGATTTGGGACTTTAGTCATTGTTCTATTTATAGGCGTTTCAAGTATAAAAACACCATATTTATCAGTCGTATCAGAAATAAAAATTCTTCGCCCTTCATTACCTGCTTGTCTATTTTCATATAATAAATATAATTGTCCTACTGTCTTTTTTTTATCCCAAGATTCCATATCAGTAAATTCATAGTAAACTCTTGGAATAGAATCTATATCTTTATAAATAACATCTAATATAATATCATCAAATTGAGTGATTTTTAAAGGAATTAAGGTATCCATTTTTAGCTTATCAGTTATTTTTTTTTGTGAGAAAGGAGACTTTATTTTTTTTAAAAAATCCTCATTTTCATATATACACAAATTGAACAAATAATTGTTTTCATGAATATATGAAGAGTACAAACCTGAAGCCCCAGGGTCACAATCAACCACATAATTCGCACTATCAACTACTATTCGACTTTTTTCAGTGTCTTTTTTCACAGTATTACAACTTATAAAAAAAAGTACTACGAAGTACATATAGTTTTTCATAAACCTATGGCACAGTTTGGATAAATGAGATAACCTATTTTTTTAATCTTACTTGCCATTTCTGATAGATTAGCTATAGAGTTTGTTGGCACGAAAATTTGTTTTCTTCCTGACAAAGGATCATCAGCAGGATAAACCCAAAAATCGGTATCTTCAAACCGTTGAGCAGATGGAGCATCTACTATTATACAGTAATGTCCAGGTAAGGGGGGATAATGAGCAAGTCCAACAAAAATTACAAAACCTTGAATGAAGTAATTCTCATTAAAAACACCTTGTGATAAGTCTTGATATACATTTTTAATTAAAATTTCAGATTGTAAAAATAACTCTCTCAAAAGTGGGCTATGATACTTTTGTAGTGGTTCGTAACCATTTTTGAAAGATAAATCATAAAAAGCTTTCATAATATCAAATAGCATTTTATGTGAAGAAGTGTAATGTGGAAATATAGCCCCACTACTTCCTCTAAGAAAACTTTCAGAACCATTAGGAAAAGCTCTTGCAAATATATCAAATTCAATAGGCTTGAAAAAATCATTATTTATTTTTATATCACTTTTGCCTTTTGAAGATGTATTTGGATTGTAAGCAGGATCTTTTAGGTCTGTACTACTTTTAGGTTTAACCTCTTTTGATGGATTCATTACTGTAAATAAATACTCAAATTGTTTTCTTGTTATATTGGGAGGTATTAGCCCAAAACTTTGTAAAAAATACATTGTACAACAAGCATTACAATCCATGCCATACACAAAAGGAGCATCTTTACTTATTACAGGATCATAAAAAAGAGCTTGACGGTATCTTTTTAGTTTATTTTTTCCATTAGATATAAAAAAGTTCTCAACATCAAATTCAATCAAGCTATTATTTTCTGCGTTCTCTTGATTTAATATTTTTTCCTTATTTCCCAACAGTTCCTCTTTGGGTTTCCCCAACAAGTCATCTTTGACTTGTTGGAGAGTGTTTTTAAAATCTAAAAGTCCCATAGTTTATACAGTTTTTGGTGGGTTGAACATTTTAGCATAAGCCTCTGCTTTGGCTACTGGGTCTGTGATACCACTCAATATTTCCAAGGCTACCCTTGTTTTTTCATTCTCTAATGCCATTTTATTAGCATCTGCATCTTGTATTTTCGCTGAGAAACAATCCAAAGCAACTCCATGCCCCAAGAAGCAATCTGCAACCAAACTATCTGTACGAAGAGTAAACTTCTCCACACTTTGTATAATACCTGGTACTTTCAAAACCATATTGGTTTCGGGTGTCGAGGGTGATGTATTATAGGTATCCTCCAAATTTGCTACTTTGGTATAATAGCTAATATCATTACTACTGAAATTAACTTTCTCTACTTTTTCCAAAAAAGCTTGTTCACCAGTAGTATAACTTCTTACACTTTGATATTCAAACAATATTGCATTGCGAGCATTTACAATGGCACTGTTCTCTGTTGGCAAAGGCTTGTTTGGAGATGTTTCATTTTCATCATCTTTTAATTTAATATATTTCACAAGCAAACTATCTAATTCTTCAATAGGCACAATATCATCAAATTCGGGATGTCCATTGGTAAACCCAACCTTGATATTATCCAAATACGTAATGGTAATGTATTCTTGTAAAAGTTGTCTAAATACTACGTTCAAAGTACAACTTTGGTTTACATTTTTGAGTACTCTTGTAATGGTTTCTTCTTCTCCTTCTTTGGCAGTGGTAGAGCTACTGGTGTTTACAGTTACATTTCGGCTACTATTAGAGTTCTCTACACTTTTTTCAAGGGCTTTGTTAAGACTTTTGGTATTGGCTTGCCTCACACTTTGGCTACTTTTGGAAGCACTTCCTCCTGCACTCAGTCCTATTTTTGGGAAACTAAGTCCCACATTTGCACTTTTGGTTTTGTTGGTAGTATTTTGCATGGAGGTACTATTCTCTGTTTCAAGAAGTTTTTCCATTTCTTCAGCACTGCTTTTCGAGAAACTATCCACCACATTATCCGAACGGCTTTGGGTAGAACTTTCTTCTCTGTAAGTTTTCACAGCGATAGTAGTTTCCTCACCAGGGAGCATTGTAAAGGTTTTAAGCGTTTTACCAGCTCCATAATTTCCCAAAAATGAAACCGTTTTATACTCCTCAATCACATAAAAACGAGGTTCTGGGGTTGTTGGGCGTTTGATAAGGCTAATTACTTGATTAAATCCTCCAAAAGAATCGTTGAGAAGCAAGGCATTTCCCTGTTTAATTTTTCGAGCCAAAAAGTTGAGTTTGGGAGTGTTTCCTGCAAGTTGTTCTAATAACTCATGTTTGGGTTTTACACCAAAACCTGATTGTAAAAACTGTGAAGAGGAATTTCCATAGTTGAGTTCATCTAAGATAGTATTCTTGATGGTGTCATCAGTGGTAGATGTTGGATTTGCAAGTAGTGCTTCTAACCAAGCTGGTATTTGGTTGGCTATAGAGTTAAAAATAACATTGTGTAAATACAATGGAAAAACACCATACGAAGTAAAACTGCTTTTTTGAGGTAGGTTGTAATCCAAAACAGGAGCATTGCCTGTTCCCAGTTCAATAAATGCTGTGCCTTCTGTAAGACATTGAGGAGGTAATTGCTGATTTGTGGGCATGGGAGTTTTCTTGTTTTTGTGGAATGATTTTAGTTAAAAAATAACTTTAAAATGGTGTTATTTATTTGCCAATCTAAACAATAAAAAACTCCTACACATCAGGGAATCCCTGATTTTGCAGTGATGTAATAAAATAATTTTTGAGAAAGATTTTTAAGAACCAATCCTTATTTTGATAAAAATCAAAGATGTTTTATATCAAAATTATGATGTAATATTTTTACAAAAATAACATTAAATTAATAAATTAAATGTTATAACATCTAAAAGAAGCACTTATTACAAAAATGAAATTTAAATTTTTTTATTGGATGGAGATATTTTAAATTCAAAATAGATAAAATAAAACCCACTAAAATGTGGGTTTTATTTTACATTCATGATTATTCTTTAGAAAACCTTTTTGTAATTATTTTTCCGTCTTCAGCTTTTAACTGAAAAATATATAATCCTTTCTCCCACAAATCAACAGGCAATTCTAGGGATAAAATACCTTTCGGATATGCTTGTTTAAAAATAAGTTTTCCATAAGTATTTGTGACAATGATTTCACGAAGTGCTATTTCACTTGAAATATTGGTTTGCATTTTACCTGGATTGGGATAGATATTAATAATATTTTCTACTTCTTTTTTAACAGGATCCTCTATAGGATATGTTTGAGGACATTTTATGGTGAACACTTTTTGTATATAACAATAAGAAGTTGCATTATATAAATTTACTACTGATACTGTGTATTCACCTTCTGGTAAATATACAATAGTTTGATTATCTAAAGCTGGAAGTGGACCGTTTATGTTATCTGACCAAGCAATTTGATAACCAACTGGGTAACTATTTAATAAAGATACTTTTGCCAATCCATTACAAGCCTCAAAAGCCTTGAAAGAAACAATAGGAGTTTGAGGAGTACATGCAATTTGAAATGTATTTGATAAGAACGTGTGTGTAAAGGTAGGAGTGGTACCTATAGAAGAATATGGAGAACATAGACTAGTTGCATCAATTTGAATATGATATGAGCCACTTCCACAAGTAATTTGACTCAAACTAGATAATTGAATATAATCATTGGTTAAACCAGTTTGACTATATATTTCTATCCCATTCTTAAATAGAATTAAACGATAGCTTTCTATATCATTAGGAATCTGAATATTTAGATATTGCTGACATACTGTTCCTGTTAAGTGACTCAAATCTACTTGATTTGAAATCATCTGTGGGCTAGTTTCTTCTCCATCTATTTGATCAGGAAGGCTATAAATATCACTATCACTTGGTTGTGAATAATATCTAACCTTCGTTTGATTAAATGGAAAATATGAATTTACAGCATAACTTTTTACTTGTTTATTTTGCAGATTTAACTCCATTAGGTAATCAGCTGAAGCTGCATATAGATGAGGAACGCCATTTTTATAAGCAGATTCAAGATGAGATCTAAAGAAGTTTTCTGTACCATTCACAAAAGAATATTTTGCTTGTTGAAAATTATAAGCAAAGACTCCCGCAAAATTAATATTTGTAATTTTACGACCTACAAATAAATCTTTGCCATCAGGAGAAAACTCAATTCCTGCAAGTTTAGAATTTGTTCCACCTCTTACAATTTGGCTTGAAACTAAATTACCGTTATGATTTAAGTTGAGAATATAAATATCTGAATGTCTTTTATCTGTCCAAGCTAATTTTGTTCCATCATAGGAGAGTTCTAGCTCAATAGGATCTATTACTGATTCAGCTGTATAAATAACTTCATAATTAGTATGAAGAAGAGCATCTTGATTTAATTTATCATATCTAATAGTTGCTTTTCTAATTTCTTTTCCATGTGTGAAATATAAATATCTTAAACGATATGGATCAATAGTTCTATTATAAGTACTTTCATTATATCTAACCCTTGTAGTTGCCATTTCATGTTTATAAAAACCTTCTTCAAAAGAAACCCCGCCTGGTACATAATAGGATGAAGATAAACTCCCACTAATTTGTGAAATAGTAACAATATTAAACATAAGCATACTATAAACACTTGTGCCTTGTGGATTGTAATATTGTAAATCATAAACTATTAAAAATTGACGATTATTATTGCATACATAAGGTATAATGTTTAATTCTCTGCCCAAGTGAACAGAATAATAAGGATCATTAAGTGGTATACTACCAATTAAAGTTGGTGTTCCATTTGAAACGTGAATTACATCTAATTGATTAAGAGGTTGATTGTAGGCAGTATAAAAATATAACTGATCATTTAGTCTATAACCATTAGAAGTTTCAGCAAAATAGCCATAACCTGTCCCAGTTTGAATGGGATAAGTTTGAGGAAGATAACTGACGGTGGGGGCATTTGGTGTTGAAAAATCAACAGTTGATTCATTTAAAAACCATTGCTTTTGTTGTAAATTTACATTTTGTGCTTGTAGAGTTAAAGTAAACCCTGTTAGTAAAAATAGCCATAGTGTTAGTTTCAAAATTTGTTTCATACAATTTATTGTTTGAGTTTAAAATGAGCTCAAAACTATTTTAAAATAATTTTTTTATACTCTTAGAATTTATCAATCACACTTGTTTTTTTATGAAACACTTATATCCTTTTATTATCTCTACTTTTCACAAATTATAATGTGATTTTTTTTTGCATAAAAAAGTATTTTTATATTTTAAATATAATTTATTTTTATTATATTTGTATTAGATAGTTCAATATTCTAAACATTACTTTTATGAAAGCAATTCTTGTAAAATTTAGTTCTGACAGAAAAGTTGGAAACATCATGTATGTGATTAGTTATGGAATTACTATCACTACATTTGTGTACTCTGTACTCAAATATGCCAATGCTGTATAAAGGGGATATTCCCCTTTATACCTTTTCTTAAAAAAGCTTTTTAATGACTGACAAAATACCTTAAAACAATGTAGAGTTATAGAAAAATAGAAACAAGCCTATTATTAGGTTTGGTAAACTTAATTAATTTATGAGAAAGCTAATGAGTAACTGGAAAAGTGATTTGGTAGGTATTATGGGTATCATCCATCTGGCTGATAAGTTTAGCTGTAGAGAATATTTATGGAATTATTTCTTATTCTATGGCGATGCTTCTATTGGCTAGAAAATATATCAATACCTAATAAATATAAAGTACTTATAAGCATCAGGAATATAAAAAACAAGAAAAGAGACAAACAAAGGAGTATACTACTGAGAATGTATCTCATAAAGTTGAAAAATACAGTCTTTTTTCCGAAGTTGCATAAATCTAACCCTTGAACTTATTATTTTATGATATTTGAAAAACAAGCCAGAGGCATCACGCCTCCCTTGTTCTCATTTCCATTGCATTTGGGTAAACCAAAGTTTACTTTAATTGAGGAAAATGAGAACAAGGATGCACTCCACCAGGATTCATTTTGGACAGGATATTTTTCCCTTTCACCAGAACAATATCAGGAATATCTAACTCGTAAAGCTGATTGGAAAATTTTAAAAGAGGATTTGGTAGCAGACCAGAAAAGCCTTTTAGAAATAGAAACCCGTTTGTTGGAGCATAAAAAAAATTATCCGAAAATATATGAACCTCTTACTAAAATAGAAGAAGAAATAGGCTATAGAAAGCTTTTAAGAGATGATAAACAAGCAGACCTACAAACACTAAGAAGCAAAATAGAAAGTGTCTATAATGAGCAGAAAACCCTTAAAAACAAGAGCTCTTTTTTACAGGGAGTAATTTTTTTAGTTGCAGGTATTATTTTTCTTCTAGGTGATTTAGTGGTATCGCATGAAATAGTGGCATATGCCCTAAATATTAAAAATAATCTTGAATCTTGGAGTTTTGCTTTAGGTTTGGCAATGGTATCTATACTTTTAAAGCCTGCTTATGACAGACTAATAGAACACCCTTATCTGTTTTCAAGCTCAAAAAGAACAAAACTTATCTACGCAATTTTTAAAATTTTCTTGGTATTTTTTGTAATAGGAACAATAACTGTCTTAGGGTACTTTCGTTATGAGGCATATAAGGCAGAACAATTAAAAGTCAGTTTACAAGTTGAATTTGAGCAACTGGAGGGAAAGGAAGTTGAGAATGCTAATGATTTACTTTTAAAGTATAATGAACTTTCTAGAAGCCTTGTTGAGAGCAAATCAAGTATGTTTGCGTTTGTTCTTTCTGGAATTATGTTTGCGATTGCAGGAGCTGTTTGTTTGGGAATAGGGTTTCCAATCCTAATAGGTTATATAAGGTTATGGTTTCAGCTACCCATGACACTTAAAAAACTACTAAGTTTAGAAGGTAAAGAGAAAAAATTGCTGGAGGTGATGCTTGCTGAATTATTCAGACTTCAGGCTGAGCAAAAAGCTCAAGCAAATTTACTTGTCTTCTTGGGAGACATTACAGCTCTTGAGACAGAAAGAGCAACCATAGAAAAAAGAATACATCAAACTCGTAATTTGATGTATCACATACAAACCAACATCAAGAAAGCCAGATTTGCAATAGCCTATCAAAAGGGGCTTAAAGCCCATGAGTTAGAAAATACTTCAGAGCAAAAAACTACTGTTTTAGGTTTTGAGCATCCTGATGATAATAAAATAGTAGAACCTTTAGAGCATGACTTAAACAAACAGATAAATGCAAGCTCCCCAGCAGACAAGGAAATCAGTACAAATCAAATCCCTATATTTTCTGAGCTTTCACAAACTGAAAATATTACCAAAGAGTTAGAGCCTACAATATCTAAAAAAATAAGTTTCAACTACAACTCATTCCTTGAAGATTTGAAATTCTTTGATTCAGTATTTCAAAAAGATACCATGATTCTGGAAAAGGACTTTGTGAGTTTCATGAAAGAAAGATATGAAATGAATCACCAAAGCATTATTCAAAACATCAATAACCTATTCTTTGAAGATGATGAAATAGTAGTCAGTTTGGCTGGTGCTTCTTTGTGGTTTGGAAAGAGAACTCTTGCCAGAAAGAAATATTATTTCCTGTCTAAAAACCCCAATTTGTAACCTATTTATTTTTTATAGTCTAACCCTTTTAAATTTATTGTTTTATGAAAAATCTTATCATTATTGAAGAACTTCGTTCTTTGATACCTGCTCCTACAGAAGAAGAAAAATCCTTACTTGAAAAATCCATTTTAGAAGAGGGCTGCCGTGAAGCTCTGATTGTGTGGAAAAAAAGTGAAGAAGAGTTTATCCTGGTGGATGGACACAACCGATATGATATTTGTACGAAACACAGCATCAATTTTAAAACTACAGAAAAGCATTTTGAAGATATGGAATCTGTCAAAGACTGGATGATAGCAAACCAGCTCTCTAGACGTAATCTTACAGAGCTTCAGAAGTCTTTTTTAAGAGGTCTCCAATACAAGCAAGAAAAGAAAAAGACTAAAAATGAGCAAAATCTGATTCAATTCCAAGACTCAGCCCCAGATTCTAATGGATTAACCGAAGATGCAAATTTTGCATCCTCGGTAGAAACTCAAAAAACTGATACATCAGAAAAATTAGCTGAAGAACACAATGTTTCTTCTCGTACGATTAAGTATGATGAAAAATTTGTTGATGGTTTAGAGGCAATTACCTCCATGTTGCCAAACCAAGAAGGTGAAAAAGTCAAGCAAGATATCTTGAAAGGGATTATACCATTGCCAAAAGAAACTATTAAAGATATTTCGAAAATAGATGATGAAATACAGAAGGAGGATATAGTTAAGGATATTGAAGCACTTGGCCACATCACCAATAAAAATGAGAAAAAGGAACAAGTCAAGCAAATTAATAATAAAGTGAAAAATGCTACTGGTTCTGGTTCAAAGAAAACAAATTTTGATACCAAAGGGGATATCAAAGGTTTGACAAAAGACATAACAGCAAAGGTTTTAGAAGATTCTAAACGAGTAGATGATATTGCTTATAAAGAACCCTTAACTGATGAGCAGAATCAGAGAAATGACATTATTACAATACTGAGTAGAGTTAAAGCCCTCAGCAGCCTGCAAAAAATTCATGATTTTATCATGATAACTATTGCTGAAGAACAAGAGATGAAAAGGCAAATGAAGTAGCTTTAATAAATATCATTATAAAAAGAAAGGTACTTCCTTAATGAAGTACTTTTCTTTGATGATTGTGCATTTATAATAAACTTAAAAATTACTCTATTGTTTCTATTAATGAATCATAAAATGTTGTCAACTTATTATTTATATCTTTTGAGATTATTATTAGCCTAATTTCTCCATCGTGATATTTAAACTTTGCTATATTTTCTAACAAAAAGAGAGATTCTGAATGATTAAGTGTTTCAAAAACCAAAACCACATTATCAAATTTCTTATTTGCAATTCGAGCAGAAGCAAATGCTAATATCAAAAATGATTCCGTAGCTAAATCATTAACAAAATCTTTCGGATTATATATAATATAGCGATGTTGTAAAACAATATGCTCTCCAGCAGAATTTGTGAAGGAATAATCAATACCTCCGTATTTTTTTTCTGGATAAAACTGAAAAAACTCAAATCCATCAAAATAGGATAACACCCAATCAATAAAATCACTTTTTGAATTACTGGAATGAAGTTGAGCAATATCTTGAGCTTCACTAATTGTACTTTCTTCAATTGTGTTATCAATAAGTTGCTTGGACTTGAATAGGAAATCATCAATTTTATACATCCAAAAATTACAACCAGTTTCATCAGAAAGCTCTTTAATTAGCTCATGTCTTGGAGTTTTTTTTTCATACCACCAATCTTCTTTTACATCATTAATCACCAAAAGAATATCTTTTTTATCCTCTTTGCTTTTAGTGATAATCTGCTTCCATAGAATTAAATCCCCAAATTTCTGAAACCCTAACTTTTCTTTCTCGTCTAAATAACCAGGAGGGATTTGGTTTTTATATCGAAGATTTCCTTCTTCAATAAGTTTCAAGGTTTCTAAATAGGAAAAACCTTTAGTGGTTTTGAAATACTTCTCAAAAGCCTCTAACAATGTGTCCTTGGAGTAAATTGATTTTAGAAAAGATTTTTGCTTTTCTACATTTTCTTCAACAGTAGTTCTAAATTTCTTATAAGTGGATTGATACTTTAATACATATTCTTTAAAGAGGTTTGTTTCATTATCAAAATCATTAAAATCTACATCTTCCAAATATGGATGTTTATCATTTTTTGAAGTTTTTTCTCTAAAGGTTTTAATTTGCCCTGTTAGGTCTTTATTAATCTTCTCCAAAATTGATGTAATAATTTTATCAATCTCTTCTAGATGCCCACTATCCTTATGATTATTGTCCTTTTTCATTAAACTATCATAAGAATCAATCGGCTTCTGAAAAACTGTCTCACGATTCTTTAAAAATTCATATTCAGTTTGTGCAGCAATCCATAATCTTCCTTCTTCAGCTAGTGAATCAAATAGTTTTTGAAAAATTTCGTTTCTTGCTGTTTCTGAAAAAAAATAGAAGTCAAGTAATGATGATGTGTCAAAGAAAATTAGAGCATTCTTGAAAAGAGTTTTTTCCTTTTCATCATTCATTTTATAGATATTAATATTCTCAGAGTTCATAGAATTTTGCTAACTAATGGTATTCCTTGTAAATATAAAATATTTATTCAAAAAAATAAAAACTGGCAGAAATAGCCTTTAGCTCATTTTTTGCTATATTTAGCCCATCTAACCCTTTTAAATTTATTATTTTTTATGATTGATAAAGATGAAATCAAAAAGATACGAGAGTATCCTATTGAGCAGTATCTTGCCTATGAGGGATTCCAACCCCAAAATATCAGGCATAACCATGGATATGGAGGACTTGAGTACTGGTATAATAGCCCTCTTCATGATGAAAGAACCCCAAGCTTTAAGGTTAATGAATTTACCAATACATGGGCAGATTTTGGCTTATCAGGAACAAATACTGCATACATGAAAGGAAATATCATTGATTTTGTAATGCAATACAAAAACAAGTCCTTTATCGAAGCTCTGCAAGATATTAGTAGTGTAGCTAAATTAGAGCTTAGACCCATTGTTCAGGAACCATCTGTCGAGATTGAAAAACAGTTTGAGCAAAAAAGAAAAGAGGCTTCTTATTTGATACAAAAAGAACAACCTCTTCAAAATAAAGCTCTTCTTGACTATATCAAAGAAAGAAAAATTAGTGAGGAGGTTGCAAAAAAATATTGTAAAGAGGTTTACTGGCAATATGAGGGGAAAGATATTCCTAAACATGCATTTGGAATTTCTTTAAAAAATGAAAGCAATGCATTAGAAGTTTCTAATAGATATGGTAAGTATTCCTTGGGAGCTAAGGACATTACAGTTATTAAAACTCAAAACGAGCATGCTCAGAAAAATGGAGCATGGATTATTTTTGAAGGTAAATATGACTTTATGGCTTACATGACTGAAAAGAAGTATCATGAGCCACCTTCAAATGTAATTATCTTAAATTCTATCTCTCTGACTCAAAGAGCAATTCAATACCTTCAGAATGAGCAGGCTCAAAAAGTTCTATTATGTGCAGACTTTGATGAGGGAGGGGATAGATGTACACTTGATTTTCAGAAAACGTTCCAAAAGAACTGTTATGATATGAGAGTTACTTATCAGGGTTATAAGGATTATAATGATAAATTATTAGATAAAAAATTACATCATTTTGCTCTGAATGAACAAAAAGAAATCAAAAAACAAGCTGGTGAATTTCAGAGTTTAGAAGCAACTAAAGAGCCTCTTGAACCTGACAAAACAATAAAACAAGCCAAACCTTGGGAGATGACTTACCAGGAATATCAAAAAAAAGTGGAAGACATCACTAAGGCCATCCAAGAAAATGCCTATAAACAAAGAAGTGGGGCCATGAATATTACTGAAGGAATTAAGCAACGCAAAGCCTTAAATGAAGAGCTTATAGAGCTTAAAAAGCCTTTTGGTGGGGATAGAGAACTTACCTACCATGAAGTTATCAACAAGGCTCAGAGAAATGGATTAGAGATTCCCCTGAATGTACAAGCTAGTATGCAAAAAGATGCATTGGTGATTGCACCTGTTGAGAATAGTAAAGACCAGAGCTTCTTTGCTGTGTTAAATACAGAATCCTTGAATAAGAATACCCTTAAGCAATTACAAGATACAGCAGTTTATTTGGATGATCATGATTTATTCAAATATAATAATCCTACTTTGAAAGCAGGATATTATTTAGAAAGACAACAAGTAGAAAATTTTCTCCAGAACGAGCCTATTCTGTTAAAAACAAAAGAAGCTTTATTAAAAATAAATTACATTCAAGAAATTATCTTACATAATAAACCTGAACATAAAAAAAGCTTGGGTATGTAACTCAAGCTTTTTTTATAGATTTCTTGTTTAATGCTTTTAAAAGGTCTTTTATTTCAGTATCTAAACTGGATTTATATAAATCAATAGCTTCTTGTAATTTATCGATAATGAGTTTTTGGCGAATAAAATTGGTACGTGCATTTTTTTTATCTTTCTCAATATTCTTGTTGTAACGACCTGGTTCAATAAGCTCGAAATATATTAATGCAATTTGCGTGATATTAAGAAGATTCAAAGAGTTTATATCAAAATCTTCTATCGTTTTTTGGGTTACATTTTTACTTTTTCCACGCATTTTTTATTCATCTTTTTATGAAAAAAAACAATCAAATTCTTTGTTTTTTGCACGATAATAGGCATTTTTGTAAATAAAATATTACCTATGAATCTTTTTGTACAGGAGTTAAGAGAAAATAAAACATTTTACATTGCAAAAACAACGCAAGGTGACTTTATATTCGTTCCTTTCCAAAATATTGATGGCAATATACAAACTCCTTTTTTTTTCTACAAAGAAGTTTGTGAAGATGGGATAAAAGGATATTTATTAATGGGTATAGTTTCAAAACTCCCTAGTAAACCTTTCTTGAGAAAACCTATAATTGAAAAGGCAAGAAAACTAGATAAAGTTAGCTTCTTGCCTTTTCCCAAAAATAAGACTAAAAATTGATATTAACCTCCAACAAGCTTTTTAAATGATTCCTTATCTATAGAGTTATGCTTGAGGTTATGTCTATTAACTAAAACATTATGAGCATGTGTAATGTGGTACTCTATTTCTGGCATTGCCTTAACCAAAATAGAAAGAGCTTCTTCATAACTACATCCATATAAAACAGAAACATAAGTAGGCAAAAAGTGACTTAATTTTTCCCCAATCTCTCTAAATAAATCACGCTGGAGAGCCATTGCTTTGTTGTATTCTTTCGTTTTTCTACCTTTCTTTTTTTCAACTACAACTGGATCAATGACCTTATCAGTTTCACTTTCAGAAATATTCTGTCCATTCAGATTGGAATCTTTTTCTTTAGTTTCTTGATGATCTATTCCTGGAATATCCTCATCAAAAGATTGATAACTATTGTCTTTTCCCATTATATTGATTCAGTTAATGATTCAGCACTAGTTTCATCAGATTCAACAACAAATTTCTGGATACAGTCATGTAGGCTTATTTTTCTCATTTCAGCTTCACCTAAACTCATGTAATCTTCTAAATTACTTAAATCTTTCTTTACAAGGCCAAAGCTGTCCAAAAACTCAATAGTAAGCTCCCAAGCCTCTTTTTTAGCTTTTTTACTTGTAGTTGTTTTATGGCGACTAAAAGACACGATTGTAGAAAAACGTCCAAAACTCTCGAGATTGCTTAAATAACTTTTAAAAGGAGTAAGTTTAATATGTTCAAGAAAAGCATCTATTTGATTCTCTTCTATAACCCCCCTTTTTTTATTTATAAAAGCTTTAACAATAAAGTCTTTTGCTTCCATACTATATTGATGAAGTTGTTTAACAAAAACAGATGTTCCTCTCAAATCATTTGGAGCTGCTACAATAGGCACCAAGACACCATCACAATTGCGAACAATTTCTTTTACAAAGAAGTCTGAACTCCCAGGTATATCAACAAACAAAATATCTATTTTAGAGGAACGATATTCACCCCTCTTTCTCACTTCTTTGATGATATTGATAAGCTCTTCACCTTGTGTGATGGGAATTGTTAGCACTTCAGAGACATTTCCACCATCATAACTGTCTTTACCGTATTTGATGAGATCCTTTTGAGTATAATCTCTTGAGATTTCTTGAGGAGTCTTACCCGTTTCACGGATAATAATTTCTAATCCACGATCATAATAGTCCTTGGAGCGAGCTTGTGTAAACACACAAAGTGGTTCAGCATCAATAACTGTAACTTTTAAGCCATACTCATGGCTGATAATGCTTGTTAGAATGGCTGTGGTTGTAGTTTTCCCTACACCGCCCTTCAGTGAGGCTACGGAAATAATTTTTGTCATAAGAAATAATAATTTAAAAAGGGTTAGATAACACAAAGATAAGCAGAATATTTCCACACCACCAAACAAACTTTTGCAATAATTTTTCACCAAATAAAGGTTCAATAAACCTCAATTTTTATACGTTTTTCTGAACACTTAATAATTTCTAAAAATCTACTTTTTGTCTATTTTTAAACAAAAAATCAACACTTTAATTGCAATAAAAATACATCAAAAATATGCTATTTTATATCCTATTTTTGACGAAAAAATACACAAAAAAATTGCTATTTTTTTAGATAAAAATGTGAAATAAAAACCTCAAAAATTAGCTGATTTTTCATTAAAAAAGCTTGAATGGATGCTTATTTTTTCAGGGTTTTTTATAGAAAACTAACCGTTTTGAATTATATTTTTTAGAAATAATTTTGTCATTTTTGATAAAATTATTATTGATATTTAATACAGCGAACGCAAAAACCATATTCTTTGTCTTTGGCTTGAATAGTTACTTCTGATTGAGATTCTGTTATGGATAAAGCTTTAGCTTGTGAAGTATTAACTTCAGAAACTGTCCAAAACATAGTTGCTGTATTTTCATTGCTATAAGTACCATTCAATTCCCTTATACCTGTATAAAGCACATCCAAACCACTTGAACCATTTGCAAGCATTGCAGTCTTTGCATTTATTGAATCTCCTAAATTTGTAATAAGAACTTTGAAATCAGTTTCTGAAGGAAGTCTCCAACCTTGAGGACATACATTAATGTTGAAGGCTGATGAAACAGGCCAAATATATAATCTTCCTTTTTCATCACATTTTGTAAGATTATCCTGATAGCAATAATCCTTTGTAAAAGCTTCCCATGTATCCCAATTGAGATTGTTAGTCATCCACCATTGAGTGCCTACAAAGGTTTGTCCATATTCTTGGTTATCACGAGGATCCTGAAAACTTGTTGTAATAAACTCTTCACTTGAATATGCTTCAATATATGTTCCTGATTTTATGGTTATTCTACCTTTAGTAGAACCATTAGGAACTTTTACTTTAAGTGTTGTGGGGGTTGCTTCAATTACTTGAGCTTGAAAATCTCCAAATTTTACCACATTGCTATTTGGGTTAGGATTAAAGTTAACACCTGTAATTATAAGTAAGGAATTTGCTCTACCAGATGTTACATTTAAAGCAGTAATAACTGGAGGCTTAGGTTCTATTCGTCTACAATCTGTTGCAACCAGAATCAAAGATAAGAAAGTTAAGTAAGAGAGTTTTAATAGTTTCATAGGTGTTAATTGGTTAAAAAGAAGAAATTTTTTAGAGTTCTGTAAAATTAATTTTTCATATTTTTACCGAAGATGCAAATTTTGCACTTTCGGTAAATTTACTGGAAATCTATTTTTTACTTTTTTAACAAATTTGCAAAAAATGTTTCATTTAAAAAATATACTCCTACTTGTTGTATTGTACTTTTTTTATATATAATTTTACAACATACTACTACATTTCTTTTTGATTTTCCCTTTTGGTCTTGTTTTCCCATGCTTTTGAAAATTGCTCATCAAGAAATAATTTTCAAAAAAAGTATAGCGAGACGGACTCGTACTTTTCTCCTTTCAGTCTAAAATTACGAGTCCAGTCTCGCTCTGCGAGGCGTAGACAGGGTTTCCATTCTAACATTAGTATAACACAATTATAACTTTCTTGTAAATATCTGATAATCAGTATCAATTGTTATAACATTCAGTATAACATTTTTATAACAACTCGTATGAAAAAAGAAGATAAAGCTAGTATAGGTGTGGATAAAACTACACATAAAATCTTTCAGGAATTGTCTAAATCCATGAATATAGATTTGAAACAATATATGTATTTGGTAGCTCAGTACCTTAAAAGAACAGGGCAGGATATAACTCAGGATACAAGCACAGCTCAGGAAATTTCCAAGTTTACAAACAAAATCATAGGTTTTCAGAAAACCTATGAAAAGGAGCATTTGAAACCAGCTCTCAAAACCCTGACTGAATATGCTATGGGACTCAAAGAGTATCATGATTATTTTGAAACACTCAAAGACAAATCAAATCAAATCTTGGATGCCATCAGACATGCAGAGCCTACAGATGAAAATGCTTTAAGGAAAATTATTGAAGATTTGAAAAAAGAAATAGAAGCTCTCAAAACAGATAACAGAATCCTGACAAGGTTTTCAGAAAGTACACAAAAAATAGCTTATGAGCATTATCAAACAATTAGGAGTAGAATGATTGATGCTAAAAATAGAATCGAAAAAAAGGAATTTGAAAATGCAAAAATTATCTTAGAGCAGACCACTCAAGTCTATGATAAAAGGTTTGAGGCTTTCAATTTATCTCAAGAAAAATCATCTGAAAATCAAAAAAAATAATGCAACTTTGCGGGAATTTTTACTCTATTTATTTGTAGAAAAAATAGACTGAGAAATACCTGCATTTTTCACCATAAATGAGAGAAAAATGTATGTAAAAATTCAAACTTCAGACCTTGCAAATGGTAATACAGGTTCATGTATTCAGTTAGCAATGTATCTTGAAAAAGAGAACGAAAAAAAACTCTTAAAAGATAAAGAAATGTTCTTTTCTCAGCATAGAGAAAATGTAAATGTATATGAAGTAATTCAACATATTGACAGTTTAGGTAAAGGAGGATTAGGTAAAAATGATGCGAAATTTTATTCTGTTGTTTTAGCTCCTAGCCAAGAAGAATTAGCATTTATCTCCAGTGATAAAGAGAAACTTACTGAGTATACCAGATTAGCTATGGAGCAATATGCTAAAAACTTTAATAGAGGACTTGAAGCTGATGATATAGTTTGGTATGCTAAAATTGAGAGAGAGCGAAGTTATAAAGATTTAGAAAATCTTCCCGAAGATAAAAAATCGGGAGATATAAAAGAAGGGGATAATACACATATTCATGTAATTGTTAGTCGAAGGTCAGTTGATAAAAAAATGAAGTTAAGCCCACTAGCTAATGAAAAAGGAGGCGAAGGAAAGATTCAGGATAAAATCGTTACTAAAGGCTTTGATAGAGATAAATTTTTTCATATTTGTGAGAAAAAGTTTGATGAAAATTTTAATTATGAAAGAAATATCTCAGAATCATACCAGTATAAAAAAACGATGGTTCATGGCTCAAAAGAAGCAAAAGAAGACCTTCAACAAAAAATGTTAAAAGAAATAAAAAGCAAAAAAATAGAGTCAGAACAGAAAATAGAATCACAAAATGCAAATAATAATGATTATATGAAAACAGAAGTTGAGAAAAAGGAACAATTAGAAATATCAAATATTGATGAGAGAAAACGAAAAGCTATATACATCAAAAATCAGTTGGATAATCAGAAGAGAATAGATATTTAAAACCAGATATTCATATGTATGTATTATTTCATGAATTAGACAGAATAGATGGTGGCAAGAGACTTGCAAAGCCTTTCAAGATATATGTTACAGAAATACTGTATTATTCAAAGTCAGATGAAGATTCATCCAGATGTAAATTATTCTTATTTGGATTAGGTGGATGGAAAGATTTTGAAGAAAGTTATGAACAAGCTGACGAAATCATAACACAGGCATTACAAAACCTCAATGAGCAAAAATCAAAAAAATCTAATAATTTAGAATCATCTAATTCTTTTAATAGTGAATTAGATGAAGATGATATACAATAATTTCTAACCCTTTTAAATTTAAGATTTATGAATTCAAAAAACTCCTTCTTAGATGGAATACTCATTTTAATAGTATTCTTCACTGTTCTTGCTAGTTTTGGGGAATGGGTCATTCTTTATAGCAATGAAGATCTTTCAACAAGAAATAAAACAGAACAGTTAAAAACTGACTCCATAAATAAAAATGAGATTACAGGGAAGCAAAATAAAACAGAAAAGAATAAAATATCTAATAATCAGAAAAGTGCTGAACAGCAAGAAGTTAAAGAAAAAAAAGATATAGGGAGTATGGCAACATATACCGCTTTTAAAATATTCTCAAAGTATGGTGTATATATCAGACTTGCCTTTATTTTATCTTACATCAGTTTGATGGCTTTGCACGCAAATATAATTCAGCAATCTATTAATATTACAGTACCACTTTCATTAGTAGGCTTTATAAGTTTACTTGCAGGAGGGCTATCTATGATTGCTTTTTATAAAATATTTCCAAAAGAAGGTCTAATGCTATTCAGATTTCCTCCACTTGCCTGGTATGGTTCTCTTTTGGGAATTATTATTGGAGGAGGTCTTTTAAGTACATTTTTTGCTGATTTTTTTAACTTTTCAGGTAAAGAATCTACTCCAGAAGAAAAAGGGATACCAATTATTGCTGATAAAGAGATAAGAGGTAAAATTACTCCAAATGTTGTAATTGGAGTAAATGATCAAGGGAATTTAATCAGAGAAAATAGAGACTTATCATTGTCTTTTAGAACGCATCATGGATGGTTAAATATTTTAGAGCCCAATAGAGGCATATTTGTAATAGGAAATGCTGGAGCTGGGAAAACTTATTCAGTATTTAATCCAATGATAAGACAGTATGTATCTAAGGGTTATACAGCCACTGTTTATGATTATAAATTTCCTGATATGACTTCGCTGGTTCATAAAGCTTTTCATTTATTCAATCCTAAAATGAAACTTTATATATTAAATTTCAAAGACATCACAAGAAGTCATAGGTGTAATCCTATTAAACCAGAATTAATACACTCTGCAAACTACGCAGATATGTTTGCAGAAACTATTATTAAAAATCTAAATATTGGTGATAAGCAAAAAAGTTACTGGGAAAAATCACAGACTTCTCTTCTAAAAACAATTATCTGGTTCCTGAAAACTCATTACCCCAAACAGTGTACACTTGCTCATGTGATAGCCATGACCACATATAGTGATATAAATCATATGATTTCAGCTCTTACATCCGATACAATGTGTAGTATGTGGATAACAGATATTACTGGTGCATTAGATAGAGATTCTGGAAATCAATTGTCAGGGGTTATAGGAACATTAACTGTTGATATGTCTAAATTGGTATCAGCAGAAACGTGGTGGTTACTTACTGGAGATGAATTTGATTTGAACGTGAATGATCCCAAGAATCCTAAATGGGTAACTATTGGGACAGATGAATTTGTCGCAGAAGCTTTGGCTCCTATTGTTGGGTTATTATTAAAAATATCAAGTGCATACATGAATCAACAAGATAAATTTCCAAGTGCATTGATACTAGATGAAGCTCCAACTGTTACGATACCAAATTTACATATTCTTCCAACTACTGGTCGCTCAAACTTGGTAAGTTTGGTTTATGGAACACAAGGGCAGGCATTGATGGATAAAAATATGGGTCAAGATGGAAGAATCAGTATTGTAGGATCTCTTGCTAATCAATTTATGGGACAAACAGGAGAAAATACAACAGCAGAAGAAATGATTGAGTTGATGGGAAAACAAGATATTATGAAAGAGAGTTCTTCAGTGTCTAATTCAAAAAATGAAGGCAAAACAACAAAATCAACATCAACAACAAATACACCTCATGAAAAGGATATACTCACAAAACAGCAAGCTTTTACTTTGCCACAGGGTTTCTTTTTAGGAAAGACCACGGAAAAAGTATTTAGTGATTCTATAAGTATTCCTGAGTATGATAAAGAACTTAAATTTCCAATTTATCCATACTCCTTTATAGATGATGATGGAAAAGTCTTACCTAGGAAAAATATAGAAAAGATAATTAATGAGAATTTTGAAAAGGTACTTAAAGAAGTAGATGAGATTGTTAAAACCTATAAAAACAAATGGAAAAAGAAATAATATTAAAAACCAGCTCTTTTGAGCTGGTTTTTTTACTTTATAGGTTCAAAATAAATTAGTTCTAATTTTAATATATAATTTATTTTTATTATATTTGTATTAGATAGTTCAATATAATTTTAAATTTTATTTTTATGGTTACAAAGGGAGCATATTGCAAAAGAAATTAGCCTAATTGAGAAAATGTTTGATAACCTTAATGCTCTACGAGAAATAGAATATTTTTCTATACTTAACCAAGAATATGCAAAAAATTGGGAAGAAACATATCATGGAGGCTCAGAATGTTTTTAGAATTTTCTTTGGAAGAGCAAGTCAGATGAATCAACAAGCATGGAAAATATGCCAAGAAATAGCTGAAAAACAATTATAGTGAAGGACTTCTTCACTATTTTAATTTATAGTCAAGGAAATTTTTTAAATGTATTTTTAGAGTATTTGCATACCACATTTTTTGATTTTATTACAAAATAAATTAACTTAAAAATTGAAATACATTATTTGAATAGCTATTATACTTTTTTAGGATAAAAATATGATAAAAATCTTAGTTATTGTATTTATGGCATTTATGTCTGTAGCAAATTTAAATGCTCAAAGTTGGGATGAATTAATTATGCAAGGACACAAATTATATCAATCAGGCCAATTAGAAGAAGCATCTAAAACTTATGAAAAGGCGAAGTTTCTTGCTGAAAAAGCCTTTGGCTTAAAACATGAAAATTATGCCCATTCATGTAATCATCTTGCTTATTTATATAAAGACCAAGGTAAACATATCGAAGCTGAAAAATTATTTATAGAAGCAAAAATGATTTATGAAAAAATATTTGGTAAAAATGATTCAGATTATGCAAATGTTTGTAATGGATTAGGACATGTGTATAAACAACAAGGCAAGTACAGTCAAGCTGAATATGCTTATATAGAAGCAAAGGATATTTATGAAAAGATATCAGGAAAGGAAACTACATTTTATGCTCATACCTGTAGTAATTTAGCAAATATATGGACGCTACAGGGTAAATATGTACAAGCTGAAATGTTACAGATAGAAAGTAAAGAAATCAAGGGCAAACTATTTGGAAAAGATCACCAATTTTATGCACATTCTTGTAATAATTTAGCAGTGACATATAGAGAGCTGGGACTTGAACAAAAAGCAGAAACTTTATACATCGAAGCAAAAGAAATATTGGCAAAATCAGTGGGAAAAGAACATCTTGATTATGCGGGTGCTTGTCTTAATTTAGCAAGTTTGTATAAAAATCAGAAACGCTATGAGGAATCAGAAATATTGTATTTGGAGGCAAAAAGTATAGAGGTAAAAACCTTAGGAAAAGAACACCCTTTTTATATAGAAAATTGTTTGGGGCGAGCTAATTTGTATTCTAGACAAGAAAAATATAAAGAATCAGAAGCATTATACTTAGAAGCAAAAAATATCTGTGAGAGAGTTTTTGGTAAGAATCATCCTCTTTATGCTAGTGCAATTAGAGGATTAGCATATATATATTATGATCAAGACTTATATATTGAATCAGAAAATCTATTCATAGAAGCCAGAAATGTATATGCAAAAATCTTTGGTAAGAATCACCCTCTTTATGCTAGTTTAAGTAAAAATATAGGAGATTTGTACTCAATACAAAGAAAATATATTGAGGCAACACCATTTTATATGGAATCATCTGAAATGTTTTTAAATCAAGTACAAAACAACTTCCCTTTTCATTCAGAAGAAGAAAAAACGGATATTTTTAAATCTTTCTCTGACGATTTTGAAATGTATAACACATTTGCTATTAAATGTAAAAAAATGGAGCTTATAGGTTGGTTATATAATAATAACCTGATTACAAAAGGGATACTTTTTAGAAGTACTCAAAAAATGCAAGATATAGTCCTAAAAAGTAAAGATACGAATGTTCAGAATCTTTTTAGAGAGTGGAAAAGTCAAAAAGAATATACAGCTAAGATTTCCCAAATGAGCATAGAAGACAAAGAGCAAAAACAAATTGATGAGAAAGCCGAACTCATAAAAGTAAACAACCTAGAGAAGAAATTGTCTCTTGTATCAGAAAATTTAGCTACTAAATTAGATAGTTATAACCCAACCTGGCAAGAAATACAAAAAAGGTTAAAAAAGAACGAAGTAGCAGTAGAAATTATTCGTATTCGATGGCATGAAAAAAAAATAACGGATAGTGTTTTATATTTAGCTTTAATAATTAAAAATAATACAAAAGAATATCCTGAAATGACATTACTTCCTAATGGTAATGAGCTAGAAAGAGAAAGTGTAAATTACTATCGTAATTGTATTAAAAATAAGAAATTGGATGTAGAATCTTTTAATTACTTCTGGAAACCATTAGAGAAACACATAAAAAACGCTAAAAAAGTATATTTTTCACCTGATGGAGTTTATAATCAAATCAATCTTCTTACTCTATATAATTCTCAAAGTAAACATTATCTAAAAGATGAAATAAATATTCAAATTATTGGCAATACAAGAGATATTATGCGTCCCAAAAAAAAATCTGCAAAAAAGAAAGGAGATTATCAATTGTATCTTTTTGGTTATCCTGATTATGCAGGAAATAAAAAGAAAAATGACTTTGATAGTGCATGGAGTGTAATACCCAATCTTGTAGGAACAAAAATAGAGATTGAAACTATTGCTAAAAACGCAATGGAAAGTAAAGTTAAATATAAAATGTTTACAGGTCAGCTAGCAAATGAAGAAAATCTTAAATCTATACAAGATGCCAATATTCTACACATTGCTACACATGGTTTCTTTAATGAAAACATAAAAGATAAAGAGAACTATAAAAAAATATTAGAAGGCTCAGGTCTACTACTTGCAAATGCAGAACTTACTCTCAATAAAATAAAAATAGATAATGGAGAGAACGGAATTTTTACAGCACAAGAGGCTAGCATCTTGGACTTATATCAAACAGATTTGGTTGTTCTTTCAGCTTGTGAAACAGGCTTAGGAGAAGTAAAAAATGGAGAGGGAGTATATGGTTTACAAAGAGCTTTTCAGCAAGCAGGAGCAAAATCTATAATTATGAGTCTTTGGAAAGTAGATGATATAGCTACCCAGAAAATGATGACTTTATTTTATAAAAACTTGCTTGTGAAAAAACAATCGAAGAGAAAAGCCTTTCAGAATGCTCAAAAAACATTACAACGACAATATTCTCACCCATATTATTGGGGAGCTTTTGTAATAATAGGAGAATAATATTTAAGATGACAAAATATGCTGTATTTAAAACCAACTAAAAGAGGTTTAGGGGTAACTCTTTGGGGTACTTATGATGATTTAAATTTCCTGTATGATATGCTTTATGAGTTATCCCCAGACAGCGATAGCAACATAGTGGCTAGAAAATACCATGATCAAACTAATTTGTTTCTCCTTGATTTTTCTCATCACATACGTAAAGCGTATCAGGGTGATAGAATAAAACGGAAAACTAGTCATTTCTCCTCTATTGAAATAGATCATTATGGCGTGCATGTGTCTTGGGTAAGAGTACTTTTTTGGCTTAGTTCTCTAAGACACAATTTAAGATTTATAACTTCAGACAAGTTTATTATAGGCATAATCTTTAATTTGGAATATTGGCTGGAGCAATCCCTTAAACAATATGAACCCATTTATGGTACATATTTATTTCCCTATTATAGATGGTTCTATTTATACAGCTAATCCATATCTCCTCCAATATGAAAATCTTATAGAAAATAAATTTTTTGAATTGGGGGGTGGGAAAAAAGGTTTTAGAGAGTTGCCTAAACTTATGAGAGCAAGTTCTTTTGGCACGAATGAATACAAAATTGTATTAAGTGAATTACAAACAGATGCAATAAACCTAAAGTGCAAAATTGAAGAGATTGTATATGAGTGGAAGGAAGATATAAAATGGTAAACAGTTAGGGGCTTGGGTTAGAGTCCTAACAAAAAAGGGCATCCAAAAGGATGCCTTTTTTTTGTTAGATACAATGTTAATATATAAGTGAAAGGGTTAGATGATTCAAAGTAATGCAATTAATTTTTTATATCCCAAGAAAAACCCTATTTTTTTTAATGAATATTTAATAAGTAATTGATTTTCAATTACTTATTAATAAATAAAATTAATTTATTTTATTTAACTTTTTAACTTTTAATTAAAAATTATTTTTTTTTTTATAACTTTTATTTTTTTGAAAAAAATTATAATATTTTTTGTAATTTTGTTTAAAGATATTTTTATGAAAATAATAGTATTGATATTAACAACTTTAGCCTTCATTTATACTTCTTGTGGAAATAAGAAAGAAAAGGTTGTAAGGATACCAAATATCCAAATGCAAAAACCTGAAAAGTTGAGGCTATACAAGGACAGCCAAACTATTAATATCCCAGAAAATATTTTAGACGAAATATTAACTCCAACTGAAGCAAAGAAGATAGATGAAATAAAAGTAAAAGAAGATAATGAGATATTTTCTTATAATAAAACTTTTAACGAGAGAGAAGGCTTTTGGAAGAAAATGGAAAAGGTGGCCCAAAGTTTAGGATTTGAGCCATATTGGCTTTACAGGGTAATGATAGCTGAATCAGGAATTAATTCAGCTATTCAGAATCGAGATACTCAAGCAACTGGATTAATACAATTTATGCCTTCAACAGCTCGAATGCTTGGTACAACGACTGATCAACTTTGTATGATGACACCCCAAGAGCAACTGGATTATGTCTATAAGTTTTATCTTCCCTATAAAAATAATATCACTTGCCCTATTGATCTTTATATAGTGACTTTTTATCCATATGCACGAGGGAAAAGGAATCATTACATTATTGGTTCTGAGGCAAATGCTTATACAGCTAATTTAATTGCGAAACAGAATCCTAGCTTTGATATTGATGGTAATGGCTATATCGAACTTGGAGAATATAGAAAATATGTAAGGCGAAAAGTGTTTGGAAGTATTCCTGATTATGTATTTAAAACTTATCAGGAAGAAAGGATATCACACCCTAAAAAAGACACTATTGAGAATAAATTACCCAAAAAGAAAAAAATCAAAAAAGGTAAAATATTCAATTCAACTGAAATTATACAATAAAATATTGCTCTTCTAACCCTTTATCCTTATGAATCATAATCCTGTTTTTGAAAAGGTGGATGTGGAGTCCATAGCTAAGTTTTGTGCTTATCAGTTTCTTTTATACCAAGACCCTATTACTGATTTAGAGAAATCTTTTGAAAATCAGCAAATTGAAGCAAAAATTATCTATATACAAGATACACATGAGGCAAGGTATCAAATTAATCATAATAGGGAGTCTTTTTATCCACAAGATTTAATTGTCCTTCATAAAAGCAATTATTCACAACACACTCTTGTAACTGATGATGAATTTGGAGAAGGTTCTCATAGAGTGACAGTAGTCAGTCCTTTTTATGAAAATGGAGAGCAATATATTGCTGAAAAGGAAGTACACCCAGTCGAACAATCAAAAAAGAATATGATTGAACTCTGTGAAAAGTACAGAATTTTAGAAAAAAAAGATATACTCAATTATGATAAGCTTCGAAAAGAATACATTTATGGAAAAAGTGAATTCTCTTTTATTAGGCATGCTCACATTTATATTTCAAAAGAGTACGAATATGAAGCTGGAGTTGAAATTTTAAGTTTATTGAAATACGGTCCTTTGAAAAATATTGATGCTTTGTCCATCAATTATACAGAAAACTTTACTTTACCTCAAAAATTTGGGGATTTTTTGCCTAGTAGTGTCATTGAACTTAATATTAATCCAGAACCTTACTTTATAAGTGATAAGGGAGAATTAGTAAATACTATGACAAGTGTTATGCCTCCTGCTGTCAAGAATCTTCAACATCTTTCAGTTTCCAATTTTAGCATTAAAGAAGTTCCTGAAGATTTTTCAGACCGCTATCCGAATCTTATATCTGCCCAATTTAAATTTGCAGAAAAGGGAATCAATATAACTCCAATAACCAAACACTCTAAAATAGAAGTTTTAGGTATAGTACACTGTAATCTTCTGTCTTTTCCTAAAGAAATTTTATCAATGCAAAATCTAAGATTCTTAGATATATCTAATAACCATATACAACAATTACCTCATGAGCTTACCTGGGCAAATTTTGTATCTATTAAATGTCAAGAAAATAACATTGATAATATTAGAAACTTGCCTTGGCAAACGCTTGTATATGCAGACTTGGCAGGAAATAATATCCATGAAATACCTGAGAATGTAATGGGTTATATTCTTGTTAATGAAACATTTAATCCAAAAGAAGAACACATTGATTTAGCTAAAAATAATATAGCTATAGAATCTAACCAAATTGTCATCAAAAAAATGCTTGAGGTATTCAATGCTGAAGAAGTAAATCAAATATTATCATTAGATGAGCAGAAACAAAAAATAGCAAGGCAAGAAATTGTTAAAAGGATTGAAAAAATAAAAGAATTGAATCTTGGTAGTCAGACAGTAAAAATTAAAATGTAATAGTTATGAGACAACAAAGTGAAATTTTAGAGAATATATTTACGGATTCATTAGAAAAGCAATACTTTCTTCAAAACCCTACTCTTTTTGATACAGCTAAGGAAAGTATTAAAGAACTGTATAATGCTTTAGAACAAGTAAGTGCTGTTGAACTACCTTATCTCAAAAAAGCCTTTATGAGTAGGTCTGTAGAAGATTTTTTTGAATATCTCAATGACTCCAAACAGTTTGATATTCCAAGTCTATTCCTTTCTGATTTTAATTATTGTAAGGGATATGGAAAGGAACTTGAAATTATTCCTAACAGCCCAAGTCATTTTCAAGAGGCATTTTCACAATTGAATCAATATAAGTTACTGGACAAGATAGAATCAATCTCTTTTTTGTCTTCAGAATTTGGATACAGTCAGAAAGATTTTGAGAGGCAAGCTGATTATATGAGAATTATAAATCAATATAGTTATGAAATGAAGCATCTGAAGTCTTTTAATATAGGTGGATTCAATAACAGTTTCTATATAGGTATTGATTATAAAAATGAAATAAAAGAAGCTTTTAAAGGAAATCCTGATGAGCTGGGAAAGAGATGCTATATAGGTCCAATTCCTGACATTATTCAACATCAAAGTTTAAAACAATTAACATTCAGAGATATATTGCCTACACAAGAGGGTTATTTTAAGGATTTAGAAAAAGCATCTTCAGAACTAACTGTTATTAAGTTTGAGAATATAAAATTTTTAGATATTGATAAAGACTTATCAGCACTAAAAAATTTTTCAAATATCTCTACATTGACAATCAAAGATTGTAAGCTTGTAGAAATACCTTCATTTGTTAGGGGAATGAATATGCTTACAAATCTTGATTTGAGCCAAAATCATATTCAACAAATCCCATTTTTTATAGCAGATACCCAATTAAGAACCTTAAATCTGCAATCCAATCAAATCTCTGTAGCTGAAAACCTGCCTATACATAGTTTGCAAGTAGCTAGTTTGAGAAATAATAAGATTGAGAAGTTGGATGAGAAAACGGTAGCCTTTTTATCATTTTCTACCAAAAACAATATGTATTTAGATGTTGCTCAAAATAAAATTACAATTCACTCTATTGATGAAAAGTTATGGAAGGCTTTGCTTGATTTTAAAACTGAAGATGAAGTCACAAAATTGTTTTACCCTATGCAACAAGACAAACAAAAACAGCTTGAAAAAGACCTTCTAAACTTAATACCTTATCAGAAAGCTAAGCAAATACAACTATAACAGAGCTACTAAATCTATAATATTCTAACCCTTTAAATTGATTCTTATGTTAAAACACTCAGCTTCCATTTTTCAGAATCTCCAAAATCAGCCATTTGGAGATTTGAATGAAAAAATTAACAAATTTTCTGTAGATAATCCATATCATTTTCTCTTTCAAACAATTCAAACGAATCAAAATAATACGCAAAAAGACTATTATTTTGTTCAGAAACAAAAAGACAATTCTTTAGAGTTTTTTAAATTTCAAGAGCTAAATGTAGAAGGTATTGAGGATTTCCGTGGAAATATTCAATATCAAGAGCAACTCCTTAAGGAAACTCATCCTATTCGTTTTGTAAATACTGATGAACTTTGTATTGAGTTTAAAGAAACAATCAATTATCATCCTTCAGTTGATATAGAAAAAGAAGATATTTATCCAGGGTATCTACAGGGAATAGGTTTTGTTAGATTAGAAAATTATGCACAGAAAATAAGTTTAGAAGAAGTTATTCAGGCTAAAGATGAAAATAATCAATATATCACAAAAGCAGAGCTTTGGGAAGTTATTACTGATAAGGTTAAAGAATTGCCAGAGCAATTTGTTACTGAATTCAATCAAATAGATGAGATTAAGGTCCAAAATGCAGATAAAGCTCTTGATTACTTTGCATATTTAGAAAAACATGTAAACACAAACATTAACAATATAATATTAACAAGGGTAAAACAAAAATTTGAGGATATTGATTTTAAAAATGCTTTAAAAAATGAGTTCAATGAGTTAATTGATTTGAGTAAAGAATTCGTAAAAAAGCTTAATAGCCCAGCATGGAAAAATGATAGTGCTGAAACGTTTATAAAAGCGTATCATAATTTATCATATGAATTACGTCAGTTTCAGATTTCAAATAATCATAGTTCTAGCAACTTTGAAAAATTTTTTTCTAAATTAGAAAGGATAGGCTTACTTGAAAAGATTGAATCAATTGAGATTTGCTTTGAAAAGCGAATGGAGGGTAATTTTAGAGATAATCTTGAAAAGTATGAATCAAAACTTTCTAAACTAACTCAAATCTGCCTATATGGTAATACAGACATTCCTATCATTAGAACTGATATTCCTAGACTAAAAGGAGTAGAAAGTTTAATAATAGCACATAGTCATCAAGACTTAAAAACTTTGGATCTTCATGAATTTCCACAGTTAAAAAGCCTTGCTTTAAATGAAGTATCTCCTGAACTAAAATTAACTAATACTCAAAATTCAAAGATTCAGGAACTCTATTGGGTAGAATCTAGTCTCAGAAAGGTTCCTGAAGAAATATTTGATTTTAAAGATTTAAGTGTTTTATCATTAAGAGAAAACAATATAATATTCATTCCTCCCCAAATGAAAGAATTACCTCTCCATTTTTTAAATCTTACAGATAATAAAATAGAAGTAGCAGAAAATATTCCAACTCATACACTAGATAAACTTTATCTCAATAAAAATTCAATAGAAAATCTTTCAAAAGGAATGATAGAGTTTATAGCCTTAAATAAATCAGCAACAATTGACTTGTCAAATAATAATACAGAAAGGCTCCAGCAAAATATATCTATTGGTGACTGGATAAAAATGCATGTCGCTCAACTAGGAAAAATATTTGGCTTTTCTGATGGGCAAATCTTTCAACTATTTGAAAAAAAAGGACAGGAAAACTCTCTTAAAATATGAAAAAGCTACCTTTAAAATATAAAATTTTGGGATTTGTTTGCTTTTTAGCCTTAGGAACATATTCTTTTTTCTCTGGAGCTACTTGGGAAAAAAGAGGCTGGACACAAGAAGATGTGCATTACTTTAGAACGATACTTATTTCCAATCAGAAGGATGTTTATGCTGGACTTTTATTTGATAGTTGTGCAATTAAAGCTATTAAAAGCAAGTTCCCTTATCCCAGTGAAATTTATGAGAATAAAGAGCTCAATGAATTCCTTTCTTATGTAGGACACCCAGACTTTCAAAAAGAAATGAAAAAATGTTTCCATCAAATCAAACCTGTCTTGCTTGAGGGACAAAAAATAGATACCCTCCACTTACAAGCGAAATAGTTATTTTATTCTAACCCTTTTAACGTATTATTTATGATAGTAATTTTTGCTGAAAAACCTCTTCAGGCTGAAGAGTATGCTAAATGTCTTAAGATTCCTAAAAAAGATAATTATTATTCTGGTATATGGAATGGACAAGAATGTATCATCACAAATGGGCTAGGACACATGGTATCCATTGCTGAACCAGCTGAGCAGAATGTGAAATGGGGAACACCTTGGAGTTCTGAACAACTGCCTATGATTCCTGAAAAATTCCATTATTCAATCATTGATTCAAAAAGAAATCAGTATAATCTTGTTGTTAAATTCTTTCAGGAAGCAAGCTTAATCATCAATGCTACTGATTGTGCCAGGGAGGGTGAACTTATATTTCGACTCATGTACGGCTTGTCCGGAACCAAAGCACCTGTTAAGCGATTATGGATACATGATCTCACTCACAAGGGAATATTAAAGGGCTTTCAGAATTTAGAGGATGGTTCTTTGTATGATAACATATATTTGGAGGCTAAAGCAAGAAGTGAGGCAGATTGGCTTGTAGGTATGAATGCTTCCAGAGCCATTACCATCCGTTCAAGACAAACTTACTCTATAGGAAGAGTGCAAACTCCCACATTGGCACTTATCTGTGAAAGATACCTCCAATTCAAAGATTTCAAACCAGAATCGTATTGGAAAATAGGTATTCAGTTTCGTTTTGATAAAAATGAATTTTTGCAGGCTTCTTATCCTGAAACCTTCTTTGATGAAATTAAGGCAAAAGCTTTGCAAGAAAAGATATCCAAAGTTACAACTTGTAAGAAAATTGAAAAGAAAGATACTATCGAAAAACCGCCTTTGCCATTTAGTTTGGGAGAATTGCAAAAGGTTTGTAATAAAAAGTTACAACTATCATTGACTGAGACACTGGAAATTGCCCAAACACTCTATGAAAAGCATCAGCTCATTACATATCCTAGAACTGACAGTAGTTATATTACAGATAGCTTGTTTGAAGAAATTCCAGATACTTTACAAGAACTTAAGAATGGCTCATATGCTACCTTAATTGGATTGTTACCTAAGACTCTCTCAGAGCATTGTGTAGATAATTCAAAAGTTGGAGATCACTTTGCACTTTTACCTACAGGTAAAAGTGATAAAAACTGCAAGCTAACGGATTTAGAGAAAAAAGTATATGAAATGATTATAGTTCGGTTTGTTGAGGCTTTTATGCCTGATTGTAAAAAGGAAATCACCAGTTTTACTTTTGAAAATGAGGGTGAGGAGTTCTTTGCTAAGGGAACTGTTATCAGAGATTCTGGGTATAGATTGGTAAAATCAACTCTTCAGACGCAGAATGACGATGATGAAGATGAGAAAGAAGAAAGATTCCCCATTATTGAAGAAGGAGAAAGATTTGAGGATACAAAACCGACTGTTAAAAAAGATCATACCAAACCCAAGCCAATCCATACAGGAGCTACTCTGCTTTCTGCTATGCAGCACTGTACGAATGATATTGATGATGAGGAAATAAAAAAGGTTTTGCGTGAGTCCAAGGGGTTGGGAAGTTCTGCAACCAGAGATAGTTTTATTCGAATACTCATTGAAAGAGGATATGTAGAAGTTGTAAACAAAACACAACTATATCCCACAGAAAAAGGCTTAAATCTTTATCATGCAGTAAAAAATCATAGTATTTCAAAAGCTTTGCTTACAGGAGAATGGGAGTCTAATCTTCAAAAAATTGGAAAAGGGTTATATTCCTACAAGGTCTTTATGGAAGAAATAAAAGCGTATTCAACCCAAATTGTGAAGGATATGCTACAAGCGACTATAGAAGTTAACCAGGGCAAGAAAAAAATAGGACATTGTCCTAAATGCCAAGCAAATCAACGTACATCAATCATTTATGAGGGGAAAAAATCTTTTTATTGTGAAGATGAAAACTGTGATTTTTCTATAGCAAAATATATCAAAGGTACAGAATTACTTCCAGAAAATGCTCAAAGTTTGCTTATGGAAGGAAAAACCCCTCTTATAAAATTTACATTTGAAGATAAGGATAATAAACCCTATGTAACAACCAGGCATCTAGTATTAGATAAGAATGCATTTGGTATTAGCTTTGAGAAACCAGCTGAAGAAGCTCTTTCTATTCCATGTCCAAAATGCAAGGAAACTTCTCTTACCAATCAGGAAAAAAGAGTGTATTGTAAAAAATGTGACTTTATACTCTATAAAGAATTTTTAGAGAAAAAATTAACAGGAAAAGAAATCGGAAGCCTTTTAAGAAAACAAGAAATTAATGTTGATGGCTTATTTTCAAAGAAAAAAGAAAAAACATTTTCAGCCCTTTTAAAACTCGATGACGAAGGTAAAGTAGCCATGAGGTTCAATGAAAAAAAATAAAAAATATATATCTAACCCTTTTAACTCATTAATTTTATGGAATTCTTAGTTTTTATTCAAAATTTATTAAAGCATTTTCAAGAAAAAAAATATATTGCGTATTAACAAGTCGTATCCACTTAAAATAAATAAAATGACGCAAGAAGAGGAGCAGAGAGCCAAACAAATGCATGATAGAATGTTAAACCAATATGGAACTGGCAAATTAGCCGACCTTGGCATTTTCAAAAAATTAGTTTTATCATTATCTGCTGATGATATATCAAATTTGGTGAGCAATAAAATTTTTTTCAATCCAATATTTTCTCCTGCTTCATGTAACAAAATCAATCTTGGTCTAGAGCAAGGCTCAAATATTATAACTATTAGATATTTTTCCTAAATAAATATAATTATTTTAAGATTTCAGATTAACTATTCCACAAATAATAGTCCAAATTTTTTGTAGATTTCTACCTTTAT
>JALONN010000004.1 GCA_025454915.1 Raineya sp.
AGCTCAGTTTACAGGTTCTATGGATATTGATTTAGGTAACTTAGAAAAAGGTACTTACATCTTAATGCTTGAAACTGCTGGTGAAAAAGTGGCAAGAAAATTGATAAAACAATAATTAACTTTTAATACTTAAAGAATATGAAAAAAATAGCTTTAGCTTTCGCTTTGTTTGCAATGGTTGGTACAACTACTGTAATTGCAAATAATTATTCTAGCACTGAAAATACTGAATTCTTCAAAAAGAAGAAAAAGAAGAAGAAAGAAGCTTGTACAACTGAAACTAAAACTTCTTGTGGTGATAAAGCTACAGAAGGGAAAAAAAGTTGTTGTGCCAGCAAAAAAAATACCCAGTAATAATAAAAAAGCCCCAATTAATTGGGGCTTTTTTATTAATTCCTTAAAGTATTATATATTTAGTGAGCTGTAGCTTTCTCTTTAAATTTTGTGATTTGTCTTCTTAAACTTTCTACGGCATCATCAGCAGCTGCTTCAAAAGAACTTTTCTGAGATTTAGCAAAAATTACGTTTCCTGGTACATTAATTTTAATTTCCACAATTTTATTATCTTTTTGTTCACTTTTATCTAATCGAAGATAAACCTCCCCATCTGTTACACGGTCATAGAAGGTTTCTAATTTGTCTAATTTTTTCTGAATAAAATCAAGCAATTTGATGTCTGCATCAAAATGAATAGATTGCATCTGAACTTTCATAATACATCTCATTTAAGGTTAAACCATTGATTAAATAGAACAGGTTTTTGCCAGCATTTTTTCCAAATTAAGCCTTTGGATGAGCCTGTTCAAATATTTCTTTTAGTTTTTCTAAAGAATTATGCGTATAAATTTGTGTAGCACTAAGATTGCTATGTCCCATTATTTCTTTAATAGCATTTAAGTCAGCTCCTTTGTTGAGCAAATGTGTAGCAAATGTATGTCTAAGTATATGTGGGCTTTTTTTATTGGCATTACTTACTAGTGTTAAATACTTTTTTACAATTCTATAAATTAGCATAGGATAAGCTGGTTCACCACTATCGGTTACAATAAGGAAATCATGATTCAGTTGTTGAAAGGTTTGTTGCTTTTGATACACATATTCTTGTATCAGATGACTTAGAGTTGGAGTAATAGGTATAATTCTTTGTTTATTACCTTTTCCCAGAACCTTAATTTCTTGTCTGATATAATTTATATCCAGCTCTTTAATATTCAACAGCTCTGCTTCTCTAATACCCATATTATAAAGCATTTCAATAATTATTTTATCACGATAACCTCCAAAATCTTCACTGAATTCTACATGATCTAGTAATTTGGTTAAATCAGCTTCTTCAATAAAAACAGGCGTTCTTTTAGGCGTTTTTAAAGGTTTGATCCTAAGGGTTGGATTAGCTAAAATATAGTTTTGCTTCACTAAAAACTTATAAAAAGATTTTAATGTAGCTATTTTTCTATTGATTGATGTAGCTTGTAAATTAGCTTCAGAAAGTGAAATAATCCAAGAACGAATAATATGATAATCTGCTTGGGTTAAGTCTGATATTTGATAGGTTTCCGTTAAATAATCTGCAAATTGCTCTAAATCATTGCGATAAGAACTTTGCGTATGTATACTTTGACGTTTCTGAAAACTTATATATTGAAGGAATTTCTCGATCATATTTAGTGCTTAGACATTTCCTAAGCACTAAATAGTGATTTTTTTTTATTTAAACAAACAAAACCTTAGTTATTTTCTGCTTGTTGCAAAGTTTGGCGATAAGCAGCACGCAATACAGTTCTACGACGAGAGATTGATTTCTTTTCGAAGAAAGTACGGCTACGCAATTGCTTTAATACACCTGTTTTCTCGAATTTCTTCTTGAAACGCTTCAAAGCTTTATCTATAGTTTCATTTTCTTTTACTTGTATAACTAGCATTCTTTAGACACCTCCTTCAATTTTTTTGTGGGCTACAAAGGTAGTGTTTTTTTCGCACAAACAAAATATTATTTTCTATCTAAGCCTTTATATGTATTTCCTACAAAATAAACAATTATAAATTTCAAATATTTTATATCATTATTCAAAGATTGCAAAAATACATGTATATTTGCCCGTTATTTTACCCAAACGCAATGATGTATTATTCACAAATTAAGGGCTTGGGATTTTATGTTCCTGAAAACGTAGTGACCAATGCCGACCTAGAAAAACTCATGGATACCTCTAATGAGTGGATTATTGAACGTTCTGGTATCCAAGAGCGTCGTTTTTTCACAGAAGGCAAAGATACTGTGGCTACTATGGCTGTAGAGGCTACTAAAATGGCTCTTAAAAATGCAAACCTTGAAGCACAAGATATTGATTTTATTATTTTTGCAACTCTCAGTCCCGATTTTAATTTCCCAGGTTCAGGGGTTTTAGTTCAAAGATCTCTTCCTTTCCGAGAAATAGGAGCTTTGGATGTAAGGGCTCAGTGTTCTGGATTTATATATGCTCTGTCGATTGCTGACCAATATATTAAGTCTGGAATGTATAAAAACATCTTGGTAATTGGCTCAGAAGTACAATCTAATATATTAGAACTCAGTAATAGAAATAGAAATTTTGCTGTTCTTTTTGGAGATGGTGCAGGTGCAGCTGTTGTCCAAGCTACCCAAGATCCTAATCACAGCATATTATCTACCCATTTACACTCACAAGGACAATATGCAGAGGATTTATTTTTAGAACACCCTGGCAGTCGTCTGAAAGATAGAATGAGTCCTCAAATTATAGAAGAAGGAAAACATTTACCTTTTATGCAAGGACAAGCCGTATTCAAGCATGCTGTTGTACGCTTTCCAGAAGTAATCAGAGAAGCTCTTCAGGCAAATGGTTATGCAGAATCCGATTTAGATTTACTTGTCCCACATCAAGCAAATTTACGCATCACAAAATACATTCAACAAGTCATGAATATGCCTGATGAGAAAGTAGTTAGTAATATTCAAAAATATGGCAATACAACAGCTGCTTCTATTCCTATTGCTCTCACAGAGGCATGGCAAGAAGGGCGTGTTCGTTCAGGCGATTTAATATGTTTAGCTGCTTTTGGTAGCGGATTTACTTGGGCTTCTGCTTTAATTCGTTGGTAGCAATTAGTTCTGCACAAGGTTTGAAGGTCATTCGGTGATAGGGGGTTAATCCATATTTCAGAATGGCTTTTTTATGTGTAGGAGTTGGGTAGCCCATATTACTTTCCCAAGCATATTCTGGATAGTTTTTAGAAAGTTCTATCATTTTTTTATCTCTGTAGTTTTTAGCCAAAACTGAAGCCGCTGCAATAGAAAAAAACTTAGAATCCCCTTTTACAACACACTGATATGGTATAAAATTATAAGGCTTAAACTTATTTCCATCTACTAGTATTAGTTCTGGTGTTAATTGAGAAGTTTCAAATATTTTATCCAAAGCTCTATGCATTGCAAGTATTGATGCTTGTAATATATTGATTTTATCTATTTCTTCAATAGAAGCTTCACCAATTGCCCAAGCAATAGCATCATTTTTTATATCTATTTCAATAGTCTCTCTCTGATCAAAAGAAAGTTGTTTAGAATCTGTAAGTGTATCATGATAGTAATCAAGTGGTAATATTACAGCAGCAGCGACCACTGAACCCGCTAAACATCCCCTCCCAACCTCATCTACTCCAACCTCAATATATTTACCTGAAAAAGAAGAAAACATAAATATTAAGTATTTGAAAAACAAGTATTTAAATAAAAAAAATATAATACTAATTAAAAAGATATTCTAAAATATCAAAAAAACACGAAATTTGCTTATATTTTATTTGATAAAACATAAAATTGTATGCGATTCACTTTTATTATTTCATTGGTATTACTAAATTTTGCATTAAAAGCTCAGAATAATACTCAGATAAAAGAAGCTCTGACTTATTTGAACAAGATTAGACAAAACCCTGCTTTATACAGTAAAGAGGTAGGTGTTAATCTTTCTGGAGTACCTTCACGCCCTACTCTTGTATGGAATGATACACTGGCGACTGTGGCACAGAAAAAAGCAGAAGACATGGTAAAAAGAAGTTATTTTGGTCATACAGACCCTGATGGTAATGGTATCAATATTCTTATTTTTAAATCTGGTTTTGTAATTCCAGAAGAATGGACTACTCCTAAAAATAATAACTACTTTGAATCACTTTCAGCAGGAAATGTAAATCCCAAAGAAGGTATTATTTATTTAATCAAAGATGGTGGAGTAGCTAGTCATAAGGATGCTGGACATCGAAATCATTTATTAGGAATAGAAAAATTTTATGCAAATCTTACTGACATTGGTATTGGTTGGGCAAATGGAGGTAAGTATGGAACATATATGTGTGTAATTATAGCAAAACATCAATGGTAAAAACAAAAAGACTATGGATAGCTCGCCATGCAGAAGCTATCGATGATTATGATGATTTCAATAGAATCCTTACAACAAAAGGATATAGACAAGCTGTCAGTACAGGTAAAGAAATAGCCAATTATAAGATTTCTATGAATGAAATCTGGACAAGTTCTGCTGTAAGAACTTTTTTAACAGCTCACTTCTTTGCAGAACAACTAGGTTTTGACAAACAGAATATTCAAAGCCATAAAGAACTATATAATGCTTCTGTCAGAGTTTGGTTACAAACTATCAATCAACAATTCAACGAAAAATCTACCAACGTTCTTGTTGTAGGTCATAACCCACATATTTCTTACTTGGTGGAGCTTCTTACAGGGCGATCTTTTGAAGGTTTAGAACCAAGCCAGGTGGCTTTGGTTGAATCAGAAAAAGAATGGGCTGAATGGACAGAGAAAACAGCTACCTTTAAAACTTTTATTGGAGGGATAGAAAATGACAATGATGGTGTTATTTAAGCTTTCTATACTCTTTAAAAAACAAAGTTTTAGCGAAAAGTTGTAAAAATTATCTTTTTACTTTATTTTTGTATAGGATAGTCAGAACTCTACAAAACAAGTGAGCAAAATACGTTTAGAAATCTTAGGTTTATCTTCCAGCCAAGCACAATCTGGTTCGTTTGCATTGGTATTAGGAGAAAAAAATGGTAGCAGGCGATTGCCAATTATTATTGGTATGTTTGAAGCTCAGGCTATAGCCATAGAAATAGAACGTATAACACCTAATCGCCCTATGACTCACGATTTATTCAGATCAATGGCAGAGGCATTCGAAATTAGAGTGATTGAAGTTGTAATCTCCGATTTGCGTGAAGGTGTATTTTTTGCAAAACTGATTTGTGTTTCTGAAGATCGGAAAATAGAGATTGATGCTCGTCCTTCAGATGCAATAGCCATAGCATTACGCTTTAATGCTCCTGTCTATACATTTGAAAATGTTCTCACAGAAGCAGGTATTATTCTTACAGATGAGGACGAAGAAGAAGAGGAAGATGATCGTTTGGAAGAAGTTACTCCAATTCATCGTTCTGACTCTTTAAGAGATTATTCTACTGAACAACTCCAAACATTGCTCAATGAAGCTTTAGAAAATGAGGATTATGAGAGAGCAGCTAAAATTAGAGACGAATTGGGAAAAAGAGGCTTTTAAATTTTCTCTGCTACTCGCATTTTAGCACTTCTGGCTCTTGGATTTCTTTCAATTTCTTCTTCAGAAGGGATAATAAGTTTCTCTATAATTTTGAGAGGCTTTATCTCATTGCCATAGAAATCTTTTTCTACTTCACCAAAAAATTTTCCTTTTTGAAAGAAATTCTTGACTAATCTATCTTCTAACGAATGATAGGATATAACAACCAGTCTTCCACCTGTTTTCAGAACATTAACAGATTGTAATAACATTTCCTCTATAACTTTCAATTCATCATTTACTTCAATTCTCAATGCTTGAAAAAGCTGAGCTAAATATTTATTTGTTTCTTTTTTAGGAATACACGATTCTATCACATTTTTTAAATCTTGGATTGTGATAATTTCTTTCTTTTTACGATTGTTTACAATTGTTTGGGCTAATGTCTTTGCATTTTTAATTTCTCCATATATACCAAAGATTTTATGAAGTTCTTTTTCAGAGTATTCATTTACAATATCTTGAGCTGTTAGCCTTTGTTCTTGATTCATTCGCATATCTAAATCTGCCTCAAAACGAAACGAAAATCCTCGTTCAGCTGTATCAAACTGGTGCGATGAAACACCTAAATCAGCAAGTATTCCATCTATCTTTCCTATTTCTAGCTTTTTTATTTCTTGTTCTAAGTATCTGAAATTATTCTTAATAAGATAAAAATTAGAATTATTTTTTTTGATACTAATAGCATTTTCCCAAGCATCTTGGTCTTGGTCAAAAGAATATAGCTGACCTTCTTCGGATAAATGTGTCAAAATTTCTTTTGTATGACCACCTCCTCCAAAAGTTAAATCTGCATAAATTCCATTTGGATGTATTTTTAAAGCCTCAATAGATTGCTTTAGTAGTACAGGTACATGATATGCTATTTCCATAGTATTTTAATAATAAAACAACCCGATAAAATGTATTTTATCGGGTTGTAAAAATAAACATTTTTTAGATTTATGGTACTTGTTTTAAGTTTAAAGCCTTAGGAACTTGTATTTTACGAAGTACATGCATATTTCCATTGGTTAGTTTCATATCTATTCTACCAGCAGGAGCATTATAAGGAGATGCTGTAAATACATAATTTACATTATCTGCTACAGGTGTAGGCATTTCTTCTCCTTGTACAGTCTTCATAGTCACAATATTAGAAGTAGATGTACTAAAATCATTAAAGAATGCTCTACGAGTAATGATATGATACTCTAATAATATTGTTAGTTTATCAACAGGAACATCATAAATAGATGCAAAATTATTTAATGATAAAAATGCTGTAAATGCTGCATCATTAGGTAACATCACTGTTATTCTTGATTTCTTTTCTAGTTCTACATCTAATCCTGTAAGGGCTAATGCTTGTTTTGCTATTGCAAAAGAATTTGCCAAGTTAGCTGGATTTTCAGGTAATTGAGCTAGTCTTTGACGAATATTAAGTGTTGATGGAACAATCGGGTAATCTACTTTATGAATTACTCCATTTTTTGCAAAATGTGCATTCTGACCTGTAAATTCCACAAAATCGTTATATTCACCACCTATAATACCAGCAGCATCCAATTGAATGTCTTGTCCAAGTAAACTTACATAAGGCTTTTCATTACATACACTTAAGCCAAATACTCTACCTCCTATCACATGGTATCTTAAAACGCTATCTAAGAATGCTATTTCCTCAGGAGTATCGAAGGTTGCAGGATCAAAACCAACATCAAAAAGTGCAGCATTAGAAGGAGCTAAAAGTGTGTAGCTTTTAGATGCATCAGCAAAAAAAGCTGCCAAACCTGCTTTATTAACGAGTTGATTCAAAACAGATAAATCAGGGTCACTATTCAGAATTTCTGCAATCGTACTTGTTGGTTGGAAGATTACATCTTCAATACCATACACATAACCATTTTTAGATGCTCTTTCAAATGCTACAATTGTCTTACCATTCAGATAAGGGTTACCATCACAATCAAAGTTTACATAAACATCTCTACCAGCTTGTAATGTTTTATAATCACCTTCTGTTAAATCTGTCAATTTAAGATTTTTCTCTGAGTTTGGTAATTCATGAATGTGAGCTTTTACAGTCTCTGTAAGTACTGTAATATCTGTTTGAGCAACTGATGCAGTTCCTAACTGCAAAAGTAATGCACCAAAAGCTTTATTGGTTGGGGCAAAAACTATATAACGTTTTGAAGGATTTTGATTTGCTTCAACTCGTAATTGCTTACCTATGCCTGTTACTTCTAGAGCTTCCAAAAACATTGTAAAATCACCTTTTGTCTCACGTTGCATTACTTCTACCACATCTCTTTCACCTCTAGGTTGCAACATTACATCTCCTTTATCTTTTTTGCATGCCCCCAATAACAATAAGGATAAAAATATTAGATTTATATATATTTTTTTCATAAGACAACTATATTTTTAAGGTTTAACTACTATTGCTTCATCAGAAACAATATTAGGGTTAGCAGATGAATATATCCTAAAAGGTATAGTAAATGTCCCATCACAATTATTTAATGTACCTGGTGTATCACTCACTATTCTTAGAGTTGCATTTAACCCTGTTCCTGTAAATGGTTGATCTACAAATAAACATGCTTTTGTAGCAGTATTTACCGAAACGAATGCACTAACTTGTGGAAAAGCAGGATTGATTCTTGAGTATTTAAAAAAATCTTTTACTTCAAAATTAACTACACTGGCTGGAACAGTTACAATAACTGTTGAATAGGTACTTACTCCTGTACCAAAAGCATCGCTATCTGTAATTTCAACATTACCCAAGAATTTATCTCTATCATAAGGACAATCATCATCTACAATATATAAAACTGCTGATTTATTTTTCTTATCAGGTCCAGGATACCCCAATCCAAAAGATGCATCAGATGTTGACTCTAAAGAAAGCATTAATTTTTTATTGCCATCTACATCATCATTATCTACTGATGTTACAGTTAAGAAGGCAAATGCTTCTCCAGCTTTAATAGTAATATTAGAAGGGCTTGATAGATAAAATCTGCCTTGAGGAACATCTCCTACTTCAATTTCTTCACCATTCGTTGGTGAACCTGTTACTGTATCTATTTTTACATATTTAGCTGTTAAACTAAAACTAACAACCAAGTCTTTGCTGATATCAGTTGTTGCACGATTGATACGAATAGTAGCAATAGAAGGTATCTTTTGAACACTCCCATTCGCATCTTCTTTAGCAGAAGATTCTGAAATATTTAAAAGGCTATCTTGAAAGTGCACAAAGTTACCACCTGTATAAGTTACAGGTCGGCTTTTCTCACAGGATGCTAATAAAATAGCTCCCGTGAGAATAACAAACATATATATTATTTTTTTCATAAATACGTAGATTAAAAGATTAGCTTATTTTACCAACCAGGGTTTTGCTGACCACTCATAGCTGAATTAGCCTTGATTTCACCCAATGGAATCGGGTATACAAAACGATAGTCTCCAGCTTGAATGCTGCAATTTGGGGCTGTACTAGGGCAATCTCCTTGTCCAGGAGCAGCTCCTCTATCAAAACCTAAATTATAACGTCTTGCATCAAACCAACGATGCCCTTCACCTACCAATTCTTTTCTACGTTCCAATTTAATGTTTTCCAATATATCTGCAACATTATCCAATAGTGGCTTATAACTTTTAATTCTATTAGTGCGTAAAAGTCGTATATCAGTCCTTGCATCTGCTTCATTACCTAAATTAAAGTTAGCTTCCGCCCTAATCAAATGCATTTCACTCATTCTAAGTACTTTTACATCTGTTATTCCATCACGAGCAATCCCTGTACCATTAAATCTTCCTGAAAATTTCAGATAAGAGTTAGCTGCAGGTGATGCTGAAGGATTATAACTCACATTATATCTAACATCATTTGTAGGAATTGTCCCAAATAAGCTTCTCCAATCACTAGAAACTGTATAACCATTTACACCATCATTAGGAAAAACGCCTGGGTTTCCTTGTCCTTGAATATAAGGTAATGCAAATATTACTTCTGTTGAGGTATTTAGGTCATTAAACCATACACTTTGATAGGATTTAGGATTTTGAATAGCTGAAGGTGTTACATTCACACCTATACTTGTACTATCAACGCTACCTAATGATATGTTACTTTGTGTAATTACTTTATCTGCATAGTCTTTAGCATCAGCCCAGTCTTTAGCATATAAAGATACTCTTGCTCTAATAGCTCTTACACCATGAATATCAATTTTTGATTTTCTTGTGCCAGGATTAATTTTAGAAATCTCTATACCTTTTAATAACTCTTCTGCATCTGTTAAATCTTTATAAACAAAGTCATAACATTCTTTTACTGTTGATCTTGGAGGAAAGTTAGCTTCACTTTTAGTTTTGATTACGACTCCCAAGTCAGAAGAATTTCTATCATAAGAGGGAGCAAAATAACGCATTAAGTCGAAATGAGCCAATGCTCTTAAAGCTAATGCCTGCCCTTTGATAATATCTCTTTGTCCTGGTGCTGTTTCAACCAAATTTCCAATATTTTCTAATACAACATTAGCATGATTGATAACCTGATAAGGGGCTATCCAAGCACGTTCCACAGCAGGAGTATTTGCATTGAAATACCATTGAGCCAAAGATCTATTGTTTCCTAATGATGCTGAAGTTTCAATCATATTATCTGTTCCAATATCAGCCCCAGCATGGTATCCAAAACGATAATATCCAGTATTATTATTTCTATATTCAAGAGGTGCTGTTGGTGTACTAACTCCTTTCATGGTTTCATAGGCTCCATTCAACACTCGTTCAAAATCAACTATTGTTTTTAAACGATTTGCATCTATTGCATATTCTATAGCAGGTTCTAATTGTGTTTTACAAGAATTTAATGATATAAATATCACTCCTACAATAGAAAATATTTTTATATAATTGAATTTCATATAACTATTTTCGTTAAATATTTTAGAAAATTACATTTACACCTGCTGTATAGGTTCTTAAACCAGGATAAAGTGCACCTGTTGCTGAACCTATACCTCTTTCAGGATCAGCTCCAGTCCAGCGAGTAAAGGTTAATAAGTTTTGACCTATTGCAAATATTTTTACACCTTTTAATTTTGCTTTATCAGTCCATTTAGCAGGCAATGTATATGCTATATTCAAGTTTCTTAATCTTACATATCCAGCATTTTCCATATAGCGAGTGGTAGAGAAACCTTCTTCAGTATATTGGAAAGCTGTAAGTCTTCCATCTGCTGTTTGAAAACGAGGCCAATCAGTTATATCACCTGGTTCTTGCCATCTACGTAACACTTCTCTAGAAAAGCCATCTTGTAAGTAGCCAGGATTATCAATATTTGTTTTTTCGTTATTATACAACTGATGTCCAGCTGTATAAGAGAATAGCACTGACAAACTAAAGTTTTTATAAATAAATTCAGAATTGAAGCCTCCAAAAATTGGGGGTTGAGTAGGTCTAAAGATTTTACGAGGATCTCCTGTAAAGTTTGGTACAATATTACCTGTTTTATCATAAAATAAACCATCTCCATTAGCTGGATTAACACCTGCATATTCAACCAAATACAAAGATCCTAATGGATATCCTTCTTTTGTAATTGTTAAACCTTCAATAATTTCATCCTGACCAGGCAATACTTTGATGACTTTATTTTGGTTATACGTAATGTTACCTCCTAAACTCCAAGTGAAATCTCCAACTCTTAAAACATCTGCATTCAACTCAAATTCAACACCTCTGTTTCTAATTTCTCCAATATTTAATAGTAATTCAGAAAAACCAGATGTTCTTGATAATTGTCTATTGAAAAATACATCTTTTGTTACATCATTGTATAAGTTTACAGAACCTGTTATTCTATTATCAAAGAAGCCATAATCTAATCCAAAATTAGACTTTAATCTTCTTTCCCATTTCAAATCTGGTACAGGAACACTTGCTTGTAAAAAGGATAAGCCTGTACCATAAACACTTTGTTGGTATAGTGCATAGGCAGGAAAATCATCTGCAATTGTACCTCTGCCTGTAATTAAGTCTTGGTTAGCTGCTGTTGCAAAACTTGCTCTTAAACGCAAAGTACTAACTTTTGTATTTTTTAAAAATTCTTCATCAGACATTACCCAGTTAGCTCCTACTGAATAAGTTGTTACAAATCTATTATCTTTAAGTAGTTTAGAAGAACCATCTCTACGAATATTCGCACTCAATGAGTATTTTTTCTTAAAAGTGTAACTACCATCTAAAAATACAGAGAATATAGCATTATTCGTTCTAAGACCTGATACTGTAGGAATGTAATTATTAGCAGGATCTCCTGGTGCAAAGCTTCCAGGTGTAATACCTGCTTCATTTAATAACAATACGTTTGTAAGACCATAACCTGTGAAAGAAAAACTTCTTAACTGACGACCTACTATTTCTTGAAACAATGATATTCTTAATGAATTATCTTCGTTAATATCTTTTGTATAATTGATAGAGGTTGTTCCTGTATAGCCTATTCTTCTTCTGCTAGATCTTTGAAAAGCACCATCTCTTAAAGATGATCTTGTTCCTCCTAATTCTACTGGCAAGTAATTTATTTGATATGGGTGATCCAAAAACTCATTTTCTCTTGCATTTAAATCTACTCCCCAGTTTGTTCTCACAGATAAACCATCTATCCAAGGCAATTGGTATTCTAATCTTATAGATGAGAAGCCTTTTATATCATCAGTTTTATCTCTGTTTAACATTTGTCCTTCAAGGGGGTTGGGTTGGTTAGAAGGAGATGTATTGATTACATTATAGCCTGAGATATGGGTTGGGTCATATACTACTTCATAAGGGTTCGTCCAATATACTGCATTAATAGGAGAAGCTATTGAAGCATTATTCTCATCTGTGAAGTTACGATTTGTAAAAGACAATGTATTTTTGAAAGAAAAACTAAAATTTTTGTCAATATAATCTAAGTTTAATCTTCCTGAATAACGTTTAAAGTTTGTATTAACAACTGTACCTTCTTGGTCATAATAATTCAATGAACCATAATATCTTAATTTTTCAGAACCTCCAGAGGCTGTAACTTCATGTTGTACAGTTCTACCATTTTTAAATAAAACTTTTTTCCAGTCAGTAAAGGTATTAGCTAAATTTTCTAGCTCTCCTTCTGTTGGAGTTCCTAAACCATTTCTATCAAAAGAATACCCCAAGCCTATTTCATTTTCGACTTGAATTTTTTCTTTTGAATTCAATGTCTGTAAAAATCTATTGTAGTCAGGAGTACTTACACCATATTGTAAATTGTATGTAAATATATTTTTATCCTTTGTACCTTTTTTGGTTGTAACAACAATTACACCATTTGCACCACGAGAACCATAAATAGCAACAGCAGGACCATCTTTTAGGACATTCATGGTTTCAAAATCATTCGGGTTTAATGTTCCAAAAAAGTTAGGATCAACGGGTATTCCATCTACAATGTATAAAGGGTCTGTACTACTATTTACAGAACCTCTTCCTCTAATTAATACTGTTGCTCGTGAACCAGGCTGTCCTGAAGAACCTTGAATCAAAGCACCTGGTGTACGTCCTTGCAAAATTTGATCAAAACTTTGAATAGGTACATTTTCTATTTTTTTTGACTCAACTATACCAGCAGATCCTGTATACGACCTTGTTGCTATTTCACCATAACCTGTTGAGATAACCTCAATTTGCTGGATTTGGTCGAGTTCTAAAGAGAAATTAATAACAGCTTGAGATCCACTGTTAATCTCTTTATCTTTAAAATCTACGGCTTTTACCACTAAAATGGCACCGTTGGGAACATCATTGATGGAATATTTGCCATCTACATCGGTAACAGCTCCCAGTTTTGTATTTCCTTTTACAAAAACTGTTGCTCCAATTACAGCCTGAGCTTTATCATCGGTTACCGTTCCCGATACTGTCCTTTGTGCAAAACCTTGTATTACAAAGGCTAGGACAAAGACAAAACTAAACAGTAGTTTTTTCTTCATAACTTTTTCTTTAATTTTTAGAAGTTGGTTCTTTCAAAAGTAGTAAGTACTATTGAAAAATAAAAAAAATGCGAAACTTTTTTTTGTTTAAGTTCGCATTATCGCAATTTTATTACTTAGGTTGTGTTTGTTAAGCCTTTGTTAATCATAAAATTAATTTAGTCCCAAATAGAATACTTTCTTATTTTAAATCGAAATCCTATGAATATTACCCAGATAGCAACAATTGCTACTCCCATTATCCAATAAACAGATAAACCTCTTACTTCATTTTGGGTGTTCAAATCCCATATTTTAAATAACATAAAGGATGAATATGAATTAATGGCTATCATAAAAGTAAAAAACCAAGCCTTCAGAACTTTAAAAAATTCACCTTTACTTATTTCATTTTCTTTCCAAAAACTGCTATTGGGTATATTTAGTTTTTCTATAGGTATATTTTGCAAAAGCCTCAAAAAAAATATCATGATTAAATTAAATAATCCTACAAATCCTAACGAAACATACAACACCCAATCTTTATGGAGGATATTAATATAATTGCCTACATAAATTTCTTTGGGGTAACTTTTATTGAGGATAAGCCAAACAGCAGCAAAAGTGATTAAAGAAATATTTTTTAAGAATGCGATGATTAAATTCATATTTGTTTTGTTAATTGTTATTGTATATTTGATAAATACATTATTAAGTTATGTCTTCCAAAGAAATTTTAGCCCAGCAAGTTAAAGCCCTCCAAGTAGAAAAGCAAACAGATTTACAACAATATACTGAGCAAATACTCAAAACACCTTTACAAGAACGCAAATTACAAGGTACTGCATGGTATCCTATTAACATATTGGAAACAGACTTTGTTTTTGATAAAATCAGAATACAAGTAGAAAGAACTCAACTTGTCAATGAAGCTCATCAGTTTCAGGTTGGCATGCCCGTATCTTTATTTTCTAATCAGGAAAATACTCAAAAAGACAGGATTCAAGGTACCATACAAAAAATAAGGCAAAATACTATGACTATAGTGTTGCCCGTAGATGAATTACCTGACTGGTTTGATGATGGAAAACTTGGCGTTGATGTTTTATTTGATGAAACTACCTATACAGAAATGGAGAAAATGCTTCAAAGTGTAATCAATGCTGAAAATAATAGATTAGCTGAGTTAAGAGAAATTTTTCTTGGAGATAAACAGGCTGTTTTTCATCAAAAACAAAAATTTTATCAAAATCCACAACTTAATTTTTCTCAAATTGAAGCTCTAGAAAGAACAATCAATGCCCAAGATGTTACTATTATTCATGGTCCTCCAGGTACAGGAAAAACCACTACCCTTGCTGAAATTATAGCTTTTACACTCAAAACTGAAAAACAAGTTTTAGTATGTACTGCCAGTAATTTGGCTTTGGACTGGATTGTTGAGAAACTTGTTCAAAAAAATATACAAGTTGTAAGAATTGGTAATCCTATTAGAGTAAGTGAAAATGTAGTCAATAATACTTTAGACTACAAAGTGGTTTCTCATTCACAGTATAAACAAATTAAAACTCTCAGAAAACAAGCAGATGAATATTGGAGTTTAAGCAAAAAATATAAAAGAAATTTTGGTGCAAGTGAACGTGAACAGCGAAAACTTCTTATACAAGAAGCTAAGAGTGCTTCGCAGGAAGCCGAAAAACTGGAATCTTTTATTACAGATAGTATCTTAGAAAGTGCTCAGGTAATTGCTTGTACTTTAATAGGTGCTAATCATCACTATATTTTCAAGAAGAAATATCATACAGTTTTTATTGATGAGGCTTCTCAGGCATTAGACCCAGCCATCTGGATACCCATTAGCAAGGCTCAGAGGGTTGTTTTGGCTGGAGACCACTGTCAGTTACCTCCTACTGTAAAATCGTATGAGGCTGAAAAAATGGGATTAGATAAAACTCTTTTAGAAAGGCTGATTCAGAAACAACCTGAGGCTTCTGTCATGCTCAAAGTTCAATATCGTATGCATGAGCATATTATGGGCTTCTCTAATGAACAATTTTATCATCAGGATTTAATTGCTCATGATTCTGTAAAAGAGGTTGTTCTAAACGAACAAGAACGTCCATTTGTATTTATAGATACTGCTGGATGTGGTTTTGAAGAAAAACAGGGAGAAAATTTAAGTATATCCAATCCAGAAGAAGCAGATTTGCTTATTAAGGTTTTAGATGATTTTAGAAGTAGGTTTACTATTCCTGTTGCCGTTATTAGTCCTTATAAAGCTCAAGTTAATTATCTGAAAAGCTTTTTGGATAATCAGGAAAATATTCGAGTAGGAACGGTTGATAGCTTCCAAGGGCAAGAGAGTGAAGCTGTTTTTATCAGTTTGGTAAGAAGTAATGATAAAAATGAAATAGGTTTCTTAGCTGATACTCGAAGGTTAAATGTGGCTCTCACACGAGCCAAAAAGAAGTTGGTAGTAATTGGTGATTCTGCCACACTAGCCAGCCATCCTTTTTATAAAAGTTTTTTGGAATATGTAGAAAGAATAGATGCCTATCAGAGTGCTTGGGAGTATTTATATTAATATTTAGCTATCAAGACTTTTAAATAAGTCTTCTGAAATGTTTAGAAGAAGCCTGAAATTTTTTCTACTTTTGTTTCGTTATTTTTTGCATGTTCATCAATTTTTCTAAACTATAATGAGTAAAAACCGATACTTTCTAGTAAAAATTGCCTTTTTGCTGTCTTTTGGAGCTTTTGCCCAAGTAGACCGTTGGCAACAACGTGTGCAATACACCATGGATATTGACATGGATGTTCAGACTAATCGTTTCAAAGGAAAACAGAAATTAGTGTATTTCAACAATTCTCCTGAAACGTTGGATAAAGTATTCTATCATTTGTACTTTAATGCTTTTCAGCCTAATAGTGCTATGGATGTACGTTCTCGTATTATTGCCGACCCTGATGGACGTGTACGTGATAGAATTTCCAAATTAAAAGAAAATGAAATTGGTTATCAGAAAATCTTTTCTTTGAAACAAGATGGTACTCCTTTAAAATATACGATTGAAGGTACTATTTTGGAAGTTACATTGGCTAAACCTATTGCTCCTAAATCGCAGGTAACCTTTGAAATGGAGTTTGAAGGACAAGTTCCTATTCAAATCAGACGTTCTGGAAGAGATAATGCTGAAGGCGTTCGTTATTCAATGGCTCAATGGTATCCTAAAATGGCAGAGTATGACTATCAGGGCTGGCATGCAAATCCTTACATTGGTAGAGAGTTTTATGGTATTTGGGGTGATTTTGATGTAAAAATAACCATTGATTCTACTTATATGGTAGGTGGTACTGGTTATTTACAAAATGCTCAGGAAATAGGAAAAGGATATGATACAAAAGGAAAAGCAGTAAAAAGACCTAACTCAAATAGATTAACTTGGCATTTCAAAGCTCCAAACGTACACGATTTTATGTGGGCTGCTGACCCTGATTTTACACATACTATTCGTAAAGAAGCAGATTTGCCTGAAATGCACTTTTTCTATAAAAAAGAACGCCAAGTAGAGGAAAAATGGAAGCAATTGCCAGATTATATGGTAAAATCTTTCAAAATTATGAATGAGCGTTTTGGAAAATATCCTTATGAGCAGTTTTCATTTATACAAGGTGGCGATGGTGGTATGGAGTACCCTATGGCTACTCTTATTTTAGGAAGACATAAGGAATTAGAAGGCTTAGTGGGTGTTTCGGTGCATGAGTCTATTCATAATTGGTACTATGGTGTTTTGGGTACCAATGAAAGTTTGTATTCTTGGATGGATGAAGGTTTTACAACATTTGCAGAAGATATTGTGATGAATCAAATTTTTAATATCAATGCTGAGAACCCTCATGTGGATAGTTATAGAAATTATTTTGGTTTGGTAAAAGCTGGTCAGAATGAGCCTTTGAGTACACATGCAGACCATTACAGAACAAACAGAGCTTATAGTATCAGCAGTTATTCCATTGGTTCTACATTTTTGTATCAGTTAAGCTATGTAATTGGGAAAGATGCTTTTGAAAAAGGAATGAAGGAATATTTTGATACTTGGAAATTCAAGCATCCAAATGCTAACGATTTTATCAGAATTATGGAAAAGGTATCTGGTTTAGAATTAGACTGGTATAAAGAATATTGGGTTTATAGCTCCAAAACTATTGATTATGGAGTTAAGGCTGTCAGTTCTGAGAATAATGAGACAACAGTAGTTTTGGAACGCAAGGGAGAAATGCCTATGCCTATTGATTTGGTAGTTACTTATAAAAGTGGTAAAAAAGAGCGTTATTATATTCCTTTGGAATTGATGCGTGGTGAGAAAAAAGAAGAAATGAGTGGTGCTACTACCATTTTAATGGATGATTGGGGCTGGGTCTATCCAGAGTATGTCTTTAAAATAGGTTCTGATGTGAAAGAAATAAGCAAGATTGAAATAGACCCGACAGAAAGAATGGCAGATGTAGATAGAAATAACAACTCTTATCCTTATAAAAATACAAAAAATACAGATCTTAAAGGTAAAAAGAAATAAATTGCAGGGCGAATGATTAATTCGCCCTTTTATTTAAAACATATTTTCAATGAAATTTAGAATTGGACAAGGTTACGATGTTCATCAATTGGCTGAAAATCATCCTTTTTGGCTTGGTGGCATCCAAATAGAACACACACACGGAGCTGTGGGGCATTCGGATGCAGATGTGCTGATTCATGCCATTTGTGATGCACTTTTGGGGGCATTGGCTTTAAGAGACATAGGCTACCATTTTTCCAACAAAGACCCTAAATATAAAGGTATTGATAGTAAAAAACTTCTTGCAGAAGTGATGGTTAAAATTGAAGAGAAAGGTTATGCTGTGGGTAATGTGGATGCCATGATTTGCTTAGAAGCTCCTAAAATTAATCCTTTTATTCCACAAATGCAGGAAATTTTGGCTAAAATCATGAAAGTAGAATCCGAAGATGTTTCTATCAAAGCCACTACTTCAGAGACTTTAGGCTTTGTAGGTAGAAGAGAAGGTATTACAGCTACGGCTGTTGCATTGGTTTATAAAAAAGATTAAAATTTATGACAGAAGATATTATTCACCAATGCCCAGTATGCAGTGGTACAGAATTCTCTCCTTTTTTAATATGTAAAGATTATACTGTAAGTCGAGAAAGTTTTCAAATTCAGGAATGTAAGGCTTGTGGATTTCTACTGACCTCTCCTCGCCCATCGTTAGATACACTAGGAGATTACTATAAATCAAATGATTATATTTCTCATTCTGATACACAAAAAGGACTTATCAATTGGGCATATCATAGAGTTCGAAAAATTGCTTTAAAGAATAAACTAGAACTTGTCCAAAAATATACCCAAACAAAAGGTTCTTTACTGGATAATGGATGTGGAACAGGAGCTTTTTTAAGTACATGCATTCAGGCTGGATGGCAAGCTGATGGCATTGAGCCTGATGCAGATGCACGAAGTATTGCAGAAAAAGTTGCTCAGAAAAATATTTTTTTGAGTCTCAATGAAGTAGAAGGAAAAAAATATGATGCCATTACGATGTGGCATGTATTGGAGCATGTCCCTGATTTGAATGAAACTATTGAAAAGTTAAAGAATTTACTTACAGAAAAAGGTGTACTCATTGTTGCTGTTCCAAATCCAGAGAGTGACGATGCTTTATATTTTAAGGAGCATTGGGCTGCTTATGATGTTCCAAGACATTTATGGCATTTTAAAAAGAAAGATATTACAGGTTTGTTCAAAAAACATGGTTGTAGTATAAAAGCTATCTGTCCTATGCCTTTTGATGCTTATTACATTAGTTTACTTAGCACTCGTTACAAAACAGGTAAAACACAATATATCAAGGCTTTGTGGAGAGGTTTTATCTCTAATAACAAAGCTGGCAAAACCAATACTTCAAGCCTGATTTATGTAATTGAAAAAAATCCGTAACTTTGGAGCATAAAAAGTGAGTAATGAGTATTGAATACAATGTGAGAAAACTCAAAACTCATCATTAGCTTCGCTGAACTTCGTTTCATCACTTATAATTCATAACTATATAAAATGGTCGCTTTTCATCAAGAAGATTTAAGCAAGTATAATTTTTTAATTACGGGTGGTGCTGGATTTATAGGTTCAAATATAGTAGAATACCTTATTAGTCATAAAGCCAATAAAATCAGAGTTTTAGATAATCTTTCTACTGGTTTTTTTAAGAATATAGAACCTTTTGTTAGGAGCAACCAGATTGAATTTATCGAAGGCTCTATTACAGATGCTGAAATATGCATGAAAGCCTGTGAGGGTATTGATTATGTCTCTCATCAGGCTGCTTTGGGTTCTGTACCTCGTAGTCTCAACAATCCTATTGCAAGTAATGAAGCCAATGTAACAGGATTTTTGAATATCTTATGGGCATGTAAAGAACAGAATGTGAAGAGATTAGTTTATGCTTCTTCTTCTTCTGTATACGGGGATAGTCCTATTTTACCTAAACAGGAAACTCAAATAGGAAAGCCTTTGTCTCCCTATGCACTTACCAAATATATTAATGAGCTTTATGCAGAAATCTTTGCAAAAAGTTATGGTACAGAAAGTATTGGTTTGAGATATTTCAATGTTTTTGGATATAAACAAAGTCCAGAAGGTGTTTATGCTGCTGTTATACCATTGTTTATCAATGCTTTAAATAATAATCAAGCACCTATTATTAATGGAGATGGTTTGCAGAGTAGAGATTTTACGTTTGTAGAAAATGCTGTACAGGCTAATATAAAGGCTATGTTTTCTCAGCATCCTGAAGCTCCAAATAAAGTTTATAATGTAGCTTGTGGCGAAAGACTTTCCATCAAAGGTATTTTTGACTTAATTAGTGAAATTTTAAATAAAGAAATAAAACCTCAATTCAGGGATGCAAGAAAAGGTGATGTAAGGGACAGTCTTGCTGATATTTCGTTGGCTAAAAATCTATTAGGTTATAATCCTGAGGTTTTTGCAAAAGAAGGCTTACAAAAAACAATAGAATGGTTCTTAAAAAATCAGTCATAATGAAAAAACTGCTTTATACTTGTATATTATCCATTTTGATTTGGAGTTGTGGAGATGATGAAGAGGGTTTTACTCCTAAGCCTAAAGGCTTCAACAGAATTAGCTTACCAAAAGATGAATATGTGGGTTTAGATACTACTTATCCTTATTTCTTTGAATATTCTAAACATGCTATGATTCGTAAAGACAGTTCTAAAATAGCTGAACCTTATTGGATTCATGTAATTTACCCTAAATTAGGTTGGGCTGAAATCCAAATTACCTACAAAGATATTAGTGATGACCCTCAGAAAAAATTGTCAGAACTTATAGAAGATTCTCATAAATTAGCTTCTAAACATCTTTATAGAGCTGATGCTATGAGATATTATGAGCATCGAAACGCTGATAATCAGCCTGTTTTGGCTTTGGGACTTACAGGTGAAATTCCAAGTCATTTACAGTTTTATACCACTGACTCTGTCAAGCATTTTCTAAGAGCAGCCATTTATTTTAGAACTGCCACTGAAAATGATTCACTAGCCCCTGTCATAGACTTCGTAAAAAAGGATATGTTGCATATGATCGCAACACAGAAATTTAAGAAAAATACGAAATAGACTCTTTAATAAGAGTCTATTTCATTTATCTCTTTCTTATAAGTATTATTTTTCCTTTTCTTTGTAGCATATAAAAGTAAGCCCCATTATAAATTTTTGTGTTTTTGATATAAAAATCATTATTTTTCAAAAGAAAAACTCCTTTATCTTCATCCCAAAAACTTGTCCTGATTTCTGAGCTTGATAAATTTAAAACAGCTTTCTCACTTTTTTGTGCTATTTTATTATTTGAATTAGGGCTAAAGTAACACTTCCTAATAACAGTCTCTATTTTAAGAGAATCTTGTTTGTAAAAACTCCAATAATATGTAGTATCTGTAAATCCACAAGGCTTATTCATATACAGAATTGTTTCATCAAACGAATGATCATTTTTCATTTTTTCTAAAATAATTGTATCTGATGAATTCTTTTTAACTTTATAAGAACCTTGAGGGATTTTTTGGGCAAACAAATGTATACTTAACAACTGAAATACCACTATGAACATCATTTTTATCATTTCTGTATAATATATTTTACAAGAATACCTTTACAAGAATATTTTATCCAAAACATTTTTAATTTTACAAAGGTTAATTAAATGTTACAACACATAAACTCTAATTTTATGAAAAAAATTTTCTTATCTATTGCGATGGTACTTTTTAGTACAATACTATACGCCCAAACATGTTGCCAAGTACCTTCTGCGACTACCAGTTTTGCAGATTTAGCAGATGAGCAAGCTTTCAGAATGAGCCATGATTTACCTTTGCCTTACAAACATATTAGTGATATAGGAAAAGATATTACTTTCAAAGCTGCTGATGGTACAGAAGCTTATGGATATGAGTTAAAAGTGACAAAACCTTCTAAAAAATATATTTTTGTTATCCATGAATGGTGGGGCTTGAATGACCATATTAAGAGAGAAGCTGAAAAAATTTATAATGATTTAGGTGATGTAAATGTAATAGCTTTAGACCTTTATGATAAAAAAGTAGCCACTTCTCGTGAAGAAGCAGCCCAATATATGCAAGCCGTTAAAGCAGAAAGAGCTCAAACAATTATCAAAGGAGCTTTTACATACGCAGGTAAAGGAGCTAAAATTGGTACAATTGGCTGGTGTTTTGGTGGAGGCTGGTCTTTACAAACTGCACTTTTGGCTGGTAAACAAGCCAAAGCATGTGTAATTTATTATGGTATGCCTGAAAAAGATGTAGAAAAACTAAAAACTCTAAAAGCTGAAGTTTTAGGTATTTTTGCAAGTAAAGAGAAATGGATAAACTCAGAGATTGTAGCAGAATTTGAAAAAAATCTGATAAAACTTAAGAAAAAAGCTTCTATTAATAGCTTTAATGCTGAACATGCTTTTGCCAATCCAAGCAATCCTAATTATGATAAAGATGCTACTGAAAAAGCTTATCAACTAACCATTGCGTTTTTCAGAAATAAATTAAAATAATATAATCTTATAATACTAAAAAATCCTGAATCTGAACGATTTAGGATTTTTTGTTGAGTTATAGGTATAATATTTGTATATTGTGATTTCAAATGATTTTATTTTATGCGTTTTTATTTTACTCTTTTTGCTTCTTTGTGTAGTGTTGTATTGTATGCCCAAAATACAGGTTATCAGACTACGACCAAAGATTCTTCTGCTTGGTTTTATGCCAAAACCATTACTGCTCAAGAACTTAAAAGACATTTATATATCATTGCATCTGACTCTATGCAGGGCAGAATGACAGCCAGTGTTGGGCAAAAGAAAGCTGCCAAGTATATTGCCAAAGAAATGAAACGCATTGGACTACTTCCTGCTGTTGTATCAGGCAAAGATAGTTCTTATTTTCAGAAGTTTAAAGTCGTAAAATCTGGCTGGGGAATGGCTTTGTATAGAAATAGGGAACCCAATAACAGAAAACCCAGTGAAGCCCTTGAAACTGAAAATGTAATAGGCTGGATTGAAGGTACAGACAAAAAAGATGAATTTGTGATTATTTCAGCTCATTATGACCATGTTGGCATTGAAAACAATAAAATTCATTATGGAGCTGATGACAATGGCTCTGGAACTTCCTCTATTTTAGAAATGGCTGAAGCCTTTATAAAAGCAAAAAAAGCTGGTAAAGGTCCAAGACGTAGTATTGTATTTATGCTTGTGGCTGGCGAGGAAGTGGGGTTATTAGGCTCACAATACTATGCTGATTTCGACCCTATTTTTCCTGTGAATAAAACAGTTGTAGATTTGAATACAGACATGATTGGGCGTATTGATGACAAATATTTGGCTACCAAAACTACTGATTATGTGTATCTCATAGGCTCTGATAAACTTTCTATGGATTTGTACAAACTACAAGAAGATGTAAATAAAAACTCTTTACAACTCAAACTTGATTATACCTACAATGATGTGAGTCATCCTGAAATGCTTTATTACCGTTCTGACCATTACAATTTTGCTAAAAAAGGTATTCCTGTCATTTTTTACTTTAGTGGTTTGCATGAAGATTATCATAAACCCACAGATACTCCTGAAAAAATTCATTATCCCAAAATGACCAAAATAGCCCAACTCATTTTCTTAACAGCTTGGGAAATAGCTAACAGAGAGGAAAGACTTAAACTGGATAAGAAATAGCCGTCCTCCCTCAATATTCATTCTTATTTTTTATACTAGATTTTTCAAACCTAAATTCATGATTTCTTATATATCTAAGAAGAAACCACTTCTTCTGCTCTTTATTATTTTTTTTGGACTATATAGCTCAGTAAATGCCCAGAAAAAGAAAAAAATTTTAGGCTTTTCTAGTTTAGATGATACTGTTAGTACAGAAAAGAAGGGTTTATTTTTTCTTCCACTCATTTATTATACACCAGATACCCGATTGGCTTTTGGTGGAGCAGGTGTATACTATTTTAAAATCTCTCCTAAAGATTCTTCAGATAAAGAAACTAGAACTTCTTTTGTACAGTTTTTGGCAGATTATACCCAAAATAAGCAAACAGATGTTTGGGCTACATGGAATATTTTTACAAGAAATGAAGATTTTTTACTCAAAGGGGATATTCGTTTTCGGAACTTCCCTGACAGATTCTATGGTATCGGCAACAATACTTCTAAAGCCAACGAAGAAAGATATGCCTACAATCTGATGCAAATCAAAGCTATGTTTCTAAAGAAAATCAAACACGATTTTTTTGTAGGTTTTGATTATGAATTTGAAAAAGAATATGGCTTTAAATATACAACTGGTGGTATTCTTGAAAATGGTTCTATCTCTGGCTATAAAGGTGGCATAGGCTCAGCATTAGGTTTTGTAGCTGTCATTGATACAAGAGATAATATCATCAATGCTTATAAAGGCTCATTAGCCGAAGTTTCTACTTACTTTTTTACACCTATTCTGGGAAGCTCTTTCAATTTTGTAAATGTAAACGGGGTTTATCAGAAATACTGGCAAATTAAACCCAAGAATATTATTGCATTCCAAACTAAAGCCAAGTTCACTTTTGGAGATGTTCCTTTTTTGGATATGTCCACATTGGGTGGTGAGGATATTTTGAGAGGCTACCCTAAAAATAGATTCAGGGACAAGAATTTTATTGCTTCGCAGGTAGAATACAGATTTCCATTAGTTTGGCGTTTGGGGCTGACAACCTTTGCAGGAGTTGGCGATGTTTTCAATAAAGCCTCTGATTTGCGTTTCAGAACACTTAAATATTCTGTCGGAACAGGTCTGCGTTTTGTAATTAACCCTGCTGAAAGGCTTAATATTCGTTTCGATTATGCCTATGGTCGTGAAGGTGGACAATATTATATTAGTGTGGCTGAGGCTTTTTAAGAAAAATAAATTATGCGTATGATATTAAACTTGTTTTGATTATCAAAATTTAATACTTATACCATAAAATCATATAAGTATTGAATGTGTAAGTCTTACTTTCAATTTACTTTTTTCTTAATTCTAAAAAACAAATATTTATATGAAAAATGCTTTCATGAGTTCATTTCTAAAAACAAATAAATTAGCTCTTATAATAATTTGTTTTATTGGTTGTAAAAATTATGATAATAAAGAAAGGTATGAACTATCTTTAAAAGAGAGAATTGAGATTTATTACACTACAAATTCATGTTGTCATTATAGTGTCTGTAATAAAACCCTATTAAAACACATAAAGCTCATAGAAGAGAAAACTATTAAATGTTCTGAAAATGAAGGAGGTAATTGTACTGGAGCATTTATTTTTGAAGGCACATCTTCTGGGGTAGATACTGTTGAAATAAAGTTTCTGGAGGGTTCTAACGAGTGTGATAGTGAAGAATCAACATCAAAATCAACAAAATATATTTTTGTTGTAAAATAATCAGATTAAACATTTCTTTTTTGGAAATATTACAAAAAAGTAGGTTTTTAACTCTTTACTTTCTCCATTACTCCAGTTCCAAAAAGGGCAAAATCGTATTTTACAGGGTCATTGGCATCAAAATCTTTAAGGTTTTTGGTCAGTTCTAAAGCCATTTTCCAGTTGGTTTTAGGGAGTGTTATGAGTTTTAGCTCTCTTCCAATACGCTCCACATGTACATCACAGGGGCAGATTAGCTGAGCAGGGCTTATATTTTCCCAAATCCCAAAATCTACACCTTTATCATCTTTTCGTACCATCCAACGCAAATACATACACAGACGCTTGCAAGCGGAGTTGCGAGCAGGTGTAGAAATATGTTTTCGAGTACGTTTGGGGGCTTCAGGCAGGCTAAAAAATAGCTTTTCGAAACCTATTAAAGCATTTTCAATAGTTTCATCTGCATTTTTAAGATGCTGACTAAAAGCCGTTTCCAAAGATTCATTTTTACCATACCAATATTTTAAGAAATGAATAAAATACAAAGTATCTTCTGAATTGAAAGTTCGGTGTTTAAAGCTCAGAAAACGTTTTAAATCAGTTTCTTGATGATTCAGAACAAACTCATAAGGGCTGTTATCCATCTTTTCCATGAGTTCTGTACATTTCTTGATAATGGTTTTGCGTTGTCCCCAAGCAAGTATAGAAGCGAATAAACCAGCAATCTCAATATCTTGTTTTTTAGTGAATTGATGAGGAATACTGATAGGGTCGTTGGGTATAAAGTTAGGCTGATTATATAACTTGTATTGTTCTTCTAATATTTCTTTCAAATCTATCATTTTATTTCGGTTTTCAGTTTTTACGGTTCGGGGCTGAGTTTATACGGTTCAGTAGGATTCGCATTTCTTAGTTGCATAATAACCTACAAATTTGTTCAAACATCTAAACATAATTTTTATGAAAAAGATTTGGACAACACTTTTGTTTTGGTTGCTAGTTTTGATAGGCTACTCTCAAAACACACAAACTGTCAAAGGTCGAATTATTGACGAAGCCTCTAAACAACCTCTTGCTGGTGTTTTAGTACAACTTATCAGCTCTGATAGTTTAAAAAAAGGAGCTATTTCAGACGAGCAAGGTTATTTCAAAATAGAAAATATACCATTTGGAAGACAGACTTTTAAAGTATCTTTTACAGGATATGAAGAAAAAGCTTTTGCTGATATTATGGTAACAGCAGGTAAAGAAGTTTACTTAAATATAGACTTGCAAGAAGATTTATCGGAAATAGAATCTATTACAGTATCTTATGATAGAACCAAAGATGGCTCTGTCACTAATAACGAGTACACCACTTTAAGTGCAAGGTCGTTTAATACAGAAGAAACTAAACGTTATGCAGGTGCTTTGGGTGACCCAAGTCGTATGGCTGCAAACTATGCAGGTGTTATCTCAGGTAATGACTCAAGAAATGATATTGTAGTACGTGGCAACTCCCCTACAGGTATGCTTTGGCAAATGGAAGGCTTGAATATTCCTAATCCGAACCATTTTTCAGCATTTGGCACAACAGGTGGTCCTGTAAGTATGCTCAATAACAACGTTTTGGCAAAATCAGATTTTATAACAAGTGCTTTTCCTGCTCAGTATGGCAATGCAAGTGCTGGTGTATTTGATTTACGTCTGAGAGATGGAAATACTGACAAACATGAATTTGTAGGACAAATTGGTTTCAATGGTTTTGAAGTAGGTGCTGAAGGTCCTTTTTCAAAAAACTATAAAGGTTCTTTTTTAGTAAATTATCGTTATTCTACACTATCTCTTTTCAACACTTTGGGTATTAATTTTGGAACAGGAAATGCAACCCCTAACTATCAAGATATTAATTTAAAAATAAACCTACCTGTTGGTAAAAAAGGGAAATTTACGTTGTTTAGTCTTGCAGGGATGAGTGATGTGAGCTTCTTAGGAAATAAAGAAGATACAACAAAAAATAATTTATTTGGTGATGAAAACTCAAACACCATTGTAAACTTCAAAACAGGGATTTTAGGGGCAAGCTATGAACACCAGATTAGCCCTAAAACATTTGCCAAACTTACATTTGGCGTTATGGGTACAGAACAAAGATTTTTAGGGGATTCCATCAGTGTTATTACAAGAGAGGAATTTAGAAGTGGTGAAGCCAAATTTTCTACCCAAAAATATGCAACCGTTTTCACAATCAATCACAAATTGAACGCTAAAAACAGCTTTCAGGCTGGGGTAAATGTAGATTTTTTAAACTTTAATCTTTTTAACAAGGATATTTTTGGTGGTGGAGTATCTGAAGCTGTCAGAATTGACATTGAAGATAATACCACTCTTTCACAAGGATATGTTCAATGGAAACATCGTTTTAGTCCATCACTTACACTCAATACGGGAGCTCATTGGCAACATTACAGTCTGAATAATCAGCATGTGGTTGAACCCCGAGTTGGTTTGAAATATTTGGTTACTCCCAAACAATCTTTGAGTATTGGTTATGGATTACACAGTCAGATTCAGAATATTTACAGTTCTTATGTTATTACTCCTACAACTCAAGGAATAAATTATACTAATAAAGATTTAGGCTTTACACGTAGTCATCACGCTGTATTAGGTTATGAAAATAATCTTGCCGATAAATTGATTTTCAGAGCTGAGGCATATTATCAGTCTTTATTTGATGTACCCGTAGAGCAAAGAGCCTCTTCATTCTCTACCCTCAATACTGGAGCTGATTTTGCACCCGTAGAGCAAGATAGTCTTGTAAACAACGGTACAGGCTATAATTATGGATTAGAAATGACTTTAGAACGCTCTTTCAAAAACAATTATTATTTCCTTATTACTGGTTCTATTTTCGACTCCAAATATAAGGGTAGTGATGGAATAGAACGTAATACAGCCTTCAATACCAATTATGTACTCAATGTACTAGCAGGGAAAGAGTGGAAACTTCGTAAAAACAATGTTTTGATTGCTAATATAAAGGTAAGTACTGTGGGTGGCAGATTCTTCACTCCTTTAAATATCGAGGCATCAAAGAGTGCTGGAGAAGCCATTTATGATAACGAAAAAGCTTATTCAGTTCGCCAGACACCTTATTTCAGAACAGATATAAAATTTGGTTATCGTAAAGACTATAAAAAGAGCAGTTTAGAATTTTCTTTGGATTTACAGAATTTAACCAATAATCAAAATATTTTCCAACAGACATACAATAGAAGAACAAATGCTTTGGTAAATCAGTATCAGCAAGGTTTCTTCCCAGTTCCATTTGTAAGATATACTTTCTAACCAGAAGGAGCTTATAGCTCCTTCTAAACACACTAAAGCTATGTTTTTACAAGAGTTAAAATATCGAAATCTTGAGTTATTTATATTTGGAGGCATTTGTTTGGTATTAGCATGTTTATTTTTAATACTGGCTTATATCTCCACCTCTCAGGTAAATGGTACAAACGCATGGCTTAAGCCTTTTAAATTTGCAGCAGCAACAGTTTTTTACAGTTGGACAATGGCTTGGTTTTGTTCTTATTTACCACAATTTAATACCTCCAGATTCAGTTGGGCTGTTATTATCTTATTAGGTTTTGAGATTGTATATATTACATTACAGGCTTTTAGAGGAAAAGCTTCTCATTTTAATGTAAGCACACAGTTTTATGGGTTTATGTACACACTTATGGGCTTAGCTGCTACGGCTGTTAGCATTTATACAGCTTACATTGCTTTTTTATTTTTTCAAAATACATTTCCGACACTGCCTAGTTATTATGTTTGGGCAATCAGATTAAGCCTTGTGATATTTGTTATTTTTTCTTTTGAAGGGTTTATTATGGTTCGAGGCTTACCCATACAGTTGGTGCAGTACATGAAGGCAGAAGTTTACCCATTTTAGGATGGAGTCTGAAATATGGTGATTTGCGAGTATCACATTTTTTTGGAATGCATGCCATACAAATACTTCCTATTCTTTCTTTTTATGTTTTTAGAAATACCTCTTTTACTATTAGTATTAGCATTCTTTACTTCTGCTTCACTGCTTTTACCTTGATACAAGCTTTACAAGCCAAACCATTACTTAAATTCTAAAATATTAAACTTTCAATTTTATGAAAAATCATATCAAAATTGCATTCATAGGAGCTACTGGAAGATTAGGAATACCCGTAGCACAAAAAATGATACAAAAAGGCTTTAGTGTTAAAGCTATCAGTAGAAATACTCTGCTGGCACGTACCAAATTACCAGAAAGTATTGAAATTGTACAAGCAAATTTAGATGACATCAATAGTCTTGTAAAGGCATTTAAGGGTTGTAATATTGTCTATATCAATTTGAGTACAGAAACTCTAAACCCCAAATTATCATTTTATGAAGAAAGAGAAGGCATTAAAAATATTATAGAAGCTGCTGAGCTTGCTGGAATTGAGCAAATTATTAAAATTTCTGCTTTGGGAGCTTATCCATTGGCTACACATTTAAAAACATATTTTTTCCCAAACGAAATTAAAAGACAGGGACATCAGTTTATCGAAAAATCTTCTATTCCTTTTACTATTTTTCATCCAAGTTCTTTTGAAGACAGCTTACTTTTCAATGTTAAAAACAACACTATCCAGTGGATTGGTAAGCCTGTTGCTCACTATTGGACAAATCTTGAAGATTACAGTAATTTTGTGATTGCAGCGATTGAAAACCCAAAAGCATTTAATCAGCATTACGCTGTTCAGGGTAAAAAATTACAAACTTATGAAGATGTATTTGTTAAACTCAAAAAACAAAACTCTTCTCTTAAAATTCAGGCTACTCCATTAGGGATGATAAAGTTTCTGAGTATTTTTAGCTCTAAACTCAAAGTATTAGCATCATTATTTAGTTATTTTGAAAGTGATAGAGAGCATTATTATGCTGAGCAGATTTGGGATGATTTATCAGATAGTCAGGAACTTATAAACTCTTTAAGAAGTTAATAGTATTGTGAAGTATTTTTTGTATCTTTAAAAATAAAAAACATTTTGAACGTACCCAAACCACATATCAGCGATTTGAAAGCCAGACTGATAGGAATACCAGCTATCAGCCTGACTATCAATATTATTTATCATATAAATGATGAGGTTTTCTTTTCCTTTGAAACACTTTGGGGTTTTCTTATAGCTTTCTTGAATACATTTTTCATTTGGGAAGGTTTAAGAAAAATTATGCATACTTTGATGGATAAATACCCAAGTTTTGAGCAAACTAAACAAAGGCTTATTATCCAAACTGTTATATCTCTCATTTATACTTTTATCATTACTTTTTCATTAGATTTATTGTGTAGAGTAATTAATCCTGCTGAAGCTAAACCCAATATTTGGATAGGTTTTGGTATTGGGCTTGTACCTACCATTATTGTTACACTCATTTATGAGAGTGTTTTCTTTTTTCAGTCTTGGAAAGCTGGTATTCAAAAGGCAGAGGCTTTGGCAAGAGCCAACGTTCAGTCACAGCTAGAATCTCTTAAAAGCCAATTAGACCCTCATTTTCTGTTCAATAGCCTCAATACTCTGAGCTTTTTAATAGATGAAACTAATCAGGAAGCTCAAAAATATCTGGAAAAACTGGCAGATGTATATCGTTATGTATTGGTTAGTAAACAGAAAGATATGGTAACGCTTCAGGAAGAAATGGATTTTGTGGATGCTTATATGTATCTCAATAAAGTACGTTTCAGAGAGAATATACAACTCGAAAAACATATTGCACCAGAAATTTTACAGAAAAAAATAGCTCCATTAAGCCTTCAAATGCTTATCGAAAATGCCATTAAACACAATATCATCTCTAAAGATAAGCCTTTGACTATTGATATCTTTGCTGATGAAAACATTTTGGCTGTCCAGAATAACTTACAGGAAAAAAACACCTTTTATAAATCTACCAAAGTAGGGTTAGAGAATATTAAAAATCGTTATGCCTTATTAAGTAAAAAGGATATTTTTATAGAGAAGAGTCAAGAGTTTTTTAGAGTTGAAATTCCTTTACTATGACCAAAATACTTCTGATAGAGGATGAATACCCTGCTGCTGAACGATTAAGCAAAATGGTTCTGGGTTTGGGTGATACAGAAATTGTTGCATCATTGGACAGTATTGAGAACTCCATTGCATTTTTCAATACTTCTCCCCAAATAGATTTAATTTTTTCTGATATACAGCTTTCTGACGGGCTTAGTTTTAAAATTTTTGAGCAGGTAACTCTTCAAACACCCATTATTTTTACAACTTCTTATGATGAGTATGCCATCAAGGCATTCAAAGTAAAAAGTATTGATTATCTACTCAAACCCATCAAGCAAGATGAGTTGATACAAGCTTATAAGAAATATAAGGAGCTTTTTGGAAAAACTGAAAATCAGGACTATAGCACTAAAATCGCTTCGTTATTACAAGAAATCAGCCAACAAAAACCCAAAAATTATCAACAGCGTTTTCTGGTAAAACATCAGGAGCAACTCATTCCTATTACTCAAGAACAAATTGCTTATTTCTACTCAGCCAATAAAATGGTCTGTTTGATTTCTAAAGAGGGAAAGCAGTTTTTAGTAGATTATACACTTGAAGAGTTAGAAGATTTATTAAACCCTGCTTATTTCTTTAGGCTGAATCGTCAGTTCATAGCTTCTGTGGAATCCATTAGCAAAATTCATCAGTATTTTCATGGAAAACTGAAATTAGAATTAGAGCCAACATCCACAGAAGAAGTAATCGTGAGTCGAGAAAAAAGCCCCATCTTTCAGCAATGGCTGGAAATTGGTAGTAAAACGTAGTTTTATACATACAATTCCACAAGTTTTTCAGCACATCTTTCTCCATCCATAGCCGCAGACATAATGCCTCCTGCATAACCAGCCCCTTCGCCACAAGGAAACAAGCCTTTTATTTGTGTATGCTCATAGCTCGTTTTATCTCTGGGAATACTTACTGGCGAAGATGTTCGGCTTTCTACACCTATCAGTTGGGCTTCATTGGTAAAATATCCTTTCATTTTTTTACCAAAAGACTTTAACCCCTCTTGAAGTCGAAAAGCAATTTGTTCAGGTAGCACTTCTCTCAGTTCCACAGAAACAAGCCCCGGTTGATAGGATGTATCTAAAAGACTTTTAGATACTTTTTTTTCTGCAAAATCTACAACTCTTTGAGCAGGAGCAATCTGGGTATTTCCACCTATCTGACAAGCTATTTTTTCTATATTTTTCTGAAATTCAAGAGCTGCAAGCACACCAAAACTCTCAAAAGGCTTCCAATCCAGTTCATCAACAGCTACAACCATTCCAGAATTGGCAAATTTACCATCTCTCCGAGATGGGGACATTCCATTCACAACCACTTCACCTTGTTCAGTAGCCGAAGGCACAATAAAGCCCCCTGGACACATACAAAATGAAAATACACCTTTCTCAACACCTTTATATTTTACCTGCTCTACCAGACTATAAGATGCAGGTGGCAAATATTGCCCTCTCTGCTCACAATGATACTGGATTGAATCTATAATTTGTTGTGGATGCTCTATCCGTACACCTAATGCAAAAGGTTTATTTTGGATAAAAACATTTTTTTTATGTAAAAGCTCAAATATATCTCTTGCCGAATGCCCTGTGGCTAAAATTACGCCAATTCCTATAAATTCTTGTGTATTACTTTGCTTTTCCCCTACTACACCTTTTATAGCATTTCCTTCTAAAATAAAATCTATTACTTTTGTTTCAAAATGCACTTCTCCACCAGCCTTGATGATACTTTCTCGAAGATCTGCTACAATCTTAGGGAGTTTATTGGTACCAATATGTGGATGAGCTTCTATAAGTATTTCTTCTTTTGCTCCATGAGCCACCAAAATCTCCAAAATTCTGCGAATATCCCCTCTTTTATTGGAACGAGTGTATAATTTTCCATCAGAATATGTACCAGCTCCTCCTTCCCCAAAACAATAATTGCTGTTATTATTGACTACGTGGTCTTTATTGATGGCTGCTAAGTCTCTTCTTCGAGCTTGAACGTCTTTTCCTCGTTCTATCACGATTGGCTTAATTCCTAATTCGATGAGTCTTAAAGCAGCAAACATGCCTGCTGGTCCTGCTCCTACTACAATAGCTTGTGGCTTTTTACTTACATCCTGATAGCTTTTTTGAAAATTCCCTAAAGGTTCTGCTTGTTCATTTTCATAGACAGAAACCTTGATATTCACTTTCACTTGTTTGGAACGAGCATCAATAGAACGGCGTTCTAAACGAATAAAAGCATTCTCAGAGAGTTGTAATTTTTGTTTTAAAAATTTATGTAAATTATCTGTGTCAAAGCCTATTTCGGGGCTTACAACAAAGTCAAGAGTTTGTTTCATACTTCAAATAAAAAAACCTATAAGGTTTAAAATTACTTATCAATAGGTTCAAATAACAAAACCTTATAGGTTTCATTATCATTTACAAAGATACGATTTCTTTAGATTATTAGACTTTTGTTTGTATATTTGTCTGACTTCAAAATTATAAGATAATTACATAATTTTATGATAAACAAAGTAATCACCGATTTAGACGCAGTCATTAAACAAATACCAGACGGAGCAACCCTTATGCTTGGAGGCTTCGGTTTATGTGGAATTCCTGAGCATAGTATCACTGCTTTACTCAAAAGTGGTGTAAAAAATCTTACTTGTATTTCGAACAATGCAGGTGTGGATGATTTTGGAATTGGTTTGCTTTTGAAAACAAGACAAGTAAAGAAAATGATTTCTTCGTATGTTGGTGAGAATGAAGAGTTTGAAAGACAGTTATTAAGCGGAGAACTTGAAGTAGAATTATTACCACAAGGTACACTTGCCGAACGTATCAGAGCTGGAGGAGCTGGTATTCCTGCGTTTTTTACACCTGCTGGTGTGGGTACAGAAGTGGCTAATGGCAAAGAAGTAAGAGAATTTGATGGTAAATTATATTTGATGGAACGCTGGCTCAAAGCAGATTTTGCTCTTGTAAAGGCATGGAAAGCAGATACAGCAGGAAATCTCATTTATCAGGGAACAGCCAGAAATTTTAATCCTATGATGGCAACAGCAGGAAAAGTTACCATTGTAGAAGTAGAAGAAATTGTACCAGCAGGGACATTAGACCCTAATCAAATTCATACATCGGGTATTTATGTAGATTATCTATATAAAGGCTCTAATTATGAAAAACGCATTGAACAAAGAACTGTAAAGAAATAAACAAAAGGCTCATTTTTAATGAGCCTTTTGTTTATAATAACTTTTCCAAATTTTACTTTTTTGATAACTGTTTATATACTTTATCAGAAGTGTAGTTCCAAGATAACCACGAAAGTGTCTTGTAATGATATAAAAACTCTCCTTTTAGCTTATCCACAAAGTATTTACGACTTATCTGACCAAAATAATATTCACTTTCATCTATCGCATCCATATTTAATTTGTGTGCATTGGCTTGCACAATAGGAATAGTGCTATGCGACCTGCTAAGGATAAAAGGAATATCAATGCTTCCTTTATTTAGATTGGGATGGTTAAAATTGAATGAAACAATCAAAACATCCCAATTCACAAAACTTGTGAATAACAACAAGACATATAAAGCAATAGAATTGACATGCAATAAATAATAGGCTGTTTTTTTAGCTTTTATTTTATAATATACAGAAATTAAGCCTATCAGAGTAAGTGTAAGGAATAAAATTACACCAATACGTTTATAAGCAAGTCCATGCTCTTGTATATAATAATAGCATCGTAATAGAACTGATATGAGTAAAATACCATTCTGAAACAACCATAAATAAGCTACTTTTTGAAGGGTTTTATTACGAGTATAAAAATTGAGATTTTGTCGAAAATAGTAAAACAAGATTCCCATAGAAAGTAATATACTGAAAATGAGTATATAAGTCCCTTCATGAACTAGCTTTGCAAGCCTCACATCTTCAGAATGTACAAAGCCAAACCAAAGAAAGCGAATATCTATAAAATTGATAAATAAGAGTAATGCATTCACAGAGCCAATAGTTAAAAGGGCTATTTGTGCTTCATTTTTAAGGTCTAATGTTTTAAATAGTCTTCCTATCTGGAGCTTATTTGGTCTGCGTTCTATCTGAAATTTATCAGGTATAGATATTTGAGTAAAAGTAGTATCTACTTTCCACCTATAAATAAAGCTGCTTACAAGCCAAAGTCCCCAAATCCCAAATAATATTCGAATCAATGAAATATTCTTAAAGAAATAGGCAAAGAATTTATCTATTTGAATCAAGAATTTCTCGTTATAAGAAGCAAATACAGGATTGGCAAATAGAAAAATGCAGTAAAAAACAACAAAAATAATAATAGGAACAGCCAGCAAACCTACTTTTCGGTTATAAGTTTTAAGTTTATTAGACTTAGGAGAAAAACCTTTTAGGTTATTTTTGAGAGTAGGTAATAAGTATTTCAAAGAACTTACTCCATTAATAAAATAGAAAATTAAGGCATTGAAAAACTGCTTTAGTTGGTGATTTTGCAGATATGCAATGGTAGCTATAAGCGAAATAACCCAAGTAATTTTACTATTGAGGGTATTATGATAAAGTAAAATACCGTTCATCAAAAATGTACCCACGACAAAGAGTAAAATTAGAGGATTTGATTTAAAAAACTGGATATAAGGTCTTGGACAGTATAAGTATATAACAACCCCTAATACTAAATTACCAAACAAGAAACCATTCAAGCCTAAGTCTTCTTCCCAAAAAAATACATTGTGAAGTAATGTGAGTATTACCAAAAATAATGGTTGTAAGATTTTTTTATGGAACATTGTATAAGATATTTATTGGGTATTATAGATACATGAAATACAAATAGTTAGATAGCTAAATCTAAATAGTCTTAGATTTTTAATTTTCCCAATTTTCTCCATTTTCTATTCCCCAATCAATGATATTATCAAAAATCACATTAAAAAAGGCCTCTGATATGTAATTCTCTTCTATAAGATTTCCATCAAAATTAAATGTTACTTCTCTCTCTCCAACAGCATTAATAAAAGATAGTGTAAAAGTATTACCTTCTTGGTGAACAGTCCTTGTAAATAGCCAAGGTCCATTTTTTCCTTCATTGATGGTCTCTAATGCTACTTCATTTAAAATTCGCAATACTTCTTGTTCAATTTCTCGAGTCATAGTGCCTTTGCTTCAAGTTTTCTATTTGTTCAATTTAATAGCTTCCTAAAAACTTTCTCAAAAACCATTCCACACTCACCAAAAATACAATCAGGAAAAATATCCATTTGACATGAATAATTTCCAATAGTTCCTCAGATGAGTGAATAATATTTGGTTTTTTGGTATTTAAAAGCTCCTTCTCTAACTGAGCCAATTCATTAATTTTAAAAAACTTGCCCTTAGTATTTTGAGATACTTTTCTGAGTAATCCGAAATCAGCTGTGCTGGTGAGTGTTTCAAGTTGTAAATCTTTGATAATAAACTCTCCTGAAGCTTTTTCGTTTTTTCCTAAAATATCGGCAGTAGCTGTATATTTGTATATACCTTTTGGCAGATTAGATACCTCGAATTTGGTTGTTCCACCTGTAATAGTAAAATTATAGTTATAGTTTTTCCCTTTTTCATCTTGCAGACTCAAACTTACTTTCACATTAGAAAGTTTTTCATAAAGTTCGTTGTAGGCTTCTGCTTCGAATACAACTCTTTCAAAATCAAGATATTCATTATTAGTAGTATAAATTCTGAATTTGCGTTTATCTTCCTTAGAAGAGAGAAACTGAATTACTTTCAAAAATAGTTCATCTACAATATCATTTCTGTCTGTGAGGTCAAATTCTTCTAAACGCCACTGCCAAAGCCCTTCTCCTGCAAGTACTGCCGATTTACTTGCTTTTCCCATCAGTAAAGAAAGTAATGGCTTTTTGGTTTGCAGTCTGCCTATATTTTGGTATAAAACCGTTTCTACAGATGTTTTAAAACCATAATCACCATAAGGAACAAGCAAAGGGGGCATTTTTGCCAATAATCTTAGCTTTTCAGTATCTAAGTTAAATTTAGAAAATGTACCATTTAAAGAAGCAAACACTTCATCAATATCACCTGAACGCCCTTTTAGGTTTAGGACACTATTTAATTGTGTGAATTTATTTAAATCACTACTCTCACCCAAAATATAAAAAACTGGAACATCCTTCTTAATAAAATTTTCTAATATTCCATTTACAGCTCCTGACATATCAGGTACCTGATATGCGATAATCAAATCATAACGTTCTTCTTTGGGTTGTCCAGCTCCTGCAATGAGTGTCTCAAAGCTATAATTTTCATTTTTTTCAATAATGGTTTTGAAAGCCTTGATATCTGGATGTGGTGCTGCTGCCAGTAATAGTATCTTTTCTTTTCCATCAATTACTTCAACAATTGCATCTCTAGCATTATTTTGAGCTGTCCATTCGCCATCTAGCACCTCTACAGCCACAGTATAACGCTGAATTCCTTTCTGATTGGCTTGTACTAAAAAATCTACCTCAGAAATATCTTCTTTTCTGAGCCTTACAGTTTGGCTGGCAATTGTAGAACCATTTTGAAGCAAAGAGACATTTACCGTTCTTTCTTCAAAGCCATTATTTTTGATTTCAGCAACTATGGGAAATTTATTTCCTAAATAAGCTAACTTATTAAAAAATACAGCCTGAACAGCTAAATCTTTACGAATGGTCGTATCTCCTAAACCTACTGTATAAACAGGAACAGAAATATTAAGAAATTCAGGAGCAACACCCTGATTATGAATACCATCTGAAACAAGTACAATCTTATCTAAATGTCTGTTTTCGTAATTATTGGTAATAGTAGACAGTAGCTTCCCTAAATCGGAACTTTGGTTTTTGAAACGAACCTTTTTTAAATCTTCTTCATTATCAAATGTCTGAAGATTTACTTCAATATCTTCGTTTTCTAATTTATTTTTAATTTTTTCTAATTCGGTTATCCATTGTTTCCGTTGAGTGCTATCTTGAGTAAGTGTCATGGATTGAGAGTTATCCAAAGCAAATACCACAGAAGGTCTTTCTGTATTATTTCTAATACTTCTTAAAACTGGGGCAAGTAGCAGAAATGCTACAATACTTACAACAAAAGCTCTTAATGCTGCTAAAGCATATCGTATTTTTTTATCAAAATAAGTGTCTCTCCAATATAATACAAAGGCATATACACCTCCTACCAACAGACACGCCAATATCCACCAAGCTGAATAAGGAAAAATTAATGTACTTTTATCCATGAAATAAAACCTATCAGGTTTAAAATTGTAATTTATAATTCTGTGTATTTTTATACTATTAAACCTTATAGGTTTGAATATAGTTTAAAACGAAATTATACTTTTTTTTGTATATATACACACAAAATAGGTAATAAAAAACCTTCATAGTTCTAAACTATGAAGGCATATTTTAAACAATAATATGTTTTATTGAGCAGACCAACCACCATCTACGGGTATAGATACCCCTGTAATTAGTTTAGCAGAATCAGAAGCTAAGAATACTGCTAAAGCTCCTAACTGTTCTACTGTTACGAAGTCTTTAATGGCATGCTTATACAACATTACTTTCTGGATTACCTCTTCACGAGTCATGTTGTGAGCTTTCATTTGATCAGGTATTTGCCCTTCTACAAGTGGCGTAAGTACATAACCTGGGCAAATAGCATTACAGGTAATGCCACAAACAGCACCTTCTAAAGCCAAAGTTTTAGTTAGACCAGTTACACCATGTTTAGAAGCCACATAAGCAGACTTAAACTCAGAAGCTTGCAGAGCATGAGCAGATGTCAGATTAATAATTCGACCAAAACCTCTGGATTTCATACCTTTCCAAACTGCTTTGCTTGTATGAAAAGCTGCTGTAAGGTTAATAGCGATAATGGCATCCCATTTTTCCTCTGGAAAATCTTCAATAGGTGATACAAACTGAATACCTGCATTATTAACAAGTACATCCACACTTCCAAAAGTTTGTTCAGCAAGAGCCACCATAGCTCTAATTTCCTCTCCTTTCATCATATTTGCAGGGCTAAACAGCGTTTTTACGCCATACTTCTCCCCTACTTCTTTAGCTATTTTTTCTGCTGCATTTTTTTCATCATCATTTCTAGCCAAACCATTAAACATAATATTGTAGCCAGCCTGAGCCAAAGCTGTTGCTATACCTAAACCTATACCACTAGAACTACCTGTTACGAGTGCACTTTTTCCGTTTGCCATAATTAAATACTGTTTTAAAAGTTTGAAAGATGTTATTCTTTGTCTAAAAATAATGAAAAGCCTTTGAAAGCCAAATTTTTTCTATAAAATCTTATGAGATAGGTTGCTTTATTAGGCTTTATTTAAAATTTTAGCTTTAAAAAACCTCTTTGTATAATATTGATAAGGCGTATTCATAAACTCTTGGACAAAGCTTAATATGTGCGAAAACCAGAATATTTTAGACGGAATGATACTTTTCTTATTTTTTAGAATACCTCTCAAAATTGCTTTGGCTACTTGGGAGGCGGTTTGAGAAGGAAAAAGTAAAGGAGCATTACCTGCTTTTTCAAAAAAATTAGTTTTAGTGGCTATAGGATATACCAGCCCTAATATTCCTTTATCATCAGTTTCATATTGATAAGCATCTGCAAACCTATCCAATGATGCTTTGGTTGAACTATATAGTGCATAACCAGCCAGTCCCATTTTTGCCATAGCGGAGGCAGTCATACAAACATAATATTCTCTTCCTTTATTGATTTCCTTCATTTTAAGGAGGCTATAAATAGGAGAAAATACATTTACCTGATATATCTTCTCTATATGTTGCCAGTCAGGGGTAGTGAGTTTTTCGTAATAAGCAAAACCAGCATTGGCAATAAAAATATCTATCTGGGGAAATATTTGTAGAGCATATTCAAATAAAGCATCTGTATTTTTCTGTAAACTCAAATCTGTTGTATAGGTTTTAATTTGAGCTTCCGATTCAGGAATATTTAAAATTGTTTCATTTAATAGAGCTTCATTCATATCTACAGCCAATATATGGCATTTATATTTTGCTAGTAATATCAAGATTTCTTTTCCTATACCTGAGGCAGCTCCTGTAAGCACAATATACTGATGATGAATCTGCATGATTATAATTTTTTCCTCTAAAGTATAATTTTTCATAAAAATAAAAAAGCCTCTTTATTCAAGAGGCTTTAATTTTATGCTTTTGAGACTTTCTTATCACTTCTGCTTTGCAAGAAACGCTGAATAATAAAAAATACCCAAACAGCAATAAGCATATTAGCAAGCATCATTAAAGATGCATTTACTTCAAAACTAAAGTATTCTGAAAATTTATTAAAATTCCAGTCTGGCAATTCCCAACCAACAGGCTTTAGGTTTGGAATGGCTTGCCTTATTGCCACAATAAAAATGATAGCCCAAACACCTCCAAATAACCATACAATACCTTTATGAAAAACAGGGCGTTGTTTTGTCCTAATTTTATCCATAATATTGGCTGTAAACAATATAGAAGGCTCTTCCAGAGTCCAAGTTTTTTCTTCCTCAAGCACCTTATGAATCCATTTAGATTCTGTAGTGAGTTCTTCTTTTTTATTTTTTTCTTCCTGAAACGAATTGAATGTATCCATGACCTTAACCTATTAGAGTTTCAAGTTCTTTTTGTGGTAATAAACAAGAAAGTTCGTTGTAGAGTTTCTTTCTTGCTCTATGAAGTTTTATTTTTACATTATTTTTGTCTATGCCCGTTACTTCTGCTATTTCCTCCAAATTATGCTCAGCAAAGTAAAAAAGTGTAATAATCACAGCATCTTGCTCCGATAGAGCCTGCATTGCTATTTGAATATATTTTCTTTTTTCTGCCAGATTGAGTAAATCAAACTGATTTTCAAAAGTTGTATCTTCAATTTGAAGTGCAGGGTGGTCTTCATCATCCTGATTAATAGATTCTTGCCACACTTTTTTTCGCTTTATTTTATTCAATGACGTATTATATGCAATTCTATAAAGCCAAGTTGCAAATTTAGAATCTCGTTTAAAAGTATTGAGTTGCTGATACGCTTTTAAGAACACATCTTGTGCCACTTCTTCAGCATCTTCTTTATTTTTTGTAATTTTTAGGCATAGACTATATACTAGGCTTTTATGCTTATTAATAAGATAAGCATAAGCCTGAGTGTTGCCCTCCAACACTGCCGTTATATAGGCACTTTCTTCTTGTGAGGTCATTTGCCTAAAATGGTTATTTATTAGAGCTTTTTTGTTTCAAATTGATAACGTGGAAAACTATCAATCCTATACCTCCCATCAAGAATATCATTGAGTTATAAGCAACTTCATCTTTCATGCCTAAGTTTTGGTGTAAAATATTTCCCATCAAAATTCCAACACCAATGCATACAGCCAATATCCCAAATTGTAGGCTATAAAATTTCTTTTCTTTTTGTTTGTCTGATGGATAAAAGACTGAAGCATCAGTACCCTTTTCGATAAGAGCTATTCTTTCTTTATGGCGAGTAGTATAGTACATATACAATACTCCAAAAACTGTGGCAAACATGCTGATAGGAACTAATATCGCTTCCATGACTGTAATATTTTAAAGTTGAACATCTACAGCCTTTGACAGCACTACTTTGGAAGTGGTTACAAAAAAATTAAGATTTTTTTTAAAATTTTCTTTTACTTTTTACAAAAGCAAACAAAAACCCATTCTAGCACATAGAATGGGTTTTTAATAAATATATTTTGTTTTAATATTATCTCAACTTTAAAGTCACTTTATCCCCAATACCAATACCACGCCCTGGGCGTACAGATTGCTGATATACTTTGCCTTGCCCTTCTACTTTTACTTTTACACCTCTGTTTTCTAAGATGAAAAGAGCATCTCTGAGGCTATAGCCCTTTAAATTAGGCATAAAGCCTTTTTTAACATCAGCTTTTTGGAGACTAATGGAAGCATCAGGATTAAAACTAGCTTTTGTCCATTCTGCAGTTGTATCAATACTTTGTGGCAAAACCCCCAAAGCTTGATATGCCTGCTTTAAAATTGACGTATAAGCAGGAACTTGAGTTGCAACAAAATTATTATTAGGTAAACCACCCAAACTCAGGCTTCTCTGTAATTCAATGTCCTGATAAAATAATTTATCTGCTACTCTTTTAAAAACAGGAGCAGCAACATCTCCACCATACTGACGTTCACCTCTAGGATTATCTATTACTACAATACAACTATATTTTGGTTTTTGAGAAGGAAAGAATCCTGCAAAAGATGTATGATAAGCCTTTACATATTTTCCATTCTTAAATTTTTGAGAAGTACTGGTTTTACCTGCTATTTTATAAAGATTATTTCTGGCAAGTTTAGCCGTACCACGTTCTACAACACCCTCTAAAAGCATTTTGAGAAGCATAATAGTACTGTCTGAACAGATTTTTTCTTTAAGTACAATGGTTTCAAAATCCTGAATAACCTCATCAGCATTTTTAATAGATTTTACAATGATGGGTTGTACCATTTTACCATTATTTGCAACAGCATTATAGAATGCAAGCATTTGGAGGGGTGAAATTCTTGTTTCGTAACCAATTGACATCCAAGGAAGTGAAGTAGCACTCCATGTTGGGTCTTGAGGTGTTTTGATATAAGGTTTTGCTTCTCCAGCCATCTGAAAATCTAGAGGAGTGTTCAGTCCAAATTTTTGAAGGTAATCTATAAACTTTGTAGGAGTTTGTTTAAATCTATCATTCACCAGTTTAGCAATCCCGATGCTTGAGGAAACCTCAAACATTCTTTGGACTGTGATTGTACCAAATCCTCCCTTTTTTACATCATTGAGTCTTACTCCATAAAAATCTTTTATACCATCTTCTGTATCCACATAATCTGTAACTTTTACAGCTTTATCCTCCAAAAGAGCCATCATAGAGGCTAATTTGAAGACTGAACCGGGGTCGGTACTGCCTCTGTCACCAATAGCATAGTTGTAATTTTCTGTATAAGTACCATCTTCATTTCTACCTAAATTAGCAAGGGCTTTGATTTCGCCTGTGGCTACTTCCATTACTACCACACAACCAAAATCTGCTTCATTATCTATAACAGCCTCACTTAGTGCTTCTTGGGCAACATCTTGGATATTTACATCTAGGGTCGTATAGATGTCCAAACCATCTTCTGGTTCTATGTAAGGGCTTCTGTTATAAGGCACCCAATTCCCTCCAGATATTCGTTGAAACAAAGCCCGTCCGCTTTTCCCAGCCAGTTGCTTATCAAATGCATATTCCAAACCTACACCTGCATCATCACTAATATAACCCAACGTACGAGCTGCCAGCATTCCGAACGGCTTAAATCTTTGATATTCAGGCTCAAATATCACCATTCCTCTTTTTCCTTTGCCACTTTTAGATGCTTTTTCAGATTTAAACAATACCCATTCAGACATTTTTTGTTTTGCCTGATAGTCGATACGTTTATTACTCAAATAAATAAATCTTTTTTTCGATTTTCGAGCCTTTATGATATTATTTTTATAGGCTGTTGGTGTTCCTTCCTGAAAAAAATCAGAAAGTTTTCGTGCTAATGAATCTATATTCTTCTTAAAATCACTGCTATCAGGAATTGTGGGGTCTATAGCCACTTTATAATAAGGCATAGATGTAGCCAAAAGACTTCCATCAGTAGCATAGATATTTCCTCTTTGAGCAGGTATTTTACGAGAGCGAATATCACGCTTAGCAAATTTTTCTTCCCATTTGCCTTGTTGTAATACCCAGATTCTGATAATTGAAATAGCAGAAATGAGAGAGATAGCCAAGAATGCTATCCTGATACGTAGTAATATGGATTTCTTTATATTCATTGCCTAAAAAAAGGGCTATAAGCCCTTTCATTTATTTCTTATTATATTTTTTTTCTTCTCGATTATAAAAAAAGCTTAAGTCTTTATTTTTATCAAAAAATGCTTTTAAATCATTTGCATTACTAAATTTTTCATCAATATTGTCTGTAACTTCATAAATTACAAACTGCTTTTTATCAGATGAAAGTTCTACTTTATGGAAATAATATTTATTTTCTGAGTTATCTTTAAGATTTAAGAAATTTACACTTCCTAGCTTTGTAAAATGCCCTGTAAGTATTGTTTTTTTGTAATTTTTATCAGTTTCATTGTATTCATTTTTTTCAAACTGATAAGTTTTATCTGTTAATTTTGTTATGACATAATAAGGAGCATTTTCGAACTGAGATTCCTCTACCCATGTTCCTAAGTATTCTTTTTTTACGTTTTCATTAGGTTCACTTAATGCAAACTCTGCAGAATAAGGACATGCTGTAAACAAAAACAACATTACAAATAAGCTAAAATAAGAAAGTACTTTTTTCATATTTTTGTTTTTTTTAAGTTTAAATCTAATCAAAAATACGTTTTTATTTTTGATTGATTTCATCAAATTTTATGAAAGCCGTGATTTTCTTATTGAACACTATCTATTTCTTCGTCTTCTGGTATCATCCCCAACTTTTTCAATATTAGCATCCATCTTAGCACAATCTAATTCGTCTAAATCAAAGTTCGCAGGTTTTTCAAATGGTCTTTGTTTATAAGGTAATACTTGATCACCATAAACTCTACGCATAAAATATGCAAATGCTGGCAATGCAAGTACTGCTCCTTGACCTTCATACATACTCAAGAAACGAACAGCTTTATCATCTCCGCCAACCCAAACACCTGTTATAAGGTCTTGTGTTACACCTACATATAAAGCATCTGCTTGATTTTGTGTAGTACCTGTTTTACCTCCAATCTGATTTTTATTAGCAAAAAGGATTGGGTAACCATGTAAAGCAGCTGATGTTCCTCCTTTTTCTGTACCTGCCATCAGCATATCAAGCATCATATATGCTTTTTTCTCACTCATTACTTCTCTGATTTGTGGAGCAAACTCTTCTAAAACTTTACCATTTTTATCTGTAATCTTGGTAATCATCATTTGTTTATTATGATACCCTCTGTTTGCAAATACTGTATAAGCTCCTAGCAAATCGTACATAGGCATTGCATGTGAACCCAAACAAATAGAAGCTACTTGAGGAAGCTCTGTTTCAACGCCCAATTCTCTTGCATAACGTCTTACAGCATTTACACCTATTTCTTTAGTAATTCCTGCTGCAATAGTGTTAATAGAGTAGCCCATTGCCTTACGTAACGGATATAAACCTCCAGAGTATCCACCATCTTGTTTGGGAATCCATCCAGGGAAGATAACAGGTACATCTGGCATTTTATGGCAAGGCGTATAACCTACATCTATAGCAGCAGCATATACAATAGGCTTAAATGTTGAGCCAGGTTGGTGCTTTCCCTGTCTTACTTGGTCATACTGAAAATGGCGATAATTAATTCCACCTATCCATGCTTTGATATGTCCCGTTTTAGGCTCTATAGACATCATCCCCATTTGTAAGAAATGCTTGTAATGTCTTATCGAATCCATAGGACTCATGGTTGTATCTTTTTCACCAGACCATGTAAATACACGCATGCTTTTAGGCTTATTCATTTCATTGAATATAGCCTTTTCATCTTTACCATATTTTGCTTGTAATCTTTTATACAAAACTGTTCGTCTGGCATTTTGCTCTATGTATCCTATTTTTTCTCTTCCATAATCATCCACCCAAGGATTTCTGCCTATGGCTTTCCAATGAGCATAGAATCTTCTCTGCTTATCCTTCATATGTTCTTCCATAGCTGCCTCAGCATGAGCTTGTACTTTGCTATCAATGGTTGTATAAATTCTTAAACCAGCCGTATAAATATACTCTTTTGCTTCTTTTTCATTTCTTGCATATCCTTTTTCTATTACCCATCTGATAACTTCCTTGAAAACTTCATTACGAAAATAAGGTGCAATACCTTCACTATTATCCTGAGGGTGATAGTTTAATTTAATAGGTTCATTCTTATATTTTTGAAAATCCTCATCTGTAATGAATTTATAAATTTTCATCTGCCCTAAAACTACATTACGTCTTTCAATAGATAATTTTTGTTTTTCAGGTTTTACAGGGTCATATTTACTAGGAGCCTGAAGCATTCCTACAAGCATTGCAGACTCTATTAAATTTAATTCTGAAGCATTTTTATTGAAATAAGTTTTCGCAGCTGCCTGAATACCAAAAGCATTATGACCAAACTCACATTCATTGAGGTACATGGTGATAATTTCTTTTTTGGTATAATTTCTTTCTAAGCGAACAGCTGTAATCCATTCTTTCAATTTCACAATCCCTATACCTAAATATGGAATTTTAGAGAGTGCTCCTCTGTTTTCTTTCCCTCTTGTATCAAAAAGATTTTTAGCTAGCTGTTGTGTAAGTGTACTACCACCACCAGCTCCTCCCATCTTGAAGAGAACCCTGCCTACTGCTTTGGCATCAATACCTGCATGTTGCTCAAAGCGAATATCTTCTGTGGCAATTAGGGCATTGATTACATAAGGAGAAATTTCTTCAAACTCAATAGGCTGTCTATCAACTGTGAAGTACTTACCCATGAGTTTTCCGTCAGCAGTATAAATTTCTGAAGCTTGTTCACTCTTGGGGTTTTCAAGAGCCTTAAGGCTAGGCATACCTCCAAACAGACCTAAAAAGTCTATTGTAATAGCCCAAATAAATAGGAAAGCAAATAATGTCCCGAAAATAAAGCTAATCCAAATCCAACGGATTATCTTGGCATATTTACCTTTTTCAAGTTTTACCATAGTATTTTTTTTGAGCAAATGTAAGTTTTTTTCAGGCAAAAACAAAATTTTGATTTTATTCGAGATTTGTCTGATTTTTGAGACCTATATATTTATGAACTACTATCAATTATGCGTTTCTTAAACCTTTTTTTATATTTTTTTATATTCAGTTTTGGGCTTTTTGCTCAGAGTACTTATTATTATATTAATCCTGAAACTGGTTTTAGTGAACGATTACATTGGACGCCTACACCCATAGGTACATATGCTACTTACAAAACAGATAACGACAAGGGCAATCCAAAGAAAATCAAATACTTAGGTAACCCGTTAAAACAAGAATCTACTGTCATTATTTTGCCCAATCGGGAAAAGGCTGTTCTAACACAAGTAGGAGAACATATTCAACTAAAGTTTAAATCTGGAAAAATCAAAGTTTATAAAAACAGACAATGCTGGTCAGATATTACTCAGCAATCTTTTTCAGATTATATCGCTTTTGAATACACAAATCCAGATGATAAAACAATCTATTTCAGAGGATTAGGACTCAAAAAAGAAGTAAAATGCATCATTTTAGAAGAAGACAAAACTAGACATATCTATAAAATTGCTATTCCTAATATGGAGGGCATTTATGAGATACATACAAAAGAAGATATTACACTCAAATATCCAGATGGAAAAATTCAAGTTTTTGAATATGAACCTTTATAAAAATTAAACTCTACAACAATGAAGAAGATTTTTTTTGTATTTATTTTACTTATTCACGTTAGCATTTTACAGGCTCAAAATTATTACTATATAAACCCAAAAACTGGGATTAGAGAACGCCTATTTTGGATGCCTACACCACTAGGAACAGACGGACGTTATATTACTGATAATGAATCTGGTGAACCTAAACTTCTAAAAATTATAGGAGATCCTTTAAAGCAGAAAACTGTCTCCATTGTATTACCATCCAATGAAACGGCTGTACTTTCCAATAAAGGAACAGATATTCAGCTCAAATTTGCCTCAGGTAAAACTCGTATTTATGAGAACAGAAGTTATTGGGTAGATGCTAGCAAAAAACCTGTTGTAGATTATATTGCTGTAAAATATATTTGGAATAAAAGCACTAATCAAACTGATATTCGTATGTTTTTCAGAGGTTTAGGTGTAAAAGAAGAAGTAGAAATACTTATATTAGAAAAGGATGAAGATAAAAACAAGTATGTGGTAACTATTCCAAACAAAGAAGGAAAATATAAGATTGAAGAAATTGAAATTGAATATGAAAGATATTGGAAACTCACCTCTCCAGATGGAAAAACCCAAAACTTTAAAGGAGAGTTTTAAAAAATCCCCAAGAGAATAACTCTTGGGGATTTTTTATTCTTCTTCAGCTGGTTCTGTGGCAGCTTGTAAAAAATTAGCTCCTTTCTTTACAATCCAAGATGAAGCAGGAATTTGCTTTATAAATTCAAAAGCTATCAGACCACCTTCTCTATTTTTAACTCTGATTGGTGTCGGGTAAAAATGTTTTTTATCTGTTGTATAAAAAACCATACTTTCTTCACCTTCCTGAATAACAGATTCTTCTGTAATGGCAAGAACCTTGCTTTCACCTACAGCAATGCGAGCATTGATGTACATATTGGGTAAAAAAGGTGTATTTTTCTCTTCAAAATGAACATGAACATTCACAGTTTTTGTCTGGCTGTCAAAGCTTTGTCCTATCAAAAACACATCACCCTCAAATACCTGATTTCCCAAATTAGGACTTTGAAAATAGACCTTTTGTCCTTTTTTTATTTTTACAATATCTTTTTCAAAGACTTGCAGTTCTACATGTAAATGGTCTTTACTTGTAATTTCAAAAAGCACTGTCTCAGGTAATACACTCTGTCCTTTAGCTATATGAATATTCTTGATATATCCAGAAATAGGCGAAGTTACCGTAAATTGTGAGGATATATTATTGAGTGTTATGGCATTAGGGTTTAGCCCAATAAATTGCAACTGTTTTTCCAAGCTAGCCATTCTGACTTTTGCTGTTTGGAGTTCAGAAGCTATTTTTTGTAGATTTTTTTTTGCTCCTACATCTTCCAAAGAAAGTTTTGTTTGTCTATCAAACTCTTGTTGTAAAAACACAATTTGATTTTTAACTGTTAGAAAATCCTCCTGCAACATAATAAGGCGGGGTGTTTCCAAAACTGTAAGTACCTGTCCTTGAGAAACATAATCGCCAATAAGTAAGTTAGAGTGTTTGACAAACCCCTCCATTTTGGCAGTTACTACAGCCCTGCTCTCTGGTGGAACGTCTATCATACCATTAGCCAAAACGAAATCGTTCATGGCATGTTCTTGAAGATTTTCCAGCTCTATTCCCATTGTTTGCATTTGTTTTGCATTTACTTTTACTACAGGGATGGAGTCTGTTTTTTCTTCTTTGGAGATTATTGTTTCATTTTTACAGCTATAAAATACTCCCAATCCTATAACTGCAATCCATATATTTATTTTCATCTTTGTTTTACATTAATCATCATCAACTTCTTTTTCAACCTTTTTTTCTGATGGATTACCAGATTTTTCTGTTCTAATTTCAGAATGTCTAATTTCTCCACCTGACGTACCTGTTTGTTTTGCAAAAAATAATACAACAAGACTCATAACTACTGTCAAATAGCTTATCATAGATGTAAAACTCTTTTTTTTCCAGTTTGACCACAATCCTACAATAGCTATTACTCCCAAAGCATAAGAAAGCAAAGCAAATGTTTCCGCCTGCTCTTCGTGTTCGTGGATAAGTTTATGGCTAACATCTTGCATTTTTTCTAGAACCTCTTCAGCACCTTCTCCAGATGCAAAAGCTGGCACTGTAGCAATAGCTCCCATTATAAATATGGCATAAGCTGTTCTTTTTATAACTTCTGATTTGAGTATCAGACCACCTAACATCACTAAAAGCCCAATCATAGGAATTATAATAGGCAAATGATTCATAACTAAATGAAAATGAGCTGCATTCATAATATATATTTTTTTAAGGTTTTAATAATTCTAAACGTAAAATAGCTTGGTTATACAAATTTACTTCATCCAAATAATTGGTTTGAATTTGCCAAGCTTGTAAACTATTCTGGACAAAGGTAGTATAGTCAATTTCTCCTAGCTGATAGCTTTTTCCTACATTCTGAAAAATCAAGTCTGCTTGTAACAAAGCATCTTTTTCATAATGTTCTAAGATAAACATTTGTTTTTCAATTTCTGCAAGGAGTGTTTTTACTTCAATATTATAAATCTGTTTTTGATAGAGATATTCTACTTCTGCCATTCTTTCTTTTACTTTGGATGCCTGTATATCAGCTTTATAGCCTTTATTAAACAAAGGAAGAGCAAAACCTAATTGATATACTTGTGCCAAAGAAACATTCTCAATTGACATTCCATAATAGGCTAGTTTCCAGTCTGGTTGGCGATTGGCTTTGGCTACCTTTGTCTCTTGCGAAGCTATGTCTTTTTGCATTTTCCAAAGATTTACCCACATATTTTCATTTCCCATTTTAGTGGTATCTAAAATATTCAGTTTAAAATGGGTAGCTGTATCCCAAGTAACTGATTCTTCTACATTCAGTAATAGAGCCAAAGCATATTGATGCTGTATCACTTCCATTTCAGAAGCATTAATCTGTTGGATAATTTCTTTGAAATAAGTCTCAGCACTGATTTTATCCAACAAATGTGTTTCCCCAGTTTCATGTTTCACTTTTGCAGATTTCACCAGTTTTTCATACATCAATTTCTTATTTTTTAGGAGTTCTATTTTTTTATTTAAAACAAGTCCTTCATAATATAGCTTCTTGATTTCATAAGAAAGCTGCTTTTTCTGCCATTCAAAATCTTTCTGGCTATAATCTATTTTACTTTGGGCAAGTTTTTTCTGCTCCAAATAAGCTTTTGGTGAAGAAAACATTTGTGTAACCTGAAAAGAGTAGTCACGTTTTGTCAGGATATTGATTTGACCATACTGAAACTCAAAAAGGGTTTTAGCAGGTTTAAAAAATGCAGGTTTTGAAGCTTTTTGATAAGTTACCTCTAAATTTTTGGTTTGTAAAACCAGACTTTGTTTTTCTGCAATTTCTAAAGCCTGATTGAGAGAAACCACTTTTTGCCCCAATACTATCTGGCTTGAAAACACAAAGCATATAAGCATCAATGTATTTTTTGACAGTTTTTTCATAATGGATAGTTTTTGTTCAAATATGATATACAAAATAGGTAAAACTATCAGTGTCAGGAATGTAGCTGATAAAAGACCGCCAATTACTACAGTAGCCAGAGGTCTTTGTACTTCGGCTCCAGCCGAAGAGGATATTGCCATAGGCAAAAAACCTAAACTGGCTACAGAGGCTGTCATCAGAACGGGGCGTAACCTTACAAATACTCCTATCAGGACTCTTCGATGTACATTTTTGTACCCTTCTTTTTGAAGATGGTTAAAATATCCTATCAGAACTATTCCATTTAAAACTGCCACTCCAAACAATGCAATAAAACCTACTCCAGCCGAAATACTAAATGGCATATCTCGAAACCAAAGAGCCACTACTCCACCTATTGCTGAAAGAGGAATCGCTGTAAAAATAAGTATTGCTTGTTTGATTGAGTGAAAGGTAAAGTATAACAGTAAAAATATCAACCCTAATGCAATAGGGACTGCTATCATAAGTCTTTGTTTTCCTTTTTCCAGATTTTCAAATTGTCCTCCATACTCTACATAGTATCCAACAGGCAATTTGACTTTTTTCTGTTCAAAAATGGCTTGCATATCTTTTACCACACTCTCAACATCTCGTCCTCTTACATTTGCTCCTATTACGATTCTTCTTTTTGTGTTTTCTCTGGAAACTTGTACAGGTGCAGGCTGATAAGATATTTTTGCTACTTCCTCTAATCGAATTTGTGTGCCATTTATATCTTTTACATACAAATTCTTTAGATTTTCAAGTTGGTTTCTTTGGCTTTGTTCCAATCTGATAACTACATCAAAACGTTTTTCTCCTTCAAATACAACACCTGCCACTTCACCTGCAAACGAAGTTCTCATGACTTGATTTAGTTGTTCTATATTCAAGCCATATTGAGCTATTTTAGCTCTGTTATACTGAATCAGTATTTGTGGTAAGCCCAATACCTGTTCTACTTTTATATCTACAATTCCTTTAATCTTACGAAGTAAACGGCTTGTTTGATCTGCTTTTTTAGTTAGTATATCTAGATTGTCTCCATATATTTTCAAGGCAATATCGGACTTTACCCCTGTCATCAATTCATTAAAACGCATCTGAATGGGTTGTTGAAAGTCAAAATTTACCCCTAGAATACTCTCCTTTAGAGCTTTGTTCATTTTTTCAGCCAATTCTTCTTTGGTTTCAGCTGTTCTCCATTCCGATTTATCTTTAAGAACCACCATTAAATCATTGGCTTCTATAGGCATTGGGTCAGTCGGAATTTCTGAAGAACCTATTTTAGAAACTACTGTTTTCACTTCTGGAAACTTTAAAAGTATTTTTTCTGCTTCTGTTGATATTCTGATGGTCTCAGAAAGAGATGCTCCTGATTTTAGTCTGGTTTCAATAGCAAAGTCTCCTTCATCCAATTGAGGAATAAATTCTCCTCCCAGTCGAGTAAAAAGAATAAAAGAAGCTACCAAACTTATGATAGTGATTGCTAGAACAATAGCTTTTTTACGTAAGACCCATAAGATAACAGGTTGATATACTTTGGCTATTTTCGACATCATCTTATCAGAAAAATTAGGTTTCAGGCTAATATTTTTACTTAAAGCCCAAGAAGACATCATGGGGACGTAAGTGAGAGATAAAATAAATGCTCCCAGTATAGCAAAACTAACAGCCTGAGCCATTGGCTTAAACATTTTACCCTCAACACCAGAAAGCGACCAAATGGGAAGGTAAACCATCAAAATAATAATTTCTCCGAATGCAGCCGATTGTCTGATTTTTTTTGCTGCTGAGAACACATGGTCATTCATTTCTTGTTGTGTCAGTCTGTAACCCAAACCATGATTTTCACTTAAATTTGTAGGAGGATGAGCATGTAAATAATGCAGGATTGCCTCCACTATGATAACAGCCCCATCAACCACTAAGCCAAAATCAATTGCTCCTAAACTCATCAGGTTTGCTGAAATCCCAAAAAGATTCATCATGGCAAGTGTAAATAAGAGAGCTAAAGGGATTACACTTGCCACTACAAATCCAGCTCTCAAATTTCCCAGAAAAAGAATCAACACAAAAACAACAATAAGTCCGCCTAATGCAAGGTTTTCTGATACTGTGAAGATAGCTTTATCTACAAGGTGTGTTCTGTCAAGAAAAGGCTCTATGACTAAACCTTCTGGCAAAGTTTTCTGAATCTGAAGAATTCTTTCTTTTACTTTTGAAATTACCTGAGCAGAATTAGCTCCTTTGAGCATCATCACTATCCCTCCTACCACTTCACCTTTGCCATCTTGAGTCATGGCTCCATAACGAATTGCATTACCAAAATGAACTTGAGCTACATCTTTAATCAAGACAGGCATTCTGTTTGACATATTCTTAACAACGATATTTTCTATATCAGACAGATTTTTTATAAAACCTTCTGCTCTGATAAAATATGCCTGTCCTTGTTTTTCAATATAGCTTCCTCCAGTATTTTCATTATTTTTATGTAATGCATCAAAAATTTCGTTGATGGTTAGTTCGTATGCTCTGAGTTGCTCAGTTTTGATGGCAACTTCATACTGTTTAATGTTTCCACCAAAACTACTAACTTCTACAACACCTTCTGTGCCAGCCAAACGTCTTTTTACTATCCAATCCTGAATTGTTCGTAAATCTTGAGAATTATATTGCTTTTCGTATCCTTTTTTGGGACGTATAACATATTGATAAATTTCCCCAAGTCCCGTAGAAACAGGGGCTAGAAAAGGTTGTCCCATAGAACTTGGTATATCTTTTTCCGCCAACTTTATTTTTTCAGTGATTAGCTGGCGAGCCAAATAAATATCCATTTCCTCTTTAAAGACAATAGTTATGACAGAAAGCCCAAATCTTGAGATAGAACGTATTTCTTCTACGTACTGTAAATTAGCAAAAGACATTTCTAGTGGAGCTGTAATAAACTGCTCTACTTCTTGAGCTGAGAATTGAGGTGATTGTGTAATTACTTGTACTTGATTGTTGGTGATGTCAGGAACAGCATCAATGGGGATTTGTGTAAGTGAATAGCTACCCCAAATAATAAGTACCAAAACTGCCACCCCAACAATGATTTTATTACGGATTGAAAACCCGATAATGTTATCCAACATGGAGTATAATTTTTAGTTAGTAAATAAATGATTCATGGATATGTCTTATCCATTAAAAAACGCTACTAACTATATTTAGGAGGCTGAAATATTCCTTTGAGGGGCTGAAAATAGTATAAGTCCTGAGTATGAGGAAAATTTAGTGTTTGTTCTATTGGCTTATTATATATATAGCAAATTTGTAAACTTCTAGATTCTAGAACTAATACACTACAACACTCTACATGATGGTGCTGAAAAGGTAAATGTTTATGTTTAGAAGGCTCTTCTTTTTGATGCTCCGACTGGGTATAATGCATGACAATAAATTGCCAGAAAGAAACGGGTTTTTGAGTTTGATGCTCTTGGTAATGTTCTACCAAAGTAGGAATATCTACCAAATGACAAATATCTGTCTTAGGAAAAAGACTGATAATCATGAGCCACAGGCTTAGTAATATGGTAGATAATGATTTCATGAATATTTACTATACAAAAGTACAATAAAGCTCATTTAGAATCAAGTTAAATTATTTGAAATATACAAAAAACATGCTTCTTAAGTTTGTATTTTATCTTATTTTCTTTTTCTTAGTAGAAGTATTATAGTTTTCACTCTTAAAATGTATTTTAATTATGAGTTTTTTAGCTAAAATCAAACAGTTTTTTGGCTTAGGTACAGTTTCTGTAAAACTTCAAATGCCTAATACCTTCAAAATTGAGGATGGACAAATTAGTGGTAAAATTTTAGTAGAAGGAAAAAGTGACCAAACAGTTACTGAAGTAGAAGTTGAATTTAAAGAAAATTGGACAACAGGGAGAGGTGATGACAAAAAGGAAAAAGAGTTAGAGCTTGGTACTATTAAATTACCTGGTTTTACTATTAAGTCTGGGGAAAAGAAAGAAATAGATTTTACATTACCTTTTACATACTCAAAATCGAGTAATGAAGACATGGCTTCTAAAGGTGGTGTGATGGGTGGTTTAGGAAAATTAGCTCAGTTTGCTGATGGTGAGAAATCTACATTTAAAGTATTGGTAACAGTAGATGTAAAAGGTGCAACTTTTGACCCGAATGATTCGCTAGAATTAAAGAAAATCAAATAGTTTTCAACAATCTAAAAGAAAGCTTTGTGGAAAAATCACAAGGCTTTCTTTTTTACAAGAATAAAAATACTTGGATATTTGAGGGCATTTTTTCTATATTTGAATCATCGAAGTTTTTTTGAAATAAAAAAAACAATACTTTTGTTTTCTGGTTAATTTTTAGTATTGAACTTTAGTACACCTATAAGTGAAATGATATGAGACTTACTAATCGAGCAAAACAGGTCAGCAATAAAAAAATGACTTTTGCAGAAAAAATATACTTACCTGCTATTGCAACAGGTCTAGGGATTACAATTTCTCACTTTTTCAAGAAAAAACCAACCATACAGTACCCAGAACAACAACGTCCAATGTCTCCTGTTTTCAGAGGCTTACATATACTAAAAAGAGATGAACAAGGAAGAGAGAGATGTACAGCATGTGGGCTTTGTGCTTTGGCTTGTCCTGCTGAGGCTATCAGTATGGTTGCTTCTGAAAGAACTAAGGAAGAAGAGCATCTATACAGAGAAGAAAAATATGCTTCTGTTTATGAAATCAATATGTTACGATGCATTTTCTGTGGACTCTGTGAGGAAGCATGTCCAAAAGAAGCTATATTTTTACAAAATGATGTAATTGCTCCAGCTTTTACAAATAGAAATGAAGTGATTTTTGGCAAAGACAAACTGGTAGAACCTTTAAAAAAATAGTATAGTGTATTGAGTTTATAGAACTGAGTATTGGGATAAAATACATTATCAAAAAAACTATTTGCTCAATTCTCTATACTCAATACTTTTTTATATCTTTACCCCCACAACGTTAAACAAACATCTTATGTCATTATCAGAGAATTTGTTTTATTTTTTAAGCTTTTTAGCTATTCTCTCTGCCTTGATGGTAGTATTCTCTAAAAATCCTATTCATAGTGTATTATATCTTATTATTGTTTTCTTTACTCTTACAGGACAATATATATTATTGAATGCTCAGTTTTTGGCTGTTGTTAATATCATTGTATATGCAGGAGCAATCATGGTTCTTTTCTTATTTGTGATTATGTTCCTGAATTTAAAAAGAGAAACTGAACCTCCAGCAAAATCAAAGATTTTGCAATTTGCTGCTGTTATTTCAGGAGGTTTGTTACTTTTAGTCATTATTGCTTCTTTAAGAACACTTGACCCTTACAAAATACAAGAAGGCAAAATAAAAGGAGATATTGGTTTAGTAGAAAACTTGGGGAAAATTTTATACAATGATTTCCTATTACCCTTCGAATTAGCTTCTATTCTTTTCTTAGCTGCAATGGTAGGTGCTGTAATGTTAGGAAAGAGAGAAGGTGGAGAAAGAAATTTTTAATGATAAGTTTTTACAGATTAAAATTATAGCAATATCATGCCTGAAATTATAACTAAAATCCCCCTCGAATACTATATTATTTTAGCTTCTATATTATTTTGTATAGGAGTAATAGGGGTACTAACTCGAAAAAATGCTCTTATCATTTTTATGTGTGTAGAACTGATGCTTAATGCTGTAAATATGTTATTTATTGCATTTTCAGCATATAAAGGAGATGCAGCAGGGCAAGTGTTTGTATTTTTTATTATGGCAGTAGCTGCTGCTGAAGTAGCCGTTGGACTTGCTATCATTGTTATGATTTATAGAAATACCCGTTCAGTAGATATTGGACAACTTAATAAAATTAAATACTAAGATTGTTGCTTGTTGATAACTGCAATACCACAAAAAAATGGATAATAAGACTTTAGCTTTACTTGCATTACTTTTGCCTTTTATTGGTTTTTTAATCAATGGATTAGGCTTTAGAAGATTACCCAAACCTTTGGTTGGTTTAGTGGCAGTGGCTATGCCTCTTGCTTCTTTTATAATAACTTTGATACTATTTGGAAAATTCCAAAGTGGTGGCTCCAAATCCATGACATTTATTTATGCCAACTGGATAGCTATTCATGATATTACCATATCCTTTTCGTTACTTATAGACCAGCTTTCCCTCATTATGCTTTCGTTTGTTACGGGAGTAGGTACGCTTATTCATGTGTATTCGGCAGGCTATATGGGTGAAGATGAGGGATATGGCAAATTTATGGCATATCTGAACTTGTTCATGTTTTCAATGTTAGCCCTTATTATGGGTAGCAACTATATGATTATGTTCATTGGATGGGAAGGTGTAGGTTTGTGTTCTTTCTTACTTATTGGTTTCTGGAATAAGAACAGACCCTATAATGCTGCTGCTCAGAAAGCTTTTGTCATGAACAGAATAGGTGATTTAGGGCTTATTTTAGGAGTATTTTTAATTTTCATTTTCTTTGGAACATCTGAATATAAAGATATTGAGGCATTTGTAGGTGCTGAAACCAATCCTTATAAAGTAGGTGCTTGGCAAGTAGTAACCATTACTATTTTATTATTTGTAGGAGCAATGGGTAAATCGGCTCAAGTTCCTCTTTATACGTGGCTTCCTGATGCGATGGCAGGTCCAACCCCTGTATCAGCTCTTATACACGCTGCAACGATGGTTACAGCAGGTATTTATATGGTGGTTCGTTCTAACTTCTTGTATAGTTTAGCTCCAGCAACGTTGGATATTGTTTTAGTCATTGCCTTAATAACAGCTTTACTTGCTGCTTCTATTGGTATTTTTCAAAATGATATTAAAAAAGTATTGGCATATTCTACTGTAAGTCAGTTAGGATATATGTTTATGGCTTTGGGAGTGGCTTCTTACACTTCGGGGATGTTCCATGTAATTACACATGCCTTCTTTAAAGCATTGTTATTCTTGGGTGCTGGTAGCGTAATTCATGCTTTACATCATGAGCAAGATATCCGAAATATGGGTGGGCTAAGAAAATATATGCCTATTACCTTTATTACATTTTTGGTTGCAACTTTAGCTATTTCAGGGATACCTCCATTTGCTGGTTTCTTCTCTAAAGATGAAATTTTAATGCATTTATACCAAAAAAGCCCTGTTTTGTGGGTTTTAGGAGTTGCAGGTTCTGCCATGACCTCTTTTTATATGTTCAGATTATTTTTCTTAACATTTTTAGGAGAGTTTAGAGGAACTGAAGAACAACGCCATCATTTACATGAGTCCCCTATTTCTATTACATTACCATTAATGATTCTGGCAGTTCTTTCGATAGGAGGTGGTCTCATTGGCATTCCAGAAGTTTTTGCAAAAGATGCTAACTGGCTGGCAAAGTTTACAGCTCCTTTGTTTACAACTTCTCAAAAACTTAATCCACAACTTTTTAATCATGCTCATTTATCGCATAGTACTGAGTATATATTGATGGGGGTTTCTGTTGTAGTTGCCATTGGTTCTATCATTTTTGCCTATATTAAGTTTGTTGCTAATCGTACAGTTCCTAAACCTGAAACAGAACAACAAGGTATTGGTAAAGTGTTAGCAAACAAATACTATGTTGATGAACTTTATAATACAGTTTTTGTAAAACCCATTCTTGCATTTTCTAGGTTTTTAGGGGAATCGTTTGAAGTTTTTGTAGATTTAATTGTAGAAGGCTTTGGGCAAATTGTAAAGGGATTAGGTAATGCTTTCAGAAAATTACAAACAGGTAGCATTGGTGTATATCTTTTTGCTATTGTAATAGGAGCTGTTATTTGGATAGCATTTAACTTATTTATATACAAGTAATTATTGTTTTTGAGAATCTTTTAGGATACTATATATTTTTAAATTATGACACTCTGGTTAGTACTCATTCCATTAATAGCGAGTTTGATTGTATTCTTTATTCGTAATGAACAGGCAAAACGTATTGCATTGCTGTTTAGCTGTTTAGAACTTATTTTAGGGGTATATCTGGTCGCACAATTTGACCCATTAAAAAAGCTCCAATTTGAAACTAATTTTTCGTGGATAGCATCTGCTGGCATTAACTTTCATTTAGGAATTGATGGAATAGGTATTTTGCCTGTAATTCTAACTGTTTTGTTAGTTCCATTCATTATTCTTTCTGCATTCGAAACTAAATACGAAAAGCCCAATGTATTTTATGGATTAATTCTTCTGATGCAAGCCTCTTTAGTTGGTGTATTTACAGCACAAGGAGCTTTTGCATATTATTTATTTTGGGAAGGAGCTTTAATTCCAGTGTACTTTTTGGCAGCTATTTGGGGAGGCGAAAATCGTATTAGAGTTACTTTCAAGTTTTTCATTTATACTGTATTCGGTAGTTTGCTTATGCTTATTGCATTGGTATATATGTATATGCAAACACCTGGTAGTCATTCTGATGAACTACAAGCATTCTATGCATTAGGCTTATCAAAAAATACTCAATACATTATTTTTATAGGTTTATTCATAGCTTTTGCTATTAAAATGCCAGTATTCCCTTTTCATACTTGGCAGCCAGACACTTACACCATTTCCCCTACACCAGCAACCATGCTTTTATCAGGTATTATGCTGAAAATGGGTATTTATAGTGTAATTCGTTGGCTATTACCTGTTACTCCAACTGCTGTATGGGATAATTCTACTATTGTAATGACTTTAGCCATTATAGGTTTGATTTATGGAGCCATTATAGCTATTCAACAAAAAGATATTAAACGTTTATTAGCTTATTCTTCTTTTTCGCATGTTGGGTTAATGGTGGCAGGTATTTTTGCATTCAACCATGTTGGTTTACAAGGTGCTATGATACAAATGCTTGCTCATGGTATCAATGTGGTAGGTTTATTCTTTGTAGTGGATATTATTCAGAGAAGAACAGGTACTCGTAACTTAGCTGATTTGGGTGGTATTACTCAATCCGCTCCTGTTTTAACTGTTTTATTTGCTATTATTATGCTTGGAAGTGTAGGCTTACCTCTTACCAATGGTTTTGTAGGAGAGTTCATGCTATTAATTGGTATTTTTAAGTTTTCATATCTTAATTTTGCTGTTATGCCTCTGGCTATTGCTATTTCGGTAGGTGTGCTGGCAGGTTCTACGCTTATTTTTGGAGCTGTTTACATGCTTAGAATGTTTCAGGGAGTTATGTTTGGAGAAAAAACACTGAAAACTGCTGAATTTAAAGATGTAACCGTTTCTGAAGCTTTGGTACTTGTTCCTTTAGCTATTTTAGTTTTAGTAATGGGTGTTGCACCTAATATATTTATAAAACTTTCAGAACCAGCAACTAAAGAGTTGTTAGATTTTGTGATTTCTAAAATTAATAAGTAGTTGAAATATGAACTTCAAAATCTATAATCAACGTTTTTTATATATTTTGATAACAATATTGGGGTTATTAAACGTATTTTTGGCTATCACGATCAAAGGCAATTTTATACATATTATTTCAGGAAGTTTTATGTCTTTGGTGGGAATTTTATTGCTTATAAATCCAGCCCTAGTGATTGATGACAAAAATATTTATGTAAAAAATGGTTTTGGAATGACTGTAAAGACATATTCTTATACCTTAGATACTTTACGTTATGAAAATAGTCGTTTTTGGGTGGGAGATAAAAAACTTGGTGTAATAGGCTGGATGCTCGAAAAAAAGAGTCTTCAAGCATTTTTAGATTATTTGGAGAAGAATAAAAAATAAAGTTGATTTAAAACATTAAAACATAAAGATACAAATGCTATCTATATTACTTTTATCTGTATTTGGTATTGCAAATTTATTCTTAGGATTTCTAAAGAATAGACAAATTCTTTTTGTAGGAGCTATTTTATTTGTTCTCATTACTTTTGGAGCAAATTTAGTTGAGTGGGGTAACCCTCTCGATTTTGGAGCTTCTATCAACAAGGGTATGATGGCAACTGATAAAACCAGTGTTCTCTTTACAGCAGTTTTGTTGTTTACAGCATTCCTGATTATGCCTTTATCTCAAAATTATATCCAAGATAAAGAAGCCCAACCTGCCGAATATTACGCTATTCTACTTTTTTCGCTTGTTGGTGCTGTAATGATGGTAAGCTATGAAAGCCTTTTAATGCTATTTGTAGGTATTGAAATTCTTTCTATCTCTATGTATGTACTTACTGGTGCAAATAAACGTAATAATCGCTCCAATGAAGCTGCCATGAAGTACTTTCTACAAGGATCGTTTGCTACAGGTATTTTCTTATTTGGTGTAGCTTTATTGTATGGTTCTACTGGCGGATTCTCTCTATCCAAAATACAAGAATATGTATCTAGTACTCCTAATATATCTCCAATGTTATATTTAGGATTGATGTTTACTTTAGTTGGAATGTTGTTTAAAGTTTCCATTGCTCCCTTCCATTTCTGGACGCCTGATGTCTATGATGGAGCTCCTACACTTTTCACTACATTTATGTCTACTATTGTAAAAACAGCAGGTTTTGCAGCACTTTTCAAATTATTGTCTTCTTCTTTTGGCAATGTTTATGGTTACTGGCAAACAGGTTTTATTACATTATCAGCTTTAACTATTGTTGTAGGAAATTTAACAGCTGTTTACCAACAGAGTTTCAAGAGAATGATGGCATATTCCAGTATTTCTCATGCTGGGTATTTGTTGTTAGCAGTTACAGCCTTTAACGAAAGAAGTTCTTCTGCTATCTTATTTTATTCATTATCCTACTCCCTAGCAACGGTTTGTGCTTTTGGCGTATTAATGCTTGTTTCGGCTAAAAACCATAACGAAGAGTATAATAGTTTTAATGGTTTAGCGAAATCTAACCCATTTTTAGCATTGGTCATGACGATTGCAATGCTTTCTTTGGCAGGTATTCCTTTAACATCAGGCTTCTTTGGCAAACTATGGATTTTTATTAGTGCTTTTGAAAGAGGGATGTATTGGGTAATGGTTATTGCAGCTTTAATGTCTGCTGTAGGCTTGTATTATTACTTTAAAGTAATCATTGCTATGTATTTAAAAGAGCCTCATAGCAAAGAAACTGATACTAAAATAGAGGTACCTACACCCTACATCATTGCCCTTCTGATAGGAACTATTTTAACAGTTGTTTTAGGCTTATTACCTGATACTATTTTTGGACTTCTTAAATAATAAAATACTTATAAAATTGAAAAAGCCCTGAAATTCAGGGCTTTTCTTTTATACTATAGTATCTTCTTTTACTTTCTTAATTTCTTCTATATTATTGAGACATTTGCTCTTTAATAAACGAAGTTTGTCTTTATCAGGATTATCTTTGAGTTTCTCATATTGTTCTTCTATAGTTTGTATCGTTTTCAAGATAACTTTAAAGATTCGCATTAATTGTTCCTGACTATGTATGTGCTTTAAGTTGCCATTTTGATATTGATAGGCAAAATCGAGTCCTATTTCTAAAACCTCATCTGTTAGAACATCTAGGTAATCCAGTTTAGATGCAAAAGGTATCACTTTTCTAATTGTGTCTATTAGTCTTGCAGTTACTGCAAAATCATTTTTACCATAATGATAAATTTGGTCAAAAGCCTGATTAACAACCCTATCAAAGCTAGCTTCATTCAAATATACCTTCTCTTCTTTCCATTTGGTAAATCCAATAGATGGCATTCCAGCTTGCATAATTTCTCTGATAATTTCTCCAAGATAATCCAGACAGTTAATGGCTGTGGTAGGGTCATTGACTGCTGGAGAAATAGCTTTGAGTGCAATATCTACAAGTTGGCGTAGCCCAAAATGAATATCCTGACGATAACTTCTAAATTTTCCAATATCAAATTGTTTTCTAATATAATCTTCTAAATGTTTTACATTAGTAATCGGAGAATTAAGGGCTATATAAGCTATTTCAGAATCTTTTTGAATAAAGCTACCTACATCATTAACCTGCTCAATAAAATCTATTTGAGCATACTGTTGAGTTATTTTTCGGAGTTTTTCGATATTAAGGCTTCTCAAATAGCCAAACGTTTCACTTTTGATTGCCATTTTATTGGTATGTAGAGGTCTTTCGGTGATTTCCTCCTGATGTTGCCAAGTTTTCTGAGCTATTTGCACCTCATGAAGTGTATGTAATGTAATCTTTCGAGTAATAGATGCAGCATTGATACTTTCTGCAATGGTTACAATAAAATGAGGTAATATAATACCTATCAAACAAATGCACCCATAAATACCTAAATTAAGAATGGGTTTCATCGAATCGGGTACTGCTGATTGTTCAGGGGGTATGGCATCAATGAGCCAAAATTTCAATAACAAACAATATACCACCCAGCCCAAAAATATACCCAAAGTAATTTGGGTATAAGGATTATTAGATAGAAAGTACCGAAGAATACGAGGAGAAAATTGTGTTGATGCTAATTGCAATGCAACAATAGTAATTGAATATACAGTGGCTACAATACTTGCAAGTAAGCTTGAAAGCAGATTAAGGGCATCTATATAGCCTGCCTTATCAGTTTTAATAAGGAAATCGGCTTTTGTAGTAAAAGTAAGTACTACTGTAAAAATAAGAACAATATAAATTACTTTAAACGAATTTGCCTTAAAAAGCCCAATAGCATCTTTAAAGGCTTCTTTATTTTTGAGGCTCATATTTTTGTTTATGCTTGTTTAGAAAGCACTAATCTTTGAGTTTTTTTACCAATTCTGCCACCTGCTTTGCCAAATCATCATTGTTATTATGAGGTTTTAAAGCTAGTAAGTCTTTGTCTAAACTTGTGATAATTTGTTCTAAATTTTCTACACGTTGCTTTAAAGCTTCGTTTTCTTTGGAGACTTGTTTTAGTATGTCCAAATCCTTATCAGAAACTTCTTTTTTATTTATTTCCATTTGCTTGATTTTCACATAATATCCACCTAAAATAGCAATGATAGGGATTGACAAAGCGAGTATTGCAGGAATATTCATATTTTTTGACATTTATAACTAAAACATTCTCTAAAATATTAATTATTTACTGTTTAACTATTTTCGCTGGCACTTGTAAAACATGCCCACACTTACTGCACTTGTGTAATGCTGTATTATTATTAAACTTTGCAAACGTTTCGGGGAGTTGTTTTTCGATATTGGTAAGTTTAAAATACTCATCATAGAGTTTATTACCACAATTATCACAATACCATTGGAAACCATCTGTATCTTGAGGTTTACGACGTTCTTCTATAACAAGTCCTACTGTACCTGCTGGGCGTTGAGGAGAATGAGGTATTTTGGCATTAAGCAGATATATTTCACCTTCTTTAATTTCTATATCTTTAAACTCTCCATTCTCAACAATTTTCAGTACCATATCACCTTTTACCTGATAGAAAAACTCAGGTGTTTCGTTGTAATGATAATCTTTTCTAAGATTAGGACCACCCACTACCATTACAATCATATCACCACCAGGATACACTTCTTTATTACAAACAGGTGGTTGTAGAGAATTTTTATTCTCTTCTATCCATTTTACCAGATTATGAACATTAATTTTAGTCATTTTCTTGTCGTTTTATCAGAGTCTAAAAATAAGAAAATGCTTTATATTTTGAAACTATTTTTCTTCTGTAAGTTTAGTATTTCCTAAAGTTCTTCTTCCCTCTTTTTTCTTGGTATTATCTTCAGGTTTTTTGGATTGTTTGCTGATATCTCCAGATGTTTTATCAGATTTTGGGGTATTTTCCTTATTCACTGTAACCTTCAGGCTAGGTTTGGGAACATCCAGAATATTTTTTCTTGTCGGTCTGTATTCATCTTTCCATAAAAATCCAGGGAGACGTTTACTTCCTTCTTGCAACTGGTGTGGAGGAATTAAATCTCCATTAACCTGATTATAAAATGTGACATCTGAGAGCTCCTTACCCAGTTCAAATTCTGCTTTTACACTTCCACAGATAATTTTATACATTCCTATCAGACTTTTATCTTCTTTGAGTTGAAAATAAATAGTTTCTGCATTTCCTGTTACAAATACTTTATCCATTTTACCATCTTTAAGTAAAGCATCTATATACTTACCTTTCATTTGGTTATAATTTCCTACACTATCTTTAGAAATAACAAAAGCATTTTCTCTCAAAAGTATCTTATGAGGTTTATTATTTTTATTGAGTATATCCAAGGAGTCAGCTGATACCTGATTACCAGCATTCCACATAACAGGCTCTTTGTAGAAACGAACAACAGAGTCTTTCATATTATATACCAACGAATCGCAGATACCTTGTAAGTCACTTTTATAAATTTTAGCATTATGATATGCAAAAAGCATTTTAGGCTCTTTAGCTTCTCGAAGGCTATCTTCTTTTGTTTGTTTTTCGTTTTTGTCTCTCATTCTTGAACCTACAGAAACAAGTGTATCAGCAACAACCCAAAGAGTATCTTTGTCTTCATCAATCATACGCATATATGCCCGCCCGCCATAAAAACGACTTATCCCCTGTTTTCCGTTAAATTTTCCTTCTTGTGCATTGATAAGGATATTATCTTTTTTAGAAAATATTTCTGCATTACCTTTAGCATACCCCGATTTTTGTACTTGGTCATAATCCAAAATATCTCCTTTAAAACGATACTCTGCATTCTCTACTACATTTTTCTTTCCTTTCAGCTTTGATTTTTTTGTTTTGGTATTAAACTCGCCCTCATCAGATTCTATCACTCCATCACTAGTCGTTATTTTAGCATTTTTTCCTTTCCAATTCATCAATTTGCTTCCATCATTGTATTGGAGTGTATCACTAGCTATTTCATAGGATTGTCCATCGTCAGTAGCTCCTTTTGCCTTCACATTCTTTCGAGCAAATAAGTTTTTTGTACCTGTGTCATAAGAACCTGATTCGCTAGAAAGCTGATTTTTCCCATCTGTCATGGTTCCATTGCCAAAGTAATAAGCAATTTTAGAATTGATATTATAATCTATAGCTGGAGCCCGAAGGTTGGTTTGGTCTTTTGTAAAATTAGCATCTCCTCTTGCCATCAGTGTACCCGAATTGGCATCAAAATCCATAGTTTTTGCTGAAATTGTAGAAGCTCCTTCTTCGGCAATCTGAACGTTTCCCATTGCTTTTACAAAGTTTTTTCGGGGATAAAAATATGCTGAATCACAGAAAATAAAACGATTACCTTGTTTAAAAGTAATATTTCGACCTATAACTCTCACTAAACTATCCCCTCCTATTACTTCTCCATAACTTGCACCACTCAAAAGCTCAATCAAATCTCCTTTTTCATATTTTACAGTATCATAAGGAAGTTTTTGATAGCGAAAAGTATCTTTTTCTATTACACTTTCAGGTTTGCGTTGTTTCTTATTCGTTTTTATTTTTTGAGCAAACAGAAGTGACTCTGATAACCCCAAGCAAAAGATTATCAACAATATATATCTTATAAAACTATTTATCTGATTTTTCATGTAAACCCAAAGAGCAAAAACATTACCAAAATGCAAAAGTACAAATACTATTTGGCTTGTCAAAAGTTAGTTTGTAAGTAATACTCCCCAGTTTCCTTGTAAAGTTTCTTTTTGTAATGATTTTTTGAGTGTTTCTAAGAATTTTTTTCGGGGTATATACTCAGCTCCAAGACTTTCTAGGTGGTCAGTGTGTACCTGACAGTCTATCAGACTAAAACCTTTCTTTTCCAAAGCTTTTACCAATGTAATAAAACCATATTTAGAAGCATTACTTACCTTTGCAAACATAGATTCCCCAAAAAAACTATCTCCCAGTGAAAGTCCATAAAGCCCCCCCACTAAAACTCCTGATTGCCAGACTTCTACTGAATGAACAACTCCCTTCTGATGTAAGGAATAATAAGCAGCCACCATGTCATCTGTAATCCATGTACCTTTTTGTCCTTCTCTTTTTATCTTTTTACAGTTTAAAATTACTTGTTCAAAATCTTTGTCAAAAGTTACCTCAAAAGCATTTTTACGCAACAGTTGTTGCATACTTTTAGATATTTTAATATTTGAGGGATACAAAACAAAACGAGGGTCAGGTGACCACCAAATAATTGGTTCACCATCCGAAAACCAAGGAAAAATACCTGACTGATAAGCCAATAACAATCGCTCTTCCGATAAATCGCCTCCTATAGCTACTACTCCTTCAGAACTTGCTCTGATAACAGGGGGAAAATATAATTCGTCTCCAAGAAAATAATAAGACATTGAATACCACTATTTATAGACTATTTCAAAGGTTGAATATATCACTTATTTTATAAAAACTTACATGATAGTTCTTCCAATTTATGACTTAAATATAAACTGAATGTTAAGTTTCTGCAAAAAATTTTTTTCAAGTGATTTTATACTTAATTTTGTTCTCAAATTATATTTCTATGAGTTTAAAACCTACCCAACGCATTCTTATAGCAGATGACGACCAAGATATCGTTGAGATGCTGCAATATAATCTTAAAAAGGAAGGTTATGAGGTAAAAACAGCTCAAAATGGAAAAGATGCCGTAGAAAAAGCTATTACTTTTCAGCCCAATCTTATTTTGATGGATATTATGATGCCTCAATTAGATGGAATAGAAGCTAGTAGGATTATCAAAGAAACGGCAGAACTAGCAGAAACATATATTATTTTTCTTACAGCACGCTCAGAAGAATACTCAGAAGTGGCTGCTTTTGATATTGGTGCTGACGATTATATTGTAAAGCCTATCAAGCCCAGAGCATTGATGAGTCGTATTTCGGCAATATTTAGAAGAGAAAACAAAAAAACTAAATCTGAAGATTCGATTACGATTAGCGATTTAGTCATTGATAGAAAAAGTTATACTGTAACTCAAAACGACCAAGTTTTTGAAATGCCTCGTAAAGAATTTGAGCTTCTATACTTTTTAGCTCAAAATCCGGAAAGAGTTTATTCAAGAGATGACTTATTGCAAAGTATTTGGGGTACAGATGTATATGTACTTGCAAGAACTGTGGATGTTCATATCCGAAAATTGAGAGAAAAATTAGGTGAAGGCTACATCAAAACCGTAAAAGGTGTAGGCTATAAGTTTTCTAATAATGACTAAGCAATGAATTGGAAGTCTAAGATTTTACCTTTTTCGTTAGCCATTTCCGTAGCAACCATTACTACACTATTTTTATCGTTATTTGAAGTTGTTTGGTGGTTGTTACTCATTAATTTTTTACTCTCTTTTGCCACTTGTTTTATATTATTTGTTGCTGCATTAGAATTTTTAGTTTTCCGAGAGATTAACGAGATTTACAATTCTTTTGCAAAAATAAGAAAGAAAGACTTTAAAATCACCAAACATCGACTTTCTACATTGGCAACCAGCCCTTTAGAGCAACTCAATGCAGAGCTTTATGATTATGCTTCTAAAAAGCAACAAGAAATCGACTATCTAGTTCAGTTAGAGGCTTTTAGAAGAGAGTTTATTGCTGATGTTTCTCATGAATTAAAAACTCCCATTTTTGCTGCACAAGGCTTCATTCATACTCTGATTGATGGGGCTGTGGAAGACCCTGAGGTAAGAGACAAATTTTTACAGAAAGCTGCCAAAAGCTTGGATGGTTTAGACCATTTGGTTCAGGACCTTATCACACTTTCTCAGATGGAAATAGGTGTAATTACCATGCAGTTTCGAGAAACACATCTCAATTTAATTCTGGAAGAAGTTTTTGAGCAGTTGGAAGAAAAAGCTTTTGAACGCCAGATTTCTTTAGAAATAGATGAAAGAACAAGTACTGAGTGTGTCGTGTGGGCTGATCCCTCCCGTATCAAACAGGTTTTGATTAATTTGGTTGAAAATGGAATTAAATATGGTAAAGATGGTGGTTTGGTAAGAGTCTGGCTTTTACAAACACAAGATTACTGTATTATTGAGGTAGAAGACAATGGTTCTGGTATTCCGAAAAGACACCTGACCAGAATTTTTGAGCGTTTTTATAGAGTCGAAAAAAGTCGTTCTAAAGAAAAAGGTGGTAGCGGGCTAGGATTAGCTATTGTAAAACAGATTGTAGAAGCTCATGAAGGCAAAATTGATGTTGAAAGCAAGCTGGAAAGAGGTACTACTTTCCGTGTTCAGCTCAAACGTTTTCCTTCAGCAGCACTTAAAGGGCAACAAATACCAGAAGAAAAAGCTAAATTGGCTTCCAAATAACTTTTATGTCTGCTCTTTATATTCACATTCCTTTTTGTAAACAAGCTTGTTTTTACTGCGATTTTCATTTCAGTACCAATACTTCTTTAAAGTCCGAATTGGTAGTTGCTATTTGTCAAGAAATCCATTTTCAAAAAGATTATTTGAAAGAAAAACACCTTAATTCTATTTATTTTGGAGGTGGTACACCCTCTTTACTTTCTCCAAAAGAACTTGAACAGATTTTTGAAGCTATTGCAAGACATTATACTTGGAATCAGGACACCGAAATTACACTAGAAGCTAATCCTGATGATTTGAATATTACCAACATTCAAAATTTTAAACAATTAGGTGTTAATAGATTAAGTATTGGCATTCAGAGTTTTAACGAAAATCATTTACAATTTCTACATAGAGTCCATAATAGCCAAGAAGCAGAAAATTGCGTTTATATAGCTCAGAATCAAGGTATCTCTAATATTAGTATTGATTTAATTTATGCGATTCCCGCTGATAATCATCAGATTTGGGAAAAAGACCTAGTCAAAGCTATTGAACTAGGAGTATCTCATATTTCTGCTTATAGCCTTACTATTGAACCTAAAACCGTTTTTGGGAGTCGTTCACAAAAAGGCTTAATGCCTCCTATTGATGATGGTTTTGCTGCTGAACAGTTTCAAATACTGATGGATACTCTTCAAAGCCATCATTTTGAACATTATGAAATTTCAAATTTTGCAAAAAATGGAGAATATTCTCGTCATAATAGCAATTATTGGAAAGATGGTGAATATTTAGGTATTGGTCCTTCTGCACATTCGTACAACCATATTTCAAGGCAATATAATATTAGCAACAATAGCAAATATATTGAAAGCATTGGAAATCAAATTATTCCATGTGATATAGAAACGCTTTCATGGCAGGACAGACTAAACGACTATTTACTCACAGGACTCCGAACCCAATGGGGCTGTACTTGGGAAAGAATTTATCAAATAGATACTCAACAAATATTTAAAAATTCTCAGCAAAATACCTTTGAGAAATACGTATCTCAGGGTTTATTAGAGAATAATCTATATGGATTTAAGCTAACAACAAAAGGTAAGTTTTTTGCTGACCAAATAGCCTCCGATTTATTCTTAGTGTAGAGCACTGTCTAACAAACACTTATACTAAAATAAGTATAAGTAAACAAAACTAATTTTGGTATTTTTGCCTATCTTATTTAAATTCACAAAAGTTTTAAACACTTTCTCTTCTCAAACGTTTTGATATGTGAGATAAGTGCATTTATTTTGCAATCATTCAAAATAGAAATACGAATGGAACAGCCCACACTTCTGAAAGTTACGATAGATAATGTTACCATTGAGGTAGAACCTGGTACTACCATTTTACAAGCTGCAAGAAAAATTGGTGGAGATGTTGTACCTCCTGCCATGTGTTATTATGGAAAATTAAAAGGTTCGGGTGGTAAATGCCGTACTTGTATTGTAAAAGTTACACAAGGCTCTGCAAAAGACCCACGACCTATGCCAAAGCTTGTTCCCTCTTGTATTACAACCGTAATGGATGGAATGGTTGTGGAAAACTCCATCAACGAAGAAGTACAAAAAGCAAGAGATGGTGTAGTAGAGTTTTTACTTATTAATCACCCTTTGGATTGCCCCATTTGCGACCAAGCAGGTGAGTGCCATTTGCAAGATTTGGGCTATCAACATGGAAAACAAGCCACTCGTTATGAATTTGAACGTAGAACGTTTGATAAAATAGATATTGGAGACAAAATACAGCTCCACATGACTCGTTGTATTTTGTGTTATCGTTGTGTATTCACAGCAGACCAAATTACAAATGGTCGTGTACATGGTGTTTTAAACAGAGGAGATGCTGCTGAAATTAGCACTTACATTTCTAATGCTATTGATAATGATTTCTCAGGAAATGTGATAGATGTTTGTCCCGTAGGAGCTTTAACAGATAAAACTTTCCGTTTCAAGAGTCGTGTATGGTTTACCAAACCTGTATATGCCCACAGAGACTGTGATAAATGCTCAGGAAAAGTAACACTTTGGTATCAGGGTCAAGATGTATTGAGGGTAACAGGTAGAAAAGACCATTATGGAGAGCTTGAAGAATTTATCTGTAATACTTGCCGTTTCGATAAAAAACAGACTTCTGACTGGACTATCGAAGGCATTGCAGACCAAGGCAGACACTCAGTGATGATGCAAAACAAGCGTGTTAAAACTGTCATACCTGATTTTGGATTTAAACAAGCAGCCAAAGAATACAAGAAAATCAATGATGCAAGAGAAGATTCTGAACTAACTTATGAAGAGTCTCGCATTAAAAATAAGCTCACAACAAGCAAGTTTTTGCTGAATGATAAAGATAAAAAATAACTCAAAGCCCTGATTTCAGGGCTTTTTTATTGGGAATAATATCATGAAGATTGTAATGAGTAACATTAAAAAGGAAATATATTTATGCCATTGAACCTCTAAATGTTTAAACCATTATATCATTCTCATAAATTTCATAAAAATGCTTGATAAGATAGAAGATCTATTGAATAAAAAACACCTTTTGATTACAGGTAAAACAGCCATTGAAAGACACAATTTTATAAAAAATTTAATCTCTAAATTAGATTTTGAAGTATTTCATTTTCCTTCTAATATGGTGAGCTATGATGAATATTTAGATTTTGTGAAAAGCGAAAAACTGTATCGACCTTGGTATGATTCAAAGATTTATAATGGTAATCAAATTTTAGATTTTCACTGGGACTGGATTGCAGAAAATAATTCACTTGTTATTCTAGAAGAAATTGAATGGATGGAGAAAAGCTGGAAAATTGAATTACTTAGGATATATTTAAATGAAATTGAGAATCGAAAGAAAGGAGAAAAAAAGATACACCTAATTATATCTCAGACTAATGAAAATGGTCTTATAAATGAACTATCTGAGGTTATAAACATTCGAGAAGGAGAAAAAAGAACTAGGAAACAAATTATTGAACAAAATTTGAAACTCATTCATCTTGAATAAAAAATACAAATGTTATTGATTCTTTTCGTATTTTGTTTGTATTATTTTTCATATAAAGTATTGATAATTTCATATTTTCATGAAGTTTGATATATCAATAGATTTTCTGAAAAATTGATATATTATGTATATTTATGAGTTAGCAGTTATTTTATGAAACCACTGAATTACATATTTATGATTATCTTTTTTATTTATGGATGTAAATCAAAAAATGATGATTATGAAATAATAAATCGAACTAAAATCATTTCAAAAAATAATTACCAAATTAAAGTTTCATATCCTGAAATAGAGGGCTTGGCAGATATAGAAAAAATGTCTGAACTAAATAAAGTCTTGGAAAAATTTCCTGAACATGAATACTATGCGAAGAATTGTGAACAAAAGAAGATAAAAAAGGATGAAGTTACAGGAGAATATCAAATTTTACTAAAAACAGATAGCTTATTAAGCATCGAATTTCGCACTTTAATACAACATGAAAATCTAAAAACTGATACTATTTATCAATCAGTTGTTGTAAATCCAAAACAAAGCTACAAATCAAAAAATAGAATTGTAGGACTCGAACCAGAGCAAATAATACCAAATTTTAACCGTGAGATGATTTTTCCATATATTGAAGAGTATGGTGTCAAAAATAAGAAGCATATAAATTTATTAGCTTATAAAACAGGGAGCAATTATGTTTATGTTGGTGGTGAGGGAGAATGGTTTGGGGAAAATAAAATAACTATTCCATTAAATAAACTAAAGTAAAAAACAACTGCTAACAGCAACTTGGCAAAATAGTGGGTTTAGTGCTAAATTCATCAACAGTTATTCGATTGAATATTTTGCACTTCGATTTCTACCACTTCGCCAAAAACTGCAAAACATTAAAGCGAAATGACAACAGATATAATAGAAATCAACAATTTCATAGTATTAATAGAGCAATCAAATTCTGATAAGTCAATTGTACAAACATGTGCCATTGATGGAGATGCCATAGGTTTTGCTTTCTATGGTTCTGGTGATGTTGAGTTAGAGATTCAACATCAAAACCAAACAAAAATAATAACCAACACAACAGGTATTGCTATTTCTTTTTTCGGCAACAATAAAGTAGAGTTTTTTCACAAAATCGGTCCAAATAGACCATTACAATCTATAAGCATTTTTTCAAAACTGAATAAACTTCAAAATTTGCCCAAAGAAGAACAGGAAATTTTTACTGATTTTTTACCAGAATTGTTAAGCCCTAAGGCAGACTTTGTAGAAGGTCCAAGGTTTTACATGACACCTAACATGCAAAATGCTGTTTACAAGATATTAACCACTAATTACAAAGGCAATACAAGAAGGATGTTCTTAAAAAGCCAAATAACAGAATTACTCTCTCATTTTTTCGCCTTTCTTGCTTCCGATAAAAAAGAAAGTGTGTCAAATGAAGATAGGGAAAAGCTTTTTAAGGCTAAAGAAATCATTGCAAATAACATCTCAAGTCCACCTTCTTTAAGTGAACTATCTAAACTTATCGGACTTAATAACAATAAACTCAAAAGAAATTTCAAAGAACTTTTTGGTGTTCCTGTTTTTAAGTTTTTGCAGGAAGAACGTCTCAATAAAGCCTATGAGATGCTAAGTACCACCAATGAAAGTGTACAAGAGGTAGCTTGGTTTGTTGGATATGAAAGTTTAAGTTCATTCTCTAATGCCTTTCAGAATAAATTTGGTGTCCGACCGAATGAAATCAGACAACAATTCTTTTCAAACAAATCATAATTCTTTTAGAACAAAAGCTTAAGCCAGATTCTCCTCACCTTTGTTTCATTATTTATTCAAAAAAGAATTTATTATGAAACTACTCATTATTGGAGCTACAGGTGGTACTGGGCAATATGTTGTAAAACAAGCTCTTGCCCTTGGACATAATGTAACGGCTTTTGTTCGTAATCCCAGCAATTTTAAAATTTCTCACACAAACCTAGAAGTTATTCAAGGTGATGCCATGGTACTGTCCTCTTTACAAACAGCAATGCAAAATCAAGAAGCTGTTATTTGTTGCCTTGGTGCACCAGCACTCAAAGCTGGAAAGTTGCGGTCTGTTGGGACAGGAAATATTATTAGGGCTATGAATGAAAATGGTGTATCTCGTTTGATATGCCAGTCATCATTAGGATTTGGAGATAGTGCTATCATGTTGAACAATGCTTCATTTTTTATAAAATACTTTATTGTTCCTTTTATTTTACGAAAAACCTACGAAGAGCATCACCTACAAGAAAGTTTAATAAAAAAAAGTAATTTAAACTGGACCATTATAAGACCTGCCACTATGGACAATGGACCATTTACAGGCATTTATAAGCATGGTTTTCCATATACAGATACCAGTTTAAAACTTAAAATTTCAAAAGCAGATGTGGCAGATTTCTTAGTTACTCAATTGACTTCTACCACTTATCAAGGTAAAATTACAGGTATTTCTTATTAATCAAAAACTATAAATAAAATGAAAAATTTTAGAGCAATTTTAACAGGAGCCTTAATATGGCTATTTATTTTTATCACATTCGCCATTCTGGGTTATATCCCTACGATTAAAGATTCATTGAATCAACAAACACTCATTGTAGCAATATTCATCGTACCATTTGCATTATTCGGAGCATCTATTTTCTACAAAAATGGTAACAAGGTTCATGGTCTTATTTCTGGAACAATTATGAGTGTTACGGCTATAATACTTGATGCCTTAATTACCGTTCCATTTGTAGAAATACCAAAGGGAGGTAGCTATGCAAGCTTTTTTACATTTCCACTATTTTGGTTACTAGTTACAATAAATACTGTAACAGTCTATTTATATTGGTTCTTTAAAATTAAACGAAGCTGAACTGATAAACCAAAAAAAGAATAGAGAACAACGACCCACTAACATCATATCCTCAAGACTCTTTTAAAATTCTTTAATATTGGTGACTATTACTCTATTGATTTTAAAAAATTTATACTACAGCCCTGATTTTCAGGGCTTTTCTTATTTATCTAATAATCTTCTATGGTAATTGATTTGCCCTAAATGATATGACAAATGAGCTACCAAATGATACAAAAAATAATGTGTAGAAGTAGCTTTGCCCAAAACTACAAAAGGATATTCTTCTTGTAGCTGATTTTCAGATACTTTTGCCAGAGACTGCTCTACTGCTTCTATTGTTTTTTCTATCTGTTCAATTAGTTTTGTTTTAGGCACATTTTTATCTGAGAATTCCAGTTCTCTATTTCTCACATAATCTGTTTTACCTAAAGTGGCTCCAATAAAATGATTCAGGTTGCCTATTAAATGCAGGCATAAATTTCCTGCCGAGTTTGAAATATTGGGTTCTGTAATCCAGATATTAGCCTCATTCTGATACAGTTCTATTTCAGATTTAAGTTTTTCCAAATCTCTTCGGAATAAAGCTTGAAGTGTTTGTATATTCATAAAATTTTAGCTTTCAGTAAAATGAACAATAGCTTGTCTTTCTCTGTTTACAATCAATTTTGTAACATCAGGACGTGAATAATGCCCCACAGCATCAAAATTTTGTCTTTCCTCTAAAACTTTGTTAAAATCTAAAACTGCTGTAAAAACCCCTTCTTTATTTACAACGGGTTCTAAAACCCATTCACCATCAGGAGAAGCTACACAAGAGCCTCCATCAGTGAGTATATCAGGCGAATTTTCTAATATTTTCTCAATATGAGGTGTATCCAAAGGAAAATCTTCTTTTCTCATCAATGCAGAAACAGATACCACAAAAGAACGTCCTTCTTTAGCGATAAACCTTGTAATATCATGTGTATTTCGGATACTGCCAGGCCATACAGCTATATGAAGGTTCTCACCCAAGCCATACAAAGCCGTTCTGGGCAAAGGCATCCAGTTTTCCCAACAATTTAGTCCACCAACTGTAAATTGTTTGAGGGGATGTACCTTCAAGCCGTTCCCATCCCCTTGTGACCATGTAAGGCGTTCATCATAAGTAGGTTGTAGCTTACGATGTACAGATTTTATTTCACCAAACTCGCTGATATACACCAAAGAACAGTATAAACTGTGTCCACCTCTGTTTTGAGCTCTTTCAATCATTCCCAAATAAATGGCTATTTTGTGTTGTTTGGCAAGTTTACAAACATCTGAGAGTTCCCCTTCCTCAATTTGTATGGAATTTCGAATATAATGAGCATGAATTTCTTTTTGAATGGGAGAATTCCATTCTGCTCCATTGGTAAGAGCCAGCCAAAAAGGATAACCAGGCAATAATGCCTCTCCAAAAACAACCAGTTCACATTTTTGATGAGCTGCCTCAACAATGGCATTTTTTATTTTTTCTAAGGTTTTGAATTTATTTAGCCAAACAGGTGATATTTGAGCTAATCCGACTTGTAGTAAATGTGATTCATTCATAAAATAAATAACTTATTATGAAACCTGTAAAACTTTGATAGGTGATACAAACACTCTTAGTATAGCTTGCAAAAATAACGGCATAAGAGCAATAAAAAGTGTAAACAGAAATGCTATTATGAAAATATATGATCCTATAGCTGCAGTATAAGCAAAATTTCTAAGCCACATACTCATCAGATGATAACCCACTGGTATGGCTATAATATTTGCAAAAAAGATTAGATAAACAAAATCCTTTGAGAGCAACCAAATCAGAGATAACTTTCCCGCTCCGAGCATTTTACGAATAGCAATTTCTTTTAAACGTAGCTCTGATATAAACAATGAAAGCCCCAAGAGTCCTAAAGATGCCACAAGAACCATTAATGATGAAAAATATACCAAAAGTTTGGCAAGAGTTTCTTCTGCTATATAATGTTTTTGATAATTTTCGTTCAAAAGAAAATAATTGAATGGTTCATTAGGAAGCTCTTCTTCCCATATTTCACGTAAATATTCAACTACTTCATTTTTTTGTTTAGGAGCAATACTTAAAAATAAATTTCCTATTCTGTTGCTTTGTACCAATACCAAAGGGCTAATTTTTGAATGTAAAGAGCTAAAATGGAAATTTTTGACAACTCCTACTACCTGACCTACTACTAAAGGGTTACCTTCTTCATCCCTACTAATAATGAGCTTTTTACCTACAGGACTTGTCCACTTTAAATATTGAGCAGTAGCTTCATTGATAATTAATGGCTGATACTCCTGTTCTTCTTTTTCTTCAAACTTACTCCCTTCTACTATTTCTAATCCCATTACATCAATAAAATCTGTACTTACAGACATTCTCCCCATTACAGCCTCTTTATATTTGCCTTGCTGCTCTACTTCAAATCGGAACTGAGAGATTAAACTTGTTCCCAGCATTTCAGCAGCATTTGCAATTTTAAAAATATCAGGACTTTCCATAAAGCGAATCTTAAGAGACTCTAATTTTTCTACAATTTCTTCGTTTTTGGGGAGTCTTATAACCAAAACTCCTTTTTTATCAAAACCCAAGTCCTTACTCTTTAAGTAAATTAGCTGTCTTAAAACCATAATTGTTGTAGCCATAATTACCAGAGTAACAGCAAACTGTATCACCAACAACGTTTTTCTGAAGGATAAACGATAATATTTCTTCTCTACGATTCCTTTGATAGCATTTAAGGCTGGTATTTTAGTTAAATAAAAGATTGGATAAATACCTGAAATTACTGTAAGACTAAGAAAAACGGCTAACCAAAAAATGACAAATCTGCTTTCATAGAAAGTTCTAAATGATAAGTCCTGATCCAGTGTTTCTTTGAACAAAGGAAAAAATAATTCTGCAAAAGATAGGGAAACCAAAAATGCCCCTAATACAAGTATGGTTGTTTCAATGAATAATTGAATTAATATGCCTCTTTTACTTTCACCCAGCATCTTACGAATTCCAAATTCTTTGATGCGTTGTATAGACCGAACAGTACTAATATTGATAAAATTAATACATGCCACTGTAATCATAAGTAAAGATATTCCAAAGAATAAATACAGATAGTTTTCGTTCCCGTTGGGTTGTATCTCAGAATCCAGTTTAGATTCTAAATGAATACTTTCAATAGGCTGAATAATAGGCTTTAAAGAGATTTCTTCATTGGGGAAATAACGCTTCAGATAATTTTTATAATAATCGTCCCAGTTTTTTCTAATTTTTTTAATATCTCCTTGGTAAGTAAAATAAGTGTATGTCCATGAAGCCCCAACAAACTTATCTTCATGATTCCATGAAATTAAAGCCTTAAATCGAAAATGTGTTTTATAAGGATTGGCTACAATGGCTCTTACAATATAACTTCCATCATAACTAAAGGCATTGGTTGTACGAAGCTGAATTTTTTTACCTATGGGGTTTTCTTTTCCAAAAATTTCGAGAGCTAAGTCATTTGTCAATACAATTTCAGGAATTTCTTTATTTTCAAAAACTCCTTTGATAGATCCTTTCAAGACTTTATGGTTAAAAATATCAAAAAAAGAGCTATCTGCGAAAAAAATATCATTGTAATAATTATTTTTTGTTTTGTATGCAATGATTGTTCCTTCAGTAGGCAGGACTCTTGTGATTTTGGTTACTTCTTTGAATGCCTTTGGAAATGTTGCAACCACATTGGGCTCGGCAGCAGCTATTTTTCGAGTTTCTTTACCTGTTTTATACTGAATTGCCAAACGAAATATAGATTTTTCCCAATATTTATCATATGAGAACTCTTTTTCTAGATATAATAAAATCAGCAAACTTACCGCCATGCCAATAGCCAGACCCAATACATTAATCAATGTATAGAAAGGTTTTTTTAGTAAGTTTCGCCAAGATATTTTCCAGTAATTTTTAAACATATCTAATTGTCAGTCCTTCTACTCAAACGTTTTTTGAATATAAAAACTTATACTATTTTCTCATAAAATACTTTCAATAAAAAAAGGGTTATTACTAACCCTTATTATTGAAAGAACGAAGTCTAATCTCTGTAAGTTTACGTTTAGAGTCCAACGGAAAATCCGCTTTCTGAAACCAGTCATAGTAGTTGGGTTCTTGTTTCAGAACGTCTGTTACTAATTTGCCTTTATGTTTTCCGATATTAAAAACCTCTATACCCTTATCATTCAGTACCATTGTACCTGCAAAATCTACAATTTTTTCAGCTGTAATTTGATGTAATGCTTCCATATCATTTTTGACAGGATCATACTCTTTTCCACTTTTATCTTTCACGACTATTCCCTGATAACGTTCTACCTGAGCTTGTAAAACTTCAAATGTAGCTCGTGTATCAGCTTCAGCTGTGTGAGCATCTTCAAGATTTTTTCCACAATAAAATTTATAGGCAGCACTTAAATTTCGAGGCTCCATCAAATGAAATATTTTTTGAGCATCAATGAGTCTTCTGTTATTGACAGAAAAATCTACTCCATTTCTCAAAAATTCTTCCACAAGCATCGGGACATCAAACTTAATGATATTAAATCCTGCTAAATCTGCTCCTTCCAAAAAAACTGCCAGTTCTTTAGCAACTTGTTTAAATGTTGGAGCGTCTTTAATATCTTCGTCATAAATACCATGTATTACACTAGTATACATCGGAATAGGTATTTCTGGATTTATTTTTTGAGTTTTGGTAGTTTGTGTACCATTGGGCATTACCTTCAAAAAAGAATACTCTACAATTCTATCTTTAGCAATATTAGTCCCTGTTGTTTCTAAATCAAAAAACACCAAAGGCTTCTTCAAATACAAATTCATAGAGTTATCCGTTGTTTTGGGTAAAACTGTTTGCAAACTCTTGTAAAGGCATATTTGCGAAATTACCTGAACTCATCATCAAAAGATTTGTATTTTGGTAATTTTGTCCTTTTAAGAAGTTTTGTAACTCTTCTGAATTCTCAAAAACTTGCAAATTAGGATTATCAAAGCCTCGTTTCACATCATCTATGGTAATAGGAGGAAGTTTTTTATGCTCAATGGTATGTGGGTTAAAATAAACAACTGCAATATCTGCTGTATTGAGTGTATGTTTATAATGAGGTAAAAACTCTTTATTGAGACTGCTAAATGTATGCAATTCTAGGCATGCAATAAGTTTACGTTCTGGATATAGCTTTTTAACAGCTTTTGTTGTTGCCTTTACTTTTGAGGGGGCATGAGCAAAATCTTTATAAACAGTACAATTTGCATTTTTAGCTAATACTTCTAATCGATTTGCTGCACCTTTAAAACTGCTAATAGCTTCATAAAACTTAGCTTCACTGATATACAATTTTTCGCAAATAGCTTTAGCTCCACTAATATTTTTCATGTTATGTTCTCCGAAAACAACAACAGGGATTTGTTGTTTATCTTTGGTTATCAGGTATGTCTGCCCATTCATCACTTTATGAGCATGAGCCTGATATGGAATATTTGCTACATCAGCTCTTTCTTTTTCACACAAGAAATTTGCCATATAGTCATCACTATCATAGACTAATGCCCCACCTTTGGGTGTTGAGTCTGCAAACTTCTCGAATTGTCTTACATAGTCATTTTCAGACGGATAGACATTAATATGATCCCAAGCTACTCCACTTACCAGTCCGATATGATGTTTGTAGTACGAAAACTTAGGTTTTGGAGCTGTTGGAGCTGCTGGATACTCATCTCCTTCTATAATGATGAGTGGTGCATCTTCACTGAGTTTTACCATTACATCAAAGCCTTCTATTTTAGCACCTACTAAATAATCAAAATTACGATTATGGTATTTTAACACATGCATTACCATAGCTGTAATGGTGGTTTTGCCATGACTACCAGCAATTACAACTCTTTGTTTATCAACACTCTGCAAGTATACATATTCGGCATACGAATACACAGGTATTTCTAATTCTCTGGCTCTTACTAGTTCTGGATTATCTTTTCGGGCATGCATCCCAACAATTACAGATTCAATAGATTTGTCGATTTTTTCAGGAAACCAACCCATTGCAGGAGGCAATAAACCTGCTTGTTCGAGGCGTGAGCGTGAAGGTTCAAAAATTTCATCATCAGAACCTGTTATTTGATAGCCTTGTGCCTGAAGAGCTAATGCTAAATTATGCATAGCACTTCCTCCAATAGCGATAAAATGTATTTTTTTATTCATTGTTGTGTCTCAAAAGTGCAAGTATTTGAAGCAAAAGAAAATAATCTTTTACTTTATGATGCCTAAGTTAAGAATTTTTCAAGTATAAAAGGCAAATATAAGTTTTTTCGGATAGGGTACAAATTTATAAAAGCGAATGTTTTCTTACAATGCTTTATATTGCTGTATGATTTTAAAAAGAGCTTTTTGAACTTCTAAATCATCAAAAAAATCATATAGAAGGATGTGCTGATCGTAGTGTAATGCCAAAGCTATTTCCAGACGATTGAAAGCCTCTTTATAACTACCCATACTCATCAGATATGCAATTTGTCGGTATAAAAGAGTTGATTCATCTGGCATTTCTTCTAAGCCTTCTTCAATAATATTGAGAGCTTTTTCCGTATTGCCTTGTTCATGATAAACAAATGACCAGTTTAACCAAACATTTGCATTAAAAGGATCAAGTTCTGCTGCATTTTGGTAAGCATCTATTGCTGAGAAAAGATTTCCAAATTCATATTCAGTATCTGCCAAAGCAAGCCAATAAACAGGATTATCAGGATTGAGTTCTGTTGCTTTTTTAAATACACTTAAAGCTTCAAACCATTTTTCCTGAGCATACAAGCATGAGCCTACTCCATACCAAGCCTCGTCCCACAAAGCGTCTGAACGAATGGCTTTTCTGTAATATTCTATTGCTTGATGGTGGTTTCCTGCTTTTTCGTAGGTTGCAGCCAAATGACAGTAGGTTTCAGGGTCTTCATCTTGGTCTATATCCAAAACTTTTTGAAAAGCCTCTCGAGCTTTTAGATACTCTCCTAAGTTCATGTATGCTGTTCCCATTCCAAAATAAGCATCCGAGAAATCATCTTTGATGAGTGTTGCATACTCAAATGCCTGAAGGGCTTCAGCTTGTTTTCTCATTCTGTCATAGATTTCACCTAAATAATACCAAGCCAAATGACTATAAGGTTCATTATCTATAATTTTTTCATAAAACTGGACACCTTCAGAGAGTTTATTAAGACTTTCAAGAGCATAGGTTAGCTCAAAAGTAGCTGGCTCATGGCTGATATTTCGTAGAATAGTTTCTTTAAAGCATTCTACTGCTTCCTCTAATTTACCCCAATTCTGATAGACTAATCCTAAACTAAAATAGATTTCATCTGCTGAATCTTGGTGGAACTCAAGAACTTTCTCTAATGTTTCAATGGCATCATCAAATTTACCTAAGAAACATAATGCATTCGATTTGAGTAGATTAGTATCTAAATCGTAAGGTTGTAGAACTGACACACTCTCTATCATTTCAAGAGCTTGGTCATAATTTCCAATATACAAAAGCAATTGAGCTTTTTCTAGCTTAAAATCTGTAGAAAAGGGGTATTGATGAAGGGCTAAATTACAGGCTTTTAGAGCTTCCTTAAATTTTCCTTTCTCAGAGTAAAAGGCAATAATATCTTCGTAAGCATCTTCTGCAAAGTGTACAGCCTCTTTGTTACGAAGCATCCCTTCAAATTTCCTGATTAAATCGTTTCTTTCCGTGTCTTTAAAAGCCATATCTTGCAGTTTTTGGCACTTTCCCTAACAATTTACACAAGAAAGATAAACATTTTAGGAATTAGTGCCAAGTAAAAATTAAGTTTTTTATAGAATATATTTTTATTTTTTCATCAAATCTCTAATTACTACCGAAGCACAGAAACAACCAAATAACGAAGGCATATATGAAATTGTTCCCAAATAAGATTTTTTATGTCTAGCACCTTCCACATATTGTACTTTGGTTTTATCAGGTAGTTCTTCAGAAAAAACAGCTTTAAAATTACCTTTAATTTTCCATTTACGAAGTGTTTTACGTACCTGTTGGGCTAATGTACAGTTAAAAGTATCATAAATATTGGCAACTCTTACTTTTTCCGGGTCTAATTTTCCTCCAGCTCCCATTGCACTGACAATTGGTATTTTACGCCTCAAGCAATTTTTGATTAACGACACTTTAGGACTGATTGTATCAATGGCATCTATTACATAATCGTATTGAGCTACATTGAGAATCTCATTTATTTTTTCTTCGACAATATATGTCTCATGAACATGCAAATTCAAATTGGCATTGATGTCTAAGAGTCTCTGAGCCATCCATTGAGCCTTACTTTGTCCTTCGGAACTAATAAGGGCAGGTAATTGTCTGTTTCTGTTACTAGCTTCTACCACATCTCCATCAATTATGGTCATCGTTCCTATACCTGCTCTTGCTATATATTCAGCAGCAAAAGAACCTATTCCTCCAAGTCCTGCCACAAGTACATGTTTATTTTGAAACTTTTCTATATTTTCAGCCCCAATGAGAGCTTCACTACGTTGTAACCAATTCATCATAAATATTTTAATTCAAATTTAAAAGCATTAAAATCAAATTACAAAGAGGTTGTATGACTTCATTTATAAATTTTTCGTGAAATAATAAAGTTATAGGAACTACCAGCCAAAAATAAACCCACAAACGTGATAATACAGGTTGTTCTACTATTTTTTTTATCCATAATAACTTAGATTCCAGATACATTAATATCCCATGAATCAGAAAATATAATAAAGGCAAACCGTACCCTCTACCCACAGGAAAAGAAATTGCTATTTCATGTAAAATACCAGACATTAAAAAAGACACAAACATAGCACCATGAATACCCAAACGAGTTTTGAGAGGTTTATAAACTATCAAGGCTGTCATTTCTGAAAATGCCATATTCCAACGCTTTCCCCAAAACTCTTTCAATGATTTCGATTGATAAGGAGCAATAAAAAGCTCTTTTACATCAACGCCCATTTTTCGCCACCATCCTGTACTTATATTGAGAACTCCAAAGTGTAAAATAAAGCTTAAACCTACCAATCGAAGTAAATTAGCTGGCATATCAAATGTAATTTTATTTGCCAGAAATATAATGCTTATTCCTAACAAAATTCTTGAAATACCTTTTACAAAAAAATGGGTGGTTTTATTGAGTGATGTACTTTTAAATTTCTCAAAAAGTATTGGTCTCATGCCAAACCAGCCCAAAGCAAAACCTGACCACTGAATAAAATTTAACTTTGACTTTTGTGGATAACTCTCTATTAATACAATTGGCTTCATGGCTATCAACTGCAAAGAAACTATTACCAACATACGATACAGAGGTTGTAGTCCTGCACTTAGTAAAATTGAGCCTATTGTTGTAAGTATTGCCAAGCCCCAAGTCAATACTCTTTTAATGTTTTTATCTGATAATAAGCCTATTGCATACCCACCTATCCACAAGAAAAGCCCCCAAACAATCAGAATTATCAAGTTTATATCCATGAATAATTGTATAAAAAGGCAAGTGCATAAACAACTGTAAACAATACAAAAAGTCCTACTAATCCTATTTCGCCTAAGGTAAAAAACCAGCCTTTGGGAGCATTTGTTTTATCAAAATATAAGAATTGGATAAGCACTCTTGCAAACCAGTATATAGCAATAAAAAAAGTAATACACTTAGCTAAAAAAGAGCCATTTAAAAGCTCATCTGTACCAAACAAAGAAACCAGTCCAAAACAAAAATTTATCACTAGAATATAACCAGCATAAGTCCAAAACATCTGTCTAAGAAGTTTTTGCAGAGGAGCTAATTCTTCTTTCCATTTTAAGAATTTAGGAATAGCTAAACTTCCAAAACTCAGAACAATATGTCCTATCCCACTCCAATAAACTAGATATACTAATAGTTCCTTACTCATAAAAACTTGTTTATCAAGACACCAAATGCTTTCTGTAATTGTGTTTTACTATTTTAAACATAGAGCCTGTATATTGTATATGATATAAAGATGTATTGTGGTGCTCAAAGTAATCCATATAAGACAACGGATAACCTAGCCACCAAGAAAAAAGTATTCTCATAGCTCGTCCATGTGAACAAATTAGAATATTTTGCTCAGGTGATTCCAATATAATGTTTGTGATTTCCTTCTGACGGGTTACTACTTGTTCTGGAGTTTCTGCGTTTTCTATGGCAATATGTGTATTTCCTAAACGCCACTGATTTGTATAATATAGATATTCTTGGTGCGTAGCCTCACTAAAAGGTTTTCCTTCATGAATCCCCCAGCTAATCTCATCTAATCCTTCATGTCTTTCATAAGGGATTCCAGTGTTTAGGAAGTGCCTAACGGTTTGTTCAGTACGTTTAAGAGTGGATAAATAAACTTTTTCAATAGGAAGGTGTTGATAATACTCAAAAAAAGCTTTAGCCTGCTTTTCACCTGTCTCATTGAGTTCTGAATCTACACCTCTGCCTTGTGCCATTCCTAACCGATTGAATTCAGTTTCTCCGTGTCTGACAATATATAAGTTTTTGAGCATATCAGTATTTTTTAACACAAAAACCCGTCAGATTTTGTCTGACAGGCTCTATTGAAACAACTAAATTTTTCTAAAAAATTATTTAGCTTTCTTTTCAGCAAACTCTTTCTTAATTGCCTCTACATCAACCATTTTCAAAGAAGGCTTAGCAATCAAGCGACTCACGTCTTTTACATAAGCTTTTGCACGAGCTATGTTTTTGCGATGCTTACGCTGTAATCTAGTAACTGCCATATCTGTACGATTTTAATTTCAAAAATTGAGGTTGCAAAATTAGAAAATAAAAAATTACAAGTCAAGATTATTTATTATTCTTTTTCATTTTTTTACTAAACTTGTCCATTTTGTAGTGCAAACAAAAAGCAGACTGGACAAGTCTGCCTTTATAAAATTTATTTTTAATTAGAACGCATAGAATTTACGGACTAAGCCAGTCTATTTGTTCTACATAACAAGAGTCATAAGAATTGTGTTATTTATTTTCGCGTATGCTGTCTGCTTCCTCTTCAATATTTTTCTTAATTTCTTTGGAAGCGTCTTTAAATTCTCGAATACCTTTTCCTAAACCTCTTGCTAGTTCTGGTATTTTTTTTCCACCAAAAAGTAACAGAACAATAAACAAAATCACTAATATTTCAGTAGCCCCAAGGTTACCTAAAAATAAGAAAGTTGAATACATAAATTTCTTTTTTAAACGATTCAACTGCAAAGATAATAGTTTTTTTGGTGTTTTTAAATAAAAACTTAATTTTTAAAGAAGTAGGCATCTAAGCAAACCTTATGCCATTTTAAAAGTAAAAAAAATTTAACTTCGAAGTATATACATAATAAACAAAAAATACTTAGATTTAAACTCAGGATACCACTAAATAAGTTTCAAACGGATATAATTATCTGATTATCAGAATAAAAATCATGAATCTTATTTCTAAATTAAAGAACATTTATTATGATACACCTTAACAAAGAAAAATTACTAGCTGATAGAGAAAGGCTTATTAATATTCTAAAAAGCAAAGACTTAGATGAAAATACACATCGGCTTGTACGTGAAGATTTGCGAAGTGTTGAAAAAGAACTGGAAGAAATTGAACCCAACATTTTAGATCCTGAAAATACAAAGCACGAATAGAAGATTTTGAAGCATCTATAAAAGGAGAATAAAAAAATTCTCCTTTATTTTTCATCTTTTTTTTGGGATAAAAAAATAAATTACTAATTTTGCAATCCTTTGAAAAAGAACTCAAAAACCAAAATAAATACCCCAATGGCAAATCATAAGTCTGCATTAAAAAGAATCAGAGCTAACGAGGCAAAAAGACTGAGAAATCGCTTTTACTTGAAGACTACTCGTACTTTTGAGAAAAAACTTCGTAAAACCACTAACAAAACTGAAGCTACTGAGCTTTTAAGTAAAGTTAGTGCAATGTTGGATAAACTTGCAAAGAAAAACATTATCCACAAAAACAAAGCATCAAATCATAAGTCGAAGTTGGCTAAATATGTAAACGCCTTAGCTTAAAAACTTAGAGCCTACACCCCATAAAGTGTAGGTTTTTTATTTGGCTTTTTTAGAAAAACAAACTATCTTGTTTTTAGTTTTAAATTCTAAAAAAGCCTATGCTTCGATTTTCTTTTATTACTGTACTTTTTTGCATAGTTACTATCCAGACTTCCTATGCTCAATTTACACCCGCCCAAAAAGATTCAGTACTCAATATGTTAGGTTATGGGAGTACTTCTTATACTCTATCTGTTGGTTTCATACCAGATAATTATAAAACTGATACTAAGCCTAATCCTTACGAAAAACTATCTGAGCCAGAAATCCTTGCCAAAGTAACCAATACTTATAAAGATGCTGCTATTTATAAATACTTGTGCTTAGATTTTTACTATGTAAAAAAAGATATGGCACAAGCTGAAAAATATTTTAATCAGGCTCTTAACAGTTATGATGAATGGTTACAAAAAGAACCTACAAACTCTGAACCCTTTCAGGATGTATTAGGACTTCTGTATGGTACAAAAAGTTATGGTATGCTTATGAAGGTTTTAGATGAATCCATTAATAGATTTCCTAAAGATAAAGATATTTTAAGTTGGGCAATCTTATTAAATCTTGATGTTTTTAAGAATTTTGAAAAAACTCAAAAATGCATCAATGATCTATTAGTTTTAGAGCCCTATAATCTGACAGCCTGTACCTATCAGGTTATGTTATATCAATATCAATATATTATAGCACTCAATCAAAATCAGACACCTCCCAAAATTGATATTAGTGTAGCTGAAAAAGCACTACAAGCAAAACCCAAAGAAGTTGGATATCAGCATCTCTATCATTTTGCTAAAGTTTTAAGAGCTTATATGATAGCAATGGATAATTTTATGAAACAAGCAAATGACGATATTACAGATTATAAGAAACTTTTTACCTCATTAAATAAAGAACAAATTCAGGAATATAAAGAAGCTGAGAATTTTTTTAAAAGTCAATACAAAAAACAAAAAAAGGCTCGTACCAATATGTTGAACTCTTTAGGGTTTATAACTATGTTTTTGAATAAACCCAAAGACGCAAAAAAATACTATCAAATGCTCTATGATGAAACCAAGGATTTATCCGCTCTAGAAAGCCTTGTTTTAATTAGTTTTGTTGAAAAAAACTGGAAAGAAACAGAAAGACTCTTAGAATTCAATATTAAAGAGCATAAAGATGTTAAAAGCTACTCTTCTTTAGTTTCATTATTTGATAAATACAATAAAAATGAAACCAAAAAACTGGATGCTCTGAAAAAATTAGAACTGGCATCTAGTCAAGACGAAAATAGAGCCATAACACTTGCAACATGGTATCTAAAAGATAAAAATACAGATAAAGCATCTTTATATTGTGATCTCTTAAGCCCTGAAACTTCAGAAGCAAGTTGGCGAAGACTAGCTTTGGCAGTCCTAAAAGATGACACAGAAAATGCTAAAGCCAATTTATACAAGATTCTCTTGAATACTCCTAATGATAAAGATGCCTTAAAAATAAAAACTATCTTAAATTTATAGGATAAATTTTGCCCTGAAAACTAAACTTTCAGGGCTTTTTTTATAATTTCTGATTTGTTGATATGGCATTTTTCATGTAATTTTGTATCACTTTTTATCCATCAAATATTTTATCCTTTGTTTTATGAACTCCACTGCTTCTCACTCTCATAAGGACAGCACAATCTTTAATCTTATTGAAAAAGAACACAAACGTCAATTACATGGTATTGAGTTGATTGCATCAGAAAATTTTGTGTCTGATCAGACAATGCATGCTATGGGCACTGTCCTTACTAACAAATATGCTGAAGGTTTACCCAACAAACGTTATTATGGGGGTTGTGAAGTTGTAGATGAGATTGAACAAATTGCTATTGACAGAGCTAAAGAACTCTTTGGAGCTACTTGGGCAAACGTGCAGCCTCACTCTGGAGCTCAAGCCAATGCTGCTGTAATGCTTGCTGTATTGCAGGCTGGTGATAAAATTTTAGGTTTTGACCTTTCTCATGGAGGACACCTGACACATGGTTCTCCTGTAAATTTTTCTGGAAAACTTTATCAGCCAAGTTTTTATGGTGTAGAAAAAGAAACTGGTTTGATTAATTGGGATAAAGTAGAAGAGACAGCTCTTAAAGAGCGTCCAAAGCTAATTATTTGTGGAGCTTCTGCATACTCAAGAGATTGGGATTATGCTCGCTTAAGAGCAATTGCAGATAAGATAGGAGCTTTGTTATTGGCTGATATTTCTCATCCTGCTGGTTTGATTGCCAAAAAATTATTGAATGATCCTCTTGCTCATTGCCATATTATAACTACTACCACCCACAAAACTCTTCGTGGACCTCGTGGTGGCTTAATTATGCTTCGTAATGACTTTGAAAATCCTTTCGGAGTGAAGAATCCTAAAGGAAACCTAAGAATGATGTCTGAGTTGTTAGATTCTGCTGTATTCCCTGGTACACAAGGTGGTCCTTTAGAGCATGTAATTGCTGCAAAAGCTGTTGCTTTTGGCGAAGCTTTAAGTCCTTCATTTGGTGAATACGCTGAGCAAGTTCGTAAAAATGCTCAAATTATGGCAAATGAGTTTATTAAAAAAGGATATCAAATTATTTCAGGTGGTACAGATAACCACTTGATGCTTATAGATTTACGTTCTAAAGGTTTAACGGGAAAATTAGCTCAGGAAACACTTATCAAAGCTGATATTACTATCAATAAGAATGCTGTTCCTTTTGATGATAAATCTCCATTTGTGACTTCTGGTATGCGTATTGGTACAGCTGCTATTACTACAAGAGGCATGAAAGAACAAGAAATGTCGTTGATTGTAGAATTCATTGACGAAGTTTTACAAAATCATGATAATGATACCAAACTGAATCAAATTCGTGGAAAAGTAAATGAACTCATGCAAAAATATCCTTTGTTTGCATATTAAAACTCTAATTTATAAAATTCAACACTCTCAAAATATTTTGAGGGTGTTTTTTATAAAATGCTTTTTATTCCTGTAGAACAATTTGTAAATTTATACTATATTACTGTTGTAGTACAAAGTGAATTAAATGAAAATGATAACTATTATGAAAAAATTTATTTATACTCTAATTTTATCCTTACTGGCAATTAATGTCTTTGGAGTCACAAGAACATATACAGGTACTGGAGTTTGGAACAGTGCTTCAAATTGGGGTGGTACTCTTCCTAGTTCTACAGATGATGTCATTATAGATGGTGATGTAACTCTTGATGGAACAGTCACTATCAATAACATCACCATCAATGCTTCAAGGAACTTCAATTGTGGAACTCAAACTATAAATATAACTGGAAATTTCTCAAATAGTGGTACATTTACTGCCAATACTGGGACTGTTATATTTAATGGTGCAACTATACAAACTATTACAGGTGCAACTACATTCAATCATCTAATTATTGATCAAGCAGTTGCTACTAACTCGGTAAGCTTTAGCAACAACTGTACTATAAATGGAGATTTAACTATAACAAGAGGTATTTTAGATATTAATAGTAGTAGTATTACTATTAATGGTGTAACTTTGATTGATTCACAGGGAACTTTTCAAGATGATATTGGTATTATTACTGACATTAACACCTTTGGTGTATTAAATATTAATAATGGGGGGAAATTAATTGCTCTCAATACCGGCAACAAACAATTTAGATTTAGAGGTAATATTGTAAACAATGGAACTTTTGACTTGGATAATACAGGAAACTCTAGTAGTGGCTGGCAATTAGGCAATGCTTCTACTCCTATTACAGTAACCAATGAAAGCAACTCCACCATGTTTTTTTCTAAATTTGTCAATGGTTCTGGTGTTATAGTTGGAGATGTTACAATTGCTAATCCAACGAATACAAGTGCTGGTAACATAGAATTACGGGGAAATGGGACTCCAAGTGGTACTGGTAATATTAGAATTGATGCAGGTAAGACACTTACCAACAATTTAGGTGATAGGAATGTTCCTTCAGGTAAAAGACTCATTGCCTCCCCTAGAAATAGTGGAGGTATTGGAGCTACCTTTATCAATAATGGTCTTGTAGAAATAGGAGGTGGAGCAGGTACTACTGAGCCAGCTTATGATTTTTTTACAAACCCCAATAGTTCCGTTATATCTCGTACAAATGCTACTATATCCACTACATACAATGATCTAATCTTAACGGGCTCGCCTGTACCTGCTCATACTCTATCTGGAACAATTACCATCAATCAGAATTTAAAAATACTAGCAGCAAATACAGTAAATACTTCTAATCATACTATCAATATAGGTGGAAATTTTGAGAACAGTGGAACTCTTAACGGTTCAGGTACAATAGTATTTAATGGTCTAATTCCACAATTCATTATAGGTTCAACAACCTTTCATAACCTTACTATTGATCAAGCAGCCGGACAAACTGTAACTATCAATAATAATATCAGTGTGGCAAACACTCTTAATCTTATAGAAGGTTTCTTACTTGCTAACTTTCATGAAATACAGCTAACTGGTACTAATTTTAATATGCAATTAACTGGTGGGAGCAGTTCTAGTTTTATAGTGCTTGGAGCATCAGGTTCTAATTTTTCTAAGCTCTCAAGAACAAATGCTAATATTACAGGTGTAGCTTTATTTCCTATTGGTGCAGTGGTGGGAGATTATACTCCTTTATCTGTTACTAGTCCAGGCAGTTATGGGACTATTGCCGTTTATTTGCGTGATGAAGGTGTTACAACATCAGCTACTACACCTCCTCTTTTAACACCAAAAGTGAATAGAATTTGGAGTTTAGTCACTACTAGCCCTGTTGGTGCAGATATTGAAATTAAATGGAATGCAAGCAATGAACTGCCTTCTACATTACCCTCTACAACACTATTACAACAATATGCTTCTCCTATACCTTCTTGGATTACTCCCGTATCTAATACTTTTGATGGAGTGAATAGAACTGTTACTGGCACCATATCACCAGGAGGAACAGGGATTAATAGTGATTTTGCTATTTTTAACCCTGTTATACCCACAATTGTACTTGCTCCAGCAAATTCTAATTTACCTAATGGAGTTGTGAATACATCTTATACATTTCCTATTAGTGCAAGTGGAGGAACTTCCCCATATACTTTTAACATTACTTCTGGTGCATTACCCCCAGGTATGACTTTTTCTAGTACTGGTTCATTATCAGGATTTCCCTCAGTTACAGGCACTTTTAATTTTACGGTAACTGCCACAGATGCTCTTAGTTATACAGGCTCTCAAAACTACACTCTAACTATTGTGCCTGATATACAATTTGTAACACCTTCTTCTTTTAATTTCACAGCTAACACAAATAATTCTTTCACACTTTCTGCTTTAACAAGTGCGAATTTACCTGTAAGCTTCTTTTCAACCAATACAAATGTTGCTACCATCAATAATGGTAACATCTTGACCATTCAAGAAAATGTATCTGGTGAAACTGAAATAAAGGCTTTTAATTTAGGCGATGCTAATTTTTTACCTTCAGATACTGTTACAGTAATGAAAATAAGTCAGTTTGGGATTATCAATGCATTTGAAAACGACTTAGATAAACAGTTTTTGGTATATCCAAACCCTTCTATAGATTATATTTGGGTTCAAAACATGGTTAATCCTAAGGAAGTTAAGGAAATAATTCTTCTTAATTCATTAGGGCAAAGTATTGATGTTAAAGTCTCAATGTTGAATAATCTGTGGAAAATAGACATATCCAATACTCCCAAAGGTATTTATTTTATTAAAGTCATTACTAATAAGGGGATTTTTCAACGAAAGATTATTAAAAATTAGATTTTTTTTATATCATAACATCCTCAAAATTTGGGGATGTTTTTTTGTGGGTTATTATGATTATACATTTTACTTTCATTTATTAAAATAGAAAACTAGATTCAATGTCATCACACAAATTCATTCGAAAATCGCATCGTTATTTAGGTGTTTTTATTGGTATTCAGTTTATATTCTGGACTGTGAGTGGTTTGTATTTCAGTTGGACAAACATAGATGAAATTCATGGAGATCATTTTAAAATAGAACCCAAAAAAACAACTTTTAATAATCTGAAACCCATACAGGAGGTTTACAAAGATAATATTTGGAGTTTAGAACTGAGAAATATCAATGCAACACCATACTATTGGATCAATAACGAAAAACTTATCAATGCACATACAGGTGAAGAAAAACAAGGCATTACAGAGAAAGAAGCTATTAGTGTAGCTAGTAAGCATATCCGAAACGATTTAAAAGTAAAAAATGTTACTCTTTTAAAAGAAATTACTAAAGACCACGAATACAGAGAGAAGAAACTACCAGCTTATGTAATTGAGTATGAACATAAAGATTTGATTAAAGTGTATGTTTCGCAAGCTGATGGGAAATTCCAAACTATCAGGCATCAATCATGGCGTTGGTTTGATTTTTTGTGGATGACACATACAATGGACTTTGAAGGCAGAGACAACATTAATAATATTCTTTTAAGGATATTTTCGTTACTAGGCTTGATTACTGTTCTGAGTGGATTTATACTGTGGTTTGTAAGTTCACCAACTCTTAGAAAATTGAAAAGAAAGCCTACTCATATCAACTCTTAAATATTTGATAATATGGAGGGAATTAAATTTACTGAGAAAATACTCATTAGTTGTAAGCAAGAAACAGCCTTCGATTTTACACAAGATTACAACAACCGACTTCGTTGGGATACTTTTTTAAAAAAAGCCGAACTAATGGATGCACAAGAAGCAGAAAAAGGTGTAAAAGCTTATTGTGTTGCTAAAAATGGCTTAGGAATGGTAACTGAGTATGTTTCATTCAACAGACCTAAAGTAACAGCAATCAAGATGACAGAAGGTCCTTTTATGTTTAAAAGCTTTCTTGGTTCGTGGAATTTTAAAGAAGTTGAAAAAAACACAACAGAAGTAACATTTCTATATTCTTTTACACTTCGTTTCCCATTTAACCTTCTGAGTGGTTTTATCAAAAGAAATTTACAGAATAATGTAAAACAACGTCTAAAAGATTTAAAAAACAATTTAGAGGTTCAAAAAAGCTAAACAATAGACTTTTTTATATACAATCACGTTTAGAAAAATATCTCTCTATTTTTCTAATATGGAACATATTCACATACAACAAGGAGATTTCTCCATTTCAACTGACAAATCTAAATTAGATTTACAGGCTATTCATCATTTTTTATCAAAAGAGTCTTATTGGAGTCAGAATATACCTTTTGAAACCGTAAAAGCAGCCTCTGAAAACTCTTTGACATTTGGAGTATATCATCATCATCAACAAATTGGTTATGCTCGAATTGTTTCTGATTATGCTACTGTTGCATATTTAGGAGATGTTTATATTTTACCTGAATTTAGAGGGCAAGGGCTTTCTAAATGGCTGATGGCAACGATTATGAACCATCCCAATTTACAGGGTTTACGCCGATGGATTCTGCTTACAGCAGATGCTCATGGGTTGTACAAGCAATATGGCTGGACTGATATTGCTAAACCTGATAGATGGATGGAATTGCATAACCCTGATGTTTATAAATTGAATTAGAATTTGCATTTTAAACTAATCTCGAATAGTTATATTTTCAATCAAAAACAGTTATGAATATAGAATTAATCGCTTGGCATTTAGGTTTTTTAGATGAACTCGTAGAGCAAGCCAATAATTTTAAGATTGCACGTTTTGTAAGAGATGTTTTTCCGCATCCATATACACACGAGAGTGGTAAATTTTTTATAGAAAATGTAGCCCAACCCAATCCAAAACAGATTTTTGCGATTGTAGTAGATGGGAAACTGGCAGGAGGAACAGGTATTTTTCCTCAATCGGATGTATATAGAAAAAATGCAGAAATTGGTTACTGGCTTGGTGAAAGTTTTTGGGGAAAAGGTATAGCCACAGAAGTTATCAAGAGAATGGTTCATTATGGCTTTGAAACATTTGATATTGTTCGTATTTATGCAGGAGTATTTGAAGGTAACATTGCTTCTATGAAGGTTTTAGAAAAAGCAGGCTTTCAACTAGAAAAAGTTTCTCATAAAACTGTTTTCAAGAATGAGCAGTTTTTGGATGAATATATGTATGGCATTAGAAAAGAGAAGCTATGAAACTAATTATATGTTTTTTTATTGGTTTCTTAATTTTTTCATCTTGTGAAAAACAAGCAGAAAATGCTTCTCATTTATTTCATGTAAAAATACCTTCTAAAGAAGTTCTTGATTCAATTATCGAAAGCAAAAGGTTTATCCCCAAAGATTCCATTTTAGCATATATCAAGAATACCCCAACAAACAATTTCAAAGAATTTAAAGGGCATCCATTTGATAGCATCCAATTTAATAAATTAATAGCTTACGAATTTGATTGGATGGAAGATAGATACCGTTATATTGTTGACGAAAATAATCAACTTGTACCAAGCATTTTACAACAAGTGGCTTTAAAACTAGATGATGTATATTTTTTAACGAGACTCCTCAGCAATAAAAATACCTATGGAGGAGGTGAAGGAGGTTGTTTCATGCCACATTTGGGTTTAGTCTTCTATCAAGATAATAAAATTATAATGCATATTAGCATTTGTTATATATGTAATCTTTTAGAATCTTCTATTCCTATCCCTGCTGAAAAAAGCAGCCAATATGCTGGTTTTAATAAGAATGCAAGAAAATATCTAAGATATTTTTTAGATAAACATCATTTTCCTTACAGCAAACATAAATCTATTCTTGATGAATAAACACTTAATTATTGACTATGATCTTGAGGTAGAAATTTATGCTCTTCAACAAAAACAATCTTATACTATGTTGGAAGGGCTACCAACTAAAGAACACAATAGAAATTATATAAAACGAATAGAAGAAGATGCTGAAAAGTTTTGTGGTTTTGGTAATATTTATTTAGTTGAACCTGTGGAAACACCAATTCATTATGATGGCAAATATTTTCTTGGAGACCCAGCAGAGTTACCAAGAATAGTTTGTATTATGACTGTTGAATGTCGTGATGTCTTTCAGAATAAAGAAAAAGATTATTCTAGTTTGTGTATAATTTTCTTTCAAAACGATTTTGCTTTTCCTATAGATTCTGAAATTCTCGAAAAGATAAAACAGATTCCTTACAGGCAAATATGTGGTGAGTTTGAATATTAATTTTTTTATATGACTATAGAATCTTTTATTCCTCAGAATGACTTTTTAAAAAGCCTTATTAGATGTATCTATATTATAGAAAATCCGATTCAAGAAAAGAAATTTAGTTTTTTGATTTTTCCGAGTGTTAGCACCTATCTTTCTGTTTCTTTAGGAACTACATTTTCTGTAAAAGAAAATACTATTACTACTCATTTTTCTGATAATCAATCTTTAGACTCATCTGTTCAGTTATCTTTATCAAAATCTTATATTTATGAATATCAGGGATATACAAAAGAAATATGTATCCTATTTAAGCCATTAGGCATTTATTCATTTTTTGATGAACAATATCTTTGGAATAACTTAAACTCTTTTACTCCTTCTGATACTTTTCAGGATTTTTTTACAGAAATATTGATGCTAGAAAATTATGAGAATATGATAACAAGAATAGAAGATTATTTTTTAAGTATCTATACTCCTTTTTCTCACAAATATCTTCAGGAAATTATTTCTACTCTAGAAAATATTGACGATTATCAGAAAATAAACCTTATAGAAATCGCTCATAAATACCAGATTACCAGACAAACGCTTCATAATCAGTTTAAGAAATATATTGGTTTATCTCCTTCTCAGTTCAAGCAAATATGGAAATTCAGAAAATTTATAGATTCTAAATTAGCAGATAACACTCATGCTAAATTAACTGATATTGTATATGATATCGGTTTTTTTGACCAATCTCATTTAATCAAATATTTTAAAAAGTTTGCATCTCTTACTCCCCTCGATTTTTTCAAGAAAATTCAGACCTCAGAGAACAAATCTGTATTACTTATTTGGCAACAGATTTGACATTCTTACAATTTTATTATTTCATGGTTTATTATTTTTGTTCAATCAAAAACTTAAAACCATGAAATACCATCTTATTTTTTCTCTCTTATTTTTCAGTTTCTTTGTAAACGCCCAAGAAGTTGTAACATCGGATATTGATAACTTTTGGAAAGCCTATGACCAAATCAGACAAACCAAAGACACCAATCAACACACAAAAATTCTAAAGGAATTATTTTTTGATAAAGGTACTGAAGGTTTACGCCTGATTATGGAACGAAGACAATACACGCCTAACGAATATCTTTTTGCAATTCGTCAATATCCTAAATTTTGGAATTCTATTAGAAAAAACACTCTGAAGTCTCAAAATCTAGCTTTAGAGTTAAAAAAAGGGATTCAAAAATTGAAAAAATTATACCCCAATTTAAAACCAGCTAATATATATTTTACAATAGGTGTTTTCAGAACAAATGGTACTATTTCTGGAAATAATATTTTAATTGGTAGTGAACTGGCAATGTCTGACGAAAATACCATCACAGAGGAACTCCCTGAACGGTTGAAACATCTAAAAACTTATTTTTCAACAAATCCCGTTAAGTCTGTTGTACTGCTCAATATTCATGAATTTGTTCATACTCAGCAAAAAAACATGAGACAATCTCTTCTTTATCAGTGTGTTTATGAAGGTGTCGCAGAGTTTGTTTCAGTGAAAGCCATGGGGCAACCTTCTTCTACACCTGCTATCAATTTTGGAAAGAAAAACTATACAAAAGTTCGGGATAAATTTGAAAAAGAAATGTTTATGAACAATAAAACCAATTTATGGCTATGGAGTTCAAGACAAAATGAGTTCAATATGAGAGACTTGGGCTATTATATTGGCTATGATATAGCAGAAAGGTATTATGAAAAAGCAAAAGATAAAAAAGAGGCTATCAAAACACTGATAGAATTAGATTATGAGAATACTACTTTGGTTCATCAGCTTATCAATTCTACACAGTTTTTTTCGAGTCCGCTAGAGTCACTTATACAAAATTTTGATAAAACAAGACCACAAATTACAAAAATTACACCTTTCGAAAACCTGTCAAGAAATGTTGTAGCGGGTCGTAGACAACTTACTATTTATTTTTCTGAGCCTATGGATACTAATTTTAGAGGCTTTGATTATGGTCCTTTGGGAGAGTCTAATGTATTAAGTATACAAAAGGTAATAGGTTTTTCAGAGGATAAAAAATCTATTGTTGTAGAAGTAGATTTAAACCCCAACAAACAATATCAACTCTTAATTACAGAACGGTTTCAAAATTTAGATGGAGTACCTTTAAAACCTTATCTTATTGATATTACAACTATATCCAAATAAAAAAGCCCCAAATGGGGCTTTTTTGTTATCGACTCAAATATAAATTACGTTCTTCGTATAGTTTTTGGAATGTTTCGTCTTGCAGGTTTTCTACAAATAAAATTGCTTCCCCTGTCGATTTCATCTCAGGACCTAACTCTTTATTGACATTAGGGAACTTCTCAAAAGAGAACACAGGCAATTTAATCGCATAACCAGAACGTTGTGGTTTGAATGTAAAATCTTTGATTTTCTTTTCTCCAAGCATTACTTTCACAGCATAATTTACATAAGGCTCTTTATATGCTTTACAAATAAATGGTACTGTTCGGCTGGCTCTTGGGTTTGCTTCAATTACATATACTGTATTATTTTTTACAGCATACTGAACATTTATCAAACCTACTGTATTAAGAGCCAATGCAATTTTCTTGGTTATCATCTCTATTTGTTCCACAATCATAGGTGAAAGAGAAAAAGGAGGAAGCATTGCATTACTATCTCCTGAGTGAATGCCTGCGGGTTCAATATGCTCCATCACTCCTATTACATAAGCCTCTTCTCCATCGCAAATGGCATCAGCTTCTGCCTCAATGGCTCCTTCTAAAAAATGATCTAATAATATCTGATTATCAGGTATTTCATGTAATATTTTTACAACATGTTCTTCCAATTCTTTTTCATTAATCACAATTTTCATGCTTTGTCCACCTAATACATAGCTAGGTCGAACTAAAAGAGGAAAACCTAATTCTTTTGAAAGTGTAACAGCCTCATCTGCATTGGTTACAACTCCAAACTTTGGATAAGGAATGCCTAAATCTTTCAATAAATTCGAGAATTTACCTCTGTCTTCTGCTATATCCAAAGACTCATAGCTTGTTCCTATAATCTTGATACCATAACGACTGAGTTTTTCAGCTAATTTAAGAGCTGTTTGCCCTCCCAACTGTACAATAATTCCTTCTGGTTGCTCTTTTTGAATAATATCATAGATATGTTCCCAGAAAACAGGCTCAAAATATAAAGTATCTGCTGTATCAAAATCTGTAGAAACTGTTTCGGGGTTGCAATTAATCATAATGGTTTCATAACCACATTCTTTTGCAGCCAAAATACCATGTACACAAGAGTAGTCAAACTCAATACCCTGCCCAATACGATTAGGTCCAGAACCCAATACCACTATTTTCTTTTTAGTTGAAGTAGATTTAACTTCATTAGGTAAAGAGCTTTCTTTAGAGAAAGATGAATAGTAATATGGCGTAACTGCCTCAAATTCAGCTGCACAGGTATCTACCATATTATAGACTCTTTGTATACCCAGCTCCTGACGCTTTTTATATACTTCACTCTCCAGACAACGTACCAGATGAGCAATTTGTCTGTCTGCATAACCTTTTTGTTTAGCTTCCAGAAGTAATTCTTTTGATAAATCGTTGATGTTATATTTTTGTATTTCTTTTTCTAAAAGTACCAACTCTTCTACCTGATGTAAAAACCAAGCATCTATTTGTGTTAGTTTCTGAATTGTTTTGAAAGAAATACCCATTTTAAAGGCATCATAGATATGGAAAAGACGGTTTCCTGATGGATTTTCTAGGCTTTTCAGAATAAACTGCTGGTCTGTAATTTCTTTGCCATCAGCCCCCAAACCATTTCGTTTAATTTCCAAACTCTGACATGCTTTTTGCAAAGCTTCCTGAAAATTACGCCCAATACCCATTACTTCACCGACCGATTTCATCTGTAAGCCTAGTCTGTCATCAGCCCCTCTGAATTTATCGAAGTTCCAACGAGGAATTTTAACAATAACATAATCTAGGGCTGGTTCAAAATAAGCTGAAGTCGTTTTGGTAATCTGGTTTTTAAGCTCATCCAAATTATAGCCAATTGCCAGTTTTGAAGCTATTTTAGCAATAGGATAACCTGTTGCCTTACTTGCTAAAGCCGAAGAGCGTGATACACGAGGATTTACTTCAATTACAATAATGTCTTTTTCATCTTTGGGGTTTACAGAGAATTGTATATTACATCCTCCTGCAAAATTACCAATACCATTCATCACCTTAATTGCCAAATCACGCATGGTTTGGTATGTGGTGTCAGAGAGTGTCATGGCTGGAGCAACTGTAATACTATCTCCAGTATGAATACCCATCGGGTCAAAATTTTCGATAGAACAAATAATAATTACATTGCCTACACTATCTCTAAGTAATTCCAATTCAAACTCTTTCCATCCAAAAATAGACTGTTCTACAAGCACTTCGTGTGTAGGAGAAGCCTGTAAGCCTTTTCTTAGTGCTTCGTCAAAATCTTTTTCCTCATTTACAAATCCGCCTCCTGTTCCACCTAAAGTAAAAGAAGGTCTGATAACCAGAGGGAAACCTATTGCCTGAGCAATTTCTTTACCACGTAAAAATGATGTAGCAGTTTCTCCCTTACAAACTCCTGCATTGAGTTCTAGCATTCTCAAACGGAATTTTTCTCTGTCTTCTGTGGTTTCAATAGCATCCACATCAACACCTATCATTTGAACTCCATATTTTTCCCAAATGCCTGCTTTGTGGCATTTGATAGCTAAATTTAATGCCGTCTGACCTCCCATAGTAGGCAAAACGGCATCAATTTTATGGCGTTGTAAAATGTATTCAATGGACTTTCGTTCTAAGGGCAGCAAATACACATGATCAGCGGTAACAGGGTCAGTCATGATAGTAGCTGGATTGGAATTAATCAGTACTACTTCTATACCCTCTTCTCGTAATGACCGAGCAGCTTGTGAGCCAGAATAGTCAAATTCGCAGGCTTGCCCAATCACAATAGGACCAGAGCCAATAATCAGAACAGATTTGATAGCAGGGTTTTTAGGCATCTTTGCAAAAAATTTTCGGCAAAGATAGCAAAGTATCTAAGAGAAAATAAAAAATTAGATGCTAAAATTTTTTAATCTAAAGGAAAGTCTTTTTTGAGCCTGTCATCCAAGAAATCAGCTGTACTGCTAATTTCTGTCATGATTGCCACCACCTCATCAGAGCTCAAACCATCCAGATAACGAGAAGCAGTTACATAGATTTCATTATCAAATATTTCAAATCTTTCATTCACAAAAGAACTATTCATTTCTAAAAGCCTTCTAAAAAAATCCTTTTGTTGCTTTCGAGGAATAGGCATAATATATGCCATCATAGAAAGGGTTCTCTGGTCTCCATCTGAACTTGGTGAAGAGTTTAGCATCACACGAATGGTTGCTGAGCCTCTTTTAAAAATCCATGCTCCCTGTATTGGTGATTGGGCATCTTTGGGATTCATGCCTAATTTTTTAAAAGCATCCTCTATTGTTCTGATATAATCAAGATGAGACATAATTGCGTTTTTTACATAAAGACCATTCAAATTTAATATTTTGAAAATTTTATACAAACTTTTTAGCATTTTTTAGAAAGATATAGGATTTATCAGAGAAAATATAGTTCTTGCATGAGTTTTATTCATTAAAAAAATTAGCAAGTATGAAATTTTCACAATTAGCATTTTTAGCTTTAGTTATGTTTATGATAGCTTGTAAAGGTAACCCTAAAGAGACCCTTACAAAAAAATGGAAAGTTGATGCAGCAACATTCAAAACCATGATAAAGGAAGATATTGAAAAATTGAAAAAAGATTCTCCTGACAAAGCAAAAGATATTGAAAGCTCACTACCTCTTATGGAAGGATTCATTGGTGGAATTACTGTTGATTTTAAAGCTGATGGAACTGCAGAAACAACCACTATGGGACAAACTACCAAAGGTAAATGGACTTTAAGTGAAGATGGCAAGAAAATCACGATTGATGAAAATGGCAATAAAAATGAAATTGAAGTTTTAGAGTTAAGCAAGGGTAAATTAGTTTTGAAAAGCGAGAAGGATAAAATGAGAATTCCTTTAGTACCTGCTAACTAATAATTTTTAAATCAATATATTTCTTAGCTCTCTGTAAAATTATGTATTTTGCAGAGAGTTTTATTTTTATGATAGTTAGCATCAATACTGAACAGAATAAGTTTAGAACCTTTCTGCAAATAGGCTTAGCAATTGTAGGCTTATTATTTGTGGGGTGGGTATTCTCTGATATTTTTACATATCTACTTATCTCCTTGGTCATTGTTACAGTTTTAAGACCTTTAGTGGATTATATTTCTGAAATTTATATTTTCAGAGTTAAGATTCCTCGAATTTTTGCTGTATTGATATCTATTACAGCTTTTATTTTATTTTTAACTTTATTTGTTCGTCTGTTTCTGCCTTTACTTTCAGATCAACTCCGTCTCATTCGTTCCATAGAGCCTGAGGTGCTGAGCTTACAAGTAATTGAGCCTATTAAAGAATTAGAAGTATTCTTGATAGAGCAACTTAAAATGAATGAAAAGCCAGGATTTATACTCAAAGAAATTAATACGATTCTCAAGAACTTCTTGGAGAAGATTGATATAGGAAATATCATCAATAATTTAGCAGGAATAGCAGGTTCTTTATTTGTGTATTTATTGGCTGTCAGTTTCATGACATTTTTTTTACTTTATGAAAAGGGGCTTTTTCGTAAAATAGTTATATCCTCTATCCCTAACCGCTATTTTGAAGTTCTAATAACAGCTTTCTATAAAATAGAACACCTGCTTTCCAATTATTTACGAGGTATTCTGATTGAAACCATTATTGTTTTTACATTTTACTCTGCCTTAGGCTCTCTTTTTGGCATTCCTTATGCTTTTACAATTGCAGCTTTTGCTGCGTCTATTAACTTTATTCCATATTTAGGACCTTTTACTGGATATGGTTTTGGATTGCTTGTCATCGTTTCGAGTAGTTTTAATGACCCAGCCTTCCCACTTTCTTTGGTTCTGATAAAATACACTTCTGTTTTTTTTGCGGTTCGTCTCATGGATGATATTTTTTTACAGCCTTTTATCTTTTCTAAAAGTGTAAAAGCTCATCCCTTAGAAATTTTTGTTATTATTTTTGCAGGAGCAACATTAGCTGGAGCATTGGGCATGATTGTCGCAATACCATCATACACCATTGTAAAAGTTACTTTCAAAGAACTTCAGAAAGGTTTTAGGCAGTATAGAAGTTTTAGAGGGTAATTTATTTTTTAAATCTTTCCCATTTAATTAACATAAATTTGTCTCCTATCTCTGTAATAATCATTCCTGCTCCTTTCAGGTTAGAGCTATTTTGCATAAACTCTGCAAGCTCTTGATGGTTAAAAATCTTATAAGTGGGATGATAATCATAGTTTTCAGGTGGATGGATTCTGTATTTTCGAACCCAATTCATTACTGACACATGGCTTATTCCTAAAATTCGTTCAATTTCTCGATAACTAATACCTTCCAAATACAATTGTAACGCCTTAACAACATAGTAGTTATCTATTTGTTTCCCAGGTTTTTTTACAGTAAAGAAGTACAAACAATCTTTGCATTTGTATCGTTGCCTTTCCGCTATTATTCCACTCTTAATAATTTTTAAGGAATTACATTTTGGGCATTGAGGCTTCATAAATATCTTGATTTTACCAACTTACACGAATAACTTCAAGATGTAAAAGCTCGTTTTCTAATACTTCAAACAGTCCATTTGTGCTTTCTGCTTCATCTAAAGCAGCCTGCAAAACTTCTCTTACCAATTCGGGGGTTTCAAAATAGTAACTAAGGGTTGGGATAATTTGATGGTTTAAAATTCTGATAAAGTCCAGACTTTTAGAAGATTGCAGAAGATAGCCATGTCCAAACATGAAATCACTACCTTTATAATAGCTAATTTTCTTATTTAGAGCTTTTAAAAAATCCCCATAACTTAAATTTAGTAAATCGTAACGAGGGTAAACAGGTATCATTTCAAAATGTTGTAAAAAGCTACTGTCTGTATTGTAGTCTATTTCAGCAACATTGATAGTCCCTACAATATACAAATTAGGTGGTAAAGAAAATACTTCACCCGAATTTGCCAAAGTAATAGCTATTTCATTATCCTCCCCCATGCGTTTATCTCCACCCAACACACTAATTGTTTCCCCAAATATTTCGGCGGGTTCAGCTCTATGCATTTCATCTATAATTAAAATGTAATTTTGAGGTCTTTCAGGATTTTGCTCATAACTCTTGATTGCTCTTTGAGCTATCTTTTTAAGAATACCATCTTTTACATTACCTTTTGAGTCAACATATTCAATAAAATGTTCGTAATGATAATTTGGGTGTAATGATATGATTTCCATTCGTTTACCTTGCTCTGCACGTAAAGCCTTTTTACTATCTTTGATTTTTTGTTTATCCAAACCAAGTATTTTGATGGCTATATCCATAGCCTGAGAAGTTTTACCTGTTGCAGGTGGTCCATACAACAAAATATTTCTACTGAAACTTTCAGTTTGCTCTCTTTTTTTACGAGAAGCTATTACTTTTGGTACAAATGTGTTTGTATTTGTTTCTTTATCTTGCGATTTTGATGCTTTTTTACGAAGAATACGACTTATTTCTTTGATGAGTTCTTCCTCATTTATTTGCATTTTCTTTGCTTTTTCTGTCAAAGACCAGCCTTTTTTACCATAAGGGTTCGATTTGGTTGTATGAATAATTCCAGCTTCTACTAAATGTAATGAAGCTTGTCTGATTCGATTTTTGAGCTTCAAACGAACCATTCCCCAAAACTCTGATTCACGTTCTAAAGATAATTCTGATATTATTTTTTGTGCTACTTCAGAGGCTTTCAGTTGCTTTTTATGTTCTTTAAGTATTGTAAAAATAGGATAAAAAAAATCTTTGGCTTTGAAGGCTATATTCATGACTATGGAAATTTTTATAATTATAATCTTCAATTTTAGGAAAAAAAAATGATTTAATGGTAATTTTAGATTTTATTTATAACATAATCTATCACAATATACTTATATAACAAGTATAATTAAGTTTTACTGCTACACAAAGCTCTTATTTTTTATATTTAACATTTTAGAAAAAGAATTCTGTATTACTACAGTTTTTGATTTCATTGTTTTTCATTAGATTTATCATGATATATATTTCCTGAATTAATCTTTAAAACACTAGTATTAATTTATAAACAAGTAAACCTATTTTTATTAAACTCGTATAATTTAAAAAAGAGTCTGTTTTTTTGCTTTTTTGATAAAATATTAGTATATTGCCAACTATTGTAAGCTTACGGAAATGGGTATGAAGAAATTGTACTATATAATAGCTTTGATGTTTGCGTCTTTGGTTTCTTTTGCTCAAAAAGATTATGAAGAAGCCTTAAGAAAAAGCAACTACAACACTCGAGTCCTTGAAGAAAAAATTCGATTGTTGGAAAATAATTACCAATTCCAATTACAAAACTTACAAGCACAGCTTCTGTTATTATCCGCAAAAGACACCACAAATCAGAAGCAACTTTTATCTACATTACAACTTTATCTACAGCAAGCTGATAAAAAGTATGCTCAAGAGCTTGCCGATTTAAGAAATTTAAGAAATGAACGTAAATCAGAAGTAAGTACCATAGTGCAAAATCATGTGGATACACTTCAGAAACAAATAAACCAACAAGCGTCTATGTTATTGTACGGTGGATTAGGCATTATTGCATTATGCATTATGTTGTTTTTGGTTGCCCTTAAGTATATCAAAGATCAACAAGAACGTTATTTAAATGAATTTGCTAATAATCAGCAAGCTCATTTGAAGACCATTATCAAAGATACTTTGCAAGAGAACCTCAGCAAAGAGATGCAACAATATTTTACTCAGCATAATATTGTTGGTAGTTCGCAAAATCAGGTAAATGAACTGACTCATTTAATGCAAAACAAACTTGCAGACTTAGAAGCTAAAATAACCAATGATGTTTTGAAGCAAGTAAATACTGAATCTATTGCAGAAAAGACTTTTATCGAAAGCACACCAGAAGAAGAGGTTATAACAATTATAGAAACACCAAAAAATCCCAATCAAGTAATTTCTCATATTTCTATAGATGAACAGAAGGAAGAGAAAGAAATGATTATAACTCAAAATACAGACAATACACCTATAGAGTTCGTTAAAGAAGAATCTATTGTTTCTCAAAATGAATTAACTAAAGAAGAAGAAATTGTAGAAGAAATTTCTGAAATACAAGAACACCCTCTCATTAATAACAGAGAGTGGGTTGAGCAAATCGAGCAAAAAATTAATGAATCTTTACAAGCTTCAACTATAGAAGAAGAAGTAGAAGAGCAAGTAATTTATAACAATACCAATAAAGAAGTTTTTGAGGCAAATATTTATAGTCCAGAATATGATACTCTTTTAAAAGAAGCTATGGGCTATTATGAACAGAAAGATTATGAAAAAGCTATTGATATATATACCAAAGCTTTGGTTGTAACTCCTGACTATAATGCTTATACAAGAAGAGCTAACTGTTATCATATCCTTAAGAAATACGACCAAGCAGCAGAGGATTATGAGAAAGCAATCAGACTGAAAAAAGATTTTATCCCTGCTTATAATAATGCTATTGAGATTTATATCTTAACTGATAATTTCTTCCAAGCTCTTACACTTCTTGAAAGACTCTCACAAATAGAAAAAGCTCATGCTTACAAAGCAGTTGAGTTATATCTAAAACTGATTGCTCAAAAAGGTTTGATGCAAAATACAGAAAAAACTGAAAAAGAATTAGATGCATTACTAAGAGAGAATTTTACGTTTAGTTTTTCTGTTCGTGAGATTGAAGACTGGCTTATTACAGCAGATATAGATACTACAGATAAAAAAATGATTCGAGTAAAAACAGAATTGCTCAAAATGAAAAAAGAGTATGCTGGAGTAGCTTAAAATCTATATAAAACTTTACATCAAAAATCAGGAAAAAGGGCTATATTGCTTGCGTTTCCTGATTTTTGATTTTTACACACATGATAAAAACGATTTCGCCCAAAGATGTTAGCACAGCCGAATTCCATGGCTATTTTCTTTCTGCTGTTGCACCCAGACCTATTGCTTTTGCAAGTACAATAGATAAAGATGGAAATATCAATTTAAGTCCTTTTAGTTTTTTTAATGCATTTGGAGCAAATCCTCCTATTCTAATTTTCTCCCCTGCCAGAAGGGTTAGAGATAATACCACCAAACATACACTTGAGAATGTAAAAGAAGTGGGTGAGGTCGTTATTAATATTGTGAATTATGCGATGGTAGAGCAGACTTCTCTTGCCAGTACAGAATATGATAAAGGAGTAAATGAATTTGTAAAAGCTGGCTTTACACAAGTAGCTTCAACATTGGTAAAGCCTCCTCGTGTAGGCGAATCGCCAGTAGCATTTGAATGTAAAGTTTTACAAATTATAGAAACTGGTAGTGAAGGAGGAGCAGGAAATTTAATTATTTGCGAAGTCGTTTTAGCCCATATCAAGGAAGATATTTTAGATGAAAAAGGAAAAATAGATACAAAAAAAATAGACTTGGTAGGAAGAATGGGAGGAGAATGGTATTGTAGAGCTAATGGAGATTCTCTTTTTGAAATTCCTAAGCCTTTGCTAACCAAGGGCATTGGAATAGACCAGTTGCCAGATTTTATTAAAAACAGTACTATCCTTACAGGAAATAATTTGGGCAGGCTTGCCAATGTAGAACAATTACCATCTAAAGAAGATATTCAAAGTTTTGAAGATGTTGATGTTAAAAATTGGTTAAAAACATTATCTACGTCAGAATTGCAGAATGCTTTACATAAACATGCTCAAAAACTTTTGGAACAGGGCAAAATCCATGAAGCATGGCTGACATTAATGCAACAAAAGAACTAAGCAAGCTTAGTTCTTTTGTTTTTGAAGTATTTTTAGAAACTCTTGAACAGATTTATAACCAATTTCTTTTTGAATTATATTCCCGTTTTTGTCAATAAAATAGATACTCGGATAGCTATCTATTTCATACTTTTCAGCAAGTTTTACTCCCTCTCCTTTTTCACAATCTACTTTATATGGAATAAAATAGGCATTGGCAAAATCCCCTACATTGGTATCAGCAAATGTAGTCTTGGTCATCAGTTTACAAGGAGCACACCAAGTGGTGTAAAAATCAACAAAAAGTATTTTATTTTGTTTTTGGGCTTCGGTAAGTGCTTCTGACCATGTACCTTGAAAAAATCTGACTTGAGCATTACTCACCTGTACGCAAAAAAATAACAGGCAAGAAATGAATAATGATTTCATAATTTTTTACTCGTTTGAGATTAGATTTTATTATAATTGTTATACGATTTGAAGACTCATTATGTTACACAAAACTCAAGGCATTTGTATTCATTTTATTAAATACAAAGAAACCTCTATTATTGCTAAAATTTACACCAAAAACTTTGGTTTACAAAGTTATCTTCTTAATGGAGTAAGAAAGGAAAAACCTGCATTCAAAATAGCTCTTTTTCAACCTCTTACACAGCTTGACATGGTTGTTTACCATAAGGAAGGCAAAGATATGCTCCAAAGGATTTCGGAAATTCGTTGTCCACAACCTTATCAGAGTTTACAATCGGATGGATTAAAAGTAAATATGGCATTTTTCTTATCGGAGGTGCTTTCAAAAACTTTACAAGGAGAAGAGGAACATCAGGAACTTTATGATTTTTTAGCAACAGAACTCTACTCTTTAGATGCTTCACAAAATCCTGAAAATTTTCCAGTTTATTTTTTAGTACATTTGATTGAAAAGTTAGGTTTTTTGGGTAAGAATGCTTCTTTTATTTTTGAGCAACTCTATCAGGCTCAATTCATTAAACAAAAACCAGCTTATTTTGAACCAGAGATTCAGTGGTTAGAAAAATTGCAGCAGACTAAAAATTTTGAATCTTTAGAAATCCCAACAAATATTCGGAAGCAGTTACTTAATTATCTTTTAGCTTACTATCGTTTTCATTTTGAGTATTTTGGAGAGATTAAATCACTCAATATTCTTAGAAGTCTATAAAAAGCAAAATCCACTTTTCAAAAAGTGGATTTTAAGAATGTATCATAGTTATAGTAGAATGGAAATACTAAAACAATTACCTTGCCAAAATAAAATTTCCACTACAAAAATTTTAAGGTTTTTTTTCTTCGATGGCAGCATTCATTTCTTTGAATCGCTCCATCAACTTAGAATCAGGATATTTTTTAAAAAATGCTTCCATTTCTTCTTCAAACTTTTTACGTTCTTCTGTTTTTCCTATACATATAACTCTAAGAGCCTCTATTTTGTCTGGGATAGTATTATTGGGATACTTTTTGGATAATTCTCCCAATGCCAAAATGGTTTCTTTAAACTTTCTTTGCTCATACATTTGCATATAAATAATAGCATATTCTTTTTGAGCTGCTTCATCTTTTGCCTGATTTTCTAAAAGGTAGTTTGGATTTTCTATGAGTTTTGCATACAGAGAACTTGGATACTTTTCCAATATAGTTGTTTTCATCTCTTGAGCTTTTGAGCTATTTTTCTGTTGATTATAAAGCAGATACAATAAATAATAGATTTCAGCTTCATATTGGCTTTTAGACATTCTTTTCACAATATCCAAATATGTACTCTCTGCATCAGCCCATTCTTCTAATTGAAAATGGTAAATTTTAGCTAAATTAAAAGATGCACTTTCCCAAGCAAGAAGAGATTTTTCCATTTGTTCAGGGGTTTTAGGTAATAAAACCTTAATCCCTTGTTTTCTATTGGCTATTTCTTTTTGTATATATTCTTGTTCAGCAATGGCTTGTTCTTTATTATTCCCTAAATCTTTGGGAGTATTTTCATCTAGTTCATTAGAAATTCTTGAGAGATTTCGCCAGTTATCAGCCAAAGGTCTATTTCCCCACTTTGTTCTAAATTCTCTTTTACCTTCTTCAACTTGAGTCAGATTATCAAAATACCATTCACTATTTTGTCTATCTCGTTCTTGTTGGAGTGTTCCTTTATTGGGTTGTTGATTATTAGCTTCTGCTTGTTTTTTTGCTTTTTCTAAGGCTTTTTTTCTTTCTAGTTCAGCTTTTATTTGATTAGAAAGATTTGTACTTAGATACTCATCCAGTTGATTTTCAGACATTTTTGCCATACGTTGAAGACTATCTTCGAATTGAGCCACACGTAGATATTTAATAAATTCATCAAGCACTTCATGACGTTTAGCTACTTTTTCATATCCTTCTTCATCTTTTGGCAGTTGTTTGATAGTACTATCATAATATAATTTGGCTGTTTCATACTTTCTCATTCTATCAAAATGAATTTCAGCAAGACGTAAATAGCTATAAGGTTTTTGCCCTCCAGAACCTTTTGCCTGAGATGATTTTTGAAACAATTCAACGGATTTACTTAAGTTTTTTCTTCTCAGTTCTATCATTGCCAAATCGTAATAGATTTCATCCAAGAAATCCTGATTTTTAAAATCTTTTAGCATTTTTTGGAGCTTTCTTTCTGTTTTATCAGAAAAAACAACAGCAGAATCTCCTGTAAGAAGCATTGCCAGTTGAGTTTGTAACTCTATTTCGTAAGTGGGTTTGTTTTTTAGAACAGCCTGATAACTTTCAAAAGCTTTTTCATTTTGTTTTTGTCTTTGATAAATCTGTCCTTGTAAAAATAATAATCGAGCTTTTTGCTCTCCTTTTTTCATTTCAGGAATAGCTAATTCCAAACTTTTATTGGTACGTTCATAATCTTTACGAATTCGATAAAAATGGGCTTGCATTTGATAATAAGCTGCTAAATTAGGTTTTTCTACTTCCATTTTACGAAGATAGTTCTTTACCATATCAGCATCATTAAATTCTTTTTGTTCAGTATAGGTTCTCATCAATTCGATGAGAGCCTTTTGTTGGGTAATTTTATCTTTAGATGTTCCATTCACATACTTAAATGTATTGATAGCATCCTGATATTCTCTATTATAAAACCTTGACTTCCCGACTAATATATAGCCATCATCAGTCCAGTTACTTTGTTCATGACGTTCAATAGCAAAAGCAGCTTTCTTGATGCAATCATCAAATTCAGCCTTTAAGCTCTTTAGTTGATTGGTATCTAGAGGAGGATAGACAAAAAGTATTCTGTTGAAATTATCTTTTCTTTCATTAAATAGTTTTTTTTCTATTTCAAGCATTTTTTGGTTTGCCAAGAAATAGCCATTGTAATGTGCTGTAACATTATGATAATGTTTGCAAGAAGAAATAGCAAGGATAGCTCCAAAGCCCAAGATAATACCCCAAATTCTCATTAAATCATTGATTTTGAAAAGCAAATATAAATTAAAATAGAGTTTTATCAAAAATTACACCAATTTGTAAAACTCCATACGATAAAAAAATAGTTGAGTTTAATATAAACCCAACTATTTTTATCGATTCATTTTTTTATAGTTCAATTATATATTTTTCTGATTGCTTACTGATTCTTGTGTATTTTGAACTTCTATGTCTTCAGAGTGTTCATGTGCAAAAAACCTTTTTTGGAAGATTAAAATAAGCACAACACCCACAAATATAGAAGAATCTGCTATATTAAATATTGGAAATGCAAAATATTCCCCACCCCAAATAGGTATCCAATTAGGTAAAATCCCTTGCCAAAAGTCAGTAAAAATCATGTCTATTACTTGCCCATGAAACCAAGGTGTAATGGAACCAGGAATGACATTATATTTTAATAAAACTCCATAAAAGGTACCATCTATGACATTTCCTAATGCTCCTGTAACAATGAGTGTAAGGCATACCATCAAACCTGTATGAGCATTTTTACGCATCAGATTACGCATATAAAACAAAATGGCTATCACAGCCCCAATTCTAAAAAAAGAAAGAATAAACTTACCATAAGGCATAGGTAATTTTTTCCCAAAAGCCATCCCGTCATTAAGTGTATAATGCATTTTGAGCCATTTTAAGCCTGAAATATCAAAAAGCGAGAATTCTTCGCCTAAGTGCATATTGTTATATACCCACATTTTTGAGCCTTGGTCTAATAACAAAACCAAAACAGCTATACCTATGTATTTTAAATATTTCATCGTGCTTTTCAAAATGCTCGCAATTTAGTATTTTTTTACAATAAAAACGTTATTTTTTCTAATATTCTGTTTTTCTGGAAAGATTTTTGTTCAAAAATCATAAAAATAATCTTATGAAATTTATTGGAATAACCGTTTTGGGTATCATATTGTTAAGCCTTGGTTTATGGGCTTTTAAGAGAAAAGCAGAACCCAAAGACAGAGTAAAAACAGCCTATAAGGAAAAGAAAGCTATTATCGAAAATAAACTCAAGGAGAAAAATTTAAAATTAGAGGACATTCATATTCTTTTTGTGGCTTATAAAGCTGAAAAACAGCTTACTATTTATGTAAAAAACAAGCAAGCTACCCAATACAACAAATTAATTAGTTATGATATTTGTGCCAGCTCAGGAGATCTAGGACCCAAACGAAAAAGTGGTGATTATCAAGTACCTGAAGGTTTTTATCATATAGATAGATTTAATCCTGCAAGTAGTTATTATCTTTCTTTGGGAGTTAATTATCCTAATTCATCCGATAAAATTAAAAGTACAGCCAAAGATTTAGGTGGTGATATCTTCATTCATGGAGCTTGTGTAACTATTGGGTGTATGCCTATGACAAATGATAAAATTAAGGAAATTTATATTTATGCTCTTGAAGCCAAAAATAATGGACAGAATAAGATACCCATTTATATTTTCCCGTTTAAAATGACTCATGAAAATATAAAAAAGTATAAGAGTAGTTATGCAGACCACACCTCATTTTGGGAGAATTTAAAAGTAGGCTACGATAAATTTCATCAAAACTATAAAGAACTTAGCTTCAATGTTGATAAAAATGGGGATTATCAGTTCAAATAATTATATTTTATCCATTTGAGCATATATTTGAGCTACCTGCTCCCACATCATATTGAATTGATGTTTTATATCAGATGAAAATATTTGTTCTACATTTTTAGATTTTAACTCATAACGTTTTTTATTGAGAATTACTCCATTATTTAATTTAGGAGTATATATTTTCTCATGAAAACCCATTTTTATCATATAAATTATCTTACTCTTATACTTTTCTTTTCGTTTATAACGTCTTCCACTTTTACTTCGCTTAACTATAATCGTTTCTTTGATATAAAAACCTAAAGAAAGACTAATAGAGGTTTTATCTAAAAATATCGTTTTTAGGATCAAATTATTCCCTTTATAAATATTCAGTGATCCTTCTCCTCCATTTTTTTTGATTTGTGTTGAGGAGATTAGATTGTTGTACCTTGGTGGATATAATTGGTAAGTAATTTTGATTTTTGTATTTTCTGCAACTTCTTTACTTATAACATTGATTAATGATTTAAGCCCTGGTATTTTTTTGTCTAATTCCTTGATAGGGGCAACAAAATAAAGCCAACTGTCAGTCATTTTTCTTTGAAAGAACCACACCAATGAAGGTATTATACATAATAATAACCACCAAGAAAACAAAAAACCAGTAATTATACTTATAACAGAAGATAAAATTAAAATCCATTTGGATAGTTTATTTTTAAGTCTTTCATTTTTTTGCCATACTAAATGAAGTTCATAATTGGATAAAAAATCATTTATAAAATCAAACCATTCCTGAGAAGTTTTCTCCCCCTGAATAATCCCTTTTCTAATACAATCTCGTTGTTCTGATGTAAGCATAATTCATATTTTGATGAAAAATACTATTTTTCTAACCATTTTTCTACAAAATCTATGAGTTCTTTTTCAGTACTGGCAGTCATATTAAGCAGATAATATGGTTTTCCTGTTTTCAACCACTGCCAACGCCAATCCCAAAGATGTATTGACTGGTTTTCTCCATTATCCATCCACCATGCTGTGTATAGTTGAGCATTCTCTTTTTTTAAAATTCCCAGCCAAACATCTGTATTTTTTACTTTTGCTTTTTTTACTTGTTGAAAGATATAACCACTTCCTTTCCAGCATATTAAGGGACTATGCTCTATACTATAAAAATTCTTGAGAAGTTTCTGATACACTAATATTTTGTCATCACTAAACTGAATAATATCATTAGGTAATTGTTTTTTTTGTAACTGAGGTATCTCTAAAACGATTTTTTGTTGCTTTACTAAGGTTTCAGGCTGTTTTTGTAAAAAAAGTATCATGAAAAACAGGCATGATAAACTTCCTCCAAATATAATCTGCTGTTTTCTTGAAGATTGCGAGTTTCTATTTATAAGTTCTTTATTTACAATTGTTTCGTTTCTGAAAATCCATTTTATTACCATTCCAGTGGGTAATATAATATAAAGTAATACAGATGCTATGCCTATTGCTTCGTGTAAAGGGTTTTCTGGTGGAATCTTTAAGAAAACTAGCAGTAAAATTCTAACAAAATTAGCAAAGATATTTAGAAAAAATACCCCTAAAAAAATAACAGACAAGAACTTCCATGATAACTGCTTTTGGAGTTTTTTCTCTACAAAGGCTAAAAGAATCCAACTGAATAGATAAGCTAAGGAGAACAATCTTAATCCCATACAGGCTTCATCTACTGTAAAATGTTTACCTTTTACAACAACAACATTCCCTTCTGCAAAAGCTTTTAAGCCTAAATTATTAAATGTTAAAGCAGTAGCTTCTGAAATTCCTATTTTGAGTGGAAAGCTCCATACTGAAAACAGATAATCGAAAAGTGGGGAGGCTATAACAGGTAACAATGCCCATAATTTACTGGTTTTGCCTAAAAATACTTCTATCCACAAAATACCTCCATATACCCACGCAAAGTAGAAAAAAGTACGAACCTGAAGTGTTATTCCTAATATTATAAAAATCAGGATTATTGGTATGTATCTATAAGAAACCTGCTCTCTAGTGGTAATTCCTAAAGGAGCTATACACAGAACCACTATTGAAAGATTCGATAATAGAAGAATCTGATTTGCATATGCATATATACCTACCAATCCCCAAAACAACAAGAGTATCCATTGTATTCTATCCTTATTGAAAGTCTGTAAACCTGAAATATTCATGATTTATTTTCTAATCCCAAATCAATCTTTTTTGGGTATATTTTAATATCCTTTTTTATTAAAACCTGAAACCTTTTTTGTAGAAAACCCAAACACTGAATACCAATATTATAATTAAAGCCCATTCGTGAGGCTCTGGCACAGCACCAGCATTTTTAAGGCTTGCATTTTCTAAACTATTTTTACTTTTTTGAATATCAAAACGTTTGTAATCTTCTTGTGTTTCTAAAACTATCAGACTTGAAAGTGGTGATACGATATAAGCTGTTTGAGCTTGTTTCAGCAAATCTTCTCTGATGTGTTGTTCACTAAAAAAATCCTTCCCTATTTTTCTCATCAGGTCATTGTAGGCAAAAAGTCTGAGTAAATGGTCTGGAGCATCCGAAGTAACTTTTTTTGTTGTATCAGCTTGTTTTTCTGTAATTTTGATTTGAGCATTTTCTAATACAACAGTTTGTTCATTTTCCTGATAATGAACAACTTCTTCATTTTTCAACTGTTTGATAAAACCTTCTAAGCTATTTTCTTCTACAATCAGGACTCGTAATTCTTTCAATGTTTTCAGGTAGGGTGTCAAATCATTATTCAAGTTCCAATATCGAATTGGTTGTTTTAACTCTCCTAAAAATACTTTTAAATTCTTTCCAAAAGTTTCATTTTTAACATCATTGATGTTAGGTGATACAGCTCCAGATTTACCTATTACTATGGTATTTTCTGTTTCAGGGAGTTTCTGAAAAGCGAACATACTGAATTTATCTTGATGTAAACTTTCAAATACACTTTCAGCATTTTGAGATGTAATCTGCACAGGTTCAGGATTGAGAGTAAAAACTTTTTTGCCTTTGGTTGCCTCCAAAATAGATTCATATTCTTCTTTTGTCCACAAGCTGTTAACATCCAGATAAACACTTTTAATAGTATGCGTTGTAAGACGTTTCTCATAAGGACTTAACTCATAACTTTTCCCATTAAACGCAAATTGTGTTGTTTTAAGGGACTTTTCGGGCACTTCTAACTCCCAAGAGCCTTTAAAATCACCTTCATATTCTAAGTTCTGACCTTCAGACTTCAAGAAAGAAGCATTTTGAATAAAATTCTTACCATTAAGAATTCTGATAAATTCTTTTGTATCATGGAGTTTTGTACCTTTAAAGTAAATACTTTGATACATCAAGCCTTTGTGATTTTTCTTAAGAGGAGTAGTAATCCCAATTTTAAATTGCCTTTTTTGTTGAGGAGTACAAGGAAAAACACGAACTGTAACGCTGTTTCCCTCTTGCCAGTGTACTAAAGCAGGATCTCTGACCTCAACTCCCACTATAGATTTATAAGCTGAATCTGCTTTACTTTTAGAGGTTAAATATCCTTTTTCTTCTTTTCCATTAATCCATAAAGACAAAGATGTCACTACTCCCCCTTCAGGCAGATAAAACGTATAAAGGGCTTCTTGTGTAGATGTACGCAGATTTCCTTCTGAGTTATTTTCAATTTGGAATGTTTTCTCTGTATATGCCAGTCTGTATTCAGGATAAAGTTCTACTTGAGTAACTATTTGGCTTGTCTGAAGATTCTCTCCAGTCCAGAGACGTTGTTCAGTATGATGCCTTTTATCGTGAATAGATTCGAGTATTTTACGGCTTTCATGTTCGTCTAAAGCATGTTTGGATGTTGTTAAATCCAAAATAACCAAGATTGGATTATGGCGTCTCTCAAAACCATCAGAGAAGTTCAAAGAAAACCCTCTAGCCCAGTCTTGTCGTACAAAAAAGAATTCTTTTTTCAGGATTTGTTCTGTGAACCAATCATTATCGAGTCTTTGAGCAACTTTTACCCATGTAGGTTTATCATCTTTAGGCTCTAAAGTGGTTTTTACAAATTGCTGATTACTTATCTTAGTGATATAGTTATATTTTACAGAAAATATACTTACAAAAACTATTAGAGATAAAAATGGCACTAAAAAACCTCCTAACATTGTGTAAGCAAGTTCTTTCTGATTATTTTGATAAGATTTATAACCTACTAAAAAAACCTGAAGAGCAAGCCCCAATGGAACAAATGTATGTAGAGATAATCCCATTATCCAGAAAGTAGCCAGTGAAAGAGGATAGAGAGGTAGTAAATAAAATGCAAAATATACAAACATCATAGAGCCTACCCCCATCCATGCATATAATACATATAAAAGAAATTTAGGTAATAATGAACGAAAGGCATACGCTATACAGCTTACAACTGCCCCTAATGTATAATAACCAGCCCAGTCCTCAAGTTCCTCAAATACTCTCACATCAATATTCAATGCAAAACAACTTACCGTTGCCATAGAAGCCCATAAAAATATATATTCTTGAGGTATTTTTCCTAACCGAAACTTATAATTGACTGCTAAGGCTATCCCGTAGCCTACCATTATTACATATATCCCTAAAATATAGTTGGATGTTGCAGGTCGAAAGATGTTTCTATCCTGAATTTGTCCTGAAAAAAATAGCACACTTGCACTTAATAGAAGAAGCCCTAATCCTACCAAGAACAATGTATCTTTATAGTAAATAGGGCTTTCTTTTTTACTTTTTAAATTAATTGGAGAGGTCATAGTTATTTTGAGATAAGATATTTCATTAACAACAAAAAAAATACCAAATAACTATTTCCTATTGTAAAAATCATGGACTTATAGCCCTTTTATGAATTTCTAAAATAAATATTTCTATTTGTGGGTTAGAATTTGTTATTTTACGCCCAAGTTCAAAAACTCTCTCATATCATGAAATTCGGCGTAATAGTATTCCCTGGTTCTAACTGTGATGAAGACATGGTTTATACCCTTCAAAACCTTATGGGGCAAAAAGTGGTAAAATTATGGCATAAACAAACCTCTTTAGATGGTTGTGACTTTGTAGTATTGCCTGGTGGTTTTTCGTATGGTGATTACCTCCGTACTGGAGCTGTAGCTCGTTTTTCTCCAATTATGAATGAGGTTGTACGCCATGCAGAAAAAGGTGGATATGTAATGGGAGTTTGTAATGGCTTTCAAATTTTAGCAGAAGCAGGTCTGGTAGATGGTGTTTTGTTACGTAATACCAATCAAAAATATGTTTGTAGAAATATTTATTTAAAGCCTCAAACAAAAGATTCTATTATTACCAAAGATTTATCTCCCAAGAAGGCATATAAAATCCCTATTGCTCATGGAGAAGGAAGATACTATGCCCCTAAAGATGTTATCAAGCGTTTAAATGATAATAATCAGGTTCTTTTCCGTTATTGTGATGAGAAAGGTAATATCTCGGAAGAAGCTAATCCGAATGGTTCTTTGGAAAACATTGCTGGTATTTGTAATGCAACCAAAAATGTATTTGGCATGATGCCACACCCTGAAAGAGCTTCCGATGCTCTCTTAGGCAATACAGATGGGAGAGCATTTTTTGAATCTGTTTTAGCTCATATTTAAAAATAAATGAAACAAACATTCTTTAAAACTCTGATAGCTACTGCATTAGTCAGTAGCTTTTCTATTGCGTTATTTCTTAGTCTGACAATGGTTTTTTATAAAAACCCACTAAATAGCGTTCCAAAAAGCTTCGATTGGCTTTTTTTCTTAGGGTTTCCTATCTGGGCTATGTTGTATTATAAGTTAAAAGTAAATAATAAAACTCTTATTTTTCAGGAAGGGTTGGTTATGGGAGCCTTAGTAAGTTTTTCCATGATTTTAACAATGTTCATTTGTATATTTATTTCATACAGCATTAATCAGAATATATTAATTGAACACAGAGCTTTTTGGGTAAAAAAAATTCTTGATAAAACAGTATCTATTGAGCAGAATAAAGAAAAAGTTTTAGAAATTTACCAAAATCTTAGTATTTGGCAATATTTATTTCAGGAAATAGGTTTCAAGATGATACTTTTATTTCTGGTTTCTGTTGTAGGTGCTACAGCTTTTAGAGGTGAGCCCAAACCCGTAATCACCAAAAAAACAAAAAAATAGACCTTTGTTTCAGAACTTTTCTGATGAAGTCCAATAAAATTTCCTAAATTTGCTGTCTTAAAACAAAAAGAATATGTCGAATATTGTAGCCATTGTAGGACGTCCTAACGTAGGCAAATCCACACTTTTTAACAGACTGACTGAATCCAAAGATGCTATTACTGATGACCAAGCAGGCGTAACACGTGATAGACACTATGGACTAGCAGAGTGGCTCAATAAAAATTTTACAGTTATCGACACAGGAGGATATGTTGTAGGTTCTGACGATTTATTTGAAGATGCAATCAGAAAACAAGTGAGTATTGCCATTGAAGAAGCAAATGTAATTCTGTTTGTAGTAGATACGATGGAAGGTTTACATCCTTTAGATAAAGAGTTTGCAAAAATTTTACGCCGTTCTAAAAAACCTGTATATGTAGTTGCAAACAAAGCTGAAACATTTGACAGAAACAATCAGGCTCATGAATTTTATGAATTAGGCTTAGATAATATATTTCCTATTTCTGCTGAAAGTGGTAGTGGAACAGGGGATTTGTTGGATGCTGTTATTACTCATTTTGAAGAAGATGCCCCTGAGAACCCATTTGAAGGATTGCCTCGATTTGCTATACTTGGGCGTCCAAATGTAGGAAAATCATCATTTTTAAATGCCTTAGTTGGAGAAAACAGAAGTATTGTAACAGATATAGCTGGTACTACCCGCGATTCAATTGATACCCACTACAATCTTTTTGGAAAAGAGTTTATTCTTACAGATACGGCTGGCTTACGTAAAAAAACCAAAGTAAAAGATAGTATTGAGTTTTACTCTGTGATGCGTTCTTTGAGAAGTTTAGAAGAATGTGATGTTTGTGTAATGTTGATAGACGCAACACAAGGACTTGAATCTCAAGATGTTAATATTTTACGTCTTGCAGAGAAGTCCAAAAAAGGTATGATTCTGATGGTTAATAAATGGGATTTAGTCCAAAAAGATACCAAAACAGCTAAATTATTTGAGGATGCTATTCGTAAGAAATTAGCTCCTATGGATTACATTCCTATTATTTTTACATCTGTAGTTGAGAAAAAACGTATTTTTCAGGCAGTAGAAAGAGCCGTAGAGGTGTATGAAAACCGTAAAAGACGTATTTCTACTTCACAACTCAATGAAGTGATGTTGGAAGTTATTGAAAAATATCCACCTCCATTTATCAAAGGGAAATATGTAAAAATAAAGTATGTAACACAATTACCTACACATACCCCTACTTTTGCCTTTTTCTGTAATTTACCGCAATATGTACAAGAGTCATATCAACGTTATTTAGAAAATCAGCTTCGTAAACATTTTGATTTTGAGGGTGTTCCTTTACAGTTATTCTTTAGAAAAAAATAAGAGCTATTAGAAAATAGCTCTTATTTAAAATTGTGCCGCTTAGATAATTTATTCGCAAGTAGCACGAAATAATGGTTTTGAAGCTATTTCAAATTCCTTCTTAACCTTTTCATCAACCACTATTTCTAAATATTTATACAAAAAGGCATCTCTGTTATAAGCATCTTGTAGTTTCTCGTTTTCTTCATTAGGTTTGTACGCAAACTTATGACAATAAGCATTTTTATTTTTATCAAATGTATATTGCTCTTCGACCTCTGTGTCATATTTATCAAAATTATTGTACAAGTGATTCACATATAAATAGTTCCGATTCGCATCAATAGATTTTTGTATTTCTACAATATAACTTTTTTCTTCCTCATCTATCATTTTTAAAGACTTCTTTTTCATCACTTTACCCTGATTGTCTATCAAGCCTTGTGGTGTTATTTGAAACGTAAATGGCTTATAAATATCTCTACTATGATGATAAATAGCTATAAAATCATTGGCATTATTCTTCACCTGAAATTTGTATATTTCTTTGATTGTAGCCAAAGAAATTGACTCTGTTTTTTGAGAGAAACTAGCCACATTAGGATAGGAAAGGCAATTCGCATTTTCATTGAAAACAGGAGTAAAAACAGTTTCTTCGTTTATCTGAATAAAACTCCTTGATTCAAAATTTTGGAACATTATTTTAGCTCCTGATTTAATCGTAGGGTTATATCTACCATAAATTTTAAATGTTGGAGGCTTGGTAGGAGATAAGATTAATACATTTTTTTCATTGATTTCCCATTTTCCATAGATAATAGTTGCATAAGCAATAATTACAAAATGATGGTTTTCTAAAATATAATAATTTGCTCCGCCAACATTTCCTCCTCCTGTTGATCCAGATTCATGATAAACCCCTATTACATCCATTTTTTGTTGTGAAAAAACTTCTAATGAACTTATGAATATAAGTATTCCAATAAGATATTTCATAATTATATCATTTATTACTTTGAGCTAGTACCTGAGAGAAATATATTAGAGAACAAATTGAATGATAATTTCAGAGAAGTGGCATTTGATACTTTAGAAGGTGGTAAATCCAGCATATCAGCAATGTTTTTACCTAATAAAAAACGCATTTGGTCTATCAGATAAGGTGCTATCCAATTGGTTGTATTCTGATTTCTATAAACATTAATAAGAGCCTTTGTTAACTCTTTACCTTCAGGACTTGGTCTAAATTCTTTTTCTGCAATCATTTTATCAAGCCAATAGGCTTCTTGCATAGTATTGGGTAAAAACCTTTCATCTACTCCCAATAATGCCCCTATTACATTCCACAAATGTAAGAAGTTATCAGCTTCTGTTTGAGTAAACGAGATACCCAGTTTTCGCATTCCACGTAACACCACATATGAAAAACTAAGGTTTGTACCTGCCATATCCTCCTGATTAACTGGCAAGTCCCATTCTGGATTCCAAGATGAGTTATTTTTAACAAGGCTACGAGCTATGGCATGTAAAAGTCTTATCTTTAATATTCTTATTTTCCATTCATTTGTATTTATTTCATCAAATACACTTACATTCATTACAAAATCACCTGTTTCTTTCAGGCGTTTGTAAGTATCATTTTTGAGTCTTTGAGATAAATATAATACCTGAACACCTTTTTGAGCTGCGTAACAATATGGCAATGAAAGTGTTCCCAAAAGAAATAAAATGACTTTTTCATGCTTTTTGTAGAATCTTGTACCATTTTTTATTTTATAATCATCTAGCCATACAGGTATTTCTATTTCATCAAAAAAAGATATTAAGGATTGATTCATAGACACAGGACACTCATCTGTAGAATTATTAAGCCATTTCATTAAGAGATGAATATCCTGATAATGAGACTCTTTTAGTAAATGTGTGATAAATATATCTGCTTTACTATCTGCGATATATCTGGCTTGTTCTAAGATTTTCTTATCAAATTTTTTCATTCTAACTCTGACTCATATACACAAACCCTAACCAACCTGCCATTACAATAAATACCACCAAAATTATTCCCATAGAAAGATACAATGCTAATCGAATAGCTCTTGCTTCTGATAATGAGTCATCTCGGAGTTCTTGCCCGATTTTTAGCTGTATATTTGTCATTTTATGAATAGGTTCTATCATGTTTCTAAATTCCTCTGATGACTCTTTGGAGAACAGCGTTTTTGCTCCTTCCATATCTGTTTTAGCGAGCATGATTATTTCTTTTTCAAGATGTCTATATTTAGATATTTCTGTTCTATAAACTAGCAAATTCTTGTTCTCATCATCAACCAAATGACTTTCCGAATATTTAGCAATGAGAGAGTCTATTTTTTTATTATTTCTACCAATTCCTTCTATGAGTTGTATTTGAATTGCTAACTCATCAGTATTCAAACATTCCTCCAAAAAAAGACGATTTTCGTATAATTTTTCAGTAATTTGAGCCATTTCAACAGCTGGATAAAGCCTATCATAATATAAGGCATTTACGTCTTCTGCCATACGATTGATACCAGTAATCCCAACCAAAGAAACCACCATAATAATAATAATAACCCCTGTAAATGCTCCAAATACTTGTTTTCGGATACTCGTTGTTTTGTACCAAGCCATTTTATAAAAAATTAGTAGTTTTAAATATTTAATTGTTTCATTGCATCTGTTACACTAAAAGTAGGTAATTGACATGTTTTATCAAAACAAACATATAAAGTTGTTTTACCGTTGATAGCTGTTCGGTGTTCTAATATTGGCAACATAGTACTTTCTTTCTCCGAACCTATTAATATTTTGTTAGGATAAAAATGTTGTTCTATTGCTTTTCTATATTCTTGTATCTCTTTTCCTATCATCACTATTTCTGCCGTAGGCGTAAGGGTTTGCACATATAACCAAGCCCAGTTTCCAGCATACTCAACTTGTATCCCCAAGACTCTTTTCATTCTTGAAAGCATTTGTAGAGCTATATCTTTATACTTCTGGTTATCAAATAATATTCCAGCAAAATATAAATTTTGAGCCATAATTGAATTCGAACTTGGAATAACATTATCAAAAATTTCTTTTTTCCGAGCTATCAATTCTTCACTATTTGCATCTGTATAGAAAAACATTTCTTCTGTTTCATCATAAAAATGATTGATGGTGTATTCTATTAATCTTTGAGCAAATTCATAATATTTAGGATTGAAAGATACCTGATACAAGGCTAAGAAGCCCTCTATTACACTTGCATAATCTTCTAAATAAGCCTGAATTTTGGCAACTCCATTTTTATAAGTTCTCCATAAAAATCCTTCTGAAGATGTCATTTTACTCATCAAGAAGTTTGCATTTTCTTCTGCAAATTCTAAGAATTTTTGTTCCCCAAATACTTTGTAAGCATCGACAATTCCTTTGAGCATTAATCCGTTCCAGCCTGCTAAAATTTTATCATCTAGCCCTGGTCGTACTCTTTTTCCTCTGTGAGTCAATAATATATTTTTCCATTCTTTTATTTTTTCTTTCAGCGTGTTTATCTCTATATTATTTTCTTTGGCAAAGTCCTCATCTGTTTTATTTTTAAACAAAATATTATTTCCAAACTCCCAATTTCCTGAATTTGTGATGTTATAATACTTACAGAACAGTTCTAAATCATTGGTTAAAATTTCTTCTAAATGGCGTTTCTTCCAAATATAAAATTTACCTTCTTCTCCCTCACTATCAGCATCTAATGCAGAATAAAATCCTCCTTCATCACTTTTTAATTCTCTTGTTACAAACTCAATAATTTCATAAGCTATTTCTTTATAAATAGGATTTTTGGTAAAACTATATGCCTCTGAGTAGAGTGTTAGCAGTTGAGCGTTATCATAGAGCATTTTTTCGAAATGTGGACAAAACCACTCACCATCTACCGAATATCTTGCAAAACCTCCTCCTATCTGGTCATAAATTCCACCAAATCCCATTTTTTGAAGAGTATTCTCTAAATACTCTTTAGCTTCCTGACTTTGAGAAACATACGCATATTGTAACAAAAATCGCCAAATGCTTGGCATCGGAAATTTAGGAGCTTTTGCCATACCACCATGTATACTATCAAAATTTTTAGATAAATTTTGGTACATTGTGTGTAACTCTTCTATTGTATTTTGCGTCTGATTGGGTAACAATCCATATTTATGGATTTCACTAACTGAGATATTCTGAGCAAACTCATCAGCTGATTTTGAAAGTTCCTCATAATGATTATCAAAAGCTTGTCCAATATTTTCTAAAAGTTGTTTCCACTGTAATATAGGGAAGTATGTTCCTCCATAAAATGGGCGTTGGTCTGGCATTAGAAATACATTTAAGGGCCAGCCACCTCTAAGTCCCATTGCTTGGAGAGCATCCATATAAATGGCATCTACATCTGGGCGTTCTTCTCTATCTACTTTAATACAAACAAAATATTCGTTCATCAGGTCTGCGACCTCTGTATTTTCAAAACTTTCTCGCTCCATTACATGGCACCAATGACAAGCAGAGTAGCCGATACTTACAATAATGGGTTTGTGTTCTTTTTGAGCTTTTGCAAGAGCTTCAACACCCCATGGATACCAGTTTACAGGGTTGTGAGCATGTTGTAATAAGTATGGACTGGTTTCGTTGGCTAGTGCATTCATAATATTTGTGAAGGGTTTCCTATAACAAAACGCTTCTTTTATAAAATAGTTTGCTTATTTAATAAACTCATCTTCTAATAATGCTAAAAATTATATTTTCTTGCAACGATTAAACTCATTTTCTTATGAAAATAACATACCTATTTGGACTTATTTGTACACTTTGTGCTTGTGAAGGTAATATTAGCATGCAGTCAGAGAGTAGTAGCCGTACAGAAAATCGGACAACGATAAAAAGTCAGACTATTAACAATGGGGACACGACTCTTAGTGATTATGAGAAAAACGATCAAAGTTTTTCAGAAAGCCAAGATAATAAAAATATTGATTTCAATGTCAAAGACAAAACAGGGATTACAGATGAATATCGTAAAAAGCTAAAAAGAGAAAATGACTCTGCTGGTGTCAAAGACACAGACTCTCCTGAAACCACAAAAAAAAATGAAAAGCAAGAGAAGAATACACAACCCAAGCAAGAGTTAAAAGCCAATATTCAATGTGTTACTTCTATTTCTGCCGATGAGATTGTCAATTTAAAAAGTGAGTTGGAAGATCAAAAGATGGATATGGCTAAACTCAAAAAGGCGAAAGAACTTTTCAATAAACGTTGTATCACAAGTAAACAAGCCAGAGATATTGTCAGTATTTTTAGAATGGAAAATAACAGATTAGAATGTGCAAAGTTTTTGTATGGCAGAACACTTGACCCCAATAATTTCATGCAGGTTGCTGAAGAATTTAATTTTTCGGATACCAAAGCCAAATTAAAAAGCTATATTCAATAATTTACAAACAGCTTGATAAGTTCATCAGGCTGTTTTTTTTGTTTTTTATCTGTTAGGTTATCAATATTCCAAAGTATTTCTTTTATTTTGCACTCATTGGATTTGGATAATGCATATAAAGAATGAAAGATACTCCTGTTGTCGATTTATTTATCCCTTGTTTTATAGACCAACTTCGCCCCGAAATTGGTTGGGCTACCATCAAAGTATTAGAAAAGGCGGGTTGCAGAGTTCGTTACAAAGCCAAACAAACCTGTTGCGGTCAGCCCGCTTACAATGCAGGTTATTGGAAGGAAGCATGTAGTGTTGCTGAAAAATTTCTAACGGACTTTTATGATGAACATGCTTATGTTGTCTCTCCATCTGCTTCGTGCATAGGCATGATTCGGAATAGTTATGATGAGCTTATCAAAACAGAAAAATACAAAAATAGTTATTACAGTTTACAATCCAGAGCATTTGAACTCACAGAGTTTTTGGTAGATGTTTTGGGTATTGACAGAATAGAAACTGCCAGCTTCCCTCATTCAGTTGTTTATCATGATTCGTGTAGTGCTTTGCGTGAGTGTATCATTACAGATGCTCCAAGAAAACTTTTAAAAAACACAAAAGGATTAGAATTGATGGAGCTAACAGGAAATGAAACATGTTGTGGATTTGGAGGGACATTTGCAGTAAAATTCCCTGCTATTTCTACTGCAATGGCAGAACAGAAAATTAATTATGCTACTCAAACACAAGCAGAATATCTTACCTCTACAGATTACTCTTGTTTGATGCATTTAGAAGCTTTCGCAAAAAAAAATAGCATTACGACGAAATTCTTACATATAGCAGAAATTTTAGCAAATGAGTAGAAAAAAATTTGTTTTTTTCCTTAAATTTCCAAATATTTCCGAATGATTTAATCTGCATAAGAATATGTCAGCAATTGACCGATATTACCAACTCATCCAAAACGAAAAAATTTTACTCGCCTATAAAGGAGCTATGGACGGTGAAACAATAAGTTTTTTGGTAAAGTTGGTAGAAAAAAGCATCACTGAGGCTGGAGAAAAATTGGCTATCAGAAAAAAAATAGTCAATATCTTGGTGGAGTCTCTTCAAAATATCTTAAATTACTTTGCAGAAGAATCACTTGACAAGTCACTTGAAAATGAATCTTTTGTAATTGTTACTTGTACAAAGCAAGAATATGAAATTACCGTAGGCAATTATTTATCTACTCAAAGGATGAAAACCTTAAAGAAGAGAATAGATAATGTTAATATGATGTCACAAGAAGATTTACAGAAGGTATATCTTGATATATTGGAAAATCCCAAAGTATCTATGAGTCGTGGTGCTGGTTTAGGTTTAATAGACATGGCAAGGAGAACACAAAATAAAATTAGTTATAGCTTTAGCCCATACGATAACGACTATGTACTATTCATGATGGGCATGGTTATCAATAGGGTAAAAGATACAGTAGTTATTTAAAGTTAAACACATCAGTTATAAAATTATCACTTTATTTATATGGAAAGCCTCATCATTGAAAATACTAATAAAACGCCTAAGGTCTTTTTCAATGCTCTTAACGGAAAAATGGAATTGACAGGAAGGTCAATCCCTGAAAACTCTTTCCAATTCTATGAGCCACTCTTACAATGGATTGATGAATACAGCAAAAGTCCTCAAGAGCAAACACAATTTTCATTTAGATTAGATTATTTCAATACGAGCTCTTCTATGTACATCTTAGGTATTCTAAAAAAACTGGAACGCCTTCATTTAGATGGAAAAGTTGTAAAAGTATTTTGGCATTACGATTCTGAGGATGAAGATATGCTTCAGACTGGGGAAGATCTTAAACAGATTGTGAAGATACCAATAGAAATGACAGAAACTGAGGGATAATTTTTTTATTTTATACAATTGAATAAGGCTATGGTTACTCAACTATAGCTTTGTTTATTTCTAAAAATATGGCAGTAGCTATACAACAAAAAAGTAGAAACTTAGGGAGTTATCCTTATGCAAGTGTTATTTTAAGCATTACTATTGCTCTTATGGCTTTGGGGGTATTGTGTATGCTCATTATTGCTATTTTAAATTTTAGTAAAGCTGTTAAAGAAAATGTAGAGGTTCAGGTGATGCTGGACAATGGTTTAACCAATGACGAAATTACAAAAATCAGGTTAGCCATAGAAGAAAAAAAATATATCAGGCAACAGCTTTCAGGCAAACCTGATGTTATTTTTAAACATAAGGATGAGGCAGCCAAAGAGCTTATGAAAAGTCTACAAGAAGATTTTGTTGCTTTACTGGGAGAAAATCCATTAAGACATAGCTTTCTTATCCACATCAAGTCTGATTTTTACTCTGTAGAAAATTTAGCAAAAATCAAAAAAGAACTGGAAACCACTGCTGGTATTTTTGAAGTAGTATATGCACAGGAATTTTCTGATCAGGTAAATACCAATGTAGCTACTATTAGCTTTGTTCTCTCAGGGTTTGCTCTATTTATGATGATTATTGTAATTATTTTAATTCATAATACCATCAAATTAGCATTATTCTCACAACGATTTATTATCAGAACCATGCAACTAGTAGGTGCTACTGCTAATTTCATAAGGAAACCTTTTATAAAAACTGCCTTTTTTCAGGGATTATTGAGTAGTATTATTGCTTTTACACTACTTTATACTCTTATTCCATATCTTAATATTGGAACTATCCAAGTGGAAAAACTTTATACACCCTTACAACTTATGTTGGTAGGTGTTGTATTAGTGGTTTTAGGCATTCTATTAAGTGTTTTTAGCTCATTCAGAACTGTAAATCGTTATTTGGATATGAATTTAGATGACTTATATTGAGCTTTTACAAAACGATCTTTTTCATAGAAGTCTTTAATCAATTCAGTATTTATAAAACCCATTTCTCTCAGCATTTCAAGTGTTTCTAATCCTAAAGCCTCATTAATTTCAAAATATAAAAAGCCATTATCATTCAAGGATTTTTGAGCTATTTGGGCAATTGCCTTATAAAAAATGAGAGGATTGTCATTTTCAACAAAAAGAGCCAGATGTGGCTCATAGTCAAGTACATTTTTTCTCATACTGCTTTTTTCATCTTCTTTGATATAAGGCGGATTGCTTACAATAATATCCCAAGTATTTTCTGGATGCCATTGCAATGCATCTGCCTGAATAAATGTTACTTTTGCTCCTAGATTCTGAGCATTTTTTTGAGCTATTTCAATTGCTTTTTCAGAAATATCGATGGCTGTAATATCAGCATTAGGAAAGTTTAGAGCTAATGAAATGGCGATACACCCACTTCCTGTACCAACATCCAAAATTTTCAAAAGAACATTGGTCTGATAATGTTTTGTGATATAATGAACCAATTCTTCTGTTTCTGGACGAGGAATGAGTACAGAAGGATTTACCTCAAATTTATGATTACAAAAATAGCTTTCTCCAAGTATATACTGAATAGGCTCATATTTTGCCAGTCGTTCTAAATATGTTATTTTTTGCTTTACTATCTGCTCATTTTCAATCACTTTCTTATTAAGTAAAATATCCATCTGAGATATTTGATACAAATTTTCTATCAACCAAAATGTTATTGTTTCTGCTTCGGATGATGAATAATATTGTTCTAAAAAATGAATAATTTCTTTTTGAATGCTTTTGATATCCATCATATTTATTTGTGGGAGTAGCTAAAATGCTGTAAATTACCTGAAAAAACTTAAATCTCCCATGAAAGCATTTATTTTTATCTTATGTTTCTTAAGTTCTCAGATTGCTTTTACTCAAAATAATGAAAAAAGGAATCAGGCTGTAAGGTCTCTTAATTTATACATTCATTATTGTAATGAAACCATTCATGGAATGTGGTCTCTTTTTAGGAATTTAGAAAACTTCAATAGTGACTTACTTTACAAATATGGCAAAAAAATAGAGCCTAACGATTATTTTCCAACGTTCAGAAATGATTCTGTTTTCAACATCAAATTCAACTACAAAGATTATAAAATTCCTCAAATTGTTTATCAAGAATGCATTGCTAAAAGCTCTATTTTAGACCCGCAAGACCAAAAAAATCTGAATACACGCCTCACACACCTAAAGGGCATTGTAGATAAATTTGTGCAAAACGGAACATATCTTCAAAATTATTGTAAAAATAAGACTTTTCTTACAGACAATCTTTTTACAGAAGCCTTTAAAAAGCTTGATGAATACGAAACACTTTTTCAGCAATATGACAATGCAAAAGATAGTTTATTTGCCGAAATACAAGCTATTTACAAGAAAAAATATCCACCCACCAATCAACAAAAACCCATTGTGGCAATAGCTACTCAAATGGAAGAACCTATTACCATTTATAAAAGCATCATGGATGATTTGAGCAAATGTGATACCTCACAATTTATAGTAAGAAAAGAAAAAGTAAAACCTTTAATAGACAGTTTAGAGGCACAAATGGAGAGAAAAATAAAGAATTTGCATCGTTTTGGTAGGAGCAATGGCTTGGATGTAGGCTGGCGTTATGAGATGGTTATAGATGGGCTTAAAAATATGTATAAAAATCAGGAAACTTTTTTAAAAACAAATTGGGAGAAAAAAGTAAAACAAGTCAATCGTTATGAAAGAATAAATAAATGCTTATACTTTTACAATACAAGTTTTACAAACAGATACAATCGTTTTGGCATGGGAGTTATTTCCAGATATAACGAATTTGTAGATTTGGCAGATGGAAAGCAGATTCAAAAAGAAGCTGAAATTCCTGATTATTACATTAAAAACAAGTCTATTAATATGGATGTGTCTGTTAATGTTTTACTTTATTGGGTAGAAGAGCCTCATTTATATAAGGTTGTACGTCCTGAAAAAGAAAACACCACACAAAACAACAACAATACTTCTGTTACCAATACAAATACGCAAGAAAGTACAACTATTGACTTCAATAATGTAGAAGTTGGTAAGGCTATTAATCTCAAAAATATTATTTTCAGGATTAGCGAAGATGTTTTATTACCGTCTTCTTATACAGAACTCAATAGTCTTTTAAAATTTATGCAGGATAACCCTAAAGCTAAAATATTGCTAGAAGGACACACAGATTATTTTGGTAACCCTGAGGGCAATATGAAACTCTCCAAAAAAAGAGTAAATGTTGTAAAAAATTATTTAGTCAATAAGGGGATTTCAGGTAAACGCATTGAACTTAAATGGTATGGCGGAACACGACCTCTTATAAAAGGTGAAACAGAAGAAGAAAGAAAAACAAATAGAAGAGTAGAATGTATAATTTTGGAAAAATAGAGTTTTAGTTGCCTAATAGCTTTTCTACGAATGTTTTTTCAAAATCAGAATTGAATAAATAAAGTTCATACATTGGAAATAATACAATATCTATGTTTAGAGAAGTATCATATTTCCAATGTATTGTTTGAGGCTGTTTGCCCTCTGTTTCAGGATAAATTAATAGAAGTTTTCCAGCATCATATTTTTTAGCATAAGTAAACATCTGATACAAGTCTGCTTGCAAAATACCTAAATTTTGTTGCGTAAAATCCAGACGTTTCCACTTAGTATCTATGATGCAAACTGTTTTATTCCCTTCCGAAACAACCATATCAGGGATAAGCCTAAACTGCTCAGGAGTTTCTAATAAATAATGTTTTTTATCTTGTAATGTAACATGATAACGTTGAGGAGCATATTTGTGAAACATTTTTCCTATGTAGCTTTCAAATACTTTTTCCATAGGAAACAACATTGCCCAATTTGTATAATTTCCTGAAAAATTGGTAAAACTTCGATTTTGAAGAAAGATTTCACACCATTCCAAGACTGTTTTATAATGGCTAAAAAAACGATTGAGATGTTTACAAGCTTCTAAATCTTGTTTGAGATTCTTAGAAGCTGGAATATCTGTTAAAAAATGATGAAAATTTTTAATTTTTTGCCTGTTCTGATGATTTCTTGTAGCCTTTTCTAAAAAAAGTAGCGTCGTTTTTATAATACGATTGGGAGCAATATCTGCCACATACTCATCATAAATTATAAAGAAGCGTTCTTTATGAAGAGCATTCTTTTGTAATTGCTCTTTAAATTTAATTTTTCCTTTCAGAAACGCCTGATTTTCTTCTATTTCCTGATAATCGAGTTTAAGTCCTTTCTGAAATAAGTTTTTCAGTTCTTCCAGAAAAGACATGATAAAAATCTCAAAAACGCTAATTTTTTCAATCCCTATTTGGGCTTTCTGATTGTATTTGAAAGGTATCGAATCAAGATAATGAAGCATTTTTAAAAGCACTCTTTGTGTGACTGCAATATTTGCTTCTTCTGCTATTTTAGGTAAAATTTCTATTTGTGTCCCATTTCGTAATTCTACAACTCCAACATAATTTTTGGCTTTCAGGAAGGATTTTCCGTTTTTTTTACCAAAACTCATTAATAGTTCTTGCTCACTTTCCAATATCCAGTTTTCAAGTAGCTCAAAAGTATCAGCAGGTAAAAACAGATTATCAAGGGTTGAGCTGCCTTCACCACACCAGATATAGCCATATTCTCGAATTGTATAATTCTTAGGCATAAATTCCTATGTATAACTCTGGATTTTGAAGTTGTTTTATATTTAAAACGGAGTACACTGTTTTATCATCTGTCATCTCCATTTCCTGATTTCCAAACAACTGTCTTTTAGAGAGTTGTCTTTTTTCTAAAAAACTGCAATTTCCGTTTTTATCTGAAAGAATCAGCCAAATTTTATCCCAATCATCATAAAAATATTCTTGTAATAAAGGAATAATTTTAGATACGAAAACCTGTGATAAATCACTGATAGATTGAATATTACAAAAATAAGCATGCCCAATTTGATGCTCCCTGTCATACAAATATTCTATTCTCTGGTTAATTTTGGAAAGTAATAGTTTTAAATTAACACCTTCACAATCTTCAGAAAGCAATTCTACATTAGGCAGAAACTCAAAAAACTCAAATCTACGCCTCAAAGCTATATCCAGATTGGCAATAGAACGGTCTGAGGTATTCATTGTTCCGATTACATACAAATTTGGGGGAATTCCGAAGTTTTCTTTAGAATAAGGCAGTTTGGATGTAAGTTGGTCGGATTCACCCAAACGTTTCGTTTTTTCCAAAAGTGTTATCAGCTCTCCAAAAACCTTTGAAATATTTGCCCTATTGATTTCATCAATGATGAGTACATAATTGGGGATATTGGATGAATGGCTGATTTCAAAGTCTCCATTAAGAAACTTCTCCAAATAACTCAAGTACAATTCTTTATCTGAAATTATATCTGGTTTAAACTCTTTTTGAGTAGAAAATTTAGGGCTTTGACTTTCATAATCATCACCATTAGCAGTAAGCTGATAATGAATGAACTCATGATAAAATTTATAAAAATCGTTGTAAACAGCCCAGTCTTCAGAATTGTAGGCTGCTGTACCCGTAATTTTACGTATTTCTTCACGCATATTTCCTTTCTGAAAATCTTCAGGTGCTTTTTCTGTCTGATAAATCAGTTCCAAATGCTTCCTTGAAACTGTATAGGATGTATTTTTGCCTTCATAACGAACAACCAGATTACCCCAGTCTGTAATACGCTCAATAAAAAGTGTTTTTTGAGTGATGGTAGTTATTTTCTTGGGCAATTGAGCATTTAAACCTTCCAAATAAGCCTGATAAACTTCTAAAAATGAGATAATTCCATCTTGAAAGCTATCATATTCTTCAGTTTCGGTTTCTAATGCTTTAAACCAACTCAAGCCTGCATCTATGGCTATCTTCTTAAAAATTCCGTCTTCAATTTGATAAGCAATTTGTCCATTTTCAGTTTTTGCCTTAATTCCTTCTATAAACTCCTCATAACTAAAGGATTGATGAAATGTAACAAACTCTATTCTTCCCTCATTTTTCAGTAAATTAAATTCACGCATATTCTCTTCTGATGAACCCAAAGGCTTTCCCAGAATTTCCAATGCTTTTTCTATGACAGAGTATGTTTTACCCGTACCTGCTGGTCCGTATAATATTTGATTAAGGGACATAAAAATAGTTTTGTGATATATATTACCAAAAATGCCAATTACTTTTTGTAAACTGATATAGTATTTTGTTTGCAACTACTTCCAAAATAAATTCTCCTTTTTCATTTTTTTCCAAAATAACCATGCTTCCTTCTCCTAAAATACCTGTATCAGAAAATTCTAATTCTTTGATTTTGATACTTTTAGTAAGTCCATTGTCTGCATATTCTTCTTTATAATCTTCGCCAGTATGTCCGTAAAAATGATAATTAGGAATTAAATATTCTAGTGCTTCCGATATTTCCTCCATACCATAGCCTCGTATGGACATATCATCTTTATCGTGGGTAATCAATAATTCTATATTTTCTTTGGTTTTCAGCAGTTTACGAACCTGCATTTTTTCATAATCCTGAATAAATTGCTTGTTCTCTCTACCCTTTCTATCTCCAATACGCCCTATTCCTGCCCAAGTGAGTTTGATACCATCTTTTTCAAAATACTGAATATATCCTGATTTACAGACATATACTCGTTTATAAACATCAATAGGAAACATGGTGACATCAGCATATTGCTTCTCCAAATTGTCTAAGTAATCATGGTCTTCGTGGTTTCCACGTACACAAATCATATTAAGATTTAATGTATCTAAAAAGCTCTTTATTTCAGGTTTTTCTTTTGTAAAATCATCATAAAAACCCAGTTCATCTCTGTCATATTTAGCATGCTTAATAGTTGCTTTATCCAAATTATTCATATCTGGGAAAGCCCCTATATCTCCACATTGTACAATATAGTCTATTTTATTTCCTGTTGCCTTTTGGTAGTAATCTACCATTTTAAAAGGTAATAATATTTTACCGTGAATATCAGCAAATATGGCAATTTTCATAGTTTTCAGTTTATTAAGAATTCATACCATTTTTGAGATAGCATTATTAGTTTATCTCTTCCTTCCACGTTTTCGAGCATATATTGTGGCAAAGATTCTATCCCATACATCCCAGCTAATATGCCTGTGACCACAGACGCCACAGAATCCACATCACCACCCAGCCATATAGCTTGTTTTAATCCCTCAAATGCAGTATCAGCATATTTTACAAAATAATACACACTCAAAGCTGTTTGCATGGCATCAGAAGGCAAACCTTTAATTCCTTCAGGGTACCAAGGTTTGATAATAGGTTGTTTCCCACACAAAACCTCATAATCAGATTCTTGAAGCATTTTTGGGGAAGGCAGTTTTTCTACTTGTTCAAATTTCTCTAAAAATTCTTGGTCTATATTTTTTAAATGCTCTTTGCAGTAATTATAAGCATCTTGTTTTTTGCCTTTTTTTACAAGTAAAAACTCTGTCAGTCGTGCTACTAAAATACTGGATGCCACAGCTTTGGGATGTGGATGAGTTGCCATTGCATTGATAGTAGCATATTGATTGATCTGCTGAGAAGGTAAAAATCCGAACGGAATAGCTCTCATGGTTGGTGCATTGCCAGGGTTGGGTCTGTTTTTCTGAAATTCTTTAATTTCTTCTATACTTTTTTCGCCATTATAAACCCAACGCATCGAACCATGTCCATGCCTGCCTATGCCTTTTTCTACTTTATCCTGATTATACTCTGATATCCAATATTTTAAAAGATTCTCTTCACTGACATCTTCACCAGAAATAATGGCTTTCACACAACCAATTGTCATTTCAGTATCGTCTGTATAGTCCCATTTATTATAATTATCAACTTCTATACCTTTATCATTCAGCACTTTAGCAATATCATTACGCCTAATAACAAGCTCTGAAAAATCAATATTTGTTTTCAACCAATCTCGGTCTTCAAATTCTAAACCTGCTCCATAGGCATCTCCTATTGCTACTCCAAGCAGTATATCTTGTAACTGTTTTTGTGTAATTATCATTTATTCTTCTCCAAAATAATCATTGTCAATTTTCTTTATTTCATAAACTTGCTGAGTTGTACAGCCTAAATTATAATCAATCATGAGTTGTGTAAGTTGTTCCCCATCTATTAAAACAATTTTCGTTTCATTTCTTGGAGTATATTCAAGAGCTTCTCTAGAAAAATGAGATGTTGTTATAAATATTCCTTTTTTTGCACCTTGTCCAGCAAGAGCACCAACAAATTTTTGTATCTCAGGTCTTCCAACTACATTTCCTGTTTTCCACCTTTTAGCCTGTATATATATAATATCCAACCCTAATTTATCTTCTTTAATTGTTCCATCTATGCCTTCATCTCCACTTCTACCTACTGCCTTTCCAGCATCTTTAATAGAACCACCATACCCCATTTTTACTAATAGTTCCACTACAAGTTTTTCAAAGAAATTAGGTGATAACTCTATAACCCTATTTAACAGTTCAGTTGCTAATGATTTTCGTATATTTTGATATGCTTTATCTAAATTTTCTTCTGGTGTTTCATCTTGTTCTACTATATCCAATGATGTGGTTTCAAATCTACTTGAATTTTGAAACTCCATAAATGAAGGAAATTGTTTCAAGTATTTAGCATCAATCTTATTTAGATTCTTAGCTAATGTTTCTAAACCTAAATCTGTAATAATAACAAATCCTCTTTTGGGAGAATCTAATAAGCCAGCCTTTTTTAAATAAGTTTTAGCCCATCCTACTCTATTATCAAAAATAGCTTGTGTCCCACTAGCTAATAACTCTTTTCTTTCGATATCACTTAATTGGAATTGTAAAGCTAAACTTTCTAAAATATCTCTATATTTATACTCTTTTTTATCTTTTAAATGTTGTAAAAACGGTAGCATAATAGATTGATAATCAGGAATCATGTTTTTCCTATTTTGTGATTTATTCTGCAATTTACAAAAAAACACCTCAAAGATATATCTCTTGAGGTGTTTAAATTAAACCTAATTCTTAAACTTCTATTCTATTCTATTTTCATTGAACCGTTTTCATCCCAAGAAAATTGATAAGTTTCCTTTTTTTCTTCTTTATTGCTATATAACCAATAACTATACATCATTGCTTTGTTTGGGCTTACTATTTTAAAGATAAAACTACCTCCAAACACCATTTTTCGATTGCTTCCTAATTCTTCTAACAATTGTTTTCTTCTAGAAAAATTCACTCTTGCATATTGGGCATTATTACCTTCATTTGTACTTATTTTCTGACTCTGATTTACATCCCATACATCTGTATTAAGCACATAATCATAGTCTGTTTGTGTATGGTTGGCTCCTGAAATTGCAGAGAAATACATCACAAAATATACTCCTTCTTTTAATTTAAATTTACCAACAGGCATAATATCCCATTTACTAATATCATTTGCATTGCTATAAATCAGTGTTTTGTAATCTATTTGAGCAATCATTTCTTTTGGAATACGTGTTTCGAGTGCTTTTTTACACTCCATTTCCCCTATTGAATTACCCACCTCTAGAGTAGGGAAATAGGATAAGAACTTTTCAACGTTATTTTGTCCACAAACTTTCGTGGACATAAGGAATAAGAAACTGAATAAAAATATTTTTTGCATAGTGCTTTTTGTTTATCTGCTTGTAAAAATAGTTGCTTTACCCTTTGAATCTATCAGTTTGATACGGGTACGCAAATCGTTTTCTTTGTAATTCATAGGGCTTAATTTATACTTCCCTACTTTTTTAGGAATATTTACTACATAATATACCTCGCCAGAAGGCAATGTTTGTATATTATTATGTTGTTCTTGAGGAATATTAATGGGGGTTATTAATCCTTTTTCGCTGGGAGCATAATAAAAAGGCATAAACATAGGTCCACCTGATGTGATTATCATTTCGCCACTAGGAGCAAAACAATAAACTTCTCTGCTAAATTCTTTTGTTTGACCATTTGCAAGTATCATGGAGCCACCCATCATCCAAGAGTCTGTAAATGTAAGTATCTGTTTATTATCAGGGCGTTGTGTAGTCATTCTCATGTTTTCTGCATCTTTTTTTACGATTGTCAGCTTAACAGGCGATTTATCTTGATTGCCTTGATAACTTATATTAATAACACTCTGATTTACATCTGTTTCTACCACTACTTTTTCTACTGTTGTAGAAGTTCTATATACATAAGTTTCTGTAAATGTTTGTCCTTGTGTATTTAAAACTAAGCCTATAAAGCATAGAAAGCTAAGCCATACAATATTTTTATTCATAACTTTTATTTTTTAATAAATGTGAATGTTCCTGTATTTTTATCAAAAACAAGTTCCCCAAATTGCATTTTCCAAGTAGGAACACCCTTATTTTTTTTCAATTCAGAATTCAATACCACATAGAGTTTAATAGTAGTTCCTTTGCGTGGTAATTCAGCATAGAAGCATTCTGTTCCTTCTGCTCCTTTTGCCTGAATATTAGCTAATGCATTTTGATAAGCTTGTTTTACTGCTTCTTCATTATAAATTTTTATAAAATTCTCTTGTTTTAAATCCAAGAAATCAAGATTCAATCCTCCCAAATCATTGATTATATCACCATACTGACCTATTCTAGATTCAAATACTCCAATAATACTTTTTCCAGAATTAGTTTTCCAAAGTCCGTACTGTTGATAATATTCTGTTTTTTCGTGTATATTGTTGCCTGCATCATCATAAGTAGTTACTACATATTGCATCACATAGCCATTGGCTTCATCTACTGTTATAGGCATAGCCTTATAGACAACAGGAGACATCCCATTACCACTCTCTACTCTCTCTTTTGCATATTTTGCCAAAGATATTTTTTGAGCTTGCATGTTATAGCTATATAAAAAAATAGCTATGGATAAAAGAATTATTTTTTTCATAAGTGTTTTATTTTTACACAAAAAGAATCAAAAAAAGTGAAATTTTTCTGGAGGCTTTATGAATAAAAGCTTTTACTTCATGAAGCTCCATTATAAGTTTAGGAATAAAAAAGACTCCTTAAAAATATACTTTTAAGGAGTCTTTTTTCAGATAATACTTTGTATTTCTATACTTCTAAAAGCATTCTTTCAGGCTCTTCGAGGAGTTGTTTTACTCTCACTAAGAAACTTACAGAATCTTTTCCGTCAATAATTCTATGGTCGTAAGAAAGAGCCAGATACATCATTGGTAATATTTTTACTTCACCATTGACAGCCATAGGGCGTTCTACGATATTGTGCATACCTAAAATTGCAGATTGTGGAGCATTGATAATAGGTGTACTCATCATAGACCCAAAAATACCTCCATTAGTAATGGTAAATGTACCACCTGTCATTTCGGGAATGGTAAGTTTGCCATCTCTTGCTTTTACTGCAAGGGCTGCAATAGCCTTTTCAATATCAGCAAAGCTCATCTGATCTACATTGCGAACAACAGGAACAACCAAACCTTTTTCTGTAGAAACCGCTACTGAAATATCTACAAAATCGTTATAAACAACAAAATCACCTTCTATTTGAGCATTAATCACTGGAAAATCCATCAGGGCAATAGCACAAGCTTTCGAGAAAATAGACATAAAGCCTAAGCCAATACCATGTTTTTCTTTGAACTTATCTTTGTATTTACCTCTCAAATCCATAATAGGCTTCATGTTTACCTCATTAAATGTTGTAAGCATGGCTGTTTCGTTTTTCACAGCTACCAAGCGTTTTGCGATGGTTTTGCGTAAAGAAGTCATTTTTTCTTTACGTTGATTGCGTTCTCCTGTTACTTTCACAGTTTCAGTTGTTTTTGTTTCTTGTTTTGTTGGGGTTTGTTCTACTTTTTTCTCTGCTTTTAAAGCATCTTCTTTGGTTATTCTTCCACCTACTCCTGTACCTTGTACATCTTTAGATTCAATTCCTTTTTCTGTCAAAATTTTAGAAGCCGAAAGAGAAGGATGTCCTTTTGCGTATGTTTCGGTATCTGTAGCGGTTTTGCTTTCTGTTGTAGCTTGTGGAGTATTGATTTGTGGAGTTGAAACTGTTGCTCCACCAGCCATTACCTCTATTTTACACATCAAATCGCCTACTTTAAGCGTAGAACCAGCCTGAGCTACAATTCTAAGTACCCCTGCTGCTTCTGCTGTTAGTTCAAAAGTTGCTTTATCAGATTCAATTTCAGCAAGAATCTCATCCATTTTCACGACATCTCCTTCATTTTTTGTCCAACTGCCTAGAACTACCTCTGTAATAGATTCTCCTAAAGGTTTTACTCTCATTTCTATCACTTGTCCTGTTGCTTTTGCAGGCTCAGATTTAGTTTCAGTTTGAGGAGTACTTGCTTTTGTTTCAGTTTTTACCTCTGCTTTAGCACTTGCTCCAACATTAATTTTGCACAATACTCCTCCGATAGGTATAGTAGCTCCTGCTTCTGCAACAATCTCTAATATTCCTTCTTTTTCTGCTGTAATATCAAAACTTGCTTTATCAGACTCTAAAACGCCTATTACTTCATCTAACTTGACGCTATCGCCTGTACTTTTATTCCAAGAGCCTACAGTAACTTCTGAAATAGACTCGCCCAAAGTAGGGACTTTTTGTTCTATAATAGCCATAACGGATTGGTTTTCTGTATATTTAATTATCTTTTGAATACTTTGTCTAAAATTGAGGCATCTACTAAAATAATGTATTCATCACTACCCTTATAATTATTCAATATTAGTAAATACTTTTGCTTCCAACTATACACATCTTTTATATTTGAACAATAAACATCTTTTTCCCAATCTCCTAACTTTGTAATACTTTGCCACTCATTCTTTTCATATTCTACAAAAATGGGTTCTTTATTATGTTGTGTTATATTTTTTCTTACTTTACTACTATCTAAAATATTAACAGAATCTTTAGTTGTATTTAGACTATACTTATTTCTATTCCAATAAATGTTATTTTTTTTTATGCCTAAATCAGAGCTTTCATATTTATTTCTTTTTTGAACGTTATTATTTTTTAAGAAATCCCATATATTCGTTCTTCCTAAATATTTAGTTTTTATTGTGGATTGAGGATAATTTGATGGAAACTCTTCTTCTCTTTTTACAACTTCTCTAAGTATCTCTTTCCCATTAAAATCTTTTACCACAAATTCTTGAATTTCTTCAAACCATCCATTACCTCGTTTTTGTATTAAAGAATTTCTATAATAACAATATTTATTTTCGCCAAAAAAACCTAAAAACTCAACTTTAGAGATGATATAAGGAGTTGGACTGATATTTTTATTACCACCCAAAAGCATTGAAAAAATCAATATCTTTAACCCTGTAAGCATTGTTTTGATGCAGTTTCTCTGGTTTCAAATATATATTTTTTTCTTGATTAAGTGAATGTTTTATTTTAACAATATGGTGTTAGTATTTCGTTCATAATTTTATCTTTTCCTTCAATGTGATAATCAGCTCTGTTTGCATAAAAGTATAGACATCCTTGATATTTAGCACTAGTATTTTATCTTGATATTTCTGATTTGTATATTTTTCTATAATTGTTTGATGATGTTTTTCCATCACAAAAACTTTATCAGCCCATATTAATAGTTCTTCTGTAAGAGGCTGGCTGTTATTTTTTAAACATTCTTGATGGTTTGTTCCTGCTGATTGAAACTGATATTGAGGATATTTTTCTTGAAAATACACTTCAGCCGTTTTAGACCTATTTTGATTGGCAGAACAAACAAAGAGTATATTCATGGTTTTTGATTATAATATTCTGTTTTACTCTGTTCTGTTATCCATGTTCCATTGGTTAATCTCATATTTTCAGTTCTTACTTTTTGCAATATCCTCTTCCCTTTCTCTAAAACATCTACTGTATAAGTTTTTTTTATTCTTTCCGTTGAGGAAATATACAAAATATCCTCCTTCATGTATTCAGTTGGGATGGCTTCAATAGATTCAGGATAATGGTTAGGAGATGCTCCGTATTTCCAATATTCACCACAAAACTCTGTAACTCTAACTAAATCACCTTTTTTGTTGTACTCCTGATAAAAATAATTATTTAATCCCCATGATTCTGTTTTTTTAAAAACATATTGGAGGCTTCCATCAGCAAAAAAAACTTTTTTTATATCTATAGCTTCTTCCCAAGAATATTCCTCTTTCTGATTAAACAAGATAATAGCTCTTTTTATTCCATTCGTATCATATTCTATATACTTCTGCTTCTTTTCATATTGGTAGTTGCTTTTTATTTTCTGATTTGGGTGATATATAATTTCATTATTTTTTCTTGTATTCAATAATCTCATCAAATATCCTTTTTCATGATAATCCATCCAAATATAATCAGGACGTTTTCTTACATAATCATATTTTTTCCACCATTTCTGCAAAGGAATAAACAACCTCTTTAATCCGCCACTAGAGTAATACTCTTTTACAGTATCTATGGCTTGTCCCTTCTTGAAAACACCCGTTTTTCGTATTTTACCATTGTGGTAGTAGTCTGTAAATCTTCCGTTACACACTGTATCACAACAGTAATAATGAGATATCGGAGGATTGCTTATTTGTCTCAATAGTTTCAAACATACTATATTGAATGTATCTATTTTTAATGCATTATTTTTAATGTTTACTTCAAACTTAAAAAAATCATCATCATCTAAACAGTCGGAATGCAATCTATATTTTCCTGTATTTGGAAGTTTTATAAAGGATTCTTTGCCTTCATTGTGTGTATTTACATAATACGTACAATCTCTATGGTCTTTGAGTGTATAAAAACATTCTGGAAAATCTGAATAGATTTTAGTACATTGATTATAAAATATTATTTTATAAGACTGTCCAAGTCCTTTATTAAAATATAAGAAAAAAATCAAGAAAAATATGTATTTCATATTATGCCAAGAAAATCAGGCAAGTAGCAAAAAATAAAATATTCACAAACATGACAGCAATTGTCCATGCCCAGCTTGGCTTGGAAAGCATTGGAATAGGTACTTTTTCAGCAGCTTTTTCAGATACATAATTTTTGAGATTATCCAGACTCAAACTTCCTCCAAGCTCATTGCGGGCAGAAGAAAATAAGCCCAATATATCTATATTACCAGTAAATTTTTTAAATACTCTTTTGAGTGTTCCATTCATATTTTCGAGTTTTTCTACATATTCTGGCACAGTCGTACTAAAAAAATCATCTGTTTTATCATTTTCTAGTTGAGCTTTGATAGCAGGTTTTTTATTAGCAAAATCAAAAAGCTTATCTATGAAGTATTCAAAAATCCCTTTTTTAAAATGATTTCCAATATAATAAATTACTGATTGTAAGGCATGCTTATGTCCTACAAAGAAATATGCTGCTGGAAATATAAGAAATAAAAATCCTATTGCAGCAATGGCGAGTAGGCTACCTAGTCCTCCCTTACCAAATTGAAAATCTATTTTATCTTGTAGAAATATAAAAAAAATGATATTAACAGTAATTCCTAATAGCAGTACTCCTATCAAACGACTAATATACCTCCATGCTGAGCCTGTTGTTATTTTTAAGATATTGGCAGAACCACCTAATTTATCTTTCCAGTTAGATGGAGCAAATTTAGATTCCTGTTTTTCATTTTCAGACATAATATTGAAAAGTTAAGTAGATGATTAGAAGTATTATGCAATTTATTAATTTTTAGAAATAACCCAAATGGATTTAGAAAAAAGGCTATTCGTGGTTTTTTTATTGCACTTCATATCATTTTCAGATATATTGCTACATAATTTTTTATTATTTGGGTACATGTTAAATATTATTGGGATATTTCTAGCTATCTTTTTGGCTTTTGTTTTACTGACAAAAAAAGACAAGTCAGATGCGGATAAAATACTTTCTATATGGCTGAATATTATAGGTTTGCATCTTTTCTGGTATTATTGTTTAGGCATTGTTGATAAATATTATCAACCATATTTTTCATATGGAGGGGCATTTCCTTTATTACATGGACCTATGTTATATTTTTATACGAATGCTCTCACTCACCAAAATAAGATATCTGCTAAAGAATTTTTATTACATAGTTTACCTATTATCATTTTTTACATTTCCTTGGCTTCTTTCTTGGTTTTACCCCATGAAGAAAAATTACTAGTATTTGCTCACAAAGGTCAGGGGTGTGAGTTAGAAAGGCTCATTCGTAAGGTTTTGGTTTATACTTCAGGCATTTTTTATGTGATATTATTATTGAATTTACTTGCCAAACATGCCAAAAATATTCAAAATAACTTCTCTGATACAGAGCAAATTAACCTTGTCTGGTTGCGTTACTTAATTTATAGTATGGCAATTATTTGGCTAGCTGTATTTACAGGTAATGATACACTCATATTTTCTTTGGTAGCAATATTTGTAATCATTTTTGGGTATTTTGGAATCAAACAAGTTGGGATTTTTACTCAAAAGCTTCAAACTGTGCCGATAGATGTAGAAAAAACAAATCAGGTTCTTCAATTTTCTGATAAACAGTTACATAATGATATTAAAAAAGAAGATATTGAACGTAAAACTTCAATAGCAAATGCATATTTACTAGAAATTCATCGGAAATTGATTGAATTGATGAATCAAGAAAAACCCTTCCTTAACCCAGAATTGACTATAGCAGAATTAGCCAATATGGTTGCCGTACATCAAATTATTTATCACAAGCAATCAATGTATTGGAAGAAAAAACTTTCTATGATTATATCAATGGGAAAAGAATAGAGGAATTTAAAAAAATGATACTCAGACCTGAAAACCAAAAATATACAATTGTCGGTCTTGCCTATGATTGTGGATTTAATTCAAAAACGGCATTTTATAGAAATTTTAAGAATGTGACAGGTTTGTCACCTACTCAATATCTGCAACAACAAAATATTCAACTTAGTGATAATTAGGTACTGAAAAGCTATCCCACTTTTGTAAGATTTTAAAAATCAAAGTTTTATATATAATCCTAAAAAGTCCCGATTTGTAAATCGGGACTTTTTATTGCAAAATTTCTAGTGTCTTTGTAGAAAAATAAAATTTTTATGACAAGCAGACTATTATCTATTTATTGTAGGGTTGTATTTTTTACAAGCTGGGCATTACAGCTTTTGATAATTTTTATCATAAAAGATATTAATAGTACTCATGCAAGATTAGGACTTGCAGCAACTATGGTATCTCCATTATTTGTAACAATAGGTTTTATAATTAAAAATAAATCTTTAAGAAGGAAAATATTATGGAAGCCTAATAAAAATATTTTTAATACATCTTTTTTAGCTATACTTATTCCAACTGTTACTGCTTTTGTCGTTTTACTCATTACAAAAAACATGCATTATGGACAATCGGGTTGGTTTGATTTTTCAGTACGTAGTGTAACAATATCTGGTGGACCATTTTTATTAGGTTTAGGACAACAAACTTGGGTATTTTTCACATTAAATATTTTAATCACAGCTATCGCATATTCTTTACTAACAGGACTCATTGCCATTGGCGAAGAATTTGCTTGGCGTGGTTTACTGCAAGGGATTTTAATAGACAGATTTGGTATGATTAAAGGTATTACGATTTTAGGTTTCTTATGGGCTATGTGGCATTTACCAATACAATTGGCTGGTTACAATTTCCCTGAAAATCCAATTTTAGGGAGTTTTGTTATTTCACCTATTATGCTCATATCTGTTTCTCTATTTTATGCTTGGTTAACTTTAAAAAGTAATAGTTTTATCCCAGCAGCGATTGCACATGGAGCATACAACACAATTGAAGAGGGGATTATTTCAAATATTAACTTGGAAGTACCAATGCTATACCTAATTTTAGTAAAACTAATGGTTACAGTAATGACAGGTATTTTATTTATCTATTTAATTCACAGAAATTCAGCTTTAAAGATAAATAAAACTAATTAATAGAATTATGTAAATAGATTCTTGCAAGAACAATAAAAAAGCTGTAAGTTTGCATGTTTTTAGCCGTTTGCAGTTCGCAAGCACTAACCTGTACGGCTTCTCATTAAAACTTGCGTATTATGGTATATGTTTGCAGAAGAGAGCACTTCAATGCTGCTCATAGGCTCTACAACCCTGCGTGGAGCAAAGAAAAGAATGAAGAAGTATTTGGAATTTGTTCCAATGAGTATTATCATGGGCATAATTTTGAACTCATTGTAACAGTAAAAGGCACACCTCAGGCTGACACAGGCTGTGTAATTGATCTCAAAAAACTTTCTAAACTGATTAGGGAAGAAATTATTGATAAGTTAGACCACAAAAACATCAATATCGAGGTAGATTTTATGCAGGGTAAAATTCCAAGTTGTGAGGTGCTTATCATAGAAATCTGGAATATCTTAGCCCCTAAAATCAGTGGTGTTGCATACGACAAGCAAGCTCAATTGCATTGTATTCAACTTTTTGAAACAAAAAATAACTTTGTGGAGTATTATGGCTAATACTCCATTTTTTTATGCCTTCCTTTACTAAACACACAAAACTTATGCTAAAAAAATCACTCTTGCTGATTCTTCTATTTTTAGGGCTTAATATTTACCTCCAAGCTCAAATAGCTCCCGAAAAATTAGATGAACTTGTAAAAAATACTTTAAAAACGTTTGATGTACCAGGTATCTCAGTAGGTATCTTAAAAGATGGGAAACTTATCTATGCCAAAGGACATGGAGTTCGTTCGCTTAAAACCAAACAGCCCATGAATGAAAACACTCTTGTTGGAATAGCCTCAAACAGCAAAGGGTTTACCTGTATGGCACTTTCTATGCTTGTCGATGAAGGCAAAATCAGTTGGGATGACAAGGTTATCAAGCATTTACCAGATTTTAAGATGTATGATGAAAGTGTTACAAAAGAAATCACTATCAAAGATTTGGTAACCCATAGAGCAAGTCTAGGTCTTGGACAAGGAGACTTAATGTTTTTCCCTGAAGGTGGGACACTTACTATAGAGAATATTATTCATAATGTTCGTTATCTCAAACCTTATTATTCTTTCAGAGGGGCAATGGAGTATAATAATATCATGTTTATTGTTGCTGGGGAGATTATCAGAAAGGTAAGTGGACTTTCTTGGGCTGAGTTCATAGAAACTAGAATTTTAAAACCAGTTGGTATGACTTCAAGTGTTGGTTCATATAATCGTGTAAAAAACAATTCTAATATCATAGATGCTCATGCTCCAGTTAATGGGAAAGCCGTAGCTATTCTCCATGACTGGAATGAAACAGCTAATGCTGCTGGTGGTATTATGAGTAATATTACAGATATGGCTATATGGGCTGAGTTTTTAATGAATGGTGGAGTTACCAAAGATGGTAAAAGACTGATTAGTGAGAAACAAATGAACTATTTGTGGCAAATGCAAACACCTTTAATAGCAAATACCACACTACCTTATAATACAACTTTTTATGGCTATGCTTTAGGTTGGTTTGTGAGTGATGTTAAGGGGCATAAACAAATACAACATACAGGAGGCTTGTTAGGTACAGTTACACAATTTACACTGATTCCAGATATGAAGTTAGCTATTATTGTCCTCACCAATCAGCAGGTTGGAGCAGCATTTAATACGATTACTAATACTATTAAAGATAGTTATTTAGGGATAGAAGATAGAAATTTACTTAAAATGTATTCTGAAAGAGTGAATAAATCTTGGACAGAAGCCAATAAAGCAACTCAAGAGGTTTATAAAAAGGTAGAAGAAGCTAAAACAAAGAAGTTTCCTTATAAGCCTGAAAACATTGTGGGTACTTACAAGGATGACTGGTTTGGTGAAATTGAAATTTCTGGAAAAAATAATCAATATAGAATATTTTGTAAAACATCTCCAAGACTCAAAGGGGAGTTATTACCTTATTCCGAAGATACTTTTGTAGCCAAATGGGATGATAGAAGTTACGATGCTGATGCCTTTGTGATTATTTCATTTGATAAAAATGGAAAAGCTGAAGCCTTCAAAATGAAAGCTATTTCACCCATGACCGATTTTAGCTTCGACTTTCAAAACCTTGATTTAAAAAGAATCAAATAATTTGATTTTAAAACGCCTAATTAGTCTTGTCTTCGATTTTTAGCAATATCTTTAATTTGCTGAACATTCAAGTATTCTCCAATATCTTTTAGGCGTTTTTTCCAACCTAATTTTTGAGATAAAGAATCTAAATATTCGCTATTTTGCAAGTATTGTTGGATTTTCTTTTCCATAGGTATCAACGAAACTGCCAAAAGAATATTGACAAGCAATTTAAAGATAAATACACCTCCTGAAAAATCATCAATGAGTGGCTCTATCAGCAAAAATAACAACTCAAAAACAGTAATAATAGCAACTAACGTGATAACTGTCGCTACACGAGATTCAGCCCCTTTTCTATTATAAATAACGGCTGCAAGCAGTAAACCAAACAGAATACCAATTTGAATTATATAAAACCACCATGTTTGCCAAAAAGGAGCTTTTACTTCAAAAATAAATGTTTGAGTGGGACTAACTTGTCCTAAAGTATTTTTAGAACGATACTTGAGCACATATTCGCCACTTGGCAAGTAAGGGAACTCTATCCACGCTTGATTTTTCCAAGGAGACCAGTCTGATTCATCTAAACCTTTTAAGTAATATTGAAATTGTGTATTTTCTTCTGCAATAAAAAATGGAGAGGCTATTTGCACATGAAAATTCTGAATACTGCCATTACTTTCTATGGCTGTTTTTTCTAATTGCAACAATGTTCCATTACCACTTTGAACCTGTTTGATAAATAAATCAGGGGTGTTTGATTTATTACCCTCTTGTGGATATATTCTGTATACCCCATCTGAATTTACAGCCCACAAGTTTTTTTGATTGTCATAATAAATATTTTGTATATCAGGGATTATGGATAAGTATTGAGATGAATTAATTGGTTTTCCTCCTAATTCTTTATATTCTAAGCCTTCTGTTCCCCAAGTATAGGTGTCTTGGTGAGTATATAACTTAGAGTTTTGTAAATTATATTGTTGCCATTTACTATCAGGTAAAAATATATCACCTATCATTTGCACTTTTTTGAGAACTCCAAAATTCGTAAAAAACAGTAGTTCATTTTGTACAGCCCTTACAACTACTTTAACATTTTTATTTTCAAGGGTGTATGAAATAGTTTTACTAGGTTGCCCTTGTGTATTAAGCTTAATTTTCCATATTCTTCCTTCTCCTGCAATCCATAAATTATTTTCATATTGTGCTAAGTTAAAAACAGTATCCTGTATATCAGCAATAGGTGTATTTAACCAGCCTTTAGGTGTTTTTTCCAATATAAATACTCCTTTATGTGTTGCTACATACAATAAATTAGGGTTTAGCTTCGAAAATTCTACATACAATAAATTTCTGTCTTCAAGAATTTGAGTAGCTATCCCAAACTGAACTTCATATAAACCTGTATTGGTAAGAGCTATTAATTTATCTTGAAATTGTATGAGTTGCTTACATTTTCCTTCTACTCCATTTATTTTTCTAAAATTATAAGGTGTTTTTTCTAGCAGATAGTTACTATAATTATAATTATACACATTTGACTCTACAACTACTGTTACTATTTTAGGTGTTTTATCTTCTGATTTTTTTAGAGAATTAAGTTTTTGGATTAAGTTTCTTTTTCTGTTTTGAGCTCTCTGCCATGCTATTTGTTGGAGTTGTCTTTGTTTTTCGGCTGCTACTTGCCCTGAAACATCATCTTTGTTACTGTAACTCAAATAAAACAGTCCAGAGTTTGTTCCTACATACAATAAATCTTTTATTTTAATAATAGTAGAAGGCTTACCTTCTATGCCTGGATAATGTCCATAGTTATAAACTGGTACGTTTAATGGAACTCTTGAAATACCCTCTGTATGACATATCCATAAACCTTGATGTTTATCTGCCAACACAGCACTAATTTCATTATCAGCCAGTCCTGTTTCGTAATTGATAATTTGACTTATGCTTCCGTCTTTTTTATTAACAATTATTACCCCTCCTGCAAGTGTTGATATGGCAAACTCTTGAGGAGATAAATCAGTCATTTTTTCTAGAAAGTGATTTTGAAGATATTCAGTTGCATAATTTGGGAAAGGAAAAAGGCTCTTACCATCAAACATCCACAATATATTGTCATCTGTTGCTAAAAGTAGGTTTTGTTGATTGAAAGGTATAAAGCTTAGAATGGTTTTTTCTGAAAAATCTTGTCTAATCTGAATTAAATTCCCATTAGAGATTCTACAAAACCCTTTATCTGCAACATTTACAAAAACCTCATCTTTTAAAACAGCCCAGCCATTTAGTTCGTCTTTTTGAGTTTTATACAAGATTTTTACTTCATTATTAGTATAACTAAAAACTCCCTTCGAACTGTAAAAAAGAACCTGAGACTCTTGAATAAAAATATCTGTAATATCACCTGTTTCTTTCTGATTGTACGAAAGATTGAAGTAGTCTAATTTTCCTGTTTTGCTGGGCTCTATTTTTCCAAAAAAACCTTTGCCACCAACATATAAAACATCTTTATTATCTATAGCTAAACTATGTGGATTTACATCTAAATTCATATCATCCCATCTGAAACCATCGTAACTGAGAATTCCTCCTGAATGAGCAAAATATAAAATACCTTTACTATTCTGAACAATATCAGTAGTTTGTGGTACAGATGGTAATTTGTAGTTTTTTACTAACAAATTACCTCTTTGAGCGAAAGTGTGTGTGCAAAGAAAAAGAAAGAAAAGAAAAAATCTTAGCATAATGTTTAGCAGTATAATAGTAAATCTATGAAAGCTCTCCTTAATAAACAATAAAATACTGTGAAGGTTTTGTTATTTTTATTTACACCTGATACAATGCAGGCTCAACCATTACTACAGTTTCTTTTTCTACAATAACCTGTCCAAAATCAAGGTCTTTTGTTTTACGTACAAATTTTTTGGGCGTCACAATTACGGGACAAAGTGTTTCATTACGACGTTTTGAGAAATATGCTGCTAATTGAGCTGCTTTTTCAATTACACTTTTAGGAAAAACCTTGCCAGCCTGATATTTAATAACTACATGAGAGCCACTTACATCTTTGGCATGTAACCATAAGTCTTCTTTGTAGGCATATTTTTGTGTGAGTAAATCATTATTCTGAGCATTTCGACCCACTAAAACTGTAAAACCTTCTATCTGATAATTTTTAAAAGGTATTTCATTAGCTTGTTTCTCATCCTGAAAGTCTAATGCATTTTCTTTTAAATATGCTCTCAAATCTCTGATATTCTCGATAGTCTCTATTTGTTGCAAGTGATTCTGAAGCATTGTCAGGTGTAGCTCTCTGGCTTGTAAGTTTTCTTCGAGTTTGGCAATTTCTATTTTCTGATTTTTAGCTTTTTTGTAATACCACTCTGCATTTTTTTGAGGGGTATATTCTGTTTTAAGTTTGATAGTAATTTCTTTATCAGTATAAAAATTATGTAATACAACTTTTTCGGCTTTTTCAGGAATTTGATGAAGATTTGCCATCAAAATATGCCCGATTTTTTCCAAATCATGACTATCTGAAAGGTCTTCCATTTTCAGATAAGTTTTTTCAACATAGTTTTTCGTTTTATCTATGGCTTTTTGAAGGCTTTTAACAGCCTGATTTTGCTCTTTTTCAAGATGCGAAAGACGAGCATAAGCATAGTAATAGGCATTAAGAGCTTCTAAAGCAGATGTATACTCTTTAGGCTCTTCTATTACATCAGGCAGAAAATGTAATGCTGGTAAACCATTATATACGCCTACATAAAAATGATGATTCGTGACTTTCTGAATAAGATTTTCTGTTTGTAACCACTTTTTTTCTATATCTTCTTCTTGAATCTGAGCCAAAAGAGTTTTATCCAAAGTAGGATATATTTTTTTGACATTCCCTTCTTCTCTGATAAAGTTTTCTTTGGTTTGTTCTATGTTTTTAGGAATATCTGATAAATGTAAGTCCCAATCATTTTGAAGTTTCTTATGAAATAAATCTATCACATCATTACCCTGAAATACAACTACATTCGACCGATTCCCATACATTTTAAATAAAATTGTAAAGCTATCTTCTAACACAATAGCTAAAGATCGATCATTGGCAGAGGCTTCTACTTTTAGCACTTTTTTACCAATAATAATATCAAATAAATCTAAAGTATTTTTTTTGGCTCTTTGAAATTCAGAAAGAGTGTTAATACAAGCAAAATCTGACTGTAAAGCTACTCTGATATAGAAATCCTGATTGGGTTTACAAAAGCCTAGTATAATCTCATCTTTATTTTGAGTAAAACAGGTAGCCAATTCCATTTCTTGCATAATTTTATGCAACTCTTCTCCTAATGGCTTTAAAAAATAATAGTTTTGATGTAACATAGTTCTAAAAATTTCACAAAGATAGGGAAAAAATGGCTATTTTTCAGCACGCAGGTTAAAACTGCTAAAAAGTCTGCTCAGTTTGATTTAATAAAAGAAATAGCCGACTTTTTGACATTCAATATTCATAAAACAACTAGCCAAAATGCCATTTTGTCTACATTTTAGTATTTGGCTTGGATATTGTTTTTCAAAAATCAGAATATTTAAAACTTAGGGATTAGCAATTTACCACTATGAACTTCAATCGTTATACAATCAAAAGCCAAGAACTGATTCAACAAGCAAGTCAGATTGCTTTAGGGAATCAACAACCCATTATTGAAACAGGACATTTACTCAAAGCTCTTTTGGGTGCTGATGAAAATACTATCAATTTTTTATTCAATAAAACAGGTTCAAACAAAAATTTGGTTGCAACCAAATTGGAAGAATTGATACCTACCTATCCAAAATCTTCTGGCGAAAGTCCATATCTTTCTAATGAAGCCGCTGCTGCGTTGCAAAAAGCAGAACGTTATTTGCCTGAATTTAAAGATGAATTTGTTGCCATTGAACATATTCTGTTGGGTTTGCTTGCAGGTAAAGACAAAACTGCTCAAATTCTAAAAGATGCTGGATTTTCCGAAAAGCCTCTTATACAAGCGATTAAAGATTTAAGAGGCAATACTCGTGTAACAGACCAAAATGCCGAAGCCAAATATAAATCGTTAGAACGTTATTCTAAAAACTTAAACGACCTTGCTCGAAAGGGGAAAATAGACCCTGTTATTGGTAGAGATGAGGAGATTAGAAGAGTTTTACAGATTCTTTCCAGAAGAACTAAAAACAATCCAATCCTCTTAGGTGAGCCAGGTGTTGGTAAAACTGCCATTGTGGAAGGGCTTGCCCAGCGTATTGTAAATGGAGATGTTCCTGAAAATCTTAAATCTAAAACGATTGTAGCTTTGGATATGGGGCTTTTGGTGGCAGGAGCTAAATACAAAGGTGAGTTTGAAGAACGCTTAAAATCTGTGATTAAAGAAGTTACAGATTCAGAAGGAGAAATTGTTTTATTCATAGACGAAATACATACCCTTATTGGAGCAGGTGCAGGAGGCGATTCGGCAATGGATGCAGCTAATTTGCTCAAACCCGCTTTGGCTCGTGGTGAGCTACATGCCATTGGAGCAACCACACTTAATGAATACCAAAAATACATAGAAAAAGACAAAGCTCTTGAGCGTCGTTTCCAGTCTGTTACAGTAGATGAACCCAATGTTCAGGATGCTATTTCAATACTCAGAGGTATCAAAGAAAAATACGAATTGCATCATGGTGTTCGTATTAAAGATGATGCTATCATTGCAGCAGTAGAGCTTTCTAGTCGCTATATTTCAGATAGATTTTTACCAGATAAAGCCATTGACCTGATGGATGAGGCTGCAGCCAAGCTCCGTTTGGAAATAGACTCTATGCCAGAAGAATTAGATGAAGTGAATCGTAGAATTATGCAATTAGAGATTGAAAGAGAAGCTATCAGAAGGGAGAAAGACATTGAAAAAGAAAATATTCTTTCAAAAGAAATTGCAGAGTTCTCTACCAAAAGAGATAGCTTGATGGCTAAGTGGAAAACTGAAAAAGAAATTGTAGATAAAATACGAGCAGAAAAAGAAAATATAGAAAACTATAAACTAGAAGCTGAACAAGCAGAACGCAGCGGTGATTATGGAAGAGTGGCAGAACTTCGTTATGGTAAAATCTTAGAAAGTGAAAATCTACTTAAAGCCTATCAAGAGCAACTTAAAGAAATGCAGGGAGAAAACTCCATGCTTAAAGAAGAAGTTACTGCTGAAAATATTGCAGAAGTAGTGGGTAAATGGACAGGAATACCCGTTCAGAAAATGCTTCAATCTGAGAGAGAGAAATTATTATATCTGGAAGATGAACTTTCTAAACGTGTGGCAGGGCAAAATCAGGCTATTCAGGTAATTGCAGATGCCGTAAGGCGTAGTAGAGCTGGTTTACATGACCCTAAACGCCCAATAGGTTCATTTTTATTTTTAGGAACAACTGGAGTTGGTAAAACAGAACTTGCGAAAACACTCGCTGAATATCTCTTCAATGATGAAAATAATATGGTCAGAATAGATATGAGTGAGTACCAAGAACGTCATGCTGTAAGCCGTCTTATTGGAGCTCCTCCAGGTTATGTGGGTTATGATGAAGGTGGACAGCTCACAGAAGCCGTTCGTAGAAAACCTTATAGTGTTATTTTGTTAGATGAAATAGAAAAGGCTCACCCTGATGTATTTAATATCTTGTTGCAAGTATTGGATGAAGGAAGGCTAACAGATAACAAGGGAAGAACTGCTAATTTCAAGAATACCATCATTATCATGACATCCAATATGGGCTCACAAATTATTCAGGAGAATTTCGCAAAAATTACGGAAGCTAATGAATTTGACGTAGTAGAAGACACTAAAGAGCAGGTAGTCAATTTATTAAAGAAACAAATCCGACCAGAGTTTTTGAACCGTATTGATGAAGTAGTAATGTTCAGACCTCTTAATAAAAAAGATATTGTAAAAATCATTGATATTCAGTTAAATGGAGTAAAAGAGTTGCTTAAAGAGAATGATGTAGAAATTGAGTTTGAACCCAAAGTGAAAGAATTACTAGCAGATGTGGGATTTGATGCTCAGTTCGGAGCTAGACCTCTTAAAAGAGCTATTCAGAAACGAATTTTAAACGAGCTCAGTAAAGAAATTTTAGCTGGTAAAATTCTAAAAGATGCTATTATTCTTGTAACTACAGATGAATTTGACAGAATTGTTTTTGAAAATGTAGTCAAACAAGAACAATTATAAAACAAAAAAGCCCTATTTGGGCTTTTTTGTTAAGTGCTTTTTTTAAATTTGTAAAAAATATTCTTTATGAAACTGCCATTTATCTTTTTGCTTGTGGGTATTACAGCATGTGTTCCTGATATGAAGGAACGTGGTTATGATACAAAAAAACTGGCTCAGGAAATCAAAGATAGAAAAATAAAAAAGCTTTCGCCTACTCAAATCAATGCTTGGGTATATGAAAAGGGAAATTTAATTACACAAACCTTAAACCAAGCCTATGGTACAATTGATTTTAGTCGTCAGGAAATAACGTTATTAGGTAGCTATCGAGGGCTTTCAAATATAGATTCCTTAGAAAAAGCCTATAATGTAGATATAGAGGCTCTTGAAATTGCTGATACCGATTCTTGGAAAAATTATTCAAAAAAGTCTAAAGAAGTTTTGGATGCCTATCTTTATCAGGCTCAAAATAGTCAAAATATTCAGCCTAATCTTCAGAAATTAGAAGATGATAAATTTCTTTTTACAGGTCCAGCTCATTCTAATAAAATTATCTGGGTTGTATTCTTCACCAAAAAAGAGGTTATTCGTAAAATAGACCAAAAAGAATTTAATCCCTAAACTAAATCTTCATTGGGGTTGCCGATTTCGTAATCATCTCTATTAAAGCGTTGTGGAGAAACCAATTCGTCATTGACAACAGGTTTTTGAGGTGATAAAAAGTTTTTAAGCATATTTTCGAATGGAGCAATAACTGTAGCCAAAATTACATTGGCTAATACCTTATAAATGGGAATATTACCTGTATAGCTTTCTATAAAATTTTCAATATATACATTCACAAACTCAAAAAGCATTAAGAGTGTTGTAAAAGCTAATACTAATGTATATCTTGAGCTACGACGTGTAAAGCCTAAGTACAAGGAAATCAGGATAAGTGCTAAAAAAAATGAGATTTCGGAAAGATAAAACCACCATTTTTCCCAATAGGGTAAGTCAATTTGAAATTTAAATGATAAGGGTTGTCCATTGCCTACATCATCACTGTTATAAGCTCTTACTAGAAAATTATATTTACCAGGAGGCAAATTTGTATAAGTTGCAATGTTATTATCATCTTTATCTGACCAATCTTTATCAAAACCTTCTAATTTATACTGATAGCGTATTTTTTCAGGTACAGTAAAATGTACTCCTACAAACTCAAAAGTGATGCTGTTTTCGTTATAAGGCATTTTTACAGCTATATCACTGGATACTTTGCTTAATGGTATTCCAAAGTCTGGGTCAAGTAATTCAGAATAATTTTTCCAATCTGTTTTTTTATTAAATAAACGAACATCTATTAAATGAATAGTTGGAGGATTGAGATTGGGGATGTCTTCATACGGAAAATATTTTACCAATCCACTGAAAGTTCCTATCCAAATATTGCCTCTTCTATCTTTATTCAAAGCATTTGGATAAGTTTGGATCAGCGAAAAACCATCTATATAACCATAATTTTTGATTTTTTTCGTTGTAGGATTGAATTTATCTATTCCGTTTCGGTGTCCTATCCACAAGTTTCCTTCACCATCCTCAATAATAGCCCACAGATTTTGAGAAGCTAGACCATCTTTTTTAGTGTAATTAATAAAAGCATCATTTTGCTTATTATTGATATTGGATTTCATTTGGCATAAACCATTTTCAGTAGCAAGCCAAATTGTTCCTTTAGTATCTTGTGTGATAGAAAGGACTATATTATTTGCCAAACCATTTTTTGTTGTAAAGTTCTGAAAAACACCATCTTGAAATCTACTCAAACCTCTATAAGTCCCAAACCACATGATACCACTATTATCTTTAAGGGCACATCTTACATAGTTATCAGCCAAACCCTGATTCTCAGAAAAAGTAGTAATTTTTCCATTTTTTTCAATACGACTCAGCCCTTTATCCGTACCCAGCCAGATTCTCTCTTGGTCATCCTCAGTTATACAATAGATTGTATTATCTCGTAAACCATCTTCTGTTGTAAAGTTTTTATATTTACCATCTTTAAGCTGAAAAACACCCTCCCCAATTGTTCCTATCCATAGAGTATTTTTAGAGTCAAGAAATAAACTTCTTACACTTACATCTGATTTCTCTACACTAATTTTTTTATTTTCATAAGATAGCAGATGATTACTTGTTCCTATCCAAACTTTTCCTTTTGTATCTTCAACAGTTGCTGTTATGGGAGTATTTTTTAGAAGTCCATTAGGAGCATCTAAAATCATAAAACGTCTGTTTGTAATTTTAGAAACACCTAAATTACCTCCAAACCAAATATTAGCATTTGCATCTTGCAGAATACAATTTATAAAATCCCCAGCCAGTCCATTTTGAGGAAGAATTTTTTCTTTTAAAATATCATCTTGCAATACATATACACCCTCATCAGAAGTCAACCAAATTTGATTTTGTTTGTCTTTAAGTCCTGAATTGATAGAGCCAACAACACCCTGTTTTTCAGTAAAAACCTCAAATTTTCCGTCTAAATTATTGAGTCGGCAAGCTCCTTTAGGCGTTCCAAACCACAAATTTAGCTTTGCATCCTGAAAAATACAGTTGATGGTATTATCGAGCAGTCCGTCTTCTATAGTAAATATTTCAAAGTTTTTTCCATCAAATCGGCAAACACCCTGATCAGTACCTACCCAAATAAGATTTCTATGGTCTTGCCATAGAGAAAGTACCTGATTACTAGGCAATCCTTGAAAAGTTGTAAAGTTAATAAACCTTTTTCCATCAAATTTACTTAGTCCACCATTGGTTGCAGCCCAGATATTACCATTTTTATCTTCTAAGATATAATTGACATCATCATCTACAAGTCCTTGTTTTTCAGTAAAAACCTCAAATTTATCTCCTATTAGTCGGGCTATGCCTTGTCTGGTTGCAGCCCAAATATGATAGTTTTTATCTTCTATCACATGGTGTACTACATTATTGAGAAGCCCTTGTGTTGTTGAAAAATTAATAAAACTTCTTCCATCAAATTTACAAACACCACCTTGAGTAGCTATCCAAATGAAGGAGTTATGATCTTCTGTAATAGCATTTACATTAGACTCTGGTAAACCTTCTTTTAAGCCATAATGCCGGAAAGGGTAAATTTGGGAATATGCTATGTCAAAAACTAATAAGAGAAAGAAGGCTAGAAAATACCTCATAGTTTTGTTGCTCTAATAAGCATTTTTGGGCTTTTTGGTTTTATTATCTTTTCCAGAAACTTTAGAAGAACCTTGATTTTTTTCTAAATAAGCAATTTTAACTTCCAAGTCCTTAATTTTTTGTTCTAAAGAATGGATTTTTTCATCTTTGTCTTTACCTGCTGATTTGGAAGATGTGAGTTTTCTTAAATCTTGTGTAAGAGCTTTTTTCTCTTCCTGACTTTCCTCTAATTGTTTATTTAATGTAAAAATTGTAGCTTTTGCTTCAGCAATCGCAACATCTTTTTCGTCAATTTGACTTTTGAGGGCGTTATATTTTTTGGTAGAAACACATGAGCAGGTTATCAATAAAAACAAAGCGTACTTTTTCATAATCTTTAAGTAAGTATTTTACAGTAAGCACAAAAGACAAAGATGTCAAAAATATTTATTAAAAAAAAGTATTATTTTGCTCAAAAACAAACAAGTTACTAAATTTGTTTAAAACTAATTTTAAAATTTATATTGCCTAAATTCAAGTTATTTGATAATTTACCTTTAATAATGATGATTCACACCTACGAAAACACTCTTGCATTTGCTCAAAATCTTGATAATCAAGATACTTTAAGGAATTTTCGCAATTATTTTTTTATTCCCCAACATCAAAATCAGGATGTAGTTTACTTGTGTGGCAATTCCTTAGGTTTACAACCTAAAAACACTTTAAAAGCTATTGAAACAGAGCTTTTAAAATGGGAAAAGTTTGGAGTAGAAGGGCATTTTGAAGGTAAACAAGCATGGTGGCAATTTAGAAAACCCATAAAACCTCTTGTTGCAAGTTTATTAGGAGCTGATAGTTCTGAAGTAACTATCATGAATAATTTGACAACAAACTTACATCTGATGCTTGTAAGTTTTTACAGACCAACAGGTAAAAGAACTAAAGTGATTATGGAAGCAGGTGCTTTTCCTTCTGACCAGTATGCTTTAGAGACTCATTTAATTAGCCGAGGAATTAATCCTTCAGATAATATCATAGAAATCACACCCAAAAGTGGTGAATATACTCTAAATACAGAAGATATTCTCCAAACCATCCAAAATGTAGGTGATGAATTAGCTCTAGTTATGCTTGGTGGAGTAAATTATTATACTGGTCAGGCTTTTGAAATGGATAAAATCACCCATAAAAGTCATGAAGTAGGTGCAATGGTCGGATTTGATTTAGCTCATGCTATTGGGAATCTTCCTTTAAGTTTAAGTCTTTGGGATGTAGACTTTGCTGTGTGGTGTTCGTATAAATATCTAAACTCAAGTCCTGGAGGTGTTTCTGGAGTCTTTATCAACAAGAAACATCATCAAAGCAATTTGCCTCGTTTTGGGGGTTGGTGGGGACACCTTGAAGAAGAACGCTTTTTAATGCAAAAGGGCTTCAAACCCATTCCAGAAGCTGATGGGTGGCAACTATCCAATGAACCTATCTTGCCTATGGCAGTACATCAGGTGTCTTTAGAAATTTTTAAAGAAGCTGGTTTTGATAATTTAGTATCTAAAAGTAAAATATTGACAGGTTATTTGCATTACTTACTTACAAATTATACCAAAGATTACATAGAAGTGATTACACCTGCAAACCCTTTACACAGAGGTTGTCAATTATCTTTATTTGCAAAAAAAGATGGTAAAAAGCTCCATCAGTATTTAACTCAACAAGGCATTATTACAGATTGGCGAGAACCTAATGTTATCCGAATGGCTCCTGTACCTCTATACAATACATTTGAAGATGTTTATGTAGCTGCTAATAGTGTTATTAATTTTTATAAATCTTAAAACTTATAAAATTATATGTCAGATATTACTATTATTTCTATTTTTGTTCTACTTGGAATAGCTCTTGTAGTTGCTGAAGTGCTTTTTATACCTGGAACAACCTTTGTGGGCTTATTGGGCTTTTTATTGATGGCTTTTGGTGTATGGCGTTGCTTTGACACTTATGGTAAAGTAGCTGGTATTTCTTTAGCTGGAGGTTCTCTTGTTACAATGGCTCTGGTATTTTATGCAGGTTATAAAAAAGGTGTTTGGAAACAGTTTGCTCTCAATACTGAAAATGATACCAAGCTTTCTCAAAAATCCATCAACGATCTCAAAGTAGGGCAACAAGGTATAGCTATTTCTGTTTTGCGTCCTTTTGGTACTGCAGATTTTGCTGGTAAAAGAGTAGAAGTACAGTCATTGGGAGAAATGATAGATGTGGGACGAGATGTGGTCATTGTAGAAATAAAGGGAAATGAAATTTTTGTAACTTTAAACGCTTCATAAAATTGTATCTTAATAATCGCTTATTTTTTATATTATTGGGTAATGTTCTATTTTTGATAGCAGCATTCCCCATGCCCTTTCTATTACCTCCTGCAAAGGTTGGTGTATTAGTTACTATAGGACTTGTATGTCTTGATACACTATTACTCTATGCAAGTGATGGTAAAATTATGGGTAAAAGAAAAACAGGTGAAAAACTCTCTAATGGAGATGAAAACATAATCCAAATTGAGTTAAAAAGCTCATATTCAATACCTATGTATGTAAAAATCATAGATGAATTGCCAGAACAACTCCAAAAGCGTGATTTTAAATTATTTGATACATTATACCCTAAAGAGTTCAAAAAAATAACTTATACCATACGCCCAACCAAAAGGGGCGAATATGAATTTGGAAGACTCAATATTTTTGTTTCTTCATTATTAGGCTTGGTAGCTCGCAGATTTACATTTTCTGAAAATATTGCTGTACCTGTTTATCCTGCTTTTTTACAGTTAAGGAAATATGAGTTGCTCGCTATTTCTAATAGATTGAGCGAGCTTGGAATCAAAAAAATAAGAAGACTAGGTAATAATAGAGAATTTGAACAAATTAAAGAATACGTTCAAGGTGATGATATAAGAACTATCAACTGGAAAGCAACTGCAAGACGTAATAACCTGATGGTCAATCATTATCAGGATGAACGTTCACAACATATTTATAGTATTATTGATAAAGGCAGAACAATGAAAATGCCTTTTGAGGAGTTGAGTTTACTGGATTATGCCATTAACTCAGCTTTAGTAATTTCAAAAATTGCATTACTCAAAGATGACAAAGCTGGTTTAATTACATTTGGACATAAAATTGATAGTTTAGTAACCCCCAATAAGGATTTTATGCAAATGAATAAAATCTTAGAAGCTTTATATAAACAAAAAACAGCTTATAAAGAAGCTAACTTTGAAAAACTCTATATCTCAATCAAACATCAGATAAAACAGAGAAGCCTTATTTTACTCTATACCAATTTCGAATCATTATCTTCTATGCAAAGACAACTTCCTTTTTTAAGGAAAATTGCTGCAAATCATGTTTTAGTGATTATATTTTTTCATAATACAGAATTGGATAATCTTACAAACTCACAAGTAGAAAATACAGAGGAAATTTACCATCAAACTATTGCTGAAAAACTAGCTTTTGAAAAAAAATTGATTGTAAAAGAACTTCAAAAACATGGAATACAAGTAGTTCTTACAAAACCTCAAAATCTGACTGTCAATACAATTAATAAATACTTAGAAATAAAAGCCAAAGCAATGATATAAAGCCAAAGAAAATTTTGAGATTTGAAGAATTAGAAAAAAAAAGTTTTTTTAGGTAAAAAAGAATATTTTGTTAATATTGCAAATAAGTTCATGTAGATATTTTACAAAAAATAACCCTTATGAGAAAAATAACTTTACTACTTTTTGGTATTTTTGCTTGCTGGCACACTTCAATGGCTCAAAGCTCCGATTGGACTTTGGGTGTGGGTGGTACAGCATTTGATTTTGCAGTACCTGCCAAACGCTCTCTTAGTGTAAGTGACTGGAACTGGGGTGTTTACTTAACCGCTACTAAAAGAGTACATCCAATGATTCAGATTGCACCCTCATTTGCTGCTGTCGAAATTAGAAACTTTAGTGATTTATTTCCTAATCAACTTCAAACAACAGGTAGAACTTCTTCAAGTTTACAAGGTAGTATTGCAGGGCAATTCCACCCCTTAACAGATAAAAAGTTTGACCCTTATGTTACTTTAGGTGGTGGTGGTAATTACCTACGCAGAAGCCTTTATGGTATGTTAGAGGGTGGTATTGGTATCAACTACTGGATTGATGAAGCAGTTGCTTTAAATGTACAGGCTGGTTACAACTATATGTTTGATTTTGAAGATTATATGCATTATCGTGGAGGTTTCCGTTTTGGTTTAGCAAAACCTGTTGATACTGACGCAGATGGTATTCCTGATAAAAAAGATGCTTGTCCTAATGACAAAGGCTTGAAGCAATTTGCTGGTTGTCCTGATACTGATGGTGATGGTATCAAAGATTCTGAAGATGCTTGTCCTCAAGATGCAGGAACAAAAGAATTCAAAGGTTGTCCTGATAAGGATGGTGACAAAGTAGTTGATAAAGATGATGCTTGTCCTGACACTCCTGGTTTAGCTGCTTTACAAGGTTGCCCTGATAAAGATGGTGATGGTATCGCTGACAAAGATGATGCTTGCCCTGACCAAGCAGGTTTAGCAACATTACAAGGTTGCCCTGATAAAGATGGTGATGGTATCGCTGATAAAGATGACAGATGTCCTGATGCTGCTGGTAAAGCAGACTTAAAAGGTTGTCCTGATAAAGATGGTGATACAATTGCTGATATTGATGATAAGTGTCCTGATGTGGCTGGTGTTGTAGAGGAACAAGGTTGCCCTCGCAAAGCTCCTAAAGAAGAAGAGTTAGCAATTATTGCTAAGAAAATCAACTTTGCAACAGGTAAAGCAACTATCTTAAAAACTTCTTTCCCTCAATTGGATGAATTAGCAATATTATTACAGAAATATCCTGAAGCTAAAATTTCTATTGAAGGACACACAGACAACATTGGTAATGCTGTTGCTAACAAGAAGCTTTCTCAGCAAAGAGCTGATGCTATCAAGAAATACTTAGTAAGCAAAAAAGTAGGAGCTGATCGTATTACTGCTATTGGTTATGGTTCAGAAAGACCCGCTGACGGAAGCACAGACGTAAAAGCTGCTAACAAAACTAAAGAGCAACAAGCTGCTAACCGCCGTGTTGAAATTCACTCTAAAAAATAATTAAAAATTATATACTAAAAACCTCACTAAATCATAACTTAGTGAGGTTTTTTTATGTTAAATCTTTTGTTATGCTATCCCTTCAACATACTGCCACCGACTTTGAGTTACAAAATGCTATTCATTTAGCTGAATTATCAGATATTGCTTATCATAATGGAGATTTTATTCAGTCTCAAGTTGCTCACTTATATAATCAATTTGCTTTTATAGACATTCATCCCATGTCTGGTTTTGATACAGAATTGTTTGTGGTAGGTAATGATAAAACCATTGTTATTGCTTTTAGAGGTACAGAAGCAGACAGCCTAGAAGACTGGGTCAATAATTTGGATAATAGACCTTTTGCATACTCTTCAGGGAATGTCCATAGAGGTTTTTGGGAAGCATTAGACCAAGTTTGGAGTCTTACTCTAGAAAAAATACAGTCTTTCCGAACTAACAACCAAACTATCTGGCTCACTGGACATAGCCAAGGTGGAGCTTTAGCAATGCTTGCTGGAAAAAGATTATTGGATAGTAGTATTACTATACAAGGAATTTATACCTATGGACAACCCAAATTGGGTGATATGTTGTTTGTCGCAAACTATGATTCCTTTCTAAAAAATAAAACTTTCAGAATTTATAATGAAGGTGATTCTGTCATAGAAAGCCCTCCTAAACTATATCATGCTGGTATTGGTGTAAAATTGCAACAAGAAGGTGGTTTTGAAATACAATACAATGCAACTATATTTGAACAAAGTGGTGGAGACTTCCTGTCATTATTAGATTCTATTTTTGACTATGCTACTGACGGGCTACAAGTCCATAAAATGCAAGAATATATCAAAAGGTTACAAAAAAGTTATTAACATTATGAAAGTATGTATCATTGGTGGTGGCTTAGCAGGTTCTTTGCTATCTATTTATATGGCTCGAAGAGGCTATGATGTTGAAGTTTTTGAAAAACGTTCTGATAGTAGGTTAAAAGGATATGAAGGTGGGCGTTCTATCAATTTGGCTCTTTCTCATAGAGGTATCAGAGCATTAAAAGAACTTGGTATTGCTGAGCAGATTTTACCTCTTGCAATTCCCATGCATGGACGAATGATTCATGATTTACAAGGTAATCAGGCTTTTTTTCCTTATGGTAAAGATAATTCGGAATATATCAATTCTATTTCTCGTGGAGGCTTGAATGAAGCTCTTATAAGCATTGCTGAAGAGTACAAACATGTACGTTTTCATTTTGAAACTTCTTGCCAAGATATTGATTTTGAAACCAATACAATATATTTTAATAATCAGTTACAAACCCAAGCAGATTTGATTATTGCAACAGATGGAGCTGGTTCAGTTGTCAGACACAAAATGATTGCCACTGGAAAAGTAAATGAAAGTGTAGATTTTTTGGATCATGGTTATAAAGAACTGGAAATACCTGCTGGTAAAGATGGCAGCTTTTTGATTGATAAAAACTCTTTACATATCTGGGGACGAGATTCCTTCCTACTCATTGCACTGCCTAATCTGAATGGCAGTTTTACGGTTACATTGTTTCTTCAAAATAAAGGAGAGGAAAGCTTTGAAACCCTTGATACACCTGAAAAAGCAAAATCCTTTTTTCATAAATATTTCCCTGATGCACTGGCACTAATGCCTGATTTTGAAGAAGATTTCTTCAAAAACCCTGTTGGAGTGCTAGCAACCCTAAAAACCTATCCTTGGGTAGTAAATAAAACTTTAATTTTAGGAGATGCAGCTCATGCTGTCGTCCCTTTTTATGGACAAGGAATGAATGCCTCTTTTGAGGATTGTATCATTTTCAATGATTTAATAGATGAATACAAAGAAGATTGGGATAAAATTCTATCTGTTTATCAAGAAATTCGTAAAAAAGATACAGATGCTATTGCAGACCTTGCTGTCGAAAATTTCTACGAAATGCGTGACAGAGTCAATGATGAAGAATTCCAACGTATGAGAAAATTAGAGCATTTATTGGAAAATACATACCCCAAATATCATTCTAAATACTCAATGGTGACTTTCCATCCAGAATTTCCTTATTCTGTTGCCAAAGCAAAAGGAAACAAGCAAAATGAGTATCTTTTAAGTTTATGCAAAAACATTACTGATATACAAAGTATTAATATTCAAGATGTTTATGAAAAACTGAAAAACCTTTCATAAACTGATTCAACAAGTAAAAATTATGCAACGCTTTTTTATTCAATTTAGCTGGATTACCATTATTGCTGTTTATTTATTAATTCTGGTGGGAGGAATTGTCAGGAGTACAGGCTCTGGCATGGGCTGCCCTGACTGGCCCAAATGTTTTGGGCAATATGTACCTCCAACAGATATTAGCCAGTTGCCTGCAAACTACAAAGACATTTATGCTCAAAAACGCAAAGAAAAAAACTTGCGTTTGGTTGGATTCCTGAAGGCAATTGGTATGACCGAAGCTGCCGAAAGGGTTCAAAATGATGAAACTATTTATATAGAAGAAGATTTTAGTGTACGTAAAACTTGGATAGAGTATCTGAATAGACTTTTAGGTGTTTTAATTGGATTGCTGATTATTATTACTCTCATTAGTTCTTTTAGCTATTATAAAACAAAACCTATTATTCCTATTTTATCATTTCTATCATTGATATTGGTTGGTTTTCAGGGCTGGATAGGCTCTATTGTGGTCTCTACCAATCTTTTACAGGGAATGATAACATTACACATGTTTCTGGCTATAGTACAAGTTTTACTGATGGCTTATACTGTTAATTTAGCAAGTTCAGATTCTTTTCAATCTCGTAAAATTAGCTGGCAACTTTCGGCTTTAATTTGGGTAAATATTGTATTTTCATTTGGGCAGGTGTTATTGGGTACACAAGTTCGTGAAAGTGTGGATGTTGTAGCACATGAAATGGGCAACAGTGGTCGTGATTTATGGATTGAGAACTTAGATTGGCGTTTTTATATTCACAGAACATACTCCCTGATACTGATAGCTTTTAATGTTTTCATGCTATATAAACTCAAAAAACAAAGCTTTTTTTCTTCCATTAAAAAATTCTATCAAGGTCTTATTGCTGTATTGATATTGGCTACTCTCACAGGAGCTATCATGGCTTATTTTGCTATTCCTGCTTTTACCCAACCCATACATTTGCTTTTGGCAACTGTTATGATGGGGCTTGAATGGGAAATTTGGCTTAGAATTAGAAAAGAATCACACACTTAAAATATTTATATGCTTAATCTTCAAGAAATTAGTCAAAAATCGTCAGAACATCTGAATCACTATCTCAATAAACTTTCAGATTATTCTTCTAACCATGTTTCTTACAAATCTGATGAAGAAACATGGTCATTGGGGCAGTTATATGAGCATTTGGTAGTATCTAGCACTTATTTTTTAAGGCAGGCAGAAGGCTGTTTGAGAGAAGATAAAGGTAGTTTTGATGGCGAAAAAACAGAGCAAGGCAAGCAAATGTTTGCTTTTGGAGGTTTCCCTCCTATCAAAATAAAAGTTCCTGAAAAGTATAAATCGGCTTCGGAGCTTGTAGCTCAGAGTATTGAGCATTACCAAACAGCTTTTAACGATTTATTAGAGTATTTACCTAAAGTGCAAAGTGCCATAGAGACAAATGCAACTACCTATAAAAGACAACATGCTATTTTTGGAATGCTGACGGCAACAGAGTGGGTTTGGTGTTTAGAAACACATTTACGTCATCACCTCAAACAACTAAAAGAATTGGAAGAGAAAGCATTGCAAATTGATAAATAATCTTATATCTTTACTCTATAGCATCCAAAGTATTTTTTTATTTATGAATCAACTTTCTGAAGAACAAGTAGAAGCCCTTTCTCCTGATACTCCTTCATTAAAAGCAGGAAGAGACTTAGCCAATGCAAAAAAATGGGTAGGTTTGTTTTATAATGACCGTGTTTTATGGGCTGAAATTCAGGGCAGTGGAAGAGACCCTTACAGAACTCAGATTGACCTTGTCAATACAGGATTTAAGTGTACCTGCCCAAGTAGAAAGTTTCCCTGCAAACACGGTTTAGGAGCATACTTGTTATTTGCGAAAGATTCCAGCATTTTCACCAAAAGTGAAGAAGAACCAGTTTGGGTGAAAGACTGGATGGATAAACGAGTACAACGTGAGGAAAAGAAAGCAGCCACAGAAGCAGAGCCTATCAGCCCCGAAAAAGCTGCTAAACAAAGTAAGGCAAAAGAAAAAACTCAAAATGAGCGTTTAGATAAAATACAAGCAGGTATTTCAGAATTGGATTTGTGGCTTAAAGATATGCTTAGAACAGGTTTTTTGAGCGTTCCTGAAAAAGATCATCAATATTGGAACAGAACTGCTACACGCCTCATTGATGCACAAGCAAAAGGGCTTTCTGCTATGGTAAAAGAAATTAGTCAGATAAACTTCTTTCAAACACCTATTCAATGGCAAACTGAATTAGTAGAAAAAACATCACATCTTTATTTATTGCTAGAAGCATTCAAAAATATAGAAACATTACCCAATCTGCTTCAAGAAGATATTAAAAGTCTTATTGGCATCAATAAAACTCAAAAAGAAGTTTTAGACTCTGTTACTGAAAGTTTTAAAGATACTTGGATTGTATTGGGTAAACAACGTTTTAATGTGGAAGAAGATAATTTAGTAGGACAAAGACAGTGGCTTTATGGCTTTAAAAGTAAAAAAATGGCTTTGTTGTTAGATTTTGCTTTTGCCAATGCTCCTATCAAAAGCTCTCTTGTTCCAGGCACTGTTCTCAATGCAGAGTTGGTATTTTACCCAAGTAATTATCCTCTGAGAGCTATTATCAAAAGTCAGGGGAGTAGTTCTACTGATATTCCTTCTGTTCCTACTATGCTTCAGTCGTGGCAAGAGTGGCAAGATTTTTATACAGATGCTCTTGTTAAAATGCCTTGGATAGATATGATACCCGCTCATATCGCAAATCTTTCAGTCATTCAGTATAAAGGACAGTGGTTTTTATTGGACGCCAAAGGACATACAAAAGAGTTAAACCTTTCTGAAGAAAAAATTTATGAACTCTTAGCTATTTTGGGAGGCAAAAAAGCAGATTTTTCAATTGTTAGTACACTTAAAAGCATAGAACCCGTAGGTATCTGGTCAGAGAATAAGTATATTTTTCTATGAAATCCTCAAAAATAGACCTTCAAAAGAAAGATTCATCAAACAGAAAAGGTTTGAAAATCATTTTGTTGTCTATTTTATGTTGTACCCTTGTCATACCATTTTCTTTCTGGCTACGTGAACTTTCAGCAAAACGTTATATTTCTAATCTTTTACTGAAAGACAGCCAGATATATATTGTTCAGACAAGCCTTTATCCTAGTGAAGATGGCGATTATACTGAAAGTAAACTTATTCTTTTAGATAACGATTTTAAGCAATCCCAAAGTACAGAACTGATTACAGATATAAAAAAAGTGTTTGTTCTGGATAACGGATTTGCTTTTTTGAGTTTTGATACTTGGAATAGATTTCAGGGGCTTGTAAAAGTCAATACTCCAACATTAAAAACCGAAATTATAGATAAAGATTTTTTGACTAAAAATCACTTTCCACAAGGAATTGAAGCTATCGAATACAGTGAAATTAGTGGATTATTGAAGGTTACAGATAAGAAAGGGTATGTATCTTATATAGACCTTGATACATTCAGGAATTATGGTCAGATTACAGATCAATATGCTTTTCGAGATAAAAATCAGAAACCAGAGCAAATACATGAAGTAATTAGCGACCAAAATGTAATGTACAACCATTATGAGCAATTTGGGATGGATTATTCGCAACGTCGAAGAAAAATATATAAAACACCCACAAATCAAAAAATAGAAATAGGTACAAAGAATGCCCAACAACTTCAAGAAGAACAAGCTCAAAAAGAAGCGAGAGCTTCTTCTATAGATTTTTTGGATGGAAAGTTTTTAGGTGCCTCTCTCAAACATAAAAAGCTGATTATATTGAGTTTTGAAGATACAGAACATACAAAGTTTTATATTCATGGACTTAATACAGATTTACAACAGTTGTGGCAAAAAAGCTCGTTTGACCTGAATATTCCTATTAAAAACCTTGTTCATACCTCTTTTGCTATTGATGATAACAGAATATATTTATCATTTCATAATGAATTAATTGCTTTAGATTCTCAAACTGGTACTCTAATAAAAAGAGTGAAAATTTAATTTTATGACAATACCTAAAACTCCTAAGCCTAAGGCATCTGCTAAGCAAGGCTGTATTTCTCTTATTTTAACAATTGCCCTTTTATTAACTGGATGGCAATTAGCCCGAAAATTTCTTTTTCAACACAGTATTCCTGATTACTATTATACTGGGCAGTTCAATATTAACCCTTATGCTTTGAAAGTAAATGCTTTGAAAGTAGGGTTCAAAAATGATAAGCCTTATATATGGGTATTTTCTTATGATAAGAACTTTGATAGAAGTTATAATTACAAAATTGATATTATTGACCCTATTGAAAAAAAACTGATAAAATCTGTTCCTTGTGAGCAGACAACCTCTATAACAGCAGGCTCTCAAATGAGTGACTTTAATTGGTATAAAGATTTTTTCTTTGTGGGGAATGAAATTTTGGGCTTAGAATCGAGAAATGTGGATAATGGAGATATTAGAGAAAATAATGAAACCCTTGCCAAAAAATTTCCTCAATTAGTTACAGGTATTGGAAAAGTAGAGAGAAATTCTAGCTGTGAAGATTGTGTACAAATTACAACAAAAGACGGTTTACAATTTTTGTACTTTCCCAAACAAAATATTTTAATAGGAGAAAATGAGTATAAAAAAACAGAAGAAACTTTATCGGGGTTCAATGCTCCAATAGACACCACCAGCAAAGATTTTGAATTGAGATATATGTGGGGATTAACCCAAAAAGAACAAAATATCCGACAACAATTATATCTTACAAAGCAATATAAGTATATATTATCTAATAGCTCCTTTCCTTCTGAAGTTTCCAGATTTGAGGAAATGAATAAGCAAGTTATTAATATTGATTCTGATGAAAAACGATATCAATATATGAGGACTGAAAAACTTGTAACTCTTGTTCCCAATAAGATTTTTCTAGATGGTAAAATTTTAGCTTCTGATAAAGATCATTGTATTGTTCTTCATAACCAAACTATTGAAAAAGATGCTAAAAAAATAATTAGTTGTATAAATAATCAGGGTAAGGTTTTATGGGAAATTATTTCTCCTAATTTTGAGTCTTTTGAGAAACTTGAGGGACAATATCCACAACTTTCAGGTGAGATTGGTAAAAATCAAGTGGTTTTAATCAATAATACCTATCAGAATAAAGCAGCATGCGGATTAGATATCCAAACTGGCAAACTTGTTTGGGAATTTATAGCCTACTAAAAATCTATAACTGTAAGCGATAGAATAGATTTTCAGCAAATATATAGTGATTTTTTAGAAAATTTTCCTGTTTTGATGGAAAGCTTATGACGTATTTGTTCAAAAACATATTTGAATGGTTTTATAAATCGAAATTATATGCGTTTATTCTAATTTTTTACGCATATCTGTGCTGGCTCATGCTTGAAATTACACTACAATACATTCCTATCAAATTAGATGTAGCTTTTTTAGCCATCAAACAAGATTATATCCATTTATTACATTATCGGATAGCATTTTTTATACATGTTTTTAGTTCTATTTTTGTACTATTAGCTGGATTTACACAATTTTCTAAGTATATCCGTAAGAAATACTCTTCAATTCATAGAAAAATAGGTTGGTTGTATATTACTTTTATTTTATTGTTTTCTGCTCCTTCTGGGCTTATTATTGGGTTTTATGCCAATGGTGGTTTCTTCTCTCAGTTGGCATTTTGTATGTTAGCTATTATATGGTTTGTATGTACTTATATGGCAACTACAAGTATTGCCAAATGTCAAATTATTTCACATGAGATATGGATGATTAGGAGTTTTTCATTAACTTTATCTGCTCTCACACTAAGAGCTTGGAAATATATTATTGTGGCTCTATTTCAGCCACGCCCTATGGATGTATATCAGATTGTTGCTTGGCTGGGATGGGTTTTAAATCTTGTTATTGCTGAAATTATAATTTTCAAAAAATATGAAAAGAAATATTTTATATAGCTTACTCATTAGCTCAACTTTATTTGCTTGTAATAGCTCTTCTTCTCAGAAAAGTAACGAAAACAAAAAAAATGATACGCTTGTAACCCAAAATCCTGAAAAAATAAAAGATGATACACAAACTGACAATCAAGATATTTATGGGTTTTATGTAGGTTCTTTCAATGCCATAGAATATGAAGCAAAAGAAAAACTAAAATATACCAACAAAATAAATCTTTCTATAGACCGTATAGAAAAAGACTCTATTTGGGGGCATTCAGTAGTTGCTGGTAATAATAGAAAGTTTAAAGGGACTCTTACAAAAAAAGACACTATTTGGTCTGTTGTAGCCAAAGAAGCTGGCGATAACCCTTATGATGGGGTATTTACATTTGACTTGAATATTTCTAAAAAAACAATTGAGGGCATTTGGAAACCCTTTGACAAAAAGTTAAGTAAAGAAGGCAGAAAACTTATTTTGGAGAAAAAAATATTTAAATATGACCCAACACTCAATATTACTGCTGACATGACTCCAGTTTATGATTCCTATAATACGAAATCTAGAGAAAGTGAAATGATAACGCCAGATGCCAGCAAGTTTAATGCTTCAACACATCAACTCACATCTAAAGATGTGGAGAATATGTATAAAAGAGATTTAGAGATTCTTAGAAATACTATTTATGCAAGACATGGTTATGCTTTTAAGAATCGTAAAATGAGAGACTTTTTTGATATTTATGTGGACTGGTATATTCCTGTTTCCACAGATGTTACAAAAGAGCTAACAGATTTGGAAGTTAAAAATATTGAACTCATTAAACGTTATGAGAAGCATGCAACAACTTATTATGATAGTTTTGGCAGGTAAAACATTGATTCTATGAAAACACTGATTCTTTTTATACTATTATCTACCAATATATTTGCTCAAACATCTAAATTTCAGATAATTGAAAAGACTATTTATTTAACTCAAGAACGAAAGTTTGAAGATAAAAGGACATGGTTTAACGAAGCTATTTCTATTTCAACTACTCAACCCATCAAGTCTATTTCATATTGGATAGGCATTGGAGATGAGTCTTTAAAGGAGTTAAAGAAAACTGAAAAGAAATTCAAACTGAAAAAAAACAACTTTTTAGAAGCTCTACATACAAAAAAAATACCAGCTCAAGAAGCCAACAAACAGACAGGAGTATTAGAAATCAGGCTTTTACACAATTACACAGATAAAACTATTTATGATTGTGAAAAAAAATATTTAGAGGGTGGTTTCCTGATTTATCGTATTTACTCCGATTGTTATTGGCATGGTAGAATGATTGATAGTGGGAACTATGAGCAAAATGTTATATGGGAATCCCCTAAAGGTAATCATGATATATCTCCCACCTCAGCTTCTTTTATTGTTCGTTCAGATAAGAAAATTGAAAAACCTATCCACATCAGAATTTTAGTAGAAACTTTTTAAAATTCATAAACAATTCGTTATCAAATAAATAAAAAATATTTTTTGATAATGAATTAAATTTTTCACCAAGTACCTTGTATAACAAAGTACCTTTTTATATATTTGTATCAGTTATAACATACTACCTTATAACACCAAGTCTATGAATTTAGAAAACACACAAGTCCAGATGCGAAAAGGCATTTTAGAGTTCTGCATTTTGGGCATTATTGCAAGAGGAGAAATATACTCTTCAGATATTTTGGAGGAGCTTACAAGTGCTAAGATTATGGTTGTGGATGGCACACTATATCCCCTACTAACAAGACTCAAAAATGCTGGATTGGTCGAATACCGGTGGGTTGAATCTGATTCTGGTCCTCCACGAAAGTATTTTACCATTACAGAAACAGGTAAAACTTTTTTAGAACAGTTGCAACTTACTTGGGATGAGCTGGTTAGCTCTACACAACAAATTATTCAAAAATCAAAATTAACTGCTTAACTATATGAAAAAGAATCTAAGTATCAATATAAGAGGTATCTTATTATACATCGAAGAAGATGGTTACGAAGTGCTTCAAGAATATCTAAACAAGATAAATACTTATTTTGCTAATTATGAAGGTAATAAAGATATTGTTGAAGATATAGAAAGCAGAATTGCTGAAATATTCTTAAGCAAACTTGATTCCTATAAGCAGGTTATCACTTTAGAGGATGTTCAGGCTCTTATTACTCAAATGGGTGACATTACTGATTTTGAGGTAATTGAAGACCCTATGGAGCAAATCTATCACACAACTATTCAAGAAAAAGAGTATTCTACCAAAAAACTATTCAGAGATGATGATAATAAAGTCATTGCTGGAGTAGCAAGTGGTTTAGCTGCTTATTTTGGAGGTGGTGAACTGATTTTTCGCTTATTATTTATCCTTTTAGCCTTTATTGGTGGTATTGGTATCTTGATATACTTAACATTATGGTTTGCTGTACCTGTTGCAAAGACTATTACAGATAAAGTAGCAATGAAAGGGGAACCTATTACACTCAATAATATTGAAAATAATCTAAAAATTGCTTTAGAGGATAAAAAAGATGACAATAAAATTGTGAGGCTTATTATGGCTCCTTTTCGTTTATTTGCTCGTATTTTAAGTTACCTGCAACCCAAAGTCAACATGATTTTCAAACAAACAAGTCAGTTTTTAGGAAAAACTTTGGGTATTTTCTTAAGTGGATTTTCTGTTTTGAGTGTTGTTACAGCTACCTTAGTTGCTTTGATAGCTTTCCGCTGGATAGATGGAGATGCTTATTGGGGACAAGATGTTCCTTTAAATATCATGTTAAATAGTATTGAAAACCTGAACTGGATTACCTTTTTTAGTTATATCGGTATTTTCTGTTTAGCTACTCTTATTTTTCTAATTGGTTTGGGACTTATTTTTAAGAAGCGTTTTGTCAACAATTCATTAGTTTGGGGGCTTTCAGCTACTTCTTTTGCTTGTTTAGTTTTATTTTTTGTACTAATCCCACAAACTGTAATCCATTTCAGAAAAGATTATTCTATTGAAAAAGAAGAGGTTTTTCCTATAGATAAAAACAAAGTCTTAACTCTTACTATCAACACAATTGAGGGTCATGATTTCTATTATGAAGACTTTATTGATGTAAAAGGTTATGAAGGCAATACTATTAAAGTGATAAAAGTTTGGGAGGCAGCAGGTAAGAATAAAGAAGAAGCATTAAAACATATTGAGATGGTTGATTACCAAATATCAAAAAAAGATTCTTCCTTATTTTTTGATAACAATATCACATTTAAAAAAGATGCAAAGTACAGAGATCAAAATCTTTCTTTAAAAGTATTGATACCTTATAATCAGAAATTTACATTTTCTAAAGGTTTTCAAAGAAAAACAAGTCTTTATTCAAGAGTATCTTATGATAATGAAAATGTAAAAAGAACATGGTTCTTTACATCTAATGGGCTGGAATGTGAAGGTTGTAATGATAGTCCTATGATTACAACTGAAACTTATGAGGAATTGAAAAAACTAACAGTGGATAAATTTCAAGAAATTGAAATTTCAGGGCATATTGAAGTTCAATTCAAGTCTTCTGATAAATTTGAAGTCTATATTTCTTCTGACTTGGCTAAAGTCGATGCTAAAAATGGTACTTTAAGTATTATTTCACATTCAAGAGATAATATTCAAGTTTTAATTCATGCTCCTAGTCTTAATAAAATCAAATTAACCAATTATGCGGAAGGTTTTTTGGAACTTCCTCCAATCGAGCAGCTAAATGTCATTTTAGAGAATCATGCATCTTTAGATATCAGTGGAAAAAGTAATAGTCTTAAAGTAACAGCAGATTCTTTTTGCAATTTAGATGCATGGAATTGGATAACCGCTGAGGCAATTGTTGACCTAAATCGTAATAGTGAAGCTAATATCCATGTAGAAAAAAAGCTAATGGCAACAGCCAGACAAAATAGTGAACTCAATTATCATGGTGAGCCAAATGTGTCTTCATCTGTTTCTCAGGACAGCTACATCAATAAACAATAATATCTATCAAATCAAAAACTTACAATTTATGAAAAGCTATTTTTTATTCATCTTTATTTTTTGGGCGAACCTAATGTTTGCTCAGAAGCAACCCACAAGAGCTATGAAACAAGCTTTTGATGCAGATAATATCACGATGCTTCTTTCAGAGCTTAAATTTCAAGACTTTTCTTTAAATGATTGCTTCGAGATTAATGGAAAAAATTATTCTTTGCTTGTGATTGCCATTAAAATGGAGAAAAAAGAAATTATAAAGGCTCTTATCAAAGAAAAAATAGAATTAAACAAAATATGTGCAGATAAAAGCCCTTTAATGTATGCAGCAAAGTATGGGCAAACTGAAACAGCTAAATTACTTATTGAAGCTGGAGCTCAAATTAACCTAAAAAACCCAGAAGGACTTACAGCCTTAGATTATGCCATTCAGTCGCAACAAAAAGAGATAGAAGCCTTACTAAAATCTAAAAAGTAGAACATCTATTTTTTTATGCAAAAAGCCTTGCTATATAGCAAGGCTTTTTCTATTCAAACAGACGAGCCTGTTTCACAGCATCTTCTGTAACTTTATAAAATTCCTCATGGATATTAAAAGGTTTTTCTCCAGTTTTAGGCTCTATTTTAATATAAGAACCATCTTCTTGTAAAGCATAAGAGTTTACATTATCTTTAAAATTATAGACTAATATATTTTTGCACTGCATTCTCAAAAACTTATCTGTTATTAAAAATAAAGACTCCAAGCGTCTGTCAAAGCTACGAACCATCATATCAGCACTACCTCCATAAATTCTCGGATTTCCTTCATTATGAAAGTAATATACACGAGTATGTTCCAGATAATCTCCTACAATAGAATGAACTTCTATATTTTCACTCAGTCCTTTTCTATGTGGACGTAAGCAACATATTCCTCTAATAAGTAATTTAATGGGTACCCCAGCCTGAGAAGCTTTATAGAGTTCATCAATAATTTCTTTATCTTCTAAAGAATTTACTTTAATTGCAATTCCAGATGGAAGTCCTTTTTTAGCATTTTCAGCCTCATTACGAATAAGACTTAGTAAATGTCCTCTCATTTCACGAGGAGCTGTTACAAGGCATTTATAATAATCTGGAACTGAATGTCCTGTGATTACATTGAAAAACTCCGAAACATCTTCTGCATAATCTTCGTCTGTTGTAAGCAAGCCAACGTCCGTATAAATACGTGCTGTTTCCTCATTATAATTTCCACTAGAAAGATGCACATAACGTACAATTTGGTCTTCTTCTTTACGAACAATCAGACAAAGTTTTGTATGAGTTTTATAACCACCTACCCCATATACTACATAACAACCAGCCTTTTGTAGTCTTTCAGCTTCTCTAATATTATTTTCTTCATCAAAACGAGCTTTTAACTCAAATAACACTGAAACGTGCTTTCCATTTTCAGCTGCTTTCAGAAGAGCATTGGTAATTCTCGAACTTTTGGCAAGTCTGTAAATGGTCATCTTGATAGCCAGAGTATTAGGATCTTCGGCTGCCTGTTCTAAAAGTTCTAAAAGAGGTTCAAAAGAGTTGTATGGATGATGTAACAAGACATCTCTTTCTTTGAGTAATTCAAATAAATCAATATCTTGTTGAAATCCTCTCATACGCAATGGAGGTACCTGATTAGGCAGAGGAGGCATTTCATCAACAAACTCAGGATGTTTGACAATTTGCCATAAACAGGTTAAATCCAATAACTTATCAACAATAAAAATATTATCATCATCAATCTGCCAGCGTTCTTTTAAAATACGCATGAGCCATTCAGAATATTTTGAAAGAACTTCTACCCTTACCACTCTACCCGTTCTGCGTGTTTTGATTTTACTTCTGATTTCATTGATAAAGTTTGCTTCTAAATCATCACTTTCATCTAAAGTAAAATCTCCATTTCTTGTAATTCTAATTAAATCCACAGAAAGGATTTTTACATTTTTATATAATTTGCCTATCTGCCAACGGATAATCGTTTCGATAGGTATAAATAGAACTTCTTCATCTTCTTTTCTTCTGATTTCAAAAAAACGAGGTAAATTTTGGGGTATTTGCACAAAAGAAGCTTTTCTAATTGCCTTACCATTTTCTTCGTATTGAGTCACTACCCCAAAAACCAACACCTGAGCTCTTAAAATAGGAAAAGCATGATGACTGTCATACACCATAGGTGTAAGCATGGGAAAAATAGTCTTGCGAAAATAACTTTCGACTTGTTCCTTCTCAGTATCTCTCAAATCTCGAATAGTAGCCAGTCTGAAGCCATTTTCTTCAAAATGTTCTACCAATTCATGCAAAACTTCGTATTGGTCTGCTACAAACTGATGGGCTTCATCCAGAAGGATTTTTCTAAAAGGTCTTCCTTTTAAGCCAGAATAATCTAAACGTTCTTTACCATAATCCAAATAGTTGTACAAACTCCCAGCTCTAATAGTAAAGAATTCATCCAGATTGGAGGTGGTAATAGCCAGAAACTTTAATTTTTCAAAAATACTCCTACGTTCAGCTTTGGCTTGGTCTAAAACTCTCCAGTTAAATTTCAGCCAGCTCAAATCTCTACTGATATAATCACTTTGGTCTATGGTATTATTTACCTTTTCTTTTACAAGCATAGATTTCACAGATATTTTTTACCAAATTTATTTGAAAAACCTGAAAAAACAAGTAGCTTAACAAAATAGTAACATGAAGTATAAGATGTCTCAATGATTTTCTCTAATATTGAGCAAAAGTTTCAATCTAATTTTTTTCCCAATGAAATACGCACCCATTCCTAAAGAGCTATTTATTGAAAATAGAAGAAATTTAGCCAACGCACTCTTTCCTGAATCCATTGCCGTTTTCCATTCTAACGATATTATGCCTACAAATGCCGATGGAACGATGGCTTTTAAACAAAATAGTGATTTATTTTATCTGACAGGAGCAGACCAAGAAGAAACCATTTTGATTATCTGTCCAGATGCTCGTGACAAAAAAATGCGTGAAATCCTCTTTGTTAAAGAAACCAACGAACATATTGCTACTTGGGAAGGACACAAACTCACAAAACAAGAAGCACAGGAGGTTTCGGGTATACAAACTGTTTATTGGCTCTCTGAATTCGAAAAGGTATTTGCATTACTCGCTTTTGAGTCAGAAAATATTTATCTTAATACTAACGAACATACAAGAGCTGTTGTAGAAGTAGAAACACGTGATGCTAGATTTATTAAATATTGTAAAGAAAAGTTTCCTCTGCATAATTATAAACGTCTAGCTCCTATTATGCATCGTTTAAGAGCTATAAAATCCACTTGGGAAATATTCTTGATGAAAAAAGCCTGTCAGATTACAGAAAAAGGCTTTAGAAGATTGCTAAACTTTGTCAAACCTGGTGTTTGGGAATACGAAATTGAAGCAGAGTTATCTCATGAATTTTTACGCAATCGTTCAAGAGGTTTTGCATATACACCTATTATAGCGTCTGGTAAAAATGCTTGTGTTTTACATTACATTGAAAACAATCAGCAATGTAAGGATGGAGATGTGATTTTATTAGATGTAGCTGCTGAATATGCAAACTATGCTTCTGACCTTACTCGTTGCGTACCAGTGAGTGGACGTTTTACACAACGTCAGAAGGATGTATATAATGCAGTTTTAAGAGTGATGAAAGCAGCTAAAATTATGCTTGTAAAAGGTAATAATTGGGATAAGTATCATAAAGAGGTAGGAAAAATGATGGAAAGCGAATTGATAGGGCTTGGTTTATTACAAAAACACGAAGTTGAAAAACAAAATCCAGATTACCCTCTTTACAAAAAATATTTTATGCATGGAACTTCTCACTTTTTAGGATTGGATGTACATGATGTGGGTAGTAAATATCATATCTTTGAGGCAGGCATGGTATTTACTTGTGAACCTGGTATTTATATTCCAGAAGAAGGCTTAGGTATCCGTCTAGAAAATGATATTCTGATTACAGAAGATGGAAATATTGATTTAATGGAAAACATCCCCATTGAAGCTGAAGAAATAGAAGATTTGATGAATAGTAAATAATCAAAAGCCCTTTACGGGCTTTTTTCTTTCAAAAACCTCTTTAAAATTTTAAAAAATAGAAATATTTTTTAATTTAAGTGTTCAACTTTCAATACTATGCGTTCGCTTATCTATCTATTTTTTATCTGTATTTCTTGGAGTTCATATTCTCAGAAAGTAAATATCCAAGAAATTGAAAGTAAGCTTAATAGTAAACCCAAACCAGATTCTAATTATGTAAATCTGCTTAATCAGGCTGGAGATTATTACTATGACCAACAAAACCATACCAAAGCACTCGAATATTATAAGCAAGCTCTTCAAAATTCTCAAAAGTTAAACTTTAAAAATGGCATTGTTCGCAGTCATAGTAATATGGCAAGTGCCTATCGTTTTATGGGAGAATATAATTCTTCTATCGAGAATCATAAAAAAGCTATTGATATTAGTCTAGCAAGAAATGATGAGACTCAATTAGCCAAAAGCTATATCAACCTTGGTAATGTGTATCGAAATACAGCCGATTTCACAGAGGCTATTAGTTGTTATTTAAAGGCTCTCGAATACTCCAATAAGATTAAAAATGTACGCTATCAGTCTGCTTGTCTTAACAATTTAGGAGAAATCTATCGTCAACAGAATAACCTTGATGAAGCTCTCAAATATTACAATCAGGCATTAGAAATTAATACGAAAATTAATGATGAACGCCAAATAGCTACAAACTTGAATAATATTGGTATTATTCATTATAGGAAAAAAGAATATTCAAAGGCTTTAGAAGTAATAGATAAATCTGAAGTGATTAGTGAAAAAAACAGTAACAAGAGACTATTACAACTCAATTATATCAATAAAGGCAGTATTTATTTCGATATTAAAAATACACCTTTGGCTAAAACCTACTTTGAAAAAGCTCTTGTCTTAATAAAAGAAGCTAAAGATTTATATAATGAAGCTATTGTGAAACAAAATTTGAGTAGAATAGCCTCTGCTGAAAAAGATTATATATTAGCAGAGAAATTATTAAAAGAAGGTTTAGCTCTAGCAGAAAAAACTGGTTCAAAGGTTATTATAGCAGAAAGTTATTATGACTATATGTTGCTAGCTACCTATGCAGGCAAGCCTGCCGATTCAGTTTCTTATTATGCAAGTCAATACACTAAAATAAAAAATGAGATTTATAATCAGCAGAATGCAGAAGAAATGGCTAAACTTCAAAACCGTTTTGAATACAAGCAGAAAATACAGGAAAATGATTTATTAAAAAAAGATAATCGTTTGAAAGAGTTGGAAGCTGTAGAAATGAGGCTTTTAAGCTCAAGGCAAGCCCAAGAAAATGAAATTCTTCAAAGAGAAGCTGAGGTAAGTGATCTTAAAATAAAAGAACAAGAAGCTGAGAAAAAGATACAAATTCAACAAATTGAGGCTGAAAAGGAGAATGCCAAAAAGGAAAAAGCTCTCAGACAATTAGAACAACAAAAAAGAGAAATTGAACAACGACAAAGAGAAAAAGAAAGAGAAACACAAACCATTATCAATATTTTATTGATAACCATTATTGGGTTAGCTGTCATGGGACTTGGTTATATGTTTTATTCTCTGTCTAAAATCAGAAAGCAGAAACAGGCTCTTGAAAAACAAGCAGTAGAAATAAGAGAACAAGCTAATGAAATCTTTGAGCAATCAAACCAGATTGCTGCTCAAAATGAAGAACTTAGACAAAATGCAGAAGAAATTTTAGCTCAAAGAGATTTATTACATGAACAAAATAAACTCTTGGAACATGAAAGAAAAAATACTTTAGACAGCATCAGATATGCGAAAAATATACAACATGCTCTTTTACCGTTTCCACAACGTTTAAATGAGTATTTTTCTCATTTTTTTGCCTTGTATCAACCCAAAGATATTGTCAGTGGTGATTTCTATTACTTTATTGAAAAAGAAGGAAAAGCATTTTTGGCTCTTGCTGATTGTACAGGACATGGTGTACCAGGTGCATTTATGAGTAGTTTAGGCATTGCCACTCTGGAGAATATCATTATTACCAAAAACATTGAAACGCCTTCTGAGATTTTACAGGAATTAGATAGAACCATTCAAGAAGCTTTACATCAACAAGATACAGGCAATCAGGATGGAATGGATATTGCCATTTGTATTATTGATAAAAACAATCGAACTATTCAGTTCTCAGGAGCTCACAATGGGGCATATTTACTTATAGATAATGTTTTCAGAGAGCTTGAAGCAAATAAACATGGAATAGGAGGCTATGACATCAAACGAAATAAAACATTTGATAATCAGACCATGCAGTTTCAAGATTCTTGTCAAATATTTTTATTTTCGGATGGTTTTCAAGATCAGTTTGGTGGAGACAAAAATAAAAAGTATTCAAAGAGAAGATTTAAAGAATTAATTGAATACACTTCACAAATTCCGTTAGAAGAACAAGAAAAACATCTTATCAAAGAATTAAATTTATGGAAAGGAGAGTATGAGCAAATAGATGATATTTCGGTAATAGGTGTCAAGATATAACTAAAAGCCCTTGCTTCTGCAAGGGCTTTTTAGTTATTGTTAATCTTTTATACTTAGTTAATAATTAATTTTTTAGTTGTTTTACCTTGAGCCGATTCTACTTGAAGCACATACATACCTCTTGCAAAACCTTCTGTACTTACTTCTACATTAGCACCTTTTACAGTTTCTTTTCTTACTACTTTACCAGAAAGGTCTATGATTTGAATTGTACCTTCAGTCTCTTGAGAGAACTGTAAGCTGATTTTTGCTCCAGTTGTGCTAGGGTTAGGATAGATAACTACATCTAACGCCTCTTCTAAACCATCACCTGTCGTTGCAAGTGTACGAGCTCCTGAGCTAGTAACATTGATAGTATAATCTTCTACTTCACCATAAGTGAATGTTGTACAAGAGCTTTGATTTGCATCACTCATAGATATTCTCATACGAGTCTGACCTAATACTGCTGTTGTAGGAACTGTAAATGTTGAACTCAATGTTGCACTGCTATTTGATGTTCTACTTACAACCGTTTCACCAGCATCTAAGAAATCCCCATCAGCATTCCAGTCAATATATACTTTCCAGTATTCAGTGTAGGCAGTTGAAGAAAATCCTGCACTATAAGAAATAGTTTGAGAAGAACCCCTAGCTAGATTTGTAGAAAGTCCTGTATTCAAATAACCATTGGTTTCTCTTGAAGATGTACGATTAATACTTCCTAATTGAACTAAATCTATCCATTCAAAACTATTATTAGTACCTCTTGATGCACAATAAGTAGGGGTAATAGTTCCTGTTGTTGTAAATGTTGTACTTGAAGAGTATGCACTTGAAGAACCTGAGCAGTTTGTTCTGATTTGCCATTCGTAACCTGTGTTTGCAGTTAAACCTGTTACAGCAAAAGAAGTACCTGTTCTACCCAAGAAATCAGTCCAAGTAGTTGCACCAGTAGCTCTCACTCTTACATCATAAGAAGCAGCACCAGAAACAGCACCCCAGTTAAGAGTAGCACCAGTAGAAGTAATTGAAGAGGTTGTTAAACTACTAGGTACAGCACAAGTAGGAGGAGGTGTACTAGAGCCAATTCCTGTGACAATCAAAGAGTATGCTTGAGCTGAAGCCAATGTACCTTTGTGAGATACTGTAATGGTATAAGTAGCACCAGCTACAGGCGTTTCAACTATAATTTTCTCTACGTTGTCTCTGAAGTTATCACCTTTTGTTGCTGCATTTGCAGGAGCTGCAGGGTCTAATCTCCAAGGTAAAGTAGTTGTTCCGTTGTAAGTTACTCTGATATCTAAATCATTTACAAGTCTTACAGAAGTAGAGTTAGCTGTTCCATCTGCTAGAGGAGTTCCTTTAGGATCGTTCCATGCGATTGTAACTTCTAAGGGAGCAGAACCATTAGCTACAACATTTGTAGAATAAGTTGTTGCATTACTTAAACTTCTTTCATCAATAATAGAAGATGTTCCTCTATTGGTGATCGCATTTGCAGCTTTTTCAGCATTTAACAATCCCCATCCAAAACGATAGTCAGGACCAGCTGCTGAACCAGCTTCATCTGCTGTATGAATAGCCAAACCTCTTAAAGTTGCTGAACGCATGAAACTTCCACTATTCAGGTTTTTATAATGCTGTTGAATAAGTGTAAGTGTACCTGTTACGTTAGGGCTAGCCATAGAAGTACCAGAAAGTGTAGAATAAGCTGTATTACTTGTACTTGTTGTTGAATATACACTTACCCCCATACCTGAAATATCTGGCTTGATACGTCCATCATCGGTAGGTCCCCAAGAGCTAAATGAAGACATGGTTACACTAGATGGACCAGTATAGTTTGTTACAGCAGAAACAGCAGCAACAACCAATACGTTTTTAGAAGTAGCTGAACCACTCAACAAATTATATCCTGTTGTACCAAATACACCACCAGGGTTATAACCAGCTCCTCTGTCATTTCCAGCAGCTTTTACGATTGTATAAAAAGGTGCATTGAATGCTATTTCATCCCAAGCAGCAGCTTCTGAATCGTAGAATCCAAACATCCAAGTTGGCAATAAGTCTGCTCTATAGCCATATGAGTGGTTTGATAGAATCAAGCCTTGGGATGCTTGTGAAGGCATTTCAGCAGTATCATTGTTCCATTCGTTAGCCCACAGAGTTGCTTGATGAGCCATACCTTTTGCATTAGCCGTTACCCCAGAAGCAATCATGGTACCACCTACGTGAGTAGCATGTTGGTTATTGCCATTCGAAGTTGTAAAGGCTACTCCATCTTTCTGAACCACTCTTGTTCCAAACTCTTGGTGTGTTCCACGAACAGGACCACCATCCCATTCTCCTACAATCATGCCTTGTCCGTTTAGGTTTAAGCCCATAGAGCCTCCTGTCCAAAGTCTGTTGGCACGAGTAGTAGCCGCTGCATTTAAGTTGCTTTGTGTAATGTAATAAACTGGATTTCCAAGATTATCCACTCTTTGTAATTCAGCAAAATTACCATCTGGCATGTTTACAAAAATCTGCCATCCTTTTTTGTGTGCTAACTCAATAGCCTTTTTCTTTTCTTCAAGGCGTTTGGAAGCAAATTCTTTGCTTAAGTTTTGTAGTTTAGAAACATTTGTTCCTGAAACGATTTTTTGGCGTTCAGACTCATTTTGAGCGAACAAACCCGTTGCCAGTAGCGAAAATGCACAAGCAAGAAGTGTGTTTTTTTTCATGGGTTTAAAGTTGTTTAATAGAGCATAAAAATTACGTATGCAATACTAAATAATAAAAAAATATTGTGCAACAAAATTGCATAATAAAATTTTATAAAAACATATTATTTCAAAATAAAACAATATACAAACCTAAATAATCAAAATAAAAATCAACAAAAAGAGACAAAAGCTTACAATTATCACAAAAAACTTACATAAGAAAAGTTTGCAAAAACAATCTATCAAAAAATCAAAAAATGTGTATCTTTGAAGCCATTTTAACCTAATTTTTAGTATTTTTTAAATTCTGCTAAAATTATGAATACATTAGTACCCTCAGTTGGTCGAACCCTTGACCGTTTTATTAAACAAGACCAAGCTCAATTTCCAAATGCAACAGGTGATTTATCTCAGCTACTCAGAGATATTGCTTGGGCTAGTAAAATCATTCATAGAGAAATTAATAGAGCTGGACTAATTGATATTACAGGTTCTTATGGAACTCAGAATATACAAGGTGAAGAACAACAAAAATTGGATGTTATTGCCAATATTCGCTTTATCAGAGCTTTGAAAAATGGTGGTGAGGTTTGTGCCGTTCTTTCTGAAGAAGAAGATGAAGCGATTGATACTGGAAACCTAAATGGCAAATATGTTGTAGCCATTGATCCTCTTGATGGCTCTTCAAACATTGATGTAAACGTTTCTATTGGAACAATTTTTTCTATTTACAGGCGTAAAAGTCCATTAGGGACACCTCCAACCAAAGAAGATTTCTTACAGAAAGGTTCTGAGCAGGTTGGGGCTGGTTATGTGTTATATGGCTCATCTACAATGCTGGTTTATACCACAGGGCATGGTGTAAATGCTTTTACTTATGAAGGGTCTCTAGGAGAATACATTTTGTCAAAATCTGAATTTCAAACTCCAGAAGAAGGTAAAATATATTCTGTAAATGAAGGAAATTATAATGATTTTTCTGACAGCGTAAAAAGATATATAGACTTTTGTAAGGAGAAAAAATACTCAGCTCGTTATATTGGTTCTTTAGTAGCTGATTTCCATAGAAACTTATTGAAAGGTGGTATTTATATGTACCCTGCAACCAATAAAGATAAAAATGGTAAACTACGTCTCATGCATGAATGTAATGCATTGGCTTTTATTATTGAACAGGCAGGTGGTATGGCTACTGATGGTAAAAACAGAATTTTGGATTTAGAACCAACAGATATTCACCAAAGATGTCCTTTATATATTGGAACAAAATCAATGGTAGAAAAAGCTCAAAGTTTTTCTTAATCTTTTCTTTATGAGTCAACTAAAAAAATATCTTTATCATATTCTACTGATTTGTATTGCTTTAGTTTGGCTTATCAATGGTTTATATTGTAAAATACTAAATTTTGTACCTCGTCATCAAGAAATTGTTGGTAAAATTCTGGGTACAGAATATGCTGATATTCTCACCAAAATGATTGGTTTTGGTGAGATTTTTCTTTTCTGTTGGATTCTTAGCCGTTTGTATAGTCGTTTTTGTGCTATACTGCAAATTGTATTGGTTCTGACAATGAATATTATTGAGTTTATAGTAGCCTCTGAATTACTTTTATTTGGAAAACTTAATATATTGATAGCCATCATTTTTGCAACAATTATCTATTGGCATGAGTTTATTTTAAAGAAATCCTTAAAGAACACTTAATGCTTGCTTTTTTTAAAAATCATCCGTTTGCAGTTGAAGCCTTTTTTGAAAGCTCATTGGTGCTTACATATGCTGTTCCATATCAAGAGGTGCTTTCTCTTATTCCTGAATGTCTAGAACCTGATACATTTCAGGATAAATGGGCTTTTATTGCTATTGCAATGGTACAAACCAAGAATTTACGTCCAAAAGGCTTTCCAAAATTTTTAGGCAATGATTTTTTTCTGATTGGCTATCGAGTCTTTGTACGTTATCATACCAATGCTGGTAAAAGACTTCGAGGATTATACATCCTTAAATCTGAAACCAACAAGAAAAAAATGGAATTCTTTGGAAATATTTTTACCCATTACAATTATACAACGACAGATATACAATACTCTAAAAATCAAGACATTGTAAATATTCATTCTCAAAAATCCGATTTTAAACTAAAAGTAGAAGCTGGTAATGATGATATTTCGTTACCTTCTTCTTCTCCCTTTCAGGATTGGAAAGAAGCAAGACGTTTTGCAGGTCCATTACCTTTTACATTTACCTACAAAAAAGAAAAATCAGAAGTTTTGATTATAGAGGGAGTTAGAGAAGACTGGCATCCACAACCCATAAAAGTGGAAGATGCTTCTTTCAAATTCTTAGAGAAATTTAATTTTTCAGAGATTCATTTAGCCAATGCCTTCATCATCAAAAATATTCCTTATTATTGGAAAAAAGGAAGAATTGAAGTATGGAACAAGTCAAAAGAAGCCCATTCCAAGGAGTAGCCAATATTGTCAGGTTTAACTGGCATTTTTTTGTAATAGCTATTTTGGTGATAATACTAAGTATTTTGGGCTTTGCTTTTATCTCCAATTATCAACCTTACTTTCTTATTTTAGCTGTTTTAGTAGGTTTAGGTACTTTTATTCCTTTATTGATTTCGTGGTATATTTATGATTTATCTGGTTTTTATACACTTTCGTGGCTAAAACTCAATATTCCCAAGAACAGCAGAATAGTCAATATTCATGCAGGTTTTGATGAAACAAGCACTCTATTAAAACATACATTCCCTGAAAGTTCATTACAAGTTTTTGATTTTTACAATCCACTTTTACACACTGAAGTTTCCATCAAAAGAGCTAGAAAAGCATATCCTGCTTATCCTAACACTCAGTCAATTACAACTTCTCAAATACCTCTTGAAGATAACTCTGTTTCAGTATGTTTTGTGATATTTTCAGCTCATGAAATCCGAAACCACCAAGAACGAATACTTTTTTTCAAGGAATTAAGCCGAATTTTAGATATCTCTGGAAAAGTAATAGTGGTGGAACATCTCAGAGATTTCTGGAATTTTCTGGCTTATAATATTGGTTTTTTTCATTTTTTAAGCCTTGATACATGGTTTGATACGTTCAAAAAATCTGATTTTAAAATAGCAAAGCAACAATCTATCTCTCCATTTGTAAAACTTTTTATTTTAGAAAAACATGGACATTCATCTTAAAATTATAGGAAGTATTATGATTGTTTTGGGGATTATTCATGTCATTTTCCCACGTTATTTCAATTGGAAAGAAGACTTGAAAAATATTAGCCTGATTAATCAACAATTGATGTATGTGCATACCTTTTTTGTAGCTTTCTTGGTTTTCTTATTAGGGCTTTTATGCCTGTTTTCTTCTGCACAAGACTTTAGCACCCCTATTGGAAAAAAAATAGCTTTAGGTATTTCAATATTTTGGGGTATAAGGTTATTTTTCCAATTTTTTGTATATTCAAGTAAACTTTGGAAAGGCAAACTTTTTGAAACCATTATCCACATTCTTTTTTCATGCTTGTGGACTTATTTTACAATTATCTTTTTTCTTTTATTTTATTGATTATGAATGATTTTATTAGTGATATTTCGGGCAAAGAGTTTCCCAAATCAGAAAAAATAAAAGGAAGTTCTATTAGAAAAGTGCTTTTTGAATTTATTCAGAAAACTTATCCACAATTCTCTCAGAATAGTAACATAGCCCTCTCAGAATTGAATCATTTCAGAACAAAGTTTATTTCTGAATGTCTTGTAAATGAAATTGGTGAACTTGGAGATTTAGAGAAAACCGTTTTATCATCACTACAAGAAAGAACACTCATTACAGAGCAAATTGATGACGATAAAAATACAAAGCTTACTTTTGGACAAAAAATGGCTGACGGAGTAGCTACATTTGGAGGTAGTTGGCGATTTATTATTTCTTTTGGTATCTTCTTAGTTGTATGGATTATAGCCAATGCTTTTTTACTTGCCAACAAAGGTTTTGACCCCTACCCTTTTATTCTCTTGAATCTGATTCTTTCTTGTTTGGCTGCTATACAAGCCCCAATTATTATGATGAGTCAAAACAGACAAGAAGAAAAAGACAGAGAAAGAGCCAAAAAAGATTACATGATAAATCTTAAATCAGAGCTGGAAATCAGGATGTTGCATGAAAAAATAGACCACCTCATTATGCATCAGCAACAAGAACTCCTTGAAATTCAGCGTGTACAGATTGATATGATGAATGATATTTTAAAACAGGTGGAGAAAAAGTAGTATTTTTATTATTCAAATTTCAAGACTATGAAAATTTATATTTTACTCATTTGGCTGTTTTCTAGTTTCTCTCAAAGTGTTTTTTGCCAAAATGAACCAGATTTTAAAAATCAGGGAGAGTATGAGTTGTATCAAGCCAAAATGTTTTTTGAAAAAAACTACAAAAAGCAGAATTATGAAAGGTTCAAAGGTAAGGTAAAAAAAGTTGGTAATATTTTTGAATTTGGAAGTAGAGGTTTTACTTTAAATGATTCTAATGCTCAACTTGAAATTTTATTAGAACAAGGCATATTATATCCTCAAATTATCTTTGGGGAATGGGTAGAAAATTCTAATATATTTCAAGACATCATGGAATCGAAAACTCCCTTAATCTCTAATTTTAGAGAACTAAAAACTCTCACAAATACCTATCAAGTTAGAAAGTTTAGATCTTGGCTGTTTCATTCAAAACGCATGAATCCAGATGTTTATTTAATGGAATTAACAAATGAATCCGCCACTGAATTCACCCCTTTGGAAAATTTCATGAAAGGTGCTAAGCTTACTTTTATTAAATATGCTTGGACTAATATATAAACCTACTTCACAAAAATAGCCTTCATATTCACGAATTCTCTGATACCTGCAATAGAAAGTTCCCTGCCATAACCAGAACGCTTAATGCCTCCAAAAGGCAACAAAGGAGTAGATTTTACAATAGCATTCACAAAACAGCTTCCAGCTTCGAGTTGTTGGGCTACTTTTTCACCTTTCTCTAAATTTTTTGTCCAAACAGATGCTCCCAAACCATACACAGAACGATTTGCAAGTTCAATGGCTTCATTTTCGTTTTGAGCAACAATTACAGAAGCTACAGGACCAAATAATTCTTCATTAAATGCCACCATATCTGGCGTTATACCTGTCAGTATACTTGGCTGGAAAAAGGCTTTATCAGCTTTTGAATTGCCTAGAACCAGATTGGCTCCTTGTGCAAGACTTCTTTGCACCTGATTTTCTAAATTTTTTGCTAAATCGGGGCGAGCCAAGCAAGCATAATCAGAGTTTTCATCTAAAGGATTTCCAAATTTAAGTTGTTTGAAAGACTCTATAAACTTCTCTAAAAAACTCTCATAAATGCTTTTCTCTACAATAAATCGTTTTGCTGCAATACAACTCTGCCCTATATTAATCATACGGCTCAGTCTTGCATTAGGAACTGTTATATCTAAATCGGCATCTGCAAGCACTACAAATGCATCACTTCCGCCAAGTTCCAAAACTGTTTTTTTAAGATATTTCCCAGCCAAACTTGCTACTTGTGAGCCTGCCCGTTCGCTTCCTGTAAGGGTCACAGCCTGAACTATATCTGCAGCAATAACACTCTCAACATCTGATATTTCCAAAAACAAATTCTGAAAAACACCTTCTTCAAAACCTGCTTGTAGAAATATATTTTCGATGGCTAAAGCACATTGAGGAACATTAGGGGCATGTTTTAAGAAAGCTACATTCCCTGCCATCAGTGATGGGACTGCAAACCGAAACGCCTGCCAGAATGGAAAATTCCAAGGCATTACAGCAAAAACAGCTCCTAAAGGCTCAAAACGGATATAGCTTTTTTTTCCTTCTGTGGCTACTATTTCGTCTGCCAAGTGTTTTTCTGCATTTTCAGCATAATAACGACAAAGCATAGCACATTTCTCTATTTCTGCTCTCGCTTCCTTTATTACTTTCCCCATCTCCAGGGTAATGAGTCTAGCATATTGTTCTTTATTTTTTTCAAGTATTTCTGATACTTTAAAAAACAAAATAGATTTTTTATCAAATGGAACTTTTTTCCATGATGGATAAACTAGCTTAGCCAAATGAAGTTTATATGCAATGTCTGAAGTTTTAAGACTTTCAAAACTGGTGATAAATTCTTCTGTAAAAGGATTTCGACTTTCAAATGTCATTTATTTTTTCAGTTTGTCTTTAAATACTTTCTGGAGCTTCTCAATTTTAGGACGAATTACAAAATAGCAATAGCTCTGAGAACCATTCTGATTATAATAATTCTGATGATAATCTTCTGCTACATAAAACTTTTTGAATTCTGTCACTTCTGTAACAATAGGATTTGAGAAAACCTTCTCATCATTAAGTGTTTTAATTACTTTCTCAGCAATAGCTTTTTGTTCTGGTGTGTGATAAAAAATAGCTGAACGATATTGAGTACCTACATCATTACCCTGTCTGTTACGTGTGGTGGGGTCGTGTGTACCAAAAAACACTTCCAAAATACTTTCGACACTTACTTTTGTTTTATCGTAAGTAAGCTGACAAACTTCTGCATGTCCCGTTGTTTCACTACATACTTCTTTATAGGTCGGATTATCTTTAAAGCCACCTGAGTATCCAGATTCTACTTTAGTCACCCCTTCAATTCTCTGAAAAACAGCTTCTACACACCAAAAGCACCCTGCTCCAAGTGTTATTGTTTCTAAATTTGCTGAGTTGGTTGTCATATTCTGATTTGATTGCGTTTTTTTCTGTTTTTGTCCACAAGCGGAGAGAGAAATCAATAAGAAGAATGAAAAAGCTAAAATTCTTGAAAAAATTTGCATAAACTTTGACGTGTTTTATTCTTTCAACATTCTAAAAGAGAATTTTGTTTCTTTTTCAAATAATTAAAATTATGATAGTTATTATTTTCTTATTATGTATCATTCAAGTCTTTTTTTATAGATTTTTGAGCAAAAAGAAAGATTCTAAAAATCTTTTGGGGGCTTTATTCATTTTCTTGTCAATTGGTTGTGTGCTAATCCCTTTTATAGACTATCAACTATATTTATCATACATAAGGAACAAAAAATTTGTTTGTGGTACGCCTATATTGGGAATACTTATGTCTATTCCTGTTTATTTTATCATGATAGTTTCCACTCACTTTATTTACAAGTGGGTAAAAAAAGAAATTTCATCCATTCAATAAATTTATTTTTCTGAATAAAAAAAGCCCTGATAATTGATATATCAAGGCTTTTGCATTTTAATTTATAGATTACTCTACTTTTATTTTCATCCCTCTGATACCCATATCCACAACCTGCTCACCTAACAATGGTTCAAAAAAGCCATTGGGGGTTGTATCTCTCCACTCAAAACTTTTATTGGTAGAAAGAGATGCTGTAATGATGATATCTTTGGTTTCTTTACCTGTAATCTGTAAAGGGGTATCAAATTTGGCTGTTACCACGCACGAACCAGCAGGGATAGGTGAAGTAGCAGCAATGGGGTTAGGTACGGTTGTACCTGGAGCCTGCCCTTGTGTAATTCCATTTACAGTTTCAAAAGCCCAGAAACCTTGTTTTTTATTACCGTTTATGGTAATAGAACCACTTTTTACCTGAGCATTTTTGATATAAGAATTATAACCAATAAAAGAAGCTATTGTACCTGTAAAATCTGAGCCATTTGCCCTAAAACTAATATCATAATTTTGGTATGCCAGTGAAATTCTCAAATACTCATAACTCTGAGCTTTGATATCTTTGATAGGAATGCTCAAATATACTTCATTTTCACCTTTCAAGATACTCTTCTCAAAATCAATAGCTGTTTCTCCACCCAAAGCCGTTTCTGTGGCATGATATAAAACGCTTCCTTGTCCCAATTGAGTAAGAGCATTAGGGGATAACTCAAAATAATGGGCTGAAATTTTATTAAATACAGGGTTTTGCCCTGCATTACCTGCTGGAATTGTAGCAACATTACCGAAACCATCTAAGCGTTCTTGAGTAGAGTCAAACTTAAACTTAAAAACTACTTTTGCTTCTACAGTTGGGCTTGGGTCATTCTTTTTACAAGAAATAACACTCAAACTAATGAAACCCAAGAAAAGAATCCACTTATTCATATTATATACTATTTTTATTGAACTTGTACAGTCTTATGTTTGGGTACATAGCTAGTTTCCCAACGACCACCAGCTCCTGTTACCTGTGAGGCTGTACCAAAATTTTTACGATTTAGAATCATAGAGACATTACCATTAGGTAACTGTTGTAGCTGGTTCACAGGCAAAATCATTTGAGTTGTTCCAACACCTGTTTGAGAAAACAGTCTTGCATCTCCTTCTGCTTGCCCATTTACACCCAAATATACTGTTTCTCCCTGAATAAGGGCACTTCCTTGCCAAGTAAATGTGAAAGCATTATTTTTAGAAATTGTTGTAAAATTAGTAGGGTAATCAATTGTATTGGTTATTGTAACTGCATTGGTATATTCTTTTCCATTTGCGTCTTTCCAAACAAAGTTTCCAGTATTTTTGAATCCTGCAAATTCTCGTTCATAGTAAGTTAAGTTTAACACATTTTTTTCTATCATAGCTCCTCCGTCAAAAGTTACTTGACTATTGCCAGTAAGTTTTAGTTGTGTACCAAATTCGTTTCCAAATCTAAAATAAGCTTTTGCGAATGTTTTATCAAAATTTGCATCATAATAAAGCTCATAGATTACATAAACTCTGCTCTGGTCAACACTAGCAGCATCTTCGGCAGGGGTGCATGACCATAATAAAGAAGTCATTAAGAGAATAAAAAGACAGATTTTTTTCATAAGAGTTACATTATTTTAAGTTAAAACTATGTATGCTTCTACAAATTCATTGCCTATACTCTGTGAAAAATTTAACCTATGTTAAATTCAACTTTTTAGACCTCTTATTCTACTCAAAGATGGCAAAGTAATGCCCAAATAAGAAGCAATTTGTTTAAGAGGAAGTTCTTGTAATATGGAAGGTCTCCTGTTTAGTAAATCTTCATATCTTTCTTTGGAAGATAATTTAATTAAAAAATCTGCTTGTTCTGCTACTCTTAAAACATAATGTTCTGCAACCAGTCTTCCCAAACGTTCCCAAAGTGGATTTTTTTGATAATATCCTAATAATACATCTTTATGTAATTTAAAGCCCTCAACATCTGTAGAAGCAATATAATATTTTTTATTGGGATTGTGTACATCTCTGATAAACCCGTATATATCTGTAAGCAATTCATTCTCAAAGGTTAGCCAGCCTATTCTTGGTTTGTTTTTAAATTTTTCCTCTTCTCTTACAATTCCTCGACTAATAAAATACAGGTGCTTACACACCTGCTGACCTCCATGTATAACTTGTTCTTTTTGATAAGAAACAGGTTGAAAATTAGATAAGAAGTCTATTAATTCATCTTCTTCTACTGTAATAAAGCTTCGTATAAAGAATGATATGGGTAGTAAATCGGCAGATATATTAATCATAAGTAAGAAAAATTCAGGACTTATAAATTATAAGCCCTGAGTCAATTTAAGGTTTTATTTTAATAGGCAAATTATTTTTGATACCGTTTTTAATTTTATCATCAGCCAGTTTTTTCAAACTATCAGCCTGACGTTTTAATTTCTCATTTTTAATTTTTTCCAGTTCTGCCTTAGCTTTTGCCTCTAATTCTTTCTTAAGTCTATCAGCCTCAGCTTTTGCCTTTTCTTCAGCTTCTTTTTTCAGTTTATCAGCTTCAGCTTTCGCTTTTTCTTCAGCTTCTTTCTTTTTAGCATCTATTTCATTTTGTAATTTATTCTTCAATTCATCTTTTTTAGCATCAACCACATTTTTCACTTCACCTTTTAGATTATTTTTATCCACAGTTACCTTGATAACAGGCTTTGTATAAGTTCCACTCACTGAGATAATTAAAGGGACTTTATCAAATGCGACGCCTGCTCCTAATTGGCTTGTAACTAGGCTATTTAGCTGTTGCCCAGCTCCTTTTGCAGGAACGTCCATTTTTAAAGTATATTCTAAAGAACCATCCATAATTCCATTACTACCTGAAACATTCATCATGTACTTATCAACTTTCATATTGTAAGGGTCAACGACAAAACGCCCATTCTGAATTTTGGCTGTTGTTAGTACATCTGCAAATTTTGCCGATTTTAATTCAGGCATTTTAATTTGTTCAGCAATTTTTTCCATCAGAGGTACATTTTGAATAGCTCCCTCCATAACAGTCACCAATCCGTCACCTGTAAGCGTATTATACAATGGCATCATGTCTTGTCCTAAATCACCTTTCATTTTGAATTTAGTAGAAAATTTTCCTGCTACGTTTTGTGTAATAGGAGCTAATTGTTTAATCGTTACAAAAGATTTGGCAGCATCTCCCATTTGTAAATCTTTGATACCCAAATCAAAATCGAATTTTGGTTTCTTTTCATCTTGGGTGTCATAAGTACCATTCATTACAAAATCTCCACCCAAAGTATTAAATGCACCATCTTTTAGACTCACTTTACCATCTTTTACAATAATATCTCCTTTTAAAGTTTTGAGTGTTAGATTATCATACACTACTTCCCCAATAGAAGAGTTTAATAGGAAATCTACATTTTTAGGTATAGGGATAACTGTAAGGGGAACATCTTGTTCGGGGGTTGGGGTTGTAGGGGTTGGGCTATCTACCAACCATTCATTTACATCAAATTTTTTGGATGTAAATGTAAGTTTACCTTTAATTGTTTCATCTTTAAATATATATCCTAAATAGTTTGAAATTGTTCCGTTTGCTTGCATATCACTTCTACCTGCAGAACCTTCAAATTTCTCTAATACCATTTCCTTAGGATTAAACTGTAAATGAGCATTGTTAATTTTAACGACTGGCATATCTTTGGTTTCATAGATAAACCCTGTCATTGTTACATCTCCACTATTGGTAATTTTCTCATACTGGCTCTTTTCAATATATGACATTCTACCTGCTGAAGCAATATCTCCTTTTATCCTTCCTGTAAGTTTCATTCCTTCTAAAGGATATATTTTAGTAATTTTCGTTAAATCAATGACACCATTGGCTTTTACATTAAAATCAATGTCATCAAAATTCTTGAACACAGCATTTGCATTAAAAGGCTCATTTTGAAGCATCATAGAAAAATTTTGTACTGCAAATTCGCTATTAGCAAGTGTTCCATCACTTTTAGCTGTAGCCTGCATATTGAGTTTTTCAAGAGGCTCAGGAAAAGCTGACGATTTTACATAACCATTTTGCAGGCTCATGGCTGCATTTACTGTTGGCATTTGTTTACCATCATAAATACCTTTTGCTGTACCATCCAAATTAAAAAGCCCTGAAAGACTTAGCCCTGGCATTGGGAACATTTTAGTTACATCTGCCAAGTTTAGTTTCGCTTTTGCATTGGCATCAATGTTCATTTTAGTCAATCCTTGTACCAAAGCTCTGGCATCTATTGGATTTTGTCCTAAATCCATGTGAAACTTTTTCAGGTCTATTTTCATGTTATCTATCACTCCATCGTCTGTACCTACATTTAAATCTACTTGGATATTATTAACTGGTGTTGGTACAGCAGGATATTGGAAAGAACCGTTATCTACTTTAAGTCCTAAATGAAATGCTGGCATTTGGATAGCATTATAAGTGCCTTTTACATCTCCATTAAAGGCTATTTTACCATCTGCTTTAATGTCTTTGAAATCTTTGGTATAAACCCCTGGCACTAATGAAAGCAAAGTTTTAAAATCTGTGCTGGTGGTTGCATACTTAATATCCATTGTAATATTGGTATCAGGCATAGCCACAAAACCATCGAACTTCAATCCAAAATCATTCAGTTGAACCTTATTTTCTTTAAAAGTAAATTTAAAACCTTTCAAATCCATACCCATTGTTACCTCTGCTGTTACTTTTTTCTCTGTGAGGTATTCTGTTCCATCAAAACTAAAGGTAAATTTCTCAATATTGGTCTCAGAATATAAATCAAACACATCAGATTCTAAGTTACCTTTGCCTTCATGGTTTATTTTATCAATTTTTACATACATAGGCATGGTTTTATCTTCGTATACAACCAGTCCCTCTGTTATTTCCCATTTCTTGATGGCTAGGCTAAATTTAGAAGTTGTATCTTGTGTTTTCTTAGCTGTAGTGTCTAAAGGTTGTGGACGTACAATATCCCAATTTGCTTTTCCTTCTTTATTGATTTTAGCAAATACTCTTGGTTTATCTAAAGAGATTTTATTAATCTTCATTTTATCTCCAAAAACACTCCATAAGTCTACTGTGATGTTAAAAGACTTAATAGAAGCAAGTGTATCACCTTTGAATGGATCATTGTTTACAACACTTAAATTATTGAGTGATGCAGTTACATCAGGGAAGCTTTTAAAAAGGCTCAAACTAAAATCATCCGCCTTAAAATTGACTTTTGCATCCACGTACAAAGCTATTTGCTTGTCTATTTCAGCTTTTATTTTGTCTTTAAACAAAAATGGAACAGCTATGGCAAAGCCTAAGATGGCTACCAAGAATATTCCTAACCCAATAAAGACTCTTTTTAAGATTTTTTTCATAATTGATTTCGGTTGAACTTATGATTTTACGATATAAAGGGAAATTTAGTTGCTTTTTAAAACAACAACAATAGTAATGCCGAAAAAATTGTATCTTTGTAGCAGTTTAAGGTTTTTAAAGACTTTTTTGTTGAAATTAGAATGCTTACAATACACAACCTCTCTTTTTCTTTTGGCGGAAGAACTATGTACGAAGAGGCTTCATTACAAATCAAGCCTAAAGATAAAATTGGATTAATAGGTTTAAATGGAACTGGAAAATCTACACTTTTAAGACTAATTGTTGGTGAATATCAACCTGATGCGGGTTCTATTTCCAAAAGTAAAGAGTGTACTATCGGCTTTTTAAATCAGGACTTGTTATCTTATCAGTCCGAAGAGCCTATTTTACAGGTAGCTATGCAAGCCTTTGAAAGGCAAAATCAAATACAATTAGAAATTAATGAAATTATCAAAAAGCTTGAAAAAGACTATTCTGATAATTTAGTTGATAAATTAAGCCATTTACAGGAAGAATTTGCCATTTTGGATGGTTATAGCATGCAAGCAAAAGCTGAAGCTGTATTAGAAGGCTTGGGTTTCCTGACTGAAAGTCTTCAAAAGCCTCTCAGCACTTTTTCGGGTGGATGGCGTATGCGTGTGATGCTTGCCAAATTGTTATTACAACATCCTGCTTTGCTTATTCTGGATGAGCCTACCAACCACTTAGATTTACCTTCTATTCAGTGGATAGAAGAATACTTGGCAGATTATGATGGTGCTGTTTTAGTTGTTTCCCATGATAGAGATTTTTTGGACAATATTGCAGATACTATTGTAGAAATTTCTCAAAAGAAACTCAATATTTATACAGGTAATTATACTGATTTCTTGGAGCAGAAAGCTGAAAGACAGGAAATTCAGAAAAATGCTTTCCAAAATCAGCAAGCTTTAATTAAGCAAACAGAGCGTTTTATTACTCGTTTCAAGGCAAAAGCTTCTAAAGCAAAACAAGTACAGTCAAGAGTAAAAGCTTTAGAACGTCTGGACAAAATTGAGGATGTAATTGAGGAAAACGTAAAACTCCATTTCAGGTTTACTTTTTCGCAAAATTCGGGTAAGCAAGTCATGGAATTGAAGAATATTTCTAAAAGCTATGGAGATTTAAAAATTTTACAAAATAGTTCTATCAACATTGAACGAGGCGATAAAATTGCGTTGGTTGGAGCAAATGGAAAAGGAAAATCTACACTTTTAAGGATTTTGCTAGGAACAGAAAATTTTGAAGGTGAAAACAAGTTAGGGCATAATGTAAAAATGACATATTATGCTCAACATCAGATAGAAGCATTGAACTTAAATGTTGATTTGCTCACAGAACTAAACCAAACGGGTACAACCAGAACAGAAGTAGAACTTAGAACTATTTTGGGATGCTTTTTATTTTCGGGAGAAGAGGTATTTAAAAAGATAAAGGTTTTGTCAGGAGGAGAAAAATCGAGGGTTGCATTGGCAAAAACTCTTCTTTCAGATGCCAATTTTCTACTTTTAGATGAGCCTACCAACCACTTGGATATTATTTCTGTATCAATTCTTTCACAAGCTCTACAAAATTATGAAGGGTCATTTATTGTAGTATCTCACGACAGGAATTTTATTAGAAATATTGCCAATAAAATCTGGTACATTGAAAACCATCAAATCAAAGAGTTTTTGGGTACTTACGATGAATATGAAATATGGCAGGAAGAAAGGAACCTAACACAAGTCTCTGAAAAAGAGAAAGTAATAAAAGAAAAACCTAAAGAAACCCCTACTAATAAGCCTCATATTACAAAAGATTCAAAAAAAATAGAGAAGGAAATAGAAAAAATAGAGCAAGAAATTACTAAGTTAGAAGAAGAAAAACAGCTTTTGGAACAAAAGCTTGCAGACTCGAGTTTATATGCACAAAAAGATTTATTAGAACAGACTCAGAAACAATATGCAAATGTTGAGTCTCTATTAATTCAGAAAATGGAAGACTGGGAAAATCTTTTAAATCATTAAACTTTCAGCATACACACCACTTTTTTACTGATATTTTATGGAAAAGGTTTACATCAGAGAGGTTAATGAGCTTCATAGAGCCAAAAAAATTGAGGAAAATCTCCATTTACATGAACATGAGCTAAAAGATGAATACAAAAGGCTTTTAGAGAATTTTGAAGAAGCCATTGGACAAATGAGATTGATTACAAATGTAAGTGATAAAATTCAAAAAAAGCTTGATAAGGCAAATGCTGCTTTAGACCAAAAAAATCAGGAATTAGACTTTAAAAATAAGGAACTCCAAGTTACCATAGATCAGCTTACACAAGCTCGTGCAGGGAAAATTGCAACAACAATAGTCCTAATTCTAGCGATTATCCTCTTTTTAATTGAAGAAGTTCTTTTAGAGCCCCTGATTGTAGATTTTGTCAGTACCAATCAGTGGGTAAGTATTGGAATCAAATTATTTTTAGTTCTTTCTTTAAAACCGATAGAATCTGTAATGGAGAATGTAGTTTTAAACTACATTTATAAAAGAAAATTGGGGCTTAAAAGCCCCGAGAAAATATAAGAATTAGTAAAAAACTATATCTCTAAAGGTTTGGCAATTTTATTGATTTGAATAATGCTGCTTGTTGCTAGTTGCAATACATATTCTACCTGTTCATCAACAGTCATAAACGTAGTATCCAGAAAATGAGCATCTTCTGCTTTTTTTAAGGGGCTTTCAGCACGAGTTGTATCTATTCTATCTCTTGTTTTTAGATTTTCAAGAATCTCGTCCAAATCCACAATTTCATCTTTTTCAATCAGTTCTTTTTGTCTTCTGAAAGCTCTTGTATATAAATCTGCTGTCATAAAAACTTTCACTTCTGCATCAGGAAACACAGTAGTACCAATATCTCTTCCATCCATCACAACTCCTCTTTTTTTACCTAACTTTTGTTGTTGTCGAACCATAGCCCTACGTACTTCGGGTATTGCACTCACAGGGCTTACCCTTTCAGAAATATACATTTTTCTAATTTCATCTTCAACATTTAGGTTATTCAAATACGTATCACTATGTTGTGTATTTGGATTGAATCTGAAAGATATTTCTATTTTTTCCAATGCATCAGCAATAGCTTTTGGATTGGTAAGTTCTATGTAGTTTTCGTAAAAATAGAGTGTAACAGCTCGATACATTGCACCTGTATCAATGTAAGTATAGCCTAACTGCGAGGCTACTAATTTGGCTGTAGAGCTTTTGCCACATGCAGAATAACCATCTAGAGCAATTACTATTTTTCGCATTTTAACAGTCTTTAATAGGACAAGGAATACGACCAGATTTAGGCATTTTACCATTGCGTCTTCTTGGAGGGTTATGAGATTGACATGACTCCAAAGTAAATACAATCAGAAAACCTAAAAAGAAGGGTAATAGGTTAATTCTTTTAAAAAAATTTGTTTTCATGGTTTTATATTTTATCTGCGACCACCACGAGGATAGCCACTATATGTACGAAAGTTTATATCGCGATGCTTGCGAGGCGTCCATGTTTGGCTATCATAACCTCCATGTTTACGACGATAAGCTCCACCATCTGCACATGAACTAAGGATAAAAACAGATAATAAATAAACCGTAAATACAATCAACAACTTTTTCATATTCATTTTTATTTTAAAATTCCCACATTCTATTCTTTCAATTATCTTGCCTTCTTATTGTAATAATAAGGATAATGTTTTTTGGGAATCCAGTTTTGAGAGTCATAGCCTCCATGTTTACGACGGTATGCCATGCTATTGTTACCACAAGCTACCAGCACTATCGCAAAAATAAATAAGTAAATTGAGGTCTTTAACCATTTCATAAGGCAAGAGTTTTTTACAAATATTAACATTTTTTGGCTTAATGCAAAAAAAGTATGAGAAAAACTCTGATATTTTATGTATTTTTGTGTGACTACAAGTTGTCTTATCGCTTTATGAAAGTAAAGAGGAAAGTCTGGGCAACACAGAGCAACTTGCTTCCTAACGGGAAGGCAGCCAAAAGCTGACAGCCAGTGCCACAGAAAACAAACCGCCCGAAAGGGTAAGGGTGAAAAGGTAGTGTAAGAGACTACCGCTTTGTTGGTGACAACAAAGGCAGGGTAAACCTCAAGTGTTGAAAGACCAAATAAGCCAGTGTTTACTTTAATTTAAGTAAAAAAGGTTGCTCGCCTGAGCTGGTGGGTAGGTTGATAGAGGCTTACTGTGAAGTAAGTCATAGATAAATGATAAGAAGCACAATTTTTGTGTTACAGAACCCGGCTTACAGACTTGTAGTTTTTTTTAAACATTTTGTAGAACAATTCGTTCTTAAATTAATAAAACATTTTTTATTTTGAGATATTTAAGATTAGAGCATCATGAGTCATTACTCTATTAAAGATGTAGAAAGTCTTTCAGGCATTAAGGCACATACACTTCGTATTTGGGAGCAACGTTATAATATTTTAAAGCCTAAACGTACGGATACCAATATTCGTTATTATGATGAGTTGGATTTAAGACTAATTCTGAATATTTCTGTATTAAATAAACATGGGCATAAGATTTCTAAAATTGCCCAAATGTCTGATGAAGATTTAAGAAGGGAAGTTATCAGTCTTTCAGACAGAACTCAAGATGCTGATGATAAAATACAAGCCCTCACTTTGTGCATGATGGATATGGATGAAGAAAAGTTTGAATATCTTCTTTCCCAAAGTATCAAACAAGTAGGCTTTGAAAATACCATGCTCAAAGTCATTTTTCCTTTTCTTAATAGAATAGGCATTTTGTGGCTTGCAGGTTCTGTAAACCCTGCCCAAGAACATTTCATGACTCACCTCATCAGGCAAAAAATTATTGCAGCCATTGATAATTTAAAACCCAATTACACAGAGGGAAAGAAATATATGTTGTTTTTGCCAGAAGGTGAATGGCATGAATTATCCCTGTTATTTGCAAACTATTTATTACGTAGTCGTAAACAAAGAACATCTTATTTGGGACAAACACTACCACTTGCAGATTTACAAGAAGCATATAGAGTTTGTAAACCCGATTTTTTATTTACAGTCATCACAAGTGTCCCTTCATTTCACCATGTGCAAGGGTACATCAATGAACTTTCAAGCTTATTTCCAGACACAACTGTTTTACTGAGTGGTAGCCAAGTAGTGGGACAAGGATTAGAAACTCATGCAAACACAGAGATTTTTAGTAAAATAGAAGATATGTTTGAGTTTATTGAGGAGAATAGTTGAAAAATAAAAGCTCAAATTATTTGAGCTTTTATTTTAAAAATGTTGCCAGCCTTGAGCTTGTAAAGGAATCACATTTCCTGCTCTCATAGCTAAATTAATTTTCTTTTCTGGCTCTGTTGTATAACCAATAGTGGAAATATCTGGGTGATTTTTAATTTTTTCGTAATCTTCTTGTTTGATAGTAAAGAGCAATTCATAATCTTCTCCACCATTCAAAGCACAAGTGACTGGCGAGATATTCAAATCGTTGATGGCTGTGTCATAAGTTTCTTGAGCAATCGGCAATTTATCTTCATAAATCATAGCTCCCAAATTGGATTGTGTACAAATATGAAAAACTTCCGACGCAAGTCCATCCGAAATATCAATCATAGAGGTTGGAACAACCCCTAATTCTTCTAATTCATGGATAATATCCATGCGAGCCTCTGGACGCAGTTGTCTTTTTACTACAAAGTCTTTGCCCTCTAGCTGAGGTTGCATATCAGGGTTTGTTAAGAATACCTGTTTTTCTCTTTCTAAAATCTGTAAACCAGCATAAGCACCTCCCAAATCACCCGTTACACAAATAATATCGCCTTTTTGAGCTGTATTTCTATAAGCAATCTTGTGCTTTTCTACCATACCCAAAACAGAAACGGACAACACCAAGCCACTTCTTGAAGAAGTTGTATCACCACCTACTAAGTCTACTTGATAATTCTGACATGCTATTTTCATTCCTTCATAAAGTTCCTGCAATGCTTCCACTGAAAAGCGATTGCTAATAGCAATTGAAACCAATATTTGTTTAGGTTTGGCATTCATGGCGGCAATATCAGAAACATTGACAGCTATGGCTTTGTAACCTAAATGTTTGAGAGGATAATAGCTTAAATCGAAGTGAATTCCTTCAACCAACATATCTGTTGATGTTACCAAATATTTATCTCCTAAATCCATTACAGCTGCATCATCGCCTACACCTTTCACTGTTTCTGAATGAAATATTGTCGTATTTTGGGTTAAAGTTTTGATAAGTCCAAACTCTCCTAAAGCACTAATTTCTGTTCGTTTCATATATTCTGCATTAATTCTAATTCAAAAAAATCTGATTCATTGTTAATCTGATAATGAGCCTTTTGGTAAAAAGGTTCTCGTTGTTGATAAAGCTCTTCTATTTGTTTTTGGATAGTCTCTTTTGTTTTCCCCTGAAACATAGGACGTTGTGATATATTTTGAGAAACTCTATCCAATATAATTGTAAGAGGGGTATCTAAAAAAATGGCTATTCCTTTTTTGAGAATAAACTCCATGTTATCATAAAAACAGGGGGTTCCTCCTCCTGTTGAGATAATCATTTTTCCATTAAAGTTTAACCCTTTCAAAGATTCTGACTCTAATTGTCTGAAGAAACTTTCTCCTCCTTCATTAAATATTTCAGGAATTTTTTTTTGATACTTTTCTTCAATATAAGAATCTAAATCAATAACTGTAAAGTGATATTGTTCAGCTATTTTTTTAGCCAATGTACTTTTGCCTGATGCAGGCATTCCCACCAGAAAAATTATCATTGTAAACGAATACGAGGATCTATTACTGCATACAGTAAATCTACTGCAATACTAATTACAATAAAGATAACTCCTACTACCAATGCAGATGCCATGATAATAGGTAAATCGAGGTTACTTACTGCTGATATGGTTTCGTAACCTAAACCTTGATAGTTAAAAATCCACTCAATAAAGTATGCTCCTCCCATCAGAGATGCTAACCAGCCTGATACTGAAGTAACAACAGGGTTTAAAGCATTTTTAAGAGCATGTTTATAGATAAGTAGTTTTTTAGGAACTCCTTTGGCTCTAGCTGTACGGATATAGTCTTGTGAGAGAACATCCAACATAGAGCTTCTGGTTAGTTGTGTAATAATAGATAAAGGCCTGATTCCTAAAGTTATAGCTGGCAAAATTAAATTTTCTATTGCTAAACGTTCTCCTTCAAACTCTAGTTCCCATAACGAACCAATTCCATTAAGTCCAGTATAGTCAGACCAAAGGTAACCTAAATAACGAGAAATAAGAGCTGCTGCCACAAAAGACGGAACTGATATTCCTATTGTTGAAACGACTATTAGTGTTTGGTCGAGCCATTTCCCTTGATTAAGAGCAGTTACAATCCCCAAAAAAACTCCTACTATTGTAGCAAAAAGCATGGCTGTAATGGCAAGTATTAGTGTATTCCAGATCCGTTCGTTGATAATTTCCGAAACTTTTTTCTGTGTTTGGAAAGATTTTCTCAAATAAGGAAACTTCAAGACTAATACGCTTTCTCCCATAGGTATTACACGAGCATAGCTATATTTCTCTTTTTCTTCTGGTGTATCAGGGTGTACAGAGACAGGAGAAAGGTCTCTTAAATAATTATAGAGCTGATAACCAATGGGTTTATCCAAGCCTAAATCTTGCTGAATAGCTTTTCTTGTTGCTTCGTCAGAACGTTGCCCTGTAATCATAGAAACCGGATCACCAGGCAAGGCATGAAACAACAAAAACACTACGATAATGACTCCCAAGAGAATCATAAAACCATAGCCCAAACGTTTGAGTACATATTGCAGCATGAATTTTTCAAAAAATTAAAACACCTTTTCAATTTTGCTTACAGCCAAAAATAAAAACTTTTGTAACAGCAAGCAAGTTTATATTATTTCATTTTATAATTTACTCTTCAACTCGTTGAGATTAGGCAGACTATTATAGTGCCATTTTCCTTTTACAGTTCCCTCTTTCAATAATAATACTCCAGGATTAGAACGAATCATGGCTTTTAGAATTTTACTATCCATAGAATGATGTTCCATAGGAAGCTGATATTCATGACAAATTGCATCGAGTGTTGCTTTATCTGAACTTAAACCAATCGGCTCTATTCCTGAGTCTTTTAAAGACTTAAGCATAGGACTCAAAACCTTATATTTTTTAGGGTCGATTTTTTTAAGATCAGAAAAAACTAATATAAGCTTATTTCCTTTAAACATTTGTTTAGTAGTTGTGGTATCACCATCAATCCAAACAAAATCAGCACCTATTTTAGATTGAGCCTCAGGATTTAAAAGTTCTTGTTTAAAATCTTTGTATTTATAAGTAAGTGTATCAGCCCAGGCCTTTGATGATTCACTTTCAGAGAAGAACTCATCTTTTTGAGTTTTTAGATTAGTGAAAGTATATTTATTTTCATAACGTAAACGCTCTTTAGGCTTCATAAGAGCAGGTATGTTGTTACCAACTTTATAAGGCATAAAATCGATGAATGGCAGGTAGTTTACTGCATAAATACCAGAACCAAAAGCAATAATAGAAACAAGCAAGTTACTTCCCCATGCCCATTTTTTATCATTAGGAACGATATTTTTACTTTGCCATAATAAAAAGCCTATCAAGATTGTCAGAACAATATCTTTCATAAAAGATTGAAAAGGCTGGAGCTTAATGGCATCTCCAAAACAGCCACAATCTGTTACTTTATTGTAATTCCAAGAATAGAAAGTAAGCCCTGTGAAAAATAAAATGAGTAAAAATAATGACCATAAAGTAAATTTAGGTCTAAAACGTATGAGTAAGCTAAAGCCCCATATTACTTCTAAGGCACTCATCAGAATAGCAAAACTCAGAGAATAAGGTTTTAATCCCTCAAAAAAGCTACTCATAGAGGTATCTTCAGCACCCTTCACTTGTCCGTTTACTATAATTTTATCTCTAAAATCGTCAGCGAAAACATCAAAATATTCTTCTAATTTAATTTCTGTACCTACAGGGTCATTGAGCTTAATAAGCCCTGAAAAGATAAATAATCCTCCTACTAACCAAATAATTACATTAGTTGCTATTTTCATTTTCTAAGAAGTTTAATTGTATCAAACAAAAAACTGAATAATTTAAAATATCTTGGTAATTAGCTCCTACTCCTTCCGAAGCCACTGTAACACCCTGATTATCTTCAATTTGCTTAATTCTTTTTATTTTCATTAAAATCAAATCTGTCATAGAACTTACTCTCATTTGTCGCCATGCTTCGCCATAATCATGATTTTTTTTCAAGAGCAAATTTAATGTATTTTGAGCATGAAAATCATAACTTTGAGTTACTTCATCCAGACTTAAATCCAGTGTTTCATTTTTTTTCTCTTTCAGGTCAATTTGTATTAACGCAATGATAGCATAATTAATCATGGCTACAAATTCCAAACGAACATCGTCTTCGATTTGTTGTGTACCTGCTTCCTGAATAGAACGGATACGATTGGCTTTGATAAAAATCTGATCTGTGAGAGATGGTAATCTTAAAATTCTCCATGAAGAACCATAATCTTGATGCTTCTTTACAAAAAGATTTCTACAGTAACGGATAATAGCTTGATATTGCTGGGATGTTTGTGACATTCAAAACGATATTTTATCTTTTCTAAATTTTCTTAAAAGATTCTGACAAAGATAGAGATTATTTGTTTTTAGAGAAAAAATTTCAGAAAAACACTAATTTTGGAAAAATTTTTGCTCAAATCCCTTGAAAACTAAAAAATAATGAAAATGAGAGTATTGATGAGTAGTATTTGTGTCTTGCTTTTAGGAGCAATGGCATTTAAACCTGACCCAATTACAGAAAAACTGGTTAGGAAGTGGGAACTTGTAGGTGTGAAAACAGCTAACATGACTATCTCAGAGGAGGAAATCAGGTCTAAAAATGGCAATGTAATTATGGAATTTCTAGGAAATGGATATTGTATTATCAAACCTACAAAAGCTGAAGCTGCCATTAAGAAAAATAAATGGACACTGAAAAAAGAAGAAAAGGCGACCTACCTTATTATGGAAGCAGACAATGGTTTTGGAGAATCTTTTAAACAAAATATGTCTATCGAAGATATTTCTACCAAGAAACTCATATTAAGTGTAGGGCAAGATAAAGACAAAGAAATTTATACTTATAAAGCCCTTAAGTAAAAGAACGTTTTCTTTTACTTAAAATTAAAGAAAACAAAATTTATGTTATACCCTAAAAACATTGAACAAAAGTTAGGTTTTGATAAAATACGTGTAATCTTAGAAGATTTGTGTTTGAGTAATTTAGGAGAAAGTTATTTAGAAAAAATGCGTTTCTCTGATGATTATGAACTCATAGCTAAATTAGCCAAACAAACACAAGAATTTAAAAATATACTTGAATTTGATGATCCCTTTCCTGCACAAGGTTTTGTAGATTCCAAACCTTCGTTACAAAAGGCTGCTATTGAGGGAGCTTTCTTAAATGAAGAAGAGTTTTTTGAATTAAAACTTTCATTATCAGCAATTCAAGCTTGTTACTTGTATTTACATGGTCGTGTAGAACGATATACAAGTTTAGCAGAATTGCTTCGTCTGGTTGAACTAGATAAAAATGTATTCAAACGTTTAGACCAAACCATTGATGAACGTGGTAAAATAAGAGATAATGCTTCTCCAGATTTACAACGTATCAGAAAAGAGATTTTATCAGAGCAAAATAATCTTAGAAAAACAACTGATAAAATTTTAAAGCAAGCCAAGCAGGCTGGTTGGTCAAATGATGATGCAAGTTTAACGATTAGAGGTGGTAGATTGGTTATTCCGATTGCTGCAGAACATAAACGAAAACTCAAAGGTTTTGTACATGATGAGTCTTCTACAGGACAAACCGTTTACCTTGAACCTGCTGAAATTCTTGACCTTAATAACCAAATCAAAGAATTAGAGTCTCAAGAAAGAAGAGAAATTATAAGAATTCTAACAGAACTCACAACCTATTTACGTCCGTTTTTACCAAATTTACAAAAAGCGTATCAGTTTTTGGGTTTGGTAGATTTTATCAGAGCCAAAGCTCTTTTTGCAATTAAGTTAAATGCAATAGAGCCTGTCTTTAGCCAGAAAACTATTTTACGTTGGCGAAAAGCTGTGCATCCTTTGTTATTTTTAACTCATCAGGAGCAAGGCAAAAGTGTTGTACCTCTGGATATTACATTAACCGAAAGTCAGCATATTTTAGTAGTTTCTGGACCTAATGCTGGAGGTAAGTCTGTTTCATTGAAAACAGTAGGTTTATTGCAATATATGTGGCAATGTGGATTGCTTGTTCCTGTTGCTGAAGGCTCTGAAATAGGTGTTTTCAAGAATATTTTTATTGATATTGGTGATGAGCAAAGTATTGAAAATGACCTGAGTACGTATAGTTCACATCTAACAGCTATGCGTCAGTTTGTGAATTTTGCAGATAAAAACTCTTTATTCCTGATTGATGAATTTGGAACAGGAACTGAACCCCGATTGGGTGGAGCGATTGCAGAGGCGATTTTAGAAGATTTATATGAGAAAAAAGCTTTTGGAGTTGTCAATACACACTATGGCAACCTCAAAACTTTTGCTCAAAACAAAAATGGTATCAGCAATGGTGCTATGCGTTTCGATACAGAAAATTTAGAACCTTTGTATCAACTTGAAATCGGACAGGCAGGAAGCTCTTTTGCCTTTGAAATTGCTAAAAAAATAGGTTTACCAAAGAAAGTTTTAGCCAAAGCCAAAGAAAAACTGAGTGATAAGGAAGTAAACTACGATAAATTGCTCAAAGAACTTGAGCAAGAAAAAAAGCAACTCAACGAGAAAAATGCAACGCTTTCCAAACAAGAAAAAGAATACAAAGAACTCTTGAAAAAATATCAGGAACAGACTGATTATCTGGAGAATGAGCGTAAAAAAATCTTGAATCAAGCGAAAGCTGATGCAAAAAAATTGCTTGCTGAAACCAATCAGAAAATAGAAAATACCATCAGGCAGATTAAAGAGCAAAAAGCCGAAAAAGAGACCACTAAAAAACTCAGACAGGATTTAGAAAAACTCAATGATAATTTAATTATTGAAAGTGTACGCTCTGAAGACAATGAAGAAGTAGAGGTTTTAGGTGGTGAGATTTCAGTGGGTGATTGGGTTCGTATCAAAGGACAGACAGCTATGGGCGAAGTAGTTGCTATCAAAGGAAAGGATGTAGAAATCATTATTGGGGAACTTCGTTCCAATGTAAAGCTCAATCGCTTAGAGAAAATTAGTCGGAAAGTGGTTAAAAATGCTCAAAAAGAATACACTAAAAAGAGTATTGGCATTAACCTAACTGAAAAAATGGCTAATTTTAGCTACCAAGTAGATTTACGTGGGAAAAGTGCAGAAATAGCTCTTACTGAGGTAGATAAACTCATTGATGATGCTTTGCTAGCAGGCTATCCAGAAGTACGTATTTTACATGGAAAAGGTGATGGTATTCTCCGTAAACTCATCCGAGAACATTTGAGAGCTTATCCACAAATAGCATCTTTTGAAAGTGAACATGCTGACAGAGGCGGTGATGGAATTACGATTGTAAAAATGAAATAAAACAAAAGGCTGTGTTATACACAGCCTTTTATCTTGATACTACTTGTTCTGAAAGTTTCTGTTTGGAAATCTGATATAAGGCTTTCACTTTTTCAGAGGGATAGAAATAATAAGCTTTATTGCTTAAAGAAAGGCTTTCTAAATATTTTTGGTCTTGAAAAGCCAAAACAGCTTCATTATAGAACTGCATTCCTGCCAAATTCATCAGACTGGCTGTTCCTGTAGGACGTAAATCAAGCAGTTTTTCATCAATCTTTTTTTCATTATCAATCATGCCTTCCCCAAAAAATGCCGTTATTTCTACCAATACTCTATCTTTCTCAGACACTGAAACCATCATAAACACATGATTATCAGATTCATAAATCTGATACTGATAACCTATTTTTTCTAAAAAATAGGCAAACAAGATATTACCCGACACACAATTATAATATCCTTTGGAGACAATATCATAGAAATTTGCTTCCTTTTGGTATGTTTTTAGGTATTGTGTATGGATATAATTAAAAGTGTATTGTAAAAATTGCTTTTCGTCATGAATTCTTACTTGCTTATTTTGTAATTTTTCAAAACTTTTAGCAATTTTATCTTCAAATCCTTTTTTTTCTTGGACAGATACATTTGGCTGAACAGCCCAAAAATAAGGCATCATGTCTTGTCCGAAAGCCACAGAAACATAAGAAAGCAGGATCAATATGTATATACTTCTTTTCAATGTTAACTCATTGTTAATTTTTTATTAACATAAATTTAACATTAAATTGATAACAAAACAAGAAATAATGTGTCTTTTTTCTTACATCCACAAAATATTTAATGAGATAAAGTATACTTTTGTGTGATAAAATTCGTTTTGATTTTTTGTTAAAATTTAATTTCTGTGAGAACATTTTGCATTGTTTTACTTTTCTTTTCATTTACTGAAATTTTCGCCCAAAAAAATATTTATCAATTACGAGCAAAAAAAACAACTTCTAAAATTGTATTAGATGGTTCTTTAAATGAGCCTATCTGGAATGAAGCGATGGTTGCTGATAACTTTTTTTTAAATTTCCCCTACGATTCATCTTTTGCTAAATTTCAAACAGAAGCTAAAATCACCTTTGATAACGATTTTATTTATGTTGGAGCAATTTGTTATCAGCCTCAAAACGAATATGTTGTAACTTCTTTGCGTCGAGATTTTGGCTCTGATGATAACGATTTTTTTGGAGTATATTTTGATACATTTCAGGATAAAACTAATGGCTTTGCATTCGCAGTCAATCCATTGGGTGTTCAACAGGAAGGCTTACTTTCTGATGGTGGTAATGGTGGTTCTCAAACAGACTGGGATAATAAGTGGTATTCTTCTGTAACACAATCCGCAGATTATTGGGTAGTTGAAATGGCTATTCCTTTAAAAACGATTCGCTATAAAACCAGTTCCTCAGAATGGTCTATCAATTTTGGTCGTGCCAATCGGAAAGCCAATGAAGTTTCATCATGGGTGCCTGTTACCCGAAATTTTCGAGTTTGGAATTTAGGTTTTACAGGCAAGGTAGTTTTTGAAGAGCCTCTTCCTAAACCTGGTGCAAATATCTCATTGATTCCATATGTTACAGCAAGTCATAGCGAAAATTACATTCGTAACGAAAATAAAACTTCAGCTAATTTTGGTGGAGATGCAAAAATTGCTGTAACCCCTTCGCTTAATCTCGATTTAACATTCAACCCCGATTTTTCGCAAGTAGAAGTAGATAGGCAAGTTACCAACCTTGACCGTTTTGAGATTTTCTTTCCTGAAAGAAGGCAGTTTTTTTTAGAAAATGCTGATTTGTTTGCCCGATTTGGTTTTAGCAGAATTCGTCCCTTCTTTTCTCGTCGTATTGGAATTGGATTCGATACAATTACTAAAACCATTGTTCAAAATCCTATTCTGTATGGTGCAAGGCTAAGTGGTAAAGTAAATAAAGACTGGCGAGTAGGATTGCTCAACATGCAAACAGGAACACAAAGAGAAAAAGGGATTTTAGGAGATAATTATACTGTTGCAACTTTTCAAAGAACTGTTTTTAAGCGTTCTAATATTGGTGGAATTTTTGTAAACAGGCAAAAAACAGCTGATTCTCTGAGAGATTTTACACTCAACACGAATGATTTTAATCGTTTAGTAGGTTTGGACTATAATTTATTTTCTCAAGATAATAAATGGAATGGTAAAATTTTCTATCACCAACAAATTAGCCCTGACCCTAAAATAGACCAATTTGCTCATGCTGCCTATATTGGTTACAATACAACAGAATGGAACATAGCTTGGAATCATGAATACATTGGTAAAAATTACCGTGTCAATGATATTGGTTTTGTACAACGAAATGGTTTATATCGCTTTGAACCTTTGGCTTTTAGAAATTTCTTCCCAAAAGGTGCCATCAGCAAAAAAGTTGTTCGTTTTCAAGTTGGACAATATAATAATTTTTATTGGGATACTAACTTTAACTTAAATGACAGAAATACATCTCTAACATTTAATGTTGTTTTCCAAAATACTTCTTATTTTGAAGTCTTGGTAAGAAATACTTACACTCGTCTATTTTTCGATTTTGACCCAAGTGGCACAAATGGGCAAAAATTGCTTTCTGGTACAGATTACACTAATAGTTGGGCTGAAATGTTTTATCGTTCTGACAGACGAAAATTATTTTCTTATGGAGGATTTATGGGTTATGGACAATACTACAATGGCAAACAGTTTAATCCTTATATATTTCTTAATTACCGATTCCAGCCATATGGTTCGGTAGGTGTAGAAGCAGATTATTATAGAATTAGGCTTCCTGAAGGTTTTAATAACTCTGATTTGTTACTTTTAAATACAAGAGTGGATATTTCCTTTACAAAAAATGTATTTTTAACCACCTTTTTACAATATAATAACCAAACACAAAATGTAAACCTCAATGCTCGTTTACAATGGCGTTTTAGACCTGTTTCAGATGTATTTTTGGTTTATACAGATAATTATACTTCACAAGATTTTTCTGTAAAAAGCAGATTTATTGTACTCAAAGCCACTTACTGGCTCAATTTATAATAAAAAAAGCCCTCATAAGAGGGCTTTTTTTATTTGACAGCAATACACGAAATTTCCACATTGGCATCTTTGGGTAAACGACTCACCTCCACAGTTTCTCGAGCTGGGGGATTTGCTTCAAAGTATGTCCCATATATTTCATTGATAGCCTGAAAGTTATTCAAATCTTTCACGAAAATAGTACATTTTACCACATGGTCAAATGTCATTTCGGCTGCCTCCAAAATGGCTTGTAAATTCTTCATCACTTGATGTGTTTCATCTTGGATATTATCCTGAATCATTACACCATTTTTCAAGGCTATTTGTCCTGATACAAATAATTCATTCCCAAATTGTATAGCTTGGCTATAAGGTCCGATAGGAGCTGGTGCTTTTTCCGAAAAAATAACTTTTTTCATTTATTTAAAATTTTGCTTTGAATGCCTGCAATATACCAATAAATTTATTTTATTTGCAACTGTTTAATTTACATCTAATCATAATTATATGTCTATTCATAAAGAAGGCTTTAAGACTATTTTTTTAGTTTTGATAGTATTTACAGCCCTGTATTTAGGCGTTTCTTGGTTGTTGGCAGACAACGCTGAACTTTCTAAAATTATATCCAATATAGTTTTGGGAATTGGTTTGGTTATTTTTATAATTGTTTTGCAGTTTTTCCGTAATCCGACACGTACAACACCCAAAAATGTTAATCATATTATTGCCCCCGCTGATGGGAAAGTAGTTGTAATTGAAGAAGTTGATGAGCCTGAATTCTTGAAAACAAGATGTAAACAAATTTCTATTTTTATGTCTCCTTTTAATGTGCATGTCAATAGAAATCCTGTTTCGGGAGTGGTAGAATTTTGTAAATATCATGCAGGCAAATATTTGGTTGCTTGGCATCCTAAATCTAGCACAGAAAATGAAAGAACAAGTATTGCCATCAAAACATCTGATGGGAAAAGAGTTTTATTTAGACAAATTGCTGGTGCACTGGCTCGTAGAATAGTTTGGTATGTAAAAGAAGGTACTCCTGTAGAACAAGGTGAAGAATTTGGCTTCATAAAATTTGGTTCGAGAGTAGATATTTTTATACCTTTAGAGGCGAAAGTCCTTGTCAAGATAGGTGACAAACCCGTAGGAGGCGAAACTGTTATTGCTGAATGGTAACAGCGTAAGTGAAGCTTTATTAAATCAACTTAATTATAATTGTATCTGTAAAAAAGGTTTGAGAACTCAAACCTTTTTTAATTTATTCTCTTCTGTATATTCCAACTCTCCTACCTCTATAATTTTCTGTAAAGCTTCTATCAGAGCTTCTCTTGTTTTTGGATTGATTACATTGAGCAATTCTTCAATCGTTAATGATTTGAATTCCAAAGCACTTAATATTCTTTCTCTGTATAACTCATAGTAATTTTCACTTAGTCTGTGTTCTTTCTTCTTTTGTAAACAAACATCACAAACACCACAAGGCTCATAACTAATTTCGCCAAAGTATTCTAATAATAATTGTGTTCTACAACGATTTTGATGTTGTACATAATGCCCTACCGATTTTGCTTTTCTTAAATCTCTTTCTTTTCTCGCTTTTATTTTTTCTAAATCTAGAGGCAGGTTTTCTGCCTGCTGGCGAGGCATGACGAATGTGAGTTGAGGCTTGTTTTTTTGTTTTTCATAAATCAAAACCCTTAGTTTTTCCAAATGTTCCAACGCCTTAATTACATTTTCTACACTTGTTTGAGCATTTTGAGCAATTGCATGTTCCGAAATTTTTGAGAAATGTGTCAGCGTTTCACCTCCGTACATGCGTAATATCAACTGTATAATAGGCTCTAAATTCTGATTGGCTATTTGAAATGCATATAAATCGTTCTTATTCAGGATAAACAATATTTTAGAAGGGCTAAAATATGCTTCACTCAATTGTATAATATTTTCATCACAGAGTATTTTCAAAGAAAAGTGCGTTTCTGTTGCATCTAAATTGAATGTTTTCACAAAATCATTCAAATCAAAATCAAAACTTGCCATTGCTCCACTGCCTACTGCCAACTGATAGTAATTAGCAAGCATTTGATACACATTTTTGATTACGCCTATGTTTGGGTATGCCTTTAAAACATTAATTTGTAGTTGCTCAATATCATTTTTATCATACAAAGCTACTGCATAAGCCTTTTTTTCATCTCTGCCTGCTCTCCCTGCCTCCTGATAATAAGCTTCCAGAGATGATGGTAAATCCCAGTGTATCACAACTCTTACATCTGGTTTATCAATCCCCATCCCAAAAGCATTTGTAGATACAATTACTCTTGTCTTATTCTTTATCCAAGCATCTTGTTTCTGATTGCGTTGTTCATTGGTAAGTCCTGCATGATAGAAATCCACACTCACTTTATTTTGAATTAATAATTGAGCTATTTCTTGTACTTTTTTGCGAGTATTGGCGTAAATTACAGCTGAGCCCTGCACATTTTTAAGAATTTGAAGAAGCTTCTGGCTTTTATTCTCCTCGTAGAAGCATGAATATGAGAGATTAGCTCTTGCAAAACTTATCTGAAATACATTTTTATCTGCTTTAAAAAGAAGCCTGTCTTGTATATCTCCTTTTACTACTTCGGTTGCTGTAGCTGTAAGAGCCATACAAGGTACATCAGGAATCAGTTTTCGTATTTCTGCAATCTGGAGATAAGAAGGTCTGAAATCGTACCCCCACTGAGAAATACAATGAGCCTCGTCAATCACAAGCATACTTACTTTCATTTTCTTAATTCTCTCCTGAAATATATCTGTCTGAACACGTTCTGGAGAAACATACAGAAATTTTACTTTACCATACACACAATGGTCTAATGTAATATCTATTTCTCTCCTACTCATACCAGAAAAAATAGCATAAGCACTAATATTTCGTTTTTTTAGATTTTCTACTTGGTCTTTCATCAGGGCAATTAGTGGCGAAATAACCACACATACTCCTTCCAGATACATAGCTGGAACCTGAAAACAAATCGACTTTCCGCCACCTGTTGGTAGCAAAGCCAGTGTATCATGCCCCTCTAAAATGGATATGATAATATCTTCTTGTTTTGGTCTAAATTGCTGATAACCCCAATATTTACTCAGTATTTCGTGTGCTTTCTGCGATAGTTCGGAATGCATAAAGTTATGATATTTAGACAAGAAAAATAAGCCTTCTGAACAACTCTTTCGTTCTTAGCTCCTTTTACAAAAATACGATTTTTATAGATAAAAAATCAAAAATAAAGGCTCTTGAAAAGGATTTTTTTGCTATTTTTGTCTCCCTAAAAATTCAATATACAATGTCAGAACGTTATTTCATAAAAATTGCTGCCGAACTCTCCATTGGTATTAAACAAGTAGAAGCGACAGCCCAATTATTACAAGAAGGAGCAACCGTACCCTTTATTTCTCGTTATCGTAAAGAACTAACAGGCAGTTTGGACGAAGTACAAGTAGCAGCTGTTCGTGATAGATTAGAGCAACTAGAAGAATTAGATAAGCGTAGAGATAGTATTCTAAAATCTATCAAAGAGCAAGGAAAACTTACTGATGAATTGGAACAAAAAATCTTGAACGCTGAAACTATGAGTGTTCTTGAGGATATTTATCTTCCTTACAAACCTAAAAAGCGTACAAAAGCTACGATTGCTAAAGAAAAAGGTCTAGAACCCTTAGCTATGCTTATTTTAGAGCAAGGTAATATCAATTTAGAAACTGAGGCTCAGAATTTTGTAGATGCTGAAAAACAAGTAAATACTGTTTCTGAAGCACTAGAGGGAGCAAGACATATCATAGCTGAATATATCAACGAAAATCAGGAAGCCAGATCAAAAATGAGGGATTTATTTTTGAAAAATGCTTTGGTTGTTTCAAAAGTGATTCCAGACAAAGAAAAAACAGAGGAAGCCCAAAAATTCAAAGATTATTTTGAATGGTCTGAGTCTATTGCAACTGTTCCTTCTCACAGATTACTTGCTATGCGTAGAGGCGAAAAAGAATTATTTTTAACTTTGGATATAGCCCCAGAAGAGCAAGATGCTATTGATACACTTGAGAGTGAATTTATAAAAAGCCGTAACGAATGTGGTCAGCAAATTAAACTAGCCATCGCCGACTGTTATAAGCGTCTTTTAAAACCTTCTATGGAAACCGAAATTCGTTTACTTTCTAAGAGGAAAGCAGACGAAGAAGCTATCAATGTATTTGCTGGAAACGTAAGAGAACTTTTAATGGCATCTCCATTAGGAGAAAAAACGATTTTAGCTCTTGATCCTGGTTTTAGAACAGGTTGTAAATTAGTGGTTCTGGATAAAAATGGAAAGCTTTTGCATAACGAAACCATCTACCCCAATGAACCACAAAGAGAATTTGCAAAGTCTGCTTCTGTTGTCAAAAAACTTTGTGCTGAATATCAGGTAGAAGCTATTGCCATCGGAAACGGAACTGCAAGTCGTGAAACGGAGTCATTTGCAAAAAGTTTAGGTATTGCAGATATTCATATTATTGTAGTCAATGAGAGTGGGGCTTCTATTTATTCTGCTTCAGATGTTGCCAGAGAAGAATTTCCAGATAAGGATGTAACAGTTCGTGGAGCTGTTTCGATAGGACGAAGACTTCAAGACCCTCTTGCAGAATTAGTGAAGATAGACCCTAAATCTATTGGTGTTGGGCAATACCAACACGATGTTGACCAAAATGCTCTTAAAAAGAGTCTAGATGATGTGGTAGTTAGTTCTGTAAACCGAGTAGGTGTGGAATTGAATACAGCAAGTAAGCAGCTCCTTACTTATGTTTCAGGTTTAGGTGAAAGTCTGGCTCAAAATATTATCAATTATAGAAATGAAAAAGGTGCTTTCAAAACCAGAGATGAACTCAAAAAAGTACCTCGTTTGGGAGATAAAGCTTTTGAACAATGTGCTGGTTTCTTGAGAATTAGAGAAGCTCAAAATCCTTTGGATAGTAGTGCCGTTCACCCAGAAGCTTATGCTGTTGTAGAACAAATGGCTAAAGATTTGAATTGTACAGTGAAAGATTTGATGCAAAAAGATGATTTGCGTAAGCAAATAGACCTCAAAAAATATGTTACTGAAAAATTTGGTTTGCCAACATTACAAGATATTCTGCAAGAATTAGCAAAACCTGGTAGAGACCCAAGAGCCCAGTTTGAAATTTTTGAATTTGCTGAAGGAGTCCATGAAATCTCTGATTTACGTACAGGCATGAAACTCCCTGGTATTGTCACCAATGTAACCAAATTTGGAGCATTTGTCGATATTGGTGTGCATCAAGATGGCCTAGTGCATATCAGTGAAATTGCTGATAAATATGTTGCCGACCCTGCCGAAGTTGTAAAAGTAGGACAAAAAGTGCAAGTTACTGTCTTAGAAATAGATACTGACCGCAGACGTATTGCACTTTCTTTACGTGGTGAGGCTAAACCAGAAATGAAAAAATCTGAGAAAAAAGACTTAAAAGATTCTAAAGACCGTAAAAAGCAAGAAAAAGAAGAAAGCTACGAAGATAAATTAGCAGCCCTTAAAGCTAAATTTGGATAATAAAAAAGCCCTATAAATAGGGCTTTTTTATTATATAATTGTATTTCTAACCATTCATAGCTGTTTACCCTTTAACCAAATATATCCCGTCTTTCTTTATTTCAATGAGTTTTTGCTTGTAAAGCGTCCCTATTGCCTTTTTGAATGTTTTTTTACTCATTTTAAGAACTGTTTTAATATCCTCTGGGTCAGAATCATCATTTAGACTTAAAAATCCTTGACTGGCTTTTAATTCATCTAAAATAGTTTGAGCTGAAATATCCACACGTTCCATTCCAAAAGGCTGGAGGGAAACATCTATTTTACCATCAGGTCGTATATTTTTAATATAACCTACAATTTTATCACCAGTACGCAGGTCTTCAAATACTTCATTTTTATACAAAAGTCCCTGGTGCTTTTCATTGATGATAACATTAATCCCCAATTCAGTAATATGAGAAACAATCAAATCAACTTTTTCTCCGTTTTCAACCGTAATATTTTCATTATCTAAAAACTGATTGATTTTACTTGAACCTACCAAACGATCTGTCATTTCATCCATATACATATAGATTAAATAAAGATGTCCTTGTTCCATAGGACGGGCTTGTTCTTTGAAAGGCACAAACAAATCTTTTTCCAGCCCCCAATCCATAAAAGCTCCAAATTTATTGGTATAATTTACTCGAAGTAACGCAAATTCATTCAATAAAATATAAGGCTTCAAAGTGGTTGAGACTGGTCTTTCCTCATAATCGAGGTATACAAAAACCGTAATTTCATCACCAATTACAAAATTTTCTGGAATATATTTATTGGGTAATAAAATATCTTCACTAGAATCAGTATTTTTATTGGGTAAACCTAGATATAAACCTACTTTGGTTTCACGAAGTATAGTAAGAGTGTTATATTTTCCTATTTCAATCATTTGGAGTATATTTCAAGGAAGTAAAGATACGAAGAGAAAAGGCAATTAAAAAACTTCGGCTGATACAAGCTATAAACTTGTACCAGCCAAAAATCTTAAACAAAATTCAGCAAAGCTAATATTTACTGCTTATTTCCAACCATTTATGGCTATCTTCTCGTGTTTTTTTACAAAGCTCTCCATTTTCTATCAAAGACTCTTTGTAACTGGGTATCATTTCTTTTAGTTTTGTTTGCCATTCAGGGCTTTCCATTTTCTTTGAGAAGCATTTTTGTAAGAGTTCGAGCATAATCGAGACACAAGTAGAAGCCCCTGGCGAAGCTCCAAGCAGAGCAGCAACAGTTCCATCTTTGGAATGCACTACCTCTGTTCCAAACTCTAGCACCCCTATTTCTTCTTTATCTTTTTTAATAACTTGAACTCTCTGTCCTGCTTCTCTCAGCTCCCAATCTTCAATATTAGCTTCTGGCATAAATTTTTTGAGAGAGACCAATCTTTCTTCAGGGCTTTGAGTAACTTGTCCTATCAGATATTTAGTCAGAGGAATATTTTGGATACCTGCTGCTATCATGGGAATCAGGTTATCGAACTCCAAAGAACCTACTAAATCCATATAAGAACCATTTTTCAAGAATTTAGTAGAAAATCCAGCATAAGGACCAAACAGAAGAGCTTTTTCTCCATTAATAATTCTTGTATCCAAATGAGGTACAGACATTGGTGGAGCTCCTATTTCAGCTTTTCCGTACACTTTAGCCTGATGGCGTTCAATAATTTCTTTCTTTTTACAAACTAACCATTGCCCGCTTACAGGGAATCCTCCAAAACCTTCTGCTTCATCAATATCTGTTTTCTGTAAAAGGGGCAAAGCTCCACCACCTGCTCCAATAAATACAAACTTTGTATCAATATATCTTTTCTCTCCTGTAGCTAAATTTTTAATTTTCATTTGCCAAATTCCTTCTTCCTCTTCTACTTTATCAATATCTTTTACATCATGATTTAAAAACAATGTAACACCCTCTTGTTCACAAAGATATTTCATAATTGCTCTTGTCAATGCTCCAAAATCCACATCTACACCTATATCAATTTTAGTAGCAGCTATTAGATCATTTTCATTTCTTCCCTCAAACATCAAAGGAACCCATTGCTTTAACTCATTTTTATTTTCAGAGTATATCATTCCTTCAAACAAAGGATTATTTTTAAGCAATTCATAACGTTTTTTCAAGAAATCAATGTCTTTTTCGCCAAATACAGCACTGATATGTGGAATCTGATTGATAAAGTTTTTAGGATTTGATATATATTGTTTTTTGAGCATATAAGCCCAAAGTTGTTTAGAGACTTCAAACTGTTCAGCAATTTTGAAAGCCTTTTTTACATTGACTGAACCATCCTCATTTTGAGGTGTATAGTTTAACTCACAAAAGCCAGCATGTCCTGTTCCTGCATTATTCCAAGCATCAGAGCTTTCACCAGCAACCACATCTAATCTTTCATAAATTTCTATGGTAAGTGTTGGGTCTAATTCTTTCAAAAGAATACCAAGGGTAGCACTCATAATACCAGCACCCACTAAAACTACATCTGGACGGGCTGTGGTGGGGAAACGTGGATCAAATATATTTGACATAAATAAAGTTGTTTTGAAATAAATGTAATTATTCTTTTTGTTTCAATAAATCATAAGTAAGATTATTTTTTTATGGATATAATTAATATTTTTGCACGAAAAAAATTCATTTCCAATGAAACATTCAGTAGAAGAACTCAAAAAAATAGCTTCTCAAGTACGTAGAGATATTGTTCGTATGGTTCATGCCTGTCAATCAGGACACCCAGGAGGCTCTCTGGGCTGTGCCGATTTACTTGTAGCATTGTATTTTGAAAAAATGGAGCATAATCCCAAACCTTTTGATATGAAAGGTGAAAATCAGGATATGTTTTTTCTTTCAAACGGACACATTTCACCTGTATTTTATAGTGTTTTAGCTCGTAGTGGCTATTTTGAAGTTTCCGAACTGAGTACATTCCGTAGAATTAATTCTCGTTTACAAGGACACCCAACCACTCATGAAGGTTTAGAAGGCGTTCGTGTAGCATCTGGTTCTTTAGGACAAGGACTTTCTGTCGCTATTGGAGTAGCTCAAGGCAAAAAGCTAAAAAAAGATGATAAATTAGTTTATGTACTAATGGGAGATGGAGAGCAACAAGAAGGGCAGATATGGGAAGCAGCTATGTATGCTGCTCATCATCAGGTAGATAATCTTATTGCAGTAATAGATTACAATGGTCAGCAAATTGATGGACCTGTGGATGCTGTCATGTCTTTAAAAAATTTAAAAGCCAAATGGGAAGCTTTTGGGTGGCAAGCCTTAGAAATGGATGGTAATAATATGGAGGATGTTTTGAAAGTATTGGATGAAGCTCAAAAACTAAGTAAACAAGGAAAACCTACTCTTATTTTGATGAAATCTGAAATGGGTTTTGGTGTAGATTATATGATGCACTCTCATAAATGGCATGGTGTAGCCCCTAACGATACTGAATTGGAAAAAGCATTGGCTCAATTAGAAGAAACTTTGGGAGATTATTAATTTATGGAAAAAATATTGATTACTGGTGGGGCAGGTTTTATCGGGTCTCATGTTGTTCGCTTATTTGTAAATAAATATCCCAATTATCAGATTTTTAATTTGGATAGCCTTACTTATGCTGGCAACCTTGCAAATCTTACAGATATAGAAAAAGCTTCTAATTATACTTTTGTAAAAGGAGATATTACAGATGCTAATTTCTTAACTCAACTTTTTACAGAACATAATTTTAAAGGAGTTATCCATTTGGCTGCTGAGTCTCATGTAGATAGGTCTATTCTAAATCCTTTAGAATTTGTAATGACCAATGTTATTGGAACCGTTAATTTGCTCAACGCTGCTAAAACTGCGTGGAAAAATGATTTAGAAAATCCTTTATTCTATCATGTTTCTACAGATGAAGTATATGGTTCATTGCACAATCCAGAAGATTTTTTCTTAGAAACAACTCCATACGATCCACAATCACCTTATTCAGCTTCTAAAGCAAGTTCTGACCATTTTGTACGAGCATACCACAATACATATAAATTACGTGTTGTGATTTCCAATTGCTCTAATAACTATGGTCCTAACCAATTCCCTGAAAAACTTATTCCTTTATTTATTCATAATATCCAGAAAAACAAGCCCTTACCTGTTTATGGAAAAGGAGAAAATGTAAGAGATTGGCTCTATGTAATAGACCATGCAAGAGCTATTGATATGGTTTTTCATGGAGGTAAAAATGGCGAAACATATAATATTGGAGGATTTAATGAGTGGAAAAACCTTGATTTAGTACAGTTATTATGTAAAATCATGGATAAAAAACTAGGAAGAACTGAGGGTGAATCTGAAAAATTAATTACGTATGTTACAGATAGAGCTGGACATGATCTACGTTATGCCATTGATGCGTCCAAAATTATGAACGAATTAGGCTGGAAACCCAGTTTACAATTTGAAGAAGGATTAGAAAAAACGATTGATTGGTATTTAAATAATACAGCTTGGCTTGATAATGTTACTTCTGGTGATTATCAAAAGTATTATGAAACGCAGTATGCTCAAAGATAACGAAAAAGCCACTTATAAAGTGGCTTTTTTATTCATCAGTATTTTCTTCTTCGTCATCTTTTTTCTTTTTAGATTTCACCTTTTTCTGAGCCTTATTTTTTGCTTTTTGAGCTTTCTTAGCTTTAGCCTCAGCTTTGGCTTTAGCCTTCTTTTGAGCATCTGTTAAATCAGAATCACTTGTAACAGTTTTATCTTTAGGTAATTCTTTTTTAGGTGCATAGCTCATAGCACATCTAAAACCCAAAGTAGGAAGACTTTTATCCATTTCTAAGAATCTTCTTGTACCTGGAGCAAGCCAATAAGCTACATCTTTCCAAGAACCTCCTTTGTAAACTTTAAAGTTTTGCATTTTTTCTTTTGGTAAAGGAGTCGCTGGTAGCCCTAATAAGTTTTTTCCTAAGGCACTCGGAAAATTCATCAGATTCTCTTTGGCTATATCAATGGTATCTTTGTATTGTCTTTCCAAGTTTTGTTTTTTACTTTTCATAGTAGTATCAGACCTACCATAAAGAAGTATATCCATAGTCATTTTGGTCTGGTATGTAGAATCTGTATAGGTAATCATTCTTTTTGCCTGTCTCAAATCTCCATAATCTTCCCAACCATCAATTACATAAGTGTCTTCAACCCATTCATTTACATTACCTGCCATGTTATATAAACCAAAATCGTTGGGGGGATATGCATAAATGTGTGCTGTTACCATTGCTCCATCATTTTGTCTTCCTGCTATCCCTGCATAATCTCCTCTACCACGCTTAAAATTAGCCATAAATAAACCCGTATTAGGTTTGTATGGATTTCTTACATAACGTCCGTCCCAAGGATATAACCTTTGCTTAGACGTTCTAATATCATCATATTTGGTAGCAAACATAGCCTTTGCTGCATATTCCCATTCCGCTTCTGTTGGAAGACGATAGTCAGGGTATTGGATGATGTTAGAAGTATCTGTTTTATTTTTAGATGTTTCAAAGTGTCCCACTGTTAATTTTCCATCTCTTTTTACTCCTGTATAATATTGACTTTCTTGGACATAATGGTTTACCATTTTAGTACGCCATTTACAAAATTCTTGTGCTTGTATCCAGGAAATGCCAACAACAGGGTATAATCTGAAGCCAGGGTGTCTTAAATAATTAGCAACATAAGCATCATTGGCAGAAGCTTCAGAAGCCCAAACAGTTGTATCAGGTAGGAGTATTTCTTCACTAAATTCTTCAAAAGTAAGACCAGCAGGAATGGAATCTCTATTTCTGTAGAAGAAATTCATAAATTCCATCCAATGAATATTAGCTATTTCTGTTCTATCCATATAGAATGATGGAATTTGAACTTTAGTAGCTCTGTTTCTAGCAAGATTAATTACATCTTCTTCTGTGATACCCATTACAAACGTACCTCCTTCAATAAATACCATATTGGGAGCGTTTGGCATCTCTACATACTTAGCTACTGACATGCTGTTGTCAATAGTAGAGTCACTGTAAGGAATACCTGTTACTTGGCTCACTTGTCCGTTCAAGTCTGTTTCTTCAAAAGATTGTTTATCACTTTTATCTTTCTTTTTGAACAAAGAGCAAGCCGAAAACGTAATTGCTAAGACGCTCAACACCAATCCAAGACGCTTAGAAATCTTTTTCATAAGGTAAATTTTTGAGTATTAGCTCAAAATACAAGTTTTTAATTGAGAAATTTAAGCCACAAATACAAAAAGGCTTTGAGCATCAAAGCCTTTTTGTAAAAAAGTATGGATGCCTTTATTATCTATATTGACCACCAACTTTTTTGTTTTTACGACGATTTTCACCTTGCATTTCGCCAGCCATAATCATCGCACAACGGAAGCCGATATAGTCTGCAGATTTATTTTTATCTAAGAATCTTCTTGTACCTGGTGATAAGAAATATGCAACATCTCTCCAAGAACCACCTTTATATACACGAGCATTATCAGTAACTAATGAGAAGGGACTACCAGCACCTTGAGTATTAGGTTTACCTTTGATAGTAATCACATATAGACCAGCAGAATCTCCAAATACAGATTTTCTAGGATCAGCTTTCAATCTTGTAGAATCTAATTGAATACGTCTTACAGGGTTTAAATCAGACATATCTTCATAAGCTAATGGACGGTATACGTCTTCAACCCATTCTGCTACGTTACCACCCATATTGAACAAACCAAAGTCATTAGGAGGGTATTGATAAATCCATTCTGTAATTAAAGCTGCATCATTTTGTTTACCAGCAATACCTGCATAGTCTCCTCTACCTCTCTTAAAGTTAGCCAAGAAAAAGCCCATTTGCTTACCATAAGGATTACGAGTAGCATGACCATCCCAAGGGTAAATACGACCATTTGATTGGTTTTCATCTTCATATTGGGTACCTATCATACCTTTAGCAGCATACTCCCATTCAGCCTCTGTTGGAAGACGATAGTCAGGGAATTTAAGACCACTTTCCAACGGAATATTTTTTACATCTTTACCTTTGTATTCTGCAAGTTTACCGTCTTTATCTTTCAATACTTGTTTAGCTAAGAAATACTCATTAGCAGCTCTTGTACGCCATTTGCAGAACTCTTGAGCTTGTACCCAAGATACTCCAACAACAGGGAAGAATCTAAAGCCTGGATAACGTAAGTAGTTTTGTACATAAGAGTCATTAAAAGCTGTTTCTCTAGCCCAAACAGTTGTATCAGGTAATAATATTTTCTTTCTGAAACTCTCATACAAAGAAGCAGCAACTTTATCCTTAGGATCAGGTATCATAGGTGCCTTAGCATTTGGATTCACTATCTGAGCTTTATAGTTTGGATCATCAATTTTCCTTTTTCTAGAATCAGGAATATTTCGTGTATCATTAGGATCCACAATTTTTTGTCTGGGCACAGGATTCGGAATTGAATCAGGCACATATGCAGGGTCAGGTATCTGTCTTGCATTAGGATTAGGAATAGAATCCTGATAAATTGGATCTATTTGAGTCTGATTTTCTGGTTTTTCATAATGTTTCATGAATTCAAGCCAGTGGATATTTGCAATTTCTGTTGCATCCATATAAAAAGATTGAACACTAACAGTTCTTTCTCTATTATCACGAGTGTAAAGAATATCTTCTTCACCAGAGCCCATCACAAAACGACCTCCTTCAATGAAAACTAAGTTAGGTGCATCTTTCTGACCAAAATACTCTTTTACCATTAAAGAAGTGTAAGCTCCTGAATCTTGGCTATTATAAGGAATGCCCGTTACCTGGCTATTCATTCCTTTTTTATGAACAGTATTACTATATTGAGTTTGAAACTCAAAACCTCCTTGTTTGTCTTTTTTCTTAAACAAACTGCAAGAACTAATCGTCCCTACTACAACACCTGCATAAAGCAAAGTCTTAACACTTTGATTCATAATCATATATGTTTAAACACCATTTCTGAAGATACAAAAACTATAACACTAATTGTACCAAAGTTTGCATTTTTTTTTCAGTCTGCAAAAAAAAATAAACTTTTTTTTAAATAGTAACTTTTAGTGTTACATAAAAATACGACATTTTGTCAGATTTTTGCAACCATTTTATTATTTTTGAAGTTGTAAAGGTAAATATTTTTTTGATGAAAAACAATTTAGATATACAAACAGTCAAACAACGATTTGGCATTATTGGAAATTCATCCTTACTTAATCAAGCACTTGAGAGAGCTATTCAAGTAGCAGCTACAGATATAAATGTTTTAATTACAGGAGAAAGTGGTGTAGGGAAAGAATCTTTTTCTAAAGTAATACATCAGCTGAGTACCCGTAAGCATAATAATTTTACGGCAGTAAACTGTGGAGCTATTCCTGAAGGAACTATTGATTCAGAGCTTTTTGGTCACGAAAAAGGGTCTTTTACAGGAGCCATTGAAGCTCGTAAAGGTTTTTTTGAGGTTAATAATGGGGGCACTATTTTTTTGGATGAAATAGGCGAAATGCCTTTAAGTACACAAGCCCGATTATTAAGAGTCTTAGAAAATGGTGAATTTATAAAAGTAGGCTCATCAAAAGTTCAAAAAACAGATGTAAGAATTGTAGCAGCTACTAATGTAAATTTAGAAGATGCCATCAGGAAAGGTAAATTTAGAGAAGATTTATATTATAGATTAAGTACTGTTCCTATTTATGTTCCGAGCTTAAGAGAAAGAGGTCAGGATATGTTGCTTTTATTTAGAAAGTTTGCAACAGATTTTGCTGAAAAATACAGAACAAAACCCATAGAACTCACAGATGATGCTAAAAATACACTTTTGGATTACCGATTCCCTGGGAATATTCGCCAATTAAAGAATTTGGTGTATGATATGGCTATTACCTCTGATAATCTGATTATTTCTAGAGAAATTCTACAAAAATATCTTCCAAAAGCTAACCAAAATAATTTACCTGTATTATTTGATAGTAACCAAGATAGTTCAAGTCAAAACTTTTCTGATAGAGAACTTTTGTATAAAGTGCTTTTTGACATGAGAAAAGATGTAACAGAGTTAAAAAAGCTTGTTTTTCAGCTACTTACAACCAATGTAACAGGAGCTGATGTGTTACAACAGCATCAAGATTTATTTCAAGATGTACAAACCATTAAGCCTACTATTGTAGATACCAACAGGCAAACAGCTATTGTACCTATCAACGAGAATATTATTCAACTCTCCGATGAACATGAAACCATTGAAGATATTAGTCATGAAACTGAGGAAGAATCTTTATCTTTAGAACGAAAAGAAAAAGAAATGATTGTGAAAGCTCTTAAACAACACAATGGTAAACGCAAATATGCTGCAGAAGATTTAGGCATCTCTGAAAGAACTTTATATAGAAAAATTAAACGATATAATTTAGAGTCCGTATAAATATGCTTGGTTTCCCTCATGCCAAAATCAACATTGGTCTATATATTACTGAAAAAAGAAATGATGGATTTCATAATTTAGAATCTTGTTTCTATCCTATTGGTTGGAGTGATGTTTTAGAAATTATTCCCTCTGAGAACTCTCATCTGGAAATTACAGGATTAGAGGTTGATGGAGACACCTCTAATAATTTATGTATCAAAGCTTTAAGTCTGTTATCTAAAGATTTTGCAATATCTAACACATCTGTATTTTTACACAAAGTAATTCCTATGGGTGCTGGTTTGGGTGGCGGTTCGGCTGATGCAGCATTTACTATCAAATTAATTAATCAGGTTTATCAACTTGGTTTAAGTGTAGCTCAGATGCAAGACTATGCTCGTATGTTGGGTAGTGACTGTGCTTTTTTTATAGAAAGCAAACCAGTATACTGTCATGAAAAAGGTGATAAATTCAAGGATATTAGTTTAAGCCTAAAAGGAAAATATTTAGTTTTGGTATATCCTAATATTCATATTTCAACAAAAGAAGCCTATGCTGGAGTAAAACCAAAACTATTAGATTTTGATTTGAAAAACTTCTTAGAAACTAGTCCCTTAGAAAAATGGAAAAATGTTATCAAAAATGATTTTGAGACTCATTTGTTTGAAAAGTACTCAAAACTAAAAGAAATAAAAGAGTATTTGTATAACCAAGGAGCTTTATATGCTTCCATGTCTGGCTCAGGTTCAACTATTTATGGATTTTTTGAAGAAAAGCCACAACTCAAATTTGACAACTCTTATGCTGTTTGGCAAGAAACTCTCAAATAGAGAGTTTCTTTTTTATGATTCCTGAAAGTTTAAGTCTTTTCCAAAAGTTTCCTCTAATTGGGTCACAGCCCAAATTGCTAATATAAATACTACTGCTCCTACCCACATTGCACTTTGTATCTTTCCTAATGGTTCTTTTAAGAGATTATAACAAATATCCACTAATACAAACGAACCTCTTACAAAATTAGGAACAGTTGTTGTGACTGTTGCCCTCAAATTTGTACCAAAATGCTCTGAAACAGAAGTGATAGAAATTACCCAATATCCAGAAAACACGCCTAAAACAAAACATAACCCATAAAAAACTTCTAAACTTAGGTGTGAACTTGTTAGGTACACCACACTCATTATTGCACCCAAACCAATAAATCCATATTGAACTTTTTTACGAGAATGAGTCCATTGGCTTATAATGCCACTTGCCATATCTCCTACACTCAGACCAGCATAAGCAAATAAGATTGCAATAGCAGGTTTAGGGATTTCGGGCATTGCAAGGGCTTGTCCAAATTCTTTACAAAAAGTAACCAAAAGCCCAATTACATACCAAACAGGAATTGTACATAATATAGATGATAAATAAGTCTTTAAACGTTTGGAGTTTGTTAGAATCATAGAAAAACTACCAAGTTTCACGCCTTCTTCTTTGGCTTTTCCAAATAACCCTGATTCAGCTACACCTACACGTAAAAGTAATAATGCTACTCCCATTCCTCCTCCTATCCAGTAGGCTGGTCTCCATCCAAATTCCTGACTCAATACTGATGCAAATACAGCCCCTAAAAGCCCAACAGAAGCCACTATTGTTACGCCATAACCTCTTTTTTCTTTACTCATAATTTCATTAACCAGCGTAATACCCGCTCCAAGCTCTCCTGCTAAACCAATCCCTGCAATAAATCTTAGTACTACATATTGTTCTATATTTTGAACAAATCCGTTGGCAATGTTGGCTAGCGAATATGTAATGATAGAACCAAATAATACAGATAGACGTCCTTTTTTATCTCCTAGTGTTCCCCATAAAATTCCACCCAATAAAAGTCCTATCATTTGGGTATTAATAAGTAGGTGTCCGTAGTTCTCAATGTCTTTGTCAGAGGTATAACCTAAACCTTTCAAACTGTCTATTCGAATAATACTAAATAAGAGTAAATCATAAATATCTACAAAGTAGCCTAATGCTGCTACCATAACAGTTATCCAGATTTTTTTGGAAGAGGGTTGCGATGTTGATAATGATTGCATGTTTATATTTTTTATTGAACTATTAGTTTATCACCAACTTTAATTGAGCCCAATCCATGATGAATAATATTTTGCCCAAAAAGAATTTTGTTATTTTGTTTTCTGTACTGGTTTAATGTAACAAGAGGCTCTTTCCCTTTTGTTCCTGTATCCTGATTAATGGTTGTAACCACACATCTGGCACAAGGTTTGGCACAAGTAAAATGAATATTGTTAATTGAAAAATTTTTCCAAGTATCTTCTTCAAAAGCATCTCCACCTGTAAATACAATATTAGGTCTGAAACGATTCATAGGAATAAACTCGCTTGTTTTAGCATTTAAGTCATCTAAAGAACCCTGTCCTATCATTAAAAAAGGATAACCATCAGAAAAGCTTGTTAATTCTCCATTTTTAGCATATTTTGTATTTATCAGTCTTTGAGAGTTCTCAGTCATATATACAAGTTTCACTTCTTGCTTGAGCAAATCAGAAAAAAACTGATTAATAATTTCTGAAACTATATTTCCTTGACAAATATCATCCCAAATAGCTACACTCTGGTTTTCAGATTGATATTGAAATGGGACAAAAATGCTTTGAGATGGATATTTTTTATGATAAACCTCCAAACCATCTTTTTTAATGACAGGTTGAAAAAAACAAAGTTCTGAATACTCTCTCTGACTTAGGAATCGTCCATTATTATCAACAAGCATCCACCTTCTATCATAGAGAAATCCTCTATCTGTAATTTCAGCTTCCATTAGCTGAATTCCAGCAAAAGATTTAATGGGGTAAATATATAATTCACTTATCAGGTAATCTCCTTTCATATACAAAATAAAGACTTTCGTAAAAATAAGAAGCCTTTTGATAAAATGGTAAAACTACAATTAAAAACTTTCTAATACTTTTGAAGCATCAAATTATAAGAAAATTTACATGCTTTTTAGAACATTATTCATATTGCTTTTCATGATAGCCATTACGCTGAAAGCTTCGGAGCAATGGGGATGTTATCAGGAAGAAGCAAAAGTTGATTTTAATTTAAAGAATGATTTGGCAGTGAGGGTTATTGTAGCAACAGACAAATCTACTACTGCTTTAGAAAGTAGTGCCGTTTATCGGTTTGAAAAAAATGTAGGGGAAAAAATTTTTTTAATCAGAAAAAATGAGCCTAAAAGACTTTTAATTATTGTACAGAAAAATCATAAAGGTAAAACCCTAAATATTTCACAATTACTTTAAATTTTCCAGTTAAATAAAAATTGAATATTCACATTAATCCTTTTAAAGTCATGAAAAAATTAATTCTTAGCTCCGCTTTAGTATTTGGTATTGTTGCTATGAGTGCATTTAAGTCTAACGATACAGATGCAACTGTAACTATAACAAAAAAACCAAATGGTGAAGTTTGTTTTAAAGTAAAAAATGACACTGGTGGGTCTATTACATTACACACAGGTTCAGGTACTGCTCCTATGAACAGTGGTGTTCAAAAAGAATTCTGTATTCAGGAAGGAAAAAAATTAACTGTTGCTGATAAAGGACAGCCTGGCAAATTGTTAATAAAAGTAGATGGTAGTGTTGCAGGTAAAACTTTCAAGTTATCAGAACTTATGTAGTTTTAAGTTAAATAGGTAGTTTTATAAAAGGTTTGATACTTATCAAACCTTTTATTTTTTTTTACAAATCCTCATTTTCACAAAATATTATTCAAGTTTTTAATTGACCTACAAATTAACATTTGCCATACAATATTTTTCCTCTTATATTTAGAGCAAGTTTTACAGAAGCCTAAAACCCTTAAAGCTATATCTCAATATGAGTGAAAAAGTATTAAGAGCCATTATACAATTACTTGCAGCCTCTGCACAAGTAGATGGTGTCAATGAAAATGAACGATTGCTGATTCAGAAGTTTTTAGAAGATAATTTTGGAGAAGAATACATTGATAAGTATTTAGGATTATTTGATAAGTATGTTTCTCAGAATGTAGATGTAGTTAATATTTGCAAAAATCTCAATGAGGAACTTACTAGAACTCAGAAAGTTATTGTCATTACAAATATCTTAGAAATGAATATTTCTGATGGTATAGCTTCTGAAAAGGAACAAAACTTGGTAAAAAAAATAGCTGAGCTTTTTCATCTAGACCTTGATGAATATGAAACCATTAGAAAATTTGTTTTAGAAAACTTCTCTGAAGATAATAATCATCAAAATATTGTTTGGATTGATAGTATCGTAAAAGCAGATATTAACTACAAACATATATTTAGAGATAAACTGGATGGGGCAATTGGTATTCTTCGTATTCCTAGCATGGAAATGTATTTGCTTAAATATGCTGGAAGCTCTAATATTTATCTGAATAGTGTTGGTATCAAAGACCGTCATGTTTATACATTTCCAGTAGGTAGTAGCATCCGTTCCGATAAATTTGACCCTATATATTATAGTGATGTAGTTGGGTTGTTTTTAAATGAGAACAGAAACCAAGCTATTTCATTTGAAGCTTTGGATATTTGGTATTATTTTCCTAATCATAAAGTTGGACTAAGAAATGTGAGTATTGCTGAAGAATCAGGCAAACTCATAGGGCTTATGGGGGCAAGTGGCTCAGGAAAATCTACATTACTCAATGTTTTAAATGGAAATTTAAAACCAACCAAAGGACAAGTCTTAATCAATGGAATTGATATTCATAAAGATAATGAAAGTATTTCAGGAGTTATTGGCTATGTACCTCAAGATGACCTTCTTATTGATGAGCTAACTGTTTATCAAAACTTATATTATGCTGCAAAACTTAGTTTTAGTAATGCCTCTGAAGATGAAATTGATGCTTTAGTTCAAAAGACTTTACATAGTTTGGGCATCCATGAGATTCAAGATTTAAAAGTTGGAAATCCCCTCCAAAAAACAATTAGTGGAGGACAACGTAAGAGAGTTAATATTGGTTTAGAGCTACTTAGAGAACCTTACGTTCTTTTTGTAGATGAGCCAACCTCAGGGCTTTCTTCCAGAGACTCTGAAAATATTATGGATTTACTCAAAGAACTTTCTTTGAAAGGTAAACTCATTTTTGTTGTAATTCATCAGCCTTCTTCCGATATTTTTAAGATGTTTGATAAATTGCTTATTTTGGATGTTGGTGGGTATCCGATTTATTATGGTAATCCTATTGAAGCCATCACATACTTTAAAAGTATTGCAGGTTTTGTTGATAAAGACCAGAATGTATGTGTTGAATGTGGAAATGTAAATCCAGAACAAATTTTTAATATCATAGAAACCAAAATGGTAAATGAGTATGGAACGTTTACCAATCAAAGAAAAATAACCCCAAGAAAATGGAATGAATACTTTGAGAAGCTAATTAATCCACCTCAAACACACACTCATCAAGAAAAACCCGCTACACATCTAAAAATTCCACCTAGAATTAAACAGGTAAGTATTTTCTTGACAAGGGATATCCTTTCAAAATTAAGTAACACTCAATACATGACCATTAATTTGCTAGAAGCTCCTCTTTTAGCTGTTATATTGGCTTATATTGTTCGTTTTTATCAGAATAGTGATGGAGGTTATATATTTGCGAAGAACAACAACCTGCCTGCCTATATTTTTATGTCTGTGATTGTTTCTTTATTTATAGGATTATCTGTTAGTGCTGAAGAAATTATCAAAGATGCAAAAATGTTAAAAAGAGAGGCTTTTTTACATTTAAGTAGAGGTAGTTATTTGCTTGGAAAAGTAATTTTATTATTTGCTTTTTCCGCTGTTCAGACATTGAGTTTTGTTTTAATTGGTAATTGGATTTTAGGTGTAGAAGGCATGAATACATCTTATTGGCTTGTATTGTTTTCAGCAACATGCTTTGCCAATATGTTAGGCTTAAATATTTCTGCAACATTCAATTCTGTCGTTACAATTTATATTCTTATTCCTTTACTTCTAATACCTCAGTTATTGCTAGGAGGAATTGTTGTTCGATTCAATGAAATCAATCCTAGCCTTTCATCTGATAAAAAGGTACCCTTATTGGCTGAAATTATGTCTTCACGTTGGGCTTTTGAGGCTCTAATGGTCGGACAATTTAAATACAATGAATACCAAAAGCATTTTTATGATTATGACCAGAAAATGTCTCAAGCTGAGTATCATAAGTCATTGTATATCCCAGAATTAGAAACCAAACTTGATGATTGTTTAAATAGTCATAAGGTAGACTCTCTAAAACAACAAGTAAGCCAAGATTTGCTTATTTTAAAAAATGAACTCTTGCTACAAAATGAAACGACTCCTTATCAGTTTACTCAATTCGATAAGTTTACACCTAATCAATTTGACATAGATTTGTATAATAATTTAAAGAAGCATCTTCAAAATCTAAAAAAACACTATATTAAAATTTATAACGAAAATAGCCAAGCCAAAGACCAAGTAATAGGAATTTCAACCAAAACTGCTGCTGAAAGAAAAGATTTTTTAGATTTAAAAAATCGATATCATAATGAAGCCGTTGAACGTCTTGTAACTGCTGCTGAAACTCCTGAACGTATTGTACAAACAACTTCTAATCTTGTGCAAAAAGTATATCCAATTTATAAAATTCCAGAAAAAAGTAGTTTCTTAGACTTCAGAACTCATTTTTTTGCACCAAAAAAACGATTTGGAGGAATGCTTTATGATACTTTGAGTTTTAATATTATAGTTATTTGGATGATGAGCGTTTTCTTATATATTACTTTATATTTCAACGCATTAAGAAGATTGATAGAGGGTATAGGGAATCTGTATATCAGAATTTTCCATTCTAAGAAAAACCCTACTCATTAAAAAAAACAAATATGCTTCATATGCAAGTTAAATATTTGCATATGAAGCATATTTTTCTTCGTTGTAAACTTCTTGAAGATAAGCAGACTCAAATATATGAAAGCCATCTCTATGTTCTTTGGTAATTTCGTACATAGATAAAGCTACCACTTTTGCCTCAATTGGCTTGTATTTTTTTAGTCCACCAACCATTATAAATTCTAGCCCCTTAGCTACAGCTTTACCTATTTCTTCTCCTAAACGAAATTCATGACGTTCTCCTAGCAATAATGATGGACGTATAATATTACAACATTTAAATTGGAGGTGTCCAATTGCTTCTTCAACTTCTCCTTTTACTCTATTATAGTAAAATGTAGATTGTTTACAAGCTCCCATTGCTGTAACAATAGTAAAAGAAGATGCTCCATTAAATTTTGCAATTTTTGCAATTTCAGTTGGATAGATATAATCTACTAAGTAGAATTTTTCTTTACTTTTAGCCTTTTTTATTGTAGTTCCTAAACAACAATAAACATCAGTAGCTTTAATAAGGTGAGCATGAGCATCAAGATTATCAAAATCTATAATGTGTTGTGTAAGTTTGGGGTGTAAAACATTTACTTTTTGTCTAGAAACTACAATGACTTCTTCATAGTAGTCATCATTAATCATCTGAAAAAGTAATTCAGAACCTACCAGCCCTGTTGCACCTATCAATAGAGCTGTTTTTTTACAATAGGAATGATTCATTAACACTTATTCAATTTTCCAAAAACACAGCAAATCTACAACCTTTCTTATATATAACCTATATTTTATTTTTAAAACATTTATTTGGGGCATTATATCAAATATAAGAATCTGAAAATCAATATAATAATATTTTTCTTTAGATTTTTCATAAAATTTTACTTACTTTGGCATCATTCCTGATTATATTTGTTTACACTAAATTTATGTTTTTATGAAGAAGTCATTTATCTATTTATTAGCTGTTACATTTTTAGCTACTGCTACCATTTCTTGTAAAAAGAAAGAGAAAGTAAAATTACCTGAAGGTGAAAAAGAAATTGTTGTACCATGTTCTGGTCCGGAGTTTTTTACAGACAAAAAAACCTTCCGTGCTAACGCAATGGGTGAAAGTCAAGATCAGATGACTGCAAAACGCAAAGCATTAAGCAATACCCGTGATGAACTTGCTCGTAGCATCAATACAAAAGTGAAGGCTGTAACTGATAATTATGTAAACTCTCGTGAGTTTAATAATAAAGAAGAAGTTGAAGAGCGTTATGAGAATTTAACTCGTGAAGTAGTAGATCAGGAATTAGCAGGTACAAAAACTATTTGCGAAAAATTAGTAAAAACACAACAAGGAACATATAAATATTATATTGCATTAGAGTTAACTACTGATGATTTATTAGATTCTTATAACAAAAGAATGCAAAAATTAACCAATGATGAGCGTTTAAAAATTGACTATGACTATGAGAAGTTCAAAAAGACTTTTGAAGCTGAAATGGATAAATTAAGTAATGGAGGAAGATAAACTATAATCATAAATTGTTTTTAATTAAAGCCTTTTCTAATAAATTTTGAAAAGGCTTTAATTTTTTTATTAGATTTTATATATATTTGAATTTTACTCCGCAAGTCAGAGTATATGTTACAGAGATACAGCAAGTTAATAAAATTGAGTTACTCAATAGGCGATTTAATTGCTCTTAATCTAGCCTTTTTAGTCGCTTATTGGTTACGTTTTAAAACTTTTTCTGGGATAGATCAAGACCCTTATTGGTATGTGGGTTTGTATTACAATGCCATCTGGATTCTCATCTCTATTTTAGCTAAAACATATCAAATATCTCGTTTAGATGACTATCTTACCACAGCACGTAAAAATTTAAGAGCTATAGCTTGGCATTTTGCTTTGGTAACTATTTTTTTAGTTTTATTACAAGTCAAAGATTATTCTCGTTTTCATTTACTGGTTTCGTATGGAGCTTTGAGCCTGTTAGTATTGGCATGGAGAGTTCTGATTATATGGATGTTAAGAATTTACAGACGGTCAGGCTATAACCAAATTAAAATTATTATTGTAGGATATGGAAAAGCTGGATTAGATTTGTACAACTTTGTCATGAAAAATCCTGATAGAGGCTATCAGTTTTTTGGTTTCTTTGATGATAAATTCAATGATAATTCCCTGATAAAGGGGACATTACAAGATTTAGAACAGTACATTGTAGAAAATGATGTGGGGGAAATCTTTTGTTCATTGGACAGAGTGAATCGAGAACAATTAAAAAAAATCACAACGATTGCAGATAATCATCTGAAAAGGATAAAATTGTTACCCAACTTGAAAGATTTTACAGCTGCAGAAGTTGCTGTTGAACAGTATGGTTCAATTCCTGTAGTTCTTTCAAGAACAGAACCTCTTAATGATGCCATCAACCAAATTTTAAAACGAAGTTTTGATATACTTTTTTCAATTTCTGTAATTTTATTGGTTTTTACGTGGCTTTTTCCTATCTTAGCTTTAATAATAAAATTAAACTCAAGAGGTCCTGTATTTTTTAAACAAAAACGAGCAGGAAAAGACAATAAAGTATTTTGGGTTTATAAGTTTAGAACGATGACTTATAGAAAAAATGCAGAATTTGTTCAGGCAACCCAAAATGATAATAGAATTACTAAAATTGGTCGTTTTTTAAGGAAAACGAGCATTGATGAATTACCTCAATTTTTTAATGTTTTGTTGGGTGATATGACTGTAGTGGGTCCAAGACCTCACCCTTTAGAACTCAATGAAACATTTAAACATATTGTAGAAAAATACATGGTGAGGCATTTAGTAAAACCAGGAGTAACGGGCTTAGCACAAGTAAAAGGTTATAGAGGAGAAACCAAAGATGTTCGTTCGATGATTAATCGTGTAAAAATGGATGTATTTTATATTGAAAATTGGTCTTTTTGGTTAGATATTCGGATTGTACTTTGGACAATTCGAAGTATGATGAAGGGCGATAAAAACGCATTTTAGTATTATGAAAAACAGGTAAGTTCTAGCTTATCGAAATAGGTGTTATGATGATTTATATTTTAGTAGCCTCATTTTTGGTTGCTTTGGTAATAGCTTGGATAAGTATCCCTGTCATTATCAAGGTTGCCGAACAAAAGCATCTTTATGATGAACCAAATGAGGCAAGAAAATCGCATGTAAGTAAAATTCCTACACTTGGAGGAATTGCTATTTTTGCGGGAACAGTTATATCTGCAAGCTTTTTTGCACATCAAAGTGGGCATTTAGATTTAGGGGCTTTTCTTTCTGCAATGACTATCCTGTTTTTTACAGGTATTAAAGATGATATTATCCCTTTACCTCCTTATAAAAAATTCTTAGCCCAACTTTTAGCTACTTGTATTATAGTCTTCTGGGGTGGTGTTCAGTTGAGTAGTTATTATGGCTTCTTCTTTATCTATGAAGCATCTTCTATTTGGCTAAACTTAGCTACTATATTTACTATTATTGTCATTATCAATGCCTTCAATTTAATAGATGGTGTAAATGGATTAGCTGGAGGTATTGGTGTAATTGTATTGGCTACGTTTGGTTTATGGTTTTATATGCACAATGAAGAGAGTTTAGCAATTTGGTCTTTTGCAACTTGTGGGGCTGTTGTGGGCTTTTTAAGATATAATTTACTCATTAATGCTAAAATATTCATGGGTGATACAGGTTCTTTAATATTAGGCTTTATTTCTGCTGTTTTTGCAATTCAATTTATAGAAATGAACAAAACAGAATTAAGCTTTGCAGGAGGGAAAGCTCCTATATTTGCTGTTGCAGTACTTATTATCCCCTTATTTGATACCATTAGAGTTTTTGCTATTAGATTAGCAAATAAACGCTCTCCTTTTTCTGGTGATAGAAATCATTTACATCACTTATTATTAGATGTAGGTTTCAATCACATCCAAACATCATTTATTCTATATGGAATGTGTGGGGGAGCAATTCTTATTGGTTTCTATTTGAGATTCTTACCTGCTTATGGATATTTGGGCATTATTCTTTCTTTTGTCCTTATATTTACCCAAATACTTGTTTTATTGAAGAAAAAGCAACAAAAAAAAAAGTTATCCAATAATTTAGAAGACCTTCAATATAAATTTAGTTCCAATTCCTGATAAAACCACCTTAGAATAATATTCTTACTTTTATGAAAAAACTTAGTCTTTTAATAATTTTGTTATCTATTGCTTTCTCTTGTAGAACTATCAGAGAAGTTAAGAATCTTGCTCAATGCGAATTTAGTACAACTACTATTGACAATATGCGTTTAGCAAATATCAATGTACAAAATGTATCTGAAGTTTCAGACATCAACCCTTTAGAAATTGCTGGTATCTTAAAATCTGTGTCCCAAAAAACTCTACCCCTTTCTTTTGTAGTCAATATCAATATTAATAACCCTAATGAGAAATTAGCTGCTCTAAATTATTTGGAATGGATTGCTGAAATTGACAATGTAGAGATAGCCAAAGGCATTGTAAAGCAACGTTATGAAATACCCGCTGGTGAAAATATTGTAATGCCTTTAAATGTTGCTTCGGATTTATACAAAATATTTTCTCAAAAAGAAGGACGAGAGCTCATTAGTAAAAGTTTAGGTGTCAAAGATGAGCAGAATAAGCCTAAAAATTTAAAATTGAAAGTAAAGCCTTCTATATCCGTAGGAAAAGGCTATGTAAAATATCCAGGGTATATTGTTGTCAAACAAAAAATATAAATAAAAAAGGGAATGTAAACATTCCCTTTTTTATTTATACCAATATTAATTTGAAGATATAGAAGAGTAACATTGACAGTCCGATAGAAACTGGTAGTGTTAGTAGCCAAGCCAATGCTATACTTTTAACTGTTGATTTTTGAAGATTCTTTACACCATTAGCAGCTATCATACTTCCAGCAACTCCAGATGATAAAATATGAGTTGTGCTTACTGGCAAACTATAGACAAACGAAGAAAAACCTATTGTAGCTGTTGCAATTAACTCCGCAGAAGCCCCTTGTGCATAGGTTAAATGTTGTTTACCAATTTTTTCACCAATGGTTACCACAATTCTTCTCCAACCTATCATTGTTCCTAACCCTAAACTTAATGCAATTGCTACAATTGTCCATGTAGGAGCATAGTCTGTAGTTTTTTTCTTAAATTCTGATAAAATAGCTTTTGCAGGTTTTTCAATAGTTGGTTCTTTCTTATAGATTTCCTTAAATTTTTTTTCTATTTTGATAATATTCTTACGAGCTTCTTTAATGTCTGCTTTTTCAAGCTTTTCTTTTGCAAACACAGTTTTAAGAATGGCTTGTTCTTTCTTTATTCCATCAAATGTGCTACTAGGATAGTTTTTACCAAGTATTACTACTTTTTCTTCAAAAATCTGATATGCCTTTTGATAATCTTTTACACTAAATTCAGGATTTAGAGCATAATGAGCAGGTAGTATTCCTATTAAGACAAGCATCAGTAACCCAACACCTTTTTGTCCATCATTTGAACCATGAGCGAAACTTACACCTGAACATGTAAATATAAGGATAGCACGTATCCAACTTGGAGGAGGTGTATCTCCATCTGGTGCTTCAAAAATTTTAGGGCTTTTAACTGAGAATTTTAAAATCCATAGTAAAATAGCTGCCAATGTTAAACCAATAAGAGGAGCTAATAACAAAGATAAACCTACTTCTGCTGCTTTTGACCAATTCACACCAGTAATTCCTTTTCCTATGTCTAAAGAATAAGCTATTCCTACACCCAAAATAGCACCAATAAGTGTATGTGAACTTGAAGAAGGAATACCTAAATACCATGTACCAAAATTCCAAATAATTGCAGAGAGCAGTAAAGCAAGTACCATAGACATCCCCAACCAAACATCGCCTTGTAATAGGGCATCTGTTGGCAGTAAGTTAATAATTCCTATGGCAACTCCTATTCCTCCAAAAAAAACACCCGCAAAATTTAATACCCCAGAAAGGACAACAGCAGCTTGTGGCTTTAAAGATTTTGTATAAATTACCGTAGCAACGGCATTGGCTGTATCATGGAAACCATTTATGAATTCAAAAATTAATACACAAGCAACACTAACAAATAAAAGAACGATAACAGAAATTTCTAAACCTTCTAACATAGAATCGTATTTCGTGAAACAAAAATCACGCAAAGTTAAGAAAATTAGTATGTGTTGTTATCAATATATAATTTTTTAACAAAAACTTAATATTATAAAGCTAATTTTTCGCTGGGATTCCAAAAATGCTTCTGAAAATCTTGTATTTGATCATTTACAATTTTTAAGCCTTCGTTTTCTAAAAGGTTTTGCATGGTTTCAGGTGTTTCAAAAAAATGCTTGCCTGTTAGTTGCCCATTTCTGTTTACAACTCTATGGGCAGGCACATCTTTTTCTGTATGAGCTGCATTCATTGCCCAACCTACCATTCTTGCACCTCCTTTTGTACCCAAGTACTGAGCTATTGCTCCATAAGTAGTAACTTGCCCTTCAGGAATAAGTTTTACTACTTCATATACTTCCTGAAAAAAGTTTTTTTCCATAAATTTTAACTTGAAATAAGAAAAAAAGGTCAGTAAATTTACTGACCTTTTTGTTTTTTTATAAAGAGAAAAATTACTGGTTTTATTTAGGCTGTATTGTAGGATTGGTAGAACCTCCTTGCTCTTTTGCTACTACTGTACCTTGTAATGATAACGTTATAGGTTCTCCAGCATTAGAATTTACTGCTATATTCTTATTGAATTGACCTACACTTGCTGCATTATAAGTAGCAGTAATTGTTCCTGTTTTACCAGGAGCAATAGGTTCTTTTGTATAAGAAGGTGTTGTGCAACCACAAGAAGCCTGTACATTAGATAGTACTAAAGGTGCTTTCCCTGTGTTCTTGAATGTAAATGTAGTAGTTACTGGTGTACCTTGAGGTATGCTTCCAAAGTCATGTGTTGTTTTTTCAAACTTGATTTGAGGTACAGGAGCAACGGATGCCACAGATGCTGTTTTTTGAGCCATCACTGTTCCACCCAGAGCGAAAAGAACTACTAAAAAAATACCAAAAGGATTTCCAAAAGGAGTACGATTTTTCATTTTATTACGAATTTTAATTTTAACTTTTTTACTTTATACTGAAAGTTAGCAAAAGGTGTTCCAAATTTCTAAAAATTTCTTTTCTTTTTCCAACGTTTGTGAGACCAAAGCCAATTGGCAGGTGTTTTTTGTATTTGAGCTTCCAATAGTCTAACGTAATTTTCAGTGATTTTGTTATCTGACTTCTCCTGAGGATGATAAATTTCTTCAAAATATAGTTCATAATACCCTCTTTTAAGCCTAGTAGCCCCTCCAAATACAACTGGCAGTTGTAGTTTAGTCGCTATTTTTTCTACACCTGCAAAAAAAGCAGTATCCTGATTTAAGAAATTTGTCCAATGGTCTTTTTCGTTACCTGCTGGGCTTTGATCAGCTAGTAAAGCTACTATTCGAGCCTCATTGTTTTTTTGTAAAACATCTTTTAATATATTTTGCATTTTCAGAGGCTGTCCTCCAAAATGAGTTCTGATTTTAAGCATTAGCTTATCGAAAAACTTACTACTAAGCTCCTGATAAACAAAATGAACTGAATAAGGCTGTTTCAGGCTGGTAATAAGAGAAAGCCACTCCCAATTAAATAAGTGGGCTGTAAGCACCAAAACAGTTTTTCCTTCATTAAGTCGGTTGGTTAACAAATCAATATTTTTAACAACGAACCTTTTTTCCAGCTCTTTTTTTGAAATGCTTAGTATTTTCAGTGTTTCAATAAATACTTCAGCAAGATGCCTATAGAAATCTTTTTGTATTCTTTTTAGCTCTTCATCTGTTTTTTCAGGGAAAGAGTTTTTTAAATTTTGCCAAACAACTTTCTTACGATAACCAATGATATAAAAAGCCAAAAAGTAGAGAAAATCTGCTAATAAATATAAGACAGATAATGGCAAATACGATAGTAACTTAAAAGCCCACATTCTAGTCTTCTGGATAAGGCAAAAAAACAAAGTTCATAAAATCTCTATCTACCACAAACAAACAACAAAACTCATCTGGATCTTTGTATGCACTCTTAAAACTTTCTATATCCATGATTAGCTGTCTTTGTTCAAACTCTCCTGCAAATGAAACAAAACAATGCCAGTCTAAATGAGCAATATTTTTATCTATTAATAAGCTACCAATAGCAATTTGTTCTTTACAAATAGGGAATATCGGGAACTCAAATCCTCGTGTACGTAATTGATAGGAGGCTTCTTTGAGGGTATCAGCCACTACTACAAAATCTTTGGTAAATGTACCCAAATATTTTGCTTGTTTTTGCAATTCGGGATCGTTATTCATAATCTTTTTCCTCAATTTTTTGGGTGCAAATATACCCAAATTCCTTTATTTTTTATTAATTTTACTTAGAATGTAACATCAATCATGGACTCAGATTTAACTATTGTACAAAACTCTATCCATTCTTATTGGGATGATGCTCTACCTCAAGAAAGTTTCTCTTGGGAAGACTTGGAAGAAAATTTACGAAAGTTTATAGCTCATTTACTACAAAAATTCCCAGAAAGACTTTTACAAGCTGCTTATCGCCTCGATTTACCCGAAAAATCATTCACAGAGGCTTTCTATAATCAGGATGTCAATAAAATAACATCTCTGGTTTTAGAAAGAGAACAAAAACGGCTTTATTTTAGAAAAAAGTATTCAGATTCTCAGTAATAGTATCAGCATCTAAGTAGATTGGAAATTTTGTTCTAAAGTCTTCTAAAGGAGCTTTTTCGAGAAGAACATTTACAATCTTCTCTTCTCCATTTTCTATTTTAACAACTTTATTGCCCTTAAAGTCATAAACAGCAGAATTTCCATTATATTCATTTCCTTTTGCATCAGTACCTACTCTATTTAGACCTACGCTATACACCTGATTTTCAATAGCTCTTGCTTGTAATAAAGTATCCCAAGCATTGAGACGAGGGTTGGGCCAATTGGCTACATATAAAACTACATCATAGGCTAAATTTATATTTCTTGCCCAAACAGGAAAGCGTAAATCGTAACAAATTAGAGGAAAAATGTTCCAACCTTTTATATTTTTGATAATACGTTTATTGCCTTGTGTATAAACTTCATGTTCTCCTGCCATTCTAAACAAATGTCTTTTATCATAAAAGTCTATTTTTCCATCAGGTTCTACCCATAGAAATCTATTATAGTATTGTTCTTTTTCTTTTATAATACAGCTCCCTACCACCACAGCATTTTTCTTTTTAGCTTGTTGTTGAAGCCATTTGCAGGTAGTTAAGTTCATAGGTTCGGCAAAAGCAGAAGCATTCATAGTAAAACCTGTTGTAAACATTTCAGGCAACACAATTAAGTCTGTTGGCTGGGTGATTTCCTCCATTTTTTCTTCTAACATTGCCAGATTTGCTGTTGGATTTTCCCAGTATAAATCTGTTTGTATGATGGTTGTATATAAATTATCCATTTCTTAATTTGTTTATTATTCTCGAAATCCCATATGATATATATCTACTGCTGTTAATAAGGGACAATTGATTACAGATTTTATTAACCAAACTGTAGGTATGGAGCCTAAATTATTATCTTTTAGATATTTTGATAAGATTGGTAAATCTTTTTGTGAATCCAACTTATCAAAAAAATATTTTAAATGCTGCAAATGATCATTATGAACACCATTTAAATAGTTACTTTTAATTTCTAAGAACTCACTTCCATTAATTATTTTTTCTCCAGCATCATTATATTCTATTTTCAAATTGATTTCCATTATAATAAAAATAACTTCTTCAATTCAGGCTTTATTACTTTTCCCATAGCATTTCTGGGTAACTCTGTGAGGATTTTTATTTGTGTAGGTATTTTATAATGAGCTATTTGTGTTTTAGCCCAAATTCTTAAATTTTCAAGAGATAAGTCCTGATTTTCATGTAAAATCAGACATACTGAGACTTTTTCACCCCACTCTTCGTCTGCAATACCTACTACAGCACAATCTTTAATAGATGGATGTAATCTTAAAGTTTCTTCTATTTCTATGGCTGATACTTTATAGCCTCCTGTTTTGATAATATCAATAGACGTTCTGCCTAATATTTTAAAATATCCTTCTTCATCTTGAATGGCTGTATCTCCTGTCTTAAACCATCCATCTTCTGTAAAACTTTCTAGAGTAGCTTGTTTTTTATTCCAATATTCTAAAAAAACATTATCTCCTTTTACCTGAATCTCTCCTATATCTCCTTGATTTACAATATTATTTTGTTCATTTACGAGTCTTACATCAACATTAGGCAAAGGCAAACCTATAAAACCTGCTTTTCTCTTTCCGTGTAGAGGATTAGAAATTGCCATACCTATTTCACTCATTCCATATCTTTCTAATAAAAAGTGTCCACTTATTACCTCCCATCGTTCCAATATACTCACAGGTAAGGCAGCAGATCCTGAAATCATCAATCTCATTTTTTTACAGGCTGCTGTCATATTTTGTTGTACATCTTGGGGTGAATTTTCCCACTCTGTTATGAGACGGCTGTAAACAGTTGGTACAGCCATAAAAATTGTAAAATCTTTTTTCTGCCACCAGTCCCACACTTTATTAGCCTCAAATTTTGACAAAAAATGGACTTCAGCTCCCACATATAAAGCACAACATAAAGCATTTATAATTCCATGAATGTGGTGTAAGGGTAAAATATGTAGTATTTTGTCCGTTGCTGTCCATTCCCATGCTTTTACAAGCGTTTTAATCTGGCTTTCAATATTTTGATGTGTACTTACAACTCCTTTGGGTTTACCTGTTGTACCAGAAGTATAAATAATTAAGGCTCTTTGTTCAGGTTGAATTAAAGGTAATAGATGTGTTTCTTCGATGGTAATACTTTTTAGATAAACTGGCTTTATAATTGCTTCTTTTAAAACATCTTGAAAAAGCTCTTCTGATAATAGTAATTGACAATTGGCATCTTCCAATACATAATTTATTTCTGAAATAGGGTGGGTGTTACACAAAGGCACAGCTACTCCACCAGCAAGCCATATCCCCCATTCTATTGCTACATACTGTATGCTTGGGTTTACAAGAAATGCTATTTTTATTTCCTCAAGATGATTGGTATTAAATTTTTCTAATAAAAAATGGGCTATTGTAGTAGCTTCATTGTATAACTCTTTATAAGTTACAGAATCAGAGGCATCTGTAATGGCTATTCTATCTTTAATTTCAGCTTTGATATCAAACCACATAATTTATTTAATTTCTTGGCAAAGTTCTATCAATACACCATTTGTGGATTTTGGATGTAAAAAACAAATTAGTTTATTGTCTGCACCTTTTTTGGGTTCTGCATTTAGGAGAGTAAATCCTTCGTTTTTAAGCCTTTCCATTTCTTCGTAAATATTAGAAACTTCATAGGCTATATGATGAATGCCTTCTCCTTTTTTTTCTATAAACTTAGCAATAGCACTTTCAGGGTTTGTAGCCTCCAAAAGTTCTATTTTAGTTTCACCCATCTGAAAAAACGATGTACTTACTCCTTCACTTTCAACAGATTCCACTTTATAATGAGTTTTTCCAAAGAGTTTTGCAAATAATTCATTCGATTCTTGTAAACTCTTAACAGCTATTCCTATATGTTCTACTTTTAACATCATTGTTACTTTATTTAAAATGAATAATTTTTTCTAATACTTCCTGAGCTGCATGAATGGCATCTTTTTTTCCTTCATTTACAGCATTTTTTGCATTTTCAAGAGCTTGTTTTACGGCATCTTGTTTATAAAAATATTCTAAAAGCTCATTTTTAATCGTTTCGTTTAACCAAGTAAGTTGCTGTTCTTTCCTTTTTTTATCAAAAAAACCTTTTTCCTTACTAATCTTAAAATATTCTTCTATTCTTTCCCAAACTTTACTAAGTCCCTCATTTTGTAATGCTGAACAAGTTTGAACAGGGACTTGCCAACCCATTTCAGAAGGTCTAAAGAGATGCAAAGCTCCTTCATATTCTGTTTTGGCTACCAAAGCTTTGTGTTTATTTTCTCCATCTGCTTTTGTAATTACAAGCATATCAGCCATTTCCATAATTCCCTTTTTGATACCCTGTAATTCATCTCCTGCTCCAGCAAGCATAAGGAGCAAGAAAAAATCTGTCATTTCACTTACTAGTGTCTCTGATTGTCCAACTCCTACTGTTTCTATAAAAATAATTTCAAAGCCCGCTGCTTCACAAAGCAAAAGTGTTTCTCGTGTTTTTTGAGCAGTTCCTCCCAACGAATGACCTGCTGGTGAGGGTCTGATGTAAGCATTAGGGTGTAATGCCAGACGCTCCATTCTGGTTTTATCTCCTAAAATACTTCCTTTTGTCTTCTGACTGGTCGGATCTATTGCTAAAATGGCAATTTTCTTACTTGTTTTTTTTATAACCTCCAACCCAAAATTTTCTATAAAAGTACTTTTACCTACCCCTGGTACACCTGTTATCCCTAGTCGAATACTATTACCTGTATAAGGTAATAACTGTTCTAAGATTTTTTTAGAAAGTTTTTTATCATACTCTAAACTGCTCTCTACAAGCGTTATAGCTTTAGAAAGTATTACTACATTGCCTTGTAAAATCCCTTCTATGTATTGCTCAGGCTCCAGACGTCCTTTTGGAAAGGGTACCATTTTTTATCCGAAAATTTTTTTTATATTTATGAAAATATTACATTTACTTTTATCACACCAAAAGTATTAAAGTTTAGATATTTTTTAAGCAAATGAGAACATTTTTTCGATTTTTTTTCAATAAAGATAATATCCTCATCTTAGCCTTCACAGCAGTGGTAGCCTTTATTGTTCAAAGTATCAACTTAAATCTTGATGCTTTAAATCCTATGGAAAAAATGTTTGGAGATTTTGACATAACAGATGTGTACTTTCATGGAATTAGAAATGTAAAAGAAGATTTTAAAGATGATAAAGCATCAGAAAAAGCTTTGGATTTGAAATCTGCTATTGCCAATGATGATATAGTTGTGGTAGGTATTGGGAAATTAAGCCGACAAGATTTAATTCCGTTACTTGAGATTGTCAAAGCTCAAAAACCTAAGTGTATTGGAATTGATGCTTTGTTTAAGAGATTCAGAACAGACTCATTAAATGCTCCTATTGACAGTGCTTTTGGTAAGACTCTACAAAACATAGAGAATTTGGTTATGGTAACTGAGATTTCGTTTACACAAAAAACAAATAATAAAATAATAAATAATCAAATAGAAGAACCTCAATTTGATAGCTTAATCACCTCACACCCATTTTTTATTCAGAATGCAAAAGGAGGACTTGCTAATTTAATTACAGGAGGAACAAGGGATAAAGCTTTACGCTCTGATTTGGTTGGTGGTTTAGCCACTTGTCGCTCATTCTCACCTAAAGAAACAGTAAGTGGTAAAACAGAACTCGCTTTTGCTGTACAATTGGCAATGCTGTATGCTCCTCAAAAAGCGGAAAAATTCTTGAAACGAAAGAATAATGTAGAATTCATCAATTATATTGGTCATCATGAGAAGTTTGGATATTTATCCTATCAGCAGTTATTTGAAATGGATGAGGCAGGAGCTAAGGAAGAACTCAAGAGATTATTACATAATAAAATTGTACTAATGGGTTTTACAGGAGAAGACACGAATATCATGAATGTAACTTCTGATGAAGACCGATTTTTTACCCCTCTTAATGAAAATTATGTAGGAAAAGCTGAAAAGGATATGTATGGTATTCATGTTCATGCAAATATTCTTTCTATGATTCTGAAAGAAGAATACATTGATCAGATGCCTGACTGGGCAAATTATTTAATTACATTTATCATTGCATATTTGATAACAGCTCTTTTTGTATTTTTGTATGCAAAGTTAGATTTTTGGTATGATGGGCTTTCACTTTTGGTACAATTTTTGTTGAGTATTTCAGTGGTTTTCGCTATCTTACAAGTATTTGACAAATTCAAAATGAAGGTAGACTGGAGTTTGGGATTTTTAGCTATTGTGTTTATCCCTAATTTAGTAGAAGTTTATTATGGAGCTGTTACTAAACTTTATGAACGCCGACAAAGATTAAGAAGATTAAAAAACAAACAAATTGCAACTTTAGGTGTAGAGGAGCAAAGTTAATATTTAAGAATTAAAATCAAAATCCTATGAAAAACATAAGCAACAACACTGCTAAGAAAAAAGCCCTCTTGCTTGCTCTAATGCTAATTGTAATCGTAATTGGAGCAAACGCACAAGATTATGCTTTTAAGGTACTTGCTACCAATGGAAGTATTAATTTAAAAGCTGGTAACAAGAGAATTTGGTCAGGCTCTATACTTCGTCCTGTTGATGAAGTAATTGTCGGAGCTAATAGTTATGTAGGCTTAGTACACAAAGATGGTAAAACGCTTGAAATAAAACAAGCTGGTAGCTATAAAATCAGTGATCTGAATTCTAAGGTGAGTGCAACTAATAGTAGTACATCTGCAAAGTATGCTAGTTACATAGAAAAAGAAATGGGAAAGGCTGACCGTCAAGACATTAACAAAAATCACCGTAAATACATGGCAATTACAGGTTCTGTAGAGCGAGCATTAATCAAAAATATGTATATGTTCTCTAATGAGAATGCAGGAACTATTAATATATTGAACTCTCAGCTTACTTTAAGATTCTACAAAAGTCCTTCTCTGAAGGGGTCTGTAAAAGGTAAAACTTTGGTTGTATATCTTAAAGACTTCTATGGAAAAGCCCTGACAAATTATGAGTCAGTTATTAATGATGACAATGAAGCTACTGTAAAAGTAGACCTTTCAAAATGGCTTGTAGATGATAGAAATAATCCAAATGAATATGCAGAAATCATCATAGAGTCTAAAATAAAAGGATTGCCTGAAAATGAAGGTAGTGTATATTCTGTCAAGTTGGTACATCCAACCAGCAAACAATATGATTCTTTGAAAAAAGAATTGGCATCTTATAAAGATGCTACAGCTTTGAATAAAGTTATGGAAGCTCTTATTTATGAGCAAGCAGATTTGAGATTGGATGCTGTAAATGCTTATGAGCAAGCTATTGCTTTAGAGCCAAATGTAGATACATATAAGATTGCTTATAGAGACTTTTTAGCTCGTAAAGGTATGTTTCTAGTAGTTTCTGGGACAGAGCTTAAGCCAGCAACTATCAATAATGATAAACTGGAAGAAACTTACAAAGAAGGTGCAAATCCTAGCTCTATAGAAGAACCAAAAAAAGAAGAGAGCCCTAAGAAAGAAGAAAGTCCTAAAAAAGAAAAAGGTAGTAAAAAAGTAAAATAATTTATTAAATTATAAAGATTTTCAAACGAGTGGTAGCCTTTACCATTCGTTTTTTTTATTTTGCAGAAAAATTTATATGGATTTTTCTGCAATTAAAAACCTAATCATACAAGCATTTGGAGAAGAAGTAATTGTAGGTGAAAGCTCTTCTGTCCAACAACCTCAGTTATTTATCTTACCTCAGTCCTTAATTAAAATTTGTTCATTTTTATATGAAAATGAACAAACTTATTTTGATTTTCTTTCTTGCATTACAGGTCTTGATGCAGGTAATAATTCTTTAGAAGTAATTTATCATCTCTATTCTATTCCGTACAATCATTCTATTATCTTAAAAGTAGTTTTAGATAAACCTAAAGATCAAAATATTCTTCCTCAAATAGATACAGTTAGCCATATTTGGGCTGCTGCCAATTGGCATGAAAGAGAAGCATTTGATTTGGTAGGTATTGAGTTTGTGGGACATCCAGATTTAAGAAGAATTTTATTACCTCATGATTGGCAAGGGCATCCCTTGCGTAAAGATTATCAGACACCTGAAACCTATCACAATATAAAAATCAAATATTAGGGTTTATAAATTAGGGTAATCGTTTAATAAACAATACATGTTGGTTCGTAAAAAACTTATACTTTGTTTGTTCAAATCAAAGTATTTTTACATAACCTATTTATTTATTAAACTTAAAATTACTTTAATTTATGAAAAGCATTCTTTTCTTTTTATTGCTTATCTCAAGTTCTGTTGTATTTGGGCAGAATTCTGTAATGGACTTCTATAATGCTAAGGTCAAAGACATGGCAAAAGCAGATGGTGGCTCCTTCAAACTTAAACTCACTAAACAAGATGCTAAAAATGGATTTTTAGCTTATAATTATTCGCCAGCTTTGGGTTATATGATCGGAGTGCTAGACAGCCCTGAAGAAATGGCTTATTTTGTAGCAAAAAATGGTAAAAAGTTTGTGGTAACATCTACACTTTCAAAACAGAATTTCGATGGCAGTGTTTCTTGGTCTGGAGAACTACCAAAATTTTATGAATTAGAAAAAGGTGTATTGGTTGATAAATCATCTTTTTACTTTCCCACTTCTTCTCAAATATTAGAAGAACTCTCTCTAGAAGGAAAAAGTATTTACACAAAAGTCCCTCAAATAGGAACAACCATTCAAATTGGTACAATTGATAGAAAGGTAGGTGTCTCTTCTTTTAAGGTAGTTTATCAATTAGTTTTTGATACCAATTCTGGTTCATTCAAAGTTGTAAAAATCTAATTACTTATAAGTTTCTCAATTATTGAACACTATTTTTATGAAAGTATTCTATTTCTATATTTTCTTACAAATTTCTGCTTTACAGATTTTTGCCCAAAAATACCCTAAAAATCCTAATACTACAGATGCTAGTGGTAAAAGACAGGGTGTTTGGACTATTTTCTTTGATGCTGATTGGGATGAAATCCCTGCAAATAGCAATCGTATAGCGTATTATCGAATTATTAGTTATAAAGATGACAAGCCCTCTGGAGTTGTAAAAGATTATTATAAAAATGGTACAATACAATTTGAAGGTACTATGACTCAGGATCGACCTGAAGAGCTAAAAGAAGGTGATTGTACTTATTATAATGAAAAAGGTATAAAAACAATGGTCTCGTCTTATAAAGATAACAAACGAATATCTTTGGTTTATTATGATAAGCAAGGAAATATAACTAAAAACAGCTTTAATTCTATTACAGCAGAAGCAGATGAATTGTATGATGAGAAAAAATACAAAGAGGCTCTTGTATTATATGAAAAAGCAAAAATAATTGCAGAAACCGAAGATGGAAAGGTGAGCAGTAATTATGCCACAGCTTGTAATAATTTAGCTTTTTGTTATGAAGCATTACAAGAAAGTCCTTCTAAAATAGAAGCAATGTATTTAGAAACTTATAAAACAAAAAAGGCTACAATTGGTGAGAAGAATGCAAGTTATGCATCAGCATGTTATAATTTAGGTTATTTGTATAATCAACAAGAGAATTATACAAAAGCTGAACTATTCTGTTTAGAATCTCAAAAGATATTTGAAGAAATTAATAAAAAAGATAGAAATGCCTACAGAGAAACCATTCTGCAATTAGTTAGTCTGTACGATAAACAATCATTATACAACAAAGCTGAGCCTTATTGTAAGGAAGCACTTTCTTTATTAGAAAAGAAAAATACTAAAGAGAGCTCTTATTATAGCTTTTATCTATACCGATTAGCTAAATACTATAAAAAACAAAATAAATATGAAGAGGCTGAAAAAATGATGGATGAAGTAATTCAGATTAATGCTAAGTTATTGGCAAAAAAACATCCAAACAAAATGAATATTCCTATTCGATTGGTAAAAAATGTTCCCAGAAATATTAAGCATACCAATTTAGGTACAAATGTAAACACCAAATATGCCGAACTTGCTCCATTTATAACAGCTGATGGAAAAACATTATATTTTGATACCAAATACAGCCCTGAGAATACTGGAGGGGCAAATGATTCTGACGAGATTTATATTTCAGAACTACAACCTGATGGCAAATGGGGAAAATCAAAAAATATAGGAAAACCCCTTAATAATAAATCTCCGAATGCTGTTATTTCTGTAACTCCAGACAATAACACAGCTCTTATTATTGGTACATATAAAGAAGATGGCTCTCGGGGAGGAAGTGGAATATCAATCAGCCAAAGAACTGAAACAGGATGGTCACTTCCCAAAAAAGTCCAGATAAAAAATGACTATAACAAAAATAAGTATGTAGATTATTCTCTTTCTGCTGATGGCAGAACTCTGATTATGGCTACACAAAGAGATGATTCGTATGGAGGAAATGATTTATCTGTTTCGTTTTTACAAACAGATGGTACATGGTCTGAACCTAAAAACTTAGGTAGTACAATCAATACTTTTGCAGATGACTCCAGCCCTTTTCTAGCTCCTGATGGTATTACGTTATATTATGCGACAAATGGATTGCCTAATTATGGAAGTAGTGACATTTTTGTTTCTCGTCGTTTGGATGATACATGGCAGAAATGGTCTGAGCCTGAAAATTTAGGTCATGAAATCAATACTGAAAAGCCGGATTCTTATTTTGTAATTCCTGCTTCTGGTAAATATGCTTACATGGTTACTTATTCAGAATCTATTGGAGACCAAGATATTATACAACTAGAACTCCCCGCAGAGCTGGCTCCCAAACCTGTTGTAATCATCTCTGGAAAAGTACTAAACTCCAAAACACAAAAACCCATTGGTGCTAGAATTACATACAGAGATTTAGAAACAGATAAAGAGTTAGGGATTGCTAATTCATCTCCAATTGATGGGAGTTATAAGATAGTTTTACCTTTTGGTAATGCTTATAGCTTTTTAGCAGAGAAAAAAGGGTTTATTGCAACATCTAATAATCTTAATTTAGAAAAAACAGCCAATTATCAAGAAATCCAGCAAGACCTTTTACTTTCTCCCATAGAAGTTGGGCAAACCATCAGACTAAATAATATTTTCTTTGATACAGATAAATTTCAGTTGAAGGATGAATCTACAGCAGAGCTTAATAGACTTGTAAAAGTTCTTCAGGAAAATGCTGGATTAAATATTGAAATTGGAGGGCATACAGATGCTGTTGGAAATGAACAAAAAAATATTCAACTTTCTCAGAATAGAGCTGATGCTGTTAAAAATTATTTGGTCTCAAAAGGAATAAGCAACTCAAGGCTTACCAGCAAAGGCTATGGCAAATCGAAGCCTGTAGCTTCTAACAGTACAGAGCAAGGCAAACAACAAAATAGAAGAGTTGAATTTAGTATCGTAAAATAGTTTTTTATGAAGTTCCAATATATTATCATCATTAGCATGATTGTCTTCTTTTCCTGTAAAGAAAACAAAAACTCCTCTGAGAAAGCATCCGAGGATTCCATATCTAAGCAAAAACAAACAGAAGTAAAACAAGATAACTCTTTCCTGATTTCATGTGATGGGGTAGGAAAGCTGAATTTTTCCATGAATTATAGTGATGTAGAAAAACTATTTGGCAAAGAAAAGTTAAAAACAGACACCATACTGGCAGGAACACCTATGATGGATGAAGAAAAAAACACTCAAGACAGAATAAGTACTCGAATTAATACTCCAGAAGGCAGGCTATACATCACTTGGCAGGCTGGTAAACAAGCCAATGTAATAGAAAAAATTTCTGTTTTAAAAAACAGTAAGTATCATTTTGAGAATGGTATTCAAGTTGGCTCAAGTCTAAGAGATTTAGTTCAAGCCAATAATAATCAGGCATTTGAATTCTATGGATTTGGTTGGCAATATGGAGGAATGGTTATTAATGAAACCGCTCAGGGCGATTTTTTTAAACAATATCCATGTTTTGTAGGCAGTCTTACTCCAAAATCTGAAACTTATGATAAGGTGCAAAATTTTATGGGAGATAGCAAATTTAAATCTGATGCCCAAGGTTTACCCTTAGACGAAATAGTACTTCAAGAGATTACAATTACAAACCCTAAATTGAAATAATATGCAAAAGTTATTCACAGCAATTCTCTTGTTATTAGTAATTGCTTGCAAAAAAGCTGATAAACAGGAACAAAAGGAAGTATCTAAAGATACAGTTAAGGTAGAACAAAAGCCTACAACAGTGACTGAAACAAAACCTAATTATTCAAAACTAATTCAGGGACGTTGGGTTTTACCCTCTCCCAAAGAACAATTTGAGCCTTGGGCTTATTATGATGAAAAAAAAGTTTATGGAGATGGCAATGAAGAAGGGGTAAAATATCAGATAAAGGGAGATGTGATTTTATATCCAGATACTCAGTCTGAAGTAAAAATATTAAGTATAACCGAAAAAGAAATGGTTCTTCAGTTGCAGGAAGGCTCAAAGGAAACATGGATTAAAGCCGATTTAGACAAAGAAGATAAAACTGCCTCTAAAAATTTTGATTCAAAATTGCTTGTAGGTTTATGGGTATTAGAAGGTGGAGATGAGTTTTCATCTATCAGATTTAAAGCAAATGGTAATTTTGATATGGTACCTTTTGAAGATTTTTATACGTATAAGGTTGATGGTAACAAGATTTTATTTAAAAAAACCAAAAATGCTCCCCAAAATGCCAATTCTGAATCTACAGAGGAAATCTTAAAATTAGACAGTGAGTCTTTGGTTCTCAAGAGAGATGGCAATGAGTTTAAATATAAAAGAAGTAAAAATAAATAAATCATGTCTATGACAAAGTTTCTCTTCCATATCATTATATTTTCTTTTTTGTTTCACAGAGTTCAAGCTCAAAGTACAAAAGCTTATCCAAGCTTTTATGAAGTTTTTACTTGTAAAAATGCAAATGGCAGTATAGAAACGCTTTTAGCTACTTTTGATAATAATGGAAAGAGAGGATTTATTTATAAGAACTCCAAAAATCCTAAAAATGAGGTTCTTCTAAAAATTATTCGTAATACTGATGATGAAGTTTTTGTTATACAATTTCCTAATAATAGTAAAAATTATACACTTAAAACATGTATAGCATGCCCTGAGATTACTTGTACAAACCCTGATGGAACAGTACAAACTTTTAATCTGGAATACAATACTTGGGGCAATAGAGGTACTTATCGTTGCATTAATGCAGATAAAAGTATTGAATATTTACGTATTGAAGGTTCTGCCAATAATCTTGTGGTAAAATATTGTAGCAATACAAAACCTAAGTGGATCACATTAAGTGTTAGTAATATTAAAGCTGGAGAAATGGATAATTTACATTTTTTTGATGTAACTTTTCCTAATAGCAAAACAAATTATCGTATAGAGCCTTATACCACAGGTTATGGGTATAATTGTTGGTTACCAAACGGAGGACAACAAGGTTTTGAGTGGATCAACAAATAAAAAAGACGCTAAGCGTCTTTTTTATTTTATTTCAAAATCAAGCATTTTTTCACCTTCAATATAAGCACATAGCCTATCTCCTATTTTTACTGCTCCTACCCCTTCTGGAGTACCTGTAAAAATTAAATCGCCTTTTTTAAGTGTAAAATATTTAGACAAAAAGGAAATAATGTAATCTATTTTAAAAATCATCATAGAAGTATTTCCTTTTTGACGTGTTTCTCCGTTTATATCTAACTGGAAGTTAATATTTTGAACATCTGAAAAATTTATTTTGGGAACAAAATTAGATACAGGAGCAGAACCGTTAAAAGCTTTCGACAACTCCCAAGAATAACTATTTTGCTTAAGTTTAGCTTGAAGGTCTCTTGCTGTAAAATCAATTCCAATGCCTATTTCATCATAATATTTATGGGCAAATTTCTCCTCAATATGCTTTCCTTCTTTACTGATTTTAACAACGATTTCAACTTCGTGGTGAATATCTTTACTAAACTCTGGATAATAAAAAGGAGCATTTTCTTTGAGCAGAGCAGTATCAGGTTTCATAAAAACAACTGGCTCACCTGAAAATTTATCAAATTCACTTTTCATTTCAGCAATGTGGTTGGCATAGTTTTTACCAACAGCAAGTATTTTCATATTATCTGGTAAATTTATGTGGTATATCTGTTTTTCTTTCTTCGGTTGATGTTTCTTTTATTCGAATTTCAGCTTTTTGTCTGCTAGCTGTAGGTTTAATTTTAAATCCTACTATTAGTTGGTCATCTATCTGTTTATTGTTACCTTTCCACTCTTCCATCACTTTATTAAGCTGAAGGTGTTGAGCTTTCAGGCTTTTATCATTGAGTTCAACCAATAAATTTTTTAGACTTCCTGCCATAAATTTTTTATTTTTTTCTCCACCAAATTGGTCTGCAAAACCATCAGAAGCGAGATAAACACAAGTATCTTCTTTTCCTAATTTGATAATATGATTCGTGAAATGTCTTTCTACACCACGTTTTGCACCACCTATACCCATTCTATCACCTTTAATTTCTTCTAGATTATTGTTTCTAACCAGATACATTCCATTATTAGCTCCAGCAAATTCTAAAATATTATGCAATTGATGGAATACACAAATAGCGATATCCATACCATCTTTTGCACCTTCTTCTAAAATCTCATCTTGTTTGAGGGCAAAACGTACTTCTTCATGCAATTGGTTTAATATTTCAGCAGGTCTGGTAATACCTCTTTCCAAGACTATCTGATTAAGTAAAGTATTACCTATCATACTCATAAATGCTCCTGGTACGCCATGCCCTGTACAATCTACTACAGCCACCACTATTTTATTATCTCTTTCAGCAAACCAGTAGAAATCTCCACTTACAATATCTCGTGGTTTAAAGTAAATAAATGTTTCTGGAAATGCCTGAACTATTTGATTTTTAGAAGGTAGTATAGCCTTCTGTATTCTTTGAGCATAAACAATACTATCTGTAATTTGCTTATTCTGTTCTGCAAGTTCTCTTGTTCTTTCTTCTACTAATAATTCTAGTTTTTTATTCTGCTCAGCAATAAACTCTCTTTGTTCTTTTTCTTTTTCTTTTTCAATTCGTTCTTTTTCAAGGGCTTTCTGAGCTATTTCCTTTCTTAAAGTATTAATCTTATCTGCAAGGGCTAAAGACAAAAGTACTACTTCCAAAGCAGAACCTATTTGTATGCCATAAACAGTTACGAAGGTGTAAGGCAATATCCCAAAAGACCTTAGAGCTGTCAGAAATGCTCCTAATAAAAACACACTCCATGCTAGTGTAAAGAAACGGGCAGGTCGAAACCCACTCTTTGAAGAAACAACAGATATATAAACCAAGATTATAACAGATGGCAGTCCCATAAAAACCGCCATCATGGTACTTATTCGAGTTGGGAGCAACATAGACAACACCACAATCAAGAAACTGATAAGCATCATAACTTCAAGGACACGATTAGTTTTAGGCATCCTTTGAGCTGTACTTAAAAATTCTCTACCAAAATTTAAGGAATTAAATATGAGTAAGGCAATAAAAAATGCAATGTTAAAAGCATTAAATCTTGGAAAATTATTCCATAAGTATTGAAAGCCATGTCCATTGAAAGACATTGCAAATAAAAGCATAGAAAGAATAAAGAGGAGGTAATAAAGATAGCTTTTCTCTTTTAAAACAGTATAAACAAATAAATTATAAAACAACATGGCAAGCATTATACCATAATAGAGCCCCAGTCCTAAATAGCCTGAACTATTTCCTTCTGTATAAGATTCTGCTTTCCAAACAGTTACAGGAAAAGTAGTATTTCGTTCACTCCTAAATCTTAATGCAATAGTTTGTTCTTCTTGTGGTTCTAAATGAGTCACAAATACATAACTTTTAACTTTTACTTCTCTTGAGGCAAATGGCAACCTATAGCCTGTATGTATTTTCTTTGTGATTTTTCCTTCTTTTATTACAAAAAAGCTTACAGAGTCTAATAACGGGTAGTCAACTTCTACCCAAATATCTTGGGGTTTGTTTTGATTATTTTTTACAAAGAATTTTGCAAAGAAGGCAGAATTAGAATAACCATAATTAGGACTATCCATCGTAGACGGCAAAAATTCTTGATCTAAAGCCTTTTTAATACTCAAAAAGCGAGTTTTGTCTTCAAAAATATTTAGAAATTGTTTTCCAACAGTATATTTACTTTTGTTTTCTTCAATCAACAAAGTCTGATTTTGAGAAAAACCTTTTAAACATGAGAATAAAAATAGTATAATAAGCAGTGTATTTTTCATTTTTGTATTATTTATGGAATAACAAATTCAGAAAAAAAAACTAAATCTACAACATTTTTAATAGCTTTCTGTTTCATTATATAACAAGTATATTTATCAGCTATTTTGTATGAGTAAAAATATTATTGTAATAGGTGCTGGCTTTGCAGGACTTTCAGCTGCAACTACACTTGCAGATAAAGGATATCATGTTACACTACTAGAAAAAAATGAGTCTGCAGGAGGTAGAGCCAGAGTTTTTAAGTCAGAAGGCTTTACCTTCGATATGGGACCCAGTTGGTACTGGATGCCAGATGTATTTGAAAGGTACTTTGAACGCTTTGGCAAAAAGGTAGAAGATTACTATAAGCTTATCAGACTAAGTCCCTCATATAGAGTATGTTTTGGAGAAAATGATTTTGTAGATATTCCTTCTGATCTGAACGACTTGTATGCTTTATTTGAAAGTTATGAGAAAGGCAGCAGTCAGAAGCTCAAGGAATTACTCAAAGACTCCGCCTATAAATATGAAGTAGGTATTAATAAACTTGTTTACAAACCCAGCCTTTCTGTTTGGGAATTTGTCGATATAAAACTACTCATAGACATGATTCGAATGAATATTTTTGAATCATTTCATAAATATGCTCGTAAATATTTCAAAAATGAGAAACTATTAAAACTCATAGAATTTCCTATTCTCTTCTTAGGAGCTATTCCTCAAAATACTCCAGCTTTATACAGCCTAATGAATTATGCAGATATTAGTTTAGGAACGTGGTATCCAATGGGTGGTATGCATAAAGTTGTAGAAGGTATGGTTGCCTTAGCTCAAGAAAAAGGAGTAAAAATCTTATATAATCAGGAAGTAAAACAAATAAAAGTAATTAAGGGGCAAGCAAAGCAGGTTATCACTGATACCAATACTTTTGATGTAGATGCAGTAGTTGCTGGTGCAGACTACCATCATATTGATCAAAAAGTTCTAGAAAAACCATATCAGAACTATTCTGAAAGCTATTGGGATAAAAGAGTTATGTCTCCTTCATCATTAATTTTCTATTTAGGACTCAATAAAAAACTTGAAGGAGTTAAGCATCATACCTTATTTTTTGATGAAGATTTCTCTTTACACTCACACGAAATCTACACAGACCCTAAATGGCCTTCCAAACCTTTATTTTATACATCTATCCCTTCTCAAACAGACCTATCTGTTGCTCCAGAAGGCATGGAGAACTTATTTATCTTAATTCCTGTTGCAGTAGGACTAGAAGATACAGAAGAAAAACGTGAATATTACTATAATCTTGTAATGGATAGGTTTGAAAAACTTATTGGGCAAAATATCAGGGAATCAGTTATATACAAAAGAAGTTATGCTCATAAAGAGTTTTCAGGAGATTATCATTCTTTCAGGGGTAATGCCTATGGATTAGCCAATACACTCATGCAAACAGCTATCTTAAAACCAAGTTTAAAAAGTAAAAAAGTAAAAAATTTATATTTTACAGGACAGCTTACCGTCCCCGGACCAGGTGTACCACCGTCATTAATCTCGGGGCAAGTAGTTGCAGAAGAAATTGCAAAAAAAATATATTAAAATTTATGGAAGTAGAAATTTGGAGTGATGTACTCTGTCCATTTTGTTATATTGGAAAAAGGAAGTTTGAAAAAGCTCTTCAATCATTTGAGCATCAAAATGATATAAAAGTAACGTGGAAATCCTTCCAACTAGACCCTGATTTTGAGAATAATACGCTCAATACAGAATACAGCTCTTATCTAGAAACAAGAAAAGGCTGGAGTAAGGCACAAACCCAACAAATACTTGCAAATGTAACCCAAATGGCGAAAGATGCAGGTTTAGACTTTCATTTTGAAAGTGCGATTGTTGCAAATTCTTACGAGGCTCACAGACTTTTACATTTTGCAAAGGAAGAAAATTTGCAAAACAAGTTGAAAGAGGTTTTACTAGAAGCTCATTTTGTGAAAGGTTTTAATATTGGAGATAAAAATGTGTTAGCTGAACTTGGTAAAAATATTGGTCTGTCAGATATTATCATTGAAAGATTTATGAATTCGCAAGAACAGTCAGAGGAGGTTCAAAAAGATATTTATGAAGCATTTCAGATTGGTGTGAAAGGTGTTCCTTTTTTTGTTTTTGATAGAAAGTTTGCTATTTCAGGAGCACAAGACAGTTCTGTTTTCCTTAAGGCTCTTCAGCAAAGCTTTGTAGAATCAGCTGATCAGTCTGCTGATATTTGTGATATAGATGGCAATTGTTAAGCTTTTTATAAAAAATCTTACTTTTTTCTTGCATAATTGTTTTTTTATATGCAAATTTGCAATCCTAAATCGCTAATGCTCCGTTCGTCTAGGGGTTAGGACACCAGATTTTCATTCTGGTAACAGGGGTTCGATTCCCCTACGGAGTACAAACAACCAAGCCCTGCTCATCACAGGGCTTTTTTACTATTGAGCCTTATGAAATCAAATATTATCCTTTGGACTTTATTAGCTATTTTTATTAATATTCCTCTTTTTGCTCAAGATAAGATTGTTACCAAAAAAGGAGATACTTTAAAAGTTTATATTATAAAGTCGTTTAAGGCTACCAATTCAAAAAAACTTTCCTATAAAATTGCTCAGGAAAGCACTTCTGAAGAAGTTCTATTACCTTCTCAAGTACAATATTTCAATGCCAATGGCAACTATGAATCCGTACTAATTAGTTCTGAGGGTTCAGAAAATCAATATTTATTTTTACAGAAAGCCATTGATAAAGGTAAAGTCCATTTATATAAAGGTATTGATGAACAAGGCAATCCTGATTTTTTTATCCGAAAAGATGATAAAGTTATAATTGTAGACAAACTAAATTTAACAGCTTTCATAGAGAAATTCTTTTTAGATTGTCCAAATTTTGCTAAGGAGCGTTATTTACCTGCAAAAATAGAAAATTATCGTCAAGATTACTTAATGGATTTAATCTCTTATTACAACAATTGCTCTGATTCTCAAACATATCCATATATTCAGTATTATAGTTTTCCCAAACCTAAAAGAAAAGATGAGATTCATTTTGGGGTAAAGGCTGGTGGAGGTATTCAGGAATATGCTTATCGTTCTTTTTCTACTACTGCAAATCTAAATCTTTACGGAACAGGAGTTTTTAATCCCAAAATGAGCTTGGCAGGTGGTATTTATGCAAATGTGCAATATGGAAAGATATTTAGTACACATTTAGAGCTTTTATTTCTTTACAGAAATGCAAAATCTACTGATGGAGCTATTAATATGCGTTTTAGTGGCTTAAATATTCCTTTTATATTGGAGTTTAATTTGTTCAACAAGAAAAAAACACATCCTTTTATCAATGCTGGTTTGAATAGTGTAGTAGGTATAGGTTCTAAATATACTGTTACTCCTCCAAGTGGCTTCCAGATACTCAGACCTTTAAGTATGAGTCCTGTCAGTTTTGGCAGTCTTATTGGAGGTGGTATTTATCTAGACACAGCAAATAAGCCCATTAAAATAGAAGCAAGATTTTCTTATGACTTTTTTGAAGTCAATAATATCACCATAGGAAGTGATAAAATGAGAAATGCTAATTTTATGATTATGGCAAGTTATCCACTTTTATAAAATGGAACAGTTTTCAATTTGGTTTAAAATAGGTTTTGGGCACATTGTGGGCATAGAGGCACAAGATCATATACTTTTTTTAGTAGCTTTATGTGCCTGTTATCTCATAACAGATTGGAAAAAATTATTGGTGTTAGCCACAGCCTTCACTATTGGACATTCTATTACCTTAGCACTTGTAACTTTTAAGGTTATCCATATCAATACAGCTCTTGTTGAAAACTGGCTGATACCTCTGAGTATCTTGCTAACCTCTCTATTCAATTTATTTTGGAGTAAACAAGAACGCCCTTTGATGTGGCTAAAATATAGTGTTGCTACTATTTTTGGACTTATTCATGGAGCTGCATTTTCAAATCAGTTGAGTCAGTTACTCAATAATAATTCTAAAGATTGGTTTGAAAATGCCAGTAAATCTTCAGAAACAAGTATTGCTATGCCTCTTTTTGCCTTTAATGTAGGTATCGAAGTTGGACAAATTCTTATTATAGGGGTTTTATTATTTTTGTCTGTTATTTTTGTAAATACTCTGAAAGTCAAACATTTCACTTGGACAACCTTCTTATCTGGAATTGCTTTTGGGGTTTCCTTGAGTATTTTACTGGAAAGAACGTTACAATAATTACTTGGGTTTAAATTTTGGTTTAAATGTAACTTTTGTAGTTATTTTTTGGGTATCTTCTTTATTTTCCTGATTTTCAATTTCTTTAGTTTCTTTTTCTTGAGCTTTCACAGCTTCCTTTTCTTGTTGTTCTTTCTTTTTAGCTTCTTCTTTTTCTTTTATAAATTGATCATATAAAACTTTTTTCTCTTCTATCTCTGTTTCAGAAAGATTTCCGAATTTAAAATTATGCTCTAAAATATTGGTTACACTAAAATCATACTCATCTGTCATTGTTAAGCATTCTGTTGGGCAAACAGTTGTACAAAGTCCACAAAAACAGCATTTTGCCATATCAATATCAAACTTAGCAGCATAAATGCGTTTACTTGTTCCATCTGAAGTTTTCCCAAATTCGCCTACGGACTTAATAGGCTCTATATCAATGCAATCTACTGGGCAAATTTTTGCACATTTATCACAGACGATACAGTCATCCATCTCATTATGAAGCTGGTAACGCCCTATTTCTGGTAATGGAAGTTTTTCTTTAGGATACTCAAGAGTCACTCTACCTTCTTTTTCTTCAAAATAATTGTGGTTACTTACATAAATCTGTTTTCGTCTCTTGCGAGCCTTCCACAAATGTTTGAGTGTTATTTTTACCCCTATAAGGCTACTCTGAATACCTTCTGCTATATTTTGCCAATAGCTTTTCATATGCTTTATTTCTGTAAAGATAATAAAACATATTTGTTCTAAAAAGTTTCATTTTAAATCTTACTACTTATTATATTTACGGATTGGCTTTTATATATTAGCCTTATAATCAAAACCTTATTATTTATGTCTTCTCTTGTTTCTTTCAATATACTGTCTAAAAAGGCAAATATACTTGATGTAGAGGTTCAGATTGTACATCCAGATGAGCATCATATCAATGACTCTCCTAATTTTGCATTGCAAATTATCTTGGAGCTTTATGAAAACATGCAACTTGGCTATATTTATAATGCCAAATGGTCTTCATATCCATTTGATAAAGAGAAAGCTATACAATTACTTCATCCAGATTATAAAAAAGAAATGGATGAACTTTTAGAAAAAATGCGTTGGAAAAAAATTCCCATCACAGAAGATGAATATAATCAGTTGGAAAAAGAAGGAGTTTTTGAGTACAATGGACAAAAACTTTCTAGTAGAGGAATGGAAAATGGACAATACTATGTTTCTTTAGAAACAGAATATGATGAATTCTGTAAAGAAGCTGATAAACACATCGAAAAAGTTGAAGTATTACAAGTTAAAAACTTCCCTCATTGGTTTGATAGAGTCGAAACTTGGCTTGAGTATGGAGTTATTTCTTGGGGATTTGAAGATAATGTATATGACAAACATCAAAACGAACCCAATCCCACTTATTTTTTAAGAATTACCATTAATCCAGAAAGTACATTTTTATTGCACCATGTTCAGGAAAAATGTTATTGGGAATCTGCTGCTTATAATTTTCTGTATTACACAAAAAATTTCATTGAAACTAAAAAACCTGTATATCATACACTTGCCTACGACTCTGATATTATTCCACCCACTGATGATATTTTAGAAAATTGGTGGACTGGGCTTTCTGAAAACTGGAAGAAAGTTATTCAAGCAAATTATTATATTCAAAAAAACAATATTTTCCCAAGCATCAAACATAATTTTGATGGAATGATTACATTCAATCAATTTCAGCATATTTATTCAAAAGATTTGCTTGGTCAATTATTAGAAACTCCTCTTAGTCTTGAAGATTTGAGAAATATCAGCAAAATGAAAATGCTTTATGCTGGTGGTTTTGGACTAACAGACCTTACTCCTATTCATATTCTCAAGGGACTCAAAGTTTTAGAATTAGAAGCCAATCCTTTACAAAACGTTGATGTCATTGGAGAGCTTTTAAATTTAGAAAAACTAACACTTATCATCTACGAGTCAAATAAACCCAAACAAAATCTCCACAATTTAACTAAAATGAGAGATTTATCGTTTGACCCCAGTTCACAAGAAGAGTTGGAAGCAATTATCAAAATGCCTAATCTTCGTACTTTTTATACACTCCTCACGTTTGAATTGGATGCATCAATTTTTGATGGGTTAAATAATCTAAAAAAAATTGTGGGTTGTAGTCCTAGCATAAAAGAAGGTAGTCAAGAAATTTTAGAAAATCTTCGTAAGAAAGGTGTAGAAGTTCATTGGGATATCGAAGAAATGTAGTTCTTTTTATTATCTAAAAGTTGCTATTTCTGAAGGTGATTTTTTATTTTTCAAGCATTTACTTTGCTTTTCAAACTTATTTAAAAATATTAAAAGTCAAAAAAAGTCAAAAAAATTACATCTGTTTTTATTGCCTATTTTTATAAAAAAATAGTATTTTATTCAAAAAAAGCTATTTTTTGAATAAAAAAAATGAATAAAAAAAAAGATATTACACCAACACAAAATCAGGGATTCCCTGATGCGTAGCAATTTTCTGTTATGTATCTTTGCTCAAACACCACTAACTATTTAA
>JALONN010000010.1 GCA_025454915.1 Raineya sp.
ACTCAGTTTTGGATTTTTTTCTAAAAGCTTGTATCTGTCTATCATAAATATGATTTTTAAACACAATTTAATATATTTTTTAAGAATATCATCTATTGATGAAAACAGTGATATTGATTATTTTGTAATTACAAAAGCTGATTATTTATGGATAGTAAGAAGCCTTTTTGTGCTATTTAGAAGAGTGGGCTTACTGGGAAGCAGAAAACTGTTCTGTTTTAATTATATGATTGATGATGAGCATCTTCAAACACAGCATCAGAGTATTTATATAGCTACCGAAATAGCAACACTTATTCCAATGTACCATGACGGTGTTCATGAAGACTTCTTGAAGGCAAATAGTTGGATGTTAGAGTACTATCCAAATTATACTGTTCAAATAGCTGCTAAAAGCTCTAAAAAATGGTTAAAAAGTTTTGGAGAAACAGCCTTAAAGATAATGGGAATAAAAAAAATAAATCATTGGTTAATGCTTAAAACAAAACAAAGAAAGATGAAGTTGTTTGGTGAGCATATTTTCAGTGACCCTGTTAAACTTTCAAATTTTCAGCCTTATATTGCTAAAGATAATATAAAGCCTCATTATCATGCTATTACGGAAAATTATCAGAAAAAAATACAGGATTTTGAATATAAAATGAGGATTTCGTTGCTCTAACTATGGCTAAAATACTTTTCACACATTCGTATTTTTACTTATTTGATTCAAAACAATGGTCATTTAAGCAACCATATCCGCCTTATGCTACACTATTAGTAGCTGCATGGATGCGAGAAAAAGGGCATGAGGTGTATTTGTGGGATGCTAATTTGCAGGAAAATACAAATGGTCTGATAGAAAAACTCAAAACCATTCAGCCTGATTACTTGGTCGTTTATGATGATAGTTTTAATTACCTGACTAAAATGTGTCTTACAACCATGCGTGAAGCATGTTTTGAAATGTGTAAGTATGGAAAAAAACATAATGCAACAGTTATTGTTTCTAGTTCAGACTCCACAGATCACTACGAAAAATATTTAGAACAAGGAGCAGATATTATCATTCGGGGTGAAGCAGAACAAACATTGCTTGAAATTGTAGAAAATACACAGAGTCCGGAAAATATTCATGGGGTTGCTTACAAATCTGATAATGAAGTAAAAATAACACCTAAAAGAGAAATATTTAAAAGTTTGGATGTTTTACCCATCCCTGCATGGGATTTGGTAGATATAAATGCTTACAGGCAAATCTGGGAGAAGCATCATGGCTATTTTATGCTCAATATTGCCACCACAAGAGGCTGCCCGTATAAATGTAATTGGTGTGCCAAACCTATTTACGGGAACAGATACAATGTTCGTTCATCTGAAAGGGTAGCAGAGGAGATTGAAATGCTTGTGAATCAATTTGGAGTCAATAATTTTTGGATGTGTGATGATATTTTTGGCTTAAAACCCAATTGGGTTCAGGAGTTCAATAAACTGATTCAGGAAAAACAGTTAAAAATCAAATATAAAATTCAGTCAAGAGTTGATTTACTTCTAAAAGAAGACACGATTGATTGTCTTGTGGCTTCAGGGTTATATGAGGCATGGGTAGGAGCAGAAAGTGCATCTCAGAAAATACTCGATGCAATGGATAAAGGAACAAAAGTAGAAGAAATCTATAAAGCAACCCAATTGCTGAAATCAAAGGGTGTAAGGGTTGCCTTTTTTCTTCAGTTTGGCTATTTGGGTGAAGTAGAAGAAGATATTCAAAAAACGATTAAAATGGTAGAAGAACTTCTACCAGATAATATTGGTATCTCAGTTTCGTATCCTTTGCCCAATACAAAGTTTTATGATATTGTAAAATCGCAACTTACTGAAAAACAAAACTGGGTAGATTCTGATGATTTGGCAATGATGTATCAAGCTACTTTTGCTCCACGTTATTACAAATATCTCCATAGATATGTACACAGAGTTTACAGAAAAGCCAAACATAAGTATCAAATCAACCAACATCATACACCTTTTGCAAAAAAAATACGTTCTTTGGTAGCCTATGTGTATCATAGTGTGATAGAAAAAGTTGAGGCTAAACGTCTGAAATTATCCAAATAAATCTATGCATACAGAAGTTAATACAGCCTTTTCGAAACAATCTGCCTATTTTGATGCATACGACTATAGTAATGAGATTCTTGTGTATATGCGTACACAAGTACGCAATCATGTACTAAAATTCTTGAAAAAAGATGATTACATACTCGAATTAAATGCAGGTACAGGCTTAGATGCCTGTTTTTTTGCAGAATATGGCTGTAATGTTCATGCAACAGATATTTCGGATGGAATGCTTGGACGCTTTCAGGAAAAACTTGATAATTACCCTCATCTGCAATCTAAGATTCAAATACAAAAATGCTCTTATACAGAGCTTAACCAAGTCAAGACTGCCTCATTTAATTATGTTTTTTCTAATTTTGGAGGCTTAAATTGTATCTCAAACTTGCAAAAAGTAACCCAACATCTGCCTGAAAAACTACAAAAAGGAGCTTACATAACATGGGTTGTGATGCCTCCTGTTTGTCTGTGGGAAATGAAAGATATTTTCAAAGGGCAGTTTTCTTCTGCTTTACGCAGATTCAAAAAAAATGGTACAAAGGCTCATTTAGAGGGAGAATACTTCGATGTTTTTTATTTTACACCTTCTCAGGTACAAAAATCTTTTGGAAAATCATTTAAACTTGTATCTTTAGAGGGCATGGGTGGCATTATGCCTCCGCCAAGTAAAGAGGATTTTCCTAAAAAATATCCCAAATTATATCAAAAACTGATTAAATGGGATGAAAAACTAAGATATAAATTTCCTTTTAATGCTTGGGCAGACCATTTTATTATTACTTTGCAATACATGGGTTAATGGAGCTACTACAAGATAAAACACTAACAGAAGGAGTATATTATCTTTCTGAAAAACAGCAAAATTTTGAAAGTATTTACCTGAAAGTCAGAGAGAAAGAAAATCGAGTTTATTCAGATACAGAACTCTCTCAGATTCCTTTTGTCAATGAGTATTTTCCTAATTATGAAGAGTGGCTTCTAAGGCAGGAATCTGCAAAACGGTTTTTAGACTATATTTTAGGTTTAAAAAATCAGATGGTTTTGGAAATAGGCTGTGGAAATGGCTGGCTTTTAAATTATTTAGCAACCAATGCTCCCAATAATACATTTATTGGTTTGGATATGAATGCTTTAGAGCTTGAACAGGCAGCAAGGGTATTTTCAAATCAACATCTTTATTGGGTGTATGGAGATATATACAAATCTATATTTCCGCCCAAAAGTTTTCATATCATTTACATTGCCAGTAGTATTCAGTATTTTGCTAATCTGAATGAATTTATTGATAAAATTTCAATTCTTTTAAAACCCAAAGGTGAAATACATATTTTTGATAGTCCATTTTATAAAACTGAACAAAAAGAAGAAGCCAAACTCCGAACAACTCAATATTATACAGAATTAGGTTCTCCTGAAATGACAAAGCATTATCATCATCATACTTGGGAAACTCTCAAGAAAAACGAATACCGAATTTTGTACAAACCTACCAAATGGAAAAGCTGGCTCAATATCAGTCATTCTCCTTTCCCTTGGATTAAGATAATTTCTTAAAAATCAGAGATGTATAGATAGACTTGATTTGCTCAACAGTCCATCTGAAATCATGCTTTTGAGTCCATTCAAAACCCTTTTCTTGGAGTTGCCTATAAACATCAGGATTCTGAAACAACCATAAAACCTTTTCAGCCAGAGCTTTGTAATCATTGATGGCAACACTTTGAGTATATAATGGGTTTAAATCGGCAATTAATCCAACATTTGAGCCACAAACAACAGTTTTACAAGCCATTGCTTCTGCTACTACAACTGCTTGGGCTTCATAGAAAGAGGTATGTAAAAGAATATGAGCTTTTTGTAAATGCTCTACAATTTCTTTTCTTGGCAGAATTCCTAAAAAATGAATATGTTTATTGACGCCCAAATCTTTGGCTAAATTCTGAATTTTACCTTCAAGTGTATCCAAACCAATGATAGTCAGGCTGGCTTCTGGTATGTGTTTTAATATTTCCTGAAAAGCCAAAAGCAACATACTTTGATTTTTTACAGGGTTTAAATCAGCTACATGAATGATTTTAACTGAATTAGAGACGTTCTTTTCTACATTAGGAGCTACAAAAATATGTGTATCAACACCATATGGAATGACAAAAGGTGTTTTTTTAATTCCATTTTGCTCTAAAGTATGTTTTTGAAAATGAGTCAGACACATTAGTTCATTTGCTTTACTGTAAGCCCATTTGGTAATTTTAGCTTTTCTGTTATTTTTTTGAAAAATACCATATCCGATTTCTGGAATTCCCACCGAATCGCCTCCCTGTAAATGGATAATCACAGGAATTCTAAATATTTTCTTTAAAATAACAGCCAAAAAACCAGACGGATAGCCCCAAAAGGCGTGTATGAGTTGTGGTTTATAAAAAAATAAGTCCTTGATGAATAAAATAAAAAACCAACAAGCTCTGAGCCAAAAAGAAACTCGATAGCTCAAAGGAACGGCTTTTAATCTAAAACCCTGAGGCTTAAAATCTTTATTGGGTGCTGTAAGGGAGTAAACAGAGAGCGTGTAATTATGTTTTAGATGCTCAACAAGCTCCATCAAAACAGGAACGCCCTGAGAAAAATATCCTGAACCAATTCCTCCAACAGTTAATATCGCAATTCTGGGTTTCAATTTGTTTTGTTTAAAAGGTCAAATACTTTTTCAGCTACAAAGGCTGGGGTATAACGAGTAAGACAGTGAATATCACCTCTTTTACAGGTTGGCTGGAAACAGTTGCCACATTCCAAATCAGAAGAATCAAGAAAATAAGCATTGGGTAACCCTGAATTCATCCAATAACTTGGTGTAGAGCCTAAAATAGCCAAGGTGGGTGTTCCGACTGCAAAAGCAAAATGAAGCAAACCCGAATCTTCAGAAACAACCATACGAGCTTTTTTTACAATGGCAAAAGCCTCTGATGGTGTTGTTTTACCCACTAGATTTATACAATTCTCTTTTCCTAACTCCTTTTGTAAAATTAGGGCTTTTTCTTCAATTAAACCTACTCCAAGCACTACAAAAGTAATCTGAGGCAATTTTTCTTGAATAATTCTACAAAGAGTAACATAATTATCTGTCTGCCAGTTTCTTGTCTCAAAAAAACCAGCAGGATTGATAATAATAAAAGGTTTTGTTATAGAAAAATTTTCTATAACAGTTTCAGGAAAAGATTTTTGTTTAAAATGAATATCATGGTCAATAGAACTTTCTACAAAGCCCAAAGCATCAATGGTATTTTTATTGCGTGTACCTGCAAAAACAGGCGAAAACTTATCAAATAATGTCCATGCCTTTGGAAACAAAAAAGCAGTGGCTAAATGACTGATTTTGTTATTTTGTAAATCTATAATGACATCGTACTTTCTTAAAAAGAGCTTTGGAATAAGCAAAAGTGTATAAAGTACATGTTTCTTAAAATTTCTTTTACCTTTGATAACATAAACTTTATTGAAAAGGTCTATATCTTGAGGAATATCAGCTGTTTCATCACGAGTTAAAAAATCAATAATTGTATCTCTAGGTAGCTGATTTCTAAGGCTTTGAATGTAAGGCAATGTGATGATTACATCACCCATTGCCTGCAAACGAATCACAAGAATTCTTTTGGGTAGGATAGTTTTTGACCATTTTTGATGAATAATCGCTGTCACAAATCTTTAAGAAATCAAATCTTTTAAAGCACTCTCTAAAGTAGCAAATTTGTATTGGAAGCCAGCGTTTACGATTTTTTCATTAGAAACTTTATTTCCTCCAACAACCATACTTGCCATTTCTCCAAGTATCAGGTTAAGAGCAAAAGAGGGGACATTTGGCAGAAAAAGAGGCTTACCCATCACTTTGGCTACGGCTTTCGTGAAATCTGCATTGGTGACAGGGTTGTTACCCACAGCATTATAAATCCCTTGAATACTTTCATTTTCCAAAGCATAAATGAGCATACGAGCCATATCTTTGATATGTATCCAAGACATATATTGTTTGCCACTTCCTAGTGGAGAGCCTGCAAAAAACTGAACAGGCTGCATGATTTTCTGTAAAGCTCCACCTTCTTTTGCCAGAACAATCCCGATTCGCATAATGGTAGTTCTGACACCAAATTTGGACACTTCTTCGATGCTATTTTCCCATTTTTCTGTAACTGCAGCCAAGAAACCATCACCTTTTGGAGCATTCTCCTGAAGTAAGGTATCTTTGGTGTCAAAGCCATAAAAACCAACAGCAGAAGCAGATACAAATGCTTTAGGCTTTTTTGGGCTTTTATCCATTGCCTCTACAAGCAGTTGAGTAGAAATAACTCTGCTATCAATAATTTCTTTTTTATATGAATCCGTCCAGCGTTTATCGGCTACCCCAGCCCCAGCCAAATGAACGATATAATCAGCCTGAGCAATAGCTTCAATATCTATTTGTTTTTTGTCAATATCCCAATGATATGTCTTGATAGAGCCACTTTGCTTGCTTCGGCTTAAATAGCTTACTGTATAGTTTTTTTCCTGAAGAAGTTTTGTGAGAACTTTGCCTACTAAGCCAGTCCCGCCAGTAATGAGTACGTTCATAAATGGTTTGGTTGAAGGATATTTTGAGTAGTAATGCTTTTTTAACTACTTATAAAATTACTTTGTTTACTTCTTAATATCTTATTTCTTTTTCCTTTTCTCTTTTCTTCCCTTTTCTTGTTTTAAAACATCATCAGTTTTAGATTTTTTCAGAACAGCTCTTTGCAATACTTTGGGAGGGTATGAAATTACCTCAGGAATGTCTTTCTCAGGCATATTTCCAGTTTTAAGGGCTTGCTTTTTTGAACACGAAAAAATTTCAGATACAATCTGATTGTTTTCCAAGCGATATGAAGAAATTAAGAGATTATCCATGACTTCAAAACAACTCACAAAAGTATTATTTAAAAGTACCATATCCATTTTAATACCATTGTTTTCATCTACAAAATAAAGCCCTTTAGAGGCATCTTTAACTACAAGAGTGTAGTCTCTTGGCGATTTATCATAAATAATCTTAAAGGTTAGCTTATGAATGGAATCAGTAGGCAAAATGTGTAACTCCATAGGTATTTCCTGCTTTTTGCCTTCCCCTGTAAATATTTCTAATTTCCCTCTCCAAATACCTTTCCAAGCATCTAAGGCTGTATTTTGGGCATGAATATTGCTGTTTAGCCCCAAAAGTAAATAAACAATTACAACGAAAATATTTCTCATATTCTTGGAAAGTAAAGTTTTTGGGATAAATTGGTGATTCTTTTCAAAAAAAGCTAATTTTAGGCAAAATTTTTAACTTTTAATTTACTACAAATCAAATGGGTTTTGTTATCTGGAATGTCCATCCTGAAATGTTTCATCTGGGTCCTGTAAAGGCTGCATGGTACGGACTTCTTTTTGCACTTGCTTTTTTGGCAGGACAATATGTTCTTTCTAAAATTTTCAAAATAGAAGGCAAATCTGAAAAAGATTTAGAAGCTTTTACTTTCTATATCATCATTGCTACTGTTGTAGGAGCAAGATTAGGACATTGTTTGTTCTATCAACCAGATTTTTATCTACGAAACCCTTTAGAAATACTCAAAATTTGGGAAGGTGGCTTGGCTAGTCATGGAGCAACTGTAGGTATTTTGTATGCTACTTATTTGTATAGCAAACGCTATAAGGTTTCATATCTTTGGATTTTAGACAGGCTGGTAATTGTAGTGGCTTTGGGGGGAGCTTTTATTCGTATGGGAAACCTGATGAATTCTGAAATCATTGGAAAACCCACTAACCAGCCTTATGCTTTTGTATTTGCCAACAGATGGTTAGAAAACTCTTTTGAAAATTATGCAAATAACGAGGAGACTGAAAAGTTAGGATATAAAAAGAATTATACAGAAAAAGGAGAAGGACAAGAAATAAAAGTGGGAGATACACTATTGATTCCCTTAAAAATAACTACTTCTTTTGACGGCAATGTTACTGATAAAGAACAGGCTGTAACATTCTTACAAAAAAATATACCCACTTTCTATGCTCAGAGCAGTGATTTGAGAGAGCATATCAAATTACACCCTAATCCTAAATTTGTAACAACTCAAGATGGAGACACAATTAAAGTTACTTGGCAGGCGTATGGTATTCCGAGACATCCATCACAGTTGTATGAGTCTATTTCTACATTCCTGCTTTTTGTACTTTTATTGAGCTTATATTATCGTTACAAACAAAATACCCCAGAAGGTTTGCTTTTTGGTTTATTTGTTGTAATTTTATTTACTTTAAGAATTTTATACGAATTCCTCAAAGAAAATCAAGTTGCAAGTGAAGACGCTATCAAAAATGCTGTTGGGCTAAACATTGGACAGCTTCTAAGCGTTCCGATGGTAATTATTGGTTTAGGCGTTTTATACCGAACCTTTACAAGGAAACAATCAAAATAATATGAAAAATAAAGAAGACATTGTAAAAGACTGGCTACCACGTTATACAGGTATGCCTTTAGAAGAGTTTAAGCCTTATATTCTGCTTACCAATTTCAGAAATTATGTAGATATTTTTGCAGAAAAGTTCAATGCAAAAATTTATGGAGAGGATAGAGCCATGCAGGCAGTCAGCTCTGATGAAATTACACTCATCAATTTTGGAATGGGTAGTGCTATGGCTGCTACCATGATGGACTTACTCACAGCCGTTAGCCCTAAAGCTGTTTTATTTTTGGGAAAATGTGGTGGACTTAAAAAGAAAACTGAAATAGGTGACATGATTTTGCCTATTGCTGCAATTCGTGGTGAAGGAACAAGCCAAGAATATATGCCTGCAGAAGTGCCATCGCTACCTTCATTCCGTTTGCTTCGTTCAGTTTCTTCTATGATTAAAAAACATGAGTTAGACTACTGGACAGGAACGGTTTATACCACCAACCGAAGAGTTTGGGAGCATGACGAAAAGTTTAAAGAATATTTGGTGCAAATCAGAGCTGCTGCCATAGATATGGAAACAGCTACTATTTTTACAGTAGGTTTCAGCAACGATATTCCTCGTGGTGCTTTATTGCTGGTTTCTGATAACCCCATGACACCCGAAGGTGTAAAAACATCTGAAAGCGACAAAAAAGTAACAGCTAATTTTGTAGGAAAACATATACAGATAGGAATAGATGCTCTTTTGGAATTAGCTCACTCAGGAGAATCAGTAAAACATTTGCGTTGGGACTAACTAAAATATTCATTTATCATTGAACACCACATACTACCATACAGATTTGATAGAAGATATTATCAAAAAAAACTATCATAATGCATTTGTGTTGTATAGTCTGGGGATTCCTTTTTACCATTACGAAAAAACAGCTTTAGAAAGTATTTGTAAACAAAAGAAACTCGAAATAGAGTATGTTTTGCATCTGCTTTCTGAAGCCAACTTTTCTGTTAGTTCAGAAGTAAGAAAACTAAAAAATGCTTCTGTTGAAGTAATAGTCGGCTATTTAAAACACCAACATATTTTCTTTTTACAGAAAAAAATACCTTTTATTGCCCACCTGATTGAAAATCTGCCAGAAAAAAAACGATTGTTTACAGATTTACAACTCATGTTTCCGCTTTTTGCCGAAGATTTCATTCATCATATTCATGAAGAAGAAGATACATTCTTTTATTACATTCTTTCTTTGGTAAAAGCTTCAAAATCTGCAACTAATAAAGTACAGTTGTACGATTTATTACAACGATATTCTATTCAGGAGTTTGCTTTGGCTCATGATACCCACGACGATGAAATGCAGGGAATCAGACAATTAACTAATCATTATCAATTACCAGAAAAAGCTTCTTTATTTGTGCAAGTAGTGTACTTTCATCTACAAGATTTAGAACGTCATTTGCAACAGCATGCCCATATCGAAAATGAAATATTATTTCCAAAGGCTTTGGTATTAGAAAATACTCTCAAACAAGATTTTTTTGAGCAAAGCAAATGGAATTAAATTTAGACATGAGATTTCAGATATTAGATATAAGAAATTAGACACCCAAAAATCATGAAAAGCCTTCAAATCATACTTTTTTTAAGCACACTCATTTTAGGAGCTTGTAAAAAAACGGAAAACAATACAACTCACAAAGATGTAGTCATTTGCTATACATTTGATGAAGGTTTTACAGGCAGGGTTCGCCATACACTGCTCTCTACATCTCTCAAAAATATGGAGCAACACGAATTACACAAAACTTCTCAGAAGGTAGTATTGTCAAAAGCTGAAATGAAAACTATCATCAGTGTTTTTGAAAAAAATGATTTCAAATCAATTTCAACAAACACAATGCCTGTAGCTGACAGGGGAGGTGTACAACTTGAAATGCGTTATGGCAATGGTAGTGTACGTATTTTGAAGTCAGATGCGAACGATAGTTTTGTGAAAGAAGCTGACAGACCTCGCTTTCAGAATTGCAGAGAAGCCATTGAAAAACATATTAAAAAGGCTTCCAATAGCTTCCCTGCTGAAGAAAAATAATCTAATCCAGATGCCATCTGATTCCCAAAAATCCTCTGATGCCCTGCATCGGGGCAAAACCGTATGCAGTATCAAAGGTTTCCGAAAAGGGCTGACTTGGGTTAAACAATGGATTTTCAGGAATAAAATTTAAAAAATTCTTCACTCCGCCATACACCTGAATATTATGGGCAAGAGTAGTGGTGAGTTGTATATTTTGGATGCTGTACCAAGGTGATTTGCTGGGTCTGGGGTCATCTTCTACAGTTACTAAAGGCATAGGACTAAATACGTTTCCAGTCCAGTCTATGGTTGTACGCAGTGCAGCAAAAGTATAGCTGGCATTGAAAGTTGCTGAAAAAGGTGATACCAATACCTGATTACTTCTTTGGTCATTTTCTTGAATAAAAGACTCCATTGCTGTAAAGCCTGCATTTAGTTTAAATCCTTTGTCATTCATCCAGTCAGCATTTAAGCTAAAACCTCTTACCGTTGAAAAACCTGCTAAATTATCATAAATTATCTGGTTTGAGTTGGTATTATAATCAGGAATAATACGATTGATAAAATGTGTATAAAACCCATTTCCTTCCAGAGTTAATACATTTTTACGCCAAACAATTGTTTTCTGATAGCTCAGGTTAGCATTCCACGATTCTTCAGGTCTTAAATTCTCAGCAATAATTACCTGTCTTGCTCCTGTAAGAGCAGCATGGTCTTCAGTAAATAAATTGACAACCCTAAAACCTTTTCCAATATTCAAACGAACTATGTTATCTTCATTGGCTGTAAATTTATAAGCCAAACGAGGCGTAATAACACTTCCATGAGCCGAATTATAGTCATAACGAGTAGCTAAAAGCAAGCTATGCTTGTTATTAAATTTGGTTTCATTCTGAACAAAAATACCAGGTAAGTAGATTTTACTAGGCTGATTGACATCAATATTATCAGCTGAAGCCGTAGCAGGTGAATTATCATCATAGAAGGTATATCTGAAAGCTAATCCTGCTAAAAAGTCATTTTTCTTGGAAATAGTTTTATTCCAAAGCATTTGTCCAAAAGCAATGTTTTGTGTACTCATGTAAGGTGTATTTCCATAAAAAGAGTCTTGTTTGTGTGAATTAAACGAGTACATCAAAGAAATTTTCTCTTTTGTAGGTAAATCATACTGACCAATTGCTTCAAAACGTTTGGTGTAAATACTTTCTCCATAAATCTGGTCTGAACCTCTCAGATTATTATTAAAGTCCATTACGCCACCCATTCTGTTTTCCTGAATATATCGGAGGGCTAAAGATGATATTTTTTCGTGTGTACGTTCTATTTTCCATTTATTGAAAACAGAAAATCTTTGTTGCAGAGGCAAGTCAATGAAATTATCTCGATTTACATCTCTTTTGTTATTAAAATGATAAAAATTACCACTGAGCATCGTTGAAATTTTATTCCATTTTTTGGAAAAACTTCCATCTATATTACTTTCCAGATGAGATGTCCCAAATACATCAAAAGCAAGTTTATCTGCCTGCTTAGGCGATTTGGTAATGATATTAATAAGCCCACCTACAGCCTCTGAGCCATATAATGTTGAAGCAGGACCTTTAACAATTTCAATTCGTTTAATTAAGCTTGTAGGAATGCCACTTAACCCATAAACTGTACCCAAACCACTAACAATAGGCATTCCGTCAATCAGTACCATTGTATAAGGCGATTCCATACCATTAATCTGAATACCTCCTGTTCCACAAACACTACAAGCTATCTGAGGACGAATACCATTTACATTCTGTAAAGCATCAAAAAAATTGGGGGCAGGGTTTTTCTGTAAAAAACGCTCATTATACACTTCTACCAAAATAGGACTTTTACTGATTTCTGTTTCTTTCAGTGTTCCAGACACCACAATCCCCTCTAGTTCGTCTGTAACTTTAGCAATTAACTCTAAAGAAGCATTGATTTCAGTAACTGTAATTTTTTTTGCTAGAGGTTCAATGCCTATCCCATTGACAAACAGGGTATAATCTCCTTGAGCAATATCTGTGATTTTAAAAAAACCAAGACTGTCCGTTACAGCTCCTAAAGAAGTTTTATCCAATCGGAGGGTAATGCCAGCCAATCCTTTTTTGTCTTTATCTTTTACATAACCCTCAAGAGTATTTTGCCCTTGTAGAGTGTAACTAACTAATAAAAAGATAGTTATAATAAGTCTAATCATAAGGTTAAAAAAATGTTATACTCTGATAACGTTTATAAATGCAACATTGTTGCATTTATTGAAATTTTATTTTTAATATTTTTTATACAAATATATATAAAAAATATTTTAGGTTAGTCTAAATTTTATAAATATATTTATCAAAATATTAAAATAGGCTCACAGTAAGGATTGTAGAGAAAAATAACAGAAAGTTAATATTAGAAAAATACAATTAAAACTTAGAAAAAGTAGAATTTTATGTTATTACATACAAAATTCTTTATAACTTATTAAAGATTTTACTAAAACAGAATTTGTTTGGCAGTATCTTTGCGACACAAAGATTTTATCACTAAGTTTTTTATCTTTTTACAGTTTTCTATGATAAGAACTTTACAATATATTCAGACTCCTTGGGGGTATTTTGAGTTAGAGGCTCATTCGGATTTGGAAGTGAAAATTATGGAAGATATGGCTTGGCAAGAAGGGCTCTTCTATGGTAAACCCCGTTATGGACATCCAGAGGGTAAAATTATCAATCATATTCATGAAGTACTTGAAAATGTCGAAAACCTGCGTTTTAGAGTATCTTTAGAAATGTACGAAAAACTACGCCTCATTACACTTATCCACGATACGTTCAAGCATAAAGTAAACGAATCTGTTGCCAAAATTGGAAAAAATCATCATGCTTTTATTGCTAGAGAATTTGCAGAGCAATATATTGCAGATAATTCCGTTTTGGAAGTGATAGAACTACACGATGAAGCCTATCATGCATGGCGTAGAATACGCTATGAACAAAACCATGTAAAAGCAGAGAAAAAACTCCAAGAACTCATCACTCGATTGGGAAATAATATGGAACTCTTTTATTTGTTCTTTGTATGTGATACTCAAACAGGTGATAAAACCCAAGATCCTTTGCGTTGGTTTGAAGATAAAACAGGCATGACTCGTGTAGATGTTAGAGAATTCTAAAATCTAAATCTTTAATTCGCTTGAAAAAGATACTATTTGCATTCTTGTTTGTGTGCCTTCAGGGAAATATATTTGCTCAAAGGGCAGGCACTATCAAAATAGCTAAGCTCAAATATAATGGTGGTGGTGACTGGTATGCCAATAAAACAGCCTTACCAAACCTGATAGATTTTTGTCGTAAAAATCTGAGAATGAACTTGAAAGTAGAGGAAGATGTCGTAGAAGTGGGTAGTCCAGAGATATTCTCTTATCCCTATGTGTACATGACAGGGCATGGAAATGTAAATTTTTCTACTCAAGAAGCTCAAAATTTACGTCGTTACTTGATAGCAGGAGGTTTTCTACATATTGATGATAACTACGGCTTGGATAAGTACATTCGTGCAGAAATGAAAAAAGTATTTCCTGAATTAAGTTTTGTAGAGCTGCCTTTTAATCATCCTATTTATAATATAAAATACCCATTTTCAAAGGGTTTACCTAAGATACACGAACACGATGGCAAACCATCTCAAGGCTTTGGAATAATCTATGAAGGGCGTTTGGTTTGCTTTTATAGTTATGAATGTGATTTAGGAAATGGTTGGGAAGATCAGTCTGTTCATAACGATCCTGAGGAAGTCAGACAGCAGGCTTTGCGTATGGGAGCGAATATTTTGTTTTACGCTTTTACCAATTATTAATCAAAAGCAATAAAAAAGGGATTTCTAATTCAAGAAATCCCTTTTAGTTTTTATCTGTTTTTTTTGAGTTTCGATGGAATAATCTTTTTATTTTGAGTAGGCTTTTTCTCCTCTATAATTTCAGGTCTGGTATTTGTTGTATTCGTGTTATCTTTTGTATTGAGTTTAGCTACATAATCCTCCAAATCTGGGATGCTATAGGCTACAGCTCCATTATTATCAATAACGGGCATTGTAATTGAACCATTAGCTCCACCATTTTTACTTAATAAATCCCACATTTCCTGATTATTTTTATCGTCTTTTGTGGTATTAAGTTCCGTAAACGGAATTTTATTTTCTTTAAGGTAGCTTATAGTCCAACTGCATCTTCCACAACCATCCATCGTATAAACCTTAATACCAGACTTGACATTAGTATTGATATTAATATTAGTATTACCTTTTGTGTTAAGTTTGGCTACATAATCCTCCAAATCAGGAATACTATAGGCTACAGCTCCATTATTATCAATAACAGGCATCGTGATAGAAGCCCCTCCACCACCATTTTTACTCAATAAATCCCACATTTCCTGATTGTTTTTATCACTTTTTGTTGTATTGAGTTCGGTAAACGGAATTTTGTTCTCTTTGAGATAGTTTACAGTCCAACTGCATCTTCCACAACCATTCATGGTATAAACCTTAATTTGCCCCCAAGAAGTAAAGGACAAAAAAAGCAGTGCTATGCACAACGGAAATATTTTTGTCTGATTCTTTTTCATGTTTTTAGAGAGTTAATTTTTGTTTTAAATGAGAAATAAATTTTACTATCTAATATCTATTGAAAGTAGCTAGTTTGTTAAAAATAAGATAATTATGCCATAAGTAAATTTAAATAATTTGTTGAAAAAAAGAAATTTAATTTTATATTTCTACTCCTTTGGATGTAGAAAATGTTAAAAAACTCAAATTAAAGTATGTTTATACTTTTGGATATTGATGGTGTACTTGTTACAACTCCTTCTTGGAAAAGTGTAGAGTTGTTGGCAGATGGATTTATGAAATTTAATGAAAAGGCTACAAACAACTTAAATTTATTTTGTCAGAAAAGAGAAGTAGAAGTCGTTTTAACATCCACACATAGAATTAGTTATGATGAGAATGTTTGGAAAGAAATATTTGCTTTCAGAGGACTATATTTTAATCAAATTTCAAAAATCAACAAAGCCTCAACAATTGAAAATCTGAAATCCAGAATCATAGAAGTAGAAAATTGGGTTGCTCAACAAGATATATCTGCATCGTATATTATCATTGATGATGATATTTCTTTGCATGGGTTGCCTCAAAGTATCAAAGAACGCTGGATATGTACAAAACCTTTACTAGGTTTTGATGAAAAAGTCCTCCAAGAAGCATTAAAATTACTGGAAGATTAATCAAATAAGATAAATTCTTTTATCTACTTGGAAAAGTTTGAGCATAAATGCAATATTGCAACCCGAAAGAATAAATAGACAGAGCATGGAGGTTTCTAATCATATCAAACAAGCATATAAGGAGCAATATGATGCTTCAATGACTGAATGGCGTAATATTGGAGCAAAGTACAAAGCAAAAAATATTGTTGATTTAGCCAAGAGTATTACATTCAAAAATGTACTAGAGGTGGGTGCAGGAGAAGGAAGTATCTTAAACTGGCTCTCAGAATGGGGATTTTCAGAAAATTTGTATGGAGTGGAAATCTCTGAAAGTGGAATAGAAAAAATCCAGTCAAAAAATATTAAAAATCTTAAAGAGATATTATTGTTTGATGGTTATAAAATTCCTTACCCAGATAATCATTTCGATTTGGTGATATGCTCACACGTAATGGAGCATGTAGAACATGAAAGAGTACTTTTACGAGAAATTAAACGTGTTTCAAAACATCAGATATTTGAAGTTCCTATTGATTTTTCTTTTTATGTAGATAAAAAGTTCAAACATTTCTTGTCTTATGGACACATCAATATCTACACACCTGCATTATTCAGGTTTCTACTACTTTCTGAAGGCTTCAAAACTTTAAAAGATAATTGTCATTTATACCACTCCGATGTGCTTAAAATGACTTATAAAAACAACTCTTTGGGGTTGCTTGTTACTAAAATTAAACATTTCCTTCTTAGGTTATTTCCTTATTTTAGAGGTATTAAACCTAGTTCATATGCCATTCTGACTTCCAAAAATGACCAAGAAGTGAGAATATTCTAAACATACAACAAAAATTATAGACATAAACCTATCAGGTTATTATACAGTTTTTAGCCAAAATAATATTTTGGCTTTTTTCTGTTCTTTGTATCAAAAAAAGTGAAAACCTGCATAAAATAATAATTCTTTGTTATATGCTAGAAATATGTAGTAAATGTTAAAATAATTCATATTATTACCAAGCTTGTGTAACTCATTTTCAAGCATATTTAGATTTTTTACTATACTCTTATGCTTCTAATAATGCCAGAAGCAATGTATATGTTCATTTTATCAAGAAAAGAGATATGAATTACAAACAAAGGCTTCAAGAAATGATTATGAGCCTTCAAAAAAATCCTAATGTGGATATTTTGGAAGTAAAAATAAATGAAGGTATTGATGAGGAAAAGCTACAAAATCTTCTTGCAAATCATCAAAAAAAGCATAAAATAGATTTGCCACAAAGTTTTATAAACCTTTACAGACAAATCAATGGGTTCAAATTGGAGTGGAAACCTAAAAAAGAAATGCTTGTAGAAATGGATGGAGAGCCAGAAAAGTGGAATTTAGATACTTGCTACACAGAATTTTTTCCATTGCAAAATGTATTGATTGATACCAAAGATGAAGTTTACTGGGATGATGAGGAAACTGAATTAAAAATGGCTTTCCAATTTTACATTGATTATGAAATGGAAATGCAAGGAACTTGGCTTTTAGGTACAGGTAAAAAATTATATTTGTATTATATTGATAATCAAGGAGAGGATGTGAGGGAAATTAAACTTGATTTTGAGATTTTTTTTGAATTATACTTGGCTTCAAGAGGCTTTTTTTGTTGGCAAGAAGCAATACTCCCTAAAATAGAAACCCTACAAGATATTAATTATGAGGTCTTTCACGCTTGGATGCCAGCTTTATTTACCGATTTTAAACCTGAATTATTTAAAAGACCAAAAACATCTTTATCCAAATTTTAAACCAGCTTTGATAGAAGAATTATTTTATAATCAGATTGATTTTAAGTTTTTAGACAAATGAAAAAATATACACCCAAACATACCACCAATGTAGAAGTGGAAAGTTGTGTTTGTTTTATGATAGATGGTGTTGAAATAGCTATTTATGAAGATTATACTAAAAGCCAGATACATATTATATCAGGTTGGGTCAATCAAATAATGTATGCTCCTATTTTTGAGTTCAGAATGCAAGCATATTGTGATTATGCAGAATTTTACATTGAACAAAAGGATTGGCAAACGATGCTGATTACCACACAATTTTATGATGGTTCGGATAAAGTAGAAGCTTTTTGTGATGCAAAAACAGTTTATGAGAAGATAATTGTTTTAATGGAGCATTATTTTTTAGAAGTAGAAAAAAATCCTGATTTTTTTAACTCCTTTCCTACTCATCGTAAACCAAACATTCAAAAGCATAAAGAGGATTTTCATATCATTAAAAAATTTTATCAACAACATTATCAAAACGTCTAAACACCTATCTACACGATTATGAGGAAATAAAAGTTTTTTTTGAACAACAGCCTTTTGAAATACTTGGTGAAGTAAATGGCGGATTTACTTTACCAAAAAAACAGATATATATGCAATAGAACACTAGGAGATAATATTTATATTCTTCCTGTGGCTATAAGCCTTTGGTGTGATATTCAAAATTCTTCCTGTGGCTATAAGCCTTTGGTGTGATATTCAAACAGAAACAAATATTAAAGACAAAACACTAGCACTTGAAATTCTGGATAATTTTAATAAAATTAATCCTGATATAAGCAGCGAATTTTGGGAAATACACTGTTTTACACGTTTAAATATGGGTTTTTCTTTAGATTAATTAAAATACTGAAAATTATGTCAAATACTCCTTTATTAGATGATTTTTTAGAATTTGCAAATGTTGCAAAACTATCTTTTTTTACTCCTAAAGCAGATTATTCTGTTTCAGCACTTAATTATTTACCTAACAATCCCCGTATCAAAAAAGAAGATTTTGTATTGCTGGGCTTTAAGGAAGAGAATTTCTATAATGAAGAATACAAAAGATTGCGTTATACTTATTTTATTTGGAAAATTAATCCAAATGAAAATCTCGAAAATCAGCCTGTTGTAATGGCTTTAGAAAGCAATTTTACACCAATTGGTGTGATTGCTCGCAATTTTCGTACATTTTTGTCTATGCTTATTTACCCAAAATCTATGGATTCTGGCTTGGTTAAGACGTATATTTACCATGATAAAATAACTCAAAAACAAGTTGCAGAACTCCCTACAGGAAAAATAGAATGGGAATTTGATGAATTACAAAATGAAGAAAAGAAAAATGGACAAAATACTGTTAATGAATTTCTTGGATTTTTAGAAAAACATCAAATTTTACTTTGTGAAGATATTTATAAAACGGTTTTTGAGGCAGTCAACAGTTTTGAGCATTTGGATAGCAAATCTTTTATTCATCAACTCACCAAAAATTTTCCTGATATGCAAATGCCTGCTTTAATAAGGGATTTCTACGTTCTTATTGATAAACATAATATCTCCTTAACCGAATTTGAAGATGATAGAGGTAATCACATTTCTGAAAGTGGCATAATTCCATATTTTGTAAGAGCAGATTTGGCACATTATTTTATAAAACTTGGACTAACTGGCTCAGGCGGATATTATGCCATTTGGCTCATTTTTCCTGATAAAAAAGTAGAGGACAATCCCGTTTTATTGTTAGATTCTGAGGCTTCACCTGTGGCTGTGGTTGCTCGAAATTTTCAGGAATATCTTTGCATTGCTCACACAAATATTTATGCTTTTATTTCTGATATAGAAAGTGATGCAGAAGCAGGCAGAGAAATCGAAACGATGGATGATACCATCATACAAGAACACCTTGAATATTTCAAAGAAGAGAACAAAGCAGATGAATATGAAAATTTGCCTGAAAAAGCAAGTTTATGGTTTGATTTTGTAGCAAAAAATACCCCTGATGTTGAAGAGAAAAATCCTTTTCAAATTATCAAAAATGCATATCTGACAATGCCAAATTTATTGGAATGGCTCAAAAAAGAAATGCCTGAAATGTGGAATTAGTTTTTAATGTGAATTTTTATTTATATAAATTTTAAACAGTTTTACTAAACAGCATGAAAATAGAACATTCTATCTCTGATTATCAGGGAGAAATTCTTTCAAAAGACGCAGGCAAAGCAGTACTAAAATTTGATAAAAATTATTTCAATAATTACAAAAATGAAGATTTTAATGAGCATTTTGTGGTACAGGCTTTACTAGCATTCAACTTGTTGGAAAAATTAAGTATAGGGCATTATTCAGTTTACAAAAGTATTTACTTGTACGATAAAGCCATTTGCCAACCTGCTATTGCTATCACAGGTGAAGATGTGGATATATACACACATCTGTGTATGCTCGAAGAAAAGCTTAAATTGTATAACAGAACATCTGCCACACCCGACGAAATAGCGTGGATAATGAAAGAACTGGAAAAATATTATCCTGCTGAAAAAATTGCAGAAACTAAAGCAAACCCACAAGAAATAAGTACCTTAATTTATCATAAAAAATCTCCCATTTGGCAATCTTTTCAGAAAAAGACTGCTCCCAATCCTATACGTACTTTTGAATGGAAACGCAAAAAAGATGCACAAAACAGGGAAGTATTTGATTATTCCTTGCCTGCTACACTGTTTTTGAATACTGTAACTTTTGATGAAAAAGAATATAAAAAGTTAGATGATGTGGTCAAGCATATTTTGCTAAAGTATGAAATTAACCACCAAACAGATAGTTTGACTATTTCGGTAGAATTTCAGAACATTCAGCCTAAACCCAAGAAAACAAAAATTCCACCAATGGATTTTGAGAGTTTGAAAGGCAAAAAAATAGATGCATATCATTATTTTAATACGCTTACAGAACTTTTTGGTTGGAAGTATGATAAAGAAGAATCAGACCTTTTTTGTAAACTTTCTAAGACTTTTTGATATGAAGGCATTGTTTTGGAATTTGAATAAGTTAATCAAAATAAATTATTATTTAAAATAGCTAAAAGTTTATGTCATCACCACTTTCAAATATCCATTTTTGGAAAATAGACAACAAAACTTGCAAAATTGAATGTTCTTTAGCATCACAATTTTCGCAAACAGGATATATACATGAGGAAAATTTGCCTTCTACTGCGTTAGTCATGCTTTGCGAATTGATAGACAGAAGTTCTACCAAAGTAAATTCTAAATTATTAGAATTGCTTGAAAATGATTTGAATATTACAGAAGAAAGCAAAACTAATAAAAATGAATATGTTTCTAATTATTTTATTCCACCAAGTATTGCCATGAAATACATTGAAAAATGCGAACAGATAGAAAAAAATCAAGAATTATTATTTGTTGATACGATAGAATCTCTTAATCTTCCGACTGAAAGAGAGGACGCATTTTGGGCGGATATTTTTAAAAATGCAGAACATGATTTTTATAAACCTACAAGAAAAGAAGTAGAAGATTTGTGGGGAGAAGAAGAAAGAGAGGAAATAGAATACTTTTTGAAACAACCTCATGGATATTTTGGAAATATGAATTTTCTGCAAAATTGGGAAATTTTAGAAAAGCATCTTACACCTAAAGAAATAAATAAAATTCACCCAAGACAAGTCTTTAAAATTACGTTCAAAGAGGATTATTTGGCAGATATTGAAGATTTGGAATCCCATCAATCTTGCTTAGATGCTAATATCTCGCACTGGTTAGAGGAAAAGAAGTTTTAGTACAAAACATTCAATAATTTTCTTAAAATTTGGTCATTATGATATATATAGAAGCTTCAAAAAATAGCCCAAAAGTCTATATTGATTTTGAACAACTTCTTTTTGAAATAAGTGGTATCTCGGTTTTAGACGAACCACTAGCTTTTTATCAAAAAATTTTTAAATACATAGAAAATGATTTTTATCTGGTAAAAAATGCCCTTTTTCAGAATGAGAAGAAGCCAAATTTGACTCTACATTTTTATCTTCGTTATATAGGTGTGCAGGATAAAGAGATGTTGAGGCAAATAGACTGGTTATTTTTTCATATCAAAGAATTTACAACTTTTATTTATTGGTATTACAATCCTGAAGATGAAGACCAAGTTGAATTAGCAAATGATATTCAAAGTAAATTTTTAAATCAAGTAAGACTTATTCATCACTCTTATGGTATGTAAATTATACATAATGATACTTACAACCAATGAGAAAAAGTTACTGTCTTTGTTAGTATTTTAGTAGTGTAACTACACCAACAAGGACGAAAAAAGATAGAATAAGTATTTGTACCTAATTAAATAACAGAAACCTTATAGGTTTTTAAAATGATTTTATTTGTTGATTAACAGATATTTACAAAAAAAAACTATAAGAATTTAATTTATATTAAATTCTTATCTTTACTTATAAGGATAGTGGTCAGAGAAAAATATTTTGATGATGATTACAATGACGATTATATTAAAAAACAAAAAACCACTTTTAAGAAGTGGTTTTTTGTTTTTCCTTAAAGAAATTATCCAACATCCCATCATTTTCTTGAGATTTGATGCTGGCAAATGTGAACCCACAAATTACTTTGGGGTAAAAATAAGTAGATTTTTGAGGCATGGTATAGCCACTTTCACAAACTTGTTTCACTTCATCTATACTTACTTCTTGTGTGATGAGAGCTATTTGAGCTTCATTGTGTTCTACTTTTTCTAAACATTCATGCAAACTGCGTACAAACTGAATATGCTCTCCTTTAAGTTGTTCATCTTTACTGATGCCCAATACTTTTTGGATGACAAAATAATGCAAAACAGTTAAATCAAGCCTTTTTACTACATCAGGAAATTGCCAAGTCATTTGCTCAAAAACATCTTCTCTGAGTTTAATTTTACAAGATAGATTTTTGGTTACAAGCCCAAATGTCCATTTTTTTCCTGCAATAACATCTGGAAGGTTTTCAGCCTCAATAACAGGTTTGATATCAAAATAAGGATGTAGTTTATCAATCAGGGTTTGTTCATCAAAATGCTCTAATCCAATAATGAGTCTGTGGGTAGGTAGAATGCGTAAGTCATCACTTTCTGTATTGGTCAGATACATTAAATGATAATTGTAAGGTTCTTGTCCTGTATGTTGAGGATTTTGAGCCATTTGTTCTTTTCGGTATTCTAAAGAACCAGTATATCGATGGTGCCCATCTGCCAGAATTACTTTCGATTTACCCAAAACATCCATGAACTTCTGAATCACTTGAACATCATGAATTACACTTAATACATCTCTAACACCCTGATAATCTTCTGTTTCATAGATAGGGGCTTTCATACTTTCATCCATATATTGCTCCAATTCAAATTGAGAGTCTGTATATAGCCCATGTGTGGGAGCAATATTCATTTGAGTATGTCTGAGTAATTCTGTACGATCGTTTACAGAGTGAGGTAAAACATTTTCATGGCGTAAAACCTGATTTTCGTCCCAATTATAGGCTTTAATCATGGTAATAAAGCCTTTTCGACAATATTTTTTAGAACTTCCTGAAATGGAAAAGTACTGATAGTATACATAAATAGCTGGTAATTTATCTTGTACCAAAATACCTCTATTTTTCCATTCTTCTTGTAAGTCAGCCATTTGCTGATAAGAAACTCCATAAGCAGGAACAGAAAGATGAATACTATTGTACTCTTGAGCATACAAGGCTTTTATTTGTTTAGCAGAAACCACATCAAACAATGGAGAAGTCAGCTCATCAATATTGAGATGTTCAGCATAACGCCAAGCTCTAAAAGGTAGAATTTCAGCCATTTATTTATCAGATTTTAGATATAAAAAGTTAGACTTGAGATATGAGAGATTAGACATGAGAAAAAATAAGATAATCTTGAATCTCATGTCTAAAAATCTAGAATCTGTATTAAGGATTGTAGGCTTTGATAATTTCAGTAAAGTCTCTTGATTTTAAAGAAGCACCTCCCACAAGTCCGCCATCTACATCAGGGCATGCAAAAAGTTCTTTGGCATTGCCAGCATTTACACTTCCACCATACAAAATACTCGTATTTTGAGCTGTTTCAGTACCAAATTTTTCTGATAAATATTTTCTGATTTCAGCATGCATTTCCTGAGCTTGCTCTGTTGAAGCAGTTTTGCCTGTACCAATAGCCCAAACAGGTTCGTAAGCAACCACTATATTTTTCATTTGTTCGTTGCTAAGATGAAATAAACTGCCTGCTAACTGCTTTTGTACAAACTCAATATGTTCATTTTTCTCTCTGATTTCAATGGTTTCTCCACAACAGAAAATTACTTGTAGGTTTTCTTCTAAAGCTCTGTTAATTTTTTCAGCCAATTGCTGATGGGTTTCATTGTAATACAAACGTCTTTCACTATGTCCGATAATAACATAACCAGCTCCAACAGAAGCAAGCATAGAAGCGGAAATCTCACCAGTATAAGCACCTTTGGTATGTTCAGAGCAGTTTTGAGCTGCTAAATATGTTCCAGATGTTTGCTCTACCAAATTACGAACAGCATGCAGATAAACAAAAGGTGTTGCAAATATCACTTTTGCATCATTTCTTTTTTCATCCTTTAGCATATTGGTAGTTTCTGAGATAAGAGTAAGACCTTCTTGTAATGAAAGGTTCATTTTCCAGTTTCCTGCTACTATTTTCTGAGCCATATAAATGAGTTTTAGACTAAAAAGTAAAAATTGATGGGCAAATTTATTAAAATTGCGTCAATACATAGAAATTTTTTAGCAAATTTGCAGAATTAGTGATTCATAATATTTTGAATAACTCCATAAAAGAATTGTAAGTAAAGATGGATTTAACAATCAGACAAAAAGAAAACTCTATATTTAAAGGTGATCCCATTATCTGGTACATCGTATTGGCTCTTTCTATTATCAGTATTTTGCTGGTATACAGTGCTACACAGAGTTTGGCATATCAAAGAAATCATGGAGATACAGTATATTATCTTAAAAAGCATAGTTTTTTCCTGATTTTTGCCTTAGTGGTTATGTGGTTAGCCCATCGGATAGACTACCGATATTATGCAAAACTTTCTAAATATGCACTACAATTATCTATACCTCTTTTAATTATTACAATGTTTTTTGGTGATCAGATTGGAAATGCCACACGTAGTTTAACCATTCCCATTATTGGAGCATCTTTTCGACCTTCAGATTTAGCAAAACTTGCTTTAATATCACATTTGGCAACAATGCTTTCCAAAAGGCAACAAAATATAGAAAATATTCAGGAATCCCTTATTCCTATGATGGGGTGGGTAGGAATCATATGTGGTTTGATAGCAATCAATAACTTTTCTACTTCTTTTGTTGTATTTGCTACAGCAATGCTTGTAATGTTTATAGGAAGAGTACCAACAAGATACTTTGTAATATTAGCTGTAGGAGGAATGATTATTATTGCAGTTGCTTTGCGTATAGGATCTCGATGGGAAACATTCAAGTCTCGTATCTCTTCGTATATAGAAATTATTCAGGAACCAGATAAAGCAGAGCATACTCAAATAGAACAATCTTTTATTGCTGTGGGTACAGGAGGTTTTTGGGGAAAAGGACCAGGACGAAGTAGTCAGCAAGAATTCCTCTCGCAGGCATACTCTGATTTTATGTTTGCAATTCTGGTAGAAGAATATGGTTTTTTGGGTGGGGCAATTGTCATTTTTTTGTATCTTGCTTTGCTATATCGAAGCATGATTATCATGTCTCGAACGAACAGAGCCTTTGGGGGCTTGCTGGCAGCAGGTTTGGCTTTTAGCTTGGTTATGCAGGCACTTGTGCATATTTGTGTAACACTCGGACTTGTACCTGTTACGGGTTTGCCATTGCCTTTATTAAGCATGGGAGGAACATCACTGCTTTTTACGGGCATTGCCATAGGCATTATTTTAAGTGTAAGTAGAGGAGATATTCAGGAAAATTAACATCAAACAATAATATGGCAGAAAATACCAAACATACCGAAGATGCTTTCAGTAAGGTAAATGTATTTTTTGATATGTTTGAAGAGGTTTTACATAAACAAAACCAGCAAATAGAACAAAGAATTACCCAAGAAATCAGAAATATTAAGGAGGCTCTCAGTCAAGAGGAAATCAAAATTCAGGAAAAATTAAACCCTGTTTTGGAAGAGAAAGTAGAAAGAGTAAAAGAAGAACTGGGTAAAATTAATAATATCAGTGTTATTATCAAAAAAGAGATTCGAGATTCACAGCCCGAAATGATAGACGCTTTGTACCCGATTATGGGTAAATTGGTGCAAAAGTTTATCAAAGTTGAATTAGAAAAATTAAACGAAAATATTAATAAACAACTGGATAATAGCTTTTCTTGGGAAGCCATTCGCAGAGAGTTTTTAGGGCTTTTAGGAATTAAGCAAGAAGATGTACTACTGGCACAAGCTTCACAAGCTACTATCAACGAATTTTTTGTGATTTATCAAAATTCAGGTATATTGCAGGCTCATTATAGCAAAGAAGATGTGATTGATGATGACATGGTAGCAGGCATGCTAACGGCTATCAAATCATTTATTAATGATGCTTTTAGGAATAGTGCAGACCTAGAAACAATAGAGTATGGTAATTCCAAAATACTGATATTTAGTGCAGTTCGTTTTTATTTAGTAGCTGTTGTTTCTGGAGTTGTTGACAAAGGATTTCAAGATCGTCTCCAAAGCTATATGCAACTATTTTATGAAACTCATTTGAGTAACTTTAGTGATGAAGAAATAGCAGAGAAAGATTTAACCAAAATTCTGAAAAAACACATAGAAGATTTCCCTAACTACAATCTGATAGCACAGAAAATCAATGACTACAGGCAAAACATTAAGCAAAAAGGTAATTTTAATTGGAAATTTTGGCGTTGGTAAAACCTCCCTTACTCGTCAATTTGTCTATCAAAAATTTTCCGATGAATATCTTACTACTCTAGGTGTAAAAATAGATAAAAAAGTAGTAGAAGTGGGTAATGACTTGGTGAATCTAATGATTTGGGATATTGCAGGAGAAGTAAGCCAAACACGTGTAAATACATCTTATTATTTAGGGTCTAATGGAATTATCTATGTTTTTGATCTTTCAAGACCATCTACTTACGAACATATGGAAGCTGATATTGAGTATGTTCAAAAATTACTACCAGATGTTCCAATATTAAGAGTGGCTAATAAAGCTGATTTATTAACAGAAGAGCAAATTGCAAATATTTCCGTTCCTTACGATTTTTTAAGTAGTGCAAAAACATCCCAAAATGTAGAAGAAATGTTTTTGAAATTGACCAAAGCAATGCTCCAATAGTAAATGGCAAAATCTTTATACATAGAATTATTTGAAAAAGCTCATCAGGACTTTGTACAAGAGGCATATCTCACCATTCTTTTGAGTGAGGATGCGGAGATTTTGTATAGCAACAATACACTTACAAATCTTGAACCTTTTTATGGACAATCTATTTATCCTGTTTTCCCATTTTTAGAGCATCTGTTACAACCCAATATTCCAGAATTGAGCATAAACTTACTAGAAGCTAGTCTCAATCAGACAAATATTAAATATCGTTGTATTATTAAGTCTTTTGAAAAAGAAAGTGAAACCTTCTTCTTTGTCATTTTACAAAATGTAGAATGGCATTACCAAGAGCTATTCAGAATACAGCAGGAACGCAATGAAGCTGTTATCAGCAAAGAAATGGCTATTCTGAAGAAGTAAACACTTTATGTAACGCCAATACCTGAGGTATAACGGCTTGTGTATCATCGTTATAAATAATATAATCTGCCAAACGTAATTTCTCTTCTTCTGGTAACTGCTTATCTATAATCGCCTTAATCTCAGTCTCGTTGCGTTGTGGGTCTCTTGCTTTTACTCTCTTAATGCGAATATACTCAGGAGCAAAAACAGTAATCAGTTTGTCTAAAAATTTATGAGAACCTGACTCTATCATAAGAGCAGCCTCTCGGATTACATAAGGCTTATCAGCATGCTCTTGTACCCAAGCAATATAATCTTCAGCCACTTTGGGGTGTACTAAAGCATTGATTTGTTTTACTTTCTGCTGATCATTAAATACCTGAGATGCTAAATAAGCTCTGTTTACAGAGCCATCTGCGTGATATGAATCTTTTCCAAAAGTTTCCTGAATAGATTTTTTGAGAGGTTCGTTGTGAGCCATGAGGTATTTGGCTCTACTATCTGCATCATAAATGGGAGCTCCCAATACAGCAAATATATGGGCTACTATACTCTTTCCAGAACCAATACCACCTGTAATGCCTATTTCTAGGGGCTTTTTATTCATTTCTTAGGGATTTTTATTTTTGTATGAGGGTTAATTACTTTGGCATCTTCTACACCTTGCGGAATTCTTTCGAGTTGCAAGGTGATGGTAGAGTCTTCAGTATTAAATTTCGAATAATCAGCAATCACTTTAAAGTCTGTTAAATCAATTTCATTTTCCATTTGAGCTTTAAACACACACATAATTTCAGCTTGTTCAATAGGAAGTTCATAACCTTCAGGAAAATTGAGTCTTTCTATATTGAATTTTACTTTTTTACTGAAAAACTGCTCTACATCAAAAGTTACTTTTACACTTTGTTGAGCTTTCAGGTTGGGACGTTCCAGATAAGAAAGACTAACAAGTTTATCAAATTTTTTACGAATACCTACTTCTCTGATATTGATGGCAATAGAGTCGGGCAACTGATTGATTTTCTCTACACTGCCTTCAAAAAATATTTGTTGAGGATTGACTTTGATAGGACCTGAGATACGGAAACCTTCTGCCAAAGCTACTTTATCCTTATCAACAACTACTTTGACAAGCTTTCTTACATTACGATTGTTATTTACAAAAAAAGTATCTGTAAAAATTTCTGTAATGCGTAAATCTGAGTCTATTTTTTGAGCTAATAAACTTCTCAGAGAACCAGCAATTACATAGTTTTGTTGCTGATTGATAGGCATTTTGTATATAACAGCTTTTTTTTCCTGATTGGCTAGGTATTCTTTTGCTATTTTCCAGCCTGTACCTGTTACAGTAAAACGAACATCTCTTGTAATAGTATCAGCATTCATACCATTGGTATATTGTAATTTGACAGGCATAGCCAGTGTATAACTATGTTCTGCATTAAATGCATTAAACAGCCAAAAAAGGGTTGCAAACAAAACACTCATTACCATAGCCCTGAAGTTGCTTTGTTCTTCACCTATAAGAAGCTCTTTGAGCCAATGTAATATGTTTCTAAAGAAATGCAAATCTGAGAGTCTAAGATTTTTGGATAATTTATTTTAGCCAATAACAAAAGAAACAATTTTTTTTTATTTTGCCAAAACAATTTATAATCCAGAAAAATATGCAAATACATACAATAGATACAGGCTTATTTAAATTAGATGGTGGGGCTATGTTTGGGGTAGTTCCTAAAACTATTTGGCAAAAATTAGTCCCTCCAGACACCAACAATTTATGTACTTGGGCAATGCGTTGTCTTTTGATAGAGAATGGTAAAAAACTTATTTTGGTGGATTGTGGGATGGGGACCAAGCAAGATGCTAAATTCTTTGGCTATTATGAGCCTCATGGAGAAGGTGAGTTAATCACGTCTATTAAAAAAGCTGGATACAGCCCCGAAGATATAACAGACGTACTGCTTACGCACCTCCATTTTGACCACTGTGGAGGAGCTGTGTCTAAACAAAATGATAAATTAGTATTAACATTTCCCAATGCAACTTATTGGTCTAATCAGGCTCATTGGGATTGGGCTACCATCAAACCTAATGCTCGAGAAAAGGCTTCTTTTTTGAAAGAAAATATTTTGCCATTGCAAGAAAGCGGACACCTGAAATTCATAGAAAATGCATCTCCTTTTGAAAATATTGAAATTATTCAGGTAGATGGGCATACAGAAAAAATGATGTTGCCATTAATCAGTTATAAAAATACTAAAATTCTTTATTGTGCAGATTTAATACCCTCTTCAGCTCATATACCTATTCCGTATGTGATGGGTTATGATATGCGTCCACTGCAAACCATTGAAGAAAAAGAAAAAATACTAGCTCAAGCTGTTGCTGAAAATTGGCTGCTTGCTTTTGAGCATGATGCTCAGATAGAGGCTTGTAGCCTCCAAAATACAGAGAAAGGAATTAGAATGAAAGAGGCTATACAATTGAAATAATGATAGTTTTTAGAAAATTTTTGAATAGTTTTTTGGAAAAAAAATAAATAAAGTCCAAATTTAACCGAATAAAACACAATATTGAAATCGAATGAGCAACAGAATCATACAATTCAGAGAAGCTTTGCGTGAAGCAATGAGCGAAGAAATGCGTAGAGACCCTCGTGTTTTCTTGATGGGTGAAGAAGTAGCACAATATGATGGAGCATACAAAGTGAGCCAAGGCATGCTTGCAGAGTTTGGAGCAGAACGAGTAATTGATACACCCATTGCTGAACTTGGCTTTGCAGGAATAGGGGTAGGAGCAGCGATGAACGGCTTACGCCCTATCATTGAATTTATGACTTTCAACTTTTCGCTAGTAGCAATAGATCAGGTAATCAATTCTGCTGCTAAAATGATGTCAATGTCTGGTGGGCAATATTCTGTACCAATTGTGTTCAGAGGTCCTACTGGAAATGCTGGTATGCTTAGCTCACAACACTCTCAAAACTTTGAGAATTGGTATGCCAATACACCAGGACTTAAAGTGGTTGTGCCATCTAATCCTTATGATGCAAAAGGCTTATTAAAGTCTTCTATCCGAGATGAAGATCCTGTTATTTTCATGGAATCTGAATTGATGTATGGAGATAAAGGTGAAGTGCCTGAAGAAGAATATCTAATCCCAATTGGTAGTGCAAAAGTAACACGTTCAGGAAATCAGGTGACTCTTGTGTCTTTTGGAAAAATGATGAAAGTTGCTCATAGTGCTGCTGAAGAAGCTGCTAAAGATGGTATTTCTGTTGAAGTGATAGACTTGCGTTCTGTACGTCCCATTGATTACAAAACAGTAATTGAATCTGTAAAGAAAACCAATCGTTTGGTAGTTTTAGAAGAGGCTTGGCCTTTAGCCGCCATTTCTTCTGAAATTGCTTATTATGTTCAGCGTCATGCTTTTGACTACTTGGATGCTCCTGTGTATCGTGTCAATAGTATGGATGTGCCACTTCCTTATGCACCTACGCTGATTGATGCCATCTTGCCAAATGTAAAACGTACTTTGGATGCCATCAAAGCAGTAGCTTATAAGAAATAGTTGCTATAAAGATAAAACCATAAAACTACTACAAAAAGAACCTTTTTGCAGTAGTTTTTCTTTTATTAGAAAGTAATTGAATATTTTGAATCTACAATCATTAAGAGGTTTCAAAATGAAGAGACATGAGATTAGATCAATTGAACATTACCTATCCGTAAGGGAAAAGTTCTATGCAAGGATGTTGATAGGATTTCCTATACTGACCAAAGAACCTCAAGAATTGGCATCATATGCTAGAGAGGCACTTTCTAATTTTAATATAGCAGAAGCAGGAGGTTTAGAGCCTGAAACTTGTTTAAAAGATTTAGATTATTCTCAAAAATTTGCCATTGCACATTATCGTCTTGCATCAGGTTTATCTTCCTTAGAAACAATCTATCTAGAAGAAAAAGCCATTCAAATTCAAACTAAACCAATTAAGGCTTATTTGTCAATTCCACACTGGCTACCATTTTTTCGAGTGGCTTGTTTATTACGTTCTAAAAATATCATTCATGATTTTTTGCAAGCAGGTGAAATGCTATTCACTAAAGATTTAAGCACACCACGTAATTTTCTAAGTTTTGAGTTTTATAAAGAAATTTTTAAAAATAATTTTACTGAAGCACTCGAAAAATTAAAAGTACTCTTAGAAATAAAACCAGAGAAAACGAACATCACTTTTTATGAGGCTTTACAACTACCTGAGTTATTGATATGGAAAGCTATTTTGAGTAAAGAAATAAATCTTTATTCAATAGCTTTAGAAGATGCATTAATCAAACATAAATCTTTTTGGACACAGCCTGATTCAATTGCAGGAAATCATGGTTGGGTATCCTTACCTTTAGCACATGTTTGTTCATTTGCTTATGATCAAGGGTTTATTTTGCCAATAAAAACAGATTATCTTCCATCTTGGTTGATAAGAGGTGAAAATATAACTGGAACTATTTAATATTAGTAAAACTACAATAAAAGAGAACCTTTTTTCAGTAGTTTTTCTTTTATAATAAATTCAGATGAAATTATGCTAGAAATAGAAGTAATTAAGGGAGATATTACAACAATGGAAGTAGATGCTATTGTTAATGCAGCCAATACATCACTTTTAGGGGGTGGAGGGGTTGATGGAGCTATTCATAGAAAAGGAGGAAAAAAAATCCTAGAAGAATGTGTAGCCATCCGTAACAAACAAGGTGGTTGTGCAACTGGAGAAGCTGTTTTTACAACAGCAGGCGATTTATCTGCAAAATATGTAATTCATACAGTAGGACCTGTATGGCAAGATGGTTCTAAAAATGAGCCAGCATTACTGAAAAGTTGTTATTTAAATGCTTTAAAAATAGCAGAAGAACTTAAAATAGAATCTATTGCATTCCCAAGCATAAGTACAGGTATTTACAAATATCCAAAACAAAAAGCAGCAGAAATAGCCATTGAAGTAGCTAAAAGTCATCAAACAAACACAATCAAAAAAATACAATTTGTCTGCTTTGATGATGAAAATTTTAAAATTTATGAGCAATTATTAAACGTATGAAAAATTTACCACTCAATTTTACAGAAGAAGCCATTGCAGAAGTGAGGAATATCATGCAAAATAAAGGTATCCCTGCTGAATATGGCTTGCGTATAGGTGTACGAGGTGGAGGCTGTGGAGCTACTTTTATGCTTGGATTTGATAAAGAAAAAACAACAGATGAAGCATATATGTTTCAAAATGTACCTGTATATATTGATAAAAAACATTTGATGTATGTAATTGATATTCAGGTTGATTTTGAAGAAACTCAAGAAGGCAGAGGCTTCACATTTACCAAAGTTTAGAAAAACATGGAAGTCTATGAGTTTGTACTTCGGTTGTTTGCTGCTCTTGTTGCTGGGGTGATTATTGGTTTTGAAAGACAATGGCATCATAAATCGGCAGGTTTAAGAACCAATACTCTAGTAGCTATTGGTTCAGCTTTATTTGTACTGCTTTCATTTGAAGCAACAGATAAGGGTGGAGACCCGACTCGAATTATTGGGCAGGTAGTAACAGGAGTAGGTTTTCTGGGTGGTGGAATTATTTTTAGAGAGGGAACAAATATACATGGACTTACATCGGCAGCTACGGTATGGTGTAGTGCTGCTATTGGTTGTTTGGCAGCAGGAGGCTATTTTATGGAAGCTTTTATTGGTACAGGACTAATATTGTTTATCAATGCTATTTTAAGACCTGTAGATAAATGGCTCACAAAAAGAGGAGAAAGTTTGGATAAGAATAATGATGAAGTAGAAGCCAATGGAAATGCTGGAAAAACTTCTTAGCCATGATGGCAATGAAGTGATAGAGTTTTTAGAGAAAAATACACTCTTAGACACCAATGAAATCGGTTTGTGGGCTTGGGTCGCTAACAGGTGGATTTACTGGAATGAATCAGGCAGTTATCATCGTATTTGTACTTCCGCTACGTATTTTCAGTGTAATCAGCAGGGTTGGAGAACATTTACAAATAATACAGAGGAAATCAGGAATACAATCTTTCTCAAAATCAGAAAGCAAATAATGGAATATTTGTCTGAGGAAGAAACAGATAAACTTCTATTGGCTGGAAAAATATTTAATATTGCATACCCCAGATGGGTTTCTGTAGGAAATGGAGATACGAAAGGTTATGATGAGAATGTTCCAATGCTTTGGGAACATTTTAAACCATATCAACATTATTTTAAAAAAATCTTAGAAAAGCATGAGTTATTTGATTATGAATGGATTACTACGGCTCAAGTAATGTGGGAGCATTATCGTTGGGTAGGAGATAAGTATGAAGATTATTTCAGCCAAGAGGCTTCAGGGTATTTTTTAGAAAAATCAGTGCAATTAAACCCCAAACACCCCATCCATTATATCAATTTAAGAGATAAAAGAGAAATACATCTAGAATATGATAAACCACCTGTCCAAAACAATGTATTTACTCATTTACAAAGTAATTTGGGCTTGACATATTTATATTATGCTCAATGGCAGAATTTTCAAAAACAAAATTCAGATGAAGCTAAAAAATACTATCTGAAATTTATGGAAGGTGAACCCAATTTACTTCTTGATAATATTTTTAGATTCTATTGTGAATGTGCTTATGAACGGATGTACCCACCTTCTGTTCAAACTGCCTTGACAGAATTAGCAGAAATCTGTATCCATAATAATGATATCAGAGAAGCCGAAAAATATTTGTGGCAGGCTGTGTCTAAACAAAAAAATAACTTTCAAACTCCTTATCAGCTTTTAGCTGAATTAAAATATAAACAGGGTGATATCAGGGAGGCAATACATCTCCTTGAACAGAAAATAGAAACATGGGTCACACAATCAAAGAAAGTATATTTTGAAGTTTTTTATGCACCTCAAAATCATCAATATTACTATTTAGAAGGAAATTCCTATACAAGAGTCCGAGTAGAATTTTTGCATGAACATTTAAATAAAATGGCTCATTTATGTTGGGATATAGAAGAATATAAAGCAGCACAGAAAATTTATAAACAACTCAGACAACTTGTTAATAATCAGGAGTATGTATGGATGGTAAAACGTGTGGCAAACATTGATTTAAAAGATTTGAAAATAGAAATATTAGAAAAACAAATGGAATTAGCTTTTATACTGAAAGATTATTGGCAGGCTCTCAGTATTTTTGAGCAAATAGAACAAATCAAAATTCCAAACGAAAAACTCCTCTCTATCAAAGAACAGATTAAAAGTATTTTGAAACATTAATTCTGAGATAAAAATATTGAAGTTGCTGGATTAAAGATGGATATACATTTTATTTTCAAAATATATAATTATATTTATACTTAAGTTTTGGTATTCTTTTTGTTAAAAACAGTAAATACATAACACTCTAAATTAATTTTTTATGAAAAAAATACTACTATTTATTTTTTTGTCTGTCAATTATTTAAACCTTTTTGCCCAAGCTGTTGAAATTAAATCAGCAGGAAATGCTCTTTATAAAGGTTATTTTTTCAATGAAAATGCAGGATGGGCTTGTAATATGGATGGTTTTGTGATGCAAACACAAGATGGAGGTAAAACATGGACTTACAATTATCTTACAGAGGGAAAAAAGTATCTGTATGATATTAAGTTTTTTGATAATACTACTGGAGCTGTTTCATCATCTGGAGTAGTTTTTTTTACACAAGATGGTGGCTACAATTGGAGTAAAACACAGATAAGTAGTCAGGAACTTTATAGTGTAGCTTATCAGGATAAGAATAAACTTTGGACAGTAGGAGCTCAAGGAAATATTTTTGTAAGTCAGGATGGAGGTAAAACATGGACAGATAAAAGCTATCAGGATAAAGATGTGACTTTTTATGATATTAGATTTGTAAATAGCCAAATAGGGTATATTTCTGGAAGTAAAGGAACTGTATTACAAACCACTAATGGTGGACAAACTTGGATCAATAACTCTGTGGATGTAGCTAAAGAAGATTTTGGCAGAATGCCCTTAAAAAGTTTTTTAATTGGCTCATCGGGTATTGGTGTTTATACAAAATCAAATATTGCCATATCAAGCAATGGAGGTAAAAGTTGGATATATAGTAAAATTAATTTAGATGGAAATATTGCTGATATTCATTTTATAAATGATAAAATAGGTTTTTGTTTGAGTAGTGAAGGAGATTTGTTTAAAACAACGAATGGTGGTACTAATTGGGCTCAGGTACAAAATAGACCATATCAGGCATGGTATTATTCAGATTTACATGTTTTTAATGAGAGTAATTTGATTGTAGTAGGAGAAAAAGGGATTGAAAAAACCCAGAATGGAGGAATAAATTGGATATATATGCGAGATTTGGGAGAAATACATACAGACATAGCTTTTACGGGTACTCAAAATGGTTGGATTGTAGGAGTAAATCGAGACAATAGTCCTCTTTTAAAAATATCTAAAGATGCAGGACAAACTTGGATAAATGTAAAGACTTGTGTAACAGCTAAATCAGGAAGTTTGAATGCTATGAGTGCTGTTAACGATAAAAATGTATGGGGTGTTGGAAATGGAGGTGTAATTACAAAATTTTCTTTGGGTGGGGTTCAGAAAACGGCTACAGGGAGTGATATAGCATGTCAGGTACAGAAAAGTGGTACAACAAAAGATTTGATGGATGTGTTTTTTGTAAATGAAAAAGAAGGATGGGTAGTGGGCTATAATGGAACGGTACTTTATACCAATAATAGTGGGGTACTTTGGACACCCAAAAACGTAGGAGTATATGACAAAGCTATGAAAACAAATGATCATCTTTATGGGGTGTTCTTTTTAAATAAACTTGAAGGATGGATTATTGGAGGATATTTTCAATCATTTATTCTTAAAACAACTGATGGAGGAAAGACATGGAAACGTACAGATTTAGGGGTAAATGCTGTTTTAAATAGTATATATTTTTCTGATGCAAAAAATGGTTACATTCTGGGTATGGATAAAGTATTTACCACTTCAGATGGTGGACAAACTTGGACTCCTCAGGAAAAACCCAAAAACTTAGCAAGTGATTATGTTACTACACCTACACCCAAAAAGGCTACTGATGGTATTGGAGCAATAGAACCTTGGAATGCCAAAGATGATATACGTTTTCGTCACAAAGGGACTTTTCTGACAGCAAATAATCAGGTTTGGGTTGTTGGAGGGAGTTCAATTATTCAACTACTGTTAATGAAAAAATAATACACACCACAAATATTTATTTCCATGATTAAACGAATTTTAACAAGCTATTTTGCATTATTTATGCTGGTAGCCCAAGCCCAAAGTGTAGAGGAAAAACTGATACCCAATGCTACAAAAAATGCTTTTCTATCTGAATTTGGAGCTACTGTCAAAGCCAACTGGACATATGAAAACAATAGTGCTATTACAAATCTAGATAACAAAGATAAACGTATCTTGTATCAAGCATCATTTGCAGGAAACAAAGGTCAATTTTTGTCTGTTACTTATAATTATAAAGGTGAAGAAATTTATAGAGTAATTTCCTATTATCAAATAAAAGAAGCACCTCAAGAGGTTGTAAAAGCAATGCAGGAAAAATATGCTTCTATGCAGTTAAGCAAGATTAATGAAATTATAGGTAAAAAATATCAAGGGAAAGGCTACAATATATCATTTCTGGATAAAGGTAATTTAGTTTTGAAAACAACAGATGTCAATGGTATAGAAAATAATGCTAATCTACTCAGACAATTTTCTGACAAAGCATTTAGAGATGCAACCAATTTTGAAAAAATAGAAAGTGGAAGTAGTCTTAATAACCCCAATATAACAACATTTTCTACAAATCCGAATGATTTTAGTAAACTTTCCAAAATAGAAGCAAATAGTGTGCCTGCAAAAGCTGTAGAGCATTTTAAAACAATTATAGGACAAAATAAATTGACAGTAAAGTGGTATAAAGAGAGCTACCAGAACAAAAGTTTATACAGAGGAGAGGTTGTTAATATTGGAAGAGCAAAGGTAAGTGTTACTTATAATGAAAAAGGAGAGGATGTTTATCAGATGAATGAGTTTTTTAATGTTGGACTTGCTCCAAAGGTTGCTCAAGAAGCTGTTCAGAAAACATACAAACTACAAGAAGTATCAAGTATTACTGTAACTTCTAGTAAAAAATATACTATTCAATATTGTACTCCAAAAGTAAGAGAAAAAGGAACACTTAAAACCTCTTTTGTGATACTTAACTTACAGGGAAATCTTGTTACTGAAAACCTTGCAGAAACCCTTGCTAATAAAGTATTTACAGATGCTTCTAATTTTTCAAAGTAACACTTGATTTATAAAAGCTCCATTTAGATAAACTCTAAATGGAGCTTTTTGTGTTATTATCAACTCCTTACCTGACTAAAATCATCTTTATTTAGCTTTTTTAGGGTAATCTTTGTAGAAAGAACATTACAGCTATGGTTACCCAAGAATCGCCCAAAGAGGGCTTCCGAGAACAACTCGGTGTATTAGATAAAAAAGGTGGAAGACAGTGGATGTATCCTAAACAGGTAAATGGTTTTTTTTATAAAGCTCGTACTGTTTTTGGGATATTTTTACTTGTAATCCTCTTTGGAATGCCTTTGATAAAAGTCAATGGGCATCCTTTTATGTTATTTAATATCTTAGAAAGAAAATTTATTGTTTTTGGAATACCATTTTTCCCTCAAGACTTTTTTATACTGGCTCTTAGTCTGATTTCCTTCATTGTATTCATTGCATTGTTTACGGTAGTTTTTGGCAGGCTTTTTTGTGGCTGGGCTTGTCCTCAAACTGTTTTTATGGAAATGGTTTTCAGGAGAATAGAGTACTGGATAGAAGGAGATGCCAATGCTCAAAAGAAGCTCAACGAAAGCCCATGGACAACAGAAAAAGTCATTAAAAAAACAGCTAAACATACCATATTCTTTTCTATTTCTTTTCTGATAGCTCACACGTTTTTATCGTACCTGATAGGTGTAGATGAAGTGAAAAAAGTCATTACAGAAGGAATCGTAGAAAACTGGAAAACATTTCTGGTACTCATACTTTTTACAGGAGCTTTTTACGCAGTTTTTGCTTTCATGAGAGAAATAGTATGTATTGTAGCATGCCCTTATGGCAGAATGCAAAGTGTATTACTCGATAGCAATTCGATTGTGGTGGCTTATGATACAGTAAGAGGTGAGCCTAGAGGAAAAATCAAAAAAGGAGATGAAACACCTAAAGGTGATTGTGTAGATTGTAAATTGTGTGTACAGGTTTGCCCTACAGGAATAGATATTCGTAATGGTACACAACTCGAATGTATCAATTGTACAGCCTGTATTGATGTCTGTGATGATGTAATGGTGAAAATTGGAAAGCCCAAGAAATTAATTCGTTACGACTCGGTAAATGGTATCAAATCAGGGAAAAAACTAAAACTTTCAGCTCGTATAATTGGGTATTCAACAGTTTTGGTGCTTTTATTAGTAATTATTGGGATAGCATTATTTACACGTACAGATGTACAGGCAAATGTGATGAGAACACCAGGAATGATGTACCAGCAAATAGATGCCAATACAGTAGCTAATTTGTATAATATTTCTTTGGTGAATAAATCCTTTGACAGCAAAGAAATCACTTTAAAACTAGAAGATGGTCAGGTAGGTAAAATAAAACTACTTGGCAATCAGAATTCTATAAAATTAAAACCTCAGGAAATAACCAAAGCTACATTTTTTATAGAAATACCCAACAAAAGTATTTCGGAAAGCCACATGAAGCTAAAAATAAAAGTATTTAAAAACGGAGAATTTTTTACAGACATTAAAACCACGTTTTTAGCTCCAGCAGAATAGTTTAATCATTCACTTTTACACCTTTTACATATATGAATTGGGGAACAAAAATCGTAATTTCATTAGGAGTTTTCATAGCCTTTATTGCTTCATTGGGCATATTTATGATGATTTCTAATGATGAAAAAGTAGAAAAAGATTACTACGAAAGAGATTTGATGTATGAAAAAGAAATACAGGCTCAAAGAAATGCACAAAGCCTTTCAGCAGAAGTAGTTTTAGATATTACAGATATACATCTTATATTTTCTTTTCCAAAAGAAATAAAAGAATATCAGGGGAAAATATTATTTCTACGCCCTGATAATGCCCAAAAAGACCAAACCTTTGAAATGAAACTGGAAAAAAATCAGATGCAGAAAATAGAGGTTATGCCATTACAAAAAGGTCTTTGGAAAATACAAGCTCAATGGCAAATGAACGGGAAATTGTATCAGAGTAAGGTATTTGAATGGATAAAATATTAAAATAATGAATCATCCTAAGAACTCTCAAAAACTCTGGCTTCAATGGACATTTAATTGTGCTTTAGGCGAATTGTTAGGGATAGGTGTAGCAGGAGCTATTGCTTTTACAGTAAATCATCTTGTTGGAGAGCCTCAAAATATTTCTCAAAAATTACTGATTTTGAGCTGTATGATGGTGGCAGGACTCATAGAAGGAAGTTTTTTAGGTTTCTTTCAGTGGAAAGTATTATCAAAAAAATTTACTCTTATTCCTCAAAAGTCTTGGATGCTCTCAACTATCCTGATAGCTGTTTTGGGTTGGTTTTTAGGGATGTTGCCTTCTCTATTCCTGATTCCCACAGAATCAGTTTCTTCTGAGAGTTCCTTCAATTTTGAAAGTCTTTGGGTCATAGCTTTTTTGAGTATTGGAATGGGTTTGGTATTGGGAGCTATTTTTGGACTTTTTCAGTGGTTTGTATTCAGAAAATATGCTCTTAGAGCTACTCAATGGATTTGGGCAAATGCTTTGGGTTGGGCTGTAGGGCTTAGCTGGATTTATGTATTTGCTTCTATTCCTACAGAACATTCAAGTATATATTTCAATGTAGCGATGGGTGTTTTAGGAGGTTTGTTGGGTGGTTTGAGTGTAGGAGCTGTTACAGGCATATATTTTCTGAAAATTAAACCTAAAAGTGAAATTCTGGTAAAACAAAGTATCTAATAGTATGTGGTTAGCTCTTCTGACAGGTTTGTTTGGTAGTATGCACTGTGTAGGTATGTGTGGGGCAATCGCTCTTACATTGCCCTCAAGAACGTTTCTAGGGAATTTATTATACAACACAGGCAGAATACTTTCTTATACTCTGATAGGTTTCTTATTTGGGAGTTTTGGAAAAGGCTTAAACTTAATAGGCATACAACAATATATTTCTATTAGCTTGGGGCTAGTCATCATTGTAGCAGTTTTTATTCCTTATTTATTGAAGTTTTCTTTTTTAGATTCTTCATTTACAAAGTTTAAACAATTGTTTACACCTTTTTTCAAGAGAAAAAATCATTTTTCTTTACTGATGATCGGTGTTCTAAACGGCTTCTTACCTTGTGGTCTGATTTACTTAGCAATTATTGGTTCGGTAGTGATGGCAGAACCCTTGGAGGGAGCTTTATATATGTTTTTATTTGGTGTGGGAACGCTTCCGATGATGCTAAGTCTTACAATTTATAAAAACCTGCTTACAGCAGAGTGGAGAAGGAAAATATTCAAGATGATGCCCATGTTTGCAGTCATGGTAGGTATTTTGCTTATTTTTAGAGGCTTAAACTTAGGAATACCTTATATAAGTCCTTATATCGAACCTGCTTCTCAAACTGTAGAATGTGGAGTAAAACACTAGATATATACTTTACAGCCATAGGGAATATACTGTTTAATATCTGTGAGACGGAGTCCTGTTTTACGCAATTTTAGCTTTTTCAGATTGGTCAGTTTCTTGATGCTTTCAGGAAATTTTTTCAGAATATTTCCATCTAATGTTAGTGTCTGTAGGTTCTCTAGTTCTCCAATACTTTCAGGCAAGGTTTCAAGTTTATTATGCGATAAGGCAAGCCTTCTTAGTTTTTTGAGTGTTCCAATACTTTCAGGAATATTTTCCAAAGCATTATGTTCTAAATTTAAAACTGTTAAATTCTGAAAATTAGAAATTCTTTCAGATAAAACACTTAGTAAATTATGATCCAAATGGAGTTCTGTTAGTCTCTGTAATTCAAAAAAGTTTTCAGGAAGACTAGAAATTTGATTTTGAATAATATTAAAAACTGCTAAATTATGCAGTCTGCCAATACTTTCAGGTAAGAATTCCAGCTTGTTATGTGCTAATGCAAGAAAAGATAAATCTTTGATGTCTAAAAGAAAATTAAAATCTTCAATCTGATTTTGGCTTAAATCGAGTTTCCTTAAAGCCTTCAAATCTTGAAACGAAGTAGGTAATTTCTGTATTTGATTGTTCTTTAAGTTTAAAAAATTCAAAGACTTGAGATTGCCAAAATTATCGGGTAATGTTTGTAGTTTGTTGTTGGAAGCATCCAAGTGTTTGAGTTTTTCAAGCTCTCCAAAATGCTCAGAAAGAGTTGTTAACTGGTTGTTTTGCAATTCTATTTTATCAAGAGCCAATGTATTACCAAAAATCTTTTTCCCAAATGTTTTAGGTAATGTTTCCAATTGATTATTGACTAAGTTTAGGTCAATGAGTTTATAGAGATTTCCAAAACTCTCAGGAAGAGCATTTAATTTATTATCTTCTAAATTTAGAGTGATTAAATTAGTGAGGTTTCCAAAGTTTTCGGGCAAATATGTGATTTGGTTATTTTTTAAGTTTAAAATCTGTAAATTTTGTAGTTGTCCAAAGTTTTCAGGCAATACCTTCAATAAATTCTGTCTTAAGTCCAAGTTTTTAAGAGAAATTAAACCTTTTAGAATTTGTGGTAGCTCTGTTAACTGATTGTAGCTTAGATTTAAAACATTGAGCTTTTTTAAATTTTCCAAATTTGATAGATGTTCCAGAGCATTTCCTGATAAATTCAAATTTTCAAGATTCTCTAAAAAAACAAATAAATTTGGGTTATTTTGAAACTCTTGATTCCAAAGAATGCCTAAATTCTTTAAGTTCTTTAGATGACTGATGCTTTCGGGTAAAGTTTCTAATTGAGAAGAAGATATTTGTAACGTTTCTAACTGTTTGAGTTTTCCAATATTTTCAGGGAGAGCTTTTATATCACACTGAATTAAACTTAAAGTAACTAAACCAGATAAATTCCCGATACTTTCAGGTAAATATTCAATAGGGCAATAGCTAAACTGGGCGGTCACTACATTAGAAAGTATTCCTATGGCTTCTGGAATAGCTGTAATATTCCTTGAGGTAATACCAATATACTGAACTTTCTTTAATTTTTTGCCATAACGAGGGTAATTATGAGTATCTAAAAACTCAACTAGTTCTTTATATTGCTCTACGGTATGCCCAAAATGAGCTTTAAACTCTTCTTGGTGGTTTTCTGCCAAAAGAAGAGCCAACTCAATATTGCTTTCATCATCACTGTCCAGAAGCTCTAAAAGATTCTGAAATTCTTTTGAGTTTTGCATAAATTACTCTAAGTCAAGTCCTAAACGATTTCTTAAATCATCTAATAAAGCATGTTTTTGAGCTAAAAACTGCCATTTTTCTGTATTTGTATAAGGGACGGCTTTGCGTTCTTCTATTTTGAGTAATTCAGTTTCAATTTGAATCGAAAAGCCATTTTGAAGTTGTTTTTGTAAGAACAATACCCAAGCCCCTTTATTTTTCTGAACGTGTTCTTGTTGAATAGGATTGTCTAATTTCAGATAAATAACAGGACTTTTCCACTCAAAAGCTCTGTCTAAAATAGTTACTTCAAGCCACTCAGCCATTTGGCGTTTATGTTCCAAAAGACTATGCCAAGCTGTCTGCAATTCTTCTAAAGAAATATCTCGAACACCAAATACAACATTTTGTTCCAAGCTATCCTTTTTTTCCACTACAGATTGGTGTTTGGCTTGTTCAACCAGTTTATTTTGGAGAGTAGAGGTACTTGGGATAGTGAAGGTACTTTTAAAATCTTCTTTTTTAGCTTGAATATTAGGGTTTAATTGCTCAGGACTTTTTTTTTTACATCCTCCGATATAGCCTGTGGAGGAATTTTGGCTAATTCAATAGCTTGTTGTAAATGAGCAATCTTCATCAGACTGATTTCTACAAGCAATTTGGGGTTTTTACTATTTTTATACTGAATATCAACTTGTTGAAGGCTGTTCATGGCAGAAATAAGCCAAGAAAGCGATACTTTGGAGGCTTGTTCAGCATAACGTCTTTTCACTTCATCAGCAGTTTCAAGGAGTTGAAGGGTAATGGTATCTTTGCTTACAAGCAGATTTCTCCAGTGTTCGCTAAGCCCAACCACAAACAAATGTCCATCAAAGCCTTTTTTTAGAATTTCATCAAATAAAAGTAACGACTGACTTAAATTGCTATTAATGAGCTCATCTGTGATCTTAAAATAATAGTCATAATCTAAAATATGCAGATTTTCAATCGTTTTTTGATAATTGATTGTATTATCTGAAGAAAAAGTCACAATCAAATCAAACATGGAAAGAGCATCACGCAAGCCTCCGTCAGCTTTTTGAGCAATCAGATGCAAGGCTTGGGGTTCAGCCTTGATGTTCTCTTTCTGGGCAATTCCTGCCAGATGTCCTGCAATATCCTGAATACGAATTCTATTGAAGTCAAAAATCTGACAACGAGAAAGAATTGTAGGGATAATTTTATGTTTTTCGGTCGTTGCTAAAATGAAAATAGCATATTTGGGAGGTTCTTCAAGCGTTTTTAAGAATGCATTGAAAGCTGCATTTGAAAGCATGTGAACCTCATCTATGATATAGATTTTATATTTTCCGTTTTGAGGAGGATAACGAACCTGCTCCACCAAATTGCGAATATCATCCACAGAGTTGTTGGAGGCAGCGTCCAATTCATGAATATTGAAAGAAGCATTATTTTGAAATGCTACACACGACTCACATTTTCCGCAGGCTTCACCTTCGGAAGTAAGATCTTGACAGTTAATGGTTTTAGCTAAAATTCTGGCACAAGTAGTTTTACCAACACCTCTGGGTCCACAAAATAAAAAAGCTTGTGCTAAATGATTATTCTGAATAGCATTTTTTAGGGTAGTTGTAATATGCTCTTGCCCTACAACAGTGTCAAAGGTTGCAGGTCTGTATTTACGAGCCGATACTATGAAATTATCCATATTTTTAAGGCAACATTTCTACTGCTTTCAGTAATTTTTCTTTTGAAAAAGGTTTAACAACATAATCTAAAACTTCTGTATATTTTTTGGCTTTATCAAAATCAGCTTGATTAATAGAAGATGAAAGCATAAATATATAAGTATGATTTTTTCTTATAGGCAGAAATCTTTCCAAAAACTCCCAACCATCCATTTCTGGCATATTGATGTCCAAGAAGATAATATCAGGATGGTTATTGTTTCCACTTGAAAGATAGTTAAGAGCTTCTTCTGCTCTTAAAAATGACATTACATGGTTACTTTCCTGAACTTTTTTAATAACAGATTCGCAGACTAAGTTATTGATTTTGTCATCGTCTATAACTAAATAAAAGTAGCTCTTACTCATTAGGTGCTGAAGTTGATTTATTTAAAACATCATAAAATAAATAAAGTTGAGAGATTAAAATGCTATGATTATGATTTTTTTAAAGCTATTTCATATTGAGAGCTTACTTCCTGCCAATTAATCACATTCCAAAATGCTTGTATGTAGTCAGCTCTTTTATTTTGATATTTAAGATAATAGGCATGTTCCCATATATCTAAGCCCAAAATAGGGGTTGCTGATATTTTATAAAAATTTTTCATGAGCAAATTATCTTGATTCGGTGTATTTTCCAAGAATAAGCCCTTTTTTTTATTAAAACTTAGCCATGTCCAGCCTGAGCCAAATAAAGATTTTGCTTTCTCTGTAAAAGTTTCTTTAAACTTCTCAAAACTACCAAATTGTTGATTAATACTTTCAGCAAGTTTTCCTGAGGGTTTTCCTTCTGACTGTGGACTGAGGGTTTTCCAAAAAAGACTATGGTTGTAATGACCACCAGCATTATTACGTATTTTTGCGTCTTTAAGACTTACTTTTTCTAAAATTTGCTCTAAACTCAACTTCTCAAAGGGTGTTCCTACAATAGCCTCATTAAGATTTTTTACATATGCAACATGGTGCTTTCCATGATGAATCTGCATGGTTTGGGTATCAAAATGTGGTTCTAAAGCTGCAAAATCGTAGGGTAAAGGAGGAAGTTCAAAAGCGAGAAATGGCTGGGATTTTGCCCATATAAAATCGGGCTGAATAGCCAATACAGATGCTAAAATAGCACTTTTTTCAATAAAATCACGGCGTTTCATACAAACTGGTTTTGTAGTAATAAAACTCAAAATAACGATTTTTCAGATATTACACCAATAAAAATGAGAAAAATATTCTAAAACACTAATATTCCAAAAGTTTTAAACCTCTTGGAATATTGTATGATAAACTTGGAGAGTAAAATTAGAGTAATTATTGCATCTGTCTTAAATAAGCTGATAAATCTTCCCATTCTGCAATCTTAAGCCATCGGTTTGTTATATCATCCTCATGACACCATAAATACAATAGAATAGAGGGATTTTCTAAATTTTCTCTGTAATCTAAGGCAAGTGGAGTATCTGAACCCCATCCAAAATCTGCAAATAAAAGGCATTTTTCATAATCAATATCAACAGGAGGCATGATATCTGTTGGAAAACTTATAATATGATCATTCCATCTTGGTATGGCAAGTGTTTCTCTTTCAGCTAATTGTAAGTCATAAAAATCAATATCTTCTATTTCTGGAAAAGAATAAATATCTCCAAAAATGGAATAAAAGCGTGTTATTTTCTCACTTAAAAATTGAACAATTTCTTTGTGATAAACATCTTTAATACTAAAAAGATACTGTACTTTTTGCTTGATTGAAATCTCCACCATAACATTATGCAATCACACCAGAACCTACCAATTCCTCACCATCGTACCAAGCTACAAATTGCCCAGGGGTTACACTTTGCTGTTTTTCATTAAAAATAACATACAGTCCTTCTGGTTCTTGGTGTAAAGTTACTTTACTAAGGGGCTGACGATAACGAATACGAGCCTTGTATTCACGTTTTTCACCAATGCTGAGTTTTAAATCTTCCCTAATCCAATGTACATCAGTGTTTGCCACAAAAAGCCCTTTTCTGTTGAGTCCTGGGTGGTCATTACCTTGTCCTACATAAATAACATTTTTTTCAACATCAGTAGCAATCACAAACAAAGGTTTGGGTTTACCACCTACCTGTAAGCCTTTTCGTTGCCCAATGGTATAAAAATGAGAGCCAATGTGTTCACCTACAATTTTTCCATACTCAGGCTCATAACGATAGGGAGCTGTGAGGCTTTCAAGGGTATCTTGTGTATTCTGCTCAGAAAAAACAAAGCTATCTGCATTAATTTCAATGATTTTCCCTGTTTTGGGAGATAATTGTTGTTGTAAAAATTCGGGCAGGCGAATTTTACCCACAAAACAAAGTCCTTGAGAATCTTTCTTTTCGGCTGTAATGAGGTCTAATTTTTTAGCTATTGCCCTTACCTCTGGTTTGAGTAAGCCACCAATCGGGAAGAGAGCCTTAGAAAGTTGTTCTTGTGTAAGCTGACATAAAAAATAGCTTTGGTCTTTGTTGGGGTCTTTGCCTGCAAGCAAACGATGAATCACTTTCCCATCTTTTTCAATGGTATCTTTTTGGCAATAATGCCCCGTAGCTACATAATCAGCACCTAATTGCATGGCTGCTTTCAAAAATACATCAAACTTGATTTCTCTATTACAAAGCACATCAGGGTTGGGTGTTCTGCCTGCTTCGTATTCTGCAAACATATAATCTACAATACGTTGTTTGTATTCTTTACTCAAATCCAGTACACGAAACGGAATACCAAGTTTTTCAGCAACAATCAAAGCATCATTACTATCTTCTATCCAAGGACATTCGTTATTAATCACCACTGTTTCGTCGTGCCAGTTTTTCATGAAAATCCCAATTACCTCATAGCCTTGTTCTTGGAGCAAATAGGCTGAAACACTAGAATCAACACCACCAGAAAGCCCTACAACAACTCTTTTTGACATATTTTTGTATTTTAATTATAAAAATCTAAATTACTTCAATATTTTGAAGTGTTATAATCAACCAACAATTTTCTTTTTTTCATAGTTCAAAACTCTACAAACTTGGAAAATAAACGTATTGGACTAAGCCTTTCTGGGGGTGGTGCAAGGGCTTTTGCTCATTTGGGTGTGCTGAAGGTATTGGAAGAACAAAAAATAGAAATTTCCTGTATTTCAGGAACAAGCATGGGTGCAATTATTGGGGCATTTTGGGCAAAAGGGTATCCATCAGAAGAAATTTTACAGATTTTAAAAAAGATAAGATTTCGAAAATTCTTGCAATGGAACTGGAGTAAAGGAATTTTGAGTAGCCAGAAAATCTATAATTTCCTTAAACAATACTTTCCTGAAAACTCTTTTAAAAGCCTGAAAATGCCTTTGTACGTGAGTTGTACAGATATGAAAGAATCTAAAACAGTTTGTTTCTCTAGCGGAAAACTCATAGAACCTTTGGTAGGAAGTATCAGTGTACCGGGACTGATGATGCCTTTTAACCTGAAACATTACCAGCTTGCAGATGGAGGAATGTTGGAAAACCTTCCATCTGGTGTGCTGAAAGGAAAATGCGATTATCTAATAGGTGTACACAGCAATCCAGCCAATAAGAAAAATATCAAAACCTTAAGACAAAGCCTTGAAAAAGCATTTTTGATAACAATAGCCAATAACACTCACCATTCTAAGGAAATTTGTGATTTGCTCATCGAACCTCCAAAACTCTCACATTATCGTTTTTCCGATTTTAAAAAAGCAACACAATTGTATGAAGAAGGCTATCTTTATAGTAAAAAGCTATTAAATAACTTTGTTTTATAAAGTATATGGAATCATTTAGTAATGAAAGAGATAATGTTTTAAAAATAATTGTTGGATTTTAACACAATTTACGGTTTAACCTACTTTTTGAATTACATTTTTGTAAAAAATAATGGTTACTGAACAAAAAAATAACAATATTACTTTTTTAATATCTTTAAAATATGAATGAATCAGGCGATTCCTTAGAGGGCAGAAAATTTGAAAAAGACTTTATGGTTTTTGGTGCTATAATCTCAATATTAATAGGGATTATAGTTTTAATATATTTTATCAATGAAGTATCTAAATTCTACTCTATGCCTACCAAAGATAAGCCATTGGATTTAAGTCGTTCGGGTGCATTTGGAGACTATATTGGTGGAGTTGTAGGCACTTTTTTTTCATTAGCAGGATTTTTTTTACTTTATCTAACATTAAAAGCACAAAGAGATAATTTTCATAAAGAAAGACTCGAAAGTAAATACTTCGAAATGATAAAATTTCATAGAGAAAATGTTAATGAGATAGAATACGTATTCTACAACAATAACAAAGACAAGTTTAATATTAGAAAACGGAAAGTCTTCAAAACTGTTTTTACTCAGTTTAAGGATGCATGGAGAGAACTTAATCATCTTTTTCTAAACAAACCAGATGAACACATTTACCAAAAATCTTACCTCCAGAAGCTTAAAAAAAATCCAACATTAAAAAAAAGAAATATAAACTTAAAGAATCTAGCTCAAATTGATATAACATACTTAATTATATTTTTTGGACTCAACAAGGAAGATAAACAAACTATTAAAACCCTTTGTGTTAATAGATATAATCATGATTTTATTGATAAAATACTTGACTTTGCTAGTTTAAAGCCTGTAGGAGAGTCTGACTATTGGAACAAATGGGTAATGATAAATGGATTAGATGACAGAACTAAAATTTTTGATGACATTCTTAATTTTCGAAAAAATCCCAATAGTGAAAAGAAACTTAACCCATTTTGGATTCAAAATGGAAATCTCTATCATAATATAGATCCTCATTACCCTGATAATTATAAAAAATATTATGGTGGACATCAATTTCGATTAGGACACTACTATAGGCATATTTTTCAAACTGTGAAATTCATTGATAAAGAAATATATTTATCAGATAAAGAGAAGTATGATTATATTAAAATTCTGAGGGGGCAGTTATCGAACTATGAGCAAATTGTTTTTTTCCTAAATAGCCTTTCTGAAATTGGACGAGCTTGGGAAATGATGAATAAAAGCAATCCAGAAGATGAAATAAAAAAAGATAAACAATTAATTACAAAATATAACTTTATAAAAAATATTCCTATTAGATATTTAGTTGACGAGATTGATGTATTTGAATATTATCCAGATATTAACTTCGAAGCTATAACGAAAGAAAAAAATTAAGTAACAGTTATTTTTTTAGTTTATTAGAATTTTAAAAGTCAGAATAGGCATAGAATTTGTTTAGGGAAATGGCATGTTTAAATCTCAAACAATTTCCTAATCTGCTTATGAAAAAACCTTTACGATTTTTATAAAATCCATCAAGGTTTATGATTTCAAACTTCCAAAAAATTATTAGAAATTATTTTGGCTTTTCTCAAAAAGAAACAAATGGTGTCATTGTGCTTTTTGGTGTAATGGGCTTGTGTATTGTTGCTCCTTGGGTACAAAGTATGATGCCTATCAAGGCTATTTCTAATACTGAAGACATTGCCAAACAAGATAGCTTGGTGGCTATTTTAGAAAAAGTAAAAGCTCCTGAAAAAACTACTTTTCCAGATATTGAGTTTCAGGCTTTTGACCCTAACAAACTTTCTAAGCAAGAATGGCTTGCTTTCGGCTTGAATGATAAAATTGCGGGCAGAATCGAAAATTACCTGAAAAAAGGAGGGAAGTTTCGTAAAAAAGAAGATTTAAAAAGAATCTATGATTTCCCAGAAGATTTGTATGAAGCTTTGGAAGAATACATAGTAATCGAAAATACTCAATTCAAGCCTTACAGAAAATATGATTCAAAAAGAAAAGAATATGCTTCTAGTCAGTATAAATTTGACTCTACCAAAAAATACACGTCAAAGAAAAAAGAATATACAAGAGTTATTACATTTGACTTGAATCAGGCAGATACCTCTGAATTTAAAAAACTCAAAGGTATTGGAGAAAAGCGAGCCATGACGATTATCAAATACCGAGAGCGTTTAGGCGGTTTTGCAAGCCTGAATCAGATAGATGAGATTTTTGGTTTGGATAGTGTAGCAAAAAACAGCTTGAAACAATATACTTTTATTCAAACAGGTTCTTGGAAAAAAATAAACATTAACACTGCTAATTTAGAGGAGTTGAAAGCACATATTTATATAGGCTATAAACTGGCTCCTATTATCATCAATTACAGACAACAACATGGTAAATTTCAATCCGAAGAAGACTTGAAGAAAATAAAAGTATTGGATACAGAAAAAATAGAAAAATTAAAGCCTTATATCATTTATTAAACATCTTTTTGTAGGCGAATTCCTAACACCATAATGTCATCAATTTGTTCTTCTGTACGTTGCCAGTCTTTAAGCATATTATCAAGATACTCTTTTTGACTTTGTAAATTTAGATTGTTTATAAGCTTAAAAGCTTCGTACAAACGTTTTCTACCTAATTTTTTTCTGCTTATGTAGCTGAATTGGTCTGCATAACCATCAGAAAACATATAAAGCATGGTATCTGGTGTAATTTGTTTTTCTATTTCTGTAAATGTTTTTGCTGCATGGTCATATCGAGAGTTATCTCCACCTACGTTGTATCGGTTGGTGATGAGTTCTTCTAATTCTCCATTTTGAATTAAGACAACAAAACTTTTTGCCCCAGCAATTTTTAAAGTATTTTGGTTTCTGTCCCACACACAAATAGAAATATCCATACCATCTTGGGTCTCACTTTCTTCTTGGTGTAAAGCCTGAATAATTCCTCTGTCAAGCAATTCTATAATTTTAGCAGGAGTATGAATCCCTTTTTCTTGAATGATATTATCCAGTAAAATCACGCCCAACATACTCATCAAAGCACCTGGCACACCATGACCAGTGCAATCTGCTGTTACGATAAAAATAAGGTCTTTTTTCTCTATGATATAATAAAAATCTCCACTTACCACATTTTTGGGTTTATAGAGGACAAAGTAATGATGTAAAAACTTATTAATTCTTTTTGGATAAGGTAAAAAGGCTTTCTGAATACGTTCTGCATACAAAATACTATCCATAATATCCCGATGTTGGGTTTCCAGCATTTCGTTCATGAGGGCTACCTCTTCATTTTTCTTTTTTAATAAAAGCCCCTGACGCTGAATTTTATGACGATTCCCTAATATGAGAGCTACTAAAATCAGGCTCAAAGCTGTGGTAATGAGTGAAGCCAGAATAATGGTTTCTTTTTGTTTAATATTATTTTCTAAACCTCTTTTTTCATAATTTTCTTGCTTGATATTCAGGTCAGTAGAAAGTATTTCAAGTTGTTGGGCATTGACTATTTTTATCAGAGAGTCGTTAAGATTGATAAAAAGATTTTGATATAAAACAGCTTCTTCAAATTTCTTTTCACGTTGTTTAAGATTACTTAAAGCCTGATAAATATTTTTTTGTGAATGAATGGATAGAGTAGGATTGTATAAATTAATTTTTTGCTTATATGTGTTTAAAGTGTTTTGAGCTGTATCCAAATGAGCTTGGGCTTTTCCAAACTGCTTCACTTCAATAAAATAACTAGCTATTTTTGTGTGCCCTGCTACCACAATTCCCCAGTCGTTGTATATGTAAGCATATTTCAGATAATCTTTATAAAGAGTATAAGCTGAATCTAATAAGTTTCTTTTGAGTAGAATATCGCCGATATTTCCTTTAGGCAAATTGATCCAAAAAGCATCATTTGTCTTTTGGGCATGTATAATAGCTTTTTGATAATAGATTAAAGCCTTATCATAGTTTCCTTGATTTCTATAAACAAGCCCAATATTATTGAGTAAACGAGAAGCAGGTTGTTTATCTTGATAATTGACAAACTTTAGCAGACTATCCACTCTTAACCAATATATTAAAGACTTATCATAATTTCCTGCTTTATAAAATAAAGACCCCATAGAATTATAAACTTCTATTTTAACAGTATTATCACAAGGGTGTTTTTCAAGAATATTGATGGCTTTAAATAAGTATTCAAGTGTTTTTTTATAATTATTTTGCCTTTCTCCGAAATAGAGTCCTCTTTGATATTCTATACGAGCCATTATGTCATAGCATTTTTCTTTTTCAGCTCTTTTATAAATATCAGAAAGGGTATTTTGAGCAAGTGAAATATCTTGATTATTTTGGGTTAGCTGGTCTGCAAAACCAAGCCAAATATCTAATGCTTCACAATGAAGGTCATATTTTTTTAAATATTTTTCAGCTTTTTTATGATACTCAGAAGCTGTTACGAGATCTTTATAATCTCGTAAGTAATAATATTGACCAAATTTAGCATATAAGGTACCATGTACATAGGCTAAAGGCTCATTGTTTTTTGTTTTTTCTAAAAGATATGTAAATAATTCTTGGCTTTTGCTATGATTAGAAGTATAACGGTCAAGATGATACGCTAAATCCTTTTTTCTTGGAGCATTATGAATTATATCCAGTAAAGAGTCGGCGGAGGCTTTTTGCCATGTTTGGGCATAGTTTGATAGAGAAAGAATATATAAACAAACGAATAAGCAAAATCGCATAATGTTAGATAATACTTTTATATTGCCTAAACTACAATTTTTTAAAACTAAAAAAAAATATTGAATAAAATAAAAATCACCAACTCCTTAAAGTTTTGAATTACAAAGAGTTGGTGATTTTGTAATAAAGTATTACAATGTTATTTAGAGGATTTGGTAAGTTCAACCATTGCTTCTAGCTCTAGAGCTGTGTTTTCTGTTTTGCCATTAAAGCCTGATGATATAAAACGAACATTTCCATTACCATCAATGATAAATTTCATAGGGATGCTATTTACACCAAAAGCTTGGGAAGCTGCATCATTATCGTCAATAAGGATATTGAAGCCATATTTTTTCTTTTCATTAAACTTTTTAAGCCTTAATTCTCTATCAACGGGGTCTTCAGATGTTGCTACAAACAAAAACACAACATTTTTGTCTTGAGCATATTTATCTACAGTTTTTTTCACACCAGGAAATGACTGTATGCAGGGTCCACACCAAGTAGCCCAAAAATCTACAACAACTACTTTACCTTTCAGGTCAGAAAGTTTTACAGTCTTTCCTTCTAAGTTTTTTAAACTAAATTCAGGAGCTTTTTGTGTAATCATTTTTGAAGCCAGTTCTTTTTTTAGGCTTTCAAGCTTTTGAGCTTGAGAAGGTGTGTAAATGCCTAAACAAATTGCTAATACAATGATTGGAATAAATACTTTTTTCATAATGCTATTTTATTTTCCAAATATAAGGACAAAAATGAGACCATTATTGAAAACTATAATAATTTATTGGCTGTTGTAAGGATATTTGTATTTTTACGTTGTTTAAATTTTATTTTATCCTTTTTATGCGAGTTCTATACTTTATTTTCATGGTGTTTTGTTATTCACAAATAATGTTTGCTCAAGACTTTAAAACACCTTTTGAGCTTTCTAATGGTTTAGAGACAGCCACTTACGAACAAGGCATTGCTTTCTACGAAAAACTTGATGCTCAATATGAAGAAATTAAACTTTTTACTTATGGAAGTACAGATATAGGCAAACCCCTACATCTGGCAGTATTTTCAGCAGATAAAGATTTTGACCCGAAATCTTTAAAAGCCAAAGGTAAAAGCGTTTTTCTGGTAATTAATGCAATCCATGCTGGAGAGCCTGATGGGGTAGATGCGTCTATGATGCTCCTAAGAGATATTGTTCAACAAGAAAAATTAAAAAAAATATGTAAGAATACTGTTTTTGCTGTAATTCCTTTTTATAGTGTAGGAGGGGTTTTAAACAGAAACTCTTATAGCAGAGCTAACCAAAATGGACCTAAATCATATGGTTTCAGAGGGAATGGCAAAAATTATGACTTGAACAGAGATTTTATCAAAATGGATTCTGAAAATGCAAAAACTTTTGTTCAAATCTTTCATCTGTGGCAGCCTGATATTCAAATAGATAACCATGTAACCAATGGTGCAGACTATCAGTATTTTATGACAAATATTTTAGCAAACCCAGCTTTGTATGCCCCTGAAATGGCTGATTACTTCAAAAAAGAATTCAGACCTGATTTGCTCAATAAAATGAAAAAGAAAAACCTTGAAATGAGTCCTTATGTAGAAATGAGAAGCAATACTCCTGATAGTGGTCTTGTTCAGAATGTTCGCTCTTCACGCTTCTCACATACATATGCAACACAGTTCAATACTATTGCAATGGTAGCTGAAACACATATGCTCAAGCCCTTTAAGCAACGTACAGAAGCCACTTATCAACTCATGTTGAGCCTTTTAGAAATATTAGAAAAAGATGGTGTTAAAATTCAGAAAAACAGAAAGAAATCTTTTGAGTATTTCCAAAAACAAAAAACTTATGTATTGGATTGGAAAATTAATGATAAAAAATTTGAAATGATTGATTTTAAAGGCTATGCAGCCGAACAAATTCCCAGTAAAGTAACAGGGCAACTAAGAACATTTTACAACAAATCAAAACCATATACAAAAAAAATCCCCTATTATAATGTCCATGAGGCTAAAACGACTATTGAAAAACCCAAAATGTATATTATACCCAAAGTATATGGAAATATTGTAAAAATGCTTGAAATGAATAATGTTGTGGTAACACGTTTGGAGAAAGCAGAAACTTTTAAAGGAGTTTATTACTTTATCAAAGATTATAAAACGGTTGCCAAACCATTTGAAGGACATTATCTACACTCTGATGTGGTTGTTGAAAAAAAGAAAGCAGAGTATGCACTTCAGGAAGGAGATTGGGTAGTGCTGACTAATCAGCCCAATATTAATTTCATAATGAATGTTTTAGAGCCACAAGCTCCTGACAGCTATTTTTGCTGGAATTATTTTGACATTATTCTGCAACAAAAAGAATATTATTCTGACTATGTGTTTGAAGATATTGCAGAAAAATTATTGAACGAAAATGCAGACCTGAAAAAACGATTTGAAGCAAAAAAACAACAAGAACCTGAATTTGCAAAAAATGCTAAAGCTCAATTAGATTTCATTTATTACAACTCCCCACATTATGAGCCCAATCATTTGAGATACCCCATATTTAGAGTAGAATAAAAAAAGAGGAAGCATGCTTCCTCTTTTTTTATTCTTATTTTGAATAGAAAACTATTAAGGACTAACAATATTCAAGCTTACATTGATGTAAACAGGGAAACCAATTTTCGTTTCTAACAAAAACTTATCATTGAAAAGACCACCACTCTCAACACCATTTTCCTCTGAAAGATTGAATTTGTAGTTATATCTCACACCTGCCTGAGCCGAAATCCACATAAAGTTTTTCAAAGAACGCTCATAAATAGCTCTGATTTTGAATTCAGAACGGCGTAATTGTAGAGCATCGTAAGGAGCTAAATCTGAATTGACATTTTCTTGATTTTGAATAAAATAAGAGTTTCCTACAATTTCATAACCGAATTGTAATAAAGACTTGGCAGAGAAGTTTCTACGGAAATGTACTCTGGCAGGAAATAAAATTTCTGTACCCCAACGGTCATTAAATGTTCTATTATAATACCATACAGGGATAACCAAAGATTCACCACCTCTGTAAGTTCGGGTTACACCCAATCCCCACATCAAATCATCACTTTTTTTCCAACCATAAATCACAGCTCCACTCACCGTCATGCCTGTTCCAAAAGCATCTCCTAACTGACTAGAAGAAAAATTGCCATTGACATCTGCCTGAGCTTGGAATATCATGAAACGCTTTTCGTTAAGAGGTTTAAAAACTGTTAGTCCTACCCCCCCTGTACGTAAACCTTTGTCATTAAGATTTCTGTATAAGCTGTAATTTTTAGGGTCATCTACAATGAAACGGCTTTCGGCATATTGAGCCATTAAGCTAATAATAACACTCGACTTAGAAATAATAGGATAATTGATACCTAATTGTAAACCATGAACAGCTTTTACTTTTACATCTGAAGGGCTATCAGAAAGATTCGGAAAATTTCCATTCTTGTAAGGCTCGCCTACTATAGAGGACATATTGAATGGACCTTGTACTTCATAACCAATTGAATAGAGTTTGGTTGGAGTAAGATTTCTTACTTTTTGTGTACAAAAACGTTTGGTTGCTTGTGCATCCCCATAACCATCAAGGTTCTCAAGTGGAGGTGCATCCACATCTGTGGAATCTTGGGCAAATAAAACACCCATAGATAGCAAAAATGTAGCAATAGATAGAAATAGCTTCTTCATAAGCATGAATAGATTGTGATTACAACAGTTTAAAATTTTTGTGTTTTTATAAAAGTAAGACTTTTACAAACAAAAAGTCAATCAAATTGTAAAAAAAATGTTTCTTTAGTATGAAATATTCTTAAAAAAATAGAATACTTAAGATTAAAAATCTGATAACCAGAATTTTACATACAAACCCTTTGCATCATATTTTTTTGCTTGACTTTCGATATTGAAATACCTGTTTTCACGTGGGTCGTTGCCTACTCCAGCAATATACATCCAGTTACACCAATTACTACAAGGATCATAGTCTATCAATTTACTTTCAAAATACATAGCCCCCCATATCCAACTGATTTGTAAATCTTTCACTAAAAAACTGGCAACATTTTGCCTTCCTCGATTACTCATAAATCCCGTCTGATTCAATTCTCGCATGTTGGCATCTATAAAATCTACACCTGTTTCTCCTTTTATCCATTTTTTAAATAAATAAATATCATTTTTGAATTGAAGAGAATTTTGTTTGATACCAAATTCCTGAAAAATCTGATTACCATATTTTTTAGCCACAAATCTAAAATAATCTCTCCAAATGAGTTCAAAAATAAGCCAATATGTAGAATCGTTTTTGATACGTTCTTTCTCATACTTTTTTACTTCTTGATAGATATATCTAGGAGATAAACAGCCCAGAGAAAGCCATGCTGAAAATTTAGATGAATAGTTTGCTCCAAGCAACGAATCCCTAGTTTCTTTATAAGTCTTGAGACTGTCTGTTTCCCAAAAATATTCTTGTAAACGTAAAATACCCTCTTTTTCACCACCTTTAAAATGAAGAACTTGTTTGTTTGAAATAGATACATCTTGGAAGCCTAAATCTGTAAGACTGGGAATTTCGCCCACCAAAAAATCGTGAGATATAGGATTAAAATGCTGAACAGTAGGCAAAACCGATCTGAGAGTAGCATCTTTTTCAACACACTTTCTAAATTCTGTGAAAATATTTGGTAGTTTTTGAATAGGAAAGGGTAAATCATCTAAGTGATAAAGTGTATAATTCCAAAATAGTTCTAATCTTACCTTTTTATTTTCAAGATGCTTCTCTAAAATAAACTCTATTAAAGTTTCTTCATTGGTTGTTTCTTTAGATGCAAATACTGCTTGTACTTGGAGCATTTCAGCTACTTTTGCAACTTCTATTTCGGGTTTACCTACTCTAATAATCAAGTCACTACCTTTTTTTCGTAATGCCATTCGCAAAGAAGCAAGTGATTCTAATAAAAATTTTGTTCTGAATATATCTGTTTTCTTGAACCCCAGATGAGTTTCTTCAAACCACCTTGTATCAATACAATATATAAAATATATTTTTTCAGCTTTCAATGAAGCTTGATAAAGTGGAAGATTGTCGTGTAAACGCAAATCATTTCTAAACCAGACCAATATATTTTTCATAGGACAATGAATTTTCTGATTTAACTATTTGTATGAAATTTAGGTTTTATCTTTGTCTATAATTTTGTTAATATTAAAATATAAGAATCATGATTATTAGAACATTTTGGATGATTTGTATTAGAATTATTGGCTTTTAGATTCTTTTGGAATGGGTAATGATGCTACCTACTTTTGTACTGCCCTTGTTTTTATAAAATATATAGAATGTTTTTTAGTCCTAATAGGCTGTTATATAGGGCTAATCCAATTGCTTGGGAGTTCTTGGAGGTTATCTGCCTGCCCAAAAAATGGCTCAAAGATAGAAAAGATAGAGAACTCAGCTACGAGGACATTCTCCACTATCAAAAAATCATTGTAGCTCTCACCCAAACAGATAGACTCATGAAAGAAATTGATAAAATAGAGCTGTAAGGAATGTTTTTTGCTTTGGTGTGTATTAATATTTACAAAAATTAAGATAGAATGGATACAGAAGCCCCAAAACAACAACAAACGAATTATGGCAAAGAAGTTTTCACAACTCTTATATCTATTGGACTAATTATCATTTTTTTTGCCACTAAAAATATTAAACCTGAAGGGAATGTTGTCAGAGGAGCATTTGGTATGATAGGTTTCTTTTTTTTACAAATTATGGCAACAGGCATACAGTTGTCCTTAACAATCTTTAGTTGGATGAGTAAAAATGAAAAAGCTAAAACTATCTATATGATTATTTCTATTGTGATAATAGTTTTCATATTGTTTATTTTAGCATCAATAAAATAACTGGTTTACAGATTATTATATTTCAACCTGAAAATCTTAACTTATTCGTTTTATGAAAAAAATATTAATTGTTATTTTATTATTCTTCTGCTTTGAAATAAAAGCTCAAGTTTATATTGGGTCACATGTATTTGATAATTATTATGGAGAAATAGGGTATTATCGTTTTAATACCAAATCAGAAAGGAAATATCTAAAAGAAAAAGGACAATTTCCATTTATAGGTGCTGTGTATGGTATAGGGTCAGAGTTCACACTACGGAAAGACTTTGTTTTTGCTCCCAAGATAAGTGCATCTGCATATTTTTTACTTCCATGTGTTAAAATGGATTTAATATATTATATGAGTAATAATGGTAATACACTTGCCATTAGACCACAAGTAGGTATCCCTTTTTTAATGTATGGTTATAACATACCTTTCAATAACTCATTAGGTAATAGAATTAATAGACACTGCATCTCCTTCTATCTTCCTATTTTGTTTAAACAATAAAGAGCAAATAACTTATGGAACGAATTATCAAAAAAACTCTTCTTACTATAACGGAATAACACTATCTCCTACATTCTATTGTACAGATAAAGATACTTTAAGCCTAAGTATATTTGATAGAGATATGAATGGTTATGACGGATTAATATCTAAAAGTGGCACCATCAGAAGCTTTAGCAAAGACCCTAAAAACCCTGATACTTTAAAAAATGAATATATTGATAACGCCTTAGTTTGGCTCAAATGGTTAGATTAATGATAATTACAACAAAACATAAAGTAATATGAAAAAGCTATTTTATTGGTTCATTTATATATTAATGGTATTTCCTTTGCTTCTTTGTTGGGCAAGTGAAAAACAAACCAAAAATATTTTATAACATAGTTTTAAAGAAAAGTTTTATGAAAAAAATCTGCTTGTTGTTAATTTCTATGCTTATATGTATGTGTGCATATACACAAGATGCCTTATTGGATAGTGCTCAGTTGGCAAAATTTAGCGAAAATAGCTTTCGTAGCTATTCTGGTCTTAAATTAATTGATAATTGCTGTCCTGCTGGAGTGACTGGGCTATACATGAGTAGTGGAGATCAGGGAGAATTAAAATTTGAAAAAATACATCTATTCACAAAATTACAAGTATTACATATTTCAGGATATTATAAATTGGATATTTCTATACCCAAGGAGATAGGGTTGCTGAAAAACTTACAAGTATTGAAAATAGAAAATAATAAATCTATTTCTTTACCAAAAGAAATAGAAGCACTCCAAAACTTAAGATTACTGGATTTATCTCACAACAAACTCACTTCTTTACCTAACGGAATAGAAACGTTGGGAAATTTGGAAATATTAAATCTATCTAATAACAAACTCACATCTCTGCCTAAAGAAATAGGAAAACTAAAAAAACTGAAAGTATTAAAATTATCTAATAATATGCTCAATTCCTTACCAGAAGAAATCATGGAATTAGAAAATTTAGAGGTATTAGAGTTAGGAAGAAATCTTTTTATAAAAGTACCAGAAGGCATATGGAAGTTAAAGAAAATTAGGGTGATAGATTTATCTGGAAACAATAATCTTGCTTTGACAGACAACTTTGGTAAGCTAAAAACCCTCCAAGAACTATATTTCTATGCAATTTATGACGACTTCGCAAATACCCCTCGTCCCATAAAGATACCCAAATCAATAGGTGATTTAGATAATTTGAAAATATTGGGTATCTCCCACAATAACTTGACCATAGTTCCTAAAGAAATATGGTCATTGAAGAATTTAAAAAAATTATATCTAAATGATAATAAACTTACTTCAATACCCAAAGAAATAGCAAATTTAAAAAATTTAGAGAATTTAGATATAAGTAATAATAAAATTAAATTTTTACCCAAAGAAATAGAAACCTTGCCAAAAATAAAAGTAATAGAAACTGAGGGTAATTTATTTAAAAAGAAATTTCTCGCACATGACGAATTACGTTCAGCTCTTTATGATGGTAGATACAAAGATGCTCTTAAATATATCTCGCAAGGGGCGGATATACGGAAAGCTCGTGATACAATGGAAAGCGTGAGTGTGAACAGAATAGGGAAAACAGTACCCAATTATGTTAGAGAAAATTCTGGTTCAAGTCCAAGAGTGGGAGCATTTATTGGCTTCCTTTTGCCTTTTGTGGCAGCAGCTGAAGGGCTTTCCCAAAAAAGTGGTAGTAATAATAGTCCTGTAAATTGTAAAATTGTGGATATAGCTCTCAACGATGCCTTAGGAGATACCATCAAAAGCCCTGAAAGGCTAAAAGTTATGGAATATGCTCTGCAAAAAGGAGCAACTCCTGATGACCTTCGTTTATATTTGGCTGTAGAAAATAGAGATGTAGAGGCAACACGCTTACTGATGCAATACAAAGCTGAAGCAGATAGTGATTGGTTTTGGAAATGGACATTACCCACTTGTCAATGCTTAGACTCCACAGATAAAAATAAATATAATCCTGAACGTTTCGCTTCTTTTAAACAAGTAGTAGGAGTAGTTTTAAAAAACAAGCCTAAGTTAAGTGATGTAACCTTAGAACGCTTTTACACAAGTCCAGTTCTAACAAAGATGTTATTGGAGTTTTATACCCCAGAAGAACTCCACACCATACATAACCCTCTTTATACAGCTTGTGGATATTTTGACTTGGAGTTATTTAAAGAATATGAAGCATTGGGTTTTAGTAAATTTGATATTTATAAGAATGAAAAGTTTTATAAATATCTTGGAGGCAATAGCAGATGGGCAAAAATTTATGAATACATCTATCCAAAAGGTTTTGATGTGAATTTTAAAATCCCTCCTTATAACCAATTCGAGCGTGAAAAAACATTTTTTTGTCGTATTATAGAGTATTCTACCATAGATGTAGATGTAATGAAAACACTTTTAACCATGAAACCTGATTTCTGTGTACCTTGTAATCCTTTGGGGGTGCTACAAAAGAGAATAGCATGGTGTAAAAGACTTCTGGATTCAGAAAAAAATAGTAAATATTATAATGAAGACCTCAATCGTTATAAGAAATCACTTGCCATTGAGCCTCTTTTAGAAGAGTATTATAAGACTTTGCCAAAGGAGCAAAAGAAAATCATTCTTAAAAGCCTAAAAAAATATCAGACCTCTGAATATGACCTTTCAGTTTTCCTAAAAAAGACTTATATTAAGAAACTCAAAAAACTATAACTGTATGCTTCACATTCATCGAACTACTGAAAATAAAACGCAACAAGAACAAACCAATTTCTATGCTCAAAGCAGGGAAAAACATGTTTTTTCTCTTGTTGTTCTTTCGATAAGTATGAAAATAGCATTATGTGTTATTTTGCTATTCCCTTTTCTTGTATTAGGGCAAGTGAAAAACAAGACCAAAACACAAACAAGGCCCAAAGAACCACCTCATGAGGAGCTACGTTCTGCCCTTTATGATGGTAGATACAAAGATGCTCTTAAATATATCTCGCAAGGGGCAGATATACGTAAAACAGATACCTTAGAAACACTAAGAGTTTCCAGAGAAAAGCAGGGAACATTGGATTATCCCGAAACTTCAAGTCCAAGAGCAGGAGCATTTATTGGCATCATTTTGCCTTTTGTGGCTGCTGCCGAAGGGCTTGCCCAAAAAAGTAGCAGTAGCAGTTCTTTTTCTGTTACCTGCAAAATTGTAGATATAGCTCTCAATGATGCCTTAGAAGATACCATCAAAAGCCCTGAAAGATTAAAAATTATAGAGTACTGTTTGCAAAAAGGAGCAGACCCTGATGGGGCATACAAGTATATACCCTTATATTTGAGTATTACACAGAGAGATATAGAAATAACCAAACTACTTCTTCAATACAAAGCAAAACCTGATGTTTCTGCCCTTTGGACATATATTCTTAGAGGTTGTCCATGTGTAGATACATCAGCTAATAGCCAAGATACTAAAAAAGTAGAATCTTTCAAAAATGTGGTGGGTTTACTTTTAGAAAAGAAACCCAAATTGGAGATGAGTACACTTGGGAAATTTTATAAAAAACCAGAATGGACAAAATGGCTCTTGAAGTATTATACCTTAGAAGAGTTAAATAAAATGAATAATCCCATTTACACAGCTTGTTATTATGCTGATTTGAAATTATTTAAAGAATATGAGACTATGGGTTTTGGTAAATCTGATATTTATAAAAATGATAAACTTTATGATACTATTGCACTATATAATGCTAAGTTTTATGAATACATCTATCCAAAAGGTTTTGATGTGAATTATGAACATAAATTTGGTGATAAACTAACCTTTTTTTGTCGTGTTATTGAGTATTCTACAGATGTAGATTTTATAAGAATACTTTTAACTATGAAACCTGATTTTTGTGTACCTTGTAATCCTCTGGGATTGTTACAAGAAAAAATTATTCGATATAAAAATAATTTAGAAAAATCTAAAGATGACAAAGATTATAATAAATATCTTACTCGTTACAACAAATTACTTACTATTGAGCCTCTGTTAGAAGATTACTACAAGACTTTACCCAAAGAGCAAAAAAAAATCATTCTTGAAAGTCTAAAAAAATATAAAACCTATAGATATGAACTTTCAGTTTTCCTAAAAAAGACTTATATCAAGAAACTCAAAAAACTATAACTGTATGCTTCACATTCATAGAACTACTGAAAATAAAACACAAGAACAAACCAATTTCTATGCCCAAAACATAGAAACTAAAAATACTGCTTTCCAAAATCAAAATAACTTTAAACCCTTAGGAGGTGACCCTCCTGATAAAGAAGCTATTGATGAAATGATGAAAATCTTAAAAGAAGGGAAATTGACTAAAACAAAAGCAGAAGAAATTTTTGGAAAGTATGCAGAATTAAAAGAAGATGCTAAAGCAGAAAAAGATGAATCTGGAAATCCAAATCCTTTATATATTAAAGGCGTAGATTTTGAGAAAGGCATATTTCCTGTTCCTCAACAAGAGCATTATAAGAATGAAAAAAAAGAAGATGACAAAGAAGCATACGAAAAAGCTATGATTCACCATAAGAATCGTCTCAAATTATACAGAATATATGTTGGTTACGATTATTATGGTAAAGTTCTTCCTATTCTGCGTAGGATACTGAGGAAACAGATTTGGTTCAATGCTGTGAAATCTTGGGAAGCAATAGAGGCTTACCATATTCTAGATGATATGCAACCTGAATACAGAGAGATTTTTGCTAACGAAGAGCCAATTCTTAACGATCGTATTTTTGGTGAACTTCCAATAGAATTTAGAACACAACAAAAATCTGCTCTACAAAAAGGAATTGCTTCCAAAGACCATGAGAGGCTTACAAAAGACCTTGAAAAAGCTATAAAGACAAACAATATTCTTCTTATTAAACTTTTGATAGCAATTGCTATAGAAGCTGGCTTAGAGAAAACCCTACCTGAAACCATCCAACAAAATGAAATTGTAAAGGGAGAAATAGCAAAGCTAGGTCGAAAAACAACAGGAGAGGCAGCCCAGGATATTCAACAAAAGAGAAAAGGCAGACATGCTATTTATAGACGCAACCTTGATAAAATTTATCAAAAAAACGCATTTAAAGATCCACGTGAAGCTCAAGAAGCTCCTGATCAGGTAGACAAAGATGCTGTGATAAGAGGGAAAGAAGCAGGAGGTATTGGTAAAATGACTTTGGGTTTTTTAGGAGAAAGATTATCATTTTATGGAGATACGTTAAGTGGCTTGAATGCTGATGATGATCCGTCAATAGTATTAAAAAAAGCTTTAAAACTATCTGTTCAAATAGGTAAAGATTTCTTAGGTAAAACTAATACGCTTGAGAGTTTTGATTTAGAAAGATTTCAGGGAAGCATGGGAGGCTCACTGATGGGGCTGGAAGTAAGTAAAACGAATAATCATCAAAAAGATACCCTTTTTAAAGATGATGAGAAAAAGGTGAGTGAAGAAGATAAACAGGACATGAAAAACTTAGAAAATGGAAATTTATCAGCATGGATTGATTTTAGAAATGGAGAAATAAAAGTAATAGCAAATGCAATACCTTTCAAAAGTTTGAACTATTTGGCAGGAGATATGGCTTTTAAAGCTACTGAAGGAGCTTTTAATCAGATTTTCATGAAAATGAAATGGAACCCAAAAGTGAAAAAAGAAGAAGAAGTCGTTGCAGATATTGACTTGGTTGCAGGAGGTGTAGTGCTTGAGGGGATGCGAATGATTACAGATGAAGAAACCTATGGAATAGGTAAGATATTAGCCAAGGGATTACAAATTTCCATGAAACAAACCATTGGAATAGGGAAAGATCTTAAAGGATGGAAGAAACCAATTAACTTATTATTCAATACAATAGGAGCCATGAATAATATGATATTCCTTCTTATTAATTCTGCAATGGTTACTTATCAGAGACTTGCCAATGTAGAAAACAAGCAAGATGAGTTTTCAATGGCTCAAGCCGATTTTACGAAAGCCTTGGGGGCTTCTCAGAATAATTTCTTTGATTTAAAATATATGAAAGTAGCAGATATTGTGCTACAAAACTTTTATAGCACTTCTATGGGTAGAATAGGTGAAATAGGTTTGGGAGGTAATAATATTAAGTTACAATCTGATGAAGCATCCTTTTCTCAGGATGAAAAAGCTACACTTTTTAAAAAGAAAAAAGAATTAAAGAAACTTCAAGGAAAGTTGGAAGAGGTATTAGATAGAAGGGCTAATATGAAGAGAAAAAAACAAGTAGAAAGATTTACAAAAAAACCCAAGTTAACAAAAAAACAGGAAGATATAGAGAAGCTAGAAGTTGAAATAGCCCAACTAGAGAAAAAACATAATCTCAAATTAGGATTTGAGACTAGCCATTTGGAACTTAAAGAGGCAGATATGATACAAGAAATGATGGCTAAAATGCTTAAAGAGAGCTTCAAAGAGAGTGGCATGGAAATGGAAGGTGTACAGGGCTTAGATGGTTTTGAGTTGCCTCAAGGTTTAAAATTGGGAACATTTGTAAAGGATAAAAATAATACAGAAAAGAATACACAAATATCCCCAGAACAAATTAAAGACTTGAGTATTGATGTTCCCAAGATTGTATTTTTAAATCCTGTTACAGCCTCAAAACTTACTTATACAGGTAAAAAAGACCTCATAGATAAACAAACCAATCAGCCTATCAAAGAAAAAGGGAAAACGAAGAAGGAAGACACCATGCAAGTGATAGGTACTGATGTTGTATTCACAAAACTTGAATTGGGGTTGAAAATAGATTTTGCAGATTATGATAAATCAAAACCTCCGAAAGAAGAGGATAGTCTTATTGAAAATATGGAAATCAAGGGGTTGAAAGCAGAAACAGCCAGTTTTGGAACTTTTCAGTTCAAACTGCCAAACCCATTTGATCCTATTAAAAAGGTGAGAAAGGAGGGAACAAAGGATGAAACAAAGGATGAAACAAATTTTTATGATGTATTAGACTTCAAAGATCAAGTTACTTTTCATGATTTTGATTTTAGTTTTCTTGAAAAAGCTGAGGACCCAATTACTTTAAAAATCGGAAAAATTGAACAAACCAAAAAAACACCTACTAATGTGAACGGTATGCAATACAATTATAGGTATAAAAAGACCGAAAAAAATGAGAAAGGTGAAGATGTAGAAACAAATATTAAAGTAAATGGGAGCTTTAGTATGTTAAATAAAATTGATCCTAAAGAAAAAAAACTCAATCCTGAAGCAAAAGGTGAGCCTAGCCTATCAGGGTTAACTTTTACAAGAGAAAACAAAAATGACGGAAAAAAAGACATTGATAAAATATTACTGGGTAAGTTATTTTTTCAGAATAACAAATTAGAAAACTTCTATTTTAAACAAGGAGATCTAGAGGTAAAAGGGAATAATGCAATAATGGAGCATATAGATTTAGAAGGTTTAGTATTTGAAATGCAAACTGAATACGACTCTAAAGATAAGAAAAATGTAATCAGTAGCAGTGAATATTTACGATCTCTTCAAAACCTTTTTATAAATAGGATTCATTTTGGAAGTAACTTTATAATTACGAAAGCAGGTAAAGAGTATAAATTAGGTAGTGGAAGTATAGACAAGCTGAATGCAAAAAACTTGGAGTTGGATTTTCAGGGTAAAGATAAATTTGAAATGTTTAAAAAGGGAGAGATATCTTTTGCTCATTTTAATTTGAGTAATCTTGCTTTGGATAGTTTGAGTAAATTGAATTATTTTAATCTCAAGGATTTTAGTATAGAAAGGGTTAAAGATGCAAAAGAGGATGTTATCAAATTTAAGGGTGAGCAAAGTATCGGATATCACAAAAACAATAATACATCTTCTTTGAATGTAGGGGCTTATAGCAAATTGTCAGGAATATATGATAAAAAGGAAATTATGACCAAAGATGAAAACGAGAAATGGATAGGTACTGGAACGTATACATACTCTTTCAAGACAGATTTAGATGATTTCGGGAGCAATATCGCACTATCAGATGATAAAAAAGATGTCAAAACTGAAATAGGTGCCCCTAAAATAAGTATCAAGACAGATTTTGAAACATACGCAGACATAGATTTTGGAGATTATATATCAATGAAAAGCCTGAATTACGAATCCAAAGATGGGATGTATATTAGAGGGTCTAATTATGATAATGGTTTGATAAGATTAGAAAACCCATCAGCAAAATTGAAATTAGTAAAAGATAAAAAAACAGATAAATTCACAAACATAGAAATAGAACAATTCCATCTCAAGAAAATAGTAGCCTCCAAACTGGACTTTGGACAATATCATAAAGTTACAGAAGAAGATAAAAAAAGTGACCTTGAGAACAAAACAGAGAAATATAAAAATTATTCCATAGGAAGTATTGATAAACGAGCGGGGTATGAAGATGCAACATTTGCATTAAAAAATGGAAAAACGGCTAGTCTTACAGATGTGTATTTATCAGGGAATTTTAGGTTGTCAGATGGAGCTCTCGCTCTAAAAGGTGGAGCTAAAGAAGTGAATTTAGAAGAATTAAAAGCAGTTCTTTCACAAAGTGCTGTATTTTTAAATCCTTATTTGAAAGCAGATAATCTCACTTTTAGTAGAGAATATAATGGAGATATGGATGCAAAAGTAAATAATTTTAGGACTGGCTTGAGGGATAATGAAATAACAATGCAACCTAATAATATGGGAATGATTAAATTGGAACAATCAGCAAATAATAAAGATACTCCTGTTTTACAATCACATACACTTACTTATAATTATAATAAAAAAGAAGATAAAACAGAGGTCATCATAAAAGACCCAAAATTGGGAGCGATTGTACTTGAAGGGCATTTTCGTGGATACAATGGAACTTCAGGTATAGCTCTCCAAAAAATGATTATGCAAGGAGAAATGAAGGGAGATTTCAAACTTACAGATACTCCAACAGAAACGATTTTAGATGGAAAAGATTTTATATTCCAAATTCCAGAAGCTTATTTTGTAGCCAATAGCATGTCAGACCTTTTCAGCCTTACCAAACCAGAAGAAAAGAAAGAGCAAAATAATAGCAATACTAATTTCACTACTGAAGAAGATAATAGCCGATTCAAACAACTTGAAAGGCGAGAATATGCAAAGCTTGATACTAATCCTGATTTGGTAAAAAATTATGTTAAGAATCAAGCTCGTGAGAGGCTCCATAATGAAAAAAAACAAGAAGAGTTTAATAAATTATCACAAGATTTTGCATTTATGAATCTATTTACAGATAGTAGTATTGTCTTTAATGCTTTTGGAGAGGAATTTATTTTACAACCAGAACCTATTTATGCAACAAGCCTCAGAGCACGCCGAGCGGATGCCCACATAGATGTATTTTCGTTTTTAAAATCTATTGCAGATTTAACAGCTAATAGACTAATAGAACTTTACAGCGTTTCATTTCAAATTCCTGCAAATAATGAAGCAAAAGGATTTATACAAATACTGGAATATATAAGCAAGTGGGTTGCTAAAAATGGTTCTTCGGCTATTTTACAAAGTTTTGAAAACTTTGTGGAAGAAAGGTGTGGTAATATTTTTAAAGAAGTAGGAGATAAAAAATACATTCAGATGTCTGAGTTTGCTGCATTGTGTAGTATGTTAGGGGATATGCAAGAAGATTTGATAGAAAGAATTATGGAAGTACCCATCATTGATTTTGGAAAAGGGATATATGATTTTTTTTCTGAACCAAGTTCAGAACCTGTAGACCCTGAACAATTAATACCTTCTTTCGTTGAAATGGTTGTTTCAATGATGCAACCACGATTTACATTACATGCTAAAGGTTCAGGATTCAAAGACTACAATAAAGGTATGCTAAAACCATATATGGAAAGTGATTTCACAAAGCAAGCTTTTTCAAGTGAAGGATTTCTAACATTTCAGTTAGCAAATAATAGAAATCCTCTAATTAGTCTTCAAAATTGGAACTTTGAAGGTTTTAGTTTGCCAATTTCTAAAGGAAAAGGTAAATTATCTACCAAATCAATGGGTATATCACAATTAACATTTTTTAAACAGAATGGACTAAAGAAATCAGGATTAGTAAACTTAGATGCAAAAAATGTGTACTTGAAAGGGCTATACATGATAATAAATAAGACCAAAGATACTGATAAAGAAAAGAAAACTGGAAAATAAACAAATAGTCTATATTAGTGAGGTTAGTTTAAACTAACCTCACTAATATTATATTCCTTATTTCTACATAATAATATCCTTCCACATAGGAAGGTTTAATTCTTTACACATAGCTGTAATATCATGGTATCCTTTTCCTTGAACAATATAGAAGTTTCTTAAAGTCCTAAAAAATTTCTCCCTGTCAAAAACATAAGCATTCTCTGAGCTATCTTCTAAAGCTTGAACTTTACAAAAACGGGCAAAACTCTTGATCCAAGCTCCATTCATATCTTTGAGTTTATCTGCCACATATTCAATAGGTACATTGTTGAAAAAAAACTCTTCAAAAGCCTTCGCCCATATTTCATAACGAATAGTGGGGTAAGGCTGACTAAACTCAAATCTCAACTGAAAACGTCTCTTGAAAGCCTCATCCAAATTGTCTTTTTTGTTGGTACAAAGAAATAAAATTCCATCAAAATCCTCCATTCTTTGAAGTAGATAGGCTATTTCCTGATTTCCATATCTATCATTGGCAGATTTGTTGTCTGTTCTTTTACCCAGCAAAGCATCTCCTTCATCAAAAAAGAGAATCCAGTCTTTATTTTGAGCCAAATCGAAGACATATTTAAGGTTTTTCTCAGTTTCACCCACATATTTGGAAACAATCTGAGAGAGGTCAATTCTGTACACATCTCTGCCTACTTCTTTTCCCAAAATACCTACACTGACAGTTTTACCAGTACCAGATTCACCCCAAAACAAAGCTTTGAAACCCTTTGAACCTTTGTACTGAGGATTATTATTGAGTTCAGGATAATGTTTCATCCAAGCTTTTACATCCATCAAACAATCTCTTACAGAAGGATTTAAGACCAAATCATCCCAAGTTTCGTCTGTTTGGTATAAACTGGCAGGAAATGAGGAACTGTAAGTATAATAATACTTTCTATTCATCACCACTCTAAAATAAAATTCAGGAGAAATTTCTAAAGCACAATCCTCCATTGCAGGATTTTTAGAAAAAGGCTTTAGAATGTTGTTTTTAAACAAAGGACTCTCTTTTTGTAGAAAGTTATTAATAATCTGAATTCTTTCTAAATGTTGCTTTCCTGCAAGTAAAAACAAAGCTGTACGAACAGTAGGAGAAAAAGTGCCATCTTCTTGATTAATGCCTCCATGTAAAGAAGGTTCAGGACTACTTTTTTCTATACTTTTGAATCTATCAAAAATAGAGGGATTAAAAGCATAAGCCAAAGCTAAAAGAGCTATTATAATTTCTTCTGGTTCTGAAATACCTTCTTTTTGCCATTCTTCAAGGTCTTCAATATAAATAGATTGTGGAATTTCTACATAATTAATAATCTCCTCTAATTTATCAACTTTACTTTTTAAAAGTTCCTCAAGCCACAACAACTGTTTTATTATATTCATAAAATCTCTTATTTTTGGTAAAAATACTTAAACATTGGAATATTTTTTGAAAAATCTCTACTACTTACAAATGAGAAGCCATGAATAGTGACCCTACTAAAATTTATGATGATAAAATGTATGCATTTCCAGAGCAGGATAGTTCTAAACAACAACAGGAACGATTTGGCAACAGATGGGATGATAGGTTTCAAAGTAGATGGGGTGTTCAGTTTACAGAAGCCCAAGAAACAACTGTAAATTCTATTCCCTCTTATGGAATTACCAATAAAAAAACAACTGTAATCATAGGAGCTAAAAAAAATAAAAAAGAAACCCTTGAAGCAGACACTGAAATAAAGATTATATCCAATCAGGGTGAAAGCTATGAAGTAGAAGCTACCATTGGGGAAAAGAAAATTATTGGTTTAGTATTAAAAAGTGATATAGATACTTTTGCTAATAAAATGGCAGATTTGCCTGAAGAGCAAAAGAAAAAAATAGATATGGATACGACTACTATGATGCCACTTATAGAATATCCTAGCTATGAGTTTAGTAATCATAATTATTTTATCCAAATTAATGGAACACCTGATGTTTTTAGAAGTCTTTTCAAAAATGTTATTGGTAGCTATTTAATCAGATATAATTTAAATCAAGCTAATAGAACTATTAAAATAGCAATTCCCTTTACTGGTCTTCCTACGGATTTTATCAAAGATGAAAGTATCAAAAAGAAATACAACAACAATACTTTTGCTTTCAGATTTACAAGATTAGAAGATAGAAATGGAAGAGAAATGTTTTTGATAGAAGAATTAGGGCAAGTAAAAGCACCTGCACCAATGGATATTCAGAATAAAGAGTTAAAATTTCATAAATATGGCTTTACTTTTTACGAACCATCTGCTGGAGAGGTACAAAATGCTAATGATTTAAAAACTGAAATAGAGAGTAATGGAGTAACAGAGAGAGCTAAAGAGCTTTATCCGAAGGCTTTCTTAACACTTTCTGCTCAAGAAAAAGAGGTTATTATCAGGGCTGTTGAAAAAATGCCCACAAATACTTTAGAAACCATTAAAAATGTAGTTTTCAATAAGAAAAATTATCAAATTGAAGATGGAGCAGTAAAACCTATGACAGCTGCATTTTATAACAGCCAAAATCATACTGTAACAGTTATAAAAGATATTATCGAACAAAGAGCTAATACTTTTGGTGATAATGAAACTGAAGGATTTTCTAATAGTGCAGAGTTTACCATTATACATGAATTGGGGCATGCTGTCGACTTTGCCCCTTATAAAGAAAAACACACAGTTTTAGATGCAAAAAGAAGTGTATATGATGCAGAAATAAAACTGTATAATCAGGCTATTGATACTCAAAAGCAAGCTTATGAAACATTTTTAAATGAACGAACAGCTCTTATAAAAACATATAAAAATCAAATTACTTTTACCAATATACAAGAAAATGAAAAAGGGCAGATTACGAATTTTCGTTATTCTGGTACACCACCTCACTTTGAGGCATTTCAGAGTGGCTTGAAAAAAATAGAAAAAAAATATGATGCTGTTAAAGCTACTAGTGCAAGTGCAAAAACACGATTTGAATCTGTTAAAACAGATTATGAAAATACGAGAACAGCAGCTTCCCAAAGTAGAAATTTATCAGGTTATGGACAAGTATATAATACAACTACTCAAAAATGGGATGTAGTAGATGATAAAACAGCTTTTGATGAAGCTGTAGAAAAAGACAGCCCAAGAACTACAATCTATGCAAATACCAATGACAAAGAATCTTTTGCAGAGGCATTTGCTTTGTATGTAACAGAACCCGAAACTTTGAAAACCCTTAGCCCCAATGTGTATGCTTATTTTCTTCAGAAGTTTCCTCGTTAGTATATTGTTTTTATATATCGGGATAACTCATGCCCAACTCATAGCTGTTGCCAAAAAAAAAGATAAATATGGTGTAATAGACTCCACAGGGAAATGGATTGTAGAACCTCGTAACAAAGCACTCAAAAACTGTTTAGAAGGAGAATATATGATGCGATTAGTTTATATGCCTCTAGCCTCTGTGATAGAAACACATTCTGATGAAATTCCAGAAGAAAAATTTAGTGAAACATTACTTTTCGATATTTTAAGATTTAAAAATAAAAACGTAAAATATATCAAATTAGAAGATGGTACATTTTTTAGTAATATCAGAAATGGATATTTTTTAAGAGATATAGAGGATAGTCTTTATAAAAAAATTTATATAACCACTTTTAATATTCAAGATAAGCCTTTGCATCAAAAAGTACCTCAAAAAAAAACTTTTAATTATTATCTCCTTCCAAAAGAAGAACTTATTACAGTTGGTCAAACTAAAAATTGGGGACTTGGATTTGGAGCAAATATGTCATGGTTTTTTGATATTCCCTTCTACAATGATAACAATGAGTTTTTGTGGGAGAGAAGGGATTATTTTTCTCATAGACCTTATTTGTATGGAAAAGTAGATGACTCTATCCAAAATCATTTAAACTCAATCAGGGACACTTTTCGTATCAAAAAATGGGGGGCAATAGATACGAATCATAAAGTTATTATCTCGCCTCAATATTCATATCCTTTTGAGTTTTCTCAAGGAAAAGCTTTGATAGGAGTGAAAAAAGGTAAAAACTATCAATTCTTTTTTATCAACAAACAAAATAAACGCTTACATAAGAAAAACTTCGCTTTTGCTCGAAGCTTTCAGGAGAATTTAGCTTTGTGTAAAGATGAAAAATCATGGTTCTTTGTAGATACGAGTATGCAAAAAGTGTTTTCTATGCCTCCAGAAACGATGTATACAGACTCATTTTTTGAAGGAATGGCTGTGATAGCTTTTGAACGTCAGGGAAGAGTTTTGTATGGTTATATAGATAAAACAGGAAAAGTCGTCATTAATCCTCAATATAAACAAGTAGGGCATTTTTCAGAAGGTTTGGCTGTGGCAATGGATAATTCAGGCAAATATGGTTATATCAATAAACAAGGTATTTGGGTAATATCACCTCAATATACTTTAACATCATTTTTAGATAAAAATTCTGAAACACTTAATTTTCATCAAGGTAGAGTTGTTTTTTATGATGATAAAACTCAAAAATATGGTTTTTTAGACAAGACTGGAAATGTAGTTCTTTCTGCTCAATTTGATGAACTTCAACCTTTTTATAGTATTAAGAAATAGTAAGATATAAGGTGTTTCTTAAATTTTGTAAATTAAGGAAGTATGATGAAGCTGTTTGCTGTCTCTGATTTGTCCCATTTCATAAAAAAACCTTTTAATCGTTAAATTAAAAGGTTTAGTGGAGAATATCGGAGTCGGATATAAGGGATTTTTGAAAACAATGTTTTGAATCTGAAATATTATGAATGTTTTTGATAAAAGTAAAAAACATTAAAACACATCTTAAAAGAATCTCATTTCGGTAATATTTCAGTAATTAAAATTCATCTACTTTCCAATAAATAATCTTGGTATCTACAAATTGCCCTGAAAGTAAAAACACTCTTATAGATGCATCTGTATTGGTTAGTTTTTTCGTATCAGATGTTAAATTTGATGGCAATGTTTTTTGAAATACATTTGTCAAATCATCGGTAGGGTTTTCAATAGTTACTTCTCCACTAGATGGAGCTAACCTAATAATCATATTGATTTTTTGCCCGATGAATGTATTGCTAAACTTATAAGTTCTAGTACCTATTGCTGTTAAGAATGGATTAGGGCTTACTAAGTTTTCATGCCTTCCCAATAAATCAATTGTAGAGTTTGCTGTTGGGCTGTAATTGACATTATTAGATTTTACCTGATTATAAGGAGCAATAAAGTTTTCAGAAGAAAGTAAATTTGCTGTAGTTTGGGCGTTTGTTGATTTAATTCCAGTTGTATCAAATGAAATCATCAAGGAATTATCAAAATAAAACCCTATCGTGTTTTTCCTTAAAAGAATATCAATCTTTTTATTCGTTACAGTATTGCCTTCTTGCTCAAAATTCTGATCTATACTTATTTTAACATAAGGGTATTGACCATCATAACCATTTTCAATGGTGGCTTTATTTGTCCTGATAGATGCCGATAAATACTTTTTAATCTCAAACTCTTTTTTGGAACTTGTTTCTCCAAAAAGAATACTGGCTAGCGATTGCTGTAATTGTCCCTCAGTAGTAGATTCAGAACCATTTTTACTTACCTTTCTTGATACTTCCGCATTTTGGGTACTTTCTAGGTACACCCTGCCTCTTTTCGTATATCCTGCTGCCACATTATCGGCATTCAATGTTATGATTGAATCCGTTTTATTAACATGAGTATTTAGAACTGGTGGATTAAGATCAGTGCTTTTATCATTGCCAAGTAAAAATACTCCATTTATTATTTGAACAAGAGCGGTTCCAACTCTTGTGGCTGTATTTTCTCCATCTTCGATTGCATCTCTGATTTCTTCCAACAGTGGAAGAATATCATTATATTCTGGCTTCATATTATATACCTCCTATTATGTTTGCTTCAATGTTATCACTTGATAAAATTGGAAGGCTTGGCTCTTCCAAAACTAAGTTGCCATTATATTTATAAATTTTAAACTCCCAAGAATCCCCAAGAACATAAGAACCCGCATTGATTTTAAGAGAAATCTCGTTGGTATTGACTTGTTGAGTTACATTATAATTGCCAAAAAAAGCGTTGTTTCTGATTAGCTGATACTCTGTTGAAGAGGAGAAGATAATTTTCCAACTTACTGTATTTTGAGAACCTTCAAGAATATCTACTTCCCAGTCCAATACCTTATTCGTAAGAGGTTTTGCGTATGGAATAGGATAAATTTTAATTAAATCGGAATAATCCACACCTTCAGCAGTTTCAATAGCTTGGTAAATATCTCCAATAGCTATTTTACCCTTTACCTTTACCTTTACCTTATTTTTATTTGAACCTAATGCTACTATGTTATTGATAGCATTATTCAAAACAGTATTTTTTACATAATTTGGTAATATGTAAATATCAACTTTCATTTTAATCTGCACTTCCCCAGCAGCATAAACATTGAGTTTATGACCAAACATCTTAATTGGAAGTAAATAATCATATACATCATCAATGAGAGCTTGGCTAGCTATGCCTCCACCAGTAGGATATATGTATAAATTAATACTTTGACAGCTATGCTCTTCTCCAGCTCTTTCAACACCAGGGTATAGTTCTGCTAATGCCACATAGTCTTCAGGTGTAACAGCCCTTTTGAGGGTACTTCTGTGTAAAGGAATTCTCTTTTTAAGGTCTATTAGCGTTTCTGCGTTTGTTCCTCCAGATGCTTTTGTAGTATTTTTACACTTCAAAATCATTCCACTTGGAACTGTAACAGAAGAAATAACATCTGTAATTTTATTTGCTCCAACATTGCCATTTAGACCTTCAGAAACATAATAAGAAGCCAAAACAGTTTCTAAATTAGTTGGTATTTTTCCCGTGATGCCGTCACCAAGTTTTACTTGCATTCTATTGTCCTTGTTAATGGAGGGGATAAAATGCAAATCATCTTTTGTGGAAAAGAAAAATGTATCTACTTGCCCATAAACATTGGTCCCAATGGTAAGAATTATATCATAATCCACAACTTTTTCAGGCAGTAAAAATACTTGTGATGGTTGTCCATTTGTTGTGCCAATATTGATATTTTGGTATTTTTGATATTGGAAAGCTCCAACTGTTGCCTGAGTGTTACCTGTTGTGATGGTTACATTTTGCTTTGTTACAAAAGGGATATTATCTTCAGTAGAAACTATGGTGCCTGCGGGAATCACTACGTTTGAGGGAGCAGGGGTATCAAAATAAAAAGTAATATCAGCACTTGCAGGATAAGAACCTTTTACTCTATAATTAGATGATTCTGCTGCCAAAATACCAGACTCAAACCTTTTTGCTACTGGTAAAAATGCCTCCTGAGTTCTCCTATCGAGATAATAATGTAGATTTTCTAAAATTCCTGCCCAAATTTTAGAAAACTGAAATAATGGGTCATTATCTATATCAGTAATTTCAGGAAGATACAAAGGAAACTTAGATTTTATATCCTCTTCGATTTGCTCTGAAGAACGGTTTAAATACCCTATAAATTTATCACTAGCACTCATATCGTTGGGATTTCTAATTCAGTAGTTTTGGGAATTAAGTCATTGAATGACCAGATGATTTTTATACTCATTTTTTCTACATCTCTTGAGGTCACTACATCTATCAAATCTATATACTTAATGACACTCAATGTTTCTCTAATAGTTTGATTCGCTAAGGTGTCTAATATGTTGTCATTTTGTTCAAAAAGTAAACTTTCTATTTGACTGCCTCTTGACCTATTATAAAATATATCTCCAATCGGAGTTTCTATAAGCATCTTAATAATTTGGCTAACAGCTTGCTCTCCTTCAACATAAGTGCCATCGTACGGGAACTTGAGTATCTTAATCATGATAGTTTCACTTTTTCAGAAAGAAAATTTTTAGTCTTTTGTTCAAGAGCTTCAAACTGAGAAATATTTATAATTGCTGTTGAAGGAGCACCAGAACCACCACACAGAACTTTTAAGTTTTTTATTGCTAATAATAGTTCTTTCATAAAATCTTCTAACTTATTGCCAAGAGTTGCTTGCTCATTATCACCATTCAAGTTTACTGTATCTTCCATTTCAATCTTGGCACCTTTCTTATTTTGAATCAAAAGGTCTTGTTTTGATTTTAAAGTAAGGTTTTTGGATTGTGCCACCGCTCCATAACTCCAAATTGGGAATTTAATGTTTGATTGGATGAACTGTACCCAAACATTATCACCAATTTGAGGTATAAAAAGCACTCCACTTTTATCAGCATGCACTGACATAGGCAAAGCCCACTCCTCCAAAACTTTGTCTCCAAATGTGGGTATCTTAATTTTTAGCCTCGATAAATTTTCAGGGTCATTATTATCATACACAAGCCCAGCATATACGCTAGGGAATATACCAAAGGCTTCAAAACCGTTCTCTTTTATCTTTTCTAAATCAGTCATGTACAAATTTATGTATTTTACTAAAAAAAATTAAATAAAATAAAAATTATTTATCAAAAATATACAAATTTGTAGTATAAAACTATACGCTTATGCCACATACAAGTTTTGTAGAATTTCCTGCAGGCTCTATGCCTCGTGAAAAGGTAAGACAACTACACAGATACCTGAAAAAACATCCTGATACTAAAAATTCTTATGTTGGGCTTACAGGTAGAAAAATAGAGTTCACTTTTGAGACCAAAGAGGGGGCTGAAATCTTCATGAAGGATTTACAAGCTATGTTTAATCTTAGGAATACACAAACCATAACTAAAGAAGAGTATGTTAGTCGTCAATAAAATACACGCTCAAAAAGCATTAAATAAAATATTAGCAAAGTATTATGCTGGTATTTCGGTTGAAGCATTCCAAAAATATGCTCAGGATAAAAAGCTATACAGTGGTAAAATAGATGGAGATTTTGGGCTTTTATCTTATGCTGCTTTGTATGCTGACCTCATTAAGCCTGTGGAATTACAAGGTTTTACAGACTTTATTCGTGCTGAGTTCCCCAAAGAGCAAATTGTGTTGCACCATTCTGCTGGTTGGGATAATGCTCGTGGCATGTTTGATTCTTGGCAAAAAGATGGACAAAGAGGCGTCGCTACAGCCATTGGCATTATTGATAATGGTACAATTGTGAGAGGCTATAATGAAGTATTCTGGGGGCATCACATTGGTTCTGAGAATTGGAATAATGTGGCTTTGAACCAAAAAAGTGTTGCCGTTGAAATCTGTAATTTTGGGTGTTTGATGAAAAGGGAAGGCAAATATTTTGCATGGCCAAACAACTACGGTACAAAGGGACCAGGAGTGGAAATACCAGAAAGTAAAGTTATCAAGCTCAATTATAAAGGCTTTGAATTTTATGAAGTCTATACGGATAAGGAAATAGAATCCCTCGAAAAGTGGATTTTAGTCATGAGCCTTCGTTGGAATATTGATTTGACTTATCGTCATCAAGATATGTTTCCTAACACTGGGCAGGTATCAGCAAGAGCATTACAGGGAACAAATGGTATGTTTACCCACAATAGTTTTATTGACTGGAAAACAGACATCAGCCCACAGCCAAAAATGATTTCAATGCTCGAAAAACTTGCCCAATAGCTTATTAATCCCCTTTATATTTATCTGCAACACCACTTTACATTTATAAATATGCAACAACATTTAAAAAAAGATGCATGGGTTCAAACCTCTGAAAATGCACACAGAGCTTGGAGATACATTATGCAACTTAAACACCTGCTAGACAAATGTAAAGACAATGAGCAAGAAATTAATAAAGGGGACAGTAAACGCCGAAGAAGTAGCAAACAGACTGATTGAAGGTTTTTCTGAGGCAATATTTGAAATACAATCGGGAGTAGAATCTCTTATAGACGAAAAAGACTCATACAAAGAGAAGTTAAAAGACATATTCAAAAGACTCGAGTCATTAAAGCATGACTCGATAGAAATGAAGCAAAAGTATGAGGAAGCTTTATCAATCATTCAAAATTACGAACAAAGGATTAATCGTATGGAAAATCAAGATTTTGAAAAACGACTTACTCAACTTGAAGAATTTAGAAAAAACGTTGAAAAAGAACGTGACAGGGAATATTCTTTATTGGAGAATACTAAAAAGCATGTTTATCAGCAAGAAGTAAAAAATGAGGTGGTAAAGGAGGATATTAAGGAGCAAAAGGATACCAATAAAGAACAAACTGCTGAACTTAAAAAACTCGGTATTGAAATAGTAAAAATTATCAGTGTGGCTGGTAGTGTTGCTGCAATCTTCAAATATTTATTATAATGAAAAAAGTTAAATTATTCTTCATTGAATTATGGGAGAGAATTTTTGCAGAAACGCCTAAATTCTTCAAGATTATCCGAAACTTCTTCTTTTCTCTAGGAGGGTTATCCTTCCTATCATCTTTGGCAATAGAAGGATTAGGTCAGATACAATACATGCCTACTAACTGGACTTGGATTGAGCAATCACTCAGGGTTATGGCATTTGTTGGTTTTGTTGGTTCAGGAATAGCACAACTTGCGAAAGTAGATAAAAAACAAGAAGATGGACAAAAGTAATATCGGGTTATCAATCGTTTGTGCCGTCTTATTGGCGTTTTGCTTCTATTTTGGTTTAGGCTGGAAGGAAGAAAAAAAGGAAAAAGACAATCTAATCTTTGAAAAAAAGAAGGTTGAGATGGAACTAAAGATTTATAAAAACTCTGTAAAGGATGAGGTTTTACAAAAGCAAATTGAGAAGCAGTCTGATAGTGTTAGGAATGCTATTGACTTTTTTGGCGGAGGGGCAGACTCCCTGTAAGAGTTGCAAAGATAGTTTATCTACGGCTATGCAATACGGTAGGCTATTATCCAAAAATATTATTCTAAGGGATAGCCTCTTAAAAGTAAGGGCTGTAATTATTGAAGACCTAAAAGCTATCAATGTAAATTCAGAGATTGAAAAAGACAGCCTCAAAACTGTATTGAGTTTAGTTGAAGTTAAAATATCCAAAATTGATAAAAAACTTAAAAATGTTCAAAAGCAAAGGAACTCATTGGGCATTTTTTCAATATTATTAATCATTTTATTACTTCTATGATTTTAGAGGAAGAAATTTTAAAACTCTTTCCATCATTTTTCAAAAAATATGATGCGAATAAAGATATAAACAATGAAGGGACTCTGGAAAGGTTCAACAAGCTTCTGGCTTCAGAAGTGGATGATAATTTTATGGAGTCCCTTCAAAACTTCCTTCAAAACACTTTAGATGTAAAAAATATGAGTCCTGCTTTTCTTCCATACATGGAAAAATTGAGAGGTACGGATAAGTTTTCTTTTGATTTTCCTCCTTTTGACAATCAGAATGCAAGTCAGCTCCCGAGTGATATTTTGGCATTGATGAGGCATAGGATTCTTACAACTGATCGTTCTAAGCAAAACATAAGGGTTGATGGAGCAAATGAGTATGCAATAGACTACACTGATGGAGTTTATGTAACCAGCCAAGCAATAGCAGCAGCTCAGCCAAAAATCACAGAAGATGGATGGTATTTCAACGGAAGCAACCAACAAATGGTTACAAATAACATACCTGATGTTGTTTTTGCAGTAGTTGTGGCAAATTCAACAAGAAATTTTGTTGTATATGATTGTTTTATTTCAAGTTATCAGGGAGGTGTACCTTATGCAAGCATTATGGGTCAAAATGATACAACACTATTTCAACAAGTAGGTAGTGGGCAATATACGCAATCAGACATGAGAGTAAATAATATTCCAAGTACTGAATTTTCTCCTAATAATGTTTTTAAAGTTATCAGTGCCAAATTTGGAACAAAAACAGCAAATTTTTATGATATAGGTTTCAATGATGGAGGAAATGGAGCTCTTCAGGGAACAATAAAAGACATTATGTTTTTTCATACGGAGCCGTCAGAAGAACAAAAAACAATTATTCAAAATTACCTAGAAGCTTTTCATAATTTATAATATGTTTATTTCTTTTCTAAATATAGAGGCAGCCAACGAGGCTTTAGATATAATTAATAGTCATTATGGGTTTCCAGATTTCAAAGGGACAGAGTCTTGGGATGTCGCTTTGAAAGCTCTTAATCAAAATGTATGGTTTATAAGAGCTCCCAAGGAAGAGATTTTGGCAAATATCACATACCATGAATTTTTAGAAAATATCAATCAATATTTCCCAATTCAAGAAAAATGATAGTAGATAGCTTGACAATAAGAAGAAAATTCTTAGAGCATTCTGAGGAAATACATCAACTCAAAGGCACAAAAAAGGTCTTGGAGGTATTATTTTCTTGGTTGGGGTTCTATGATATTGTTTTTGAAGAAATTTTCCCAAATACATTTGGATTTGATAGCCCTTATGAACTTGATAGTATAAGCAGAATATTTGATAACAAGTGTTCACAATGTAGCAGGCTCAATATCATGATGAAACATGATAATATTAGTGATGGGCTAAAAGACACAGTTATATCTATTGTGAAATGGAATACTCCCTATAAAGTGGAAGCTTTTGTATATTATAATGGGGAGGCATCAGGAACTTTTGATAATACATTCGCAAATCAATTTTTATAAAATGAAAGAATATTTAAAATATCAAGAAGATGATTCAACAGCATTGTTGAATTCTTGGCTAAACGGAGTCCTACCAAGTGGAGTATATTGTGGATTTGATGCCTTGGATTTTCAGGCTGATATGATTTTGAGGCTAACACAATCTTTAGCCCCTGAGCATATTGATATGAGTGGTAATGGTAGCAAGGTAGGGGTTGTGAGAACCAAACAAGGAGTTATTTTAGCAGAAGACCAGAATATTAATTTTGATATAGCTCCTACTACCACTTTGCCTCGAATTGATGTAATATACATACAATATCAATACCAAGCCGTTGCAAATCCTCCTTTGCCATTTTATTCTATTTTAAAAGGGACGCCATCATCCACACCTACAGCACCCGATTTAACGACACCAGCTTTACAGGTCAAGATAGCTGAATTGTATTTACCTGCAAACTGTGAAACCTTGAATGAACCAGGAGTGAGGTACATTAAATCTCCCTCTCCAATATTATATAGAAATCCTCAAAGCCTTGTAATTGTTAAAACTGGGACTGCTGGACCTTTGCCAACTCAAAGTCTTATATTTACAAATTATGTAAAAATACAAGATACAAAAAATGAATTTAATACAACCACAGGCATTTTTACAGCTATTGAAGATGGGTTTTATTTTGCGTCAATAACAGTTAGGTTTGACTTTGGGGAAGCTGGGACTGGAAGATGGTTTGGTATGTGTCATATTGAGAAATTCAATGCAAATTCTAATGCTTGGGAGGTAGTAAATAGTGTTTTTCATAATACTGACCCAGGAGGTTATTATCAGGCAAATAAAACATTAATTGGTATAACCTATGTAAAAAAAGGGGAAAAGATAAGATTCAAGATAGAGAACCCTGGTGATGCTCCAATAAATTCTTATGACAATAATGTTTTCATATTCAAAATGCCATTACTAGATTAATAAGCGAAAATCAAAAACCCTCAAGCCTTTGGAGTGAGGGTTTTTTCTCATCGGTTTTGAAATTCCCACTTTTCGACTAAAATGTAGTTAAAGGTATTGCCATCACGAATTTTGTTTTTAATCTTGCCCTGAATGGTAATAGAAGAGTTTTTTTTGACATATTTCATAACAGACTCCTGTAAGTCTGTTGGAAACTGGAGGGAATGAAAGTCCTCAATTTGTTTTTTGACGCCATCAATCATCATGTATTCATTAGTAACGAGGGTTACTTTTACTTTGGCTTCATGTGTCTTGGCATCTGTGAATTGAATAGGGTCTTTGGTTACCCTTCCTGAAAGAATTGCAATGTTCATATTCCATAAGATTATATAATTAAAATTGTCAGATAAAAAGCCCCACCCAATAGGGCGGGGTTTATTTTGCTAGATTATTATTCACTATTGTTCAAATGGATATTTATCATGGAAGATATTATCCAAATTGTATTGTAATTCTGAATGCTCTAATAATACTTCATCGGGCAATTCTGTTGGGAGTTCTCCCATGATACTATATTCAGAATTTAAGCCACTACCTTTTTTAGTAATTACAAAATCATATTTGGTAGGGTCTGCCCAACTTTGTTTTTTCAAATAGCCTAAAATTCCAGCTATTAGACTTTTTTGAGTTATTTCAAGCACTTGGAATTTTTGTGTTTTCTGATTGAAAACTAAGAAAGCCCAAAAATACTTAGGGTCTTCAAAAACCTTTTCACCACTTTTCTTGGTGATTGTTTTTGCGTTCATTTTTTGAAGCTCCTCATTTGTGAAATAAGATTCTTTTAAAATCTTTTTGTCATCATTGGGGTCTCTTTTGATTTTTCTTCTGATAGGTTTCGAGTTTTCATCATTGGTTTTCTCACTAAAGAAAACATACCCTTCAATGATTCGACTCATAATCCTAACTTGATACTCTCCTTCTTCTTTGAAGCTAAGGAATTGGTCTGCTTTGCTAGGGATTTCAAAATCCTCTGTTGAATTGACTGGTAAGAACTGCATACTTTTTGACTTTTAAGGTTTAAAAAAATTACACTACGCTTTAAAGCATATACAAAGTAAGTAAATAAATAATTTATTTACAAATGTTTCATTATATTTTTTTTAATTAAATAAATTATTTATATATTTGTATAGACAATTTTAATATTCATTCACCTTTAAATCATTTACTTATGGAAAAAACAGGAATGTTTCAAATCTCAAGTCAGTACAGAGAGCTTGTAGAAGAGCTTGAAAATGCTGATGGAGAGTTCACTCCCGAACTATCAGAAAAGCTAAAACTTACAGAAGAAGACCTCAAAGCCAAAGCAGAAGCCTACGGTTTTGTAATTAAATCAAAGAAATCAAGAGTGGAGCATGCCAAAAACATGAAAAAACATTATGATGCTTTGATTAAAAAAGAGGAGGCTGATATAGAAAGATTAGAATTTAATCTAATCAGGGCTATTGGAATTTATGGGGAAATTAAAACACCTTCGTTTAAATTCTCAATTTCTCCAAGCGAAGTGGTAAATATTGAGAATAAGAATGAAATACCTAAAAAATTCCTGAAAGTAGTAGAAGCAGAACCCGATATATCGGCAATAAAAGTGGCTTTAAAAGCAGGAGAAAAAGTAAAAGGAGCTGTTTTAGCTAAGAATAGTAATTTAAGAATCGGAAAATAGTGAAAGTAAAAAAAAAGAATACCAAGTCCCAAGTCATACGCTTGGGTCTTCTGGCAGAGTTAGAAGCCTACTTAAAGGCAAAATATGGAATATATGCAAAAGAGTACACATTCCATCCAACAAGGCAATGGAGATTTGATTATGCAATCCCCAATGAACTTGTAAAAATAGCAATTGAAATAGAAGGGGGGATATATTCAGGTGGCAGGCACACAAGAGGTTCAGGATACCAAAAAGATTTATACAAATACAATACAGCTGTAAAGATGGGTTGGAGATTATACAGATTTACCTACAGCGATCTCAAGAAGAAAATTCACTTAAAATTCATATAATATGCAAACATACACTTTTATCTTGCCTTCAGGCATTGAGGCAGAAGTCAAATATATCTCTGGGGAAGCATCAGAAGTATTTACTAAAAAGAAGAATATTGAGACAGGAATGGCTCACACGCTTTTAATCAAACAAGTATTAGTAAGAGTTGGGGATGAAACAAACATTACAATTGAGTTTATAGAGAGGCTTTTAACAAAAGATAGAAAAGCTATTTTATTTACAGCAAGACAATTTACTTATGATTTCCCCGAAGAGTACAAGATTATTACCAAGTTTGGAAAATCAGAGGTAGAATATCCAATATCTTTAGAAGACTATGTTCCCAGCAACTACCCTTTTTATCAAAAAATAGTAGATGAAAAGAAGAAGTTATCTGAGGAAAATGAATTCAAATACGAACCAGAGCCAGCTTTTAAGAGCTATGAAGAGGTATTGGAAAAAAGAAAATGTGAGGTTTTACTGCCAAAATCAAAAAAAACAGTCTATTTTTATTTGATGACAGGAAAAGACGAGAAGAGAGCTTTAAAAGTTAATTCAGATGAAGCTAGCCTTTTAACAGTCATGAGCTTGAGAAACCCTGTTGAGATGGGGCAAAAGGGAGAAATCATGTTGAACTTAAGGGAACTCCATGCAATGGATTTAGGTGCTTTGAATGGAGAAATGGATGAGGCGGAAGATGATTTTCAAACTGTGATTGAGATTAATGACCCGAATAAATTCGGGGAATCTAAAATTGTAAATATTATGGATCATCATTTTTTTTTCGGATACCGCCGCTCATCGAAATAAGGTTTGTTTTGGGGTATGGGGAGAACAATCTCAATATCACATGGCAGGAATTACTAATGTTACCTGTTATTCATATTGAAAGATTGTTTGAACTTCATAAGAACCAAAAAGAAATTGAAGATAAAGAATATGAAAAAATTAGAAGTAATAGAAATCCGTCATTTTAAGTAATAGTGTATATTAAAAAAGGGACTTTTTGAGTCCCTTTTTTTTATTGTATGTCTCCTATGTATATTTTAACATCACTTCTGGCAGGTTCCCAAACTACTTTTCCCTTTATTTCTTTAGGTATCTTATAAACCAAATTAGTAGTTTTGGTAGTCAATGGATTAATCTGGTCCATCAATAGTCCCCATCCTTCAAGTAAAACTGGCTCAGGATTATCAAAAGTATAATCTTTACCATTATAGTTTATAATAATCTTTCCTGCAAACATCATCCTACTTTCGTTATCAATATTTTTAAAAGTAACATTCATCACCAGGTATTGATTGTCTTTTTCTGGTTTCAAGTCCACAAACTCATTACCTGTATTGACAGCTTCCATAACACCTACCTTGTTGACTGTGATTTCAAAATATTCAGTTTTAATAGCTTGTCCTATTTGTGGTTTTGCTGGTTCATCTTTTACAACTACTGGCTGATCAGATTTGGAAGAGCTGCTACTACTTTCTTTTTTAGGTCCCATGATAATGCTCATGATGAAGGCCACCACTATAATAAAAATAATCAGTCTTATGTAGTTTACTTTTACTTTTTCATTCTCCACAGTAAGTCCAATGAATTTGTAGAGACCAGGCAGTTTTTGGATTGCATTTTTTAGCATAGCATAAAGAGTTTTAGTGAAGACCAAAACTAAAAAAAAGATTCAAAATAACAAATAATATTAATAAGTGAAACGCAAAAGGAACGGATAAGTATTTATAAATCAATGAAATATAATAGATTTTGAAACGCATTTGTGTACGATTACGGAACGCAAAAGGAACGGATAAGAGATTTTTGAAGAGTTTTTATAAAAAAATGAAACGCAAAAGGAACGGATAAAAAACTAAATGTCAATAATTTACATTGAATTTTGAAACGCATTTGAGTACGATTAACATAATTTTTATTCATTTGAAACGCAAAAGGAACGGATAAATATTTGTTTTTCAGTTTTTTATGATAATTTTTGAAACGGTTTTGAGTACGCCCTATCTCTAGTATATATAGTATATATATTTAGTTATAATAGTTAATAGTAGTTTTCTTTTTTGGTTCTTTTTTCTTTTGAATTTTTCTTGAAAAAAATGCGGAATATTTTTTTAATGTTTTGCGGAAAATTCATGAGACAAAAAAAACCTGCTGTTTAGCAGGTTAATATTTAATTTTTTCGCCGAGTCCCCAGTCTGGTTTCTCCTGGTCTTCCATTGGAATTACGAAGAAAGTTCGTCCGTCTATATCTACTCTTTCAATATTTAGTTTTCCCGATTTTATATACTCATAGACTATTTTAGGTGTAACACCTATTGAATTTCGCTTCACATTAGGAAAGTGATAAGAAATACTGATCACTGTCTTTAATTCCGCAGGGTTTACAAGTTTCGTTTGCTCTCCCATAGTTTTAGAATTTTTATGATAGGCACAAAGGAAATAAATAAATTACATATTTACAACTGCCAAATAAATATTTTTAGTTTTATTAAAAAAAATATAATAAAATATTTGCAAGTAAATAAATTATTTATTTACTTTGTATAACAATTTTAATTATTCACAATAAATATATTACTCTTATGAAAAATGCAACTCAAAGACTCGTAATGAAAAACGCTTGGGAAATTGTTAGAAGTTTAGGCGTTAAATTCGTAGAAGCTTTAAAAAGAGCTTGGCAAGCTATAAAAGCAGAAAGCTTATCTTATTTTAAAATCAAATTCATAAAAGAATCAACTGGAGAAATTACTGAAAGGGTTGGTTCAAACGCCAGAATTAAAAACGGCACTCACTTAAGTTTCCACTCAATTACTGATAATGGTTACAGACAAGCAATCATTAAGAATATTATCTCCGTAGAACCTGCTAATGTAGAATATAAAGTAGAGGCTTAGTCCTCTACTATTTTAATCTTATGGAAGAGATAAAAAAAATTTTGAACCCTGATAAGAGATATGCCCGAATAGTAACTGAGATACAAAAAAAGTTTGATGAATTGAGTTACTATGAGAGAAGCAGAGTGTTTGACGATTTCCTTACCTGTGCAATTTGTACTTTTCATAATACGAATTTAAGATACAGGCTACTGGCTTGTGATATTGAGAACGAAAAGAAGTATTTGGAGGTAATTAAGCATTATAAGCCAAGAGAACAATTGATTATTAAAGAGATTTTACACTTATTCATAGCAGCTGTTGAGGCTAAAAATTACTCAGACCCTTTGGGAGAATACTATGAACAATACTTTGCAAATAGCAGGCTTGGGCAATTCTTTACACCGATGGAGGTTTGTAGAATAATGGCTAATATGGTTATAAATGAAGAATCTGAATATAAAACAGTTGTAGATGATACTGGATGTGGTTCAGGTAGGAATTTACTAGCAGCCGCCGAGAAAAACCCGAAAAACTTCTTTAAAGCAAGGGATATAAGCCTCACAGTAGCAAAATTATGTACTCTCAATTGTTTTATGAATGGTTTGAGAGGAGAGGTAGCTTGGGGAGATGCTATTAGCCTTGAAACTTGGAAAGTTTGGGAAGTCAATATGATGGGCTTTGGTATTCGAGAAATTCCAATAGAAGAAAGTTTTTATTTTGGACAGGAAAAAGAAGCCCTTGAATCTTTGAGAAGAAGAAAAGAAAGATTGAACGAAAAAATAACAGAGCAACCAAAAAACAATAAAAATAAACCCGATTTACAATTTAAGTTATTCTAACCTTATGACCATGAATTTAACAGACGAACAAAAAGACATCATCTCATTTGATGAAAACATGAAAATTAGTGCCTTGGCGGGTAGCGGTAAAACATCTACTTTGATTGAGTTTGCAAAAAGCAGGGTAAAAAGTACATTCTTATACTTAGCATTTAACAGAAGTGTAAAAGATGAGGCAATAGAGAAGTTTTCCAAAAAAGGTGTTGAAAACGTAAGAATCGAAACTGCCCATTCACTTGCTTATAGAGCTGTAGCAATTCCATACAAATATGATGTAAAAAACTACAAAACAGCCGATATACTTGAAATACCTGAAAGCCTTGAGAAGTTTAAAGCAGAAGACAGGTTGGATAATTTCATTTTTTGCAAGCACATCATGAAATACTTATCCATCTACTGTAATTCATCAGCTGTTAAAGTTACAGATATTAATTATTTGGAAAGTTGCACCAGTGAGCAATCTAAGGCATTTGTAACAGAAAATTATGAGTATTTGGAAATGGCAGTCAAGAAAATATTGAAAAAAATGGATCATGGAGATATTGCCGTAACGCATGATTTTTACCTCAAAAAATATCAATTATTATCTCCTGAATTAGATTATGATTATATTTTCTTTGATGAGGGTCAGGATGCCTCACCCTCAATGCTTGATATTTTCCTTCGACAAGAAAGTAAAAAGATAATAGTAGGAGATACACACCAACAAATTTATGGTTGGAGAGGTGCTATAAACTCACTGGAGCAGGTTGATTTTGAGGAGTTCTTTTTAAGTAATTCATTTAGATTTTCTCAAGACATAGCAGATTTGGCAAACTCTGTACTCTCTTGGAAAAGTAATTTAGGTGAAGGCTTTTCAAAAACTAAAATTACAGGTCTTGGGGAGTATTTTCCCGAAAAAGAAATGGAAGGCAGAGCAATTCTTTCAAGAACAAATATTAAGTTACTTGCTAAGGCTATCAATTTTGTTTCAAGAAACCCAAAAACTAAGATTTATTTTGAAGGAAATATCAGCAGTTATACTTATGCTGATAGTGGTAGTAGTGTTTATGATGTATTGAACTTGTATTTACAAAAGAGAGAATACATTAAAGATAAGCTAATTAAGCAGTTTAAAAGTATTTCGGAGCTTGAGGAATATATTAAAAAGTCTGAGGATAACGAATTAGGCGTTTTACTCGAATTAGTGAGAACATACAGACACGAACTTCCAAGATTGATAAATGCTATTAAGGAGCAACAAGCACCCACAAAAGAGCAGGCATCTATGGTATTCTCTACCATTCACAAAGCAAAAGGCATGGAGTATGATGAGGTAGAATTACTTGAAGGATTTTTAACAAAAACATCTTTTACTAAATTCTTAGAAGATGATAAAAAGGACAGTGAGGCATTTTCCAAAATCATTGAAGAAATCAATATTCTGTATGTGGGCATCACGAGGGCAAGACAGAAAATAAAACTACCACTTGAAATACTCCTTAGTGGTTCATCAAGCCCTCAAATAATACTTACCTAACTACCAACCCAAATTATCTTTAATATCATTCACCCTTTCATTGACATCATTGTCTAATGTGAGGGTGATGCTTATTTCTATCATCTGTGGTAAGAAATCGAAACCAGGTAAGTGAATCTTTTCTTTAGCAGAAAACTTGGAAACTACCCACTTGTTATTTCTAAATCTTCTTCCCCAAATCAAAACTACCTGAGGAGTTTTTCCAGTGGTTGTATCTTGGTAAGTGAGGGATTCAATCCATTTAGCCCTGTAGGCTGCATCTGTCTTTGCATCATCATCAGCTAGTAGATAGAAAGTAAAGCTGATTTCCTTAGAGCCTCCAGTAAAGTGATGGAGCGGGTTGTTTCTTCCCACAGCCTGCACATTCTGAAGGTTTACGTTTCTATTGATATTCAATTCCTCTGGCAAAAACTGAATAGCAAGCCTTTCATTTGACCTTAAATCAATTAAGTAAATGAGGGCATCTGTACTGGTGGCTATGGGTTTCCAACGTTCTTCCATCTTTTATTTTAATAAAAAATTTATATATTTGCAAATATAATTTATTTTAATTAAATTATTTTAATGAAAGGTATTGATATAAATCCCAAAGGGTATCATAAAAACCCAAGACAAATTAGCGAAAAACAGTTCGCTAATTTAAAAGAATGGCTTGAAGAGCTTGGAGACTTGTCAGGTATCATTCATGACCTAAATTCAAACGAACTCATTGGAGGTAACCAAAGGAGTAGGGTAATATTTGCGTCAGGAGATTACGAGGTAAATCTTACTAAAAAGTATGCAAATCCCACAAAGACAGGGACCGTAGCAGTAGGGCATCTTACTTGGAACGGAGAGATGTATAATTACAGACAGGTTCGATGGACACCTAAGCAATGTGAAAAAGCCAATATCATAGCCAACAAAGCAGGCGGTACTTGGGACACTGATATTCTGGCAAATGAATTTGAAATAGAGGATTTATCAGACTGGGGCTTTGAGGATTGGGAATTATCATTTGCAAATACTGAAGAGGAAGAAGAGGAGCAAGAAGAAAAGAAAGAAAATGGATATGTGATTAAGAGTGAAATCATATTTGATGATGAGGGACAGAAAGCAAATTTCGATAAGTTTTTAATCTATCTGAAGAAAAAATATAAACAAGAAGAGACGATTGCAGCAAGATTAGACAAGCATATTCAAGAATTCATATAAAGAATACCAATTACTAACAATACATATATTACTATGGCAAAGAAGGATGACTATATCCAATACTTGGATATCGACGTTCTTGAAGCCTCGAAAAAGAGAATCAAGCATTTACTCAATAGCTTTGATCATCTTATCATAGCTTTTTCAGGAGGGAAGGACTCCCTTGTACTCTTGAACTTAGTAGAAGAGGTATATCAGGAACTAAAAATAGAAGAACGCCCGAAGGTTTTTTTTCGGGATGAAGAACTAATCCCAGATGATGTGATTGAATTTGTTGATTCAATAAGGCTCTCAGGACGTTTCGACTTTCGCTATTATTGTATACAGCTTGAAAGCGAAAAGTATGTTCTTGGCAAGAAAGAAACCTATATACAGTGGGATTCTAAGAGGGAACACATCAGACCTATTCCACAACACGCTATCACTCATGACCAGGTACTCAGCCAATACACAACTGATGAATTTGTCGTAAAGGACCTAAAAGGCAGAGTAGCTATTTTGACTGGCATCAGAGCTGATGAAAGTATCATGAGGTTCCAAGGCATCTTAGTCAAAAAAGATGAAAGCTATGTATCTGAAAGCCCATGCCCTCGTGTGAAGCTTTGTAAACCTATCTATGATTGGACTGAAAAAGATGTATTTAGATACTTTTATGATAAAGATATTAAATACTGTAAGATTTATGATTTTCAGATGTTTGCTGGGCAGAGGCTAAGAGTTTCTACTCCATTGCATGCAGAGAGTGCCAAAGAAATCAATAAACTCAAAACCGTTTATCCTGTATTTTATAGCCAAATCACATCTTTATTTCCAGAAGTACGCCTGCAGGAAAGATATTTCAAAGAGCTTGATCGTGATGGAATCATCTACCAATATCCACACACTTGGGAGGGTATTATGCAATACATCAAAGATAATATTGAAGAGCCTGCCCATAAGAAGAAAGCCATCGAAGCTGTAGAAAAGTGTAAAAGAGCAAGAAAAAATCAAACCACTACGGAACGACCTTACGGAGGGTATCCCGTATTTTACGTGTTTAAACAAATCGTAAATGGGGCATACAAAAGATCCATTCTACCCAAAGCACACCACAGAATTAGCAAAAAAGAAAAAGAATATGAGCAATAAGAGATTTTTTTCAGAAGAGCATGTTCAGGCGTTTCTGAATTTTGGGATACTACCCGCTATCCATAATGATATGGGAGTTTTGCTTGACAATTTCCTAAGAGATGGGGAGGTATGTATGGATTTGGGTTCCTGTACTGGCTTACTTGGTGTAAGAGCCATCAGGGCAGGAGCTAAGAAAGTAATAGGCATAGAAGCCTCTAAAAGATACATAGAGAAGGCTATCAATCATCCAAATATAGAATATCATAATATGCATGTAGCCAAAGAAACTCTTGATGATATTTCAGATTTGATAGTTAGAAACAAAGTAACTTCCATACTTGCCCGTAGAGTTATTCCTGAGATAGCAGCTCATTGCTCTGTTGGGACAATCTATGATTTATCTAGAATGTTTAATAACCTGGGCATTCAAAAAATATTCATTGAGGGTAGGGTATTGGTAGAAAATGCAAAAAGTCATTTCAGTTCCATAGAAAAAGAGATAGAGGCTTTTTCTACTTATTATAAAGTAACATCCCATAGCAAAAACGCCTATTTACTAACTAAAATATGAAAGAGTATAATGGATTCTCAGGAGCTTACAGAGCAAAGGTAGGGAGGCTACTCAATAAAGCTATATTCGAAGGTAAGTTAAAAGCTCCTGAGAAATGCTGTGTTTGTGGTCAGGAAGAGGGAGGCATGCATTACCACCTTGAAGATTACTCAAAACCCTTTGAGGAACTAAGAGAAATCTGTATAGGATGCCACATGAAATTACACATGAGATTCGAATACCCTAATATGTGGAAACAGCATCTACATGAGGTTAGGCTTGGTAGAAAAAGCCCTCCTTATAAAAATGTAGGACACTTCTTTAATAAACTTAGATTACTAAACATCACTAAAGATTTTGATTTCGTGCCAATGGTAGAAAACCCTACCACTTGGTATGAGAAACTAGCAATTACTAACGATAAATATATTACTGATGAAAAAGCCACCAATTTACAACCCGATTGAACATTGGACTTGGATTGATGCCTTAGAGCTCAAGGCAAATGATTATAATCCAAACTTTGTTCTACCAGCAGAATTAGAACTGCTAGAATTATCCATCATCCAAACGGGTTGGGTACAACCCTTATTAGTTACAAAAGACCTTGTTATTATTGATGGCTTCAATAGAGCCACAATATCGAGGGTGAACGCTTGGAAAGTCCCCGCTTGTGTACTTGACATTTCAGAATCAGAGAGAATGTTATTGACTATTAGAATTAATAGGGCAAAAGGTTCTCATGTTGCATTCAAAATGAGTGAGGTAATTAAGAAACTTATCAATGAATTTGGTTTAGAAAAATCTTATGTAGCTAGAAGCATAGGAGCTTCTCTGAAGGAAATTGATTTGCTTCTTGAAGATGATGTATTTACCCGACTAAACATCAAAGACCACAAATACAGCAAAGCGTGGGAAGTGAAAAAGCCTTCTAAATAATTGTATTAAACATTTTATATTATAATAAATAAATTATATATTTATTTGTTTTTTACAATATAACTATTATTTTTGTAATGTAATTAAGCAATTGTGGGTTTTACTGAATGCGAGGGTAGGTTTCGCCCTACCCTTTACAAAGCGAGAGTAGTTCAATGGTAGAACACCAGTCTTCCACACTGGATATGTGAGTTCGATTCTCACCTTTTGCTCAACCTATATACACACAGCGAGTCCCGAACTGTTTTTGGGGCAATTTACTTTAGGAAGTCTCTTTAGGCGGAGATAAGGTCCGTTTGGTTGGTTTGGTGCTTTGCAACTAATATCTGGTAGAAAGTCTTGCAAGCGAATACTAGTAACTTGGTAATAATAAGCACATACACTAAAGTAAATCCAAAAATGGGGAGGGTGGGGGTTTCCTAAAAAGAAGCCCTCAGCATCAAAGCCGAAAGGCAAAACGTTCTTTAAAAACATAGTTGGTTCGGTAGGGCAAAAGACCCCTATAATAGTAGAAGCCAATTGGTAAGCCAGTCACCAACTATCGGTCTCCTAGCTTAAAGGTAAAGCAGTTCACTCATAATGAAAAGAGTGTAGGTTCGATTCCTGCGGAGTCCACTTGGTTTAATTGGGGAATTAAAACCAAATAACGCCGTGAGGCAGTCAAAACTTAGCCCAAACGTGGGCGGTTATGGTTCAATTAAATTAGTGTTTTTTTAGTTGTAGGATGTAACTCAGTGGCTAGAGGGTGCTTATAATGCAAATTAGCAAGTGCATTTATTATGAATTTCATAATAGCGTGGGTTCGAGTCCCACCATCCTACCAAGCGGTTTCCTTGTGAAATGCTTATGTTGCGGTTGTGATTGACCCAGTACGATATAGCTCAGCAGGCAGAGCGAAACTGTATTCGGTTGTGTGCGTAGGTTCGAGTCCTACTATCGTACTCAAATAGGGGCTTAGCTCAAATGGATAGAGCGTTTTTCGTTTGAAGGTAGATTATAATAGCTAGCTAAAAAATCTATTCGGAGACAGGCAAAAGAATGGAAAAGACCATAGTGAATTTGCAAATAACTATACGATTCTTTTCTTCTGCAAAGAAAAAAGGTTACTGGTTCGAGTCCAGTAGCCCCTACTAACTTAGATACAATGTAGCGGAATTGGTAAACGCAAGTAATCGGATGCTTCTATGGGTATGGCTCTATATACGTTGTCTTGCAGTAAAGAATTAACTCCCGTAGTCTTTGCTGTTTTGGGTTCGAGTCCCAACATTTTTTCTAAGTTTTTTCGGGGGTGAGGAATGGAGGATGTGTTCCGCCTGTGAAGTTCCGTAGGTCATGTGTACCCTACCCCGAAATTTTTAACTTTTTGTATTATGAAAACAAAAGAGTTGCTTCGTTTTTTAGTGAGATGGATTTCATTATTAATCCTCACTTCATTCTTCTTCTTTCCCATCATTTGGATAGTAGATTTTCTGTTTGACATTAATTTCAATTATGCTTTTGGATGCCTTTTTAATCTATTCTTTTGTATGATTGTGGCATTGATAGCTCCTTTAATTAACTTCTTGAATTATCATTCTGTATCAGTACAGCATAATACATTTCATGCTTATCCAGAAATGGAGCTGATTGAGAAGGAGGAAATACATTTTAAAATAGATGCAAGATTATGATAGTATTGTTTTTTTTATTGGGTATTATAATAGCAACCGTTGGAGCTGCTATAACTGTAAGAAGGGTAGATAATGAGATAGGAGTAGATTGGGACCCATTCAATGAGGATAAAGAAAAACCTAATATTGGATTGTGATGGAAGACTACAGCCAATATTATTTCAGTTTCTTCTTATGGTATAGGCATAGCAGGTATCATAGATTGGAGGCTGAATTTTATTATTTTTTGGCTTTATGTGGCAATATTCAGAGAGCGGAGGAGATACTATCCCAAGATAAGGGAGTTACAGGACAAAAGAAAATTAAATTGGATACATGGAAGGCTTGGCTTATAAATCATCCAAGACCTTCATTAATTCGTTAATGCTATGAAGAGAGGGGTAAAAATACCATTGAAAGAAAAGAAAGAGATATTTGATAAAGTAATATCGAATTATCTGGAAGGCAATACAATAGAGTCTTCTGCTGAATCAGAAGGAATATCTGAGAGGACATTCAATAATTGGGTAAATGAATTTGCAGAATTTGCGGAAATTTATAAAAAGGCTAAAGAAGATTATAAAGAGAAATTTAAGCAGGAATTAAAAGCCAAAGCTCTTACATCCCTTGAGAAAATGGTTACTGGTTGGGATTATTACGAAACCCAAGAAGAGGGTATACCTGGTAAAGATGGTAAGATTAAAACCATTAAAACAGTTCGTAAAAAGAAGCATGTTTTGCCAGTTCCATCAGCTGTATTCTTTACTCTCACAAACATTGACCCTGAAAACTGGAAGAATATCCAAACGAATGATATTCGTGGCAAACTTGAAATTGATAATCTCAATAAAGTAAGTGATGAAGATTTGGATAAACGAATCAAAGAATTAGAATCAAAGGTTGGAGGGGGTAAAAAGAAAAAAGCGTAATTAACTTACGCTTTCAAGTTCTTCTATGTATGCTTGATGTTCTGATTCTTTCACAAACCTGACTAAAAGCCCTGTATTGATTAAGAATGTATATGTTTTAAGAGGTAATATAGCCTCTTGTACCTTTTCGTTATTCATGTCGTAAGCTGAGAAATAAATTTTATTTTCTGGCTCTTCAACTTTGGTAACTCTCCAGTGATGGAGAATACTCTTGTAGGTATAACCTACTTTGGGGAATTTTAGTAGCTCACTCATAAACTATGTTTTTTGTTTAAAATACGCCGTTTACTCCGTAAAAACAGGGGGTAATGATTGTAATTATCCATAAGAATTTCTATATTTGAATTGCTCATAAATTATTTGAATTAAACCCGATTGCTACGCCTAAATAGAAACAATCGGGTTGTTTTTTATCCAAATGGCAGGAATGCTGCCTTCTTCACAAAGTAACCTTTACGAGCCCAATTCCAATACACAAAGCTATCAGCAATGTTGGGGCTTTTGCCCCCAAGGCGTTGTTTGATAATTTCCTTCTTCTCTACACTAATAGTCTTATCTGTTACTGTATATTTCGGTTCTACTAATTCAGTGATCAATCTTTCGATTAATCTTTTATCTTCTAATTTGATACTTATTTTTTTGTTTCGGAGGTCTTCTCTTGCCTCCCAATACATTTGGGAACGTAAAGAAGCAAATTGATAAAGAGGTTTTTCGTCTTTATCCTTTGGGATAGCCAATTCATTTTGCCCTCCTGAAAGTGCTTGAGCAAATATCTTTTTATTATGAAGGGTATTAATTGTACTGGTACCAATGCCCACGCTATCAACGCCAATGTATTCTCCTTTGATGCCCTTTGTTTTGATGTTTGGAATATCAAAAATATGATAACCTTCATTCATCAGCTCATCGAGGGGTAAAATGAGATTATAAGCCAAATGAGAGGCATCAGGGCAATTAAATTCTTTGATAAAATTTACCACATTACTTTCTCCATAAGCTACACAAGCCTTGTCTCCGTTAATAGAGTTTGCCACGTCCACACCTACAGCATTTTTACTATTATCTTTTTCGATATCCAAGTTTATACACTGTTTTATCCATTCTGCTTTAATTAAGCTATCAATCGATTGAGCAGGGGATATACCACGAACACGAGACTTATAGAAGGCTGATTCTTCTCCATACTCTTCTTTACGGTCCTCAATGCTCCCGATAGTAGCAGCTCCTGGTATGAGTTCTTTTTGAAGTACGATATTTGGGTGATCATAAGCACTAATTATAAAATGCTTCGTGTTGGGCTTCTTACAAAAGTTATGAAGGGTATCCGTTTGAGCATCTGGGTTACCTACTGCTAAAATCAAATTATGTTCCCCAGTGGATGTATTGATGTAAGCCTCCATAGATGCCAAGTCAATACCTGGTGTTTCTTCTGTAATGATAAGCATGTGTTCCCTGTGGAAGCCTTGACGAGATGTATTTGATTTGCTTCCTGATGATGCCCTAGAAGCTACTCCCACAGCCTGCCAAGCGTTTTGATTTGCCTCATCATCTTCTAAGTTATCAAAGCCTCTTGCATCTACTAAAAGCCTTAATGAATCGAATAATTCGGCATAGGGACGTATTTTTTTGAACTTATGAAAGGATGATTTCATTTCACTCCAAAGTTGAGTTTTGAGCTGTCCAGCAACTGGTGCAGAAGTAACCACAAAACTATTTTCAAAACAATCTAAGAACCAAAATACTACTCTTGCAAGCCAGTGGGTTTTACCTGTTCCTGTAGCAGACTCAATACCTACTTTTTTATTTCCATCTGCCAATGCCTGCCAAGCATATTTGAAAGGACTTATTGATCCATCCCAAACATGATTCTTATAGTCACCACCCCAAAGCTCCCAATCTACATTTTTTCTTGACTCTCCAAATCTTTCTTCAAGCCAATCAACAGGGTTTTTCTGATAATGAAGCATTTGTAAACGTCTTAGCTTCTCTTCTTTCAATAGCCTTAATTCCTTTTTAATATCCATAAATCAAAGGTTTAATTACAAATTTAGTATTTTATTAAAAAAAATATAATAAAATATTTGTAAATATATAAATTATTTATTTACTTTGTATAGACAATTTAATTATTCACTTTAATATTTATCATTATGAAATCAGATGCTAAGAAATTCAAAACCATTGTAAATGTAGTTTGTGAGGGAGTTCGTGAGAATATTGATTATAGGGATACTGATTATTTTTCTGCGGAAAACTATCATTCTATTAAAGAAATTGATTGGAACGGCAAAGATGGAATGAAACTATTGAGCCAACACCCACAAATTCTAATGGAGTCAAATAAGTATTTTGAGTATGGTAAATACGAGATAGAAGTAGAATTAGAACTTGATATAAAAGAAGTAAGACAAGTTAAAAAGGTGAGAGGAGAAGATGTAACAAGTTGCTACTATTATTACAATGGAGAGTTTATTAATGGGTTTTTGAATGATGATGATATGTGGAACTTGGAAATGCTTTTCAGAAATTCAGATACAGAGCAAACACAAGCACAGGCAAAACCACTAAATACATTCTTTGCTTATGCTTCTTAATGATATAGAAAGAGTAACCCCCGAAGTATTAGTAGGGGAGTTACTTAGCTTAAAAGCCAATCCAACCCCTCAAAATATAACATTAGCCAAAGTATTACTTGGAGTCCTGCAAGATAGAAAAGAAAACCTTTTGGATAAAAAGATAAAGCTTCAGGAAAAAATCAGTAATCCTAATCTAAGCAAGTCAATACACAAAAGCTATGTAGATGAATACCTTGAGGTAAATATGCAACTTAAAACAATCGAGATATATGTTAATCCAAATCAAAATAGAAACGGGTGATATTGTAAATGTTCTATTGAACTTAGAAAAAACAAATGATAAGGAGCTATTAAGCCCTAGAGAGGCTGAAAATTTCCCTTGCGAGCTTGACTCCAAGAAAACGGCTTTGGGATATGTAAATTATTATGCTGATACACTTCAAAAAGTGTTGGTTGATTTTTTGGCAGTATCCGAAGGGAAAAAATTGATAGAGGCAGTCTTATTAACTATGCTTTCTGACCCTGAAAAATATGCAAAGTATTCAGGACTTATAGAACATCTAAATAAAGTATTACCAAATGAATTAGTATTCACAGAGGAGGGCATTTAAGCCCTCCATAAACAAATATAAACATGGACTCAGTTAAAACCAAAATAATTACAGAAGCTCTCGAATCAATAGGACTTACAGATATTACAGTCAGTGAAGAGAATAAAGAAATCACTTTCAAAAATGAAAAGTTGGTGCTTGCAGACTTACAACTTGTGGGAGAGATTGCTGGTATGTTTAAGCTTCAAGTTTTAGCAACTGCCAAAGAGCAATTTATAGAAGTAAAAATATCAGGGCTATGAGTGAAGATGATTACCTACAGCACTTTTTAGAGTTCTGTGGATTTATAAATGAGCCTAATTCGCTGATGCTTGTAGATGGATATTATGGTATAAAACTAACAGCTGCTTATCCAGAACCTAATACATACGAAGGGCTTCGATTAGTACACAAACAAATTCTTGACAATGAAACTATTCAACATTATGGTAGTCGAAAGCAAATCAATTCATAAAGTAGTATATGAGAGACCAGGTATGAAGCCAGTCACTCAAAAGAATAATAAGTTTTACGTTGGAGGCAAACCCCTCGAAAAAGTAAAAGACTATTGGAGATTCCTCCCATCAACAGCAGATACAGTTGATTTCTTAAACTGATGGAACTGCTTATCTCAATGCTTATTGCCTGCGTGGTTTCGTGGGCAATAGGCTTCTCAATCGGATTTATAAAAGGTAAATTTTTTAATCAAAAATAACATGAATACACTAGAAATAGCTCAAAAATGTGGCGTTCCTACGCCTCAGACTTCTCAGGAATTGAATTGGCAATCTATGACATTATTTGTTTGGATAGATTGCCAAGACGAAGGGGGTGTTATTTGTGTAAATGATTCACAAATAGATAATCTTATAAAGCATGGGATAACTTTTAAGGAAATAGCATTAGCACCACAATTCCATGAGATAGCACCTAAATTGCCCGAAACAATATATGATCATTACATCTTGGAATTAGATGAAAGTGAATGGATTGTTGAAAAGCCCAAAGAAATGCATGATGAAGATGTATTAAATGCTTACCACTTGTGGCAAAATGAACGATTGATAGGGTATTATCATGAAGAAGAAGGAGAGTCTTGTCATTTTAGGCAAAAAATAGAAAATCATCATCATGCTGAGGCATGTGCAAAACTCTATATCCAACTAAAAAACGAAAACCTACTATGCAAATCACTAGAGAACAAATCATAAGTTACGCCCCCTATAAAATAAATCTATTCCATACAGAATGGAAAGAGGTTGCACCAATGGAAAATATAGACGCTCTCACGTGGGAAAATGATACAAGAATCAATCTTGTTTGGATGCATGAATCAGACCATTGGTGGATGTTCAAGCCAGTTGTCAGACCTTTAACGGACCTGATAAAAGATATTCAGATAGAAGGCAATAGAATCATTCCTATTACTCATATCATGAGAGAAACAATGGATTTAAGGCTTAAAGATTTTTCAATTCTCAATAATCTAATATTAGCAGATGGCTTTCCAGTCCTTGATTTAGTAAACATGAAACTTAGTCTTATCCAATGGCAGACGCTAATGAAGTGGCATTTCTGGGTGTATGACCAAAGAGTTTTTGAAGGGGATTTCCCCTTAGTCATAGACCTTACAGATTGGGAAAATGAAGGTAGAAAAGCAGGAAATTAATAAAATTATGAGCTACGGAAAATTAGTTAAGAAAATCAGTTCTGGAAGTGGGTTTGTGAGGTTTATTGTGAGATAGAAGATGCTTGCAATAATATCAGTTTGTTGGAGAAGCACTATTCCTCGGATCATCCTCAGGCAATCGACAAAGATGATAAGAGACTTTTAAAATAAAAAGATAAAATCCAAACATATCTAAAGATGCTACCCTATCAGATATGGTTTTTTCTTTTGATAGATTCAATTCATCCGTAGGATACCAAAAAACTCTATCCAAAAGAGCAATATATTCTAATCCATTTTTCTTATTTGGGGGTAAGTAGAAAACATTAGAATTTTGTTGATTCTTGATATTTGTTAAAATATTATCACGATTTGGATGATTTTCTAATTTTTTTGAAAAATTGGAAAACTTTGTCAATGGAGCAAATAATACTTGTTTTGGAATATCACGATTTTTATCATCAATATTTATATCACAAGTATTAGAAATAATTATTGCGGCAGTTTCTTTTGATAGGTATAATTTAGTTTTAGAATCAAAAATAGGATGCCTAATAGAAGTAAGTATATCTCCTTGTAAGAAATGGGTTGGGGTGTTTTCTAAATAAAAATCAGTATAATACTTAGCAGGCAAAGACTGCCCAACCCTTTTTTCACTTTTGGGATGGAACTGTTCCAAGCCTGCTCTTAACTTTCCCTTGTCTGTATCACTTAAATAATGTTGGGAAAGAACCCTATCAAAAAAATCTGTTTCAAATAAACTCATTATATCTTTATAACGTACCAGTTTTCTTAATCTTCATATAAAGATTCTAATAACAAATCGTAAACTTCTCCAGTCAAAGGTTTAGTATTTTGGAACAACTCTTTGCCAAATGACATAATATCAAATTGATCAGTCAAAGGAATTATATCTGAATCTGTTATTATAGATTTAGACAAACGCACATTCGTTGAATAAGATTTAAAAATCTCGTCTTGATTTATAATAGAAGTCAATGAGTGACCAAAGTAATAATCAATTTTAGATTTTTCCTTGGATTCTTTTAAATTCCATAAAGATACTATTTGTGCAGGTTTATTAGGGATTTCTGAAATCGCTGCCATAGTTTTAGATTTTACCTTAGTTTGTTTTTGAAATTTTCGGTTATAACTGTTTTAAATACTTCAACAGCATTTACATGCACATTATTGGCCAAGGTTTGCCAATCTGCCGCATCATCAGGGTATGTTCCAGTACAGTTTATTTGTACTGTAACCATTTTTTTAGGAGGAGCACTAGTTTTTGTTTGGCATATAGTGTTTATAAGAACTCTAATTGTGTCATTTATGAAAAAATCACTATTGAAAACATGATTAATTTCTCTACCTTTTGAAAAACTACTCATATCGGGAACAAACTTCAAATAATCAACCAACTTCTCTTCAATATCAATCGAAAACTCATTTATATACATTACTTGCACATCTATGAGCCTTCTGCCCAAGTTTAGATCAAAATATATGCCTAAATATTTTTCGATTTTTGGAAAAAAAGTATCCCATCCATCATATTTATTTAGGGCATGTACTGAAAGGCTATCTTTGCTCATTATTATTGCATCATAGTCTTCTTCTGTCCTATATATTATTTGAAGATCATTTTGTATAGTTTCACTTGAAAAATCTTTAGGGTCATTTGAAATGTTAAATTTAACTTGAACAGGTCTTCGCTCTTCTGTTTTAGTAAATCCAAATTTCTCTATTTCTTTATAGAAGTCTGCAAATTTACCAACATTCCAAGATGTTTCTAAACTTGTGTCAAAACGAAATAAACAAACTACTTCTTTGATTTTGTGGTTTTTAAATTCCATTTTTATGGTTTTTTATAAAAAACAGACAAAATTAATAGTTTATTTTATAATTTATATATTTTTTTCAACAAGCTATGATTTTTTTAATTAAAAATGAATAAAAATCATAGCTACTTTTCGTAAAACAGTATTTTTCGATAAATGTTTTATAATGTCTTTTACAAATATTTGTAAAATTAATTAGATAGTCTCATCTTTTTTATGATATGATGAGCCGAGAGGAAAGAGTTTACCATTGGATACATATATACAAAACCAAAAGATAGTAATAAGAATTCTTCAATAAATATTTCTTTTGCCCTGAATCTTAATAAATCAATCAACATAAACATAAGACCAAATAAAAATAAAATCAAAGAGGCAATTGTAAGTATTTTAAAAAATAATGGTATGCGAATTTTAACTTCATCATTCTCAATCTTAATGTAGCCGTAAGCATTCGAGACAGTCTTCCAATCAACGTCATTTTTTTTTCTAAAATTCTCTAAAGTCTTTAGTTTGGACAGTTTTATATTTAGCTTGAAGGCTTCTTTCAACCTGTTGTATTCAATGTAGTCTTCATTCATAGACTTGGCATCTTCATTCAAAAAATTATCAGATTTTAAATAACGTGTACTTTGTTTACTTTGTCTTATCAAAAAATATCCACCAATAAGTGCAACAATTATTGGAACTAAACTATTGATTAAATCTTTCATAAGCGTTTTTTTCTAAAGTAAGTAAATAATTTATATATTACAAGCAAATGAGATAATATTATTAAGATAAAGAAAAGGCATCTATCTCAGATAATTTTATTCTTATAAAATTTTTATTCCTTCCCACATCAGAAGAAGTAACAACATTTTTTAAATGTATAAAGTCTATTTTTGGATTGCTGTTACTTTTAGAGGCTTCAGACAAGTCTTTAAAAGCTGAAATTGCAAGAATTTTATTTTTATCCTTACTATTTTTTTCATAAAAATCAGCCAAATATTCGTAGTACTTATATTCTGGTATTAAAGTACCATTGATACAAACACCTTTTAAAATTACAAATATTGATAATTCTCCTTCTGAGAGCAACGCTTTTACAAAAGTTAATAAAAGCTCATCTTTAGAATCTATTAAATCCATATCTATTAGTTTTTGGCAACCTACAAAATAAAAAAACACCACACAATCAGGGAATCCCTGATTTTTGCATGGTGTAATGAAATAATTTTTTAGGCAATTTTTAGTAATACAAACCTTGTTATTTATAATAAATTAGGGTATAGATGCTAAATTAATGGTGTAATATTTTGTAAAAAATTTAAGAAAAACGTCAAAATTAAATGTTATAACATTTAATTGAAATTTGATTTTTTAGATTTTACTCCTCATAAAGCACATTAAATTCTTTTTCAATTATATCAATTTCTCTATTGATATGTTCTTTCTTTTCCTCTTCAGTCAATACCTCCAAATCCAAAATGCTTCTAATTTTGGAAGTGGCATGCCTTACAATGTGGCTGAGCTTAAAGGCTATTTTCTTGGAGTATCGATACAAAACTACCAATAGGATAGAAAGGCTAAGAGAGGTAAAAAATAAGTCCTCATGTGGATCAAACTCTTCTTTGTAGGGCAATTTTTCCAAAAACTTCATAAACTGATAAGAGATAGCAAAAACAGTGAAATTTCTATTCCTTGCTAAATAAATACCCACCAAAGTAATACAGGGGGCTAAAGATTGCTGGGAGAGCCAGATATAATAATAAAACGTATCATAATACAAGATCTTCCAATCCAACAAAGCTTTAGGCAAAATTATATGTAAATTATGAAATATTGGTAGGCTTAAAATCAATATAAGCCCTACTTTTCTTGTAGGACTCATATTCATAAAGGTTTGAAATGCTTTGAAATTGCTTATCATAAGTTCTCTTCAATGATTTCTTGGATATTGGTTTTGGTTGATTGTGTTAAAGATGGGTCATTAAGCAAAGCAATAATTCCATCACGATCAATGAGGTTATTGGCTAAGGCATACAGCAAATCATCTTTGATTTCTGATTTTGGCTTATTGTTCAAACAAGTAGGCCAAGTGCTACTTCCGGGGAAGCATTTTCTTGTAGGTCCGTCAGGCATATTATTGTTGGTTAGTTGGTGGCTGTGTAGGGGTTTCAACAGCAGGTTTATCATATCCCATTTCCTGGGCAAACTGCTCTTGAGAAATAATACCTTCAGCTTTAAGTTTCATAAGATTATCTATCTTGACTCCTTGGGCTTCATGTTCAAGTTTTTGGTCACTAAGCACAGGTTTATCAAACTTCACTTCTAAATTCACATCATAGCCTTGCATCAAAAGATGCATCTCAAAAAGGTCTTCTAGGAAGTATGCTATAATATTTTGAAAAGAAGTAATTTTTGATGTAAATATTGTAAGCAATATTTTCCCAAATGTTTCTGCTCTACTTTGTTGCCTACCCAATAAGTTAGGGTCTTGCTTCAAGCCTGCCATTGTATTGATGTCATTGAGCATCATGATGTCTTTGGCATTATCTCCATCCATCATTTTACTGCCTGTTAGCTTGAATTCGTGACTATCTTTATAGCCCATCACGTATCCACTATTCATGTTTTTCTCAACTTGTGGACGAGCTTTTTCAAGATAAGCTAAACATCTTTCATAATAAGCGTCAGGGGTTTCATTCTCTTCTTGGGGAGGAGCTGTGAGTAATACCTCCAAGAACCCCATCAAGCCAAACTTTTCAGCCACTTTGGCAAACCCTTTCAGGAGGTTTCTTTCAATTCCTATACTTTCTAAGGCTGCTAAGAATGGAGGAATACCATAAGGATTATTATTATCCGAACTGATAGCAGAATAAGTATAAGTAGTAGTATTTAGCTGTTTATACCCATTGGGAGCTTTTGAATTTTTTTGGTGAGGGACATAATCCCCATCAATTGAAAAAAAACGTATTGTATAGGGATTTACAAGCGGAATCTTTACAATTTCAGTTAGTTTTGCGTTTGGGACTTTCTCTATGGATAAGCATCCATTAATTGCCATCTGACGAAGCATATTATTGATAGCAACGTCAAGATTTAGTTTTTTATGTAAAGCCTTTAATATCTTCCGAATTTTCTTGTCGGCTCTTTTCCCAGTATCTTCTAATATGACATTATAGGGTGTATTAGCCAAATTGATAATGTTATCTACTGCCAAAGAAACATTCCCATTAAATATTGCATAGCGTTGCAATAGTGGCAACCATTCAACCCCAAATGTTGGCTCAAGAGGTGTTCTTGAGAATCTAATATTATACAAATCAGAATCTTCATTGACTGTCTCTCTACCCAAAGAAGCCCTATTACCCATAGGCATTTCAGGAGGATTCTTTTTAACATATATTTCTTTTACCTCTGTTTTTTTGCTTGAAAACAAAGATATAAAGGAAGACCAAAACCAAGCCATAACATATTTTTTTATCAAAATTAACTTTTTTCGTTAAAAATATTTTATTTTATTTAAAAAATTTTAGTGAAATTATTTTTTTTTGTTACTTTTGCTATATCAATATCTGAGGCTTTATTTCCTTTATTATGAATAGTTCAATAAGATTAGAATTAGGGCGTTCAAGCCAAATTCCACAAGACACAGCACAAGCTAAAGCAGCAGCAGAGGCTTTTGGCATGGCATTCTCAGCAGAAGATGCACCTACCTATATAGTTGCTTCACAATCATCAGCAGATGGGGGAACTTCATCATCAGAAACACAGTTTGATGGCGAATTTCTAAGAGTTCCTTTCAGAGCTATCACAGCTACAATGGTAGGAGCTTACAGTTTCAAAGCTACCGATTTTAGTACACCTGGTGTATTGCAATCAGCTATGAAAATGATTGTAGGAAAGGCAGCATTTAAGAACCATGACCTTTGGGATGTTGAAAGTGCCATTGGTACCATTGAATCCGCAAAGTGGACTGCTCAAAACGGAGATATTCCTGCTGGTATTGATATTATGTTTAAGATTAATGCCAAAAACAATCCTCGTATTGCTAATTCTTTACAGAACAATGAGATTCAGTCTTGCTCTGTAACAATTGATTTTGATTGGGAACCAAGCCACAGAGAAAAATACACTGATAAAAATGGAAATTTTGATTGGTGGGAATTCTACTGGGATGTTGGTAGTATTGCAGCAGATGGCAAAATGATATGTCGTAAAGCTACCAAAGTTAATGATATTCACGAATGCTCTCTGGTTAGTTTAGGGGCTGATCCATACGCAAAACGCCTTGATAGCAATGGAAAGCCTATCAATATTGATAGAGCTGGAATACTTTCTATGTGTAAAGAAGGGAACTTCACTCAAGAGCCTATTTTGTATGTAAAACAAGATTTGAAGTTTCAAATCAATCCAGAAGATGATTTTGAAGAGGCTATTCAGTTCGCTTATTCAAAACTGAAAAAACAGTATGATGTAAATACTGAACTCAATAAGCAAAAAGAAGCCTTAGAGTCAAAATTAAGTTTTTCAAAAGATAGCACTGAAGAGCTTAATAAAGCCAATGAGGAACTTGCAAAACTAAAAGAGCAATTAGCTCAATATGAGCAATTCGAAGCCTACAAAGCCAAAGCAGAGAAGTATGATGCAAACCTCAAGGCTCAACGTGATGAGGTTGTGAGGCTTTATAAATTGGCTAATCCTAAAAATATCCAAGAAGAACTCGTGAAATTGATTGAAGGCTCTGAAGGCATACAACTAGATGCCTTTGCAAAACAATACGGGGGTTCTCTTATCAATATGTTTTCTCCGAAGTGTGGTGATTGTGGCTCTTATAATATCAACCATCAAAGCACTGAGCATGAGAAAATAGAGAATGAAAATAAGGTTCAGATGTCGGATGAAGAGTATAAAAGAACCTTCAAATCCATGAAGATTTAATATAGAAATCAAGTTGTTCAACTCTCAAATTTTATAAAAAGATGGCATATTCATCAAAAAATTTATCCATTTCTTTCAACAGGGCAACAGGAAAAGAGTTCCCCGTTGGAGCTTCCGTAGCTCTCACTTCTGCGGGTGTTTTAGATACACCTACCACTCATGAGCTAACTATTGGTATAGTTGCTTCTAATCATGAAGATTTTGGGAGAACTACTGTTGATACCATTTTTACAAATACAGTAAAAGGTATTGCTAAAGTAAATACAAACGCAGGCGTGCTTGTAAAAGAGGTATTCACTGATAGTGTTACAAATAATAAGCCTACTTATACACTTGCTGCACAAGGCAATTATGCAATTGGTATTGCATTAACTACTGCCACGGCAGGCAACGAGATAGAGATAGGCATATTAGCTGCTCCTATCGTAAAATCTTAATCTTAATTCATTGGGTTAAGATAACAACTTGATTTTCAAACTTTAAAAATTTCAATAAAATGAAAAAAGTTCATAGATTAAATGTAGAAAATAAACAAGTCAAAGATGAAGTTCAAAAACTTCACAAGGAGCAAGGAGTTGTAGCTACATTCAGTAATGAAAGTCTCACTAAAAATATAGCTGCTGACTTAAAATCTGGCTTCAAAATGTTTGAAGCATTGTTACAATCGGGTGCCAATAATACCGTTGCAAATCCACTTCAATATTCTTTTGCTGACTTTGTTCACGAACGTTGGGGATTTTCAAAGTCTGAAAATGGTAGCCCTGATAGTTTTTACCATCAATTAGGGATTGACCCTAGCCAACACACATTGGCTAGCTTGTATCAACAATTCCCAGAGGGCGAAACAAGAGAATGGCTGGCTCCTGCCATCATTCGTGAGGCAATCCGTGAAGGTATCATCTCTGACCCAATGTATCAGGAATTGATTCGTGCAAATGTTGGAGTAAATTCAACATCTGTCCAAATGCCAAAGGTATTAGTCTCTGATTCCAATGTAAAAGAAGTGTCTGAGGGAGAAACAATTCCCATTGGTACAACCAAATTTGGTAAAAAGACTGTAAACCTACGCAAGTATGCTTATGGTATTGAGGTGAGTTACGAGGTACTCCAATTCGTTCCTTTGAATATCATTGCTACGTACATGGAGGATACGGGTAATAAATTTATCAGAGGCTTAAACACAAGAGCAATCAAGACTTTGATTGAAGGGGATCAGGCGGATGCTTCTGAGTCTGTTGGGGTAATTGGGGTAGATACTACCAATACTCTTGCATACAAAGATTTATTAAGAGGTTGGTTGAGAATGCAACTTTTAGGAAGACGCCCTTCTGCAATGCTTGCAAATGAAGTAATGAGTTTGGAGGTTCTTGAAATGCCAGAGTTTAAAAACTATATTCAAGGACAGCCAAGAATTGGTTTAAATATCAAAACTCCATTGCCTCAGACTCAAAATCACTATCTACATAGTGCTGCTCCTGCAAAATCTATTGTCTTGCTTGATACGCTTCAAACAATGATGCAATTAACTGCAATGGACTTGATGGTAGAATCTGATAGAATTGTTGCTAAGCAATTAGAAGGCACTTATGCCTCTATGATTACAGGCTTCTCTACTCTTCAGAGAGATGCAAGACTTGTAATTGATAAATCAAAAGCATTCAGCTCATTCAATTTTGGCTCATTGCCATGGATGGCTACAAATGATGCTGTAGAATTATAATCTCCAAACTTCTAATTTCCATCTAAGCCCTGCTTTTGGGTAGGGCTTTTAAAATTAAAATTATGGCAACAGTAAAAGTAAAACACAAGAAAGCGGGGAGTTATATACACCCTGTAACACGCGTATTAATTCCAAACGGTGATTTTGTTGAGGTAGAACATGATGATGAGATTGAGAAGCAAATTGTGCTTGGTCGTCTTGTGAAAGATGAAAGTGGGGAGAAGGAAGAGAAGGAGGATAAAAAGACGGAAAAGAAAGAGGATAAAAAGGAAGATAAAAAAGATTCCAAAACTGACAAATCCTAATGCGAAAAGTAAAAGTTCGATTAAAAGATAGTTCTGCTTCATTCGAGGATTCTGGGCAAAAATTAATAGGACGTTCTGTAATGAGTTTTCCTAAAACTGAAAAAGTAGAAAGGGGTATCAAAACAGGATTACTTTTGGTAGAAAAGGAAGAACCTCAAGAAGAAATTAAGCTTCTTAAGGAAGAAAAAGAGGAGAAAGAAGAAAAAAACAAAAAGAAATAAAAGATGCTTGATAAAACGCTATTAGAGTTAGTAAAGGGCAGAATAACAGTAGCCACAGAAGATGAGGTAAAAGTAGAGGAAATAGGGATAGAAGTTATCATTGAACTTGAACCTTATCTCAAAAAGAACTTACCTTTTGAGGAATATACTGACCTTGAAAAACTACTCATAGCAGATTACACGGCATACAAATTTCTTGATTTTGATTTCTCTATCAATAATTCTACTCAGGAAGCCCAAGGAGACAATCCTATTAAAATCACAAAAGCAGATGTAGTTGAAGTACATTTTGATACTTCCAGAAGTAAGGATGATTCATTGATTCGGCTTACAAGTAGATTGAAAGCTTCTATTTGCCAAAAAGCTAAAACTCTGAATATAAGTTTGCCACTTTGTTCAAGTGGGCAATCTACGAAAAGTAATTACAGACCATTTATTACTTACACCCCATGAAATCAAAAATCTTAATAGCATTTATGTTGCTTTTTGCAACGCTATCATTTGCAGTTCCTAAAATCGAAACGAAAATGCCTAATCCACTTCCTAAAGACAAATTACGAGAAGCCTTAAAAACGCCTTTCGATTTGATGGCTCAGATGGATATCGTCTATCATCTGAAAGCCCAGAAACCTGATCGGTTTAAAGAAGGAGAATCTTATGAAGTGACTAATTATAATATCAAGGGTTTAGTAGTTGAAGACCGAAAGAATACAGAAACCAATACTACCCTCCAAGGCAGTCGAACGAATAACGAAGGATACCTGCTTATCAATTATGATTATGCTAATGATGCGGGTCTCGTTACTTCTGATGGAAATTTTAAAGGCAATCCAAATCGAGACACATTCACATATCAAAATCGAGTCTATGAAATTATAGACATTGTTCCGGTTGGGCAACTCGTAGATGAGTTTACAGCATTCAAAATTTACTACAAATACAAGAAATAGAAATTATAAGATGATTAAGAAGTTTGGTGATTGGAATAAAGTAGAAAGTTTAGTTCGCAACCTCGATACTATGCTGAAGAAAGCCAATCACCAAGCACTTCAAAAAATCACAAAAGAGGCAGAAAAAAGAGTAATAGACCATTTGGATAATCAGGATTTATCTTGGGAACCGCTCTCCGCTTCTTATAAAAATGACAAGGTTAGAAAAGGTTTATCAAATGGTATACTGATAGCTAGCCAAGATTTCAGAAATGCAATTACAAGTATTATAACATCAGATACAGGCTTTGTAGGAATTCCAAAAGGCAAGAGAAATAGAGAAGGGGAGGAATTAGAAATCATTGCAGCAGTTCATGAGTTTGGTTCAGAGAAAAGAAATATCCCAAAAAGGCAACTTTGGGGACCAACATTAGAAGAAGTTTCGCTTTGGATAAGAAGTAATAATATTCCTGAGCAAGAAGTTGAAAAAGAATTCAAAAAAAGAGGATTAGAAGTAGGAAAGAGAGGGGGAGTATTTTACCGAAACAGTCAAGGTAATAAAGTTTACGTCAAAAGATAATGTTTTTCACACCAGCACAAATAGAGAGGGGAATTTTTGAGGCTATCAGATTAAAAGCTGTAGCAATGGGATTGTGGCCTGATGAAACAACAATGACAACAGCAGAAGAGCTAAAAACAGCATTAGATGCTATAAATACTCCAATAGAAATAATAGGTATTGGGGACTACAGGGCAAGAGGGGAAAAACCTCTGAATTGTCTTTTAGTAGATTTTGATAGTGGAAATTCGGCAGAAGTTGGAGCAATAGGAGGCGTAAGATATGAGCTTCAAACATCTGGCAATACATATAAAAAAATAGGATTACCCACACAATCTGAAAACTTGAATTTTCAAATCAGGGTAATAGCCGAAAATACAGCCGGCAGAAGGCTTGCAGAATTAATACTAAGAGCTTCATTAAGAAGAAAAACATACCTAAAAGGGGTAAAAGATAATGGGTCTTATACTGATAATGGATTTTGGGTATTTGGAGGTAATTTCATAGACATCTCAAAAAACGAGTATGGAATTGAAAGAATGTTTACCTACACCGTTTCTAATGTGTTCTTAGAGCCTACTGAGGACTTGGGAGAAGTTGCAGCAACCCAAGAAATCACAATTGATACTGAAATAAATCTCAACTAATATAATTATGGCATCACCATCAGCAAATACAATCATTACAGATAGCTCTACACTTAATCCATCAGGCTTAAAAGGAGTTGCTTGTGTGCAAGGTATTACAACCAAGGGACCTATTGGGAAGTCTATTTTGATAAAAAACTGGAGAGAATTTCAACAGTATTTTGGTGGGTATCATCCAACAAGTTTATTCCCTCTCTATTGCCAAAGAGCATTGGATAAAGGGGCTAAATTGTATGTCACGAGAGCAGCCCATTATGAGGATATTGATGATATAGAATCATGGACGGGTACACTTGCTTCAGTTTCTTTGGGTGGAAGTATTAATGCAAGAGCATTATATCCTGGTGTGGGATATAATGGTATAACTGTTACGGTAGCTGATGGTGGCACCAGTTTATTTTGTACTATCACAGTAAAAGCTTCTGGCATGGAAGATCAGGTTCTTTTGAACGTAAAAAGAACTGTTACACAAACAGAATTAGATGCCATCAGTCAGCAATTTAAAGATAAGTATAGAGATAAAGCTCTTATATCTTTCAAGGCTACTTTTGCAACTCCTACCACTACTGTGTCTTTTACAAATTCTGCAAATAATGCTCTTACTTCAGGTGCTCAGGATGTTTCAGAAATTGTTGCTGATGATTACAATGGTTCAAGCGTTGCAAAAAATGGTTGGTACGCTTTTGATGAAATAATTGATAGTGATGTAATCTATAATTTTGATGCTCCTATTCCAGAAGTAGATGCAGGCTTAGCAGCATACTGTATATCTAGGGCTGATATGCGTTTTGCTATTCGTCCTCCTGTTGGATTGAATGCAAATGGTTGGGAAGATTATCGTATGGGTACAGGTGCTTACTCACATACTCCAATTGACACATGGCAAGGAAAATTGATTGCTGGGGATATTAAAGTTTATTACCAAGACATTGAAACTACAATTTCTGCTATTGCAGATGTGTGTGCTTTAGAAATGAAGAAAAGCTTCAAGTGGTTTTCTACTGCTGGTCCAAACAGAGGGAAACTAACCAGTGATGTAATTGGTACACCTTATAATTTATTGTCAGCAGCTCTCAAGGGAGATTATGATAATGTATATCCTAAAGGTGTAAATGCTGTAGGTAAACATGTCAGTTTCGGGATGGTGTTCTGGGGTAGTAGATCACTATTATTAGACCAAACAAAAGTCTTAAAATTTGATAACGTTGCTGATTTATCTCTGTACATCAAAAAAGAGCTAGATAAAATCGTTTCAAAATACACTTTTGAGCCAAATGACTTGATAATGATTGGACAAATCTATAATGAAGTCAAGCCATTTGTAGAGTCTTTGGAAACACAAAGAGCTATCCACCCTGGTAAATGGGAATGGATTGGAGACCAAAATGTATCTGATGTGGCTGATGTAGATTATAATACTCCTGAGGATATTCAAGAGGGTAAATACAAAGCAAAACTAAGATTTGCTCCAATTGTAGCAAATGAAATTATAGAGATAGAAGCATCTAATAGTGATTTAGGTTCATTTACTACAACTATTCTATAATTTTTCTTCAATAAGTAAGGTAAAACTTTAAAATATCACAGAGATGCAAGGTAATCCATTAAATACATTTCAATTCAAACTATTGATATTTGGATTGAATCCACTTTCTGAAATAGAAGTGCAAAAAGTAAAGACTCCTACCAAAGAGATTTCAGAAATAGAAGTTGGAGCAGGAACGGAAACTCTTAAATATCCGGGCAAGATTAAGGTAGGTGATTTGGAAATAGAAAAACTAAAGGTTAGTGTTGTGGGAGCTATTGACCCGATTTACCAATGGTTTAATGATGCTCAGAATTATGGATTTGGTTCAAAAAGTCCATTATCTTATAGAAAGCAAGGTCAGTTATGGCTATTAGCTGCTGACATGGTTACGAAATTACAGGTTTGGGAAATAAAAGAAATCTGGCCTAAAAAAATAGAAGGCTCTGATTTAGACCTCAAAGCAAATGAGTTGTATATTGATAAGGTTACATTTTCGGTGAGAAGATTTGAGCCTGTCATTATAAACGCTTAACTTAGCACCTTTGTAGCCCTAAAAGGTTATGAATAATTAAAATTGTCACAAAAGGCTGTAGGTAATAACCACAGCCTTTTTATTTTATCCATCTCTTCTTCTTTGGTTGTTTTCATTTTTCTTATTGACAATTTTTGTGATTTCTTCATCTCCAAATACAAATGTGAATTTTTGTTCTTGTTGTTGTTGCTCTGGAGTATTGACAGTAACATTTGTATTGCCTCCTGCCATTTGTTGGGCTTTTTGTTTAGCCATTTGCTGAGCCATTTCATTGAGATTAAACATACCTCCCATTTGAGTAGTTTGCCCTTGTGGTGTTATGCCTGCAAACATTGCTCCTGCCATACCACTTCCTGCATTGGGACCAGTGCTAATTCCTGCCGCCTCAAAAATCATATCCATACCAGGTATCTCTAAGATTTTAGAAAGAAACCATCCCTTAAATGATTCCCAAGCTCCCAAAATTCCATTTTTAATATTTTCTACCATCTCCATACCCCAATTCACAAACCTTGAGGGCAGAGCAAAAAACCATTCAGTAAATTGATTGAATTTGATAGCTAAGTAATTTGTAAATGATCCCCACAAATCGGAAACCCATTGTGTAATAGCTCCCCAATTCGTAAACGCCATGTAAACGCCATAAATCAAACCTATGATTAATAAGAAAGGCCATGTAGCAGCTATTACTGCTGATGCCAAAGCCCACATTTTAATAATCAAAGCCCCCACAGCAATCACCATAACCCCTGTTAAAAATCCTGCCAAAACTTGACCAGCTGCTCTCCATTCATTTATTGAAGAGGTTGTTTTATTCAGCCAAGGCACCCATTCAAAAATAACATTCAATAGTGGTCTGATAGCTGATTTAATGACATTGAATACACTTGAAACAACATTGCCTATGGCTTTAAATATTGTGGCAAAGGCTGAGAACATTCCTGAAAACATTTCTTTTATCCTGATAATCCAAGTTGACAAATTGACAACTAAATCCAATATACCTAATTCAGCAAGCCTATTCTCCATCCCTCCCAAATTAAAGCTATTACCATCCCAAGAGTTCCATACTGTAATGAGACTTTGCACCACGCCTCCCAATCTTTGCATAAATAGCAATAACCCACTGCCTTTTGAAGCCGTTCCATTTGCATACTCATTAAAACTACTCAATGCATTCTTAATGAGCATAAACACACCAAAAATAGCAACACCAATAGCTATGTAGGGTAAAAAAGGTATCATAGCCTGCCAAGCACTCAGAGCTAACATCTTCAATCCTCCTGTAAGACCATTGACAGCAAACGCATTGGCAATAGCTGTTTTACCCATACTCATGAAGGTATTGGATAGAGATAAAGACATAAACCTTGCCCCAGCCATTGTAATCGTGAGAGCTCCAAGAACTGTTAATAACAAACCTAAGCCCATAGTAGCCACAAACAACACTTTGCCAAGAGGTGTTTTAGCAAACTCAGCAGCCGCTTGAGCAAAGTTAATGAAGAATCTAACACCTTGTTTCAAGTAAGGTAATAGGATATTTCCAAACTCCTGCTTTACAAAAGTTAAGTTATCTTTAAAGGTAGATACTAAACCATTATAAGTTCCTGACTGAGCCTCCATCATATTATAGAATTTGCCACCCTCAGAGGTCATGTTTCTAAATGCCTCTTCTACTTGTGCAAAAGGTATTTTCAAGCCTCTTGTGCTTGTTAAATCTTTCACAGTTCTTCCTGTTACTCTCGATAACTCCTCCCAAATGGGGATACCTCTATTTGCAAACTGACGAATATCTATAAGTCCTGCATAACCAGCAGTCCTAACAGTACCATACAAATATGATAATTGTCCCAAAGGGATATTCAAACCAGAAGCAACATCACCAAGCGTTCTCATGGTTGGGATAAGCTCCTGTTGAGCAAACCCATAAGCCAAGAGTTGTTTTGTGGCTCTCGTAATCTCTGGGGTTTCGTAGGGAGTAGCTGCTGCAAATGCTTGAATATCTTTAATCATAGCCCTTGCCTTCCCAGCATCCCCAAGCATCGTTCTGAATGCCATTTGTTGTTGCTCCAATTCTGCTGCTGCTGTGATGGATGAGCCTGCACTAGATAGAAGGGTAGTACCTGCTCTCAGTAATGCAAATCCACTATTCATAGAGTTCATCATTATATCAAACTGCTTTTCTGCGTGCTTAGAAGAGCCTGTAAGATTAGAAAGTGAACGTTCTATTTGAGAAGCTTCAGCAGAAAACTGATTCTTTAACTCGAAAATAAGACCAAAACCCAACATAAATTTTATATTTCACTAAAAATATTATAAATTTACTAAAAATATTTTAATGAAATCTCCTTTTTACGAAATATTCTTGGTTGTAGGTGAGCAGAATAAAAATATCACTGATTATGTAGAGAGCTTTGATTATGAAGACTGTCTCAATGAAGATGATATGCTGACTTTATCTATTAAATCAAAATCATTTGATTTTTTAGAGAATAAAGATATTGTAGTGGGAGGAATCATTCTATTTCAATACGGCTACATTCAAGGGCTTACGTCTGCTCTTAGAAAAGCAAGAATTACAGATATTGATACAAATTATGGGGATATTGTGAGTGTTACAGTCAAGGCTTATGATTTAGGTACTGTGATGAAGAAAACAACTGAGCAAACTGTTTGGAAGAATAAAAAAGCATCAGATATAGCTACTGAAATAGCCAAAAAATATGGATTAAATCCAAAAGTAGAGGCAACTCAAAGGGTTTATCCATCATTACCCCAAGGCAATAAAACAGACTTTCAATTTTTAAAATACTTAGCTTCAGTAGAAGAAAATGGTTCATATCGATTCTTCATTAAAGATGGAGATTTGATATTTAATAAGTTGGATTTAAAGAAGGATGCTAAAAGACTTTATATTTATCGTGATAATTCCACTGGGGCATCTGTGATTAGCTTTAAACCATCTTTAAGAGAAAGTTCACAAAGTAGTAAAGCGAATGAATTAAAAACAGTGGGTTTTGACCCAACAAAACAAAAAACGGTTGCTTCAGTAGTAAATGATGCCACCTCAAAAGATGATATTAGGCTTGGCAATAGTAGCATTAATATGTATGATGCAAATGGGAATGTTTTGGCAGGCAATTTAAAAGATGGGACTAAAGTATTACAGGGAAAAGCTGTTGGGGGGCAAAACAGTTCAAATATTATTTCTACTCCTGAAATGTCTTTGGGAAGTGTTTCTGATATAGCCAATTCAAAGAAGAAAGCAAATACTCAAAAAACATTAGTAGGAACACTCACAATAGAAGGAGACCCTACACTCAGTAGTGATGAAATCATTACAATGGGGGGTGTTGCTAAGATACATTCAGGCAATTGGTATATTGAGAAGATAAAGCATACTATTAATAGCAATGGCTACACAACAGTATTAGAACTATCTAAGAATGCAATCAATGCTAAGAATTCAGACATTCAAAATAATACTGGTGGGGTTGTTTCTGGGCTTGGAAGTGGTGTTCAGAAGAATGATAGTGTTGGAGGACTTGTGGCAAGCAAAACAAAAGAAATACCTCGTTATGATGCAAATGGTAATCGATTAAACTAATGGAACTACATAAAGATAACCCTTATTCAGAAAATGGTAAAATAGTTGTTTTTGATGATGGAACAACTGAATTAGATAGACCTCAGGTTTCTTTACCAAGCAATGTGCCTTTTTACTCCTACTTAGTAAAAGAAGGAGAATATTTGGATCAGATTTGCAAAAAATATTATGATGGGAAAGCAGACTATCCAGAATGGTATAGTCTAATAGTAGCCGATATTAATAATATTGACTTACCATTAGACCAAAGTTCTTATGTAGGAAAAACAATTAAGATTCCTTTTTTCCAATATCTTGAATTTTTAAATACTTAGTATATTTTTCTTGAGCCTGAAGAGCTTGAGGACTTCTGATAATTAGCTCCTTTTGCTCAAGTTTAGAGAGGTACATAAGTAATGAAATCTCAGTGATTCCAACATCTTTGGCAATCACTTTTTTTGCCTCCATACACCAACCTTTTACAGTTTTCTCTTGCGTTTGGTACTGATAAATGATATTCAAGATAGCAGCCTCATAGATATTTATCTCAAGCTCTTTCATGGCTTTGGTGCTAACTTGAATATCTAAAATTTCGTAAGATGCTTCTTTTACTGGTCTTCCTGCTTTTTTACCCATAATATTTTAAATATTAGTATTAGTATTTAGGCAAAAATATAAAAAAATAATAATAATAAAATTTTTATATTAAAATTATAAAGCAGAGAATGGAGGGATGTTGTCTATTGCTTCTAAAATAAGGCTTTTCTGAGTATCAAATTTTTTGCCTTTGAAGTGTTTTACTAGATACTCAATGAACTCTTTGAATACTCTGATTCTTGCATTATCAAGGGATATTACGAAAAAGTAGTTATTATCTATGTGGCATTTCTTCTGATATTTTTCTGCAAAAACAGCATACTTATCTGGCATATCAGCAATATCTACTTGCGTAATAGCTTTGAAGACCTTTTTACGTTCTTCTAATAATATTTTCCACTTTGTTTCTACAGGTATTTCATAGAGATTATTATCTGTAATGTATTTAGATAGAGATGTTACTACATTTCTAGTATATAAGTTAGGTACAAAATATTCACACTCAATTTTGTCTTGGACACATTTAAGGCAATATTCGAACAATTCTTTGAGAAATTTTATTCTATTTTGTTCCCTTAAAATATCCTCCTGTTTTTCTTTTTCTTTTTCTTGTTCCTTCCAAAGTTTTTGAGTGACTTCTGATTTATATTTTTTGTACGAAGCAATAGCTTTGATAATACCAGGTATAGATAAGAACTCCATCGTTGGAGTAACATCATTTTCAACATCTCCACAGATAGCAAGTTCTATTGCAGTTTCAACCTCCTTTGTAGTAAAATTATAGGCTTTTGATAATAGTTGAAGCTCTAAAGCTTCTTCAAAAAATTGTCTTTCTTGTGGATTTTGAAGCATTTTATTGTGACCTAAAAGCAGTAATGTTTTGCTTACAAGTTTATTAGAAAACATAGCCATTTCTGGCTTTGATAGCTCCTTTATGGTTTTTGCATCTGAAGCATGTACAATGCTTAGCTGAAATGGATTAAGCCCCGATGTTTGTCGATATACTACCAGATTCATCTTGATTAATTTTTTTTAGTTTTTCCTGTAATACTTGATTCCCTACCATGAATGTATTTGAAATGCCTCCAGAATTCTGATTCTGAAATAGTGTTGTTTTCATTTTTGGCTTACCATTATTCACATCTCCATCAATCCAAACCTTACAGGTTAGTAGCCAATTGCTCTTTTTATATTTATTTGCTGTACTACCTTTAGGCCAGTCCATGAGCCTGCCATAATAATATTGTATATCGTATTGGGAATATGAAGGGTATTTTTCAATAAATTCTTTTTCAAAGAGAACATTATTATCATAATAAGGGGTATCCCTAAAGAGAATTTCATTATTTATCTTCTCTACCTTCTCTTTGACTTTTTTAGCTTTAGGCTCTGGTTTTGCAGTATCTTCTTGGATTTCTTCAACCACTACAGCATCATGAACTTTCACAAGCTCCCAAACAGTTATTTTAGTTGCGTATGGGAATGCCTCCAAATCTATGTATTTGATTTCTTGTAAATATTTCAAAAATCTATTTACATCTGTTTTACTCCAACGCCATTCTAATGCTAATTGTCCTAGTGTAAATGCAGCCTGAGAGTTATCACATTCTATAACATGATAACCAAACCTACTCGATTTACCACACTTAGAAAGCAAACTCAAAAGAGCCTCAGCTTTTGAGTATTTACCATCTACTAAAGACAATATTTTATTTACATCTATTTCCATTATTGGATAATGAATAATTTTTCTTTTAAAAATGTCTCAATTTTTTGCTTTGCATCAGGAATTCCAAAGACTTTTCCGACGAAGAATACACAATTAGGAGCATCTTTTACGATTATAAAGGCTTCTAGTGACACATCTTCAGTATTTTCAATGATTGCAGCATCAAAATAGTTGTTAATGCTGGCTTTTTGGCAGTCTCCATTTTGCTCAAATATCATATGTGTATCGGTTTTAGCTTATCTTCCCAGTCTTTGGGTCTATTAAAGTATCTGTAATTCAAATTTTTGTTATAAACCTGCTGTAAATCGTAGGAATTATATCCTTTATCATTATATTCCACAGCCATCATTTTTACAAGCCTCCTAAGTGTAGTATTACTGCACTGAAGGTATTTGCAGGCTTCTGCTGACTTCAAATAAGGTTTCTTTTGCAAGACTTTCTCTTGCATCTCCAGAATTTGCAAAAGCATACTCTCTAGTTTGGGGATTTTGGCAATGTATACTGCCATTTCGTCAAGAGTCATATCTGTGTTTTTAGTAATTAATATTCTTTAATTGATTAATTTATCTTAATCAATATTTCAAAAAAATTTATGATTTCTTAATTAAATTTCTTGAGTTTGAAGTTCTTGTTGATATTCTTGGATAACTTTTTTAAAAAGTTCAAGAATTTTCCAATTCACACACCTGCCTTGCTTGACATTATAAATTAATGTCTTACAAACTGTATTATCTGTCTTAATAACCCTTTCAGCATAAAAAGGAGGCAGTTTTGGGGTTATTTTTTTTAATTCTTTAGCGAATTTTTCCATGTCCTCAGGCGAAGACACTTTATCTGTATTTTTTAAGATTGGCATAATTTTTAACGCTATTGGAAAAATTAATCAAGAAAAGTTATCAAATTTCTATTCTTATTATTAATATTAGTATTCATACAGTAAATATAATTAAGATTTCTTTAATAAAAAAATAAATAATTAAGATTTTTTAAAACACAATTACAAAACAACTAAAACTCAAACAATTATGGAAGACATTAACGATAGGATAAAGTATTTTAGAGAGAAGATACTAGGCATTGATTCTCAAAAAGAATTTGCAGAAAAAATAGATGTAAGTCCCGCAAATCTCTCACAAATAGAGTCTAAAAGTCAAAAGCCTTCGAATAGTTTTATTGAAAAGTTACTGGGGGCATACCCAAATATAAATATGAATTGGTTACAAAAAGGCAAAGGTCCGATATACGAAAATAAAACAAACTTAATGGGTAATTTCCACTCTGATGAATTGGAGAGGGAAACTGTAAAAGGAGTAACATATCTCAAAATGGGGGACAAGAGGGTAATGGTTGAATTACCTTATATCCGTATGATTGCAACAGCTTCTATACTTGATGTCTATAATGATAATAATTGGACAGATATTCAGGAAGTAATGTGGATACCTTATGTAGATGGAATTCAATACAAAGACACTATTATAACTGATAGTAATGGAGACTCTATGGAGCCTACAATAAAATCAGGAAGTATCATAGTAGCTCAAAAGGTTGATCCCAGTGATTGGGAATACACCACGGGTATTTGTATGGTAATTGTCAATAACATGAGAGTTATTAAAAGAATTAAGGAAAACACGCTACATGAAAGCGAAACTCTAAAACTACATAGTGATAATCCTAATCATGGAGCAATCACAGTCAAGAAAAAAGATATTCATTCAATTTATAGAATCTCATTATCTGTAAATAAACTATGAAGTTTACATTCAGATCAGAATTAGAATCAAAGCCCAATGCAAATGGCTATCATACTATTTTTGTTAGGATAACTCAAAAAACACAAGGAGACCAAAAACCAATTCTGAAACGTGTTCATACGGATTACTCCGTAAAAAAATCTGATTGGGTAGAGAAATCTCGTGAGGTTGTGAAAGGTGGTGGAGTGAAGAAAACACACCCAAACGCTTCTGTCTATAATTCTAAAATTAATGAGCTTATTTATAAAGGAGAGGAGTATGCAAAAAATAATCCTCTTGCCACTATTGATGAAGTAAAAGCATATTTGGATGGTAAAGACATTACAGTTAAAAACCTATTATCTTCCTACATAGAAGGCTTAAAATTGAGAAACCCTCGTAATTGGTCAATATCCACATTTGAGAATATTGATACGCTGATGAGAGAAATCAAAGATTTTGGTTCATTGAAAAAAATAGAAAATGTAGATTTTAAGCATATTGATATAGATTTTTTGAAAGAATTAGATGAAACTTTTTATCAGAACCTTGCTCCAGCTACAGCCAACAAAAAAATAGAAATGCTTAATTCTATTATAAATTTGGCAAAAGATGAAGATGTTTTAGAGGAATCCTACAACCCAACAAAAAAATGGAGATTCAGACCTGAGCCTCAAACTATCAAAACATTTTTAACAGAAGAGGATATTTTAAAGTTAGAAGAAGCAACACTAACCTCTCCATTATCAGATGCTAGAAACTTTTTTATCATGCAATTCTATTTGGCAGGAAAAAGGGTAAGTGATGTGCTTTTGATGAAATTTACAAGTATTACGGATAAGAATTTCAGACCTATTAATATTGAACAAATAAGAGAAGTAGAAGCTCGTTATACTCATTATGTGTATAAGCAATTTGAAAATCATCCCCGTTTGCACTCTGTAAAACTGCCAATGGTAGCAAAGGAAATCATTTTACATTATTATCAGACTAGAAAAAACAATGTTTTTGTATTCCCTTTTTTGGAGGATAGCCTAGAATCTGATAAGTATGGCACAGCAAAGTTAAAAAATCAAATAGAGAGCAAAACAACCATCATCAATAAGAACCTGAAAAAAATAGCAAAGTTGCTTGAACTACCAAATTTCTCTACTCATACAGCCCGTAGGAGCTTTGCTCAGATTTCACGAAACTTGAATGTTTCAGACTTAGACATAAAGGATGCCTTGGGTCATTCGGATATTAAAATTACTCAAGGTTATCTTGATAGTACGGATTACTCAGGTATTGACAGAGCTTTAGAATCTGTGGAAAAGAAAATGAAAAATAAATAACTTATTTCGGTAATATTTCAGACAATAAAAAAACTCGTTGATAAGTTATTAATAACCAACGAGTTTTAATGTTTGTTTGTGGAGAATATCGGAGTCGAACCGATGACCCCTACAATGCCATTGTAGTACTCTAGCCAGCTGAGCTAATTCCCCATTTTGGTATGCAAATGTATTGTAAAAAAGGTAGAATACAAATAAATATAAGAATTTTATACTTTTTGGTTTTCAGTAATCAACAATTCAGCCTCAAATATCTGAGCAAAATATTTTAAAATCTTCTCTTGCACTTCCTCCAATGGAACATTTCTTCCAAGTTCTTTGTCTAAAGAGGTGACTGCCTTATCAGAAATGCCACAAGGAACAATATAATCAAAAAACTGTAAATCTGTATTGATATTAAATGCAAAACCATGCATAGTTACCCAACGACTTGTTTTTACACCCATAGCACAAATTTTACGAGGGTTTTCTCCTCCATCATAATCTAGCCAAACGCCTGTAAAACCATCTATTCTGCCGGCTTTTATACCATAATCAGCAAGTGTTAGAATAATAACTTCTTCCAGAGAACGCATGTATTTATGAATATCAGGCGAAAAATTATCTAAATCTAAAATAGGATAACCCACAATTTGTCCATCACCATGATAGGTAATATCACCACCTCTATTGATTTTATAAAAACCAATATGTTTTTCTTTTAAGCCCTGCTCATCTAGCAATAAATTATCTATTGAGCCACTTTTGCCTAAAGTATAAACATGGGGGTGTTCACAAAATAAGAAATAATTAGGAGTAGGTTGCTCATTATCAGGGTTATTTCTATTCTGAATTTTGAGTTGTACAGTTTTATCAAAAAGCTCGGTTTGGTAATCCCAAGCTTTTTGATAATCAATTCTTCCTAAATTTTCTACTCTAACAGATTTGTTCATAAATAATAATTGAGTTCATTCTTTTTTCTCAAAACAATTTTTCAGGATTATAAAGGCTGCCAAAGTTCTATTTTGTTGCCATCTAAATCTAAAATATGAACAAATTTACCATAATCATAGGTTTCAATTTCATCTAAAATTGTTACCCCCTCAAATTTTAAAACTTCAACCAATGCCTCAATATCCTCTACTCTATAATTAATCATAAAATCCTTTTGAGAAGGAGCAAAGTATTGAGTGTCTTCTTTAAACGGACTCCACTCTGTAGAGCCTTTTTTTTCTGGATTTTCAGCATCTCTCCATTCAAAAGAGGCACCATAATCATTAATTGGCAATCCTAAGTGTTTCTGATACCACTCTTTTGTTTGCTGAGGATTCTTTGTTTTAAAGAAAATACCTCCAAGACCTGTTACTCTTTTCATAAGGATTTAAGTTGGTTTAAGCATGAATCTCAGTAAGAGCTTCTTCATTGGCTTGAGCAATACGATTTAAATCATCATCAGAAATAGCCATTGAAACAAAAAGACTCTCAAATTGTGAAGGTGCTAAATAAACACCTTTTGATAACATTTTATGAAAATACTTGCCAAACAACTCTACATTGCAAGTTTTAGCTGTCTGAAAATCGGTTACAGTCGTATCTGTAAAGAATAAACTATACATCGAACCTATTTTATTAATTGTATAATTCAACTTTAACTTATCTAAAGCCAGTTGAATACCCTGTGTAATTTGTGTGGTAATTTGGTCTAGGGTGTTATAAATAGCAGGGTTTTCGTTGAGCTCAGTTAGCATGGTAAGCCCAGCAGCCATTGCCATCGGGTTACCAGACAGAGTACCAGCCTGATAAACTTTTCCAACAGGGGAGATGCAGTCCATAATGTCTTTTCTGCCACCATATGCTCCTACAGGTAAGCCTCCACCAATAATTTTACCGAATGTTGTTAAGTCTGCTTTAATATTAAATAACTCCTGAGCTCCACCTCTTGCAAGTCTGAAGCCAGTCATTACTTCATCAAAGATTAAAATAATATTTTCTTTGGTACAAATATCTCTTAAACCTTGTAAAAATCCATCTTTGGGTAGCACACAACCCATGTTACCTACAACTGGTTCTAAAATAATACAAGCAATTTGATTCGGATTGGCATCTACAAGTTTTTTTACAGCTTCCAAATCGTTATAAGGAGCCGTCAGGGTATCATTGGCAACTCCTTGTGTTACACCTAAACTATCAGGTGAACCCATCGTGTAAGCTCCACTGCCTGCTGCAATTAAAAAGCTATCACCATGTCCATGATAACAGCCCTCAAATTTAATAATTTTATTTCTGCCCGTAAAACCTCTAGCAGCACGAATAGCACTCATACATGCCTCTGTACCAGAGTTTACCATTCTTACTTTCTCTACAGAAGGCACCATGTGGCAAATAAGTTCAGCCATTTCTATTTCTCTTTGGGTTGGAGCTCCATAAGAAAAAGAGTTCTCAATGGCTTTCGATAAAGCTGCTTGTATCTTGGGATGAGCATGTCCCAAAATCATAGGACCCCAAGAATTGATTAATTCAATATATTCGTTACCATCTTCATCATAAAGATATGCACCTTTTGCACTTTTAATAAAAATAGGAGAACCTCCTACCGATTTGAAAGCTCGTACAGGAGAATTGACACCACCAGGGATTGTTTTTTTTGCTCTTTCGAAGAGTTGTTGACTGTTATTAAAATTCATAAAGATATACTCAAAGCGTTGAATCAAAAAATATTTTAGATGGGCAAATATAAATAAAAATCGTGGTCTTTATAGTAAAAACCACGATTTTTGAATAAGGTATAAAATAGTTTTAGTTGTAGAATAAAAATCCGTTTGTACCGATACCTCCCAAATATTCTCTAATAAGTGTTCCATCATTACTTAAGCGTCTGATACGACTTGCCTGCGAAAAAGAACCTTCTCCCAAATATAAATCTCCATTTTGGGGGTTAATTCCAAAACCATAAATAGAATAATCATTACTAATAAATTCAGCAATTAATTGACTTGTTAAATCAACAGTATAAACTTTATTTTTTGAAACAGTATAAATTTTGTTGTTGTATAAAGCAATTTTCGAATTAAAAGAACCTACAGGAACATCAGCAATACTTAGTTCTGTTTGGTCTGTAAAAGGATTGATACGTACCAAAGAACCTTTATCACTTCCAAAATTTGGTAAACAAATTACCCATAGCTTGTTTTGGTTGTCTATCAGTATTTTATCTGGATTATTAGCAACAATAATAGTTTGGATAAGACTTCCTGTGTTGTTATAGACAGAAATCGTATTTGTACTATTGTTTGCTACATATAATTTATTATTGATAGCAACAATACCTTGTGGACGAATATTAGGGGTAGGAATTTTACGTATAAAGGTTCTTGTTTGGAGGTCTATTTCTGTGATAAAACCCTCTGGATTAGCTCCAAAAGCTTTGCCTATATCTCCCCAGTTGGTTATATAACCTTTATTTCCCAAAACAGCAAAAGCTTGTGGATTTTCAATCTGCTTAGCACTGCCATCTAATACACTCACTACCTTTAAATCATTAGCTTCAGTGAAAATTACTTGATCTGTGTTATTTGTAATAATAGCAAATTTGTCAGCAACAGAACTAAAGTTACTTAAATTATAGCCTTTTACAGATTGAATAATACCACCAATAGCTACACCATTTTCAGTTTGAAAAATATCACTAATGACCTCATTATTTTCTTTGATAAAACTTAGAGAGCCATTTTTTTCTGAAAAATTGCCTTCATTAACAACCAAAACACCTTTTCCATATTTTCCAATATTGGGTTGTGGGTCACTAGGGGTACAGGCTGTAAGCAGACCAGCTAGGAATAAAATTACATAAGAGAATCGAAACATTTTTTTCATAATAAAACTAGATTAATAAAAGGTTGATGGTTATAAATTATAGAATTAAAAAATACTGACGGGCTTCTTTTCATCATCAAGAGCTACAAAAGTAAAAACACCCTGTATGGCTTGTTCTCGATAGTTTTCATACATTTCTTCTTTGAAAATTTGTACTTCCACTTCAAGACTTGTATTACCGACCTTGATAACTCTTCCTACAATTTCAATGATGGTATCGGCAGGGATACTTTTTTTGAAATCGACCTTACTCGATGATACAGTTACCATTTTTTTACGACTAAAACGAGTAGCTGTAATAAACGCCACTTCATCCATGAGTTGTAAGGCTGTGCCTCCAAAAAGAGTATCATAATGATTGGTTGTGTTGGGAAAAACAACTTTAAATACTCTAGTTTCTGAGGAATTGATTAAATCCTGATAGTTTTGCATGGTTTGATATTCTTTTTTAGCTGATAAAAGGCATTGGTGACATAAACAGTCTTCATATTTTTCGCCAATGTAAACTGCTTCATCTCTGTTGAGCGTTACATGAAAACACTGGCAAATCGTGATACTTCCTAGTTTGCATTCAAACGCACTTTGACATACAGGACAATATTTTACTTCATGTTCGGGCATTACTGAAAAAAGTATTGTAAACTGATTTGGTAATTTCGCTCAGGCATATACTGGTTGAGAACATTTTGATATTGTTTATTGAATATATTATTGATTTGTCCTCCAATCTGTAAAGTGTGTACTTTGTATTTTATTTTTTGTTGAACCTGAAAATCTGTAAGCCAAAAGGCTTTTACGATATTGATGTTATCCAAATCAGTAAAACGCTTGTCAGTAAAATGACTGTTCAGGCTAATTTGAGTATTTTGAATAGAGCTGTTTATGCCCACCGAAATACGATTAACAGGCGTGTAAGGTAAATAATGGCTGGTAAACCTGTTAGAAACATCATTCTTTATTTTTTGAATCTGAGATAATGTAAATGCATAATTTGTAAATAAGCTAAAACTTCCTTTTTTCCATTTTTTTGTATAATAGATATGTGCCTCTAAGCCTTTAGAGTCCACATTTTGAAGATTTTCTGGAGACCAAAAACCTTGTAATGTGGGCTGCCAGATAATCCAGTCTTTTACCTGCATCATAAATGCAGTGGCTTCTATTTTGAAGGATTGATAGTTGTTTTTTTGCTCATAAGCCATGCTTGTTTCTGAACTTAGGCTTTGTTCGGGCTGAATGTTCGGATTGCCCCCTGGTTGCCAATATCTGCTGTTGAGAGTTGGTAAACGATAGCCTCTGCCTATCTGAGCTTTCCAAGTAATTTGTCTATTCGACTTGTCAAAAATAATCCATTCTGTACCTAAAGAAGGAGTGAAGGGTGCTTGATAGCCTTTTACAAAACTTTGTCGGATGTTTAAACTAATTACCCAGCTTGGAAGAACCTGCCATCTGTTCATTAAAAAAGCATCTGTACGCAGTTCTGTTTTAGGTTCTTTGTAGGCATCAACACTCATCATGAAATATTGGGTATTCACACCTATTTGAGTAGAAAGTTTCTCTGAAAAGAAATGCTCTAACTGAAAAATACCAGCTAAGCGTTTGGTTTGTGTTCTTTCTTGATTATTGTATAATAAAAAATCGTTTGTATAAGCAATTTTAGTTTCTAAGGATGTATTTGTACTCAGGTCGTTTTTCCAAGAGGTCATCAAACGTAAATTGTTGTCTAACAGATTATTATTGCCTGCAAGAATTCTGTAATTGGAATTGTACCAGCTATGAAAATTAATCTGTTGTTTTTTAGAAATCTGATATTGAATATCTTGTGTAGCTCCTAAATAATTAATGGGAGTAGTGTTCTGGATAGTGCCAGACAATGAAGGGATATTAAAGTCATTTTTTAAAGAAAAACGATAGATACTAGCTCTTATACTTATTTTTTCTTGATGATGATAGAACTTGAGGGCTGTAAAATTTCTGCCAAAACTACCTATATCTTGCCTGAAGTGGATTTTTTGACCATTTACCGACTTTTGGGGCATTCCTGATAATAAAATCGCTCCCCCAACAGCCTCAGAACCAAATAATGATGCTGATGAACCCATTTGTAAGCCCACTTGATCGTTTGCAAATAAAGGTATATTGACAAAATCACTTTCTCCTAAAGTAGCAGAATTGATATTCAAGCCATTCCATAAAACTGCTGTATGCCCTGCCCCAGTACCTCTTAATGAGATAGAACCTAAAAGCCCGTTGCCATACTCTTTCATATATGCCCCTGTATAGCGTAAAAGCCATTCGGATAGTTGAGAGCTATTGTTCTGAGCTATCAATACAGAATCTGCCTGCCATGTTTTTGCACCAATCGCATATTTTTTGTATGGATATGCCTTTACTTCTATTGCCGAAATAGAATCCTGAGCAAATAAAGCGTTGGTGATAAGCCAACATACTAATAATAAATACCTCATCTGAAAGACTTTATAAAAGCCTTTGCAGGAGAAAGAATGAAATGTAAAAAATAAAAAGAATACACTTTCTTTTTTGCACCTCACTGCTTTTCACCCGAAAGCCATGAAACATTGATACTGCTTGGCAGGTCTCCTGACTTACCGAACTTTTGCTGCCTTCCCACTCAAATAGAGCAGTGGCTTGTGATGTAGCAAAAGCGTTTTTTCGGCTTACAGTTGCGGGGACAGCTATGGACTTACACCATATTCCCTTTTAAAGTTTGAAACAGTAATGGTTGCTCCAAACTACCAAAGCGTTGCAAAGGTAAAAAAATAAAAGTGAAGTAAAAATAAAAATCATTATTTTGATAAATTGCACCAAGACAATCTAAATTAAAATGACATGAATATCCTTCATACAAACGATTCTGAAACTTTTATTCAACGTATTAATCAGCTTTCTGAAAGCTCACAGAGATTGTGGGGTAAAATGACTGTCAGTCAAATGATAGAGCATTGTACACGCCCATTTCAAGTGGCTTTAGGAGAACTTAAACTCCAAAAAACTTTAGTAGGAATATTATTTGGAGGGATTGCAAAAAGAAGCTTTTTGAAAGGCAAACCAATGTCTAAAAATTTACCAACAGCTAAAAGCTTTATTGTTTCTGATAATCCAGCTTTAGAAAATACGAAGAAAAAATTACTTGATTATATAGATAAATTTAGAAAAATGGATAAAAACGAGTTAGAGACACGTGTTCATCCTTTTTTTGGTAAAATGACTGCTGATGAATGGGGTAAGTTGTTTGCTTTACACCTTGACCATCATTTGAGACAATTTGGAGCTTAGGCAAAAATACGAATCAGGATAAAAGCTGTGCTTGTACAAATAGAAGATATTTGATTTAAAAGCATGGTATTTTTGAAATTTGCCTGACTTTTATCTTTAAGAACCTTTAAAAACCAATTCCCAAAATATACTAGAACAGGGCTTAGAGCTACCTCAAAGATAAGAATGCTTGTGTTAGAATGTAAAGCATAAAAATACCCAATGAAACCCAAATTAGCGATAAAAAAAGCAAAAGCAGTCAGTAAAAAAGTTCCTTTTATTCCTAAAAGTAGGCTGAGTGTTTTATCTCCTCTTTGGGCATCCTCATAATGCTGATATACCTGCGTCATAGGGTATGAGCCCATCAGAAGCAACATAGCCAAAATAGCAGGAACTATAATATGCATACCCCAAAGCTCCGAAAAAGAGAAGTCATTGATAGCCAAAGTACTCATCAGATAAGTAAAAAATCCCTGAAAAATGCCAATTGTGAACCAGCTTAGAAAAGGGTATTTTTTAAGCCTGATACTTGGATGTGAATATGCTTTAGAAACAAGCCCATAAATTAAAAGAGATAAAGCAAATAACCATGAAACAAAAAAACCTAAAATAATAGCCATTCCATCAAAACATAAAGAAACCCAATAAAGCTCTTTACTTACAGGAGGAGGGTTTTCTAGCCCACCAATACTTTCTTTATCTTTATCAAAATAACTGTTAAAGCCATTGCTGGCTGGGTATAAAAACAAATGAATAGAGATAAATCCAATAATTGTTTTTACCCAGTCTATTGTAAGAGCCTGACTAAAAGCAAATAAAAAAACAGGCATTAAGAATATGGAAAATGGAATGCGTAGATGTAATAAAGTAGATTTTTGCATGATATTTTATTTATCTCGTACAATAAGTCGGTATAAAACTAAAAAAATAAGAATACCTAAAACAATATTGGCAATAATTTTAATACGATTGTTAGAACCAACAGTCTGAATGGTGTTGTCAGCATCTTTTTCTTCATTCAAAAAATCACTACTTTCTACGGAAATATCTTCTATGGCTTGTCCACTTACCTCTAACACCAGTCTTGATTGTAAAGTATCATATTTTTTCTTTTCTAAATCAAAATAAATAAATTTAAAATGATTTTTAAGGGGATACATCCCAGGTTTTTTGGCTAAAATAGTGTATCGAAATGATTTTGTACCCAATAACTGATTGGGGGTTTTTCGTAATATTTGTTCAATGGTGGGAGTATAGAACTCTAAACCCATACTTACTGGAGGCTCTAATGCATTAAGGCTTGCAAAATTACCACTTCCTAAAATATTTATTTGATAATCAACAGTTTTTCCTGTTTGTATTTTGAGGTAAGTAATAGCCTCCTGCCACTGAAAACGCCCTACAGGTACTTTTATGTCTGTGTTGGGCAATGGCTTTACTGTAATGTTAATGGGATTGGATTTGAAAACTACAATTTTTTCTTTTTCCTTATCTTCCATCTGTAATTCTAATACGGGAATAGTGTATTTTCCTGCTTCTGATGGAAAGAAAGAAGCTTGATAAAATTTAAAACGCTGATATTTACGTTTGCCAATGACAATTTTTTCTTTAGAAACACTATCTAACTTATAATCTTCTTCCCACGATTTAGGAATACGTATTTGCTTGATAATTTTAGAAAGCTGTTTATTGAGTTGGTACAAATCTAAGGAACGAGGGGCATCTTCTGCCAAATAAAAAGCAAATGACACATTGATTTCTTCTCCTACAAAAAGTTCATCTCGGTTTACGGTTACGGCTGTAAAAGCTTCTTGAAGTTTACCAAGACCAATATTTGCATCTTTCTGATTTTCTTCTAAAACATTGAGGATGTTTTCGTCTTCTGTTTTTTTCTTTTCTTCAGTATTATCATCTCCTAATACAGTAATTTCTTCTCCCTTAAAAATATGTTTTTTACCATTAACACGAATTTCAAAAGAAGGAATATTAAACTTTCCTCCTTTGATAGCCTTATAGTTTTGCTCAATCCCTTTTGTAATTTGTCCTTGAGCATTAGTATATTCTAAAGATACTTGAAATGTTTTATTAAAGTTTACAATTTCAGGAAATTCATCAATGGTACGCAAGTCTTCATTACTACATAAAACCCTGATTTGCAGAAAATCATGAATAGATAATTTTTTTCGGGCAACTTCAATTCGAATGTCTTGAGATTTTACTATTGTAGAAAATAGCATTACTATTAAAATAATAGACTTTTGCCAATTTTTTTTTATACTTTTTAAAGATTTCATTAGGTTGTTTTTAAAAAACGTTGTATATTAGCAACACTTTATAACTAAATCAAGATGCCTATGCAAAATTATTAACTCCAAATTTGTTGGGTTAAAACTATTTTAAATTATGTTAGACTATTTTAAATTAATTTTAGAAAAAGTAAGTTTTGATAAATTTTTGTTTCAAAAGGAACTTCGTAAAGCACTAGCTTCCTTAAAACCCTCAGAAAAGGAAGATTTTCGCAAGTGGTGTTATCATAAATTTGAGCCACAATACAAAAGTGTCCTTAATAATGAGTTCAAAATGATACTTTCTTAAAACACAGACATTTCATGATTCTTTATCACTGGCTTGCAGGAAATTAATATTTCGTTGCAAGCCTTTTAGTTTAGTTCTTTTTACAGCGGAGTTTTTAAAAATTATATTAAAGGTTTCTTCTGTTATTTCTAGCCATTCTTTTTTTGTCATTTTTTCTAAATCTTCATGAGGCTCAAATGCTTGTGTTTTGTGTGGACTCGCAAAACGATTCCAAGGGCATACATCTTGGCAAATATCACAACCAAACATCCAATTATCAAATTTTCCATGCATTTCTTGAGGGATTTCATTTTTTAATTCAATTGTAAAATAAGAAATGCATTTGCTTCCATCTACGATATAGGGATTAATAATAGCATCTGTTGGGCAAGCGTCTATACAACGAGTACATGTCCCACAATAGTCTTTGGTAGGAGCATCATATTCTAATTCTAAGTCTATAATCAGTTCTCCAATAAAGAAAAAACTTCCCATATTTTTGTTTATCAGATTACTATGTTTGCCAACCCAGCCCAACCCACTCTTTTCTGCCCAAACTTTATCCATAACAGGAGCAGAATCTACAAAGGCTCTTCCATTAATTTCTCCAATTTCTTTATGTATAAACTCCAATAGACTTTTAAGTTTATCTTTTAATACAAAATGATAATCAGTACCATAAGCATACTTAGATATTTTTAAACTGTCTTCTTGGGCTAAATCTTTTTTGGGGAAATAATTCAATAATACAGAAATAACAGATTTTGCATCATCTACCAGCAAACGAGGGTCGAGGCGTTTATCAAAATGATTGTTCATATAAGCCATCTCGCCATGCATATTCTGTTTAAGCCAGTTTTCTAACCTAGGAGCTTGTTCTTCTAAAAATTCAGCTTTAGAAATTCCACAAAAATCAAAGCCCAATTCTTTAGCTTTTTGTTTAATAAGTAGGGTATATCTTAAATTTTCATGATTCATAGAATGTAAAATAATGTTCTTAGATTCTAAAGCTTATTTTGCTGAAAAATATTTCCAAATTTAATATAAAAATAGATGTAAGTTCTACTATTAGAAAATAGTATTTTACAATTGTTTTTTTCCTTATTTTTGCCTGATTTTTTATTTTAATTATAAACCCTATGAATACTATGTTTAAAACAACTATACTTAGTTTCTGTTTAATTCTCTTCTGCTTTGTTTCTTTTGCCCAAAAAGATGTCAAATTTGGAGAAATTGACAAAGCTACCGTTGAAAATAAAGTCTATGAAAAAGATAAAAATGCTGTTGCTGTTGTGCTTTATGATTATACAAAAATCCAAATTATACCATTTACAACTGTATGGAAACAAGTGATTTATCGTCATAAAAGAATAAAAGTCTTAAATAAAGAGGGGCTTCAATTTGCAAATATTGTAGAACCTTATTATATACCATACAGCGAAAAAATAGTTCAGATTAAAGGATATACTTACAATTTAGAAAATGGAGAAGTAAAAAAAACAAAATTGGAAAAAGAACAGATTTTTGATGTTAAGATAAATAAAAACTATGGACAAGTGAAAATATCAATGCCTAATGTTAGAGAAGGCTCTGTGATTGATATATCTTATCGTTTTGAATCAGATAATGCCTTTTTGCTTGAGCCATGTTATTTACAATCTTATATACCTATCCAATGGGCGGAAGTCGAAACCTTGATACCTGACTACTTTAGATATGTTGAGTTATGGACAAGAACACAAGACTTTTACATTGATAAAACCTTTACAGAATCGACAAGTGATTATAGAATTAATGGACATAAATGGGTTATGAAAGATGTACCTGCATTTAGTAAAGATGAAAAGTTTGTAACTAGTCCAAAAGATTATATGAATCATATAAAATTTCAGATGTCAGCTCGAATGTATAATGATGGTAGAGTAGAAAATGTAATGCCTACTTGGGAAAAATTTATAGAAAAATTAATGGAGATAGAAAGTTTTGGGGGCTATTTGAAAAAAAATGCAGGAAAAGATATTGTGATAGAATTGATTAAAGATAAAAAAGATACTGAAAAATTATCAGTTGTTTTTGATTATATAAAAAATAATTTCAAGTTTAATAGTATAAATACCATATATGCAAACCAAACAGTTAAAGATGTATTAGAAAAGAAAACAGGCAATAGTGCAGAAATCAATCTTTTGTTAGTTAATTCTTTGCGTTTTGCAGGTATAGAGGCTCATCCTGTAATATTAAGTACTCGTTTTAATGGAAGGGTAGTAGCAGAATATCCTATAGCAGACCAATTTAATTATTGTGTGGTATATGCAAAAGACAGTCAGGGAAAAGAGTATTTATTAGATGCTACAAACTCTCAGCATACATTAAATATGATAGCTGAAAGGGCTTTAACCCGAGAAGGCTTACTAATTTTACCTCAAAATAAACATGAATGGATACCCTTAAATAATCCACCTAAAACATCCACAGTTAAAACGGGATTTATTGAAATTAATACAGACGGAACAACTAAAGGTAAAATAACTACTCAATATCAGGGTTATAAAGCTTTGAAGCTAAGAAATAGAATAATGGGTGTGAAAGATACTTTAATAGCCGAAACTATTAATCTGCAAGAATCAGAAATATCAAAAATTCAATTCAAAAATGTTCAAGAACTGAATAAACCTATAGAGTTTACATTAGATGTAGTATCTCAAAAAGGAGTACAACAAAATGGAGATTTTATATATATAACTCCATTGATGAATGATAAAATAAAAGAAAACCCTTTTAAACAAGAAAAAAGAGATTTTTCTATTGATTTTACATATCCAACAGAAGAAACTTATGTATATACCTTTGTTGTTCCTGAAAATTATACAGTTGAAGAAATACCACAATCAATTAAACTGCAATGGGCAGATGGTAAATCTATAAAATTTGATTATTTAGTTAAAAAATCAGAGACTACTGTTCAAATAAACTGTAAATTTTTTATTAATAGAGTAATATTTGAACCAGAAGAATACCAATTTATCAAAGATATGTTTGCTAAAATTCTAGCTAAACAAGAAGAACAAATTGTATTAAAGAAAAAATAAAAAACTATGAAAAAACTAGCATGGTTATTTTTGTTTTTACCTACAATATCGTGGGGACAAAAAAATATTGATTACAGTTTTTTATTAATACCAGCTAAATTAACTGAAAATGCAAATGCTATTATCAGATTAGATGAGCAAGTTTTTACCATTCATAATACAGGAAAAGCTACACTTAAAAAGAAATATGTTTGTACTGTTCTCAATCAGGAAGGTGATAAACATGCTGAATTGAGGATTGATTATGATGATTTGATAATAGTCTCCAACATCTCAGGAAAACTATATGATAGAATGGGTAAGGTGGTAGACAAATTAAAAAAATCAGAAATTACAGATGTAAATACGTCTAATTATACTGAAATTGATGATAGTAGGATAAAAATTGCTAAATTTAATTATAATACATACCCATATACAGTAGAGTTTGAGTATGAAATGGATTTTGAAAGTTTGCTTTTTTACCCTGAGTTTATACCTTGTCAAAGAATGTACGTTTCTATTGAAAAAGCCAGTTTGCAGATTTTAACTTCAAAAAATCATCAAATTTACTATCAAGAACGAAATATTTCCAATAAAACTGAAATCAAAGAAGAAAAAGATAAAAAACTTTATACTTGGAGTGTCGAGAATTATCCTGCCTTTAAACGAGAATATTATTCTATGAATTGGCGAGAACAAGTTCCTTGGGTCATTATTTCTCCAAAAGAATTTGAAGTAAATAATAAATACAAAGGTAAAATGGATTCTTGGGAATCTTTAGGGATGTTTTTCAAAGAGTTAAATAAAAATAGACAAGAAGTTCCTGAAGCTACAAAAACTAAAATACAGGAAATTACAGCTAACGCTAAAGATGATTATGAAAAAATAAAAATCATCTATAATTATATGCAGTCTAAAACTAGGTACATTAGCATACAGCTTGGTGTAGGAGGGTGGCAAACAATGCCAGCTAACTTAGTGGATAGTAAAGGTTATGGAGATTGTAAGGCTCTTTCAAATTATACAAAATCTTTGTTAAATGTTGTGGGTATTGAATCGCATTATGCTTTAATTAACGCAGGTGATAAAAATGAAGTATTTCCAGTTTTTGCTGACTTCCCTTCACCAAGGTTTAACCATGCTATTTTATGCGTACCTACTCAAAAAGATACTATTTGGCTTGAATGTACCAGTCAGAAAATGCCCACAGGTTTTTTAGGAGATTTTACAGATGATCGTTATGTCTTACTCATTACTGAAAAAGGTGGAAAATTAGTAAAAACACCTAAATATACGATGCAAGATAATCAGCTTATCAGAAAAGCAGATGTAATTATTAAGGAAACAGGAGAAAGTAAAGCAAGCATCAAAACTAAATATTCTAATTTGGAATATGACGAATTAAGAGGGTATATTGTAGCTTCTAATGAAGAACAAAAAAAATACCTTTATGAAGAAATGAACATTGCAAAATTTGATATTATTTCAATTAATTTAAAAGAAGATAAATCCCGAAAACCATCTTTGGAAGAAAATCTTGAAATAAAAATAGACCAAATCGGAGCTAAAAATGGAAAAAGAATATTTTTTACACCAAATCTGTTTAATAAATTCTCGTTGCCACTTCCAGATTATAAAGAGAGAAAAACGGATATAGAATTACCTTTCAGAGACTTTGAACATAATGATGAAATACGTTTTAATATTCCAGCTAATTTTCAGTTAGAAGGTAATTTTGAAAGTGTAAATCTTTCTTCTAGTTTTGGTACATATTCTGTTTCGTTAGTCAAAGAAAATAGTGTATTGGTGTATAAAAGAAAACTTCAAGTGAAATCAGGGCGTTATTCTAAAGAAAAATACCAAGAGTTTTTAGATTTCTTTAGAAAAATAGATAAGTATGATAAAATGAAGGCTGTTTTAGTGAGTCAATAAATAAAAGAGATTTTCGGTTACCGAAAATCTCTTTTATTTTTATTATTGTTATATTGTTACTTCTTCTTTTCTTTATCCTTTTTGGTTGCATCTGCCAGTTGCACTTCGTCACCTTCTTTTAGTTTCTTATCAATAGCTTGGAAAGGTCCTGTAACAATTTTTTCACCTGGTTTCAGACCTGTTACCACCTCTATATTTTCAAAGTCACTAATGCCTGTTTTTACTTCTCTTAAAGAAACCTTTTTAGTAGTGCTATCAAACACGAATACAAATTCTTTCTTTTCGGAATCTTCTTTGCTTTTCTTACTATTTTTAGAATCATCCATATTCTTAGAATTCTCTTCTCCACCTTTTTTTTCTTGCTTTTTGATTTCATCGGAACTTTTTGCAACTACAGCAGCAAGAGGAACAGCCAATACATTGGGTTTGGTTTCTGTAATAACCTCTACACTGGCACTCGTACCAGGGCGGAAAGGTGATAAACGACCACTTTTTGCTTTTAAATCTTTATAAGATTCTCCCAAAATACGTACTTTTACCTGAAACTCAGTAACAGATTCAGTTGTGAGAGCCTGATTGGCTGTATTGGCAATAGAAGTTACAATTCCTTTGAATTTACGGTTTCTGTATGCTTCTACTTCTACATCTGCCGTATCGCCAAGGGCTACACGAACAATATCATTTTCATTCACATCTACACGAACCTCCATATCATTAAGATTGGCAATTCGTAGTAGCTCTGTACCAGCCATTTGAGCTGTACCAACCACTCTTTCACCTTTTTCTACGGCAAGTTTGGAGATTACACCACTAATAGGAGCATATACTGATGTTCTTGTCAGGTTTTGAATAGTTTCATTGACAGTTGAACTTGCACTCTGTATATTGTACTGGGATGCAACCACAGCCTGTTTTGCTGACTCTAAATCTTGTTGAGCTACTTTGTATTCAGCTGTTGCTTGTTCAAATTCTAAAGCTGAAATGATTTTTTGTTCAAAAAGTCCTTTCTGACGATTATAATTTGCCTGAGAACGCATAAACTGAGCTTCAGCCTGTAACTGTCTGGACTGTGATTGAGCCAAACTTGCTTTACTGGTATTTAAAGAAGCTTGTGAACGCTGAACGGCTAATTCGTAATTATCAGGGCGAATACGCAATAAAAGTTGCCCTTTTACAACAGAATCACCTTCTTTTACATACAATTCGGTAATTTCTCCAGAAACATCAGGGCTTAGCTTAATTTCTGTTTCAGGTTGAACTTTGCCCGAAGCACCCACTTTTTCTGTAATTACTACATTTTTGACTTCTGCAACTTCTACAGTTTCTAAATTCTTTTTGCCCTTGCTCAATACAACTGAAACAATCACCAACAAAACAACTCCACCCACCAAGTACCAAATAAGACGATTTGATTTCTTCTTTTTACTCATAACTAAGTTTAATTAATAAAAATATATTTAGGTCTAATTGTTAAATTAATAATTTTATGGCTTAGGCTGAATAAGAAAACTTCCACCACTACCTACATAAGTAGGAGATTGTCCATTCCATTTCTTCACCTTTTCATATTCAATTAAGTTTGGAGATAACGACTCAGCAAGTTTTTTATTGTATTCTGCTTCTGCTTCAGCCTTGATACGCATAGATTCTGCAAAACCTTTTGCTTTTTCAATCTCTTTTTGTGCTTCTGCTTTTTCTTGAGCCACTTCTTGTTCTTTCTTGAGAGCAATTTGTCTTGCATTAATTTTAGCATTGATGTTATCAACAACCCCCTGAGGTAAACGCAACTCATTGAGTAATACTACTTGCTCTACAACAAAACCTTCTCGAACCATAAAATTTTTAATTTCTACTTCCGATTCTGCCTGAAAAGTTACTTTACTTTCATAAAGTTGCTCAGCTGTGTATTTCCCTGAAATTTTATTATAAGCATCACGCATATAATTACGCATAATAGTTTTATTCAAAACTTCTAGAGGCTTTCTGTACTTCTTAAAAATATTAGCTGCCTGATTGGGAGCCACACGATAATTCATCGAGACATCAAACGAAACAACCAATCCATCTTTGGTTGTTACCCTGAATTCTTCATTATCAGGGCTTCCTTCTGTTTTGTCCTTTGTGAAAACTATATTTTGCACAAATGTTGGAAACTCATAAATTTCTGTCGTAAAAGGATTGTACCAAACAAGTCCTGTTACTTCTGTTACATCTTGTACTCCTTTTTCTGAGCCATAGAGTTTTACTACAAGTCCTACGTGTCCTGCATCAATGCGTTTACAAGCACTTGAAAGTGAAACAACTAAAATTACAAACACAATACCTGCTCCTATCAATTTGAAAAGACCAGAAATACCACCTGATGGAGTTGCCATAAGAATAAAAGTTTTATGAAATAAAACGGTGAAAATCTTAAAATCTGTACGAATTTTAGTAAAAATTCCTTTCAAAGAAAAAGATTTTTTAGTTTCGCAACACTTTTCTTCTCAGAAATGTTTCTGATAGTAGAAGCAAACCATTCAAATACATTTTTTTATGAACTCAACAGCTATTTTAGATATACAAGCAATTCGCAAACAATTTCCTATTTTACACCAGCAAGTAAACGGAAAACCTTTGGTTTATCTGGATAATGCAGCTACTTCTCAGAAACCTCAGAGTGTTATCAATGCTCTTATGGCTTACTACGAGGGGTATAATGCCAACATCCACAGAGGAGCACATTATTTAGCTGCCAAAGCCACAGATATTTATGAACAGACTCGTCATAAAATTGCTCAGTTTTTAAATGCACCAAGCTCTGACGAAATTATTTTTACACGAGGTACAACCGAAGGAATTAATCTGGTTGCCAGCACTTTTGGACGAAAAATGATACAAAAAGGAGATGAAATAATCATCTCTACAATGGAACACCACTCCAATATTGTTCCTTGGCAGATGCTTTGCGAAGAAAAAGGAGCAGTTTTAAAAGTAATACCTATTACAGATAGTGGAGAACTCATTTTAGAAGAATACGAAAAACTACTTTCAGAAAAAACAAAACTGGTTTCTATTGTGCATATTTCCAATGCTTTAGGGACGATTAACCCTGTAAAAGAAATGATACAAAAGGCTCACCAGTTTGGTGCAAAAGTATTTGTAGATGGAGCTCAGGGGGCTGTACACTTGGATATTGATGTACAAGACTTGGATTGCGATTTTTACGCATTTTCAGGGCATAAAGTGTATGCACCTACAGGTATCGGGGCTTTGTATGGAAAAAGAGCAATTTTAGAGACTATTCCGCCGTATCATGGTGGAGGAGAGATGATTAAAGAAGTGACTTTTGAAAAAACGACTTACAACGATTTGCCTTTCAAATTTGAAGCAGGAACGCCCAATATTGCTGATGTTATTGCCTTTGGCACAGCCTTAGATTTTGTGGCAGATTTGGGTAAAAACAATATTGCTACTCACGAACAACAACTTTTGGAATATGGTACTCAAAAAATACAAGAAATAGAAGGCTTAAGAATTATCGGTACAGCCAAACACAAAGCAAGTGTTATTTCTTTTGTGTTTGAGGATATTCACCATTCGGATGTGGGTACACTTTTGGATAATCAGGGGATAGCTGTACGTACAGGGCATCATTGTACCCAACCACTCATGAAACGTCTTGGACTTTCAGGGACAACAAGAGCCTCTTTTGCTGTTTATAACACCTTTGAAGAAGTAGATGCTTTTATCGCTGGCTTGCAGAAAGTTGTGAAAATGATGAGATAGTGTTTGAAACTTCAAATATTTTATGAAAAAAATATTAATTACATTTTTGAGTATTGTAACTCTATTTTCTTGTGAAACAACACCTACCAAAAAGGAAGAAAAACAAGAAAGTTCAGCAACACAATTAAAAGCTATAGAAAAAGATACAATACAAAAAATAGACGAGCAAGAAGAATATAACTCAAAATGTTCTATTCTTTCTGAAATGCCCAAGGATTCTGCAATATCTTCTTTGATAAGCAAAACTACTCGTGTGGAAGCTATTATGTTTAAGATGATAAGGAATAAAAATAGGGCTATAGATATACTTGAAAGAGAAGCATATACTCAAATTGAAAATAATAAAATAATTCTGGATAGTATCATAAAACGGGTTAATTTAGATAAAAAGCAAATTCAAGATATCTTTAATACGTTATTTAGATATAAAGGTAAGAATACACAAGGAAAAGCTTGCTACTCACCACGCCATGTACTAGTTTTCTATAATCAAAACAAAATTATAGCTTTCCTTGAAATTTGTTTTGGTTGTAAAGATACAAGAAGTTATGGTGTTGAATTCACAGATTTCTGTGATGAAAAGTGGGAAAAATTAAGAGAATTCTTTTAAAACAAAAAAGCAGCTTTAAGCTGCTTTTTCTACTTGATTACTTTCTTTCTTAATATAGCTACAATTTCCTCAATAGCTTTTTCTCTGATGGGTTTTTCTACCATTTCGGGGATACCTTCTTGCGTTACCAGTGGGGTTATACTTTCAGCATAAAGGTCATTGGCTACCTCAGCCAAAGCATCATCCAACTCCTTCCCTGTTTTGTCTTTTGTACGTGGGTCAGCTTGCATATTTTCAACTTTTTGTAAGAGAGCTTTTACTTTTGAGCCAATATAAGCTGCTTGTACCACAGGACCTACGATAGGGAATCCTTTGAATACCTTGTAAATAGTTTCATTCATAAGTGTAGTAAAGTTTGAAAAGATGGTTAAATAAACTATTCAAATATATTGAAATAAATTTGAAAATCAAGGAGATAGTGAATTATCTTACAAATAGAGGTTTTTATTTGCAATCTTATTTTTTAAATTTGTACATAGAGTAACTTTAATACTTAAAATATGCTCAAAAAACGCAATTTCCTGCCTGAAAACTTCGTGGTACAAAAGTGGGCTACCATCGAACCTTTTTACAAGAATTTATTAGAAAGAAATATCAATTCAGTTCATGATTTAAGAGCTTGGTTTAGAGATAGAAGCGAATTGGAAAGTATGCTATCAGAAGATATGGCTTGGCGTTATATCAAGATGACTTGCAATACAGCAGATGAGGTTTTACAAAACAGTTTCAACGATTTTGTAAGTAATATTCAGCCTTCAGCCATTCATTACAATCATCAGCTCAATGAAAAATGCTTGGCAAATCCTTTTTTACAGGAATTAGAGCAGGAAAGTAATTTTAAAATAACGATTCGAGGTTTGAGAAAACAAGCAGAAATTTTTAGGGAAGAAAACATTCCTCTGCAAACAGAACTCCAAATCAAAGAACGTGAATATGGAGCCATTGCAGGAGCAATGATGATCAACTGGAAAGGTGAAGAACTTACTTTACAGCAGGCTGGTAATATTTTGGAAGACAAAGACAGAAAAAATAGAGAAGAAGCTTATTTTGCTATTCAAAACAGACGTTATCAAGACAAAGACAAATTAGATAATTTACTCTCTGAACTTATCACATTACGCCATCAGGTAGCCCTGAATGCAGGTTTTAAAAACTACAGAGACTATGCTTTTGCTGCTTTGGGCAGATTTGATTACAGCCCTGAAGATTGCTTCAAATTTCATGAGGCAGTAAGCCAAAAAGTAATGCCACTTGTTGAAAAGCTTGCTGAAGAAAGAAAAAATTTAATGAAGCTTGATACCCTGAAACCTTGGGATATGCAAGCCGACCCCACAGGTTTACCAGCTCTTAAAGTTTTTGATAACTCAGAAGAACTCATTGAAGAAACAATTGCTTGTTTTGATGATTTAGATGGATTTTTAGGCGATTGCCTGAGAACCATGAAAAAAATGGGGCATTTAGACCTTGATTCCCGTAAAAATAAAGCCCCTGGTGGTTATAATTATCCACTGGCAGAAACAGGCTACCCCTTTATTTTTATGAATGCAACGTCTAATCTACGAGATTTAACAACTCTTTTACACGAAGGAGGGCATGCCGTTCACTCTGTACTTTGTAAAGATATGGAAATCAATACTTTCAAAGAGCCACCAGCGGAAGTAGCCGAGCTAGCTTCTATGAGTATGGAGCTGATTACATTGCCATTCTGGAAGCATTTTTTTGAGAAAGCAGAAGATTTACAAAGAGCTAAAAAGGAACATCTAGAAGATTTACTGGCTGTATTGCCTTGGATTGCCTGCATCGATAAATTTCAACATTGGTTATACGAAAATCCTGAACATAGTATTTCAGAACGTCAGGAGGCTTGGGTTCGTATTTATTCGGAGTTTTCACCTAAATCTGTGGATTGGAGTGGGGTAGAGCATTTCAAAGCTTATCATTGGCAAAAACAATTACATTTATACGAAGTGCCTTTTTATTACATAGAATATGGTTTTGCTCAATTGGGAGCCATTGCAGTCTGGCGAAATTGTCAAAAAGATTTAAAATCGGGGTTAAAAGGCTATTTGGATGCACTTTCTTTGGGATATACTAAAACAATTCCCGAAGTTTATCAGACAGCAGGTATTCAGTTTGATTTTTCGCCTGCTTACATCGAGGAACTCATGCAATTTGTAAAAAGTCAGATTGATGCGTAAAAAGAATACTTATTTTCAGTTTAAGCAGTTTAGAGTAGAACAAGACCAAACTGCCATGAAAGTAAGTACAGAAGCTTGTATTTTGGGGGCATATAGCCATAGCAACGCCCCCCAAAATATTTTAGATATTGGTTCTGGAACGGGTTTATTGGCTCTGATGCTTGCTCAACGTTATTCAGAAAGTAAAATAACCACAGTTGAAATAGACGAATCAGCTTTTTTACAAGCTCAGGATAATATTAAAAATAGTGCTTTTTCAGGGCAAATAGAATGTTTTCATCAATCCATTCAGTCATTTTCCAGTCAAGTAAATGTTCAATATGACATGATTGTGTCTAATCCTCCATTCTATGAAAATCATTTACTTTCTGGAAATCAGGAACAAGACAAGGCTCTTCATCAGGAAACACTCAATTTTCGTGAAATTGTAGAAATTGTCAGAAAACATCTGAAGCCAGAGGGCATATTCTGGCTTATTTTACCACCTTATCAAATGGAGCAGTTTATAGATTTGGCACAATCCTCACAATTGTATCTGAACCATGAACTAAAGGTTTTCCATAGCCCCAAACATACTCTTTTTAGAAAAATATGCTCTTTTGTATTGAATCAAGCAAAATCTACCCAAAATATGCTTTATATTAAAGATGAACAGGAAATTTATACAGAAAACTTTAAAAACTTACTAAAGGATTTTTATCTTGCTTTTTAGAAAAATTACAAATAAGTATCTAATACTTGAAAAATCAGTTACAAATTGTTAACTTTAAATAATAAACCTTACAACTACATCTAAAACTTTATTTGGTATGAAAAATCTATATACCACAATCTTTTTTTGTTTTGCAATAGGGTGTGTACATGCTCAAAAGGTTTCTTTTGAAAGCATGTTCTCCAAGCCGGAAAAAAGCTACGAGTTAGGCAAATATAAGAAAGCTCTGAGGCAATCTAAAAGTATTTCAGAAGGGAATAAAAATACAGTAGCTCAAGCATGGGGAGCTATTCATTTGGCACAAATTCATGAAGCAATGGGGCTTTATGAAGAAATGAACAAAGATTTACAACAAGCAGAGTTAAAAATAGCAGAACTTCGCCAAAGCAATTTGGAAGAATATTTGGTAGGACTTATTAAAATAGCCGAAGTACACAACAATTATGGAAATTCTTTAAAATCTCTTCAAATTCTTGAAAATGAAGAATATGTACGCCTCGTTGAGCAAACCAATAAAGCAATTCAAAACGACTGGACTCAGCAGATAGTAAAAGCCTATTTATTGGCTGGAAATTTTGGTGATGCAGAAAGTAAACTTATATCACTTTTGGATGCCAGAAAAAACCAGTTGGAAAAAGATAAATCAGCTGCAAGCAAAAAGGATATAAAAAAACAATACGCAAAAGCTCTTACTTTAAGAGGTGCTTTGGAAACTCAAAGAGGAGATTATACCAAAGCTGATTCAATACTCAAAGCATATCAGATACAAGTAAGAAAACTGACAGGTGTTACCAAACCCACTTATATAGAGCATCTTATTGCTTTGGCAGAAAACGCAGAGGAACAAGGCGAATACACAAAAGCCAATCGTTATTATGCCATGAGTAAAAGAGCAACAGAATATTACAGCAATACGTTTCGTCAGTCTTCTAAAACCTACTTCCGTTTACAAGAAGGCATCGCAAGAAACGTAATAGAAAATAATGGCATTTTACAGGTTTTAAGAGTGTTTGAACTGAACAGAGATGCAAAAAGATATTTTGATAAAAGTTCTATTTATCCTATCAAAGCCCGTATGGTGAAAATAGAGCAAATGATGAGCCGTAGGCGTTATCCAGAAGCCCGTAAAGAACTTTTAGATATACTGAGCAAAGAAAATGTTGTTCCTAAAGACCATGAAATCAGAGCAAGAGCTATGAAATATCTAGGACAAATCTATACCAAAATAGATGTGAGTTCTTCTGAAATGGAAAAGGTGTATCAGGATTGGTTTACTATTCAGAAGTCTCGATACAAAGAAAACAGCTTTTATTATCAGGCTTCAGAAGTAGAGATGGCGAATTATTATAATGAAGAAACAGAAGATTACAGAAAAGCCAAAACAGCATTTGAAAAAAATCCTTTTGAAATTATAGAAAAGAGTTTAAATCCTGCTCATCCAGATTATGTTCGTTTCAGTAACTATTATGCTCGTTATTATGAAATGAATGATAATTATGGTAAGGCATTGACTATTACAAAGAAATCTGCTGATTTGGTAGAAAAAAAATATGGATTTAATAATATCAGACTGGCAGACCAATTACGCAGATTGGCTGACATAGAAGTAAAAAATGGTGATTATCGTTCAGCAGAAGGAAATATCAGTAAGGCAATTGGGATTTTGAAAAATAAGTATGGAGAAGAAGCAGAGCGTTCTCCATTATTTGCAGAAGCTCTTGGCAAAATGGCTAGTATTCATGGTGTGATAGCGAATTATACACTGGCTGACAGTTTACTTCGTAAGTCAGAAACCATTTATAAAAATTATGAGACTGAACAAGCCGATACTAAAAAGAAGAAGAAGAAAAAGAAAAGAGATGATGATGAGGACGAAGTACCTTTTGATGTAGAAGCTATGAAAATGGAATCCATCGAAGAACTTGCCCGTCAGTATGTACGTATAGGCGATTATACCACCACAGAACAACTTTTGAAAGAAACCATTACTGAAAGAGAAAAAAAGTATGGAGTAGATAGTCGAAGACTCATAAAACCTCTTATTGAGCTTTCTAATTTATATTTAATTAAAGGTGAATATGTACAAACAGAAAATAATATTATAAGAGCAACAAATCTGAGTGAAAAAGTATATGGCAGGGAAAGCCTTATTTTTGCTGAAAGTCAGGAAATAATGGCTCGTTTGCACACAAACCTTGGCGATTTTGATAAAGCAAAAAGAGAAATTTCGGAATGTATCAAGATTGTAAGCAAAAACTTGAATCAGGAACACATCAGAAACGCCCCTTTCATTACAGATTTAGCAATTATTGAACTTGCTGAAAATCCCCAAAAAAATGCCGAGAAAGTAGAAAAAGACTTTAATCAGGCAAAGAAAATTATTGAAAAAACATTTGGAAATAAACATCCTCAGTATGCAGAGTCATTGCAGAATTTAGCTTTGGTATATATAGAAACAAAGAAACTTCAAGAGGCTTTGAGTTTTTTAAATCAAGCTGAAAGTATTTGGCAGTCAAAACTGGGTGGACAAAATATTCATATTGCGAAAATCAGTAATTTAAAAGGGGATGCTTATATCAAGAGTTCAAACCTTCAGGAAGCTGAAAAAAACTATGAAAAAGCCAAAACTTTGTATGCTCAAATTTTTGGAGAGCGTTATGAAGGCTATATTAAAACTATCAGCAAATTGGGTAGAGTTTATTATATCCAGAAAAATTATGAAAAAGCAAATCAGGCTTTAACTCAAAGTACGGATGCTTATTTAAGTTTTATTCAGAAAAACTTCCCAGCTATGAGTGAACGAGAAAAAGCCAAATATTGGGTTTCCATTCAATCTGATTTTGAGTTTTTCAAAACATTAGCTTCTCAGCAAATCAAAACCAAACCTGAACTTCTAGGGCAAGCTTATAATCATATTTTGGTTACAAAAGGTTTATTACTAAGCTCTTCTATGAAAGTTCGTCAAAGAATTTTAAATAGTAAAGACCAAAACTTAATCAATACCTACAACAACTGGATTAAGAAAAAAGAATATCTGGCTCAGGTATTGGCACTTACAGCAGAAGAAAGAAAATTGGCTAAAATAGACTTTGTTAAATTAGAACAAGAAATAGAAGTGCTCGAAAAGCAAATGAGTAGTGCTTCTGAAGTACTTGCTGGTGTTATAGAACAAAAAAATCCTTCATGGAAAGATGTACAAAGTAAATTGAAAGATAATGAGGTAGCTCTTGAAATTGTAAGATTTAGATACTTTGATAAAAGTTTTACAGATTCCACCATGTATATGGTACTTAAAATAGGTAAAAATAGCATGAATCCAGAAGCAGTGCTATTAGCCAATGGAAATGAGATGGATAGAGATATGCTCAATTATTATAGAAATACGATTCGTTTTAGTAAATCCAATAATAGTACATATAAAACTTATTGGAAACCAATGGAGAACCTAGCTCAGGGAGCTAGTAAAGTATATATCTCTCCTGATGGTGTATATACTCAAATTAATTTAGAAACTCTTCAGAGTACAGAGGGATTTTTAATAGATAAATATAATTTTGTATTTATCAGTAATACAAAGGATTTATTAATCAATAATACTGTCTCAAATACATCTAAAACCGTAATGGTTGTAGCTGACCCAAGTTTTTACCTAAAAACTAATGGCTCAAAAATTGTAAGTTTACCTGGTACAGCTATTGAAGCAAATAACATTAAAAGTAAAATTCTTGCCAAAAATTGGAAAATTGTGGAATACAGAAAAAATGAAGCAGAAGAAGAACGTATAAAACAAAATAATATTCAGCCAAATGTTTTGCATTTTGCAACACATGGTTATTTTGTAGAAGACGTAAACACTGTTGCAGATGCCTCTAAAGAGTTAGCAGAAATACAAGCTTTACAAAGTCCTATGCTTCGTTCAGGCATATTGCTTGCAGGAGCAGGAGATGCTTTAGAAGATAACTCTAGTATCAATACCCGTAATGGTATTCTTACAGCCTACGAAATGGCAAATATGCCTTATGATAATGTGGATATAGCTATTCTTTCAGCTTGTGAGACAGGGCTTGGAGATGTACAAGTGGGTGAAGGAGTCTTTGGACTACAACGTTCTTTGCTTGTAGGTGGAGCAAAATCTATTATCATGAGCTTATTTAAAGTAGATGATAGTGTGACAGCTGAACTTATGTCTGAGTTTTATGAACATTACCTAGAGAACCCACAAGAGCCCCGTGAGGCATTTAGAAAAGCAAAAATGACTATCAAAGCAAAATATCCTAAACCATTGCTTTGGGGAGCATTTGTAATGATAGGTATCAAATAATTTTTAAACAAAAATTTATGGTTATGGTAGAATATGGTTTTTTCATACTCCTGTATTTAGCAACTTTGGTAGTTCCCGCAGGAAAAAATAAAATTACTTTTATTGTTGAAAAAGATAATAAAAAAGAAATCTTCTTTTTGGAAAGAACAAACGAAAAATTTACAACAGATGAAGTTTTTTGGATTTTAAGTTCTAATAGAGATAGTTCTAAAGAAAAACTGCTAATTAATCCAAAAAAACATGAAATCAAATCTCCTATGATGGGTATGGAAGGTGAGCCAATTAGAATGACAGACTATTTAAAAATACCTAAAAATGCTTCTAAAGCCAAAACGTTTGAGCCAAGTGATGCACTCCTCAAAGAAAAACATACACCTATTATACTTAAAAAAACAGGGAATAAGGTACAATTGAAACAAGAAAAAGGATGGCTGGCAGAGTTTAAAAGCATTGAAATATCTTGGTAAAAAAGTAGCTTCTTGATTTCAAGAAGCTACTTTTTTTAGTTTTTCAAATGCTTGCAATGCTTTTCCGCTTTCAAGACTTTCAGTAGCCATTGCTATACATTCTGTAAGGGTTTTATAAGGTTGAGCTGTTTTGATAGCCATAGAAGCATTGGCAATTACAACAGTCTTTTGAGGCTTAGTACCTTCATTTCTAAGTACATTCATAAATATTTGAGCAGATTCCTCAATCGTATCTCCACCACTAATCTGTTCTAAATTTAGCTTTTCAGTATTTAAAATATCTACTTGAGCAAGTACATCCTCATTTCTTGAAAATACTTTAAAGTCACTGGTCAGCGAAATCTCATCATAACCATCTAAACTATGTACAATACTGAAATTTTTGTCAGTCTGTTGGTATAAGTACGCATATAAACGAGCTAACTCCAAACTAAATACACCTACCATTTGATTCTTTGGGAAAGCTGGATTGACCATAGGTCCTAACATATTAAAAAATGTTTTGACTCCCAGCTCTCTACGAATAGGAGCTACATTTTTAAGGGCAGGATGAAATAATGGAGCATGTAAAATACAAATGTTGGCTTCATCAAGCTGTTGATGAATAGAATCTTTATCGCTGGTAAATTTAATGCCAAAATATTCTAATACATTTGAACTCCCACAAGCTGATGAAACTCCATAATTGCCATGTTTGGCAACTGCCTGTCCTGCACCAGCCACTACAAATGAAGCAAGTGTAGAAATATTAAAGGTGTTTTTACCATCTCCACCCGTTCCACACAAGTCTATTGGATTATAGGCATTCAAATCTAAGCCAATACACAAATCGAGCATAGCATCTCTAAATCCTTCTAATTCTTCGACTGTGATGCTTCGCATCAGATAGACTGTCATAAATGCAGCAATCTGCGAATTATTATATTTGTTTAGGGCTATATTTTTGAGTATCTCAGTAGCTTCTGATTTACTTAGTGTTTTATGTTCAAAAAGATGATTGAGAATTTCTTTCATACAAATAATTACTCTTTTGATGATACTCTGAAAAATGCCTTTACTTCTATAATAAATGTTGCAATAGCAGCTCCATTAGCATTACCTCCACTACTAAAAGGAGCAATGCCTAATCCTGAACCATAGAGTGAAGGAAAAGTGTTTCTATCTTGATTACTAATTCCCCAAGGAAAAGCCAAACCATGTTTAGCTCCTACATTAAAAAGCCATTTATTTATATTGAACAAATAACCATAGTGAATGTTACCACCTAAAAAAGAAGTATTATTTCTTTCATCTTTGCCTTCATATATTGGAAAAGCTACACCTTCAAAAGTATAAGTAGCACTCTCTTTATATTTTGCATAATTTAGCCCCAAACCTATTACAAAACTACCATCTTTCAATGACTTATTTTTGGAGGTCATAAAATCTATACCAATATTTGTAAAAAAGCCTTTACTAGAATATTTATCAATGTTCAGAGAACTATTATAATTATCCTGAAAACTATCATAACCAACAGTCATAAATGACATGATATTTTTTTTATGGTAACGAACCTCTGGGGCAATGTATAAACCTTTGGAAACAACAGGTCTGATTATTGTACTCCAGGCATCAGTACCTATATACCAATCGTTTTGAGCATTGGCATTATCAATAAAGCCAATAAACACACTGATTAAAAGTAAATGTTTTAACATAGTTTTATAGGATTATATCAATTTGATAACTCATCGTTATAGGTCGACTGAAAAAAGAACCTTCTTTAGGGTTAGAAACCATAATTCTTACTTGTTCAGGTGTAAAATCACTTTCTTCTTGTTTCAGACTTATATTTTCTAAACTAAAACGATATCCACATCTGCTATTCTCGTAAATAGGTTTTAATTGATAGGATAATGTCAGCTTCTTTTGATTACCACTGGCATTTTCAAAAATATACTGTGTCTGATTTGTAGAGATATTAATGGGCAAGTCAACAATATCTAATCCATTAGAATTCTCTTTAATAAAAGAATCTGATGCACCTACAGCATATATTTTGGTAAATACATTATCTGTTGTACGAGGCGTTCGATAGATAGTTTCGACATTGAAGTTAACCTCCTTGTTATCCAAACAGGGTTTTTCACACGATTGCATTGCAACCAAGGTGCTTAATACTAGGGTTTTTAAAAAAATAGCTCTCATGGGTTTAAAATTATAGTTTTGTAATTTATTTGATACTACTGTACAATTTTTAAATCTACTTACAATAGCTTTCATGGGCATTATTTCACCTCACTTTGGCTCGCAAATACAAATTGTACAGTATAATGGATTTATCTATACTTTTTCTGTACTTTTAGTCATCACCTCAGTTTGTTTACGAATAGACTCCACATGGATAAGTTTATAGATTTCCTGAATTAAATCTTTACTTAAACCCATTTTTTCAGCCCAAATTGGGCGAGTACGGAAAATTTCGTTCCAACGGTCTAACTGAAAAATACTGATATTGTTATCCTTTTTGTAATCACCAATCTGCTCAACAAGCTTCATACGAGTTGCAAAAACTTCTATCAGTTCTCTGTCTATTTCATCAATTTGCTTACGTAATTGCTCCAAATGATTGTTAAACTCTACATCATCAGTTTTTTGCTTTCTGATTTGGAAACCAGCAATCATTTCGCCTAACTCTTCTGGGTTTACCTGTTGTTTGGCATCACTCCAAGCCTTATCGGGTGTGATATGCGTTTCAATCATCAAACCTTCATAGTTCAAATCAAGGGCTTTTTGAGATACCTGAGCTACTAAATTTCTGACCCCTGTAATATGACTTGGATCACAGATAATAGGTAACTGAGGGAAAATACGTTTTAACTCCAATGGAATCTGCCATGTTGGAGGGTTTCTGTATTTGCTTTCCTGTAAAGATGAAAAACCTCTATGAATAGCAGCTATTTTATTAATACCCACTTTATGAATGCGTTCAATAGCTCCCAACCACAAAGCCAAATCTGGGTTTACAGGGTTTTTAATCATGACAGGAATATCCACTCCTCTCAAGGCATCAGCTAAATCTTGTACATTGAACGGGTTTACGGTTGTTCTAGCTCCAATCCAAAGGATATCTACGCCATATTTTAAGGCAAGCTCAATATGCTGAGGAGTTGCTACTTCAATAGCAAAAGGCAGATTTACTTCTTTTTTTACAGTTTGTATCCAAGGTAATGCAATTTCTCCGTGTCCTTCAAAGTTACCAGGGCGGGTACGAGGTTTCCAAATTCCGGCTCTTAATGCACTGATATTGAGATTTTTTAGCTGTAAACAGGTTGCAATAAGTTGTTCTTCTGTCTCAGCACTACATGGTCCTGCGATAATAGCCACATCTTTGTGAGGCAACCATGTAGAAAGGGGCGTACAATTTAATTCAAATTCCATAATCAATTCTGATTGAAGCTAAATACAAATTTAGAAAAATTCTAATTAGAAATACTAAAACACTGCTGATTCTAAAAAAATTTGTTTCTTGATAAGAAAAACATTTTATTTGAAGCTCTTGTTTTAATTTTAAAGTTTTTTGAATGCGAATAATCTATCTTGGAACACCTGAGTTTGCAGTCTCCTCTCTGCAAATACTTGTAGAAAACGGTTATGAGGTAGTGGCAGTTGTGACGGCTCCTGACAAACCTGCTGGTAGAGGAAACCAAATACAAATGTCAGACGTAAAAAAATATGCACTAAGTCAAAATCTCAACATATTACAACCTGAAAAACTCAAAGACCCTGAATTTTTAGAAATCCTTAAAAATTTAAAAGCTGATTTACAGATAGTAGTAGCATTCAGAATGCTCCCTGAAGTAGTTTGGAGTATGCCTCCTTTAGGAACATTTAATTTACATGCTTCATTACTACCCAAATACAGAGGTGCTGCACCTATTAACTGGGCGATTATGAATGGAGAAAAAGAAACTGGTGTAACTACATTTTTCCTACAACACGAAATAGATACAGGTAATATTATTTTTCAAGAAAAAGAAACAATTAATCACACAGATACAGTTGGAACACTCTATGAACGCCTGATGCACAAAGGAGCTAAACTAGTACTTAAAACAGTACAGGCAATCGAAAAAGGAGCTGTACAGACAAGTCCACAAATAGGCGAAATAACACATGCTCCCAAAATTTTTAGAGAGACTTGCCAGATAGACTGGAATAAAGAGCACAATGAAATACACAATTTTGTAAGAGGGCTTGCTCCTTATCCTGCTGCTTGGACAAGTCTGCAAGGTAAAAATTGTAAAATTTATGAAATCAGTACAGAAAAAAGTGATATTTCTGTAAAAGGGCAGATAGGAGATGTTTATGCAGATGGAAAAAAATTAGCTTTTTTCTCAAAAAGTGGTTGGATTGAAGTAAATGATTTGCAATTGGAAGGAAAAAAGCGTATGTTAGTTTCAGAGTTTTTAAAAGGTTTTCGCCTATGACATCATTAGTAGTAGCTGTTGCCGAAAATAATATCATTGGAATACAAGGCAGATTGCCTTGGAGGTTATCAGATGATTTAAAATTTTTTAAACATCTCACAGAAAATCATGTATTGATTATGGGTAGAAAGACTTTTGAGTCACTTCCTAAGAAACTACCCAACAGAGTCCATATTATTGTAACTCGTAACAAAAAATATAATCTGGATGATGACGATTGTTTTGTGGTGAGTTGTTTGGATGAAGCTTTAGACTTTTCTAAAACATTCTTTGCAAAACAAACCTTTGTGATAGGAGGAGGTGAAATATATCAACAGGCTTTGGATAAAAAGATAGTTGATAAAATTTATCTTACCAAAGTAAAAGCTCAACCCGAAGGAGACACTTTTTTTATAAATGCTAACTGGGATAATTGGGAGGAAAAAAGCCGAACATCATTCTTTAAAGGAGAAAAAAATGAGTTCGACTTTGATATTATTGAATTGATTAAGAAATAATTATTTAGGAGCAACAATCCTAAACTCTACACGCCTATTGCGAACTCTACCTGCTTCGGTTTGGTTATTTGCAATAGGTTTTTTATCGTACCAACCCCTTGGAACAAGGCGTTTTTTATCTATTCCTTTTCGTATTAAATAGTTATAAACCATTACAGCTCTTGCTTTAGATGTAAAAAGGTTTTCTTTACCCAAAGTACACGTATGCCCCGAAATTTCAATCATCACTTCAGGTTTGGCAATCAGTGTTGAAGCTATTTTATCTAAAAAGGCTTTTGTCCCTTCATCAAGCAAATAACTATTATAGCTAAATAAGACGGAACGTTTAAACAAGTCAAACTCTTCGCCAGTAAGGGCATAATTGAGGGTAGAATCTTCTGGGATACACACAGAAACATCTAAAATATCATTTGGTACAATAATACTGTCTTTTTTAGGTGGGGGAGTATCTTTTTTGCGTTTTTTACCAATGTATTTTCTATAGCCAATTCCAATTTCGGCAGAGCCATTGGAGGTGCCTAAATTCTGAGGGCGTGTGGAGCTGAAATCGTAGCTAAAATTAAAAAAGTAATCTTTATGATACAACTCAACCCCTGCTACGAAAGCGTTTTGCAAACTATACCAACCATTAAAAGCGATAAAATTTCTTTGATTTTCAGGGTTTAGATAATACCTGAAAGCCGAACCAACATTGGTTTGGCGTATGCTACCCTGTTGAATATGCCTTATATTAGGGAAAATAGAAATCTGTTGGTTGTTAAATACTTGAGCCCCTGCAATAAAAACCAAAGAAATAGGAATTTTATTGTTGATATCCGTAAAAGCATCATTGGGCTGATTGAGTTGTTTGCCAGAAACACCTACATAAGCTCTTTGTATACCATTTGTATCAAGCATTTGCCACATAATACCAGCATCTACCATTGGAAGATTTACATTGGGGTTTAAAGTATTTAAATTGTTGGGTAGTGTACCATCAAAAGTTCTGCGAATATCATTCCATTGACTACCTGTATTCAGTTTATCAAGAAAGATATTTCTGCTATAAAAACCTCCCTGAAGCCCTAATGTAATTTTCTGAGATTGAGGTAAATCAAAGTTGTAGGCAAAAGCCACAGAACCTCCTGTTGTACGCATCAAGCCTCCTATACCAGCATTATCACTTAAAATTTGTACGCCAATACCAGCCCAATGTTTGTTATCTTTTTTTCGGATAAGGGGATAAAACCCATAAAGTAAAGGGGTTGTAAATGCTTGTCCGCCTCCAACAGCCTGATTTTTATAGAAGAAACCACCTTTGATCGAGGTTTCAGTTCCTACCATTGCAGGATTGGTAAGTAGAGGTGTTTGATGAAATTGTGAGAAATATAAATTTTGAGCTTTTACTTCTAGTAAACACCCTAAAATAAAACAACATGATATAATAGTTTTAATGTACATAGCTTTTGTGTTTATCTAACCAGTAATACAGTTCCAGAATTTTTTCCTTTATAATTAAGCTCATTGCCTGTAAGATATTTTCCTTTCAGTTCCCAAGTAAATACACCCGTAGGCAAATCTTTTCCGTTAAAAGTACCATTCCAACCTGTGGTGGTGGCTTCGGTTACATTATTGGTTTCATAAACGATTTGCCCTAACTTATCAAAGATTCGTAGAGTAATTTCACCTATCCCATTTCCAAATACTTTAAACGCCTGATTTTTAGGGTCTGAACTTTGTGGGGTGAACGCATTAGGAACAAAAAGTTCACTACCAAATACTTCTATTGTAATTTGAGACGTAGCTGAACAGCCTCGATTGTCAGTAGCTGTTATAGTATAAGTAGTAGTTTGTTTTGGGCTGGCTACAGGTGTTAAACTATTAACATCAGAAAGCCCGTCGGCTGGACTCCAAACACCACTTATAAGCATTTGAGAACCTGTAACACTTAAATTACTACTTTCTCCTTCATTGATACTACTATTACTTGCATTGGCTGTTAGAGTGAGAGCAGGTACACTAGTTCCTACAATAAAACTAGTAGCCACAGATTGACAATTAAAAAAGTCCCGAACGGTTACTGTATAAGACCCTGCTGTAAGATTGCTTAAGTCTTCAGTAGTAGCACCATTTGACCATGTAAAAGTATAAGGAGCTTGTCCGCCTGTGATACTTATATTAACTGCTCCGCTATTTGCAGGATTACAAGTTGTTACATCTGTTACAACACCTGTAACCGTGATTGTAGTAGGGGTAAGTTGTATCAAAGCCTGTACGGGTACACGAGTACTTTCACATGAACCATTCACAATGGATACAAAATAAGTTGTCGATGCTACTGCTAGACTAGGTGTTGTATAAGTATTATTCGTTTCTCCAGCGATAAGAGTAGTTCCATCAGGCTGATACCAACGATAATTTCCATTAGTTCCTCCAGATGCAGTTAATACCACACTACCTGCTCCACAACGAGTACCATTAGTAGTGGTTGGGGCATTAGGTGTTTGTACAACTGTAACAGCAAAAGTATTACTACTTGTACAACTACCATTGGCAAGTGTATAGGTAATGGTATAAGACCCTGCCGTACTGCCTGCCAAATTAATAACTCCAGTAGAAGCATTGATGGAAAGCCCAGCAGGAGAGGCAGAAAAAGTACCTCCAGCCTGTGAAACTGTAGGACTAGGATTAGCATCGGTAGTACAATAACTTGCCTGTGGATAGCTTACAGTTGGAGTAGGTGGTGTTATAACAACACTTACGTTAAAAGTTCCATTGCTGGATCCACAGCTATTGGTAAGTGTGTAGGTAATGGTATAAGACCCTGCCGTACTGCCTGCCAAATTAATAACTCCAGTAGAAGTATTGATGGAAAGTCCAGCAGGAGACGCAGAAAAAGTACCTCCAGTCTGTGAAACAGTAGGGCTTGGATTAGTAGCAGTAGTACAATAACTTGTTTGTGAGTAACTAATAGTTGGAGTTATAGGCAATGCATTAATCGTAACAGAGAAGTTCTGAGTAGCATTACATCCTCCAGTAGTAACAGTGTAACTGATATTGTAAGTGCCTGCTGTAGAGGTAGCTAAATTAATCAGTCCACTGACAGCATTGATGTTGAGTCCAGCAGTAGAGGCAAAAGACCCTCCAGTTGGGTTTACAGTGGGGCTTGGATTAGGATCATTTTGGCAAAAAGTATTACTTGAGTAATTAAATGTTGTGATAACTGGGTTTGGGTTGATGGTTACATTACTCGTCACTTGTCTTGAACAGCTCCCCAAAGTAACTGTATAAGTAACTGTATATGTACCAGTTGTGGAAGTACTAGGTATGATAACTCCAGTAGAAGTGTTTAAGCTCAAACCAACAGGGGACGCAGAAAAGGTTCCTCCAGCAGGAGTGAATGTGGGTGTTGTGGGGCTATCACTCACACAATAAGCTGTTTGTGAATAAGATAAAGTTGGGACAGCAGGAGCAGGACTAATAGTAACAGAGAAGTTCTGAGTTGTATTACATCCAGAGCTAGTAACAGTATAACTTACACTATAAGTTCCAGTAGTACTT
>JALONN010000025.1 GCA_025454915.1 Raineya sp.
GAACAAGTTTCTTGTCAGTTTCTTGCTCTGTCTTGTTTTGAGGAGTATTCTTTTTTTCAGCTTCCTCCATAGCAAGAAGTTGAGCCAGTCTTTTCTCTATTCTTTCCTTTTGCTTTTGGATTTTCTCTTGTTTGAGTAATGCTTTGGCTTCTTTTCTTTCTTCTTTGGTGAGTTTTTTCTTTGAACCATCTCCAATGTATTTAGACAGTTCCTTATCAGAGTAGTCATCTTGAGAATGCCCCCAGCCATTAGAACCATAATCCTTATAATCAAAATCAGCCATAAATATTACAAACAAGTTTTATAGAAAACAATCTTATGAAATTTTTAAGGTTTTTGCAATTGGCTGATAAAAAAATAATATAGTTTGTTCAAAAAACTCAATATTGAAAATTAATTAAACAGACAATTTTAATAAACCAGTTTTATGAACTTTTTTTATTGAGAAAAGCAGAAATTAAAAATAGTTTAAAAAAATGGGTGTTTTTTTGAACTAAAAGTTTATCTCGTCTTGAAAAATTTTTAGAGAAAATTCACTTCATTTCTAAAAATTTATTAAATGTTACAACATTTAATTTTGATATTTTTATAAAATTTTACTCTAAATATTACATTGTATTTTATACCTAATACCCTTTTCTAATTGTTTAAAAGTAGTATTTCTTATCTAAAAATTGCCTAAAAAAATATTTTATTACATCACTGCAAAATCAGGGATTCCCTGATGTATAAAAGTTTTTTATTGCATATTTTGTCAAGAAATGAATTTGTTTTTTTCACTTTTAAAATAAACCTTTATGAAAGAATTAATAAAGTCATCAAATTTACAGAAAAATGCTTTAGAACCTCTCACGAGTATTACACCTGCACCTAATATGCATTTTTTCAATTACTTATCACCATATAATAAAGAGAGTTATGCTAACTTTACTTCTTTAAGTAATCCTATAGGTTGGAAACAACCATTTTCCATTTCATTCAAAATTATGTTTGGAACATTAAATAATTCTCAAACTATTCTTCAACTCATAGATAATGACACTAGTGTAATTTCAGTTTCTACTATTCTTGGGCAAGGAGGTATAGAATTACATCTTTCATATACTGTATATATAAATTTTTTTATAACCATCCCTCAAATAGATGTTTGGTATACAGTTGGTTTTACATGGGATGGACAAGGTAATGCATCAACTTATCTTGATGGTAATTTAATTTCAACAATTAATAATCCTGTTAATGGTATTTTTAATAATGTTTCAGGTTCTATAGGTATTCCCAATTATAGCTCTTCTTTCTATGGTGGTATAGATAATTTATATATATGGAACACATGTCTTAGTGGTCAGCAAATGGCTCAACAAGCTTGGGCTGAAAACACAAAACCCATGTCAAAAGATTTATTATTATTAGGGTATGACTTTTCTACTAGTCCTCCAACACAAATTGGGGGGAGTTCAACTATCAATTGTGTTAATCTTTCTTATTTCAGTGAATCACCAGCTTTAATGTCATGGGCATTCAATAATCAAGATATAGCTTCAGCAGGGCAAGCAACATCTGCTAATCCAGGAGGTGGATCCCCCTTTTCAATACTTGCTTGGATATTAAATGGTACACCTGTATTAACAAATCCAAAATTAACAGGAACTATTTTTAGCAATGGTGATATTTCTACAGGAAAATACCTAAACATATATCTGGATAATGGACAAATATATGTTGATATAAACACAAATGTAGTAAGTACTGCTATCGCATTAAGCAGTTATCAATGGTATTATATAGGTGTCACTTATGATGGGTCAGACTGGTTAAGAATTTATATAAATAATGTTGAAGTTGCAAGTCAAAACAACATTTCAGGGCTTTCAAGTCCGTCAAATTCAGCTATAAAATTATTTGGAGTTATGGATAATAATACTCCTTCAAATCCTTATCAAGGATTCATACAATTTTTATCTGTTTGGAATACATGCCTTAATGCAACGCAAATTCAATCATACATGTATGAAGATCCAACTCTTGAATCGAACTGTACAGCTAATTTTATGTGTTCTGATAATCCTTGTGTTGATTCTATAGCAACAACTTTTGTTCAAGGTAGTAGTACATGGGGCACAGATCAAATTAACTTGAATCAAGGTGATATGTATATTGAAAATTTATATTTGTGGTATAATAATACAGATATTAAAAAACCAAGCAAAAGTAAATACCAATATTTGAGCAACAATGAAATAAATTTAAAAGTAGATGTACCAAAAATATATATCAAAAAAAATCCTATTGAAAGTTTTTCTAATGAGCATAAAGATTTAATGATAAATGAATTTAAAAGTATTTTAAAAGGAGTAAATAATAAAGCTGCAAAAACAAAGATTTTAAATGATTATATAAAAGATTTAGATGAAAAGTTTTCTTATGCATTAAAAAATCCAAATAGCTTAATAGGCCCATATGTGTATTTTGAAGAAATAGAGGGTTTTTATCAATTATATTATTGCTCAAAAGATGGAGAAAAAACATATCTTGACTTTAAAGTTGATATAAGTGCGAAATGTGCGGCTTGGTGGGCATCATTCCTATATACAGCAATAACAGGTTTGTTATCTATTTTTGGAATAGATACACCAGCATCATTATTCATGAACTATATTAGGGATATGATAAATAATTCAGCATTAATGGGAACATTAGCTACAATTGCTAATGTAACTTTTACTGGTTTAACCTTTTTACAACTCTTATTAGCAATTTATGAAGCTGGTTATCTTGTTCAAATATTATGGATATTAGCTGGAGCCATAGGTTGGTGGGCAGCAGCAGCATTTATTGCTTATGTAATAAAGATGATAACTTCTGCAAGTCCAGCAACAGCAACAGCAATAGCATATTCAAGTACTACTGTTACAAATTTGATAACTCAATTACAGACATATAGTCAAGATTGTGGTTTAGGTTATGCCCCCATATCAAAAAAATAAATTTGCTATAACTATTCTACTCTATATGTTTTGAGTAGAATAGTTAATTTTGAGGTTGTCTAACATTATTTTTATAAGGGAGAAATTATCTTCAAACATGATCAGATGGTAGTCAGACCGAAAGTATTATGCCTAATTTTTTCTTGTCAGACTATCGTCTGACAAGAAAAAAGATGCTTTTGTTAGAAATATTAGACAAGTTCTTTATTATAAATTCAAAAAGATATAATGAAAATACTTTTCACCTAAAAGAGTTTGTAAAATATCAAGTAAAAAACTTATTTTTATTCGCATCTACTTCTGTAATTAACACTTATTTCTTGATGTCCTTGCATAGGTAAATATAATGAATACCAAACAGTTATGCAATTATTCGCTCAGTTTTTATAATATTTGATTTTTCCTTCTTTTATCCTATATTTGAGTTGTGCAACAAGCACACATTATTTGCGTCAGTGGGGGTGATGTGCTTTTTTGAATCTTCTTGCATATTTTAAACTTTAGTTTGTTAAACAATCTTTGATGGTGTAACGCCCCACCGAACGCAAATAATCGGAACGTTAGCGGTCATTGTACGAAATGCCTCAAAAATTAATGAAAAAGTGATAAAAGACTATAAAAATATAGACAACTATATTAGGATAACACAACTTGGTGTTGATAAACCTTTAGACGATTTTCTGATTTACAACTACCAAGATGTAAATCCTGATGCTCTACTAACACAGAACTCATATAGACACCATTTTTACGAATTAACATTAGAGATAAATGAAGGGTGTAGCTTTCAAGTTGATAGCTTCAATTTACCATTACAAGGAAACAGATTATCTATTATTGCCCCGAACAGACTTCAATCAAATGTCGCTCATAGGGACTTACTCCAAGAAAGTAAGGGCTTTTCAATTTTCTTTGAGAGAGACTTTTTAGGCATTCATTTCAATGAATCTATGTTTAAAAGCGATTTTCATTTTCTAAGACCAGACTTTAATCCATCTTTTGAATTATCAGATAAACAACTTAAAGAGCTGATAAATATTTTCAGCATAATCAATTACGAACAAAAGGAATATGGCAGCAGTGGCAAAGAAACAATTCGCAACCTTACTAAGGTGATTTTTGAAAAGACAAAAGGATTAAACAAATATCCAGCAAAAAGTATTGAAATATCGCCACTTGTCAGTAAGTTTTTAGAACTAAGTTATTCATCGTTTTTACAACTTCACACTGTAAAGGAATATGCTTTAAGACTATCTGTAACTCCAAAACATCTTACAGAAATTGTTAAGGAGCAAACGGGGCTTACAGCATTAGAAACTCTTCGCAATCTCAAATTGGGTTACGCAAAAGGACTATTGAAACTGACAAATCTTTCAGTTAAGCAGATAGCCTTTGAGTTAGGTTTTGATAATCCTGAATATTTCAATGTGTTTTTCAAAAAACTGACGGGAGAAACACCTAACCAATTCCGCCAAAATTAAAGTTTTAACCGACCTTTGTTCAATGATTACAGAGTTTAAATGATATAAATTTGCCAATCAGTAAAAAGGATTGGTATATGAATAAATCTATTTTGACTTTACTTTTACTAACTTTCGCAAATCAGTACTGCATTGCCCAGCTTCCTGTTCAAGTATTTGGTGGTAACAAAGCAATTGAATACAACTTTCTATGGTACAAAGACATTGATGATAAAGGGAAGGTAAATCTGTTCAATTTTACCTTCTTTACAATTGACTATCAAGACCAAAGTAGGAATGCTTATGAAATCTACCAAGTAGCGACATACAATTTTACAAGGAATTGGGGACTTGCTGGTGGTGGACGTTTCACAAGCGGACAATTTGCCCCACAAATCGCAATTTCATACCAGTTAGAAACAAAAGACCTATATCTTAATATCTTCCCAACTATCCAATATTTGAGTAATCAACAACAAGTCGGTTACAGCTTGTTTGGCTTACTATTTTACAAGCCCAAAATAAATGATACTTGGAAAATGTTTAATCAACTTGCCTTTGAGCCTCTTTTCAATTCTAAAGAACACATTTACTCATATCAACAAATAAGGATTGGTTTGGAGTATAAAGATTTGTTTCAATTTGGAATTGGAGTGAACTTTGAGCATATAGGAATCAAATTTATGACATCAAATAATATAGGTTTATTTATTAGAAAAGAATTAGACTGAATTAGTGACAAATTAAAATGAAACAATATTATAATTTAGAAGACGAAGAATTTGAACAGCAATTTGGGAATTCTTCATTAGACCCGAAACTGTTTTCACACAAAGCCCATATACGATTGGCTTGGATACATATAAAAAAATATGGTGTAAACAAGGCTATTGACAATATTAGAAAACAACTTCAAAATTATGTGCAAAACTTAGGTATATCAGACAAATATAATGAAACCCTAACTATTGCAGCAATCAAAACTGTTAATCATTTTATGCAAAAATCAGATTTCCAAACCTTTGACGAATTCATTTCCGATAACGAAAAACTTAAAACCAATTTTAAGGGCATAATAGGACAACATTATAGCTTTGACATATTCCAGTCAATGGAAGCCAAGAAAAAATATTTAAGACCAGATTTGTTGGATTTCACTTAGAATATACAACCACAAGGAATATGAAAAATAATCATAAAACATATTTAATTTTTGGAGTAAGTAAAGGACTTGGTAAGGTACTAACTTTAACATTACCAAGCAGTGAAGACATTGTTTATGGTGTTTCAAGGACACAACCAGATTATTTGAATAAAACACCAAATATTCATTGGATATCGGCAGATTTATCAAAGCCTATTGAAGCAGTTCACGTGTTAAAGAAAGAGATAGACACAGAAAAAATTGACTATTTTATATACAATGTGGGTATTTGGGAAAGTGATGGATTTTCTGAGAATTATAACTTTGATGCTATTTCACAGAGTGAAATTGTTAGTATCATTAATACCAATTTAACTTCTTGTATTTTAGCAATACAGGCGTTTATAGAAAACCTTAGGCTCTCTCAAAATCCAAAAATTATTTTTATTGGTTCTACTTCGGGACTTGATAATCATAATGGTAAAGAGGTGGCTTTTTCTGCGACTAAATTTGGCTTACGAGGCGTGATACATTCACTAAGAGAAAATTTACGTCAGTATAGAATTGGAGTTTCAATACTTAACTTAGGCTATTTAGCAACTGAATTTGAAATTACTGTCCCAACTGAACAGGTTTTAGAAAAAACTAATGGAGAATTAATTCCTCTCACTGATGTTATAAGTGCAATTAAGTTTATAACCTCAACATCATTTGCAAGTTGTGTGAAAGAAATAAGTATGCCAGCAATGCAAGACCAAAACCTATAACCTCAAAATTCCAAAATATGCCAATAATCAATCTAAAAATCAGCAAAAAATTAACTTCACAAGAATTACAGTCTGTTGTAAATGAAATTACCAATCTTACGGCAAAACATTTGAAAAAGAAGCCAGAAGTTACAGCAATCACAGTTTTATCAGTTGAAAGGACTAATTGGTTTATCAATTCAAATTCGTTGGAAAATTTAAACCAAGATAGTTTTTACCTGGATATCAAAGTAACTGATGGCACAAATTCAAAAGACGATAAATCTGAATATATTGAAGCAATTTTTAATTATATACGAACCATACTTGAAAATTTACATTCCGAGAGTTATGTGTATGTAGAAGAAGTAAAAGCAGACGCCTATGGATTTGGCGGATTTACTCAAGAGTACAGATATATCAAAAACCAAATAAATAGGTAAATAGCAATAACGACGAAGCACTAACATTGTGTTTGTGCAAAATGAAAAATAAAAATATTTCAAAAATGAATTTAACTTTTAGACCTATGGCAGTAAGTGACTGGTGGGAAGTTGCTGAAATTTATAGACAAGGTATTGAAACAGGAAACGCAACCTTTCAGCAAGAAATCCCAAGTTGGGACGACTGGAATAGCGGACATATAAAATCTTGTCGCATTGTAGTAGTAATTGAAAATGAAATTGTTGGTTGGGCAGCTTTATTCTAGTAGCACATTAAAAGGTTATGGCGTTTCCAATAGTACAAGTGGACAGTTTACAGTAACTGAAGACGACATAACTAAGGGTAGTTTAGTAACAGCCATCTTTCTAAATTTCAATTTTGGTTTAGGTTCAAGATATTTTGCCCCAATAACGCAAATAGGAATTGACCCTACAAAAAAACGACCATTTTTATTATTAGGTGGTGGTTTTTCGATTCCAAATGTAAGAATTGCAATCACAAGTGGACCAATATGGACATGGAATCCAAGTTTAGGCAAGCTCTCTGTTGGACAAACTATTTCATCAACGAACGATCTTGAAAAGGACATTCAATATAAGTTTAACATACAACCCAAAGGATGGTATTTGGGAATACAATATAACTTATAGGCAAAAAAATATCTGTAATAGTGATTTTAATAAATAGACGATTCATTGGTTAATTGAATATTCCGCCTCACATTAACAGTTTTAGTGGCTTGATAGCTTTATGCTCCAAAATTGTCAACTCTAATAAATCTGAAAAACATTATCTATAATCTAAGCAAACCATCCTACCAAAGATAAACATATTAAAATATTAGATTAGTTAATTGCTCAAGCACCTTAAAATCATTTTTTAAAGCATGTTCCATGAAAGAATTCATTAAAATAGCATTATAGATTCTGTTTTGGATGTTTTCATATTTATCCATGCCAATACCTCCATGCCAATACCTTTCATTTTCTTTTCATGAACGATGTTAATATGATTTTGAGCTTCTTCTATAGTAGTAACAAAAAAGCCAGGTGTATAATATCGCAAGCCTGCCTGACGTTAATAAAAGGAGAGAGATAAATAACTTTGCTAATTCTCTTGAGGCAGAACTGAAAAAGTTAGGATACAAAAAAACTTCAATGCTTCTTTACATTTTTCAGACGAGCATGATCATCAAGCACCAAGAGTTGCAGTCAAGGTAGATTTTGACGCTTTAGACAAAAGTAGGAATTTTCTGTTACTTTACCCAGAAAAATTGCCTACAAGTGCATTGATTGAACTAGGATATGCCTTAGCAATGGGTAAAAATATTATAATATGCTCTGATAGTATCCACACTCTTCCTTTCTTAGCAAGAGGACTTAACGAAAATTATGAAAATGTTAAGTTCGTTGAATATAAGGATAATAAACATTTATTGGATATATTAACACAGACTGATGCCATCTACTTTAAAAAATAATACACATACAATATGGGGTATTACATGTTCTTATTCAGCAAGTTAAGACATGATAAAACGTGGAGTAATTTTTACATAGACTGGTTGGCAAAGTTTATTTGTATAAATAAACACATTAGTTCTCCATTAATTCAATAGCTCTTTCATTTTCAATATTTATAGTGGGTGTGCCATTGAATTCCGTTACTTTGCCTGTTACATAAATCTTTTTCCCCATCAAAAATTCTTCTGGGGCATAACTGAAATTATGAATCTTATCCTTAAAGATAGAAATACTGAATATCTGATTGGGAAAACGTTTGTCCAAATTGATGAAGATATTTCCTTTGGAGGAAAGTTTTGTTGAAACCACTGTTCCACAGACCTTAATTTTCTTTCCAGAATTGATATATATTTTGGCTTGTACAGTATTAAATGTATTGGGTGGTAAATCAGGAGGATATATAGGCTCCACATCTTCTTGTTCTGAGGGAGTCAGAAAAGGTTTAGGGTCTTTTTGATTTTTGATTACACTTTTAATTTGAGGATCCAAACCTGCAAAAAAATCTATTCCAGTGAGTTTTTCTATGGTAGCAATATCAGTGGCATAACTTTCATGTGGATATTGTGCTTTCTGGTTAGGCATCAAAAAAGCAATGGCTCTTTGATTTTTAAGGTCAAGAGCTATTTTAAAGTATTGTTCAGGAATACTGACTTGATTCTTGGCTTCAGGTATTTTAGGAAGATTATCTTTCAAAACAGGTCCAGTAATGATGATTAATTCAGTTTGTGGATTTCTTAGAATATAGGCTCTCATCATATCTTCCAGTTTTGCCCAAGAATCACGATTGAATTCAGGACGTTGAGGAGACATATTGGAGTAAAAGTAACTTTCTGAAAGGGCTTTTTGAGACCAGGAGAAATCTGCTGAAGGAGCCAGATGTCCTCTGTCGAAACCAAAACCTTTGTAAGCAAAACCTCCTTTGGCTTTTGAATCAGGTGTTTTGAGGAAATAATCTTGTTCATTGGTGGAACCTGTTTTAATTTTGGGGTCAGGTCTAAAATCATTGCTTCTCCCCTCCTTTCCTTTCAAAATATCAGGTGTTATGATATGAGCCACCCATTTGGCTTGTTCATGAGTCTCTGAGTAAACCAGCATCATGGCTGAGTGTTCAATCAATTCTTCTCCTGCTTGAAGTTTGGGGATACCATACTTTTTAAGATCATCTCTGATTTGAGCAAGTTTCAGTCCTTCAATAGATGATTCAATCTGTTTGATTTTCCTTTGATAAAATCCAATGGAATCTTCTTTCATTTTGATTTTTTCCTGAATACTTTGAGCTTGTAGGCAATAGTTTGTCAAAATACAAGTGATTATTAGAAGAATCTTTTGCATAGAATTTTTCATAAATTTAATTAGTAAACAAGAATTTATAAGTATTCAATCAAGGAAAATTTTATTTAATGAAAACTTATAGATGTTTCATAAATAAAAAAGGGCTATTCATAAAATCAAGGAAATATAATTTCAAGCAAACCCATAGCTTTATTTAAAATTTAATAAATCACCACTTTAAAATTTAATTTGTTATGGCAACATCCAAAATCACCACGAACCTATTTAGTTTCAAAACTTTTCGTTCACCAGATAAGATAAATTTCCATGAAAAAGAAGTGTTTTTTATCCATCATCCTGATTTTACGAAAAGCAAATTGAATAACAGTCCTCTTCCAGATGCGAAGGATACTTCAGATAAAAGATTACTGGAGTTTATAAATGGCTTAAAACCTGCAAAAAGTTATAAGGAAATAAAAGCTATCAATCCTGAGCTGTATTATTTTTCTTGTTTATTGATGCAACAACTAAAAAATGACAGTACAAAAAAACAATTTAAACCAAAATTACCATCAACTCTTAAAAATGATGTTTTGTTAAAAATTTGGGATGAGCTATTCATTCAGATTCTTACCCAAAAATCAAATACCACAAGACAAGCATGTATCCAGTTAATTATTGCTAATTTTTATCTACAAAATAACAAAACGTTAGAATTAAAAGACATATCAAGACTAACAGTCATTATTCCAGATACAATAATTGAACGTTTCAGATTATGGCGTTATGCCAAGTGTGGTGGAAAGTTATTTGGAGTTTATAACTTGGGGATACAAGAATATAGAAGAGTTGAACAAACATTGTGTTGTTATGTGCCAGGTGAAGTTTCACATATTGAAAACATCATGGCACGAGAATATAAGGAAAAAAGTACTAGAAATCTACTCAGAACTGAAGAAACATCAGAGTTTACTTCTGAAACAGAAATAGAAAATTTAAATGATACAACTACTACAGAACGAAACGAAATTAGTTCTGAAGCTGCTAAAGAACTTCAAAAAGATAAATCTTTTGATATTAGTGGATCTGTAACTGTTTCAAAAGACACAAAAATTTTTGGTAGTATCACAGCCAATGTAAGTTCAGGATATAACAGTAGTTCTTCTTCTTCTCAATCCAATACAGAAGCAAAGAATTATGCAAAGGAAATAACAGAACGAGCTTTAGAAAGGGTTGTACAAAAAACAACTGAGAAGCGAACCTATAAAATGATTAAGGAGTTTGAGGAAAATAGCAAACATGGTTTTGATAACAGAGAAGGAAACCAACATGTAACAGGTGTCTACAGATGGGTTGATAAAATATATGATAATCAACTAGTGAATTACGGCAGACGTTTATTGTTTGAGCTAAGTATACCAAGCCCATCAGAATTTTACAAAAAAGCCATTCTTTGGAAAAATAAAAAAGGGACAACACAGCAGAATACATTAGTTCCCCCAAAAACCTTAGCTGAATTTGGAATAACAGATGTAAGTAGTGTCAACAATGAAAATGTTCAGTTAGCCTCCAATTACTTTGGTTTAAATATAGAATCTTATAAAGTTGAAGAACAATATCTAGATGTAAGCTACAGTGCAAATACTGAACATCATCATGGTACAAAAACAGATGTACAGAATAGTATTATTATTCCAACTGGATTTGTAGCTGATAGAATAGATGGGTTTGGAAGTTTTGAACATAGAGCTTCAAGTGGTCCTAAATCATACTTAAGGCTTATCTTTGGTGGTAAAGATATATTTAGAGGTGAATATAATGCAGGCAGCCGAAGAGCAGATAATTTCAATATCAATATTGATTTTAATCCTGATATAGAAGGTGTCATTGCATTTGCAATTTCATATAGAAAAGTTTTCAGATACAGTGGTTCTTTTAAAGTAAGATGTGTTTCTAATCCTGAATTGTTTACTGAATGGCAATCAGAAACCTTAGCAACTTTACAAGATGCTTATCAAACAAAACTTGATAAATACAATGAAGAACTAAAACTACAACAAGCAGCAGAGCAAGCTCAATCAGATCAGGAAGATAATCAATTCTACACAAATCCTGCAATGAATCGCTTGATTGAAGAAAGAGAACTGAAAAGAATTTGTATTGAAATGATGAGTAAACCTTATTGCTATGAAATGGGAAAGCGTTTCTATGAATGCAAAACTTATGAATGTAAATCTGAATGTGATGAAGTTACCAATCAAGTGACAGAAGTAATTCAAAATGAAGCATTAGAAAAATATGCAACATTTATCAAGTTCTTCGAAACGGCATTTCATTGGGAGATATTTAGTTATATTTTTTATCCTTATTACTATAATTCTAAATGCCAGTGGTCTCAGTTACTGCAAACCCAAAATGATGACCCTATTTTTGAAGCATTCTTACAGAGTGGTATGGCAAAAGTTTTAGTACCTATTCGTCCCCAGTATGAAAAAGCAGTAATGTGGTATTTAGAAACTGGTGAAATATACACAGATGAAAACTTAGTTCCTGAAATAGAAGATGACAGATACCTTTCATTACTATCAGAGTTACAAAATCAAGACGAAATAAAAGTAGAAGGGACTTGGCAAACAAGAGTTCCATCAGCCCTTACAATTATACAGTCAAAATCTACTTATTTAGAAGATGAAAAAGGGCTGCCTTGTTGTGAGGATGAAGAAAAATTATTTGCTAGCGATGATCGCCTTTTAGAACGCTTAAAATCTGAGTAATTATGAGAAAGAGTATTTTTGAGTTTGGAGATATATTGAGTTATCAAAGTCCATTTAATGATTGGATAACTGAACTTCAAGAACAGAGAAATCAACGAAAGTTAACCAAAATAAAAGATTCCTTTGATCAGAACTATTTACCAAGCTATAAAAGACTAATTATATATGGAGGTTCCATTCAAGATGATGAACTTTTTGGGCGAGTAGCGAATAATATAGCAAGAGATTATGAGGATGTAGTAGCTATTAAAATCCATATCACTGCTGGTGGGCAAAATATTGTTGATAAGATCAACTCCTATGGTTTAGCAGAAATACAATCTATAGATTTTATATTTCATGGAAGCGACCAAAAACTTTACATAAAACTTGATGCTAATAGAAACTCTCAAGATTTATATATAAATGATGTTTTGGAACAAAGTGAGGGTGTTATCTCTAATAAATCAGATAAAAATACATTTGGAGCTGATATTGGTGAAATTAATTTTAGAGTTTTTACCAACGATGCTAAGATAGAGATTCACGGATGTAATGCAGCATCTATTACAAGTGAAAATAGTGGTAAAAACTTTGCTTCAGAATTTTCTAGACAACTTTTTGAAAATGGGAAGACAAGATCTGTTGTGATAGGACATGTTGATTATGCTAATCCAAATAGACATACAACTCTTAAAGGAGATGATTATCGGCATGGTGTTAGAAGAATATATCATGGAGGAAAAGTTTTATTTAGAACTAAAAATGAAGGCAGAATTAAAGCCACTATTATTAATAAGTACCTCAACAAAAAAGAACTTGAGGGACGTAATTATGATGGTTCAAAAGAAAAAACTTGGTAATTTAGTTTAAAATAAATCTTTAATATTTTTTGTTTCTTAAAAGAATAGAAGTGTGAAATGGAGATAGTAACAAATTCTAAGGGAGATATTATTTTTAAGTAAATTATCAAAAATATGGTTAAGCATATCTAAGGATGAACTATAATTCATCCTTAGATATAAAGCAACTAGTTTAATTATGGAACAAGAATATTGGAAATACAGTCCATTTGGAGAGGATAGTTTATTTCATCCCAACTTTGATAAGAATCAAAAAAATAAAAGAAAACAAAATCCCAAACCTTTACCCAAAGAATATATCAATGCATTGATTGTGTTAGATAATGAATATCGATCACAATTTGATGATACAAAAAATGATTTATGGACAATATTTCACATTTCTGATTTAGCAGACTATAAGAAGGTAAAAGAATCTATATTAGATAAATATATTTTTAACAACTTATGTTTAAACCATCACGGTAATACTTATTCTGACAGCAAGCTTCCTATAACAACAATCCTAAATATTGAGTATATCATACATATCGAAAGTGTAATAAAAGAAGTAAAAAAAGAAATAAGTAGTATTTCAGATTTAGATGATTCTTATTTCCTAGATCTAGAAAATAAAAGTAAAGAAATGTTTAATAAAGGTAATGGTTTAAAACCAAATTGCTTAAGAGCTTATTTTAGCTTAAAATTTCTAATAGCAAACATTAGTAATAATGGTAACTATTTTTCTCTAGCTTGTGATGGAGCAGACAATATGAATTTAGTTAAAAAGTTATCAGAATTCACTTCAAATAATATTTCCATTTTTTCAAATTCGAATATGACTATTGGACGAAGGGCTCCAAGCACATATGCAAAAATTCCATATGAAGGTTGTATTTTAAATTCATTTCTCACATCAGAGTCAAATTGGAAGGATGATTCTGGATGGCATTGTTACAAAACAGATGGTAAAGGTGGAGGTAAAAATACTGTAACCAAACAAGATTTATGGCTATATAGTACAGGTAAAAAAATCTATGAGCTTAAAACAAGAAAAAAAAAATTAGAAGATACACAGACACGTTATGAAACATCTGCTCAAACATATTTTTCAAAAAGTTTTGAGAAAGCATATACAAAAAAATATACGAAAGAAGAGTATGATAAGTATTGTGAACCTCTAAAGAAAAAACCATTTGAATTTGTTCCTCCTAAAAAAATATCAAATTAAACTTATTTTCAGATTTTTTAATAAGATTATGAATATTCGCATCTACTTCTGTAACTAACAATAGTTACAATTTCCCATCAAAGTTATATTAAATAAATCAAAACCTTTTCTTCAAAAAATCGTATATCTCAAAGCATAGTGTTCAATTTTTGTTTAAATGGAAAAGGCTTTGTTTCTAGCAAAGCCTTTTTTAATTTTAAACCTATAGATGCATTTCTCAACATTTAGTTCTCTAGTTACAAAACATAGAATTGTATTTTTTTAAAATTATTAAATGTTACAACATTTAATTTTATTGATTTAATGATATTTTTACGAAAATATTACATCATAATTTTGATATAAAACATATTTGATTCTTCTTAAAATCAAGGTTTGTTCTCAAAAATCTTTCTCAAAAATTATTTTATTACACTATGCAAAAATCAGGGATTCCCTGATGCGTAGGAGTTTTTTATTGTTTAGCTTAACACCCAAGAAAATGTTAATCGTATGCGTTTCAAAATCACTTTGTCTGTGGACTCCAAAACGAAGAAGTATCTTCCCTTTAATTACCAATATGAGCTTTCAAGCTGGATTTACAAGGTCATTCATCAGGCTGACGAGGAATATAGCTATTTTTTGCACCAAAATGGTTATCAGACAGATAGAAAAACCTTCAAACTCTTTTGTTTTTCAAACTTTTACATCCCCAAGTTCAAGATTACAACTCAAGCCATCGAACTGGATTGTTCTGAAATCTCTTTTTATATAACCTTTTATCTGGATAGAGCTTCAGAGAAGTTTGTGATGGGTTTGTTTAAAAATCAGAAAGGAGGCATTGGAAACAAAGAACATCATTTAGATTTTATTGTTTCTTACATTGAAGCCAAACCCTTTGTTTGGAGTGGAGAAACTCTATATCTCAAAACCATCTCTCCTCTTGTTGTAGGCAAAAAAAATGAACATAATCATGATGACTACCTCCCTCCTAACCATTCTGATTTTAAAGATTTATTCTTAAATAATCTGATGGATAAATACAAAGCCACTGAACAAGATATTCCTTTGAGTTGGCAAGACTATCCTTTTGATTTACAGATACATGAACCTATCAAGAGTAAACTTATTACCATCAAATCCAATACAGAAAAACCCACTCAGGTGAAAGGTTATATGTTTAGTTTTCACTTGAAAGCTCCCAAAGAGTTACTTGAAGTAGGTTTATTGGCTGGTTTTGGGAAAATGAATGCCCAAGGTTTTGGAGCTTGTGAAATGGTTGAAAAGTAAATGAGAAAGGCATGAAGAAGTTTTTAGACAATACTCCCAAAAATCGAATATTAGGCATTTTAAAAAGTCTTTTAGAGCGTCCTTATTATCATACCAAAAGAATGTTTGCTGATGCCTATGGTGTGGATGACTCCACTATCAAAAAAGATTTTGAAGAACTCAGAAATGCTGATTTTACACTGAATTATGATTCAAAGTATCGTTATGCGATAGCTCCCAACAAATCAGTGGAGCATCTTCAAGATGTTTTGTTTTTTACAGAAAATGAACAGGAGATTTTAGTAAAAGCATTGGCTACCTACCAACAAACCAATGAAGAGCAGAAAGAGAAACTTCGAAAAAAGTTGGAGACTGTTTATGATGTGTCTAAACTGGGAAGTAGTCTGTTTTCTAAGACTTTTCTCAACAAAGTAGATTTGCTGGAGAAAGCCAAAAAAGAGAAAAAGGTTATCAAACTTATCAATTACCATTCTACCAATAGTAATAAAGTTTCAGATAGACTTTTAGAACCTTTTTTGGTGGGTGTCAAAGAAGATATTTTACATTGTTTTGACCTTGATATCAATGAAATCAGGCATTTTCGGATTTCTCGTATCAGACGTGTTGAATTGCTCCATGAAAACTGGAAAAATGAAACCAAGCATTATGTAACAGCCACAGACCCTTTCAGAATTGTCAATAATGAACAAGTCAAAGTTCACATCAAGGTGGGAATAGGTGGTTACAACGAACTCATAGAACGTTATCCCCTCACCCAAGCTTACTTAAAACCTTGTGCAGATAAAGCAGATGTCTTTGATTTTGAGTGTAAAGTCAATAAAAACTTCTATGGACTGATTAATTTTCTTTTGGGCTATCATGAGTTTATAGAAGAGATTATTGAGCCAGAATCCTTATTGGAGCATATCCATGAACGAATCAAAAAAATTAATTCTAAATTCTAAAGGGGTTGGGTGTTTATTCACCCAACAGTGGGTGTATGTTGCAGAAGAAAGTTCTGAAATAAAAAACTTGTATTATATATTTTGAATTCTAAAAGATTATAAACAATAAAACGAAAACCTCAATGGAAATAAACTTAGACTTTATTTTTCAAGAGCCTTCTTCACCAGATAAAAAGGTAAAATTGATAATAGAACCATTGGCTCCACTATCTATGGTTTCAGATATACCAGGAGCTTATTATAAAACCTTGGAGATACCTGATAAGTATAAACTTTGTGGCTTATTTGAAAATATACTTGGTTGGCATTTTGATAAAGCTGATCGTGATGCAATTCATAAAAAACGGAAAGGACTATATGAAAAAAGAAATAAAGATAAAAAATACATTAGCAATGATTCTAATTCAGGTTTTAGACCTTTGCTTTTTGATTATTTTGAAATGGGGATAGTTTTGAAGCATGGTTCAATACAATATAATGATTTGTGGAAGCGAGCATTTAGTAGACTAGATGCTTATGTACATGCTAATGGCTCTCCAAATTTAAACTATGAAACCCTCAAAACTAAGCCTAAAAATTTAGATAATAAAAGTGTTGAAGTTTTTCTAAAAGCAAATAAATCTAAATATCCAATGTTTTATACTTCTCCAACTTTGCGTGAATTTATCGCATATGATGGTACAATCCAAATAGGATTAATAATGAGTGAAAGACTTTATACAGAACTTAAACAATCTTTAGAAACCAATTCTACTGCTTACTTGGGTACAAGTGAAGGGTGGGTAGAAATAAACATTGAAGAGATATGAAAACATCAAACCCATTTATAAATTATGGTATAGCAACCATTTTGGCTGAGAACAATTTAGTCTCAATAGATGAAATTACTAAACAACATCTAAAAGAAGCACTTGAGCATGGAATAACTCATTTTAGGGTAAAGCCTGAAACTGATAATTTTCAACAAGAGACCATTCAATTTCAATATTGCGACATTGAAAAAGGGAATCCTAAAATGGGTATTTATCTTGCCCCATCAATATTAGCAAGTGATAAAGGAGCTGGTAACGTCTATAAAGAGTTAAAAGCACTTTTATCTCATTTAAAATCAGATAAAATAATAAATGTGGAAATTACAAGGGCTATTGCACCAGTATCAGCTGAGTTTTCAAGTTTTGGTAAAAATTCAATAGGCAGGGGTAAGCCAAAAACATCGCTCCAAACAGCCATTTTTTGTGCCATAACCACAACTACTGCAAAAAAACCGTCTCTGGCTTTCAAAATTTTGAAAAAAGATAAACCTGAAATGGAAAATTTAGCAATAATTCCAGATTTGCCAATTCCTGAACTTGTGGATTTTATTTTACTATTTGAACAGTTAAAACTTGCCGCAACAACGAATTTATTGATAGGCAACATCAATCAAAAAGATAAAAAACCAAGTCGTCCGCGTTTATTTGATGGTAATTTCCCAAATGCCCCACGGAGTAATTCACTTGGTGCAATAGCATTATTAGGTGCTATTGGTGCTTGGGCAAAAGATGCTGGAAAAATAGAATGGGCAAATAAAGTACTAGAAAGTTTAAAAGAACGACCAATTTATATGATTGGAACTAAAACTTTTGAGACTTTTACATTTAATCATTTTGTGATTGATATGGCAAAAGATAATAGGTTAAGCTCAATCATTGATAGCATTTTTTATGTTGTGCTTTATAATCAAGGATTTAGAAATTTTAACTCACGATTAGAATATCAAAAATTTGACTTTTTTGTAGCACGTTTTCTACAATTATTTAACAGACCCGCCTTCAAAGATTTCTTAGCTTTTAGGGCAGAATATCCAAATCAGTTAGAAACTCTTTTAAAAACTTATTTTATACATATGGAAAAAATTGATGCAGCCGTGGTCCAATCGGCACAAGAGTTAGGGAAATGGCTTAATTATGCGGCATATAAAATTGCTAACCAAGCAATTGACGAAAAGGCTCAAAATAGACGAGACAAAGTTATAGAACAAAAAGCTAAGTTTTTAGTAGAATTTGAGAGTTCTATCTTTTCAGCACGAAGCGGTGATGCTCTTATATTCCAAGCGATTACTAGAGCAGGCAGAGCTTCGGGTTTAGATGCACCTTCAGAAGCAGAGCTATTTATGACTAAAGTCTCAACAGGTGAAATTTCACTTGACTCTGCAAAACATTTACTTATTGCTTTTTCAAGAGTCAAAAATAAATTTGAACCTAAAGAAGCAAAATCTATTGCGTCTTTAGAAGAAACCTCAAATGAAGAAGAAATGGATGCTGATGATTCATCAGATGCACAAGAATAATCATATTTAAAACTCTAAATCATATAATACCATGAAAATCAAAAGTATATTAATTACTCTGCTTGCCCCAATGGAAAATCATATTGCAAACGGTGGCGAAAAACTATTAGGTAATGCCTCATCTATCAAAAGACGACCTGATGGGAAAGTATATATATCTGGTCAAATGCAACGCCATGTTTTATTTGCAGCGATTGATAGATTAAATCAAGATGATAGTGAAAAAGGAAATACATTCATTTCAAATGGAGATGGCATAAGTAATGCCATTGAAACAGATATCCGTGCAGATTTAGGTGGCTTCATGCACCCCTCAGTAGGGGATTATTCTGGTCGTAGAACAGCACCCTTGAGTGTTACACCTGCTATTGCTTTAATTGAAAGTGAAGTTGGACGAGATTTAATGGTTAGACTAAGCACAATGGACAAAAATAATGCTATTGCTACCAGAGAATTTAGTCAAGGAGATATGATGCATATGAATTTTTCACTCGATTTAGAAACTGTTGGTATAAGTAAAGTCTTCAAATATGAAGATAATTTTAGCATAGGAAAGATATATATCAAGCATATTAGTGATGATGAAAGAAAGCGTCGTACTAGGTTATTTATTGAGGCAACTCGAATGATGAATGATTATGCCAATCAAGCACGCAATGCTGTAAGTGGAGAACCTCAACAAGTTTTGATTATCTTTGATACCAAAATGAGTCGTAAAGCATCACGATACTTTGTTGCTAGTGATATTGAGAAAAAAAATATTTTGGCTGAGCTAAAAGAAAGAAACGCTGCTTATTTCTTAGGAGATGATACTCAAGAAGGTATTTCAGTAGCTAAGGCGTATACCGAAGCATTAGCATTTTTAGCTGCAAATACTTTGTTTAACCCATGTAAAGATGATGCAAAAATCCAAACTTTTGCGGAGGCGTTTCCTCAAAAATAAGCAAATATGGAAACTTTAGGTAAACCATCAGGCATAACCCTTCAGCAGCATGTTAGCAATGTGCTTGCTGAAGCCGATTATATTTTTCAATCTTTTCCTTTTTCTTTTGAAAAGTATAAAAATCTATTGGAAAAAGACCTTTTTAAACGTTTAAAAGGATCTATAAAGTATCATGATGAAGGAAAAAAACATGATGTTTGGCAAAAAGCTTGTAGAGATGATTTTAACATTTTTTTAGATTGGCAAAAAAAAAATGGGGGTGATTACCATACTTTTGAAAATCAGAATAGAAACTTGTCAGGAAGAAATCTAATGAATACACGTGTTCGGCATGAGATTTACTCACTAGTTTTGCATAGAAAGAATAGTTTTTCTGAACCTGTGAAAGTAGCGATTGCGGCACACCATTCTAAGTTGAGTAGGAAACATGAAAATCGCTGGATTGATAAAAAATCTGGTGAAGAAAGTGACCTAATTTGGAATGAATTTATCAATTTAAATGCTTTGTTTCGCTTCAGACTTGATTCCTTCAGAGAGGCTGTTTTAAAACACTATGAATTTGCTGGAGTAAGAGCCTATTTGCAATTAGCAGACAGACGAGCAAGTGCAAAAGAAGCAAAAGATATCCCTGTTAATTTTCAACAGTTTACATATGATTTCCCCCATAAAGAACCAAGAAATGTACAAGAAATAGCCAAAAAATTTGCTAATGAAGATTTGTTACTCTTACGTGCTCCCACAGGAGCAGGTAAAACGGATGCTTGTCTTTTATGGGCATCTGAGCAAATCAAAAATAAAAAAGCAGAAAGATTGATTTTAGCAATGCCAACTCGTTTTACCTCCAATGCCTTATCTATAAATGTAGCTGAAAGTCTTTCTTCAACAGGTTTATATCATTCAAGTGCTTGGTTTAGTAAATTTCATAAAAATATTAAAACTGGGAATATTGATAAAAATATTGCTAGAAAAGAACATGAATTAGCAAGACAATTTCTAGCACCTGTTACAGTGTGTACTATTGACCATTTACTTGTAGCTTTGACACTGACAAGAGAAGACCATCATACTATTATTTTTAATTTAGCCAATAGTTGTGTTGTAATTGATGAAGCAGATTTTTATGATGAGTTTACACAAGCAAATATTTTGGTTCTATTGGAGGCTTTAAAAGCTTTAAAAGTTCCTGTTATGATTATGAGTGCATCCCTACCTCAATCAGCTATTAAGATGTACAAAACAACAGGGTTTGAAGTAACAGATATAAAAGAAGACATATCTGATAATCAAAGAGTTAGATGCAATGTTGAAATTATTAAACGATACGAGAATTTAGATGATATTCAGGAGTTATTAGAGTTATGTGCAGAGAAAAAAACAGCTATTATTTATGTTAATACTGTAGCAAGAGCCATGGAATTTTATAGTTGGTTTGCTAAAAAAGGAATAAAACCAACACTGTATCATAGTCGTTTTACTGAACCTGATAAAAGTTTGAAGGAAAAAACTTTATTAAACGCATTAGGAAAAGAAGCATGGGAGCAAGGTACAGCAGAAGGCATTGTTATTTTAACTCAAATAGGTGAAATGAGTGTAAATATTAGTGCTGATATAATGATTTCTGAAATTTGCCCAATTGATAGATTAGTACAAAGAGTTGGTCGTTTATGCCGTTTTGATAAGACAAAAATAGGACAACTATATGTCATTATTCCAACAAAAGATTCTCTACTTTATCCAGCACCTTATGGAAACTATATAAGGCACCAAGGTTGGATAGCAAATGATGCATTGCTAAAAACTATTGAATTGCTTCAAACCAAAAAGTATTCAGCGGCTAATTTTGTAGATTTCATCAATGATGTGTACCCCAATTTTCAAAATTTCACATCTAAAGCCATAGAAAATGCACTTTTATTGAAAAAAAAATTTGTATCGAGTTGGATCATCTTACCTGTAGAGCAAACTAGAGAAGATGATACAGATAGCCAAGAATGGAAATCAAGAAATATAGCTGATAATGATACAGTTTTTATAGAATTTCCTGAACAAGATAGTTTTTATTTTTGGCAGGATTTCCAAGAGTTTAAGATTGAAAAAGGAATTGATATACCATCATATTTAATTAAAAATAGTCTAAAAAACAAACAGATTATTGAAAAGGTAGTTAAAATAGCAAATGATGATGTTACTATCTTTATTGCATGTAATTGTTATAGTTTTGAACTAGGTTTACAAGTCAGTACAACACAAATAGCAGATAACCAGTTTTTATGAATCATATTTGGAAGCTATCTCCAAAAGTTTTGAAACTACTAAGAGGAAAAATAATTTATCTAGCAACCACAATTATGATTCACTATAATACACCAATCACAGCAAAATATCTTTGATTCCACCATGCCCCTCACAGCCACCCATATTAACTACAACATTGTTTGTCAAAGAAAACTTTGGCTGTTTTCTCATGATGTGGTGATGGAACAAACCTCTGATGCTGTTTTTGAGGGAAAGCTGATTGGAGAAAATTCTTATACCCAAAGAGCAGAACGATATACCGAAATTTCGATACAGGCAACTTTTCAAGGTATTGAGCTTTCTGCAAAAATAGACTTCTATGATGCCAGAAACAGAATTGTTCATGAGGTTAAAAAATCTGACGTACTCGAACAAGCTCATATTGCTCAAATCAAGTTCTATCTGTATATTTTAGAAACTAATGGTATAGAAAGCCCTGAAGGGATACTTGAATACCCTAAACTTCGCCAAACACTCAATATTCCTGCCTTATCCCCAGAAGACAAAAAAGAAATAGAAACTTGGATTCTGGAAACACAAAATATTTTAGAACAAGACTCCTGCCCTCCTATCATCAAAAAAACATATTGTAAAACCTGTTCTTATCACGATTTCTGTTTTGTGGGTGAATAAATCATTATAAAATATAAAACTATGAAATCCTATTATTTATTTAATGCTGGGCGAATGAGCCGAAAAGACAATACCCTCAAATTTACCCCAGTTGATGAAGCTGGTAATGAAGGACAACCCAAATACCTTCCCATTGAAGATGTAGAGAATTTGTATGTATTTGGAAGTCTGGAGGCAAACAGTTCTCTTTTTAACTTTTTGGGTAAAAGTAATGTCAGCCTTCATTTCTTTGACTATTATGAGCATTATACAGGTTCTTTCATGCCTAAAGAATACCTTCTTTCAGGTAAAATGCACATAGCCCAAACCAAAAACTACCTTTCCAGCAAAAAACGAATCCTGATTGCTCAAAAACTCATTGAAGGAGCAGGATATAACATGCTCAAAAATCTCAGATATTACACCAACAGAGCCAAAGATGCTTCTGAACAGATTGAAAAAATAGAAGGTTATTTAGAAACACTCTCCTCCTCCACTTTTACTTCTGTGGCTGAAATGATGGGTTTGGAAGGAAATATCAGACAAACATATTATGAGGCTTTTGATATTATCATCAACGATTTTGAAATGGGGAATCGTACCAAACAGCCTCCCTCCAACGAAATCAATGCCCTGATTTCCTTTGGAAATATGGTGTGTTATACTTTGTGTTTAGACCAGATTTATCATACCCAACTCAATCCAACGATTAGTTTCCTACACGAACCAGGGGAAAGAAGATATTCTTTAGCTCTTGATTTAGCAGAAATTTTCAAACCTATTTTGGTGGATAGATTGATATTTACCTTGCTCAATAAGAAACAGATTCAGGCAAAAGATTTTGATTTCAGGCTCAATAGTTGTTTGCTCAAAGAATCAGGCAAAAAAACTTTTATGAAGGCTTGGGATGAACGGCTCAAAGAAACGATTAAGCACAGAACCTTGAATAAGCATGTAAGTTACAAATATCTGGTTCGTTTGGAGTGTTATAAACTTGCCAAACACCTTCTTAAAATAGATGATTATAAACCTTTTAAAATCTGGTGGTAAGCAATGTATGTGATTTTGGTTTATGATTGTGGAGAACGTAGGGTTTCAAAAATGCTGAAACTATGCAGAAAATATCTGAATTGGATACAAAACTCAGTATTTGAAGGTGAAATTACAGAAGTAAAACTTAAAGAACTAGTTTTACAAGCTAAAGAAATGATGAATGAACAGGAAGATAGTTTGATTATTTTCAAGAGTAGAGATGAGAAATGGTTGGATAAGGAAATCATTGGGCAGGAAAAAAACAGCTTAGATAATTTTCTTTAGTCGTCAGCCTCCTTTCAAAACCCTAAAAACGAGTTTTTATAAGTCATTTTTTAGGGGATATTTTATATAAAACATTGATAATCAAAAGTCGTCTATCTCCAGAGAAAATCATACTATTTCAAACAGACGACTTTTGGATAGAAAAACCAAGAAAAAACTTGTGAATAAGCACAAATTTTCGTTACTTTCTTTTGCAAAGTAATGCCTGTTAATCGTACCAAATGGAATTGAAATATAACTTTGTTTAAGAGGACTTCTAAGGTCAATTACTGTTAATCGTACCAAATGGAATTGAAATGCATGCCTGTAGGCTCTTGCATATTCAGGGTGCTTCTGTTAATCGTACCAAATGGAATTGAAATAACTGTATAAGCCCAACATAATTAGGGTTGCCGGGACTGTTAATCGTACCAAATGGAATTGAAATCTGGAGCAATTACATCATCTAATGCTCTAGCAAAATCTGTTAATCGTACCAAATGGAATTGAAATGTTATACGAGTAAATCTGTCAATCCACATTTGATACTGTTAATCGTACCAAATGGAATTGAAATGGAGCTTGTACAGAAGGGGAAAAAGTACGAGCAGACTGTTAATCGTACCAAATGGAATTGAAATACGATGTACCTACGACCTTCTTTAGATGCCTGACTGCTGTTAATCGTACCAAATGGAATTGAAATACAATTAGATGAGCAAAAGAAACTTGCTGAAGGGAACTGTTAATCGTACCAAATGGAATTGAAATATAAGAATTAGTTTAGGTAATTTGCCAATCCTTATCTGTTAATCGTACCAAATGGAATTGAAATAGTCGCATTCGATGAAACGCCACGTCGTGTCATCCTCTGTTAATCGTACCAAATGGAATTGAAATTTGATGCGGATAGCTTCTTTTTCTAAGAAATCTTTACTGTTAATCGTACCAAATGGAATTGAAATAGCTTTAATGAGAATATACACACAGACTTTAATACACTGTTAATCGTACCAAATGGAATTGAAATGTTTTTCAGCATAAAGATGGGGCTATACTCCCTCAACTGTTAATCGTACCAAATGGAATTGAAATCTAGATTTTACGAAGTAACATAGTAACTTGATAAGACTGTTAATCGTACCAAATGGAATTGAAATACCTGTAAATCAAAGAGTTATAACAAAAAAATCTTTCTGTTAATCGTACCAAATGGAATTGAAATTAGGGGAACTTTTTTTTACTAACAAGAGTAAAACTCTGTTAATCGTACCAAATGGAATTGAAATCTATAAGTGGCTGTATCTACAGCAATGAACGAATTACTGTTAATCGTACCAAATGGAATTGAAATGCTTTGGAAAATCTGATGTAAGCTACACCTTGTCTACTGTTAATCGTACCAAATGGAATTGAAATGGTTCAAGAAGCTGGTGCTAGCTCAGTGTACTGAAGCTGTTAATCGTACCAAATGGAATTGAAATGTAGTAGAGACTCCTACAGCGGAGCCTACTCCTACTGTTAATCGTACCAAATGGAATTGAAATATGGATGGTACAGCTGGTCAAAGGCAGTTGAGGACCTGTTAATCGTACCAAATGGAATTGAAATTGCGAAACTGAGTCATATTAAGCCTACAGCCAACAGGCTGTTAATCGTACCAAATGGAATTGAAATACAGGTAGGGAGAGGCTTACGACCCTCCGAAGGCACTGTTAATCGTACCAAATGGAATTGAAATTAGCTTTGGTTTCAGATTGCCCAGCCTTCAGGTATGCTGTTAATCGTACCAAATGGAATTGAAATTCTTGCTTGCGAGCTTCTTAAAGGCTTTGTGTTGACTGTTAATCGTACCAAATGGAATTGAAATAATCAAAAAGGACATGGAGCAGGAGCTTGGATTAAGCTGTTAATCGTACCAAATGGAATTGAAATCCCTGAAGGCAGAGCAATCCGAAAGACAACAGGTTGCTGTTAATCGTACCAAATGGAATTGAAATATGGTAACCTCATCAATGTGACTCGCAAGATGATCACTGTTAATCGTACCAAATGGAATTGAAATTCAGCTTCAGTACACTGAGCTAGCACCAGCTTCTTCTGTTAATCGTACCAAATGGAATTGAAATTCGAGTTTCGGTTTCTTGCCTTGGATCTTAGAAGCCCTGTTAATCGTACCAAATGGAATTGAAATTTTCATAGGCTTGAGGGTTTAATTCATCCGTATCCCTGTTAATCGTACCAAATGGAATTGAAATGAGAAATCATGAGCTTCGTGTCGAGCAACAGCTCCTGTTAATCGTACCAAATGGAATTGAAATACGACATGGACGACCCGTATTTTTCCTGCGGCAGAACTGTTAATCGTACCAAATGGAATTGAAATATTAAGAAATAATATTTTTCAATTGAAAATCTTATACTGTTAATCGTACCAAATGGAATTGAAATCTATCAGAAGTTTTTGTCGATTTCTTCTTAGCAATTCTGTTAATCGTACCAAATGGAATTGAAATCTTGAGAAGCCTTCCTTTCACAAATTGAATAATATCTGTTAATCGTACCAAATGGAATTGAAATTGAAAATACCTAAAGAGGCAAAATTGATAGCCATACTGTTAATCGTACCAAATGGAATTGAAATTCGCAGGAAACTAGCAGAATATTGAAAGAAGAATGGCTGTTAATCGTACCAAATGGAATTGAAATCTAAACCTATCTCTCCAGGAAAGATAATGTATACTGCTGTTAATCGTACCAAATGGAATTGAAATTTTTTTTATGCGTTTTCTATTATTAACCTCTCTCCTACTGTTAATCGTACCAAATGGAATTGAAATTATAGGGAGCATTTGGCATTGTTTTTGCCGATTTTCTGTTAATCGTACCAAATGGAATTGAAATCATTTCGAAATTTTTGCCCCTTTTTGACAATGGATCCTGTTAATCGTACCAAATGGAATTGAAATATATTTTGATTGATATCTGAATGTGATTTCTTCACACTGTTAATCGTACCAAATGGAATTGAAATAAACAAACAAGTATTGCAAGACTATTTGCTGGGTACTGTTAATCGTACCAAATGGAATTGAAATAAAGGT
>JALONN010000011.1 GCA_025454915.1 Raineya sp.
AGCACTTACAGCAGAACAGTTAAGAGAAATATGGGCTACTAAAAATGCAGCGGGCATATACGATTATCTAAAAGGTTTTTCTCATATCTATATCATAGATTTAGATTCTCCCCAACCCAAACAACCCACAAAATATAAAATCATAGAAGTAAAGCCTTACTATGAGTGGGAGCATAATTAAATTGAAGCCCCTTAAGTGAAAAGGGGCTTTTAAACGCTAAAATATGAAAAAGACAATTTATTTATTAAGTGTAGTATTTTTAATATGCTTTCAAGGAGTAGCTCAAAATATGCCTTTACCTGATCCCAACACACCTAATATATTATTTTTAAAATTTAGTAAAATATTAAATTCTCCAAAATCATTTACAGAAGCTTTAGTAAGGTCAAATAATGGTGTTGATTTAGAGTGGCAAAACAGCTATCTTTTTTATTCAAAAGATAATCAAGGAAGAAATATAAATTTAGAATTCTATACTCTTGACAAGAATTACTGTGGTTACACAGAACTTGCAACTTATAATAATGTAGCTATCAGCAAAGAACAATTAAAAGCATTATTAGAGCCTCATCCTTATTATTTAAGAACTCAGCAAATTAGAAACTACAGTAAAATCTATTTAATAGATTTAGATTCTCCCCAACCCAAACAACCCAAAAGGGGCTTTTAAGCTAAATCTATGAAAAAGTATATTTTAACATTCGTCATAGCATTATTGAGTTTATATACACAAGCTCAACAAATGCCCTTACCAGCCCCTAATGAACCCAATGTTTTATTTTTAAAGTACAGCAAAGTACTGAATGGTACTAATGAAAAAGGTAGAGTTTATGTTAAGAAAGATAGTGAAAATATGGAGTTTAGAAAAGCATATGCCTTTTTTTCTAATGATGCTACTGGAAAAGTAATGGATTATACTTTTTATGCACCCAACCAAGAATATTGTGGTTACACAGAACTTGCGACTTATAATAATGTAGCTATCAACAAAGAACAATTAAAAGCGTTATTAGAGCCTCATCCTTATTATTTAAGAACTCAGCAAATTAGAAACTACAGTAAAATCTATTTAATAGATTTAGATTCTCCCCAACCCAAACAACCTAATAAATATAAGATTATTGAAGTTCGTCTTTATTTTGCAGGTGAACATGATTAAATCAAGCCCCCTTAAGTAAAAAGGGGCTTTTAAACGCTAAAATATGAAAAAGACGATTTATTTATTAAGTATAGCATTTTTAATATGCTTTCAAGGAGTAGCACAAAATATGGTTGTGCCTGACCCCATTACTGCTAATGTATTATTTTTGAAGTATAGTATTAAAGAAGGGTATAATCATATAAATACTCTTTATTCACAGATGTATATTTATATAAAAAAAGATAATCAAAGATTAGAAAGACCATGTTATAGCTTTATAAATTTTAAAATGACTGATAATTTTTATCATGTGATGAATGACATTATTCTTTTTTCTTCAGATACCACTACATACAATTATGTAGATTCCATATTGTTTAAAAAGATAGCATTCAATGAAACACAATTTTTAGAATCTATAAAGAATAAAAATGCAGAAGAACGGAAATCATATCTCAAAAGAACACCTGTTTATGTGTTAGATTATGATAGTAGAGATGTACAAGGGAGAGTAAAAATTTTAAAAGTAGAACCTTATTATCGTGATGAGCATTTTCCTTTAAAAGAACCTGAATTGCTACCTACTCCAAACCCTCATGCTTCCAATGTGTTGTTTTTGAAATATGATAAGAACCTGAATGGAGAAATATATCAAGTATCTATACTCGATTTTGATTCTGAAAAAAGAAAAAAAAATAGAGGAATGGGTGGTTTGATTGTTTATTATTTTATAAGTAAAAAGCAATTAGATAATTTTGGTGTGCCTATGCCATTAGGTTTTTCTACGGAACTTTACCCAGATATGAAATATACTTATGTTGTTCCTGATAAATATGAGAATGTTAGTTTAGATGCTAAACAATTATTGAATCTTCTGAAATCTAAAACTCTTGAAGAAAGACAAAAATATTTAGATGGTTTTAAACATATTTACCTGATAGATTATAATGATAAAAATTTTTCAGATGTGAGGCAAAAGAAAATTATAGAGGTACGTCCCAAATATGATGAAGATGGAATGGTACTATTTCTTTGTGGTGAGTAAATCCTATCTAATCAAGTGAAAATTATAGAAGTCATGCGTATGTGATTTTTTTAAATAAATACATTAAAAGCCCTCTTTTGAGGGTTTTATTGTTTTTGTTAAGTTTGTTTGGTAAAAAAAAATAAAAAAAGTTTGACATGAAATAGGGGTAAGAAAAATCTGGGTTGTCTTAGAGCATAATGCAACTAAAATAACCTAAAAATATGAAAAATGTCACTTTTAAAACCCTGCTTATAATCGTTCTTTTCTTTGTCAGTCTTACCAGCAAAGCTCAAGATGAAAACTATCAGACAATTTTTGGTAAAAATAGTCAAGGCTTACAAATCTCAGGATTTGGAAATCTAATTACAGAACTCTCTATTTCAACTTCAAGTCCACGAATCGGAACATTCTACTCTGTAGGAGCTGAAGGGGCAATTTTATTTAATCAGAAATTTTATATCGGAGCTTATGGGGTATCATCTGTTGCTCCCTTAGATATCACTAAATCATCAGCCAATCTGACCACCAATGAGCTTATGTTTGTTCAAACAGGTTTGAGTGTAGGCTATAAAGCTCAACCCATGAAAGCCATACACATGACTTTTGGCTTAAGAACAGGATATGGACATTTACAAGAGTTTTCTCGTAGTTATAGCCACTGGGATGATTATACTTTCTATGAAAGCTATACTCCTATGTTTGTAGCAACGCCTCATATAAGTGTAGAAGCTAACTTTTTTCCTTGGATGAAAGCAAGTTTGGGTCTTGGATATCGTCAGGTATTTGGTAAAGATGATGGTTTGGGAGTAAATCCTGTAAAAGACCTGAGTCAGCCTATTATTCAAACAGGACTTAGTTTTGGATGGTTTAAACCTAAAAAACGTAAAGCATATACTGAACAGCCTTAATTTTAATAAACTTCAACCAGCATATTTTTTAATCATTTAATCTTTACCACTATGAAAAAAAATCATTGGATTTCGTTTTGCCTTGTTCTTTTAATGGTCGTTTCTGCTTGTCAGCGTAGAGAGGATTACGGACCTATTCAAGAGTCAGAAATGTCAATTGGTCTTCAAAATTTCCAAAAATTAGAAATGGGGGATGCTTTTGTAATAGAAGTGATACAAGGCTCTGAGTTTAGTATTGTAGCCAAAGGCGATAAAAGAAATTTAGACGACTTAGAATATTGGGTGAGCAACCAAACGCTCAAAGTTCAGTACAAAAATTCTAGAAACAGACAGTATTCAACCCGATTGTATATTACAATGCCTAGTTTACAAGAGATTAATTTTTCAGGAGCAAGCAAATCAACAATCAAAGGTTTTACAGGAAATACAGATTTTAAATTAAACTTAAGTGGTGCATCTACCTGCGATTTACAAGTTCAAGCTTCTAATTTTACTTTCTATATTTCAGGGGCATCAAGGCTTAAAATATTAGAAAATTTGAATACAAATAAAATAGAGGCTTATATTTCAGGAGCATCAACACTCAATGGATTTCTAGCCAAAGCTGATATCTACACTTTGGATGTGTCAGGAGCAAGTAAAGCAGAAATATCCGCTAACCAAACACTTAGAGTAAAAGCCAGTGGGGCAAGTTATGTCCGTTATAAAGGAAGCCCAACCATAGAAAGCAACCTTTCAGGCGAAAGTCATCTGCAACAAGACTAAACACCACTAAAAAAGCCCGTTATTAGCGGGCTTTTTTGTTTGATAAAATAAGATTTCAGATATGTTGTAATAACAAACATTTTTTTGTAAAATTATTTTTTCAAACAAACATCACTATGAGTGTAAAATGGGTATTGATTTGTGTTCTTTCTATCTTTTTGAGTAGTTGTCACACATTTAAAGAACACAATGAAGAGTCATTTCCTAATCGTTCATGGGCAATGGGCAAAGAAGTGGTCTTCAAGCCTGTAATCAAGGATATTTCTAAAGACTATAAAGTCTATTTAGAATTGAGGCATATTTACGGGCTTCAGCTTAAAAATTTAAGTGTGAAAGTAAAAACAATTTCTCCTTCAGGAAAAGAAGAAGTAAATAATTATATTTTTGAAATTATGGATGGGAATAATCAGTATAAAAGCAATTGTTCTGGAGATATGTGTGATGTAAAAACCATTGCTGGTGAAAATATGAAATTTAAAGAATCAGGAGAATATCAGATTATAGTGACTCATAATATTCCTTCTACAAGTATCAATGGTATAATGGGACTAGGGCTTATCATAGACACTAAATAAATTATAAAGCTTACTAAATTAATCATAAAACACCCTTTAAATGTATTTTAAACATGGCAAACTTTCTAGATAAATGGAAAAACATGAATGATGACTTATCAGTCACTTTTAAAGATTATAAAATTGAGCCTTTAATTAATTATCCTACTCAGGCAGATACTTTTATAGCTGAAAAAAAAATACACAACCATTTTATAGGAGGGATGGCTGTAACAGATGAATATCTGCTTACAACATCAGAAGACAGTACTTTTAAAATTTGGAAAAGAGAAAGCTTGGAACTCGTAACAGAAATTAGAGACCAAAATGCACCCGTAAACTATATTGCATTTTCTCCTGATAAACGTTATTTAGCTGCCTGTTCCGATGATTTTGCCATCAGAATTTATGAAACAGCTAAATGGAGTCTTACAAAAATTCTCAGAGGACATACAGATTATGTGAGTAAAGTAGAGTTCACCAACAATGCTGTGGTTTCTATTTCTAAAGATGGTTTGGTAAAAGTTTGGGATTACCTGACAGGTAATCTGGTCTTTAACTTGGAAGGACATGAAGAGTGGGTATATAGCTTGGCTGTAAGTCCCCAAAAGGATAAAATATTGACATCAGCTCTCAATAGTAGTCTCAAACTCTGGGATGTTCAGAATGGAGTTTTATTGAAAGATTTGGTGGAAGGATCTTATTTGGGTTATGTGTTAGGCATGACTATCGGAGGAGATAACAGTTCTGGAGTCGGAAATAAACAAAGTCCTAATTCTTCCATCTGGATGTCTAATGGCAAAGTAGCTACATTTTCGACAGATATTGTAGTCTGGGATGATACTACTTGGCAAGTTCTTTGGCAAAAAGATGCTTCTCATAACAAAATAAAAAGAGGACTGTATATAGCCAAGTACAATATGCTTGTTACAGGCTCCGAAGTATTACAAGGCTGGAATTTAGATAATGGCGATCTGATTTTTGAAGAAGTTGCTCATGGAGGAACACCTATCTTTAGCTGTGCCGAATGGAATAATCATTATCTTTATACAGGAGATGAAAAAGGAAACCTCAAGGTTTGGAATATTGACACTCTGGTACAAAGAGGTGTGAAAATTCAGCATACATCAGATATTTATGATGCATATTATCATAAACAATCCAATAATATTTTTTCTTACAGTTATTATTCTGTTGTGGCTTGGTCTGGATATGGAAAGCCCAAAAAACATATTCAAGGTTTTAAAAGTAATAATACAAAAGTATTGGGATATTTACCCAATCAGCCTAATGAGGTTTATTTGGCTGCTTCTGGTGAAATAAAAGTAATAGACCCTTACTTACTAACAGAAACTAGAACCATTTTCTTGGATAATGATTTGGTGAATGTGGATAATATGGTTGCTGTTGATGAAAATCATATTATTACTTATACCATTTCTTACAAACCACGTTTAATCAATGTTCGAACAGGAGAAATAAAAATATTGGATACACCTTGTTGCTTTTATAACCATTTACAAATTTCAGATGAGATAACCATTTTTTCTACCTATTACGGAGAACCATTGGATACCAAATACCCCAAAGATGGTACAGCTCCTATGCTTGATTGTGGTTTTGAGTTTCAGGCTAAAAACCATTACGAAACATCAAGTCCCTTGTTCATTTTTAATAATAAAACACGAAAAATTGAAAAAGAATTATGGTATTCTCCTAAAAGGGCAGATGATAAAATATACCCAAATAATCCCATTCGCATAGATGAACACAGAATAGCTGTTACTTGTGCTTCCAATATTTGCACCATTTGGGATTTAAGAACCTATGAAATTACGCATCGTATTCAGGTTTCAGATGAATACATAGGTTTTACAGAAGTATTTCAGGGTAAATTATATATTGTGGGTAAAAAAGAAATTTTATATGAATATGATATTCAGAACTTTGAACTACAACGTGAAAAACCCTTAGGAGTAAGTAAACCAGTTCATCATTTGTTTAATGCTGAGAAAGGCTTGCTTTCATATACAGAAGGTACAAGATTATACATTTTGGATGTAGGAAAATTTGAAGTTGTCTTTGATGAAGATATGGGTATGCAGTTTTTTAAGGCTAGAATTGAAGATAATTTGTTAATGGCAGGTACAAAAGATGGTAGACTGTTTACATTTACTTTGAATCCATAAATATGATTTTCAAAAAAATACCTGTAATCGTTTATTTTATAGGAATTGTAGCACTCATGTTTTTGATAAGAAACCTTTATAAAAAAACTGTGGTAGAAGATGTAAAACTAGAGAAATCTGTTCTGCAAATATCTACCACAGATTTTGTAAATAGATTTTTAAAAGATAGTAGCTCTGTCAAATCTTATCTGAACCAATACATAGAAATAGATGGTGGCAATCTTGTACATATCCAATATAGTCAAGATACCCAATATATTAAATTTACAAGTGGAGAACAGTCTGATACAGCTTATCATGTAAGAATGCCACTCAAAAAAGATATAATACCCAAAAATGCTTGTGATTCTTTGGTGGTATTCTATCATCAAAAATATAAAATGAAGCCTTTGAAGCCCTATTTTATATTCTATGCTCATACCTATAATGATGAAAATGATATTCAATTCAAATTCTTGCCTACTTGTAAACAATACATATCAACAAGTAAAACTACCCATTACTTTTTAGAGAATTTTTGTTTGGAAAAAGTAAAAATAAAGGGGAAATTTACAGCTATTTATAAGGAAAATGACAGTACATATGCTATAGAAATAACACCTGCTATCTTACTTTCAAAATTAGAGAATATAAAAAAAGAACAACTGTAAAACTCATGATGACAAAATTAAATTTTTTTGAAAAACGTCCTATAATGGATACAATAGGTTTTTCTATTAAATTTATCAACCAAAACTTCACTCATTTATTCAAATCAATCATTGTTATTTATCTTCCTTTATATTTTCTTTTGGGAGTATTATTTTTTGTGGATAATGAATGGTTTACAATTGTAATAGGAGGCTGGTATGCATGGTTAGGGCAAACTATCAGAAGTGAAATATACGAAAATGTGCAAGTGAGTTTTCCCATTCATTACATTATGATTTCGCTAATTTATCAGGCTGTTTCAGGGGCTTTTATCTCAAGTGTTTTTTACTCTTACTTTATTTTGTATAATAAAAAAGACATAAATTTTGGAATAAAGGATTTATTTTCAGAAATGGGTAAAAATATTTGGACTCTCATGAGTTTGAATGCAGTTATTACAGTTGTCATGTTTGTCACAGTGTTCTTTTTTACAAGAATTATTATGTTGAGCTTTCTAGCAGAATCCGAATGGGTTACTTATGCAATTGGTTTAGCAACAATTTCTATCATTGTTTATTTTCTAATAAGAATGATATTCTTGCAAATTCTTGTAGTAGCAGAAGAAACAAACCTAATAGCAGGTGTAGAACGCTCCATAGAATTAATTAAAAATAATTGGTGGAGAGTCTTTGGAGTAGTATTAGCACCAGTATTAGTTGTTTTAGGTTTTGTATTGGTATTAGGGATTTTAAGTATAGTATTTCCTGAAATAATGGAGTTTATTATATATATGATGTGGCTCGGAAGAGCATGGATACAAGTTTCTTTGACATTTTCTGTATGTGCTGGGTTTATAATCCAGTTTCTTACAACATTATATTGGAAAACTAATTTATTTGCTATTTATGCTTCTTTATATGAAGGAAAAGAGTATAAAAAAATGTATCAAGATGTAAACAAATTAGGTAAGAAGGAGAGAGATGAAAACAGCGAAGATTTTTAGACAATAAAAAAGCCTACCCTATTAAAAGGTAGGCTTTTTTATGATGTTTTTGGAGAATTACTCACCTACTACTTTGAAAATAATAGAATGTTTTACTTCTCTGTGTAAGTCTAAAGTAGCTTTGTACTCTCCTACCATTTTCACATCACCACCGATAGCAATTTTCTTACGGTCTATATCAAAACCTTTAGATTTAAGAGCATCAGCAATTTGTGTAGTAGTTACAGCACCAAAGATTTTACCACTTTCACCTACTTTAGCAGGAATTTCTAATACCAAGCCACCAATTCTTTCAGCAAGGTTCAACGCCTCAGTCTTGATTTTTTCTGCTTTGTGAGCAGCTTGCTTTAAGTTTTCAGCCAAGATTTTACGGTTACTATCAGTTGCCATAATAGCAATACCTCTAGGGATTAGGTAGTTGCGAGCATAACCGGGCTTTACTTTTACTACATCATTTTTATATCCAAGACCAGTAAGGTCTTCTTTCAAAATCACTTCCATACAAATCAAATTTTAAGATTACTTTAAAGAGTCAGTTACGAATGGTAACAAAGCTAAGTGTCTTGCACGCTTGATAGCTGTAGCAACTTTACGTTGATATTTCAAGCTGTTACCTGTAAGCCTACGAGGTAAAATTTTACCTTGTTCGTTTACGAATTTCAACAAGAAGTCTGCATCTTTGTAATCAATAAATTTGATACCATGCTTCTTGAAACGGCAGTATTTCTTTTTTAATTCCTGCTTGTGTACGGGTTCGTTCATCAATGTCATAGCCTTAGTCCTCCTTTTCTACTGTTTTAGTTTCTTTTTTCTTTCCAATCAAACCTTTTCTACGTTTTTCGTTGTATTCGATAGCGTATTTGTCAAGGTTAGTAGTAAGGTAACGCATGATACGCTCATCACGGCTAAACTCAGTGTGTAACGTATTGATAACGTTTACAGGAGCTGTGTACTCTAATAACTGATAAAAACCAGAGTTTTTGTGAGCTATTGGATAAGCCAATTTCTTAAGCCCCCAGTTCTCTTCATGGAGAATTTCGGCACCGTTTTCGGTGAGGACTTTACGGAATTTTTCTACGGTATCCCTCATCTGTTCATCAGATAAGACGGGAGTTATAATGAATACCGTTTCGTACTGTTTGTTATTCATCGGTTTAATAAATTGATTTTGAGGGTGCAAATCTAAAAAATCTTTTCGTGAGATGCAAAAGAATTAGAGAATATTTGTGAAAATTGTATAAACAGAAGTGTCAGTACATTCATCTACCAAAAACTTCATTATCAAGAGGCTTTGTTTAGATTGATGTAAGAAGTTTTTTCTAAAGAATTTTGGACATAATACAAGCAAGCCAATATATCTTATTTTTCTATGGAGCGATATTCTTTTATAATATCCTCTAAGTAAGGAGAAGAATTTAGTTTATATTAAAACCTTATAGGTTTGTTTTTGTAAATATTTGTTAATCAATAAATAAAATCATTTTGAAAACCTATAAGGTTTCTGTTATTTAATTAGGTACAAATACTTATTGTTAATTCTTCCACCAACAAAGAAAGAATATGCTCTAAAGTAAGCTTTGTTCCTTTAATTACAGGCTTTTCTGTCATTACTTCAGGATTACTTTCAATTCTTTACAACATAACTTCTGAAAATTAATATGTACAAAAATAATGTAATTCCCTTACAATTCCAATTTCAAGAACTTGCCTGTATAACTCTTAGAGTGTTTAGCAATTTCTTCGGGTGTGCCTTCTACCAGAATTTCACCACCACCTTCTCCACCTTCTAAACCCAAATCAATTACATGGTCGCATATTTTAATGACATCCATGTTGTGTTCAATAATAAGAACTGTGTTACCTTTTTCTGCGAGTTTATTCAAGAATACCAATAGTTTCTGAATATCTTGGAAATGCAAACCAGTAGTAGGTTCATCCAAAATATACAAAGTTTTGCCTGTATCTTTTCTTGAAAGTTCTGTGGCTAATTTCACCCTTTGAGCTTCACCACCCGAAAGAGTAGTCGCTTGTTGCCCAAGTGTAATATACCCCAAACCTACTTCCTGAATAGTCTTGATTTTATTGACGATACGAGGCTGATTTTCAAAGAATTCTACGGCTTGCTCAATGGTCATATCCAACACATCCGAAATAGATTTTCCTTTGAAACGAACCTCTAAAGTCTCTCTGTTATATCGTTTGCCTTTACACGACTGACAAGGAACATATACATCAGGTAGAAACTCCATTTCTACAGTTTTGATACCTGCCCCTTCACATTCTTCACAACGTCCACCTTTTACATTAAACGAAAAACGTCCAGCTTTATAACCTCTGATTTTGGCTTCAGGAAGCTGGGAAAATAAATCTCGAATATCTGTAAAAACACCTGTATAAGTAGCAGGATTACTACGAGGCGTTCTGCCAATCGGAGACTGGTCAATTTCAATGACTTTATCAATGTTTTTTAAGCCTTCAAGTTCTTGATAAGGTAAAGGTTCTTTTTTAGCATTGAAAAAATGTTTATTGAGAATAGGGAAAAGCGTGTGATGTATTAATGATGATTTTCCAGAACCCGAAACGCCTGTAATGGCAATCATTTTGCCCAAAGGTAAATTGAGGGTTACATTTTTCAAATTATGCCCTGTACAGCCTTTAAGAGTCAAAAATTTACCATTTCCTGCTCTCCGTTCTTTAGGAACTTCAATTTTTAACTCTCCGTTGAGGTATTTGGAGGTAACACTGCCATTTTTCAAAAATTCTTTGGGAGTTCCTTTTCCTACAATTTGCCCGCCATGTCTGCCAGCTTCGGGTCCAATATCTAAAATATAATCAGCCTCCAGCATCATGTCTTTATCATGTTCTACCACAAGTACCGAATTACCTAAATCTCGAAGGCTTTTAAGGGCTTCAATTAGTTTTTGGTTATCTCTTTGATGCAAACCAATGCTGGGTTCATCCAAAATATATAAAACACCTGTTAGTTGTGTTCCAATTTGTGTAGCTAGTCGGATACGTTGTGATTCACCTCCTGAAAGTGTTTTTACCAAACGATTGAGCGTCAGGTATTCTAAGCCCACATCCAATAAAAACTGAATTCGTTTTCTGATTTCTTTTAAAATCTCTTTGGCTATCAGATTCTGTTTTTCAGAAAGTTTTTTCTCTATATTTTTGAACCAATCATTCAAATCTTTTACACTTTTTAAAGAGATTTCAGCAATATTTTTATCTGTAATTTTAAAGTATAAAGATTCCTTTTTTAATCTTGCACCATTGCATTCAGGGCAGGTCTGGCTTACAATATATTCAGCATAATGCTCTCTAACAGCTTCGCTACTTTCCTGTAAACTTTTCTTGATAAATGGAATAATGCCTTCAAAAGTGGTATTCCAGTTTGTACCAGGATATTTTACAGAAGCTACTTCTACTTTCTCCTGACTTCCATATAAAATCACATTCTTGACTTCTTCTGGAATTTCTGCAAAAGTAGTATTGATAGAAACTTTGAACTTTTTAAGAATACTTTCCAGCTTTTTGAAAATCCAGATATCTCTGTATTCGCCCAAAGGTGCAATCGCTCCTCTTGTAATACTCAAATTTTTATTAGGAATGATGCTATCTTCTGTAATGCTTTCTACAACACCCAAGCCCTGACAGTTTGGACACCAGCCATAAGGCGAATTGAATGAAAAGGAATTGGGAGCAGGCTCATCGTAACTAATACCTGTAGTGGGGCAGGTTAAAAACTTAGAATAAAATTGTACTTGGTTTCTCTCATTGACCACAAGCATAGTTCCTTTACCTTCTTTAAGAGCCTTATGCACAGATTCAGCCAAACGAAAACGGTCTTTTTCAGTGGGTTGTAATCGGTCAATTACTATCTCAATATCATGGATTTTGTATCTGTCAAGCTCTAATTTTGGTTTTATATCCTGAATTTCACCATCAATCCGAACTTTTGTATAACCTTTCTTCGCAATTTCCACAAATAACTCTTTATAGTGTCCTTTTCTACCCTTAATGATAGGAGCAAGAACACTTGTTTTTTGATTTTCAAAACTTTTAAGAATGTTATCAATAATCTGGTCTTCAGACTGTTGAATCATCTTTTCGCCTGTGTTATATGAGTAAGCTTCACCAGCTCTGGCAAAAAGAAGACGTAGAAAATCATAAATTTCTGTTACAGTTCCTACAGTAGAACGAGGGTTTCGAGAAGTTGTTTTTTGTTCAATAGAAATAACAGGACTCAATCCTTCTATTTTATCCACATCAGGGCGTTCTATATCACCAATAAAAGAACGGGCGTATGCCGAAAAACTCTCCATATAACGACGTTGTCCTTCGGCATAAATGGTGTCAAAAGCCAAAGAGGATTTACCACTGCCACTAATTCCAGTAATGACTACCAATTTCTGACGAGGAATAACAACATCTATATTCTTGAGATTATGTTCTCTTGCTCCGTAAATTTCTATGATTTCTTCCATTGGAGAGGGTACATTTTAAAAAATGCCAATTTACAATTTTTTCTTGAAAAGTGTTTGATGAATTTCTGCTAAAATTTTGTGATATTTGTAAAAATCAAAATTCATCTATGATTTCAAATATTTCATTAAAAACTATGAAATACACCTTTTTGTTGGTATTAAGCCTGATTTTTCATATTTCTTTTGCTCAAACTGCCAAAGATACGTTGCCCAAAATGCTTCTTTTGGATGAAGCTTTACAAGCAGAACTAACTGATGCTCTGGATAATATGTATAATTTTCAGTTTGCAACTGCCGAACAGGAATTCTTAAAACTCAGAAAGCGTTATCCTGAACACCCGTTACCTTATTTTATCATGGGTTTGAGTAATTGGTGGAAAATGATGCCTAATACTGATATTGAAGATTTTGATAAACCCTTCGAAAGACACATGGATTCAGCCATTAACAAAGCTGAAAAAATGTATAGAGCCAATCCTAAAAATATAGAAGCATCTTTTTTTCTGGCAGCAGCTCATGGATTTAAAGGACGTTTACATTCCGACAGAAGCCAATGGTTAAAAGCAGCTTCAGCAGGTAGAAATGCACTCAAAAATCTGCGTAGAGGTAAGGAAGTCAATGATTTAAGTCCGGAATTTATGTTTGGAGATGGCTTATTTAACTATTACTCTGTTTGGATACCTGAGAACTATCCATTTTTAAGCCCTATTGTGGCTACATTTCCCAAAGGAAATAAAGAATTAGGACTCAAACAGCTCGATGAAGTAGCCAGAAAAGCTTTTTATACACGTGTAATGGCAAATTATTTTCTCATGTTTATTTATAATGGAGAAGGGAAAACGCATTTAGTATTACCCATCGCTAAAAAAATGTACGAAAACTATCCTGAAAACCCATATTTTCATCGAATTTATGCAATTAGTACATTTTTTATGGGTAATCATGCTGATGCTGAAAAATTAGCACAAGATATTTTAACAAAAATAGAAAAAAAGCAGTTTGGTTATGAGGCAATTAGTGGAAGATTTGCAGGCTACATTTTAGGGCAAATATACAGTGCCAAAGAGCCTGATACAGCTAAAAAATACTTTGAAAAAGTAATTTACTTTGCAGAGTCTATAGAAGCTTACGATTCGGGATATTACCACAGTGCATTAGAATGGATTTATCTCTATCACAAAAACAAAAATGAGTTAGAAAAAGCTCGTCCTTATTTGGAGAAACTCGCCAAATACGCCGAAAAAAAAAATGATAAACGAAAAAATGCAAAAAAAGACTTAAAAACGCTTAAAAAGGAAATCAAGAAGCAAAAACGTATTGAAAAAATGTAAAAACTAGGTGGTAAGTAGTGAGATATGAATGATAAGTACTTTCTAAAGTCTCATATTTCAAAGGTTTAAAAAAAACTTGATGCTTATTAACTTATCATTTATAACTTATAACCCAAAGTTATGCCTTTTATTGAAGAAATAGCCATAGCAAACCCTAAATATTGTCATAAACAAGAAGATATTTTACAATTTATGCAATCTGTGGCTCCAGAAAGTGAACACAGAAAACTAAAAATGATTTATCAGAAAAGCGAAATCAAAACTCGTTATTCAGTAATTCCAGATTACAGTACACAAGAAAGAACATTTTACCCTCCATCCAAAGATTTAGAACCATTCCCATCTGTGGAATCAAGAATGAAACTCTTTGAAAAAGAGGCTTTAGAGTTGTGCTTGAGTGCTGTAAATAAAATGCAGAAAAAAAATGATATAACACATTTAATAACAGTAACTTGTACAGGACTTTCTGCTCCTGGTTTAGATATTGCTCTCATCAAAAAATTAAACTTATCAACTGATATAATTCGAACATCTGTCAATTTTATGGGATGTTATGCAGGCTTTCATGCTTTAAGGCTTGCAGATTCCTTTTGTAAATCTCAGAAAGATGCCAAAGTATTAATTGTAGATGTAGAACTATGTACCATTCATTTCCAAAAGACAGCAACAGAGGATAATTTTTTAGCAAATGCGTTGTTTGCTGATGGAGCATCAGCTGTAATTGTAAGCAACAATAATCAGAACTCATGCTTTGAGTTAAAAGGATTTCATACAGAACTGGCTTTGGAAGGTGAACAAAGTATGGCTTGGCAGGTAGCCTCTACGGGTTTTCTAATGACTCTAAATAGTTATGTTCCAAAATTCTTGACCAGCAATATAGAAAAATTAATAGCTAAGTCTTTAGAAAAGAATATATTAAATTTTTCACAAATACACCATTGGGCAATTCATCCAGGTGGAAGCCGAATACTGGAAAGCATAGAAAAAAAACTGGAACTCAAAAAAGTACAACTAGAAAGCTCATACAAAGTGCTTTCTGAGTATGGAAATATGTCTTCAACAACTATATTTTTTGTACTAAAAGAGCTAGAAAATTTAGTGATGAAGGATGAAAATATATTTGCTTGTGGTTTTGGTCCTGGACTTACGATGGAAAGTCTGGTTTTAAAAGGAATATGAAATTATTAAAAATTTTACATTTCTAATATTATCATTTTGTTAAAGTTGGTTACTCTACAATGTTTTTTCAGATAAAGGTATGTAGATTTGTAGGTTAAAAAAATTAAACATTCATAAATTTATGAAACATCTCGTCAAGATATTCATATTCTTTTTGTCTTTCATAGTAGTTCATAGCAGTTGGGGGCAAGTAATTTTTACAGAAACTATGGGGAATACAGGAACAAATGGTAGTTCTATTGCAACTCATGAAACAGCCAATAACTTTGATAATGATACCTATACAATGACAGGCTCAGGAGATATACGTAATACAAATGTCAGTGCAGTAGGCGATTATGCAACAGCTTCGGGTTCTTTTAATATAATGTTGAACACTTCTGGAGAAACCTTCCAAATAGCAGATATTAATACAACAGCCTATGCTTCTGCATCACTTTCTTTATCTTTTGGAGTTAGAAAAAGTACAACTGCAGAAAATGGCTCAGGTTTAATAGTTGAGGTAAGTTCTGATGGGACAACATACAATCCTCTCACCATTCCTGCTTTACCAACAGGTACAGGCACCACAGGATGGTATTTGAGAACTGGAACAGGGACTATTCCTTCTACAACTAATTTAAGAATTAGGTTTAGAAGCACAAATACAGTTGAATGGAGAATTGATGATGTTCGTTTAGAAAGCATAGCATTAACTCCAGAAATCAATGTACAAGGCAATAGCACAACCATTACAGATGGAGATATAACACCCTCAGCTACAGATCATACAAATTTTGGAAATGTTACAGTAGGAGCATCTTTTGCAAGAACTTTTACTATTCAAAATACTGGCTCAAGTACACTTAACTTAACACTTCCTATAAATATTATAGGTACAAATGCTGCTGATTTTACTGTTACAACAGCCCCAGCAGCGACAGTAGCAAGTGGTGGGAGTACAACATTTGTTGTAACATTTACACCAAGTGCTTTAGGTCCTCGTTCTACCAATATTGAAATTCAAAGTGATGATGCAGATGAAGCAACTTATGATTTTGCAATTGAAGGCAATGGAACAAACTCTTTAACGAGTGATGTTGTGGCTGTGGCTAGTTCAGAAGCTGTTACTATATCATCTCTAAATAATGGAACAGTAACTACCAATACTGATGGTGTACAAGTCTGGCAATTAACAATTAGGGATGGAGGAGTAACCTTAAACGATGCAGATACACAACCTACTATTGTTACAGGTTTTACACTTACCCAAGAGGTAGCTTCTGGTAATGCTGTTGGAAACTGGCAAAATGCCATTAATTCAATTGCAGTATTTGATGGTACAACCAATCTTGGTGGTACAATTACTGTTAATGCAAATAATATTCAATTTACGGGTTTAAATATTAATGTAGCTGATAACTCTTCAAGAACAATCAGCATCAGACTAACACTTGCGACAGCTTTAAATGCAGGAGGAGTTAATGATAATGAAGACTTTGTATTTTCTTTGAGAAGTACAAATGTTACAACCAATGCCTCAGGTTCAGGAATGTCGAGTTTTGCAACATTTAATTCGACTAATGGGCAAAATATGATTAATATTATAGCTACAGAATTAAGATTTGTTACTCAACCTTCCAACACTTCTATCAATGCAACCATGACATCGCCTACAGTACAGGCAACAGATGTACATGGAAATAGAGACTTAGATTTTGCAAGTACAATTTCTATCACTTCAACAGGGACACTAGATGCTTCACCGAAAATAGCAACAGCTACAAGTGGATTAGTTACTTTTACAAATATTATACATACCATAGCGGGAACAGGTTTTAATTTAAATGCAACAGCAACAGGGCTTACTGGAGTAGTAAGTGGTTTATTTGATATTTTAAATCAGACTACTCTAAGACCAGGAGATTTGGTATTTATAGGTTTTGATGCTCAGGAACTCGGAGCTGGTTCAGAAGATGGAATATATATAATGAGTATGGTAGAAGTAATCACAGGGACTACTTTTATGTATGTAAACTCTCGTTTTGAAGCAGGTGCAGCAGCGTGTACAAGAACAATGCGTTGGGGAGGTGCTGGCAATGACCCTAATACAAACCCTGGTATATTACAATTTACATTATCTACAGGTTCAAACATTACAGCAGGTAGTATTATTAAATTTGTAACAGATGGAACAACTGTTACAGAAATTTTAGTGAATGGTGTAGATAGAACTAGCGATTTTGCAGTAACTAACCCTGGTGGAATAGGTGCAAATATCTCTAGTGGTGACCCTGATCAAATGTGGTTAGTACAAGGTAGTTTTACAGGATTAGGTACAGCTAATGTGCAACTGAATGGAACTGTTTTGTATGGTTTAAGCAATGGAGCAAATTGGGTAACATTCGGAACGGCTGTTTCGGCAGGTACTGGAGGAGGAGCCTCAAGACAATCTCGCTTGCATCCTGATATAGAATGTTTTAGTTTTTTTAGTTCAACTCTAAGAGATGCTGCCAACTACAACACAGGTTCTATTCATACTGGTACAAAAAGAGCATTGTTGCAATCTATTGCAAATCTATCAAATTGGACACTCACAGGAACTACTATTCCTGCTGGTCGTGCAACAACTACATTTACCATCAATGCTAGTAACCCTGAAGGAACTTGGGTAGGGGATGATGCAACAAACCCCAACGACTGGTTTACTTGTGGTAACTGGGAAGGTTTAGCTGTACCAGACAGAAATATAGATGTAACAATTCCTAATGTAACCAATGCCCCAAGAATAGATGTAGATGGTTATTCTACAGGTTGTGCTGGAGGTTCAACGGCTGACAAATATTTAGTTGGAGGTGTGAGACTTGCAGAAGTAAGAACCTTAACAATTAATGGGGAAACGCTAGAGTTTGGAACTGGAAGCTCCAATAGTGGCTCAATAGCTGATAGGTTAGATATTTATAGTAATCTTATCATTACCAATACAGCAGGAGGAAACTTGGATATGGACGCTGGCACATCTGCTCAGGATGGTACAATTAATTTGCAAGGCAATTGGGTAAATAGTTTAGGAACAGTAGTTTCATTTGAAGAGGGCAATAGCACTATTAACTTTGTAGGAGGAGCAGCCCAAACAATTACTACAGAAGGAGGTATAGATACATTTCATAATATTATATTTAACAATGGAGCAGGTATTTCATTGAATAACACCAACGTATTGGTTTCAGGTATAGCCACATTTACCAATGGAATAGTTACTGCTAATAATGTTACTACAGCCAGAATGGAGTTTTTAGATAATGCTACGGCTACAGGAGCTAGTAATACAAGTTTTGTAAATGGTTGGGTTCGTAAAATAGGAAATGATGCCTTTACATTTCCTCTAGGAGATGAAACTTATTATGCTGCTATAGGTATTTCTGCACCAGCTAATACAACAGACCACTTTACAGCTACTTATGATAGAGTGTATCCTACTCCTTATAATATATCTTTAAGAGACCCATCACTAGACCATGTGGGTAATTGTGAACACTGGATTTTAAATAGAACAAATGGTAGTTCAAATGTAGAAGTAACCTTGAGTTATGATAATGTTCGTAGTTGTGGAGTTACAGCAGGACAAGAAAGTAATTTGCGTGTAGCTCGTTGGGATGGTGCTATGTGGCAAAATGAAGGTAACACCTTGACAACAGCCAATACCATTACAAGTTCAACTGTTACTAATTTTAGTCCTTTTACACTAGCCAGCATTGTACCACAAAATCCCTTACCAGTAGAGTTATTAAATTTTCAAGGGGTTGTGAATACTGAGGGTAATGCCGATTTGCAATGGCAAACAATCTCTGAAATGCAAATGCAAGGCTTTGAGGTTGAGAAATCTACTGACGGGAAAAATTTCTCTAAAATAGGTTTTGTAAAGTCTAAAGGTAATAATCTGAATACCTATAACCTGATAGATAAACGTTTTGTACAAACAGCATATTACCGTTTACGTATCTTAAATACAGATAATACTTTTAAGTATAGCCAGACTATTAGTTTGCAAATGAAAAAATCAGATAATCAGCTACTTGTATATCCTAATCCAGCATCTGAGGGTGATATGTTAAAACTTGTGTTGGGTGACAGAGGTAATATTGAGAATTTAAAAGTTTCTGTTTATAACCAAACAGGTGGTTTGATATTAAATATGAAAGGAACATTAGAACAATCTGAAATAGAGTTCAATGTACTTTTTAAAACACTACCAAAAGGAATATATATGGTGTATTTACAAGATCATAATAATCAGATTTATACAACCAAGTTAATTAAACAATAAAAAAATACATATAACTTTTAAGAAGAGCCTGTTTGAAAACAAACAGGCTCTTCTTTTTGTAAAAACATAGAAAAGACAAAATATAAACTACTTAAATAAAGTTATTATATAAAACTATCTTAACTAATATTTTATGTATATTCCTAACAATAACCAAATTACAGATTTTACAGAGAAGATAGAGTTTATTAAGAAGTATAGTTTTGGAGTCATTATCTCTACAATAGAGGATGTTCCTGTTGCAACTCATCTTCCATTTTTTGTGTCTCATGTTGATGAAAAAATAATTTTAATGTCTCATTTTGCTAAAGCAAATCCACAATGGAAAAATATAGAAAATAGTACGGTTTTATTGATTTTTAGTGAACCTCATGCTTATATTTCTCCCACAAACTATGAAAAAGAATTGAATGTACCCACATGGAATTATGTATCTATTCATGTGTATGGAAAAGTTCAAATCATAATTGATGAAGAAAAAGTATTAGAGGTTTTAGAAAAAACAATAGATTATTATGAACCAACTTATCAAAAACAATGGGAGTCTCTACCAAATGAATATAAAAAAAATATGCTCAAAGGTATTGTTGCTTTTGAAATAGTAGTTACAGATATACAGGGAAAGAAAAAACTAAGTCAGAATAAAACAGAAAAAGAGCAAAATAATATTATAGAAGCATTGTCCAAAAGCAAATTTACACATGAACAAGATATTGCAGCGTTTATGAAAAAAGAATTATCTGAATGAATATAGAAAAAGAAGTTTTGCTCATTATAGGAAGTGCAAGTAAACAATCTTCTAACCATAAATTAGTAGATTATATAAATGGATTATGGGATAGTCAAATAAAAGTAGTGGTATATGACAAGCTTTCTGAACTTCCTCCTTTTAACCCAGAAGACTCTGTATCAAATGTTCCTGATAATATCAAGAATATTAGAAATATGATTGAAAAGGCAAATGGAGTTGTTATTTCCACACCAGAGTATATATTTAGTATTCCTGCTGTTTAAAAAATCTTATGGAATGGTGTGTTTCAACAACGCTATTTTCTGAAAAGCCCGTAGGTATTATTACAGCTTCTGCACAAGGAATAAAAGGACATGAAGAATTGCAGTTAATTATTGAAACATTAGGAGGCATTTTTACAAAAGAAACAGTTATACTGATACAAGGTATCAAGGGTAAAATAGATAAAGAGGGCAATATTTTACATGAAAATACTGCCCTTGAACTACAAAGTTTTGTAAAGAATTTTGAGAAAATTATATTTAATTCTCTTGTAGATACATGACTAAAATAGCTTTTCTGTCTTTAGCATTTCCATTCTTTTGAGTGTCATCTGATTGTGTAGCATACATTTCTCCATAGCCCTTAGGAACAGTCTTTGTATTAGAAATCCCTTTCTTTGCTAAATAATCAATAACAGCTTTGGCTCTTTTACGAGAGTATTCTACATTAGCCTCATCAGTTCCTTTGGCATCGGTATGTCCTTCAATAAGTACACCAACTACTTTTTGAAGGTTTCTACCTGCTAAAATCTGGTCTATTTTGGTGGTAAACTCTTTGGAGAGGGTAGAACTTGCATTGTCAAAATAAGCTGTGTCCACCAATAAACGTGAAGAAGTTTTTTCTGAGAAAACAGTTTCCATTTTTGCAATATCATTGGCTATAAACTTATTCTGTTTGTCTTTTTTACGTGCCATCCCATAATAAGTAGCAACTCGCCATTTCTTATTAAAACCTAAAGGCTTTGGATTCCATTTCATCAGAACAGCAGCATCTGTGTAAGTACCACCACTGGGCGTATAATCCCAAATAACTTTATGGAAATAAGGCCATCTGCCAATTGCCAGTTCATCAGGTTTTGTAGCCTGAGCCTGATTTGTTAACATTTCAGCTGTATGATCACTTAAATCTCTTGCTGTGCGATATAAGAAAATTTGTTTAGGAACATTTTCTCCTACAAATTTAGTCTCAACATCAACCATTTTTCCATCACCATCAAGTTTAGGAGCATCATTGTCGGCTATCATATTGTCAATGAGTAGCATAAAACCTACTTGACGTTCATCTAATTTGTTGTTAGTAAACTCATATTCAATTCGATAATAACGGGCAGGTTTGAGGCTATCCACTTCTTTGAGTTCAGTATCCACAGGAATTAGTCGTTGAACAAAACTAATGCCTTCAAACTTAAACTCCATTTCACTAAATTTACGATTACCTTCCGTTTTCATTTTCTTTTTAGTACAAATATGAGTAACAGAATTGCCTAAGCCCTTGTAATTACTAGCATATTTATCACCAACTTTAATGACAAAGTGAGAAGTAGAAGCTGGAATAGGAAAGCCATACATAAGTCTGATGCCATTTGCTCCAATTGTAAATCTGCCATCATCAGGTCCTCCACAATCATAGACTTCTTCAGACGAACCACCATTCGATTTGGTAGTTAAAATAGGTTTATTACAAGTAATTAATAAAAAACCTGTAATAATGCATAATAAAAAGACTTTTAGCATAGTGAGAAAAGTTGATTAAAAGATTTCTTCTTTCTTTAATTTGATAACTCCATGAGCATCGGGGCAGTTGGATGATGACCACGAACCTTCCATGAAATACTCATAACCCTGTTTGATAAGTTTAATATTCATTTTTTTGAGACAGAAATAATAACCCTCTCTGTTTTGTTCCTCATCAATTGTTTTTTCTAATAAAGTAATGGTATCTCCATCAGAAAATCCTGTAAAGGAGTATTTCACAAAGATTTCTTCGCTATCAGGAAGTTTAAAAAAAGATGTTCCAATGATTTCACCTTGCGATTTGAAAGTAATATTTAGTTCCATCACATACTCTGTAGCCAAACCACCTGCATTTTGAGTAATCAAGCCCCTATAAAAGCCACTGGCTTTGTTTTGTGCAATAGTTTTGAGAGAACTAATAAGAATCAAGAATATGGGAAATAAAGTTTTCATAATTGTATTTTTCATTTAGTTAGGATTTGTAATAAGCTTTTTTCCGTCCCAGTATAACTCAACACCTTTATCACCAGCTTTTTTGAATAGACGAAAAAGAGGCTTTTTGATGTCTTCATCATTATAATAATATAGTTTTTCTATTGCTTCATACTCAAATGGAACCAAAACTCTTCCTTTATTATCTAGTATGCCAGATTTGCCATTTTTTCTGAGTATAGCAGTAGAAAAGTCCTTGTTAGGAGACATAATTTTATTGATTTCAAAGCCATAAACCATTCCGTCAGAATCTTCTTCAAACTCGAAAGGCAAAATCTGTTTGAACTTTTTATCAACAAAGCCCCATTTATTACCCTTTTTTACACCGATAGGAATAGCTGGGTCACTATAAAAACGTCCGAGTTCATCATATACCAGAGGAATCACATATTTATTGGCAGCCATAATGCCTTGTTTCTTGTTTTTTTCAACTAAAAAATAGCCTCCCTGTTCACCAAAATTTCTGCTTACATAATCAAATTCACAAGGTACAAGGGGCTGATTTTCGAGATTGATAATACCGTATTTGTTGTTTTTCTTAACAAATATAAATTCATCTTTATAAGACCTGATTTCAACTTCATCGTATTCGCATGGAATAACCAATTTGTTATCAGAGAGCCTTAAAATACCTTGTTTGTTATTTTTGATGACGATGAGATGTGTATCATAATTTCCTCTAAAATAAGTCTTCTGGAAGTTGTCATATTCAAAAGGGAAGATATGTCTTTTAGAATTAAAATAATACTTCTTGTCTTGTTTTTGAGCAATACCTTCCTTCAGATATGTATTATAATTGATGGTGTCATATTCGCAAGGCAGTATATTGTCAATAATCACCTTATCATGGACTTTCACATCTATCAAACCATATTTTCCACTTTTTTTGATAAGATATGTTGCAAAAAATGCAGATTCTTCACTACTATTTTCCTGAAACTTTTGTGGACATTCATCAAATTCATGAGGTAAAAGCCCATCAGCTCCCCATTTACCATTAATTTTGGTAAAGGGAACTCTTCCTACAAATTTAAACTCTTCAATTTTAAATGGAGCTACGATTGTATTGGTTCTCGATATTTCTCCCCATTTTCCATTTTTCTTAACAATAGCTCGATAACCTTCTCCAAACCCATCATAAAACTCTTCGTATTCTGCTGGAATTACTATTTGTCCTGTAGAGCTAAAAGCTCCAATTTTTCCATCTTTCTTGAAAAAAATCATGCAGTCATTACAGCCAGTTGTACTTGCACAATCTATATCATTTTTTATTTCAGTTTCAGAATTGCTATCATAAGAATGACACATCAGAATTTTTTCAATACCACTAGGAAGCTTAAAAGCATCAATTTCCCCACCACCATAACTTTCCCTGTTCCAATAGTCTTTTAGCTCAAGAATGGGCATAATATAGGTGGTTTGAGTATTAGGGATAGTTACAACCAGCTTTTGTTTGTCTGATTCAATTTTGGTATTGGAAACGAGATTTAGTTTCTCATCAAATAAATAGGCTTGATTATTCTGTCCAGATGAGGCAAATATCTTGTTATCAGGAAATTGGTATAAGACAAAACTTGAGCCTTCTAAACTAGATATTTCTTTAATTATTTTATTTTTTTCGTTGATAAATGCATACTTATAGTAAAGTATTGGATCTGAATTTTCAGGTGCTTTCTTTGTTTTATCAACCATTACAATTAGTCTTTTCCCGTTTAGTAAGTTACTGGCAGAAACAATGTGTTCATTTGGAAATAAGACATTATACTTTTCATCAAACATCAACAATTTAAGTTCTTCTGATTGATTGAAAGTTTTAGCAACTAATAAGCCTCCATCATACAAATCAAAATCGATTGGATTGATGTAAAAAAGACCTTTTTGTTCGTTTTTAAGAGATTTATCATGTTTTTTGATAATATCTTGAATATTAACGGTTTTTCCTTTGGTGTCCATTAGATGATAAGGTGTCTCCTGATTGTCTACACGAATAATAACTCGTCCATTTACAAATTTCGATTTGCTATCAAACAGAATTTTGCTTTTAATACTTTTTTCAATGTTGGGAAAGGCTGGTTTTCCTTTGGAATCAATAAAAAAGACGTTGGCTTTGCTGTCATCATAGCCACCAAAGGTATTACCATCCACAGAAACAAGGGCAAAACCTTCTGAAAAATCAGTTGCCTTATCATAATAAGCCATAATGATAGATTCTCCTTTCTCGTTGATGAAGGTAGTCTCATTATTTCTCTCTGCATTTTCGCAAAGTAATAAGCCATCATAGAAATCTTTTCCTTTTACCAAAAGGTGTGTGTATTCTTTCCCTTTGGCATCTATCCAAATGTTTTTGCCTTCATTTTCCCCGTAATCATAGGCAATAAAACCACTTTTGAGAGGTAATATTTTGTCATATTTAGTTTTGACAATAACCTTATCATTTATTTCATCATATAAACCCCATTTTCCTTTTTCCTGAAAACGAACAAGTTTTGTTTGAGCGAATACAATGTTTATTGAAATGATCAATAAACATTGTAAAAAAAGCCTTTTTTTCATAAAATAATTTATAGAAGGATGGTTAGTGTATTTATTTCCAGTTACCAATTAAAACAAAAGGAGCCCAATAATAAGGTGAACTGAATTTAGGGTCTTTACTTAAGTCTACCTGAGCTTTACGCAAAGCATCTGTAAGGGGCATTGTTTTAAGATTTTTATAAAAGTTTTCCATCAAAATAGAAGTAGCATCATCATCAACATTCCACATGGTAGCTACTACGGATTTTACACCCTGATTGATAAAAGCACTGGCAGGACTAACAGGGTCGTTGTGGTGCTGAGTTTTGGTGTCTATCACAGCTGTTTTACAGGCAGAAAGAACCACTAAGTTCAAATGTTCCATCAGGGGGCTACCAAACAGCTCTTTGATTTCAAATTTTCCATCGGTATTCTCTTGTTTTGCCATGATGAGATAAGAATTACGAGGGTCATCATAATCTAAAACACCATGTGTTGCAAAGTGCAGGATGCTGAAAGTGTTATCAAGGGTTTTAATTTTATCTTCTGTGGCATCATTTTTTAAGAAAATCCGTGTTTGTGGATACAATGTCTGGATGCTTTTTACTTCTTTTTCTGCACTTGGTAAAGAGTTGTCAGGATTTCCAAAAGCTACAATTTTCAAATCTTTAGAGGTGTTTTCCTCTTCTAAATTATCAAAAATATCTCCAAGATTGGTATAAAAAATTCCATACTGCTCAATAAGAGGGCTAAAAGAACCATTTTTAAGTGTTTTACCAATCATCTGGAATGGCAAAACATACAACTGTCCACTGGGAATGATAGCCAAAACCTGTTTGTCTTTGATGTCGTTGTGGATAGGATTGATTAAAAACATATAGGCTTTTTCTGCTACCAGATTAAAAAACACTTTTTGCAGAGTATCTTTTGCAGGTTCCTGTCTGCGAGCCTCTTCCTGAGTTAAATCCAATGGATTTCCTCTTACACCTTGTTTCTTTACAACAATGCTATTTCTAAGAGCTGTGACAATATCATCCAAATCTGATTTTCTGACTTTCACTTTTTTTCCAGAAATATTATTCTGAGTGGCTACAATGATGTATAAATCCTGAGCAGCCATAAAATAAGAAATCACAGCCATATTTGCAGGAATATCTTTCTTCTTTTTACGCAGATTAGCTAACTGTTTCTGATAACTGTTAAGGGCAGATTCACCATAGACAAAGTTTAAGTATTCTTCTTCTTTTACAGAAATCACCTTTTTTAAGCTCTCTATTTTAGTTTTATCTTGCTCTTTTTCAGATTTTTGTAATTGCTCTTGCAATTCTTGTTTTTTGGCAAGGAGGTCTGTTTTAATTTCCTTACTACGTTCTGTATTGGCTTGTTTTTTCTTATCTTGATACTGAATTTCCAGATTCTTAAATTTATCCTGCATTTCAGCAAGGTTATATTGTTGTATAAAAGAAAGGGCTTCTTCTATATCATTTTTCTCAAAAAGTATGTCAATGAGTGTTCCGTAAACCTTTAACTTGCTTTCGTTGCTGGAGAATAATTTTTTAGCTTCTTCGCCTCCTGTTACACTGTTACGCATTTTTTCAAGTATTTCAACAGCTTTTTTGAGATACTCTTTACTTTTTTCAAGGTCTTTTTTCTCTCTGTACATTAAACCAAATCGGTAATAGGTTTCCCATATGTATAAATCGTATCCGATTTTTTGAGAAAGTGTAATCACTTCATTTCCAGATTGTTCTGATTTGGGTAATTGTTTTGTCTGGTAATACAGCTCACTTAAATAATTTTTATTAGCAATGAGTTGGTCTGTAAGGTTTAAGGTTTTAGCTAAATTATAAGCCTCCAAAAGTTTTTTCTCAGATTCAGGATATTTTTTCTGTCCTAAAAGAGCTATGCCATACAAACGCAGAGCAGAAGCCTTAGGGCGTTCCGATTTTATTTTTACTGCCATTTCGTAAGCTTCCTGAGCTTTTTTCTCGGCTTCCTGATAACGTTTAAACTGATATAAAACATCCGCCTGATTACCCAATGCAATACATAAATTTTCGTTGTAGAGCATTAGTTTTTTCATAGCATCTGAGGCTTCTTGAAAATCTTTGAGCGATTTCTCAAAATTACCTTGAAAATAAGCCAAACGACCACTTATCATCTGATTACTCACAAGGGATTCTTTAGAATCGAGTTTTCGGTAAATGCTATCACTTTGTTTGGTAAGCCATTCAGCTTTTTTATAATCCCCTGTACTAATAGCCAGATTTGCCATATCACCATATAAACTTGCAATGCCCCAAATATTGTCTGTTTTCTTACTCAGTTCTAAACCTCTACTATACATTTCTTGAGCTTTGGGGTAATTCCCGCTCACCAAATTGAGCCAGCCTAACCCTGAAAGAGCAGAAATTTCGCTGGTTTTATCATTAGTTTCTTGGGCTGTTTTAAGAGCTAACTCGTAAAACTCTTTCGATTTGGGAAAATTTCCTCGTGTTGCATGAATGTTACCCAAAGAAAGTAAACTGCTTGTTTCTAGACTTTTATCTTGTATTTTCTGAGCAATTTTAAGGGCATTTTCAAAATATTCTTGAGCTTTCTGGGTATTTCCTTTGTTGAGCTGTAAATCTCCGATTCTACGATAGCAATAAGCAATGGCATTATCGTCTTTATCTTCTTGGGCAAGTTTAAGAGCCTGATTGAATAAGGTTTCAGCTTTTACAAAGTCATTTTCAAGAAGAACAGTAAGGTTAGCAACATTGGCTAAAGCATAAATTTGTTCGTTTCTGTTATTGAGTTTCTGGTAGGCTTCATAAGCTTTCTGATAATAAATTTTAGCATCAGCATACTCTTTGTTGTCATAATACATGCTGGCTGAGGTTTTATATACTTCAGCCAAGAAAGTTTTATTTTCAAGTTGTTCGCCGATTTTAATGGCATCTTGGAGTGTTTGTTTACGTTTTTCTGTTTCTCCGAGTTTATTATAGGTTTTTGCAATTCTGGAAAGTGTATTGGCTTTTCTACCCAAGTTTTTCTGGTCAGAGACTGAAACTTTATCAAAATAACTTATCGCTACTTGATAAGCGTTTATGGCATCTTTATACTTGCCCATAGAAAAATAACTATCTCCTAAATTGCGTAGAGTAAGCCCCACGTAAGGTTGAAGAGTAGCCACCAGAGAGGCTTTTTCTTTAATTTTAGGCAGATATTCCTGCTGTATTTTATAGGCTCTTGAAAGAATTTTTTCAGCTTGTTCGTATCTGCCTAATTCGTTGTAAGCATCTCCCAAATTATTGAGAGAAAGAGATGCCATCAAAGGATTTTCATCTAAAAGATATGTCTGTGAAGCTTTTTCGTAATAAGTAGCGACATCTTCCCATTTGTATTCGTTGCTGGCAATATCTGCCTTTGTCCAATATGCCTCTGCAAGAACAGAATTGTATTGTTTGAGTTTAGAAACAACAATTAGTACATCTGCTAATTTATGAGCTTCTGCAAATTTTCTGCTATTATTTAGATTATCAGCTTCTGTATCTAAACTCTCTAAAAACTCTTTGGAAATATTACTGTTTTTCTCAACAATATTCTTTATTTGTTCCTCTGAAGTGGCAGCTAATAGTTGTTTCTTGATTTCATCTTCACTTAATGGAACATACCCCCCATTGATTAACCAAGTGGCATATGTTTCTGAAATTTTCCAATTAGTGGCTAAGTAAGGCTTGTTATTCACATCAACAAACTTAAAAAATCCATACACATCAGCAGGTGTAGCAAGTAACATGGCGTCTAATACATTTTTTCCTGCAAATTTACCTTCTTTGATGACTGGAAAACTTGCCTTATCTTTCTGATAGAAGTTTCCTACAAATTTGATGTCAGCTACCATACTATCTACAACCACCTTTTCTTTGGCAGGAGTGAGTGCATAAATAGCATCATAATAGGTTACATAGTTTTTATCATACACAGATTGGAAAAAAATACCATTCTGAGCCAGATTGAAGAACACACTTTTTTTAGTATTTACAGGTACAAAGAGTTTGCAGGCAAATACATCACCTACAAGCACAGTCTGACCTGTTTTGACAGGGACTTTTATATAAGTTTGTGAATCACCTTCTTGAAGAACAGTTGCCTTATCGCTAAGAATACCTTCATGATTTGGATGTTCTTTCGAGTATTTGGCAATCACAATGCCTGAAAGTTGTTTGGTAATGCCAATATCTTGTCCGCCCAGAATGGATGCTTCACAGGTGCCATTTGAACAGTTTCTTACTTTTACTATACGAAAAAGAAACAGTTTTTCTTCACTTCCTTGTCCTTGAGCAAAAGAATATAGATTCCATAAACTGAATAATGATACAAATATCCCAATTCTTACAATAGAAAATAACTTCATAATTTTAGTTTTTTGTGTAAGAAACTAAAAAAAGGAGATTTTCTCAATACGCTTTTCGGCGTATTTTTTAATCAATTGATTCTAAATGTTTTTTATTGGTAAATTGTTTTTTAGAAAATGATTTGGAAACAAACAGAGAATACCTTGAAATAAGTAATCCAAGTTTCAAAAAGAAACTTGGATTACTTGGGACTCCTACCAATAAGGTATCTTATACTTTTATCATTGATTTATTTCTCTGCTATATAAAATAGGTCAAGAGCTTTATCAGGATTATTGCTTAAAAAATAGTCTGTGTACGAAATTTGGCTTGATAAACTATTTTCATTTTGCATCAGCTTTTTTCGGTTGAATCTGTTAAGAAAATCATAAGGAATCTGTAAAGCCCAACGAGGTAAATGTTTTTCTAAGTTAAAAATATCTAACCTTTTGAATTTTGCCACAGATTTTCTGTTTTCTTCGTGGTATTGCATCACTTTTTCATTGCCATCAACACCATATTTTTCTACTTTGGAAAAATATTTTTTCATCAGTTGCTCCAAACCATCAGCAGTATATTCACGAATATGCCAAGGGTTTCTTGTAAGAGACTGTTTGATGTTAGGAGTAGAAATAAAGGCTTTACCATGTGGTTTTAAAACTCTTTGGATTTCTTTTACAAACAAATCATCATTTTCAATATGTTCAATCACCTGAAAAGTAATCACATAATCAAAAGTATTATCTTCTAGGCTCTCTAAAGGAGGGATATGATGTGTAATGAAACGGTGATTTGGATATTCTATTTGAAGTTTATCAATGAGCTTTTCGTTTTTATCTACGGCTGTGTATGTTCCTGATTTCTCTAAAATAACAGCTAAACCACGTCCCACACCACAACCAATTTCTAAAATATCTCCTTTTATCATTTGAGAAGCCTGATAATAAGCAAAAAATAGTCGCTGATGAATAGGATTGTCAGATGCTATTTCGTGAGACGTGATTTCGGTAGTTGAAAACATAAAATTTATATTTTTAGATAAAAGAAATGAGACATCAGACAAAAGACCAATGCCTCAAATTAAATTATTGTATTTTGATTAAATAATAGTTTCTTTTGCCATTTTGAGCTAACAAATATTTGTTTTGAAGAAGCTCAAAATCAAGACTTTGCTCAGGATTGGTTATTTTTATTTTATTGATGCTCACAGCATTATTTTGAATAGCTTTTCTGGCTTCGCCTTTAGATTTAAAAATCTGATTTTGAGTAGTTTCTGAAAGAAGGTTTACCACATTTTGAGCATTAGAAAGTTCATCTTTGGAAATACTTACTTGAGCTACTCCATCAAATACCTCTAAAAGAGTATTTTCATCTATACTTTTCAAGTCTTCAACAACATCTTTACCAAATAAAATATTGGTTGCTTTGATAACATTTTCCAAATCCTTTTTAGAGTGAATACGTTCTGTAAGTTCCTCTGCTAAAGCTTTCTGTAAGATACGTTTTTCAGGGGCTAACTTATGTTCACCTTCTAAAGCCTCTATTTCATCTTGGGTTTTTAATGAAAATACACGAATCAAACGGTACATATCTGCATCAGTCTGATTGATAAAAAACTGGTAGAACTTGTAAGGGCTTGTCATGGAAGCATCTAACCACACATTTCCTGACTCAGATTTGCCAAACTTAGTTCCATCTGCTTTTGTGAGTAAGGGTGTAGTAAGGGCAAAGGCTTCTCCAGTATCAATTCTTCTGATAAGTTCTGTTCCTGTGGTGATATTTCCCCATTGGTCAGAGCCACCCATCTGAATTTTAACTCCTTTGTTCTTGTATAGCCAGTAAAAATCGTAGCCTTGTAATAATTGGTAGCTAAATTCGGTAAAAGAAATACCTCCACCATCACCCAATCTGTTTTTTACAGAGTCTTTCGACATCATGTAGTTTACAGTCAGATATTTACCTACATTACGCAAAAACTCTAAAAAGCCCATTTCTTTGAACCAGTCGTAATTATTTACGATTTCAGCAGCGTTTTCTCCTTCAAAACTTAAAAATTTGGAGAGCTGATTACGAATGGCATCTTGGTTATTTCTGAGTGTCTGTTCATCTAAAAACTTTCTTTCTTCACTTTTTCCAGAAGGGTCGCCAATCATGCCTGTAGCACCACCCACCAATGCAAAAGGCTTGTGCCCTGCTCTTTGGAAGTGTACCAAAATCATGATAGTAGCCAAATTTCCAATATGTAAAGAGGAAGCCGTAGGGTCAAAACCAATATAACCTGCTGTACGAGTTTCTAACTGTTTATCTGTTTCAGGCATCATATCGTGGAGCATTCCACGCCAGCGAAGTTCTTCTATAAAATTGCTCATAGCTTTATTTTGTACAAAAGTGTGTTCTAAAAAAGAACGCAAATTTAATGTTTATTTAGTAAAAGCACAAAAAAAGCTATGAAAACTATCTTAATGCTCAATCTGAAAATTGTATTCATTGATACTATGATGAGAACCTTCCAAGAAAGTTCTTTCTACAAAGGTAACATGGTCTTTTTTATCCCAAAGAAGTACAGTAGAGCAACAAGTGCCATATTTTGGGCTTCGGATAAACATGGATGAAAGCATTTTTTCCTGTTCCAACGAAAGTCCTGTTTGCTGTACTTTATCATCTTCAGGTTTGCTGTCATCCTCCATAATAGCAAGTAAATCAGATATTTCTATTTTTGAATTATTCTGTAAATAAGTTTCCAATTGCAGTTTACCTCGTTGTACTTTATACCAATCAGAATCAAGTAAATGATTACTCAATCCAAAAATCCCCTGATTGATTTTTTGAATACTTTTTGAGTAATTTGAATAATAAAATAAATCGTCTTTATCACCTGTCAGCAAATTGAAACCATTATACTGAGAAGCTTTAAACTGAACCCTAAACATATATTTGAGAGGGTCAGCATCACCTAATAGGTAATTGGTATTGAGTTCGCCACGGCTGGGGGTATCTGTTTTGATATTCAGTGGGTCTCGGTAATTGGTGAGTGCCGAAAATTTACCTTTTTTATTGATACCCAGCCACGTTCCACCACCTTGTAAATCTTTACCTGCCAGTAGGTTAGGGTTGTCTTCCCAAAACTGGGCAGCTTGTGTTGGGCGTGCATAAAACTCATCCCGATTGGCAATCAAAACTAATTTATATTGAGGGTGTACTTCTAATCCGAAAATAATAAGACACATTGTATAATTCTGTTTTTTAGGTTTTTATAAAATATTTGTTATAACATTTATTATTTTTGGAAACATTTTTCCTTTTATTGTGTTAATACTTTAGTTTTCATAATTGTAAGTTTTTGATTAGTTAGGTTCCATAATCCGAGTCTTTTAGGCTCGGATTATGCTTTTTCATGCAAAACGTTTTGCATTATGCTCTTTTTTACTGAATTTTGCAAACTCAAAATATCTTTCATTTCTTAGAAAACCCTATTTTCTAAGAAAAAATTAGCGATTAACCATTTAAAATTTAAAATTCGATGCAACACCTTAGCGAACAAGAGATTTTACGCCGCAACAAAAGACTGGATTTGATGAAGCTGGGGATAGACCCATATCCTGCCGAAACATTTGAGGTAAATGCTTCTATTGCAGATATTTTAGCAAATTATGAGAAGGATAAGACGGCTTATAAGAACATTTCGCTTGCTGGTAGGTTGATGAGTTTCCGTATCATGGGTTCGGCATCTTTTGCTGAAATACAAGATGCAACAGGCAGAATGCAAATTTATTTACAAAGAGATGAAATCTGCCCCACAGAAGATAAAACTCTTTATAATAATGTATTCAAAAAATTATTAGATATTGGTGATATTATTGGAATTACAGGTTATGTTTTTACTACTCAGACAGGTGAAACCAGTATTCATGTAACTTCATTTAAAGTATTGAACAAATCTTTACATCCATTACCTATTGTAAAAGAAGTAAAAGATGAGGCTGGGAATGTAAAGACTTACGATGCCTTCACAGACCCTGAGCAACGTTATCGTCAGCGTTACGTAGATTTAATTGTGAATCCTCATGTGAAAGACGTATTCATCAAACGTTCTAAACTAGTAAATTCTATTCGTAATTTCTTGATAGACAGAGGTTATTTGGAAGTGGAAACACCTATTTTACAGGCAATTCATGGAGGAGCTGCTGCTCGTCCGTTCGTAACACATCACAATACACTGGATATGCCTTTGTATCTGCGTATCGCCAATGAATTGTATTTAAAAAGACTGATAGTTGGTGGTTTTGATGGCGTTTTTGAATTTGCAAAAGACTTCCGTAACGAAGGAATGAGCCGTTTCCACAATCCAGAATTTACTCAGGTAGAAATCTATGTAGCCTATAAAGATTATATCTGGATGGCTGACACACTGGAAGAAATGGTGGAAAAAGTAGCGATGGATTTGCATGGTAATACCAAAGTACAAGTAGGAGAGAATATCATTGATTTCCAACGCCCTTGGAAACGCTTCACGATGAAAGAAGCTATCCAAAGCTTTACAGGTGTGGATATTGAGGCTCATGATGAGGCTGGTCTTGCAGAAGAAGCTCGTAAAATGGGTATTGAAGTTGATAGCACTATGGGTAAAGCCAAACTCATTGATGAAATTTTTGGTGAAAAAGTAGAACCTAATCTGATTCAGCCTACATTTATTTTAGATTATCCTGTTGAGATGTCGCCTCTAACCAAAAAACACCGTAGCAAAGCTGGTTTGGTAGAACGTTTTGAGGTAATTTGTAACGGAAAAGAAATTTGTAATGCCTACTCAGAATTAAATGACCCTATTGACCAAAGAGAGCGTTTTGAAGAACAATTGCGTTTGGCTGAGCGTGGAGATGAGGAGGCAATGGCAATGGATGAGGATTTCCTGAGAGCTTTGGAATACGGAATGCCTCCAACAGCAGGTATTGGTATTGGTATTGATAGGCTTTCGATGATTATGACAAACCAAAATTCAATTCAGGATGTGCTTTTCTTCCCACAGATGAAGCCAGAAAAGAAAATCCAGTATGCTAAAACAGAAGATTATGTGGCAGTAGGTGTACGTGAGGAACTTGTTCCTGTTTTACAGAAAATGAATATTTTAACCATTGAAGAACTGAAAAAGCAAGAACTCAATAAACTCTTCAATGATGTGTGTGGTATGAGAAAGAAAATGAAATTGGATGGAGTGAAAAACCCTACCAAAGAAGAAGTAGAAAGTTGGCTTACAGCATAAATCAAAAAAAGGCAGATAAACTATCTGCCTTTTTTCTTTTTGTGGTATATTTGATAAATTAAAACTTATCAATCATGTACATGAAAACAGCTTTGTTGGTATTAGGGCTTTTACTTTGCTTTACGGGATATGGACAGAAAAAGCTCACCCCAAAAGAAAAAAAAGGTAAATGGGGATATGTAAAAGAAGAAACTGAAAAGTTTGTAATCAAAGCTAAATACGAATATGCAAAGCCTTTTGGAGAAGTTGTGGGCTCAGAAAGAGCTTTGGTAAAACAAAAAAGTAAATGGGGAATTGTAGATACAAAAGGAAAATTTGTACTAGAACCTGTTTATGATACGATTTTTGAGTCAAAAAGAAAAAATGGCTCTTTTAAGATTGTTAGAATCGAAAAAATGAAGAAATTCATCAATGCAGAAGGAAAAATTGTATCTCCTGAATTTGCAGATTATGCAGATATTGGTGAAAAATGGGTGATGATTTCTAAAGATGAAAAATTTGGAATGCTTGCCAAAAACGGTGATACCTATGAAGAAATAGTACCTATACAGTATAAAAGAATACAACTGATAGGAAAAAATGTTTTTGCCTTAGTAGGAATCAATAGTGTATCATTTTACAATACTGAAACCAAAAAAACATCTGAGAGTTATGAAAGACATCAGGTTTTAAACATTCAATCCAATCCTTTAATTCATGTTATTAAAGATAAAAAAGGTGGACTGATTGACAAAAATTTTAATATTTTACTCCCTTTTGAGTATGAAAATATTAGCCTTAGTAGAAACAGAAGAGAAAAGACTGGTTTTATTGTTGTACGCAAAGAAAATCTCGAAGGAAGAATGGATACAACTGCCAAATGGCTTCTGCCTGTGGAGTTTACAAGTATCAAGATTGATGATAATTATTTTATCGGAAAAAAAGACTCTCTTTCAGGAGTTTATGATTTTTCGGGTAAGCAAATACTACCGCCACAATACACAGAAATCACGATTTGGGGGAAAAGTAAGCTACTGGTAGTTAAAAAAATGGGTAAAAGAGGAATTTTAGATATGGAAGGTAATATCGTATTACCTCTTTTGTATACTCGTATCCAGATATTAGAGCAAAAAGAAAATAGAGTCTATTTCAAAACATACAGTAATAAGAAAGTAATCGCTTGGAAAATTGAAAATAAAACAGCTTCTAAAATAAACACTCAGGAATACGATGAACTCACGTACGCCAACGAAAGGTTTTTGGTTTCAAAAGGTGTAGATAAAAATGAAAGAAGTGGTTTGATAGATGAAACAGGTAAAACCATCACACCCGTTCAGTACGAAAAATTGTATTTTTTCAGACCCCAACTGTTTTATGCAGAATTGAAAGGCAAAAAAGGATTAATAGATGCTGATGGCAAGGTGGTTCTGCCTTTAGAATATGATGTTTTGAGGCATGATGGTACAAAGAAAGCTTATTTAGAGAAAGGGGAGAAGGCTTTTTCGTGGAGTATAGAAAGTAAAACGCTTACACCTGCCGAAAAAATCATCGAAGATAAAAAAGATAAAAATATCAAAGTGCCATTCAAAGAGAAAAAGAAAAAACGCCAACACTAAACTTGGAGAAACAAAAGAAAAATACTTTAGCCAAAGGCTTAGAACAAGAACAAAAAGCCCTTGCTTTCTTAGAAAACAAGGGCTATGCATTACTTGCCCAAAATTATAGATATAAAAAAGGAGAAATAGACCTGATTGTCCAAAAAGAGAATTGGATAGTGTTTGTGGAAGTTCGTTTCAGGGCTTCTAGCGAATTTGGCTATCCGGAACAAACTATTTCTGCTTCTAAAAAGAAACTTCTTCTCCAAACAGCCGAACAATACACCTACGAAACAGGTTGGCAGGGCAATATTCGTTTTGATGTGGTTGCAATTCTCGGCGATACCCTCGAACATTTCGAGGATGCTATTACTTAACTTCATTCCAAACGTAACCTTTCCCATTCCGAGTGCAACGAGGAATCTACCTTTGAACGGAGTGTTTTTCCATTCCAAATTTAACTAGGAATCTAACACTTGCCCCAAATATTTTTATTTTGTAGCTTAACTACCCAAACACACCACTTATGGAATTGCTTTATATTTGGATAGAAGAATACAAAAACATCAAAGAGCAGGGTTTTAATTTTAGCTCTAAACACCGTTTTGAGTTTATCCCTGAAAAAGATAAAGATGGTAAAATTGTTGGAGGCAAGCTCTGTCATGAAGAAAACTCCAACCATATTGAGAACTTTTTTGGTGAAAATATCACCAATGTTACTGCCATTATTGGCGAAAATGGAGCGGGGAAGAGTAGTTTGTTGGAGATAATAATAAGTTGTTATTATGGAGGTTATGTAGATTCAGAGATAGTAATGGTGGTTTTTGACCAAGAAAATTATAATATCTATACACTAAAAGATTCGAAAATAGAATTATCAAAAAAACATAATTTGAATAAATTACATGATTGGTATAATAGTGAACATTTTCAACTTGTTTTTTATGCCTTAGATTCCCATTTTACCTTTATTAATGGTTTTAGTGATATAGATGCCCAAAGTCGTTATTGGCATATAAATAAAGAACAAAAATTTTCAGATGAAGTTAGTAAAATGTTGAATTTTATATCTCAATTTAAAACTTATAAAAATATTATAAAGTTTAATTTACCTAGATATTTAAGATGTCATATAATAGAAACTACATATTCAGAAGAAAAAGAAAAGGTTCATTCAATAATGTCTAAAACTATAGAAGGTTTTAAAAATCAATTTGTAATCTATTTAAAAAAACTTGTTATACAAAACTACATACATGAGTTTCAATTGTTTGTTAATGAGGATTTAAATGATTCTCAAAGTATAAATATTTTCTTTAGTAAAATTATAAATAATGACTCTCTTATAAATGAGATAAATTTATTGGAAAGAATACTTAATAAATTATCAAAAAATAATAAAGCTCCTATGGCAAATAGTTCACATACTGATATGAGATTAGATTTGGATAAAGAGAATCATAGAGAAATAATAAGACTGTTGAGTAACATTATATCTAAAGAAACACCTATTAGTAATAATGTAAATATGTATTGGGAGTTTGAAAAAGGAGGTTATATAAGTTATGGAGAATCTAAATTCTTGTTCTTATTGTCTAACTTATTCCATATATCAAGTAAATTAAATAACATAGATAATGTACTTATTCTAATAGACGAAGGTGAATTAGGATTTCACCCTCAATGGCAAAAGGAGTATTTAAAGATTTTGATAGATTTTTTGCCTCAGATATTTCCAGACAAGAAAATCCAAATTATTCTTACATCTCATTCGCCATTTTTGGTATCCGATTTACCCAAAGAAAATATCATATTCTTGAGTAAAAATGATGAAGGTAAGTGTGTAGTTTCTAAACTTCAAGACCGTAAAGAGACTTTTGGAGCAAATATTCATACATTGTTCACAGATTCCTTTTTTATGAAAGGCGGACTCATGGGAACATTTGCCCAAAAAAGAATAGATGAAGTCATCGCTTATTTAAACGGCGAAGAGCTAGAGGGTTCACTTTTTAAGGGAAAAACACAAAAAGAACAACAAGATTTAGCTCAAAAATATATTTCGATGATAGGAGAGCCTATTATCAAGAATATGCTTCAAAAGCAGCTCAACACCAAACGCCTCGAAAAAGTAGAAAGTCATGAGGAGAGAATTAAAAAATTAGAAGAAGAGTTGGAGGTGTTGAAGAAAGCTGGTAAAACAGAGTTGTAGATTGGCTTCGCCGAGCCCTTTGGGGTTCCTCACTGCGTTCAGAATGTAAAAAAATGTTGCACTTAGTAATTGATTCCTCACTACGTTCGGAATGAAAAAAAACGTTGCACTTAATAGTAGATTCCGAGTGCAACGAGGAATGGGAAAAGCTCCTTTTGGTCATTTCAAGCGAATGCGAGAAATCTAAACCTGTGATATGTGGAACGAAGTAATAGATTCCTCACTACGTTCGGAATGGGAAAAATGTTCCACTCAGAATGAAAAATGGCATAAAAATCGCTATGAAGCCTCATAAAAAGAGCTATGAAAAGGCAGTATAAGTTTTATATTTATATCATTACCAATTACACAAAAACTGTACTTTATGTTGGGGTAACCAATAACCTTGCAAGGCGTTTGTATGAACATCAGAATCATGTGTATGCAGGAGCATTTTCGGCAAGATATAAATGTTATTATTTGGTTTATTACGAAGAATATCAGTATGTTAAGACAGCTATAGCTCGTGAAAAAGAAATAAAAGGGTGGAGAAGAGAGAAAAAAGAAAACTTAATTAAAACCCTCAACCCTGAATGGCAGTTCTTGAATGAAGATTTTGAGTAGAGTTAGGTATTTAGATTCCGAACGCAGTGAGGAATGGGAAAACGTTACACTTAATAGTAGATTCCTCGCTATGTTCGGAGTGAAGAAGTAAGCCTACTTTAGTCATTTCGAGCAAAGCGAGAAATCTAAACCTGTGATGCGTGGAATGAAGTAATAGATGCCTCACTGCGTTCGGAATGAAAAAAACGTTATATTTAGTAGTAGATTCCTTTTTACACTCAGAATGTAAAATCCTCACTATGTTCGAAATGAAAGAATAATATGATACCTATTACTCATCCAAATCTAAATGAATTAGCCCAAAAACATTGGGAAGCGATAAAAAATTATGTTGAGCAAATTAACAAATTAGAGAATATTAATATCAAAATAAAGCAAGCATTTCCCGATTATAATTTTGAGAAATTAATTCTTGCAAAACCATCGGAAATAAGATTTTTAGCTTCTCAAGGTCAAAATAAAAGTTTCTTTCCTAAAAGCTATTATAACTATTTATCTCTGTCTGATAAGTTTTTTATAATAGAAAATCAAGAAAAAATATCTTATACTTCAAAAGTATTGATAGATGCTTTAAATTTATCTGTTTGCCCATATTGTAATCGGAATTTTATTAAAAGTACATCAACACATAGAATAGATGAATTAGATCACTTTTTCCCAAAACAGAAATATCCTTTTTTAGCATTATCATTTTACAATTTAATACCCAGTTGTAAAGTGTGTAACAAATTAAAAGTAGAAGAACCTGTTTCTATAAACCCATATGATATAGAATTTTCAAAAGAGAAATTCAGCTTCAGACTTAAAATTAAGAAAGCGAGCTTTTACCACGATTCTGAAAATGGTTTTGAGATAGATTTCACAGAAGTCAAAAATAAACTTCAAGAAAATTTCAAGATTTTTAAAATAGAAGATCTTTATAATCAACATAAAGATATTGTTTTAGAACTTATTCAAAAGCAAATAACCTATTCTGATGATTATATAGACGATTTGTTTAGACGTTATGAGGGCACTCTTTTCAAAAACAGAGAAGATGTTTTGAGGCATATTGGTGGCAGTTATATCTCAGAAGAGGATTTTCATAAACGTCCACTTTCCAAACTAACCCACGACATGGCTCAAGAATTGGGCTTGTTATAAAAAATTAAGGCACAAACCAACTCACTCCAAAATGAAAATGTTGTGTATTGATACCATCATTGGGCATACGGGTATTGAGATTGGACATGTGGCGTATTCTGAACTGTCCGTTCAAGGCAAAACGTTTACTAATTCTGTAATATGTTCCGACACCCACACTATTTGAGAAAATAAAGCCTCTGCGTTGTTTGGCAAGTGTAGCCGAAAAAAAATGAAGCCCTGTACTTCCTATAAAATAAGGATAAATTCTTTCTGTAAGTTTGAATGTAGGTTGTAGGGTATTATTGATGCCAAACTCCCAAGCCTGCTGAGAGCCTACCCAAACCAAATTGAACTGAGGTTCATTGCCAATTAAGAACTTATAAAAAATCTTATTTTTCTGAATGGTATCTCGTCTATGGAAAAAGTCCATACTGAATCTGCCTTGAAACATCATCACTTGATAATTTCCTTCTTGTAATACATTTTCTCTACTACTATATCCATAACTTATCAAAAAACCTTTTTCAATAGTTTTAGAACTGATTTTTTGAGCTGACACAGCCAGTACAAAAAAGAAAAATATGCCTGTTAAAACTCTTCGCATAGCTATAATTTTATACCATAAAACACTCTAAAACTTCTGAATATATTGTAAAAACGGCTGTCCTTAGCTGTAAGTTGCTTGATGTCGTTCTGGGCATATTCTACTTTTAAACCTATTCTGTTTTTTTCTCCAAACTGAATTTGTCCGAAATATTGACGTGGTGAGCCTGTTTGTGCTACAAGCCAGCCTGCAAACGATAAACTTCTGGATTCTGTGCCTAGTTCTACAAACATTTTCTTTGAAGCATATTTAACAGAAATATTAGAAGCAGAAAGTTGTGGTGAAACATTGTCTATTCCAAATTTGAGAGGCACAATCTGTAAGCCAATCTCATGGTTGGGATGCAGCAGGTATTGAGCTGTAAGTCCAGCATAAAATACATAACCAATCCAAAACTGATTCTGATTTTTGAGTTTGTTATGGAGTGTACCTGTTTGAAATTCAGCACTAAAAGTATCACCCCAATAAAAACGTTTATCAGCCCTGAAATTGAAAAAATTAGCGAGAACAGAGCCTTGTAAACGAGCCGAAATGCCAGTTGCTACATTATCACGAATATCTGTATTGAAGGCAATGGAATCTTTAACCTGTAAATCTCGGATTAAGTTATCGGAAACGGCTGTTCTATAATCCAAGCCTATATTTGCTTCAAAATTATGAATGCGTTTTTGTCCAAAACATACTGTTGCCCAAAAACATAACAAGAATGTAATTTTATAAAACATACTTTAAAACTTAAGGGTAAAATGTTGTTTGGGTTGCTTTTTTCTTAAAAATACGATGCCAATCCAGAATAAATCAATACTAATCATTACTTGCGGATGGGCAATCACATTTTGCCAAGCCTTTTTCATTTCGTCAGACCAATAAATATCATCCAAAATAATGACTGTATCTTCATGGCTTTTGCTCAAAATCTGCTCAAAATACCTCATAGTAGGCTCATAACGATGATTAGCATCTATAAAAGCAAAATCAATTTTTTCGAGAGTATCGAGTGTGGCAGGTAAAGTATCATCTATATTGCCCAGAATAGGCTTAATATTAGATAAACCAAGCATTTTAAAATGTGTTTGGGCTAATTTGAGAAGGCTTTCTGAACCTTCAAAAGTATAAACAGTACTTTTAGGAACTGGGCTTGCTAAATATGCAGTTGTAATGCCCAAACAAGTACCTAAGTCTATGATATTTCTGGGTTGAAAACGATTAACAAGTCTGAAAAGAAGTTGCCCTATTGAAGCACTCTTAGTGGCATTTTTAGCAATATCTCTAATGGCTCTTTGGGGCGTTTTATTGATTTTTGAACCTGCTCCAAAGTCTTGAACTTCAATTGTTTCAGTGGTGTTGAGTAGGTTTTTCCGCAACTGTTCTATTTCTGCATAAGCATAATATTCTTCTTCAGATTTCTTGATAATCTGTGTGTATAACTCAAACACAAAAGGGGAGTGGAGACTATGCTCATCTTTGGCTTTCCAAAAATATTCTAAATAACTTTTTAACACGTTTTTTTAATTAAAAGCGGGTAGTACGTTTGGGATAAATGTTTACTTCGTAAACAGACATATTGATATTAAAAGTCTCTTTGGGGTGTTTTTTGATTTTTTTCGAAAGATTTTCCAAATATAAATTGTCATCCTGAAAATTTCCAATAATCAGCCATTTTTCAAAACCTTTGGCTTGATAACTGAATTGAATAGTTAAAATTTTATTCTCCCATAAATCTTTGGGGGTATCATAAACACCTCCATACTCTTTCGCCCAAGTCTGTCTTAATTTTCTTTTCGCAAAATTATTATATTTATTAAAATAAGCTACTTCAAACGCAGGTTGAATGTCTTTGATGATATTTTTCTTGATAGACTCTTGATGAAAGGCTATTCCCCATATTTTACTTTTAGCAATTTCATCAACATTGGTATTTGTAGAAACTAAAATTTTTATTTCAATATCATAGAATACATCTTTCTCAAGTGTTTGTAATAATTGTGTTTGAAGGTAGGTTCGGGTATATAATTTAGAATTGAATAAAACTCCTTTGGCAAAGCCTTTTCGGTACTCTTTTCCCAATCCCCAATAATTCGGATAAATACTTTCTAAGTCTCCTGTAAACCAATCTGTAACTTCTATTTTGGTATCTTTTAAATCATTTTCGTTGGAAATATATTTGAATTCGGGATTGAGAACTAAATTTTGTCCCCAAACCCGAATAGTCATAATATTTAAAAGAAATAATATTTTAACCCAGCGTTCCACCACCGTCGGCAATAATGGTTTGTCCTGTAATAAAACTGCTTTCCTCAGATGCCAGAAATGTACACAAATTGGCTATATCTTCGGGTGTGCCAATTCTACCCATAGGTATTTTTTGAATAAAAGCTTTTCTATGGTCTTCAGGAACAGATGCAAACATCTCAGTATCAATGGCTCCGGGAGCTACGGCATTGACATTGATATTATATCTGCCCAATTCTTTTGCCCATGTTTTGGTAAGTCCAACAATGGCAGCTTTAGCAGCTACATAATTGCTTTGCCCGAAATTGCCTGTAATGCCTACAATCGAGGAAATATTGATAATCTTGCCATATTGTTGCTCTGTCATTACTTGGCTTACTACTTTGGCACAGTTGAATACCCCTGTTAAATTAACATCTAAAACTGCCTGCCAATTTTCGGCTGTCATTTTCTTGAGACTGGCATCTCTTAAAATACCTGCATTATTGACAAGAATATCTATTCTGCCATATTGTTTAAGAACTTGCTCGGTTGCTTTTTCTACGGAGTCAAGGCTACGAACATCTACATCTGTAACTACAAATACTTTTCCACCTTTCTCAGTCAGCTCTTGGGCAGTTTTTTGTGCTAACTCCGTCTGAACGTCCCAAATAATTCCAATAGCTCCTTCTTCCACAAATTTGGTTAAAATGGCTTTTCCAATGCCACGAGCCGAGCCTGTTACAAGTGTAATTTTATCTTTAAATTTCATCATAAAAATTATTTTAAAACTTCGATTGCTTTCAAAACGGCTTTATCTTGTGTATTCCTGATTCGTATTTGAGCTTCGTGTCCCCATAATATCTTTGCCAGATACGATTTGTAGTATAATTTTAGGTAATCGCTTTGGGTTGTATTCATCGAAACACTTCCTACAATATTTTTAAAGATATTAGCATCAATCTGCCAGTTTTTATCAAAATTATCAAGTCCCATTTCAAGCAGGCTTTTTTTATTGTTCTGTGCAAACCACGAAGCATGTTCTCTGAGTTTATTTTCTCTCATCAAATTCAGAATATTTGTACTCAAATCAGTTGTATCCAGCGGGATGAAATAGTCTGGACTGATACCACCCCCACCATATACTTTTTTACCCTTTTTCGTTTTAAAAACCTGCTTGTTATCATAATGAATACTATCTTGGTGCATAAGTTCACCATTTTTATAACGTTCAACAAGATTTTTATCATAAGGCTTTCCGTTTTTATAATCTCTCTGAATGCATCTGCCACTTGGGCTATAATACTTTGAAACGGTTAAACGCATTTCAGCTCCGTCAGAAAGTTCAAAGGGGACTTGTACCAAACCTTTTCCATAAGAACGTCTGCCAATAACAGTAGCCCTGTCATTATCTTGTAAAGCTCCAGCCAGAATTTCAGAGGCTGAGGCTGTTCCTTCATCAATAAGTAGCACTACATTTCCTTTTTCAAACATCCCTCCTTTGGTGGCTAAATATTCTTGGTCATATCGTTTGTGTTTTCCTTTTGTATAAACAATCATTTCGCCTGCCTCTAAAAACTCATCTGCTATTTTGGTAGCTCTGTCCATAAAACCACCTCCATTATCTCTTAGATCAATAATAATTTTCTTCACTTTGTCTTTCTCTACAAGTTTCTTAAGGGCTTCAATAAACTCTAAATCTGTTTTCTCAGCAAATTTCGATACTTTAATGAAGCCTATATCTGAGCCAATTACGTAGGCATATACCGAATAACTACGAATTTTATCTCTGATAACAGAAAGTTTTTGAATATTTTTTCCTCTTAAAACAGTAAGCTCTACACTTGTTCCCTTTTTGCCTCTGAGCTTTTTGAAAAGTGTATTTTGTGTAATGTTGGGTGGCAGATTTTCATTGTTAATGGCTATTATCTTATCGCCAGCAAAAATGCCGGCTTTATCTGCTGGACCGTTTTTAGCAGGATATAAGACAAACAGTGTATCTTTAACCAATTCGTATTCAATACCTACACCTTCAAAATCAGTTTCAAGCTGACTTTTGGCAAGAGGGGCATCATCAGCAGGAAAATAAGAACTATGTGGGTCTAGATTCTGTAACATTTTTTGAATGGCAAAATTGGTAGTAGAATCCAGTCCGAGGCTGTCAACATAATTGTTATGAATCAGACTCAATACTTCTGTCATTTTCTTGGACTGCTCAGATACTGTGTTTTTTCGAGGTACGGAAATCATATAGCCAATTCCGATACCTAAAGCGAGTGCAATGCCTAAAAAAACTGGAATTTGAATAATTAACTTATGGTATTTGTTTTCAATATCTTGCATATCCATGAAATTCTGCCAAAATTACAAACCTATCAAACTACAAACAATCTAAGTCTCGAATATAGCCAAATAGAACAGAAAAAAATAAAAATATTAGAAATGTTGTAACCCAAACAAACAAAATGTTGTCTTTCATACCAAGCAAAGATATTTTAAAAGCCTTTATTAAAATAAAAAATATTTTATTGGTTTTATGATGATATTGCACTAATTTGGGGGCTATTAAAATACTCGTTTTCATGAAAAAAGTATCTATATTGTTTTGGATGTTTGGGGCTTATTTTGCCTCTGCTCAAAATCCAACACCAGCACCTAAACAAACACGTCCAGTTGTAATTAGAAATGCAACTATCCATATTGGTAATGGTACAGTTGTAGAAAAAGGCACAATTGTGTTTGAACAAGGTAAAATAACACTTGTAGATAAAAATATTGCATCAGATTTAAGAGATGCACAAACCATTGATGCCACAGGAAAACATGTCTATCCTGGGCTTATCTTACCATCTACAACCGTAGGCTTAACAGAAGTAGATGCCGTAAGAGCTACACGAGACTATTATGAAGTAGGAACATACAACCCTCATGTACGATCTCTGATAGCATTTAATACAGATGCAGAAATGCTTCCAACCATTCGCTATAATGGTGTTTTGCTTGTTCAGGCTGCTCCAAGAGGTGGCATTATCTCGGGTTCATCTTCAGTGATGGAATTAGATGGCTGGAATTGGGAAGATGCTGTGCATAAAGCTGATGACGGTATCCACATGAATTGGATAGCTATGTACAGCTACAATTGGAGAGAGCAAATGATGGAAAAAAACAATGAACGCCCTAAACGTATTGCAGAACTTGAGCAGTTTTTTACAGAGTCGATAGCATATCTACAAACTACCAATCCATCTCCAACCAATCTGCGTTATGAGGCTATGAGAGGTGTTTTTGATGGTTCAAAAAATTTATACATTCATGTAGATGAAGCCAAAGAAATTGTAGAGAGTGTGCAGTTTGCACAAAAAAAAGGTGTAAAGAAAATTGTAATTGTAGGTGGTTCAGAATCGTTTAGAGTAGCTGACTTCTTAAAGAATAATAATATTCCTGTTCTATTAAATAGAGTTCATAGTTTACCCAACAGAGCCGATGATGATATTGATATGACTTACAAACTACCATCAGTTTTACAAAAAGCAGGTGTATTAGTGGGTTTAAATTATGAAGGGGATATGGAAGCGATGGGTTCTAGAAACCTTGCATTTACAGCAGGTACGGCTGCTGCCTATGGTTTGGATAAAGAAGAAGCCCTAAAAATGATTACATCAAATACTGCTAAAATATTAGGGATTGATGCTTCTGTTGGTTCTTTGGAAAAAGGAAAAGATGCAACACTAATTATCAGTAGTGGTGATATTTTAGATATGAGAGGAAACCAAGTAGAAATGGCATTCATCAAAGGCAAACAAATAGAACTTACAAGTAAACAAACTGAATTGTATCAGAGATATAAGAAAAAATATGGAAAATAAATTTTCCATATTTTAGATAATAAATAACTATTAACTCCGTTTAAAGCAAAATTTAATTAACAAAATCTAAGCAATGAAAAAAAGTATTCTTACGGCTGCATTTGTAGGAGCATTGGCTTTTCAAGCGTCTGCTCAGTTACAAAATAACCAGTCTAAATTTGAACCTGTATTTGATTTTAGAGCTACCCCTACACGTTCTGCGAGTGGTATGCCTGGCGAAGCGTACTGGCAAAACAAAGCCGACTATGTATTAAATGTAGAGCTAGACCCTGAGAAACATAGTGTAAAAGGTACTTTTAAAATAACTTACACTAACAACTCTCCTGATAACCTTCCTTTTGTTTGGTTGCAATTAGAGCAAAACAAATTTAAAGAAGATTCTCGTGGTACTTATGTACAAGCTGTAGAAGGTAGCCGTAACCGTGCTAATCCTACTTCTGGTTATACATTAGAAAATGTAAAAGTAGGTGGAAAGCCAGCTCAATTTGTCATTACAGATACACGTATGCAGGTTCGTTTGGATGTTCCTGTGAAAGCAAAAGGTGGAAAAGTAGAAATTGAAGGTTCTTATTCTTTTGATATTCCTGAATATGGTTCTGACCGTATGGGACGTATCAAAATGGAAAAAGGCTGGATTTATAACCTTGCTCAATGGTATCCTCGTATGGCTGTATATGATGATATCAAGGGCTGGAACGTAGAGCCTTATTTGGGTTCAGGTGAGTTCTACTTAGAATACGGAAACATTGATTTCAAAGTAACAACCCCTGCTAATATGGTAGTGTTAGGCTCTGGTGCATTACAAAATGCTGCTGAGTGTTATACTGCTGAGCAGTTAAAGCGTTGGGAGCAAGCTAAAAATAGTGATAAAACTGTTGATATTATCTCTGAAAATGAGGTAGGTACAGCAGGATCTCGTCCTGCAGGTAAAACAAAACTTACTTGGCATTTCAAAATAGAAAATACTCGTGATGCTGCTTTCGGTGCTTCAACTGGGTTTATTGTAGATGCAGCTCGTATCAATTTGCCAAGTGGTAAAAAGATTTTAGCGATTTCTGGTTATACCAAAGAAAGTGTAGATAAAAGTGCGAAAGGTGGCGGATGGGAACGCTCAACAGAGTATAGCAAAGCTTCTATCGAGCATTATTCTAAAATGTGGTTTGAGTTCCCTTATGCTTCTGCAAATAATATTGCTGGAAATATCGGAGGAATGGAATACCCTGGTGTAAACTTCTGTAGCTACCGTTCTAAAGGCGAAGACTTATGGGGTGTAACTGACCACGAATTTGGGCACAACTGGTTCCCAATGATTGTAGGTAACAACGAACGTTTGTATCCTTGGATGGATGAAGGATTCAATACTTTCATCAACCATTATAGCACAATGGCATTTAATAATGGAGAGTATTTTGACCCTAATGGATTTGGTTTAAATAATATGCGTAATCCTCAGCTACAAGGTTTTGTAGTAAAAGGACCTAAGAGAGAGCCTATTTCTACATATCCTGATGTAGTTCAAGATAGAAACTTAGGTGTAACAGCTTACTACAAACCAGGTGCTGGTATGTGGTTATTACGTGAGTATATCTTAGGACCAGAACGTTTTGATTTTGCTTTCAAAAGTTATATCAAAACTTGGGCATTTAAACACCCACAACCTACAGACTTCTTTAACTTTATGAACAATGCTGCTGGTGATGAATTAGCATGGTTCTGGAAAGCGTGGTTCTATGGTACAGGTACAATCGATCAGGCTGTAACCAATGTAAGCTACGCAAAAGATGGTGCTGCTTTAGTAGTTATCAAGAATAATGGGGATGTAATGCCTGTGGTAATGGAAGTTACAGAAGAAAATGGTAAAAAGACAACCTTGAACTTACCAGCAGAAGTTTGGCAAAAAACAAACGAAAAAACTATTAGAGTAAATACTACATCTAAAGTGAAGAAAGTAGAATTAGATCCTAAGAAAATGCTTCCAGATGTAGATGCTACCAACGATGTATGGTCTGCTGATGCTGCTGAGGCTAAGAAAAAAGCCGATGAAGAAGCTAAGAAAAAAGCTGAAGAAGAAGCTAAAAAGAAAGCTGAAGAAGAAGAAGCAGCAAAGAAAAAAGCTGAAGAAGAAAACGGCGGTAAGAAAAAGAAAAAGAAGAAAGGTGAATAATTATGAAAGAGAGGCTTTAAAGCCTCTCTTTTTATTTTTTAAGAATTGAAAAAAAACTATTATTTTTACAAAATAAAATAAATATAAACCTAAAGAATGCAAGGACTTAGCTATCACGTAGATATTGTAATGTGTATTGATGCGACAGGCTCTATGTCGCCAATTATTGGTAAAGTAAAAGAAAATGCTCTTCGTTTTTATGACGATTTGGCAACCCTTATGCGACAAAAATCGAAGCAAATTGATAAACTCAGAGTAAAAGTAATCGCTTTCAGAGATTACTATGTAGATGGGGATAAATCTATGGAAGTATCTGAATTCCTCAGCCTTCCTGACCAAAAAGATGAGTTTAAGAAATTTATAGATGCCATTCAGGCAGATGGAGGAGGAGATGAACCCGAAAATGGATTAGAGGCTTTGGCTCTGGCTATCCAGTCGGACTGGAGTAAAGAAGGTGATAAACGCAGACAAATTGTTTTGCTTTGGACTGATGCCAGTACACATCCTTTGGAGTTTAAGGCAGAAAGTAAACCTCAAAACTATCCTACTTCTATCCCTAAAAACTTTGATGATTTATCAGATTTATGGGATGGGCAGACGATGAGTAGAGCATCAAAACGTCTTATTATGTACACTCCCGATGCATACGCATGGACAGATATTGCAAACCACTGGGAAAATACCATTCAATACCCTTCTAAAGCTGGCGAAGGATTGAACGAAGTAGATTATCAGACTATTCTGGATGCCATTGCCAGTAGCGTTTAAAGTGCTTATAAACAAATAACTATGAAAAATATATTTTTGGCTATAATATTTCTTTTGAATTGGAGTTTTGTTTGGGGACAAATTGTTGAGAAGCCAGAATTAGTTATTATTGAAGAAAAACGGATTGCAGATACATTAGCATTTTATGATTGTTGTTGCAAACAAGATGCTTGTTATAATGGAGGAAATAATGCATTTTATAAAGATTTAAAAAGCAATCTAAAGTATCCCAAAAAAATCAAAAAAATAAAAGGGGAAATGGTTTTAACCATTATGGTTTCCAAACAAGGGAAAATCATCAATCCCAAAATAGAAAGAAGCTTAAGTAAAGAATATGATAGAATAGTACTGAAAGCTTTAAAACAAACAAGCCAAAATTGGTCACCAGCCAAAGATGATAAAGGTAAAAACACAAATCAAGAAAAAAGAATACAAATTATTTTTAACAAACGAAAATTTAAAATTATATAAATCATGAAAATGAGATTACTCCTTATAATCAGCATGTTTTTTGCTGTAAATGTATATGGACAAGATAAAGAAAAGGTTTTTCAGGAGTTTGAAACAGCTCAAAATTGTGAATTTCCAGGAGGTATTAATAATTTTAGAGCTTTAGTTACTCAAAACATTAAATACCCCAAAGAAGCAAAAAGAAAAGCTATTGAAGGAATAAGTATCATTCAGTTTACTGTGAATACAAAAGGTAAAATGGAAGACTTTAAAGTCTTAAAACGAGTGGGGGAGGGTTGTGATGAGGCAGCTATGGATGCTATGATGGCTCTCAATGCAAATTATACTTGGAAACCTGCTCTCAACAAAGATGGAAAACCCGTAAAAGTTCGGAAAGCAATACCTATAAGGTTTAAATTAGATGAACCTAAAACTAATCCACTAGAATCTAAATAAAATGCCTATGAAAGTGCTTATTTTACTTTTCTGTTTATTTGTAGGAGCAAATAGTTTTGCTCAGCATACCAACAATATCTATCAGGAGTTTGAAGTTGCTCAAAATGCAGAGTTTCCTGAAGGTATTGAAAATTTTAAAAAGTTGATTTACCAAAATATTCAATACCCCGCTCAAAAAAAGAAAGCAGTTACAGTTGTATCTTTTTTGGTAAACGAACAAGGTAAAGTAGAACAAGTAAAAGCCCTTAAAAAAGCTGGAGATGGGTACGATGAAGCTACTATTAAGGCAATTATGGCAGTCAATAGTAAATACACTTGGAAGCCAGCACTCAATAGCAATGGACAAATTGTAAAAGTTCGTAAAACCATTCCTATCAAATTTGAGTAAAAGGTAGAAAAGTTGTATATTCGATTTTTCAATAATGAAGTTTATGATGAAATTCTTTGGAATAATATTATTGCTAGCATTTTATACCACCTTATCATTTGGACAAGATTCTACCAATGTAGAGAAACCAGTGGATTCTTTGAAAGTGACACCTGTTGATACCAATGTAGTGGATTCTTCTCAGGTAGAAGAAGTGAAGCCAACCCAAAGATTTACATTAGCTACAAAAGCTAAATATGAAGGTGGTGATTCGGCTTTTGTAAAAAAAGTTCGTGAAAATATAGCTTACCCAGCTGAAGCAAGACAAAGAAAGTTTAAAAGTAAGTTGATGGTTCAGTTTATTGTAGATAAAGATGGAAAGGTTAGAGATATAAAAATTATGGAGGGCTTTCCTGAAGATACAGAAGCTGAATTTAAAACGCTGATAGAGGGACTCGTGATTAATGCTATTAATGTGGCATCCGAGACGGGTTGGACTGCTGCCACCAACAACGAAAATCAAAGTGTAGCCATGCGAAAAACTCTCCCTATTGTTTTTAATCCATATAAAACAAAACCAGATTAAATTTCTTGGTATTATATTTGTCTGATACAAAAGAAAAACCTGTTTATATCTATGAAAAAACATCTACTCACTTTTTCTTTTGTATTTTTATTTTTTACCTTTCAAAGTAAAGCACAAAACTCATCAATTTCTTTTTCTACATTAGAAGGAGAAACATTTTTGCTTTATATGAATGGTAATCAGGTGAACCAAAACCCTGAAACATTTGTAAGAGCTGATAACTTATGGACAGGTGTATACTGGATAAAAATCGTATTACATCCACAAGCCACTCCTATTATTTTAGAAAAAAAAATACCTGTTTTAGGAATAAGAAATCTTGCTGTTGTTGTCAGAAAATCCAAACGAGGAAATTATAAATTGACTGTTCAAAGTGTTGGAAGCTTGGGAGATGTGCTAAGTTCTGTACGCACAGGCAGAATATTTAGAGATATTCCTGTTATGGAACCATTTCCACAACGAAGAAATCCCAATCCTACAAATCCTAAACCAACAGAACCTGTAGAACAAGAGGAACAGAAACCTTCTCAAACAGAAATTAACATTGATACAACACACAAACCTATTCCTTCACAAAATTCCTCATTGAGAGTATTAGATAGTGAATTTACTGAAATTAAGCAACAAATGGAAAATGAAATTTCAGATGAAGAAAAGTTGCGTATTGCTAAGTTTAGCATGAAAAATACAGGTTATTTCTCTTCGGAGCAGGTAGCTATTTTGGTTGGAGTTATTTCTTTTGACAAAGAAAAATTGGATTTGGCTAAATTTGGCTATGAATACACCTATGACCGTTATCAGTATTATACCAAGGTTTCAAAAATGCTTAAAACCAATGAAAGTAAAAAAGCTTTATTTGACTACTTGGATAGTAAATAATATATGGTATTTATTAGTATTGACGGCATGTGAGAAGTCCCAAATAGAAAAAGATACTTTTCTCAAACAAGTTACTCATCAAGAAAAAATAGCTTCTGAAATATGGACAGGAGATAACCCTAATCCATACCTTGACACAATTATCAAAAAATATAATGCTCAAAAACAGTTAATCATAGAAAACAATCAGATTTTCTATGAGTATGACAATGAGGGCAATCTAAAACAAGTTTTTGCTTGCAATAATGCCGATTGCAGTGAGCTTACAAAGTATGTTTATACTAAAAAAGATAATGAAGAGATTATCAGACAGTATTTTAATGATAGTCTTCTTAAAACACAAATCATTCGATTAGAAGGTAAACAGATTTTGAGCAGAAAACATATATCCAATAATGAGGAGAAGATAGATTTTATTTTTCATGAGTTCAGATTCCAAAATAACCAAAAAGTAAAAGGTGAATATCATTTTAAAAATCCTCAAAAAACAGATTCATTGTATATCGAACAAAGATACAGATATGACTCTTTGGGTAGATTGGCGTCAATGATTCGTATTCCTCAAAAAGACAGCCTGAATACTATTCAATCCCGATTTTTCTACGATGAAAAAGGTTTAAAAATTAAAAGTGAACATACAAATTTTATGCCTTATGGTAAAAGTTTCGAAAAATACCTCGATCACACCAAATACTATGAGTACAACTCTCAAAACCAGCTCTTAGAAATAAAAGTAGTATCGAATCGAGACGGAATGCCTCAAATTTCAAGTAGAACAAAGTATTATTATCTGAAATAAAATAAAAAAGTTATTTTGTTATTTGCAATCCAATGAAAAATACATAGCTTTACAAGCAAAATCTATAAACTGTATTGCATTATGAAGAAGTTTTTGCTTGCTGTGGCTTGCTTAGTAGCCTTTAATGCTTGTAACTTAGACCAATATAACAACTCAGACCCTAAAAAGCTCAAAGATAAAAGAGAGGGAAGTATATATGTGTATGGTGTAAAAGGTGATTCAGCTCGCCAACTTCGCCAGCAATATCCTGTGAATAAAGAAGCAAACGAAAGAGCAAAAGTTATCAGAGAGAAGTTATATGGTGGTTCAACAGGTTCTAATCTCCAAGATGGGGCAGTTGCTACAGATACTACTAAAAAAGCTGATACAACCAAAAAAGAAGGTGCTAAAGCACAAGCTCCTAAAAAATAATATCTTTGCTTATTAAAGACTATCCATAAAAAAACCTCCAAAATATTTGGAGGTTTTCTTTTGTATTAAGCCGCTTATTTTACTCTTTCCACGATAGCCTTGAAAGCATCAGGGTGGTTCATAGCAAGGTCAGCAAGGGCTTTTCTGTTCAAGCCTAAACCTGCTTTATGGTATAAGCCCATAAATTTGGAATAAGAGAGACCATATTGACGTGTACCTGCATTGATACGAGCAATCCATAGACCTCTGAAATCTCTTTTCTTCTGCTTTCTATCACGGTATGCATATTGCCATGCTCTTTCTACAGCATTTTTAGCAACTGTCCATACGTTTTTACGTCTGCCAAAAAAACCTTTAGCAAACTTCATCATTTTTTTGCGTCTTGCTCTTGCAGCAACGACATTTACTGAACGTGGCATAATTTTTTGTGTTTTTGACTTTTGGCGTTGCTTTTAGCAATCTTTTAGCCTAAAAATCGGGTTGAACATTTGAAACCAATTAGTAGATTTTCTACTAAGAATAATAAATTATAGATTAAGCAATGCTTTTACTCTTGGCATATCCGCATCAGAAACGATAGCGAATTTAGACAAGTTTCTTTTTTGCTTAGTCTCTTTTTTAGTCAGGATGTGGTTTTTGAAAGCATGTTTACGCTTCACTTTACCTGTTCCTGTCAGGCGAAAACGCTTCTTCGCACCTGAGTTAGTTTTTACTTTTGGCATTTGAACAGAAAATTTAATTAAACAGAAAAATTGAGGGTGCAAATTTATTATATAAAATTGAGAAAAACAAGATATTAGCTTTTAAACTTCTACCAATTTTTCTGTCACTTTTTCAACAAGTTTAGTTGTGTTTTTTTACAAAAATAATACAGTCTAAAACCTTCTTTTTTATTATAAAATTTATAATCAGAGATTTATAAAAAAATGTCCACTTCAAAAGACAGAAAAAAAAGAGACAGTCTACTATAAGTCCACTCAAAAAAATTGTTTTGAACTTTTTCTTAGAACACTTTTGTCCTGATAATTTTTTGAAAGTTGATATTATCAAAAAGTTATCTCTCAAAAATTAAATCTTATACTTTATGAAACTATCCACAAATTCTTCTTCCCTGAGTACTTGAAAGTTTCGTACTCATCATTTCTATTTTGTATGATGTATTTTATTTCTGATAAATACATTATGAATCACAGTTGATTTGAACGTTTAGGGCATACCTAACTGACAAATAATAAAATAGCATAATTTATTGAAATTATTTTCGTAAAAAACAATCATTCTTTATTCCCAAAATAATTAAACAAATAAACTTTATGAAAAATAGAAATTTTCTAAATACGGTGTTGAGTATTTTCAGTTTCGTCTTATTATTAAGTAGTTGTAATAAGCTAAGCCCTATTACTTCTGAATTAGGCGATAATGGAAGTAGTAGTAGAGCTACAGCATCAATTGCTATTACTTCTATGCCTACAAATGTAGAAGTAGGTAAAAAAGCGACATTTGGTGGTACATGCTCAAATGTTTATAAATATATAGCATCTTCTGATGGATTTATATTAAAAGAAGAGGTAGTAAGTGGTAAAACTTCTTGGAGCTTTCAGTACACATTTAATACAGCGGGTAACAGAAAATTATTGATAAATGCTTTTGATATCAATGGAAAAATTATTGCTACTGACACTGAAAATTTCGTTGTGAATCCAGCAGGTGGTGGAGGAAACGCTCTTTCAGAAATGATTATGCGTCGTTGTGCAAATATAGCACCTTATAATCGTCCTTACTCTTTTGATGGAGTAGGAGATTGCTGGGGATATGTACGTCAAGTATGGAACGCTGTTTTACATGATGGAAGAGAGCATACAGAGGATTATAACAACCCTAACTACAACAAGACTCGTTGGTGTAATGGTAATATGATTGGGGGCAAATACTTACCAGTTGCTGATTATGTAAGTACTAATTGGAAAAAAGTAACTAACTGGAATGATATGCCTAAAGGAGTTCCTTTGTCATCTCATCAAGGACATAAATGGGGAGATGACTGGCATGGTGCTATTTATGCAGGAAAAAATAGTAATGGAAGCCATATGATGTGGGATTGCTCAGGTCGTAGTAGCAGAAATGGTGCTTATTATCGTCCTATTAGTGAAAGTCCTAAAATTTCAAATGGATATTACTATGTACCTTTATACAACAGATTGAAAGGTAGATAATCAGTACAAACTAAAATTTTTAAATAAATTATGCTATTAAAAATAAGAGGGTTTTTACCCTCTTATTTTTTTACACTTTCATCAGTTTGGCAGCAGCTTTTTCAAGTGTTTCATTCTCTTTGGCAAAGCAAAAACGAAGCAGTTTAAAATCCTGCTGTTTACTATAAAATGGTGAAAGAGGAATAGGTGCAACACCCACTTTTTCAGTAAGATAAATAGCAAAATCTGTATCTTTTTCTTCTGAAATTTTCTGATAAGATGCTAACTGAAAATAAGCACCTGAAACTGGTTTGAGTTCAAATCTGCTACCTTGAAGCAGATTTCTAAAATAATTCCTTTTTTCCTGATAAAACTGTCCTAACGAAAGATATAAATCTTTATCTTTTAGAATCTCAGCAAAAGCAGCTTGTGAAGCAATATTTACACTAAAAACATTGTACTGATGTACTTTTTGAAACTCAACCATCAGGTTTTCAGGGGCTAATACATAACCTACTTTCCAACCTGTAGTATGGTATGTCTTTCCAAAAGAAGAAACAATGATACTTCTTTGAGCCAATTCTGGATATAGAGCAACACTCTGGTGAGGCTCTCCATCAAAAATAATATGCTCATAGACTTCATCACTAATAACCACAATATCAGTTCCTTGTACAAGTTTTTGTAATTCTTGTAAATCTTTTTCTTTCAAGGTGCTTCCTGTTGGATTATGAGGAGAATTGATGATAATAGCTTTTGTTTTATTGGAAATGAGCTTACTCATATCTTTCCAATTGATACTAAAATCATCAGGGTTCATCTGGCAAAACTTCACCATCCCTCCACACAACCGAACAGCGGGTAGATAACTATCATAAACTGGCTCTATCATAATTACCTCATCCTGAGGACGTATAAAAGCCATAATAGCTGTAAAAATAGCTTGTGTTGCTCCTGCTGTTACAGTAATTTCTTTTTCAGGATTGTAATATACGTTGTATAATTCTTGTGTCTTTTGAGCAATGATTTCTCTAAGGTTCATCAAACCTTGCATGGGAGCATATTGGTTTTGCCCTGAAAGCATAGCTTTGGTAGCAGCTTCGATGAGCTTGGGATGTGGAGAGAAATCTGGAAATCCTTGTGATAAATTAATAGCTTGGTGCTTTTTTGCCAAAGCACTCATAATTGTAAAAATGGTAGTCTTTACTTCAGGTAATTTAGAGGTAACAAACATAAAAATAAATTAGGAAATAGAGTTGTTTAATTCGTGTATAATGGGTTTGTGTAAGGGAAGATAATCTATATTAAGGCTACTGGCGTTGATAAATGTAGTATCAAATATCTGTAACTTTCCATAGTCTTCATGAATATGCCCAAAAATATGAACTTTTGGTCGTATTTGTTCAACTTTCTTTTTTAATTCTTCACAACCAACTCTTTTACCCCAAATGGTTTTATCTAAAATACCCATAGGTGGTCCGTGTGTAATTAAAATATCAGTATCAGAAGGGATTAGTTCCCAATGTTTGGCTATTTCATCTCCTCTGTGTCTGTTAAAAGCCCAATCATGAAACCAAGGAGTAATAGGCGAACCCCATATCCGAAAACCTTCTATTTTTACTCCCGAATCGTTGAGATAAATGCAGTTTTCAGGTATCAATTTCAAGAAAGTTTCAGGCTCTTTTTCTGCTAAAAAGTCGTGATTTCCTGCTATGAAAATTTTATGATAATAAGGTAAAGCCGAAAACCATTCAAAAAACTCTCTGATTTGCCAAGGATCACCTTTTCCACTGATATCACCTGCATGGATAATCATATCAGCTTCAGGAAGGTCTAATTTTTTGTGTTTACCATGTGTATCAGAGATACATAAAATTTTCATAAAGAGAGATTTATATCAAAAAAAAAGAAATTAAAAACGCTTAAAAAATGCTCTTTGATGCAAATTTAACGAAAAATATTCTATTCTTACTTTCATTTTTTTCAGCTATATTTGCAAAGATTACTGGCTTTATTTATGCTCAAAAATTTATCCATTCAGAATTATGCCTTGATAGAACGCCTCAATTTGTCGCCTCATCAAGCTTTTAATGTTGTTACTGGCGAAACAGGTGCAGGTAAATCTATTATGTTAGGTGCAATTAGCCTTATATTGGGCAATCGTGCTGATAAAAAAGTATTGTTTGATGAGGAAGAAAAGTGTGTGGTAGAAGCAATATTTGATATATCTGCTTATCAAATGGCTCCTGTTTTTGAAGATGAGGAGCTTGATTATGAGCAAAATACAGTGATACGCAGAGAGATTTCTGCCAATGGGAAATCACGAGCTTTTGTCAACGATACACCAGTTACTTTGGAGGTGTTGGCTAAAATTACACAACGTCTGATAGACATTCATTCGCAACATGATAATTTATTACTTTCGGCTGAAGATTACCAACGTTATATTTTAGATTCCTATGCTCAGAATCAAAGTTTTTTACAGGCATATCAGGAAGTATTTAAAAATTATCAGAAGCATCTGAAAGCATACCAAAATTTACTAGCCGAACAGGCAAATGCTCAAAAAGAGTTTGATTATAATAAGTTTCTACTCGAAGAACTCCAAAAAGCGAACCTTGTAGCAGGAGAGCAGGAAAGCCTTGAACAGGAATTAGGAATTTTGGAAAATGCTGAAGAACTCAAAGCAAAACTCTCTGAGGGGCTTGTGAGCCTGCAAGAAGGTGATTTTGCCGTACTGACAGTGCTTAGAAATCTTAATAAAATACTTGAAAAACTTTCAGAGTATGCACCTGATTATGAACGCCTTTCAGAAAGAACAGAAACAATTTTGGAGGAACTCAAAGATGTTTCACAGGAACTTGAAAGCCTTTATGAAAGCACAGAATACGACCCTGAAAGAATAGAACAAATACAGGTTCGTTTGGATGAAATAGAGCGTTTACAGAAAAAACACAGAGCAAGTTCGATAGCAGATTTACTTGTAATACAGGCAGATTTAGAAGTAAAAGTGCAGAAAGTCCTAAATTTTGATGAAGAATTAGCCAAACATCGTCAGCAGAGTGAAGAATCTTTTGAAATAGCTAAAAAACAAGCTGTTGAGCTTTCGGAGAAAAGAAAAACTGTTATTGAACATATCGAAAAGGAAGTTGCCACTTTGTTTGTAGAATTAGGAATGCCTAATGCTGTCTTGAAAATAGAAGTACAGGAAACAGAACCAACCATTTCGGGAATAGACAAAGTAGGATTTTTGTTTAGTGCCAACAAAGGCATTGCCCCTCAGGAAATTAAAAATGTTGCCTCTGGTGGTGAATTTTCACGACTAATGCTGGCTATCAAATATATTCTGGCTGGAAAAACTGCCATGCCAACCCTTGTTTTTGATGAAATAGACACAGGTATCTCTGGAGAAATTGCTCTTAAAATGGGTAAAATGATTCAAGAAATGTCTAAAAATCATCAGATACTCACCATTACCCACTTACCACAAATTGCTGCTCAAGGCGACAAACACTATTTTGTGTACAAAGAAGATACACACAACAGAACATTTAGTCGTATAAAAGAACTTTCGTTTTCAGAGCGAGTAGAGGAAATAGCCCAAATGATTAGTGGTAGTAAAACCTCAGAGTCTGCTTTGCAAAGTGCCAAAGAACTTTTGAACAATTAAACATTGAGCAATTATCAATGAACATGAAATTATTTACCACTTAATTATTTATCAATCATAACTCATTATTCAATCATCTATTTATTCATTCATTTTTAATTTCTCATGGAATATTTAAAAAAACTCATTGATTTTATTTTACACATAGACAAATACTTACAAGTTATTTTTCAGGATTATGGAGTGTGGATTTATGGAATATTATTTGCCATTATTTTTGTAGAAACAGGTTTGGTAGTCATGCCTTTTTTACCAGGGGATTCCTTACTTTTTGCCACAGGAGCTTTGATTAAAGCAACCAATGAATTAAATATCTGGTTGATGGGGACATTATTGTTTGTAGCAGCAGTTTTGGGAGATACAGCCAATTATTTTGTGGGAAAAAAACTTGGAAAAGCAGTTTTTGAGAGAGAAAGTAAATGGATTAAAAAAGAATATCTGCTCAGAACACAAGCATTCTATGATAAACATGGAGGAAAAGCCATTATTTTTGCTCGTTTTGTACCTATTGTACGTACTTTTGCCCCTTTTGTAGCAGGTGTGGGAACAATGAATTACAGCAAGTTTTTACTTTATAATATTGTGGGTGGTTTTGTATGGGTGTGGTCTTTTTTGTGGCTGGGTTATTTCTTTGCAGAAACTGAAATTGTAAGAAAAAACTTTACTTTGGTTATATTCGGAATTATTTTCCTTTCTATCATGCCTGCTGTGATAGAGGTAGTTAGACATAAAATGAAAAAAACAGCTTAATCAGAAAATATAGAAAACTTTAAAATTGTATTAAAAATGATAGAACAGGCAATCTCAGAACGCATTAATATTTGGTTGGAAGCAACAGACGAACAAACAAAAAAATATATTCAGAATTTATTAGATACAAATCAAACAGAAGAACTTAGAGAATCGTTTTTTCAGGATTTGGAATTTGGAACAGGTGGTTTACGTGGAATTATGGGAGTAGGTACAAATCGAATGAACCAATATACAGTAGGTCTTGCTACACAAGGACTTGCCAATTATTTACAAAAAGCATTTCCCAATACAACATTAAAAGTAGCTGTTTCTTATGACAGTCGAAACAATAGTCAGGAATTTGCTCAAATTGTAGCTAATGTGTTTTCTGCAAATGGAATCAAAGTATATTTCTTTGAAAATCTGCGTCCAACACCAGAATTATCTTTTGCTATCAGGCATTTTGGTTGCCAGAGTGGTGTAATGCTTACAGCTTCACACAACCCAAAGGAATATAATGGCTATAAAGCCTACTGGAATGATGGAGCCCAATTGGTAAGCCCACATGATACAAACGTAATCAAAGAAGTACAAAAAGTAAAAATTCAGGATATTCGCTTCGAAGCTAATAAAAATCTGATAGAGATAGTAAAAGCAGATTTTGATGAAATCTATTTGCAAAAAGTAAAAACACTTTCTTTATACCCTGAGCTTATTCAAAAACATAAAAATCTTAAAGTAGTTTATACTTCTTTGCATGGTACAGGCATTACGCTTGTGCCTGAACTACTGAAAAGGTTTGGTTTTGAGAATGTACATATTGTTACAGAACAAGCTGAACCCAATGGAAATTTCCCAACGGTTGTTTATCCAAATCCAGAAGAGGCTGAAGCTCTGACTCTAGCCCTTAAAAAAGCTCAAGAAATTGATGCTGATTTGGTACTTGCCAACGATCCTGATGCCGATAGAGTGGGAATAGCTGTAAAAGATACACAAGGAAGATTTATATTACTCAACGGAAACCAAACAGGCAGTTTGGTAATGTTCTATCTGCTTTCAGCTTGGAAAAACAAGGGATTAAAAGGCAATGAATACATTGTAAAAACCATTGTAACCACGGATTTGATAGACAGTATCGCCGAAAAATTAGGCGTTGAATGTTATAATACCTACACAGGCTTTAAATACATTGCGACCATTATGCGTGAGCAAGAAGACAAGAAACAGTATATTGCTGGTTGTGAAGAAAGTTATGGATATTTAATAGGGGATTTTGTTCGTGATAAAGATGGTGTTTCTGCTTGTGCCTTGATTGCTGAAATGACGGCTTATGCTCATGAAAATTATGGGGGCGTTTATTCAATGCTTTTAGAAATTTATAAAACATTTGGTTTTTATGAAGATACCTTAATTTCGATAACCAAAAAAGGTATTGCAGGGATGCAGGAAATTAAGGAAATGATGCAGAATTACCGACTACAAACACCTAAACAGCTTGGAGGCTCAGAAGTTGTAGTGCTAAAAGATTATCAAAGCCTTGAAGAAACCAATCTAAAAACAGGAGAAAAGAAAAAACTCCTTTTTGATGAAACTTCCAATGTTCTTCAATTTATTACGACTGATGGTTCTAAAATTTCTGCTCGCCCTTCAGGTACTGAGCCTAAAATTAAGTTTTATGTAAGCCTGAAAGGGAGTTATGAAGAAAACTTAGAGAGTGTCAGAGAAAAATTTAAGCAGAAAACTATACAAATTAAACAAGATTTAGGGTTATAAGAATACAAATTTTTTATACTTTTAAATACTTATTTAATCAACTGAAAAGCTATGAAGCTAACACTGGACAAAATCAGAGAGTTTGGTAATATCGAACTTCTTGCCAAACAAATGGTAGAGGGCTTTATTACAGGCTTACATCGTTCCCCTTTTCATGGTTTTTCAGTTGAATTTGCAGAACACCGTTTGTATAATTCAGGAGAAAGTACAAGACATATAGACTGGAAGGTTTTTGCCAAAACAGATAAGCTTTTTATTAAGCGTTATGAGGAAGAAACCAATTTGCGTTGTCAAATCCTGATAGATGTCTCTTCTTCTATGTATTATCCCAAAGAAACCAAAGGAAAACTAACTTTTAGTGTGCTGGCTGCTGCTGCTTTGGCTTATATGCTTCAAAGGCAAAGAGATGCAGTAAGTATTGCTACTTTTGAGGATGAAATATTAGAACATACAGCCTGTAAATCTACAACTATTCATTTGCATCAACTTTTTGTATTGTTACAAAAATTATTGGATGCAGAAAGCAATCTTAAAAAAACATCAGCTACTGCTGTTTTACATGAAATAGCCGAGAAGATTCATAGAAGGTCTCTTGTCGTTATATTTAGTGATATGTTTGAAAATATGGAAGATCCTCAAGAACTTTTTGGGGCTTTACAACATCTCAAACATCAACGCCATGAAGTATTGTTATTTCATGTGATGGATAAACAAACAGAGCAAGAATTTAATTTTGATAACCGTCCTTATGAATTTATAGACCTTGAAACAGGTGAAAAAGTTCGCCTGCAACCCAATCAGGTACAAGAAACCTATAAAAAACATATTGATGATTTTTATAAAGACCTTAAAATGAAATGTGGGCAGTATAAAATTGATTTTATAGAAGTAGATATAGCCCAGCCATTTGAAGATATTTTGTATGCCTATATGGTGAAAAGAGCCAAAATGAGATAAATTTTATGTTGCTAAGAGTTTTAATCTTGATGATATTGCTAAGTGGCTGTTCTGTAATCAAGAATACGCCCAAAACAGAATTGATAGAAGGCTTTTACTGGCAGAAAAATCATGAAAAAATTAAAACAGAAGTCTATGTAAATCCACAATCAGAAGATTTATATATCTACCCATCTCAACAGAAGCAGGTGGATACCAGTCAATATACGTTGTATCCAACAGAAACAAAGGCTCTATCAGAAACTAAAAGACACATTTCACTCAGAAAAAATAGTTTAGATATAGACCTGCTCACAATTCCCTTAAAATATCGTTCTGGAAGAATAGATGTACCAGCTCAACTTAATACATTTCTCAATGGAGCAGTGTATTGTGGGTACAGACGAGATAAATACATTATTAATTACACAAAAACTCCATTACACGATTATAAAAGAGAAATATCTCATTATGGATTTTCATTGGGTTTATTTTCTGGATTTGGAGGGGTATTTATGAGTCCGACCAATACCAACAATATTTTGGCTCAAGAGTATGATGGTGTTGTATGGAATAAAGGCATAGCAGGTATTATTGCCATTGATAAATTTACACTGGGTCTGGCATTGGGCTTTGATAATTTATTAGATAAAAACAAGCATATTTGGATTTATGAAGGCAAAACTTGGTTGGGTTTGGCATTTGGTTTGAATTTAAATTAAGAGATTTGATTTTATATAGAAAAACCTTATATTCATTTTCTAAACTGTAATTTTATGAAATCTACCCTCAATACACGTGCAAACTTCCTTTTCTTAGGAATATTAATAGTAATAGCTTTTCTGAGTTTTAATATGAAGCCTCAGATTCTACAAGATGACGTAGAACCAGCCAATATGAAAGGCATGACGGCAAGGCATAATTACTGGCGAAAAGAATTAGGTCTGCCACCCTTCAAATGGTCGAACAAGTTGGCTATTACTGCTCAAAAATGGGCAAATAACTTGAAAAGTAAAGGTTGTCAGATGAACCATAGTACAACCAAATATGGTGAGAATTTATATTGGTCTATGGGTAAGAAAAGAAAACCTGAGGAGTCTGTGGATGCATGGGCTTCTGAAAAGCAATATTTTAATTTTGAGACTTTAGAATGTAATGAAGACTGGAGTAAGTGTGGGCATTATACCCAAATGATTTGGGAAAATACCAAAACTGTGGGTTGTGCGGTAGCTTATTGTAAAGATGGTAGTGAAGTGTGGGTATGTAATTATGAGCCAGCTGGAAATGTTGTTGGTCAAAAACCTTATAAAAAGAAATAATAATTCACTTTTGCATGTAACCAACAAAAAACTATTCAATAGAAAATGGACTTAATTAATTTACTTACGCTGCTTACTGTTATAGGAGCAGCGTTTGCTTTTATCAATGTTCGTTATTTCAAATTACCTGAAACAATTGGCTTAATGGTAATATCCATCATAGCTTCTCTTATTGTAATTGTGGTTGGTCATTTTGAAAAACCTGTTTACGATTATGTAAAAAATATAGTAAATAATATAGATTTTAGCAAAGTCTTATTCGATTTTATGTTGAGTTTTTTGCTGTTTGCAGGATCTTTTCACACAGATTTTTCAGCACTGAAAGAAAACAAGTTTCAAATCATTATGATGGCAACTGTGGGTGTTTTTCTCTCCACACTTATCATAGGTAGTTTTACTTATTTTATTTTAGCTATACTAATGAATATGCCCATAGAATACATTTATTGCTTAATCTTTGGAGCCTTAATTTCCCCAACTGATCCTATAGCTGTATTAGGAATACTTACCAAAGCAGGTGTTCCTAAAAAAATAGAAGTAACAATTGTAGGAGAATCGCTTTTTAATGATGGTGTGGGAGTAGTCGTATTTGTAATACTTTTTACAATAGCTCAATTGGGCTTGGCAAAAGTAGATATAGGAGATGTTGCAATACTTATCAGCAAAGAAGTTATAGGAGGTATTGGCTTAGGATTGTTATTAGGATGGGTAACTTATGAACTCCTTCGTAGAATAGATCATTATCAAACAGAAGTAATGATTACACTTGCTGTTGTAATGGGTGGATACTTACTTGCTCGTAAACTACATTTTTCAGGACCTTTGGCAATGGTTGTAGCTGGTTTATTTACTGGAGGACACACTAAGAAGAAAGCAATGTCCGAAACTACACAAGATTATGTATATAAATTTTGGGAAATGTTGGATGTATTGCTCAATGCTTTGTTGTTTTTACTGATAGGTTTTGAAATACTTGTAATTCATTTTGAATGGTATTACTTTTATAGTAGTATTGTAATAATACCTTTGGTACTATTAGGGAGATATTTGGCGATAATAATTCCTAAACCTATATTTAAGAAAAGATTGAATACAGATGCTAAAACTGATTTTTTCTTCACTTGGGGAGGATTAAGAGGTGGAATATCCATTGCAATGGTATTATCACTGGCTGGTATTCCAAATTATCAATTATTGTTGTTTATTACTTATGCAGTAGTTCTTTTTTCTATTATTGTACAGGGATTAACAATAGAAAAATTAGTAGCAAAATTTTTCAAAAATTCTAAATAATTTGAAAACTTATAGCTTAAAAATAAAGTTTATGTATTAATTTGCAAGCCAAAGTTTAGTTCTAATCAAATTCACAGCTATGTCAGAATATAAAGTACCAACAATGGCAGAACTGGCTGCCCAAGGAAAAAGCCCTGATGTGTTATTTTGGGTAGGTTGTGCAGGTAGTTTTGATGACCGTTACAAACAAGTAACCATTGCTTTTGCTAAAATATTAAATAAAGTAGGAATTAATTTTGCCGTATTAGGTACAGAAGAAAGTTGTACAGGAGATCCTGCAAGACGTGCAGGAAATGAGTTTTTATTCCAAATGCAAGCCATCAATAATATCCAAATTATGGATGGTTATGGTGTGAAAAAAATTGTTACGGCTTGTCCTCATTGTTTCAATACCCTTAAAAATGAATATCCTGAATTGGGTGGAAATTATGATGTAATTCACCATTCTCAGTTTCTTCAGGAGCTAATTAATGCTGGAAAAATAAAGATGAAAGAAGGTGGGGAATTTAAAGGTAAACGCATCACTTATCATGATTCTTGCTATTTGGGTAGAGCCAACGATATTTATGAAGCTCCAAGAGCTGTTTTAGAAGCTTTAGATGCCACACTTGTAGAGATGAAACGTACAAAGGCAAAAGGGCTTTGTTGTGGAGCTGGTGGGGCTCAAATGTTTAAAGAACCAGAAAAAGGTACAAAAGATGTAAATATCGAACGTATTGAAGATGCGTTGGAAACTACCCCTAATGTTGTAGCAGTAGGTTGTCCTTTTTGTATGGTTATGATGACAGATGGTATAAAAAATAAAGAAAAAGAGGGAGAAATTAAAGTATATGACCTTGCAGAACTTATAGATAAGTCTATGTAATTGATTGATAAAACAAAAAAGAGTAAGCTTAACTTACTCTTTTTTGTTTACTTATTTCTGTTTTTTGCAGCTTCAAGGCTGGCTTTCATTTTTTCACTTACTTTACTGATAGTCTGTTTTTCTTTTTCTAAATATTCTTTCTGTTCAGTATCAGGTTTCTTCTCAAAATCAGCATCAAAATTTCTCATCCACATGTCCATTGCTTTGTAAGAATAATCTAAATCTCTGTGAACAAGGGTAAGTTTGTTTAATTTTGCTGTATCTTTTTGTAAATCTGGATTTTTTAATTCTAAAGCTAAAGAATCTCGGTATTTTGCTAATTGATGGTGTAGAGGCATTACTTCATCATGAACTTTCATTACTTCTTCGTACAATGCTTTATTAGGAGAATTTTGGTTTCCTTCAGAATTGTGTTTATGGTTTTCGTGTTTTACTTCACAAGCGATAAGCAAAATGGATAATGCTAAAAAAGAGTATTTCATAAAAATAAAGGATATTTTAATTGTGTACAAAATCTAAAGAAAACATATCTGTATAGTTATTGGCAACAGTAGCTGAAAATAAAGAGAATTCTACACTATTATTTTCAGAAAGTTTAATGGTGGTAGGGTTTTTAAAAAACTCTGCTAAATCTACTTTTAGATGTACTAAAGAAGATTTTCCTTGTTGTATTTTTAATTTATCTGTGCCAAAACTAATAGATTTCGTTCGTAAATTATTGATGGTGGGGGTATTGTATCCACCATAAAAGCCAATATGAAATTTAAACTGATTATTTTGAGTAGCAGGTACAACAGATGAGGATCCTTCTAGCTTAAAGAAAATATATCCTGTATTCCAACTCCAATACATTCCTTCAGCAGCTCCACCTACATCTAAAGCTCCTGTTCTCTGAGAAGGCTCTAGAGTATTACGTAAACTATCTACTCCTATCATAAAAGAGAGACCTGTATATTCTCCAAGAGGAATGTTATTTAGTGAAAGTTGTTGAGTATTTTTTTCAGCAAGTTTTATGAGAAAATAAGAATCGTTTTGAGGAATAACATATTCAGAGCCATCTGTTTTTTGGAGTTTGATATTGCTAATAAAATAATTGAGTTTGGTAATCGTTAATTCTTCACCACTTGCATTGGTGTAAGTTCCTCCAATGAAAAGGTCTTTATTACCAAAAATATGTTTGAGGTCTATAACAACTGAAGACTTGGGGTTTTCTTTGGGTTTACACGAACCAAAAATAATGAAAACAAATAAATAAGCAGAAAATAAGCGTTTCATAGATAAAATAGTTTGTATTTTAAGAATAAAAAAAGCATTTTTGTTATTAGAACCAACACACAATACTATGAAAAAGTTTGTTTATGGGCTGAGTTTTATTGTTTTATTACAGTTGGATTCTTGCAAAAAGCCCCAATGCCCTACTTACATGACACCCAAAGAGTTTGCAGCTTATGAAGCCCAACGTGATGCCAAAGGCAGAACCAATCGAAGGGATAAAAATGGACATATCAAAAAGAAATCTACTCGTGTAGATAAAGTGAAAGGATAATGCTTGCTAAAAAATTAAAAGAAATATTTGATTTTTTTATAGAACTTGATTTACAGGTTTGGCAGAATTTCTCCGAATTAGGAGAAGTACAAAAATATCCAAAAGAGTCCATAATTAAACAAGCCTATACAACAGAAAAATTTCTAAATATACTCTTAAGAGGTTGTGGAGGAAACTTAATTTGGAATAAAAACAACTTTGTATGTATAGATATTTCCTTTGAAAACGACTCATTGATGGATTATATGTCTTTTGCTACACAAAACCCTTCACCTATCGAAGTTCGTTTATTTGAAGATTCCGAAATTTTCCGAGTGTCATATAAAAACTTTCAAAAGACTTTCTTAGAAGGTAATTTTGGTGAAAAAGTAACAAGGCTCACTACTCAATATTCATATTTTCAGAAACAACAGCAACAAATAGATTTACTCACAAAAACAGCAAAAGAAAGATATCTAGATTTACTTGCTCTAAATAAAGATGCAAGTAGAATACCATTGAAGTATTTGGCATCTTATTTAGGAATCACACCACAAAGCTTGAGTAGAATAAGAGCTCAAAAAATTTGAGAATTACCAAATGATAACTTTTTACTAAAAAAGTGCTTGTAGCTTTGCATATATCAATTTAATATTCTGATTTATGCAAGACTCGTCTAATCTTCCTAAAATTTCTATTCAAAAAACACTTTTCGTATTAATAGGTTTTCCTATTGTATCCACACTACTTTCCTTATTACTTTTAAATCGCACTTTGATAACAAATTTAGGATTTAATTTTTCTGATACTTTTCGGATAATTGTTACTATTTGGTATTTAGTTCAAATATATTTGATTTATAGGATATTACGCAATGAAGGTTGGTCATTGGCAGATATAGGATACTCATTCAACAGAAAAAAAACATTATATTTTTGCTTGAGCTACTTAGTTTTTGCATTTGGATTATTATTTTTTATTGAATACCAATTAGCCAATTCTGTAATAGATAGCGAAAAACTCAAATCAATAGTGGCACTAAGTCCTAAAGATACAACAGGCAGAATCATATTTATATTTATGGGTTTGGTAGCTGGTTTAGCAGAAGAATTTGTTTATCGTGGGTTTGCAATCAAAGCACTTATAAGCAATAAATTAAATAAGTGGCTGGCTGCTGTTTTGGCATCTATTCCATTTTTATTTCAACATGGTATCAAAGCTTATCAGATTACATGGGGGACTTGGTATTTCGTTTGGGGTATTGTGTTTGGTTGCCTTTTCTTATTATTGAAAAAACTACAACCTATTATTATTATTCACTGGTTAGTGATATTATCAGCGATGGTAGCTGTTTTACAAGCCATAAAATAGATAAAACCTTTCTTTAAAACATGAGTTATTACACTAGAAAATAACTTATGTTTTATGGCAAAAAATTATTTAATAGTGGGTGGCAGTTCTGGAATAGGCTTAGCATTAGCTCAAATTTTAAGTTCTGATGGGCATCAGGTTTGGGTGGCTTCCAGAGAATACAAACCTGAATTAGCTCAGATAAAAGACATTCATCACATTGTTTGGGATGTTCAGAATCCACTTTCAGGGCAATTGGATATACTTCCAGAAACATTACATGGTGTGGTGTACTGCCCAGGAACAATCAATCTCAAACCCTTTCATAGACTCACCAGAGAAGAATTCCAGCAAGACTTAAATATTAATGTATTGGGGGCAATAGATACTTTACAAAATACATTTAAACATCTTAAAAATGCAAAAGGAGCAAGTGTCGTATTATTTAGTACAGTTGCATCTGCTTTAGGAATGAATTTCCATGCTTCTATTGCAACTGCCAAAAGTGCCATAGAAGGTTTGGCAAAATCGTTGGCTGCCGAATGGGCGAGTAGTTCTATTAGAGTAAATGTAATTGCTCCATCGCTGACAGATACACCTTTGGCTGGTAAGCTATTGGCAGGCGAAGAGAAAAAGGATGCAGCAGGCAAACGACACCCTTTGGGCAGGGTCGGAACAGCCCAAGATATTGCTGAAATGGCAAACTTCTTACTTTCTGAAAAAGCAAGTTGGATAACAGGACAAATAATTGGTGTAGATGGTGGAATGGGGACTCTTAAGCCATAGAGCAAGAGTCCACATAACTGAATACCAAATTGGAAGCCAAACGAGCTGTTCTTCCATCCAAATCATATTTTGGATTGAGCTCTGCCACATCAAAAGCTAAAACTTTACCCGTTTGACTGATAAATTTAATTAAATCGGCTACGATGGTTGGATAGATACCCAAACCATTTAAAGCACTTACTCCAGGAGCATAAGCAGCTGAGAATACATCTAAGCAGATTGTAACATAAATATAATCCACATCTGCCATAAAATCTGAAAGTTGCTTGTGTATTTGGTCAATAAACATAAAATCAAGTCTTTCAGATAAAATATGTCGAACACCCCAATGCTCAGCCGTTTTAAATAATTTAGGAGTATTACTTACCCTCTGAATACCCAATACAAAATAATTGAAGGATTGATTTTTTTTCTGTAAATCTTTGGCTATTTGTAAAAAAGGTGTTCCCGAAGAGGGTTTGTTATCAATGGTTTCTCTCATATCAAAATGAGCATCAAAATTGATAATTCCCAAACGGGCATTTTTCTTTTCGACAAACTTTTTAATTCCTAAATAATGACCATATGCTATTTCATGTCCGCCTCCCAGCAAAATAGTTTTATAGTTATTATCAACAATTTTTTCAATCACTTCGCCTAAGTCTTCTTGAGCATCTTCTAGAAACTCACCTAAACAAAATATGTCACCAGTATCCAACAAAGAAACTCTTTCTTCAAAATGCCAAGGCAGATTGGAGAGATGGCTTCTGAGGACAGTAGCTCCTTCAGCAGCACCCAATCGCCCCTGATTTCTTCTTACACCTTCATCAGAACAAAAACCTAACAAAGCAAAGCCTTTTTGACTCTCTTTGAGTTCTGGGAATATCGTAGAGTCATTGATGCTTGTAATATGTATTTTTTGATGCCAACGCAGTCCGTCTTTTCCATCTATTAAATCTTCTCTACCTCGCCAGTTTTTTTTATCAGGTTTACGATACATAAGCTATTGAAAATAATTAGAATATTTATTGACAACGAATGTATATAAATTTGTACCTTTTTCCAAGAAAAAACTGAATTTTACAAAATATCAGAACTTATGCGAGTATCAAAAATTATATTTTATTCTATGACTATTTTGCTTTTGGTTCTACTTGTATGGGTGGGAATGTGGTGGCATTATTTTTATACTAATTCTTATGAAATTATACTAAAAAATTATTTAAGAAATCATAATCAGATTTATAGACCTGATTTATTTGCAAAACAACTTTTTACATTTCAAACTTATCAACAAGCTCTTTCTTGGCTATTAATAGGCTTTAATATTATCTATCTATTAAAAACTTTCTTGTGGTATTCTCAAAAAAAAGTATTGAATCAGATAGAAAGTTTATCTGCATATTTTGATTCTATTCAAAAAAGTATCAAAAATATATATATGCTACATACAAAGTCACAAAAGAAAATGCTTCTAGTGTTGATAAGTTGTGTGCTGATACATCAAATCTATATATATATAACTATTTTTATAGCTATGGATGAGTCATTTTCATGGCTTTATTTTGCATCACAGGGGGTAGAAGTAACCATGACTCACTATCCTGTACCCAACAATCATGTTTTTTATAATTTATGTAGTGGTTTTTGGAATTTGCTAATATCTGATGATATTCTAGCCATGCGTATGACTTCTATACTTTCTTTTTGGATATTATGTGTGGTATCCTATCTTTATTTATATCGAAAAACTAATTTTTTGACAGCATACATGAGTATTATGATAATGGGATTAGGGTTCAGTCAGTCAGTATTTTCTGTGCAGGCAAGAGGATATATGTTATGTACATTTTTTATTGTTATAGCTCTTTTTTGTTTGTTTGAATATCTTGAAAAAAGGCAATTACCATATATTTATATTTTTACAATCTCCTGTATATTAGGATTCTATACAATACCTGTGTTTTTATTTGCAATGGTAGCTTTTTATGGATATTTACTATGGCAATTTCTTCGAAAAAAGCATCGAGATGTATTTCAAACGTTTTTTATAGTAGGCTTACTGGTGGCTTCCTGTGTATATTTATTGTATTTGCCAGTTTTGGTGTATAGTGGAAAAAATGCTCTGATAGGCAATGAAAATGTTAGTCCTACAAGTTATGATACTTACTACTTTTTTACATATATCTTACCAATTGCTATCAGAGAGTCGATTATTTATGTTTTTAGTATTCCTAAATATATGGCATTTACAGGTTCCTTATTGACTACTATCATTAGTTTTTATCTCTTAAAAAGACGAAAGGAAATCGAATTTGCATCCTTTTATGAAAATTTCTGGACTTTCATTCTAGTTTCGTTGTTAACAGCAGGTATCATAATATATATGATGCAGGCATTCCCCTTTTATCGTGTATGGACATATTATGCTGTTTTTCTTGCTTTTATACTAGGTATAATAATGAATCAGTGGATGAAAACTTTCGTCAATATTCGTTTGAGCCTTTTTTTGACATTGATGTTTTTCTTTTCTTTTGCTCAGTTTCATCAGGAAATAGAAGATTTCTATGACCCTAAAGCCTATACACACCATAAAAGATTAGAAAAAGAAATCATAAAAAATATAGAAGAAAGATATACATTTTACACATCAGAGGAGGCTTTTTATGTTCGTTTCTGGCTGAAATACTATAATGTAGAATATCTATTAAAACAAAATCCTTGTAGTGCTGCTGTTATTATAAAAGATGTGGCAGAACCTGCTCCCGCTTGTCATCAGGATTTTACAGATTTTTGGTTTTTAAGATTTTATGAAAACCATTAACCTGAAAACTTTCGCATAAAGGTTTCAAAAATCCCATGTTTATATTTTTTGAGCCAAAAATAGCTTAATAGAATGCTTAGTAAAAAATAAATTATTGAAAATAAGAGTATCCAATATGGAGCAATAGCCTTTTGTGTATTGATAGTACCCTGATATGAGGTGTTGGTTATGAACGAAAAGATAATCATGCCAATTGTTAAATGAGAAATATAGTGAGTTAAAGTCATTTTTCCTGTATTTACCAAAACTTGAGTAATTTTTAGGTGATGTATTCTTTCTCCTAAAAACATACAAAAGCTAATAATCATCAAACTAAAAGCAGAAGTACTGAGCATAAAAGGTAAAAAAGGAGGAATATAATCTGACTGTAAGTAAAACAACAAATCTTTATCTGTAATATATTTGTTTGCAGTTTCTTGCAGAATGTAGATGCTGATATAAATAATTAGTCCTGTAAGGAATGTATATTTTTTGAAGAAGCTATTTTGCCAATCAAGCCTGCCAAGCCACATACCTAACAAGAAATAAGCCACCCAAGGGAAAATAGGATTCCAGCCATTATAAAATGTGTTTCTTAGAAAACCTTCCAACGTCCAGAAATCTGTATAACTAAGAGTATCAAAATTCCAACCTTGTTCATAAGGAATAATGAGTAATAATATATGGAATATGACAATAGCCGTAAAAGCAAACCACAAATAGTATTTTTTTGGTAAAAATATCACAAGAATAGCAATATGCATGTAGCCTGCATAAAAATGTAAAATATCGGCAGACCACCAAGTATAAAGAAGTAAACCTATTATAAATAGAAACCAAGAGCGTTTGTGAATAATATTTTTGATATTTCTTTTTTCTTCAGGGTTGTAATTGGGTTTATTTGACATCAGAGAAAGTACCATTCCTGCAAGAATGACAAAAACAGAACTAGAATTTCCGTTGAAGAGAGTAAGAAACTTTCCTAAAACACTAGTATCTTGATGAGAGCCAAAAACGGTGTTGAAATTTACGATAAACATTCCAAAAATGGCGTAAGCTCTTGCTAAATCAAATCCTATAACTCGGTCTTTCATAATTTTTTTGTTTCTACAAAAAAAGAAGAAAGACTTTAAGTAAAATTTGACCTAAGTCAAAGAAGTTATCAGATTTTAGCCCTAATACGACTCAAGGTTTCTAGCGAAATACCTAAATAAGAAGCAATATGAGTAAGGGGTACAAATTGTACAATTTGAGGCTGTTTTTCAAGAAGATTCAGATAACGCTCAGAAGCACTCAATGTATGAAATTCAAATAATCGTTCTTCGAGCCAAATAGCATAATATTCTGTAAGCATCAAATCTAATTCGGTCAATTTTGGAAATTGTTGCTTCATTTTTTGGAACAAAGTATAATCTGTAACAGCTACCGAAATATCTGTAAGGGCTTGAATATATTCTTTACTGGGTTTTTGGAGTGTATAACTCTCAAAAGAGACAGCCAAATCATCTTCAAAATACAATTCGGTTGTGATGTCTTTTCCATCATGCAGATAATATTTGCGAGCTATACCTCTGATTATCCAATAACTTTTTCGACAAACATCATCTTGTTTCAGTAAAAAATCCCCTTTAGCAAAATGCTGAATGGGACTCATATTATTGAAAATTTTGGAAGAATCTACATCCAAATTTGTAATAAAATCTCTGATTTTTTGGAGATAGGAATGCATAGTTATTCCACAACAATATCGTAGTTACTCAAAAAGACTAAAGAATCTGTATTTAAAAACTTGTTTTTCTTTATTTTAGACTGTTTAATAATTTAATCTAAAATACCAGAAGCCTCTTGAAAAACGAATTCAGTTGAATTGCCATCTTGTTTGATACTAAACTTCAAGTTCTCTAGTTTAGCACCACTATAGCCCATGCCTTTGTTTTTCAGTATGTTATCAATCCCTTTTTGAGAGTTATTCACAGAGAGGATAATTTTGGCACAAAGTCCATCCCCTTGAATGTGAGCATGGATATATTTTGAGGTTTTATCTTCTTGGTAAGTATCTACCCAATAGGTTAGTTTGGATTTGTCTATTTTTGCTAATAGCATCACTAATTCATCTTTATATTCTTTTGAATCCGGAGAATATTTATTGAAGATAGCATTTGTGTTTTCGCAAACAGGTCTGTCGCATGAAGCAATAGACATTAACACGAAAAAAAACATTAGACTTTTGAAAACATATTTTGTCATAATTGTCTTTAGTTTTGATTTATTAACAAATGTGTAATTTTGTTTAAATAAAGTAAGTTAATTAAACTACTCCACAATAATATCATATTTACTCAACAAACCCAGTAAGCCTGATGTTGAAAACTTCGTTTTCTTGGGCTTGTTATTTTCTAAATCTATGGTGTAATTGTAAGCAGTCATGAAGTCTGTTTTTTCTAAATGGGTATTCTCGAAAATAGCTTTAGAAAGATTACAGGCTTCAAAAACTACCTGAGTTAAATCTGTTTCTGTGAAATCTGCTTCCTCCAAATCGCAGTTTTTAAACGTTGTACCTTTGAGTTTTAATTGATAGAAAGAAGCCAGTTTGAGTTGGCAATTCTCAAATTTAAAAGCCAGTAAAAACTCATTTGCATTCTGAAAATGCAAGCCTAAAAGTTTACAATTTTTGAAGTGTACTGTTTTAAAACTTGTTGATTTATAGATTTTTGCCATACTTACATTGCAACTCTCAAACTCACATTCCGAAAAAGTGATATGTGATAAATCCACACCCGAAAAGTTACAGTTTGTAAAACTGCAAGCTTCATACTCTCCTTTGGGAAGTAGTGTTTCTGTAAAATCTATCTTATCAAAGTTTTGTTCTGATGTGTACATTTTATTCTTTTGGAGAAAGAAGTTGGTATAAATATTCTCTACATTTATCTTGAAATTTATGAGCAATCTCAGATACAATTTTATATTGATTCCAAAAATCAACACTATTAGATAATTCAGAAAAAATTTGCGAATTATTACCTAAAAATCTTTTCCGTTTTTCATCATAAGATTTTAAATATGCTTCATCTTCATCAAAATTATTTATTATTTGAGTTTTTTCTTCTAGTTCAAATTCTAAAACTTTAATATCATTTGCATTTGATATCAATTTGCTTAAAATATTAATTCTTATATTAAGCAAGTTTAAAGCAGCCTCATAAATTTCATTGGCTAATTGAATAATATCAGGGTCTTTGATAAATAAAGTTAATCTTGTTTGACTATTGTTACAGTCATTTTGTGCTTTGAATATTTCTTTCGGATAGGAAAAAAGGCTATCTATATCAAAACTATTAATACCATTGAGTGAAGGGTCTTTTATTAAATGTAAATATTTAAAATATTTTTCATTAAAATCTACAATAGCATTTCTTTCTTCATTAAATAAGCCAAATTGTATATTATTGGATAATAGTAGATTAGCTTTTAATTTTTCTATTTCTTTGGTAAAAGCAATTTTAACTTCTTCAGTTTTTTTAGTAATTTCTGCTATATCTTGTTTATCTGCAAGGTTTTTACCTTTTGCAGTAAAATAACTTGTGGCTACAATTCCAATAGCAGAGCCAATCAGTGAAGCAATTGATGTATAAATAAATAACTCATCCATAAATTTTACACTTGAAATACCTTTTTCTTAAACTCATACAACTCTCCTAAGTATTTTTTACGTACTTCTTCGTCTTGGGCTAAAAATTCGGGTACACCTTCTTTAAACACTTTTCCTTCACTCATTACATACACCCAGTCTGTAATTGAAAGGGTTTCGTCAGCGTTGTGGTCGGTGATGAGAACACCTAAGTTTTTAAATTTGAGTTTATAGACAATTTTTTGAATTTCTTCTACAGCAAGGGGGTCAACACCGGCGAAAGGCTCATCCAATAGAATAAATTTTGGTTTGGTAGCTAAGGCTCTTGCTATTTCGGTACGTCTGCGTTCACCTCCAGAAAGTACCTTTCCCATGTTTTTACGGACATGTGTAAGACTGAATTCTTCTAAAAGCTCTTCTGTACGTTCTTTTTGTTCTTTTTTGGGAATATTCATCATTTCAAGTACAGCCTTGATGTTGTCCTCAACAGTCAGGTTTCTAAAAACAGAGGCTTCCTGAGCCAGATATCCAAGCCCCAATCTTGCTCTTTTGAACATGGGTAATGCTGTAATTTCTTGGTCTTCTAAAAAAATACGTCCTTCATCGGGTTTAACCAAACCCACAGTCATGTAGAAAGTAGTAGTTTTTCCTGCTCCATTGTGTCCCAAAAGTCCTACAATTTGCCCTTGTTCTACCTGTACCGATACATTATTTACTACGTAGCGTTTGCCATAACGCTTAATCAGATTTTCAGCTCGTAACTTCATGGTTTATTCAGATTTCCCGAAAATTATACAAAACCTTTGCCAAAGGTCAGAATAAAATATTATTTTTACAAGGTAAAAGACAAATCGAAATGATTAAACAAACAAATTATGTTGTATAAATTATTTGGAAAAAGTGGTTTGCGTGTATCTGAAATATGCTTAGGTACGATGACATTCGGAACAGAATGGGGTACAGGTGCAGATAAGGACGAAAGTAAAAAAATATTTGATGCCTTTGCAGATAAAGGTGGAAACTTTATAGATACAGCCAACCGATATACTGAAGGTACGAGTGAAAAATGGGTTGGAGAATTTATCGCTTCACAAAGAGACTATTTTGTATTGGCAACTAAATACACCCTTTATGATGATCGTAAAGACCCTAATGCATCAGGGAATCATAGAAAAAATCTGCGTCGTTCGGTTGAGGAAAGCCTTAAAAGAATGAAAACAGAGTATATTGATTTACTTTGGCTACACATGTGGGATTTTACAACTGGTGTGGACGAAGTCATGCGAAGCCTCGATGATTTGGTACGTTCAGGAAAAGTAAATTATATAGGTGTTTCTGATACGCCAGCTTGGATTGTAGCCAAAGCCAATACACTTGCCGAACTCAGAGGTTGGGAAGCTTTTGTTGGTTTGCAGGTAGAATACAGTTTAATTCAGCGTACACCTGAACGAGATTTGATTCCAATGGCTAAAGATTTTGGAATGGCTATTACGCCTTGGTCGCCACTTGGAGCAGGAATGCTGACAGGAAAATATAATGATGGTATTGATAAAGAAGGCAGACTGACAGAAAACAGCCGAAAAATCAATGATAAAAACAGGCAAATTGCTAAAAAAGTAAGTGAGTTTGCTCAAAAACTGGGTTATAGTTCTGCACAAGTAGCTTTAAATTGGTTAAGACAAAAAGATGAACAAATCATGCCTATTGTGGGTTCTCGTAAAGTCAGCCAGATTGAAGACTGTTTGGGTTGTTTGCGTTTTGAACTCCCCAATGAGATGATGCAGGAACTCAACACAATTAGCGAAATAGAATTAGGTTTTCCTCACGATTTCTATAGCTTACCAACAGTTCAGGAAGTAATATTTGGAGATAACGCCAAAAAAATAGTCAACCATAAAACACACTCATAAAATTTATGTTCTATTTGTTAGTAATTAAATCTATTGGAATACTTCCTGTGGCTTTGGCAATGGGAAGCTTTTTGTTTTTGATATTTCTTTTAAGCTATCATACTCTCCAAAAATCGTTTAGAGAAGTAGAACAATGCAGGGAAGCTTACTTAGAAACTAGTAGAAATAAATATCAGATAGCCAATCAGATAGTGAATGTTTTAAGAGAGAAAGGAGATGACTCTTTCAGTTATGATAAGATGCTCAGCTTAGGAAGTACATTGATGAGTACACAGGTCAATATAGAAGAAAACATGAGGGCTAATGTGGGGGTACAAAAAGAAATAGATTTATTACAGGCAATAATCACAAATACACCACAACTGAAACAAGATTCTCAAATTCAGGAACTTGTAAACCAACTCGTTACGAAGGATACATCATATTTAATAGCATATAAGAAATATGCCTATAACCTTAAATACTACAATAATTTTGTTGCCAAAATGCCTTCTAAATTAGTAGCTCAAATAGCAGGTTTTAAAAAGTTTGCATAAAAAAAACCTCTCTTTTCAGAGAGGTTTTTTTTATTTCTTATCTAAGATTTTAATTTCTGTACGGCGGTTAATTTGGTGAAGTATATCTCTGGTTTTCTTATCTTTAAACTTGTTGATATAAGCTTCTGTTAGTTCATCACCTTCTTTTAAGAAATCATATTGTTCTGCAAGTTCTTTGGTTACACGCTTAGGAACAATTTCACCATAACCTTGAGGAATGATTCTGCCTTTATCAATACCTCCTTTATTTACCAAATAATCCACAGCTGACTGAGCTCTTCTTTGAGATAAACCATCATTATCAGAATCTGTACCAACAGCATCAGTATGAGAACCCAATTCAAGTTTTACGTTGGGGTTATCTTTGATAAAGATTAAGAATTCATCCAATACTTTGGCTGCGTCAGGGCGAATATCCCATTTGTTAAAGTCGTAGAATAAACTGATTTCAAATTTTGTTGAATCGTTGTATTCCTGAAGTTTCAATTCGTATACAAAAGTTGTATCAACCACTGGACGAGCTGGTAAATATTTTTCAGGGATTTTCACTACTGCAAAATTGTTACGAGCTGTTAAGTAGCTTTTCTTTTGTTCAATTACGTCACCAGTAGCTGTAAATGCTAGTTTACCATCTTTTACAGGAATAACATCTGTTAGAGCGGCATCATCAGTATAAAACTCTTGAATTACATTGTTATTATCATCTAAAAGTTTTACTCTTGCTTTAGGCAATAAAATTTCAGTTTGGTCTAATTTCACGCCAATTGTCTTGAAACGAACTGAATAATTTACAACACGCTCTTTGGGTCTTTTGTCAACAAAAGCAAAAATATCATCATCTCCTTTACCTTCTGCTCTGTTAGACGAAAAGTATCCTTCTGTATCAGAAGTAAATACGATACTAAAATCATCAAAAGCTGAGTTTACAGGAGCACCTAAGTTTTCTACTGTTATTTTACCATCTTTGCGTTCAGCAATAAAAATATCTAAACCTCCTAAACCTGCATGTCCATCCGAAGAAAAATACATTCTGCCATCAGCAGCTACATAAGGAAAATACTCATCAGCTTCAGTATTGATAGTACTACCTAAATTACGAACCTCACCCCATGTACCATCTTTTTTCTTTTTGGCACTAAATAAATCGTGTCTTCCTAAAGTTCTTGAGCCTTTGTCATCAAATTCTCTGTCTGAAACAAAATAGAGTGTTTGTCCATCAGCAGAAAGGAAAGGCTGTGAGTCCCAAGCATAAGCTTTGGGTACAGATTTAGAGGTGGGTTTGCCATAAAAAGCTTCATTATCACCACTACTTACACCTTCAAGCAAACGAGGCTCAGACCAGTTACCATCAGTACCTAATTCTGAAATATACAATTTCATGTTTTTAGGTCCTTTCTTACGATTCTGAGAAGCTCCTCTGGAGAAAATCATGGTTTTTCCATCTCTTGAGAATGTTGGTGTACCTTCGTTTACACCTTCTTTATGAATATTTGGGTCAAAAAGAGCCACTTTGCCATCACCAGATTGTAAATTTTGAAGGGGAATAGCATAAATTCCTAAGTTCTTTTGTCCATTGATATCTGATTCAGCAGATTTATCACGAGAAGCACTCACTATCAATTTATCCTGATATATTACAGGAGCAAATTCTGCAAAAGTTGTATTCAGATTTTCAACAGGTTTTACTTCATAAAAAGTTTTAATCTGGGCAATTTCATCACGTTTTGCAATATTTTGTATTTCACGTTTTGCTCTAGCAACATAATTTCTGTTTTTACCTTTTTTTACATAGTTTTCGTATTGTTTCTTGGCTTCTTCATACTTGCCATTTTCTTCTAAAACAACAGCATAATAGAACTTAGCATCATCTGCATGGTCTTCGTGGTGTGTTTTAGGAATTTTTTTGTTATAAACTTTTGCATAATACTCTTCTGCCTCACGCAAACGATTTGATTTACGGTAAGCTTGAGCTAAGTAAAAATTCACAAGAGGGTCATCAGGTTTGGATTGATGAGCTTTTTTGAGAATGTTAACGGCATCATTATACTCCCCTTGGTCGTATTTTTGGTAGCCTTTCTTAAATCCTCCACAAGCTGTAAGCAAAGTAAGGCTCAAGATCAGACTCAAACGAACGAAATTTTGCATATTTTTAAATAATTTTGATTGTATAAGGTCTTTTTGCAAATAAAAGAATTTTTTTTGTCTTTTTGTAAAAAAACTGACATTTTAGAAAGGTAGATCATCCGAATCATTTGAGGATGCCAAAATATCTAAATTTAATTTTTCTTGTTGCAAAGGAACACTTTCTGTTTTGCTTGTTTCGTAGTCTTTTTTAGAAGTATTATCAATTTGGTAAGCAGTAATATCAGAGTACCATTTATTATTGTATTCTCTTGAAGCCACACTAAACATAATCCTGACTTCATCACCTACTTCAACGCCATCCAACTGACTGAGTTTATCATTCCAAATACTAAAACATATTTTTTTAGGGTAGGTTTCTGTGGTTTCTACTACAAAATCTTGTTTTTTCCACTCGCCATTTTTACTTGTCCCAGTTTGGGTTTCTAAGAGTTTTACAATTTTTCCTTTAGTCTCGAAGCTCATATAATATCAAATTTTAGTTAGTCAAAAATACAAAAAAGTCATATTTATTACAAGTAATTTAATTTTTTTGTAATAGGATAAAACAAACTATCAAATAAAGTAGTTATACTATTACAAATACAAACTTCTGTACCATGAAAAAGCTCTTATTTTTTTTATTTGTAATAAGTTCACTATCTTCTTGTGTGTCTATCAGACAAGATGAAGTAGGATTTAGACGTAGATTCGGAAGACTCTCAGACAGAATGCTAACCAGTGGTTTACATAGCGTAAATCCTTTCACTACAGTACTCATACGTGTACCTGTCAGAACCATGAATCTGACTGTAACAGCCGACTTACCTACCAAAGAAGGTTTAACCGTAAAAACAGAGGTATCTCTCTTGTATCACGTACAAAGGGAAAAAATACCTACTATTCTTAGAGAAATAGGTGAAAATTATGAAAATACAGTAATTGCTCCCACATTTCGCTCTGTTATACGTGATGTTAGTGCTCGTTTTGTAGCAAAAGACCTCCATACTGCCGAAAGAGCGAACATTGAACGCACCATCGCAGAAGATTTAGCCAAATTTCTAGAAGGTAAGGGCTTTGTCATTGAAGCAGTCTTACTCAAAAATATTCAGTTGCCAACAAGCCTTGTGAGTGCAATAGAAGCAAAATTACAAGCAGAACAAGAAGCTCAAAGAATGCAATTTGTATTAGATAGAGAACGCCTTGAGGCAGAACGCCGTAAAATAGAAGCAGCAGGTATCAGAGATGCTCAAAAATTACTTTCAGAAGGCTTAAATCCTTTTCTTTTACAATATCAGTACATCCAAGCTTGGAAAGAACTTGCTAACTCTCCCAACTCCAAAGTGATTATCACAGATGGGAAAACTCCTTATCTGCTTCAAACAGAGGATAAAAATACCAATACTCAAATAACTCCTAGAAAATAAAACATAGATAAATTTGTTAAGAACTCCCTAAATAGCTGTGTGAATTCACAGCTATTTTTTATTTTGGTAAGAAAATTTTATATTTGTTAAGTCATCAATCATATATTACTTTGAGTTCCAAACAAGGAAAAATCCTCAATGACCCTGTTCATGGGTTTATCAAAATACCACAAGGCTTCATATTCAAGCTTATTGAACACCCTTACTTTCAGCGTTTACGCCGTATCAGGCAACTAGGACTGACAGATTTTGTGTACCCTGGGGCTTTGCATACTCGCTTCCATCATGCTTTGGGGGTAATGCACCTGATGGGTGTGGCTTTGGATACCCTGCAAGCCAAAGGACACGAAATTACAGATCAAGAACGAGAAGCTGCCCAAATCGCCGCTTTGTTACATGACATTGGACACAGCCCACTTTCTCATGCTTTAGAATCCACAATTTTACAGGGCGTTCATCACGAAAGGCTTTCACTACTGATTATGGAAAAACTCAATGAAGAGTTTGAAGGTGCTTTAAGTCTTGCTATTGAGATATTTACCAATCAGTATCCTAAAAAATTTTTATTTCAACTGGTGAGTAGTCAGTTGGATGTGGACAGACTCGACTACCTCCAGAGAGATTGCTTTTTTACGGGTGTTTCAGAAGGGGCAATAGGAGGGGATAGAATCCTGAAAATGTTGGATGTACATGAAAATAATCTGGTGATTGAAGAAAAAGGTATTTATAGTGTTGAAAACTTCCTGACAGCCCGAAGGCTCATGTACTGGCAGGTGTACTTGCACAAAACGACCATCAGTACAGAGCAGATGATTGTTCAGGCAATTTTAAGGGCAAAATATCTGGCTCAACATGGTGAAAACATATTCGCAAGTCCAAGTCTGAGCCTGTTTATGAATCAAGAAGTAAAACTGGAAGATTTTAAAGAAAATAAAGAGTATTTGGAGGCTTTTGCCCAACTCGATGACTACGATATTTGGGGAGCTATGAAAATCTGGCAACACCATAAGGATATTATTCTTTCCAATATCTGTAAGATGATTCTGGAAAGAAAACTGTTTAAAATTATTCTCTCTTCAGAAACCATCAGCCCCGAACTTATTCAGGAAAAGAAAACACAGATTATTGAAAATTACCATATTGCTAAAAAAGATGTTGGCTATTTTGTAATCAGTGGTACGACCAAAAATATGGCATATCAAGAAAACTCCAATCCGATTTTAATACTGACCAAGAAAAAAGGGATTTTGGATATATCGGAAGCCTCCGACCTGCCCAACATCAAAGCTCTTACCAAAATCGTGAAAAAGTATTATTTGTGTTTTGCTAAAGTCTAACAATACATTTATGAGTGAATACAGATTAGATGCATACTTCTTGAATAAAAAAAAATTAAAGAAGATGATAGGCTCAAAAGATGAAAAATTGAAAGAAAGAATTATAAAGTCTAATTTTTTATCAGATTTTTTTGAAAAGAAGAAAAAAAAAGTTCTAAAGATTGCAAATAAACTCATTAATGGAGAAAAATATAAAAAATCACCTCAGGGAACTACGTTTGCTATTTGGTTATTGATTGATACTCTGGTAGTTTCAAGACCTAAAAATGCTATGATTCCTTATCCTTTCATAGATTTATACGATTTTATTGAAGCTCTTCAAAAGAAGAAAAAAAAGAAATACCCTACCCTAATCAAAATTTTTGAAGCCATCAATGGTATGAATTCAGACTTTGAACTACCCATTCAGATTGATGAATGGGCTATAATTCCAACCATTACTTTTATTGAACAGATAGATGAAAAAATAGCTCACGAAGTTAAGAAAATGAAAGAAGACTTTGAAAATGAAGCAAAATGGACTCTCGATTTTGATGATGAACCTGATGATATTTTACAAGTTTTAGATTGGTTTTTGGAGGCACATGAGAAAAATAAAAGTATCTGTTTGGTGATGGATGGGGATTTATAATACTTTGCAAAAGCATTATTTGTGCTTTGCTCAGAAATTGTAATAATTATATAATTTTAAATACAATTTGATAATGGAAGATTATAAATTTAAGTACAAACCTAATCCTATTACTTTGAAAGAAAGGATTAATCTTTTTATATCCAACTTGATATTTAAATTGTATCAAAATAAGATTTTTAAAAAGCTTAAATTAGATAAAAATATATTTATTAAGTATTATGTTAATAAGGAAATAAAATTAACTGAGGAAAATAAAATCCCAGAAAATCCAGCTATTATACCATATAGTCTTACATTTTGTGATGTTTTTGATTTTGAGAATTTTTTGAAAGAAAAAAATACTTTTATAAAATTATTTTCTCAATATAAAACAGGATGGCCTGCTAAAAAACCAAGAGAAGAAATAGATAAATGTTTTGTAGGATTAGAAAATGCTTATAAAACTGTAGCATTTGGGGAAATGTATTATAATAATTTACAAGGTGTTGCAAATGTTGATTTAATTGATGGAATATCTTATAAATATATAAAAGGAGAACAATCTAAAATTATCTTAATTTATGAAATATATCCTTCTCAAAAGTTTAAAGATTTATTTAAGAAAATTTTTAAACTACAAATGCAAGAAAAATATCAAATACTACTAAGTCCCTTGATTGATGTATTTAAGTTTAAAAAAATAAAAGCTTACACTAGCACACAATATACATTTCCCAGCATACATTTTCAGATATTGTTTGATGAAGTGAACTATCAGTTAAAAAAATATATAGTGAAAGATTTAAAAAAAGGGGTGTTTGGAAATAAAAAACGAGTATTGTTTCCTTCAATAGTTACATTTGAATATGAGGCAGATAAAACAGCAGAGTATATGGAAGATATTTTATTAAAGTTGGGTATATCAAATATGACTATATATTCTAAAGATACAACTATGATATATTTACCAGATAATCAATTAGAAAGTATGATGATGTTTATTTCTAAGCATAAAGATAATGAATCTGAATCTCAAATAGAAAAATCTTTAGCAAGTGTTTCTTATTTATCAGGTAGTTATCTAAATGCTGTATTACCTTTTTGGGCATCATTAGGAATTATAGAGTTTTTTAAAAGTAAGTATGTTATGTTTCGTAAAGAAATATATACTTATCTATCTCATAACAAAGATTCTATATTTTTATCAAAGGCAATAAGAATAAAAAAAGAATTTAATCTTTATTTCTTACAATTAAAAGTTATAAAAAAAGACTTTTCTAGTAAGATATACAATTATTATTTGAATAATAAAGATTTTCCAGATTTAGAAAATAAACAAAGAACTCAAAATAAATTTAAGCAAGAAATAGTAAAAAATCGGGATTACAGCATATCTGAACTAATGAAATCCTTTGAAGAAATAGAGGAAACATTTAAGTCTATAAGTAATGATAATTTAGTGAAAGCAAATATGAGATTGCAAAAAATATTATTATTGATGTCTAGTTTAGGAGCTTTACTAACAATATATGGTGCAAATGCTAAATGGTTTAATGAAAAGCTATATAATTTAGTTAAACATCTTTTTTCATAATAAATATCCTCCCTAAAGCATAAACTACAAGCCCTGCAACTATTAAACAAGCTAGTCTGCCAAGATAATCGCCATAAAGGACATAAAACGTTTTGCCTTCGTAGGTGTAGGTGTTGCCCAAAAGAGTAGTTCGTCGGTTGTAAGGAATAGTTTTTCCTATTTCTCCTTTGGGGTTGATAAAACCCGAAACGCCCATATTGGAGCAGTGTATCATACTTTTTCGGGTTTCGATGCTACGCAAAGCCCCCAGATACAAGTGGTGTTCTTGCCAAGGGGTATCACCGAGCCATCCATCGTTGGTGATGGTACAAAGTACATTAGCTCCTTTTTTTACAAAGCCTGCTGTAAACTCTCCGTACATAGATTCGTAGCAGATAACAGGAGCTATTTTGGCTTTTTGGGTTTCAAAAATTTTCTGTTCTTTGCCTGTCCCCAACAGAAAAAACTGAGCCCCAATGCTGCTGATAAACTCTTTCAAGAAAAATGTATATTCTGGAAAGGGAATGGTTTCTACGCCAGGGACTAAAACCATTTTTTTATAAATATCAAAGGTATCTTTCTTTTTTTGCATCATCACAGCTACATTAAAGTCCTCATAAAAAGCATTTACTGATTTTTCATAAACACTTGTGGGGCTTTGTTTTGTTTTGTAATAAGCTCTTGTACTGATACCAAAAAGTAAATCTTTTTGGTATTTCTTTACAAAAGTATCTACTCTCTGAAAATCAGGAAATTTGGTAATCAGGCTTTCTGTAAAGCTTTCATCAATAGCTGTCTCAGGAAAAACAACCAAGTCTGTTTGATTCGTTATATTCTGCTGACTGAGTTCAAGTAAAATTTTTGTTTGTTTTTCAAGTGGAATGTATCGAATACCCGAAGAAAATTTTTCTGTAAAAGGATCTATATTTGGTTGTACCACAAGAACCTCTATTTCGTTTTGAGGTTTGGGTAAAGGTTTCTGATATAAATACAACGAAAAAAGAATAGGGATTGAAAAGTATAAGACAACAAAAGTAGTGGTTATGTAATTGATATAGAGTTGTTTATTGAATAACCTAAAGGCAAAAATATTTCCTCCTAAAATCCATAATGAGCCACCCAATACACCTGTAAATTCATACCATTGAACCCAAGTATTCTGGTACAAAAAGGCATTTCCGAGTGTAAGCCATATCCATGTGAGTTGCCAATGATGATGAAAAAACTCAAAGGCAATCCAAATAATAGCAAAAAGAATAGGATGCCAGTTTTCATGGAGTTGTTTTTTAAGCCAAAACCAAATACGAAAAGGAACAAGCATAACAAGGGTATTAGAAACAGCTATTACCCATAAAGCTTTTGTAAGATACACCCACCATGTGGCTATTGCATTCCAACTTAAAAGTGTGATAAACAAAAATATATACAAAACTTTTGTAGGCTTGGAGAAGTTCTCTCGGATGAACTTTTCGCCTTGCCAGATAAATGCAAATCCTATAAAATTGAGTATGACACCCCAGCCACTAAAAAAGCCTGCTGACAGAGAGAGGCTTGCTAAAATGACTAAAACTAATAAGAATAAGTATTTTTTCACGAGTCAGAAGAATCTATAAATTTTTAGCTCGAAAATACATCAAATTTCCAAGACTATTGTGTACTTTTGTGCAAAATTCAGCCTAAGCTTTATGACAAAAATTACTGAATATATCAAAAATAGTGAGAAAACTCTTTTCTCTTTCGAAATTTTACCCCCTCTTAAAGGAGAAAGTATCCAGCAATTGTTCAAAGCCATTGAACCTTTAATGGAAATAAAACCCAAATTTATAGATGTAACCTATCACAGAGAAGAGTATGTTTATAAAAAACGTGAAAATGGTTTATTAGAACGCCAAAGAATCAAGAAAAGACCTGGAACAGTAGGTATTTGTGCAGCCATCATGAACTATTTCAAGATAGATGCTGTGCCTCATATCATTTGTGGAGGTTTTTCTAAAGAAGAAACTGAAAATGCTTTGATAGATTTACAGTTTTTGGGAATAGATAATGTACTGGTTCTCAGAGGAGATGCTATTAAAAGTGAAGGAACATTTATTCCTGAACCCAATGGACATGCTTACGCAAGCGAACTTTTGGAGCAGGTAGTCAAAATGAATACTGGAAAGTATTTAGAAGATGGCTTGCAGGCTTCTGCTACCAATTTCTGTATTGGTGTAGCAGGCTACCCCGAAAAGCATTTTGAAGCTCCCAATCTCAATACGGATTTAAAGTATCTGAAACTTAAACAAGATTTAGGGGCTGATTATATTGTAACTCAAATGTTTTTTGATAATCAGAAATATTTTGATTTTGTCGCTAAATGTAGAGAAATCGGAATTACAATCCCAATTATACCAGGACTCAAACCCATTACCACCAAAAAACAACTTACAGTACTTCCAAGTATTTTCCATATAGATATGCCTGATACACTTGTAAAATCCATTGAAAAGTGTAAAACCAACGATGAAGTAAAACAAGTAGGTATTGAGTGGGGAATTCAGCAATCCAAAGAATTGATGTTTGCGGGAGTACCTGTACTACATTATTACTCTATGAGCAAATCGGATGCTGTAAAACAAATTGCTGAGGCTTTATTTTAAAAATATGCTTTCTCAACGTCAGTTATTTTTGTCGCATTTAGCACAAACATCTTCTAGCCCTTTGCTTTTGGAAATCGAAAAAGCAGAGGGTATTTATTTATATTCTCCAGAAGGAAAACCTTATATAGATTTAATTTCAGGGATAGGAGTAAGCAATGTAGGGCATCGTCATCCTAAAGTATTAGAAGCAATTAAAGCTCAACTAGACAAATATTTGCACCTTATGGTATATGGGGAATATGTACAAAGTCCTCAGAATTTATTAGCTCAAAAACTTACAGAAAATCTTCCAAAAAAACTTGATAATGTATATTTTGTAAACTCTGGTAGTGAGGCTGTTGAAGGAGCTTTGAAACTTGCCAAACGGTTTACAGGCAGGCAAGAAATCATCAGTTGTTACAATGCTTATCATGGTTCTTCACATGGTTCGTTATCAGTGGGTGGGAGTGAAAAGTTCAAACAAGCTTATCGACCATTACTACCTGCCATCAAGCATATTTGCTATGGAGAAATGGCTGAGATTGAAAAAATATCTGAAAAAACGGCTTGTGTTATTCTTGAAACCATACAAGGCGAAGCTGGTGTTCGGGTAGCTAACACAGAATATTTTCAGGCTCTCAGAAAACAATGTACCCAAACAGGAACGTTACTAATATTAGACGAAATACAAGCAGGTTTTGGACGTACAGGCAAACTTTGGGCTTTTGAACATTTTGGTATAGAACCTGATATATTGGTACTTGCCAAAGGAATGGGAGGAGGTATGCCTATTGGAGCGTTTATAGCTCCCAAAAATATCATGCATGTGCTTTCAGAGAATCCGATTTTAGGACATATTACTACTTTTGGAGGTCATCCTGTAAGCTCAGTGGCTTCACTGGCAACTTTAGAAATTATTCTGGAAGAAAAACTACTTGATTCAGTTGAGAAAAAAGCTAATTTATTTAAAAAATTACTCAAACATCCCAGAATATTAAATATCAGAAACAAAGGACTGATGATGGCAGCCGAATTTGAAAGTTTTGATATATTGAAACCTGTTATAGATAGAGCCATAGAGCTAGGAGTCATTACAGACTGGTTTTTATTTTGTGATAACTCTATGCGTATTGCTCCGCCTCTTACCATTACAGAAGCAGAAATTGAGAAGGCTTGTGCGTTAATTTTAGAAGCATGTGAAAGAGAAATCTAAATTTTGGCAGACCAAATATTTTTTGGTAAATTGCCATCTCATTCATAAAAGACCAAATAAAAAATTGTATAACCAAACGCAAAATAGTTATTATGAGTATTTACATTCAGAATACAGCGACAGGCATTAGCCTTACCAAAGAAGATATTCTCAAAGACTATCAATTAGCATGCGAAAGTAGGGAAGCCAGTTTGATGGGACGCAAAGAAGTTTTCATGGGTAAAGCGAAGTTTGGAATTTTTGGAGATGGAAAAGAGTTAGCACAGATAGCAATGGCTAAGGCTTTTCAGGCTGGTGATTGGCGTTCGGGATATTACAGAGACCAGACTTTTATGCTGGCAATAGGGGAGCTTACTTTAGAAGCATTTTTTGCTCAGTTATATGCTGATACACAGATAGAAAATGAACCAGCTACAGGAGGCAGATGTATGAATGGACATTTTGCTTCTCGTATTTTAAATGAAGATGGTTCTTGGAAAAATTTAACAGAACTGAAAATATCGTCTGCTGATATTTCTCCAACAGCAGGACAAATGCCTCGTTTACTTGGGCTTGCATGGGCTTCAAAATTATACAGAAATAATCCAGAATTAAGAGGTTTTTCTCAGTTTTCTAATAACGGGAACGAAATCGCTTTTGGAACAATCGGAAATGCTTCTTCTTCTGAAGGAATGTTTTTTGAAACAATTAATGCAGCAGGAGTATTACAAGTCCCAATGTTGATGTCGGTTTGGGATGATGAATATGGAATTTCTGTATCAAAAGAGTACCATACTACCAAACAAGATATTTCCAAAGCACTGGCTGGTTTCCAAGAAAATGCAGATGGAAAAGGCTTTGAAATTATGAAAATCAAGGCTTGGGATTATCTAAAACTCATTGATGGTTATCAGAAAGCTGCTAAAACCTGCCGTGAAACACATACACCAGTGCTGATGCACATCGTAGAAGTAACTCAACAACAGGGACACTCTACATCAGGCTCACATGAGCGTTATAAATCGAAAGAACGTTTGGAGTGGGAAGCTAATTTTGACTGTAATAAAAAATTCCGTGAGTGGATACTTGAGCATGGAGTAGCTAGTGTGGTGGAACTCACAGAAATTGAAAATAGTGCTAAAGAAAAAGTAAAGCAGGCAAAAACAACAGCTTGGAATAATTTTTTACAATCTGTAAAATACTATCAAACAGATACAAACAATGCTCTTGCAAAAGCGATTGAACAGAACCCAACTCATCAGACTGCTTTAGAGCAAATTAAAAAAGAGTTAGAAACGACTATCAATCCAATCAAAAAAGATTCAATCGTTGCTATCAAAAAAGCACTAAGAGTACTACGTTTTGAGAATGAAAGTAAGAAAAATGTACTTTTAAATGTTTTAGATGAAAAATTAGAATTGGCTAAAGATGAGTATAATTCATTCTTATACAGTCAGTCAGAAAAAAATGCAATGTTTGTTGATGAGGTAAAACCCCAATACTCAGAAGATTCTAAAATAGTAGATGGAAGAGAGGTTTTACAAGCTAACTTCGATGCTATTTTCTCAAATAATCCTTTGGTGGTGGCTTTTGGTGAAGATGTTGGTAAAATAGGAGATGTGAATCAAGGTTTTGCTGGTTTACAAGAAAAATTTGGTGAAATACGTATCACAGATACAAGTATCAGAGAGTGTACAATTTTAGGACAAGGAATAGGTGCAGCCTTGCGTGGATTGCGTCCGATAGCCGAAATACAATATCTGGATTACTTATTATATGCTATCCAGATTATGTCTGATGACTTGGCTTGTTTGCAATACAGAACAAAAGGCGGGCAGAAAGCCCCTGTAATTATCCGTACACGTGGACACAGATTAGAAGGTATCTGGCACTCAGGTTCACCCATTGGCATGATATTACACTCTATTCGTGGTATCAGAGTACTTGTTCCTCGTAACATGACTATTGCAGCAGGATTCTACAATACAATGTTACAGTCTGATGAGCCTGCACTCATTATAGAGTGTTTGAACGGCTATCGTCTCAAAGAAAAAATGCCTGAAAATTTAGGTGAATTCACAATTCCTTTGGGTGTGCCTGAAACACTCAGAGAAGGAACAGATGTAACGATTGTTACCTATGGTTCTATGTGTAGAGTTGTGATGGATGCAGCAGAGCAACTTGCTGAAGTGGGAATTAGTGCAGAAGTAATTGATGTACAAACACTTCTTCCTTTTGATGTGGATAATCGTATTTTAGAATCAGTAAAGAAAACCAATCGAGTGGTATTTGCTGATGAAGATGTAGAAGGTGGAGCTTCTGCCTTTATGATGCAACAGGTTTTAGACAAACAGGGAGCATATCAGTATCTTGATTCCAAACCTATTACAATTCATGCTCAAGACCACAGACCTGCATACGCTTCGGATGGAGATTACTTCTCGAAACCCAATGCAGAAGATATTTTTGATAAAATCTATGCCATGATGAGTGAGGCAAATCCAACACAATTTCCAAGTTTGTATTAAGATTCTTTCAAAAAATTTGGAGGATTAAAAAATAAAATTTATCATTGCAGCACAATAACTAAACAACATAACATTTTTTCATGAATACTATTCAAAAATATTTTGTAGCAACTTGGCAAGGCAATCCAACCGATTGCAAACAGGCTGCTATGTAATATTTAACTTAACAATATTCTTTTGAAAGAGGCTTTCTGTTTGCAGAAAGCCTCTTTTATTTTACAGGGTTGGTCTAATGGTAAGACGCTTGTCTCCAAAACAAATCACGGAGGTTCGATTCCTTCACCCTGTGCTAATAAATATTAAAACTAAAAACCTTTTTTACAGGGTTGGTCTAATGGTAAGACGCTTGTCTCCAAAACAAATCATGGAGGTTCGATTCCTTCACCCTGTGCAAGATTCACCTAAAAAATGAGCTTTATGAAATTAAAACTGAAAACCAACTACAAACAATTATTAGCAGATACAGTAACACCTGTAAGCATTTATCTGAAACTCCGAGATAAATTTGCAAACTCTATTTTGCTGGAAAGCTCTGATTATCATGGAAATGAAAACAGTTTCTCGTATATATGTTTTCATCCGATAGCTCGTTTTGAGGTAAAAAATAATACTATTTTTACCCAATATCCCAAAATAAAACCAGAGTCAACAGCTATTACTACTCCTAAGCAAGTAGTAAATGCCCTCGATTCTTTTGCTAAAAGTTTTGAGGTAGAAAAAAATCCTTTCAATTTTATCAATAATGGGTTGTTTGGTTATATGGCTTATGATGCTGTGAAGTATTTTGAAGATGTTGAAATCAAAGATTTTGAAAGCGACAGTAGAAAAATACCAACCATTATCTATCAGGTTTATCAGTATGTGATAGCCATCAATCACTTTAATAACGAATTATACATTTTTGAACACCTTTTAGAAGATGAAAAAAGCCATCTTCAAGAAGTTGAGAACCTTATTTTTAACAGAAATATTCCTCAATACCATTTCAGATTGACCAATGGAGAGTCTTCTAATTTTACGGATTCAGAATTTTTGAAGGTAATAGAAAAAGCCAAAGAACATTGTAGACTTGGTGATGTTTTTCAGATGGTTATTTCAAGACGATTTGAACAAAGTTTTCAAGGAGATGAATTCAATGTCTACAGGGCTTTGCGTTCAGTAAATCCATCTCCCTATCTTTTCTATTTCGATTATGGAAGTTTTAAAATATTTGGATCTTCTCCTGAAGCTCAAATTGTTGTAAAAGGAAATAAAGCGAGTATATTCCCTATAGCAGGGACTTTCAAACGTACTGGTGATGACCAAGCAGATTTAGTGTTGGCTCAAAAACTTTTTGATGACCCCAAAGAAAATGCCGAACATGTAATGCTTGTGGATTTAGCCCGTAATGATTTGAGTAGAAATGGCAGTCATGTACAAGTGGAAACATTTAAAGAAATACAATATTATTCACATGTGATTCACTTGGTTTCTAAAGTCTCAGCAGAAACTCATCAGAACACGATAACCTTACAATTGGTAGCTGATACGTTTCCTGCTGGTACACTCTCTGGAGCTCCCAAACACAAAGCGATGCAACTCATCAATCAATACGAACATGGAAACAGAGGTTATTATGGTGGATGTATAGGTTTTCTTGGTTTTAATGGCGATTTTAATCAGGCAATTATGATTCGTTCGTTTTTGAGTAAAAATAATACTCTTTACTTTCAGGCAGGTGCAGGCGTAGTAGCTAAATCTGATACACAGAGCGAATTACAAGAAGTGAATAATAAATTAGGAGCCTTGCGAAAAGCTATTCAGTGGGCAGAGAAGGTATAAAAAAAGCCTCTAAGAACTCTTAGAGGCTTTTTTGTTTTATATATTTTTATTGAATTACAATTTTAATTTGTTGTTTGGTTTTTCCATTATTTACTTCTAAGATGTAAACACCTTTTGCCAACCCTTTCACATCTAATTCTTGTGTCTTACTTCTTCTGTTAGAAAGTTCCTGAGAGCCTTGTAGTACTACTTGTCCTAATGAACTCATAAGGCGATATTGCACCTGAATGTCTTCAAAACTTGTAATTTCTATATTTAGCTTATCAGAAGCAGGATTTGGATAAGCATTGACAACCGTTCCTATGCCCCAATTAGCAGAAACTAAATTACTGAAATAGTATTTTTTATCTGTTTCTACAATTCTTAAACGGTAATAGTTTTCACCCATTTTAGGCTGATTATCATATAAAATGTATGAGCCATTATTGCTAGCATCTACATCTCCAATAGCAAAAAACTCTACGCCATCTAGGCTTTTTTCCACAACAAAGTTATCAATATTAATCTCAGAAGCTGTTTTCCAAGTAATACGAACACGGTTGTCTTCTGCAATAGCTTGTAAACTAACAAGTTTTACGGGAAGAGGAGTAGGAGGTAATCCCATACCTAAACCAGAGAAACCATTGGTAAATCCACCTTCAATCCAAAAATCTGTACCATAAGTACCCTGAGTAGTAGGTGAACCAGCTGTAGAAGGAGTACCAATAATAGCAGCACTGATAGCTCCGGATGTTTTGTTGACAACAGCATTTGTTCTTACTTGACTTGTTGCTGTTTCCCAGCCTGTTACCTCAGCATTGGTATAATATATCCTGATGTTATAAGCTCCAGTCGGATTGTTATTTGTAGGAATTACACGAATTGTTTTGCTTGCTAAATACTCTGCAGTTGGTGTTGTTGTAAACTGAGAAGCACCTGTTCCAGCTCTGTCCACATAAATTTGTGTACAACCATAATCATGAGAAGATGTATTTTCAATTCTTGCAATCAAATTACCATTGGCAGGATTGTAAGCAAAAACAGTTGAGTTAGGACCTAAATATACTTGTTGTGCTGTGGCAGGTGCAGCAAAAGTAGCTGTCTGAATAGGTGTTCCTGATGGCAAGGCAGAAACAACAACATTATCAATTACAAAAGCAGGTTGAGAGCCTAAAGATGTATCATTAATCCATCTCCAACCAATATGAAAGCGTGTGCCTCTCAAAGCAGTAGGTAGAGCAACTGTTCGTGCTGTGGTAGTTGTGACACCCTGATATGGAGAAACAAGATCATTACCTTCGATAGGTACAAAGACGGTAGGGGCTGCTTCAGTAAAATATCCCAGAACTCCATAGTCCCAATTTCGCATAGTTCCACTTACATCTAAATCTCTTTCTCCATTACACTGAAAATTGAAAGATACTTCTAAGTTGTTATTGACAAATGCAGTTGCATCTATCAACGGTGTCCTTAAAAATCTGTCAGTATCATCATTTACATTATAATTGCCAGTAGCCACACCAGATGATATATATGCACTATTGGTACCATTTAAAACTCTTTGATTGCCAATACGCCAAGTGTTGTTACCTCCTATAGATGTTAAAATATTCCAACCTGTTACAGTACCTTCAAAGTTTTCAGAAAGAAGGGTTGAACCTGCTACAAGCGGAATAGGAACAGCATCATTATCTGTAATATTAATACTGTGACTATTATTAATACCAATGTTAGCTCCATTTGATATAGAATTAATCGTAATGATGCCATTTTCTAATGCTTCAATAGCTTGATCATTGTAAACCCGCACCACAAGATTCTGATTAGCCATACTGCCAGAAGGAAAGGTTACCGTAGGGGTAAGTAATACATAATCTTGATTGTTGGTAGCTGTACCAGAAAAACTAAAGTTTACAACATGATTACTGGTAGGTATTTTAGAAATCTTTAAAGGAATATTAATATCTTGATAACCTCTACAGTCAATTGTTGCTGCACTATTTTCTGTGAGATTATTATTAACGCTAGTAAAATCTATAATCGCTGGTCCTGTGTTTGCAATTGTAGAAACTATAAGAGAATAGGCTTGTGAAGCACCCGAAAGAGTTCCTTTGTGGGTTACTGTTATGGTATAGGTTGCTCCAGGTGTAGGGTTAGAAATCGTAATTTTTTCTACATTGTCTCGAATATTATCTCCTTGTGTAGCTGCATTAGTTGGATTAACAGGGTCTAATCTCCAAGGTAGAAAAGTGGTAGTACCATCGGAAATACGTACATCTAAATCATTGACAAGCATAGGTGTTGTATTATTAAGTGGTGTACCACCTAAGGGAGTACCAGCAGGGTCATTCCAACAAATAGTAACTTCTAACGGACTGGCTGTTGCCTCTACATTTACATTATAAGAACCTCCATTATTCAATGTTCTTTCATCAATAACAGTTGTTGTACCTCTGTTAGTTATTAAATTGGCAGCTCTTTCAGCATTTACTAACCCCCAACCAAATGCATAATCAGGTCCTGGATTAGCACCTGCTTCATCAGCTGTATGAATAGCCAAGCCTCTTAATGTAGCTGAACGCATAAAGGCTCCTGCATTTAGATTGCTATAGTGTTGTTGTAAAAGTAGTAAAGTTCCTGTTACATTAGGAGAAGCCATAGACGTACCACTAAGAGTACCATAATCGGTATTTCCTGTGCTAACAGGTGAAAATAACGAAACACCATTTCCTACAACATCAGGTTTTATTCTACCATCATCAGTAGATCCCCAAGAACTAAAAGAAGACATTGTCACACTTGAAGCGTTTGTATAGCTTAAAACATCATTGACAGCACCCACAACTAATACATTTTTGGAAGTTGCTGAACCAGTAATTAGATTATAACCAGTTGTTCCAAAAGGGGCACCAGTATTAAAACCGGCTCCTCTATCATTACCTGCAGCTTTTACAATTAAATAAAAAGGTGCATTATTAGCTATTAAATCCCAGTCACGAGCTGTTGCATCATAAAAGCCAAATTGCCATTGAGATAAAAAAGAAGAGTTATAACCATAAGAATGGTTGGAAAGTAGCAAACCATTAGTGGCTTCAGTTGCCATTTCTGTTTCGTCTGTATTCCAATCGTTAGTCCATAATGTAGCCTGATTAGCCATTCCTCTCGAATTAGCACTTACTCCAGTAGCCACAAGTGTTCCTGCTACGTGTGTGGCATGGTCAGTATTACCATTAGGTGTTCCAAGTACTACTCCATCTCGTTGAATAGCTCTGACTCCAAACTCTTGATGAGTTAATCTTGTAGCACCACCATCCCATTCACCTACAATCATGCCCTGACCATTTAAATTAAGTCCTAAAGAACCTCCTGTCCATAGAGTATTAGCTCTTGTACTAATGGCTGCATTTACATTGCTGTAAGTGGTATAATAAATTGGTTGACCTGTCTCCGTTATACGCATTAGTTCTGATATAGAACCATCAGGATTTGTTATAAAAATTTTCCAGCCTTTTTGTTGAGCTATTTTAATAGCTTTTTCTTTTTCAACAAGGCTATTTTGGCGAAAGAATTTCGCCAATAATTTTAGTTGGTCAATGTTGGAGGCGTTTATAATTTTTTGCCTTTGAACTATACTTTGTCCTATAGATTTATAAGTATGAAAAGAAATCAAACAAAGAACAACTATAATTTTTATTTTTAGAGAGTTTGTTAATATATTCATATAGCGTTTTGTGTTTATTTAGCCAATTGTTATAAAAAAAATACTTCACAAATATAAATATAAATACTTTTGAATAAATACAAAGTAACTTGTAAAGTAAGATTTTGCCAAATAAAAATCTAAGAAAGCCTGATTTTGTAAAATAAAAAGAGATTCTTTTTGCAAAGAACCTCTTTTTTGATGTAAGATTTTATTGAAAAGAATATTTTTATAAAAACCTGATAATCAATGAAGTGTAATCATCCTGAGGTGGTAGACCTTCACAGAAGTGATGAACATCTTTTATAATATTCGTTTGGATGGTTTCAATAGGTAAATCAATATTTTTAGCAAAAGTAGATTTTAATAAATCGTACCCATATTCATCATCTTTGGTATTTTTAGCTTCACTAATACCATCTGTGTATAAAAATAAAATATCACCTGCATGATAACGAGTTTGAGTAGTTGCAATAAACTTTGTATAGGCTTTATTTCGCATAATACCCAAACCTAAACCTTTATCTTGAATATAATCTGCTACTTTGGTTTGAGCATTATAATAGAGAGTAGGGCAATGTCCTGCTCTTGCCATTGTGAGCAATTGTTTTTGAGTATCAATAAGTAGTAATGTAATTGTAATAAAAGAAGCTTTTTCAAAACATTGTGAAACAGCCTGATTTGCATACAATAAAAAATACTCTGGAGGCATGTCTAATTGTGCCAGACTCTGAAATATCCCCTTCATTTGAGCCATATTGAAGGCTGCACTTGTACCTTTACCCGAAACATCTCCTATTACAATGTATGTTCTTGTGGGTGTAACTTTAAAAATATCGTAATAATCGCCACCAACCGATTTAGCAGACTCTGAAAAAGCATAAATATCTATTTGTTCATTAAACTTTAAATTGGTTGGTAATAAGCTTTTTTGAACTTTTTCAGCAATATCAAGCTCTTGCTGAAGCTTTTCTTTTTCAATTACTTGTCCTAAAAGCCTATAATTTTCTATACTTATACTTACTTGCTTGGCAAATGTATTGAGCAAATCTTCTTGTTCATGATTGAAGCCTTCTTCTTGAAATTTGAGTAGAACCAATTCTCCAATTTTTTGACTTTTTTTGTCATATAAAGACTGAACCATTAGAGATTGAAACCCATCAATATTGGTATCTTCTTCCAAACGCTTAATCTGTTTTTCCAATAAAATTAAGCGAATATCAGTTGTTTTTTGATAATCTAAATTTTTTAGGACTAAATGGGGGAGAGAATTTTCTCTTAAAATCTCAACATAGCCTGCATCTGCCTTAGTAACTACTGCTGCATTTTCTAAAAATGCTTCATAAATACTTTCCTCTGAATCGCCAACTTGTAGAGACTGAGTAAGTTGCTGAAATGCTAAAATTTCGTCAATTTTTTTCTTATAAACAGCTGTGGTAGGAATATTGAATATCAATACCAAAATAGCCATAGATGTATAAATAAGGACAAAGCTTAGCAAGCCCACAATATAAAGAGAGTAGCCAAAGTCTGCTTTTACAACCTCCTTATCATAGTAATAATAAAGAATATAAGCAAAATATGAAGTAATACACAGAATGATAGTAAGTGTTCCAATATTACGAAGTTTTGCCGAAGTATCTAAATAAGCTACCCAATGCATATTGGCACAAAAAACTAGTGAGATAAGTACAAGAATGCTTAAAATAGAAATATAAGGCAAGCTAAAAAAAGGGAAATCAAAAAAATTAAAAATTAAACTTGCAAAAAAAACATAAATAAATGCATTCCATGCCCATATAACGTATTTAGGAGCTTGCCTGAAAATAAGAACTCTAAAAGAAAAAAATGTGTAAGTCAGGAAATTACACATCAAAAGAATGCTAATAGTATAAAACCAGTTGAGTTTATTGAGATTATTATCAAAAAAACTATTGTTTGTAAAAAAAAAGAAAAAAAATAATAATAAAGAAGTAGCACCACTAAAAAAACAGATATAAAAAATTTTATTGAGAAGTTCTGAGGAGTCTTTTTCTTTAAAACGTTCTAATTGATATTTATGATAAAAGAATACAATAAGTAGAAATATATTAATTAAAACACCTTTGAGATATCCATCAAAATCTAAAAGCCATGTTTTATTTCTCAAACTTAAAACTAAATAAAAAGAAGTATTGATGGTAATAAGAAATACCCATGAAAATATATTAGCTAGTAATAATGGACTTTTACGAATTTTGAGAGATGCAAGCATCATAGGTTATTATTTATGAGTTTTAAGTTATAAGCTACTACTAAAATATTTATTGATAAGGTACAAATATGCAAAAAATATTATAAAAAAAAATCATTACAGAAGTGTTATTTCAACCTCTGTAATGACTAAGCTATAACAAACAAAAAACTATTCTGTACTTTGAGCATCTACTACGGCAATAGATACAACATTCACAATCTCGCTTACCGAACAACCTAATTGAAGTATATGAACAGGTTTGTTCATACCTAACAAGATAGGTCCAATAGTATCACATTTACCTACCTGCTGAACCAAATTGAAAGCGATATTTCCTGAAGAAATCCCTGGGAATATAATGGTGTTACATTCATTTTCGGCAAGTGAACTAAAAGGATAAACCTCTTTGAGTAAGTCGTTATCTAAGGCTATATGAGGTTGGATTTCTCCATCAATGATTAAATCAGGATATTTTTCTTTACAAATCGCTAAAACTTCTTGCATTTTGCTTGGTATATTTCCTTTGGAAGCTCCAAAACTTGAATAAGCTCCTAAAGCTATGTGAGGCTCAAAACCAAAGAATTCAACACCTTTCTTCACAAGACCTACAATTTCAACAAGTTCATCTACTGTAGGTTGCTCATTTACAGCTACATCTGCAAAAAATAAAGTTTTACCTTGACTAATCACAATACCCATTCCTGCCACAAGTTCATTGGCTCTACCTCCAATAACTTGCAGTGCAGGACGAACGGATTTTACAAAATCTCTATTCATTCCTGAAATAAAGGCATCTGCTTCACCCAACTCTACCATCATAGAGCCAAAATAATGTCTTTCACGCATGCGTTTTTGAGCTTCATAAAGTGTCATACCTTTACGCTGACGTTCTTCATACATTCTCTGAGCATATGCTTTTACTTTGCTATTATCTTCAAGTGGGTCAATGATGATACAATCTAATAAATCGAGAGAATGCTCCTTAATCAAAGTTTCTATTTCTTGTTTATTACCAAGTAAAATAGGTATAGCAATTCCTTCATCCTTTACAATTTGAGCTGCTTTTAATACTTTATGATGGTCACCCTCTGCAAAAACGACTCTTTTGGGGTTATTTTTTGCTTTCTGGATAATTCCACTCATTAATTTTTGGTCTATCCCTAATTTTTCCTTTAAGAAATCATTGTATTCTTCCCAATCTGTGATAGGGTGTTTGGCAATACCTGAGTCCATAGCTGCTTTGGCAACAGCAGGAGCTATGGTAGTGATGAGACGAGGGTCTGTGGGTTTGGGTAGAATATATTCTTTTCCAAACTTCATGTCCTTTTTACCATAGGTTCTTTTCACAGTTTCAGGAACGGCTTGTTTGGCTAAATTAGCAATAGCATGAACAGCAGCCAGTTTCATGGCTTCATTTATTTTGGTAGCTCTTACATCCAAAGCTCCTCTAAAAATGTAAGGAAAACCTAAAACATTGTTTACCTGATTAGGGTGGTCAGAGCGTCCTGTTGCCATAATTACATCGGGGCGTGTTTGAATGGCAATTTCATAAGCAATTTCAGGATCAGGATTGGCACAAGCAAATACAATTGGGTTTGCAGCCATTGAAAGAAGCATTTCAGGAGTTACAACATTTCCTTTGGATAAGCCTAAAAATACATCAGCATTTTTAAGAGCATCAGCCAAGGTTTCAATATCTGTTCTTTCTGTAGCAAAAGCCTGCTTGGTTGCATCCAAACCTTCTCTTTTCTTATGAATAACTCCTTTGCTATCAAGCATTACAATATTTTCTTTCTTGACTCCCAAAGCCACATATAAACTTGTACATGAGATAGCAGAAGCACCAGCTCCGTTTACTACTACTTTCACTTCTTCTATTTTTTTATTTACAAGTTCTAAAGCCCCTAGTAATGCAGCAGACGTTACAATGGCTGTACCATGCTGATCATCGTGCATAATCGGTATATTCATCTCTTCTCTAAGTGTTTGTTCTATTTCAAAACACTCAGGAGCTTTGATATCTTCTAAATTGATACCTCCAAATGTAGGTTCAAGAGATTTTACGATTTCAATTATTTTTTTAGGGTCTTTTTCATTGATTTCTATGTCAAAAACATCTATTCCAGCAAATTTCTTGAATAAGACACCTTTCCCTTCCATAACAGGTTTAGAAGCTTCTGCTCCAATATCACCCAAGCCTAGTACAGCAGTTCCGTTAGAGATAACAGCTACCAAGTTGCCTTTGGCTGTATATTTATAAACATTTTCTACATTTTCGGCAATTTCTTTACAGGGTTCTGCTACGCCCGGTGAGTATGCAAGAGCCAAATCTATTTGAGAAATAAGAGATTTGGTAGGCACTACCTCTATTTTGCCCGGTTTGCCTTTGGCATGATAATGCAGGGCATCTTCTTTGCGAACTTTTATGGACATAATCCTATTTTTTATAAGTTTGTTACAATTAGCCCTAAGCTAAGAAAACAAAGAAAAACAAACAAATTTTGGAATACGTTTTTTATATTTGGCTATAAACTAAAAATGAAACACAATGGGTTCTCAAAAACTACAGAATATAGTAGAAAGTAAATTTTTTATAAGGCTCACAAGCATCATGATTATATGCTGTTCTATTGTGCTAGGAATAGAAACATCATTTCCTGCTCACTTATCTGTTTTTCAGGTAATAGATGCTATTTTTACTGCATATTTTGCCATAGAAATTATTATTAGAATTTTGGCAGAACCTAACACTCTACAATTTTTTAAGCTATTTCATCTCGAAAAACACAAAGGAAAAATTGCAACTATTCACTTTGAAGAAAAAGGTTTTTGGAATTGGTTTGATTTCCTGATAACAGGATTTAGTATTTTTAGTTTGGTTGTTCATGTTTTTGAACACCCTGAATTTTTGGTAGTAGGACGTTTATTCAGAGTATTGCGTATTTTAAGACTCTTAGAGGTGAGCCAAGAACTCAAAGAAGTAGAACGCAAAATTGTAAGTATTATTCCAACGGTTTTTTCCTTTGCCTTACTATTGGGTATCCTGATTTACATTTATTCAATCATAGGAATTTATTTATTTAGCCATCATAAATATGAAAATGCAGATTTTAGTAGTCTAGGTTCATCATTTTTATCACTTTTTCAGCTTATGACTTTGGAAGGGTGGGTGGATATGATGTATCAGGCAAGTAGCCATTACGAAAACTCTTGGTTTATTAAAGGTTACTTTATCAGTTTTGTTATTTTGACAGTTATAATCAGTTTTAATGTATTTGTGGCTGTTTTAACTTCTCAGGTGCAGGAAAAGATTAATGCGGAAAATATTTTAGAAGAGAAGAAAATTTTAAAAAATATGGAAAATTCTCTTAAAGAAAACAATCAGGAGTTAAGCAAACATTTGATAGCCCTTGCCAAAGAAATAGAATCTTTAAAATCAGAAATAAAAGAACTCAAAAAAACACCTTGAAAATTTCAAGGTGTTTGGATTTAATCAATATCTATGACTACGTCATCGCTGAGGGGATGAGCCACACAAGTAAGGATAATACCTTGGCTCATTTCTTGGTCTGTGAGACAATCATCTTCTGTCATCATCACTTTTCCAGAAGTACATTTGCCCATGCAAGCCGTACAAAGCCCACTTTGGCACGAATAAGGTAAATCTATATCCAAATCTAAGGCTGCATCCAGAATAGATTTTTTGGGTGGAACTTTAAATTTATATGTTTCGCCATCATATTTTACGGTTACTTCTCTTTCTACTAAAGTATTGGGATTCTCATCTAGCTTTTTCTGAGCAGATTCCTCAATACTTGCAGCAAAATTTTCTTTTTTGGGTTTGCTAAAGCCCAATTTATCAGAAGTTTCTACAATGGTATGCATCATACCTTCTGGTCCACACATCCATTGCGAAACGGGCATATTCTGAGGAGCTTTAGCCAATATTTCAGATACTTTGGAGCTATCAAGTCTACCAGTGTATCCACTCCAGCCATTTTGTGGCTGACTCAAAACGTGAACAACCTCTAATTTCTGAGCATATTTTTGCTGTAGAGCCTCTAACTCAGCTTGGAAAATAATGTTATACTCATCTCTGTTTGCATAAACAAGCATTACTTTACTATTAGGCTCTTGATGTAAAATTCCTTTTATCATAGCCATCATAGGAGTGATGCCACTACCACCAGCCCATAAAATATAGAAAAAAGCATTTTTAGGATTTAGTTCAGGAGTAAAATGACCCATAGGTTCAATCACATCCAAATAATCGCCTTCTTTTAGACTGTTATTGAGAAGATTAGAAATTTTCCCATCTTTGAGTCTTTTTACTGTAACTTTTAAATCTTTTTCAGTATAAGGGCAGTTGGCAAGCGAATAAGCTCTGCGGATAGTTTCTCCACCCAAATTAAAATTAAAAGTTAAAAATTGTCCAGCTTTAAAATGTATAGTTTCGTTTGTGGGTTGTTCTAGTATAATGGATATAGCCTCAGGGGTTTCGTGTACAATTTCTTTTACTTTGAGTTGGTATTTTTTCATGGTATCAAAAGTATGATGATTGACTAAAAAACAAGTTGCTTTAAATTTTGTTTGGCAAAATTTTGGGAAAGCTGTATTTTCAAGAAATTTTTTGCAAAGGTAGAAACCATGTCCGAAAAAAACAATTTATATCTTGTTCCAACTCCTATCGGAAATTTAGAAGACATTACACTCAGAGCTTTACGAATTTTAAAAGAAGTTGATTGTATTCTTGCTGAGGACACCCGAACGGCTTCTGTATTACTCAAGCATTATCAGATACAAAAACCTCTGGAAAGTTATCATAATTTCAATGAACACCAGATTAAAGATAAACTTGTAAAAAGAATGCAAAAAGGTGAAGTTTTTGCGTTAGTTTCAGATGCAGGGACACCTGCCATTTCTGACCCTGGCTTTTTGCTTGTGAGAGTTTGTCTAGAAAATAACCTGAAAATAGAATGTTTACCAGGAGCGACGGCTTTTGTTCCAGCTCTTGTGAAATCAGGCTTACCTACTGATAAATTTGTATTTGAAGGCTTTTTGCCTCATAAAAAAGGAAGAAAAACTCGTTTAGAAATTTTAAAAGAAGAAAGCAGAACGGTTGTTTTTTATGAATCGCCATACCGACTTCTTAAAACGCTGGAACAATTGATGGAACATTGTGGAGCAAATAGACGTTGTTCTGTTTCAAGAGAGCTTACAAAACTCTATGAAGAAACCTTCAACGGAACACTACAAGAAGCTTTTCAGTATTTTTCTAAAAAAGGAGTAAAAGGTGAAATTGTCTTAATTCTGGAAGGAAAAGACGAAAAAAATACAGAATCTGAAGAAGAATAATTAAAACTTGAAATATCTATGTCAGAATTAGAAATTCTTTGTCGTTATGTTTCAGACCTTTCCCGAAAAGTAGGTTTGTTTATTGCTCAGCAAAATGAAGTATTTGAAAAAAAGCATATTGAACACAAAGGACTCAATGATTTGGTTTCGTATGTAGATAAAGAAGCTGAAAAAAGAATTGTCGAGGGCTTACAAAAACTAATGCCTGAAGCAGGTTTTATCAGTGAAGAGAATCCTTCTACTCATATAATGAGTGATAAACAGTATCACTGGGTGATTGATCCTTTGGATGGTACAACCAATTTCATACATGGATTACCGATTTTTGCTATAAGTATAGCCCTTATGGATGGCGATGATGTGGTGCTAGGGGTTGTATATGAGGTGAATAAGAAAGAATGTTTCTATGCTACCAAAGGAAAAGGGGCTTTTTGTAACGGAATAAAAATACAAGTTTCGGAAGCTCAAACACTTTCAGAGTCACTTTTAGCAACAGGTTTTCCTTATCGCTTTTTTGAAAAAAATACAGAATATCTGCAAGTCTTAAATGCATTAATGCAAAGTTCTCATGGACTACGAAGACTTGGCTCAGCAGCTGTAGATTTGGCTTATACAGCTTGTGGACGTTTTGAAGGCTTTTTTGAATTTAATTTGAAACCTTGGGATGTAGCTGCTGGCGGGTTACTTGTACAAGAAGCAGGTGGGCAAGTAGGCAGATTTAATGGAGATAATGACTTTGTGTTTGGCAAAGAAATACTTGCAGCAGGAAATGTATTTGATGAAATGAAACAAATTATTCAAAAATATTGGTAAAAGTTGGTTTTGAGAGAAATGAAGCTACAAGCAAATAAAATTAATACACTTGCAGGACACAAAGATTGCATTTATACATTAGAATCGGGTTTGGAAAATCAGTATTTCTTCTCTTCGGGAGGAGATGGATTGGTAGCTGTTTGGAATTTAGAAAACCCTGAAATAGGGAAACTAGTGGCACAAGTACCCCAATCGGTATATGCTCTCAAACTCATCAAAGAACGCAGTCAGTTACTTGTAGGACAAAATACGGAAGGTTTGCATCTGATTCATTTAGAGCAAACTAAAGAATTACGTTCACTTAAAACCACACATACTTCTATTTTTGATATTCAGGTTATAGAAAATGTGATATTTGTAGCCTATGCAGATGGTTCTATTCAACAAATAGATATCAATAAATGGAGCATTCAGCATGCAGTAAAACCAACAGATAAATCGGCGAGAAGTATTGCCCTACACCCTTCAGGAGAGTTTTTGGCAACGGGTTTTAGTGACAATTACATTCGTGTTTTTGACATAAAAACACTTCAGATTATACATAGTTTTGAAGCTCATCAAAATTCTGTTTTCACATTGGCATACTCTCCTGATGGAACAAAACTGATTAGTGGTGGTCGGGATGCCCACTTAAAAGTTTGGGATACAGAAACCAATTATCAGAATATGCATAATATTCCAGCTCATTTATTTGCCATAAATCATCTTGTTTTTAATCCTAAAGGTAATTTACTGGCTTCTTGTAGCATGGATAAATCTATTAAAATCTGGGATGCTCAGACGTTTAAACTCCTAAAAGTAATAGATAAAGCTCGATACGCAGGGCATGGTACCTCTATCAATAAATTATTGTGGACATCCTATCAGAATATGCTTATTTCAGGAAGTGATGATAGAATGCTTGCTGTTTGGGATATACAAGATACTATTTAAAAGCTCTGTTGATAAAATCAATGACAGGTTTGACAGCAAAAAAGCCTTCTAAAATAGAATTGATACTTTTTTTGTTCTGTAAATCTTTGTCTGTGAGATACTTTAAAGTGTAAAAATCCTTTCTTTTCAGGTATTCGATAGCTGGATTATCTGCCTCATAGCCTTTGGGTGGGCGAGCCAGTATGCTGGAAGATTTGATGCCATCTGTAAATACTTTTGTAAAACTCTCTGATTCCACAATCTCCTGAAAATCATCAAAATGATAATCTATTTCCTTTCTGATTTTTTGTAAAACAGAAGATTCTGACATATACACACCACCACCCAGAAAGGATTCGTTGGGTTCAAGTTGAAAGTAATATCCAGCCAACGGGCTTTTTTTACCTCCCTGATTAATAATTGCAAAAAAGTTACTTTTGTAAGGCGTTTTGTCTTTAGAGAACCGAATATCTCTGTTTATTCTTGAAACACAACTTTTAGCATCCAAATGGGCATGATAAATATGTTCATCAAATTCTGAGATGCCATCTATGAGTGTTTCTGTAAACTCTAAGAAGTTTTGTTTGGCTTTCTCATACATCTCTCTATTCTTATCAAACCATTCTTTATTGTTATTTTTTTTCAGATTCTTTAAAAAATCAAATGTAGTGGCTTGTATCATTTTCTAAGAATTTTAAAATGTATGAGATTGAGATTAAAAATATCTAAAAGTTTTAACCTTCATATTTATGTAGAAATTCTTTAAGTTTGCCAATTTCTTGGTCTGTAATGCTAGGGAAATTCGCAATTCTGAATGTATTTTCCTTCCATCTGTCATAGCCACTTCCCAATAAAAAACCTGCTTTTTTAGCCCTTTCTTTAAGTGTCAGAATCACTTCTTTGGGAGCTTTTAAGGCAATCACTGTATCAGAACGAACGGCTTCTAAATCTACTAAAGGTTTAAATAAATGGTGTTTTTCGAAGTATTGATACCAGATTTTAGCTCTTTTCTTTGTTATTTCATCTGTTTCTTTGATAGAAGGCATAATTTCTAAAGTTCGCATAAGCAAATAGATGCCTAAAACATTGGGTGTATGGGTTGTCTGATATTTTTCAATATTTTCACACATTTTAAGCAGACTATTATAGTGTTTTTTCTCTCCAATTTCGGAAGCACGAGCTACAGCTCTGGGAGAGAGCACCATAATAGACAGCCCAGCAGGCATTCCAAAACATTTCTGTACAGAAGCATACCAAATATCAGCACTTTTCCATGAAAAATTTACCCCTGCCATCGAAGAGGTAGCATCAACAGCAATGAGTTGTTTGGGGAACATTTCATGTACTTCTTCAATGGTACTCATGGGAATTTGTGTACCATTGGAAGTTTCATTATGAGTAAAACATATCAGGGCTTTTTCTTCTAACTCTGCTTTTCCTGTTCTGCGTTCTGCAAATGTAAAAAACGTCTGAACTTTTGTAATATTCATGTTTTCATTAATCTCAAAACTGTGTTTTTCTACAGTTCTGTGAATAGCATGTGTATAATCGTACCATTTTTCGCCAAATGCTCCACTGGTAATATGGTAACTTTTTTTGGTAACCAGTGATTGAGCTAAAATTTCCCAGCATTCAGTCGCCGAAGACGCAAATAAAACAGTGTATTGAGGAGGGATGTTTAGTTTTTGCTTTGTCAAGAAAATGGTTTTCTTGACCATATCCATAAAGTCCTGACTGCGATGAGGCATACTCAGAACATTCTGGCTATAAGCATCTTGTAAAAATCCTTGTATTTGTGGATAAACTTTTGAAGGACCGACATTAAAACAAATCATAGTTTTGGATGGTGTGTAAATGTTATAAATCTGGTTTGGAATGATAAGAAATTTAGAGAAAGGAAAAAGGAAATTAGAATGGTATATATCTTCTTATTTCCTTTTCCTAATAAATAATGTAATAAATTTCTATTTCTTATCCAACATCATTTTTTCAATTTCCTTTGCTCTTTGTTCAGAGATTTTATAACGCTGACGACGGCGTTCTAAAACTTTGCGTACATCTTCAGAAATATTGCCATCTTGGTAGGCATGTTGTAACATTTCATAATAATAACGCTCATCAGCTGTAAGCCCGTCTTGGTCTCTTGTATCTTCAGAAGAAATGGTTTCCTTCAGAGGCTCTTTCTTTTCAAGAATAATGGTTTCGGGCTTCTTTTTTTCTTCTTCTGTAATATCTGGGTCAAGTATATCGTCTCTTTCACGCTTGGGTTCAACAGTAATAATTTTATCTAGAGTTTTTTCTACATCAGGGTTTTTAGCCTGCTCTTCTAGAAGCTCTTTGGCAATACGTCTTTCTTCCTGAATCAGCTTTTTCCATTTATCATAGGCAGTCTCTTCTTCATCTGATGGATAAAACTGTTGAGGTTTTTTCTTTACAACAGGGTCTTGAGCTTTAGTTTCCTGAGGCTCTACCACTTTCTCTTTTACTTCTGTTTTTGGAGTTGTAGGTTTTATTTTTTCAACGACTTCCTGAATCATAGATGAAACATCCACACTTGCCATTTTCCTGTTTTCAACAGAGGGTTCAGGTAAATCTAATGATATAATCTCAAGTTCAGTTGCCACAATTTCGCTTTTTAATTGATCTAATGGAGCAAACTCAACTTTAATGTTACATTCTATATATTTCCAGTCTTTGTGTAAACTGAAATCATGGTGTTCTTGCTTGCCCGTTTTACGAACTCTTCTTTTCTGACGAACATTACTGCTTTCTGTTTTCCCTGATTTGTAATTATTATCTAAAAGCTCTCTTAATTCTTCCTGAACTTCTTCTAAATCAGACTCATGTATTCTTAAAATATTGGCAGAATTAAGGGTAATATTAATTTCTGTGATTGAACCTTGACTTCTTTGAACAACCAAAGCCTGCCACTCTTGTTGAGAGGCATACCATGCCAAATGAGTAGGTACATGAGCTTTTTGCCTAGGATTGAAAGTATGTGTAATAATAGTTGAAGAGGCTTTTCTTGAAACCTGATTGCTTACATCATCTGGTAGTTTTTCGGCAGCAGGGTCGTTTTTACCTTCGTTTTGTCTTTCATTGATGTACTCTAAAGTAATCTTAGAAGCACCTAAATGCTGAACAAGCTGAACAAATTCGTTCACATAATCATTGAATGCCAACTGATTAGCTTGCTCAAAATCGTAATAAATGCGTTTTTTGTAAGGATGAGCAATCCAAAAAGAACCTTTTTTAGCTGTATTACCAACCAATTTGATATTACCAGTATCAGAACTCAATAATGGGAGAATAGATAGGGGTTCTGTACTAGGCAATTCATCTTCGATGTAAGCAAATCTTTTAAGAGTAATGGGGCTGTTAATCAAATCCTGATAAGCAGATTGACGCATCTGTTTGAATTCATAACGAAGTTCAGGCTCTTTGGTAAGCTGATAAGCTTCATTATAAAGCCATAAAGCTTTTGATGGATTCTTCACCTGTCTTTTAGCTTGTTCTATTAAAATATTGAGATACAGTTCATTTACTTCTTTGCTCCAAGAGTAAGAGTCTTCTAGTGTACCATAATTTTCTTCAAAAATATCTTGGGCTATATTTAAAACTCTTAAACCTTCTTCTTCTTTTCCTAGAGCAAGTAAGGCTTGGGCTTTACGAAAATAAATAAAAGGATTAATGTCACTATTGAGACTTTTAAGTTCATCACAAATTTTAATAATAGTCTCTAATTCCTTGACACGTAAAGCATGAGATTCTTGATTCTGATTGTATTCCATATCACAAAAGTATATTTCCGAAACAAGTTGTAAAAAAAGATGCAAATAAACAAATGAAAAACAATGAAGGTTTTAAAATATGGTTTTCAACGGACATCTTGTATGAGGCATATACTACAAAAAGCATCAAAAAAGATGAAGCCTAAGAAGAATATTTTCTCCTTAGACCTCATCTTTTATTCATATACTAAATACTATTTATGAGATTGTTATAATTAGTTTGCTCTATTATTTTCAGACTGTCCAGTAGATTTAATTTTAAAATTAGACTGTTTGAGTTTTCCAAAATTCCAAGTGGCAATAAATCTGAAATAACCATTATTGAACGTTCTGTTATAAAAAATATTAGTTCTTCCGACACTGTAAAACCCTGAAGCATTGGTTTTTGTAAAAATATCATTAGCTAAAAATCTGATTTTTAATTTTTTCTGTAAAAAATCCTTTTCAACTCCCAATGTTATCAAATACCTGTTATATTCATCATATAATCCATGCTTTTTGCGACCTAAATACCAAGCCAATAATTGTACTTTAAATAGATTTTTAATATTAAATGTATTGTTTGAATAGAGATATATTTGAGGTTGGGGTTTTACAAAAGTAAAATCATATTTGGTGGTTATCAAGTTGTTATAACTAAGATTGATTGTATTGACAGAAGTCCACCATTTGAGATTGGTACTTTTGGCAAGCGATGTAAAATAACTATAACCCTTGTCTAAGTTTAGAGCCTTTAAAACATAACTATTAGGACCAGTTCCTCTTAAAGCAGCAGCATTAAGTGGGTCAATTGTATAATTATAACCTACTCGAAAGTCAAAATCCTGATAATTAGCACCTATCTCAAAAGAGTGAACTTTTTCTGGTATTAGATTGGGGTTTCCTTCGATGGTAGTAAATGGATCTTGATACACAATAAAAGGGTTAAGTGCCTGATAACGTGGTCTAGTTATTCTTGATATGTAAGAAGCTCTTAATTTAAGTTCCTTGGAAAGGCTGGTGCTGAGTTGTAAGTTAGGGAAGAGATTTAAATAATTGTCACTAAGTACTTGTCCTGTTCCTATACTTGTTTTAAGTTGATAATCAGTCAATTCTCCTCTTATACCTATCACAAAATTTACTTTATTGATAGACCCACTATAATTGAAATATGTAGCGGGGATTTTTTCATCATATCTAAATTGGTTAGACAGATTATTGTCTAAAATAAACTCACTACTATTATCAGCAATGAGGAAGTTGGTAGCTGATTCTGTACTAACATAACTAAATTTAGCACCTATTTCTAATTTCTTACGATTACGAAAAATTTTTATAAAATCAAACTGAGTACTTGAAATGGTAATATTATGGTTCACATCATTTTGTAAATACCTAATACCATCAATACCATTAACATTTCCATTTTCAGTTATAAAATCATCAATATCAGAGTTGAATTGTGAATATTGAGTCCCGATAAAAAAATTAGAGCCTAATGAGTCTATTGTTTTGTTGTAATTTATTGTTAATGAGCTGTTAAGTCTCACTTCATCTTTGTCAATATTACTCAGATAGGAACTATTATCAGTATTTGTGATAATGGTATTTTTACTTCTTACATAGCCACCTAAATTTTCTAAATACCCATTATATGCTATGGATATATTACTCTTATTGTTAAAATTATATTGCATACCTAAACCATAATTTGAGTAGTTATTCATCCTGCGTCGCCAGTCTGTTGTCAAATCAGATTTTAGATATTCTTCAATAATAGGTCTTGTCCTGATTGTATGTAAAAACTCTCTGTTTTCTCCTAAAAGCAATGAATAATTTCCAATGATAGAAAGCTTATTTTTTACATAACTCATGTCAAAAAATGATTGAGCATTAGTACCAGCAAAATCAGAGTATGTAATATGTTGATTTACAGTTCCAATAATACCTTCTTCATTGATCTTTTTTGTAATGATATTAATGACAGCTTTTCCTTCTGCGTCATATTTTGAGGAAGGATTAGAAATAATTTCAATCTTTAATATTTGAGAAACAGGGATAGAAGATAATCTTTCATTGGTAATCAGTTGACCATTAAGGAAAAGGATTGCTTCCCCTTTTCCAAAGACTGATAATTGACCATTATTATCAATGACATTTGGAGATTTGGAGAGTATTTCATTGACGGAGCTACTAGCCGATAGAATAGTATTGACTACATTTACCTCAATTGTTCCGTCAGTATTGTGTTTTATTAAAGGTAATGTGCTTAATACCGTAATACCCTCTAAATCATTTACATCTGCCTTCATAACAACTGTACCTATATCAATATTAGGCTCTCCTTTATAAGTAACTTTTATAATTGTATCTAAAAATGATAAAGAAGAAAATTTGAGTAATACTTCTGACTTATTAATATCAGTTAAAAGAAAAGTTGTATCTGTAAAACCAGCTCCCTTAATAAAAACAGAGTCTTGAACAGACAGTACCAGTACATTTCCTATGACAGGTTCATTTGTATTACTGATTACCTTACCTGAGATGGAACTAATGTTTTGACTGTATGTTGACAAAGCCATTAACCAAAATACAACAATGGAATTGAGCACTAATTTTTTCATCATAAACTTTGCAAGTTGGAATTACGATTAGTTTTTTTACTAAAAATGTTCTTGCAAAACTATGTGGTGGAGATTTTAAATCACTCCAAGTTTATGATAGAGAACTCCAAATGTATATTTTAGGAGTGAAAAATTAGGTTTTTTGATAGTTTGATGGAGTTGTACCAGTAATCTTTTTGAATGTACTATAAAAAGAACTGCTGGAATTAAATCCACATTCCATTCCAACTGTATCTATTTTGAGATGTGTATTTTTCTTTAATAATTGTTTTGCTTCTTCTATTCGGTACTCATTGATAAACTGTGCAAAACTTTTATTCAAGTTGTCATTAATAAATTGCGAAAGTAACTGAGGGCGTACTTTTAACTCTTGAGCTAAAAGTGGTAGAGTAAGGTTCGGATTTGTATAAATTTTTTGACTTTCAAAAAGTACAGTAATTTTTTCCTGAATTTCCTTAGCTAATGTTTCATCTATTTTATTGATATATTTTTCTTTTGTAGAACCTGTGACAGAAGGTTTGCTTTTGGTGTAAATAATTACAAGAAAAGAAATATAAAAACTAAACGAAAAAGTTAATGCTCCTGAGATATAAGAGGTGTATCTTCCAGTAAAATAAGAAATCCAGATGATTGAAACCCCTGCAATAATAGTCATGACCCAAATATCATCTTTAGTAATCAGGTGACGAGTATGAAACAATTTATAAAAAACAGACTTTGCTGCATAAATTGATAGAAAAATAAAAAATAACCATTGATAGTTAATGACACAATAAACCTGATTTCCCCATAAAGAGGCATGTTCTTGGTATGGAAAAAGAATGCCAAAAATAATGGTTACTAATAAAAGAAAAGCTAAAGTGTATTTTGTAAAAGCAAAATTGAGATTTTGTAATTTCGCTTTTACAAAGAAATATAGCATAGGACCTATGAAAAAACAAGCTGATAATCCTACCTGCAAATATATTTTAGACAAACTATTATTGAAATAGAAAAATACAGATTTTCCTATTCTAATACTCAAAACTAATAGTAAACCACTTAAGAAAAAGTCGGATATAGCTTTGTTTTTTTTGAGAAATACAAAAAAGGAGCTTAGAATAATACTATTAAAAATTCCTAAAGCACTTAAAAAAAATAATATTTGGCTACTATAATTCATGAAGGGTATGTGATTTCCTTTCTAATTGATAGACTTGTGAGTTTTCAGTATAATGTTGTTTTACATGATTATATGATGAAGCTAAATAAATAATCTTCTACGAACTACTCAGGTTCAAAGTTTAAAGCTAAATACCCTGCCAGTTGCTAGGCTCTTTTCTCCATTCTTCCAAAGATTTTTGTATGTCTGTATTGATAATATTTTGTTTGAGAGCTTCTGAAAGTACATAATTATAATTGGACAGAGTATAAAAAGGAACATTTTTCTCTTCAAATGCTTTGCTGGCAACCTCAAATCCATAAGTCATAATGGCTACAAGCCCCAAAACATTGCAGTTTTCTTCTCTTAAAGCATCCACAACTTTTAAAGAACTGCCACCAGTAGAAATAAGATCTTCAATAACTACAATTTTCTGGTTGGGTTTTACTTTTCCTTCAATCAGATTTGTCATACCATGTTTTTTTGCCTCAGAACGTACATAAACAAAAGGTAAACCCATTGCATCTGCAATCAAAGCACCCTGAGGAATACCCGCTGTAGCAACACCTGCAATCGCTTCTACATCAGCAAACTTCGATTTTATCAAATCTACGAATGCATCTTTGATATAGGTACGAATTTCAGGATATGAGAGTGTAAGACGGTTATCACAATAAATAGGTGAAAGCCATCCCGAACTCCACTTGAATGGGGCATTGGGGCTTAACTTTACAGCCTGAATTTCTAATAATAAAGAGGCAACTTTATGAGCTACATTTTCCATAAACTTATGAATAATAAATACAATCAATTATTTTGATGCAAAGCTATCAAAATTAAACTAACCCTTTATCTAAAAAAGCTACTTTTTTATTCATTCAGAAAGCTCAAAAAAATTCTATTTTTTCTCGAAAAAGTATTAATTTTACACCGAAACAACACAAAGCATGCAAAAAGAATCTATTTTAGTAATTGGCTCAGCAGGGCAATTGGGCGTTGAACTGGTTGCTGCCTTAAAAAATGTATATGGAGAAACGCAAGTAGTTTCTTCGGATGTAAGAGAGCCTGCCAAAATCCGTAAGGAAGAACTTGGTATTTTTGAGAAATTGGATGTCTTAAATCCTGTTCGTCTAAATGAAATTGTAGAAAAATATCAGATTACTCAAATATACCACCTTGCAGCCATGCTTTCGGCAACTGGCGAAAAGCATCCTAAACATGCTTGGCAACTTAATATGCAAGGGCTAATCAATGTTTTAGATATTGCCATAGAAAAAAAGCTTCATAAAATTTACTTCCCCAGTTCAATCGCTGTTTTTGGACCAACTACTCCCAAAGACAACACTCCACAATTTTGCTCGATGGAGCCTACAACAGTATATGGCATCAGTAAACAGGCTGGTGAGGGCTGGTGTAATTACTATTTTAAACGTTATGGTGTAGATGTTCGCAGTTTGCGTTACCCAGGACTAATAGGCTACAAATCTATGCCAGGTGGTGGAACAACAGATTATGCAGTAGATATTTACCATAAAGCATTGTATTCTAAAACGTATGAGTGTTTTCTTTCTGAAAATACCTACTTGCCTATGATGTATATGGATGATGCCATCAAAGCTACTCTAGATTTAATGCATGCAGATGCTTCGAAGATTGCAGTAAGAACATCTTATAACCTCAATGGAATGAGTTTTTCACCAAAAGAAATAGCTCAATCTATTCAAAAAATTATACCAGAATTTACAATTTCTTATAATCCAGACTTTCGTCAGGCAATTGCTGATTCTTGGCCTAACAGCATTGATGACAGCCAAGCTCAAAAAGATTGGGGCTGGAAACCTGATTACGATTTGGATAAAATGACCCAAACCATGCTTGAAAATATCAAGATTGGAATTGAAAAAGGAATTATTGTGTAAGAAAAAGGGATTCAGTACTGAATCCCTTTTTTATTACATTCTTGCCTTTGCTTCTGCTGGATACTCTGGAGTAGTTGGAGGATTTAAACGAGGAGCAACAGGCTTTCGAGGTTTAATAATAGGTTGGTTTACAACAATATCTTTGTTTTGAGGAGGATTTTTCTTCTCTTCTTTAGGAGGTATTTTGAACTCTGTTTTGGGTGTTCCTAAATTGAGTCTTTCAAATTCCTGAACTCGATTGACCATATCTTCAAAAGTACCCAAATTAGGGTCATCAGAGGTTTTAAGGCGTACGTTCAAAGCATGAAAGTGTCTTTGAGAGCTTTTTTGATATTTCCCCTCTAATAAATGAGCTTTTTTGATTCTATTTGGAAATCTTCTAAAATGAATTTCACAAGTAAATATATCACCTTGTTTGGTTTCGTAAGTAACTTCAGGGTTTCCAACTAAAGATTTAAGAAGCATTTTTCCATTTTTACGAATATTTTTTACATCAATATGGTAAAAAGTTTCTTCAGGATTATCTACATTTTCTATACACCATCTTTCAGGATGCTCATTGCCAAAAAAAGTAACAGCACCGCCATATTCATATTCAGATACATATCTGAAATAAAATATGGTTCGGGTATCTGTGTATTCAATTTTATCCAAAATATAGTTTTTAACCCACTTATTATATTTAGGTTTATAATCTGTATATTTCTGAGCAAAGGTTTGAGATAATACACATAAATACAGAATAAAGAAGAAAGAAATCTTATTCATCATCATCTGTTTCATTTACTTCATAATCAATGTTATAATCTTTATCAACTGGTGGAATTTCAATATTGTTAAATAAACCTTCAATTTTAGAAGCGTACTCAGCTGTATCATCTAAAAAAAACTGCAATGCAGGGATAATTCGTACCTGTTTCCCAATACGCTTGGCTAATTCGCTACGAATAGCTTTGTTTTTGTCTTCAATATCCTCTAATAAACCCTGTTTGTCTTTTTGGTTTAGAAAACTTAAATAAATTTTGGCTATTGATAAATCAGGGCTTACTCTTACAGTTGTAACCGTAATGAATGCTCCATTAAATAATCCTTTTACGTCTGCCTGAAACATATCTCCCAATTCTTTCTGAATAAGACGGGCAAACTTTTGTTGTCTTTTACTTTCCATATTAAATATAACTATCAAAAATCGTACAAAATAAATCTAAAAATTAGAAGTTTTCAAATAAAAAGAACTAAACAAAACGAATGGCTTTGATAGGAGGGATTCTGACAACAAAGGTAATGGGTAAAATCATGATAAAAGAAATGAGTAATAATACACTCAAGTTGGCAATAAGAAAAGTTATCCAATCCCAACTGACAGGCACATAACTGACAAAATAGTTGTGTGCATCCAAAGGAATCAGGTGTGTATAATATTGAAGAAGGTATGCTCCAAATGCAAGAGCATTACCCCATCCAAAACCTTTTAAAACAATTCGAAGTCCTTGAAAAAGAAATATTTTTCTAATTTGTTGGTTGTCTGCCCCCATAGCTTTGAGCATACCTATCATTTGTGTCCGTTCCATCAGCATAATCAGTAATACAGAAATAATATTGAAGGCTGCCACAACCAAAATAACCACCAAAATAATGACAACATTATTGTCTAAGATGGCAAGCCATTCAAAAGTATCGTAATGTTTGGCTGTAATGGGTTGCTGGCTCAAATCGTAAGGTAAATACTCTTCTAATTGTTTGGAGTTTTCATTGATTTTCTCAAAATCTTTTAAGAAAATTTCATAACCACTAACAAGCGAATCACCCCAATTATTTACCCTTTGAAGTGTTTTTATATCTGTAATTAAAAATTTCTCATCAAACATTCCCACACCCGAATCGTAAATGCCAACGACTGCCAGCTTCCTGAAACGAGGTGGTTCTTGTACAAAAATAACGATGACAGAATCTGCAATTTTTAAATTTAACTTATTAGCTATCAGTTTACTGACAACTACTTCATTGGCTTCTTTATCTTTTTTTAGACTGAGCCATCTGCCTTCTTTTAAGTTCTCAGCAAAATCTTCATAACGATAATCAGTTCCGATACCTTTTAAAACAACACCTTGTACATTATCTTTAATTTTAACAACACCTGGTTTTTGGATATAAGATTGCAAATGAGAGATATAAGGGATATTTTTGTATTGAGCAAATAGCTTATTATTTACAGATACGGGAGGCTCTTCAAAAGACTGATTGTTACTGGTTTTTACTACCCGAATATGACCAACAAAACTGAAAATCTTGCTTTTAATGGCACTTTTAAACCCTGAAAGGACTGAGAAAGAAAGTAAAACCACAAGGATTGTAATAGCTACACTAATAACAGCTATTCTACTAACAAGCGAAGAGAAACTGTATTGTCTAGATGCTTGTGAAATCTTCTGAGCTATGAAACGATAAATATTCAAAGGCTATGAAATAAAAATACATTACAAATACAACGCAACAAAACAAGTAGTTCTGTTGCGTCAAAAACATTGAAATTTCAGTAAAAACACTATTTTATCAGTGTAAAAGTAATGTATAAAATATGTTTTTCAGCAATAAACTCAACATTGGAATGTGTTTCTTTCACTTTCCAACCCTCTTTAAGTAGCTCTTCTACTTCTTTGAAATCTACTGAAGTGGTTTGTGTCAGATTTACAGATTTATTGACTGTTTTGGTTTCCATAAAACTTAAATATTTCAAAAACTTGTTTCGTAAAAATAGATTTATTTTAGTGAATTCATTCAGTAAAGATAACTTTTTTTTGAGTAAAAGAGTTTTTTATGAGTTTTTTTTCTTAAAGTTTTGTTGATTTTACTTAGACTGACTCTAAATTCCAATAATTTGAAACTAAAATATACTCAAAGTTGTAATACACTTGAGACCTAAGAACTTTTTAATTTTTAATAATATGAAAGATTTAATGAGAATGAAAACCTCTTTGAAAGAGGAGATAGAAAATATCTTAAATGAGCAAGTAAAGATGGAAGCTCATGCTTCAGCAAAATATTTGGCAATGGCTTCTTGGTGTGATAGAAATGGTTATGAGAATAGTGCTGATTATTTCTTTAAACAATCTGAAGAAGAAAGAGAACATATGCTCAAAATATTCAAATATATTTCTGATATGGGTGGAACGGCTATTTCTCCAGAAGTAACCAAAGTGCCCAATGATTTTGACTCTTTCAGAGGTGTATTTGAGCAAGCTTTAGAGTCTGAAATATCTGTAAGTCAGTCTATTAATAGAATTATAGATGCTTGCCGTAAAAACCATGACTACATGACAGAAAAATTTATGCATTGGTTCTTACAAGAGCAGATTGAAGAAGAGTATGTAGCAAGAAGAGCTGTAGAACTATTTGATGTGATTGGAGAAGAAGGTGTAGGCAGATTCATGATTGACAAACAAGTAATAGAAATCAAATATAGTGCTGAGTAATGACCAGACACCTTTTAAAAACAAAAATCCTCAAACTATTTGGGGATTTTTGCTTAGATATACTTTTGAATTTCGCTAATATGATTGATATTTATAAAGTTAATTGAACATTGTGAGTTCTGTTATTACTCATGCAATGTTGGTGATTTATTTAAGCTTCATTAAATAGTCTTGTAGCAAGGGAAAATCATCATGAACACCATCATGCATTCCTGATGTGTGCCTTTCTTGCGAGATTGTTCTTGCTGCTACTATTTTTCTTTTGGGTAAAATATAAAGCACATTTCCATTAGTGCCTGCAGCATAAAAACCAATAATTCCATTGACATGCTGAGTAAGCAAAATACTAAGAGGTATTGCAGTATAAAATTTTTCAATGTTATAGTTATACTTCAAAGCAATTGCATCCATTTGATCAAAAAAAGCGTCTATACTAGGATATTTAATGGAAATACATTCCTTTAAAACTGTTATCAGAGTATCATTATTATTAATGCTTTGACATTTAACTAAATTAGAATTTTCAAAAGAATAGTAACTATTTTTAGGGTCAGGGATAAGCCACCAAGAAAATCCATAAGTAGGATTGAGAGTGTTTTTGTAGTTAATACTTTCCTTAATCCAATTTTTATCAACAATTTTGCGACCATTAACTTTTCCATTGTTCAATAGTAAATTTCCAATCTTTACTAAATCTGCACTACTAATTTCTAACCCATCCATTGCATAATTGTTTCCCTTATTAATAAGGCTGTCTTCTTCTTTTTTACTAATTGTTCTATTTTGGTCAACACTCTCAAAGTAGGCTTTCATATAAACATCAGAAACCCATTCAACATCTTTGATACCCAATGGTTTAAATAATTTTTCCTTTAGATATTCAAACAGCGATTTGTTAGTTAATTTAAAAACTATACCAGACAATAAATTTATTGCATTATTATTATATTGCCATTTTGTACCCGGCTCGAATTTTACTTCACTGTTTAGGGCAAATTCTACACAATTACCATACCTATACAATTTATCAGTTTTAACAGTTTCAATACCTGATGTATGAGACAGTATGTGTCGAACTGTAATTAAACTTTTTCTTCCTGTTTTCCAATCTTGTCTTTCATTAAAAATTTGGCTTATTGGAATATCTATAGATTTCAACTTGCCTTCTGTTAATAATATGCCAATTGCTAAACTCGCAATAGATTTAGTTGCACTCATTACATAAGCATTTTGAAAATCTTTCTCATAAATTTCGTTCAAAAGTACTTTCCCATTTTGTTGAATATAAATATCAGATGAGTTAGTTTTAATTGCGTACTTTTTTATAGTGTCAATTAACGAATTGTTTTTATACTGTGCATTGCTTTCTAAACAAGCAAATATCATTGCCATTGAAATTGTAACTATATATTTATTCATTTTTTTGTGATTTAAGTGCTATAAACTATTTAGATATTTATTTGAAATTGCTAACATCTTTCAAAAATGATTTTGTTCTATAGAGTTCAAAGACTTTAAAAAGCTGTGTGAAGTAGAAAATGTTTTTTAAATACACTTTTGAATTTCATTTTTGAGCATGAGGTACATAATATCTTCTTTTTCAGATTTTAAACCTCCAGACCTAGAAAAAGCTACTTTTCCTTTGTTGACAATCATGTTGATTGGGTAGACTTTTATCTTCCATTGTTCCAAGAAAAACTTACTCTGTTCCTGTGGGATGTGGTTATAACTAAACGTCTTATTTTTTAAAAATTTATCTATTTTAGCCTTGTCACTATTAGAAAAAGCTAAGAAAACCACATTTTGGTTGTTTTTATATTCTTCTACGAGTTTATTGAGAGAAGGAATCTCTTCTATACATGGAGGGCATTCCACAAACCAAAAATTCATCACAACAATCTTGTTTTGAAGCTCTTCCATTGTCCATTTTTTACCCTGAATATCTGTTACTACAAAACTAGGCATCTGATCTCCTATTTTGAAAGCTTGATTATCACTAAGCACCTTATTAACCATTTCTGGATTGCTTGAGGAATTGAGAGCTAATTTTACAGGTTGTGGAGCAGGTTTGATTTGATACTCCGAAATAATGCCATTTTGAGCATTGTAGGCACTGGCTAATAAGGTCGGATTATCTTCTAACGTTTTTCTAAAAACATCAGCAGATATAGACTTACCTGTAGAATCTCTGAATAATAACTTTTTATTGGTAAAATCTACTTCATCCGTGTTTTTTAAAGGTTTTTCTGTTGGAGTTAGAACAACTTCTTTTCTTATGCCATTTATCACATGAATAGGCTTAAAATAAGTCCTTTTTCCTGTCATGCTAATTTGTAATATTTGTTGAGAAGCTTGATCAAAATTAATAACCTGACCATTTTCATTTTTGATAATGCAATCTTTTCCAAGCGTCGAAGTAATACGATTTTTGATAGCTTCTTCAGCGGATTGACCAAAAGAAGAACTACAAAAACAAATCACAAGAAGAAAATATAAGTGTTTCATAATAAATTAGGGTTGATTTTGATATGAAAAATAGATTTACTCATAGAGTCAATTGCTGATAAAAAAGTTGTATAATGGAAATATATTTTTTTAAAAGTTTATAAATAATACTTTAGTTATTTTCTCGTTTTTGATAAAATGAAAGAATATGTTTTCACAAGAAGCTCTAATTAAACATGAAAATAAGAATATAGGCACAGTAGTATTTTCTATGCTTACGCAGTATCATGCAAATATGCCTTTTAAGAATTTTGCTATTAAATATGTATGGGAAGGTGTAGAGACTTATCAGGTGAATGGAAAAAATTATATTTTACAAAAAGATCAATATTTACTGGCAAATCAATATGCTGAAGGCTCTATTCTTATTGACAGTAAAAGACCTGTCAAGGGTATTTGTATTGATATAAAACACTCCATTCTTTCTGAAGCATTAGCAAGTTTTAGACGACCTGATACCGAATATGTAGACTTGAATCTAGATACGTTTTTTGCGACAGATTGTTTTGTTGAAAATCAGTATCAAGCAAAATCTACTCATCTTGGGTTATTTTTAAATTCTTTAGGCAATAAAATTATAGAAGAAATAACTTTTACAGAAGATTTTTATTACACCATTTGCGAAAAACTGATTCAAGATCATATTCCGATTTATAAACAATTACAAATTATACCAACTATAAAATATGACACCAAAAAACATCTTTTTAGATGTGTTTATAGAGGAAAAGAATTTATAGATAGTCATTTTACCGAAAATTTGTCCATAGAACAAATTGCTCAAGAGGCATCTTTATCTCAGTACCATTTTTTTAGACTTTTTAAAAACATTTATCAGCAAACACCCTATCAATATATACATCAAAAAAGACTTTTATTTGCCAAACAAGCTCTTGAATCAGGACACTATTCTGTTTCAGATGTGGCAATTATCGCAGGATTCCCAGATATTTATACATTTAGTAAAGCATTTAAAAAAATGTATAAAATAACACCCTCAACACTCATCAAATTATAATTAGCAGGATTTGACAAAAACAAGTTCATAAGAAAACGTAACATTGTTACAACTTTTTGAATAAGCTAAAACTCTATTAGCTATTCACCTATTATCAAAACGTTCTTATGAAAATCAGATTTTATTTAACTTGTATGTTTATCATGAGCTTTGGTTTTATGAAGGCTCAAAATAATTTACTGAAAGGAAAACTTCAGGACAAAGAAAAAAAGCCCATAACTTTTGCGAATGTACTTTTATACAAAGCTCAAGACTCTGCTCTTACAAAAGCTGTTGTAACAGATACTTTAGGGTTTTACGAATTTGAAAATATACCTGCTAATACATATTATTTAAAAATAAGTTTTGCAGGATATAAAACACATAAATCGGAGCCATTTATTTTAGAAGCAAATCAAACCCTACAAATACCCATTGTAGAATTGGAAGATGAAGGGGCAATTGCTGGAGTGACCGTTGTAGCTCAAAAATCGTTTGTAGAGAAAAAAATAGATAGAACAGTTATTAACCCTGACGTATTAATCAGCAATGCAGGTGTAAGTGCTTTGGATGTTCTTGAAAAAGCACCAGGGGTACAAGTAGATGAAAATGGCAATATTCGGTTTAAAGGAAAAGCTGGTGTAATGGTTTTCATAGATGACAAACCTACTTACATGACAACAGATGCCTTGAATAATTACTTGAAAGGCTTGCCTTCAAGTGCTATTGAAACTATTGAACTCATGCCCAACCCTCCAGCCAAATATGATGCAGCAGGAAACGCTGGAGTTATCAATATTAAGCTCAAAAAAAATACACAAAAGGGATTTAATGGGGGAGTAAACCTTTCTTACAGACAAGGTTTTTATGCAAGAACCAACAATAGTGTTAATTTTAATTATAGAATCAATAAGTTTAATTTTTTTACAAATGCTACTTATAATATCAATAACCAATATCAGGATTTGGATATTGAACGAAACTACTTGAATACAAATGGAGACTTGACAGCTCGTTTCAAGCAAAATTCTTTTATAAAAAGCCAAATAAATAACCAAAATTTACGCTTAGGAATGGATTATTATGCAAGTAAAAAGTCTACTATAGGGCTTGTACTGAGTGGCTTTATCAACGATAATCTTGTGACTACGACCAATAATGCATCTGTTCTTAATGCTTCAAATCAACTGGATTCTGTCAACAGAGGGGTTAGTATTAGTAAGCCCACATGGCTGAATGGAGGAGTAAACTTAAACTATTCTTATAAAATAGACGAAAAAGGAAAAGAATTAACAACAAATTTAGACTACATAGACTATAAAGCAGATATTAGTCAAAATCTTAGAAATGATGTGTTTGCCGCTAATGGTGGTCTTAAATCACAAGATGAACTATTAGGGAATTTACCTGCAACTATTAATGTTCGTACAGCTAAAATAGATTATACTAATCCACTTGTTAAAGGAGGTAATTTCGAGTTAGGAGCAAAAACAAGTTTTGTTCAGGCTAATAATACAGCCGAGTTTTTCAATAGACTTAGCGATGGAGCAGTTGTTCCCAATAATCAGCTAACTAATTATTTTAACTATAAAGAAAACATCAATGCTGCATATATCAATTTCAATAAAGAATTTGGAAAACTTGCATTTCAATCTGGATTAAGAGTAGAAAATACAAATATTGAAGGTTTACAATATGGAAACCCTACACAACAAGATTCCTCATTTACCCGAAATTATACTAATTTATTTCCTACCATTTATTTCAATTATAAACTTGATAGTTTAGAAAATCATCAGATAGGACTTTCTTATGGAAGAAGAATTAACAGACCCAATTATCAGGATTTAAACCCTTTTAGTTATCCATTAGATAGATTTACTATTTATGCAGGAAATCCATTTCTTGTTCCAACTTTCTCAAATGTTGTGGAGTTGTCTCATACCTACAAAAATCGGATAACTACTACATTATCATATAGCTATGTAAAAGATGTAATAGATGAAACAATTCAGTTTGAGGGTGCATTTTTCTTCTCAAGACCTGGTAATATTGGCAAACAACAATCTGTTTCTCTTTCGGTAAGTGGGTCATTGCAACCAGCTAAATGGTGGATTACTCAAATCTATGGAGAAGGAACCTATAATAATTTCAGTTCAATCTTATATGGACAAACCTTAGAAAATAGTGGTGTGTTTTTTAGTGGAAATTTAGTAAATCAGTTTACACTTGGGAAAAACTGGGCTGCTGAACTCAATGGAGTCTATCAGTCTTCAGTATATAGTTCTCAGTTTGTAACCATACCAGTAGGTCGTGTAGGAGCTGCCGTTCAACGAAAAATCTTAAAAAATAAAGGAAGTTTGAAACTGAATTTTACAGATGTATTTTTCACATTTCGACCAGGGGGTGATATCAAGGCACTCAATCAGGCAACTGCTAATTTTAAAAGTCAGTTAGATAGCCGAACATTTATACTTTCATTTTCTTATAATTTCAGGAAAGGGAAATTATTAAAATCTCGTAAAACGGGTGGTTCAGAAGAGGAAAGAAATCGTATCAAAGCAGGATAATTTTTTTTTTCACTAAAATCTAAAATGTTATGACTCAAAATGTAAAATTTCAGGGTTTTTATGAGTTATTGAAAACCCCTTTTGGCAAAGTATTCATGGTTTTTATACTTGTAATGGCATGTATTCAAATAGCCAAATATGGTTACTTGTTTGGACAATGGTTGTACAAGGTAGTCCATTAAGTTAATGAATGCAAATCAGGAGAAAATGTATTGAATTGTTAAACAGAATTTTATAAAAAAAACTTAAAAAATACTAAATCTTATAAATTCTGTATGAATAGTCTGTTGAAATAGTACAATGTTTTGTAATAAATTTCTTTTAAAAAGTATATTTTAACTCCTGATTTGCATTATTAAATGATTCTTGTTAGTGGCAAGGCAAAGGCAACACTTCAAAATCTTAACAGAATAAGAAATGAAACTAAAAGTGGTAATCATATTTATATTAACAAGTTATACAGTTTGGGGACAAACAAAACTGACATTTTCAAAACAGCAAATGTTCAATGACTTTGATACATTAGTAACTACCATTTTTAAAGTATCGCCACATATACCTATAAAGAAAGACTTATGGAATTACGATGCTAAAGAACATATTAATTACTTACGAAAAAGTATAGACACAGTAACTACAGATTTATCGTATTTTCTTGTTTTACAATCAGCCATCAACTTAGCACAAGACCTACATACAAGTTTTATTAGGCAGGAAGACCAGTGGGCAAAAAAGCAATATGACGATTATCGAATGTACCGAAATAAATTTAAGTTTTCAATAGGCAATATTTACAATAATGGTAAATATTTGACGACAGACCCCTTTGTTATCAACCAAGATACAATTCCAGTAGGAACTCAAATAACTCATATTAACAGTACAAAAATAGACAACTATATAAAAGGTAAGCTACAAACCACATCAGGCTTTTCATACGATTTAAACAATAAAAAATTCTATAATTCAGGGATTTTAAAAAACTCTGAAACTATATTTATGGACAGTTTATCTGTGACACTGAAGAACAAAAAAGGCTCTAAAACCTATAGAGTTGCAACTAATAAATTCACTAAATACTTACCATCTTCAAAATATAATGACTCTACAAGAGTAGAATATTGGGAAAAAGAAAAACTTGTTTATATCAGATTGACAGATATGGAGCCAGAGTTTAAAACATTAATATTAGATGAACTTGCACAAATAAAAAGCAAAAATTTGCAAATACAGAAAATAGTGATAGATATTAGAGGAAATGGAGGCGGGCAAGACAACGTATGGCAAGGAATTTACGCTGCCTTAATCGCAACACCAATTAAGTATAGCTTAAAGATAGACGACTACCAAAACGCAGTAATGACAAAAGATAAAATTGAAAGTTTTGGTTTTGAAAATGTAAAAATTGAAAAAGACCTAAGTCCATTATTGAAAAAATATAATTTTTATACAATAATCAATGAAGAAGAAGTAATAGAACCCTCATCTACTTCATTAAAATTTACAGGGAAAATATTTATATTAGCAGAAGATGTTTATTCCTCAGCAGGAAGTGCTGTTTCAGTGGCAAGTTCTAATCCTAATGACAACCTTATTTCTGTAGGACGAAAATCAGGATATTTTCTTGGTGTTGGATTTTCGCCACAAATATTTACATTGCCAAATACAAAATTGAAATACAGGATTGCACCATCTATTGAAGTAACAAATGCAAAGCAACTAAAAGACCTTATGCAAGACAAAATAGAAATAGAGGTGCCTATTGATATGAATTATTACCAAAACAAATTTTCATATAAAGGCAAGCCAACAGACAAAGACTTTTTAATTAAATATGACCCATTCATTAAAGTTGTACTTGAATACAAGATGCCCAGCCACTAACATCGTATTGGCAATAGTGGGCTGACAGTTGTAAATTGAACATTTATAATTCTATCAGGCATTTGTGCAAATATAGGGCTGATGTTTTTTAAATGCCCCACCATCGCCAATACGTAGCCGTTATCTTTGATTAAACGGTTTATTGTGAATCAATAGATTTGAACTAAAATAATACAGTCATGGATGAGTATTTAAATAGAATCTTAAAAGCTAAAGACGAGATAGACTATAATTTAAAAAAAATGGAATTAAAAGCCATTATAGAAAAAGGTTTTCAGAATATTTTGAATGTAGAATCTTTAGATGACTTTTACGATTTTTGTATCAATTTTATGAAAACAAATAGTTTTTCATCACCAATTTATATAGAAGGTGATATATTGGAAAAAACACCTCATGATTTTATACAATTAGAAAAATTAAACTATCCAAGTGATTTTCTGCAATGGCACAAAAATTATGGTCATATCCCTATTAAATTAGGTTTTATAAGAATAAATCCTACAAAAAAAGTATTAGAAAATTTAGAAAATGATGATTTATTAACAACACACAATTTCTTAAACATTACAAGGGATAGAGGTGGAGATGCTTATGTATATGATATGAATGGTGAAAAACCTCAAATAAAACGAATAAACCACACAACATGTTATAGTACTAGTGATATTTTAGATGAATTATATAGTGAATACTATGATTTTTGGTATGATGAAGATATAGAGAAATATCATAATCCTAAAAAATTAGATGTGAAAAAAATATATGATGAAAATAATGAGTTTGCCACAAATTCAATCTATATAAAACAGTATTTATTGGAGGATGAAGAAAGTATAAAAAATGTTAACGTTAATAATTTTTTAGAATTTCTTATTTTAAAAGCAAAAGAGGCATTTAATGATATTTTGGAAGATATAAACAATAAATAATGAGTTTAAAGATATATGGAATGAAGTTAAATCTTAAATTCATGAATACAACACTTAAATACTATGTCGTTTACCATCTAACTAAAAATAATATCATTCAATTGGCTCATCATTTTCAATGGGCAGAATGGGAAAATCATGAGTTTTATAATCAGATATGTGGGCGTGAAGTAGATTTGGAGGAAGAAGGCTATGAGATTATTCCAGAGGTAAAAAACTATTTTGACTCTTTGGAACTAAAAGATGAGGATTTGGCTAAACTAACAGATATTTATATTATGGGTGGTAATTTTAATATGTATGAAATTGCTATTCATCCTCGCTGGCAATATGGAGATGACAATGCCACAACAGTATTTTCTTTGGAAGGCATAGAAAAACTGATAAACTTACAGTTCTTAAAATTAGAATGTATTGATGAAAGTATAAACCTATCTCCCCTCAAATCTCTTAAGAAATTAAAAAACCTTGAAATTGCTATTCAAAACAATACAGATTTAAGCCCTTTGGCTGAACTTACTACAATAGAAAAAATAAAATTAGTAGGAGGCATTCATGAAGCTAAATCTCAAAAATGGCTACAAACCAAACAAATATTAGATTCTCTTGAAAATCGTGGTGTTGTGCTTGAAAAGAATTTCTTTTTTTACCCTAAACGATTTATATAGTTTCTTATGGCTATTAACTATTTTGATTACATTTCTTCTTTTACTAGTAAATTCAAAAAAACAAGAGTTTTAAATGAGCTTGTTGATGACAAAACCTATCAATATTTAGCTCAAAAAAATATAGATTTTGCGAATTTTATCAAACAAGAAGGCTTTTGTAGTTATCAAAATGGTTTGTTTTCTTTTGTTAATCCTTTGTTGTATAATTCATATCTTGAGCTACCCAATCTACGCAATGTGTATAGTGGTAATGATGTTGTGATTAAAACAGCATTTGGAGACCTAATAACAAGCGATTTGAAACATAATACAGTAAACTCTCATCATTATACTTTTTACAACGAAGCCTACAATTGTGGTTCAAATGTTGGGTATTTGATTACATTTCGACTAACTGATGCAGCCTTTTTGAAAAACTTCTCTAAAAAAATGCTCTTCAAAAAAGCTTTGGAAAAATTTGGTACTTTACAACCTAATGAGAATTTTGGGTTCCCAATGGATTTCCCTTGGAAACAAGAAAAACATTTGGAAAAAATTGAAAATGTATTAGTTTACAAAACAGAAGAATACTTTCATCTTTTATCTAACAAATATCAATAGTGTAAACAAATGAATATGTAGTCAAAAATAAATATCACTTTTATATGTTTCTGATTGAAACATATCATACATTTTATAGAGTTATTAAAGATTTTTCAGAAAGGATTTTTATTTTCTATAAAAATTTTCTTTCTTTACTAAAGAAGGTTCTTGAGCATTAGGTTCTGAACCTTTTTTAAGTTTAGATACACCACAAATTTATTCTCTATGCCTCATCCTAATTTGCTTACAGCTACTCGTAAGCCCCTAGACATTACTTTACTGGTAAAGGAAGGAAATGTCCCCGAAGATATGAATGGATTCGTATTCATTAATTCTGGTGCAGGTAGTATTAATTCCAATGGTTTGCCTTTTCCAATGACCCTTCCTGATGGCTCACCAAACCCTGAATATGGCTCTCCTGTTATCAATGGAGATGGTTATGTCTTCAGATTTGATTTAACAGAAAAAGGGAAAATTAAACTGAAAACCGATATTCTTAAAACACCCTGTTATTATGCTGATGTAGGTACAAGCCCTATTGTCAATACCAAAGACAATCGTTTCTGGAATATGGCTTTCAAAAACTTTGGTTTAGCACGTATTTCTATACAGTTGGGTACAAGAGACCAAGTTAATACAGCATTTACACCTTTTAAATTACCCAACGACAATCAGTCAAGAATATTGGCTACTTTTGATGCAGGAAGACCTTTCGAGTTTGACCCTGCTCAAATAAAACTGATTACTCCTATTGGTAAAAATACGTTTTGGCAATCAGGAATGCCTCCTTTCATGAAGCAACCCATTGCTATGGTACTTACAACAGCTCATCCTGTTTACGACCCTGATACCAAAGAAGTATTTACAGTTAATTTTACAAAAACAACCAAAGCTCTTATGGAGGCAACAACTATTTTTGATAGAATGTTGCCAAATGATTTGGAAAAGCTCGAACTTGATTTATTGGGTAAAGTAGAGCAATGGGAGCAAAAAGAACAAAATCAGGATTTGTATTTAGAGGTAGAGCATTTTTTTAAAGATGTTTATAAAAAAATAGATAACTCATGGATTGGGAGATTTTTTGGATGGGTAGGAGATATATTCTATAAATATATTGGGCATTATTTTACACACAAAAATAATGTATTTCTGATTCGTTGGCAGGGTGAAAAAGACTTGAAAAGCTGGAGAATTTTAGATCCAGAAGGTCAGGGGATTCAGATTAACCACAATATGCACCAAATAGGGTTTTCCAAAGATTATATATTGCTGGCAGATACCAATTTCAAGTTTTCATTTGATATCATGATTAATAATCCTTTCCCTCATAATCCAAGAATTGATGCCTTTTTGAGAAGGCTGATAAGTGGAGTGATGGAGGATTATTCTACACTTTATATTGTCAATAGAAAAGACTTAGATGCCAAGAAGAAAAATGTCAAAGCAAAAAGAATAGTACTTCCTGTTGAAACAGTACATTTTTCTGCTGATTATGCAAATCCTAATGGTATTGTAACAGTTCATACAGCACACAACTGCTCTGCCTGCCCTGCTGAGTGGATTCGTAATTATGATGTATTAAAAGCTACAGGAGAACGTGTAGATAGCCAAAGGCTAGGACTAATCTCGGTAGGGGAAATGGATATAGGTAAAATAGGAAAATGTGTGATAGATGTAAATAAAGGAGAATTGATTAATGACCAAACCAAATTTCTTTACCTGACGGGGGATTTACAAAAATCTGATACAGGACCTCATACATGGGCTGTAGGGCTTTATACGTATAGAGAAATGCTCTCACCAGAACGTAATATTGATAAAATAGAATATGTTTATTGGCAAAGCTATGGTTTGTCTAAACAAATGCTTACAGAATTTATCTATAATTTATATAAAAGTCCTAAACGTCATAGAACGTTCTCAGCAGAAGAAATGCTAGAGTTTACAAAACAAGAAGCTCCTTTTGTACTCGAATGTGTTGATACAAATGTAATGGAAGCCACAGATTACTATCTTTTCCCTAAAGATTATTTTATGTGGTCATTGCAGTTCGTACCTCGTAGTGTACGAAACCCTAATATTCCAGAACAAAAAGATGGTTATATTTTGTGTACAGTAGTTACTACAGTTGTCAATGAACAAGGTACAAAAGAGTATAACTCTGAAATTTGGCTTTTTGATGCAAACAATTTGAAACAGGGAGCTGTTTGTAAGTTAGAGCATCCAGAACTTACATTTGCATTTACAATACACTCAGTTTGGGTGCCGGATGCCAAAAGTGTTTCACAGCCTTCGTATGTACTCAATATCAGAGATGACTACAACGCTATGATTCAGAAAATGGGTAAAAAACACAGAGCTGAAGCTCAGCAATTATTTGATGAGTATGTGTATCCCAATTTTAACAATTAAATAAACAAAAGCAACCAGCAAAATACCACTATGGAGGATTTAAAAGGTGTTTTAAACATCAATTTGGAGCAAGAATGGGAGAAAGAATATAAAAGATTAGGAGAAATGTATGCATTTTGGGGGGCAGTAATGGTGATTATTTTCTACCCAACAGCCATTTTCCCTGAACTCAAACTTGCAAAAAATAACGAAACATTATGGTATATATTTAGAGCTATGCCCTCTGTAGTGGTGGGCATAACTCTACTTCTCTATAGAAAGCTAAAATTTAAACACGAAATTGTGTTTGAGGTGATAGCTTTAGCAATTTTTACAGCAGGTTCTTATAGAGCAAATTGTGAAGACTGGATTGCCCATCTCATCAATTACATTATTTTATTTATGACATCAGCAGTGCTGACAGTCTTGAAACCCTACTATTATATTATTAATTTTGTTGGAGTCATCATTCTAAATGTTACTTTTTACATGATATTCTGTCAGAAAAGCTTTTATAGCTTTTGGACACAAAGAGATTCAGCCTTATTTATAGTTTCTGGAATGGCTTCATTTGCAATGGCTATTTTTAGATATAGAATTCTAAAAAATAACTTCCAACAACGTTTTGCCCTACGCCAAGCTATGAATGAGTTGTCTTTCAAAAATACACAATTGTTAGATGCTCAAGATGAGTTACAAAACAAAAATGAAGAAATTACAATTCAGAATGAACAACTCAAACATCAAAAAGAGGAAATATTAGCCCAGAGAGATGAGATAGAATTACAAAAAAATGAAATAGAAAGAAAGAATAGAAATATCATCAGTAGTATTAATTATGCAAAAAGAATACAAGAAGCTGTACTACCTCATCACGATGACTTAAAACAAATATTTAAGGAGTACTTCGTTTTGTATCAGCCAAGAGATATTGTAAGTGGAGACTTCTTTTGGGCTATAAGAGAAGAAAATTATGTGATATTTGCAGTTGCAGATTGTACGGGACATGGTGTGCCAGGAGCCTTTATGACAATGCTGGGTAGCAATATGCTCAATAATATTGTTTTAGCTAAAAATATTACCAAGCCAAGTGAAATCTTGTATGAACTTGATAGAGAGGTTTTATACATGCTTAAACAAGATACAAGTGGCTCACAGGATGGTATGGACATTACACTATGTTACATAGACTTGGTAAACAGAAAAATGCAAATGGCTTCTGCTCATAACCCTCTGGTATATATCCAAGATGAAAATATACATATTATTAAGGGTTCTATACATGGTATAGGAGGTAATTTTGAAAATAGTAAAGTATTTGAAAATCATGAAATAGATTTAAGTCTAACAACTACATTCTATATGTTTTCAGATGGTTTTCAAGATCAATTTGGAGGAGAAAGAAATAAAAAGTTTTCATCCAAAAAATTGTATCAATTGCTTTATAATAATCACCTTTTGCCTATGACAGAACAATATAAAATTTTGCATCAAGAAATTACTGACTGGATGGGTTCAAATAGAGAATCACAAATAGATGATATAACAGTTGTAGGTGTTAGAATCTAAATAATAACCTGAAAACCTTTGGTTTTGAGAATAAAAATTCTCAATTTTACGCCCTCAATTTTGGAGTGATGGAGAATTTGAAACAATTAAAAGAATTTTTATCTAAACCTAAGAATATAGTTATTACTACACACCACAAACCCGATGCAGACGCTTTGGGGTCTTCGTTAGGTCTGTCAGGGTACTTAAAAAAATTAGGACACACTGTTAAAGTGATAAGCCCAAGTGACTATCCAAGATTCTTGTTTTGGCTACCAGATAACGAGTCTGTGTTGTGTTTTGGCAAACATGATATAAATGAAATAAAAAAAACAGTAGAAAATGCCGACCTCATCTGCTGTTTGGATTTTGGCTGTTACCCTAGATTAGAGCAAATGGCAAGTATTTTTGAACAAGTCAATAAGCCAGTCCTATTAATAGACCATCATATCAATCCTGCAATTGAACCTACATATAATTATCATGATGTAAAAGCAGCTGCCACAGCTCAACTGATATACGAACTTATTGTTGAACTGGGGGATAAAGATAAAATTGATACAGCTATCGGAGAAGCCTTGTATGCGGGTATTCTGACAGATACAGGCTCTTTTAAACATCCTTCTACAACCAAAAAAGTACATCAAATCGCAGGAGAACTCATAGACATCGGTGTCAATACTTCTAAAGTTCATAATAGGATTTATGATAATAATTCTGAAGAACGTTTACGCTTTTTAGGATATATGCTCAGTAATAAACTAAAAGTATTGCCAGAATATAGGGTAGCTTACTTCACTGTTTCAGCAGAAGAATTAAAAAAGTTTAATTCGCAAACTGGTGATACAGAGGGAGTAGTGAATTATGCTTTGTCTATAGAAGGAATGGTAATGTCAGCAATTATGATAGAGAGAAATGACAGTGTAAAACTTTCTTTTCGTTCAATTGGTGATTTTTCAGTAAATGACTTTGCTCGTGATTATTTCAATGGAGGAGGGCATAAAAATGCAGCAGGAGGGACATCTGCAATTCCTTTAACTCAAACAGAGGCAAAATTTTTAGAACTTGTTCAAAAACATCAACATCAATTACTTCAAACCAAAAATTAAAAAAATGAGATTCTTTGTGTTCATATGCCTTATGGCATTAGCTTTTAGTGCTTGTGAAGCACCTCGTCAAATGAATGGAGAAACAACACTTCCTTCAGGTATTAAATACAAAATTGTAAAAAGAGATGAAAAAGGGCAAAAAATAAAAGAAGGGGATTATATTGAAATACATTTTTTAGGTTTGATAGGGAATGATACATTAGAAAATAGCTACAAAGTAGCAAATGGAAAGCCTCAAACATTAAATGTAATGCCTGCAAAAGGACTACCATCCGAAGTTTTACCCTCTCTGCAAGTAGGCGATAGTGTTGTTATTTCTGTAAATAAAGATACTCTCTCCAGAAGAATGGGGGATGTTCGATTTGCTAAATACAAAGGCAAACCTAATACAGAATATGTACAATATTTCTTAAAAGTATATAGTATAAAATCTAAAGAAACTTTCCAGAAAGAAATGATGGAACAAGAGAAAAAATTCCAAGAGGAAGCAGCAACAAAAGCCAAACAAGCAGAAGCTGAAGAAAGTGGAAAAATAGAAGAATATGTGAAAAAATCGGGTATTGTCTTTACAACCACAGCCTCTGGATTGAGATATTTAGTTACTCAAAAAACAGGTGGTACACAAGCAAAAGCAGGAGATTCTGTAACAGTACATTACACAGGTAAATTTTTGGATGGCAAGGTATTTGATAGTTCTGTGAATAGAGGCGAACCTTTCCAGTTTGTATTAGGAACAAATTCTGTTATTAAAGGCTGGGATGAGGGAATTGCTTTACTTAAAAAAGGAGAGAAAGCAACCTTGTTGATTCCTTCTACGTTAGGTTATGGAGCAACAGGTGCTGGTAATGGTGTAATACCTCCTTTTAGTCCACTTGTATTCGAAGTAGAATTACTAGATATTAAATCAGCAAAAAAATAAATAACTCACGTGAAAACATCCTTAATTTCTCTTTTTACTATAATCACGCTTACTTTTTTGATAAGTTGTAAGCGTGAAAATGAAGAACAAAACTTTGTTGATGAACAAACAGCACGCAATGAGCAGGAAATATTGAGCTATATTGCTACTAAAGGTTTGCAAATGCAGAAAGATGCTAACGGAATCTATTATCAAATTACGGGTTTGCCTGCTGGGGAATCTCCTGATACGACATTCAGGTATGTAGAATTGAAATATGAAATTCGTTTGATTCCCAGTGAAAAACCCATAGATACAAACTATAGCCTCAAAGGTACCAAAACTTTGATAGCTCCTGTTATCAATCCTACAACAGGGAATGCTATCATTAACCCAAAAGGAATGGATCTTTTCATGCAGTTGAATAAACAAGTAATTTACAAAGGGCAAAAAGCGACTCTTTTAATGAATCATACACAGGGTTTTGGGACTGCTTCTACTCCTTTTCTACCACCTTATTCAGCTCTACGTATTGATTTGGAAGTGGTAAATGTAAAGGCAGAAGAACAATATATTAGTGAAAAAATGCAAATGATGGGGCTTGTAGCAACTCAAAACTTGGATGGTATTATATATTCTCGTACACAATCAGGTGTAGGAGAAGATGTAACAAAAGATTCATCAAGAGTTACGGTTAAGTTTATAGGTAAAAGAGTGATTGATAATACTATCTTTGACAGTAGTGAAAGTTTTCAGTTTCGTCCTTATGAAGCTGGTAATATATTAGGTTGGAGGAAGGGAATTCCTCTAATCAAGAAAGTAGGAGAGAAGGGTTATTTATTTATGCCTTCGAGACTTGCTTATGGTCCTTCAGGGAGATTAGGTATAGGTCCTTTCACTCCACTATATTTTGAAGTAGAGATATTAAATGTCAATAATGAATAAAATTAAAAAAGGAACTGAATATTCAGTTCCTTTTTTAATTGAAAGTCTTATAAAAACTTAATTTTAAACAGCTTTGTGAACCCAAATTTTCTTTGAAGCGGATAAGTCCTAAATTAGGATTGCTATTTTCCGTTGAAATACCCAAATCCAATAATCTGAATTGATTTTCTTGGCAGAACTTGTAGAGTCCTTGCATGAGCATCACAATAGGACTATAAACTAAGTAACCAGCATGGTCAGCAGGGTAAAAATTATATAAAATATCTTGATTAATGACAATAGCGACAGTAAGAGCTATGATTTGTTCATTATGTTTTACCACAAAAACAAAATACTTGTCTTTAAACTGGACGACAGTCTTTCTAAAAGTCTCCAAAGACATCGAAATCGGATGATTTCTTCTAATTCTACAATCTTTTATAAAGCCATAAACATTGTCTATATCAAATTTTTCGAGCTTCTCAAAAGTAAAACCTGCCTGAATACATTTCTTTAATTTTCGTTTTTCTGAAAGGTGTAATATTTCTTCAAAGTTTGTGGAGCTTATATTAATAAAATGAGTTAGTTCAGATTTAGATATTTCAAATCCTTGTAGTAGCAATATTTGTGAGGTAATATAATTGATTTGAGCATGATAACTGAACGGATAAAAAGTGATTTTTAAGTTATGTAGGGGTGTTTGTTTACAAAAGGAAAGAAAGAATTCGATAAACTCTAATATATCTTTATAATGTAAATTTTTAGAGCCTTCAATCCCTCCAAAAGCCATTTGATAAGGACTCAAACCACATTCATCTTTTATAAATAGATTGAATAAAAGATGAATTTTATTTTTTTTTTCACCCCAAAATACGTAACAGTCATTACAATTTTGTAAGCTTAAATGCTCAGGAATATTGAACAAGAAAGGCTCAAAATCGTAAGAAATATCTTTTTTTTGAATAAAAACGGATAAAGGTTCAACTCTAAAATTCACAGCAATTTATTCTTTATTATATCGGAGTACAGAAACTACATCATAACCTTCTAATTTTTCTCTGCCGTTCAGAAATGCTAGTTCAACCAAAAAAGAAACCTGCATAACAATTCCTCCAGCCTTTTCGATGAGTTTACAAGCAGCCTCAGCCGTTCCGCCAGTAGCAAGTAAATCATCATGTAGCAAAACTTTTTCACCTTTTAAAACGGCATCTTGATGCATTTCTAAAGTATCTTCACCATATTCTAAAGTGTAAGACTGTGAAAAAACCTGAGCAGGCAGTTTTCTTGGTTTACGAATGGGTATAAACCCTACACCCAAACGCTGAGCAAGCAAAGAACCAAACATAAACCCTCGTGATTCAATTGCAGCTACTTTCTGAATACCTAAGTTTTTAGAAAAGTTATAGAGCATATCTCCTGCCGTCTTGAAGGCTTCAGGGTCTTTGAGTAAAGTTGTAATATCCTTAAACATAATGCCTGATTTAGGAAAATCGGGGACATCACGTATAAAATCTTGTAAATTCATATTAAATATTGATTTAGTCGTAAATTTCTAAAGGTTTTAATTGTTGTAATGTAGGTTCAAAGTTTTCGATTTTCTTTAGAACTAAAGTGATTTTTGGTAGACCCTTACTTTTTTTCTGATATGTGAAAACTTGATAAATGCCTTCCTCGAAAGGTAAAATAAGAGGTTTATAGGATTTTTCTTGAGTGTAATCTCCTTTTTCACAATCGCATACCATTGTAAAACTTGCATGGTCTATTACAAGCCAAGTATCATTTTTTTCAACTTGTAGAAAGTTTTTATCTCCTACCAAAATACAATTCTTTAAAGTGTTTGGAGAAGGTTCTACATCATAAATGCAAAGCTCCGAAATACTTTCTTGGGTTGTTACTGCATACAAATGCCCTGTACTAATCAGTTTGTATAAACCTTCTGGGTAATTATAGTCAAACTTTTGCTGACTATATATTGATTGCATCTGATTTGCAGAGACAATCAATAGAACCCCTTCAGTATCGATGCCTTTTAATTTTATATCTTTCATTTTATGTATTTAAAAAATACGTCAAATGACGTATTGCTGTATGCAGGTTTTTGTACTATAATTGAGCGTTAGATGCAAATTGAACGTTGTTTGCAAACAATAAAATAGTTTTGTAGTAAAAGACAAGCATTACTCTCTGAGTATTGCTTGTTTGTTTTTTACGCCTAATATATTGACTCCTATTGTACATTCCAAACATTTTTTGTGAGAACAAAAAGTATTATATTGCTCAATGAGTGCTTGCGAATCAGCGGAATTCTTAATATTAGCCCCCAGATTTTGCCATTTTTCTATGATATGATTGCTTTCAGCAGGTATTTTTTCAAGAAAATCGACAGCTTTATCCAGCAAATCTTGGCGTTTACTTTCTTTAGAGTACAACACCATTAAAGGAACAATAGTATTGATTACAAGGTTTTCTATACTGCCTTTACCCAATCTTGAAGGGGCTTTTTCTTGGGTTGTATTTCCAAACTGATAATGATTTTGCCAATACTCAGAAACATCAGCTTCCAAAATGTTTTTGAGTGTTTTGAACTGCTCTGCATATAACAAAACAGAAAACAAATTGGCATTTTTATGTAATAACTGAGCAAATTGAGCCAACCGAATAGTTGGGAAATTGGCAGGTCTCAAACGTAAAAAATTCCATTCACTTTTTGCAATAGAAGTGAGTTGGTATTTAGCTTTTAAAAATTTGTATTCTTTTTGAAGTGTCTCAAAATAAGCATCTTGTGTATCTCCTTCCAAAAAACCTGCTTGTCCGAATAAAAGAGCTTCAATTTGAGTTAAATTATCTCTGTGTTTTAAGATGTATTTGAGAGGAGTTTGTTCTGCCAGCCTCAAAAAAGCATGATTGTTAATTTTAAATCCAAAATTTTGAGCAAGTAAACGATAGGTGGTTTCTTCCCAATCTTTTTCACAAGAAAGCCAAATATTTCTTGCTATATCTGCTTTTTTCTCAAGTCTTTGTATAAGAGCTTTATCCATCATCATAAACCAATACAAAGGTTCTACTTCAAAAATAAGAGCTTCACAGGGTATATCTTTTTGGTTTTCAGAAAGATATTTGTACTGATGAAATACATTGCTTTTTATATAATTTTTGAGTTCTAGTGTTGGTATAAGTGAGCCATCAGCTCTTCTAATAGGCATATCATTTTCCCAAACCACATGCAAAACTACTCTGTTATAACGTTCGTTGTTTTGGTGTTGGTGTTTTTGCCAATCTGAAGCTTTGATATGTATTTCAACATCTCCTTGCCACTCAATTTGAGCAATTTTTAACTGAACATGTTCAAAATCTGCTCCTGCATTGGTATTATAAATACCTCTTTTTAAGATTTCTACGGTTTCATTTTCTGTGGTTTTGAGGCTTTGAGTCTCAAAATATTGATATTGCCACAAAAAATGCAAAAATGATTCTTGCATCATAAAGTTTGAGTTATAGTTTTTTGTACATGACATCCGAACGCAAAGCATATTTTGTGCCATTTAATACTGGAGAGCCTTCATGTTTTTGTTCATGTATAAAACATAGTGCCGTACCTGTTACAGGCTTGATAATCAAATCTTCAAATGTAGTTTCACCTCCTTCAAAATCTTCATTCAGATAAATCATAAAAGTAATTCTACTTTCTTCGTTTTCATTCCTTTTAAACCTTCCATCAATATGTTTTTTAAAACGTTGTCCTGATTCATATTTATAAAAACGAAACTGTTCGTTTAAACCCAACACGGTCATATCATCAAGATTTTCAGGACAAAAGGAGTGAAGTCTTTGCCAATATTTTTCAGCTAAAAGATTATCGATATAAATTAAACGATAATTGTTTCGAATATTTTTAGCCATTTTAGCTCCTTCACTAAAACCTACTTCTGCTTCTTGATAGCCTTGTTGTTCACTGAATAAAATGAGTTCCTCACATTCTTGAGCAGTTAAAAAGTTTTTCAATGCCCATATTTTTTCAGTATGCTGGATAAGCTTTATCATAAAAAAATCAAGTCAAACAAACTCAATATACGGATTTTTCTCTTTGATAAACAAAAGAAACACTATATTTGCAGACTGAAATCCAAGTCAAATGAAATATATAATCAGTTTTTTAATAAGATTTGTTCCTCGTAAATATTTACAATTGGTAAGTGGTATAGGTTTGAAGTTCCTAGGTTTATTTTATAGAGGAAATAACGTAGAATGTCCTATTTCAGGCAAAACTTATAGTAAATTTTTGCCTTATGGCAGAATACATCCAAGAGAAAATGCTCTTTGCCCCGATTCCCAGTCTTTAGAACGCCACCGTTTGATGTGGTTATTTCTAAAAGAAAAAACGGATTTCTTTCAGGCACCCCTAAAAGTGCTACACATTGCTCCAGAAGTTTGTTTTATTCATAGATTCGAAAATCTTAAAAATTTACAAGAATACATTACAGCCGATTTGGAATCGCCACTTGCCAAAGTAAAAATGGATATCCATCAAATGCCTTTTGAAGACAATCATTTTGATGTGGTGTTTTGTAACCATGTGATGGAGCATGTGGATGACGATTTGCAAGCCATGCGTGAAATTAGAAGGGTTTTAAAACAAACAGGTTGGGCTATTATTCAGTCACCTATGGATTTGAGTCTGGCTACTACTTACGAAGATAAAACCATTATCTCACCACAAGAAAGAGAAAAAGCATTTGGACAAAACGACCATGTACGCATGTATGGACGTGATTATGCTCAAAGACTTTCTTTAGCAGGTTTCAGAGTAGTAGAAGATGAGTATGTAAAACAACTTCCTCCCGAAAAGGTAAAAAGATATGCTTTACCTGCTGACGAAATTATCTATCATTGCTTCAAAAACTAATCTGAAAATTGATAATGACATCATACTGAGGAAATATTTTTTCATTATCTTTCATAAAAAACAAAGTGTATGCGACTGCTTTTATGTTTGAGTATTTTGGTGTTTCTTATTTCAGGTTCAAATAAAAAACCTGCTTATTGGGGCTTTTTTGGGCATAAAAAAATTAACAGATTAGCTGTGTATAGTTTGCCCCCAGAAATGATACGTTTTTATAAACATTATATTACTTATTTAACAGAAGAAGCCGTCACACCAGACTCTCGTAGAAATGCAGTAGAGGGAGAAGCAGAAAGACACTACATTGATATAGATATTTATGATAAATTCTATAATGATAGTGCTGTTTATAAAATGCCACGCTATTGGAAACAGGCTGTTGAACGTTTTACAGAAGATACTCTCAGAGCCTATGGAATAGTACCTTGGCATATCGAAAAAATGAAAAGAGATTTAACAATAGCTTTTCAACAAAAAGATACAAGAAGAATTTTACGCCTGAGTGCCGATATTGGACATTATATCGCAGACAGCAATGTACCTCTTCATACTACCGAAAATTATAACGGGCAAAAAACAGGACAAGTAGGTATTCATGGTTTTTGGGAAGCTCGTTTACCAGAGCTTTTCTCAGACGATTACGACCTGCTTGTAGGAAGAGCTGAATACATCAAAAATACGCAACTCAAAGCTTGGAGTTATGTAGTCAATGCTCATACAGCTTTAGATTCTGTTCTCAGATTTGAAAAAGAACTTACTCAGCAATTTCCGGAAGATAAAAAATATGTATTTGAAGATAGAAATCGAGTAACCATCCGTACATATTCAAGAGAATTCTCAAAAGCCTACCATCAACGTCTCAACGGACAAGTAGAAAGACGTTTCAAAGCATCTGTAAAAGGCGTAGCAGATTTCTGGTACACAGCTTGGGTAGATGCAGGGCAACCCGATTTGGATAAACTCATTGATGCTCTCTCTGATGAAGAACTCAAAAAAGAGCTGGAACTGGAAAGAGAACAATGGAAACAAAATAAGTACAATGCTCGCCCCCACGATAATGCTGCCCTGCAATTTGAGGGTTATATCGAAAATAGTTCTTGTTGTCATCTGGCTCATCAAAAATGAAAAAATACATTCATATGGTCAACTTTATAAAACTTTTGGGCTTTGTTTTTTTCGAAAACATATTATGGGAGGGGCTAAAGGTTTTTTACATCCTCTTGAATTACAAGATTGGGTTGTGCAGGCTCGTTATTTACTGACACAAATAACACCAAAACATATAAGAGATATGTTTTGGTGGAAAGAAATCTTTGCTGAAGAATATTTTATTTACTCTATTGAATATCCAGCTGTTTGGCTAGCAGGTTTATTGCAAGATGAATATAACTATACGAATGTAGTTCATAATATACCTAAGCAAAACACCAATAACTTTTTTGACTGTGTATATTATGCAACTTTATTGTTGTATGATAAAAAAGAGGTAAATGAAATTTTTATTGATATAATAGAAAAAGATAAAAAGCCTCCATCTAATGGTTATTGTTCAGCATCTCACTTAGCATTTGCAGCATTAAGTATGTATGATGAAAAGTATCAGACTAAGCTTACTAATAATTATATTGAGGTTGATTTGAAAAAACAACGAGCCTTTATCCTTATAAAAGAAATATTAGATATGAGTAAGATACTTCGAGCTAATATCAAAATAAAAGACATTAAAGAATTTCAAAAAGAATTATATGACCTTTTAATGATTACAACTCCACCTGAATACTATTATAAAGGTTTACTTAATTACTCTCCTATTGATACAATTACAAGAGAGGAAGCATTACAATATACATCACAAGATGAAATATTTTCAAGAAGTGTTCGTCCCAACTATTATCCTAGTTTTAATATAGTAAAAGGTAAACGATTATTTGAAAATATGGTGTTAGACTTTATTTCTTCGAACTATCAAAAAAGCTATACTTATGAATTGACAAAAGCTGCTTTATTATCAGATCATTACGGAGATTTACTTGCAGGAATTGAACTTGATTTTTATTATCAAATTCCAATAGAAGTAGTTGATATAGTATATACTAGAATTTTAGAGATGCTACCACATTCAATCAATCTGTATCAGGATTATGCTTTTAACTTACTTGTTAGAGGAAATAATTATGATGAAAAAGCCAAACAACTATATCAAAAGGCTGAAGAACTAAAGAAAAATATTTGTTATAAAGAAGACAATAAATATCAATTATATTATCCACTTAAAGAAATAAAATAGAATTAACGAATAAAAAAGTCATACCTAATTTTGTTAGGTATGACTTTTTTGTATATTTGTACCATGAAACAAAATAACCCTATATTAAAAGGAAGTTTAACACTCATTATTCTGAAACTTTTAGAAGAAAAAGGAGCAATGTATGGTTATGAAATTTGCCAGCAAGTAAAAGAAATTACAGATAACACCTTGCAGATTACAGAAGGAGCCTTGTATCCTGCTTTACATAAACTAGAGGCAGAGGGAACCATTAGTTCTTATACTGAAACCATAGAAGGAAGAACAAGAAAATACTATAAACTTACTCCTGAAGGTAGCAATGTTGTAAAAGTAAGAGTACAAGAGTTCTTAGATACCCTTAAAAGTGTAGAAAGTATTTTATCATTACAATCTAAATTAAAAACAATATGAAACTCACAGAAAGTCAGATACAGGATATTCATCAAAAATTAGCGATTCCTTTATCAAATAAGGAGTTTATAGAAGAAATGGTGGATCATTTTGTATTAGATATAGAACATCAGATGCAAAATAATTCCATATCTTTTGAACAAGCCTTTGTAATCACTAAAAATGGTTTTGGTGGAGCAGAAGGATTGATAAAAATGCAGAACCAATACATTAAAGGGTTTCAAAAAATGATAATAAAAGATTTATCATGGATGAGCTTTAGAAGTCTGTTTACCTCTCCAACAGGAATTCTTTGGCTTTTTTTAGTAACCTTTGGCTGTTATTTTTATGATGAAATGATATCATGGCAATACACGCCTTTTGGCTTCATAATACCTATAGCTATCTTGTTGATTATCTATGTTTTTCAGCTTTATAAAGGAAATGCTTTCCGATATTGGAATGAAAAAACAGGTAGTAAATTAGGACTAATAGCAACCACACATATTTTAGCATTTCAGATATTTAATATTTATTTTAATTTGTTTCATAGCATTCTTAAAATAACACCAGCCAAACTCAATTTTGTAGTATATGGAATAGCAGTTTGGTTGTTATATATGAGTATTGAACAAGTGAAAAAGGAGCAAAAAAAGTATTTTCAGAAGGTTTAGAATAAAATAATTTTGATTATCTCTTTGTGGCAATTAACTTGCAGCCATTTATCAAATAAACTTAAAATATGATTGTTGTAACAGGTGCAGCAGGTTTTATAGGCAGTTGTTTGGTGGCAAGGCTCAACCAAGACAATTTCAATGCAATTATTGCTGTGGATGACTTTTCAAAAACAGAGAAAAATCCAAATTTAGAAGGTAAAAAAATTAAAGAGAGAGTAGAAAGAGAGAATTTTTTTGAATGGCTGAAAGAAAATCACAAAGAAGTTGAGTTTATTTTTCATTTAGGAGCGAGAACTGATACCACAGAGTTCGATGTGAATATATTCAATCATCTGAATCTGGAGTATACCAAAAAAATGTGGCAGGCTTGTATCGATTATCAAATACTATTGGTATATGCTTCATCTGCTGCTACTTATGGTTTGGGGGAGTTGGGTTATGATGATGATGAACAGAAAATATCAAAATTAAAACCTCTTAATCCTTATGGGCAATCTAAACAAGATTTTGACGTTTGGGCTCTTGGTCAAGATCAGAAACCATTTTTCTGGGCAGGATTAAAGTTTTTTAATGTTTATGGACCAAACGAGTATCATAAAAGCAGAATGGCATCTGTGGTATTTCATGCTTTTAATCAGATTAAAGACACTCAAAGTATGAAATTATTCCGTTCTCACCATCCAGATTACCTAGATGGTGGACAAAAACGTGATTTTGTGTATGTAAAAGATGTGGTAGAAGTATGTATGTTTTTAATGCATCATCGTAAAGATTCTGGTATTTATAATTTAGGAAGTGGCAAAGCTCGTACGTTCTTAGATTTGGCTAAAAATACCTTTAAATCTATGAGTGTCGAACCTAAAATCAGTTTTGTGGACACTCCTGCCGATATACGTGATAAATATCAGTATTTCACAGAAGCCAATATGAAAAAACTGAAAGGAATAGGCTACTCCAAACCCTTTCATACACTAGAAGAAGGTATTAAAGATTATGTACAAAACTACCTGATGCAAGACAGAAAAATGATGTAAGCATGATTTTTATAAAAAGATATGAAAAAAATGGTGAGTAAAATGTAATGTTTGCTCATCATTTTTTATTTTAACATCAAAATCAATTAATCATCTTGGAATTACCTAAATATACTATTCTTGTAGCTGGAGGCAGTGGCTCTCGGATGCAGTCAGAAATTCCCAAACAATTTCTATTGCTCAATGGAAAACCTATTTTATTTCATACTATAGAAAAATTTCACAAAATAAATACACATATTGTAGTGGTTTTACCACAAAAAGATATGGATTATTGGGAAGAAATTTGTCAAAAATATAATTTCTCAATACCTACTCAAATTATTATAGGAGGTGTAACTCGCTATCAATCAGTTAAAAATGGACTTACTTGGGTTGCAACCCAAACACAAGAGGCTTTGGTTGCTATTCATGATGGTGTTCGTCCACTTGTTTCTGAAATTGTTATTTTAAATAGCTTTGAAATTGCAAGTGAAAAAGGTTCGGCAATAGCTTCAATTACTCTAAAAGATTCGATTCGAGAAGTTTCTGAAAGTAAAAGTCAAAGCGTACCTCGAACAGCCTATCGGCTTATTCAAACTCCTCAAACATTCCGATTTTCTGAAATTTGGCAATCTTTTGAGCGTGTTTCAGATAGTCCAGAAATTACAGATGATGCATCTGTTTATGAAAAAGCAGGTTTTGAAGTAACTCTTATTGAAGGAAATTATGAAAATATAAAAATCACAACTCCTGAGGATTTAAAAATTGCACAAGCTTTCTTATCATAAAACATATGAAGTGGATATTATTTATCTTATGTTTTTTTATTCAGAATCAGTTGATTGCCCAAGAATCCCAAAGTAGGAGTGGGGAGGTCAATAACTCACACCTTATTTTGAATATAGATACAACAAACACACTACAATCCCCAAAAGTAGTTGTACTCAAAGAACAAGCTTTAAATAATCAAAATACTACAGAGTTTTTAGAAAAAAAGCCACATCAAGCTTCTAAAAGATTTTTTAATCATATACAAACACTTAAAAATAGAAAAATAAATTCTAGCCCTGAAAAAAAAGTGAAAAAAAATGATTTTGGAGATATTACTATTGCTTTAGGAGTTATTTTCTTAATTTTTGCGTTTTTCTTTTTGATTAGGTTTACTATTGTAAGTATATGGTTCTTTTTTATATTTTTAGTAATAACAATAATTGGAACAACTATAACATTATCATTATTAGATGACATGAGAGGGAAAGGAAGAATAGGGCAATTTGGAGGAGCTATTATCATGGTTATTTTTGGAATACCTACTTTAATTTTTGGATATATTCCTATGTTTTTTAGTTTATTTGGTTATTTAGCCTATTTATGGAATGCTTTTGCATTATTTAATATTATTGGGCTTATTTGCTTGGGGCTAAGTTTAATATTTTTTAGCTTACATTTATTCTTTTACTAAAATAAACAAAAACTATGAAAAATATCTTTTGGACACTTGTCATTTGGTTTTCTTTACAAAACTATGTATCTGCTCAAAACCTTTCAGAATCGCAAAGTAGAAGCGGAGAAACGCAAAATATGGAAATACCCATGATAGATACTCTGAATACTTCAAAAAAAGTTGATAAAATAAACAATGTAGTAATTCTAAAATCTACTCAGGAAAAAACAACTAAGAAATTTCAACTTCTACCCAAAATAAACAATATTAAAGAGGGGGTAAGAATAAAAAAATACCTCAAAACCAATAAAGTACAATCAAGACCTTTGAAATCTCAAAAAAGAGCTGATGCTATAGATACACTTAATACAATAGGATGGATTTCTTTGGGTTTAGCATTTTTCTTTTTGGTTAGATTTCCTCTGCAAACACTATGGCTTTTGGTGATAGGGGCTGGTTACTTGGTTTTGGGGAGCATTATTCTTTCACTACTTGTGGATAGAGGTTCTGGAGCAGGGTTTGTATATATAATATTATGGCTCTTATTTGTAGGAATACCAGCATTTATAACCATGTTTATAGCCATATTTAGTTACTTAGCTATAGTATGGCATGCAACTGTTATCTTCAATATTATTGGTTTTTCTTTATTAGGATTAAGCTTAATAAGCCTTTTAATTGCAAATCTACTTTAGAAAATAGAATCGAATTTGTTTAGAATTATTCTAAATTACTGATTTATTTTTTGGTAAAAAATTATAAATCAGTTGCTTGTGAAAAAATATAGTAAAAATGGAACTAAAAAGCCGAATTTGTTTGAAATGTAGTTTGCGAATAAAAAAACGCCTATTATTTTTGTAAGGCTAAAAAAATGTAGATTTATCAACCTTATATACCTATGCGATACTCTTCGGTCATTCAGGATATCAGAAAATTGGCAGTAATACTGGCTGTTTTCGTTCTTGGTATGCAAGTAGCATTTGCTCAGAACCCAACAGCTGGGAAAGGCGATGTTGCAAAAGGCAAAGACTTGTTTGCAAACAATTGTGCAAGTTGCCACAAAATACACGAACCTTCAACAGGTCCAGCTCTAACAGGCATTACTGCTCGTCGTAATGAGGCTTGGTTACAAAAATGGATTCGTAACTCACAGTCTGTTATTAAAAGTGGAGATGCTTATGCTGTGAAACTCTATAATGATTGGAACCAAACAGCCATGAACTCATTCCCTGATCTTACAGACGGGGACATCAAAGACCTTTTGGTTTACATAGAATCTGTACCTAAACCTGAAATCAAAAAAGACCCACAAGGAGGAGGAGCTACAGCAGGGGCTACAGCAGATTCAGGCTCAACAAACATTATCTTAGGTGCTTTGGTAGTAGTGTTATTGGTAATCTTAATTGTATTATTGGTACTTACTTCATTGCTTACTCGTTTGCTTAAACAAAGAGAAGATTTAGATGAAGCAGAAAAAGAAGTTGTAGAATCTAAATTCGATCTAGGTAAAGTTTTAGGTAGCAAAGCCTTTTTAGGTGTTCTTACAGCAATTATTTTCTTAGTTATTGCAAAAATAGGTATCGATAAAACAATGGATATTGGTATGCAACAAGGTTATGCACCTTCTCAACCTATTCCGTTCTCACATAAATTACACATTGGTAAATATAAAATAGCTTGTCAGTATTGCCACACTACAGTAATGAAAGGTAAATCTGCAAGTATCCCTTCATCTAATATCTGTATGAACTGCCATAACACAATCAAAAATGGCTCTCCTGAAATTCAGAAGATTTATACAGCTATCGAGAAAAACCAACCAGTACAATGGGTTCGTGTTCATAACCTCCCTGACTTGGTATATTTCAACCACTCTCAACACACAGTAGCAGGTAAAGTAGCTTGTGAGCAGTGTCATGGTAAAATTGAAGAAATGGAAGTTGTTCAACAACGTTCTCCACTTACAATGGGATGGTGTATTGACTGTCACCGTCAGACACTTGTAAGTTATACAGCAAAAGATGGTAATGGCAAAGATGTCTTAAATCCTTATTATGAGAAGTTGTTAGCGTTCCATAAATCAAAAGGAAAAACGCAATTTAAGGTTGAAGATATAGGTGGTTTGGAATGTTCTAAATGTCATTATTAAAAAAAATTTGGGAACTTAGAGAGAAAATCTAAGTCCCCTTTTCTCAATTAAACGAAAGGTTCAATCATAGCAATATGGAAAACAAAAAGATATACTGGAAAGGTTTTGAAGAACTAACCAACGATTTGGAGTTCGTAAAAAAAGCAGAAAAAGAATTTCCTGACTTTTTACCTATCGCCGAAAAAGATGAAGAAAATAATACGTCTCGCCGTGATTTCTTAAAGCTTATGGGCTTTGGAATGGCAGCTGTTTCATTAGCTGCTTGCGAGGCTCCTGTTAAAAAAGCTATCCCTTATCTTAATAAACCCGAAGATATTGACCCCAGTATCCCTAACTACTATGCAACTACCTACTTCCAAGATGGTGAATATTGCAGCATTTTAGTGAAAACACGTGAAGGTCGTCCTATTAAAATTGAAGGGAATACACTTTCTAAAGTTACTAAAGGTGGTACATCTGCAAGGGTACAAGCTTCAGTTTTAAATCTTTATGATTTAGAAAGACTAAATTCTTTCATGGATGGAGGTAAGAAAGCAAGCAAAGACTCGGTAGATTCAAAAATTCTATCAGCTCTTCAAGCTACAAACGGAACAATTTATATTGTAAGTAATACAATTATTAGCCCTTCTACAAAATCTGTAATCGCAGAGTTTGCAAAGAAATATCCTTCTACCAAGCATGTAAGCTATGATGCAGTTTCTGCTTATGGTATTTTAAAGGCTAATGAAAAATCATTTGGTGTATATGGCTTACCTAATTACGATTTTAGCAAAGCAGAAACAATCGTAAGTATCAATGCAGATTTCTTAGGAACATGGTTGTCTTCAATCGAATATAGCCGTCAATATACACAAGGCAGAAAATTAAGCAAGGAAAAGAAAACCATGTCAAGACATTATCAGTTTGAAACAGGTTTGTCTTTATCTGGAGCTAATGCTGACCATCGTGTAGCTATTCGCCCCTCTCAAGAAGGCTTAGTAGTTGCTCAACTGTACAACGAAGTTGTAGGTGGAGGTTCAAGCCCTATTACAGATAAAAATATCGCTGAAAAAATTAAAAAAGCAGCAGATGACTTAAAAGCTCAAAAAGGTCGTTCTCTAGTTGTTTGTGGCTCAAATGATGTTAATGTTCAGATATTGGTTAATGCCATTAATGATGCTTTAACAAACTATGGCTCAACACTTAGTATTACTCAGGCTAATTACACAAAGCAGGGTAATGATGAAGAAATGGCTAAATTTGTAGAAGATTTGAAAGGTGGTAGTGTTGGTGCAGTAATCTTCTATGGTACAAATCCTGTTTATGATTATCCCAAAGGCAAAGAAATTGCGGATGCTCTAAAAAATGTTGCTTTAAGCATTTCTTTCTCTGATAGAGTAGATGAGACTTCTAAATTATGTAAATTCATCACTCCTGATACCAATTATTTAGAATCTTGGAATGATGCTTTCCCTACAGATGGAAACTACAGCTTAACACAACCTGCTATTTCTCCTATCTATCCAGAAGGTACTCGTCAAGCTCAAGATTCATTCTTAACTTGGTCAGGTAGCAAAAATAACTATTATGATGTTTTAAGAGGTTTCTGGAAAACTAATATCTTAAAAGGTCAAGCTTTCAATGAAGCATGGACAAAAGCCCTTCATGATGGTGTTTATGAAACCAATGCTAAAGTTGCAACGGTTGTAACACCTAAAGATTCAACTCAAAAAGAAACAAAACCTGCTCAAGAAGTAAAACCTGTTCCTACAACAAGCGTAGCATTCAAAGGTGATGCTGCTGGTGCTCTTTCTGCTGTTAGTAGTGCTTACAAAGCTGATAATGCTAAAACTGAGTTAGCAATTTATCAAAAAGTAGGTTTGGGTAGTGGAGCAATGGCTAATAACCCTTGGCTACAAGAATTCCCTGATCCTATTACCAAAGCAACTTGGGACAATTATGCCTTGATATCTAAGTCTTATGCATCTCAATTAGGTGTAGAAACAGGTAGCATGGTGAAGGTAACAGTAGGAGGTAGTTCTATCACATTGCCTGTAATTGTTCAGCCTGGTCAACAGAAAAATACAGTATCTATTGCTTTAGGATATGGACGTATTAGCACAGGTAAATGTGGAAATGGTGTAGGACAGAACGTATATCCTATGGCTTCATTCCAAAATGGAAGCATCTTGTATGCAGCCTATGAAGTAGCTGTTGCTAAAGCTGAAGGAAAAGTTGAAATGGCTCTTACACAAACTCACCAAACCCTTATGGGGCGTGGACACGTGAGAGAGGCAAATCTTACAGAATACAATAAGAATCCTAAGTTAATTCGTGAAAAGTATGATATTTTTATCAATACGGCAGATGGTCCTAAAAAACCTACAGAATTAACAATGTGGAAAGGGCACGAAGAAGCCTATAATAAAAATCATTGGTGGGGCTTGACCATCGACTTGAACTCTTGTACAGGTTGTGGGGCTTGCGTAATTGCTTGTCAGACAGAAAATAACGTTCCTGTTGTTGGTAAACAAGAAATTATCAATGCTCGTGAAATGCATTGGATTCGTATTGACCGCTACTATAGCACAGATGCCGATACGTCTGTGAAGAGTATGAGTAATTATGAAAAAATGGAAGACCCTTCAGAAAATCCTGAGGTTGTATTCTTGCCAGTGATGTGTCAGCATTGTAACAATGCACCTTGTGAAACTGTATGTCCTGTAGTTGCTACAACACATAGTTCAGAAGGACTTAACCAAATGACCTATAACCGTTGCATTGGTACTCGTTATTGTGCAAACAACTGTCCATTTAAAGTACGCCGTTTCAACTGGTTTAACTATACAAATGATGAGAAGTTTACAACTGTAAACTTTATGAGTCAGTCTGACTTGGGTAAAATGGTTCTTAACCCTGATGTAACAGTTCGTTCTCGTGGGGTAATGGAGAAGTGCTCACTTTGTGTGCAACGTATCCAAGCTGGTAAGTTAGAAGCTAAAAAGGAAAAACGTAAAGTGAAAGATGGTGATGTGGTAACTGCATGTCAACAATCTTGTCCTGCTGATGCAATTATCTTTGGTGATATGAATGATCCTGAAAGCAGAATAGCTAAGACAATCGGAATCACTAAAAATGAACAAAAAGACATTGTTTTGGAAGATGAGAGAGCATATCACTTATTAGAAGAAATCAATGTGAAGGCTAATGTAACTTATTTAGCAAAAATCAGAAATAAGGCTTAATTTTTAACATTTTATCTAATTCTAACAGAAATATATTTATGCAGGTAACATCAGCCATAAGAGAACCTCTCGTAACAGGTGGCAAAACGATGCATGACATCACCGAAGACATCTGTAAGCGAGTGGAAGAAAAACCAAGTATGAGTTGGCTCATAGCTTTTGGCTTTTCTGTAGTACTTTTTATTATTGGATGTCTTTCTCTTGCTTCAACTTGGTGGTATGGAATAGGTGTTTGGGGCTTGAATAAAACAGTAGGTTGGGCTTGGGATATTACCAACTTCGTTTGGTGGGTAGGTATTGGTCACGCTGGTACACTTATTTCAGCAGTTCTTCTTCTGTTTCGTCAGAAATGGAGAACATCTATCAACAGAGCTGCGGAAGCTATGACTATTTTTGCCGTACTTTGTGCTGGTTCATTCATCTTGATGCACATGGGACGTACATGGCTTGCACATTGGGCTCTTCCGCTTCCTAATACTTATGGCTCTTTGTGGGTAAACTTCCACTCACCACTTGTATGGGACGTGTTTGCAATCTCTACTTATCTTACAGTATCTACTGTGTTCTGGTATGTAGGTTTAATTCCTGACCTTGCAACTATTCGTGATAGAGCAAAATTAACATTAGAACAAAATCCTTTATTGGCAACAGATACTCCTGCTGAAAGAGCAGAAAAAAAGAAAAAAAGAAGACCAATAGCTGCTTTTGCTTATGGAATCTTAGCATTTGGCTGGGAAGGTGGCTCAAAAGTATGGGCTAGATATGAATATGTGGCTCTTATTTTAGCGGGTCTTTCTACTCCACTTGTACTTTCTGTACACACTATTGTAAGTATGGACTTCGCAACTTCTGTAATTCCAGGCTGGCACACAACTATCTTCCCTCCATATTTCGTTGCTGGTGCGATTTTCTCTGGTTTTGCAATGGTACTTACCCTCATGCTTGTAACAAGAGTTGTTTATAAATTAGAAGATTATATTACAATGGAACACATTGACTTGATGAATAAAATTGTCATGTTAACAGGTTCTATTGTAGGGGTAGCTTATATTACTGAGTTCTTTATTGCTTGGTATTCTGGTGTGGAAGCGGAAAGTTATGCGTTTATCAATCGTGCTTTTGGACCTTACTGGTGGTCTTACTGGGCTATGATGACTTGTAATGTGATTTCTCCTCAGTTATTCTGGTTTAAGAGCATCCGTAGAAACCTTATTTGGAGCTTTGTTCTTTCTATTGTTGTAAACGTGGGTATGTGGTTTGAACGTTTCGTAATTATTGTAACTTCATTACACAGAGATTATATTCCATCTAGTTGGGTATATTTCCGTCCTACTATTTATGATGTAGGGGATTATGTATTTAGCTTTGGCTTATTCTTTGTTTGCTTCTTCCTTTTTGCAAAATACTTGCCTGTAATTAATATGGCAGAAGTAAAAACAGTGTTGAACTCGTCAGATGAGCAAGCTAAAAAGTTGGCTGAAGAGAAACTAAAACACTAAGGTATTGATAATCTTGAAAAACGCTTTTGAAAATGGCAACACATACTTCAGATAAAAAGAAATATTTAGTAGGCATTTACGACCACGAAGAAACGGTTGTAAGTGCTGTGAAAAAAGTACAAAATGATGGTGTAAAAGTAGATGAGGTGTATTCACCGCACCCCATACACCACATTGATGTATATATAGGTCATCCAAGAACAAAAATTCCTATAGCAGCATTTATGTTTGGGGCAACAGGTACAACACTTGCTGTTACAATGATTGTATTCATGATGCGAATAGACTGGCCTATGATTATTGGTGGTAAAAATGCATTTTATCCTCCTACAATGGTGCCTGTAAGTTTTGAAGGTACAGTACTAATTGCGGCTTTAGGTATGGTAGCAACATTTTTAGTTTCAAATCTAATGGGACCTGGCAAACAAGAGTTTATGTTTGATCGTCGTACTACAGACGACAAATATGCTTTAGTTGTAGATTTAGATAAGAATACCAAGAGTATTGAAGAAATCGAAGCTATCTTGGAAAAACATGGAGCTTCAGAAAAACCCAGAGTTGTAGAAAGATAAAAAATGCTATCATCCAAAATTAAAGAAATATAAAGAGATGAAAATCCACAAATATATATTGTCAGCTTTTTTAGGCACAACACTGTTGGGTTTAAGTTCTTGTGAAAGAGACCCTAACGACCCAGGAACAGAGTTTGCTCCTAATATGTATACATCTGTTGCTTATGATCCATTTAGTCAGGTAGCAGATAGTACAAATAAAGTAAATCCTTATGGTATCAATATGCGTGAACCTGCCAAAGGTAGTGTCTCTCGTCGTAATTATAAAACCAACTACACTGACTCTGCTGGTGTAAAGTATGACTTAGGCTTAATGGTTTATAATACACATAAAGATAGCTTAGAGGCAGCAGCCAAGAATCTTAAAAACCCTCTTCCTTTTACAAAAGAGATACTTGCTGAAGGAAAAGAGTTGTATGGATATTATTGTACACATTGTCATGGTGAAGAAGGAAAAGGAGATGGTTTAGTAGGTCAGAAATATACAGGTGTAGCAAATCTTTCAGGAGGTGCAATTGCTAAAGTTAATGGAGGTCATATCTATCATGTAATTACTCATGGAAAAGGTAGAATGTGGGCTCACGCATCACAGATTAACTCTCTGGAACGCTGGAAAATTGTATCTTATGTACATGTTCTTCAAGGACAAATTACACCTGATGGAAAATCTGTGGCAGTAGCAGTGGCTAAAGACTCAGTAGCTACAACAGCTAAACCAGAAGAAAAAAAGACTAAGTAGTGAATATTTGAGAGTGTTTCTAATACTCTTCACAAATACATTATACAAACGATTATATTCATTTTTAATTATAAAATATTATGGCAGAGGCTCATGTACATTATAACTTAGAAGAACGCTATGTTTTCACTCCCGAACAGAAGAAAAAACTGTTAATGGGAATTGGAATAGGAGCTGTACTTTTTGTGATAGGAGCTATATTGGTATATTTGGGTGTAGGTTCACATGAGGCTCATGGAGCTACTCATGAAGGAGCTAAAGGAACAGCACACGCAGGAGCAGGAGAACACCATTATAATCCTCTTACACGCATTTGGGCAAACTTATGGCTCAATGGAACTTTCTTTACATATATTGCAGCAATGGGAACATTGTTTGTTGCTATTCAGTATGTCGCTTATGCTGGTTGGTCTGCAAGTATTCGTAGGGTTTCAGAATCTTTTGGAGCATTTTTACCCTTTACAGGTGTTGTGTTGCTCATTACATTTTTTGTTGGTGGTCATGATTTATTCCACTGGACACACCACGATTTATATGAAAAAGGTACAAAAACATTCGACCCTATCTTAAATGGTAAGTCTGCATTTTTCTTTGCACCCTTACAAGCTGGTAGTTTCCCTTTATTCTGGTTTATCAGATTGATTGCATACTTCGGAATTTGGTATACCCTATATACAGTGATTAGAAATAACTCTGTAAAAGAAGATTATATTACTCAAAAAGGAGACTTTACATATCACAAAAAGAATATTACTTTCAGTGCTATTTTTATAGTAATTTTTGGTTATACAGAATCTACATCTGCTTGGGACTGGATTATGAGTATTGATGCTCACTGGTATAGTACTATGTTTGGTTGGTATGTATTTGCAAGTACTTGGGTTTCTGCTTTGGCTATTCTTACTCTTGCAGTAGTATTCTTAAAAGATCAAGGGTATTTGAAAATGGTAAACGAAAACCATTTACATGACTTAGGTAAATTCATGTTTGCATTCAGTGTATTCTGGACATATATCTGGTTCTCTCAATTCTTACTACAAAATTACTCAAATATTCCTGAGGAAATCGTTTACTGGGATGAAAGAATGGAGAAACTAGGTGGTGTTTACTCTCCTCTTATTATCTTCAATGTAGCAGTAAACTTTATATTCCCATTTTTGTTTTTGATGACAAGAGATGCAAAACGTAGATCTATTTTCTTAAAAGTAACAGCATTTGGTATATTAATGGGGCATTATTTAGATTTTTATGTAATGATTATGCCTGGTACAACAAAAGAACACGGCGGATTCTTTATCTTAGAAATAGGAACTGTATTGTTGTTTGCTTGTAGTTTTGTATATGTTTTTGCAACTACATTAGCTAAAACGAATTTGATTGCGAAAAATCACCCTATGATGGAGGAAAGTTTGCATCACAACATATAAAAAATATAAGTTTTTCAAACAATCTGCTTTAGCAGATCATTGATAATACATAAACTCAAAAAAATATGAATAGTCTTATTATAACTTTGATAGTTGTTCTTGTACTGGCAGTGTTTCTAATTATTTTTAGAATTAGTAATCTTGCAAGTATCTTGAGAAGCAAAGGCAAAGACAATGAAGAAATAGATACAACAGCTAATAATATCAATGCATATTTATTTCTACTGCTTCCTTTATTAGGAACCATTGCTGCATTTTGGTATGCAAGTAAACATGCTACACTATGGGGGCAACCAGATGCTGTACAACATGGAGCTGCATATGATTCACTTTCTAAAATAGCTCATATTGTTGTTATATTAATGTTCTTAGTAACTAATGCAGCGTTATTTTACTTTACTTTTAAGTATCGTCATAAAAAAGATAACAAAGCAACATTTTATCCTGATAATTTGAAATTAGAAATTGTTTGGACAATTGTTCCTGCCGTTATCCTGACTGTATTGGTATTTGCAGGTTGGAAACTTTGGAGAGATGTTACTAAAGAAGCACCCTCTAATGCAATGCTTATTGAAGTAATGGGCAAACAATTTAACTGGATTGCTCGTTATTCTGGTGCTGATAACAAATTGGGTGGTTTCAACTTCCGTTATACAGACGATATTAATGAAATGGGCTTAGATTTCACAGATAAAAATGTAAATGACGACTTTCAAGCTACAGAATTACATTTAGTGAAAGGAAAACCTGTACGTTTACAAATTAGAGCTAGAGATGTTTTACATAGTGTTTCCTTCCCTCATTTCCGCCAAAAAATGGATGCTGTCCCTGGACAACCGACTAAAATGTGGTTTATCCCAACTAAGACAACAGAAGAAATGCGTGAAGAATTACGTAAAAATCCTGAGTATCTAAAACCAGATCCTAATACGACAAAAGGAAAACCTGAAGATGTTAAAGCTCGTTGGGAAACATTTGATTACGAATTGGTTTGTCAAGAAATATGTGGACGTGGACATTTCAGTATGCGTATGCGTGTAATTGTACATGATGAGGATGATTACAAAAAATGGCTTGCTGCTCAAAAACCATTTGTAGAAACAAATAAAGAATACGTTGCTAAGAAAATAGAGGCTATTACCAAAACTAAAGCAGGTAAAGTTTCTATGGAAGATAGCAAAAAAGTAAGCAAAACAAATTAATATTATCTCTAACAAGTTTTATTGTTGAGAAAAAACAAAGGTTTTATTTTTCAGTTTTAAATTTATAAAAACTATTAATATGGCATCAGACGTTGCTCATGCACACGATGTACACGCTCATGAAGAGCATCATGAACACCATGACACCTTCATTACCAAGTACATTTTTTCTACTGACCACAAAATGATTGCCAAGCAGTTCCTTATTACAGGTATTCTGTGGGCATTTGTGGGTGGATTGCTTTCCATTTTATTCCGTTTGAAATTAGGTTTCCCTGATATGGATTATTCTTGGTTGAAGCCTCTTCTAGGAAAATGGGTTGCTATTCAAGATAATGGTACAGGTCAATTAGACCCTGAGTTTTACCTAGCAATGGTAACCATGCACGGAACAATTATGGTGTTCTTTGTACTTACAGCAGGTTTAAGTGGAACTTTCTCCAACTTCTTGATTCCTTTGCAAATTGGAGCAAGAGATATGGCTTCAGGATTCCTGAATATGCTTTCTTACTGGTTCTTCTTTGCATCTAGTATGATTATGCTGGCATCATTCTTCCTTGATGGAGGTCCTGCTGCTGGTGGTTGGGTAGTTTATCCTCCTCTGAGTGCATTACCTCAAGCTCTTAAAGGTTCGGGCTCTGGTATGACTTACTGGCTTGTAGCCATGACATTATTTATTGTGTCATCTTTGTTAGGTGGCATCAATTATATTACGACTGTTATTAACCTTAGAACAAAAGGTATGACTTTCTCTCGTCTACCTCTAACTATCTGGGCGTTCTTTATAACAGCTATCATCGGTTTATTATCTTTCCCTGTATTATTCTCAGCAGCATTATTATTGGTATTTGACAGAAGTTTGGGTACAAGTTTCTATTTGTCAGATATCTTCATTAATGGACAGGCTCTAGACCATACAGGTGGTAGTGCAATCTTATTCCAGCATTTATTCTGGTTCTTAGGACACCCTGAGGTTTATATCGTACTTTTACCTGCTCTTGGTATTACATCAGAAATTATAGCTACCAATGCTCGTAAACCTATCTTTGGTTACAAAGCTATGATTGGCTCAATATTGGGTATTGCTATCTTATCATTTATAGTGTGGGCTCACCATATGTTTGTAACAGGTATGGATCCATTCTTAGGTAGTATTTTTATGTTCTTGACTCTAATTATTGCTGTACCATCAGCAGTAAAAGCTTTCAACTATATTACTACTTTATGGCGTGGTAATATCCGTTATACACCTGCCATGTTATTCTCTATAGGTCTTGTATCATTGTTTATTTCTGGTGGTGTAACTGGTATCATTTTGGGTAACAACGCTTTAGATATTTATTTACACGATACTTATTATGTTGTAGCTCACTTCCATTTAGTAATGGGTTCTGCTTCATTCTTTGGTATGGTAGCTGGTATTTATCACTGGTTCCCTAAGATGTTTGGTAGAATGATGGATGAAAAATTAGGTTATATCCATTTCTGGATGACATTTATAGGTGTTTACCTAGTATTCTTCCCTATGCACTTTATTGGTATAGCTGGTTTCCCAAGAAGATATTATGAGTTCTCTGCTTACGCAGCATTCCGTGATGAAGTATATTTAAACTTAAACTCTTTTATTAGTATTGCGGCAGCAGTAACTTTTGGTGCTCAGCTAATATTTGGATTTAATTTCTTCTACTCTATTTTCAGAGGAAAAAGAGCAACTCAAAATCCTTGGAACTCAAATGCTTTAGAATGGACATCGCCAATCAATGCTGGTCATGGTAACTGGGAGGGGCAAATTCCTTTTGTGTATCGTTGGGCTTATGATTACAGTAAACCAAATTGTGAGAAAGATGGATTTACAGATTTCATTCCTCAAAATGTTCCTTATTCAATGACTCCTCATTCAAATTTACCACATGAGAATGAAATGATTGAATTAGAAAAAGAGGAAATGATACCACATGACACAACATTAGAGACATTGTCGCTATTAGCTAAAAAGTAACAAAAAATAAAAATACTAAAGAATCCCTATAAATTCGATTAATTTATAGGGATTCTTTATATCTTAGGACTTAAAATATAAATCAAAAAGAACATATTTGGTGCAATATTTGTTTAATACTTACATAAGGTTCTAAAATAGAAAGCATATGAAATCGAATCGAATATACTTATTATTGCTTGTGGCAGGCTTAGGAGCTTGTACATCAGGCAGGCAGTTGGCTCAAAACAATGACAATGATGATGTATATTTCACATCAACGGTAAACAGAAATCAAATAGAAATAAAAAAGGAGCAAACTATTTTAGAGAGTAATGGGTTAACAGCAGATGCTTATAATAGCGAATATGATCAGAAACCTATTAATAACTATGCAAACCCTGATGCTGTGGATTATCCTGTGGGTAATAGTACTAATAATGTAACAACTCCTTCTAACTACTATCCGTTAAATAATCAAAATGCTAACTGGAACAACTATAATTCATGGAATAATGGTTGGGGAAACAATGGTTGGAATAATAATAACTGGAATAACTGTTGGAATTGTAATTCTTGGGGAGGAGGTTGGAACTCTTGGAATAGCCCCTACTATAACTCATGGGGAAACAATTGGAACAATGGCTGGAATAATAACGGATGGGGAAATAATTGGAATAATGGTTGGAATGTTGGTTGGGGAGCACCTATGGGTGGTATGTATTGGGGGAATAATTGGAATAATGGTTGGGGCTGGAATAATAACGGATGGGGAAATAATTGGAACAATGGTTGGAATAACAATAACTGGAATGCAGATAATACAAGACCTACTAAAATTCAAGTAGGACCAAGAACATCAGCTGGGAGAGGAAGTTCTTTCGTAAGAAATACCCCCAATCCTAGACTACAGAATAATAATACAAATCCTGACCCTAATAATACTGGTGGTAGAACTGTAAATACAACTGGTGGCAGAACACGAAATGCCAATACTAATTCTTATAATGCTACTCAGAGTAATGAAGTGCATTCAGGCAGAATGAAAAATAATACTAGTAGTACAGATTCTTATAATTCTACTAACTCTGGAAGAGGAGACAGAAATACAAGAACTACATGGAGTACAGGTAGAGATAATTCTAATAATAACAATAATAATAGCAGTGTTGGTTCGGGTTCTGGAAGAAGTAATTCAAGCAGTTGGGGAAGTAGCTCTGGTTCTTCAAGCTCAGGTCGAAGTAGTTCTAGCTCATCAAGTTCAGGAAGAAGCTCTTCATCTGGATCGTCAGGTTCTTCTGGAGGAAGAAGTGGTGGTAGAAGTCCAAGATAATATACAATAAAAAAGAGGCAAAAGCCTCTTTTTTATTGTATATTAATGAGTTGAAAGTGAAAGTCTTGAAGTGGATTTTGAGTTTTTTCAGAAGTTGGATAAATAATTTTTTGATTTTTGATGATAATTTTACCTTGCTCAATAGTATAAGGGGTATAAATCCAATATTTCTTTTTACCATGATAACTTAATTTAATTCCTTCCTGTTCGTTGTACTTTTGTTTGTAGAGGTCATATTTGAATTTTTTTTCTCCCAGATAATATCCCTTATCATTGTATAGATATGTGATTTTACCTAAAATTTCAAAACTCCTCATGGCTTTCTGCCCTTTGATAATGGTTTCTATCAGTTTATCTTTTTGAAATTTATACTCCAAGACATACTCTATTTTCCAGCCTTCTTTAAGGGCTTTTTTTTGTTCAAAACCTATCATATTCTTAAGGGAGTCATAAGCTATATTCTGGCGTAGGGAGTCCATCCAAACATTATTTTTATATGTTTTATAATTAGCTTCAAAAACTCTATTATCTAAAGTATACTCAAAATTTGTTCGAGAAACTTTTTGATAGACATTGTTTTGATTATCCCAAATTTCATCAATATAATTAATAGGAAGATATCTTATATTATAAGCAAAAGTTCTTCGACTATATTTGAGCCAATCTCTGCCAACACTATCCCAAACTTCTTTTTTATAGCTTTGTAAACGATTGATAGCATTATAACCGAAAATAATTCTGGAGGTGTATTTCCATGTTTTATTTTGCATTTTTTCTGTTAGAATTTCTCTGATATGTCCAAGTTTATCATAAATATGTAGATTACGAGTTGTAGGTACACGCTTGTTTGTATCATTATTTTCTATTTGGTAATGATAAACGGTATCTGCTGGTATGGTTGTAAAATGGATTTGGGCAAAGCCATTTTGTAGAAAAAAAATCCAAAATGAAAGAATAATAAATCGGAAATACATTGAGTTTTTAAAAAGGTTTTACGAGTAGCTACTTCAAAATGTTATAGAATGTTTCAAAGATACTAAAAAACTAAAAATATATTATCTTTTTTTAAATACTAGCATGAGATATATTGTGTGTATTTTTCTGATAATTAATTGTTTATGATTTGTCCCCCGCTTGTCCACCCTCATTTTTTTGATATTTTTTTCAATGCATCTATGTTTGTTTCATCAATCAAAAAATCGAAAAGATATGAAATCAAACTTTAAATTACTGTTGCTTTTAGTTTTGTTGTGTGGAGTAAACAAAACAATAGCTCAAATCAATTTAGGAAAAGCTAAAGATAAAATTGGTTTAGGGAAAAAAAAGGAAGAACCTAAAAAGGCAGAAACCAAGCCTGTTGAAAAGAATAATACAAACACTAAAATTACAGAAATTCAAAAGGTAGAAGTAAAAATAAGTGTTTTGGATGAAGCAAAAAAACAAAGAGGAGTTTTAGAAAAAGAAAATAAAATAAAAATAGAATTTTATGAAGATAGTAAAGCTAAAGCACCTCAAGAAATACCTAATTATCTAACTTTTACCAATGATTTTGAAAAACCTTTGGAGGATAAGATAGAATTTGGAGGGAAAGATTTTATATATGCACGACTCAAATTAGCAAAGAAAATTACAGAATATTTACCGCAAGCAGATTATAATGGATTGCAGTATTATAGAGTGAAAATATATGCAAAATTAGATGATGGTGCTGAAACAGAAAGTGATTTGAAACTTTCTAAAATGACTCAATTTAAAATGGCTTATGATAAAGATGAAATACTTTTCCCAATAGTACCTGATAAAGCATTTTATGAAAGTATTTTAGATAAATATCGTAAAAATGAAAAATTTCCAAATCCCATAGAAGAGCAAAAAGCTTATCAGACAGCATTGGCTTATAATATGCCTTGGGAAATTGTAGAAATGTTACAAAAGGCTGAAAATGGTCAGCATAAAGTAGAAATCCTGATCGCAATTACAGCAAAATTAAGAGGTAGCGATTTTGCCAAAGTAAGTAATATAAAAGGAATTTATGCTTTTACAATGGATGATGAAACTCGTGAACGTTATCAGAATGCTTATAATTTGATGTCTGAGCATAAATTATCAAATGAATATTGGGGATATGAAAGTATTGCAGGACAGACTATTAGTGAAGCAAAAGAAGCTGAAATGCTCAAAAATATGTCTCCAAGAGACAGAGAACGTTATCAAATAGCTAAACGCTCCTCAGAGGGCTATATGGCTGCTTATAAGGGAGCAAAAGCAAGTATTACTTTTTCTTTAGATGCTTCAAGAACAAAGCAAGCTTCTGTTGATGTAGTTTGGTCAGATGGTGGAGTAGGAAAAGAAGCAGGTAGCCATACAGTTCGTTTATATCCTAACACAACCAGAACGGTAACACGTAATATACCCATAGGAGCTAAAGTAAGTATCAACGGGCGTGTATTGATTGCATCTGTGCAAGGAAATCAGAATATTCCAATTTACTGGTGGTATTAATTTGTAAATCATGAGAATAATTCCTAAAAATAAATTCAAACCTTAATTCTTTAAAATCATGAAAAAGTTATTATTGGCATATCTTTTCTGCTTCTTTTCAAATATTGCATTTGGGCAAATTACTACAGGTAGCTTTAGTGGTGTTGCTTATGCTAAAATTCCTTCTGGTTACAGATTCACCAAATACAATGGAAGTATTAGTGGTACGCCTAATAATTCTGCAATTATTTATTCACCTAATCGCCAGTATTTTTTGGTTTATCACGGAACGGCAGGGGCTAATGAAGCTGGCAGATTGGTTTTGTATAAAGCAGGAAGCAATCAGATTCTTTGGAGAAGTGGCTCTTCTGGAGCTGGGGCTTGTGTAATGCAAACAGATGGGAATCTGGTTTTATATAGAGTAAGTATTCAAGTAGATGCAGATCCTTCTTGGTCTAGCAATACACACGGAAATAACGGAGCATTTCTGGTAGTACAAAATGATGGCAATGTAGTCATCTATAATTCAAACAATACAAGAGCTTTGTGGGCAACAGGTACCAACGGGCGATAATTTAGAATTTCTTTTACATTTTAACTAAATCTTTATCAAAATGAAAAAAAATCAAATCTCTATTGCCTTGGCATTACTTATAGGATTATTTGCTTGTGGAAAAAAAGAAGAGCAAAAACAAGCTGAAAACAAAGGTGATACTACAAAAACAGAAGTAAAAGCTGAAGAAAAGAAGAATGAACCTGTTCCAGACCGAATGGAGCTTTTAGCAATTCCTGATGCTGAACTGAAATGTGAAGTTACAGAAACAAAAATAACACAATTGGTCGTAGATGGAAAAGAAATAAAAACAGAAGGTTTTAATCAAGTTTTTGCTCAAAATTGGGGTATGAATCAAACAGTTTGTATTACAAACTTTGAATTAGACAAAGCTAAATATTTTGCTTTTAATTGTGATATAAAAAAAATGCAACCTTCACAAGTCCGTTTTGATTTCAGTTTTAACCGATATAAACGTGAAAATAATCAAAATAAAACAATTGCAGTAGAATCAGGTGAATATCAAACAATGCGTGAAGGTTTTGGAACTTCTGCTACCGTATATGTTCCTCAAAAAGCTGTTCAATTACCTGGAAAAGTATTTTTAAAAGCTGTAAGTACTACAAAAATCTGTGGAACTTTTGAGTATAAAACAGAAGATGGAAAAAATATTGTCAAAGGAGAATTTGTAGGTCAAAATGCTGTAAAGCAATAAAAAAGTTTATCAAGAGGATGTTGAAGCATCCTCTTGATATAAAAATAAAAGGATGCAATATATTTCTGTAATGCTTAAAAATAAGAGCTTAATGGATTGTTGGGTGTATGTTGGAGCTATCGATGTGTATTATCTTTTGGCAAAATATCAACTCAAAATTAAAGTAACAGAAGGCGAAAATATATATGTGGTTAGTAGCCAACAAAATATCCAATATTTTGGAGCTGTGAAGCCTGAAACACAACAATTAGATATTATTTTCTAAAAAAAACTTCTTATCACTTTTTCCCTCTCTCTGATTTTGTATTTTTGTTGAAAAGCTTATCTCAATGAAATTACATCATAAACTTATTTTACTTATCTCAGTTCTTCCATTTTTGGCTTGTCAGGCTCAAATAGTAGATAGTCTACAAAAAGAATTAAAAAATTGTAAACAAGATTCTATCTGTATAAAAATCTATTTAAGGTTAAGTGGAACTTTACGAGCTTCTGACCCTACAAAAGCTGCTGAATATGCTCAGAAAGCCATAGAAATGAGCGATAAAAATAATTTGCCACACCTTAAAGCAGAAGCATTTAATAGTTTAGGAATGACAGAAAGAAATTATAATAAAGCTCTTGTCTATTATCAAGAAGGTTTGAAGATAAGTGATGAAATTAAAAATAAAACTCTAAAAGCCAATATTTTAACAAATATTGGTTCTGTGTATATCAGGCAGGGTAATTATGCCAAAGGCTTGGAACATAATTTACAATCTCTTCGTCTTTATGAAACTACCAACGATAAAAAAAGCATGTCAAGAGCTTATAACAATATTTCAGCTATTTACGAACATACACAAGACTACGATAAAGCCATAGAATATGCAGAAAAAGCCATTCAGCTAAAAAAAGAAATTAAAGATTTTGCTTCTTTAGGAAATTCATACTCCAACTTGGGCAATATATATGCTATTAAAAAAGATTATACTAAAGCCACACAACTCTATGAAGAGGCTACCCAAAACGGGAAAAAATATAATAATTTGGAACTATTAGCAAACAACTATACCAATATTGGTTATATGTATTGGGAGCAAGGTCTTTTTGAGAAATCTTTAGAAAATTATCAATTGGCTTTAGATTTAGATAAAAAGTTAGGCAATGAACATGGTGTAGCTCTTAGTTTAATGAATGTCGCTTCCATCGAAAAAGAGATGAAAAAATATCCAGAAGCTTTGAGCCATTTGGAAGAGTCATTAAGTATTTTGAAAAAAGTGAAAGCTAAAGATGACGAAAAAAAAGCTTTGAGTGACTTGGCTGATTTATATGCTACTATGGGGCAATATGAGAAGGCTTTTAAGACTCATCAGAAATTTGTAGTGATAAAGGATTCTGTATTTTCCGAACAGAAAACAAAACAAATTGCAGAATTAAGAACCCAATACGAAACAGAAAAAAAAGAGCAGGAAAACAAACTTTTACAATCTGAAAATAAGCAAAAAAAAGTATGGCTGTATTTGCTGATAACGGCTTTTGTATTTTTGTTGGTGATAAGTGTTTTTATTTTTAAACTCAAACAAAATCAGATTAAAAATAAACAAATGAAACTTGATTTGCAGGCAAAAGAGTTAATTTCTTTTACACAAAATCTGATAGAAAAAGATAATTTTATTGATGAAATTCAGCAAGAGTTAAACCAAATACAACACGAGATAGATAAGAGTAAAATAGAAAATGTGGAGCAACTACTTACTGCCAAACTTTCTACAGAAAATGATTGGCTACGTTTTAAGCAGCGTTTTGAAGTGTTATATCCCGATTTTTTTATGAATCTGCAAAAACAATTCCCACAACTTTCACCAGTGGAAGTGAAAATTTGTGCTATTGAAAAACTCGGAATAAAAGATGCAGAAGCTGGTGATATATTGGGGATAAATCCTGAATCGGTCAAGAAGAGTCGTTATAGACTAAGAAAAGGTTTATCAGACACAGAAAAACTAGCTTTGAAAAGTTTTATAGAAACCTATTAATTTATGCATTTTCGTTGTCTTACTTATACTCTTCATACAAAAGAAACATTTAAAACGGCTCATGGAAGCCGAAATCAGATTGATACTGTGATTGTAGAACTTGCAGATAATCAAGGAATAAAAGGTATTGGCGAGGCTGTTCCTGTTCCTTATTATGGCTATAATGCTATTCAGGTGCAAGAAGAGTTAGAACGCCATCGAAATATCATTGAAAGCTATGAAATAACAACACCAGAAAGTTTTTGGGAATATCTAAATCCTTTTTTAAAGCATATTCCTTTTGCTCAGTGTGCTTTGGATATCGCTGTTTATGATTATTTCGCTCAAAAATCTCAAAAGCCTTTATACAAATATTTGGGTTTGGAGCTACATGATAAAATGCCTCTATCCAATTATACCATAGGTATTGACTCTATAGAAAATATGGCAGCCAAAATAAAAGCTACTCCCTTTCCTATTTATAAAATAAAACTCGGTACAAACCAAGATGTAGAAATTGTAAAAGAGCTGAGAAGGCATACAGATGCTATTTTTAGAATAGATGCTAATTGTGCTTGGAGTACTCAGCAAACAATTAGATATGCCTCTTCCTTAGAAAAATTGGGTGTAGAGCTAATAGAACAGCCTTTAAAAGCTCAAGAAATAGAAAATATGATAGAACTAAGAAAATACACAAAAATCCCCATGATTGCAGATGAAAATTGTATTATGGAAACGGATGTAGAAAAATGTGTAAACTATTTTGACGGAGTAAATATTAAACTGGCAAAATGCGGAGGCATTACACCTGCTCTCAGAATGATAAAAAAAGCAAAAGCATTAGGATTAAAAGTAATGATGGGATGTATGACGGAAAGTAGCATTGGAATATCTGCTATAGCCCATTTGCTACCACTATTGGACTATGTAGATATGGATGGAGCATTACTGATTGCCAACGACCCAGCCAAAGGAGTTTGCTTAGACAATGGGAAAGCTGTTTTTTCTGATAAATGGGGATTAGGAGTTGTTTTTGTTGGGTAAAGAATTAAATAACAGAAACCTTATAGGTTTTGAAATCGTTATTATTGTTTAATTTGTTGATTATCAATTTTTAAAAAAATATAAACCTATAAGGTTTTTACTATAAATATAAGAAAACCATGAATTACAGATATATATTAATTTTGATAATGGGTATGGCATTGACTACACAAGCCCAAGACTTAACGAAAAATCAGGCTGAAAAATTAGCTGGACTGCCACTGAAGTGTTTACAACAGGAGTATCCAAATAAACTCAATCAGCTTTTACAAGATAATACTGAACTCAAAAGCCCTAAAGAATTGCATCCAGCTTTTTATGGTTGCTTTGACTGGCATTCTTCGGTACATGGACATTGGTCGTTGGTGTATTTACTTAAGAAGTTTCCTGATATAGCCAATAAACAGCTAATTATAGAGAAACTTACCACTAATTTGAGCCAGCAAAATATAACAAAAGAGATAGAGTATTTTAATAAAAAACATGAATGGTCTTTTGAGAGACTTTATGGTTGGGCTTGGCTTTTGCAACTGCAACAAGAATTGGATAATCATTCAGATACTTCTTTGAAGGCTTTGGCTAAAAATTTGCAACCTCTTACAGATTTGTTGGTAGCTCGTTATCATGAGTTTTTGCCAAAACTATTGTATCCGATTCGTGTGGGTACACATACCAATACAGCATTCGGGATGAATTTGGCGTGGGATTATGCTGTGAGTTCTAAGAATACGAAGTTTCAAGAGTTGCTTAAAAAAGAAGCTCAAAGAATGTTTTTGCAAGACCAAAATTGCCCTTTTACTTGGGAGCCAAGTGGTACGGATTTTCTTTCGCCTTGCTTGGAGGAATTGGCTTTGATGAGTAGGGTATTACCTAAAGAACAATTTTTGCCTTGGGCTAAAAAGTTTGCTCCTAATCTGTTCAAAAAAGATTTTGCTTGGGAAGTTGCCAAAGTTTCGGATAGACAAGATGGGCATTTGGTACATTTGGATGGATTGAATTTTAGCAGAGCTTGGAATTTTTATGAGTTGGCTGCCAATTATAAAGAACTTGCCCATTTGAAAAAAATAGCTGATATACATTTGAAATTTTCATTACCAGCGATTACAGATGGTAATTATGAAGGAGAACATTGGCTTGCATCTTTTGCCCTGAGAGCTTTTGTGTTTAAGAAGTAAGCTATAAAATTCAATCTCTAAAATTCTTCTTTCTAATGGCTATAAGTTCTGCATGAGAGTTATAAACGGTATGTAAGGGTTTACCATTAAAATAATCTAAAATAGAAGCATTATTTTTGGTAGGCTCAAAAGCATAATTCATAGATAGGTTCTCATAAAACCAGTCAAAAGCACTTTGGTTGTCAATCATATCCCATACATTAGCAAGAGCATAAAGCTTTTTTAACTCTTCGTGGTCGTTATTTTCGTGGCAAGCAATGGTATAATGATGTAGAAAAAACTTAATATCATTTACTTCAGGGTTCTTGAAAAAATGAGTATTAAAATCTTGACAATTTCTGATAACTTGTTTAAAATTTTCGTTTTTTAAGGAATATACCTGAGCATACAAAGGTGGTAACTCTATTTTCTTTGAAGTGCTTGATAAAGCCACATTGCTGTAAGTATCACCAAAATTGGCAATCGAGAAAAAATATAAAAAATCCTTTTCTAAAAGAATCAGAGGCTGGCAATTATCACTTGCTAAAAAGCACAAATCATCCAAAAATACCTCTAAAAACTCCAAAGAAACTTCTAATAACAAGATATTTGCATCAAGACCAGAAAACCCATCTTTATACTTCTGGTTTGTATAAAAAAGTAACCAGAAAGACTTTTGCTGTGTAAAATTAATTTGTTGGAGTGTTTGGTCTGGTAGATAAAAAATATCAAGATGACTTTTATAAAAAACACCTTTTTTGTACCAATCTATATCATAATTGCTTTTAGAATACTCTAAAATAGAGCATTTGTAAGGTTCTAAAAAAGTGTTAGCATCCTGAATAGATTTAAAGGATATTTTATTAAGAATGTACTCTTCTCCTATGTTTCCTATAATGGTTTCAGGGTGCATATTGTTAAAATCTCGATAATTTAACTCATGTTTTTTTAATAAAACGATTAAATTTCTAGTTTATAAATAGTAGTCTCTAATTGTTCTGTATCATTATCTTCACAAAGTAAAAATTGCATTTTATCATTTTCTTTTTTGTAAAAAGTAAGCCCTTCAAATTTTTGATGAGTAGTTATTTGGATAGTTTTTTCTATTTCAAAGGTTTTTGTATTCAAAATACCAAAAATACTTCCTAAAACTTTGCCATCTAAGTAAGTAGATTGGCTGTCTTCTGCTGAAGCCAAAAAGTAAATTTTATCTTCCACTAAAATGGCATCAGTAAAAGAAGCAGAAACATTGTTTATTTTAAGTAAATCTATCTGTATAAAACTAATTTTTTCAGAAGGTGTAACTTTTATAATTCCATTTTTTGCCTTCTGTCCATTACCTCGTTGAAAAAGAAAAAGACTTTTTCTGTAATACAAAGCTCCTTCTAAATTCAGTTCTTCTTCTGAAATTTTAGTTTCTTTAATGATTTTCTCATAAAGATTAGTGAGGTCTGTATTTTGAGTTTCTTTAGAGTTTAGATTGAAAATGAATTTTTGACATCTATTTTTTTTAGAGCCAGAGCTAAAAATATGTAATGCATTTCCTTTTCTAGTAATAGCCTCTAAATCTAGTTTATCTTGCTTTGGTGTAAAATGCTGAGGATTAGTGATCAATGGGTGATGAGTTAATAGATTGGTTTTCAGTTTGTATTGATATAGAAAGCCAGAATTGTCAGCAATTACAAACAAATTATCCTTATGATAAACCAGCCCAGAAGCTGCAGAGAAACCAGAAAGTGTTAGAAATATCTGAAGCGTAAACTTTTCCATAAATAAGCAAATAAATTTTCTACAAGAAAAATTTGGAATAATTACCAATACTTCCAAAATGCAAAAAGCTTCCGTTTTTTAAGATAATCCAGATGAAAATCGTTTTGGTAGGCTTCTCGTTCAAAACAAATATTGAGATAGGCTTGATGACGGTCTTTGTATTTGAAAAGGTTATAGCAGTAATTGCCAATATACAGTAAATAAAAAGGCAGAACTAACAGCTCTTTTTGTTGTTGGAGATGAATTTCCTCATGATTCATCAAGAATTTATCGTTCTTGTAGGCTTTGTGTTTAATCAGAATAAAGGGGTAGAGCGTAATTCCTGCAATATTACCTAAAAAAGGAGCGTGTACAACAATTTTCCACATACGATATTTTTTATGCTAAGTGCTTTATCAAAGATACAATTTTCGAGCAAAGAATGTTTCTGTCAAAGTGTTTTTTTGCTACTTTTTTGGCATTTTCCTGATAAAGCTTGAGTAAAGAAGGATTATTGAGGAAATTTTGAATTATAGGAGAAAACTCCTGAGCATTTGCTGTATAAAAGCCACATTGTTCTTGTTCAATCAAATCTTTTATCCAGCCTTTTGTATTGGTAATACACAATTTGCCTGTTGCCAAACCATCAAAAAACTTATTGGGGCTACATGTCTCCAAACATTTAAAATCTGCAAAACTGATAAAAAAGGCATCTGTTTGTTGTAGTGTCTGTCGTAATTGTTCTTTGGTTTGTTCTTCAAAAAAGAAAATATTAGGAAGCCCCTTAGAAGTCTTTTGAATAAAGTCCAGTTCAGAGCCTTTTCCTATAATCCAGAATTGAAGAAAAGGAGAGTTCTTGGCAATATCAATGAGTCTTTCTAGAGCATTGGCTTTGCCAATACTACCAAAATAAGTAATAGTAAAGGGCTTAGATTTGTTTGGTTGAGTTGTTTCTTCTGAAAAAAAAGCATTATCTGCCATATTTGGGACACAAATGACATCCTTTTTGGGTACAATAGCTCGAATATATTCTTGCATGCTTGGTGATAAAGCCACTATTTTTTGAGCATTTTGGTATATGGTTTTCTCTAAAGTATATAAAATTTTGATAATCAGTTGATTTTTAATAAAACCCATTTCTATGGGTACAAGAGGCCATAAATCTCGCACTTCAAAAATATATCTTGTATGTTTAAATTTTTTCAATAGAAAAGCTAGTAAACCAATACTCAAAGGGGTAGAAGTAGCATAAATCAAATCAACATTCTGAATTTGAGAAGCTTTTTTGTAAGCTTTGATGAAGAAAAGAAAAAAAGCCCATATTCTTCGCCAGAAACTCATGGATTGCTCATAAGTTACAGGTAAATAATGAACTTTGATTTGTTCTATTTCCTGAGAAAAACTAATTTTTTCAGCAGTACTTGTAATAATTTCTACTTGAAATCCAGCTTCTGCAAGAGCTTTGGCTATATACCATGACCTATGTGAACCGGCTTGTTCAGGAGTTTTGAAATATTGGTGCAAATAGAGTATTTTCATACACTAAACTTGCTGAGCTTCTAATTTTTGAATTTTGCTTTCTAATACCTTTACTTCATTTTCAAGTTGAATTTCTTTTTTCTTGTATTCAGTAATATCTGTACCAATGAAGAAAATGGTTTCCAATTCTCCTTTTTTATCTTTAACAGCAGCCAAAACAAAACTTACATAACGATAGTCGAAATCTGCTGCTTTTAAAGCAATAATACCTTCATCAATTTCTCGAGTTTCGAGTTGTGCAATAATTTGTTTATAGTCTAATCTACCAATGATTAAATCATCAATATGATGCCCTAAATAGTCTTCTTTATGAATCTGAAGGTCTTGTACGGCATAACTGTTGATATTTTTAATTTTGAACTTCTCATTGGTTTCAAAAACTAAGAAAGAGTGTTCCAAAGCTGCATTTTTGAAACCAACTGTTTTTTGAGCTTCTAATTCTTTATTTTCTTTGAGCATTTTATCTGTAATATCCGTACAGATAGAAGTTACTTTATATAAAATGCCTTGCTCATCCATAACAGGGAAGAAAGATGCACGCATCCAAAACTCAGTGCCATTTTTACGCAAACGACGAATATTTTTCTCTACATATACCCCTTGTGCTAATTGTGCCCAAAGTAAATTAAACTCAGCAGGGTCGGAGTCTTTTGGAGCATAAAAACTTCTATGTTGTCCAACCACATCAGCATACTGATACCCAGATACTTCTAAGAAACGCTCATTAACCCTTAAGAAATAACCATGCCTGTCAAGTTCTACTACAATACTTGCCTTATTGATAGCTTCTACAAGGGCAGTCATGTCAGAGTTTTTCTTTTCTAATTCTTCTTGAGTAGCAACCAGTTGAGCCATACTTTGTTTCATTTGCTCTTCTTGGCTAGTCATGAGTTGAGTAAGATTACGAGACTCTGCAAGGAGTAAACGAGTTTTTTCGTTAGACTTAATAGATGAAATAGTAGAAGCGATATCTTCAGCAATGGTTTCTAAAAATACTTTCTCGTTGTCTGTAAATTTCTTTAAGGAAGCTACTTCAATAACACCATAGACATCAGAACCTACTTTAATAGGTACAATAAGCACAGAGCTAGGTCTTTCTTCGCCTAAACCCGAAGCAATATTGAGATAATCATGTGGAACTTTTAATAAATAAATACTCAAGCCTTCTTGCCAACACTGCCCAACCAAACCTTGACCCAAATAAATCTGTTGTTGTATGTATTTTTTCTTATCGTAGGCATAACAAGATTTTAATTCTAAGTGTGGTACAACGTCTCCATCTGTATTGGCAATATAAATTCCTCCATAATTAGCTTTTACATATTTTACAATATTTCGAGCAAGAGCATCATAAAGCTTTTGAGGGTTTTCTATATCACGAAGAATTTCAGCGAACAAACTCAAGCCCTCATTCTGCCAATTTCGAATTTCGTCTTGTTCTGCAACAGTTTGCAAACTAATTTGCATGTTATTGAATGCTTTGCCTAATACCCCCTGATTTTCAAAAATACTAATATGGTTATAAAGATTACCAGCACTTACCAAATGAGCTATTTTTGCTACATTTTGAAGCTCTGAGCTGATTTTTTCGGTTTTTCTGATGGAAGAGGTTATTTCATCTTTTTCTCTATCCTGAGTAATATTAGGTGTTTCACCTTTTCCTAAATCATCTAAGTAATGCTCAAGCTTGGTGAGCCTTAACATAAATTTTTTGCCAATATTTTGAGCAATCACATAAATCAGAAGAATCATGACAACTATTGCAACTATACTAAGTTGCTGTAACAAACGCCATTGAAAACTTAAATCAGATTTTTCTAATTTTATTTGATCTTTTCTATTTCTGATAAGTCTATCAATATCAATATATATTTTGTTGGTAAGCTCAATTACTTGTTTTTGAAATTGCTGTTTGGCATTTTCAGATATAATAGTTTCATCAACGTCAATTTTATCCCCAAAATCCTTTTGAATATCACTACCTTTTCCCTGAACAGTTTCCAAACCTTCAATAGTAGCTTCTAAATCGGTGGTAGGAAAGGCTGAAGTTAAGTCAAAAACAGCTTTTTCTTGCTCTTCTAAAATCACAACCACATCTTCAGTAGTATCTTTTTTAATCCCTGTAGTCGTGTTACTATTATTTTCTTGCACTTCCACGTTGTTTGCAATACTGCGTTGGTATCTTCTTAATTTTTGGATTTCAGTAAGCAAGGCAGCATATTCAGTCCTATCCTCAAGAATTAACCATTTTTTCTCATAAGTATTGAGGGAGTCTGTAGAACTTTTGATATAGTTTCTCCAAATGTTTTCTCTGTCAGAAGCAAAAAGAGGATTTCTATAAATAAGCTGGTTCTGTAAAGCAGAGTTTGTTTGAGTTAAATAGGATTTTAAAGCCTCCAATTGTTGCTGGCTCGGATAAGCTATTTGCAATAAATATTGTTCTCTTTGAGATAATTGTTCAATACGTACAATAAATCCAAGCACTACAACCAAAAGCAAAAAGCCGATAGTTGATAAACCCCAAAAAATACGTCTACGTATTGCAAAAGAAGGATGAGTCAGGAAAGAAAATAAACCACTTTTAGCCATCTTACTATCAAACGAAAATTATTTCCCTAAGAAACATGAAAAATTTGTTATTTTCCTCAAAAATAGAAAAATTTGTCAAAAAAATACATTTTGTTTAAAAATTCTATGTTGAAAATAGGTATTTTAGGAGGTGGGCAATTGGGACAAATGTTCTTACAAAATGCCTATTCATACCCTTTTGAGGTATATATCCTAGACCCAGATAGCCAATCTTCTTGTTCCAAAATAACAACACATTTTACACAAGGCTCATTGAAAGATTTTGATCAAGTCTATGAGTTTGGAAAACAAATGGATGTTGTTACTATCGAAATAGAAACTGTTAATACAGATGCTCTTAAAAAGCTAGTATCTGAAGGTAAAAAAGTATATCCTCAACCAGAGATTATTGAACTCATAGCTAATAAAAGGCTTCAAAAACAATTTTTCAAAGACAATCATTTACCAACAGCCGATTTTGTGCTGATAGATTCTCAGGTAGATTTAGAGAAAAATATAGGATTTCTGCCTGCTTTTCAGAAACTTGCACAAGGTGGCTATGATGGAAAAGGCGTTCAGCAACTAAAAAGTGCAATGGACTTTGACAAAGCTTTCACTGAAAGCAGTTTGTTGGAGAAAAAAGTAGAAATAGAAAAAGAAATAGCTGTAATTGTAGCCAGAAACCAAACAGGTATGGTAGCTTATGAGCCATGCGAAATGGTTTTTGATGAAAAGTTAAACCTTGTGGATTATCTGATAGCCCCTGCAAGACTTACAGAAGAACAAAGCCAAACAGCACAAAACTTAGCCAAAACAGTTATTGAAAAATTAGATATGACTGGAATACTGGCAGTAGAAATGTTTTTGGATGTGCAAGGTAATATTTTGCTCAATGAGTTAGCTCCCCGCCCTCATAACAGTGGGCATCATACCATTGAAGCTGCTTTTTGTTCACAATTTGACCAGCATTTGCGTTCTATAACAGGTTTGCCTTTGGGAAACCCACTATTACACTCCAAAGCTGGAATGCTCAATATTTTGGGAGAAGAAGGCTATACAGGAAAAGCTCATTATCAGGGTTTGGAAAATGCATTGAAAACAGAAAAAGTTTATTTACATTTATACAATAAACATATCACAAAACCAGGGCGTAAAATGGGACATTTTACAGTATTGGGTGATACCTACGATGAAATAGAACAAAAAATACAATACCTCAAAAAAACGTTGAGAGTGATAAGTTATGAATTATAAATGATGATTCATAGACTTTTTTTACTTATTCTCTCATTCAATTATTTTATTTATTCACTCATTTATCACTTATAATTCATAAAGATATGTTACAATCCATGACGGGTTACGGAAAAGCCCAAAAAGACAGTGAAAATTGTAGTGCAGAAATAGAGGTAAAAGCTCTCAATTCTAAATTTTTGGACTTAAATCTTCGTATCCCAAGAGAACTCAATGAAAAAGAGCTGGAAATTAGAAATTTAGTTCAAGAATATCTGGAAAGAGGAAAAGTAAATTTAACAGTAGATTTTCAAAGAAAAGCTAATACTGTTCGATTGGCTTTGGATGAACAAAATCTGATACAATACTATGAGCAACTTTCGCAAATAAGTCAGAAACTACAAGCCAATACTCAAGACTTATTTCGTTTGGCTGTGCAAATGGCTGAAAATAATCAGAAAAATAGTATCGAAACACTTTCTGAAGAAGAATGGAGTATGGTAAAAGAAACGCTTATTGAAACATTAGAACAATGTAAAAAATTCAGAGAACAAGAAGGTGATGTGCTGAAATATAAATTTTTAGAGTACACATTAAATATTGAAAACCTTTTGAAAGATGTTGAAAATCAAGACCCTAAACGTTTGGAAAACATCAGAGAACGCCTACACAACAGGGTAAAAGAAATGAAACAAGATGAAAGTTTTGATAAAAATCGTTTTGAACAAGAGCTAATCTATTATGTGGAAAAATTAGACATTTCTGAAGAGAAAGTTCGCCTGCAAAAACATTTGGATTATCTAAGAAAAGAGTTGACTTCTTCTGCATCTAATGGTAAGAAAATCAACTTTATATCCCAAGAAATAGGTAGGGAAATCAACACCATTGGCTCAAAAGCCAACGATGCCATTATACAGCATTACGTAGTAGGCATGAAAGAAGAACTGGAGAAAATTAAAGAGCAGTCTTTGAATATTTTGTAGAAAGAAGTATCATAGGAAAAAGGATTTTAAGTTTTTCTATGACAGTGGGAGAATCTGATTCTCAGAATGGAGGATGGCAAAAAGTAAAAAGCAAGATATTATCTTGCTTTTGTTTCTATTCTACGTCTGTATCTTGAAACCGCATATAAGCTACAGATAAGTTAGCCATGAGCATCTTGATATTTTCAGGAGTATTTTTCTTATAATATATTTTTTCTTTATTAAATAACGATTCTAATTTTCCTATCAATTCACCTTTATAGTAAAAAGATAAACCTGCTGGGAGCTGAATTAATTTTTTCATGATGGGTAGGGGTGTCATAATAGGCTCTATCATAACTTTTTCTTCAGGATTATCTTCTAAATAAGCATAACCAGCAATAGGGTTTCTATTTATAGATCGTAGATTAAATATCTCAAAAGACCATTTTTCTTGATTTTGCAAATTGATTTCACCTCCAAAAGCATCTTCAATAACTACAGCAAGGGGTATTCTTAATGTGACGGGTAAACGTTGCATTCTTGTTGTAATAAAGCAACGAGTTTGAGCTTGTTCGCTTTTTTCATTTGCCATTTCAAACTTAAATCTTGTTTTGATATATGATTGAAACCTCGTAAATATACCAAAATACATATCTGTTTTAGTGATAATGCCCACTTTGGTTGTATGAAAGTTCCCAACTGTAAATTTACGTTTTAAAAAACCTGTTCTTTTAATATTAACCTGCTCCAAAGTTTCAAAATTACCAGATTCTACTGGTTGTTGAGCTGTTTGGGCAGAAATAAATGATAAAGGGGATAAAGACAGAATCCCAGCGAAAATAAGGTGTGTAAATTTTTTCATATAGAATAGTTTGTTTGTAGTAAAAATGCAGTTACATCTATGATATTTGGTAGCAATTATGAAGCCAAAATCATAGATTTTGAGGAGAATATTTTTAGAAGATTAGTAAGATTTAACAATAAAAATATGATAAAAGCATACTCTAAAAAATTACTGGTTCTTTGTAAATAGAAAAATCTCTATATTCTCAATGCTTACACTCTAAATTTATAAAAATAGTATTTTTGTAAAAAATAAAATTATTATATATTTTTACATATAATGTAATTTATGAGGAAATGCTACATTTATGAGTGAAGAAAAAAAAGAAAATACAGTATGGGGAATTATTGGTAAAATATCAGTAGTTATAATTATTATTTGGACATTTATTCAAATATACAATTATTTTAAGCCACAATACTCCGCAGAAGTATTAGGCAATTATCACAAGATTTACTATCCCGATATTATTCTTAAAGAAAGGAAAGAATTAAGTTTATTTAAGTTCTTTCAACAAAAATACCCATTTCATGAACTACATATCACTTCTAAATAGCAATATGATACTTTATTAAAAAGAGTTTCAGAAGAATATGAAAATGAGATTAACCTTAATTATAGAACTACTTATGGATATACGGATGATGAATATTTGTTTTATATCTCAATAAAAAATACAGGCGACAAGCCTCTAGAAGAGTTAAGTCTTAAAATCCCTATTTCTGGAAGCTATAAATTGATATTGGATAATCAAGAAGAGAAAAAAGATAAATTTAATCGTGTTATAAAATTGGAAAACTTAAATCCAACTGCATCATATAGAATATATATTTGGTCTCCTAATAACTATAGTTTACCAACAGAGTATGGTGATAATGAATATAATGTTACTCATAAATATGGAACCTTTGAGGTATTGTTCCCATCTTTAGTTTATGGGCGTACAGCTTGGCTTTTGAATAATCAAGATGTCATAATATTTGCTTTTTTGTTTATAGTAGGATTTATATTGATTATTGTACTGATGATTCACGAAGAAAAAAAGAAAAAATCTAAAGAAAATTCGGGAAACACACAAAATGTAGAGGAAAAAAAGAACGAAAATAATGAAATAAATAAAGAAACTCCATTAAAAAGAGCCAAAAATAATCCTTCAGCTAAAAAATAATATATTTTCTTTTCAAGGCATTTGCATGGCTAAAAACACTTTTTCAAACTTTTTACGCATTTGGCTGTAAGTACCCTGATAACGATTGGCAATGATGGCAAAACTCATTTTCTCTCCTTGAGCATTTGTGAAATAACCAGCAATGGCTATTACACCTTTCATACTACCAGTTTTGGCTCTTAAATTTCCTTGTAGTGTGGTACTTTTCAACCAATTAGTCATGGTTCCTGAGATGCCTGCAATGGGTAATGACTGATTAAAAACCTCATAAGAGGAGCTTTTAGACATTAGAGAAAGTAATTCTGCTAAATGGTACGCTGATACACCATTTTTCATAGATAAACCACTTCCATCTCCAATATCTAAACCTGTTATGTCCATTCCTTTGTCTTTCCAATAATTCTGAATAATTGCACCTGCTTCTTTTTCATTGTTTTTAGATTTTCCTAACTGTTTAAAAAGACTTTCTGCATATAAATTAATGCTATACAAATTAATTTCTCTGATAATTTCTGTAAGATTAGGGGAAGTATTTTCTATAATAATTTTAGAACTATCAGGCATTGTTTCATACGAAAAGCTAGGCTCTTGAGTAATTTTAAGATTTTTTTGTTTAAGATACTGATGAAAAAGATAGGCTGTTGTAAAAGCAGGATTGGGCAACGCTCCCTTGATGAAAAAAGAGTCTGTTTGTGGAACAGTTCCACTCAAAAAACGGTCATTATGCATGGCATAACCATCAATATAAGCATTATCGCCAGTACCTTTTGTGGCAGTTTTAATATTTCCTTTAAAATTGAGAAAAGGCAAAATAGGTTCAGTTTTTACTATTTTGGCATTTTCACCAATTACTTTTGAGGGTTGTAAAAGCAGTTTGTATTCGTTATCATGGATATTTAAGCCATATACAGCAGAACCATAATAATTGCCCATATCTTCCCAAATCCAGCCTGCTGGAGTAGCATTCTGACTAAAATATGAGCCATTTCCTACAATTTTTCCTTGGATTTCTTTAATTCCAAGTTTTTGAAGGTTACTCGTCCAATTTGCAAATACCTGAGAGGTATTTGGCTGATTAGGAAAATCAGGACTTCCAAGTGTGGGGTCTCCACCACCAATAATGTACAAATCTCCTTTCAGAACGCCATTTTCTATGGTACCTTTATAAGCTAATTGTGTTTTGAAAGTGAAATTTTTACCCAACATTTCCAAAGCTGTAGCTGTGCTGAAAAGTTTCATACAAGAAGCAATCAGCATTGTTTTTTTACTATTTTTTTCAAAAATAATCTGCCCTGTGGAAGTATTTTTGAGGCAAAAACCCAGATAACCATTCTTTAAAAGAGTGTCTTTTTCAAGCTCTTCTAATATTTTCTGTAAATTTTGATAAGAAGGTGTTTTCTGAGAAAAACTGAGGTAAGGGATAAAAAGGAGTATCCCCAAAACTATTTTTATAATATGGAAATTTCGCATGCTTGAAAATGAAAAAGTGGTGTTGCAAATATATTATATTTTAAAATTCTAAATATAATACAAAGTTTATCTTAGTATATTTAAAATATTTAAAATTTTGTTTTGTTTTTGATTAAAAATATAGAATTTTATTTTATGTAAATTGATAAAGTCAGTAATTTGTTTCTAGGTGAAAATTTAACTCAGCTATGATAAAGCAAATTACTGAAAAATCAGCATGTGGTGTTGGCTTTATAGCCAGTTTACACCAAGAATCAAGCCATCAAATATTACAAACAGCTCTAAAGGCTCTCTGTGCAATGGAACATCGAGGAGCATACAGTGCTGATATGTATACAGGAGATGGTTCTGGATTGATGACAGAAATACCTTTTGAACTATTAGGATACGAAAAAGGGACAATAGCTGTGGCAACATTATTTTTTGCCAAAGAGTTGTTAGAAAGAGAAATTTCATTCCAAACATTCTATCAGACACTTCAATTTTGGAATTTAGAAATTATCAAAACAAGAGAAGTACCCATTAACATCCAGATTTTAGGTACAGATGCACTCAAAACACTTCCTACTATTTTGCAGGTAATTATCAGAAGACCAGATTTTTGTAGAACAGATGAATCTTTTGAAAAACTGCTTTATCAAGCCAAACAAAGTACACTGACCCAATTACGCAAAAAAGGAATTTATGATTTTTTCCTGCCTTCTTTGTCCTCACATACCATTGTTTATAAAGCCCTTACACGCTCAGACGCCCTTGCTGAATTTTATGACGATTTGAAAAATCCTCTCTTTAAAACAAATTTTGCAGTATTTCACAGACGATTTAGTACCAATACCTCAACCACTTGGGATAAAGCTCAGCCTTTCAGACTGGTTGGACATAATGGTGAAATCAATACCATTTCGGGTAATAGAAGTTGGGCTTTGGCTCGTGAAAAAATGCTGGGTTTACCTCCAGAAGAATTATTGACACATGAGGGCATTAGCGATTCGGGAACAGTCAACGAAATGGTTGAGGCATTAAGATACAGAAGTAATATTCCAACAATAGCCGAAACACTTGCTATTATGATGCCTCCGGCTCATATCAAAAACAATTTTTATAAATTTTGGGGTAGAGGAATGGAGCCTTGGGACGGTCCAGCTCTGATGGTGTTTTCAGATGGATTAAATGTAGGGGCAAGACTGGACAGAAACGGTTTCAGACCTTGTAGATGGATTAAAACAGATGATTTGTTTTGTCTGGCATCAGAGGCTGGTGTGTTTGGGATAGATGAAGAATTGATAACAAGAAAAGGTATGCTGGAAGCTGGGAGTAGTGTAACAGTTGCCTTGGAAACAGGTGAGGTTAGTTTTGAAGACCCAAGTTTATCCTTAGAGAATTTTGATGCTCACTTTGATGCTCGTCTCATTTTATTAGATGAAAAAGAAAGAACTCAGAATACAAAATTCAATTACGAAGAAGCTATTCGTACATTTCATTATACCCATGAGGATATTCATAAAGTGTTAGCTCCTATGATTACAGAAGGCAAGGAAGGCATAGGCTCTATGGGTAATACAGCAACAATAGCTATTTTTTCAAAAGAACCACGCAGTTTTTTTGATTTTTTTTATCATAATTTTGCTCAGGTAACCAACCCGCCTCTCGATTATCTCCGAGAAAAAATTGTAACAGATTTATCTGTTTATTTGGGAAAAAAGCCCAGCATTTTTGCTAAAAAAGAATTTGCTCCTTTACCAATGGCTTTTGAACTCAAAAGTCCTATTCTTAGTCTGGGGCAACTGGAGTATCTGCAAAGTTTTTCGCAAATCCAACACGAAAAAAGTCGAATACTGGCTTTAGAAATAGATTTTTGTTTTGACATTCAAAAAGGCGTTACAGGGCTTCAAGAAGTTATCCAAAGAATAGAAAATGAATTGCTAGCCTGTACCAAAAAGAACTATTCGATTGTAATTCTTACAGATAAAAATGCTTCAAAAAACTATTTGCCTATGCCTTGTGTACTGGCTTTAAGAGTATGTAAAGAAGCTCTGCATCAGGCAGGTTTGAGCTTGGCAGTCAGTTTAGTTGTAGATTCAGGAGAAATAAGAGCCACCCATCATGTAGCTACTTGTATTGCTTTGGGAGCTTCGGCTGTTTGTCCTCGTGTTGCTTTAGAAATTGCATCAAATTTTCAAGATAAAAATGAGGAATTATCTGCGTCTCAGAAAGAGAAAAATCTCATCAAAGCATTAGAACAGGGTTTACTCAAAATTATGTCTAAAATGGGTATTTCGGTGGTCAGGAGCTACGAAAACTCTCAACTGCTTACAGTAATCGGGCTAAATTTTGACTTGGTACAGAAATATTTCCCAAGAACAACAGCTTACCTAAGTGGAATAGGCATGAATGAGCTAGTGAGCATAATGATTCAAAAGCACCAAAAAATACATCAAAGCTCAGAAGAAAATCAGATTTATAATAGCTATCTCTACAAAGAACACCCACGAGGACTTTTAGGGGAACGACACGATTTTACAGCTCAAATATCAAAAAATATACACCAATTAGCCCGAAAACACAATCTGTCTTTGGATGATGTAAATTTATACGAAAAGTTTTTAGAAGAGTCAGATGTGAGTGTGCCTGTTCATATTCGTCATTTATGGAAATTGCTAGGCAATCAGACTTCTGTTGAAAATGTTCAATCTTATGAGGAAATTCTAAAAACTTTTGGAGCTGGAGCAATGTCTTTTGGGGCTATTTCTGCAGAAGCTCAAAGAGATATATTCTTGGCTATGAAGCAAATAGGCGGACGTAGCAATTCAGGAGAAGGTGGCGAAAATCCTTATTATTATACAGATGCGATTTTCCCAGCTATCAAACAAATTGCCTCAGGACGTTTTGGTGTAGACGCTTTGTATCTCATTTCAGCCAATGAATATCAAATTAAAGTGGCTCAGGGAGCTAAACCAGGGGAAGGAGGGCAGTTGATGGGGGTAAAAGTAACAGCCAGTATTGCCAAAGCTCGTCACTCCAATACACAAGTCGATTTGATTTCTCCACCACCTTTACACGATATTTACAGTATTGAAGATTTGAAAGAGCTCATATATCAGCTCAAACAGATTAATCCTTATGCAAAAGTGAATGTAAAACTAGTATCAGGGGCAGGAATTGAAACTATTGCAGTAGGTGTGGCAAAAGCTGGAGCGGATATTATTCATATCTCTGGCGGAGATGGAGGAACTGGAGCAGCTTCGCTTTCATCTATGAAACATGCAGGTATTCCTTGGGAACTGAGTCTTTGGGAGGTTCACAAAGCTTTGGTAGAAAATCAGTTACGAGAAAATGTGATTTTAAGAGTAGATGGAGGACTCCAAACAGGTAAAGATATTGTGATGGCAGCTATTTTGGGGGCAGAAGAGTTTGAATTCGGAAAACTGCTCCTAATTGCTCAGGGTTGTATTATGGCTCGAATATGTGAAAAAAATACATGTCCTACGGGTATAGCCACACATGACGAAAAATTTAAAGCCAAGTACAAAGGCTCTCCCGAACATATCGTCCAAATGCTGACTTATTTAGCTCAAAATGTTCAGAAATATCTCTCATTTTTAGGAGTAGAAAGTCTAAAAAAATTAATCGGGCGAATTGATTTACTGGGTATTGAAGATAAATACCTTCCTTTTATTCAGGAACGTAATATTCAAATTGACATTCTTGGGCAGTTTGAAGCTAAATATCAGACTTATTCACAAAAAAATTACTCACCAACAGTCACTAAATCTCTTTTAATAAGACAGAGAAACCTTTTTTATGAAAAAGTAGGTTCACTCAATAAAGCAATTTTAAATGATACTCGTGAGGCTCTAGCCCAAAACGAAAATATCACACTCTCTTATAATATTAAAAACACAGACAGAGCTGTTTTGGCAACATTAGCAGGTAAAATTGCATGGAAAAGACATCAGGCTATCATACATCAGAACGAGGACAATAAATTATTTAATAATACAATTACTTTGAATTTTAGAGGAAGTGCTGGACAGGGATTTGGCGTATTTATGACAGAGGGACTAAATGTACGATTAGAAGGTGAAGCCAATGATTCTGTCGCCAAATCTATTTCTGGTGGAAAAATAACCATTGTACCTTTTCAGAATAATCATCTTGAACCTCAATACAATGTACTGATAGGAAATTGTGCCTTATATGGAGCAATAGGAGGAACGCTTTATGTAGCTGGAAAAGCAGGAGATAGATTTGCTGTTCGAAATAGTGGAGCTACTGCCGTTGTAGAGGGAACAGGCTGGCATGCCTGTGAGTACATGACACGAGGAAAAGTAGTAATACTGGGCGAAACTGGCTATAACGTAGGCTCTGGAATGACAGGAGGCGAACTTTGGATAAGAAACAGTCATCAGGCTTATATCAATCAGGAGTATATTCAAGAAGTAGCAGTTTCTGATGAAGAATGGTGGCAATTATACGAACTTTTAGAAAACTATCAACAAGAAACACAAAGTCTATTAGCCAAAGAGATAATCAGTAATTGGGAAATAGAGAAACTCCTGATAAAAAAATATTTACCAGTCTCAAAAAACACAATACTCAAACATCCTGAAACTATTTTTACGACAAGTATTCAATCATAAAATCAGCTAAAATTTCTAAAAAAATAATAGTATGGAAAGTTCAATCACTTTTGGTAATCTCACTGCCAAAAAACAAAAACTCTGGATTATTCCTTTTGTATTGCTTTGTTTGGTAAGCATTATAGGTGTTTTTCAGCCTTTAAGTGCTTCTTGGTTTGCAAATGATAGTAAAATAGTAGTAGCAGATGTGGCATGGATGCTCACAGCCACAGGTTTGGTATTACTGATGACACCTGGTTTAGCCTTTTTTTATGGTGGGATGGTGGGTAAAAAAAGTGTCATTTCTACGATGTTACAAAGCTTTATAGCTATGGGAGTGATCAGTATTGTATGGGTTTTAGTGGGTTTTAGCTTGGCTTTTGGGGACTCTGTGGGAGGTTTTATTGGTAATCCCTTTACTTTTATGATGTTTAAGGGTGTAGGAACACAAACACATGAGCAACTCTCCCCAACTGTACCCTTATTACTTTTTGCAATGTTTCAGCTCAAATTTGCCATTATTACACCAGCTCTCATTACAGGCTCTTTTGCAGAAAGAGTTCGTTTTTCGTCATATTTGCTTTTTATGGTATTATTTTGTCTGTTTGTTTATTGTCCACTAGCTCATTGGACTTGGCATCCTGATGGTTTTTTACGAAAAATGGGGGTATTGGATTTTGCAGGAGGAACAGTAGTACATTTATCAGCAGGTTGTGCAGCTTTTGTAGGAGCTTGGTTCTTGAAACGCAGACAAAGCCATTTGGCTAAGGAAACACATAATCCTGCTAATATTCCATTTGTGTTGCTTGGTACAGGTATGTTATGGTTTGGATGGTTTGGTTTTAATGCTGGTTCTGCTCTTTCAGCTTCAGGGTTAGCTGTATTAGCTTTTGCAACAACCAATACGGCATCTGCCTCAGCAGCATTAAGCTGGATATTTTTTGATGCTATCAGAGGTAGAAAACCATCTGCTATGGGTGCTTGCATAGGGGCTGTAGTAGGCTTGGTTGCTATTACCCCTGCTGCTGGCTTTGTGAGCATTGGAACAAGTATTTTTATCGGAACTTTTGCCAGCGTTATTAGCAATCTGGTAGTTCATTACAAAAACAAATCAACACTTGATGATACTTTAGATGTTTTTCCTTGTCATGGAGTAGGTGGGGCTACTGGAATGCTCCTGACAGGTGTTTTTGCTACGACAATTGTCAATTCGACTGGAGCAAATGGGCTACTGTATGGAGGAACACAACTGTTCTTAAATCATTTAATAGCACTACTCATAACCATTGTATTTTCGGTAGGAGTGTCCTACATTTTATATCAGATTACCAATAAACTAATAAGAATGCGTGTAAAAACAGAAGACGAGCTAATAGGATTAGACATGAGCCAACATGGTGAAAGTTTATAAAATCAAAAGGCTTGAGTACACTCAAGCCTTTTGATTTTCAAGTTCAGGTTCTCTTTTGATAATTTTAAGAGCTCTCCCCATTCTCTTGAAAAACAGAACATAATTATCGACTTCAAACACCCTTGAATCATTACGAGCTTGTATCAAGAAAAAAGTCCCAAGAATCACAAAGATAGTATTGGGTATCCACATAGAAACAATAACATCTATTAGCCCTTCTTTTGCCCATTTCTCAAAAAACATATTGGTTGTATAATATAAAATGAAAAAGAAGACTGAAACTAAAATAGGGACACCTAAGCCACCTTTCTTGATAATAGAACCTAAAGGAGCTCCTATCAGGAACATAATAAAACAACCCAAAGCAAACGTGAATTTTTTATGTAACTCAATGGCATGTTCTCGGATATTGAGAGTATGTCCTAATTGTTGAGCTCTGCGATATTCTAAAAAACCTTTTACGGAACGGGACTGATTCAGGGCTCTCTGTAAAACAGAACGAGTATTGGTGCTATCAAAACGATAGTTATACAAAGAATCTACGAATTGTGGCGTATAATCAATTTCATGATTGAAAGTAGCTTTGGTAAGGCTGTCCCAAGTCAGTTCTTTAGAATATTGAATGTAGTAAGTGGCTATATCTTTGGGTGCTTTATCATAATTATTTTTAATTTCTTTATGAAAAGAATCAACTTCCTTTTTCAGTTGCACCACATTTTTCATAAAGCGATGATGCTTGAAAAGAGAATCAGGAATATCACTATTTTTAAAAGCTGAAAGACTAAAAACCAGTTTACTTTTCTTGTATTGATTGCGTACAAATTTAGTAGTGGTACTACTTGCCCCGTCACTATACTCAGTATATGAATTGCCATTAAAAAGCTCCATTACCAAATAATCTCCATTTAACATGGTGTACATTCTTCCTGAATCGGCAAGAATAACTTCTTTATTACCTTTTAAATCTTGGTGTGTGTAAATCATGATGGTTTTCAGGGTTTTTCCATCAGGGTATTTTTTTCCAACTTTAATACTATAATTAGGGATTCCATCATAAAAAACACCTTCCTTAAGGTCTAAGGTAGCTTTAGTTTGTTTGATATTGTATAAAGTGCTGAATGCCTTGATATTAGAGTAAGGTACAACAGTATTGCTAAACCAAAAAGATACCCCACTAATAAGTAATGCAAATATACCAATAGGTAAAAGTGTACGTGTAAGGGATATACCAGCACTCTTGATGGCTGTAAGTTCAAAATGTTCTCCAAGATTTCCATAAGCCATTAAACTAGAAAGCAGAATAGCAAGGGGCAAGGCTAATGGTGTAAGATGCAGAGCAAAGTAATAAAGCATTTTTGTGAAAGTCCACATACCTACATCTTTACCAACGAATTCGTCTACGTAACTCATCATCATTTGTAGCAAAAGTAGAAAGACTACTACAAAGTATGTAAGTAAGAAAGATGGGATAAATGCTTTTAAAATTAATAAATCAATTTTCTTAAAAAAACGCATTGGTTTAAATATCTCTTGTTTTCATAGGTGGGCTACCCACCCACAGTTTCTCGAAGTGTATGTACAAGTCCGTCCCATAGTTTGTTAAGTTCTTCAACATCTGTTTCCCATGAGTAATCCGTGACTTTTATGAAAGTAGTACTCGTCATTTCATTAAAATCTAACTTGAATTCAATATACGAAGCATCTCGTGTATCTTCAGGTTTTTCAGGAACAAACTCAAATTTAATGGACTTACCTGCTCTATGGGCAACAATCTTGCCAACATGTTCTTCATTATCCCAATGAAATTCAAATGTTTGAGGATCAACAGTTTTTACTTTCTCTGCAAACCAGTCTGCAAGCCCCGAAGCCGTTGAAAAATACGGGTATAGCATCTTTACAGATGCTTTGATTTCATATTCTTTTACAAATTTATATTTTGCCATAACAATACCTGTAAGCTAAGAAAGCAAATATAAACATTTTAGTTACCCCACAAATCAGAAAACTTTTTTTTTATCAAAACATAAAAAAAATATTAAAATATTTTTTGATTATAAAAACTTCGTTTATATTTGCACCCTGAATGGCGAGGTAGCTCAGTTGGTTAGAGCGTCGGATTCATAACCCGAAGGTCACGGGTTCAACTCCCGTCTTCGCTACTATATTTTTTACATAATAACTCACCTCAGGTGAGTTATTTTTGTTTCAAAGCAACGCCCTTTTCATGGAAAACTACGAAATCTTTGAATTTCCCAACGGAATTCGTTTTGTTCATAAATATGTTCCTTATACAAAAATAGCTCATGCAGGCTTTATTTTGGATGTGGGAAGCCGTAACGAAAAAGACCACCAAATCGGTCTGGCTCATTTTTGGGAACACATGGCTTTTAAAGGAACTCAAAAACGTTCTGCTTATCAGATTCTTAGTTCTCTAGAAAATGTAGGAGGGGAGCTTAATGCTTATACCACCAAAGAAAAAATATGTTTTTATGCTTCATCTTTAGATAAGCATTATGAAAAAACATTGAGCCTGCTTGCAGACATAACTTTTCATTCTACATTTCCAGAAAAACAAATTGAACTTGAAAGAGGGGTAATTTTAGAGGAAATATCCATGTATAAAGATTCTCCAGACGAATCTTTACAAGATGATTTTGATACCATTATTTTTGGTAAACATCCTTTAGGCAATAATATTTTGGGTGTCCCTGAAACAGTTTCAAGTTTTAAAAAGAAAGATTTTGAAGAATTCTTTGGCGAAAATGTTGATACAAAGAGAGTTATATTTTCATCTGTTAGTAATTTGCCATTCTCAAAAGCTCTGAAAATTGCTCAAAAATATCTATCTGATTTACCAACCTTAAAGGCAACAAACAAAAAAAATGCCTTCAAAAAATATACACCAATTCAGCAAATAGTTTCAAAACCTATATCTCAGGCTCATCAGGCTATTGGCAGAACGTCATATTCTTTACACAATTCCAAAAGAGTGCCCTTCTTTATTCTAAATAATCTTTTGGGTGGTCCAGCTATGAACTCTCGCCTTAATTTAGCCCTTCGAGAAAAAAATGGTTTGGTTTATGGTGTAGAATCTTCCTATACACCTTACACAGATACAGGTGAGTGGGGGGTATATTTTGCAACAGAACACAAAAATCTGGAAAAAGCTAATAGTTTGGTTTACAAAGAAATAAAAAAACTTAAAAACCAAAAACTAAGTAGTACCCAACTCTACAATACCAAACAGCAGGTTTTAGGTCAAATGGCTATGGCTGAGGAAAATAATATGAGTTTTATGCTCATGATGGGAAAAAGTCTTCTGGATATGGGTAAAATAGAATCTATCAAAGAAGTTTTTGCTCAGGTAGAAACTGTTACCTCTGAAGCAATCTTGGAAGTGGCTAATGAAATGTTAGATGAATCACAATTTTCAACTCTTACTTATTTGCCTGAATAGAAATGAGATACACAACTTTTATGAATAGAATAGTAGCCATTATTATAGATGGAATGATACTTCTATCGGTTGATTTTCTAATTATTTTTCTTGTAGGTAGGGATAAATCCACAACTTATCATATAATATCCAAATTTGTTTATTTCAGTTACTTTATTTACGGACACAGCTATTTTGGGCAAACAATTGGAAAAGCATTTGCTAATATAAAAGTTGTATCATTTCAAGATGAAAATGAGTTGCTGAATATATTTCAATGTGTTCGTAGAGAAAGTATAGCTATATTTTTTGTAATTATAGAAGTTTTTTTGATTTTTTTTAAATATAATAATATTATATTGATAGTATCTCTTTTGGAGTATACTACTTATTTATGGATATTCTTGGAGATTATTACAATGCTTTTTAATAAGAAACAACGTTCTATTCATGATTTAATAGCCAATTCTGTTGTTATTAATTTAGGGGCAATAGAAGAAGAAAAAGAATAAACCTTTTAACTCAAATATACACCAAGTTCTGTCTGATTATCCAGAACCACAGAAACATGGCTTTGAAGTGTAGTAGCCAGTGAATAACCAATATAGTCAGGATTGATAGGGAAATTCTTGTAATTTCTGTTTACAAGCACTAATGTTTGTAATTTTTTGATAGGGATTTCAAAAAAGGGTTTTAAGGCATAAAACATTGTTTTGCCACTATTCAAAACATCATCAATTAAAATAATATTCTGATTTTTAAATGTGTCTATGGGTTTTGAAAGTACAATAGGAGCTTCCAAAGGATTTACTTTATCTATCTTTATACTTTCTAAATGAACTTTTAAAGGAGAAATTTCTTGTAAATATGTCTGCAAGAGGCGTGCTAAATGCAAGCCCATACTTTCTATACCAACCAAATATAATTCTGTTTCTTCAAAATGATTTTCATATACTTGGTAAGCCAGTCGGCGTATTTTTTGATGCGTTTGAGTTTGAGAAAGTATTTGTGTAGGCATAATCTTCAATGGAAATAAGTCAATTAAACCTATAAGGTTTTTAAAACCTTATAGGTTTATAGGTCTGTTTTATAAAATAACTATCCTAAAACGCTTTTAAGGGCTTTTTCGATACGACCTGTAAGGGTTGCCAATTGTTCATCATTCCAGTTAATTTTCACAACCAAAGAAATCAGGCGACTAATTAAATCATTCGATTTTGGTATTTCAAGATTTTCATAATCTTGTGGAGTACCAAGCAAATGAGCTACTAATTTCATAGGTGTTTTAAGAGAACGAATATGCTCCCAATTTCTGATATAATGATATTGGTTATCCCACCAATATTGAATACCTGTAAACTCTCCTACACCTTCATTTTTAAGAGCTTGTACAACTGCTCTTGTGGTTGCTTCATCAGGCAAAAAGAAATCCATGAAAGTAGCCGCATCACCTTGAGGGTCAGGGATATGTCTGAAACTTACTTGCGGAAACTTCGCTAATGCATCATGCAGAGCTTTCTTGTTTTTACGTTGATGCTCAAGAATTTGGTCTATTTTACGAATCTGAGCAAGCCCTATAGCAGCATTGATTTCACCAATTCTATAATTAAAACCAATGATAGGATGTTGCTCCATGCCTCTGTTATCACCAATGTGGTCATGCCCGTGGTCAGAAAACTGTTCAGCTAAATGATAAAGATTTTTATCATTGGTAATAATAGCACCACCTTCTCCACAAGTAATGATTTTAAAGAAGTCAAAAGAAAAACAACCCATTTGTCCAAATGTACCAGCAGCTTTTCCTTTATAACTAGCTCCAAGAGCCTGAGCTGTATCTTCAATCAGTAAAAGATTATGTTCTTTACAAATTTGAACAATTTCTTCTATTTTAGCCATGCTTCCACACATGTGAACTAGCACAACAGCTTTTGTTTTAGGGGTAATAGCTTTCTTGATACCTTCAGGAGATAAACAAAGTGTTTCATCAATTTCTGCAAATACAGGAATTGCACCACCCAATAAAGCACCCTCTACAGTAGCAATATAAGTAAAAGGAGGGACAATCACTTCATCACCAGCTCCTATGCCACAGGCAGCCATAGCTGTAGCCACAGCAGTAGAACCGCTAGAAACAGCATGAGCATAATTTACTTTATTAAATTTCGCTAATTCAGCTTCAAATTCTCTGGCTTTCCAATGTCCGTTGCGAAGGCTATCGTGGTTATAACGAAAAAGAATACCACTATCCAATACATCATTGATTTCTTTGCGTTCTTCTGCTCCAAATAATTCTGTTCCGGGCATAATAGTTAAAGGTTAGATTTTAAGATTTTTAGACAATATACATCAAGACTAATAATGAAATACACAATACTTCAAAAATCTTTTTTCTTGCATCTTGTTTCTCATGTCTTTTAAAGAGGCTCAAATTTCTTAAAAAAGTGTGAAAAACCGAATTTTTGGAAAGAAAATTTCATAAATTCAATTTTTTCTTAATTTTTTTATACTTTTGCCCAACCTAAAAAACACGCAATTTTATGGACTCTACCCCTCTTATGGATATTGCTATTCAGTTTAATAGACTTCATTATACTAATTCTCAACTCCTCGATTTTTATACTGCACTGTTAAAACCTCGTATGATAGAGGAAAAAATGCTCATCTTGCTTAGACAGGGACGCATCAGCAAATGGTTTTCTGGAATTGGTCAAGAGGCTATTGCTGTAGGTTCTACATTAGCCTTAGAAAATGATGAATTTGTATTCCCTCTTCATAGAAATTTAGGTGTTTTTACAAGTCGTAATATGCCACTTTCTAGGTTATTTGCACAATGGCAAGGAAAGGAGGATGGTTATACAAAAGGAAGAGATCGCTCATTCCATTTTGGAACATTAGAGCATCATATTGTAGGGATGATATCCCACTTAGGACCTCAAATGTCTGTCGCTGATGGAGTGGCTCTGGCTCATAAACTTTCAGGTGAGAAAAAAGTTAGTTTAGCATATTGTGGAGATGGTGCAACCAGTGAAGGAGAATTCCATGAAGCCATCAATGTAGCTGCTGTTTGGGATTTGCCCGTTATCTTTATGATAGAAAATAATGGATATGGTTTATCTACTCCTAATACAGAACAATATCGTTGTGAAGCCATTGTAGATAAAGCCATTGGATATGGAATAGAAGGTTATCAGGTAGATGGTAATAATATCATAGCTGTCTATGAGCTTATAAGTAGATTAGCTAAAGAAATGAGAGAAAACCCTCGTCCTGTGCTTATTGAAGCCCTTACATTCCGTATGCGTGGACATGAAGAAGCTTCTGGAACAAAATATGTTCCACAAGAGCTGATGGATATGTGGGCAAAAAAAGACCCTGTTCTCAATTACGAAAAATTCTTGGTACAACAAGGTGTTTTAACAGAAAAAAGTATTCAGGCTATCAGAGCAGAATATAAACAAGAAATGGAAAGAGAATTAGAAATAGGCTTTTCTAAGGAATCACCTGTCGCTGATCTGGAAACAGAGTTAGGGGATGTATATTTCCCTCATAAACAAGAAGTAATTGAACCTAAACAAGCAGGACTTTCTCAGAAACGTTTTATTGATGCTATTTCTGATGGATTACGTCAGTCTATGGAACGCTATCCACAATTAGTTTTGATGGGGCAAGACATTGCTGAATATGGAGGAGCTTTTAAAATTACAGAGGGTTTTGTAAAAGATTTTGGTAAACAAAGAGTAAGAAATACACCTCTTTGCGAATCGGCTATTGTAGGAGCAGCGATGGGGCTTTCTTTAAAAGGTTACAAAGCCATGATGGAAATGCAATTTGCTGATTTTGTAACTTGCGGATTTAATCAGATTATCAATTATTTAGCGAAAGTACACTATCGCTGGGGAGCAAACGCTGATGTGGTAATACGCATGCCAACGGGAGCAAATACTACAGCTGGACCATTCCATTCACAATCGAATGAAGCTTGGTTCTTCCACACACCAGGGCTTAAAATAGTCTATCCTTCAAACCCTTATGATGCAAAAGGGCTTATCAATGCAGCTATTGAAGACCCGAACCCTGTCATGTTTTTTGAGCATAAATACTTATATAGGTCTATTTCTGATGAAATTCCTGATGATTATTATACATGTCCTATTGGAAAAGCATCACTGGTTACAGAGGGTAGCGAAATGACCATTGTTACTTATGGCTTGTGTGTACACTGGGCAAAACAAATTCTAGAGGAACTCAATATTTCGGCAGATTTAATAGATTTGAGAACACTATTGCCTTGGGATACAGAAACTGTAGCAGAATCTGTGAAAAAAACAGGTAAAGTATTGGTTATTCATGAAGATACTCTTACAGGAGGTATTGGAGCTGAAATAGTGGCATGGATTACTGAAAATCTATTCAAATATTTGGATGCACCAGTCATGCGTGAAGGTAGCCTAGATACACCAGTACCATTTACTCGTACTTTAGAACAACAGTTCTTACCATTTCAAAGAATTAAAGATAAGATAATTAAACTTCAAAATTTTTAAAATATTGTGGGAAGGCTACGAATTATTTTCATAGCCTTCTTTGATTATTGACAGAAATTTGTTAAAATTGCATTAACATGGTTAAACACTTATTTGGTTAAGTCTCAATAACTTTTTACCAAATCTTGTATTGTTACACTATTATATTAGCAAAAAAAAAGCTAATAAATTTGCAATTATTCAAACTATTCTCTTTTTTTGGCGTTTCCAAAAAAAGTGTTCAACTTTAATTTAATGTTAAACTCAAAACCCAATTAACTTATGAGAAAGAATCTACTTCTGGGTTTTGCTTTGATGTTGCTGATAGTATTTCAGGCATTGGGGCAAACAGACGTAACTATCTCCGGGAAACTCACCGATAAAGAAGGTGTACCTGTCCCAGGAGCTACCATTACTGTGAAGGGTAAAACTGGTTTGGGGACTGTCACAGATGCTGACGGTAACTATACTATTACAGTACCCAAAGGCTCAACACTACAGTTTTCTGGTGCTGGTTTTAAAGATAAAACCATTGTAGTTGGAGATCAGACTACTGTAAATGCTTCTATGGAAAGTGATGAAGAAATAGCAGGAATTACAGTAACAACAGCTTATGGTCAAGTAATTGATAAGACTCTTAAAACAGGAGCTCTTACAAGTGTATCTGGTAAAGACTTTGAAAACTTACCTATGCAAAGTTTTGATAGAGCAATGCAAGGACGTATGTCTGGGGTAGCAGTCAATGCTGCAAGTGGTGCTCCAGGTGGTGGTCTTACCGTAAGAATCAGAGGAACAGGATCTGTTCTTGCTAGTAATGCTCCTTTGTACATTGTTGATGGTGTACAAATAACTCCTGGTGCTGTTTCTGGACAAGGTTCTTCTAATACTTTAGGCTCTATCAATCCTAATGATATTGAGTCTATTGAGGTATTGAAAGATGCTGCTTCTGCTGCTATCTATGGTGCTCAGTCTGCAAATGGTGTTGTAATCATTACAACTAAAAAAGGTAAGAAAAACTCAGATAACTTCTCTTTCACTATGCAAGAAGGTTTTGTACAACCTGTAAGATTGTATGAGATGCTTAATAACAGACAGTATGCATCTTTAAAGAGAGAAGCAAAATTGAATGATGTAACTACAACATTAGGAAGAACACCTACAGATGCAGAATTAGATTTTGCATTGAATAATCCTCTTGCATCAGCTTCATTAGGTAATCTTTCAGGGTTAGGATCAAATGTATTATATGGAGATCCTGATAATCCTAATTTAGTAAACTTTGACTGGAAGAAAAACGTATTCAGAACAGCTCGTTTACGTACTTATGATTTCACTTACTCTGGTGGTGGAGAAAAATCAAGATTCTATGTAAGTGCAGCTTATCAAAGACAAGAAGGTCAAATCATCAAGAATCAGTGGGAAAGATTAACCTTAAGAGCTAATATTGATGTAAAACCTTCTAAGAGATTTGCATTACAATCTAATAACAGCGTTTCAGTACAAGGTATTTTCGGATCAATTGCTGGTGGTGATGGTAACTTCTTAAATTCTCCATTTTTTGGTTCATTTGTAAGCTCACCTACCAAGAATGCATATAATGCTGATGGTTCTTTTGCTCAATACTCTGATAACGTACTTGCATTTAACTACAACATCCTTCAAGGTATTAATCAAGAAATTCGTAGAGGTTCAGGTGTACAGTTTGTAAATAGCTTAAGAGGTACATACAACATATTACCAAGCTTATCTGTAACATCTTTTGTTGGTGTTGACTGGTTAAATAACAGAGATGAAAATCTCAGACCAGCTTCTATTCCTGCTTTTGCTCCAGGTAATCTGTTTAATAGATATGATAGAGACTTCAGTATGAATACTAGCCATACTATTAATTACAATAAAACAATTGGTCAAAACCATAATGTTTCTGCTTTGGCAGGTTATGAGTATCGCTTCAGACAATTTATGTTTACTTCTGCATTAGGTAGAACTGTAACACCTGGTATTACAACTCTTACAGGAGGGGTTCCAAGTGGTACAACTGCGGCTACATTCTCTACAGCACTTGGTAACGTTTTTGAAAATGATAGAGCAGGATGGTTTACACAAGCTAAATATAACTTCAAAGAAAAATACTTTATTGATGGTACTTTCCGTAGAGATGGTTCTTCTAAATTTGGTAGAAATACTAAATATGGAAATTTCTATGCTACATCAATAGGATGGAGAATTAGTGAAGAGGCTTTTATGCAAGGTGTTAAAGACCAAGTAAGTGAACTTAAAGTAAGAGCAAGTTATGGTTATACTGGTAACTCTGAAATTGATGATTACCGTAATGTTACTACTTTTAGTGGATCTGGCTTATATTTAGGTACATCAGCAATTCGCCCTAATACATTAGGTAATGACATCCTTACTTGGGAAGGTTCAAGACAAATGAACGTAGCAGTGGATTATGGTTTCTTGAGAGGTAACAGAATATTTGGTTCATTAGATTTCTGGAGAAGAGATACAGAAGATGCACTCTTCAACGTTTCTGTTCCTGTAGATGGAGGAGTAAGACCTTCTAATATTACTAGAAATGTTGGTAAAATTAGAAATCAGGGAATTGATTTTGAAGTAGGAGCAGTATTATTCAATAATCCCGAAAAATTACAATGGACAAGTACTTTTAACATTACCTATCAAGAAAACAAAGTATTGGATTTACCTGAAGGAAATAATGTTATTCGTATAGGTACAGGTGCTGCTGCTGTTGACGTATTTAGAGGATACCCCTTGAGTAGTTATATATTACCTGCTTATGCTGGTGTAAATCCAGCTACAGGTCAAGGTATGTATTATGACGGTAACAATAATATTGTCTACCAACCTCTAGGGTATTTAGTAGATAATAATACTAAAGCAATTAATTTTAGAGATGATAGATATTTAGGAACAGGTCTTCCTAGAATTTTTGGTGGTTGGAACAACCAACTTTCATACAAAGGAATTACTTTAGAGTTCTTATGGCAATATCAGTATGGTAATATGGCAATAAATGGAGACTATCTTAATAACTTACATAATAGTATGGAAGGTGGTGATAATAATGTTACAAAGGCATTAGACAGATGGACTAAGCCAGGTGATATTACCAATGTGCCAAAATTGAGCTTAACAGGAAGCTTAAATGGTGTATCTTCTGCTTTAGCTTCATCTCGTTATCTAGAAGATGCATCTTATTTGCGTCTAAAAACTGTAACATTGGGTTATACCATTCCTACAGAAAGACTCAAAGGATTTAAATCAGCAAGAATATTTGTTCAGTCAGTGAACTTACTAACATTCACCAAATCAAATATTATTGACCCTGAAATTATTGTAGCTGCTGGTAATGCAACAGGTGGTGGAGGAACAATCAACCAATTCCCTCAAGGAAGACAGTTCTCCATTGGTGCAAGCTTAGGATTTTAATCTTTAAAATAGCATAAAAGATATGAAAAAAATAAAAAATATATTATATGTTGCTGCCACTCTATTTTTAGGAGTAAGTTGCAACCGTTATCTGGAAAAAACTCCCAGAGCTCAATTAAGTCCAGAAATTGCTTTATCAGATTCAGTGGGTGTGCAAGGAACGCTTGCTTCTTCATACAGAAGATTAAACCAGTTTGAGTATTATGGTAGAGATATCATGTTATTGGGAGATGTACTTGCCGATAATGCAAGAATAGCAGTCAATTCAGGTCGTTATACGACACAAATTGATAACCAAATTTTCTCACACTTTAACTTTTGGAATGGAGCACCTTATGCTGCTATTAATGACGCAAACTACGTGATAGAGGCTGCTGATAAGACTGAAATTAGAATGTCTGATAATCTGAGAAAAAGATTGAAAGGCGAAGCTTTGTTTATAAGAGCTCTTTGTCATCACGATTTAATGAGAGCATATTCTTATGAACCTGCTAATGCATCTGGTTTTAGCTTTAGTGTGGTTCTTAGAAACAAGCCAACAAAAGGTTTAAGTGATGCTGAGGGTGCAGTTCGAGCTAGTGTTGCAGAAGGTTACGATTTTATTATCAAAGACTTGCAACAAGCAATTTCTCTATTTGAAACAATCCCTAATGTAGGTTTCCCAAATAGAGCAAACTTAGCATCTGCTCAAGCTTTATTAGCAAGAGTATACTTATATGCTGGTCGTTTTGCTGATGCTGCTGATGCTGCTGATGCTGCATTGAATACAGTAGATAACCAACCTACACCAAGAGCAACATTATCAACAGCTGCTAGTCATGCTGGCTCATTCAATACAACTATTCACCCTGAAGCATTGTTTGAAGTTGATATCAACGCTGCTGACTGGTCAACGGTAGATGGTGTTAATAACTCTTTATCATCATGGACAAGATCTCTTACATCAACGTTTACACCTCCCTTACCAGCTCCAGGACCAGGTCCTATATTTGCAATAGCAGGTTCAAACTCTTTGAATGCTTTAATTATTGCAAGTGATGCAAGAAGAGGAGTTTGGAGTCCTACTGCTGAGTGTGGTAAATGGCGTGGAGAAAAAGGAGTATACTTAGAAAACGTTCCCGTTATCAGATACGCTGAATTAGTGCTAATACAAGCTGAAGGAAGAGCTAGAAGTGGAAATGATGCAGTTGCTCAAACAGCTCTAAACAGATTAAGAACCAATAGAGGTTTGCCTACTGTTACACCAACAGGAACAGCTCTTACGGATGAAATCATGTTACAAAGAAGAATAGAGTTTGCTTTTGAAGGTCACAGATGGTTTGATTTGAAACGTTTAGGCTTGCCGATTTCTAAAGACCCTGCACAAGGTGCTGCATTGTCTGCAAGTGACCCTCGAGTTCTTGCTCCAATTCCTGCAACAGAATTAGGTATCAATCCTAAATTAGTACAAAATCCTGGTTATTAATCAAATTTAAAAAATTAGATGTCTTATGAAAAGATATATTGTAAAATCAATTTTTGTACTCACGGCAATATTCTCTTTGAATGCTTGTTTTTTCAAAGATCCAGGTACAGAAATAAAATTTAGTGGCTTACAGATAGAAATAGATAGAGCAACCCTGCAAGGGGATCCAAATACTAAAGATTCAAGAAAGTATTTGAAAGCACTAGATGGTGTACCTATTCAAGATTCTGTGAAAATTAATTTGGTAGGACCTCAACAAAAAGAGGACATAACAGTTACTGTAGAAGTTGCACCTAGTGCTGGTGGAGGTAGTACAGCTGAAACAGCTCTTAATGGAAGTGGTACGACTGCTGTAGCAGGAGTTCATTATCAATTACTGACTACTTCTGTAGTAATACCTGCTGGAAAAAGCTTTGCTTACATCAGGTTAAATATAATTGATGATAATATTGATGCAGCATTACCTGTAGCAATCAGACTAAACCTAACTTCTACATCTAAAGGAGTTTTAAGTACCAATTATAAAACCCACAGAATTATCTTAAGAGCGGAGTGTCCGTTTGATAAAGCTAAGTTTATTGGTAACTATAGCACTTTAGAACCTGGTTATGGAACTTATGCTACAACTTCTGCAGAAGTATCTGAAAATGCAACAACGTATACTATTCGTATCACAAACTTCTGGGATTCTGGAGCTCAAATTAATTATGTTTTGACAAAATCAAACCAAACAGTAGCAATACCTTCCCAAAATTTTACGACTAATTTTGATGCAAATACATATAATGTTGTAAGTACTGGTAGCCCTACATTCGATCCTTGTACGGGTAATATGAGAGTACCTTATAGAGTGACAAGAGTTGTTGGACCTCCATTCGTACCTGAGGACAATGTACATACTTTCACAAAACAATAATAAATTACTGTAGGTTTATAGAGTGGGTATAATCATATCCACTCTATTTGCTTTATAAATGTATCTATTATAAAATATGAAGATTATGAACCCAAAATATATATTACTTGTATGTTCATTTATGATAAATGGATGGGTTAGTGCTCAAAATCTAAATTTAAGCCCCAGTTTTGGAGGAATTACTCTTGCTCCTCTTACTACCACGGGTAAGATTTTTGATGAATCTAATGTGTTTTTTACACAAAATTGGTGCGAGGGGAGTATATATATCAATATAGATGCTAAAGGTTTATTTGTTTCTAAGTTGAAATATAACATAGTAGAAGATAAAATTATTATGCAAAATGAACAAGGAGTCTTCGAATTTCCCAAAGGGAGTATTTTGAGTTTTACTTTAAAGTTAAATGGTAAAGAATATACATTTTTGAGTGGTTTAGAAGGAATAGAAAAATATAATGCCACAAACTTCTTTTTGGTTCATTATCAATCAAATAAAATAAAATTAATTACGAAACACTTTTCAGTGCTTCAAAATTTAGGTAGTAATAATTATGGTTCTACTACACAAGAATATACTTATTCAAAAGAGAAAGATTTATATATTTATAAAGATTCAAAGGGGGTATTGGTAAAGCGAAATAAAAAATCAATTTTAGAAGTATTAGGAGGAGATAAAAAAATGTGGGAAGAGTATATTAAAAATAATAAATTAGATATGAAAAAAGAGGAAGATATAGCTCGATTAATACAATTTTATGATAGTAAAAATCCTTAATTATATAAATAACTTTATATTCACCTATCTAGGCTAAAATCATGTTCAAATACAAATATATTTATTGCTTATTAGCTTTTGGAGTTTCATCTGTTACTGCTCAAAACATTACAGAAAGAAAAGCCATTCAAAGTAATAGTAATCTAAAAGAACTTAAAAAATTAGAAGAAAAGTTTCGTTTAGATAATCACAAGAAAAAAGAAGAAGCGTATCTAATAGCTCAAAAAAGGAATATCCCTATATTCAAAAAATTAGCAGATGGAAGAGTTGCAGAACTACAATATTTTGAAAAGGAAATACCTATATATAATGTGTCTTATAGCAACTTAAATGCTGCTGCCACAACACGAGCAAGTGTTTTGTGGAATGGTGGAAGTTTAGGATTAAACCTCAATGGACAAGGAATGATAGTTGGAGAATGGGATGGTGGAGCTGTTCGTAGTTCTCATCAGGAGTTTGCAACATCACGTGTAGTTCAGAAAGATGGAGCAGCTACTCTTAGTGACCATGCTACTCATGTGGCAGGTACATTGATAGCAACAGGAATCAATAGTTCAGCAAAAGGTATGGCTCATCAGGGAACTCTTTGGGCTAATGACTGGAATTCTGATTTGAGCGAAGCTACAGCTCAAGCAGCAGAAGGTTTGTTAGTTTCAAATCATTCTTATGGATATTTAGCAACAAGCTTACAAGCTTGGCAATTTGGGTATTATGATAATAATTCTGCTAACTGGGATAATTTAGTTTATAATGCTCCTTACTACTTACCTTGCTTTGCTGCTGGTAATGATAGAAATACCTCTGCAAATACTGGTAGTGGAGGTTATGACTTAATTACAGGCAGAGGACTTTCTAAAAATGTATTAACTGTAGGAGCTGTAAATATTCAAACTAATTATGTAGATGCAACATCTGTAGTAATGTCTGGTTTTAGTTGTTGGGGACCTTCTGATGATGGACGAATCAAGCCTGATGTAGTGGGTGCAGGTGTAGGAATATTCTCTTCTTTATCAGGAAGTGATATTGCTTATGGTTCTATGAATGGAACATCTATGGCTACTCCTAACGTAGCGGGGTCTTTAATTTTATTACAACAGCACTATAAAAATCTCAATAGCGGAAATTTTATGAAGGCTGCAACACTTAAAGGTTTAACTATTCATACTGCTGATGAAGCAGGAGTATCCCCAGGACCTGATTATCAGTTTGGTTGGGGACTTGTAAATGTAAAAAGAGCAGCTGAGACTATTACAAATAATGGTACATCTGCAACTATTCAAGAAAAAACCTTGGCAAATGGAACATCACACACTTTAAGTGTAACGGCATTAAGCACTAACCCCATAGAAATTACAATCTGCTGGACTGATCCCAAAGGTACACCTGCATCAAGTGGAGTTGTAAATCCAACTACTAAGATGCTTGTAAATGATCTGGATGTAAGAGTATGGCAAGGTACAAATTACTATATGCCATGGATACTAGATCCGGCATATCCTTCATCTCCAGCCACAAAAGGAGATAATGTAAGAGATAATGTTGAAAAAATTATTATTGATACTCCCATTACAGGACAAGTATATAACATAGAAATTTACCATAAAGGTACATTGACAGCTTCTCAAGATTATTCTCTTATTATTACAGGAGCTTCTTTAAATCCTTCAGCCACAGTTACTGGTTTAGATAAGTTGTTTGCGAAATACTCTAAAGATAAAGAATCTGGTGTGAATGGTCTAGTAGTTAATTTTATAGATGAATCATCACGTTTTACGTTCTCTACACCTAATATTACTAGCTGGGATTGGAATTTTGATGTAAATGGAGTGGGAGGTGCCTCTCCTAGTACATTCTCAGGAAAAACACCACCAGCAATTACTTTTTCAAAATCAGGAATATACAAAGTGCGTTTGACAGTTTCTAATGGAACAACAACAGATTCATATAATACAGATATTCAGGTAGATATGGGTAAACCCGTTCTTTCTGTTACAAACTTGCAAACCAATGAATTAGGTGAGAAATATTGTATAGGGCAGGTAGATTTAAGCTGGCAAGATAACTCTGATGAGGCAGCATTTGAAGTGCAAAGAAGAGAAAAAATTTCAACAAGTGTGTTTACAACAATCAAAACATTACCAGCTAACCAAACAACCTACTCTGATAATACCATAGAGTTTGCCAAAAACTATGTATACAGAGTAATGGCAACTAAACCTAATGTTGGGGCAGTATTATCTCAAAATATCGATTTACAAGGTATTAGCTATACCACAGCATTAAATAAAGAGTTAGATGATGAGTTGACATTATACCCCAACCCTGCAAAAAAACAAATTACAATAAAAGGTAATCATTTGGGTAGCCAAAATATATCATTAACAATATTGAATAGTCTAGGACAATCTATTCATGAAATCAAAGCGAAGAATCAAGAGTTTATTGACTTACCAGAAATGTCTAAAGGTTTATACTGGGTCATTATTAATACTGAAAAAGGAATAGTTAGGAAAAAATTAATAATAGAATAATTAGAAATACATAAAAAAGCCTACAAAGTATTAAATTTTGTAGGCTTTTTTATTGAAATTTTATAAAAAATACTATATTTAATGTAATTAGATAAAATAATAATATGTTAAGTTTTTGGGAGAAAGAATCATTTGTAAAATATGATTACATAATAGTAGGTAGTGGAATAGTGGGATTATCTACAGCAGCAACACTCATCGAAAAATTTCCTCACAAAAAAATATTAATTCTAGAAAGAGGTATATTTCCTTTGGGAGCGAGTACCAAAAATGCTGGATTTGCGTGTTTTGGGAATCCTACGGAACTTTTGTGGGATATAGATTATGTAGGAGAAGAAGCAATGTTGGAACTTGTCAATAAAAGGTGGCAAGGATTAATGGCATTACGAACCCGATTATCTGATAAAAAAACTGGATTTAAACAAACAGGAAGCCATGAAATTATATTAGATATACCTGATGATTTTGAGAATAAAATAAAGCAATTGAATAAACTTCTCAAAAAAGTATTTGAAAAAGATGTATTTGCAATTACAAAATCTCATAAAATAAAAGAATTTGGTTTTAATTATTCGCTAGCAAAAATGTTAGTCAGTAATATTTTTGAAGGTCAATTGCATACTGGAATGTTGATAACCAATTTACTAGCCTATCTTCAAAAGAAAGGAGTAAAAATTTTAAATGGCTGTACTGTAAACCAGTTTAAAGATTTTAAATCTGGAGTAGAAGTTTTAGTAAATAATGAAATTAGTTTTCAGGCTACAAAAGTAGCTATTTGTACAAATGCATTTATCAATCAGTTTTTTTCACATTTATCTGTCAAACCAGGACGTGGACAAGTTTTAGTAACGAAGCCTATTAAAAATTTGAAAATTAAAGGTAATTTTCATTTTGATGAAGGTTTCTACTATTTTAGGGATGTTGGAAAAGGGCAAATATTATTTGGTGGTGGGCGTAATCTTGATTTTGAAGGAGAAACAACAACAGAAATCAATACAACAGAAAAAATTATTAATAATCTTAAAGATAAACTCTCTACTCTTATTCTACCTACTCACAATTTTGAAATTGAACAAACTTGGGCGGGTATTATGGCATATACACCCAATAGAAAGCCCATTGTAGAATTATGCTCTTCTAATATTGTTTTAGGGGTAGCTCTCAACGGAATGGGTGTAGCAATAGGAACAAATATTGGCGAACAAACAGCTCAACTAATCATATAATAAAAAAGGCTTGCTGTATAGCGAGCCTTTTTTATTAGGATATTGATTGATTATTCGATTACAAGCTTATCTGTGAAAATACGCCCTTCACTTTCTAACTTGATTATATAAACACCTCTTGACCATTTTTGAATGTTAAACTTCTTGGTAAAGTTAACAGCGTTATTATTGATAAGATGTTTCTCTAATAATTTTCCTTGTGCATTATAGATAGCAAGCGTAAATAGTTTACCAGCTTCACCTGTAATATTTAAGTTAAATTCAGAAGTAGCAGGATTAGGATAAATTTGAGTTTTGCTACTCAAAGGTTCTAATATACTTAAAGGTTCTGTATTTACACCCACAATTTCAACAGAAGCTTCTAATCCTGTAGAATATCTTTTTGTTAATTCAGCACAAATAGAATTGTTTGTGATGTCAGACTGAATAGTACTTATCGTAACTTTGCCTGTTAAGTATGTATTGAGGTCTGTAGGAACAGTTTTAAAAGACATACCCCAAATGTTATATTTTCCTACAGGTAAAGTACTATAATCAAAGTCGCCAGTAAGATTATGTCCAATAATAGTATCATTTCTTATTAATAGAAATGCATATGTAAAGTTCTTTCCAAAGGTGTAAGTATTATTAGGATCAGCAGGATCTTTTTGATTAGAGTTGTTATATGTCTTTCTAAAAGCTCCAATATCTTGACCTTTTTCTATTTTAATAACAATTTCGCTACCACTATTACTTGGACGTGTTAGATTACCAGCATCCGCAGGGCATAAAGGAGGACGTGTAAAATCAGCAGTACCATCATTTCTGTTATTAGAACTGCCTTGACTTGCATAATACCCCAAACCTCTGTCAGCAAAAGCTTCCCAAATAATATCCAAATCTTCACCATTAAATAGCTCTTGATTCGCCTTTAAAATAGCATCTCTGCCATCTACAAATCCAGGGCTACAAGGTTGTAACTTAAGACCTTCTACCACTAATTTTAAGGCTTTTCTGTTTCCTCCATTGCCTGTTTTTAAATTAGCATTGAAGCCATATCTATCAACAAACTTCCAAGTCATGTCCCAAAGCATTGTACACCACAAAAAGCCAATTCCATGTGGCTGAGAAATAGATGTATTAGGTAAATCTGAATATGTAAAATTATTTACAGATCTATTAGTAGTATAAGGGGCAGGTCTGATACCACCACCATTAGTAGGTTGTCCCATTACATATGTTCCAACACCTCTTAATTGTGCAGGTGTATCAGTTGATTTCATCGTTAATACAATACCAAAATAGTCACTCCACCCTTCACCCATTTGCTCAACATTATTTAAACAACTAGAATTAGCAGGACCACCTGTAAGGCGTGTAGAAATACCATGTCCATATTCGTGAATAATAATACCATTGTCTAAATCACTATCTGTATCTACCACAGTAGGGCTTGGAGTTGTAACCAAAGAGCCTGAAACTGTTTGTGTTTGCAAGGCATTTTTGATAATATTACCATCTTCTAAACTAATCATTACAGATGGAATAACAATGGTAGCATCTGTTCCAGACATATTGCCAACACTACCAGACAAATTATTGATAATAATAACACCAATTGCACCAGCAGTTTGAGCATTTTTAACTTTAACAGTAAAAGCACAATCTCCTCTGTCTATGACAGCTATTTTACCTGCAAGTGAACCAGCAGGACTTGCAGAACAACCTAATGTAGGAGTAGCAGAACCATCATTGACAAGCATCAAATTTCCACTAACTGGAGTACTTGTGATAGTGCCTCCAAACTGAGCTGTTCCTGTTACATATTCACCAGCAATACCACTGGGAGAATTGATAGTTAAAAATTTATTGGTTGTACGAGCATCCCAAATAAACATCTGCATACGAGGTTGAGAGCCATCTGGAGGTGTACCAAAATTAGCATTGTTTCTACCACTACCATCTTGGGCTTCTGCACGAACAGCATCATTACCTGCACCACCTCTACCATAATTGTTTGCTTGGAAGTTGCCAGAGGGTTCATCAAAGCCTAAATGATAGAATATGTCATGAATTACATTGCTCATAAAAAAAGTATTGGTGATGGCGAAATTTAAATAATCTGCTGGCACCATAGTAGTTGTATATGGAAAGTCAAAGACTAAAGAAGAACCACCATCAGGGCTAAAACCAGGTGCATTAGTATTTGCTCTATCTTCATATGCATGGACATTATTTCCTTGAGTAGTTGTGAATTCTGCACCTACAGCTCCATTTGTATCATGCCAACCAAAGGGAGACGCTAAAGCATCAGCAGGGTTGGTGACAAGTGTTCTTCCACCATGAATAGGGCTTTCTACAGGTAAATCAAAAACTCTATAAGATGCTCCATCAGAACGTTTGTGGCTTATAGAAGCATCTAAACATGATTGAGAGTGGTTGTGTTTGGATGGTATTCTTGTAGAATAATGGTCAAAATTACATTTGGTTGTCCAATTTGCTTTATGGATAGTCTTACCATTATTGGCATCCACTACCACATCCCACCAATCAGTTGTGCCAATTGGTGCGAAAGATAAATTCCAAGCTGCTTGAAGTTTATTATTTTCATCTAAGATGTAAACTTTTTTTATGGGAACATTTTCATAAGAAAAAGAACCTTTTTCATATACTTCAAATCCTGATTTATTCTGTTGTGCTTGTGGTAACAAGCGAATTTGAAGAGGAGTAGCCTTTGGAGCAAACTCTTGTACTGCCTTTCTAATAGCATCAGGAGCATGTAAACCAAATTGAGAAGAAGCTACCTTGTAATTCTGATAAATATCACCTGCAAAACTTCGTATTTCCCCATTTTTTATCATTATACTGATTGAAGAATTATAAATTTCTATTCCTTGATGCATTTGACGTAAATAAACATACGTAATGCCAGTTTCTGGATAAGAAATTTCATCGGTTATTTTCCAGTCTTCCGACTTTGCGATAATGCCTTTTTGATTTTTCAAGTAGGCTAAGACTTTTTCTAGGCTATTTTGTGCAATCCCTTGCATCATTAATAGCATACATAATAGACTCGTAAAGAGTTTCTTCATGATAATTTTGTGTGTTGTTGTTTTAGTAGAATAAAAGCAAAAAATAAATGCAAATATGTGATTTTTTATTTGGAATGTTTCTAAAAAGTGAAAATATTTTTTTGTTTTAAAATATTGTAAATCTTCATATTTACTTCAAAATAAAGGCTTTTCTTTGTAATCTGATTAAAAAAAGCTATTTTTGCAAAACACTGAAAACAAACAAATTGTAATTATACCATCATAATAGCAATTGTAGAACCCATTAAAAATAACAATTATGCTTACCCAAGAAGGACAAAACAACGCAAAAGCCAAAGTATTTGAGAAAAGATTGAAACAAGATACTTTTGAACACCCAGATTTCTATCAGTTAGATGATTTATTTACTGAAGAACAAAAAATGATTCGTCAAGCTGTTCGAGATTTTGTAAAAAAAGAAATTTCTCCATACATCGAACAGTGGTACGAGAATAACCATTTCCCCTATGAAATAGTAAAGAAATTTGGAGATTTAGGTGTTTTCGGTCCTACATTACCTCAAGAGTATGGCTGTGGTGGCTTAGACTATATCTCTTATGGTTTAATGATGCAAGAGGTTGAAAGAGGTGATTCTGGAATGCGTTCTACAGCTTCTGTACAAGGTTCACTTGTTATGTATCCCATTTATAAATTTGGTTCAGAAGAACAAAAAAAGAAGTTTTTGCCTAAATTGGCAAGTGGCGAATTTTTAGGTTGTTTTGGACTGACAGAACCTGATTTTGGATCAAATCCAAGTGGAATGGTTACCAATTTTAAAGATATGGGAGACCATTATTTGCTAAATGGTGCCAAAATGTGGATTTCTAACTCTCCTTATGCAGATGTAGCAGTTGTATGGGCTAAAAACGAAGAAGGCAGAATTAAAGGTTTGATTGTAGAAAAAGGAATGGAAGGTTTCTCTGCTCCCGAAATACATGGAAAGTGGTCATTAAGAGCAAGTATCACAGGAGAATTGGTGTTTGATAATGTAAAAGTTCCTAAGGAAAATTTACTACCATTAGCCGATGGACTTTCAGCTCCTATGAAATGTTTGGACTCAGCTCGTTATGGGATTTCTTGGGGGGCTTTAGGTGTGGCAATGGACTGTTACGAATCTGCTCGTAAATATGCAGCAGAACGTATTCAGTTTGGTAAACCAATTGCATCATTCCAATTGATACAGAAAAAATTAGCAGAAATGCTTACAGAAATTACAAAAGCTCAGTTAGTTTGCTGGCGTTTGGGTTCTTTGATGAATGAAGGAAAAGCTACTTCATCCCAAATTTCACTCGCAAAACGTAATAGCATTGAAATTGCATTGAATACAGCTCGTGAAGCTCGTCAGATACATGGTGGTATGGGTATTACAAACGAATATCCTATTATGAGACACATGATGAACCTAGAGAGTGTAGTAACTTATGAAGGTACACATGATATTCACTTACTCATTTTAGGACATGAAATAACGGGTATTCCTGCATTCAAATAAAAGTAAAAAGCTCCAATTTTTTGGAGCTTTTTACTTTTTAAGTTAATTTTTTAAATAAGGAACTTCAGTTGCCTCTATCTTATACTTTTTAACATCCTTCCATGCCCATGTTTCTTTAATAAAAACACTAACAATTTTTACAGATAAGTTTACTTTTTTCTTGTTCTTATTGTAAAAACCAAGAAAATATACTTTTTCTTGTTCTTTTTTAGTATTGGATGCAAAATCGAAACAAATGCTTTTATAACTTTTTAGAGTGTCAACAGCATTAGAATTAAAAGTGGATAAACTACTATTATCTAATGAATACAGAAGAATCTCTTGACAATTAGAAGAACTTATAAAAGAAAGATTGCCATTTAGAGCAACAGAAGCCATCAAACCATGTTTTCTTAGATTTGGACTTAAGTTTTTTTCTGACTGACTAAAATTTTTCTCAGCATCTTTCTCTGTACTTATCCAATATGACCATTTTGTACAACTATCAGGAAGAGAAAAAGACAAAACTTTTTTATTATCCTTACTTTTACCCTTTCCTAATTGGAGTGTTTGATTGATAATAGATGTTACAATAGTATCTTTTTGGGCTAGATATTTTTCTTTCTCAATATACCATACAGTGTCTATTTGAGTTTTCCAATAAACATTAGTATTAAATTTAGCAGTTTGAGCATTTTGAGGTGTGCGAATTACTTTCAGATGACAATTTCTTTTGCTAGCAAGAAAACCAGCATGATGAATATAAAAATAATAAATACCATCATGCTCTATTTCAATTGTATTAATTGTATTTGTATCTAAGTATGCAATTCTATGAATAGTAGTTGAAGGATACTCTCGAAACTCAAAGTCTTTCATCCGTTTACTACAATCCATTTCAAATTTAATTTTGTCACCAGCAGCCAAACCAAAATAAATACTCTCACTGCTTCCATTCCTTATAATAATTTCAGAGTCAGTTAAAGTGATAGGTTTAATCTTTTGACTATAGATTGTTGATGTAGAACTGAGGAAAATTATAATAATAAATCTAATATACATAACTTTAAAGTATTTTATTGAGATAATCCACTACGTTTTAAAAGAGCTTTGGGGCTAGGGTCTTGACCTCTAAAACGTTTGTATAAAACCATAGGGTGTTCACTTCCGCCTTTTGAAAGCATCTCTTTGAAACGATTAGCAGCTTCTTTATTGAAAATACCTTTTTCCTTAAACAAATCATAGGCATCTGCATCCAATACTTCTGCCCATTTATAGCTATAATATCCTGCTGAATACCCTCCTGAAAAAATATGACTGAATGCTGTACTGGTTGAAATATTTTCTACTGGAGGAAATAAATCTGTTTTACTGATAGCTTTTTTCTCAAACTCAGTAATATTCTCCACTTTATCTAAAAACTGACCATGCCAAGCCATATCTAATAAACCAAGGCTTAACTGGCGAATAGTTGCATAACCCTCCATAAAATTAGAAGCGTCTTTTATTTTTTGTACAAGTGTTTGAGGAATAATTTCTCCTGTTTGGTAATGTTTAGCAAATGAAGCCAGTACCTCTGACTCATAACACCAGTTTTCAAATACTTGTGAAGGCATTTCTACAAAATCCCAAGCTACATTAGTTCCAGAAAGACTCTGATAAGTAGTATTGGCTAACATACCATGTAAACAATGTCCAAACTCATGGAAAAGAGTTGTTACTTCATCAAAAGTGAGTAGAGATGGTTTTGTATCAGTAGGACGAGTAAAATTACAGGTAAGTGATACATGAGGGCGAACATCCTGACCGTTTACTCTTTTTTGTTCTCTGTAAGATGTCATCCATGCTCCACTACGTTTGCCTTCTCTTGGGAAAAAGTCTGTGTATAAAACAGCTAAAAAATTCCCTTTTTCATCATAAACTTCATAAGCTTTTACTTCTGAATGAAATACAGGAATAGATTTGTTTTCTTTAAATGTTAAACCAAATAGTTTATTGGCAACTCCAAAAGCTCCTGCAATAACATTATCTAATTTAAAATAAGGTTTTAGTGTTTCATTATCAATAGAATACTTTTCCTTCTTCAATTTTTCTGAATAAAAAGAGTAATCCCAACGTTGAAGCTTCTCATCTGTAAAACCTTGTTTTTTTGCATAAGCTAACAGTTCTTGAACTTGTTTTTCGGCTACGGGCTTTGCATAGTTAAATAATTCATCCAAAAACTTATTAACTGTCTCTGGTGTTCCTGCCATTCTTTCTTCTAATACAAAATGGGCATGATTGTTATACCCTAAAAGTCTTGCTCTCTGATGACGCAATTTTACAATATCAGTCATCACTGGAACATTATTGTTTTTATTATTTTTGAAAGCTCTTGAAGAATAAGCTAAAAACATTTTCTGACGTAAATCTCTGTTGGTAGAGTAGGTCATAAATGCTAAATAGCTAGGAGCTTGCAAAGTAAAAACATAACCAGTTTTGTTTTTCTTTTTAGCTGTTTGTTGTGCTGCTTCTTTTACAAAATCTGGCAAACCTGCTAATTCTTGCTCTGATGTAAGCTCCATCAGGAATCCGTTAGTATCATTTAACACATTTTCACCATATTGTAAAAATAAAGCAGACAGATTTTTATCAATACTTCTCAATAATTCTTTCTGGGAAGCGTTTAAATTAGCACCATTTCTTGCAAATCTTTTATAGGTTTTTTCAAGCAACATGGAACTTTCAGTATCTAATTTAAGAGATGCCTTGTTATCATAAACCTGCTTAATCCTTTTGAAGAGTTTTTCGTTTAAGATAACATCATTCTCAAACTCTGAAAGCATGGGAGATGTTTCTTTTGTGATTTTTTGGAGTTCAGGGTTTGTTTCCGCAGAGTTCAGGTTTGACATCACAATAGCAACTTTACCTACCAACATAGCACTATTATCTAAAGCTACAATGGTATTTTCAAATGTGGGGGTATCAGGATTGTTGGCAATACCTTCAATTTCCTTTTTTCCTTCCTGAATAGCATACTGTAAAGCAGGAACAAAATGTTCATTCTTAATTTTATCAAAAGGAACAGTTTGAAAAGGAGTATTCCAGTTTTCTAATAAGGGATTGTTCATAGGCTTTGTACTTTGTGCAAATGAATGAAAAGCAATGCTCCCAGCAAGTAAGGGCATTAAGAATAACTTTGATAAGTTTTTTTTCTTCATAATTTTAGCAAATCAAGTTGTTTAATTGAATAAATCAAGAGTTTAAATCTGATAGATTAGTCGAGCAATTAAGAAATATACAGTTAGCCCAATAAGGTCATTGGCAGTAGTGATAAAAGGACCTGCTGCTAAAGCTGGATTAATACCAAATCTATCTAACACTAAGGGAGTAATAGTTCCCATAAGAGACGCTAACAATATTACAGAAAACAAGGCAATAGCAACAACAAAAGCTACTTTAGCATCATAACCAAATAACAAACATACTCCTAATACAAAAGCACTGAGTATCAATCCGTTTAAAACTGCAATAATCAGTACTTTGAAAAGCCTTTCTAGTGTGCCTAATTCAAAAACAGATTTATTTGCTAAACTTTGAAGGATGATAGAAGAGGATTGAACACCCACATTGCCACCAGTACCTGCAATGAGTGTAGTAAAGTTTGCCAGAACAGATACCAGTAAGATGACAGGTTGCCCAAGCATATTGGTTACAGATGCGGCAAGCATTCCTCCAACCATACCTACAACAAGCCAAGGCAAACGAGCCTTAACAGATGTCCAAATTGTATCATCTTCTTCTACATTGCTAGAAAGTCCTGACATAGCTTGTCTTTCGGCTTCGGCATGTTCCTGCATGACATCCACAACATCATCAATCGTGATTCTCCCCAGTAATTTTCCTTGAACATTTACGACAGGAATACTCTCTAAATCGTATTTTCGCATTAACGTAACCACTTCCTCCTGTTCTTTATAAGTTTCTACAAAAATAAGCTCTTCATCTTCATAAATATCTGCAATGAGTGTATCATCAGCACTTAAAATGATTTTTTTTAAGGATACTCTTCCTTTCAAAATCCCATTATTATCAACTACATAAATAGAATATATTTTTTCTACTTTTTCAGCCTGCCTTCTAATCTCCTCAATGCACTGTTTAACTGTCCAATTAATGTTGGCTTTAATAAGTTCTTTTGCCATTAATCCACCAGCAGTATCCTCATCATAAGGCAAGAGATAGATAATATCTTTGGCTTTGTCTCTGTCTTTGAGTGTGGCTATGACTTGCTCTCGTATTTGAATGGGCTGCTCTTTTAGAATATCTACGGCATCATCAGAGTCCATCAAATCTATATACTCAGCTAATTTTTCGTAAGGTAAATTCTTTAAGAAATGCTTTCTTACTTCTTCTTCTAATTCACTAATTACTTCAGAGGCAATTTCTGTGTCCAAGCTTCTTAGTAAGAAATCAGCTTGTTCATCTTCTAATTCATATACCAAAGCTGCAATATCAGCATAATGTAATTCTTGTACTTGCTCTTGGATAATAGCAGTATTGCTGTGTTCAAAGGCTTCTTGAACTAATAATAAATATTCTCTGCTAAGGATTTCTGACATGATTGAGAAAAGACAACAAGTATTTTGCTGGGTTGTTTGCTCAAATTTAAGGCTTTTTTCTAAATTTGCCTTCAAAAAAACATAAAATATGCAACATAAATATACAATAGTAGTCTCAGCAGTTTTAGGGGCTTTGGCTGTAAGTATTGGAGCTTTTGGAGCACATGCTCTCAAAACTACTTTGCAAATGAATGGTTATACAGAAGTTTTTCAGACTGCTAATGAATATCACTTCTATCATGTATTTGCCATTGCTTTAGTGGGAATTTTACAAAGTCAAGAAAAGTTTAATAATAAATGGCTAACATGGGCTGGCTATAGCTTTCTAACAGGTATTTTATTCTTTTCAGGGTCTTTGTATATTCTTTCAATTACATCAATCAAAATTTTAGGAGCTATTACCCCCATAGGTGGAGTATTTTTTATAGGAGGATGGATTTTGGTGGCAGGGAGTATGTTAAAAAAATAAAAGAGCCTGTAAAATATTTTACAGGCTCTTTTATTTAAAGAATTAGAGTATTACCAAAGTTTTGTACCAGCAATAGTCATTTTTACACGACGATTCTGTTCTTTTTGAGCTGCTGTTTTGTTAGCTTCAACAATACCTTGGTCTCCAGCTTTATAGTTTGCTTCTTCTTCACCAAAAGGTCTTAAATCTCCATAACCTACAGACTTTAAGCGATTTGCATTAACACCTTTGTTCACTAAATAATCCATTACAAATTTAGCTCTTGCTTCAGAAAGTGCTTTGTTATCAGCAAACGGAGAAACTTTAGGCTTAACGTTATCAGTATGTCCTTCAATCAACATGAAAGTTTCAGGCTTGTTTTTCATTAAATCTGCAACTTTATCTAAAATAGGATACCATTTTTTCTGATTTGCAGCGGCAATCGTAGCTTTACCAGACTCAAATTGTACTTTACTTGCTTGACGTAAAAGAGCTTCTTCTGTGTCAGAAGTTACTTTAGGACAGCCTTTCATATCTTTAGGACCTGGTTTATCTGGACAAGCATCATCCTGATCTAATAGACCATCACCATCAGAGTCTTTATTTTCAGGACAGCCTCTATTATGTTTGGGTCCTTTTTTATCTTTACAATCATCTTCATCATCAGGTACACCATCACCATCAAGATCAGGAGCAGGGCAACCAAAAAAACGAGAAACACCAGGAACATCTGGACATTTATCAGAATTATCTAAGAAACCATCACCATCTTTATCTCCCCATGGGCAACCACCATTTTCTTTAGATCCCATTGATTGTAAATTAGCTTCGCCATCACCAGGAGTACCAGGACATTTATCTTCGTAATCATATACTCCGTCATTATCTGTATCAGTAGGGCAACCATAATCGTTTACTTTTTGAGATTTTGGAGTATTAGGGCATTGGTCTCTTACATCAGGTACACCGTCATTATCTGTATCTACTTTATAAATAGCAGGCACAGTTACTCTACGAGGGGTAACGCCTTTTTTGGGCTTCTTTTCTTTCTGAGCATAAGATTCGCCCATCATGCAACATAGAGCAATAAGGGCGAGCATAAACATTTTTGATGCTTTCATAACACTTTTTAATTTTACAGATTTATTTAAGCTTGGCAATATGAAAAAAACACACAAATAGTGCCAAATTGGTTTTTGATAAAAACGAATTTAAAAAACTCAACAAAAAAAGCAAAACTTATTTACATTGCAAAACTTTCTTGGCTTAAACTTAGTTAAAATTTTATAAAAACACTAAAAAAATTATGGCAAAGCAAAATAAAAATAAGACAAACGAAAGCACTCCCAACTGGCAAGAATTATATATTCAATTTGTTTTAGAGCATAACAAACGCCCACAAAGTGCCTATGAGTTTTGTAAATTCTCATCATTATCAGAGGAGACTTTTTATGAAACTTATGGCACTATAGATGCCTTGGAGAGTGATATTTGGCTGTATTTTTTTACAGAAACCAAGTCTCAAATACAAGCAGATGAGCAGTATCAGGCATATTCTGTAAGAGAAAAACTATTGGCTTTTGATTATACATGGCTTGAAAATCTTCGTTCATATAGAAGTTTTATTACACTGGTTTTGTCTTCACATAGCTCTCCTATGTGGCAAAAAAAGGCATCTTTTGCAAAATTTAAAGAAGAATTTACAAATTATGCACAAGAATTGCTCTCTGAAGCACAAGAAACAGGCGAAGTAAAAAATAGAAATGTTATCAATAATGCTTATCCTAAAGTTTTATGGGGACAAACTTTATACCTGCTTAACTTTTGGATAAAAGATTCGAGTAGCAATTTTGAACAAACAGATGCAGCAGTAGAAAAAACTGTGAATCTATTCTTTGATATGGCTGGACATAGTTTTATTGATAGTTTTGTTGATTTTGCTAAATTTTCATTCCAAAGTTTTAAATTTTAAATATCACCACTTCTCTGAAAAACTATGAAAAAAGACCAAAAGAGTATCCCAACCTCTAAAATTGCAAGAGCTACTAAGTTTATACAAACAGGTGTGAAGCTGGGAGGGAACTATGTAAAACACTATGCAAAGAAAATGGTAAATCCTGAGCTTACAAAAGACGAATTACATGAGGATAATGCCAAAGATATTTATGATACCCTGAGCCAGCTCAAAGGCAGTGCCTTAAAAGTAGCCCAAATGATGAGTATGGATAAAAATGTATTGCCTAAAGCATATACAGACCGTTTTACAATGGCTCAATACTCAGCTCCACCATTGTCATATCCTTTGGTGGTTAAAACATTTAAGCAAAATTTAGGAAAAACACCTACTGAAATTTTTGATACATTTAGTAAAGAGGCTATTAATGCTGCATCTATTGGGCAGGTTCATCAGGCAACATTAGGAAATAAAAAACTGGCTGTAAAAATTCAATACCCTGGAGTTGCAGATAGTATTAAGTCAGATTTGAAAATGGTAAAGCCTTTTGCAGTTCGTTTGCTAAACATGAACGAAAAAGACTTGGAAATGTATATGGGTGAAGTAGAAGGTAAACTTTTAGAAGAAGCTGATTATGAGCTTGAACTAAAACGTTCAGTAGAAATTTCAAAGGCTTGTAAACATTTTCCTGATTTATTTTTTGCTGAATATTATCCTGAATATTCTTCTAAACGCATTTTGACAATGGATTGGCTGGATGGATTACACCTGCCTGATTTCTTACAAACAAACCCCAGCCAAGAAATACGCAATAAAATAGGACAGGCTCTTTGGGATTTTTATGATTATCAGGTACATACCCTCAGAGCTGTACATGCTGACCCACACCCAGGTAACTTTTTGCTTACACAAGATGGAAAAATAGGAGTGATAGACTTTGGCTGTATTAAAGAAATACCTACAGACTATTACGATAATTATTTTATTATTATCAATCCTCACTTACTTACAGATGATGATACTCTTTTAAAACGTTTTAAGCAACTAGATTTTATATTGGAGCAAGATACTCCAGAGCAGCAAGCATTTTTTATGAATATTTTCAAAGAAATGATTAGGCTTTTGGGTAAACCTTTTCATACAGATAGTTTTGATTTTGGAAATGATGACTATTTTCAAGAAATATATCAGTATGCAGAGAAACTCGCAAAAATGGAGGAATTACGTAAAACCAATCAGGCAAGAGGCTCAAGGCATGGCTTATACATCAATCGTACTTACTTTGGATTATACTCCATACTTAACCAATTAAAAGCAAATATAAAAACTACCAAACCAGAATTTCTTACAAAACCTGTTCTCGAAAATATCTAAAAATGAGAGGTTTGCAATAGGGGTAAAAATATTTTTTAAACTTTTTTAAAATATTTTTGAAGTTTTTTTTGACAGTCTCAAAATTAGAGTTACCTTTGCAAACCAAAACAAACGGGGTAATACCAGAGTGGCCAAATGGGGCAGACTGTAAATCTGCTGGCGTACGCCTTCGGTGGTTCGAATCCATCTTACCCCACTTCTCTTTTCTGTAAAGAGAAAATCTATGACACATAGATACAAGCGGGAGTAGCTCAGTTGGTAGAGCGATAGCCTTCCAAGCTATAGGTCGCGGGTTCGAGCCTCGTCTCCCGCTCGAAAAATTTAGTAAGGTTTTGTAAATTAACTTTTACAAGCCGACGTAGCTCAGGGGTAGAGTACTTCCTTGGTAAGGAAGGGGTCGTGGGTTCAATTCCCATCGTTGGCTCTAATCAAAACCGAGCTATTTTTTTATTTAGTTTCGTTCAAATTTTTAAACCCTTAAACTGAGGATTTTTCAAGCATGGCAAAAGAAAGTTTTGACCGTTCCAAACCCCACGTAAACATTGGTACTATCGGTCACGTTGACCACGGAAAGACCACCCTTACAGCTGCTATCACAATGGTACTTGCTAACAAGGGTCTTGCTGAGAAAAGAGATTTCTCATCTATCGATAACGCTCCTGAAGAAAAAGAAAGAGGTATCACAATCAATACGTCACACGTAGAATATCAAACAGCTAACCGTCACTATGCTCACGTTGACTGTCCAGGTCACGCTGACTACGTTAAAAACATGGTAACTGGTGCTGCTCAGATGGACGGTGCTATTCTTGTGGTAGCTTCTACAGATGGTCCTATGCCTCAAACTCGTGAGCACATCCTTCTTGCTCGTCAAGTAGGTGTACCTCAATTAGTTGTGTTCATGAACAAAGTGGACATGGTAGATGACCCTGAATTATTAGACTTAGTAGAAATGGAAGTACGTGAATTGCTTTCTTTCTATCAATTTGATGGTGACAACATCCCTGTTGTTCGTGGTTCTGCTCTTGGTGGTTTGAACGGTGAGCCTAAGTGGGTTGAAACTATCGATAAATTAATGGAAGCTGTTGACAACTGGATTCCTATTCCTCCTCGTTTGGTTGACAAAGATTTCTTGATGCCTGTTGAAGACGTATTCTCTATTACTGGTCGTGGTACTGTTGCTACTGGTCGTATTGAGAGAGGTGTTATCAACTCTGGTGATCCTGTAGAAATCTTAGGTATGGGTGCTGAAGGTTTGAAATCTACTGTAACAGGTGTTGAAATGTTCCGTAAGATTTTGGACAGAGGTGAAGCTGGTGATAACGTAGGTTTATTATTACGTGGTATTGATAAAGCTCAAATCCGTCGTGGTATGGTTATCTGCAAGCCAGGTTCTGTAACTCCTCACGCTAAATTCAAAGCTGAAATTTACGTATTGAGTAAAGAAGAAGGTGGTCGTCACACTCCATTCTTCAACAAATACCGTCCTCAGTTCTATTTAAGAACAACTGACGTTACTGGTGAGATTAAACTTCCAGAAGGTGTAGAAATGGTTATGCCTGGTGATAACATCACTATCGAAGTACAACTTATCAACAAAGTTGCTATGGAGAAAGGTTTACGTTTCGCTATCCGTGAAGGTGGTAGAACAGTAGGTGCTGGTCAGATTACAGAAATCTTAGACTAAGAATCTAACTACATATTCATAAAAAAAGCCCTTGCAAAAGGGCTTTTTTATTTTTGATTAAATTTAAGTATTGTTTTTTAGGATTTAGAGGCTTTTATCCATTTTATAGCATCGTCTATATTAGAAAAACTTTCTACAGGTAATGCTGTCATTTTTTTGAAGGTTTGTTCAACATACTGACTAATAACCTTTTTGAAACCAAATTTAGCTTCAGAAATACCTGCTAAAAGAATTCTTTTGTCGCCAATTTGCTTTTTTACTTCTGGTAGCCATTTTACAACAAGCCATGCTCTTGAGTCCATTGTACTTCCTTGACTTTTCGTTTGGTCTGCAATCACAGCATCTATGTTTTTGCTGACAATAAACTCTAAAAGCTTTCCATAGGCTTCTTTATATTCATCACTGTCAATTTTTCCAATAAATTCTAAATAAAGAGTATTGATTTCTGAAATGTAAGAGATATTAGAACAATCATTAGAATATAAGTTTTCAGAGTGTATCATATTGAGAAAAATTCTTGAAATAATACTTTATAATGAGCTTATGATTACTGATTTTTTTTAATCCAAGTAGTCGCATCTTGTAAATTTTCAAAGACCTCAATAGGGAAAGGTGTCATCTTTTTTACAGTTTGTTCAATATATTGGCTGATAAATTTCTTAAAACCAAATTTAGCTTCAGAAATACCAGCTACAAGCATCTTTTTATCTCCTAACTCTTTCTTTACTTCTGGCAACCAATTGACAACCAGCCATGCTCGAGCTTCCATACTACCTCCTTGACTTTTCGTTTGGTCAGTGATAATAGCTGTTGCATTTTTAGCCAGAATAAACTCCAAAAGCTTATTGTAAGATGCCTTATAATCATCATTTTCAATTTTTCCAATAAACTCAAGATATACAGCATTGATTTCAGGGAGGTATGAAATATTAGCTGATTTGTTGGTATATAGACTTTCAGATTCCATAATGAGTTAAAGGTGTTAAATTTCTACAAAAATTTATAGAATAACTTCTTAAAATCCTAATGAAGTTTAATAAAAATAAAAAGAGATAACGAGTATCTCTTTATGAATGTTTTTAATAAAGATAACAAGTATTAGATTTTATCTAGTATATAAGCTATTTGAACGATAGGCAGATACAAAAAAGAACCAAACATAATCCGCAATGCTGCTTTAGGAGTATCATCTTTCATGAGGCTAAAGCTTTGAGCAGCAAACATACAACCAGCAAAAGTTACTACAACTGCTGATACAATACCTGTAAGATTGAACAGGGCAGGAAGTAAACTAATAGGTATCAGGAAAAGAGTATAAACCATAATTTGGATAGCAGAGTTAAGGCTTCTTCCTTGTTTGGAAGGGAGTAACCTAAAGCCAGCTTTCTGATAATCCTCATCTAAAACCCAAGCAATTGCCCAGAAATGAGGAAATTGCCAGATAAATTGTACGGCAAAAATAATAAGAGCCTCAAAAGTAATACTTCCAGTGGCAGCTGTCCAGCCCAATAAAGGAGGTAAAGCTCCCGGAATAGCTCCAACAAATACAGCAATAGAGCCAACTCTTTTGAGAGGTGTATAGACAAATCCATATAAAAACATGGAAATGATAGAAAGTATAACAGTTAGAGTATTGGTAAACATTGCCAGTAAAGCAATACCTGCAATGGCTACTGCAATGGTATAGATAATGGCTTCTTGGACACTTAAAATACCTAGAGGTAAAGGACGCATTTGTGTCCTTTTCATCAATTTATCTAAATTTTTTTCTAAGATTTGATTGACACCTACGGAAGCACCTGACACAAGAAAACCTCCTAAACTCAAGGCGATAAAACCAATCCAGTCAAAATAACCAGTTTTTCCAAAAATATATCCAAAAGAGGCAGAGAAAGCAACTAAAAATGATAATCTGGGTTTTAAAAAAGTCCAGTATGCTTTTAGTTTTGTACTGAGTCGTATTTCTTCGGAGGTGATAGTGAGCATAGTCTTAGGTAAAACAATCAGTGGCACAAAGGTATAGAAAAAGGCTTGATTAATCAAGCCTTTTGTAAAACTAAACATGAGGTTTTTTAAAAAGTTATGGAAAAATAGTAATTTTTTTTAAAATTCTATAATAAAGCCAATGGTTGGTAGTACACTGGGGTCATTGTTATTGAGTAGTAGAGGTCTGGCATTGCTACCATCAGGGCGAATTGCTTGCCCGTCTGTAGTGGCAAAACCTGTATTATCAGGGGTTCTCTCGAATGTATATTGTGGAAATGCTGGGCTTGGCAGTAAAAAGGCATTGACAACATCTAAATATAAATCAAGTGTCCATTTGTTAAAGTTTATTTTTTTATCTACACGAAAATCAAATGACTGAAATGCTCCTAAACGCTGGGTGTTATATCTTGTAAGGTCTAAAATACCTTCTCCTACACTTAAATAATTTCTTTGAGAAGCCTCTAAGTCAAATGGGGTGAATGGAGCTCCACCTTGAAAACGATATTTTAGACCTATTTCCCAACCTTTTTTGAATTTTTTACCTAAAATAGCTGAGAACAAATGCCTTGTATCCCAAGCAGAAACAATATAATCACCTTGTAAATTTGTAAACTCAGACCAAAAAAGAGTGTAAGATGCTGTAAAAAATAAGTCTTTGACAAGTTTCTGTTGTGCAAATAACTCAATACCATATGTTCTGCCTTTTCCAGTTGTATTTACAGGCTCATTGCCGATAGCACTAAAATTACCACCCTGATTAGCTAAAGAAACCCCTTCTCTGATAGAAATAGGATAATTTTCGTAAGTTTTATAAAAACCTTCTAAGGTAAATCTCAAACTTGATTTAGGTAAAAATTCAATTCCTGCCGTATAATGATTATTAGCTACATAAGGAATATTTTGATTCACTAGGTTATTATTTTCGTCTCTAAAACCTAAAACTGTGTAAATAGGCATCTTGAAATACCTTCCAACTGAGGCACTTGTAAACCATTTGTCATTGATTTGATAAGATGCTGAAATTCTTGGAGATAACGTTCTATAAAATTGAAGCCCCGTATTGGTAAAAGTATTCATGTCTGAACGAATACCACCTGAAAACCCCCATTTCCCAATACTACGAGTAGCTTGTCCGAAGAAGCCAAAACGGGCAAAATCAATAGCAGAATTGGCACGAATATCTATTTGGGGCTGAATAATATTGTTATTTTCATCTCTCACTTCTTTTCTGAAGCGATTAAAGAAATCTGTATTGTACTTTACATATTGGGCAACGCCTCCATAACTCCATTTCCAATCACCTATTTTTTTATTTACATCTATACGAAGTTTATTTTCAATCTCTTGAGAACGGACTCTTAATGTTCTGCGAGACTCGTCCCCAAACTGAGCGTCTTCAAATCTATCCAAACGGTTATCAAACATATTTCTGCTTAAGGCTATATTCAAATAACCATTGTCTATGAGTCTTTTAAGACTGAAACCTACTGTATAATTCCATTGATTAATACTTGGATTGGAACGCAATATATATTCTTTACTGGCATCGGACTCTTTAGGAACACCAAATGTAAACTCATCAATAGCTCCTATACCAATGGCTGTAAGGGTCGTTTTATCATCTAATTTACTGCTTATTTTATACTGGAAATCCCAGTAATTAGGGCGAATAGGTAAATCGAGAGCCTGAAATAAAAATTGCAAATAGGAACGTCTTGCAGAGGCTAAAAAGGTAGTTTTTTTAGAAATAGGACCCTCAAAAGTTGTTGCTAATTCAGTTCCTGAAAGACGGGCATTTCCTGAAAAACGTTCTGGGTTGCCTTCACGTTGTTTAAATTCTAATACAGAAGAAAGAGCATTATCAAATCTGGAATGAAAAGCTGAACTGCTGAGAGTAACATCTTCAATAAATGAAACATTCAGAATACCTGTAGGACCACCAGCAGCACCTTGTGTAGCAAAATGGTTGATAACAGGAACTTCAATGCCGTCTAAATAATAAACATTTTCGTTGGGAGCTCCTCCTCTGATAATAATATCATTTCTGAAACCACCTACGGAACCTGCTGTTCCTCCTACACCTGGGAGGGCTTGTACCACACGAGAAATGTCAAAATTACCACCTGGGTTGCTTCTAATTTCTTCTGTAGTAAGGCGTTGAACAGATAATGGCGTTTCGATAGTGGCTGCTGAAGCAGACTTGGAGGTTTTGTCTGTAACTTCTACACCTTCAATATTATCTTCTGTTTCTAATTCAAAATTAACAATTTGGGCATTTCCAGAAGTAACAACCAAATTGTACTTGGTAAAAGTTTTATAACCTGCAAAAGAAACAACAACATTATAACTACCTGTAGGAATTTCAATTCTGAATTTACCTTGTTCATCAGAAACTGCACCTACTTCAGAGTTTTCTACTTTTACAGTTGCTCCAATAATCAACTCTTGGGTATTCTTATCCTTGATTACCCCCAAAATAACGCCTTGTTTCTGAGCGTAAAGAGAAAAAAAACTAAAAAAAAGAAAAGTAAAAAAATACACTTTTTTCATGATATAAAATTTAGCTGGTTGAAGATTAATGAAACCATGAGAGTTTTTTTACTCTCATGGAGAATTCTTTTCAGGCAAAAAATAACAAAATGTTACCTGAGCAAGTTTGTAGATTAAACAAAACAGTTTTAAAATTGTTACAAAAAAATAAAAATATTTTTTTTTATTACTTTTACGTAGCAAAAATAACAAATCAGCAATGAATTATAGCTTATTGAAAACAATAGTCGAGCAATTAGAACTGTATGAGCAAGAAAACAAGGATTTTAATTCTGATAACTTGACAAGTTTTGTTCTATGGCTGAACAAAAAACTAGATGATACTACTCCCCAACAAATGGAGCAGACAGGTATCCCTTTGGATGGACTGTTGATGGCTTATATTAGCAATCTCTATAAATATGTAAAACATTATGCAAAGAAAATATTTGAAAATACAATCATTACAGGCATAGACGATTTTGTATTTTTAATGACCATTCGTTATCAAACAAATATTAGTAAATCGGAACTGATTCAGCAACACTTGCTTGAAATCTCTTCTGGAATGGAAATTTTAAAACGTTTACAAAAAGAGAAATTAGTAGAAGAAGTTGAAAATGAAGGTGATAAAAGAAAGAAAAGTTTACAACTCACAAATAAAGGCTCAGATATACTAAACAATCTGATGCCTGAATTGGGTAAAGTGGCAACTTTGGCTTCTGCCAATCTGGAAAATACTGAAAAGATAAAATTACTTAATACGCTTAAATATCTTGATGATTTCCATAAAGATATATATCATCGAAAAAATTTTAAGAATCTAAGTGTAGAAGAAATATTAAAAAATAAACTATAGGAATGTACCTTGATATAGGAAAAAACAGATTGCCCCTATAATTAATGCTTTGAGTGTCAGAGGGTCAGCTTTTTTATTGAAAAGAAATAAAATAATAGAGCCACCTACACTTGTAATGCCTCCAACCAGAAGCATTTGAGCATAACCTTCCCAAGCCATAGACTTGAATAAAATACCCATAGATGCAACAGCTACTCCAAGCATGGTTATCAAATAAAATATTTTAGCTTTACCTGATGCTGTAAATCCTTCTAATACAGCTACTAATGCAAAAGTAACCCAAGCCACTATTTGAAGCGTTCGGGCTTGCTGAAAACCATATTTTCCTGCAAAAAAGGCTACAAAAATCAATAAAAATGATATATTTGAAATAGTAACAAGTGCATTTTTAAGCTTGTGCATAAGTAGAAATTTGAGCGTTTTTACTTGTTAAAAGTATAAATAATCATTCAATAATCAAAGATTTTCTATATGTTAAAATTTATTACATATTTTTTACTCTTTATATACTCCGAAAACCTAAATCCGTATAAATCTTACAAGTTTTATGGGGGAGAAATTACATTGCCTAATCATTATAAATTTAAAATTTTAGAGCATAGTTTAGATTGGTGTTATGCTTCAGGAACGAGTTCAGATGAATCAGTTGAAATATATATAGATATTATCATAAATACACGGTTTGAAACAAACAATATAAAAGAATTATATGAGCTAGCCACCAAGGTTCAGGATCTTCATATAACCTATCATACTCAAAAAAATAATTGGCTGGTAGTGAGTGGTTTCTCAAAAGCAGATGGTAAAATAGTATATTGGAAAAGAGTAGCAGGAAAACGTTTTATAGGTGATGTGCGAATAAGATATTCTAAAGATAAAAAACATAATATAGAACCTTATTTGAGTACAATCTCCAAGTCATTTACTGTTTGGTAACAACAAAGCCCTCTTAAGAGGGCTTTGTTGTTATTTTAGTGTCTGAAATGTCTGATTCCTGTAAAGACCATAGCCACATCATTCTGGTTACAATAGTCAATACTGTCTTGGTCTTTGATAGAGCCACCAGGTTGTACAACAGCTGTAATGCCTTCTTTATGAGCAATTTCCACACAATCAGGGAAAGGGAAAAAGGCATCTGAAGCCATGACAGCACCTTTTAAGCTAAACCCAAATGCATTGGCTTTATGAATAGCTTGTTTTAAAGCATCTACACGAGAAGTTTGCCCTGTTCCGCTTGCAAGCAATTGGGTTTCGTTGGCAAGTACAATGGTATTGGATTTAGTATGTTTAGATAGGATAGCTGCAAAAATAAGAGCCTTTTGTTCTTGTGGAGTGGGAGTTTTTTGTGTTACAACTTTTAAATCTTCCACAGTCTCAGTTTTAAGGTCTTTTTCTTGCATTACCACACCATTTAAAAGTGTTCTAAACTGCCAGTCAGAAGTTTGAACAGGTTTTTGAAGTAGAATAATTCTGTTTTTCTTCTTTTTCAGGATTTCTAGAGCTTCTGTTTCGTAGCTTGGAGCAATGAGGACTTCAAAAAATAATTTATCCAATTCTTCAGCAGCAGCCACATTTATTTTCTGATTGAAAGCAATAATGCCTCCGAAAGCAGAAACAGGGTCAGAAGACAAAGCTTTCAAGTAAGCATCTTTTACATCAGTGCCAATCGCACAACCACAAGCATTGGTGTGTTTGATGATGGCACAAACAGGTTGCTCTGAGCCAAATTCTGCTACCAGTCCCACAGCTCCGTCTATATCTACTAAATTGTTGTAACTCAGCTCTTTTCCATTCAATTGCTCAAACATTTCTTCTAAATTGCCAAAGAAAAAACCTTTTTGGTGAGGATTTTCGCCATAACGGAGAGTTCTGCCATCTAAAATGCTTTCCTTGAAACTTACAGAAGCATTGGTTTGTCCGTTAAAGTATTTAAAAATAGCTGTATCATAATGAGAACTTACTTCAAATGCTTTGGTAGCCAAATATTTACGATGCTCTAATGTGATATTCCCATTTTGGTTTTCTAAAATATCCAACAAATAAGGATACTGATTTTTAGAAGCTATAATCGTTACATCTTGGAAATTTTTTGCAGCAGCTCTAATGAGGGAAATACCTCCAATATCAATTTTTTCAATGATTTCATCTTCTCTTCCACCTTTAGCTAGAGTTTCTTCGAAAGGGTACAAATCTACAATGACAAGGTCTATGGCAGGAATTTGATAAGTTTGGGTTTCCTGTAAATCAGAATCCAAGCCTCTACGAGATAAAATACCTCCAAAAACCTTTGGATGAAGCGTTTTTACTCTACCACCCAAAATAGAAGGATAACCTGTAAGGTCTTCTACGGCAATAACAGGAATGCCCAAACCTTCAATAAAAGTTTGAGTACCTCCTGTTGAGTAAATTTTAACTCCTTGTTTATGAAGAGCTTGAACGATAGGTTCTAAACCATCTTTGTAAAAAACAGAAATCAAAGCAGATTGAACTGACATTGTGAGAGAATGTTTAATTGTGGAGAATTAGGAAAAGCTAGTCTAAACATTTTGCTTAGACTTTCTATTTTTTTGGTAAAATTAGCCAATTTTCCCTATTTTTGACAAAAAAACAGCCATGAAATACATATTATTTTTATTATTGATTGTGTTATTTGCCTGTGAGCAAGAAAAAAAACTTCCCATATTAGGCGAACGCCAAGCCATAGATAAAGAAGTAAATGGGAAAATTGTAACAGATACAGTATATCATACTGTTCCAGCTTTTTCATTTATCAATCAGGATGGACAAACAGTTACAGATAAAACTTTTGAAGGAAAAATTTACGTAACGGATTTTTTCTTTACGACTTGTCCCAGTATTTGCCCTAAAATGAAACAACAAATGCTGAGAGTGTATGAAAAATATAAAAACGATGACAGAGTTTTGATACTTTCTCACTCAATTTCCAGAGAAGATAGTGTAGCAGTATTGAAAGAATATGCCAAAAAAATTAATATAGAGTCTAAAAAATGGCATTTGGTAACAGGCAAGTGGACTGATATTGAAACAATGGCAAAACAATATTTTATAGGAGTTCAAGAAGATGCAGATGAGCCGGGAGGATACTTACACAACGGAAATTTTGTACTAGTGGATAAACAAAAGAGAATCAGAGCCACTTGTGATGGTACAAACCCAAAAGATGTAGAGAAATTTTTATTAGATATGGATATTTTACTCAATGAAAAATAAACTTTTATGGGGAGCGTTGCCTGTGATTTTCTTTGCAGGCTTATTAATAGGCAATATATTTGTCTTTAAAACCAAAGAACAAGGACAAATATTATACGAACAACATTGTGCCAGTTGCCACATGGAAAAAGGTGAAGGGCTGGCACAACTTATACCTCCTGTTACAAAATCTGACTGGCTTGCTCAGAATCCTTCTAAATTAGCGTGTCTGATACGCTATGGTCAAAAAGGTGAAATAACTGTAAATGGCATAAAATATAACCAACCAATGCCTCCCAATTCTCGTTTAACAGAAATAGAAATTCATAATTTGGTAAATTATATCTTCAATAATTTTGAAAATCAGGTTCAAAAGCGTAGTTTAGATAAAATAAGAGAAGATTTGAATACTTGCAATTAGGATTATTAATAAAAAATATTTATTATTCAGAGAATAATACTCAGTAGATTGAATTATGACGTTGATAAAAGATTTTATATCTGTTTTTTCTAAGCCCAAAGTGGAGACTTCAAGCGTTCCCATTGTCAGAACAACGCTTAATTATGAACAAACCAGAGAAATAGGAGTCTTGTTTAGTCATTCAAATGATGATAATCCTAAAGCCATTAATTATTTTGTAAAGCTTCTTCAAAAAGACCATAAACAGGTAAGAGCCTTGGCTTATTTTGAAGAAAAACACAGCAATCCCTATGACTTCAGATTTGACTTCTTTACTGCTAAAGAAATAGATAGTAAAGGTAAAATACAGTCTTTGCAGGTAGAAGAGTTTATCAAAAGAGAGTTTGACTATCTCTATTGTGTCAATACTACTGATTTTGCAGCTTTCGACTATATTATGCAAAGAAGCCATGCAAAATTTCGAATAGGCAAATACTATCCTCATAACCTCAAAAGTTTTGAGATGATGGTTAATATTGGGGATAATACCAATGCTGTTGATTTAATTCTTCAAATGCTTCATTACACTAAGACATTAATTATACAAAATTAACATCTATTCAATGCTTGTTTATCAAATTTCTTATCAAAGTCCACACGAACATTTTATCAATATAGAGTGTAGGGTTAGTCAAATAGCAGAAGATAAAACACTTTTGAGGCTTCCTGCTTGGAGACCAGGCAGATATGAGTTACAAAATTATGCCAAAAATATTCAATTATTTGATGTTTTTGATAAAGCTAATAACCCTCTTCCTTTTAAGAAAATCAATAAAAATTGCTGGGAAGTAGAAACCAAAGGGATTACGGAAATTGTAGTAAAGTATAATTATTATGCTTTTCAGATGGATGCTGGAGGTTCATATCTGGATGATAGTCAGTTATATCTGAATCTGATAAATTGCCTGATTTATACTGATAACCAAATAGATAACGCTTGTGAAATTCATTTGCAACTCCCAAGCAATTATGAAATAGCTTGTGGATTGCCCAAAATTCAGAAGCATAGTTTTAAAGCAGAAAATTATCATCAATTGGTTGATAGCCCTCTGATAGCTTCTACTAATTTAAAACATAGAAATTATGAAGTAAGTGGTGTGCAATTTCATATCTGGATAAAAGGAGACTGGCTACCCGACTGGGAAATTATGCTGATTGATTTTGAAAAGTTTACTCGTTTTCAGATAGGGGTAATGGGTGAATTTCCTGAAAAAGAATACCATTTTCTATGTCAGATATTGCCTTATAAAGCATATCATGGAGTAGAACACCGAAATTCTACAGTGATTTGTTTTGGGGCTGCCGAAACCATGAATGAAGAAAATAACTATCAGGAGTTTTTGAGTATCTGCTCTCATGAGCTTTTTCATGCATGGAATATCTGTAAAATACGCCCAGCCGAAATGATGCCTTACGATTATTCTAAGGAAATATATTTCGAAACAGGTTTTGTAGTAGAAGGAATAACTACTTATTATGGTGAATTGGCTTTGGCTCGTTCAGGTGTTTGGAAATCACAACAGTTTATTGCTGAAATGAATAAGGTCTTTAAGAAACACTTTGAAAACTTTGGCAGATTTAATAGCTCTCTGATAGAATCTTCTATAGACTTATGGGTTGATGGATATACCTCAACAGGCTCAGCTCCCAGTAGAAAGGTATCCATTTATCAGAAAGGATCTATTGTTTCAATGATTTTAGATTTAGAAATTCGTGTCAGAACTCAAAATAAACGTTCTTTGGATGATGTTTTAAGATTATTATGGCAGGAATATGGCAAAACACAAAAAGGATATACCCTCCAAGATTATGTTAGAATATGTGAACAAGTAGCAGGAGGTTCTTTAAAACAATATTTTGATGACTGTATTTTTGGAAAAAGACCTTTAGAGCAAGTTCTAGAACCTTTAGTAGAAAATTTTGCGTTACGACTGATTATTAATCATTATAATACAGGCTCTGAAATGTTTGGTTTTCAGACTACTCAAAAAGATGGTGTAGCTGTTGTGAATCTAATAGAACCTAACTCTAATGCAGCTAAGGTACTAAGCCTTCAAGATGAAATTATTGCTGTTAATGATAGAAAAGTAGATAACAATCTGAACGTACTTATTGCTGATAAACAAACTGTTATCCTGACAATTTTTAGGCAAAGAATGCTGTATCATGTGGTACTCACAGTCAATAAAGAAAGTTACCTGAAAGAATACACACTTCAAATACAGCAAAATTCAGAAAATTCTAAAAAAGAAAATTTAGTAAGCTGGTTAGGCTAATAAGCAATGTTATCTCTAGGTTAAAATTGTTAAGTTTTTATTACTTGTATGTTTCCTGTTATCAAAAAATAGGGAATTGTTGTAATATTGCATTTCGTTTCAAATAGATGATTTTTAGCCCTCAATGGAGAAAGTAGAATCTACTCATAAATCAAACACCACAAAGAGTAGAATTGTAGATGTTACCTTTAAAGTCAGTAGCTTAGTATTACTAACGCTTGTGTTCCTGCTTGCTTTGGATATTGTAATAGAAAGCCTTAAAATATTAATAGGTGAAAATTATATCCGAAAAAGTTTTTTACAGGTCTATAACCCTTTTATTGGGCTTTTCGTAGGCTTATTAGCAACAGCTTTGGTGCAAAGTAGTACCCTTATCACCTCACTTGCAATTGCTTTGGTGGCTGCCGGAACGCTGAGTATTCATAATGCGGTAGCAATTGTAATAGGAGCCAATTTAGGGACAACCATTACCTGCATGCTGGTTTCTTTTGGGCATGTGATGCGTAAAAAAGAATTTAGAAAAGCTCTTGCAGGTAGCATGTTGCATGTGATGTTTAATTTAATACCCATCATTATAATCTTTCCATTAGAGTATTATTGGGGACTTCTTTCTAACTTATCTCAACAGGTAGCTTCTTGGGTGGCAGGTGAGGGAGCTATTATTCCTTTCAAAGGAGCATTTTTAAATGAATATATTAGTAAACCATTACTGGCTATTTTTCAGGTAGATACATACCCCATATCTTTTCTAATCATTGCAATTATTATTGTGTTTGTGTGTATCAGATTGTTTATTTTGATGTTTAAAAAGGTTTTGGTAGATGATTTTATAAAACGTGTAAGAAATGTTTTTTGGGCAACCAAATGGAAAGGCTTTATATGGGGAACTCTGATTACAGCTCTGGTTCACTCAAGCACAATTGTAACAAGTTTTTTGGTAACACTCATAGGTTCCAATAAATTGTCTCTACGTCAGGCTTTCCCGTTGATTATGGGTGCAAATTTAGGAACAACTGTTACAGCTCTTACAGCCTCTCTTGGTAAGAATGAAGCAGCTATTAGTATTGCTTTTGCTCACTTTTTATTTAATGTAATATCTGTTTTACTAATATTACCATTTCCTTGGATACAGAATCAGATTATTACCTTATGCAGACGTTTAGGAAGATTTACAATGCAGTATAGACTTGCAGGCTTTATTTATGTTTTGATAGTTTTCTTCTTAATTCCTTTTATTCTGATTTATCTGCATAAAAATTCATAATGCTTTCAGTGAGCAACTGATAAATTTTCTGCTTGGATAAATCAAAATTTAGATAACTCAGGTGCTTTTCAATGGTTTTGATATCTTTTCGGATGGCAGGACCTGTCTGAACATCTTTAGGGTGTTCTATGCTGAGAGCTTTTTCTATGGTTTCTTCAATAAGTGGTTTTAAAATATTGAAATCCAGAGATTTATTTGTTAAAATTTCTTTAGAAAGAGCCAGCAGATGATTGACAAAGTTACAGGCAAAAATAGCTCCTACATGTAATGTTTTTCGCTGTTCAGAATTTACATCATAAACCAATTGACTGATTTTGAGAGCTAAATTTTTTAAAGTATCAGTAACAAAAGAGTTTGCCCCTTCTATACAAAAAGGAACTTTATGGATAGATAATTTTTTTTCTTTAGAAAATGTTTGAAGGGGATAAAATACTCCACAATTTTCGAATTTGTTTTTGAAAACATCCATCGAAACACTTCCAGATGTATGAGCAATAATAACCTTTGTAGGAATTTGAATTTGAGAAATAACAGAACTAATCGCATCATCACTCACAGATACAAGTAAAATATCTGCCTCACTGTCAGTAAAGTTATAATCATTTTTTATAGTAGCATTTGTAAGTTTGTTACAAAGCAATTCGGCGTGAGCAATATCACGACTATATACTTCTGTGATAGCAATATGAGTGTTTTCAAAAGCTTGTGCTAAGTGCCAAGCCACATTTCCTGCTCCAACAAATGCTACTTTCATTAGATAAACTCTTTTCCTTTTTTCTCTGCAAGAGCCACAAATTCTTTTACTCGCTGTTCTTCATCTTTAGGACAAATCATCAGAACGTTGTCATGTTCAGCAACGATATAATTATCTAAACCTTGCAATACAACCAATCGGTTTTCAGGAGTTCTGATAATACAATTGTTTGTATCATAAGTAACTACATTGCCTTGCACTACATTACCTGCCTCATCCTTCTGACTTAACTCATATAAAGATTTCCAAGTACCTAAATCAGACCAACCAAAATCGGATGGAATTACAAAAACATGTTCCGCTTTTTCCATGATTCCAAAATCTATTGAAATAGAACGGCATTGTGAATAAGCTTTCTTAATAGAAGATTCTTCTTGTTCTGTAAAAAAATATTGTTGAACCTCATGAAATGCTTCAGCAATATCAGGAAGTTGTTTTTCAAATTCTGCAATAATTGTTTTTGCGTTCCAAATAAAAATACCAGAATTCCAAAGAAAGTCACCACTTCTTAAAAACTCAATAGCCATTTCTAATTGAGGCTTTTCAGCAAAAAGTTTCACTTTCTTTAGAGAAGAAGATGTTCCTAAAATTTTTGACCAAATGCTGTGTTTTTCATCAGAATACTGAATATATCCATAGCCTGTATCAGGTCTGTTGGGCTTAACACCCAAAGTAACCAGAATATCTTTTTTGGCAGTTTCTTTTAAAGCTTTTAAAATAATTTTTTGAAATTCTTTTTCGTTAAGAATAAGATGGTCAGCAGGGGCAACTACTAAATTAGCTTTGGGGTCTTTAGAAAAAATTTTATAAGCTGCATAAGCAATACAAGGAGCTGTATTTCGTCTGGCTGGCTCTAAAATAAACTGGTTATCAGAGAAATGAGGTAATTGCTCTTTTAAAAGACTTGCATGCTCTTGACTTCCTACAATCAGAATATTTTCTATAGGGCATATACCATCAAAGCGTGCTATGGTTTGTTGTAGGAGACTTTTACCTGTACCTAATATATCATGAAATTGCTTGGGATTGTTGTTACGACTGAAAGGCCAAAACCTTGTTCCTATTCCTCCAGCCATAATGACTATATAATTGTGTTCTAAAGCCATTTTTTAATAAATAATACTATAAAAAGTGTAAAAATTTTAAGTAAAAGTAAGAATTTTATCACTTAGAAGCGTCAAAATAAAAATAAATTTATATTTTCGCTACCCCAAAAAGGAACGTTCAAATCTGATATAATAATGCAATAATACTAAAAAAAATTGCGTATTGGTTGGAATATAAAACAGATAAAATTTTTCCTGAAAAATCTTTGGAAGATATTCTAATTTTTTCAGTATATTTATCATATATCTTGAAGAGGTGAAGCATTCAAATTTATTAGAAACAATGCAAAAAGCACAGGAATTTAATTTAAAAGAAAAATTAAAAGAAGTATTTGGACATAATCAGTTCAGAGGCAACCAAGAAGAGATTATAAAAAACTTATTGGCAGGAAATCATACTTTTGTGATTATGCCTACGGGTGCTGGTAAATCTCTTTGTTATCAGTTACCTGCCGTACTTATGGATGGAACAGCTATCATTATATCTCCTTTGATAGCTCTTATGAAAAACCAAACTGACCAATTAGTTGCGTTTGGAATAGATGCACGTTTTTTAAATTCTACTCTCAGCAAGTCTGAGATGACAAAGGTCAAAAAAGATGTATTGAGTAGTAAGGTAAAAATGCTTTATGTTGCTCCAGAGTCTCTTACCAAAGAAGATAATCTTGAGTTTCTTAAGAAAGCTCAAATTTCTTTTGTAGCGATAGATGAAGCTCATTGTATTTCTGAATGGGGGCATGATTTTAGACCAGAATATCGTAAAATTAGAGGTATTGTTGATAGTTTAGGAAAATTGCCTATCATAGCTCTGACAGCAACGGCTACTCCCAAAGTACAACAAGATGTTCAGAAAAACTTGCAAATGGAAGATGCTAATGTATTTGCATCTTCATTTCATCGTTCTAATCTTTTTTATGAGGTAAAACCCAAAAAAGACCCCAAAAAGCAACTTATTAAATTTATCAAACAACGCAAAGGACAGTCAGGCATTGTCTATTGTTTAAGTAGAAAAACAGTAGAGGAAATAGCAGAACTTTTGAGTGTTAATGATATTAAAGCTCTTCCTTATCATGCTGGTTTAGAGGCAGATGTTCGAATGAGAAACCAAGATGCTTTTCTCAATGAAGACGCAGATGTAATTGTGGCTACCATTGCTTTTGGAATGGGAATAGACAAGCCAGATGTTCGTTTTGTGATTCACTATGATGCCCCCAAATCTTTAGAAGGATATTACCAAGAAACAGGTAGGGCTGGTAGAGATGGCTTAGAAGGTCATTGTTTGATGCTTTATGACAGAGAAGATATTTATAAATTAGAAAAATTTAATAAAGATAAAAGTGTAACCGAACGTGATAATGCCAAACATCTGTTACAAGAAATTACTGAATATGCAGAATGTTCAGTATGTCGAGTGAAGCAGTTATTGCATTATTTTGGAGAAGAATTTAAGGCTCATAATTGTGGACAATGTGATAATTGTCATCACCACCACAAGAAATACGAAGCTGAAGACCAAGTTATTTTAATATTGAAGGCTGCCAAACTTACAGAACAACGTTTTGGAGCTAAACACCTTGCCGATGTTGTAATGGGTGTTCCAAACGAATATGTAAAAAGTTATGGGCATGACAAATTAGAGGTTTATGGGAAAGGTTTAGATTTTCCTGAAACTGACTGGCTTTCTCTGGTTAGGCATATTTTAATATTTGATTTCTTAGAAAAAGATATTGAAAATTATGGTGTTCTGAAAATCACAGAAAAAGGTGAAAAATTCTTAAAAAGCTCACACAGTATTACTTTTACTAAAGATTATGATTTCTCTGCAGAAGCAGAAGAAGCAGAAGAGGAACAAGAAAATACACCTCAAACATCAGGAAAAGCTTATGATGAGGTCTTGTTCGACTTACTCAAAAACTTACGTAAACGTATAGCTAAAGAGAAAAATTTACCTCCTTATGTTGTATTCCAAGACCCTTCCATTGAAGAAATGGCTACAACTTATCCCACAACAAAAGAAGAATTAGCTCAAGTAAATGGGGTAGGGATGGGGAAAGTACAAAAATTTGGTAAACCCTTCTTAGACGCCATTGTTAAATATGTAGAAGAGAACGAAATAGAAACAGCTTCTGATGTGGTAATCAAATCTGCTGTCAATAAATCAAAAGTTAAAATTTTTATCATACAACAAATTGATAGAAAAGTTGATTTAGAGGAAATTGCAGAAGCTAAAGATTTGAGTTTTGATGAACTTATGGACGAAATAGAACATATCTGCTATTCTGGAACAAAGCTAAATCTTGACTACTACATTAATCAAGTAATGGAAAGAGATAGACAGGAGGATTTATATGACTACTTTATGAATAGTGAAACCGATAATCTACAAGTAGCTTTACAGGAGCTTTCTGAGGATGATTTTACAGAAGAAGAGATTCGATTAATTCGTATAAAATTCCTCTCGGAAGTAGCAAATTAAATAAATTTAAGAAAAAGTTTTTTACACACAAAAAAAATCGCTTATTTGAACAAAATGGTATTCGTTTTGTTTAAACATAAAAAGTCTAACTTAAAATTATAATTGTTATGAAAAAAGTAAATATCCTATTTACATTGCTATGCTTATTTGTTAGTGTGAACCTTTTTGCACAAGATGATGGTGATAAAATTGCTGGAATTTGGATGAATGGAGAAGGTACTGCAAAAATTCAAATTTACAAAACATCTTCAGGTAAATACAATGGTCGTATTGTGTGGTTAAAAGAACCTAAAGACCCCGATACAGGTAACCCAAAAGTAGATACCAAGAACCCTGATGCTTCTAAAAGAACTAAACCTATTTTGGGAATTGTAAATATGGTTGGCTTCGACTATAAAGGAAGTAAAAAATGGGAAAATGGAACAATTTATGACCCTAAAAACGGTAATACTTATAACTGTAGCATTGAGATGAAAGATGATAATACATTGAATGTGAGAGGTTCTATCCCAGTGGTAAACATCGGTCGTACAGATAAATGGACAAGACAAGTAAAGAAAAGCTAATACAAAGCTTTATTAAAAATGTTCAACGCTTTGAAAATTAATTTTCAAAGCGTTGTTTTTTTATAAGGATATACTTCAATAATCCATATTTTTTTGTTTTATTTGTTATAGTAACCATGTTTTGATAAACTATGAGAATTGTATGTATATTTTTGTGTTTTATATTTTTCGTTAAAAACTCAATCGCAAAAGATTTAGATACTAACTTTTTAAAGAAACGTATTCCTGAAATGATGGATAGTGCTGGTGTTCCTGGCTTATCTGTGGGAATTATAAAAAAAGGGAAATTAGTTTGGTCTAAAGGCTTTGGGGTTTCTAATAAATCTACTCAAAAAAGAATAACTCCAAATACAGTATTTGAAGCGGCTTCCTTAAGTAAACCAATGTTTAGTTACATTTGTATGAAACTGGTTGAACAAGGTATCTTAGATTTGGATAAACCTCTTACAGAATACGTTTCTAAAGACTCTATCGAAAAACTATTCCTTTTCCATAAAATACAAGATAATCGTTTTTACAAAATTACGGCAAGAATGTGTTTGAGCCATTCTGCTGGCTTGCCTAATGGACGATATGGATATGTTTCCATTAGTTTTGACCCAGCTACAGATATGCATTACTCTGGTGAAGGAATATCCTATTTGCAGTTTGTAGTAGAGCATCTTACCAAAAAAGATTTAGAAGCTCTTGCCAAAGAATATGTATTTGATCCTTTTGAAATGACAAACAGTAGTTATGTTTGGACAGAAGAACGTTTTAAAGATAGAACTTCGGATTCTCATGGAAGTGCTGGACAGGCTGTATTTTTTACTCGAAAAACATTAAAACCTATGGCTTCTTATAGCCTGATTACCAATGGAGAAGACTATGGAAAGTTTATGGAGGCTCTTTTAAGTAAAAAAGGCTTAAAAAAAGAAACATTTCAACAAATGTGGACTGTTCAAAGCAAAGCTAAAACTAATTTTTTAGCATCTATGACTTGGGGATTGGGTATGGGACTTTATGAAACAAATCTAGGAACTGCTTTTTGGCATTGGGGCGATTTGGGAACAACTAAGGCTTATATGATAGGAATACCTGAAGAAAAATCAGGATTGGTTCTTTTTACCAATAGTGCTAATGGACTAAATATGGCATATAATTTAATAGAAATGTGTGTAGGTGGAAGCAAACATCAATTCTTTGATGTTCTTAATATTCAAAATTATGATGACCCTGCCAATATATTATATCAGCGTTTTTCGCAAGGTGGAGTTATGTCATTGTTAGAAAGCTACAATTATTATAAAATTAAACACAAATATAAGGTAAATCAGAATTTACTTTCTCAAGTTACTCAAAGGTTAATTAACTTAGGCAGATTTCAGGAAGCTCTGAACATTGCTAAAATTAATGTAATAGAGCATCCTAATAATGATGTAGCTCATAATATTTTAGGGGATGCCTACTTGCGTGTTAGAAATACACAAGCAGCCATAGGCTGTTATAAACGTTCTTATCAGCTGAATCCTCAAGGGGCTTATGCAAAAAAGCAATTAATAGCCTTGAAAGCTTTTTAAACCTGAAAGCCCACAATAATAATGTCATCTGTTTGAGGGGATAAACCTTTCCACTTTTTAAGCTTTTGAATAAGGATATTTTTCTGTTCTTGAGGAGGAAGATTTGTAATTTCAATAAGAGACTCTTTAAATCTTTTATTTAAGTATTTTTTAGGAGTCTCACCATCTCCTCCAAACTGGTCTTGATAACCATCAGAAAAAGCATAAAAAATATCATCTTCTTCTAAAGGAATCACTTGGTTTTTATAGACTTTTTCTTCTCCAAAAATATTAAAACCTAAAGAAAATATACTGGCTGTGAAGATTTCGAGTTCTCCTTTTCTTATTCTGTAAAGAGGATTTTTAGCTCCTGCATAAGAAAGTAACTTATCTTTCTCATCTATACATATCACTACAGCATCCATCCCATCAGATTTTTGGAGCTTTTCTGAGTGTTTGCTTAAAAACTCTATAATTCTTTTATCCAATTCTTCTAAAATTTCTTTGGGACTTGTAATGTGTTTTGTATGGATGATTTCGTTGAGAGCTGATACACCCAGAAAAGTCATCAAAGAACCAGGTACACCATGCCCTGTACAATCAGCAACAACAATAATTTTAAATTGCTCTACTTGAGCTGTCCAAAGAAAATCGCCTGAAACAATATCTTTAGGCATATAGAGTACAAAAGATTTAGGATAGAGTATTTTTAAGTCTTGTTCATTTCCTACAACAGCATATTGTAAACGCTCTGCATACATGATACTGTCTGTCATTTTAGAATATGCATTTACCAGCTCTTTATTTTGTTGCTTGATTTGCTCATTGTATAATTTTAGAATCTCTGCCTGAGAAGAAATTTCTTCGTTTTTGTGTTGCACTTCGTTGGTACTATCACTAAGTAGCTTATAAGCTACAGTTTTCTTGATGTTGGAATGATACAATGCAAGTAATAGTGCTAAAATGAGAGTAATGACAATAGATGAAAAAAAAATTGCCCAAAACTGAATCTGAATTTGTTTATCCTTTTCATCTTTTTCACTATCAGAGATTACCTTTTTCGATTCTAACTCTTCTTTTTCACGTTTAAGATTGAGATTTTCGAGATCAGTAAGTTTTTGGGATTGCCTTAAAAACAAATTCTCTTTTTCCTGAAACTGAGCTTTAATATCCTCTTTCTCACGCTCCTTTCTTAAAATTTCATTTTCGGCTATTTTAGCTCGCTGCATTTCAATTAACAATTTATTTTCGGCATATTGTTTTTCTTTATCTTTTTTAAGAATCTCATTTTCAGCTATTTTTCTTCCTGTTTCATAAGCTGTTTGATATTTAGCTATTTTAGAGATTTTTTCAGAATTTAAAAGGGAGTCTTTGAGGGTAATGTACTTTTTCTGTGTTTCAAAAGCTTTTTGATAATTATTTTGGGCAGAATCTAATCTTCCTTGTATAAAATAAGAGTATAATTCTGTATACTTAAAATTGTATTTCTTTGCAATGTCATATCCATTCTGAATGTACTTGGCTGCTGAATCGTACTTCTTTAAGTAAAGATGAGTTTGCCCAATCACAACATGATAATTTGATATTTTTTCAAGTAGTTTCTGTTCAGAAGCCAATGCAAGAGCGTTGTAGTAAAGGTCAAGGGCTTTGATGTACTCTTTTTTCTGAAAATAAATATTAGCAATATTGTAATAATTACTTTCTAGTTTAGGACTTTTAATGGATTTTCGGATTTCAAAAGATTTATTGAAGTTCTCCAAAGCCTTATCATAGTCCATTTTATCATAATAAATAACTCCAATATTATTATAAATATTAGATATTTTACGTTGAGAAAGTTGATTATCTAGTAGAATTTTTAATGATTTTTGGTAATAATCTAAGGCTTTGTTGGGTTCATTCATTTGCTCATAGACAATCCCAATATCGTTGTAAACATCTGAAAGCCCTGAAAAATTATTTACTTCTTCTTTTATTTGAGCGGATTGGAACAAATATTTCAGAGCTTTATCAAATTCGCCTAAATAGTCATAAGTAACACCTATATAATTGAGCATGGTGGCAGCTCTTGACCTGTTTTTTAATAAATTATAAAGCGTATATGCTTCATTGTAATATTTAATAGCTTCTTGGCGAGCCCCTTTGCCTTCATGGTATTCTCCTAAATAACTAAGAGCTTGTGCTTCTCCATTTTGAAATTTTACTTTTTTAGCTAAATCAAGACTTTTTTGACAATAGAAAATAGCCGAATCAAGTTTTAAAGCCATATTGTATTCTTTGGCAATATCTATGTATAGTTTGACAAGACTGCTATCTTTCTGCATATTCATAGACTTTTGAAGCCATAAGCTCAAATTACTTTGAGCAGAGCTTTTTAGATATGAAAAAAATATCAGTAATATGAAGAGCAAACGAAGCATCAGAATGCAATAATTTGCCTAAATGTAGTAAAAAAACAAGATTTTTGGAAAATTAAAGTCTGTTTTAATTTTCTAATTTTTTTTTGAGAATATAATAACACACCCTATAATTAGACAGAATATCAATGAAACTTTACCCACAATCAAATGTAAATTAGCATTTGCCCAATGAGTAATTTTAAGCAACATACCAAAACTTAGAAAAACAAGCCCCAAATTTAATAGAATAGCCATTAAATCATTTTTGATGAGTTTGCCAATAGTTAAAACAAGCAAAAAATAAAGGATTAGTTCAAGTACTCCTATAATAAATAAAAATGTCAGCACCTGAATATGAAGAGAAGCAACTCCTACAACCAATAAAACAATAAAGGGAGGAATCTTATATCTGTTTACTTTAGCAAAAATAAATTTCATAAGAATAAAGAGGTTTTCTAATTAAACAAAAAAGGTAGAAATATATATTTCTACCTTTTTGATATAAATTTTTGTGTCTTGAGGTTTATTTTTTGATACCTTCAATCAACACTTGGATATTATTGTTTAAAACTTCTGCAACACCACCCAAAATTTCGAGGCTAACCTCGTCTTTATTGACTGCTTTGTATTTGAGTGTGCCTGCATCCAATGTAGAAATAATCGCAGCGTGATTATTTAATACTTGGAATGAGCCTTTTTTACCAGGGAGGGTAGCTGAAACTACTTCACCAGAAAAAATTTGCTTATCAGGGGTGATAATTTCTAAAAACATATTGTCTTTGGATAAAGGTCTTAAAAGAAACTTAGCAGGTTTTGTTCCTGCTAAGTGTTATCATTATTTTTTAGACGCTTCAGCAAGAAGTTTCTCACCTTTAGCGATAGCTTGCTCAATTGTACCAACCAAGTTGAAAGCAGCTTCTGGTAAGTGGTCTAACTCACCATCCATAATCATATTAAAGCCTTTGATAGTATCTTTAATATTTACGAATTCTCCTTTCAAACCTGTGAACTGCTCTGCTACGAAGAAAGGCTGAGACAAGAAACGTTGTACACGTCTAGCTCTGTTTACAGTCTCTTTATCTTCGTCAGAAAGTTCATCCATACCCAAGATAGCAATAATATCTTGTAGTTCTTTATATCTCTGAAGAGTTCTTTTTACACGTTGAGCTGTTCCGTAATGCTCATCTCCTAATACTTGAGGGTCAAGGATACGAGATGTTGAGTCAAGAGGATCCACAGCAGGGTAGATACCTAACTCAGCAATTTTACGAGAAAGTACAGTTGTTGCATCCAAGTGGGCGAATGTAGTCGCAGGAGCAGGGTCAGTCAAGTCATCGGCAGGTACATATACAGCCTGTACAGATGTGATTGAACCTCTCTTCGTCGAAGTAATACGCTCTTGCATTAAACCCATTTCACTGGCAAGTGTAGGTTGATAACCTACCGCAGAAGGCATACGACCTAAAAGAGCCGATACTTCAGAGCCTGCTTGTGTGAAACGGAAGATATTATCAATAAAGAATAGAATGTCATTTCCTTTTCCTTCGCCATCACCATCACGGAAATACTCAGCAATAGCAAGACCAGAAAGAGCTACTCTTGCTCTTGCTCCTGGAGGCTCATTCATCTGACCAAATACGAGGGTAGCTTGAGATTTTTCTAATTCTGCTAAATCTACTTTACTTAAATCCCAACCACCTTCTTCCATAGAGTGTTTGAAATCTTTTCCGTAGCGGATAATGTCAGACTCAATAAATTCACGAAGAAGGTCATTTCCTTCACGTGTACGCTCACCTACACCAGCAAACACAGATAAACCTGAGTAAGCTTTTGCAATGTTGTTGATAAGCTCTTGAATAAGTACAGTCTTTCCTACACCAGCACCACCAAACAAACCAATTTTACCACCTTTTACGTAAGGAGCTAATAAGTCAATAACTTTGATACCTGTGTAAAGTACTTCCGTTGAAGTTGCTAAATCTTCGAAACGAGGAGGACGGTTATGGATAGAGCGTCCTTTTGCTTTATCTGGTTGCTTAATACCATCAATCGCATCACCTACTACGTTGAAAAGTCTTCCTTTAATAGCTTCGCCAGTAGGCATTGTGATAGTAGTTCCTAAATCTACCACATCCATACCTCTTTGCAAACCATCGGTACTATCCATTGCGATAGCTCTTACACGGTCTTCACCGAGGTGTTGCTGACATTCCAAAATAATTTTCTGACCGTTAGGTTTAGTAACTTCAAGTGCATTGAGAATTTCAGGTAGTACAGCACCTTCTGTGGAGAAGCTTACGTCTACTACAGGACCAATCACTTGCGTAATTTTGCCAATATTAGCCATTTTTTATAAAAAGTTTAAAAACCAGTACTTATTTAGCGTGCAAATTTAATGGAATAAAATTGAAACCAAAAATCCTATCAAGAAATATTTTTATTCAAAGGTGATCTCTTTTAGACTTTTGAGTTTTAAATCTTTATCAGATACAATAAGTTTTTCTTTGGGTACCAGCCAATCAATATGAAGCTGGCTATCGTTATAGATAATTCCTCCTTCTGATTGTGGAGAGTAAAAATTATCACATTTATACAAAACTTCTGCCACATCACTCAATACCACAAAACCATGAGCGAAGCCCCTAGGAAGATATAATTGCTTTTTATTTTCTGCGGATAAATGAAATCCCAGCCATTTCCCAAAAGAGGGAGAGTCTTTGCGAATGTCCACTGCCACATCATAAATTTCTCCTTTGACTACCTTGATAAGCTTAGCTTGGTCGTGAGGAGGCTTCTGAAAATGCAAGCCTCTAAGCACACCATACTTAGAAAAGGAATGGTTATCCTGAACGAAAGGCAGATTAATGCCTGTGGCTTTATGGAATTCTTGTTGGTTAAAACTTTCATAAAAATAACCACGCTCATCTTCAAATAAGCGTGGTTCAAATATTACTAATCCTTCTATTTCAGTTTGAATAAATGGCATACTAAATAGCGTGTTAAATGGCTGTTTAATTGAAAAGCGTAAAACTATTTTTTAATTAATTTCTGAAATTCTTTTTCTTCAATTTTTACACTATATTGTTTTTTTAAGTTTTCTATCCATTCATTTTCTAAAAACACTTGGTAATCAGAAATAACCTGACCTTTGGCTTCATCAAATGTTTTGGTACGTGGAGCTTCAATGCTATTAACTTGAACCATAATAGAACGACCATTTTGTGTCGTTTTGAATTTTCCTTCTTTCCATTCAATACCTGCGGGTAAGCCATTACTACCTTTTTCGTAAGGTCTTAATTCTGTGACTTTCAGGTTTAAAGGATTGGTAGCATTGAGTTGTTTTTCAATACCTTTCAAAGAGTATGTAAACATTTGTAATTCTACTCTACTATTAGGTTTACCATCTTTTTTTGTACCAGGCAAAGAGCTACCAAAATCTTTACGAATCGCTTGATTAGGATTTATATTTTTATTGAATAAATAATCAAACACTAACTTAGTTCTATCAGCAGAGAGTGTTTTAGGACGTTCAGATTTATCCATATGTCCAGAAATCTCAAGTAACAATGAAGGATCACTATTCAATTCTGAAGCAATTTGGATTAATTCATTCAAATATTTGTCATCAATACGTAATTGGTCTTTGGTATATTTTAAAGTAGGTTCTTTGATATAATTTTTGAGCAAATAAGGAGGTTTTTCTGTCAGTCTTTCCTCAACTTCTTTTAAAATAGTTTCATTAGAGGCATCAAAAATTGTAGCAAAAGCTCTTTCTCCCCATTTATACTTTTCTTTATTATTTTGATGGAATTGTTTTGCTCCAGTTGTATCTTTCAATGCCTTACCCCAAACCTTTTCATTCATCATGGCAAAAAGCATCATGCCTTCTCTGTATTCCTGAGTCAGCATTTTGTAGTCAATATATTTTTCAGGTAAAATACTTTTCTCAAAATTTACAGTCTCATCATCAATAAATCGTTGCCATAACAAACGACCATAATGTTGTGGCGTTTTAAGGTCTATTCTTGTTTGTTGTCTTCTTTTTATGTAGAAATAGAAATCATTAACTGTAATATTTTGTTTTTTATTCACGGTCTTATTTTCAAAAGAAGCAATAGTTTCTTTTAAAAATTTATTATTAGAAGCATAATCCCATTGACCTTTTACCAAAGTACTATCCAAATTTTTGAGGGCTTTTTCAAAAACTTTTTGATTGATTTTTAAATTGTTTTCTTTGCGTAATCTTATAAGAGAGGCATTCTTACCTATTTCGGAACGAGAGTCTCTTTGTACTCTGTTTCTAATACTTGCTTCGGCTTCTTCAAATGTTTCTCTTTTTCTTCTGGAAATAAGTTTAATCACATGCCAGCCATATGGAGTAAGTACAGGTTCAGCAATATCACCTTCATTTTTAAGAGCAAAAGCAGCATTTTCAAATTCAGGTATCAAATCACCAACTCCAAACTCTCTTAATTGTCCACCATTGTTTTTGCTATTTGCATCTTCTGAAAACTGTCTTACCAATGTATTCCAGTCTTCACCTTTTTTTGCTCTTTCATAAATTTCATAAATTCTTTTTCTGAGAGCAATAGAGTCTTGTTGTGAAATGCCTTTTAAAGCTCTAAGCATGATATGAGCAGTTGTTACTTTCCCACTACTTTGTCTTTTATCATATATTTTGAGTATATGATAGCCAAACTCTGTACGTATAATATTTGAAATTTGTCCTTTCGGTGTTGTGAAAGCAGCAGTTTCAAACGGGTATACCATTTGTAAGGCTGTAAAATAACCTAAATTGCCATCATTTGAGCTTGCAGATGGATCTTCAGAGTATTGACGAGCCAGATCTTTAAAATCTTCACCTTTCAATGCTTTTACTCTGAGGTCATTAATTTTATTGTAGGCATTCAGGGTATCAGTAGGTTCTGCTTCCAAACCTACTTTAATAAGAATATGCCCAGCATTGACTTCTTCCTGTAACCTGTTGTAAGTTTCTTTTACAAGTTGGTCATTGGCATCTTTGGAAAGCAAATAAGGACGTGCTAACTGACTTTCATACCCATAATACTCTGTCTGAAACTCTCTTGTCGTATCAATACCTATTTTCTGAGCATCAGTTACCTTGAGTTTAAATTTCGTGTATAAATCTAAATATTCTCTCAGAGAGGGTTCTTTATACAAACTATCTTTATTGGTATTGTTTTTTTCATAAACATACTTAAATTCTGCTACGGTAACAGGGGTATTACCTATATACATCAAAATAGGTTCTTTAGAAGTGTTTTTTTGAGCAGTTTTTTGTGTGGTTTTACAAGCTATTGTGGAAAGTAGTAATGCTAAAGGGAGCAATTTTTTCATTGTATCTCTCTGTTTTGATGAAATTTAGGTGCAAGTTTAGCTTTTTTTTATTTTACAGTCAAATTTGCTTTTAAATAAAATAAAAAACGTACAATATTTGCAAAAGGTTTCTTGTCTATTTGTATATTTGGGAAAACTTTCCTTATAATTATGGATATAGTGGGTCGTTTATTGGTATAATCTATGAAATATATTCTTATTTTAGCTTTTTTCTCATTATTTTTATTGACAGATTGCAACAAGCGTTCCCGTTGTCCTGCCTATCAGGAAGTAGGAGCTTTGGGTATTCCTGACGATAATTATGAACCTACAAACTATATTATCGTACAACGAAATAAAAAGACAGGTTTAGTAAAAAAAGTAGGTAAAGCAAAAAAAACTCGTTATACTTCTCGTGAGGAGAAAAGTAAACTTTTGCGTAAAGAAAAACGATTTATCAAGGATAATGAGATATTTCCAGATATAAAAAACTCAAAAAAATCTAAGAAAAGTAAAAAGAAAAAAGTAGAGGATCCTGAAAAAGAAGAAAATGCAACACCTACAGATTCTCTATAATGTAAATAACTATCAAAAATAATTTGTTGACGTTTTGAAAAAAATAATTGTATATAGTATTTTATTTTGTTTATGGTTTTTAGGTTGTGATGTTTTTGCTCAAAAAACAGAGAATAAATCAACTAAAAAGCCTGTTCTGACTAATAAATACCGATTAAAAAAACGTGCCAAACCATCAGAAGGTACACAATCGAAGGGTGCAGAAAAAGTGCCAAATGAAAGAACTGTTTCCGCTGGTTTTTTTAGAGGAAAACAAAAATATACACAAGCTCCCAAAGTTATGGGACAAAGTACTTTCAAAGGCTCTGAACCCTTTTATCCAAGAGAAAAAAGAACAGGAGTATCTACGTTCAAATCTCAAAGTAAAATATCACCACATAAACTCAAAACGGGTAGTGCCGAATTCAAATCTACAACAAAGTATAAACCACATAAACTTAAAACTGGTTCGTCAAAATTTTTATCACAAACCAAATATAAACCTCATCAATTTAGAAGAGGCTATGATAAATTTGTTTCAAGTTATGCTTATATGCCCTATAAAAAGAAAACGGGCTACGACAAATTTTTATCAAATTATAAATTTTTACCACATAAAAAGAAAACAGGTTTTGCTACATTTATGAGTAAAACTAAGTACAGACCCCACGAATTTAGAAGAGGTTATGATAAATTTACGGGAAGTGCTATTAAATATAATTTTTTAGAAAAGAGAAGGAAAACAATAATTTATAACACCCGTAAACAGCAGCATTATAAAGGTAATGTTCGTTATATTGACTGGAAAAAGCTAAGAGCCAAGCGTTCTCACCGAATGGCAACTTCTTTAGGTGCTCTTAAAATTAAATATTATCCACGAAAATCTAAATTAACAAACCGAAGTCTGAGAAAGTACACCAAAAAACCTTATGATGTACGTTATCTTCGTGTGGGTAAATTTATGTGGAAGAAAAATATGCCTCGTTATCAAAGGTTTAAATTGAAAAAACCAAGATACAATCCTACAGAAAAGCAGGGGGCTACTATGAAAAACGGATTACCTGTCAATGCTATACCAAGGGTAAACCCTAAGTTTATAAAAAGTAAACAAAAAGAAAAAAATAAATTACAACAAGAACCCAAACAAGATTAATGATAAACGTTTGTGGAACTACTTACCATTAAAACATTTGATAATCCTATAGATGCACATTTGTATAAATCCAAGTTAGAAAGTGGGGGTGTATTGTGTTTTTTATTTGATGAAAATATGACATCTATCTATCCTACTTATGGAACATTAATAGGAGGAGTTAAACTAAAAATAAATCAGAAAGATTGGGAAAAGGCTAAAATTGTACTATTGGAGTTGGGGGATGAACAGATTAAGATTTGTCCTAATTGTTTCTCTATCAATACAGAAATAAAAATAGAAAACAATATCTGGAAAAATTTGATAAGAATATTCACACTTCAAAAAACAAATGCTTGGAAATGTGTAGATTGTGATACTGAGTTTGGATAAGCATATACTTAAAAAAACAAAGTAAATTTTATAGTTTCCTAAGACTTTTCTATATTGCTGGGCAAAATAATTGTTGAAAATGTTTTGGAAGATAAAATGGCGTAAAGAAGTTAGATTTTTGGTTGGGGTGCTGATTTTGATAGTGATACTAAGTTTCTCTGCAAGTCAGTATGATATGCAAACCTGCCAAAAATTACAAGTGATTATTGACTATACTCAACGAAATCGTTTTGTAGACGAACAAGATATACAGAGTTTATTAGATAGTAACGGAAGAGAATTTTTACTAAATACTCCATATAAGTTTTTAAATACAAGACAGTTAGAGTCTAGAGTACGGGCAAATCCTTTTGTAGAAAGCTGTAAAATCAGTAAAAAACTGAATGGAGAATTACTTGTCTGGGTTGGAACAGTAGAGCCAATTGTTCGTGTATTGGGAGGAACAGAGTCCTTTTATTTGAATAGTGAAGGAAAAAAAATACCTCTTTCAAAAAAATATAGTCCTCATTGTTTGGTTTTAAGTACAGATAATGTATATTTTGACTTTAAAAATAATGAAGATGATAAAAAATTATTAGATTTGCTCAATTTTATTGCTAAAACCGATATTTGGAAAGCTCATATAGTTCAGATTCATAAACAAAAGAAAAATCTAAAAGTTTATCTACAACTTTCTGATACAGTAATAGAGTTTGGAGATTGGGCAGATTGGGAAACAAAAATGAAAAAAATAGAAATTTTATGTAAATATATTTTACCCAAAAAAGGGTGGAATCGTTATGAAAAAGTGAGCTTAAAATATCATCAACAGATTGTTTGTGAATATGCAGAAAGATAAAATTGTAGTCGGATTGGACATCGGCAGTACCAAAATTTGTGCTGTGGTGGCTCGTAGAGATGAACAGAATAAAGAACGTATAGAAATATTGGGTGTTGGAAAAGCTATCTCCGAAGGGGTAACAAGAGGAGTTGTAATTAATATTGACAAGACAGTTGAAGCTATTACTCAGGCAGTTAGAGAGGCATCTCGCATGTCGGGCATAGATATCAGAATTGTAAATGTAGGAATTGCAGGGCAGCACATCAAGAGTATGAGACAGAAAGGTAGCATTACACGTCATTCTACAGAAGACGAAATCTCTGGAGAAGATGTAATGAGACTCGTAAATGATATGTATAAAACCCCAACAGAAGCAGGGACTCAAATTTTACATGTCATGCCCCAAGACTTTATTGTGGATAATGAAGCTGGTATTATTGAGCCAATTGGGATGTCAGGTGTGAAGCTTGAAGCTAATTTTCATATCATTACAGCTCAGACAACAGCTCTCAACAATATCAATCGTTGTGTAAAAAAAGCTGGATTGGAAATCCAAGAAATGATATTAGAACCAATAGCCTCAAGTTTATCTGTTCTTACACGTGAAGAAAGAGAAGAAGGTGTTGCTTTGGTGGATATAGGTGGAGGAACAACAGATGTAGCCATTTTCCATGATGGAATAATCAGGCATACAGCAGTAATTCCTTTTGGAGGGCAAATTATCACATCAGACATCAAACATGGGTGTATGCTTATGGAAAACCAAGCCGAACTTTTAAAAGTACGTTTTGGAAAAGCCATTGCAGAACAAGCAAGTGATAGAGATGTGGTGTCTATCCCTGGTCTTCGTAACCGTTCGTCTAAAGAAATTTCTTTGCGTAATCTGGCTCATATTATTGAAGCCCGCATGACAGAAATTATTGAAGATGTTCATAAAGAAATTATTCGATCTAACTTCTATAATACTCTTTCTCAAGGAATTGTACTGACTGGAGGAGGAGCTTTGTTAGATGGTATCAAGGAATTGTTTGAATTGCATACAGGATTGCCCGTAAGAATCGGACATCCAACAGAATATTTAACCAAAAATAATGTTGAACTTGTCAAACAACCTATTTTTGCCACAGCCATAGGTTTAGTAATGGCAGGTTTTAGAGCATTAGATGATAGAGATTTGTTCCATAATGTGCAACAAACCAATACCAATGTGATAAAAACAGATACTAAAAATCCTAAAACCCAAAAAAAAGAAAGCCCTTTTGGAGGATTTTTTAGCAAGATATTAGACAGAACAAAATCGCTCTTGACAGACGATTTAGATGAAAAAGATGATTATTAAAAAAAGGTCTTGAATTGAAATTCAAGACCTTTTTTTTAAATTTCCCAACGAGCCAATGCTCCTACATTTTGCTCACAAAAGTCTTGAGCTAAATATTTATAATGGGCAACCATGGCAATCATGGCTGCATTGTCTGTACAGTACTGAAAATCTGGAATATAGACATTCCAGTTGTGTTTTTTTGCTTCTGTTTGAAGGGAATTGCGTAAACCTGAGTTGGCTGCTACTCCTCCAGCAATGGTTATTTCCTTAATTTTAGTTTGTTTAGAGGCTTTTCTTAATTTTTGCATCAAAATTTCTACTAAACTATATTGTACACTTGCACAAATATCTTTAAGGTTTTCTTGAATAAATTGAGGATTTTTCTGAGTGTTATTCTGTAAAAAGTACAAAATGGCAGTTTTAATACCACTAAAAGAAAAATTTAAATCTGGCATTTCAGATTTAGGAAAAGGAAAAGCTAAAGAATTTCCTTCTTTTGCGTATTTATCAATTAACGGACCACCAGGATAAGGCAAGCCAAGTAGTTTGGCAGTTTTGTCAAAGGCTTCACCAACGGCATCATCTTGTGTCTGCCCAATCACTTCCATATCCAAATAATCTCTGACGAGTACAATTTGAGTATGCCCTCCACTTACAGTTAGACATAAAAAAGGAAACTGAGGTTTGGGTTCACCTATAAAATGAGCCAGCACATGAGCTTGCATATGATTGACTTCTATGAGAGGGATGTTCAATGCCAGAGCCATCGACTTTGCAAATGAAACACCTACTAATAAAGCACCTAAAAGTCCTGGTCCTCTTGTAAAAGCAATTGCATCTAACTGATTTTTATGTATCTTTGCAGCGTCTAAAGCTCCTAAAACAACAGGTATAATATTCTTCTGATGTTCACGAGAAGCAAGTTCTGGTACAACACCACCGTATAGTTCATGAATTTTTTGATTTGCTATAATATTGGAAAGAATTTTGCTATCTTGTATCACAGATGCAGATGTTTCATCACAAGATGATTCTATGGCTAAAATAGTGGGCATACAATCTCGAAAAGAAAATTAAAACTAAAAACTTTATACGCTGAGCATCACAACTCAACATATCGAACCTGATAAAAATACAAACGCTGAAACTACCTTCACACCAGAGCAGGAAAAGAAAGCCAAAAATAAACGTATTTTCAGAAAAATACAAAAAATAACATGGAGGCTTTTGAAATGGATAGTGATTGTACCTGTAAGTGTTATAGTTGCCATCATGATACTTTTAGCAGTTCCTATGGTGCAGACATTTATTGCTCAAAAAGCTTCTAATTACCTTACTGAAGTATCAGGTTTCAAAATTACTATTAAAAAGATGCGTTTAAACCTGCTCAATCAGGATGTACTACTCAAAGGATTGAAAATCATGGATAGGCAGGGTAATAAAATGGTGGATTTAGAGGAATTCAGTACAGACTTTGACTTATTTGGAACCATAGAAGGAAAAAATATTTATTTAGATAAGTTTTTTCTACGAAACGGAGAAGTGAATCTAATTGTCAATCCTAAAAATAAAGAGCTTAATATTCAGGAATTTATAGATACAATTGATAGCCTGACAGCTCCTAAACAAAAGAAACCTCGTAAAAAAGGAGAAAGAGCAGCTGTCTTCTTGATTGACGAAATCTTTTTGGATGAAATAACCTTTAGTTACAACGATTCACGCCAAGATTCTATCAAAAATGGTTTTGATTATTACCATTTTAAATTCCAACATCTTGATGGTTATGTTGAAAAACTACTAATCGTAGCGGATACAGTTTCTTTTGAAGCCCAAAACCTGCAAGCACTTGATAAGGCATCAGGTCTTGATATACGTAATTTAAATACTAAATTTCTTCATAATAAACATTCTATTCAGTTAAACAACTTGTATGCAGAAGTGAATAATTCTATCTTACAAGATAGCTTAACCTTTAATTTTGAATCCATTAAAGATTTAGGGAATTTTAATGAAAAAGTAAGAATAGAAGCCCGATTGGATAGTACAATTATTCATACACATGATTTGGCGTTGTTTGCACCTGTTTTACACAAATATGATGATTTTTGGCATCTATCAGGGAATTTTAGTGGTACAGTCAATAACTTTAATTATACAAACTTTAACTTAAAATTCGGGAAACATACTTCCATTAGTGGAGATATGGGAATAGAAGGCTTGCCCAAAGTTGAAGCAATCCTTGCTTCAATTCAGCTAGAGCCAAGCTCTGTAATTCACACACCTGATTTACAGCAATATATAGAAGATGCAAGAATTAATCAGTATGTTCAAAAATTTGGAGATGTGGCTATACAAGGTCGTTTTGATGGTTATCCACAAGATTTTAAAGCCAACGCAAAACTTCAAACAGCTTTAGGCAATGCAGAACTAGACACCTATTTTATACAAAAAGAAAATCAATTGCCTGCTTATCAGGGAACAATAGCTTTACAGGACTTCAACTTAGGTTCATTAATTGAGCAAAACACTGTTGGTAAAGTGTCCATGAATGGAAATATTGAAGGAAAGGGCTTTACTCTTGAGACGTTAGATACACATTTCGATGGACAAGTGGCTTCTTTTGAGGCTCTTAACTATACATATCAAAATATTAATCTAAATGGAACATTTAAAAATAAATTTTTTGAAGGAAAGGTTAAAAGCCAAGATAACAATGCCTATTTAGATTTAGAAGGAACAGTAGACTTTAATAAATTAAAGCCAGAGCTTAAATTTACAAGTGAAGTTAAACTCCTTGACTTTAAAAAATTAGGATTTATGTCTGAGGATTTTACATTCAAAGGATTTATCCATACTCAAAGCAAAGGGTTTAGTGTAGATGAATATGAGGGAGATGTATTATTGAGGGATGCAGACATCACATATCGTAAAAAATCACTTCATATGGATTCTTTGGTTGTATCTTCTCAAAGAAATGAATATGGTTATAACTTTTTTGATGTGTACTCTAATTACTTTACTATCAATATAGTTGGAAGATACAATTTGAGTCAATTAACAAATACTGTTTCAAGTTTTTTTAGCGAACTATCTTTAGGAATTAAAAACCAGACAGAAGCTCAAAAGAATTATTACAATCAAAAGAAAAAGCTTCAAAGTCAAAAAGTTTCTCTGGATTATGAAATAGCTGTTGGTGATATAAAGCCATTACTCCATCTCATAGACACGAGTATGTATATATCTCCTGAATCCAATTTTAAAGGAGTTTTGGTAGGTGGAGATTCTGCCCGTTTTACACTTAAATCTACAAAACCTATTCAGGCTTTAGAGTTTGGTTCATATGCTTTTTATAGAAATACCATTCAATTTGAAGCCTATAAGGATAAATTAAATGAAAATATTACAGCAGAATTAAATGTTTACTCAAATACACAACATTTAGGAAGTGTAGAAACAGAAAAACTGACTTTAAATGCTATTTGGCTAGATGGAATAATTGATTTCAGAACTCGAATCAAACAAAAAGAAAGTACTAATCAAGCAGATATACAAGGACATATTACACTTGATACTAATAAAACTATTATTGAGTTTGATGAATCGAATGTGCAAGTACTTGAAGCTATCTGGAAGTTTGAGCCTTCCCGAAAGGTTACCCTCTATACAAATGAAAACGGGAAAGTTGTTTTTGATAATTTTATGGTGAGTAACGCTAATCAGGAAATAGTATTCAATGGAGTAATAGCAGCCAATAAACCTGATGAAAAGCTAAACATTGACATCAATGAGTTTCAGTTATCAACACTTAATACGATTCTTTCTAAAAAGAAAATAAAAGGAGTGTTAAATGCACACCTGACAGTGGAAGATTTTTATGAACAAATAAAAGTTAATGCTAATTTTCAGGCGGATTCTGTAGATGTGAATAAATTTTATGTAGGTAATATAAAAGGACGTACAAATTGGAACAATGAAAAACAATTAATGGAGCTTGAAACAAGCATTTTTCATAAGAAAGATTATGTATTCTTTTTAGATGGAACATACCAGCCTAAAGAAGATAATTTAAACCTGTCAGCAAAAATACGAAAAGCTGAAATTAATATCGTTGAACCATTTATCAATGAGTATGTATCAAAGCTAGAAGGAACGGTTTCAGGGGATATCAATATTACAGGTAAACTTACCGAACCAGATTTGAATGGTTCAGTAAGTTTTGATAAAGCACGCTTTAAAATCAATTACTTAGGTTCTATTTATCAAACAAGTAGTAACATCAATATTTCAAAAAATGAGTTATCTTTTAGAAATTTTTTACTTTCTGATGAAGAAAGAGAAATGGCAACAGTAAATGGTCGTGTTTATCATGATAAGTTTCAATATTTTTTTATAGAATTAGGAGCTGACTTCGAAAAATTCACTCTTCTGCACACAAAAGAGTCAGAAAATGCACTTTATTATGGAAAAGCTGTTGGTTCTGGTAAATTGATGATTCAGGGAGAGCCTGCTGATATATATATAAAAGTAGATGCAAAAACCAATAGAGGTACCCAACTTTATCTTCCATTGGACGGATATAGCGAAGTCGGTGATGCTAATTATTTTCAATTTGTTGATTTTCAAAAAGATAAAATAATAGATACAACCAAACAAAATACATCTACAAGCCCAATTAAAACAGTAAATCTTTCTGGCTTACAAATGGATATGAATTTGGATGTTACAGAAGATGCTGAATTTCAGATATTACTGGATAGACAAACAGGTGATATTATGGAAGGAAAGGGAAGAGGTTTGATGCAAATGAGCATTGATAAAAGAGGAAATTTTGGTATTTGGGGCGATTATAACATCACAAGTGGAAGTTATAATTTTACACTCAAAAATTTAGTAAATAAAAAGTTTAGTATTCGACCCAATAGCAAAATCTATTTTGAAGGAGATGTATATGAGGCTTATATGGACGTAAAAGCTGCCTACGATGCAAACACATCATTTACAGCATTCCTTCCTGATAACCAAATCACTCCTGAAACTTCCAGACGCTTTCCTGTGAGTGTAGTGGCTCATTTAGCAGGTGATTTACTTGCTCCCAAAGTTACTTTTGATATTGATTTTAAAGATTTAGAAAAGAAAATCTCAAATCCTACTTTACAAGCAGCTATGTTTAAGGTAAAATCTGATATACAAACCAATGAGTTGGAACTCAATAGGCAAGTAGGCAGTTTAGTAATTTTAGGGCAATTTACTTCACAAAGCTCAAGTGGTGGAGTTGGAGCTGCTTCTGGAAGAACGCTTGGAGAGTTCTTATCTAATCAGCTGAGTGGTTATTTGTCTAAAATTGATGAAAATTTTAGAATAGACCTTAATGCCAGCGAATTGAGTTCAACTAGTACTCAAGTGGATGTGAAGTTTAGTTATACTCTTAATGATAGATTGAAAGTGGTTAGTAACAATAGATTAGACAGCCGAAATCAGAGTTCTAATTATACAGGGGAATTTATTGTAGAGTATATGCTTAGTGAAGATGGACAATATAAAATTAAAGCTTATAACAGAAGTACATTTGGCAACAACAATAACCTTGGAAACACAAATGTGAATTCTACAGGAGTTAGTATCTCATCAACACATGACTTTGACAGTTTTTGGGATTTATTCAAGCGTAAATCTAAAAAGAAAAAAGAACCACTAAAATTACCTGAAAATAACCCTCTTAAACAAACCCAAGACTCCACTAAAACTGCACAATAATGTTGTGGATGTACTTATTACATATTTTTCTTTTTGGCTTTATAGGATGGTTATTTGTTAAAAACTGGAAAAACACTTATTGGTTTTGGGTAGGATTAGGAGCTTTCACTATCAAAATGATAGCTCTTGTTTTTTTTGTATGGATTCATCAAAATTATTATGCTCATTATCAACCAGATTTTAAACTCATTTTTGAAGATTCCAGCCATTTAGCAAGTGTTTTTTATAAAAACCCCAATCAATATGTACAAATATTAATAGATAAACCTCTTTTTATAGATACTTGGCATTTAGCAACCCAACCAAGAGCCTTTTTTACAGTAAAGATTTATAGTTTTTTGACAATCGTTACGTTTAATAATTTCTGGCTTACAGCTATTTACAGTAGCTTACTGAGCTTATGGGGTATGTGGAAACTTGCACACACCTTAATTCAATTATTTCCATACACCAAGAAAGCTGCTATCATAGCATTTCTATTTCTGCCCTCGTGTGTATTCTGGGCATCTGCAACAAGTAAAGAAAGTATTTTATTGTTTTTAATAAGCTTAATTATAAGCAAATTTCTGAAAATAATCCATTTGGAGAAGAATAGAAGAAACAGCTTTTTCAAAAGTATTCTTGTTTTGCTTTTTTTTATAGTTCTTTGGAAAATAAAGTATTATTACGCCTTTGGACTATCTATTAGCTTGATTTTATATGTTTTTTTACATTATACAAAGAAGCATAAAATTTCTAGAAAGAAAAGAATCCTATTATTTTGTTTTGTAGCTTTTGGAGGTGTTTTGTTAAGTTTCCTGCATCCTAATATAGTTTTAAACGCTTTGCCGGAAGCCTTATATAACAATTATATACTGATTATACAAGCTTCACCCAAAAACTCGGTTGTTGAGTTAGGCTTAGAGCCAAATTGGTGGAGTATCTTACAAAATAGTCCACAGGCTTTGTATTTAGGACTTTTTTCGCCCATGCCTTGGGATAGTCAGAATTGGCAAATGATACTTGTAAGTATAGAAAATGTACTTTTAATGAGTTTGCTTATTGTAGTAATTTGGAAGATGATTCAAAAAAAATATACACAAACTTTAGATTCTAATTTTCTAATCATGTTGTTTGTGTATATTTCTATTATGGCTGTTTTTTTAGCACTTTCATCTCCTAATTTTGGTGCGTTGAGTAGATACAGATGTGGATTCTCTCCTTTTTTGTGGTATGTGGTTTTGAGCTATATGAACACAAAAAAGCCTTCATTTTAATTAAAATGAAGGCTTTAAAAAAAACATATTAGATTAATTAGGTTAGCATTCCGCCATCCACTTGAAGCACCTGCCCTGTAATATAAGAAGACATATCTGAACCTAAAAATACACAAGCATCAGCTACTTCTTGAGGGTTTCCACCTCTTTTCAATGGAATTTGATTGAGCCATTCTGCTTTATTAGCAAGCTCATCAGTCATATCTGTTTCAATGAAGCCAGGAGCTACTGCATTGGAACGAATATTACGAGAACCTAATTCTAGAGCTACGGATTTTGTAAAACCAATAATACCAGCTTTAGAAGAGGCATAATTAGCCTGTCCTGCATTACCTCTAATACCAACTACTGAAGTAATATTGATGATAGAGCCATATTTAGCTTTCATCATGGGCTTTAAAATGGCTTTGGTAAGATTAAAAACAGATTTTAAGTTGATATTGATTACTTTATCCCATTGTTCTTCTGTCATACGCATGAGTAAACCATCTTGTGTCACACCTGCATTATTTACCAAGATATCAATTTTTCCAAAATCTGCTAAAACCTGATTTACAAGTTCTTCTGCTTGTTTATAATCAGAAGCATCTGAACGATAACCTTTCGCTTCAACTCCTTTAGACTTCAATTCATTTTCTAAGGCTTGTCCTTTTTCTACACTAGAAAGGTAAGTAAAAGCAACTTTAGCTCCTTGTTCAGCAAATTTTTCTGCAATGGCTTTTCCAATACCTTTGGAAGCACCTGTAATAAGAGCCACTTTGTTCTCTAATAGTTTCATACAACAAGTTTAAGTTTTGACTGAGCCACAAATAAAAGAAAAAATATTAGAAAAGAGAAAATAAAAAAGCAGTAGAACTTTCTACTGCTTTCATTTTGATTAATTCAATACTATTTTCTTCAAACTGGTACCATTATCCGTTTTAATACGAATATAATACACTCCTTTGGGGAGTTCATCAAAAGTTAGATAAATAAGTTTATCATGACTACTCAAGGTTTTTATGATTATACCTGTACTATTATAAATAGTAATCTGAGTATCTGAAGTCTGAATTTTTGTTAAATTAATTTGAATGTGATTTTGTGTTGGGTTTGGATAAACACTGATAGCCTTATCTAACTCAGGATTAATAGCTGTAGTAGCATCTTCTTGAGTTTTGGCATTTGCCACATTACTATAAGCAGAATTTCCACCAGCATTGCTAGCTCTTACTCTGTAATGATAGGTTGTGTTGGCAGTCAAACCATTATCAGAATAGGTAGCTGTGTTAGCAGGTAAATTTCCAGCAATTTCAGTCCAGCCATTAACACCATCAGGAGAACGTTCCACTTTGTAAGCAGTTTCATTGTTTGCATTGTCAGCCCAAGAAAGATTAATTTGAGAAGTTGAAACGGCTGTTGCAGTGAGTGTTGTTGGTGTTGTTGGAACACTTGGTGCATTAGACAAAGTGGTAGCATTCGCCACATTGCTGTAAGCAGAATTTCCACCAGTATTGCCAGCTCTTACTCTGTAATGATAGGTTGTGTTGGCAGTCAAACCATTATCAGAATAGGAGTTTGTATTAGCAGGCAAATTTCCAGCAATTTCAGTCCAACCATTGACACCATCAGGAGAACGTTCCACTTTGTAAGCAGTTTCGTTGTTTGCATTGTCAGTCCAAGAGAGATTGATTTGAGAGCTTGAAACAGTTGTTGCAGTGAGTGTTGTTGGAACACTTGGTGCATTAGACAAAGTGGTAGCATTCGCCACATTGCTGTAAGCAGAATTTCCACCAGCATTGCTAGCTCTTACTCTGTAATGATAAGTAGTATTGGCAGTCAAACCATTATCAGAATAGGAGTTTGTATTAGCAGGCAAATTTCCAGCAATTTCAGTCCAACCATTGATACCATCAGGAGAACGTTCCACTTTGTAAGCAGTTTCGTTGTTTGCATTGTCAGTCCAAGAGAGGTTGATTTGAGAGCTTGAAACGGCTGTTGCAGTGAGTGTTGTTGGAGCTGTTGGGGGAGCTAAAACACCAGTAATATTTATATTATCCACATAAATTCTGTTGCTATAATTATCAGTTAGTCTGAATCTTAAAAGAACAGAATTATTGCCTATTAAAGAATTTAGATTAAATGTCTCTTGTCGCCATTCATTGACTGTTGGAGCTGTAAAATCGAAGGTTCTAGCAGGAGGAGTTGTAGTTGATAATGCTGCTCCACTTTTTATCCAAACAGTATTATAAGTTTGTCCACAATCTGTACTTGCTTGAACTTCTAAAGTTGCATAAACAGGGCTAACAGGGTTATAACCAGTATAAGCAAGTTGAAAAGCGAAGTCAACACTTGCATAGCCTTGTAAATTAACAGGAGGAGCATTTAAAAACAATGCATTTGTACCAATATTATTCGTAAAAAGATTTACAGTTGCAGAGCGTGTACTAGCCTGTCCAACAGTGTTACTAACACCCCAATTGAAAGAACCACCACTATTGGCTGTTGTCCATCCTACAACAGGAGAGTTTTCAAATCCTTCTGTGAGGGGTAAATTATTAACAGGACGTACAGTAATTGTCTGTGTTTTTGTATTGGTGGCAGAACCATTGCTTACTGTTAGCGAAATCTGATAAGTACCACTTTGGTTGAAAGTAATCGTATGAGGACCTTGTGTGGTAGCAGTACTAGGAGTTGCTCCTCCTACACTTGTTCCATCAAAGTTCCATGTCCAAGAATTGATATTTGCTGCACTTGGTAGTTTTACTGAGGCATCTGTAAATGTAATAGTTTGACCAAGACAAATAGTTGTTTGGTTCATCGTAAAATCAGCAAAAACTGCATTTGGATTTGTGGTAACACCTGTTGCGATAATGGAGTAATTTTGAGGATTGCTACCTTGTAAAGTACCTTTATGATTGATAGTAACAGTATAGGTTGCTCCAGCAACAGGATTATTAATAATGATTTTTTCTACATTATCACGAGCATTATCTGCTTGAGTAGCTGCTGCTGTTGGTGTTGCAGGATTTAAAACCCAAGGCAAGTAAGTATTAGCTCCTTCAGTAATACGTAAATCTAAATCATTGATGAGCATACTTTGAGTACTGTTACTTGTACCATCAGCTAATGGTGTTGCAGCAGGGTCATTCCAAACAATCGTAACTTCTAAGGGTATTGAACTATTAATAGCAGTTACATTGAATGTATATGGTGTGCTGTTGTTAAGGGTTCTTTCTTCTATGACAGATGAAACATTTCTATTTGTAATGGCATTTACAGCTTTTTCTGCATTGACAAGTCCCCAACCAAAAGCATAATCAGGACCAGGGTTTGCACCTGCTTCATCAGCCGTATGAATTACAAGACCTCTTAATGTAGCAGCACGCATGAAACTTCCACTATTCAAATTTTTGTAATGTTGTTGAATGAGGGTAAGTGTTCCTGTTACATTAGGGCTAGCCATAGAAGTACCACTCATGCTTTCGTAGTTGGTATTTCCAGTACTAGTTGTAGAATAAATATTAACGCCATTACCTACAACATCTGGCTTAATACGACCGTCATCTGTAGGTCCCCAAGAACTAAAGCCAGACATTACCACACTTGCAGGTCCAGTATAATTACTTACAGCATTTACAGCACCAACTACCAATACATTTTTAGCAGTTGCAGAACCTGTAAGCAAATTATACCCTGTTGTACCAAATACACCACCAGGGTTATAACCATCTCCTCTGTCATTTCCAGCAGCTTTTACCATTAAATAAAAGGGTGCATTGGAGGCAATCTGATCCCATGCCTGAGCTTCTGAATCATAAAAACCAAACATCCAAGTAGGTAAAGCAGCAGAATTATAGCCATAAGAATGATTTGATAAAATTAATCCCTGAGTTGCTTGAGCAGTCATTTCAGCTGTGTCATTGTTCCATTCATTTGCCCAAAGAGTAGCTTGATGAGCCATGCCTTTTGCATTTCCATCAACACCAGAGGCAATCATTGTGCCTCCTACGTGAGTAGCATGTCTATTATTCAAATCAGAGGTTGTAAATGCTACACCATCTTGCTGAATTGCTCTTGTTCCAAATTCTTGGTGAGTAAGGCGTATAGGTCCACCGTCCCATTCACCTACAATCATACCTTGTCCATTCAAATTTAATCCCATAGAACCACCTGTCCAAAGTCTGCTTGCTTTGGTTGTATTGGCAGCTCCCAAATTACTTTGAGTAATATAATAAATAGGGGTGCCATCACCATGAATTCTTTGTAGTTCTGCAATACGACCGTCAGGTAAAGTTTGGAAAATTTGAAATCCTTTTTGCTGAGCAAATTCAAGGGCTTTCTTCTTGTCTGTAATACTTTTGTTGCGATAAAACTCTTCAAGTTGCTTTAAAACTTTGATGTTAGAGTTTTGAATGATTTTTTGACGTTCACTTTCGTTTTGTCCCCAAGTGATCAAGGCAAAACTGAACAACAGTGGAATTAATAATAGTGTAAGTTTTTTTATTTGGGCTTTGCATTTTGTTTTTACAAAAATAGATATTCGAGCCCATATTTTAAAAATTTTATTCTGTTTTTTGTGTGGTTGCTAAAATAATATTATGATTTTGGTGTAAGAAATAGATAGGAAAACGATTATATATACAGAAGAGTTTTAATATTATCCCCAAATTTAAGCCCTGTTTCAATTTTAGTTCTATTTTTATCTGATAAGGTTAAAATATATTTGCCACTGAAATGTTTTTGGAGTTCAGCAATCTGATTTTTATTGACAATTGTAGAACGACTTACTCGAATAAAGTGGTCAGGAAGTTTTTGCTCTAAATAAGTAATTGTATAATCTAAAATATGCTTTTTGCCCTCTTGTGTATAAATAAAGGTATATTTATCTTCGGCTTCAAAATGGGTAATATCTTCTAAACGCAGTAAAATTATTTTATCTCCCGTTTTGACGGAGATACTATTGAGCTCTTTTTGTGGTTTGATTTGTTGTAAGAGTTTTAATAAATTTTCATTTTCTTGTGATGTTTTATGAGATTGATTCTGAACAATTTTCTCCAACTTTTTAATGGTTAATTCAAGCCTTTCCTTTTCGATAGGTTTAAGCAAGTAGTCAATAGAGTTTTCTTCAAAGGCTTTGATTGCATATTGGTCATAAGCTGTTGCAAAAACAACCAAAGGCATTTTTTCTAGCTTTTGTAGCATTTCAAATCCATTAAGAATAGGCATTTCAATATCCAGAAAAATTAAATCTGGTTGTTCTTTTTCAATAATCAAGTGTCCTTCTTCTCCATTAGAAGCTTCTCCAATGATTTCGACAGTGTCTGTAAAATCAGAAAGTAGGCGTTTTAAACGGTTTAACGCTAATTTTTCATCATCTATTAAAATTGTTCGAAAGGGCATCATAAACACTATAAAAGATTATTTGTTATCTAAATTGATATTTAAAAATAGCTTTATTTTCTTGAAATCGCCGTTTTCTATTTCCATTCGGGCATCTTTACCTCCTAAGAGCCTGAGCTTTTCTTGAGTACTTCTTAGCCCATAACCTACCTGAAAGTTTTCAGGAAAAGGAACACCATTATCTGCGATTTCTATGAGTAACTGTTTATTCTCTTCTTGAATGAGTATTCTAATTTTTCCTTGAGTAGATATTTTAGAAATACTGTGTTTAATGGCATTTTCTACAATGGGCTGAATCAGGAATTGAGGAATTTGTAGATACAATAATTGAGGGTTTTCTACTTGTATTTCGTAAGAAAGCCTGTCTTCAAAACGCACTTTTTCTACTTCTAGATATGTTTTTACCATTTCAAGCTCATCTGATAAAGAACTGTAATATTGGCTTTTAGCATTGGTAGAATATCTGAAGAATTTAGCTAAAAGCAATACCATTTTTTCAGCTTTATCTGGATTATCGTGAATAAGGCTGGCAACAGAATTTAAAGCATTGTATAAAAAATGAGGGTTTATTTTAGCCTGTAATGCTTCTAATTCAGCTTTTGTTTTTAATTCCTGCAAAACAGCCATTTCATAATCTTGTTTTACCATTTTTTCAGAACGAATACGTTCTTTTTGAGAATAAGCATATAAAAAAAGAGTAGCAATAATAATATGTGAGCCAAAAACAAGCTCAAGAATATGAATATGAAATAAATCTTTAATAAAATTAGTTAAATTGAAAGAACCACTACTAGAGAGAATAACATGGTCAATGAGAGATTCTGAGAAATAGAGTAATATGGCTAAAATAATATAACGAAAAAATTTATTATAAATATAGTGGTGATATCGAAGATATATTTTGAGTATGACAAGAGCTGTTCCTGCTTGGGTAATATTACCTAAGAAAATATAATTAAAAGCGTTACTATTGATAGTATCTCCTACAGTACCAAATTTTACACCAAATTCTTGTAAAGAAAAATAAGAAATTGCTCCCAAAGCAAACTTAATAATTGTTAGGAATATCCATTCTCCTAAGAAAGTAAAAACTTTAGCCATTTTTTTGAGTTTGAGCCTTCTCTATAAACTAGAGAAGGCTTGTTGTTTGATTTTGAATTATTGACTGTTCTTACACAAATCTAAATATTTTGTTGTTTCATTCTTTCCCCATTTAGGTGCAAATGTAGAGGTGGGAGTGAAACTTTCAAACAAAGTTTTCGCTTTTTCAAACAAAGGCATAGCAGCTTTAGCTCCACCACCAAACATTTTAGGGGTATGGTATAATCTTGTTCCCTGAACATAATAAATACGAGGATTGCTAGGATTAATTTTCATAGCTTTAGCTATATTCTCATCAAAAATACTCCCTTGTGTCTGCCAACGACCCTGTCCGTCTACTGCTAAACTTGCTTGAGCTATAAAAGCTCTTAATAAATAAATTTCATCATTTTTTTCATTGATACTTTCCCAAATTTTTAAAGCTTTTTCTACATAAATATCCTTTTTATCCAAGTTCTCTTCCTGATAACTCATTCTTGCATATACAAATGCTGCATAATAATTAGGATGCCACTCTTTAGGAGCATTTTTTCCTATCATCTCAAACTGATTTGCGATTTTTTGTAAATCAGCAATACCTTGAGCTTTTCCCATTTGAGAAAAAGCCTCTTGCATAGCTTTTTCATAAGTGTTTTGGGCTTGTGTAACCAAAGAAAGCAAAACTAAGATAAAAGAAATAAATACACGTTTCATAATATTTGAAATTTTGAGGTGAGATAATAAATTTTAAAAATTAAATAGATAATTAAGAATATTGATTAGTGTAAAAACAAGTAGTTAATTCGAATTAGATTTTATATTTTTTTTGTATTGATTTTCCCAAATGGGTTTAAACTTTAAAAAGAAAAATATGCCTATAATCATCACAATTGCCGTTCCGATGCCTACAAATTTGTAGAATACAACCATTGGTTTGCCTTCAGGTGTGAGTACATACTTAGGAAGCCTTGAAAAAATCTCAGCCATAAATGCACAATACAACCCTATTACACTCCAATACATGGAACGAAAATGTTTGATTAAGTAATCTTTGGACTTTCTTGTTATTACAGGATATAAACCTGCAAAAAGTGTAACAGAGCTAATAATAGCAAATACGTGAAAAACACCGAATCTGCCATATAATCTATAAATCATAAAGGCTGTTACGTTTACTGTAAGCATTGCCAAAGCATATGTATAACCCACCTGTTTATGAATTTTTGTACCCTTTTTGGCAATAAGTACATATAAACCAGTAATCAGAGCTAATATAGAGGCTGCAAGGTGGATAAATCCTGTTGTATCTTTTACTATATTTTCCATAGGAGTTAATTTATGAAGTAAAGAAAGAGTGTTTTTAATAGTTATAGAAGTCTTTTCTGATAAACTCATTAAATCAAAGGATAAAATCAGAAAAAAAAGGTATGAGTTATTTCTTGGAAAAATTAATCATCATACCCACAAATACAGACCTAAACTGGTTGGGTTGAGTGGCAACCCTCTGACTGCCATCCTGAGAGTACATATAACCAAAAATATTTTCTCTGTTTAGTACATTATCAAGAGCAAGATATAGAATAGTAAAATTTCTACGAATATGAGTTAAATATGCAATTGTAATACTAACATTATGAAAGTCTGGAGTTTTATCACCCATAAAAATTTCATTATTAGGATTATAGTAAGTTCTCCCAGAAGCATAGTTATAGGCTGCATTTAAACTTAAACGAGCATCAGGAAGAAAATGCTTATATACAGCACTAAAATTATGTTTAGAAGCAAAGGTAGGTGTAGCAGAGTTTAAATAGTTCATATGTAGCCTTTTGGTATCCAAAAATGAATATGAAACCCAGAAGTCTGCATTTTTGATACTTTTCTTATCTCTCCAAAATACATCTATGCCCCTTGCATATCCAAAACCACTATTGTCTGTAAGTCCAGTAGGAAAGCGATTCGGGATAGCTTCAAAAATACCATTGGTTTGTTCTCTAACCAAACTTTTATAATCTTTCTGATATGCTTCAATTCTAAACGTTCTGTCATTTTTTTGATATTGATAGTTTAAAATATAATGCAGGGCTTTCTCAAAATCCAGATTTTTATTAATAAATAAATAATTGTTATGAGGATTTTGATAAAACATACCAAAAGCACCTGATATTTGACTGTTTTCACCTGTTTTGTAAGCAAAAGAGGCTCTTGGTGCAACATTCCAACGTCCAATAACAGAAGAATATTCGCCTCTGATACCAATACGTGTAATCCATAATTTATTCCAACGAATTTCAGATTCGGCAAAATTAGCCCAATAAGTATCTCTGATTTCATATTTTCCTGTACCTACTAACTCCGAATAAAAAACACTTCTGTGCAGTTCCGTACCCATCACAATATTTGCTTTTTTATGAATGTCAAAATTTGCTAAAAAGCGGGTCTGATAACGACTATCTCCTCTACGAATCTGCATGTTATCTATGAAAATAGCATCAGCATTTCTACTATAAGACACACTTCGCTCCATTGTCCATTTATTGAAGTTGCGTTTCAGATACAAATTGCTGTATAGATTTTTATTGTTCAAATTAAATGTATTACGAATACTTGGATTAAACGGGTCTATAGTTTGTACACCAAGTTTTGTTTGGTCATAATTGATATAAGCTTTTAAAATAGATTTATTGGGTAACTTTTGTCTAAATGTGATAGCTGAACTTGCTCCTTGTGGTGGTGTTTGCCATGTAAAATTAGGCTTATTTAGAGCAAAAAGAAGGGGTGCAGTATTAGTATAATTTCCTGAAACAGCTAAAGAAGTATTTTCCCATTTTTTGGTAGCTTCTGCATTAATTCCTGCCAAATTAATACCTGCATTGAGTTGGGTTTTGTCTGGAAAATCTGTTGTGTTTAGTTCTATAATAGAAGATAATGCTTGTCCGTATTTGGCAGAATATCCACCTGTTGAGAATGATGTTCCTTTGAATAAGTTAGGGGCAAAACGGCTTCGTTGTGCAATACTGGGAACTGAACTAAAAAAAGGATTCTGTAAAATAGCACCATCAAAAACTGCTTTTGCTTCTGAAGCAGAGCCTCCTCTGATAAAAAGCCCTTCTTGGTCTCCTACACGTGTAGCACCCGGTAGGGTTTGTAATGCCAAGAAAATATCAGCCTGCGAACCAGCAACAGTTACAATATCTCGTGAGTTTAGAACTGTTCCTTTTTTGGTATCTGATACTTCAAAACTTCCTGCTGTGATAGCAATGGCTTCAATATCTTCTTTAAGAGGCTCTAAAAGAAGAATCTCGACCCAAATACTATCCCTTCCTAAAATGATTTTCTTTTCCCATTCCTGATAATCCATAAAACTAGCACTAAGAATGATGGTGTCTTTTTGTGTGGTAGTAAACTTGAAAATACCATTTTCATCGCTAGTAGTTCCTTCAAAAGTGCCTTTGATAAATATATTAGCACCTGCTAATGGACTTTTACTATCAGAAATTTTTCCACTTATAGTAGTTTGTGAAAAAGATAGATAAGGCAACAAAAGACAAAAATATAATAGGTATTTCATAATGAATATATTTAATGATGATTCAAAGAAATAGACTATTATGCTCTCTTAAAATGTTTTTCAGATAGAATCACGAAAAACAGAGATGAAATTAGAAAATTAAAGAGTGAGTTTTAAATTAAAAGAAGGCTATCTTTACAAAGTAGCCTTCTTTATGTTTCTATTCAATAAACTTTACTTTTATTAATAACACCTGAAATAACAAAACTTGGTTCGGTCTGGAAGACCGACCAAGAGAGAAGCCCCCGAAGGGGCTAATGTCTAATTTCTTGGGTCTGCACCCATATCTATCAACTCTTGTAAGTCTCTATCATTTTCTTCCCAAATAGGACCGAAACCATGCCCATCTTGTGCAAATATTATTAGGTTTGAGGGTGAAAAACATACTTTCTTTGAGTCTTTTATCTAAAAGGGCTATTTCTTGGATAGTAATAGGAATTGTACCCCTGAATTGATATTCAACTTCCAACATTCTACCATCTGAGCCTACTGTAAAATAAAACATAATGGTTTCTTTTAATCCAATTTGAGAAGCTCTTCTGCTGGGGAATACTTCCCTTAAAATATTATAAAACCTTATGAAATCACTTTTTCTGTAATCAAATCTATACAAATAACCTTTTACCGATTGGTTATAACATTCATCAGGCATTTCATTGATAACTACCTGCCCCGATTTAATAGGACTTTGGCTATTGGTTATTGCCACATGATATTTGGGATTTTGTGGTTGTATTACTTTCACTAAAAAAGTTTGTCCATTGACTGTAAAATTGGAGGTAGGTATTTGAGCCTGTATTTCCAATACAGTCACCAATAAAATTACTATAATTAATATTTTTTTCATAAAGGTTTTAGTAGTTTAAACAAAGCCCCCAAAGGGGCTAATGTCTAATTTCTTGGGTCTGCACCCATATCTATCAACTCTTGTAAGTCTCTATCATTTTCTTCCCAAATAGGACCGAAACCATGCCCATAACTAAAAGCTGTAAGACCATTACGAGCACAAATATTATTGGGTTTCAAGGTAAAAGACATACTTTCTTTGAGTCTTTTATCCAAAAGAGCTAATTCTTGTGTAGTAATAAATAAATTTTTATTAAATTGATATTCAACCTCCAACATTCTACCATCTGAGCCTACTGTAAAATAAAACATAATGGTTTCTTTTAATCCAAGTTGTGAAGCTCTTCTGCTGGGGAATACTTCCCTTAAAATATTATAAAACCTTATGAAATCACTTTTTCTGTAATCAAATCTATACAAATAACCTTTTACAGATTGGTTATAACATTCATCAGGCATTTCGTTGATAATCACCTGTCCCGATTTAATAGGACTTTGGGCATTGGTTACGGTCAAGGTATTAGATAAGTTTTTCACTAAAAAAGTTTGTCCATTGACTGTAAAATTGGAGGTAGGTATTTGAGCCTGTATTTCCAATGCAGTCACCAATAAAATTACTATAATTAATATCTTTTTCATAAAGGTTTAGTAGTTAAAAAGTTCAAACATGATAGCCCATTGCCAGCTATTGGCATCATAGGTGCCTGTAAAACCATAAGAGGGTGGACCTAACTCTCTGTATTTGGCAAGTAAACTCATAAACATTGCCCAATCCATTTCACTTCTGTTCTTGGGTAATGTACTAATTCTGTATTTATTTGTAAAATCTTCAAAATCTTTTCTAAAGGCTTGCACATCATCCCATCTTTCAGGGTTACTGGTTTTGTATTTGTTTTGCTCATCAAAAAGCCCATACATATGAATGGCTGAACCATTTTTGGAAAGCATGGCAACAATGGCTTTGGCTTCAAACTCAATACATACACGCTGGTGTGGAGGTACTTCGAAAGGTGCTCCCAGTTTGTCTAATTGTAAAATATGTATCAGTTCTTCTGCAAATACATCTGCTCTTTTGAGAGCATTAGAAGATTTAAAAATAATAGAGTTGGTTCTGCCATTGCTTGTTTCTTTGATGGTCGCTTTGGCATCTCCATTACTTACTCCTCTTGTGTTGAGTTGCCAGCTAATTTTTATATTTTTGGATATATATAAATTGTACATATTTCTATAAGCAGGATGCGATTTGAGAATTTTATCCAAAGTACGTGCCAAAGTCAGCCTATCCTGTCCATCTATTCTATACATTTCAGTGTAGCCTGTGGAGGTATTGGGAGCACTTACCAATAATCCATAACGTTCTGTAATTCTATCTAATTGGTCTAACATTCTTTGGTCTTCTGGCGAAAGAGGATTGTCAGGGACTAATACATTGCTTCCGGGGTCAATGGGATAACCACCACCCATACCGGGGTCACCACCTCCAAGTGTTGGATAACCGAGCCAAGGGAGCCAAGGCGTAGGTGAGGGTATGATAGGTAAATTAATAGGGTTGTTGATGGGAATGAGAGGAGGTAACATTCCGGGGAAATTAAGAGGAGGAATATTTGGAATGGTTATAGTAGTCATGGGTGGGTTAGTAGGTGCAGGGTTTAAACCACCACCTCCTCCACTACCACAATCTTCAAACTGATACCACTCTGTGCAACCATCAGTATAGAATGCCATACAAACATCTGCTAAAGTTACATAGATAGTAAATAATTTTGTAGGGTGTTCGTCTCCTTGACAGTCATTACCCTTTTGATTTGGGTTGATACTGGTTAAAAGATAAACTGGATTATCCACAGCTAATTCGTAATAAACAAATTTACCCTGATTGCCTTTTAGCATTTGCATATGAGCATAATAGAACATATCATCCTGATACTTTGCTAAAGTGCTTTTTTCCATAATCATTTCGGCTATTCCCCCCGAAATAGTTTTTTTAGGGTGGTTTACAATCAGTTTTAAACGTCTTGCAAAACCTAACTCAGGATGATAACCTACGTTAGCATAACGCCAAACAGGTACAAGTATAAGTGTTTCTTCTTCTGAAATGGGATACATTTTGGCTTTATCCCATTGAGGCATCCAAGGCAAATCCTTTATATTAATGTCTCTACCCAAAGAAGCATTTTTTGTTTTGTACTGGGTTTGGACTACCTTAAACCACTCTTGAGAAGCCACCACCAAATCATTTTGAAATTGAGTTTGTGGTGAGTTTGTTTTTTGTGGTGTAATTTCTTGTTTTCGGGGTTTGCAAGCAAATACAAAAACCGTTAGCATGATAAATGCTAAAAATTGTTTTGTCATAAAAAGTGTTTAAATAGTTAATGATGTAAAAATGCCTTAGAAATAAGGCGATTATAAACTTTATTTTTGCAGAAATATTTTTTTACAAAAATAAATCCAAAAATGTAAAAACCTTATTACATTTGATATAAAATTATTCGATTTAGTAATAAAGAGGCTTTATGTTATCTGTACCTCATAAAATTATCCAAATACGCAAAGAAAAAGGCTATACACAAGAGTATGTTGCCGAAATGCTGGGCATTAGCCAAAGTGCTTACCATAAAATAGAAAGTGGTAGAGCTTCTTTAAAATTGGAACAAGCCCTCAAACTTGCTCAAGTATTTGAGAAATCATTAGAAGACTTTTTACCAGAAAATAGCAATTACTTCAATATTTACAACAATAAAGAAAATTCTGTAAATGGTTTAAATATCACCAATAACATAGATATTGAAAAACTGATAGCACCTTTACAAGCCGTTATTAATGGATTGTTAGAACAAAATGCAACGAAAGACGCTATCATCCAAAAGCTTGTTGCACAAAATGAGGAACTTCTAAAAAAATTGATGGAATCGTAGATATATCATTGCATATTAAGCGTTTTTGCCAAGTCAGGTGCTATCCACCTGACTTGTTTTTTTATCTGTTGCTTTCTCTATTTGGCACTTAATTTGATAAAGTTTTAACACTTTATGTAAAACTTTTCACCTTTTAAATGCACTATTTCTATGGCAAACGAAAATGTAGTAGCTATTCAGATTCCTGCTGATGAACTCAAAAAAGCACAAGAAGCCTTAAACACAGCTAAAAGTATTTTAGAAAAATATTTGGTAGCCCTTACCCCCGAAAAAAGAAAAGCTTTGCCCAAAATGGGAGATAAAACGCTTCCTTTTGTAGAGAAAGTAACAGAATATACAAAGTCAAAACCTGAGTTTGTGCCTGCTTTTATGAAAGTTAAGGATTTAGATATTGACTTTCAGGCTGTAAACGACTTAACTATTTTGTATAGACTTGCCGAACAACTTACAAGTGGCTTAAATGATAGTATCCTGATTTCGGGTAGTGAAGCGTACTCCAACGCTCTGATATATTATAACTCAGTAAAGCAAGCCACTAAGAATAATATCCCTGATGCTAAAACAGTTTTTGATGACCTCAAGAAACGTTTTGAGAAAATCAAAACAACCGTTAGTTCGGCAAAGCCCAAAACAGATTCTAAGGCTTAATTTTCACTAAAAAACCTCTCATGAGTACCTCTAAAGTCCATTGCTTGACCTTAGAGGTACTTTTTTTGAGTTCAGAAGTCAAAATTATCTCTTCGGAAGTCAAATTTTTGAGTAAAAAGGTTCAAGTTATATGCTCTGAGGTACTCATGGATACCTCAGAGGTTCAAATTATATGCTTGGAGGTTCAAAAACGTCATTACAAACAAAAAATGGTAGATACCTCACTGCGTTCGGTATGACTAAAGGGGGGTAACGTCATTACAAACAAAAAATGGTAGATACCTCACTGCATTCGGTATGACTAAAGGGGGTAACGTCATTATAAACAAAAAATGGTAGATACCTCACTGCGTTCGGTATGACCAAAGGGGTAACGTCATTACGAGCCGTAGGCGAAGTAATCCAGATTGCTTCAGTTTGCTACACCTTGCAATGACAAAATAAACCAAAAAAACCTTATAGGTCTTAAAGACCTATAAGGTTTATATTGCAATAGCAAGAATATCTTACTTACAAATACTTTTTCAAAACACTTTGTTTGGCTTGTGGTGCTTGTTTGATGATTTCTTGGTTTTGAGCAATTTGTTTCTCTAAAACCTCTATTTCCAAAACTAATTGGTTTTGAATGTTTATATCATCAGGAACGGGGATTTTGTAGCTCTCATAAAAAGAAGCGGGAACACGTCTGTGTCCACTTGAACCTGTAAAATTTTGTTCTGCCTCTTTTCTCACAACTTCTCTATTCAATAAAATAAAAAGATATTTATTATTTATGTTTTCTTTTGTTCTGAAAACATGAAACTCAGTACTACCCATTGCCAAACCATTTGTTAAACCTTTTGCCAAAGCACATTTACCATTTTCCATACAAGGCGTTATTTTAGCAACAATTATATCATTTTCGGCAAAATAAGTATAACTACCTTTTTTCAAATCTTTCAATGGTTTATCTACTTTGTTAGCTATAAAACCCTCATCACTCACAGATGCCATTTCTATAAACGAAATCAAGGTATCTTCATCTACATTTTTTATTTCTGATTTAGAAGGATTGATAAACGCTATTTCTGAAATTTTCTTTTCAGGATACTTTCCAAAAACATCTAAAATTTTCTCCTCAATCTCTGTTTTAGCTGTTTCAATTTCTTTTTGAGCGTTTTCGGTGGCTTGGTCTATGGCTTCACATTCATTTACAATTTTTTCTTGAACTTCTAAAGGTGGTAAAGGGATTTTGATTTCATTAGCATTTTCTGCTGAAATAGAAGGAGGATTCCCACCTGATGCAATTTCAGAAAGATTAATAAAAGAAATAAAGTACTCATATAAATATGAATGTAAAATTTTATTATTAATAATAATCATTCCCATTATATTATTATCAATGCAAGCTGGTATTTCCAAAATCCTTTTTTTATTTGTATGAATAGTCATCCCTACTTTTGGAAAAATGATTGTATTTTTTGGAAAAATAGTTGATTTAATTTTATTTGTTATAATATCTTCACTTACATAATTATTTGCTATAATCATCTTACTTGTATTTTCAGGTAAGTTCATATCTGAGACTTTAAAAAATGGTATATCATTTTTATTTGTTCCATCTTGATAGATTTCTTTGAAAACATCTCCACCTTTCATTTTAACAACATCCCCCAATTTCACCAAATCCCATTGTGTTTCAATGGTGGTATTCTTTTTGGGAGTGAGGGAGATGGCTTTGTTAAAATCCTTTCGAGAGAAATCCAGCAGGTCGGTAAGGTTGATATAAGTAGCCACGCCTACAAGATTTTCAGAAATCTCATGGGTTTTATGGTTGTTTTCTAAAAAATTTTGAGCAATCCAATAGCTTATTTTACTTGTATCATTTGTGTCTTTGGGGTTAAAGAGAGGTGTTTGTATATCATAAACTGTTTCACCGTTGTTGTACTTAATACCTTCTTGCCCTTTGGAGTTTGTCCATTCGTAGCCCAGAAACTGCTTTTGTTCTTTGTTATCGGTGGGGCTTTTTACTACCAAAACCTTTGTTGTATTGTGGTAGGCAAGCATAAAATAAAATACCTTTTGTTGTTCTATTTTTCGGATATACTCCCAGAGCAACACATCTAATTTTTCTTGTTGGGCTTTTGGGCTTAGTTTTTTAAAATCTGCTTTTTTGTTCAAATTGGCTACTTCGGTACTTTTCTCGAAGGTGTTTTTGTATTCTTTAAAAATTTCGTACTTCTCCACCAAATCTATTAGGTTTTTAGAAACCTTATGAGTTTCAGCTTTTAGAACATGCTGATAATCTTCAAAAGGCACTTCGATATGCTGACAATATTTTTTGAGCGTTGGCAAATCTTGGTACATTCCGCCATTAGATTGTATTTCGTCTTCAGGGTTTTCAAAGAAATCGAGGGTTCTGTTCCAGAAATGTTCAGCTTGTTCAGGGCGTTGTTCTTTTCGTTTCAAAAATAAAACAACGGTATTTGTACCTGTTTTGCCAAACGTTCCGCTACCAAGTTCTACAATACTCACAAAATCAAAATATTTTAGCAATATTTCTCTGGTTTGTATGTGCATGGTATCGCTATTAGAGAGAATAGAAGTAGGCACAATAATACCTGCTACACCATTTCGGGCAAGTAAATGTTTGGTACGTTCCAAAAAGAAACATTGAATATTATTTGTACCAATATTGGCGTTTTCAAAGAGTTCGTAAGTGAGGGCTTCCTTTTCGTCATTTTGCGTGAGTACTTCCAGAAAATCGTCCACAGCAAACGGCGGATTGGCAATGAGTACATCAAAAGCTTCTCTTTTGAGTGCTTCATGGTGGGCAAGAGCATCTGCATCTATCACATTTATTCCCTGTTGTCCGTACATATATGCAGAAACAGTAGCTACTTTTGCTAGACGGTCTTCTTTTTCTATGCCGTAAATGTGTTGGTAATGTTGGGCAACGGTTGTTTCTTTGTGTTTTTCTATAAGTGGCTTGATGGCTGTTGCGTACTCTGTCAGGAAATGCCCCGAGCCACAAGCATAATCAATGGCTTTGAGGGGTTCAGAAGTTTCTTTAATTTTTGTTTCTAAAGGCAACGAGGCTACTATAAATTTACAGATAGGAATAGGCGTAAAAAATTGCCCTTCAGTTTGTTTGATACCATTGTCCAAAAAGAACTCAAACATATCACCCAAAAACTGATTTTGATTTTGAGAGGTCAGCCTCACACTTTGCCACATCTTGATAATATCAATGAGGATTTTGGCATTTTTATCAAAGCCTTTACTGTTATGTACTTTTATAAACTCAAAATCTAAGCCTTTAAAAAATTTGAGTTCTCTAAAAATTTCTTTGATACGTTTTTTGGTAGCGTTTCTGTTGGTTTTGGTAGCCCAAAAAGCCTTGTCTATTTCGTCATTACTAACATACAAGATTTCTTCTTTTAAGAATTTTTTCATTCCGCTCTGGTACAAACCTTGCAGTCTATCCACCAAATCATAATAATTGTCGTAGGCAATACCTTTCCAACGAAATTTCAAATCAGTTTTGTTTTCGGTTTCATCTATAATTTTACAAAGAAATAAGTTTACAAGTACATCAAAAGCATTTTCACGTCGAGAAACGTTGTGTTTTCTAAGGATTGTTCTAAATTCGTGGTACAGTCCTTTTTTATCTACGGAACTCAAAGGTTTGGTATCTTCGTCAAGGGTGTATTTGTTTTTTCCGATTTGGTAGGCTTGTATGCTTTCTTCAAAAATACCCGAATCGGTGCTTTCAAGTTTATAAGTATTTTTCCAGACCTCATAACGTTCTTTTACGTCTTTTGCTTTTTCAAAAGATTTAAGGCTTTTGTCTTGTTCTAAAATATCTTTATTGTCCTTGTGCGAAATAATTTGTTGAGAAATGATAATCTGGCTTGCTTTTTCATCAAAATCGGAAGCATACAAGCATAAAAATTCAGTTTCTTGGATTTGTTGGGCATAACTAAAAAGTTGTCCACCATCTTGTAGCGTTTCTTTCCACGCCTTCTTAAATTCTTTATCTGCTGTTTTACATTCTATTAAAAGTAAGGGTTTGTATTCACCTTTTTCATTTTTCTCTTGACTTTTCACTAAAATATCAGCCCTTCCACTTTTGTTGTTATGTCCTAATTTCCATTTGGGTTCAAGCTCAATGTGTTCAGGTTTGTAGCCTTTTTCTAAAAGACGGTGTACGCACTCAAAAACTACAAAATTTTCAGGAGAAGAAAAATTACAGGTTTGGCGTTCATTGATGACAAAACCCTTATCTTCTGGATAAATAAGCTCATTTTTGTTAAAATCTGCCTGTAATATAATTGTATTATTTTGAAGCGATTTGATATAAACATTAGGCTTTGTTTCTATTTCTGTAAACTTTAAAAATATAAGAAGTTCTTTGAAATTATCTTTGGTTATCATCTGAAAAGCAATATAAAATATGAAATGATGTGCAATTTAGAAAAAAACAAAAAACTATACATAAAAAAACACCTATAAGGCTTTAAAATCTTTTAGGTGTTTATTATATATTTTTAAATCAAAAATGAGAGCTAAAAGAAATAATCAAGTTCCTGCCTGGTGCAACAATACCAGAACTATAAGGGCGATAGCGTTGGTCAGTAATGTTTTCTAAACCAATATTGAGATGAAAGTTCTCAAACTTATACATCCCTTTGATATTAAGGGTATACCAACTTGGAGAATAAGGACGCCCCTGACTATCTATGGCATAAATAGCTGTTTTAGATTTTTCTTCTTCATTCAAATTCTGGGCATTAATTTGAGCATTATAGATAACATAAGCCTGCAACATGACCCTTTTCTGTTCAAAAGAAAGTCTTGTTACACCAAAAGCAGGAGAGGCATGTCTTAAAGGACTTAATTTTCCATTATTCATTTCTTCAAGTCCTTTTTGATAATTATAACTGCTATATAAGTTCCAATTAGGTAGAAACTTAATCAAAATATCACAATTAATGCCATAAACATTGGCAGAAGCAGCATTCTGAATAGCATAAACCTTACTCAAAGTTCCATTATACATGATACTATCCTGCCCATTGACTTGTGAGGGGCGACGAACCATAGCTTTATCCAGATAAGTGTAAAATCCTGCTATATTGATTAAAATTTTATCCTTAATATTTTTGGATATATTAATATCAGCATTATAAGCATACTCTGGTTTTAGTTGTGTATTAGGCGTAACAACTTCTCCACCATTAAAATCAAATAATTTGCCCATATCATCAACATTAGGAGCTCTAAAACCAGTAGTCAAATTAGTTCCAACTTTCCAAGAAGAGTGAGGCTGAAAAACCATACCTAAACTAAAAGTTGTAGAGGCATTATTGGTTTTTACTTTTGTAAAATTAAAATCATAAAAATTGAGTTGTTGACTGAAATCCGAGTCAAGACTCAACACATTGTATCGAATACCTGCTTGTCCCGATAAATTTTCTGAAAAATTATAATGATAATTTAAGTAGCTGGCATAACTAGCCCAAAACGAACGAGGATATCTATTGGCTACACCAATAGGTTGCTGATTTCGGGTATCTAAAGCAGAAGCATTGGAAAAAACATTGTTTTGAACATATTCTAAACCATAAAAAAACTGATGCTGATTAATTTTTTTGCGAAAATCAAGATTGGTAGAAACAGCATAAACTTGTTCTTGTTGAGTACGCAGTTTGAAACGTTGCGAACCAGAGAAATTTCTGTCTATTCTACTTTCTTCAAAATACTGATATGCCAGACGAGTCTGTATGTGGTCATACAATAAAGTTCGTTTTTCATATAAAACACTCAATAAATGCATTCTCCATTTCTGAGGACCATAATTCCATACAGCCACACGAGGCAATCCATTATTTAACTCTATAAGTCTGTCATAACGACCATACTCTGATGTTTCGGAGTAATGATAGCCATATTCTAATAACCAGTTTTTAGATGCCTTAAAGCGTATTTTTTGCATTAAATTAGTTTGTGTGTAACCCGTAGGACGCTGAATAAGATTATTGTCATTAACAAAAACACTATCTATTCCATTGATTTGCTTTACATAAAAATTTCTTAAATACTCTTTAGGTCCATAAGAACCCATTCGTAAATCATCAAAATTAAAACGAGTTACACTTGTGGCAAAAGCCCATTTCTTCCATCCTGCTTGCACATCAAAATGTGTTGTTTTCTCTTGATTGGCAGAAGAATAACGAACAAGAGCGTTTGCTTTGACTAAAGGCTGTGAAACTGCAAATTGAGGTGTAAGAGTAGTAAAATTCATAATGCCTCCAATTGCATCACTGCCATAAATAACTGAGCCAGTGCCCAATAAAATTTCGGTATTTTCAATAGCAAAAGGGTCTAAGGAAATGACATTTTGAAGATTCCCAGCTCTAAAAATAGCTGTATTCATACGTACTCCATCTACAGCATATAATAATCTATTGGTAGCAAACCCTCTAATCATGGGGCTACCTCCACCCAACTGGCTTTTCTGAATAAATACTTTATCTGAAATTCCAAGTAAGTCAGCTGCAGTTTGTGGGTTTTGTAAAGAAATATGTTTTTGAGATATTTTAATAATCTGTGCAGATGTTTCATTGTATGATTGTTGCCAACGATTGGCTGAAACGACGATTTCTTCTATAGGTGTATTTGATAATTTTAGAAATACTTTGAAATTTAAGCGTTTTAATTCTTTGTAACTCAAAATAAATACATCATAGTTTTCTAACATAAAATATATGGTATCTCTATCAACCATAGATGATATATCTGCTTGTCCTTTTTTATTTGTTATGAAGGTAATAGAAGAATATGGAGAGATAGCAATACGAACTCCTTCTAATGTTTTTTTTGTAGAAAAATCTTTTACTTCTACCATTTGCCCAAGACAGACTTGATGCAGGAGTAGAAATAAGAGTATAATGATAGAAAAGATTCGCATTATATTAAATAGAATAAAAACTTAGGATAAAACACAAAAAATGATTTTTTCGTATTCATTATCCTAAGTTTTTTGAAGAAAGAAAACACACTAAATTTTTATAAAGTGTTTAGTTGCTTTTTTATCACCTTGTTGTAAGCGAATAGTATACTTACCAGCTTTCCAGTTCTGAATATTCATCTTAATTTCTTGATTCTGGCTTTTCGTATCCAATTTTTCTAATAATTTACCAACATTATCATAAACTTCTATTCCAAATACATTACCTTGAGAATCATCTACTTTAATGATACAAAAATCTTGACTTGGATTGGGATATATTTCAATGTTCTTTCCAAAAAGATTATCAGAAATAGCAGTTACACCAACAGTTACACTAATTATATTAGAGTTGGGTGTAGTGATAGTTCCATTGGTAGCCCTTACTCTATAAAAATAATCAGTATTGGTTGTTAAACCTGTTACATTTAGGCTCAAGCCATTTACAATACGATTGTTATAACCAGTTATAATATTTGTAAAATTATTATCTGTTGCAACATCTACACGATAAGAAAAGCCTGAACTGTTGAGAGCATTCCAATTAGCTCTAAAACTTGTGGTTGTTACATCAGTGGCTGGTGTAGCAACTACAGCAAGCAAATTAGTTGTTTTGAGTTGGATGATATTAGAATTTGGAGAAGTCTGTAATCCATTAGTGGCTCTTACACGATAATAGTAATCAGTATTAGAGTTTAAACCAGTTACGCTAAATGTTAGACCATTGGCTGTTACATTGAAAGAAGAAGCAACTACATTCGTAAAACTATTATCTGTTGCAACATCCAAACGGTAAGAAATATTGCTTCCGTTTACGGTATTCCAATTAGCTGAAAATCCGCCAACATCTACATTTGTTGCAGCAGTAGCAACAGGGGCTGGTATGGTAGTACTAACAGCAATGATATTAGAATTTCCAGAGGTTATTGTACCATTGGTAGCTCTTACACGATAATAATAAATAGTAGCTTGTGTAAGCCCTGTAATGTTAAGACTTGTACCATTTACAGTTACACTATTATAACTTGATAAGATATTTGTAAAATTATTGTCAGTTGCAACATCCAAACGATAAGAAATCCCTGCACCAGTAACAGTTGTCCAATTGGCTGTAAAACTATTTGCTGTAATGTTTGTCGCAGGCAAAGCCTGTGGAGCAGGCATATCTTGGAACACATCAGAAGTATAAAGTCCACGAGCATGCGTAGCCACAGCAACTAATTTATCAGCTGTTCTGTATTTGAGCATATCACAACGAACATTGGCTAAACTCTGATTGCTTGGTTGCCAACCTGGATTAGAGGCTGTAATGTTATCAGTACTCCAAACACCTAACTCAGTGGCTAAAAGAACTTGCTGAGGATTGTTAGGATTGATAAGTACCCAACGTACAGGCATATCAGGTAAACCATATCCTGTTTCATCTTTACTTATCCAACTTGTTCCTCCATTATTGGTGTACCAAACAGATTTTACACCATAATTAGAATAGGTTACAATAATATTATTGTCATTTACTCCTGAGACATCAATGCTAGAAACTGTTCCCACAGTACTGATGCCAGAACCAATATTTGTTACAGTTGGAGAAGCTGTATTCGCATTTTCGACCATATATACTCCGCCATTAAAAGTACCTAAAAATATTCTGTTTGCAGTGCTTGTACGAGCTTTGATAGCTGAAACAGAACCTCCGATACTGGCACTTACAATTTGCTGAGACGAACCATTGATAAGATCATAGTAACGATATTGATTGGTAGCACTAGATGAATACAAAATAGAAGTACTAGCATCTCTGTCATCCAAATCAGCAGGATTGATAAACTGCCCTGTATTGCTACTAGTTAGGGTACTAAAACTTGTACCTCCATTGGTAGAACGATAGTAATTGTTGTAAACATAACTCGTTATTTGTCTGTTACCATTATTTTGGTCTATAAAACAAAAAGCTCCATCACCACCTGTTACTTCTGTAGTAGCATTGATACCTGCTTGTGAATAACGCTGTGTGCCATTATCTTGAGATCCTGCTAAAAAATTGTTGGAACTTGCTTCGTTACGTATAGCACAAGCATAAAATTGAGTGATATTATATCCTAAATTACGGTCGCTGAAATTTGGACTACTAGCCCCGTTATCTCCTGCATTGTTAGAATAAGAGACACCACCATCAGATGCAATTAATAGTTCATTTGTAAAATTGGGTCTGAAAACAATGTTATGAATATCAGCATGTACATAAGGCTTACATGCTCCTGTCCAATAAGAAACAGCACTCCAAGATGTACCTCCATCAATGGTTCTATGTACATCTACGCCACCTACTAATACAATATTGGGATTGGTAGGGTGGATTGAAATAGACAAATCATACCAAGCTTGATTTCTTGTAAAGTGAGCTGTACTAAGGCTACAATTGGAGTTTAAGTATAAAGGTATTGTTACATCAGTCCAGCTAGCACCACCATTGGTAGACTTTCTAAACCAAGCTACATCATTATCACTTCCTGAGGTAGCTCTAGCTACTGCATAAAGTACAGTGGTATTTGTTGCATTACTGGCAGAAGGAGCAATGGCTAATTCTATACGGTAACAATTGGTACTTGGTGTAATATCTGTCCAACTATTTCCACTATCAGAAGAACGAAAAACTCTTCCTTGTGAAAATATACCCAAACAAGCATAAATATCTCCATTGCTTGCAATATCCAAATCTGCGGCTCTATTTGCATAAGAAGAAATACTTACACCAATATTAGAACCTGGAGCTAACACCCTTGTCCATGAACTTCCTCCATCTATAGAACGTAAAATACCACCATTATTAGAACTTTCACCCCTTGTAGCCACAAAAACTGCCCCAGAAGCATTAACTACGATTTCTTGAATGTAAGCAAAATCATCATTAGAACTGGTATTTACTAATTGTGTCCAAGATGTACCACCATTTGTAGTTTTCCAAATACCGCCACCACGTACTGCATCAACATTGAAGAACCCTTCACCTGTACCAACATAGAATATTTGAGGATTACTAGGGTCTGATGCAATAGATGTTACAGCCATATTTGCCCAAAAATCATCTACTTTTTGCCATTCTGATGTATTGGAAGTAATATCATTGTTATACCAAAGTCCACCAGCAACACCTCCAGCCCATACTTTTCTTTTGGTTACATCATTAGGGTCAAACATAATAGCTCTTGTACGTCCAGCTACATTGTTAGGACCTCTTTCTGACCAGTTTACATTGGGAATACTCGCTTCTATTTGAAAACGATTCATTGTTTCTTGGTAAGCAACAGATAATCTCTCTCTTGGTACACGTTGTAAAATAGGATCCATAGTTCGCATATTATCATATTCCAAAGCCAAATCAGGTCTATCTGTTTTATTATATTTGTCATTAGATTTGCCTTGTATAATTTCTGCATGATTGGGGATATTCTTTATTCTTTTTGAACGCATAATTTTAGCAATATCTTCCTCAGAGTGTTTGAAATATCTATGATTATTAAGAACTTGCTGATATTTAGCTCTTGCCAAATCTGCTTGACTAACAGGAGAAATATTTAAAACTTTTGAAGATTGCTCTGTGTGAATAGAGGATAATTCTGGAGTCTTTATATCTATAACTTGCTTTTTTTCAGGTGTTTTACTGATTTTTTCATCTTTGTCAGAAACTGTTTTAATAGGAATATTTTGCTTTTTCTGATATACAAATAAAAGTCCTATTGTAAGCCCTGAGAGCAACAGAAATGAGATAATACTTGTTTTTCGAATAGAGGGGAATGTTTGTTTCATATAGTTTCTTAGTGATTTTAATGGAAAATAAATGCAATATACATATCTTTCTACGGATAATAAAGTTATTGGGGAAACTTTTTTATCTAAAAATGAATGAGTTAAGTGTACAAAGCTAAAATAGTTACACTATAAAATTCATTAATAAAAACTTAAAGTTTACTTAAGACTTATTTAAGATTTTTTAATTTTACTATTATTGTAAAAATGATAGATATGAAAAATATTTTACTGGGAGTTTTATTTGTAATGATTACATGCAAATTATGGGCTCAAGAACCACATATTGATGTGAAAAAAAGAATAAAGAGAGGTCAAACACTAAAATATACGTTTGTGAATCAGAGTCAAAAAAGTATTTACCTTTTTGACCCTATACAAATTATAATTGAAAAGAAAAAAAATAATGACTGGGTGTTATTGGAAACACCTTATTGCCCTTGTGGAAGAGCTTGTCCATCCCCACCGATGGTAGTTGAAGTAACTGCTAAAGGAAAAGTGCTTTTGGAATGGAATTTGACAGAATCTTTGTGTGAAAATAATGAAGAAAAAAAACGTATAGTAGAAAAAGGAATGTATAGAGTTGTATTCTATTATGGTGATAATCAACAAGAAAGAAAGAAAATTGTTGGAAATTTCAAAATTAGATAAGTTTAACCAAATACTTTTTGATAAATAGGTCTTCTATAAGCAAACTGAAAATATAAAATTGGGTAAAACAAAATATCAAAAGGTCTGAAGGGTGTTTCAAACTCTATATCATCAACGATATTTGTTTTATCACCATCTTTCATAATTCTGTGGATATGTTTCCATTTCTTTAGAAAAAAAGGAAGTTTAACGCCCTCATCTATAAAGTAAATTTCTTCTTTCGTTTCAGATTTTTCTGTAATCACACTTTCCCATTCTTGTTTAAAAAGAAAAAAGTCTAACTCTACAATAACCTTATCTTGTTTTTCGGAGCCATCGAAGCGTAATAATTTGACTTTGGGGAAAGGAGGGGATAATTTTATAAATAATTCTTTAGTAAAAAATCTAAAAACTTCTTTATAAGGCTTGGCAACATGAGTAGAGAGAGAGAGTTTCATAGCAGTTAGAAATGGTTTATAAGAGGTTGTTATGATTAACTTTTTCGATGAACGAATGTTTTAACACGATGAATAGATTTATAAAAAACTAAATATAACTTATTTTTGTGTAAAATTAAAAAATATGAGATGGATTGTTTTGATAGCCTTCTTTTTACATGATTTTATAGCTTTAAGTCAGTGTTCACCAGCTCCACCTGCTGATCCACTTACTTGTGGAAGTAGTGGAACTGCATTTGGTAATAATGCAAATATCAACAGCGGAAATACATTTTTCCATTGTAGTACATCAGGGAGTTTTGGAGGATTAAACTTGAATGGTGGAGAATTAGTGATTTGTGGAAATGTAACAATTACTAGTGCCAACTTAAACAGTGGCAGACTTATTATTACAAGGTCTGCTACTGTTACCTTTAGTAATAATGTTACCCTAAATAATGGAGTAACGCTTGTCAATTATGGAACATTGAATATCAATGGTAATTTGGAGTTTCAGAATAATGAAAATTATTTTTACAATGCAGCTACAGATGCTCAAGCTACCATTAGTGGTACAATTATTTTTGCCCAGAATGATAACCAAACAGGTTATCTTTTTAATCGAGGATATTTGACTTCAGGAGCATTTCAGGTTAGAAATGGTGTAAGAACATTCTGTCTTGAAGACGGTTCTACTATCAGAACAACTAATTTTGTATTGGATAATATGAGTGAAAATAATCCAATTACTTATGGAAGTGGTACAACAGGAACAGCAAGAATCAGATATACTAATAATTTTACAATTAACAATAATATACCATTAACAGCATCAAGCAACATAAATATTTGTAGAGCTCCAAGTGCAAGTGTAATAGGAGGTAGTGGTAATAGAGGTTCTGCTACACTGACAAGTGGTTGTTCGGATATAGCTGCTCCAACAGCACAACCCAGTTCTATGGGATGTACACCATTACATGCTCAACTGATAGACTTTAAGATTGAAAAAAGAAATAAGAATGAAGTGTTATTAATTTGGAGTACAGCTCAAGAAATAAATTTTGAGCACTTTATTATAGAAAAATCAACGGACGCACAAAATTTTAAACCAATAACTACTATAAAAGGAAAAGGTAATGGAAATATACAGGCATATAACTTTATAGATAAAGAAGTCAATACAGCATATTATCGCCTGAAAAAAGTAGATAAAAATGGAAATTTTGAATATTCAAAAACAATAAGTAATGTCGTAAAAGATAACCAAGAATCTTTAGAAATTCATATAAGTCCTAATCCTGCAAGTGCTATTATAGAAATAAGAATTAGCAAAATAGGTACATGGAACATAGAACTATGCTCTGTTTTGGGAGATGTCTTGGATTCATATACTTTTGAGAATCAAGATTTAATAACTCTTGATATTGGTAAATTTGAAAAAGGTACATATTTGCTCAAATGTACCAATGGAAAAGAAATTATAATCAAAAAACTCATTATTCAATAGAAAAAGAGTAAGAATTAATCTTACTCTTTTTCTATGTCCTCAGATATATTAGAATGTTGATTTTTAGAGATAATACCAAGCAAATCTTTCCCAAAATTAAATAGTTGAGAAACCTCACTTACACTCATAATAGCTTGTTTTTCTGTATATATTAGTAAATCTTGGTGTTTGGATTCAATAATATAATCATCATTCTCTTCTAAAAATTTAATTAATTGAGGTGTAAATAGTTCTCTGATTTTTTCTTCGTCATTACCTTTGAGTAAATATTTTGAAGAAAAAATAGGATAATCACCAAAATCTATGTCATCAATACCAATGTATTGCTTAAGTCGATCCAACTGATCCTCTTTGCGAAGCTCAAAGTCAGGAATATTTTCTATGAGATTATTCACAAGCAAAGTGGTTGTAGAATATCTTTTGGAAGTAGGCTGAGCCCCTTCTACCAAATTGATTTCTGCAATAATTAGTTTTGGTGAATCTTTTGTTTCTTGATAGATAATCCGATTGCTACGATAGACCAAACGTTTTCCAAACAAGAACCCATCATATTTATAGAGGTCAAAAGCATTATCAGGCTTATAATTTGCACCAATATGGTCTGCATATTTTTTAAGACTTTTTTGGCGTTCATTTAAGACTTTTTCTAAGACTACATGATTAGGGAATATTTTATGAGTAGCAAGTGGGTGAGCAGAAAAGGCAACATGAGAAAATAAGCCTTCAATATCCACATTCCCACCTTTTGCACTATAATTTCTTTCAAACTGGCGTATTTTTTCCATAGAAGAATGGTCTATAAATTCTGCTTTTTGGAAATCTAATTCTACGTTCTTGCCCAAAGGAATGTTATTTAACAATTTTTTGAGTTTTAGTACATTGGTAAACAAAACTTCGGAAAGAACTTCAATACGAGTTTTATCGCCATGCTCAGAGATGTTATACTTTAAAACAAATAGATTTTTCCAATGTACACCCAAAAGTAACTGTAATGCACTTTTAAATAATAATCCTGCAAATACACCTGCAAGTAAATTGGTAAATAATGTAGTAACCATTGTTGCTATAAAAACTAGAAGTTGCTCCCAGCCTGTTTCGTAAACATGCCTAAACTCTTTGGGCGAGGTGAGCCTAAAACCTGTATAAACCAGAATAGCAGCTAGAGCAGCAATAGGAATGTGATGTACTAAATTAGTTGCAAAAGCAACAAAAAGCAATAGAAATAATCCATGAAAAAAGTTAGACCAACGAGTTTTTGCACCAGCATTGACATTAGCAGAACTACGAACTACTTCAGAAATCATAGGTAATGCCCCAATAAAACCACAAATCATATTGCCCAAACCAACAGCCCAAAGATCTTTATCTGCATTAGATTCTCTTTTGTAAGGATCCAAAAAATCTACTGCTTTTACCGTCAATAAAGATTCAATACTGACAATAAGAGCAAACATAATAATATACTTGATGCTTGCAAAGCTTGTAATGGCACTAAAATCAGGGAATTTAATAGCTGAAATCAAATCATTAGGCAAATCTACCAAATCTTTACTGGGGTCTATGAAGTAAGTTCCTCCCATAAAAGTATATTGATGAGCTGTATCCAATTCAAAATAAAAACTTAGAGGAAAGGCTACTAAAACTAATAATAATAAAGAAGCAGGGATTTTTCTAATAGATTTACTTTTCATAAATGGAAGAGTAATCATGATGATAAGAGATAATACCCCAATTGTTGTAGTTTGTGGATTAAGCCTTTGAATACTTTCAGGGATTTCTTTTAGGAGTTCAATAGGAGCTTTGGAATGTGGGGCAACACCCAGAACATAATGAATTTGTTTTGATAAAATCATTAAACCAATGGCTGCCATCATGCCATGAACCACAGCCGAAGGGAAAAAGTCTGCAAAACGTCCCAATCGTAAAAAGCCAAATAATGCCTGTAAAGCTCCTGAGACAACAACAACAGCTAGTGTTTTTTCGTAGCCTAATTCCATCACAGATGCTAAAGCAATAGAAATAAGTCCAGCAGCAGGTCCTTTGATTGTGATTTTGCTGCCACTTATCAAAGAAACCACAAGTCCTCCAATGATAGCAGTAAAAACACCTGCTACAGCGGGAAAGCTACTTGCTTGAGAAATTCCTAAACTTAAAGGAAGGGCGATCAAGAATACTAAAAAACCTGCATTCAAATCGGCTAGAAAATTTTCTTGCAAACCTTTTAGTCCGTCAGCAGGAACTTTATGGATTTTTTTCATAAAAAAATTGGTGTACATCAGACTCCTAATATCAAAAATAATTTTTAATATTTAATGCTATGTAAAATAAATTTTAGTTTATGAGTTACAATACAAGAAAATAATAGATTAAGGTATAAAGCTGTATACTTTTTTATAAGTTGTAAATATTTATTGTCAAATTTTATGAAACACACAATTATCTTAATTTTATTTTGGTTCTGCTTATTTTTGAGTAATAACCATGCTCAGTCGTATGTTTGGGCAAAAAAAGCTGGAGCAAGCGGTTTTGATTCAGGGCAAAATATTACAACAGATGCTTCTGGAAACGTTTATACCATTGGGGTTTTTCAAGGTACAGTAGATTTTGATCCAGGTTCAGGAACATTCAACCTTAATGCTGCTGGAGGGCAAGATATTTTTGTTCAAAAACTAGATGCATTAGGTAATTTTGTTTGGGCAAAAAAAATAGGAGGAGGTGGTGATGATGTGGGTTACGGCATAGCAGTAGATGCATCTAACAATGTTTATATTACAGGATCATTTCAAAATACAGTAGATTTTGATCCAGAATCAGGAACTTTTAATCTTAATTCTGCTGGAAGTGAAGATATATTTGTTGAAAAATTAGATGCATCAGGAAACTTTGTTTGGGCTCAGGCTATAGGAGGAACAAGTGCTGATATAGGAAATAGTATAGCAGTAGATGCATCAGGCAATGTTTATACAACAGGGCATTTTCAAGGTACAGTAGATTTTGATTCAGGCACATCAACCTTCAATCTTGTATCAGTTGGAAATGTGGATATATTTGTTCAAAAAGTGGATGCATCAGGAAATTTTGTTTGGGCAAAAGGGATGGGAGGTACTAGTTTTGACACAGCATATGATATAAGTGTAGATGCATCAAGTAATATTTATATTACAGGAATTTTCTACAATACAGTAGACTTTGACCCAGGCTCAGGAACATTCAACCTCACTGCTGCTTTGCAAGATATATTTGTTGAAAAATTAGATGCATCAGGAAATTTTGTTTGGGCAAAAAGTATAGGGGGAGTAAGCACTGATACAGGCAGTAGTATAGCATTGGATGCATCTAATAATGTTTATATCACTGGATCATTCCAAAATACAGTAGATTTTGATCCAGGTTCAGGAACATTCAATATCACTTCTACAAGTGCAAGAGATATATTTATTGAAAAATTAGATGTATCAGGAAATTTTGTTTGGGTAAAAAGTATAGAGGGGACAGGGAGTGATGCAGGCAATAGTATAGCATTAGATGCATCAGGTAATATTTATACAACTGGTTTTTTTGATAGTACTGCCGATTTTGATCCAGGTTCAGGAACATTTAACCTTACCTCTGTTGGAGGAAGTACGGATTTTTTTATTAGTAAGTTAGATGCATCAGGAAATTTTGTTTGGGCTTTATCTGTAGGCAGTACAAGTCTTGATATAAGCTATGGTATAACAGTAGATGCATCAGGGGGAATATATACAACAGGATACTTCACAGGTACAGTAGATTTTGATAAAAGTACATTAGTGGCTAATTTAGTTTCTGCGGGATTTAGAGATGCATTTGTATATAAAGTTATACAATGCCCCTCTATTAGTATTTTACCTTCAAGTATGGTTAGTGGTACAATAGGCTCTTCTTATAATCAGACACTTACTCAAACAGGTTTAAATGGTGTATCTACTTGGTCTTTAGATGCTGGAAGTTTGCCTACTGGGTTAAATTTAGATAGTTTTACTGGAGACATAACGGGTACACCAACAACCACAGGAACATTTAGCTTTACTATTAAAGTTTCGAATGGAGTTTGTTTTCAAACAAAAGCATATAGTATTGTGGTAAATTGTCCAACCATTACATTTTCAAACACAACAGTATCCAATGCCACTATAGGAACATCTTATAGTTTGGATGCTTCTGTTTCAGGTAATACAGCTACTATTACCTATTCAGTAAGCCCTAGTTTACCTGCAGGACTGACTTTAAATACATCTACAGGTCAGATTACAGGAACACCTACTACCACAGCGACTTCTGCTACTTATATGGTAACAGCCTCGCAGAGTGGTGGAGTCTGTACAGTTACCCAAAATTATACTTTTGCAGTAAATTGCCCAACCATTACATTCTCAAATACAACAGCATCCAATGCTGTTATAGGAGCATCTTATAGTTTAGATGCTTCTGTTTCAGGTAATACTCAATCAATAACATATTCTATAACACCTGCATTACCTGCAGGACTGACTTTAAATACATCTACAGGTCAGATTACAGGAACACCTACCACTACAGCAACTTCTGCTACTTATACAGTAACAGCTTCACAGAGTAGTGGAGTCTGTACAGTTACCCAAAATTATACTTTTGCAGTAAATTGTCCCAATATTACTATAAATCCAGTTTCTTTACCCAATGCAAGTTTATTGTTACCTTATAATCAAACACTTACACAAAATGGTTTAGATGGAGTAGTTGTATGGGCTGTAAGTAGTGGAACATTGCCTGTAGGACTGACTTTAAATAGTTCAACAGGTGTTATTTCTGGAACACCTACCACTACTCAGACACTAAATTTTACTATACAAGCAAGTAATAGTACATGTAATACTACAAAAAACTATACACTTTCAGTTGCTCCTAGTGGTGCAATTATAGAAGTTACTTCAACCGATATTGATTTTGGAGAAGTGCTATTTTTGCAATCTGCTAAAAAAACAATCACTATAAAAAATATAGGAAACACAGCTTTAAATATATCTGCTATCAATTTACCTGATGTAGTATTTAGTACAGCCACTCTGAACACAAACTCTATAGCTCCTAACGAAAGTAGAGATATAGAACTAATCTTTACTCCTATTGCAGTAACATCATATAGTGGAACAACTACAATACAGAGTAATGCAGTAGCAGGAGTAAACTCTTTTACAGTAAAAGGTAAAGGTATTAATCCTACCTCATTAAATATAAATCATAATCAGGAAGTTGAAATATACCCTAATCCAGTGCAAGAAACACTTACTATAAATATTGAAAAAGCGAATTCTTTTGAATGGAGTATTGTGGACACTTGGGGAAAACATATTTTACAAGGTAATTCTGAAACTTCAAGAGCTAATATTCTTATCCAAAATCTTTCAGCAGGGATATACTTTTTACATATTAAAATGGCTCAAGAAGTAAAAGTTGTAAAATTTGTCAAAAAGTAGAAAAAATATCAGACTTTAAACGGTCATAAAAAAAGCTGTATATAGGATATACAGCTTTTTTAAATCTAAAACGGTTAAATCACAAAGAAGATATTGACTTGGAAAATAGTCTAATGAATGTATTAAATAGCTTTTTTAAGTAAATTAACTACTAATTTGACTTACTCAAATCAAAATTAAACATAGCATTTAAAATAATACCACTGTTATACTGTACTACGTTATTCGTATTATTATTAATTTTTCTGCCTAACATTACAATTTGATTAAGATAGCCACCTTCTAACTTGAAATTTTTGTTAAACTGATATCCTAATAAAATTCCTAAACGATTCTGGTCAAAGATATTTGCATTCACATTTTTACCAAACCCTATAAAAAGCTCATCATAAATAGCTGTGTAAGGTGTTTTATCTCCAATATTTTGCCCTTTGAGAGGTACTTGTGTACGAAACATATATCGTATCCTATTGGAGTAAATATAACTATCTTCTTTTGTTAAAGATGCATCTGAATACTTACCTATCCATCTTTGTTCCAGCATAAACCTATGAGAGAAACCCACTATGCCTACTTTATCAGTTAAAGTTACCATTTGATAAACTCTGTGTTCTGTGAAATCTTTCCCAAAAACATTGATAGGAGTAGAGCTATATGGAAAAGTTTCTATCCAACCATAACCTACACGCAATTGTACCTTAGTGTCTAACTGATAATTGACACCCAAACGTAGAAGACTTTGTTGCCATGAAGTAATAAGATATGTCCTTCTCCATTGATACTCTGTATGTATTCCCCAATGTTTGCTTAGTTTAAATGTCCCAAAATAATTATACCAACCAATTGTATTTTTTTCGTTGATTCTTGTATTTTGAGAGAAGCTAACTTTATGAGAAAACAAGTAAATTAAAACGATTATTTTAAAGAATTTACAATACATGACTCTAAATTAAAAGATGATAATAATGGTATAATCAAAGAATATAATAAAAAACACAGATGAAACTCATCAATAAAAGATGCCATTATACCTTATAGTTATTTCTATACTGTTATCAAATATTCTTTCTTGATGACATCAACTAAGCCAACAGCCATATCCAGCAGGTCTTTTATGTCATTTTTTTGAAGAATTTGCTCATTTTTGAATATCAATAAACGGCTATCACGAGAGCGAAGCTTAAAATCTTTACCAGCAAATCCTTCCAAATAACGAATAATATTAGGAGTAAAGAATTTTTTTGTTTCTTCTGGCTCTGTACTGGTAAGCATATAATGATTAGAGAATGTTTGATATTCATCAAAATCAATATCCTGAGAGCCTTGTGTCACTTTATTGAGAGCATTTTCTTTCTCTAATACAAAGAAAGGAATATGTCCTATTACATCTGTTATGGTCAAAACAGTCATTTTATAGTTGCGTCCACCAATAGAACTCATCTCAGAAATATCCATATCTGAGAATTCAAATCTGGTATGGTCAATAGTCTTGATAAGACGATTAGCTCTATAGTTTATTTTTTTTCCTTGAAAAAATTTAAAATTCAGATACTTGAAATTATCAGAAATAGGCAAAGGTCTAAAACCCATATCATTTTCAATAGTCAAAGCTTCAAGCTCTTTCTGGCGATTATCTAAAACAATATTTTTGGCTTTGTCTTTATATTCAGCATCAAAAACTCTCATGGCTAATGGGTGGTCTGATACAGGATTTTGATGTTCCATTCCTTGAATTTCTACTGAACCTCCCTGATGATGATAATCTAACTCAAATTGATGCAAGTTTTCCATAAAAGTATGATCTATTAGTCTAGCTTCATTTACATCAATAATGACATGTTTGCCTCTGGGTAACTTATCTAAATACTTTTTAAAGCCCAAGTAATTACTAAATATAGCAGAGTTAGATATTTTAAAATGAATGGTATTGTGTTGTGAGTCTTCTTCAACTTTTACATGAGCCTTAAACAAGCCTTTAATGGGAGTGCCATAATAAATCTCAATAATAAGTTTCATTAAAATACCAGCTCCTACACCAATCAATAAATCTGTAGCTAGAGTTATGATTAATGTGGTTAAAAATATTAAAAGTTGCTCTTTACCAACATGGTAAGTATGCTTAAATTCTTTAGGTGAGGCTAAACGATAAGCAACAGCAATCAGCATTGCTGCTAAAGCTGACATAGGAATAAGAACAATAACCTTTGCTAAAACCAAAACGAAAATTAATAAAGCAACCCCATGAAAGAAATTTGCCCAACGAGTTTTAGCACCATTAGCTACATTGGCAGAACTACGAGCCACTTCCGAAATCATGGGTAAACCACCTATCAAGCCAGCAAGAGTATTGCCAATACCTACGGCAACCAAATCTTTATTCATATCAGATTTTCTTTGGTAAGGATCTAAACCATCAATGGCTTTTACTGTTAGTAAAGACTCAATGCTTCCAATCAAAGAAAACATCAAGATATATTGTAGACTATTGGAACTCAATATATCTGAAAAGTAGGGGAAGGTAATACCTATCTTTTGAGTATCAAATGTGAAAATACCTTCAAGGATAGAAGTTGGAATGTTTACTAAATATGTAGATTTACCATCTTTCACAAAATCACCTAAGCTAAAAAACATACTTAAAGGCACAGCTACCAAAAGAACAATCATAGGAGCTGGTATTTTTTTGATAATCTGGTTTTTAATCACTGGGATGGTAAAAATAATGATTAAGCCCAAAATGCCTATTAAAGCTACTTCCCATTTTGCATGCATAATGCTATGTGGAATTTCTGCAAGTAGTTCAAACGGTTCTTTGGCTGTAGGCTTTACTCCTAAAAGTGGGTGAATTTGTTTAGAGAATATAATTACACCAATCGCAGCTAACATACCATGAATGACAGAAACTGGAAAAAAGTTGCCTAATTTACCAGCTTTCAATAAACCAAATATTACCTGAATAATACTTGCAATAACGATAGTTGCAAGAGCTTTCTCGTAGCCTAAAGATTCTACAGCACTTAAGGCAATGGCAATGAGTCCAGCAGCAGGTCCTTTAATTGTTAAACGACTACCTGATAATAATGCTACAATCATTCCTCCAATAATAGCAGTAAAAACACCTGTAATAGGAGGAAATTTGCTGGCTGAAGCAATACCCAAACATAATGGTAATGCCAAGAAAGAAACTAAAACACCAGCATTAAGGTCATTTTGCCAGTTTTCTTTTAAACCAGCTAGACCATCTTTAGGAATATATTTAAGTGCCATGATAACAAAACAATAAGATGTTAATAGAAAATGTAAGTTTTTGATTGTATTATGATGATTGTAAGGGTGTTTCATGATAAACTTTTGCATGGTTACCCAAGAAAAGCCTTGCATACACCCTAATAAGAGCAATTCCTTCTATTACAAAACAAGAAGATAATAAAAAGGCAAGAAAGTACTGATCCTTGTGTATATGGCTGAAAATAAGATCTTCACCAATAAATGTAGTGGTAATAGGAAATCCCATTAAACCCAAAGAGCATAATAAAAAGATTCCTCCTAATCTTGGATACTCGTAACTATGTCCGTAATATCTGAAAAGTGTAAAATAAGAAGGTTCATTCTTTTTAAGTATATAAAGGGCTATGTAACCACTAACACCTGCTACAATTACACCACTTAAATACCAAATGGTTTCACTAATCTGGAAATGCTCATTATGACTGACAGCTAGTGCAATCCAAAAATGTTGAAGAATCAGAAGCATCCAAGCAAGTTTGGGATAACGCCTTTCTGAAAATCCTTTCATAACCATCATAAGTGCTATTGATGCAAATAAGGTGGGCAGGCTATTATGTAGCCAATTAGGAATATGTTCTTCTAATAATCTAAGAATAATGCCTATTCCATACAAAGGTAGAAAGATGATGAGGATGTTGTTGGGTGTCAGAAAATTTAGTTTATTACCAATTCTTTTGAAGGGAGTAAATATATATTTACCCATAAAAGTATCTAAATTAAACTCTTTTAAAGATAGCAGATACCAGCCATAATAAAACTTTTTTCCTAATGCAGATGAATTTTTCTCTTTATGTGGTTTGAAATAATAAAATTGCTCACGAATAAGATATGCTACCACAGAAGGAGAAACTAGTAGCTGATAAGTTCTTAAAAATGCGTTACCTACAAAATGAATAAGTGCTAACAATTCTAAACCTAGAGCAATTTCAATAAACATCAAACCAATTTGAGAAACAGAAGCATAAGCAATTTGAGTCTTGATGGTTGGTTGTACTCTTGCTGTAAAATAACCTGTAATGGCTGTTAAAAGACCTATAAAGCCAATCAGAACTCTAGCTGCCATTTGTTGTTCCCAAAATGGCATAGTTCTAATGAGTAGAAATACACCAAAATGGATAGACAAAGAACCATAAAAAATAGCACTTGATGGAGTTGGACCTTCCATAGCTCTTGGCATCCAAGAGGAAAAAGGGAATTGTGCGGATTTTGCAGCAGCAGCAATAAGTAAGCAAATAGCAATGAATAAACCTTCAAAACTGTGGCTTAACAAATGCTCGTGAACTAAATCGTAATTATGGAGTTTCTGAAAAGTAATGTTTTCATGCCATAAATGATGACTAGCCCACATGGCAAGCAAAATGCCAATATCTCCAATTCGATAGATAGAAAAAACTTTTACGGCATTACGTACGGGTAAATAGCGTTCACGATAAAAAGCTATTAGTAAGAATGATGATATACCAATCATTTCCCAACCAATAAAAAGCGTCTCAAAGTTTCCAGCTAATACTGTAAAATTATAAGAAAAGAAAAAGAATAAAATTGTTGCAAAAAAACGTTTATATCCTTTTTCAAGGTGCATGTAATAGCTACTATAACGTACAATCAGAAAGCTAATAAAAGAACCTACAAATAAGTAAACAGCTGTAACTCTGTCAAAATAAAAATCTATTAGAAATGTATATTCCTTACTTTGATACAGTAGAATTTCTCTGATATTTAAATTGTTAGAGCCTGAGAATATCCAATATGCTATAAAACCTGTAAGTGTAAAAAATACCGTTCCAATAGTATAGATAGTAATATTAGAAATCTTTTTTTCTTGCTGTTCTTTTGTAAACATTGTGATAACAAATGCAAACAAAGGTATCAGCACAAAACTGAGGATAAAATAATTAATGTTCATGATTGTTTAAGCTATTAAAAAGATAGGTAAGTTTTCTCGAGAGTTTTCTAGCTCTTTTTCTAAATTAGAGGTAGCAGGAATATGGTCGTTGATAGGGTTATATAAAAACCATTCACCTTTATCGAATCTATATAATTCTTTAGTCTCTGGGTGGATAGCTACCAAATGAACCCAATTGTTGAAAAACCATTGATAAGTAGCTTCATCTTTTTGAATGGTTGTCAAGATGACCTCTGGAAAATGCTCAACAATAACCATCAGCCTTAGAGTATCATGAATGTTGAGCATTTGAGCAGGCAAACCTGTTCTTAAATCTCCATCTAAACCATTGGCAACACCTACCAAACCAATTACATTATGAGGTAATTTTGAACCTGCACCAAGTCTGTAATTGTCTACTTTCGAGAAATAATATTCAAGGTTGATACCTCCGCAAACAGGAGCAACAGCTTTCAGGATTCCTAATAAGTATTTCCCTTCTAAATCTTGAGAATAATCGTAAGAGTTTAAGAAGGAACGTCTATCTAAAAATAAATGCTTATTGGTTTCTCTTCTGCCTACAATACACAAAGCATTGGTTGCATGATTCCATTCTGGGCGAGGCTCAAACAGAGATAAGGCTCTTAGCTTTACAATTTCATGGACTTTTTCGGCAGGTTGTTTATTATCTACCAGCAAAAATCTACGAGCTCTTTCTTTAGCATTATATGCTAGAGCCATTTGAAAATGCTTCTTATGCTGTTGATGTTGTATTTGGTTATTCTCTGAAACTATCTTTTCATCATAAAAATCAATTTCATCTCGAGTAGTATCATGTAATGCTCCAATAAACTGTGTTGTATCAGGAATCAGAATACCTTTTTCTTTTAGAATAGCTCGAACTTCGGATTTATTGAGCATCATAGCTGCTAATCGGGCATTGACAGAACCTGCTCTACCACTACAAGCTCCACAGTCGTAACCTGCATAATGTGTGTTATTTACACTACTTGCACCATGACCAATGAAATAAATAATGTCAGAGAAATTTTCAGTCAGACCAATACTTCTTAAAAGACCTTCCATACGATTTGCCATTTCTTCTATCGTGAAACCTACCTGTAAATGATGAAGTTCTTTTGGATGGTCTGCATTACACTCATAATGTAGTTTGCTTTCTTTATCCATATGTCTGAATGCAGAAACCAAAGCTGGTGTTTCAGAAGGTTTGAAGATATTCCAAACTAACTGGATAGCCGACCAAAATCCCATTGTTTGTGAAATAAGCCATCCTCCAAACAGGTTTTTACTATGTTTGCTAAAATGTGCATCTGCCTGATGATGATGCTTTTTTATTTCGGTTTCTTTGATAAGATAATTTGGATTGAGTGGAGCAGGGCAGGATTTTGTATAGAATTTTCCATGTTCAGGTTGAAAGTAAAATTCGACATTAAAAAAACCTGCTGTACCAAAAGTTTGAGCATGGGCAAAATCTTCTACATATCTCCTGAATGAACATTCTCTGTCATCTATACAAAAAATTGCTTGAAAATTATACTTCTGAGCATTAGAGGTGGTTTTTCCTAACTGTAAGCCTCTTAAAACTTGATCATAGAATGTCCATTCGTAGGCTTCCTGCCAAATTTCATAAACTTCAAAGAGTTCTCTTTTTTTAATAGGCTCAAAAAGGTGTATAATTTTATCATCAACAAAATTAGCAAGAGGCTTCCAATGATTTTCTCCAAATTTCTTATCAAGAGCATCAATTTCTAGAAGAAGTTCAAATATGATAAACTCTTTAAGGGAAATCTTCTTTTTATCCAAAAGCCTTTCTGGATGTACTTCTAAAACAGTCACCATTCCAGACCAACCTGCATGAGCAAATTGCTGGTCAAAAAGATATTGTTCATACCATTGTTCATCCCCAACTAAAATATCTAAAAGCTTTTTAATAGATAAATGAGGGTCATGGAGCAATTTTTGAACCCTTTTGCTTTTGAAGAATTTAATGAACCAACTATTTTTATCTAAATCTCGGATAGCGTCTAAAAAGCTTTTTTGAGAACAAGGAAATTTTTTGATAGCAACCCCCTGATCTATATAACTACTCACAAATCTAAATAAAAAGCTATGAACTTCTTTTTCGATATTCATGTGATAAGTGTGTGTCCAGATTTGGTGCAACTGCCCTAAACGATTGTACCAAGTAGTATCAAAATGTTCTTCTAAAAGTTTTGTCTGCCATATGTTGAGCATTGAAGTCCCCTTAGCTTTGATAATAATTTTTTCTAAAACCTTTGCGTGAATCTTACCTTCTTGATATAGATTTCTGTATTCTTCAAGATGAATATAGGTTTTATACCCAAAAATAGTAGAAGCAGTTGCTAATGCTTCATGAAAAGGCAAATCTTGAAAAGCATTTAGGGTATTATGGTGAATGAAATCTTTTAAGGGGTTTTGATGAGGTAAATAATGTTTTAAATGCTCCAATATAGCATCCTCATCAAACTTATGTAATATAGTGTCTGAAATCATAAAACTAAAATAAAATAATAGATGTGCATACAACAGTTACATTCAATTTGTAAAAAATTGTGTATCAGTTGACAGTATTTTGAGAAAAGATCATTGACACAGATAAATACCTGTGAAAGCTATTATTAAATTTTAGGACTCGTAAAATACAAGAGAATGAAATGCCACATAACGGGGTGTGGTAAATAAAACGGGAGTATATGGGTTGAAACACAGCGTTTTCTGTGTAGTCCATTCATTAATTAAATAGTTCGGGGGTAATTCTAAATAAGGAGTATTTTTGTATTGAAAAAGGAGGAAACTAAAATGGGGGAAAGTTATTTTTTTGGCTTTTTTAGATTTGCCAATAGAAGAATGCTCTCCTTCTGTATCATCTTCACTTTCTTTTTCTGTTCTGTTTTCTTCTTTTTCTGTTTCAGCAGTTTTTTCAGAAAGAAAACTAAGGGTTTGGATATTAGCACTCCCTTGTAAAAAAAACATAAAAAAAGCCAGAAAAAGGCAAAATATTTGTCTTGACTTTTTTTGGGTAAGATGTAATTTTTCTACAAGCATGAATGCTCTTTTGCTAAAAAGAATTTGTACAAAAGTAAAACAAATTTAATACCAACAGAAAGAAAGTTCATGTTTTTTTATAAAAATATTTTAAATTATAATTTTGCTTGAATGGTTAAATAGAAACTCCTTCCATCAGCAGGGATAATGCCTGGACCTGGGTAGCTTTCAGCTCGACGAGTAAAATAAGATTCGTTGAGTAAATTATTGATACTTCCCTCAAAAGTAAGTTTTTTATAAGTGTAACTTACGGAAAAATCCATCACTTTGTAGCTTGGAATAATGCCTTCAACGGCTGTTGATGTACGAATTGCATTGGTAGCATCCGAAAAATGCTCGTGTGTATATGCAAACTGCAATGTAGAAGAAAAGCCTCTATATTTGTAGGTAGTTCCTGTTCGAAGCATGATGGGTGGCACCATTTCTACTTTTTTATTTTTGATGGTGTTGTCTCTTGTATTGATGTATCTGGCATCTACAAACGCAAAATTTGTAAATATTGTCCAATAAGTGTTTTTATCTGTAATATCTTTTTTCCATAATTTTTGGATATTGAGTTCGCCAAAAAGCTCTACACCTACATTACGAGCATCTGAAATATTACCTCTAAAACGATAATCTATAAATAAAGGTGGTAAATCTGCTCTTAAAACCTGCCCGATTCTTCCATTATATTTAAGGTAAAAAGCTGTTACTTCAAAATTGAAAATATTATCAACACTACCTCTTAAACCTAAATCGGCAGTATAGCCTGTTTCATCCTGAATATCTTTATCTACAATAAAATTAGGATTTACGATTCTTAAATCTGTGAAATTGATAGCTCGATAGTTTTGAGAGAAATTTCCATAAGCTTCCAAATAGTTATTCATTTTATAGCTAACACCCACACCAAAAATAGGAAAAGCTCTTTTTCTGTCTAAGTTTTCATTCGTTTTAGTTTCAGAAACCAAATTTCCAGCTCCATCAAAAACTCTTGTTTTATAGTACCCTTGGGAGCGTGTAACAATACTTTCTAAACGAAACCCTGGGGTAATACTCCACTTGTCAGAAAGGTTAAAAATGTTTTCCATAAATAAACTATAATTTTTATTAGGAAAACTATAATCAGAGTTTTCGAGATTATCAGCATTCAAAAACTCAAAATTTGCATTACTACCATTATCAGCATCACCTTGCTTGGCAGTAGAAAAACCATAATAAACTCTTGTACCTACTAAAAAAGTTTGTCGTTGTTTGCCTAAATTGTATTTATGTAATAATCGGGTTTCATTTCCAAAATTCTGAAAAATACCTTGTATAAGTGTTCTGTTGCCTCCAAAATCAACTACATTGATGCGTTCCAAATTTCCTAAAGATTGTCTTTGAGCTATTAAAGCAAAATTTCTGATATTAATTTGTGTTTGAGGGCTGATTTCGTAAGTAGCATTGAGCGAAAACAAATTCCAGTCTACGTAAAACCAGTTTCTGTTACGTACAGAAATTCTTGGATTTTCGGCAAAACTTTTGTCTGTGAGTCCACCAGCCTGTTTGGCTAAATAACTCATCTTTGTAATGTCAAGATTGATAAGCAATTGAGGTGATAGCTGATAATTTAGAGAAGCATAAACATTATAATAATCAAAATTTGAATTGGGACGATAACCATCTCCTCTTTTATACTGAGCATAAGCATAATAATTGAGCTTTCCTTTGGCAACAGTTCCACCAATACTATTAAAAGAATTGAAAAAGCCCCATGAGCCTATACTTTGCCTTGTGGTAAGTTCTATTTTTTTATCTTGAGCCCCTTTCTTAAAACGAAAATTAACCATACCACCAAATTGTGTACCATACTGCAAAGAGGCTGCTCCTCTAATGATTTCTATACGTTCAAGGGCTTCGGTAGGAGGAGTGTAATAGCTTTCAGGATAGCCTAAAGCATCAGCAGATATATCATACCCATTTTGGCGAACATTAAAATTGGCAGTTCTGTTTGGGCTTAAGCCTCGGCCTCCAATACCTAACTGTAAACCAGCACCATCACTTTCCCAAATGTTTAACCCTGTAATTTTTGCATAGACTTGTCGGGGATTATTGGTTGCTAAATTGGCAGTAAGGTCTTTAAAGTCTATGACTTCTGTTTTTTTTCCTTCATAAATACCAAAATTTTCAACAGATTTCATTCTGAAAAGCCCAAAAGTCTGATCTCGATCTGCTTGTACGGTAATCGCATCAATTTCCTCTCCTAAATCTGTGAGTTGAATAATAATTTCTGTTTTTTGGGTATTGATGAGGATATTTTGGGTATAAATATCTTTTCCTAAAGCATAACAAACCAATTGATAATTACCTTCTGGAATGCTATTTATTACAAAGAAACCTTGTGTATCCGAGTATGTAGAATTTTTTGTATTCTTTAGTAAAATCGTAGCTTCTGAAATAGGCTTGTTTTGAGAATCAAGAATTTTTCCTTTTAATACATTTTGGGCAAAAGCAAAATTTGAAAAAAAGTATATAAATAAACAGAAACAAAAACGAAATAACATACCTCAATAGCAGATTATATTAACTTTAAATAGACTAATTCTAAATATGCCTGCAAAAATCTATTTTTTTTTTGTAGTTTCCTATGTTTTTTTTTGTGATTTGGTTTAGGTAGGCTAATTTTACCACTAAAGTTTTATATTTTGATATTGATAAAGATGTTAGAACGTTTGAGTGATTTATTTCGCAAGTATTTGGAGTTGCGTTTAGAGATATTTAAAGTAGATTTGCAAGAACAAGCTCAAAAGCTATTTGTCAAAGCTTTAATGGGTTTTTTGTGGTTGTTTTTTGGGTCTGCTGCATTATTATTCTTTTGTTTTGCATTGGCTTTTTATTTCAATCATTTATTGGAGAGCAAGTATATTGGTTTTATTATCATAGGCTTGGTGTTTTTCATATCTTTGATTGTATCGTTGAGTCCTCTGGTTAGAAAAAAGCTTGCTAATCGAATCAACCAGTATTTTTCACAAAACAAAGAGTAAAGAAAATTTTATAGAAAGTTTAAGCGTTATTATATGTCTGAAATCAACAAAAAGAAAGAGTTATTAGAAGAAGCAAAAGTGCTTGAGGCATCTATTGTAGAAGAAGTAGAAAATTTACAAGAAGATATTTGGCATAAAGTAAAAACAGGAGCAACACTTGTTGCTATTGGTGTAGGAACTTATTTTATTGTAAAAAAAATATTTGATTATCCTGCAAAATTAGAGCATTTTGTTGATATAACAGAAAAAAAAACTCAAGAACAAGAAGCAGATGGCAAACTTGCTTATAAAGAACCAAGCTTGGATATTGTGGATATGATAAAAAAAGAAATAGCAGTGTTTTTATTAGCTATTGCCAAACAAAAAATATACGAACTCCTACAAAAACTATATTTTACCCAAGAAGCTGAAAATTTGGAAGAAGATGACCAAGATGATACTCCGTAAATTAGAAGACTTTAAAAAGCAACAAAAAAAGTCTTTTGCTTTACTCATAGACCCTGACAATATAGATGAAGTACAATGCTTAGAACTCATACACTTGGCTAAACAGGCTGGTGTAGATTTTCTTTTTGTAGGGGGGAGTTTGATTACGGGTAATAATTTGGGTATGGTAGTTGAAATAGCCAAAGCTCATTCAGAAATACCCATTATTTTATTTCCAGGTAGTAGTTTACACATTGATTCAGAAGCTGATGCAATATTATTTCTTTCTTTAATTTCAGGGAGAAATCCAGATTTTCTAATTGGACAACATATCTTAGCAGCTCCTATTCTCAAAAAAAGCAGTTTAGAAATATTGCCCACTGGTTATATGCTTGTAGATACAGGCAGACAAACAACAGTATCTTTTATCAGTAATACAACACCTATTCCCTATGATAAACCAACTGTTGCAGCTTGTATTGCTATGGCAGGAGAAATGCTGGGGCTTAAACTTATCTATATGGACGGAGGTAGTGGTGCAGAGAAACCCATCAGCCCACAAATGATACAAGCTGTAAGTAAATCTATAGAAGTACCATTAATAGTAGGAGGTGGTATCAATAGTCCAGAAAAAGCGTTATCTGCATTGAGGGCAGGTGCTGATGTAATTGTAGTAGGAAATGCTATTGAAAAGGATTTTTTACTTGTGGAAAAAATAGCCAAAACAGTTCAGGAATATATGTAGGTTTAAAAATTTTAGGATTATGAAAGGGAAAATGTTATTAATAGTTTTGTTCTTATTTTTGGGACACCTTACAAAGGCTTTAAACCATATTGGAGGTGGAGAACTGTATATTACACATGTGTCAGGTAATACATACAGAATTCAGGTAATTTATTACTATGATGCGTTAAACTATCAGAATCCACCCAATACAGGCATACCCACAGACCCCTCACCACCCAATATAGCCAATGTAAGTATCTATAGAAAACTAAATAATATTAGGGTCTTAAATGTTAGCTTACCTCGAATCAGCTCAAGTTTCATAGCATTACCAACAAATGTTTGTAGAGACCAGTCTATTAGATACAATGGTTTAGAAAGAATTGTATATCAGGCAAATGTAACACTCAGTAATGCTAATTTTTCGGACGTTCAAGGGTACTATGCTATTTTTCAGGATTATACAAGAAATACAGGTGTAGCTACCAACATATCAGGGAGGACAGGGATTAGCTTATATGCTGAAATTCCAAGAGTTTTTACAGGTAGTGCATCTTTTATCAATTCAAATCCTGTTTTTACACCTTTTACAAACTTATATATTTGCAATGGACAAACTTCTAATCTTGACTTTTCCGCAACAGATGTGGATGGAGATGTGTTGGTTTATAGTTTGGTAGATATGTATGATGCTCTTCCTATTAGAAGAAATCCACCACCCATAACACTACCACCTCCATTGCCTAACACTTATCCATTTCCACCACGATTAGTCAATTGGGATGCGGGTTTTTCAGCAAGCAATGCCATTCCCAGTAATGTGAGTTTGCCTCTTAGTATCAATAGTACTACAGGACAAATTACAGTAAATCCTGCTCAAAAAGGCTTGTATTCTTTTGTTGTGAAATGTGAAGAATATAGAGGAGGTATAAAGATAGGAGAAGTTCGCAGAGATATTCAGTTATTTGTAGATGCTTGTCAGTCAGTAGTAAACACACCTATTGTAAGAATGTTGTTACCTCAAAGCACTACTTATTATCAAGAAAATACTATATTGGAAATAGATGCTAATAATTACACTGAAAATAATATTATTTTAGATGTAGAAGGCGTCATTCAACCTGATATTTATAGACCTAAACCTGTTCTATTTGTCTTAACACCTCAAAACTTTTTTAATAATGCTCCCAATCGAATTATACTTGCTCCAAGTACATCAGAACCTAATGCAAGTGGTGTAGCAAAAACAAAACTTCGATTACCAGAATGTTTAGAAAACAACAAAATATATGAGTTCAGATTGAGAGTTTCTGACCAGCAATGTCCTAACGAAGGTGTATCCGAAATAAATGTAAAAATAAGATTCAAGGCAAGGTCATCCAATCTGCCACCTCGTTTGAGTATCACAGGTTCGTTTCCTACAGGGATTCAGAATAATTCAGTTATTATTGTGAATCCTAAAGATTCTATTAATATTAACTTACGTGCCCAATCTATAGAACCTCGTTCCAAAGATTCTTTAGAGATTGTAATTGCTACCAAAAATTTTGATATAAAAGATTATGGAATGGAATTTACAGATGGTAGAAAGGATATTATTAGTACAAGAGCTAGTTTTATTTGGAAACCAGATTGCGATTTGATACGCTCTAATGGTCAAAATGATACACTGACAGTATACTTTCTTGCTAAAAGAAAACCCAGTAGTGGATGTTTTACAGCAACGGATTCTATTAAAGTGAAATTTCTGTTAAGAGATACCTATGCTCATTTTGATGAATTTCTGCCTCCTAACACTTTTACACCAAATGGGGATGGCATTAACGATGTATTTGTGCTTTCTAATTTAGAACCAGCACCTCCAAAACAGCCCAACGGAATTCAAAATCCCAATATGCCTTTGGATAATTGTTTATTTAAGTTTGAAAAAATTATTATTTACAATCGTTGGGGCAAAGAAGTTTTTAGTAGTTCTGATAGAAACTTTGTATGGAATGGAGATAAGCAAACTAGTGGAGTCTACTATTATCAAATAAAATACTCTAACCAGAAATTATATAAAGGTATCATTAATCTGTTAAGATAATGAATTTGAATCAAGTTACAATTTCGGTAAAAGATGTAGAAAAATCTATTGAATTTTATCAGAAATTAGGCTTAGGACTAATCGTAAAAGCTTTGCCCCATTATGCTCGATTTGTTTGTCCTGTGGGGAATGCTACTTTTTCACTACATCAAGATGATAAAGCAGAAGAGAACAGAGGAACTTGGATATATTTTGAAATAGAAAATCTGGATGAAAAAGTTGAAGAACTCATCACAAAAGGTTTTGAGTTTGATGAAATGCCCAATGATAAAACATGGCTTTGGAGAGAAGCTCATCTGAGTGATTTAGACCAAAATAAAATTATTCTGTATTTTGCAGGAGAAAACAGATTAAATCCTCCTTGGAGAATCAAAGAAGTAAATTGAAACATTTTGAAAGAATAAAAGGTTATAAAAAGAAAAATACTCATTTTTTATGCAGGTAATCAGTCCTTCAAATACATTATATTGTCCTTCACTCACAGAGTACAAGCGTAGAAAAACCATAGAAGTTAAGATAGGAGATATTCCTTTGGGTGGAGATAATCCCATTAGAGTGCAATCCATGACAACTGCTGACACAATGGATACAGTGAAAACTGTGGCTGAGTGTGTTCGTTTGATTGAGGCTGGCTCTGAGTATATTCGTATTACGGCACCCAGCGTAAAAGAAGCTGAAAATTTGCAAAATATTAAAAATGAGTTACGCAAAATGGGCTATACTGTACCCCTGATTGCCGACATCCATTTTACTCCTAATGCTGCCGAACTTGCTGCAAAAATAGTAGAGAAAGTTCGTATCAACCCTGGTAATTATGCAGACAGAAAACGTTTTGAGGTAATTGATTATACCGAATCGGAGTATCAGGCAGAGTTAGAAAGAATAAGGGAGAAATTTATTCCACTAATCAAAATTTGTAAGGAATATGGTACAGCCATGCGTATCGGAACCAATCATGGTTCACTTTCAGATAGAATTATGAGTCGTTATGGCGATAACCCGTTGGGTATGGTGGAATCTGCTTTAGAATTTTTGAGAATAGCTGAGGAAGAAAATTTTTATAATATTGTGCTTTCTATGAAGTCTAGCAATCCACAAGTGATGGTACAGGCTTATAGACTTTTGGTACAACGTTTGGATGAGGAAGGTTTAAAACCTTATCCACTACATTTAGGTGTAACAGAGGCAGGAGACGGGGAAGATGGTCGTGTGAAATCAGCAGTGGGAATAGGGACACTCCTTGAAGATGGTTTGGGTGATACTGTCAGGGTTTCACTTACCGAAGACCCTGAATACGAGATTCCTGTTGCTAAAAAATTGGTCAATCGGTATATTCAAAGAGCAGAAAAGGCTTTGCCTATTTCTGAAATACAAAGAGAAAATTATCCAATCAACCCTTTTAGTTATACTCGCCTCGAAACAAAAGAAACTTCTAATTTTGGAGGTAAGAATGTACCAAGGGTTATTGCAGATTATTCTGACTATCAGAATATTGTAATGGATGATTTGAAACAAATTGGTCATTTCTATTTGCCTGCTACTGACAAATGGGCAATGAACGACCTAGGGGCAGATTTTGTATATTTAGGAAATCAAAAAGTGCCTTTTATGTTTCCTAACGGACTAAAGGCTATTCAAAATTACCAGACTTGGGCAGAAGAAAAAGAAGAAGCTTATCCATTATTTTCAGAAATGGAATATCTGACTTATGATCAATTTTCTGAAAAACTTAATTTTTTGCTTCTGCCAGTAGAACAGACCGATTTGAGAGGTAAATTACTCAAAAATCTGCAAGAAGAAACAAATCCTCTGGTTCTACTACTGGAAACAGCCAATGAACATGCCATGCCTGCCTTGCGTAGATTGGTTGTGGAGCTTATTCAGAATAAAATTCAGTTACCCATTGTAATCAGAAGAAAATATACCACTAATGATTTGGAATCCTTACAAATAGATGCTTCAACGGATGTAGGTGGACTTTTGATAGATGGCTTAGGAGATGGTATGATGCTTTCTGTGAAACAAGATTTTATCAAAGATGCCAATAGTCTGGCTTTTGGTATTTTGCAGGCAGCCCGAACTCGCATCACGAAGACTGAGTATATTTCTTGCCCCAGTTGTGGACGTACATTGTTTGATTTACAAGAAGTTACAGCTAAAATTCGCAAGCGTACCGACCATCTGAAAGGTGTGAAAATTGCTATTATGGGTTGTATTGTAAACGGACCGGGTGAAATGGCTGATGCTGACTATGGTTATGTGGGTTCTGGAAAAGGAAAAATTACACTTTACAGAGGTAAAGAAGTAGTAAAGAAGACTGTAGCTGAAGAAAAGGCTTTGGATGAACTGATTAATTTGATTAAAGAGGATAATAAATGGACAGAACCAGCCCATTAGAAATGAGAAAATATAAACCATAAAACTATGTCTAAAATCAAGGAATATTTTAAAATAGGAGAGGTATTTTCGTATTTTATCAGAGTGTTTAAAAAACATGACCCTAACGATACTCGCTATCCAAGTAATTTTAATATCAGAATGATGCATGGTATCAATAAAATTTCTATTTTGATGTTTTTAGTCTGTCTGATAGTGATTTTTGTAAGAAGATGCTCTTAGAAAGAGCATTAAAGAAATAGATTATTTTTTGTTTTCAATCAAGAATTATTTACTTTTAAGCTTTAAACAATAAAACTTAGTATGAACAAAGTATATACTCCTGCTGATTATGTACCTATTTTCATCCAATTGGGTTTGGCAATAGGTTTTGTGCTTACAACTATGGTGGCAACACATTTATTGGGTCCAAAACGCAGAGGAAAGGTAAAAGATGAAGCTTTTGAGTGTGGTATTGAGTCAGTTGGGGACGCACGTACACCCATTTCCATCAAATATTTTTTGATTGCCATTTTGTTTGTATTGTTTGACGTAGAGATTATTTTCATGTATCCTTGGGCTGTAAACTTCTTGCAGTTGGGTTGGTTTGGCTTTTTTGAGATGGTAACTTTCATGGGATTGCTTTTGGTAGGTTTCTACTACATTATCAAACGTGATGTATTGAAGTGGGAGTAATCTCAATATTTAGAAACAAAAATCTTTATACAAACGTTAAGCTGATATAAATATAGAACCGTATGGTTAAGATAGTTGATAAACCAGAAGGGTACGAAGGACAAGGTTTTTTCGCTACCAGTTTTGATAAAGTAATTGGACTTGCAAGAGCTAACTCCCTGTGGCCTTTGCCTTTTGCCACTTCTTGCTGTGGTATTGAGTTTATGTCCACGATGGCATCTACTTACGATTTGGCTCGATTTGGTTCAGAACGTCCAAGCTTCTCGCCTCGTCAAGCAGATATGCTGATTGTGGCGGGTACAATTGCCAAGAAAATGGCACCAGTTTTAAAGCAGGTTTATGAGCAGATGGCTGAACCTCGTTGGGTTCTTTGTGTGGGAGCTTGTGCTTGTAGTGGTGGTATTTTTGATACATACAGCGTTTTACAAGGCATTGATCGTATCATACCTGTAGATGTTTATGTACCTGGTTGCCCTCCACGTCCCGAACAGATTCTAGAAGGTATTTTGCAACTCCAAGAGTTTACCAAAAAAGAGTCTCTACGCAGAAGAAATGAAGACAAATACAAAGAACTCTTAGCCTCTTACAATATTTTAGTAGATTAAATAAACAATACTTTCATGAAGCCATGTTTTTAACATGGCTTTTTTTATCCAAAACCAAAATGGATTAATATTTTGGAAATAATATATGACTGTATTTATTTATCAGAAATCGCCATATACCATAATTTCCTTTGAAAAACAGAAACAAATTGGAAACCTTGCCACCTACTCGTATCTTGGTATAGTATGTGGTCTGACCAAGTTGTAAAATTTGTTTTTTACGTTCAACAGCGTACTTTACAAGCATTGTAAGCAAATTAAAATAGCTGTCGTACTTATCCTGATAATCTTTTTTAGAAACAAACAAAAATGTAATACTCTTTTCTTGCTCTATTAGTAGAAAAGAAGCTATAATTTGACCATCTTTTTCCAAACTCAGTAATTTGCCTTCAGGGACTCTTTGAAAAAACTCATCAAAAAAAGCTTGATTCAGTGTTTCAAATTTTACTTTGGCTCTTTGCATCACAAAAATATATTTTTCGTAAAATTCTACACTTGAACTTTCAGGCAAAGACTGGAGTGTAAAATAAACCTTCTGTTTTGAAGGAGTATGGAAAGCAAGATCTTGAAAAGTAAAATCTATTTTTTTCAAAGAACGATTTATCTGTCTTCTTTGCTGATTTGAAAGGCTTTTCCAATAATTTTCTGTATCAAAATCTTTTATATGCAAATTAACAGTTGGAAGCGACCAACACCTTACATAACCATATTTTTGTAAAAAAGGCTCAAAAATATCACTTTGAAGTGGGTCAAATTCTTTGAAAGCTGAGAATTTTATTTTTTCCTGTTTTGCAATGGCATGCATTTTCTGATTGATTTCAGCTAAACACAAATCCAAGTGTCTTTCATTGTTTATATCTTTTATCCAGATATTCTGATGACCTGCTGAAACGGGTGTACCACAGAAAATAAGCTTAATTTTAAATAAATTTGGAAAAAGCTTTTTAACTATTTTTACAAACAGATTTTCTTGAATAAATAAATCCAAATCCATTTCAAAAACAGATACAACAGCCGAACAAGCCAGTTGCTTGTTTTCATAAGCTCTAAAAAAATATAACTGGCTCTTGTTTATTTTACTTTGTTCTAAAACCTTCAAAAAATTGCTTTGATGTAAAATATATTCTTCCCCCAAATCTTTGTCCCATTCTATTGTATCAATATTTTGGAGGCTGTGAGTCCATTCAAACTGCATTTTTACTTAAATTTGTATTTTGCTGAAAAGAAATATGTTCAAACTTGTTCTCAAAAGATAAACTCAAAGGTACTTCTCCTTTGTATTGGGCTTTGGCAATACCTTTAGGAGAATGATGTTTGTGGGCATTCCAAAACTGCCAGCCTATTTTAAGAGTTCCCCAAATAACTTTCCAATATTTCCAAGTCCAAACAGAAGGTAATGTTCTTTGTGTGACCTGATTAGCTCTGTATATATTTAAAATAGTTTTGGAATAGGTTTTAAGGAGTTGCCTGTAATAAGTTTTCAAAGATGTTTTAGTGGGCAGAATAATATGTGAAAGGTCAAAGAATCCATGAGCATCTTCAGGGACTGTAAGCAAATGCTTTTGTTGAGCATAGGTCTCTGCACCAGGTAGGGGAGTCATGGGAGAAATATTCACATAATACAATTGGTTATCTTTGATAAATTTCCAAAGCCTTTCCCAATCTTTTTGAGTGTAATGAGCATCTGGGATGAGTGAGCCATAAGTATCTATTTTATATTTTCTTAGAATATCAATAGCTCGTGTATTATGGCTTACATCACATTCTTTATTCATGGCTTCCAATTCTTCATCTAAAGCAGCTTCTAACCCTATAAAAACAGCTACAAGTCCTAGATTTGCCCATTCAGCAATTATATCTTCATTTTCAGCAATAAAATCGGCACGGGCATATACCAAGTATTTTTTCTGAATCTGATGCTCTTTGATGAGATCAGCCAGTTTTCGCAAACGAGTTTTATTGATGAGAAAAATATCATCTACTATATAAATATCTTCTGCTTCAATGGTGAGTAGTTCTTGTACAATGCTTTCAGGGCTACGAGAATAAGGCAAACCATCCGTAATTTTCCAAGTAAAACAAAAATTACAACGATACCAACAACCCCAAGTAGTTTTCATTGTTACGACTGGCTGGTGCATTAAGTAGTAATATTTGTGCTGAATATGTTTGATTAGATCTCGGTTAGGTAAAGGCAAACTATCAGCTTTAGGCATATAAGGCTTCTTTTCAGTAAAAACCAATTTTTTTTCAGCAACAGGAAAAGCCAAACCCGCTACTTGCCACAAGCTTTCTCCAAGAGCAATACAATCCACAAGCTCTTTCATAAGAAATGTACCATCACCTATGCCTATAATATCAACTGATACATCAGCATAATCTTCAGGAACTAAGGTTGCATGTACACCACCAGCCACTGTAATAATATCAGGATTGTACGTTTTTGCTTTTCTGAATAGTTTTATGACCTCGTTTGTACCTGCTTTGTAGGCACTTGAGGCAATAATTTCAGGTTGAAATTCACTTAGGTACTCTTCAAAATTATTTTCTACAAGTAAATCACATATTTTTACTTCATGATTATTGAGCAGTGCTCCAATATATTCAAGTTCTAATGGTTCACAAATCATGATATGTTTCAAACCAATGGTGAATTCTGATACAGGCGGGCGTACAAGTAAAACTCTCATTTTCTTGGTGTTAAATTAAAAAGTAAATGCTGACTAGGTTTTAGTGTAGAAAGTGAAACAGGATGTATAATACCTTCATTTTGTAAAGTAAAATGATATTTTTGGACAAAATGAGCTATGAAAAGCATCATGGCTGGCATTGCTAAATATTTTCCAATACATGTATGTTTCCCTGCCCCAAATGGAATAAAAGTATGAGATTGTATGTTAGTTTTATTTTCAGAAGCAAAACGTTCAGGTAAAAATACATCAGGGTTTTGCCAATAACGTGGATTTCTGTGTATGCCATACACACTAATATACATTGTATCACCTTTTTTAATAGATTTATTATGTATTATATCTGTTGTGATAGCATCTCTTACAAGAGCATGGCTGGGTGGATACAATCGTAAACCCTCCTGAATTACCTGTTCCAGATAAGGCATTTGCTTGATGTGTTGTATTTCAATTGCCTCATTTTGAGTAAGATAATCTATTTCAGTTTGTAGTTTTTTTAGCTTTTCAGGATATTTAGAAAGCAAATATAAAATCCAAGTGTTGGCAACAGCCAGAGTTTCAGTGCCTGCTCCCAAATGAACAATCAGTTCATTTCTAATATGATTATGAGGGTAACCATTCTTTTTTAACTCCCGAAGCAATTTTTCAGATTTTTGTGGTATAGTTTCTAATAGTGATTCTGTCCAACTACTGAGAAAATGCAGACTTTTTTTTGCTATCTTCTGTCTTTTATCAAACATAGAAGTAAACTTTCGCCAAGGAAACTTACTTCTCCACGCAATCAGATTTTCTCCATTTTCTATGGCTTCATAAATAGTAGGAATGGTAGTGTTTTCTTCTGCTCCAAAAATATACCTAAGAATCATTCGTACATTGAAATGAGCATTTAAAGTGATAGGAGAGAAGAGTTTAGGCAAATTTTGGGTAATGAAATGAGTTTCTTGTGCTAAATCATCAAGATAATTAGCCACTGCCAAAGGTGTAAAATAAATATTTTGCATTTTTCGAAGCTCCAACCACTCTTGCCCTTGTGCAGTTCCCATTGCATTGCCAATTATTTGTCTGAGTTCCTGCCAATAAATTTTACTTTTAACATATTTTTCTTCATTTTTTATGAGAATGTGATGCAAAACTTCTGCATCATTAACCATAAAAATACGACGAAATGGAATAGGTAAAAGCATAAAATCGCCTTGTTCATAACATTGCTCAGATGCTGAATACAAAGCAGCATTTTTCAGAAAATTAAAAGCAATATTTGTTTTAAGCAACATATATTATCCTAAAGCTTTTATAGCCTCTCATAAAGTTAAACTATTCCAGGTGTAATTTCGTGTTTGATATGTTTTCGATAATGCAAATTTGTTCCCCATACAAAAAGTCGCATAAAAGCACTCAGTTTAGCTTCATTTCCAGCAAGACGTTTGTAAATATTAGGCAGACTATAAAGCTGTTTATAAAGTTTCCAATAGCCATGTTGTAACTCCTGAGTTGTCATTTGCTTGGGTCTGAAAACAGCATCTCCACCATTGTATTTAGAAAAATCTCTATCACAAATTCTTCCTTCAGCTTCCATTTCTCTGTAAAAAGGCGTACCAGGCACAGGCGTAATAATGTAGAGACGAGGCAAAGCAATTCTGTTATTCATTAGAAAATTAAAAGTATCTTCAAATACATTCTTATCATCTCCGTCAATCCCTACAATCATTTCAGTACTGATCTCAATGCCATGTTTTTTGATATTGGAAAAGGCTTTTGCATAACTTTCAGGGTTATTCCACTCTTTGTCTATCGACTTCAAGCTTGCTTTATTGACGCTTTCCACACCAAAAGACAGTATTCTACAACCACTTTTATAAGCCAAAGCAAGCATATCTTCATTCAAACCAATTTGTAGGGAGCATTGACTTGCCCAGATAATATCTTCAGGAATCAGAGCTTCCCAAAGGTCTTTACAAAACTTAAAATCTACACCAATATTATCATCTACAAAAGTAATATATCGAGTTCGATGTTTCTTGGCAGCTCTTACATCACGAATGATTTGCTCAATACTTCTCTTTCTATAACTTTGCTGAAAAAACTCTGAAATAGAACAAAATGTACAAGTAAAAGGACAGCCTCGTGTAGCTTGCACAGGTCTCCAAAAACCATAATTTCGTTTGTTGAGCAAATGATAAGCAGGTGTTTTAAACTTCGTAATATCAGGAGGTTGAGTCATTTGATATTTTTGTTTCATTTCTCCTTTTAGGAAATCAGCAAGAACCGTTCCCCAAATATCCTCAGCTTCACCCGTTACGAGTGTATGAGCATGTTCAAGTGTCCATTCCTGATGACACAAAGAGGCAGCAATGCCACCCATCACTACTTTACTACCTTTATTTTTAAAATAATCTGCCAATTGCCAGCCTCTTACCAATCCACTTCCACCCATTCCACCAATCCCTACCAAATCCCAATGTTCGTGATAAGGAATTTTTTCGGAGCTTTCAGAAATAACCTTTACTTCAAAATGGTCTGGTGTATATGCTCCAAGTTGTAGCATAGTCAGACCTGGTAGATATGTTTTACTTTGAGTAATGGGTTTGCCATTTCTATACAAACCTGTTGGATTAATGAGTAAAATTTTTGGCTTTTTTTGCATATATCTCAAAACCTATTCAAAATTTTTTATAAACTTTAGGACAAAAAACGTTTATAACTCAATATATAAACAAAATATGATTTATCAAGTAAAGACAACCAAAGAAATAGAAATATTTTATCGTTTTAATGAAGAACATTACAAAAATCATCCTCAATATATTTTCCCCTTAAAGTTATCTTTAGAAGCTACTTTTGATATACAGAAAAACCCTTTCTGGAAAACAGTGCATTTTGCATTTTTTCTGTATCAGAAAAATAGAAAAAATATAGGTCGGATTGCGGTCATGGTATCTAAAGAAAATCCACAAAAAGCTACATTCGGCTTTTTTGAATGCATAGAAGACCAACAAGTAGCACAAGCTTTGTTTGAGGCTGCTGAAAATTTTGCCAAAAACTATAACTGTCAATCTATTAGTGGTACTTACAATCCAAGTATCAATTATGAATTAGGAATTTTGGTAGATAGTTTTGAACGAGAGCCTTTTTTTATGATGAGTTATAATTATACTTATTACGACTCACTTATCAAGGCTTGTGGCTATGAAAAAGAACAGGATTTTTATTCATTTTTACTGCCTACACAAAAATTTAGTGAAAACGATAAATTTTTGAGAGTAAGAAAAAAGTTAAATAGTCATCAGCATATTAGTCTAAGAAACCTCAACACCAATAAAATATTAGAAGAAACAAACATTATTTTCGATATTTATAATGATGCATTTTTGCATCATTTTGGGTTTGTACCTTTTGAATATGACGAATTCAGATATATGTCTAAGGATATGCTGGAAATCTTGAACCCCAAGTTTCTGAAAATCGTTTTTGTTGATAATCAGCCTGCAGGTTTTATTTTGGCATTACCCAATCTGAATAAAGCTATCAAAACACTCAAAAATGGAAGTTTATTTTCTTGGCAGATTTTTGAATTTCTATGGCTTAAAAATCAAATAAAAGAGGTACGAGTTATCAATGTAGCCATCAAACAAAAATATCAACATCTCGGCTTAGGAAGTCTCTTATATCATGCTATTTATGAAGAAATGAAAGCTCATCATTATCATTTAGGGCAACTTTCCTGGGTTTCAGAAAGCAATCAACAGATGTTAAAAGCTCTTCATCAACTTGGAGCAACTCAGGAAAGTACCTATAGAGTTTATCAGAAAAGGATTTTTTGAGTAAATTACATCTGTTATTCAAAAACAACTATTTTTTCTCCATCATGATAAGCAAATACTATTTTTGGATGTGAATACTGATGAAAAATATTACCTGAATGGTCAATGCCAATAGCACCAGCAAAACCATCAAAAGGTTTTAGTTCTTCAAAACTTCTTTCAAAAGCCTTTTCAATAGATAAGCCATCTGTAACTCTTGTCACTATTTTGGTTGCTACAGCTCCACTTACAATATCTTCGCCTACGCCTGTACACGAAACTGCACAAAATTTATTAGCAAAATTACCTGCCACAGTTGCCGAATCAGAGATACGTCCGGGTATTTCAAAACCTTTGCCACCCGTTGAGGTAGCAACAGCCAAATGACCTTGTTGGTCAAGAGCCACACAACCTACAGTACCTATGCCTTGACCAGCCTTTTTGGCTTCATATTCTGCTCTTCGTTGAGGTATTTCAGGATTATAATGCTGAAAACCATTTTGATGTGCAAAAGAAGTAGCTTCGGTTCCTCCCAAAACTCTATCATCATAAGCCATCAGATGCTTGGCAACCATAATTGGATTCTGAATATGTTGAATATTAATTACTCCAGAAAATTTTTGAGTAATGCCATCCATCAGAGAAGCACTCATTCGGATTTCGCCATCACTTTGTATCTGAGAGCCTGTTCCAGCATTAAATAGTATATCATTTTCTAAAAGAGAAACAGCATATACTACTGTTTGAAGTGCTGAGTGGTCTGCCAAATAACTGTTTGCTTTAATCAAAATCTCTTTGAGTGTGTTTTGTTTAGCTATTTTGGTATCTTCACTTTGTGAGGATTCACTAAAAAAACCTCCATGAATAATAATTTTTGGTTGCATTTGGATAAGATTTGTCTATTCGTCATCTACAGGGGTATGAGCATAAATTTTCATCTTTTTACTATCAAGATAATAAAAATCATGCATACTCATCACATGAACTATAAGGTGTTCGATGGAAATTGGTTGCCCCAAAGATACTTGTGTAATATTAGAGTCTTTAATTTCTCTGCCATCTACCAAAATTACCAGCCCTGAGCCAATAGCTTCCATAGAGTTATTATCTCTAATCAGTAACCCTGTATCTTCACCTAAACCAATACCAAGTGTTTTTGGATTGCTGGCAACAGTTTGAAACAACCTGCCAATACGTCCACGCTGTACAAAATGTGTATCAATGACAACATCATCAATAAGTCCAAGTCCACTTGTTATTTTTATTTCGCCTTTCAGGAGAGCTTCACTACTACTACCTTGATAAATCATGTTGTTGGAGGCAGCAGCAGCTCCAGCAGAAGTTCCAGCAAAAACAAAGTGTTCATGTTGATATTTATGAAGAAGCAGCTCATGGAAAGCTGTTCCTCCAAGAATTGTTGTTAGTCGGAGTTGATCGCCACCTGTAAACATTACAACATCTGCTTGTCTCAACTTACTGACATATTTTTCGTCATTGGCTTGCTCACGCTTTTCTATATCTAAGATACCTACATTTTTAGCCCCTAAGTGTTCAAAGGCTCTTGAGTATTCTTTCCCGATAGTTTTTGGTACTTTGGAAGCAGTTGTTACAATTTCAATTCGTGAGTTTTCTTTATGAAGTGATTCATTTAATATTCTTCTAAGAATACCTTTTTCAAAGAAATTAAGATTTTTTTCTACATCAACATCAAAATTTTTTTCTGTAAAACTTCCTTTATCCACCGCCCCCCCAATGATAATGAGAATTCCTTTTGGTGTCATAACAAAATTTTTTTCGCAATATCCTTAATTTTCAAATAAAAAATATAGTTTTTGACTATAAAATTTTGTTTATTTTGAATTAAATATTATTTTATTGAAATTTTAAAGTTATATTTTTATTAAAATCTACTGCTAATATGAAAATCTTGAACATTCAAGCCTTACGAGGTCCAAATATTTGGAGTGTGAACCGTAAAAAACTTATTCAGATGCGTCTGGATTTGGAAGAAATGGAACAACGTCCCACAAATAAAATCAAAGGATTTGGCAAGAGATTAGAAAAGATGTTTCCAACAATGTATGAGCACCGTTGCTCAGAGGGTGTACCAGGTGGATTTTTTATGCGTGTCAAATCAGGTACTTGGATGGGACATGTCATTGAACATATAGCATTAGAAATGCAAACTCTTGCGGGTATGGACACTGGATTCGGTAGAACACGTGAAACAAAAACGCCTGGAGTTTATAATGTGGTTTTTAGTTATGTAGAAGAGAAAGTAGGCTTATTTGTTGCTCAAGCTGCTGTGAAAGTTGCTCAGGCTCTTATTGATAATACGCCCTATGATTTGTATGCGGATATTCAGAAAATGAGAGAAATACGTGAGGAAGTACGATTAGGTCCGAGTACAGGTTCTATTGTCGATGAAGCTGTTTCCAGAGATATCCCTTGGATTCGTTTGGGAACTAACTCCCTTGTTCAGTTGGGCTATGGAATTAATCAGATGCGTTTTCAGGCAACAATTACTTGCAAAACAAGCAATATTGCCGTAGATATAGCTTGTGACAAAGAAGCAACCAAAAATCTATTATATAATAATGCTATTCCTGTTGCCAAAGGAGATATTTGTGTTGATGAAGATGATTTACACAATACAATCAGTGTAATTGGTTATCCAATTGTTATCAAGCCTTTGGATGGTAATCATGGTAAAGGAGCTTCTATCAACATTACCAATTGGGAAGATGCTGTTGCAGGACTTGCTCATGCTAAAAAATACTCACGTAGAGTTATTGTAGAGCGTTTTATTACGGGACATGATTTTCGTGTACTTGTTATAGATAATAAAGTGGTAGCTGCTGCTCAGCGTGTACCTGCACACATCAAAGGTGATGGTAAACATAGCATTCAGCAACTCATAGATAAAGAAAATACTGACCCCAGACGTGGCTATGGACATGAAAATGTACTTACTGAAATACGTGTGGATAGGGATACTGAAGACCTTTTAGCTAAAAAACAATATACACTTCAAACTGTTCCACCTAAAGGTGAAATAGTATATTTAAAATCTACGGCAAACCTTAGTACAGGAGGTACATCTATTGATGTAACAGATATGATGCACCCTGAAAATATATTTTTGGCAGAACGTATTGCTCGAATTATAGGTTTGGATGTTTGTGGGATAGATATTATGGCAGAAAATCTTACCCAACCCCTCAAAGAAAATGGAGGTGTGATTTTAGAGGTAAATGCTGCTCCAGGCTTTAGGATGCACCTCGCTCCATCAGAAGGTTTGCCACGCAATGTTGCTGCCCCTGTGATTGATATGCTTTATCCTCCAGGTAAAGCCTCTCGAATTCCAATTATTGCTGTTACTGGCACCAATGGTAAAACTACGACCACAAGACTTATTGCTCATATTGTTAAGAATATGGGATTTCGAGTAGGTTTTACAACTTCTGATGGTATTTATATCCAAAACCATATGCTTGAGAAAGGTGATACAACAGGACCTTATAGCACCGAATTTATTCTTAAAGATCCTACTGTTGAGTTTGCTGTCTTGGAATGTGCCAGAGGAGGAATCCTGAGAGCAGGGCTAGGTTTTGGACAATGTGATATAGGTATCATTACCAATATCCAAGAAGATCATTTAGGGCAAAATGATATTGAAACCTTAGAGGATTTGGCTCGTGTAAAATCTGTTGTTGTAAAAAGTGTAAAACCTGATGGATGGGCTATCCTGAATGCTGAAGATGAGCAGTGTGTCCAGATTGCAGAGAGTTTAGATTGTAAAGTTGCTTTTTTTAGTCTTAGTGAGGACAATCCTGTTATCCAGAAACATTGTAAAAAAGGAGGTATTGTTGCCATCTACGAAAATGGTTTTGTTACTATTAAAAAAGGTGACTGGAAAATGCGTGTAGAACGAGTATCGCATATCCCATTAACCATTGGTGGAAAAGCTAAATTTATGATTGCCAATGTATTGGCAGCAACATTAGCAGGATATTTGCATGGTTTCAAAACAGAAGATATTCGACTGTCGCTGGAAACATTCATTCCTTCAGCAGCACAAACGCCAGGACGTATGAACATCTTCAATTTCAAGCATTTCAAGGTAATGATTGATTTTGCTCATAATCCTGCGGGTTATAAAGGTATCAAAGAGTTTTTAACGAGTGTGGATTCTCCTTACAAAATTGGTATCATTGCAGGTGTTGGAGACCGTAGAGATCAAGACATCATAGATTGTGCAACCATTGCAGCTCAGATGTTTGACCACATTATTATCAGGCAGGAACGCCACCTTCGAGGACGAAAAGAAGAAGAAATTTTGGCTCTTATTCTCAAAGGTATCAAAGTTTCTAAAAGAAAAGTAACTTATGAGGTTATTCCAAAAGAAATAGAGGCAATTAAACATTCTATCAATATTGCCAAAGAAGGTACTTTTATTGTAGCTTTGAGTGATGTTGTTAATAATGCTATTGAGGTTGTACAAGAATATCTGGATAAAGAAACAGGTTTGAAATAGCCATTTATGATATTAATAAAAAAGGGATGAATAATTGTTCATCCCTTTTTATTCCTTGGGGATATTGAGTTTTTGAATATTGATAGCTAAATTGAGATTTTGTGAAACTCCACCAATAGGTGTAATAACCATTGTAGAAATGCCAACGACTTCACCCTGCATATTGAAAACTGGTCCACCACTATTACCCGAAGAAATAGGGGCATCCATTTGTAAATAATCATCTCCATCACTAACTTGTCCTATAACAGTATCATAATTTCTGATACCAGATATAATTCCCTTTGTAACAGAAAGTTCCAAGCCTTGTGGATTACCAATTACAAACACATCATGCCCTTTTCTGGGTATTTCAGTAGCAATGGGCAAGCCTTTTACATTTTTAGCATCTGTTTCAAAAATAACATAATCAAGTTTAGAGTCTTGTTTGAGTATTTTAGTTACTTTATGTGTTTTTCCATTTTTGAGTTTGATACTCCAAGAATTGCCAGAGTTAAACACATGATGATTGCTTACACCAATACCTGTATCAGTTACGAAAAAACCAGAACCATAGCCCTGAGCAGCTCCTCTTGCATAGGGGGTTACTAAAAAAACTGAGTTTTCGGCTTGCTCTATTAAATCAGATAATCCTTTGTTATCTTTTTTTAGGCTGTCTTTTTGAAGTGTATCTTGCTTTTTTTGAGAGTTTTCAGGGATTTTATAATCATTAGAAAGCAAATAAAATGTAGCTAAAATACCCAATCCCAAAATCACTAAACTTACGAAAATGATACCAAAAATAAGATTCTTTTGGGGTGCTTTTTCTGTGATTTGCTTAGTAGAAGAGGGTTGAGAAACCAATGTGGATAAGACTTGATTTAAAGATAAAGTATAATCGCCTAAAGCAATAGAGTCTTTGTTAGTAATAAATGCAAAATTTATTTTTTTACTATTGATAAATGTTCCATTAGATGATTGATTATCAATGATTTTTAGTAATCCGTTTTTGTAAATTTCCAAATAAGCATGATGACTGCTAACAGTAGTGTTTGAAATTACAAAATCATTGTTGGAGGCTCTTCCCAAACTAATTTTTTTGAGAAGTTCACCTGTCTGAACATCATTATAGGCTTGTTTTTCGGTAAAATAGCTTTGCCAAGGAAGAATAGTATCTCCAATTTTTACAATATCATTTAGTTGTAGAATTGTGCTTGTAGCTTTTTTACCATTGACAAATGTTCCGTTAGTAGAACTTAAGTCTTCTAAAAAAAAATTTCCTTGCTCATCTTGAGTAATTTGGAGATGCTCTTTAGAAACATAGGGGTCTTGGATAATAATCTGATTGTGAGATGATTTCCCTATGGTAACAGTTTTCATGGTGAGTATTAATTGATAAGTTGGGCGTGTTGTTCTTGTGATTTTTCTAAATCTTGCCTGATTAGATTTTCACAGTGTTTGAGTAATATTTCAGAATTATTGAAATCTTTTTGTTCCAAAGCATCGAAAATTTTGATTCTCATTTTAGAAAAAGGAACAACAGGGATGCTTTTAACAGTCCAAAAGTTTTCAATAGAGATGGGTACTATCAAAGCTTCTGGCATAGCTTCGCAAAGTTTAACAAACCCAGCTGTTTTAAAAGGGCGTACAGCATTACTACTCTTGTTTCGGGTGCCTTCTGGGTAAATATAGGCAGACCACTTTTTTTCTTTAATTCTTTGAGCAAATTTTTCGATAGCCCCAAGAGCTTCTTCTCTCTTTTTCCTATCAATGATGCCATGCCCTCCATAACGAATATTCCATGAAACACTAGGAATCCAATAGGATAACTCTTTTTTGGCAACATATTTGAGATGGTGAGGTGTCTTGCTGAATAAATACCCTAAACAGGCAATTTCGTATTCACTTTGGTGATTACTTACTATAATTAAAGGGCGTTCTTTGGGGTAAGAGCCTATGTACTCCAAGCCTTCAATTTTTGTAGTGTTTCCAATAAGCCAAGAACTTCTCCAAACTGCACCCATCATACCATGACTGATAACCATATAAGCTTCGTAGCCAAATAATGAAAAAAGTACATGAAAAGGGTGTAAACCAATGATAATAATGGCAAAAGACAGTATCAAAACGAATGTAAGTAGCCAAGCAATTACTTTTTTCATAATTCTTTCAGATTTATTCGGCACTCAGAGCATTTTTAAGGGAAACTATTTCCAAATCTTTATTTTGGATACGTTGTTCCAATTGTTTGATAACTTGTTCAGTTTGTTGCAAAAGTTGTTCTTTTTTAGCTAATTCTTCACTAATGGCTTGTGAACGACTCAAAAGGTCTTTGGTTTTAATATTGATTTGTGCATTGGCAACGTTAGAAGCAAAGTCTTCACTGATATTTTTTACAAACTCAATTTGGTAAGGCTCTAAAAGATTAAAAGAAGCAACTTCAACAACACCATAGGTTACTTCGTTTACACGAATGGGGGCAAGCAATACACTTTTGGGTAAAGCTTCACCCAGTCCAGAAGTTATATGGATATAGTTTTGAGGAATATCATCCATATAAATTACATCATCATCTAAAATACAACGTCCCACTAAACCTTCATTAATATAAAAGCTCTTTTTTAAGAATTTTCTTCTAGCATAAGCATAAGCTGCAACAGCTTCTACAGTAGCAGGTTGGACATCTCTATCGATAATATATACTGCTCCTTGATTGGCATCTATATAATTGGTAAGTTCCCGAATAAAAATATATGCCAATTCATTAATTTCTAAATTTTGGTTATCTCGAAGTAAATCAGAGAATTTTGCAATACCCGTAACCGTCCAATTACGACTTTGTTCCTCATGGGAAATTTTTTGTAATTGTTCACTCATTTCAACCAATGCTTTTCCCAAACCTTCATTGGTACTCAATGTATTAAATTTGAAATCGAATTTACGACTACCAATATTTTTGATGAATTTTGTAGCTTCTTCCAAATCTGAAGATATATCTCCTAAATAATGATAAATAGGCTGTATTTCTACTATTGGATTTTCAGGAATTTCAAAGAGTTCTCCATCACTAACACTTTTAGAAACTCTTTCTATTTGCTTAAAAGAACCGAAAGCATGTTTGTCAATAACATATACTAAAATTCCAATATCGGCAATGGTGAGAACCAGTAAGCTAAGTTTAAATAGTATATTGATTTCATTATAAATACCTATATACACAATATCGCCCCCTACAAGAATGAAGAGTATTATCACCAGCAATATAAATTGTACACGAAAACTCATAAAAATAGATTAAATGAATGATGGAGTAAATAAAAAAATGATTGATGTATTAAAAAAATCAATACTTGTTCACCATCTCTTTGTGCTCATTTATTTTATATTTTAACAATAATTTTGGCAGATTTGAGGTTTTTATCAATATCTAACTCTATAGTTGTGTTATTTTTATAAGCACAGATAGCTTTTGTAATATCTTGGCTTATCCAGATAACTTTTTGTAAAATACCTTGTTGAAATATAGGATAAAGTGTAGTGGCTAATATAGCTTTATCCTCTGAATTTTTTGGCTGAAGTTCTATAATTTCTTGCACTATTTCTCCTTTCTGAACTTTTTCCCAAGACTGTACCCATTCATTAAGTTTTTCTTTTAGAAGAAATTCTCTAATAAAACGAAATCCAATTTCTAAATTTTCTACATGCAAAGCCTTGCAAAACAAATTGTTTGCTTTTAGTATTTTTTCGTCTATGCTAATTTCTGCAACAAGTTGAGTACTTTGTAAAATATGTTCTATTTCAAAATCATTTTCCTGAATAAAATTATGTTTAGTTTGGTGTTCTTCTTCAAAATAGTTGAGTTGTTGTAAGGAGATAGCAACATCATCGTTGCTAAAAAAAGGAGATTCTGAATATTCATAGTCTTCTTTTTGCTTTAGCTCACTAAGTTCTTGCTCCAAGTTCTGATAAACAATTTTATTTCGAACGGGTATCATCCGCTCTCTCTTTATATTTTCCCCTAATGCCATTATTGAAGTTTAAATTAAATCTACAAATTATCACTTTCTAACTCATTGCTTCTTTGGCTATAATTTCTCTTGCCAAATTCAGATAATCTTCTGCACCATTAGATTGTGGAGCATATTCAAACACACTTTTTCCAAATGAGGGAGCCTCAACAAGCTTTACATCTGTACGAATATGTGTTTGAAAAATGGGTACAAAATTATAAGTTTTTTTAATATGGTTATGAACTTCTTGGGTAATTCTTCTTCGTATATTGTACATTAAAATTAAAATACCCATGATTTGCAACTCTGGATTTACAGTTTTCTTTACCTGTTCGATGGTTTCTAAAATTAACTCTAAACCGTGCATACTCAAAACTTCCATCTGTAATGGAATAATAATACTATGAGCTGCTACTAATGCATTTACTGTAAGAATAGAAAGAGAGGGTGAACAGTCTATCAGAATATAGTCGTACTCTTGGGCATGTTGTTCTATCATTTTCTTGACTATCTGCTCTCTTCCCTGATAGTTTACCAAAGAAAGCTCTAAATCTGCAAGAGTCACATCGGCAGGAATAATATGCATATTTTCCCTCTGTATCAGGGCGTTATGAAAAGAGATGTCTTCTAAAATAACATCCGAAATGCTCCAAACATTGCTATTTGCACCTAAATAATAAGAAAGACTTCCCTGTGGGTCTAAATCCATAAGCAATACTTTTTTGCCAAATTCGGCAATAGCACGACCTAAATTTACAGTAGTGGTAGTTTTTCCTGTTCCTCCTTTTTGATTTACAACTGCAATGATGTGAGGTTTTGGCATAACGGTTAATAAAGTTTATAATTGCTCAACAAGTTACAAGAGTTACAATGAATTTGCAAGTTTTTAGTGTTTGAATGTAAAGAAAATAATATATTACTAAATATTATGCATTTTCTTGAAGCTCTCAACACTCTCTCGAGCCTCACTGTCCAATACTATTTGTAGTTCCTGTTCATCAAATACAATGTCATCTTCACCAATCTGGTCAAATGGATTCTCTAATTGTTCCTGAATATTGACTAAACTTACAAATACAAAACTATACAAAATAGCTGATACATAGCCAATTAAAGGGTGTGTACCATCTTTGAGATGATAAGCAAAATAAGGAGCATACAAAATTGGAAAGCTGTATAAGAAGAAAACAGAATAGGTACGCATGGAGTTTGGCGTACGATAATAAAGAATCTGCTTCATTTTTTCAAAATCAGTTACAGATTTTGTAAGATACTGGTCTATTCTTGAGAGCTCTCCTGGACTGATATTGGCTTTCCGGAGTGTTTGTATAAACAACGAAATTTCATCAAAACATTTATAAATTTTGCTTTCACATTGCTTGTGTTCGCTTGGGTCTTTCAAGAACAACTCTACAACATTTTGCATGGTATCCTGCAACACATGTTTAATATTTTTTCGGTATTCTTCAAAATCCCTGTCAACCCAGTTTTTTCCTGCATAAAACAAAGAAATAAGGTTGGACTTAAAGGAGGCATAGTACATAATGGCTTCCTCTCTGCGTTTGTAAGCACTATTGATAGAGAATACCACAGGAAAGATAATAGCTGTACCTATCAGAGTAATAGGTAAATCACCTACAAAATTAAAATACTTACAAACATAAGTAATGATAACTGAAAGTGTAGTGATAATCAGTGTTTTATAATTGATGATCATCCATAAGCTACGAAGTAAATTAGCCATAATGCTCAATAAGGTTAAAAAATTACCTCATTAAGTTAATAAAAATTAACATAGATGTAAAGTTAACTTCTATATTTTTTGATAGACACTGGCATAACTTTCTACACCTTTTTCTAAAGAAAAATAATCTTGAGCAATATGAATTAAACTTTCTGGTGGAAGATTCAGTAAATTAGGGATTTGATTAATAGATTTTTGTATGGAATGTACATCTAAGTTTTTTAGTAAACACCCAAAATTATATTGAGATGCCAGAAACTGATGATCGCCTATATCGTTGGTAATGATAGGAATACCCATAGCCAGAATTTCAGCCATTTTGGTAGCTGATGATGCTTTTTTAGAATAGGCATCTTTGATGAAAAATAAAGAAAAATGACTTTCTGCAAGCATTAGAGGAACTTCATGACGGCTGGCTTTCCTGATTTTGATTTGAGCCAAAGGCAAATTTAGGTTTTTGGCTTCTTCTAAAATAGGTTGTGGATTTTCAGCTGTAATAAATGAAAAAATAGCATCTGGGTACTTTTCAAGAAGATATTTATAAAATAACAACATTTCTTTGAGTAAATACCATGTTCCAATGGAACCTAAATAGCTGATAGTTAAATTTTTAGATTTTGGAATAACATTTAAGGACGGTTTAAATATTTCTAAATCTACACAACATGGAATCACCTGAATAGGAGTTTTTTCAAATCCTTGCCACGACTGAATCTCTTGTTTTGCATTATGTGTCAGAGAAATGGTATAATCAGCTTTTTGTAAGAACTCTTTTTCTTTTTTCTTAAAATACAGATAAATTTTATTGTAGAGGGGACTTTTTAAGTTCCATAAACCACCATCAATGCGTTCATCAGCCCAAAAACCTCTCATATCAAAAATGAATTTTGTTTTAAGCTTATTCTTGAGACGAAGGGCTATTAAAGCACTCAGATAGCTTCGGGCGTGTACAATTTCATAAGGCTTTTGTTTATAAATCTGTATTGCTTTTTTCCAGATTTTTCGTAAATCCCATAATGTTGAGAGAACAGGAGGTTTTTTTGTATAAAAAACTGGTTGCCAGTTTATACCACAGCCATCAATCAGTTTAGAAATAGTTTCGTGTTTAGACTGATAATTATCAGCTTTTTCAGCAGAAATTACACTAAAAGTATAACCATACTGTCTATTGAGTCCCATCAGGTATGGCAAAATTTGAGACTGCCCAAGCGGGTCAGTTAAACCATCGTAAGAAATGTATAAAATATGTTTAGACACAGTCAAAATAATTTTTCTATCAAATACTTTGAAATTAAAAGAAACTTTTTGCAACTTCGCTTACACAATGAACGTATCTTTTCTACTTGTTTAAACCTTTTTCAGTTTGGAGATTATATTTCATGATGAAACTATAAGCATTGGCTATAGTGCTGAAAATGCTTGTCTCACTGTAGACTTTGAGGCTTTTGATACTTGTCGAGAGGCATATCAGAGAGCCTTAGAAGAAGCATTGAGCTTTATTTCGTTTAAAAGTACACAAAAGATAATCTTTAATCAAAGTAAAAAATCTTTTTTTAGGAAAGAAGATACTTCTTGGGCATGGAACGACTGGTTGCCTCGCCTTTCACAATGTTTAGGAAAGCAAGGTAAATTAGCAGTTGTTTTACCTAAAAGAATGCTTTGGTATATAGAAAAAACATCACGAACACACTTACCTTTTCAGAATGAAGTGTTTGCTACAATAGAAGAGGCGAATCATTGGCTCAATAAGTAATTTATCAATATTTTATGGCTAACCAAATAGAATCTGTTTATCAGGGAAATCTCAGAACACAAGCCAAACACTTGGCTTCATCTAATACCATCATTACAGATGCTCCTACTGATAACAATGGAAAAGGAGAAGCTTTTTCTCCCTCAGACCTAGTTTGTGCTGCTTTAGGCAGTTGCATGATGACTATCATGGGTATTGTAGCAGAACGAGATGGCGTAGATTTGAAAGATGTTTCTTGGAAAACTACCAAAGTGATGTCTGCCAGCCCACGTAAAATAGCTGAAATCCATGTTGAGTTTAGCTTTCCAAAGGAGTTGAATCTTGATGATAAATACAAACAAAAGCTTGAAAACGCTGCTCATACCTGTCCTGTGGCTTTGAGTCTCTCAAATGAAATTAAACAAGTTGTCAAATTTCAATGGTAAGTATTTTTAAACATTTTAAGATATTATGGAAAATTTTTTAGTAATTGGAGGGTTAGGACTTATGATTATTGGTGGTTTTATTGTGGTTTATTATGGTTTTTTTTGGATTTTAGCCCTTTCGGGTCAGGCTGGAATGAAAATGATTAAAGGAACTCAGCTTGAAAATAAAGATACAGATATCAATATGATTAAAAATAAAGCATTTATGGGGAGCTTACAAAGCAAGATTATCAGAGGAATTATTGGCTTTGCAATAGGAGGAGGAATGTATCTAATAGCTGGACTTTTATATAAATCATAAACATATGAAAAAAACAAATAACAAAGTTTATCTTCTCTATCTTTTTATTTTAGGGATTCTTTCTGCCTGTGATGTTGATGTATCTTCAGAGCAATCTGAGAAACCAACAGTCCCTTATGGATTTGTAAATTCATCAGACCAACCTCTGATGATAACTCTCTATGATACAACGGGTTATTATATAAAGGAAACCATAGCACCTAAAACTTGCATCATTAAACGTATACCTGTTGGCGATTCGTATGTTTTTTCAACACAAACACCTAAAGAACAAGACGTAAGAATTTTCCCTGTGGATACAATGAAAACTATTTTAGGGAAATTTGCAACTGAACTAAAATTTAAAAGTGGTAATAAAAGACTTGCTTATGTGATTCAGCCAGCAAAAATGGCAAGTGGCTCAGGTGGAAATATAGTTTACTATGATTTGTTGGGCAAAGATGCATATGTACTTGTAAACCTTTCCCAGTTTTATGAAGCTAAAGGCTTTATGGCTAAAGCAATGGATAAAGGTAAAAAAGCTAAGGTTATTGAAAGTGTTGTAAGCTCAATAGCTCCTATCAACTTGACATTTAAAACAGCTCAGAAGTACATTTTACCTCCTTATAGTCCTTTACCAGAGGAAGTACATGCACAAAAAGAAGTACTCACATTCGTGCCTTTTAGTGTTGAGGAGGTAAAAAATAAATCTAAAGAGGAGCTATTTGAGATGATTCTTGATAAGATAAAAGCAAGAGGCACAACACAAAAAAAAGTAGATTTTGCAGAACTTGAATAATATAAAATAGTATTGGAACAAACAAACAAGTAAAACCTACCAGTCTGGTAGGTTTTTATCTTTTTTGACAGATTTGGATCTTTTAAGTTGATATTTCTTGATTTGCTCCTGCTCTTGGTTAGAAATAGCTTCTAAAAAATCATTTTGAGGTTCCTCTGGTTGAGGCAAATCATCAGGCTTTTTAGCATTATTTTGATTGTTCTGATCTTTTTTCTGTGGTTGATTATTTTTTTGAGGCTGGCTCTTATAATTTAATTTTTTTAGTAATTCATAATTGTACTGAAGAGCAATATTATTTTCATTGATGTAAAAAGAGTTTTTATAAGCTTCAAGAGCTTTATCTAAAGAGTCTGTGGATTCTAAATAGGCTAAATTACCCAACTGATGCCATGCTTTTGCTTGATATGAAAGAGAAGGTGATTTTAAGAGAGAATCGTAGAAGTATTTAGCCTGCTTTTTTTGAGCAAGTAAATAGTAGGAACTTGCTAAATTCCAATAATTATCATCTTTTTGGGAAGAATCCAGATACAGAAGATAAAAATTTTTCTTAATAGACTCATTATATTGCTTTTGACTAATGAGTGTAGGCAATTCTTGCTTGAGGGTATTGGCTTTATCTATGCCATCCAATGAAAAGCCTAAAAAATAGAAGTAAAGCCAATAAAACGCCAACAGCCCTCCAAACAATAGAAGGCTGATGCGTATTTTATAGAAAATATTTTTATTAGATTTTTCCAAATCAGAAGAAATTTAAGATACTAGTTTTTCTTTTTTCGCAGGTATTTTGGTGTTTTTTACTGTTGTTGCTTTTTTAGTTGTAGTGGCTGTTTTAGTTTCTTTTGTATTATTAGACTTTGTTTTGGTTGTTGCTACTGTTTTTGTAGAAGTATTCTTAACTACAGCCTTCTTGGTTACAGGTTTCTTCTCTTTTACTTCTACAGCAACTTCTTTTGTAGCAATTTCCTCTTTTGTTTCTTCTTTCTTTTCTGTAGCAGAAGTTTCTAATGTTTTCCCTTCGAAAAGGTCTTTTCTCATGTCAAAAAGGAAATTGACAAATTTATCCTCGCTTACGATAATTCTTACAGGAAAAAGAAAAGGAAGTTTATAAGCTTCTTTCAGAAAGTTTTTAAGAACATTATCACTAATTTCTTGAAAAGCTGTGGTACGCTCTTCAATAAAACCTTTGATAGCAGGTAAGTGTTTTAATAGTTCTTTCATAAGAGAGAGTTTTAAAAGTATCTAAAATTTTCCGCAAAGGTAAAAATTTTATCATAAAAATACAATTTTTTCTAAATTTCTTTACTTTTTTTATGTTGAGTAACTCTTAGAAACTGATTATCGAAACGTCTTAAAAATGGTAAATAATGGTGTTTTTCTCGAAATGGTAAGGTCTGAGTCATTGAGTTAAATCCACAAGCTGTAAAAATTCTACCTGCCTGTTCAAAATAAGGATAACTGGGATATAAATCAAAATGCTTAAAATGTATATCTAAACCTGTTTTCTTGATGGGACTAATCAAGCACAACTGGGGTTTTAAATTTTCTAAATCTGCTTGGTCTTGGGCATAAGCAAGCAATTCTTCCACTTCTGTTTGAGGCTCCGAATGAACAATCAACCAGTCTTTTTTTGAAAAAACATTTTCTATATAACTCTGAAATTCAGGATATTTTAAAATAATGTTTTCTGTAGGAACTTGTAATGTATTGATAAATTCTTGATGAAGTAACTCAAGAGGTTCTAATTGAATAATTCTTTGAAAAGGAGGGGAGAACTTGACAAGACCCTGATAATTCCCCCAGTGTAATATTCTTGCCAAATATGTCCATTTTAAAGGTAAATCTAACAAACACCCAAGTTCGCCCAAAATACCACAAGGAAAGCTATCTACCCACACTTCAGTAAAATTATACTTTCTACATTGTTGCTTGAGCCATATCTCATAAAATTCCGGATTGTTACTGAGATGAGCTGGTAATGCCAAAATAGGTAAATCCTGAAAATATAATGAAGCAAAAGGAGAGGCTGTAAGTACTTTTACAGCCTCTTTGGGTATTTGTAAAGTATTGAGTACTGCGGAGGCTCTTGCTAAATGTCCCATTCCGCCACCTACTGCATAATAAAGAATCACTATGAGACTTTAATTTTAGGTAAAACAAGCTGATAAATTTGCTGAATACATTCTTCCAAACTATTTTGATGTGTATTCACAATTAATTCAGGTGATTGAGGAGACTCGAAAGGGCTATCAATACCAGTAAAGTCTTTGATAACTCCAGCTCTTGCTTTTGCGTAAAGCCCTTTGACATCTCTGGCTTCACAAACATCTAAAGGGCAATTGACAAAAATTTCCACAAAGTCAGTCCCAACAATATTTCTAACCATATTTTGGGTAGTATGAGTTGGACAAATGAAAGAAGCTATGACAATGATGCCACAGTTGAGAAATAATTTGGCTACTTCGGCTGCTCTACGAATATTTTCCAAACGATCTACATCTGAAAAACCTAAATTATTATTTAAACCTGTTCTTAAATTATCACCATCAAGACTCTGAGTAAGAAAACCATCTTCATGTAACTTTTGAGCCAAATGATGAGAAAGAGTGCTTTTTCCTGCACCTGAAAGCCCCATTAACCAAATGACACAGGCTTTTTGTTGTAATAGTATTTCTTTCTCAGGACGCTCAAGAATAGCAGTAGGGTAGATTTCATTAGTTATCATAATTGTTTAAGTTAAAAAAGTGGCGTGAGATTATTTTACAAAGATGTATAAGATGTTCAAAAATCTTGCTAAATTTGCGAAAAAAATTACAAAAATGCTCATAAAAACAAAAAAATACGAACTCCCCACAAAAACTTATCGTCGCTTAGGAATGCGTTATATGTTTAAGAAACAATGGTGGTTACCTGCTGCTATTTTCGGGGGTATCGTACTGCTCAATATTTTGATTAATGTATTGGGTTATAAGAATTGGTGGATTTATACACTAGCTCCTATTGGTGCTTGGGGTTGGTATCTATTTTGGTGGATTCAGTACACTGGTATTCCTCAAATGCCACAAAATAAAGTGATGTTTGAGAAGTTTATGTACGAAATCACAAGCCAGCAGATTCTAATCAAGAAAACCCAACAAGAGGGAATGGTAATCAAATGGGACATGATTAAAGAAGCTTATAAAACTGTTGATGCATTTGTTTTGGTGATTTCTAAAGCCCAATTCTTACATTTTCCATTTAAGATATTCAACTCGGATGGAGAAATGAAGTTCTTAGAGGCTATTTTGGGAAGAAAAAATCTAATTCAGACAACTGAAAAATTAGAAAATACTGACAATAAAAATACTAATCAAAAAACAGCTACTAATAAAGTAAACATTCAAAGTAATGGAGTAGCTCAGAAAACAGGAAAGAAATAATAAAAAGCTCTACAATTTTGTAGAGCTTTTCTATTGATGTGTTTCAATGACTTCTATTTTACCAATAATATAACTATTAAACTCTGTAAGTTCTTCAGCGGGTATCCAGAGTTCATCAATCCCTTCTCCGCCTACATTTTGTACCTCAAACCTTGAAAGATAAGTGCTATCTACTTCAAATTTAGTTACATAACTTTTGCCATAAGCAGGTACATTCCATTCTACTGTAATTCTACGAGCATATTCTAAATTCAGGACTGGATAGAAAATAGGTTGTTCTGGCAGGCGAGGAGGAAATGCTTTCCAATCTGCCTGAGCAATCAAATCCAATTCTTTCTGGCTTACAGGACGATATAAAGTGGTCGTGGACATTATTTATAAGAAAAGTTTTTGAATGTTTTCTTTAAAGTTTTCGAAATTATTCAAATTACAGCCAATTTTAAGTAAAGGATAAGACATTTTATCAAATATGGATTCTTGCCAATGAATTCGTCTTTTTAAAACTTCATATTCTATACTTTCTGCAATATCATCCAGCCCTTTTTCTTTATAGTATTCAAGAATCATATGTAGGGTATCATGGTAAATATAGCAAATATTTCTTAATTTAAAACCCTCTTTTTCAAGAACCTGTAATAATTCTTGGTATTTGGTGGCATTGATAATAAAAAGATTTTCTTGTAAATGTGTTTGGAAACCAGTCATAATAATTTTTAATACCAAGTCTATTGGTAATATGATACCATCATTTAGGTATTTTTGAGCTTCTAAAAAAGTTTTTGTATCTCCAAAACCTTGATTTTTAAAAAAATGACGAAGAATATCACCAGTAACTATTGGTGCAAATAGGTTTTTTTCAGCGATATAGCAGACCTCAGAGTCTCCACAATAAGGTTCTATAAAGCAAAAAATAACTTCTTTCATGTTAATATCTTACATAAAATCAATTTTTATCCTTCTGCAATGGCTTCTCTTTTACGCATTTTGCCTGCGGGTAAGCCAAACATCATTTTAAAACGGCGACAGAAATAAGCAGTATCTTTATAACCAACTTCTTTTCCGATTTCTCTGACACTTTTCTTGGTTGTTTTGAGCAAGTCTACAGCTTTCTCCATACGCTGATACTCAATATAGTCCTGAGGGTTGATACCAGTAAGGAATTTGAAATACTGTCCTACATAGTCTTCAGAGACGTTTGCAACACTTGCAAGCATTTTATTAGATAAATCGCCACCTAAATATTTCTTGATATAGCTAAATATCTCAAGTAAGCGAGGGTCTTTGAAATAAGTACTATTAGTAGCCAATTGTTCTACAAACAGGCTGTTTTCAAGTACATAACGCATTACTTCAATGACGATTAGCTCCGTTTTAATTTTCTGAATGCGTTCTTTACCATACGAATTGGCTAAAGATTCTAATACAACCTCAATAATGAGGTGAGAAACAGTAGGGTTCTGACGAATTACGAATGCTGGAATATTTAAACTTGTAAAAAAGTTTACAGAGTCAAATAGTTTCGCATTGAAAGTAATATAACTAAATGAATTTTTGATGTTTCCAACAAGTTTAGGGTCTTGATTGGCTTGGAAATATTTCTCTCTATTCGTAATAAATTTTTCGTTGTTTAGTAAATTACCTTCACCTTGTCCATAAATAATGTGAGTTTGCTTGCCTGCAGGTACAAACAAAATATCGCCAGGGCGGGCTTTCAGCTCTTCATCACCTAATTTCAAAGTAATATCACCATCATGCAACAATAAAAGGGTATTTTCTATATCGTAGAAATTACTGATAGAAAAAGGATTGAGCAATTTGAAGTTTTTAGCTTTGAGAAACTTCACATTTAAAGACTCTATAATTTTATTATAATCTTCCATAACGTCTTTAATCTTGGATTTGTTATATTTTTATCGCTCAAATGTAATTGTATTTTTTTAGAAAAACAAAAATCGGTATAGATAATTTTAGTATCTAATACCGATTTTTATATTTAAAATGTATTTTTATAGGACTATTTCAAGACACTACGAGCAATTACAATTTTCTGAACTTCTGACGTTCCTTCATAGATTTGTGTAATTTTTGCATCACGCATCATACGTTCAACATGGAATTCCTTCACGTAACCATAACCACCATGAATTTGTACTGCCTCTGTGGTTACTTCCTGAGCAATTTCAGAAGCATATAATTTAGCAGCCGCCGCAGCCAGAGAGAAATCTTCTTTATTATCTTTTAAGAAAGCAGCTTTGTAAATCATCAGTCTTGCAGCTTCAATTTTGGTGTACATTTCCGCCAATTTGAACTGAATGCCTTGATGCTCGTGCAAGAATTTACCAAAAGCTTTGCGTTCTTTGGTATACTGGAGAGCAAGCTCATAAGCTCCTGATGCAATACCCAAAGCTTGTGCTGCAATACCAATACGACCACCATTAAGGGTTTCCATAGCAAAACGGAATCCGAAGCCATCTTCTCCAATTCTGTTTGCTTTTGGTACTTTTACATCAGTAAACATTAAGCTGTGTGTGTCAGAGCCTCTGATACCCATTTTATCTTCTTTTTTACCAACTACAAAGCCTTCCATGCCTTTTTCTACAATCAGGCAGTTGATACCTTTGTGAGCTTTTTCTGGGTGTGTCTGGCACATTACTAAATATACAGAAGCACTGTTACCGTTTGTAATCCAGTTTTTTACACCATTTAAAAGATAATAATCACCTTTATCTTCGGCAGTTGTACGCTGAGAAGTTGCATCAGAACCTGCTTCTGGTTCTGAAAGACAAAATGCTCCAATAATTTCGCCTGTTGCAAGTTTTGTTAAGTATTTTTGTTTTTGTTCTTCTGTACCAAATTTCTCTAAACCCCAGCAAACCAGTGAGTTGTTTACAGACATACAAACAGAAGCAGAAGCATCAATTTTAGAGATTTCTTCCATCGCAAGTACATACGAAATGGTGTCCATGCCACCTCCGTTGTAGGTTGGTGATACCATCATACCCATAAAACCAAGTTCTCCCATTTTCTTCACTTGCTCATAAGGGAATTTTTGTTGGTCGTCTCTTTCTATAACACCAGGAAGAAGCTCTCTTTGAGCAAATTCTCTTGCTGCTTTTTGTACTTCTAATTGTTCTTCAGTCAGATGAAAATTAAGTCCTTGCATTGTCTGAACAGCCATATTTTTAGTATTTGAGGTTTAAATAAAAAACAGGAACAAATTTATAGATTTTAAGGGAAAAGACAAAAGATTATACTTCTGCCAAATAAAGTTTATTGAATTTATATTAAACTACGAAGATAATCATATCACATATTGATAAACTAAACATAAATATCTATTTGTTAAAATATTTCTCAATAATTTCTTTTAACATGATATTTGTAAGAGGCTTTCTTTTGAAATCTTGAACTTCTTTAAATAGTTTTGACTTTTCTTCTTCATCAGGATTAAAAGATGTAGTAAGCATGATAATTATAATTTCATCTTTTTTGGATATATTAAGTTCTCTAAAAGCCTCCAAAAATTCCCAACCGTTCATGGCAGGCATGTTAATATCAAGGAGAATAAGATTTGGACTATTTTCAATACTGAGATAGTTGAGAGCTTCTTGAGCACTAGACATAACAATACAGTCTTCTACACAATTGGATTTGTTTATAACTAATTGGTGAAGAAAGTTAGTTGGTTCATCATCATCAATTAAAAGAATTGAATTTAACTTTTGGTTCATATATATTTTAAAGAGGTATAGTAAAATAAAAAATGCTACCCATGTTCAACTCTGATTGAACCCAGATTGTTCCACCATGTAAGTCTATAATTTTTTTACAATGAGCTAAGCCTATTCCTGTACCTTCATAATCACTTTGGGTGTGAAGTCTTTGGAAAATAGTAAATATTCTTTCCTTATGATTAGGAGAAATACCTATTCCATTATCCTGAAAGGCAAATTTCCAAAATTTATCTTCTTGTATAGCCGAAACCCTAATAATAAGCGGATTGTCTTTCTTTCTGAATTTAAGGGCATTGGATAATATATTCTGAAATAATAAACGTAAATCAGTTTCATATCCATGAATCAAGGGAAGGTCTTCTATAATAAGAGTAGCTCCAATCTCATTAATTTTGGGTTCAAAGTCTTCTTGAACCAATCGAATTAAGGCATTACAATCTACTATATTTTTTTCTTTATTAACACCTATTCTGGAGTAGTCCAATAAATCTTTAATAAGAGTACTCATTCGGTTAGAAGCTTGGGATAAGTAAAATAAGAATTTATTTGCAGACTCATCTAGCTTATCTTTATATTGTTCTTCAAGTAGTTGTGTAAAACTATTGATAGTTCGTAAAGGCTCTTGTAAATCGTGTGAGGTTACGTAAGCAAATTGCTCTAATTCTTTATTTTTAAGTTCTAATTGACGAGCATATTTTTCTATTTCTTCACTTCTTTTTAATTGAGTAATATCTATATGGCTACCTACCATTCTCAAAGGACTCCCATTTTCATCCCATTCTACTACTTTTCCTCTGCAATATACCCAAACTGTAGAGCCATCTTTATGAAAATAACGAGCTTCCATATCAAAAGGAAATACTCCTTTCGATTCAACATGCTTTTCATAAAGCATAAATAATGTGTTTAGATCTTCAGGATAAATAATTTTTTGCCACGATTCTGGAGCATTAGGCATTTCGTCATCTTCATAACCAAACATTTTTTTGAATGTAGGGCTTAAATATTCATAATTATCAGGGATATGCCAATCCCAATAACCAGCCAAGGTACTTTCTAAAATATTATCAACAATTAACTCTTTGTGTGAAAGTTGCTTCTGTATTTCTTCTAACTTTTGAGTTAGATATTGAATATCATTATTCATAGAAATGAATATATTATAAAAAAATAGAAATATCAAATAAGACAATGTTTATTCAAAAAAACAATATTTTTTAATAAATTCTTTAATAAAAAAGGCGATTTATTAAATCGCCTTTTTGTTTTTCTAAATATGAATAGGTCTGTTTTCGGTGGCTGCAAGGCAGGCTTCTTTGACGGCTTCCATGTAGGTAGGGTGGGCATGGCTTTGACGAGCAATGTCCTCGGCAGAAGCTCTAAACTCCATAGCTGTTACACCTACAGCAATCATATCAGCAGCTCTTGCTCCAATGATATGCATTCCTAGAATCTCGTCTGTATCTTTGTGGGCAAGCACTTTTACAAGACCATCAATATCCATAGAGGCTCTGGCTCTTCCTAAAGCTCTGTAAGGGAATTGACCTACTTTGTAAGGTGTACCATTTTTTTTGAGTTCTTCTTCTGTATAGCCTACACCAGCTACTTCTGGCCAAGTATAAACCACATTAGGAATCAAAAGGTAATTGATATGGGGTTTCTGTCCTGCTAAGAATTCTGCTACCATAACGCCTTCTTCTTCGGCTTTATGAGCAAGCATAGCACCTTTGATTACATCTCCAATAGCATAAATGCCTTTTACAGATGTCTCAAGATGATCATTTACAGGGATTCTGCCTCTTTCATCTACTTGCAAACCTGCATTTTCCAAAGCCAAACCTTCAGTATAAGGCTTTCTACCAATTGAAATCAAGCAGTATTCAGCTTCAAATTCTACACTTTCTCCTTTAGGATTATCAGCTTTTACAACAACTTTTTTGCCTTTATTTTCAACAGAAGTTACTTTATGACTGAAATAGAAATCGATACCTAATTTTTTGGTAGCTTTGAAAAGTTCTTTTCCCATTGTACCATCCATCGTAGGAATCATGGAGGCTGCATACTCTATCATGGTTACTTTTGTGCCAATGCGAGCATACACAGAACCCAATTCAGCACCAATTACACCAGCACCAATGACGATCAGAGATTTAGGCTGTTTTTCTAAAGTCAATGCCTCAGTAGAGGTAATAACTCTTTTCTTGTCTATGGGCATTGTGGGCAGAGTAGAAGGCTTAGACCCTGTTGCGATAATTACATTTTTGGTTGTAATCTGCTCTGTTGAGCCATCAGCTTTGGTAATTTTAATAGTATTTTTATCCACAAAAGAGCCAACGCCAGTATAAACTGTAATTTTATTTTTATCCATTAAAAACTTAACCCCATCACAAGTCATTTTTACGACATCTGCTTTACGCTTAATCATTTGGGTAAAATCAGCTTCTACACCTTTTACCTTGATACCATGTTGTTCAAAGGTATGTGTAGCATTATAGAAGTGCTCAGAAGAGTCTAAGAGAGCTTTTGAAGGAATACAGCCCACATTCAGGCAAGTACCTCCTAAAGTATTGTATTTTTCAATAATGGCTGTTTTCAGTCCAAGCTGAGCAGCACGAATAGCAGCTACATAACCACCTGGTCCTGAGCCTATCACGGTTACATCATATTGCATAGAACGATTGAAATTAAAAGTGGAAAAACATTTTAAAACCTTCAAGAAAGTCTTGAAGGTTTATAGTAATTTATTAAAAATCAAGGATTAAGTTAAGAAATTAATAAGAGCCATACCAGCAGGAGCAACCCAAGATATAATACCTTTTTTCATGGTTTCTCCATATTCTAAGTTAGAAAAGGCTTTCCATGCTTGAAGCATATGAGGTACACCTACACCAGCACCTATACCAAGACTGATAAATGCCCATAATTTATTACCTGTAGCAAGGTCGCCAACGAAACTGGCAATCAATAAAGCTCCTGCACCTAAAAACAAGCCTGAGTTTACCATAAGTCCTGTACGTGATTGTTGATGTCTATCGCTCATAATTGTAATTTTTTAGTGAAAACAAGTTGTAATTATCAATAAACAATATTGAAGTATAATTATTTTAATTTATCTAGAGCTTCTTTAATTCTTCTGATAGCTTCTCTGAGGCTTTCATCAGAAGCAGCAAAAGAAATACGGATACATTCAGCAGCTCCAAAACCTTCTCCATCAACCAACGCTACATGAGCCTTATTGAGTAAATACATACATAAATCGTTGGAAGTCTTAATGGTAGTTTCTCCATCAGATTTACCAAAATAGGCACTTACATCAGGGAATAAATAAAATGCACCCTGTGGTACATAAGTTTTGATAGCAGGAATTTCTTTAATTAGTTCTAAAACTAAATCTCTTCTGCGTAAATAAGCTTCTTTCATCACCTGAATAGACTCTGTGCCACCTGTAACAGCAGCCAAAGCAGCTTTCTGAGCAATAGAACAAGTAGCAGAAGTAAATTGCCCTTGTATTTTATTACAAGCATCAGCAATTTCTTTGGGAGCTGCCACATAACCCACTCTCCAGCCTGTCATGGCATAACCTTTAGAAAATCCATTTACAGTTACAGTTCTGTTTTTTACATTCTCAAAAGCTCCAATACTCCAATAATTGCCTTCAAACGTGATATATTCGTAAATTTCGTCAGCAATGATATAAATATTTTCGTGAGGTGCTATAATATCTGCAAAGGCTTTTAACTCCTCTTTGGTATATACTGTTCCTGTTGGGTTGGAAGGAGAGGAATATAAAACAGCTTTTGTTTTGGGCGTAATGGCTTTCTTTAAATCTTCTGGGCTTACTTTAAAACCATTTTCAATTTTTCCGTTTACAATTACAGCTTTGCCTTCTGCAAGTTGTATCATCGGAATATAACTTACCCAATAAGGTGCAAATACAATCACCTCATCACCGGGGTTTACAAGAGCCAAAATCGCATTGATAAGAGCTTGTTTTGCTCCAGTAGAGACAACAATGTTCTCTGCTTTCATATCTAACTGATTATCTCTTTTGAGTTTTTCAGCAATGGCTTTACGAAGGTCTAAAATAGCAGGAACAGGGGTATAAAAAGAAAAGTTATCATCAACAGCTTTTTTTGCGGCAGCCTTGATGTGGTCAGGAGTGTTGAAATCTGGTTCTCCTAAACTTAATTTAATCACATCAACGCCTTTTGCTTCTAATTCACGAGCTTTGGCTGCCATTTCCAAAGTTTGAGATTCGTGTAAGTCAATAACTCTTTGAGATAAAAGGGTTTTAATGGAGGTGCTATTCATAAAATTACGTGAGGAATTAATTTTCTTCAAATTTAGGTAAAAAATTATTTTCTCAAAATGTTTTGCCCAATAGCTTTAATAAAAGGCATCCAAGGCATGCTATTCATAATCTGAATGTCTTCCAAAATAGAACTTTCTTCATCCAGAAACCTAAAAATACGATGAACAGGGTGCTTCTGAAACATTCTTCCAAAAACTTCTTCACTGGAAAGTCTATTTTTATGAATCACATTGAGTAAAGCACTATCATACAAAGAGTATTTTTTTGCAAAAGTAGGCTGAATATCTTTTTTACCTTTTATCAAATTTTCAACAATTTGTTTACTGTGACGTTGGATGCGGTCAAAAGTAAAACCGGTACTGGCTTTGGCACAACCAGCTTTTGTTCCAATGGAAATGATATTGGGATGTTTGGATTGTGGAAAAGGCTCATCAAACATAGGTATGATACCAAACTCTTCATCATAAATAGAATAGTCTGAAATTTGTAAGATGTTTTCAAGGTAATGTTGAAGTTCTTGGATGTATTGCCCTTTGGAAAGAATGTTATCAGAGAAAATAGTAAACTCTACCAAACCTTTGTTGGGGCTAAAAGGCAAAACATACCCAAAACGAACTTCTCCTGCTTTTTGAGGCACCCTGAAGTCCATGTAATGCATGGTCTCTGCATCAAAAATAAGTTGTTTGCTTTCTATGAACCAACCTTTAAAATGCTGATATAGATAATGATAGTCTTGTTTCTTTTGAAAATTTTCAGAAAAATTCCAAGTACCATCAAAAATGTATTCCGTTTGAAACTTTTGGTCGTTTGTGTGAAGAATAGGAAATTTCTGTGTACTGTCAAAGTGTTGTATATCAGCTTGTAACCATTTGAAAGAAGTGTTTTTTCTAATAAAATCTTGAACAAAATTATAAAAATCAATTCCACGAATCATTTTGTAATGATAAGGTTTGATATTGATTTTTTCAGTAAAATTAGAACTATAAAAAGATATATTTTCCCATGATTTATAAATGATATCTTCAAAGTCTGAAATACCATTTTGCCAAAAACACCAAGTTCTATCATTCTGATTTTTAATATGTTTATCTATTAAAAGAACTTTTTTATCTTTTAAAGGGCTTTGTGCTAAATAGAAAGCTAGGCTTAAACCTGCTGCTCCTGTTCCTGCTATTATGTAATCGTAAGTTTCCATAATTTTTTAACATAAAAATATATAGAAAGTTTAGTTTAAAAATAATTATCAAAAAATACTTGTTTTTATAGCCTGATTTTCTTAGTTTTATGCCGATTAAAATATACTCAAAAAAAATATTTTAAAAAAAATAGATTTTTGATGCAACCAATTCCCCACTTCAATTGTCTATTATAAAAACATAAAAGAGCTTATCCTGATGCGATTTTTTAAACTTTCCATATTAGCTGTAATTTTCTGCTTGATAGCCACAATGCCTACGGGGGGGCAATCGTTGGTAATGAGCGGAAACGAGGTATTTGAACAGGAAGGGATTCCTAAAAAATCTAAATCCAAAGATAAAGATGTTCAACAAAAATCGTTGAAACAGAAAGGCACTATCAATGTACCAGTTTTAAAAACAGACAAACCCAATAGTCAAAATAATATCAAAGACCCTAAGATTATAGAAAAAGGAGCAGAAAAAAAATCAAAAGTATCGACACTTTCTCTAGCTGAAAACTCAGATGAAGAAAACCAAGTCAGTCCAATTTTTTTGATAGCAGTTCAGGTAATTCTGTTTTTTATGCGTAACATCAATTAAGTTTTAAGTTATACAAATATATAAAAAGGCGTTGAAATATATTTCAACGCCTTTTTATATTAGTAAGCAAGATTATAACCATTTCTTTCGTTTAAAAAATATAAATCCCCCCAAAGCAATGCTTATCATGACAGCCCAGACACCTATATAACCATAAGGGTGATACAATTCAGGCATGTTAAAAGGTAAATAACCATGATCATGATTTTCTTGAGCAAAGTTCATTCCATACACTCCTACTATAAAGGTAAGAGGAATAAAAATGGCTGAGACAATTGTTAAAACCTTCATTACTTCATTAGTTTTGTTGTTGAGACTTGAGTTATAAGCTTCAACCAAACTATAAGCAATTTCTTTTTCGTCTTCTAAAAGCTCTAAAATCTGTAAACAGTGGTCATATGTATCACGTAGATAGATATCCACTTTTTCATCTTTTTGAGGGTGTACACATCTTGTTAACTCACTAATTTTATCTCTTTCTGCCAAAGCAGCTTTTCTAATCTGCAAAATCTCTCTTTTCAGATGCATAATGTCTTGAATATTCACAGAGCTGACATCTTTCATTATCTGAACTTCTAAATCATGTAAACGTTGATTAATTTCCTCTGCCATAGGAAAATAATTGTCAACGATGGCATCTACAAGAGCATAAGTCAGATAAAAAACTCCTAAGGTACGCATAGTGCCTTTTCCTTTTCTGAGGCGTTCACGTACAGGTTCTAAACAATCTTCGTATTCATCCTGAATGGTGATAAGTATATTATCAAATACAAAGAATGCAATTTGCTCATTAATGAGTTTTTTATCATCGCCCATAAAATAGAGCATTCTTGAGATGATAAATAGATGTTCATCGTAAGTCTCAACTTTGGGTCTTTGATGCCCACTTACAGTATCTTCAATAGCTAAATTATGTAAATTGAATCTGGTTTGTAAGGCTTTGAAAAAATTAGTATCTCCTATTCCTTCTGTGTCTATCCAGTGTTTTAAGTTAGTATTTTCATCAAGATATTTGAAAAGATCAGGGAGACTCTTGAAAATAAACTCTTTACATGTTTCGCTATCATAAGAAAATATTCGAAGTTCAGGATGTTTGTTCGACTCTAAACCTTCAAAATATCCGGGGTAAGCTCCTTGTGTTTTTTTATAACTTGTAAAAAACTCAGGTTTTTCTTCGGGAGGTGTGTGTGTCCTTCTATCCATAAGTTTTAGTGAACAATTTTAGTGAGACAAGTCTGTGAATGTTTACTGTTTTTTGATTTTTACAACCTTGTTGTTGTATTCTATCAATTCGTAGGTACTAGAAGTAGTAGAAATAAATTCATTTTTTTCTAAATTGATAGAAATTTTAGTTTTATCTAATTGTTTCCAAGAACCTTTTAATTGCATAGGAGCATCAGCAGGAGCTATAATTTGAGTAAACTCACCATTTTTAGATAATTTAAAACCTTGTCTTGGTCCTCTGCTCATAGGAAAGCTATAGTTTTCAGGGCGATATACCTCAACACCATCACTTTTTTCTTCTTCTTGAGAACGTAACCAAGTTTTATCAGTAATTGCTGATAAATCAGCACTTTTTTTACACTGATTTGCTAATGTGAATAAAGCAAAAAATGCTAATATTAAGGTTGTTTTTTTCATAAAATTTTGAAAATTAGATATTTGATAAGTTGGTTTTAAAAATGGATTACTTCATGTTGTGAAATACCTGTTGTACATCTTCATCATCTTCAAGCTTCTCTAAGAGTTTTTCAACATCAGCTTCTTGTTCTGATGTAAGCTCTTTGGTATCATGAGGAATTCGTTCCAATTTAGCACTTTTTATTTCATAAGCATTGTCTTCAAGATATTTTTGAATTTTTCCAAAAGCCTCAAAAGTTCCATAAATAAAGATATCATCTTCTTCTGAAGCCATTTCATTCAAACCAAAATCAATTAGTTCAAACTCAAGTTCTTCTAAATCTACACTTGCTTTTTTTGTTACTTGGAAAATAGATTGTCTTTCAAATAAGAAATCCAAAGAACCTGTGGTACCTAAAGAACCTCCCGTTTTATTGAAGTAACTACGAATATTAGCAACAGTACGAGTAGGGTTATCAGTAGCAGTTTCAATGACTACAGCTATTCCATGAGGACCATATCCTTCATAAACCAATTCTTTGTAATCTTCTTGGTCTTTAGAAGATGCTTTTTTAATCGCTCTTTCGATATTATCTTTAGGAACGTTATCTTGTTTAGCGTTTTGTAGAATAGCTCTCAAACGAGAATTATATTCTGGCTCTGCTCCACCAGCTTTTACAGCCATGGCTATTTCACGGGCATATTTGGTAAAAGTTTTTGCCATTTGCCCCCAACGCTTCATTTTTCTACCTTTACGGAATTCAAATGCTCTTCCCATAATTTTTTATAATCTGATTTTGTACTTTTTAAGCTCAAATTTAAGACTTGTTGCGAAAAAAACATCTATGTTCCTAATATTTTTTGTATAATTACGGCTCATATCTTCACCATGTATTCTATGAAATCAGCACAGATTCCCAAAACTGACAAGCCCCGTGTGGTTATTGTAGGAGGTGGTTTCGGTGGTTTGCAACTCGTAAAATCGCTGTCCAATGCAGACTGCCAAGTTGTTCTTTTAGATAAACACAATCATCATACTTTTCAACCACTTCTTTATCAGGTTGCTACATCTGGTTTAGAAACTTCCTCCATCATTTATCCATTTCGAAAGGCTTTTGGAAAACAGAAAAACTTTATTTTCAGGTTTGCAGAGGTGCAAAAAATTATCACAGAAACCAATACCCTAGAGACTTCAGTAGGTGAAATATCCTATGATTATTTGGTAATAGCTACAGGAGCTACCACCAATTATTACGGAATGAAAGAAATAGAAGAGCGTTCTTTTGCTCTTAAAACCATTGAAGATGCCATCAAACTGCGTAATCATGTACTACGTAATTTTGAAGAGGCTGTTCTTACTTCCAATGATGAGCAACGTAACAGCTTGATGGATTATGTGATTGTGGGTGGCGGACCAACAGGTGTGGAAGTAGCAGGAGCATTGGCTGAACTTAAAAAACATGTGTTTCCAATAGATTACAAAGAACTCAACATCGTTGAAATGGACATTCATTTAGTAGAGGCTTCACCACGATTGTTGGGAGCAATGTCCGAAGAATCTTCTAAAAAATCTCTGGAATATCTTCAGAAAATGGGTGTGAAGGTTCATGTTGGAATTTCTGTAAAAAGCTATGATGGCTACACAGTAACCTTAAGTAATGGTGAAAAACTCATCAGTCAGACACTTCTTTGGGCTGCAGGTGTTGCTGGAAATCCTGTTGCAGGTTTAAATGAACAAGCCATTTTGCCTAACAAACGTATCAAAACAGATGCATTTAATAAAGTAGAAGGTTATCAGAACATTTTTGCCATAGGCGATATAGCTGCCGTAACCACAGAAGCTACACCCAAAGGGCATCCTATGGTTGCCCAGCCAGCCATACAACAGGCTGTAAATCTTGCTAAAAACCTTAAAAAGATATTTAAAAAAGATACTACTCTCAAACCTTTTACCTATAAAGACTTGGGAAGTATGGCAACTATCGGACGTAATAAGGCTGTTGTAGAACTTACCTTTGTAAAATTTCAAGGATTTTTTGCATGGGTAACATGGCTTTTTGTTCACCTGATGGCTTTGGTTGGTTTTAGAAATAGATTTTTTGTGTTCTTTAGCTGGTTTTCAAGTTATTTTAGCTATGATAAAAGTAACAGACTCATTATCGGAGATAAAGAACAAACCATACACGAACATCAACAAAATAATACATAAATGGCACTTAAAACTTTTGTAAAGGTAGGGAATATCAGTAGTCTCAGCGATGCTCGTTATTGTGCAGGCATGGGCGTTGATATGCTTGGTTTTCAGGTAGAAAAAGACAAAATTGACTATGTAAATCCACAGAGTTATACTGAAATGATAAGCTGGATAGTAGGGGTACAGTTTATAGCAGAATTCTCACAATCAAGTCTTGCAGAAATGAATGAAATTCTTCAAGAATACCCCATTCATGGGATGCAAATAGAGAGAGAAGATGTATTGGAGGAACTGGCTGAAAAGGCAAAAGAATTAGATAAATTGCCTATTGGTCTGATATTCAGGTCTGAAAATGTTGAACAAATAGAAATACTCTCTGTAAAATATAACCATTTAGTTAGCTATTTTTTACTTACCAATGCAGAAGATAATACACTCAAAGCCCTGAAAAATCTTTCAGAAAAATGTAATTTACTGGTTGAAGGAGATTTTTCACAAGAAATTATCACAGATTTACTTTCTAATACTAAAATAAAAGGGATTGGTTTACAAGGAAGTATAGAAGAAAAATCTGGATTGAAAGATTTTGGCAATCTTGCAGATATTTTAGAAGCTTTAGAAATTGACTAACCAAAGAAATATGAAAATCTGTTTTGCAACAAACAATACAAATAAAATTTACGAAGTACAAAATTTGTTGGGTGATTCTGTAGAATTGGTAAGTTTGGAATCAATTGGCTGTTTTGAAGAACTCCCTGAAACACAGGATACAATTCCTGCTAATTCAGCTCAAAAAGCTCAATATGTTTGGCAACATTTTGGAGTACCTTGTTTTGCAGATGACAGTGGATTGGAAGTAGAAGCTTTAAATGGAGCTCCAGGGGTACATTCGGCTTATTATGGAGGACTTCCAAGAAATAATGATAACAATATTGCATTGTTACTGAGTAATTTAGAGAGCCATACAAACCGAAATGCTCAATTCAGAACTTGCATTACGTTGGTAACCAAGCATGGAGAATGGCAATTTGAAGGTACAATACAAGGAACTATTTTATCTGACAAAAGAGGCGAAAAAGGTTTTGGTTATGACCCCGTTTTTATGCCACAGGGTTATGATAAAACCTTTGCAGAAATGGAGATTGAACAGAAAAATACAATCAGTCATAGAGCCATTGCTGTAAAAAAATTTATAGAGTTTTTACAAAAAAACCTGAATTTGTTGTAAAATTGCACTTTTGTAAAAAACTAAACAACAGCAATTGACAATCTATACCAATGGAAAAACCCTTTATCATCGGCATTACAGGAGGCAGTGCTTCAGGCAAAACATCTTTTCTCAAAAATCTTATAAATTCTTTTGATAGTGATGAGATTTGTCTGATTTCTCAAGATAATTATTATCGTTCTAAAGATGAGCAGCCTACGGATGAAAATGGCGTTCATAACTTTGATCTCCCAGAATCCATCAATGCTCACGAATATGCCCGTGATATACAAAAACTTAGAAATGGAGAAACTGTTTATAGATTAGAATACACATACAATAATCCAGATGTAGTGCCTCAAACCTTAGTGTTTAAACCTGCTCCCATTATTGTTGTTGAAGGTATTTTTGTGTTTTATTTTGCAGAAATTGCTGATTTACTGGATTTTAAAATATTCATAGATGCCAAAGAACATATTAAACTAAAAAGGCGTATCCACAGAGACCAAATAGAACGTGGTTATGACCTTGCTGATGTGTTATATCGTTATGAAAAACATGTATCACCTACCTATGAGCGTTATATAGAACCTTTTAAAAATGAGGCTGACATTATTATACCAAATAATTTTCATTATCAGAAGCCATTAGAAATGGTAGTATCTTATCTTCAAAAAAAAATTTTGAATAAATAAGTAAAAAAAGATGCATAAAATTAATTTTTATAATCAAAAAAATATATATTGCTTGAGATAAAATACTTAACCGTACATTTTTAAACTTCTAAAATTTATGAAAAAAGGATTATTCGTGTTAGCAATAGCTTCAATGTCTTTAATGATGGGCTCTTGTAAATCTTCTAAAAAAGGTGCTTGGACGGATGGAGATAAAAAAACTTTCACAAAATTATGTGAAGAATCATTTGCTAAAGAAAAAGGTTCAGCAAATATGAAAACAATTGAAAGTGTAGGTGTAAAAATAGAAGAGTTTACAAAAAAATCTTGTGACTGCTTACTTTCAAAAGCAGAACAACAATATGACAATGTGAAGGCTGCTGATAAAGATGCTTCAGGAATTACAAAAATTGCTGGAGACTGTGGAGGACAAGTAATTCAGGAATTAATGAAAAAATAAATCTTTAATCCCCAAATTATACAATTTGGGGATTATTTTTAATTCTAAAAAACTAATTTTATGAAAAAACTAATGTATTTTTTGTTCGCTTCTCTAATGGTTGTACAGGCTTGTAAATCAAAAGAGAATAAAGAATCTTCGGACTCTTCTACAGAAAAGAAAGAAGAAGTTAAAAGCTCAGAAGCTGAATCTAAAAAAGGTTATTGGACAACAGCTCATGAACAAGACTTTTTGAAAAGTTGTGAAGCTCAAATCATGGCTCTAAAAGATACAAAAGATGGTCAGACAATTCAGGCAGTAGGAATAAATATCGAAGAATTTGGAAAAAAATCTTGTAGTTGTGCATTAGAAAAGGTAGAAAAAAATTACGAAAATATTATTGATGCCAATAAAGACCTATCTGGAATAAATAAAATTGGAGAAGAGTGTGGCGAAGAGGTAATGAAGGAAATGATGAAAAAATAAATTTGTATGAATATTTTTTTGAATGCTCAAGTTTTTTAAAATTTGAGCATTCATTTTTTATACCTAATCCTTATGAAAAAAATATTTTACATGGCTTTCATGTGTTGGATAACCTTGCAGGCATGCCATTCTTCTCAAAAAGTTGCAAACACAAATGCTACAAATAGTAGTGGTACCAATACAGCAAAGGCTGTGAGTAAAAAACAAGAAATTTCAAAAAAAGGAGCTTGGAATGAAGAGGATAAAAAAAATTTTATATCTTCTTGTGAAGGAGAAATCATGGCTCTAAAAGATACAAAAGACGGTCAGACAATTCAGGGGGCAGGGGTAAGTATTGAAGAGTTTGCTAAAAAATCTTGTGATTGTGCTTTCAAAAAAGTAGAAAAAAATTACGAAAATGTTTTAGAAGCTGGTAAAGATACTGAAGGTCTTGCCAAAATAGGTGGAGAATGTGGCGGAGAAGCTATGAATGCATTGATGAAAAAATAAAAATCCAACTTTTATTTCCAATCATCTCCAAATTTTCCGAAATTTGGAGATTCCTTTTTTATCACCACTATGAAAAAAATATTGATTGTATTAAGCTTTTCTCTTTTTTTAAAGGCTTGTCAAACCCCAGAATCAACAGTAAAAGTAAATTATTACTACGATTTAGAACAAAAGGTAAATGAGCAAATACAATTGCTCAAAAGCTCGCCAGTCATGTTTCAGAAGGCTACTTATGCTGAAGGTAGAACAGAAGTTAGAGATGTAAATGATATAAGTTGGGAAAAAGAATTAGCTTTTTTCTTACATGCCAATATTAATAAATCAGCTTTTCGTGGTTTGTATAAAGAATCTCAAATAACCAGTGGAGATACTCTTTTTAAAATTTATGAAGCTAAAGATTTAGACTTAAAAGTCGAAAAACTAGTAATCGGATTATCAAAAAATACTCAAGAACTTTGGAGTGTACAAGCCAAGACTTGTACAGATAATTATTTGTATTCGTCTCAAAGAGAGCTAAAAATGTATTGTAGTAACAATAAGCTCCAAAGCTATTATATCAAAGGAAAGCAGAAAATGATATTCTCTGACCCTGAATATTTTGAAATAAAAGCCAAAAGAAAATAACACTCATCTTCTTTTTTATCACTCCTCCAAAAAATTACGGACAGACTTTTTTACTTTGTTTTATCAAGAACATAGTAAAAAAAGTTTATGGAAAGCGTAGAAACTTACATCAATAGCAACGTCAGTTTTGCCTTCGAAAGTATTATTAAGAAGAATACTCAAAACTTTGGCAAAGAATTTGTATTTTCATTAACAGAAGCAAACAAAAAAACACTAGATGCTTCTTTACTCAGAAAAAAAATACAGAGGCAAGAAGCTTTGATTCAAGAACTTTCTAGAAGGCTCAACAAAGAATTATAGAAAGGAAAAAACGTAACAAAAATACACACAACCACCTAAACATTCTTACTACTATGACATCCTTTCAGCAAAAAGCGGCTACTGTAATGCCTACAGTGCCTCAACAAGACAAAAAGGCAGACATAGAACAAGGTCGTTCTAAAAAAGCAGAAGAAACTTATAAACCAAGAATAGATTAATTTCCTCTGTGGTCTGTACACCAACATAGTTTATTGTTCAACCTTTAAATATTTGAGTATCCTAAACATCAATGTTTAGGATATTTTTTATGCCCAAACTTTTGTACCTTCTGTGCAATTTTTACAAATATCTATTTCGCTTCTTGAACGTAGCAGACTTTGTCTAAAATTTTGATAAGATTCTGATAGCCAGATTTTTTCAAAATCTTCGGAAGCTAAATTTCCTAGCTGATGAGTTGCATCTTTATCAAAACAACAAGGCACAACTTTTCCATCCCAAGTAACCACACACGAATGCCACATTTTCCAGCATTCATTCAGAAGCTTATTCTTAATTTGAAAAGTACCATCTGCCTGTTTTTTATACCTGCTGTATTGTTGTTGTTGTGGTAAAAGAGGTGAACCTTGCTCGTAATCATAGATTTGAGCAGTTTTGAAAGCAACTTTATCCACACCCAGGTTTTTAGCAAGTTGCTTGACTTCCTCAATTTGATGTTCGTTGGGGGCTACGACCAAAAACTGAAAAATAGTATAAGGTTTTTTGGACTTTAAACGACTCCTTACATTTAATAATGTCTCAGTACCCTTAATAACTTTCTCTAAATTTCCACCTATACGATAGGCTTCATAAGTATCTTGGGTAGTTCCATCAATCGAGATGATGAGCCTATCTAGTCCACTTTCTACTGTTTTAATGGCATTTTTTTCATGGAGATAATGGGCATTGGTAGAGGTTGCTGTATAAATATTTTTCTTGGAGGCATATTCTACCAATTCAAAAAATTTGGGATGTAAATAAGGCTCTCCCTGAAAATATAAAATCAGATATACCAGATAATCAGCAAGTTCATCTACAATTTTTTTATAAAGGTCTTCTTGTAACAAACCCGTAGGGCGTGTAAATGCTCTTAAGCCACTAGGACATTCAGGGCAACGTAAATTACAGGCTGTTGTAGGTTCTATAGAAATACTAAAAGGCAAACCCCAATGTGAAGGTGTGCCTTTCCACTTGGAAACATAGAAACTACTAAGGGTTTTGGCTATGTTCCAAATTTTTTTAATACTTAATTTACTACCTAAATTGAGAGTATCTTGCCAAGAGCCTTTCATTATTTCTGAGTGGGAAGGGGTTTTGTTTTTTTACCCTTTACATCAAACAGTTTTAAGTCTACAGTAGTTCGTTTTATTTCGGCTGCTACATAAGTAATTTTAAAACTGGGATATACCACAGTAAAACGCAAAGGGATTGTTCCCATTTTCGCAAAAATCTTATCGTTCGCATTCATTTTATATTTTTGGTAAAAATCAGGGTGTAAAGTATATTTTTTACCAAAATAATACAGTCTGATTCTTTTATCTCCAGAACTTGGGAATTTTGACTTTACAATCATCACTTTACACTTTTCACCTAAAACAACAGTTTTAGAATCTTTAACTTCCTCTTGAGCAATGGTTTCATTGGCTATCCCTGCATTGGTTGTATAAAGTGTATCATTTTTGACAAATTTATCATAAATGGTATTGGTAGTTGGGATGTATGTTTGAGATTCCTGACTACAATCTGCAAATTTCCAATGATAATGCCCTTGCTTGATATACAAAATAGAAGCACTTCCAAAATACAATGAAAGAGCCATATCTTGCTTTTTCATGGTTGTGTCTGTAATTTCAAGATAATGAGTATATTTGACTGTGCCCTCAAAAAGCTGATTTTGAGCTTGTAATCTCAAGAATCCTAAAAAAATAAAAGTAAAAACGATGAACTTTTTCATGGAGATATTTTTACAAACCACTAAGACAAAAATGATGCTAAAAATTGTCCTGATGATTAAAACAGTTGTTTGAGTTCTTCTTTTAAGAATGCAATAGCAGGAACAGACGGGTTCATGTTATATTCTCTTATATTTTCTAATATTTTTTTAGCAAGTTCTATACCATTGCTTTGTGGATGAACCTGAGCCATTGTGTTGTTAATCAGAGTAATAATCTCTTCTTTAGCATTTTTTACCATTGTCCATGCTTCGTGGCTCATATACATTTGTTGTGAAAAATTATGTGAAAATTCGTTACGAATTTCAAGCATAATAATATGATGTAATTCTTCGGAAGTAAATTCATGAGCTTGGATACGTAAAAGCATATGGTCAGGCAGAATGCGTTCTAAAAACAAACACATTCTTTCGTAAGCCTGTAGTCGGATAGAAGTAATTGATTCTGAGTTTTTTAATTTGATTTCTGCTAATCTTCTTTCAAACTCTTTTTGTAAAAAATTTCGTGAGGTTAAATACATTCCAATAAGTACAAAACCTGCGGGTAAAATCATTTTTAATAAATCCCAGATATTTTCCATGCTAGTAATGAATAATTTTATGCGTGTTTGGTGGTTTTTTCTGAATATTTTTGGTTAAGGTTTTCGTAAAGGTTTTTAGGAACTACACTCTTTACTTGTGGTACTGTTGGTCTGGGGCGAACCCAGTCCAAATAACCCTTTGCCCATACGTATGCAAGTCCAAGCCCTAAAATGAAAATAAAAATGAACATTTCGAGTAAGGCAAACCAAGTCCAAGAGCCTTGTGTTGCTTCATACAAGTCTTTTTGTCCAAAAATGGTAGCCCAAGGAAATAAAAAAACAATTTCTACATCAAATAAGATGAAAATAAGGGCTACAATATAAAAACGAATATTAAAAAAACGCCAAGCAGAACCTATGGGTTCTTCTCCACATTCATAACTGGTAAGTTTTTCTGGATTGGGGCGTTTGGGACGAATAATATACGACACAGCTAAAGCAACTGAAACAAACAAAGTAGCTCCAATAATAAAAACTAATATTTTGCCAAATTCAGAAAGCATGTCGTTGATATTTCTTCAAAGATAATAAAAAAGCTACACCAATAAATGTTTAGTGTAGCTTTTGAGAGGTCGGAAGCGGATTCGAACCGCTGTAGGGGCTTTTGCAGAGCCCTGCCTAGCCTCTCGGCCATCCGACCATAAATTTTGGAGTGCAATAATAGGCAAATCCAAAATAATATCCAAATTTAATCTTTCATTTTTTTTACTTTTGGCTCATCTTCGTCCTCTTCTTCTTCTGTAAGTTCCGCATTCTCACCGATTTCCATGTCTCTATAAATTTCTAAAATATCTTTATTTGACATCTGGTTTTTCTTAAAAACAGCCTTACTTTCTTCTAAAATTTCTTCGTCAATCAAACCATTGTCGAAGAGAGCATCTAATTCTTTGCGTTTCTCTTTGGCATCTAAATCCAATAAATCGCAAGCGAAATTAGAAATAAATTCTATGTCAGCATCAAAATCGGGTTCATCACCAAAAATACCTTCTTCTTCATCAAAGGCTTCCATACTTTCATCACTTAAAATGAAATCAAGAAGTTTGGAAAAAATCTGCATGATTTTTTCTCGATGTTCAGGATAATGGACAGCCAACTGAGCAAGCCCTGTTGAAATAGCTACTCGGGCATATACATCAGCATTCCCCTCGAACAAAATTTGTTTACAGGTGTCTATTTCTTTGTGTCCCAAATGGCAGAGATATGTCCAAACCTCTTCTGTTAAGAAGTCTGGATAGAAGAGTCTATCCATTTCTAAAACATCACCTTGAAGCATCTGAAGAACTCTTTTAGCTACTTCTTTACTCTTGATTTCCCGCAAGAGTAAAACAGCATGCATAGGAGCAAAACCTCCTTCATCATCCTCAATTTCATCCGAATAATAATCGGGATTCTTGATGGCATCGTCTACAATAGCCAACAAATCTTTTTCTACTTCTAAACCAAGGTCTTTAATTTCTAGAAGTATATCACGAGAAATGCGATAGTCTTTCTTAAAAAGCTCGCCAACAATAGAATGTTGAAATTGCATTTTTGTAAAAAAAATTTGAAAAGGAATATTATTGTTTTTACTTTGTGAAAATAGAACTTTATCGCTACAAAACAAATGTTTTTGTAGAAAAAAACAAAATATTTATATAAAACTGCTATTCTATGAAAAGGTTTATAACTCTGGGGATAATTTTTTGTTTTTCGTTGAGTGGCTTTACACAAAAAATTAATAAAACTTATGATGATGCTCAAAAACTCTACAAGAAAATGGCATTTTCAGAAGCCCTGCCTCTCTACAAAAAAGCTTTAGAAACAGACACAAGTTCTCTTCTGATCAAAGAAAAAATAGCTCATTGTTATCGAAAATTACAAAACTCAGAACAAGCTGAGATTTGGTATGCTAAGGTAGTGCAATCACCACTTACTGACCCTGAAGATAAATTGTATTATGCTCAGGCTCTGGCAAGTAACAACAAACACCAAGATGCTCAGTTATGGTATAATGCCTATGCCAAGCAAGTGAAAGATGACAGTCGCCCAATGGCATTCTCTTTGGCTTATCAAAATCTAGAAAGTTTTTACAAAGACTCCCTAACCTTTCAAATCAATGTAGCTCCTTTCAATTCCCCCGAAGATGATTTTAGTCCTGCCTTTTTTGGTAAAAAAATAGTTTTTGTTTCCAACAGGCACAATCAGCCTGAACGTTTTAAATGGGATGGCTCTTCTTTTTTGGATTTATATGTTTATGAAAGTGGCAAAGTTAAGCCTTTCCAAGAACGCTTAAATACACCTTATCATGAAGGTCCTTTGGCATTTTTTCCAAAAGGAGATTCTGTGATTTTTACTCGTAATAGCCTCAAAAAAGGAAATAAAGGTGAAAAAATAAACCGTTTGAATCTCTATATTGCTTATAAACAACCAGATGGAACATGGGGAAAAGAAAAAGAATTTGTACATAACAGCCAAGAGTTTTCAACCATGCACCCTGCCTTATCTTTAAATGGTAAAACTCTTTACTTTGTTTCCGATAGAGTAGGTAGTTTAGGAGGAATGGATATTTGGGTAAGCTACCTTGAAAATAATCAATGGACAAGCCCTCAGAATTTAGGTGAAAATATTAATACACGTGGAAATGAAGCATTTCCATTTGTAGATGGGAGAGGCAGCTTGTATTTTGCCTCTAACGGGCACAGTGGCTTAGGTGGGTTGGATATTTTTATGGCTGAAAATGTAGAAAATAAATTTATTACACCTTTTAATTTGGGCTATCCAGTTAATTCTGTGAAAGATGATTTTGGATTTATTTTTAATACTAAAACTAAAAAAGGATATTTTTCATCCAATAGGGCAGGAGGGATAGGTAAAGATGATATTTATGAAATAATTGTTAAAAGAAATCTCAATAATTTTAGTGAACTGATTCTGACAACTCGCAATGATGATACAGAAGCAATCATTCCTTCAACAGAAGTTCAAATCAAATCAGACCAAAAAACAACCTTAAATTTTTCAGATGCAAATGGAAACATCAAATATTATTTTAATAAAAAATTTCATTATGAAATAACAGCTAAAAAAGAAGGTTATGAGCTTAAACACATGACTTTCATTCCAGAGCAGATAGCCAGCCACCCCGAAGATGATACACTAGAGATTGATTTAGTCCCTGAAAAAAAAGCTATTACAATTATAAAATTCTTAGATGAAATCACCAATCAGCCTATTGAAGTGAATATTTTAATTTTAGAAAAGAATACTCAAAAAATGATAGCCTCTTGGCAAGCAGAAGGAAAATGGGAAAAACCCTTAGAAAAAGGTATTTATGAAATCAGAGCAACAGCAAAAGGCTATATTTATCAGGTGGATACAATTCAAGTAATGGATAAAGATGCTAAAACACAAAAAAATATCTATTTAAAAGCCCTCAAAAAACAAACAGTCTTCAGTACAAATGTTCTTTACGAAAAACATGAGTACAAACCAAACAAAAAATCTGTTTCTGAGTTAGAAAATCTACAAAAACTACTTGAAGATAACCCTAAACTATCTATCAAAATTATTGGCTATAGCCAAGACAGTAAACAGGAGGTAGTCAATAAAAATCTGGCAGAAAAAAGAGCTAAATTCATTCAAGACTACTTAGTGAGTAAAAAAATTGTTAAAAAACGCATGGTTGTTTCAGGGGCAACTTCAAAGAAAAGTAGTATTGAAATAGAGATTTTAGATACAGAAGATAATCCTAATGAAAACCAAGAACAACCCATCAAATCTATTTTTGATGAATAATACAACTGCTAAACAAAAAAATCAGCTAATACAAGAGCTTTTAAAAGAAAAGAATGTAATCTATTTACTGATTGCAATGCACATTGCAGGTATTATTGGCTTAGCTTTACCCGAAACAAGAAATATTTTCAAATTATTAGTACCTTTTAATCTGATAACCAATGCTTTATTAATCTTGTACTTCCAAAAACAATGGAATAAATATCTGATAGGGGCATTACTCATCATCATGTTTACAGGATTTGGAATAGAGGTCGCAGGAGTACACACAGGTTTAATCTTTGGAAACTATTGGTATAAAACTACTTTGGGTTATAAAGTATTAGAGGTGCCATTGTTAATAGCAATTAATTGGTTAATAGTGATTTATACAACGTCTGCTTGTGTTGCTGAAATAAAAATTTCTAAAATATTCAAGGCTCTTCTGGCTACATGCTTAACCGTGGGTTTGGATTTTTTCATAGAACCTATTGCCATGAAACTTGATTTCTGGGACTGGCAAAATGGTATAATTCCTCTACAGAACTATATAGGTTGGTTCATAACAGCTTTTTTTCTGCATTTGATAGTGATTTTTCTGCCTTTCGAAAAGAAAAATAAAGTAGCAGTAGTTCTATATATTTGTGAACTGATATTCTTTTTGGTTTTAGGATTTCTTTTATAAAATGGTTTTATATCCTCAGATAGCAAGAAAAATTATCCAAATGCAAAAACAGGATTTGGTTTTGCGAGACAAACTTTTGAAAGAAGGCGTTTTATTTGAGGGCTATCATCCTCAAATGGAAGAATTGCATAATAAAAATGCTGAAAAACTTGCTTCTATTATTCAGGAAATAGGTTATCCAACAGTTCATAAGGTAGGTAAAAAAGCTACAAATTCAACATGGCTCATCATTCAACATGCCATTGGTAAACCAGCATTTATGAAAAACTGTGCTACACTACTAGATATAGAAGTAAAACAGGGAAATGCTAGTAAAGTCAGTTGGGTATATCTTACAGATAGAATAGCTGTTTTGAGCAATAAAAGACAACTGTATGGCACTCAGTTCGATTGGGATGAAAATGGGGAATTAAGCCCCAATCCTATTAAATATGCTAAGAATATTAATAAAAGAAGGATTTCTATTGGACTTAACACAATCGAAGAACAAACAAGATTAATGAGAAAAAAGGCTCAAGAAGAGCAACAAACCTTTCCAAAAGATTACGCTAAAAGAAAATTAAATATGTATCTATGGCAAAAAAAAGTGGGATGGATATAAAAAAAGCCCATAATTTTATGGGCTTTTAACTTATAGTTCTATTTTTCGCATATCTAAAGCTGCTCCAATAATTTTTCCTTTTTTGTCAAGAATCGTATTGGCTGCAAGTTCATATAAATCATCAAATAAAGTTACATTTTGTTTGAATCTTTCGCCTGCTAATGCTTTGTCAAAAATAAGCTTCCAGCTTTCCCATTCACTTGTAGTATAAATTTTGGTGATAGATTCGCCAATTTGTAACTCATAATTTTTCTTTTCTTTCAGTAAAGAAGCATAAGAATCGTTGAATACTACAAAATTGAGTTTGTTATCAATTGCAAAGACACAATCTTCTAAATTATTAATAAGAGCTCTTAAATCGGCTTCTTTTTCTTCCATTTCTTGCTGAATACGAATCAACTCTTCTTGAGTTTTCTTAATTTCCGTAATGTCTTTGGCAAAGACTGTAACCCCTTGTACATTATCGCTGTCATCAAAAATAGGGTTATAAGTTACAAGAAGCTGAATGTCTTCACCTTTTGCACCTACATAAGTTTCCTCGACACGCACTTTTTCACCATTCAAAGCCCTGTCATAGGGGTCTTTAAGCTTGTTGTAAGTTCTATCAGGAAATGTATCTAAAATATTGCTGCCTATTTCAACTTCTCTACCCATTTGTTGGAATACTTTACGAACATTTTCATTGATAATAGTTACATAATAATGCTTATCAATAGATAAGATGCGTTCGTCTGTATTATTAATCAGAGCAGTTAAGTTTTCTTGTTGAACTTTTGTTTTTTGTTGTACTTCCTGAATTTGACGTTCTGTTTCTTTTCTTTTTGTAATATCGTCTGCAAGCATCAGAATTTTGGTAGTGTTACCATTCAAATCAAAGATAGGGTTAAAACTACCTGAAAGCCATATTTTTTCATTATCTTGGGCTTTATATTCATATTCCCCTGATTCATACTTGCCTCCTTTTAGTTGTCTCCATCTTACTTTGTAATTATCATCTTCAAATTCTTCTAAAAGCATCAATGTATTATAGTGCTTATTGATAAGGTCTTCTTTATCGTATTTAAATAAGTTCAGGATTGCATTATTAGCATCAATAATAAAGCCTTGTAAATCAAACTCTATTACAAGAGAAGAGCGTCTAAGAGCTTCTACTTGCCCTTGATAGTCAATTACTCTTTGTTTTTCTTCTGTTACATCAAAAGCTAAACAAGTAACTTTATAAAGCTCATCATTTCTGTTGGGAATAGGTACATAAGTAGCTCTCAACCAAATTTCAGAACCATCTTTGGCAACTCTTTTATACTCACCTATTTGTGTTTTACCAGCCCGAAGGTTATCCCAAAATTTTAAGTACTCTTCACTATACGAACTCTGAGTATCCAATAAAATTCTATGGTTTTTACCTTTTATTTCAGAAAGCTTATATTTCAATTTTGCTAAAAATTGTCCATTTGCGTTTACAAGCCTTCCTTCCATATCATATTCTGCTTCTACGAGAGTTGATGCAATAGCAAAGGACTGTGATTTGAGAGCTTCTTCATTTTTACGCATCTCTTCTTGTGTAGATTGCAGTTGTAACATATTAGTTTTCATGTCATCTTCTTGCAAACGCATCTGAAGCGTAATTCTTTGTTGTTCTTCCAAAAGTAAGCGTGTTCTTTCATTTACCTTTACATTGGAAATAGTAGAAGCAATGTTATTTGCCAAACGTTCAATAAACTCTATTTTATAACTCTCAAAAGATTGAAAAGAGGTGAGCTCTACCAAACCAATAAGCTTTTCATTGAGTTTTAAGGGTACAAGCAATACACTATTGGGGCGAGCTCCACCCAATCCTGAAGTAATATCTGCATAATTGTCAGGTACATCATTCAGATAAATGGTATCGCCGTCTATTAAAAGCTGTCCAATAACACCTTCATGTGGATAAATCTTTTGATTAATAAATTTTTGTTTTTCAAAGGCATAAGCAGCTACAAGTTCTGCATGCTGGTCATCTTGTACATCATCATTAATGATATACAAGCCTCCCTGAGCTGCTCCTACATAATGAATAAGTTCTACAAGAACACTATAAGAGAGTCTTCGAAGGTCGTCATTGTTCTGACGCAAAATTTCCACAAATTTTGTAAGACCTGTATTACTCCATTCTCGATTCCTTTCACTTTGAGCTACATTAATCATACGATCTCGCATATCAAGTAATGCACCTGCAAGGGTTTCTTTTTCTAGGTCTGTTTGTGTATTGATACCTTTATATTGAGCCTGGAGATTTCCATTGCCAATATCCTGAATAAAATTGGTAGCACTTTCCAAACTATCCACCATTTTATTAATAGCTTTCACAACAGAGCCTACTTCGTTATTAAATTCATAATTAATAGGTTTGCTACTCACACCTTCAGCTATTTCCTCAGCAGCATAAGCTATCAAGTTAAGAGGTCTTAATACAACATCTTTTATAACAAAAAAGGCTACTATAATAGCACCAATATTGATAAGTGTAAGAATTAGGATGATTAAATCAGCGTTTTGTCGTTTTTTATCTAAAAAATCAAGGTATTCTCTCACTAATTGCTCATTGAGCAGAAGCATTTCATTAGATTTAGAACGCAAATATGCAATTGCACTTAGTACTCTTGGATTGGTTATTTGTATTTCATCATTGCTGAATTTTTCCAAATCAAGAATATCAGTTTCTATATTAACCTTTTTTTCATCTTTCTCAACCCTTATAGTAATTTTGATAGGCTCTGATACCACTACATTGGCAGAGTCCTGATAAGGCTTCCAAAATTGTTCAACTCTTCTGATACTAGGTAAAATACTTTTATCAGCACGGTCTTGGATAGAAACTTCTTGTCTATCAACAGTAATGGTTCCTCCATCTCTTAAAGCTCTCAAAATACGAGCATGTTCGGTGATATGCTCTCTCAAAATAATTTTCATATTTTCATTTCCTTCACTTACTTTTTGAGCATCTACCAAAATAAGTTGAGAAAGTGTCCTATTCTTCCCTGCAATATTTACTAAATATTGTCCTTGTTCAATAGCATTGAAAAAGTAGCTTGTTAGAATATAATTTAGTAAAAGAATAATTAAGAAAACACCTAATAGCAAAAAAAGGCTATTTCTAATAACAGGATTTTGTTTTTGTTCGACCATAATCTATACAGTATTAATTTTACTCTTAAAATTAGGTTTTTTATTATCTAAAAATTTCTCAATTCCTAAATTTAACCAATTTAAAGCATTTAAACCTAACATCTTTTCTTTGGTAGTTTGGCTAATTTCTTGCATGGATTCAATGAGCTTACCAGGTTCTAATTCACCCAAAGGAAAAGGATAATCTGTTCCTAATACAATTTTATCTTCCCCAATGACTGAAAGAAGCAAATTCATAGCATGATTATCATGCACCAATGAATCTACATAAAATTTCCCTAAATATTCTCTTGGATGTACATTGTTATCAATAGCACAGAGATCTGGGCGTACTTCAAAACCATGACTAATTCTGCCAATGGTTGCAGGAAACGAGCCTCCACCATGAGCAAAAGCAACTCTGAGGCGAGGTAACTTCTCAAAAATTCCTCCAAAAATCATAGAGCAAATTGCCAAAGAGCTTTCAGCAGGCATACCAACAAGCCAAGGAAGCCAATATTTAGGCATTTTTTCTTTGCCCATCATATCCCAAGGATGTACAAAAATAGCTGCACCCAATTCTTCAGCAGCTTGGAAAAATGGAAATAAAACTTCATCAGATAAATTCCATTGATTGATATGTGAACCAATTTGTACGCCTGCTAATCCTATTTTCATACATCTCTCCAATTCCTGAATAGCTAATTTGGGTTCTTGTAAGGGAACAGTTCCTAAACCTATAAAACGAGTAGGAAATGTATGAACCAAATCTGCAATATGGTCATTGAGATACATAGATAAATCCAGAGCATCAAAAGCACTTGCCCAATAACTGAACATCACAGGAATTGTCGAAATAACTTGTACATCTACATTATGATTTGCACAATCGTTAAACCTGACTTGTGGATCCCAACAATTGGCGTAGATTTCTCTAAAAAATTTCCCATCAATCATCATACGAGCACAACCAGGCTTATGATGGTCAAGGTTTACAAAACCTGTATAACCATATTTCTTTTTAAAATCAGGTAAATGCTCAGGGATGATATGTGTATGAATATCTATTTTAAGACACATAATGGCTTAGGTATAAAGTATCGGTTAAAATTACAATTTTTTAATTATAAATGAAAAATTATCATCTTAGCAAAGACATAATTTTTGGAAAGAATAAAAAAAGGTTCAAGCTACAGCTTGAACCTTTCTAAAGATTGAAAAAAATAATTCGCTTATAAACCCAAAGGTTTGTTTAAATAAAAATCTAATACTTTTATTCTAAAAATATACTCATATTTAGACCTGATAAGGTTAGTTTTGGCTTGGTCTAAATTTAATTTGGCTAAATTATAATCAACAACATTGGTTCCACCTGCATTGAATCTGTTTTCAACAGCCTTAAAGTTTAAATCCAATGATTCTACTTGTTTCTGACGAGCTTCATAATTGCTCTGAGAAAGTTTCATATCATTATAAGCTTGTTCAATGGTTTGACGTAATTGCTGACGAAGTAATTGGGCTTGATATGTTTGGTTTTTCTGTTGAATTTTGGCTTGTGTAGTGGCATTTTTAGTTCTACCCTGAGAATAAATAGGAATGTTCAGATTCAAAGCTACAAAAGTACTTCTGTTAAAATTCATTTGATTGAAAAAACCATTTTCTTTGAAATTTACAGGAACTTGTTGAATAGCAATTACAGATTCATTGGGATTACTTGCCAAAGTACCAATAGTTACAGGAACAGGAATGGTTTCAGTACCATCAGGCAGACGGTCAGGGGCTGCACTCGAATAAGCAGATGAAAGACCTCCATTTAACGTAAGAGTTGGATATAAACCTGCACGAGCTATTTCTATACTCTTTTCAGCACTTTGTATTCGCAAATCAGCACTTTGTAAATTGTATTGATTTTTCTCAGCTGTATCAAAAATTTGAGATGTAGTGGTAGTCGCATATTCATTAGTAATGGTAGCAATTTGGACTTTCTCTATTTCAATACTTTGAACAGCAGGCATATTCATTTGTTGCATCAGGTTCAATTTTGTCAAAGAAACTTGATTTTGTGCTGTAATCATATTCACTTCGTCATTAGCCAATTGTGCTTTAAGGTTTAAAACCTGTGTTTCAGCTACAGAACCAGCTTTAAAGAGTTTCTCGGTTCTATCTAGTTGGTTTTTAGTAACTTCTATTTGAGCTTTATTGGCTTCTAAAAGTTCCTGAGCTAAAAGCACTTGTAAATAAGCATTGGCAATATTGAGTGATATATCTCTTTTGGTTTGTTCTACGTCTAATGTAGCAGCTTTTTGGTCTAATTTGTTTTGCTCAATATTATTGACGGTACTAAAGCCATTAAAAAGTGTAATACTACCATTTAATGATACACTTGTTGAGTTTACACTTTGTGTAACAAACTGATTAGTAAAGGGGTCAATAGAACGACCAGAACGTAAAGCCTGTGTCGCAGAAGCACTTAATTGTGGAGCAAAACGGCTTTCTTTAGATTGTTGCAAAGTGCTACTTGCACCTTCTACTTGTAGTTGCCTTTGTTTTACAGTAATATTGTTTTCTATGCCATAATTAATACATTTTTGTAAAGACCACGTTTCTTGTGCATAGCTCGTGGAAATAAAACTTAGTAAAACTAATAAGAGTGAATATTTCATAACTGTAACTTTTTTTTATCAATACGTGAAAATAAAACGAATTATTGTAGGAAAATGGAAAAATCTTTTATATTTGAGCTAATCTATTAGACAAACTTTATTTATATTAGGTAACAAAAAATATATTTTTATGGAAGTGAAAATAGCAGAATCTTGGAAAAAATACTTAAATGGAGAATTTGAAAAAGATTATTTTAAAAAATTAGTAGAGTTTATTAAAGAAGAATACAAAAATAAGAAAGTTTATCCATCAGGCAGTCAAATTTTTAATGCTTTTGATAAATGTTCTTTCGAAGATTGTAGAGTAGTTATTTTGGGACAAGACCCTTATCATGGTGAGGGGCAAGCCAATGGACTCTGTTTTTCCGTAGCAGATGGCATTAAAGTACCTCCTTCACTTGTTAATATTTTTAAAGAAATCAAAGAAGATTTGGGTATAGCCATTCCTAAAAGTGGAAATTTAGAACGTTGGGCAGAACAAGGTGTATTGCTCCTAAATGCAACCCTTACAGTAAGGGCTGGTGAGGCAGGTTCACATCAAAAGAAAGGCTGGGAAGAATTTACAGATGCTGTGGTAAAAATTATTTCAGAGCAGAAAGAAAATGTAGTCTTTTTGTTATGGGGTTCATACGCTCAGAAAAAAGGAGCTGTTGTAGATAAAAAGAAACATTTAATTTTAGAGGCACCACATCCGTCGCCACTTGCAAGAGGATTTGCAGGAAACAAGCATTTTAGCAAAACAAATGATTACTTAGAATCAAAAGGATTGAAAAAAATTGAATGGTAATATGAAGAAAATGGTAGTTTTATGTGTCATACTTCTAACAAGTATGGTACATGTTTTTGCTCAAAAAACACAATTTCAGGGTTTATCTTTACAAATAACAAATGATTGGGCACAAAAAACTCAAACAGAGAGTTTACTACGATTAGATTACCAGAAGGCAAGTGCAAAAATACAAATATATGCTTTGGGAAAAGTAAGCAATGAAGATGCAAGTAAAAAAATGGTTTTGATTTTTCAAGAAGAAAAAATAGAACCAAGCTTGTTTTCGAAGGCTAAACAAGAAAAAAAGAAAATAGGAAAACAAGATATACTGCTTTTTGAGTGGGAAGATACACTCAATTTAGAGAGTCAGAACTCAACACTTATAACATCATATCAATTATATCTCTTTGAGAAAAAGGGAAATAAATACTATATTTTAACTATGGAATACTATCTCAAAGAAAAGAGCAATAGTATCAAAACAGAAATGAACAAACTCATTGCAACACTTAAATAATACTTGTTCATAATTCTTAAACAACATGATGTACTCTTTAAAAACGGGGGCTAAAAAGCTCAACTATAGCATTGCTATACCCTTACCAGACTTGCAAAATCTACAAGAAAAATATGCTCACAGTAAAATAACAAAAGAAGAAGCATTCTGGCAATACTATGACTGGTCGATTACAAAACCTCTTGAAAAAATATCTTCAAAAAAGACATTAGAAGATATTTGGAAGAAACTGACTAAACCTCAGAAAATAATGTATTCGTTGGGTGCATTTATTTCACAAGTGAATAATGGAGGGGTTTGGCAGTTTATGTTTAATAAAATCGAATTTACAGGAGCTGCTGGCGAAGCTCTTGAAGAACTAAATGTGTATTCTAGTAATGAGTATATAAAACACGATTACCGAAAAGCATTTAAAGAACTAATTACTATCTTAAATAACGGAATTTTTACGGAAATACTAGATCAATGGAATGATGAAAAAAAGCCCTTTGAAGAGCGTTGGGACGCTTTTAAGAAGGGATATGAACATATTCCTATGGGAAGAGCAATCGAAAAATATTTCTATAAAGATGATTATAAAATCATTTTTTATGATAAACTCATCGCTTACATCGAAAAAAATTTAGGTTTTCTTGTAGAGTTTGAAAGCAATACTGATACAGCAAAAAAACAGGTAATAGATAAAAATAATGCCATTAGCCATTTTACTACTTACCTTAAAGAGTACTACAATCAAGAGCCTATAAGTGTTGCTATTTATTATACAGCTAAAGTTTCTATTGAAAGCCAAGCAGTAAATCTATTCCTGATGCAATTTTCTATGCCTGATGGTTATCAGAGTATAGGCATTACTGGATACTTTACCATGCATTTACCACTTGTTGATATGGCAGAAATCAAGAAAATGTATCAGAAGTTTCATAAACAGGAATTAGTAAATATATATTATGGTGGGTATTTGGTTGAAGAGGAAAAAAAGAAAAACCCTAAAGCTACTGTTTTAAACCAGAAGACATGGGATGAACGATTAGCTAAAATTCAAAATCCTAAAAATACACAAATACCTGTAAATGTGAAGGTTTTAGAATATTTTAAATATGGGAAAGATGAGTGGTTTATTTATGAAGGAGATTTGATGTATAATGATAAAAAAGATGATTTTCCTCAAGATTTAAACAATGTAAAAGTACAGTGGAGCGGGAAAGAGAAAAAAGGAGAATACACAGGAGAAACTGATTGTGTATTTTTTACAAAAGGCAATACTTTCGGTGGAAGAAGTAGAACAAATGCTCCTGTAACAGGAAAATATCGAATATATGATATTATTGGCTCACAAAACAAGCTTCTTAAAGATAATGCGTGGGGTTTTTAGAAAAATATTCCATTAAGATAAACAGGCTCAATTTATTTGAATATTCTTATGAACCACAAAATTATATACTTATATTCTATTTTATCATTTCTTATAGCAGGGAAAAGTGCATATGCTCAAAAATTAACTCCACGACAGCAGGCTAAATTTGATAGTTTACAAAGCCTACTCAAAAAGGATATTGCTGATACTAGTAAAGTAAGGGCTTTTATTGGGTTATGTCAGGTTTATTTTCATGCAGGAGAAAAGGAGGCAGTAGAATACAATAATCAGGCTTTTGAACTTTCTACAAAAATTAACTACCAAAGGGGCTTGGTGTGGTCTACTCATAACAAAGGTACATTTCTGATTGCTCAAGGCAAATATAGTGAAGCCAAAGAGTTTTTAAATAAGGCTCTTCAGCTTGCAGAAGGAAAGTATAAAGTTGAATCAATACCAATTTTATATGATTTGGGAGTTGTCAATAGAAGAGATGGTAATCAGTCAAAAGGTTTAGATTATTATTTGGAAGCTTTAAAAGTTTTAGAAACAGTTCAACTCCAAACAAAAGAAAGCAGTGTACAATATTGTAATATAACACAAGCGATTGGAGTGGTTTATTTTGAACAGGATGATCATGATAAAGCAATTAGCTTTTTTGAAAAGTCAAGTAATAAATGTAAAGAAATAAACTATCAGCTGGGATTAAGCTACAATTTCAATGGTTTAGGAGGTGTTTATAGGAAAAAAAAGAATTACCCTAAAGCAATGGAATATCTCCAAAAAAGCTTAGAAATAGCTAATAAAAATCATTATGAACGTCTTAGAGCAGATTTGTTGAGTGATATAGGTGAAATCTATCACATTCAAAATCAGGCAGATTCATCACTTAGTTATTATCAACAAAGTAAAAAAATTAGCGAAGCTCTTACCGATTCAGTAGGTATAGCCAATTCTATGCTTGGTATAGCAAATGCCTATACTCTTCAAGGAAATTTGGGAGAAGCACAGAAAACAGCGTCTAAAGGACTGGAAATAGCAGTAAAACTCAATAATCTACAAAATATCAAAGATGCATATAAAGCTCTGGCAGATATTTACGAAGCCAAGAAGCAACCTCAGGAAGCTTTGAACTTTTATAAAAAAGCTCAGGAACTAGAAGATACGCTTTATAATGCTGAAAAACATAAACAGATATTGCAAGTTCAAAATCAGTATGAAAACTATAAAAAAGAACAACAAGTTCTGCAACAAAAATATGAAATAGAAAACTTAAAAAAACAAAATAAAATAGGTGTTCTATTCACGGTCTTACTAATAGTGGCTTTAGTAAGTACAATATTAGTGAGCTATTTATTTATTAAACAAAAACAATTAAAGGCAAAGAAGGACAAGGCATTACTGGAGTTAGAACAAGCAATGCTCAAAGAAGAGCAAATGCAAACACAACTGGAGTTGATCAAT
>JALONN010000019.1 GCA_025454915.1 Raineya sp.
TGGGGCATTTTGACAATCATTATTTTTAAGCCAAAAAATTTAGCGACAAATGAACGAGAGAAGAACACCAGCCCATAACATCGGTTTTGCGTTATGGGGGCTGACGGGCTTCTATGACACATTTGTACAAGGCTCAACATTTGTGCTTCGTATGAACATTTGTGCTAAATATCCCCCACAACGCAAAGCTGAAAACCGTTGGCAGTAATGCTATGAGCGACCTTCTAAACTGACAGAAACTACTTTGACGACTTCTTTAAATCTTTTAAACCCCAATCTGACATACTATCAATAATCGGCAACAAAGTTTGACCGTATTTTGAAATTTTGTATTCCACTCTTGGCGGAATTTCTGCATAAATAATCCTTTCCAAAATATTATCTTCTTCCATTTCACGAAGTTGGTTGACCAACATTTGCTTGCTAATATCAGGAATAGCCTTTTGCAACATTGAAAATCTGTTGCAATCTTTTCGTATTAAATGAATAATGACAGGCTTCCATTTTCCACCAATCTTATTCAGACAATGGGTAACAGGACAATTATTCGGATTAAATTCTTTCGTTTTTCTTTTATTTTCCATTGGTCTATATTTTTAGACTATTACGATAATTATTGACTACTCTGTTTATTTGGACAAAGGTAATAAATTTGCACCATTAATAATAAATAAATTTTAGAATATGGTCACAAAGAAAATCGTAATTGGAGCATTACTGATAATAGTTTCAGCAATTGGCGTAAAGGCTTTTGCACATTCTCATCTTTCAAAAGAAGAAAAGGTAAAACACATTACCGAAAAAATGGCAAAGAAACTTTCGCTTACAGGAGAGCAAAAAGCAAAAGTATTTCAAATTAACCTTGATAGAGCCAACGGACACGAAGACGCTTACAAGCAAGGCAGAAAAAAAGAGGTAATCCAAAATGCCGTAGCAAAATGGAAAACGGATTTAAAGGAAGTTTTAACCGCTGAACAAGCACAAAAATTGAAAATCTAATGAAGAAAATCATTGTAGGATTTCTTGCTATCCTTTTAACAGCAGGAACAGTTTATTCACAATCAAAAAAAGTAACAACTAAAAAAAGTAGACAAATGACAACAGTCGCAGAAATCAAACAATTTATTCAAGGTGGAGAATGGACTTCACTTTCCACAGAACTTCGCCCATTTGAAGACCGTTTAGGAACAGGGAAAATTCAGCCCTTTTATGTAAAACGCATTTTCAAATATTTGCCAAACGACCGATTTGAAGGAACAATCATTAGTTCAGCCGACCCATTCGGACAAATGCCGTTGGTTCAATTCACTTTCAAAGGGCATACCGTTTGGGGAAAAGAACACCAAATTGCAAAAGGTGCATTTGAAATTGATTATATTTTGGACGAAGCGTTTGAAGTAACACCTTTGCACCCAATGTTTGCAGACCAACTCAATCAAGCACCAGTAAAAGGACTTAACAAATGGGAAGTAAACAAAATGCAAGACATAAAAGGAAAAGAATTTCCATTGTTTGGCATTAAAGAAGGAGAAACTGTTGGTGATTACGATTTGATTTACATTCACAACAATATGTTGTTTATGGGAAGCAAACACGTTGACGGACGTGGATTTGACAAACCAGAAAACAGACCAACTAACCTACAAGTTCCATTAGAAAGAAAGTAATTAAACAACATTCTTAAAACTTTAAGCAGAAATGAGTAATATCTTTTCTGCTTTTTGTATTTTAGTAGACGAAAAAGCACTACTGCCAACAGCAGTAACTGTTGCACAACTCAGAGTTAAGCATGACAAATAGCGTAATTTAGAAAAATTTCTTTTCTATATAGCCCTTTTAAGAGGGCTGTATTTTTTATAGATGAAAAAGAAGTTTAAAATTTACTTGCCTTGAAAAGGCTAAAAATAGTTTAATAAAACGTGCGTTTTTTTGAAGGATAAATTCATCCCATCTTGAAGAATTTTTTGGAGAAAATCCACCTAATTTCCAAAATTTATTAAATGTTGTAACATTTAATTTTAGCAATAATGTAAAATTTTGATTAAAATATTACATTATTATTTATGACTAATACCCGTCTCTAATTATCCAAAAGCAAGATATATTATCTAAAAATTCTCTAAAAAATTATTTTATTACACTACTGCAAAATCAGGGATTCCCTGATGTGTGGGAGTTTTTTATTTCCTAAATTATCAAAAAATTAATTGCTTTAATAATTTAAATTTTAATATGGACTATCTAATAAGTATTGGTATAAATAAGGTGTCTGGCTTAAATCCCTTAAATTCCGCTGTTAAAGGAGCTGAAGAATTTGCAGAATGGGGTAAATCACAAAATTACCATGTTTCTTTATTTACAGATGTGGAAAAAAAGGTTTGTCTATCCGAAATATTTGATGGAATAAGCAAGATTATTGATGCCAAGAATTGTGAAAAACTGATTATATTTTTTTCAGGACATGGTATTTTAAAAAGCCCAAGTCAGGAAATCTGGTTATTGTCTGATGCTAAAATTAATCCAAATGAATCCATTAATTTAACAACTTCAATAGACTATGCTAATACTTGTGGAATTCCATACATTGTATTTATTTCAGATGCATGTAGGATACTGCCTAATGAGTTACAATTAACAGGAAATGGTGGAGTTATTTTTCCTATTTGTCCAGCTAATCAAAGTTGTGCTATTGATATACTCTATGCTACAAGAGCTGGACATCCTGCAATGGAGCAAAATAGTATCAATAATTCTAAAAAATTCGGATTATTTACCAAAGCAATTATAGATGTTTTGAAAGGGTATTATCCTGAGATAATAGAATCTCAAAATATGAAAAATCTATCAACCTATTATAATTTAAATGATTTAAATACAAATCCAAATTATAAAAATCTTTCAGATGGTATTTGGTATATTAATACAATCAATAGTGAAGACTCTATAAAGTCAATTGTTGAACAAAGTGCAAATGAAATAAGTATTTCATTAACCCAAAGCCCTGAAATTGTAATAAGATACCAAAAACCAAAACCTAATTTAGCTGAATTTACAGATACTCAAGCTAAAAACTTATTATTATCAGGAAAGAATCAAGTAACTAATAGAATTCCTGATGATTCTATCCTTATGAAGAATACTCAGAATTATTTAGAGGATGGAATATTTTTTATAAATAATGATATTACTAGTTTCAATAAAGTTTTAAAGGACTTACAACTTATTCCTAAATCACTAAAATCAAAAAAATCTAATTTAATAAAAAATGGAGAAAAAATATTTGCTTCAAAAGATATTGTAGAAAAACTAAAAGAAGAAATAGGAACAGGTCTTATAATTATTGGAACTAAAATTAAAGATATTATTCTAAATGGACTTGACCATGTATATATAAAAGATAACGATTTTGGACAAACAATAAACATCTATCCTGATGAAAGACTACAATATTCTGGTTCAACTTTTAGAAGATCTAAACTAAACTCAAACACTGGATTAATAATACTCGATAATGGTCAATCTATCCCTATTGCAATTTTAGATAGATACATAGGAACTTTAATATTTCAAAAGAATTATTTATTAACTATTAATTATACTCCTGTAGACCAAGACCATTACTTCGCTTTTAGTGAAAGAGAAAATGATATTAATTTTATAAGAGCATTTATAGCTAGTGCTGCAAATGAAGGTTTTGATTATTCAAAAACCTTTAAACATGTCTTCAACCAAAGAGGAGATATAAATGATGATTTAGATATTGGACTTATTTTGAGAAGATTTGAGTCTTTAGATCCTTCTTTAGGATTATATGCTGCATATGCTTATAGGCAAGTTGGTAAATTCAAAGATATTCAATCAATATATAGTTATTTAAGACTGGATGATGATATAATTTTTGATATAGCAATGCTCGCAGATAAACTTGATAGTACTTCCCAAAATTGTATTCCTTTTTGTCCTATGATGTCTCTAGGTTGGGCATATAGAAAGAGATTTGAATCATTTATACCAAAAACAATTCAAAAAGCTTCAGAATTTCTTATACCCAGTTTATGGACTACTTTTGATAGAAATGGCACTAAATTACTTGAAACATTTTTCACAAGAAATAAAATAATATGAACCTAATTTTTATACATGGTCGTGCTCAAGGAGGTAAAGATCCTGAAAACTTAAGAAATACTTGGCTTGATACCCTCAAACTAGGTCTTGGAAAATCTAAATTGGATATACCTATATCAGAAGAAAATATTTTCTTTCCTTATTATGGGGATTTATTAGACTCATTAGTTGCTCAATTCAAGAAATCTATCAAAAATAATATTATTCAAAAAGGAAATGGGCTACCTATAAATCAAGAACAACTTTCTTTCTTTCATGATTTTTTACAAAATATTGCTGACAATGCAAATATTACGGAGGAGGATATAAAAACAGAATATACAAGTGAATTTACTGAAAAGAGTTCTTTAACTTGGAAGTGGATTTTTGCTATTTTAAAAGCCATTGATAAAAAAGGAAGTTGGAGTTTAGCTGTAATAAAAACTTTTACTCGTGATGTATTTTTATACCTAACCAATCCTCACGTAAAAAACACAATGAACAATGAAGTAAAAAAAGTATTTACTAATGATCCTTGTGTTGTGGTTGGACATTCTTTGGGCTCAATAATTGCTTATAATATATTGAGGGATTCTCCCAATTTGAAAGTTACTAAGTTTATAACTTTAGGTTCTCCTTTAGGAATAACAGCTGTAAAAAATCATCTTAAAGTTCCCATTCAAATGCCTGATTGTGTATACACAAAAGAATGGTTTAATGCTTATGATAAGCGTGATGTTGTAGCTCTAAAACCATTAAATGAGCAAAATTTTAATATAGCTCCTTACACAATAGTAAATAAAGATGATGTTAATAACCAAACACCAAATAGACATGGAATAGAAGGGTATCTAGATGATGAAATTGTTGCTAAAACTATTTATGATGCTCTTAATCATACGAAATAAAATTCCTATTCTTTAAATAGCAAATTTTCTTTAGCAGAAGACTGACAAATATTAAGGTTTCGAAAAAATGAAATCGAAATATGCTTTACTTAAAATTTTTGTAAAACCATCTAAACAAAACATATAGTTTTTGATCTGAGATTTCATCCCATTTTGAAAAAAATAAGTCATATTCTTAATTTTTTTTAAATGTTGCAACATTTAATTTTGTTGTTTTTCTAATATTTTACTCAAAATATTACATCATAAATTAAACCTATTACTCTTTTATTTTTATAAAAACAAGTATTTCTCTTCTAAAAATTATCTAAAAAACTATTTTATTACACCAAGTAAAAATCAGGGAATCCCTGATGCATGGGAGTTTTTTATTACATAATTTAGCAAGAATAGTTTGCTTATTTTTAACATATGAGAATAGAAACACTAACCATAATTCATAACCAATTAATAAATGATGAAGTTGACTACAGTGAAGCTTTTGATAAAATTAAAAATATGCCCCAAGTTTGGTCAACAGTTGAATGGAAGAAAAAAAGAGCAGAGTTGCTGAAAGATTATTGTGAAAATTGTGGAATAAAAACTGGTCCATTTGTATTACAACATACAAAACAACCTGAAACATTTAAAATCATCTATGAGGGTGTTACTAAATGTCTAATTTCTGAAATTTATCCAAATGGGCTTGATTTTTTGGAAAAAGAAACTGATGAAATGCTTGAAGATATGCTAATTAAGAATTCTGAAAAAAGAAATGCATGTCCTACATGTAGAACTGTTAACATCAGAGATAGAAAATCATTAACTCCAAAATATATCTGCAAAAATAATCATGAATTTGATTTCCCTGTAGAATTAACCTATTACTCAAAATCACAAACCACAGATATAGAGATAGCAAGAAATAAAACACGTGTAATAGCTGAATCAGTAGTTTTTACTCGCTTTATTAAAGAATTTAAAAGGCTTCATGATAAAAAAATAGGCAAATTATCTCTATTAATTTGTATCAAAAATAGCATTGAATATTTAGAAATGACATTTACTAAAACGACTTGCAAATCTTGTGCTTATAAAGAAGATTTCCACCATGCTTTTAAAAAGCAGATAAAAGCAATGTTTAATTAAAATTTAATATATGTGGGCAGATAACGAAACCTCAGAAGATCTTTTAGGATTTAAAATACATGCAGATTTATTAGTTGATGTAATTAGGGATGATAAAGTTTTACCTGTCACAATTGGAGTTTTTGGAGATTGGGGGAGTGGAAAGTCAAGCATTCTGAAAATTATTGAACAAGAATTAACTGGAGGAGAAGAGTATGGTTTTAAAGATGGAACGCTTGTATTATATTTTAATGGCTGGGTATTTGAAGGGTATGATGATGCAAAAGCAGCCTTATTAGAATCTATTATTGAAAAATTCGATAAACATAAATCCTTTGGGAATGAAATAAAAGATGAAACTGTAAAACTATTTAAATCTGTTAAATGGATGCGTTTATTAGGTTTAAGTTTTAAAAAAGTCATTCTTCCAGGAGCAGCAGCTTATTTAACTGGTGGTGCTTCTTTGATCCCATTTTTAGCAAATGAATTTACTAAACTTCAACCAAAAGATTTGGCTGAAAAACTTTCAGGTGAAGATGGAGAAAATTTTTTGAAAGATATAATTCAAAAAAATGAAGAGGATGAGTTAATGATGGTTCGAGAATTTCGTAAAGATTTCAAAAAAATGATAGATAAGTCAAAAATAAAAAAACTTGTTGTCATTGTTGATGATTTAGATAGATGTACACCTGATAGGCTTATTGAAAATCTTGAAGCAATAAAATTATTTCTAAATGTTGAGAAAACAGCATTCATAATTGGTGCTGACCCAAGAATAGTAAGGCACGCTATTGAGCACCGTTATAAAACGGATAGTATTGAAAATGCAGACGACCCAAATAGTAGGAATAAGCGTATAGTGAGTGATTATTTGGAAAAGCTTATTCAAATACCTTATTATCTTCCTAAGTTAACAGATAATGAAGTTGAGACTTATTTAACATTACTTTTTTGTAAGAAAATAATGGGATCTGATTTTTCAAAAGTAGCAAATGCCTTTAAATTAAATAGAGAGAATAATAAGTATGATGTATTTGGATTGGGAAATATTCAAGATATAACCTCTGAAGAGCAAAAAAAACAGTTAAAAGAAAGTGTTTCTTTAATTGCATCACTTTCTCCAATTATTACAGAAGGATTAAAAGGTAATCCTCGTCAAATTAAAAGATTTTTAAATACTTTCATTTTAAGAGAAAGACTTGTAAAAGTTGCTAAATTGTCTGATTTTAAAATAGATATCTTAGCTAAACTCATGGTATTAGAATACGCCTCTATAAGCTTATTTAAGGAGTTATATGATTGGCAATCTTCGCAAAAGGGTGAACCAAAAGAAATAATTGTTCTGGAACAATTGGCTCATGAAGATAAAATAGAAGAACTTAAAAAACTATTTTCTCCTGAATGGGCATCTGAAAAAGTAATGAAATGGCTCAATACTGAACCTAAACTATCAAATATTGATTTAAGAGATTATTATTGGATTTCCAGAGATCAATTGTCTACTACAATTAGTGGAGCTTCTTTAATCCCACAGCACCTTAGAAATCTTACTAAAGAATTAATCAATCACAGCTCTGGAGTCCTTTTGGAAAAAACAATCCAAGAGGAGATAATTGGAAAATTGAATAATACAGATTTTGAAACAATGCTATCCTTACTCGAAAAAGAGGTTGTTAAAGCCCCTGAAAATGATAATATTCACAAAGTATTTATCAGAATTATGGCTCATAATTCTAGTGAAGCATTAGAATCTTATAAAAGAGTTATCCAGAAAATAGATAATAATAAAATACCTTTTAGTTTGAGAAATGATATAAAAATTGCTGCCAATATGAATAAAAATATAGAATCTATATATAGCTTATTTGATAAAAATTCACAAATTTTTAAAGGATTAAACCAATAATAATAATGGGTACAACACAAAGGCTGGCACCAGGTGTGTCAAATGAACCAAATTGGGGAGATTTAAGTAAATCTGTTACTATTATTGCTAAGACTGTTGAAACTGAAAAAAGCTTAGGTAATAACAATATTGACCCTCAAGAAGAAAAATATCAGCAAATAATTAGGAAAAGACATAAATACTTACAATCTGCAGTAAAACAACTGATTAAAACAGGAGGGGGGGAGAAAAAAGTAACTAATGGAAAATCTTCCTCAATTGGTAAGGCTGGTATTAAATCTGCTCAAAAAATAAAGAATTTTTTTATAGGAGTTGGAAATGTTGGTTTACAGCAAACATTAATTAATATTGATGCTAATTTTGGTTCATTAGCAAGCAAGACTTTACAAGAAGTTGTTGATTTCCTACTTATATTTTGCTCAGACTCTAATGAAGGAATGGACGAAACAGCTGCTAATAATGCTTCTTGTGAAGTCATGAAAGATATTGCAAAAGCAGCTGGAAATAGTATTGATAAGTTCGAGCAAATGATTAAAGAGTGTGTTGGAGGAAAAGGATTGACAGACTTGCTTTGTAAATTCTGGGGCTTGTATATTTTTGAACACCTATCTCAAAGATTCGAAGAAAAAGTAAAACAACAAAAAGGGGTTGAAATAGGAAAAAAAACTTTCGAAATTATCAAAGATGATATACTTGGACAAGTGAAACTTTTAAATAATAAAGAGTCTATTGCTAAAATTAATTGGAAAGGTAGTAGTGGAAAGAAAGAAATAGAAAAGATTTTTAATTCCATAATTAAAATTATTTGTAATGAAAACGATTAATGTTGAAAAAATCACCTATGATGTTAAGTCTGGAACTGGTTCAATAAAAATTGTTGATACTGATGAAGGTAGTGCTAGTCTGAATATTGATTTGAATACTCTACTATCATTTGCAAATCTTGTCAGCAAAGAAGTCCTCGATTTTTTTATGATTAGTGCAACAGTTTATGGTATAGATAGATTTGTGAAAAGAAAGGAAAACTCAGTAGATGGTTGGTCAAGAGAATTGCAAGTAACTTTCCCTGTTCATGATTCTTTAAAGTGGAACGTCTGCAAAAAAGATTTTGACAAACTACTGTCCTTTTTAACTGGAGATTATTGGAATATTGAATTTAAGGAAGAATCTATTGAATTACCATCTAAAGATTTATCTGAAGCATATAAAATGTCGTTTGAACAAGTTAGTTTATTATCTGGGGGTTTAGATTCGCTTATTGGAGGTTTAGATTTTCTTAACCAAAATCCAAAGAAAAAGGTGTTGTTTGTTTCACATTATGACCCACAAATGCATGGACCAAAAAGTGATCAAGAAGGTTTAGTTAAGGAACTTTTAAAAATATATTCTAAACAATTTGAATATATCCCTTCTATTAAGATATACTTGGAGAGCACAAATGCCCACAGAGAAACCACATTTAGAAGTAGATCTATTCTATTTATAGGTTTAGCATTAATAGCAGCACAAGCAACAAATACGCAAGACATTATTATCCCAGAAAATGGTACAGTATCACTAAACTACCCGCTTAGTTCATCAAGAAGAAGTTCTTGTAGCACAAGAACAACTCATCCTTTTGTTTTAGATACCATTCTTGAAATTTGGAAAAAATTATCAATATTGACTGTTATCAGAAATCCATATGAATTTCAAACAAAAGGAGAAATGGTAAATAATTGTAAAGATCAAATCAATCTGACTAAATTAAGTATCATATCAAATTCTTGTGGAAAAAGAGGTCATCGAGCTCATTGGAAAAACAAGAATGCAACCCATTGTGGTATTTGTATGCCTTGTGTTTATCGCCAAGTAGCATTGCTAATAATAGGAGATCAAACAATCTATGGGAATTCCATAAATAATTTATTTCCTTCAGTAAAAAAGTATAAGAAAGCCCAGGATATGGCTGCTATGTTAGATTTTTTAGGAAATCAAATCTCTAAAGAAGATATTAAACAAGAGTTGATTGTAAATGGTATAAAAAACTTATCTAAACTCAGTAACTATGTTAATGTTGTTTGTAGGACTAGAGACGAATTAAAGGAATGGATACGAAAAGTTGGAAATAATAACGTGAAAAGTAAAGCAGGAATTTAAATGATAATTGATACACATTGTCATATAGACTTATATGAGAATCCCAAAAAAATTCTTTTAGAATGTGAAAAAGAGAATATAACTGTGTTGGCAATGACTAACCTTCCAAGTCATTTTGAAATGGGTTATTCTTTCTTTAAACAACAAAAAAGAATTCGCATTGCTTTAGGTATGCATCCTTTATATTCAGCAAGACATGAAGAAGAGCTTCCTTGGTTTTTTAAAAATATTCATAAAACTTCATATCTAGGAGAGGTAGGATTGGATTTTTCAAAAGATGGATACCATACAAAGGATACTCAAATAAAAACATTTATAAAAATTCTTAACAGCATTTCCAGTCAGAAAAAAATATTAAGTATTCATTCTCGAAAAGCTGAAGATGAAGTTCTAGAATTACTTATAGAAAACAAGATTCAAAATGCTATTTTTCATTGGTATTCAGGTCCTACCTCATTAATAAGTAAAATACTGGATGCTGGTTATTATTTTTCTGTAAATCCATCCATGATAAATTCTGAAAATGGTAAAAAAATAATATCAATGATACCAATCTATAGGTTATTAACAGAAAGTGATGGACCCTTTATCAATTTTAAAAACAGAGTTGTTCATCCTAGAGATATAAAGGATGTCATAAATTATATTTCAACTATTCAGAATAAAAAAAAGATAGAGGTTGAAGTACAAATACAAAAAAACTTTAACGAATTGATTCAAAAAATCATGTAAACACTTAAAAACACCTATAAATAAAATTCTACATATTTATACTTTAACTAAGAATATTGGATGCTATACCAGACAGCATAATAATGAAAGAAGTTTGAAGAAAATAGGTTGTTTTTAATAAAATTTCAAATATAATAAAATGAACACACCTACATTACAAAGATACAACTTACTTAATCAAATAGATTTTGAGGCACTGATTGTGGATTTATTCAATGCTCGAGATAATGTAACCTCTTATACAGCACACGGAAAATCAGGACAGAAACAAGATGGGATAGACATTTTCTCCAGCCAAACCCTCACAGCCATTCAATGTAAGTACAAACGATACAAAGACAATATTTCCAAAAATAGAAAACTTATCAAAGAGGAAATTGCAGAAGAAGTAAATAGTACTATTAATGCAGGTTTGAAAATCAAACACTTTATTTATGCTACTACCTTCCAGCATGATGCAGATATTCAGAAATTCTGTATGGAATATCAAGAAAAAAATAGTTTGCCATTTGCTTTGAGTTACTTTGGGTGGGAGGAATTGGAGAAAATAATCCTCCAAAATCCTTCAGTTATAAAGAAATACTTCCATAATCTCATGTTTCCAGATGGTAGTGTAGAACTTACTAGAGTAGGTATAGATAGTCAAAATTGCTCTTGGATTGAAAATGATGAGCTTGAATATGCTTTTGATTATATTGAAGAAGATAAAGAAACCTCTCCCATATTTGATTTTTGGTTTCATAATAATGGGGAGCATCCAGTATCTTTGGTGGATATAAGATTGAAAGTTCAAAGCCTATACAGTGGTTTATCAGGTTTTCCTTATGGTGTGAAGGAAATTGAATCCTTTACAAAATATCATATTATTCTAGATAAGCCAAGACCCTTTTACAAACCTAATGATTTCAAGCCCATTCAGATAGATGGGCACATACCTTTTAAAATCCAAATACAGGTATCTAACTTCGATGAGAATTCTAATATGTATGAGGTACTTGATACTCGTTATTTATTTTCTTTTGAGTTTATATTTAATAAAGGAATTGTTTTGAAAGCTCCTACTTTATATGTCAATACTAGTCACGAGAGTGATAAAATAATGATACGACTTCTAACATAAAAAAACACTAAATTTTAATGATATGGCAGATTTACAAACACAATTCAACAAGTTTCATGAAATTATAAAAATAGATTTTGAGGGTAATAAACCTTTAAATTACGGTCTGGATTAAAAAAGAAATATCTGACTAACACCCCAACATTTGATTCGTTTAACCAAGGCAGTTATGATATGGCAACTGGGGTTGAGCCACTTGGAGAAGAAGATTATGATATTGATGTGGGTATCATTTTCAATATTTTAAAGGATGAACATGATCCCGTTGGTATAAAAAAAGTTGTTTTTGATATTTTGGATGCTGTTTATCAAAGAAATGTAGAGATTAAACGCCCTTGCGTACGAGTACAATACAAAAAAGCAGGTGAAAAAGTGTATCATATTGATTTAGCTATTTATTCTTATGATAAAAACAAGAGATTATATATAGCAAAAGGGTTTCCAGGCTCTTCTTCTGATAAAAAGATATGGGAAGTTTCAGAGCCTTATCAACTGAAAGAGCTCATTAAAGCTAAGATTAAAGATGAACTTGATAGAGACCAGTTTAGGCGAGTTATTAGATATTTGAAAAGATGGAAAGATTATAATTTTTCTTCTGAAGGTACAGAGAGACCAACAGGAATAGCATTAACAGCATTATGCTATAATTTGTTTTCTGTTGAGAAAAACATAGTGTTAACTTCTTCAGGAAGAAACTATAAATACAATGATTTAAAAGCTTTACTAAATGTTGTATCCAATATTCTTAGTAGTTTTAGTTGGTGGGATAATACAATCAGTGTCATTCTACCCGTAAAACCCTATAACAATCTTTTTGAGAAAATGAGTAATAATCAAATGTTAAATTTTAAACAGAAACTAGAAACCCTAAAGAAAACGCTTGAACTAGCTATGCAGGAAATGCAAATAACTAAAGCATGTATGCATTTACAAGGTGTATTTGGCAGTAATTTTCCCACATCTTAACTTTAAGCATTATGCTAAGAAAAAACATCCCTGATGATATAAAATTACAACTTTGGGTGAAATCTGGAGGTAGATGTGAATTCAAAGGTTGCAATACTCCTGTTTGGAGAAATGGATTGACATTAAGTAAAGGAAATTTTGCTGAAGTTGCTCATATTATTGGTTCAAGTAAAGATGGACCAAGAGGCCGAGAGGATTCAGAAGACTTACAAACTACATATTCTAATTTAATGCTACTCTGTCAGCGTTGTCATAAAGAAATAGATGACCACCCTGATAATTACCCAAGCGAACTCCTTACTCGTTGGAAGCAAGAACATGAAAATAGAATTGAAATACAAACAAGCTATCCAGAAGACATTCATAAATCTACTGTTCTAATGTGTTCTATAAATATTGGGGATAGAATTACACCTATTAATATTGAAGTTGTTAGAAATGCTATGTTTCCTAAATATCCTTCTGATTTTAAAGGCATTAAAATCGAAGAGAAAGAATTTGATAGATTTGGCACAGAAACAGAATGGCAATACTTTGCAGAAAATAAGATAAAAAAGAAACTAAAAAAACATTTTGAGGAGGGTATTGATGAAGATGGAATAAAGCATCTTTCTGTTTTCGGCATTGCACCAATGCCACTTCTTATTTTTTTGGGTAAATGTATTGGAGATACTGTTCCTTGTGATATTTATCAATCTCATAGAAATATAGAAAATACAAATAAAACATGGCATTGGCAAGAATCTATACCACAAGATACAAGATTTCTTACAACTTGTCAAAAAGAAGGTTCCAGCAACACTGTGATTCTTAAGTTAGCAATTAGTGATACTTTAAATGAAGATAAATATTCATCACTGCTTGATAGTGATGTAAGTATTTACCAAATAAGTGTGGAAGAGCCATCACCACATTTTTTAAGAAATAAAAGACAACTAGAAATATTTAGTTATGAATATAGAAAACTATTAAATACTATTCAAGCTAAGCATGGCTCTAAGTGTGAAATTTTAATTTTACCAGCCATTCCTGTATCAATTGCTATAGAATGTGGTAGAGTGATTTTACCAACAAAAGACCCTGAGATTTTCGTTTGTGAATACTATAAAGATGATGGAGGGTATAAGAAAGTGTTAAAGATAAACTAAAAAAATCAATTAAAAAGTGAATCTAAAAATAAGAAAATATGGCAAAGTATGGTAACATTTTGACAATTTTCAACTCTGATGACAATAAAAGCACAGAGGTTGAGATAATCTTAGCAAATAATCAAACTGTTTATTTGAAGCTCCATAACACTTATTACATTGAAACAAATTCAAAGAAAAATACAAGTAATGTTATTCGAGAACTGAACAATCTTAATATTGATTTTGTCTTTTTTCACAATCATATCTCTGATGGCTCACAAATCAAATCTAAGGGAATAGATGATAGCAATATTAATACTATCAATAGAATTTTATTTCAATAATTAAGATATGAAAATACTACTAGCTTTTTTAATGTTTTTTCATTGTTCAATTGTACTTGGACAGAAAATTTTTAATGATTTTATTCAATCTTATCCAATAGGTGAAGACCCAAATATAAGATTAATGTCAAGCTATACTAAAAAAGAAACAATTTTATTTGAGGCAAACCCAATTGTTCGATATAGTTTTTACAATAATTTTGTAAAAGGCTTATTAGAAGAAGATAAAAAACATACTCAAGCGTGGTATTTATCATATCGACCTCAACTACGAATGTATACAGACAATTCCTTGCCTGTTAAAACACCTTCTTATAGAATACTTTTGGGAACACAACACCTTTTTAGACTAAATTCTGATAACTCAGAGTTGTATAAATTTTTGGGATTTTCGATTGAAAGTGGGCACTACTCAAATGGCCAAGATAAAAGTGCATTTTCTGAATTATTTGTTGATGGCTCAATCCAAAGTGATAGCATATATAATTTGATAACCTCTTCAACCAATTTATCAGAAATTCTCAATAGAAGAAGTGGCAATTTTTCAACTAACTTAACTGAAATTATTTTTAATTACAGAACTTATAAACTTGATAATGAAAATATTCCTAAACAATTATTTTCATTTAATTTAGGTTACATTCTTTATCATAATCGTTTCTTAGGCATAGGTGATTTTGGTGGTTTTACACAAAATGATATTGAAATATATGGAAAGCATAGATTTTTACTTGGATTTGAGTTTATGAATGTATTAGAAAAATTAGACAATAGAAGATATTCATTAAAACAAAATATTGAAATCATTAGTAAACCTCATCAATCTGTTAATCCTTTTCGTTTAGAGAGTGTTATAACATTCTATCCATTAAAAAAATCAAAAGATGTGGGTATTATGCTAACTTATATTTATGGACATGATAACTATAATTATAGATTTGTTGATTCGGGACATCAAATTACCTTTGGTTTGACTTGGTGTCAGTTTCCTCCATTTGCATTGACTAAAAAATTACAATAGAATAATTTATATATTGTCTTTTCTTAAGAAAAGTTGCCATAAATCAAAAAAAAAAAATCGTTAAAAAGTGTTTTTAGAGAGATAGGAAATACACTATCTCAAGTACAAAATAAGACTAAGAATTGACACCAAACCAGACACAATATGCTAATATTTAGAAACTAGATTGTTTGTTATCAGCATATTGTGTTTTATTGTACTGGATTGGAGGAGATTTGAACCTATAATTTTATTGTAAATCTCTATAAAAAGCTTTTGAATATGGAGCTATTGGAAAAAAATCATAGAGATTTCTGTCTTTGAGATGATACAGAGTGTTCAAAAAACTAGGAGAGTACATGAGTTCTTTTTAAAAAAAATAATAGAGAGTTCAGAAAACTAAGAAAGCACATGAGTTCTTTTAAAAAAAATTAATAAACTGACTTTGTTAAAAAGCCAAAATTTCTCTAAAGAAAATTTTAAAAAAACTCGTTCAAAAAACTCAAAACTCTAAAATCCCGAAATGGTTTTTCAAAAAAACTCGTTTAAAAAACTCAAAACTCAGGTTTTTCTTAAATTTTATAGCAAAAAAAGCCCTTTATTGATGGTTTTTTTTGACAAATTGAAGCCCAAAATCTCATCACAAAGCTAGATTCATCATTCTTTTACTATTTTTTATAATCCATCATACTCCTACACTTTTTTTGAAAGTGGTGGTGGGTATATTTCTTGAAAGTTTTAGAGAAATGAGCTGTATCTATGTATCCCAAATGAAAAGCAACATCTGAAAGAGTAGCCTTTGGATGAATCATCCACATCCTTTGAGCTTGTAAGACCACTCTTGTTAAAATTATTTGAGTCAGTGCATGTTGGCTTCACTAATCGTTACACAAATTCTGTTGAGGTGTGATGGTTTGCATCAATGTCTTTTCCACACCTCAGAAAATCGAGATTTTTCTAAAAACCATCGAAGAAAATCGAACATTTATCTTAAAAAAAATTTAAAAATCTTAATTTTTTTAAAAATTATCGCCAGAAATCGAAGGAAACCTCCCCAAAATTTTAGAAAATCGGCAAAAATCGGTCAAAATTTTTTGCCTCCAAACATAAATCCCCAAAAACCAAAAAATGTATTTGAGTCCTTCAGAAAAAATCGAAAAAAAACTTTCTGATTTGAGTTCAAAAAAACGTCTCTTTCTCCATTTGTCTTATTTTTTACAAAAAAGACAAAAATAAATCGGAGAAAATCCCAAAAAATCGGGAAAAACCGAAAAAAATCTTTTTTTTTCAGAAAAAATCTCCAAAAATCGAAGAAAATTTCCTTCTTTCTCTGAAAAATCGGTGAAAATCGCCAAAAATGGTTTAAAAAACCCGTTAAGAAAATCCAAAAATTCAAAAAAAACTGAAAACAATCGAAAAAAAACGCTTAAAATACAATTAAGTACAATTCGACACCGTAAAAAACGCCAGAAATCGAGTATTATAGCCCTAAAAACAGTTTTTTGAACCGAGAAAATAGGTATAAATCGGCAAAAATCGAGTTTTAATCCTGCCTTTTTACCCTATTTTCCAGATATTTTTTACGATTATTTGGGGATATATTTCATTTTTTGGATTAACTAGGTTGTATTGTCTGTTCCTTTGGTTTGAAATTGAAGATTTTTTTTCTTGCTAAGATATATCTTTTGAGTGATACCTTTTTTAGATATTTAGAAAGCCCCAGAGAAGACTTTTGTATCAAAATAACAATCTCTTCATTTCAAGGCAAAAGTATTTTATAGAGCCTTTAAATACTTGAATTTGAAACCAGCCAGAAACCGAAAAAATGTTTAGTTGATGAACCCTCTTTTAAGATTCTGGTTGGAGTACAACTCTGTCTTACAATTCTAATAAACATTTTTGAGTAAAGGCTTGTGAAAGTCTTTGATTTTGAGTAACTTCACTTTTGATGTTAAGTTACTTACTTGAAGTAATTATTAAAAATTTGAAAAAAGATGCTGACTTCTCCAAGCATCTTTTTTTTCTGTTTCTCTAACATTTTAACCTTTGAAAAATAAATTATTGGATGTATTGTATATTTACTTATAAAAACAATCATTCTTCTAGCAGAGAATGTAAAAAACTCAGATTTTAGTGAAAAAATTGCAAGAATTAGACTTTATCATAGATAAACTAACAAAATTTATAGAAAATGCTTTAAAGTTAGTTCAACAATATTTTTAAGATACAACTATGAAAAGTAAAAAAACGGAATTGGTGGTAGATTACATAGGAGGAGAGGGCTCACTTACACTTGAAGAAGAACAGGCATTACATGCGTTTTTTCAAGAAAAAAAATTAAATGCTCAAAAGAAAGTTAAAAAAAGAATCATTTCTTCAAAAAAATCAATCAAACATATCTAAGATACATGATGAAGGTTGATATGTTGTGTTGGGGAATAAGTATCCACCAAAACCTTGCTTCAAAACACCTCTTTTGAAGGTTTTTCAGATAAAAAAACATAAAAATTGATGTTTCCTGCTTGCTACCACACTTTTTAGCATACTTGTTTTTTGTCAAAGTGCCTCTATTTGCTTGAATGGCACATGGTCTCCAGACTTGTTTGGACTTGTAGGGTACTTGTTGGGTACTTGTGCTATACTTGTGGGGTACTTGTTGTGTTTTTGACCCGACTTGTGAGGTACTTGTAGTATACTTGTTTGATAGGTTTTTAGTGAAAATGCGAATGAAGCGAGTAGAAGGGGTAGGCTTGTTTGGACTTGTTCAAACTTGTGGGGTACTTGTTTAGACTTGTTGTATAAATATTCAAACTTGTACCATACTTGTTTGGACTTTGGTGATAGATGTTGAAACTTTCTAGGTACTTGTCAAGTAAAATCAAATACTTGTGAGGTAGATGTTTGAACTTGTTCAAACTTGTTGTATAGAAAAGGAAACTTATGGCGTACTTCTTTGGACTTGCTCAAAGTTGTAGGATACTTGTGGAATAGATGTTGAAACTTACTTGATTTTGAAGGTGTACATTTCACCAAAAAGCAAAAATCTATTCAAAACCTTACAAGCCTTTTGACTAGATTTGACTAGTTTCTTTTGAGAAGTTTTTACGTTTGAATAATTTTTGATAAAACTCTTTGTTTTCAAAGAAGTTTTTTTTATTTTTCTTATCCTATTATCTTACTTGATAGCCTTTTAGCCATTTATTTTTCTTACTTTTGCCAATTGAATAACTATGCACACTTAAGTTCCTATGAAAAGAATTGTATCTTTCTTTTTATTTTTTCTATGTTACTTTCCTTTGTTTGCTCAAAACCTTGATCAGGTAGGCAAAGATAAAAAAGTAATCAAACTCAATGGAGGTATTTCTACCTCTCATATCTTTTATGCAGCCTCTGGTCTTGAAAACAGAAGGAATCCGTATGATTATTTTGTAACAGGAAATCTGGGACTTGATATTTATGGTTGGAGTGCCCCTTTTTCTTTTACTTTCTCTAATCAACAAGTGAGTTTCCAACAACCTTTTAACCAATATGGTCTGCATCCTACTTACAAATGGATTAAAACCCATTTAGGATGGAACTCGATGAGCTTCTCTCCTTATACCCTTGCTGGACATTTGTATAATGGAGTCGGCTTTGAACTCACTCCCACTGAAAACTGGAATGTGAGTGTGATGTATGGAAGGCTTCAAAGAGCTGTATCACTCGATACTCTTCAACCGAATAATCTGCCTGCTTTTAGAAGAATGGGTACTGGTTTTAAAGTAGGTTATCAACACCAAAAAGATAAAGTAGAACTCATTGCTTTCAGAGCTTGGGACAAGGAAAATTCTATTGTAGTGCCAGACAGCATAGGACTACGTCCAGAAGAAAACTTAGTATTGAGCATTCATGCCTCTAAAAGCTTTTTAGAAAAAGCACTTTTGGATGTAGAATTTGCCTCCTCAGCCATTACAGAAGATTTAAGTGCTGGCTTGCTTACAGATTCTTCTTCTAAGAAAAATATTTATACCAGTCTGGGAGATATTTTTAGACCCAGAACCTCTACTGCTGTCTATCATGCTTTCAAAAGTTCACTTTCTTATCCCTTGAAATGGATGACTGTTGGGGCAACCTATGAAAGAGTTGAACCAGGATACAGAACTTTGGGGGCTTACTTTTTTAACAATGACTTAGAAAACATCACCCTCAATCTTTCTACCAAGATTTTTAAGAAAGTCAGTCTCTCAAGCAATTTGGGAACTCAAAGAAATGATTTATACAACCAAAAAGCCTCTCAGATGAGAAGATTTGTAGGTTCAGTAAACATGGGGGCTGCACTGACTAAGAAAATGAATTTGACTGCTTCTTATTCTAATTTTCAGAGTTATACAAATGTTCGTTCTGTTTTTGATCAAATCAATCAAACGACTCCTTTTCAGAACCTAGATACTCTTCGTTATCGTCAGATTTCTCAGAATGCAAGTCTTTCTTTCAACTATGCCCTCTCTAAAAAGCAAGCAAGTTCCCAAATGCTACTTGCCAGCTTTGTTTATCAGACTTCTAAAGATGAGCAAGGAGGCAAAGATAGAAATACAGGGGTGCAGTTTTACAATATGAATGTGGCTCATAACTTGAGTATCTCTTCCTCAGGAGCTTCCATTGCTACTTCTTTTGCCTTCAATCGCAATGAAACACTCGGACAAGCGTCCACTACGTTTGGTCCAAACATTGCTTTTTCAAGACCCTTTTTCAAAAAACAACTCAAGGCAAGTTTATCAAGTGCTTTTAACAATGCTTATAGGGCTGGGGCTTTAGCCAGTAGTATTTTGAACTTGAGGCTTTCAGGGCAATACACCCTTCTAAAGAAACACAACTTTTCAGCTTCTTCCATTCTTTTAAGGAGGAATACCAGAAATACACTGAACACAAATACATTCCATGAACTCACTGCTACTTTTGCATATAGCTATAATTTCTAGAACATGAAACAGACCTTGAACCGATATATTCATTTTCTTCTGATGCTGTATAGTTTTTTTATACTGACTCAACAAGCCTATGCAGGAGAAGATACCACTAAACAAGCTTTCAAAAAGAATGGAAACTATCAATTAGGGCAATCCAGAGAATTTAAAAATATGGATGAAGCCTTGAATGCTTATGACTTTGCTCAAAAAGATGCTTTGGTGGCTAACCCACTAGACTCAGGAAGTCTTACAGAACAAGCAAGAGCCTATATCAGAAGAGCAAGAGCTACGATGGCTCAAATCAAAAACTCACAGGCATTTACCACGATTACCAGTGTAAATCAGATTGCAAGCCTTCCAATGGGCATTCACAAGAAAATAGGCAACACAGATTACTCCATTGGTATTGATAGCATTGTTTTTACTCCCAGCTACTCATATGTGGTGGCTTATATGATTATCAAAAATCCTCAGGATGGTTCTGAGCTGTATTTTGTAGCCAGAAACGTGAGAATCAATCAGGCAGGAGGTTTTGTAGGAACAGCCAAGCTAGAGCTGATGGCTGATTATCGCTTCAATTTGGGAGGAAATCCTCAAAGTGGTACCACTCAAATTACCTTCAAAGCCAAGAATACCTTTGCTGAGTGGGATTGTAGTGGTTTTAAAAGACTTTCAGTGGATGCAGAAGTACTGTTTTCAAGAGATTTGCTTTTGGTAGAAAACAATCAAGGGCAAATTGATTCTACAAGCAGAGTCAAGGGTACTTTCAAAGCACAAATGGAAGATTGGAGTGATTTGATTGCTACTGTGAACTTTACAAGCCCTTTTCAGGCTCGAAGACTCAAAGGAGTAGGCTTTGTAGTGAAAGAAGCCAGTTTAGATTTGAGTGAAATTCATAACCCCTCTTCTGTCAACTTTCCAGCCAATTATCATGAAAATGTTGCATCAAACATAGAACTCTGGAAAGGTTTTTACTTGAAACGGGCAGAAGTCAGGCTTCCCAGACAGTTTAAAAAGAAAAATGGAACGAATACTCCAGTCAATCCTCAAGATCGAATCACTTTTATTACAGAAGATGTTTTGATTGATGAATATGGTTTTTCAGGAAAAATCACAGTCTTAAAGCTCATCCAGCCTAAAGAGGGTTCTATGAGTAAATGGACATATTCCCTAGATTCTTTGGGAGTCACGATCACCAAAAACCAATTGATTTCAGCAGGTTTTAAAGGGGAAATCGTCCTTCCTATTGCTAAAGAAGAAACACCACTCGCTTATACTTGTCTCATTGACCCTTTGAATCAGGAATATGTGCTTTCAGTGAAAAACAGAGAAGATTTGGTATTTCCATTGTGGGGAGCTGGCAAAGTGGAAATTTATGAAAACTCTCTCTTAGAAGTCAAAGTCGTAGGAGGAGAATTTAGACCCAAAGCCGTTTTAAATGGCAATATGACGATTGAAGTAGGTTTAAAAGCAGGGACTTCTCTTTCTAGTTCTGACAAAGAGAAAGTAAAATTAGCTGACATTGGTTTTGAAGCCTTGGAAGTCAGAAGCGTAAAACCTTATGTTCAAGTAGGCTCTCTTTCCTTTGGCTCAGACGTGAACCAAGTGAAAGTAGCTGGTTTTCCTTGTTCCCTTGAGAACATTGAGGGCAGAAACTATCAAAATGGCATTGCTTTAGAGATGGATGTGGTGGTAAACTTTGTGGGAAAATCAGAAGGTTCACCACCCTCTGCCTCTGCCAATGGTTTTGGAGCAGAAGCTCATATTGTTTTATTAGGAGAACCCAAAGACACCACTTCTACACTCTCTTATCGTTTCAAGGGTGTTGAAATCACCAGAGCCAGCATTGACATCAATCAAGGTCCATTTTCCTTGAAAGGAGAACTTGCCTTCTTCAAAGAAGATGCGACTTATGGCAATGGTTTTCAAGGAAATATAGAAGCCAAGTTTCCAGCCGTAGAAAAAGTACGAGTGGCAGCTTTGTTTGGAACCACCATGCAAGGGATGCGTTACTGGTATGCTGATGCCTTACTCACCTTATCTCAAGGCATTCCATTAGGAGCCATTGAAATCAAAGGATTTACAGGAGGGGCTTATTATCAGATGAAGCAAGCTCCCCAATCCACGGCTAGTACTTCTGGTATAGGGATTGCCCCCTCAGGCATCAAATATGAGCCTGATGACAAAACACATTTTGGTATTCGTGCAGGCATTGAAATCAATACAGCCAAATCTCCTCAAGCTTTCAATGGCTCAGTAACCCTTGAAGTAGCCTTTTTCCGTTCAGGAGGAGTGAGTAGAGTGATGCTCTCTGGTGAAGGAAACTTTGTAACACCAGCCTTTTCACTAGGACTTGATAAACTCAAAGCAAAAGCAGGAAAAATAGCTCGTTATGCAGGTGAGTTAGAGACTGCTATGGGTAAAGTCCCTGGCACCAATTACCAACCTGAGGCAGTGAAAAGAATTAATGAAAGCATTCATAAATTAGAAGAAGGAGAAGGAACACAAGGAGCAGTAAGGGCAACAGTGATGATTGATTATGATGTAGCAGCCAGAACCTTACATGGTAATTTTCAGGTATTTGTGAATGTGGCAGGTGGACTCATTCAAGGGGTTGGAGCAAACGGTATGGCAGGAGAAGCCGTATTCCATGTAGCTCCTGGCAAATGGTATATTCATTTAGGAAATCCCAGTCAGAGAATGGGCTTACAATTAGCAGGACTAGCTAAAACAGGTTCTTACTTAATGGTAGGGCACGACATCCCCGATATTCCTGCTCCTCCAGATGAAGTGTCTTCTATTTTAGGACAAATGAATTTGGCACTGGGTAGAGACATGAGTAGTCTCTCTGATGGAAAGGGCTTTGCGATGGGGATGGATGTGAGAGTGGATACAGGAGACTTAACCTTTTTGATGTTTTATGCTCGTTTTGCAGCAGGACTCGGTTTTGACATCATGATGAAAAATTTTGGAGAAGAAGCAGTGTGTGCCGAAACCCAGCAACGAGTGGGGATCAATGGTTGGTATGCGATGGGACAGGCTTATGCTTTTGTGATGGGAAAAATAGGCATTAAAGTAGATTTGCCTTTTTATAAGGGCAAAGCGGATATTTTAGATATTGCAGCAGCAGCCATTTTGCAAGCTAAACTTCCCAATCCTGCTTGGTTTAGAGGGATTGTAGGAGGTAGATTCAATATCTTAGGAGGACTTGTAAAAGGAAGTTGTAAATTTGAAATGACCATTGGTAAACAGTGTACAATTCAAAATGCCAATCTCCTTGCAGGAATGCAAATTATCAGTCAATTAACCCCTGAAAATGAAGCCACTGGACTCGATGTATTTACAAGCCCTCAGGCAGTGTTTAATTATGAAATTGGAAAAGAATTTGAACTCACTGATCCAGAGACCAATCGAATCCGCATTTTTAGAGTCAAATTAGAAAAATTTGAAGCAGTTGCAAATGGAGCTGTCATTCCTGCAAATTTAGAATGGGATACTGATAAGAAAACAGCAGCCTTGGTGTCAAATGATATTTTACCTTCAGAAACCCAAGTAAATGTTACTTGCAGAGTCAGTTTTGAAGAATATATGAATAACGCTTGGAGAGGAGTGGTTAGTGGGGGCAAGCTTGTCACAGAAGAAAAAACGGCTACTTTCAAGACTTCCAAAGCCCCTGATTATATTCCTCATACGAACATCGCTTGGAGTTATCCAGTGATGAATCAATTGTATTATTATCCCAAACAGACAAGGGAAGCTTACATCAAACTCAAACGTGGGCAACCTGATTTATTTGTGGCTAAAGATGAATGGAATCAGGAAATCAGAGTCAAAACAGGAAATAATACTCTCAAAGCTGGCTTTGTCTATGACAATACCTTGAGAGAAATCCGTTTTTCGATGCCAGAAGGGATTGCTACAAGCAAGGTGTATACATGGGAGATTGTCAATACACCCGCTTATGCCAAAGACTCCATTAACAGCAATGTAAGTCAAGTCACCACTACCACTGGAACAACAGATAACAATGTCGAGTTAACAGGACAACAAGCCACAGGCAGTCTTGTGCAATTGCAAGACAAAGCTATTTTTACAGCTTATTTTGCAAGCTCAAAGTACAATACTTTCAAAGATAAAATCACTTCTCTTTCTCTTTCCCAAGGTTGGAGTTATCCAGTGCTGATAGGAATCCATGAAATTGGGGTGAATATGAGTGCGAGTGAGCTCTTTGATAAGTCTGAGATTTTAGGAGATGAATTAAACAGAATCGAGCCACTTATTCAAATGGAAGCTGAGTACAATACCTATTGGCACACTTCTCTTTTAAACCCCATTGTGTATGAAGGGCTTCCACATCCAGAAGTAGTAATCACCAACAGAACATCTACTATTCTAGGAGTACCTCCCACCAAAGACATTATCATTGGGCAGAGTCCAAATAACCAAACCCTCGAAGCAGGCATAGTGCCCTTGCCCGTAACTACAGGCTCTTTTGTCTACAGAATGGCAATTAGTGGTTTTTATGATTATACAGACCTGAGAACGCAAGCAGCTCAAGTAGGCGATACAAACAATGTCTGGATTAATAGACTACTCACAGAACCGTTTCCTACACTACAATCAGGAAACTATCCAGTAAGGATACGTTATGTGTTGCCAGGAAAGAATCAGGTGATTGCAGAGGAGCGTCTAATCATCAATAGACCTTAGAGAGTGGTTATAAGTGATGAGTGATGAATTGTTTTAAAATTAGGAGCACATGAGAAAAAAATTATATAAATTACAATTAGTATTGAGTTTTATCTGGTTTGTGGTAAACACCAGTATTGCTCAAAACTTTCCTATTGAGGTAGTCACACAGCTTACAAAACCGTATTCCCTAAGACTTACTGATTATGGAGCAGGCAATGGAGAAAGAGTGAATCTAACACTACTTTTAAAAGATATTAACAGAACTAATTACCAAGTCAGACTCAGACTTGTGATTGAAGGAGCAGGGATTAGTATTTTTTCAAAACCCTCTTATATTGGAAAAATTGTGCTGTTGCAAGGAGGAATCCCTGAGCAGTTCAACGGCTTGGAACTTGCGGATTATTTTAATCCTAATAATTTGGAGTTTCAGGGGTTCACAAGAGCTCAGTATGACAGAGCTCAAAAACTTCCTGAAGGTATTTATAGCATTCGTTTTGAGGTTTTAGATTTTATTAGAAATGTGCCTGTAGCAGCTCCCAAAGCAGGAGAAACGATGGCTTGGCTGGCTGAAAATGATCCTCCTATCATTAACCAGCCATATCAAAATGAAAAAGTTCAAATTTTAGAGCCTCAGAATGTGATCTTTTCTTGGACACCCAGACACCTTTCAAGCCCCAATGCAGCCATTGATGTGGAGTATGAAGTAACAGTTGTACAGTTAATACCTAAAACTAGAAACCCCAATGATGCGATTCTTACGTCTAACCCCATTTTAAGGATTACCACGCAATCCACGACTTTCATTTATGGATTAAGTGAACCCACACTCCTAGCGGGAGAAAGCTATGCCCTGCAAGTCAGAGTCATCGAAAAGAATGGACTCGAAATCTTTAAAAATAGAGGGCGTAGTGAAGTGGTCAAATTCATTTATGGGGAAGTTTGTCTACCAGCCACCAGTGTTTCTGCCCAAGTCTTAGCTCCCACAAGAGCTCGTATCACTTATGAGGCAGGAGCAGGAAACACCAGATACAAAGTAAGATTTAGAGAAAAAACAGTAGAAAACAATGCCACTTGGTTTGAGGAAAATAGTTCACTTTCTTATGTGAACCTACTGGATTTAAAGCCCTCCACGACCTATGAATACGAAGTACTAAGCTTTTGTGGAGATTTGACCCCTGCTAACCAAATTACAACAAGAGATACCTTTCAAACTCGTGGTTTTTCGGCTCAGGATTTTGCCTGTGGCAGAGTGCCCAAAGAGTTTACACTTCAAAACCAAGTTCCTAAAGCAAGTTTAGTGAGAGGAGATACTATTGTGGCTACCGATTTTAAGATTGCTGTAGGAAGAATCGAGGGAGGACAAGGAGTATTTAGTGGAGAAGGAATTGTGGTGATGCCTTTTATGAATAATATCAAGGTAAAAGCAGCCTTTAAGAATATCAAAGTCAATGAAGAAAACAGAATGATTGATGGAATTATTGCCATCACTGGAGCAAGTGCTCAGGTCTTAGATGATAGTACCCTTGCTACTGTGCAGGCTCAGATTGCTGAAATTGAAGGTTTTTTGAATCAAGCAGAGGCAGCTTTAGACCAAATAGATATAGTCCTTGATAAAATAGATTTGGTGACTGCCAAGATGTATGAATACTTACCTGAAAGGATACAAATCCGTTTAGACAATGCCAGAGATAGTCTTGCAGCAGCCAAAAAAGAACTCAGAGGACTTCCAGCCAATGCCACAGAAGAACAAAGAGCTGCTGCTAAAGAGAAACTCAGAAAGGCTAAACTCGAAATGAAACAAAGTCTTTCTGATGCTATCAAGTATTATGTGGAGGCTCTTGGTAAATTTGTCAATATTATATGGGAAAGTGTTAAGAAATTAAAAAATGATATAGTAGAAAGTAACACCAATAATCCAGAACAAAGTTTTAAAAGTGCTGACGAAGCTGTTTATAATGCAATGTTTCAAGGACAAGGTTTAGAAACACCTTCTTCTTTAAGCCCTCCCATAGAAGAAGAAAACTTTCACGTAGAAGAAGTAGAAGAAGACCCTAATATGCCTTTTGCTACTTTAGTACAAAATCATTATGAAAGAAAGCAAAAATTAAAATTGAAACTGATTGCTACAATATTTGTCAAGTATTATTTATCACTTGATAAAGTAAAAAATAATTTTAGGGCTGATACAAGAATCAAAGGAGTTGAAATCATTGATTTTGTATTTAAAAAATTAAGATTAGAACTGCCAGAGTCGGAAATTATTAACTTGACTACAGATAAAATTATTGAGCAACTAATTTGGATTGCAGATAACTCTTTTAAAGAAGACTAAACCTATGAGAAATATATTTATTTTATGGTTATTTTTGATAAGCTATCAGCTAAAAGCTACAGATACTTTATCATTGGATTATCGTGCTGAAAAAGTTGCTCAAAAACTACTCAAGCAGATACAGACAAATAAAGAAAACGATAAAAAAGGCTTATCTTATCTTAATAATTATATCATCGTTGATGAGATTAAACCTGTTATTCATAATTCAAGTAGCTTATGGGATTTTAGTCAAACTACAGGAGATTTAAACACCCTCAAAACAGAATTAACGGCTTATAATAGTACAGCAGGTAATCAAAAAGTATATTTAGTAGTGGCATCTATTTACAATAGATATTATGATATTGCTTATTTTAATCCTCAAACAGGAAAATATGATCCTAACAAAGAAAATCCTCTAAAAGCTCCTAATAACTGGCTTGCTATTGATGCCAATAATAATGCAGGAAGTGAAGTTTCTTCAGATACACAAAAAGAATATGAAGCAGCTAAAAAAGCTATCACACCTGAATTAGAGAGTGCCTTTTCTGATAAAGTTTATAAAAAAGCTTTTAACAATGCTGCTATGCCTGATGATGGCATTACAGCCTTGATGATTACAAACACTTACGAGTGGATATTTTCGGGTAGTAGTAAAAAACCTCGTTACCGAATAGCAGATGGTTTTTCAGGAAGAACCAAAGCCAGAAATGATGACCCTGATAATATATCAGCCTATGCTTACTATTTGAGAATGGGTTATTATGAATGGCTGGGAAAGCAAAGTGTCAAACCCACTCGTCATCAAAAAGCCTTGCAAATTGTAAGAAGTTATATAGGTTATTTTAATGCTATTAAAGGCTTAGAATCCCCCATTGCCAAACATTGGATGGCAATGATGATGGGTTGGCATCAAAGAGATTTAGGGACATTGCCTGATGCTTCAACCATTGAAAAATTAAGAGGTGTGGCTTTGGATGCTTGGGATAAACTATATAAAATCAGAATGTATCCTGACAATACCTATGAAAAGGAGCAACTGGTTTGGGAAATGTATAGATGGTCAATGAAGGAGTATGTGGCTGGTATAGGAGAAGTCTTAATTCCTGCTAATCCTGCTGCATATCCCAAAAAGAAACTTGCAACTGCAAGCGAATTAGGTCAATTAATACCTTCTTCTGTTTCTCAAGCCACTTCTCCTCTTTCTCGATTTATCTATGGTTTTTGTCAATTAAAATTGCTCATAGAATCAGGTAAAGGAATGCAAATGTCCAATACAGGTCGAGTAGTTGAAGGTGCACACCCTTCTTGTAATAGAATTGACTTCACAGATTATGGACATCTTGTTACAGACCCTAATTTCATTGGAGAAGGACACATGATGGGTTTGACACAAGAAGAAAAGAAACGTTTTGTCAATGATGTTCATAAAAATCCTGGTTTTTATGGAAATTGGATAGCTTATTGTATTTGGCACGCTGAAGTGGATATGCTTGACTATTTGGAGAAGGAAAAACGTTTTTACACCATTTACACAGAGCTTCAAAAACAACAAACGGCTTTGGGTAAATACTTTTTTGGAGATAAGAAAACCAATATTTTACAAGGTTTACTCAATCTGTTTCATAAGAAAAACAACTTTACAGGAGGAGAAAAATATGTATATGCCACCAAAGCATGGTATATATTTAAAGGTGGGTTGGGTATTCCTGATAAAGCAATTGCTGATGAAGTAAAACATACTCCTGTGCTTCAAAACAGTGGAAATATTTTGCTTCAATCTACTTGTTATGTTATTGGCACCAATACCACTATTGATTGTAAAAGAGGTATTCCTGATTATCAAACTAAAGAGGTTTCTATTTTTGCCCCTTTGGAAGTCTATTTTCATAAAGAACACGACCCAGATTATTTTGGAGGTAGAAAAAGTGTACTCATGCCTGCGATTTATTTTTATTGGATGAGAAGTGAAGCGATTGGCAAAGACAATGTTCAGGCTGCTTTTCATTTTATTGCTAATAGTGCAGAATTAGCTTCTTGGCTGATAGGCGTTGGAGAAATAGCTGCTGGTTTAAGACTAAGAAGTGGCTTGAAGGTTTTAAGAGGACTTGCTCAGGTAACACCTGAATTGAGTAGAACAGCCCTTTCAATATCAAAAGATAAGATTTTAGAATATTTTGGAGCAGAAAAAGATGCTCCAGGAAGAGATTTTGTTGAAAAATGGGAAAAAGTAAATCAAGGATTGACTATTATAGGAGTCGTAGGTTCTGGAGTTTTAGAATTGCCAGAATTGATAAAAATGGTAAAATCTTATAAAAAACTGAAAGCTTTAAATAACCCACAACTAATTAATTGCTTTGATAATATAGATAGCTATAACTCATTTGAAAGAGAAATAAATTCTTTTTTGGGAGGAGATATAACCAAATTGCAAAATGATGCTTTTGAAGATATTGCAACAAAATTAACAGTCAGTGATTTGGATATAATCAGAGATGTTGTTTTAAAAGTTAATGATAATTTTTTAGATGTTATTGTTCATGCTGACAATAACAATAAGTACTTTGTTTATTTGGAGAATGCTAAAGGTGAATTGGAGAAAAAAGATTTAACCACAGCAGATATTGTACAGATAATAGAAAATGCAGAGTATGCAAAAAATAAGATAGTTCGTTTACTTTCTTGCTCTGACTTAGAAAGTGCAAAGCAGATTAGTGCTTTAATGCCTGATAGAACGATGGTAGCAACTAATGATATTGTACGATTGCATATTGATGGTGGTATTACCACCATTGCAAAAAGTGGTAATGCTACTCAAAAATGGTACACACTTGAAAAAGGAAATATTAAAAGTGAATTTACTTTTCCTTTGGGTTCAGATTTTCCAGATATATTTATTGAGTTGGGAACACCACCAAAAGAACTTTTAGAAGAAAAATTTATTGCTTCATTGATTAGAAGAGGGCTCTCAGAAGATGAAGCAACTACTATTTTTTTACTTTTGGATGAAGCACAAAGTAAACTCACAGAGAAAAATCTCGTAGAACGATTATTAAAAATAACACCTAATTCTTTTTATAAAAATCCACAAAATCTGCTCCCAACAATAAAAGGATTTTTAGATGAGAACGGGAATGTTTTAAGTTTAGATAAATTTGAAATATTCTCCAAAGAAGTCAATTCCGCTAAATCTAAATTAGATAAAGGAAATAGAGATGTTTGGCTACCAAATAGTTCAAAACCCACAAAAGTCTTTACAAATATAGATAATCAATTACAAGCTATCAAATCACATGCTTTGGGTATAGATTTTAAGCCTCGCCCCAAAGAACTACCAACAGGAGAAATAGTAAAAGTATTTACAGGAGGACATTTTGAAAGAGCATTTGCAGATTATGTTATAAGCCATTCTAATGCAACTTATACCATTGAAGGTAAAAATCCAACAACACCACAAGATAATGAAGTTTATGAAGGTTACCCAGTTTTAATTAATAATGGAACAACCTGTGTGAAAGATGCTGATAGGCTTACAGAGTTTGCAGATAATCAATTTGGTGGTAAATCAACTTTTTTCCCAATGAATTGGGATGAAGCAAAAATATTGACTGAAGTAAAATATGCAATAGAAAACCATGCAGGAACAGTTACAACACCTTTACCTGGAGATAATGTTGCTACTTATAAAGGTTATACTGCTAATGGCACAGAAATTCATTTTAAAGTTGAGATAGCAACAGACAATATACAAACATTTTATCCTGTTAAAAGATGATACAATACAATATTTTTCCTTCTATCAGAACATCTAAGGATATACACAAAAAATATGAAAACTTTTTTAGAGAGCTGCATAGATGTGCCTTTGAATTAGTTGAAAAAAAGGATAAACAATTCAATGAAATGAATGATTATATCATTCCGCTCATAGAAAAAATAAAAAATAATCAAACACAAGTAGATGGTTTTGGTATTTTTGATACAGATGTTTCTGTACATATAAAACCATCTACATCAGATATTTATTATCGAAATGATATTATTGGAGAAGAGCCTACAGAAGAGATTTATAAATTTATTTATGAAATAAAAGAGTTGAATGATACTTATAGGTATTATTTAGATAAACCAGAAGTTGGGATTTATTATCCAAAAAAAGAAACTTTTTTTGAGTATGAAATTTGCCCAAGGGTGTTTTTAATATTCGCAAATTACGATTCACAACACGGAATGGAAATTGTTACTAGGTTTAATTTTTTAACTTATGAAACCATACAAGAAATAACACAAAAAATAGAACAAGTTACACAAGGCACTACCCCTCAGTATGCTTATGAGTTTGAAGATTGGTTTCCTGTAGCTTTTAAAAATCCATCTATTTATAGTTATTATTATATGCTTGTTTCTCAAGAAACTACAATTTTTGGATATTATTTTGAAGATAAAGATCTTGAAGATTATGGGGATTCTTGGAGTGATGAAGTTATTATAGAAGCATCCACATTACAAGTTTATCAATTATTCAAAGATTATGAAGATTGTTGGTATGAAGCTGAAAGTGGCTTGCCTATCCATTGGCGAAAATCTCTTAAATAAAATGTAGAATGGTAGTTTTTAATACTTATAAATTTTATGAATGATAATTATCAAAAACATGAAATACAATTAGTAATGCAGCTACTTACCACCATCAAGTCTATTTCATGGAATAAGGCTATTTTGCATATAGAAAATGATGGTTCTGGTAATTATGGATATACAATGCCTTTATATGATAAAAATGATATAGAAATAAAATATGGTTTAAGAGCTTTTGATAGAGAGGAAGATACAAAGTTAAACAATATTATTGGAGAATTAACATTGCTACCTCAGGAAAGAAAATGGAATAAAGCCGATTTTACCGTATATCCTGATGGTTCTTATGAATCCACATACAGTTGGGATAATGAAAAAGATCAACAAGATTATTATATAAATTGTGTTGCTACCATTAATTGGCTTTATGAGCGTCTAGCAGAATATGTAGGAATGCTACAAACTAATAATTTTACTAAAAAAGTAAAAAGAATTCAGGAGTGTAAATTTACAATAGATAAAAAAGGTGATTTTTTCTATATTAGTGGATATGCTCATTTTGAAGGTCTAAAATTGAATAATATCATTTTTGAACCTGTTCAAGAGCCTAAAGAAGAAAATGAAACAAAACGCAGATTATCTTCTGCTTACATACAAGACTTATTAAATAATCTACATAAAGATACTCATGAAGATTTCTTAAAAGATAAATGGGTTATTTCTACTTGGAATCATATCAGTATGAATATTACTCCACTTCCAATGGTATTTGAGCAAGATATTAAATTTGAATTTAAACCAGAAAATTTTATTTAAACAGAAAAGCCCACTTTTTAGTGGGCGTTAACTTTTATTTCTGAATGACTACTCTAAAGAATCTGGTTTCATTGGGGCTTACCACCATCAAAGCATAAATTCCTGCTGGAATATCTTCTCTCAAGGAAAAATTAAATAAATATTCTTGCTGATTCTCTCCAGTGTAGGTTACAAGGCTTCTTGATTCCTGAAGGCTATACAATGAAATACTCACATTTGCTTGTTTGTTGAGCTTCACCTGAGCCTGAAACGTTCCAGCAGAAGGATTTGGAAAGGCTGTAAACTCTGTTACATCCGCTCCCTGATAACCCAATCCACTCTGAGTAGCATTTTTGGCTGCTTTAGGCAGGATCACAATACTTTTCTCTATCTCGCTTGAGCATGAGGTATAAAATGCTCTGAGTTTAATGGTATAAAATCCTTCTTTTAAGAATTGGAGTTCTTCTGTATAACCAGGATACCCTCCTACCCTTACAATATTTTGATTGTTTGCATCATATACCCACTCAATTCTATCTGGAATTCTGGTAGGATTGTTAGGATCATCCACAAGTACTCTTGAAATATCAATAAATACCACTGTATCCTCAGCGATTGCCTCAGCTGTTGAAAGAACATCTGCTTTCACTAAATCGTCTCTTACTTCAAGTCTAAATGGATGTGATGACTCACAACCCAATGCTGTCTTAATTTTCAAGGTATAATTACCCATTTGAGAAATGGCAATGGTTTGATTAGTGCCTATCACTTCACCAGTTGCATTTTTCCATTCATAAGTAGAGCCTGCATTTCCAGCATCTACTGTATAAGCATTCCCTCCACAAATACGAACTGTATCAGGGAAATTAACTTTGGTTGGAAGTGGGTCTGAAAGGCTGATTTGCTTTGAAAACTCACAACCTTTACTATCTTTTACTTTGAGCGTATAAGTGCCTTGAGCTACTCCAGAAAGTGTAGCAGTAGTAGCAGTAGGGAAATCAGTCCATTCATATGTATAGCCTACACCATTCCCTCCTGAAACAGTGGCTGTAATGCTTCCATTGCTTGCACCCACACATAATGGATTTTGAGGGGTGAAATTAATTGAAAGTGGTGTAGGCTCTTGAATTTCTACTACAAAAGGTCTAACACATCCATTTGCCCCTTTAATTTCAATCACATGCTGATTACTTGCCCCTCCTCTCAGTCCTGTGATAGTAGTTACCCCTGTTACAGGAGCAAAGTTTGTGACTCCTTGCAATCTCCATTCATAAGGAGCTGTTCCTGATGTCACTTCAAAGGAAATCGTTCCATCACTGCCTCCAAAACAAGAAACAGGTGTGGTTTGTAAATTAGCCATATCTGGTGAACCAATGTCAGATACAGCTATCGCAGAAGAAGTCCACTGACAACCTCTGTTATCTGTAATGTACACTCTATAGGTTCCCGCAAAAATGTTTGACAAAGTGCTTGTGTTGCCTGTAATGGCTACATAAGAAGCTCCTTGAAGTCTTTCCCAAGCATAAGTGTAATTGGGTGTCCCTCCTGTAATGCTGACTGTGATCGAGCCATCATTTTGCCCACAAGAAGTATTTATCACCACTGGTGCACTTTGGAAAGCAATGGATGTAGGTTCAGTAATCACTACATTTACAAGGCTTGCAATAGCACAATTATTAACATCAGACACACTGATGTTATATGTTCCTGCACTTAAACTACTCAGTGTAGCTGTGGTAGTATTTATATCTGTCAGTATCCAAGTGGCTCCATTATCAAGTGACACTTTATAAGGTGTTGTTCCTCCTGAAATATTCAGTGTTGCTGTTCCATCATTTCCTCCAAAACAAGAAGTATTCGTAGAAGTAGCCAAACTTGCAGTCAATTCATTAGGTTGTGTGATGGTAAAATTCACTGTTTTGATGCAACCTTGTGAGTCTCTCACTGAAACACTATGATTACCTGCCGAAAGATTTGGGAAAACATTATTCAAACTATAGGCTCCACCATCTAAGGCATACTGATAAGAACCTACCCATCCACCTGTAGCAAAAGCCGTCACAGAGCCATCATTTCCTCCAAAACAAGAAACTTGGCTGTTGAAACTCACACTGGCATCCAAAGCAATGTTTGGTTCTGTAATCGTAAACTGAGTTACGACCCCTCCTGCAATATTATTATCACAGTTTTTAGAATCTTTAAACCTCACATAATAAGTCCCAACTTTCAGGTTTTTAAACAAATGGGTTTCAGTGGCTCCCAAACTTACTGTTTCCACAGTTCCACCCCAGCCATTAGAGTCTGTAATACTCTTATAATCAGCAGGCAGACTACTATTATATGACCACTCTATTTGGTAAGGAGCACTTCCTCCTTGAAATCTTACTTGAGCCTCTCCATCACTTCCTCCTTTACAACTCACATTTTTGATAGTGGCATCCAGTACCTCAGAAACCAATTGGGAAGGCTCTAAAATGATAATAGTGGTATCTTTTTGACAAGAAAACTGATCTTGAATACGAAGTCTATAGGTTCCTTCTGGTAAAGAAAGGAAACTTGCTCTTGTTTGACTCTGAGGGGTAGGATCAAGATAACTGTAAAAACTATTGGGCTGATTGCCTGCTGTTCTTTGTAAACTAAAGGTATATGCTCCTCCCACTGCTGGAACCCCTCCTATTGCCTCTGATTCAATCTTAGCATCCTTACCCTGATAACAAGTAGGTGCTACCACTAAAGCATTGGTAGGATTAATACGTGGAGGCTCTGTCAGGGTGACCACTTGTGTTTTCTCACAACCATTGGCATCGGAAATGATGATATTATACGTTCCTGCTACTAAATTTGAAAAAGTAGCAACTGAAGAAGTAGTGGCTGTTTGAGACAAAGAACCTATTTGAACGGTATAACTAGCTGTTTCAATCCCTCCTTTGGGTAGTACCTGAATTTGTCCTACTCCTCCAAAACAAGGAATATTGTAAGTTCCATATTGGCTTACAATCAAATTATTAATTTCTACTGGAGCTACTGGTTCTGAAAGGGTGAAGTCTTCTTCTACCACACATACTCCCAAAGCATCTCTGAGTTTAATCTTATAGTTAATTGTATTGCCATTGGCATCTTTAGCAGCAAGACCAGAGAACTCAAAAGGTGTGCTGGTTGCTCCTGAAATAGTCGTAGCTGGGCTAAATACAGGGCTATCCTCAATAAGCTCATAAGTATAAGGCATAATGCCTCCTTTGGCTTGGATAGTAACCTTGCCATCTGCTGAACCTTTGCAACTCACATTGAAACCATTATACGTGTGCTTTGTGAAACTTTGTTTTTCAAACAAAGCAGGTTGTTGAATTTTTATATTAAAAATTTCTCTGTAACAACCTGCTTGACTTCCATTAGAGCCTCCTGCATCATAATTCTCAATAGCTAAAGAGTATCTACCAGCAGGAAGACCTGTAAATCCACTGGGATTAGGTGAATCATCAGGAAAGGTAACAGCAGGGGTTTCGTTAGGAATATTCATGGTAAGTCCTGAAGAAATGCCATCTCCATTTTCATCATGTGTTCTTCTTAAAGAAAAATAATAACTACTGGCTTGTCCTGTAAGCCCTTTGATAATAATTTTACCTGTATTGGTACCAAAACACTTCACATTTTCTACTTTCAGTTGGGTGCTTTCATAAGAAGTTTCTGCAATAGTGGCAATGGTGTTATTTGCAGGGGTTGCAGGCACATCTACGCTCACTGGTGGAGGCCAGTTTATAAAAACGCTTCCTGCATTGGAATAATTTGTGGTATAAGCTCCACTAGCATACACACCTCTCACTCTAAACTCCACACGAGCCTGAAGCAAATATTTGAGTCTGTTGTATTCTGTACTTAAATGGCTTATGACATTGGGAAGTGTAAATAAGTCTGCTACATTGTAAACATTATTATCCACAGGAGAACTGTATACATTTGTCCAACCACTAGTATAATCTTGATACAAGGATATTACACAAGGATGTGGATTACAATAGTAATCGTAAGTATAAGTATAATAGGTGGTATCTTTGATACAGATAGGTTCACAAGGAACTTCTATCAGTTCTCCAGATACAGGGTCTATGCCATAGCAAATGCCTGGTGGAATAATGTCTCTTAAACAATCTGTAACAAGTGTACTATCTGTTTTACAAATATCATGGCAAATACTATTTACAGGAGCCATGTATCCACCTGCAATCCGAAATTGCCACTCGTAAACTGTACCTGAAACATTGGGAATACTTGAAAGAGGGTTTACTACCCAATTTACATTGTCTGGGTTGGGGTCTTGATAACAGTGTCCACTCCCTGGAGCTACATAGCCTTGTGCGAGAGGAGCTTGAAATACGTTATTTGGAAGGGTATAATAAAATCTGCCTACTAAACCATATTCAGAAGAGCCTCCATAGGCATTACTATTTATAAAATCAAATTCATTCCATATGCCTGGAGCATAAGCATTTAACTCATATTCAAACCAACCTTTGCCATGATTTTTATCACTACAAACAGGTTCATTTTCATCATAAGAGCAACCACTTTGACAACCACTCCCACTTGCCCCTTCTTCCCAACCTTCTACATTAAACGAAATAGCTTGAGGCAGAGAACTCCCTACTGGAATATTAAAAGTGGCAGTATAAGGGATTGCATTAAGTCCAAAACCATTGATTTGAGCACAATTTACAAGCATGATTTCTGGCTCCCAATTCCCATTCCTTTTGAGTTGGTAAAATAACTTGGCTCGATGGTTATTTTCTGCTGATGATAAGAATCTAAAAGTTTCTAAAGTAATAGATTGTCCTTTGACAAATAAAGATAAAAACCAAAATGTAATAAAGAATGTGAAAAGTTTTCTTGTCATGAGTCAAATAAGAGTAATATGCAAAGTGTTATATAATTAACTGTACAACCTTGATTAAGGTTGTACAAAAATTTCAATGTAATCTTCTGTTTGACTAAATAATCCATTAGAGCCATAATCAAAAAAGAATTTGATGCTTGTTCCAGCAGGCTTGTTTTCTACTACATAATCAATGGTATGCGTAAATGATTTTGCAGCAGGATTTAATGTAACTGTTTGCTTAAAATCGGGTGGAACACTACGACTTTTGCCTGTTCTATCATAAGTTCTAAAAAATTCATACGTATCTATTAAACCACTCCCACCATTGGTAACTGTCACATCCAACTGAAATCTTTCTCCTGGTTTATAACTTTGCTTAATCAAGGAAGCATTATATTGCATTTTTACTTTGGTCAAAGGTGTAGTTTCCTCTTTTTTCTTACAACCAGCAAAGGCTATAACCACAGCAAACAAAATAGAAAGTAGTGTAATGTTTTTCATGAGATTTTAGTTTAAAACGATTGAATGAATAATACTGCAAATATACAAGGTAATTTTCTTACTTACAAGTTTTTAGAATTTCAAAAAACTTGAAATGATGTAAGATTTTTTGCAAGATTGTATGTTTTCAAGAAGCCTTAGAAAGATTTTGATAAACACCCTTCTTTTAAAAACGCTCATCATGAATATATCCCTTTTAAGAGGATAAAGCCCTCTGTAAGATTTTTGAGTATTTAATATATCACTAAGATAGACTTACTCATTTTGCTTTGAGCATTGTCTTGAAAAATGGCTTTGATGGCATATTGGTATTCTCTGTTGAGACTGGCTTCTTTGTCAATGTAACTTTTGGCATTTGCATCTTGTACACTCGTTAAAAGTCTCAAAGGCTTTCCTTTTTCACTTCTATAAATCCAAAAGGCATACACCCCTTTTTCTTTGTAATCCCAAGAAAGTCTAATCTCTTTCTTGTCTCTATCTGCAACCACATTGAACACATCAATGGCTACCCTGATTTTACTATCCAATCTTTTTGCCATGATGGGTTTAGAAGGGTTGGATTCCAAACCACTTTCATCCACAGCCACCAAAATATAAGAATACACACTAGAAAGATCTGTTTCTTTGTCTGTATAACTTTGGACCGTTTTTCCTTCAAACATTTGAATCAGTTTCCAGTCTTTTGCACCTTGTTCTTTTCTATAGAGTAAATGTTTTTTTACATCTTCACTGCTACTCGATGCCCATTTCAAGAAAATTCCTTCTTCTTTGGCTTCATAATGAACAAAATTAGCAGGGCTTGGAGGGTTTTTATCTGGTCTTTTTAAAGGTAAAGCTTTTGAAAAATCAGAAGCATTAAATACTTCATCCAAAGCTACTATTTTGTAAAATACCTTTTTAGAGAGTGTTTTGATATTAATGGTGTCATAAAATACAGTTGCCCTGATGGGTTCTTTGGAAACTTGGCTATATTCCTGATTTTCAAAATTACTTCTAAAGACTCTATAACCATACAAGTCATTTTCCTTACCTTTTTTCCAAGAAAGTTTCACCACTCCGTTAGAATCAATAGTTCCTTCTACTCCTTCTGGAATACTTGGGGCAATACTATCCTGAGCAAGTACCCTGTAAGGAAAAGACATAGCATACTCCCCTTCTTTTTTGCCCAAAGCCTTGATGCGATAATAATTGGAACGAGCAGGTTTGGTATCTACAAAAAAAGTGGTAGAAACAGGTAAAATTTGAGTGTTTAAAGATTCAAAACCTGATTGTTCTGTTTTTGAGCGTTCTATTTGATAGCCTTTCACTTGAGCAAGGGTTTCAGCAGGAAATTGCCATTCTACTTGAATATGCCCATTTTTGAGTTCATAAGCTTTGGTAATACTTGGATTACCCCTCAAAGGAATATAACCCATGCCTGAAACAGTATCAGAAGGCAAGCTGATTTGTCCAAAGGCATTCATTCCTTTGATACGATAGAAATATTCTTTTTGATTCTGTTTCAAGGAATCAATATAGAAGTTCTTTTTCAGGTCTTCTTTTGCTCCATAAGGCTCCGTATTCAAAAAAGGAAGGTCGGAAACGGCTTTGAAGGTTTTTCCTCCATCCTCAGAGCGTTCAATCTGATAGGCTGTAAAGAATCGGTTATAAGGGTTTTTATCCCAACTTAAAAGCACTGACCTATCAGAAAATTCTGCTTGAATCTCTCTGATTTGAGGAAGTGGACGATAATCAGATACACCTACATATACATAACCTGTATCAATCGCCAAAGTATTTTTTGGACGTGTTGCCACATACACTCTATACAAATACATTTCGTCTTTTTGAACACTCGAATCCTCCAAATACAAAGCAGCAGCCTGAGCAGTTTCTACAGATACATCAGCAGCAAACAAGGCAAAAGAATATCTATTTTCAAGTTCTGTGGATTGATTAAGCATTTCTACCATTCCTTTGGTAGTAGAAGTTTTGGCTGCTCCTTGAGATACCTGAAAACTCTTTCCATACAAGGCTTGGGCTGCAATGGCTGCAAATTGATTCTTTTTAGCCAAAGTTTCCCAATCTTTCAAGGGTAATGGCTTCAAAGGAATATTGGTAAGTTTTGTGAAGGCTGGTTTGGGGCGTAATACTTTTCCTGATTTTGCAATCAATTGTCTTTCCACAATCACCCCTTGCTCAGTGGCTATTTTCCAAGAATAAGGGCTAGAAGTTGCCCATCTGAGTAAAATCTTATCTGGGGAAGCTTGTCCTAAAAGCTTGATGGCATGTGTAGTTTTAAGAGTTGTATCTTTTTTCTGAGCATACAAAGGCATTATCACCACAAATAAGAGTAAAAAAGAGCAAAGTGTTTTCATAAAAATTTATGCTTTACACAAAATTATCAAATTATTTTCAGATGCTCAAATCTGCCTTATTTTCAACTTGTAAGAAAATACAAGAAATTCAAGTTTTTAGGAGTTCTGTACCCTAAAAAAGACGTTTCATCAGTCGAAAAAACAGAAATTATCCGTCAAAGTGTTGGCTTTAAAACTCCTTGCTTTTAGATAGTTAAGTGCTTGATTATAAATACTTTTTTATTTTAATTTGGCTTATAAAAACTCTTTTTTCAGATTACAAACTACCTTTTATAAGTGGGATTTTGCTCCAAAAAAGACATTTTATCAGTCAAAAGTGGGGGAAATGTTGCAAAATTATACCTAAAAATAAAGTATCTTTATTCAAGAATAAAAATTTTAATAAGTATAAATATCAGATTTGCAAAGTATTACAAACTTAAAAACATAACGTATCAGTAAAAAAACAGAAATTATCCGTCAAGGCTTTGGCTTATAAAAACTCTTTTTTCATCTCAAAAACTACCTTTTATAAGTGAATATTTATTTGAAAAAACATTAAAAACTTATCCACAGTCGGGCTTATCCACAAATATTTGATGTTGAACTGTCCAAAGTACTCAAAAAAGAATAGACTTATCCACAAATATTTGATGTTGAACTATCCAAGGTTGAAACTTATCCACAAATATTTGATGTTGAACTATCCAAAGTAGTGAGGTATTTGATGTTTAACTGTCCAAGGTTGAAACTTGTCCACAAATATTTAATGTTCAACTATCCAAAGTAATGAAGTATTTGATGTTGAACTGTCCAAAGTAGCGGTATTTGATGTTGAACTGTCCAAAGTAGTGAAAATGTAAAAACCTATTTTAAGATAATAGAGCTACTTTTTATTTTGGATTTGATGTTGAACTATCCAACCTAATATAAATATATTAAATATTTATTAAATAGGAATTTTTCAAAAAAAATAGGTTTTCTAAGGCATATATAAAAGGCATTTCTCAAAAGACTAAAAATCGTGCTTCCTGACTTTGAATTTCAAAGTGGAAAAGGCAAAATAAAAAACAAACATGATAATTCGTTCTTTATGGTTTTGAGTTATGCCTCCTAATCTTCTTATTCCTGATAGGTTGCTCCTCAGCAGAGCCTACTTCCACTTCAGAAGATATTGCAATGATAACAAATATAAATGCAATATTCAAACAATTTATCTTTAATATTTTTCAAAATGCATTTTGAAAAATATCTCCTCCTACTCTGGACAGTTCAACATCAAATCGTGGTTTTTACTTTATGAATGATGGATGCTTAAACATCAAATATACTTTGGACACTTCGACATCAAATATTTGCATGTAAAAGCAGTTTTTTTTGTAAGAAATTATATTTGACAGAAAAAACTTGGACAGTTGAACATCAAATTGAAATATACTTTGGATAGTTCAATATTAAATGTCATCTTTTATATCAAAACCTGCATTCCAATCTACTTGATTTAATAATTTATAAACTGTTTTACCCCATATCAATGTTTGTACTTCTTCAAATACTTGCATTTTTTGTTCTTTGTTCAAATCATTGTTAAGTATCCATTGATTGAAATCGAGTGGTATCGCATTTTTGAGTTGTGAAGGCAAATATATTTTGTCATAAATTTCTTTGAGTTGTCTTTGCAACTCTTTGGTAAATATTTCTTGTTTTTCTTTGTTTTTATCTTCTTTTGTTTCAGGATTTAAGAGATTTAAGAAACTAATTTGAGGTTTGAAATTATACTTTCCGTTTTTTACAAAAGTCAAAGCCCAATTTGATTTACAAAGCTTGTTAAGCAAATTCATTTTGGTTACTAACTTTCTCTTTTTGTCAGGAGCATACGATATATGAATATCAGCCAAATCGCAAAGGGCATCTAAAGTATAATCTCTGGTGTATTCAGAACCATTGAGTTTTAGATAATTTTCTTGATTTTTGAGGTATAAATAAAAATTAAGCAAACTGTTTTTTCGGAGTTGTTTGAATATCTCTGAGCCAATATTGATATGAAAATAAAATACAGAAAGATGTTTTTTAAATAAATCACTCATTTCTATATCATAATAAAACTTGCCGTATCTTCCTTTGGCTTGTTTATCTACATATACTTTCACACTGGTGATAAGATTCATTGATTTTAACTCCTGATACTCACCATCCTCTTTAGTCATGCCTCTATTGGTAAAAACGATATTCCTTGTACTCATCATGTACAAAGCATTCTCAATTTCTCGTTCCAAAAGATATTCATCTTTTTGATGAACCTCTTTATGAAGAGGATTCTCAACTTTTCGGAGCAAACTGGCTTTGTCGTAGCCCATTACCTCACAAAAACGATTCAAATCAAATCGAACAGTTGTCTGAAGTTTATCTTGATGCTCAAAGGCTAAAAAAATGGCAATATTGATGATAAGGCTTGAGTTTTCTCCAAAAACAGCAAAATCTTTTACATTATGAGCTAAATTTTTATCAAACCTTGTTATTTGCGATTTGTCCATAGTTTTAGAGCGTTTGTAATACTTTGGGCTTTCTGCCTACTTTTCTTTCTTTAATCCTTTGTGGTCTTGCTACAACCTTTTTATCCGAAAAATATAACTCTAATGCCTGTACTACAATTTCTGTTTGTGTAAGCCCTGTCTGATAAGCATAGTCATTTACTTTCTCTCGTAAATCTTCTTCTACTTCTGCCGAAAGTTTTACCAATTTTGAAGTGGTTTCAATTTCTTTTTCAAAGTTTTTCTCTTTGATTTCCACTTTGCCATTATCGGCTACTGTAGGCAACTCTCCAAAGTTGAAATCTTTTGTGGTTTTCTTAGACATAACTATTTGCTAATAATTTGGAAAATTTCTTTAGATAATTCGTAATAATCGTTTGCACCATTACAATCTGCATCATACTCAAAAATATCTTTACCAAGAGCCTGAGCTTCTGAAAGAGCAATATTGGTACGGATGTATGTATCAAGGAGTTTATCTCCTAATTGTTCTTTGGCATTTTCAATCAGTTTTTTACTTAAAACAGTTTTGATTTTCGGATTGAAACGAGTAGCAAACACACCACCAAATACCATATCAGGGTTTATATCTTGTATTTGGTTTACATAGTGCATAAAATTCTTCAAACCCTCATACGATAGAAACTCAGCTTGCAACGGAATAAAGTAATAATCGCAACCCACCAAAGCCACTTTTGTTAAGCCTCCTAAGGCAGGTGGACAATCTAAAATCACTAAATCATAATCAGACTTTAAATCTTTTAAAGCTTTTTTAAGATTCATGGGAAAATTGGGTGTGGATTTGATGTTTTCTTCTCTTGCCAAAAGCTGTGTGTCTGAACACATCAAATCTAAATTTCCAGTTTTTACGATTACTTCTTGTGCCTTTTTTTGCCCAAGAATAAAATCGCCAGAGTTGAACTGTACTTTCGATAAGTCTAATCCAAAACATTTGGTTAAACTTGCCTGTGCATCTAAGTCTATCAATAAGACTCTCTTTTTGCCTTTTGCAAATGCTGCGGCAATGTTTTGTGCAGAAGTAGTCTTCCCGACTCCCCCTTTATTGTTTACAATAGCAATGGTTTTCATGTCATAAAAGTATAAAAAGTATTATTCTTTTCAAAAAAATTAATCAAATAAAAAGTATAGTTCTTTTTAAAAGCACAATACTAATTATTATTTTAATATATTTTATACTTTTAAATCTTTTTAAATGTATAGTATTTATGAAACTTTTAATACTTATGATAAATACAATACTAAAAAAAAGAATAATACTTTTAAAAAGTATTATTCTTTTAGAATATATAAATAATATAGATTTATATCTGAAACCTCTTTAAATTTTCACTTGGCTTATTTGTTTTGAGACCAAATGGTATCAAAAATAAACTCTTTATATTTTCTTTGAAAGTCTTGATCTTCTGAAAATTTCTTAAAAATTTCTGTTTGGGTAAATAAATATTGTTGCATTAACTCTTCTACTTTTTTATCAGATGAAATTTTCGCATTCTGTTTATCAGGAGATGTCGTAATAGTATCCATTACTTTTTTATCTGCTTTTATTTCAGCAGGTAATTGTTCTGTTAAAAACTTGTTTACCTTGTCTTTATCTGACCAATCAATATCTCCAAAACGATGATTAAATGCATTGAGAATATTTTCGAGGGTATCCAATTCAGGTTCGGATTTTCCACCACTAACCCCAACTGGAATAGGTGTTACATAACCTTCTTCTGCTTCTAAAAGAATTTTACTTGTTTCTTGCTTGGCAGGGAAGTAGCTGTCCATATCAATATATTCAGTAATATACTGAGCTGAGTCTTCATCACCAGCAATAATTAATTTAGGTAATAAATATTTCAGATACCACCAAAGCTGTTCCCAATACAAATTATTGAAATCAAGGAGTTTAGCTAAGTAGCTGTATGTTCTCAAAAATGATTTTACCTTGATTTTGAAATCTACTTGTTTATCAATGTCCAAATCAAATTTGAAAATGTGTGCTGCTGAATCAATAATGGGGTCAAGTATTATTCTATCTGCATTATTTGAGTATTTCTCAAAAAAATCTTTTACCACTTCTTCGTTGTAAACTTCAAACTTTTCCAAAGCATCCAGTAAATCATTTAGCTTATTTGGGCTTGTTTCTTCACTCAAAATGGTAGAAGTATAATAAGGGTCAAAAGCTTCTTTTATTTCTTCAGCAGAATTATAAAAGTCTAAAACAAAAGTGTCTTTTTTCCAAGGTTTATAAGCTCTATTTAATCGAGAAAGAGTTTGTACTGCTTGTACATCTCTCAATTTCTTATCTACATACATCGTATGTAAAAGAGGCTGATCAAAGCCTGTTTGGTATTTATTAGCAACAATTAAAAAACGATACTCTTTTTTCTTAAAATTTTTAGGAATGTCTGTTTTATGGCTTTCAAAACTGTTCATTCCTGTTTCATCATACTCAATACCATTGTATTCCTTTTTGCCCGAAAATGCAACAATAGCTTTATAGGGCGATTTTATTTCTTTTAAATATTCGTCAAAGGCATGTTTATATTTAATAGCAGCAACAATGCTTTTTGTTACAATCATGGCTTTGGCTTCACCATTAATCAGGTGCTTCACTTCACGATGAAAATGGTCTATCATTATTTTAGCTTTTTCGGCTATGGCAAACTCATGTCCTTCTACATAAGCTCTTAACTTCTTTTGTGCTTGTTTGGTGTCAAATTCAGGGTTTTCTTCAACTGATTTAATGAGTTTATAAAAAGAATTATAGGTTGTATAATTCTGCAACACGTCCAAAATAAATTCTTCTTCAATGGCTTGTTTCATTGAATACAAATGAAAAGCATCAAAGGCAGTTTTTTCTTCCCCATCTTTGATGTATTTACGTGGAACGCCAAAAGTCTCTAATGTTTTATTTTTAGGGGTAGCCGTAAAAGCAAAATAAGAACCATTTTTAATCATCTTACGGCTTTCAATCAAAGCATTGATTTTATCTTCTAAAGTGAGTTCTTCGTCATCTTCATCATTTTCACCTTTATCAGAGAGTACAGCATTCATTTTTGCTGATGTTTCTCCACTTTGGCTACTGTGTGCTTCGTCTATGATAATGGCAAATTTCAAACTGCCTAAATCTTCCATTTCCTTCAGCAAATGTGGAAATGTTTGGATGGTACAAATAATTACTTTCTTCTTATTTGCAATGGCTTCACGCAAGTTCGTTGTTTTACTTGCTCCATCATTTGTAATAGCAGCAACAATGCCTCTAATAGGGGCAAATTGTTTAATTTCTTCACTTAATTGTTTGTCTAAAACCGTTCTATCAGTAATGACAATTACTGAATCAAAGATATTGATAGTACCTGTCTTATCAAATAAGCCATGTAATTGATGTGAAAGCCAAGCAATAGATTTTGATTTACCTGAACCTGCTGAGTGTTGAATCAAATATTTTTGCCCAATGCCATATTCTTTGGCATGTGCCAATATTTGTTTGACGGCTGTAATCTGATGATAACGAGGAAAAATCATTTTCCTTTTTTTCTTTCCTGTATCTTCGTCTGTTTCTTCTATTACTTGGGCAAACTTGTCAATGATGTTTGCCAGAGAATCTTTACTCAATATTTCTTCCCAAAAATAATGTGTTTTAAGTCCGTTGGGGTTTATGGGGTTGCCTGCACCAAAAGGAGGGAGGGCTTTACCATCATTCAGCCCTTTGTTGAAGGGAATAAAAAATGATGTTTTGCCTTTGAGTTCCGAACACATAAACACTTGTTCTGTATCGGCTGCAAAGTGAACCATACAACGAGCAAATGAAAATAATTTTTCTTTGGGGTCTCGGTCATTTTGGTATTGGCGTATGCCATTTTGCACATACTGACCGCTTAAAGGGTTTTTCAGTTCGCAAGTAATAATCGGAATGCCATTTATAAAAACAACTAAATCTAAACGGTTTTCGTGGTTTAGGCTATATTTTAATTCTTGTGTTACCGAAAATATATTGGAAGCATATCGAGTAGCATCTTTTGGGTTATAGCCTGAAGATGGTTTGTGATAAAATAAATCTATAGTTTTATCAAAATGTTTGATGCCTTTACGAAGTACTTCTATAACACCCAACTCTTTTATTTTTTCATCTAAGCGAATAAAGAAACTGCGTTCTCCCTTTTTTTGAATCATCTCATAGGCATCTTTTTGGGTAGCCTCAATAAATGCCAATACCTGTTTGATATTGATACAAAATTCACGGTCAAATTCGTTGGGTGTGGTTTCTACAAAATGATGTTCTGTTACCAAATAATGGGTAATGAACTTTTGAAAACCTTTTTCTGATGTATCTGTAAACTGCATACGAACTCATTTGTAATTATGAAACACTACGTTTGCCTGTAACCAAATCTGTGATTAAGGCTTCTCTGTATTCTTTGATGGATGATATTTCTTTTTGGGCTTTGGAGATGGCAAGGTCAAAAATTTTACTTTCCTCATCAAGAAAATCACAAATTCTCTTTTGTTCTTCTATTTCAGGAAATGCGATTTTCAGTTCCTTTATTTTTTCCAAATGTAGATTTGTAACAGATGTAGTTTTACTGCCTTCATTTAATTGGTCATAAACAATATCACTTTTGAAAAAGTAACTAAAATATTTTGGCAACATAACTTTCTTGAACCTAATTAAGCAAAGGCTTACAAAAAAACTGAACTCCTCTTTCCAAGTTACTTCTATGACCTTTCCAATAGTTCCATTTTTTGAAAGAAGTATGTCGCCCATTTGACCTTTCCTTGTTTTGGTTAATTCTTTATGTTCCTTTGGAGAAACATATCTTACTTGTTCCCAATTTATATTATCTCCCTCAACATCAGTTATCCTTAGAAATGGAAAACCGTTCTCTGTATAACTTGGTGTAACATGAGTTCCATCAGCGATTAATTTTGTTATATATTTTAATTTCTTGACACTCCAATTAAATGGGATATTACCAAGCCATGCAATTCCTGTTCCTTTAAGTTGCTTTGTACTCTCTATTCCTCTTGTAATTGCAATATTAATTTTCCCTCTTTTCTCTTCTTCCAATAGTTCAATCAACCTTTCCTTATTCCGAATAAACTTATCTATTTGTTCATTCTTTTTGTCTAAGTAGGTTGCTATTGCTTGTTGTTCTTCCAAAGGCGGGAAAGGTAAATATTCATTCTTGAAAGTAGGGTAATCAATATTTTGTCCTTCTCTAATTCCTTTGACGCAAAGTGTCATCAATGAAATAAAAGGTGGAGATTTGAAAAGATTTTTAAAATACCTTTTATCAATTTGTCTTGTTTCTTTCATTATTGTGTAAGCGGGACTTATTATACCTCTTTCATGAGCTAATTCAATACCACCTTGAAAACTTCTCAAACTGATTACAAAATCACCTTGTTCAACCAATTTTAAATTGTGAAAATCTTTTGTTGCTTCTACAGTTCTTTTACCATAAGCATCTTTTGATACAACACCGTGTTCCTGTGAAGCAACTAATAGTGTTTCATTAGGAAAACCTTTCTTGGTACTTTCCTTGAATAAATGACGAACTTTAACTAATTCCCAATGTTCAGGAATTTGTGGAAGCCAAATTGCTTCAGTATTTTTTAATTTATTTAAAGTCAGTTTAGCCATTAATCGTTTATAATTTCGTTTAAGATACCTTCTGTTTCTTTTTCTAGTGCAAATATTTCAGCCGTAATTTCTTCAATGCTACGTGGTGGCACATAATTGTAGAAATAGCGAGTAAACGAAATTTCGTAGCCTTTTACGGTTTTACTTTCGTCAATCCAAGCATCAGGTATATGTTGCAATACTTCTCGTTCAAAGTATTCGTGTATGTCTTGGTCAAGTGGCACATTTTCGGTATCTCTCAAATCGCTGTCAGCTTCATAAAATGTTATTCCATTTTCTATTTTTTTAATAACTGGTTCAGCGTCTTCGTTTTTCCAAGTAATAGCGTTGATAATAGATTTTAATTCTTTTGCATCAATATCTAATTTCAATTCTTTTACAGTTTTGTTGAGCAGAGGTATAAATTTATTATAATCGTCAAATTGTTTATTACCCAGCTTATCAGCAATCTTTTGTGCTGTTTGCATGAGTTTCAGTTGTTTATTCCAATGTTCGGTGCTTAGTAACTTAGCTTTGTCAGCAGGTTTTAGTTTTACTTCATTCTTGCTTAGGTGGGCTTCAATCTTATCTTTGTATTTTTTGATGTCTTTATATAAATCATCTCCAAAATGAGTATAAGCCCATTCCATTTCTTCAGCAAGGCTTTTATCAAAACGCAAAGGGGCAAGGGCTTCAGGTGTAAACCGTGCCGAAAGGCGTAAAGGTCTTTCAACGGTTATTTTATTATAGCCAAAATATTCGTTGGGATAAATTTTAGAAATATCACTTTCTACAAAATCCATGTACAAATTGGTAATGGTGTCAATTTGAGCAGGTTTCATTTCACAATTCTTTTGCCCAAGATTTTTTCGCAGTTTCTCATACAGTTCCATTGCGTTAATCAACTGTACTTTGCCTTTGCGTTTAGGGTCTTTTTTGTTGCTTACAATCCAGATATAAGTAGGAATACCTGTGTTATAAAAAATGTTTTTGGGTAAAGCGATAATGCATTCCAGCCAATCGTTTTCAATGATGTATTTGCGAATTTCGCTTTCACCACCACCAGCATCACCTGTAAATAAAGCCGAGCCATTATGAACGGTAGCAATACGGCTACCCAGCTCTGTATCGTGTTTCATTTTGCTAACCATATTGGTCAAAAACAATAACTGCCCATCTGAAATAGAAGGCAAGCCTACTTGAAAGCGAGGATCTTTAATAATTTCTTTTCCTTTTTTTCCTCTTTCTTCTACAATGGCATCTTCATCAATTTTCCATGTTTTGCCATAAGGCGGATTGGAAAGCATAAAATCGAAATTCAAATTAGGAAAACCATCTTTGGAAAGGGTAGAACCATATTTAATATTATTGGCATTTTCACCTTTAATCAACATATCACTGGTGCAAATAGCATAAGTTTCAGGGTTTACTTCTTGTCCATAAAGCATAAAATCAGCTTTATTTTCAGTAATTTCCATTGCAAAATGCTCTGCTTCGGTAAGCATACCACCACTACCACAAGCAGGGTCGTATATAAGATAAGTTCCTTGTTTTATTTTGTCTTTTACGGGTATAAACAAAATGTGAGTCATTAATTTAATGATTTCACGAGGTGTAAAGTGTTCTCCAGCTTCTTCATTATTTTCTTCGTTAAACTTACGAATCAGTTCTTCAAACACATAACCCATTCCTAAATTGGTGAGTGGTGGTAGCGTTTCGCCTTTGCTGTTTTTGGCTTCGTTGGGGCTTAGATTGATTTCTTTGTTACAAAATTTTTCGATAAGCAGATATGTTATACCTGCTTCTTTCATTGTTTGTAGCTGATTACGTAGTTTAAATTTACTGATAATTTCTTGTACATTAGGGCTATAGCCATCTAAATAGGCTTCCAAGTTCGTATCTATATTGTTGGCATCAACCATTAACTTTTCAAATGTAAATTCTGAAATATTCCAGAATGGATAACCAGACTGACTTTCTAATGCATTTTTGTTATCAATACTCTTTTCAATAAGAAACTTATTTGCCTCCAATACTTTTTCTTTGGTGGGGACAAGTAAAGCATCTAAACGCCTTAATACTGTAAAGGGCAGGATAATGTCACGGTATTTGCCTCTTATGAAAACATCTCTCAGCACATCGTCTGCAATACTCCAAATAAAACTAACTATTTGATTATGTACTTTTTGATTCATGGATTTTGTTATATTTTTAATTGATTAATATTTAAAATAGTAACTCTACTTTTGGGAGTAATACCCAATAGTAAGTGCCAACCATTGCAATTTAGCAATTATTTCATTGATAATGGTTCGTTTATTTGGTCTAAAAAGAGAAGGTTTCATGTTGGTCTTATAAAGCTTTTCAATCATTTTATTCCCTTTTCCATATCTCTTAAATCTTTTCCAAAAACCAATGATACCATCATCAAAATTATGTAATGTAATAGATTGGAAAGCATATTCAAGATTCCCTATTTGAGAAAGTCTCAACCCTAGGTCAATATCTTCTCCTCCTGCAATAGTAATATTTTCATTGAAGCCTCCAATTTCTTCAAAAGCTTTCTTCCAAACAAGACAATTAGCTGTTATTAGATATTGAGGTACGAATTCATTGGCATGATTCATTGTTTTTAAGGGTATTAAGATCTCTTGTGTTTCATAGTATTTTGAAAGCCATGTTTTATTTAAAGATTTCACATTGCCTGCGTATGCTATTGCATTTGATTGGTTAGTTTCGTAGCCTGAAATTAAGGTTTCAGTAGGGATGCAATCACTATCTACAAATAAAATCCATTTCCCTGTGGCATGTTTTACCCCTATGTTTCTGGCACTTGCAGGACCTGTTTTTGTACACTCAAGAATTTGTATGTTTGAAAACTTTGCTAAAAAATTATGCTTAATTATGGTTTTTACTCTTGAGTTATTACAAACAATAATAATTTCCTTTGGATATTGTCTTTCTAAATGTGTTTGAAAAAAGGAATCAAGGAAGTTGTCAATACCTGTTTGGTTATCTTTTACAGGAATTACAATGGAAATGTCTTGTGCATTTATTGGTTCAGAAATTTTAGTTGTATGTGTTTTTTTCAATGTAAAAACTAATCGGCTTATTAGAGTCATAAAAATTCTTAGTCTATTTTCCATAGTTTCTCTCCTGTATCCTTATCAATGGAGAACATTGTTTGCATAAAGACATAATTAACTCCTGATATTTTCTTTATTTCAGAAGCTTTTATTGGTTTTGATAATTTTTTGAATTTTATTAGTTTTGTTGAATATTCTTCGTTAGACCACTTTTCTTTTTCTCCCCGATAAGAACTTTTATCAATAATTCCTGAACCAATCCCTTTTGCGATTATGCCAACTCCAGACCTATAAAGAAATACTTTATCTCCCTTGTTTATCTGTTCTATTTTATATTTCCACGGCTCAAAATAAGCTGCTGCTTTTTGATTGGTGAGCATATCAATTTCATCTTCTTCGCCTCCTTGTATATTGGTGTTTAAGATAAAGTACCCTTCATTGATGTCTTCATAAGGATTTGGGGTTTGTCTATAAGTCTCAAAGTCAAGAAGTATTTGGTCTCCAACTTGATAAATTTTGTATATCCAACTGGAAATATTAATTCCCTGTTCAGACCAATATTTAATTGTTGCTCGTGTTTTGAAATCAAGTCCATTTGTTATTAAAATGAACTTTTGCTTTTGATTTATTTCCTCTTTGGTTAGTTGGGTATTAAACTTTTCATTCAATGAACTTAATAAACCATTGCTATTTGGAAAAAACTTTAAATACAGTTCATTCAAATCCTCATAAGAACTTTGTCCAAATATTTGTCCATACCTTAAAACTTGTAATAAATTGCTTTCTTGCGATTCCCAAGCTTTAAGCTCAAAAATGTAAAGGTTTCCATTTTTGTCAATTGCCATTAAATCAGGTTCTTCTTGCCATTGTCTGGATTGCATGATTAATAGTAATTCATCTTCTGGGAGTAAAACATCAAGATTTTTATACATCATTTCTTGAAAATCTTTTTCTTTCCAGCCAATTGAAGAAAGTCTTACACCTTTTCTTTTCTTTATTTCAAAACTGTGTTTATTTATATCAAAAATCATAGAATTATTATTGTTTAAAAAATTATGGAGTAATTGCAAATATTCCTCACCAAGCTAAACAATAAAAAACTCCCACGCATCAGGGAATCCCTGATTTTGCAATGGTGTAATGAAATAATTTTTTTTAACTAAAATGAAATTCTTTTCTTCGATTGGATAAAAATAAAAGGCTTTTATGATAAAAAACAATATGTAAGTTTTGTGAAAAAACTCCATAAAACAGTAATAATTAAATGTTGTAACATTTAATATGAGTTTAGAAAAGTGTATGATTTTTGGAAATTCTAAGTAATTTCTTTTCCTTGACTATAATTTTTAGGGAACAAAAAATAGAAAATAATGGTAGATAAGGATATTCACATATTACCTGATGATTTTCATCTGGGTAATGAGGGAGTAATAATACACTTTTATTCTAACGATAAGTCTTCAGAAAAGAATAAAGTTATTTTTGCTAAAAATATGTTCTGTTTGCTTGAACAAGGAGTGAAAGAAGTCCAAACAGCAACAGAGCATGAAATCGTTACCAATCAAGAAATATTGATGCTTACAAGTGGGAGTGTTTTGATGACAGAGAGAATGGCAGAAAATAGTCAATACAAGGCTATTTTGATATTTTTTGATAACAAAATTCTTTTAGATTTTTGTACCCAAAAAAAGCTTTTTCAAGACCAAAATGTAGAATCTTGTTCTATTTTTAAAATTTTTAAGGATGATTTCTTAAAGAACTTTAGTCATTCACTAAAACTTTTACATAAAGAAAACAATACTGAAATGAATGATTTAAAGGTTCAAGAGATTTTGAGTTATATTAGCTCAAAGCACCCTGAGGTATTTCAAAAATTTGTAAAACAAGCTTTAACAAACACAAAAAATGTTAAACTTAAACAAATCGTTGAATTAAACTCTCATAAAGGCTTGACTATTGAAGAATTTGCTTTTTTGTGTAATATGAGCATTTCTACTTTCAAAAGACATTTTGCGGAAATATATAATATGTCACCACAAAAATATTTTACAAACCTCAAAATGGAACAAGCAAAATCCCTTCTTTACCTTTATAAACGACCATCAGAAATTTACCTTGAACTTGGCTATGAGAATTTATCAGCTTTTAGCAATGAGTTTAAAAAGTATTCTGGACTATCACCTAAGCAATTTCAAAGCAAAAATGGACTATTAGCGAAAACTTTTGAACTATCAGAGTAACCCAATTTTTGATTGACCTTTCTACATTTACATATCTTAACTCACTAGTTATCTTATTTTAATAAAAGTAAAAAACACAAGGAACTTTTAATTTTAAAATATGTTTATAAAATATACCAATTGGTATATTTTCCAAAATAAAAGAAAAAACACATGAAAGAAGTATTTATAGTATCAGCAAAACGAACTCCTATAGGCGGATTTATGGGTTTGTTCAGTAATTACTCAGCAACAGAATTAGGTGCTATTGCCATTCAAGAAGCTCTTATTTCGGCTGGTGTGATGACCACAACCATTGACTCTGTTTATATGGGAAATGTTCTTTCCTCTGGTTTAGGGCAGGCACCAGCAAGACAAGCTGCAAAGTTTGCTCAAATTCCAGATCATGTGGATGCTACAACCATTAATAAGGTATGTTCTTCGGGTTTAAAAGCGACAACGATTGGTGCACAACAAATTCAATTAGGTATAGAGCATTTAATTGTTACAGGTGGTATGGAAAGTATGAGCAATGCTCCTCATTACGCTTATTTACGCAAAGCCACTAAGCTTGGAAATGAAACTTTTATTGATGGGTTATTGAAAGATGGTTTGACGGATGTTTATAATAAACTCCACATGGGAAATTCTGCTGAGATGTGTGTTCGTAAATATAAACTATCGAGAGAGCAACAAGACGAATATGCATTAGCATCTTATGAAAAAGCTGCTGAAGCTTTTAAAAGTGGAAAATTTGACAAAGAAATTATACCCATAACCTTTAAAGAAAAGAATGGTGAAATGGTTTTCAAGGAGGATGAGGATGTTTCAAAGGTTATTCCAGAAAAAGTCTCAAAATTAAAGCCTGTTTTTGAGGAAAATGGAACGATTACGGCTGCTAATGCAAGTAATATCAATGATGGTGCAGCAGCAATACTTTTAGCTTCCAAAGAATCAGTAGAAAAGTACGATTTAAAACCCTTGGCTAAAATCATTGCTTACGCTGATGCTTCACAAGAGCCAGAATGGTTTACAACTTCTCCTGCTATTGCCATCCAGAAAGCTCTAAAACAAGCCCAAATGGCAATTAATGATATTGATTATTTTGAAATAAATGAAGCATATGCTGCTGTGGTGTTAGCAAATCAGGAAATTCTTGGCATCGCAAAAAACAAAATAAACATTTATGGTGGGGCTGTAGCAATGGGGCATCCATTAGGTGCTTCTGGTGCAAGAATATTGTGTACACTTATTTCCGTATTAAGCCAAGAAGGTGGAAAATATGGAGTAGCCGCTATTTGCAATGGTGGGGGTGGAGCAACTGCTGTAATTATTGAAAATCTAAACTTCTAATATAATACAGATATGAAATATCAGATTTTAATATTAATAATGTCTATCAATTATACATTATTAGCTCAAACATTCACACTCAAAAGTAATGAATTAGGTGGTCAGGCTACAGAAAAGCAAATATTTAATGGTTTTGGCTGTAATGGTAAAAATTTATCTCCACAGTTATTTTGGGAAAATGCTCCTAACAATGCCAAAAGTTTCGCTGTTACAATTTTTGATGAAAGTGCTCCAACAGGCAGTGGATGGTGGCATTGGTTAATTTTTGATATTCCACCAACAATTAAAGAGTTAAAATCGGGTGCGGGCAATTTATCCTTAAACGCTACTCCTATGGGTTCTATACAAAGTATAACAGATTTCAAAATACAAGGGTATGGAGGACCATGCCCACCTGAAGGACATGGTTTTCATAAATATATAGTAACTGTTTATGCATTAAAAACAGATAAATTGGGTTTAGATGCTCATGCGAACCCTGCTTTAGTTGGATTTATGTTGGAGCAAAATGTAATTGCAAAATCATCCTTAATATTTTACTATAAAAGATAAGGCTATGAAATCAGAATATTTAGAAAGTGCAATTAAGCAATTTGAGTACTATAAAATGCTTGGTGAGAAAACATTTGCTCAAATTTCGGATGAAAAACTTTTTTGGCAATATGATAAAGATAGCAATAGCATTGCTATAATAGTAAAGCATTTGTGGGGTAACATGTTAAGTAGATGGGCAGATTTTCTCACAACAGATGGAGAAAAAGAGTGGAGAAATCGTGATGCAGAATTTGAAAATGATATTGTTTCTAAGCAAGAAATGATAGAAAAATGGAATACAGGCTGGGCTGTATTCTTAAATACACTAAAATCTTTGACAAATAATGATCTTGAAAAGATTGTTTATATTCGAAATCAAGGTCATACTGTTTTAGAGGCTATCAACCGACAACTCGCCCATTATCCTTACCATATTGGGCAAATTGTAATGATTGGTAAAATGTGTACAAAAGAATGGAATACTCTTTCGATTGCAAAAGGTAGTTCTGGAGAGTACAACACTTCAAAATTTTCCAAACCTAAATCTAAAGAACATTTCACAGATGAATTTCTAAAAAACAGTTAAATACGATTTAAACCATATCAACGTTCTTAGTTTATGAAATTTTCATTAGAAAAATTATTAGAAATACTTGAAAATACACCTGCTGTAATTTCTACATTGCTTGATAGTCTTGATGATGAGTGGATTATGGCTAAAGAAAGTGAAAACACTTGGACAGTTAAGGATGTGGTGGCTCATTTAATAGTTTGTGAACAAACTAACTGGATTCCAAGAGCTCAAATTATTTTATCTGATGGGCAAGAGAGAGTTCTTACTACTGTGGATATGAATGTCCATTTTGAAATGGCTCAAGGCAATACATTGGAAAACCTGATAGAATTATTTAAAAATTCTCGAAAAAGTAGCCTCAATACCCTAAAAGGCTTTAATCTTCAGGATAAGGATTTCGATAAAATAGCTATTCACCCCAAAATTGGAGAAGTAACACTAAAACAACTCATTTCTACATGGGCAACACATGATCTTACACATTTAACACAAATTACAAGGATTATGGCAAAACAGAACAAAGAAAATGTAGGAGCTTTTGAATCATTTTTAAATATTCTAAAATCATAAATTATGGAAATGAATACAGCAAAAATATTTGCAGAAGAGTGGATAACAGCTTGGAATAGCCATGATTTAGAAAAAATTATAACTCATTATGCAGATGAATTAGAGTTTTATTCGCCTTTTATTCATGCTCTAAAATTCAACGACTTGGGAGTGATTAAAAATATAGCAGATTTACGCAAATATTTTGAAATAGGGCTAAAAACATACCCTGATTTACATTTTAAACTTCATAATTATTTTGTAGGACTCAATACAATTGTTTTGTATTATACCTCTGTTAGTGGGAGAATAGCTTCTGAAGTTTTTGAATTGAATGAGTTGGGAAAGGCAGTGAAAGTCTATTGCAATTATACCACAGAATTATCAAAGTATTAAAGTCTATCTATAAAATAATATTTATATATCATGAAATCTGAAATTATTTCTATTTATAAAGGTGTGAAAAGCAGAACACTTTTACATTTAAGAGAGCTTGCATATCTAAAACCTTTTGAAAACAAAATGTCAAGTTATGAATTAGTTGGACATATTGGATTAATAGAAAGAGATTTGTTTATTGAAAAATTGAAAACAGGCACACACATATATGATCATTCAAATATTGAAAATTATAATAATAGAGAAGGAGCTAATCATTTATATGAAACGGTCTTTTTACAAACACTTGACTTCCTTCAATCAAAGGATGATGCTTTTTTCCAACAATCTATAAAATCATTAAATGGAAATCAAATCTCAATTTTCAAATGGCTTAATTTATTACTCGAACATGAAATACATCATCGTTCACAACTCTTATTTTATTTATCATTATCAGGAGTAGAAATACAACCAATATTTGGCTTAAAAAGTGAATATATAAAAAACCATCAATAATCATTCTTTATACTGTTTAATAAAAGGCTTTGAATGATACAGATAAATCTACAATATTGGGTAAAGAGGTATAAACCACAAACTACTAGAAAGGAAGCAAAGTAAATTATATTACTAAATGAAATTTCTAATAAAAATATTAGCATTCAATTTGTTTTTTACAAATGGATATGCTCAAAATATAAGTTTCAAGTGGGTAAAAAAGGAGGCATTGTTTTATGATGATATAGCTCCTTTTAAAAAAGGTTTGGCTTTAACAACATTGAACAATAAAGAAGGTTTAATTAATAAGCTTGGAGAAGAAGTGTGTCCACCAAAATATGATAAAATTCAATTTGCTTATCAAAATTATGATGGAATAGAAATAATGGACACCTCTTCTAATAAGAAAATACATTTAATAGTACCAACAGAATCAGAATATACTATTCTTGTTGAGTCAGATGACAAATGGGGATTCATTGATACTATGGGAAAAGAAATTATACCATTAAAATACGAAAAAATAATGGGATTTTCGGAAGGATTAATACCAGTTCAATTAAATAACAAATGGGGATTCATTGATAAAATAGGAGAGGAGGTTATACCCTGTCAATATGAATCTACTTTGGGATTTTCAGAAGGATTGGCTGGTGTTCAGTTAAATGGAAAATGGGGATTTATTGATAAGACAGGCAAAGAAATTATACCTTGTCAATATGAAATAGTATATCAATTTTTAGAGGGTTTATCATCAGTGAAAAAATTTAATCAATGGGGATTTGGATTTATTGATAAGACAGGAAGAGAAGTCATACCTTGTCAATATGATAGGATTTATCCATTTGAAAATGGATTCGCTGTGGTAGAAAAAAATGCTAGAAAAGGTTTAATTGATAGGACTGGAAAAGAAGTTATTTCCCCAATATTTCAAGACCTAATTTATTCTACAAAGAAACTATTTATTGGAGAATTACCCAACCATAAATATGGAGTAGTTGATTATAATGGGAAAGAAGTCATACCATTCAAATATGATTATATTAGCTATTTTAAGGAAGGATTGGCAGAAGTACGGTTAGGTAAAAAATGGGGTTTAATTGACGAAACAGGAAAAGAAATATGGTCTATTAAATATGATGAAATTGTATATAATCATGAGCAAGTTTCATTTGTTGCTAAATTAGATGGAAAGTTTATTATTGTTGATAAAACAGGCAAAGAATTAATATTTTCAAAATATCTTGCTATATCACCCTTCCATAAAGGAGTAGCATTTATGATGGAAAATGATAAATTTGGAGTAATCAATCAAAAAGGAAAAGAAATTATACCCCCAACATATGACCGTGTTAAATTATTTTCAGAAGGTGTTGCTCCAGTTCAATTAGATGGTAAATGGGGTATTTTAACGATAAAATAATGAACAAAATATTTATAGTATTAGCTCTATATTCTTGTAGTTTGAAAAACAAGAACAATTTGCTAATATTCAATAATCATACTGAATATCTATCTAAGATTTTGAAGGAATCATGTAAATAGAACCTTTATACTCTCCCATTTTTTCTATTTTCTTTTCCTTTTGTAAAACTTGAATATCTTTTTTGATGGTATGAATTGATACATGAGGGAAATGACTTGTTATATCAGCTAATTTCACAGGTTGATGTTCTTCAATAAAAGCTAAAATTTGTTTTTGTCTTTCATTCAAATAAGTAGCTTTTTGTAAGAATTCTTGGTATTTTTTATCCAACTTGACTAAAAGAACCTCTAAAGAGTTTAAGAAAAATAAAACCCAACTTTTAATATTTTCTTTGTAATGATTCTTTTGTCCATCCATCAAAGCCTCATAATACTCTTTTTTTTGTTGTTCTATCTGATTTTCAAATGAAATATAGGTGATAAATTGATAACCTTCTTTGAGTAGTAAAAAGGTAGTTAATAAACGAGATAAACGCCCATTTCCATCTTGAAAGGGATGTATAGATAAAAATTCATAAACAAAAACAGCAATGATGAGCAATGGATGAATATCTTTTTTTGAGAGTTGCTCGTTCGTCCACTCAATCAGTTCTTGCATCTCTTTAGCAACCAAGTGTGGAGGTGTAGTTTTGAAAATTACTTTTTTACCTCCAGAAGGCGAAGTAGCCACTACTTCATTGGAGAGATTTTTATAAGTTCCTTTGTGTCTTTGATCTTTTTGGCTGTGTTTGAGTAATAAATGATGAAACTGTAAAATATTACTTTCTGTAAAATCAATGAAAGAATATTGTTCAAAAATCAATTCTAAAACCTCATAATATCCTGCAATTTCTTCTTCATCTCGTGTTTTGAGTTTTGTTATTTTTAAATTTTTGAGTAAATGTTGTACTTCATTATCTGATAGCCTACTACCTTCTATCCTAGTAGAAGAACCTATACTTTGAAGAGTAGCAATTTTATGAAGTTCTTTAAGAGATCGATTCTCTTTTTGTTCCAGGATTTCCCATCCACTTTGGAAGGCGTCAATTTTAGCTATTTTTTTAAGAATAGCTTGATTCGTATCAAAGTCAAAATGTAGTTTTTTGAGTAAAGACATTTTAATTACAGATAAGGATATTTTTTTACAAATATATCTATATTTTATCCATAAATTATCTATAAAGGTAATTTTTATCTTTTGGAGTACTAAATAGTTCAAAAAACTCAATCTATCTAAATAACATAAGTGAACAAATATATTAAACTAGTTTAATAAACTTTTTTATTAAGAAAAGTAAAAATTGGAGGAAGTATAAAAAAACGGGTGATTTCTTGAACTGTTTTTTAAGTTCTCAAATAATTTTTTGTAAGCATTTTTATTTTCATCTTGAATATAAATGCTCAATTCTCTCTAAAACATCCTTGTCTATGAATACTGTCCAACTTCTAAAAGTTTCAAACTTTAGCTCATAATTTATTGCTCTATAGCCTTTTATTGATTATTTTTACAAGAATTTACTTTTATCTATTGAAACCTTCAAATTCCTTGTCTATGCAAAGGTCTTATCTATTCTTTTTTATTTCTTGTTTTCTGATATTCGTGGCACATACTGTCAAAGCTCAAATCTTTGGATGGGCAAAAGGTATGGGAGGAACAAGTCATGAACAAGGACGTAACATAGCTGTTGATGCTTCTAATAATGTGTATACCATAGGTTATTTTGAGGGTACAGTGGACTTTGACCCAGGAGTAGGCACTTTCAGTCTTATAAGTGCAGGTAATAGAGATATTTTTATAAGTAAATTAGATGTCAATGGAAACTTGGTATGGGCGAAAAATATAGGAGGAGCAGATGATGATTATGGCTATGGTATTGCTTTAGATGCCTCAGGAAATGTGTATATTACAGGTTCTTTTACAGGCACTGTTGATTTTGACCCCAATACAGGAATCTTCAATCTCACAAGTACAAATTACCAAGATATTTTTGTGAGCAAATTAGATGTTAATGGCAACTTGGTTTGGGCGAAAAAAATGGGAGGAGGAAGTGTAGATGTTGGTAATGATATTATTTTAGATGCTACTGGAAATATTTATACCACAGGCTATTTTGGTGGCACAGCAGATTTTGACCCCAATATAGGCACTTTCAATCTTACCAGTGCTGGTGTTGATGATATTTTCGTAAGTAAGTTAGATGTTAATGGTAACTTGGTTTGGGCGAAAAGCATGGGAGGAACAATGTATGATGATGGTAATAGCATTACTATAGATGCCTCAGGAAATGTGTATATTACAGGTTATTTTTTTGGTACAGTTGATTTTGACCCCAACGCAGGTACCTTCAATCTCACAAGTGCTGGCAACTTAGATATTTTTGTGAGTAAATTAGATGTTAATGGAAATTTTGTGTGGGCGAAACGTATGGGAGGTGGAGAACCAAATGGTGATTACGGCAACAGTATCACAGTAGATGCTTCAGGTAATGTGTATACTACTGGAATCTTTAATGGCACAGCAGATTTTGACCCAGGTGCAGGTACTCATAATCTCACTAGTGCTGGTGGTGATGATATTTTTGTGAGTAAATTAGATATTAATGGAAATTTTGTGTGGGCGAAACGTATGGGAGGTGGAGCAACTGACTATGGTAATAGCATCACATTAGATACCTTTGGCAATGTATATACTACAGGGCAATTTTTTGGCACGGTTGATTTTGATCCCAATGCAAGTACTTTTAATCTTACTAGTGCTGGTATTCATGATATTTTTGTGAGCAAATTAGATGCTAATGGTAATTTGGCATGGGTGAAAGCTATAGGGGGAACAGTTAATGATGTTGGTCATGGCATTACAGTAGATGCCTCAGGTAATGTCTATACCACAGGTTATTTTACTAGTACGGTTGATTTTGATCCAGGATCTGGTATTTTTAACCTCATAAGTGCTGGTAATATAGATATTTTTGTGAGTAAAATTACTCAATGTTCTATCATAGTCATCAACCCTGCTGTAGGAACATTACCTTCTGGTATTGTAGGTACAGTATACAGTCAAAACGTTTCTCAAACAGGCTTAACAGGCTCACCTAATTGGTCTATTAGTGTTGGAACATTGCCAACAGGTTTAGCTATCAATCCTATCAGTGGGGTAATTTCAGGTATACCAACAACTATAGGAACATTTAATTTTACAATACGAGTAACTGATGGTACTTGTAGTCAAATACAAGGTTATAGTATATCTGTAGCCTGTCCTACACTTGCCTTCACCAACACTACAGCTAGTAATGGAGCTGTAGGGGCTCCATTTAGTCTTAATGCAAGTGTTACAGGCAATACAACAACAGTTACCTATTCTGTTGCACCAACATTGCCTTCAGGTTTATCTTTAAATACCAGTACAGGGCAAATTACAGGCACACCCACTAACATAACACCCTCTACAACTTATACAGTTACAGCAACACAAAGCACTTGTAGTGTATCACAAGCTTACACTTTTTCTGTTAGTTGTCCTACAATTACTTTTACTAATACAACCGCCAATGTAGCTACCGTAGGTACTCCTTATACACTCAATGCAAGTGCTACAACTAACTCTAGCATGCTTAACTATTCTATAAGTCCAACACTTCCAGCAGGTTTGTATTTGAATACTAACACAGGTATTATTGCAGGCATACCTACTAGCATAACACCCTCTACAACTTATACAGTTACAGCAACACAAAGCACTTGTAGTGTATCACAAGCTTACACTTTTGCAGTAAATCCTATTTCTTTACAAACTCTTGGATGGGCTAAAAATATGGGAGGGGGAAATCATGAATCTGGCTTTAGTATTGCTGTAGATGCCTCAGGTAATGTTTATACCACAGGTTATTTTGAAATTTCAGCAGATTTTGACCCAGGAGTGGGTATTTTTCCTCTCTCAAGTATATTAGGTAGCAATGATATTTTTGTAAGCAAATTAGATGCTTCTGGCAACTTCATCTGGGCGAAAAAAATGGGAGGCAGTAATGATGATACTGGCTATGGTATTGCTGTGGATGCCTCAGGTAATGTTTATACTACAGGTTATTTTCAAGGTACAGCAGATTTTGACCCAGGAGCAGGCACTTTCAACCTCACAAGTTCGTATGATAGTGATATTTTTGTAAGTAAGCTAGATGCCAATGGTAACTTTGTATGGGCAAAAAGAATAGGAGGAGGGCATACTGATGGTGGAAATGGTATTGCTGTGGATGCTATTGGTAATGTTTATACCACAGGACACTTTTACGGCACTGTTGATTTTGACCCAGGAGCAGGCACTTTCAATCTCACCAGTGCTGGTGGTGGGCTCGATAGAGATATTTTTGTAAGTAAATTAGATGCCAATGGTAACTTTGTGTGGGCTAAAAGAATGGGAGGAGTCTCCAATGACATTGCTCGTTCTATTGCTATAGATGTCTCAGGTAATGTTTATACCACAGGACACTTTTACGGCACAGCAGATTTTGACCCAGGAGCAGGCACTTTCAATCTCACAAGTACTGGTGGTGGGTCCGATAGAGATATTTTTGTAAGTAAGCTAGATGTCAATGGTAGCTTTGTATGGGCTAAAAGAATGGGAGGAGTAGAGATTGATGATAGCAATGGAATAGCAGTAGATGCCTCAGGTAATGTTTATACTACAGGTTATTTTCAAAGTACAGCGGATTTTGATCCAGGAACAGATATTTTTAACCTCACGACTACAGCTACAGGTTACCAAAATATTTTTGTAAGCAAATTAGATGCTAATGGCAACTTTGGATGGGCTAAAAGTATGAATGGAGGACATAATGCTGGTGGCAATAGTATTGCTGTAGATGGTTCAGGTAATGTTTATACTACAGGTTGGTTTCAAGGTACTATTGATTTTGACCCAGGAGTGGGCACTTTTAACCTAACAAATGCTGCAGGAACATTCGGTGTGGATATTTTTGTAAGCAAATTAGATGCTAATGGCAACTTTGGATGGGCTAAAAACATGGGGGGAGCATATGATTATTCTTATAACAATGGCTTTGGTATTGTTGTGGATGGCTTTGGTAATGTTCATATCACAGGTTTTTTTGAAGATATAGTTGATTTTGAAACTGGAACAGGTATTTCTACTATTAAGAGTGGCTTTTATCGAGATATCTTTGTAAGTAAAATCGTTCCATGTGATGCTATCAGCATCAAGCCTGTTGCACGAGTATTACCTTCAGGAAATGTAGGCACAATATACAGCCAAACTGTTTCTCAAACGGGTTTAATAGGTACGCCTACATGGTCTATCAGAGTGGGAACATTGCCTGTGGGTTTGGTTATCAATCCTACCAGTGGGGTAATTTCAGGTATACCAACAACTATAGGAACATTTAACTTTACAATACAAGTGACAAATGGTTCTTGTATTATAACAAAACCATATAGTATAGCCATAGATTCTTCTCTCCCTAACTCCTTTTCTGCCAATATTAATAATGAGCTAACAACTTATCCAAACCCTACAAGTGGTTTATTAAACCTGAAACTCAAGAATATTCTTATGGGTAATTACGAAATTAAGGTTACAGATATGCTGGGTAGAATGGTATTAAAGAGTGAGATTTTTGTGGATCAACATACCCAAGAAATACAATTAGACTTACAACATTTGCCGGATAGTGTGTACTTAATTCACTTAATACATTCTGAATGGGGAAAAACAATTCAGATTATAAAAAATAAATAGAGTAATAGAATTACTCTATTTATTCTCCTGTAATAGATAATATAGGTTCATAGTATGCTATAGTAAATAATTTGGATTCATGTATATTATTCTAATGATATAAAGTCCTCCATTTTATACTATTTTTTCTATAAATAAACTAGCTAATGAACTTTATGTTAGTTGGCAAAAGGAGTTAATTACAGAACATCAAGTAATTATGATAAAGTATATACAACTATTAGTTCAATAAAATGTGCAATTTTTAGACTACTTTTCTAAATTGATGCTTTTGTATATTTTAGAAAAATATAGTATTTTTGTTGAAAGTCAGGAAAATGAACAAACCTAAATACCTTTATAAATCTGAGGAGTATTTGAAAATCTATGAATTTATCAGTGAAGGACCCAAAGGAAAGATAAAAAAGATAGTTCAATTTACAGAAACAGGCACAGAAAATGTATATAATTTAGGTTTTGGAGACTACAATGAAAAAACTAAAAGTATTGATGACTTAGCAGTTACAAATAATGGG
>JALONN010000026.1 GCA_025454915.1 Raineya sp.
TGATACTAGATTCAACATAAAATTTATTAGTGTTCTGAGTCTTTGTAAGATTAAACTTAAATCATTTAAGTTCTACCTGTGATATTTATTTATTTCAAATAATTATCATTAAATTTCTATAATTACTTTATTATATTTGAATTAATATTTTTCTATAATACAGCTATATTTTATTATCTATATAGGGTGGTGTAAATTATCTTATTTTATAGTTAATAACGATTTATTTAAAGTATAGAGGCATATGGAGACAGAAACCATTATAAACGGGCGAAACCGAAAAGCCATACGAGTAGGATAATTTAAACTATGTTAAAAGTAAATGGTAAAGAGCTTTTGGAGCTAAGTAAACAAGGTAAAACAGCTTTTAGTGATGATAAAAAAGCTATTATTGATTTAGCAACAGGCGATATACTTGCTATCTTTGTTGAAGCTGAAAATCAAGAAGGATATTTTAAAGCTTTAGGAGATCAAATTTCAGCCCAAGGTAAGATAGAAGCTTGTATAGAATGGGCATGGGATGAACACCTTAAAATTAAAATCTGCGTTTCATATTCTGACGGAAAATAATATCTATCAGACAAAAAGAGTAGTCAGTTAGACAACTCTTTTTGCACTTATCTACTTTTAATATTCTCTAATAATTTTAAAGTTAATTGGTGATGAAAGCACCCCGAAAATACAGAATACTTTTTGAGAAAAACTGTAAATCTATAATGACTTTAAGCAAGGCAAGTTGAAATAAGTAAAAAATTAATTAAAAGTGATTGAAACAATTAGTCACATCAATACGAAAAAGCGGAAGAGAAGCGACTTAAAAATCTGTAAGATTTGATGAGATTTGGCTAACATTTAGGGTTCTAAAAGCGTTATTGAAAACTTAATTAGATCATCTTTAATAAATCTTCAACCACCAAAAAATCTTTAGAGTAGCCCGTAGGGGAATCGAATATCTTATATTACCTGCTATATATCAATAATTTACAAAGAACAGTTATTTGCACTCACCGAATCACTCACTTATATTTTGATTGGTATTGACTTTATAAAATTAGAAATTTCATACTGAAATACCAAGATTAAAAGGGTGCACCTCCTACAATTTCAGCTAAAAGATTAATATACGATTACCAATCGTGGTAAGATAAGACCCATTTTTTAGGTCTTATCCTACCATAAAAGGTAACAGGGGTGTGTAATCTTATTATTAAATATTTATTCCAAACTTCTTCAGTTTTTTTAAAGAATCGTATGCCTTAAATAAAGCTTGTTCCTTTATAAGTTCCTTTTTTGCTAATGCAGTCTGCACAGATTTAACATTTGCCAGTTCAAGGTTATTGAATGTTTGAGTTTGGGCCGCCAAATCGATAATCCTTTTCCATTCATTTTTTGAAATAAAAAGAAGTTTATCGTAAATAAACTTTACCTCTATAATCTCTCTATCTTCTAATATAGAGAGGGATCTTATATCTTCTGATAAAGTTGGATTCTGCTTTATATACTCAAGTACTTTATTTCCAAAACTGATTTCTCTGGAGGTTAAATTCCTGTTTTCCCTGAACTTTTTAACCAATTCGAAAGCAAGCATAAAATCAAAGCCATCGGGTTTCTCTTTATCAACATATATTCTAAATCCATCCCAAAATTTCAAGCCCATTTTTTGAATTTCACTAATCAGGAATACTGTGTCTTCTATATTGTTTACATTTGTTTCCTTTTCGCTCTCTCTTATATCCCTTTCATCATCAGAAATTAAATAATCTTCCAGAAAGGGTTCTATGCTCTGTGGATAATTAGTTTCCTTAAGTTTTTTCCATGAAGATTCTCGTTTTGCGTATTCAGATATTAAACTATTATTGGCTTCATCGATTAGGTGCTTGTACACAAAAATTAATATTTCTTTGAGACAATTTTTTAGATTGTCATCAACTTTCTGTTCTTCATATATTTTGCATAAATCTAAACGATTGTTTGTCAGGTAGTGGAAATAAGACATTGTATATGCAACAGTAAATGATTTTAAGTTGGTGTCACCAATTGCATCAACATTCTTTCTGCCAAAAAGCTTATCAGCCGTTTTAAACAAGATTGCGTTGGCAATTAGTTTTCTGTAAAAATTCTCTCCCGGAAATTTGTTCTTTTTAATCAAATCTTCCAGCTTTTTAGTATACTGGATGAAGTTCTTTTGAGAGCCAAGTGAAACATAATGTGGTTCCAGTTCCCACAAATTGATGAACTTGGCAATATCAGACTTAACAAACTTTAAATGAGGTGGATTTTGTTCTTTAAATTTTTTCTGCTGACTTGAAGTCAGTTTGTTTAATGTTTCCCGATACTGTCCGTTTGCCCGTTCAAAAAACCATAAAAAAGATTGGTTTTTATTTTCCGGATTAACTACATATTTTTTTCTGGAAAGATTCTCAATCTGTACAAAATATGGATTATTTGAAGATAAATCGAGTTCCGAGACTTTGTTTTGACTATTAGCAAATCTGGAGATATTAGGCACCTCAATATTTTTCTGCTCCTTATCTTTAATAACAGTAAGTTTCATCTGAACAAATATTTTGCTTAGATCGGCATCCTTAAACTTTTTTTGCGTATGGTAGAGAGATGCCGTTGTCTGGCCTCCGTTTACAATTTGAAAATCATTCAATCGTGTTATGATTAATTGATTGTTTATTATGTTTGTTTCTACACTTTCTGCAGTCGCAGTAATGCCGTTATTATAGGGAAGAAACATCTGTGGCTTTGTTCGGATAGTATCTCTGATTCCTTTATTAAATTTTCCTGCTTGTCCAAGAAAGGCCCTGACATTGCTTTCAAGCAGTTCGTTAGAATATTCTTTATAAAGCTTTGCTAAAATTTCACCCGGAACTATTGCCAGATAACAATCGTACATTTCATCAATTCCCGGAACTTTCAGACATTGAAGGCCTTTCCCGCTTTCGGTAAACTTTTCAAAGTCAATTTCTATCGGCTCATGAACGCTGTTTGATTCATTGATTTTAAATAATCTTATAATATCCCAGGTATTCACAAAAACATCGATATCGTTAATTTCCAGTTTTTCTTTATCGTGATTAGAAAAGCCGTTAATCAAAAAATAGACGTTAATCCGGTCAAAATCTTTTCCTTGTTTACCGATAATTTTAATAAGTTCATTGAGTTCTGTATGCGAATTGTCGATGTAATCAATATGTCTTTTTAGCGCAGCATTGATAAATCTCTTGATCTGATTTAACGATTTCAAATATTCATCTTTCGGAATATTATATTCGTAACTGTCATTTCTAAAACCCGTAATAAACAAATCTAAAGTTTCAAAATAAGTTTTGTTGTTATCGTCCTTATATTGATCCTTCAGGCAATAGCCGTTAAGTTTCCAGTCGATACCCCCTTGGCTGTTAGGGTGAATGTAAGATAATACTCTTGCTCCTTCCGATTTCCCAATAGACTCAAAAACTTCTATGCAATACTCCGTAAACTTATCTTCAAAACTTGCACCTTCTCCATCTGAATAAACTAAAGAAGCCACATCAGATTTAAGTTCTTCGATATAATTTTGTAATGCTTTTTCCATTCATTATACGCTTTTAAATGAAATCTTCTATTTCTACTGTGAAGTTTTCTACCGCAGAAAGTTCGATAAAATAAGAAGTATTATGAACACCTGTTGGAAGGTGACTTCTGGTAATTTTTGGAAAATCTTCTGAAACCAAATAACTATGCACTTTCTTTAAGGAGTACATTTTATTATAATGTTCTTTATCATGATCGAAATATCCGACAAGCACTAAACTTTCGTTGAAAAATTTAAGCGCATCAAGGTTGGCCTCTAATTTCTTCTGAGTTTGCCAGATTAAAGAATTCAGGGAAAAACCATTTTCTTTTACATCTTCTGTAGTGTACAGAATGAGAATCAGCTGATCAAGATTTTGGGTATCCAGTTGTCCTTCATTAGTAATTTTAAGTTTTGGGTACTTGGATGAAGTGAGTTTGATTTCAATTCCTGTTGCTCCGAAAACAAAATCTTTATCCTCAAAATCAGGGCCTGTCCAAGCGTTTAAAATCGTTGACGGAGATTTTCCATTGTCCAGAAGATGGTTGATGAAAAGCAGTTCGCCAATCAAACCTTTCTGCTGCTCAGTACTTAAGCCGTTAAAATTAATTTTATCAAACAGTTTTTTCCATTTAGAAATTACCTTAAAAGTTTTTGTAACGGCTTCATTTTTCGTTACGCTTTCTGTAATATCTTCCAGAATATTTTGGATGAATAAGGAGAAAATATCTTTTAAATCATTGTCTAACAAATAGATATTCAGCTCTTTTACAGTGTCGGTTTCAATCACGAAAATCTCAACACCTTTGAAACGGTAATTTTTAAGCTCTGGAATTTCCACATTTTTAGAAACAGACATTATGTACAAATGCTGTCCTGTGATATGATTGGTCGCGGCGTAACAATGAAGATGCGGAATATCTTCAATTCTTGTTTTAATGATAAATTCGCCGGTTGGCTTTTGGGTTTCCCAGATGGTTTTAACGTTTATCATAGCTTACACATTATCATCATTTGGGGAATCGTCGTCTTCCTGCATTTCTTCGTCGAAACTGTCATAGATTGTAGTTGTGTACGAAGTTTTTATTTCGTTTTCAATCTTTGGAAAGTGAAGACTGTAGCCAATTATTGGAGTTGTAGAGTCGAACATTGCGGTTCCTCTTGGGTCTAAAGCATATATTAGTAATAAACCTTTTTTTTCAAGGGCTCTCTGAGCTTTGATTTTATCATTAGTCTTATTATCATCAACTAACAAATCAACTTGTCTATCTTTTAAATCATCAATTTGATTTTTGGCAATTAAAAAGTAATCACTATTTCTACTTTCCTTTCGTTGATTACGAACACTACAACCTAAAGTAATTATTTCATCATTAAATTTCAAATCATATGTAAGTAATTCATCTTTTGGTTTACGAGAATCATCAGGATTATTTTCATAACGGTTTATAAAAACATTTTCATCAGTATTAGAAACTATGCAAACATTCCATTCGTCTATATTTTTGTTTGTAGATTGTTTTCTTATATAATCGCTCAATGTTGAGTTTCTAATACTTGGTTGTTCGATTTTAAAAGAATCAATAAAATCACAAATTGGATCAATATCAAGATTAGGATAAAATAAGTATCTGATTTTACCTCTGGTTTCTTTTCTGTTTTCAGTCGTCGAAAAACCAATAACAGAAATTAAGTTATTTAAAGCTTTAAAATTGCTTTCTATCGCCGATTTTGTTTTTAATAATTGATAAGTCTGCGGATTTGTTCCTGAGAATGAAATTTCAATATTCTTTGAAAAATTCAGTTTAGCTAAACTCGTAATCGTCATCAAACCGTGATGGTTTCTCACTTTCAATCTAAAATCTTTCGGACGTTGGTGTGAAGCGGTCATTTCATCAAAATCATTCCGCATTTCTTCGGTTGCCAGTGTGATGTGATTGAACCATTCAAAAATCTGTTCCGTGGTATATAACCTGCACAAATCCACATAACCTGGACGATAACCAAACCAGCGACCCATTTGCATCAGTGAATCGTACATTTTTGTTGTTCGCAGATAATAACTCACAGACAAACCTTCCAAAGTAATTCCTCTCGACAATCTACTTCCGCCAACTGCGATTACTGACAAACCATTTTCGTGTCTGTTGTAATCAATTTCTTCGATATTGTGATATTCCAGATTGGTTGTAGAGCGTTTTCCGTGAACAGAACGCACATCAATTTTTGATACAGCTTTTTTTAGCTCCCCTTTTACTTCTTCCCAGGAATGCTGTTTGATTCTAATGTCTTTGTAATCTAAATTTTCTAACACATTGTCAGTTGTTGGTATAAAATCAGATTCAAATAAATCTTTCAGTTCCTGCAAAATTCCAGCATCTTCAGCTTTGATTGCATTGGCATATTCTCTGGTTTTTTCGTTAACCAAATACGCAACTCTATCAATCCATTTTACCAAAAGGGCAACGTGAACCAACATAGAATTGTGCTTGTTTTCGTGACCTCTCAATCTGCGGATTGCACAAGTAAGAATGAAAGATTTTATGGCTTTTTCCAAGCTTTTCGGAAGATATTCAGGCAAATCTTCTTTGTTATTCTTATTAATAGTTTTGAAAAATGGAGGATCGTAATCGTCAATGGCTCTGAAAATATCCAACGGTTCTTTTGTTTCTCCATTCGGATTTTCTAATCCGAATATTTTTGCTGCTCCAATGTAATTGGTGGGTGATTTTATATTGATTATAAAATCTCTTGGGAATAAATCTTTGCCGATTTTATATTCCTTATTTTTTACAATAGTTGTTAATTCTTCATTGTGTTCCTGTGAAATAAATAAGTTGGCGTAAGGCGTCGCAGTATAACCAATAAAAGTGTTTTGATTGAATAAATTCAGTAGAGTTCTTATGAGTCTGTTGATAGTTTTAATGTCTTCAATATCTTTTGAAGCATTTACAGAGGCTGCATCTGCTTCATCGTCAATTACTAAAACGGGCACATTAAAAAGTTTTGGTGAACCATCGACATCTCTGATATTAGAATCTTTAGCTAACCAATCTATTAACTTTTCTAAAATTCCTTTATTCTTCTTTATTACAAATACAACTGGATTATTTCCAATTGGAGTTCTAGCTTTTTGATTAAAATCACCTTCATCTCCTTTTAAATAGTATGATGAAGTCAAAGGATAAATCTCAGTTTTAACTTTGTACTTTCCAACTCCAACAAGGTTGTATTCTTTTTTAGTTAGATAATCAGAACTACTTCTTCCAATATAACCTGAATCAATTCTTTCCTGAGTTTGTCTTCTTAAAGAGCTGATTGTTCCTGCAATTACAATGATTACTTTGTAACCTGCATCGGTTGCTTTATTGATTAAACCTACATAATTTGAAGTTTTACCAGATTGAACGTGACCCACAACCATTCCTCTTCTATCCCAGGAACCTTTATTCTTGGGGTTTACACATTTATCTAAAATTTTATCGGTAAAATCATCCAAATCATTGACTGGAAATGATGGATCATTTGTCCGGATATTTAATTTGTATCTATTCCATAATTCAAAATTGATGTTTGCCTTTTCTTCATTAAGCCAAGGCTCAATATCTTCAGATAAAATTGTGATTTCTCCTTTCCCTATACCTAATTCGGCTTTCAAAATTTCAAATAGTTCTCGTTTATCAAAAGTCTGTCCCTCAATAATATTAATTGCTGCGGCTTTTTCAACAATTGATAAAATGACATCATCCGTTTTTTCTCCATTATGATGTGAAAGTAATGTATAAGCTATGGCTTTTGCAGATTCCAGTAAATTACTCATTTCAAATAGTCATTAATTAGGGGGAATATATTAAAAGGCGTTGAAGACATAATTTGTTGTTTTGCCAATGATTCCGGAATCCCTTGCTGAACATATATTTTGTATAATTCAACAGCTAAGTTTAGCAAGTCATCATTCGGAGTTTCAGAATGCTTTTCTAATTCATGAAAAGCAGGGTCTTCATTTTGGTTGCCTAATATTAGCTCTATTGGCACATTCTCTTCCAGAAGTTTAAGTACTTTCGGAATCAACTTATTATTGTCTGCTAACAATGATTTGATAACCGGATGTTTTCTATTGATTTTATATTTTTTAATTCCTTCACGGGTAATTTCATCTTTCCATAAAGGTTCAAAATTTGAATTAAATATTTGAGATATAGTTTTTTGTCCCCGCCAGTTATAGATTTTTGCTGATTTCATAATCGCTATTTTAGCAATTCTTGAAAGCTCACGACGGATTTCTATTGGAGGGGTCGCAGTGGATTTTTTTATATCAAGATTCCAGTTAAAATCACTTGAGTTAGAAAAGTTTACAGAAATTCTTGCCAGTTTAGCGTAATCTCTTTTCTTATCTATACCGAGCCAGTCTCCGGAAACTAATAACCTGTCACCTCTGTAAATATAAAAACCTTGTTGCTGAAACCAGCCTAATGCGCCACCTGATTTTTCATAATCAAACTTGCCTATTTCCGACATATGTGGCAATATAAAGTAAGTGATTTCCACATTCCCGAATACTTCTGGTAAACCCATTTCTGGTTTAGGACAAAGATTGAGAAGAAAAGGATTGTAAGGTTCTATTTCCTCATTTTGAAAATAGATTTTAATTTTTTTTGACTCGATAAATTTATGAAACACAAGGCTTAAATGCTCTCTTACCAATATCATTTCCTGGTAAAATGCATTTTTTACTGCTTCATTATTGCTTTGTGCATCACCAACAATTCTATCTAATTTTTCCCATAATATTAACGTTCCCGATCTCTGCTTTTCTAAAGTATCTGTAAAAGATGTATCTGAAACAAAATCCAAAAGAAACCATTCATTTTCCTGGTTGATAAAATCAATATCCCAGCAACGCTTAATAATGGTATAGTTTTCTTTTTTTGTAATGCATGTAAGTCTCTTGCATTGTGAGAAAGAAGCAGTTTTTAATCCCATACCAAACCTCCCCAGGTCTTTTTCATGCCTTTCTTCTTCCGGATCTTTACTGCCAGGTGTCATAGCCTGAACAAGCTCTTCCAGTTTCATCCCATTCCCATTATCCGAAATAGAAATAAAAGATTTCTGGCCATCCCATTTATATAAGATATGGATTTCACTGGCATTCGCAGAAATACTATTGTCAATAATATCTGCAATTGCAGTAGACAAATTGTAGCCAAAGCTCCGGTAAGAATTAATGGTCGATTTAGGCTTTGGTTTAGCAGTTTCTGCAATGAAATCTTTCATTTTGTTCAATATTTTTTGCCCTTTAATTTAAAGGAATTCTTTTAGAATTTGAACAGACACAATTTGCAAAAGCATAATATTGTTTTACATTAAAAAATTCTTTAATTGTTTGTTCGAAACGCTCCAGCTGATCTGAATGACAGTCTGTAAATTTCTTTTAGGAGAGAGCTTTTCATATGGATTATTAATAACAGTAATAACGGGATCTTTATGAATATTACTGACTAGAACGAGATAATAATCAGTTTTCATTATACCCGCTGCTTCCCATTCTTTCCCTGTAATTAATATTCCTCCTTCATCTTCCAAAAAACCTTTAATCTCTATGGCATAAATTTGTTTATCAGACACTACAATCTGAAAATCATATCCGCAACCGTAGTCTCTCATATCCACAAAGTCTTTTCCCTGAGAAATTCCTTCCTGACCAGATTTGAACCATTCTATAAATAATTCTTCGGCTTTTCTTCCGGTAATATTTCTGGGAACATATGCTCTTTTTTGTTTCTTCTTTTTTTCATCAGGTATGACAGATATAAGTTGTTCTATATCTTCTGTTAATTGAATTGTTACTACTTAATATCTCTTGTACAATACTTCTTAAAGACGGCTCATCCAGATTTCCAATAGCCTCTACTACTCTTATTCTACTAACACTTAAACCTCTCTGATACCAGCCTGCTCTATGACCAAATAAAGGATCAAATTCATCCCGCCAGTTTTGTATTGTCGAGGGCTTAATACTCAAAATAGCTCCAATAGCTTTATGGGTTTCTGTTTGATTCTTAAAACCAAGATTTAAATATGCCTCCTTATTAAATTTAGCGAGGTAAAAGGCAATATATAATCCAAGGATGTTGTTATTGTTCATCTTCATCAGGCACTATATTTTTTACTATCTGAGCTATCTGATACGCCAGGTATGGAGGGACAGCATTTCCCACTTGGTGAAACTGCTGAGTTCTACCGCCACAGAAATAATAATTATCAGGAAATGTCTGTACACGGGCTGCTTCTCTTACTGTAAAACTTCTGCTTTGTTGTGGATCATAGTGGATAAAATAATGCCCGTCTTTGGATATATGACTTGTAACTGTAGTAGCCGGGATATCCGGCAACTGCACACGAAAACGATCTGTAAATTTTCCTGATTCAGCATTTTCATGATCCGGCATTAGATCATCTCCGGCATTTCTGTAGTCTTCAAGACGTGGAAAATTGCCATGCAATGCTGTATAACGGCTTGCAAACATATATCTTTTAATATCCTGAAGTAAATGTTTTCGTGATACATGATGAAGTATCCCATTAAGATTATCGTCTGAATACCAACCTGACAGAGGATGATCTTGAGGTAAATTATAATTTTCTACAGAGATAAATTCTTCACCTAAAGTCTCCGGAAGTATCAATTGTTCTGTTTCAACTCCAAGAACATTATCAATCTGATTATTAAATTCCTCTATATATGCTGACCATTCTTCAAAGCAATCATTTACTCTTTCATAATGTCTCTTTTTTTTCAGTTTCCCTTCTTCATCAGACTCCATAGTAAAATGAGTGAAGCTACGGGTAATACCACTTCGTATTTGCGGCAAGTTGCCGATGACAGAGGAAAGAGGAATTTCATCACTTTTTTCAAGAATTTGTTCTGGTGCAGGAACATTCTCACGTACTCCTAATAAAATCACTCTATGTCTCTTTTGGGGTATTCCATATTCTTCTGATCTGATGATAAAGTCATTATTCTTAAAAACAGGAGTACCATTGAGATCATAATCAATGGGTGCTTTAGTAAGCGAATATATATGATAACGAACATGTGGCTGGTTATTATCTGCCATTTCACCTTCAGAAATACAAGCACCTATAGGATCAGAAAGATCTTCAAGGATTTTACTGAAAATCTGATTTTCTTCTGTTTTAGCAGATAGTATTCCCTTTACATTTTCCATTACGAAAACTGCAGGTTGATGAACGGCAATTATTCGTAAATACTCTTTATAAAGACCAACCCTTTTATCTTTAGCTTCGTCCAGTATTTTTTCCTGTCTTCTTGATCTGCCCACCAGTGAATATGCCTGGCATGGAGGTCCTCCGATCAAAACCCAGTTAATCCGACCGTCCAAAGCATTCTGAATTCTGTTATCTACTTCTTCGTTTGTCAATGCGTTGGTATCTCCCTCATCCGGCTCTCCCAGTGTTCCATAACATGCTTCTGCATCAGCTTCAGCTGCCTGCTCAGGATGTCTTTCATATAATTGATTAAGGGTAATTTCACCCTTTACAAATGAGTAATAATCATCCGGCACCTGACCGACATTAAATTCTCTGAAAAAGCTTCTGAGTTTTAAAGTCTGATGTGCATATGGGTCTTTTTCTATCGATAACTCGATTTTGAATTCTCTTTCTCCCTCATTATTTAACAGAGATGAAAATCCTTCACCAAGTCCGCCAGGACCTGCAAATATGTCTATTATTGGTATCAATCTAATTTACTATTTTCTGATAAAGATTATTCAGTACTTCTTCTTTCTTTTTACTTTTCAAATCACATTCCCATACTACTATAATATGCCATCCTTCTTCATTAAGTTTCAGAATACTATCATTATCCTTTTCTTTGTTTTTATTAATTTTATTTAACCACCAATCCGTTCTTGTCTTGGGTATAACAAAATATTTACAGCCTTTATGTCCATGCCAGAAGCAACCATGAATGAAAATGACAGTTTTATATTTCGGCAATATTATATCTGGTTTACCTGGCAATTTTTTATCGTGTAACCGATAGCGCAAACCTTTGGCAAAAAGAAACTTTCTGACCAGCATTTCAGGTTTTGTATTTTTCCCTTTTATTCTGCTCATATTATAGCTTCTTACTTTTTTAGAGTGTACGTCTGCCATTATTCTTATATCACATACTCTTATACCAATAGAAAAATGCTTCCGGATTGGTCTTTTTTAACTTGTTTAATTTATTGTATTTTGGATCTTCAATCAGCCATTCCTTAATTTCCAAAGGATTTTTAAACCGTTCAATTTCTTGATTTTCTTTATTAAGCAATGAAGTCAGATAGACAACTTTAGAGGATGCTGTTATGGCTTCTTCTATTGAAAAGCGGTCAATAATGAAATTCGTAAAGTTCTTAATCCCCAATTGCAGGTGCTTGAATTCATCAGATTTTGTATCTCTTTCTGCCAATGCATAACAAGCCTGCCAGGTATCTTCTAATACCTCCCTTACACCGATATTTAATTTTCTATAGCCGATTTCTTCCAGTACTACTCTCGAATAACTTTCTTTTACTACGTTGAGGTCAGTTATTTGGTCAAATAAAAAAGCAATATCATACAACTGTTTAATGATTTCGACAGGACGATTTTTTGAATACAAAATACCTGTGGTTTTCGGAGCGAAAGCCGTTAGCTTATCTCCCAAAATAGCCTCAAAGGTCGGTAATACAACTATAGTATCTTCGCCCGACGTGGCTAACCAACTATGATTTATAGGATATTCTTTCGTTTCAGGATATGGATTAGGTGTGTATAATAAATCCAATAGTATAGGTTCTTCACTACCATCTACCACACTTTTGTAAAACATTTTAAAATGTCCGATTGGAGCATCAGGCGTATGTTTTCGGTTGTTGTCATCTTCCCAACGGATAAACATTTCTAATTGGCTTATCTTCTGTAAAACCTCCTTGATTTTATCCTCCGGTTCTTCTGTAATGATGTCAATATCTATCGAAAATCGCTTAGGTGTTTCTGTTGCCAAAAGCAAAGCTGTTCCGCCTTTAAAAACAAAGTTCAGATTATTCAATTGCAATTGTTCCAAAAGCATTAAAGCATATACCACCTTTTCAATCAGCTTTGGATCAATGCGTTTTCCTAACTTATTTCGTAAGTCGGCAATCCATTCAATTGTATAGGATTTTGTATCTATCATATCTTATATTATTGGCATAAATGAAATTATTTTGCCAAACTTATATTTATCAGTTTCTCAATTTCTTCTTCTCTGTTTCTACGGACGGCATATCTACGCATCTTTAATTCGTTTAAAGTGTATTTCTGCATTACACTTCGCATAATAAATTCCTTTTCACTTTGCTGTGCAGAAAAAAGTGTTGTATCAATCAACATATCCACCAATAACTTTTCCAATGCAGGGATATTAATTTTATCTTTTTCTATCAAAGGAGACTCCGAAACCATATTTTTCACAATAAGAACTTCATCATGATTATGGATATAGCGGTCAAAGATTTCTTCATCAGGATTAAAGAAAACGTTTTTGTTGGTTTCTGTCAGAAAAGTAAATACAGATTCAGCCGCATCTTTTTCTACTTCCATAACAATATAATGTTTAAATGGCTGGTGAAGCATAAAATCATTTAGCCATACGGTATCCCAGATGCAAAAATTAATATATGGAAATTCCCTTTTTACCTTATTAAATATTATCTTTAAATTATTTGAAATATTGGGTTGAAAAGGGATGTTGCTATCCATCTCATAAATCCCTCTGGAAGGAGCATTTATAACCCCTTCTTTTTTTAGTTTAGACAGATACATATTGATCGTGTTATCAGACCAGGACGGAAAATCCTTTTTTATTAATTCCAAAAGCTTCTGCTTGGAAAGTCTTTCATTTTCCTTAAAATAACGACCAATATGTTTTTCTAACGCTTCTGCCAAAATCTTTTTTATATATAAATGTAATAATTATTTATATAAGTTCGGCATAAAGAATATATTTTGTCGAAGTTATAAGAGAACGGAGTTAAAATGTATAGATAAAAACCTCACAACTTAGGTTGAGGTGGTGAAGTTTCCATTTTGGCTATTTCCAGTTTTGTGACAAACAAAACAATCTCGTTATGGAAATAGCAATCATCACCAAGACAGACCTCTTGCAATTCAAGGCAGAACTGCTTTCAGAAATCAAGGAAATAGTTAAGCCCGATACGGAGGCCAAAACCTGGCTCAAGAGCGCCGAAGTAAGAAAGCAGCTTTCTGTTTCGCCCGGGACGTTGCAGAATCTGCGCATCAATGGAACTTTGAACTACACTAAAGTTGGCGGAACGTTTTATTACAGATCATCCGACATCAACCGATTAATGGAGGAGGGCTATGAAACCAATTAAGTTAATCCCATTTCTTAAGAAAATCGCAGAAGATAAACGGTTGTATAATTCGCATAGCTGCCTGCTGGTAGCTATGCTGAGCCTTTGGGAGCAGCAGAAATTTCAGGTTCCATTCTTCATTTCCAGAAAGAAACTCATGCACCTGGCCAAGGTAAATTCAACGGCCACTTACCATAAATGCCTGAAAGAGCTGGTCACATTTGGTTATATCTTTTATCAGCCATCCTATCATCCCCATAAGGGAAGTAAAGTTAGCTTGCGCTAATAATAGCCACACTCCCCGCCATTCCTTTTGGTAAGCCGCAAAACCAGGATTTTCAGAAGCTGTCAGGAGAACATGGAATAAATCGCAGCGAAGCATGAGCGAGAATTTATGCCGTGAAAGCTCTTTACTGCTGAAAGATAAATCCGGGACCTTCGCTGCATCAAAAGAATGGTGGTTTAATTTTCTTCACAACTTAGGTACAGGTTGTGATTTTTTACCAATCAAAAATCAATAAAGGAAAAACAAAAAATTTAATCCGAATTGCCGGCTCGTTTGATTACCGTCTAAGGTAATAGCAAGATGTACGTTTGGCAGCCAAACGGATCTTGCCCTACCTTCCGAAGTCAGTCGGGGGGCAATTGAAAAATCCTCCAAAGTCGGATTTTAAAGAAAGCAAAAAATGAAAGATACAGACAACAGAACCATACGGGTAACCATAAGATTTTCAAAAGCAGATTATGAAAAAATCAAAAAAAGATATGAAAACTCAACCTGCCTGCGTCTGGCAACCCATCTGCGCCAGATTCTTTTGGGAAAGAAAATTTCTTTGAGATACCGTAATCAATCTATAGACGATCAGATGAAAGAATTGACAAAGTTAAGGAGAGAGCTTAACCAAATTGGTCTTAACTTTAATCAGGCTGTCAGAAAGCTAAACAGTTGCGCTGAGACCGAAATGCCAAAGGCCCATCACTGGCAGAATATGCTCAACATTTCTAAAAACGAACTGGAACCTTGTATCAGAGAGATTAAGGATAAGATAAACATTTTTGCAGATGTCTGGTATGAATTCCTGCGTAAGGAAAAAATTTAAGGCCATCCAAAAAAAGCAGGTGCGCTCAAACCGGCGCACTTGTCTTTACCCGCTTTTTCCGGCGCACAGGAAAATTTGCGCTCCGCACCTTTGCTTAAAATTTCCTTAAAACCTGCCCACATACCAATAAATGCAAATCCATTTCACCACCACAGCAAAGATAAGCTACGCCATACAGGAGTAAAGGCTATACAAGTGGGCATTATTTATTCTATTTTTCAAAGGCTTGCCCAGCCTTGACACCTGTCTGGCTATTCGCTTTTTGGCTGCCTAAGTGGTGAAAATGGACAGGATTGTTCAATTAACAGAAAATCAACCGAGTTTTACGGCCAGCTTATCCATCTCATTACCAATCTTAATATCCAGAATTTTTGCATAATGCTGCGTGATCTTCAGATCAGTATGCCCAAGCATGGAAGAAATGATTTCTATTGGCACCCCATTATTGGAAGTAATGGTAGTAGCAAAAGTATGCCTTGCCATGTGGAAGGTCAGTCGTTTATCAATCCCGCAGAGGTCAGCAATTTCTTTTAGGTAAGCATTCATCTTTTGGTTGCTGGATACAGGAAGCAATAAATCTGAATTTTCGCATTGAGGATAGTCAGCATATTTTTCAATTATGACTTGTGCAGGAGGCAAAAGAGGAATTCGGGAAGCAGTCCCTGTTTTTTCTCTTTTAGTGAAAACCAATGCTTGCCATTGGCACCGATCGTGATTTCGCTTCTTTTTAATTTCCTCACATCCGCATAAGACAAACCGGTGTAACAACAAAAAAGAAAAATGTCTTTCACTTGTGAAATTCTAGGAACTAAAAACTTCTTATTAAAAATCCGTTCAACTTCAGATTGGGTCAAAAACTCCCTCTCTTTCGGCTTCGCTTTATTCCTGTAATTGGTGAACGGACTTTTGGTTATCCAGCCATTGCTCAGGCAATGATTAACAATCTTCCTGAAATGCTTGATATATTTTGCGGCAGAGACATCGCTGCATCCCATTTCTGAACGGAGAAAGAACTCGTAATTATTGATAAATTCCAAATTGATTTGCCTGATGTCAATATCCACCAGCTTTAACTTAGATTTGAGAAATGCCAATAAATGTTTTTCGGTAGTTCTGTAGCCTTTGAGTGTATTGGCGGCGAAACCATTACCTATCAACGCTGCCATTCTCTCATTATGTTCCAACAGAATCTCCATTAAGAAATATGTTTTCTCATTTTTTCCGGTAAAGGCATCCCTGAAAGTTGTGGCACTAAGCGGCAGATTAATCTGGATCATTTGCAAATGCGTTTCCAATGCCTTTTTCTGCAATTCGTTCAGATAGTTGTTCAGAATTCTCACTTCCTCTTTTGTGCCGATAGCTCTGCCTGCACTGGCATTCCATCGTTTAGGCTCGCAGGAACGGCCCGTGGAAACTTCGGCTCTTTTTCCGGAAATGGTAATCCTTAAATAGATGGGAATCTCACCCTTTACATAGTTCTTAGGCTTCTTTAAATAGAATAATAAACTGAGATTGGTGTTCATGGTCAAACAGCTTTTTAGGGTTAACAAATATACTTTTGCTGTCAAAACCAATCAAGATGTTTAGTAGGTAAACTAATGAATGACAATAGATTACATGCTTTCTGGTGAGTCAAAAAATCGCTTCCAAACTACTCACCGAATCACTCACCACAATTTTGCGAATAATTGAATATTTTGGCGGTTTTCCTAAAACAAAAAAACCTGCAAATTTTTGATTTGCAGGTTTTTAATGCTTTTTGTTGATGTTATCCGTAGCCCGTAGGGGAATCGAACCCCTGTTTCCAGAATGAAAATCTGGCGTCCTAACCCCTAGACGAACGGGCCATTTTGAAAGCTTGCCTAAATTACTT
>JALONN010000005.1 GCA_025454915.1 Raineya sp.
TACAAGAGCTTCTTTGTATGCTTTATAAATCCCTTCGGGGTCACTAAAAGTAGGAGGCAAGTAATTAGGGTCTAAGGGTTGGTCTTGTCCATTATCTCCCCAAGGTGTACCAACTCCACCCACAGGGTTGTCAGGGTTGCCAATATAGCCACTACCACCTCCACCACTTTGACAATTATTGCTAATAGCACCTACTCCATAAATTGTTCCACTTGGGTCTCCGGGGTCACAACTTGTAGAAATATCTGCAAGGTATTGCACATCTGTACAACTGGCTACGGCTGTAAGATAGTAACAAACAGGAGGGGTATCACTACCATTACTACCCTTGTTATTTGCATTATTATTGTTGTTGGCTTCTCCTTTCCATAAAGTACTATTTTCAATTTGAGGGGTATATCCTGCGTCAAATACCATTATTTTGGCATCTGTTCTTGTGTGTATTTCCTCAAATACATTAGCAATAATTTGGTACTTTTGGGAGGCTACTGTATGCTTAAGGGTAACAAGCTCTACAATATTAGTTTTTACAATTTGGTTTTGAGCATTTAACTCAATACGCAATCTACGAATGTAATACAAATTGTTGTAATCTACTTTCATGTTTCTGCGTAGGGGTGTAATTAACACCTTGTTGCCGTTCAAAAGTGTAACCTGTTCTGTTTTGTTCCAAATAGGCTTGAAAGTTCTAAAAACAGGATAATTCCATAAATTTACTCGGTTACCTCTCTCTGCAATACTTACCTGAATAGGCTTGGAGAGGGTAATACTTTGCTCGTTTTCAAAGTGAGTTTTGGCTTGTTCTATCAAGTCAGGGTTGATAGCTGTGTGTGGTGTGAGTTCTTGGCTTCGAGGCTTGCAAGCTCCAAAGACCAGCAGGCTTAGCAATGTGATTGCTAAAAATTGGTTTTTCATTGAAATAAGATAAGGTTTAAGGTTTTGATAGTATAAGGTTTGCCTCCAACGTTTAAGGCTTTTAATAAGTATTTGCTAGATTTGTTGCAAAGATACACAATAATAATGCCATCAACATGCCTATTTCTGCATAATTTTTATATCATTTGTGCATAAAAATTCTTTTATTTGTAAAAAAATGATTGTATGAAAATAGGAGATAAACTATTGTCCTTACGCAACGAATTTAAACTTACACAACAAGAAGTTGCAGATAAATTAGGTATTAAGCAAAGTACTTACCACCGTTGGGAGAATGGCAAGACACAACCCACCATTGATTTTTTGCCTAAAATTGCAGAGGCTTATAATATCCCTATTACAGACTTATTGCCTGATACTCCTCATTATATTTTTCAACATAATCAAGAGACAAATGGGTTTATTAATAGTAATAACAATCAATATTTTTACAAGTAGAAAATCAAAACGAGATTATTAAAAACCTATTAGAGCAAAACAAAGAATTAATAGAGCTTTTGAAACATAAAAAATAGTATATTTTATTCTCTCCACACCAAGAAAAGTTCGTTATTGAGTGTTTTTCACTCTCCAGACACCAAAATTTGCTCATTGTTGAGTGTTTTTTACTCAACGAATACCAAAATTTATTCATCGTTGAGTGTTTTTTACTCAACGAATACCAAAAAAAACTCACTGTTGAGTATTCTATACTCTCCTGAGACCAAAGTGTACTCAAGCATGATATTTTTGGCATATTTTTTGAAAAGTTTTTTGTATAACTTAAAACTTTTTTATCATTATGGCATACCAAAATATTTCTAATTCGGTGTCTGATGGCGACATGGTAGCAATCAAAAAAGCTATTCAACTCATTACTGAAAAACTACCTTTCTTGGTGGCTCTTAGCTCTGACGAAAAACGAGCTTTGGTAAAATTAGGATGGCTCAAAACTATCCTCAAATTTTGCCTTCGGGTTTTGATGTGGCAGAACTTGCCAGAGATAGTAAACTCTTTGAACAACTTTCGGAATTACAGCTATTGTTCAATACGCTTTCCGAAAAACTCAATGATACTACCATTGCAGTAGGCAACGAAGCCATGAAAGCCTCTTTGAGTGTGTACGATTATGTAAAAGCAGGAGCAAAAACACAAGCAGGACTTAAAACCGTAGCCGAACAACTCCAACAACGTTTCAAGAAAACAAAATCGAAAAAAACAGAGGAAACTAAATAATTAAAAGGGCTAAAAAATAGCCCTTTTTTTGTTTTGATTGGTCATGAAATTATTATTTTTGCCTCTCTCAAAACATTATTTTGCAATGGCACACTCCGAATTGATACAAAAAGGCATACAAGAAGGACTTATCAAATTTGATGAAGAACTAAAATACATTACATATCTTCATCAAAACAAGAAAAACAGATATACAGACCCCGAAGAAAAGGTACAAGCCGAAATATTTTGTAAAATAGTTTTAGAATATGGCTATCCTGTAAATCGTGTCCAGCAGTTTGTAAATGTTAAGATGGGGGTTTCTGATAAAGAAGCTGATATAGTAGTCTATAATGATGATAAATGTGAACAGCCTTATATTGTTATAGAATGTAAAAAAGAAGAAATATCCGAAAGGGAATTTCAGGAAGCTGTAAAACAAGCTTTTTCTTATGCTCATGCTTTAGCAGGTACAATGAAGTATGTTTGGGTTACAAAAGGAGATAAAGAAGAGTTTTTTAAGTTTGATAAAGACAAAAACAAAAAAGAATCTATTGCTGATATACCTTATTTTGGCGAAACCTACGAGAATAGATATAAATATGCAAAAGGAGCATATTATTATGATAAAGTAAAGGGTGTACTTACAAAAATAACAAAAGGAGTTAAAGATTTAGAAACAACTACTGAAAATAAACTCATTCAGAAATTTAAACAAGCCCATGATGCCCTTTGGGGTGGTGGAGAATTAAATCCTTCACAGGCTTTTGATGAATTGGACAAATTAGTTTTTTGTAAAATTTGGGACGAAAGAAATACAAAAAGAGGCGAGCCTTACCAGTTTCAGGTACTCAACGAAACACCCGAAGAACTAAAAAGTAGAATTGTAGAACTCTACGAAAAAGGAAAAATAAAAGACCCCGAAGTATTTAATAAACCTATTGATTTAGCACCCGAAAAAGTAAAAACGATTGTAGAGTATTTCCAAAGTGTCAATTTATCTGACACAGACCTTGATAGTAAAGGAAAAGCCTTTGAAACATTTTTGGGTACATACTTTAGAGGAGAATTCGGACAATACTTTACACCTCGAAATGTTGTAAAATTTGCAGTAGAAGCATTGCCTATTACCAATGAAAGTAAAGTTTTAGATACTTCTTGCGGTTCGGGTGGCTTTTTATTATACATTTTAGACAAAGTTCGCAGGCAAGCAGATGCATACTACGACCGTAAAGACCCCAAGGAAGCCGTAGAGCATTATAATCATTGGCATACTTTTGCAGAAAAAAATCTTTTTGGTATTGAAATCAACGACCAAATCTCAAGAGTTGCCAAAATGAATATGATTATCCATGATGACGGACACACCAACGTTATTACGTTTGATGGGCTTTACCAAATTGATTACATAGCCGAAAAAACAGGAAACAAAGGTTTTAAAGAAAATAGCTTCGATTTTGTAGCAACCAATCCACCGTTTGGCTCTATTGTCAAACAATCTGAAAAATCGTATATGCAAATAGATAGTGCAACAAACCCTTATTACGATTTTGCACTCAAAGAAATTCATTGGATAGAAAAAATACTAAAACCCAAACATAAAACCACAGGTAGAGAAAACCAAAGTACAGAGGTTTTATTTATTGAACAAATACATCATTTTCTAAAAGAAGGTGGTTATGCTGCCGTAGTTATACCTGATGGCATACTTACCAATAGCAGTTTGCAATATGTACGCAACGATATACAAGAAATGTTTAGAATTGTTGCCGTAGTTTCTTTACCACAAACAGCATTTACAGCCACAGGTGCAGGGGTAAAAAGTAGTTTGTTATTTTTGAAAAAATGGAATAAAGAGAAAAGCTCTAAAATTAGAACACAAATAGAAGGCTTAGAGGAACATTTAGCCGAAAAACATAACCTAAAAAGCAAAATAGAAGCTTTGGAAGATGAGAAAAAAGAACTACAAAAGAGAAACAAAAAACTACAAAAAGCATTGGCAGAAGATATTTTTGAGCCTGCGATTTTAGATGATACACAAGAACAAATAAATGATATAAACGAACAAATTAACGCCTTTAAAGAGAGCATAGACGAAATATACGAAGAAGAAAAAAGTAAATTCTTCGATTACCCTATCTTTATGGCAATAGCTGAAAATATAGGCTATGATGCCACAGGAAAAGATAGTTATAAGGTATTAAGCAGAGAAGAAAAATATATCTACAACAAACAAGAATACATCAGAGAAGTACAAGAAAATGATTTGTTTGTTTCGGAGGTACTTAAAATAAAAGAATATACAGATGGTAAATGGCAAGAAGTAGTTAAATACCAAACTATTTTGGATAATGCTTCTATCTTGACAGAATTAAGGAATTTTATTAATGCCATTGAAAAAGGAAAAGACTCTTTTTTTATCTAAGCCCCACCACTGACCCAAATAAATGTTTTTTGGTTAGTAGTGGGGCGTTGGAAGGAAGATTAGATGCAACTGCTTATAAATCTTCATTTAAGTTTTCTTCAAAAAAATTTAAAGTAGAAAAACTTTCTAGTGTAGTATTTATTAACCCAACTACAAACTTTGATTCATTAGATTCAGAAGATGAAATATCATTTGTACCAATGGAGGCAATAGATGAATATACGGGTTCTATACCAGTCTTACATAAAAAGAAAGTAAAAGATACAAAGGGGTTTACAAGATTTAAAGAAGGAGATTTGATTTGGGCAAAAATAACACCTTGTATGCAAAATGGTAAATCCGCAGTTGTTAGAAATACTTTACAAGGTTTTGCATGTGGTTCAACAGAGTTTTTTGTAATACGCCCAAAATCTGAAAATCTACTAATAGAATATATACATATACTTTTAAGAGATAAAAGAGTTTTAGATAATGCTCAAAATTTCTTTGGTGGTTCAGCAGGGCATCAAAGGGTTTCTATTGACTTTTTGAAAAACCTACTTATTCCTGTTCCTGATATCGAAACCCAAAAACAAATTGTTGATATTTTTGAGAGTGCTTACCAAAACAAAAAAGCCAAAGAAAGAGAAGCCAAAGACCTTTTGGATAGTATAGATGGGTATTTGCTCAAGGAATTGGGTATTCGTTTGCCTGATACCACAGAGCAACCCAAAACATTTTTTGTGCCTTTCTCAAAAGTACAAGGCAATAGATTTGACCCTTTTTATTATAAAAAAGAGTTTAGTTCTTTAGAAAATATTATTGTAAATAGTATATATCCATCTAAAGCATTAAGAGATATTACAATATTTATAGCAAATGGTAAAACTCCACCTAAAGATTTATACTCCGATGAACCAACAGAATATCCAATAATAAAGGCAGGTAGTTACACGGGGGATAATATAAACTTACAAAAAGTAGATTACACCAAAGAAAAATATTATAGCCTAATAGTTCAAAAAGATGATATTTTTATATTGGCTGCTGCTCATCAAGCTGAATATGTAGGAAAGAAAATATATCTTTTGGAAGAAATACCTCAAATAAAAACTTCTTATGTAGGAGAATTAGTGTGTATTAGAAGTAATTATGCAGAATGTAATCCCTATTATTTATTTTCTTTATTAAAAACATCTTTATTTATAGGTTTATTAAATCGAGAGAAAAGAGGTCAAACTTCACACTTATATCCAGAAGATGTAAAGCATTTACAAATCCCTTTACCACCATTAGAGATACAAAACGAGATAGCCGAGCATATAGCAGGTATCAGGGCAGAGGCAAAGCGTTTGGAGCAAGAAGCCCAAGAAGAATTGGAAGAAGCTAAACAACAAGTAGAGAAAATGATATTAGGGGAGTAGTGTTTAGATACCTCACTTCGTTCGGTATGAAAAAAGGGAAGTTCGGTATGAAAAAAGGGAAGTTCGGTATGAAAAAGGGGAGTTTGGTATGAAAAAGGGAACAAAATCACGTCATTACGAGTGGAATGGTAGATACCTCACTTCGTTCGGTATGAAAAAAGGGGAGTTCGGTATGAAAAAAGGGAGTTCAGTATGGAAAAGGGAACAAAATCACGTCATTACGAGTGGAATGGTAGATACCTCACTTCGTTCGGTATGAAAAAAGTGAAGTGAGGTATGGAAAAGGGAACAAAATCACGTCATTACGAGTGGAATGGTAGATACCTCACTTCGTTCGGTATGAAAAAAGGGAACAAAATCACGTCATTACGAGCCTTTAGGCGAAGTAATCCCAAAGGGTTCTGCGTAGCCAATTTCTTTATAGATAGCTTCACTACGTTCGTTATGACGAGAAACATCATTACAAACCAAATGAAATTAAAAGTAGGGGCGAATAATCATTTGCCCTACTTCAACAAATCTGCAAATTCTTGAGCAAAAGGGCTTGTTCTTAAATTGTTAAATCCACTATCTTGTGCCATTTGGGGTTTTATTTCAGGGACTACAGCAAGTATCTGCTTTAGAAGCTCCAAACATTCTTCGTAGGCATGTAATAAACTATAACAGGTAGCCATCCCCAAAGCAGCATGAATGCCATATTCGTGTGTGAATTTTACTTGGTCAAAAATGTTTTTATATAGCTCAAAAGCATCTGTGTAAGCATTTAAGCCAACCAAGATATTTCCTTTTTCTATAAAATAAAATGCGTTGGGACTAATTTCAATAGCTTTGTCTATGGCTTGCAAAGCTCCATCCCATTTGGAAAGAAAAGGAAGTTGTAGATTTGTCAGGGCGTTCATTTTCTCCGATACAGCCAAATAATAATAAACAGTATCCAGACGATTGTCTTTCAGACCAATTTCAAGAGCTTTTTTTATGGATTCAATGGCTTTAGGATAGTTTTGTACATGAAAGCTTGCCAAACCTACAAAAAAATAAGCATCACCTTCATCATCTACCAATTCGTTGACTTTTTCAAAAGGCTCAATTACATTTTGCCAGTCTTGTAGCTCAACATAACACTGACCCAATACAAAGTACGGAAACATAAAATGAGGTTCCTGAGCAATTACTGCTTTCAGGGCATCAATGGCTTGATTATACATTTGATTTGCTTTGTATTCTAACCCTTGACTATAAGTTTCATTGAGGCTTTTACTTAAGTTTTTGCCAAAAATAATGTCTTCTGAGATATTGTGTTTCTTCATAAAAGTGAAATGATAAAACCTTATCGGTTTTGGTGTTGATTTTATCCGATTTTTAATAAAAAGCCTTTACTATGAATATTTTCTATTTCGATGGGGAGAGTAGTATCCAAACTCAAATATTTACGTAGTTTAGTAATGAAAACGTTCATGCTTTGTTTGGTAAAGTAATCATCGTTTTTCCAGATTTTAATAAGTGCTTCTTCGTGTGTAAGAATTTCACCTTGTTTATCACAAAGCAATTTCAGCAAATCAGCTTCTTTGGGGCTTAATTTCTCTTCCTGATTTTTTAAACTCAAGATTCGTTTTTCATAATCGAAATTAAAATTACCTATCTGATAGCTTTTCTGTTCTGGGCTTTTGTCTGTTCTGAGTTGCAAAAGAGCATTGAGTTTTAGAAGCAATATTTCAGGGTCGAAGGGTTTAATCAGATAATCGGCAGCTCCCAGTTTATAACCTTGTACTTGGTCATCTTTCAGTGCTTTGGCAGTCAGAAAGATAAAAGGGGTACTTTTTTTACTTTTGATAATATTTTCTGCTACGGTAAAGCCATCAGTATGGGGCATCATCACATCGAGGATGCATAAATCAAATTCCTGAGAGTGAAAAGTTTCGATACCCAGATGCCCATTTTCGCAAAGAACGATTTCAAAACCATTCATTTCTAAAAAAAACTTAAGCATCAAGCCAAAACTTGCATCATCCTCTACAAGTAAAATACGTTTTTTCATATGGATGTTTTCAGAGGGAGAATAACTATAAATGTACTGCCTTTTCCCAGTTTACTTTCTAAAGAAATACTACCCTGATGTTTTTCTACAATATCTTTTACATAACTCAAACCTAAACCAAAGCCTTTTACATCGTGGGTATTGCCTTGTGGCACTCTGTAAAACTTATCGAACACCATAGCCTGATTTTCTTTGCTAATTCCAATACCTTTGTCCGAAATCTTGATAATAAGCTGGTTATTCTTGTTTTCTGTGTTTACTGCAATATCAATATTATTTTTAGAATATTTAATAGCATTATCCAATAAATTAGAAATAATATTAGAGATATGGAAACTGTCTCCTAAAACTTGGTCATGAGTAGCATTGAGTGTTTTTGTGATTTTACCATCATTTTTTACTTTCATTTCATAGGCACCAATCAGGTTTTCAATAATCTGATGCAAATGAATATCTTCTTTTTTTATTTCTAAACTTTTATTGTCTAAAATGGCTGCTTGTAGAATTTTTTCTACCTGAGAGTGTAAACGTTTGTTTTCGTCTTTAATTACTTTGACAAGCTGTTTGATTTTTTCAGGGTCTTTCAATACTTGTTCATGCTCGATATTGGCAAGAGCAAAAGAAATTGTAGCAATTGGTGTTTTGAGTTCGTGACTTACATTATTAATGAAATCATTTTTGAGATTGGCTAATTTGTGCTGTTTCTTTAGAATTTTTACCCCTAAAATAAAACAAAACAAGGCAATAGCTGAGAGTGATAAGGCTGCAATGATATGAGATGTAAGAGATTTTAGTACAAATTTTTCTTCTTTAGGAAAGAAAAATCGGATTTCTTCCTTATCTGTAAATGATATTTTGTGTTTGGTATGATTGAACACAACAGAATCAGCAGGGTTGCTAATGTGAGAATACTTTTGTTGTTTGTTATTAAAAAAAGCTATCTGAACATCCAAATTGATATTATTTTGCTTTAAATGAGCTTTTAGCAAAGAGTCTAAAGGAAACACTTTGGCAATACTGATATCGCTTTTCTCGCAGTCTAAACAGTATTGAATGCTTCTGAACAAGTAAAATTCTTTTAAACGTTTATTGTCTTTCCTACGAGTAGTCTCCAGTTCATTCTTAAAGCGTAAAAATTGTTCCTTTCGGATTTTTGGTAACAAAGTATCTGCTTTAAAATTTAATAAAGGATAGTTTTGAACAGTTTGGGCTGTCATAAATACAAAACTGCTATCTGTATTAAAATACAAGTCATTGAAGCTTTTTTTATCTTCTGTTCTTGATGTATGGCTGTTCCATATAGAAAAAACCTGTTGAGCTTGCCCAACGGACTTTTTCACATCAATATCAAAGTTTTCTTTTGCTCTCTGATATTGTTTGCTTAATGTCCCTATCTGCAACCCAAAAATGAGACCAGCAGGCAGAGAAAGTAAATAAAGAATAATATGATATACGGATTTTTTCATGGAGTAAAGATACAAATAGCTCATTTAAGAGCCTAATATGTTAATATTCTGATAATCAATTTTAAGTTTTTATTAAGTTTTGAAAAATATTCAAAATGCTTATAATCATATATTTATATTTGATATTTCAAGAATTTTTATAAAAACGATACCTTTTTTTTAAGTTTTTTTTGAAAGTCATTTAAGACTTTATTCATAAGGTTTTTGTGAAGAATTCAGTTGTTTTGAAACAGAATTTAAACAAATATATTTATGAAACTCAAAAAAATATTACTGCTTTTTGCCCTACTGATTATAGGCTTTTTTGTAGGAACAATTATCGCCAAAGCTCAAAATACACAAATAACTTCTAAGCCTAATATTGTAGGAAAATGGAAAGTAGATAAAAGTAGCATACCTGGCTTGGTTGATGATATTATTGAAAATGTTAGAAAAAAAGATGCCTCACAAGCAGACGCCTTAAAGGAGCAAAAAGAAATGATTGAACAGGTTGTGGGTGAGACTATTTTTGAATACAAAGAAAATAATACTTATACTTTTGATGTACCTGGAAGACCACAATCTACAGGAATATGGAAATTGAGTGAAGATAATAAGAAGATTATACGAACAGATGACAAAGGAAAGGAAATTATCAATGACATCGTAGAAAGTACAAAAACAACATTAACCATTATTAATAGTGATAAAAGAAAAATTATCTATAATCGACAATAACTATGAAAAATATAATAAGTCTGCTGATATTCTTTGTAATAATTCAAACGAGCCAAGCTCAAACATGGCAAAAATTAACCACAGAGCCGTATGCTGGTAAGCAAGATGATATCTGTTTTATTGATGAAAACAAAGGTTGGTATATCAATGGGTACGGAAAAATCTATAAAACCACCGATGGAGGCAAAACTTGGGAAAAGCAAATTGAAAAAAAAGGCACATTCTTTCGTTGTGTGGCTTTTTTAGATAGTCTCAGAGGTTTTGCAGGAACAGTTGGTACTGATTATTTCCCAAACGTTACAGATACAATACCTCTTTATAGAACCAGAGATGGAGGCAAAACTTGGGAGCCAGTAGTTTATAAAGGTGCTTATGTAAAAGGACTTTGTGCCATTGACATAGTCAGAGAGCAGTACATTAATCATGGGCAAATAGACTATAAGTATCATATTTATGCCGTAGGGCGTGTAGGAAGCCCTGCGATGATGATGGTCTCGCATGATAATGGTGAAACATTTGAGTCTTCGAGTTTAGATGTAAATGCTAAAATGCTTTTCGATATTAAGATGTTTAATAAAAAAGAAGGTTTTGCCTGTGCAGCTACTGATGCAGATATTTCTAAATCAAATGCCCTCATTTTGCGTACCAAAGATGGAGGCAAAACTTGGAAGAAAGTTTATCAATCGAAAAGACCTTATGAGACGACTTGGAAAGTTTCTTTCCCAAGTAAAAAAGTAGGATACGTAACAATCCAAAGTTATAACCCTGATACTACTGTCAAACAACAAAGAATTGCTAAAACTAAAAACGGAGGCAAAACTTGGAAAGAAGTAAATCTCTGCCAAGACTCAAAAGCTCGTGAATTTGGAATAGGATTCATAGATAATAATACAGGCTATGTAGGTACTATGCGAAGCGGATATGCCACCAAAGATGGAGGAAAAACTTGGGAAAAAGTAGATTTAGGTATGGCTTGTAATAAAATCAGAATCTACAAAGAGAATAATAAAGTCTATGGTTATTCCATCGGAGTCAATGTTTTCAAACTGATACAGTAAATTTTAAACCAGTTAAAATTATGGAAATTTCAAAAAAATGGGAAAAGCTAAAAAATAATGAATATGCTTTTCTGGAAAATGATGTGGTAAAAGGAGTATTGACACTCGAGTGGAGTGGTTTACAAAACACAGCCACAGCCATCATCCATGATGAAACCTATAAGATTAAAAGAAAGGGTTTCTGGAAAAACAAGATTCAAATTGAGAATAAGAACGAAAGAGTTGTTTTGGAGGTAGAGGTAGAAAAATGGTACTCCAATGACTGGATTATAACTCACGAGGGTAGAAAATATCGTTTAGAAATCCGTAATAACTCTTTATCTGAATACGTGATTTTTGAAGGAGACCAAGAAATCATTTCTTATGGTTTGCATACAAATAAAACCCAAATAGCTACACGCATAAAAGCACAAAGTAAAAGTCCTATTTTATTCGATTTCTTGCTTTTTTATATGTTTCATTCTGTATCTGCTGAAAATGGTGCTGATACTGTATTTTTAACCATGATTGCATAATTTTAAATATCTAAACTATATGAAAAAAGTTTTTAAAATAGCCAGCTTGATAATGTTTTTTATAGGCAATCAGTGGCTAATGGCTCAGAAGATTAAAATTACAAAAGCCGATGACCTGCCTCGTCGCTCTGTTACACTCAAAGGAAAGGCAACTGAAATTGTCAATGATATAGCACAACTCAATACCCTCAATAATGCTTTTATCAAAAACTTAGAGGCAGATTTAGAGAAATACGAAATTACTGATAAAGCAACACTCAAAGCATATTATCAGACGATTATGATGGGCTATGTTTTCAAAAAAGATTATGATAAAGCCCTTAGTTTTATTCCAAAAATACAAGACTTGGAAGATAAGAAGTCAGAAAAACTCACAACAGGATTGTTTTTACAGGCTTATGCAAAAACATTAAAACAAAATTCAGACAAAAAATCTGAAGCTTTTAAGCAAACTTTTGTAAAAGAATATGCAAGTCTTTGGAAAAATCTGCCTTATAACGAAATCAAAAATGAATTGGAATCTGCAAGGGGGAGTATGAGTATTTTTAACCCAAATTTAATTACTTCTAGTTTAGAAAGCCAAATTCAACCTTTTTTAGATAATAATAAAAATGTGGTTCCAGAAGGCGTAATATCAAATTTTACAGGTATTCGTTTTGTTTTGGATGAAAGAGCTGCTCTTGTGCCAGAAATGTTGAAGGTTTTGAACGAAATTTATGAAAAGAATAAAGTAAATGAAGTAAAAAAAGATATTTGGGCAGAGCGTGATGTTGCTTTGAGTGCATCAGAAAAAGGTACACCTGTGGTAGTAGCTGTTTGGGATAGTGGTGTGGATGTTAATATTTTTCCTAAAAATATAATCCATCAAGATAAAAAAGGCAAAAATGGCGTAGGATACAGTTTGGTAGAACATAAAAATGATGGTTTATTACTTGATAATCCACAAGGTAAAATCAAAACAGATATCAAACGTTTACAACTCCTTAGTAAAGGTTTTATGGATTTACAGGCAGGTATTGAAAGCCCTGAAGTGGCAGAGGTTCGTAAAACAATAGCTAGCCTCAAGCCTGAACAAGCCAAAGATTTCCAAGAAGAAATGAGTTTTTATGGCACTTATTCACATGGAACGCATGTAGCTGGTATAGCTATCAAAGATAACCCTTTTGCTCGTTTGCTTACAGCTCGTATGGGTTGGGATTACAGAACTCTTCCCCCTGCACACACTCTAGAGTATGCTAAATTTCAGGCAAATATGTATAAAGAGGTCGTTAAATATTTCAAAGAAAATAATGTAAAAGTAGTGAATATGAGCTGGAGATACGGAGTAGCTGCTTATGAAGGCATCCTTTCTTTGAACGGAGTAGGAAAAAATGATGAAGAACGTAAAAAGATGGCTAGAGAAATGTTTGAAATCGAGAAAAAAGCATTGTATGAAGCGTTCAAGTCAGCTCCCGAAATCTTATTTATCTGTGGTTCTGGAAATGAAAATAACGATGCGGGCTTTCAGGAATATATTCCTGCTTCTTTCCAAGGGCTTCCTAATCTGATAACTATTGGTGCAGTTGATAATGAAGGTAAGAAAACATCTTTTACTACAGAAGGAAAAAGTGTAAGATTCTATGCCAATGGCTTTGAAGTAGAAAGTTTTGTACCAGGTGGTGATAAAGTGAAGTTTTCAGGAACATCTATGGCTTCGCCAAATGTGGCAAACCTTGCAGCCAAAATTTTAGCCTTAAAACCAACTTTAAACCCTAAAGAAGTGATAGACCTAATTGAAAAAGGTTCTGATAATCTGCCAGAAAACCCTTCTTTAAAACTGATTAATCCTAAAAAGACAATAGAAATTTTAACAGGAAGTCCAAGAGCTACCACTAACAATAATGTTACTCAATTACTTCTGAAAAAATGGAAGCCTGATGCTCAAACAGCTAGCTTTATGGTTGAGGATTATATCAATGAGGTAAGAAAGCAAAATGCTGAGCAGGCAAAACAAGTAGAAGCTCAAAAAGCAATGTTGGTACAAATTTTCTCTCAAGTAAATTTAGAATACAAAGCAGATGGTTCTTTGGTTGTAACTGTTCCCAGTAGTCCAGCTCAAACAGGTTCTTGGAAACTTTCTGAAAATAATAAGAAGTTAACAACCAACAAAGCAGGACAAGAAGATTACGAAATGATAGAAGAAATTACAAACGATAAATTAGTAACCACTACTTCAAAAGGGCGAAAATATGTGTATCTGTTAGCCAATTAAAATAAATATATTAGAGCTTTTTATCATAGCCAAAACTTAATAAGTTTTGGCTATATTTTTTTCAAAAAGTAAACATCTTCTTTCATAAAATTCCCATATTGTTTTCGTTAATGATATGAGATTATTTTTATTTTTATTTTTATTTATATTTATACACAATTTATTAATGAATAATTCAATATCAATGGAAAACCTTGTTCCACATTATTTAAAATATTCTGAACAATATTCTGTAATTATTACAGATTTAAGAGGAAATTATGCTTATGTAAATTCTTTATTCCAGAAAAAATTTAATTTTCTTACAGAGAATTTTATTGGCAAGGAAAGCCTTTCTTTAGCTGTACACCCTGAAGAAACAGAAATTATAGGCAATGCTGTAAAAGAATGCTTCCAATCCCCTGAAAAAGTTGTAAAGATACACTTACGTAAACCAGATAATGCAGGAGATTATTACTGGACAAGTTGGGATTTATCAGCTTTTTTTAATGAAACTAAAGAGTTAATAGGAATTATTTGCATAGGACATGATATTTCAGAAAGCGAAAAATTAAGAATTCAAAATAAACGCTATACTGAAGAGATAGAGGAAAAAAATATAATTTTGGAAAAACAAAATAAAATTTTACAAGAAATAGCTTGGAAAGAATCACATGAAATTAGAAAACCTATTGCAAATATTCTAGGGCTTATCAATCTTATTACAATGAATGATGAAGAAAGAAAGCAATATGTACAATCTTTGGAAGATGTAACTAAAGACTTAGATGGAGTGATAAAAGAAATCGTAGATAAAACTCATATTAAGAAAGACTGATAGGATAAAGATTCAAATTCAAATATATTTTTTAATCTGGAAATGATAAAACAATGTTTTCATGGATTTTGAACAAAATGTGTATCAAAAAGACAACTTTTTTTTTGATACAATTGTAAATGCTTTTCCTGAGCCAATTGTAATAGATTCTATTGGAGAAAATGGAAACCTCACGACTCTTTATTATAATAAAAAATATGTAGAAACTATTGGTACATCCTCTATTGAAGTAAGAACACAAAAACAGATGTTTATAGAAAATATGACGAAAAATAAATTGTTCAATACTTTGTCATCTGCAACTAAAGAACAAGAAACAAAATTTATAGTTCGATGTAAAGATAGTATAAATAGAATTTATAGAGTTGTTTTTAACCTATACAATCAAAAAATATTAGTTACTGTTCTCAATGAAATAACGGATGTAGAGAAATATAGAGAGTTAGAACGTATGAATACTATTAAAGATAGGTTACTTTCTATCCTTTCCCATGATTCAAGAATGCCTCTCAATAGTTTACATGCTTTGTTAGATATGCTCAGAAATAATGATATTAATTTTGAGGATTTTAATAACTTCTTACCAGAAGTAGAGCAACAAGTAGATAAAGTAATAACTTTTTTAGATAATCTGACTTCTTGGATACAAATGCAGATTAAAAAAGGTGAAGTTCTTATAGCCCCACAAATGGTATCAGTTGATGAGGTTATACAAGAAATAAAACCCTTATTTCAGTCATCTATAATAGCAAAAAAAATTAATTTTGAGTATGTTCCTACAGATATTCAGGTTTATGTGGACTATAATATGTTTTCATTGATTATTCGTAATTTAATTTCTAATGCCATAAAATTTGCTAAAACACAAGGAAATGTTTCTATCCATGTAGAAACAGATTCTTTTATAGTACACATTATCATAGAAGATAATGGAATAGGATTAACAAAAGAAGAAATTAATAAAATATTAAGTACACAAATGATAAGTCATCAAGGAACAAACCACGAAATTGGATTTGGTTTAGGGCTTACACTTGTCCAAGAATATATTAAATTAAATAAAGGAAGTTTAAATATTTTGAGTGTTCCTAATCAAGGAAGTAAATTTATTGTATCTTTTCCAATATAAAAAAATTAAGGATATGGTAGAGAATATACATCATAACACTTATTATATGATTGTAGATGATGATATAATCAATAATAAAATTTGTGAAGTAATAATCAAAAAAAATATGCCCAATTCACAAATTATTTCTTTTACAGAAGCCTATAGAGCTTTAGACTATTTAGTAGATACAAATAATCATGTTCCAGATATTATTTTTTTAGATATTAATATGCCAGAAATTGATGGATGGGAATTCTTGAATAGATATGAAAAAATTAGTAATCAAAAAACTAAACTAATAATGTTATCTTCATCAACAAATGAAGATGATATGAACAATACTCAAAAATATAGTTTAGTAAAAGGGTTTATTCAAAAACCACTAACAATGCAAAAATTAATTCAAAGTATAGTAAGCTAAAAAGATTTTTTGGAGAAAATTTTATAGAGATCATAGCCAAAACTTATTAAGTTTTGGCTATATTTTTGTGGTAAGTTCAAATCAAAACCATAAACTTTTATGAAAAAATATCTTATTTTAGCATTATTTGGTATTACTGGCATCTCTAAAGGGCAAAATATGAATAGCTGTTACACAGAAGAAAACTTTGAAATCGCATACCATTATGTACAATGGAAAAAGCAAACATCTAAAAAACTAAGCGAAAACCATAAAGTGCTTTTAGAAGATGGATATGAATTGGAAGCACTAGAACAAGACGGAATGCCCAAAATAGTTTTCTCCAAGAAAAATTACAGCTACTTTTTCGTAAGTAATAAAAATGGAATTACTCCACTAACAAAATCTGCCAGCGATTTAAAAAAGTATGAAGAAAAATTTTGTAAATTAATGGAAGTAGCAAAATTTAAAAATCTACCTAAAAATTATACATACAGATACATTGACGGAGTGGGAAATGCTTGGATTATCTCTGATAAAGATATTGAATATAAGCCTATTACTAAAGAAATGAGTTCTTCGGGTATGTATGATGGAGGAACGCCTTTTAAAAAGGAAATAACAGAAACCCAATTCAAAGAAATTCAGTCTCTTTTGAAAAAAGGTTTGCAAAATAAAGAGATTGAAACAGATAGCAGAAGAAAAGGAACAGGAGTAATTGAAGAGGCTGTCACACCTACTGTAACAGTAGTAAGTAAAATCATTTTGATGGATGCAAAAGAGAAACAAGCTATTGAAGCATGGTTAAATGCTCAGAAACCATAAAATACTTTCTTAATATGGGATTTCGAAAATGGATATACCAAATTTTTGTAGGAATAATATTCTCTCTGAATACCCCTATGAGCTTTGCCCAAACCCCAAATAATATGGATGAATTATTGCCTTGTCGTTTTATCTATGAAATCAATGTGGCTATTAAGTCGAAAAGACCTGATAAAAACGGAGAGCCTGTGTGGAAATATGCATTGCTTTATACTTGTAAAGAACCCAACGAAATAGAGGTGCAAAGACAAGTCATTACTGTAAAATTTGGGAAAACAACACATCATCGGGAAATCGTAAGAGTAGAAAAAATATTTGATACCCAAGAAGATGCTCTTGCCTATGCTGAAATGAATCGAGTAATAATGGCATACTTTAAAAATGACAAAGAAAGAGTTGATCATGTGGTAAGTATGCGAGAAAATGGACTATTACCTTCCGATATTTATACAGACTGGATTATTACTGATATAAAAGAAAAACTGCCTAAAGACTGGGAAATTGTACAGACGAAAGATGATAAAGAATCATTTCCTCAAAAATTTACAATTCGAGCTAAATACAAAGTTTGGAAAACAAACCTGAATTTAATCAATGCATCAAAAGAGGTCATTCAAAAATCTACAGAAGAAGAATTCATCAAGAAAAATGGAAAAGAAGTAACACCCGTTATTCAATTTGCGTTACATCAGCCTTGGCGAGAAATAGAACTCAAAAACGTAGCCTATGATGAAAGAAACTGGCAATATTATTATGCCAATGCCCAATATTTTGGTTTGAAGGTCGTAACTTTAGAAGGCATAGGAGGGCAGTTAGAGCAAATTTATTCACCTAAAAACATAGAAAAAACACCTTTACAGGTTCATACACAGATCAGAGAAATATTGACTCCTAAAATGTTCAAAGGAGTGGCTCAGAATGCTAAAATAGGGGCAGTTTTGATGGATAATGGTAAAATGTATCTGATAGATGACAGAAAAGGAAATTGGGCAGCTTGGAGTGATGATATGGTTGGTAAAAAAGTTGTTGTAGGAGGGGTTGAAGTCATTAGAATAACTCAAAATGAGCCTCTTATAAACGAAAAAGGCGAATACAAAGCAGGTTCGGAAGGAGGGCAAAAAAACTACTTATTAAATGTCTCTAAAACCAACATAAAGGTTCAATCTGAAATAACAGGGATAGCCCAAAATGCAAATATTGGCAAAGTTGTAGGCATTTCAAGAAAAGAAGATAATGTGGCTTGTATCATTACTGAAAAAGGAGAAGTATTTTATCTGGATAATCTAAAGGAATGGGATAAAAAGTTTTTAGGTAAAAAAGTCGTAATATTCGGTTTTATAGAAAAAAGAGGGATAGCTGAGCCTACAGCTCGTATGGATAGAGACAAAGGACTCATAAAAGCCAAAGAACAGACCATCAAAGATTATAATTTTTTAACAGATTACGAGTTGCCAAAACTTCAAAAAACACCCAGTTTGGTAATGGTTTTCAAGAAAGAAATTGCTAAAAACACTACTCAAGCCATTATGGAGGCTACCAAATACCCTTATTGGGAAGGTATGGATAGCAGCAAAGGCAAGGTATATTTCTCAAAAACAGGTGAAAAATATCATATTCTGTTCCCTAATGATACAGAACTCAAGGCATTCCAAGAAAAATATAAAAATACTCGTGAAATCTACGAAATTTATATTCCTGATTGGGAAATTCAAAAAGACTAGATCTATCTTAATTTAATCTTTTATCCTTTGGGAAAATCAGGTTCGTTACAAACACGAAGCATTTGGTTGAAGTGCCTTAAATTATGCCATAATTCAATTTTAAAATAATCACCTAAATTAAATTTAATTAGTTTACTTACAGATGAAGGTACTTTGATTTTGTTGATGTCTACAGATAAATCTTGTGCTTTTTGTGCAAAATAGATAATACGCTCTAAATATGTGATGTATTCAAACACAATATCTTTTGAATAAGTACTTTGGGTTGGGTGTAGAGCCAATGGTGCTGGTGTTTTTACTTTGTAATTGGGTTTTACAAAATTTAAGAATATTTTTCCAAGAAAACTGGTTTTATATGCCTTGGGAGTAGCTATTTTTTCAGCTTTAGCCAAACCACTCTCTACGGCATGCTCATATTTATCGAAGACAATTAGTAAATGGTGCATACACTCAGCCACCGACCACGATTTAGGGGAAGGCTTCCAGTTTAATTGTTTTTCAGAGAACTTCTGGAAAGCCAAAGAGGCTTCTTCTTTTAAATTATTCAATGATGTGATACATTCTGCTAGATGTGTTTGCATACGTCAGGATTTATTTATTTCAATACTTTCAAATACATTTTTGTAGTTTAAGGCTTCATGGATATGTGTATAACGTTCTTTCACTAAATCTAGACATAAATTACCCATATTTTTTAGAATTTCTGCTTCCGTATCTGCAAATGCCAGTAAGGCTTCTCTGCAACTTTCACCATTTCCAGCTTCAAACAAAAAAGCTGTTTCTTGTGATAATACATCTGCCATACCTGCTACCTTAGCTCCAATAATGGGAATACCCAAAGCCATGGATTCTAAAAGCACATTAGGCATTCCATCATAAAAAGAAGGAATAGCCACAGCATCGCAGGCTGGATAATAACCCAGCAAGGCATAACGGTCAATGAACTCATAATGAGTGTAATTGATGTCTGATTCGGCAACTAAAAACTCTCTCATTTCTGACTGCATCTCACCAACAATCAACAAATGAATTCTATCAGCAACATCTGCTTTTAAAATTTCCTGTAGGAAAAATAAACCACCTTTCTTTTCTTTCAGATGTCCAAATAAACCCACAACCTTATGCGAGTAATCTACATGCGTTTTTCGCCAATTCTCAGCATGCTGTAAATCCATTGGAAGCACTTGCCAATGCTCTAAATCAATACCGTTCGGAGTATAAACAGTGTTCAGTGTTTTATATAACTGATTTATTTTGAATGTTTTATCTTTGCTGACAGAACAAATCATAGATGATTGAAGCAAACAGTCTTCTACAATTTGTTTACGTCTTGGAGAAAATAAACCTGCATCAAAATCATTTCCACGAAGTAAGGTTATCAGTGTTAAGTTAAAAATTTTACTAACAAAAGGGGCAAAAAACATGGTTGCATACCCACCAAAAACAGCCAAATGTGTATGCTTTTCTTTGGCTATATAGTTTTCTAGAAAGTTAAAAAGACAGTTAAATGTATGAGCTAAATCTTCGTCTGTAGGAAATAAAATATCTTTACCTAATTGCGTTTGGTTTATTTTGATTTCGGGTGTGTGTTGGGTAAAATGAATCAAATCTATATCCACACCTATTTTTCGTAAATTAAAAACAATTCTATCACAAGATTGAGCCATTCCACCTCTGTTGGGGGGGTAATTTTCTGTGAGCCAAAGTATTTTCATGATATGTCAGCTAAGTTTTAGTTGCTAGGGCTTTAAAGCTAAAAAAAATCCCTAAATCTTCAAGATTTAGGGATTAAAAAGTTTTAGGATGTTTATGAATTAAGCCTTTTTCCATTTAATGGTACAACCAATTGCTTTTGCTTGGTCTTTTTCTACTTTTTTACCACTTAAAAGGTTGTTGATGGCATCTTCTACATATTTTACAGTAGCTTTGGTAGCATCTTTGGGGCTGTCATCAATGGCACCAACATAACGTACTACAAAGTTTGCTTTTTTATCTTTTTCTAATACAAATACATGAGGAGTATTGGTTGCTCCAAAAGCAGTTGCTACACCTTGTGTCTCATCTACCAAATAAGGGAAAGTAAACCCTTTTTCTTTGGCTCTGACAATCATATTCTCGAAAGAGTCATCTGGTTCAGCTTTTACATCGTTGGGGTTAATTGCTACAACTGGATAACCTTTTGATTTGAATTGAGCGTCTAATGCAATAATTCTGTCTTCATACATTTTTGAGAAAGGGCAGTGGTTGCAGGTAAAAACTACAATAGCACCTTTTACATCTTTCATACTTTTTAAAGAAACCATATTGCCATCAATATTCTTTAAATTAAAGTCTTTTACCTTATCACCGGGCTTATATCCGCCTTTGTTAGTGGCATTTACAAATAAAAGTAATGCCATTGCCAGAATACTGATGGATGCAAATAGCTTTTTCATATTTTTTTGAGTTTAAGTTAAATAAGAAATTTATTGAATAGATTTGACTTTCTTTTCTAAGGTTTCAAGAGTAGTTTCTTCATTGATAAAAATGCGTTTTTTCCCTTTTAAAATAATAGTTACTGGAATTGCACCTTGCCACGAAGGCTCTACATCATTAATCCAAGTATCATACTTGGTTTCATCTAATAAATATGTTTTGAAACCAATTTGTTTTTTGTTCAACAGTTTTTTTGTCTTCTCAATATCTTCTGCAAAATCCAAACTAATCATCAATATTTTTACATCCTTATTATTTTCTGCAAGCTGTTTGAATGCAGGTAACTCCTTGACACATGGGGCACACCAAGTAGCCCAAAAATTGATAACATACACACTATTATCTTGTGGAGCAAGCATTTGCATCATTTGAGGTTTTTTGATTACTTCAACATCTTGTGCTTGTAAACCAAAGGATATAATAAAAAGAACAATACCAAAACAGAAGGCTTTCATCATCAATATTTTAAAGGGTATAACGATTGATAAAATGGAAAATTACATTTATTCAACAATAATTTCTGAAAAAAGATTTAATAGACCACACAAAAAATACTTTATAGAACTTTTACCAAATTTTATTAGGCTCTTAATCTTAATAAAGTATTATGTATTCACGAAAAAATCATATTATTTTCTGTACTTATCCACATAACTTTGTATATTTCGGAAAAACTTCTCGTATCCATGAACAAACCTTATAATTTCTTTGAGTATTGGATGAAAGACCTCAAAGAGCAGAATACAACGCCCATGCAGGCTTATCAAGATTTTTTTAAGCAGTGGACACAGCCCGAACAAACAAAAAAGGCAGAACCAGGTACACCAGAGTTTTTTGGACAAATGATGCAGTCGCAGATGGAAATGGGTAAAATGTGGATGGAAAATGTGCAGTCCCTTTTTGAACAAATTGCCCCCAAACGCAAAGAAGCAAATCTTTTTGAACAATGGAGTAAAATGTATGGTTTGTGGAACAGCCAGTTTGGTAAACCTTTTGCAGGGCAATCCACACAAAGAAATGATGTTGCTGAAACATTTAGCAATATCATGACATTTTCTCAGAACTATATGAAAATGTATGAGTTATGGCAACCTATCTTAGAGCAGATAAATATAGGTAAAAAACCTAAGAAAAATGCTTTTCAAGAGTTTATGGAGAGCTTTAGCCTAGATAAATACAATGAAGTGGTAAGCAATGTTTTTGGAAGCATTACTCCCAAACAATCATCCAATTTTTTAGAGGAGATTTCGGGTTTTTCTAAAAAACTTTTAGACAGTATCAACCAGCAAACAGGTGGAGGTTTAGAGAAACTTGCCCAAAAATTCCCTGAAATGATTAGCCAAATGCAAGAAACACAGTATCAGGCATTGGGTAAAATGAAAAAGGGAGTAGCTCCTTTTATGAAAATGCTACCAGATAGCAAAGAAAAAGAACTTTTGGAACTGAGTATTGATATGCAAGATGATTACACATATTACTATGTGAAATCAAATGAAATGCAAAATCTCGTACAAGCTACAGCTCAGAAGGCTATGGAAAAAACGTTGAAAACTGTACTTGATAAAGTAGCTAAAGACCCCAATAAAATGGTTACTTACGAAGAGTTTTTTAATACATGGATGGATACTACCGAACCCATGATGATAGAGCTTTACAGAAGCCCTGCATTTGGTAAATTACAAGCCGAATCTATGTCAGTAAGCACTTCTATCAAAAATCGTTTTGAAAAGCAACTCGAAATACTATTAGAACCTCTTCCCATTGCACCACGTTCTGAAATTGATGAACTTAACGCAATTATTCACGAACTGAGAGGTAAAATCAGAAATCTTGAAAAAATGGTAGATACACAAGACGAACAAAAAAGTTCGGATACTACTTCTACTACCACCAAACGTGGAAAAACAAAATAAACCCTGTATTTCGACTAAACTTAACAAATCATGTTACCAGAACAGATATTTTCACTTTCAGAAAAATATAAAGAAAGAACAGAAAAATTAGCTCAAAGCTATCAGATTTTATATGATGTAGAAGAAATAGATATTGCCACAGCTCCCAAAGACTTGGTATGGAATGATGGTAAAATTAGTTTATATCGTTATCAGCGTAAAACCAAAGCAACAGTCAAAACGCCATTGCTTATTTCGTATGCTCTTGTTAATAAGCAAGATATGATGGACTTACAGCCTGATAGAAGTGTAATTCGTAAATTTTTGGATTTAGGACTAGATGTTTATATCATTGATTGGGGCTATGTAACAAGAGCCGATAGATACACCTCTATGGATGACTATATCAATGGTTATATCGGTGGATGTGTGGACTATATCCGTAAAACTCATAAAATAGATAAAGTCAATTTATTGGGTGTTTGTCAGGGTGGAACGTTTAGCACCATCTATTCAGCCATTAATCCCCAAAAAATTAAAAATTTGGTAGTAATGGTTGCCCCTATAGACTTCTCCAATAAAGAAGGATTGCTTTTTCAGTGGTCAACTTATTTGGATGTAGATAAAATGATTGAAAATAATGGGGGTATTATGCCTGGGGAAATGCTCAATATAGGTTTTGATATGCTTAAACCGATGAGTAAATTCAGGAAATATACCTCTGTTGTGGATATGATGGATGATGAAGCTAAACTAATGAACTTCTTGAGAATGGAAAAATGGGTTGCTAACAGCCCTGACCAAGCAGGAGAGTGTTTCAAACAGTTTATCAAAGACTTATATCAGGACAATAAACTTATCAAAGGGGAGTTAGTGGTTGGAAAACACAAAGTAAATTTGAAAAATCTAACCATGCCAGTTCTCAATATTTACGCCGAAGCTGACCATTTAGTACCACCTCCTTGTTCAATTCCTTTGGAAAAACATATTGGTTCCAAAGATGTCCAAACCTATAAATTCCCTGGCGGACATATTGGGGTGTTTGTGGGTGCACGTTCACAAAATGAACTCAGTCCTACGATTGTAAGTTGGCTTAAAGAGAGAGATTAATTTGAAATTTAAAGTCTTGCAGATTTCTGCAAGACTTTTGTCATTTAATATAAAAACCATGAATCAGCAAGAGATTATCAAGCAGTTAGAGGAAAACCATCAGGATTTTATTCATTATATCAATACTTTATCTAAAGACCAATTTATTTTTAGGAAAGGTGAAAAATGGTCTGCTGGGCAACAGTTAGAGCATATTTGTAGAGCTGTAAGCCCTCTGAATTTGGCATTTTCATTGCCTAATTTTGTATTGAAAATGCTTTTTGGAAAAGCCAATAGACCTTCTAAAAGCTACGAAGAACTTGTAAAAAAATATCAGGATAAACTGCAAAATGGAGCAACAGCAACAGGCAGATTTGTGCCTCCAGTTATCAAGACTGAACAAAAAGAGCGTTTGTGTAAAAAACTTTCAAAAACTGTTGATACACTGAATCAAAAGATAAGAAATTACACAGAACAAGAATTGGATACATTTATTTTACCACATCCGTTGTTGGGGAAAGTAACCATCAGAGAAATGTTGTATTTTACAATTTATCATGTAGAACACCACTTGGGTATCTGTAAAAGAGATATAAGCTAATATTTACAAAACTTTCATGAGTATTCTAACGGTTTCAGAGCTCAAAACTGTTAAACTGCACAGAATTTGAATAGAAGCACAAAGCTCTAAGTTTGCACGTCATCCGTCTGACACAAAACCTTGTTGGCAGCTGGTGTTTCTTTTTAAACATTTACTTTATAATTTAGTGCCAATTCGTCTCCTGGCAAACCTCTAATTCCCCAATTAAACTTTGGTGTCTCAAAGATTGTAATTTCAATGTCGTTCTCCAATATATTCAACTGTTCACGAAACCGTTCATACATTAGTTTTATAAATTCTTTTTTTGCTTCAATGCTTCTACCTTCAAAAATACTTAGTTCTACTATTGTGTATTTCTCAGTCCGACCGTTTGGGAAATAAAAGTTATCAGAGTCTAATGGGAAGAATCTTTGAAACTTTTTGTCTGCTGGAAATTTAAGAGCGTCAACAATACATGAATGAATTACTTCCGACATTTTGGTCTTATATTTATTTAATTCTTGAGCTAATCCAAAAACTTTAATTTGTCCCATATTCAATTATTATAAAATTATACGATTCTTTTTTGTATGAATGTTGTCCTGCTCGTTGAGAGGGAAGCCCGAAGGGCTTCCCTCTCAACGGTTTGGGGCTTTGCGTTCGGACGGGTTTCGGAGAACAAAGCTTTAATTTATTACTGTATTTCATTAGAAGCATATAGCTCCAAGTTTACACGTCAGCCCGCCTTGAACAAATGTAATATTGTGCGTTTGCTGTTTAGTTGCTACAAAGTTTATTTTTTTCACTTTTCTTAAAACTTGTTTCATTTATTTTCCGGTTGTCAGTGAACTATTTTATGTCTATTTTCTTGTCTAATTTTCATCAAAATTTTACCAAGCATATTTTCACCAATACCATTACATACGCCCCAAAAAATATCTTTCCAATGATTAGTTTCCTCCAAATATTTGTTTTGAGTTTCTTGCAAAAGAATTTTTAAGGTTGGATTTTGAAATTTTTTGGTAAGAATTAATTTCATTTTTAGTGTCTTTATACTTTCCCAATCCATTCTGATATGGCTTTTTAATTCCCAAGCTAAGTGTATAGCATCTTTAAAATCAATATTTTGAAATCGTTGGCGAATATTTATATCTTCAAATTTAGATGCTTGATAGGCATTTTCGCTGTATTGATATATAATATTTGGATTTTCTTCATCTTGAATTTCACATTTTTTACCGTTACTCAAAAAAAAATATTTCCCGAAAAAGCCACATATTTTTTCCTCATTATGGACTACATAGTCATATAAACCGTCTTTATTTTTCTTTGGCGGATTTTCATTGAATAAAATAGGTTTTTGTTTTTCCATATTTTTTACAGGAACGCACAACGAGCAGGCGATTTGCGATGGGTGGGCATTTTACCACAAATGTTTATGCAGAGCACAAAACTTTTGGCTACCACAAAATTGTTTACGAAGCATGAAGTCCCATAACGCAAAACAGCTGTTAGCAGTAGTGGTTTTTTGTTCGTCCGTCATTTTGAAAGTTTTAAAATTTTAAATGCTCCTTGTCCAACGATGAAAAATACAATTTTCCCAATGATAAGGTCGGGATATTTTGAGTTTGTCAAGTAAACAAGTCCACCTGCTACAATTACTCCAAGATTTACAATTACGTCATTAGATGTAAAAATCATACTTGCTTGCATATGTGCTTCCTTGCTTTTGCTTTTTTGTAGTAAATACAAACACAGTCCGTTGCCAATAAGAGCAAGAAGTGAAATAGTTATCATTGTCTGAAATGCTGGAACTTGTTCAAGTCCAACAAATCGTCTGACTACTTCTATAAAACCAAATATTGCAAGTATTAATTGAAAATAACCCGCTGATTTTGCAATATTTTTCTTTCGTGTCATTGTCCCACCAACTGCAAAAAGTGCAAGTCCGTAAACTATGCTGTCGGCAAGCATATCTAAACTGTCGGCAACAAGTCCCATTGAGTTTGATATAAAACCTGTCGTAAGTTCAAGTGCAAAAAAGAAAAAGTTAATGGCTAAAACTTGCCAAAGCAATTTTCTTTCTCGGCTTGTACTGTCTGTTGTCGCTGTGTAGTTGTCTGCCGAAACGCTGTCAATGAGTGTGGTGTCAAACTTTAAATTGTCAAGTTGCTGAAAAATTTGGTCGTGATTGTCTGTATGAAAAATGGTCAGTTGTCTGTTAGGTATATCAAAGTCTAACGAGTTGATGTTTGTCAAGTCGGCAAGTTTCATCCGTATCATTTGTTCTTCGGATGGGCAGTCCATTTTTGATATTTTAAATGTCGTTTTTTGCATTATTTATTATTGTCGGTTGGGTCGTCCTACCATTACTGCTAACGGTTTTCGGCTTGGCGATGTGGCGGATTTTCAGCACAAAAGTTCAATAGAATTACTGCTTTTGAACCTTGCACAAATGTTTCATAGAAGCACTTCAGCCGCCATATTGCCAAACCGATGTTACCAGCTGGCGTTATTTTTTGGTTAGTTAAAGTTATACGGATAACCAATTTCGTTTAGGTCAGCTTCAAGTTGTTCCCAATCTTCAAGTTCCTTAACGATTGTCAAAACCATTTCTTTTGTTAGTTTTTTTCCGTTATATATTTCTGTCACAGTTTCCAATGGAATTCCACTTTCGATAAAACTTTCGTCAAAATATTCTGTTGCCCAATCAACATAAGTTTGTGGATTTCCGTCAAAAATGCTCAACATTTCGTCAGAATTATCTTCGTAATTTTCGATTTGTCCAGTTTTCCAAGCCTTATTTTCGGTTGTCCAAACGCAAAATGTTGTTCCGATTGTTTTTACAGGTTCTCCAAAAATAAATTCGTCAAAAATAGAAGGTAAATCTTTTGTTAGTTTCTCTTTTTCTTGCTGTTGATACTCGTGAGCAAATCCATTTATTACACAGCCGTCTTCTCTAAATAAAATAAGCATTTGGTCGCCCGAACCGTTTCGCATTTCGCAAAATTCTTCATTGTCTGCCCATTGATTGTTGTACGAGTAATAACGATATTCCCATTCTTGAGAAAGAATTGCGTCTAAAACAGAAATTGCTTTGCAAATTGTCTGTAATTTTTGTCTGTCAGGTAAGTTTAGTTCTTTGGTTGAAATCATTTGTTGTTTATATGTTTTTCGTTTTGGTGAGTGTCGTTATACGCTTGCTGGTAACACCTAAATATACGACATTCGTTTATTTTTTCTTTATAAACATTCGTTAATCCAATTTATATACTTTGTTAAAAGTCTGAAAATAAGAAAAATAAGTGTTTTTTCAATAAAAAAAGATGAATAAACGAATATTTGAAAAAATAACTATGAACTCCTTCATTAGTTTCAATGAGAAATTACAAAACTTTCATAAGCATCCTGACGCTGAACACAATTACAAGTGTAGCAACCAGTAATAACGCTACTTTCTGAGGGAGTTTGCCTGCAAGTCTTGCTGCCAAAGGAGCAGCAATAGCACCTCCCACAATCAAGCCTAATACAATATACCAATGACTTACCCCTAAAACAGAAAAGAATACAATAGAAGCAGAAAGGGTTACAAAAAACTCTGATAAACTGACGGTTCCCACTACAAATTTTGATTTTCTTCCTCTTGAAAGCAGGGTAGAGGTAACAATGGGTCCCCAACCACCACCACTAAAGGCATCTAAAAACCCACCCAAAAAGCCTAAAAGACCAATATTTTTAACTCGCTTTTTGATGATTTTTTTCTGAAATGCAATAATAATGAGTCTTGCCCCTAAAATCATGCTGTAAACAGCTAAAATACTGTACGTTATGTTTTCAAACTGATTGCCTAAATAACTCAGTAACAAGGCACCACATACAGCCCCCAGTACACCGAAACCTGCAAGCCAAATCAATAATCGTTTGTTTACATTGCCAAATTTATAGTGAGAATATCCTGTAATACCACTAGAAAACATTTCGGCAGTATGGATACTACCACTGATAGCCGTAGATTTAATTCCCAAAAGCATCATACTAGTTGCACAGGTAACCCCATATCCAAGTCCGACAGCTCCATCGACCAATTGAGCAAAAAATCCAACCAGAAGCATTCCATAGAATTCTTTTGGCATTTGAGTAAGCATTCCCTTAAACTCATCAAAAGAGATAATCGTGGAAAATCCATAACCCAAAAATGTAGCTAAAAATAACAAAGAAAGCTGAAATGCCAGTTTTCTGTATTTTGTACCACCATCATTTTTTATTTTGAATTGATGATGAGTAATTTTTTCCTTGAATAAATTGGGTTGAATATGCTCTTTCTCTAATTCTGTTTCCCATATTTTTGAAGTTTGAACAGTAGAAAAAGAATGATTAATCGTTTTCTCTTTGATGCTTACATCAAAAAAGAAATCAGAAAGCTCTTGAAAATGAATGGAATGTATAAGTATTCTTTTTTCTTTGGCTATAGATTTGATACTTTCATTAAGGTCTAGATTCTTAACAGCAATGACTACTAGAGATACTTCTTCTAAATCCTGAGGCTCAAAAACTTTTTCTTCCCATGTGAGATGTGGGTGTTTTTCTACTAAATCAAACAACTCATCTGATAGAGTAGGTGAAACAATATGAATACTTGTATATTCGTTGTATTCAAGGAGATTCATCACTTTCTGACAGGCACTATTCCCCCCTCCAACAATAAGAATTGGATAGTTCTGATTTTGTATATAAATGGGTAATAGTGAAGTATTCATAAGAAATTATTTTTGAAGATGAATTTTATGAAAGACTGTAAATCTTAAAATATCTCGATTGTAAAAACTATTTCCTGAGGCTCTTTGCTGATACCAGTTCAGATAACCTGTTTCTAATCGTAGATTAGGGGTAATATTATAATTGAGAGCTAAGTAAATTCTGTTTTGGTCAAAAATATTGTATATAATGTTTTTTCCTGCATTAAGCATGATTTCATCACTTAATTTGACAGATAACCACTTTTTATAAACAGGAATTTCTATTGCTATCTGATAACGAAAACGGAAATTCCCAAACTGATAGCCATTGACTAATTCATTATTTTCTACTTCATGAAAAAAACGAGCTTCTGCTTTATATCTTTGATTAATAGAAAAATGATTGAACTTCGTCTGACTAGCAAGGGCTATATGGGGACGTAACTCAGGAACAATCAAATCGCTTTCTGATGTTGGGTCTTGTGGACTTTGAAGAAACAAACACATACCCAAAGCTACATCCCATCCAGTTCCTATATTTCTATGAATATGGCTTCTAAAAACAAGCTGATGTTGAGCCATAGGGTTGATAAAATGTCTTTCCTGAATTTCAGTTGTCAAAAAATATTTTTGATTGAACTGAATCGTATTATAATATCCATACCAAATCAGTTGCTGGCGAGTTACTTGTCTTGTATTCTGACTAAAAACAGCAGTATTTATCAACCCAAAAAGCAATATGAAAAGCCAGTATTTCATAAAAACATACAAGCTCCCACAGTATTGAATGTCGTTTCATCAATTAAAATAGCACTTCCATTCTGAGGAATTTCTTTGAATGCATCAAAAAATAAAGCCTGATTGGTTTTGATATTTACTTGTGTAATATCATTGAGGCGTACCTCTTCTGTGGGACTGAACTGCCATTCATTGATATTCCATTTTTGCTCAATAGATTGTATTTTTACCCTCACAGTTTTGAAACGGTGTTGTAAAAGATAGGTTTTAGCCAAATTGAGAGGCGTATTATCAAACCAGCAAAGCCATGTTTTGAGCTGGTTGGCTTCTTGTGGAGCTTCAGAAACTTTCACAATACTATCACCTCGACTAATATCAATATTATCTTTGAGATGTAATACAATATTCTCACCAGCCTGAGCTTTTTCTACTTCTTTCTGATGACGTTCTATTTTTATAATTTCACTTTCAATGCCTGTTGGTAGTATTTTTACCTTATCACCTACATGATAAGAGCCACTCAGAACCAACCCTGCATAGCCTCTGTAATCGTGAAACGCATCATCTTTGGGACGTATTACCCATTGTACCTGAAATCTGGCTAATGATTGTACATTGGTAGAAATTTCTACTTTTTCCAGATAAGGCAATATGGCTTCTCCTGTGTACCAAGGTGTATTTTCTGATTTCTCAACAATATTATCTCCCTGTAAAGCACTTACAGGAATATAAATGATTTCATTATAATTGAGTTCTGCTCTTTTTTCTTCAAAATCCTGTTTGATATCCTCAAAAACATTTTCAGAAAAATTCACCAAATCCATTTTGTTGATAGCAACAACAGCTTTTTTGATACCCATGAGTGAGCCAATGCTTGCATGGCGTTTAGTTTGTTCTGTGATACCTTTTCGGGCATCTACAAGCAAAATAATTAAATCGGCGTTAGACGCACCTGTAATCATGTTACGAGTGTATTGTTCATGCCCTGGGGCATCAGCGATGATAAACTTTCGTTTATCTGTAGAAAAATATTTATAAGCGACATCAATTGTGATACCTTGCTCTCTTTCAGCTCTCAATCCGTCTGTAATCAAAGACAAATCTATTTCTCCGTTTTGAGATGCTTTGGTTTGTTTCTGCAAAATACCCAACTGGTCTGTATGAATGCTGTTTGAATCATAAAGTAAACGCCCAATGAGTGTACTTTTGCCGTCATCTACGTTTCCTGCTGTTATAAATTTGAGTGTATTCATTGTCAATGCTAAATGGTAAGTGATGAATTAATTTACTTCTGAATTAACTTTTACTACTACAGAGTTAGCTAAAAAGTCATGTATAGAGCGTTTTTTATCATTAGAAAGCATTACTATAAAATCAAGTAAAAAGTATGCCCAAAAAAAGATGTCAAACAAATTTTCTGTGTTTTTAGAATAAAAATTTGTGAAAATCAATAACAACTGAATGATGTAAGATACAATAGGTACAAATTCCCGCATAAATGATTCTTTGAAGGTGAGAAGTCTGTTTTCGTCTGTAAAAGCCACTACTTTAATTTTTGCAAGTTTTTTGCCAATCGTCTGACCACTTGAATAATGCGATTTGATAAAATACCAAAATTGAAAGAATACAAAAATTAAATATGTATTTAATTTTCCTTGTGTAAAAAGGTCAATACCAGCAAGAATTAAGTAAATGATTGTCAAGCAAATACCATCAATAAATGATGCTATAATTCTTGGTGAAAGAGTATTGTATTTTTCCATAAATCTCTTATCTAAAAAACCTGATTTTGTCTCCAAACCTTCAAAGGAGGTTTTTTTGTTCCCCTTTTTTTCAAAATCTTATGTCTAACACCTAAAAATACCCCTGTTTCTTACGGTCTTCCATGGCAGCTTCTGAGAGTTGGTCGTCAAGACGTGTCTGACCTCTTTCACTGATGCTGGTTTCTATAATTTCTGCTATAATTTCATCTATCGTTGAAGCAGTAGAAGGAACGGCAGCTGTACAAGTCATGTCACCTACAGTTCTATAACGGACTTTTTCTTTTACTACCACATCAGTAGGCAATGGCTGGATAAAATCAGAAATGGCAACCAGTTTATCCTGATGAACAATACAATCTCTTTCATGAGAAAAATACAGATTCGGAAGTTCTATTTTGTGTTTTTTGATATAATTCCAAACATCTAACTCTGTCCAATTACTAATTGGAAAAACTCTCACATTGTGTCCTTTATGAATTTTACCATTCAAGATGTTCCAAAGTTCAGGACGTTGAAGTTTAGGCTCCCATTGCCCGAAATCGTCTCGAACAGAAAAAATACGTTCTTTGGCTCTTGCTTTTTCCTCATCACGTCTTGCACCTCCAATACAAGCATCAAATTCATTTGCCTGTATCACATCCAGAAGTGTATAAGTTTGTAAAGCATTTCTGGAGGGAAATCTTCCTTGAGTTTCTTTTAAATTATACTTCTTGATGCTGTCTTCCACATAACCTACTATTAGTTTTTCATCAATTTCAGTTACCAACTTATCTCTGAATGCAAGGGCTTCTGGGAAATTATGACCAGTATCGATGTGTACCAACGGAAAAGGAAATTTAGCAGGGCGAAAAGCCTTGAGAGCTAAGTGTATGAGTACAATAGAGTCTTTTCCTCCCGAAAAAAGTAAAGCAGGTTTTTCAAATTGAGCAGCCGTTTCTCTCAAAATATAAATAGCTTCATCTTCTAACTGTTCTAAATAATCGTTCATATTTTAATGCTAAGTGATTAAATGGTAAATTCTAAATGTTAAATGACAAAATATATCTTGTATCCAAAATCTTTTCTCTCAAAATCTATCTGTGTAAACCACATTCTTTTTTACTGCTGTCTTCCCACCACCAACGACCAGCCCTGAGGTCTTCACCTTCTTGGATAGCTCTTGTACATGGCTGACAACCAATACTTACAAAACCTTTGTCTTGCAGAACATTATAGGGAATAGTATATTTCTTGATATAATCTTGTACATCTTGTGTACTCCAGTGTAATAAAGGATTGTACTTATAAAGTTGATTGGCTTCATCCCATTCAACAAAATCTGTTTGGCTTCTGTTGGTAGAATGCTCAGCTCTAATGCCTGTAATCCAGAGTTTTGCTCCCTTTAATGCTCTTTTAAGAGGCTCTACTTTTCGGATAAAACAACATTCTTTTCGTAAATCTACAGATTCGTAAAAGGCATTGATGCCTTTGGTCTGAACGTACTCTTCAATACTTTGATTATTAGGATAATAAGGTTTGATATGATAATCATATTTTTTGGCTGTCCTATCCCAAACCTGATAAGTTTCTGCAAAAAAACGCCCTGTATCAAGGGTAAAGACTTCGATGTTTTGAATATTCTGGCTCAGAATAGCATGTGTAATGGCTTGGTCTTCAATACTAAAACTGGTAGAAAATACAATTTTCTCTGAAATATTTTCAGAAAGAGAAAGTATGCTTTCTTCTAAGCCTTTGTGGGCAATAAGGTTGTTAAGAAAATCTTGATTCATAGAAATTAATAAATTATGATGCCTGAACGAATTACAGAATCCTCAGGAATATAGCTGTTGATAAAATTAAAGAAATAATTCGATATGAGGATGTTACGTTGTATTAACAACAGCAACACGATTCAAAAGTAGAAACTTTCGAATTGAAAGAAAATGAAGGTCGAAAAGAAAAAATTGTAGAGTAAAAATTCATGTTCGTAAATAATTTATATCTCCTAAAACTTGATTTAGGTAAGGAATTAGCACCTTGCTTGGCAGGTTGCTAAGGGTTCTCAGAGCCTTTTCTCTCCCCCTTTCTCTATAAACCAGTTACAAGAATGTACTATGTACAGGCAAGTAAATGATACATCGATGCACAAATGTACAAACTGAAATATTATTTACAAAATAATCTTGATAAAATATGTGTTTTTAATTACCTACTTGTAAACTGAATACAATCTATTAATTTTGCAAATATTTTATACCAGCAATTCATGTCTCTTCTTATCAAACAATCTAATTCTATTTACACTACCCAATTTTGGCTTCTATGTTTGAGTAATTTTCTTTTTTCAGCTAGTTTTCAAATGATTATCCCCGAACTACCAGATTATCTAGCTGGTATGGGCGGAAAAGAATATATTGGGTACATTATCTTTTTATTTACACTGGCTGCGGGAGCTTCACGTCCGTTTTCAGGTAAACTCTCTGATACCATAGGTAGAATGCCAGTAATGATTTTTGGTTCACTGGTTTGCTTTGTTTGTGGCGGGCTGTATCCGTTTCTTGGTTCTATTGGTTTTTTCTTGTTTTTAAGATTTGTACATGGATTTTCTACAGGGACAAAACCCACAGCAACAGCAGCTTATGTTGCTGATATCATTCCAGAAAGTAGGAGAGGAGAGGCACAAGGCGTTTTAGGTATTTTTACTGCCACAGGAATGTCGATTGGTCCAAGTATAGGAAGCCTCATTACAGAATGGTTTGATATCTATGTATTATTTTACTCTTCTTCTGTAGTGGCTTTGCTTTCTATCTTGATACTCCTGAACATGAAAGAGACACTTCCTAAGGCTCAAAAACAACCTTTTAGTTTTAAATTGTTTAAAATTAAATGGGTTGATGTTTTTGAACCACGAGTCATGAAAGTATTTTGGATGATGCTGCTTGTTTCATTTTCGTCTGGAGTATTGTTAACTCTTGTTCCTGACCAAACAAAAATGCTGGGAGTAAAAAATAAAGGCTTGTTTTTTACAATTTATACAATAGCCTCTGTAATGGTAAGGCTGTTTTTCTCTAAAGTCTCAGATAAAAAAGGTAGAATACCTGTTATGAAAATATCTGTAACCATGTTGGTACTGGCTATGCTGACCATAGCTTTTTCTAATGATATTTGGGGATTTACAATTGCAGCTATTCTGTTTGGCTTTTCTTGGGGCTTCAATACTCCTACACTTACAGCTTGGACAGTGGACTTATCAGACCCAAATTATAGAGGACGAGCCATTGCAACGATGTACATAGCACTCGAAGCAGGAATTGGCTTAGGGGCATACTGCTCCGGTGAGATTTATCAGGGAGTTAAAGAAAGATTGCATATAAGCTACTGGCTTGCAGCTTTTTTAGCCTTTGTAGGATTGGGATTGTTATTTGTGTTTGATAGAAAAAAGGTTTAAATAAAAAAGGCTCCTAAATTTTAGGAGCCTTCTCTTTATTTCTGAGCTACTTGGTTTGTAGCACTGTTCATTTTAATTTCTTTTGTTTCGATATTTTGAGAAGTTTTGATGAACGTCTTAGGCTTTGAAATATAAGGAGCAATTACAAGAGCTACAATCGACATCAATTTAATCAAGATATTCATTGAGGGTCCAGACGTATCTTTGAAAGGGTCACCAACTGTATCACCTGTTACAGATGCCTTATGAGGCTCAGACTTCTTATAATAAGTTTGTCCATCAATTACCACACCTTTCTCAAAAGATTTCTTAGCATTATCCCAAGCACCACCAGCATTAGACTGGAACATTGCCATGAGTACACCAGATACAGTTACACCAGCAAGTAAACCACCTAAAACTTCAGGACCAGCAGCAAAACCAACTATTACGGGAACAACTAAAGCAATTGCACCAGGCAATACCATTTCACGAATAGCAGCTTTTGTAGAAATCGCCACACATTTTTCGTATTCAGGTCTTGCTTTTCCTTCCATAATGCCTTTAATTTCTCTGAATTGTCTTCTTACTTCATTTACCATGTCCATTGCAGCTTTACCAACAGCACTGATTGCTAATGAAGAGAAAATGAAAGGAATCATACCACCTACAAATAAACCTGCAAGCACTTTAGAGTTTGAAATATCAATTACATCAATACCTGCTGTACCCATGAAGGCAGCAAATAAAGCTAATGAAGTAAGAGCAGCCGAAGCAATTGCAAAACCTTTACCAATAGCAGCAGTTGTATTACCTACAGCGTCTAAAACATCAGTTTTCTTACGAACAGATTCATCTAAACCAGCCATTTCTGCAATACCACCAGCATTATCAGCAATAGGACCAAAAGCATCTACTGCCAACTGCATAGCTGTTGTAGCCATCATACCAGCAGCAGCGATAGCAACACCATATAAACCAGCAAAATAATAAGAACCAACAATACCAGCAGCCAAAATAAGGATAGGAAGCATGGTTGATTCCATACCAATAGCCAAACCACCAATCACGTTGGTAGCGTGTCCGGTTCCTGATTTTTTAATGATAGAAAGCACAGGTCTTTTACCCATTGCAGTGTAATATTCTGTAATCCAGCTCATTAAAGCACCAACTAATAATCCGATAGCTACAGCCCAGAAAATACCCATTTTCGTGAAAGTAAAACCACGAAGTGTTAAGGTATCAGGCATTAAATAAACAATTAAAAAATAAGAAGCAACAGCAGTTAAGATAATAGAAACCCAGTTACCTAAGTTTAAAGCACCTTGTACATTACCATCTTCTTTATTAATACGAACAAACAACATTCCAATAATAGAGAAAATAATTCCTAATCCAGCTACAAGCATAGGAAGTAAAATAGGAGCAATACCACCAACTTGGTCAGCAGATTTAATTTCTCTACCAAGTACCATTGTTGCCAAAATAGTAGCTACATACGAACCAAATAAGTCAGCACCCATACCAGCCACGTCACCTACGTTATCACCTACGTTATCAGCAATGGTTGCAGGGTTACGAGGGTCATCTTCAGGGATACCAGCTTCTACTTTACCTACCAAGTCAGCACCTACGTCAGCAGCTTTTGTATAAATACCACCACCTACACGAGCAAACAATGCAATAGATTCAGCACCTAAAGAGAAACCAGTAAGAACCTCTAAAGCTAATTCCATAGATTCACCATTTACATTACCATCTTTTACAAAAAGCATCATGAAAATGATAAATAATGAGCCTAAGCCCAATACAGCTAAGCCAGCCACACCTGTACCCATTACAGAACCACCTGTAAAAGAAACTTTTAGAGCCTGAGCCAAGCTAGTACGAGCAGCTTGTGTTGTACGAACGTTCGCTTTGGTAGCGATTTTCATTCCGATGTAACCAGCCAAAGCTGAAAATACTGCACCAATAATAAATGATACAGCTATCAGAAAATGTGATTTATGGTTTGTCTGAGAAAGTAAGAATAATAAGATACTTGTAAGGACTACAAAATATCCTAGAACTTTGTATTCTGCTCTTAAAAAAGCCATTGCTCCGTTGGCTATGTTGCCAGAGATTTCTTGCATTTTTTCATCACCTGCATCTTGCTTGCTTACCCAAGACGATTTCATATAGGTGAAAAGCAGTCCTACAATTCCCAAAATGGGCACTAAATAGAGTAGAAAATTCATAAGCTTTGTATTTTGTTTAAATGGTTTAAAGAATTGAATAACATACAAAAACAAGGCTACTAGTAACCTTGTTTCCAAAAATACCCGCAAATATAAGCAAACAAATGAAATGAGAAATTAAAAATTGAAAAAATTAGATAAAACCAAAATCAATTCTGTAAAATTGAGACAGAAAAAATCAAAAAATAGTATGCTTGCATAACTTTTTTTGGAAAAATTTTAAAATTCCAAAACAAAATACTTAAATTGCGGCTTCTTATTTCGTTCACATAAATTCAAACACAATGAAAATTTTAGTTTGTATTACCCACGTCCCCGACACCACAACTAAAATCAAATTCACTAATGGTGATACTCAATTGGATGCCAACGGTGTTCAATTTATAGCTGGTCCTTATGACGATTACGCTCTTTCTCGTGCTATAGAACTTAAAGAACAATTTGGTGCTAGTCTAACTGTACTTAATGTAGGTACAGCGGAAACTGAGCCTACTATCCGTAAAGCTTTGGCTCTTGGTGCAGATGATGCGATTCGTATAGATGCCGAGCCAACAGATGCTTATTTTGTAGCAGAGCAGATTGCACATATCTGTAAACAAAATAATTATGATTTGATTTTAATGGGCAGAGAGTCTATCGATTTCAATGGTGGACAGGTTCATGGTATTGTTGGTGAGATGTTGGGAGTTCCTTCACTTTCGCCAATCATGAAATTAGATTTAGAAGGTAATGTTGCGAAAATGGCACGTGAAATAGAAGGTGGAAAAGAATATTTAGAAGCTAAATTGCCTTTGGTATTGGGCTGTCAAGAGCCTATCGCAGAGTGGAAAATTCCTAATATGCGTGGTATCATGTCTGCTCGTACAAAACCTTTGCAAGTAATTACACCTGCAAACCCTCAAGAGCTTACTAAAAGTGTACGTTTTGAACTTCCTCCAGCAAAAGGAGCTTGCAAAATGATTCCTGCTGATCAGGCAGATACACTAATTGATTTGCTTAAAAATGAAGCAAAAGTTCTTTAATTTATTTTAGACACAAAGAATTCAGACATTAGACAAGAAAATAGAAAAAATAGGGGAGAATATTCAATTATCCCATTCACAGATTCAATCATTCTTGTATTCATTATTTATAACTCAACTCATTATGTCAGTACTTATATTTGTAGAAACAGCAGAAGGCAAAGCTAAATCTTCATCTCTTGAGGCAGTAGCTTATGGTGCAAAAGTTGCCGAAATGTTAGGCACAAGTGCAACAGCATTGGTACTTGGGGATGCTCAAGATTTAGAAGGTTTGGGTGGTTATGGGGCAAACAAAGTGCTTCATGTAGCTGACTCTCGTTTAAATGCAGGTGTTATTCAGGCTTATGGCAATGTGATTGCTCAAGCTGTTGAAAAAGAAAATGCACAGGTTTTGGTGGTTGCTAAATCTGCATTAGCTGATACGGTAGCTGCTCGTGTAGCAGGTAAATTGAAAGCAGGTTTAGCGTCTAATGTAGTTGCTTTGCCTGATTTAAGCAATGGTTTTGTTGTAAGAAGAAGTATTTATACTGGTAAGGCTTTTGCAAACACAGCTGTTACTTCTGACAAGAAAATATTAGCTATCAAGAAAAATATTTATACTGTTACAGTTACAGATGCAAAAGCTTCTGTAGAAAGTTTTAATGCAAACCTAAGTGATGCAGATTTTGGTGTAAGTATTACAAGTACGGAAAAAGCAACAGGTACAGTATCCTTGCCTGAAGCAAACTTAGTAGTTTCTGGTGGTAGAGGATTGAAAGGTCCTGAAAACTGGGGCGTTATCGAAGACTTAGCCAAGGCTTTGGGTGCAGCAACAGGTTGCTCTAAACCAGTTTCTGACTTACACTGGAGACCTCACCATGAACACGTAGGACAAACAGGAGTGAAAGTAAGCCCTAACTTATATATTGCTGTAGGTATTTCGGGTGCTATCCAACACTTAGCAGGGGTAAACTCTTCTAAATGTATAGTAGTAATTAACTCTGACCCTGAGGCTCCTTTCTTCCAAGCTGCTGACTATGGTATAGTAGGAGATGCCTTCCAAATATTGCCTAAGCTTATTGAAGCTGCAAAGGCTAAACTATAATCTGAAAAATAGTTTTTTTATCAAAAGTTTCTAACTTTGCTTGCAAAATGCTTAGCTTTGTTAGAAACTTTCATTTTTATATCAACATTATTATGAAAATCAATTATTTTCTTTTTACAGGCTTATTACTAACTATAATAGGTTTGCATGCCTGCCAAAAACCTTTATTATTTGGACTTGAACAACAAAAAGCCTTAGGTTTACAAGTAAGAGACCAAATTTTGGCTGACCCTCAGACATATCCGATTCTTGACGAAAAACAATATCCTCAGGCTTATCAGCATATTCGTAGAATTACAAATAATATTCTTAACTCTGGAAAAGTAGAAATGAAAAGCCAGTTTACTTGGGAAGTACGTATCATCAAAGATGATAAAACACTCAATGCGTTTTGTACACCTGGTGGCTATATTTTTGTTTATACGGGTTTAATTAAATATCTAGATACAGAAGACCAACTGGCTGGTGTAATGGGACATGAGATAGCCCACGCAGATAGACAACACTCTGCCAGAGCTATGGAAAAACAATATGGTGTAGGTTTAATGGTGGAAATCGCTTTGGGAAAGGCAAAAAGCGAGGAACTCAAACAAGTAGCCAACGGCTTAATAGGCTTGAAGTTTAGCAGAGACCACGAATATGAAGCGGATGCTTATTCTGTAAATTATCTAGCAGGTACACAATATCGTTGTAATGGTGCTGCCGATTTCTTTGTAAAAATTGGAGGTTCAGGAGCTCAACAACCCCCAGAGTTTATGAGTACTCACCCTAATCCTGGTAACAGAGTAGAAGCAATTAATGCTAAAGCTAAAACCATTAATTGCCCAACTGATAAACCAGATAATAAAACAGAATACCAGAAATTTAAAAATAGCCTTCCATAATATTTAAGGTTTAGAGTGTTATTCACTTTAAACCTTAAAACTTTTATTTATTAAATGCACTACTATTCATGAAATATTCAACAGGTCTTTTCAGTTTATTATTGGTTCTTTTGGGAGGATGTACACCCAGTGTATATCAGCTACAATCTTCTAAAGTAGCATTTATTGAAACCAGAGATACTCTTACAGAGGATAAAGAAGTAGCCCAAATCATAGAGCCTTATAAAAAGCAGTTAGATGCCCAAATGAATCAGGTGATTGGGTATGCTGAAAAAGAAATACAAACCAACAGAAGAGCAAGTGAAACACTCTTAGGTAATTTGGTGGTAGATATGATTATTGAGAAAGCCCGTAAAACATCCAAAACTAAAGTAGATTTTGCTTTTGTTACTTTTGGAGGCTTGCGTGCCAGTATTCCTGCTGGAGCTATCAAGAAAGGAGATATTTTTGAATTAATGCCATTTGAAAATGAATTGGTTGTTTTAGAAGTAGATGGAAAAACAGTAAGAAAACTGTTTGAATATATGGCAGTTGTTAGAAATATGGCAATTTCTAATACAAAAATCTTCATTGAAGGTGGAAAAATTAAAGAGGTTCTGATTGATGATGAACCCATTGAAGATAATAAAACTTATTATATTGCTACTTCTGATTATCTGGCAAATGGAGGTGATAATTTAAATTTCTTAAAAGAAAGAAAAAATATGACGTTTTTGAATGTGAAATTTCGTGAATTGATTATAGAATCTATTGAAGAAACTCAGAAGAAAGGTAAAAAAATAAATGCAGAAGTGGGTGGTAGGGTACAAGAAAGATAAATTCTCAGAAATGCTTGAAGTTAAACTTCAAGCATTTCTTATTTTAGGCATTCTGAAAGGCTAAACTATAAGCTTTCATTTGTTTAATCATGGAGGCAAGTCCGTTAGCTCTTGTCATGGATAAATGTTGTTGTAAACCTACCTTAGATAGAAAATACAAATCTGCTTGAGAAATTTCTTCTGGAGTATGCTCAGAAAGTACTTTGATAAGAAGACTTACAAGACCTTTTACAATAATAGCATCGCTATCTCCTTCAAAAAAAATCTTACCATCTTTGGTATAAGCATGAAGCCAAACCTGTGACTGACAACCCCTTACCAAATTTTCTTCTGTTTTGTATTCAGGTGCTAAAACAGGAAGTTTTTTACCCAATTCTATGATATAACCATATTTATCATCCCAATCATCAAACAATTCAAAGTCACTGATAATCTCATCTTGTATTTCTTGAATAGTCATAAAATCTGTTTTTTAGTAGCAGAACATTTTTAAATAGAATATTGTTTCTCTAATATCCAAAATTGGCTTAACTTTTGGAGTCATTTCAGAAAACTCTGCAAATATGCGAAAATTATTACTCATTCTTAGTGTACTTCTTTCACAAGAATTATTAGCTCAGTCTATTCAGGTCAAAATTAGTGGTAAAATACAAGATTTTGATGAAAAATCGTTGGTGTTGTATAAAGCTTCCATCAATGGTAGGTCTTTAACTTCTGTTGATACACTTGCTGTAGTCAATGGGCAATTTGAAAAACTTTGTAAACTTCCTGAACATGGTTTGTACGTATTTAGCGTAAAAAGAGCAGGCATTATCATGGCTCTCGAAAACAAAGAAAGTGTAGAAGTTGAGATAACTGAGGAAAATACCAAAATTGGTGGAACTTCTAAAGGCTCTTTACTTATCAAAGAATATGCTGACTTTGAGGTCAGTCTGACACAAAAATACATAAAACCTATTGAACAGGCTTATATGGAAGCTCAGGGTGATGAATCTAAAGAAGCTGACCTGATAAAAGCCTATGAAAAAGCCTTGAAAGATAAAGATAAAGAACTCAATCAGATGGTTTTAGATAAGTTTGAAAGTTCTATTGCTTTGCATTATGTAGCATTGAAATGGGATGGCAATACTGATTTGGCTTTGATGGAAGAAATTAATAAAAGAGTACAAAAAAAACATGCTAAAACTGCTTTTGCAGAGTTTGTAAATCAAAGATATAAATCTCTTAGCCAAATAGTTATGGGAGCTGTAGCTCCAGAAATAGATTTGGCAGATGTGGATGGTAAAAATATTAAATTATCATCTTTGAAAGGAAAATATGTATTAGTTGATTTTTGGGCTGCTTGGTGTGGACCTTGTAGAGCCGAAAATCCTAATGTTGTACGTATGTATAGTGAATACAAAGGCAAAGGCTTAGAAATTTATGGAGTTTCGTTAGATGATAGCAAACAGGCATGGCTGAAAGCTATCGAAAAAGATAAACTTACATGGATTAATGTTTCAGATTTAAAAGGTTGGCAAAGTATTGCAGCCAAAGCCTATTCTGTATCAGCTATTCCGATGAGCTTTTTGCTTGATAAACAAGGTAAAATTATTGCTAAAAACTTGAGAGGTAAGGCTTTAGAAGATAAACTAAAAGAATTGATGCCTTAAAATATCCCTCCACAATGAATGACTAAAATATTACTTGAAGGCTTGAAAAAGCCTTTTTTTATGGAATCAAAAATTCCATAGAAAAGCTTTCCTGTATAAACAGGCTCAATGGAGATGCTATGTTGTTGCTCGAATGTTTCTATAAATTGAAGTAATGCTGGTTTAGATTTGGCATATCCTCCAAAATGATAATCTAATAAAATATTAAAATCTTGGTATTGAGTATATTGTCCTGATTCTAAAAGTTTATAAGCCTCATCATATAAAAAAGACGCATTCTTCAATGTGGCAATTCCTATTAATTGTGTTTGGGTGTTGAACAAGCTAACAGCTAAACCAGTAAGTGTTCCTGCTGTCCCAACACACGTACAAACAGCATCAAAATGAACAGGATACTCAGGTAAAAAAGATAAGATTTCAGCCGTTCCTGCAATAGCTAAAGCATTGCTGCCTCCTTCAGGAATCAGGTAAAAATCTCCAAATTGTTCTTTGAGGGTTTCAATAAATAATGGGTTCGTTTTCTCTCTATATTGCTCTCTATCAAGATAATGTAATGCCATACCTGAATCTTGAGCAAATTGTAATCGAGGATTTAGAGGCAAAATTTCTTCACCTCTAATAATTCCGATGGTTTCAAGATTGAATAGCTTTCCAGCACTTGCCGTAGCTACAATATGATTGGAAAATGCCCCTCCAAAAGTTAAAATTTTCTGAAATCCTTTTTTTTGAGCTTCCAGAAGATTGTATTTGAGTTTAAACCATTTATTACCAGAAATATACTTATCCAGTTTATCCAAACGCAATACATACAAAGAAACCCCCTTTTCTACAAAAAGAGGGTTTTCAAGACGTTCAATGAGTGTTTCTAAAGGAGGTATAGAAAACATTATTTACCAATAAAATCTTTTACAATTTGAGTAGCTTTCTCAAGTGTGGCTTCTAAATCTTCATTCAACAAAACAACATCGAAACGATTTTCAAAAGACATTTCGTATTCAGCCTTTGCCAATCTTGTTTCAAGGCTTGCGTCTGTTTCTGTCTGACGCTTTAGTAATCTTTTACGCAATTCATCTACAGAACTTACTTTTACAAAAATAGCCAGGGCATTTTCGCCATAGAACTCTTTTATTCTTAATCCTCCTACAACATCAACATCAAAAATTACATGTTTGTCTAAATCCCAGATACGTTGTATTTCTGATTTGAGCGTTCCATAATAAGCTCCTGAATATACCTGTTCCCATTCCACAAATTCCTCATTTCTAATCTTTTGCTCAAACTCTTCTTTATTCATAAAGTAATAATCTTTCCCATTTTCTTCGGTTCTTCCTCTACGTGGGCGTGTACAAGCTGATATGGAGTAACCCAACGAGGGGATTGTACTAGCCAAATGTTTTACGATAGTGGTTTTTCCTGAACCAGAAGGAGCAGAAAAGATAACTAATTTTCCTTGTTTATGCATAAATGAGTTGGTATTGGGATGAACAAAGGTAAGATGTATTCATTTCGAAAACAAAAAATCAGGTTTATTTTTCAAGTTCACTAAAAATCTTTTTTCCTTTGGCATAGTATTGCCACACAACTGATTTCCTGAAAAAGTGTGTATTTGTTTTTTTACTTCTTTTCAGTTTTCCACTCAAAACCCATCCATAAAAATTAAAGTGAGCCTTGATAATAGCCCAAATATTCTTGAATTCACCTTTCTTTAAAAATAATAATCCAGATACACCATCTAAGACGAGCCTGAGAGGAATCAGCCAAATAAGAGTGGAAAAGGGTGCATTTTTATAGATAGTGGCTAAATTATTTCGGTAGTTTAAAAATGTTTTTTTAGGATTAGATTTATGAAGCGTACCACCACCTACATGAAAAACCTCAGAATCAAAGCAATACATAATTTTTCCGCTTTCATTGAGAACTCGCCATCCAAAATCAATTTCTTCAAAATGAGCAAAAAAGTTCTCATCAAAGCCTCCTAATTGATGCCACCAGTCAGCTCTTACACACATGCAGGCTCCTGTTGCCCAATTAATAGAAGTGTTTTCATTATACTGCCCTTTGTCTTCTTCTAAAGTATCGAAAATTCTGCCTCTACAAAAAGCATAACCCCATTTATCCATTAAACCTCCTGCTGCTCCTGCATATTCAAAATGCGTTTTCTGGTCGAAGGCTTTAATTTTAGGCTGACATACAACAATATTACGATCTGTTTCCATCAGATTTACCAAAGCATCAGCCCAATGAGGTGTTACTTCCACATCGGAGTTGAGTAGAATGTAGTATTGGGCTTCAATTTGAGCCAAGGCTTTGTTATAACCCAAACAAAAACCATAATTTTTATCTAAACCAATAGTTTTTACCTGAGGAAAGTTATTTTCTAAAAAAATGATAGAATCGTCTGTAGAGGCATTATCAGCCACTATAATTTGAGCGTTGGGGGTATGGGCTACTACTGAGGGTAGAAATTTTTTTAACCAATGCTTTCCATTATAATTGAGAATAACAACTGCAACACTTGGATAAGATGTTTTCAAGACAATGGCATTTTAGAATTGTTTCAACATGACCATTGCCATAACAGACAATATAAAATAAGGAACTAATGTAGCTGCTCCTGCATAGTCTTTGGCAATACGTTGCCCAAAAAAGAGCATAATTAAACTTAAAGCAGATGTCAAAGCTCCATAATAAGCTATTGAGCTTTTGAGTGTGAAAATAATTTGGAATAGTCCAGCTATAGACAAAGCTCCAGCCGAAATTTCAGCTAAAGTTACCACAGCTAAAAGCAAAGGAACTTGCCTATTTAAGAATGTTTTGGAAAAATGTCCTACAAGCCATGAAAGATTGCCTTTCCAGTCAAAAATTTTATCTAAACCAGATTGTAAAAATAAAATTGCTAAAAAACCTGCTAAAAATAATTTTACAATGTGTGGGAATTGTAGAAAATCCATAATCTTAAGAAATAAATGATAAGTTTAATTGTACAATTTTAAGAATTTGGAGAAAAGAAAAAGGAAAGAAGTGAACATTTATACTAATTTCCTTTTTCTATTAAAGTCTTAAATATAAAATATTTCAATCAAAGTGTTTTTTAATATAGCCATCAAAACCAGCTTTCTTGATGGTTTGTAGCTGTTTTTCAGCAGTTTGTTCATCTTCATACGAGCCAACTAGTACTCTGTAAATTCTTTTTTCACTCCAGCCCACTTGTATATAAGATTCCTGAATACCAGCTTGTTGTAAGGTTTTGCATAATTCCTTCGCATTATCTATATCACCATATGAACCTACTTGTATTCCATAACCTTTTGGAGTTCTTTTAGTTCCCCACATACTGTAAGTGTTACCTGTTACAAAAGAAGTATCGCTTGGGTTCTTTTTGGGTTCATCAGGTTTAACTGTTGTATTTGTATTATTATTTTGGGTTGCAACAGAATCCTTTTTGGGTTCATTGTTATTGGGCTTTGTAATTTCCTCATCTGTAACTACTTCTATCTGAACCTTAGCTGTTCCAGAAAGCATCATGCCTAATTCTTGAGCTGCTGCCTGCGAAACATCAATGATGCGTGCATGAGCAAAAGGACCTCTGTCATTGATGCGTACAATGACAGACTTATTATTTTTTAAATTTGTCACACGTACTTTTGTACCAAACTTAAGAGTTCGGTGGGCTGCTGTGAGTTTGTAAGTATCAAAAGTTTCACCACTGGCTGTTTTTCTACCATGAAACTTACCACCATAATAAGAAGCCATGCCTTTTTGGGTAAATTTAGCTTGTCCATAAGTTATTTGCCATGAACAAAAAAGCATTATCAATAAAATTCTCATACCTATTTTATTGTTTGAAAACGCAAAAGTAGTAATTTTAGCCCACATAGACAAGTTTTTTTATAATATGCTGTTATTGAAAGAATTACAATGCGAATCTTTACAGGAGCTTCCCCTTGTAGCTTCTCAAATTGTCGAGGAGTGCAAGAATTATCGTGTTTGGATTTTTGAGGGGCAAATGGGAGCTGGTAAAACAACACTTATCAAGCAAATTTGTAAAGTGTTGGGTGTATTGGATGAAGTTCAGAGTCCCACCTTTTCAATTGTTAATGAATATCACACAGAGAATCATCAGCGTATTTATCATTTTGATTTCTACCGCTTGCGTTCTGAACAAGAAGCCTACGATATAGGTTATGAAGAATATTTTTATGATGAAAAAGCCTACAGTTTTTTAGAATGGGCTTCTAAAGTGAGTAACTTATTACCACCTAAAAGTATACAAATCAATATTGAAGTTATGGGAGAAGAAAAAAGAAAATATACAATAGTAGAATTATGAATTAGTTCAAACGATATGGAACAATGAGCTTAAATTCAGGAATAACTACACTAAATTTTTTACCATCCATCACTCGTTCCATTGTGTAAGTCCCTTTCATTTTACCAATATCTGATTTAATATTACAACCTGATACATACTCATGAATATCGCCAGGTTCAAGAATAGGCTGTTTACCTATTACACCATCTCCTTTTACCTCTGTGATAACACCACAAGAATCATATATAAACCAATGTCGGGAAAGTAGTTGTACGGTATAAGCACTACCATTTTCAATCCGAACCTTGTAAGTAAAAGCATAGTGTGACTGCTTAGGACTAGAGTAGTCTGGATGATATTCTGTTTGGACACTCACCTTTACACCTTCTGTAATTTGGGTAACCATCTTCAATTGCGTTTGAACCAAAAATACAAACTTCTTATCTTGATACCAAAAAAAATTGGAGTAATTTTATACCTTTATTGAATAGAAATAAGACAACATGAAAGCTAAAAAAAAATATTTGATTTCAGTAGTAGGGGCAACAGCCGTAGGTAAAACAGACCTAGCTATCACACTTGCCAAAGAGCTGGATACTAAAATTATATCTGCTGATTCAAGGCAGTTCTTTAAAGAATTGAGTATCGGTACAGCCAAACCGTCTAAAACGGAAATGAAAGGAGTGAAACATTACTTGATTGATAATTTATCTATTGCAGAGAATTACAATATAGGCGATTTTGAAAAAGATGCTCTTCATGCTCTTAAAAATATTTATAGAAAAAATAACAGAGCAATTCTGGTGGGAGGTTCGGGTTTATACTGTAAGGTACTTTGGGAAGGAATAGATGATATGCCTGAAATTGATTTGGAACTCAGAAAGCAAATTCAGGATGATTATCAACAAAAAGGTTTGACATTCCTTCAAGAAGAAGTACGCCGATTAGACCCAGTTTATTTTTTGCAAGTAGATATTAAAAATCCTCAAAGATTGATGAGAGCTTTAGAAATGTGTATTACCACAGGAAAGCCCTTTTCTAGTTTTAGAAAAGGAAAAAAAGGAAAAAGAAATTTTCATAATATCAAAATAGGTTTAGAAAGACCAAGAGAGGAATTGTATGATAGAATCAATCAAAGAATGGATTTAATGCTAGAGGCAGGGCTTCTGGAAGAAGCCAAAGCTGTATATAATTTTAAATATCATAATGCGTTACAGACAGTAGGGTATCGAGAAATTTTTGATTTCATGGAAAATAAACAAGATTGGAATGAAACAGTACGATTATTAAAACAAAACTCCAGACATTATGCTAAACGCCAAATGACATGGTTTAAAAAGGATTCAGAAATAAAATGGTTTCATCCTTCAGAATATTCAAAAATATTAGAGTATATTCATGAAAGAATTTCTTCATTGTTAGTCTAAAATACTTATTGCTTAAACTTTATTTGTATCAATCACTATAAAAACTTAAATGAAAATGATATTTATAAGCTATGACATTCAATACATTCAAAAAAGTAGGTACAAAACTATATATTCAGTTTATTGCACTGGTTGTAGTACTTACACTAATTAATCAACTGATTATACAATATGTACTTCATCAGAGAGCATATGAGTCTCGTATTATTAGTTTAGCAGGTAAACAAAGAATGCTCAGCCAGAAAATTGTTAAATTGGCTTGTCAAAATCATTATGAAGAAGTGTTACCTCTTTTGGAAGAATGGAATGACATACATATAGGTTTGCAACAAGGCTGTTCTGTTTTAGGAGTTCCAAAGCTTGAAAATCAGTATATTAAAGCAATGTTTGATGAGGTTAATCCTGTTCAAACTAAAATCTATTGGGCAGTAAAACGTTCTCCTGTCCCCAAAGAGACCTCTGAAAATAGATTTGTATTACGAAATATGGATAGTGCCTTTATGCATTCGATGGATAAAATTATTTGGGCTTTGGAGGAAGACTCAAAAAAAAAGCAACAAAGCCTTATTTTTTTGGAGATAGCTCTGGCTACTATATCATTGATTATTATTTTTGCAGTAGTTTTTTTTGTGATACGTCCTGCTATTCAGACTATTACTGAACAAAACAGGGCTTTAGGACAAATAGCTTTCACACAGTCACATCATGTACGGAGGCATCTGGTTAATATTATGGGAACTGTGAGTTTAATTAAAGAAGAAAAAATATCTTTAACACAAGAACAAAAACAACTTTTTGAATTATTAGAAGAGGCTTCTAATAACTTAGATGATACCATTCATGAAGTTGTAAAAAAAGTAAATGCACTACAAAATCAGTCTAACGCTAAAAATCATGATTAAAATTTTATTCTTATGCTTTTTCATGTTGTTTGGATTTTTTTTAAAAGCTCAAAATCATCATTCAACAGATAAACCATCTGTACATGGCATGACACTCATGGGGACAGAGACTATTTATGCATCTCATTTACCCATGTTTCATAGTCCTCACGATTATCAGATTATTTTAGAACTTCAATTTTCTAAAGAAACTCAAGCCAAATACCTTACAGAGAAGAAAAACAATCCACAAGAAGTCCTTTATACTTTAGAACCTGAAGTTTTCGTATTACCCACAATGGTACATAAAACAAAGAAATTTAAGGCAAACTTGTACAGAGGGCATTTTGAAAGGGGAGGTGTAAAGTTTTTAGAAAATGTAGAAGTTATGATTTCTAAGGTGATTTATTTCCAAAAGTTTAATATAAATGCTCCCAAACCTAATATACTGATGTATATTTTATTTGGAAATGAAAAAGAACAATTCATGGCTCATCAAATAGTTTCTAAGCCTGACTTTGATGAAAATCTGGTAGTTCAGATAAAAGATGAACAATGGATAAAGCAACTCAAAAAAGAGAAATTTTTACTAGTTCGTTTTGTAGAAAAAAACGAAAGGAAACCATTCTCTTGGGCTAGTGCTGAAGGTAAAATAGCAGTTCAGAACTACTTAAAAACTATTCAATTTCTAAGTCACCAAACTCTTTATTTAGAATTTGGTGATTTAGAGTAGAGCTTTATTGTTCTGCAATTGTAGGTTCTGAAATCTTGATAAATGGTTCATCTTCTTTCTCTTTTGCCCCCATTTTCTTTTTCCTGCTTGCTGAAAGAGAAATAAGAATAGGATATGAAAATACTGCCAACAAAATGACTCCAGCTCCAATATAGAAGTTAACAGACATTTTTTCTTTTTCTCCAAAAATAAGAAAAGCAAGTAAAATACCATATACAGGCTCCAGATTCACAGTTAAGTTTACAGCAAAAACAGAAAACTTCTTCATGAGTTTGACACCCATTGGGTAAGCATAAACAGTACAAATTAAAGACAAAATACTTATCCAAAGCCATTCTGTACCCACAGGAACGACGTCAAAGGGTTCGGGTGTGGCAAGTTGATAAAACCCTAAAAAGATAGCTACTGAAATAAAAGCTCCTACCATTTCGTAAAAAGTAATGGTAAACTGATCATACTTTTTTACGAATTTAGAGTTTAAAACACTAAAAAGTGCTCCAGCCAATGCAGAGAGCATTCCTAATAAAAAACCATTGGCATAATGAAATTCGGAACTAAACACCTGAAAAATTCCAGCAAAAGTAATAAGCCCTAAAACAATTTGAAAAGTTCTAAATTTTCTTTTGTAAAACATAGGTTCAAGCAAACTTGTCCAAAGAGTTGTGGTAGCCAGTCCTACTAAACACACCGAAATATTGGATACTCTGGATGCCCCAAAAAATAAAAGCCAGTGTACAGCAATAATACCTCCAGTACCAAGAATTTTTAACAAATCTTTGGTAGGGACCTGAAAAGTTTTTTTAATCCATACAAACCAGATTCCCAATGCGATGGATGTAATAAGCGTTCTATAAAAAACAAGAACCAGAGGATTCAGAGAAATGAGTCTTTTATCTCCAAGTATTGCTGTAAATCCCCAAATCAATACTATAAAATGTAATAGGAAATAATCTTTTAGTGTAGGTTTTTGCATAGTTTTAGGCATGTGCCACTGCCTTGGGTGTTTTTTTTCTAAGTGTGAAATCTTTTAAAAATTCTAAAAATACAATTCTTTTGAGTTTGTCATCTTGTAATACCATGATTCTATACATGACTATTCCGATGAGCGTGAAAACTACATTGGGCATCCAAACGGCAATTAATATAGGCATTTTGCCACTATTGGCTATGGCTTTGGTAGCTATGATATAAAAAAGCAAATATACAAAAGCAAGTACAAAACCCAAAGCAATTTGTCCTCCAATTCCTCTTCTATTCTTTTTTGAAGCAACAATCACACCAAAAAATGTCAGAATAACCATTGCAAATGGATAAGTATAACGAGCATATTTTTCAGTAATATATATATTGACACCTTCAGCACCTCTTTGGCGTAACAAAGCTATGTAGGTGTCCAATTCAGGAAATGTCAATTTTTCTTGAAATTGATGTTTATCTTCAAAGTCTTCGGGTTTGATATTAATGGTTGTATCTGTTCTTGTTTTTTTGAAAACTAATTCCTCTTGTGTTCCTTTTATTTTACGAAGTACATATTGATCCATTTTCCATTTTTTCTTGGTACTATCCCAAAAAATAGCAGGGGCTTCCAACTTTTCTATCAGTTTGTTGTTTTCAAATTTTTCCAAAGTAAAACGATAACCTATTTTTGTATAGCTTTGGTAATCTTGCATATATGCATATACATTAGGAGAAATGCCAATGTGTAGATTTCTATGTAAACGATGTTCTTGCCCTTTAATATGCATAATATCAAAGTTGACTCTTATTTTATTGGCATCTGGAATAACCCAACCAGTTAGGTAAAATGTTATGATACCAAGCAATAAAGAGCCTATCAAATAAGGACGTAAAAAACGCATAAAAGTAATCCCTGAACTGAGCATAGCAACAATTTCGGTACGTGCCGATAATTGAGCTGTAACAAATACTGCAGCAATAAACACAAGTAGGGGACTTACTAAATTGATGAGATAAGGAATATAGTTGAAATAAAACTCTGTAATAATCTCTTTCCAAGTGGGTTTCATTTTCCTGAAAGTGTCTATCTTTTCTACCATGTCAATGACTAAAATGATAAGAATAAAGATGAGCACAATAAAGAAAAATGCCTTGATAAACTTCTTGAAAATATATAAATCTAAAATCTTCATACAAATACAATAAGGGCATATCAAATATAAGTTTGATAACCCGATTTTTAAGGTTGTAAAACTACGTTTTTTTGAGGAAATTTCATTCAAAAATTTTGCCGAAAAAGTTATATGCTTATACTTTTTTTAAATACATATTTCTTAGAAAAATAATAGAATACAAATCATAAAAGAAACTTTGTTTTTAAAAGTTGCACCTGTTTTTTTATAAAGCATCTTTATTTTTGAAACAAAGTTTTATATTCAATAAGCTTTACTTTGATTTATAAAGTATCTTTTGTGGAGTATAAAAGTAGTTTTTTTAGAAAAAAATGCGTAAGCTTTTAAATTTCAAAGTATTATTAATTGTTTGATTTTCAAAACTTTATTTTTTAAAGTGTAAAATTTTTATAAAAAAAGTGTTTTTTTTTATAGGAATTTTCAAATAAATATTTAGCTTTGAAAAGTTAATCGTCATTATTCACTTAACCTCATTACCATTATGTCTAAATTCGCAAAAGTAAGAGACCTAGTGATGGGTCTTGAAGCAGACTTCGAAAAATTCTATGACAAAAGCAATCAAGCTGCTGGTACACGTGTACGTAAAGGCATGCAAGATTTAAAAGTTCTTGCTCAAGAAATTCGTAAAGAAGTACAAGACATTAAAAACAAGGCTGCTGCTAAGAAGCCTGCTGCTAAAAAACCTGCTGCTAAGAAAGATGCAGGAAAAGCAAAGAAAAAATAACCAAAAGGAGCTGAAAAGCTCCTTTTTTTATTGAATATGTGATATGTTCTCAGAAGTTTAAAACTCTTGAGAACATAATGTTATAATCCTTATTTCAATCCCAATATTTCGTTTGTCTTCATCACGGCAAGGCTATGATAACCTTTTTTAGCTTTATTATAAGTCTCTATTGCCATTTTTTTCATGTCTGGGTATTTGGACATGGCTGTATAGAGTGGTGTTAAGAATTTTCTTCTGCCCACGCTCATCAAAAAGTCTTCTAAAGCCTTGTAAGCAGGTGTATAGCGTTTATGGATACAATTTACATACCATGCAGCCTGTAACTCCGAATTACCAGACTCTGTAAACCCAAAAGCCTTGTCAAGTATTTTCATGTCTTCAATGGTCATTTCTTTAGGCAAGTGGCGTAAAAAATGAAGCCATTCGTGGCTACTCCAGCTTTTAGTCTCTAAAGAATCAGCTTTTTTATTTTTCTTCCAATCTACAATAGCTGAATCTACTTTTTCAAATAGTACAGAACGAACCTTAGGGCAATTATCAGGAATACCTACTCCAAAAATCCAGTCTTGCATCCTGATTTGCTTGGCAATATTTTCATTGCCTTTAATTACTTCCTTTTCAAGATATTTAACAAAATTGTCTGTATCCATTGATTGAAAAGAGAATGTAGAGAAATAATTTTTCACAAACTTATCAAATGCTTCTCTACCTATTACTTCTTCAATTCTTCTTAAAAAGAAATAGCCTTTTTCATAAGCAATTTCAGTAACACCTTCATCGGGATTTCGTTGGCGTAAATCTAAATGAAGTTTGGTATCTTTGCTATTTGCTCCAATTTCTTCTACATCAGCCAATAAATCCTGATAACCCAGTAATGCTAGCATTTCAGCATAGTCTCTGCCATAGAGTTCTTCCATAATTCGGCGTTCAAAATATACAGTAAAGCCTTCATTGAGCCAGAAATCGTTCCATGTAGCATTGGTAACTAGATTTCCAGACCAAGAGTGAGCCAGTTCGTGAGCTACAAGGCTGGTAAGCGACTTATCACCAGCGATAATGGTAGGTGTTGCAAATGTAAGTCTCGGATTTTCCATTCCTCCAAACGGGAAACTAGGAGGTAAAACCAGTAAATCATAGCGTTCCCATTCGTATTTTCCATAAATTTTTTCGGCTATATCTACCATTTTACCCAACTCTTCAAATTCTTTTTTGGACTTCTCCAGCATAGAAGGTTCTGCATAAATACCTGTTCTTGCATCTATTTCAGAAAACTCTACATTACCAACAGCCAAAGCAACCAAATAAGCGGGTATTTTTTGCTTCATTTCAAACTCATAAGTGTTGTTTGATGAGAATTTGGTAGGGTTTTTTGCTGACATGAGAGCCATCAGGCTGTCATTGGGTACTTGTATACGGGCATTATACGAAAAACGGATACCAGGGCTGTCTTGGCAGGGTATCCAGCTACGAGCCAAAATACATTGTGACTGACTGAATAGAAATGGATATTTCTTACCTGCTGTCTGTTCTGGGTCTAACCATTGTAGGGCTGGAGAATCAGGAGAGGTTTCATATTCTATTACAACGGTTTTGGTGGTGGGTTTTATTTTGATATGTAAGGACTGTCCCAAATGAGCAACAGGCTTTTCAAGTTTAAAAGTTGTTTCTTCATTTCCGTCTAACCATATTTGTTTGATAACCAGTTTATCTGTATCCAAAACCAATTCGTTAGCATTTTGGTGTTGTTCAAAATGAATGGTGGCTTTACCTGATAGGATTTTTTTCTCAAAATCAACTTTTAAATCTAAATTAAGATGATTCATGAGCGTTTTTTCTGGATTGGCAAAGGAATGAATATCTTTTTCTGTTATCATTTTTTGTTTGGGTTTAGAAAGTTCTTGACAGGCAAATAAGCCCAATAATATACTAAAATAAAGAAAGAGTTTCATGGGTAAAACATTTAGCCCAAATATAACGAAAAGAGATAGTATAAAAAGCACAAAGTTTTGGACTTTTTTATTGTATCATTAAGCTTGTTTCTTAATTTTGCTATACTTCAAAATTATTCTTCTCCATGCTATTCTCAGATTTACAAACCATTTTATCTTCTAGCTCATGGCAAACAGCTTCACAAAATGAAATAGAGCAACTTGTTGTTGATAGTCGAAAGCTTTTTTTACCAGAAACTTCTCTTTTTATAGCCATCAAAGGAAAGAATCATGATGGACACGCCTTTATTTCAGAACTCTACGAAAAAGGAGTCAGAAACTTTATTATTGAAAATGAAAAATCTGTGGAACCCTTCCAGAAGGCAATTAATTATATAGTGGTTAAAAATGCTACCAAGGCACTTCAAAAAATAGCAACACATCACCGAACACAATTTGATATACCTGTTATAGCCATTACGGGCAGTAATGGTAAAACAATTGTAAAAGAATGGCTTTCTCAGCTTTTACAAGACGATTTGAGTATTGTTAAAAGCCCTAAAAGTTATAATTCTCAGATTGGTGTGCCTCTTTCTGTATGGCAAATGCGTAAAGAGCATGAACTGGCTATTTTTGAGGCGGGTATCTCTCAGACTGGTGAAATGAAAAATTTACAGGAAATTATCCAGCCAACTGTAGGAGTTTTTATAAATCTGGGAACTTCTCATGATGAGGGTTTTGATAACAGAGAAGAAAAACTGGAAGAAAAACTATTGATGTTCAAAAATTGCCCTGTTTTATATCTTTATGAAGGTATAGCCACAAACTATCCTAAAATTATAGAAAGATTCCAAAAGAAAAATTCTCATACACAGATTATTACATGGGGATATAAAATCTCGGATTCTAAGAAATCAGTATCTTTTCTAAAAAAAGAAAACCATATTGAAGTACGTTTAAACGCTAGTTTACTAACATTTCAGGATGAAGCCTATTTGCAAAATCTTGCTGTATGTTGTACACTTCTGCAACACCAATTCAAAATCTCTGTATCTGAAATCACGCAGCGAATAGCCCAACTCAAGCCCATTTCAATGCGTTTGGAGTTAAAACAAGGTTTACATCAGACATATTTAATAGATGATTCTTACAACAACGATTTGGCAGGCTTGCAAATAGCACTCGATTTTCTTGCTAATCAGCAACAAAAACAAGCTAAAGTGGTCATTCTTTCAGATATTTTGGAGAGTGACCTGAGTGGTAAAAAGCTCTATACTCAGGTAGCCAATTTGCTTTTAGGTAAAAATATTGGCTTTTTTATAGGTATTGGAGAGAAAATATCTTCTCATAAAGAAGTTTTTAAGAATATTCCTTTAAAAGCTTTCTATAAAAACACAGAAGAATTTTTGGAAAAAGGCTTTTTTGAGCAACTCAAAAATTGTGTTGTTTTGGTAAAAGGAGCAAGGAAATTCCAGTTTGAAAAAATTATACAAAAGCTTGAATACAAGGCTCATAGAACAGTTTTAGAGATTAATCTGGATGCATTGGTTCATAACTTGAATTTTTATCGCAATCAACTCAAACCTTCCACCAAAATTATGGCAATGGTAAAGGCTTTTGCCTATGGAAGTGGAAGTGTTGAAATAGCCAATTTATTACAATTCCATAGAGTAAGTTATTTGGCTGTTGCGTATGCTGATGAGGGGGTAGAGCTTCGTAAAAACGGAATACATCTGCCTATTATGGTGATGAATCCTTCTGAGGAGGCATTTCCATTGCTTGCAGAATATAATTTAGAGCCAGAAGTATATAGTTTTGAAATGCTTCAAAAACTTACGGATTTTTGTAAAAATGAAGATTTACAAGGTTTTAAAGTACATATTGAGTTCGATACGGGTATGCGAAGACTTGGATTCGAAGAAAAGCATATTGGCTCATTAGTCGAAATTCTTAAATACAGCTCTGTTTTGAAAGTGGCTTCTGTGTTAAGCCATTTGGCAGCAGCAGATGAGCCACAACATGATGAATTTTCATTGAAACAAATTAAAAACTTTGAAAAAATCACGCAAAGCCTAGAAAAACAGCTTCAATATAAATTCTTGAAACATGTTCTCAATTCGCCAGGGATTGTCAGATTTCCTGAAAGCCAGATGGATATGGTTCGTTTGGGGATTGGATTATATGGTGTGGAAGCTGGAGGAAAGTATCAAAAACAGCTACAACCAATAAGCAGACTAAAAACTGTTATTTCTCAAATTAAGCATGTTAAAAATGGAGAAACAGTGGGCTATGGGCGAAAAGGTGTAGCAAAAAAGACAATGGTAATTGGTATTATAGCCATTGGCTATGCCGATGGGTTTAGTCGTGCTTTTAGCCAAGGAGTTGGTAAAGTACGAGTACGAGACAAAATTGTATCTATTGTGGGTAATGTTTGTATGGATATGACCATGATAGACCTTACAGATATTCCTGATGCTCAGGTAGGAGATGAGGTTGTTATATTTGATGAACGCCTTTCTATTCAAACACTTGCAGACTCAATAAATACGATACCTTATGAAATATTGACTAATGTAAGTGAAAGAGTAAAACGTGTATTTTATAGTGAGTAAATCATATTTAATTCGACTTACATATTTCTTGTATCATTTCAATCAATAGTTCAAAATTAATGGGTTTTTCTGAATATGCATTAAAACCCATTTTCTGAAACTGTTTTAGAGAATGCTTGAAAGGGTTGCCTGTAATGGCAATAATAGGAATATTTGCTTTTTTCTCATGAGACATACTTCTGATTGCTTTCACACAACTCTTGCCATTTGGCATAAGAATATTGGGATTCAATAAAACGATATCAATATCATTTTTCTCAATGGTATCTACTACCTGTTCTGCATTTTCAGCACTGAATGTTGTAAACCCATGAGGCTCTAACTTATCTCTAATAATTCTTCGTATAATAGAAAAATCATCAGCAATCAAAACAATTTTATTTTCCATAAAAAAGATGAAAAGTGGTAAAAATGTGTCTTGCCTGAAATCAGACATTACTCATTTTTTTGACCACATCTATGAGTAAATCAAAGTTAATGGGTTTAGGAATGTAAGCATCAAAGCCCATTTCTTTAAACTGCTCTAAAGTATAATTGGGGGCATTTCCTGTAATGGCAATAATGGGGGTCTTCGCTTTCGTTTCATCTGTGAAGGCTCTGATAGCTTTCGCACAATCTATTCCGTTCATAACAGGCATATTGAGGTCAAGAAGGATGACATCTACATCATGTTCTCCCATCATTTCTAAAACTTTTTCTCCATTTTTAGCAACTAGTATTTTGAAGTTCTGAAATTCAAGAACTTTTTTTGCCATATTCTGAATTACGGAGCTGTCTTCAGCTATGAGTACTACTTTGTCAGCCATAAAATTGTGTTTGAGAGTTTACTTCAATTTTAACAAAAAAAATGGTTTTTTATAAATAAAAAATAATATTTTCATTTTTTTGATTTAGGCTTAATAATTGTTTAAGATAAATTAAGAAAAAAATAAATCAAGAAACTTTAAAAAATTAAAAAGTTTCCGTAGTTTTGTAGAAGTTTTACCTTTAACCTAATATGTCTTCTGCCTATGAAAAATGTTAAACAAACTGTAATAGATATTTTAAAAGAAAGATTGGGACTAAGTGAGTCGGTAATGACAATGGAAGCCAGTTTTATCAAAGACTTAGGCGTGGACTCTTTAGACTATATAGAGCTAATCATGGCTTTTGAACAAGCTTTCGATATAAGTATTCCAGATACAGATGCAGAAAAAATGCGTACGGTTGGTTCAGCGATTGACTACATCGAAGACCGTTTGGCTGCTGCACAAGACGAAAACGAAAAAGTTGCTTAAGACATAAAAAGGGTAAGTACTCTTACCCTTGTCTTTCTGCTAAAAATTTTAATAAAAAATCACTTTCAGGTTGTTGAGAGAGATTGAGGTAGGCTTTATTCAAAAGCTCTACAAAAATTTCTTTTTCTTTTTGGGTAAATCCCATAAACATTTCTGCATTCAGATTATCAATCCCTTCGTGTATATCTTTGATATACTTATTCCCTTTTTTACTTAGCTCTAAGAAATACGCCCTTTTATCTGTAGGGTTCATGACCCTCTGAATAAATCCTTTTTTTTCCAAATCATCAGCAATTCTTACAACAGAAGCCTTGTCTATTTTTAGTAAATCTGCCAGATTTTGTTGAGTGAGACTTTCACTTTCATCAATAGCCCATAAAACCATAAAATACCTTTCCAAACCTGTAAAATCAAGGTCATAGCTTAAGAGCCTTTGATAAAGTTTATCTAACAGGTAAAAATATAAGCCTACGGCATCTGCATTGGGAGGGTTCATACATCAAAAATTTTATCAAATTTCTTATTTTAACTCTATTCAGCAAAATTTTCGTAAAAAAACTTTATTAAAAAATAAATATATATTCATCAATTAAAAGTGGGGTTTAATAAAAAGAACCAGTTATATAGGAAAAATCTTTTGTTATATTGCTTACATAAAATAACTTAATAGTTAACAAATTATGATGCTTATAAAAACATAGAATTGAGGAAAAATATAAGGAAAATAAATACTTGTTTTACATCAAGCTTACTTAATCTGAAAAACACTTTAAACAATATCTAAATTTTAAAAATAAAAAACATGAAAAAAATATCACTATTATTGTTTCTATGTATTGCTCTACTTTCTTGTAAAAAAACAGTAGAAGGAGAAACAAATGCTTGGAATGCTAATAAAACCAAACTTAGTAAACTGAAAGCCAATTATCCAGCATTTGCAAGTGTTTTGGATAATGAAATGAAAGAAGCTCAAGCCAAATGGGATGAGGCTTCTAAATTGAGTAATGAGGAAGAAAAACTAAAAAAGATGAGTGAAGCCAATTATACTTTTAATCAGGGTTTTGTGTATGATTTGGATAACTTAGAAATGAAAATGAAAAATATTAGTAATAAAAGCAATGATTTATTAGATGGAATGACAGCCAAAGATGTAAACTTGAGTAAATCAGACCAGAAAGAAATTATTAGAATACGAGATGACGCTAGAGATATGCTTTCTGAAATTAAAAAATCATTGAATAAAGGGGATAAATCTTCTTCTCAAGCTTATAAAACAATTCAGAATGCTAAAAATGCACTAGTAGATATGGAACGCCGTATGGATATGGCTTTTAAGGCTATCAATGATAGTAAAATAAAAAATACAGATAGCAAAAAAGACTCAACTACCAAGAAAAAGAAAAAAGTAAGTTAAGACAAAAAGGTTGGGCTAGCCCAACCTTTTACATTTCTATTTTCGCACCTCTCTTGATGAGTTCAGTAATATCAATGCGTACACCAATATATTTGTAAGGTTTTCCATTTGTATCTATAACTGGTGCAACAGTTGCAATAACCCAATAAGGAGTACCATCTTTGGCTTTGTTTTTAACAATCCCCTGAAAAATTTTGCCACTTTTAATAGTATCCCACATTTCTTTGAATACTGATTTAGGCATATCTGGGTGTCTGACAATATTATGAGGTTTTCCTATCAGTTCTTCTTTGGTATATTTGGCTACTCGGCAAAAATTATCATTGACAAAGGTAATGGTTCCAAATTGGTCAGTTTCTGAAACAATAGCAGCAGCATTTAAAACTTTGGTTCTTGCTTCAATTTCATTAGATAGTTTATCCATTTCTAATTCTCTTTGAGCAATATCTCTATGAATGGTCTTGATAAGCATATTCATTTTTTCTTCTATACTCAAAGCCACGGTCTCTACGGGGCTTAAAAGAATCAGACTGTGAGGAATACCTTCATAATTTACTTTGGTAAGTAACATATTGGCAATAGAAGTTTCTCCGTTTAGCTTACGAATAACCACTCTTTTTTCTGTATCACCATCATAAGCAATGCTGACAGCTTCACTGAATGGTTTTTGAAATAAATCGCTGGAGGTACAATTGAACAGTTGTAAGCTGGCTGGATTTGCATAAATTAGTTTATTCTGCTCATTGGCAATGAGAACAGGCTGATAAACTTGTTCAAAGAAATTTTGTACAGGTTTTAGTGATGGGATAGTCATGGCAGTAGAGATGTATTTGAGGGCAAAAATGCCTAAAAATATACCTCATGACTATGACTTTAATCATAAAGTAAAGTGAGATTGTATTACCACTTTTTAAACATAAAAAATGTGGCTAAAACTATGAGGAAAAAAGCTACAATATAATTCCAACGAATAGGCTCTTTGAGATACAGAATAGAAAAACCTGCAAATACAATCAAAGTGATAACTTCCTGCATAATTTTGAGCTGTGAAGCTGAAAATGTTTCATGCCCTATTCGGTTTGCAGGAACTTGTAAGCAATATTCGAAGAAAGCAATACCCCAGCTCACAAGAACTACCTTCCAGATAGGAACGCCCTTAAATTTAAGATGCCCGTACCATGCAAAAGTCATAAACAAATTGGATAGTACGAGCAGAATAATAGTTCGCATGTATAAGAATTAATATTTTAATACCCAAGCATCTACACCAAAAGTACCTTTCACTTCTTCTAATTTTGCATCAGCTTGTTCTTTACTACTAAAACCGCCCACAGCTACTCTGTAGAGATTTTTATTGTCAAAAGGAGGTACAACTTTCATATTTTCTACACCCTTCGATTTGCCTTCATTGACTTTTTTATAAGCATTGGCTTGACTTGCAAAACCTCCAATCACAATAAAATATTTGCCTTCTTTTCCTGAAACCAAGATGTCATCACCCTTGGGTGTTTCTACTTGTTTTTTCTCTTCAACTACTTTTTTATCTTCTGGAGGTGTATTTGTTTTGTCTTCTGGTTTGGTTTCTCCATCATTTTTTTTATCTTCTGGAGGCGTATTCGTTTTGTCTTCTGGTTTGGTTTCTCCATCATTTTTTTTATCTTCTGGAGGAGTATTTGTTTTATCTTCTAATTTTTTAGTATCCTCTTTATTGTCTTTTTCTTTGTTTTTACCTAACAAAGAGTGAAAAGGATTCAGACTGCTATCAACAGCTACTACATAAATTACAGCAAGTACAACAAAGGCAAGTGAACCAATGGCTGCAATAGTTCCCCAAGTGCTTTTAGGCTCTTCTGTGGGGGCTTTGGTATTGATAGGTTTCTTTGTATTATTCTGATTATTGGAGATGTTATTTTTTTGAGGAATGCTACTTCTTTCAATAGGTTTGGCATAAATTTCAGGCAAACCAAAACTATCATTAAGGAGATTTATCTGCTTATTTTGTTTAAACTCCAACTCATCAGATACTTGCAAAACCATTTCGCCTATTGCATCAAAAGGAATCCTTTTTTCAATACCTAAATTAACTTTTAAACTGCTTACAAACTTCTGAACTTCTTCTTTAGCAACATCAAGAGATACACTTTCTTTTTGAACAATATAATTCTCTAAAAGAAAATTGCTCATTTTGAGCTTTGTATTGAAATTTATGTTTTTGCTTGGGGGCGTAAATGCATGCGTAGCAGGATGAATTTCTGCACTATGATAAGAAGTCTGGAATGTACCCAAATCTTGCACAATTACCTCATCAGACTCTTGCAACAATTCTTTAATATACTGCGAAACCATAATTATTTTTGTTTTAACGTGCTATACTACAATTTTTTTTCAAAAAAAGCAAATTTATTCATGGCTATCTCGTTGCCTGATAGCCTCAAAAGTAACAATAGCTGTTGTTACAGAAACATTCATGGAATCTATTTCTCCACGCATAGGAATAATAATATTTTGAGAGGCATTTTTTATCCAAAAATCGGTAAGCCCTGTGGCTTCTGTACCCATAATAATGGCTGTGGGTTTTGTATAATCTATCTGTGTATAGGGTTTAGAAGCTGTTAGGGCAGTAGCAAGCATCTGAATATTGTTTTTCTTCAGAAACTCTAAAGCCTGTTCATTTGTGCAGGCAACCACCTGTTTGGTAAAAACACAACCTAAACCCGAACGAATGGCATTTGGATTAAAAATATCTGTTTGAGGGTTACAGACTAAAACAGCATCTACACTAGCAGCATCAGCAGTACGCAAAATAGCTCCTAAATTCCCAGGTTTTTCTACATTTTCAAGCACCAGAATGAGTGGGGAGGCAGAAAGTTGGAGTTTATCTAGTGTTAAAAAGCGAGGTTTGGCAAGAGCTACGACTCCAAATATATTTTCCCGATAGGCTATTTTTTCAAAAACCTGTTTGCTGACTTCAAAAACTTGTGTTTTGGATAAATATTTTTGAAAGGTCTTTTCAAAATCTCTTTCAGAAATTAAATCTTTACAGAAAAAAAGCGTTTGAAAATCTACATTTCCCTTGATTGCCAGTTCAAGCTCTTTGGTGCCTTCAATAACAATCAGATTCTGCGATTTGCGTTCAGAGGCTTTTTCCTCTAAACGCAAAATATTTTTTATTTTTGGGTTTTGTAGGGATGTAATAATCTCGTAGGACATAATGCTTTGGCTTAATGCTACAAAAATACAAAAAAGCAGGTAGTATGTACCTGCTTTTTGAAATCAATAAAAAAAGTATGTTAATATACATGCTGACCACCATTGATAGAGTAGTTGGCTCCAGTAATAAAACTTGCTTTATCTGATGCCAAGAAAGAGACCAGATAAGCGATTTCATCTGTTCCTCCTAGACGACCTACCGGAATCTGTGCAATAATCTGATTACGAACATCTTCTCTTACAGCCATTACCATATCTGTACCAATATAACCAGGTGAAATAGTATTAACCGTAATACCTTTAGAAGCTACTTCCATAGCAAGTGTTTTGGTAAAACCATGCATACCAGCTTTGGCAGCCGAATAATTGGCTTGTCCAAACTGACCTCTTTGTCCGTTTACAGATGAAATATTGATGATACGACCAAAACCTCTTTCACGCATACCATCTATAAGCTGACGAGTACAATTGAAAACGCTGTACAAATTGGTTTTCAAAACTGCATCCCAATCTTCATAACTCATTTTATGGAAAGGCTTGTCTTTTGTAATACCTGCATTGTTTACCAAAATATCAATAGGACCTATTTCTGCCTCAATTTTAGCTATCATTTCGCCACAAGATACATAATCGCTGATGTCAGCAGCATACAAATCAAATAAAAAGCCTTCAGCTTTCATTTTGTCTGACCATTCTTTGGCTTTATCAGGGTTACGATAGTGAGCTACTACTCTATAACCATCTTGTTGAAGACGTTGGCACATAGCTGTACCTAATCCACCAGTAGAACCCGTTACAAGGGCTACACGTTTTCCATTTTTATCCATAATCTTAAAAGAGAGATTTGTGAAAGACCATTTGCTACAAAACTAATTTTTTTTTCTCAAAATAATAATTTTTTAAGATTTTTTTGTAGTTTTTTTAGAAGTAGGTGTTATAACAAATAATTATAGATAAGTATTTGTAACTAATTAAATAACAGAAGCCTTATAGGTTTTCAAAATAATTTTATTTATTGATTAACAAATATTTACAAAAACAAACCTATAAGGTTTTAATATAAATTAAATTATTCTCCTTACTTATGACAATCAAGACACAAGAAAGGAAATAAAAGAAAAGAATGGAAAAATGAGAAAAGAGAAACCAAAAAAGCCCATAAACAAACTTGTTTAAAGGCTTTTTAAAAGAAACTTTATTTTTAAGCATTTATCTTGTTTACCCAGTTAAATCTATCAGAAGGAGAGAATTTCCAAGGTGCCATATTGTTTTCCAAATTACCAAACATTGCATTCCAAGAAGCAGGGGTATCAGCTTGTTCCATAGCAATGAAACGACGAATATCCACGATTATTGAAAGAGGGTCTATGTTTACAGGGCAGGCATCCACACATGCATTACAAGTGTTACAAGCCATGATTTCTTCTTTGGAAATATAATCTCCAAATAAAGATTTACCATCATTCAGAGCTTCTTCAGTGGTTTTTCCTTTGGCAATTTGTTTGCCGATTTCCTCTAATCTGTCACGAGTATCCATCATGATTTTACGAGGAGAAAGCTCTTTACCAGTTTGGTTTGCAGGGCATTGTGAAGTACAACGTCCACATTCTGTACACGAATATGCATCCATGAGTTGTTTCCAAGTCAAATCGTTTACATCTTTTGCACCAAAACGAGCAATAGGTGTAGCAGGAACATCATTGGCATTCATCAAGCCCAAAGCAATTTTTACTTCGTTGGTAACAGTAGGCATATTGACCATTTCGCCTTTGGGACGTAAATTGGAAAAATATGTATTGGGGAAAGCCAACATGATATGCAAATGCTTTGAGTAGGTAACGTACAATGCAAAACCCATGATGCCAATAATATGCAGCCACCAAGCACTTCTCTCGATACCTACAAGAACGCTGCTGTCCATACCCTCAAATATTGGGATAAGGTACTGACTGAATGCAAATCTGCCTACTTTTTCGTAATGCTCTACATTTCTATCCTGAAGCACCGAATCTGTGGCATTCATGGTTAAAAATAAAGTCATCAGGAAAATTTCATAGAAAAGAATCAAGTTGGCATCAGTACGAGGCCATTTGGTCATTTCTTTTTGCCAGAAACGCTTGATTTTAAGCACATTTCTGCGAGCAAGGAAAGCCACACATACTACAATAACCCCTACAGCAAGCCCTTCAAATACATTGATTAGGAAGCTGTAAAAGCCTGCACCCAAGATAGGAGCAAATAAACGGTGTGTTCCTAAAATACCATCCAAGACAATTTCAAGGAGTTCGATATTGACAATCACAAAACCTACATAAATAATAAAATGCATCAAGCCAACAATTGGGCGTTGAAACATTTTGCCTTGTCCGAAGGCAACCAAAAGCATGGTTTTAAATCTTTCGCTGGGATTGTCTTTTCTTCCTGCACTTTTTCCAAGTAAGATAGTTTTACGAATAATGCTGACTCTTTTATAGATGAGAAACGCTGCCGCTCCTGCTAAAGCTATAAAAAGAAATTGAAGGATGTAGCTCATAATGAGATGGTTTATAAGTTTTTTAATAAAAAATTAATAAAAAAAGTGTCTTTTTATTTGCAAATATAAAATTCCTCTCTAATTTTGCATCACTTTTAGCGGAAAAAATGGTGCGGTAGCTCAGTTGGTAGAGCAAAGGACTGAAAATCCTTGTGTCGGCGGTTCGATCCCGCCCCACACCACTCTCTAAAAATAAGCCTTTCAGTAGTAATACTGGAAGGTTTTTTGTTTTATATTGCTAAATATAAAAAACAACTTTTTGTAAAGAAAAAAGGTTTTAATTTGTTTAGAGCCATCATAAACTTTTATGATGGCTACTTACTTATCATATTATAAATCATCCTCAGGCTTTGGTTCTGGTTGTGGAACAGGGTCTTTCTGAAAAATTAATGATAAAATAACAGAAAATCCCATCCCCGCAATACTGCCTAAAATAACCAATACAAAAAATATTTCTGGAAAAAAGAACCATGAATATCTGTCTATTACCTTTTGATTATAATCCATGCGTCTTTTGAGGTCTTCAGTCAGAATATGCCAAGCCTCAGGGTCAATAATACGATAATGTAAAACTCTATAAAGAAAGATAATAGATGTGGAAATAATAGAGATATATAAACCCATTTTAAATCCTGTTGTCATATCCATAAAACCATGATTATGTTTTTTCAAATCTATCATGGCAACAGCAATCATAACAATCCAAAAAATTGTATCTAAAGCTGTTACATTAAAGAAAAACATAGCAATGCTAAATACACCACTGGCAACGCCGAAAATGATACTGTTTCTTTTTACTAATTGTGCTAATCTTATTGAGTCTTCAATCATATAAATATTCTTTTAATGAAACTTCAAATATGATTAAAAAAACTGTTTTTTGAAAAAATAGTTTTAAATTATAAAGAATATAGTTTTTGTCTCACTGTGATTTAACTAATGACGTTTTGGGAGTATTTTCGTCTTTACGAGATGAATAAAATGATCCAAAGCAATCCTGAAAAACTTTTTCATTCCTCTATTTTCCAGTTAAAATTTAAAGCTCCACATTTTGGGCAATTGATATATTCTTCATCAAGCTTATCAAAACTACAACGATTACAATACCCATAAGTTTTATTGATATGGTTTATCTTCACCAACAAGGACAAAAAACTATTTAGTGTTTACTATTTTAGTAATCATTTAAAAAGCTTAATTTTATTGCTTTTAAAAACCATCAATTATTAATTACATGAATATACAAGACCTTCTAAAAGATGTGAAATTACGTAGTTCTTCTTTTTCAGATTCACTACAACACTTTGGGCAAGTTCTTGCTCAAAAGTGCCAGAATTTTATTAGTGATCCCAGTAATGTTATTACGCATTTTTATGCACCTCGAGGCTCTTATGAAAATGCAATGAAGCTAAAAAAACTGTTTTTCGATAAATTTGGTTTTGAAGCCCCCTCCGAACTTTTAAGTTTTTATGAGATGTTTGATGGGCTTGAGATTCGCTGTTTAACTCAGGAGGAAATTATGGATATTTTGGAGCGTAATTCTTATGTAAAAAAGGTTTTGATGGATGAGAATAAAAATTTATTATCAATGAGTTTAAAAGAAATTCAGAAGATTGATAACCCTGATTTACACGATGAAATAGCCTCTGATTTGGAAATTAGCGATTTCTATGATTTGGAAACACCTTATCCAAGAATTAGTAATCCTAGCGATACTTACTATTATCCTGATAGTATAAGCAATGAAGTAGGGATTGTATTAATTCCAAGCATGGAGCATTTATTTAGTGATAAAAATCGACCTTATGATTATAACGAAAGCCCTGACTTGTATTATTTTAACTATTTTACTGACTTTAATCAAATGATGATTGGTATAGAAAACAATGATTTTAATTTATATCAGGTAAAATATGGATATGGTGAATTATATAAAATCCCTGAATCCTTTAAGGAGTATTTAGAAACATGCTTAATACCTGAGTAAAATAATAATCTACTATACATGATAAAGATTCGTGATTAGTTTCGCTGAGCCTTTCAGGCTTACAAATCACGAATAGAAACAGTAAACTCTCTAAGATTGCTTCACTGTGTTCGCAATGACATTTAAGGAGCATATTCGTCTTTGCGAGGCGAATATGGCGAATATAATGAGCCGAAGTAATCTTTTTGCCGTTTCAGGTGTTATTACCTGAAACTAATTGAGAATCTAAAACTTATGTCAGGTGAATAACACCTGACATGGCGTAAAAAATATTGAATTTGTGTGTGAGGCTTCATGTACTACATTTCTTCGAAAAAACTTGCTGAAAATGTAAAAGGAGTTTCTCTATATCCATTAGCCTCATAATTAGTGTAAAACTTTTTGAATTGATTAATATTTTTTGAGTTGGAGGTATTAATATTATTAATGTATTTTTTGAAGTATGCGAAATCAGGAAATGTTTTTGTTTCTATAAAACTCCTTTTTATTGTAAATGTTTGTGGATCATCACCTTTAATAATGATATAAGCTAAAAATTTGTCTAGAAATTTTTCAATAAAATCTAATAAAAGCTTTCTTATTCTAAAGTTTTGAGTTGAAATTTCTTGTGTTCTTGGGTTTTGATATACTTTGTAAATATCATCACCTAAATTATATAAAGACCAAATATGATTATCTTTAAAGCTATCTATACTATCTAAATATTTTTTAAAATAGTTATATCTTATATCCTGATATTCATCCTCTGTAAATAAGTATTCATTCTGATGAGCTAATGGTATATTGTCAAATCTAAAATTATGAAGCATATGATTAATTAATGCCATATCAAATGTATAAGGAGGTTCTGCTTTTTCTAATATATTTAAAATAAAATTCTTATAAGAATCCTTAGTAAAATAGCTTAAATGCTTATGGTATCTTCTTATCTTTTCATATAAATCTTCTATACTATAGCCACTTTTTCTGCCCAAATAAAAAATACCAGAAATGATTTTTTCAAAATCTTCTTTACTATCAAAATCTTCTATAATTCTAAAACGTTCACTTAATTCTGGATAAGATACTTTTTTTAGCCATTGATCAATTTTTTTACAAAAAGTATCTATATTTTCTTTTTGACGAGCATTGCTAAACTCTGCTTCTGACAAATTAGAGTCCAACAATCTATAAAAAGAATATCTTTCAAAACTGGAAGGATTGATTATAGATAATAAATCAGGTTCATGATGAAAACCATCTGATGCAGGAATAATTAAATATAATAAAGATATAATTTTTTCTATATCATTTGTATTGATATTTAATATTGGTACATTTTTTTCTATAAAAACCTTAATTTCTAAATCTTTATCAAGATTGTTGTCTTCATAAATCCAATCATAATAATTTCTGTTTAAATCATCATTAAAGTTTATTTTTAAAAATTTACTTTTATTTTTAAATAAAAATTTGTATATATCTGGATACTTGCATTTTAAAAATTCAATATAGAATAAATCTTTGAAAATAGTTTCTTCTTTGAGTAAGTGATACATTATTAAAAAGGAATTAGTAAATCTTTTGACATCTCGTAAATTGCTTAGAATATCTAACTCAAATACTGAATGTAAATGTTCATCACTTTTAGGATCTATAAACTTTTTATGATTTGCTAATAAATGTGGACTAAGCACTTCATGAACTTCACCTAAAATACGCTCTTTCTCAAAATTTGGTAATGGTATCTCAAATTGAAAAATTTTCTCTAAATAGTTTTCAGAGGCATAAGTATTAATTTTTTTAATAGCAGATAGTAAATAATTTCTATCATATGCTACAATAAAAGTAGTGTTTGCAAAATTAGCACTATTGCGAATAAGCTTCATCACTTGAATAATCTCATCTTCATGAAGCCTGTCCACATCATCGATGAAAATAATAATTCTTTTATTTATATTTTTAATAATAAAGTTGATTTTCTCGAATTCAGAGGCTACACTTTCTCTCTGTGAAATAAATTTGAGTAATGGGCTTAAAATTTTGTTTAAATTGTTATCACCTACTCCAGATAAAATATCTGAATAGTCTTTAAGAGCAGAAGATACATTAAAATGGTATTTGGAAAGCTCTTCACTTAAAGCATTAAAGAAGTCTTTAATAATACTTTTAGAATCTTGGTTTATCCAAGGATTAAATTTGATAATAATGCTTTCCTTATCTAAGTGGCGTTCAATTAAATTTAAGAAAGATGTTTTACCACTTCCCCATTCTCCCAAAATACCTATTGCTAAAGATGACTTTGATAATTGTGTGTTACTTATTTTTTTAGCTATTTCGTCAGCAAATTTTTCTCTTCCTAATGTGTCATCCTCTGTTTCTTCTAAGGATCTATCTAAGTGAAAACCAGAATATATATCAGGAGTCAATTGAGTTTTGAATAAAGCAATAAAACATGAGTAAGTTTTAATAATCGTTCTTCTTGTATAAGAAATTATGTATGGAAAAGGCAATAAAATGATAATATCTAAATATTTAAACTGTGGATATACTTCAAAATCAACAAATAACCAACGTTTCTCTATAAATCTGTAATAAAGATATACAATTATAATTAAAAAGAAAGTAATAAAATCAGAGAGTCGAATACGTCTTTTAAGGGAAAAGATGCCATAGAGGAATATTCCAATAAAAATGCAAATATCAATAAACTTCTCAGATTGTATTTTACTAAGAATAGGAGTGATTATTAATTCTAATAAATCTTCAAGAGGCTCTTTGAATGGTAAAATAATAAGAGAGATTAAAAATATAAATTTTAAGTCAAAAGCTATTTTTTTTGTATCATCCCAAAGCTTAGTAATTAGAGATTTGAAGGAAAAAACTTCCCACTTCATTTTAATATTGTCCTTAAATATGTTTAATTTATTTTGGGTAGAGTCTGCCATAAAATATTAATAACTTTTACCTGCCCAATCTACAAAACAAAAAACTCCCACGCATCAGGGAATCCCTGATTTTGCTTTGGTGTAATAAAATAGTTTTTTTTAACTTTTTTAAGAATTAATTTTCTTATTCTAAGGATATTATAAAATTGGGTGTTTGGAAAACAAGTGTAATATTTTGAGCTGTTTTTTATAAAACGACAAAACTAAATGTTGTAACAAGTAATATTTTCAGATTTGCACAATGAAATAAAGCGAAAATCGTTGTGGGTCAAGATTGCAAAACCATTTTTTTATTTAGAGAAAAATAGCTACCTTGCGACTTCAAAAAACAAAACTTTATCTGTGAAAATTTATACAAAAACAGGCGATAAAGGTCAGACTTCACTTGTAAGTGGGAAGCGTGTAGATAAATTTCATCTACGCATAGAAAGTTATGGGACTGTGGACGAACTAAACTCATATGTGGGTTTGTTAAGAGACCAAGAAGTCAATGAAGTAAGAAAAGATACACTCAAAGAAATACAAGACAGATTGTTTACGATAGGCTCATTACTTGCCTCAGAACCAGACAATCAGAAGAAAAAAGTTCCAGATTTGCTCGATACAGATGTAGAGTTTTTGGAAAAAGAAATAGATAAAATGGACGAAGTATTGCCAGCCATGCGTTTCTTTATTTTACCTGGGGGGCATCCTGCTATTTCTTTTGGACATGTGGCTCGTACGGTTTGCCGAAGAGCCGAAAGACTTGTACTTAAGCTGTCTCAGCAAGAAGAAATTGTAGCAGGGGAGCTGATAGCACGCTATCTCAACAGGCTTTCAGACTATTTGTTCGTGTTGTGTAGAAAAATGCATCAAGAACTTAATATTGATGAAATCCCTTGGAAACCAAGAATTTAATTAAACTGGAGGTTCAACATAAACAAACACACCTAAACAAAACCTCCTTATCTAATAACTCTTTAAACCATACACAAAGATGATTGATACTTTCTTAATCGAAGTCGAAACAACTAAACAATCTCGTTTAGAGACAGTTGATTTCAACGACTTGGGCTTTGGTAGAATTTTTTCAGACCACATGCTGGTTGCTGATTATAAAGACGGACAGTGGGTTAGTTGTAAGATTATGCCCTATGGCGATTTGCAAATGAGCCCTGCTTTGGCAGCATTGCATTACGGACAGAGCATCTTTGAGGGTTTGAAGGCTCAATACACCGAAGATGGTGATATCTCAATTTTCAGACCTTGGGAAAACCACAAAAGAATGGTATTCTCCGCTGAAAGAATGTGTATGCCTGCTATTCCCGAAGAAATTTTTATTGGAGGGATGAAGCAACTCATTGAATTAGATAAAAACTGGATACCCAAACAAGCAGGTTCTAGTTTGTACATCAGACCTTTCATGTTTGCCTCAGAACCATTTTTGGGTGTAAGACCTTCTCAGGAATATAAATTTATTATTTTTACAGGTCCTGTGGGTAATTATTATTCAGAGCCAGTAAAACTAAATATCCAGACACATTACTCTCGTGTTGCTCAGGGTGGTATTGGTTGTGCTAAAACAGCTGGTAACTATGCAGCATCGTTGTATCCTGCTGTTCAAGGACAGAAAAATGGCTACCACCAACAACTCTGGACAAACAGTGAAACCCACGAATACATCGAAGAAGTAGGTACCATGAACATCATGATTAGAATGGGTAATAAAATTATCACGCCTACACTCGGCGATACCATTTTAAGAGGTGTAACTCGTGATAGTGTACTGACACTTGCTAAAGAATGGGGTTACGATGTAGAAGAACGTAAAGTGAAAGTAGCTGAACTGGTAGAAGGTTTGAGAAATAATACAGTTGACGAAGTATTTGGTCTAGGAACAGCAGCAGTAGTGGCTCACGTAAAAACAATTCACCACGATGATACTGAGTATCAGCTTCCTGCATTGGAAAAAAGAGAGTTTGCCAATAAGGTGTTAGATACACTTACCAAACTCAAATACGGACAAATTGAAGATAAATACAATTGGTTGATGAGAATATAATTTAAACATAAAACACGATAAAAAGATGTAAAGACTTTATAAAAAGGACTTTACATCTTTTTTGTTGGAGGATAACGAAGTTTTAGTAAATTTGTAATCACTTAATCTCAAAATTATGCAAAAGTATATTGTATTAGCTTTGTTTTTATTTTTAGTGTCTTCTTGTGAACTTTTACAAGGCAAAAAAGGGTTAATTCAGAAGAAGTGGCAAATAGAAAATGCTGAAATCCCAGGTGGGGAAATTGCAGGAAGTTTTTTAAAAGAATTAATACCTGGAGCATCACTATTAGACAAAATAGGTGCTTTTGATGTAGCCAAAGGTTTTGTTCTGAAAGAAGCTCAGGATAAACTTCTGAAAGCCAATTTTGATTTTCAAAAAGATGGAACACTTAAATTTTCGATAGCAGGGCAAAGTATGGATGCTGCCAAATGGCGTTATGATAGTGATAAAAATCAGTTGATTTTAAATATTAAAGATGTAGATTTACCCCTGAATATCGAAAAAATAGAAAAAGAACAAATGATACTAGTCTATGAGTTTAAAGGGCAACGTATGAAACTGCAATTTAAACCCATGCTATAAAATAATAAAAAGCATTTTTATGAAAAAATGGATTATTCTGGCTTTGATGGTTTTACCCAATTTTATACAAGCTCAATGTGTAATGTGTAAGTCTGTATCAGAAAGTTCTGGGCAGGGTGGGGGAATCAATAGTGCAATTTTATATATGGCTTTTTTTCCTTATTTGTTACTTTCTGTTTTAGGCTATATTTGGTACAAAAACTATAAGAAAAACAAAGATGCAAAAAAGAACAAAACTGCAAGCCATCGTAGCATGTAAATGCCCACAGTGCAGACAAGGAGATTTGTTTGAAAAAGGGTTTGGGTTTCCCAAAGCCAAAGAAAAATGTCCTGTTTGTAATATCAGATACGAAAAAGAACCTGATTTTTTTCAGGGGGCTATGTACGTAGGATATGCCTTTTCAGTTGCTTTATTTATTGTGGTAGGTTTTACAACCTTTTACTTATTCAACGATCCTGAACCTTGGGTATATGCAGCAATTATTATACCTTTGGTATTAATTCTTTCACCTTTAAACTTGCGTTACTCTAAATCTATGTTTATTCATATATTTGGTGATTTTGAATATAAACCTGAAAGTATTGCTCATAAAAAAGGCTAAACATAATGTTTAGCCTTTTTATTTAATAGTTTTAGTCTTTAAAAGCTTTATCAAAAACTTGTGTCAGTGAATAATCTTCCATTTCTTCAAGTGTGATGGTATCCACAATATCAAGAGCAGCACCAGCTTTGGTTAAATCATCATCAAGCGTTTTCAAAAACTCTGAAGCGGCAGGGTCTGTACCTACCTGTATAAAAGAAATAGCAAGTTCTGAACGGTCTTTGATTTTATGTGACATTCTAGCAATAGACTGAGATACACTTTCTCTGTTATCAGGTTCACCATCTGTAACTACCAATACCAGTTCAGGTACATTGGTACCACTAGCTTTTCTTTTAGAAATAAACTCGAATGCATCTTCAAGTACATCTCCTAATTCTGTTCCTCCTCCAGGCTCATTTTCTTCATAAATTTCTGTTACTTTTGGAGCTGTTACTTTTTCGTAACGTTTAAATCTACCTGCAAACATATATAAAGTAATTCCTTCAGCATCTTTTTGTTCAGCTTTGTAAGCCAAAGCTGTGATGGCTTCTTTACAAGCTTCCCAACGAGAACGTCCATTTTTTTGGTCTCTAATTGTCATTGAGCCACTTTTATCCAAAATCAGTGTACACTTCATAATTTAGTTATGTATGTTTTAGCAAAATTAAATGCTATTTAAGAGAAAACTATTAAAACCACAAAGAAAATAGGCTTTTTTTTCTTAAAAACTACTTTCAAAATTAAAGAATAACCCAAATTGATTGAGTTTGTTGTAAGTTACATCTATTTGAAAAACACTATTATAATAACTGACAAAATCAACACCGATGCCTGTTCCCCAAAGCATTTGGTTAGCAAGGGGATTTCTTTCCTTAGCAAAAACATAATCAGAAGCATAGCCTGTATCTGCATAAATTTTTGGATAAATAGCCAAAGGAACAGTTCGAAATTGTTTTAAAGGTATAAAACGTACATTTTTTATGATATTAACCAGTTGATATTTAAGTGTAGACTTTGCCATAATATAATGCTGCCCGTCTACAACATACAACTGAAAACCTCTCACCAAATCATTGCCATACCCCATAGCTGAGGCATTGGAGTAGGGTTGTCCCTGATGGTACAAAAGCCTGCCACCTAAAGCAAAATTACTGTAAAATTTGGAAGAAAGTGGCTTATGATACTGATAAGCAGCTTTTAATATCCATAAATCTAAATCATCTGACTTGAAAATTCCATGTTTCTCGAATCGGGTAAATACTCGCTTACCTTTAAGAGGGTAACTGGCAAAATCTCTGTTATCATAAATATATTCATAACCCAGCATCCAAAATTGCTGAAATGGGTTGTTTTGTAGATGATAATTAGGGTTTAATGCCCTGATAGTGTCATAAATTCGGTTTTTCATAAACCGAATATCCAAATGTTGAAAATGATAGAAACCTGTTCGTTTACGAAATCTTATTTCAGCATTGTACCGTTCTTTGAGTAAATTTTCAGACCTTAAAAACATCAGTTTATTATTTTCTGTCTGAAAAGCTAAATTTTTGTATTGATGGTAGGAAAAATACAAAGTAAGCCCATATTGCTGTTTTTTATCCAAATAAGGAATTTTATAAGAAAGTTTGAACCTGCCAATAAAACCACCTTGTGCATTAAATTCTAAAGACTCATTACGTCCACGTACATTTTTTAAGACAAGCAACATCCCATAATTGGTTCGTGTGAGGTCTCTGTTTCTATCGTACCACCACTCATTAAAATTTCTATCGGCAAGTTCGAAAATAGGGGCAGCAAAAAAATAAAACCGTTCTTTGAATAAAATGTGTAAATCTGAAACCAAAGAGTCTTTTTTTATCCATTTGGGTTCTACAGCAATGAAAAGATTCAGGTTGAAAAGACGATTTTGGATATTTTCTAAAATCTTATTTTGGTTTTTTTTAAAAATAGTATCACCTTCTTGTATATCTATTTCTCTGAAAATGATACTGGGACGAGTTCTTTTATTACCTTCTAAAGTGATTTTACCAACAACAATAGATTGTGTTGAGTCTTGAGCAATACTCCAAAAACTCCATAGAAAGAAATAAATAAAAATGTAAAAACGTACAGCAACCAACACAGATAAGTCTTTTTAACGAAAATACGAAAAAAAACCTTTATAATCTTATGATAAGGGGATTTTTATTTTTTTTTGATAAAATTTTCAAACAATTTGTTTTTTTGTTTGAAAATTTTAATTTACCTTTGTAACATCAAATTGAGACAAATGGAAGAGCAAAAAATATCTAAAAGTCAACAGAAATTACAAACTATTCTGAAAGCAGCCAAAGACTGTTTTGCCCGTTATGGTTATGAAAAAACAACATTGGATGACATTGGAAAAATAGCCAGATTGAATAAAGCCTCCTTGTACTATTACTTTAAAAATAAAGAAGACATTTTTATTCAGGTGGTGCTTTCAGAGGCAAAAGAGTGTATCGAAAAGCTTCAGAAATCAGCCCTTGAAGCTGAAAACATAGAACAGAAAATTGCCAAATACCTGATAGACAGGATGAGATATTACAGGGATGTACTCAATCTGCACCAGCTTTCTGTGATACTAGTGCAAGAAATACAACCAAAATTTGATGAAGTCTATCAGAGTGTTAAAAATGAAGAAATTACTTATTTGGAGAGTATTTTAAAAGATGGGGTACAAGCAAAAGTTTTTCAAAACCATCATACCAGACAAATCGCAGAAGTCCTTATTACGATTGCTGATGCTTTAAAACATGAAGCTACATTTCGTTCAAATACACTAGATATTGCATCTATCGATTATTCTGAGGCTGAAAGTAAAATTGAAATGATTACTAAACTGATTTTGAAAGGCTTAATGGCATAAAGTTATGGCAAGTTATCACACATCTATCGAAATAAATGCTCCTGTAGAGAAGGTTTGGGCAGAACTGATGAATATCGAGAGTTACCCTGCTTGGAATCCTTTGGTAAAAACAATTCAAGGTGATTTGAAACAAGGAAATGAAATAAAAATATATATCATACCTCTCAAATCTAATTTTAAAGCAAAACTAACAGTCTTTCAATCCCAAAAAGAAATGACATGGTTGGGAGCTGTAGGAGCAAAATGGATAGTTTGTGGAGAACATTATTACAGATTAGAAGCTAAAGGCGATAAAACACTTTTGCTACATGGAGAAGAATTTAAAGGGATTTTATCTTATCTGATACCTCCATTTATTACAAGCATGATGAAGAAAACTTTTGAAAAACATAATCAGATATTAAAACAACGCATAGAAAATGGAAAATAAGGTTTTGCTATATGGAGCAACAGGTTATACAGCCCAGCTAGTGATTGAAGAAATGCTGAAAAAAGGAATCAAGCCTATATTAGCAGGGAGAAGTAAAACTGTGGAAAGTATTGGACAAAAATATAGCCTTCAAACACGTATTTTTGATTTAGAAGACACAAATAACATTCAAAAGTATATAGCAGATACAATGCTGGTGGTAAATCTGGCAGGACCTTTTCAGTACACATCCGAAAAACTGATTCAAGCTTGTCTCTACACCAGAACACATTACATTGACATAGCAGGAGAAGTAAAAGATTTTGAAAAAGTGTATGCTTTTGATAAAAAGGCTCAAGAATCAGAAATTATGCTGATGCCAGGAGCTGGATTTGGAGTCGTGCCTACTGATGTGGCAGCCTATCTTTCTAAACAAAATCTGCCTGATGCCCACGAACTTACCATTGCGTTCGCTACACAAGGAGGAGTTTCTCAGGGTACCCTGAAAACCGTACTCAAAGATATGAATGAAGAAGGAGTAAAACGAGTAGAAGGTCAGTTAATATCTTGTAAACCAGCAGAAAATATATTTGATTTTACGTTAAAAGGTAAAAAACACAAATGTGTAAGCAATCCTTGGAGAGCAGATATATTTTCTGCTTACTATACCACACAAATACCTAATATAAAAACCTATTCGGCATTTCCAGCACCATTGGTATTGATGATGCGAAACAAATGGCTTTTTGGAAAATTTACGAAAAGCAAATTATTACAAACGCTGATAACAAAAGCCCCAAAAGGTCCTACAGAAAAAGAGTTGAATGGAGGAAAAACTTGGGTGTATGCAGAAGCCAAAAACCAAGAAAATAAAAAAGTGATAGTAAACATAGAAGGACCAGAAGCCTATATGTTTACAGCACAAACAGTCACTCAAATTACCAAATATATTTTGTCTAATGATTTTCAAAAAGGCTTTCAGACACCAGCAAAAGTCTATGGAGCTAAAATTATAGAAAACCTCAATGTACAAGTTAAAGTAATGTTGTAATGGTTACAAAAACACTCACATTCATACTTATCTTTTTCTGTTCTTTATTCACCCTGAATGCCCAAAATATGAAATATCAGAAAATAAAAGGAGATTTTTATAAGGAGTCAGATTATCAGAAACTAATAGAAAGATTAGATAAAATTACTCCTGAATCACAAAGAAAATGGGGCAAAATGACTGTATCTCAAATGCTTCATCACTTAAATCTGGCTATTGGAAGCGGATTAGGAGAGTACACATTGTCTGATGAAAGCAATTTTATCAGCAGAGGTTTTAATCAGTTTTTGATTTTGAATATTTTAAAAAGATTTCCAACCAATACCAAAACAGCCAAACCTTTGAAGGTGATAGAACAGTTTGATTTTGAGGTAGAAAAGCAAAAATTAAAAGAAATTTTAGCAAAAGCCTATCATACAAAGTCGGATAATGACTGGGGCAGACATACTTATTTTGGTGAAATGACTAGGAAAAATTGGGGGAAGTTAATTATGATACACTGCAATCATCACTTTCAACAATTTGGTAATTAAGGAGTTGTATTATTGTGTCTAAATAGTTAGCTTAGAGAAAATATCTGTAAGTACCCTTAAAACCTATGCAATATGGAACAGAAAATCCAAACTTATTTTGTAGCTGAAAAAGCTGAATCCGTAATTTTTATGCTTGTGGGCATCATAGCCATCATAGGAGCTTTGATAGGGCTTTTTTATCTCAAAAAACCCATGTGGAGTGGTATGGCAATCCCTTTAATATTAATTGCCTGTATTCAGATAACGGTTGGAGCAACTGTCTATTTTCGTACAGATAGCCAAGTGAAAACACTAACCAATATGTACAAAGATTTACCTCAAAAATATGTGAAGGAGGAACTTACAAGAATGAAAATAGTAAATCGGAATTTTGATATTTACAAATATGTGGAAATAGCCTTGCTCGTAATAGGTTTAGCTCTCATTATGATAGAGATGTTCTGGATGCAAGATAAACCCTTTTGGCTCGGAATAGGAATTGGACTTGCTTTACAGAGTAGTATTATGCTAGTAGCAGACTTTTTCGCAGAAACAAGAGCCGATGTCTATACAGCACAACTCATGGAGTTAGAAAAAAATCTTCAATTTCAATAAAAAATTATTAAAAAGTATAAAATTTTGCAATCATGGCACAAAAAAATGTTTTAATCACAGGAGCTAGTAGTGGAATCGGTTATGAATTAGCCAAAATATTTGCACAAAATCAGTATAATTTGGTTTTAGTAGCTCGTAATGAAACCAAACTCAATGAACTTAAAAAAGAGTTAGAAGAGAAATACAAGAATACAGTTTGGATTTTGGCTAAAGACTTATCCAAGCCAGAAGCACCTCAAGAAGTGTACAATTGGACACAAAGCCAAAATATTGAGATTCATGAGCTTGTAAACAATGCAGGTTTTGGTGATTTTGGTAAATTCCATGAAGCAAAATGGCAGAAACAACAAGAAATGCTTCAACTTAACATTCATGCTCTTGTAGAACTTACACATCTGTATTTGCTTAATATGGTGGCTAAAAAATATGGTAGAATTTTAAATGTTGCTTCTACGGCTGCCTTCCAACCCGGACCTTTGATGGCTGTGTATTATGCAACCAAATCTTTTGTTTTACACTTTTCCGAAGGAATTGCTAATGAGTTACAAGGAACAGGCGTAACGGTTACAGCTCTTTGCCCTGGAGCCACCGAATCGGGTTTCCAAGCAGCAGCAGCTATGGAGGAGTCTAAACTTGTGAAAGGTAAAAAACTACCCACTTCTTATGATGTAGCGTTGTATGGCTATAAAGAAATGCAAAAAGGTACAATTGTAGCAATTCATGGCATGATGAATTACTTATTGGCAAATTCAGTACGTTTTACGCCTCGTGCCTTGGTGCGTAGCATCGTGAGAGGAATGCAGGAAAAATCGAAGTAAAAATATAATAAATATGGAATATATAAAGCCCTTAGCATTTGTTAAGGGCTTTTTTTGTAGCAAAATCAGTTTGTTCTATGATTTTTATCATGGCAGGGCTTCTTTTTTTCTAGAAAATTTGTGTCAGATAGTAAAGTGAAAATCATTCATAACAATAAACTTTTCTAATCAAAACTTAGGTGTAAAACTAATGGTAAACGAGGATAGCTTTGTTATCCTCGTTTCTGATTTTTATGAGTAAAATCAGTTTTTTCTGCCTACCAAACTCATTCAAATGTTAGTGATAGCTATGTAGTTTTGAAACCATGAATTACTACGATTATGACAGTCAAAGAACTATTTTATACAAAAGAACAGGGAATAGATAAACTCATATTGCTATTTTTCTATAAAGGGAAAACAGATAAAGGTTTATGGGGGCGTATGGAAGAGATTTTTGGAAATGAGAACAGTCTGCATTTATTTTCTGTGGATATAGATTTACACCCTGAATTAGCCAAAAGCTTTTCTGTTCAGCTTACTCCAAAGCTACTTGTCATACGCAATGGTAAAGAGGTAGCTCGCTATAGACCTACAGATATTACAGAAGAAGCCCTTCAAAGAATATTTTTGGAAATTAAAGAACATCACCTTTTAGATAAATAAGTCATGGCAAGCAATCATACACATATTGAAGAAAAAACGACTTGTTATCATTGTGGGGATACTTGCAAAGAGGTAATTTCGTATGACGAGAAACGATTTTGTTGTAATGGATGCCAAAATGTGTATGCCATTCTTCAGGAAAACAATCTCTGTGAGTATTATAATCTGAATGATTTGGCAGGCAATACTGTAAAAAACACAATACAAGCTGAAAAATTTGCTTATCTCAATCTACCTGAAATAAAAAGTAAGATTATTGATTTTTCTGATGGTAAGATAGGTAAAGTAACCTTCTATCTACCTCAGATTCACTGTAGTTCTTGTATCTGGCTTTTAGAGAATTTGCATAAAATTAATGCAGGTGTAAGACAATCGAGAGTAGATTTTTTGAAGAAAAAAGTTGCTATTACCTATTCAGAGGAGCAAACAGACCTGCAAACACTGGCTGCTTTGCTTTCTCAAATTGGTTATGAGCCTCATATTACTCTTAATGATACAGAGGAAAAAGACCAAGAGTATAAACATTTAAGTAAGGCTCAACGCAAAGTGATTGCTAAAATAGCTGTTGCGGGCTTTTCTTTTGGAAATATCATGCTGATTAGCTTTCCTGAGTATTTTGGATTTGATAGCCACTCAGAAGGTTCATTCAAACATTTTTTTCAGTATGTAAACTTTGCATTAGTATTACCTTCATTCTTTTTTGGAGGTTGGGATTACCTCACATCAGCGTACAGAAATCTCAAAAAGGGTGTTTTAAATATAGATTTCCCTTTGGCTTTAGGGCTGATTGTATTGTTTATCAGAAGTTTATTTGAAATTATAACAGGAGTAGGAGCAGGTTATACAGATACACTGGCAGGTCTCATATTTTTCTTGCTTTTAGGCAAATGGTTTCAACAGAAAACCTATGATGTACTTCGCTACAACCGAGATTTTAAATCGTATTTTCCTGTGGCAGTAGCCGTAAAAAACACAGAAAATCAGGAAGCACAAAAGCCTGTTAATGAGCTGAAAGTTGGTGACCGTATCATAATTCGTAACCAAGAACTTATTCCTGCTGATGCAATTTTGCTTAAAGGTGAAGCCAATATTGATTACAGTTTTGTAACAGGTGAAGCCATGCCTACAGAGAAAGTATTGGGAGAAATGATTTATGCTGGAGGAAGACAAATGGGAGCAACCTTAGAATTAGAAGTGATGAAACCTGTTTCTCAAAGCTATCTGACAGAACTTTGGAACAAAGATGATTTTCAGAAAAAACACTATACACAAGAAACAACACTACAATTACAGTCTTTTCTAAGCAAATATTTTACATACGGATTACTGATAGTAGCGTTTTCAGCATTAGGATTTTGGTTTATTCAAAATGATTTGCCAAGAGCTATCAATGCATTTACAGCAGTTCTGATTATTGCCTGTCCTTGTGCTTTGGCTCTTTCAAGCCCGTTTGCTTTAGGAACAGCTATGAGAATATTAGGCAAATGGAAATTATACCTCAAAAATGTATCTGTAATTGAGAATTTGGCAAAAGTACAAACCATCATTTTTGATAAAACAGGAACAATCACTGAAAGAGAAAGCTCACAAGTAGAATTTGTAGCCCAAAACGAAAGACTGAATTCCGAAGAAGTACAGATGATAGCTAATCTCGTACGCAACTCAACACACCCTTTATCTCAACATATCTATCATTTTTTAAGCCAACAAGCAAAAATTCAGGAGATTCCCTTAGAAAGTTTCAAAGAAATCTCTGGAAAAGGCTTGGAAGCAAAAATTTTCAATAAAATCATCAAAATAGGTTCTTCACAATATGTGGGTATTCCTAAAAATAACAATGATTATACAACCAAAGTCTTTGTTCAGATAGAAAATACGGCTAAAGGATATTTCTTATTTCATAATACATACAGAGAGGGTTTAGAAAACCTGACAAGCAGCCTAATTAATCAGGGTTATGATTTGCACTTACTTTCTGGTGATAATAAAGGTGAAGCTGCTTATTTGGAACGTTATTTTTTACGTCCCGAAAAACTACATTTTAATCAATCACCACAAGATAAATGGTCTTTTGTAAACACTTTACAGCAAAATAATCAGAGTGCCTTGATGTTGGGAGATGGTTTGAATGATGCTGGAGCTTTACAAAAGGCAGATGTAGGAATAGCCGTAACAGATAATATAGCCTATTTCACGCCAGCCTCGGATGCTATTTTAGATGCTAAAAGTATATCGTACTTGGGTGGTTTTATGGCATTTGCTAAAAAAAGTATTCAGGTAATTAAATGGAGTTTTGTAATCTCTCTGATTTATAACCTTATAGGTTTGTTTTTTGCTGTTCAGGGTACACTTTCGCCTCTGATAGCAGCTATTCTGATGCCTATTAGCTCGATTACAGTCGTAGCATTTACAACCCTTTCTGTAAGCAATTATGAGAAGGTTATTAAAAATGCTTTTAACAAGAAATGATTTTTTATATCCACCTAAAAATAAAAAAATATGGTTGTGATTTATGTTTTACTCGGAATAAGCGTACTAATGGCAAGTATTTTCTTGCTGGTATTCTTATGGAATCTACGGAGCGGGCAGTACGAAGATGATTATACGCCAGCTATCAGAATGTTATTTGACGATACAGTGCCAGCACAAAACGTCAAAAATCCTCAAAAAAATAATCAAACTAATCAATAATTTTAATTGTATAACCTATGTCTATTCAAACTAGTCAAAACTTACACCAAGCATCTAGTGGCGTAGTCGAGAAATTCAGTTATGATAATACAATCGTAAGGAATTTTGGTATTGCTGCTATTGTCTTTGGTTTGGTTGGTATGTTGGTAGGGCTTTTAATTGCTTTCCAACTGGTTTTCCCAGAGTTAAATCTTGGACTACCTTATACTACCTTCGGACGTATCCGTCCTTTACACACCAATGCAGTTATTTTTGCATTTGTAGGCAATGCCATTTTTATGGGTATTTATCACTCTATGCAACGTTTGCTTAAAACAAGAATGTTTAGTGATGTTTTAAGTAATATTCACTTCTGGGGATGGCAATCGATTATTGTTTTGGCTGCTGTTACCTTGCCTTTAGGTATAACAAGTTCTAAAGAATATGCAGAATTAGAATGGCCTATTGATATAGCTATTACACTGATTTGGGTGGTTTTTGGTATCAATATGTTTGGAACGCTTATAAAACGTAGAGAAAAACACGTTTATGCAGCTATTTGGTTTTACATAGCTTCTTGGGTAACGATTGCTATTTTACACATTGTAAACTCTTTTGAAATACCTGTAACACTTACAAAGAGTTATTCTGTGTATGCAGGTGTACAAGATGCTTTGGTACAATGGTGGTACGGACACAATGCTGTGGCATTCTTCTTAACAACGCCTTTCTTAGGAATGATGTACTATTATCTGCCTAAAATGGCAAACAGACCCGTTTATTCTTATAAACTTTCTATTCTACACTTTTGGACATTGATATTCATTTATATCTGGGCTGGTCCTCACCATTTATTGTATTCTTCCACACCTAACTGGGTGCAATCTCTAGGAGTTGTATTCTCTGTAATGCTCATAGCTCCTTCATGGGGTGGTGGTATCAATGCTTTGCTTACACTTCGTGGAGCATGGGATAAAGTAAGAGATGATGGAATTTTGAAAATGATGATTGTTGCTATCACAGCTTATATGATGGCAACTTTTGAAGGTCCCATGCTTTCTCTTAAAAACGTAAATGCAATAGCACACTTTACCGACTGGATTGTAGCTCACGTACACGTAGGAGCTTTAGGCTGGAATGGTATGATGACTTTTGCAATTTTATATTATTTGTTCCCAAAAATCTGGAATACAGAATTATACTCTAAAAAATTGGTGAATACACACTTCTGGTTAGGTACACTGGGTATTGTATTCTATGCTGTTCCTATGTATGTATCAGGTTTTGTACAAGGTTTAATGTGGAAAGAGTTTACAGAAGAAGGTATTTTACGTTATGGTAACTTTTTGGATACTGTGACTAAAATTATCCCAATGTATGCAATGCGTGGAATAGGAGGACTTTTATACTATGCTGGTGTAATTGTGTTGGTATATAATCTTTGGAAAACTGCATTGAAAGGTAAATTTATGGCAAATGAAAATGCAGAAGCTGTTTCATTCCGTTCACAACCTATTGGTGAGTTACATGGCTGGCATAAAGTATTTGAAACAAAACCTTTGTTAATGCTTGTAGGCTCTTTGGTTGTGGTTTCTATCGGTGGATTGGTACAAATGATACCTACTTTTGTGGTAAAAGAGAACATTCCAACTATTGCCAGTGTGAAACCCTATACTCCTCTTGAATTGGAGGGTAGAGATTTGTACATCAGAGAAGGCTGTAATGCCTGCCATACACAGTTGGTACGTCCGTTCCGTTCGGAAGTGGAAAGATATGATCCTAATGGTGGACAATATTCTAAATCTGGTGAGTATGTTTATGACTTCCCGTTCTTATGGGGTTCTAAACGTACAGGACCAGATTTGATGAGAATTGGTCAAAAATACCCTGATTCTTGGCACTACAACCACATGTTAAGCCCTCAGGATATTTCACCTGGGTCTATCATGCCTCCTTATCCTTGGTTAGCAAAAGATAATTTGGACGCTTCTCATATCGAAGACAAACTAAAAGTGATGAAAATATTAGGTGTTCCATATTCTGATGAGGATATTAAAAATGCTAAGAAAAATATGGATGAACAAGCTGCTGTTATTGTTGAGTCTTTGAAAAAAGATAAAGTAAAAACAGGTAAAGATAAAGAGATTGTAGCCTTAATCGCATACTTACAAAGAATGGGTACTGATATTAAAGCAGAAAAACCTCAAACAGCACAAAAATAGGTATTTAAAGATGAGATAACAGACATGAGACATCAGATAAAAATAGCGTTTGGTCTTGTGTCTGATTATCCTGAAATATTCACATTCAAAAAATTACAATTATGAGACAATTTCTAAATGGAGTACAAGGAGTAGATACCTACCTGATTATCTCTTTATTGATATTTTTTACTTTCTTCGTTGGGATGCTGATATGGCTGGTGAGAGCTAATAAAACCTATATTCAGGAGGCAAAAAATATACCTTTTAACGACGAACCTCAAAATAAACAAAATTTATGAAAAAGAAACTAGCAAGCCTGATGCTACTCATAGGGGTGAGTACATCTATATCTGCTCAGAATGTTACGCCCAAAACAGGAGAAGAAGAAATGGTATATTGGATATTATTGGGTTTAGTAGGTTTATCGGCAGCTATCGTAATATTATTAATTATTGTGGCAGTACAACTGATTGGAGTATTGCAGAGAGAAACCAATAAAGCTCTTGGCGAAAAATACACAATCTGGGAGAGATTGGTTGGGTTTCAGCCTAAATCGCATGAGCAAAAACTATTATTAGACGAAGATTTTGATGGAATCAAGGAACTAGATAACGCAATCCCTGCTTGGTTTAACTGGTTTTTTGGACTTACAGTGGCTTTTGCTCTTTTATATTTTCCTGCTTATCATATCTGGAATATCGCTGATTTACAGGAAACTGAATATGATAAAGAAGTAAAAGTTGCTGAAATCAAGAAAGAAGAGTATCTGAAAAAAATAGCGAATAGCATTGATGAAAAAAATGTAAAACTGATCAAAGATGCTAAACAACTCCAAAAAGGACAGGAATTGTATAAAGCAAACTGTGCTGTTTGTCATGGAGAAAAAGGAGAAGGAAAAATTGGTCCTAATCTTACAGATGAATATTGGTTGTATGGTGGTTCGGCAAACGAGGTATTTAAGACCATTAAATATGGTACAAATAAAGGAATGCAACCTTGGCAAAAGCAATTAAATCCTTTACAAATACAACAAGTGGTGAGTTTTATTCATACCATGAAAGGTACAAACCCTCCAAATGCTAAAGAGCCTCAAGGCAAAAAAGACTCTGGAGAAAGTACCCCAGCAAATACAGAAAAAGCAGTTTCTATGAAATAAAAAAAGCCCTCTTAAGAGGGCTTTTTTTATAGAGGTTCTACCTCAATCCATTTTTTTGTATCTGTATTATTGTAATTATAGGAGTTATCAATTACATTTTTATAAAAGAACTTTCCATCTTGCTTTTTTATAGCTATCCAGCTTCTTAGATTTGGAAAATTGAGTTTGGTTAGTTTTCTTAATTCGCTGATATACACACATCTTACTTCCAAAAGAATAGCACCGTCTTTCATATTGTCAATGACTCTTTTGAAAAGCTTGGCTGCCAGCTCATCATCCTTGATAGGAGAGTACATATACAAAAAATCTGCTTTTTGGAAAAAACTACCATCTATTTCCAAGGCATCGCCTTTGGTGATTTCAATTTCTTTGCTGAAGTTTTTTAGATTTTCTTTGCTTTCGTCAAAAGATTCTTGGCTGTACTCAAGCCCATATGCTTTATCAAAGCCAATACACAACGAAGTAAATAGTTTTTCGCCATTTCCAGAACCTATATCCATAAATACTTTCTGGTTAGGCTCCCTGATGAGCATCACAGTTTCTACGAAACGTCCTAAGTTATATCTAATCGCAGCCCAAAACTCTTTTTTGGCAGGAGTTTTATTATAATTTTTGTTGGAATATACAGCAGCAGCAAATTTTGTTTTCAGAGAAGCATCTTCAATTTTTCTGCAAAATTCAACTACTTCATTTTCAGAAACTTTTAATTTCTCTAATTCATTATGAAGCTTCCCATCATCAAAGAAAATATTGGCTTGCTTAAAAAAGTTTAATTTATCTTGAGCTGGATTGTTGGCTATAGGCTTGGAAGATTCACAGGCTGTAAGAGCCACTAGCAAACAGCCATAGGCATAATTTCTTATATTCATAAAGTATATTGATGTTAAGTTTTCCAAAAATAGAAAAAAAGATTTGAGAAAAGAGAATATGGCTATATTTAATTTATAAGCTATATTTGCCAGATTCTAAAATAAAATAGTTTGAGTAATTTTATCCTGATAATCATTAGTTTGGGGATGGGTGTTTTTCTAAAAAAGTACCATCAACAACTAAAATTACCTATTCATACACATCAGAGTATCAATGGGTTTGTATTATATGTATCACTACCTGCAATGGCACTTTATTATGTACCCAAAATTCATTTTTCTTGGGAAATGGCACTTCCTTTTGCAGTGGGTATTTTGATATTAGGACTATCTGTTCTATTTTTTTACGCATTACAAAATATTATAGGATATAACAGAAACACTTTGGGAGCATTGGTGCTGAGTTGTGGATTTGGAAATGTTTCTTTTATGGGATATCCGTTAATTGAAGCTTTTTATGGTAAAAAAGGTATAGAAACGGCTGTTTTGATAGACCAAGGTACATTTCTTGTGCTTTCTACATTAGGAGTGTTTTTAGCAGTTTATTTTTCTGATAAGAAAGTAAATACAAGTTATATGTTTAAAAAACTCTTGTATTTTCCTTCTTTTGGGGCTTTTCTGATAGGAATTTTAATGGCAACATTAGATATTTATTTTCCAGAAAGTTTTCAAACAGTTTTTAAAAGATTTGCAGATACACTTACACCTCTAGCTCTGTTTTCGGTGGGCTGGCAGATTAGCTGGAAAGGGGAGAGGATTCCTTGGAAATACTGGATTGTGGGTTTGGGGTATAAATTATTTATAGCTCCTTTCTTTTTTTATATAATACTTCAAAAAACAATGGTTTTACAGGATAAAGTAGTGGTGTTGGAGGCTGCTATGGCTCCCATGATTACCTCATCACTCATGGCTTCAGAACATGGCTTAAATCCCCAACTGACCAATTTTTTGGTGACTGTGGGTATTCCGATTTCCCTGCTTACTGTTTATTTTTGGTATAGGTTTATGATATAAATCTACCTCCAACGCTGATTTTTGTACCTTCTACCATTATCTCTGTTATCCCAAAATTTACGAGCAACACCTAATTGTGTAAATAAACCACTATAAACAAATAAATCTTTGCTCGTTAAAACTCTATTCATTGTGAAATTGAGTCTTGGGTCGTTTACTTCAGGATAGTAAGGTGTCTGATTAACATTTTCTTGGCTAATTCTAAAAGTGCTTCTTTTGTATAAAATAAATAAGTAGCCAATATCTCCTCGAAGCATCCATTTTTCATTAATGGGCGTAGAAATACTTAAACGAGGCTTAATCCCTGTTGCTTTATTGGTTAACCTGAAATTTAAGTCTGCTCTGCGTTCAAAAATGGCATCTACCATGGCTACACTGGGTTCATCTTCAGGAAATGTATAAGAACCTATTTTTATATGATTGACAAGCCACACAAAATCTACAACAGGACGTATGGTGAGTAGTCTTTCATTTTCGTAGTAAGTAAGCTCAAAATTCCAACCTGCACCAACTTCAATGCCTCTTAAAAGAGGGTTTGTAAAAATAAAATCTGTTCGGGATTCTATAAAAGGACCTTTAGAAAAACCTATTTCAACAGCTATGGTTGCATTGAATGCAGTCCTTTGTCCACCAGCTGTTTTGCTAACTTTAATATTGGCTTGACTGGGAAATAGGCTGTCAGTAAAGGGGTGATTGTAATCTAAAACAAAGTTAGTAGGAGTCATGGAAAGCTTCTTGATACCTACAGAGGGCTGCACAGCAACATAAGGTCTTGATGCCTGATAAGAACGTTGAGGAAACCACTTCTTTTTAGGTAACTGAGCATACGAAACACTCCAAATGCTTATGCTCAAAAGAAAAGTCAAAATTATTTTCATATACTGCTGATGACAACTCTGAAATATCAAAATTATAGATTTTTTGAATTATAACAAGTGTTTATTCATAAAAAAAGCCCTTATAATTTAATAAGGGCTTCAAATATGCTTTGAAAATACTTATTTTTTTGTAGAATCAGTAGTTGTTTTGGTTTCTTTACCTTGAGCATTGTATTCTTCGTTCAAACCTTTCAAAACTTCTGTTGTTACATCCAAACGGTTATCAGCATACCATGCTGTTACACCTTGTTTGTAGCTTAAAACCATTTTGTAGCCATTCTTTTCAGCATAGCGTTTAATAAAATCATCAATATTTTTGTTGATTTTATCAATAGATTCTTTTTGCATATTGCCTAAGTTTTGGCTCAAAGAGCTTTCGTACTGCATAATTCTTTGTTCTTCTTCAGCAAGGCTTTTTTTCATGGCTTCAATTTCGCCCATAGTCATAGCACGAGCATTTTGTTCTGCTTTCAATACCTTATCACGAAAAGCTGTTTTTTGTCTTTCAATATCACTACTAAAATCGTTGCCTTTCACTTGTATATCCTTGCTTGCTTTTTTGTATAACTCATAGCCCGAAATAAGTGTATCAGTGTTTACATAGACAACACTTTTATCAATATTATCGCTGGGTTTAGTGGTTTCCGTTTTGGTAGTTTTGTTATCTTTTGATTTGTCTGAATTACAAGCTACTAACAAACTTAAACTTAGAAAACTAAAAAGAATAGTAATTTTTTTCATGTTGATTGACTTTTGATTTCTTGCGGGCAAAGATACCAAAATTTGAAGTAGTAGAAATATTTTCGCATATTTTTTTGACAAAAATATAAAAATAGCTACATTTGCACTCCCAAATACCTGCGGAAGTGGTGGAATTGGTATACACGTACGTTTGAGGGGCGTATGAGGCAACTCGTGGGGGTTCGAGTCCCCCCTTTCGCACAAACGGCTTTGTAGTTATCTACAAAGCCGTTTTTTGTTTTGTGTGGCAATTTTGGAACAGTAAAAAAACTACTGATTACTACACTAAAAAACAGCAATAGCAATAGTTATCATTAGTGATAACAGCTTCATTTTATTTGTTGATAAAGGTTTGAAATTTTGATTTGTACTTCATCTACATTGTTTATACCAACATTAATAAAGCCTTTGTCTGTGCCAGTCTGTATAGTTTGTATTTTGTAAGAAGCCATTTTTTCTAAAAGTGTTTTATCTTCTATAGTACAAGATAATTTTCCATTACAGTTGGTTTCTGCTGTATTTGAAACTGTAAAATTACCGCCCTGCTCTAACCATATTTTGAATTTCTGATTCTTCTGTACACACTTTTTATCCCCATCAAAAACAATCTCAATAATAATGCTTTTCTTATTTAATGAGACATTTACATTTGATTTAGCATCGATTCTATGAACAATAGCTGGAGTGATATTCTTTTTTTCAGCAGGCTTTGTATCTAATTTAGTTGTAGTTTGAGGCTTATCTATTGCTATCCCACTGCTTTTAGTTGTATTGGTAGGTGTGTATGTTGAATCTGTTTTTTCAGGCTTCTCATCTGTAGCTTTCTGATTAGAATAAGAGCTGCCTGTACTATAACTTTTACTACTATGGCTTTTTGAAGTAGAGGAACTGGAACTTGAGCCAGAATAAGATCTTGTGTGTGGTCTCACATAAGTACCATTCTTTCTATAATAACCTTTTACACTCACACTTTTTTTCTGTGCAAGGCTGACCATGGGTGTTATTAATAATACTAAAATAATTAAAATCAAATTTTTCATAAATAATACAGTTTATAGGGTGAGACAATATTTGTTTTATTCCTTATCTTCTTTCTTATCTGTTTTATCCTCTTTTGAAATAGAAGGTTTCTTAGTAATAGAAATCCCTTTAATCTTACTGATAAGGTCAATAATATAATCAGGAGCTTCTTTTAAAAAGTTTTTAAATTCTTTGGAGTCCAGAAATTCATGTAAAGGGCTATTATGAGATTGTGATTCAGTGAACCTGAGAGGAGATTCATCAAATCTTTTCAGAGTGGAAGCAAAAAGTTGGTCTGCTAATTCCGAATCAATTCTTCTATAATCAATATTTTCAGCTTCTTTTTTATACCCTTCATATGCTTTTGCAACAGACGCTTTGAATGCATAATCTTCTGACAACTTAAAAGTCTGATTGATTTGTTTAGTTGCTACCCAAGCAATCCAAATAGGAGCACCAAAACTTAAAACAGATAAGAAAACTTGTAGCCAAATATATCCAATATCCTTGCTGTCTTTGATGGCACTATTGAGGTCATTAAATCGAATATAGCCAAGTACTCCACCTACAATCAATCCTACTATTAATATACTAACCCATCCCCACATAGAGTAACTTAGCTTATTTGCTCGTCGATGAAAAGCTCCAGCCAAACCAGTAGTGGTAGCAATTTTGTAAGCTTCATGGCTTTTATGTATAAGACTATCTAATTCTTTATTCTTGTCTTCAAAGCGTGTATAAATAAGTTTGAATGATTGATAAGCATCAGTGATTTCTTTCGTTACTTCAGGCAAATCTTCAAGGAATTTATCAGTTTCATTTTTTTTGGTTTTTATATAATCTATATCTTTTTTCAGGTTTTCGATAGAATCTTTATATTGTATTAATGCTTCTGATTCATATCGTATTTTTTCAAATATATTATTGAGAGATTCTAAGTAATCTGAAGAAACAAGTTTCTCAATATCTTCTATGTCTTTTTCTAGTTTTTGTTTTCTCTGAATAAGCCTATTCATATTAATATCTGGACTATCAAATAAAGATACGAGCATACTTTCTATCCAAATAATTAAAGGTAGAAAACTTGATAATCCTTGTGTTACATGACTTCTATTTAATAGGGTGTCAAGATTTTCTGAGTAAAAGCTATCAAGTCTTACCTTAATATCTATTAAGGTTTGATCTTGTTTGTTATTTAAATCATAATCAATATTTTTAAATTTAAGAGCAAGATTATCTATTATCTCAACAATATTATTATAACCAAGAGGAGGATGTTCCCAGCCATCATGATTATCACTATTCATAAAATTATTATGTGGAGCTTTTTCCCTTATTTCTGTAGATAATTTATCAAGTATACCTATAATTTCTTTTAATATTTCAGACATAGATTTTTGCAGTTTTTCCTCTCCAATCTAAACAATAAAAAACTCCTACGCATCAGGGAATCCCTGATTTTTGGGGTGTGTAAGAAAAAGATAAAGATTGTTTTAAAAAAGTTGATTAGTGAAAAAATAAAAGCTTTTTACAAGCAAAAAACACCTAAAAATTGTGTAATATTTTAGGTGTTTTTTAATATTTTATCCAAAATAATAGTATTGCTATTATTTTGGATTTGTGAGCATTCAAAGTTTTAGACTCCTCATTATGTTCGAAGTGTAAAAAAGTGCTATGTGACATTTTTAAGGTTGACTACACCAAACCCTTCAAGATTCCTTTGCCACTTTGTGGCTCGTAATGACGCTGTTCGTCTTTGCGAGACGAGTAACACGAGGTGAAGCAAACTAAAACTCTATAAAAAATTCAAGACTATTTACAAAACTATAAAAAATAAAAAACCTCTGTAAAATATTCACAGAGGTTTTATGGTGTTTAACAACACATATACTATCCATTATAAATCATCTTCTTCTGTATCAAGCTCATCTTCTTCTATTTCATCTAATCCTCCTTTCTCTGTGCCATTTAGCCTTTTACCTTTTCCACCTTTCCCTTTATTATTTCTACGTTCTTGAGCTTTTTGTTTCATTTGAACTTTGAGAGCTTCATAGTCAGTTTTTTGTTTATTATTAAGCAAAGCAATTGTTTTGGTATCTCTTGTTTGGTTTGCTTCCTTGATTCTCTCTCTATAAGCTTTCATATCTACAGCTTCACCTGCCTTGCGTTTAGCTTGAGCTTCTTGACGTATACTTGCAATTTGAAGGGCTGTTTCTTTATTGATAGAGCCTATTTGTGTACTTTGTTCTCCATTAAGTTTTAATCTTTTGGTCATCAGTTGTGTATATCTTGCTGCCCTTTCTTCAGGGTTTTTAGGCTTTTGAGCATTCCCTCCACGTCCACCACGTTGAGCAAAAGAAGTAACAGAAGCCATTAACAAAAGTAATACAATAGCGAGGTTCTTTTTCATAACTATTTTTATTTAAGTTTGATGTTTAGATGGTTTATCTTTTAAAAGGTTTAAAATATTTTTGAAAAAAAATAAAAAAGCTCAAAATATTTTTTGAGCTTTTTGTAACGGGTTATTCAAGCATTATTATTTTAAACCATTTTCACCTTTTCTGAGCAACTCTTGGATTGCTCTTTCTAATTGCTGGTCTTTACCTTTTAATAATTGAGCAGGCTCATTAGGGACTTTTACATCTGGCTCTAATTGAGTGTTTTCCATATATTTTCCTTGCATATCAATCATACCTATTTGTGGGATACCAAAAACAAGTGTAGGGTCTATCTGTGTTTCCCACCAAACGGCTGTTCCAGTTCCTGGTACGGGCATACCCACTGTTTTTCCTATTTCATAAGATTTGTAGGTAACAGGGAATAAATGAGCATCTGAATAATTACTTTCGCTCATCAGTACAACAGATGGTTTAGACCATTTACGCATGGGTTCTACACCCATTTTTTGCTCACGTGGCACCATTTCCATATATTTTTTACCACTCAAAAATGTGGCTAAATCGTCGTGTAACCATCCACCACCATTAAAACGGGTATCAACCACCAAACCTTCTTTAGCAATATGTTTTCCTAAAACATCATCTACAACAGTTCTGTAACTGGGGTCGTTCATACCACGTACATGGACATATCCAATCTTTCCACCCGAAATTTTCTCTACTTCTTTCGCCTGACGAGCAACCCAGCGTTTATAGAGCAATTCACTTTCCTCACCTCTTGAAATAGGTTTCATAGATTCCTCAAAACGATTGTTGCTTTTTGGGTCAAAAACAGAAAGTAAAATCAACTGATTGGCTTTTCTATTCAGAAGTGTATTGAAATCCTGCTCAGGAGTAATGGATTCTCCATCAATCTTTTCGATAACCATACCTGCCTTAATCTTAGATTGAGCATTATCAAGAGGACTACGAGCAATAATTTCAGCTATTTTAACACCATTGCCTTTATGAGAATGGTCAGGAAAAATACCCAAAGAAGCTGTTGCATCTGTATTGGCTGTCTGTGGAGAATACCTACAACCTGTATGTGAAGCATTTAGCTCTCCCAAAAGTTCAGAGAGCATTTCAGAAAAATCGTGATTGTTGTTGATATGAGGAATAAAACGTTTGTATTCTTTGTAGTAAAAATTCCAATCTACTTTGTGCAAATCTTTTACATAAAACTTCTTCACAACCTGTCTCCATGCATGGTCAAAAATGTATGATTTTTCAGCTACATAATTCAAATTCATTTCACCTCTGATATTGATAGGTTCTTTTTTGCCACTTTCAGCATCAATTTTTACAATATTGCCATTAGAAAGTACAAAAAGGTGTTTCCCATCCTGACTGATTTCCATATCAGTTCCTGCATTTTTAGCAAGTAGTTTAGTTTCTTTGGTGCGTAAATCTGTTACCCATAGGTCGTTATCTTTTTCAAAACGAGCCAGATAAAAGAACTTTTCACCATCTTTTGAAAGCACAGCATCCGAAAGGCGAGAAGAGTGTATGGTAAGTCTTACTTTTCTGTTTTCTAAATCTTCCAAATCAAGATTGAAAGCTGTATTTTCTTTAGGGCTTGTGGCTTCTGGTTGTTTATTTTTCTTGTCTTTTTTGCTTGTTTCAGTACTTTCAGGCTCTTTTTTATCTTTCTTTTCTTTGTCTTCTTTTTCTTTGAGCAGAGCAAATTCTTCTTTACTTAATTTAAATCTGTCAAAGGCTTGTTTATCAAAAAACATAGCATATACATCAGTTTCGCCACCCCAAGAACCATGATTTTTCATGCCATCTCTATCAGAGAACCACATCATCATTTTACCTCCCATAGCCCATTTTGCACTATTATCGCTGTATCCGCTTTGAGTAAGGTTGATAGGTTCACTTTTTCCATCAGCATGAATCAGAGCTATTTCATTCATAAAAATCTGCCCACCTTTAGGTACAAAACTAGAAAGCAAACATTTACTGTCAGGTGACCAAGTAAAATATTGATCTCCATCAGAATATGAATAATTATACTGGCTAGGTAAAACAGTACGACTAGCTTTACTTGCTAAATTATAAACTCTTAGTGTTACACGTTCTTCTAAATAAGCGATTTCTTTCCCATCAGGAGAGAAGATAGGCTGAAATTCTTCAGCATCAGTAGCAATAATAGCATCTTCTTTAAGTACTGTAGAAGCATAAAAATAAGGTTCTTCTTTGCGTGTGATACTTGTATGATAAATATTCCAATTATTATTTCGCTCACCTGCATACACAAGGCTTCTTCCATCAGGACTAAAACTTAAACTGCGTTCTTGTTCAGGGGTATTGGTAATACGTTTGGTAACGCTACCATCAACAGAACTTACAAAAACTTCTCCACGAAAAATAAAAGCGATTTCTTTCCCATTCGGAGAGGTTGTAAACTCGGTTGCACCTCCTGTAATGGATACAATTTTTTCTGTATTCAAACGACTATCCGTAGCTATTTGGATATTGAGTTTTTGAGGTTGAGAACCTTCTTTCAGAGTATAAATTTCTCCATTCCAGCTAAAACAAAGTGTTCCGTTGTTGGCTTGTGAAAGAAAGCGAACAGGGTGTTTCTCAAAATTCGTAATTTGTTTGGCTTGTGAACTTGGAGCAATACTTGTTTTCCAGATATTAAATATTCCTGACTTTTCACTCAGAAAAAATACTTCTTGTGTACTTCCAGTAGCAAAAATAGGGTTTCTGTCTTCACCTTCAAAACTTGAAATCTTATTATAAGACTGATTTTGTGTATCATATACCCAAATATCTCTTGTTACGGATGAAGTATGGTGTTTTCTCCACTTATCTTCATAACCTTTCCAGTCTTGATATACAATTTTAGAGCCATCCGAACTATATCTTGCACTTTCAGCATTCAAATCTAAGAGCATTTGTGCTTGTCCACCTGAAACGGCAACGCTATACAGTTGTTCAGTTCTTGGGAACTGCATATTTTCAGATTTTTGTTGTCTGGCACTCTGAAAAATGATGTTTTTATTGTCTGTACTGAAATCAGTTGGAAAATCGTTGGATGAATGAAATGTAAGGCGTTTTGCTTCTCCACCCATTGCAGGCATCACAAACACATCAAAATTGCCATATCGGTCTGATGCAAAAGCAATTTGCTTTCCATCTTTGCTCCATATGGGCATAAAATCGTGAGATTCGTGAAGAGTAAGAGGTACAGCAAGCCCTCCAGTTGCACTGGTTCTGTATAAATCACCTTTGTAACTGAAAACAATGGTTTGCCCGTCAGGCGAAATAGCTGGATAACGCATCCAAAGAGGGGTGTCTTGAGCAAAAGCATTGAAGCTTAGCCAACAGCCTGCTAAAGAAGCCCACATTCGGGATTTAAAAAGTTTGAACATATAAGCACAAAAGTTTGGGTTTAATAGATAAAAAACAGATTCTATAAAACGCTTCTGGGCTTATGTTCAGTATATAAAGATTTGTTTTTTTTAAGATAAATGTTGCTTGATAACTTTAGAAATAGCTTCAAATTCAAGAAGAAAGCCATCATGTCCATAAAAAGAATCTATTTCATGATAAGTAGCATGAGGGATGTGATTGGCTAAAAATTTCTGTTCATCGACAGGAAATAAAATGTCGGAACTAATACCAATGACAGCCGTTTTGGCTTTGATAGCTCCCAAAGCATTTTCAATATTTTCTCTGTTTCGGGTTACCTGATGGCTATCCATTGCCTTTGAGAGCGTCCAATAGGCAAAAGCGTTGAAACGCCTGATAAGCTTTTCACCCTGATACTGCTGATACGAAGATGCTTTGAAATCATCTGTTTTTTCAAAATCTTCTTCTTTTTGAGTTTGGTTATAGGTAAACTGATTGCGATAGGAAATCAGGGCGATAGCTCTTGCTGCTTTTAGACCAAGCATCCCAGCTTGTATGTGGTTGTATTTCCAAGAATAGTCAGCTTCAATAGCCATCCTTTGAGCCTCATTGAAGGCAATTCCCCAAGGTGAATGGAAGGCATTGGTTGCTAACAAGACAAGGTTTTGAAATACCTGATTATTCATAATAGCCCATTCCATTGCAATTTGCCCACCCAAAGAGCCTCCCAAAAGTAAATGAATTTGGGGTAAATCGAGATGTTTACGAAGTAACTCCAAAGAATTTGCTATGTCTCTGATGGTAATAAGAGGGAAATCGTGAAAATAGGGACTTTGCGTGTCTGGGTTGACAGATAAAGCATGTGTAGAGCCATAACATGAACCTAAATTATTAGCACAAACAATGAAATAGCGTTCAGGGTCTAAAATATTACCTTTACCAAACAAACCTGACCACCAGTCCGAAACGTCAGAATTGGCTGTAAGAGCATGAATGACCCAAATAACATTGCTTTTTTCGGCATTTAATGTACCAAAAGTATGATAGGCAATTTCTAATTCGGGCAATACTTGTTTATTTTCTAAAGTAAAAGGTTGTTGATAATGAAAAATAGCTGGCTCTGTCATATCAGAATTAGGAATTTTGCGTAAAAATATGTTTTTTTAAATTATGAACCCTAAAATCTTACAATTATGCAAATCCATTATGCTTTATTTTTGGCTCATCCTGCTTCTAATCCCCCTTTTAATATCGAATTGGGCTTGGATGAAGGTAAAACGCACATTTTAGAAAATTGTTTGCATATTCCTGATGGAGTAAGGAGAATAGAAAGTTTCGTAAAAGAAAATCAGGCTGTTTTGTTGCCTCATTTTACACTTGTATATCCCATTTATATGGAGGCTATGGGTACAAGTGCCGAAAATACCATGTTACAAATTGCATGGCTCATTAAAGATGAAGCAGATGCAAAAAAATGGGTTTTTGATAGAGTAGGTGGGCTGACAGGTAAAAAGCCTCAAGATTTTGTGATTGATAGATAAAAAAATACTCCTCCATAAAATTACGTAGTAGATACTGACTTTTACTTTTAACTTTTGGAAAATTTTAGACCCTCCAAAAGTTTTTCAAATAAAAAATATCATGGCAAAAGCAAAAAGTACATATTTCTGTCAGAGTTGTGGATACCAATCCCCAAAATGGTTAGGTAAATGCCCTTCCTGTAATCAGTGGAATACATTTGTAGAAGAATTGGTTCAGAAAGAAGAACCTACCAAAGGTAGTTGGAAAGTATCTTCTTCAAATAAATTAACAGCTAAACCTCGAAAAATAGATGAAATCAATTTTGAAGAACAACCTCGTTTGGTTACTCAAGACAAAGAATTGAACAGAGTACTTGGTGGGGGCATTGTGGCTGGTTCTTTAGTGCTGATTGGTGGTGAGCCAGGGATAGGAAAATCTACTCTTATGCTCCAAATTGCTTTGAGTTTGCAGGGCTTAAAAGTTTTGTATGTATCTGGAGAGGAGAGTGAGCAACAAATTAAAATGAGGGCAGAACGTTTAGAACAAAAAGGTGCTGATTGTTATTTGCTGACAGAAACTTCTACACAAAATATATTTAAACAAATTGAAGGCTTAGAGCCTGATATTGTGGTCATAGACTCTATTCAAACGCTTCATTCTTCGTTTATCGAATCTTCTGCTGGAAGTATCTCGCAGGTACGAGAGTGTACAGCCGAGCTGATGAAATTTGCCAAAGAAACAGCTACACCTGTATTTCTGATTGGGCACATTACAAAAGAAGGAACCCTTGCTGGACCAAAAGTTTTGGAACACATGGTAGATACTGTCTTGCAATTTGAAGGTGATAGACATTTGGTTTACAGGATTTTAAGAACTACTAAAAATCGCTTTGGTTCTACTTCAGAACTTGGTATTTATGAAATGGTGGGAACTGGCTTGAGAGAAGTCAGCAATCCTTCAGAAATACTCATTTCACAGCGTGAAGAAAGCCTGAGTGGTGTGAGTATTGGGGCAACTTTAGAAGGAAACAGACCCTTACTCATTGAAGTACAATCACTTGTAAGTCCATCAAACTATGGAACACCCCAACGTAGTAGCACAGGTTTTGATGCCAAACGTTTGAACATGCTTTTGGCTGTTTTAGAAAAAAGGGGAGGTTTTAGGCTGGGTACACAAGATGTATTTTTGAATATTGCAGGAGGTTTAAGGGTTGAAGACCCTGCTATAGATTTGGCTGTATGTTGTTCTATTGCATCATCTCATGAAGATATTCCTACAAATCCTAAAATATGTTTTGCTGCTGAAGTAGGGCTTGGAGGCGAAATAAGAGCTGTTACCAAAATAGAAAACAGAATTACAGAAGCCGAAAAATTAGGTTTTCAGACCATCTACATTTCAAAATATAATCTAAAAGGTTTGAATTTATCTAATACTAAAATACAAGTAAAAGCATTCAGCAAACTGGATGAAGTTTTTAGAGAGATATTCTAGAAATTTCTTCGTTTCAAAATAATCCAAATGACCAAAGGTGAGCCTATCAATGCTGTAATGGTGTTGATAGGCAATGCAAAATTAGGATAAATAATATTAGATAAAATATCGCAACCTAACAACACAATTGCCCCTAAAATAGCAGATGAAGGGATGAGTATCCAATGATTTTGCGTTTTGAACACACTTCTTGCAATATGAGGAACGGCAATGCCTATAAAGCCAATAGGTCCACAAAAAGCAGTAGTAATACCAGCCAGTGAGCCAACCACCACAATTAAAAGCCAACGAAGTTTTTTGGTGTTGACACCCATGCTTTGAGCATATTTTTCCCCAAGCAAAAGAATATTAAATTTTTGGGCATTCATCAGTATAAGGATGTATATCCCCAAAATGATGATAGTCATGATAATAATTTGACTGTAATTGGTTGCTCCTAAACTACCAAATGTCCACCATAAAAAATCTCGTATCTGTTCTGGGCTACTCATAAACTGCCATAAACCGATGAGCGAAACGACCAAACTACTAAGCATCAAGCCTACAATGAGTAAAACCACATTGTTACGAACTCTTAAACCTATCAAAAGCATGATAAACATAACACTCATAGCACCTGCAATGGCTAAGAATGCGATAAGACCATAACCACCAATTCCTAAATTTTGTAAACTCACCCAACCCAGTCCAGAGCTGAGGGTAATAGAGGCTACACCCAAACTTGCACCAGCAGAAATGCCTAATTCAGAGGGACTTGCGAGGGGATTTGCAAAAAAGGTCTGCATCAAAAGACCAGAAACAGATAAAGCTACCCCTGCTAGAATAGCTGTAAGAGCTTTGGGCAGGCGAAAAGCAAGAATAATCTGATTCCAAATCTCATTTTCTTGTGTACCTGCAAAGGTTTTTAGAATTTCTAAAGGGCTAATAGCCACTGAGCCAATGAGCAAATCGCCTAGAAAAAGACCAAAAAGCAAGATAATCAGCAGACCAAAATACTTCACTTGGGATTAATTTTTAGATATGTTGAAAGCCCAAGATTGAAAAAATTGTAATCAGAAAGAGGCTGGTTCAAATCGCCTCCAAATGAGGCATCCAACTGATAACGTTTTTTGATAATATAAATAATACCAATATTAGCTCCATCTGAATTCGGAAATGAGTTGAAATATTTTTGTCCGAATACCTCAAAATAAGTATAGAATCCATTAAAAACATTAGCTCCCAAGCCAAGAGTATAATTAAATTGAGAGAAAGACTCTCCATTTCCTATTTTGAGGAGGCTCCAACCAGCATTAGAAAATGTATATATTTTAGGTGTAATATTATACTGGAAAAGTATTTTGGAAAAATGTCTTAGAATATTAGTTTCAAGGGTAGTAGGAAAAACAGGTATTTTACTTCCCCACAAAGCACTCAAAGCAAATTTTTGATGGCTTGGATTGTTGATTCTGTATTTCAGACCTAAAGTAATAGGTGTGAAAGTATAATAAACAGTTGGATTGATAGAACTCAACAAAGAAAATGATTTTAAATATTCATCTGCCAATCGTGCTTCTAAACGCTTTGTGAGCCCATAACGCAAAGATATATTGTAGACAGGGCTTTTTAAAGAATAACGATTTTCTTGAGAATAACCAAGTTCAGCAATTAAAATCCCTTTGGGTGCTGTAAAAGCCGAATAACTCACACTGGGTCTGTCTGTGGCTATTTCGTAGGTAGTGGAATCTTGACTAAAACTCCAAAATGGTAAAAAGAAAAGAAATAATAAAAGAAGTTTGTTCATAAATGACTGTGGCGTTTTATACAAAACGCCACAATTTACTATAATTTTTTTCCTAATTCAAAAACTCCTTTCTGAGAATTCCAAATGAGTTGAATCTGGGTATATCTGAACTCTTTTGCATATTGTTGGAGTTTCGCCTTATCCAAATTATCTTCTGGAAATATAGGCTGTGGACGTAAACGCACTACCATGACATTGCCATTACGAGGCAATACATAGTCAATTGCAAATTTATGTAAGTATTCTTTGGGTGGTAAAGGTTTAGTAGTACCCCAGAAAGTATCATAACCTAATAATAACAGAATTTCGGGTAATTCAATCCAATTACCTTTTTGTTCTTTATAAAAACGTGTTGAAAATACACTTTCATATTCTTTGCCACCATTTTCATAATATCTATAACCATAAATTTTTGAACCATCAGCCTTTGTAAAAGCAATAAAAGACTGTTCTGTGGTCATATCAGATATATTCTCAATATTAATAAAAGCATCACTATTGCTGGCATACAAACGATTGTTTGGTAGATCTTTGAATTGTGTACCTGGTTGTTTGTAAGGGAATTGTTTAAACAAATCGGATATATTTTGAGCAGTACAAGCCCAAATAACGAAATAAAATACAGGAAGAAGTGCTAATTTGTTCATAGCTTTAAAGTTTGAGAATTAAATTCTAATAACTTATACGTAAAAAAGATATTGAAGGTTTACAAAAAAACAAGATTCTATAAAAAACATTGCTATTAGCTGTGATTTTTTTGATTGTCATGCGAATAATGGAATAAAGTTCAATTTTACTGAAAAATATCAATAAAAATTTATTGATATTCAATAAATTTTTACTACTTTTGTATGAATGATGTTAAACCTTAAATTCAAAGAAAAATGAAATTCAAATCTTGTTCTCAGATTTTTACAGTAATCCAAATAATTTTTTGTTTTACGCTCGTATCGGCATGTCAAGGAAAACAGAAAGAAAGTAAATCAGTTGCATTAGAAAAAACAGAAAAATCAGCTACAAAGCCCAAAGTAGATTTGCATACAGCAGTCATGAAAAATGATATAGAGTCTGTAAAACAGCATATTGCTTATGGTTCAGATTTGAATGAAAAAGAACCTTTCGGAGGCTCAAGTCCTTTGATCATTGCCTGTTTGTTTGGTAGAACTGAGATAGCAAAATTATTAATCAATTCCAAAGCAGACTTGAATTTACAGAATAATGATGGCTCAACACCACTCATTGTAGCGGCTTTCTTTTGTCGTCCTGAAATCGTAAAAATGTTATTAGATAAGAATGTGAATAAAAATATTAAAAATAAATATGGACAAACAGCCTACGACTCTGTAAAAGCTCCTTTTAGCGAAGTAAAACAGTTTTATGATATGATAGGTAAAAGTTTAGAGCCTATGGGTTTAAAATTGGACTATGTTTATATCGAAAAAACGAGACCACAAATTGCCAATACTTTAAAATAATATAAATCATATTTATGCCTCAACCTCAAATAAACCAAAGAAGACACGATATAGACTGGCTCAGGGTTATTGCCATAGGATTGCTTTTAGTGTATCATATAGCCATAGTTTTTCAGCCTTGGGGAACAATGGTGGGTTTTATGACAAATACTCAAACATGGGAGAGTTTATGGATACCTATGTCAATGCTGAACGTCTGGCGAATACCTCTTTTATTCTTTATATCTGGAATGGGAGTGTATTTTGCAATGCAAAACAGGAACATTCAGCAACTTATAAAAGAGAGAAGTATCCGAATTTTGATACCTTTTATATTTGGGGTATTAGTAATAGTACCCATATATGTTTACTTATTACAGATATATTATAATAGAGAGAAAGAATATTTTCCAAATCCTGCTCATTTATGGTTTTTAGGAAATATTTTTGTATATGTACTTGTGCTTTCTCCAATACTATTCTATCTGAAAAAAAGTACTAAAATTATCAGAATAATTCATAAAGTGTTTTCTAGCCCTTTGGGATTTCTAGCTGTTCTTGCTGTTTTTATTTTGGAGGTATTGATTACCCAACCACCTATCTATGAGTTATATGTGATGACATGGCATGGGTTTTTCTTGGGAATAATTGCTTTTGGGTTTGGATTTTCTTTTGCAATGTGTGGAACTGATTTTTGGGAAATGCTTATCAAATGGAAATGGGTATGGATTATTACAGCATTTGCTTTGTATATATATCGGGTGCTCCAACCTATGATGAAAGTGCCAGATATACAATTGGTTGTAGAGTCTAACTTATGGATTTATAGTGTCTTGGCATTAGGGTATCAATATTTAAACAAACCCAGTAAAGTATTAAATTATTTGAGTCAAGCTGTTTACCCTATATACATTATTCACATGATTTTTATTGGGCTGGGATGTTTGCTGATACTGCCTTTAAATATAACTGTCTATCTAAAATTTGTATTAATAGTATTGTTTGTAACAGCAGGATGTTTGGGTAGTTACGAATTTCTCATTAAAAGATTTATGATATTCAGATTTTTGTTTGGTTTAAGTATTGAGAAGAAGGAGAAAGTAACCAAACAAGAAGTCTATTTGGAGGTAAAATAAAAAGGAAGGAGATTATGGTAAACAATCTCCTTCTAATAATTGCATTTGAGGGTTGAACAATCCAACCCATTTTCCACCTGAAATATTACAATCTGTATCTGCTCCGATGTTAGGAGTAAGTCTTCCATCTCCTTTATCATAGGCTTTTGTGGCTCTAAACTGAATATTACCATTAGCTAAAATACTAATCGGATTAGGGTTATTATCTTCAGGGCGTAATGTATTAGTTTTCCCATCATTGAGCTTACAGCCTATAAAAGTTGCTGCTTCTATGTTTCCGTTTTGAGCATTGAGACGAGCTAAAAAAGTGATTTTAGGTCCGCCACCTGAACCATAACTATTTTGAAAACTGCTTTGTGTAGCAGTGAGCTCTGTATTACCACCTGTACAACTAAAAGCTACTATTAAAGTATTACCTTCAATGGCTAACGCCTCTCCACGAGAATCGTCAGGAGATTTATCGTAATATTTAGCCCAAACAGTTTTACCACTAGTTTCTTTTATGACATAAGCATCTTGATTATTACTACTCACCTGAGCATACCCTGCAACATATGTATCATTACCCACTACAACAGTTTTTTCTGATGCAGTATTTCTTTTGATACTCTCAACTGTAAATTGTGGTTCACTACTATTTTTCTTGCAAGCCAAGACAGTCATGAGAGAAAATCCTATGATAAATAACTTATGCATATAATAAAGTTTTCAAGACTATACGTTTTTATAAAGGTTTTTGTTTGAAAAAAATAAAAAAATTATGCAAACAAACTCATTTGAGCTTCCTCTTTTTCCTTTATAGGTTCTAAATTCACTAATTCTATTTCTTTGAAAGTCTGAATGGGCATTTTATTACCAATAGCTTTCCAACCTTTTAGTTCTGCCAAAATATCCAAATCGTAAACAAACTCGCTTAAAAGTTTTTCGTTGGGTTTTTGATATGTAACTTTCACCTGAGGCTGTTCAGTAGTCGTTACAAGTACCATCTTAGACTTTTTGTCTTCATTAATGAAAAGAAACATCTTATCCTGAGTACTTGTTTCTATTTTAAATCTCTTAGCAAAATATTGTTGATGCTCTCCACTATAATAAATACAAGAAAGTGTTTTTTGAGGATTAAACTTCTCTATCAAAGCAATTTGTGTAGGTTCAAAACGGCGAATGTCATAATTCTTGATTTCGTACTGACCATCTTTGTAAATGAGTAATATTTTATCTTCTCCCTCAAAATGCCCCAGTGGTAATCCTCTGTTTTGAGTGTTGAGTTCACCAGTCACAGAATCGTAATAGATTTTAAGTTTGCCAAGCGTAGATACTCCATCAGAAATTTTTTCTACTTTCTTGATAGGGTATTTTGTCAGAATATTTCCCATACTCGACCTGCCTTTAATATCAAGTTCAGCAAAATCATATTCTAAAACCTTGTTTTTAGCACTACAATTAGCTGATAGTGTGATTCTTAGTTTTTCAGCCTCCCCATTAGGGTTTGCTGTAAAATATAGCACTCTTGATTTGGGTTCACCTTTGGTCAAATCGTATTCTCTGTCTCTGGTGATACCACCAATTTGAAACCGTTTTACATAATTTGTACCTGCCAAACCATCTCTGTAAGCCAAATTGTAGGTCATACGGTTATCGTTTTTATCAAAAACACCTACGTATAAAATCTCCTTTCCTACAAAAGTTTTTTCAGCAATTTTGGTTACTAAGAATTTGCCATCAGCTCTAAACACAATAATATCATCAATATCAGAGCAATCACAAACAAATTCATCCTTTTTCAAACCATAACCAATAAATCCATCAGCTTTGTTTACATATAATTTGGTATTGTTAGCAACGACTTGTGTAGCCTGAATGGTTGAAAAGGTAGCAATAGTTGTTTTGCGTTCTCTGCCCTTGGCATACTTTTTCAAAAGATTTTTAAAGTAAGCTATGGCATAATTGGTAAGATTATTTAGATTATTTTCTGTTTCATTCAAATCTGCTTTAAAAGCTATCATTTGTTCATCAGCTTTTTTGGCGTCAAATTTAGAAATACGTTTGATTTTAATTTCTGTGAGGCGTACAAGGTCTTCTTCTGTAAGATTTCTATAAAATTGTGCTTTATAAGGCTCTAAACCTGAGCTAATAGTCTGTAAAACAGCCTCCCAAGTTTCAGCTTCTTCAATTCTTCTGTAAATTTTATTTTCAATAAATATTTTTTCCAGAGATGAATATAAAATCTTCTCTAATAAATCGGCTTTTTGTATTTCGAGTTCTTGACGAAGCAAATCTTTGGTATGCTCTGTTGAAATCCTTAGAATTTCATCAACAGTTGTAAATACAGGTTTATTATTAATAATAATACAAGCATTTGGAGAAATGGAAACCTCACAATCTGTAACTGCATAAAGTGCATCTATGGTTACTTCAGGAGAAATACCATTTTGTAGATTGACAATAATTTCAACATCTTTAGCTGTATTATCAACAATATTTTTAATCTTGATTTTACCCTGTTCTACAGCTTTTAGAACAGAATCTATCAGAGCTGTGGTTGTTGTAGAAAAAGGTATTTCTTTGATAACAAGTGTTTTGTTATCTAATTTTTCTATTTTCGCTCTTACTTTTACTTTGCCACCTCGCAAGCCTGCTCGATAATCACTTACATCCATAATTCCTCCGATAGGAAAGTCTGGTAGTATCTGAGTGGTTTTACCTTTTAAAATGTCAATAGAAGCCTCTATCAATTCACAAAAATTGTGAGGTAAAATTTTTGTAGAAAGTCCCACAGCAATTCCCTCAACACCCTGAGCAAGTAACAAAGGGAATTTCATAGGTAAAGCGATAGGCTCTTTTTTTCTACCATCATATGAGAGTTGCCATTCGGTAGTGCTAGGATTAAAAGCAATTTCGAGAGCAAACTTTGTAAGGCGAGCTTCTATATAACGAGAAGCAGCAGCACTATCGCCTGTTCGTATATCTCCCCAATTCCCCTGAGTATCAATGAGTAAGTCTTTCTGCCCCAAACCTACCATTGCCTCAGTAATGGCAGCATCTCCGTGAGGGTGGTATTGCATCGCTTGTCCAATAATATTGGCAACTTTGTTGTACCTTCCATCATCTATCTGCTTCATAGAGTGTAAGATACGTCTCTGTACAGGTTTTAGACCATCTTCTATGGCAGGAATAGCCCTTTCCAGAATTACATAAGACGCATAATCTAAGAACCAGTTCTCAAAAAGTCCATTTACAGGTATAAGCTCTTTACTCATAATATATATAATGTATTAAATTTCAGGGAATTAAGTGTATTCAGCAATCTCTAAAAGAGAGATTTCAGAGTGCAAAGATATAAAAAACAGTCCGTAAAAATGAGGTGGTAGAGAAAAGAAAAGATTATTTTTATTTTAAGAATTTGTGTATATATTTGATGATAAATCATTTATGACTATGAAGCTATATATTTTTCCTGCTATTTTGGCAGGCACTATTTTACTTGCTGCCAATTACCCCAAATCATCTCCAAAAATTTCTTCTTTCAATCAAGAACATTTAAAAAGCATTATAGAAGAATTAAAAGAACAAAAATATCTTGATTCTCTGAAAGTTGTAGAAGAAAAAGCTAAGAAAAAGCAACAAGAATACCTTGACTCTATCCAAAAATCTCCAAAGTTTACTCATTTTGTTGCTGAAATAAAACAAGGCAAAATTCCTTTTAAAAAATGGTTGCGACACAAATGGTTGGGTAATAGCCGATTTGGTGATAAAGAAGCTTATTTTTCTCGTTGGGAGACTGTAGCTAGTTATCCAAGAAGTTGGTATGGAGATATCTGGTATTTTTTTGAAGAAAATTTACAAAGAACTACTTCTAAAGAAGAAAAATGGCTGATGATATTTGTAAAATATTATAGAGATGCAAAATTGATAGAAAACCTTTTCAATACTTATGAACCTCAAATTTATAAAACTATTACCCAAAAAGAATTTGCTCAAGGAAATTTAAAAGAGTGTTTTGAAGAGTTGCTAAAGACACATAAAGTTATTACTCAAGACCTAAATTATAAAAATGAGTTTGAAAAACTGAAAAGTGCGGAAGATAGTACATTAAATGCATATTTCTTTAAAATGGCTTTTCCTAATTATGAAAAAAAACGCAGAGTCCCTGGTGATAAAATAAAGGGGGAAGATTTTCATATGATGACAAAAAGTGGAGCAGAAACTTGGTTTTACTCTTTTTGGTATAGAAGATACACAGAAGGCAATATGGAGGTAGTTTATAAAATTATTTATAAGCTGTATTGGCATTATCAAAACCAAAGAAAATCTATTTTTTAATTTCAGTAATCTTAAAATCAATTCTTCGGTTTTTAGCTCGGTTCAAATCGCTGGTGTTTGGTACAAAAGGTTTAGAACTTCCAAAGCCCACATATTTAATACGAGTAGAACTTATTCCCTTAGAAATCAGGTAGTCATAAGCAATTTTAGCACGAGTGGTAGAAAGCTGGAGATTCTGATTGGCATCTCCAATATCATCTGTATGTCCTTCCAAAACCCCTGATACATCAGGATATTTATTGAGAAATGTAACCAAATGATTTAGTTGTTCTTTTGCTGTATGATTTAATTGCAAACTACCCAAATCGAAATTTACTTCTTTTAAAATAAACTCTTCACCTTTGTATGGGTCGATATTTTCCCAATTATCATTAATATCAGCCTTGTTTATTTCTTTAGAGGTGTTTTTCTTAGGCAATAGTTTAGCCATTAGTTCATCTCTGTGCTGATAGGCTAAAAAAGAAGCAGTTGATAAAACTGCAATCCAAATAACAGATTTAATAAGACCACTGTAATCTTTTTTAGGTTTGTTTTTTTCTGCTTCCTGAATTTGAGAAATAATGCTGGCAGCTTTGTTATGTTTGGGATTCTTCTCTAAAGATTTTTCAGCAAACTCAATGGCTTTGTTTTTATGCTGTTTACTTTTATTTTGTTTCCAAAGCTGATAATGGCACTCTGCACAAAAATAGAGAGTCTCCGATTCATGAGGATTCAATGAGAGAGCATGCTCAAATTCTTCTAAAGCATCAGTAGGATTGTTATGCTTGAGATGAGTTTGTCCACGGGCAAAAAAATCATTGAACTCAGCGATTAGTGCATCCCATTCTTCGTCTGTAATACTGATTTCAAGGGCTTTCTGTCTAATTCTTTCATCTGTGATGAGAGGTTTGGTCTCATCATGTGAAAGTTTAAAAACGGTATGAACGTATTCAAGATGTATAGATTTGGGCTGCCCCATAGGGATAAAAAAATTATAAAAATATTAATCTTCTATTTCGTATTTGCGTTTTTGAGTAGATTTTGGTTCTTTTTTTCCATCACAAGTAGGATTGGTACACTGTCCGTAGAATACCAACGAATGATGCAGGATATCAAACTTCATGAGTTCCCCCACCATATCTTGGATTTGTTGCAAACGAGGGTCACAAAACTCAAGAACCTTATGACATTCTACACAAAGTAAATGGTCGTGTTGTTTGAAACCATACGATTTCTCGTATTGAGCCAAATTTTTCCCAAACTGATGTTTGGTTACCAAATCACAATCAACGAGTAAATCGAGAGTATTGTAAACAGTGGCTCTGCTTACTCGATAATTTTTATTTTTCATGCTGATATACAGCTCTTCTACATCAAAATGGTCTTTTCGAGAATAAATTTCTTCTAAAATAGCAAAACGTTCAGGTGTTTTACGAAGCTCTTTTTTTTCTAAATAAGCCACGAAAATTTTCTTTACCTCTTCAAAAAGTTTGTTGTCAAGCATAAAAATTTTAAATTATTTAGTGCTAAATGGTTAATGCTAAACTTTGTATTAAGATTTATAGTTATCAATTTTTTTCAAAAAATAACTTATAATTCATCACTCATAATTCTCGCATTAATCTTCTTCTTTTACCAAATTTTCTTCTTCTAAAGCCTTCCAGATCATATCCTTGAGTTCATCAATATTTTGATAAGCCAATGCCGAAATAAAAATGGCAGGAATGTTTTTAGGAAGCGTTCTTTTCAGTTTTTTTAGCTGGTCTTCATCAATTAAATCGCATTTACTGACAGTCAACAGATGTTTTTTATCTAAAAGCTCTGGATTATATTCTTTCAACTCATTGAGTAAAACTCGATACTCTTTACTAATACTCTCTGCTTCTGCTGAAACAAGAAATAATAAAATAGAGTTTCGTTCGATATGCCTTAAAAATCTTAAACCCAGTCCTTTTCCTTCAGAAGCCCCTTCAATAATACCTGGGATATCAGCCATGATAAACGACTGATAGTCTCTATACTTTACCACACCCAAATTAGGAGTAATAGTTGTGAAAGGATAATCTGCAATTTCGGGCTTGGCTGCCGATACAACAGAAAGGAGAGTAGATTTCCCTGCATTCGGGAAGCCTACCAAACCAACATCAGCAAGTACCTTTAATTCTAAAACTACCCATTGTTCAATACCTTCTTCACCGGGTTGGGCATAATGAGGGGCTTGTTTGGTAGAGGTTTTAAAATGCCAGTTACCCAAACCACCACGTCCGCCTGCAAACAAAATTTTCTCTTCACCATCAGTGGTAATTTCCAGTAAAATTTCCTCAGTATCAGGATCTTTTACAACTGTACCCAAAGGTACTTCTAAGATAACATCTTCACCATCAGCACCTTTCTTGTTAGCACTTTGTCCGCTTACACCATCTTTGGCTTTTACGTGTTTTCTATATTTTAAGTGGAGAAGCGTCCAGAGTTGAGCATTGCCTTTTAAAATAATGTGTCCACCACGCCCACCATCTCCACCATCAGGACCACCATTGGGAATATATTTTTCTCTTCTGAAATGAATTGAACCAGCTCCACCTTTCCCTGAGCGACAATTTATTTTTACATAATCTATGAAATTCGGAGAACCCATACTTTAATTTTAGATTTTTAGATGTGAGAATCAAGACAAAAGAGTCAAGAAATTACACGGTATTTGTTATAATTTCAAAGGTAAACTTTTGCAAAATTAATAAATTAGAATTTAGAATGATTAGAAATTATATTTCCTTTTCAAAATCTTTGCAGAAACTGATGAGTTCAGGGAAAAATAGCGTGAAATCTTGTTCAAAATCTTGGTAGTGAGTCTGTAAATCTTGGGGAGCATTGAGCAAATTAGATTGAAAACTTGTTCGCTGGCTCATTCCTTCAAAAACTCTTTCTATACCCTTCATTTTCTGATAATTATAAAGCCAGTTCTGACGTATCATGTAAGGGAGCATGTACTGAACTTCAGAGGGTAAAATGGCATGGTATTGCTGAATATTCTCATAAAAATTATTCACAAAACTCTCCAAAGGCTCTTGATGATAGTTTTCCCAGTTTTTTGCCAAAAAATGGTCATAAAATATATCTACAGCTACAGGAGCATAACGCTTTTGAGTTTCTTTGAGCCTTTCGGTGCTTTGTTGTACAATTGGGTGCTGATCTGTATAGGCATCAATGGCTCTATGCAAACGAATTCCTTTCTGAATTTCATCGTCAAAATCTTCAAATTGTTTTCCTTTGATAGAGTCAGCGATAAAATTCCCAATCTGGATTTTAAGCGAATCGCCTGAGAGATAAATATGAGCTAAAAAATTCAAGGTGTGTTGAGGTTGTTTGTATTATAACAAACTTAATTTATTTTTAGGTCAAAACAAAGGCTTTTTTATCTTTGCATCTTGCATACAAAGAGGTTATTTAAATTTTATTATTTTTATCTTTGAGAACTAAGGTTATTTTTGACTTCTTATTCTTTTGTCTTGATACAAAAGAACCAAAAAATCAAGAAAATTCAATGCTCCCACACACAAATCTGCCCACCCTCGCTGAATTTTCAGCCCAACGCACTTTTGTAGGAGCAAAATATTCACTTTAAAATACTTGAATTATTTTTAAAACTCATTAAACTTTTATGAATCGTTCTTATACGTTCCCGCTTATTATTATTGGCATTTTCTTTTTTATTTTTGGCTTTGTTACATGGCTGAATGGTATTTTAATCCCTTATCTAAAAATAGCCTGTGAACTCAAAACAGATGTACAAGCCTATTTGGTGACTTTTGCCTTTTATATTTCATATTTTGTCATGTCTTTGCCTTCAGCTTGGGTTCTCAATAAAATTGGTTTTAAAAACGGAATGTCTTTGGGGCTTGTCGTCATGGCGTTGGGGGCTATTATTTTCATACCTGCTGCCAATACTCGTACCTTCGAGCTTTTTTTGTTGGGGCTATTTGTTCAGGGGACAGGTTTAGCAATTCTTCAAACAGCAGCCAATCCGTATGTAGCTGTTTTAGGAAATCCAGAAAGTGCTGCCCAACGCATCAGTATCATGGGAATTGCCAACAAAGTAGCTGGAATGATTAGTCCTATTGTACTTGGAAGCATTATTTTATCAGATGCCGGAGATATAGAATCAACACTTAAAACATTAGAGGGAAATAGTAGAATAGATTATCTAAGCACTTTGTCTTCTAAAGTGATAATTCCTTATGCTATTATGGCATTTATGCTTGTGTTATTAGCCCTCATGCTCAGATTTGCCAAACTACCTCAGATAGAGGAATCTAAAACAGATACAACAGACGAAAAAACACCACACACCAGCGTTTTAGCATATCCACAGCTTGTTTTAGGGGTAATTGCTTTGTTTTTGTATGTAGGAGTGGAGGTAATGGCTGGAGACACCATTGCTGGTTATGGTAAGTTTTGGGGCTTTACAGATGTAAAGTATTTTACCTCTTACACACTTGCAGGTATGCTTGTAGGTTATGTGATAGCTATTTTTACAATTCCTAAATATATTTCTCAACAAAAAACCTTGACTATCAGTGCTATACTGGGTGTATTGTTTAGTCTGGTGGCTGTTTTCACAGAAAAAGAAACTTCTATCATGGCAATTGCACTACTTGGGCTTGCAAACTCTGTGATGTGGCCTGCTATTTTTCCGCTTGCCATTGCCGATTTGGGTAAATTTACCAAGACTGGCTCTGCCATGCTGATTATGGCAATTGCAGGAGGGGCTGTTTTACCTCTTTTATATGGAGCTTTGGCAGATAATAAAAGTATTGGTCTGCAAAATGCCTACTGGCTTCTTGTACCAGCATACTTATTTATCGCTTATTACGGCTACAAGGGTTATCAGAAAAGGAAATGGTAGTTTTTTAGATGAGAGAAGTGAGATTTTAGAGAAAAATGTCATTACGAGCCATGAAATGGCGAAGTAATCTTGAAGGGTTTGGTGTAGTCAATCTTAAAAACGTCACAAATCACTTTTTTACACTCCGAACATAGTGAGGAGTCTAAAACTCTGAATGCTACAAATTTTGAAATTTAAAAGAATAGCAATACTGTTGTCTTATGCCACTTGCTGTTCGTGATTTGTAATCACGAACTAATATCACAGGTTTTTCAAACCATAAAATAGATTAAAAATCTGATGATAAAGATTCGGAATTATAAATTCCGAATAGCTAATCTTGAAGGGTTTGGTGTAGTCAATCTTAAAAACGTCACATACCACTTTTTTACACTCCGAACACAGTGAGGAGTCTAAAACTCTGAATCTTTAATAACAGTATTACTTTTATTTTTGTAAAATTATACGAAAACACCTGAAATATTACACGATTTTTAGGTGTTTTTTGCTTTTAAATAACCCTTTATTTTCTTGTAAGCTGCTTTTGATTAAAAATCTTCATGTTTTTCTTACACACCCTAAAAATCAGGGATTCCCTGATGCGTGTAAGTTTTTTATTGTTTAGATTGGCATATTGATTTAAGGTTTTATAAATATAAAAAATTATGAATGATTTTTCTGCTCTTAAAGATTTGATAGAAACTCTTTCAAAGAACCATCAAAACCTATATATAGCATTGATGACTGTGATAGGACTAAATATTTTGTTAGAGGCTTTTAAACTTTTTGGAATGTACCAACTATCTAAAAAAGAGAAATCTAATAGAAAGCAATTAATTATAGATGAAAAAAGAATAATTATAGCTGGGGATATTTATCGAAGTATTGATGCACTTTCATCAAAAAATAATATTACAGAACTTGATGATGCTATCAAAAAAATTAGACAAGACGCTCAAATGAATAGGCTTTATTTATCAAAAGATTTGTTTAAAATTATAACAGAGTGTTTAGATTATTTTACAACAGTTGTTGATAATTATCCAAGGAATAAAAGTGTGGATAAAGAAAAGCTATATAAAAATAGATATTATGAAACATTCAACAGGTAAAGAAAATCTTAAGTATAAGGTATTTAATAGAGTTATCAATGCTCCTAAAAATCTTAATATCAATTATATTAAAGATTTTATTAGTAATTGTTCTGTTATTTTTACTTTAAAAAATAAAAAAGAGTCAAATTTCTTTTTTGATTTTCATTCTGTTAATCAATGCTCAATGCTTGGAGTGTTGGTAACTTATAAAATTCTTGATTTTGCCCGTAGAAATAAATGTTTTTTTGAGCCATATGCAGGTATGAGTGATTCATTTTTAAAGTCTTTAAAAAAATATAAGTTTGAAGACTTAATTAATGCAGTACTTGATGAGAGTGAAAAAGCTAAAGATATTTTTTCTAAATTAAAACCTTCAATTACAGATGAATTTATTATAGCTCCACAACCTCTATTAAATAATGATAAATATACTTCAGATAAACTTAATCAAGAACTTATTCCTAAAATAGAGAATTATTACTCCTTTAATAAAGATTTTTTATCAATCGCTCTTTGTTGTTTTAGTGAAATGTTTTCTAATTTTTGGCAACATGCTATTGATGAAAGTAATTCAATAATAATGGCTTATGGAAATCGGAGTCAATTAGAAATAGCTTGTATAGATAATGGTGCTGGTATAGTTTCAACACTATTAAATAGCACAACTGAAAAAGACCCCTTAAAAATATTTATGTCTTCTTTAAAAAAAGGTATCACATCTAAAAAAGGCTCTAACCATATGGGGCATGGACTATGGATATTAGATGAGATTGTAAAAAAATCCAATGGTCGACTTCATTTGTATTCAGAAGGTTTTTACTATCATAGAGACTTTAAAGGAAATATTTCTTACGGAAAATGTGGTTACTGGCAAGGAACAATTATTTATGTTTATATACCTATAGGAATACCCATAAAATTATCAGATATTAAACAGATTTCTAATAATAAATCTATTAAAATTAAATGGCAATGAACAATTTAGAGTTAAAAGAATTTGGTACTATTATTAGTAGTGAGACTATTGGAAAAGACATATATGATTTGATAAAGAAAACTATTAATAATAATGAAGAAGTTATTATTGATATGACAGGTATTAAATCAATGGCAACTTTTTGTGCTAAACAAATTTTTGGTAAGCTTTATATAGAACTTGGGGCAGAAAAATTTTATAATCTGATTTCTATAAAGAATGCAACTGATGATATAAAAACTATCATACAAATAGGTATAGAGAATGCTTTAGAAGAACATGAGGAAGCAAAGTAAATCGTTTCTGCCGTTTCAAGTATTATAACATGACATAAAAAAGGAAAAAAGACACATAATAAAGTCTTTTTTCCTTTCTCTTTATTCTTTTCTCTAAAATTAAACCAATTCTTTATACTGCATTTGGTGGAGTTGGGCGTAATAACCGTTTTGTTTGAGAAGTTCCTCATGGTTACCTACTTCTTTGATTTCACCTTTATCCAAAACAATAATTTTATGAGCATGCTGAATGGTAGAAAGCCTGTGAGCAATCACGATGGCAGTTCTGCCATTCATCAGTTTATTAATGGCATTTTGTATCATTTCTTCGGTTTCAGAATCTACAGAAGAGGTTGCTTCATCCAAAATAATGATTTCAGGTTCGTATACCATCGCCCTCACAAACGAAATAAGCTGGCGTTGCCCTACTGAAAGGGTAGCTCCACGTTCCATCACCTGATAGTCAAGCCCACCATTGAGGCGTTCAATAAAATCTTTAGCACCCACAAGTTCGGCTGCTTTCCAGATGGCTTCATCGGAGATTTCATGGTTACCCAGCGTAATATTTTCTCTGATAGAGCCTGAAAATAAGAAAACATCTTGCAAAACAACACCGATATGCGAACGAAGGGTATGCAAATCGTACTCTTTAATATCTTTTTTATCAATCAGGATTTTACCTTTGTTGATTTCATAAAAACGATTAATGAGATTAATAATCGAAGATTTTCCAGCTCCAGTAGCACCGACAAACGCAATGGTTTCGCCTTTTTGGGCTTCAAAAGAAACATTTTTGAGTACATAATCTTCGTCGTTGTAGGCAAACCAAACGTTTTCAAACTGGATATAACCTTCTAAACTTTCGGGTTTATACGAACCGTTCTCTACAACATCTTCTTGGTTATCCAATAAATTCAGGATACGTTCTGAGCTTACAATTGCCATCTGAAGGGTATTGAATCTATCTGCAATCATTCGGATAGGTCTGAAAAACAGCGAAATATACATCATAAAGGCAATCAGTACACCCAATGTAGTTTGTTCTTCGATTACTTCTTTTGCTCCATACCATACAATAAGTCCTGTACCTGCTGCACTAATAATCTCTGCCACAGGAAAATACACAGAATAATACAAAACGGATTTCAAATTAGACCTTCTGTGTTCTTTATTGATTTCATTAAATTTTTCTACTTCTCTTTTTTCTGCTCCAAATATCTGTACAATATTCATCCCTGAAATATGCTCCTGTACAAAAGTATTGAGATTGGCTACGGCATTTCGTACTTCTGCAAAGGCTACTTTTACTTTTTCTTTAAAAATATAAGTAGTGATGAGTAAAAAGGGCAACATAGAAAGGCTTACAAGGGTAAGTTTCCAGTTGGTATAGAACATCATAAACAGAATGGCAATAATTTGAAGAATATCAGCTACAATGGCTGCAATACCATCTCCAAATACAGTTGAAAGGGTTTCAATATCTGAAATGTTGCGTGTTACAAGCCTTCCGACAGGGGTTTTATCATAAAATTTGAGCCTCAGACTCAACATTTTATCGTAGAGGCGTACCCTGATGTCTCGGACAATAGTTTGTCCTATCCAGCCCGACCAGAATGTATGAGCATATTGCACTACCGACTGCAAAGCAAGCAAGGCAATCATCCAGAGAGTCAGGTTTAGTAACATACTTTCTTGCCCTTCATTCATATAGTTATCTACACTATATTGCACCAAATAGGGGCGTATAGGACCTAATAAGGCTAAAAATAGGGTAAGAAATACAACGGAGTAAAAAGTAAATTTATAAGGTTTTGTGAAACTATAAAGCCTTTTAAGTATTTGGCTATCAATAATTCTACCTTTTTTTTTCTGTTCTGGTTCCAAAATATTGTCTGAAAATTATAATCGTGAAAACTCTACCAAATTTAACGGAAAAACTCGTTGTGGAGATATGTATTTTTGGTCTTTTTTTAAAACTAAAAAAATAGGCTTTTGGTTCAAACTATTCAAAGTACAAACAAACTATTAGTTAAGTACAATTTTTGTTTAATTTAAAATGTTAATAATCAATGTTTTGTAAATTAATGTAAAAATATCTTTTATGATAAGTGCAAATGCCTTAATTTTGCAGGCTGTAACTAATATATTTTGACTATGGAACAGGTTTGGAGCAACGTTTCGTTATGGGGCGTTCTAACAGTTCTGATTACAAGTTTTAGAGTTATTAAACAATTTTTAAAATTTGACTCAGGGATTAAAATAGCTCAATTCTGGCGTATTTTGCGTTATCAGGCTATTTACTTTATCCGATACGAATATAAAATCTGGCTTGTGCCTGCATTGTGCTTAGCAGTACTGATATGGATAGGTGGAAGCGTAAATGCAGGAGTTCTACCTGTTTTCTTTTGGGCAAATGTGGCATGGTGGATAGCGAATGTAGGTGTTTCTTATCTCCTGAAAACCAATCACATCCTTCTAAAACAACTCAAAAAAACACCTCTAAGTATTATTTCACTAGGCGGAAGTTTATTCTTAAATGCCTATCTGTTAGATAATCAGTTTTTTGCTATTCATGGGACAAAGCCTTTGCTTGCTATTTTAGCAAGTAGTGTTTTGGGAACAAGCTTTGTAATTGGTAGTTTTCGTTTATGGCAATACAATGGAAGTCTGCATCCTAAGAGTATAGAAAGTTCTTTTATCAGTAATGAAAGACTGGATGCATTGCTTATAACGCTGATATGCAGTATCTTATTAGCTCAAGTTTATGGCAATCATATTAATTTTTCGTTATTACCTTTAGTCTTATCAGCTTCATTCTTAATATTATTTGGAATAGGGAAGGCTATTGCAAATGGACATTTCTGGAACAAATATCATAAATATGCTGAGGGTGGTATTTTGCTGATAAGTATAGGACTAACATTTGGGGTTTTATACTATTATTTGCCTGCTTCGTGGCTGAAAGGTGGTATGAGTTATCAGAGAAATGATTTGCTATATACAATTTTAGCAGGTTTATTAGTTAGCTTTTTTTCAGATAAGCTGATTGCTCTTTATCGTTACTTACAAAATACGTATACTTATTATTTTTTAGATAAACCAATTTTTCATAAAGTATCTACCTATATTGTAAGAGGTATCATTACAATATCTATTATTGCTGTCATTTCATGGGGCTTCTTATATGCATACAAGCATTTGGAACTCTATGGGCTTACACTTGTGCTCATCAGCATTCTTACAAACATTAACTCTAAAATCAGCTTTGATATTCCCGCAAGGTGGCAGTAATTTATCTTCTGCCACCAAAGAAAAATGATACATACATGGCAGCAAAAGTGCCATAATTTTTCATTTTTTCTGGAACACTATTTACATTCATAATAGGCATTTTTTTTGCAAAAGTTTCAAAAGTAAAACCAGCTTCAATACCTGTGAGATTGGTTTTAAAAGCTCCTACTTCAAAAGAAAGACCTAGTTTGGCATTGAAACCAGGTACTACCTGCAACCCATCAAATCCTCCAAAAAATGAGCCTCTGCCAATGATACGCTCTTCTGTAAGAGGCACACCATACAAGCTCTGAAACTCTGCAGCATCTTCAAAATTGTAGCTATAAAAAGGAATATCTTCTATCTGGTCTCCTACACCTGTTGCAGTAGATACATCATAACGAATCATGTAAGGCTTGAGAAAGCCTAAACTCAGACCTCCTGCAATAACAGCATTTACCTGTACACCCTCTTGAGCTGCTTTTCTGAACAGAATACCATCTTTTCCAAATTGCAAACGCAAACTATGTAGATAGTTTTGTTTGGCTCTTACAAACGATTGTGAATTGATGTAAGTAACTCCAGAAAATTTATACTCCTGAGGATGCCTAACACCCACAATTTCAATACCATAGGTAGTATTGACACGAGCATTGTCTGTAATTTTACCATACTTGAAACTAATACCTGAAGGGAAGCCTCCATTGGTGTTTAGGTTAATTCCAAAGGTATATTCTTTTGTAAAATCGTCTTCAAATACACTTTGAGCATATATAGAAGGTAGAGATATAATAAAAAAGCAGAGAGCAAATAATTTATGAATCATAATTTGAAAGGTCTTTATCTATATTTTCAAGCATAAATTGTGCTAAATTTTTGGCTTGCACCCTCAATTCTGGTACAGCTGTACTTTCCCACAACATACCTTTAAGCAAACTACCTAAAGCAAAAAAACGATGATTCACCTCATTATCTTGCTGATAAATAGCTCCATAGATATTTGTTTGGATGCCTAATTTCAAATCATCACTTTGAATAAGTCCTTTTTGATACAAATTCTGAATCAAAGGATTATTAGACTGACTAATATCGGTGTTGGGACCAGTACAATTAATAACTCGATTTACCCAAATATAGTTTTCTTTTTTGTTTTTTCTATCCCAGTAGCTTACTTTTATTTTTTGTGAAGCATGTTCTTCTAAATTTAACAATTTGCCTTTGATTATCTGTAAGTGCTGATTTCTTTGTAATTCTTGTATTTTATCATAGATATAAGTAGGTAGTCGGTGTCTGGCTACTCCCCATAAATGTCTTGCATGTCGCATAAAAACTTGTTTATCCAATAAACTTAACTCCTGCCAGATCTTTTGAGAAATGCTTCTTACAGAGTCAATTACGGGTTCTGCTGAAATGCCAAACTGACGAACAAATGTGATATGTTTCCTGAAAATACTAAATAATTTGCTCATAGAATAAGGAGCTGATAACTCAGGAAGCATTTGGAGATAAGGAACGCCATTGTGCCTGTGGGGTAAAATTTGGAAACCGTTGGGAGATAAAGAATAAATTATCCCCTGAAAATTATTCTCTTGTAGCCCTAACACTACATCAACCATGGTTAATCCATTGCCTATGAGTAATATGCTTTCTAAGTTTTCTACATTCTCAACACTTTTTTTCATCCAAGGGTTTTGAAAATACTCTGGGTTTTGAAAAAAAGAAGAGTTTATAATAGTAGGATTTTTAGGTAGTTCGTTTCCTGTGGCTAAAACCACATAATCAGTATTAAAATGTTGTTTATCAGATATTTCTATTTGATATTGCTGTCTTTCAGAAAGATATGTAATATCTGTAACCTTCTGATAAATAATCTTTAGATTGGTAGGATTATAAGATTGTAAAACAGATTGCCATGTTTCATGGAGGTAAGTTCCATAAAGCTCTCTTGGTGCAAAAACAGTAGCTAAAAGGTTTTTATCTAATTTTTTATAAGGTTCTTTTTGGCTTAACCAATTTAAAAAATGTTCAGGCTCATCAGGGAAGCAACTCATTTTTCCCACAACTACATTGAGCAAATGGTGTTTGCTGTAAGTATTATAAGCCATTCCTTTTGTAAAGCACTCCTGAGGACTCACAACAACTATTTCTAAATCCTGCTTCTTCGAAACAATGAGGTGAATAGCAGTCATGAGTCCACTAAAACCTGCTCCAATGATAGTAATGGTCTTTTTTGACATTATTTTTTTGACTTTAAGCGAATAGACACTGCATTTTTGTGTGCAAATAGTTCTTCTGCCTCTGCCATCAGTTCAATGGTTGAGCCAATATTAGCCAAACCTTTTTTAGATATTTTTTGGAATGTTACTTTTTTAACAAAACTATCAACAGAAACACCACTATAAGCAGTTGCATAACCGTTGGTAGGAAGAGTATGGTTTGTTCCAGAAGCATAGTCTCCAGCACTTTCGGGAGTGTAATTGCCAATGAATACCGAACCTGCATTGATAATTTTTTCAGCTATTTTTTCAGCATTTTTAACAGCTAAAATCAAATGTTCAGGGGCATATAAGTTGCTTATTTCTAAGGCAATATCTTGATTTTCAACAACAACAACTTTACTATTTTCTAAAGCTTTTTTAGCAATTTCTTGTCTTGGAAGCTGTTTGAGTTGTTTTTCAACAGCTTTTTTAGCTTTTTCAGCAAATTTCTCTGAAGTCGTTAGTAAAATTACCTGACTATCCACGCCATGTTCTGCCTGTGAAAGCAAATCGGCAGCTACAAAGTCCGCTACAGCAGAATCATCAGCCCAAACCATCACTTCTGAAGGTCCTGCGGGCATATCAATAGCCACACTGTCTTGTGAAACATATTGTTTGGCAGCAGTTACATACTGATTTCCTGGTCCAAAAATTTTGTAGACTTTAGGAATAGTTTCTGTTCCATATGCCATTGCCCCAATAGCCTGTACCCCTCCAATCTTAAATATTTTCTTGATACCTACCAGTTTGGCAGCAAATAAAATAGCAGGGTGCAGATGCTCGCCTTTGGGTGGGCTACATAGTATAACTTCCTGACAACCTGCAATCTGTGCAGGTATGCCAAGCATCAGGACAGTTGAAAATAAAGGAGCTGTTCCTCCGGGGATATATAAACCTACTTTCTCAATTCCTATACTTTTTCGCCAACAAACAACACCATCCATAGTTTCTATTTTGGTAGTTTTCTTAGAAAACTGAGGTTTATGGAATGTATAAATATTCTGATAAGCCTGTTCAATAGCTTTTTTTAATTCTTTAGGAAGTTGTTTTTCAGCATTTTTCATTTCTTCCTCTGAAACAAGCAGATTGCCAACATATTTATCGAACTTTAAATTGTATTTACGGGCTGCTTTATCACCATTTTCTTTTATTTCTTCCAAGATAGGACGAATTTGTTCTATGATGTCAATGTTATTCTGAGTAGGGCGTTTGAGAATACTAGCCCAAGTATTGCGAGCTGGATTTTTAAGAACTTTCATAACAGGTTTCAAAATTGAATGGCAAATTTAATGATTTTATAATAATTCTTTGGATTTTATTTCGTCTTATAATAGATGTTATATCATCAATTGAAAAAGATTTGTAAGAATTTGCTTATTGTAAAATAATATATTTTTGTTTAGGGGTTATACAAAATTTTATAGAATAAAATGCTCATAAAACTATATTTTATTAAGTTGAATAAATTTTGTTTAAAATTGGAAAAGTACAATTTTTTTATTTAAAAAATCAAAATAGGAGGTTTTTTTATAAAAAAACACAAAAAATAACTTGTTTGTTATCCTTTTTGTTTTTACCTTTGTGTCATCAAAATCAGATAAGATTATGAATCAGGGTAAGGAAATATTGGAGATATTGAGCAAAACTCAGATAAGACAGATGGAGATTTTCCTAGAAACTATCCAGAAAATATCTGAAGCTTGGGGAAAAGACAATTTTGTTGAAGTTTTCTCAGACTCTTATAAAATTTGGCTTGAAGAACAAACCAAACTGATTCAGGAAATGAACCTGCAAATGCAAAAACATGCAGGGGTAAATATGCCAAACCATTTACTTGATTTGCAAAAAATGCAAACTAAATGGGATGAGTATCTGAAAAATAATAACAATAACCAATTTTTTAATCCAGAGAACTTCAATATCAATAACATTGAACAACTCAATGAGATATGGAACAAACTCTATACAAGTTGGTTCGAACCTTTTATGCGTCCCTTCAAGGAGTTTTCGGCATCGGGTGTAGGAGGATATAATATGATGATGGAAACCGTTAAAGACTACATCAAAGCATTCTCAGGTTATAAAAAGAAATAAGAAGCAATTAAGAATAGTAAATTAAGTTGATTTTAATAAGCATACGTAAAAAGACTGTCGTTTTTGATGACAGTTTTTTTCTTTTATAATGGATTTTTAAGAATAAAAAATTATATTGCTCTGATTCATAAATAAAAATAAAACATATTATGCGTTATCTTATCATTTTTCTGTTGTCTTTTTCCACTTGGCATCTTTTAGCTCAACCTTCTAAGGATTTCGAAATGGAAATTCTTATACAATGTACTCCTATTGAGAATCAACAAATGTCAGGTACCTGTTGGAGCTTTGCTTCTACCTCATTTCTAGAAAGTGAACTATTAAGAATGGGAAAAGGAAAAGTGAATCTTTCTGAAATGTATTTTGCATACTATTCATACCTATCCAAAATAGAACAGCATTTGGCTACACAAGGTCAGAGCTTTTTTACAGCAGGAGGGCAGTTTCATGATGTAATGCGAGTTATAAAAAAATATGGGATTGTTCCTCAGGATGCCTATAAAGGTCAAAGTCTATTTCAAGGACATTATCACCCACCACTAGACAGCATTATGCAGGCTTATACAATGAATTTATTAAAAAATAATAAAAAAACATTAACAGCTTCAGATGAGGATTTTGCTAAAACAGTTTTAAATACCTTTTTAGGTACTCCACCAATCACTTTTTATCATCAAGAAAAGCAATATACACCCCAAAATTTTCTAAAAGAAGGTTTAGGGTTTGATACGGATAATTATATAGAAATCACATCTGTTACGAGTCAGCCTTTTTATACAAAATTTGTTTTAGAGGATAAATACAACTGGACAAAAGATATGTATTATAATGTTCCTTTAGAAGACTTTGTAGCAATTACTAACGAAGCTCTTAAAAAAGGCTATACAGTTCTTTGGGACGGAGATGCCGTTGAACCTACATTCAAGGCAGAAGAAGGATATGCCTATCTGGCTGACACAACAGTTGTGAATCAACAGACAAGGCAAAGAGACATCAACAATAAAAATACTCAAATTGAGCATGTAATGCATATTGTAGGACTTGCTAAAGATAAAACCAAAGAAAACATTACTAAAAAAAATAAGAAAGTAAAAGAACAGGCAAAACATTGGTATTATATAAAGAATTCTTGGGGAGAAATCAGTAAGTTTCATGGATTTTTATACATGAGTGAAGAATATTTCAAAATGAAAACCGTTGCTATTGTGGTACATAAAGATGCAATACCTCTTACGATTCGTAAAAAAATGAAGCTGTAAAACTTTTTTGTAAAGACTTACGTACATAAGATAATTTTGCATACTATTTGTTTTTTTTCTATCATTGCACATTATCAACATCTAAACATTGTTAGCTATCAAGAAGATACAAAAAATATATTTTTATATATTCTTTTGTGGGTTACTAACCAATAAATTATTGGCACAAGGTATCCCAAATACCCCTTTTCACTTGCATAATTTTAATAACTATCCTTTACTCAATCCGGCAGCTACAGGTCTACCTCCTTTGTTTGGTATTCCAGAAGACCCTTTGTTCTTTTTTACCCACCATAGGCAACAAATAGGAGCCTTTGATAATGTACCGATATATACATCATTGAGTTTCAATAAAAACTTTAATGCAGATTCTCCGACACCAAATTCTTGGGGAGGAAATTTATATAATTTTAGAAGAAGTATTTGGCAAACAACAGGAGGTTGGTTTGCTTATGCCCGTGAACTCAAAGTAAATGCGTTTGGATTGCCAGTAAATAATCTGCGATTAGGGATTGCAATGGGAGTAGAAGCAGATGGATTTAAAATAGAAGATGACGACCTATTACTCACTGACCCTGCTATATTAAACAGAAGAGATAAGCCTGTACGTCCTGTGGGACAATTTGGATTCTTGTATGTTTTTGGGGGTAAATCAGGTACAAGTGTTTGGGAATTGGGTGGAGGTTTGCCACGTTTATTCAAAGTATCTAAATTAGATAATACCGTATCGGGCTTTTATCCCATATCCAATTGGTTTGTATCCATTTCTCGACAAATTCAAACTCAAAAACTGCAAAATTGGTATATGAAGCCAATGGCAATTTTTAGAACCTTTGATAATAAAGAACAGGTTCTGGAAATTAATAATATGTTCAATTATTATGAAGGGGTACGTCATCATTGGATAGGAGGAAGCTGGATTCAAAATTATGGGTTTGCAGCTATTGTAGGTACTAAATTTTATAAGAGTAAATTGGGTATTAGTTATTCTTATAAATTTAATGGCGAAAAGGCTGGTTTTAATAAAAATCCTGTACATGAAATACAGTTGATTTACAATCTAAGAAGGTTATCCAAAATTGAAGAAAGAGGCTTAGATATACAGGATAAAGCAATAGATTCTACCATTTATGATGATGATGTGGTGATGGATTCTGTATTAGTTGAAGATACTCTCATTTTAGCAAAACAAGATACTATCAGAGAGGTAATGGTAAATCCTGATACACTGACGGATGCTCAAAGAAAAGAACTCAAAAGTCAAGACTATCGAAATTATGTAGTAGTAGGCTCTTTTATTGTAAAAGGAAATGCTGATAGAATGCTTAGAAATTTAAAAGCTCGTTATGCTGTAAATGGAAGAGTAAGATATAACAAAGCTAATAAGTTTTACAACGTATATATTCTTGAAACAGACGATTTTGATGAGGCTGAAAAAATGGAACAGCGAGCCGAAACAGAAATGGGTATTGGAGATGCTTGGCTCTTGCGAGTCCCGAAAAGCCCACCTCCCGATAAATAAATAAAGCCTTCTAAAAAATTAGAAGGCTTTATTTATTAAGTAGAGAACCCAGACAACAAACTCATAGATTATTTGATAGAACAAAATAAAGAGTTGATAACTTTGTTTAAAAATAAAAAGTAATCTTGATTACATAAACCTACAATCGAGTTTTATAAACATAATATTTGATTTTGTTTAAGAAAAATTTTATTTAAATTATCTTACATCAATACTTTTATTCACCAATCAAAATAAAGGCACCCCAATAATAAGGATGAGGGAATTTGGTTCGAAGTTTGGCTTGAGCCAATTTAAATGCTTGCTTTTTATTATTAGTTTTAAGCCAATTATCATAAAAACTAATCATTAATTCTTTGGTAGCTTCATCATCAACTTTCCACAAACTCATTAAAATAGCTTTTGCTCCAGCAACTTTAAAGGCTCTTTGCAATCCATACACTCCTTCACCTGTTTTAATTTCGCCTAAACCTGTTTCGCAAGCAGATAATACAACCAATTCTGTTTCTGTCAGATTCAGATTCATCGCTTCTTGAGCAGTTAAAATACCGTTTTCAATTTCTGAAGAAGACTCTGATTTTAAATTGCTTTCTGCCCCTGCAAGCATAAGCCCCGAACGCATCAAAACATTCTTTGCTAATACAGATTTCCTGATTCCTAAAATCTTTTCAGAATCTTTACTTGTTGCAATATCTGAAAGGAAGTAGCCGTGTGTAGCAATATGTAATACTTTTGGGCTTTTAATGTTTTTAATGGCTTCTTCTAAAGCATTTTCAGCCATAAATAATTGTGTTTTGATTCCTTTTTTCTTAAACATCTCTTCGATGGTCTCAACTTCTATTTTTGTGCCAGGTAATGTGTTAAGAGCAAGGTTACTAAAATCCCTTGTATTGTTGTAGGCTAATGCTAAATCTTCATTTTCAGAAATAAGCTTATTATTATTTTTTAAGTTGTTGAGTGCTTGTAAATATCCTTTTTTATCAAGTTGATAGCTGGGGTATCCGAAAAATACGGCATCAGATACCTTTTTATTATTATTTTTAGGAACAAGAAGCTCCTTTAAATTATTAAATAAAATAATATCTACTTCATCACTTACATATTTATTGGTAGCTGTATTTTTGAGTGTATTAAGACTAATTTGTGTATAAATATGGTCAGCTGATAAATAAACAGTTTTAAAACCTTTGATTTTTTCAGCTATTTTAGCCCAATATAAATTGTAGGAGAACTTATCTTCTTTTTTATATTTAATAGCATTCAAAAAGTATTTTAAGCCACTAATCTCTAAATCTTCGCCTTTTTCTATCTTTAAAACTTCTGGTAAACCTTGAGGCTTAAGAATTAGAAATACATAAGAAATATATTCCTTCTTCTTGTCTTCCATTTTAGCAAGCCTAACAACTTCAATGGCTACTTCATGAGGCTGTAACTTTTTCTGTAAATCCTTCCAAGAAGCATTTTGTAAAGATGTATCTTTTTTTATGCTGAAATACATATTCAAACTAGCTTCCATTTTTTCAACAACATCCATTTGGTTCTGAAGAGTTGCCCAATCAGATAATTCAGCATTGAAGGTTGTTTGAAGCTTGTAAATTTTATCTTTTTCCTTTAAATAAGACTTATAGAAATTTACTGTGGCAGAATCAGTGATATTTTGTGCTTTTTTATAAAAATCGGTTTCTGTATTTAAAAGCAAGGCTTTGGTAGCCAATCGGAGATTATATAAGTCACCTAAAATAGAAATATCTTGTTTACTATATTCTAAAGCAAATTCTGTAAAATGTACATAGTATTCTTGAAAGTCACTTGTAAATTCTCCTCTGCCTTTTTCTGACATATAAGGGATGTTTTTCCTAATTAAATATAATGCCAACTCATTTGATTCTTTGAATAATTTATAGGCTTCTCTCATGTTGCCTGTATCAAAATAAAAGAGTGCCAAACCTGAAACGGAGTAATAATATAGTAAATGTTTATCTCCTAATACCTGTTTTCTGATGGAATGAGCTTCTCTTAAGTAATTTTCGGCAGTGTTGTATTTTTTAATATTTCTATAAAACATTCCCGTATTATGAAGATAAGATGCATATTCATTTTTTCTGGTATCTTTACTGTCTTTAGAAAGCTCCAAAAGCTTCAAATACATACTTTCTGATTCGTTGTATCGAGATGTTTCAAAATACAAATCAGCCAAGCTGTTGAGTGTATTGAGATAAATAGCATTTTTTTCAGAGACTGCTTTTTTTGATAGTTTGAGAATTTGTTTATAAACCTTCTCTGCTTTGTCATATTCTTTTTTCATTAAATAAACATTACCCAAAGAGCTTTGTGTACTCCAGTATTTAGGATGATTTTCACCCAAAGATTTTCGTTTTAAATCTAATGACTGTTTCAAATAATTTTCAGCTCCTTCTAATCTGTTTGTTTGTAAATACAAAACGCCTAAATTATTCAATACAATTGCCTTATTACTAAACTCCTTGTTTTCAGGAATATTATTAAGGATTTTTTCTTTAAAATAATATTCAGCAGCATTGTATTCACCCATCGCAACGAGTATATCAGCATAATTGCTGATAACTGTTAAATGCTGATTGACATTATACTCTGGTTTTTGGTATTGGGTCTCAAATATTTTTAAACTTTGACGATATACAGATTTTGCCTCATTATAACGGGTCATATCTTGTAATAAGCTCCCTAAGTTGCTCAACGTAATGGCATAATCAAAAGAGTTTTCTTTATTCAATGTTTTCAAAATATGAAGGCTCTTATTATAAGCATCTTCAGAAGCTTTGAAAGAGTTGTTTAGATAATGAAGCCTCCCAATATTATCTAGTGTAGTGGCATATTCAAAAGTATTTTCAGTTTGTAATTTGAGTAATTTCAAATAGTATTCTAATGATTTTTCATAATAGCCTTTTGCATAAAAATTATCAGCAAGTTCATTTAATGAAACACCCAGTTTTTCTGACTTGTTTTTTTCTCTGATTTTCATAGCTTTCAGAAGAAGAGTTTCAGCTACTTGATAATTTCCCACATTTTTCTTAAGTCTTGCAAAATTATGGAGAGCTGTTGCATAATCTTCACTATCTTCGCCACTTTTCTGAGCTACATAAAAACAAGCCTTTTCCATGGTTTCAGAAGCTTTATCTATTTTGCCCTGATTATAATAACGAACAGCATCTTGGTTTAGGCTTTGCCACGTGTCAGGCTCTTTGTAAATACCTTTCTCTAAAAAGTCTATGGTTTCCGAAAAATTTCTTGTTTTCGCAAAATCCAAAGCTACTTGTCCTTGATTATTTTTGAGATTTTTATCAATACCTTTTTCTATCAGAACTTTACAAATTTTAGTCTGATTATTGTAGGCAGCATACATCAATGCTGTATTCCCTGACTTATCTGTCTGATTGATAGGAAATTTTTTACTAATAAGTAACTGTACAATTTCTGTATAACCATTTTTTGCTGCTTGATGTAATGCCGAAGAACCATCTCTAAAGGTTTTGTCTAGGGGCATTTTTTTCTTCACAAACATTTCAAATATTTCTAAATTACCTCTTTCCAAAGCAGTTTCCAATAAGTTCTCACTTGCAATATCATACCCTTTTTTATTGATAATAGCTTTTACAACTTCTTTTAAATCATAAAACGTAGCTAAATATAAAGGTGAGTAGCCGTTATGGTCTTTAGGCTTTGCGTCTGCTCCATTTTGCATTAACATCAATGCAACAGCTTCCCATTTATTGGTAAGAGCATAATATAAAGGACTTTCTTTGTATTGATAATTATTGATATTTGCTTTATTCTTGATAAGATAACCGACTATATTGGTATATCCTTTGTAGGATGCCCATTGCAGAGCAGTCCAGCCAATGTATTGATTGTCATAAGGTGAGAACTCTTTGCTATCTATGGGTATTTTATGCTCTTCTATAAAATATTTGAGCATATCCAATTTGTTTTCAGAAGCACAAACTGCTAATAAACTTCCATAATAACTAACCTTTTTGTCATCTAACCAAACACATCCATCTTCTTTCAATACTTTTGCTCCTTTACTCACCAAAAACTTAACAGCTGGTAAATTCATTTTGTAGGTAGCCCACAAGAGGATAGAGGCATTATTTTCATCCTTGAAATTTACATCAGCTCCTTTGCTGATATATTCTTGTACTTTCGTAAAATTATTCTCCTGAACAGCTTCCAGAAGGTTTTCATTTATATCTTGAGCTTTCAGAAAAAATGAAAAAGAGATGAGAAAAAGAGATAAAAAAAGTTTTTTAGAGAAGTGCATGATATATAATTATTTAAAATCGAAATCCTAATACAGTAATGTCATCTGTTTGTCCATCCAATTCAGTTTTTTGCCACAAATATAAACTTCTCAGCATACGATCACGCTGTGCAGGCATATCAAAATCTTGAATATCTTGGAGCAATTGTTTAAAACGTTTAGTACCAAATTTTTTATTTTCTTGTCCACCAAATTGATCCTTATAACCATCAGATGCCATATAAAAAATCATATTTTCTTTGAGTGGAACAGAATGTAATTGAAACTTTTCTTCAGCTTTGTGTGGATTACCAGCTGAGGTTTTTGTAGGTTCTAGTGTAGAAAGTTGCCCTTCTTCAATATAATACAAAGGTATTCCTGCACCTGAAAAATACAAAATAGAAGAAGATTTATCATATACACAAATACCCATATCCATTCCGTTAATAATTTGGGTTTGCTCTGTATGCAAATTGACTAATAAATCTTGATGAATATGCTCTAAAATAAGATCAGGTTGATGAATTTCTTTATCATGAATCACACTATTAAGCAAGTTACTTCCCATCATACTCATCAATGCACCAGGTACACCATGTCCAGTACAATCTGCTAAAACCAAAATGATTTTAGAGCCTTTATCTGCCACCCAATAGAAATCACCACTGATAATATCCCGAGGTTCCCAAATAATAAAATGCTCTTTTAGCAGGGTAGCTATTTGTTCAGAAGTTGGTAAAATAGCTTGCTGGATGGTAAGAGCATAATCAATACTATGGAGTAAATCACGATTTTTTAATCCGATTTCTTCATTTTTCCTCTCAATTTCTGTGTTTTTTTGTGAAATAGCTTTATTGGCTTGCTCTAAACTTTCAAGTGTAGTGTTTATTTCTTCATTTTTTCTTTCAAGCTCTTCATTTGCCTTTTTGAGTTTTCGGCTATTTCTGTATACCCAAAAAACGCTAATAGCTACAATAATAGAAAATAGAATACCAATAATTCTGATGAATTGCTCCTTTTCTAGTTGAACCTGTAAAGCCTTATTTTGTAACTCTTTATCTTTTAAATCATAACGCACACGCATTTGCGAAATTTGCAACATACGTTGATTACTAAAAACACTATCTTTTATTTCTTGTCTTTTTTTGTAAAAGAAATATGCTTGTTCTGTAATATTCTGTTTTTCATAAAGCTCAGTAAAAAATTCATAAATATTACTTTCTTGTTCCCTATTACCTATTTGAACAGCAATATTTAAAGCAAACCTAAGAATACTGTCAGCTTCAATAAATTTTTTAGTTCGGATATAAACCTTACCTATATCCTGAAGAGATGCTACCTTTCCTGTAGCATCATTATTTTTCATAGCTAAATCTAATGCTTCTTGATAGTAATTCAAGGACTCTTTATATTTTTCCTGAATAGCTAATAAATCCCCAATTCTGTTTAAAGATGCAGAAATGTCAGTTTGAGTTTTTAAATCTCGTCGAATAGCAAGAGATTTTTCAGCGTATCCATAAGAATCTTTATACTGTTTTAATTTCTGATAAGCTTCACTTAAACGTATATAAGTGTAAGCTTCACCTTTTTTGTCTTTTAAAGAAATAAAAATATCTTTTGCCCTTTCCATAAACTTGATACCATCAATTGGATTGTTGGTAAGTCTGAGCAAATCCCCCAAGTTATTATTGGCATAAGCCATTTCAAGTTTATTATTGTACTTTTCTGCTATTTTTAAAGCTTCTGAGAATCTACGCTCAGCTTCAGGATAATCACTGATGTTTCTATAATAAACACCTCGATGATTATTCAATTTTGCTAAAATGGCTTCATTTTTGAGTTCACGTGCTAAATATAAAGCTTTTTGACTATACTCAAATGAGAGGCTAATATTAGAATTACGAACCAGCCATGCATAATCTATGTATGCATTGAGTAAAATACTATCTTTTTGGTTATGACTGTTCAATAGTCTATTGATACTATCCAAAGTTTTTTTACTTTGGGCAAATAGACTGAAAGAAAAAGAAAAGAATATATATAATATTAATGCTAGACGCGTCATCAAAACGATTGTATTTTCTACAAAAAAAGAAATAAAGATTAAATAAAAATTATTATTTAGGCGAAATATATAAAAAAAACGTTGAAATACCTAAATTTACACCCTAAAATGCCCAAATGCTGTTCTAAATTAAAAAAATCTGTGAGAAAAATATTGATATTTAGAGTTCTATTAGGAATTATAAGCGTATCTTTTGTAATATTGATAGTAAGTTGTGCAAACCCCAAAGGAATAACAGGAGGTGCTAAAGATACATTAGCACCTAAGGTACTTAAAATGCTTCCCTCAAATAAAACTACCAATTATACTGGCAAAGTAGTTATTTTAGAATTTAACGAATGGGTAAAAGTTAATAACTTTCAAAAAGAATTAATAATAACGCCTTCTATTTTAGGAAATTATAAGGTTTTAGAATCCAAAAAATCTATCGTTATCGAGTTTGAGAAACCCTTTAATCCTAATACAACTTATACTTTTAATTTTGGAAAAGGAATAGGAGATATAACAGAAAACAATATCATAAAAGACTTGAGTCTGGTATTTAGTACAGGCGATAAGCTAGATTCACTGCAAATCTCAGGAAATGCTGTTTATCCATTCGAAAATACACCAGCTTCAGAGTGTACAGTTTGGCTTGCTCCATTTGATGATACACTAAAAGTAGATAAACATAAACCTTATTATACTACTCAAACAGATAAAAACGGAGACTTTAAACTACAAAATCTAAGAGCTGGTAAATACGCTGTCTATGTTTTCAAAGATAACAACAACAATAATATTTTAAATTCAGAGCAAGAACCTGTTGGTTTTTTGGCAACAGAAGTAGAAGTTTCTAATAAAAATATAGATTCTCTAAAATTTTTGCTATCTATTTCAGATAAAAAGCCCAGTAAACTATTAAGAATTAGACCATCCAATAATCAAGCTGATAGAGCTTTTATAGATTTTAATAAGGGGATTTCCAATATAAAAATAGAAAGTGAACCCAAAATAGCCTATCAAGTTTCTGGTAATGGAAAAGAAGTAACATTATTCAATACTTCTAAAGTTTATGACTCTCTAAGCCTTAAAATAGTAGCAAAAGATTCATTGGATAACATCACAGAGATAGAAAAAAAAGTACTTTTCCAAAAAGAAATAAAGAGTGGTAAGCCTAAAAAAGAACAACTTAAAACACAAGTCTTCAATAAAAGTGATGGTGAAGGAGTAACAAACACTTTTGCTTTGGATATAGTCTTTTCTAAACCGATAACCAACGAAGATATCAAGAAAATCCGATTTCAGAAAGATAAAGATAGCACTAAATTGATTGAATTGGAAGCGAATGAATACCGTTGGGATGAGTATAAAACTAAATTTAGTATCGAAAAAACAATAAAATTTAAAGAAGAATTAAAACTGATAATAGATTCTATGGCTTTTGAGAGTGTAGAAAAAGATTATTCAAGTAAATTAATACAAAAGTATCCTATTAAAAAAGCGATAACTTTTGGTACAATCAAACTCGATTTAGAAACCAAAGAAAAGAACTTTATTATCGAACTGCTGGATGATAAACAGAAAGTTGTGAGACAACTAAAATCACCTTTAAAGTCAAAAAATATTATCTGGGACTATTTACCTGCAAATACATATACCATTCGTTTAATTATTGACACCAATAATAATGGGAAATGGGATGCAGGCGATTTTGAAAAACGCCTACAACCCGAAAAAGTAATTTATTACTCCAAACAAATTCCGCTTCGTGAAAACTGGGAGATTACAGAAAAGTTTATTGTTGAATAATTTAACCTACAAAAATATGCAATTTTCGCTGCCTGATGGCAATAACTTATATTACGAAGTACATGGAAATACACAAGCAAAAACCAGCTTGTTATTTCTGGGAGGGCTTTCACAAACAACGATGGCTTGGCAGGCTTATATTCCTGCCTTCCAAGAAAATTATCAGATAGTACTAGTCGATTTAATGTTTCAGGGAAGATCTGATAATCCAGCTAATTTTAGAAGTTTTCAGGAACATGCTCAAGATATAGAAAATCTCTTAAATCATCTCAATATTCAAACCGTAATACCCGTAGGTATTTCGTATGGTGGAGCAGTTATTATGCGTCTGATGCATTATTTCCCTCAGAAAATACAAAAAGCTATTTTGATGGCAACATTTGCTCATAAAACTCCATTTTTTGATGCAATAGGTACATCTTGGCAGAGAGCTTTGGAAACTGGAGGGTATTCTCTGATGCTTGATGTGATGCTTCCCTTTGTGTTGGGTAGGCATTATTTTCAAAATCCTCTGATACCTGTTGAAATGCTCAAACAAATGAGGATTTCTAATGATTTGAGTGTGGATAGATTAAGTAAATTGATGATGGCAACAGCCATGAGTGATGATTTTAGAAAAGAATTGCAAAAGGTGCAAATTCCAACATTAGTGGTTTGTGGTTCCGAAGATTTATTATGTACTCCTGAAATGCATCATGATATTGTAGAGGCTTTGCCAAATGCTTCGTATGTAGAAATAGAGGAAACAGGGCATACACTCAATTTGGAAGCTATTCCACAGACCATTGCTTTGATAAAAGATTTTATACAATAACTAAGACCATAATTTTTTTATGAATCTTCAAGATATTCTTTACAAAATAAATATTTCAGCTACTTCTGGCTCTACAAATCTCGAAATTGAGGCTATACATTTCGATTCCAGACAAATAAAGCCAAATTGTCTATTCTTTGCCACCAAAGGTACACAAACAGACGGACACGCTTATATCCAGAAAGCTATTGAGAATGGAGCAGTGGCAGTTATCTGCGAAGACTTGCCTAAAAATATACAAGAAGGTGTTACTTACATCCAAACACCTGATAGCTCAGAGGCTCTGGGAGTGGCAGCAGCCAATTTTTATGAAAATCCGTCTCAGAAACTTAAATTGGTAGGTGTAACAGGTACGAATGGCAAAACTACTAATGTTACACTCTTATACAATCTGTTTAGAGGTTTGGGCTATTCAGCAGGCATGCTTTCAACGGTCGAAAATTACATCAATGATAAGATTGTACCAGCTACCCATACCACACCTGATGCAATTCAGCTTAATGCATTACTTGCAGAAATGGTAAAAGCTGGTTGTCAGTATTGTTTTATGGAGGCTAGTTCTCATGCTGTTGTTCAACGCAGAATAGCAGGCTTGGAGTTTGCAGGAGCTGTTTTTACTAATATTACTCACGACCACCTTGATTTTCATGGTACTTTTGATAATTACATCAAAGCGAAAAAAAAAATATTTGATGATTTGCCTAAAACAGCTTTTGCTCTTTCCAATTTTGATGATAAGCGTGGAGCTGTAATGCTCCAAAATACAAAAGCCAAACGTCAAAGTTTTGCACTCAAACAGCCTGCCGATTTTAAAGGAAAAGTTTTAGACAATACCTTACAAGGCTTGTTGATAGACTTTGATGGTGAACAGGTTTGGTGTAAGCTAACAGGAATGTTCAATGCCTATAATCTTTTGGGTGTGTATGGTGTAGCCATTCTGTTGGGTGAAGAAAAAGAACGTATTTTGCCTGTTTTGTCTGCTCTTTCTGCTGCAAGAGGCAGATTTGAACAAGTTATGGATGCCAAAGAAAGAGTAGGCATTGTAGATTATGCACACACACCAGATGCTCTTGAAAATGTTTTACAAACCATTCAGGATTTGAGAAAACCACATCAACAAATTATTACCATTGTTGGAGCAGGAGGAAACAGAGATGCCACCAAACGCCCTGTCATGGCTGAAATAGCTTGTAAATATTCGGATAAAGTGATTTTAACCTCAGATAATCCTCGTAATGAAGACCCTATGCAAATCCTTGCTGATATGCAGAAAGGAGTGAGCATTACACAACGTAAAAAGGTTTTAGTCATTGAAAATAGAAAGGAAGCAATTGAGAAGGCTTGTGAACTTGCTCAAAATGAAGATATTATATTGCTTGCAGGAAAAGGACATGAAACCTACCAAGAGATACAGGGAGTAAAACACGATTTTGACGATAAAAAGATATTGAGTGAATTGATGAATAAGAATTAGTGTATTATCCAATCAATTTCTAAATTATTCCAAAAAGAGTATGAAAAAGATTTATAAAACTGTTCAGACTAAAGGTATTGAGGTAAAACATGTATGTGAGGTAGGAGTGTATCTGCCCGAAACATCTAATGTGATAGATTTTATTAAAGATAATGTAAAAACCACCTTGGTAGAAGCTGACCCCATTATCATAGAAAAAATAAAAACTTATTTTTCAGACAGAAAAAATATTGACTTAGTACCTGTAGCAGTTTGGGACACTAATGGTACTCTACAATTTTCAAAAGCTCAGTCTTCTACATTTGCCACCGAAATAGGAAACAGCCCTGCTGTGGTGAACGATAAATTTAAAATAGAAGAACATGAAACTTTTGAAGTTCCTTGTAAGGTTTTTTCGGAGATAGATGCAGGAGATATAGATTTGCTCAGTGTAGACACAGAAGGCTGTGAATGGTATGTTATTAAACATCTGAAAAGCAAGCCTAAAGTGATTTCCATAGAAACTCATGGAAAATTTTATGTCAATCCGTTTATCAAAGAAATTGAAGCATGGACAAAAACAAATGGCTATGTTGTTTGGTATAAAGATGGCTCAGATACAGTTTTTGTGCAAAATAGTATTTATACTCCCTCTATTTTAGATAAACTTTCTTTGTGGTGGAGAAATTTCAGATTGGCAGCCAGAAGGCTAAAAAAGCACTTTAGATAGAATTATGAAAAATATTCTTTATGTATTGATGATAGCAATAATGCTATCATCTTGCTATGGTGTCAATGAAAGAACAAGCCATATAGGAGCCCTATCAAGTTTCTGTTTGCCTGATTCCATAGAATACTTCTTACAAAAAGAATATTCTGTAAATACTTTAAGAGACCAAAAATGGATAGATAAGTGTAATAGTTTCAGAAATAAACCTTTTCCATCAATAGTTATTTATTTTAATGAATCCCCAAAAGAATTAGTGGGTATAGCACAAAATTTTCATACTGTTAGATATGTTTATAATCCCAACATTAGAAATCAAATTTTAGATGGTTTAGATAGCGATTTAAGTGATAAGGAAAAGAAAAGAATACTAAAACGTGTTCAGTTAGCTTTAATCAAGTATCAGTGTGAAAAAGGCAAAGAACAATCTATAAATTACATAAAAAATGAATTGGAATGAGAATGGCAAAGTTTAAAACACCCACCTTACCCGAACACCATTGGCACTAAGGCTTACTTTTTCAAGAACTTTCTGAATCTGAGAGCCATTTTTTTGGTGAGCAATTACCATTCCTACATCAAATACCAACAAAAAAGCACCCTGCAATACCAACGATTTTCCAAAACCCGAAAGCCTTTCAGGGAGTTTTTGTGTGTTTTTAGACTTTTCCATCAGGAAAAAACCAGTCATCATATATCCCACATCCAATCCAGCATTGATAAGCAAAATTTTCTGCATTTTATGGTGCTGATTGATGGTTTCCTGCCAGCCACTGTATTCAGGATGGTAGGCATCATACAAACCAAATCCAGCTAATCCTAAATTCACCACATTCCAAGCCACATTCATCTGATGAAAATATTTAGCTTCTCCTTGAGCTTTGGTAAGGGCTATTCCGCTAAAAATCATATTTCCGCCTGCCCAACTACCCAAAATCCACATACCTGTTTTATTGGTCTGAATATATTGTTTGTAAATATTCTGAAAATCTGTGTTGTTATCTATATTTTGAGCCAATACCCATGATGATACAAGCATCAGAGCCAGTATGCCAAAAAACCTGATTTGAATAGAGAAGTTCATAGAAAAAAGCATTTGTTTTTTGATTCAACATTTAAAAAGAGAGCATTGTTTATTTGTTTTTTTTGAGAAAGCATTAATTTTGCCACCTGATATTGCTGTACTTTCAAATACCAACGAAAATGTCTGATAAAAACAAGAAAATCACGCCAGAAGAAGCTAATTTGCAAAAAATTATTTCTCATGCCAAAGAATATGGTTTTGTATTTCCAAGTTCTGAAATTTATGATGGTTTACAAGCTGTTTACGACTATGGGCAAAATGGTGTGGAGCTTAAAAATAATCTCAAGCAGGTATGGTGGAAAGCCATGACCATGCTCAACGATAATGTAGTAGGTATTGATGCAGCTATTTTCATGCATCCAACTACTTGGAAAGCATCAGGGCATGTGGATAGCTTCAACGACCCTATGGTTGATAACAAAGATTCTAAAAAAAGATACAGAGTTGATCATCTTGTTGAAGCAAAAGCCTATCAGTATGAAGAACAGGGTTTTCCTGATAAAGCAGTTGCAGTTGTATCAAGTATGAATCAAATGCTTGAAAAAGAAGATTTTGAGGGCTTGAGACAATTGTTAATTGATGAAAAAATTGTTTGCCAGATTTCTGGTACATCCAATTGGACAGAAGTACGTCAATTCAATTTGATGTTTTCTACTCAAATGGGTTCAGTAGCCGAAGAATCTGATAAAATTTATCTACGTCCCGAAACTGCACAAGGTATTTTTGTAAACTTTCAAAATGTTCAGCAGACAGGCAGAATGAAAATACCTTTCGGAATTGCTCAAATTGGAAAGGCTTTCAGAAATGAGATTGTAGCAAGACAGTTTATTTTCCGTATGCGTGAGTTTGAGCAAATGGAAATGCAATTTTTCTGTCGCCCAGGTACAGAAATGGAGTGGTATAATTTTTGGAAAGAAAAACGTCGTAACTTCTTGTTAGCCATCGGATTGCCTGCTGAAAAACTTCGTTTTCACGACCACGAGAAATTAGCTCATTATGCGAATGCTGCTTTAGATATTGAATTTGAATTCCCTTTTGGATTCAAAGAATTGGAAGGTATTCACTCTCGTTCTGATTTTGATTTAAAACAACATCAGGAACATTCTAAAAAGAAACAACAATACTTTGATGAGGAAGTAGAAGACAAAGAAAAACAACGTTATATTCCTTATGTAGTAGAAACTTCAATAGGAGCTGACCGTTTGTTTTTGGCTGTGCTTTCTAATGCTTACACTGAAGAAGTGAAAATCAATGCCAAAGGTGAAGAAGCAAAACGTATTTTGCTCAAACTGCACCCTGCTATTGCTCCTGTGAAGGTTGCAGTATTTCCTTTAATTCGTAAAGATGGCTTACCTGAAAAAGCAAAAGAAGTGTTTGAACTACTCCGTTATGATATTAATACTGTTTATGAGGAGAGAGGAGCTATTGGTAAAAATTATACTCGTATGGATTTAATCGGAACGCCTTTCTGTGTAACCATTGACCACCAGACACTTGAAGACCAGACCGTAACACTTCGTTACAGAGATACAGCAGAGCAAATACGTATTCCTATTTCGGAGCTGCATGCTAAAATAGCCTATGAAGTTTCTTTGAAACGAGTTTGGGAAAAAATGTAAAAATAACTAAAAAGCCATTCTGAAGAGAGTGGCTTTTTAGTTTAAATGATCTTCATCTAACTCATTTTTTATAATTCTAAAATACCAAAAAGGTAATAATATATTTGCTAGAATGAGTGCAAACATCAATATAGAAGGATAAAAAGAGTTAAACAGCCATAAAACTGAAAGAACTGCTAAAAAAATAGCATATTTTTTCTTGGCAGGTGTAAAAATTCCTAAAAACTTACTTAAAATCAGGCTAATGACTTGCCAAATAAATATAATACTAAAGATAATAAGAAGAGTGGCAGGATATATTACTGCTACAATAAAACAGCTTAAAAGTACTACATGTACCCAGTAATCAATAACTCTGAAATTCACGTTAATTCAAAGAAATAGGAATAATTGGTAAACCCTGTGAATGGAACATGAGTGGTTGGATATCATATTTCATCCAATCATACAACGGAAAGCCCTGTATCATTTCAATAATTTCTCTTTCTTCTTCGGCTGCCGCAATAATCCAAAGTTGTGTACGATCCAAAGAAAGTGAATAACTGAAAATTGTATTATCTGACATGAGTTTATCAATATGTGAACGCTGCTTAGGAATAAGTTTTACAAACTCATTGTCTAAGTATTCGGGCAAGCGTACCACAATCATAAACTGGCTCATAGTTGTATTCTTTTTTGAAAGGTAAAATATAAACCTCATAAATCCAAATTTTTTAATTTATTTTGTCGCTCATTATGTAGTTGAATTATGTTTGAACGCTGGACTCAAAAACTTTCTAAACCTACTTCAATAGCTCCATTATTAGTTTTTAGACTCTTCTTTGGAGCAATGATGGTTTTTGGAACACTTCGTTTTATGTGGCTTGGCTGGATTGAAGACCATTACATAGAACCAATTTTTCATTTTAAATATTGGGGTTTTGAATGGGTAGAACCACTTTCTAAAACTGGTTTGTATATTGTACATATACTAATGATTTTGGGGGCTTTAGGAGTGATGTTTGCAGGTAAAATGCTTTATAGAATCTCTGCTATTACACTTTTTATTACATTTACATACACAGAACTTATTGATCTTACATATTATCTGAATCATTATTATTTTGTAAGTTGTATCTGTTTACTTTTAGCAATCTTGCCATATCAGGCAACCCAAAACCTAAAAAATTTCAAGACAGGAATTGTTCCTCAATGGGTTATCCTGATATTTAAACTACAAATTGCTTTTGTCTATGTCTATGCTGGTCTTGCTAAAATCAATTATGATTGGCTGATTTTAGCATTGCCTTTGAAAATATGGCTACCAGCCCATAGTTCTATACCAATAATAGGAGAAATATTTACATGGAAAATTACACCCTACTTGTTTTCTTGGTTTGGAATGTTGTATGATTGCTTGATTGTGTTCTTCTTGGCTTACCGTAAAACAGGAGTCATGGCTTATATTACTGTCATTATCTTTCATTCTCTTACAGGTTTGCTTTTTCAAATAGGAATTTTTCCTTTGGTGATGATGGGAGGGACGCTGATATTTTTTGATTGGAGTAAATGGACTCAAAAGCAGAATCTTCAACCTACAACAAATATCAGTCATTTAGCCTTTTACAAAATCTTTTTGGGTGTGTATTTTCTCTTTCAAACCTTATTTCCTTGGCGTTTTTTGTTGTATGATGGAAAATTATTCTGGACAGAGCAGGGCTATCGTTTTGGATGGCGAGTAATGCTCATGGAAAAAGCTGGAACGGCAACCTTTTATATAAAAAACACTCAGACAGGCAAAGAGACTATTGTTGATAATCAGGTATTTTTAAATGCTCATCAGGAGAAACAAATGGCTATGCAACCTGATATGATTCTACAATTTGCACATTTTTTAGGAAAATATTATGAAAAAAAGGGCTTTGGCAAACCAGAAGTAAGAGTAGAGGCTTATGTAACTCTTAATGCACGCCCAAGTGCTTTGCTTATAAACCCTAAAACAGATTTAATGAAGGAAAAAGATACCTTCAAACCTAAAAAATGGATTATGCCTTATCCTTACTGATTTTCTTTTTCTTAGAAAATAGTTTTAAAAATGATTCTAAGAACCAGTTTTTTTCAACTTTGATGAGTTTGTTCAGGATTGTATCTGCTCCTTCTGAAAGAGTTTGAATATCCTTGATAAGCTTTATAAAATCTTGATTATCTTTTGTTTGAGAATTGTTAGAAACCTGAGCCAAGCTGTCAAAGACTCTTTTAAGAGGGTCTAATTCTCTTTTTTTGCGTTCTCTTAAGATACATCTGCTAACTTGCCACATATCTTTTTCTGCCACAAAAAATTCTCTTCTTTCTCCTACTATAATTTCTTTATATACCAAGCCCCAGTCAATCAATTCCCGAACAGTCATATTCGTGTTACCTCTTGAAATTTGGAGTTTTTCCATAATATCGTCTGCTGATAATGGCTCAGAAGACACTAAAAGTAATGCATGTATTTGAGCCATTGTTCTGCTGATTCCCCATGAAGAGCCTAATGTTCCCCAAGCCTGTATAAATTGTTCTTTTGCCTCAATGATATCCATAAATTTATTTTTCCAAAGTTTTACAGCTAATAATGTAATAAAATGCTCCTAAGACATAACCAAAAAAAATTAAACAGGTTAACCCAGAACCTCTTTCAGAGGGATTTAAAGATATACTAAGGATAAATGCAGTAGCAAGAAATAATATAAGTATATAGATTTTATGTAAGTATGTTAGGCTCTTTGTAAAAGTATAAACCAAAACACTAATAATTTGCCATAATCCTAAAAGTGGAAGTAAAATAATTGTAAGGGAGGCAATCACTAGTATAGACTGTACTATGCAATCTATTTTTTGAAAGGTTTTCATACATCATTCAGCGTCTTATAACTGACATAAGTGTAAAAGATACCCATTACATACCCCGATACAATCCAAACTGTGAAAAAACGGTCAGCATAGCTGAATATATAAACAGCTGAAATCATGAATAATAAGATTGGAGCAAGTGTTATCAAATAAATTTTATGCCATTTAGTAAGTAGCCTCTTGTAGGCATGTACACCCAGACTACTTAATTGCCATAAACCTAATGCTGGCAACAAAATAATCATATATGTAATAAAGTATAAAGTAAGAGGTGCTAAAATGCATAAAGCCAGCAATACAATCTGTATAATTAAATCTATTTTCTTAAATTCTCTCATACCTGCTTAGGTGTATTTTTGAGGGTTTTATAGCTAACAAACATATAAAATAATGCCATTGAAAAACCTAGTACAACCCCAGTTGATATAATATCAAAATAGGAGGCAACAGATACTACAAGAGCTACAATAACAGCTACAACTAACACCTTGAAGTAAATTTTATGCCATTTATTGAGTTGCTTTTTATAGGCATATAGCCCCACACTCAAGAGTTGCCAAAATCCTAATATAGGCATTGTTATCATCCAATAAATGATATACCAAGGACTGATGGCTAAAGGTAACCAACAGATAGCCAGCAAAATAATTTGGATGGGTAGATCTATTTTTTTGAAAGTATCCATATTTTTGTTAGAATTTAGAGTTTCCTCGTTTTAAAAGTAACATATAAATAAAATAAGGCTAGAACAAAAGCTGAGAATATACCTGTCCAGAACATAGAAGCATCAGCATTTCTTATAATCAAAAAAAGAACAATGAAATACAATAAAATAGCACCACCTGAAATCTTGATATACAATTTGTGCAGGGGTGTTAGCTGTTTATTTCTGGAATGCATAATAACACTGATAACTTGCCATAATCCTAATAAAGGTAAGGTGTACATCCAAAGCATAATCATCATAGGACTGATGGCTAAAGGCAGTAAGCATAATAGCAATAAAACAAGCTGAACTGGGAAATCAATTTTTTTGAAAGATTCCATAAGCATTAAGGTTTAGAAATAAGTGTTTTTACAATTTCTTTTGGTGTATTGGAAATAAATTTAAAACCAGCATCCAATAGCCTTTTAGGATATACCCAACGGCTTTTTAAAACCAATTCGGTTTCTGTACCCAGTAACCAAGAGCCTATTTTGAGCATCCAGCGAGTTGTGGGTAAGCCCAAAGGTATTTTATAAGTACTTCTGAGAAGTTTCATAAAATCAGTATTGCTGATAGCTTCTGGTGATGCCAAATTAAATATCCCATCAAGATGCGTATTTTCAATCAAAAAGTCAATAGCTCTACAAACATCTTGGTCATCAATCCAACTAATTTTCTGATTACCATTGCCCATTTTGCCTCCTAAGCCCCATTTTGCCAGATTTGCATAATAAGGAAAAGCACCACCAGAATCTCCAAATACAATAGACATCCGCAAAGCTATTCTTCGGATACTAGAAGGAAGAACAGGTTCAAAAAAAGCTTTTTCCCAACTAGTAGCAACATTAACAGAGAAACCAGAACCAATTTCGCCATCAAGTTCATCCATAGGTCTGTCTTCGGCATGTCTGTAAATTGTACCTGTACTCGAGTTAAGCCAGATAGTAGGAGGATTTTTACATTTAGAAATAGCCTCTGCCACAATTTTTGTAGAATCCAGACGAGAAGCGAAAATTTCGGCTTTGTTGGCTTCAGTATATCGGCAATTGACAGATTTACCTGCTAAATTGATAACAGCTGTAGAATTTTCTAAGAGATTAGCCCAGTCACCTAAATTTTTACTATCCCAATAAGTAAATGAAACTCCTTGAGGTAAGTTTTTTGGTTTATTCCTTGAAATAATATGTACTTCGTCTTTTTGAAGAATAAAATATTTTGCCAAAACTTGACCAATATAACCACTACCACCTGTTATAATAATTTTTCTGTTCATAGTATTTAATTTTTAACAAGTATAATAAAACTTTCTAAACTTTCAAAAAAAAATGAAAGTTATTTATATAAAAAAGGCACTTAATAGTTTTAAGTGCTTTTTTTGAGTGTGTTAAACTTAAACGCTTATATTAACTTTGTTTTTTCTCTTTCTCTTTTTCTTTTTCCTCTGGTTTGGGGTCATTTTTCTTTTCTTGCCCTCTTATTTTGGCTTCTTTTTCAACTCCACTTACTATTTCAATATTGATACCGTCAGAAATACCTGTTTTTACAATTTTCTTGGTGAATACCTGAGGCTCTTTTTCTACATATACATACGCTGTATCACCTTTAAATTCTACCCAGCTTTCTTTGAGTGCTAAAATATTTTCTTTTTTCTCTAGTACAATATCAGCATTGGCACTATAACCAGCTCTTAGATAGTCTCCTTCTTTTAAAAGGATTTTAGCTCTGATATTAAACTTAATAGCACCTTCTTCATTAACTCCTTTTGGTGAAATATATTCTAATTCAGCTTTAAAAGTTTTTCCTTCTACAGCACCCACCTGTAAATCTAGTACCATGCCTTCTTTGAGTTTACCCACTTCCGACTCATCAATTTTACCTTCAAAAACAAGGCTGTTCATATCGGCAATGGCTGCAATGGTAGTACCTTCATTAAAGTTGCTTCTTTCGATAACAGAGCTACCTACTTTTACAGGAACGTCCAAAATAATGCCATCTACAGTAGAATATACATCATTAGATACACCACCTGAACGTTGTACTGCACCTTGTTGGGTAAGTCCTAAATTTCTTTGAGCAGCATTCAAAGCTTCTTTACGAACGTTTAAATCTGTTTCGAAGCGTACAAACTCTTGATGAGAAATTACTTTTTGATCATAAAGTTTTTTATTTCTTTCAAATTCTATCAGAGAATTTTGATAATTGATACGAGCAGTTTCTAAATTGTTCTGTGCTGTATTAAGAGTAAGTTGGTCTCTGTTCAAACCATCTAAGTTGGGTACAAGTTTTACCTTGGCTATCAGTTGTCCAGCTTTTACGGGCTGTCCAGCTTCTACATACAAGGCTTCAATAACACCAGAAACAGAAGGTTTTACTTGTACTTCTTTGCGAGGTGTAATAGAGCCTGTAGCTACTGTTTTCTTGACAATAGTAGTGCTAAAGGGCTTCTCTACAACATAAATTGTAGGGTTTTTTTTAGATTTTTGATAGAAATAATTGATGAGCCAGCCAGAAATAGCGACAAACAAAACAGCTGACACAATATACATTACCTTTTTCATGGTTGTAAATTTTTATGCTTAAGTTAGAAAATGATACAATTTGATTTTTTACTCTTCGCTCAGAGCAACAACAGGTCTGACACTGGCAGCTCTTTTAGCGGGAATTAAACCTGCTAATGTTCCTGAAACAATCAGGGTAACAGTTGCAGCAATGGCTGCTTTTAGGTCTACTTCTGGATTACTAAAAAATGGACCTTCTGCTCCGGCACTATTGACTAGTTCTAAAACTCCAATTCCTCCAATCAGCCCAACATAACCAGCTAAACTTGTAATAACAATAGACTCTTGTAATATTAAGGATATAATAGACATTGGTGTAGCACCTAAAGCTTTTCTAATGCCTATCTCTTTGGTCCGTTCTTTTACCACAATCAGCATAATATTACTAACACCTACCACACCTGCTACAATTGTCAGAATGCCAACAAACCAGCTAAATGCTCCAATAATGAAAAACAAGCCTTGTACTTTTTGAAATTCCTCTTCTACATTGGCAGAACCAAATGCTTTTACATCGTCAGGGTGTACAATATGTCTTTTGGCAAGTAGTTTTTTTACTTTTGTTTCTATAATTTTCGCAGGAATGCCTTCTTTGGGTGTAAGAGCAAAGAAGTGTACAGTATTAAGCTGATTGAAGGTATATTGTAAAGTTGTACTAGGCAAAAAAATGGTTTCAGCTTCTTGTTGAGCATCATCACCTTTGGAAACGCCTTTAAAAATACCCACTACTTTAAACGAAACACCCTTGATTTTAATGTATTGTCCCATAGGATTTTCACCATCCTTGAACAGCAATTCCTGAACCCGTTTTCCAATCACACAGACTTTGCGTCTATCTTTAATATCTAAATCATTGATAAAACGCCCATCTGTGATAATAGTGGGTCTTACTTTTGTATAATCGGGATATTCGCCAAATACACTAAAAGATGCACTTTTGGTATCTCTGTTTACTGTAAATGAGCCAAAAAGCTGATTTCTTGGAGCTACTACACCCATCTCTGGAATTTCGTTTCGGATGGCAAATACATCATCATTGGTGAAACGAATAAATCTACCTGGTTTTAAGCCTTTATATTCGATACTGGTTCTTTGTGACCACACAAAAACAGCATTTTTGGCAATATCAAATTGTTTATTGACTCCATTTTCAAATCCTTTTCCTGCTCCCAGTAAAATGACAAGCATGAAAATACCCCAAGCTACTCCAAGCATCGTAATAATGGTACGCAGTTTATTTTTACGAATGGTGTGTAAAATCTCCTGCCATTTATCTATATCAAACATCTTAGTATTTTATTTAGAAATGTATATTTGGATTACTCAGCTCTCAGAGCTTCGATAGGTTTGATGTTTGCTGCACGCATAGCAGGAAAGAGACCTGCCAATGCACCTGCAATTACTAAGATAAGCGTTGCAGTAATGGCTACACTCATATTTACTTCTGGACGGCTAAAGTAACTTACTTCACCGCCCCCCATTTCTACTTGTTCAATCATGGCTCTGATGAGTTCTAAAAGCCCTACTCCTAAAAGTAAACCGATATAACCAGCCATAGATGTAATAAAGATGGATTCTTGTAATACCAGACTAATGATAGACCAAGGAGTAGCACCAATAGCTTTTCGGATACCGATTTCTTTGGTACGTTCTTTTACAATGATGAGCATGATACTACTGACACCTACAATACCCGCAGCAAGTGTTCCTAAGCCTACAAACCAAACAATAGCTGCAATTCCTGTGAATAAACCCATTGTTCTCTCATACTCTTCCTGATTATTATTGATACCAATAGCCTGTTTATCTTTTGGGTCAAATTTGTACTTTTCAGACAGTAGTGTTCTGATTTGGTCTTCTACTTCTTTAGCTGGGACACCCTCTTTGGCGGCAATACCTACTAAATGAATTCTTTTCTGAGGGTTGAATGTAGCCTGATAAGTTGTAAAGGGCATGTAAATTCTTTCTTCTAAACGTCCATTGCCCCCTTTTCTTGTAAAAACACCTACAACTTTAAAATAAACACCTTTAATTTCGATGTATTCGCCAATAGGGTCTTTATCTCCAAATAAAACATTCTTTACACGAACACCAATGACTACGATTTTTCGTTTTTCGTCCATATCAAGGTCGTTGATAAAACGCCCAGTTTGTATTTTTTCGCCATTCAGTTTGAAAAAATTATAATTTGAACCATACACCTGAAAAGAGCCATTTTTATTTTTGTAGTTAATGGTAAATTCTCCCCATAAGCTATTACGTACACCAATAAAATCTATATTGCTCATTTTATTTTGAGCAGTTTCATAGTCTTCATTGGTGAAAAATATTTCTCTGCCAGGTTTTAGCCCTTTATATGGAAGGGTTGTTTTACCTCTCCAAACCCAGATGCTGTTTACAGCTTCACCTGCAAACTCTCTTTTCACACCGTTCTCCATGCCTTTGCCTACTCCCAAAAGGAAAACAAGCATGAAAATTCCCCAACCTACACCCAAAGCAGTAAGAAAAGTACGTAGTTTATTTTTTTTGATGGTGGCAAATATTTCCTGCCATTTATCTGAATCAAACATAAATAGTAAGTTTTTGATAGTTTTAGGGTAATTCTTATGCTTCTACTTCAAGAGTGATTTCCTGAGTTTTTTCAACCAAACCATCTCTCAAGCGAATTAGTCTTTCGGTTTGGTCTGCAATTTCTTTTTCGTGGGTTACAATCACTACAGTCATGCCTTTGCTGTGTACTTCTTTAAAAATACCCATAATCTCATGTGTTGTTTGAGAATCTAAGGCACCAGTAGGCTCATCAGCAAGTATGATTTTAGGTTGTGTAATCAAGGCTCTTGCAATGGCAACTCTTTGTTTTTGACCACCTGAGAGCTCGTTAGGCAAATGATGTGCCCTATCAGCAAGCCCTACCTTTTCTAAGTATTCCATTGCCATTTTATTGCGTTTGCTACGGCTTACTTTCTGGTAATAAAGGGGTAGGGCTACATTTTCAAGGGCTGTTTTAAAAGCTATTAGGTTGAAGGATTGAAAAACAAAACCAATGAACTGATTACGATAATAAGCAGCTTTGGACGCTGTAAGATTTTTAATGAGTGTTCCACCTAAGTGGTACTCACCTTCATCGTAATCATCGAGAATTCCTAGAATATTGAGTAAAGTAGATTTTCCAGAACCTGAAGAACCCATAATGGATACAAGTTCACCTTCTTTTACATCAATGTTGATTCCTTTAAGCACATGCAAGCGATTTTCCTTGCCGATGGGATAGTACTTGTGTAAGTTTTTAATATGTATCATAGTAAGAAGCGTTTAAAAAAGTATATCAATCTTGGTACCATAATAGACAACCTATGTTTACAATAGGTTGCAGGCATTTTTATTTTTTTTTTCTAAAATGAAGTGTTCGAAAAGGGACAGTCTTTGAATTAAATTCGGACACTTTGCTTATATCATTGTTTTACCTTGTTTTTCATCTCAGAGAATATTATTTTTGTTTTGTATTTAACCTTCTGCCATGAAGAAAAAACTCATCATGTTGTCATTTATTGTAAGTATCATCTTAATGTTTATTAAGTTTGGTGCTTATTTTCTGACAAACTCCAATGCCATTCTTACAGATGCTCTTGAAAGTATTATTAATGTAATTGCCTCTGGATTTGCTTTTTATAGTATTCATTTGGCATCACAACCTCGTGATTTTGAACACCCTTATGGACATGGCAAAATTGAGTTTTTTTCAGCAGGTTTTGAAGGGGCTTTGATTATGAGTGCTGCCTGTGTGATTTTATGGGAAGCTGTTCAGAGTTTTTTACACCCCAAAACACTTGTAGAAATGCCTATGGGGCTCGCTTTGATAGCTTTTACAACTCTTGTAAACGGTTTGGTAGGATATTTACTTCAAAAATATGGAAAAAAGTATGATTCCATTACCCTGATTGCTGATGGCAAACACCTGATGAGTGATGCTGTAAGCAGTTTGCTTTTGGTGGTGGGAATATTGCTGATTATTCTTACCAATATTACATGGATAGATGGCGTTTTGTCTGTAATTTTTGCATTTATTCTTCTTTATCATGGTTATCAATTAGTTAGAAAGTCAGTTGCGGGGCTGATGGATGAAACCAATAGAACCTCTATTGAAGAGATATTAAATGTTCTTTTGGTAAGCCGAAAAGATATTTGGATAGATGTACACAACCTAAGAGTACAACATTATGGATCTAATTGGCATATCGACTGCCACTTAACTTTGCCTTATTATCTGGATTTGAGGCAAGTACATGATGAAGTAGAAGGCTTTAGAGATGTAATGATAGAACATACTGGCAAAGAAGTAGAAATTTTTATTCATGCTGACCCATGTCTTCCACCTGCTAATTGTGAGGCTTGCCATTATACAGAATGTGCATTGAGAGAACTGAAATACATTAAAAGCCCTGAATGGACAGTCGAAAATTTAGTAAAAGATGCCAAACATTTTAGGAAAGTGTAAAAGTGATACCTCACATATTGAAAAATCTATCTAGTAGAGATATTAATATAAAAATCGTAAAACTTACTATTAATAACATTCCCATTTTTACTGGAAAAATATAACATCTAACGAAATCATCTCCAACTCTTGAATCAATAAGTTTTTCAATATCCTTACTAGTAAAATCTCTAAAGTAAAAATTATATCCAAAACTCTTTCTGATTTGGTATTTATCATTTATTTCACTTTCATTATTCACGATATAATTTCTCACATTTGAAAAGTTGTGTATGTTATTTATTATTAAACTAATGAAAAATATTATCTGAGCGACTATGCTAAACAGCAATGAATAATTTGCTTTTTTCGTAAGAAAAAAAACTAGAATACTTGTAATAAATATTAGTGTAATAATGGCTTTATACTCAATTATTGCACTAAATACACTATAGTTTTTTAATTTCATTATCTATTTCTTTGTTCAAATTGCTTATTTGTCGCTTAACTGAACTAAACCTTAATTCTGCTTATCCCAACGAGCATACCAGCCTCTTACATCAAAATGAACAGTTTGTGACCAAGGATAACGTCCAACACCTCCTTTATCTTTAATGATTTGATTTTCAACTAAATCTAAAATGATTTTTTTGTCAGCTTTTTCAATTTTACCGTTTCCATCTACATCTGCGATATCAATATCTACAGCCATGCCATGTGTGTGTAAACTGCCTTTGGCTCCTCCTGTTTTATCATTAAAGGTTGGATAACGAAAACCGTCATCTACTTCAAAATCAGGTTTATAACCTTTTGCTTTCAGGGCTTTTAATAAATCTAAAAAGCGATAAAGTAATTTGGTATCAAGTAATAGGTATTGAGTATGCCCTGCCTGAAGATTTTCTAAGTTTTTCTTGGCGTATTCATCATCAGGTAAGAAATCTTGTACTCTGAAAGTACCTACAAGATACTTGAAAACATCTTTACCTTTGATGATATAAAACGTTCTATGGGCATATAACGAAGGTATCAAGCCTGCTTTTTCAACATAAGCTTTATCAAGTTGATAATAGCTTACCTGTTTAAAACTTGCTAAAACTTTATTAATAGCCTCATAACTTTCGACAGGCTTCTGTTTTGTAGCCTTATCATAAATTTCGGCTAATGAAATGGCTTTTGAAGTGTTTTTTGATTTTTCTTTTTTACACTGTGTAAAACCAATAAAAAAACAGATAAATAGAATTAAGTTTTTCATAGTTACTTTAGATATTTAGAAAAATGAGAGAAAAAGAGTTAGTTTTTCAGAAAAAATATAGAAAAGACTTATTTGTTCTTTTTTCTTGATAAAAAAGAACGAAAAAATCAAGAAAATTCAATGCTTCCACGCACAAAGCCTTCACACCCTCGCTGAATTTTCAGCCCAACGCACCTTTTTCAAACAGCCTTTTAGATATTTAGAGAAAGATTAAAGATAAAATCTTTCATCACTTTTTAATTATTATGTTCTCCGTTAAAACTCATGTAAACGGGGAGCAATATTGAGTCTGAGGGTTAAAGATGTAAAAGAAGTATTTTTATAAAGCATATCTACACTTGAATTGGTAGTTCTTCTAAAAACCTGTTTGAGTTCTATAAAGCAATTATGCCATGCCTGATAACTGATAGTAGCATCTGCAAAAATAGTTTTGGTACTTAAGCCTTGTCCAATGCTATTGTCATACTCTTGTACACGAGTACGGTTGTCTAGAAGTAAATTTCCACCCCAATTCAAACCATTTTCGTCTAAGCCATAATTGCTATAAAATAATTTACCAGTAAAATTGAGTCTTGAAAGTGGCTGATAACGCAAAATACCAATAAATTCATAAAAATTAGCTCCTAATGGGTGAGCAAGTGGCTGTTGATAATGGGTATAAGATTTAAAATTATTTTCTTGGGTGTAGGTGTAAGGTCTTGCAAAATTTACTTCTGCCTGTAAATCAAGGTTTTTAATTCCAAAAGCATTGATGTATTTAGCTCCCAGTTGTCCTGCAAATTTATTACCCCACCAGCCTCTGCCAGCTCTGATTTCTTTAATTAAAAACTCATCTAATACAAATTGTCCGTACAAAGAAAATCTTTTCGCAAAATTCCACTTAAAGTCAGCTCCTAGAAGGGCATTGTCGGGACTTCCAAGTTGCTGTTCTACAGAACGATAGAAAATAATTGGATTAAGATAGTTTAAATCAAATGAATTGTTGGTGAGGGTATCTCTCTGACCAAAAATAATGGTTTCAAAAACACCCACATTGAAGTTTTTAGATACATTGAAGCTCAAATGATGTTGAGCCATGTATTTTTTCGGACGCAAACCATCAGCATTCAATACTTCGGCTGTCATCTGAGCAAAAATATTCTGATAATTGAATCGCCAAGCATTTGTATTGAGCTTTAAGAACAAATAATTTGGTGAAAAATCAGATAACACCATAGAACGATAGCCGTTCCCAATGACGTTTCTATCATGTCCGAATTGTAAATTGATATTTTTAACAGGATTGAAAGTAATATAGCCTCTGGCATGAATAAAATCTACATTAGTAGGTTCTGCTGTGTCTCCATCTTTGTAGTAACCCTCTTGAGGAACAGCATCAAACTTTTGAATCTGAGCCTGCACATATTTAGGAAAAGAAGCCTGATTATCAGTGATAAACGTATAAAAACCTACTTTTTGGCTAATTGTACCTCTTAGTTCAATACCTCTGCTATTTAAAAATGTAAGTTTGCTGGTGTTGTTATCTTTCCCCAAACTAAAGTGCAAAACAGGGTTTACATGTACATCAAAATCAGTTTCCTGATGATGAAAGAAGTCAGAATGTTGGCGATACAGATTTCTCCAAAAAGGTTTTTTATAAATGGTATCTTGTTTAAAAAATTCCCAATTGTCTTGCTTTAAATATTCGAGATTGGTTAAATCTATTTTAGAAAATTGTAAGGTAGAATCATTTTCTAAAGAATTCAGAAATGAACTGATGGCTTTGCGTGTATAAGGTTTGATATGTGAGTGGAAGCCTTGATACAGCTTACCTGATTGTATCTCATAGCGTTCCAGCAAATGGTAATAATCTTGATTGAGAGGTGCAAAAGTAGATTGAGCTTGCACAAATGCAGAGAAACTCAAGAATACAATAAAGAGGCAAAGTCTTTTCACAACAAATGATAATTAGAAGGTCAAAAAAGTTTTTTGTAATTCTACAAAAAACTTTTTTGATGGTCAACAGATTTAAACTGTTTGTATTTTTTTGAGCATTTCTTTGATATGATCTTCTGCTCCAAAGAAGTCCTGATAGACAGCTACAATTTTGTGTTCTTTATCTAAAAGATAAGAAATTCTTTTAGGAACCCCTACGATTGGTATAAGAGCTTCATAAGCTTTACAGACTTTGCCATCCACATCAGAAAGCAATTCGAAAGGTAGTTTGTGCTGGTCTTTAAATTTGATATGGGTTTCTACATTATCTCTACTGATTCCAAAAACATCAATATCTAAATTTCTGAATGTTGCAAACTGGTCTCTGAATTCGCAGGCTTCTTTGGTACAGCCAGGTGTAAAATCTTTTGGATAAAAATAAATGACACATGGTTTTCCTTTCAGGTCATTTTCTAAGGAAATTTTGTTTCCATTGGTTGAAGGTAACTCAAAATTAGGAGCAACAGAATTAACTTTTAAAGCCATAGGGGCAGCAGGTTGAGGTTGAAGAAAAACGTTATATCATGTAAAGCTCTTTTCTTGTGAAAAAGTTTGATAAACATCTTCAAAACTTTTACCAGTTTGTATAGATGAAATAGTATGATGAATAAAATGAGAAGGATAGCCAAATTTTTGAGCCATTTCTTCACAAAATTCAATTTCCTTCTCATGAACAACATTATCTGCCAAAACCATACTAATCAAATCGTACCAATATCGAAACTTCTCAGATTCTTTTTTAGGTAAAGAAAGACCTTGCTTTGTATTCTCTTTACTAACATTATGAATAAAACTGGTAGATAAACCATATTTACGGGCTACAACCAACAGAAATTCGTATTCGTTCATGTGGAAAAATCCATCAGATTTAGCCAATTCTAATAAATTCTTGATATGGTGTTTGGTGTGCGAGCATTTAAAAAAATTAAATAGCATAGTTGTATAATTTCGTTTTGAAAAAATACAAATATGCTACCAGAAAAGTTAAATTTATTTTGCTTATAAAAGCACGATGTAAGTTTTTAATCAAAAAGTCTCCAACTAAAACCTAGACTAAATGTTCGGCGTAAGCCTGCATAAAAAGGCGTAACTACGTATCCATTATCTGGTTTTGCTAAAATGCCATCATTGACATGGCTCATTTTGATAAATACCCTCGTTTTTTTGATAAGAAGACTGGCAAAAATATCTACAATAGGGTAGGCTCTGACCAAGTAGTTGTTTTGTAAATAAAACTGTTTGACAGCAGGCATATAAGCATCTGCATAGTAGGCTGTACGATAATGCCAATCTATTCCAGTTCTTAACAATAAAGCATTTTTAAAGAGATTTTTCTGATAATACCATGAACCCCAAATATGCCATTCAGGAAAGCGAATGATATTGGAAGAAGATAAATCTTGTGTATAGAATATTTGATGCTCAAAATGTAAGTTCTTAATAGAAAATTTGGATTCTAAACCTAATTGCAAAATTTGAATTGTATTTCTTGCTTGAGTAGGGAATATAAAGGCTGTATCTCGAGTAAAATAGGTATGGTTGGTGATAATTTGATAACGAGCAGAGGGTTTTAAAAATCCAAATTTGAACGGAATAACACTTTGAGCAAATAACTCCTGAATAAAGGTATTTTTGAGTGTATCAAGATTGTTCCAGTTGGAAATTCTTGATACATAACGGTTTTCGAAAAGGGTAGGGGAAACGGATAAACTCTTGAGAAAAACTTGTAAAAAGCGATTATTTAATACACCTTCTAATAAATAGTCTTTGCTACCAATCCAATATTCTGCTTTACCTTCTAATGTAGATTTTAAGGGCAGAGGCATAAAAACTTGTCCTCCCAAGTAGTTTTCGTTTCTTCCTTTAATTTTATAGAAATTATCAACAAAACTATTGAGTTCATAATCTCTTCTCTTAAAATAACCTAAAAGAACAATATTTCTCAGGCTTGTCCGAACACCTAATTGGTTTGTTAGCAATCGGAATTTATAGTCATCATATACACCATTGGCATAAATATAATTGATGGGTAAAATGCTATCTTTTGTATTTTGAATATAAAAACTTTGATTCCCTAAAACACTTGCACTACTCAAATAACTCTCATCCACATAATTATCTCTCTCTCGTTCAAATTGTATAACCTGAAAAAATGATAGTTTTCTGGTAGAATCTGTACTATATTCATGGTATAGTCGGAGCCTATTATAAGTTTTCCAACTCTTTGGAGGACCCCCAAGTTGTGCAGTAGTGGCTGCATAATTGTATAGTGTGTCAAAATTTGCTCCTCCAGCAACTCCACCTAATTCTTTAAGAGGGCTACTGAAATTATAATAATGAAATAATAGTTTGTATTTCTGATTTTTAGAGAAATATCTTGCCCAAAATAAAGTATTATATTGCTCTAAAATGGCATTTTCAGTTCTGTTGCCACTTTCTGCATATTGCCTAAATGTATTGGTTCTTGAGAACTTGAATCCGAAATTAAAATGAGCTTTGACATTTCTTGTAAACTCAACACCTGCAATTTGTTGTCCTCTCCCACCTTGTACAAAAGTGAAATCGCTGTAAGGAGAACGAGAGTCGTAGTATTTGACACTATCAGTAGTTAATTTATGAAAATCGTAAGCCCTTATTCCCCATTGAACACCTACCTGACTTGGCAATATATAAAAAACGGGTTTGGCAGGAGTACCCAAATTATGTCCTAAATCTTGAAATAAAAAACGATTTTTTCTCACTAAATCAAACGAGTGAAAGTTTCTTAGTGAAGTATCTATTTTAGAGAGGGTATCTTTCTTCTGAAAAACTTGATATTCATGGGTAAAACGAGTAGTAGATGCCCCATAAACATTTTGAGTGGAGTCATTAAGGATTTGGGCTTGCAGATTGAATATGCATAAATTATAAACAAAAATGAACCACAACGTGTTTTTTTTAAAAGAAAGTTTTTTATTTCTTAGTAAATTCTTAATAAACTTGCACATTATTAGTAAAATATTACAATGATATATGGAAGATTGAAGGTACATAGTTTTGAATAGTGTTTATAAAAATGTTAATTTTGTAAGTTTTTCTAAGTTATAAGAAAAATAATATTTTTATATATTTAATGATATTGTGATGATTAATCAAACCACCAAAGTAGAAGATATTTTTGAGCAAATCATTAGGAAGAAACTCCTGATATTTGCTAAAAAACAGCAAATCTACATCTTCTATGTAAGTTTGGCAATCATAGCTTTGAGCTTAATGGTTGCATTTTTTAGTGGTGTACAAAATAACATAACTTTCTATTCTGTTGCGTGTGTTTTGCCATTTATTTCTTTTGCTTATTGGTTCTTTAAGCAAAAAGAAAGTGCGAATATAGTTTTGTATTATATTTTTTCCAATTCTATTATCATGACAGGGATGCTAATGATGCAAATATCTAAGCTAGAAGTCCCTGAAGTATTTATGATATTAGTAGCCTCTGGATATATTACCATACATTTATTGGTTTTAGTTAATACCACACATATTATCATTGAAGGTGTAATCGCTTTTGTATTATTCTGCCTTGCTCTTCAAGATAATTTTACAGATACTCATGCCTATTATGATTCTTTACTAATTATTGGGAGCATCATTGTGGCAGCTTTTATAGCCATACAACGCTATCGGATGACTCAACGAGAAATTGTAGCTCAAACAATTATCTATCATTCTAATCAAAAACTACACCAACAACAGCAAGAAATATCAGAGCAAAATAAAAAAATCATAGATAAAGAGTATAATCTGAGAGCTATTGTTGATAATAGTAATATGGCGATTTGGCTTTTAGATAAAAACTATAAGCTTGTTGAATTTAATGAGAAATTTAGCCAATATATGTGGACAACCTACCAAGAAAGTGTGGACTATGGAGAAAGTTTCTTGGATAAAATGGATAAATTGCCACAAACAGTATTTTGGAAAGAACGTTTTGACAGAGCTTTTTCAGGAGAAAAACAAACATATATAGACTTTTACCCAGAGTTTGGTAACAGATATATTCAAATAGAATTATTTCCTATCATTATCAATCATGAGATTGTTGGAGCATCTATTTATGGTAAAAATATTACCAAACAAAAGAATGCTGAAATCACAATTCAGCACAATCAACAACTTTTAAGCTCTATCAGTAAAAATATTAGAGAGGGTATTTATCGAAGTACCCCTGAAGGCTTAGTCTATGCAAATGAGGCTTTTATGCAACTTTTTGGGTATGTAGATGAGGAAATATTTTCTATTAAACCTTCAGATTTTTACGCTGATAATAAAAGAAGAGAAGAAATTATCAACAAGCTTCTAACAACAGGATTCATTGATAATGAGGAAGTTTTATTCCGAAAAAGAGATGGTACACTTTTTTGGGCTTTGATGAGCTTAATAGTTCAAAAAGATAGTGAAGGAAATATGCATTTCGATGGTGCTATTAGAGATATTACCCAAACCAAAGAAATTAAAGAGCAGTTAGAGATTCAGAATGAGGAACTTAAGAAAATTAATAGTGAGCTTGACAGATTTGTTTACAGTGCATCACACGATTTAAAAGCACCATTAGCATCTATTTTAGGACTTATCAATGTGGCAAAACTTGAAAACGACCCTACGGCAGTTTTCAAATACCTTGAAATGATGCAACACAGTATTCAAAAACTTGACCATTTCATCAAAGATATTATAGATTACTCTCGAAATTCCCGAATGGAAGTTGTCTCACAAGAAGTTAATTTAGAGGAGATTATAGAGGAAGTTTATGAAAATTTACACTATCTTGAGCAGGCATCTAGAATTAAGAAAAACATCAGAATAGAGCAAAATGTAACTTTCTACTCTGACTCCAAACGTTTATTGGTTGTATTTAATAACCTGATTTCCAATGCTATCAATTACCATAATCTTAATCAGGAAACACCTTTTATCGAAATAGATATTGTTGTAAAACCTGATAAAGTACACATTACAGTAGGTGATAATGGTGTTGGAGTTGGGCAGGAGCATCTGCACAGAATATTTGATATGTTCTATAGAGCCTCTTATGATAGTAAAGGTTCTGGACTAGGCTTATATATTGTAAAAGAGGCTATTACGAAGCTAAATGGACAAATTTCTGTTCATTCGGAACTTGGCAGAGGAACCAAATTCTTTATTATACTACCCAATCAAATGTCTTCAAAATCAGTAACAATTAAAAATGGGCAATCCAATGAAATTCCTTTGGAATATTGATGCTGATTTTGAGAATGCCCTTCTAAATTGGGCAAATACATTTCCTTATTGCATTTTCCTAAATCCACACCATTGGCAAGATGAGTACCCTTTTGGGAGCTTTCCGAAGGTATTAGCTGTAGCTTCTTCTAAAAAAGAATATGATTTTTTGAGTCTGCAAACCCCTCAAAATCAGTGGATTTTTGGATATTTAGGATATGATTTGAAAAATAAAATAGAAAATCTATCCAGCCATAATCCTGATTATTTGGGCTTTGAAGAGGGCTTATGTTTTGAGCCTGAATATCTATTTATTTGGCTCAATGACAATGAATTACAAGTAGAAGTAAATCATCCTTTTCAGGAAGATATTTTTAGAAGTGAAATATCTAAAAGTGCTGATTTACAAAAAAATAAATCTTCTCAAATTTCTATTGAGGCTCAGGTAACATACGAAGAATATTGCCAAAATGTCGAAAAAATAAAAAATCATATCCTTGAAGGAGATATTTATGAATTGAATTACTGTACTGAATTTTTTGCAGAAAATATTGAAATTAGCCCTATTCGAGTTTATAAAGCTCTTTGTAAACGAAGTCCCATGCCTTTTTCTGTGTTTTTAAAGACGCAAGAAAAATATGCTCTTTGTGCTTCTCCAGAACGTTTCTTAAAAAAACAAGGACAAACACTTATCTCCCAGCCTATTAAAGGGACTATTCCAAGAGGAGAAACGCCCACAAAAGACCTTCTGCAAAAAGAAAAATTGAGATATAGTGAAAAGGAAATGGCTGAAAATATGATGATTGTAGATTTGGTTCGCAACGATTTGGCTCGAAGTGCCATTGTAGGGACAACTAAAGTTACAGAAATGTTTGGAATATATACATTCAAACAATTGCATCAGATGATTTCTACCGTTGAGGCTCAGATAAACCCTTCCTGTACTATTAGTGATGTAATAAAAAATGCTTTCCCAATGGGTTCTATGACAGGAGCTCCTAAAATTAAGGCTATGGAACTCATTGAGCATTACGAAAATACGAAAAGAGGGCTTTTTTCAGGAGCAATTGGTTTTATAAACCCTCTGGGCGATTTTGATTTTAATGTAGTTATCAGAACTATTTTTTATGATGCAAAAAAGCATTATCTTTCATTTCAGGTAGGTAGTGCCATCACATACGATTCTTTGAGTGAGCAAGAATATGAAGAATGTATGCTTAAAGCCAAAGCCATCAGAGAAGTTTTAAATAGCCTCTAAAATATGTCCAAATTTGTTTCAGAACTCCGAGAAAAACTAGAATTTTTAGCTGATCCCGAAATAGCTATTCCTCAGGCAAAATACATGAAAAATAAATTTCAGTTTTTAGGAGTGAAAAGCCCTGAACGCAAAGCAGTATTCAAAGCTGTTTTAAAAGAACAGGGTATGCCTAAAAAGATTTGGGATGTAGCAGAGAATCTTTGGGAACAAGATGAACGAGAATTTCAGTATTGTGCCATAGAACTGCTAACCAAATATTCAAAAAAGAAAATGCAAGAGTCTGATATAGAGGCAATAGAAGGTTTTATCACAACTAAATCGTGGTGGGATAGTGTGGACGGATTTTCTTCAATTGTGGGTAATTATTTTTTACAATATCCTGAAAAAAAGAAGCATATTACAGAGAAATGGCTTAAAAGTGAAAACATCTGGCTTATACGAATGGCTATTATTTTTCAGTTGAGTTACAAGTCAAAAACAGATACAGTGTTGCTCTATTCCAATATTCTTGAAGTGGCTCATCATAAAGATTTTTTTGTTCGAAAAGCAATTGGTTGGGCTTTAAGGCAATATGCAAAAATCAACCCTTTAGAGGTGGAGGCTTTTGTAGCAGAACATGAAAACGTATTATCCAATTTGAGTAAAAAAGAGGCTTTAAAAAGAAGATAACGATGATAGATGCATTGATACATCATATCGAACATTTTATAGAAGTTTCAGAAACTCTTCGAGATAGATTAGAAAAGATTTCAAAAGTTTATATGATTGAAAAAGGTAAATTTCTACACAAACCACATAAAATTTGTGATACTACATACTTCATAGAATCAGGGCTTTTGAGGGTATTCTATAAAACTCAGGAAAAAGAAATTACAGATAGTTTTTCGGCAGAAGGAGAGTGGATTACATCTGTGTATAGCTTCCTTAAAAATATTCCTGACCATTTTTACATACAGTCTTTAGAACCATCTAAACTGATAGGGATTAAAATCAAAGATTTGGAACAATGTTTTTCAGATTTTGCTGAAATGGAGCGTTTTGGTAGACAACTGATGGCTGTTTACTATTTACAATTATCAGAAGAGATTGTTTCTCTTAAATTTCATTCTGCAAAAGAGAAATATGAGTTTTTCTTGAAAAAATCTAAAAATAAAGCTTTTCGAATACCTTTGGGCATGTTGGCTTCTTATATAGGCATTTCACAAGAAACATTAAGTCGTATCAGAGCAGAAAAAACACCTTTTTGATTTATGTCAAAATCAGCAAACCAATAAAAACCTAATTTTGTGTCATCAAATACAAAAAATTATGACACAGAAACAATTTGCTTTGCTTGGAATGTTAGCTCCTATCTTATTTTGGACAGTTTACTGTATATTATCCATGCTCAGACCTGAGTATAGTTTTATGACAAAAGCTGTGAGTGAGTTGGGTTCTTGGGATGCTCCTTATTTATGGATTTGGAATTTTTTAGGCTTCATGGGGACAGGAGCATTGATTATGGTGTATTCATGGGGGCTATTTAAGGCTCTAAGCCCTCAAAATCCTAATCGACTACCCATGATAGGATTAATGCTGAGTGGTTTTTTTATGATTATAGCAGGAATATTCCCAATAGATATGGAACATAGAAATTCTCTGTCTTCCTTATTACACACAATAGGCTCTTTTGGCTCGTATATTTTCTTTCTGATAGCAGCATTCACTTTTCCTAAACTCATGAAACAATCAGGATATTGGAAAATGGTGATTATGCCAACTCTTATATTTACATGGCTTTCCATTATATTTGGAGCTTGGGCTTTTGTGTTTCCTCATATACCTGGGGTTGGACAAAGAATAGTTTTCCTTTTTTACTTCTTATGGATATTTTATACAGCCTTTAAAATGTATAAACAAAATCAGAATTGAACTACCTGAGATAATTTTTTTTGTTCGTGTTCCCAAAATAAATCTTCCTGAATTTTATAGTTTTGATATTCAGAATATTGTGATGTAACTTCTGATAACTCATACAAATCAAGAGCAATATCCAAAGAATCAAAATCTAAAAAGAAGACTTTTAAGTAATTCATTTTTATAAAGAATTTCTGCCAAAAGGAATTGTCTGAAACAATAATCCATCTGTTGAGAGCCATTGCCTCATAAAATTTTGTAGGGATGCGTTTCTCATACGATTTATTAATTTCATAAGGCATTAGAATGGCATCAGCAAGTTTCATGGTTTCTACAATATTTTCATAAGGAAGGGGCTTTTCACTGATTTTACAAACAACATGTCTGTCTTGAAGATTTTTAAGTTTTTCATAAATCTCTTTTTTTGCACATTTTCCATGAATCAGTAATTGTGAATCAGGTTTGTAGAGTTGTATTTTATCAAAAACTGAAAGAGCTTTCCAAATACCATATTCTTCGGCTATTGTGCCTACCAAAACAAATTTACGGACTATTGCAGGAGATGGGGGACTTTCCTGAAAAAATTTCTGGAGAGGTTTGTTTTCAAGGATTACAAATTTCTTTCCAAGAAAATTTAATTCTTTGGCATAACATTGCTCTGCCAGAAAAAAGTATGTAATAAAAAATGAACAGAGCCATTCCATACTTCTGATAGCCCAAGCCAAGGGATAACGAAATATTTTGGGATATACTTTTGTATGTAAAATGTTGAGATAATAATTTTCTTGTACGTCATAAAAGACTTTGGTTTTCCCCAATGTACATACCTTAAAGAATATACAAAAAGGCAAAACCTCTATACTACCACAAACAATGTGGTGTGGGCGTATTTTAAGCAGATAATAAAACACCAAATACCCTGCAAAAAGGCGTTTGATGTTTAATCTTTTAAAATTGAATATCGGATAAAAAAATATTGAAGAAGAATTTTGTACAAAAGCCTCAAAACCAATACTGTGTATTTGATAGTTGGCTTCTTTCCATGCCTGAGCTATTTTATGAAACAGGCGTATATCATCTACTGGCTTGAGTACAGATACGAATGCAACTTTTTGCATACAATCAAGGTCTTACAGAAGTATAAGTCTGGTCTTTTTTTAATGTAGTCTTTCTATTTGCTTTTGTTACAAAAAAGGTCTCGTAAGTAATCATATTTTTTTCATTTACTTGTGGCTTATAAGAGCAAATATTGATATGCAAATGAGGCTTTGAAGACCAGCCTGTATTGCCACTATAACCAATCAGTTGTCCTTGTTTTACAATATCACCCTCATTAACAACACATCCATTTTGTTTAAAATGGTAATACAAGCCAAATGTATTATCAGAATGGAGAATGAGTATATAATTTCCATCGTTGGCATAAGAGCTATTGGGTCCGCCTCTGTTAGAGTCTTCTTTAACAGCAACTACTACACCTTCTCGCATGGCTACAATTTTTGAGCCTTCAGGCATATCAAAATCTATGGAATATTCATTTTGATGAGAATAAGACCCATTATATCCTTGCATAATAGAATATGATGTACCTTCAGGAAAAGGGAGCATATAAGCAAAATCTTTATCATAGTATGATAAATTTGTATCCCCTAACCAATAGTTAAAACGATAATTAAAATTATAGGCGTTCTTTGTGTTACAAGGTTTAATGGTAAATAAATATTGTTTTGTAGCTTGTGCATCAACCAAAATCCTTTCAGATGGAATACCACATGTATTAGTACCTGTGTATGTAAAATATACAGAAACGGGGCAGAAGTTTGTGTTACGAGCATAAATTTTGTAAACACTTCCTTCTTTTTCCTTTATAATTTCTACCAATTTGGGCATAATCTGGGCATTACTTATAAAACAAACAAGAAGCAATACAACCCAAGAGAACTTTATAAGGGTTTTATTCATCTCTGTCTGCTTTTTTATCAGTGTATTTATTAAAATCCTTCTTAAAGAATCCTCCAAGCATGTTAGAAATATTTTCGGCAACATTTCCAAAATCCTTAGAAAAATTCTGATTAAACATTCCTGCAAAATTGCCCCCCAACATCATTGCTGAGATAGTTTTCAAGGTATCTACTTTTTCCATCTCTACTACCATTTTTAAAGCTTCATAGTTGGAGAGTCCAAATTCCTCTTTCAAACTTTCCATTTTCCTTCTTTGAGCATCTGTTAGCATAATCTTAAATTGTTTAGATTTTAGGAAATTTAAAAAAAAATGTTCTTTATACAAAGAATACAACAAAATAAAAACATAAACCTTACTCAAAAGATTTATTTATTCTTCAAAAAGTATTAAATTGCAGTCTAATTTGAGTTTAAAAATGAAGCACATACGTAATTTTTGTATTATAGCCCACATTGACCACGGCAAAAGCACTTTGGCTGACAGACTTTTGGAGTTTACAGGAACAGTGGATAAACGCCAAATGCAAGCACAAGTATTAGATGATATGGATTTGGAGCGTGAGAGAGGTATTACCATCAAAAGTCACGCTATCCAGATGAAATATACTTATGAAGGTGAAGTATATACTCTCAATCTGATTGATACACCTGGTCACGTGGACTTCTCGTACGAAGTTTCCCGTTCTATTGCAGCCTGTGAAGGAGCTTTGTTAATTGTAGATGCATCGCAAGGTGTTGAAGCCCAGACAATTTCAAATTTATATTTGGCTATCGGAAACGATTTAACCATCATTCCTGTACTCAACAAAATAGACTTGCCAGGAGCAATGCCTGAAGAAATTTCAGATCAAATTGTAGATTTGATAGGCTGTCCAAGAGAAGATATTATTCATGCCTCAGGTAAAGAGGGTATTGGTATTGAGGATATTTTAAGAGCTGTTATTACACGTGTACCTGCTCCCAAAGGTGAAGCAGATGGTAAATTACAGGCTCTCATTTTTGACTCTGTTTTCAACTCTTTCAGAGGGATTGAAGTTATTTTTCGAGTAAAAAATGGTTCTATCAAGAAAGGAGATAAAGTAAAATTTGTTGCAACAGGTAAAGAGTACTTTGCCGATGAAGTAGGTGTTCTGAAATTACAAAAAGAGCCTCGAGACCAAATAGAATGTGGAGATGTAGGTTACCTGATTTCAGGTATCAAACAAGCCAAAGAGGTAAAAGTAGGTGATACCATTACGCATACCAATGCTGCTTCTGAGGCTATTTTGGGTTTTGAAGATGTAAAACCAATGGTTTTTGCAGGTATTTATCCTGTTGAAACTTCTGAGTTTGAGGATTTGCGTGAAGCGATGGAAAAGCTCCAACTCAATGATGCTTCTCTTGTATGGGAGCCTGAAACTTCGGCTGCCTTAGGTTTTGGTTTCCGTTGCGGATTCTTAGGAATGTTACATTTGGAAATTATCCAAGAACGTTTGGAGCGTGAGTTTGATATGACTGTTATTACAACAGTTCCTTCTGTACAGTTCAAGGTATTTAACATCAAAGGTGAAGAATCTCTTATTCAGGCACCTTCAGATATGCCTGACCCTGTGCATATTGACTATATCGAAGAGCCTTTTGTGAAAGTTCAGATTATCACCAAATCGGATTATGTGGGAGCTATTATTACGCTTTGTATGGATAAACGTGGTGTCATTAAGAACCAAGTATATCTGACTTCTGACAGAGTGGAGCTTACTTTTGATATGCCACTTGCCGAAATTGTATTTGACTTCTTCGATAAACTGAAAACCATTTCAAGAGGCTACGCTTCACTTGACTACGAACTGGCTGGCTGGAGAGAGTCTGACATGGTGAAACTTGATATTATGCTCAATGGTGAGCCAGTGGATGCTCTTTCTGCGATTGTTCACCGTAAAAAAGCGTATGATTGGGGAAAACGTCTTTGTGAAAAACTCAGAGAATTACTTCCTCGTCAGCAGTTCGAAATAGCTATCCAAGCTGCTATTGGACAGAAGATTGTAGCCAGAGAAACCGTAAAAGCCTTGCGTAAAAACGTAATTGCCAAGTGTTATGGTGGTGATATTTCTCGTAAACGTAAACTGTTAGAAAAACAGAAGAAAGGTAAAAAACGTATGCGACAAATCGGAACGGTAGAAGTTCCTCAGGAAGCATTCATGGCAGTTTTGAAATTAGAATAAAACAACGTCCCAGCTTTTATAGTTGGGATGTTGTTTTAGATTTGAAGAGAACTTTTACGCTATGAGAAAATATCTGTTTTTAAGTTTGTTTTTATATTCCCTGCAAGCATTTGGACAAAATCCAAAAATGTATAAAATCTCTATTGTACCGTTTTTTAGAGAACAAACTTTATCAGATTTGCAATTTTATATGGATACTGATATATGTTTTAAGGTAAAAAAACAATATCTAAAAACTCCTCACACAACAAGACCAATCATAACATATAATTTAACCCCTAAAAAGAAACAACTAAAGAATAAGTACTTTTTATTAATAAATATTTCAGGTTATAGGGAAACAGAAAGAAACATAGATTTTGTAGCCGAGAATTTCTACGCAGGTTTCGAACATAAAGATACTTTATCTTCTTTGAAAAAGGAAAAAATAATAATAAGTCATAAAGGTTCAGAATCGCTTATTCTTAAAGAAGGCGTTTTTAGAGACGGAAAATATGTTTTTACTTTTTATATTAAAAGTTTGGATAATTTTCAGACAATACCCAAAGAAAAACTAATAAAGCTGTTTTTAGATGCCAGAATAGAAGAATATTATAGAAGTCCGTAAGGTATTGAATACCAGAGTTTATTCAAAAAACTCATTTTTCTTACAAACTTTTGAGCAAATTTTATAATTTTGTTTTCTACAACATCTTTCAAAACTTATGCAATATTATAATTCTATTATAGAGACAGTAGGAAACACGCCTCTTGTAAAATTACAGAAAGTAACCAAAGGAATTAAAGGAACGATACTTGTAAAGGTAGAGTACCTCAACCCAGGGAATTCTGTAAAAGACCGTATGGCTGTCAAAATGATTGATGATGCTGAAAAAGCAGGCATCTTGAAACCTGGTGGAACAATCATCGAAGGTACTTCTGGCAATACAGGTATGGGACTTGCTCTTACGGCTGTGGCAAGAGGGTACAAGTGTATTTTTACCATGTCTGATAAGCAATCTCAAGAAAAAATGAATATTTTGAGAGCTGTAGGTGCTGAAGTGGTGGTTTGCCCTACAAACGTATCTCCTGAAGACCCTCGTTCTTATTATTCAGTAGCTCGCAGACTCAACAAAGAAATTCCCAATTCTTTTTATCCTAACCAATACGATAACCTTTCTAATTTTGCTGCTCATTATGAGACGACTGGTCCTGAGATTTGGAAACAAACAGAAGGAAAAATTACGCATTATGCAGCAGGCGTGGGTACAGGTGGAACAATCTGCGGAGTTTCAAAATATCTAAAAGAACAAAATCCTAATGTGTTTACTTTAGGACTTGATACATACGGTTCGGTATTCAAAAAATACAAAGAAACAGGTATTTTTGATGAAAATGAAATTTACCCATACATGACAGAAGGTATTGGAGAAGATATTTTGCCTAAAAACGTAAATTTCGATTTGATAGATTATTTCTTGAAAGTTACTGATAAAGATGCAGCCATCATGACTCGCCGTTTGGCTCGTGAAGAAGGTTTGTTTGTGGGTTGGTCTTGTGGTTCGGCTGTGTATGGAGCTTTAGAATATGCCAAAGAAAACTTGAAAGATGGAGATGTAATGGTAATTATCCTGCCTGACCACGGAACGAGATACCTCAACAAAATCTACAATGATGAGTGGATGAAAAATCATGGTTTCTTGGAAGCAGATTATGCTACAGCCAGAGATATTATCAAAAACAGAAATGGAAAAGACAGCCTTTCTACCATTGATGTAAATACCAAAGTAGCAGATGCTATTCGTAAAATAACCAAAGAAGGTATTTCTCAAGTCCCTGTAATAGAAGGAGATACAATTGTAGGTAGTCTGACTGATTCTAAAATTTTGGAACAAATTATCGAAAATCCTGAAGTAAAAGACTTGCCTGTGAAGGAAGTAATGGGGCAACCTTTCAAATTTGTAGGTTTGGATAATACTTTGGATGTGCTTTCATCACTCATTGACAAAGAAACCAAAGCTTTGCTTGTTAGAGATGAAGAAAATAAAGTACACATCATTACGCAAGCAGATTTACTTGCTGCAATGACAAACTAAAAGAAAAAGCCCGATAATTTACATCGGGCTTTTTCTTTACCTAAATAACATCCCATTCATACGAGGGTTTACCACAGAGTTGTTGATAGAACCAAATGTATAACTTACTCCAAAATAAGCATAATAACTAAAATTGGTAGGTAAAATAGCTCCTTGCAAAAGTACAGCATTTCTATCAATAGAACCTTTAGGCAGATATAAATCTTGGTCTTTGATATAAGAGGCTCCAGACCACATATAAAAATTAAATCCTTCAAAAACTCGCCAGTTTACATTCAAATACCCATCAAATCGGTAAAGGTCTTTTTCTGTATAAAATTGATGTCCACCTACGCCAGCCTCAATGGTTCCCCAAGGTTGTGTAAGTGTGAGTATTCCATCTAATCTGTAAAATGGCTCAAATTCAACTTCATTATCTCTCTCATTGATTCTTTTCAAATTCATGCCCCAAGCTCCTGTTTGAGCTATCCAACGAAATTGCTTTTGAGTATTTTTAGAGGTTGGAAAAATATTGTACTCAAGGGCAGGAGCCAATGAACTTCCAAAATTAATATTATTTCTAATAGATGACCAATTTTGGTAATATCCACCCCAAGACCAATGCTCATTGATGGTTTTGACTAAAATACCACTTGCCGAATGGCTTTCATTACGAACAGTTACCTTTGTGCTTGTAAAATTACCCAAAGAGTCTTGTTCAGGAAATATAAACTCAGACTTGTTGGTATTATAATTCAAATTAAACTGAAGTTTTAGGTCAGGTTTTATCCGATTGATATTGATAAAACTATTTTGGCTAAAATTCTTTGAATTGCTTTCTGCTGTCAAAGACCCATTTAACCCCAGTGTAAAGACCCAAAACTTCCAAGGGTCTTTTTTAATAACAGCATCTTCCGTTTTTCTTTTGGGCAAGTCAATAGTAATTTGCTCCAAAAAATCTGATGATTTAATATAAGGTACAAGTCCGATTTTAAGATTAGAAACCAACTTCTTTCGAATCATATCATCTGAGTCGGCTTGTTTTGTAGAAAATTTAAGGGTATCTGTTTGAGATTTTAACTTGCCCTGCCCAATAAAATTGAGGGTGTAATTTGCTCCACCAGCTCCATTCTCTTGTCTGATAATGAGTATCTGTACATCTGCCTGAAACCTATCTCTCACAAAATCAAAAAATGAAAGTTCAGTTCTTACATAATCCTCATAGCACCCCCATGAAGAACAGTTGATAAATAGTTTAGGACGATTTAGACTATCCTGACCATAAGCATTTTGAAAACAAAAAAAAGTGCATAGTGCAATAATACCCAGTAAATTTTTCATAAATAAAAGTTAAAGAAAAGATGTAAAACAAAATATATTTTAACTCAAAAATACTTTTAAAGCACTTATCAAGAATGTACTACCTAAAAATACTTTTAAGAAAACGAGATTTTGATACTGAATATTATTGAGCCTTTTCATAGTTTTATTGTTTTTTTAAGGACAATAGCATTTATGAAAAGGTTGCATGAAAATTTAATTATTTTTACCTGCTAACTGCCCACAGGCTGCATCAATGTCTTTTCCTCTACTTCTACGAACTTTTACAGTGACTCCCTTATCTCTGAGGTAATTGGCAAACTTATCTAATTTTTCCAAATCAGTATTGATATAATCGGCTTCTTCTATGGGGTTGTATTCGATAATATTTACTTTGGAAGGAACATGTTTTGTAAAACGATATAACTCTTCAGCATCTTCCAAGCCATCATTAAAATCTTTGAAAACAATGTATTCGTATGTTAAGGGATTCTTGGTTTTCGCATAATAATATTTCAAAGCATCTCTTAAAACAGATAATTTATTGGAGTCGTTAATAGACATAATCTGACTGCGTTTTTCATCGTTAGCAGCATGCAACGAAAGAGCCAAATTGCATTTAAAGCCATCATCAGCCAGTTTCATAATCATTTTGGCAACACCAGCTGTCGAAACAGTGATGCGTTTGTATGACATTCCCAATCCCTCTGGAGAAGTAATTTTTTCGATAGCCTTCAGTACATTGGCATAATTGAGAAGAGGCTCACCCATTCCCATAAAAACAATATTAGAAAGAGGTATTTGATAATGGTTTTGTGCTTGTTCTGCAATGGCTACTACCTGTTCGTATATTTCGTAGGGTTCAAGATTGCGTTCACGCTTCATATAACCAGTGGCACAAAATTTACAATCCAACGAACAACCTACCTGAGAAGAAATACAGGCTGTCATGCGTTTTTCTGTGGGAATCAGAACGCCTTCTACCAAACGACTGTCAAAGAGTTTAAAAGATGATTTGATTGTTCTATCAGAGCTCACCTGTTTGGTATGAACTGCAATTTTATGAATAGCGAAGTGTTCAGCAAGCAAACTCCTGAACTGATTGGGTAGGTTCGTCATTTCATCAAAACTTTGAACTTGCTTTTGCCACAACCATTCATAAATTTGCTTGGCTCTAAAAGTAGGCTGGTTATTTTCTTTCAGAAAATCCTGTAATGCTTCTAAACTAAGCCCTCTGATATCTTTTTTTTGCATTGTGTTTTGGAAAAATAACTAGGAAAAATAATGGCAAAGATAGGCTTTTTATTCAATACCAAATCAAATAATATTTATATAATTGCGTTTTATATTCGAAATTACAGGCTTTTACAAAAATATTATAAAAAAGTGTTGTAACATTAAAAGTTATAACATATATTTGCAATATCAAAATCTAATATAAAAACACAAAAAGTTTATGAAAAGTTTAAAGACTCTTTCTATTTTATTGGCTGGTGCTATGGCTGTTGCAAGCTGTGAACAAGCTCCTAAAAGCGATGATGCAAAAACTACTGATGCAAAAGCAGTAGATACTACTAAAAAATCTGATGCTCAAGAACTTAAACTAGACTTGGCTGCAAGTTCAGTTACTTGGGTAGGTACAAAACCTACAGGAAAACATAATGGAACATTCAATTTGAAAGAAGGTTCTATTTCTGTAAAAGAAAATCAAATAGCTGCGGGTAAATTTGTAATTGATATAGCATCTTTGAAAGTATTGGATATTCCTGAAAAAGAAGAAGGTAACGCAAAATTAGCTGGACACTTAAAAGGAGCTGATTTCTTTGATGCAGAAAAATTCCCTACAGCTACTTTCGAAGTGACATCAGTAGAAGCTTACAAAGCAGATACTACGAAGAAAGTAGATGAAAAAGATAAAGAATATGTACTTGCAAATCCTACACACACCATTACTGGTAACTTGGAACTGAAAGGTGTGAAAAAATCTGTTTCTTTCCCTGCTGTGGTAAATGTTGCAAATGGTAAAGTAGATGCAGAAGCTAAATTCAACATCAATCGTAAAGATTGGGGTATGGATTATGGAACTGATGAAGCTAAATTAAAAGATAAATTTATCAGACCAACTGTACATGTAGGCTTCAAAATTTCAGCGGCAGCAGCTCAGTAATCAAATATAACATACAAAACTGTCAAGGCAAAACCTTGGCAGTTTTTGTATATATAAAAAAACAACCAGTTTATGAACGATTTTATTTGGAAAGTAGATCAACAACATGCCAGTATAGAATTTGCTGTCAGCCACATGGTAATTGCAGAGGTAATAGGTTTGATGAAAAACTTTGATATTACAATACGAACTACTAAAGCGGATTTTTCGGATGCCAAAATAGAAGTAAAAGTAGATGCAAATTCGATTTTTACCAATGTCGAAGCTAGAGACAAACATTTGATGTCTGAGGATTTTCTAGATGCAGAAAATTTTCCTGAAATCAGATTTATTAGCAATAATTTTCATAAAATTGCAGAAAAAAAGTTCGAAATGCAGGGAAGGCTCACTATCAAAGACATTACACTGACCACAACTGTAGAAGTAGAACACACAGGAATTCAAAAAGACCCTTGGGGGCATATAAAGGCAGGTTTTAAAGCAAAAGTAAGTATTCGCAGAACAGCTTTTGGACTTACATGGAATACAATTTTAGATAATGGTGCTTGGCTTGTAGGGAATGATATTAAAATTTCGTTTCAGGGAGAGTTCATCAGAGAAAATTAATAAAACAAAAAGCAAAAAAATGAAAACTATTGAAGAAGCTATCAAAAGCCGTTTCAGGAATGATAGGCATAAGGCAATCGTAAATTTGCTATATACAGCTAAATTTATGGAAAGTAAAATAGAGTGTTTTATCAAAAAGCATGACTTAACACATCAACAATTTAATATTTTACGTATTGTGAGAGGGGCACATGGAAAGCCTGTTTCTTTAAAATATATTAAGGAACGTATGCTTGACAAAATGCCTGATGCATCCAGAATTGTAGATAAACTCTATAACAAAGAACTTCTAAAACGAGTGGAATGCCCTGAAGACAGACGTAGCGTAGATATAACTATTACCCAAAAAGGCTTAGATTTATTGGCTGATATAGATAAATATGCCTCAGAAATGGATGCAATGTTGAGTATCTTAGATGAAAAACAACTAAAAACATTAAATAACCTTTTGGATACTCTCAGGGCAGAGGAATAAGTAGGAGTTGATACTTTTCTTTTCGCATATTTTGTTGTAATTCCAGACTTTTCTGAAAAGAAATGCCTGTATATTCAGAATTTTCTAAAAATAATGATGGAGCTAAAATGCTTTTCTCAGGATACTTTAAAATAGCTTCTTTTTGTTTGAGTACATAAAGGCTCTTATGACCTGCTGTTTCACAAAAAGCATCATAAAGTAAATATTTCTTTCCTGTAAACTGATTAAATTTAATGGTATCAGAAATATCTCGTAAAATCTCTAATCTTACAGATTTATCTAAATAAGGATAAATACCAGCTCCTAATGTTGTAAATACTACTTTCGCTTTTTCATTTTTCAAATATTGAGCAACTTTTGGGTAAGAGGTTTCCTTGTAAAAATACAAATTTGTGAAAACTCTGTATATCTGAAGAGTGGAAGAAATCCAAAATAAACCTACTAAAATTCTTTTTTTCAATAAAGAAAAGTAGACTTTTTCCTGAAAATTTTCTATAAAAATAAACAACCAAATGTAAATAAGAGGCAATACAAAAATAAGTCCTCGTGGAGCTTTGGGCAAAAAACACATGATTACAAAAACTCCAATAAAAACAATCATCAAAAACTTTTCTATAATAGAAAAAGATATTAGTCTCCATAAAAATAACCTGCCTATAAAAACGATAACTATTAGAAAATTTTCAAAATATAAAAAATAAGAAAAGTAATATCCAAACTCATAAGATGTAGGATTAGGATTACCAGACACCAAAAAAATACTATATAAAGTAGCTGGATACTGATACCAAGCAAGCCCTAAAATACTCCCCAGAATCATCAAAAAAATAATAGGAATAATAAAGCCTATTGATGTATAACAAATAACTTTGAAAAATAAAGTTTTATTTAAACGAATATCATTTTTTATAGTCCAAAGAGCAAGTGTCATAAAAGGCAAAACAACAATAAATTTGTAGTTGATAAGTAAAGTGATACCACACCAAATCCCTATAAAAAAGGCATTTTTGGAGGTTTTATAAGAGTGATTCTTTAAGAATATATATACTTGAGACCATAAAATTCCACTACTTAAAAGGCTTAAACTTTCAATAGAAAAATAATGACTACTTGTAAAAATAAATGATGAAAAAGCCAAGAAAATGGCTCCATACCAAAACGTATTTTTTAATAATTTTATACAGTAATAAATAGAAAAAATATTTAATAAAATATTGATAATGAACAAAGTATTTATATTTTTAAAAAAGAAATAAAAAGGGAAATAAAAAAGATAAAAGATGGGAGACCCATGGTGAAAAAAATTATGCCAATCTCCATTATGAAACTCTTCTAAAATCTGAAAATTATGAATTGAATCATAGTCTAAAAGTTTTAGAGAATCTAAAAGATACAAATGTAGAAGTAATAAAATAACTAAAAAAGCAGAAAAAATAACAACGTTTTTTTGTTTGAAATAAAAATTGGGCATAAAAACCAAAAATTAGTCTTGTAATTTCGGAATATTTTTTCTACTTTTCTAAAAAAATGCGAGCTTAGGGAAATAACACTATGAAAAAATTTCTTCTCAAACTACTAAACATTGAAAAAAGTGAATATACGCAAGTAATGACACTTTTATCCTTAGGTTTCTTAATAGGTGTATTTTTGGCAACATATAGTGTTGCAACTACTACACTTTTTCTAAAAGAGTGGGATGAAGATAAATATCTGCCTATTGTAACTATTGCAACAGGTTTAGTAGGAATTATTACAACGTATATCTTTTCTTATTTACAAAATAAAATTTCTTACGCAACACTCTCTATTACAACACTAATTATCGTAGTAGCTCTTGTAGGAGGTTTGAGAGGAGGTTTTGCAGTCATAGATGACCCTGCAATAAAAAAGCAACTAGTTTTTGGAGGTCTGGTAATGCTTGCACCCTTTGAGGCACTGGTTAGCTTGGTTTTCTGGGGAACAATTGCTCGTATGTTTACACTCAAACAACAAAGACGTATTGTAGGTGGTGTGGATATTGGAAAAGGCTTGGCTGCTTTAGCTACATTCTTTGCTATCCCCATTTTTTCAGAATTAGTGCCTGCTACTGAAGACCTTACAGATATTACTTTTGTTGTTGGTATTCTTATTTTAATCGTTTATTTCGCTTTAGTATTAATATCACCTCTTATTAGTTTTGGGAAACGTCAAATTATAGAAGGACAAACAGGGCGTTTTGGTATTAGAAAAATGTTTAAAAATCAATACATCGTATTGATGGCATTCTTCCTAGTGTTGGCAACCATCTCTCATAAGTTTGTGGATTATACCTTCCTGAATGCCACAGGTCAACAGTATCCTGATGAAAAAGACCTACAAAACTTCATTGCAGTATTTGAAGGGGTTGTAATCTTTTTTATGCTTGCAATTCAAATTTTTGCTGTGGATAAAATTATAGAAATGTATGGTACAAGAGTAGCCTTGTTGATTAATCCAATAGTTTTGGGCGGGCTTACTACCGTAGCAATCCTTGTAGGGGTGTTTTCTGGTTTTAAACCTACAGCTGATGGAGGAGGAGGCTTTGTGTTATTCTTCTTATCAATTGCCTTGGGTAAGCTTTTTTCTGCATCTCTTAAAGAATCAATGGATGATGCTGCTTTCAAGCAATATTATTTCCCTATTGATTCTCGTGTTCGTTTGGATGTAATTAGCCGTATGGATGGCATTGTGAAAGTAGGAGCTGGACTTATTGCAGGTCTTCTGCTACTTGGCATACAATATACAGGGTTCACAAACTTGTTATTATTCTCTATCATCTTGATACCCATAGTATTAGGCTGGGCATTCAACACTAATAAAATGTATATAGGGTATAAAGATACACTCAAACAAACCTTGGTTGAGTCTAAAAATAAAATATCACAAAGTGCTTTTACAGAGCAATCTTTAGATAAGATGCTTCGCAAAGAAGCTTATTCAGCACACGAAGACAGAACAATATTTGCTTTGAAATTACTTGAAAAATTAGAACCCAGCATTTATGAAGAAGAGCTGATCAGAATTGCAAGTAACACAGAAGGGAATGCACAAATATACGCTTTAAAGCAAATAGATAAACTAATGATTACTTCTGATGGTCTTATTTCTCCTGAACAACAAAATCAAGTAGGTAGTGATTTATATAAACTTGTGAAGTCTAAAAACACACAGGATAGATTGTTGGCTGTCAAAAGATTTCCTCATTTAGCAAATGAACAAAATGAGTTTCTTTTAATGGAGTTGTTGAGAGATATAGATATGCGTGTACGTTTATATGCTGTTCACGCTTGCCGAAAAATCAGAAAACCTGAAACTTGGTCAATACTTATCGATTTACTCAACTCGCCAGTATATGCCAATGCTGCTGCTGCTGCTCTGATTCAGGCTGGAGATACAGCATTACCAAGTTTAGAGTCAGCGTTTCATAAATCGGGGCAACATGAAGAAGTAATGAGACGTATTGCTGAAATTTATGGAAGAATAGGAACCGAAAAATCGTTAGAATTACTTTGGAATAAGATAAATTTCCCTGATACAGAAATTGTTGAACAGGTTTTGTATGCATTTAGCTACAATAATATTCGTGTACCTGCTGAAAGAGCAACATTAATCAATCATATCATTGAGGTAGAAATTGGAGATGCGGCTTGGGATATGGCTGCTTTACTGGAAATTAGTAAAGATAGACATACATTTTATCTTCGAAAATCTTTGGAAGATGAAATAGATTATAATTTTGAAGGTATCTTTACTTTGCTTTCATTGGTGTATGATCCTCAATCTGTGCAACTTGTAAAACAAAATCTAGAGAGTGAATCTGCAGAAGCCCACGTATTTGCTATTGAGCTGCTTAATGTCTTTTTGGCTGATGAATTAAAACCCAAATTATTCCCATTACTAGAAGACTTATCTCCAGAAGAAAAAATAGAAAGATTACAGGAGTTTTTCCCTCGTGAGCGTTTTAATTCTGTGGAGGTACTTAAACATCTTATCAGTAGAGACTATTCTTATACAAATCGTTGGACAAGAGCTTGTGCTATTTATGCATTAGGATTTGAAGAAAATTTGAACTCTTATGATGAGTTAGTGGCAAATTTGTTTCATCCTGACCCTTTGCTACATGAAACTTCTGCATGGGCTATCTACAAACATAAGCCTGAAATCTATGAAAAAATGCAGGAAAGGTTACCTATTGAAAATGTAAAAAATATAGAGGTAGTAATAGACAAAACTTTTAATACAAAAAAAGATTTTTTAATGCCTCTGAGAATTGAAAAAACAATGTTTTTAAAGGATATTGATTTTATGCAAAATGTACCTTCTGATATTGTTTCGGAAATAGTAGAATTGATTGAAGAAAAACATTACTCACAAACTACAACAATCATTCAAGAAGGACAAGATAGCAACCAAATACCGATTTGTATTGTTGCACAAGGCAGGGTAGATTCTATAAAAAATGGAATAGTAGTGGATGCTTACAATACTAGAGAAATATTTGGGCATTTATATTTAGGAGATGAAGATTATATGACTCAAACACTGATTGCACAAGAAGGAACAACTGTTTATGAAATAGATAAAGATTTGTTTTATGCAATGGTACAAAAGAATCATGAGTTTGCACGAGCATTTATAGATGCTGTTGCTCAAGACCTTACGCCAGCATCCATAAAAAACAAATAATCAAACTCAAATTTTATTTTTGATATTACTAAAATATAATATATGAATAACCTCAATTTTGATATTTATCTCAACTACTCCAATAAAGATAATGAAGATGGATGGGTGAGTAGCCTTCAAAAAATGATTCAAGAGGCTTTGGGTCAGCTAATGGGGGAAAAACCTGTCACATTACATTACCCCAATCAAGAAAAGCCTACAGCTTCTACTTTAGGACAAGTAGGTGTGATGATCTGTGTGGTTTCCCCAAACTTTATAAAAGATATAAACTGTATAGAAGATATTCAGGCTTTTGTTGATACAAATGAAGGAAATGTTTCCAAACGGATTATTAAAATAGTAAAATATCCAGTCAATTATGACGAACAACCTACTGCTGTAAAAGACCTGATAGCCTATAACTTATATACCATCAATTTACAAAATGGAGAGTTTAGTGAGATAAAAGAATTTTTTGGCAGAGAAAATGAAAAAATATTTTGGACTCAATTGTTGGATATAGCTCAAGAAACTTATAAAGCTCTTAATACCTTAAAAAACAGGAGTTTACAAGAAATAGCGGCTTATTTCAAAGGAAAAACTGTATTTTTGGCAGAAACAACAGATGATTTACTAATTGAACGAAACCTTATTAAGAGGGAATTGCAAAAATTTGGCTGTATGGTTGTTCCTGACCAGAACTTGCCAAGTAATCGTCTGGAAATGCAAAACCGTTTGAAAAAAGATATAGAAAGAAGCGATTTAGCTATTCATCTGATAGGTAGCTCATATGGTGAGGTTTTAGAAGAAAATGGAATATCCTTGCTGGAATTACAAAACTCCTTGGCTACTGAACATAGTAATATTGTATCAGCAACAAAAAATTCAATTTACGACGAAAAGAGAGGCTTTTCTAGAATTATTTGGGTAGCTCCATATGCTAAATTTAATAGTGAACGTCAAAAAGTGTTTGTAGATAATTTACGTCAGAATACAGAAGCTTTGGAAGGAGCAGAAATTTTACAAGTTCCTTTGGAAGATTTAAAACAAGCTATTCGAAGAGTTTTGAATGAACAAGAAAGCCAGAATTTAGAAATAGTAGCTCACGCATCCACGCAAGAAGGCATATATTTTATTTATGATCCAATGGATGCAGATTCAGCTCAAAATGTTGTAGAGTATCTTAAAAATAGTAACTATAAAGTTTTAACTCCAGCCTTTGAGAACAATTTACTTGAAGCCAGAAAAAAACATATTGATAATTTAGTGAATTGTAAGGCAGCTATTATTTTTTGTGGAAAAGTAAGCAAACAATGGATAGCTATGAAATTATTGGATCTGCTCAAAGCTCCAGGCTTTGGTAGACAAAAACCATTAAAACACAAAGCCATTCTGACAAGTTCAGTATTTCAACCTGATGACTTCGTTAGAAACAATCAAATACAGGTAATACTATTTCAAGATGGAATAATTTACCCTGAACTAAATGAGTTTATACACACCATAGTTTAATAAAATACAGTATGGAAACGAATGTAATCCAAAATACTATCCTCCAGCAACAACAAGGTGTAAGTTTTAACCCCTTCCCAGGGTTGAGACCATTCACTATAGAGGAAAGCCATTTATTTTTCGGACGAGAAGGGCAAAGTGATGAAGTGCTGATGAAACTTTACCAAAATAGATTTGTGGCTGTTGTAGGTCCTTCTGGAAGTGGTAAATCTTCTTTTATTTATTGTGGGGTTATACCTATTTTATATGGTGGATTTGTAGCCAATAAAACTTCCAATTGGAATGTTGTAGTTTCTAGACCAGGAGCATCCCCTATTGATAACCTAGCAGAGTCTATTTATAAAAAGATACCTCAAAATAATGCTTCTGAGGAAGATCAAAAAATTCGTAAAAAGGTAATAGCTACTTTGTTGCGTAGTAGCTCTTTGGGGCTAATAGAGTCTATTATGCAAACCAAAGAGTTCTCAGATAAGAATACACTCATTCTAATTGACCAATTTGAAGAACTATTCAGATTTAGGAGACAAGATGACCCTGAGGCTATTAATGAGGCTTTGAACTTCGTTAACCTTTTGACAGAAGCTATACGCTATGAAGGTTTGCCTATTTATGTGGCAATTACCATGCGTTCCGATTTTATTGGTGAGTGTGCTTTCTTCCCCGAACTTACAAGAGCTATTAATAATAGCTATTATATGATACCCCAAATGACTCGTGAACAAAAGCGTAATGCTATTACGGGTCCTGTAGCTGTTGGGGGTGGAGAAATAACACCCAGATTGGTTCAAAGACTACTCAACGATTTGGGTGATAATCCTGATCAATTACCTATTCTTCAGCACTCCCTCATGCGTACATGGGACTATTGGATGCGTCATAAAGAAACAGATGAGCCTGTAGATGTGCATCATTATGAGGCTATTGGAACAATGAGTGAAGCTCTTTCTCTTCATGCTAATGAAGCTTATGATGAACTTACAGAAGGGCAAAAGCGTGTTTGTGAAAAGTTATTTAAAAGCATTACAGAAAAAGGAGGGGATCAAAATCAAGGAATACGTCGCCCAACAAGGCTTTCCGAAATCACAGCAATTGCAGGTGCAAGAGAAGAAGATGTTATTGCTATTATTGATAAATTTAGAGAACCTGGACGTTCATTGCTAACACCTGCTATGGGAGTTACATTGACAGGGGATTCAATCATAGATATTTCTCATGAAAGTTTGATGCGTATTTGGGTGCGTCTGAAAAACTGGGTAGATGATGAAGCAGAAGCTGTACAAATGTATCAACGTCTATCAGAAGCATCTGCCATGTATCAAATTGGTAAGGCAGGGTTATGGAGACCACCAGATTTACAGCTTGCTTTAAACTGGCGTGAAAAACATAAACCATCTCTGATTTGGGCAAAAAGACATAATCCTGCTTTTGAAAGAGCAATGGTCTTCTTGGATTATAGTCAAAAAGAATACGAAACAGAACAACGTATCAAAGAAATGCTGCAAAAGCGTACTTTGAAACGTACTCGTATAACAGCTATTATCATGGGTTTGTTTACACTTGTTGCAATTGCATTTTTAATTTATGCTTTGGCAAAACGAGTAGAAGCTGATCAACAACGTGCTAAAGCCTTGGTACAAACTAAAATAGCCGAAAAACAAAAGATTGTGGCTCAAGAAAAAGAAAGAGAAGCATTAAAAGCAAAAGAAGAGGCTGAAAAAGCTAAAGAAGAAGCTGTATTGGCTCAGAAAGAAGCCGAAAAACAAAAAGAGGAAGCTGAAAAACAGAAAGAAGAAGCGGAAAAACAAAAAGATATAGCTGAAAAACAACGTGCTGAAGCAGTCAAAGCTAAAGAAGAAGCTCGTAGAAGCGAAGCAAGTGCTAAAGAGAGTGCTCGTGTGGCTCAAGAAGCAACAAAGGAGGCAACAAAACAAGCAGAACTTGCAAGAGCAGCAGAAAATAAAGCTAAAAACCAGCGTTTGTTATCTATTGCTCAATCAATGGCTCTTAAATCAAAACAGCTTTCTGATGATCCTGAATTACAGGCTCTTAATGCTCAACAAGCATATAAATTTCATAGTGAAAATGGTGGTAGTAAATTTCACCCTGATATATATCAAGGTTTGTATTATGCTATTAGAACTTATGAAGGACAGGACTTCAATAAGTTAAAAGGACATACAGATTATATTAGAGGTATTGTTCCTGCTAATTCTGGTAAATATATGTACTCTGCAGGCAGTGATGGACAAGTATTGCGTTTTGATTTAGAAGACACCAAAAAACCTGGTGATGTTTTGATTAAAAATCCTACTTATAATACTACAATGGCAATGAACCATAACGGGCAGAGCTTAGCAGTAGGTAGCCATACCAATAAAATTCAGATATTTAACATTCAAGGAGATTCAAAATCTTTGAAAAATACAATTGTATTGCCTGAAGGAATTACTACTTGGTATTTGGCATATCCATCAAGATCAGACAATGGCTTAGCATTTGTAGCATCTAATAACAAGGTATACTTCTATAATAATAAAGAAGCCAAAGCTTTAGGAGTATCTACAGAACAAATTACGGCACTAGCAATTACCTCAGATGGCAAAAATGTTATTACTGGTAATGAAAAAGGTGAAGTGGTTTTTTGGAATACTACAACTGGTGAACAAAAAATCTTCACAAAAGATAATAACGCAGTTTCTGCAATTCGTGTGAGCCATAATGGAAAATGGATGTCTATTGGTAATCATGGTGGTAAACTCAAATTATATGATATGAATAAAGGTACTGATAAACCTATTAACTTATTTGGACACAATAGAGAGATTACAGATATAGCTTTCAGTAATGATGATAATCAAATGGCATCTGCAAGTCGAGATAAAACTGTAAGAGTTTGGAATTTAAATGCTCTAAATACAGAACCTATGGTATTTAATGATTATTCTTCTTGGGTAACAGCTCTTAATTTTAGTGCAGATGGTTTGAAACTGATAGCTGGAACAAAAGATAAAACTATTCGATTTTGGTATACTGATATAACTAAAATGAGTGATTATTTGTGTGGTAAAATTAGAAATAATATGAGTTTGGAAGAATGGGAAAGATATGTAGCAACACCTAGTGATGTACCATTTGAAAATACTTGTGGAAATCTTCCTCAAAGACAATAAGATGATAAAAACTTGGAGATACATGAGTAATGTATCTCCAAATCACTTACATATAAATTTGGAAACTATTTAATCCAACACAATGAAAATAAATACACTTACTGCAATTTCCTTTTTTGCTTTTTTTCTTCTTTTTGCTTCAGGAAATATTGTTTTTGCTCAAGAAAAACAAGAAGGTGAATCCGATTGTTCTGTAAAATTACAAGAGGGAGAAACAGCTTACGAAGATGGCTCTTTAAGCAGTTCAATATTACTTTTAGAAGAATGTTTGAAATCTGGAGGTTTTAATACCGAAGAAAAAGTAAGAGCCTATCGTCTGCTTACTATTATTTATTTGTATAAAAATCAGGATGGAAAAGCTTCTGAATATATGCATAGTTTGCTAAAATTAAATCCTGAATATAGATTACGTCCCAATGATCCTTCAGAATTTGTGGATTTATATAAACAATATCGCATACGCCCTTATTTAATAGTTGGAGGAGCTGGAGGAGCAAATATGCCTATACTTGCTATAGGTACACTTTATAGTACTGATAACGCAGCCAATCAGGGAATAGTTTATAGAGGATTACTGGGTTTTCAAATTAATTTTAATATTTCAAGACCCATTACTAATAAAATTGAAATCATGTTAAATCCAACCTTCTCTGTAATGAGATACAGATTTGAAGGAACATATTTTGATTATTCGACCCTTTTGTTTACTGAAACTCAAACACGTATAGAAGCTCCAATTTTGTTTAGATATAATTTAAAAGATAAATATAATTTTAATATAGGAGGCTTAAAGCCTTATTTGATTTTGGGGGCAACTCCCAATTATATTTTAGGTGCTTTAGGAAATGCTCAAAGAGTGGATATCGTAAGTGAAGATCAAAGCCGTTCCGTAGAAGGCAAATCTATTAAGATGACAGATTTGAGAAATCAACTCACATTTTCTGCTGTTGCAGGAGGAGGTATTGAATATAAATTAGGTTTAGGGCATCTTTTTGGTCAAATTCAATATCAACATGCTTTCATGAACTTAGTGAGTTCAAATAATAGATATTTACTTCAAAACGAAATAGCAAAATATGGATATTTAGATAACGATTATAAAATGGGAGCTCTCACATTTTCTGTGGGATATAATTACCCTCTATACAATCCAAAGAAAAGAAAATCAAAAATTAAGAATGTTTCTGAAGAAATAAAAATAGAAAGTAACAATTAAATGTTTACATTTTTTTCAGTATCAGTATTAAATAATATCCAACTAAGAATCATGAAAAACGGTCATATACTTATAATATTTATCATATCTATTTTTATTTTTTCGTGTAAAGTAACTCCTAAAATAGCTTTAGATGAGTCAGGAACATTCTATAAAATGTTAGGAGGAGCTCTTGATGAAAAAGCTCATGATATGGCAGAAGCTCCTGATGGTAGTTTTATGATAGCAGGCTCTACTAAAATATTAGTAATTGATGAAACATCAGGTAGTGAAATAGAAAAAGAAATAACATATGTAGCAAAGACAGATAAATTTGGTAATGTAATCTGGAAAAAACAATATCCAGGACAAGCAGCAAAAGCTGTTTTACAAGCTCCTGATGGTAATTGGTTTGTAGGTATAGACTCCTTGGTAGTTGTAAATTCTACAGTTTCTCACACAGATTATACCTTGATGAAAATAGATAATAATGGAAACCCTCTATGGACACGAAAATATAATGGTGCAGGTACACGAAATGAGGTAATTAAGAAAATCCAAATTGTAGATAATGAAATATATATAGTAGGAAATGCTGTAGCAAAACTCATAGATGAAACAGAATTAAATGCCGTTTTTATTATTGCTACCAATTTAGACGGTATAGAAAGAACTCGAAATGAATATGGCTCTTTGACTATACCTACAGCCAATACTCCTGCTGATAAAAGACCTACTTCTGCCAATAGTGCCATAATAGACCCTGTTTCAAGTCTTAAATACTTGATAACGATGGGTTCTACTGTAAAGCAAGGAGATGATAGAATTAATAGTCAATTGATAGTTTTTAGTCGAGAAGGTATTGTACCCATTGATGCAGGTGGCGAATTTGGTGGAGGTGGTGATGATGTAGGGGAAAGTATTCAGCTCACAAAAGATAATGGTTATGTAATTTGTGGTACTACCAATAGTGAAGGTAGTGGAGGAAAAGATATGTTTGCAATCAAATTAACATTCCCAAGAGATGTTAATGATGGTAAACCTCAAGCTATTAATGGTACACGTATTACATGGTCTAAAACATTTGGTGGAGGTGGTGATGATGAAGGAAAAAGCATTTATCCAACTTCTGATGGAGGATATCTTCTTTTAGGAAATGTTGCTACTACCACAGCTGGCACAGATATACATCTGATTAAATTAGATGCTTTTGGTAACCAAGTTTGGGAACAGTTTTTTGGAGGAACAAGAAACGATCAAGCTAAACTTGTAAAAGAACTTTCAAATGGTGACATTCTCATTTTAGGAACTATCAGTTTTGAAAACAATGACATGATAGCACTAATTAGAACCAATAAGAATGGAGAATTGGTTAAATAAAAAATTTAAGTTATTATTTTATACTCAAGGCATATGAACTACATTACTATGCAAAAACTGTGGAAATACAGTTTAATATTATTCTTATTTCCACTATTGATGGCAAAAGCTGCTGTACCTGTTTTACAATCAACTAATCCTGCCAACTCGGCAAGTGGAATAGCAATCAATGCTACAGTTTCCTTAACTTTTGATATCAATATCATCAAAGGAACAGGCAATATTACACTTACCCCTTCACCCTCTGGAGCAGCTATTGTTGTGGATGTAAATTCTGCCTCTGTTACTATCACAGGAGCAAATAAAACATTGAATATTACAGGTCTAACAATGTTGGAAAATCGTACTTATGATGTTACAATGCCTTCAGGAGTAGTAAGAGAACAAGCAGGAAGTAATGATCCTTTTGGAGGCATTACATCTGGCACATATAGTTTTACTACAGTTGCTTCAGCACCAACTTTATCAAGCAGAACACCAGCTCATAATGCTACAAATGTGGCTACTACTGCCAATTTAACGTTAACATTTGATATGGATGTGGCTAAAGGTACTGGCAATATCGAAGTGCAGGCTATTACTCCTGCTGGTACTACCCAAAATATAGATGTAACAGGAGCCAATGTAACTATTGCCAGTAATGTAGTAACAATAGCTAATGCTGGTTTTACTTTGAATAGTGCTACTCTATATGAGGTTCGTGTGCCTAATACAGCTTTTGTAGCCTCTGGAGGTGCCACAAGTCCAGCTTTTGCAGGTATAACAGCAACCAATTGGAGATTTATTACACAAGGGATAGCACCTGTATTAAGCTCTACAGTTCCAGCAAATAATGTAACCAATGTATTAACTACAACTACATTAACATTAAATTTTGATATTAATGTAAAAAAGGGCTCTTCAGGAAATATTACTATTACTCCTATTACTCCATCTGGAGCAGCTATTGTTAAAGCAGTTACTTCATCTGATGTAACAATAGCTGGAAATGTAGTAACTGTAGCAAGTTTAAGTTTGTCTGATAATACACTTTATGAGGTAACTATAGATGCAAATGCAATCTTAGCAAATAACCCATCTTCAGAACCTTACGGAGGATTGATAGCGGGTTTATTAAGGTTTGTAACAACAGGAAATATTCAGGTAACAGCACCTACTTTGACAGATTTATGTAGAGACAATAAAAGCTTTAAATCCTTAGGGAATATTGTAATAAATGAAGGATCTGTTGATAATTTTATTGCGGGTGCTGGACAGTTATTAATACTTAATATGCCTACCAACTTTGAGTTGAATCCAGGACTAGGTAGTGTAAGTGCTACAGGTGGTTCAGATATAACTATTAATTCGTTTTTTATTTCTAATACTAAAATATTCATTATATATAGTATTACAGGTACATCAAATATTAATACAATTACAATCTCAGGATTACAAGTAAAAGCTGGTGCGTCTGCAACTACTGGAAATATTACAAGAGATGTGGCAAGTACGGCTCAAATGGATGGATTGGCTGGTGTTTCTTCTTTTGCTAGTTTTCTAAGTGTAGTTTCACCAAGTGTTCCTACCTTAACGGCTGGGTCAGATACAGATTATTGTGTAGGAGATAATCTTGCTACAGCTATACTTACAATCAATAATCCTTTAAGTTTCACACACAAATGGTACAGTGATGCATCCTTAACAACATTAGTTTTTACAGGAAATAGTGCGTCTATTGGAACTAATTTAGGGGTGAGTAGCACAGTGACAGGCTCTCATAATTTCTATGTAGTAAAAGAAAGTCCTGTTGGTTGCCAGAGTACACCTCTTCTGGTAACCATCAATATTATAGCAAATCCTGTCATAGGTGTTTCCAGCAATGATGCGGACAATGAAATATGTAGATTTGAAACAATAGAAGTGACATTTTTTGGTACAGCATCCTCTTATGCAGTAACCATAGATGGATTGCCTGTTACTACTCAGGGAACAGTAACTCCTGTCACTGGTGGTGTTAAATTTACATCTAATACATCTTTAACAGCTGGCACTTATACAGTTGCAGCTACAGGTACTTTGAATGGTTGTACAGCAACAACATCATTAAATTTTACTATTAAACCTTTACCTGCTATAACTTATACATCTCCGAGAACTACTTTTGGAGTAGCAGAATCTCCATATATACTTACAGGAGGTTCGGGAACACCAGCAGGAGGAGCGGGTGTATATTCTGGAACAGGTGTAAATTCTTCTACAAGTACATTTAACCCCTCAGTAGCTGGTATAGGCTCACATATTATTACTTATACTTATACAGCTCCTAATGGTTGTACAAATAGTACTACTCAAACATTTTCTGTTAATTCTGGTACACAACCCATTGTTGGCGTTGATCCTGTTGAGTGTACTTCTGGAGGTGGCTTCATTGGACCACTGACACCAAGTACAACATTGTTTACAGGTACTATTACTCCTAGTACATCAGGTATACCCTCATCATCTTGTTCATATGGTTGTGTACCAGGAGACACAAGATATTATATCACTACAGTTGAGAGACTTTGGTCTAGTATTGTTAATTTCGATGGTACAAACTTTAGAATTGACCTCGCACAAGTACATGCTATAAGTGGAGGCGTTTACCCTTTTACTTTTGCATTAGAAATAGGGGGATGTGGATTATCCGGATGTTATACCCAACTTGTTACAATCAACAGACAACCAGAAATTAATCAGGTTGAATACAATTTGAATGGAGGACCAACACAAACTTGGTTACCATTTGATGCAGGTAATCCTGCTACCGTTCCTACTTTTTGTAAAGATGGCGGAAACTTACAAGTTAATCCAAGTATATTAGCAGGTACAGGTTCTGGCTCGGGTTCTTTTTCTTATCAATTACGTGTTGTTGCGGGAACTTATGCCCCAGCATCCAATATTATTAACTTATCTACTCTTACTGCTGGCAATGCCTATGAAGTACAAATTACCTATAACGATGCTAATACTTGTAATTATGTTGTAACACGAAGGTTTCGTATCTATCAAGACCCAACACTTATAGCTACATATAATGCAGGTACAAGATTATGTGCCAATGCTACGGTATTTGATATGAATACTTCTGCTACCTCAGATCCAACAGGTGCTTATAGTCAAACAAGAGGGCAATTCTCCATTTGGAATTCAACAGCAACTAATTTGCTATATATAAATCCTTTGGGTGTAAACACATTTTCTGTGAGTTTCTTGAGTGCAGGTACTTATGTATTGCGTTATACTTATGAAAGTGCCGTTGGTTGTCAGGTTTATTCAGATCAAACATTTACAGTAAATACTTTACCAACACCATCTTTTACATTTAATGCTGGTGTTGGGCAGTGTGCAAATGTAGGAACAATTGCTGTTACAACTGTTCCTGCAATGAGTGCAACAGGTAGAATGTATATGAGAAAAGTTGGTAATCCATTTTTTGTTGCACAACCTTTTAATTCAAGTAGTATTATATTACCAATATTTACTTTGAGAGTAGGTTCTTATGAAGTCTATTACGAATATACAGATGGCAATGGTTGTACAGCCAATTCACCTATTCAAATCTTTACAGTGTATCCTTTACCTTCTTTAGACTTCACACTTACAGGTGGAACAGGTGCTGGTAGTAATCAATATTGTAGAGATGCTGGCGATATAACACTTATTCCTAGTCGTAGTAATGGAGCATTGGTGAGTGCTAATGGATACTTTAGATTTATAAAAACAACAGCACCATCCAATGGTACAATCATTGATTTAACTAATGGAGACAATATTGTAAATATTGCTACTGATTTATTTTCTGTTGCAGGTTTAGGGACATATAATGTTGCTTATTATTATACAGATGAGAATGGTTGTATCAATAATTCTGCTGGTAAACCACTAATTATAAATGATATACCAACACCAGACTTCACAGGTTTACTTTCAGGATATTGTGAAAGTTTAATATCATTTCCATTGAATCCTCTTGTAAATGGAGGAACTCCCTCAGTACCTACTGATGGAAGGTTTGGGATTAAACAAATATTACCAACTACAGGTACAGAATTTTTCTTAGCAAATGGGGTAAATGATATTCCTGTTCGAGGAACAGGACCTTTACCTGTACTTACAGCGGGTACTTATGAAATAAGATATTTATATACAAATGCCAATGGTTGTACAGCAAGTAGTGTTGTAAGAACTTTTATTGTAAGACCTTTACCTACTGTAAACTTCACAATGCCAAGTTCAGCGTGCCAAGATGCAGGAAATATAACTTTAACACCAAACCCTACAGGTGGTAGTTTTACCTTTACTAAAGGAGCATTTTCTCTTGCATTAGCAAATGGGGATGTGAATGTGAATGTAAATACAGAACTATTTGCTGCTGCTGGTTTAGGAAATTACTCTGTGACTTATACTTATACTGATGGAAATGGTTGTACAAATACTTCAGCAGCTCAAACATTGACAATAAATGCACTACCTACTGCTGACTTTGTTGGTTTGGGAACAAGTTATTGTGTAAGTAGTGCTGATGTAACATTAACACCATTACCTGCAACGGGCGGTACATTCAGAATAAGAAGAACATTGCCTTCTGCTACTGCTTTTGAATCATTTAGTGGAATATTTAAACCATCCGCTCCACTACCTAGTAGTCCGTTACCTGGTAGCCCTACATTAGCAGATAGAAATAGTAAAGCTGGTACTTACGAAATTACCTACACCTATACCGATGGAAATGGTTGTGCTAATACTTCTGTTGTAAAAACAGTGGTTGTCAATACTCTACCAGATGTAGATTTTGTGTTTCAAGGAGGAGTTAGTACATATTGTGTGGATGCAACAAATATAAATATGACTCCAAGCAGAGCAAATGGAACACTCATTGCTACAGATGGTTTCTTTACAATCAGTCGAACATCTCCTACATTTAATTTGATCTTGTCAAATGGTATAAATAATTTTAATCCTTCTACACAACTAACACCAGGAGTAGGCACATATAATGTTACCTACACCTATACCGATGCAAATGGTTGTGTAAATATATCACCAGCCAAAACACTGACAATTGTTCCGTTACCAACGCCTAGTATTACGGGTTTTAGTGCCAGCTATTGTGTAGGTGCAGGGGCTTTTGCATTAACACCACTACCAGCAGCTGGAGGAATATTTAGAATAAGGAGAGTAAGTCCCTCTATTACTACTTTTGAAGTATTTAGTGGAACATTTAACCCTTCAGCACCACTACCAAGTGATCCATTACCTGGTAGCCCTACATTGGCAGATAGAAATAGTAAAGCTGGTATTTATGAAGTAACATACACTTACACAGATGGAAATGGTTGTTCTAATACCTCTAACTCTATACAAATTATATTAAATCCTTTACCAGATGTAAGTTTTACTTTTCAAGGAGGAGTTAGTGCTTATTGTGAAGATGCAATTTCTGTTACGCTTAATCCCACAAGAGCCAATGGTAGTATAGTTCCTGCAAATGGCTTTTTTACAATCTCACGAATTACTCCTGCCTTTACATTAAACTTGGCAGCGGGAGATAATAACTTTAATCCTTCAACAGAATTATTGCCAGCACCTAATAGAGTTGGTCCTTACGAAATCACCTATACTTATACAGATGAGAATGGTTGTGTAAATACATCACCAGCTCAAAGTTTAACTATTAATGCTTTACCAAATTTAACTATTACAGGATTTGCTTCTAATTATTGTGTAAGTGATGGACCTGTAACACTTGAGGGAAGGAATGGTGGAGCACTTGTATCAGGTGGACAGTTCCAAATAAGAAGAACATTACCTTCTGCTTCTGCTTTTGAACCACTATTTAGTAGTACTTTCAGACCTTCAGCACCATTGCCAAGTAGTCCACTAGGAAGTAATCCCACATTAGTGGATAAAAATAGTAAGGCAGGGACATACGAAGTTACCTACACCTATACCGATGGAAATGGTTGTATAAATACATCAGCACCTATTACAATTGTAGTTAATCCTTTGCCTGTTGTTACATTCTTGTTCCCTAATTCTGATAAAGATAATTATTGTCAAGATCAAGGAGTAATAAGCCTGATACCTCAGTTAGATGGTGGAGCAGGTGTAATTATACCTAACAGAGGATTTTTTACAATTACAAAAACTACATCTCCTACAATGATACTTGTAATGTTAAGTGGGGATAATACAGTAGATATTACAACAGATTTATTTGCTATAGGAGGAGTAGGCAACTATGATGTAACATACACTTACACAGATCCTATTACAAATTGTCAGAATGTATCGCCAAGTCGTACTTTGACTATCAACCCTTTGCCCATATTAACCTTTACTTATCCTCCTGATTTTGTGAATGGAGGAGAAGACAATACTTATTGCGAAAATACGACAAGCCTTACTTTAAACCCCGATTGGTCAAATCGGGGAGTAAACACTTTTATTCCTTCAAGTGGATTCTTCAGATTTACAAAAGGGACTTTTGTATATAATGCACCAGCAGGTGTAAATACCATAAATCCGAATATTAATCTTGTACAAGGTGGTGGAAGTTATGGGATATATCAAGTAACCTATCATTATACAGATGCAAATGGTTGTACGAATGCTTCACCTGCCAAAGAGTTAAGAATATATCCTTTACCTCAAATAGGTTCTGGTTTACCTCCAGTAGCTTTTAGTTATACCAATGCTTGTTTGGGAGACATAACACAGTTTTCTGCAAATATAACCTTACCTACAATTGATGCAAATGATGATATTACCAAAATTGAATGGGATTTTGGAGATGGGACAATTAGATCTTATGAAGGAGCAACCCTTTCACAAGGATATAATGTTACACATACATACAGCATTGCTATTACCTACCAAGCCAAATTAACTGTATTTACATTACAAGGTTGTAGTCGTACATTCATTAGAAATGTTAGAATCGGAGCTATTCCTGTCGCAGGATTTACGGCTTCTCGTTTCTGTCAAGGTGAAACGGTAAGGTTTATTAGTACTTCTACAATTGCTCCAACAGATAGTATTGCAACAGTAATTTGGCGTTTTGGAGATGGAATGCAACAGATTATAGATATTTATGGAAGTTTACCAACTGTACTTTCTCCAAATACACAACATTTATACAGTACACCAGGGGAGTATGAAGTTGAATTGATAACTATATCTACTTTGGGGTGTACCAATACAATTAAAAAACAAATTTTTATATTCCCTAATGTGACAGTAACACCTACGACACCTTATAATGAAAATTTTGAAACATCAAGTGGAGGATGGTTAGCGAATGGTACAACAGGAGGGACACCAAAATTATATAGTTGGACTAATCGAGAAACTGATGGTGTGAAAATGCCTTTGGGTAATTCTTCAATAGCATGGATAGCCAGAATGAAAGATAGTACAAAATACATGAATAATGAGCAGTCTTATGTAGAGAGTCCTTGTTTTGATATATCTAGCTTACAAAGACCAATGCTCCAACTAAGAATATTTTATGATACTGACCAAGGTGGTGATGGTGCTGTTGTACAAGTAAGTAAAGATGATGGTATTACATGGAATGTTTTAGGTTCTGTGGGTGAAGGGGTTGAATGGTACAACACAAGTGGTATAGCAGGTTTACCTGGTGGACAAGGGTTGAAAGGCTGGTCTGGCAGAGCAATGAGTAATTGGGTATATGCTCGTTATCCGTTGGATTTATACAGAGGAGAGCCAAAACTTCGTTTTAGAGTTGCCTTTGGGTCAAATGCAGATAATGTTACAGCAGCACCATTTGACGGATTTGCTTTTGATGAGGTATTTATTGGTGAAAGAAATAGGAGAGTCTTGATTGAGCACTTCACAAACTCATCTGATGCAACATCTAACTCTGAAAATGATGCAATCAATAATTTTTCGGGTGTTTTAAATGGAGAAGCAGTACATGTTCAATATCATACTTCATTCCCTGGTACAGATCCTATGAATGCCGATAACACAGCAGATCCAAGTGCAAGAGCTTTGTATTATGGTGTTTCACAAGTACCTCGTACAAGTTTAGATGGATTACTAAGAAATACCCCTCCACAATTCTCTGTTTGGGGGCAAACAGCTTATAATCAAAGAGTTTTATTGCAGTCTCCATTTGATATTAAGGTTGTATATCCTACAAATCCTCCAGAATTACTAAATGTTTCAGCTGAAGTCTATACCCTGAGTCAAGTAGATAGTGCTTTGATTGTGCAGATTGTTGTTGTAGAAAAAGAAATAGATGGTAGTGCGTTTAATGGAGTAAATCTAGGAAATCTTAAATTTAAGAATGTTGTCAAAAGAATGCTTCCTGATGCAGCTGGTACCAGAGTAAATAGAGTATGGTTACCATCACCTATTCCTACAAAATTTAATCAGTCTTGGAACCCTGTCAATGTATATGATAAAGATAAATTGGGAATAGTTGTATTCTTGCAAAATGAGCAAAATAAGCAGATTTATCAATCGTTCTATAGTGATGTGAGCACAAGACCGTCAGGCATAACATCCTTATCCAATAATTTAGTTCAAAACTTTACACTTTATCCAAATCCTACTAAAGACAAGATAATTGTAGGTTTTGAAGGTATAACAGTTACCGAAAACTATCAAATATACATATATGACCAATTGGGTAGAATGTGTAAAGAGGCAACCTTACAGTCTGGAAATCAGGGAGTAGTTGTAAATGTAGAAAACCTTGCAGATGGCATGTATGTGTTGAAATTGCAAAACTCACAAGGTGATATGATAACTCGTAAATTTTCGATAGTAAAATAAAATTTAAGGATAATAAAATAACTAAAAGGGGATAAGAAACTATCCCCTTTTTTTATTTGTTTTGTGTATAATAAACTTCCTAAAATTTATGAAATATATTTTTGTGTTAGTGTTTTCTTTGTGTATTTGGTTTTCTGGATATTCACAAAAAGTATACTATTTTAAAATAGAGGATGCTATTGATAAACATACAGAAGTTCTGGCTGATTCTGCTTTAGCTAAAGCAACCCGTTTAAAAGCAGATTATATTATTGTGGAGATAAATACTCCGGGAGGGGATTTAGGGGCTTCTATGGCTATTAATCAATTATTATTAGATTATCCTAAACCTACCATAGCTTTTATAAATAACAATGCTTATTCTGGGGGAGCAATGATAGCATTGGCTTGTGACAGTATTTATATGGCAGATGGAGGGAGTATGGGAGCTGTGACACCTATTGATGGGCAAACGGGTAAATATGCCTCTGAAAAAATAAGGTCAGCAGTACGTGGAAAAATGAGAGCTACAGCCGAAAAAAATGGACGAAACCCCAATATAGCAGAGGCTATGGTAGATGAAACCCATGAACATGATTCGGTAGCTACACCAGGAAAAATAGTGGTTTATACTCCCAAAGAAGCTATCAAGAATAAATATTGTGAAGGAAATCTGAATTCAGTAGAAGAGATTTTGGTAAAATATAAAATATCCAATGCTCAGATATATCGTTATGAGCCATCTTTAATGGAAAAAGTTATTTCATTTTTTGTAAATCCTGCTGTAAGCAGTATTCTTATATTATTGATTATAGGAGGAATTTATTTTGAGCTTCAAAGTCCTGGAATAGGATTCCCTTTGGTTATTGCGATTGCTGGTTTAGTCTTGTATTTTGTCCCCTATTATATTCGAGGAATGGCTGAAAATTGGGAGTTACTTTTATTTTTGGGTGGTTTAGCACTGGTTGCCATTGAACTTTTACTTTTTCCAGGAATAAAGATAGCTATTATTACAGGGCTGATAGTCATATTTATAGCTTTAGGTTTGATGATGGTAGGCAATGTTGGTTTCAGTATGGAAGGTGTAAGCAAAGGAGCTTTGCTGAGTGCTTTAGTGGCAACAAGCATAGGGCTTTTTGGCTCTTTTGGAGGAATAGTTGCATTAGCTCCTAAACTTGCTACAAACAAAAAATTTAGTCATGTAACTTTACAAACAGCACAAAGCTCTAAAGAAGGTTATACAGCTTCTCAAACACCCCTGATGATTGGTAAAACAGGAGAAAGTTATACAGTTTTACGCCCTTCTGGGAAAGTATATATTGATGGGCAAATCTTTGATGCTTTTACACAAGGTGATTATCTTGAAAAAAATACACAGATTGTTGTAATTGGGCAAGAAGGAGCAGAGCTGATAGTAAAAATTAAACAATCTTAAAAAAACATAGTTATTACTCAAAATAATATACACTTTTATGGAAATACCAGATTTAAAAGAAAAAGTATTAGATGCTATCAAAACAGTTTATGACCCAGAAATACCTGTTGATATTTGGGAGCTGGGGCTTATTTATGATTTGAAAATATTCCCTATTAATAATGTATATATACAAATGACACTCACGTCTCCCAACTGTCCTTCAGCAGAACAATTACCTCAGGAAGTAAAAGATAAAATAAAAGCAATAGAAGGGGTAAATGATGTGGAGTTAGAACTCACCTTTGATCCTCCTTACACTACTGAAATGATGAGTGAAGTAGCTAAATTAGAATTAGGCTTTATGTAAAACATAAAGCCTTTTTTGATTAAAATTATTTTAGAATATTTCTAAATATAAAAACCAAATAACATTTTGAAGGCTCTTACGTTTTAGTGTTATAACATCTAATAAAACAAAAAATATGTGGAAAATTGTAACATCATTGCTTTTTTTATCTCATTTATTACAAGCTCAGGTGATAAAAGGAAAAGTAGTGGATAAAGGAACAAAGCAAACAGTAGGGTTTGCAAATGTATTTCTTTACAAATCTGATAATACAGAAAAAGCTGTTGGAGGTGCTGTAACAGAAGAAAATGGTAGTTTTGTGATACCTAATGTCTCAAGTGGTAGTTATTTGATTAAAATTCAGATGATTGGTTACAAAAATGTGACTCAGAATATAGAAATAGCCTCAGCAGATATAGATTTGGGAGTGATGGCAATGGCTGGAGAAACAGAGGCTATAGAAAAAGTGGAAATTGTAGCTCAAAAAGATCTTATCAAAACAGATATTGGAACTAGAAGCTATAATGTAAGCCAAGACCTTATCAATAGAGGAGGTACAGCTCTTGATGTGATGCAAAATATTCCATCTGTACAAGTTGATGAAAATAATAATATAACCCTAAGAGGTTCAAGTACTTTAACAATTTTAGTAAATGGAAAACAATCTGGACTGATGGGAAGTAATCCACAGGCAGTTTTTCAGAGAATTCCAGCAAGTTCTATTGAACGCATAGAAGTAATTAACAATCCTTCAGCTAAATATGATGCTCAAGCTAGTGGTGGAATTATCAATATTGTTCTTAAAACACAATCAGATGATGGTTTTGGTGGAAATATTGGCTTCAATGCAGGTAATTTTGACAGATATAACTCAAGTATAGATTTTAATTATAAGAAAGGAAAATGGAATGTATTTGGTAGTATGAATGGTAACCAAGATACAAGAATATCGAATGTTACTGTATTTAGAAAAAGTTTTGTAGCAAATACAACACCTGTTATTGACCAAAGAAGAACCATTAATCGTTTAGGGCAAAATTTTACAGGTAGTTTGGGATTGGAATTTGCTCCCAATCAGAAAAATATTTTTAGTGTAGAAATGAATTTGGGTGGAGGACGTAACAATTCCGATGAAATTCTCAATAACTTTAATAGAAATATAGATAATAGTATAATAAGTGAATTTGTGAGACTTTCAGATGAACAAGGACGTTCTTTGAATCAAAACTATGCTTTTAGTTATCAAAGAAAATTTGCTAAGCCAAGACAAGAACTAAAAATATCAGCTTCTTTGGCTAAATCTGAAGATAATACAGATTTGAGTTCCAGTCAAAGTACTGATATTCTGCAAAGAACATCAGAAGATAATGGGAACCAGATGATTATTTTACAAGCTGATTATACACATCCTATCAAAGAGGGCTGGAGAGTAGAAACGGGCTATAAAAGTATTTTCAGAAAAGTAAACAATGAATTTATTTTAGATGATTGGACAAATAATCTTTGGACAAACAACATCAATTTCTCTAATGATTTTCGTTTTGATGAAAAAGTATTGGGGGCTTATGGAATTTTATTTGGTAAACATAAAAATATAGAATTTGAGGCTGGATTGAGAGTTGAACAAACTTATATGAGTTCAGAACTTATCAATACACAGCAAAAATTTAATTTTGATTATTTTAATGCTTTCCCTAATGGAGCAATTTCGTATAGATTGCCCAAAGATCAGCAGATTAAGGCTACTTATGGCAGACGTATCAATCGTCCAGGGTTTAGGCAGTTAAATCCTTTTGCTAATTTTTCCAATCCTCTTACATTGCGTTCAGGAAATCCATTTTTGCGTCCAGAATATACTAATTCTTATGAATTGGGCTATTTGAAAGACTGGAAAAAAGCTTCTTTTACAAGCTCTGTATTTTATAGAGGAACAACAGATGTGATTCAGCCTATTATCAGACAAATAGCAGGAGATACAACTCTGTTTGCTCCTCAAAATATTGCTACATCAGATAATTATGGTTTGGAAATGATAGGAAGTTATAGAGTTGGCAAATGGCTTACTTTAAATGGAGATTTCTCCATCTTTAGAATGGTTGTCAATGCCCAAAATGTAGATGATCAGGCTCTTAATGACATCATATCTTGGAATACTCGTCTGAATGCTATTTTTAACTTACCCAAAAACTTCAGAATTCAAACTATGATTTTCTACAGAGCTCCTGTAGCAACTGCTCAGGGTACTCGTAAAGATATGATTATGAATAGCATAGGGATTTCTAAAGTTGTACTTAAAAATAGAGGAACTCTCAATTTGAGAATCAGTGATGTGGGTAAAAATATGCGTTTTGGTGGAACAGTGAATACTCCTAACTTATACAACGACTTTACTTTCAGAGGCAATACCCGTACTTACATGGCTGGTTTTAGCTATCGTTTTGGAGGTGAAATGAAAGGGAAAAAAGGTAAAGGTAGAAGAGATATGCAAGGGGGAGATTTTGATGGTGGAGATTTCTAAAAAATAATATTTTCTTAAAAGCCTGCTAACAAGCAGGCTTTTTTATTGAAAAGTATGAATAAAAAATAATCTCTTCTCATACTTTTTACGTATTACTTTTTGTAAGTTTAGATAGATAAAATATTTACATTTATGAAACAGTATTTTGAGCTGAAAGATGGGAATTCTTCTAAATTCTGGGAAATAGAAATTTCTAATACAGACCTTACAACTCGCTATGGTAAAATAGGCACAGAAGGTAAAATTACTACCAAAAGCTTTGAAACAACTGAAAAAGCTCAAAAAGAATACAATAAACTGATTAAAGAGAAAACAGACAAAGGTTATCAGGAGAAGCAGAAAACAGTACTTGTGATTAATCACATAGCTCCAAAATCGCCTGCTGAAAAAGCAGGTTTAGAAATAGGAGATGTGATAATTTCTTACAATAGCAAAGCACTCACTACACTTGCCGAATACCAAGCCTTAGCAGCACAAAATACAACGCCAAAAGTTTCGCTGACCATCCAAAGAGCTGGAGAAGAAATGACGTTGGAAGTAACTAAAAATACTGAAAATCAGATAGGGTTCTTCATAGGGAACGTACCAGTAGCAGAACTTAAAAAGTATCATAAAGCTCAATATATTTTATCACAAGAAGCTGAAAAAAGATTTCAGTTGAAAAAAAATGATTATGTTCCCTACAAATTAGAAAAAGATCGTTATGTAGTACTTTTTGAAGGAGATATTGAAATAGATGGCAATTTTGAGCTTACTTTAAGTAAAATGCCTGCTGATGCTTTGGGCTATGTAGTAACTGGAAATTTGACAGTAAAAGATAGAATACTAGATGGGGATATGGACTATGGACCTTTTTTGGTAGTATTAGGGAATCTTGAAGCTGGTAGCATTTCTACTGCTGGTGCTGTAGTATATATCAAAGGGAATGCAAATATTTATCAATATATTTACACATATTACAATCATGGATTACTTACCATAGAAGGAGATTTGGATTGTCCTGTAACTATTGTAAATGACCATGCTACAACTGTAAAAGGTGATGTCAATACATTCTTTATAGATGAAAACTGTTTGGGTTTCGTAAAAAGTGAACCTGATTTTGATGAAGAAAATATACATGAGATTTTAGCTCATGAGGTCATTGCACAAGGCTATATTGATGATGGTATTCTGATGAACTATATCAGAGAGAAGAAAAACTTTTTGACGAAAAAATACGCATATTTATTAGGCGATACCCCAAATGAAACAAAAGTCACAAAAAAGAAAAAAGTAACACAAAACACACCATCCACTCCTATAGAAAAACTGTATATCACTAGCATAACACCTGAATCTGTTGCTGAAAAATATGGATTTCAGTTTGCAGATGTAATGATGAGTGTCAATGGAAAAAATATAAATAATTTAGAAGATTTTGATAATGCTATTACTGAAACTACAAATGGTAATTATGAGATAGTTGTTCGTAGAAAAGGTATAGAAATACAAATTGATGTAAAAAAGGAAGCTAAAGAACTATTTGGATTTCAATTGGTAGATAGCCACGAAGGGCATCTTTTTCTGATTTGGGATGAATTCAATGAGGTTTTTGAGCCTATGTTTGAAATGCCTTTTGGGGATTTTGCCAAAGAAGTACCTATCAAATATTATGAAGCAGATGCAGAAGGTAACATCTATTTAGAAGGAGACTTTGAGCATAGTGATTCAAAACAGAATTATAATATTGTTTTTGATGGAAATGTAGTTTGTAGGGGTAATTTCAATGTAAATGCAGATGGAGGAGGCAATTTTGTTCTCGTTACAGGTAATTTAGAGGCTCATCTAGTAGAAGTAATAGGTTGTGCTACTTTAGAAGTAAGAGGGAATGTTGATGCAGAAAACGGAATTGTAACCATGTATGGAGATGATGGGGGGTATTTGACCATTCATGGAGAGATAACAGCTCCATTTTTGCTCAATGGTTTTTATTTTAATTTAGAAACTTTTGGAACAATCAACGCAATTACGATTGATTATAGTTCTAACGGTATGAATGATCCTGATTATGAAAGAGATACAATAGAAGAGATTGTTATACCAGAGTTACTAGAAGCAGATGGAGATTTGAACACCAAGAAATTTTTTGAATATACACGACAACACAAACCAGTTTTAAAAAATCAGGTATCCATCAGTAAAACAACGACAACAAAATTCACCAACAAAAAACCTGAAGTAATCACCAAAAAAGAAGCTCAAAAACGCTTTAATCTCAAGAAATATGGAGACATGGATGATTTTGATTACTCAAGAATCATAGCCTTTGATGGAGATACCTTCATAGAAGGTAGCCTGAATTTTGACTGGGCTGAAAGGTTTTTTGAAGAACATGATGAGGACATCAATTCATTTGAAGACCCAGTTTTAATACTTGTCAATGGAAACTTAACTGCAACCAATGAAATAAGCCCTGGTGGTGATGCTTTCCCATTTCTGCTTGTGATAGGAAATGTAGAATGTGATGTACTTCGTAGCTATGATGAGTTTATTCATATCACTGGAAACGCCAATGTTCGTTATGCGTTTCAGGGAGATTATAACGATGGAAGTATTTGTATAGAAGGTGTTTTGCGTGTTCCATACGTACTCAATGGCAATCATAATTCTGTTGTTCGTCCCGAAGGTGCTATTCTGATTAATTATTATGATGATTCAGATGATTTTTTTGAATATGACTACACCATCAAAGATTTTGAAAATGTTTTGGTGAAAGAAGTATTAGATAAACAAAAGCTTGATATACAGAAGTTTGTTGAAAGACTCAAAGCGGGTAAAGAAGTGTTGAAAAAAGGAGCAAAGCCTGCCCGCCAGATTTTTGAAGAAGAATTGGAAAAAATATCTGTAGGCAATACTGAAAATATAGAGGAATTAGATTTGGCTGGTAAGAAGTTCAAACAGTTTCCGAAGCAGGTATTAAAATTCAAAAATCTTAAAAAACTCGACCTTTCAGCCAATGCAATTACAAGTGTCCCTGAAAATATTGGTGAATTGAAAAACCTTGAAATACTGTACCTTTCTGATACAGACATCAAAACATTGCCTGATGAAATAGGCGAACTCAAAAAGTTGAAAGTATTGAATATTTCTCAGACAAGCATTATCAAACTACCAAAAGGAATAGGCAATCTGAAAAATTTGGAAGAGTTTTATCTCAATGGTTGTAAAATGTTAGAACAATTGCCTGAGGGACTCAAAAACTTAAAAAAATTAAGATTGCTAAATATGAGTCATACTGAGAGCTTGTTCAATGAAGTCTTGGCTCAAATGCATATTGAGGAGCTTGAAGCAGTTAAATGTTCAGATGAAAAGCCTGTAGATTTTCCTGAAATAATTACAAGCATCAAAACATTGAAAAAACTGAATATTGGGAGCAATTCTTTCAAAGGATTGCCTGAGAGTTTTGTAAATCTGAAAAATTTAGAAGAGTTGAATTTGGATAGAAGTTTAGGCTATTTTTCTTCATTTCCTGACCTTTCGAGCCTTAAAAAACTCAAAAAATTAGTATTTAGTGGTAATAGCTGGTACACCAACACACCTGCACCACTTCAAAGCCTGATACAAAATGTGTTTAAAATTACAAGTTTAGAAGAGCTACATTTAGATAGGTTTGGAGAAGAAAAAGATATTTTTAAAGAAAAAGAATTTGATGCTCTCTTAGAAAATTTGACATACGACCCTAAACGTCAAGCCGATATTAAAAAGCGTTTCAAAGCTCAAAAAGAAAAAAATATGTTTTATGGAACCATGTGGGAAGGCAAAATGCGTGATAAACTTACCATTGAAGATTTAAAAGGTATTGGCAATTTGAAAAAACTAAGATTTTTAGATTTATCGTTCAATGGCTTAGAAAAATTGCCAGAAGAAGTTTTTAAGCTAAAAAATATAGATTTTATTAATTTCAATTATAATAAATTGGGTGGTGATATTCGTAAACGTCTGCATCAGACTTTCCCGAAAGCCCAATTTGATTTTAGTAATAATAATGTAGAAGGTGAATCCGAAAATGCTGAATGGAAAGAGATGAATGAACTCATTAAAGAGGCTAACAAATTGATGAATACCCATAATGACAAGAAAAAATTACTGAAATCATTGGATTTATACGAACGGGTTTTAGATTTTTTTAGAACTGGTAAAGTCGTAGATGAATATAATTATTTGTATGCTCATTATGGGAAGGTTTGGGCATATTGTTATTTGCTTTCCAATTGTCAGAAAGAGTTAAAGCCTGAAATGTATAAAAAGTATCAAGAAGAATCTGTCAAGTTTGGACTTCAAACACTTTCTTTAATTCCGACATTTATCTGGCATTACACAGACTTAGGGCGTTTCCATGAGGAAGTGACCCGAATTGCTTCTAATCAGGTAGCTTGGCAAATGTATTTATTGTATGATGATGAAGCTCATCTAAAACAAGCCTTAGAAATTATAGAGAAAGGAGTAAAGTTCATTCAAAATGATTCACAGTATTTTATTTGGGATACTAAAGTTCGCATCTTGATGAAAATGAAACGAGAAGAAGAAGCATTTGCTATTGTATGTAGAATACTCAATATGTTGCCTTCTTTTGGCGATTTTCAAGATTTTAAAACAAATCCAAAATATATTGATTGGGTAAAAAAAATAAAAAATGCTTTTTGAAGAATTAAATACAATTTTTGATGTTCATAATGGGTTTAGTAACGAAGAACTAACAGCTTTTGAACAAAAATCAGGTTTTACAATTCCTGAAGTACTACGAGTTTTTTATGAGAAATTTGGTAAGCATTCTTTGAATCAAGAACAGAATAGGCTTGTTCTGCCTCAAGAGCTTTATCAAAAAAATGGTTATTGGGTTTTTTATGTAGAAAATCAGGAGGTTGTGGAATGGGGAATTTGGGAGAATGACTTGAGAGAAACTAATCCAAATGTATATGAAACGTATGATGGTGGAGAAACTTGGGAAACTTATGGAGAAAGCGTAGAAACTTTTTTAAAGCGTGAAACCTATTTTCAAGTTCTGATGGGTGGTTATCCTTATTTTGCAACTGCTTCCAATATAAACAAAAACCTACAAGCAAAAATTATTCAAAAATACTATAAACTGCCTATTGGCGATTCTTTTTGGGACTTGAAACTGTTTGGCAATCAGCAACAACTGATAGGATTTGTAGGAGAAATGGAAAAGGCAATAGATTTATGGATTGCCTGTAAAGAAGAAAAAGAATTTTTAAAAATATTGGATACAATAGATATTCAATGGGACTATACATCTTTAGAGAAATAAACTTAAAAAAATGCAAGAAATATCTGCTATTGAGCTTGAGCATTATGTTCATCATCATCAGTCTACTATTTTAAAGTATTGGTTTGAGGCTTATATCAAACCTGAAATTAAATATTTTGAGGAAAATCAAACACCTTTTTATATACATCACGGCGATTTATACTTTTCTGGACATTGGAGACCCCTAAACGCTGTTACATTAATTACAGGAAATGTAAGTATTGATGGTTTATTAGACGCATACCCTTCTTTAGAAAATTATGAAGACTGGGGTTATATGATGATTATAGGAAATGTAACTTGTGATAATTTTAGTAATATATTTCAAAATCAAATAATGATAGAAGGTAATTTAATAGTTAATAATACACTCTTAAATAACTTTGCAGGCTCTAGCTTAATTGTTTATGGGAACTTAAAAGCAACCCTTTTCTATGGATTGGATATTTGGGCAGAGGTGAGTGGGCAAGTGGAAGTAGATTATTGTTATGGCACAATATTAACTACTAAAAGTACAATAGATAAACCAGCTAATATTATCAGAAACTGGGATGATAATGAACAAGAAGTATTAATAGATGATGTGTATGACAAAGATGAGGAAACTAATGAAAAAAATATAAATCGCTATAGAATTTATTTGAAAATGATAGATAATACACAACTAGTAAAAAAATTATGAAACAAAAAAACCTACCCAATTGGGTAGGCTTCTATCATTATAGTTGAAGGGTATTTAGCTTATTTAATTGCTTCTAATTCTTTTTCTTGATGATTTTCTACTAAGGTATCTGTATGATGGTCATCATTTTTCTTAAATCTCTTTAATATTCTCTCTTTTAAAGTCTGAGAAACCAAATACATAGCAGGTACAAGTATTAGTGTAAGAATTGTGGCAAATGCCAGACCGAAAATCATAGTCCATGATAAAGGTCCCCAGAAGGCAACACTATCGCCACCAAAGAATATATGAGGATTTCCTTCTGAGAATAACTTAGCAAAGTCAATATTTAAGCCTACTGCAAGTGGTACAAGTCCTAAAATAGTAGCCGTAGCTGTCAATAATACTGGCGTCATTCTTTCTCTACCAGCTTCGATAATCGCTTCTTTCATGGGCATTCCTCTTTCACGTAGAATATCTGTAAATTCTACGAGTAAAATACCATTACGAACCACAATACCTGCAAGGGCTACAATTCCGATACCTGTCATAATGATAGAAACTGTCATGCCTGTAATTGCTAAGCCCAACATTACACCAATAATACTGAAGATAATTTGGAGTAAAATGATGAATGTTTTAGAAAGAGAGTTGAATTGAAGAATCAAAATCACTAAAATGAGTCCCAAAGCAATCAAACCTGCAAAACCCAAGAAACTGGAAGTTTCTTTTTGTTGTTCTTGCTCTCCACCCATTGTAATGGTTACATTTTCAGGCACATCAAATTTATCTTTGAAGATATTAACTTGCTCTTCTACATCGCTAACTACTTTCCCTTTATCTTTAAATTCTGGTAAAATGTTAGAACCTATGGTAATTATTTTCTTCTGATTTTTACGTTTAATACCTCCAAAAGTATTATCATATTTCAAATCTGCTACAGCAGAAACAGGTACTTGACGCAACACGCCACCTTTAGCCATATCTCTAAAAGTTATTTTATGCGTAATGAGAGCTGCCAAATTATCTCTTTGGTCTTTTCTATAACGAAGCATGATAGGATATTCATCTTCACCTTCTTTAAGTTTAGAAAGTTCTTTTCCCAGAACGGCAGTACTAATTTCTCCACCAATTTGTCCTGTAAATAAACCTTCTCTATTGGCTCTTTCTCTATCAATGACTACACGTAATTGTGGCTTATCTCTTTGAATATCAGATTGTAATTTTTCCACTCCTTCAATTTGTTGATTTTCTAAGAATTTTTGAAGAGAGTCACCAACAACTACTAATTCATCTAAATCTTCACCCATAATTTCTACAGCAATAGGTTTCCCTGTTGGAGGTCCTCCTTTTTCTTGGTCAACAACTACTTTGATGGTATGAGGCAAGTTTAAAGAAGCCATATCTTTCTGAATTTTAGTCATGTATTCACGTGTAGATTGCCCATTACGTTCAGCAAATTCTACAAATGCTACCTGAATTTTACCTTTGTGTGGTGTAGGGCTTCTATCATTTTGGTCTTCACTGGCACCAATTGTTACATTGGTAATAACAGAAGAAACCAAAGGATTTTTTTGCCCATTTGGATAAATGATATTATTGACACGTTTCTCCAAAACTTTCATGACTGAATCGGTATAGGTTTGATCTGTACCAATAGGTAACGATGCATACACATATACAAAGTTAGGATCTGCCTGTGGGAAAAACTCAACAGCAGGTTTACGAATACCAATCAGAATAACACTGAATATGAATAAGCCAAATCCACCAGCAAACAACATAATAGGTCTTGAACCTTTTAGCAGTCCTGTAAGCATGCGTTTATAGGCATTTTGAACAGTAGGCCAAGTTTTATTTTGGAAATTATAGATAACTTTTGTTAAAACATATTTATTTAGTAAGAAGAAGGCAAACAGAGTAATTGTAAAATTACCCATTCCCACTGAGCCAGCTGCATAGAAAATAAGAGCTAAAAATAAGAATATAATTCCTACTGTAATGGTTCCTTTATTTTTTTGATAAAATGTGCCTTCTTTCTTCTTGGTGTGGTCATCATGTGGCTTCATAAAATCAACAGCAAATACAGGGTTGATAATGTAAGCAATAATAAGCGAAGCAACCAGCGTAACAATCAGAGTTACAGGTAAAAAGTACATAAACTTACCAATAATACCAGGCCAGAAAGCAAGTGGTATAAAAGGAGCTAAGGTAGTTGCTGTACCCGAAAGCACAGGTAAAAACACCTCACCAGCAGCAGTTTTAGCAGCTTGTTTAATAGGCACTTTACCATTATCAAAAATTCTGTGTGTATTTTCAATCACCACAATGGCATCATCCACTACAATACCCAAAGCCAGTAAGAAGGCAAAGAGTACAATAAAGTTAAGTGTAAAACCAATCGTTGGGAAAACTAAAAATGCCAATGCAACAGATAAGGGTACAGACATTGCCACAAAAATAGCATTGGTTACACCCATGAAAAACATCAAAATAATGGTAACAAGAATAAATCCAATAATGATGGTGTTAATCAGGTCGTGGAGTGTGATACGAGTATTTTTAGATTGATCACCTGTAAAATCCACAGCTAATGCAGAAGGTAACTTTCCTTCACTTTGAAGTACTTTTGTTAGCTCTTTCACTTTATCAGCAGCAGAAATAAGATTTTCTCCACCTTTCTTAATAATATTAAGTGTAACAACTGCTTTGCCATTCATACGAGCAAAACTTTCTTGTTCTTTAAAACCATCATTGACTTCAGCAATGTCTTTGAGATATACATTTCCACCAGAAGAGCTGCTAATTACCATTTTTTGAATGGCATCAATATCTTTGAATTCACCTGAAATGCTAACAGAGCGACGAACTGCATCTAACTGAATTACTCCACCTGGAATAGTAATGTTTTCTGCACCTACAGCACGCTCAATATCTCCAAAAGAAATATTGGCAGCCTCCATCTTAAATTTATCAATATTGATTTGAATTTCTCTGTCTAACGCTCCAATAATATCAACACGCCTAATTTCAGGAAAACCTTCAATTTTTTCTTCTAAAAGTTCTGCATATTTTTTGAGTTTATCAAGTGAATAGTCCCCAGAAATGTTCACATACATAATAGGAAATTCAGAGAAGTCAATCTCCTGAACTTGAGGCTCTTTTCGTAAAGTGCTATTAGGTAATTTAGGTTTAGCTTTGTCTACGGCATCTTTAACACGCTGTTTGGCAATTTCTGTAGTAACATTTGTGTTGAACTCAACTACCACAGCAGAAAAGTTTTCTACGGAAGTAGAAGTTACTTTTTTAATATCTTTTACAGATTTTAATTCATCTTCAATAGGTTTAGAAATGAGGTTCTCTACATCTTTTGGAGATGCTCCAATATAAGTAGTCTGTACATAAATAGTAGGTACTACAATATCAGGAAATTGTTCTTTGGGCAATTTATCGTATGAATATAAACCTGCAAGTAATAAGAACACAGTAATTACATAAACTACAGTTTTATTATTAATTGCCCAACTTGAAGCGAAAAATTCTTTCATTTTATGACTCATAACTATAAGAGGTCAAGTGTTTGAAGTGTAAACTTTAGAGTTTATAGCTAATTAAATCGCCATCATTGAGGTCTTGATAACCTACTGTAATTACTTTATCACCATTTTGCAAACCTCCTAAAATTTCAGCAGAACGATTATAGATTTGCCCAACTTGGATTTTTCTTTTCTTAGCTACTTTTTTTCCATTTTCTTCAACAGCAACCATTACAAAACTACCATCAGGGCTGTTTTGTACTACATTGATAGGAACAGTAATGGAAGCATCTTTTTGATAATTTTCTACTTTGAGTGTAGCAATCATGTTAGGGCGAATGTCTTTGTCGTAAGGAATGACTACTTCTACTCTAAAACTACGATTTAAAGGGTTGATAGTTTGTGCTGTAAAGGCAATTTTACCTTTTACATCCTTCTTTAAATCAGGTAAATTTACAATTACCTCAGCTCCATTCTTAATTTGAGCCGAATAGCTTTCAGGAACATCAGCAACAGCTCTTAAATCTGAAGCATTAACAATTTTGATTCCAGGCATTCCAGGAGAAGCCATTTCACCAACTTTCATGTATACTTCTTCAACGGTTCCACCCATCAATGCCACAACACGTGTTTTCGCATATTGCTCTTGTAAGGCTGCCATTTGTTGTTCCAATCCGTCTACAGTAGTTTTTGCTTGTAAATAGGCAATCTCTGTTCCTACTTTTTGTTCCCAAAGGCTTTTTTGTTTTTCATAAACAGTTTTGGCAAGCTCTATTTGAGTTTTGAGAGGAGCCATATTTTTTAGAATCAAGCTTCCATCAATCACTGCTACAACTTGTCCAGCACCTACAAAATCGCCTCTGCGAACATATACAGCTTGTACAACACCAGGGACTTGTGCTCCAACATTTACAATACGATCAGATTCAAATCTTCCTTGTATTTCTACATAATTAGAGAAACTACCAGTTTGTAGTGATGTAACCATTACATTTTTAGATTTCATCAGTTTGGTATTCGTTCCAAGCTCTTTTTCTAATAGAGCAATTTTAGCTTCGATCTCTTTTTTCTGAGATTTTAATTGGTCTAATTCAGCTTTTTTATCTTTACTGCCTCCACAGGCACTTACTAAAAAAACTAAGAGTGTAAAAAATAGTATGGGTTTCATATTATGAAAAGTTAAAATTCTATAAAATAAAAGGTTGAAGACATAGCATTTTTTAATTTTTGACAAGTTTACCCAAAGCTTTATCCAAATCTACTTTTGCAATAAGGGCATCATATAAAGATGCATAATAATTTGTTTCAGCTTCTTTGAAGGCACTTTCAGCATTTACAATGTCTGAGCTTGTGCCTACACCTTGCTTATACTTAATCTGAGATACTCTTACCACTTCTTTGGCAAGCTCCATATTACGCTTCTGGATTTCCAAAGATTCTATGGCATTGCGTAATGTAATTTGAGACTGATTGGTCTGAAAATCAATTACTTTTTCAAGGTTTTTCTTGTCTTGTTCTAACTTGAGAAGTTCTAAATTACTTTGTTGTACTTTGTATTTTTTCTGTAAACCATCAAAAATAGGAACATTGAGTTGTAAACCAACAGTGCCATAGCCTAACCAGCGATTTTTGAAGTCGCCAATACTAGCAAAATATCTAGCACCTGTTGAATATCCCATTTGTCCAAAAGCAACCAAACTGGGCAAGTAACCTGAACGTACATTTTTTTTGGCAAGTTCAGATAAGGCAATACCTGTTTCAAGAGTGTTGTATTCAATTCTGCTTTTATAGTCAGCTTTTACATTTTGTTCAGGAATTTGTTCTAACTGAAAGTCTCTGATAGAGCCTGTTACCTCTAACTGGTCTTGTGCAGGCATACCCATTTGAAACTTTAAAAGTTCATTACTTAACTGAATTAATCTTTCTACTTTGTTTTTTTCAGAACGTAAATTATTAGCTGTTACCTCCAAACGATTTAAGTCAAGATTTTCTGCAAAACCTTGTTTATTCAAAGCTCTTACATCTTTTAACAACGAATCCAAACGAGATAGATTATTATCTAAAAGAGTGATACGTTCTTTTGCAACAAGCAAGGAAAAATATGCTTTGGTTACATTTTCGGCTGTACTTATTTTAGAGGTTTCAGTGTTTCTTTTTGCTAGTTGAGTGTAAGTTTTGGATGCTTGCAAACCAACTAAATAAGAGCCATTGAAAATAATCTGATTAATAGATAAACCCAGATTACCTTCATAAGCGGCAGAAAATGGACTACGCACCATTGCTAATTCAGCATCAGGAGGGATAGTATTTCGTAAACTATCAGGCAAAAAGAAGCCTGGAGGAAAGGGAATACCTCTTAACTCAAAATTATATGATAAACTAGCAGAACCATTAATTTGTGGTAAACCAATACCAATAGTTTCGTTTACTTTGGCTTTTGCAATTTGTTCGTCCAGCATAGATTTCTGGACAGTAGCAGAATTGGTGTAAGCATATTCCAAGCATTGTTGGAGCGTCATGTTATGTTTTTGTTGTGCATAGGAGAAATTTGCAAGCAACAAAAGTGTCAAATAGATTAGTTGTTTCATAAATTATAAAAATAAAGAGTAAAACTTTTATAGCTGGTTGAAGGAAATTTAAGTGTTATTAAAAACTTTTTGAGGTTCTTTATTGAAGTACTCCTCTAACAGGGCAAAACCTTTAGGAGTAACAATACCTCTAATAAAATGCTCTAAAAATGTAATTTGTATGGTTAAAATATCAAACTTATCAGGAGGGAACAAAGTCCCATCAAAAGCCATTTCAATCTGCATTACTCTAAGAATTGCAAGAATCTCAATATTCAAATCAGCTTTATATAAACCTTCTCTGATGCCTTGTTCAATATTTTTCTTTACCTGCTCAATAATAAAGCCTTTTTTATGTTCTTGCCATAAACTCCAAGCTTTAGGATGATAGCGTTGTAAATCGAAAAATAAAGACGGATTGACACCTTTTAAATTGTTTTTGAGATGTCGGCTCATTGAGATAACCTCATCTATAGCATTGCCAGATGTTTCAGAGATTTGGCACATTTCACTTTTATCTTGTTCAAAATGACGAACTCCCATCTGATAAACCAGCTCATCCTTGTCTTTAAAAAATTGGTAAATAGTTTTTTTAGACATAGCCAAATCACGTGCAATATCATCCATAGTAATACTACGAATGCCATATCTCATAAAAAGTTCTTCTGCCTTGGCTAATATGCGTTCTTTTGTTTCCACTTAAATTATAAATATTTTTACTTGCACAAAACTACGGAAACTTTAAAAATTTCCAAAGTTTTTTCAGTTTTTTTTAAAGCTTTTTTTATTAGTTTTGAAGTGTTGAGTAAAAAATTGTTTTTCAAATACTTATTAAAAAAATATGCTACAATCCATTGTAAAAATAGCTCTAGTTGTAGATGATTACGACAAAGCCATCGAATTTTACACCCAAAAACTTCATTTTGAACTCATAGAAGATACTCAACTTTCTGAAACCAAACGATGGGTGGTTGTACAACCCAAAGGTTCACAATGCTCGTTGTTGCTGGCTAAAGCAGCCAATGAAGAGCAAACAAGCCGAGTTGGAAATCAGACTGGAGGAAGAGTATTTTTATTTTTACATACAGACAATTTAGATAGAGACTATCAAAATCTCTTAGATAATAGTGTACAAATAGTTAGAGAACCTTCTACAGAAGCTTTTGGAAAAGTTTGTGTATTTGCAGACTTATATGGTAATCTTTGGGACATGATAGAGCCTGCTTAATTGGTTATTTTGTTGAAGCTCTTCGTAATCTGTCATTAATAGCCTTGCCTAAATTTTCTTCTGGTAATAGCTCAGCCAAAATAACTTTTACGGGCATTTGGTCAAGTTCTCGCATATAGGAGAATAGATTTTGGGCAGCTTCTAAAAAATCTTTGTTGGAAGATAATATTTTTTGATTTTCTAGGGGAAAATCTTCTTGAAATTCGGAAAAGGACAAAAGACCAATCTCTTTGGGAAGATATGTCTTTAAAAGAACATTTTTATCTCCTAAAAAAAATGGTTTTCTGGGGGCATAATGGCTTTCAAGCATGCCAGGAGCATTGGGGTTAGAGCTGGAATGAGGACGAATCTCTACATTACCAATAATAGTTTCAATAGATTCTACACTAATTCCTCCTAATCTGTAAATAATGGTTTTACCTTCTTCAAAACCAACAATAGTAGATTCAATACCCACCTCACAGGCTCCACCATCTAGAATTAAAGGAATTTTATTGCCTAACTGAGCCTCTACATGCTCTGCTTTAGTGGGGCTTATGTAGCCAAAGGGGTTGGCACTTGGAGCAGCGAGAGGAAAATTTAGTTTCTCTAATAATGTAAGTGTTAAGGGATGTTTGGGAATTCGGACAGCCACCCTAGAAAGCCCTGATGTGACTAAATCGGGTATAATGTCTCTTTTGGGGAGTAATAATGTAAGTGATCCAGCCCAAAAAGTTTGAGCCAGTAGTTCTGCTTTTTCTGGAATATATTCTACAAACTGACGAACTTTTTCAATGGAGTTGGTATGAATGATTAAAGGGTCAAAAGTTGGTCTGTTTTTTACTTCAAAAATTTTAGCAACAGCTTTTACATCTAAAGCATTGGCAGCCAGCCCATACACAGTTTCAGTAGGTATGGCGACTAAATTTCCTTCTTTTAATAACTTTTCAGCTAAAGCTAAATCCTTGCTTATCATGTTTTTAAATAAAAGCAATGTGTAAATGCTTTGTTTTGGGTTTATTTATTGCTAATTTTGTGCAAAAATAAAGAAAATCAGTTTATTTAAACGATAATTTATAGTTTATAAAAATATTACTTTGTTTAAAAAACTGATTATTAGATAACTATAAAAATAAATTTATTAAAAAATGTTGATTGACACACATGCCCATTTGTATTTGAAAGAATTTAAAAATGACCTTTCTGATACATTGAATCGTAGTAAAGATGCTGGCTTAGAGAGAATTTATCTGCCTAATATTGATGTAAAAAGCATAGACAGCATGCTAGAACTAGAATTAAAACACCCTGAGTGTATAGCTACAATGGGACTGCATCCTTGTTCTGTAAAAAAGGGTTTTGAAAAAGACTTATACGTTATAGAAGACTGGCTCAAGAAGCGTCAATTTGTGGCTATTGGTGAAATGGGTACAGATTTATATTGGGATAAAACCCATTGGAAAGAACAGGTAGAGGCTTTTAAAATACAAGCCAAGTGGGCAAAAGAGTACGATTTACCTCTCATTATACATTGTAGAGATTCTATGGATGAGACCATCCAACTGATTGAAGACCTACAAATGGAGGGCTTAAGGGGAATATTTCATTGCTTTGGAGGCACAGTAGAACAAGCTGAAAAAATCATTAAATTAGGCTTCTATTTGGGAATAGGTGGAGTGGTAACTTTCAAAAAAGCAGGCTTGGATGCTGTATTGCCACAAATAGATTTAAAACATCTGGTATTGGAAACAGATAGTCCTTATCTGGCTCCTGTTCCACACAGAGGCGGACGAAATGAGAGTAGTTATATTCCTATTATTGCTAAGTCTATTGCTCAAATAAAAGGTATTAGTATTGAAGAGGTTGCACAAGCTACTACTCAAAATGCTAAAAATATATTTAAAAAAGTAAAACAAACGGTATAGTTTAGAAAACTATTTACAATTCTGAGTAATGACTTCTTGAGCTTTGGGGTGTTTGTATTCCAGAGCTTTTTTTAATTCCAGACAAGCCCCCGATTTGTCTTTTACTTGTAATCTTATCAAGGCTCTCTGAAAATAAGCATTGGCATTTTTTGGGTCAAGTAAAATGATTTTATTGAAATCATTGATGGCTCCTGATGCATCATCTAACTTAATTTTCAATAAACCTCTCAAATAATAAGCATCAATATTTTTATTATTCATTTTAAGTACCTCATTGACATCAGAGAGGGCTTTTAAATAATTTTTAGTGCTATCTAAGATATATGCTCTTTTGAGATATAAAGATGAGTTCTGTGGATTTTGACTAATTTCTTTATCTAAAATAATAAGACGATTATGGGAAGATTCTAAGTTGTTTTGTTGAGCTGTACAAGCCTGTAAACAAAAATAAAGGGATACTAATAAATAAGTTCTTTTATAAGAAATCATGTCTTTTTTTCGTAAAATTAGGAAACAGAAATATGTTTAACAAAAAAAAAGCTTTTGTATTGAAAATTTTTCGTAAAATCAATATATTTTTGCATCTTTAATATCAAGTTGTTGGGTCTTTCAGGCTGCTTATGCACAAACAGAAATACACATATTTATATATCTTCTTTTTTAGCTTTTACTGTTTAGTTTCTCAGGCTCAACAATATCGGTTTAGTACCTATTCACTTGAAGAAGGCTTGCCTCAATCTGAAGTCATAGATATTCTGCAAGATAGAAGAGGTAGTATTTGGGTAGGAACTAATGGGGGAGGAGTAGCCCGATTCAATGGCATAACCTTTAAGTCTTTTAATGAACAAAGCGGACTTGTCAATAATAGAGTAAAGAAACTCTATGAGGACAAACAAGGTAACTTATGGTTTCTCTCTGAAAGAGGGATTACCAAATATGATGGAAAAACTTTTAAGAATTATAGTGAAAATCAGGGTTTTAGTAATGGTGTAGAGTTTGAAATTGCAGAAGATTATGAAGGTAAACTTTGGATTCTTATTAAGAAAGAAAAAGGATCTAGTAAGATTGTTTACTTTAATAATGACAGTTTTACTGATTTTACCATGCAAAATCTACAATTACTTAAAGATAACAATGTAAATGCTATAGCAATCAATCAGCATAAAGATCTTATTATAAAAACAGAAAAAGGCTTTTATGAATATAAGGAAGAAAAACTAATATACTCTCCTCTCAATGACTTGTTAAAAGAAAAAAATAATGTTGCCCGCTTATATGGCTCAAATATAGATAAAAACCCACGAATACTATTAGAAAATTTGACAAAAAAGACTACCGAATTACACTTATACATTGATGGGAAACTGAAATTTGTAAAAGATTTAGGACAATTTAACTTGGATGAATTTCTAAGTCTCTCAGAAGACAAAGCTAAAAATATATGGGTTTCTGTAGATAAAAAAGGTTTTTTTAGAGTAGATACTAATGGAAATATTAAAAACTTTTCTACTGATAATGGATTGCCAATTAATACATTAGAAGTAATTTTAGCAGATGAATATGGCAATATTTGGCTGAGTGCTTATGGAAAAGGCTTAATTCGTTATGTTGGAGATCAATTTACGCAATACTATAATTCCGAAGGACTTACAAGTGGATTAGTTTGGGCTTTTTATGAGGATAAAAATGGTAAATATTGGGTAGGGGAAAGTGGAGGAAATCCTCTCTGTTCTTTTGATAAAAATAAATTTACACATATTCCTGTTGAAAAAAATATATACCTTAAACGAGTACAAACTATTACAGAAACACTTGAGGGTGAATTACTTATAAGTACAGTACGAGGTGTTTGGCAATATAGAGCAGGTATTTTGGTAGATGTTTCTAAAAAATATGGCTTGCCTGAAGATTTACACACAACAGATATTTGTGTAACTCAGAATGGTATCTGGTTTGCTTCTTATCAGGATGGAGTTTTTTATTATAATAACCAAACTCAAGAAACGATATGGATTAACTCAAAAAGTCATAATTTAGTGAGTGATTTGGTTAATGACATTTTTGAGGATTCTCAGCAAAAAATATGGATTTGTACAAATTATGGAATATCTATTTATGATGGAGGTAAAATAACTAATTATTCCAAAAAAAATAGTTTACCAAGCGAATATACTATCAATGGAACTGAAGATAAAAATGGTAATATTTGGATAGCAACATTTGGTGGGCTTCTCCGTTTTTCGAGAGAAACACAAAAATTTGATGTCATTACAGAAAATCAGGGTATTCTTTCTAATAACTTATATGCCATTTTAGTAGACAGAAATAATCAGGTATGGGTAGGAACACAAATAGGCATCAGTAAACTACATATAGATGCAAAAGGAAATATTTTAAAAATAAGAAATTATGATAAAAATAGTGGTTTTACAGGCTTAGAAGCAAATGAGAAAGCTATTTATGAAGACAAAGCAGGTAATATTTGGTTTGGAACTGTAAGAGGTCTGATTAAATACAATCCTGAAAAAGATGACAAAGCTGATGAGATTTTACAAGTAAATCTTACAGAATTGCAACTATTCTTACAAAAAACAGATTGGCTTAACAAAGAACTAAGTTCTTTGCATAAAGGGCTCATTCAATGGTCTTTTTTGCCCAAAGATTTAATATTGCCTTACAATAAAAATTATCTATCATTTCAATTTGAGCCTGTTAATCATAAATATGCCGAATCTGTTGAATATCAGTGGATTTTAGAAGGTTTGGAAAATAATTGGAATAAAAAAAGCCCCAAAACAGAAGTAATTTATACGAATTTACCTCCAGGAAATTATACTTTTAAAGTAAGAGCTTGTTTGCCTAATGGAGCTTGTGGAGAGCAAATTACAGAATATCATTTTGTAATAAAACCTGCTTTTTGGCAAACTTGGTGGTTTTATGTGGTTATTGCTCTTTTTATAGGTTTGATAATAGTCATTTTGGTTCGTCAAAGATTCATTTCTGTTGAAGTACAAAAAAAGAACTTGCAACTCAAGATTGCAGAAGCAAGCAAAGCCCTTATATTACAAAATGATGAGTTAATCAACCAGAAAAAGGAAATTGAAGAACAAAAAGTAAATCTTCAACAACTCAATGCAACCAAAGATAAGTTTTTCTCAATTCTTGCTCACGATATTAAAGGTCCTCTAAACTCTCTGACGGCTTTTTTAAACATCATGACAGATCATTTGGATGAAATGAGTCAGGATGATATACGTTTTATGAGTTCAAATCTTAATAAATCAGTCAAAAACCTTTATAGTTTGCTGGAAAACGTACTTTCTTGGTCTCGTTCCCAAATGGGAGTACTCGAATACACTTATACTGAAGCTGATTTATACACACTTATTGAAAATAATATACAGTTGCTTGCCGTTTCTGCTCAAAACAAAGGAATTCATTTGAATAATGAAACAATTAAAAATTTAAAAGTTTGGATAGATGTAAACTCTATCAATACTGTTCTTCGGAACTTGCTCTCTAACGCTATTAAATTTACGTCAACAGATGGAACAGTTACCATCAAAACAATTCTGAAACAAAAAGAAGTTGAGTTGCAAATTATAGATACAGGAATAGGAATGAGTAAAGAAGTTATGCAAAAAATATTTCAAATAGACTCTCGATATACAACTAAAGGGACAGCCAATGAAGTTGGAACTGGTTTAGGTTTGGTACTTGTAAAAGAGTTTGTTGAAAAAAATGGAGGGGTTTTACAGGTAGAAAGTGAAGAGGGCAAAGGTTCGAAATTTATTTTCAATCTGCCTCTTGCCCAAAATAAGGAAGAAAAAGAAGTTCAAACACTTGTAGAAAAGAGTTGAAAAGTGATATGAGATACTATTTGTCTATATATTTTTGGTTGTTGAGTGTACTTGTTTGGGCAAGTAACGACATTCTTATGCTGAAAAAAGAATCTTTAAATGTGCCCATTAATGCTTCTTTGAAAGTAGCAGAAGATGCAACAGGAGAAATGACTCTAAAAGATGCTTTAAAAGCAGGAGATAAGTTCAAATTTCCTAAAGATAACCCTTTGTTTCACTTTGGATTAACAAAATCTGTTTATTGGATTAAGGGTAAAATACAAAATAATTATAATGAGGATAAATTTATCTTATATATTGATGACCCATCTTTGACATCCGTTGAAATATACATATTAAATGCTCAAAATGAGCAAATCCTTTATTCTAAAAGTGGTACAAAGGTCTTAAATCAAGAGCAACTTTTTAAAGGGAATTCGATAGCATTTCCTATTCATATTCCTAAAAATCAAGTAGTTCAGGTTTTTATTCGGGTAAATACCAATAGTTTTATGACTATTCCCATTAAAATAAAAGAAGTAGATGTTTTTCAGACAGAAGTATTTTCTACAAGTTTCTTTTTAGGGATATTTTATGGCTTGATGTTTCTGATGATTATTTATAATTTGCTTGGATTTTTTGTTTCTAAAGAAGATTTACTCCTTTATTTTACGCTAAGTGTATTATTTTTTACAGCAGGTGTAGGAACATATGATGGGATGTTATCTGCTTATCTTCCTTGGGTATATGCTAATTTAAAGTACTCTCCTGAATCTTTTTTAATTAGTATAGGAATGGCTTTTTCTATACTTTTCACAAGAGCATTTCTAAATGTACCTAATCAGTCACAACTCTCTGATATTTTAAAAGTATTAGCAGGATTCTTCTTTGCCAATACTTTGATAAGTTTATTCAATCCTGTTTTTGGCATCCATGTATTGATAGGCTTAGTTCCTATATATATCATGATGGCAATTTGGGGATTTGTATGGGCTTATCAGAAAAAAGTAGCGATGGCTAAATACTTAATGATGGCAAATTTATTCTTAATAGTGGGAGCTTGCCTCAATCTATTAGCCATGTTTGGGATACTGTCTTCTCCTTGGTGGAATAACTATGGCTTACATATGGGGTATATGTTTTATATTCTTACCATTTCTTTTGGGATAGCAGGAAAACTGAATAGAATGAGATTGGAAGTAGTTCACAAAGAAAATCAAATCCTAAAAGAGAAAGCTAAAAAAGATGTAGAACGAGAAAAAAATATGGAGCTTGAAAAGATTGTCAAAGATAGAACACATGCTCTTACCCAACAAAATGGCGAACTTGTAAAGCTCAATGCCGAATTAGATAGATTTGTATATAGTATATCTCATGAATTGAGTTCCCCTCTTAAATCTTTAATTGGGCTGATTCAGCTCATGAAACAAGATACCAACCCTGAAAGCCTTGCCATTTATTTAGAGATGCAGGAAAAAAGTATTCAAAAATTAGACTTATATACACGAGAACTCACAGACTTGCTTAGAAATGCTCGTATAGATGTTCAAAAGCAATCAATTCATTTTAGAGAACTGCTCAATGAGGTATTGAACCAAAGAAAATCTGATTTGGGCTATGATAAAGTTAAAAAAATTATCAGTATCAAACAAGATGTACCTTTTGCTTCGGATAAAAACAGATTGGCTGTGTTATTGGGTAATCTGATTAGCAATGGTATTCAGTATTATCGACAAGGAATACAATCTCATCTTAAAATACAAATAGAAGTAAATGCTGAAAAAGCTCTCGTTACAGTTTCTGATAATGGACAAGGTATAGGCAGAGAACATTTAGAGAAGGTATTTCAAATGTTTTATAGAGCCAGCGAAAAAAGTCAAGGCTCTGGTTTGGGTTTATATATTGTAAAAGAAACAATTACCAAACTTAATGGTAAAATAGATATGCATTCAGAACTCAATATTGGTACTATTTTCAAAATAGAAATTCCTAATTTGGCAGAGCCAGAACACGCTTTGGTGGCTGTATCATCTGTAACGGCTTAAAATATGGTTAGTTGCAAATAAAAACTTTACATATTATAATATTTCTATGGATGTTGGTTTATCAGGGAACTTCCCAAAACTTAAACCTGATTAGAACTATCCAAATTCCCCCAGTCCAAAATGTTTCCATGGACTTGTATGGTCATATTTACATTGCTGATAATCAAGGGAATTTAACACAATACAATGAAAAAGGAGATAGCTTGAGGCATTTTGCCTCTGAACAAACAGCTAACTTACAATCTTTGGAGGCATGGAAAGGTCTCAAAATTCTTCTTTTTTACAGAGATTTACAACGTTATACCTGGCTAAATCGCTTTCTTGTACCTTTAGAAACACAAAATATAAATAATGAAAAAATAGGATTTGCTCGTCTCATGACTTATGCCAATGATGGTAATTTGTGGCTTTTTGATGAACAAGATTTTGCTCTAAAAAAGTATCAAACTCAAGCCAATCTGATAAGCATCAGCACACCATGCGACTTAATTTTTAACCCCAAAACCTATTCCTTGAGCTTTTTAAGGGAATATCAAAATCAAGTATTCTTAGTAGACTCAAATTCAGGAATTTTTATATTCGATAATTTTGGAAATTACAAAAAAAAGTTGCAAATTAGTAACATAAATTTTATCAATTTCGTTAAAGATGATATAGCATATATTCATAAAAATATGTTATATTTACGTCATCTTTACACAGATGTTCAACATAAACTTGATTTGCCTATAGAATACAATTACAAAGATTTTTTTTTAATTAGCACTCATTATCTGTATCTTTTTACAATGAAAGAAATGCTGATTTTTAAATACGATAAAAAAAATCCATAATTGGATTCATTTGGCAAGGTTTTGGTAGTATTTATTCCAAATTTTTGCAAAATGAGAAAGTGGTTTACATATTTTTTAATTATGTTAGGTGTTTACATAGGTTTTATAGAACCTGCAAAAGCATCGGATAGTCCTATTACCCAAGAAGAAGAATATACTCCTACAAATATAGAGTTCGAGGTACGTCTTACAGCTCCTCGAAGATTTGCTGTGATTTTCGAAAACCCTGATGGCAACTCCATTTATGTAAAAGTCTATGATATGGTTGGAAATCAAGTAGCTCAGGAAATATCTAACCAAAGAGGGCGTTTTGCTAAAGAATTTGATATGACTAGTAATCGTTCAGAGGTTTTTATTGTAGAAGTAGGAAATGCACGAATCAATAATACAAAAAGAGTATTTTTGCAGAAATAATGAACGTATGTATATTCGTTTTGCAAAATCCTTATTAGATATATTATTTTCTATTGTTATTTTACCTTTTATTCTGCCAATATTTTTGGCAGTTTTTTTATTATTACTGATATTCAACAGAGGTAGAGTTTTTTTTACACAGATACGCCCTGGTTTGCATGGAAAACCTTTTAAAATTTTCAAATTCAGAACTTTATACGATGAAAAAGAGGGGACTGATGAAGAAAGAGCAACTCCCATAGGCAGGGTTTTACGTAAAACGTATTTGGATGAACTTCCTCAGATATTCAATATTCTGTTATTGGATATGAGTTGGATTGGTCCTAGACCACTACTGATGGAATATTTAGATATTTATACTCCAGAACAACATCAAAGACATCATGTAAAACCAGGGATTACAGGGCTCGCTCAAATCAAAGAAAGTAAAAATGCTTCTATTTCAGAGAAAACACTTTGGGATGTTCGCTACGTGAAATCTGTTTCGTTTAGTCTTGACGCTTATATTGCATGGCGTACAGTGTTGAAAATTTTAGGAAGATAATTTTTGAGAAAAAATGAAATGAACACTTATATTTGTGGGCATTCAACCACCTCAAAATAATTCTTCTCATGGTACTTCTCGATGGAAAAAAAACTTCTCAGGAAATTAAAAATGAATTAAAGTTAGCTGTTGATGCAATTAGGCAACAAGGCGGAAAAATCCCTCATTTGGCTGCTGTTTTGGTAGGAAATGACGGAGCAAGCGAAACTTACGTTGCCAGTAAAGTAAAAAGTTGTGAAGAAGTGGGTTTTGGCTCTACTCTTATTCGTTTAGATGCCAATATCTCCGAAAATGAATTATTACAAACCATTGAACGTCTTAATAAAGACCCTGAAGTAGATGGCTTTATAGTGCAACTTCCCCTTCCCAAACATATTTCAGAAAATAAAGTAATTGAAAGTATAGCACCAGAAAAAGACGTGGATGGTTTTCATCCTATCAATATTGGTAGAATGGCAAAAAACCTGCCTGCTTACATTCCTGCAACCCCTTATGGTATCTTACAAATGCTAGAAAGATACAATATTGAAACATCAGGAAAGCATTGTGTAGTAATAGGTAGAAGCAATATTGTAGGCTCTCCAATGAGTATCTTGATGGCTAGAAATACTAAAATTGGTAATTGTACGGTAACACTTTGTCATAGTAAAACACAAAACTTAGAAGAATTTACCAAAAAAGCTGACATTGTGATCGTTGCTTTGGGTAAACCAGAATTTTTGACTGCCAATATGGTCAAAGAAGGAGCTGTAATTATTGATGTGGGAATTACAAGAGTAGAGGACAGCTCTAAAAAATCGGGTTACCGAATTGTAGGAGATGTATGTTTTGATGAAGTTAGTCAGAAAGCTTCGTTCATTACACCTGTACCAGGTGGAGTAGGGCTAATGACAGTAACCTCTTTAATGCAAAACACACTTTTGGCTGCCCAAAAGCGTGTTTATCAATAAAATATTAATTCTATTTCTTTTTTTGCTGACCAGGTGCGAAATTCTTTGCTGATTTTGCACCTGTCATTTTTTTAGCTTGTCCAGGAGGTATACGCTTCCCATTATGTACATGAACAGTTGTACATGCACTCATAACTAGAGATAAGGAAAATAGCATAATTAACAATTTTTTCATTTTAAGAGTATTTTTAAATTAACAATATACAAAATGGAACGTATCAATAGATAAAAAGGTTTTACCTTTATAAAATAAACTTATCACTAAAAAAAATATGGAATATAGACGTTTAGGTAAATCTGGACTACAAGTTAGTGTACTTTCTTTTGGTTCTTGGCTGACATTTGGCAAGCAAATTGGCGATACAACAGCCGAAGATTTGATGAAAATTGCATATGATAATGGAATTAACTTCTTTGATAATGCTGAAATATACGCAAGAGGGCAATCAGAGATAGTAATGGGAAATGCCTTGAAAAAACTGGGCTGGTCAAGAGATACTTTTGTGGTATCGAGTAAAGTATTTTTTGGTGCTGGTGGTAGATTGCCAAATCAAACAGGTTTGAGTAGAAAACATGTTTTTGAAGCATGCGATGCTGCTTTAAAACGCCTACAAGTAGATTACTTGGATTTATACTTTTGTCACCGTCCTGATAAAAATACACCCATCGAAGAAACTGTCTGGGCAATGAACGATTTGGTTAGAATGGGAAAAGTATTGTATTGGGGTACATCAGAATGGTCAGCTCAGGAAATACAAGAGGCTTATTCTGTGGCAAGACAGTACAATCTGATTCCTCCTACAATGGAGCAACCTCAATACAATATGCTTCACAGAGATAGAGTAGAAGTAGAATATGCCCAACTCTATACAAATATTGGTTTGGGAACAACCATTTGGTCGCCTTTGGCTTCTGGGATATTAACAGGTAAATACAACGAAAATTTCCCTGATGATACAAGATTAAGCATAGAAGGTTTGGAGTGGCTCAAAGACAGAGAACTGACCGAAAGAAAAATTGAAAAGGTAAGAAAACTAACAACATTTGCCAAAGAATTAGGAACTACTATGCCTCTTTTAGCTTTGGCTTGGGCAATTAAACCTACTTACATCAGTACTGCAATCACAGGGGCTTCTAAAATTAGCCAGTTACAAGAAAACTTAAAGGCTATTGAAGTAGCTAATACATTACTAACGCCAGAAGTAATGGCTAAAATTGAAGCTATTTTAGAAAATACACCTGTAAAACCTATGTTTTAATAAAAAGCTTAACTCCAAACCTTATTTCCTTATGAAAAATTTATTTTTATTTTTTTGGTTATTGGTAACATTACCTGTAATTGCTCAAATACAGGGCAAACAACCAGTTAAAACAGCTCAAAAGTTTAAAGCAAAAGCATCTACCATTTTTATTATAGATGATACAAAAGGTATTTATGTAATGACTGTTGAGATAGAAGAGGGTATCATAAAACCCAAAGACAAATTAGATTTTGTAGATGCAAAAGGGGATAGAAGAACCATGGAGGTTTCAAAACTGACTATTGGCTCGGGAGCAACCATTCCAATTGGTAAAAAGGGCAGTGAAAGAATTACCATAGAATTCAAAATGATTTCAGGCTCTATTAGTGGTATTTATGAGAATTATTATTTGGTTGAGAAAGGTGGAGCGTTTCCAAATGCTACCAGCACCACAACAAATACTCAAAGCAATACCAAAGAAGAAATGTTTAAAGGTACTTTTGATGGGAAATCATGGCAGGGAAAGACGTTTTTCAATTCGTGTTTGTACTATAAAAAAGGAGTTAGTGTATATAAAGATAAACCCAGTGTTTTTATATTAGCTTTTAAATCCACACAAGACGCTACTGAACAAATAAATATCAATATTTATGGTGAAATAAAGGCTACAGAATACCAAAATGATAAAATAGAAGTGCTTTGGAGTAGTTCTAAACAGATGTATGGCTATAAATATCCTGATAAAAATTTGAAAGTAATCATCACATCTTACCAAGAAAAAGATGCCAATACAGCTATCGTTTCGGGTAAAATCGTTGGGAAATTAAAACGCAGTTTATGCCCTACCTGCAAACCCGAAATAGACATTGATGGAACTTTTGAGAATATTACAGTTAAAACTTTCAATGAAAAATATTAAGAAAAATGTTTTATGTTAAGATTAACCCTCTTCTTAGCAATACTAATTGTTGGATTTTCTTGTAAGAAAAAAGAATTTCCAATTCCATCTGATGAGATACGATGCTCTCCTGAAAAAGAGGTGCTGGTTACTTCTATGGAATATACTGATACCTCATCAGGAATAAAAAAAATATTTTCCTATCAATATAACTTGAAAAAATTAGAAAAGATACAAGAGAAAATAATATATTTTGGTATCCGAACATCAATACCAGAAGAAAAAATATTAAACACATTTAAAATTGAATATCCATCAGAAAATAAAATCAAAATTATCAAAAATGATAATGACTTCTGTGATTTTGAAATCAATAATGAGGGCAGGGTAGATAAAATAAACTATGTAAGTAGAGACACATTGTATCTGTATTACAATTCGTTGGGGCAATTAACTTTTACTAAATCTAATACAGTAAGGCATTATCTAGAATATTCTACAAACAACCATCTTTTAAAAGATTCTACAATAACACTCAAAAATAACAAATGGGAGTGGTATCAAACGGTTCATTATTACGATGATAATTATGCTCCCAATCCTTTTTATCGTGATAGATGGATATATTTTGCTTCAGGGACAGGATATCGTGATGCATATATTCCCAATGGGTATTGGCAAACTTATCCCGGTTATCAATTAGCAACTGAAAATCCAGGATTGAGTAGAGCATTTAATTTTTATCAAAATGGAATGATTAAATATTGGATAGAATCTATAGGATTCCCTGGAGATAGGTATATAGTTTTTAAATATGGGTGTTTTTAAACTTTAAGAATAAACTTCTTTAGGGTACTTTCTTCTGACTTTATTGATAATAAATTTTTTACGCATCTCAAAACTATTGGGGTGCATTTGTTCAAAATCAGATTTGAGGGCAAGCCAAAGAGTATGCTCATGCTGTTCTAAGGCTTGCCAATCAATATTTTTCTTTTCAAGATATTCTTCGAGAGTCATCATTACAAATTAACAAGAATAATCTACACCTACATAACTCAAATGAACAAGTAATTTTGTTTGAATGTCTGTAAATGTTGTTTGAAGATTTTTTTCCATTTCCTCTCCATCAAAATAATCGTAATCGTACACAGAAATATTGTAATGTACATCAATAATTTTGATGTGTTTGGTACTTTTTTGAGGTAAAAAAACTTGTTGTGGATAGTTTAAATGAATCTCAAGCTTTTTTAAATTTTCAAATGTGTTTATTTTATCCCAATATTTTGTTTCAAAATTTTCTGAGAACGTAGAATAAACCACTAATTTTTCAATACCATTTCTTTTCTCATCAACCTGAAAGGAAAGCATCCGTACATCTAAATGAAAAAGATAAATGTGGGATTCTTTTAGAGTCTTCAAATCCAAATTCAAAAGATAATCTAATACCAAAAATGGATAATCAGATTTATCTATGTTTTCTAAAGAAAAGTCTAAATAAATTCTATCTTTTTCGTGTTTGGTTTTGACTGTTTTACTTTCCTGAACAAAAGTTGAATCTGAAGATTTATCATCAGACAAAGCCTTCCATAATGCCATACTGCCTTTTTCATAAAAGAGTTCTTTACAGTTAGGACAGTAATATTCATACATATCATAACCTGATAAGGTGTCTTTTCTAGGTAAATTGAGTTTTTGATGACATTTTGGGCAGTTATTCATGAAAAATTTTACAATTTAGCTCTTTTTCTCCAATTGCTTTTGGTTGTAGTAGGCTGTTGCTCAGTTGTTTGGTTGCTTTTTTTCTGATTTAAAAGCAAATCTACAACCATAGCACCTACTTTCGCTGTGGTTTGGTTTTTTGGTTTTATAAGTTTTTCAGGAGTGAAATAGTTTTTCACAAAATTAGTATCAAAACGCCCTGAAATGAACGAATCATGTTCTAAAACAAACTTACAGAACCCAAGGGTGGTTTCGATACCTGTAATTTGGTATTCGTCAATAGCTCTTTTCATTCTATTGATGGCTTCCTCTCTGTCTTTGCCTGTGGCAATGAGTTTAGCAATCATGGGGTCATAATAAATAGGAATTTCCATTCCCTGTTCAAAACCATCATCCACACGGATACCAGCCCCTTGAGGGCGTACATACGTATTGAGTGTTCCGATGTCAGGCAAGAAATTATTGGTAGGGTCTTCTGCATACACCCTGATTTCAAGGGCATGCCCTAATATTTTTAAATCTTCTTGTTTAAAACTCAAAGGCTCTCCTTGAGCAATTTTAATTTGTTCTTTTACCAAATCAATGCCTGTAATTTGCTCTGTAACAGGATGTTCTACTTGAAGACGAGTGTTCATTTCCAAGAAATAAAACTTTAAATCTTGTCCCATCACAAACTCTACTGTCCCAGCATTGAAATACCCACACGAACGAGCCACATTTACAGCAGCTTCGCCAATAGCCTTGCGTACTTCGGGTGTAAGAATAGGAGAGGGAGCTTCTTCTATTACTTTTTGGTGTCTGCGTTGAATAGAACACTCTCTTTCAAAGAGATACACAATGTTTCCGTGTTGATCACCAAGAATTTGAACTTCAATATGTTTGGGAGCTAATACAAACTTTTCGATAAAAACAGAACCATCACCAAAAGCTGAAATCGCCTCGCTGACAGCTCTTTCCATTTGTTCTTCAAACTCTTTTTCATGTTCCACTAATCGCATCCCTTTTCCACCACCACCAGCAGAGGCTTTGATAAGGACTGGATAGCCAATTTCACCAGCAATTTTCTTAGCTTCTGTAATATCAGAAATTGCACCAGCCGTACCAGGTACCATAGGTACATCAAATTTCTTAGCAGACTCTTTCGCAGCCAATTTACTTCCCATTACTTCAATGGCTTTTACGGGAGGTCCTACAAAAATAAGTCCAGCATCCTCTACCATTTTGGCAAACTGGGCATTTTCAGAAAGGAATCCATATCCAGGGTGAATAGCATCTACACCCAAACGCTTTGCCACTTCAATAATCTTTTCGCCTCTTAAATATGACTGATTGCTTGGGGCTTCACCAATACAAACGGCTTCATCAGCATAACGAACATGCAAAGCTTTTCTATCGGCGGTGCTATATACAGCCACTGTTTTGATACCCATTTCTTTGGCTGAACGCATGACACGCAAAGCAATTTCCCCACGATTGGCTACTAAAAGTTTTTGTATTTTTTTCATGAAACAGATTGTTCAAATATGTCGAATGTTTTATTTTTTATCTCTAAATTCTTAATTTCATCATAATCATCAAATGGAACTACTAAAGCTACATTAGAAATACCTAAACTGATTCTATCAACCATTTCAAGCCCTAAAATCTTAATTCTCTTATTAAAAATTTCAATAAAATTACCTATATTGAATACTCCATCAATAATATTGCCTACTAATACACCACCTCTGCCTGTAATTCTAAAAGTATCTATAATTTCAAAACTGGCAATTTTCATCTTTTGTCTTAAATCTAAGAAAAAGCGAATCTAAATACTTTTTTGATTTTTTCATAAAAATACAGCGTTTTATATCTGAAAGCATATAGGCAAAATGCTGGAAATTTATTATCTTTGTTTAAGACTCAGATTATACTGAAACTTATAAGGTTTATAAATACTTTATCTTACAACTAACTGATATACAAATCAAAACCTTATAGGTTTATTAAAATTTATATTTCATGCGAAAAGATTATTTGACAGGCAACGATGACGGGCTTTCGTCTTCAGATAAAGAAATAGAAAAAGCCTTACGCCCCTTGAGTTTCGAGGATTTTACAGGACAAGATAGAATTGTAGAAAATCTAAAAGTGTTTGTATTGGCTGCCAAACAACGCCAAGAAGCCTTAGACCATGTGCTACTACATGGACCTCCAGGGCTTGGAAAAACAACACTTTCCAATATTATTGCTAACGAGTTGGGGGTGGATATGATGACCACCTCAGGACCAGTTTTGGATAAACCCAGCGATTTGGCAGGTTTGCTTACTAAGCTCAATACCAATGATGTACTGTTTATAGATGAAATTCACCGTCTGAATCCCATTGTGGAAGAATACCTTTATTCTGCAATGGAGGATTATAAAATAGATATTATGCTTGATTCGGGACCCAATGCCCGAACCGTACAAATCGGATTGAACCCTTTTACACTTATTGGTGCAACCACTCGTTCTGGTTTACTAACAGCCCCACTTCGAGCCAGATTTGCCATTAATTCTCGTTTGCAATATTATGATGCTCAACTTCTTACACAAATTGTGAAGCGTTCTTGTGGGATTTTGGGAATGCCTATTTCAGAAGATGCAGCCTATGAAATAGCTCGCAGAAGCAGAGGAACGCCTCGTATTGCCAATAATTTGCTCAGACGTACCCGAGATTTTGCACAAGTAAAAGGAGATGGTAAGATTGATATGAAAATTGCAGAAATAGCCCTCCAAGCCCTTGAGGTTGATAAAAATGGTTTGGATGAAATGGATAATCGTATTTTACTTACTATTATCCAGAAATTTAAAGGAGGACCTGTGGGAATAACCACGATTGCCACGGCTTGTGGTGAAGATGCCGAAACGATTGAAGAGGTTTATGAGCCATTTTTAATCCAAGAGGGCTACATTAAGCGTACAGCGAGAGGAAGAGAAGCTACAGAACAAGCATATAAACATTTGGGTATCAGTCATTTTACACAGGGAATTGATTTGTTTGGGAATTAAATGTAATAGATAATCTTATGGAAAATAATGTCTATCAAAAAGTTAAAAATATATTTTCTGAACGTTCAATAGCAGTTTGGAATTTATTAAAAAAAAGTATTGAAACTACAATTACATTAAATGAAGAAAGTATTACGGACATTACTTTGATTGAATTGAAAGATAAGTTTAATCACTTAAAAAGCACAAATTTTCCATTTGAAATAGAGATAGAGAAATTCAACAAAAAAGATGAAAGCAAAAATGGGGCAGATTGGGAAATAGAATTTCTTGAAAAAGGACTTTTTATAAATATAGAGATTGATTTGAAAATAAAGTTAAGAGTACAAGCTAAACGCATATATGATAATAAGTACACAGCATTGGAAATCAAGAAAAGAGGATGTCAAATAAATAAATTAATAAAAAGAGCAAAAGAAGAAAATTCAATACCTATATATGCTTTTTATAATTATTTTGGAAACTATGAAGGAATTATTGATAATTTAGAATGGAAATGCAGTTGTGAAGATAAAAATTTGCAAAAAATGGGTATAGCATTGGTTCATGCAAGAAAAGTTCAAGTTATAAAACAAAAAAAGAATAGGAATGAACTACAAAATCCGTTAACTTATAAAAATGATATGATGCCTTTGCATTGTTTATTATGTAGCAATATAAACTATACCAAAAAATCTAAGGAAAATATTATTAAAAAAATAATAAATCAGTCAAATAAGCAATTTTATGATTATGAGGGAAAATATTATTTAATATTCAATGTATGTACAATTTTAGAAAAAATATTGAAAATAAAAAGCATCAGTAACAAAGTTCAAGTTGGAGAAGAAAAAAGCATAAATTTTCTTGAAAAAGAGATTGAAAGAATCAATGATGATTTAGCAGGAAGAATCACAATTACATTTACACACAATGACATATTTCAACTAATATTAAAAGCCTTCAAAAATAAATCTTGAAGGCTTTGAAGTTATATTGTATGTTTTATTAAGCTGTTGCAGTTCCAGTTTTTTCTGCTTTTTCTTTGTAGTACGTTTCAGAAAGGCTTACTAAATCTTTCCAAGCAATTGTTTCGGTAGTCATAGGGACTTGAGCCAACAATACAGATTGTACTTTTTCGTCGAAAAGCATATTTTCTATTTCTCTGAATTGCTTACCATTGTTTTCTTTAAGCATTTTACGAGCAATATTAGGAAGAGCTTTTAAGTTTTCTTCTGTATAAATACCATATTGTCTCATTTGGTTAGCAAGCATATCCATTGCATAGTTCTCGATTTCACCTACTTCTACTTGGATATTGTTAGCAGCAACAATCTTTCTCTGAATTACAATCCAACGAAGGCTTTCCTCGAACATAGGATATTCTTTTTCAATATCTTCTACAGATACTTTTCCTTTGTTAGAGAACATCAACCATTTTTTCAAAAACTCTTGAGGTAATTCGAAAGAATGAGCTTCCATCAATTTATCTTTGATAACAGCAGTGATGAATGTATTGGCTTCTTTTTGTAAAGAATCTTTGTTTACTTCAGCTACTTTGCTTCTGAAAGTTGCTTCATCTTTTACTTCTTCACCTGGGAATACTTTCTCAAAAAGTTCTTCGTTTAATTCAGCTGGTAAACTACGCTCTACTTTCGTAACAGTAAGTGTAAATGCTTCACCTTCAATTTTGTCAAGAACAGCCTCATCAAAAATGCCTAACATATAACGAACATCTTTCAGATTGTCGAATGCCTCAGAAGGTGTAAATGTAATTTGGCTATCTTTAGAAAGACCTACAAACTGAGCTTTTGTAGTTTCTTTTACTCTTTCAGTAGGGATAAATACTGATTTAGTCTCAAAAGGAGCTTCATCACCAGCAAGAACGTTCACAGAAACCATATTACCCATAATCACATCACCAGCCTCAGAAGTTTCTGCTTCTTGTCTTGAAGCAAATCTGCTTGTAATATTCTTGATTGCCTCATCGATTGCTGCATCATCAAAATCTACCTGATAATTAGTTGCTTTGATGTTATTCAAAGAAAGCTCAAAAGGAGATGCCGTAGCAATATCTACATGGAATGTAAAGTCAGAAGCATGTCTCCAGTCGAAATTAAATTCGTCTTTGTGTTCTTCTGATGGCATAGGCTCACCTAAGTAGTCTACTTTGTTGTCAACAAGGTAAGTATTGACAGCATTGCCAAACAATTTGTTAATTTCATCAGAAAGAATCTGATTTCCATATAAATTTTTGATAACACCAAGAGGAGCTTTTCCAGGGCGAAAGCCTTTTAAATGAGCTTTTGCCGCAATTTTTTTAGTTTCAGTTTCAACGGCTTTCTGATAATCTTCAGGCTTAATCACCACTTTCAGGGTACCTAATGTTGAATCTTTTTTTATGAAAGTACTTTCCATAGGATTTATTGATAGACTAAAATTTTTAATTAAAAAAAATCCTCTGCTGTTTTTGCAGAGGATTGTATCGGGTGCGGATGGAGGGACTCGAACCCCCACGGATCGCTCCGCCAGATCCTAAGTCTGGTGCGGCTACCAATTACGCCACATCCGCAAAAATTGAGATGCAAATGTATGTAGCAGAAAAATATAGTGCAAGTTTTTTTGTGACTTTTTTTTAAAAAAAATAGAATATGCTTGATATACAGATGTATACTCTATAATATTTTTTAAACCTAGAAAAAAGAAAAATGTGAAAAAAAATAAGAAATATTACGTCTTATTTATTAGACCAACAAAAAATGTTTAAACATTAAAAGTTATAACTTTTTTGGCTTGATATTTGCTAAATAAATTTTAAAACAAAAAATATTTCTATAAAGGATTTTGTTTTGATATAAATTATCTTTAAGTTAGATAAAAAAAAGTATGAAAAAACGAATAATTATTACATCAATATTGGCTATAGTTTTAGCTGGTGCATTAGGTGTTTATTATGTTTATAATAAGCCTCATCGAGATGTAAAAGGTGAAACAGCTTTTGTAAGCGTAGATGCCAAACAACTTTTTGAAGAATATTCTAAAAATGAGGCAGCTGCAAATAAAAAATATTTGGATAAGGTAATCATTGTAAAAGGGACAGTGAAAGAGGTCATTTTGCCAACAGACAATAAAGGTGGTGCTACTATTGTACTTGAATCGGGTGATGAAATGTTTGGGGTTAGTTGTGGTTTTGATGCCAAAGATAGCCAAAACCCCGCTGTGGGTAGTACAATTACCATAAAAGGAGCATGTACAGGTATGACAACAGATGTAGTTCTAAATAAATGTTCAATTCAAAAACCATAAACTCATGAAAAAAAGCCTACTATTTTTACTTGTTGCAATTCTTTCTCAGGCATGTGTGAAAGAAAATGAGGTAGATAAATTTCCCGAAGATGGTTGTTATTCAGGCAGCCTGAGAGCTAGCTATAGTCTGGATATTCGCCCTATTTTAGATGCCAATTGTATCAGATGTCATAATGAAAACAATCCTCCCAAAGGATATAATCTAAAGCTTTATGCAGATGTGAATAGAGCTGCCCAAAATAATTTACTTTTTAATGTTGTAAATCATACAGCAGGCTTTTCTAAAATGCCTTCAGGAGCAGGCAAACTTGTTCAATGTGATATTGATAAAATCCGTAAATGGATAGAAAATGGAGCTTTGAACGACTAATTTTGTAACCAAAATGGTATTTATTTCTTATTAAAATTTAGACTTACCCTTATGAAAAAGCACTTTTTATCTTTTTTGGTAATGCTTGCTATTACAACTACGGCATTCTCTCAAAAATATTTTACCCGTACAGGAACAATTTCTTTCTACTCAAAGGCTCCTATGGAAAACATAGAAGCTGTCAATAAACAAGCTACATGTATCGTAGATTTTGCCACCAATGATGTGGCTTTTACAGTTTTAATGAAAGGTTTTACGTTTGAGAAAGCTCTGATGCAAGAACATTTCAATGAGAATTATGTAGAATCTGATAAGTATCCAAAAGCTACTTTTAAAGGTAAAATCGCAGAAAAAATAGATTTAACCAAAGAAGGAACATACGATGTGAATGTTTCAGGTACAATGAATATTCATGGAGTCGATAACAAACTTCAAACAAAAGGTAAAATTACAGTAAAAAAGGGTTCAATTGTTTTACAAGCAGAATTTAATATTCTATTAAAAGATTATAAAATTGAAATACCAGCTGTAGTAAAAGATAAGATTGCATCTACAGTTAAAATTACAGTAAACGCTGATTGCCCGCCATTTAAAAAGTAAAATCAACTAAAAAGATAAAAATAATGATGAAATATATATTTACTCTATTGTGTCTGATAGGCTTCTCTGCCTATGCTCAGGATGATTTGCTAAAGGAATTAGATAAAGAAACAAAAGACTCCAGCAATGTTTCTGCAACATTCAAAGGAACAAGAATTATCAATTTACAATCTATAGAAAACCCTGCTGGAAAAGACCTTATTTTCCTTATTTCCCATCGTTTTGGAAGGCTCAACGAAGGGATTTCAGAGTTTTTTGGTTTAGACCAAGCAACCATTCGTTTGGGGCTGGAATATGGAATTACAGATAATATTGCCATCGGACTTGGACGAAGTTCCTTAAATAAAACATTGGATGGTTTTGCCAAAATCAAAATACTTAAGCAAACAGCAGATAACAGAATACCTTTGTCAGTTTCGTGGTTTTCTAGCATAGCTGCCACAACACTCTCTTACAGTAGCCCTGATAAAGATGATTATACACAAGGGCGTATGGCTTATACGCATCAACTTTTACTGGCTCGAAAATTTTCAAGTAAATTTTCTTTTCAGGTATCTCCAACGTTTGTACACCGAAATCTGGTTGCCACTCCACAAGACCCAAATCAAGTGTTTGCTGTAGCCATGGGAGGTAGATATAAATTTACCAAAAGATTAGCCCTGACAGCAGAATACATTCCAACTCTCACCAAAATGCCTAATAATACACAATCATTGTCATTAGGTTTGGATATAGAAACAGGAGGGCATGTATTTCAGTTACATTTTACCAACTCTCAAGGCATGATAGACAGATATTTTATACCTGAAACCTCAGGACTTTGGGAAAAAGGAGACATCTACTTTGGATTCAATGTTGCCAGAGTATTTACGTTGGGTAAAAAATAGGTTTTATGGAAACTCTGATAAAAACAGATTCTTATTCCCTTGTTTGTAAGGGAATCATGAAAGTATTGCTGTATTCTGATGTATTTTTGTATCCACTTACACAAGAAGAAATTTTTCAACGACATCCTCTCAAAAATGTGACCATCAAAGAAATAGAAGATGGTTTATTTGAACTCAAAGAACAACAGGTTATTTTTCAAATTAAAGGTTTTTATACATTATACAATAATCCTGAAAATATAGAAAGAAGGCTGAAAGCTAATATTTTGGCTGAAAAGTATTTAAAGAAATCGAAGCAAATAGTAAGTATTCTTAAATATTTTCCATTTGTTCGGGGAATATTTTTGTCAGGCTCTATATCAAAAAACTATATTAGATATTTTTCCTAAATAAATATAATTATTTTAAGATTTCAGATTAACTATTCCACAAATAATAGTCCAAATTTTTTGTAGATTTCTACCTTTAT
>JALONN010000012.1 GCA_025454915.1 Raineya sp.
GAACAAGTTTCTTGTCAGTTTCTTGCTCTGTCTTGTTTTGAGGAGTATTCTTTTTTTCAGCTTCCTCCATAGCAAGAAGTTGAGCCAGTCTTTTCTCTACTCTTTCCTTTTGCTTTTGGATTTTCTCTTGTTTGAGTGCTGCTTTGGCTTCCTTTCTTTCTTCTTTGGTGAGTTTTTTCTTTGAGCCATCTCCAATGTATTTGGACAGTTCCTTATCAGAGTAGTCATCTTGAGAATGCCCCCAGCCATTAGAACCATAATCCTTATAATCAAAATCAGCCATGAATACTACAAAAAAGTTTTACAGAAAACAATTTTATGAATTTTTTAAGGTTCTTGCAATGTATTAATAAAAAATAATAAGATTAGTTTAATAAAAATAAAGTTTTTTAAAAAGAGTTTTTACCAAGTTTTCTTCTAATAAATACAATAAGAGAATAGATTAAGAATGTTAATAAAAATAAAATTAAATCAAGAACAAAAGCTACTTTTGGGTATTCTGTTCCATTATCATTTGCTGGACCATCATAGAAAAATTTTTGTTTTTTTATAATAGTATTATTATGGAGTAAAAATTCAAAAACGCCATAATGTTGATATGAAGAATCTGTATATAAAACTACATAAGTATATTTTCTGTCATAAACTACATAATGAGGTATTGTAGGATCATCTGCATTTATAATAGTTGTGTGATAGCCACTTGTGTCCATTCCAAACTCAATAAACAATCCATTTAATTTGTCTTGCTTTTGATTAAAATATCCTGAGTTTTTGATTTTATTTAGAATTTGGGTTATCTCTTTATCAGAAAGCTTAGCGGTTTTTGATTTGTAAATTTTTTCATATCTTGATAGCTCATAATCCCATCTTTTATCTTCCAATATCCTCAAAAAAGGTCTTTCATAAGTTTGATTGTAGTAATCAGGATTTAAACTAGAATCAAAAAAAGAAAACAGGTTGGTATCTTTACTAATCTGATTGTTTTTTAAATGAGTAATTGAGAGAAATTGATTTGCATCTTTTAATTCACTAAAAACTGAAGGTCTTTTGGAGAAATAGCCCCAATAATTAAAATTTAGGATTCCGCCAATCAAACTCATGATGATTAAAATAGGTAGAAATATCTTTCCGAAATTGATAAAAAATAAAGATTTTCTCAGTAATAAAGCACTTAATATGCCTATGACAATGGGGATAAAATAACTAATAAAAAACCAAAAAGAATCATTGGTTACATTGTAGTAAATAAAATCAAATGTATTGCCCCTTGCAAAAATTAATGTAAAAAACCTTATTAAGACATAAAATATTGAACTTATGGCAATAACTTGATAAACTTTTTTCATAGAAAAATTAACTTAGAACTTTTGATAGTAATTGAGCTTAAAAGTAAATATTTTTATAATTTTATCTTCTTAATAAATTATACTATTTATGTGGAAAGAATTTCTCTGGGTGTTTGTTGGTGGTGGAGTAGGAAGTGTGTTGAGATATGGAGCAACGCTTCTAACTCAATATATGAGATTTCAGAAATTTCCTTATAATACTTTGATAGTAAATATTATAGGGGCGTTTTTAATTGGATTGTTTTTTGGTGCATATCAAGAGCCTGCCACTAAAAATAAGCTGATTATAGTAACAGGCTTTTTGGGAGGGTTCACAACTTTTTCAGCTTTTAGTTATGAAACCTTTATTTTAGCTCAAAAATCTATGCCGTTAGCTATTTTAAATATCTTAGCTAATGTTTTTCTCACTTTATTGTTGGTTTGGGCAGGGTATAAATTAGCTTCTTAAAGACCTCAAATACAACTGAATTGTATTTTCTAAGCCTAAATATAAAGCATCACAAACCAATGCATGCCCAATCGAGACTTCTAATAAATGGGGTACACTCTGATGGAAATAATATAAATTTTCCAAACTCAAATCGTGTCCTGCATTGATACCCAAACCTAAACTATGAGCAATTTCAGCAGCCTTTTTGTAAGGATTTACAGCATTTAAAGGATTCTGATTAAAATGATGAGCGTAAGGTTCTGTATAAAGTTCAATTCGGTCTGTGCCTGTTTTGGCAGCACCCTCAATGGTTTGCTGAGAGGTATCTGTAAACAATGAAACCCGAATACCTGCATTTTTCAATTCCGTCACAACTTCTTTCAAAAAAGTTTGATGCTTAATAGTATCCCAGCCAGCATTTGAAGTAAGTACGTTGGGAGCATCAGGGACAAGTGTAGCTTGAGTCGGTTTTACTTTCAAAACCAAGTCAAGCCATTGTCTGTCAGGGTAGCCTTCAATATTAAACTCTGTGGTAATGAGTGGAGCAATATCTAAAACATCCTGATAACGAATATGTCTTTCGTCTGGTCGTGGATGTACTGTAACACCCTCCGCTCCAAAATTCTGAATATCTATTGTTACTTGTTGAATATCAGGATTATTGCCACCTCTTGCATTGCGAAGAGTAGCAAATTTATTAATATTTACACTTAGTTTTGTCATGGCTTGTTAGAGTAGTATTCCAAGACAAATTTAATAAAAGTTTAGTTTTTTTCAGCCTTAAAGTTTTCTATTTGTTCTAAGGTTTTCATAGCATTCAATAAAGGAGTCCATTCTTTTCCTTTGAATATTAATAAAAACCATTTTTTATCTTTGTTTTCTTTTTTGATGTTTAGAAATAACCAAACACTTATATATGTGAATATAGCTGTAATACTGATTTGCACCATAAAAATCGAAATATTCTGAAAAACATAATCACCCCAATAGAAAGTTGTCCAAAACGGTAGCTGTAAAAATAATATTCGTGTTACCCATAGAGTAGAAGCCTGTAAACGAGTAATTTGCTCTTGTGTTTTGATAATGGGATGACTGATATCTACATTGTATATCAAATACATTTGATATACATACACTCCAATTGCAATTTTGGTAATGAGGCTCTGTATGCCTGCCGAAACCAGAAAGAAAATACTTACATGAAAGGCATAAACACTCAGATGAAAAACAATATAATCTACCATTAGCACCCACAAAATACCTATAATAATTGTAAATATTTTAATGGATTTCATTGAGTTGATAAAAGACTGAGCTTTTAGCGTACTAATTTCTTCTGTTTGTTGCTTATTTATAGCCAATCCATCTTCCAATTTCTGATGATAAGACTGCCATATCTGCTTTAAATCTTCCATAGTTTTAAAAATTTGAATGTTTTGAAAACTTCAGTTTCAAATGTTCTTTAATTCGACTCACTTTTGTAGATACATTAGTAACTGAAATCCCTAAAATTTCTGCAATTTCAGCATGACTCTTGTCTTCTAAATACAAAATAATCAGGGCTTTATCGAACTCTTTCAACTCGCCAATAAATTGTTCTAAAAGGTTAATTTGTTCTTCTTTATGAGGAACATGTTCCTCCTGAATATGAAATACCTGTTTATCTAAAGGAACATTTTTCGATTTTTGGGTGGAACCTTTTCGGTAAAACGAAATAGCTACATTCAGAGCAATCCGATAGAGCCAAGTTGAAATCTTCGCACTTTGATTATATTTGGGAAGAGCCTGCCACACTTGTATCATCATTTCTTGTGTAAGGTCTTGTCTATCAATTTCATCGAGGCAATAGGTGCGAGCTATTTTAAAAAAAATGCCTTTATGCTCTTCTATAATATCTTGAAACCACTGACGATAATCCATAAGGTCATAAAAAAACGAATAATAAAGTAATTTTACTCCATTATTCGCAGGTTTTTTGATTAAATCACACTTCTTGAAAAATATTTTTTATTATTCAAACTCAATCAAAACTTTGTTCTTTTCTACATTCTCACCTTGTTTAATTTTAATAGCTTTAATAGTGGCATCTGTAGGCGATTTAATTACATTCTCCATTTTCATGGCTTCCAGAATTAGTAAAATATCCCCTTTTTGTACTGCCTGACCTGCTTCTACTTTAATACTTACAATTAAACCGGGCATAGGAGCTTTTACCTGATTCACTTTTGCCGAAGCAGTGCTACTCATCCCCATCTTTTCTAAAAGTAAATCCATACGGTCTTTGGCTGTATAATTAAATACTTCTCCATTTATTTTTAACTGGAAGCTTTTTTCTTGTAAATCTGCTTTTACAACTTCGATGGTAAAAGACTGATCTTGATGTACTACATGGAATGTAGATTCATTCAATTTGGTAAAATCCCAGTCAAAAACTTCTTGATTAATGGTTTTCTGACCCTGAGTGGTTTCTACTTCAAAATTTGTTTGCTCGTTCCCCTGATTTAGTGTAATTTTATGCATAAATTTATGAATGACCTTATGAGTGTGTTGAGAAAGGTAATAAAACAAATAAAAAAAATTCAGTTGCCCAAATTTACAAAGAATTTTTACTTTATGACAGGCTTCGCTTTGTTTGTTTGGATGCTTTTTTTTGATGTAAACGATTTTATTAGTCAGTATAAATGGAAAAAACGCCAAGACCGACTGCTAAAAGAAAAAATATATTACGAAGAATTGAATAACTCGCTTAAGCAACAGATGAAGGATTACACAGAATCTGAAAACTTTGAGCGATTTGCCCGTGAAAAACATCTACTCCAAAAACCTAACGAAGACGTATTTGTCATTGTAGAAGAAGAGGAAGAATAAACAGTTTCTTAAAACTTTTTGGTTTTAAAGAATGTTAGTTCCTTACACACAGTAGTCAAAAATAAGATTCTTGTGTCTAATACCTCATCTCTAAATGTCTAAAATACTATGTTAGGCTATCGTTTCTCTGATTATATTCCCGAAGAAGCTAATCAACAAGGAAAAGCTAATTTTCAAGATTTACTTAAAATCTTTCTTGAGCTAATCAATATGACAGGTGGGAATGTCTCTGAGGCATTAACTTGGCTGAATAATCTTGATAAAAAATATAATCTTACAGATGATAACTATGGAATGGGAGATTTTATTGAGGATTTAAAACAGAAAGGTTACATTGAGGAGAACCAGCAAGAAGGCAGAGGATTCGAGATAACTGCTAAAAGTGAACAGACTATTCGCAGAAATGCTTTGGATGAGATATTTGGAAAACTTAAAAAATCAAAATCAGGAAATCACCAAACCAAAAAAACAGGGCAGGGAGATGAGTTAGGCTCTGACAGGAAAAATTTTCAGTTTGGTGATGAGCTGGATAAAATTGCATTTACAGAATCTATCAGAAATGCCCAGATCAATCATGGCTATGAAGATTTTTTCCTGACTCATGAAGATTTAGAAGTGGTAGAAACAGAGTACAAAGCTCAAACTTCTACGGTTCTGATGATAGATATATCTCACTCCATGATACTCTATGGCGAAGACCGTATCACGCCTGCCAAAAAAGTAGCTATGGCACTTGCCGAGCTGATTACTACCAAATATCCTAAAGATACACTCGATATTTTGGTCTTCGGAAATGATGCTTGGCAGATTAATATCAAAGATTTACCTTATCTACAGGTAGGTCCATACCATACCAATACAGTAGCAGGTTTGGAACTGGCAATGGATTTGCTCAGAAGAAGAAAAAATGCTAACAAACAAATTTTTATGATAACAGATGGTAAACCCACCTGCCTCAAAGAGGGAATCAAATATTATAAAAATAGTTTTGGTTTGGATAAAAAAATCTTGAATAAAACACTCAATTTGGCTGCTCAGTGCCGAAGGCTCAAAATACCTATCACTACTTTTATGATAGCCTCTGACCCTTATCTGCAACAATTTGTAAGAGAGTTTACAGAGGTCAATCAGGGAAGGGCTTATTATAGCTCTCTTAAGGGCTTAGGACACTTTATTTTTGAAGATTATCAGAAAAATAGAAAGAAAAATATTTAGCTATTAAATAGATGATGGCAAGTTTATGTCTTCAAAATTTAGATACTATTAACTTTAAAGTCAGATTTTTAGCAATATAAAAAAAGATTTTTAATAAAAGTTTTTTTTATGTGTTTGATTATCTTATCTTTGTGCCTCCAAAAATTAAAGCTAATTTCTTGTTTAGCATAAATTAACAATAAAAAGATGACAAAAGCAGAAGTTATTTCAGAAATCGCCAACAACACAGGCATCGACCGTACAGAGGTTCAAAAAACTGTTGAAGAGTTTTTCAACGTGATTAAAGGTAACATGGTAAAAGGCGAAAACATTTATGTAAGAGGTTTCGGTTCTTTTATCAATAAGAAAAGAGCAAAGAAAACAGCTCGTAACATCTCTAAAAATACAGCACTTATCATTGACGCTCATTATGTTCCCGCTTTCAAACCTGCTAAAACTTTTGTAGATCAGGTGAAAAAGAGCGTAAGCGACAAAAACGCAAAGCAAGTTAAAAAGAAAAACTTAGCGTAGTGTGCTGAAATCTCAGATAATCATAGTAACAGGTGCAATTGTTTTGGTAGCAGGTTTATTCTTTCTACCTAAAGTTGTCGTGAAAAACCCTTCGGGTGTGGCAACGCAAGAGTCTTTGAACAATAAGAAGACTGAAACAATGAAGGAAGAATCCCATACTATGGAAGTATCTGAGAACCAGAAACAAAAACTCAATTTATTTAAGAAAAACTTATTAAAATCTACTTCTACTCAGGAACAAAGTCAATGGACGGATTCTTTGATAGTAGCTTTTAAGGCTGTCAATCAGTGGGATAGTGCTGCAAATTATGCAGAAAAATTATCTGAAAAAGTGAATAATGAAGCTGCATGGCTCAAAACAGCCGAAACATATTTTGAAGCATTTACTTTTGCTCTAGATAGTACGAAAATTCGTACACTAGGGCAAAAAGGCTATACTGCCTATGAAAAAGTGTTAAGTTTGAATGAGAGTAATTTATTAGCTCAGACAAAAATGGGGGTTTTGTATAAAAGTTTAAACCCTCAAGCACCCATGAAAGGTATCCAGATGGTTTCGGCAGTAGTAAAGAAAGATCCTAAAAATGAATTAGCTTTATTTTACTTAGGTACTTTCTTTGCAGAACGTGGAGCTTTTCCTGATGCTATTGACAGACTAGAAAAAGTAGTTGCCATTAATCCTAAAAACCCTGATGCATGGATTTATCTTGCACAGTGTTATGAAGAAACTGGCAAACCTGAAAAAGTAAAAGAAGCCCTAACCAATGTGTTGGCTTTAGATATATCTCCCGAAATAAAAAAGGAGCTAGAGAAGAAAATTAAAAGTATTCGTTAAACCTTAAAATATTACTATTATGCCTTGCGGAAAGAAAAGAAAAAGACATAAAATCGCTACTCACAAGCGTAAAAAAAGACTAAGAAAAAATCGTCATAAGAAGAAGTAATTTGCTTCTCTTACGTTTGGGCTTTCAAGACGTGAAAGCCCTTCATTTGTTTATTGTATAACCAAAAAATACTATCAATTTGAATAATGAACTGATTATCAATGCCAGCCCCGAAGGGGTACGCATTGCTCTACTCAAGGAAAAACAGATTGTTGAATACCACGTAGAGCAAGAAGGCAGTCAGTTTGTAGTAGGCGATATTTACTTAGGAGTTATCAAAAAGTTAGTACCTGGCATGAATGCTGCCTTTGTGGATGTAGGTTACGAAAAAGATGGTTTCCTACACTATCTAGACTTAGGAGCAAATGTAAGGTCGTTGCTCAAATATACCAAAGATGTAATTGCCAAAAGACAGCAATCAGCGTTTTTGAAAGGCTTCAAACTTGAACCTGAAATTGATAAAATGGGTAAAATAGAAGAAGTATTACAAAAAAATACTCCTATTTTGGTACAAATAGCCAAAGAACCCATTTCAACTAAAGGTCCTCGTTTAGCTTGCGAACTTTCGTTAGCTGGAAGATATTTGGTGTTAGTTCCTTTCTCTGATGCAGTAAGCATCTCCAAAAAAATTGTGAGTCGGGATGAAAGACAAAGACTTGCTAAGCTTGTTAATTCTGTAAAACCCGAAAATTTTGGAGTAATTGTAAGAACTGTAGCCGAAAATGTAGAACTATCCGAAATAGAAGCCGATTTACAAAGCCTGATGCAAAAATGGCAAGAGGGTTATAAAAACCTCAAAGAGGCTATGCCTCGTGAAAAAGTGATAGGTGAGATAGGTCGCGTTTCTGCAATTTTGCGTGATATGCTTAACGATAATTTCGATAATATTGTAGTAGATGATAAATTACTCTACGAAGAAATTAAAGGCTATATCAAAAAAATTGCCCCTAAGCAAGAAAAAATTGTAAAGCTACATAGTAGTAAAACTAAAATATTTGAAACTCTTGGTATAGAAAGACAACTCAAAGGACTTTTTGGAAAAACAGTACCCCTTTCAGGTGGAGGCTATCTGATTATAGAACATACAGAAGCTCTCCATGTAATTGATGTAAATAGTGGTAATAAATCTTCTTCCGAAGCTGACCAAGAAGCAACAGCTCTTAATGTAAACTTGGAAGCAGCCACCGAAATAGCCCGACAACTACGTATGCGAGATATGGGTGGGATTGTGGTTATTGATTTTATAGATATGAAAAAAGCTGATAATAAGCGTATTATCTATGAAAAAATGAAGGAAGCTATGGCTGATGATAGAGCCAAACACACTATTCTACCATTAACACGCTTTGGTTTAATGCAAGTTACACGCCAAAGAGTACGACCTGAAGTAAATGTTGCTACACTTGAAGACTGCTCAGCTTGTGGAGGAACAGGCAAAATTGGAGCAAGTATTATTGTTTCTGATGTAATAGAACAAAATTTGGAATATCTCATTCAAAAAAATAATGAAAAAGGAATCCAATTGATTGTTCACCCTTATTTATATGCTTATTTTACCAAAGGTGGTTTCCGTTCTAAAAGATTTAAATGGTTCTTCCGATATGGTAGATGGGTAAAAATACTAGCGGATAGCTCTTTTGGAATTAACGAGTTTCGTTTTAAAAATAAGCAAGATGAAGAAATTGAATTGTAAAAACCCTCTTTAAGAGGGTTTTTTTATTGCTCTAAGAGTCTATTTATTCAAAATATTTTTTTGAAATAAAACTAAATTTAAAATTTTGTTTGGAAGGTAGTATCATAATAAAATATGATTTTTTTATTTTAAATATAATTTTTCTAAGAAAAAAATAAACTGTCCACTTAGTGTCCCCCCATTTTTAGCAACTGTCCACTCCTAATACCATCTAAAAAGTTGCAATTAATAATTGTTGAGCTACTTTTGCATCATGTTCTGAAATTCATAAGCGTCCGGAAGCAATATGATATTTCTAAGAGCAATTAAACAGCATAATCAATTTAATTCCAATTTTCTAAATGTGTACTTATCATGAAAAATCTTAAGCAAAGTTTCCTAATCTTAGCCTCTGTGGCTGCCTTATATGGTTGCAAAAAGTCTGAAAATATTCAAACTATTCAACCTCAAAATAATAGCTCTTCACAAATTGTAGATGATGTAATACTTTTAAATGAAAATGACCTTATCAAAGCTATTGAAGAACAAGTTAAAAGGTCACAAGAAGGATTTGATTGGAATAAGGCATCTGTAAATATAGTGTGGAGTGCTATTCAACATTCTCAAGATAAACTATTATTTGTAGGCTATAAACCTGCTCAGACATCAGAACAAGAGGTTCAAAAACACCTTATGGAATCTTCTGGAAGCCGTACTACAAGTTGGTCTGGAGAAAAAGCAGCCTTACTCAACCTTATGTTAGAAGAAGAAGCCAAAATAAATCCATCTGTGAAGCAAGAAGATATATTAGTCTCAGAAATGGACGAATTATCTGCAATGGTTATTAGGATTTCTAATCCCAATACGCTCAAAAAAATTAGAAAAAGTGATATATTCCGTTATGCAGAACCCACCTATGAACCCTCAAAATATTATGAAAATCAGCAGGCTGTCATAGAATCTGGACAAAATTTCGGTTGTGGGGCTTATTCTCCTGTGACAGTAGGATTTGTACCTATCAACTCAACTTCATTTTCTATGGAGTCTTGGAATTATAGCTATCATAAAATCAAAAATGCTTGGGCGAATAGCATTACAGGTAAAGGTATTGAAGTAATGATTTTGGATGGAGGACATTTTGCACAACAACAATTGTTAACAACCTACTTAAATGATGGTTTGATTAAAGGAAGAACATTCCGTAAACAATCTTTTATTTCCAATAGTGTAAACGACCCTCAGGATAATTGTGGACATGGTACTGCTTTAGCAGGTGTAATCGGTGCACCTCGTTTGGATAATGGTTACGGATTTGCTCGTGAACAAACTATGGCTGGTGTAGCTTATGGAAGTAATCTTTATATGGCTAAAGTTGCAAATGATGTGATTATTGACTCTGCTGAAGAAGTTGCAGCTGTTGCTTCAGCATTCAACACAGCAGCTAATACATCTTCTGTAAGAATTATTAGTATGAGTTTAGGAAGAGTAGGGAACGTTACAACAATTGCAGATGCTATCCGTAATGCTAAAAATAGAGGAAAATTAATTTTTGTTGCTTCGGGTACAGCCCCTTGGTTAGTGTCTGTTTTTTCTAACTGGAATGGAGCTTCTAGTATTGTATTCCCTGCAAATATGGTAAGTGAAACGGTAGCTGTTTCAGGTGTAAAAACTAACTTTACAAGAGCTGATGAGGCTGTTGTAGGTGCAGAAACAGATTTTGTTGTAGTAATGCAAAATGATAATTTGCCTGCTGGTACTGCAAAAACTCCATTAGCAATGTCTAAAAGTTCTCGTGGATATCCTTCTACTATTGGAGGTTCTTCTGTAGCAACAGCTACTATGGCAGGTATGGCTGCATTAGTATGGTCTAAATTCCCTGGAGCTACTGCAAATGATATTCTATTTAGATTGCGTACAGCTTCCAACTACGGCAACAATCGTCATCCTCAATTCGGATGGGGTACTTGCGATGTAAGTAAAGCAATTCTGTAAATTTATAAGTAATTGTAAAACAGAAACGTATATGGATATTTGGTTTTTGTTTTACAAAAAAATAAGAAATATTTTGGAGTGTTAAATATAGTTCTTATATTTGCACTCCAAACACAGAGAGATGGCAGAGCGGTCGAATGCGGCGGTCTTGAAAACCGTTGACTGTAACAGGTCCGGGGGTTCGAATCCCTCTCTCTCTACTAAGCCCAAGTTTACTTGGGCTTTTTTATTTTATAATTATATAAATAAGCAGGATTTGACAAATTAAGTAATGATAAATCAGATAAATTCGTAAGTAAATAAAATCATTTATGAAATATCTGTTTGTATCTTTTGTGTCATTTTTGGTAATGACTCAGACGTCCTTATCACAAAATCTTGTAAGAAAAGGAAGCCTTGGCGTTGGCTTCTATCAAAAAGTCCCTGATAGCCTGTTGGCAAAATTACAATATCAGAAAGGGGCTATCATCCGTTTTATTGTGCCCAACACTACAGCTGCTAGTTTGGGAGTCCAGCCCAATGATATTATTACTCAGGTAAATAATAAACCTGTTAATGCACCTAATGAACTGTTTCCAATTGCAAAACAATTAAGAGACGGCGAAAAAATTACGATTTCTATTATTCGTAATCAAAACCCCATGACGTTGGAGGGAAAGGTTGTTGCTCGTCCTAAAGAAACAAGTGCAACTGCAGATGTTGTATATGGAGAGTTTGCCTATAAAAATGGCTATGTACGAACTATTTATAAAACTCTAAAAAATAAAAAGCCATTGGGTACAATCTATTTTTTACAAGGTTTAGGATGTTATTCTATGGATAATTTTCAGGAATTAGATAAAACTAAACAAGCCCTTGATGCAATGGTAGATAGAGGATTTGCTGTATACAGAATGGAAAAGGCTGATATGGGCGATAATATGGGTATGCCTCCCTGTGAAACAATGGGTTATCATGAAGAATTAGCTATGTACGAGGCAGGTTACAAACATTTGCTTACACTTAAAGAAGTAGATAAATCAGCTATTTTTCTTTTTGGACACTCTATGGGAGGTATTACAGCTCCCATCTTAGCCGAAAAATTCCAGCCAAGAGGCATAGTCGTTTATGGTACAGGTTTTAAACCTTGGCTAGAATACCTTTGTGATGCATATCTGATTCAACTGGAATTGAGGGGTGAAGACTTAGGTACTCTTCGAGCAGACTTAGAAAAGTTTAAGCCTTATTTATATGATTATTTTTATAATAATAAGCCTATTGATGAAATCTGTAAAGAACCTATTGGATTGATGGCAATGCAAGAAATCTTAGGATATAATCCAGCTACAAAAATTACTTCTTCCTCAAGAAGTCCTTTGACTTACAAAGAATTAAATCAGCATAATGTTGCAAAAGCATTGAGTAACTATCAAAATGATGTACTTGCTATTTATGGGGAATGTGATATTGCAGCCAACAATGCTGATGACCATATTAATCTCATCAAATATGTAAATTCTAAACGTCCAGGGAATGGAACATTCTGGCTCGCACCTAAAACTACACATGGTTTTGAAGAAATAGGTACAATGGAGGAGTTTATGAAGTGGCAAAACAATCCACAAGCCTTCCAACAATATGCTGCCACAAGATTTAACCCCAAAGTTTTTGATTATACATGTGATTGGATGAAAGAAGTCTTGAAAAAAGCTCCATCTAAAAGGATAGAACCTCTCTTTAGAGATGCAAGTGAAAACTTAATGGATAATGGTGCAAAAGGGGCAAGTATGGATATAAAAGCTATTGATATAGATGGTGATAAAGACTTAGATATTATTTTAGCCAATGAATTTCAGGCAAATACTATTTTAATCAATAATGGAAAGGGCGTTTTTACAAATGAGTCCACTCAAAGATTGCCACAAGTAATCCATGATAGTGAAGATGTCATAGTTGCAGATTTTAATGGTGATAAACTCTTAGACATTATATTTTGTAGTGAAGATGATAAAATACATGAATACTACATCAATACAGGGAAAGGAGTGTTTAAAGAAGCTGATTTTAAACTACCCAACTCAGAAGCCAATGCCATCATTACAGCTGATTTGAATAAAGATGGTAAAATGGATTTAATATTTGGTAATAATGGCGTGAACACCATACTTATCAACAAAGGAGATGGGACTTTCAATCAAGAAAATAATCGTCTGCCACAAATAACAAGAGTTACACAAGACTTAGCCTTATTAGATGTGGATAAAGATGGAGATATGGATTTATTTGTAGGTTGTGAAGATGGTAATTTGTTATATATCAATAACGGAAAAGGCTTTTTTACAGATGTGACAGAAGTAAACCTTCCTAAAGGTGTTGATATGGAAACAAGGAAAGTCAGCTTTGCAGATGTGGATAAAGACGGAGATATGGATGTTTTCTTGTCGAATGTAAATTTTTTAGGTAATAAAAATCCACAAAACAGGCTTTATATCAATAATGGTAAAGGGAAGTTTACAGATGAAACAGATTCAAGGTTGCCAACAGATACAGACCATACCATTGATGCAGTTTTTGAGGACATCAATGCTGATGGTAATTTGGATATCGTTGTTTCCAATGTTTTTGGTGGATATTTGAAAATTTACTTGAATAATGGCAAAGGTAAGTTTACAGATGAAACAGATTCCGTTTTAGGAAAAAAATATGTGAGAGATGGTCTGGGAGTAATTGTAGCTGATTTGGACGGAGATGGACAAAAGGATATTTATGTATGTGACAGATATAATCCTGCTATAGATAAAAAAGACCTTCTTTTACTTAAAAATAAGAAAATAATCGAAAGTTCTAATAGATAAGAAGCAACAACTATGGAAACTTTAATTTTTAAAAGACCCTACGAAAAGTTTAATAAATACTGCTCTTATGCAATATTTATAAATGGAGAAAAAATAGGTGAACTACAAAATGGTGAAGAGAAACATATAGAAATGGATAATTTTCTTAATAAAGAAATAGAAGTAAAAATAGGATGGTGTGGGAGCGGAAAAAGAAAAATTAAAGGTTCTCACTTGATTATAGAAGGTAATTCGTTTTTAAATCAAAAAATACCTGTATTAGGAGGAATATTTCCTTTAATAGGGTTGCTTCTGATTAGGAATCAGGAAGGATTCAGTAAGTTTTTAGGTACAAGTATATTAGCTTTATTTCTTTTTGGATTATTAATGACAATAACACTTTTTAGGAAAAAATGGGTTTATATCAAAGAATTGAATATTATGCAATAAAAAAGGCTCTTTTAAAGAGCCTTTTTTGTTTATCCATGCATCATCCATTTGATAATTTCTTTGAAATTGACTTTCTTCCCATACATCAGAATTCCTACTCTGTAAATACGAGCTGCTACCCAAGTAATACCTAAGAAACCTCCAATAAGTAAACTCATAGATAGGATAAGTTCCCATGTTGGAACGCCGGAAGCCACACGTACCATCATCACTACAGGAGAAGTGAAAGGTATCATAGACATCCAGAATGCTAGCCCTCCATTAGGCTCATTAATGATGCTTTGAGCTAAAATAAAGCCGAGTATCAGAGGCAAACTGACAGGCAGTGTAAACTGTTGAGCTTCTGTTTCATTATCACCAGCAGAGCCTACTGCTGCAAACATGGCACTATACAACAGGTAACCAAACACAAAATAAAATAAAAAGCAACCTATAATTAAAGGAATATTGAGACTGCTCAATCCTTTGTTTATATTGGCAAGTACATCTCCAGAACTTTTTTTCTCTAATTTTTCCAATTCAGGATTAGCCTTAGAAAGCTCTTTCATTTGCTGTACACGTGGATTTTGATTAGTATCTACACCTAAAGCAGCCGAAACACCCGTTGAAATAGCAATGGTTAAAAGTATCCATAACGAAAATTGTGTAAGCCCAACAGCAGCAACTCCTAATATTTTACCCAACATGAGTTGAACAGGCTTTACAGATGAAATCATTACCTCAACAATTCTATTTGTTTTTTCTTCAATTACGCTTCTCATTACTTGTACACCATATAAAAGTACAGACATATAAATCAGAATAGCTCCTAGAAAACTTACTGCATATATAATTCCACTACTACTTTCTTTTCCTTCTTGAGTTTCAGTAGAAAGTCTTACTTTTGCTTTTGTTTTATCTAAATCTTCTTGTTTTACACCTAAAGCTGCTATACGACTTTCTCTGATAATTCTCTCTAGTTCATCTTCAAGATAATTCTCTACATCAAAACTTACATTTTTCTTGCCAATCAGTTTAAAGCCTTGAGGATTATCAATAGTCATTTTAGGGATAATCAGTAAGGCATAATTTTTAGACTTTTCAAAATCTTTTCGAGCATTTAAAGAGTCTGTATCAATAATTTGAAATTTAATTTTTTCTGTACTTTTCAGCCTGTTACCAAATAATTTACTTTGATCTAATACCTGAATATTTTTATCTTCCTTAAATGCCGAAGAACCAGCAATCCAAGCTGGAACGACCATCAAGGCTGCAAATAAAATAGGAGTAAGAAGTGTCATGATGATAAAAGACTTCTTACGAACTCTTACCAAATATTCTCGTTGGATAATTAACCAAACTTTGTTCATGTTGCTACAGTTTTGTTTGAAAGAATGTATTTAAGTTTTATGCATTGAGTTTCCACTTGTATAACTCATCTGCAATTTTTCTGTCATTAGATAAACGAGGTACTTTATTCTGTCCGCCTAATTTTCCCAACGATTTCATGTATTCAATAAAGGCATTGGGTTGCAGAGGAGTAATCACCAATTGTCTCAGAATATTTCCTGTAATCAAGTCATCATAATAAACGTTGAGTTCTGTCATTTTCTTATCTAAAACTTCAGCAAATTTTTGTAAATCTGAAGGCTGTTTAGCAAATGAGATGAGCCACTCATGGTGTGGCAAGCCTTCCTGAGGTGTAACTTGTGGGGCAACAGTTATTTCAACTACTTCTGTTTCAGGGAATTGTTCTATTGTGTACTTAAGAGCTTTTTCAACTTCTTCTCCAATAACATGTTCTCCAAAAGCAGAAATAAAATGTTTAATTCTACCAGAAACAATCACTCGATAGGGGGCTTTAGATACAAATTTTACAGTATCACCAATAGAATAAGACCATAATCCAGCATTACTACTCAATACCAATGCATAATTTTTATTCAATTCTACTTCGCCTATTGTCAGACGTGTGGGTTTTTCATTAAAATATTCCTCAGCAGGAATAAATTCATAAAAAATACCAGTATCTAAAAGTAAAAGTAAACCTTCTGCTCCTTCACCAAATTTATCTTGGTACGCAAAAAATCCCTCTGAAGCAGGAAACATTTCTAAGGAATCTATTTTTTTACCAATGCTTTCAAACATTTTTACTTTATAAGGCTCAAAATTAACACCTCCGTTTATCAAAAGAGAAAAATTAGGAAATACATCTTTAATCTTCTTTCCTGTTTTTTCAATAATTCTGTCAAAATACATCTGTACCCAAGGAGGAATACCCGAAATAAGCCCCATATCCTGATGCAGAGTCTCTCCAATAATCTTATCTAATTTTTCTTCCCAGTCTTCAATACAATTGGTTTCCCAAGAAGGCAACTGATTGGTTCTAAGATAACCTGGTACGTGATGATTAGAAATACCTGATAGTCTGCCTGTTAATACTCCACCTTTTTTATCAAGAACGGGACTGCCAGATAAAAAAATCAGCTTTTTATCTAAAAATTCACTTTTCCCAGTTTCATATACATAATTGAGCAGAGCATTTTTAGCTCCATTGATATGGTTGTGGATAGAGTCTTTAGAAATAGGAATATATTTCACTCCTGAGGTCGTTCCACTTGTTTTGGCAAAATAAAGAGGTTTTCCTTGCCACAAAATATCTTCCTGACCTTCAGTTACTTTCTCAATATAGGGGCGTAAAGCCTCATAATCCCTGACAGGAACTCTTTGTATAAAATCCTGATGATTTTGTATATTTTGAAAATCGTGATCTTTCCCAAAAAGTGTATGTTGAGCTTTTTTAATGATATTTTGAAAAACTTTTTCTTGTGCAACAACAGGCTGACGAGCCCATTTCTCTTGTCGAGCAACAGTATAAGACGCCAAAGGTTTGGCTAAAAAAGAACGGATACCCATTTGTATTTTTATTTGATGAAAAAGTAATATCTCTTATTCGTGGTTTAATAAATCTGGTCTTCGTATTTTTGTTCGTTCTAAGGATTGTTCAAAACGCCAGTTATCAATTTTCTTATGGTCTCCAGAAAGTAAAATTTCAGGAACTTGCCATCCATTATAATCTTCTGGACGTGTATAAACGGGTGGAGCTAAAAAATTATCCTGAAAAGAATCTGTAAGTGCTGAAGTCTCATCAGAAAGCACTCCAGGGAGCAATCTGATAATTGCATCCGAAACTACAGCAGCAGCAAGTTCACCACCTGAAAGTACATAATCTCCAATACTGATTTCTTTGGTAATAAAATGCTCTCTTACACGTTCATCAACACCTTTGTAATGTCCACAAAGCATAATTAAATTACCTTTAAGAGAAAGTTGATTAGCCATTTTCTGATTGAAACGCTCTCCGTCAGGAGTCATATAAATGATTTCGTCATAGTTTCTTTCTGATTTCAGTTTGCTGATACATCTATCAATGGGTTCAATCATCATCACCATTCCAGCACCACCTCCAAACTGATAATCATCTGTAATTCTGTGTTTTCCTAAGCCATATTCTCTCAAATTGTGTACAACTACCTCTACCAGCCCCTTTTCAATAGCTCTTTTAAGAATACTATGAGAAAACGGACTTTCAAGCAAATGAGGAACAACACTAATAATATCTATTCGCATGGGATTTCATTTAAATAATGATGGCACTTATACATAGTGATAGTGCAACTGATTGAGAAAATCTAAAATTTCATCAGTAGTAAGGGTATAATCGATAGCTGTTTCCTTAAGTGCAGAAGTGGGCATGGTGTCAATAAGGCATTCTGAAGGCTCCTGAATAATGGTTAATCCACCTTTTTCAGCTATTCTTTTCATACCCAAAGCTCCATCTTTATTTGCTCCAGAAAGTAAAATGCCAATGAGTTTATTACGAAACACATAAGCAGCTGTCATAAAAGTAATATCAATGGCAGGTCTAGAATTATTAAACATGCCTTCAGTAGAAATTGTAAACGTATTTCCTAGCTCTACACCTAAATGATAGTTTGCAGGAGCCAAGTATATTTTTCCTTTTCTGATTTGCTCTTTATCTTCGGGTTCTTCTATCAACTTAGCACTTTTTATGTTGAGTGCTTCTACAAAGCCATTCCTAACATCTTTTAGTCTGTGTAAGCACATGATAATAGGTACTTGAAAATCTTCAGGTAAATTTTGTAAAATTTTACTAATTACCTGAAAACTTCCTGCCGAGCCACCTATTACAATAGCTTTGTATTGGTTGTTAAGATTATACTTGCTTTTTGTAAGACTGATATTCATTGCTTTAAATACTCACCAAATTAGTCTCTAATTTTCTTATAAATTTTTTCTTCATTGTTTACAACAATAAATTTATTTGCTAACTCACACCATATTAATGATTCTTTAGAGCCAATAGCCAAATAAGCATATTTATGTAAACTTTCATGAAATAACCTTAATACCTGATTTTGAAGAGTTTGGTTAAAATATATCATAACATTTCGGCAAAGTATCAAGTCGAATTTGCTAAAAGCAGAACCTGTAACCAAATTTTGTTCTCTAAACTCTACATTTCTTACTAAGTTTTGATCCATTACTGCTTTTCCACTTTCTTCTTTATAATAATTTTCTAAATTGTAAAGCCCCCCAAATGTTGTATAATTCTTCTTATTTACTTCCATATTTTTGATATGGTATCGAGCTTCTCTTGCTTTATCTAAGATGACATGGTCTATATCAGTAGCTACAATTTTTACATTGTCCAAGATGCCCATCTCTTCCAACACAATAGCCATTGAGTAAACTTCTTCACCTGATGAACAGCCAGCATGCCAAATAGAAAAATTCTCATTATTCTGTCTAATGTGTGGAATAATATGAGTTTTGAGTTCAACCCAAAAAGTAGGGTCTCTAAACATTTCAGTTACATTTACTGTAATTTCTGCTAAAAACTCTTTAAAAAACTTAGCGTCTATGTCTAATCTTCTTAACAATGTAGGCACTCCCTCCATTTTATAAAGTTCCAATACACGAGCTACACGCCTCTTGAAAGATGACATGGCATAATTGCCGAAATCGTAATCGTATTTTTGTTTGATGAGGTCAGTAATCAAACGAAGCTCACTAATCTCTATTTCTTGCTGTAACATACCTATCAGCGTATTTTTTGAATAAAAATAAGAGGGTTTTATGAATTTTCAAAATAAAATAAAAAAGCAAACCCCAAAAAGATTTGCTTTTAATGTATCTTTAAACTTTTACTAAAACTTACTAATATGGTAAAATCAAATACCTTGCCATTTGTTTGTGCATGTAAGTTTTATAGAAAGGTTATATCATTAATAACATCATATTGGAATTTTTGATTGAGAAGGTAAATGATTTTCTCTTTGCTCATCTGAAGTTCGTTGCGTAAGGGAGCAGAAATGATTTTTACACACAAAACTTTATCTTTAATGAAAATAGTAGCAGTTTTTTCAGCAATTGGGAGTCCCATAATCTCAGACCAAGACTGCACGATTTGTGTAGAATCAAGTTTTGTCCGTAATTTATAAGAATCTAAAAGTGCATCAATAGCCTCTTTCATTGTATAAGTATCAGCTTTACGAGATTTGTGATTTAAACCCATTTATCAAAAAATATAATGTAACAAAATTATAGGAAAATGACTTTATTTACAAAGTTTGAATAAAATTTATTATATTAGCTTCCAAAAAAGTCTGTAATTATGAGATATTTCCTACTTTTATTATTCTTATATCCATTTTTATCCCTAGCTCAATTACATGAAGATACAAGATTTGAGCAAAAAATACCTAAAAAGTTAGACTACACTTTTGAAATGCTTCCACTCATCAAAGAAAAAAAGGTTATTTTGTTTGGTGAAAAAGAAGCTTGGGCAGAAAATACCAAAAAACGGAAATACTATTTTAAGATTTTAGATTCTACCCTAAAACAAACATCAGAAAAAGAATTTAATTTGGATCGAAGATGGCTTTATGAGGGCAACTACACTGACAGTACTAACTTATACTTACTTTTTTACACAGATAATCACAAAGAGTTTGTAATATTAGTCTATACACAAAGTGGTGATATAGAATACAAAACAGGTATCTTACCCTTCAATTTTCAGCCCAGCAGTTTTGTTGTTTTTGGAAATAATGCGTTTCTAATAGGTCAAAATAAGGGAAAAGATGTAGTTATAGACTACAGCTTTTTTGATAATACTGTAAAAGTTATACCTTCTTTTTTTGATGAAAAATATGATATTAAAAATATAGAAATCAATAATCAAGAAAGTATAGCCAACATTTTAATACAAGAATCTAAGCGAGGAGATAAAAATTTTTTTATCAGAAGGGTTTTAAGTAATGGTAAACAGGTTTCAGAAAATAAGTTTTCCTTTGATAAGGAAAAATACCCTACAGATTTAGAACCCATTACAATTAATAATCAACACTATTTAATGGGTTTGTATGGAGATGGGCAAAGCCATTTGTATTCACAGGGCTGGATTTGGATAAAATATGACCCTGAAAATCCAAACCCATATATGAAACAAGAATCTTTTGATAATGTAAAAAACTTCTTTGTCTACTTTCCTAAAAAAGTAAGACAGGAAAAAGAAAGAGAAAAAGTTTTTGAAAAAAAAGAAGAGGGTAAGTCTTACACATACAGACTAAGATTTAGGTTACATAAACCAATCTTTTATAACAATCAAATTATTGTGGTTGCAGAATCATTCAATGCTGCATATCAACATAATACGAACTTCCCTAACCCTGTAATGAGTACAAATCCTATGTTTATGAACTTGCCACCAACCAACAGAGGGTGGAGAGGTTCTACAATGCCTTCATATCAATTTGTCCATGCTATTGTATTAGCATTTGACTTAAAAGGAGATTTATTATGGGATAATGCGATTCGCATCAAGGATATCACAAAAAGCTATTTGGATGAAAATGTAACATTTATCCCTCATAAAGAAAAATCAATATTATTACAATGCCATGAAAAAGGAATTAACATTAAAGTCTTCAAACAAAATGAAGTAATTTATGAAAATGAAACGATTCCTTATCAAAAAAGCTATAATATTGTTCCTCGAAAAGATGACAAAATTAGGGCTAATAATAGCAAAATATTAGGTTGGTATGATGATTATATACTAGTTACAGGTATTTACAACCCAAAAGCTCATAAATTTTTTAGTTCAGAAGACGATATTTTTTATATTGCAAAGGTTAAATTTGCAAAGCCAGAAAGTAAATAAGATAAAAATGTTTAATATTTTTCATAGCATCGCCTTAATCATACTTCTACAATCATGTGGGCAGTCTCAAGGAGAAAATCAAAAAGATAGTTCTACAAAAAAAACTCAAGAAGAAACAACAGCCATTTTGGCTGTTACTGGTTTTGGAGTGGATCGTACAAATATCTCACTCAAAGAACTTAAAGAGCTATATTGTAAAGGAGAGGTCTATGTTCTTGAGAAATCTCAAAAAAGAGTAAGCCAAGTTTTTAGTTGTAAAAATACCAAAATACTCAAAGATGTTCGAGATTTTGCACCAATAGCAAAAGAGAATATTTTATTATTAGATTTAGAAAACACAAATCCTCAATTCAAAGCATTGTCTGTGGATTCTATTAGTTTTTTCCAAAATCCGGAAAAATATAACTTATATGCTTTAGGAGAAGAAAAAAAGAAATTTGACTTTCAAAGTAAAATTACTAAATTTACTCTTACAGGCACAACAGCCATTACTCGTCATATGGGACGAGCGACATCTGCCAATGGTATGGACTGGCTGATTGCAAATATTCTAAATGAAGTAAAAAATTCAGATTACTTGCATGTGAGTAACGAAGTAAGTGCCAAAGACAACTGTGAATATGTCTCAGGAATGCGTTTTTGTATGAAAACAGAACATCTTGAAGTATTAAACAAACTGGGAGTGGATATTGTAGAACTCACAGGCAATCACAATTTAGACCACGGGAAAGACCCCTACATACAAACCATGCAATGGTATAAAAACAATAAAATGCAAGTATTTGGAGGAGGACTTACCCCTGAGGATGCTAATAAGCCATTGATAATCAATTTGAAAGATGGAAAAAAAGTAGCTTTTATTGGATTTAATGAAAGTTGTCCTGTTCGTGAATGTGCTGGTAAAGGAGGCAATAGTGTTGGAGCGGCTCCTTATGATAGTATAAAAGTTGCTAAAACCATTAAAGAGTTAAAAAATAATAAAGAAATTAGTTATGTAATCGCTTCTGTACAATTTGATGAAGTAGATTCATACAGTCCAACAAAATCACAAACACGAATTACAAAATATCTTATAGATTGTGGAGCTGATTTTGTGTATGGTTCTCAAGCTCATCAGGTTCAACAAGTAGAGTTCTACAAAGGAAAGCCCATCTTTCATGGTTTAGGAAATTTCTTATTTGACCAAATACATCGTTTGGGAGTAAGACAAGGCTTTTTTCTTCATAACTATTTCTATAATGGAAAAATAGTACAGTCTGTACCTGTATTTACATTTACAGCCATAGAACGCAGACCAGCATTTGCAAATCCCGAAGAAATTAAGGGAATTAAAAAAGTAATTTTCTTGGATAAAAATTTATATCAATAAAAACCTTGAAACCTGCAATTAGCATAATTATACCAACTTATAACGGACAAAATAAAGTAGCCAATGCTCTCAAATCGTTAGAAAAGCAGAGCTTTCAAAATTTTGAAGTAATTGTGGTAATAGATGGCTCTAAAGACAATACAGAGGCTATCCTGAAAAAACAAACATTCAATTTCCACTTAAAAGTTATTGTTCAAGAAAACAAGGGACGTTCTGGTTCTAGGAATAGAGGTGTAAAAGAGGCAGAGGCAGATTTATTACTTTTTTTGGATGATGACATACGCATAGAGCCTAATGGTATAGAAAAACATCTGGAATTTTATCAGAAAATACTAAAAAGTAGTATATTAATGGGTTGTGCCATAGAGGATTTTGCTGTGATGACAACAGATTTCCAAAAATATAAAGGTTATTTAAGTAGAAAATGGGGAATGGAAGTCGAAAACAGAAAGCCTTTAGCTAAAGATAAATTTTTCTTAACTGCTGCAAACTGTTCAATGAAAAAAGATTTGTTCTATCAATTAGGAGAATTTGACGAAAAATTGAAAGATGCAGAAGATTATGACTTAGGTAAAAGAGCAACAGAAAATGATATAGATATATATTTTGATGATTCTATTATTGGCTGGCATGATGATTTTATTACCTGTAAATCATATATTACAAGGCAACAACAATACAAAGTTTCTCATCAAAAATTAAAAGAATTTTATCCAAATCGCTATCAGAAAATACAATACGATTATAAAGAAGCAAAAGGAATTAAAAAAATGATTTATTGGTTTTTTTCAGGAGCTTTCTGGGTAAATGTCATAGATAAATTTAATTTTTTACGAATTCTGCCTAAAAAGCTCCGATATAAAATATATGATATAATTGTAACAGCTAATACAGTTCATTTTCCTTTGAAAATAGATTAACAACCAGCTGTTATTTTAGAAACACGATTGCTATGTCTTCCTCCTTCAAAAGCTGTATTTAAAAAAGCATTTACCATATCCTGAGCAGTTTCAATACTTACAAAACGAGCAGGTAAACACAAAACATTGGCATCATTGTGTTGACGAGCTAGCTCAGCAAGCTCAGTTGTCCAACATAAAGCAGCCCTAATATCTTTGTGTTTGTTTGCTGTAATAGCTACACCATTACCACTTCCACAAACCAAAATCCCAAAGTTACTGTCTTGACTTTCAACAGAATTTGCAACAGGGTGAGCAAAATCTGGATAATCTACAGAATCGGATGAATGTGTCCCAAAATCTGTAAATTCTATATTTTTCGAAAATAAAAACTTCTTAATCAGTTCTTTGTATTCAAAACCTGCATGGTCTGAGCCAATAGCTATTTTCATAAAGGTAGAAATTTGTATTATTTATATTTAAGAGCAATACAACTTAAATTATATCCATACTTATCTTGACTGATAACCAATTGATAGTTGATAGTCATGATAGCATCAGCACCCATTTCTTTTGCTTTTTTAGTCAATTGATAAATAAGAATTTCTTTTTCATCATATTTATAACCTTTAGGCAAATCTCCATAATGAGTAAGGAGTTCTTTTCTGGCATCTTTAGATTTTCTAGAATAATATTTCTCATTATCAAGTTTAACATTTCCTAAAACTTCATAAGATTTATTAGGCTCATTTTTGTCCCAAAACACTTCAACGGGGTATTTGTTAAGCATCATACCAGACCTAAATGCACAAGAGTTGGCTATGAACAAAATAATTAATAAAGAAAATAATCGTTTCATGGTTAACAATTTTTTGGTGTTGCAAGTTAATAACTTTTTAAGTTAAATTTTATTTTTGTTTTTATAAAAAAGTTCAATAAAAAACTTGTAAAGTTTGAAAATCAATATTATATTTGCACCTCATTTGAGAAAATCCATCATAAAAATATTATAAATTTATGAAAAATGTGTTGATGCAAGCTGTAGATGCAGAATTAGCTCCTAAGCGTACAGATATACCTGAATTCAGAGCAGGCGATACAGTAAATGTTCATGTAAAAATTAAAGAAGGTAACAAAGAGCGTATCCAACAATTCCAAGGAGTTGTTATCCAAAGAAAAAATACAAACACTGTAAATGAGACATTTACAGTTCGTAAAGTTTCAAATGGTGTGGGTGTTGAACGTATATTTCCTATACTTTCTCCAATGGTTGATAAAATTGAGTTGGTAAGAAAAGGTAAAGTACGTCGTTCAAGAATCTATTACTTACGTGGTAAAATGGGTAAAGCTGCTCGTATCAAAGAAAGAGTATAGTTTTACAAAATATTATAAAAAGGCTACAATTAGATTGTAGCCTTTTTTGTATGAATTAGTTTGTCTATCAATTATTTTTTTAAATTTGTGTTCTGTAAATTATTGTATAAAAACTATTTTGAATGGAGCAACTTGGCAGGTATCTAATTTTCTTGAAACAACTCTTTGTTCATCGAGAAAAATTTAGAGTGTATGTAAATTTAGTAATAGATGAATGTGTCTATATTGGTATAGACTCTATTTTTTTGGTAACTATTGTTTCTACCTTTATTGGGGCTGTAACAGCCATCCAGACAGCTTATAATTTAGTGAGTCCTCTAATTCCTTTGACAGTTATAGGTCTTCTTGTGAGAGATACAACACTTTTGGAGTTAGCACCTACCATTACAAGTATTGTATTAGCGGGTAAAGTAGGATCTAATATTGCAGGAAATTTAGGTACCATGCGAATCACAGAGCAAATTGATGCTTTAGAAGTAATGGGGATTAACTCCGTTTCTTATTTAGTCTTGCCTAAAATAGTAGCCTCAATTATTGTATTTCCAATGCTTGTCATTGTTGCAGGCTTTTTGTCTATCTTAGGAGGTTATATTGCAGGGGTTTTCACAGGAGTTGTGACAGAAGAGCAGTTTATTTCTGGTGTGAGACAAGGTTTTATTCCTTATAATGTTACTTTTGCACTCATCAAATCAGTTGTATTTGCCTTTTTAATAGCCACTATATCAGCATTTAAAGGCTATTATACAAGAGGAGGAGCCTTAGAAGTAGGGCAGTCAAGTACCAAAGCAGTAACAGCAAGTGCTATAGCCATTTTATTTGCCGATTATGTGCTGGCTCAATTGTTGTTATAATCAGAAATAACGTAGTTTTTATTGAATCATAAAATTTAATTATCAATATCATATTTATGGATATACTTGTAATGGTCGGGCAACTCTTGTTGGGGCTTTCTATATTAGTGGGTTTGCACGAATGGGGGCATTATATCGCTGCCCGTATGTTTAAAATTAGAGTAGAAAAATTTTATATATTCTTCGATTTCCTTTTTCCTATGGCAAATGTCTGGAATTTTGCTCTTTGGAAGAAAAAAATAGGCGATACAGAGTTTGGTTTAGGCTGGTTTCCACTGGGTGGTTATGTTAAAATTGCAGGAATGATGGATGAGTCTATGGATAAAGAGGCTCTTGCTAAACCTGCTGAATCTTGGGAGTTTCGTTCTAAACCTGCTTGGCAAAGACTGATAGTGATGCTCGGTGGTATTATTGTGAATTTAATACTTGGAATGCTGATTTTTATAGGAGTTACATACTACTATGGGGATAAATATTTGCCTATGAGTGCTGCTAAAAATGGTATAGTAGCCAATGAAGTAGGTAAAAAAATAGGATTACAAACAGGAGATAAAATTATCGATATTAATGGAGTACGCCCTGAAAAATATGCTGATCTATTTGGAGCGGATGTTATCTATGGAAAAAATCCTTATTATACCATAGAAAGAGAAGGGAAAACAATGAAAATAAACCTTCCAAACGATTTGGGAAATCATTTGGCTGAGGCTAAAAAAGGTAAAAAAGATCTATTTGTTTCTACTCAACCCAGAACAACTTTTAAGGTAGCAGAAGTAGTAGAGAAACAAAATGCTTCTAAGGCTGGGATACAAAAAGGGGATTCCATAATTGCTGTAAATGGTAAAAAAATTACTTTTTTTGATGAGTTTGCTCAAGAATTAAAAAATAACAAGTTGAAAGCTGTTGAAATTGAACTTGTTAGAAATCAAGAAGTTAAAAAAGTAAAATGTGATGTAACAGATGAGGGAAAAATAGGTATCAAAACAAGTCATCCAGAACTTGAAAAATCTAAAAAAACAGTAGAATATAGTTTAGTAGAGTCTATTCCTTTGGGTTCTTATAGAGCTTTTGAGGTGATTTTCTTACAATTGAAAGCCTTTGGAAAAATATTTAGTGGAGATATTGATGCTGGTAAATCGTTAGGTAGTTTTGGATCAATAGCAGAAGCTTATGGAGCATTGTGGAATTGGGAAAACTTCTGGAGACTCACAGGAATGCTTTCTATGGTGTTAGCATTCATGAACTTTTTGCCTATTCCAGCTCTTGACGGTGGTCATGTGGTGTTTTTACTTTATGAAATGATTCGTAGAAAACCTGCACCTGAGAAAGTTTTGGAAGTTGCCCAACAAATAGGTATGATCATCTTGTTAGGACTTATGGCATTTGCCATCATCTCTGATATTTTCTTGAAGTAAAAATATGAGTGTTTTATTTCAGATACATTATATTGCCTTAATGATTAATATGTTGGGAGCTAAACCCCAACATAATTTTCATTCAAGTCTTGCTGAAATGAATTATAACAATAAGTCAAAATCATTTCAAGTTGTCTTGAAACTATTTGCAGATGATACTGAAGCAGCTCTGACCAAATATTCGGGTCGTAGTTATAGCGTAGGTGGTTTGGGTAAGAACCGAAACCCCGACGCAGTTTTAGCAGCATATCTCAATGAGCATTTTGTTCTTACTAAAAAAAGTAAAAAATTATCTGTACAATACATTGGAAAAGAGGTAAATGTAGACATGGTAGCTGTATACTTTGAGATTCCTTTTAATGATAATCTTAAAAATTATACTCTATCTAATACAATTATGTTGGATTTATTTGATGACCAAAGTAATATTGTAAATCTTCAAAAAGATAATAAAAATAAGTCTTTTCAGTTTGATTCGAATAAAAGAAGTATTCAGCTTACAAATATATGGTAGCTCAAGTAGGAATTATAATGGGAAGCCAATCAGATTTGGCAGTGATGCAAGAAGCTGCTGACTTTTTGGCAGAAATGGGAGTAGCTTACGAATTAACAATTGTTTCAGCACATCGTACTCCAGAACGAATGTTCGATTATGCCAAAACAGCTTATGAAAGAGGTTTGCGTGTAATCATTGCAGGAGCAGGAGGGGCAGCTCATTTACCAGGGATGGTTGCATCCCTTACACCACTTCCGGTAATAGGTGTTCCTGTCAAATCCTCAAATTCTATTGATGGCTGGGATTCCATTCTTTCTATTCTTCAAATGCCTTCAGGTGTTCCAGTGGCTACAGTAGCTCTCAATGGTTCAAGAAATGCAGGGATTTTAGCTACACAGATATTAGCAACCTCTAATCCAGAGATTTACGAAAAACTGGTTGTTTTTAAAGAATCTCTGAAAGAAAAAGTGAATCAACAAATTAAAGCAATAGAGAAATAAAGAAAGCGACTAAGTAGTCGCTTTTATTCTAATATAGAATCCAACAAATCCAATACAATATCCATTTCATAACCTTTACTGGTAGCATATTGAAGCAGCTTTTGTTTCCGTTTCAGGAAATTAGGCTCAGCAACCTGTTTGTTTTTTTTCTTTAAGACTTCCAGAATGGTTTTTTCATATTCTTCATCTGTAATTTCAGCCAAACCCTGATTAATACAGTAAGTTGAAAGTTGATATTTACGAAGGGCTTGTTTAATCTTGAGTTTTCCCCATTTTTTTACTCTGAATTTACTCCCTACAAAAACTTTGGCAAAACGTTCCTCATTAATAAAATTCTGTCCTATGAGTTCGGCTATCACAAACTCAATTTCTTCCGAATCGAGCATATACTCACTATAGAGTTTCTCTCTGACTTCTTGTTGGCTACGTTCTTGATAAGCACAGAACGCAGCCATTTTGGTAATAGCTCCTTTTACAGAAACAGCTTTTTTAACTTTTTTCTGTTCCATAAGTTTGTGCTTTTTCTTTATTGAAAACTGCCAAAACTTTTCCTTGTAAGGTTACTCCAACAAAAGGGGAATTCTTAGACTTAGAAAGGATTTCTTTTTCTGTATAAGTCCATTCTTTTTGATTATCCCATACACTTATATTGGCATTGTTCCCTTCCTGAATAGGTGAAAAAGGGATACCAAGTATTTCTCTGGGTTTATAGGTGAGTTTTTCAATGAGGTGTTCTAAAGATAAAGTTTTGTTTTGGGTGATAATTGCTGAAAAGGCAGTCTCTAGAGCAATAACACCAAATGCTGCCAAATCAAATTCTAAATCTTTACTTTCAATATCCTGAGGCTGGTGATCTGAAACAATACAATCGATAGTACCATCTTTTAAACCTTCCCAAAGGGCTTCTTGATCACTTTCCAGTCTGAATGGAGGATTTACCTTATAGTTTGTATCAAATCCTTCCAGAATATCATCTGTGAAAAAAAGCTGATGAGCTGAGACATCACAACTAACACTTAAACCGTCTTTTTTTGCCTGCCGAATCAGTTCAACTGATTTGGCAGCAGAAAGGCAAGAAAAATGAATTTTTCCTTTCGTATAGCGGAGTATTTCCAAATCTCTTTGTATCATCAATACTTCTGCAATGGCAGGCATGCCTTTTAAGCCTAGTTTGGTAGATGTAATACCCTCATGCATTTGCCCATAACGAGTAAGCAAAGTATCTTCTGGGCGTTGGATAAGTAATGCGTTAAGAGGTTGTAAATATTGTAAACTTTTGAGAACTATATCTGCATTTTGACTTGGATGTAAGCCATCAGAAAAAGCAATTGCACCAGCTTGGTGCAAATCAATCATTTCAGAGAGGTCTTCTCCTTTTGTTTTTAAAGTAAGAGCTGCAATAGGATGTATCTGAACCAAATGAGAAAAATTATCTCTTAAAATATAAGCCAGACTATCTTTGGTGTCCAATGCAGGTTGCATATTGGGTAAAATACAAATTTCTGTGAAACCACCTTTCATGGCTGCATTTCGAGCAGAGGAAAGCGTTTCTTTATATTCATACCCTAAATCAGGAACATGACAACGCATATCTACAAAGCCTTGAGAAACATGCAGACTATCTGATTTAATAATTTGATAAGAGTTTTGAGGCTCTATATGGTCTGCAATTTTCTCAATTTTCCCGTTGCTAATTAAAATATCTTTCTTTTGTTTATGATAAGGACTTTGAGAGTCGAGTATGGTGGCTGATTGAATTAAAAACATTGTAAAATCTAGAAATTATAAGTTATAAGTTATGATTTATTGGGTTTAGGGTCTTTTACTTTTCTAAATCCTTTGATACCTAAGGGCAACCATCCTAAAAGAGGAATATAATAAGCCAGAGCCATAGGATTTTGTAGTATAATACGAAATGCAGAACCCCAGCCTAATTTTAATGGGCTTGTAAAATCTTTTTTCTTGAGACGAACACGTTCAAATTCTGCAAATAATAAAGGCCAGCCAATAGGAACAGTATAAGGAAAATGCTTGAAATTTTTGAATAACAACTTCAAATGCTCTTTCCACTTATAAGGCTGTTTTCCATATTTTTGTTCAGCAGTTGTCAGCTCTGCCTGCATTTGCTCATGAATTTTCTCCCCAATTACCTTAAAATCATCATAATGCATGTCTTCAAAGGCTTTGTCAGTCATTTCGTAAGGCTTGATACGCTTACCCAATACAAACGTGAGTTTAGCAGGAAAGCCCATATAAAAAATCCAAGGGAATAAAATGATAAAAGGTGTAATCAGTCCTAAAGGTAAAAATGGAATACCTAACATATTGACTAGCTTATTCATAAAGCTAGAGCTATAAGTGTAAGGGTTAATATACTCTCCGTTTACTACTGCAAAAGGAATAATATCTGTTTTATATTTGATACTCATGCGTATCATGGAGGTTGAAAGCCTCTGAAGTTGGTATTTTCTGTTAAAACCTTTTCCTATACCTGGAACGCCTTCTGGATAAATCATCACATTAAAGTCATTCTGGTTCATAATTGTTTCAAAGTTGAGTGTTGTTGCATCAACAGCTCCACCAACTTTCTTCCAAAAATATTTAATCTGATAAGGATTCATCAGAACAGAAGCTGATAACATAGGAGCTGTTAAAGCCCTGATAGCATCTGAACTATAATGTGTGAGTTCATGAATTCTGTTTACAAAAATCATAGCATCCCAAGGAAAAGCCATACCAGAATGATTACTTGCAAAAATGAGTGGTCTGTCTGGATTATTACGTTTAGGGTACTCTTGTCCTTCAAAACCTATCATTTCCGAACGAAAATAGACCTTATCTATAAGACTTATGACATCCCTAGACAAAGCCTTGCCATATTGCATATCAAACAAATGGTCTAATACATACATATTGTTCTTGACATCTTCAGGCAGTTCGGTCGTTTTGTTATTTGGAATATCCATAAGCATCTGATTTTAGGCGTAAAAATAATATTTTTTTATAAAGTTTAAGATTTTTGAACTATAGAATTGCTTAGCTGAAATTTAACTAAAAATTTTGAGCCTATGCCTTCTTGGCTTTCTACGGAAATTTCACCCTTATTTTTTTCAATATAAATCTTACATAAAGGTAAACCTAAACCAGTTCCGACTTCTTTTTCTGTTCCTAAACTTCTTTCGTGAGATAATTTAAAAATATTGGCAACTTTTCCCTGAGTCATACCAATTCCAAAATCTTGTACTTCTAATATTCCATAATTTTCTGAAAGATAGGTTTTTATAATAATAGAACTTTCTGAGTTAGAAAACTTGATAGCATTAGAGATTAAATTTCTAATGATAAACTGAGTCATGTGAATATCAGCCCAAACAACAAAGCTGTCAGAGTATTCTATCTGAATATTGATTTTCTTATTGCTGGCTACTTCTTGGAATAAGACCAGACAATTTTTAACTTCACTTGTCAGTACAAATTCTTGAGGCTTTATACTTTCAGAAGACATCTGGTTTCTTGACCAAAGTAATAAATTATCTAACAGATGGGCTGTATCTTGATTGTATTGTTTAATTTTTTTGATGAAAAAATCTTTGTCTTCATTAGTCAAATCACTAATTTCCATCAAATCAAACATACTTTTTAATGTTCTAAAGGGCACTTTTAAATCGTGAGCAATGATTGAAAATAGCCGGTCTTTGGTTGCATTGGCTTCTTCAAGTTGCTTTTTTTGCTCTTCTAAAGCCTCATTAATAATATAAATCTCTTCTGCCTGAGACCTTAGCTCTTCATTGATTGTTTCTAAATCTTGTTTTTGAGATATAACTTTATTTTCAAAACGATTACGAACTTTCTTATAAAAGACAAAAACGATGAAAATAAGGATAAAAGTAGTAAGTGGGTTTGTAAATTGTCTGAAAGGTACATTTAAGCCTTCTAACAAAGCTTTGTATTCTAAATACCAAATGAAAAAATAACCTGTCAGTGCAGCTGAAAAAGCTATCAACAACTCATAACCACTAAAAAGGAATAAACCAATAGAAGCAGAAGCAAAAATAACTACTTGAGTATCAACAAAAAAACGTCTATTGATATTGAAGTAAGATAAAAAAACAGCTGTAGCCAAGCCAAATAAAAAGAAAAACCATCGGGCAAGGCTGGTTTTTCCAAAAAAATTAAATAAAAGAGCAGGAATTAAAATAAAAAAAATAGCTGAAAGATGAATAAAAGATACTTTAAAATCACCTGCTATTGTTACAATTGTGAAATGAAACAACAGAATTACTGTCAACCAAAAACAAATGTAATTGACGAGTTGCACACGCTGGTTGTGCAACTCGTCTTTATTTTCATGGACGCCTAAATTGAGTATTTTATGATAGATCTTAAATAGGTTCATTTATGAATGAATAATATAAGCATAATTTAGGGAATTAATATAAATAAAAACTATTATAAAATATAAGTTATGTTAAAAAAAATATTTGAATAATCTAAAATATTAATACTTAGGTACTTCTGTTATACGGCTTTTGGCAGTTTTTAAATCTAAGTTTTGTTCAAAACTATTTCTCAAGTTTTTATATTGTCTGTTTAAAGACTCTATTTTTTGAGCAATTTTGCTTTTATCTTGTGTTAAGTTGTTGGCTTTCTGTAAAATATCTACTACATTTTTATGATAATTATCCAAAGAATTGAGATATTCATTGGATATTTTAGAAAGTTCATCACCCAAGAAATCCAATTTTTGTCTGCCTACAATAGAATAATTCAGCCTGCCATCTTCCAAAATCTTGATATAGTCAATTTTGCCACTAGAAGTAAAACGTTTTTCTATACCTCTGATAGTTGCATCTACTTTTGCATAACTGTAATAATTACGAATCAGGTCGTTTGTAGCCAAATTTTCTAGATTTTTAGCTTCTGTGGGGTATAAATCTGTTGAGGAGTTACGAACAAAATCGTTAAGCAGGCTCTCCAAAGCATCAATTTTGGTATGCATTTGTTTGCTTTGGCTTTCTAATTCAACAGAAATTTTAGCTAAATTCTCATAATGTTCCACATATCGTTTGATTTCCTGACTGAAAAACTTCAAATCGTCAGGAGCAATGTTATCATCATCCAAAACAGTCTGATTAACCAAATTAACCACGGAACTAATCGAATTGACAACAGGAATGTTACTAGTGATGAAATTTGTGATGGGGTTATTGATAATATTGGAAACAATCTTTTTAAAACGGTCTGCTTTTTTTCCTAAACGACTTTTTTTGATAATCTTTTCGTCTATTACTTTTAAAATTTCAGTTTCTAATCTAAAACCCAATTCCTCATTGGTGGGATTATTAAGTGCCGAAATGGCTGTAAAATACTCTGTTGCAGAAAGTGAAGCCTTTAAAGCAGATGTACTTTTATTAATAGCATCCATAGCTCCAGCAGTACGCCTGAGAGCTTCTGTATTTTTTTCATAAAGTTCTTTGGCTTCTTTTTCGGATGCTGATTGCAAGTTTCGAGTCTGCTTTTGTAGAATAACAAGAGAATCATAAGTATTCTTGGTTAAATCGAAGTATTTTTTTAGAACAACTTCATTTTGAGCTGTAGCCATTTGAGCTACAAAGCATAATGCCAAGGCAATGAATCCATTTTTTTGCATAAATGTACTTAGATTTTAAATGAGGGATAAGAACACCAGTTAGACTTTTGAAATATTCAAAGGTAAAAAATAACCAATTTCGTGCCAACAAAATTTTGAAAACCAAAGAATATTTGGCAGTTTTGCAAGCAAAATTTAAAACCCTTTTAAAATACATTTATGGCAACTAATAGAACTTTCTCAATGATTAAGCCTGATGCAGTAGAGGCTGGTAACATCGGAGCTATCTTGAAAATGATTGAAGAAGCAGGATTTAGAATTGTAGCAATGAGAATGACGAAACTTTCTAAAGGAAGAGCTGGTCAGTTCTACGAAGTTCACAAAGAAAGACCTTTCTATAATGATTTGTGCGAATATATGTCTTCTGGACATATCGTAGCTCTTATTTTAGAAAAAGAAAATGCAGTAGCTGATTTCCGTAAATTGATTGGAGCTACGAACCCTGCTAATGCAGAGGATGGTACAATCCGTAAATTATTTGCAAAATCTATTGAAGCAAATGCAGTTCATGGTTCCGATTCTGATGAGAACGCAGCTATCGAAGGAGCTTTCTTCTTCTCAAGAATGCAACAATATTAATTGAAAAGCCTGCTTTGAGCAGGCTTTTTTGTTTTTATGAAGTCAGATGACTTGCTTTGGCTACATATTTCCCTTTACTTTCTTGTAAAACTCTCTGATAGAAGTCTTCATATTTAGGAAGAATTTTAGAAAGTTCAAACTCTTTAGCTCTAGCCAAAGCATTTGCTTTAAATCTGGGCAAATTATTTTCATCTAAAATAACCAACGTGTTTTTTATCATATCATTTACATCTCCCACAGGGCTTAAAAAACCTGTTACCCCATTGACATTTAATTCTGGTAAGCCTCCAGCATTCGAGGAAATAACAGGCACTTCACAAGCCATAGCTTCCAAAGCAGCCAGTCCAAAACTTTCTGTTTCTGAAGGCATCATAAATACATCAGCTACTGATAGCACTTCTTCAACAGCATCTAGTTTTCCTAAAAAATGAACACATTTCTCAAGTTCTAAATCTCTACAAAGCTGTTCTATTTTTGGGCGTTCAGGTCCATCACCTACCAAAAGTAATTTAGCTGGAATATATTTTTTTACTTCTGCAAAAACAGCTACAACATCCTCCATGCGTTTTACTTTTCTGAAATTAGAAGTATGAACAAGGAGTTTTTCATCGTTAGGACAAATTACTTTTTTGAAATGGTCTTTTTTCTGCTTTTTAAATTTTTCTAAGTCTACAAAATTCTGAATGACCTCAATGTGTTTATAAACCTCAAAATGCTCAAGAGTATCTTTTTTCAGACTTTCTGAAACAGTTGTTACCCCATCAGACATATTAATACTGTGTGTAACAACAGGTTCAAAAGAAGGGTCTTTACCTACAAGGGTAATATCTGTTCCATGCAAAGTAGTTACAACAGGAATTTCTATTCCCTTGGATTGCAGAATCTGACGAGCTAAAATAGCAGCCGAAGCATGTGGGATAGCATAATGTACATGCAATAAATCTAAATGTGTATTAGAAACCACATCTACCATTTTACTAGTAAGAGCTAATTCGTAGGGTGCATGTTGAAATAAAGGATAATTGGGAATATAAACTTCGTGATAAAAAATATTCTCATTAAAAAAGTCTAAACGAACAGGCTGAGAATAGGTAATAAAATGAATTTGATGCCCTTTCTGAGCCAAGGCTTTTCCGAGTTCAGTGGCAACAACACCACTACCTCCAAAGGTTGGATAACATACAACACCTATTTTCATAAACTTGGTTTGGTTCTATAATTTTTTTAATGATAACGCTTTTAAGAAGACAAAAATTTTCGTTTTGCTGAATTCTTTATATAAAAACTAAAAACCTCCAAGAATGTTAAAAACTTGGAGGTTTCTTCATAATACATGATTATATAAAACTATTTTACACTATCAATAGCACTACAAATATTACCAAAAATAGCTTCGACATCACCAATACCATTTATTTTATGGAGTTTTCCTTGTCCATGATAATAGGGGAGAACATGCATGGTTTTGTTGTAGTATTCAAAAATACGTTTGTTAATTTTTTCTTCTTCATCATCAGAACGATTTTCAATTTCTTTTCTTTTTGCCAAACGAGTCCTGACTTCGTCTTCACTTACATCTAAAGCTACTACTGCATGGATAGCTGTTCCTTGCTCTTTCATAAACTTATCCAGCATTTCGGCTTGCGTTACAGTACGAGGGAAACCATCAAAAATAAAGCCTGTTACACCTTTATTTTCATCCAAAACACCCTTCAACATGGCAATTGTAATCTCATCGGGTACTAAAATGCCATTGTCTGTATATTCTTTTACCTTTTTACCCAAATCTGTTTGCTCTTTGATGTGTTTACGAAATAAATCTCCTGTCGAAATATGATGTAGATTATACTTTGCGATTAGTTTGTCGCTTTGTGTGCCTTTGCCAGCACCTGGAGGTCCGAAAATAACAAGATTTAACATTATCAATAAGATTTTATTTCCTAAAATATAAGGTTTGGTAAGTTGTGTTTTTAGAGCATTTTTTGCTTAAAGAGCTAAAATACATAAATTTTTAAATTATCAAGAATTTATAAAAAAAAATATTGTTAGGGTTTAAATTTTATATCCTTGATACGAATTTGTAGTGTTGTTTTATTGTTAAAATGATTTTCTTCTAAATGATAGCAAATATCAAAAGGTTTACCACTATCAATCTGCTCATAGTAATGTGCCATATTGAATGCAATTGCTTCAAAATCTGCTGAATTTTCTTGTTTTACTTTAAATTTAATATGTATTTGCGGATTATCTTTGCCTATAAGTCTCGTTTCTCCTTGAACAGCCACAACATTTTCCGAAACAAAAGTAGGTTGCATATTACCTGGACCAAAAGGAGCTATTTGGTTTAAAATCCTCATAAATCTGTCATTGGCACTTCTTAAAGGTAAAACCATATCTACATCTAAACGAGGAATCAATTGTTCAGGAGTAATAGTAGAAGCTACAATTTGCTCAAATTTTTGTTGAAAAGCTGGAATATTTTCTATTTTAAGTGTCAGACCAGCAGCATGTTTGTGTCCTCCAAATTGTTCTAACAAATCAGAACAAGCCTCAATGGCTTCATGTACATCAAAATCGGGAACAGACCTTGCTGAGCCAGCAGCCTTACCATTAGAGTGGGTAAGAATAATGGTAGGACGATGATAATGCTCTATACAACGAGATGCCACAATACCAATGACCCCTTTATGCCAAGTCTCTTTATATAATACGGTTGTTTTAGCTTTTTGGAGATTATCGGCTAAAATCATGTCTAAAGCTTCTTTGGTAATATTTTTATCAAAGTCTTTTCTGTCTTTATTATTTTCCTGAATGTGTTCTACAAATCTATTGGCTTCATTGTCGTTATCACTTACTAGTAACCTAACAGCATTAGAGGCATGCTCTATTCTTCCAGCAGCATTGATTCTTGGACCTATCCCAAAAACCACATTCATAATAGTCATGTCCTTATCTTCAGAAAAACCTGCTGCCTGCATGAGTTTTCTTAAGCCCAATAAAGGTTTTTTATTGAGTTTATCTAGACCATAAAAAGCCAAAACCCTGTTTTCTCCAGTAATAGGTACAATATCGCAGGCAATACTTACAACCACTAAGTCTAAAAACTGGTATAATTCGTTAAGGTCTATGTTTTTATGAATGGAATAAGCCTGCAACAGCTTAAAGCCTACACCACAACCAGAAAGTTCTTTGTAAGGATATTGGCAATCAGAGCGTTTAGGGTCTAAAACAGCCACAGCTTTTGGTATTTCCTTACCCGGTAAGTGGTGGTCACATACAATAAAATCTACTCCTAATGTATTAGCGTATGCTATTAAATCCACGGATTTTACACCACAATCCAATGCAATAATTAAAGAGAATCCATTTTCCTTGGCATAATCAATACCTTGCTTTGAAACTCCATAGCCTTCTTTGTATCTATCAGGGATATAATATATAAGGTGTTTATAAAATTTACTTAGAAATTGGTAAACCAGAGCTACAGAGGTTGTTCCATCTACATCATAATCGCCAAAAACCATAATTTTTTCTTCATTGGTGATGGCTTTGTCAAGCCTTTCAACAGCTCTGTCCATATCTTTCATTAAAAAAGGGTCATGAAGATGCTCTAATTTAGGTCGGAAGAATAATTTTGCATCATCAAAACTCGTAATTTCTCTTTGAGCAAGTAAATAAGCTAAATTTTCATCTATACCCACAGATTTGGAAAGTTCTTGTACAATTTTAGGATCAGGTTTGGGGCGTTGTATCCAACGAATTTCAGCCATTTTCTTAGATGTTAGAGTTTTGTAGCCTCCAAGATACAAAATAAATTATAAAACCATGTAGCCAAACAATACACTTTTTCTATAATAGAGCATTTAAAATGATAAAAAGCCTTTAGGAAAAATTATAAGATGCTGAAAATAAAATAAATTTATAGAGTTTTTTTTTGTTTTCTATTTTTTATTTCTAACTTTGCAGTCCCTTACAGAAAACCATCTGTAAGGTTCTCATTTTTTGAACTTTAAGAAAAATATCACAAAAAATGTCTGGAATAATCGGAAAAAAAATTGGAATGACTAGCTTTTTTAGTGCCGAGGGACAACTTGTCGCATGCACGGTTATCGAAGCTGGTCCTTGCGTTGTAACGCAAGTGAAGACGAAGGAAAAGGACGGTTATGAAGCGATTCAATTAGGTTTTGCAGAGGCAAAAGAAAAAAACACCTCTAAACCAATGTTGGGACACTTCAAAAAAGCTGAAACTACTCCTAAAAGAAAAGTTGTAGAGTTTAAAGACTTCTCTAAAGAAGTAAAACTTGGCGACACCCTACTTGCTCAAGACATCTTCGTTGAAGGCGATTTTGTTGATGTAATTGGTACATCAAAAGGTAAAGGTTTTCAAGGTGTTGTTAAAAGACACGGATTTAGCGGTGTGGGTGGTCAAACTCACGGTCAGCATAACCGTTTAAGAGCTCCTGGTTCATTAGGTCCTGGTTCTACACCTGGACGTGTATTCCCTGGTATCAAAATGGCAGGAAGAACAGGTGGAGAAAGAGTAAAAGTTCAAAACTTAAAAATTTTGAAAGTATTGCCCGAAAAGAACCTGATTCTTATCAGTGGTTCTATCCCCGGTGCTATCAATTCTTATGTAATCATCGAGAAATAATTTAGAGCCATGGAATTATCAGTATTGAACATATCAGGAGCAGAAACTGGCAGAAAAATCAATTTGTCAGATGACATTTTTGGCATAGAGCCAAATCAGCATGCCGTATATTTGGATGTAAAACATTTCCTTGCTGCTCAACGTCAAGGAACACATAAAGCAAAAGAACGTAACGAAATACACGGTTCTACTCGTAAATTGCATAGACAAAAAGGTACGGGTGGTTCTCGTAAAGGTAGTATCAAAAACCCTCTTTACCGTCATGGTGGTCGTGTTTTTGGTCCAGTTCCTAGAGATTACGATTTCAAATTAAATAAGAAAGTAAAACAATTAGCTCGTAAGTCTGCTCTTACCTATAAGGCTCAAGATTCAGCTATCAAAGTTTTAGAGAACTTCAATTTTGCTTCTCCTAAAACAAAGGCTTACATAGATATGCTTTCTAAATTAGCCCTTTCTAATAAGAAAACTTTACTTGTATTGCCTGAACATACTCCTAACGTATATCTTTCTGGCAGAAACATTCCTAAAACTAAAATCACAACAGTTGATAGCGTAAATACTTACGATATTATGAACGCTGATGCTTTGATTTTGTGTGAAGGGGCTGTAGCTAAAATTCAACAATTGTTTGTAAACGAATAAGCCAATGAAGACGATTATAAAAAAAGCAGTTATAAGCGAAAAAGCAGCAGGTTTACATGACGCTGGCGTTTATACCTTTATCGTAGATAAAAAAGCGAATAAAGTAGAGATTAGAAAGGCTGTAGAAAAACTTTATGGCGTGAATGTAGAAAGTGTGAATACTGTACGTTATGCAGGAAAAGCAAAAACACGTTATACAAAAACAGCTATTATGTCTGGTCGTACACCAGCTTTCAAAAAAGCAATCGTACGATTGGTAGCAGGTGATTTTATTGATGTTTATGGAAATGCGTAAAGCATAGATATTTAAAACAGTGCTTTATATTAAAGCACTCGTTTTAAATGTAATATAGTGCTTCACTGATAAAGAAGAAAAAAATGGCAGTAAAAAAATTAAAACCCATTACACCCGGACAACGCTTTAGAATAGCTCCGGTTTTCTCCGAAATAACAAAAAGCAAGCCTGAAAAATCCTTGTTAGAGCCCATCAAAAAAACTGGTGGACGTAACAATCAAGGAAAGATGACGATGCGTTATATTGGCGGAGGACACAAAAGAAAATATCGTATCATCGATTTCAGAAGAGATAAATTCGATATGCCCGCAACTGTGCTTGGCATTGAGTACGATCCCAACAGAACTTCTTATATTGCTCTTGTGCAATACGAAGATGGCGAAAAACGCTACATCATCGCTCCTGAAGGTTTGAAAGTTGGTACAAAAATTTCTTCTGGTAAAAATGTAGCTCCTGAATTAGGAAATGCATTACCTCTTGGAGAAATGCCTCTTGGTACAATTGTACACAACATCGAACTACGTCCTGGTAAAGGAGGAGCTTTGGCAAGAAGTGCAGGAACGTACGCTCAAGTACTTGCAAAAGATGGCAAATACGTAACTCTTAAATTGCCTTCTGGCGAAATGAGAATGGTTTTGGCTACTTGTATTGCTACTGTAGGAAAGGCATCTAATGCTGACCACATGAACGAACAGATGGGTAAAGCTGGTAGAAACCGTTGGGCAGGAAGAAGACCACGTACAAGAGGTGTTGCAATGAACCCTGTAGATCACCCTATGGGAGGTGGTGAAGGTAGAGCCTCTGGAGGTCATCCTCGTTCAAGAAAAGGTTTACTTGCTAAAGGTAAGAAAACTAGATCTAAGAAAAAGTATTCTAATCGTTTAATTATCAGCAAACGTAAAAAATAGTTATGGGACGTTCGTTAAAAAAAGGACCTTATGTAGATTTCAGACTTACCAAGAAAGTATCAGTAATGGAAGAGTCTGGCAAAAAGTCAGTAATCAAGACTTGGTCTCGCCGTTGTACAATTGCTCCTGACTTCGTAGGACACACTTTCGCTGTATATAACGGAAATAAATTTATTCCTGTGTATGTATCTGAGCAAATGGTGGGACATAAATTAGGTGAATTTGCACCTACTCGTAACTTTAGAGGACACGTTGCCAAAAAAGATAAAGGCAAAAAATAACAATATGGATAAGAGGATAATCCGAAAAACCTCCTAAAAGCAAACAAAGTATGGAAGCAGTTGCTAAACTAAGAAATGTACCTACTTCACCCCGCAAAATGCAATTGGTGGTGGATATCATCCGTGGAATGGAAGTAGGAAAGGCTTTGGGCGTATTGAAATACCAGCCCAATCATGCAGCCAAAGATTTAGAGAAACTTTTACTTTCTGCTGTTGCTAACTGGCAACAAAAGAATGAAGGTGTTAGATTGGAAGATGCCGATTTATATGTAAAAACTATCTTTGTAGGACATGGTAAAATGTTGAAGAGACTTAGACCAGCTCCTCAAGGTAGAGGTCATCGTATCCGTAAACGCTCTAACCACGTTACCTTAATAGTAGATGACCGTAACGCATTATCATAATTCTAAACACTTGTAAAGACAATGGGACAAAAAGTTAATCCGATAGGTTTTAGATTAGGCATCGTTAAGGGATGGGAATCTAACTGGTTTGGTGGAAAAGATTTCTCTGATAAATTAGTAGAAGATGATAAAATCAGAAAATACGTAGAAGCTCGTGTACCAAAAGGTGGTATCGCTCGTATCCTGATTGAACGTACACTTAAAAGAATTACCCTTACTATCCAAACAGCTCGCCCTGGTGTAGTAATTGGAAAAGGTGGTAATGAAGTGGATAAAATTAAAGAAGAATTAAAGAAAATTACTGGTAAGGATGTTCAAATCAACATCTTTGAAATTAAACGCCCAGAAATTGATGCTCGTTTGGTAGCTGATACAGTTGCTCAACAAATCAGAGCTAGAATTTCTTACCGTAGAGCAATGAAGCAAGCTATTGCATCTGCTATGCGTGTAGGAGCTGAAGGTATCAAGATTAAAGTATCTGGTCGTTTAGGTGGTGCTGATATGGCTCGTACTGAACAGTATAAAGAAGGAAGAGTACCTTTGCATACACTTCGTGCTGATATCGATTATGCTGTAGCTGAAGCAGACACAGTATATGGTAAAATTGGCGTGAAAGTATGGATTTTCAAAGGCGAAATTTATGGAAAGCCTGATTTGTACCCAGGAATGGAAGCTTCTTCTAACAATGCAGGTGGAACAAAAGAGAACCGTAAACCTAAAGGTGCAGGCGGAAACTCTGGAAAGAAAAGAAGAAGAAAAGAAAAATAAACTAAAGAGGATGAAGTTAGTACCGTTACTACTTGACTTCATCTTTTATCGTGTTTATCAGGTCTAAAACAGCAAAGCAATGTTACAACCGAAAAGAACCAAATATAGAAAACAGCAAAAAGGACGTGTAAAAGGTCTCGCTACTCGCGGAGCAGAAATTGCTTTTGGATCTTTTGCTATCAAGTCTTTAGAAGCTGCTTGGATTACAGCTCGCCAAATTGAAGCAGCTCGTATTTCCATGACTCGTGAAATGAAACGTGAGGGACAAGTATGGATTCGTATTTTCCCTGATAAGCCTGTAACCAAAAAACCTGCTGAGGTTCGTATGGGTAAAGGTAAAGGTGCTCCCGAATATTGGGTAGCTTGTATCAAGCCAGGAACAATTCTTTTTGAAATTGCTGGTGTGAAACAAGAAGTGGCAGAAGAGGCGTTAAGACTCGCAGCTCAAAAATTACCTGTAAAGACTAAATTTGTAGTACGTAGAGACTACATTGAATCTTAATCCTTAAGAGACAATGAAAGCAGTAGATTTAAAAAAACTTTCGCTTGATGAATTGAAAGCGAAATTGGTGCAGGAGCAAGACGCTCTCCTGAAACTCAAAATGGCTCATGCCATTACACCTGTAGAGAACCCAATGAGAATCAGAGAGGCTCGTAAAGTGGTTGCCCGTATCCAAACGGTTATCAGAGAAAAAGAACTCGCTAAATAATCAAAGATTATGGAACAAGTAGCACTACAACGAAATGCCCGCAAAGAAAAAGTAGGCAAAGTAGTAAGTAATAAAATGAATAAATCTATCGTAGTAGCTGTAGAACGTAGGGTAAAACACCCTATTTATGGTAAGTTTATGAAAAAAACTACCAAATTTATGGCTCACGATGAGAAGCAAGAGTGTAATATCGGTGATGTGGTTAAAATTATGGAATGCAGACCACTTAGCAAATTAAAACGTTGGAGATTAGTTTCAATTATTGAAAAGGCTAAATAAGTATGATACGTCAAGAATCAAGACTCAATGTAGCAGATAATAGCGGTGCCAAAGAGGTTCTTTGTATCCGTATTTTGGGTGGTACAGGCAAAAAATTTGCTTCAGTTGGCGATAAAATTATCGTGAGCATCAAGTCAGCTCTTCCTTCTGGTAATGCAAAAAAAGGTACTGTATCCAGAGCTGTTATCGTAAGAACTAAAAAAGAAGTTCGTAGAAAAGACGGTTCTTATATCCGTTTCGAAGATAATGCAGCAGTTTTGCTTAACAATAACGACGAACCTAAAGGTACTCGTATCTTCGGACCAGTTGCTCGTGAATTGCGTGAAAAGCAATTTATGAAAATTGTATCATTAGCCCCAGAAGTTATTTAAAGATATGGAAAGAAAGCATAACAAGCAGCAGAAGCTTCATATCAAAACTGGTGATATGGTTTTGGTAATTGCAGGTGTTTCTAAAGGTAAAAAAGGAAAGGTTAAAGAAATCCTTACTGAAAAAAGCCGTGCAATTGTTGAAGGTTTGAATATAGTTAAAAAACACGTGAAGCCTTCAGCTAACCAACCTCAAGGTGGTATAGTTGAAAAAGAGGCTGGTATTCACATCAGTAATTTGATGTTGATTGACCCTAAAACAGGAGAACCTACCCGTACTGGTAGAAAATTGAATGAAAAGGGTAAACTTCAAAGATTTTCTAAAAAGACTAAAGAGTTTATACAATAATGGCAACAACTCCCAGACTTAAAGAGAAGTTCGTAAAAGAAATTGCATCTACATTGAAAGATAAATTTCAATACAAATCTGTGATGCAAGTACCTAAACTTACTAAAATTGTAGTAAATAAAGGTATTGGTGCTGCGGTTGCTGACAAAAAACTTGTTGAGCAAGGAGTAGAAGAACTTACAACTATTACAGGACAAAAAGCAGTAGCTACTTACTCTAAAAAGGCTATCTCCAATTTCAAATTGCGTGAAAATATGCCTATTGGTGCAAGAGTTACTTTACGTGGAAATACCATGTACGAATTCCTAGACCGTTTGATGACTGTAGCTCTTCCTCGTGTAAGAGATTTTAAAGGTATCAGCGAAAAAGGGTTTGATGGTAGAGGAAATTACACTTTGGGTGTAAAAGAGCAAATCATTTTCCCTGAGATCAGTATAGATAAAGTGAATCGTATTTCTGGTATGGATATTACTTTTGTAACTACAGCAGAAACTGACGAAGAAGCTTTTGAATTACTTAAAGCATTTGGAATGCCTTTTGCAAATCAGAAAAAATCTTAAAAACTATCTAAGACAATGGCAAAAGAATCAATGAAAGCTCGCGAGCGTAAAAGAGCTAAGTTAGTAGCTAGATACGCTGAGAAAAGAGAAGCTCTTAAAGCTGCTGGAGATTATGAAGCTTTAGATAAATTACCTAAAAACGCATCACCCGTACGTTTGCACAACCGTTGCAAAATCACAGGTCGTCCTAAAGGTTATATCAGAAGATTTGGTATTTCTAGGGTATTATTAAGAGAATGGGCTTCTCAAGGTAAAATCCCTGGTTTGACAAAAGCTAGCTGGTAACATTTGGAAAATAATATAAAAAAAATTAACATTTTGATTTGCAAATCAAAATGTTTTTTTTAACTTTGCGTCCTCAATTTGAGGGCTTTAATTCATTGTGTATCATGGTAACAACAGACCCTATTGCAGATTATCTAACAAGATTAAGAAACGCAATAAAAGCAAAACATAGAATCGTTGAGATTCCTGCTTCAAACATTAAGAAGGCAATGACAAAAGTATTGCATGATAAAGGTTACATTCAAAACTATAAATTTGAAGAAACTGCTAATCATCAAGGACTTATTAAAATTGCTTTAAAGTATAACCCTACTACTAAAGAGCCAGCCATCACGAAAATTTCTCGTGTAAGTACACCAGGTTTGCGTCAGTATGTGGGTGTAGATAATATACCAAGAGTCCTGAACGGTCTAGGAGTAGCTATTATTTCTACTTCTAAAGGTGTAATGACCGATAAGGAAGCACGCACCCTCAACGTAGGTGGCGAGGTATTGTGCTACGTTTATTAACATAACGTCAAAAAAAAGAACAATGTCAAGAATTGGAAAAAAACCGATTGCTCTGCCAGACAAAGTTTCTGTTACACTCAAAGGAAATACTGTAAGTGTAAAAGGACCTAAAGGTGAATTGAGCCAAACCATCGACCCTGACATGAAAGTTTCAGTAGAAGATGGTACTGTAGTAGTTGAAAGACCTACAGAACAAAAAAGACATAAGGCTTTACATGGATTGTACAGAGCCTTAATCAACAACATGGTAGTTGGTGTAAGCGAAGGCTATAAAATCTCCTTGGAACTTGTAGGGGTAGGTTATAAAGCTAGTGCTACAGGTAGCATCTTAGAATTATCTCTAGGTTACTCTCACCCTATTTTCTTTGCTCTACCTTCTGAAATTAAAGTTACAACAGTAACTGAAAAAGGTAAGAACCCTTTAATTCATTTAGAAGGTATCGATAAGCAATTGATAGGTCATATCGCAGCAAAAATCAGATCTTTACGTCCTGTTGAACCTTACAAAGGTAAAGGTGTGCGTTTTGTTGGTCAAGAAATTAGAAGAAAAGCTGGTAAAACTGCCTCTAAAAAATAATGAACTATGGCTACAAATAAAGCAAACAGAAGACAGAAAATTAAGCGTAGAATTAGAGGTAATGTTTTTGGTACAGTTGCCAGACCACGCCTTTCAATATTCAGATCTAACACACGTATCTACGCTCAGATTATTGATGATACAAAAGGTGTTACTATTGCTAGTGCATCTTCACATGACATCAATGCGACAAAGATAAATATCGAGACTGCTAAAGAAGTAGGTAAAAAATTGGCTGAAAAAGCTACTGCTAACGGAGTAACAGCTGTAGTTTTCGACAGAAATGGTTATCTCTATCACGGTAAAGTAAAAGCTTTGGCTGATGGAGCAAGAGAAGGCGGTTTACAATTCTAAAAAAAGACAACAATGAACAAAAGAATCGTTAAAGTAAGCGAACTTGAACTCAAAGAAAGAGTAGTAGCCGTAGAAAGAGTAGCTAAAGTAGTGAAAGGTGGTCGTCGTTTTAGCTTTGCTGCTATTGTAGTAGTAGGTAACGGTGATGGTGTAGTAGGATATGGCTTAGGTAAAGCAAACGAAGTTACAGATGCTATTACAAAAGGTATTCAAGATGCAAAGAAAAACTTGGTACAAGTTCCTATCATAAAGCATACAATTCCCCATGAAGCTCATGGAAAATTCTGTGGTGGTAGAGTATTTGTGAAGCCTGCTGCTGCTGGTACTGGTGTAATTGCAGGTGGTGCGATGCGTGCTGTATTAGAAAGTGCTGGTATCAAAGACGTACTTGCAAAATCTAAAGGTTCATCAAATCCTCATAACGTAGTAAAAGCTACTATTGATGCCCTTTTAAAGTTAAGAGCTCCTCATAGTGTAGCTCGCCAAAGAGGTGTAAGCATGGATAAAGTATTTAATGGATAAGACAATGGCAAAAGTTAGAGTAACACAGACAAATAGCCTAATTGGTCGTCCTGAGAGACAACACAAAATTATGCAGGCTCTTGGTTTAGGCAGAATAGGTAAATCACGTGAGTTTGAAAATACTCCTCAAATTCAAGGTATGATTAATAAGGTAACTCACTTGGTAAAAGTAGAGAATCTTTAAAAATATTTTAAGTTTTAAGTTTACTTTCTTGTAAGCTTAAAACTTAAATTTTAGTAATTAGCGTTCAGCGTAAGCGAGTTAAACCAAAAAAAGCAATGAAATTACACGAATTAAAACCTGCTGCTGGTTCTATTAAAACCAACAAAAGATTGGGTAGAGGTGCAGGTTCTGGTATGGGTGGAACATCTACCAGAGGACACAAAGGAGCGAAATCTCGTTCTGGTTACAAATCTAAAAGAGGATTTGAAGGGGGACAAATGCCACTTCAAAGACGTATTCCTAAGTTCGGATTCAAAAATCCTTTCAAAGTGGAGTATAAACCTATCAACTTGGATACCATTGCAGAAATGGCAGAGCAATTCTCTGTACAAGTAATTGATATGGCATTCTTACAACAACATGGCTTTGCTGCTAAAAAAGATTTGATTAAAGTATTGGGTAGAGGTGAACTCAAAGCAAAATTGAGTGTAACTGCTCATGCATTCTCTAAATCAGCGAAAGAAGCCATCGAAAAATCAGGAGGCACAGCCACCACACTCTAAGTTATGAAGAAGCTTATTCAAAATATCAAAAATATATTTGCCATAGAGGAGTTGAGAAGACGTATTCTCAACACTCTTATTTTATTATTAGTATTCCGTATTGGAGCACATATAGTATTGCCTGGCATCAATCCTGAAAAACTAACAACCAAAGCTAATGCATCAAAAGGACTTTTGGGGTTATTGGATACGTTCTTGGGAGGAGCCTTCCAAAATGTAGCTGTTTTTGCTTTGGGTATTATGCCTTATATCTCAGCATCAATTGCTGTGCAACTACTTACAGTTGCTTTACCTAATTTCCAGAAAATGCAAAAGGAAGGAGATTCTGGTAGAAAGAAACTAACTCAAATTACGAAATACTTAACAATTATCTTTACAATTGTTCAGTCTTATGCTTACTTACAAAACCCTGATATATTGGGTGCTGTAAGACCAGAAGTAGGTATAACTTACTTTGTTATTTCATCTATTTTAATTCTTACAGCTGGTACCATGTTTTGTATGTGGTTAGGAGATAGAATTACAGATAGAGGAATAGGAAACGGTGTATCTATGCTTATTATGGTGGGTATTGTATCTAGATTCCCACAAGCAATTATGCTAGAAGTAATGGCTCGTTTTGGTAAAAAAGCAACTGTAGGAGGACCTTTCTTATTATTAATAGAGTTTGTCTTATTATTCTTCATTGTATTGCTTGTTGTAATGTTTACTCAAGCCATCAGAAGAATACCTGTTCAGTATGCAAAACAAGTAGTTGGTAATAAAGTATATGGAGGTCAGAGACAATATATTCCATTGAAATTGAATACTTCTGGAGTAATGCCTATTATCTTTGCTCAATCGTTAATGTTCTTGCCATCTTTATTAGCTGGATTATTTAAAGGAAGTGAATCTGCTCAGACCGTTGTAAATATATTCTCAAACCAATTTGGCTGGCAATATAATTTGATATTCGCATTGATGATCTTGATATTCACATATTTCTATACTGCTATTACAATTAATCCAAAGCAAATAGCTGATGATATGAAGCGTAATGGAGGGTTCATTCCAGGAGTAAAACCTGGTGACCCAACAGCAGAATATATAGATGGTGTTTTATCTAGGATTACCTTGCCAGGGGCATTATTTTTAGCTGTAATAGCTATACTACCTTCGTTGGTTCGTGTTACAATGGATGTTGACTCTAATTTTGCTGCATTCTTTGGAGGAACTTCACTACTGATTATGGTAGGGGTAGTATTGGATACACTTCAGCAAATAGAAAGCTATTTGTTAATGAAACATTATGAAGGTTTGATGGAGTCAGGTAAAATCTCTGATACATCTAATATGGCAATGGTACAATGATAATTTTAAAGACTCCAGCTGAAATAGAAGTTATCAGACAAAGTGCTCTTATTCTTGGCAAAACTCATGGAGAAGTTGCCAAATGGATAGAGCCAGGTGTGAAAACATCGCAGTTGAATAAAATAGCAGAAGAATATATCAGAGATAATCAAGCAATACCTTCTTTTAAAGGTTACGAAATTAGTAGTACACACGTCCCTTTCCCTGGTGCTTTGTGTATTTCAGTAAATGAACAAGTAGTACATGGATTTCCTAGTAGCTATGAATTGAAAGAAGGTGATATTATATCAGTAGATTGCGGAGTTTATAAAGATGGTTTTCATAGTGATAGTGCATATACATATCCTGTAGGTGAAGTATCTCAGGAAGTAATGCAACTCCTTAAAGTAACAAAGGAATCTCTTTATAAAGGTATTGAACAAGTAAAATTTGGAGCAAGAATAGGAGATATAAGTTATGCTATCCAAAAGCATGCAGAGAGTTTTGGATTTTCGGTTGTGAGAGAATTAGTAGGACATGGATTGGGAAGATCTCTACACGAAAAACCTGAGGTGCCCAATTTTGGAAAAAGAGGTAAGGGGACAATGCTAAAAAATGGAACAGTGATAGCTATAGAACCCATGATTAATATGGGTAAAAAAGAAGTGGTTCAGGAAAGAGATGGATGGACTATCAGAACAGCTGACAGAAAACCTTCAGCTCATTTTGAACACACAGTGGCTGTCAATGGTAATCAGGCAGATATTCTTACTACATTTCAATACATAGAAGAAGTTTTAGAAAAAAAATATGGCAAAGCAAACATCTATTGAGCAAGACGGAACCATTACAGAAGCACTTTCTAATGCAATGTTTAGAGTAGAGCTTCAGAATGGACATGAAGTAATTGCCCATATTTCGGGTAAGATGAGGATGAATTACATCAAGATTTTACCTGGAGATAAAGTGAAAATCGAAATGTCGCCTTACGACCTCACGAAAGGCAGAATTGTTTATCGTTACAAATAAAATATACTGTTATGAAAGTACGAGCTTCTGTGAAGAAACGCAGTGCAGACTGTAAAATAATCCGTAGAAAAGGAAAAATCTATGTGATTAACAAAAAGAATCCAAAATATAAACAAAGACAAGGTTAGTTATGAGAATTGCAGGAACAGATATCCCTAACAATAAGCGTGGCGAAATCGCTCTTACCTATATCTATGGTATCGGACGTAGTTCTGCTAAAAAAATCTTGCAACAAGCAGGAATTGATTTAGACAAGAGAGTAGCCAACTGGACAGACGATGATGCTGTAAAAATCCGTAATATCATCGGTGAAGAATACACTGTAGAGGGTCAACTTCGCTCACAAGTGCAATTGAACATCAAACGCTTGATGGATATTGGTTGCTATAGAGGTCTTAGACACCGTAAAGGTTTACCTGTAAGAGGTCAGAGTACTAAAAACAACGCTAGAACTCGTAAAGGTAAGCGTAAGACTGTAGCTAATAAAAAGAAAGCGACTAAATAATCTATAATTATGGCAAAGGATACGAAAAAAGAAAAAGTAAAGAAAAGATTAGTGCAGGTTGACCCTGTAGGGCAGGTACACATCAAAGCTTCTTTCAACAACATCATCATTACCATCACAAACAACAATGGTCAGGTAATTTCTTGGTCTTCAGCTGGTAAAATGGGCTTTAGAGGTTCTAAGAAAAATACTCCATATGCTGCTCAAGTAGCTGCTGCTGATTGTGCTAAAAAAGCTCATGATTTGGGACTTCGTAAAGTAGATGTTTATGTAAAAGGACCTGGTTCTGGAAGAGAGTCTGCTATCAGAACGGTACAAGCTACTGGTATTGATGTAGTAACTATTCAAGATGTTACTCCGCTACCTCACAATGGTTGCCGTCCGCCTAAAAAGAGACGTGTTTAATTCGCAATATATTCTCGTACATAGAAAAGTTTGTGTACTTTGAAAAATTGAGAGTTAAAGATTGTAAGAAACCCAAAGGTAGGCTTACAAGCCTAATTCTAATTGTTCAACATTAAAAAAATCTACAATGGCAAGATATACCGGTCCTAAAGCGAAAATAGGACGTAAATTCGGAGAGGCTATTTTGGGAGCAAATAAATACGTTCAGAAAAAGAACTATGCCCCTGGAATGCATGGAAGAGGAAAGAAAAGAAAGCAGTCTGAGTACGCTGTACAGTTAGCTGCTAAACAAAAAGCAAAATATACTTATGGAGTGTTAGAAAAGCAATTTGCTCGTATATTCCATATCGCTAGTATCAAAGATGGCATTACTGGTGAAAACTTATTGAAATTCTTAGAGGCTCGTTTGGACAACACTGTATACCGTTTAGGTATTGCACCAAGCCGTAGAGGAGCTCGCCAATTAGTTTCTCATAAGCATATCACTGTAAATGGTGAAATTGTAAATATTCCTTCTTACCAATTAAAACCTGGTGATATTGTAGGAGTACGTGAGAAATCTAAATCTTTAGAAGCAATTACTACCAGCTTAGCATCTCGTGCGAATAACCGTTTCAACTGGTTAGAGTGGGATAAAAATTTAATGACTGGAAAGTTTGTTTCTTATCCTGAAAGAGATCAAATTCCTGAAAATATACAAGAGCAACTCATTGTCGAATTGTACTCTAAATAATCCATGAAAAACTTGCTAGTGAGTAGCTAGCAAGTTTTATTGGCTGTTCAACCTAAAAAAACTGTAAATATATGTCAATCTTAGCGTTTCAGATGCCCAATAAGGTGGTAATGGAAAAAGCCGACGATTTTCACGGCTTATTTGAATTTAAACCGCTTGAAAAAGGATATGGTATTACAATAGGAAATGCTTTAAGAAGAGTGTTACGTTCTTCGTTAGAGGGCTATGCTATTACGGCAGTAAGAATACAAGGCGTTTTACATGAGTTTTCTACTATACCTGGTGTTGTTCAAGATGTTACAGAAATCATCTTGAATCTGAAAAAAGTTCGTTTTAAGAGAGTTGGAGAGGTTGCTGAAAACAAAATTAGCCTTCAACTTAAAAATAAAGAAGTATTCACGGCTGGTGATATCAATAAATTTACAAGTGCTTACCAAATTTTAAATCCTGATTTAGTGATTTGTAATCTGGATAAGTCAGTTACTTTGGAAATGGAATTGATTATCGAGAAAGGACGTGGGTATGTTCCTGCTGAAGAGCATAAAATCCCTGACCAAACACTTAATTTTATTGCTATTGACTCTATCTTTACGCCTATTAAAAACGTAAGATACGCTATAGAAAATACAAGGGTTGAACAAAAAACGGACTACGAGAAGCTCATTATCGAAATAGAAACTGATGGCTCTATCCACCCAGAAGATGCTTTGAAGGGAGCTGCTCAAATTCTTATCCAACACTTTATGTTATTCTCTGATCAAACAATGACTTTCGAGTCTGTTCAGAAAGAGGAAAGCGTAACAGTAGATGAAGAAATTTTACGTATGCGTAAGCTACTTAAAACTTCTTTGGCAGACCTAGACCTTTCAGTACGTGCTTACAACTGCTTGAAATCTGCTGATATTAAAACACTTGGTGATTTAGTTCAGTTAGAAATTGCAGATATGATGAAGTTCAGAAACTTTGGTAAAAAATCGTTAACTGAGCTTGAGCAACTTGTTGCTGAAAAAGGCTTACACTTCGGAATGGAAGTAGCAAAATATAAATTAGACGAAGAATAATCTTAATTTATCTAAGGTCTTGAAAGCTTGGAAATAAAGAAGAGAACCTTAGATGGCACAAAACCTTTTAAAGACTCACGACCATGAGACACGGAGATAAAGTAAAAAATCTTAACAGAACAGCCTCGCATCGTAAAGCAATGCTTTCTAATATGGCTAGTTCTTTGATATTAAATAAACGCATAGAAACTACACTTACAAAAGCAAAAGCTTTGAGAGTATATGTAGAGCCTTTGATTACAAGAGCTAAAGAAGGAAATAACACAACTTCTTTGGAATCTATGCACAACAGAAGAACAGTATTTTCTTATTTGATGAATAAAGAAGCTGTAAAAGAATTGTTCTCTACAGTAGCTGATAAAGTAGGTAGCCGTCCAGGTGGTTACACTCGTATCATCAAATTAGGTACTCGTCAAGGGGATGCTGCTGAAGTAGCTATTATTGAGCTTGTTGACTTCAACGAAACATTCGTAAAAGAAGGTAAGAAAACAGCTGCTAAGAAAACTCGTAGAAGAGGTAAAGGTAAAGGTACTGAAACTACTGAGACTTCAGAATCTTCGACAATCGAAACAAAAGAATAATGAAAAGCCCGATTCAATCGGGCTTTTTGTTTATTACACTTCTTAAAAGAAATACTTTATGGGAGTATATGCTTGTTTATATGTATTTGATGATAAAATTTTGTATGAAGAGGTAAAGCCTTTATTACAAAATGCAAATTATAAACAATTGTTAAATCAATACATTGATAAAAATTTGCCTAATAAAACCATACAAGCAGAAACTATTTGGCAGAGTAGTTTGCTTTTGGATGATGAATTTAAAAATCTTCAGAATAATCAAAATATATCTAAAAATGTAGACTATGAGTTACTTTGCTCATTGTTTGAACATTTAATTGTTTCTAAATGTTTGTTAAGAGAGCCAGTATTTAGAATAAGTAAGTATTCATTAAAAAATAGTTTTATTGATAAGGCAAAAGAGTTTGACTGGCAACAAAATTCTTTCGCATTTGAAATGCTAAAAAAATTGGATGGACCTATATTCTGGACACATAGCTCTGGCGGTTATCATGAAGGTATCAGGGGGTGGATAGACCATGAAGAAGCAGCTCTGATGCTGGAAGATTTAAATAATGTAACATTCAATCCAGAATATCAAAAATATTATGAAGATGAAGAAAAAGCCTTAAGAGAATTTTTAGAATATGCTGTAAATTTGAATAAAGGAATTCTAAATGGAGGCGATTTGCATTTTGATAAAAAGTAATAAATAAAAGTTTTTTTAATAGTATTTGAATCAAATGCTATTTTTTTATCTAACTTTGTATCCCATAATGATTTTAACACATTATGGCACAAGCAAAACATATTTTTGTAACTGGAGGAGTAACTTCCTCATTAGGTAAAGGTATTATCGCATCATCTTTAGCGACTCTTCTTCAAGCCAGAGGCTTTTCTGTAACCATTCAAAAGTTTGACCCTTATATCAACATTGATCCAGGAACGCTGAATCCTTACGAGCATGGTGAATGTTATGTAACAGATGATGGGGCTGAAACAGATTTGGATTTAGGACATTATGAACGCTTCCTGAATGTTGCTACATCTCAAGCCAATAATGTTACTACAGGTAAAATTTACTATAATGTAATTACCAAAGAACGCCAAGGAGCTTATTTAGGAAAAACAGTTCAGGTAATTCCACACATTACAGACGAAATCAAAAGAAACTTTCTCCTTTTAGACGATACAGGTAAGTATGATATTATCATCACAGAGATAGGTGGTTGTGTAGGAGATATAGAATCATTGCCTTTTATTGAGGCTCTCAGACAGCTACGTTGGGAATTGGGTGGAAATGATGTAATTGTAATTCATCTTACGCTTGTTCCTTACTTGGCTGCTGCTGGTGAACTAAAAACAAAACCTACTCAGCACTCTGTAAAAGCTCTTTCAGAGTCTGGGGTACAGCCTGATATTATCATTTGTCGTTCTGAAAAGCCTATTCCTATGGAAATCAGAAAGAAAGTGGCTTTATTTACAGGGGTTAATGTCAATTCTGTTATTGAGGCTTTAGACGCAGAAACAATCTATGATGTACCTCTTCTGATGAGAAAGGAAAAACTTGATGAAAGAGTACTTGCTAAACTTCGTTATCCTTATAAGAAAGAGCCTAATATAGACGCTTGGAAAGAATTCTTAGGAAAACTTAAAAATCCAACAGACTCTGTAGAAATTGGTTTGGTTGGGAAATATGTAGAATTACATGATGCTTATAAATCTATTGCTGAGGCTTTTGTACATGCTGGAGCATATAACGAATGTAAAGTACGCCTACATTGGATACATTCTGAAAAAATTAATGATGAGAATGTAGAAAGTATTTTGGGTAAACTGGATGGGATTTTAGTAGCTCCAGGTTTTGGAGAAAGAGGTATTGAAGGGAAAATATCGGCTGTTCGTTTTGCCAGAGAACATCAAATACCTTTCTTTGGAATTTGTCTGGGTATGCAGTGTGCTGTTATTGAGTTTACAAGAAATGTACTTGGTCTTTCAGAAGCTCATTCTACTGAAATGAATCCAGATACACAAGTACCTATCATTGATATGATGGAAGAGCAGAAGAAAGTAACAATGAAGGGAGGTACAATGCGTTTGGGAGCATATCCATGCAAACTCAAAAAAGGTTCTAAGGTACAACAAGCCTATGGAAAAAGCCAGATTAGTGAACGACACAGACATCGATATGAGTTCAATAACAAATATTTGGAAGAGATAGAAAAAGCAGGAATGATAGCCAGTGGTTTGAACCCTGATACAGAACTTGTAGAAGTAGTGGAACTTGTAGATCATCCTTGGTTTGTGGGTGTACAATATCACCCAGAACTTAAAAGTACAGTAATGAATCCGCATCCATTATTTGTACGTTTTGTGAAAGCAGCACAAGAATGTAAAGAGAAAAAATAAAATAAAAGCCCTAATTCCTTAGGGCTTTTATTTTTTATGAAAGAGTTTTTACAATTTTTGCAGGATTGCCAACGACTACTGCATTGTCAGGAACATCTTTGGTAACAACAGCTCCAGCTCCTACCATAGCATTATTACCTATCCGAATTCCTCCAAGAATAGTAGCTCCTGTACCAATAGAAGCATGATTGCCAATAACTGTTTCTACCATTGTCCAATCACTTTCTGTTTGTAATGTACCATCTGGGTTAGCAGCTTTGGGATACATATCGTTGATAAAACTCACATTATGTCCTACAAATACACCATTACCAATAGTTACACCCTCACAAATGAAAGTATGAGAAGAAATTTTGCAATTTTCTCCAATTACAACACCTTTTTGTATTTCGACAAAAGAGCCAATTTTAGAATTATCTCCAATCTGACAACCATAAAGGTTTACAAATTTGAAAATCTTAACATTTTCGCCAACTTTTACATTATTAATAGATTGGCGTTCATTTTCTACATTCAGGATTTGAAAACTCATAAATATTGAATTAATATAAATTGAATTATTATTTTTCTTTTATAAAGGATAAAATTTCATAGTAAAAGTTTTTAAAACTTTTTGACTTTTTTGCTATAATAGCAAAATCTATACTTTGAATAATCTTTTTCGCTATTTTCTCACAATTATCACGAGCCTTTCCTTTGTCTCCATAAAACCACTTTTTTACATCATCTTTTGTTTTTGCTTCAAGACTATTAGCAGTATACTTTTGGTTCTCATATAAAAGCCAATAATCAAATGCCTGAACAGCCACAAATACAATAGGAAAAACCTCAATAAGAGATTTTTTTATAGTATTTGTTAAGTTTTCTTTTTCTTCAATATATAAATCTCCTGAATGGTCAAATATTTCTAAATCTACTCCTACAATAAATAAATCGCTTTTTTGAAGTGACGCCATCTTTGCATAACGGTCTGCTTTATTGAGAACTTTATCTTTTCCCTCAGCATTAGCTTTTAAGGAACCATTATTCTTAATAAAAATAATATCATTCTCTTTTCCTATTTTCTCCAACATCAAAGGTATAAAACACTCTTCAATAATACCCTCTACTAAAAAAGTGTATTTAACTGTTTTCATTTGGTACACCATTTAAAAATCCGTCTAGCCAATACTCTCCTAAATTTTCTTCAAAATTTATAGCATCTAAACCTAATTTCTTTGCGTTTGCATTATGCTCCTTGATTATATTGCTTACACTTTTTATAACTGTATTATTATTAGAATCCTTATCAAATGCAAAAATAGCTTCTGTATCATAAGAAAGTTCATTTAGTACAATAGGGCTATGAGTTGTAAGGATAATTTGAATATCTTTTTCATCTGCTAATTTTTGTAAAAATTTTACAACTTCCTTAATTCTTCTTGGATGAATACCTTTTTCAATTTCTTCTAATAATAATAATTTAGGTGGATTGGGTTGATGAATAATACAAAGAAGTGCTATAAAATATAAAACACCTTCTGATAATTCATCAGACCAAAAGTTTTCTCCTTTGTGGTTATATAAGCCAACCTTTTTATATGTCCTATTTCCTGCACCAGAATCTTCTTTAAAAACAAAACCTTCAAATTCTGGAATACAAGTTTGTAAATCTTCTTCTATCTTTTTGAAAACTTTGGGAAAAGTATGTTGAGTATAAATGAGAAAACTGGTGATGTTTTCAGCATTTTCTTCTATGAAAGGAGTATCTTGTATTGGTTGTTGTAATTTTATTTTGTTGGGGTCTGGATGATATATTTTTAATTCTTGTTTGAAAAATGTATTCAATTCATAAGAAGTATCATTAAATCTATCACTAAATGGAGTTGTTTGTGAAACATCAATTTTGCCATTTATTTCTTGGTAAAGCTTATCTTCAAGATTATAAAACAACGAAATATTTAAAGACTTTTCTATACGTGCTTTACTTTTATTTTCACCCTTTGAATACTCAGTTAAGAATTTGAGGTTAAGAGGTTTGAACCCATTTATGTTAATATTAAAATCTCTATAACTAAAGTAGTTTATATAATTTGATAGATTATTAATGTATATATGATCTTTATTAAACTTTTTCGTATTTTGTCCATATAAGAAAACTTCATAGTTGTATTTGGGAATAGAATTACACTCCATTTGAAATACATAGTAATCCGATTCTTTATCTAGAGTTATGCACATTCCTACATTACTATATCCTTTTCTTACATAGTCATCAAGTTTCTTATAACCATCTCTATAAAATGTTGAAGTCAAAAATTTTAAAGCCTTTAAAAAATTAGATTTACCAGAATTATTAGCCCCAATTAAAACATTGATTTGTTTTAATTGGAGTCTTACATCAGCCAAACTCTTAAAATTTTGTATATGAATAATGTCTATCATATTGATAATAATTTACTCAAATATAGAAAAAGTTATTAAACAATAAAGCCCCAACTTAACATTGAGGCTTTGTTGTTTATGCTTCTACTTCTTGGTGTAACCAAGCTTTTTTAGCAAGTAATTCTTCTTTTTCTTCTTCGTTTTCAGGGTCAGGTACACAACAATCTACGGGACAAACAGCAGCACATTGAGGTTCTTCATGGAAACCTACACATTCAGTACACTTATTGGTAACGATATAATAAAATTCATCAGATACAGGAGCTTGTTGTGCTTTGGCATCTATGGTTGTACCATCTTCCAACTCTACTTCTGTTAGTTTTGTACCACCAGCCCAAGTCCATTTTACACCACCTTCATAAATAGCCGTATTTGGGCATTCAGGTTCACATGCACCACAGTTGATGCACTCATCGGTTATCATAATAGCCATATCAATTTATCTTTAAGGTTGAAGCAAAAATAAAAAATATTCAATGTAGTAACAATATTCTTGTAAGAAAGTTCCTTGTAAACCAAAGAAAATTTTAGAGTTCTAAAAAGCCATTGACCCATTCAGGGTCTAATGAAGCTCCAATTTTTTTATAAAAATTGATAGCAGGCTCATTCCAATCAAGGACTTGCCAGCTTATCCGCTGACAATTTTCTTCCTTGCCATACCTTTTCAAGACATCAAAAAAGTAATGCCCAAGTTTATGCTTTCTATACTCTTCTTTGATGTATAAATCTTCAAGATATAAACATTTCCCTTTCCAAGTAGAATAACGAAAATATACCACAGCCATTCCAACAGCTATATCTCCGTCCCAAGCCAACCAAAATTTAAAAACAGGTTGTTTTCCAAAACCGTCCTCAAGCATTTTCTCTTCAGTATTAATCACTTGTTCTGGGGCTTTTTCATACAAAGCTAATTCCTTAATCAGCCCTAACAAAGCAGGTATGTCTTGTGGTTTTCCTTCTTTAATTTTTAAATCCATTGCTATTTTTGTTCTTTTTTCTTCATAATACCCGAACCAGTAGGCTTTAAAATTTTATAATACTGAAAATCCTGATTGGCTGTAAAACCTTCTCCTTTAATAATATTTTGTCCACTTTCTATGACTACAAATTTATCAGTATATATTTTCTGCTGATTGGGTGACCAGTTTAAAACTTCTGTTTTGAGTGTTTTATTTTCAATCAAATCCTTTACAATTACCTTCCCCGTAGCTGTATAAAGATTTTGTTGTTTATCATAATAACCTTTAAGGGCTGTAAGTCTGGTATTTTGCTGTTTCTTAGTATTGAAAAAAATGACTTCTATACCATTAGGATATTCTAAATCACCATTCTGGTGCTGAAGCTGCTTTGGAGCTTTCATTTGCATTTTCAATTTTGCCGAATCACTATAAAGCGTTTCAATATTATATGATTCAATCATGGCTCCTTTATAAGGTTTTACTTTGTCAAGACTTTTATCATCTTCACAAGCAAATAAACTCAAAATAAGGATAATGAAAATAAAACGCATCATAGTTAAATGTTTATGAGACAAAAAGATAATCTATATTTCAAAATCTTTGTATAATAAACTGGGCTGTACGCTCTGATTGTTCTGATACTTTCCACTCTTGTATTTTTCGTACTCACCATCAATGCTATGATAATAAATTTGGCAAATTTCTACACCTGCATAAATACGAATAGGCTGTACACAGAAAATTTCCAGTGTCCAAAAACCTGCAAAACCAACATCGCCAAAGCCTGCTGTTACATGGATAAATAAACCTAGTCTGCCAATAGAAGAACGCCCCTCAAGCATAGGTACATGGTTATCTGTACGAGTATATTCGAGTGTTCTGCCCAAATAAAGTTTATTGGTTTCTAAGACCAAGCCCTCTTCAGGAATAGTAAGTGGCTTAAATTTATTTGGTTTTTTCATGTCTAAGACTTCTTCATCATAGACAAGTAAATCTTTATGGAGGCGTAAATTATAGCTATTTGGATTAAGTTGTTCTGGACGGTAGGGGTCTATAAATATATCTTTACCAAGTCTTTTTTCTATTTCTTTACCAGAAAGTATCATAAAAAATTATTTTGTTTTATAGAGTTTAGATATTAAAGACCAGATATGACATCCAGTCTTTAATTTTTTTTAATCTTCTGCAACAAAAGAAATGACTTTTTTGTCATCAGAAGCTGGTGTAATATCAAGCATCCAAGCTCCTTCTACTCTCAAACGAGCTTTTACAGCTCCCCAAGGAGCAATATCAAATGATATGATTTGACCATTGGGGCTTAATTTTACATCTGCTTCTTTTCCTTTAAACATAACTTTTAAATTGCTTTCTGTACCTTTAAAAGTAAGTTTTTCTGTTTCTTTTGCAAACTTATGGTTCACCAATAATTCTACTACATAAGAGCGTACTGATGATGTTTTAATGAGAGCTTCATTTACTTTATTGGAAAGTAAACCAAAATCAGCTTTTTTACCAGCATTTCTGCGTGTTAAAATTTCTCCAGCCACACTTAATGTAAAAGTCAAGTCAAGTGGTTCTGTTGTTGTACCTATTTTAGCCTGATAGTAGGCTTGCATTAATTCATTTTGATTTTGTGTTTTACTCTGTGAAATCAAAGGAATTTCTATGAAACTATCAGACTGTTTCGCATAATATACTTTTCCAATACTTTGAGGAGTTTTTCCTTTAGTAATAACAAAAATCTCCATAGTTTTTGGACTATACCAAACGCCTGAAACAGTGTTCTGAGCCCAACTTGCTATTCCGACAAGTAAAAACGTACAAACTGTAAATAATCTAAACATAGTATTTTTGAGTTAAAAGTGCTTTTACAAAAGTAGTAGTTTTCAACTATCCTGCCAAGTTTTATTAAGAGTAAAATTTTACTTATAAGTGATAGGCTATACCTATCATGAGTTTTAACACGAAGCCTTTTTGTACTTATTCAAGAAAAAATAAAACCTAAAAAAGAATTTTTGCGAAAAAATAAAATTTAGCGAAATTTCGCTTGACTTTTAATTTTCGCTGATTATATTTGTAACAGAATTCAATCAGACATTCATAAAACAGATTTTTAGATTTTCAAAATTTAAACCTGATACCTTCTATGACTCGCCAAGAAAAAATTAATCAGCTTTTACAAGATTGGGCAACTAACCCTCGCTGGGCAGGTATCGAACGCCCCTATACAGCAGAAGATGTTGTAAAACTTAGTGGTTCAGTACAAATAGAATATACTTTGGCTCGTTTAGGAGCTCAAAAGCTTTGGAAAAAATTAAATACAGAGCATTATGTTGCTGGATTAGGTGCTTTAACAGGTAATCAAGCAATTCAGGAAGCTCAAGCAGGTCTGCAAGCAATATATTTGAGTGGTTGGCAAGTTGCAGCAGATGCAAACTTGGCAGGTGAGATGTATCCAGACCAAAGTTTGTATCCTGCTGATAGTGTACCTGCTGTAGTAAAAAGAATTAATAAAGCTCTTTTGCGTGCAGACCAAATTCAACATATGGAAGGAAAAGGTGATATAGATTATTTACTTCCTATTGTGGCTGATGCTGAAGCAGGTTTTGGAGGTAATTTGAATGCCTTTGAACTAATGAAAATGATGATTGAAGCAGGTGCTTCAGGTGTTCATTTTGAAGATCAACTTTCTTCTGCTAAGAAATGTGGACACTTAGGTGGAAAAGTATTAGTTCCTACTCAGGAAGCTATTCAGAAACTAGTTGCTGCTCGTTTGGCTACAGACGTGATGGGAGTACCTACAGTCATTGTAGCTCGTACAGATGCTGATGCTGCAAATCTACTTACAAGTGATGTAGATCCTAGAGATCAGGCATTTGTTACAGGAAAAAGAAGCAATGAAGGATTCTACTATGTGAATTGTGGTGTAGAACAAGCAATTAGCAGAGGCTTGGCTTATGCTCCATTTGCAGACCTCATTTGGATGGAAACCAGTCATCCTGACTTGGGTGAGGCAAGAGAATTTGCTCAGGCTATTCATGCTCAGTATCCTGGTAAGTTGCTCGCTTACAACTGCTCACCATCTTTCAACTGGGCTTCTAAGCTTTCAGAACAACAAATGCTTACATTCCGTGAAGATTTAGCAGATTTAGGATATAAATTTCAATTCATTACGTTGGCTGGTTTCCATGCTCTTAATACTAGTATGTTCGAACTTGCAAGTTCTTATAAAGCTAAAGGTATGGCTGGCTACTCAGAGTTGCAACAAAAAGAGTTTGCTTTACAATCTAAAGGATTTAAAGCTGTAAAACATCAGGCTTTTGTGGGTGTTGGGTATTTTGACGAGGTTCAGAATGTGATTACAGGTGGAGAAGCCTCAACGGTAGCTCTCAAAGGTTCAACAGAAGAAGCACAATTTCATCAATAAAAACAGATTGCGTTGTTTCCCTGCAAAAATCCCTGCCTTTGGTGGGGATTTTTGTTTTTAGAATAAAAAACTATAAAAAGTCAAAAAAAACTAAACTTTGTATTGTTTTTTGGGTGTTTTTTTAGCATTATTGTATCATTATTGTGTGTTTTAGCAAATCTGTAACCAAATTGAAAAATTATTATACTATACTCGAAATACCCGAGAGTGCTTCGGCGGAGATGATAAAAAATGCGTATAGGAATTTGGCTAAACGTTGGCATCCTGATGTAAACCCTGGCGACCAAATTGCCGAGAAAATGTTTATGGAAATAAAAGAGGCTTACACAACTCTTTCAAATGCCATTAAACGTAACTATTATGACTATCAGCTTAGAAAGGCAATTTTAGATAAAAAAGTAGAACCCACTACAACTACAAAAGTAGGCTCTTTTAGAAAGAAAGAGCAGGAAACGACCACTACTACTAAAAAAACTACACAAGAAAAAACAGAAAAAAAAGAGAAAGAAAAGGTTTTTCATAGCTCTGAAACCTACAAAAACCGATTAGATGATCTCTTGAAGAAACACAATGATTTGGTAGAAAAACAGAAGAAAACAGCTGAGGCTAACAGACAAAAAGAAGAAAAAGAGAAAACATTTTATGATAAATTCAGAGAAAATAGAGAAAACTCTTTTATGGAGCAAAAACTCAAACAATCTGAAGAGAAAATTCAAGAAAAAGAAAAAGCAGAACATGCTACAATGGAAACAGAAGAAAGTGTTGTAAAGCCACAAAAAAATAGAATAAAAGCTATCTTAAGTATTTTGGGCTTCCGTTCAGACTAGATTTTTTAACACTAAAAATATATAGAGAAACTTGAAAATAAGCTATTTTCAAGTTTTTTGTTTGAAAACTGTATATCATTATGGCAAAAATATTTATTACAGGAGCAACAGGTTTTGTGGGCGAGCAGTTAGCCAAAAAATTAGTAGATCAGGGTAATGAAGTTCATTTACTGGCTCGCTCAGTGTCCAAAGCTAAAAAAATGTTTCCTGATGAGCAATTTAAAATATTTGAAGGAGATTTATTAGAGCCTACTAAAATCCAGAAAGCCATTGAAAACTGCTCAGAAGTGTATCATTTGGCTGCTTACGCCAAAGTTTGGGATAAAGACCCACAGGCTTTCTATAAAATGAATGTAGAGGGGACACTTCATATCTTGGAACAAGCTTTACAGGTGGGTATCAAAAGAGTGGTGCTTACATCTACTGCAGGGGTTTTGGGTCCTGCTGTGAATGGAATTGTAACAGAAAATACTCCACAAACTGTCCCACACAGCACCGAGTACGAAAGAACCAAAGCTATTTCAGAACAGGAATCTCTGAAATATTTAGATAAAGGTTTAGAAATTGTAACCCTCAATCCTACAAGGATTTATGGAGGCGGGCAACGTAGCGAAAGTAATGCTGTAACTAAGCTTTTAGAACGTTATCATCAGGGAAAATGGCGTATTATGCCTGGTGATGGTAAAAGAATTGGTAATTATGTATTTGTAGAAGATGTAGTACAAGGACATATTCTAGCAATGCAAAAAGGTAGAAACGGTGAAAGGTATATTTTGGGTGGAGATAATGTGAGCTATCAGGAGCTTTTTGATATGTTCGGTGAAATTACAGGTAAACACCTTCGTTTGTTTAATCTGCCTATTGGTGTAATGATGACTTTTGCTCGGTTACAGCTCTTCATGGCAAATACTTTTGGCAAAGCCCCATTGATTACCCCCAATTTTGTAAAAAAATATTTATACGACTGGAAAGTAAGCAGTGAAAAAGCTCAAAAAGAACTGGGTTACCAAATAACACCTCTCAAACAAGGGCTTACCAAAACGCTGGAGTGGTTGAAAAATAATTAGAAATTTAGAGAGTAGAAAAAAGAATAAAGAGAAAGGATATTTATGACTGTCATCTTTCTTCCTTTCTCTTTATCAAAAGCTATTCCTCAAACTGGAATTTTAGGTATTTAATTTTTTCACCTTTTTCTTCAAAAACTATTTCGTATTTGGTTTTGATACCAAAATGGTCTTGGGCAAATTCTGAATTGTGTAGGTCGTAGGTGTAAGAGAAATTTTTGATTTTTTGCTCTTGCAGAATTTCTAAAGTATAATCAAAAAGTCCTGTATTATCTGTTTTGAAGTGTAACCAGCCATCTTTTTGAAGTAAATTTTTATACATAGCCAAAAAACGAGGGTGAGTTAGCCTTCGGCGAGCATCAGCCTCTTTGGGGCGAGGGTCAGGATGGATAATCCAGATTTCAGAAATTTCTTTGTTATCAAAAAACTGTTCTAAATTTTGAATATAGGTTCTTAAAAAAGCCACATTTTCAAGACCTTTTTCAATGGCGATGGTACTGCCTTTCCATATTCTAGCTCCTTTGATGTCCACACCTATAAAATTCTTTTGGGGGTATTGTTCTGCAAGTCCCACTGAGTATTCTCCACGTCCGCAGGCTAGTTCCAATACCAAAGGATTAGTATTTTTAAAATGTTCGACTTGCCATTTCCCTTTGCAGTTTGCATAAAAAGGCTTCCCATCTTCTACAACATTATAATTCTGTTCATTTTGAGCAAATCTGTCTAATTTCTTTCTTCCCATAAATTGTTGAATTGTTTTTCTATAACTAAGATTGAAGGAATGCCATATAAATGACTTTGTACATTTTTTTTCCTCAAAAATAGCTTTTTTCTGTATCTTGCAAAAAAAAACGATAGTGGAAAGCAAATCAAAAGACTTCATTTTTGGCATTAGAGCCATTATAGAGGCTATCAAAGCAGAAAAGCAGATAGATAAACTCTTGGTATCGGTAGATGTGGGAAAATCGGAATTGATGGGAGAACTTTTAAGTTTGGCAAAGGAGAAAAAGATTTTTTTACAAAGAGTACCTGACTATAAACTCAATAAAATTACTCCTAAAAATCATCAGGGAGCTATTGCATATCTTTCTGTTGTGAGTTATGCATCGTTTGAAGATGTATTGCAGAGTGTTTTTGAAAAAGGAGAGACACCTTTGTTTTTGCTTTTAGATGGAATTACAGATGTACGAAATTTAGGAGCCATTGCCCGTACAGCCGAATGTGCAGGGGTACATGCTATTATTGTTCCCGAAAAAAATTCAGCTCAGATAGGTAGTGATGCTATCAAAACATCAGCAGGGGCATTGCATTACTTACCCGTATCTCGAGTGAAGAATCTTTCTCAGGCTGTAAAATATTTGCAACAAGCAGGAGTACAGGTAGTTGCGTGTACTGAAAAAACAGATGCCTTTTTATATGATATAGACATGACTGTTCCCACAGCCATTGTAATGGGAGCTGAAGACATAGGTATTTCAAATGATATTATTAAAAGTGCTGATGCATTGGCAAAAATACCAATGTTTGGACAAATTTCTTCACTCAACGTTTCAGTTTCAGCAGGGGTGATACTTTATGAAGCTGTCAGACAACGCAAATAAAAAGGGCTGTACAGCCCTTTTTATTTTAACTATCATAAAATGTATTGCTACTGGTATCATCATCAAAATCGTTTGTGTGATTTTTGATACTATCTTTATCACTATCATCAAAAGGTCTGAAACTAGTATCTCTGTAGAAGCTATCCCTCATATAAAAATACCACAATAAATCATCAGTTGTGTTGGCAGAGGAATATCCTCCCTGATATTGTTTTGTTACTGTTTCTTTATTCTTTTTAGCATAACATTCCAGACACAAAATAGGCTCTTCTCCTGTTTGAGTTTTAATTAACCCACTTTGTTCATCTTTTTTTCTATTTTGAATGCTTTGTAAACCTCCATAGATATGGTCTATACAAAAGTTTTTCTTACAACTGCTACATTGTGCAACAGCTACTGCTCCACACTCTTTCAGTACAAAAAAACCAGTTTTAATCTGACAACGTTTCATAGGACTTTCGTAATGTTTGTAAGGTTTAGGCTGCTTGTTTTACTTTTTGATAGGCTTTTGCGACTAACCCCAAGAATTTATCTAGTTTAGGTATCTGAACCTTTTCAACAATAGCAACTTGTTTTTCTTTGTCTTTGATTTTAAATGTATGACGTTTGTCATTGGGTTTTTCTTGAATAAAACCACCTTTATGAGGAGATGAAGCACTATAATTATAGTTGTCTTTGTCAAATCCGATTGTAACACTTGTTAGTCTTCGAAGTCCATACTTGTATTTTGTTTTTACTTTTCCTCTTGCATTGGTTTTTACAACTTCTCTGACAAGTAATGTGTCTACAAAATCAGCAGATAGAACAGTATCATCAGCCATACGAGCTGAAAAACTAAGCCAAGGATATGTGTAAATGGTATTTGTAATCTTTGGATACTTTCCTCCAAATGAGCTAAATATCCATACAAAAAATAACACAAAACCTGTTATTATAAAAAAACCTGCAAATTCACCCAAAAGCATATCTAGAAAAATATACACTCTATAAAAACCAGGGAAGCTAGGCATAAAATTGTATAATAAAACCATGAGAGTTCCAAATGATATAATACCCAACATTATTCTATTCATCCATTTTCTGAATGCAGAAGGAGTATAATTTTTTTTCACACCAGTTTTATAACGTTTACTCTTAGGTTTAGCCACCTGACAATTTAGAGTTACTAAAGAATTTTCTTTTCCTTCTTCTGTAAGAATTTTGACAAGAGGGTATACAAAAAGGCGTAAACGGTTCTCTAAATCGACTCTTTTAAAAAGAAAATAAAAAAGCCAGCAGATAAAAGCTAGGAACAAAAATATTGAGAAAGTACTAGATATTATGTTTAGAAAGCTACCTTCCATCCAAGTCATGGGGGCATTTTTTATAAAAATAATTTCTCCAATATAAGCCACAATACTTAATGAAAGTGTCCACCATCCTAATACAAAACAAGTATGACGAGCATTATCAGCAGACTCATCAAATTTTGTAAGATTATCAAGGGTTGTCACCCAATCTAAAGCAGATTTGTTACCCTCGATTTTCCTTAGTAAGAGTATTTTAGTTTGTTCGTTATTTAAGAATAAAAAATACCGAATGGCTAACCAAAAATATTTCAGAGCAAAAACAGGTTTATCCATACGAATAGGCTTTTTCCAAAAATAGCTAAAAATCAGAGAAAAAAAATGGTTTTTATAAAAAATCTAATACTGTTTCCATTTTTGCCCCTCTTGACCCTTTGATGAGAATTAGCTGATTTTGAGGTTTTGTATCTTGTAACCAATTATGTAATGAGAACTTATCAGTAAAATAATATGCTTTTGGCAGATAACTCAAAGCATATTGCATTTCTTCTCCATACAATACAACAGTTTGGATATTTTTGGAGGCAATCAGTTTACCCAGATTCTCGTGTTCTTGTTGACTGTATGTACCCATTTCATTCATTTGTCCTAAAATAACCATTTTATTTTCAGAAGAAATGCCATCCATATTCTCAATAGCTTCTTTCATAGAACTGGGATTGGCATTATAAGCATCTAAAATGATTGTATTAGAGTCCTTTTTGAGTAATTGAGACCTGTTGTTACTTGGTGCATACTCAGAAATGGCTTCATTGGCTAAATGAGAAGAAACATTAAAATATTTGCCAATGCAAAGGGCTGTTGAAATATTGGCAAAATTGTATTTTCCAATCATCTGAGTATTAACCACTTCTTTTGCTTCTGTTTCATATGTTAAATAAAATTCTGAAGGTAAAAGGGCTGCAGAAAAATAATCATCTGTATTAGGATAAGTAATAACTAATTCTTTTGGAAAACGACTAGCCATACGAACCAAATGTTCTTCATTGGTATTTAAGAATATTTTCCCCTGACTCTTTAACAGATGATAGTATAACTCACTATTGGCTTGAGCTACACCTTCTAAACTACCAAAACCTTCTAGATGGTCTAGACCAATATTGGTAATGATTCCATAATTGGGATTTGCTATTTCACACAAATCTGTTGTTTCTCCAATATGGTTAGCTCCTAGTTCAATAACAGCCATTTCTGTATCTTGAGGAATAGAAAGTAAAGTCAGAGGTACACCAATATGGTTATTCAGGTTTCCTTGTGTGGCAAATGTCTTGTATTTTTTTGATAAAACCTTATGAATAAGTTCTTTAGTAGTTGTTTTACCATTGGAGCCTCCAACAGCAATAAAAGGAATCTGAAAACTATCTCTGTATTTTCTAGCTAAACTTTGAAGAGCCTTTAAGGCATCATCTACTAAAATATATTTGTCATTTTCTTTATAAGCTTTTTCATCAATCACAGCATACAACGCACCTTTTTCAAGAGCTTCTTTGGCAAAAGCATTTCCATTAAAATTAGCACCTTTTAGAGCAAAAAAGATACTATTGGGTTGTATTTTACGAGTATCTGTACTGATAGCAGGATTTTCTAAGAAAAATTGATATAAAATATCTGTTTCCAACATATAGATTTAAATTTATTGGTGAAAATAAAAATAAATTGTTAAGAAAATAAAAAAATCATAGTTTTGCTGAAGTTTTTCACAAAAACCTTCCCAAAAAATTATGAGTCAAGCATCACAACAAGGATATGAAGAAATAGATTTGATAGAATTGGTGATTAAAATCTATAAATTCTTTAAGAGGCGATACAAACTGATGCTCATTACTGTTATGATTGCTGTGCTATTGGGTTGGATAGCAAGTAGTTTACTTATATTGCCTCGTTACTTTTCTTCTATGATTATATCTTCAAGATCGCTTTCAGCTTCTGAGGTTTCAGGGCTTATCAGTACTTTAGATGAATTAGTCAAAGATTATAATGTTAAAGAGTTTACAAAACTTACTAAAATACCAGAAAAAGATTTTGGAACGATAGTAGCCATTAAGGCAATGCCAAACAGAGACTTTCAGAAGTATGTAGAAAAAGATGTTCGTAAGGATTCAACAGTTGCAATTAGTATAGACCTAACAAATAATGCTCAATGGGAAATTATTCAAAATGGTATAGTATATTATTTAGAAAATATACCTTATGTGCAGAAAAGAACAAAAATCTATAGAGAAGGACAGGAAAAACTCCTTCAACAAGTACAAAAAGAAATAAAAAATATTGATAGCTTGAAAAAAATAATAGAGGCTAGTCCTAATGCTAAAAATACGATTATATTGAGTAATTCAGGAGGAATTTATAACGAAGCCTTCAAACTTCATGAAACTGAGAAAAATATAAAAGAAAATATTGCTCTCAGTAATGATATTCATGTAATCAAAGATTTTGCACATCTTCAACAACCTAAAAAAGCTTCTGTTAAAGAAACAATATTGATTTTTGGTGGTGTAGGCTTTATCCTAGGATTTTTGTTAGCCCTCATTTTAGAACTAAATCGAATTATTAGAAAGCGAGAAAATAAGATATGAAATACTATCTAGTTGTTGGAGAGCGTTCCGGTGATTTGCATGCTTCTAACTTAATGAAGGAAATTAAAAAGTTAGATACAAAAGCGGAATTTAGGTTTTTTGGAGGAGAGCAAATGCAAACAGTAGGGGGGACTTTAGTACGTCATTACCAAGAAATGGCTATCATGGGTTTTGTGGAGGTTCTGCTTAATATCAGAAAAATAGCTCGCTTCTTAAAAGAATGTAAACAAGATATTCTTGAGTATAAACCAGACGTAGTGATTTTAGTCGATTATGCAGGATTTAATATGCGTATAGCAAAATTCTGTAAAAAAAATAATATTAAAAACTTTTACTATATCTCTCCAAAGGTTTGGGCTTGGAATACTAAAAGAGCTTTGAAAATCAAACAGAATGTGGATAAAATGTTTGTTATTTTTCCATTTGAGAAAAATTTCTTCAAGCAGTTTGATTATGAAGTAGATTTTGTAGGGAATCCTTTGTTAGATGCTATCAGAGCGTTTGTTCCAAACACACAGTTCTTAGAAAATAATAAGCTTGATATAAATAAAAAGATTATTGCAGTCCTTCCAGGAAGTAGAAAAGGAGAGGTTTCTCATATTTTGCCTATCATGCTTTCTACTTATGGTTATTTTAAAGACTATCAGTGGGTTGTAGCAGGTGTGAAAAATCTTTCAGAAGATTTTTACACAGAGTGTAAAAGACTCAATATACCTATTATCTACGACCAAACATACGATTTACTTGCTCATGCTTATGCTGCTGTCGTTACGTCAGGAACAGCAACTTTAGAAACAGCTTTATTTAATATTCCTCAAGTGGTATGCTATAAAGGTAGCTGGATATCCTATCAGATAGCCAAACGTCTCATCAAAGTGCCCTATATATCACTTGTTAATTTGGTTTTAAACAAACAAACTGTTGTAGAACTTATTCAGGATCAATTGAATACAGAAAACCTTATTAAAGAAATAGAGAAAACATTGGGAGGAGAGACTCGAGAAATAATATTGAAAGATTATAAAACTCTCCAACAAATGATGGGGACTGCAGGGGCATCAGAAATAACTGCTAAACAGATGTATCAGTACTTGATTACTGAATAGTAATTATTAGATTGCTTTTACTCAAACCCTTACGTTCTGAAATAATATTTGTTTTATAAAAAATACTATCTTGTACAAAAAGTAAACAATGTTCAGAAAAAGTTTTTCGGATATTTTCTTCTTCTTCTTTACTCCAGCCTCCTAAACCATGATAATATCTTTTCTCGTGAGCTATTGGTTTTAAGATAAAAATGGAAGTTGTATCCCATCTTGCAATAGTCCTTTGATATTTTTTAGGAATAAAAACTCTGATTTCTTGACTAGTTTTGTTTTGAATGATTAATGTTTTAGCAGGGTCACATGATACTAAAAGAACCCAGATAAATTTAAGTACATTTCTTTCTAAACTCATTGATTTTAGTATTGAGTAGAGCCAATTCTTGTGTGGAAATTTGAGATTTATACTTGATACTCTGAATATTTTCGAACAGACTATATACTTCATCTTGGGGGATGGCTGTCTTTTGAACTATTTTATCAAGCACTGAATTGTCAAAATTTTCCTGAATAGGTATTTGTAAATGATTTCTAATAAAATCAAATAAATATAAGATTTTCTTTTCTATTAAGTTTTTATGGTCTTGATGATTAAAATAAAGTCTTCCAATAGTTTGTGCAAATTCTACACTTGTATTGGTTGGCTTCTCAATGACAGGGATAGCTCTTTGTTCACGTTTTGCTCTAAAAATAATAAATGCTAATACAGAGGCACAAGCAACCAAAAATGCCCACCAAAGTGATGGATGTTTTTTGAGGAAAGCAAGTTCCTTGATACCTTCAGGTGAATCTTTTTGATTCTGATTTTGATTCTCTCTTCTTAGAGGTCTCCAAGAGGGTAAATCTTCCCAAAGAACATCTCTGATAGGTAAATAAGAAAGACTTTTGGCTATTACTTCATGGTTTTTCTTATCAATCATTCCAAAATTTGTGAAAATTAGAGGGACACTACATAAATAAAAATGTCCATTTCCGATGGGGACTTTTATTAGAATAGGTCTGTTTTCGCCATCAGTAGCCAAAACGGTACATTCTTCCTCATTATATTTTGTAAAATAATGATAAGATTGAATATTTGGATAACGATAGGGTGAGGATGTTTTTAGCTTTGGGTTTGTAAATTGCACAGTCAACTCGTTAGTTGTATAAGCATTAAAATCAATAGATATTTCACCCAAAAGATCCGAAAATTTGTAATCAAATTGTGTAGTGGCAATAAAAGCCTCTCCACCACCTGATACAAAAAAATACAAAGCAGAAGCATATTCAACATCACCGTCCATATGCTTATGAGCAAAAAATAAGTTATATTTTTTACCTAAACCTTGCAACAAACTATCCTTATTGGCTACCTTAGTTCTGGGAATAATATTCTTTTCAGGAAATAAATCTTCCATGAGGCTAAATAAAGCCATAGAAGCATATGGCTTTGCCTCAGTTTTCTTAAATGTAGGTGTCCAATCTATTTTTTTAGCTCTTTTTTGTGTTTGTTGCACATTATACCAAAAAGGCATAGATGCTAAAAAAAGTATGATGAAAACAATTAAGCCAATATATATCTTCTTCTTATCCAATTTTTTAATAATTTTAACTTAAAACTTTTTGAATATATTGTTCACTTATTTCCCAAAGACGCTGAGCTGTTTGAATATTTTTAGAATTGTAAGAGGAACTTCCTCGTTTTTTGTTCTTGAAATATTCGCCTGATACAAACTTAACTTCCTCAGATGTAGCTAAATAAATACTTGTTTCAGCTCCTTGTTTAGGAGTTTTAGCAAAAATAGGAATAATCCATCTTAAAAAAGCAGGAATATTTCTAAAAAGTTCTGTTGCAATAAAACCTGGCATCAAAGCATTGGTTGTAATATTGGTTCCTTCTATTTTCTTAGCCAGTAATCTAGTAAACAAAATATTTGCCAATTTCGATTGTTTATAAGCTCCAATACCACTAAAACTTTTCTTAAATTCTATATCTGAAAAATTAATATCTCCCTGATGCAAGTCAGAAGCAACATTGACAATACGTGCAGGAGCAGAATTTTTGAGTGTATCTAAAAGTAAATTAGTTAATAAAAAAGGAGCTAAATGATTGACAGCAAAAGTCATTTCTATTCCATCATCCGAAAGAGCCTGATTTTGTTGCCAAACCCCTGCGTTGTTGATAAGAACATGAATTTGTGGATAATCCTTTTTTACTTGTTCTGTAAAAGTCTGAATAGATTTTAAAGAAGCCAAATTACAATCATAAAGGCGTACTTGAGCTTGAGGTGACTGTTTTAAAATCTCTTGTTTGATTGCCTCACCTTTTTGAGCATTTCGAACAGGTAAAATTAATTCCATACCCATTTTGGCAAGCCCTAAAGCTGTTTCTTTACCAATTCCTGCTGTTGAGCCTGTGATTAATGCTACTTTCGCCATAATTTATTTTAGTTAGCAGTGGTTAATGTTGCTGGTTTTGTTTTTTTGAAAAAGCGAATAATTAAAACTTCTAAAAGTAAGAAAATAAGGACTGCCCAGATGAAATATTTCCAAAGAGGAGAACCAATGTTCTTTTCCTTAAAATCGTTGATAAACTCTTTATCAGTTACTTTTTCATAAATTTGAACATTTTTTCTGTTATTGAAAACTTTTTTAAGTTCCTCAATACTATAAAATTGCATTTGTGATTCTTTTCTGTCATAATTAAATGCCAAAGCTCCAATTGTTTGTCCATCAACAGTTAAATCGTAATAACCAGCTTCAATACTCTGTTCAGGAAGCTCTAAAATAAGTTGTTCTCCGTTGAGACGCTGAGCTGGAACAATCTCTGATTGAGCATTTTTTAGCTTAAATACCTGATTTTTATTGCTTTTAGCAACTCTCAGGGTAATAGTTCTTTCTTGAAAGTTGTAGGCTATTCTTTCATTTTGTTGAGAGCTACGGGCAGCAATTTTGTACATAATGGGTACAAAAATAGCATTGGTTGGAAAATCTGTAAATCTTCGGTCTAAAGGTGAAGCACACAAATAAACTTTTCCACGCCCATTTCTAAACTCTGAAAGAAAATTTTTACCATTTTTAAATCCTAAAAGCTGACTATTAACACCTAACCAACTAATCACAGCATTTCCGTAAGGCATATCAGCATTTTTTGGGTTTTGTTCAAAAATGCCCTCATAAAAAGGATTATTAATATTGGGAGGCAGAAGTGTTTTAGAAGTATTTTTACCCAAAGAATCACTTTTTTCTGTCTGCATACCTCGTACACCTAAACCCGAAAGCCCTTCGGAATAGCTGCTAAGATTGGGTGTGGCAGAAGGGAAAATCAGGACACTTCCTCCATTTTCAGTAAATGTTTTGAGTTCTTTGGAAAGATTTTGTGAAATATCATTCAAATTATCTAATATCAGTAAATCTATATTGGGTAAAATTTCAGGATTAAAAGTATTGGCATCATAACTTTCAATTCTAAAAGTTTTTTCACTGGCGTATACATTCCGAATGTAGGTATTTCCGCCACCAGCATAGAGGTGTGCAATTCTAATATTAGGAGCAACATTGAGCGTAAAGAAATACTCATTATCAAATATAATAGGCTCATCTTCAATGACTATCTTTCCTTTTTTAGCTCCTCTGCCTTGGGTTGTAAAGCTAAAAGTTCCGCTGGCTTTACCACCAGCAGGGATGTTGAGTGTTGTAGTAGAAACCTGTAAATCATCAAGATATAATTTTGCAACCAAATCTTCTTGAGGTGTTTCTGAGTAGTTTTGAATTGTAAAATTGAGTGTATTTTGCTCCATTTCCTTCACAAACGGATTGGCAAGCCAAGCCGAATCAATATGGATATTGTTTTGTTCGTTGGATTTGAGAGGAACCAAATAATAACGATAATTTGTATCAAGAGGTAATTTATTTAAATCGCCTATGGTACTTTTTTGAAGATCAGAAAACCAAAAAATCTGATTTTTTTCGTTGGGAGCAAGGCGTTTGAGTAAGGATGTTTGCCTGTTTTGTACACTTTGTAAGTCTCTGATTTTATTAGAGTAATTGGTTTCACTTAAAATATCTTCTACTTTGGCTGTATTGATAGTGTATTGCTCTCTGTTTCTAAAATCGTTGGTAACCAATTGAAAATTAGCTGACTTTGGAAATATTTTAGCCAAATCGGAAATGCTTTCTTTTGCCCAAGAAAGATATTTGCGTTTGGTTAGCTCATTTTGCATACTATAAGAGTTATCCAGATAAATGCTAACAATACTGCCCGCATCATAGACTGATTTTTTGTTCTGATTGGGCAGAAAAGGTTGTGCAAAGGCAAAAACCAATGAAGCCAGTAAGCCCAAACGCATTAATAAAATCAGGATTTCTCGAAGTGTTTTAAAAGAATTGGTTTCAGTTTTGAGTTCTTTTAGAAAGCGTACATTGGTAAAGTAAATTTTCTTAACTCTCCTGAAATTAAAAATATGAATAATAATAGGTATTGCTAATACAAATAAAGCCCACAAAAATGAAGGATATAAGAAACTCATAGCTTATAGTTTAGATATTAGATTTTAGACATTAAGATAAATATAAACAGTATAGATTCTATAATTTATCATTTATAACTCATCATTTGTTTTTGTTTGTAATCTAAGCAAAATTTATTAGTTTTCTAAATTCGGTTATGTAAGAATGTTCTGTCTGATAATGTGTATTTTCAATCTTTTTAATACTTTCAATACCTGCTACATTGCTCGTAAAAACAGCTTCTGCCTCTAAAATATCATTCTTCAAAAATTCCCCTTCTTGCATCTCAATCTTTAATTCTTTGGCTCTTTTGATAATTTGAGTTTGTAGAATTCCTTTCTTTCCACCACAAGTAAGAGATGGATAATAGATAACGTTATTTTTAATCCAAAATATATTAGAAGCCAAGGTTTCTGCAATAAAATCATTGTGGCTTAATAAAATTACTTCGTCTGCTTGTTGTTGTTGTTTGTAAATACCAGCCAAAATGTAAGGCAAAGCATTAAGTGTTTTATAAGGTGAAATACTGGATGCCACCAAACGAATATCTTCAAAAAAAACGGCTTTTTCTTTCATAATATTGTGTTTTTCTGTGGCAGGAAAAACCCTTACAAGCCAATTATAATGATTATTTTGAGGAGTATAAAGCCCACCAGTTTCTCGCCATACACTAATTTTAATACGAAAATAATTGCTGAAATTATTTTTGTGAGCTACTTCAAAAATGATATTTTGTAAGTAATCTGCTGTAAATGAGGGTGAAATATTAAAATAAAGAGCCTTCATTCCTCCCAAAAGTCTTTCAAAGTGGTCTTGCCAAAAACAGATGGTATTATTTCGGGCAATAATCGTTTCAAAAATACCATCTCCATATTCAAACGCTCGATTGAATACAGAACCAGCATAATTTTCTAAATCTTCAAAAATGCCATTGATGCAGGCTATCATAGAAATAAAATGATTACAGAGAACAATTATACACAAAATCATTTTAAAACTAAAAACCTATAGGGTCTTTAAGACCTTATAGGTTTTCTTATAAATTTATAAAGTTTCTTGAGAAAGATTATCCAACACTACCTTCTAAGCTGATAGCAAGTAGCTTTTGAGCTTCTACGGCAAACTCCATAGGTAATTGGTTCAATACTTCTTTAGCATAACCATTTACAATAAGAGCTACAGCCGTTTCAGTGGATAAACCTCTTTGATTGCAATAAAAAATCTGGTCTTCTCCAATTTTAGAAGTGGTCGCTTCGTGTTCGATAGTTGCTGACTGGTTTTTTACTTCGATATAAGGGAATGTATGAGCTCCACACAAATCACCCATTAATAAACTATCACATTGAGAGAAATTACGAGCATTTTCAGCACGTTTGTGTACTTCTACAAGTCCACGATAAGAGTTCTGACTCTTACCAGCCGAAATACCTTTACTTACAATACGACTTTTGGTGTTTTTACCCAAGTGTATCATTTTTGTACCTGTATCGGCTTGTTGCATATTGTTAGTAACTGCTACAGAGTAAAATTCCCCAATAGAGTTATCACCTTTTAAAATTACAGAAGGATATTTCCAAGTAATGGCTGAACCTGTTTCTACTTGAGTCCAAGAGATTTTAGAGTTTACGCCAGCACAAATCCCTCTTTTGGTTACAAAATTATAGATACCACCTTTTCCATCTTTATCACCAGGGTACCAGTTTTGTACAGTCGAATATTTGATTTCAGCGTTATCGAGTGCAATCAGCTCAACTACAGCAGCATGCAACTGATTTTCATCACGCATAGGGGCTGTACAGCCTTCCAAATAACTTACATAACTGCCTTCATCAGCGATGATAAGTGTACGCTCAAACTGCCCTGTACCAGAGGCATTAATACGGAAATAAGTGCTTAATTCCATCGGGCAACGAATACCTTTGGGAATGTACACAAAAGAACCGTCAGAAAAAACAGCCGAATTGAGAGCAGAAAAATAATTATCGCTTACAGGTACAACCGAACCTAAGTATTTCTTTACAAGTTCAGGGTGATTTTCTACAGCTTCACTCATTGAGCAGAAAATAATGCCTAATTCTGCTAATTTGCTTTTAAATGTAGTAGCTACTGAAATACTATCAATTACAGCATCTACAGCTACACCTGTTAGTCGTTTTTGTTCGTCTAAAGAAATTCCTAATTTTTCAAAAGTCTTTAAAATTTCGGGGTCAATTTCGTCTAAACTATTTACTTTAGGCTTTTGCTTAGGAGCTGAATAATACTTAATATCTTGGTAGTCAATGGCAGGATAATTTACGTTTTGCCATTTGGGTTCTCTCATGGTCAGCCATTTATAATAAGCATCCAGACGCCATTCGGTCATCCAGCTTGGCTCATTTTTTTTGGCAGAAATAAAACGAATAATATCTTCATTGAGACCTTTAGGAGCTTCTTCAGCTTCTAAGGCACTTACAAATCCATATTTATAGTCAGAATTGATATGTTCAACTAAAACGTCATTCATAGGAAGTTCTTATTTAGAATGATTTTATATTACAAAGGTATAACATTTTTTTCAGAAAAATGTTTTCTTCCAGTCTTTTATTTTCTAAATAATTGTATTTCAAATAAAATAGTACAAAACGAAGACAAGCATATAAAAAAAATTAAATACCCAAACCTTCCTTAAATTTCTGAAGTCTAAACTGAAAAGTATTGAAGTTTTTGTCTGTTTCCAGAAGTTTTTTGTATTCATCATTGTTGCGTATAGCTCGGTCTGCCATGGGTGATGGAGAAGGCAGACGTATAAGTTCTAGGTCTTGAGACAAAGAAAGTTTGGGAGTAATTTTCTTTTCCCACAATTCAGCTACCCAAACTGAAGTACATAGTACTTTTTCTATATGATTGCTATCAAACACTTTCTGGATAAAATTAATATTGTATTTTATGATTTTGAGGTTTGTATCCAGACATCCATGATTTTCTTTTTTGCGAATAGCCTGAGTAGCAACATCTGTAAGCCAGATTTGCTTTTCTTTCATCAAATCTTTTTTTTCTTGAGTGGTAGGCAGGACCTTTTCAAAAGTCTTCTCAATTAAACGCCAGAAATGAGATTTTCCACTTGCCAAATAAAACCATTCACCATAACTTCCTTTTTTTAAGCAAGCAAAAGAACCTAAAATAATTTTATCTACCTTATAATCAGGCAGTTTTATAAATGGGTGATTTTCAATTTCCATGAAAATAAATGCTTACTTCTTTAGAATCCAAATCATTCTTTCCGAAGTATTTAGATCAAATTTCTCTAAAGAGTAACTTCCAAAACAAGCTTGTACAGAAAGTCCACATACATTGAAATAACTTTTAAAATCTTGTTCTGTAATAGCCATTACTCTTTCTTGGAAATGATATGGATTTCCTTCATGCTCAAAGCGAATATCTTTGACAATAATTCTATTTTGTAATGATTTCTCTATGAGAAAGTCTATTCCATCTAGGTTTTTTTGGTCTTTATGAGGCAGCATTTTGGTGACTTTGTTTGCATTAAAGAAGTCAATTACTAAAACTCCTTGATTGTGCAAGCTGTTTGCTAATGCCTGAATAGTCTTTATGTTTTCCTCATCAGTTTCAAAATAACCGAAACTTGTAAATAAATTAAATACATAATCGAATGAAGTTGCTTTGAAAGTTTCCCGAATATCATGGACAAAAAACTCAAGGTTGGGTAAATCAGCATATTGCTGCTTGGCATATGCAATGCTTTCAGGAGCTAAATCAAAACCAGTTACTTTGAAACCATTACTGCTTAAAAAAGCAGAATGTCTGCCTTTTCCACAAGCTGCATCAAGAATAGAGGCTTTGGGTGGTAAATGAAGATATTCAGCTAAATTGCTCATAAAAATTCTGGCTTCTGTATCATCTCGGTGTTTATAAAGAATGTGATAAAATGGAGAGTTGAACCAAGTTTTGAACCAAGCAGAATGTTCCATGAGTTTTTTTGAAAAAATGATTAAAAATACTAACTTTGCAGTTCTCAAAATTACGATTGGAAATTATAACATACAAATATGTTTGAAAGTTTAAGCGAAAGGATAGACAGTGCCTTAAAGGTAATTAAAGGTAAAAACAGAATTACCGAGATAAATATTGCAGAAGCCATTAAAGATATTCGCAGGGCTTTGGTTGATGCTGACGTAAACTATAAGATAGCCAAAGACATCACAGATAAAATCAAGGAAGAAGCATTAGGACAGAAAATCCTGATTGCTGTAGAGCCAGGGCAGATGATGGTGAAAATTGTCAATGATGAGTTGGCAAATCTGATGGGTGGACAAAAAACAGACCTGATTTTAAGCGGAAATCCTTCTATTATCCTGATGTCAGGTTTGCAGGGTTCTGGTAAAACTACTTTTTCGGGTAAATTAGCAAGCTATCTGAAAAAACAAAACAGAAATGTATTGCTTGCTGCCTGCGATATTTATAGACCTGCTGCAATTGATCAGTTGAAAACACTCGGTGAACAGATTGGTGTAGATGTATATGCAGAGCCAGACAACAAAAATGCTGTTCAGATTGCTCAGAATGCAGTAAAATATGCCAAAGAAAATAACAAACAAATCCTGATTGTCGATACTGCTGGACGTCTGGCTATAGATGAAGAAATGATGCAGGAGATTGAGAAGGTAAAGAATGCTCTTAGCCCTTCTGAAATTTTGTTTGTCGTAGACTCCATGACAGGACAAGATGCTGTAAACACGGCTAAAGCCTTCAACGAAAGATTAAATTTTACAGGTGTTGTACTTACCAAACTAGATGGTGATACACGTGGGGGAGCTGCTCTTTCTATTAGAGCTGTTGTTGAAAAACCTATTAAATTTGTAGGTACAGGCGAAAAAATGGATGCTATTGACGTTTTCTATCCTGAACGTATGGCTGGGCGTATCTTGGGTATGGGGGACGTTGTGTCGCTTGTAGAAAAAGCTCAACAGGTTTTTGATGAAAAAGAATCTGAAAGATTAAATAAACAACTTCGTCAGAATCAATTTAATTTTGATGATTTCCTTTCTCAGTTACAGCAGATTAAAAAAATGGGTAATTTCAAAGACTTGGTAGCCATGATACCAGGGATGGGAAAAGCCATGAAAGATATTGATATAGATGAGAATGCTTTCAAATCTACAGAGGCTATCATTTTTTCTATGACTAAAAAAGAAAGAACAAATCCTCAGCTCCTTACCAGTGGAAATGGTAGTGGTGGTCGTAGAAAACGTATCGCAGATGGTAGTGGGACAAGCATACAAGAAGTAAATGCTCTAATTAAGCAATTTGATGAAATGAAGAAAATGATTAAAAAGGTAAATCAAATGCAAAATATGGGTAAAGGCTTAGGAAAAATGTTGGGTAAATAATCTGGAAATAAATAATAACTAAAAGAGATAGCTTAGGCTATCTCTTTTCTTTTATGTTTTAGTAATTTAAAAAATCGTGTCGTCAGTAATATTGCTGATGTACTTAAGCCAAGTAAAAGAGCCACCCAAATACCCATAGCTCCCCAACCTTGTGTATAGGCAAGCACAGAAAGAGGAAGGGCAATTACCCAATAGGCAATCAGAGCAATGATAGTAGGAATATTGACATCCTCCATACCTCTTAAAATACCCAAACCCACAGCTTGTACACCATCCGAAATCTGAAAAAAACCTGCAACTATAAGTAACATAATGGCAATAGATACAGCTTTAGGGTCGTTCTCCATAAGTGGTAAAATCAGTATTTCAGGTACTGTAAGAAATATAACACAAAAAATACTCATAATACCAACAGCTACAATAATAGCTGAACTGCCTATTTTTTTGATTTTACTGAGATGTAAACCAGCATAAGCCTTACCTATTCTGATAGCACTGGCAATACTAATACCTGAGGTAATCATGTAAGTGGTTGATACCAAAGATATTACAACTCTATGGGCAGCTTGAGAATAGTGGTCAATACCTCCAATCAACAATCCAGCCACAGAAAATGCCACTATTTCAAGGAAGTAAGTAATTCCCACAGGCAAACCCATTCTAAAAATTTTCCAAATAAAAGCCCATTCCAATTGAGAAACTTTACTGTGAATAATGGCTTTGGTTTGTTTATTGGTAAAAATAAAAGTCAAAATACAGAGCATCATTACTACACGAGCGAGTGTAGTAGCAAGACCAGCCCCAGCTACACCCATTTTTGGAAAACCCCAATTTCCATTGATTAAAAGCCAATTCAAGCACACATTAAGCCCTAAACCTACCCAAGTGAGAGTCATGGCTACTTTGGTAAGAGAAAGTCCATCTGTGAATTGTTTGCATGCCAAAAATACAAGCATAGGAAGGATAGACCATAAAAGTTGCCATAAAAATGCTTTAGCTTCTACAGTAACAGCAGGCTCTTGGCGTAGCAAGTCGAAGTTTTCAATAATAGTCCATAAAATGCCTGTTGTAAGTAATCCTAAGAAAAGAGCTAAAACCAAGCCACTCAACCAAGTTTTTTTTGCTTCAATTAAATCTTTTTTTTGATAAGCTTGCGAAATAAGGGGAGCTATGATATTCATGCTACCAAGACTGAGCATTGTAACAAGAAAAAAAGTATCGTTGGTAGCTCCTGCTGCTGCTGTTGCCACAACACCTAAGTCCCGAATCATAATTGTATCAATCACACCCATTAATACAACACCCAATTGAGCTATCACAATCGGAATGCTAAATAAAATCGTATTCTTGATTTCGAGACGATATAAACGATATAATGTATAAATTTTAGACATATACAATGATAAAGGAAGATTAAAAGCTTAATAAGCTAATCTTCTCCCAATACTTTTCCTCCTTGTTTTGGTACGGTTTTTCTAGCTTCCATCCAACTCGAATTCATTTCAAAACCTAGAATAAGTAAAAAGGCTAGTAAATAAATCCAAAGCATAAGAGCTATAAAAGTTCCAATGGAACCATATAATTTGTTATAACTAGCAAAATTTTCTAGGTAAAAAGAAAATAGATTGGTTACGAGGATAGTAGCTATTGAAGTGAAAACTGAACCCAAAGAAAAAAAGTTCCATCGCTCATGACTTGCAGGAGCAATGTAGTATATCATGGAAATGGCTATGAAAAAAACAGTTAGTACAATAAGATATTTTAGTGCTACAACACCAATAAAGAGCCATGCATCATTCAAAAAACCTAAATCAGCAAGTTTATTGATAGCAAAACGACTGATAATAAGTGCGATAACTGAAAATAAAAATATAAAAGAAACAATCAGGGTAAGTCCTAATGCCACCAAACGTTGCTGGATAAAACTTCTTTTTTTAGCATACATAAAAACACTATTGAAGGCAGCTATGAGGGCAGCCATACCATTTGTGGCAGCATACAATGCAAAAATAAAACTAAGTGAAAGTAAATCTGTTCGTTTATTGAGCATGATGTCATTAATGGTATCTTCCAAGACACTAAAAATATCTCTAGGTAGATTATCTTTCATAAATGAAATTACCTGTGCATACTCCAAGGGAGTATAGGGAATCAATGTAATGAGGAAAAGTAAAAAAGGAAAGAGAGAAAGAGTTAAACTAAATGCAACTGAACTTGCTCTAATTTGTAAAGAATTATTGATAATATTTTTAAAAAAAATTCGAAGAAAAAAATGGGCAGAAACTTGTACTTTCCTGCCCACATGAAAATGATGCAGCCAAGCCTCAAAACGTTGATACCATTTTCTTGAGACAATATGTTTTTCTATTTTTTTCTTCATAAAGAAAAGGCTACATCATATTTAAAATTTTTGCAGCTTTTAAGATGCCAACCATGCTGATAGCGTCTGTAATTTCATCTTTTAAGACCATTTCTACAGCATCAGAAAGATGTACTTTTACAACTTCTAATTTTTCTGTTTCTTCTGGAGAGCTTTCTGTTTGGCTCAAACCTTCTGCCAAAAAAACAAAACCTTCTTCATTAGTTACAGAGTTTGATGTATGAATTCTAGCAATTTTTGTCCATTTTTCAGCAATCAGACCTGTTTCTTCTAAAAGTTCTCGTTGAGCGGCTTGCAAGAGTTGTTCTTCTATAGAATCTCCATTTTCTATAATTTTACCTCCACCCATCGGAATTTCCCAGCAATATTCTTCTAGGGCATACCTGTATTGTCCTACAAGCCATGTGTTTCCATGCTCATCTACGGGTACAATCCCCAACGCTTTATTTTTAAAAAATACAGTCCCATATATCCCTTTTCCTCCACTCGGATTAATTACCTGATGTTCTTGTACTTCAATCCAAGGGTTTTCATAAATAGGCTTGGAATCTAATGTCTGCCAAGGGTTTTCAGTAGGTTTGGGCAGAGATTTACTTTTTAGCAAATTTTTCATTTACTGGGCTAATAGTATATGTGTAGCTCTCCATGATAGGGTTCGCTAAAAGTTTTTTACAAGCAACTTCAACCTTTTCTTTGGCTTCTGTTTCTGTTTCTGCCTCTAGTTCTATGGTAAGGTGTTTACCTATACGGACATCCTTTACTTTTTCGATGCCTAAATGTCCCAAACCAAGCATAACAGCTTTTCCTTGAGGGTCAAGAATTTCTTTAAGAGGCATTACGTTTATTTCAGCAGCAAATTTCATTGTTTTATGATTTAGTAGATTTTAGATTCAAAAAAATAGAAGAAAGAATATACATAGCTATAATTGCAGGAATAGCTCCAAACTGAAAAATAGCTATCAAAGCAATGCTCAAAATTAAGAAAATATACTTAAACTGGTTGTTCTTCCACGAAAAATCTTTGAATTTGAGAGCAAAAAGAGGTAATTCTGATACTAATAAGTAGCACATAAGAATGATAAGAGTTCCCAAAAACCATCTATTTGCAAACAAATCTAAGACAATCCAAGGACCTAAACCAAAATCATATCTGTATGAATAACTCTTTAAAATGAGAGGAAAAGATGCCCAAAGCATAGCATTAGCGGGTGTTGGAACACCAATAAATGAATCTGTCTGGCGAGTATCTATATTGAATTTTGCTAAACGCAGAATAGAAAATAAAGCTAAAAGGAATGGAAAATAACTTAAATAAGTGTAAAACTTTGTAACGGGTGAAGAAATAAGCCATAAACTTTGAGCTATAAAAGCTGGCAATACTCCAAATGTGATAGCATCTGCCAGTGAATCTAATTGCTTTCCAATTTCGGATTTTACATGTAAAATGCGGGCAACAAAACCATCCAAATAATCGAAGACTAAAGCTATAAAAACAAGATAACAAGCCATATTGATTTCTCCTTTGGCTATCAGACTGATACCAATACAACCACACAAAGCATTACAGAGTGTCAAGATATTTGGAATGTGTTTTTTCATAAGAAATTGCTAAATTGCTGTACAAATTTGGCTAAATTTAAGAAAAACGCAAATAAATACAATGCAATACATTCATAACTATATCAACGGAGAATTGGTACCAGCTATTTCTGGTATATATATAGATAATGTTGAACCTGCAACAGGCATGGTTTTTTCACAAATAGCAAGGTCTGGAGCAGCAGATGTACAAAAAGCCTATGAAGCTGGAAAAAGTGCTTTTGAAAGCTGGAAAAATCTAGGAGCAGAAAAGAGAAGCCATATTCTGCTTAAAATAGCAGAACTTATAGAGCAAAATGCTGATGCTTTGGCACATGCTGAAAGTCAGGATAATGGGAAACCTGTTTGGCTTGCAAAAAAAATGGATATTTGGCGAGCTTCACAAAATATTCGTTTTTATGCAACAGCTTCATTGCATGCATCTAACCATACTTATCAAAATCCAGATAATATTAATTATACACTTCGAGAACCTTTGGGGGTGGTTGCTTGTATTTCTCCTTGGAATTTACCTTTGTATCTGTTTACTTGGAAAATTGCACCAGCTTTAGCATCAGGTAATTGTGTAATCGCTAAACCTTCAGAACTTACCCCACTTACAGCGTATTTGTTTTCAGAAATATGTATCAAGGCTGGTTTGCCAGCAGGTGTACTGAATATTTTACATGGTTACGGCTACGAAGTAGGAGAAGCGATGGTTTCGCATCCAAAAATTAAAGCAGTTTCCTTCACAGGTGGAACAAAAACAGGGGCTCATATTGCAGGTATCGCAGCTCCCATGTTCAAAAAACTTTCGTTGGAGTTAGGAGGTAAAAATCCAACAATCATTTTTGCTTCTGCAGATTATGAAAAAGCATTAGAAACTACTGTAAGAGCTTCTTTTTTAAATCAAGGGGAAATCTGTTTGTGTGGCTCTCGAATTTTTGTAGAAGAAAGCATTTATGAACGTTTCAGAAATGATTTGGTAGAAAAAATAAAAAAACTGAAAGTTGGAGATCCTCAGGATGATACTAATTTTATGGGAGCTTTGGTTTCAGAAGGTCATATGCAGAAAGTGTTGTCTTACATAGAATTAGCTCAACAAGAGGGTGGAACAATTCTAACAGGTGGTAAAAGACTCCAACCAGAAGGAAGATGCCAAAATGGATATTTTGTAGAACCAACATTAATCGAGGGCTTATCTTATGATTGTAGAACCAATCAGGAAGAAATATTTGGACCTGTGGCAACTATTACCCCTTTCAAAACAGAAGAGGAAGTTCTAAGCTATGCAAATAGTGTGGAATATGGCTTGGCTTGTAGCCTCTGGACAAACGATTTATCACAAGCCCACAGAATAGCAGGAAAAATAGAAAGCGGAATAGTTTGGGTAAACTGCTGGTTACTGAGAGATTTACGGACACCTTTTGGAGGCATGAAGAGTTCGGGGGTTGGGCGAGAAGGCGGTTTTGAAGCTCTGCAATTTTTCACAGAGGAAAAAAATGTCTGTATTCAGTTTTAGATATAAGACTTTAGACAAGAAAAATAAGAAATAGGAATTATTCATTTACCATTTAACAATTACCATTTATCACAATCCATGCCTTTGTATCTCCATCAGAAATATCCAGATAATTTAGAAATAGCGATTTGGAAAGTTACAGAAACAGAAGATGAACTATATGAAAAATTATTGGAAAATGAAAAAATTGAGTTTGGAGAGTTTGTTCATCCAAAAAAACGATTGGAATATTTAGGGGCAAGAAATCTGTTGGCTTGTGTTGCTCAAAACACAGGATTTTCTTATGAAGGTATTTCAAAAGATGAAACGGGAAAGCCTTTTCTAATAGAAAATACTATAGAAATATCTATTAGTCATTGTTTGCCTTGGGTAGGAGTAGTCTTACATCCAGTAAAATCTGTGGGAATAGACATAGAACGCCCTCAAGAAAAACTTGAGAAAGTTGCTCCAAGGGTTTTTTCCGAATCAGAAATACATTTCTCAAAAAATAATTTAGACCTGATTACCAAAATTTGGTGTACCAAAGAAGTTCTCTATAAAATTTATGCTCAGGGTGGTAATACTTTTAAAACGGATTTTTTAGTAGAAAATTTCAAAGAAGATGATGTTTCCTTCCAAGCCTCTATTGTCATGCAAGATTTCCAAAAAAATTACAAAATCCATACATTTACTTTAGAAAAAGATGTTTGGGTGTGTTTTGGCAAAGAATCTGAATGAAAATTCTAAAAAATAATTGTAACTTCACGGTTATAAGGCAAGTAGCTCAGCTGGAAGAGCACCTATTTGGCATTTAGGAGGTCGTAGGTTCAAATCCTGCCTTGTCTTCCAGAGATATAGTTTAAAGGAAAAACACAAGCATACGAAGCTTGAGATTGAGGTTCAATTCCTTATATCTCTATTGCTATTATGTATGTATGAGGCAAATAGCTCAATGGAAGAGTAGACTATGCAAACGTCAGGATGCGGGTTCGACTCCTGCTTTGCCTCCAAACAGCTTTATTTTGGACAAGTAGCTCAGTTGGAAGAGCACTCGCCTGTCACGCAAGAGGTCGTAGGTTCGAACCCTGCCTTGTCCACTGGAGAGATATAGTTTAATGGAAAAACATAAGCGTGCCACGGTTAAAATTGAGGTTCGATTCCTTGTGTCTCTCTTTTTATTTTTAATAATGAGGCAAATAACTCAAAGGAAGAGCGGGCTCTGCAAAAGCTCAGATGCGGGTTCGACTCCTGCTTTGCCTAGGAAGATGTAGCTTAAAGGAAAAGCACAAGTTTGCTAAGCTTGAGATTGAGGTTCGATTCCTCACTTCTTCCATTTTTTATATGAAAATGCTATGAAAGAATACTCTTTTACACCCCAAGAATGGGAAACATGTTTGAAAGTTCTAGAAACTCTCAAAGAAAACCCTTTTGATAATCCTGATAATCAGAGATTAAAAACGCTTATTACAGCTATTCATAAAAAAGCAAAAAAGGAAATCAGGAAGGAAGAATATGAGGTAAAGAAACAAGAAGATACAGCAAAAATTCAACAGACGGTCATTATCTCAAAAGCACAAGAGAATACTACTTTGTATGCTCATGAGTATACACCTAAAAATCAGGAATTTCAAAATCTTCATATTCCTAAAAGTTGTTATGCTTGTGGTGTAGAGTACACAAAACTACATTTCTTCTATCATAAATTATGCCCTGCGTGTGCTGAACTCAATTATAAATTTAGGCAGTTAGAACCTGATTTTGAAAATTATCAGGTGGTTCTTACAGGTGGTAGGGTAAAAATCGGTTATGCAACAGCTCTTAAATTTTTAAGAGCAAGGGCTCAAGTATTGGTGACCACTCGCTTTCCAGCGATTGCATTGGAGCAATTTTCTAAAGAGCCAGATTTTGATACTTGGAAAGACAATTTAGTGATGTATGGTTTGGATTTACGAAATGTAAAAAGTGTATATCAGTTTGTTGAGTATTGTAAAAACAACCTGAAATCTTTAGATATTCTAATCAATAATGCTGCCCAAACAATCAGATATACACCAGAATACTATCAGCCATTGATTGAACACGAACAAAAACAGTTATCCTTATTACAAAATCACAAACTCTTACCTAATCAGACACCTATTCATACTGAATTGAGTAGAGAACAATTACCCAGTTTTTTAGAGCTTGGGAGCTCTCAAGTGAATCGTTTTGGGCAACCCGTTGACTACAGAGAAAAAAATAGCTGGAACTCGACACTTGAAGAAATTGGTTTGGAAGAGCTTTTAGAAGTTAATTTCATCAATCATATTTCACCTTATATTCTGATTTCTGAATTAAAGTCTTTGATATTGCAAAGTGTTCATAAAGAGAAGTTTATTGTCAATGTAACGTCCTCAGAAGGACAGTTTAGTTATGCCAATAAGACAATTTTTCATCCACACACCAACATGACAAAAGCTGCCTTAAATATGCTTACTCGAACTTCTGCAAGCGATTTTATTAAGGATAATATTTATATGAATGCTGTGGATGTAGGCTGGATTTCGACAGGAGCCAATGAGGAAAAACGTAATCGTTTGTTTGAAAACCTGCAAATTCCTCCTTTAGATTCTGTGGATGGGGCAATGCGTATTGTTCAGCCTATTCTTGATATCAGAGATGGCAATACAGAGTTATATGGAAAGCTCCTTAAAAATTATCAAATTGTAGAATGGTAAAACAAAAAGACAGCAATTTTGCTGTCTTTTTGTTTTTAAGGCTTGTAACCTATCAAAATTTCTTGTTGAAGGCGTTTGAGGTCGTAGTTAATCAAATCAATTTCTTTCTGAATAACTTTATACATATCTATTCGGGTTTCTAAATCGTCAAGGTTGTATCTGCCACCAGAACCTGCAAACAAATTTATTTTTGACTGATAATTTTTATCTGATTCAGGAGCAGGAAATTCTAATCTTTTCCAATCCTCCAGAATTTGTTGTTGTCCTGTAGTGCTGGATGCATTTTTGACAAAAACTTTGGTCATAAAATTCCAGATAAAAGGAGAAAAAATGTTAGTTTTTGGCTTCTTTAATAAAAAATCTTCTAAATGATTTCGCTTATGTTCGTATAAAATAGTTTTTTTGATAGCAAGAGACCTAAAACCCAAATAACTGGCAGCTACTGCACCAGCTACAGCCACAGCTTGTTCTTTTTCTGTGGATGCCCCATCAATAGCAAGCCCACCTGCAAGAATTGTAGAAGCTCCTCCAATAATGATAGAATAAATAGTTGCTTGATTTACTTTTTTGTTAATCCAGCCTGAAAGATGTTTCTGAAGCTCTTCCATTCTGGAAATTTCGCAAGCCAATTCAGCCTGAATACTATTGATATCAGAATACGCAAGAGAAATACGTTGTTGTAAATCAATACGAAGGCTGTTGAAACGACTATCCTGATTTTTAGTTGTTTCTACACGTGTGTACTCACAAAGCAAACCATAAATGCCCATATCTTGAGCAATATTGAGAGACCTGTTTGAAAAGCGATTCTTGAGCAAACTGGATGCATTGGTCGTATCATAATTCATTTTTTGGATACTGACCATTACCAAGGAATCGTACAGCATAGCACTTTTAGAAACAGAACAACCTTCTGTAGAGGCATGAATCTGTAATGCTTTTTTGTTACAAGAGCCTAAAGCTCCCATAACAAAGATAAACCATAAAATTTTACGCATAGAGTTTTACAATTTTTTGTTTTGAATACTTTGTTTTAAAGTTTCTATTTGAAGTAAAGTGTTTCTGTAGCCATATTCGTAAATTTTTTTCGCTTCTGCAAAATCAAATACATGATGATTGACTGTTTGAGGGGTTTCTATCACAAAATCACACTTTTTGAGGTTTTCAATGACATTGTTCCACATAATCAAATCAAAACTTCTAGTAGCAATATCCCACATATTCCATTTTTCATTATCGGAAATCACATTGGCGTTTACATTGACACCAATCGTAAAATCACACAATTCAACTAATGGCTCAACGGGCAGGTTATTTAATAAACCACCATCTACATAACTATAGTTTCCTAATTTAATAGGTTTAAAAACCAAAGGGATAGAGGCAGAAGCAATGACTGTATCGAATAAACTTCCCGAACCAATAATTTCGCATTGTCCTGTATGAAGATTAGAGATAGCCACATACATTTTCTTTTGTAAACTATTAAAATTATCAGATGAGATATTCTTTGCAATCAGTTTTTTTAGATATGCGAGTTCAACAAGACCATTGATGGGCACATGCCATGAAACCAGTTTATATAATTTGGCAGATTCAACAATATCTAAAATTTCAAGAGGGCGTTTACCTGAGGCATATAAACTCCCAACAATTGCCCCCATACTTGCTCCAGAGATTGCTTCAATGGTTATATTGTGTTCTTCAAGAGCCTGTAAAACACCAATATGGGCAATGCCTCTTGCACCACCTCCACACAAACAGATACCTATTTTCATACTCATCAATTTTGTCCAAAAAGTAGCAAAATAATAATAATTTTATAAAAAAAGAGCCTCTTTTAAGAGGCTCTTTTTAATTTATTTTTTAAGACCAAAAGCTTTTTTTATCTTATCAGCATAATCTGTCTTTTCCCAAGTGAAGAACTCAACTTCTTTCTTCGTCTTTTTACGGATTTCTTGTTTACCGTTTTTATCTTCTTTTACTTCCACATAAGAAACATCTACTTTTGCTTTGTAAGACTCTCTTCCTACGTGTCCGTATGCAGCAGTAGGAGAGAAGATAGGGTTCTTCAAACCTAAACGCTCAACGATTGCTTTAGGACGCATGTCGAATAATTCGTTGATTTTCTCTGCAATTTCAGCATCAGAAAGTTTTACTTTTGCTGTTCCGTAAGTATTTACGTTTAACGATACAGGCTTCGATACACCAATAGCATAAGCTACTTGTACTAGAGCTTCATCAGCTAAACCAGCAGCTACAATGTTTTTAGCAATATGGCGAGCAGCATAAGCAGCACTTCTATCTACTTTAGAAGAATCTTTTCCTGAGAAAGCACCACCACCATGAGCACCTTTTCCACCATAAGTATCAACGATAATCTTACGACCTGTTAAACCTGTATCTCCATGAGGTCCACCAATTACAAATTTACCAGTAGGATTGATGTGATAAACAGTTTTCTTATCTAATAATTCAGCTGGAATTACTTTTGCAATAACATGCTTTTTAATATCATCGCTGATTTTCTTAAGCATTTTAGCTTCAGCATCAAAATCATCGTGTTGTGTAGAAACTACAATAGTATGAACTCTTTTAGGTTTTCCTTTTGCATCATACTCAATAGTTACCTGAGATTTTGCATCTGGACGTAAATAAGGCATCAATTTAGGTTGTTCTTTACGAATACGAGCAAGTTCTTTTACAATACGATGAGAGAATGCAAGAGCCATTGGCATATATTCAGGTGTTTCGTTATTTGCATAACCAAACATCATACCTTGGTCACCAGCACCTTGTTCTTTATCTACACCTTTTCCTTCATCAACACCTTGTGCAATATCAGGAGACTGAGCATGCAAAGCGACTAAAATACCACAAGATTTTGCTTCAAACTGGTATTCAGCTTTTGTATAACCAATACGCTCAATAGTTTCACGTACAACATCTTGTACATCTACATATGCTTGTGTAGTTACCTCTCCAGCAATTACAGCCAAACCTGTTGTTACAAGTGTTTCACAAGCCACACGTGAGTGGGGATCTTGAGAAAGCATGGCGTCTAAGATTGCATCAGAGATTTGGTCAGCTACTTTGTCAGGGTGTCCTTCAGATACTGATTCGGAAGTAAATAAATATGCCATTGAATTTTATTAAATTTTAAAACGAAAATTGAAACGCAAATTTAAGGAAACTTTCTAATCTTAAAATATTTCTAGATATTTTTTTGACAAACAGCCCTTTGTTGAATGAGAAATTAGGGTATGAATTTTAAATATTCAATAGGATTCAGATAGAACATTTTCTTCCAACCTTGTTTAGAACCATCTATTCGCCAAATATAAGGAATCAGAGTCGTGATGGAATAGTGTAAATGTGGAGATTTGCCCTGAGCATTACCAGTAGTACCAACTGAACCTATTTTTTCATTTCGATTGACCCAAGAAAAACTAGAAGTATGAATTTCTTTAAGATGAGCATAATAATGGATACGCCATTTTGCTCCTAATACCAAAACTACATTTCCTCCTAAATCAATATTTCCTGTATAAATGACTAATCCAATTGTAGAAGATTTAACAGTTGTACCTTCTTTGGCAAAAATATCTACACCTTTGTGTGTACCTGATTTTCCCCAAGGGTAAAACCAAAAAGACTTTGGATGATAACTTTTAGAACTTGCTCCTTCTACGGGCATCGAAAAGCGTTGGGGTAAAACTAGACCAACAAACAGCATCAGTAGAATGAATAAAAGTATTTTTTTTCTGTATTTTTTTGATGACATTATTAAGAAAAATAAAAAAGAGAAAGAGAGATACCATTCTTCCTTTCTCTAAATGCAATATTTAATAAAAATTTTAATTTTACACCAAAGCAGAATAATACTCTAACATTTCGTCTAAAATGGCATGTACTTCATTTTGGGTAGGAGCTTCTACAAGTCTCATTCTAAAAGATTTAAAATTTTCAAAACCTTTAAAGTAATTGGTATAATGCCTACGCATTTCCAAAATGCCTAATTTTTCATTTTTCCAACGAACAGAAAAATCAAGATGTTGTTTACAAGCCTCTAAGCGTTCTTCAAGAGTAGGAGGGGCAAGCAATGTTTGAGTTTGGAGATAATGTTTGATTTCCCTGAAAATCCAAGGATAGCCAATAGAAGCTCTGCCAATCATAATTCCATCTACACCATACCTGTTTTTGTACTCATAGGCTTTTTCTGGACTATCAATATCTCCGTTTCCAAAAATAGGTATTTGTATGCGTGAATTTTCTTTGATTTTGGCAATAAGTGTCCAATCGGCAGAGCCTTTGTACATTTGTACACGAGTACGCCCGTGTACAGTAAGTGCTTTAATGCCAATATCTTGCAAACGCTCAGCTACTTCTAAAATGTTTTTAGTGCTATCATCCCAGCCTAAACGAGTTTTTACGGTTACAGGTAAATGAGTAGCTTTTACAACAGCTTCTGTCATTTTTACCATTTTAGGAATATCCTGTAATAAAGCTGCTCCAGCTCCTTTGCAAGCTACTTGCTTAACTGGACAACCATAATTAATATCTATCAGGTCTGGATTTACTTGTGTGGCTATTTCAGTACAAGAAGCCATCGTTTGAATATCAGAACCAAATAATTGAATACCAATTGGTCTTTCGTACTCAAAAATATCTAGTTTCTGTTTGCTTTTGGCTGCATCACGAATAAGTCCTTCAGATGAAATAAACTCTGTATACATCAAGTCAGCACCATTGGCTTTACAAACAGCTCTGAATGGAGGGTCTGAAACATCCTCCATAGGTGCTAAAAGTAAAGGGAAGTCTCCCAACTCAATATTTCCAATCTTTACCATTTCTACAAATCCCAAATTAAAAGTTTCAAAGTATTTTAGCTAAACAACTGATTTTTTAGTAGTTTTGTGGCAAAATTAAGAAATTTTATTGAAATGACCAAAACACATCCTGCCTTCAATATCGTTATTATAGCTTGCATTGCATTTGGAAGCTTAGTAGTTGCTCAAGCTATAGGTTTAGGTGTTGCAACTGCTGTTTATGAATTAAATATTGCTGAAATAGAAAAGATATTAAAGTACCCAAATGCTCAAATACCTCATATCAGAGAAATTTACTGGATTATTCAGGGATTGTCATTACTCTTAGGTTTAGGAGGAGGCTCTTTTTTATATCAAAAATTAGTAGCTAAAACAGATTTTAAAGAACTTAATAAAAATAAAAATATTCAAACTTTAGGTTTAGGACTTGCTACTATTGTTTTTTTGTGTGGATTACCTATTATTTCTGAAATAGCTTATTGGAATAATCAAATACACTTTGGAAATTTTGATAGCAAAATCAGGGCTTTAGAGAGTACAGCGATGGAATTAACAAAAATCTTGACTGAAATGAATGGTGGTGTGGATATGTTGATTGTTTTGGTGGTAATAGCTGTAATTCCAGCTTTTGCAGAAGAATATTTATTCAGAGGTTTGCTTCAAACTGAGTTTTTAAAATGGTTTAAGAACGGACATATTGCTGTGTGGTTAGCTGCCATTATATTTTCTGCCATTCATTTTCAGTTTTTAGGTTTTCTGCCTCGAATGATTCTTGGAGCATTTTTAGGCTATTTATATTTATGGTCAGGAAATATTTGGTATTCTATTACAGGGCATTTTGTAAACAATGGCATTCAGGTACTTGCTTTGTACTTATACCAAACTAAACAAATAGAGCAAGATGTGACAGAAACAACAAGAGCTCCTTTGATGGCTGTGGTAATAGGAACTATTTTACTTGGAATATCTCTATTCCTTTTTAAGAAAAAAACAGAATTTAAGCCTCAGGCATTGCAGGAAGCATAATGATAAATCGAGAAAAGTTATCAACTTCACTTTCTACAACTATTTCGCCGTTGAGTTTCTCGACGGCTTTTTTTACAATGTAAAGCCCCAAGCCATTGCCTTGTGAGCTTTCTGAAGCTCTAAAAAACATTTCAAACATTCGTTGTTGATACTCCTTGGGAATACCAACACCATTATCTTCTATTGTTATTTTTACAAACTCATCTTGTTTTTCTAAAAAGACTTTTACTTGATGAGCTTTAGAAGCCATTTTTTGGAACTGAAAAGCATTTTCTAATAGATTGATTAATGTTATTTCTACGATTTCGATATCTGAAACGAAAGTATTATCAGAAAAATTAATTTCTACTTGCAGGTTATTAGCTGTTGGATTAAGTTTATCTATAATTCCGTGAACAAGTAAATCAAAGTTTATTTTACTCTTCTGAAGCTCTTTATGACTAATCAAATTAACCATGAGTAATTTATCCAACATCTTACTCATTTTTTTTGCAGTACTTTCCGTTTTATCAAAGAAAGCAAGAGCTGTGTTGTCTAATGTATCGTTTCTGCCAATATTGGCGAGCCCGACTAAAGTAGCCAAAGGTCCTCTAAAATCGTGAGAAACACGATACATGAATAAATCAAGTTCATCCTTGGCAATTTGTAAAGCCTCAGTGGCTGTTCGCATCTTCTCTGTTCTTTCATTGACCATTTCTTCCAACTGATGATTAAAGACTTGTAATTCTTCATTCATTTCCTCCAATTGTTGTTGCGTTTCTGTTATTTGATGGTTTTGTAAAGTGAGCTGATGGTGTTGTTCTTGAATGGCTTGATTTTTTGTTTTTAATAACTGGTTAATTTTTTGATTTTTATTAGAAGATATAAGTAAAAAAACAGCTAGCCCCAAACTGATAATTCCACTACTAATAGCTAACAAACTAATAGCTCTTTGTTTTTGATAGTAATGTTCTTGTGTATCCTGATTTTTTTTTAGAATTTGGTTTTCTTTATCTTGAGCTAAAATTTTTCCTTCTTGGTATTTATTTTGAAACAAGGAGCTTTGTTTATTAATCTCCGAGTTATATAGGCTATCATTGATGATACTATATTTTTTATAATAATACAATGCTTTATCACTACTTTTTCTCTTTTCATAATATTCGGAAAAGTATAAATAAGCTTTTTCTTCAAGTTCTTTGGTCTGATTGGTTTTAGCAAGAGCCAGCCCTTCATCCAAATAACCATAAGCTTCATCCAATCTTCCTGTTTGTGTCAAAGCTCTACCCAAAGCAATAGAGGTTTCTGCAATAATAAATTTATTTTTGAGACTTTTCCGAAGAGTTAAGGCTTCTTCATAGTGCTGGATAGCTCTTGTAAAATCCTTGATATTGAAATATACGTTCCCTAAACTGTTGAGAGAATAGTGTACATCCAAAGGACTGATTCTTTTTTCTATTTCCAATGATTGATAATGATAGTCTATAGCTTTTTTATAATCACCTTTTTTTTCATAAATATCACCCAAGTTTGTATAACATACAGCTACGCCCAATAAATCTTTTGCTTTTTGACGAAGTTTAAGAGATTGTTCAAAAAATGCTATTCCTTTATCATAGTTTTTGAGTTTCACATAAACGGCACCTATGCCACTCAGGGTTTTAGCTGTTTCTTTATCATTGTATAGTTTTTCATCAATTTGAAGAGCTTTAAAGAAAAAATCCAATGAATTAACATAGTCACCCTTTACACGCATACAAATACCAAGACTATTATATGATTTGGAAATTCCAGATAAGTAGTTGATTTTTAGGGAAATATTAAGAGCTTCTTGAGCATACTGAATACCCAAATCTGATTGATTACCAGATATTCTAAAACTTAACTGATTAAGAATTTTTATTCTAAGAGTGTCGGGCTGATGCGTTTTTAACAGCATTTTTAGGCTATCCACAGGGTCTTGTGGATGAGCTTGAGAGCTATTAAAAGCCAATAAATATACAATAACAATGAAGGCTAAACGCATAGCAAAGTTTAAATAATTGATTTTTATGAAAAATAAAAAAAACTTTGTTGTTTTCAAAACAAAAAAAAATTATTCCAAACCAATATGTAATAAAGCATCTCCTGAATTGACAACAGGCATATGATTGATACCTATCACATAGCCATTTTTGGTGCTTTTTATACTATATTTTTGTGAACCATAAGGATCAGTAATATGAGCCAGTATCTGATTTTGTTTTACATAATCACCTGTGAGAACATGAAAATCAAAAATACCACCTATTTTAGCTCTTGTCCAAGATGTTTTTTGGAGAATGATAGGTTTTCTTGATAAATCAATGTCTTTATTAATTTTCATTCCCAAATGATGCATCAGTCGTTTAATACCTCGTACACCTTCTTGGATAGAAAGCTCATCTAATCGTAAGGATTCGCCACCTTCATATACCAAAATGCTTTTTTTATTTTTTGCTGCCTCTTTTCTAAAGGATTTATCTATCAAATCTGATTCCATAATGAATGGAGGAGCAAAATAATGAGCTAACTCTACATTCTTCTCATCGGATAATACACACCTAATTTGTGGATAATTGCTAATTTTACTACCTCCAGTATGGAAATCTATGCCAAAATCTATGTTGGGCAGAATCTCTTTGCTTAAAATATATGCTATTTGACTTGCAATAGACCCTCCTTGACTGCCAGGGAAACTTCTATTCAGATCCTTTCCATCTGGTAAATCTCTAGAATTTTGTAAAAATCCATAAATATTGACCAAAGGTATAGCAATAACTGTGCCTATATCAGGCATAAGGTATTTTTCGGAAATAAGCCTTCTGAGCGTTACAACACCATTGATTTCATCTCCATGGATACCTGCTGTGAGTAACAATGAATGACCTTCTTGTTTGCCTTTATACACAAACACGGGCATATCAATCAGGGTATGAGATGGAAGTCGGGCAATGGGAATATCAATTCTACGGTAATGCCCTTTTTCTATCAAATCAAACTTTTCTTGAAAAGTAGCTTTCTTAATCATGTTAGTTAGGCTTTTAGATATGGTATTAAACAAACCTAACTAAGATTTTATAGAAAAACAAGTATTTAGGCTTTTATCCTTTTAGCATAAAAAAGCCACATTATGTGGCTTTTTTTAAATTTCGATACCCATTACAAGAATGTCATCTGTCTGAGATTCTACTCCTTGCCAGCTTTTAAGAACAGATTCCAATTCTTGTCCTTGTAATTGGATTGGCTTCTCCTGAATTTGTTGTAAGAGATCTTTGAAACTTTTCTTAGTAAATTTCTTATTGTTATTACTACTAAACTGATCCTGTAAACCATCAGAAGCCATGTATATTTTCTTGATGTCTTTTAAAGAATAAGTATGATTTTGGAAAGTCATGGATTCTACTTTTACATCTCCAACCATTACTCTCTCTCCTTCTACCACATGAAGCATATCATTCTGGAAAATGTAGACAGGCGTTTTAGCACTTGCTATTTCTAAAGTATTCTTTTCATTATCAATGACACACATTGCTATCTCCATTCCACCTCCATCTTGGCTTTGGCGTAAGGCTCTTCGCATTTCATCATGAGTTTCTTGAAGTATTTTATGAGCTTCTCTGATTTTATTATCTACAATAACTTTCTGTAATGCCATACTTCCTACAATAGAAAGCAATGCTCCTGGTACTCCATGTCCTGTGCAATCAGCTACAGCTAAAAATATTTTTTTGTCAATTTCTTTGAAAAAATAGAAATCACCACCTACTACATTCTTAGGTTTGTAAAAAATAAAGTTATTAGGTAAAGCTACATTCAGCTCAAATCGGTTGGGTAAAAAAGCCTTTTGAATACGAGATGCATAACGGATACTGGCTTCAATATCTTCATTCTTTTTGGCAATAGTATCCATACTTGTCTTCAAATCATCTTGAGTCTTGCTAAGTTTTTTATTATTTCTAAATAAAAAAGTAGAGAATATAGATGAAACAATCAAACCAACTACAACCAAAGCTATAATAATGTAAGTATTTTGTTGTCTTTGGTTTAATAAATCAATTTGAGCTTTATTTTGCTCATCTTGGAACGAGGTTGTTAAATAATTAATATCTTTAGAAAGTCTATCATTATAAATTTCTTCCTGAAGAGATAAGAATTTATCTTGATATACAACAGCAGCTTCATAGCTCTTAGTAGATTTGGCAATGTTTACAAGTACCTCATAGGAGTCCTTTTGATATACTTTATCACCAACCTTTTCTACAATTTGTAGAGCTTTTTTTGCATTTTCTTCGGATTCTTTATATTTCTCCAATCTTAAGTCTATTCTAGCTATACCAATAAGAGCAGTAGCCATGCCTCTTGCATCATTGAAACTTTTTGCAAACTCATAGGCTTGTTTGTAGGAGCTGATAGCGTCTTCCATTTTACCTTGAACTTCATAAATTTTACTGATATTTTCAATGGAAGCAGCAATAGCTTTTTTATCGTTGATACGTTTACGAATTTCTAAAGCTTTCAAATGTTCATCAAGTGCTTTATCGTATTCTTTCAAATCTTTATACAATTTCCCAAAACTATTGTGAGCATAAGCAACCAGAATATCATTCTGGTTGATAGTTCCTGCATCCAAAGCTTTTTTAAAGTATTCTTCTGCTTGTTTATAGTTTTTTTGTAAACGATAGATTTCTCCAATATTGTTATAAGAATGCCCTTCAGCTTCAGTATCTTGGGTTCTTTTGCTTTCTGTAACACCATCAAAGAAAAATTCTAATGCTTTACTATGTTCGCCAATATTTTTATAGTTTACACCAATAAAACTTAGACTCTTATTGATGCCTTTATCATAATTCAGTTCTTTGGCTAAGCCTAATGCAAATTTTCCATAAGTTACCCCCAATTTTGGGTTGTTATTTCTATATTCCCAAGAGATTTGATTGAGAATATCTACTTTCTCTGTTGTCTTGTCTTTGACTTTATTGAGTTTATCAAGAAGAGTTCCTAACTCATCTTTTTGTTGGGCATAAAGATTTGTACAAATTAGTGCAGATAATAATAAACTGAATAATATTTTCATGTTCTTGATTGTAAGATTATTAGGATGCAAATTTATACCATTCTATTTAGATATAAAAGAGTTTAAGTAGAAAGTTTTAAGTAGGTTCTTCAAGAAATTAGGAAAAATTATAAATCCAGTCTATATGCATATTTACCCAATCATGTTTGTTTAAATTTATTTCATCCCAGTCTCCAAAGCAAAGCTTTTTTAGGGATAGACTGTTGTTTGTTAATGTAAATTCAGCATAGAAAGGGTCTAAACCACTTTTATTAATTTTATAAAAAATGGGTGTTTCAAGCCAGTAAATAACACCCCAGAACTTCAAGATTTGATAATTTTCTACAATAATTTTTTTTGTTAGAACATCATCTGCACAAAAATATAGACCATTGTTCGTATCATGAATATTAATAAGAACATCACAAAGAGCTGCTAACCAATTTGCTGTATGTTCATCTTGAAAATAACTTATCTCTACATTACCCTGATGTACAAACATAGGTGCTAGATACTCTTCTAAGGCTTCTATGATTTCCTTTTTAGATTTTTTAGCCTTTTTTTGAATAAATTGTTGTTTCTGTTTTTTCATAGTTTTCAATAAAAAATCAGCTAAATCATTGATTTAGCTGATGGGTAAAGAATAAAATATCTTGATTAACAACCTTCTGTAACAATTTCTAAGAACTCTCCAAAAGCCCAGCCTTCACTTTTTCCATAACGAACTTTGTACCATACACCACCATTTTCATCTGTATAAACATTATCAGGATTTTCCATATTTGGATCAGTGGGAGGCATCAGATATACTTCTTTTCCAAAAGGAATAACCTTTATTTTCTCACTTTCTTTGTCAGGTTCTGTACGTAAAGTAAGTCCAGATTTTGCTGTAATAGTAGCTGTGGATAAATTGATGTATGGACTAAATAAAAAGCCCTCTTTTTTTCCATAACGAACCCTGCACCACACTCCATACATTCCATCAATCTCTTTAGAATCTTCCATATATTCTAAAACGCCTACTTCTTCATTCTGAGGGATAACAGTTATTTTTTCAGATCTTGGGGTAGGGGCTTTGCGAAGTGTAAGCCCTGAGGGTGCTGTAATCAGACCTTTTTGAATAACACTCGATAAATCTGTCTCTGTTCCACCAGCACCTTCTGTTTCGGCATCAGCGTCGTTGGTAGCTTCTACTTTAGCTCCTTTTTTGAGATAAGCTCCAAAAGCCCAACCTTCTTTTTTTCCAAATTGAACTTTGTACCAAGAGGCTGTTTTGCCTTTGATAGTTGCTTTTTCACCTTCCTCAATAATTCTGACAATGGTATTGGTAGGTAATAAAGTTACCAGTTTACTTTTTCCTGAAGGTTTTGCTCTTAAACTCAGACCTGTTTTGGCAATAACTACAGCCTTATCATCATCAGTAGCATCTTTTTCATCTTCATTAGATGAGGTATTGTTATCTTTAGCTGTTTCACCAGAAGTTTGGTTACTCTCTGTTTTTTCAGGGGCTTTTTCTGATTCTTTAGAATCTTTTTTACAGCCCGAAAGCAATAGAGCTAAACAAAGTGTTGAGGCAAGAGCATAATTTAATTTCATAAATTGTTGATTTAAAAGAGTGTATCTTAAAAAATGAGATACAACAAAATTAAATGAATTTATGAAAAAAGCAACTGAATTATCCTAAAACCTTTTCCAATATCTCAATAGCTTGTGAAATCTTTTTAACTTCCTCAAAAATCATCAATTGACGCTTGTTAAGCTCTTTAAGTTTAGCTGATTTAGGATTTTTCTGTAAAAAATCAATGACCTTCCCAAATCTTTCAGAATTGTAGTACTCTTGCTTTTCAGAACTCGGAAACTGCCCTTTGAGAGTTTGTCCTTTCAGAATTAACTTTTCAAAGCCAATTTTTTCTGCCAGCCAACGCAAACGAACTGTTTCTACCAAATCTTCAACTTCTTTGGGAAGTTTGCCAAAACGGTCTGTGAGTCTTTTCTGAAATTTATCTAATTCTTCTTCATTTTTTACATTATCAAGTTCATTATATAAAGAAAGCCTTTCAGAAATACTCTGCACATAATAATCAGGAATGAGCATTTGCAAATCTGTTTCTATTATACAGTCTGTAAGCAGCTCTTTTGTGGTCATTTCTTTGAAAAACAGATCTTTAAATTCACTTTCTTTAAGTTCAGAAATGGCTTCATCCAGAATTTTATGGTAGGCTTCAAAACCCAAATCGTTGATAAATCCACTTTGTTCAGCTCCTAAAAGGTCACCAGCTCCTCTAATATCTAAATCTCGCATGGCTACTTTAAAACCATCTCCAAGCTCCGAAAACTCTTCAAGCGTTTTCAAGCGTTTCTGGGCATCATTGGTCAGTGAAAGCATGGAAGGCACAAGTAAATAGCAATACGCTTTTTTGTTGGAACGCCCCACACGTCCACGCATTTGGTGTAAATCTGAAAGCCCAAACATGTGAGCATGATTGATAATGATGGTATTAGCATTGGGAATGTCAAGTCCTGATTCGATAATGTTTGTAGAAAGCAATACATCATAATCACCTTCAATAAAACGCATCATGGTTTTTTCAAGAATACTTCCCTCCATTTGTCCATGAGCAATGCCAATACGAGCATCAGGGACAAGTTTTAAAATCATATTCCCCAGACTTTCAATATCTTTGATACGATTGTGTACAAAAAATACCTGTCCGCCACGTCTCAATTCGTTACTGACAACATCTCTAATAAAATCTTCTTTAAAGACATGCATTTCGGTGGTTACGGGTTGTCTGTTGGGTGGAGGTGTACTAATCACAGATAAATCTCTTGCTCCCATCAGAGAAAAATGAAGGGTACGAGGAATGGGTGTTGCTGTAAGGGTCAGACTATCAATGTTTAAACGAAACTCTTTGAGACGTTCTTTGGCTTTCACGCCAAATTTTTGTTCTTCATCAATAATCATAATACCCAAATCTTTAAACTTTACATCTTCATTTAAAATTCGGTGTGTACCAATGAGTATGTCTACTTTGCCTTCAGCTACATTTTTAAGTGTTTCTTTAATCTCTTTGGTAGTTCTGAAACGATTGATATAATCCACTCGGCATGGAAAACGGGAAAGTCTTTCAGCAAATGTACGATAATGTTGCATTGCCAGAATGGTAGTAGGGACAAGCACAGCAGCCTGTTTTCCATTACAAACAGCTTTGAAGGCAGCCCTGATAGCTACTTCTGTTTTTCCAAAACCTACATCTCCACAAACAAGCCTGTCCATAGGATGTGGTTGTTCCATATCAGCTTTTACATCGGCAGTGGCTTTGGCTTGGTCTGGAGTATCTTCATAAATAAAGGAACTCTCCAGCTCTGCCTGCATAAAATCGTCAGAAGCAAATGCAAAGCCTAGAGCTGCTTTTCGTTTGGCATACAAACCAATTAAATCCTTGGCAATATCTTTTACCTTATTTTTAACTTTAGCTTTTTTGTTTTCCCACTCCTGACTACCCAGTTTACTGATGCTGGGGGGTGTACCTTCGGAAGCAGAAAAACGAGAAATTTTGTGTAGAGAATGAATATTGACATATAGCAAATCGTCATCTCTGTAGACCAGACGTACCATTTCTTGCAAATTTCCATTGACTTCTCGTTTTTCAAGTCCTGCAAAACGCCCAATTCCGTAGTCAATGTGAGTAACAAAGTCACCAGGTTTTAAAGATTGTAATTCTTTGAGTGTAAGAGCTTTCGATTTAGAAAAACGCTGTTGTGTTTTATATCTGTAAAAACGCTCAAAAATTTGATGGTCAGTAAAACAGACAATTTGTGTGTTGGGATCAATGAAGCCCTCTTGGAGAGAAATAGCTAAATTTTGTACTTTTAAACTGGGCTTAATTTCCTCAAAAATACTTCTTAGGCGTTCTGTCTGCTTGACAGAATCGGAGGCAATCAGGTTTGTAAAGTGCTGAAATTGGTACTGATGTAAGGTATCTGCAAGTAACTGAAAATCTTTATTGAATGAAGGCTGTGTCTGTGTTTTATATTCAATACTAGGAGCATTCTTAAAATGAAAATTTCTGCCAAATTCTACACAAAAAAACTCCAACAATAATTTTTTGAAATTATCTTTTGTTTCAAAAAGAACTTCGGGGTTGGCAATAACTTGTGTCTGATTACTTACTGCCAAAATTGCTTCAAAATTGGCTTGTACTTTTTCAAAACATTTTTCAATTACTTCAATACTTAAAGTGACGTTTTTGAGCCAAATAGTGCTATTCTTAGGAATAAATTCTAAAAATGATTCTCGTTTTTCTTGAAGTAGTTTGGTTTGAGTATTAGGAACAATAATGGCTTGTTCACAAGGTTCTAAAGAGAGCTGCGAGTCAGGATTGAAAGTACGGATACTCTCAATTTCATCTCCAAAAAGTTCTATTCTGAAAGGAAATTCACTAGCAAACGAAAAAATATCAATAATTCCCCCACGAATGGCAAATTGTCCTGCTTCATAAACAAAATCTGTTTTCTCAAAATCGTATTCTATCAAAAGTTCACTGATAAAATCCAAATCCAAGTTTTCACCTATTCTAGCTGTGTAGGTATGCTCTAAAAGAGTTTGTTTATTAACAACTTTTTCTGAAAGAGCTTCGGGATAGGTAACTATCAACAAACCTTTTGCCTTCTCCTGAAAGGTATTAAGAGGTGATAATTTTTTATTGAGTTGTGAGATAGCATTCAAAACCTCAGCTCTTTGAAGAACATTGGCATTTTCTATTTCTTCATAATGATAAGGACGTTTGTAAGAGGTCGGAAAAAACAAAATATCTTTTTGAGTACCTAACAAATTTTGCAAATCATAATGAAAATAGGCTGCTTCCTCTTTATCATGCAATACATAAATATGATTTGTTTCAGGGTTTTTCTGATGAACAGTAGCAGCTATCACAGCGTCAATACTTCCCTGCAAACCCTTGATTTGCAATCGATTTTGTTCTTTATTTTCTAAGTACTGAGCAATAGACTGAATCAGTCCGTCTTCTTTATAGAGATGTAGAAGGTCTTGCGTTTTCAAGGCAATAAATCTTTAGAGGTTGATTTTTTACAAAAATAATATAAAAAACAGGATTTTTGTTTCAGTTCTTTTGCCATAACAGACCGATTTTTTTAATTTGCTTGCCCAAATGATATTTATGACAAAAGTTCTTATCACACAATCCAATTATATTCCTTGGAAAGGCTATTTTGATGCCATCAATATGGCAGATGAATTTGTGATATATGACGAGGTACAATACACCAAAAGAGATTGGCGAAACAGAAATATGATTAAAACCCCACAAGGCTCACAGTGGCTGAGTGTACCTGTACAAGTGAAAGGAAATTTTTTTCAGAAAATTAAAGATACTAAAATTAGTGAAGCTGATTGGGGAAAAAAACACTGGAATAGTATCAAGCAAAATTATTCAAAAGCTTTGCATTTCAAGGAAATAGCTCCTGTATTTGAAGAATTTTACCTTAACAATGAACTTGAATATCTTTCTGAAATTAATCTGAAACTGATTGAAATCGTTTGTAAAATTCTTCAAATTTCAACGAAAATTACATATTCAGATTCTTATCCGATTTTGAGAGAGGGGCAGACTGAGCGTTTGGTTGATATTTGCAAGCAACTCAAGGCAAGTGTATATTATACAGGTCCTGCCGCCAAAAATTATATGGATGAACAGCTATTTGAAAAAGAAAATATTCAAATAAGCTATTTAGATTATAGTGGATACCCTGAATATCAGCAACTTTATGGAGATTTTACACATCAGGTTTCTATTTTAGACTTGATTTTTAATGAAGGAAGCAATGCTACCAAGTTTATGAAAAGTTTTTAAAGGAAAAATCATGCTACAAGATTTCATAAAGTTTTTTGAAGGAAATGCATGGATGAATATTTTGTTTTTTGTCCTTGCCATTGTAAGTATCATCTTAGCAATAATATTTTATTATAAATCACTAAAAGATAAAAAACCAGTATATACAAAGCGAACATTTCATGTAATAGATAATAATATATCAACATTAAAAAAAATACAGATTTATTACAATGAGCAATTAATAAAAGATTTATCCATAACTAAAGTTGCTTTTTGGAATTCAGGGAAAGAACCTATTAGAAAGAGTGATATAGCAACTACTGACCCCATTGTGATATCAACTAATGAGGAAATTGTTATATATGATTTTGAATTAGTTTTTTATCAAAATGTAAATGATGTTATTATTAAGCAATTAGATAAGAATAAAATAAGTATTGAATTTGATTTTTTGAATCATAATGATGGATTCATTCTTAATGTTTATCATAATGGTATAAGTAGTAATGAGATTAAAATTGAAGGGACTATTATTGGAGGCAAAAAAGTACAAAATGGAATAACTAAATATTCCTTAACAAATAAAATTAATGATGCTATCAGTTTACCTATAGATACACTAAAAAATCATAAGAATCAATTTGTTAAAATTATAGGTAAAACAATTGAAATACTGGTAATTATACCTGTACTGATGATTTTTATTCCTTTATTGATAGTAGAATCAATTATAGATTTTGTTCACAATAATATTACAAACGTACCAAAAGAGTTTAATTTTAACGATATGGGTGAAAACTTAAAAGGAGAATAAAATGAAAATATCTGTACTCACAACGCTCTATTATTCAGAAAACTACATCCAAGAGTTTTATGAAAGAACATTGGCTTGCCTTAAACAAATGCAGGTAGAGTACGAATTTGTAATTGTTGATGATGGTTCTCCTGATAATTCATTAAAAGTTGCCATTGAACTAATTCAAAAAGATAAAAATGTAAAAGTTGTTGAACTTTCTCGCAATTTTGGACATCATCAGGCTTTGCTAACAGCCCTAAGCCAAGCCACAGGAGACTGGATGTTTCTCATAGACTCAGACCTTGAAGAAGCCCCCGAACTACTTTTAGAATATTGGAACGAATTACAAAAAGATATCAATACAGACGTCATTTATGGCGTTCAGCAGCAAAGAAAAGGTAACTGGTTTGAGCGTTTTAGTGGAAAGTGGTATTATAAGTTTTTCAGCATGATTTCAGATATTGATTATCCCGCTGATACACTTACAGCCCGTCTGATGAAAAGAGAGTATGTGAAAGCTGTTCTCAAATACCCTGAAAAAGAAATGGATTTGTGGTGTTTATTTCAGATGGCTGGTTTCAGACAAAAGGCAATGGTAGTAACCAAAGCCAGTAAAGGAACAACCACTTACACCCTTTCTAAAAAATTTAAAATGGCTCTCAATACCATTACTTCTGTGAGCCATAAGCCTCTTTATTTCATTTTTTATGTGGGATTATTAATGTCTTCCTTTGCTTTTGTGTATATTGCTTGGGCTTTGTGGCAATATTTTGCTTACGACGATAAACTTGAAGGCTGGACAAGTATAGCCATCTCTATATGGGCTGTAGGAGGAATTATTACTTTTTGTATTGGAATTATTGGGATTTATCTGGCTAAAATGTTTTCAGAAATCAAACAACGACCACACAGTATTATACGCAATATACATCATTCAGAAAATATATAAACTGCATTATGCAACATATCATAGACCAACTCAATCAATTTTATAAAGAACAACTGGAATTGTATGGTTCGACAGCTCAAGGAGTAAACTGGAAAGATGAAGATGCTCAAATTCTACGTTTTGTTCAGTTGTTAAAGATTTTAGAAAATGAATCTGTGGGCTTTTCCATAAACGATTTGGGTTGTGGTTATGGGGCATTGGCTCCTTTTATGCAAAAAGCAGGTTTTCAGGATTTTGTGTTCAGAGGGTACGATTTATCTAAAGACATGATCGAGAAAGCCAAAGAAACTTATCAGAATATTGCTCAAGCAAGTTTTTATACAATTCAAAAAACACAAGAAATGGTAGAAGCAGATTATTGTGTAGCAAGTGGAATTTTTAATAAAAAACTTAATTTAAAAGAATTTGAATTTCTTTCGTATATTCTTGAAACACTTGAAATTATGAATGAAAAAAGTAAAAAAGGCTTTTCGTTCAATATGCTTACCAGCTACTCAGATAAAGATAGACAACGTGAAGATTTATATTATGCCAATCCTTCTTTTATTTTTGACTATTGTATGCGAAATTTTTCAAGAAATGTAGCACTCTTGCACGACTACAAAGCCTATGATTTTACTATTTTAGTAAAAAAATAAACCTAAATACTTATTACTAACATCTTTGTACTATAATTTATGGGATACGTATATATTTTCGTGACAGTACTTTTGAGTGCTTATGGACAAATTGTACTCAAATGGCGATTAAACTTAAAAGGAAGTATGCCTGAAGGTTTTATGCCAAAATTGTACTATTTTTGGGAAGTATTTTGGGATTTTTGGGTAATTTCGAGTTTTGCTTCAGCTTTTCTAGCAAGTTTTACTTGGATGGCAGCTCTGACAAAATTTGATTTGTCTTTTGCTTATCCATTTACAAGTTTGGCTTTTATTATGGTTATGTTTATAAGCTACTATCTGTTTTCAGAGCCTTTATCATGGCAAAAAGTTGTAGGAACGTTATTAATTGTTGTAGGGACTTTTTTTGTAGCAAAAGGTTAAAAGAAGAGTGTTTTTATGAAAATAGGATTTAATAAGCCTTATTTTACAGGTAAGGAAACAACATATATCAAAGAAGCAGTAGAAAAAGGACATATTTCTGGGGATGGTTTTTTTACAAAAAAATGTCATCAATTTTTTGAAAACCGTTATGGCTTTAAGAAATGTCTGCTAACAACATCTTGTACAGATGCTCTTGAAATGGCAGCCATTTTAATAGACGTCAAACCTGATGATGAGGTAATTATACCTTCCTATACATTTGTCTCTAGTGCCAATGCTTTTGTACTCAGAGGAGCTAAAATTGTATTTGCAGATAGTGAGGCTTATCACCCTAATATAGATGCTCATCAAATTGAAAAACTCATTACCCCTAAAACAAAGGCTATAGTTGTTGTACATTATGCAGGTATTGCCTGCGATATGGATGCTATTGGAGAAATTGCTAAAAAACATAATCTTTTCCTGATTGAAGATGCAGCACAAGCCATAGAATCTTTTTATAAAGGAAAACCTTTGGGTAGCTTCGGACATTTATCAGCTTTTTCTTTTCATGAAACCAAAAATATTATTTCTGGAGAAGGGGGGATGCTTGTTATTAATGATGAGCAAATGATCAAAAGGGCTGAAATTATCAGAGAAAAAGGTACCAATCGTTCAGCCTTTTTTAGAGGAGAGATTGATAAATATGGTTGGGTAGATGTAGGTTCTTCGTTTTTGCCTTCAGAAATCATAGCAGCATTTTTATATGCTCAACTCGAAAATATAGAAGATATTCAACAAAAAAGACATCAGATATGGCAAAAGTATTATCAAGACTTGTCTGAGGGAGAAAAAAAAGGATATTTTTTACTTCCCAAAATTTTTGATTATGCAAAGCACAATGCACATATGTTTTATCTTGTTTGTAGAAGTGTAGAAGAGCGAACAGACTTGATTACTTATTTAAAAAGTAAGGATATTCAGGCAGTATTTCATTACTTATCACTTCATAAAAGCCCTTTTCATAAATCTCAGGTTTCACATATTCCATTATTACCTCATAGCGATTATTTTACAGATACTTTGGTCAGGTTACCCTTTTACTATGAACTTACTCCAGAAGAACAGTCTTTCATAAGTCAAACAATTTTAGAATTTTACTCAAAAAAAGGATAGATTTTACTGAAAAGAAAACCTTAAAATAGACAAATTTGTTGGAAAATATTACATAAGTTTTTTTTTATTAACTTTTGTATATATTCAATATCTAAATTTAAGACTTTAGTAGCTTTTTGATAGATAACTTCCACAGAAACAGAACTTACATCCGTTTCAAATAGTATCAGATTTTTATCTATTTCAAATAATATTTGTTGAAGTTTTGTGCTTTTTAGCAAATTCTCCCCAAAACTTAAAAAAAAACCTTTTTTTTGTAATGCTAAGGCTATTTCTATATTTCCCTGAAAGCCATGAATAACCCAGTTTTGTTTGGGCTTATAAAATTTATGAATTTCAAGAATGTCGCTATAAGCCTTTACACAATGAATAATAAGAGGCTTCTTAAGCTCTTCGGAAAGCTCAATATGTTTATAAAAAATTTCTTTCTGAAAAGCGATATCTACAGAAATTTTTCTATCTAAACCAGTCTCTCCAATAGCTATAATACTCTGGTTTATAGTAATTTTATGTAATTTTTCTAAATAATACAAAGAAGTTTCTGGATCAAGAAACCAAGGATGTAAACCTGCTGAATACCACTTGTTTTCTTGAATAATATCTTCACTTTCTTTTGGAAAAGTAATATTCCTTAAAGACCAATAAGGAGAATCATGATGTGTATGAATATCATAAAAATTACGCATCATATAGAATGGTATTTTGCGTATATTCTCTTAAAATTATTCTAAAATGTTCTAAATGTTACTTGTCAATCAAGGGCTTGTAGAGTATGAAATTTGCAAATCGTCAATTCTTGATATATATTTGTAACGGAAATAAAGTTTGAGATTTAAGCTCTACTGAAATGCCCGAAGATATTCTTCGGGCTTTTTGTTTTAAAGTCTTTCTAAAATAAAATTAAAGGAAAAATAAAGTTTGAGACTTAAGCTCTACTGAAATGCTCTTTATATAGACTTCTACGAACTTTTGCAAAGAAGGTTACAGTTTTTATCATTTTTTTTCTAAATTCGCAAAATCATTTAAGCTTATTTTTATTTTATGAAATCAACGCTTCTTACTACAATTCTGTTTTTTATTACTTTATTGGTATTTTCTCAAAAAAAGGTAAATAAGGCTGCTGAAGAAGCAGAAATGCAACGAATACTAGCTGAACGAAATCGTCTCATTGCTGAGTTAATAAAAAAAGAATATAATAAGTGTGAGCCTCCGTCATGTGTTAGGCGAAATCCTGAACAAGAACTTGTAATAAAAAGATTCAGGGAAGCAGCTCAAGCTTCTTCAGAAGAACATGTGTGTAGTCATCATAAATCAATAAAACGAATAATAGAGGCTCACCAAAGACTCAATTTCTCTCAGGATTTATATAATTTGATGGAGTTGTATGATGTAAAACAATACCACATCAATCTTAATATTGAAACCAACACTACAATGGTTTCAGGGAATGTAAAGTTCTATGCTCAGGCTCGTAATAATATTTCAACATTTGCGTTTGAGCTTCACCCTAATTATACAGTAAGTGCAGTAGAAGTAAAAGGTGTTACTTATACCAATACAGCAATCATTAGAAATAATAATGAAGCACGAGTAAACTTAAATGCTGCCATCAATCAGAATGAGCTTTTTGAAGCAATTGTCTATTATAGTGGTAATGGTCCAGTAGATAACAGTAACATAGATGCAGGATTTTGCCAAAGAGCAAATTCAAGTAATAAAAGATATACTTATACCATGAGTCAGCCTTATGGTACAGCAGATTGGATGCCTGTTAAACAAATACTTTCAGACAAGGTAGATTCCGTAAAAGTTTATATTACAACATCTAATGTAAATAAAGTGGGTTCCCAAGGCTTATTAAAAAGAGTAATCAGCGTTGGAGGAGGTAAATCCAGACATGAATGGGAATCAGACTATCCAATAGCTTATTATTTGATTTCTTTTGCAGTAGGTGAATATGTAGATTATACCATCAATGCAAATCTTGGAGGAACAAATATTCCTATTGTAAACTATGTTTATGATAATGCAACAGTAACTGCTAATCAGGCAAGTTTAGACCAAACAAAATTGACATTAGAAAGATTTTCACAAGCATTTGGAGATTATCCTTTTAAATTAGAAAAATATGGACATTGCCAAGTACCTCATAATTTTTACTTGGAAAACCAAACCATGTCTACCATGATAAACTTTCCTAATACTATTGTGGCTCACGAATTAGCTCATCAATGGCATGGAGATGCTATGAGTTTGAAATCTTTTAGTGAAATTGGTTTAAGTGAAGGTTTTGCAAATTATTCAGAATACCTATATAGAGAGTATTTTGTTAATTTGGCATCAGCCCAATCAACTTATCGTAATTGGGTTACAAGTATTACAAGCCAGCCTGGAGGAAGCGTTTATTTAGTAGATTCATTAAATACAGATGCAATGTTCAATTCTCGTCTGATTTATCAGAAAGGAGCATCCCTCATTCACATGATTCGCTACCTGATTAATGATGACGATAAATTTTATCAGGCTTTAAGAGCTTATACAGCACAATACCAACATAAAACAGTGACTTATAATGACTTTGCTGGTGTTATTAATTCAGAAACAGGAGTAAACCTCACGCAAGATTTCCTTCCACAATGGTACAAAGGAGAGGGTTATCCGACTTATAATATTACTTGGAACTGGAAAGATGGTTATCTACATGTTATTTCAAACCAAGTAGCCTCCAAACCATCTGTTACACCTTTCTTTAAAATGCCTTTTGAATTAGCGGTTACTGATGTAAATGGAACGACTACCATAATCAGATTGGATCAAAATAGCAATAAACAACTCCATAGAGTAGCTATGCCTACGACTATCACAAGTGTAACGTTTGACCCCAGAGTATTTTTAGTTGCAAAAAGTACATTAACACGTGATAATAATCTTAACATAGAAACAGATGCCCCTAAAATAGTGAGCCTTAAACCTGCTCATCAAGCCACTGATGTGATTCAGAATGCTAATTTAGAAATTACTTTTGATGAAAATATTCTCAAGAATTTTGGAAGTATTATTATTCGTAAAGAAAGTGATGAAAGTGTTTTTCATACATTTGATATACAAACAGGTGTAGGCATTACAGTTTCTGGAACAAAGCTAACTCTTAACCCTCCTAAAGACTTTGAATTGGGACAAACTTATTATGTAGAGGTCAATAATAATATTGTGATGGATAAACTGGATAATAGTTTTTCAACAGGATTTTCTGGTAAAAATACTTGGCGATTTACAACTTCTAATATTATCAACGCAATAGGAGATGACTTTTATAAAGAAATACTTGTGTATCCTAATCCTGCAAAAGATATTCTACAAATTAAAGACAATCAATTAATTGAAAGTCTAAAAATTTCAAACACTATAGGTTCTATTGTATTAGAAATTGAAAAACCTAAAAAAGAAATATATATATCAAGCTTACCTGCAGGAGTGTATTATATCAAGATAACAACCATTGATAAAAAACAAAAAGTAGTAAAATTTGTAAAACAACTATAAAATAAAAAAGCTATCCTATTATAGGATAGCTTTTGTTAATATAATAATTTTACAAAACTCTCATCCAATACCCCTGAAGGATAAACCTGCTTTTGTTCTTGTATCTTTTTTATTGCTAACTCAGTTTCATCACTAAAAAAACCATCAATTTGGACAGACACTCCTTTTTGATTAATGAGTTTTTGTACTTCCCAAATGACAATATCTTTATCGCCTTTCTTAAAAGTTTTACCTGATGTTATACTGTGAATGGCATATTGTTTCTCAGAAATACCATGTTTTTCTATATAAGCAATAGCATCATTGTTGAATCCTTGAGCTTTTATTTTTTGAGAGGCTATCAGTTTTGCTTCAATAAATTTGATTCGACTTAGCATTTTCTGATAGGTTTGAGATGCATTTATAGATTGAATATTATCATTTTCTGGTGATAATACATCAATTTTATGATTGATCCATTGTTCTCTTGCAAAGTTTCCTAATTTAGTTCCTACTTCAAAATATTCTAAAACAAGCTTCTGGTCGTAGTAATTTATATCTATATCTTTTGTATTTATTGTATAATCATAAGCATTTGTGGATGAAAACTTACGATAACTTTTTACCTGAAAAAATACAATTGTGCCAAGTAAAATAATAATTAAAAAAACAAAAATACGTTTCATTTTAATAAAATAAGGTTTTTGTAAATATATAAAAATAAAATCTTACATATTTTTTGCAATTTTATGTAAATTTCTTACACTTGCAATAAATATAAACAAATAAGACAATGAATCACCCTTTTGGCAATCCGTTCGGTAATCCTTTTGGCAACAAATAATAAAGGATTTAGTCTATTGTAGCAATCACCTTGAGCTCTATGGCTATAGGTGTGGGCAAGGCTGTAATTCCTAAGGTTGTCCGACAAGGCAAATTATCCTTGAAGTATTCAGCATATACTTTATTGTATGTGCTGAAATCTTCTTTCATGTTGGTTAAAAAAACAGTTACATCAACAATCTTATCCCAAGAAGAACCAGCATCCTCTAAAATATATCTGATATTCTGAAAAACAGAATGGCACTGTTTTTCAATATCATAACTAATGATATTACCTTGCTCGTCCAATTCTACCCCTGGAATCTTTTTTGAGCCTCTTTCTCTGGGTCCAACACCTGAAAGAAATAATAAATTTCCGACTCTACGGGCATGCGGATACAGACCTACAGGCTCTGGAGCTTTAGAACTATTAATTAAATGGTTTTTATCTTGTTGCATAAACTGCAAAATTTAAGGGTTAAAAAAAGCCTCCAATTTTTATTTGGAGGCTTTTGAGAAGTATAATAGAGCCTGATTAATCAGGTTTATCATCAAAGAATTTATTGTTATTAAGTATTTGACCATCTTCATCCAAACTAAATTTTGACATTTTTTTCTCTGAAGAATGTGAATTGTCATCAAGTTTCACATTATGCCTCAAATAAGCAGGAATGTCATTTTTAGTTTTAAAATCATCATTATTTTCTGTATAAGAGGTACTCAAACTCTTTAAAATTTCTTCTCTCTTTTGCTTATTTTTAAGAATTTGAAGCTTTTTTAACTCCATTTCAGAAAGTTGAATTTCTTCATCTAAAGATTTAGTTTCTTCGCTGATGGTCTTTACTTTATCAGGATTGTTCAAATCATAGACAACTTTTTCAGCTTTTTTCTCTGTTTGAGGAGTGTTTTCAGCGATTTTTGTTTTAGAAGTAACAACGGGCTCTAAAATAAACTCTCTTGTTTCTTCTTCTTCTTTGCTAGTATACTGAACAGGCTGAATATTTTGCTTAGGAGTAGTTTCTACATTTACTTCCTGAAGCTGTTTACCTGTTTCTAAATCATGAATAATTTTTTTTTCCACCTCTTGTACAATGGGATAGATACCTCCATCCTCTACACTAAACCCTGTAGCAACAACTGTTACACGAATAGCATCTCCCAAAGTGGAGTCTATACCAGTACCCCAAATAAATTCAGACGCTTCACCAGCTTTTTCTGTTACATAATCTGTAATAACAGCAAACTCGTCCATTTGCAATTCTGCTTTATCAGAAGACATAATAGAAAGTAATATCTTTCTAGCTCCTTTAATATCTCTGTTATTGAGCAATGGAGACATTAAGGCTTCTTCGATGGCTTTTAAGGCTCTGTTTTCACCTTCTGCTTTTGCAGAACCCATTACCGCAGTACCAGAATTACGCATTACAGTTTTTACATCTTCAAAGTCCACATTTACATGAGCCTGAACAGTAATTAACTCTGCAATACTTTTAGCAGCAGTAGTAAGGACATTATCTGCTTGTGCATACGCTGCCGACATAGTCATTGTACCAAACATCTCACGAAGCTTATCATTTGAAATGACAAGAACTGTATCACAATACTTTCTGAGTTCCTCAATACCTTTGTTAGCTTGGTCAATTTTCTTCTTTCCTTCAAAGCCAAAGGGTGCTGTGACAATCCCTACGGTTAAAATATCCAGATCACGAGCAATTTGAGCAATTACAGGGGCAGCACCAGTTCCAGTTCCTCCTCCCATACCAGCCGTGATAAATACCATTTTGGTATATGAACTCAAAAGCTCTCGAATTTCTTCTTTACTTTCTATAGCAGCTTCTCTTCCTCTTTCGGGGTTAGCTCCTGCTCCCAAACCTTCTGTAAGAGCTATCCCAATTTGTAGTTTATTAGGTACTGGGCTAGCATTCAGGGCTTGAGCATCTGTGTTACAAACAATAAACTCAACATCTTTAATCCCACGATTAAACATGTGATTTACAGCATTGCTACCACCACCACCAACACCTATTACTTTTATAATAGATTTACCTTGTAAATTCTGTTTAACAAATGTATAAGACATACTGCTCCTTTAATATATCAGTTTTGTAAGAATATCAAAAAATACGCAAAAACCTAAGAAATGTTTGGTTTGTGTTCAAGTATTTTTTTGTTTTTACACAAAAATTCAAGTTCAAAATAACCGAATAATCATAAAAAAACAAAATAATTTAGGAACATTTTTTTTTGAAAATTATAAGTAATTTGAAATTTAAAGCCAAAAACTTATTATCATTCAAATAAAACAAGAAAAAAAACTAATAAAAATACAGTCAAATATGAAAAAAAAGTTTTATATTGAATTTCTCAAATTAAATTTTCAACCTTAAAAACAAAACCAACAATTATGAGAAAATTTATAACCATTATATGCCTTTTGTGTTGGGCACAAAGCACATGGGCTCAAGATAGTACAACCAAGAAAGATACCTCTTATTGGAAAAAAAAGGCTCAATTAGGAATTGGATTCAATCAAGCATCATTTTCTGATAATTGGAGAGCAGGAGGGATTAGTTCAATAGCTCTTGGGGGCTTTTTTAATGCAGATGCCAATTATTTGAAAGGAAAAATCTCTTGGGACAACTCTCTGCGTACAGAGTATGGTATTGTGAAAAATAAGGGTCAAAATCTTAGAAAAAATACTGATCGTATCCTGATAGATTCTAAATTTGGATATAAAATTTCAAAAACATGGAATGCCTTTACTTCACTTAATTTCTTAAGTCAGTTTGATGCAGGTTTTGAATATGGAAAGGTTTTCAAAGATGCAAATGGGAATGTAGTATCTACAAGAGACAACCTAATTTCTAAATTTTTTGCACCAGCATTCTTAACAGAAGCAACGGGTTTTGAATATAAGCCTGTTAAATATTTTTGGGCTCGATTTGGTGTGGCAAGTATGCGTCAGACTTTTGTTTTAGAAGAACGGTTCAATAACAATAGAGCTTTAGATTTGAATGGCAATGGTATTATTAATGAACCCACAGATGGCTTTGATCCAAAAGTTAATTATGGAGCAGATCAGGGCAAAAATTTTAGAAATGAATTGGGTTTGATTACCATAGAAGCAGATTTTAATAAAGAAATTGCTAAAAACTTAATTTTTCAAGCTCATTACTGGTCTTTTACTACCTACAAAGACCCTGCTGCCACAGATGTACGTATTGAGGCTGCCTTAATAGCAAAAATCAATAAATTTGCAAATGTGAAGCTTTCAGGCATATTCTTGTATGACCAAGATCAAGACCTCAAACCTCAATATGCACAAGCACTTACAATCAATTTTGCAATGAACTGGTAAATTGAAATAGGGTAAAAATGGAAAATATCTTACACCAATTAGAATTTTTACCCTATTTAATTTTTTACCTTAGTTTAGTAAAAAACAAAAATATTGGTTAACTTGACCATGATATTTTGTTTTAATTAAAAAAAGCATAAATAAAATGAGTTTATATAACTATTTCGTAGGATTTATCTTCACTTTTTTTCAAATCCCTCCAACAGACCAAAAGGTAGAAAATATATTCAATACTCTTTCTGAAGAGGAGAAAGTTGCTCAAATGATAGTGACAGCAACAGGGAAGCTTGGAAAACCTAAAAAGGATGTTTTGGAGTTGGTTAAAAACCAGAAAATTGGAGGAGTTTTGCTCTTAAATGGCACCAAAGATGAGTTTAAAAAGTATGTGGCTGAATTCAATGAAATTGTAAAAAATAATAAAGGAATACCACTTATTTATAGTGCTGATGCAGAACCCAGTCTAATCAATTATAAAATAAAAGGAACAAAAACTGTAAAAGCTACTTCACTTCTACAAGATTCTACGGAATGTAAAGATGCAACAATCTCTATATCTGAGGATTTATTGGATATTGGTATTCTTCAGAACTTTGCTCCAGTTTGCGATTTGACAACCAAAAATGTAGCTATTGGTAATCGTAGTTTTGGTAGTGATACATCACGTGTAATGGCTCTTAGTGAGGTTTTTATTAATACATCACGTAGCAAAGGTATTATGGCAACAGCCAAACATTTTCCAGGGCATGGTTATGTAAAAGGAGATACACATAAAAATTTAGTATATATTGATGGTGAATTAAAAGAACTAGGTGTTTATAAATACTTGATAGCTAAAGATGTACCTTCTATTATGGTAGGACATATAGCTGTCAAAAACAATCCTAAATATGATACACAAGGCTTGCCTGCTACTTGTTCAAGACTGATAGTCACGGACTTACTACGTAAAGAGTTAGGCTTTCAGGGCATTATTATTACAGATGCAATGAATATGGGTGGTGTGCAAAAAGTAAAGAATGCTTCTTTGGAAGCTGTAAAAGCAGGTTGTGATATGATACTAATGCCTGAAAATGAGGCACAATTAATAAAAGATATTGTAGAATTGATGCAAAAAGATGAACAATTTAAAGAACAAGTATACGAGTCTGTGAAAAGAGTTTTACGTTATAAAGTGGCATTAGGTTTGCTGTAAAATAGAAATATTTTTAATTTTTTGGCTAAAAACTTACAACACTCTGTAAGAAAAGAATTTGCACTTTTTGAAAATTTGATATTTATTCACTAAATTTTGGAAAAATTAAACAAAAACACATTTACGCCATTAAAAACAGCAAAATAAGTTTATGAGTAGAGCCTTACTTTATCGTATTTTTGGTTTGATGCTCTTTGTGAGCATTGGACAAAGTGCCTTAGGGCAAGGAATCCGTAATTATGCCCACCATCCTATTTATATCTACAATTTCTGTCGTTTTACACAGTGGCCTGATGTAAAAACAGAAATTACTATTGGTGTTTTAGGGAACTCTCCATTATATCAGGGTTTGCAGAGAATGGCAGCTACCAAAAGCACATACAATTTGAAGTTTATTATTAAAAAATTTAATACACCTACCGAAATTATAGGCTGTGACGTTTTGTTTGTGCCTTATGCCTCTAATTTTGATATAAAACAAGTTTCTCAGAAAATTGCAGGTAAAAATATAATGCTGATTACAGAAGATGAAAAAGTAAAAGACGTTACCTGCTTCAATTTTGTAGTAAAAGAAGGAAAGCTTATGTACCAAGTAAATAAGCTACAATGTGAGAAATCCAAACTAAAAGTTTCTCAGAAACTCCTGAGTTTAGGAATTTTAATTTAAAAGATATTCATCAAAGAAAAATGAGAAGTAGAAAAATCTGCTTCTCATTTTTTTATATATTTGCTTAAAAAAGAGAATGTTTCAAAAAATTATCTATATAATCAGTTTTTTATTGATATCTTTTGCTACTCATGCCCAAATAGGTGGGCGTAGGTCATTTGAATATCTTAATCTTTCAGCCAATCCAAGAACAATGGCTGTTGGAGGCGTAAATAATACACTATCTCATGCAGATGCGAATATGTTCTTGAACAATCCTGCCCTGATTGATAGCTCTATGGCAGGCAATGCAACATTTAATTTTAGCTCATTTTATACAGGAATTCCTCATTTTTTATTGACTTATGGACACGATTTTGGAGGAAGTATAGGTACAATAGGTATGGGACTCCAATACATTCGTTATGGAAATATTCAGGAAACTGATGAAGCTGGAAATGTAATTGGCGAGTTTTCGGCTGCCGATTATGCCATTACAGCAGGAAAGTCGTTTGAGTCTGGAAATTTTAAATTTGGAGTCAATGCCAAACTAATAGGTTCTAATATAGCATCTTATACAGCATTTGGATTTACAACAGATTTGGGAGGAGCTTTTGTCCATCCGACTAAAGACTTGAAAGTGGGTTTAACAATTAATAATCTCGGTTTTTCATTTAAAAACTATATCTCAGGAGATTATTTGAAAATGCCTTTTGATGTTAGGCTTGGAGTGTCGTTCAAGCCAGAACACATGCCCTTACGTTTTTCAGTTACTGCCCATAACCTTTATCGCTGGGATATAGCCTACAATGACCCAGCATTCTCCAACACCATTGATCCTTTTACAGGACAAACCCAAACCAAAAAAATTAGCTTCACAGATAAACTGTTTAGACATCTTGTATTTGGAACGGAATTAATTTTAAGTAAAAATTTTCATCTGCGTTTTGGATATAATCATCTAAGAAATAGAGAATTAAGATTTACGGAAGCAACAAGACTAGCAGGGTTTTCAGGAGGGCTGGCATTTAAAGTAAAAGGCTGGGAGTTTGCTTATACAAGAGCTAGTTTTAACGGAAGAGCAAGAAGTTTTATCGCCTTGAGTAAAAATATTCAAAGTTTTTTCAAAAAGTCTGAATGAAATTCAAGATATTTCCAACCAAATTAAGTATTAAACTACGTCAATCAAACAAGCAAATTATATGGCTTACAATTTATTAGCAGGAAAAAGAGGAATTATTACAGGAGCTTTAGATGAAAACTCTATTGCTTGGAAAGTAGCTCTTAGAGCAAAAGAAGAAGGTGCTACTTTTACACTTACCAATGCACCAGTGGCTATGCGTATGGGTAAAATCAATGAACTGGCTGCTCATTGCAATACTGAGGTAATTGGTGCAGATGCTACTGTTGTAGAAGATATTGAAAATCTGTACACAAAATCTATGGAGCTTTTGGGTGGTAAAATAGATTTCGTATTACACTCTATTGGTATGAGTCCTAATGTTCGTAAAGGCAAAGACTATGGCGATTTGAACTACGACTGGTTGCAAAAAACCTTAGATATTTCGGCTGTTTCTTTTCATAAAATGCTTCAAGTAGCTGAAAAATTAGATGCTTTAAACGAATATGGTTCTGTTTTAGGACTTACTTATATTGCTGCTCAACGTACTTTCCCTGATTATTCGGATATGGCACAAGCAAAAGCATTATTAGAGTCTATTGCTCGTAGTTATGGTGAGCGTTATGGACGTTTGAAGAAAGTTCGTGTAAACACAATTTCTCAATCGCCTACTAAAACAACAGCTGGTATGGGTGTTGGGGGGTTTGATGCTTTCTTTGATTATGCAGATTTGATGTCGCCTCTTGGCAATGCTTCTGCTGAGGCTTGTGCAGACTACTGTATTACATTGTTCTCTGACCTTACAAAGAGCGTAACCATGCAGAATTTATTCCATGATGGAGGTTTCTCTTCTATGGGTATCTCTCCTGCTGTAGTAGAAAGATTGAGTAAATAAAACTCATTTTAACATATTTTAAAAGTTGTTATTTGAACATTTCAGGTAACAACTTTTTTGTTATATTAGCAAGGGTAAACTATGTTTAATTCATTTAAAATACTCAAAAATATGGACGGTATTGAACAATCTTTTGAAGAAGTTTTTAAAGAAGCCTATGAACAAGAAGAATTTAATGGTGTGGTGGTAGTAGCTCATCAGGGAGAAGCTATTTATGAGGAAGCTTTTGGAATAGCTGATATTGAAACAGAAGAAAATTTAGCAGTCAATTCTATATTTAACCTTGCATCTGTAAGCAAACAGTTTACAGCTACTTGTATTATGCTTCTTTATGAACAGAATAAACTGGATTATAATGATGCAATAACTAAATATTTAACTGATTTACCTTATGATAATATTACAATTAGACATTTGTTAAATCATACATCTGGATTACCTGATTATGAGGATATTGTTGAAGAGTACTGGGAAGGTGATACAGAAAATGATTTTTTTACAACAAAAGATTTATTGGAAATCTATTCGGAGGAAGAATTAGAACTAGATTTTGAACCCGAAGAAAAATACGAATATTCTAATACTGGTTATGTGTTTTTAGCATGTATTGTTGAAAAAGCTTCAGGGATGTCTTTTGAGGATTTTATTAAAAAATATGTATTTGAGCCTTTGGGAATGAAAAACTCATTTGCATGTAGAAAACCAAATAAAACACCTAAAAAAGTAGCACAAGGCTTTACTACAAATGATGATGGTGATTATGAAGATTATACCTATAATTATTTAGATGGATTGGTGGGTGATGGAAACATCTTTAGTTCAGCTTCAGATTTAGTTATTTATGCTCAGGCTCTCATAAACGGTGATTTACTAAGTCAAGATACATTTGATGAGGCTTTTACTCCAGCTACCTTAGCGAATGGAAAAAAAACCACTTATGGATTTGGCTGGGAATTAGAAGGTGAAGGCTTCATAAGCCATGAGGGAAGCTGGGAAGGATATAATACTTATTTAGGCATAGATTTAGAAGACGGATATGTGTTTGTTGTCCTCGATAATGGCGACCATCCTGATATTGCTGATTTAGTGGAGGAAGCGATGGAAGGTTTTTATGAGTAAAAATTTTACTGGAAAAATAAATTATTTTATGAAAGTTGCTTTGATAATTCAAGCAACTTTTTTGTTATATTGGGTATTCACTAAAACTTTTAAAGTTATGGGAGAAAATCAAATAAAGACCAACCCACACACATTAGATGAAATCGAGAAGGAAATTACAAGAATATTCGAAGAGATTATGAATGAATATTTTCCAAAAAGAAGAGAAAATGGAAAATCAGATGTGGAAAAAACTACAAGAATTTGGATTACAGATGAAATCAAAAAAAGGATAAAAAAACTGGGTGAAAAATCTGATTATGATACTCCAGAAAAAGAGTTTTTATATGATTTGTCTTGGTGTAAGTATGAAAATGACATTTTAGATGAAATGATTTTGGCTTTAGAAAGTGAGTTAAGCTCAAGAAGCACAGATGGTTTAAGAGAGGATTTTAACAAACTATTGGTAGTAAATGTAAAATACAGAGTTTTTATATGTTTTGAGTACAATAAGCTCCAATTTCCTGAAAGTGTAAACAAACTTATTGATGACTTACAGGAATCTTTTGATAAATGTAAAAACTTGAATAATGAATCAAGACTTTTACTCTTAGTTTGTGATGATTATAATAACGGAAAAGTTTACCCTTACCTAATGATAAAATAGTTTATGGAGCAAATAGAGTATAAAATACTTGAAAACCTGCTAATAGAAACAAGTAAAATAGTTAAGAAATACGAAACTATTACACAAAAAACGGGGGAAAAGTTTAATATTTTTAATATTTTAAACTTAAGAAACAAAGAGCTTATTCATTCTGCTTTTATTGCAGAGTTATTAAATCCTAATGGTAGCCATTATTTTGGTACAATATTTTTAGGATTCTTTATTGAAGAATTAAGTTTAGATCATGAATATGATTCTGAAAGCTTACAAAAGGCAACTGTATATGTAGAAAAAGCCTTTGATAATGGTAGAATAGATATTTATATTCAAATACCAAACAAAAGAAATATAATTATTGAAAATAAAATATATGCAGGAGACCAAGAAGAACAACTGTATAGATATTTTGAGTTTGATAAGCAAGCCCATATCATATATCTTACATTGTGGGGAAGTGAAGCTTCTGAAAACTCTAAACAGGGCTTGAAGCATATCCTCAATATTTCTTATCAAGAAAATATAAAAAACTGGTTAGAAAAAAGCCTCGTAATATCTACTTCAAAACCTCTTGTCAAAGAGAATATTGCTCAATATTTAAATATAGTAAATAGTTTAACTAATCAATCTCCTAATGATATGGAAAGTGAAATTATAAAACTAATAATAGATAAGAAACTGGCTGGAACAGCTCAATTCATACATAATCAATGGCTTAATATTATAAATCAAATTGTTGAAAATTTGAGAATAAAAGTACCTTTTCAAAGTATTATAAATATTAAAGAAAAAGATTTTATAATAGAGTGGAATTCTGATGAGAAAGATTATAAACGTATCTATGTCGGGGTAAAAATTAAAGATAATGAATCAAGTATTGAAGAGAAGTTATTTAAAGAAATACAAAATAAATTTGAAAATAATGTTGAAATTATAAAACCGTCTTATCCTAATACTTGGATAATGTATAAATATGTTGTTGAATGGGAAAATACTTCTTGGGATGAAGTTTTAGAAAAAATGCCTGAAATTTTACAAGCAGAAATCAATATGATTATTGAAAAGCTTAATGTAAATTAATCTTGCTAAACCCCTCAAAAAACTGTATTTTTACTAAAAAAATCCCCAATATGTCTGAGATAATTCCTTTTACACATTTGCATTGCCATACGCAGTTTTCGTTGTTGGATGGAGCGGCGAGTATCAAAGAAATGATGAAAAAAGCCCAAAAAAATGGGATGAAAGCCGTAGCCTTAACAGACCACGGTAATATGTTTGGAGCTTTTAAATTTGTGGCAGAAGCCAATGCACATAACTTAAAGCCTATTGTAGGCTGTGAATTTTATTTGGTAAAAGACAGACACCTCAAGACTTTCAAGAAAGGAGAAAAAGATAAACGTTATCATCAACTATTATTAGCTAAAAACCCTGAGGGCTATCGAAATCTTGCAAAACTTTGTTCATTAGGTTTTATTGAAGGTTATTATTCCAAATATCCTCGTATAGATAAAGAGCTTTTGGTTCAGTATCACAAAGGGCTGATAGCCACTTCATGTTGTTTAGGGGCAGAAGTTCCACAGGCAATTATGTATGAAAGTGAAGAAAAAGCCGAAGAACTCTTGAAATGGTGGATAGATTTGTTTGGAGACGATTATTATATAGAACTCCAAAGACACCATTTAGAGAATGTAAATGGCAAAGGAATGAGTCAAGAAGATGTAAATCAGACACTTTTACGTTTTGCTCGAAAATACAATCTCAAAGTAATTGCTACCAACGACTCACATTATGTAGAAGAAGAAGACTCCAACGCCCACGATATTTTATTGTGTATCAATACAGGTGCAAAGGTTTCTGACCCCAAAGCTACTGACGAAGAAAGTAGTAAAGGGCGTTTTGCATTTCCTAATAGTCAGTTTTATTTCAAGACTCAAGAAGAAATGAACAAACTATTTGCAGATGTGCCATTGGCTTTAGATTATACCAATGAAATTTTTGATAAAGTAGAAAACATCAAACTCAAAAGAGATGTATTGATGCCTAATTTTCCACTTCCACAAGGCTTTAATACACAATTTGATTTTTTAAGACACCTTACTTTTGAGGGGGCAAAATATAAATATCCAGTTATGACTGCCGAAATAGAGCAACGTCTCAATTTTGAGTTGGAAGTCATGCAGAAAATGGGTTTTGAGGGATACTTTTTAATTGTACAAGATTTTATCAATGCAGCCCGAAAATTGGATGTGGGAGTTGGTTTGGGGCGTGGTTCGGCAGCAGGTTCGGCAGTAGCCTATTGTATCGGTATCACCAACATTGATCCTATTCAGTATAGTTTGCTTTTTGAACGTTTCTTAAATCCAGAAAGGGTATCCATGCCCGATATTGATACTGACTTCGATGATGAAGGCAGGCAGAAAGTAATTGATTATGTGGTAGATAAATATGGGAAACATCAGGTAGCCTCTATCATTACTTATGGTACAATGGCTGCTAAAATGGCTATCAAAGATGTGGGACGTGTACTTGAATTGCCTTTGGAAGAAACCAACGTACTTGCCAAGCTTATTTCTGATAAACCAGGGACAAAATTAAAAGATGAGTATGAAAAAGCTGAAATTAAAACTATCTTAGAAGAAGGTAGCCTGAGAAGTAAAGTTTTAAAAGAAGCTTTGGTTTTAGAGGGTTCTGTACGAAACAGAGGTGTACATGCTGCGGGCATCATCATTGCCCCTGACGATATAACCAACTATATACCTGTCTGTACAGATAACGATTCGGATTTGTTTATCACACAATTTGATGGAAAAGTAATTGAAGATGCTGGAATGCTGAAAATGGACTTTTTAGGTCTGAAAACGCTTACCATCATCAAAGATGCTATTAAACTGATTAAGAAAAATAAAGGTGTAGAGATAGATATTGATAAAATACCTCTGGATGACCCTAAAACCTTTGAACTCTACCAAAAAGGTGAAACAGTTGGTACGTTCCAGTTCGAATCTGAAGGTATGCAGATGTATTTGAAGCAACTCAAGCCTACCAATATCGAAGACCTGATTGCCATGAACGCCTTATATCGTCCGGGTCCGATGGATTTTATTCCACTATTTATTGATAGAAAGCAGGGCAGGGAAGCTGTTGAATATCCACATCCACTTTTAGAATCTATTCTAAAAAACACCTATGGTATCATGGTGTATCAGGAGCAGATTATGCAGACAGCTCAGATTATTGCAGGCTATACACTCGGAGGAGCTGACCTATTGCGTAGAGCAATGGGTAAGAAAGACAAAGAGAAAATGGCTAAAGAGCGTGAAAAATTTGTAAAAGGAGCGAAAGAAATCAATAGTATAGACGAAAAGAAATCTAATGAAATATTTGACATCATGGAACGATTTGCTGAGTATGGTTTTAACCGTTCACACTCAGCAGCTTATTCTGTGGTAGCATACCAGACAGCTTATTTAAAAGCCAATTATCCATCTGAATATATGGCTTCGGTATTGACTCATTCGATGGGTAATATCGAAAAAATTACCTTTTTCTTGGCTGAATGTAAAAAACAAAGTTTGGATGTATTAGGTCCAGATATTAATGAAAGTTATGCGACTTTTGATGTGAACAAACAAGGGAAAATACGCTTTGGTTTGGGAGCTATCAAAGGAGCTGGAGAGGTAGCTGTTGCCAACATGATTGAAGAAAGAGATAATAACGGCGAGTTTAAATCTATTTTTGACTTTGCAGAAAGAGTAACCCTTCAGTCTGTAAACAAAAAAACTTTTGAAAGTTTGGCTCAGGCAGGAGCCTTTGACTGCTTCAAAGAAGTGTCAAGAGAATCTTATTTTGCTCAAGAAGATGGTACAACCCTGATTGAAAAAATTATCAGATATGGAAACGGGATTCAGGCAGAAAAAAATAATGTACAACAATCTCTTTTTGGTGGTGGGGCTAATAATCTAATACCTACACCCAAACTACCTCGAAACGTAGAGGCTTGGGGTGAAATGGAACGATTGAACAAAGAGAAAGAAGTAGTAGGTTTTTATATTTCGGGGCATCCTTTAGACCAGTACCGGATAGAAATGAGTCATTTGGTTACTTGTAAACTGTCTGATATACAGAATTATAGAGAAAAAGAAGTTTTTGTTGGCGGAATTGTTACAGAAGTACAAACCAAACAAGCCAAAAATGGAAATTACTTTACTTTATTTAAAATTGAGGATTATGAAAGTAGCACTCAGTTAGCTCTTTTCGGCTCTGACCATGCTAAATTTTCAGGTTTTGCACAACTCAATAACTTTTTGTTTATCAAAGGGAAAATGCAAAAACGTTGGGGCAACGAAGACCAATATGAGCTAAAAGTTCAGAATATTGAGCTTTTGAGTGAAGTACGTGGCAAAGCCATTAAAAATATTCATTTACAAGTAGATTTGCAGTTTTTGTCTGAACGTCTGGTAGCAGAACTCGAAACACTTTTGCAAGCCCATAAAGGTAAAGTACCTCTTAAAATGACACTTTTTGATAGTCAAGAGAAAATTAGCCTCCAGACTTTTTCTAAAAAATATGCTGTAAGTGTAGAAAACACCCTTTTGGAAAGCCTAGAACGCTTAGATGGAGTGAGTTGTAAGATTTTGTAGTATAAAATAGTTAGGTTATGAATCACTTAGTTTTAATAGCTATAGATAATTATCCAAATTATAAAAAATTAAAAAACGCAAAGTTTGATGCCGAAAAGATAGGGGAAGTCTTAGAATCATATTATGATTTTAGAATTTTTAAAGAACTATATGATATAAATGCTACAAGAGAAAATATAATAAATGAAATTAATGAATTGCATAGTGCATTTGATAAAAATGATAATCTTATTATATTTTTTGCAGGGCATGGTCATCAAAATAATAAAACTAAAAAAGGTTATTGGTTACCCTATGATGCAAAACCAGATAGTGAAGCTTCTTATGTATCAAATATTGAAATTAAAAGTGCAATAGAATCTATATCTGCAAAACATATTTTTCTCATTGTAGATGCATGTTTTGCAGGTACATTTCTCACTCAAACTAGAGGGGATATAAGCAGTTTAGCAAATATTAAAGCCGAAAAATGGAAATCTAGATGGTATTTATCTTCTGGAAGAGAAGAAGAGGTGAATGATGGATTTGAAAATGAACATAGCCCATTTGCTAAAGAACTTATTTCATATTTAGAAAATAATCAAAATAAAGAATTTCACATTTCACAACTGATTTCAGGAGTAACAAAAAAGGTAAATGATACTTGTACACAACAAGCTATATCTGGCATTATATCAGATACAGGACATGAAGCAGGTGGTGAAATGGTTTTTAGAGATAATCGTACAATCAAAATAACACACAATAGGGAAGATGAAGCATGGATAAAAAGTATAGAAAATAAGCACATTATAGAACAATTATATGAATCTCTAAAAAGATTTGAGGACATTTTAGTTCTACCAAGAAATTTCTTGATGAATCTTTATCCTTTTAATAAAAGCAGAGATGAATTTAGTCATTTGGGCAACTATTCATTACATACCAAAAATCAGGAACTTTTAGATTTTTTTGATAAAATAACAGTTAATGGTGATAAAATTGAGTACAGTGTTCCAGAATATCTGAACAGTGTAAAAAATCATGCTGAAAAGCTAAAACTTATTTTTAAACAACTTAATCATGCACAAATCCTTTATGTATGGTTGGGTAATGAATATAAAAATATTAGATTAAACAATAATATTGCTTGTGATTGTATATTATGTTCTTATCAAAATTTTAACTTCCTAAAAGCTGCTCAATTATTAAAAGAATATAATATAGGGGATGAAAAAAAAGCTATTGACAATGCTTTTGCTCACTATTTATTTGGAAATTACTTTACATCTGCTCAATGCTACATTGATTTGGAAGCAAAATTCAAAAAAGATGAAAAAAATATCCTAAGGCTAATATGTGTTCATAACCTAGTAAAATTAAGTAAGTATGATACAGAGATAGAATGGCTGATTTCAGATGGATTGATTGATAGGATTGAAGGTGAAGAAGCTATAAAAAAATTAAGAAACATAGATGAATGGAAAGTGATAGGGGATACAAGTACAAATAGAAAAGAAAAAGAATTATTAGAATGGATTAAAGAGGAAAATACGTTTTATTATGGTTTTACAAAAATAACAAATTTATCAAAAAAACTCATTGATAATTATCATAGAATAAAGAATGGAGGAACAGTCAGGAGTCAGGAGATAGATGATTTAAAAGTAAAATTAAATGAACTTATACTTTTTTATGTAGGTAATGGGTTAATATTTCAACATTTTAAAGAATTTTATGATATAGTAGCTTTGGCAACAGAAGCCTTTATAGCTTCTCATTGCATACCTAAAGATAAAGATTCATCAAAATTAAAACACTTTGACGATACTTTATTATCAAATATTGTACTTTACTGTCATGCAGAAGATTTAGACAAATGCTTTGATAAATATCAGGTTAAAGAAATTAGCTATCAAAGTAATTCTTATATGTTTTGGGATAGGGTAAATAATTTTTTTGACTCTAAGAATAACCTTTCATTAATTTTACCATTACTCAAAGAACGAACAAATAGAAAATTTTTAGGAACATATAAAAATATATGTAAAAATCTACTTCTTGTTGTGGGGTATATGAAAGTAGAAACAGAATCTTTTGAAATGATTTTAGAGAAAATTCTGAGATTCTGGAAGGAAACACCTATTATCATCAAGGATAGAGAAATGCAACGTTTTTTAACAGAATTTTTCTTTTTAAAAGAAGAGAATCTAAAAAATGAGAAACTCTCTGAAGTATTGTTTGACTTTCTAAAATTTTTGATAGTTTATAAAGACTTTAAAGATGAACACTTAGAAATTGTAAGGTTATTAGTTCGAAGATTTGAAAAGTATGATAAACAATACCAAATAGACAATAAAGATATTATAGAGAAAATATTAGTAAATTCTCAAAATGAACGAGAGCTGTTAGTTTATATATACCCAGTTATAGCTGAAAACTTTAAGAATTTAATGATAGAAAAGCTTCAAAGTTCTTTATTTGAAAAGTTTGACATTTATCTTTTTTATGAGGCTATGTATGCAGGAATGCTTGATTACAAAGAATATTTTGATAAGATAATAGAGGGTAAGCATTATGAAGCAGCTATTAGTATTGGTTATAAATATAAGTTAGATTTTCAAGATACTTTATTTCAAGAAATAAAAACACAATCTCCTTATTTTGAATGGCTCATAAAACCAGAAAGTTTTGATTATTCTTTATTTCAAATAAAGTGGATACATGAAATTGAATATACGAGTTTAAGAGAAATTATATGGAAATCTCAAAAACTAAAAGAATATTTAGAAAAATACTTGAAAGAAAATGATAATGAGAATTTAAGAAAGTTTTATTTTAAATATTGCATATAATACCATGAAAACACTATTCTCTACTTTTATCATATGGATATTTATAAATAACTTTATGTCCCCCAATAATCCAAACAAAAGCTTAAAAGTAGATTTAAAAGTTTTAAAAGAAGGGAAAATACAGGTAAAAATTACAAATATATCTTCCAGTTCGTTGGATTTGTATAGTCATGTAAAAGCAGGAGAAAAACTACACTACGATTTTTTTGAATTGGAGGCTAAAACACCTGATTATGAACATATTTATGGTATAGATTTTATAGATAATAGAGATAAAGCCTATCCTGTTGTGGTTCAACTCAAACCCAACACAAGCTTTTCGCATACTATCAATCTTGTAGAATGGTCAGAAAAAGAACACAACAAACAAACCTTGTGGAAATATGCCCAAATTCAGAGTTTACCACAAAAATGTGGTATTAAAATTAGAATAAAGTATTATAATTCTCAAACTGAAGAGGGAAAACGTATTTGGCAAGGATATGCTTACTCAGACTGGGTAAGTTGGTAATATAAAAAGCCTATCTATACAGATAGGCTTTACATTTTGTTCAGGGTGTTTAACTTAACTGTGTAAAGTTTTGAAATCGTCCAAGTTTGTATTTTGGAAATATTTATACATTTTTACAATAATCGCTAAGGCAAGAGCTACTTCTGTAGCGGAAATAACCATCATAAACAAAGTAAAAATCTGTCCATCTATATGATTATGGTAGTTACTAAAAGCCAAAAGATTTACATTTGTGGCATTTAATATCAACTCAATTCCTACCAGTGTCATAATTGCATTTTTCTTACTAAGAATAATATAAATCCCCAATGAAAACATTAAAACACCTATCAGTAAATATACTTTTATATCTATCATATCTTTATTTTTGATAATTATTACACTACAAATGTGTAACATTTTTTTCGAAAAAATCTCGATAATTCACGAAAAGTATGATATTTTTCACGAAAATTCACTATGGATATACCAAAAGTTTCTGTAATAGCATTATCGTATAACCATGCTTCATATATAGAAGAAGCACTGACTTCTGTTTGGAAACAAACGTATCAAAATATAGAAATTATAATTGTTGATGATGCCAGTACAGATGAAAGTATAAATGTTATTCAGAAATTTTTAGAAAAAAATACAACGAATATACCTGTAAAATGTATTTTTCATACAATCAATCAGGGAAATTGTAAATCGTTTAATGAGGGCTTAAAAATAGCTCAGGGTAAATACATTATAGATTTTGCTTTGGATGACATTATGTTATCTGAGAGGATAGAACAGCAAGTGAGTTTTTTTGAAAAACAGTCTGAAAATGTAGGTCTTTTGTTTACCAATGCAATATTGATAGATGAATATGGAAAAGAAAAAGGTTATCATTATCCAATCAATAATCAAGAAAAAGTTGTTAAACAACCTCCACAGGGTAGAGTATTTAAAAATATTCTTGAAAAATATTTTATCTGCCCACCAACCATGATGTTGAGAAAAAGTATGCTGGATAGACTCAAAGGATATGATGAAACACTTGCTTACGAAGATTTTGACTTATGGATAAGAGCATCGCAAATTGCTGATTTTCTGTATTTAGATAAAATAACAACTCTTTATCGTAAAACCTCCAAATCTTTATCCAACAAATTTTATCAAACCCAAAATAATCCTTTATTGGCTTCTACACTAGTAGTTCTAAAAAAAGCGTATGATTTTTGCAGAGAAGATGATGAATTGAAATTATTGGCTCAAAATATTCAATACCACCAAAGACAATGCTTTTTTACTGAAAATTTTGAATTACTTCAAGAGTACAGCATGTTTTTGGGAAATGAAAATTTAAAAAAGTATAAAAAAACTTCAACAAAAATTATAGAAGTTTTAGGCAAAAATCGATTAAAACTTTCTAAATTGTATCAAATGTATAAAAAATTACGATATGCGAATTCTTAAAATGTGTGTATTACTGCTTTTTTTAGGATATTCCTCAAAAGCTCAAATAGCATTTGGTTTTAGTACTTCTCAAGACTTGTATTACAAAAACGCAAATAGTTTTAAAAGATTTTATGGTGTTGGTTTTCAGTATTTTATAGGTGAAAATGTGAGTTTGAACAATAGAATTATGTTTGGGGTCAATCAAGACAATAAAGAGACTATGGTACATTATGGTCTTGGAGGATTATTAACTCAAGCTGCTTTAAGTGGAGGATGGTTTTGGTCAGGTGCGAGTGGGAATACATTCAATGAGCTGGTAGGCTTAGTTATTTTGCCTATTATTGTTCCTGAAGGTATTCAATTTCATTTTGGAGGAGATAATTTGCGTTTTTCACCTTATATTTATCCTGCCTCTTTTGAATACAATACTTTTGTTAGCAATACTTCAACATTAAATGACAAAGAAGTGAAAGCCATTTTGGAGGTAGGAACAGGTGTCCAAATTATTGTAAAAGACGGACTACTGATTTCTCCAAGTATTGGATGGAAAATGCGATATGGAGATAAAAAACAAGCTATCTCTTTGGGTGTTATGATAGCTTTTATCAATAAAGATTAAACAAAAAAGACTGATATTATATCAGTCTTTTTTGTTTCTATCGTCATAACCTAGTTTAAGGAGAGAGTCTTTTAATTCTTTTCGGGCTATATGAATTCTATTCTTCACTGTACCAATGGGTATGGAAAGCCTTTCTGCTATTTCATGATATTTGAAACCTTTGTAGTACATCAAAAAAGGGCTTCTATAAGTATCTTCAAGATTTCCTAAGGCTGTTGAAATTTCTTGCAAAGCAAATGAAGAAGTAGCTCCATTTTCAGCAATGGTGTTTGTACTATTGATGAAGTGCAAATTTTCCGTAGTATCAATGAATGTCTTACGTCTTACCATGCGTTGATAGTTGGTAATAAACGTATTTTTCATGATGGTGTAAAGCCATGCCTTCAGATTCGTTCCGTCTGCAAATTTTTCTTTATTCGTAAATGCTTTGAAAAGCGTTTCTTGTATAAGGTCATTGGCATCTTCTAAGTCTTTAGTAAGTCTCATAGCAAAAGGCTTTAAAGACTTTGATGCCCTTTCTAGTTGATAATTGAATTCAAGAGCTGTCATATGCGTAACTCGTTTTGTTTAATACAAACTTATATAAAGTTAAACAAATCTCCAAACTTTTGTTTAACTTTTTTTATTTTATGTGAAACAAAAGTTTATAATAATATTATTAATAATAGTAATACTATTTATGTATTGCAACATTATTGCTTTTTTCCTAAAAAAGCAATAGCTTTGTGAAAAAATATCTTAAAAAAGTATGAATTTACTCGTTTTAGACAATTACGATAGTTTCACTTATAATCTGGTGCATTTACTAAGAGAGGTTGGCTTCAATCCAGATGTGTTTAGAAATGATAAAATTACGTTGGAGGAGGTAAATCGCTATGATAAAATCTTGCTCTCGCCTGGTCCAAGTTTACCTAAAGATGCAGGTATTATGCCTGAAGTAATTCAAAAATATGCTTCCACAAAAAGTATTCTGGGTGTTTGTTTGGGACATCAAGCCATAGGAGAGGCATTTGGGGGCAGTTTATACAATTTGCCTGAAGTCCAACATGGTATTGCAACAGATACAATCATTACAGATACACAGGAGAAACTATTTCAAAAACTTCCACAACGCTTTAAAATAGGAAGATACCATTCGTGGGTGGTCGATAAAAAGTCTCTAGAAAATACAGATTTGCAGATTACAGCAGAAGATGAACAGGGTTTTGTAATGGCTCTGCGTCATAAAACATATGATGTTTGTGGAGTACAATTTCATCCTGAAAGCATTCTGACAGAATATGGTAAACAAATGATTCTAAATTGGTTAGGTTAATACCTTATGAGACAGTACCAACACATATTTTTTGATTTAGATCATACCCTCTGGGATTTTGAAAAAAACTCCAACGAAACATTAGTTGAGCTACACGAAGAACATTTAGAAGAAGAACAAGTGCCTATTCATCAGTTTCTTGAAACTTTTCATCGTATCAATGAACACTTATGGCATTTGCACGATACCTATCAGATTTCAAGTCAGGAGTTGAGAGAAAGTCGGTTTAAACTGATTTTCAAAGAGTTTGATTTGGAAAATGCTGATTTAATTTCAATTTTTGGAGAACGTTACCTAGCAAGAACACCCAAAAAACCTTATTTATTACCCAATGCAAAAGAAATTCTGGATTATTTACATCCTAAATATAAACTCCATATTATCACAAATGGCTTCCCAGAAATACAAAGGGTAAAAATGCAAAGTAGTGGAATATTAGATTATTTTGATGAAATAGTAACCTCAGCAGAGGCAGGTTGTAAAAAGCCTGAAACAGGAATATTTACATATCTGATGGATAAATTACAGATTCAGGTAGAAGATTGTATCATGATAGGAGATAACCTGCTTACAGATATTTTAGGAGCTCAGAAAACAGGTATCGACACAGTGTTCTATAATCCTAAAAATATTGAGCATCAGGAACAGACGAATTATGAGATTAATTGTTTAGGAGAATTAAAATCTATTTTATAGATTAGCATACTAATCTTAATCTCAAATATTTATGAAAAAATTATCTGTTTTAGTTTTCTTTTACTTCATCTGTATTTCTAACAACCTATGGGCTCAAAAAGGTGATTGTAATGGCTATTTCGCTTATAAAGCTGGTACAAAACTAGAAATGACAGTTTACAACAAAAAGGATAAGCCTACGACTATTCTCAAATATGAGGTGTTAAAAAATACATCTACTGCTGATGGTGCTGATATTGTTTATAACAATGAAAGTTATGATGCCAAAAACAGGCTCATTAATAAATCGGAGTTTACAGCAAAATGCCAGGGAACACAATTTCAAACAGAAGTTCGTAATTTGAGTTCGGAGATGATGCCTCAATCTGCTGATATTCAGGTGAATATTACAGGAGATAAACTGATTTACCCTCATAAACTCTCAGCAGGGCAGGCTCTTCCCAATGCAAATGTTGATATAAAATCAACGATGCAAGGCATGACCATCTCGTCTGTAAATACACAAATCACCAATCGCAAAGTGGAAGGCTTTGAAACAGTAGAAACACCTGCAGGTAAATTTGAGTGTGTCAAAATTTCTTACAGCTATTACAGTAAACTCACTTTGGGAAAAATAGAAGGAACAGCTGTAGAGTATTTAGCAAAAGGTGTTGGAATGGTAAAGTCTGAATCATTCGATAAAAAAGGACAGAAAATTTCAACTCAATTACTTACAAAACTCAATTAAAGATTTATACTAAATATGGTAAAGAGTTTGGATAAGTAGGATTATTCAAACTCTTTTATTTTTTAGAACTATGATAGGAAAATTTATAACTAAAGAAAACTGTGAACGGAGGTTTGCAATTGCTGATATTCATGGTTGTTTAGCTACTTTTAAAAATCTGATAAACAGAATTAAACTAACTAATAAAGACCAATTATTTTTATTAGGGGATTATGTCAATAGAGGTCCAGATAGTAAAGGAGTGATGAATTACATCATGAGATTACAACAAATAGGATTACAAATTTATCCGATTCGGGGAAATCATGAGCAAATATTATTGGATAGCAGAGGTACAAAAATAGCAGAACCCTATTATTCATTTTTAAATAGCTTACCTTATTATTATGAAACAGAAGACTATTTCTTTGTTCATGCTTCTATTGATTTTGATAGCCCTGAACCTCTGCAAGATACAGAAGCCATGCTTTGGAAACGTTATTCAAAGCCCAATGTAGAATTCTTAAATGGGAGAAAAATTGTTCATGGACATACAATTCATACAATAGATCAAATTAAAGAAGCGATAGAGCATAATTTTCCTGTTATCCCGTTAGATAATGGTTGTTATAAAGGTTTAAGAAAGGTATTAGAAGATTTTGGAAGTCTCTGTGCCTTAAATTTAGATACAATGGAACTTATAATTCAGAAAAATATAGATGAACCCAGACCAAAAGATTAATCAGATTCTTTCTGAAGCAAAAAAACTAAAAAAAGAAGAAGAAGAAAGAATAGAAAAAGAAAAAAACAAGTCTTTGAAGAAACCCAAAGAAATACCTAAAACACCTCCCAATGATGAAACATGGAGGGTATATAAAGCCTTGTTTAGTAGAATTGTAGGTCTTTTATGGTTATTACCATTGGCTCTGATACCAGTTGTATATATAATGTATGAAAATGAAACAAATAAATTTATAACCTATCTAACTGTTATAATTGCCATTCCTCTCATAAGATGGATATATCTGATGATAATACTACATAGAGGATACTCTGCTTTTAGAAAATGGAGAGGACAACTGCCTTTTGAACTGATAGGTTGGGAAAATATAGTAGATAGCAAGTATTTTGATAATACATTGTACTGGAGATTAAACGCTTGTGTAAGAATAGAGTTTCAAACAAAAGATTTGTTTAATGAGAAATTGCTGACAGATATGCTATTTCTATTGTGTAAAAAAATGGATAAATGCTTTTATACACCTGAGTTTGCAATATCTGGTTTTGCTTCTGACCCCAGAAAACACTGGGAAGTTCAAGGTAATCTTATCAAAGGTAGTTTAAATAATCAAGTGGTATTTGAAATTTACAAGTTTCTATCTCAAGAACTAGCATTATTAGCATCTGAATATCAAAATGTTCAAAGAGTAATTTTAGAGGCTAGTCAGGAAGAATATAAAATAGAACCTGAACGAGTAAGTAGCGATTAAAAAAGGCTGGTATTAAATACCAGCCTTTTTTATTATTGTTTGAAGAATTTAGCAATTCGTTTGCCTGTTGGACTAACGCTATGAATGATATACATACCTTGTGCTAATTTTTGTAACTCCAAGGTAATTCTTTCATCAACTACTTGCTGATTCTTATATCTTAGAACTTCTTGTCCTGAAGTATTATAAATAATAATATCAGAATTTTCAGGAACGCTTAACTCTTTATCTTTTTCAAAAGAAATTACTAACTCATTTTCTGTAACTGTAGGATTAATACTTAAAACAGGTAATTCGTTGCTACCTTTAGGGTCAGGAAGTTTAACTTTTTGAATACAACTAATACCATCTAAATCAAAACCATCAGCTAATTTATTAAATGCTTGAGATTCTTTTAAAGACCTGTCTACAACCTTAATATATTTTACGAAAGGTAAATTAGCAGAACTAATATCAAAACGAGCTCCAAGTTGGTCATTTACAGAATTAGAGTTTTGAGGTCTTTGTTTGTCAGGCTGAGTCAGTCCCAAACTAAACCAATTTACACCATCCTTAGATACATATATTTCAGCAACTTCAGGATATTGTCTAAATGTTGGATTATTATAACTTGTCTCTAAAATCTCAAAGTCATAACCAGTTTGGTCTAATAATCTGCAACTTAATTGTAAAACAATTTCTCCTCCAAAGCCTAAAGATACAAAATTTGCATCAGGAACTAATTTATTGATATCGTCTGAAGCCTGTGGGAATCCTAATGCTTTGGTTGCATCACTTGAGTTTGCATCAACATTAGAACCATCTTTTGTTTTGCCTTGTGAAAAAGAAATCACATTATTGGCTGTTACACAAACCAACTCTGAGCAAAAAGGAGTATTATCTGGGCATAAAACAATGCTATGTAATAAGTAGTCACTATCATCTGCAGGAACATTTTCTACTCTGTTTGCAGTAGTGTAAGGCATAGCATTGAATTCCAAGATTTGAAATTCTTGTTGAGTATTGATTTCAAATGTAAAATTACCTGCACAAGTTCCACAATAAGGCTCTACACCTGTAAAACTACCTCTTCCTACTTCTGTGAGCCCTGTCAATGTTGATTTGTAGGCAATCCATGTACCTCTTTCTGAATTGTTACTACCTTCTCTACCATAAAAACGAGATACGGTAACTTTAGCAGAACTGAACATTCCTCCTAAATTAACTCTGACAGCCTCAGACTTATTTTCACTTGCAATATAATTGATTTCATGAAAACGACTTCTATCACCATTTTCATTCACAGGACCTGGTACGCCAACACCACCACTATTAGCTACACCTTGCCAGTCATTTCTAAAAGAAGCTGCAGTTGCAGGGGTAAAATGAACACTATTGAGTTGTTTTACAGAAATATTTGCTTTAGACCAGTCTTGATTTGCACCTCCTAAAGTATTTTCGCAAACTGCAATAGGTTTACAAATTGCAGTTATTTTACGAACCAAATAATCACTGTCATCTGCTAATCTTCTTGCTTGAGCTGTTTGATAAGCTCCTGCTGAAAATTCTAAATAACGGAATGGGCGTGAAGTGAAAATTTTCAAATCATAATGACCTGGATTTGAGCTACTCCATTGAGCTGTTGCTTGGAAAAAGCCAGCACCCACTTCTTGGAAGTTTTCATCTAAAGCTCTCCAAGAACCAACTTCTACTTTGGTTGTATGTTCATAATTGTAGAACTTAGAAAGTAATACATCAGCAGCATTGATACCATTGTTGATGCTACCTGCTCCAAAATCTACTCTTAAAACTTCTGTATCGTTCAATTCTCTATAGTAATTAATCTCTTCTGCGTATGCAGTATTGGTCTCAGATTCTGCTGGACTTTTCACTCCTAATCCACCACTATTAGGACCACCCCAACCCAAACTTACATTAAAATTTACATTTGTATTGGAAAATACAGTTGAACCTAAAGGCTTAGCTGATAAAGCTACACTTGTCCAACTTTGAGGTTTTTGATCTCCACCTACTGTTTGCCCACAATTTACGTTTGCTATACAAATAGGTGTAAGTTCTTTTAAGAAAAAGTCACTTGCATCAGTAATGGTAGCTCTCTGATTGCCATATTCTAATGCTGAAAATTCTAAATAATAAAAAGGAACAGATGTTCTGATTTCTATGGCTAAATGTCCAGGGTTGTTATTACCCAAGTTTTGAGTAGATGCAAAATTGCCAAAAGAAACTTCTTGTAAATTAGCATCTAAAGCTCTCCATGAGCCTTTTTCTACTTTACCATACTCTCTATATAAATGAGAAAGCAATACATTGGCTCCATAAAAGCCACCTTGACGACAAAACTTTACTCTTAAAACTTCTGTGCCTACACCAGGAACAAAATTAATTTGTTTGAAACGAGCATCAGAGCCAACAGGTCCTGAAACACCTACACCAGGTGATAAAACACTGTTTCCTGTGTATAAAACTTTTTGAGAAGAAAAAGCTGTATCTGTGAGTCCTTTTGCAGTAAGCTCTATATTTGACCAAGAACTTGCAAAACCATCACCACCAGTTTTTTGATTACAATCTAAACAAGATTGAGCTTGCAAAGCTGAAAAAGCTGCTAAACTCAGAAAAGAAACTGAAAAGAGCTTCTTACGAAGCGAGATAGAAAAAGGTTGCATAGGTAATATTTCAATGATGATGGTACAAATGTAAGAAAAAAAAAGAAATTGCACAATTTTATTGAAGAGTTTTTGCTTGTTAAGTTTTAATTTTTCAAAGATTTTTAGTTTATTTGATAGTATTAGATACAAAACCAAAAAATATGATAAAAAAACTACTTTTACTTTTTTTCTTTCTTTTAACACAGCAATCTTTTTCACAAGGTTTTGATTTTAAAGACCATAAAAAAAAGTATGCCCGTATTCCATTTAAGCTTTATAATAATCTTATAATTGTGCCTGTATTGCTGAATAAAAACGCTGATACACTGAACTTTATATTGGATACAGGGGTTGGGTACACAATGATTACGGATAGCACATTTGTGGATAAACTGCAAATTCCACCTCATACTCGTAAGGTGGGTGTAAAAGGAGGAGGTATAGGGGAAGTTGTCTACACCTATATCATCAGCTCACAACAACTAGAATTAAAAGATTTTATTGCTAAAAATCTTACAATTTTAGTGACTTCCAAGTCTTTAGAATATATTTCTCAATACGCAGGTATCAAAATACATGGTATTGTAGGCTACGATTTCTTCAGGAAGTTAGTAGTTAAAATTAACTATCAGAAAAAAGAACTGGAGGTTTACAATAATCATTATTTTGAAAAAAAAATAGTCAAAAAAAACCAGACTAACAATATTTTGAAGCTCCAAATTCAGAAACAAAAACCTTATTTTTTTGCAAAAGTAATCAATGATAAAGATGACTCAATAAACGTGAAATTGCTGTTGGACACAGGAGCAGGGCATTCTCTTTCTCTTGACAAAGAATCGAAAAAAGGGATAACATTGCCTTCTAAAACAATAGAAAACTATTTAGGTCTGGCAATCAATGGTTTGATAGAAGGTAAAATGGGAAGAATAAAAGGCTTAGGAATAGGAAAATATTATTGGAAAGATGTATTGTGCTCTTTTCCTGATAGTTTACTGATTTTGCACAGAACAGAAAATGTTGATAAACAAGGAAGTATAGGTATAGGACTTTTAGAAAGATTTGCTATCATATTAGATTATAGCAATGAAAGATTCATTTTAGAGCCTAATATCAAACTCAACAAAAAGTTTGATATTGGTTTTTCAGGTGTAGATGTTGTGGCAAGTCCAAAAAACTTTGAAATATATTTAGTATCCAATATCCATCCTCTTTCACCAGCCTATGTATCAGGTTTACAGATAGGAGATGAACTTTTTGCAATTAATAATCAGGTACTTACAAATCTGACTATCAGTCAGGTATATGAACTCTTAGATGGTGTTGAAAATAAGGTCTTAAATTTGCTTATCAAAAGACAAGGGAGTTTACAAGTCATCACGTTTAAAACAAAAAAACTCATCTAATATTTGGTCTTTTTGATGTAAGAAAAAATGTTTTTTTTTATTTTTATGAAAAAGAAAATTTTAATACTGTGTGCTTTTTTTACAATACTTTTTTTTATAGGTTCTCAACTCATGGGATTTGGACAGAAATTAGATGCAAAAGTGATTAAAAAAGAAGAACTATTGGAACAAAAACTCAAAATGAAAGGCTTAAAAGTTGATTTTATACGTATCTCTGGAAAAAGAAGTAAATGGTTTAATGAATTGCTTTCACTTTCTACAAAAAACAGTTTACATCTTTCAGGAAAAGCAATTGATATTTTAGTCGGTGATATTAACGGAGATAAGAAACAAGATGAGACAGATATAAAACTGGTTGTAGCTTGTTTAGAAGAAATTGAAAAAGAACATCCAACATTGGTTGGTGGTATAGGTACATACTTAAATCAAGGAGCTTGGTCTAGGAAAATGGTGCATTTTGATGTTCGAGGTTATAAAGCAAGATGGAATAAATAAAGCCTCTTGAAAGAGGCTTTATTTATTCTGATGAAAATTTAGGAAAAGGGTCATTTAATTTCTTGCCAGCTTTTGCATTCTGCCACTCTTCTTCTGTACATAAGCAAACTTCTAATTCCTTAATGATAATTTCTTTATTCATATCTTGTCCAATAATAACAAGCTCATTCATTCTATCTCCAAACTCTTTATCCCATCTGTTTTCTATCAAATCTTTATTTTCTACAAAAGAAGCATACATCATTCTTTGGCTGAAGGGCATGCTTGCCCACCAAACACCAGCAGGATCAGCTCTTAGAGAACCTCCAGCCTGTCCCCAACTCAAAGCCACATCAGGTCTTGAAGCAATCCAAAATAAACCTTTACTTCTAATAATGGTAGCATGCCAGTCATTAGCTAGATAGTTCCAAAAACGTTCAGGATGAAAAGGTTGTTTGCTTCTAAAAACAAATGAACTAATGCCATATTCTTCAGTTTCTGGAGTATGTTCTTGTTTATTGAGTTCTTGTATCCAACCTGCTGATTGTGAAGCTTCATCATAATCAAAAGATTTTGTATGAATAATTTCATTAATATTTACTTTACCAAAACTACTTGTTACAACTTTGGCAGAAGGATTGAGTTTATGCAACACGGCTTTTAGCTCTTCCAAATGTTGAGGTTTCACTAAATCAGCTTTATTGAGAACAATTACATTGGCAAACTCAATTTGGTCTGTAAGTAAATTAACAATAGTTCGCTGATCTTGTGGGTCTTCTTCATTGAGACTTCGAGTGGCAACAGTATCAACAGAACCGAAATCTTTGGGAAAATTAAAGGCATCTACGACTGTAACCATAGTATCAATGTATGCAAATCGAGAGAGGTCTATTCCATTTTGTTCATCTACAAAGCTAAATGTTTGAGCTACAGGTACAGGTTCAGAGATACCTGTGCTTTCAATGATAAGATAATCAAATCTTTTTTCTTTAGCTAATTTCTCTACCTCTACCATTAAATCTTCTCGAAGAGTACAACAAATACACCCGTTTGACATTTCCACAAGTTTCTCTTCTGTTCTGGAAAGAGTATTTTCTTGTTTTACCATTTGGGCATCAATGTTCACCTCACTCATATCATTGACAATAACAGCTACTTTTAGACCTTCTTTATTGTGTAGAATATGATTGAGCAGACTTGTTTTACCTGCTCCAAGAAACCCACTAAGTACAGTAACAGGGAGTTGAGTATGTTGATTTTTCATTGATAAATTAATTTTAAATGATTGAGGGTGATTTTTTTATGAAAATCGTCCACTATAAATCCAGTTTCATTTTTTGATTGTCCACACCATGTCCACTTCTAAAAATCGGATTTTCTTATAAGTATAACGATGTTTGCAACATCAAAAATCATAATGACACAAAGATATAAAAAAAACGCAACAATGTTGCATTTTGTGTAATGGATTTACAAAGTAAAAACAGTTAGTAATGTAAGTTTTATAAGATACTTTCATAATCTGTTTATAGAAAATAAGAATAATATTTTTGTTTATACTTTAAAAAAGACATTTTTTGATATATAATTTGCTATTTAGAATTGTTCTTAAAATAAAGAGCTGATTTTTTGAAAAAAAGTTTAATGTAATTTTGTCTTTTGTTTTTTAAATTTTATGTTTGCAATACTAAACTAATAGTTCAATTATTTAACTTTATAAATGCTTATGTCATTCAAAATACTTTTCTGGACGCTTATTATTTGTGGGTTTCAAATGGTTCAAGCCCAAAATACAGTAACTAAAGAGAAAGAAAAATATACAAAAGAGGAGTTACAGACATTTATTAAAATTTATAAATACACACTTGATAACCCTTTTGAACCACTGGTTTCTATGCAGAAAAATATCTCTAAGATTAGCATTACAGAGGCAAGACTTACAGAAATAATGCAAGCCCAATCAACAGGTTATGACCCAAAACTTACCGAAAAGGAAACTAATGAAATGACTCGAATGAAGAAATTTATAGAAGAGGATAAAAAAAACTACGATAAAAAGTTAGAACAATATATAGTTACTCAAAAAATTACTGTAGAAAAATATTTTGAGATAAAAAAACAGTATCACAAAGATTCTAAATTTCAAGAAAAAGTAAACAAGCTTGCTCCATAAATAGAAATACCTATGCCTATTAAAATTCAATTAAACAACCTTAAACTCATAAAATTCATGAAAAAAGTTTTATTATCTTGCCTAAGTTTGGCTTATGGCATCTATGCTCAGGCACAACAATTACCTGATCGTTACAGACAAGAGGTTTTTTCAAGCTCACAAGTAACAACAGGAGTGGTTTTTAGCACCAACATTCCTACAGTAAGAACTACAAGTTTATTTGGGAATCAGATTGCCAATGAAGAGTCTTATGGGCAAAGAACTGTAACTCTTCGTATGGATATTTATCGCCCTTCTGGTGATACTCTTACCAAACGACCTGTCATTATTTTTGCATTTGGTGGAGGATTTGTAAATGGTAGTAGAACAGAAGCCAGTATGATACAACTATGTCAGGCTTTTGCAAGAAGAGGTTTTGTAACAGCAACAATTGATTATCGTTTAGGAATGAATATCTCAAATGAAGAGCTTTCAAAAAGAGCTGTTTATAGAGCACTACAAGATGGACGTTCAGCTGTTCGTTTCTTTAGAAGAAATGCTGCTGCTTATGGTGTAGATCCTAATCAAATTTATTTATCTGGACACAGTGCAGGCTCATTTCTAGCTTATCAAGCTGTTTATTTGGATAAAGATTCAGAGAGACCAGCTTCTACACGTAACTATCTGGGTAGAGCCGATTTAGGAGGTTTGGATGCTATTGGTGACAATAAAACATATGCAAATGGAGCTCTTGTAGATGGGAAAGCAAATGGAGTTATGGGTTTTGCAGGTGCAATAGGCAACTTAACTGATATTGAAGGACCAGCAGATGTACCAGGTGTTTATTTTCATAGCTCTGATGATAATGTAGTTCCTTTTAATAGTGGAGAGCCTTTTTCTACATTGAGTTGGTTACCTGGATTCAATTTGCCTACAGTTTTTGGAGGTAGTAGAATGAATGATAGAGCTGGAGCAGTGAGTGCTACTCGTACCTTTTATCCTTATACTAATCGTGGACATGGCGTTCACTATAATGGTTCAGGTTTATACCCTGATATTTCATCAAAAGGTGGACAGTTTTTCTATGACACTCGCCTACGTCCTGCTAATTTGCCTCTTATCTTAGGAAATTCAAGCATTTGTAGCAATTGTCTTACTCAGACATACTCAGTTGCCAATACTGCATTTTATTATGACTGGCAAATTACTGGAGGAACATTTGTAAGCAGAAACCCTCGTTCCAATCAGGTTACAGTAACTTGGAATGCAACAGCTACAAATCGTGGTATCACCGTTACACCTTATAGTCGTCAGTTAGCAAGAGGTTTCTCTGTTGGTTTAGGAGTAAATGTGAATAGAACAGCAGTACTTTCTAGAGTGTTAGATGCAAATACATTAAGTGAAGGAATGATTAATTTGAATGAATACTTTACAGATCCTGAAGGACAGCCATTAAATTACACAATCAAAGTAGTATCAAATAACCAAGAAGGTGAAAAAATGGCAAATGGAAATATGTTGGATGTAAAATCGTTGGCTCAGGGTCAATCTACAATCGTGATAGAAGTTAATGATGGCTCTACATGCTCTACAAAACATACCGTTCAAATGAATATCAAAAACGAGTTACAAATCAATGTTAGTCCTAACCCTTTTGTGAGAGACATTCAAGTTTCTTTAACTGGTCAGTATAAAGGGGATGTAAAAGTAATTTTTTATGCTGAAAATGGTAGAGTAATTGCAGAAAAAGCATCTGAAAAATTAGATATGAATTTTGTAGAAAACTTTGGTATAGAAACTGCCAAGAAAGGAGTCTATTATATTAAAGTGATAACTTCTGAAGGAGAAATTATCAGAAGAATTGTAAAAAATTAATCACATAATAGTATATTAATTTACAGAAAAGCCTCAAATATTATTTGAGGCTTTTCTATGATTGGATTATTTGAGCAATTTTTTGAGTAGCTTTTCGAGCTTCAGGCAACTTATCATACATCACATGCCAAACATGAGGCATCCCATCCCAAATTTCTAAATATGTATCATTTCCAAACTCTTTGAGTTTTTGATTCAATTCTTTTACTTCATCTAAAAATATATCTTCTGTGCCTTGTTGAATATAAATGGGAGGCAAATTACTCAAGTCTCCATTGATAGGAGAAATAAAAGGATTTGCAAGATTCTCTTTACCTGCATAAAAGTTTACAAGCATTTGAAGGTCTTTTTGTCTCAAGATAAAATCCCTTTTGGCAAGCCTATGTATGGAATCCCTTTTCATGGCTAGGTCTACCCAAGGTGCTATTAAAATACACTTTTTAGGCATTTTGATACTTTCTTCTCGCATTTGTAAAAGAATAGAAAGACATAAGCCTCCACCAGCAGAATCGCCAAGCATATAAATGTCTTTATCTGAATAATGAGTTAAAGCCCATTCATAAGCACTCAAAGCATTGCTGGGAGCTGTTGGAAAGGGATGTTCAGGTGCTTGTTGATAGGCTACTGCCAATATAGGTATTTGACTTACATAAGTCAGCTGAGAAAGCCATCCTCTGTAAGTATCCAGACTACCTACTGTATAGCCTCCACCATGTAAAAAGAAAATCAGTTTATTTTCTTGAGATTCTTTGGTTTTTAAAATCTCACAAGGAACACCATTTGCCCCGATTCTTGTAACACTTACCTGAGGATGAATTTTTGTAAGATTTCCAACTCTCCTAAATCTTTTGCGAGCTTCTTCAAGGTTAGGCGTTTTACTGCCACGTACAAAACGTAAGGTTCTGAGAATCAATCTCAGAACATAGGTCTCAAAACTTGGCATGAATTCTTTATAGTGTATTTAGTTGATATTTGAAATAAGAAGAAAGTAAAAGCTGAATTTTTTTGGCATCAGGCACTCTGATACGCTTTTGCATGATAATAGAGGCTGGTTGGGCTTTTATTTTCTTAAAAAGAGTAATGTAATAAACATAAGCCAGATAGACACCCATTTTTGCTCCTTTAGGCAGTTTAATAATACCTTGATAGGCATCATCAAAATCTTTTTGAATGTCTTGTTCTATCATTTTCTTGGTGCTTTCATCAAACTTTTCAAAATCTACTTCGGGAAAATATGTTCGTCCACGTTCCTGATAATCGCTCTTCATGTCTCTTAAAAAGTTTATTTTCTGAAAAGCAGAGCCTAAACTACGAGCAGGTTCTTTAAGACGGTCGTACATGTCAGTATCTCCTTCACAAAATACTCTTAAGCACATAAGCCCTACTACTTCGGCAGAGCCATAAATATATTCTTTGTATTTATCGTCATTGTAGTCTTTAAAGTACAAATCCATTTCCATACTATGCAAAAAAGCATCTATGAGTTCTCGCTCTATTTTGTACTGATTTACAACAATTTGAAAGGAGTGTAAAACTGGATTTAAGCTGATTTTTTCTTCAATAGCTTGATAAGTATCTCTTCGAAAACGGTCTAAAAGTTCTTTTTTATCATGTTCATGAAATGTATCTACAATTTCGTCAGCATAACGTACAAAGCCATAGATGGCATAAATTGGCAAATGGAACTTTGATGCCAATGTTTTGATACCCAAAGTAAAAGATGTGCTATAATGCTCTGTAATGAGCTTACTGCATTTGAGTGTAGTAGTATCGTAGAGATTAAGCATGATGTTGTTGTGGTGTAGACAAAAAAATGAAATATTTAAATAAACATAAAAATTAAATTTTTGTTTCCAGTTGGGTTATATTTATACATTAATCAAAGATTTTTCATGGTTAATAAGGTCTAAGAGTAAATCAGTAATATTTTCTGTTTTATCACCTTCATATCCCGAAAAACGAAAATTAATAACTTCTTCTGTATTTTGCTCAAAGGCGATGTCTCCTTTTAGGATATTGGAATAAGTATCATAGAATAAAATATTAAAAATTGCATCACCATTAGAACCAATATAATTGCATCGAATCTGCCAACGCATTCGTTTACGAATATTACACAATTTGATAATCAGATTCAATATCGTTGCAGAAACCTCCAAATGATAAGGATTATTTACAATTTTTCTTTATCCAATTTTGCATATCTTTATCTTCTCCACCTAATTCAACAGATTTTTTATAATCTGCACAAGCCATTTTGTTGTTTTTGAGGGCTTTATAACAATCGCCTCTATTCTGATATTTTTTAGCAGTTTTTTGGTCTTCTTTTGTATTAAAGAGATTATTATAGTCTTCAATAGCACCTTTGTAATCACCCAAACTCTTTTTTGCAAAGGCTATTTCAGCTAAATATTCTGGGTCTTTTTCTAAATTATAAGCTTTTTGAGCGTATTCTAAAGATTTTTTGAAATTGCCAAATTCATTTTCGAGCCAAGATAGTTCGTACAAGGCTTTATGATTTTTATTATCAAAACTTACTACTTTCTCAAAATCTTTTTGAGCTTCTTTATGTTTATCCTCCATCATCAAACAAAGAGCTCGTTGATAATAGATAAATGCTTTCTCATCATTACTTAACTCTTCTTCTTTTTCTAAGGCTTTTTCGGTGGCATTATGAAGCCTATCATAATAATATTTTAAATTTTCTTCAGTATTATATTGTTGTTCTTCAGCTCTGTCTAGCTCTTTACGATGTATTTTTACAAGATGTTTGGCTGCAACATGACTCTGGTAATCATTATTCATGCAATATTCAAAATTTGAAATAGCCTCATAATAGTATTCATCATCATCCATTGCCAAAAGAGCACTCTCAAAGTATGCTGGTGCAAAATCAGGGTTGATGTAGATGGCTTTTCTAAACATTTCCTGAGCTTTGAACTTGTCATTTTTTCTCTTGTAAAGAAGACCTTTCTGATAGAAGACTTCTTTGTTTTTTGGAGCAAGAAAATCAGATTTATCTAAGTTTTTAAGAGCTTCTTCATATTTTTCTTCAGCAATTTGAGATACCGCCAAATCATAATATTGTTTAGCTGTATATTGAGCATGCTTTTGATAAATACTATTGAAATCAGCATCCTCGTTGCTGATATCTACCAAATACCAGTTTTTTTTATCTTTAAATGCTTCTAAAATAATGGTGTCGCTTGTAGTTTGATAATTTACAAATACTTGTAGAGCATAATAATTTTGCGAAACCACAAGAATTTTACTTTCTTTTACACTCTTTACCTGAATGTTTTTTGTGTCAATATTAAAGCCCAGCATATTGTCCAAAATGCTCTTTATCTTGCTTTCTGTGTATTTATATTGTTCATCTAAAGATTCTTGAGTACTTGAATTAGAGGCAAATGATTTAAAAACATCTAAAGAAGGGCTAATAGATTTAAGATTTTGAGCTGAACCTGATTGTAAGACACCTATAAAACGATTGGCTAAATCTTTAGAAGATTTAACAGGTTTTTGGGCTAATGCCCATGCTGATACCAGCAAAAAAATACATAAAAAAGAGAGTTTTCGCATTTTCGAGAAAAATTATTTTAGCCAATTTATTTAAAAAATATCCTAAAAAAAAGTTTTAAAGCAATTTTATTGAATATAAAACTATCTATTGATAAAAAAATGATATTTCAATCCCAAAAATCTTTCATTTTTAGTTGCTTTTTAGATAGTTTGGTTACAAAAAAGAACTGATAAAGCTCCCAAAGCCAAACTCTTCTCCCGATTTTAGTGTACCACCACATCGCTTTACGTAGTCGGGCTTCTTTATAAAAAAACAGACGTTTCAGAGCATTAGGTCTAATTTGCATGATTATCTCAATGAGCTTTACATACAAAATAACCAGCCAAGGCTTTAAATGCTTGGTAGCAATTACCTGATGTTTGTAATCCCAAAGTCTCTGGTCTGTTTGTATAATCTCTTTGTCTTTGACATCCTCAAAGTAGGGTGTCCACTTGTGTGGAGTAACATATAACAACTGTATTTGATCTGGGTCGTAGGAGAGAAGCTGTCTGAGGCTGTAATAAAAATCTTTGGTTCTTTCTTCACCAAAACCGACAACATAAGTCGCCATAGAAAGAATTCCATGTTTTCTGAGTAACTGAATAGCTTCTTTGTCTTTGGAGATAGTACCAGCCTTTTTAATATTCTCTAAAACAACAGCATCATAGTTTTCGATACCCAATAAAAATCGTTCAAAGCCAGCTTTTTTATAAAGATGCAGAAACTCGGCATCTCTTACAATATTATCAGCTCTAATAGAGCCTACTAAAATTAAAGGCAAATTTTTTGCCACCAAAGCTTCCAAAAAAGCACGCCATGCTTTAGGATTTGAGGAAGGATTTTCATCTGCAAAATTAAATACCTTAATACCATATTTATAGTGTAACATTTCAATTTCGTCTGCAAGGAGTTGAGGGTCTCGGTGTCTCCATTTTTTCCAGAAAAGGCTTTGTCCACAATAAGTACAAGGATAAGGACAACCTCTTGAAAATTGAATCACAACAGCTTTTTTATGTCCCCAATAGGTATAATGATAACCTTCCATCAATTCCCAGCCAATTCGATAAGCATCCAAATCCTGAATGTTTTCGGCTGGTGGAGTTTTGATAATATCATGTCCTTTCCTGAAAGCAAGCCCTTTTATATGCTCAAAAGATTCATTTTTAGAAATCTGTGTAATTAAATTTAAAGCTACTTCTTCACCTTCACCACACACAATAAAATCTATTTGAGGGTTTTTATTTAAAATCTCTTGCCAGTGATAAGTTGGAAAGACTCCACCTATAATAGTGATGATATGAGGAACTTTTTCTTTAATGAGTTGAGTAATATCATTGATAATAGGTTGAGCAGATGTAGAACCCGAATGACCCAAAAGAACAGCATCAGGCATTTCTTCTAAAACTTTTTCTAAAATCTGAGAATGCTTTAATGGTTTAAAATCTGCATCTAAGAGTTTTACCTGATGTCCAGCATCAATAAGAGGACCACCAACAGTTAAAAGTCCTAGAGGAGGTAAATGTTCATGGGCTAGTCTGCTCCCAATAGATAAATGAGGAGGGTTAATAAGAAGAATTTTCATAGATAAATTGAAAAAGAAGTGTTATGATGAATAGATATTTATCAAAAATCATTCTTTTCTTAGCCAACCCAGTAAATTTTTATCATAAATTTTCCATTTCCCCTGAGTCTGAGATAACTTGAAAACTTCTCTCGATTTTCCCCAGGTACCTGCATTTTGCTGTATAATTTCTATTTCATTATTTTTTACATTTGAAATAATGGCTACATGCCCATACTGATTGAATGTAGTAGGAGCAAAAACCACTAAATCATTAATTTTAGGCTTTGTTTTACTCAAATTCTGATACTGAATCAGATTACGTTGTTTGTTGAGCATACCATCTTGAAGATTCTTGTTGAAAAAATCTTTGGCATGTCCATAACTGTCGGGCATTTTATGTTTAAGATGATAATAGTAGTATCTTTTTACAAACTCGACACACTGATATTTTAAACCTAAGTTATAACCATCAGGAGCTAAATTTCTTCCAAAAGTATTATTGACTGCCCCATTATAATAAACTAAAACCCCATTGAGACTATCAATAGGGTTGCCAGCAGTTTTGTTGCTATTAGAAGGACTGCTACATTGCCATACTAAAATTGGAAAAGCAATCATCATCAATAAAAATCTCATTAATATGCTCTTTCTAGATTACCTTGTAAATAATTCATAAGGGCTTTGTTTACAACTTTATAACCTCCAGGAGTTGGATAATTACCTGTAAAGTACCAGTCTCCCAAATGGTTAGGACAAGCCTGATGCAAGCCTTCAACACTCTGATAAATGACACTTACTTCTGCTCTGATACCATCTTTGCGTATTATTTGAGCAATTTTATCAGAAATTTGTTCATCAGTAAAACAAGCATATAATTTCTGAGCTAAATTTTCAGACTCTTCTAAATTATTCAAATCTTTTTGCTCTATCTCGTCAATCAGATGGTCTTGTTTGGTTTCTTTGAGTAATTCTAACATTGCTCTGAAGGCAATAAAATCTTTCATACGAGACATGTCAATTCCGTAGCAGTCAGGGTAACGAATTTGTGGAGCTGATGAAACAATTACAATTTTCTTGGGTGAAAGTCCATCTAACATTTTGAGAATACTTTGTTCCAGAGTTGTTCCACGTACAATGGAATCATCAATAACCACCAAGGTGTCAACATCTTTCTTTACAACATTATAGGTTGTGTCATAGACACTATTTACCATTTCTGTTCTTTGGCTGTCATCGGTGATAAATGTACGTAACTTTGCATCTTTGATGACTAATTTCTCAACACGAATGTTGTTACGCAAAATTTTCTTCAAGCCTTCTAAATCATTTTTTTCCAACAATTCAGCTCTTTTTTCAGCAAGATACTGTTCTATCCCCTGTATAAGTCCTAAAAATGATGTTTCAGCAGTATTGGGTACATACGAAAAAACGGTATTCTCTAAATCATAACCAATATTTTCTAGCACTTTAGAAGCAAGAAGGTGTCCTAATTTTTTACGTTCGGCATAAATTTTAGGGTCTGTACCTCTTGAAAAATAAATGCGTTCGAAGCTACACGAAAGCTGGGTAGTAGGTTCTGCAAATGGGCGTTGTTCAAAATCTCCATTTTTACTAACAATCAAAGCATGTGCAGGTTTGATTTCCTGAATCTGATCATATTCTATACTAAAAGCTAGTTTAATAGCTGCTCTTTCTGAAGCTGCAACCACAAATTCATCATTAGCATAAAAATAGGCAGGACGAATACCAGCGGGATCTCTTGCTACAAACGCTGCCCCATATCCTGTCATGCCTACAATGGCGTATCCACCATCAAAATCTTTACATGCTCTACGCAAAACTCTTTGTAAATCAATCTTTTCCTCTATGATTTCAGACATTTCCTGTTTAGAAAACATATCTTTATGAGCATCATAAATTAGTTGGTTTTCTTCATCTAAAAAATGCCCGATTTTTTCCAGTACCGTAACGGTATCAATTCTTTCTTTGGGATGCTGTCCGAGATACAACAATTTATTAAAGAGAGCATCGTTATTGGTCATATTGAAATTGCCTGCAAGCACCAAATTTCTACTTCTCCAGTTATTTTGTCGCAAGAACGGATGGCAGTTTTCGATAGAGTTAAGACCATGTGTTCCATAACGTAAATGCCCAAGTAAAAGCTCTCCTGTAAAGGCTACATTGCTTTTGAGCCATGTAGCATCTAATTTTTCTTTTTTACGAGATTTGATAGATTTCTTAACTTTTTTGCCAATCTTTTTGAAGATTTTTTGTGTAGCTCTCTGACTTGTAGAGCGATACCTGCTGATATATCTTACGCCTGGTTCTACATCTAGTTTGATGGTTGCAATACCAGCACCGTCTTGTCCACGATTGCTTTGTTTTTCCATCATCATATAGAGCTTTTGTAAAGGATACGTAGCTGAACCATATTTATCTAAATAGTATTGATAAGGCTTACGTAAACGAATAAAAGCAATGCCACACATAAGAAAAATATAAAAAGTGAATAATAAATTTGGGTCTGCAAAGATAACAAAATTTATCAAGAAATGATTTGGGTTTTTCTTTATCTTTGGCAACCTTTCAGTTCATGGTTATGGAAATTATAAAAAGAAAAAATCTCTGGCTAATTACACTATTAGTTCCTGTATTTTTAAGCCCAGCATGGTATTTTGCAGGTGGATGCCTCTTGCTATTTATAGGTTTTGTTCCTCTATTAATGATAGAGCAAGAAATAAGGAATAAAAGTCCTAAATATCCTAAACTGCAATTTTTTGGTTATACTTATCTGAGTTTATTTTTATGGAATGTAGCCACTACTTGGTGGGTTTGGAATGCCAGTGCTGGTGGAGCAATAGGTATGCTGATAGCCAACACCCTTCTGATGACTCTTCCGTGGGTGTTTTACAGTCAGGTGAAACAAAAACTAGGCTTAAAATGGGGACTATGGGCTTGGGTTTTATTCTGGATGGCTTTTGAATATATTCATCTCAATTGGGACTTGAGCTGGTCATGGCTGAACTTAGGCAATGGTTTTGCTTATTCACATTTCTTTATACAATGGTATGAATATACAGGTTCTTTAGGTGGAACATTGTGGGTTATAATCTTTAATATACTGTTTTATGAAGCAATACAGAAAGGATTTTCAAGAAAAGCCATATCGACTTTAGCATCTTTAATCATAGTACCTATCATAACCTCAATCATTTTATATATAACTCATCAGGAAAAGGGAGAAAATGTGGAAGTGGTTGTTGTTCAACCTAATATAGATCCTTACTCTCAGAAATTTATAGGGCAAAATTCTTTTATTCCTTACGATAAGCAAGCCAAAATATTTTTAGAGCTCGCACAAAAACAAATTACAAATCAAACAGAACTTGTTGTTTTTCCAGAAACAGCCTTTGACGAAGGTTATGATGAAAGAGGAATCAAAGATTACATTCCAATACGTATGATAAGTGATTTTGTAAGAAACAAAGATAATCTTTATTTACTTGGAGGCACTACTTCGTGGTTAATTTATGGAAAGGATAAAAAAAGCTTCACAGCTCGCCAAAATGAACAAGTAGGTTTTTATGATGTTTTCAATACGGCTATGTTTTTTGGAAACAAAGTGGATAGTGTAGCTTTATATCACAAATCGAAACTCGTACCATTGGTAGAATCTATGCCTTATCCTGCAATTATTGAAACTATTTTTGGAAGTTTAATTATTAATTTGGGAGGCTCTTCGGGGGGGCTTGGTAAACAACCAGAAAGAGAGGTGTTTTTTTCTAAAAAATTTGGATATGCTCCTATTATCTGTTATGAGTCTGTTTATGGAGAATATGTAACAGAATATGTACAAAAAGGAGCAAATATATTGTGTGTAATTACCAATGATGGTTGGTGGGGTGATACGCCAGGTTACAAGCAACATTTACAAATGGCTCGTTTAAGGGCTATTGAAACCCGTAGAGCAGTAGCTCGTTCTGCAAATACAGGTATTTCAGGGTTTATCAATCAGAGAGGAGACATTATAGAAAAAACAGCTTATTGGGTATCAGATGTGCGTAAACAAACACTCCAAGCTAATACTGAAAAAACCTTGTATGTACAAATAGGTGATATTCTGGGTAAAATAGCAACTTGGGCATCTTTATTGATCATAATTTATGGATTTATTAAAAGAAAAGCATCCTAGATATATCAATCAATAAATCTGTTAATGATTATGTATTACTGGATATTTATAAGTTTCCTATTATTACCTTTTAATAAATCTTTTTCAAACCAGAAAATGGAAGAAAATGTTGAATTTAAAGCTATTGTAGAAATAGAAGGGCACATGGCTATTGGCTGGGGATATAAAATAAGATGCAGAGTGTTAGAAATAAAATCAGGAGAATTGCCAAAGCTAAAATCGTATAATCAAAGTACAGATATTTTTATATTAGGCTGGACAGCGGGTTTTAAGGGAAAAACAGGCAAAAAAGGTACTGATTTTCAAGAAATACCACCTATTATCAAAGAAAAATATTTGATGACATTCCTCTATGATGGAACATTAAATGAAAAAGCGTACGATGCTCCCGTAACAGGATTTACAGATTCGATGGATAGAATTTGGTTCTTAAAAGAACTGCAAAAGATTAACCCTTAGATTTTAGAAAAGCCATTACCTCTGTGATATATATTTGGGGCTGTTCCAGCCAACCATAATGTCCACAATTATCCATTAAAATTAGTTTGGATTTGGGAAGAATCTTATGGGCTTTTTCAGATAAATAGGTATTTAACACATCATTTTTTCCTTGTATAATTAAGACAGGCTTTTTAAAAGTTTTTAAACTTTCTTTGCAGTCAAAATTGATTTTCTGCATGTTATCAAATACCAACCCGTTGATGGTCATGTTAGCTTGAGTAAGCCTTTCAGCAAGCATATCAACATATTTATCTGTAACCAAATAAGCAGAAGCTAAAACTTTGGCTCTTTGGAGACGTGTAGGCTTAGATGTATCTCCTTTAGCTATTTTATTATCCCAATAACGTAGAGAGTCTCTTTCTGTGGGAGTCAGGGGTTTATATAAATCAAAATTTGCAAATAAATCTAAATCCACACCCCCTGAAGAAGATAAAACCAATCTGTCTATTTTATTACTATGTTTGGTGGCATAATAAGAAGCTAGCATTCCCCCAAAAGAATGCCCTAGAATATTCCAAGATTTATAGCCTAAATGTACTCTGATTTTCTCAATATCCTCAACCATTTTATCTAAAGTAATAGTCTGGCTATTAATGGTTTGCATGGTAGATTTTCCTGTACCTCGTTGGTCATAAATGATAGCACAATGCTCTTTGCTAATAATTTCGGCAAGATTAGCAAAACCATTGCTATTCATACCAGGTCCTCCATTGATAATGAGTACAGGTGAGCCTTCTGAACCAAATGTCTTAAAATGAATATTATTTCCATCAAAAGAGATATTGTATTCTTTTTGAGCTTTCATATTGAAAGAATATAAAATCAAATGGATACATATAAATAAAAACCTCATAACATTATACTTTTAAATATAATGTTATGAGATAGCTTTTTATTGTATGATACGTCCGTTTTTAACTTTTAATTGTATGTTTTTTATAGCATTTATATCAATATAAGGATTATTGGATAAAAGCAGGAAACTAGATTCATAACCCTCTTGAATCAGACCAATTTTTCTTTTTGGAAATATATTTTGTGGAGTTTTTGTACATAATATATTTATGAGTTGTTGATTGGTAAAAACCTTGTTTTGTATCAGACTTTCTATTTCTGGCTTGAGTGTTCTCCCATATAAATCAGTTCCTAAAGCAATATTTACACCTTCTTTATATAAGTTTTGTAAAAGTTCTTTTTTGTATTGAAACATAATTTCGGATTCATTGGAATGTTTGGTTTCAGTCCCATTTTCATCATAATCTGATGTATAGTCTAAGTTAAATGTTGGAATAATTTCTATTTTCTTTTGCTTCAAGAACTTGATGTCTTGTGTTTTCAAGCAATATTTTTCTTTTGTTTCTGGTTTGCCATTCCAGCTATAACCAGGCATATGGGCTAATACATCTACACCGATTTTAGCACAAAGTTTCGCATCATTTGCTGTTTCTACATGAGCAAATACTCTTAAACCTTCATTATGAGCTTTCTTTACAACATATTGAGCTACTTCTGGCGATAAGCCATTATCATCAACTTTTTCTAGTTTTCTTTTGGTGACATAATTTTCTGCATCTATCAAACAAATTTTAATATGATCTGGCTTATATTTGGCAATTAAAGACCATTTCTTATCTACATCTTCTTTGCTATCTAGGAAGTAATAGGCATTATTTTCTACAATTCTACTTTTCTTGATAGAATCCGCATATTTTATTTGTAAAATAGGAGCATATATACCCATTGCCATGGGTTCATAGGGGTAAAATCCGTGTCCATAAGTAGATGTAAGTATACCATTAGCATAGGTAGCTTCTAAAGTATTCATTTGTTGAAGTATTTTTCGTGTATTTTCTGTATTACTTCCATGATTACCCAGTATTTGTACATAGAATACACCTTCTTTCAGGTATTCCTGTACCATTTCTTTTAAACGCCAAGAACCATCTAAATTATGTGTATGAGCGTCTCCAAAAGGAGGAATACAAAAACCATTTTTTAAATCAATAATACTATCAATACGATTAGGTTTTTTAAAAGAGAAAATACCATTGATACTATAAAGCTTTTTTTGTTTAAAAGAGCCATTTATAAGCCAGTATCCGTTTTTATACTCATAAATTTGTGTATAAGATATAAAGGGTATCAATAACAAAAATGCCCTAAATAATAATTTTAAGATTTTTAAATACATAAAATAAACTTTAATAGAGTTAATAATTTCATGAAAAAATAATTGTAAGAAATATGCAATCGTCTTTATATTTTTTATTTTCATGAAGTAAATCAATTCATTTATAAAGAATTTACCATGAAATTTTCGTTAATTGGTAAAATATGACGTTGAATAACAAAAGTATATGGAAAGTCTTAATGGTAGTGTATCTATTAATGTTGATAGGCTACACAATTACATTATATACTGTTCAAAGAAATTTTCAATTCTTAGACAGAATGCTCATAGATTATACCATAAAGGTTGTTCTTACAATTCCTTTTTTGTGGTTAGTATTTTTAAAACTTAGGCATTTGTCCATTTACGGAAAAATGGCTTTACATATTTTTTTATGTCCCTTATACATATTCATTTGGATATATTTATATCATGAAGTATGTGATTGGTTTGGGATATTTTATTTGAAGGGAATTGCTATGGTTTGGGATATTTATATACCTTTTTTGTTATATATAACACAATTTAGCATCCTACATATTCATGAGTATTATCAAATATACCGAAAACAGCTTGTTAGAGAAAATGAGTTGCAAAAAGCACAAATACAAAGTGAACTTTCTGCATTAAGGGCTCAAATTAATCCTCATTTTTTATACAATGTATTGAATACAATTAGTGCAGGTTTATCTCCACAACAAGAAGAATCCAGAGAACTTATTGCTAATTTAGCTGACTTATTTAGGCTTCAATTGCAAGTGTCTCAAAAAGAACAGATTACTCTTGAAGAAGAATTGTCGTTTGTTCAAAAATATTTAGATTTAGAAAAAGCACGTTTTAAAGATAAAATTCATATTTCTTTTGAAGTAGATATAACAACCTTACAAATACCAATATCTCCACTGTTGATTCAACCTTTGGTAGAAAATGCTATCAAACATGGGATAGCCCCAATTTTAAATAATGGAGTAATTACAATTAAGACTTTCTTGAAAGATAATTTCTTGAATATTGAAGTTTTAGATACAGGAATAGGTTTTGTAGAAGCAAGCATAGAAAACAGTAATGGTGTTGGTATTAAGAATACAAAGCTACGTTTAGAAAAGCTCTACGGAACGTTGTTGGAGTTTGAGCATCTTCTTCCACAAGGTACAAAAGTATACTTTAAAATACCTATTGAAAACATAGAACATGGAAAATAAAAAAGTTATAATTATTGATGACGAAGAAGCTGCAAGAACAATTTTACGAGAGTATATAATATCTTACACTTCTTATCAAATTGTTGATGAAGCAACGAACGGACAAGAAGCTGTGGAAATGATCAATAAAAATAATCCAGACCTTATTTTTTTAGATGTTCAAATGCCAATTTTAAATGGATTTGAGGTATTAACACATTTGAATCAAATACCGCCCATTATTTTTTCTACAGCATACGATCAATATGCTCTCAAAGCATTTGAGGTACATGCTCTGGACTATTTATTAAAACCTTACACAAAAAGCCGTTTTATGAAGGCATTGGAAAGGGTATTCGAAATTAGTCATTTAAAGTCTTTAGTAGAGCAAGTCCATCAGAAAAAGCAGTATTTAGAAAAAATATTTGTTTCTTATAGAAATAGACTTATTACCATTGATGCTATTGATATTATATATATTGAAGCTCAAGGAGATTATGCCAATTTAATAACTACAAAGGGCAATTTTCTATCAAATGAAGGACTGGGAGGTCTGGAAACTAAATTAGATCCTCAACTATTTGTTAGAATTCATAGATCTGCTATTGTTAATCTAAATTATGTTGATAAAATAGAAAATGAAAACAGTCATTACATCATCTGTCTAACTAATGGAGTTCATTTAAAAGTAAGCAGAGCAAATAAGTATAAAATTAAAGATAGAATTATTTAAAATCTGATAAATGTGAAGCTACTACTTTCCAAGTATTTCCAGACTTGATATAAGTATCTGTATATCTTTGTCTAATAATTACTTGTTTGCCTTCTTGTACCCATTCTGATGTAACAACACCTCTTAAAATTACAACATTTCCAAAATCTACACCTTGACTATTATTTGTATAGATTCGTAGATTTTTACAACATTGGTTAAAAGAAGGCAAGTCTTTGATAATATCAGCTTTTGTTTGTGTAGCTCCATTAGGGAAAGTAATTAAAAAATTACTATCTACAATGTTATTCATACTTGTCATATCTGCATTCTCATAAGCATCAAGCCATTTTCTCTCTAATGTTTTTACTTCTTGAATATTAAAACTTTCATGATTGGTGATAGACAAAATCCAATTGCTTAAATCTGGTAAAAACATAGGTTCAAAGGAAGTAAGATTACCTAATTCACTATCACTTTTTTTAGTAGCTCGCATCAATAAATGACTGGCTTTGGGATATATCTTTAAAGTAAGATTGTTTTTTGTTGTAAATGTGTTTGTTAATGATTGATAGACCCTTTCCACAGGAGTAGAGGCATCTAATTCTCCAAATAAAGCTAATACTTTACCCTGATAGTTTTTCCAATCATTCATTGGGTTATAATTGACTTCAAGTGCTTGAAACCAAAAGCTCTTTCTATCTTTTTTGATGTCTTTTGAAAACGGAGGTAAAAAATCTACGATTTGTTTATTGGAAGCTAATTTTTCTAATGTTTTATCTAATAAAACTGCATCAGCTTTTTTATAAGATTCCACATAACGATAAACATACTTCCAAGCATTTAGACTTTCCTGAATGGTATTTTCTTCAATACCTAAATTTCGTAATTCTGTAGAGGTATTATAAATATTTTGTTCTGAGGCTGCAATGCCCATGCCAGCACCTGAAATACAGAATACGAATGGTGTTTTAGGATTTAAGGTTGTTATTTTAGCTAAAATCCATCCCGCTTGACTACTACCTCCAAATCCAATATTGTCTGCATCAATCCGTGAGTCCTTTTTTAATATTTCATAGGCTTTGAGAGCATCAGATGCTAAGTCTTTAAAAGAAGCAGACTGCCAAGAACCTGTTGATGTTCCACTTCCTCTCTTATCATAACTGAATACAGCGATTCCATTTTTTGCTAAATGATCAGCGATTATTCGCATATATGAAGCATAACCATGCCTGTTTTGCTCACCAGAACCATGAATTAGAATGACAGCAGGTACTTTCTTTTTTAGATTATTGGGGATTAGAAGTGTTCCAGAAAGGTTTATTTTCTCATTTTGGAAAGAAATATTTTCTTCTTTATACACATCAGATTTGTATGCTTTTTCTTTATCCAATCCTTTTTCTTGAATAGAAATAGCATAAATTTTATTTTCTTTCGAATGAAAAGTAATAGTTTTGATGGCTTCTCTTGATTCAGTCATTAAGGTTTGTCCTGAATACCAAGTTGTATCATTTATTTTGTAGAGCCCTCGGAAGTCAGAAGTTTGTGAATCAAATAAAAATAGCCTTGTAAAACTTCTACCTATTATAAACTCTTTAGAAGTGGATGTTTTATAAGTTCCTAAATAGGCATCATATATTTTAGGGTCAAGGTCTTGGGCTTTTAAAACATAAGATATGAACAATGTTAATCCTAATGATAAAATTCTCCTCATAGAATAAAATTTAGGTAAAAAAGCTTATAAAGAATTCACTTCATGAACTATTTTTTTAGAATTTTATTGCAGAACTAAAAAATTTTATTTTTCCCAATGTTGGATTTCAACAATATTTCCATCAATGTCTTTAGCATATACAAAAGTAATAAAACCAACATGGGGGATTTGAGTAGTAATTACTTCTCCAAGTAGTGTTCCACCATGTTCTATAAGACTTGATATAACATGTTCAAAATTATCTACTTGAAATGCAATATGACTAAACCCCTTCCTGTTAATAGATGATTCTAGATTATCTAAAGTGTCAGTATATTGAAATATTTCTAAAGTAGGAGGATTCTCTTTATAACCAGGCAAAGCCAAATGAATGCCTTTTAAATGTGCATGATGTAAATTTGTAGCTTTATCTAACCAAATGCCAGATAAATCTCTTTCAGGAAAAATAGGCTTACAATTGAATACCTTTATATAAAATTCAGCCAGTTTTTTCCAATTAGTAGAAATGATATTTGTATGTGCAAACCTTATCATGATTAAAAAAGAGTTAGGTTATACCTAACTCTTTCAATCAATATTTATGCTAAAACTTGTTGTACTTTTTGAGCTGCTTCCTGAAGTGTAATGGCTGAGAATACTTTCAAACCAGACTCATCAATAATTTTTGCACCTTCTTCAGCATTAGTACCTTGCAGACGTACAATAATAGGAACACTGATGTTTCCAATTTTTTTGTAAGCTTCCACAACACCATTAGCAACTCTATCACAACGAACAATACCACCAAAAATGTTGATAAGGATTGCTTTTACGTTAGGGTCTTTTAAAATGATACGGAAACCAGCTTCTACGGTTTTTGCATTTGCTCCACCTCCTACATCGAGGAAGTTTGCAGGCTCACCACCCGAAAGCTTGATAATATCCATCGTTGCCATTGCAAGTCCAGCACCATTTACCATACAACCCACATTGCCATCTAATTTTACATAATTCAGATCATTTTCGCCAGCTTCTACTTCCAAGGGGTCTTCTTCTAAAATATCTCTCATTTCAGCAAGGTCAGGATGACGGAACAAAGAGTTATCATCTAAGTTCACTTTGCAGTCCACAGCCAAAATTTTATTATCAGATGTTTTAAGAACAGGATTTACTTCAAACATAGAAGCATCTGATTCTAAATAAGCTTTGTAAAGTGATTTTACAAAAGCGACCATTTCTTTATGAGCATTGCCTTCTAAACCCAATGCAAAAGCAATTTTACGAGCTTGGAAATCACGAAGTCCTACACGAGTATCAATAAATTCTCTGATGATTTTTTCTGGATGTTGTTCAGCTACTTCTTCAATATCCATACCACCTTCAGTACTTGCAATAATTACATTTTGTCCAGAAGCTCTGTCCAAAAGAATACTCATATAAAACTCTTTGGGTTGGCTTTCACCAGGGTAATAGACATCTTGAGCAATCAAAACTTTGTGTACTTTTTTTCCTTCAGGACCAGTTTGTGGCGTGATTAACTGCATTCCAATGATTTTTTCAGAAAGATCTCTTACTTCGTCATAGTTTTTAGCAAGTTTTACGCCTCCGCCTTTTCCACGTCCACCAGCATGGATTTGAGCTTTTATAACAAACCAAGTAGTACCAGTTTGAGCATTGAGCTGACGAGCCACCTCTACAGCTTTAGAAGGGGTATCTGCAATGATACCTTCCTGAATACGAACGCCATGACGCTTTAAAAGTTCTTTTGCTTGATATTCGTGAATGTTCATATAGATTTTTGGATTTCGATGTTGAAGTATGCAAACGGCACGAAATTTAGAACAAATTTACTACATTCCAAAGTTTTAGATAGAAGACATCCAAAACATACTAAGAGAATTAATTTAAATATTTGATTTACAGATTTTAAGATTTTAAAATTAGTTTTAAGCTAAATCCTTCTGAATTGTTTCAAAAACTTGTTGTTTTATTTTTTGTAAATCTGTGATATTTAAGTGCTGAGTATCAATGGGGGCATGAATAATACTTTCCATTTTATGCCATGAAAGACGGATTTTCCCATCATCAGGCATGACTTTCCAAGCCCATTTAAGACTAATAGGAATAATAGGGGTATTGGTTTCAATGGCTAATTTAAAGGCTCCATCTTTAAATTCAACCATTTGAGGAGGATTCTCGGAGAAAATACCTCCTTCGGGAAAAATAATAAGGCTTCTGCCTGACTCAAGAGCCTTCTTCATTTGTAAAAAGGCTTTGGCAGCAGCTACCTTGCTCTCTCTATCCACAGGAATATGTAATTTCCTGAACATATAACCAAACAAAGGAACTTTGATAATGGTACTTTTTCCTACAAAAGCATATTTTCCCTTCATAACGCCAGCAATGGTTGCAATGTCTAAATACGAGAAATGATTGGCACAAAATATGTAGGTCTGATTCTTAGAAAAGTTTCCAACAAAGCGAGTAGGGTTAGGAATACCTAATAAAAAGTAGAATATATGTGACCAAGCTTTATATAAATAGGTGTTCCAAATACTTTTATGAATTCTATGAAATAAAATAAGCCAAGGAAAAATTAAAATAAAACCCGAAAAAAAAACAAAAATCATCCAAAATGCGTATATTGTCTTAAAGAATTTCATATTTTTAAATGCAAATTTTTAACTACAAATATCCTAAAATCTATGAGTAACGGGCAAAAAATCCTATTTTCTTTTTTAGCAGGAGCAGCAGCAGGTGTAGTGGCTGGTTTGCTTTTAGCACCAGAAAGTGGGAAAGAAACACGCAAAAAACTAGCAAAAAAGGCTACAGACTTAAAGAATACTCTTGAGGATAAACTCAAAAGTTTCAGAACCGAAGAAACAACCTCCAACTAAAATTTGGAGGTTTTGTTTTGATAGGATTTTTTAGCATCTTGCCTCCCCATTTGTAAAAAAATATCAATCCAAAATAGATTAATTGAATGAAAATTATTGTTCCGATGGCTGGTTTGGGTAAAAGAATGCGTCCCCATACCCTCAGCGTTCCCAAACCTCTTATTCCCATTGCAGGAAAACCAATTGTTTACCGTTTAGTAGAAGATATAGCCCAAGTTTGTGGACAAAAAATAGACGAAATAGCCTTTATCATACACCCCAGTTTTGGAAAAAACACAGAGGATAATTTACTATCTGTAGCGGCTTCGTTAGGTGCAAAAGGACGAATTTGTTACCAAGAAGAAGCTTTAGGAACAGCTCATGCCATTATGTGTGCCAAAGAAAGTTTGGATGGAAATGTAGTGGTAGCTTTTGCAGATACCCTTTTTAAAGCAGACTTTATATTAGATTCATCTAAAGATGGGATTATTTGGGTGCAAAAAATAGATGACCCCAGACAGTTTGGTGTTGTAAAACTTAATCAGAACAAGGAAATTACAGATTTTGTAGAGAAACCTCAGGAATTTGTTTCTGATTTAGCTATTATCGGAATTTATTATTTTAAAGATGGAGCATATCTCAGAAAACACTTGCAATATCTTTTAGACAATGAAATTAAAGATAAAGGAGAATACCAACTCACCAATGCCCTTGAAAATATGAAAAATGAGGGGACATCATTTACCATTGGTGAGGTTACAGAATGGCTTGATTGTGGGAATAAAGATGCAACAGTTTATACCAATCAGAGATATTTAGCGTTTTTAGAAGAAAGAAATCAGCCGTTAAGAGCTAAAAATGCCCAAATACAAAATACTGTAATTATTGAGCCGGTTTTTATAGATGCTGATGTAATCATTGAAAATAGTGTGGTAGGTCCTTATGTTTCGGTAGGTAAGGGAACAACCATTAAAAATTCAGTTATCAAAAATAGTATTATTCAAGAGAATAGCCAATTACAATCTATTCATATTGAGAATTCTATGGTAGGGAATTTTGTACAGTGGCATGGAAAAGCTCAAAACTTGAGTGTAGGAGATTATAATGTGATAGTGGATTGATTTTTGTGGATAATATTTACAAAATTAAAATTGTATTTGTATGAAATGGGTAGCTTTTTGTATTGCTTTGGGGGTTCTTTCTGTAGAACATGCTTTTGCTCAGAAAAAAAAGAAAAAAGATAAGGAAAAAGACAAAGTAGAGGAAACAGAAAGCCAAGCAAGAACAGAAGAGATAGTAGGTAAAGATGATAGACAAACCACCCTGATGGCTGAACGACAAATGCTTGAAGGGATGAAATATTATGCTTTGGATAACTATCTGGCTGCCCTTGAAAATTTTCAAAAAGCCCTCAAAATTAATCCAAAAAGCTCTGGAATTCATTATCAAATTGCAGAAACTTATTTAAAGGCAGGAAGACCCAATGATGCCATCGCTTATGCTGAAAAAGCGATTGATTTAGAGGATACTAATAAATATTACTATCTTTTGTTGGGAAAATTATATGAGTCGCAAGGGCAATACGAAGAAGCTGCCAAGACATACGAAAAAATGTTTTCTAAAAAAATTACAGGAACAGATTTGTATGCCTACGATTTAGCTCAAATTTATCAGTTTCGTATCAAAGACTATTCTAAGGCTCTTAAACTCTACGAAAATCTAGAGAAAAAATATGGTGTTCAGGAGGCTCTTTCTAAAGCCAAACAACTCATCTATATAGAACAAAAAAATAATACAGCAGCCACCTTAGAGGCTGAAAAATTGGCAAAGGCTTTTCCTGAAAACTCTGGCTATCAAATCAATTATGCTGAGATGCTTCTAGCCTCAGGAGAAGAAAGCAAAGCTGAAAGTTTTTTAGTAAGTAAGCTACCTAAAGATTACTCTTTTTCTTCCCATTTTCTGTTGTATAGAATTTATAAGAAACAAAATAAAAAAGATTTAGCAAACGATTTGCTTTCTAAAACACTTGCCGAAAAAAGCCTTCCAGATGAAGTGCGTAACCAATTTCTGAAAGAAAACACACAAGGAGGAGGGGATGTAACCCAAATGAACAACGAATTGGAAAAGGCTGTTCAGAATGCACCCCAAGACCCCGAAACGTGGTGGCTTTATGCCAAGAGTTTGGAACAGAAAAAAGATTTAGAAAAAGCTCGTAATGCTTATTTTAAAGTGGTTAGTTTAGATGGGAATCGCTTTGAAGCTTGGCAAAAACTTTTGTATCTGGATACAGAACTAATGCAAGCTACAGAACTTCTGAGCCATTCGGAGCAAGCTTTGGAGCTTTATCCAACTCAGGCAATATTCTGGCTTTATAACGGAATCGCTTATCATGAGTCTAAAAAATACCCCAAAGCAATTGAGAGTTATGAACAGGGTTTGAGCTTTGCTAAAAATAATGCAAAACTTCAGACACAACTCAATATTAGGCTGGCAGATACTTATTATGGTATGGGACAATATGAAAAGTCAGATAAAGTTTTTGAAGATATTCTTGTAAAAGAGCCTGAGAATGTAGTTGCTCTCAATAATTATAGTTATTACCTTGCTTCAAGAAAGCAAAAAATGGATATTGCTACCAAACATGTTAAGAAATTATTAGAACTTCAGCCTGAGAATGGGGTTTTTGTTGGGACATATGGTTGGGTTTTATACAAACAGAATAAACTCCAAGATGCTAAAAAAATGTTTGAAAAAGCAGTATCTCTAGCACCTTCTGCTCTTATTTTAGAGCATTATGGAGATGTTCTTTTTAAACTCAACGAAAAAGATAAAGCTATTGAACAATGGCAAAAAGCTCAAAATATGAAAGGAGGAAGCCCTCAATTGGCTAAAAAAGTAACAGATAAACAACTCTATGAATAATATTGATATTTAAATAATTATCCAAAATTTAGCACTTAATCACTAATAATGAAATATTTTATACTAGCCGTTGGCATCATTACGTTGATGGCTGCTTCTTGTAGAAAGCCTAAAAAATTAAATACTTCCAATCCTGCTGATACCACTGTTATTCAAGGGGTTAAACCAAAGATAGATACTCCAAAAGTTGCTTTTGCTTTGGATAAAGAAATTCCAAGTCTTGAGTTTAAATATCTTTCTTCTGATACCAAAATAGACTTCACAGATGGCACAAATGACTCTAAGTTTAAGGTGAAAATGAGAATCCGTAAGGATAGTGCTGTTTGGCTCTCTATGCAAGCAAATATTGGTGTAGAAGGTATCAGAATTTTAGCAACCAAAGACTCTATACAAATGATTAATTATCAGGAAAAAACGTACAGAGTGTTGAGTTATAAAGCTCTTAGTGAGGAGTATGGATTTGATTTTACATATGATTTGCTACAAGGTGTTTTAATAGGTGAAATGCCCATCAAACGTTTTGATAAAGGAAATGTACTACGAGATACCAATTTTTATATCGTAAGACAAAGAGAAAAATTTCTAAACGTAGATAACTACCTGAATCAAAAGAATTTGAAACTGGAAAAACTCAATGTAAAAGATTCCAACACAGGTAGTGTGATGGAAATGCTATACTCGGAGTTTGTGGCATTGGGAACAGGCTTATTTGCAGAAAAGAACAATATCGACTTGAACTACTATAATAAAAAAGGCTTCTATAAAATTAAAATAGAAATTGACCATAAAAGGACCAAAATTACCAATGAAGCTCTCGACTTCCCATTCAGGATTCCGAGTAAATACAAAAAAATGGATTGAAATGGACAAAAGATGTGAGGTTTTAGAAATAAGACTATCAAAATATAAAGAAAAGCCTTCCTTTTGAAAAGAAGGCTTTTCTTGTAAAATCCAAAAATAGCTCTATGTTTGCGTATGATTTACACATAATATTCATATGGAAATTGTACAAAATATAAAAGTAGCCGTAGATGCTATTGTATTTGGATATTCTCATAATCAGCTACATATACTTCTTATTAAACAAAAATTCGGAGAACTCAAAAATCAGTGGGCTTTGGTTGGAGGATTTGTAAAAGATTCAGAAACCCTTCAGGATGCTGTAAACAGAGAACTCCAAGAAGAAACAGGAATTGAGGTCAGTTATCTTGAGCAACTCTACACTTTTGGGGATAATATACACCGAGACCCCCGATTCAGAGTGATTACGGTCGCTTATTTTGCTCTTGTCAATTCTACTACACTTACCCCAACCCCCAACACAGATGCCGAAGAAGCCCAATGGTTTTCTATTAAAAATTTGCCTCCATTAGCTTTCGACCACAAAGAAATTATTGATGTAGCCTATAAAAGACTGCAAAATAAACTCACATATCAGCCTATAGGCTTCGACTTACTACCCCAAGAGTTCTTGTTTTCTGATTTAGAAAACTTATATTGTACTATTTTAGAAAAAGAAATAGACAGAAGAAATTTTAGGAAAAAAATTCTCAGTTTTGGAGTAATTGAAGAAACTGAAATTTTTTCTTCTAAAAAAAGTGGTAGACCGGCTAAACTTTTTAAATTTAACTATCAGAAATACAAAGATTTAATCAAAGAAGGTTTTTTGTTTGAAATTAAATTTGCGTAAAATTTACGCAAAATATTTTGATGTCATTATTTTTTATTTTATAATTGTGTAATTATTACGCAAATATCTTATGGTACTTCATCTCGACAAAAATTTTAAGCCCGTTTCAGCTAAAGAAATTGAATATGAATCATTTACTTTTGCAGGCGGAGAGCCACACATCAAAATCAAACCTGATTTTGATAAACAAGAGGCTGTAACTATTACACACCGACTCAACTCTTTCAATGATTTGGGTTTGCTTTGTATTGCCGTGGATGCTCTCAGAAGGCTGCAAGTCGAAATTTCAGACTTAGTCATTCCTTATTTTCCTGCTGCTCGACAAGACAGGGTAATGGTACAAGGTGAGCCTCTCTCTGTGAAAGTCTATGCTGATATTATCAATTCTTTGGGTTTCAAGAAAGTTGTAGTTTTTGATGCTCATTCGGAAGTTACGCCAGCCTTGGTTCAGAATTGTCAAGTAATACCTAATCATCAGTTTATCAGACAGGTAATTGAAAAAATAGGAACAAGTGTAAAACTGATTTCCCCAGACGGAGGAGCTTTGAAAAAAATCTATAAAGTTTCTGAAGCATTAGGAGGCATCGAGGTGGTAGAGTGTAGCAAAAGTCGAAATGTAAAAACAGGGCAACTGCTTAATTTTAAGGTATATGTAGATAATTTGGCAGGCGAGAATTGCCTGATTGTAGATGATATTTGTGATGGTGGAGGTACTTTTATTGGTTTGGCTCAGGAACTCAAAAAGAAAAATGCAGGAAAATTATATTTGGCTGTTTCTCATGGTATTTTTAGCAAAGGCTTTACAGAACTCTCACAACATTTTGAGCATATTTTCACCACCAATTCTATCAAAGAATTGAATGATAATTGTTTAACACAAATTGAATTTAAACTCTAAAAAATTATGAACCCATTGCTTCTTACAGACGGTTACAAAGTTGACCATCGCAGACAGTACCCTGTTGGCACAAGTTTGGTGTACTCCAACTGGACACCCAGAAAAAGCAGAATTGAAGGCATTGATGAAGTTGTATTCTTTGGTTTACAATACTTTATCAAAAAATATATCTTAGAAGATTTTGAAAATCATTTCTTCAAACAACCCAAAGAAAAAGTAGTAGCTGAGTATAAAAGAAGAATTAACTGTTATCTTGGTGAAAACCAAGTGGGTACAAAGCACATCGAAGATTTACACGATTTGGGTTATATACCAATGGTAATCAAGGCATTACCAGAAGGTGTAAGTGTGCCTATCAGAGTACCTATGTTTACCATGTATAATACATTGCCTGAGTTTTTCTGGCTGACTAATTATTTTGAAACGCTTCTTTCGGCTGTAGTTTGGATGCCATGTACTTCTGCAACTATTGCTCGTCAGTACAGAAAAATTTTAGAACAATTTGCTCAAGAAACATCTTCTGTTCCTGAGTTTGTAGACTGGCAGGGACATGACTTTTCTATGCGTGGAATGGCTGGTATTGAGGCAGCCCTCATTTCTGCAAGTGGACATTTACTTAGTTTTACAGGTACAGATACCATTCCAGCTATCGATTTTTTAGAACATTATTACAATGCCAATGCCGAAAAAGAACTCGTTGGAGGCTCTGTATCTGCTACCGAACACTCTGTAATGTGTATGGGAACTCTGGAAGATGAAATAGGTACTTTCAGAAGACTAATTTGTGATGTTTACCCCAAAGGAATTGTTTCTATCGTGTCAGATACTTGGGATTTGTGGAAAGTATTAACAGACTATCTGCCCAAACTCAAGAATGAGGTCATGAATCGTCAAGGAAAAGTTGTGATACGTCCAGATAGTGGTGATCCTGTAGATATTTTGTGTGGTAATCCTGCTGGCAAAAACGAACATGAAAAGAAGGGTGTTATAGAACTGCTCTGGGATGTTTTTGGAGGTAGTATCAATGCAAAAGGATTTAAAGAGTTAGACCCACATATTGGAGCAATTTATGGAGACAGCATCACTTTGGATAGAGCTATCAGGATTTGTAAAAGACTTAAAGACAAAGGTTTTGCTTCTACCAATGTGGTTTTGGGTATAGGCTCTTATACTTATCAATACAACACTCGTGATACGTTTGGTTTTGCCATGAAAGCCACCTATGGCGAAGTAAATGGTGTAGGCAGAGAAATTTTTAAAGACCCAATCACAGACGATGGTACAAAAAAATCTGCGAAAGGATTGATGATGGTAACTTTAGAATCAGATGGAAACTACAAACTTACTGACCAAGCTACTTGGCAGCAAGAAAAGCAAGGCGAACTCAAAGAAGTTTTCAGAGATGGGAAATTACTAGTTGAACAAAGTTTGTTTGAAATCAGACAAAGAATAAAGAACAGTTTGTAAGAAACGATTGATTTGATTATTTTTATGTTCTTCAAGATGTTTGATAAGCATCTTGGAGAACATTTTTATTGGGCAAACTTTTTGAATGGTCTCAAAATTGAATGTATATAACTTTTTGAAAATCAATATGAAAAAATTGAACTTGACACTATTCTTTTGGCTTTTTTATCTGATAACTGTGTTTGCACAGAAACTATCAGAAGAGCAAGTAAAAAGTCTTTTTGAGGAAGCATTTCATGCTTCTAATGACATTGATAGAGAATCTAAATATAAAAAAATATTAGAAGAATCCCCTGATACTCCTTATGGATTGCATTCTAAGGCATGGCTCGAAATGAAAAAAGGTGAAATAGAATTGTCTATTGTAACGTTAGATACATTAATTCAGAAACACCCAGAATTTTGGCAGGCATATTATAGTCGTGCTGTTTGTAAAGAACAGCAAAAAAAATACCAAGAAGCCATACAAGATTACACCAAAGCCATCGAAATTAGTCCAAACTTTGCAATATTTTATAATAATCGAGGATTGTTAAAATATGAATTAAATGATACAGAAGGAGCCATACAAGACTATACCAAAGCTTTAGAAATTGACCCAAAATTATCTCAAACGTATTATAATCGTGGGTTGTTAAAAGATAAAATGGGTGATATACAAGGATCTATAAAAGATTATACCAAAGCTATTGAATTTAGTCCTAAATACTTGAGTGCATATCTGAATCGGGGAAACTTAAGAGCTAAAATAGGGGATAATTTAGGCTCGATACAAGATTATAATAAAATTCTGACCATTGACCCCAAGTATGCTGAAGCATATTATAATAGAGGTGTGGCAAAAGCTGAACTGGGTGATTTAGGAGGGGCTATGAAAGATTATAACAAAGCTTTGGAACTGAATCCAAATTTTACCCATGTGTATGGAAATCGTGGAATTTTAAGAGATAAATTAGGTAATAAACAGGGAGCTATGGATGATTACAACAAAGCTTTAGAAATTAACCCAGAATTTGCTGAAATCTATGGAAATCGGGGAATTTTGAAGTATAAATTAGGCAATAAACAGGGAGCTATGGATGATTACAACAAAGCCCTTGAAATCAATCCCAAATTTGCTGAAGTATACTTGAATCGAGGAAATTTAAAAAATGAACTTGGTGATAAACAAGGGGCTATACAAGATTATGATAAAACGATAGAATTTAATCCTAAATATGCTGAAGCTTATTACAATCGTGGAACTTTAAAGTCAGATTTAGATGACAACAAAGGAGCTATGGATGATTATAACAAAGCCATAGAATTCAAACCAAAGTATTATGAAGCATACTACAATCGAGGTGTACTCAAAATGGAATTAAATGATGAACAAGGAGCTAGGGAAGATTTTAACAAGGCTCTTGAAGCTAATCCCAAATTATCTCAAGCCTATTATAATCGGGGTGTATTAAAGTCAAAATCAGGTGACCAACAAGGAGCTATAGAAGATTTCAATAAAGCTCTTGGAGTTAATCCAAAACTAATTCAGGCTTATGTCAATCGTGGAGTTTTAAAAGATGAATTAGGCGATATACTAGGAGCCATAGAAGACTATACGAAAGCTATTACCTTAAACCCCAAATTTGCTGAGGCATATTATAATAGAGGTGTGGCAAAAGCAAAATTAGGTAATAGACAAGGTACTTGTGCAGATTGGAATAAAGCAAAAGAATTAGGACTGATACAAATAGAGAGTATGATTCAGCAGTATTGTAAATAAAATTTGTATTCTTCAAGATAACGATGAGTAAGTTTATGTCCAGACTGAAAAAAATAACTCCATTATTTTACTTCATAGCAGGTTTTTTAGTAGCAATAATTTTACTCTTTACTTACTCTTATATTTATTTGTTTTCATCAGAATTTAATTCTAAAGATTATAATGAGCAACTAATCAGGCTAGGAAAAGAAAGTATTTCTTCAAAAGATGTGCCTGTGGCTTCAATCATTATTTATGATGGAAAAGTGATAGGAGAAGGTAAAAATGATGTTTTAAAAAATAACAACCCCTCTGGACACGCAGAAATAAACGCCCTCAAAGATTGTTTTGAAAAAATAGGAGTAGAAGAGTTTAAAAAATTGGATAGAGATAAGCTTATCTTACTTACTACTTTTGAGCCATGTACCATGTGTAGAGGAGCTATACAAGAGTATAATATCAAAAAAGTAGTTTTTGGCTATCCAAAGAGCATCAAAGATAAATTCAATTATCTAAAAAAAGATTTTCGTTATTTCTGGAATTTGAATCAATCAAATAACAAACACCTTCAATACGATTTATTTAAATTACACCCCACATTTGATAGCACAGCCGTTCCTTATTAAATAGTTATTGAAATGATATAAAAACTGAATTATAAAGCTTGCATAATTACATTAATAACTTCTCTTATTTCATCTGGATGAGGCTTGTTTTTAGCAATTACCCTCAAACCAGCAAGATTGCTGTAAAGGTACTTTGATAAAACTTTAGGATTGTTTTTTTGAGAAATTTGTCCTGAATCTTGCCCTTTTTGCAAGGCTTTTTCCAAAGCTAATTCTATTTGCTGTTTATTACCATTAATAATTTGAGATATTTCTTCGTCAGTATGTGCTAATTCGATGGTGCTATTGGTCATAAAACAACCCTTTAGCAAACATTTTTCTACATCCTGAACAATATTATCAAATATATCTTCAAGGGTTTTTCTTATATCTGAAGAATTGTTGAGCATATTAATCACAATACTTGTATAATCCTCTTGATATTTCTTCAGAGATTGTAAAAAAAGATTCTTTTTATCTGTAAAAGTATCATAGATACTCGAACGGCTTAAACCCAAACCATCCACCACATCTTGCATGGAACAGGCATTATACCCTTTCTCCCAAAAAAGTTGTATAGCCTTATCCAATACTTCATCCTGATTAAATTCTTTGTTACGAGGCATAACACATAGGTATTATATATTTGTATTGTGTGCAAAATAAACGACTTTACAACACAATACAAATATACAGATTTGGAATAATCATTCCAAAAAATGATAAAAAAATTAACCCATTACACCAGGGTTGATATTGATACCACCATCAATGTTAATTTCTGCCCCTGTAATAAACGAGGCATCATCAGAGGCTAAAAAAGCTACTAATTTTGCTACTTCTTCTGGCTGACCAAAACGCTTAAGAGGTACACGATTTTGCATTGCCTGAGCAAAACCATCTAACATTTCCTGAGGCATACCTGTTTTACCAAAAATAGGCGTAACAACCGGACCGGGGTTTACTGCATTGATACGAATTTTACGTGGAGCAAGCTCTGTTGCGGCAGTTCTTGTAAAGGAGTTCATGGCTGCTTTGCTGGCTGCATAAATAGCAGTATTAGCCATGCCAGTATAAGCATTTACAGAAGAAAGATTGATGATAGAAGCTCCTTCTGAAAGAAAAGGTAAGAATTTTTCTAAGGTAAATACAGCTCCTTTAAAATTGATGTCCATTTGTTCATCAAATACATTCTCAGAAATCTGACCAATAGGAGTAGGCTTAAATACACCAGCATTGATAAAAAGTACATCTACTTTGCCATATTGAGCCTTGATTTGACTAGCTAATTTATCTAATTGGGCTGTATCGGCAACATCAGCCACTAAGCCAATAGCATTTTCGCCCAATTGTGATGCAGCTTCTTTAACGGCTTCTGCATTGCGACCTGTAATAATCACTTTTGCACCCTGATTTAACATTTCTTGTGCAGTAGCATACCCAATGCCACTATTTCCGCCTGTAACGACAGCAATTTTGTTTTCTAACTTTTTCATATAGGTTGTTTTTATTTTGGAATAATCGTTCCGTAAAGATATATAATTTGGAATGATTGTTCCAAATTAAAAATAAAATATTTTCAGAAATATTTTATTTGATTCTGATAGACAATAAGTTACATTTTATTCAAAGAATAAAATAAAGAAAATAAAAAGGCAAAAGTTAAGAACAGGTAGCCATAAAAATGTATATTACTTAGCAATTTTTATAGAAATTATGCACAGCCCTGAATTTGAAAATCTATTATTGCTTTTGAAAAGTGAAAATACTTTTCAGGTAGGTTTGGAACTTGCTCAACATCACCAAGAAGAGTTTGAAAAGCATTTTAAATGTACATTAGAAGAGTACAAAGAACTTATAGAATTTTTGGTGAAATACGAGGCTTGGGACTTTAAAGAGCCTTTGGAAGAAATTGTAGAATTAAGACTACATTCCAAAAACATTGCTAAATTACCAATGAGTATTATGGTATTGTCTAACCTGAAAAACGTATATTTGGGATATAATAAATTAACGATTTTACCAGAGACAATAGGAAAGTTACAGAATTTACAAAAATTGAATTTAGACAGCAATTTATTCATGTTATTGCCAGAAAAAATAGGAGAATTGAAGGAGTTGAATTTAGACAGCAATTTATTCATGTTATTGCCAGAAAAAATAGGAGAATTGAAGGAGCTACAAACATTAAATTTGGATAATAATCAACTACCAGTCTTGCCTAAAGCAATCAAAAAACTATCAAATTTACAAAATTTGTTCTCAGAAAATAATCAACTAACTATTTTACCACAAACAATAGAGATATCAAAAAAATTAAAGTGGTTATACTTAGGAGGAAATCAACTTACTTTTCTGCCAAAGACAATTGGAAAATTGGATAAATTACAACGTCTAATTTTATTTGGTAACCTATTAATTAGCTTGCCCAAAACAATTGGAAAACTAAAAAAATTACAAGATCTGAATTTGGGATATAATAAACTAACGAAATTACCTGAAACACTAGGGGAGCTACAAAATTTGGAATCTTTAAATTTAAGAAATAATCAACTGACAACCCTACCAGAAACAATAGGAGAGTTAAAAAAACTGAAAAATTTGTATTTAATTGAAAATCAATTGAATACATTACCTGAAGTGATTGGAAAATTAAGCAAAATTCAACATTTAGATTTAGGTAGTAATAAATTAACAACATTACCAGAAACAATAGGAGAACTAAAAAAATTAGAAGACTTATTTCTAGGAAATAATCAATTAACAATATTACCTGAAAGTATGGGTAAATTGAAAAAAATGAAATGTTTGTCTTTATCAGGAAATCAACTCCAATCTTTGCCCCAATCACTGAAAGAATTAAAAAACTGTAAAATCTATATAGGTAAAAATTCTTCTGAAGCTTTGCAAGCGTGTGTAAAAGACTGGGAAAATGTGATTTTTGTATAAAAAAGTTACTCTTTACTTTTATCATTACTTTTGAAATATAAAAAAATATTCTAATGAAAAAACTCATTTTTTTTCTCGTTTTTATGTGTTTTTATGTGTTTGCACAAGGACAATTATTAGACAGCACCACTTTAGCAAATGCAAAAAAATATAAAAGCCTTGAAGAAGCTTTGAAAGAGCCTTTGAAAGTGTATAAATTGGATTTATATGAAAGTAAATTAACCACTTTACCCAAAGCAATTGGGGAATTGAAGAATTTGACTGAATTAAATTTAGGTTGGAATCAAATAAGGGCTTTACCCAAAGAAATTGAGGAATTGAAGAATTTGACTATACTAGACTTACGCTTTAATCAATTAACTACTTTACCCAAAGAAATTTGGGAATTGAAGAGTTTAGCTACATTAGAATTATGGTGTAACAAATTGACCACTTTGCCCAAAGAAATCGGGAATTTGAAAAACTTGATTTTACTAGATTTAACTTCTAATCAATTGACCACTTTGCCCAAAGAGATTGCGGAATTGAAGAATTTGAAAAAATTGGAACTGGGGGGAAATCAATTCACCACTTTACCCCAAGAGATTTGGGATTTGAAAAAATTGTATTTGCATCAAAATCAATTCACCACTCTCCCCAAAGAAATTTGGGAATTGAAGAATTTAACTGAATTACGTTTAGACGAAAATCAATTCACCAAATTACCCGAAGAAATAGGGGAATTGAAGAATTTGAAAAAATTGTATTTGCATCAAAATCAATTCATCACTCTACCCCAAAAGATTTGGGAATTGAAGAATTTAACTGAATTACGTTTAGACGAAAATCAATTCACTAAATTACCTAAAGCAATTGGGGAATTGAAAGATTTGACCGAATTATATTTAGGAAGAAATCAATTGATAACTTTGCCCAAAGAGATTGCGGAATTGAAGAATTTGAAAAAATTATATTTAGAGCATAATCACTTGATCACTTTGCCTAAAGAAATTTTTGAATTACAGAATTTAAAAGAATTGAATTTGCATCATAATCAATTGACCACTTTGCCTAAAAAAATTTTTGAATTGAAGGATTTGACCGAATTATATTTAGGAAGAAATCAATTGACCACTTTGCCTAAAGAAATTGAAGAATTGAAAAATTTGAACACATTGGATTTGCATCATAATCAATTGACCACTTTACCCCAAGAAATCTGGGAATTGAAGAACTTAAGAACATTGATTTTGTTTGGAAATAAAGTTTCTGACCAAGAAAAAGAAAACATTAAAAAAAATCTACCAAATTGTGACATACGTTTTTGATAAAACATATTGTCACCTCAAAAAAATGGCATTTTTGGGTATGTTTTTTTATCTTTACACTAAAATAACTCAAAAAGTCTTGATGAAAAAACTCATTTTCACTTTCATGCTTGTATACATGTGTGTATGTATAAAGACAATTATTAGATAGCACCACTTTAGCAAATGCTAAGGAATCTAGAAGCTTTGAAAGTGTATAAAATGACTTCATCTTCTAAGCAAATAACTACTTTCCTGAAAGAAATTTGAGAATTAAGAAATTTATAATGTTTTTATTTAATTGAAAATCAAATTTTTGTATGAGAAAAAGAAAAAATAAAAGCACTTTTGCCAAATTGTAATGTAATATTTTAACAAAATAGATTCTCTTATAATTTTCAAAAAAAGCTACTCTTCACTTTTATTTCAAAGAGTTACAAAAATCATAAACAAGATTTAGAAATAAACTCATATTTTTTGTAATTTTGCAGAAAATTAGAAATAGGAAGAAAATACGATTATGATTTCTACAGAAAATGTAACTCTACAGTATGGTAAACGCACCTTGTTTGAGGATGTAACCATTAAATTTAATCCTCATACTTGTTATGGATTGATAGGTGCGAATGGGGCGGGAAAATCAACTTTTCTGAAAATTCTTGCTGGTGAAATAGAACCCAACAAAGGCGGTGTCAATATGCCTCCTAACACTCGTTTGTCTGTACTCAAACAAAATCACTATGAATTTGATGAGTTTACACCCTTGCAAACAGTGATGATGGGGCATAAAAAGCTTTATGATGTAATGACTGAGAAAGATGCTATTTATGCCAATCCTGATGCCACAGATGATGATTTTATGAGAGCAGGAGAGCTAGAAGGTGTTTTTGCAGATTTGGATGGCTGGAATGCAGAACCCGAAGCAGCAAAACTTTTAAGTGGTTTGGGAATTATTGAAAGTCAACATCATACACCTCTTAAATATCTAAACGAAAGCGAAAAAGTACGTATCTTATTAGCTCAGGCTCTTTTTGGAAATCCTGATGTGTTACTTTTAGATGAGCCTACCAACGGTTTGGATATAGAGTCCGTTACTTGGCTTGAAAACTTTTTGATGGATTTTGAAAATACAGTCATTGTAATTTCCCACGACAGACACTTTTTAGATGCTGTTTGTACAGCAATCGCCGATGTAGATTTCAAGAAAATACAGTTATATGTAGGTAACTACTCATTCTGGTACGAATCTAGCCAGTTAGCTTTGCGTCAGAAACAAGACCAAAACAAGAAAACAGAAGAGAAACGTAAAGACCTTGAAGAATTTATTCGTAGATTTAGTGCCAATGCTTCTAAATCTCGTCAGGCAACCTCTAGACAACGTTTATTAGAAAAACTAACCCTTGAAGACATTACACCATCTTCAAGAAAATACCCATACATCGCATTTAAAGCAGAAAGAGAAGCTGGTGACCAACTACTTTCAGTAGAAAACCTAACCAAAACTGCTGATGATGGAACTGTTTTGTTTAAGAACTTGAGTTTTACCATCAGAAAAGGCGAAAAAGTGGTGTTTTTATGCAGAAATCCTAAAGTGTTGACAACACTTTTTGATGTGTTAATGGAAGAAACTAAACCCGATAGTGGAGAGTTCCGTTGGGGAGTAACTACTTCAAGAACTTACTTACCAACTGATAACAGTTCATTTTTTGATGGAATAGAGCTAAATCTGGTAGATTGGCTCAGACAATATTCAACTGAAAAAGATGAGAGTTTTATCAGAGGATTTTTAGGTAGAATGCTGTTCTCTGGTGAGGAAGCTCTTAAACAGGCAAAAGTACTTTCTGGAGGTGAAAAAGTACGTTGTATGCTTTCAAGAATGATGCTGAGTGGAGCAAATGTGTTACTATTAGATGAACCTACCAATCACTTGGATATGGAAAGTATCATCTCTTTAAACAATGCCATGACAGATTTTACGGGTACGATGTTATTTACCTCTCATGACCACCAACTTGTTCAGACAGTTGCCAATCGTGTGATAGAGATCAAAGAAGATGGTATCGTAGATAAATTATGTACTTATGATGAGTACCTAGAAGAAAAAGCTTCAAAGACTGCTGTATAAAAACTAAAAAACTCGCTTTAAGCGAGTTTTTTAGTTTATTTGTTCAAAAGAGCCATTTCTTCAAAAAGGTAGTCTGGCAATGTTTTGAGAGCAATATTTAAACATTTTTTGTTTTGCTCTTTTACTTTATCATCTTTTATGCAATCATTATAACTAATGAATAAATAACACATAATGACTCTATTGTAATCATCCAATTCTTTGTCAGCTATTATTTCCAGAATGGCAGTTGAAACTGCTTTTGCTTCATGGCTTTCTGATAAAGCTCTACCCAATCTTCCTACATCTCCATAATAATGGTTTTTACTGGCGTTCTCCATTCTGAATGTAATGCCCAAAAGAAGACTCTTAACATCAATATTTAAAAGCTCAAGTTCTTTAATATAGGTTTGCCTTCCTTCCCAAGCATAACTGCCATCACTCATTCTCTCAAATCTGTCATTCATAATATCTAAGTGTGCTCGTAAAAAAACTTTCCAATAGGCGGTTTCTGCTGATAGTTTGGCTATACTTAAAGCATGAAGTCTTGGACCATCATCTTGACTACAGCCACCAATCACTCTACGCCTTCTCTTTATTTCCAATTCTGCCTTTTTTGAATGATAACGCCTCACGTACTCTTCAAATTCTTCAAGTTCATTTCTATTTAAAGTTGGATTTTTTTCTTGAAGCTCTTTAACGGCATTTTCAAGTAGTATATCAAATTTCTTATTTTTCAATCTTGCTTTATCAATTAAAGAAAATCTTAATGAATCCCATGTATCATATTTATCATAGTAATCTATAGGTGTATGATTGTCATCTACTGGGTCTTTGGGTTTATTGGTTATCTTATTAACATACTCTGTAAATGCTTCAATTTGAGGATAATTATTTTTATCGAAATCTTCTCCAGAATACAATATTCGAGAAGTAGTATCAATCATACAATTAGAATATTGTATCATTCTTGCATATTTATAAGGAATGGTTTTGCTAGAAAACTCTTCTGTAAAATAAAAAGCAACCAAATATTCTTCAGAATATTTACTTTTTTCTGAATAATTATAAACCCATGTATTCTTTAACTTTTTATCAGTGTAATCAATTTTTATACGAGTAGAAAATTCGTCTGCTCCAACACTACTGAACATTATTTTATGTTGTTTCGTTTTAGTGTCATAATCCATGTATTGGTAGCTGTACTTTATAATCAACAATTCTTTTTGGTTTTTTATATTTGGATATTTTTTTATAAAATCTTTGAAAGAAATATGATTGTCCATATCTAATTTTGCTTTGTTAGCATCTTCTCCAAGAAGATAAACATAATGAGCTTTATTTTGCATTTGTGATAGATATGTAGTATTCAAATCACAAACCTTGAATTTCAAGTTCAAGGAATCTACAATTTTTTTAAGGGGTTTAATGGTTTCATCAGAGTAAATCAATCCATTGCCTAATATATTAAATTCGGTGTTTTGGGCAAAAGCAGAATGTCCTATCCATAGAGATAGAAAAAGAAAAATAGATTTCATAGAGTTATAGCATTTAAAATGAATAGCTTAAACAATATAATAAGATTTCTTGATATTAAAAATAAAACGGATAATAAAAATGGATAACTAAAAACTAAGTTATCCATATAAAATATGAGAATATTACCTTACCATTTTAGTGTTTTCTTTTCCAAGAAATAAGCAATCCCTTTTTTACAATCTTCGCTTTCACGAGCATGAGCATTTTGTTTGGCTGCAAAAGAAAGAGCATCTTTGAGAGCCATTTCCTGTACCTGAGCAATCATTTGCTTGGTGGTTTGCATACTCTGAGAAGAATTATTTTCACATAGGCTTTGTGCAAATGTTTGTACTTTACTTTCTAACTCATTTGGTTCAACTATAAAATTGATTAAACCATATTCTAAGGCTTTTTGAGCCGAAATTAAATCGCCTGAAAGCAATAACTCTTTAGCTCTGCCTTCTCCAATTTTTCTGAGTAAAAATACCATTACAATTGCAGGAATGAACCCGATTTTTACTTCTGTGTAACCAAATTGAGCTTCGGGAACAGTAAACGAAAAATCGCAAACAGTGGCTAAACCAGCACCACCAGCAATAGCATGTCCATGAATTTGCCCGATGACTACCTTGGGATGTGTATAAATGATCTCAAAAAGTTCTTTGAGGTGTGAGGAATCTGCAAGATTTTCCTCAAAAGTATTTTTTTGAAGCGTTTGCAAATACTCTAAATCTGCTCCAGCACAAAAAACCTTTCCATTAGCTTTTAATACAATGACTTTTGCAGCATCGTCTGTTTTTGCTTGTCTAAAAGACTGTTTTAACTCTTCAACTACTTTGAAATTTAGAGCATTTCGCTTGTCAGCTCTGTTAAGAGTAATATAAGCAATTCTGTTTTCTACATGATAAGTTACAAACTCCATAAATACATTTATTGAATATGTTTTAAAATTAAATTAGCTACTTTGTTGGCATTAGAAGATGCATGTTTACCAGGGTAATCGCCATAAGATTTGATAAGAATGTCTTTGCGATTATTGAGTTTTACAATCACATCATAATCTCGACTTACCACTGAACCATTCTTTTTTCGAACAGACTCTTTAACCATTACTTGTTTGATTTCAGACTTTGGGATTAACCTATCAGGAGGTAAAAACCAAGGGATAGGTTGATTCTGAATCTTTATTCCTTCAGAACTAAAGGTAAAAACAACAGTATTGATGATACCACTCAATCCAAAATACAACAGAGGTACAGAAAAAATAATAACACTTCCTATTGAAATGCTGATCATTTGAAGCCCCATTAAACCAAAAGCCAAAGGAAGCAGATAAACAATATAAGCTCCCCATTTACGAGCTAATACAAGTTTTTTATCTGTTTGAAAAGCTTTAGAAAAACCTTTTACCTCAAGAGCCTCCATAAATTTTATAAGTTCAAATTATTAAAAAGACTTAAGGATGTTTTTTAGTTAAACATACTTTAAAATTAAGTTGGCTGTATCGTTTGCATAATAAGCTGCTTTTTCACCAAAATAAAGACCATAAGATTGAATAATGATTTCTTTACCTGTTTTTAATTGAATAATTAAAAGATAAATAGGAACTGTTTTATGAACAACTTCTTTTACTAGAATTTGAGATATATCAGACTTTGGAATAAATTGATTAGGTGATAAAAACCAATGAATGGGTTTGTTCTCCAATCTAATACCCTGAGAGTTAAATTTTAAAGTAATAGTATTCAAAAGACCACACAATCCCAAATAGAGTAGTGGTAGAGTAAAAACAATAATACTTCCTGTAATAACAGCAATTTTCTTAAGCCCTGTCAAATCAAACATGACAGGAAGAATATAAATTATAGAAACTCCCAGATACAAACTAAGAGCCAAAGGAATAATATAAATAATAAAATTATTCCATCTGCGAGTCAGAGTAAGTTCTTTGTCTGTTTGAAAAGCTTTAGAAAAACCTTTTACCTCAAGAGCTTCCATAAGCTGTATAAACTTTGATTATTTTTAAGAAGATATACTGTTTTTATTATTTTCTTTGGCTGCTTCTAAATCATCTCTGAGGTTTTTCTGGACAGCAATGGCACCAAAAAGAGCTAGCATAAATGCAAATATGTAAAATCCTTTTTCACTGGGTAAAATATTGGTATTCCAGAGACCTACAGCCAGTAGTACAATAGATAAGATTGTCCCAAACCAGCAAATACCATAATAAATATCTGTTACAGGTAAGCCTTCCATACGGTCACGTACGCTTTTTTGAAGTGAAATAACTGCAAAAAGCCCAAAAAATAAGACTGTAAAATAAAATCCTTTTTCACTTAAAAGCATTTCAGCTCTCCAAAGCCCAACTAAAAATCCGATAGCTCCTGTGCCTAAGGCAATCCATGAAGCTGCAATAAAAGCTCCTGATGTTTTTCTAACCATATTTAAAATTGTTTTTAGATATAAAAAGAGTTACATGAAACTCTTATGTAACTCTTAAAAATAAATAAATATTATTTCTTTTCCACTTTTTTGTAAGTAAGTGTATTGCCTCTACTCATATAAGAAAGAGATAAAGTTTTATCATCTAACTCAAGAATATACCAACACATATCACTTTTTGCACAAGAAATATATTTGTCTTTTTCTTTTGGCAGTTTTTTTTCTTTGTTTACTTTTTTGTCTAATGGATTTTGACATTCATCTGACAATACAAAAACTTCATCTTCTATACTTTTTTCACCATCATAAATATCTTTTCTAAGATTGTTCTCAAAAACTACAAAACTTCTAGAATCATCAATGCTTTGCCATTTGCCTTGTAGCAAATCCAGAGTTGATTTTGTTGTTTTTTCTTCTGTTTTAGGTGTGGAAGTAGAAGAATCTACTTTCTGAGTAGTTTTTTCAGTAGAAGTAGAGTCTTTTTTATCTGTATTCTTTGACTCATCTTTTCCACAACCTGCTAAAAAAGATGAAAAAATAAGAGCAAACCCAAAGTGTATGATTTTGTTTTTCATAAGATTAAGTAAATAAAAATGTATAAATAAATAATTAATTATTCTCCAGTGTATTCAATATGATTTGTAGTTTTTGTCATGGATATATGATAATAAAAAGCAACATCTCTATATTCTTTAGGCAGAAGTCCAAATATGTTATCCCATACAAAATAAACTGCTTTTTTTACCATATTCTCATCAATAAAAAACTTTTCATCAAGAAACCCACTAATAAAAGCAACAGAATGGTTCATCTGAGGTGTTTCCTGATAGTATGGATATTCCTCTACGAACTTGATTTTGATATTCATAAAACCATAATCGGGACTAATATATACATAATCACCTGTTTTTTCAGCTTTATGTTCCTGATTTTTATTAAAAAAACGGGCTAATACAATTTTTTCTTTACGATTGATGTATACAGACCTTTGGGGATTGTCCTCTACATCAATCTGTTCATCACTAATAATGATTTCTACATCAGACTCAAAATTGTTGTATATAAACTTTTCATGAATCATGGCAATAATCTGAATCAACAGTTCTTTATAAATAAGAAGGGTGTACTTTAATAGTACACCCACATTTTATTTTTATCTAAAATTTAATCAGTCCAACTCATTGGATATTTTTCGTCTACATATTCTAGAGCTTCTTCTGTAATGAAAAGAGGTTTAAATGTATCTATCATTACAGCATACTCATGTGTCTCTTTTGCTCCAATACTCTTTTCAACTGTTCCAGGGTGTGGACCATGTGGCAGACCACCAGGGTGAAGTGTAAAAGAACCTCTGTCAATACCTTTTCTACTCATAAATTCCCCTTCTGCATAGAATAGAACTTCATCAGAATCTATATTAGAATGATTATAAGGAGCAGGAATAGAAAGAGGATGGTAATCAAATAAACGAGGTACAAATGAACAAATGACAGCTCCCTCACACTGAAATGTTTGGTGAATGGGAGGGGGCATGTGTATTCTACCTGTAATGGGTTCGAAATCGTAAATGGAGAATGTATAAGGATATAAAAAGCCATCCCATCCTACTAAATCAAGGGGGCTGTGTTCATAAACATACTGATGAATGAATCCTCCTTTCTTGATTTTTACAGTATACTCTCCTTTTTCTGTTTCTGTAATTAGTTCTTGTGGAGGATGAATATCCCTTTCACAATAAGGGGAGTGTTCTAATAACTGCCCCAATTCGTTTCTATAACGTTTTACAGTTTCTATGGGAGTCATAGACTCTGTAATAAGCATTCTAACAGGCTGGTTATCAAAGATAATTCTGTAAATAGTTGTTCGTGGAATGACTACGTAATCACCTTTCTGAAAACGAAGTCTTCCAAACTGAGAATCTAAATAACCACTTCCATCATGTATATAAAGCAATTCATCAGCCTCACCATTTTTATAATAATAATCCATTTTGCAATTTTCTAGATTGCAGATAGCAATTCTCAAATCATGGTTTGCCATCAGTATTTTACGTCCCTCTAAAAAATCTGTTCCTGTATTTTTAGCAATAGAAGTTTTAAGGTGTGTCTGTAGTAAAGGTCTGTCTGTAAGTATTTTTAAAGGTACTGGAATAGATTCTCCAACTTTTTTGATGCGTGTAGGAGCATAAGTATGGTATAAATTTGAATAAATACCACTAAAACCTTTTGAACTCACAAGTTCTTCAAAGTATAAAGAATTATCAGGCTGACGAAATTGAATATGCCTTTTAGCAGGGATTTTACCAAGTCTATAATAGTAAGCCATAAGATTGCAAGTTTAATGAAATGTATCTTTGGCTCTCAATTTACAAAATCTTTGTGTTGTACAAGATAAAAATTGGTTATTTTCTTTTGTTGGAATAGAGCCTATCATCTAAACCATTAATGTCTTATGATAAACTTCTGAATTTTAATTTGAAATCAAAGTATTTCATAAAATTTGCATTAAATTTGTTTTATACTCAAAGCAAACAGACTCAAATAAACCATGCTTTTTGATTTAACAGATGTTATTTTTGAAAATAGAAATAAAATTTATGGAGCTTACAAACTCCGAAAACAATACCATACATCATTATTAATAGGCTTACTAACCAATATTCCTATTATTATAGGACTGATAATCTGGATAAAATGGGAAACACCACAAGAGTTACCCAAAGAAGAATTACAGGAACACATCATTTTTTTACAAACCAATGATGTAGAACTTTCGGATATAGATGATATGCCCGTTTTGGTGGAATCTCAAATGCCACAATTACCACAAATTAAAAATACAGATGTTGATAATGATAAAAAAGAAGAAAATTCAGAAGAACAGAACACACAAAAAGAAATAGAAGTTAAAGATGGAACTGAACCTAAAAAGGAAGAAAAAAAGGTAGAAGATAAAAAACAGGATGAGAAAAAAGGTGAAAGTAATACAGAAAATACACCTCCAGTACTTTACTCAAAAGATGTCTGGAGTATATATATCAAAAAGAACTTAGTTTATCCAGAACAAGCTCTCAAAGAAAGAAAAGAGTGTAAAGTTTCTGTTACTGTTGTTATTCAAGAAGATGGGAGTATTAAAATAGAAAAAGACAGACCAGTTTATGGCTGTGAAGATTATTTTAACGAAGAAGTAAAAAGGCTGATTAAAAATGCCCCTAAATTTATACCTCCCACTAACCAAGAAGGGCAACCTCAAAGAAAAATTGCAATAGCTATAGAGTTTAATCTTCCTAAATAAAACTAAACATCAGTATTTTATCTCTCGAAGATATGATACTGATGTAAGAAAAAGTTATAAATAGTATATTTTTCTATGTCCAAACTCTTGAAACAGAAGCTCCATGAACTTTACCAGTTTTGATATCTATACCTGCTTGAATAAATAAACCTGAAATACTATCAGCATCTGGGTATTCGTAGAAGTATAGACCTGTGCTTTCACTCCAAAAAACAGGCTCAATACTTAACATTTGGTCTCCTTTTATTTCAATAGCATATTCATCATTTGGATTTAGATATTTTTGAGCACCCACTCTATACCAAGCATGTTCTGTCCAAAGATACCACCATGTGATTCCTTGTTTAGGATATTCTAAAGGTGAAAAAGCTTCACTTCTTTTGTCTATAGGAAATGAAGGTTGGCGTACAAAACCATTGATAAAACTTGAGTTTTTGAGATAATCCATGAGTGTATCATGGATAGAATTATTAATCAGGTCTAGCTCAAAAAAATCAAATTCAGGACCTCCTTCATCACTAAAATTCCTAACTGTAAAACCATTACCCTGAAGAGCTTTGATAAACTCTTTGAATGTTGAAATATGCTGATGAAATAATGAAATAAGTTCTGAAACAGGTTTTGATGTAGCATCAGGATATTTAGCCACTGCTTTCGGAGGAGGAGTATTTTTGCCATAAATAATCAAATCTATTCCACTCATCATTTTGTTGTAAACCAATTTTGCTCCTAGAGCAAATGCCATACAACGATAGGCATGATAGTTATAATCGTAATCTATTTCTCCAAAGAAGATAGTTTTTCCATTGATAAAATTCTCCAAAGGTTCACTAAGATTGTTTTTACTATTAAAATAATTGGAATGTTTTTTTGATGGAAGCATACAAGATATGATTGATGAAAAACAAATATAAATATATATTACAAAAACAAAACTGAGTTTGTAAAGAAGATAACTAGTTTATGAATCTATGTAAAAGATTAAAACCTGAGAATTAGTTATAAAAAAAGAGGTTTAGGATAAAATCCTAAACCTCTTTTTTTATTTTAAATTTTTAGAAACTATATCTCAAGCCAAATTGTGCTTGCCATACAGAACGAATACTTGTAGAAGTTAAGAATTTATTGAATCCAGCTTTCGCATCTTCAATAACAACACTACCATTAGTTTCTTGACGAGCAGAAACAGCTTCTATATCACTATTAAAACGATATAAAATATTTCCAGTTAAGTTATCATAAGAAACAGCTTGGATAGGATTGGTTCTACCAAACTGGATAAGTCCCCAGTTTTTATTAAGGAGATTTCCAACATTGATAATATCCCAAGTAATTTGTACCTGATGTTTTGCTTTTTTGCTTGGAGCGTTGATAGTATGTGTGAAACGTACGTCAAAACGATGATTCCAAGGAGCAACAGCACCATTGCGTTCAGCAAATTCTCCTCTACGATTTTTCAAACTTTTCTCACTTTCAATAAAGCTGTTAAAACCTTCCCACTGTTTGTCTGCTGTAAGTGTATAAGAAGCTGTACGAATTAACTCTCCATTAGCATTAGTAAATCCAAAACGGCTTACATCCACATCTCTTGAATGATTTTGGAACTGAATTTCAGAAGCATTACGAGGAATATAAATTAATTCATTGTTATTGATACCATCTAAATTGATGTCTGGAACAGTTCCTCCAGGAGCAGAAGCCACAATGAAAGAATAGTTGTTTCCAATTTGTCCATTATAAAACATTGCGATTTGAGATGTTCCATATTCATTCCAATTATGAGTATAGCCAAATGCAACAATAGCTCTATGACGAACATTGAAATCACTTTCAGCAACTAATGGTGTATTAGGGCTGTTTGCTCCTGTACGTGTTAAATTGAAGTTAGATGCAGAAACAGAATTGGTTGCACTTATAGCATCTCTTGCAATAGAATATGTATAAGCCACGTTACCAAAGAAGTTTTCAGCATTTTTACGTAATTGAGCTGTTGCACTATATTGTAAACCGGCATTTGTATTTTCAAGAACATAGGCTCCTGTGAAATTTACAGGATCAATCAAACGAGGACCTTGTCCAAATGTACCAAATACAGGTCTGCCTTCATTATTAAGAACACCCTGCTGACCTGCTAAGTTGATATTTCTGAAATACATATCATTCAAGGTTCTTGTATAAATAAATTCTGCTGTACCTACTAAGCCCCAAGGCAATTTTTGATCAACCCCTAAACTTGTACGAAATACCTGAGGCAGACGCAAATTAGGATTGGTTAGGTTTATAAGAGATGTTCCTCCTTGGGCACCTGCTCCAGGAGGTAAATAATTAGGATTTGCTAAAAGAGCATCTCTTTGAGCTTGTGTTAAACCTGTAAAAATAGTATTTAATAGTCCTTGATCTTGGATATTCACCTGCCCAAAATCTACACCACTATTACTATATTGGTTAGATAACCACACAAAAGGAGGGCGACCAGCAAAAATACCAGTACCACCACGAATCTGTGTTTTTCCATCCCCTTTTGCATCCCAATTAAAGCCAATTCTTGGAGACCAAAGAACTTTTGGAGAAGGTGTTTCATCATTTCGAATACCAAATTGCTCTTCAAATAAAGGATTTCTGCTTACATCTCCCAACATAACGGGCAAATCTGCACGTACACCCAAAGTAAGGCGAAGTCTATCATTGACATTCCACTCATCTTGAACATACAATCCAAATTGGATAGCAGCCCATTTAGCACCTTGCCTTGCATCAGATGTTCTGGAGTAATTTTTCAGATAGCTTATAGGAGTACCTGACTCTAAGCTGAAATTGGGAGCTGTAGGATCTACTTGCCCAGTTATAGGGTCTCTTGGAGCTAATACAGAAGCAAATCCCCATTCACCAGCAACAGCCTGAATAAAGATATTATCAAAGAAATATAGTTCATTTCTTGTACCAAATAGCAAGGTATGTTTACCTTTAAACCAAGTAAAATGGTCTGTAATTTCCACAAGATTTTGACGTAGACTGTTTGCCCCTCTGATTCTATCCAGACCTGTTGCTACTGTACCTATTGTGGCATTATTTACACGCATACTGGGGAAATCTCTACCTTCATTATCACTCAAATCGTAAATATTAGTATAACCTAGTCTGAATTCATTACTCATTTTATTGTTGAAACGGCTTTGAATCTCAAAAACTGTGGTATTGGTAGTGTTGGTGATACGATACCCAGAGCTTGGGAATGAGTAAGTTGTACCATTTCTAAAAATTTCTTGAGAAAAAGCTCGAGTAAAATTATGACGAAGTGTTAACGTATGCTTTTCATTTAAATTGAAATCTAAACGACCAAATATCTTGTTATTATTTTGGATATTGTCAAATGTGCTTGCAGGATCTCCAGGGTCATAATTGAAATTCTGAATATGGATATTACGAATATCATTTAACTCTGTAATAAGATTTGTAAGAGCTGATGGATTGTTGCGAGTAAAGAAAGGTAACTCAAATAAATTAGGCTCTGTACGTCTTCCAATTTCACCATTCAAAAAGAAAAATAATTTATTTTTTATAATAGGACCTCCTACTCTGAAACCATATTGATTATCTTTAAAATTGGTAACAGTAAGTGTTCCATCACCAATACGTCTGCCTACTAAATCTTGATTTTTGATAAAGGTATAAACAGAACCTTCTATTTCATTGGTACCACTACGAGTTACAGCATTTACTCCGCCTCCAATAAAACCACTTTGACGAACATCATAGGGAGCAATAATTACCTGAATTTCTTTGATAGCATCCAAACTGACAGGCTGAGTACCTGTTCTTCCTCCAGGAGTTCCTCTGTCATTCAAACCAAAAACGTCATTGTTTACAGCACCATCAATCATCACATTATTGAAACGATTGTTTTGCCCTGCAAAAGAAAGACCTCCATTTGCTTGAGCCGAAAATTGAGGGGTTAACCTTACAAAATCATCTAAGCCTCTTGAAATAGTGGGTAGAGAGTTGATTTCTTTGTTTGAAATGTTGGTGGAAGCTCCTGTTCTGGAAGCATCAAATATATTGTCTTTTGTTCCAATAACCTCAATACCTGAAATTTCCTGATTATCTTCTGCTAAATTAAAATTTAGTTTAAGCGTTTGACCTAGTTGTAAGGAAATATTGGGCTGTTTATTAGGTTTAAAACCAATAGCTTCAATGCTAATGCTATAAGGACCTCCCACTTTTACGTTTGGTAAAAAGTATGCTCCATTTTCGTCAGTTACGGTTCCATATTTAGTACCTGTGGGCTCGTGAAGAGCTATAACTGTAGCTCCTGCAATGGGTTGGTTTTTAGTATCTTTAGCTATACCTGTTACAGAAGCGGTCGTGATACCTTGCCCCTGAACACTCAAACTTGCAAATACTAAAATACATGCATAGGTTAAGTAAAGTAGAATTTTTCGATTCATAGAATTTTGATAGAATAATTAGACATTTCTTTCCAAAAGTGCAAAGTTACAATATATGTACTGATTGCCAAGACTTCTTGTATTAATTTATCATGAACACTCTAAAATAACTACTTAAAAGTCATGTAAGTTTTAAGTAAATTAAGAAAAAAATAAATGATTTTTTATACTTATCTTTGTGACAAAAAAGATACCCCTGATGAAAAAACATTACCTTTTGTGGATGGTAGCTTTTATAAGCTTAACCATTCATGCCCAAATACCTGCTGGATATTATAATGCTGCCACAGGTACAGGATATACCTTAAAAACACAATTGTACAATATTATTAAGAATCACACAGTAGTTTCTTATGGTACGCTGTACTCTTGTTATCAAGGTACTTATAACGGAAATGCAACAGATAAAAAAAGCAATGGGAAAGTTTGGGATATGTATTCTGACATTCCAAATGGTACACCTCCATACGAATTTAATTGGAATCAGACATGTGGAGCAGGATATACTAATGAAGGAGACTGTTTTAATAGAGAACACTCCTTACCACAATCTTGGTTCAACTCAGCCTCACCAATGGTTTCTGACTTATTTCATGTCTATCCTACAGATGGAAAAGTAAATGGTATTAGAAGTAATTTTCCTTATGGAACAGTAGCCAATCCAACCCAAACAACCCAAAATGGTAGTAAATTAGGTCCTTGTTCATTTGCTGGTTATACAGGTACTGTGTTTGAACCAAGAGATGAATACAAAGGAGATTTCGCTCGTACCTATTTTTATATGGCAACTCGTTATGAGAATGTAATAGCAGGTTGGCAAAGCAATGGTAATGCAGATAACATATTAAATGGAACATCTAATCAAGTTTTTGATACATGGCAATTAAACTTATTATATCAGTGGCATGTTCAAGACCCTGTAAGTCAGAAAGAAATAGACAGAAATAATGCTGTTTATACCATTCAAAATAATAGAAACCCTTATATTGATCATCCAGAATGGGTAGCTGTTGTGTGGGGATTTGGTCCTGTTTCTCCTGCTGTGAATTTTGCAAGTACTACAGGGGCTATACAAGAACCAGCTTCAGGTACAAAAACATACACTGTAAATATCTTGGCAAATACAACTGCAAACAATCCTTTTACAGTTAATATTTCTGTAGATGGGGCAGGCTCTACAGCAGTATCACCAAGTGATTATACATTTTCAACAAGTTCAGTAACATTTACAGGTTCAGAAACTTCTAAAACAATTCAGGTTACTGTAAATAGTGATGGCAATACCGAACCTGATGAAACTTTACGATTAGTGTTGTCATCACCGACCAATGGAATGGCTCTAGGAAGTGCAACAGCTCATTTAATTACTATTAAAGATGTTTCTGCTGTAACTTCTACAGTTGAAACTTTTGACCCTTGTACAAACCTAAATACATGGAAAGCCTTTAGTGTAACAGGAACACAAGTATGGGCTTGTACAACCAATGGTTTTGGAGGAACAAGTGGAGCTCAAATGAATGGTTTTAGTGGTTCTGCTCAAAATAATGAAGATTGGCTGATTTCTCCTGCTCAAACAGTTACAGCTACATCAAAAATATCATATCGTTCAAGAGCTGATTTCTCTGGACCTGTTTTAGAGTTGTTTATTTCCTCTAATTATTCTGGTACTGGAACACCAACTGCTGCTACTTGGACAAAAATAAATACAGCTACTTTTGCAACCCCTTCAGGAAACGCATCAGGTACATGGGTTTATACCGAAAATCTTGATGTGTCTGCTTATGCAGGTGCTAATCGTTATTTTGCATTCAAATATACTTCAACAACAGGTACAAATACAGCAGCTCGTTGGACTTTAGATGATATTGGTTTTTCAGGTAATTCAGGCTCTGTAACAACACCACCTGTATTGAATGTAACAGGTAGTCTTACAAATTTTGGTAATATTACAGTAGGCTCAACATCAACAAATCAAAATTTTGTGATTTCTGGGACGGACTTGACTGGTGATGTTGCTGTTGAAGCTCCTGCAAACTTTCAGGTTTCTAAAGATGGTATAAGTTTTAGTAATACTATTATATATGTTTCAGGAACAGATTTTCCTTTACCTACACTTACCAATAAAACTGTATTTATTCGTTTTGCTCCAAACTCAGGAGTAGATGGACCTAAAGATGGGGATGTAGCCATCAGTTCACCATTAGCATCTGCTATATATTTGACAGCTGAAGGTACTGAAATAGGAAATGGCTCAGCTCAAATACAATTTAAAGGCATAACCAGTGATGTTATAGAAGGTAATAACAAAGTTGTATTACTTGAGATAACTCCAGCACCCAATAAATTGACTTCGGTTACAATTAAAGCCAAATTTATTGGAGGAATTTCAACAGATGACTTTACAGCTACTCCAACTCTGAACTCAGCGGATTCTACTTTTACTGTTAATATTCCTGCTGGAGCAACACAGAGCTCATTCATTATTGGAGCAAAACAAGATACCCAAACAGAGACAGATGAAAGTCTAGAATTCAGAATAACAAGTACGGCTGCTGGTTTAAGTTCTGTAGGGCAAATAACGCATAAACTGAATTTTTTAGATACAGATGTCACATCTATAGATGATTATATCTCTGAGAATACAGTTTTATATCCGAATCCATCATCAGAAATTCTATATATCAAAACACCTTTGGAAAGATATACCCTTGAAATTGTAGATGTTTTAGGAAAAACAGTAAGCAATTTCAATGGCGATAGAGAAATTAATTTAAAAAACTTTACAGAAGGAGTTTACTTTGTAAGACTTCAAACAGATAAAGGGGTAGTTACTAAGAAACTCATCATCAAAAGATAAAATAACAAAGCCTTGAGACTTCTTAGTGAGTTTCAAGGCTTTGTTATGCGTTTTAATAACATACAATTAACAACTAATCCAAAAACATTTTCTAATTTTGCAAGCATTTTTACTTTAGTATTCAACAAAAAAAGTTTTATATGAAACAAAAAAATTACACAAGTCTTATGCTACTCCTATGCTTATGGGTATTAGGTGTGGGGAATGTAAAAGGGCAGACAGAGCAGTTCAATTTTAGTGGAGCATTGAATGCAAACGGCTGGACTAGTCATAGTGCAAGTACAACATTTGGACAATTAACAACATCCACTGGTAGTCTTTCGTATGCGGGTATGCCTGCTTCTGTTGGTAACAGGGTCACTACTGTAGCAGGTAATGCAGAAGATGTAAATAAAGCTACAAGTACACCTTTCACAGGATTTGTTTGTGCATCATTGTTAATAAATGTTACTAATACTACTGGATTAACTACAACAGGAGACTATTTCTTTTCATTTGGACAGACCAATGGGGCTTCTGTAACAGTTTTACCAGGAAGAATTTATATAAGAGGAACAAGTGCAACTACCTTTCAGTTAGGAACTGTTAATCAGTCAGGAACAGGAAGTACACCATCTTATATTACAACAGGTCCAAAAGGAACATTAAATACAGGAACTACTTATTTAGTAGTTGTTAGATACAATATATCAACAAATACATCTAGTTTATGGGTAGATCCCGTTATTAATGGCACAGAACCCACAGCAGATTTAATAAATAATACTGGGGCTAATACTGCTACAGAAGTAAGGAGTATTTGTATTAGACAGGGGGGGACTGCAACAGTAGGAACAGGAAACGTTGAAATAGACGAAATAAGAGTAGGGGCTAACTTTACAGATGTTGTTCCTTTTGTTGCCGCTACACCCACTATTACTTTGGGTTCTACAAGTTTAACAGGTTTTACAACAACTGTAGGAACACCTTCAACAACACAACAATATGGAGTATCTGGTGCAAATTTAACAGGAGATATTACAATTACAGCTCCAGCAGGTTTCGAAATTAAAAGAAGCGTTGATCCCACATATTCATCTACAGTTACTCTTACACCTTCAAGTGGGACTGTAAGCTTAACAGCTATTGATGTTCGCTTAACAGGAGCAAGTGTTGGTACACCTAGTGGAAATATTACACATACCTCTACGGGTGCTACTCAGCAAGATGTTGCTGTAAGTGGTACTGTAAATGCACCCCCAGCTACACTTACAGTAAATCCTACAAGTTTGAGTGGCTTTACTACAGTAACAGGTACAGCATCAGCAGAGCAATCTTATACTTTGAGTGGAGCTAACCTAACAGGCTTCCCAGCTAATATAGCAGTAACAGCCCCTACAGGTTATGAAGTATCTTTAACATCAGGTTCTGGATTTGCTGGTTCTGTGAATGTACCTTATACAAGTGCAACCCTTTCAAACACAAGTATTTTTGTAGGTACTGTTAATCCATTAACCCCCACCTTAAATGTAAACCCCACATCTCTTTCAGGTTTTACAACAATTACAGGTACAGCATCAACAGAGCAATCTTATACTTTGAGTGGGACAAATCTGACAGGTTTCCCAGCTAATATAACAGTAACAGCCCCTACAGGTTATGAAGTATCTTTAACATCAGGTTCTGGATTTGCTGGTTCTGTGAATGTACCTTATACAAGTGCAACCCTTTCAAATACAAGCATTTTTGTAAGAATAGCAGCTAGTGCAGGTGTTGGTACACCAAGTGGAAACATCACCAATGTAGGTGGTGGAGCAACTACTCAAAATGTTGCTGTAAGTGGTACTGTTAATCCTGTTCCTACGCCAATACTCACTGTAAATCCTACCTCACTTTCAGGTTTTACAACTACAGCAGGTACAGCTTCTGCAAATCAGTCTTATACATTAAGTGGAACAGATTTAACAGGTTTCCCAGCTAATATAGCAGTAACAGCCCCCACAGGTTATGAAGTATCTTTAACATCAGGTTCTGGATTTGCTGGTTCTGTGAATGTACCTTATACAAGTGCAACCCTTTCAAACACAAGTATTTTTGTATGTTAATCCTGCTCCAACAGTAGTTCCTATTGCAAATATTCGTAATGCTATAGATGGCAACGGTGCACAAGTTGCCCCTTATGCTACTGGTACCAATGTTTTAATTCAAGGACAAATTTATGGTGTGAATAGAAATATTGATGCTACAGTTGCAAATGGAACAAAGCAAAAATTTGAATTTACAGTTATAGATAATAGTACTGGTAGAAATGGTATTGTAATTCGTTCAACTGGAACAGTAGATATTGCTCCTGTTGATTTATTAGAAGGAAATAATATTACTGTAGCTGGCACAGTAAGCCAATTTAATGGTTTGACACAAATTACAGCTACTTCTGTAACAAGAAATAGTACAGGAAATGCTCGTAAAACACCTGTAAATGCTACTGTTATTGCAGAAAATGAAGAATCTCAATTAATAAGACTTACAGGTGTAACTGTAACAACATGGCCATCTACATGGACAGGTTCTGGACAAAATGCTAATATTACTGTTGGTGCTAATACTTATACACTTCGTATTACGTCAGCAAGTGAACTTTGGAACAAAACTGTTGTAGATGTATTTGGTAGTGGAGCTGCTTTACCTGTAAATAATGTAACCATGGTAGGTTTGGGTGGACAATTTGATAATGCTTCTCCTTTCGATAGTGGTTATCAGTTATTTGTAACTAAAATTTCTGATGTAACTATTCCTCCTCCAATTATTCCTGCAATTAGTACAAATGCTCCAAGCACAGGACTAGATTTTGGAAGTGTTACTAAAAATGAAGTTTCAGCTTCTCAGACATATAAACTAATAGGTAAAGATTTACCTACAACAGGTTCTAACCTAAATGTAGTAGTAACTACTCCTAATAATTTCCAAGTATCTAAGAATAATACAGATTTCTTCTCTACAATTTCTTTTACAAATGCAGAGATAAATAATGCAGGAACAACAGGCTTGGATGTATATGTTCGCTTTGCTCCAACATCTGATATTGATGGTGCAAAAGGAGGAGATATTACACATGCCGTTCCAGCTCTTGTACCAACGCTTAATACAAATGTTGCTGTAAAAGGAATCCAAGTAGCTCCATTAAGTATAGCAGAGGAACTGGCAAGTCAGGTAAATATTTATCCTAATCCTGCAAATGGAACTACTATAAAGATTGATGCTCCTCAAAACTTTTCAGTAGAGATGTTAGATATTACAGGAAGAAAGGTAGCGGAATTTAATAGTTCAGCACCTAAGTTATCTGAAAACTTACCAAATGGTCTGTATTTCTTGCAATTTAGTAATGGAACTACTAAGTTTGTGAAACGTTTGATGATACAAAAATAAAAACCTACATCAGTATAGAAGAATCAAAAAATCTTCTATACTGATGATTATAAAGTTAACAAATTCAATATGAAAAAAATATACTTTTTTTTATTCTTTCTCATTGTAGGAAAGACTTTGGCTCAAGTAGAGCCCATAGGAACAGCAAGGGTAAAACTTGATGGTAGTGTAGTTACAGTAACAGGTATTGTAACAAATGATGCAACTTTTGACAATCGAAACAGAGTTAGATCTTTTCAAGATGCAACAGGGGGATTAGGAATTTTTGCACAAAATTCACCATCAGCTCCTGTACTTCAAGCTCTCAAACAAGGTGATAGTATTGTAGTTACAGGGACATTAAGTCAATTTTTTAATTTAAAACAACTCGTTGAGCCTTTAACAATTACTGTTATTAGTTCTAATAAGCCATTACCAGCACCTAAAATTACTACCATTGCAGAATTACAAAATCCTGCTGTGGCTGAAGCTTTAGAAAGTATGTTAGTGAAAATAGAAGATGTTAATATTGATACAGGAGATGCAATTTTTGGAAGCGGTACAGGAGGAAGAAATTATGATATTGATGACCCTAAAAGTCCTGTAAGTGGTAATTGCTTTCCACTATCTCCTGATTGTACTACAGGACCTGTTATTCGTGTAACGCCAGGCAATCCTTTGGTTGGTACTGATATTCCTAAAGGAACAGTAACAGTAATTGGGAATTTAGAGCAAAATTCAACTACATACAGAATTGTATTGAGAGGTAGGGCAGATATAGTGTTAGGTTTAGTGATAGAAAACGTATTGCAAGAATCTATTAAATTAAATTCATTCAAATTAACATTTACAACCAATCAAAGAGCTAAAACTCGTGTACGTTGGGGAAGCATTTTCTTAGTAGATGTTAGTACTACTGACCCCACAAACTATGTAGCAAATTACGATACTACTTTTGTAGGTGAAATTAATATCACAGACTTAAACACAAAACATGAAGTCAACATTACAGGCTTGAACGAAGCTTCATTATATTTTGTAGAAGTATTTTGTCAAAATGCAGAAGGAAATAAAAATACAATACTCACAGATGTTTATACTACAGCATCCCAATCAACAGGAGATATTAAAATATTTTTTAATAGAAGCGTAGATGCATCTTTCTCTCGTAATGGAGCAGTTCCTTTTGTTACTAATGATATGGCTCAAGTAATAGCAGATTATATCAATAAAGCTCAAACTTCTGTGGATGTATCTATCTATAATGCCAATGCTGCTGGAGCTGCTAAAATAGCAACAGCTTTGAACAATGCACAAATAAGAGGTGTACAAGTAAGATATATTTTTGGTGGCGAATCAGCAAATACAGCAAATACTTTGATACCTACTATTTTGAAAATGCGTGATAGAAATACTACTGGTGATGCTGCATTACAAAGAACAGGGACAGGTAACCATAATAAATTTATTATAATTGACCCTAATAGCACATTGAATTCTTATGTAATAACGGGTTCTGGAAACTATACTGATAATAACTTATTTACAGACCCTAATAACTTTTTAGTGATTCAAGACCAAGCTCTTGCTCGTGCTTACAGAGTAGAGTTTGATGAAATGTGGGGGGAAGGTCCTGTAAGTTTAGCAAATCCTGATCGTCAGAAAAAATCTCGTTTGGGAGCTCAGAAAATTAAGAATACACCTTCTAAATTTGTAATTGGAGATAGAGTAGTTGAATTGGCATTTTCACCAAGTGATAAAACAACCAATGCTATTCGTAAAGCTATTTATAGTGCAGACAACGATGTACGTTTTGGTTTACTTTTAATTACTTCTGATGATTTACGTACACCTTTAGATTCTATGCAAAATGTAGGATGGGATGTAAAAGGTTTGATTGATGATGAAAATGCTGTTTCTGAAACATCACCATTAGTACAAGGAAGTGATTTTGTTTGGTTAAGAGATAAAGGTGTGAATGTAAATGCTTATGTAAGCTCTACAAGCCAATTGCACCATAAATATGTAGTAATTGATGCTGTACGCACAAATTCTGACCCTTTGGTAGTTACAGGTTCTCATAACTGGTCATCTGGAGCTGAAACATCAAATGATGAAAATACATTAATCATCCATGATGCTAAAATTGCTAACATGTATCGTCAGGAGTTTGGACAACGTTGGTTTGAAGCAACAGGAATCAGAGATGCTTATGTACTTGCTTTAGATGAACCTACAAACGAAAAGAGTGCTGTTATTTATCCTAACCCTTCACAAGGCAAGTTTAAAATACAGTTTGATAGAACCATAAGTTCAGAAATGAATGTGAAAATTATTGATTTACAAGGTAAACTCATACAAAACCAAACAGTTACTATGGATGGTTCAGAACTTGAAATGAATACTAATTTGCTTAAAGGTATGTATATTTTACAAATTGGTATAGGCGAAAAAACATTTACTCGTAAAATGGTGGTTACCAAATAATTTAAAAAAGTATTTAAAGATATGAAAAGAAGTTTTATATATTTGTTTTTTATAGCTCTGATGGCTATTTCTTGTAAAGAGGCAAAAGTTGTAGAGCCATTGACACTGTCAGAGACTATCCAAAAAATGTGGAGAATTAAAAGTGTGCAAGTTACCGAAAACGGCTTACCTGCTGATGATATAACAATTTACAATGGCTTCACGATGGAATTTGTAGGAGAAAAATATTATGTGAGCAATGGCAATGATGCTTTCCCTAACCCTCAAGGGCTTTGGGGATTTAATGACCCCAATTTAACTTCTATTGAATTTGATGGAGGTATCATTGCAACTGTAACAAAATTCAATGCAAGTGAACTTAATTTTACATTTACTCGTAAAGGTAGTACTGTAAATGGAAGGATACCTGACAGAATATTTACATTTGAATTAGTGGCTTTTAAATAAAAGGAAACATAGGTTTTTGGCTAAAAAACAAAATTTTTTTCTGAAAAAATTATGATTGTTTTTAGAAAATATTTTATATTGCACTAATTATTGAGACTTCTCTATTTAAAATTTTAAAAAAAAGTAACGTTATGAAAAACACGAAAATTTTACTATTCCTAATGCTTCTTGGTGTTGTCTTTTCTACTGGTTGTAAGAAAAAGAAAGAAAGTGACAAACCTGCTGGTGTGAAAGGTAATTGGAAAATTACTTCCATTACTAATAGTGCTGGTCAGACACCTGCCAATCTATCTACTTTGATAGAAGGAACTTCTGCTATTGGTGATGTAAGCTACGATTTTAAAAATAATTCTGGTACAGTTGTAGAAAGTGGTACTTATGTGTATGATGCTACTGCAAATACTTTGAGTGTTACTCCTTCTGGAACATCGGTATTTACAAATGCTGCTACTGCTTATACATTCAAAAGCACACTTACACCTACAACACTTCAATTAGTTGTAAATATTGCTGCTGCTGGCAAACCAGAAAATAACCTTACTATCAATCTTACAAAACAACAATAAGATATTGATAATCAAATAAAAAAGGCAGAATTTTTAAAAATTCTGCCTTTTTTATTTTCTCAGATTCTACATAGAAAAATTAGAATCTTGAAAATGAGTTTCATAAAAAAAAACACAAGAAAAAACCTTACATTAGGAAACCTTTTTTCAAAAAAAACCATTATTTTTGATAACTACATTCCCTAAAATTACGTAATCATCACTGACACTATTATATAGAAATCATTATATCCATTACTCGAAATGTATATAATGAGAGGTTAATTATTGTTTTTTGGTTTCACTATAAAATATTAAAATTCGTGCTTGTACAAAAAAGAGATGGTCGTCTAGAGTCAGTAAAATTTGACAAGATTACTGCTCGTATCGAGAAATTGTGTTATGGCTTAAACATGAAGTATGTAGAGCCAGTGGAAATCGCCAAGCGTGTTATCAATGGAATTTATGACAAAATTCCTACAACTGTTTTAGACGAACTAGCAGCTCAAACGGCAGCTTCTCTCACAACAGTTCATCCAGATTATGCAATATTGGCTGCAAGAATAGCAATATCTAATTTGCATAAAGAGACAAGTAAGTCCTTTTCAAATACAATGAAAAGACTTTATGAGTACATTGATCCAAAAACAGGGGAGAATGCAGGTCTGATAGCTAAAGATGTATATGAAGTTATCAGAAAAAATGCTGCTCTTTTGGATTCATCCATTATTTACGATAGAGATTATCAGTATGATTATTTCGGCTTCAAGACTTTGGATAGGTCATACCTTCTACGAACAGATGGTAAGGTAGCTGAACGCCCCCAACATATGTTGATGCGTGTGGCTGTGGGTATTCATAAAGATGATATTGATGCAGCAATAGAAACTTATAACCTACTATCAGAAAAGTGGTTTACACATGCAACACCCACACTATTCAATGCAGGTACGCCTAAACCACAATTATCTTCATGTTTTTTACTTACCATGAAAGGTGATTCTATTGATGGAATCTATGATACATTGAAACAGTGTGCCAAAATATCTCAATCGGCAGGAGGAATAGGTTTGGCAATCCATAATATCAGAGCAACAGGCTCTTATATTAAGGGTACCAATGGGTATTCCAATGGAATTATCCCAATGCTAAAAGTATTTAATGATACAGCTCGTTATATTGACCAAGGAGGAGGAAAACGTAAAGGAGCTTTTGCAATTTATTTAGAGCCTTGGCATGCTGATGTAATGGACTTTTTACAACTGCGTAAAAATCATGGTGCAGAAGAGTTAAGAGCTAGAGATTTATTTTATGCTCTATGGATTTCAGACTTGTTTATGAAACGTGTAGAAGCAAATGAAACATGGTCTTTATTCTGTCCGAATGAGGCACCAGGACTTTCTGATTGTTATGGAGATGAATTTGAAAGATTATATGAAAAATATGAGTCTGAAGGAAAAGCAAGAAAAGTTGTAAAAGCTCAAGATTTATGGTTCGAAATTCTTGAATCTCAGATAGAAACAGGAAATCCTTATATATTATTTAAGGATGCAGCTAATAAAAAATCAAATCAGAAAAATTTAGGTACAATCAAGTCATCTAACTTATGTACTGAAATTATGGAATATACTTCTGCTGATGAAGTAGCAGTATGTAATTTGGCATCTTTGGCTTTACCTAAATATATTAATAATGGTAAGTTTGACCATCAGCGTTTGTATGAAGTAACAAAAGTTGTTACTAAAAACCTCAATAAAATAATAGACATTAACTATTACCCTGTACCTGAAGCTGAACGTAGCAACAAACGTCATCGCCCAATAGGTATAGGTGTACAAGGCTTGGCAGACGTATTTATTATGCTTCGTATGCCTTTTGATTCAGAAGAGGCAAGAGGACTAAATAAAGATATTTTTGAGACAATTTATTATGCTTCTATGGAAGCTTCTATGGAAATAGCTAAAGAAAAAGGAGCATACGAAACTTATCAGGGTTCGCCTATTTCACAAGGTATTTTCCAGTTTGATATGTGGGGAGTACAACCTTCTTCAGGTCGTTGGGATTGGGAAACTTTGAGAGCTAAAATTTTAGAGCATGGTGTAAGAAACTCTTTATTACTTGCTCCTATGCCAACAGCTTCAACATCTCAGATATTGGGTAATAATGAGTGTTTCGAGCCATATACAAGCAATATGTACACTCGTAGAGTACTTTCAGGAGAGTTTGTAGTTGTAAACAAGCATCTTCTAAACGATTTGATTGAGCTTGGTTTGTGGAATGAGAACATGAAAAATAAACTACAAGCTGCTGATGGCTCTGTGCAGAATATCAAAGAAATTCCTGATAATATCAAGGAAATTTATAAAACAGCTTGGGAATTGAAGCAAAAGTCTATTTTAGAGATGGCAGCTGATAGAGGAGCATTTATTTGTCAGAGTCAGAGCTTAAATGTTTTTGTGACAGAACCTAATTTTGGTAAACTGACTTCTATGCACTTTTATGCATGGAAACTGGGACTTAAAACTGGTATGTATTATTTACGTACACAAGCAGCTAGTAGTGCTATTAAATTTACTGTGGATACTAATGTACTGCAACAACAAAATACACAAGAGTTGGTATCAGTAGAGCAAAAACAAAAAGACATGATGTGTTCTTTGGATGATCCAGATAGTTGTGAGGCTTGTGGTAGCTAACATAGTATACATAAATTAAGTATAAAGTATTTAGGAAATAGACATTGAGGTTTGTGCATGCACAAACCTCAAGTTTTTATTTACCAAAAGATTATGGAATTAAAAACTTACACAAAAAACCAATTAGCTTTACGCAATGGACAAGATAAACCCGAAATATGGGTTGCTTTTCAGGGATTGATTTATGATGTAACTAAATCAAGACTTTGGAAAAATGGTAAACATTATGAGCATTGGGCAGGACAAGACCTTACAGAAGAACTCGAAGATGCTCCACACTCCGAAAAAGTTTTTGAAAAATTTGAGGTAGTTGGAAAACTTACTTAAATTAAATATAGCAAAATTTTGAAAAAATAGATTTTATAACGTTCTTAGATTATAAAACAAAAATTAACTTTAATATGAGCAAGCTAAACTTTTTTCAGAAAAGAGATTTTGGAGAAAATGTGAGTTTTACTTTTCAATTTGTAAAGGAAAATTTTATTCACTATTTCGTAAATATTCTTATACTTAATATACCTATATGGATATTAATTGGTCTAGGTGTATATACATTTGCTGATAAATTTAGTATAGAGTCTTTAAGATTTGGTGGTGTGTCTTCTCTATTTGGTATAATGATTGGCATATTTGTACTTGCTATTTTATTTGGTACTTATGCTTCGTCTGTGGGGTATAATTATTATTTGCTCTATATGGAAAAGGGGCATAAAAGGTTTAATTTACAAGAGTTATTCTCGCGAGCTATTGGTTCAATGATGAGATTACTTGTAGCGAATATCATTTTGTTCGGAATTGCTTTAGGAATCATGATTGTGGTTTCTTTTTTAATTACTCTTTTGGGAAGATTTGAAGTTATATTAATGTGTCTATTATCTATTGTTGGTGTTTTTTATGGTATTCGGTTAATACTTTTTCAAATAATAGTTATCAGAGATAATAAACCTGCAATAGAAGCGATACAAAAGTCTTTCTTTTTGATAAAAGATAACTGGTGGCAAACTTTTGGTATATTAATTGTTTTTATTGTAATAGGTTTTATAATTAGTTGGATAGTACAATCTATTATGGGAATATTTGCAACAGAGGTAATTACACCTCAAGATTTGTTAGGAGGAAACTTTAATATGACAATAGGAACAATAGTTATATATATCATTACTAATATTATTACATCTACATTGTCAGGAATGTTTTCTACAACAGCTGTTTTTGCTCAGTATGGGAGTTTAGTTGAGGAGAAAGAAGGGGTACATTTGAAACAAAACATAAATAAATTTGGTACAGTACCTGATAATGAAAAAGAAGAAGAGGATTTTTAATAAAAAATAAAATAGATAACTATACTTATACGTTTTGAAATAAAATATATTCATGCAACCATTTCAATCAGATGTAGAAGCAGCAGATGCCATAGCATCATCATATCAAAAGCTGCGTAGTGAAATATCAAAAGTTATTATAGGACAAGATGAGACAGTTCGTTTGTTGCTTACTTCTATTTTCTCTCAAGGACATTGTTTACTCGTAGGTGTACCAGGTCTTGCTAAAACGTTACTTGTACAAACATTAGCGTCAGTATTAGATTTAAGTTTTAATAGAATTCAGTTTACGCCGGATTTGATGCCATCAGATATTACAGGCTCTGAAACATTGGACAAAGATCGTAATTTTCAGTTTGTGCAAGGTCCTATTTTTGCAAATATAATCTTGGCTGATGAAATCAACCGTACACCTCCAAAAACGCAGGCTGCTTTGCTGGAGTCCATGCAGGAGTATGCTGTAACCATCGCAGGGAAGAAGTATATATTACCGAAACCATTTTTTGTACTTGCAACACAAAACCCAATCGAGCAGGAGGGTACTTATCCTCTGCCAGAAGCTCAGTTAGACCGTTTTATGTTTAATGTACAATTAGGTTATCCTTCATATATGGATGAGGTACAAGTAGTGAAAAATACAACATCAGGACAAACAGTAAATCTCCAGAAAATTATAGATGGAGAAATGCTTTTGTACTTCCAACAGTTGATACGTAAGGTGATTGTAGCAGATAATGTGATTGAATATGCTGTAAAATTAGTTCATAAAACAAGACCCAATACTGAAAATGCTTCTAAAGAAGCAAACCAGTATTTAGAATGGGGGGCAGGACCGAGGGCTTCACAATACCTCATTATTGGAGCAAAATGCAATGCTCTATTAAATGGAAAATATTCCCCAGATATTGAAGATGTAAAGGCTGTAGCTGTTCCTATTCTCAGACACCGTATTGTACGTAACTTCAAGGCTGAGGCAGAAGGGGTCAGTATAGAAAATATTATTCAAGCTATTCTATAATATTCAAAAAAACTTTATTTTGGTGAATTATATTCACCTTAATCTTACGAAAAGCCAATGTTTGCTCTCATCAAAAATCTGAAATTATACCATTTGCAGTTTTTGTTGGGGGCACTTTTTTTTGCAATACTCACTTGGATAGCTGTAAATTTTCATCAGAAAAAACCTTTAATAGCTATTAATGAGAAATATAGAGCTATTATACAGCAAAGTATCATAGAAGAAATCAAGATATTGGAGCAAGAAGGCAGAGAGGTAGAGCAGTTTTTCCAAGAAGGCAATGCTATGAGTTTAGTTGAACTCAAAAGAAAGCATATTTATCCATGTGTGGTTTTCAATAATGAAAAGCTTGTTTTTTGGTCTGATTTTCGATTTATTCCTGAGTACAACCTGATAGCAGGCAAATATGAAATACAATTCCTTGAGCTTAAAAATGGAATGTATTTGGTTCATAGGCAGTATTTTAAAACAGCAGAAAGTAATAGTATAGAAATATATACTTACTTGCCTATTTTCAGCCGATTTAATATAGAAAATACATATTTACAAGCTGCTTATAATCAGATGATAGTTCCTTCTGAAAAGATAACACTAAGCAGTAAACCCTCTAAAACCAATATATTTTCAAATAAAGGGAATTTCTTATTTTCTTTGTCCTATAACTCAAATAAAGAAGTTGATAGTGCCGAATGGTTTGTCTTGAGTTTATTGGGAGGGATATTTACAGCAAGTTTATTATTTGTATTCTTATGGAAGTGGCGTACATATTTTATTAAAAAACGTTTATACGAAGTCAGTTGGCTAGGTTTTTTAGTTTTTTTTGCTACTCTCAGATGGGTAATGCTTTATAACCAAATTCCATTTGGCTTTTTTGAGTGGGAATTATTTAACCCCAAATTGTATGCGTCATCTTTTTGGTCACCTTCGTTGGGAGATTTGGCACTGAATCTGATATGTATATTTTGGTTATTACATCAAATACAAAACCATTATCCTCGTACATATTTATTTCAAAAAACAAGAACGATTAATAAAGTAGTAATTTTTATGATTACTATTATTTTAGTATTGATTAGCTATATCATTTTCTATAAAATATTTTGGATATTTAGTTCTATTTTTACAGATTCTCAGTTGATATTAGATATATCACAAAATATTAATTTTTCGCTGGCTCATTGGTTAGCATATCTGATATTTGTGATGTTATTTGTAATCTACTTTTTCTCTAATCACCTGATAGGTAGAATTTTGATAAAGGTTGTAGATAATCGCTATATTTTATTTGTTACAGCTTTTGGGTTTTCAACATTGGTTCATATTATCTGGATATATACCAATAAAGAGTTTCATCCTCTTCTTAGTTTTATTAATGGAGTTTATATTCTTTTATTGTACTATTTCTCTTTCCCCAAATACCTGTATCAGTTTAAATACTCTTCTACATTATACTTATTTTTAGCAAGTTTATTTTGTGCTATTTCTGGTGCATATGCCATGATTTATTTTGGTGGAAGGACACAAGATGTACAGATGCGAAAATACGCTGAAAATATGCTTGAGGAACGAGATTTCTCTGCTGAATATAGCTTAGATAATATCAGTGATGATATTCGATTGGATGCAGGTATAAAAGAATACCTTCGAAGTCCTTTTTTAGAAAAATCTTTGATTAGGAAGAAAATTCAAAAGACATATTTGAAAAACGACTTCCCTGATTATCAAGTTAATATATATGCATTTGATGCATTTGGATATTCATTACAACCTCAAGTCAACAACCAAACATACCAAGAATGGGTAAGTACTTATCAGAAACCAGAATTTAAAACAGATAAAACAGACAGGTTTTTTATCAATGAGACCCAAGCTATTGAGCAGAAAGTTGATATCAATTTACTGAGAATGTATTTAAACTTTGTGGAAATCAGAAGGGATACCAATATGCTTGGATATGTGATTTTGGAACTAAAAAAGAAGAAAAATGAGCCTTTTAAAGTATATCCAGAACTTTTACAAAACGAACGTTTTAAAGAACCTGAGGAGTTTAGAAACTTCTCTTATGCAATCTATAATGATGAAAAGCTGATTTATGCTTATGGAAATTTTAATTTTGAGAAAGCTTTTAAGAAGAGTCTGTTTAATATAAAAGCTTTATATAATGAAGGATATGTTCATCAGGGATTTAAGCATTTGAGTGTAAAAGGTGAAAAAGGACGTACAATCGTGGTATCTGTGCCTGTATATGCTTTTAAAAATATCTTTGCGAATTTTTCCTTCTTGTTTTTATTACTTATACTAATAGTTACACAAGTTCTATTATTCTATGGATTAATTAATTACACAAAAAAAATAAAAATAACTTTTACAACACGTATTCAGCTATTTTTGAATACAGCGTTTTTCTTACCACTGGCAGTAGTAAGTATTACGACACTCAGTATTATCAGTTCTTCTTATGATAAAGACCTCAATAATTCATTTGTCCAGAAGGCTGAAAATGCAACACGAAGCCTTGTAAATATCGTTCAGCAGTATAAAAAAGAACTCATAGAGAAAGATGAACTGCTCAAAGATATAGAGGCTATAGCTGGCTATGCTCAATCAGATATTAATCTTTTTGATGTATCGGGCAGGCTAATTGCCTCCAGTCAGTCAGGTATTTATGATAACGAATTAATTTCTAAATATATCAATCCAGAGGTTTTATGGAAAATCGTGGATCAAAAGGAAAGAAGTGTGATGCTTTTGGAATCTGTGGGAACTTTGGGGTATAAGTCAGTATATTTAGCCATTCGTTCTTATGAAGATAATCAGTTACTAGCAATTCTGAGTATTCCATTTTTTGATGCAGAAGACGAAAGACAACGTAAAATAGCAGTCGTTCTTACAACAATCATCAATATTTTTACAATCGTATTCATTATTTTTATTGTAATATCATATTTTGCTTCTAATATTCTGACAGAACCTCTTACACTGATTACTCAGAAAATAAGAAAGACAACACTTTATGCTTATAATGAGCCTCTTCAATGGGATTCAGATGATGAGATTGGGCTTATGATTAATGAATATAACAAGATGCTTGTTAAATTGGAACAAAGCAAGGAAGCACTGGCTCAAACCGAAAAAGAATCTGCTTGGCGAGAAATGGCAAAACAAGTGGCTCATGAAATCAAGAATCCACTAACCCCAATGAAACTTACCCTGCAACATTTACAAATGCGTATTGAAAGGGAAAATCCTGATTTGCAAAAACTTACATCGAAACCTTTTGAAACACTTTTGGCTCAAATAGATTTGTTAAGTGATATAGCCACTTCATTTTCAAATTTTGCGAAAATGACAACCCCTAAAAATGAAATATTTGATGTATCGGAAACTTTAAGACAAACACTTCAACTTTATGAAAGTGATGAGAAAGTTCATTTGATACGTATTTTAGAGAAAGGTAAATTTCAGGTACAGGGAGACAAGCAACTAATGACGCAAATTTTCACCAATATCATTTTGAATGCAATTCAGGCTGTGCCTTCAGGCAGAGAGGCTGAGATTTGTGTAAGTTTGTACCGAGAGAGTGGCTTTGTACATATTGAAATCAGAGATAATGGTTTAGGTATTCCAAAAGAAGTACAAAATAAAGTATTCTTGCCTAATTTTAGCACCAAGTTTACGGGGTCAGGAATAGGACTGGCTTTGGCTAAACGTGGTATAGAGCATGTTGGAGGAAGAATCTGGTTTGAAACCAAAGAAAATGAAGGAACCTGTTTCTTTATAGAATTACCTCTGGTATAATAAAACTCATCTTTTTAATTTTTATTTGCAACATTATTGCATTTGTGGATATGCTCATTATATTTGCAACATTATTGCATTTTGTTTTAAATTTTAAAAATATGTCTTTTCAAAAAATTATCATCTCATTATTCTTTTCTCTTTTTCTTAATAGTATCTACGGACAAAACACTTTCTCTGGAAAAATAAAAGATGAATCCAATATCCCTGTAATAAGTGCCATAGTCAAACTTGTTTCTGAATCTGAAACGAAAACAGTTTTAAGTGATTTAAATGGATATTTTGAATTCAAGGAGTTTAATGCTGAAAAATATAAATTGATCATTAGTTCTATAGGGTATGAAAACTATGAGCAAGAAATTTCTATTTCAGAAGCAAATCAGACTATTACCATTACACTTAAAGTATCTGAAACAGCTTTACAAGGTATAGAAGTGATAGGACGTACACGTAAAGACTATAACAGTGATTATAGCTTTTCAGCTACAAAAACTGCTATCAAAAATAAAGAATTACCACAGTCTATTAGCACTATTACCAAAGAGTTGATAGCTGATCGTCAGGCATTTCAACTGGCAGATGCAGTAAAAATAGCGAGTGGTGTTACCCCCTCAAGTTTTTATAATCAATATGCAATCAGAGGTATTAGCCAAAATGAAGAAGGGCAGATTATCAATGGAATGCGTACACGTCAATTTTATTTTTTACAACCCTTAACAACTAACATTGAACGTGTAGAGGTTCTCAAAGGACCAGCCTCTGTTACTTTTTCAAGTGTTGATCCAGGAGGAAGTATCAATATGGTAACAAAAAAGCCTTTGGCAGAAAATCGTAAAGAGGTGAGCCTGAGTGGAGGTAATTTCAGTACCATGAGAGGAACATTAGATTTTACGGGACCTTTAAATGAATCAAAAACATTGCTTTATCGTATCAATGGAGCTTATCAAGAAGCACGTTCGTATAGAGATTTAATAGGAAATAAATCATTGTTGATTTCACCATCATTGAGCTATATTCCTAATGATAAAACGTCTATTAATACAGAATTGATTCTCAGTAATATGCAAGGAAATCTTGACCGTGGTCAGCCTATTTTTGGGGCAATAGCTGGGCAGACCAATTTGAATAGTACACCTATTAGTTTAAATCTAGGAGCTGCCAATGATTTTTTTAAGTCTAAAGAAGTCATTTTAATGGCGAATTTATCTCATAAATTTACCCAAAACATTAGTTTTAATACATCTTACATGAAACAAACCTGGACAGAAGATTTACAAGAGCATCGTACAACCAATGCTTTTGCTAAAGATATCACAGGTGCTGATGTAACTAGTTTGGTTTCAATGCAATTTGTACAACGCAAACAGTTTTGGAATACGGATAACTTGAATGCCTATTTTAATTTTAATTTTAACATAGGTGAAACAGCTCATAAACTTTTAATAGGCTATGATTTTCAGTATTGGCAAAAACTCAAAGGAGGAGGACAAAATGCAGCACGTGGATTTTTGCTTAACGATGGTACGGTAGCAAGTAGTTTTAATGTAGCAAATGCTGCTAATTATCAGACAATTACTGTTGATGGGGTAGTACTTCCTAGACCTAATGTGAATTATTTTAATTTGAGTAATCCTAGCTACACTATTCGCAATATCAATGATTATACCATGAATTCCAGAATAGCTGTACCCTCTGCACTTACTACAACTCATGCAGCATATATACAAGAGCAAATTAAGTATAAAAAATTCTCGGCTCTGCTAAGTTTAAGAAGTGAGTGGTTCAAGGATATTACAAACTACAATGCTCCTAATGCAAAATCATTTTCTAATGTAGCACTTATTCCAAGAATAGGGTTGACATATGAGATTAATCAGAATGTTAATGTATATGCAACTTATTTGGAAGGGTATCAGCCACAATCGAATACAGTAACATTGATGCCTAGTACGGGTAATTTTTTCTGGACATCTGAATCGGCTGCACAGTTTAAACCTCTGATTAGTGATTTAAAAGAAATAGGGGCAAAAGCAAATTTAATGGGAGGAAGGTTTACACTCAATACTGCTATTTATGATATTAATCAGAAAAATATTTTGATGAATGCCAATGATCCTAACAATCCTGATTTGTTGGTTCAACGTGGAGCAGATCGTAGTCGTGGTTTTGAAGTAGATTTGACGGGATATATTTTCTCCAATTGGCAAATTACGGCATCTTATAGCTATATTGATGCTACTATTGTTGCTGATGCTAATGATGCATTGGTAGGTGAACGCAAAGAGAATACTCCTCGTCATAGTGGTAATATCTGGACACGCTACAATTTTAGTAATACATCTGTTTTGAGAGACTTAGGAGTTGGACTTGGTGTTCAATCACAAGGAAGTCGTATTCCTTGGTTTACCAGAGCTTTTGAAGTACCAGCATTTACGGTATTGGATGCAGCTATTTATTATACTCCAAGTAAAAGTCGTATGCAACTTTCATGTAATGTAAACAATATACTTAATCAGACTTATTGGCTTGGAGCTCAAAACTATACTCGTCTTTTTCCAGGAGCACCTCGAAACTTTATTCTAACAGCAACTTACAAATTCTAAATACTTTGAAAACAGAATATTTAAATAAATATTCTGTTTTCAATTCTTGATTTATGTGGCAAAGAAAAATCCGAAAATGGCATAGATATCTGGGGTTGATTTTAGGTATTCAATTTTTATTCTGGACAATTGGAGGCATTTATTTTAGTTGGACAAATATTAATGAAATAAAAGGAGAACATCTGCTAAAGCCAGCAACAACAATTTCTTTACAAAATGCTTATTTACCCTTAGATACTGTTTTCAAAAAAGTCCAAAAAAAATATGGTATTTCTCAAATAGAAAGTATCCACGTTATTCCATTACCTGATGGAAATTACTATCAATTGACTTATACTAAAAATAATGTAAAAAGAGCTGTCTTGTGTAATACTTATCATGGATTTTTTAAAGAAGGTATTTCTCAAGAAGAAGCTGTTTGGGTTGCTAATCAGCAACTTAAATACCCAAGTGATGTTTTAGAGGTGAAAAAAATCTTAAGCTCAGCAGATGATATTGCTTACAGAAAAAAACCTCTGCCCGCTTATGCTATTCGTTATGGTAGTCCTGCCAAAACGACTGTTTTTGTTTCAATAAATTTAGGGACTGTTCAAGTTTTACGAAGTTCTGAATGGAGGATTTACGATTTTCTTTGGATGCTGCATATCATGGATTTTGAAAACAGAAGTAGTTTTAATAACCTTTTATTAAGAATATTTTCTGGATTGGGATTACTGACAACGTTTTCAGGAATTTTTTTATATGTATTTACAAATAGATTTTATAGAAAATTGAGAAAAAATAAATAGTTGTATGAAAAAACGTACGATTCAAATTGTCGCAAAACAAGTCTGGGTACATACTCTGAAAAATAAAAGTTCATTTTGGCTCATATCCTTTTTTAACATATTACTTTGTTTTGCTCTAATCTCAGGATATTATCATCATTATAATCAGCAAAAAACAGTAAAGGCTTATAGTCATGATGTTCGTGAACGTTGGGAGAGTAATCCTGATAAACATCCTCACCGAATGGCTCATTATGGTTACGTGGTTTTTCGTGAGAAATTTCCATTAAGTTTCTTTGACTTTGGAATGGATAGTTATGTTGGGAATGTGGTTTTTCTGGAAGCTCACAAGCAAAATACTATTAACTTTTCAGAAGCAAGTTTATCAAATGGCTTATTACGTTTTGGAGAAATTTCTGTAGGGATGATTTTGCAATTGTTATTACCCTTGCTTGTTTTCTTCTGGGGTTTTGGATTAATTACAGAAGAACGCCAACATGGTACACTTCGTATTTTACTGACACAAGGAGTGAGTTGGCAAGAACTTATCATTGGAAAAGCTGTTGGATTATTTTATTTGAGTCTGACAACATATCTCCCTTGTTTTCTGCTTGCTTTTGTTTTTCTATTACTTGATGCCTCAACATATCATAATGTAGAAATCATAGGACGATTCTTGATATTGATTATTAGTTACTTGAGTTATTTCTTTATTCTTTCATTATTGGCTGTTTATGTATCTTCTCGAAGCAAATCTTCTAAAACTTCTTTGGTTTCACTGATTGGTTTCTGGTTGTTTTTTGCATTAATATTACCAAAAGTGTCACAGGTTGCGGGTAAAAATTTATTTATATCCCCTTCTAAAATTGAGTTTGATACAGCTATAGAACAAGAACTTATTGAACAAGGTGATAGTCACAATCCAAATGACCCTCATTTTAAAAAAATAAAAGATTCATTGCTAAAAGCTTATCATGTAGATTCTACTCATAAATTACCATTTAATTATGGTGGATATATTATGCGTGAAGGAGAGCGATTGAGTGCAGAAACATATCAAAAACATCAAATTAAATTAATACAAGTTTACCAAAAACAACAAAACCTTATCAGATTAACAGCCCCATTAAATCCTCTGATAGCTATTAAAAATATCTCTATGGCTTTATCAGGGACAGATTATATAGCTTATAATAATTTTCAAAATCAAGTAGAAACGTATAGGTATCATTTAGCTCAAACAATGAATGAGTTACAAATGAAATATATCAGTAACAGAGTTAAAAATTCTGCTGATAAAAATGCTCGAATTGAAAAAAAGCATTGGGAAGAATTTCCAGATTTTAAAGCTGAGTTTTTGCCCTTGAGAGCAGTTTTTATGAATGAAATAATTTCTTTTTTATCTTTAATAAGCTGGATAATAGGGTTTTGGCTATTAATTAAATACTCTGGTAAACACTTAAAAGCATTTTAACTATGGTAGCATTGTTAATCAAGAATTTTATTCGTTCTAAAGGGCTTCTTGTAGGGCTTGCAATACTGTTTATTTCAGGAATTATCAGTTTGAATATAGGGAAGCAATTTCTTGAGAAGAATGAAAAGATTATTCAAAAAACATCTCATTTCCAAAAAGAAAATATTGACAGATATGTACAATATATGAATAAAGAAATGGGTCTTCTATTGTATTATGTACGTTTTGGCTTGGTGAATGAAACGCCTAATATTGTAGGCTTATCTATCGGACAAAGAGATATAAACCCTTCTTTACACAATGTTACGATACGTAATTTAGAGGAACAAAAATATACTACAGACTTGATGAATCCTATGTATCAGCTGATTGGTAACATGGATTTGAGCTTTGTGATTATTTATTTTTTTCCCTTAATCATCATTGCTTTTGGTTTTAATCTGGTTTCTGAAGAAAAAGAAGAAGGTACATGGAGTTTAGTTTTGAGCCAGACTGCCAATACCCAAAAAATGCTTAGGCTAAAAGCAGGGGTTCGATATGTGAGTATTCTTTCTGTATTGTTTCTACTTTTGTTGATAGCTAAGTTTTATTTATCAATACCTTTTGATATTTACTTTACAGTTTATATTCTCACAGCTTTTTTCTACATAAGTTTTTGGTTTAGCTTAGTCTGGTTGGTTGTTAGTTTTCATAAAAACTCAAGCCAAAATGCTTTAATATTACTGACTTCATGGATAACACTTACAATTATTGTACCTGCTCTTATGAATGCTTTAGTTATTCAGTTATACCCTATCCCTGAGGCTTTTTCAACGGTTTTGGATAGTAGAGACGGGTACCATAGTCAGTGGGATAAAGCCAAAGAGCCAACCATTGAAAAATTTCATCAGCTTTATCCACAGTTGGTAAAATATAATCATCCTAAAGACAAAGATTTTAGCTGGTTATGGTATTATGCTATGCAACAAATGGGAGATGAGACTGCTGTGGCATCTTCAAAAAAATTAAAGGAAAAAATTAAACAAAGAGAAAATCTAAGTAAAAAATTAGGCTTATGGGTGCCTACCATTCATACACAATTAACCATGAATACATTGTGTTTTTCTGATATTACTAATTACTTGGCGTTTATTGAAGCATTAGAGAGATTTCATGAACAGAAACGAATGTATTTTTATCCTAAAATTTTTTCTGATACTCCTGTTTCAAGTGAAAAATGGGATACTTTTAGTTTAGCATATTTTAAAAACCAACCTGTTATCAATCTATATATGGTTTTGTTGCCTTATTTAATCATAAGCACACTTTGTTTATTATGGGCAAACATAAACTTCAATAGGAAAAAATATAATCTATAAAACTATGCTGATAGCCAATAATTTAACTAAAAAATATGGAGATAAGATAGCTCTCAATAATCTTAATCTCAATATCAAAACGGGTGAGATTTTTGCGTTACTGGGACAAAATGGTGCAGGAAAAACCACTACTATTAACTGTTTCTTGGGTTTTATAAAACCAACAAGTGGAGAGGCTACGATTCATGGTGTTTCTGTCACTAATCATTCTGCTGAAACGAAACAATATATTGCCTACATTCCAGAAACAGTTATGCTGTATCCGAATCTCACAGGAGTTGAGAATCTCGCTTTTTTTTCTTCTTTAGCGAATTTTAACTATTCGAAAGCAGATTTATCTTCTTTCCTTACAAAAGCTGGTTTACAGGAATCAGCTCATCATCAGGCGATAAAATCTTATTCTAAAGGAATGAGGCAAAAAGTTGGAATTGCTATTGCTGTTGCTAAAAAAGCAATAGCTTTATTGCTTGATGAACCTACCAGTGGATTAGATCCTAAAGCTTCTAATGAATTCTCAGAAATTTTGAGAGAACTTTCCACCAATGGAACATCTATTTTAATGGCAACACACGATATTTTTAGAGCCAAGGAAGTAGCACATCGAATAGGCATTATGAAGGAAGGTAATCTTGTTTCAGAAATTGAAGCAAAAGATATTTCAGCCAATGAACTGGAACAATTATACCTCCAGACTGTATAAAATAAAGCTCTATGATTTTTTTCATAGAGCTTTATTTTTCTAATAGAGGCTTTTCTCATTATTTTCTTCTGAAATATCTATAAACCTTATATGAGGGTCTAAAATTAGATGTTTAGGTTTTTTCTTCAATGTAATACTAGATTTGAATTGCTGAGATTTTAGGATAAAATGTTCGTTTGTGCCATCCTGAAATTCAATCTGAATCTCTACGGACTCATGAAAAGCCATATTTTTACGAGAACCATCTATGTTTTCTAGATACTTTTTAGCCTCAATTTCAAAAGAAAGTAAATAATCATTTCCTTTAGGCATAACAGAAGCTGATTGAATGCTTAAATCGTAAGTGGTGATGGTTTTAAAAAGTTCATCTATTTTATCATGAATAACTGTATTGGAAACTGTTTTTAACTCTTCTATCAAATTTAAACTTGTAGGAGGCTGATGAGGATATGCGTATTTTTCTAAAAGCTTTTTGAACGCTTTATTCATATTTTTTTCACCAATCAGTTTATAAAGCTGATACATCACGACCATACCCTTGTCATAACATAAAAATGGCTTATTGGGGTGAGATGTATAGAGAGGTTCATCACCTCCAATTCCTCTATCCCCTAAATAAATATCTTTGTGAATTTGAACTCTATCTGTAAGACTATCTTCTCCATAAGTTTGTTTGTAGAGCATCAATTCAGTATACATAGCCAGCGTTTCGGTAAGAATTTTACTGCCTTCCTGATAAGGAGGGCTTATTTGAGAATTTCCCCACCAAGTATGAGAAAGTTCGTGACTGACAAGTTCATTGATAATATCCTTATGAGCATTATTTTCAATTTTACTCTGGAAACCAAAATTTTCAGGAATAAAGAAGCTGTTGGGGTATGCAGTTCCTGCAAAACCTTTTACAAAAGATGAAATTTCTACAAAACGGAGGCTCTTGAAAGGATATTTGCCAAAATTGGCTTCACAATAGTCTAATGTTTGAGTAGCAGTTTTGAGTAAATAATCAATGTTTTGATGATGACTTGGATGATAAAATGCCTCAACAACAATACCTTGATGCATTATTTTTTTTGTCTGATATTGAGCTGAAGCCACAGCAAACCGAAAAGGAATGGGAGAGGTGGTTTTGTATTTAAAATAATTACGGTTATTCTTTTGCCAAGAATCTACAAACTCACCAACTCCAATAGCAGTCTGGTCTTTAGAAGTAGAAATAGTGGTTTCTAAATTAATAAACTCATAGTCAAAAGGTGTTGGATGCTGTTTTTTTACAGACATCAAAGGTATAGAAGGGGTCAGTTTACGATATTTTCGTTCTTGTAAATCTGTTATTTCATTGTCAGACTGGTAGCCAAAACGTGGAAAATAGTTGCTGATACGCATAAAAGAACCATTTTCTAAAATAGAATTAAAAGAAGTATGCCCTGTAAATGCTGACCAGCTGTATTCAAACGTAAAATATACTTTCAAAGAATCGTTTGGAGCTAAAGGTTGTAGGAGTGTATAAAGTTCATGTCCAAACATATCATCTTTTTTAGTTCTCTTTGCTCTTTCAACAGAAATAGACTTCCATTGAATACTTTTGTCCAAATAGATTAATACCTCTTTGAGTGGAGTATTGTGCTTATTGACAAGCATATATGTCCCTGAAACCTGATAGCGATTTTCTTCTGGAAATAAGTCTATATGAGTTTTTACATCGGTTATGGTTGGTAAAAGCATTTGATTGTATGGTTTGTATTGTAATTCGTATGCTTGTTTCCAATCATTTATTTCCTGAGCTGTTTGAATATGAGTTTCTTTAGCAATAAAAATGCCTGTAATGATGGCACAGAGAATAGAAGAAAAGAATGCTAAATAGCTTAGTTTTTGCTTTTTGAGGGATTGTAACGGGAAAAATAAATACCATACAAAACACAAACTTATAATGACAGATATTCCGAAAAGTATTTTGAGATGAAAAGCATCTAGATATGCTCCAAAGCCTGTCATATCGCTATACATGCCTTGTAGAGATTTGGTAAATCTGACTAATGGGTGTTTAATACCTATCCATTTGCCTACACTTGTATTCATGATGGCAAGTATGAAAGAACTGATAACAAGAGCTAAATACTTGTTTTGAAGCATTTTTTGGAATAAAATGATGATTGCTGAAGAAAGAGCAAGAGGCAAACCTATCACATAAAAAAGAGAAAAATATAAACTCCAGTTGAATATAAAATGCTTGAATACCACTTGAAAAAATAAACACAAAAGAATATTACAAGCAATTAAAACAAACCCGATTAGCACTAGAACAGCCCATTTTGCAATAGTTATAGAAAATTTAGAAATGGGTGTAGAGATTTCAATATCCTGAAAATGAAAAGCCTTACTTTTCCAAAAAATTTCACTTCCGTAAAATAAAAGGAGTATGATGGCTACATCAGGGAATGCATCAAGAATCTGATTAACAAGTAGATGGGTCGTTGCAAATCGTTCGGGCATTCTGGAGCTTCCATTGATGTCACTAAAGATTTCAATACTGACAAAAATAAGCCAGCCCAATACAAATAACATGAAAGGAATGCTTTTGAGAATACTCAAAAAATCTATTTTAATAATACTCCAAATGCTTTGAAGTACATATTTAGTAGAAAAAATATTGGTTTGAACAGGCTGATAAACCAGAGAAGGTGAAGCTATTTCTTGGGTATTTTGAGTGCTTTTTTGTTTTTTAGAATGAAGGGTGAATTGTAATTTTCCGTAAGTAAACACAATTAGCCCGAAAGAAATGAATAGATATATGATTCTGTTGATGAGGAAATTCCCTTCTAAAGATAAAACCTGTGAATTTCGATTTTGAGCTGACCAATAACGAGTTTGTTCTAAAAATGCAGAAATCCCAAAAGGATCAAGTTTTGCAGAAAGACTCATTGCTTCTGCGGAAACAGGCTGATTCCCAGCCACAAGAGGCGAATTGGTAAAAATTGCAATTCCCCAATACAAAAAATACAAAAAAAGCCCTGCTGTATAAATCATCATTTTATTTTTGGTGACAGCTCCCAAACAGCCTATCACAGCCAAACAAAATAGAATATTAGGAATAACTATTACCAAAAAAGGCTGGATATAATACCAGAGATTAAAATTTCCGTAAATATGTGTGGCTTTCCGTAAAAACTGATGCCCCAGAATCATTCCCACAGCAAATAACAGAAAATGTAAAAAGCAGATTTGGAAAATTGTTGTCAGGCGACTTGTGAGGTAATGCCTTTTATTTAAAGGAGTAGCATATAAAATCAAATCGAAATGGTACTCTTTCTCTCTGAACAGGCTTTGGGCAGCCAAAATAGCGACTACAAAAATGCTTGTTAGAGAAAACAAACCCAATAGGTAGGTGAGTACAAAAGGAGAGTTTTTATTTGTACCAATCCAAGGGAAATTAGCAAAAACAGCAACCATGATTCCCAAACCCAAGAAAAGTGTAAGAGAAGCATATAAAGCTTTTTTCTTACTGAAAAAAAGCCAGTCAAATAACAGAAGGTCTTTAAGCATATTGTTTGGTATTGAGGAGTTGCGAAAAATAAACATCTTCTAAATCAGGGTGTTTGGGGGTAAATTCGTTGTTTGGATTACTTTTGGAATAAATATGGATTTTGAGTCTGCCTGCATGAAGCTGTGAAGAAATGAGTTGATATTGCTTTTCATAAAAAGGACGTTCTTTTTTATCTATCTCTTTTTCCCAAATGCAGTTTTCAAGTTCTTTGATGAAATCTTGGGGTTTTCCACAGGCTTGTACAACTCCTTTGTGGATAATCGCCATCTGTGAACATAAATTCTTAACATCTTCGACAATATGTGTGGATAAAATGACAATAACCTGTTCTCCGATTTCACTTAAAAGATTATTAAAACGATTTCGTTCTTCAGGGTCTAAACCAGCTGTGGGCTCATCTACAATGATAATCTGAGGGTTTCCCAAAAGAGCCTGAGCTATGCCAAATCTCTGACGCATTCCGCCAGAAAATGTATTGACTGCTTTATTTCGGTGTTCATAAAGGTTAGTTTTTTCTAAAAGAGCTAAAATTTGCTGTTTTCTTTCAGATGTAGAGGCAATGCCTTTTAAAATGGCTAAATGTTCGAGTAAATGAAATGCTGAAATATTAGGATATACCCCAAAATCTTGAGGTAAATACCCTAGTTGCTGCTTGATATACAGAGGGTTTTCAATGATATTTACTCCATTAAATATGATTTCGCCTGTATCGGGAGTTTGTAAGCCAGCAATAGTTCGCATCAGTGTAGATTTCCCTGCACCATTGGCTCCCAAAAGCCCAAACATACCATTCTGGATATTTAAAGAAATACCCTGCATGGCTTTAACACCATTTGAGTAGGTTTTAGAGATGTTTTTGATTTCTAGTTGATTCATAAAAAACAGTTTTTAGTTAAGACAATGGACTTCCAGTCACCCATTTTTGGGTGTTTTTGATGTATAAAAATGAATAAGATGTGTGGCTCTTTTAGTCGGGCTTGTATTCTAATACATCACCAGGTTGACAATCAAGGGCTTTACAGATAGCCTCTAGTGTATCAAAACGAATTCCTTTAGCCTTTCCAGTTTTTAAAATGGATAAATTGGCTTGGGTTATGCCCAGAATTTCTGCCAATTCTTTTGATTGCATTTTACGTTTGGCAAGCATCACATCTACATTGACTATAATTGGCATGGTTATATAAATAAGTCTTGTTCTTTTTGAAGATTTAAACCTTGTCTAAAAATAGCAGCTAAGAAATAAGCAAATATACCTAATACAAAGTGTAATAAAATAAGTATCTCTGTTGGGTCTTCTACTTTTGTAAAAATACTTGTAATAAGAGCTGTAAGGCTTGGGAGTATTAAATTTCCCAAATAAAACCATTTGAGCTGTTTTACACCATATTCTGTAAAAAGTTTTGGCTGAAAAAATACTTTAAATACATTGCTCACAAGCAAGAAAAACAGTCCATACAAACTAATAGGCACTAAAAAATAGAAAATGATATACTCTGTATAATACTCTCCAAGTAAAAAAGGCTTGTTTGTAAAAGGAAAACATACCTGAAAATACTTGCCATTGTCCTTAATATTTAAGGACCATTTAGTTGATAAGGCAATAATAGAATGCAGGGACATGGCAAAATAAAGAACAGCCATAAATCTTGTGATGTAGAATAAGATTTTAGAAATTATTTTGACAGAATTCATACAATATAAGTTTAAATAATTATTGCAAACGTAATAATAATTATTGTAAAACAATAATTATTTATCAAAATATTTAATTGTAGGCTTTTCAGAAAAATGAATAATCAAAATATTATTCAAAAATTATTTTGAATTTTGAACAATGTTCAATAATTTTGTAACGATATATTTAAAGTTGTATGGGTACTGCTGAAAGAAAAGCCAAAGAAAAAGAAGAATTGAAACACCTTATTTTGGAAGGTGCTAAAAAACTTTTTGTCGAAAAAGGCATAGAGCATACAACCATTAGAAATATTGCCAACGAAATTAATTATAGTGTAGGGACGGTGTATGTGTATTATAAAGACAAGAACGATATTCTACATGCTTTACACATGCAGGGTTTCTCGATGCTGGGCTCTCGTTTTAAAGTGCTTTTTTCTGTTGAAAATCCTATGGAACGCCTGAAAGCTATGGGAAAAGAATACATTCGTTTTGCATTAGAAAATCCTGAAATGTACGACCTGATGTTCAATTTAAGAGCACCTATCGAGTTTTTGGATGCTATGAAAGCAGAAGAATGGAATGAGGGAAGAGCAACATTTTTTATTTTAAAAAATACAGTGATTGCTTGTATGGAGCAGGGGCATTTTAAAGGTTTAAATGATGCAGAAGCTGTTTCTTTTATGATTTGGAGTACAGTACATGGTATGTGTAGTCTTGAAATCAGAGATAGATGCAAAGGTGTAGCTTTTGAAAATCCTGAAACAATAGTTGAAAGAGGTTATGCTATTTTATTAAAAATGATTGACCATATCTAAATTTTTTTACACCTATAGTGAACATTGTTCAAAATTAAAATAAAGTTCAATATGAAAAAAATGCTATTCTTATGTTGCTTATGGATACTGACAGGTTTGGTATCAGCACAAACCAAACTCAACGAATACATTTCAGAAGGTTTGAAAAGTAATGAAGTGCTTAATCAGCGTAAAATCTCTTTGGAGAGAAGTTTATGGGCATTGAAAGAAGCAAAGAACCTGTATGCTCCCAGTGTTACGTTTGGAGCAAATTATTACAGAGCAGATGGTGGTAGAACCGTTGATTTCCCTATAGGGGACTTGTTGAACCCTGTTTACCAAACGCTCAATCAGCTTACAGGAAGTGATAAATTTCCACAATTGGAAAATCAGAGTATTTTACTGAATCCGAACGATTTTTATGATGCTCGTTTCAGAGTGAGTATGCCACTGATTAATGCAGAAATACAACACAACAAGAGAATCAAACAATATCAGTACGATTTACAAAAAACTGAAATTTCAATTTATCAAAGAGAGCTTGTAAAAGATGTGAAAAAAGCTTATTTCCAATATTTGCAAGCAACCAAAGCTATTGAAATTTATGAAAATGCTCAAAAAATAGTTACTGAAAGCAATAGAGTAAATAAATCGCTATTCAATAACCAGAAAGTAAACAGAACAGTTGTTACTCGTAGCGACAATGAGCTTACCAAAATTGAGTCTCAGATTAAAGTAGCTCAGGAAAACCAGAAAAATACTCAAGCTTATTTTAACTTTTTACTTAATAAGCCCCTTGATAGTCCTATCCAAATAGAAGAATACAGTACTTTACCTGTTCTTAAAGAGTCTGATACAGAAGTAAATAAAAGAGAAGAGTTATCAAAACTGGCTACTGCAACACAAGTAAACAATGAAGTAACAGCCCTTTCGAAGGCGTATTTAGTGCCTAAAGTAAATGTTTTTGCAGATTTGGGTTCACAGGGTTTTCAGTGGAAATTCAATGATAAAACTCGTTATTATTTTGCAGGAATCAGCTTAGAATGGAATTTATTTGCTTCTGGCAGAAATATTCAAAAAATCAAACAAAATGAATTAGATGGTAAAATTCTTTCATCTCAGATAAACCAGACAAATAATCAACTACAATTACAAGCCCAAACATCTATCAATACATTTAAGAGTTCTTTAGCTGTTTATGAATCCAATATGGCTCAACAAAAAACAGCTATTCAATATTACAATGACATGCTCAAACTCTACAAAGAGGGACAGGCTTTGTATATCGAACTCTTAGATGCTCAGAATCAGTACATCAGTACACAATTGCAAACAAATATTGCTCTTTTTGATACTTGGATGAAATATGCAGAAGTAGAAAGAGCAAATGCTTCCTTCAATATCGAATAATTTTAATCAGTTATACACCATGAAAAATACTTTGATTTTGCTGACAGGCTTGCTGATAGCGGCTTGTGGCTCCAAGAAAACAGAAAAAAATCCTTTCCCAGCAAACAACGAAGCAATTGCTGTGAAAGTAGCCGACGTTCAATCGCTTGAAAATGGTAAAATCATTCAGGCAACAGGGCTTGTAACCACAGAAAACGAAGCTCGTTATTCTTTTAAAATTGGAGGAATTATCGAATCTATGAATGTGGAAGAAGGACAATATTTTAGAAGAGGGCAGTTACTTGCCACACTCAAAATTACAGAGATTAATTCACAGTTACAACAAGCTCAACTGGGCTACGAAAAGGCTCAAAGAGATTTTACAAGAGCCTCAAATTTGTATAACGATAGTGTAGCGACATTAGAGCAACTTCAAAATGCAAAAACAGCTATGGACATTGCTAAAAAGAACATAGATGTAGTCTCTTTTAACCAAAATTATGCAGCTATTTATGCCTTAGCAGATGGGTTTGTAACCAAACAAATGGCTCATACAGGTGAAGTGGTAGGAGCAGGAACGCCTATTTTTGTAATCAACGAAAATAATGGAAATAAAGACTGGGTACTTAAAGTGGGTGTAACAGATAAACAATGGGCAAATATTCAGGAAAATCAGCAGGCACAAGTAACGCTAGATGCTTTTCCTGACAAAATATTTCAGGCTACGGTATTTCGTAAATCGCAGGCAGCAGACCAAACTAGTGGCTCTTTTCAGATAGAATTAAAATTGCAATTAGACACTGAAAAATTAGCTGTTGGAATGTTTGGAAAAGCAATGATTGTTCCTATAGTTAAAACCAATCAGGTGGCTATCCCTTATGATGCTTTAATTGAAGCAGAAGGGAATAAGGGCTATGTTTTTGCTCCTGTATCCAATACACAAGTCAAAAAAATACCTGTTCAGATAGCTTCTTTCGATAAAAATCAGGTTTATGTAGAAAAAGGTTTGGAAGGCGTGGGGCAAGTGGTGGTATCGAATAGTGCATTCTTAAACGAAAAATCTACTATCAAAATCGTCAAATAATTACTTCCATGAAAATCACAGAATATTCCGTAAAAAATTATCAGTTTACCCTCATTATGTTTGTGATGGTAGCTGTATTGGGAGTAGTTACGTTGCTGACAATGCCTCGTTCTGAAGACCCTGAAATTAACCCTCCTCAATTTCCAATTATTGCCATTTATCCTGGTACAAGCCCCAAAGATATGGAAGAGCTTGTGGTAAAACCTATTGAAAAGAAAATCTACGAATTGGAGAACATAGATAAAGTCCTGACAACCATTGAAAATGGCTTAGCCATTATGCGTGTGGAGTTTAAATATGGTGTGAATGTAGATAATAAATATCAGGAGGTAATCAGAGAAGTGAACGGACTGAGAAGTAGTTTGCCCAAAGATTTGTACAGCCTTGAAATCAGAAGAGTTGACCCTTCGGATGTGAATATTTTGCAGGTAGCACTTGTTTCAGAAAATGCATCCTACAAAACACTCAAAGAACAAGCCGATATTTTAAAAGAAAAACTTGAGAAAATAACTGATTTAAAAGATATCGAATACTCAGGAGCTCCTGAAGAAGTGATAAGAGTAGATGTGCAACTCGATAAACTGGCACAATTGCGTATCCCTTTGAATGCAGTGGTGGGCAGTTTACAAAGTGAAGATGCTAATATCCCTGGGGGGAATGTGAATATGGGTACTAAAACCTTCAATGTGAAAACCAGTGGAAAATTTAAAGATTTAGAGGATATTGCTTCTACAGTTGTTTACAATGCAGGTGGAAAAATTGTGTATCTGAAAGATGTAGCGACTATTGGCTATAAATACGAAACAGAAAAACACATTACACGCATCAACGGGTACAGATGTATTTTACTGAATGCAGCTCAAAAACAAGGAGCTAATATTTCGAAAACCAAAGAAGCATTCAGTCCTGTATTAGCCGATTTTGAAAAAAGTCTTCCTAAAAATATTCAAATGGTCAAGAATTTTGACCAAGCAGAGAATGTCTCAAAACGTTTGGGTGGATTAAGTTTTGACTTCGGACTGGCTATCTTGCTTGTACTCATTACATTACTTCCTCTAGGTACAAGAGCTTCGATTATTGTGATGATATCCATTCCTTTATCGCTTGCTTTGGGGCTTGTTGGACTCAATGCTTTGGGCTTCTCACTCAATCAGTTAAGTATTGTGGGTTTAGTAGTGGCTTTGGGCTTACTTGTGGATGATAGCATTGTGGTAGTTGAAAATATTGAAAGATGGCTTAGAGAAGGACATTCTAAGAAAGAAGCAGCCATAGAAGCAACCAAACAAATTGGACTGGCTGTGTTAGGGTGTACAGCCACCCTGATTATTGCCTTTTTACCACTCATTTTTTTACCTGGTGGACCAGGGGAGTTTATCAGAGGTTTGCCAATGGCTGTTATTACTAGTGTATTTGCATCTATGATTGTATCATTGACAGTTGTGCCTTTTTTAGGTAGCTCTCTGCTTAAAAACCATCATAATCCAGAAGGAAATATTTTCTTGAGATTTTTGAAAAAAGGAATTAGTGTAACATATTCTAAGTTAATGGGTAGAGCGTTGAAACGCCCTGTAATTACACTTTTGGTTGCTTTGGTTTTATTTGTAGGTTCACTAATGCTGTTCCCTGTGATTGGTTTTAGATTATTTCCTACATCAGAGAAGCCTATCTTTTTGGTAAATGTGAAAATGCCTCTACAAACCAACTTACAGGAAAATAACAGAATTACAGGCTTGGTAGAAGATATTTTAAAGAAAAACCCTGAAATAAAATTCTTTACAGCTAATATAGGTAAAGGAAACCCACAAATCTATTATAATGTAGTACAGCAAGAAGAAAAAACAGATTTTGCTCAATTATTTGTGCAATTGGATAACAGTACAAATCCTACAGATAAAAAGCGTATTATAGAGGGTTTAAGACAACAGTTTGTGGAATTCCCTTATGCCAAAGTAGAAATCAAAGATTTTGAACAAGGTCCTCCTATCGAAGCACCTATTTCCATCAGAATGTTTGGTGATAATTTGGATACCTTGAGAAAACTTTCATTTCAAGTAGAAAGTATTATTAGAGGTAACAAAGGTACGATTTATGTCAATAATGAGCTGAATGTTCTCAAAACAGATATTAAAGTAAAAATTAATAAAGAAAAAGCCAGAACATTGGGCGTAATGACTGCCGATATAGACAGAACTATCAGACTGGCAGTAGCTGGGGTAGAAGTGGGTAGTTATTCTGATGAACAAGGAGATGATTATAAGGTAGTTGTCAATGCTCCAAGAGAAAAAGTAGTTACATTGGATGTATTTAACAACCTGTTTGTTAATAACACATTAGGAACACCTATAAAACTCAATCAGATGGCTGAAATTACTTTTGAAACTTCACCGACGAGTATCAATCACTTCAATAAAAACAGGTTTGCTAAGGTAACAGCCTACACACAGAAAAATGTACTTGCCAATCAGGTACTTAAAGAAATTATACCTAAACTAGACTCTCTGAAACTTCCAAAAGGCTACTATTATAAATTAGCAGGAGAAGCAGAAAGTGAAGGAGACGCTTTTGGAGGCGGATTTATGTCTGTAATTCTGATAACTGTTTTCTTATTTATTGCAGTGCTGATTTTACAATTTAAAACATTCAAAGGAACACTCATTGTTCTTTCTGTGATACCTTTGGGTATTGTGGGTGGTGTTTCTGCTTTGTTTTTAGCTGGTGAGCCTCTTTCCTTTGTAGCAATTATTGGTTTTATTGGGCTGGCTGGTGTAGAAGTAAAAAACTCTATTTTACTGGTAGATTTCACAAATCAGTTACGCCAAGAAGGTTTAGAATTGAATGAAGCCATTGAAAAAGCAGGAGAAATCAGGTTTTTGCCTGTGGTGCTTACTTCGCTTACAGCGATTGGGGGACTTTTGCCACTTGCAGTTAATTCGAATCCCTTAATTTCACCACTTGCTTTGGTTTTAATAGGTGGGCTTGTAAGTTCAACTATATTATCTCGTATTGTGACGCCTGTCGTGTATAAATTATTACCTCCTTCTATCAACAGCTAAGATTAAAGAGGTCAGAAAGGGTAGCAATTGCTACCCTTTTTTGTTTAATTGAATTTGTTTATAATTGATCTTATCTTTGTAGAAGATCTGAACAAGCTCAAAATGAAAAAAATAATTTTAACAATATGGATGTGTATTTTTGGAGTTTTCTTGAACTTCGTTTTTGCTCAGTCTCAAAAAAAACTCAACCCTCATCATTTTGAAATTTTCTTACGAAAATTTCTTTCTAAAACTTACTCTGAGAAAAAATTTGATAGTTTAGTGTATGTGTCATCTCCAATAGTGATGAGTTTCACTCATAAAAAACTTGGATTTGGAAGATTTTGGAATAGAGGTGTTTCTTGTAATTTATATAAGTCAGGCAATTTTGCTTATGCCTTTTATGATAACCATTTTGGTGAAATTCAGCCACAAACAACAAAACTAAAATTTTACCGAGAACAAAATCCCAAAGATGGATTTTGTGAAGAAGCTTCATCTCCTGATGGAATATACTATAAAAAAGTGGAAGACTTCCCTCTAGATTGGGATATGGAAAAATCTAAGCCCATTCCGACATCTGCTAAACTCAAGAAACTAAATAAAAAAGTTGTTTATATCCAAACAGAAAAATGGATAAAAAAGACGCTCTATTTTGTTCAGTTAGGGAAAAAATGGTTCTTAATTTACATAGATGATTGTGATTGCAGTGCTTAATATTTTAAATAAAGACGTCTATTGATTATCAATAGCTAAAGCATAATGTTGGAACTCTGCTAATAATTTAGTAAATGATTCGTCTTTACGTCGATTCAGCAATGTCAAATGATCTTTAAAGTAGTTTAAGAGTTCGTTGTAAGAAATGAATTCTTTATGAAAAGAAATCCATCCTCCAAAATTATAGTGTTCACACCTCTCAAGAAAATGATTATAAACATCATCATTTTCTTGTTGTCTAATAGCAAAAACTATTTCTAAAAACATAAATATCTGCTTGTGATAGTCATCTATTAAAATATTTTTACACTTTCTGCATATACTGTATCCTACTGAGTATCCATTTCTCTCCAAAATATTAATAATCATATTGAAAGTTATATCAAAATAAGAGTTAATACCATAAGCATAGCTTTTCCCAAAAAAATCAGAGAAAAATTCTAGAAACTCGAATCTTAATTTAAATATGCTTATAAAATTGTACAAACAGGATCCTATAGGATTTCTATCAAAATGAAGATTCTCATATAAATGCTTGAATTGCATATAAGATTTTTTGTAGTCTTTTTCAAAGAAAAGCTTTAAGGCTTCTAAGAAATACCCCAAATTTTTATCTACTTCAAATTGATGTGTTATTTTTAAAAGATAGTCTATTTTATCTGTTGATAGTGATTCATAAGGGTATGGACTATAATGTAATATCTTGTAAATACTTAATTGAACAAATGATGTAGGATTATATTTTAATAGAGTCTCCAAAAAAGGTAATCCAGCTACTTTTAAATCTTTATAATCAACATTTCCTAAATTTAAGAATCTTAATTTACTCAATTTTAAAATAGATGTTGGTAAATGGTAAATAGGGTTTTGGGTTGAAATACCTTCTAATTCTGGAAAGAAAATAATATCATAAGGAATAGCATCTATGTTGTTATAAGTAAAATCTAAAACTTTATTCTTATTAATTGTGAGAGCAATAATTTCTTTTTTTGGTGTGTATTTATAATTAAATAGCAAGCTGTTTAAATCAATATTTATATCTGCAGCTGCTCCTCCGATAAAATAAGGATAATCTGCAGGAATGATGTATAATGGTAACAAATATTTCCATGAAAAACCTTTGTGCAATTTTGTGATGGAGTATAATAAATAAAGGTTTTTTGCTTGTTGATTTTTTAAACATAGACCAAACCACTGATAAGCCAATTCAAATTTTTCTTTTGGAAATTTGAAATTTAACAACTCCTGAATGGCTGTACTGTCTTTTTTGCTAAATAAAAAAGCTATCCACTCTTCTGGAATTTCAATATTCCAGAGAATTTGTGTGGCTAATGCTATATTTTGCTCATCATTGCTGTTGAGCATTGTCCAAAGGTTTTCTTTAGTTTTAATATCATTTAAAAAAATCATAAATGAGTATCTCTTTATTTTACTATCATATTAATTGAAAAATAAAAAAGGGCTTAAAAGCCCTTTTTGTTTATTCTTTGGTTACCCAAGCTTGGGCATCATCCATACTGTTAAAAATGTTCATTTCAAATCCTGCATTGGCATTGCTTGTACTGATGTAGTTTACAATACTCATATTCGCCATTACATCATTAGAAGCTATAAAAGCCTTTCTTTTAATTTTATTCATGGCATATAATCTGTGTACTTCCTGATTGAGCCAATCGATTACTTCTTGGGTAAAGGTATCACTACCCAAATTTCTACAATCTGCAATTAAATTTACAACTATATTCTGGTGTTTCATACGTGTTTGTATGATTTGCATGAGCAGTTTTACAATCAATTCTCTGAATTGGGCTTCAGGAACAGGAGATTTCCATACTTTGACAATACATTTAATTGAAGGATCAAAGTACAATTGGAGATATTGGTCATCGAACAATATCTCATGTTGAGCAGATTTTTCCATAATTCTTAGGTTAATTTTGGTTTTAAACTTATTGATTAGTTAAATCAACATCTATAAATATAAATAAAATTCAAATAACTTGTGCAAACAAATTATTTGAAATATAAAAATAACTTGACGAACACTAGGTTTTTCTCGGTGAAAAATTTTATAGGTAAAATTAGTTGCTACCTGCTACAATTTCTATTAAATCTTGTTTCTGATAATGTGTCTGAACCATTTCTAAAACATGTTCAGGTGTGATAGCTTCAATAGTCTCTAAATATTTTTCATAAAAGCCATAGCCAATCTGATGCAAATGAATCTCTTTGAATAAATCCATCTGTGAAAAAGCTGTTGTAATACCAGAAGCAAATGAACCTGTCATATAATTTTTAACTCTTTCAAGCTCTTCATGGCTTACTTTCTCGTTTTGTAAAATTTCTATTTCTTTATAGATTTCTGAAAGTGTATTTTGGCTAAACTCTGCCTTTACATCCGTTCCAATTCCTACGAAAGAAGCATTTCTGAGGTTTTGAAGGCTACTGAATATACCATAGGTATAACCTTTCTCTTCTCTGATATTTTGCATGAGTCTTGAGCCAAAATAACCACCCAAAATTGTATTGGTTAGAGCCAGTTTGAAATAGTCAGGATGGTGTTTGTTAATAATATGTTTGCCTACCCTGATGGTATTTTGCAAACTGCCTGTTTTTTCGACAAAAATAGTTCCTGAATGGGCAGGGGTTGTGATTTCAAAAGAAGGTTTTTTGGTTGTTTTGGGAGCATATTTTCCAAAATAAGTATCTAAAACTTTTAAAACCGAATCATCAAAATATCCAGAAACCAAAATTTCCAGTGATGTATTCTGAATATAACTGGTATAAAACTCTTTTAAAATATCTGTATTGATTTGCTCAATTTCTTCAATTTCAAGGCTTTTTCCATAAGGGTGTTGATTTCCAAAGAGAGCCTTTCTGAAGGCTCTACCAGCCAGATAAGTTGTTTTCTGGAAATTGATTTGTAGTTCCTGTGACTGCCTTCTTTTTAAGATTTCAAGTTCCGATTCAGGAAAAGTTGGTTCAAAAAGTATTTCTGCAATAATGGGTACTACCTCCGAAACATAACGAGTCGGGCAATAGAGAATAATTTCTGCTTGGTCGAAATGGTTGTTTACCTCTAAAAAAGCTCCATATTGGTCTATATCAGCACTAATCTGATTAGAGTTTCGGGTTCTTGTACCTTCTTGAAGCATTTTTAGGGTGAAAAATGCCTGTCCGTTGAGTTTATTATAGAAATTTCCTGCTTCTAAAAGCCATTCTATGCGTACAAGTTCTTGCTCCCCCAAAGGCAGTGTATAAATGGTATTCTGATTGGAAAGAGTAGCTTTGTTAGTTCGGATAATATTGATTTCCTTTATTTTATGAAATTCAGGAGCTTGCGTTCTGTCTAGCATAGGCTTATCGTAAGAGGTTTGTTATCTTGCTTTTCTAAGCAAAAATATCTATTTTTCGGCTGATTAACCAAATTGGAATATGAAAAAAACATGGCTTTTATCTCTGGCACTTATCTTATTTCATGTCACTTTTGCTCAAAAACGTCAATTCAAAGAAGCAGAAGTCCATTTTCAGTACGATGAATATAATCTTGCAATCCCATTGTATGAGGCTTATTTACAGGCAGAACCTGATGGCAAAAACGCTTTAGATGCTCATTATAAATTGGGTGTCTGTCACTTAAACACCTCACAAAGAGGTAAAGCTTTGCCTTATCTGGAATATGTATATGCTAAAAATCCACAATTTGATAAAAATCTGACATATTATCTGGCTCAGGGCTATCATATTCAACATCAATGGGATAAAGCAGAGCAATTCTACAAAATGGTTACAAAAGAATGTGAATGGTTTAAAGACGTCCCCAAACATTTAGAAGAATGTAATTTTGGAAGAAATTATATCAAAAATCCGAAACGAATTACCATTGAAAATTTAGGGGATGTAGTGAACTCTGCCCATGCAGAATACGTTCCAGCTATTTCTGATGATGAAAATATGCTGATTTTTACAGCTCGCAGACCTAATACAACAGGAGGAGGAAAAGACCCTGGTGACCAAGAATACTTTGAGGATATTTATTATTGTGAAAAAAAAGATGAGAAATGGTCTGAGCCAAAAAGTATGCCAAGACCTATCAATTCTAACTCCCATGATGCGTGTATAGCCCTTTCTCCTGATGGAAAAACATTATTTGTATATAAAACAGGGGGAGGAAAAGAAAAACTAGGAGATATTTACTATTCAGAAAAGAAAACAGAAGGCTGGACAGACCCTAAAGACATGGGAAATAGAGTAAACTCTAAATACAGAGAACCTTCTATTTCTATTACTCACGATGGAAAGACTATTTATTTTTCTAGTGATAGAGCTGGAGGTTTAGGTGGGCTGGATATTTATAAAAGTACCAAAAATGAAAAAGGAGAGTGGGAAGAGCCTGTCAATCTTGGACCTACCATCAATACCCCCTACGATGAAGACAGTCCCTTTATTCATAACGAAACAACTTTATATTTCAGCTCACAAGGGCATACCTCAATGGGAGGATATGATATTTTTGTTACAAAGCTGGAAAATAACCAATGGGGCAAACCTGAAAATTTAGGTTATCCTATCAATACTGCTGATGATGATATTTATTATGTAGTTTCTAAAAATGAAGAAAGAGGCTATTTATCGTCTGCCAGAGCAGGTGGTTTTGGAGAAAAAGATTTGTATGTGGTGTATCTCAAAGACCCTAATACACCTGTTGTGACAACAACTACCATAACAACCACCAAACCTGATGAACCTCAGAAGCCCAAATACAAAACCATTGTAAAAGGTACTATTACAGATGCTAAAACGCAAGAAAAGTTAGTAGCTGATATTGTACTGATTAGCCTTAAGGAAAATATCACAGAACAAGAGTTAATTTCTAAAGAACCTGTTGGAAAATACGAAACAGAAAAACTGCCCACAGGTAAAAGCTATCTGATTAATGTGAACAAAGAAGGGTATCTGTTTCATTCTGAAAGTTTTAACGTACCCCCTCAACCCGAAAAAGACCAAGAAATTATTGTAGATATTGCTCTTCTTAAACTAGCAAAAGGCGAAAAAATTAATCTGACAGTATTTTACGATTTTGACAAAGATTTTCTGCGTTTGGAATCTAAACCCGAATTAGAACGTTTGGTAGCATTTTTACAAAAATATCCGAAACTAAAAGTGGAAATAGCAGGACACACAGATGCTATTGGTACAGACCAGAAAAATATGGGACTCTCTGACCGTAGGTCTCAATCGGTAGTAAGGTATTTGGTAGAACGTGGAATTGACCCTAAAAGATTGGTAGCCAAAGGATATGGAGAAAGCAAACCCGTTGCTACTAACGAAACAGATGAAGGTAGACAACTCAACAGACGTACCGAATGTGTTGTGTTAGAATATTAGAAAAAACATCCCAAAGTATCAATTCTTTGGGATATTCTTTTCTATAAGGTCTTTGATAATTGGTAGAGCAGTTTTAATTTCATTTCTAATGATAATAGCTCGTTTCTTATTTTCTAGTAATTTTGTAAAGTAATTATCTTCAATATTTAAATCCACTATATAAGCTCCATATTGAAGAGCTGTATGAGCAATTCGTAAGGGTAAAGTAGTTGCCCCAGAAGTCCCAATAATAAAAAGAATACCTGTATTTTTAGCAACTTTCAGTGAACTTGCTTTTTTGTGAGTTTTCTCATCATAATACTCATCAAACCATAAAATATTTGGTCTGAGCCAGTTTCCACAAGTAGGACACTTTAACCCTTGTATCTCTTCTTCACTTAAATCTTCTTTCAACTCTTTTGATTTCACATTTTTAGGAAAAGGTAAAATACTGTTACAAACTTTAGAACATTTTACCTCTCTTGTATTTCCATGAATTTCAAAAACTCTTTTGCTACCAGCTCTTAAATGTAAGCCATCTATATTTTGTGTAATTAATTGAAATTGATCTTCTAATAAACCTTCAATTTCAACAATACCGAAATGATTATTATTTGGAAGAGCATTCTCAAACATTTTTTTCCTAAAAAGATTGTATTGCCAAACTTCTTCTGGCTCTCTTAAAAAATAAGAATATGTACCAAACTCTTCAGGTCTATGAAATGTAGAACCTTTCACCCAAATACCATCTACACCACGATAAGTAGGTATTCCACTATCAGCAGAAATACCAGCACCTGTTAAAAATGTAAATAAGTTTTTCTTCTTTTTCTTAAAAACCTCTTTAATTGCATTTTCTAAAATTTCAATATCCATAAATAATATAGGTTTGGAAGGTAATGTGAAAATAGGAATGTTTTGTTTTTTGTACAAATCAGTCTATTGTTTGTTTATATGGATACTTCACAGAATCTGATGGAAATATCCATGTTTTATACCAAATTGTACACTATTTTGCAAACCCTTACACTACAACAAAAAATAATGAAATCAGAATCCAAAGACAGAGTTTATCAAATTGATTTATTGCGATTTTTAGCAGCTCTTTCTGTTGTTCTATATCATTATTTTTTCAGAGGATATATGGCTGATAATCTGTCTGATTTGCGTTTTGAAGAAGTTGGAAGCTATTTTAAATATGGATATTTAGGAGTGGATATGTTTTTTATAATTAGTGGTTTCGTAATAACACTTTCAATAAAAAACAGAAGTTTAACAGATTTCTGCATTTCAAGAATCTCAAGGTTATATCCATCGTATTGGTTGGGCGTCTTATTGACATTTTTGGTTATAACTTTATTTGGAACACCCAGATTTTCAGCTGATTTCAAACAGGCTGTACTGAATCTTTCCATGTTTCACAATTACTTTGGCGTTCAGAATATAGATGGAGTTTATTGGACTCTTTTTGTAGAAATGAAGTTTTATATTTTTGTAATAGGTACTTACCTTATTTTAAATAGATTCAAAGAAATAAAATTAGACTATTTGATTTATATATGGCTGTTACTATCAATAGGATATATTTTTCTGGATAAATTATTCATCTTTAAAGTGGCAAATTACTTCTTGGTCTTGGGCTGGAGTTCATATTTTGTTGCAGGCATGATTTTTTATCAAATCTATACCCAAAAATTAAGTATAAAATACTTTGCTTTGTTGTGTATTGCCTTGTCTGTTTCTATATTTCAAGCTATTGCAAGAATAAAAGGTTTAGAATCACTCTATAACTTTTCGCCTTTCATAGTTAGTGGCTATATTATCACATTTTACTCTCTTATGCTTTTAATTGCATGTGGGAAGCTAAAAGCAATTAACTCTCCCAAATTAATAAAACTAGGACTTCTGACTTATCCCTTATATCTAATCCATCAAAATATAGGGTATATCATTTTTAATAAATGGGGAGGCGAACTCAACAAATATGTACTCGTGATTTTAACAGTTGTTTTAATGCTGTTCTTGTCTTATCTCATAAGCGAATTTTACGAATCGAGAGTTTCTCATTACCTAAAAACTAAATTAAAACAGCTTACAACAAAAAAATGGTAAAGACCACAGATTATTTGACTTTAAGCTTGTTTGGAAGTCAGAGTTAAAATTGTGATTTCAGGTAAAATACCAACTCTGCCTAAATAGCCGATATAGCCAAAGCCTCTGTTTACATACAAATATTGGTTTTGTTCTTTGTACAAATCAGCCCATTGTTTATATCTGTACTGCACAGGACTCCAACGAAAATCTCCATATTCAATACCAAACTGCATACCATGTGTATGCCCTGCAAGTGTTAAATTAATATCCTTGAACTCAGGACGAATCTGAGCGTCCCAATGGCTGGGGTCATGCGAGAGTAATATTTTTGTAGAGGCTTCTTGAGTGTTCTGATAGGCTTTTTGTAAATTTCCATACTTAGGAAAGCCACCTGTTCCCCAATTTTGTACACCAATAATCGCAAGCTTTTCACCTTTTTGTTCAATAAATCGGTTTTCATCTAAAAGTAAATCCCAATTCATGGCTTTATGAGCTTCATGTAGTTTTTTACGAAGTCTTATGCGTTCCTGCTGACTAATCCCCATGATGTAGTCGCTGTAGTCGTGGTTACCCATGACAGAGAACACACCAAAATCAGATTTAAGTTTGCTGAAAACAGAAATATAATCTTTTACTTCGTCAGGATGATTATTTACCAAATCGCCTGTAAATAAAATAGCATTGGGGCGTTCAGCAAGCAACATTTCTACTCCGCCTTGTACGGCTACTTTGTTATAAAAGCTACCAGAGTGAATATCAGAAAGTTGTGCAATACTAAAACCTTCAAATTCTTTGGGTAAATTGGGCAAATAGATTCTCTTTTTACGAACCTGATAATCATGAGCCCCTGAAATAATGCCCCAACTCATGGCTGTAAAGGGCAATGCTCCAGCCAAAAGAGCTGTTTTATGTAAAAACTGAGAACGAGTAATTTTATTTGCTTCTGTTTCTGATAATACAAGCTCCTGATTAGCAGTTTCTTGGGGAGCTAAAATAGGTTTTTTAATAAATAACTGCTTAATAAAAGCAAAAGCCTTTCTACTATAAAAAATAATATCTTCTAACAATACAAAAATCATTACAAAGATTTTTGAGAAGTATATCACAGAAACAAAACCTTGTACAAAAAGTCTGAATGTACTCATTTCTCTAAATATACCCACAAAATAAAGAGCAAGACTTACCAAACAAAAAGCACTAATTCCCCAATAAACAGAAAACCAAATTTTCCTTCTGAAAGGTGTAGAACCTTGCATTACAATTTTTAAAGCTCTGAAAGCAAGGTAATCAATGAGTAAAAGAGAGAAAATAATAGTGAGAAAACGAGGAATCATAGTTTTATAAAAATAGCTGATATATAGACTGATAACAATAAAAGTATTATAATGGTTTGGAAATGAATAGATAAGTTTCTTGAAGCATCAAAAATTGCCAGACATATTCTCTTATAAATATTCCCATCCAAGCATCTCGAAAGTGTTGTTGTAATAACTCACAAACCTGACTATGAATAGGCATTTGAGTATTGAAGGTACTTTGGAATGTTTGTAATTGATAAACGTACAATTTTGCCCAATAATCTATGGCTTGCTTATTTTTTTCTGAAACCTGCTGTAAAACACTTAAAAAAACTTCCCAAAAGTCATCATTTGAAGGATAAACCAATACATTTTCAAAAGATTGTTGGAGCTGATCAACTCCTTCTAAATTATATAACATACTTGTAAATTCAATTTTTAATTCAACAAGAAAACCTGTAAATTGGTGCAAACTTAGGAATTTAAGGCTGTAAAAATGTATTTCAGAGATATTTTTGGATTAGAGGAAGTCAAAAGAACACTTATTCATGCAGTAGAGCATAATCATGTGGCTCATGCACAGTTATTTGCAGGAGAAGAAGGCTCAGCTAATTTGGCACTTGCTTTGGCTTTTGCAAGGTATATTCACTGCGAAAACAAAGGCGAATACGATTCGTGTGGAACGTGTGCTTCTTGTAGCAAAATGGATAAACTGGTACATCCCGATTTACATTTTGTGATGCCTGCTAGTAGTACAACCAAAATTAGTAAACCTCTCAGTCAGGATTTTTTGAAAGAATGGCGTGATTTTGCTCTGAATCAGCCTTATAATACCATTACAGACTGGCTTGCTCTGATTGGTGCAGAAAGTAAAACCCCCAGTATTAGTGCAGAAGAAAGCAGAAAAATAGTTTCTACACTTTCACTCATGCCTTTTGAATCAGAGAATAAAATTCTTTTAATATGGCTTCCTGAGTATTTTAACATCACTTCTGCCAATGCTTTGCTCAAAGCTTTGGAAGAGCCTCCTGCCCAAACACTCTTCTTTTTGGTAAGCGAAAAACCTGAAAAAATGCTCATTACCATTCTTTCTCGCTTGCAAAGGATACGAGTACGCCCATTCCATGATGAGGAAGTGAGTTCTTTTTTAGAACAGAAATACCAAATAGATAGTCCTAAAGCCAAGCAGATTGCTCATTTGGCAGAAGGCAATATGCATAAAGCCTTAACACTGATGCAAGAAGTAGAAGATGATAACCATACTTTATTCAGAGACTGGATGCGTTTGTGCTATCAGAGAGATTACAAAGGAATTTATAGCAATACAGAAGAATTTGGCAAAATGAGTAAGGAAGGACAACGAAATTTACTTCAATACGGACTTAATATGTGCAGAGAGGCTCTTGTCTGGAAATATGGGGGAGAAAGCCTCGTGAGACTTGATAACCATTCCATGCAGTTTGTACAAGGGTTTTCTAAAACCATAGGAGAGCATAATATACAACGATTTTATCAGATTTTAAATGATGCCATGCTCCATCTGGATAGAAATGCCAATGCTAAAATAGTATTTTTTGATACTTCCTTACAGATTAGTGGTGTGATTAAATAATTTTAAGAAATTAGCTAATAATCAAAAAAATAGGTATATAGCCTTAAATTTTCAAACCTAAAAGAAAAATTTATGTTAGTAAAAACAAATTGGTTTTATGCCTTACCAATTTTATTGTTGGTAAGTTGTGGTGAGAAAAAAGCCACAGAACAGGAAAAAGAGAAAAAAGACACTGTACAAGTTTCTAAAGAAGAAGAAAAAAAGCCTGAGGCGGAAGCTAAAACTGGCACAGCTGATTTGCTTATGGGTGAATGGGAACTTGTGAAAGAAACAAATCTTGCTGGTGAAGAATCGAAAGGAATAAAAGGTACTTTAAAAATTACCAAAGAGGGATTTGAGGATAATTATCAGGGAGCAGTTACAAAAGGAAAATGGGAGCTTCGTAAAACTGAAGCTATCAATGCAGATGCTATAGATGGATTTCTTATGTATTTTGATGCTACTAAAGAAATGAAGCCTGAAAATGCAGAACCTCGTAGCATAACCAAACTTTCTCAAGATGAATTAGTATTTGAATTTATGGGAACGAAAACCTATAAACGTAAAAAATAAAATCAAAAGCCCCAATTTATTGAGGCTTTTTTTATGGTGCAATTCTTTTGATATTCCAATCGTTATTTTCAAGAGTATAACAGATTCTATCATGCATACGGCTGGGTCTACCTTGCCAAAACTCTAAATAATGAGGAATAACGACATAACCACCCCAATGAGGAGGTTTGGCTATGGGATTCTCTGCAAATTCAGCTTTATATTTCTCAAATAACTGTACAAGTGTTTCTTTTCCTGCTACCTGCTGGCTCTGTGGAGAAGCCCAAGCCCCAATCTGGCTATCACGAGGGCGAGAAATAAAATAATTTGTACTAGTTTCCTCAGAAACTTTCAGGGCTTTGCCCTCGATGCGTACTTGGCGTTCCAAATCTGCCCAAAAAAATGTAAGGCTTACAAGCTGATTGTGAGCAATTTCTCCACCTTTTCGGCTGTTGTAATTGGTATAAAAAACAAAACCACCTTCTTCAATGCCTTTAAGTAACACTATTCTGCCTGTGGGTTGTCCAGACGGAGAAACCGTAGCCAAAAACATGGCATTGGGTTCTATTACTTGAGCTTTGAGGGCTTCATCAAACCATGCTTTAAACTGTTCTATTGGGTTCTGATGAACGTCTTTAATGTCAAGTTCTTCTAATTTATATTCTTTTCGGATGTCTGCTATTTTTGTCATAACTGTATAGGTTTATTCTTCGCAAGGCAATTTAGGAAAAATGGTGTAAAGTACATGAAAGTCCTCGATGGTTACAACCAGTCATTTTTTGCATATATTACATTCATATTCAATGGTATAAGGGTCTCCAATTTCTCTTGTATAAGTTAGCTGTTTTGCCATATCATCAGGGAGAAACGAAGAGGGTATTTGTCCATAACTGGTCAGTACACATTCTTTGGGTTTCATAAGACTATTTTCAAAATAACTATTCTACTAGCCCTGTTATATGTATAATCTTATCAAGTTCAATTATCCATTTTCCTTTGATTTTTTTTAAGAAAAACAATGCTGAACCACCTCTTGTTATAAAATAGATACATGTTCTATCTCGGCTTTTATTGAATACTACTCTTGAAAAATAGAAACTCCTTACATGAATAAAGCCTTCTTCATAGTTCTCTTCATTGCTTTTATAATCTATTCTATAATTATATTTACATTTAAGTTTAGTTATATCTATTTTTTTCTTTTGAGTAGAATCAGCTAATTTAACTACTAATGGATAATAAATAGAATCTTTTTGGCTTTTAATAAAATGATTTTTTATATCAACTATTTGAAGAGTGTCATCTATAAATAAACATAATTGCATACTATCTATCTTTTTCAAATCTTCATTATACTCTTTCGTATAGCTCTTCCTTCCAAAATACTTATCTTCTGCTCTCTTTTTCGCATATTTTCTCTCAACAGAATCAGGAGCAAGATTATGGTGATGATTGAGGACTAAATTGATAATTTCATACTCTTCATTTTCTAAATGAGTATTTTGCTTATTTGAACAAGCTTGTAAAATTAGTATTACAAAATAACATAAATAGAATCTCATAGATAAATTTACTTTTTCAATGCTTGCCACATTACTTCGGCAAGGTGGTAACTGGTTTTGCCTGTTCCGTCTTTAATTTGGTGTCTGCAACTTGTCCCACTTGCCACCACAATGGTGTTTTCGTCGGCTTTACGAACCTCAGGGAACAGAATCAGTTCACCCACTTTCATCGAAACCTCATAATGCTCTTTTTCGTAGCCAAAACTGCCCGCCATTCCACAACATCCACTCCTAATCAGGTGCATTTGGTAGTTTTTAGGCAATGAAAGCACTTTTTTGGTGTACACTAAATTGGAAAGAGCTTTCTGATGACAATGTCCATGCAGTTTTAAAATCTTTTTTTCTTCTGTAAACTGCTCTGCTCTGATGTTTCCTTTGTCTATTTCATTTGCCAAGAACTCATCAAGTAAATAAGTATGCTTTGCAATCTTCTCTGCATCAGCTTTGTGTTTTTCATCTGCTAAATCCAAATATTCATCTCTAAAACTAAGTATTGCTGAAGGTTCTATACCTATTAAAACAGCATTTTCTGAAACTAAATTCTTAAAAATTTCAATGTTTTTGTGAGCCAGTTTCTTGGCTTCTCTTAAAAGACCTTTTGAAAGGTACGTTCTGCCACTTTCTTCACATACAGGCATTTGTACTTCATATCCCAAAGCCTGCAGAAGTTCTACGGTCTTGATACCTACTTCTGTATCGTTATAATTGGTAAATTCATCACAAAAAAGAATTACTTTCCCAACAATCTTTTCTCTTTTTTCTTTTTTCAACTCTTGTTTATCAAACCATGCCCTTAAAGTCTGTTTATGAAGTGTAGGCAGGCTACGTTTCGGAGCAAAACCTGTCAGACTTTTAAAAATACCAGCCGTAAAACTGTTTTTTACCACAAAATTGTAAAGACTAGGAAATTTAGAAGCCAAACGACTACTTTTCGTAAAATTAGCAATCAGTTTGGTTCTGAAAGGTACACCATTGGCATCATAATAATTCTGCAAAAATTCTGCTTTCATCTTTCCAATATCCACATTTGAGGGGCATTCGGATTTACAACCCTTGCAACTCAAACACAAATCCATCACTTCCTTAATCTGCTCACTATCAAAAGGATTTTCTTTGGTAGAGTTTGTTAGAATTTCTCGTAAAATATTGGCTCTGGCTCTGGTGGTATCTTTTTCGTTTCGGGTTGCCATGTAACTGGGACACATCGTTCCACCTGTTACCTCTGTTTTTCGGCAGTCTCCCGAACCATTACATTTTTCAGCCAGCCTCAAAATGCCTTTTTCTTTTTCAAAACTAAAAATAGTTGGAATATCTTTCGTTTTCTGCCCCGACTCATAACGCAAATCGGTATCCATAGGTAAGGTATCCACAATTTTATGTGGATTAAGGATGTTTTCAGGATCAAAAATACGTTTTACCTCTCTGAAAAGCTCATAACACTCTTCACCTACCATATTCTTGATAAATTCACCTCGTACACGCCCATCTCCATGTTCACCAGAAAGTGAACCTTTGTACTTCTTGACTAAATCAGCTGTTTCCTGAGCAATAGCCCTAAATATTTTTCTATCTTTTTCATCTTTCAGATTTAGAATAGGGCGTAAATGTAGCTCTCCTGTACCAGCATGGGCATAATGCACCGAATATTTATCGTATTTTTTCAGGATTTCATTGAATTCCCTGATGTATTCAGGTAAATCCTGTACATCTACGGCTGTATCTTCCACAAAACAAACAGGTTTGGCATCTCCAGCCAAATTAGAAAGTAAACCCAGCCCAGCATTGCGTAAAGCCCATACTTTGGGAATATCTTCACCTTCTACCAACGGAAAATGGAAGCCTAATTGCTCTCTCTCCATTTCTGCAATCATGGCTTGGGCTTTTTGATGCACTTCTTCTAAGTTATTTCCAAAAAGCTCAACAGCCAAAATAGCTTTAGGGTCTCCCTGTACAAAAAAACGATTTTGTTGTTGTTGAATATTAGTTTTGGTACATTCCAAAATATAGTGGTCAATCAGCTCTGATGCAGAAGGATTGTACTTAATAGCTACTAGGTTTGCCCTTAATGCCTCATCTACACTGTTGGTGTGTACACAAACCAATGTTTTATGTGTAGGTGGCATTTCCACCAAATTTAGTTTAAGTTCTGTAATGAGCATCAGAGTGCCTTCCGAACCACAAATAAGTTTGGCGATATTGAAATCGTGAGAGCTGTTTTTATCAAAAAGCTTGGTATCCAATAGAATATCCAAGGCATAGCCAGTATTTCTGCGTGGAATAGAGGTTTTCGGAAAGTTTTCTCTGATAAGCCCCTGATTATGTGTATTGGATAAAATATTTAATAATCTTTCTGTAATGTTTCCTTGATGCAATCCATCAGCTTTAAAAATAACTTCTTCACCATTAGCAAGTAAGCCTTTTACCTCCAAAACATGCTCTCTTGTGCTACCATACACAATAGAATTTGAACCACAAGAGTTGTTACCGACCATTCCGCCTACCATAGCTCTTGTTTGGGTAGCTGTTTCAGGACCAAAAAACAGATTATAAGATTTTAAAAATGCATTCAAATCGTTACGAATTACGGCTGGTTGCAATCGAACCCAACGCTCTTTTTCATTGACTTCTAAAATGCTTGTAAAGTGTTTACTCACATCTACCACAATACCCGTTCCCACAACTTGCCCAGCCAAAGAAGTACCAGCTGTACGAGGAATTAACGAAGTTCGATGTGTTTTGGCAAAAGATAAAAGCTTTTTTAAATCATCTGTATTTTTTGGATAAGCCACAGCAAGAGGCAACTGTCTATATACAGAGGCATCTGTGGCATACAAACGACGCATAGTGTCATCAAAAAAGAGTTCGCCTGCAAGGGTTTGTTGTAAATTTTCTAAATGGTTGGGGGCTATGCGAAACATAGTTGGCTCAAGGTTTATACTACAAAAGTATTGATATTTATTGGAAACAGCAATATGTATGGATGTATCAAATTTTTCTCAAAAAAATCAGAAGTTTTTTGTCAGGAAAGAAAAAAGAGTCGTCTAAACTCTCAAAAAACAATATTTATGAAAAAAATAGTTTCTACTTTATTTTCTCTGTTACTTTTTATGGGTGTTGCTACTGCTCAAATAGCAGACAAAGCCGAAAATGTTTCTCCACTTCTGATTGGTGAAAAAATACCAGAGGCTACTCTTACCACAACCAAAGGCGAAAATGTTCAGTTGTCAAAAATTATTACAGAAAAACCATCAGTCGTTGTTTTTTATAGAGGAGGCTGGTGTCCGTTTTGCAACATGCACCTTGCTGAAATAGGTAAAATAGAAAAAGAAATTTTGGAATTAGGCTATCAAATTATAGCCATCAGCCCTGATGATTATGTGAATTTACAAGGCACATCAGAAAGTGGAAAGCTCAATTATCAGCTCTTTTCAGATGCTAAAGGAGATTTACTAAAAGCTACAGGAATTGCATTTCAGTTACCTCCCAAATACAAAGAGTATTTACCCACCAAAACCAAAGGAAAGGTAACAGAAGTTTTGCCTGTACCCACACTGATGGTGTTAGATAAAAAAGGTACAATTCTATTTGAATACATCAATCCTGATTTCAAACAAAGAGTATCTGGTAAGTTACTTTTAGCTGTACTTAAAAATTTAGAAATTAAATAACAATGTTCCATCAGGAAATAATTTAAGTTAATCTAAATAATGTATTTTGTGTTCTATGAAAAATAAAAAAATTATCTACAGTTTAATGATTATTATTTCAGCAGCTCTTATTTGGTTTGGTTATAATTTATATGATCAGGATAAAGATTTGCAAGCCATTAAAATTCTTGATGAAAGTGGTATGAACTTTCATAAAGGGACATTCAGTGAGGCTCTTGATAAAGCAAAAAACAATCATAACATAATTATGATAAATTTTTATTCTTCTTGGTGTAATGTATGTCGGAAAATGAAAAAAGATGTTTTTAGCAATCCAAAGGTAAAGGCATTCTATAATCATAACTTTCTAAATATGGCTCTGAATATAGATAAAGAACCTGGTTTGAGTCTTGCTAAAAAATTTGATGTAGATGCTTATCCTACTATACTTTTTGTAGATGAAGATAGCAAACTCATTCATAAAATAGTTGGATTTAAAGATGTAGATAGTTTTATACAATCAGGACAAAAAATCTTAGCCATCAAAAAATAAATATTTTATTTAATCTTATAAATATATGAAAAAATACACCTTTCTTTTGATGATTTTATACTTTTTCACATTAGTGATGTATGGACAGAATAGCTTGAAAATCAAGTCTTCTACGGTTACTTTTAAAATTAAAAATGCAGGTTTTTATGTAGATGGCTACCTCAAAGGTTTTGAAGGAAAAGTAGTTTTTTCTCCAACAGCTCTCTCAGGAAGTAGTATTGAAGCATCTGTGAAAACAGAAACCATCAATACAGGAAATAAATCCAGAGACAACCATTTGCGTAAAGATGATTATTTCAATGCAGAAAAATATCCCAAGATTTCTATGAAATCAAAACGTATAGCTAACTCTCAAAGTGGAGATTTTATTGGGTATTTCGACTTGACTATTAGAGATGTAACCAAAGAAGTAAAAATACCTTTTACCTATAAAGAAAGCAATGGAGTAGGGATTTTTAAAGGCAATTTTACAATCAATCGCAGAGATTATAAAGTTGGAGATAACAGCATGATATTAGGCGATATGGTGATTATAGATGTAGAAATAGAAGTTTCTCTATGAGAATTGAAAGTAATAAATGATGAGTTATTTTAATCTAAAAATATAATAAATAGTTATGATAAATATGAAAAAAGTAGCTTTAATGCTTTTGTGTATAGCATTTACCTATGTTCTACAAGCCCAATCTTATAAAGAAGGGCATTTATTTGGTTTTGCTACCAATATTGGTTCAGGAGAGTTTTCTACTGCTCTTTCGTGGTCACATTATCATGGAATAGGAGCTAAAAAACGTTTTAAAGTAGGCTATGGATTACGTTTGACAAACTATTTTGGTTCAAAACAAGATTATATCACAGCTCCAGCCAAATATACATCAGGTAAAGAAAGTTTTGCAGCTTTATTTTCTGAAACTATTGAAGCAAATTTAGATACTGTCAATGTAAAATCAGCTCAAATTAATGCTCTCAATGCAGGAATTTACTTGGCTTATACACCTCCCATTTTAAAAGACAAATTAGAATTGGGAGTAAATATTGATGCCATTGGTTTTAGTTTTGCGGGAAGTCAGCAGGGCTTTTTTACAGGTCAAGGCATTTATAATCAGGCAAATGTACGTGCAAAAGCAACAGCTTTTAATTTGTTACTGATTAGTGATAGTGATTTAGGTTCACTTAATTCTGAATGGTATTTAAGATATTGGATAAAGCCTAAATGGGCTGTAAAAGTAGGTTATGGGTTTTTGTTTACAGAACTCACAACATCTGATAAAGTACAACCTATTCCCAACACTACAGAATTTAATGATCGTTTTCGTAGAAAATCAGCTATGCTGATGCTAGGTGTTCAATTTGCTCCATTCAAACAATAAAAACTATTTAATTTTATGCAAAAAATTTCTTTATTTATCCTAATGCTTTTAGTAGGAATAGGATGTTCTAAAAAAAGCGAAGATGTAGCTCCTGTGGAAATTCCTGAGCGTTTGGAACTTAATGTTAAAAATAAAAGTATAGCCATCAACGATACAGCAAAGTTTTTGGTAAACTTCTATGATAAACTAGGTAATAAAATTAATCCTCCTTCTAATATTGTGTGGAGTAGCTCTAAAACAGATGTGGCTACAATTAACCAGACAGGAATTGCTACAGGAAAAGGGAGTGGACAAACTACCATCAAGGCAACCTATAATAACATAGAAGCCTCAGCCTTACTCACTGTAGTAGCTGATAACAATCAGGTGGCAACTGTAACACTTGAAACTATCAAAGAAATAAAACTAAATGAAAACGCAACCCTGCAGGCTGTTGTCAAAAATAATTTAGGACAAGTCCTTACAGGTAGAACCATTACTTGGGAAAGTGATAATACAAGTTTAGTAAATATTTCTGCTACTGGAGAAATTACAGGATCAGGATATGGCACAGCCAATATTAAAGCAACTGTAGAAGGTATTCAAAGCAATGTGTCTATGGTACAGGTTATTAGAAGTGGAAATTTTGCTAATGGCGGGACAGGTGTTGCAAAACTTAAAATAGAAAATGGCGTTTTAAAATTACAAACTAGTAGTAACTTTTCTGTATCTGGTGGAGCTCCAGACCTTAGAATTTATTTGAGTAATAGTAATAATGCTACAGGAGCTTTGGAAATAGCAACTCTTAATCAAAGAAGTGGCATGCAAACATGGAATCTACCATCCAATGTGTCTATAACACAATACAGATATGCTCTTGTTTGGTGTAAACAATTTGGTGGGGTTTATGGCTTGGCAGATTTGGGCAATTAAGACTTATAATAAACTTTATTTTTATAAAATTTAAAATACTCTAAACCGTTTATAAATTTAGTTCGTATATTTAGGAAAAGTTCATGATATGATTACAACAATTAAAAATACAGTACAAGAGTTAATAGATGTACTTGCTCAGTTAAATACACAAGAATATATACGCCCTGAAATATCATTAAGCAATGCGACCATAGGGCAACATACACGCCATATCATAGAACTTTTTCAGTGTCTGATCAATGAATACAGTTTAGGAACTGTTAATTATGATAAACGTAAGAGAAATAAGGAAATAGAAAATAATCTGAGTGTTGCAGTAACAGCATTACAAGAGATACAAAATGATATTAACCAATCCAATAAAGAAATTGTGGTTCATTATGAACTAGCAGGTGAGGAGGTAATAATTCAGTCTAATTATTACCGAGAATTGATGTATAACTTAGAGCATTGCATTCATCATCAGGCTCTTATCAAAGTAGCTCTCCTCAATATGCCTCATATACGAATCAATGATACTTTCGGGGTAGCTCCCTCTACCATTAAACATAGAAATTTAGAAATACAATTGGGCAGTTAAGCCCAATTGTATTTTAATTTAACCTACAATTTGGCTATCAGAAGCAAACTGACGAATAGTATCAATAGGCATGTGGTCATTTACGGCATTTCCATAATGTACTTTCTGAATGACACCTTTCTCATCTATCAAAAAATCGGCTGGAATAATACTTGAGTTTTTCTTTTCATCTTCAATTTTATCAAGTCCTAACTCTTTTGCCATTTTCATTTGAGCCTGAAAACCAGATTTAAAAATAGAACCTATGAATTTAATCATAGAGGTTTCAATATGATAAAGTTTATAGAATAACTTCTCCGAATCGCTAATAATGCTAATAGGCTGAAGTGTAGAATGAAGAGAACTCATCAAAATATGCTTTTTGGGTGTTTCAAAAACAAATACCATTTCTAAGCCTTCTTCTTTAAGCTCAGGGGCTAGTTTTTTGAGTTGATGTACACGCAAATTACAAAACGGACAAGCTACATTTCTAAAGAAAGATAATAATATTCTTTTTCCTTGATAATCAGATAAATTGAAAGAATGCCCATAAATGTCCTGTGTTTCAAAAGCTGGAGCAGTAGAATTTTCTTGAAGTTTCATACAAATATTGTTTTATTTAATTCAATTAGACACTACTTGTATACATTCCTGACATCAATCTTTTAAATTTTCTAAAATTTTCTTTTTAGATTCTTCTGAAAGTTTCTGTGTTGCCTGATTACTCGAAATTTTATGTAAAAAGCTTTGAATAATTTTGCTTTGTTTTTCATAAATAGCACAAGCTTTACAAATCCAGATATGTAATTTGAGTTGTATATTTTCTACAAAAGAAATACGTTTATTCTGTTTTTTTTCTACAAGTTCAGTTGCTTTCTTGCAAGTCAATAGTATTTTAGCTGCTAATCCTTTCATAATCGTTCATTTTAGAGAGAATAAATTCTTACCACTTTTTCTCGATGCATTCTCTGAGTATCAATTTTGCTCTATGGGTTATCTGCCAATAATTAGACATACTAATAGCCAAATCCTGACAGATTTCTTCTGCTGTTTTTTCTAATAAATATTTCGCTGTAATGATAATTCTCCATTTTTCTGATAAAGAATTTAAACAACTTTCCAGTATTTTTAAAAATTCAGGATTATCTAAAATATGGTCATCATCTTGCCAAGTAAATTCATGTATTGTGGGTTGCCAAGCTTCATCCTCAAAGGAATTTTCAGCTATATGAGATAGTTTTTTCTCCAAAACATCAGACTGATTTACTTTTTTTCTGTAATAATCAATAATTTTATTATTCAGAATGCTTAAAAGCCATGTTTTAGGTTTGCTATCACCTCTGAAATTCTCAAAAGCCTTAAAAGCAGACAAAAAAGTTTCTTGAACCAAGTCTTCTGCCACTTCTCTTAAAGAAGTTTTATGAAAAGCCCAGCTAAAAAGCTCATCCGAATATTCTTTAACCCATTGTTCAAAAAGAGTATGCTTGTTTGTGTTTTCCATAAAACCTGCTCAAAATCAGTTTTTTCTACTTATAAAAATCATAGGCTTGTTGTGCAAAAATATCTTTTTTTGGGTAAAAGAACCTACTAAATGATAAGTTTATGAAAAAGATTCTTGTTCCTACTGATTTTTCTGATTTTGCAGATAAAGCTCTCCAAACGGCTGTGAGTATTGCAAAAAAAATAAAAGCCGAAATATTTTTGGTGAATGTCAATGAAATGTCTGTAGCAGCATTGCCTATTGCAGAATATTACTACTATGATAAAGAAAAAGAACAAAGTTACCTACAAATGGTCAATGAAAGTTTGGATAAAACTTTGAAAAAAATCACTTCTGATATGGATTTAGCTGATATACCTGTCTCTACATTGGTAGAAAGTGGTTTGCTTGTAGATACCGTTGAAGAGGTGAGTAGAAGAGAAAAAGTGGATTTAATTATAATGGGAACACAAGGAGCAACAGGCACAAAAGAAATGCTGATTGGCTCAAATACTGAAAAAGTTGTACGAAATGCACCTTGCCCGGTACTTTCAGTTCCTAATAAAGTTTATGATACATTTAAAAAAATAGTATTTCCTACAACACTTCGTCCTGACCAGCTTTCGGCTTTTAAGCAACTAGCCGACTTACAAACTGTTTTTGAGGGACAAATACAATTGTTATACCTGAATAATCCTGCTCATCTTTCAGATAATGAAGCTATTATTGCTAGAAAAGATGAATTAGTAAAAGAATCTGGTTTGAAAAATGTGGATATCTTCATGGGAGAACAAAATGTATTTGATGAAGAAAATGCTATTCTGGATTTTGCAAAATCGCAACAAGCTGATTTAATAGTAATGGCAACACACCAACGCAAAGGATTGGCTCACTTGTTCTTAGGAAGTATTACTGAAGATACCATCAATCATGCTGAAGTTCCTGTTTTGGCAATACCTATCAAAAAATAATATTACGATTTCTTCATTTTTCTTACGTGTTTATATAGAAAAGATTTGGCATACTTGTCAAATCTTTTTACCTTTGGAATTGAACTAATTACTTGAATTCAAAGAGCTATGAAAATAAACACTACTTTTTCTAAATATTTCCTAAATATTTTCTTCCTTTTTATATCATTTCATACATCAGCTCAGTTTGGAAAGGATGGAAACAGAACAATTGCTACAACCAATACTATTGTCAACCAATATACTACATTACAAACTGATGTAACAGCAGGAGCAACACAGATTGTTGTTACAGATGTTACTCAATTAAGCAATCCCACACCCATTGGACGTGGAGATTTGATTTTAATTATTCAAATGCAGGGAGCAACGATTACTAATACCAATGATTTTACTTATGGTACAATCAGTAATTATAATGGTGCAGGTAATTATGAGTATGCTTATGTTACAGGGACGATTGGGAATACAATACAGTTGTCATGTACTTTGGCACAAGGTTATAGAGTAGCAGGGCGAACCCAAATTGTAAGAGTTCCTCAGTATCAAACACTGACAATTAGTGCTGGAGCATCTGTTACAGCGTCTGCATGGAATGGTACACGAGGAGGTATTGTAGCTATCTATGCTCAGAATATAGTTTTGGATGGTTCTATCAATGTTTCTAATCTTGGTTTTAGAGGTGGTGTTTTAGAAAATACATCAGCAAATAACCAAGCTAATTTTGTTTCTACAAATGCTAATGCTGGTGGAGAAAAAGGAGAAAGTATTGCAGGCTTTCAAACAGAATACAATGCTTTGGGCGGACGATTTGGAAGAGGAGCTCCAGCCAATGGTGGTGGTGGTGGAAACGGAAACAATGCAGGAGGAGGTGGTGGTGCCAATGCAGGTGTCCCCGCTGACTGGTTCAGAGGTACAGGAGTGATGTGTAATGCTTGTACAGGTAACTCTGCTTGGACTTTAGATCCCGATTACATAGCCAATGGAAATGCTCTTACAAACTCATCTGGTGGTGGCAGAGGTGGACATACAGTCTCTACTTCTAATCAAAATGCCTTAACATTAGCACCAGGAGGAGCAGCTTGGGCAGGTGATTTGAGAAGAGCTCGTGGAGGATTAGGAGGACGCCCTTTGGATATTAACGCTGAAAATCGAATTTTCTTTGGTGGTGGTGGTGGTGCTGGCGACCAAAATAATAATGCAGGAGGTAGAGGAGGTAATGGTGGAGGTATAGTTTATATAGTATCCAATCAGATTACAGGAACAGGAAGTATCAATGCCAATGGAGAAAATGGTGCAAATACTGTTACCCCACATACTGATGCACCAGGAGGAGCAGGAGGAGGTGGTACAATCATTATTAAATCCAATACTTCTGTTTCTGGTATAACTCTTAATGCTAGAGGAGGTAATGGTGGAAATCATTTGGGAACAGCAGCTCAAGCCCATGGACCAGGTGGTGGTGGTGGTGGTGGTTATGTGGCTGTTTTTACACCAACTGATGCCTCTTCTAAAAATATTACAGGAGGAACAAATGGAACGACTACTTCTACAGCCCTCACAGAATATCCTACTAATGGAGCAACTTTAGGAAAAGCAGGTATTAGTAATACAAATACTACATCAAACTTTATTTTAAGTTGTAATATTGCTCCTACACCACAAAATGATGCCATTGTAACAAGCGAGGACAATGCTGTTTCTGGAAATGCTTCTACCAATGATACAGATTTAGAAAGCCTGACTTTGAGTTATAATGCAGGGACATTTGTAACAGTACAAGGAGGCTCAATAGTTTTGAATGCTGATGGAACATTTACCTACACTCCAGCAAGTAATTTTAACGGAACAGACTCTTATACCTATACTGTTTGTGATAATGGGTTGCCTACAAACCAATGCTTAACTGCTACAATTACATTCACAGTGTTGCCCATTAATGATGTTCCCATAGCTCAAGATGATAACTTTTCTGTGAATGAAGATGCTGTTCTGAATGGAAATGTAAGTACTAATGATAATGATGGAGACCCTGAAACAACTCAAACCTTGACCTTCACTCTCCAAAATGGAGGAACAGCCACTACCAATGGAACACTTGTACTGAATACTGATGGAACATTTACCTACACTCCCAATGCTAATTTTAATGGTGCTGTGAGTTTTTCTTATCAGGTTTGTGATAATGGAACACCTAGTTTATGTGCAACAGCAACAGTAAATATTACAGTAAATCCAGTTAATGATGCTCCTATTGCTCTAGATGATAATTTTTCTGTGAATGAAGATGCTGTTCTGAATGGAAATATAAGCCTCAATGATAGTGACGGAGACCCTGAAACCACTCAAACTTTGACATTTACCCTCCAAAGTGGAGGAACAGCCATTACTAATGGAACATTGGTATTAAATGCTGATGGAACATTTACCTATACTCCTAATGCAAATTTTAATGGTGTGGTGAGTTTTACTTATCAGGTTTGTGATAACGGTACACCTAGTTTATGTGCAACAGCAACAGTAAATATTATAGTAAGCCCAGTCAATGATGCTCCTATTGCTCTAGATGATAGTTTTACAACAGCTATTAATACAGTTTTAAATAATACAGTAACAAATAATGATAGTGATATAGATAACCCTTCAGCACAACTCACATACACAGTTTTAAACGGAGGAACAGCAGTGACTAATGGAACGCTTGTGTTAAATGCTGATGGAACATTTACCTACACTCCCAACACTAATTTTAGTGGTACAGTATTGTTTACTTATCAGCTTTGCGATTTGGCAGGTGCATGTGTTCAGGCAACAGTAACGATTTTGGTTACGAGTCAGAATCCTGTTGCTAGTATTGATAACTTTAGTGTAGATGAAGATAAAACACTAACAGCAGATGTATCAACAAACGATACAGACCCTGATACCCCTAAAAATCAACTTGTTTTTAGTCTTACAGATGGAGGGACGGCTACAACAAATGGTGTAGTGGCTTTAAATACAAATGGTTCTCTAACCTATATACCTAAAGCAAATTTTAATGGTGTAGTGAGTTTTACTTACAAAGTTTGTGATCCACAAAATAACTGCTCTGCAACAGCAACAGTAAGTATTACAGTAAACCCCATTAATGATGCTCCTATTGCTCTAGATGATAATGCAAACACTATTCAGAGCCAAAATGCATCAGGAAGTTTGATAGCAAACGATTCTGACCCAGAGAATGACCCTCTTACTTATACAAGTGGGACATTTACAACAGAAAATCAGGGAAAAATAGTAATTGAAGCAAATGGAACATTTGTTTATACTCCTGCAATAGGATTTATAGGTACAGATTGTTTTGAATACACCCTATGCGATTCTAAAAATGCATGTTCTAAAGCGAAAATATGTATACAGGTAGATGCTTCTAACACACTATTTATTCCTGAAGGTTTTTCGCCAAATGGTGATGGAATGTATGATAGCTTTGTAATAGAAGGTGTTTCTGGTAAAAAAGTGAGTCTTAAAGTCATCAATCGTTGGGGGAATGTGGTATATCAAACTGATGATTATAAAAATGATTGGAAAGGAATCGGAAATATGGGATTACATACAGGAGAAAACTTGCCTGATGGGACATACTATTATGTAATAGATTTAGGAGATGGTTCAAAACCCATCAGTAACTATGTAATCATTAAACGATAATTAAACAAACAGCTATGAAAAAGCTTTGGATAATAGGATTTTTGGTCATGGGGATGCAAAATCTGTTTGCTCAACAAGACCCTATGTTTACGCAATATATGTTTAATATGAATGCCCTCAATCCTGCTTATGCTGGGAGTAATGAGGTAATTAATGCTTCTGTATTATTTCGGAGACAGTGGTTGGGTATAAATGGTTCACCAACTACAGGAACATTCAGCATAGATGCTCCTTTTTTGCAAAATAAATTAGGAATGGGCTTGATGGTTGTAATGGATAAAGTGGGAAAAACCCAAACCTTTGATATCATGAGTCAATATGCTTATCGTATCAAAACAGATGAAAAGGGGCGTTTGGCGTTTGGTTTGCAAGCAGGAGTAACTCAATATGCATTTAAAGGTTCAGAAATTAACTATGCATCAAATGTATCTGTAACAGGTACTGACCCTACATTTGGAGAGAATATTAGTCGAATATTACCTAATGTTGGTTTAGGAGTATGGTTTAACAACGAAAAATTTTACTTAGGAGCTTCTATTCCTCGCCTAATCAATCATCAGTTTACAGAAAATATACAAGGGATGCCTGTGGGTGAATTGGGCAAAGCTAAACAGTTCAGACATTACTTTATTACAACAGGATATGTATTTACCTTAAATGAAACATTAAAATTAAAACCTTCAGTGCTTCTAAGGGGAGTAGAGGCTGCTCCTGTTTCTTATGACATAAACGCTAATTTATGGTATCAGGAGCGTTTTGGATTTGGACTTTCTTATAGAAATGCATCATCACTGAATGCAATTTTAGAGTTTCATCCAACTAATCAGTTGAGATTGAGCTATGCTTACGATTTTGCTACAACAGGTATTCGAAGAAATACATCTGGAAGTCACGAAATTATGGTACGTTATCAGTTTCGAAAAAATAAAAATGATGATGTAATCATTTCTCCTAGGCTGTTTTAAACAAAAATCCCCTTAATTAAATTAAGGGGATTTTTTGTTTTTTACTCTTCTACAATTTTGATGTTAAAAGGTAAACCTAAAAGGTCTTGATAGTCTTTTCCTGCTTCTATCATATCATCATCAAACTCTTCACACCACCAGTTTATTTCTACTGCTGCTCCGGATTTCTGAATAGCAACCATTTTCTTAAATACATCCAAAAGGCACTTTGAAGAGCTTGTATTGAAATATTCTAGCTCTACATCCATTGTTAAAACTCTTTCAGCAGCTTCAGCTTTAAAATGTTCTAACCAGTCATTGATGGGCGTATAAAATTCTAAAGGATTTTCGGGTACTGAACGTCCTTTTATTTCCATTCTGCCAGTATCAGCATCTAATTGAACAAAAGGGGTATTAGAAGTTTTGTCTACTCTGAAGGTTTCCATATGAAACTAAATATTTTTAAGTTCTGTTCGTATAATTTCTACTCTAAGGGTAAAGAATGCAAGCTCATTATTAAGGTGATGAAATTCGTAACGAATATTTCCATCAGTTTTTCGGGCAATATCTATAAAGCCTAAACCTGCTGTACCTTTATCAGAAAAGCTTTCATTTGCAAGCATTTTGCGATGATACTCTCTTAATTGCTCTTTGTCTAGAGAATTGATATAATCTATTTTTTCACGTATCTTCATTTCGCTTTCTTTGAATACATAATTACCAGTTGCAATAATGTATTTTTCTTCATAAGCTTCAAAAATAGCAAGACCTTTTACACCTATTTTTTGACTGTTTTTTTCTAAGTGATGGCTCAGATTCTGAAAACACTCCGTAGCAATATTGTAAACTTTTTTTCGAGTCTTCGGATTTGTTTCTGCCGTTTCTAAACGGTCTTCGATAATCTTCAACAGTGAGTTGATTTGCACAAAACCTACTTGTCCTTTATATGACAAGACAAAGTTCTCGTCTTGCATTTCATCATATATCTTACTATAATCTTTGGGCATGAAAAGTTATTTTTATAAAAAGAGACCTGCGAAAGTAGCAAAAAAATCTTCAAAATGTCAAAAAAAAATACTTGTTAATTTGTAATATTTTGCTTTATTTTAAATAAAATTTATAACAAGGTTACCTTTTTACAAAAGACGGAATATATTAAAAAGTCTCAAATTTTAAAACTATGACACATAATTATACAAGATTTACTCTTTTTATAACCCTTATAGTTGGTTTTTTAGTAAGTACCAAATTCTTAATTTTTAATGTTTCTTTAACAGCACCCGATCTAAGTGGTTTATGTGTAGGAGGTAATTATCAGAACCTTAATAGCATTATTATTGAAGAATCAAATAATAATGATTTTACAGCTACTACAAGTGGTAATTTCTTAAGATTGCAAATTGTTGGAAATTTTGAGTTTGAGCCAGGTGTTGGAACAGTGAGTGTAGCCAGTGGAGGAGGAGAAGATTTAAGCAATGTATCTATTAGTGTATCTACCAATCAAGTAATTATATTCTATGATGCTGATGCACCTAATCACAATGATATCATGACTATCTCTGGTTTGAGAGTGAGAGCTATAACAAGTGCTGGTTCAGGTGTAATTGAAATGACAGGAGGTGCAACAATTACTAGCATCAACCCTAATGATACAGATTTAGCGACACTAAATAGTGTCGCATCTCCAAGTGTTACTCTCTCAGACTCTGATGCTGATAATATTATATGTGCTGGAACTACTGTGAACTTTACAGCAACAGGTGCAAGCAGTTATGAATTTTTTATTAATGGAATATCAGTTGCTACAAATGCAACGGGCTTATTTTCTACATCTACCTTAAATAATGGAGATATTGTTAGTGTTGAAGGTACAAATGCAAGTTGTACTTCTGTGAGCAGTGGAACTGCTTTTACAGTAAATCCTTCACCTTTTGTTGGACTTTCAAGCAGTGATGCTGATAATATCATCTGTCAAAATGCTTCTATTACTTTTACAGCCATAAGTAACGGGACAACATTTATTTTTAGAAGAGGAGCTACAGTTCTACAATCAGGGGCATCAAGTACTTATACAACTAACTCTGCCATTTCAGGAAGTTATACTGTTGAAGCCATTATTGGAAGTTGTTCTACTACATCTAATGCCATTAATTTAACAGTTAACCCTCTTCCTGATGTAGGTTATAATACAACAGGTATGACATTATCTTATGCAGATACAGAAACATCAGGTAAAGCTTTACGAGGAATATCTTTTGGAGGTACACTCGGTGGTGTCTTACAAGGCATAGGAGTTGGTCTTTATTCTGGACCAGGTGTTGTAGGAGAATTGTTTTTCCCAAATGCTGCTGGAGTAGGAGACCATACGATTTCTTATACTTACACAGATGCAAATGGATGTAGCAATTCAGCTTCCATTATCATAGAGGTGTTCTCTTCAATTGATGCCATTGGTTTACTTGAAAACTCTTATTGTGATGGTGTTGGTATACAACCTTCAGGAGTACCAACTCTAACACCTAATACATCAACTGTTTTTATACCATCAGTTACACTTACAAGAGCTTTATTTAATCCATTTACAGGATTTCAGATATATACAGCAACATTTACTAGAAACGGACCTTTGACTTATGCTATAACAGGTACAGGTATTATAGGTGCTCCGGGTTCTTATAAAATTAACACAAACGATTTAGTTTTAAATTTGAATTATTCTATTACTGTTGAAGTAGATTATACATGTATAAGTGGTGATTGTGCTTTTTTCACTGGAGGTGGTACAGGAAGTTTATATAAGTATAGAAGATTTAAAACTACCCGTAGAAAATCTAATCCTAATGTAGATTTTACGGGTATTTTCCCAGGACAAAATATATGTTCTGATGTAACCGCTATTCCTTTAAATGCTACAAATACTTTTAATAGCACAACTGTAAATTTACCTGCTATAGATGGAGAATATTTAATTAGCAGAACAATCAATCCTGCTGATTTCTCTGTGCCTTCAAATAGTGTTATTAATCTTACTACTAAAGTATTTAATCCATCAGCTTTACAGGGAACAACTGTATCAGGAATTGCTATTCCTAATCCTATTACAAGTACTCAAACATTATATATCAAGTATAGATATCAAGATGCAGATGGATGTACAGGTGAAACACCACCAAGATTATTTTTCTTAAGACCAATACCAGTTCCTACATTTTCAGGGTTATTAAGCAATTATTGTGAAGGAAGTGCAATTTTAAATTTAACTCCATCTTTTAATATTACAGATGAACCTTTTAATATTAATAAAGGATACTTTACTATTAAAAATAGTCTCAATGTTTCAGTAAGAACGTTTCCTTATGGAATTACATCACTAAACTTAGATGTACCTGCTTTATCTCCAGGAGACAATTACTCTGTAATTTACAATTATGAAACATCTGCAGGATGTGAAGCAGTAACAACTCCACAATCATTTAATATAAAACCAACTCCAACAGTTGATTTTACTGGTTTAAATGCGGCATATTGTAGAAACGAAGTAAATAGTACATTGAGTGCTTCGGTAAATGGAGTACCTGAAGCAGGAGGGGTATTTAGGATACGTAGAACAACTCCTATTGCTAATGTAACAACATTCGAATTATTGTGGCCTGATAGAACATTTCGCCCTCAACAACCCTTACCTTCTGTAGCAGGTGTTTTGCCAGGAACCTATGAAATTGAATATACTTTTGCTCAAAATTATCCAGGACCAACAAGTTGTCAAAGTGTTGTTGTTAAGACAGTAACGATCAATGATTTACCAAATCTAAGTTTTGATTTACCTACGACAAATGGGGAAGTATGTAGAGATGTAAATTCTGTGAACCTTACTCCCCGTGTAGGTGGAAATTTAATTTTTCCTTCTCCTAATAATGGTAAATTTAGAGTTACAAGGACTGCACCTACAGCAGGTGCTCCATTCACATTAGCTGACGGACTGAATACAATAGATTTTGGATCAGCACAGTTTGGTATACCTACTGTAGGAACAGAAGCTTATGTATATGATATAGAGTTCATTTATCGGGATGGAAATAATTGTTCTGATACATCAGTTATTAAAACATTGACAGTGAATCCAAGTCCAAATCTAGATACATCAAATATTGTAATTACAAATAGATGTTTGGGGGAGACAACACAATTTATTGTTAATTCACCTTTTCCTCTTGATTCATTGGTTTGGTCTGGTAGTGAAATACCAGTGACACCTATAAAGTTATCAGGTCCTCCTCCTTATAATTTTAGTCATACTTATACTTCTATAGGTTCAAAAATTATAGGTTTAACACTCTTTAATACACAAGGTTGTAGACAAGATTTATCAATTCCTTTTATAATACGTCCTCAACCTGTACCTAACTTTAGCTTTCTAGGACAATGTTTAGGTTCTCCTACTCAATTTACAGATATGACTACAATTCTGACTGGGGGAGAACCTGTGAGTAACTGGTCTTGGGATTTTGGAGATGGGGGTAGTTCTATACTACAAAATCCGTCTCATATGTATACATCTCCAGGAGTTTATAATGTAACATTATCAGTACAAACCAATCTTAATCCAAACTTGAGTTGTCCAAAGCAAATCACAAAATCTATTATTATTTTTGGACAAAATAGCCCTACTACTACAAATCCTTATATAGAAAACTTTAATTCAAGTAATGGTGGTTGGATTACAGGACAAACAACGGCTACTTTAAGCTCTTGGCAATGGGGTAATCAGACAACAACACTCAATAAGATTAGACCTAAAGATGGAGCATTTTGGAGAACATTTAGAGGTGCAACAGCTCTGGATACCATTCAATACAGATCAAATGAGCAATCATTTTTAGAAAGTCCGTGTTTTGATCTTACAAACTTAGATAGACCTGCTATTAACTTTGACTATTGGTCTGATACTCGTTTTGGTCAAGATGGAATAGCAGTACTGTATAGTGTAAATGATGGGGTAAGCTGGGTAACACTAGGCAATGTAAACCAAGGTGTAGAATGGTATAATGCTGCGGGTATTACGGGACTACCAGGTTCTGGCTCACCTGGTTTACCCAATGGTTCTGTAAATGGATGGTCTGGAAATACTCAAACAGATTGGAAAACAGCTCGTTTTGTACTAGATAATGTTAAAAATCTGGCAGGTGTAGGTGGTAGAGTTCGCTTTAGAATTGTATTTGGTAGTTTACCTTTAGGACCAGGCTCTTATGACGGATTTGCAATAGATAATATTCAAATTAGTAGTCGTAATCGTAAGATATTACTTGAACACTTTACTAATGCAGGTGCCCCTGAAGTAGGTGCAGAAGATAGTTTTATCAATAATATTGCAAATACTCAAACAGAAAGTATTGATATTCGCTATCATGCAAGCTTTCCTAACCCTGATGATCCATTTAATGCAGACAATACAGCTGATCCAAGTGCAAGAGCGTTATTTTATGGAATTTCTCAGATACCTCGTACAATAAGAGATGGAGAAACATTTACAGCAAAATATTCTACAATAGACCCTTTATTAATAGAATATCAGAAACGTTCTTTGAAACCATCACCTTTTGAAATCAGTATTTCATTTGGAAATAATCCTGCTGAATTATTGAATGTAGGAGCTATGATTAAAGCAGTAGAAGATTTTAATAAACCAGTAATTGTAAGAATAGCAGTAATTGAAAAACAAGTGAATGGAAATATCGTTGGACTAACTGGAACTACTTTCAGAAATATTGTAAAAAGATTACTTCCAGATGCTGCAGGAACACGTATAAATATAAATTGGATTAAAAATGTAACACAATCACCTGTAAATCAATCGTATAATCCAATAGGTTTCTATGATAAAAATCAGATGGCAGTAGTTGTGTTTGTTCAAGACGAAACTACCAAAGAAATATATCAAACTGCTTATGCTGAGCCAACAACGATTCCGAGTGGTATAACATCCATAGAAAATGCTCTTAATGACCAAATTTATTTATATCCAAACCCTGCTAAGGATAAAGTATATTTGAAAACACAAAATCTTGGAAAATTTACCTATCAAGTATATGATGGATTAGGAAAAATTATAACAGAGGGAGAGTTCAATGGGGAAACTTATGAACTTGATACTCAAAAATATGCAGGAGGTTTATATATGATACGCTTGATGGATAGTAACGGGAATATGGGAAATAAAAAATTAATCATTACAAAATAATTCTATAAAATCATAAAAGTTGCAAATAGAAAGGGTAGATGCTTGGCATTTACCCTTTTTTCATTGAAAATAACTCAAAAAAAACTAAAAATTTTATGGAATTTTAGTTAAACTTACATCTATACAAATAAAGACTCTTTTATGAAAAATTTGTTTCTAAGGCTGGGATTAACACTCTGTTGCTTCTTTGCCTATTTGCAACCTAACTACGCACAAACCATGTACGAAAATCTCTGGAAAAAAGTAACTGATGCAGAAAGTAAAGGGCTACCAGAAACAGCTCGTAAATCTGTGGAAGAAATCTATCAAAAAGCTAAAACAGAAAAAAACAATGCACAGCTTGTAAAAGCTGTCATTCACAGATTAAAATATTTTGAATTTAAGGAGGAAAAAGATTTGGTAAAAGCTTTAAATCAGCTGAAAGATGAAGCTGATAAAGCTGAAATGCCAACTAAAAATGTGCTTTACTCTATGCTGGCTGAGGTGTACTGGAAATATTATGAAGAAAACCGTTGGCAATTTAGTGGGCGTACTAAAATGGCAGAAAACAGCGAAGATTTAGAGACTTGGACTTTAGACAAAATTGTAGAGGAGGTTAGAAAATATTATAATCTTTCTTTGCAAAATACCGAAACACTACAAAATACAAAAGTTGATATTTTTGATGATGTAATTGTTAAAGGTTCAACAAGTGCAAGAAAAATACGTCCAACGTTATACGGCTTTTTAGCTTGGAGAGCTCTTAATTTCTATCAGAGTACAGAACCCGAAGTAACAAGACCAGCATACTATTTTCAAATGAATGATAAAATATATGCTTCGGATGCTGAAAATTTTATTAAGGCTGAACTAAAAGTAAAAGATGAAGATGCATTCAAATTTCAAGCCCTTAAGATTTATCAGCAACTATTAAAACTGAATCAAAATAATGAAGACGTTTGGATTCAGAATGATTTGGCAAGACTTAGATTTGTTCATACAAATTCTGTATTACCTCAGAAAGATGAATTGTATTTACAAGCCTTAGAGAATTTACAAAAACGTTATAATCGGAATCCACAGGTTACATTTGTATATCATGCAATTGCTGAGTATTGGTATGGTAAAGGACAAAAATACAGTCCAGAGAAAGGTAATCAGTATCAGCAAGACTTGAAAAAAGCCTATCAAATTTGTGAGGAAGGAAGTAAACTGTTTCCTACATCAGAGGGAGCAATAAGTTGTACTTCACTACAAACAGCAATCAAACAAAAGACTTTAAACATTCAGATGGAACAAACAGAGCCATCTCAGACGTACTTTAAGGCTCTTATAAATTATAAAAACCTAGAAAAAATACACTATAGAGTCATCAAAGTAACTAGAAAAGAAGTTCGAGAACAACGAAAAAAACAATACAAAGATTATGATGACTACGAAGAGAAAAAGTTCTTAACTTATTTTTTAGCTAAAAGCGATTTGAAAAAAGGAGCATTTGATTTGCCTAATCAGCAAGACTACCAAACCCATCGTACAGAAGTCCCTTTTGAGGGTTTACCAGCAGGAGATTATATGATTATGATGAGTGAAGCCTCTGGGTTTAGCTTAAGTAAGAATGTAGTAGCCTATGCTTTTTTCACAGTTTCTAATATTGCTTATATTCATAAAAACCTGCCTGATGGTACAACAGAATTTTATGTGCTAAACAGACAAACAGGCGAACCTATGCCCAACGTAAGAGCAGAAGTTTTCGCTTATGAATACAATTCAAGAATAGGAGATTATGAGGCTATCAATAAAGGAAACTTTACAAGTGATAACAAAGGATACTTTAAAATACCTTACATCTATGAAACGAGAAACGGATATAAATATAGTGTAGGTAATTTAAGTGTTAATTTTACAGGTCAGAACGATTATGTATCTACAGATGATGTGGATAACAGAAGTTATTATTCTCGTGGTTCTTTGTATCAGAGTTTGTATAATGAGCCGGGAGCTTATGATTATACTCACTTCTTTTTGGATAGAGCAATTTACAGACCAGGGCAAACCGTGTATTTTAAAGGTTTGGTTTATGAACGAAAAGGGAAAGACAATAAAATATTACCCAAGACCTCTGTAAGTGTAACATTTTATGATGTAAATCGTCAGGTTGTAGAAACTAAACAATTTACTACCAACGAATATGGTACATTCAATGGCTTTTTTATTGCTCCCAAAACAGGACTTACAGGGCAAATGCATCTAGAATCTTCTATTTCTGGAAATACATATTTTTCTGTCGAAGAATACAAACGTCCTAAATTTGAAGTGAAATTTGACCCTTTGAAAGGCAGTTATCGTTTAGGTGATCAAGTAACAGCCGAAGGAAAAGCACAGGCATATTCGGGGGCAAATATTGATAATGCTCAAGTAAAATACAGAGTTGTAAGAAAAGCTTCTTTCCCATACTGGTGGTGGCGTTGGTATGGTTATTATCCAGATTCTCCAGAAATAGAAATAACCAATGGTATTACACAAACAGATGCCCAAGGTATATTTAAAGTTAATTTTGAGGCAATTCCTGATTTGAGTGTAGATAAAGCCAGTGAACCAACATTCAATTACACTGTATATGCAGATGTAACAGACTTAAATGGAGAAACCCGTTCTTCTGAAACAGTAGTAAAAGTAGGATATAAAGCCTTACAAATAGGTACAAATATTCAAGATATCAAACAAGATGAATGGCAAAACAAACCTTTTGCTATCAAAACGACCAATTTAATGGGAGAGTTTGAACCTGCGAAAGGAGAAATACGTATCTACAGACTCAAATCTCCTAAACAGACTTATAAAAACAGGCTTTGGACAAAGCCAGATTTGGTAAGCATTTCAAAGACTGATTTTGAAAAAATGTTCCCATTAGAAGCTTATGGTAATGAAGACAATATGGCTTTTTGGGAAAGAGATAAAGAAGTTTTTGATACAAAATTTGATACAAAAGATAAAAAAGATTTTGAAATCAAAGATTTGAAAAAATGGCAACAGGGAGTATATCTGTTTGAAATGGTAAGTACAGACAAATTTGGACAGGAAGTAAAAGAAAAAATATATTTCAATGTTATCTCCGAAAAGTCTAAAAATATGGCTTATCCAAGACATTTACAAGCTGTTTCTCTAAAAACCACTCACGAGCCTAATGAAAAAGCTGAAATATTGCTTTCCGGTTCAGGTAAATGGAATACACTTTATCAGGTAGTTTTAGATAAAGATGTATTAGAAACACAATGGTTAAACATAAACGATGAACAAAAAAACTTTGATATTTCCATCAAAGAAAATTATAGAGGAGGGTTTTATGTATTAGCAACCAGTGTAAGAAATAATCGTCTGTACACACAAAATGTATTTGTTAATGTTCCTTATACAAATAAAGAGCTGGAAGTAGTATTTGAAACATATAGAAATAAACTTCAACCAGGGGAGCAAGAACAATGGAAACTAAGAATTAAAGGAAAAAAAGCCGATAAAATAGCTGCTGAAATGGTGGCAACACTTTATGATGCTTCTTTAGATGTATTCAGACCGAATGTTTGGGATATAGATTTTTGGGGAAATAATACTCTTTGGTCTTCTTGGGGTAGTAATAATGGTTTTGAGCAAGCATCCTTCAATATTAAAAATTATGGATGGGATAGCTATTATTATCCTTATACCTACGATTATGATGATTTTAACTGGTTTGGATACTCTGTAAGTTATTATCATAGAAGATATTATGATAGAAAAGTGTATCGAAGTGTAGCTAAAAAATCTAAAAGTAAGGATAATGTAGGGGAGAATATTGACATAGAAGAAAGTTATGATATGGCGGGTTCACCAAAAGAAGAAGCAGTAATGGCAGAAAAACCTATTGCAACTGCAAGTAAAGCAGACATGACATATCAAGAAGCTGAAAAGAAAGAAAAAGGTGGTGAAAAGCAACCCAAGCAAGGTGGTAAGAAAGGCAAACCAGAAGATTTAGGAGATGTAAAAGTTCGCAAAAACTTTGCTGAAACAGCGTTTTTCTATCCAGATTTAAAAACCGATGAAAATGGAGAAATTATCGTTTCATTTACTGTTCCTGAAGCTCTTACTCGTTGGAAAATGCTTGGTTTTGTACATAACAAAGAGTTGGCTTATGCACTTGCTCAAAATAGCCTTGTAACCCAAAAAGACTTGATGGTTGTACCTAATCAGCCTCGTTTTTATAGAGAAAATGACGAAATGGTATTTGCTGTAAAAGTAACTTCTTTAGCAGAAAAAGAACTGCAAGGACAAGCCCAAATAGAGTTTTTTGATGCTATCAACAATAAAAAACTGACTATCTTTGCTGGTAACGAAGGGCTTAGAAACTTTACAGCCAAAGCAGGGCAAAGCATTAATTTGGAATGGAAAATTAAAATTCCAGAAGGTTTACAAGCACTTACTTACAAGGTAGTAGCCAAAGCAGGCACTTTCTCTGATGGTGAAGAAATGACACTTCCTGTCGTTACAAACAGAATGCTTGTAACAGAGACAATGCCACTTCCTATTCGTGGTAAACAAGAAAAAGAGTTTAAGTTTGAAAAACTCATTACCAGTGGAAATTCTAATACATTAAAACATCAAAGATTTACATTAGAGTTTACTTCAAATCCAGCATGGTATGCTGTACAAGCCTTACCATACATGATGGAGTATCCTTATGAGTGTGTAGAACAAACTTTTAGTCGTTACTATGCAAACTCTATTGCTACACATGTAGCCAACAGCAATCCGAAAATCAAGCAGGTGTTTGATACTTGGAAAAACTATCAGCCAGAAGCTTTGCTTTCAAATTTGGAGAAAAATCAAGAGTTAAAATCTGCTATCTTAGAAGAAACGCCTTGGGTCTTGAATGCCAAAGATGAAAGCCAGCGTAAACGCCAGATAGCATTGTTGTTCGATTTGAACAGAATGGCATCTGAGCAGGCAACAGCTCTTGAAAAAGTTCGTAAACATCAGCTTTCAAGTGGTGGGTTTACATGGTTCTTGGGTTTCCCTGAAGACAGATATATGACTCAACACATCATTGCTCAGATGGGACATTTGGATGTTATGAAAATTAAATCTATTCGCCAAGATGCTAAAACATGGGATATGATTCAGGATGCTATTCGTTATGCAGATAGAATGATTGATGATGATTATGAGCGTTTGAAAGCTTGTGTAAGACGTGGACAATGTAAATTTGAAAGTAATAACTTAGGTTATATACAAATTCAATATCTGTATGCAAGAAGCTATTTCAAAGATATAGCTATCCCTAATTCAAGTAAAACAGCATTTGACTATTATTTAGGTCAAGCGAAAAAATTCTGGCTTTCTTATCCAATTTATACAGAAGGTATGTTAGCACTTGCTTTAGACAGATTTGGAGATAAAGTAACCCCACAAGCCATGATTAAATCATTCTCAGAAAGGGCTTTAAATTCAGAAGAGTTTGGTATGTACTGGAAGCAAGACAGAGGGTACTGGTGGTATCAGGCTCCTATTGAAACCCAAGCCCTGATGATAGAAGTGTATGATGAAGTGGCTAAAAATCAGAAAGCAGTAGAAGACTTGAAAGTTTGGCTTTTAAAACAAAAACAAACACAAGACTGGAAAACAACAAGAGCTACCTCAGAAGCTTGTTTTGCTCTCCTTCGTAGAGGCTCAGATGCCTTGGCTAGTGAACAGCTTGTAGAAGTGACGATTGGTGGTGAAAAAGTTAGACCTTCTGAAGCTACTGAAACTAAAGTAGAAGCAGGAACAGGCTACTTTAAAACGGCTTGGAATGCAGAACAAGTGAAACCCAATTTTGGTAACATCAAAGTGCAGAAAAAAGATGATGGTGTGGCTTGGGGTGCTGTTTACTGGCAATATTTTGAACAATTAGATAAAATTACATTTGCTGAAACTCCATTAAGTATCAAAAAACAACTCTTCATCGAAAAAGACTCAGATAAAGGAAAAATTCTAGTGCCTATTACAGATAAGAATACTATCAAAATAGGGGATATGATTAAAGTGAGAGTTGAGTTGCGTGTAGATAGAGATATGGAGTATGTACACATGAAGGATATGCGTGCAGCAGGTTTCGAGCCAACCAATGTAATTTCTAGTTATAAATATCAAGATGGTTTGTGGTATTATGAAAGTACAAAAGATATGGCTACTAATTTCTTCTTTAGTTATTTACGTAAAGGTACATACGTTTTTGAATATCCCCTGAGAGCATCCATCAAAGGTGATTTCTCAAATGGTATCACAACTATTCAATGTATGTATGCCCCTGAATTTACAAGCCATTCAGCTGGTATCAGAGTAAAAATAGATTAGTTTCAATAAAACTTAAAATAAAAAAGGGCTATTAGCCCTTTTTTATTTTAAGTTTTGCCAGCAAATACATTTACTCAAATGAGGAATTAATTATAGTTTTTCTTAATTAAAAGCTATTTTTCTTTAAAATGATTTGAATAGAAATAAGTTATCAGCATTAAAATAAGTTGTATATATTTTATTTGTTATTTTTACAGAATACTCTAAGTATCATATTGATATGAAAATCTACTTTGCAATTAGTTTTTTAAGTTTCTTCTGTATTGAATATATATTTGGACAAACAGGTCCAGCAGGAGTAGGAACATCGGTTACCAATATACTTTGGCTTGATGCAAACAGAGGTATAACACTTACTGGTACAAGTGTTACAAATTGGGCAGACCAATCGGGAAATGCGTTTAATGCTGTGCCTAGTAGTGTAAATGCAAGACCTACATTTGTGCCAAACTCTGTAAACAGCTATCCCTCGATAGGTTTTGATGGCACAGATGATGAATTGAGAATTGCTGATAATGCTCTTCTAGATCTTACACAATGGCATATTTTTATTGTATTAGTAGCAGATTTGCAAAAAAACTATAATGCTTGGCTTGTAAAAGGAAATGATGTACAAGAAAACTATGAAATGCTGAGTTATAATGATGGAAATATACATACTCCTCTTTCTTACACAGATGCAACAAGAACAGCACCCAGTTCAGCAGGAGGGCAGGTAACTACTACCGAATTTAATATTATAGAATACTCTTACTCTTCAACAGTAGGAAGAGATGTCTATAAGAATTTTGCTTCTATCCACACAGATAATGATAATAAAACTCCCTCAACCAATAATTTTGAATTGTACATTGGAAATGAGAGAAGTACAGCAGGGCGTTTCATTAATGGAGATTTGGCAGAAGTGATCATGTTTAATGCTCCTATTAATGTTGCTCAGCGAATAATTGTTAATAATTATTTGGCTGCAAAATATAACAAAACATTAACAGCTAACGATTTATATGATGAAGATGATGTAGCTTCAGGGAATTATGACCATGAAGTTGCAGGTATAGGCAGGATAGATGCAAGCAATATTCAGAGTAATTCGCAAGGAACAGGTCTTGTAACTGTCTTGAATCCAGTAGGTTTAGATGATAATGAGTTCTACATATGGGGACATGATAATGCTCCAGCAGTAAGATCAACAGTTAGTTTAGATTATCCTGCTGGAGAAGGTTTACAAGGTAGATTTTCACGTATATGGCGAGGCTCTGAAACAGGAAATATTACAAGCTTTGATATTCGTTTTAATTTAGCGGGTTTGGGACCAGTTACAGCAACAGATTTGCGTTTGCTGATAGATACAGATAATGATGGAATATTCTCTGATGAGACAACGGCTGGCGGTGGTGTAATTGCTGGTGCTACTTTTGTAAGTGGTATAACCTATCAGTTTTCAGGTGTTACAGGACTTAATAACAATTTGCGTTTTACAATCGGGACAATTAATATTGCCCAAACTCCTCTTCCAGTAGAACTTCTTAATTTTGAAGCTGTTTATAAGAATGATGTGGTTCATGCAGAGTGGCAAACTGCATCAGAAACCAATAATCACTTCTTTACAGTTGAAAAAAGTAACGATGGCAAAAACTTCTCTGTTGCTGGTATGATAGATGGTGCTGGTAATAGCTCAACACTAAAAAAATATAAGTTTATTGATAAATACCCTTTTGAAGGCATATCATATTATCGCTTAAAGCAAACTGATTTTAATGGAAATTTCAAATATTCTAAAATAGTATCTATAAATACTGCTGAAAACGATTCAAAAGAAATTGTGGTATATCCTAATCCTAGTAAAGGAATATTCCATGTAGAAAATTTGAATCAAAAAATAACCGTTTTAAATACATTAGGACAAAAAATCTTGACGGCAGAAATAAACTCTAATTCTTCTAAAATAGATTTAACAGAACAACCTACAGGAGTATATTTTATTGAATATAAATTGAATAATAAAATTCAATACAAAAAAATAGTCATTCAGAGATAATACAAAAGCCTCCAAGATTGGAGGCTTTTGTTGTTTTAAGGCTTTGCATAAAAATCTGCGACATTGTTTGTATATTCTACATAATTTATTGGATAAACACGCTGAAAAACACTTGGGTTCTTTGCATTTTTGGGAACTAAGAGCAAATGTGTTTTATTATTTACTTTATATACATCTTCTGTCTTTACTCTACGACTATCAAAGGGGCTATTGAAATAATATAGATAGTGTGGAATGAAACGCATATAATTAGCTGTTTCAGATTTGCTGAAATCGCCTTTGAGATTTACAAATTTAAAAGACTTTTTTTCTATAATAACACTTTGTAGCTCAACAGCATTAAGTGGTACATTGTCAAGCATAGGCATAGCATCAAATTGAGCATCAACCATAACCCATTTCTGATAGTCATTGAGCCAAACTTCTGCTAAAACATGCCCAGCTCCATACTTGGTTTTTTCTACATCACGAGTCATTAAACCTAATGTGCGAGCAGGTAAGCCAATAGCATTAAGGCAATTTCGAAGTACAATCCCATATTCAACACAACGAAATTTTTCGCCTTTCTTTACTCGTTCCAAAATTTCTATGGGGTTGTTTGTTTTTGCATTATTCCATCCATTGTGTTCCCATTGCTGGCGTACCCAGTTTAGCACACGTAAGACTTTTTCATATTCATTTTTTGAACCCGCTACAAGTTCTGGTATTTTATACTCTATATTTAAACGTTGTAAAATAGTATCATTTTCAACATTTGGATAAAAAAAACGATATGCTTCATTGCGAGGCATATTTGCAAATTGAATGACATTAATTTTTTTACTCGGGCTTATATGAAAAATTGTAGCACAAGAATTTAGTATTGTTAATGAGATAATCAGAATTGAAATCTTTTGCATAATTTTAAAATATTTAAACTTTGAAATAAAGACAATATTTTTTCTAAAGGTTGCATCAACAATATCAAGTTTTAAATTTAAAAGATTATACAGACCTTTTGGTAAATATTGAAAATCTTTCATTAATATAGTAACTATATATGGAAATTCAGTTAATAGGAAAATTTATAGCCTAATACCTTGGATATTTTGATAGGAACAAAACAGGGTGTTTGTTGGATGGCGGGTATATTAGACGAATAAACTATCAAATGATACCATTACATTTAAGAATACCCAATACAGAATTGTGGATTTATATAGATAATAGTGAAATTATCAAAATAGAAGCTTCTGAGTAAAATGAATAAAAAAACCTCCGATTTTGGAGGCTTTTCTGTTTTAACGAAATATGGATGAATTAAGCATAATTACTTAACATCAAAGGCATAAGGAGCATTAAAGTATCTGTATTTTCTTCTTTTTCGCTGGGTAGAATAATACCTGCTCTATTAGCAGCTGAAAGCTCAAAATTAACATCTTTGGTTGGAATGTTAGAAAGCATTTCAATCAAAAATTTAGCATTGAAACCGATTTCGATTTCCTCACCTTGGTAGCTACAAACTAAATTTTCAGAAGCTTCATTAGAGAAATCTAAGTCTTCAGCCAAAATTTGAAGGTTATCGTTAGAAATTTTCAAACGTACCAAATAAGTATTTTTGTTGGCATAAATAGAAATACGGCGTAGAGAAGCAAGTAAATCGCCACGAGAAATCACCATTTTATTAGGATTGTTGGCTGGAATAGCGTTTTCGTAGTCAGGGAAACGCTCATCAATCAGTCTACAAATCATTTTGGTATCACCAAAAGTAAAGAAAGCATTGGATTTGCTGAACTCTGTTTCTACAACAGTTTCATCATTGGGCAATGCTGATTTCATCAGGTTTAAAGCTTTTTTAGGGATGATTACACCTAATTTTTGAGAGTTTTTAATATCATCTCTCTTATAACGAATCAGACGATTGCCATCAGTAGCCACAAAATTGGTATAATCTTCTCTCAAATCGAAGTATACACCAGTCATAGCAGGGCGTAACTCATCATTACTTGTTGCAAAAATTGTACCTCCAATAGCACCTAACAAAGCCTGAGCAGAAACACTCATTTTTGATGAAGCATTGGTAGCAGGAACTCTTGGGAAGTCGGTAGCATTTTCGCCAGCAAGTTTATATCTTCCGTTTTCTGAATGGATTTCAACAACAAAAGTATCAGAATCTATTTCAAAGGTAACGGGCTGTTCAGGAAGACTCTTAAGTGTATCTAAAAGAATTTTAGCAGGAATAGCAATATGGATATCTTGGTTAGCATCAACAGGCAAACTGGTAATCATGGTGGTCTGTAAATCGGATGCTGTAATCGTTAACTTCCCTTCTTTGAGTTCAAACAAAAAATTCTCTAAAATTGGCACAATTGGATTGCCACTCACTACACCACTGATAATAGAAAGTTGCTTTTGTAACGCTGAGGTAGAAACCGTAAATTTCATATAGAGCTAAAGTTTATAATATATTGCTTCAAAAGTCTGCAAATTTAAGAAAAAAACGCAGTTTAAAAAGCATAAACAAGAATTATTTTTATCAAAAAATATTGAAAACCAAAGGTTTTTTGATGTTTAAAAAATACAATGTCAAAATGTCTTGTTTTTATAATATTTGCAATTTTTTAAACGACAAAATGTCTTGTTTTTGATTAAAAATGTGTCATTTTGTTCAGTTTTAAGCATTGGCAAAAAACTTGTAAAATACTTTCCAACAACACAATGTTTAACCTCTAAAATTTAAAAGTTTATGACACTCGTTAGAAAAAATAGCTCGTTCTTCCCTGCATTTTCATCTATGTTTGATGATTTTGTAAACAATGAAAGAATCTTCAAGAATACAGGAATAGCACAAGTTCCAGCAGCCAACATTAAAGAAACAGAAGATGGATTTGTTGTGGAACTTGCTGCTCCTGGTAAACAAAAAGGAGATTTTAAAATAGAATTAAATCATAATATCCTCAATATCTCTTCTGAAAGTAAAGCAGAAAGTGAGGAAAAAGATGAAAAAGGGCGTTACACACGCAAAGAGTTTAGTTATAGTTCATTTCAAAGGAGCTTTGTGCTTCCGAGTAGCGTAGATGCAGAAAAAATTACTGCAAATTACGAAAACGGAATATTAAGTATAGGCATTCCTAAGAAAGAAGAAGTAAAGAAAAAACCTGTTAGAAATATAGAAATAGCATAGTTTTTCATAGTTATATAGTTTTAAAAACCTCAAGATATTCATCTTTGAGGTTTTTGTTTTTCAAATTTATAGAAAAAAGGCTTTTCGTAAAGAAAATAGCGTGTTTCGTAAAAAAGATAAGCTGTAAAGATTTTTTTATAATTATTTTGCTTTAAGAAAAAAATATGCTAATATTGGCTATTACCGATATTTTCGGAGTAAAATATTTTTCAACTTAAAAAACGCAAAATATTATGGGAATCTTTGGAAGAATTGGAGATATCTTCAAAGCAAACATCAATGATCTGCTTGATAAAGCAGAAGATCCTGAAAAAATGATAAAGCAGATGGTGTTAGAAATGCAAGAATCTATCACCAAAGCAACTTCGGGTTTGGCACAAGCAATGGCTCAAGAGAAAAAATTGCAAAGAGATTATGAGAAATTTGTAGCAGCTTCTAGCGATTGGAAAAATAAGGCAGCACAAGCATTACAAGCAGGAAATGAAGATTTAGCTCGTAAAGCATTAGCTAAAAAAGCCGAAGCAGATCAACAAGTAACACAATACAAGCAACTGTACGAAAATGCAGCAGCTACAGCTTCTACACTGAAACAACAAGTAGATAATTTAAAAGTGAAGCTTGATGAGGCTAAAATGAAAGAGCAAACACTCATTGCTCGTAATCAGGCAGCTAAAGCTCAAAAAGAAATTGCTAAACAAATTGGAGGTTTTGACTCTAACTCCTTCGCTAAGTTTGATAAATTTGAAGAGAAAATTTTGAAAGCAGAAGCAGAAGCAAATGCATTCATGGAAATGTCTAACGATAAAACAAGCCTAGATGACGAATTTAAGGCTCTAGAGAAAAATTCTGCTGTTGATGATGAGTTGGCAAAACTTAAGGCAGAACTTAACAAATAATCAAATCTTACACGTTTAAATCCATAGACATATGCCCAAATTTAAAGTGATTAAAGAAGGTATCAATGAAAGCCTTATTGCTTCAACACAAGCAAAAGTAGAAAAATATATTCAAGAACTTTTCCACGATTATGAAGTAGCTAAAGTAGAAAATACTTACAGCTTTGCATTTGGAACAGTAAACGTAAATATCCGTATCATTGGCTGGCATACAGATGATGTACTTGTAGAAGTATATTCTTATTTGGCAGAAAATGTTGCAGTAGATGGCAAAACAGCCGAAGAACTATTACGTCTAAATGCTAGTATGCATTTTGGTAGTTTTGGTCTGACTTTCGATAGGGCTGTTATCTATTCATATTCTTTGGCTGGTGCAAACTTAGATTTCAATGAGTTTATGGCTGCTGTACAAACAGTAGCTACTGTAGCTGATAGTTATGATGAAATGTTTAAGCCTAGCCCTCAAACAGCATAAAATAACCTCAACCTATTGTAAGCAGATGATAAGACTATCATCTGCTTTTTTTGCAACTAAATATTTAATTTTCACTTAAAATTAGCTACACAAATGATATTTTTTATAATAGGCATTGCTTTAATAGGAGGTGGTGTGGGTCTTTGGTTTTATAGAAAAGGACAATTAGATAAGGCTCTTAACATTCGTTATCAGGAAACAACTACTGCTAAACTGATTTGGGAAAATTATGATCATATTAAAGATGCAGTAGGTACAGGAAATTATACAGAAATTGTAGAAGTAAAAGGTGTGGCTGTAGCTAAAACACCTCTTATTGCTGATCATACAGAAAAGCCTGTGGTATATTATAAAGCGACAATCCTGAGAGAATATGAGACCCAAGAAAGAGAAACAGACACAAACGGCAACTCTCGTTGGGTAACACGCAGACATACTGAAACTGTTTCAACAAACGAACAAACTATTCCTTTCTATATTGACGATAATAGTGGTAAACAAATCAGAGTAAATATGGAGGGTGCTAGTAAAATTACACAAAAAAGCCTAGACAGATTTGAAAGAGAGTTTTCTGATAGTTACCTTCAGCAAAATAAGAATACCTCTTGGGGAGGGCAACTGATGAACTTTTTGAGTAGCTCTAATCTTGGATCTTCTAATACGATTGGTTATAGATTAGTAGAAGAATGTATTCCTATCAATGCTCAGTTGTATGTATATGGAGAGGCTTCGGATAGACAAGGTGAACTTGCTATTGTAAAACCTAAAGAAAAAGGACAAAACTTTATTGTTTCCGTAAAATCTGAGGAAGAGTTGGTAGAAGATACTCAAAGTGCAGCAAAATGGTCACTAATAGGTGTAATTGCTTGTGTAGTTTTAGGAATAGGCTCTATTATCTGGGGGATTTTAAAATAAACTTAAATATCTAATTATTTTTGTAGAAATGTACTGTTTGAAAAAAGAGAAAGGAAAAAGAAATATGTAAATACTTTCTTCTTTATTCCTTTCTCAAAAATTTAATAGCCTCTTGCAAGTGTTTCTGCAAATAAAGCATAACGCTCTTCTATACCTATTTCTTCAATAAGTAATATGCCATAAGCTGGTAAGAGCATTTCAGAATCTATTTCAAAGAGCTTTTTATCTTTTTTAGTAAAAACAACTTTGTTATCTTTTAAAGTAACTTTGCCCAATTCGATATTTTTATGACTGACAATAAGCTCCTCTTTTTGAATTCTGATTTCAAATAAGTTTCTGTCAAAATTCTCTTGGGTAATTTCAATATTTTGTGAATTGAGTTTTACAGACCAAAGAGCTTTGTTATCATTTGAGAATATTTTATAGCCTTTTTCATAATTTTTAGTGCTGAATATCAGAAAACTATCCTTAGCTATTTGATATTTCCTAGTGGTAGAGTTGGTTTGTTTAGCAATGATAACAGTACTATCAGGCAAAACAATACTAATAGCATCCTCTTTTAAAAACTGAATCTGACCTAAAAATGTACTATCTGCTTTAGGAATAATGGGCTTTTCTGAATTTTTGAGTCTTGGAGTATATTTTACAGCCTTTTCCTCCGTTTTCTTGATGTCTTTTCGATTGGAACTAGAACAAGAAAACATGATACTTACTACAAAAAATAACAAAATATAACGCATAATATATAATAGATAGTTGTTTGATTGAAAACAAAGATACTATTTTAAAATTTATTTCTATTCAATTATTCTTTGCCAAATAGCCTCTTGTGCATAAAATTCTATAATTCCGTTTGGTTTATTATAATATAACTTGTTTACAAGATAAACATTGTTATAAGTTTGTGTATTACAAATATAAGTTTTATAAAAGGATGTAACTGAAGAAGGTGAATTGGTTGTCCATCAACAAAGCTACTTTCATAAGCATCTATGTAACCATTGGGACTACCTCTTGTTAATCCAAAATCCTGAAAACTAATAAACATTGATGCACTCGACCTATCTGTTTTAGGAGTTACAGATATACTTAACACTTCAAATGTAATGTTTAGTTGTTCTAATTTGTCAGTAAGTAGCTGTACTTTAAGAGCTTCTGCTTCTCTTGGATTTCGTGGGCATTTGTCCCTTTTACTACTCCAACCATCATTCGATTCAATGACAGTCTTTTCTATTTTGGTTACAGTATAGATTCTTATTTCTCCAGTAGTTAGGTTTTTATACTTATACTGTTGCCCTATTTGGTAGATTTGCCACTCAAGGTCTTGCTCTGTAAATTTGTATTTTGTAGGAATACAAGGTTCTTGTTTGCAAGAATAACTCCACAATAAAGGACTTATAAATAGGATATAAAAAAATACTTTCATGTATTCTCAATTTGAAGAACTTATTTTAAAACCTCTATCCAACCATTACATTTCACACCTGATGGAGAAACTATCAGATAATAATACAAACCATTTACAACATCTTTTCCCCAATCATTTTTGTAATTATCAGACTTAAACATTCTTTTACCCCATCTGTTCCAGATCTCAACTTTAGAACCTGCCTCTGCAATTTCAAAAGTATCATTGATACCATCATTGTTGGGGGTAATGGCATTGGGTGGTTGAATAGGAGGGGCTGGTATGCTGACAGTTTTCTTCACGACAGTATTACAGCCATTGGGGTTGAGGGCAGTAAGTGTAACCGTATAATCTTTATTTGTTTCGGCATAAACATACTCTTGGGGATGAGCACCTTCTAAAATAGTACCATCACCCATATCCCATGTGAAGCGTACAAATTTAGCTGTATCTAAAGTAATAGGCAGATTTAGCTGAACACGATAAGGTGTGTTGCAATCTTTGAGGAGCTTAATTGTAAAATCAGCAGTAAGGACAGGCAACACTACAACTTTTACTTTTTGGTCTAATCTGCATTTATCATTGGTAAAGGTTATAGTATAAGTCGTTGTTTGTGTTGGAGAAGCTATCGGATTGGCTATATTTGGGTTGCTCAAACCTGTTGTTGGTGTCCACTGATATGAATTTGCACCACTTGCTTGTAGCTGTATTCTTTCTCCTCTGCAAATCTGTACACTATCATTGGTTTGGAAATTAGGTATAACAATGTTAATATCTTGAGTCGTCTGGTCTGTTAAATTACAATTGGTTACACTTAATCTTATTTTATAATTTCCTGCAATGGTAAATGTATAATCAAAATCTTTTTGGGTATTTTGAGAAAAAATAACATTGTTACCAGCATCTAATATTTCCCACAAAAAATCATCAGCATCCAAACCTGTAAATTTGAATAACAATCTTTTTTCGCAAGTTTCTGTTCCTGAGTTGATAAGTTGTAGATTTTTGGGATTGAGCATATCAAAATCGGCACTAACATTGAGCTTGAACTTAAAAACAGCATTGTTACAATTGCTACTATTATTGGTGGCTGACCAAGCCCCTGGTGTTGTAGGAAAACCATTAGTCGAAGTAGAGTTATTGCCTCTACAAGATGCACAAGTAGCATGATAAATAATGCCATTTTTAGAAAAACGACTTGTACCACCATCTACATGGTCACCTGTTTCATTACTGGCATTTTCTCCAAAAAAAGTGCCATACAAAAATCTTTCCATATTTCGTTTATAAACAGCAATATAGAAGTCTTTACCATTTACGGAGGTTCTTCTGAAAGCATCAGTGGTAGTTGGCATATTAACAATACTTCCAAAATTAGTTCCAGCACTACTACTACCACTTAGGGGTCCACCCCAACCAGCAATATAAATATTATTACAATTGTTTTCTGTTACAACCAAAAAGGCTGTAGGAGAAATATCAGGATTGCCATCCCCTTGCCCAATGCGTGTACTCCAACGACTTGTAGTCAAGTTTGGGCTTATTTTATGAATAAACTGACCTCCATTAGGATTGCTGTAAACTCCAGACGAAACAGGATAGTTTCCAAAGGTTTGTCCAAAGGCATATACTTCTTGGTCTGAATCCAAATCAATAAAGAATGCCATATCAGCAGCATTTGTACCCAAATAAGTAGTAGAAATGAGTGTTCCTGAGGCATCAAATTTGGCGATAAAACCGTCATCACCACCCAAAGCTGTTGGATTGAGGCTACCTGTGGTAGCAGGCAAATTAGTGCTGGTAGTGCCTCCACCTATAAAAACCTCATTTGCTGAGTTTGTTTTGATGGATAAAGCTACATCCAAGCCATTTCCTCCAAAGGTTTTCCCCCAAATAATATTGAGACTATTATCCATTTTGATAATTAATCCATCAGAAACTCCTCTTAGTGTATCTAAACTAGTGAGTACAGAGATAGTATCAGAACGAGTTGTAGAAGCTACATATACATTATCAAGAGCATCGGTGTAAATATCTCCTCTGAGTTCATCTCCATAATTATGAATGATTGTACCTCCAGAAGGCTTTAGACCATCATTGCCTTTTCCTCCAACAAGGCGAGAGCTATTCAGAGTTCCATTGGGGTTTAGTTTAGTAATGAAAATATCACTACCATTAGAATAGTTAATTCCTACAACATTATTAATGGGTATTCCTCCTTGGAACGAATCACCTAAAGTGATGGGGAAATTATTAGAACTTGTTGTACCAAAGATTAAAAGATTATTTTGGCTGTCTACGACTAAACTGTGTGGTATTTCTGAGCTATTACCACCAATAAATGTTAGTTGTTGTAAAGTAGTACCTGTTGCATTGTACTTAAATATACCTACATCTGTTATTGATGGAACACTAGAAAAAGGTACTCCAATAGTAATAGCTCCCGTAAAATTTGGGAAACTCAAACCAAAAATGGATGAGCCAGAATATAAATTTTCGGCAGTATCAAAAGTCGCTGTATTACCCCAATTGTCGGACGCACCACCCGAATAAGTAGAAAAAACAAGTTCAGGGTCTATAACAAGTGGATATTTCTTGTTGTAACCTTTTGGAAAAGAAAAACTGATGATATTATTTTGAAGTACAAAATTTGTTTTAACTTCGACCTTCTTCTTGCCAATTATCTGGTAACTAATAGGTTTTTTCTCATAAATTTTACCAACAGAAGTACTAATTTCAAGTGTACCATCAGGTAAAATGGTTACTTTTTCTGCATAATTATAATGTAATTTTATCTGATGAGGATTAGCATCTTTTTCGACTGTAATCTCATATTTAAGAGATTTATCTTTTCTGAATAAATGATAACTAATGCCTTGATATACATTGGGATAATAAATTTCTTCAAATCCTTTTACATCACTTGCCCAATTGCTTTTGTCTCCTACATAATAGTGATGATTTGTTGGAACTACTTTTGTCGATTGAACACTTACAGGATTAGCCCCTAAGAATTCCACCACAAAACTATGAGCTTTTATTCGTTTATCTTTCTCGTAAAGAGTATATTCAGGGTTGTCTTTATAAAAATCAGGGTGCTTTTGATAAGCCAATGCTTTGCCATCATAAAAACTATATTGCAGGGCATTGTTATAAATAAACAAAAAACCAGAAGGCAAGTCAGCTCGAAAGCGAACATCTTTTTGCCATTGATTTTTGTTTTCAATAAACGAAATTCCTTGTGTTTGCGTTTGATTAGTATGTTGTCCAAAAGCAAAGCAATTCAGTAAAAGACATATAAAAATAAAAACGAGTTTGAGCATAAAATAATATATTAAATCTGATTACACTAATTTATAGATAATTTGTATAAAATCAATATTTTACAAACCTAAACTTTCATAAAACTACAATGCAACGCATCAAAGGCATTCCTTTCTCTGAAACAAAGGCATTTTCTAAGATTTTTTTAGACTATATCACACAACAAGATTCTTTAAAAGAGTTTTATCAGTATTCACCTACCATAGAAAATTTTGGAGAAATCTTGAAGAAAAAACAATTTTCAGATAATCAAAGAAAAAATCTGCAAACAGCTTTAAAAGAGCAATATAAAAATCTTAAAACTTCTGAAAAAACACAAAAAAATATAGAACTGCTTCAAGATGCTAAAACATTTACGATAACCACGGCTCATCAGCCTCTTATCTTTTTTGGGGAATTGTATTTTGTTTATAAAATACTAACTACTATCAAATTATCAGAAGCACTTAAAAAAAGATTTCCAGAATATAATTTTGTACCTGTCTATTGGATGGGTTCAGAAGACCATGATTTTGCGGAAATAAGTCATTTTAGGCTTTTTGGAAAAAGATACCAGTGGCAAACTACTCAAACAGGAGCTGTAGGAAGAATGCATTTAGATATACAAGCTCTTTTCCAAGAATTGCCTGAAAAAATAGAATTGTTTGAAACAGCTTATACAGAAAATAAAACTCTTGCAAAAGCTACACAATGGGCTGTAAATGAATTATTTGAAGGAAAAGGAGTTGTGGTGATAAATGGAGATGATGCTAATTTAAAGAAAAATCTAATACCAGTACTCCATAATGAATTAAAGACCCAGAAATCAGGTCAGATTGTTCGAGAAGTATCTGGAAAATTAGAAAACTTGGGTTACAAAGCACAAGTAAATCCGAGAGATATTAATTTATTTTACCTAGAAGAAAACTCCAGAGAACGAATAGAACTTGTTGAAAATAAATATCGTGTGGTAAATACAAATTTATACTTCTCTGAGAAGGATATTTTGCAAATGGTAGAAAATACACCTGAAAAATTTAGCCCTAACGCAGTATTAAGACCTGTTTATCAGGAACTAAGTATCCCAAATATTGCATATATAGGAGGACCTGGTGAAATAGCTTATTGGTTACAATTAAAAGAAGTCTTTAATTATTTGAAGGTACAAGGTGCTGAAAATCTTGAATATCCAATTTTATTTCCTCGTACATTTGCATTGATGGTACAGGGGAGTCAGCAACAAAAAATAGAAAAATTAGGATTAACCATCAAAGATTTATTTTTGGACGAAATCAGTCTAAAAAAATATTTTGTGGAAAAAAACTCAACCAACGATTTTCACTTAAATCAAGAAATAGGAGAGTTTCAAGAGATATTCAAAAAAATTCAGCAAAAAGCTCAACAGATAGATAAGTCGTTGGAGGGAGCAATTGCAGCTGAAGAGCAAAAAACACTTAAATCTTTAGAAAATTTGGAGAAAAGACTTCAAAAAGCAGAAGAGCGTAATCAAGAAACACAAGTTGCACAAGTTTTAGGCATAAAAGAAAAATTATTTCCGAATGGAGCATTACAAGAACGAACAGATAATTTTTTGAATTTTTACCTCAACAATCCTCAATGGCTTGATAACGTGTATGATTTGATAAATCCTTGGGATTTTAATTTTCAAGTTATCGGACTTTTTTAAAATCTTTTTGGAAAAGAAAAACTATTTGGCATAATTTTCGTAAATTGATGCAATAAAACTAACTTATTTCTTATGAAAAAGATACTTACTTTTTTAGGTGTTCTATTTGCAGGAAGCCTCATGGCTCAATCTCTTGCTCCATATCAAAAACAAATTACAATTACCAAAGGTGATGCAAAAGTAAATGTGGACTCTTGGGCAGCTAACGTTGAAAGAGGCTCTGAAGACGAATTAAAGGATGCTTTTGAAGATTATGTAGGTAAAAACTTCAAATTAAAAGCAAAAAAGAATGGAAAACATGGTATGATTGTTCCAGAAGCTAATCTACCACAAGTTACTACTCGTAGAGGAGATATTTATGTTTTATTTTCAAGCGAAACAGGAAAACCTGAAATGGCTGTGGCTTTTATGATGGGATATGATATTTACCTCAATACAAAAGAGAACCCACAAGAAATGGATAGACTGAAAGAGTTTTTTGCAAACTTCTTGATGAGCCATTACAAAGGTTTTTACGAAAAACAAATCAGAGAAAAAGAAAAAGTATTGAAGGATTTACGTGGACAGATTGCTGATAATGACAAGAAAGCAAAAAGTCTGCAAAAAGATATAGAAAGTAACCAGAAAAAAATAGGTAAAGAGAAAGACCAACTTAAGAAAACAGAGATTGAAAATAAAAATGTAGCAGCTCGTCGTCAGATAGATGCTCTTAACGAAATGAATGCTAATATCAACAAACAAGTAACTAATTACGAAAAAGAAATTGCTGATATTAAGGTTCAAATTGCAAATATTGGTAAATAATTTTGCAGGAGTCTGATTTTTTTGATTATTTGCCGATGTCTTTTAACAAAAATATGGTTATGAAAAAAATTGCTTTATCTTTTGTATTTGCTTTAATCAGTTTGGCAAGTTTTGCCCAAGATGATACAGGATTCAAATTAGGTTTTAAAATCGGAACGCCAATAGCTTTCAATAGTGTAAAAGCTACTGAAAATGGTATAGATGCAGGCTCTAATGGTTCAAGTCTTCGTTTTATGGCTGGTCCTATTGCTGATATCGTTTGGACAGAACGCTATGCCTTAACAACAGGTATTTTGTTTACAACTAAACAGGCAAATTACACAACAACATTTACAGATGTAAATAATGTTAATGTTAATGAAAAATATGGATTACAATATATCCAAATTCCTGTTGGCTTGAAATTATTCACTGATGAACTTTTTACAAATGGTAAAGGCTATGTGAATTTTGGTGTACAGCCTGAAATCTTGGTAGGGAATAGTAAAAAGACAGGAAATACAGCAAATTTTGAATTTGTTAAAAAATTCAATCCTCTTGATTTTGGAATGTTTATTGGTGCTGGAGTAGAATACCAATTGGGTAATAATCCTATTTTTGGAGGTATTGGTTATCAACGCTCCTTCATTAATACTGTTAATGAATTAGAAGGACAAAACAAGAACTTCCTTTCTATCAAACAAAATTTGTTTGTAATAGAAGTAGGTATCAAATTATAATCTAATAAAATACCAATAAAAAAAGCCTTGAATTATTCAAGGCTTTTTTTGTTTTGTACAACCCATTCAATAGTATCATGAAGTGGGCGAAACTGGAAATCTGGTAGAAATGTATGAATTTTATGATTTCGATAAATAAAATGCATTTGTGAAACTCTTGCTGTTTCTTTGCTGATAAGTGGGGGCTTTCTTGTAAACAAAGAAGCTACAGAACTCACTCTCCAAGCTATTTCAGCAAGCAGGGGCGTTACAGGAATAGAAGGTGGTTTCTTATCCATAGCTTTGGCTATTCTATCAAATAAGCTCTTGTATAAGATATTTCCAGCACTCATCACAAATCTTTCCGACTGGATGTCGTTTTCAGCCATTTGAATAGCCACCTGAGCAATATCTCTTACATCTACATAATTAACACTGCCAGTAGGGTACATTTTTTTACCATCAGCAACATATTTGAATAATTGCAGGCTTGTTCTGCTCCAGTCACCTGCCCCAAAAACTAAGGAAGGGTTCAAGATAACAGCTCTCATCCCTTCACTAATTCCTCGCCAAACTTCCAATTCTGCTAAATATTTTGATTCTGCATAAACTGTATTCAGCTCGGATTCTTCCCATTTACTATGTTCATCAATTTCTACTTCACCTTTTTTCCTACCCAAAGAAGCAATAGAGCTAATATGGATTAATTTCTTTATATTTTTCTCTAAACAAATATTGACAATATTGGCTGTTCCTTCTACATTCACCTGAAACATTTGTTTTTTATCTTTGGGCTGGAAAGAAACCAATGCAGCAGCATGTACCACAATATCTTCTGGTTCAATGTATTTATCAAGAGCGACAATATCTAAAATGTCACCTTCTACCCAGTTAATTTTATTTTCCCAATCTTTTACCCAAGAGGTATCAGCATCTTTTCGTTTCAATGCTTTGATTTTATAGCCTGCATCAGCAAAATATTTAGATATATAACTGCCTACAAGCCCAGTTGCTCCAGTAATAAAAACTTGTTTCATATAGTTTTGTAAGAGTGTGTTGGAAAATTACAACAAAGATACACGAACTTGTGAATTGATTTATTAAATTTGTAGTTATTTATAATGATTCTAACTTATACCAATTTTGAAGCCTTTTCAAGTATTTATTTCCCGTTTAATCTTTTACTATCAACTCGCTTTAGAGTCTCTGTTGGAGAGGCAATTGCGTATGTTGCTAGCAGGATTGGGGGTTATGTTTGGAGTAGCTTCCGTTGTGGCTATGCTAGCAGTGGGTAAAGGAGCAAAACAAGAAATCCTTTCTCAGTTAAAACTGATAGGAGGTAATAGTATTGTAGTAAAACCACTTACCAATACTCAAAGTAAGGTTAATTTTACAAAACCTTCTAGAGGATTGTGCCTTCGGGATGCCCAAAATATCCAAGAAATTTTTCCAAATCTGGCTTTTATAAGTCCTGAAATCACTCTTAAAACATTGGTAGTATCAGAGCAAAAGTGGTTGCAAACTTCTTTATATGGTGTTGAAAATAGTTATTTTGATATAATAAAACTAAAATGTAAAAAGGGAACATTGTTTAGCAAAAACCATCTCATTGGAGCAGAAGCAGTATGTGTAATTGGTAGTAGTTTGGAAGCTAAATTATTTGGAGGAAAATCTGCTCTAGGACAATATATTCGTTGTGATGATCAATGGCTAAAAATCGTTGGTGTATTGGATACACAGCCTATTATTACTACAAATTTCGAAAATTTAGGCATTCATAACACGAATAATTCGGTGTATATACCTATTACAAGCCTCATCAGAAGGTTTGATTATCAGAAAAACAGTAAAAAAGAGCAGAATATCCACCAATTAACAAGATTGGTGGTTCAGGTACAAGATGCAGCTAAACTAATCAAGACAGCAGAAACAATACAAGCTATTTTGATGCGTTTGCATAATGGGCAACCAGATTTTGATGTAGTTGTTCCTGAACAAATTCTTAAAGAACGCCAGAAAACACAAGAAATGCTAAACTATGTACTAGGAGCTATTGCAGGTATTTCGTTACTCATAGGAGGTATTGGCATCATGAATATTATGCTTACATCTGTTTTAGAAAGAACTAAGGAAATAGGCATTAGAAAAGTAGTAGGAGCAACACAAGAAGATATTAGAACTCAGTTTTTAGTAGAGGCAGTTGTAATATGCCTTTTAGGTGGACTTACAGGAATTTTAGCAGGTTTTTTAATTTCTTGGATTATTCATCTAACTATGGAGATTAATATACTGATAGAATGGACTTTTACAATAGGAGCCTTCTTAATAACAATTTTTATAGGAATAGTGTTTGGTTGGTATCCTGCCAAACAAGCAGCTCTTCAAACACCACATGACCTTCTGAGATATGAGTAAAAATAATCATACTGAAAAAAATATCCCATTACATAAACTGCCTCAAGGGAAAAAGGCAATTGTTAGGAAATTTAATAGAGAAGATATTTTCCTTAAAACACTTGAAATGGGTATGCTGCCCAATACTACCATAGAGGTAGTAGGAATCGCACCTTTGGGTGACCCTATCTGTGTGAAAGTCCTAGAAACCTTACTTTCTATTCGTAAATCGGAGGCAGAACATATTGAAGTAGAAATGATACATGAGTTATAAATTATGAATGATAAGTTATAAACTATGATTTTTCATCAGCTATTTACCATTAAACATTAAAAAAATATTTTTGTGAAAATTGCATTAATAGGTAACCCTAACAGTGGAAAAAGTTCTTTATTTAATCAGCTTACAGGCTTAAACCAAAAGGTAGCTAACTTTGCTGGAGTAACTGTAGAGAAGAAAACAGGCTTTTTGATACTACCCAATAAAGAGAAAGCTCAAATCATAGATTTGCCAGGAACTTACAGTCTGTATCCCAAGTCTTTAGATGAACAGGTTGTTTTAGATTTTTTGTTAGATAAAGAAAATACTGAAAAACCTGATTTAATTCTTGTAGTTACAGATGCATCTAATCTACAACGAAACCTTTTACTGTTTGAAGAAGTCAGAGACTTAGGAACTCCTGTTCTCCTGATTCTCAATATGATAGATTTAGCAAAGCAAAGTGGTTGGGAAATAGATATTAAAAAACTAGAAAATCTCTTAGGTGTTCCTGTGGTTGCTACCAATGCCCGTAATGGAGAGGGTATTTTGGAACTTAAAACTAGAATTTTAGAGTCTTCGAAACAATATGAGCCATCATTACTGGAATCTCTCAGTCCTCATCAGAAGTTAGTAGGAGAGATACAGGTGAAATTTGCATTAGAAAACGGCTACATAGCCAATCTGTATCTGCATCATTACGAAAGACTCCATTTTCTTTCTGATGAAGAAAAAAAATATCTGCAAAAGCAACAAATTCAATATCAGTTCAATAGCTTATCATTACAGGCTCAAGAAACTCTTGAACGTTTCGATAAAATAGGTTCTGTAATTGCTGAGACTACTCAGAAATATGAAAAAACAAATAATCCATTACGCATAACCCAAAAAATAGATAAAATTCTGCTACACCCTATATGGGGTTACGCCATTTTTTTAGGTGTATTGCTATTGATGTTTAATTCAATTTTTAAATGGGCTGAACTGCCCATGACATTCATTGAAGACCAAACGGCTAATTTACAGGAAATAATCAAGAATAACTTACCTGATAATTTGCTTACAAAACTACTTGCAGATGGTATTATTGCAGGAATTGGTTCAGTAGTAGTGTTTATTCCTCAAATTGCTCTTTTATTTACTTTCATAGCCATTTTAGAAGAATCGGGTTATATGGTACGAGCCATGATTATCATGGATAAACTCATGCGTAAATTTGGTTTGAATGGTAAAAGTGTTGTTCCTCTTATTTCTGGGGTAGCTTGTGCAATTCCAGCCATTATGGCAACCCGAAATATTGATAACAGAAAAGAACGCTTAATCACTATTTTGATAACTCCTTTAATGAGTTGCTCAGCTCGTTTGCCTATCTATACTGTCATGATAGCATTGGTCGTTCCTGCTAAAAATGCTTTTTGGTTTATCAGTTGGCAGGCACTGGCACTTTTAGCGATGTACTTGCTTGGAATACTCATGGCTCTTGTGGCGAGTATTATCTTATCTAAACTGCTTAAACATCAGGATAATAGCTATTTTGTGGTAGAAATGCCTACTTATAAAGTACCTCGTTGGAAAAATATCGGACTTACTATTTTAGAAAAACTTAAAGCATTTACCTTAGAAGCAGGAAAGGTAATTGTTGTTCTTTCTGTGGTTTTGTGGGCTTTGGCTTCATTTGGTTGGGGAGATAGCTTAGAACAAGCTGAAAATAAAGTTCGTAAAGAAAATCCTACACTTTCTCAAGAAAAACTTGAACCTCTTATTAATGCTGCAAAATTAGAAGCCTCTTATGCGGGTGTATTAGGTAAAACTTTAGAGCCTGTTATCAAACCGTTAGGTTTTGACTGGAAAATTGGGATTTCACTTATTGCTTCGTTTGCAGCTAGAGAAGTATTTGTAAGTACCATGTCTGTGATTTATGGTTTAGGTACTGATGATGAACAAAGTGTAAGAGAGAGAATGGGGAAAGAAATCAATCCAGAAACAAAAAAACCTTTTTATAGTGTGGCAGTAGGGTTCTCCTTGATGGTATTTTATGCCTTTGCTATGCAATGTATGAGTACAGTTGCCATTGTTTATAAAGAAACACGTTCATGGAAATATCCTATAGGGCAAATAATTGCATTTAATATATTGGCTTATATTGCATCTTTTTTGGTATATCAAATCTTAAAATAAAATGATAAGATTCAGAATAATATTTCTTTTGATTTCTTTTTTTGGACTTTGGGCTTGTTCTTCAAATAGTTCTTTAGAAAATTTTGATAAAAAAACATGGGTCAATGATGCAAAAGGCTGTAAAAATGAACGCCTCAAATATCTGGAAAGTATCGAAAAGCAAAAAGAAACACTCAAAGGCTTATCACAAGCTCAAGTGGTAGCTATTTTAGGTAAGCCAGATTCACAAGAACTTTTGAAAAGGAATGCCAAAACTTTTACTTATTTTGTGTCGCAAGGTTCGCAATGTGGCTCAGGTTCTAAAGAGGGTACAGCCCTAATAGTTCATTTTGGAGCCTTGAATTATGTAAGCGAGCTAAGCCGAAATCAATACTGATTTTTAGACATAAGATTTTAGATGTAAGAAAAGGAAAAAGTTATTTGTAGCTCATAATCCTTTTACACACAATTATTTATCATTTATAATTCAATATTAAAAAATGACAAATCAAGAAAAAATAGGATTGCTCTTTGAAGAAATGCGTAAGGTGGTCATTGGGCAAGAATACATGATTAATCGCTTGCTTATAGGTTTGTGTACCAATGGTCATATTCTTTTAGAAGGAGTGCCAGGGCTTGCAAAAACCATGACAATCAATACGTTAGCCAAAACATTGCAGCTCTCTTTTCAACGTATCCAGTTTACCCCTGATTTATTGCCTGCCGATTTGGTGGGGACAATGATTTACAATCCCAAAGAAGGCGATTTTGAGGTAAAAAAAGGACCTATTTTTGCCAATCTTATCCTAGCTGATGAAATCAATCGTTCACCAGCTAAGGTACAATCAGCTCTTTTGGAAGCTATGCAAGAACGCCAAGTAACCATTGGTGAAACCACTTATCCAATGGATTATCCCTTTTTGGTACTGGCTACGCAAAACCCTGTAGAACAGGAGGGTACATACCCTCTTCCTGAAGCTCAGATAGATAGATTTATGATGAAAATCTATGTAGGTTATCTTAATAAAGAGCAGGAATTGGCTGTGATGCGGAGAATGTCGAATATGAATTTTAAACCAGAGCTTTTAAGGGTTTTAAATAAAGAAGATATTACAGCTATTAAGCAGGAAATCAATCAGATAACTATTTCTGAAACACTCGAAAAATATATCATTGAACTTGTGTTTGCCACTCGTTATCCTGCTGACTACAATATGCGTCAGGAGGCTCAGTACGTTCAGTTTGGAGCTTCACCACGAGCCAGTATCAGTTTGAATTTAGCTGCAAAAGCCTTGGCTTATCTCAATCAAAGAGACTTTGTATTGCCCGAAGACATCAAAGAAGTAGCCATGGATGTACTCAATCATAGAATTATACTCAATTATGAAGCTGAGGCAGATGGTATTACGACAAGGCAGGTGATAGAAAGTATATTGAAAAATGTTCCGATTACTCAATAATTTCATAATAAAATCACTTTGAAATTTAAACTAAAACTATATGCTTATTCGTTTACTTTTAATCAGTGTTTTATCAACAACTTGGGTATTTGCTCAGGATAAAGACAAAAATAAAGACAAAGAAGTCAAAGAAACAAAAGAGGCTAAAGAGCCTAATCCTAAGCTTTTTGATAGAAATATTGTTGAGACGAAACAACAGACTACTATTGCAGGTAAAAATATCAAATATACCACTCAGGCAGGTTATCTGACACTCAGAGATGAAACAGGCAAACCCAGAGCGGATATATTTTTTATGGCTTATCTGCAAGATGGAGCAGATATGAACACCAGACCTATTACTTTTACTTTTAATGGAGGACCTGGTTCAGCTTCTGTGTGGTTACACATGGGTTGCATCGGACCTAAAAGAGTAGTGATGAATGATAAAGGAGAACCTCTGCCACCTCCCTATAAATATGTAAATAATGAATATAGCTGGCTTGATAAAACAGATTTGGTATTCATTGACCCAGTCAATACTGGTTATAGTAGGGCAGCCGAAGGCGAAAAACCTGCTCAGTTTTTGGGTTATGTAGAGGATATTGAAGCAGTTGGCGAGTTTATTCGTTTATATTGCTCTCAGTACAAACGCTGGGCTTCTCCTAAATATCTGGCTGGCGAAAGCTATGGTACAACAAGAGCCGTAGGACTCGCCAATTTCTTGCACAATCGTTATAACTTGTATGTCAATGGCTTATGTTTGATTTCAAGCATCTTAAATTTCCAAACAGCCAGATTTGACAAAGGTAATGATCTACCTTATATCCTACATTTGCCAACTTATACAGCGACAGCCTTTTATCATAAAAAATTAGCTCCTGAACTCCAACAAGATTTATCAAAAACACTTAAAGAAGCGGAAAATTTTGCTTTGAACGAATATGCTACTTTCCTGACCAAAGGAGATTTGGCAACAGAGGCAGAAACTAAAAATATAGCAGAAAAACTTACTCGTTATACAGGGCTTTCGCAAACCTATCTTAAAAATTGTTATTACAGAATAGAAATAGGCAGATTTACAAAAGAACTTTTAAGAAATGAAGGCAAAACAGTTGGTCGTTTGGATAGTAGATTGACAGGTGTAGATTATGACAATGCTGGTGAACGTTTTGAGTTTGACCCTAGCTTAGATGCCACTATCTCAGGACCTTATGCGACGGCTATCAACCATTATATACGCCAAGAACTCAAATACAGTAACAATCTGCCTTACGAAGTGCTGACAAGCCGTGTACAGCCTTGGAATTATAATAATGTTCAAAACCGATACTTAAATGTAGGTGAGGAACTTCGCAGTGCCATGTCGAAAAATCCAGCCCTGAAAGTTTGGGTTTGCAGTGGTTATTACGATTTTGCAACCCCTTATTTTGCCACAGAATACACTTTTAACCACCTCATGCTACGCCCTGAACAGAAGAAAAACATAAAAATCACCTACTATGAAGCAGGACACATGATGTATATCCACAAAGAATCTCTCCTTAAAATGCGAAAAGATTTGGAAGGATTTTATGAGTAAAATTAAATTTTCAAGTATTTAAAAGCTACAATTATGATGACAAAGAAAGAATTATTTGAGAAATTAAAAAGTAAATTACCTCTCAAAAGAGATAAAAGCAAAGACTTTCAGGAGTTTGTGGAAGAAACTTTTAATTGGTATAAACAACAGATTGAGAATAGTGGGCTATTTGATGACTCAGAAGAATATGAAAAAGTTGAAGGCTTTATAGACCGTACAAATAAGTCCTTAAAATTCTATTTAGAAGGAGATATTTTTGGAGCAACCAAAGAGTTTGAAAAAGGTATAAAACTTTTAATAAATGATAATATATTACCAATATTCATGAATAATAATAATGACATATATTATTTTGAAAATGGTTCATACAGCCTGATGTACAGATTAACAGAATTTGATGATAGTATATGGTGTATTCCTTTTAGTAAACGCCACTTAGCTTCCACGAATAGATTTAGTTTCGCAGGACTACCATGTTTATATATAGGAAATTCAATAGAAACATGTTATGCCGAAATAGGGGGAGATAAAGACATATCATCATATTTTATAGCAGGTTTTGGATATTATTATGAAAAAATTAAAACACTTGATTTAACATTCCCTAATTTAAAGTATGCAGAAAGAGATGAATATTACTATGATAAAAGCATATTATCATGGCCTTTAGTTGCTATTTGTATGATAAAAAAGCCTATTTATGAATCACACACTAAATTTGTTATAGAATATATATTTCCCCAATTAGTTATTAGTTTTTTAGCAAAGCAGAGTAATGAAAGTGAAATTTGGGCAGTAAAGTATTATAGTACAAAGTTCAGTATAACTGATAATAAATATAATATAGCTATTCCTATAAAAAATGAGGCTTTCTTAGAAGGTTTAAAAAACAAAATACACGAAACTGTTGGTGATAAAGGTGAAAAAGGCTATGCTGAAATAAAGAAAAATAATGTTAGCTATAACTCTAAATTTGAAGATTTAGAGAATAAAATCCAAAATGAATTAAGACATTATCAAAATGGAGGTCTTTAAAACAGGAATATTTCATGCAAATCCATATTCAGAAAGCAGAGAAAAGTCGTTTGGAGGCTTTTAATTTTGATAATTTTTCGTTTGGTATAGAAACGACAGACCATATCCTTGTTGCTCAATATGCTCAAAATCAGTGGGCAGAGGCAAAAATAGAGCCTTATCGAGAAATATCTCTTTCACCACTTGCAATGTGTTTTCATTATGGACAAACTGTTTTTGAGGGTTTGAAAGCCTATAAACAGTCTGCCGGAATAATTAATATTTTCAGGCTGGATAAACACGCAGAACGCATGAATAAGTCTTTGAGACGTATGTGTATGCCCGAAGTGCCTCGGGAACTATTTATAGAAGGGACAAAACAACTGGTAAATCTTGAAAGAAACTGGATAAGTGATAAAGAAGGTTATTCTTTATATCTTCGTCCTTTCATGATAGCCACAGAAAGCAGATTGGGGCTTGTACCCTCACAAGAATATTTGTTTATGGTGGTGGCTACACCAATGGCATCTTATTATTCCAAACCACTGAAAGTGAAAGTAGAACGTGAATATGTGAGAGCTGTGGAGGGTGGGGCAGGAGCAGCTAAAAATGGTGGAAACTATGGTGCTGCATTTTATCCAACCATTCAAGCCAATACACAGGGCTACGACCAAATTCTTTGGACAGATGCCCAAACCCACAATTATTTTGAAGAATCAGGCACTATGAATTTGATGTTTATAGTAAACGGAACGCTTCTTACACCTCCTGCGGGTAGTACGGTATTAGAGGGTGTAACACGAGACTCTGTACTACAAATTGCAAAACATATTGGCATTTCTGTGGAAGAACGTCCTATCAGCATTGCAGAAATTCAGAATCATTTTGAGAGTGGTAGCAAAATAGAAGCGTTTGGTGTGGGAACAGCTGCTATTATTGCACCCTTCTCGCAGATAGATATAAATACAAAAAGTTATATACCATATTTTGAAGCAGATGCTCAAATGTTTGTGTTAAAAAAACATTTACAGAACATCAGGCTTGGTATAAGTCAAGATATTTGGGGCTGGAATACGCTTTTATAGACACAATACATAAGACACAAGAATCAAAGGATATGAGTAATATCAAGTATCTTTTGAGGAGTCTTTAGACCTTTTTCTAAGTCTTTAAGATGCAGATTGTTAGCTTTTGCCTTGAATAAGTAAGTGCTAAAAGGGTATTGTGTAGCTTTCTGATTAAAGTCTTCTGGAAATTGTTCTAATAAATTTTGTGTTAAACTTTTGATTTTCTGTAAAATAACGGGAAGCGAGTCTTTTAAGTCATTAGTCCAATTTTCAAGTTCTGTAAGATAGTTTCGGGTTTCAGGTTCTTGGATATAACTTAATTTTTCAAGCTGTTTTTGAATATTTTCAAAAGACATATTATTCCAGTCTTTAGATTTTAATACAGGAATCTGCCATTTGATTTGCTCTTCTTTCCAATAATCTTTTTTAGCTTTTAGCTGATGAATCTTAAAATCAGGAAGTTCTATGATTGTTAAAAAACCTTCATGACAACAACCTGTATCAATGCCATAGGTATTATTTTTAATTTTAGGAGAGTCGCCCACTACATGATGCCCATAGATAATAGGTTTATTATCAGTATAATAATCGTTCCAGTAAGTATTTTCAGGATATAACGTTTCCAAGTATCGTTCGCCAGCAGTAGCACCACAAAGTACATCTTCTCGTTGTTCTTGTAAGCTTTTACCTTGTTCAAAAGCAGCATGAACTATAATGGCATCAGGAGTTTCGTAGTAATAAGGTAAGGTTTGCAACCACTTTAAAAAATCTTGATATTCTTCTCCAAATTGTAGTTTTACAATTTCTTGAGAATAGCTAAAAATTTGGTTGAGATGTTTGCGTTCATGGTTGCCCATGAGTACAACAGAATTGGGTCTGTTTTTAAAAAACTGATAGACTTCTAAAGATTTATTGCCTTTATCTACAATGTCCCCCACAGAGATAAGAAGATCATTTGGCTTGAGAGCCAGGTTTTCTAATAATTCCATGAGTTCATCAAAACAACCATGAATATCACCCACAACAAATGTTCTACTCATACTACTTACTAACTTTCTCTTCTAAAAGTATCAAAATCAATTTTATTTTTAAACTCATAAATATTGAGAACAATGATTTCCTGTTTGGTGTCACTATCAGTAATTTTCTGGCATAACCACTGATAATTTGGAAACTCAGAATGTTCAAACCAAATGCTCCCAAATCCATCAGGGGCGATATAACTGACCAAAAAATAACGCATTATTCTGCCAAATTACTTTGTAAAGAATTAATTTTCTGTAATGCATCTATTTTATCCTGAGCTAATTGCATTTGAAGAGCTTCTAAACCTGCAAGTTTGGCATCATGACGAATAAAATCTACTAACTCAATCTGAATAATTTTATCATAAATATCTTCATTAAAATCAAAAATATTTACTTCAATTCGTTTTTCAAAAGCATTTTCAATAACAGGACGATTGCCGATATAGAGCATTCCTCCATATTCTACATTTTCGATATATACTTTTGTAGCGTAAATCCCATCACAAGGAATCAGCTTATAGTTTTCTTCAACATGAATATTGGCTGTTGGATAACCAATCGTTCTGCCCAATTGGTCTCCTTTTACAACTTTTCCTTTGATTTGGTAAGGGGACCCCAAATATTTAGAAGCTGTTTTGACATCTCCTTGCAAAAGAGCATTTCTTATTTTGGTAGAGCTGATAGCAATTTGATCTATATCCTGAGCTGGAATTTCCTCTATATCAAATGGATAGTTTGATACACCTTTTTGAAGAAACTCAAAATTACCCTCTCTGCCTTTACCAAAATGATGATCATAACCAATCACTAATTTTTGGGCTTGAGTGGTTTGTATATAAATTTTCTGGATAAAATCTTCTGCTGAAAGATTAGAAAGCTCCTGATTGAACGGTAACACCAGCAAGTAGTCAATACCTGTTTTTTCAAGTAAACTTATTTTCTCTTCTAGGGTATTGAGTAGTTTTACATCCTGTCCAAAAAACATTCTTGGATGTGGAAAAAATGTAATCACAACACTCTGACCATTGTTTTCTTTTGCAATCTGTATAATGCGTTGTAAAATCTGCTGATGCCCAAGATGTACACCGTCAAATGTGCCACTAGTCACAACAGCAAAAGGCAAATGAGGAAAGTCTTGTGTATTCTGAAAAATTTGCATAGTTTTTGACTAAAATTCTGTAAAAATCATTATTTTTCAAGGATTTTGCAAAAAAACGATAAAAATACTACACTACATAATACTTTGTTTTTGAAAAATGTTATTCTTTAAACGTTCTACATCCAAAAATCTTTCTGATGCGGAGCTTCTTCAAAAGTATCAGGAGTACCAAGATAATAAAATCTTGGGGGAGCTATACGAACGTTATATTTCGCTGACTTATGGTTTGTGTATCAAATATCTCAAAGACCGAGAAGAGTCTAAAGATATGGTGATGCATATTTTTGAGCGTCTTTCCCACAAACTTCCCGAACAAAAAGGAATTGAAAATTTTAAGAGCTGGCTTTATACTTTTGCCCGAAATGAGTGCTTAATGTGGCTCAGAAAGGAAAAGAAAATGGTTTATCAAGATTTTTTTACAGAAAGTGATGAAGATGGTATGGAAAATTCTATGCCTTTGCATCTTGATAATGAAGGGACAGAAGACAAAGAACAAAGTTTGCAACTTCTAGAAAAAGGTCTGGAAAACCTTGACGAGGAGCAACGTGTTTGTTTGAAAATGTTTTATCTGGAAAAGAAAAGTTATCAGGAAATAACAGAAACTACTGGTTATGAACTCAGTAAAGTAAAAAGTTATATCCAAAACGGAAAAAGAAACTTAAAAATATTTATGGAAAAAAATGCTTCCAATAACAACAATCTCTGGATATTAGTGTTGTTGTGGTTGCTATAGCAGGGAGGGACATCTATGAAAAAGTTAAAAAATATATCAGAAAAACAAATTGAAATGTATTTGTCAGGTAAGCTTAATAGCTCTGAACAAATGCAAATAGAAGAGTTTTTATCTGAAAACCCTTTTGAAGCAGAAGCTTTGGAAGGACTGAAAAGTATTGGAGCAGAAGAAAGAGAAAGAGATTTAGCAACTCTTAAACAACAATTGCCTCACAACCAAACACCTTCTTTTCGGCTAGGTTGGGCAGGTATTGCTGCTGCCATTGTGTTTTTAGTTTCAACAGTCTTTTTAGCAACTTGGCTGCTTAAAAACCCACAAATAGAGGAAAATGTAGCCCTAAAAGAAAACTCAGCAAAAGAGCAAACTACTTTGCCACAAACCAATGATGAAAAGAAAGCGAATGATTTTTCAGTAGAGAATAGTAAAAAAGAAGAATCAAACAGCCAAACTATTCAACCTGAAATGCCCAAAAATAAACAAAAGGGCGATATTCTCGATTTGGAAAAAGAAGATGAAGTATTAAGTGCTGAAAAAACACAGACTCCTGAGGAGAAAAAAATGGGTGAGATAAAAGAAGAAAAACCCATTGTAGAAAATAAGAAAGAAGAAAAAGAGATAGGAGAAAATATAATAGATAAGAGTAATGAAGGAAAAGTAAGAAATGATTTTAAAGGAGAAGCTCTAAAAGATAAGAAAATAGAACAAGAGATACCCAAGCAATCTTCTACGGCTATTATTAAGGCAGATGAAAAAGAAATAGCTCAATATAAACGACAAGAACGAAAAGCAGCTAAAAAACAAAAAAGTAAAACAGAACCAAATCAGGAGCAAAGAGCATTGAATATGAGTAAGGAAACTGATTTTGGTAGTGCTTATTATTATAGCTTAAGTGGACAAGTCTTGGATAGTAGCACTAAAAAAACTTTAGGAGGAGTAGATGTAACTGTTAAAAATCAGAATCTTCAGATAAAAACGGATTCTTTGGGTAATTACCTATTGCGTTCAAGAGAAAATAATAATATATTGCTATTCAGAAAAGATGGTTACGAACAACAGGAAATACAAGTAAGTCCTAATGAGAAACGAATCATTTATCTAAAACCTAAATTTTAAAAAACAACCTTAAAATTTTATCTCTTATGAAAAAAGCCCTTCTTACAGTGTTCTTTTTAGTTGCTTTTTCGTTTGTGAGCTTTGGACAAAAGGTTTATGCAACCAAATATGCTTCTCAGGCTCAGGTAAAAGTATATGAAGTAAAATATGAAAGTCAGGCAGATTTGCTTGTTTACAAAGTAAGCTATGAAAGTCAAGCCAATAATGATGGTAAATGGTACTTTGTAAGTTATGAGAGTCAGGCTCAAAAGAAAATCTACTTTGTAGATTATGAAAGCCAAGCAGATGTAAAAGTATATTTTGTAAAATATGAAAGCCAAGCAGGTTGGAAAAATCGTTCTAAAATGCACTTTTTCAGATAAGAAAAAAAATGAAAAAATGAATATAAAAATGCTACGAATTCCTTATTTTTGGATGAAGTAGCATTTTTCCTTTATAATTATGAAGATTTTTGAACCCAACGAAACAGAGCGAGTAACCTTATTTGTTGATGTTATTTTACCAATACCCATCCCCAAGTTATTTACATACCGTATCCCGTTTGAACTCAATGAAATTGTACAAGTAGGCTCAAGAGCTATCGTACAATTTGGAAATAAAAAAGTATTGACAGCTGTCATTGCCAAAATACACCAAATACCTCCCCAACACTATCAAGCCAAATATATTCTTGAACTTCTGGATACCGAACCGCTTGTTACTCAGAAACAGCTTGATTTATTTGCTTGGATGGCAGACTATTACCTCTGTACCATTGGCGAAGTAATGAATATTGCCCTTCCTTCAGGGCTTAAAATCAGTAGCCAATCTATGATTGAGCTCAATCCTAATAGTAACCCTGAAGAGTTTGAACTGACTGAAAAAGAAACTAAATTACTAGGTATTCTCAAAGAAAAAAAGGCATTGGCGTATCAAGAAGCAGCCGTTTTCTTAGAACTCAAAAATATTTATCATATTATCAAATCACTGACAGAAAAGGAACTGATCATTGTCTATGAAGAGGTAAAAGAACGTTATCAGCCTAAAAAAGTAAAAAAAGTACGTCTGACAAGAGATTATCTCGATAAAACAGATTTAGAAAAACTTTTCAAATATCTTGAAGAGAAAGAGCCCAAACAACTTGATGTGCTTCTCTTGTACCTCAGAAATGTACCTGTTTTCAGAGATTGGACACTCAACGAAACTGGTCTTGAAAAATCAGTTTTTCGTTCCAATCCCCAGATTTCCAATTCTTCCGTAGAAACACTCATCAAAAACGGTATTTTTGATGAGTTTGAAATAGTTGTTTCCCGTTTTGCCGACATCCAGCCTGCTGATAGTTATGAACTTAATCTGACTGAATATCAACAACAAGCCGTTGACAGAGTGATGGAACTTTTTGAAGACAAACAAACTGTTCTGTTGCATGGAATTACGGGTAGTGGTAAAACAGAAATTTATATTGACCTCATTCAGAAAGTATTAGATTCTGGTTCGCAGGTTTTGTATCTGCTTCCAGAAATTGCCCTAACTACCCAAATAGTAGCCCGTTTGCGTAAAATATTTGGGGATAAAATGGGTGTATATCACTCGAAGTTTTCTGATAATGAGCGTGTTGAAGTATGGAAAGGCGTCATCAATCAGAAGTTTTCGTTTGTGGTGGGTGTTCGTTCAGCTGTTTTTCTGCCTTTCGATAACTTAGGGCTGATTATTGTGGACGAAGAACATGAACCTTCTTACAAGCAAAATGAACCTGCTCCTCGCTATCATGCCCGAGATGTGGCAGTCCTGATTGCCCACATGCAACAAGCAAAAGTGCTTTTGGGTTCAGCTACACCTGCCGTTGAGAGCTACTACAATGCTCAAATGGAAAAATATGGCTTTATTGCCTTACGCAAACGTTTCGGGAATGCTCAACTGCCTGATATTGAGCTTGTAGATATGAAAGAAGAGAAAAAACAGAAGAAAATGAAGCAAAATTATTCTTCTGTGATGTTTTCGGAAATGGAAAGTACGCTTGCCAAACACGAACAGGTTATTTTGTTCCAAAACAGAAGAGGCTACTCGCCATACCTCAATTGTAGCGATTGTGGCTGGATTCCCAAATGTAACAATTGTAATGTAAGTTTGACCTACCACCAACATTCTACCGAATTGCGTTGCCATTATTGTGGCTTCAAAATGGCTGTTCCACAATCTTGTTTTGCCTGTGGTTCTACCAAAATGAAATCGGTGGGTTATGGAACAGAAAAACTCGAAGATGATCTTAAAAACCTGCTTCCAGAGGCAAAAGTAAGACGTATGGACTTAGACACCACTCGTCAGAAAAATGCGTACCAGAATATCATTAATGATTTTGAAACTGGACAAATTGATATACTGGTTGGTACTCAGATGATTAGTAAAGGCTTAGATTTTGATAAAGTAAGTTTAGTGGGCATTTTTGATGCAGATAGACTGCTTTATTTTGCTGATTTCCGTTCACATGAGAGAGCTTTTCAGCTTATTACACAGGTAAGTGGAAGGGCAGGAAGAAGGGACATCAAAGGAAAAGTAATTATCCAAACCAATACACCCGAACACCCGACACTCCAAAGAGTGCTTAAAAACGATTATGAGGGTTTTTATGAGGAAGAAATTTTGGAACGAGAGAAATACAGCTATCCACCTTTTGCAAGGCTCATAAAACTTACAGTTCGCCACCGAGAAAAAGACATTACCAAAGAAGCAGCTCAGGTGCTCACTGAACTACTCAGGGAACAACTTGGCAAGCCTCGTGTACTCGGTCCCGAATCGCCCCTGATAGACCGTATCCGAAACCAGTACATCAAACATATTTTGGTGAAATTGGAACGTGAAAAAATTAACCTGAAAGCTGTAAAGGAGTTTGTTGCCCAACAATGCCAAAATGTAATGCTGATGAAGCAATTCAAAAGCGTTCAGGTGGTGATAGATGTAGATCCAATGTAAGTGACAAACCTATAAGGTTTTTAAAACCTTATAGGGCTTATATATCTTATCCATCAATTAATTTATTTGCAAGTGGTAGGATTTGTTTAGATATGGTTTCACTAACAACCCCACTAACAGTCATTTCTACCCCTTTACCAATCAAAAGTTGATACCATTTTTTCTTACCAAGAAAATATAGACTTTTTAATTCTTCTATTTCTTTCATTAAGTCCTCATGAAGAATTTGTTGTCCTAGTTTTATTTCATTGAGTTCCTTTAAAATTTGGTCAATCTTTGATTCTGCTACTTGTTTATCACTTTCAGAAAACTCATCACCTTGAGAATGAAAACCAAGCCTATTTAATTCTTGTTTTAAATAATAATTAATATTTTCATATGCTATATTAAATCTGCAACTTGCAGGATTAGTGCATTTGGGCTTATGCTTTTCATACTCAATACCATTTTTTTCAATAACTACATTTAGAAATTTAATTTTGTCTAAAGGATTGTCAATATCATAAATGGCTTTCTTTGTTAGACTTAATACTTCTTCATAATTGTCTGTATTTCTTATATGTAAATCAGAGAATCTTTTTGCATTTTCTAAAATTATATCCATAATTATATAAATTGAGAAATATAAAAATACAAAATAAAAAACTTCCACACATCAGGGAATCCCTGATTTTTGTATGGTGTAATAAAATAATTTTTTAGGAAGTTTTTGGAGATATAAAATGCTTAATTGTGCTTTTTAATGAGTTGCAGCTTATAAAATACGTGTAATATTTGCTATGTTTTTAAATAAAAAATAAATGTTGCAACATTTAATGAGTAAGCATAAATTAGTTTTAGACTCTTCACTATGTTCAGAGTGGAAAAAAATAAGGTGGTTGTACCAAGCTTTTTGGAATTAGCTACACCAGCCTTTCAGGATGACTTTGCTAATTCGTAATGACAGAGCATTACAATTGTGAGTGTAACGTAGTAATTATGGGATTGTAATGCCGTTTTTTTAGTCATACCGAACGAAGTGAGGTATCTATACACTTTGTTATGCTATTTTACGCATCTAATTCTTTTTGCCCTTGTTGGTGTTTTAGCATAGCGACACCAACAAGTAATGAATAACTTCCTACAATAATATTTTCTTTATCTATGACAATGCGATTGCTCTTATACTACTGAAATATTGAATTCGCATTTCAGTTGATATAGTAAAGTACTTCATAAGCCTCTATTTTTGCTGGTATTTCGGCTTTCTTCATCATACGCTGCATGACATTCATTGGTACAATATCTTCTCTATTTCGATTTTGATAGATTAAATTTTCCTGCCATATTTGGTGTTTAAGTAATAGCGACACCGAACACGAGAAAAATAAACAAATTATCTTATGTTAGCACAAATTCGACAAAATCCTTATCAAAAATGGTTGTTATATGCGTTGATTGCATTCATCATCTTTCTTTTTCTTACTCCACTAACACTTTACAATTCTTGGGGTATTTGGCTTACTATCTTTGAGGCATTATTTTGTGGTTTTTTTGTATTTATGACAACTGCTAAATTGAATAACTTTTATGAATTATTGAATTTTCAAGATGATGAAAGCAAAGGAACAAATTATGCTATCATACCTGTGTGTGTAGTGTTTGTTTTAATCTTTATTTTTAGCAACTTTTTTAATTATCGGATTAACGAGGCTATTGAAAAATATGGCATTATGACAAAGGCAACTATCGTAGACGGAGAAAGCAAAACTTCAAGAAGTCTTAGAAGATCAAAAGAAACCAATGAGCTACAAGTTGAATTTACGACCAAAAAAGGCGAAAAATGTTCATATAAAACTAGTGTTAGTAAAGAAATATTTTCTTCTGTGTCAAAAGGCTTGGAAGTAGAAATCAAATATGTTCCTGACTCGCCAGAGATATTCAAACTGATGGTTGGTAATGAGAACGTAGAAAAATTCAAAGGTATCTCAAATAGGGACTTAGAGTTTTCAGATTTAGAAATGATGATTAACCAATCTTCTCAGGAAATCAAACAATATTTAGATTCTCTTAGTGCAGGATGGGAAGAAACTAAAGAAAACGAATTATTAGTATTTACAAACAAACTAAAAAAAGAAATGGTAGCAGTGAAGCAACTGGGCGAGATAGTTGTCCAATGCAAATTTGCTAATGTGCCTAATCCTTCAATTCCTAAGGATAAAGTAATTTCCGTAAGTAGTGAAAATATCAGAAACGCTGATTATACTGTTCTAAAGGTAACAACATTTGAGTTGCAAAATATGACAATTCGCCATTCCTTTGGTGTTAACCAAAAGACAAATGCAATAGAGTGTTTTTTGGTGTGTTCTAAAAAACAGTAAAAGACTTTTTTAACTCTATTGGGATTTTTTACTATTTATCGTCCTTGTTGGTGTTTAGCATAGCGACACCAACAAGTGATGAATAACTTCCTACAATAATGTTTTCTTGTTTTATGACAATGCGATTGCTCTTATACCACTGAAATATTGAATTCATATTTTAGTTGATATGGTAAAGTACTTCATAAGCCTCTGTTTTTGCTGGTATTTCGGCTTTCTTCATCATACGTTGCATTACATTCGTAGGTACAATATCTTCTCTGTTTTGATTTTGATAGATTAAATTTTTATATGGGGATTCTACATAAATAATCTTTGTACGAGCTTTATATGTATAGAATAAATCTATCAATTTGGCACGTCTATCTTTTTGCAGGTTTGTGGCATTCCACACAAAAGATTGTTGTTTTCTGAGCAACTTTTTCGCTCTTTCCTGTCCTTCTTGTATCACTTTTCCCTGATTATCTGTTGGACTAATCCCCCATTCTTTACGAATATCATCCAAACTAATTACTGGTAAACCTGCTAGGTTTTCATGAATATAAGAATCTTTTCCTGCTCCTGGTAAACCACACATCAATATAACTTCAAATGTAGTATCATCATAGATACTATAATCAGGAGAAATATTCTCTTGTTTATAAAAATACAAAAAACGGGTATGGTTATCTATAAAATATTTAGGTTGTTTATAGCATTTGTATTCCTGACAATACATTCTGAAATATTCTATTTTATCCAGCAACTCCTGTTGTTTCTCACAAATACGACCTCTCACATCTGCTTCTGCTACCAAAGCCAATAAATCCATAGTATTTGAAAGACTTGCTTCAAAAACTGCTTTCTCAGTATTTTGTTTTTCTAAAAACCATAAAGGCAACCCATGATAACGCACTAATTTGCAAATTAATTCTCTATCCTCAAACTCAATATTATTAAACTGTTCGTTATTTTGGTATAAAATATTTCTGGCAACCATCTCTCCTATACGAGCATGTTTGGGTGATGTAATATGACCATTTTCATCAGTTTGAGTACAAATAGGCTTTGCTACATCATGGAGCAAACAAGCTAGAAAAACTATATTTCTAGCTCTTTCAGGCAAATATTGCCATTCATCTAGTTTGATTAGTGCTTCTAAAACCATTTTCGTGTGAACCAAAACATCTCCTTCTGCATGATAAAGAGGGTCTTGAGGTACATCTTTCATGGCTCGAATCCAATCAAATTCATCTTCCAGACTCTTCCAATTAATGGATTTTCCGAGTTGTGGACAAAAAGGGAAAGTCCAATCAGTATTTGTTTTCATAGTTCAAACTTTTCTTCTTAACTTCAAAGTTAGAGGTTTCTTTAACAAAAAAATATGATGGATTCATCTAATTCTTACGCCTTTTGAAAATCATTTTACGAATCAACATTCCAGAATCACTTTGTACATGTAAATCAATTCTTAAAGTAAAATAATAAATATTTTGTTCACGTTTAGTAATATCATAATAAGGAACTCTTTTTTCAAGGATTTTCTCAAAATTGCTCATTCTAGTTGTATCAGGAGGAATACTACTTTTGAGTCTGAAAGCACAATCACGCATTTCTATAATTTCAAATTCTGTAACTTCTCCATTCAGTTCAGAGTGCCATTTTTTACCTACAATTTTAATATTTTGCTTGAATTTAGAGTTATTAAAATAAAGTGTATAATCTCCATCTTTCAAGGGAAGACAATTTTGAGCCAAAATACTCAAATGAAAGGCAAAGAAAACAAAAGTTGCCCATAGAAATTTCATAAGCTAATGTTTTAAAGGGCGTTTCTTAATCATACCGCCTTTGGTATCTTTGATTCTATTCATGACTACAAATGCGTGAGGATCTATTTTTTCTAGTTCTGTTTGTAGTTTATTGATTTCCAGTCTTGTGATGACTGTGTAAACTATTTCAATATCAGCGTTTTCGCCTAATTTACCATATCCTCTTTTACCTGTATAAATGGTAACACCTCGTCCCATTTCTTGAGTAATCATCTGCCTGATTTCTTCGCTGTGAGGAGATATAATGGTAACACCTGTGTATTCTTCGATGCCCTCAATCACAAAATCGAGCATTTTCGATGCTGCAAGGTAGGTAATCATAGAGTATAAGGCTATCTCAACAGAGAGCAAATAAGCTGCAACAGAAAAAATGACAATATTGATAATCGTGATAATATCTCCTATGGTTGTACCAAGTTTTCTACTTAAAAAAATGGCTAAAACCTCTGTACCATCAATGACAGCTCCACCTCTTACAGAAAGCCCTATACCCATTCCCAAGAAAAAACCTCCAAAAATAGCTACCAAAAGGTTATCGTTGGTCACATTCGGAAAATCGACAGTCCCAACACACAAAGCAAGCCCAATGATGGCAAGTGTGGTTTTAAGGGCAAATTTTTTACCAATAATTTTGTAGCCTAAAATAATAAAAGGAATATTGATGACAATCAGCAGAATATACAAAGGGATTTGAGTAGTGGCAGAAATGAGTAACGAAATCCCTGTTGCTCCACCATCAATAAAATGATTGGTGAGCAGAAACCCTTTAAAGCCAAAAGAAGCAGAGAAAATACCTAATGTGATGAGTATGATGTCTTTGATTGTACTTAATAAAATAATTCTAAAATTCCTAAAAGCTTTTGCTAGTTCATATTTAGAATAATCTTTAGGGTTTTTCTTTTTCTTGAGAGTGGTTTCTATAATAATTTTTGTCAAAAATGGATTCATAGATGTAAAAGGGAATGTTATTTTGCAATTTACAAAAAACATTACTATTACAGATGAAAACAATACTATTAAATTCTTGATGAAGCTATGTTTAGGAGGAGAAACTAGAATCCTATAAAAACAAAAAACCTCCAAATCTTTTTGATTTGAAGGTTTTTAAAGAGTAGCGGGGACAGGAACGAACCCTCCAATTATAAAGAACTATAAACAAGCCTTTTGCAGTTTTAAAAACTACTTTGCAAGTATTTTTGTAAGCATTTATCCAAAAAAATAAATTCTTACAAAAGGCTTAAAATACTTGCCTTACACTTTGGGAAAAAAGGTTCTATATCTGACACATAAGTATTAAAACCTAATTTTCCAATAATAATTCCTTTGAGAGTCAATAAATCTTTTACACTTACAGTTATTTTGTCAATTTCAACTTTACTATTGTCATTTGTAAAGTATTCCTTTTCTACATTCAATTTTACTGCTATTTCTTCGATTTTTTTTAGACTTGGAACGCTTTTTCCTTTTTCCCAGTCGTAAACGGCTTGTTTAGTTACACCAAGTTTTTCCGCAACTTGGTTTACAGACATATTTTTTAAAGTCCTTAATTCTTTAATTTTCAATCCTACATTCATAATTTTTAGATTTAAGTAAATTTTTTTCTTAAAAATATTTTACTTTGTAAAGTTTATTCTTAATATTGCACTACAATAGTACAATATTATAAAAATATAACATTATAATCAATAAATATTATGCCAATTATTCAAAAAGAAAAGAGAGAGTCTATTATGTTACGCAGTAGCATACACAGACGAATTGAAACACTTCTCATAAAGAGAAGAGAGAAAGGAGCGAAAACGGACAAACAAACAATTGTAGAAGAGTTTGTTTTGAAATGCTTAGAAAAAGAAGAAGCAGAAGTAAACAAGAAATTCACATTTGCAGACTAAAAAATCAAATTACCCCAATAGGTAAAATTATATTTTACAATGTTCTTTAAAATCTTGGTAATCAGAAAAGCCCCCTTTCGGAGGCTCTGTTTTAGTTGTTATTTCCAAAACTTGAAAACAACGACTAAAACG
>JALONN010000029.1 GCA_025454915.1 Raineya sp.
GTTATAGCCCACTTAATTAAATCCTCAGTACATTGGTCTTCTACCTCTTTATGACCAGATAGTAATTTACTTACATTACAAGCTGCTATTGCTTGAATTTCGACTGGTAATTGAATACCTCCAGTTTCATAAATAACATCAATATCAGCCTCGTTAAAAGTAGCTATTTCTTCTTCTGTTAAGGTTGTGTTAGGCTTTATTTGCATAAACTTCAAAAACCTTTTTGTATTGCTGTTCACTAGAAATTTAGAAATAGACATTTCTAATTTTTTAGCTTCTTTTGAAACTCCATCTACTGCGTAACTATTTAAAGCGTAATCAGACCTAGAATTGATAGCTGCAACTATATCAAGCATTTCAGGTAGAATATCGATGTTATCAAAAACATCTTTCATACGACCGTAAAATTTACCATTCTTATCTTTTCTAAGTAATTTTTCTTTTACTACCGTATTTCCTTGCAAACCCTTGAAATACAAATCCATTATTTCATACTTAGGAGAATTATATTTTACTTCTGTTCTACCATTTGTGTATGAATTGAGCATGGATGACATAAAATGTATAGCATATTTATGCAAATCATTTTTGAAACGAGGGTCGTTTTTTAGTGGTAAAGCTCTAAATGTTATATCCTTTTCATAGCTTTTAATACTTCTTATTGCCATTTTTATTACGCTAAGTGTTTTTCAAAATTAAACAAAAATCAATAACATTCTTCGTCTGTCCATTCAAATACTTCTTCTTGTTGATTTTCATATTTGTATTTATCAGAAATCTTTTTGATTTTATTATTTGCATGAAGCTCAGTAAAACCCATAGAAACACCTAAATCGTGTTTGGTTTTTGTTTTTTCCTCCATTGTACTTAATTCTTGAAGAGCTATAGGCACATCTAAAGTATTACACCAATCATTAGTTAACTCTGTTAAAGCTCCAAAATAAGCCTCTATTACTTTATTTGAAGCCGTTTGGCCGTATAATTCTTCTTTACCTTTATAATTCTTCATTCCGGTTCCGCCTTGCTCATAGTAAGACATAAAATTGTATGTCTCTAAATATTGCATAAAACCTCCTGAGTGGTTTTTCTCTATTCTAAAATCAGTACCATAGTAAACCAAAGTCATTAACCAATCATTGTAGTTATCTGATGGAGAATTGTGTCTGGCAACATAGTGCATACAGTATCTATTGGTTATAAACCATCTGCCTCCATCAATTGGCTTTCCATCTTCATTGTAATTATTAGCAGGTAAATCCACAGAATGGTCTAAAATTCTCTTTACAGATAATCCTGCTTTTGAAGCATCACCTTCTTCTAAGTTAGCTGTGTATGATACAGGGTCAATTCCACAAGCAAAATAATTTACGTTCCCAGGTTTAGGTTTTGTTGAAATTTTTGATTTGCTGTTAGATTTTAATTTAAAATCTTCTGGGTCATAAGCCTTATACCATAAACCTGTTCTATCATTTGGTTCAAATTCTACTTCGCAATATCTATTAGTATTATTTGGGTCTCCAGCGATAGGTTTTTTTCCATCTTTCCATTTTAAATTCCCTCTTACCCATCTTTGAGTATCAGCATATAATACTTCGTTTAATCTATTACTAATATTATCTAAATTAAAAGGAGAACCTTCTGATATGTTTGAAAAAACATCTTCTATGGTTAAACAATCTTGGCGTTTTTCTTTTATAAGAGTAACCCATTTTTTGTTTTCAATAAGAAACTTATGCCTTCTTTGTATTTTTTCAATTACCTCTTTTTCATTAACCATTCCCCATCTATCTGCTGGTGCTCTATCAATAGCTCCTCTAACTATTCTAATTAGACCAGTCATGGTTCTTCCTGTATCGTCTACATTATTTGGGTCTGAGCTTTCCCAAAACTTTTTAGAAGTTTCTAAGGTGTCTCCGCCTTTCATATCTTCTATTGTAGATGTAAATAAAGCTTTTCCTATTATTTCTCCTTCTCTGTCGTCTTCAAGAGCTTTTTTCATTAAATCCCAAAGTTCAGTAGGATTTATTGTTTTATATTTACCAAACTCATCTATGTATGCTCTACCAACTCTAGCTCCATCGGCTCCACCTGAGTTTGTAAAATATGATATTTCAGAATCTAATTCTTTGTACTCATATTCATCAAATATTAATTCACCTGTATCACTTATATAGGAATTTGTTAAATCTACTTTTCTTTTAGGTACTCTAAATTCAAATGAATCAGAAGGCTCATCGTTACTTGCAACTGGTCTCATGAACCATATCATACGTTTATGAGCAACACGTAAACGCTTCCAAGTCTTTTTCATGTCGTTTTCAACTCTACAATCATACATCTGATTTATAGTGTTTCTTACCCTTGTAGCGTACTCATAAACCATACATAAGGCTTTTTCTGTATCCCCAATACGCCTACATTTGTAAACTATTAACCCGAAAACAGTAGGGTCCATTACGACCAACTGCCATATCATAAAGAACTTCCAATCTCCAAAATGAAATCTAGTTGGTTTTCCAGTTGCTAAAGGCCAGTAATTCATGAAGTAATAAAAGAGACCTGTAATATATACAGGTTTTCCTTTAATGAAAAACCACAGACCGTGTTTACGCCTGTGGTGTTCTTTTGAAATAAATACTTCTTGTTCCTCTAAACTTAGTTTACTGAAATTTTTAGGTAAAGCGGTTTTTCTAAAAATCTGCTCTTCTAAAGGCAAACCATAATTTATGATTTCTTCTTCTGGAGGCATATCTGGAACCGGAACTTCGTATCCATATACATTTTCAGAAAGCTGCTGTTCCCATGACCTAGTATAATTGTATTTACTTAAATCACTTCTTGGAGTTTCAAATCCTGTTGCTCTTTCTTCATTTTTATGAGCATTTTTTTTCTTATTAAGCTTGATATATACACTCATATTATTCTACTTGGTTTTCATCAGCGAATTTCTCATTCCAATTATGTATTCTAACTTTTGATTTATAGGCCACATCAGCTTTCATAGCTGTTGTACCAAATAAGTTAGTTTCTAGTTCTTTTAAATCTTTCAGCATAGCTTTTTGCTTAGCTTGTAAATTTAATTTTCTATCTAGTTCCCTGTCATAGTTTTCACCTTGAGATAATGGTTTATCTATTACCCTAGTCAACTCGTAATAAAGCTTGTTTTTACCAAACCACGCAGCAAATTCATGATTATTGAAATACTCTATTAAAAAAGTAAACAAATCAATTATATCGCTTTGTTTATAGTTTACAATATCTTCAAAAATTTTAAAATGTGTTGTTCTTTTATTTAATTCTAGGTATTTAAATATCTCTTCGGTTTTTTGATAGACATCATTGATTTTAACGAATGGACTACCTATATCAATAAAAAGAACAGCTATTTTCCATTCTAAGCTGCTTATTTTATGAAAGTTTTTAAAAGGAAGTAGCTCAGGATATACATCATAAACTTTTTTCTTGTCTCCAAATTTTGTTATGTCAAAATAAAGATTTTCAAAATTATGTTTTGCCATTATTCTGTAGCTAAAATATTATACCTGTTTATACACAAAATCTCTTTACCTCCAAATATAAAAAAGTGGTTTTCACTTTCAATATTGTAAGCGTTGTAAGATTTAAAGTAAATCACATCTCCTTTTTTCAAATCTACTGTTTCATCAACAAAATCAGGCTCCTCTATAAATCTTTTTATTGGATTACCTAGTGAATAAACAATACCTTTTTGTATTCCATTAAGGTCCCAAATTCGCTTATCAGAAGCATTTACATCTAAATGACTTCTTTTAGGCTGTATTAGCTCAAAGAAAACATTTCCATTTACAGGATGAAGCATTCCTGATTCATCAAATACAGCTTCAATATCATTGCAATGAATTAAAAGTAATTCTCCTATCTCTGTAGGAATAACTACCGAGGTCATCCTGCAAGCATAATTAAATTTTATCCTTTGGTTACAATGAAACTCATCATGAGTAACAAATTTTAAAGAACTT
>JALONN010000020.1 GCA_025454915.1 Raineya sp.
GATTGCCATATTCCTAATTTTGACCAACGATGAAAATGATAAAAAACGGTTTTATAGCTGTATGACTCTTGTAAATACATCTTTACAGGCAAATAACGCTATTGACGACCTGTTTTTAAACGATATAAAATTAACTCTACTATTCCTATTAAAACTCTTTCACTACATTTTTTGCCTCTTTTTCCTGTCAATAATTTGGGTAATATCTTGGTTTTTATTGTATCTTTGTCTAAGATGTTCATTGGTATCTTTTTTAGTTTGCAAAACAAATTTGTACCTTTTGAACATCTTTTTTTACACTTTATATAATCTTAGACAACTTCAATATATTCTTGTTAAATAAATACTCAAAAGTGCATAATAAATTATGGCTATACAATTTTTTCAAGAAAATATAATATTCAAACTTAAAAATTCACTTAAAATTAAAAAGTGGATAAAAAGTATTGTAGAGATAGAGAAACAAAAAATCATAGACTTGAACTTTATTTTTTGTGATGATGAGTACTTACATCAAATAAATGTAGAATACCTTGACCATGATACTTATACAGATATTATCACTTTTGATAATTCAGAAGAAAAAGGAAGAATAGAAAGTGATATTTTTATCAGTATTGAAAGAGTAAAAGAAAATGCAGATAAACTACAAGTTACTTTTGAGCAAGAATTACACCGAGTCATGATTCATGGGGTGTTACATTTACTTGGTTATAAGGATAAAACAAAAACAGATAAACAAACCATGAGAGCCAAAGAAGATGAGGCTCTTAGTGTACTTGTTTTATAAGTTTTTGTATATTTGAAACTATGAATAACTTATTTCCTATGATGAAATTATTATTTTTAGCATACAGCTTCCTTTTGATAAATATAGCGTTTGGACAAACAAACTGCTTTTATGCACAAGATTATTTGCCATCTGCTACACAAGTACGAGTTTGTGTGGGAAAACCCATTACGATGAATGATGGAGTAAGGTGTACAGATTTTTTTTCAGATATTCCTAACCCTCCTAATCCTGTCTTTCCTCGTGTTTATAAGTTTTTTCCTACTCAAAGCCCAACATCAAACAAGACTCACACATATACACAAACAGGTATTTATACAGTAGAGTTCTTTGGAAATTTGATAGCTACGAGTAGTGGTTCAAGTGTAGTAAGAACTAATTATGTCCAAGTTTTACCAACTCCCAAACCTAAAGTAAAACTTACACGTTGTGCAGGAACATTAAAAGTTGAGTTTTTAGAGTTTGCTCCTTACGACAGATATAAAGTGAAATTTGGTAGCAATGAACAAGTTGTAACAACCAATCCTGCTATTCTTACATTTTCTGCTGGGGCAGCCAATATAAGTGTTGTTGGTGAATATAACCTTAATAAAACTATAGGTGATGGCTTTGAATCGGGGGTAAATGCAGATACAACTATTTCGAATTTTCAGATTTATAATGATTTAAAGGATATACAAAATACATTTAGGGTAGAGGAGCAAGGGATTGGTTCAGCTTGTAATGGTAAAATAAAGGTATCTATTCCAAAAGTTTTCTCTGATATTCGTTATGAAATAGCAATTTCAAAAGGTGGAAAGCCTTTTGAAGTACTAGATGTACTTGAAAACAAAAATCAGGATAATTATAGTTTGGAAATAGATAGCTTAAATACTTTGGGACAAGAACATAGAGTCGAAATTCGTTTGAGAGATTTGTGTAATAATACTTATGTTTTTTCTCAACCATTTTTTCCCACACGTAATAACTTACCGTTTAAAGTACAAAAAGTAAATGCTTCATTTAATCTTGATAACAAACTACAAATTTCTTGGGCTGCTACTGGGGAAGCTCAAGAAGAGCTTCGAACATATCAGGTATTAGAAAATGGAAAAATATTGGATGTAACCACCAATACCCAGTTAGGATTTTTAGGAAAAGATAATAAAAATAGCTGTTACACAGTAGAGAATACAACAAGTTGTGGTGTTAAAACACTTACATCTCAGACAGTTTGTCCTGTTATTTTAAGAGGAAAAGATATTAGCCCTGAAGAAAGATTTTTGGAGTGGACTCCTTATAAAAACTCAGATAATGAGGCTATTATATCTTATGAAGTAATTAAGATTAATAGTATAGGAGGAGCAATTGATAATTTCCCTGCAGGAACAGCAACTAGTTACCGAGATACAAAAGAAGATTTAGAAAATCAGATTATTCAATATAAAATTGATGCTATTACAGAATCAAAAGGACGGTATTCATCAAATTTGATTCGTATAGAAAGACCTTTAAGATTATTTTTTCCGAATGTTTTTACACCAAATGGTGATGGTTTGAATGATACTTTTTTCCCTAAGGGCTTATTTATTAAAAATTTCAAAATGGCAATTTTTGACCAAAATGGTCAGAAACTCTTTGAGTCATCAGCTTTAGGAGAAGGCTGGGATGGAAATTTTGGAGGGAAAGCGATGCCTACAGGAGTATATATTTATTCCTGCGAAGTACAAGATTTGATAGGGAACATAGTTAAGAATTCGGGTACATTTTTACTGCAAAAATAAAAGCCTCTTTTACAGAGGCTTTTATTTTTATTTGATTAAGTTGACTGTGCCTTTATATCGCTTACTGGTATAATCAATAACATAATAGTAAACACCCATAGGTAAATTACTACCATCCCATTTAAAGTTTCTATCTTGACTCTCATAGATTGGTTTACCCCAACGATTATAGATTTTTATGCCATTATACTGATACAAACAATTATCTAAAGGTAAAATTCTATTAAAATCTGCTACTTGTGGTAAATCTTCCATTTGGAAAACATCATTTACACCATCTCCATTAGGGGTAAATGTATTGGCAGGTAAAAAATTATCGACATTGGAGAAAACATCTTTTAGATTAACTTTAAGTGTGAGTGTATCATCTGCAATATTACAGGTATTATTCTTTTCTCTTAAAATAACATCAATAATAAATTGGTCGTTTTGTCCATTTGTCTTGATGAAACGACAGTCTGGTCGCCAAATAAAATCTGTTGTAAACTTGCCTTTTCCTTCTTTTGGGGTAAAAGTAATATCCAATTCTGTGAAAACATCTAAAGAATCAAGCCCTCTACCCACAGCAAATATACGCAAAGAATCATTGTCTTTATCAAATGCTTGGAAAGTAGCTCTTACTTCTTGTCCTGATGTAATCAAAGGAGTTGTGGTAAGTGAGGGAATATCAAAATTTGGAGTAGCCTGAATGATGGTAAGTGAAGGAGGATTGTTAAATTTAGGACGTACCTTCATTTTTACAAATAATGTATCAATACCCTTTGCTGGGCAACCTTGATCATCCGAAATGATACCAAATTCAAAAATCTCATCACCTTTAAAACTGTATAAACATTCTCTCCAGCAAAATTTTGCAACACCAATACCTGAAGAATTGATTGTAATAGCATTAATATTCTGATTACCAGCATTACGGAATGGACGGTGATTGTTTAATGTTAATTTTTTGGCATTGTCACTAATTGGATAATAGGTCATTTTGATACTTTGACCTGGTGTATCAAAAAATTGTAAATTTAAACAAAGAGCTTGGTTTGCATCTAAATCCAATAACGTATTTTCTTGATAAATACTTCCATTAGGCAGTTGTAAACGAGTTTGAGGACTTGGGTTAAGACCTTGACAATTTTTTACTAAAAACTGATAATCTCTTCTTACTTCACCTATTTTTGTATCAATCCCTCCAATAACTCTATATTCTTCACATTTTACTGAAAAAACAAAAAGACCAACTCGACTAGGATTTACACTAAGCTCTCCTGTTATAGCATTGATTGACAAAGGTTGCCCTGTATTGCTTGGTATTGCATTAGTTGCTGAAAAGCCTGTTACCCATGTTATAGTTGGAGGAGTAAATGGACTAGGATTTATAGGATTAGTATCTGGAGGACCAAAGGGGTTATCATCATAGACATTAAATGGGTCAACTAATGAATAAACTAAACGGTCTCCATCAGCATCTGTAGCACTAAAATTGAAATTAAAATTACTATTTAAGCATAAAAAATCTCCTTGTGGGGGGGTAAAAGTAGGAGAACTATTGATAATAGAATTAACTGGTGGAAATTCTAAATAGAAGGTATTTCCTGTATCCCCAGGAGTTACGATATTTGTAGTCGTATTATTTCTACAACATCTTTGCCAAATTGCATAATATCCCTGAGCATCAGAAAAATTCGCATTACTTAAAGTTACATTACCACTAAATATAACAGTTTTTACTCTTATGGTACCAGTACCACATGTATCAATAGGAAAATTAATATCAGTAATGGAGGTTCTATCTAAATTAGCTTCAAAGATATTCGTTCCATTCATTACGATTGTGTTATCAGATTTTTTATAGAAAACGATTGTAATTTGATTTTCATAGGTAGTTGGATTATTTGTACCATTATTAGTATCAAAATATTGCTCTACAGTGAACCTATATAGATTAGGAGAAAGATATTGCATTTTCATCTGACCACCTAAAATGTGCCTAGCTTGCAGATCTATCAATCCAATCAAGCAAAGAAATAAAAGAAGTATATATTTTTTCATTTTGGTTATTTGTTTGTTTTTCAGTTGTTAGGGAAAACAAAATTATAAAAAACTGATAATAAACAGAATATTTATTTGTGGTTTTTATATAATGTAAAATTAATTATTTTTTAATTTTTTGATAAACAGTGCTTTATGTTGAAAATTGATAAAGTTTTGAATCAATAGCAAAGACTCTTATGAACTCTTTGTGTATATTTGTCAAAATCTATATTATCAATGTTACGACTGTTAATTTTCGCTTATCTTTTCATTTCATTTCAAAGTTTTTCTCAAAAAGGAACTCTACAAGGTAAAATAACAGATGAATTGGGAAAACCCTTAGATTTTGCGGTCATAGCCATTCCTGATTATAGAATAGGAACAACCACCAATCTACAGGGAACATATCGCTTAGAAGTTCCTGCCAATACTGATTTAAAAATCAAGATCAGTTATTTAGGCATTAGTAAAGATACACTCTTGAATATTTTGGAGGGTAGCACGACAGAATTAAACTTTATATTTAAAGTAACAGAAATAAAAGGAATAGATATTATTGCTAAAAAGAAAGATAGCCTTCAACGGATGGAGGTTAGTATTACAAGATTTGATGCCAAAAAGCTAGAGGCAATGCCTTCAGCTTTTGGAGATTTTAACAAAATATTAGCAACTCTTGCAGGTGTTGTAAGCAATAATGAACTCTCAGCAACTTACTCTGTACGAGGAGGTAGTTTTGATGAAAATTTGGTGTATGTAAATGATATTCAGATATATAGACCATTCCTGATACGAGCAGGACAGCAAGAAGGTCTAAGCTTCATTAATCCAAATTTAGCTGGTGATGTGGCTTTTTCGTCTGGTGGATGGCAATCGAAATATGGGGATAAATTAGCATCTGTTTTAGATGTAAAATATAGAGAACCTATTAAAAATACAGGTTCTCTAACATTGGGTATCCTTAATAATCAAGGTCATATTGAAGGTATCAGCAAAAATCAAAAATTTAGTTATACAGCAGGTGTGAGGCGTAAAAGTTCCCGATACTTATTAAATACATTACCAGTAAAAGGACAATATCTTCCTCAATTTTTTGATTTTCAAGGATATGCAAGCTATGAGTTTTCTAAAAAACTTTCATTGAGTTTACTTACATCCTACGCCCAAAATCGTTATTTGGTAAGTCCAGAGTCTCAAGAGACCACTTTTGGGACTATCAATAGAGTATTGAGACTTTTTGTTGCTTTTGAAGGGCAAGAAAAAATGGATTATGATATTACTCAAAATGCTCTTAAACTAACCTTTAAACCCAATAAACAACTAACAACCAACTGGATACTCTCTCAGATGTTCACCTCTGAAAAGGAATATTCTGATGTGGAGGGTGGTTACAGACTGTGTGAGATTAATCCCAATTTTGGAACGCAAGGTTTTAATGAATGTGTAACAACAGTAGGTGTAGGTTCTGAATACTTATATTTACGTAATCGCTTGAAAGCTCAGATTTATGCCTTTGAAAATCGTTCTGTATATGATTTGAGCCCAAAACACAAAATTGAGTTTGGTTTAAGATATTCTTATGAGAATATCAGTGACAAGCTTCAAGAATATAATTTTACAGATTCAGCGGGCTTTGTAAATGTTATTTACAGAAACTTTAAAGATAATATTTTAGAAAGTAGTCGTTTTTCAGCGTATTCTCAACATACCATTCAAATAGATACAAACCAAACTTTGACTTATGGTGTTAGACTTGCCTATTGGACAGTAAATAAAGAGTTTCTAGTAAGCCCAACTCTTCAATATGCAATTAAACCAAAAGGAAGAAAAGATATTATTTGGAAAGGAGCTGTAGGTATTTATCAACAACAACCATTTTTTAGAGAATTGAGAGATTTTCAAGGTAATTTAAATCTAAACCTAAAATCTCAAAAATCTATTCATGCAATTGTGGGCAATGACTATGTTTTTAAAGCTTTTGGTGATAGGAATTTTAGGCTAACTAATGAGTTGTATTACAAATATTTATGGGATGTAGTGCCTTATGATGTAGACAATGTACGCCTTCGATATTATGCAACTAATGGAGCCAAAGCTTATGCTGTTGGTTGGGACGGTAGAATTAGTGGAGAATTTATAAAAGGGACAGAATCTTGGTTTTCAATGAGTTTGATGCAAACTAAAGAAGATGTTGATTTTGATAATAAGGGGTATATCAGACGTCCTACTGACCAAAGACTTACGCTGGGAATGTACTTAGAAGACCACCTGCCCAATAATCCTACTTGGAAAATGAATCTAAATTTGGTTTGGGGGACAGGCTTACCTTTTAATGTACCTAATAATCCTGAAAGGAGAAATGTTTTTCAGGGAAAGGCATTTAGGAGGGTAGATGTGGGTTTCTCTAAATATGTGGATAGAGTTCGTTTTGGAGGTAGAACAGTTTTTCAGTCATTATGGATAGGAGCGGATATTCTGAACCTATTGGCAATTAATAATATCATTTCTTACACATGGGTAAGTGATTTAAACAGACAACGATATGCAATTCCTAATGCTCTTTCAGCAAGGTTTTTGAATTTAAGAATGATTGTGAAGTTTTAATTATAAATTTTATTAGTTATTATCTGAAATAAAATGTCCAGAGTAGTGTTTTTCAAAGTCTAAAGATTTCTTTTTTTCTTTTTCTGAATAGAAAAATCTAATATGTTGAATGGATTTATCGAGTATTTTCTCCTTTTCCATTTTTTCAATTATCTCTTCACTTACGTTTTGAATATTGATTTCATCAAGATTTTGAACATCTATATAAAAATCATACTGACTGCTGTTTTCTCTGTAGAAACGGTCTATATCTTTAAAAGAATAGTTTAATTTTATTTCTTTTAAAAAAGCTGTTTCATTCAAAGATACTTCCACCTCAGGATAATCCAGTTTGAAATTTGAACAAAATCTACATATACCATTGATTAATAGTGCAATAATTAATAAAATTAAAAATTTCAACATTTTCATTGCCCAAAATCTAATGATTTGTATTTCACCTTGCTTGGGTTTTACCAAACAAGGTGAATTTTTTTTTATATCTTCTCAAACTTTGTATAAGGATGCAATACTTTTGGGATATTGATACCATCCTCAGTTTGGTTATTTTCTAAAATAGCTGCCACAATACGAGGCAATGCCAAAGCACTACCATTAAGTGTATGTAAAAGATGAGTTTTCTTATCATCACCCTTATAACGTAATTTCAAACGGTTTGCCTGATAGCTTTCAAAATTACTGACGGAACTTACCTCTAACCAACGTTTCTGAGCAGCAGAATACACTTCCATATCGTAAGTAAGGGCAGATGTAAAACTCATATCTCCACCACAAAGCTTTAAAACTCTGTAAGGCAATTCCAACTTTTCTAGAAGCCCTTGTACATATTTTCGCATGTCCTCAAGTGTTTCATAAGACTTTTCTGGATGCTGAATTTGTACAATTTCTACCTTATCGAATTGGTGCAAACGGTTCAAACCTCTTACATCAGCTCCCCAATTACCAGCTTCTCTTCTAAAACAAGGAGTATAGCCTACATTTTTGATAGGAAGTTGTTCTACATCTACAATCACATCCCTGTACATGTTGGTAATAGGTACTTCGGCTGTAGGTATGAGGTAAAAATCATCTTCTGTGGCATGGTACATTTGTCCATCTTTATCAGGTAATTGCCCTGTTCCAAAACCAGAATCTTTGTTAATCAAAATAGGAGGTTGTACTTCAAAGTAGCCAGCTTTTTCCGCTTCATCTAAAAAGAAATTGATTAAAGCTCTTTGCAGTTTTGCTCCTTTTCCTTTATAAAACGGAAAACCCGCTCCGGTAACTTTATTACCCAACTCAAAGTCAATAATATCATATTTGACAATGAGTTCCCAATGTGGCAAAGCTCCTTCATGTAATGTAGGAACTTCTCCATGAGATTCAACCACTACGTTGTCATTGGCTGTTTTACCTTCAGGAACTTGCTCTGAGGGTAAATTGGGGAATGTCACTAATATTTGATATAACTTTTCTTCTAATTCAGAGGCTTTTTCTACGAGAGCTTTGGCTTCATCAGAAAGAGTTTTAGCTTCTTGTTTTACTTTTTCAGCTTCATCTTTTTTGCCATCTTTCATCAAAATTCCAATTTGCTTAGAAAGCTGATTCGATTTGGCAAGAGCATCATCTTGTTGTTTTTGAGCTTCACGGCGTTGAGTGTCCAAAGCAAGAGCTTCTTTTACTTTTTCCTCTGCATCTGCAAAATGCTTTTTTTGTAGCCCTTTTATAGTTTTTTCAGTATTTTCTCTGATAAATTGAATCTGTAGCATAACCCATGTTGAATAAATGAGTTACAAAATTAAAAAAGCCTATCAATAAATCCAATGTATCAGTAGAAAAGAGACAAGAAATTTTAGTCGTGTATAATTAATTGAAAGCCAATAGAGTGATAGTTCTTGATTTCGATATTTTCATCTTCTTTCAAATATTTTCTGAGTTTTGAGATAAAAACATCTAAACTTCTACCCAAAAAATAATCATCATTGCCCCAAATCTTGATGAGTAACTCCTCTCTTTTTACAATATTTCCCAAATTATCTATAAACATTTGTAAAATATCAGCTTCTTTTTGTGTAAGTACTTTGGTTTTTGAAGTAATAGAAAGGCTTAAATTTGTGTAATTAAAGATGTATTTCCCTAAAGAAGTATTTTTATCTTTGATTTGAGTAGAAATATTTTTACTTCTTCGCAAAAAAACTTCAATACGTAAAATCAATTCTTCTATACTAAAAGGTTTTAGAATATAATCATCAGCTCCAGTTTTAAATCCCTCTATTCTATCTTCTTCCATAGATTTTGCGGTAATAAATAGAATAGGAATATGAGTATTTTTCTCTCGGATAGATTTTGCTACACTAAAACCATCCAATTCAGGCATCATTACATCCAATAAACAAATATCAAAACTCTCTGCAAAAAAGGCTTCCAAAGCTAGTTTACCATTGAGGTAAAGATTTGTTTGATAACCGGAAATATTGAGGTAATCAGCTACTACTTTTCCAAGATTGGGGTCATCTTCAGCAAATAAAATCTTTGGTTTCATACATGAGGAATAAAAATATCAATGGTTGCTCCTTTATTTTTTTCACTTTTAAGCGTAAAATATCCTTTATGCCGTTTTAAAACAGCCTCTACATAACTCAAACCTAAGCCAAAGCCTTTTACATTATGCAAATTGCCTGTATGAACTCTGTAAAACTTCTCAAATACTTTTTTATGATGCTTTTTATCAATACCAATCCCATTATCTACAATACTAATTTTCAGATATTGATTTGTATTGGATGTTTGTATTTGAATAATAGGTTTTTCATCACAGTATTTTAAAGAATTTTCGAGTAAATTAATCAACATACTTTCAATATGAATATTATCAGCTTCAATTTTATCTTGTTTAGCATCCAGATTTAAAATAATCTGAGCTTCTTTCTGCTCAAAAACTAACTGTAAACTATTTAAGACTTTTTCTACAAGTTCATGAAAACTTAATTGAGTAATTTGTAACTCTACTTTTTCAAACTGAGCAATTTGTAAAATACGCTCTATTTGTTCTTTAATTCGTAGTGTTTCATTCTGAATTAAGCCTAAATAACGATTTGTGGCTTCTGTATCTTTTTGAATAACAGGTTTTTTGAGTAAATCTGATGAAACCAATATGGTGGCTAAAGGTGTTTTGAACTCATGAGCCATGTTATTGATAAAGTCTTTTTGTACTTCTGACAGCCTTTTTTGCTTTAGAATCATAGAGATGGCGTAAACCAAAAGTCCCAATAGTGCTAGTAATACAATGAGAGAAAACAACCAGAAATCCATTTCTGCAATCAACTCATTATTTTTTTTAGGAAAATAAATACCAAAATAATAATTATCTTTATCCCATTTGGGTAGTTCCTTAGTCTTTTTGCCTGTACGAAACTTATTTTCTTTTTCAATGAAATTGCCATAAATCATTTGTTCGTTTTGACAATTATAAATTCCATATTCAAAATCTAAAGATAAATTACGTTTAGAAAACTCTGTAATTAATAGACCCTCAAGAAGACTCACATCTATTTCTGCATTGAGCATCACTGTAAAATAATTATTGGAAAGTTGTTCAACGGGGCTTGTCTCAGGAACAGCCTGATTGGTAAATACAAAAAAGCGTTCAGCTACTCCTCTTAGAGCCAAATGTACATTGTGATTGAATTGCTTTTCTTTTAAGTCAAATGCTTTCCGAAACCAAATAAATTGAGCAACACCTATCCCAATAAGCATAATAAGTGTTAAGACTATTAAAATCTGGATGGTTCGGTTTTGCATATCTGTAAAATCTGATAAACAAATTTAAACGAAAAAATAAATACTTTTTTACCATTAACATTTCATTAACAAATATTAAGAAATGTGTAACACAGCCTTACCTAAAAGCTCTGTATGTTTGTAATGTTCTTGCAAGACAATATGGTTTCACTCAAAAAATAATAAGTTTATGAAAAATCTAAGATTATTATTAACATTTATCGTTTTGGTTTCTATTGCATCTGTTCATATGTCATTTAAAAATGAAGGAGAGATAGGAAAAGCTATTATTGAAGTTCAGAATACAACAAAAGATTTTGGTAAAATACCACAAGGAAAACCTGTAACAGCAGAGTTTGCTGTAAAAAATACAGGTAAAGCACCTCTTGTAATGGAAAATATCCAAACTTCTTGTGGTTGTACAGTTGCCGATTTTACAAAAACTCCTATTGCTCCTAATCAGAGTGGTTATATCAAAGTCACTTATAATGCAAATGCTATGGGAAGTTTCACAAAAACAGCAACAATTGTTTCAAATGCTGAAAATAACACTTTGGTATTGACTCTAAAAGGAGAGGTTGTGAATTTATAGAAACTATGAAAACAAATAAGGGCAATTATAATACATTGCCCTTATTTTATACCTTAAAACCAACAACTAAAATGTCATCGGTTTGCTCATTGATAAATCCTTTCCAGGTTTCATGGAGTTCATCAAGATAGAGTTTTTGATACTCAAGAGGCTTAGCATAAAACTGTACCAATTTTTCTTTGAAATGAGTAGTTAAAAACTTGCTGTCATTTTCTCCTCCAAACTGGTCAGTAAAACCATCAGAAGACATATAAAACACATCTTCTGATGTTGTTTTAATAAAAACTTCTTCAAAATCTCTTTCAAGATTAGCTAAACCTCCAATTCCCATACGAGAGCCCTTAATTTCTTGAACGCCCTGCTTGTTTACAACAAATAGAGGTCTTTTCGCTCCTGCAAAACAAAGTTCTTTAGTCGTTTTATCGATTCGACAGATAGCTATATCCATACCATCTGTAACATTATAAGGCTTTTCTTTATCTTGTTGAAGAGTTTTATAGAGTTCTTTATCTAAGAATTTCAAAATCTGTTTAGGACTAAAAACTTTATCCTCTTTAATGATATGGTTCAGTAAATCATTGCCTATTACAGTCATGAATGCACCAGGGATACCATGACCCGTACAGTCAGCTACAATTAGAAATAAATATTCGTTGATAGAAGTAAACCAATAAAAATCTCCACTCAGAATTTCTTTGGGCTTATATAAAACCATTAAATCAGCAAAATGAGGCTTTACTAGTTCTATCTGAGGCAAAAGAGCCATCTGAATTCTTTTGGTATAATAAATGCTATCAATTAGTTCTTCATAAGCTCTTGTTAACTCATCATTTTGAGTTTGTAAAAGTTCTTTTTGTAAAATCAGATCCTGATTTTGCTTGTTAAATTGTTCATAAAGATTTAATAATTCTTTATTTTTTCCCTCAATTTCAGTTTGTTGTTCAGAAAGAACTTGGTTGTATCTTTCCATTTTTTCTGTTTTTAGAACGTTTCGCCTGCTAATACTTTTGAGTACCATCACATAAAAACGAACAATATACATCAAAAACAAAGACAACAAAGAATTGGTAAAAATAGAAAATAAAGTGGATTGATAGCCGTTTAGTTTAGTTACAAAACCTTTATTAAACAACTCAAGAAACCCCAATACACATACAGATAAAATCCCTATGAGCATCCAAAAAATGCCTATTTTTCTTCCACTATACAAGAAAGCAATAATGCCAGGTAATAAAAAAGAGGCAATAGCAGGGGACTTGATACCACCAGTCTCTATATTGCCAACTAAAACAATAGAATATATAGATAAACTTATAGCACTGCCAAATAAAACTAAAGAAGTGGTTCTCTTGAATAGATAAAGGCTTACAAATAATAATGCAATAATACCTATAACTGTCCATGCACTTATTTGTAAATCAAGGGCAAAATTTAAAGGTATAAGAACAGTCAAGAATATAATTCCAACCAATGTAGCCTCAATAACATTTTCTGCTTTTTTAAAAACAGAAATATCTGATTGATAGTTTGTTGGGACAAAATAGCTTTTTAGTTTTCTGAACGTTTTTATAGGCATTACTAAGCTTCAGGCATTAAATTGATTTTAAGAATTTTAAAACGACTCTGCTTCTTATCATAATAAAACTTTTGCAATACATCAAAAATATCATTTCCTCTAAACCAAGAAATCTGGACTTTTTCGTTGTTTTTATCATCCAACCACTCTATTTGATAACTTTCCTGATTTTTCTTAAATTCTTTGATGTAAGCAATCATGTCTTCTAGAATAGCAATTTTATTATTTCCTTTAGTTGAATGAAATAAAAATTTTTGATTGTGCTCTCTATTAATTGTGATAAGATCAAGTTTGATTAGTGGAGTTTTATTATCTTGTTTGTCTGGTACTAAATTATAATCAAAATATATTTGTGTATCATTTAACTGCTCTCTAATATGATTTTCTAATTCAATCTCCTTTAATAAAATTTCTGCGGGTTGCTGAATTGCATTATGACGATTTTCCATGTTGTAAAAGTAATTTATTGCCAAATTAAAATATTTGTTTGACGAATGAAATATTTTTACTGAAAAATATAAAAAAAGGCAATAGAATCCAAATCCTATTGCCTCGTAAGATAGAATGATAGACTTATTTTTTCGTTTTAGAAAAAGAGCCACTTTTCATATCATAATCTCTAAAACCAATACTTACACCCACCATCAAAGCAAGATTAGAATTATAGAGCTTTACATCAGGAAGTTTATGAATATCCATTAAACCTAAATTATAGCGAACATCTACATTCAGCCAAATTTTTGGAGCTAAGTTGTAGTTGAAACCAGCACCTAAAACAGCACTAATATCAGTAGTTTCAAGAATATCACTATCAGCTAATTCTCTTCCATCCTTATCTTTTGTACTTAATAAAAAACCAAATTGAGGACCTAAAAGCACTTTTGGCTTGAATTTATCTTTACCAAAATAATAAGCCCCCAGTATAGGCACTTGTAAGTAATCGAATTTCCAAGTATCTTCTATACCCATTGATTCAAGTTTCGTACCTTGTTGACTATATAATACTTGCCCAGTTAAACCAAATTCATCAGTAATACTATAATTAGCAAAAATACCACCAGCAAAACCTAATTTTCCGGAGTTATTATTTATATCTCCACGAAAATTAGAATAATTTAGCCCGACAATAGGACCTACTGAAAAGTTTTGCCCAAAAGCAAATTGACATGCAATAAACAAAAAGAACACAATAGACTTTTTCATAAATAAGATTAAAGTTTTTAATACAATGAATTTAACGATTAAAGATGTTTAAAGGTTATAAGAATGTTAAAAAAGATGTTTTTTGATAAAAAGATTATTTTTTATACCTAAAAATTATAAAATCATATAAAATTTCATAATTTTGCATCGAATTTAATCCTAAATCTTTAAAAATTATGTCAATTTTAAGATTTGAGGCTATAAAACAAGCCCAAGACAGACCTTTTGTAAAAGTTACTCCCCCTTCAGAAAAAATTTCTGACTATTTTGGTATCAATGTATTTGGTGATGAAGCAATGCGACAATACCTAAATGCTGATACTTACAAAAAATTGAAATCTGCAATTGCTCAAGGGCAACCTATCAGTTTAGAATTAGCAGATAGTGTGGCTTCTGGTATGAAAAGCTGGGCGATGAGCAAAGGTGTTACACATTATACTCACTGGTTTCAGCCACTTACAGGACTTACTGCTGAGAAACATGATGCATTTTTCGATTTAGAAAGTGATGGTAGAGTACTTGAAAAGTTCAAAGGTTCTGCTTTGGCTCAACAAGAACCTGATGCTTCTTCTTTCCCAAGTGGAGGTATTCGTTCTACTTTTGAAGCCCGTGGTTATACAGCTTGGGATGCAACATCTCCAGCATTTATCATGGAAGATAACGGAACAAAAACTTTGTGCATTCCAACAGTATTTGTTTCTTATACTGGTGAAGCTCTAGATTTTAAAATGCCTTTATTGAAAGCCCTGCATGCTGTAGATAAAGCTGCAACGGCTGTTGCTCAATACTTTGACTCTGATGTTACAAGTACTATTGCAACATTAGGACCTGAACAAGAGTATTTTTTGGTAGATAAAGCTATGTACTATGCTCGTCCAGATTTAGTTTCAACGGGCAGAACACTTTTTGGACATACACCTCCTAAAGGACAACAGTTAGAAGACCATTATTTTGGTTCTATTCCTTCTCGAGTAAGAGCTTTTATGGTTGATTTTGAGATAGAGTGTTTAAAATTAGGTATTCCTATTCGTACACGTCATAATGAAGTAGCTCCTGCTCAATTTGAATGTGCTTCTACATTTGAGGAGGCTAATTTGGCAGTTGACCATAATTTACTTCTGATGGATGTGATGGAAAAAGTAGCTGACAAACACGATTTGAAGGTGCTTTTCCACGAAAAACCTTTTGCAGGAATTAATGGTAGTGGCAAACACAATAACTGGTCTTTACAAACCAATACAGGTGTTAACTTACTTTCTCCAAGTACCAAAGCAAAAGATAACTTAAGATTTTTAACATTTTTTATCAATGTAATTAAAGCCGTACACGATAATGCAGATTTATTGCGTGCAAGTATTATGTCAGCTGCAAACGAACATCGTTTAGGAGCTAATGAAGCTCCTCCGGCAATTATCTCTGTTTTCGTGGGAGCTCAAATGAGTGAAATATTAGATGAATTAGAGAAAAAAGCAACTGTAAAAGTTTCTAAAGGCGAAAATATCTATATGAAGACAGGTATTAATAAAATACCTCCTGTACTTTTAGATAATACAGACCGTAATAGAACTTCTCCGTTTGCATTTACAGGTAATAAATTTGAATTTAGAGCTGTAGGTTCTTCTGCAAACTGTTCATCTAATATGATTGTCATCAATACAATTATGGCAAATCAGTTAGCAATTTTCAAAGAAGAAGTAGATAAACGTATTGCAAAAGGAGAGAAGAAGGAAGCTGCTATTATCAACATTTTGAAAGGATATATCAAAGATAGTAAGAAAATTATTTTTGAAGGGGATGGCTACTCTGAGGCATGGAAAAAAGAAGCTTTGAAAAAAGGTTTAACTAATGTTACTTCTTGTGTAGAATCTTTAGAGGCTTTTGTAAGCAAAAAGACTATTGAGATTTTTGAAAAACATAATGTTTTATCACACAGAGAGTTAGATGCTCGCTACGAAATATTATTAGAAATTTATATCAAAAAGATTCAAATAGAATCTCGTATGATGGGTGAGTTGGTTGTAAACCATGTAATTCCAACAGCAATTTCTTACCAAAACAAATTAGTAGAGTATGTGAGAAGCTTAAAAGCAATAGGTATTGAAGATGCTTTGGTAGAAAGTACAATTGTAACTATCAAAAAGATAGCAGGTTATGTCAATGATTTACAAACAAATGTTCGAGATATGATTGAGACTCGTAAAACAGCTAATAATACAGATGATGTGAAAAAACGAGCTAAAATTTATAGCGAAAAAGTAAAACCTTACTTTGAACCCCTCCGTTATGCTGTTGATAAGCTTGAACTTACAATTAGTGATGAAGCATGGCCTTTAGCTAAATACAGAGAGTTATTACTCATCAAATAAAAAATATAAAAAAGACCTTTAGTATTTCTAAGGGTCTTTTTTATTGCTATATTTTGATAACTTGCTAAATTTGATTTTCTTATTTTAATGAAATATTTATGAATATAGCATCTTATATAGAGCATACAATTTTAAATCCTCTTACAACCTCCAATGAAATAGATAAACTAATAGGAGAGGCAAAAGAATATAATTTTGTAGGGGTTTGTGTTCCTCCATATTGGGTAGAAAAAACTCGTAGAGATTTAAGAGGTACAGATATCAAAACTGTTACTGTCATAGGGTTTCCTTTAGGATATCAACGAACACAAAGTAAAAGACAAGAAATGGAGACAGCAATCAAAGATGGTGCTGATGAACTGGATATGGTTATGACGCTCTCTGCTTTTGCTAATGGCTCTTACGATTGGGTAAAAATAGAAATTGCACAACTAGCCAAACTAGCTCATGAAAGAGAAAAAATATTGAAAGTAATTTTAGAAACAGCTTATTGGAACGATGAACAAATTAAGTTTGCATGCCAATTATGTGTAGAAGCAGGAGCAGATTTTGTGAAAACTTCTACGGGTTTTGCAAAAGAGGGAGCAAAAGTAGAACATATACAGCTAATGCGTAGCATTTGCCCATCTTCAGTAGGAGTGAAGGCATCAGGGGGAATTCGTTCTTATGAAAGTGCTATAAGTATGATACAAGCAGGAGCCGATAGAATAGGAACATCGGCAAGTGTAGCTATTGTAACACAGACGTTATAAAGCGTCTGTGTCTTCGCCAGCGTCTTGTTTCCATTTCTTATAACGAGCAGAAATCTTTTTAGCAATTTTTTCGTAATTTTTCCAGTTATCTTCTACATGATAGATAGATGGTAAATCAGCAGCTAAAGTTTTTTCATAATCTTTCTTGTAACGACCACTTTGATAATAGAATACACAAAAATCGTTACCTTCATCATTGAATAACTCTGAGCCTAAATAGCCATCCCACACTGCACTCAAAATAGAACAACTAATCTGTCTTCTTCTGAAACGTAGAATTTGTAAAGCTGCTTCTTCTTCAAAGAAATCGCTGTAAAGGTCATTTTCACATACCCACCCTAAAAACATACCAATATGAACATAGGCTTGCTCGATAGGTAAAACATTTGGAAAATTTCCTAAGAAATGATGTTTTGCTCTATCGTATATAAAGTTTTTGGGTTTTCCTGATTGAGATAAAACTGCCATAACGGTGTGCTTTATTTGTAGAATTCAAATTTAAAAAAATATTCGGAAAAAATAATTTTTTTTATTTTTTTTCATGCAAAAATGGAAAATCGTATAAATTTTTCCTTGAAAAATGGCTATTTTTGATGTAAGTTTATCAAAAAGTATATTTTTTTTGTGCAAAAATGAAAAATTAATGAAAAAAACTTACCAGAGGATACTCATTATACAAACAGCTTTCATTGGAGACGTAATTCTGGCTACAGCAGTATTAGAGAAGCTTTATGTATATTATCCAGAAGCAGAATATACTTTTTTAGTGAGAAAAGGGAATGAAATATTACTTCAAAATCATCCTTTCTTAAAAAAAGTGTTGGTGTGGGATAAAAGTCAAAATAAATATAAAAATTTTTGGAAGGTTCTGAAACAAATCAGAATGGAGAAGTACGATTTGGTAGTTAATCTTCAAAGATTTGCTTCATCTGGAATATTGATGGGTTTTTCGGGTGCAAAAGAAAAAGTTTGCTTTGATAAAAATCCGTTTTCGTGGCTGGCTACTCATAAAGTAAAACATCAGATTGAAAAAGGAATACATGAAACAGACCGAAATCAGACTCTAATAAGCTACATTACAGACCAAAAAGCTACAAAACCCAAACTCTATCCTTCTGCAAAAGATATTGAAGCAATTCAGCCTTACTTAGATAGCAAATATATCTGTATAGCTCCTGCATCTGTTTGGTTTACTAAGCAGTTTCCAATTCATAAGTGGTTAGAATTCATACGATTATTGCCAATAGAGACCAATATTTATTTGTTAGGAGCAAAAACAGATTCTAAGCTTTGTGAAGAAATTAAGGAAAAATCAAAACATCCTTTTATGCATAATTTAGCAGGCAAACTGAACCTTTTGGCATCAGCAGCTTTAATGCAAAAGGCTACTATGAATTATGTAAATGACTCGGCACCATTACATTTAGCATCTGCCTTGAATGCTCCTGTTTGTGCAGTTTATTGTTCAACTGTTACAGAATTTGGGTTTTATCCTGTTGCTGAAAAATCTTATGTTATAGAAACGGCTCAAAATTTGCCATGTCGTCCTTGTGGTTTGCATGGGTATAAAACTTGTCCTAAAGGACATTTTGCCTGTGCCGAAAGTATAGATACACAGAAAATGGCTGTTTTGATGAATTTATGATAAAGCAATGGCTGATATGGCTGTTATTTTTTGTAGGCTTTCAGAGTGTACTCAAAGCTCAAAACTCTATTAACCCAGACTCAGTATATACTGTTGTAGAACAAATGCCCCAACCAGTAGGAGGATATGCCAAATTTTATAAGTATTTAGATGAAAATATTTATTATACACAACAAGCTATTGATAAAAAAATAGAAGGATATGTTTTTGTTCAGTTTGTAGTTGATAAAACAGGGAGATTAGAAAATATAAAAATAGTAAAAGGTTTAGGGTTTGGCTTAGATGAAGAAGTTATAAGAGTATTTGAAGAAAGCCCGAAATGGACAATAGGAAAAGAAAAAAATATACCAGTAAGAGTTCGAATGACCTTTTCTGTAATATTTCGGTTACCAAGATAACTAAGTTCATGAAAAAAAGTGATTAAAGTTTTGTAGATACGGCTTATATTTATGTAATTTTAGCCAAAGGAACTCAAATTATTTCTTTAATGAAAACCATCATCATTCCTACTGACTTTTCGGAAAACGCTTCCGTTGCTGTAAATTTAGCCTTACGCATTAATCAAGAAACTCCATGTCGCTTTGTTTTTGTGAATGTTTCACAGCCTGAAATACCTGTTACACTGACAGGTAAACAACATTCGGATGCACTAGAGGCTTTTATTACCAGTAAAGAAAAAGAACTCAAAGAATATACAGAAAAACTTGGAGTAACTGTTTTGCCCAAAAGAGAAATTGTATATGCTGTACGAACAAGCCCTTTGGTATCTGAAAGTTTATGTGAAGTTGCCAAACAACAAAAAGCTGACTTAATTATCATGGGAACTAGGGGGGCTAGTGGGATGAAAAAAGTGTTTTTTGGAAGTAATGCCTCTAATACCATTCAAAATTCAGAAATACCTGTAATAGCTGTACCAAGTACTTACCAAGGAACAGCCATTGAGTACATTGCTTTAGCAACCGATTTGGTAAATCCTGAAAAGAAAATTGAGAAGGTAATGGAACTTGCTCGTATCTTTGATGCGAATTTACAATTGGTACATGTGTATCCAAATTATCCCGAAATGGTAAAATTAGATACTTTTAACAATCAGAAGTTTATTGAAGATTTGAAAGAAAAACTAAATTATAGCCGTTTGGAGTTGCATTTTCAGCATACTAACACAGAAAATGATATTCATGGAGGTTTGAAAGAGTTTGCTCGTGTCTATAAACCCGACATGATAGTGATGTTTACACACAAACGTAGCTTTTGGGATAAAATATTTGATGGAAGTAGAACAGAAGAAGTGGTTTATACAACTAATATTCCATTATTAGCAATTAAAGCATAAAACAAAAGGGGGATTTCCATCTCCCTTTTTAATTATTTTCAAAAAACTCATCTCTGAAATTTACTAAAAATAATTCTTTTTCGGCTCTGGTTAGCCCTGTATAAAGCCATCTCAAGAAATCAATATTAAGCATTTCTTCATTGAGAAAACCTTGTTCTACAAAAACAGCCTTCCATTGCCCACCCTGCGATTTATGACAAGTAATGGCATAAGCAAATTTTACTTGTAAAGCGTTGAGATATGGGTCGTTTTTAAGAGCTTCTTGGCGTTTTCGTTGCTGGGTAATATCTGAATAACTTTCTAGAACCTGTTGATAAAGACTTTCATAATCTTTTGTAGGTAAAGAAGGGTGTTCTGTATAAAGAGAGTTTAACAGAACTTTTGCCTCGAAGGCTGGAGCATCAGGATAATCTACCAAACGGAGTTCCATTGTTGCAAATCGAAAGCCATATTCCTCTTCTTCATTTCTAATCTTCTGAATCTGAACAAAATCACCATTGGCTAAGAATCCTTCTTGTCCATTATCAGACAATACAAAATAATTATTTTTCACAATCATCAGATAATCACCAGCTTCTATTTCCGATTCGGCAAATCGGATAGCTCTTCTGATATACTGGTTAAAGTTATTGGCATTTTTATTGGAACGGCAGATAACGATGGTATCTTCAATCCCAAATTTATCATAAGCATACCTGAGTCCATCTTCAAGGCGTTCACTAGTCATTTTATAGAAATCTTTATAGCCTTTGGTTCTAAGTTGTAATTTAATTTGCTCATTTTTAAGGCTATTTCTAATCAATGTGGCATTATAAAGTATCCCTGAGTTTTGTTCTTGTCGCATTACCTGAGTGAACTCCTGAAAAATAATATCCAAGTCATATTTACTTGCCATGTAATCTTTATCTAAGGCTACACTCAAATTTTCACCAACAGGAGGAAGTTGTGCCACATCACCTACCAACAATAACTTATTTTGTGAGCTCATATTCTCATACACATAAGAAATCAAATCATCTAGCAAGCTTTTTGAACCAAATATGGCTGTGTCTGAAATCATGGAAGCTTCATCTACAATGTAAATGGTTTTCTCAGAAGAATTTTTAACTCTTTTGAAAACAAAATTACCTTGTTTGGTATCTGTTTGTTGATAGATTTTTCTGTGAATGGTAGAGGCTCGCTTGTGAGCATATCCTCCTAAAACTTTAGCTGCTCTTCCTGTAGGTGCAAGAAGAGAAACTTTATATCCCATTTTAGAAGCAATTCGAACCAAACTACTGACCATCAGGGTTTTTCCAGTTCCTGCATACCCTCTTAAAATAATAGCTGAACGTTTTTCTGAATCCTGAAAAAAACTATCAAGTTTAGAGGCAAATTCTTGTTGTTCTGTAGTAAGTTGAAAATTAATGTTTTGTGTGAAAAGCTGAGAGGCTTTCATAGTTTTAGAGTATTTTAAGAGAATAGCCAAGCTCTGGCTTCAAGTATATGATTAAAAAAATGAATAGAATCTTTGGCTATAATTTCTGAGTTCAAGTTTTGAATGTTTTCTTTATTAAAGAAATCTTTTGATAAAATAACAGCTATTTTTTGTTCATAATGCTCATATTTACTCAGCCATTCTAAGTCTGAGAAACTAATAAACTTAGCTTTTTCGGTTCTGATAAGCCATGTTCTGTGTGTATGTAGTTGTTCCTCAAGTAGTTTACAGAAATCTTCATGAGAAAAGAAACCTTCTATCTGTAATGTTTTAGCATTGAGAACATTATCTTCTTGTACATCAAAAATCATATTTTTAATAATTGCAATAGTGTAATTACTCCTTGTTGGGTATTCTGAAATATTTGTTGTGGCAAGACACCAATAATCAGACTAATTCCAGTCATGGAACTTAGCATTAAAAGCTCTCTTTTATTGATGTCGTGCAGTTGCCATTCTGAATTTTTGAGCCAGAGTTTTCCCAAAAACATTTTTTGCAGTGTCCAAAGGAAATAGCCTGCACCTAAAACAATCCCTAATGTTGCCAATATTGGCATCCATGTAGGCAATACTCCAGACTGGAAGCCTCCCATCACGCTGAATAGTTCCCCTATAAAACCTGAAAATAAGGGTAGTCCTAAAGAAGCAAAAAAAGCAATGCTCACAAAACTACCATAAACAGGTACTGCACCCAAAAGTCCTTTGAAATCTTCAATTTTCCTGCTATGAGTTCTATCATATAGAATGCCTACAATCACAAATAACATAGCTGACAAAACTCCATGACTAAACATCTGGAAAATAGCACCATTCATGCCTTCTGCATTGAGCGAACCAATTCCTAAAAGCACAAAACCCATATGAGAAATAGAGGAATAGGCTACCATTTTTTTGAGGTCTTGTTGAGCCAAAGCGTTCAATGCTCCATAAATAATAGAAAATACACCTAAAAAGGCAATCCAATAACTATATTGAACAGCTATTTCAGGAAAAACAGGAAAAGCAATTCTTAAAATACCATAACCACCAATTTTCAACAAAATACCTGCCAAAACCACAGAAATGGCTGTTGGAGCCTCTACGTGGGCATCAGGTAACCATGTATGAAAGGGTACAGCAGGAATTTTAATCAAAAAACCAATAACCAGTAGCCAAAATGCACAAAATCGAGGAGAGAAACCTGCGATAAGATTTTGATTTTCAAGACTTAAAAGGCTATTACTAACAAAGTTTTTGCTTTGTGTCATGTCTAAGAGATTGAAAGTGTAATAACCATTTTCAGGATTCTTAACAGACATATACAAGGCTATCATCGCAATCAAAATCAGAATAGAGCCTGTGAGGGTATATAGAAAAAATTTAATAGAAGCATATTCTCGTCTTTCTCCTCCCCAAATACCTATCAGAAAATACATGGGTAAGAGCATAAACTCAAAAAATAAATAGAATAAAAAGAAATCCAAAGCACAAAAAGAACCTATCACGGAGGCAGATAGCACAAGATACAACGCAAAATAACCTTTTTGCTTATTTGTAATGTTCCAAGATGCCAAAGAGCCTATCCAAAGAACAAGGCTGGCAAGCAGTATAATGGACAAATTAAGACTATCTATACCCAAAAAATAATCAATTTGTATTTTTCCTAAAGAGCCTAAACTTAAACTAATCCAAGAGACTTTTTCTACAAGAAAAAAATTCTTAACATCCTGAATACCTGTTAGATGAGAAGGATATTTTGTGTAAACCCAAAAACTAATGATTAAAAGAATACTTGAAGAAGTAAAGTTTATCCATTTGTAATAATTTTGATATTGTTTTGGTAAGATGAGTACCAACAATGCAAAAAAAAGAGGCGTAAATATAAGCAGACTCAAGACGGGAAAATCCATATTAAAGTTTATCTGTTTAAAGGATTTTAAATCAAAAAATTTCTCTAAAATTACAAATTATACCACTAAAAGCCCAAACTTTATGCGTTTTTTTAGTGTTTTTATTTCATAGCAATTATAAATTTGACAAGATTATGTACACATCTTTTGAAAATATGCCTTTGAGCTCTCGCATCTGGATTTATCAGGCAGATAGAGAATTAACAATTCTAGAACAGGAACAAATTATAAGTGAGTTAAAAAACTTTCTGGAGAACTGGACAGCTCATCAACAAACACTAAAAGCTTCTGGGAAAATAGAATATAACAGATTCATTATCATTGCAGTAGATGAGTCAGTCAATTTAGCTTCTGGTTGTTCCATTGATAAACAAGTACATTTTATACAAAAACTTGAAAGCCAATTACAAGTACCGTTTTTAGATCGTTCTTTGATAGCTTTTAAGTCTGATAATGAGATTTTTACTGTACGTCTTCCTAAAATAGGAGAAGCAGTTAAGAATGGACAAATAACACCTCAAACATATACCTTTAACAATGCAATCACAAATCTAGAATCTTTGAATACCACTTGGTTACAACCTGCTTCTGAAACATGGTTACAACGATATTTTCAAAAAGAGCTGGTTTAAAGAAAAATATTTATGATTGTTTAATCAATTTCTTAGAAATATATTCGTTTTTAGTCTATTATCCTTTTTATTATGTTTTTAAGATTGATTTGGGAGAGTTTCTCATTTGCTATACAAGCTCTAAGAGCAAATTTACTTAGAACGATACTTTCTTTATTGGGGGTAACAATCGGTATTTTTGCAATTATTACAATTTTCACGATTGTAGATTCTTTAGAAAGAAGTATTAGACAAAGTTTAACATTTTTAGGTGATAAAGTAATTTATGTCCAAAAATGGCCTTGGATATTTGGACCAGATTACCCTTGGTGGCGTTATATCAATCGCCCAATTGCTACACAAGATGAAATGAAGTTCTTGGAGCAGAACCTTGAACATGCTTCAGGAGTAGCTTTTTATGCTGTAAAAGGCAATGCAACTGTCAAATATATTTCTAACAGTATTGAAGGCATCAGTATCATTGGTTCTACATACGGTTATTCTAAAGTTTCAGAAATAAAAATTAGAGAAGGTAGATATTTCTCACTTCAAGAAATGGATGGAGGCAAAAATGTGACTTTGATAGGAGATGAAGTAGCTAAAAAACTATTTCCTTTTGGAAATCCCATTGGAAAAGAAATATCTATCAAAAAACGGAGATTTACAGTAATTGGAATTATGGAGCGAGAAGGTGAAAACTTTTTAGGAGCTCCCCGAAGAGATATTCAGTGCATTATTCCTTTTGGCATGTTTGAGAAACTCTATAAAGTAAGTATTTTTGGAATACAACCTACTATTTCTCTTAAGGGTTTTGAAGATGATAAAGATTTAATGAATTTAGAAGGAGAAATAAAAGGATTAATGAGAGCAAAAAGAGGGCTTAAGCCAATGCAAGAAGATAACTTTGCTCTTAATCGCCCTGAAATGATAGCCAATCAGGTAGGGGCTATTTTTGGAGTCATAAGTTTTGCTGGTGCTATTATTGGTTCTTTCGCTATTTTAGTAGGAGTATTTGGTATCGCCAATATTATGTTTGTTTCTGTAAAAGAACGAACAAATATAATTGGAATACAAAAATCTTTAGGAGCCAAAAATTACTTCATTTTATTCCAATTCTTATTTGAGGCAGTGTTTTTAAGTTTAATAGGAGGAGGAATAGGAATATTTTTAGTATTCCTGATAACAATTATCCCACAAGATTCATTGGAACTTCAAATGAGTTTAAATAATGTCTCCACAGGTTTTATCGTTTCTGCACTAGCAGGTTTAATATCAGGTATTATACCTGCATTATCGGCATCTCGTTTAGATCCAGTACAAGCCATCAGAGCAAAATAAGAGTTTCTGAATATCAGAAACTCTTATTGAATATATTATAAAGTTTTTTGACTTGCCCATACTTGGGTAAAAGCTCCAGTATTATTATCACCTGCTATTTTTTTAGAAAGAGTTTGCATCATTTTATTGGAAGATTCAAACATGAAAATGGCTTGCTCTGCTAAACCAGCATTATAATAACGCTCCACACAATCTATAATAATGGCTAAACTAGCTTTTGTATTTCGATATTCTTTATCTACAAAAAAAGAAGTGATCTGAACCGTTTTTGATGTTGATTGATGTGTAATAATCCACCCAACAATTTGGTTATTGTATTTTAAAACCAAGCTAAACTCCCCTGTAGGCAAATGTGGTAGCTGAAATGGTGATAAGTTTTCTGGATACCAATTTTCAGATTGTTGTTTATTGAATATATATTGACGTTCTTCTTGTGTTGTATCTTTCCAAAGACTTACTTCAAAATTTTCAGGATAATCTTTAATCTGGAACCAAGGTAAGTCTTTTACTTGATTATAATGAAGCCTAACCAATGTCAGTCGTTGTTGTGGCTTAGCCCAACCTGCTTTTTCAAGCAATTTAGGCATTGCTTGAAAACTATTCCAATTATCTTGAAAAACTATATTGGTATAAACTGCATCATTATTTCTTGCAATTTGTTCTGCAATCTTTAGTATCTGAGAAGCTATGCCTTTTCTCTGATATTCATCATTTACTTTTAATGATAATACTTTCAAAATTTTTTCACTTGTTATCAATTCGATAATAGCTAACCCGACAATTTTATCATTATATTTTGCCTCTACTACAAAAAAAGGCTCTTGTAAGCTCCTAACACTGCTTTTTTGTCTGAAACTGGGAAAAGAGTCTGATTCATAACGGTCTATAACTTGCTTGGTGCTTAAACCACGATGCACAATATATTGATAACTCATAATTTAAAAAGTTATATAAATATTTGGTGTATGTTAAAAAAAAGAAAAAAAAATTTTGTAAAACAAGTAAAAAAAAATAACTTGTGAAGACTTTGATATAAAAACTTTCATCATAAACCATAATTGCGAAAAAACATGAAACAATATTTATCGCAACAGTATAAGAGCACCATATCCAAATACAAAAAATTTAAAGCACGCTTTGAAAAAACCGTACAGAATGGTGTATCTAATAAAAAGCGTAGAGACTTATTCCAACGTCTCCGCAAGTTGTATAGCCAAATTACACGCCTTGAAACACAGTTGAAATTAGCAATATCTGCTGGAACATTATCCCTAGCTTTAGTTGCCACTCCTAATACACAAGTAGTTGCCCAGAATGTAGCTGGAGGCAAATATAAGTATTTTCAAAGAGAATTAGGCTTACCTAAAGGAGATTTTGACCAAGCAGTTTTGACAGGCTATCAGGTATACCCTACTTTCGCAGACTTAGATAATGATGGAGATAATGATTTAATACTTGGATTATATGATGGGGGAGCTGTTTTTTATCAAAAAAACATAAATTCTGCAGGAGAAACAGAATATACACTTATTCCTAATGACAACGATGCAAGCCCTTTTAAAGGAGCAGGGTTAGAAAATTATACATATTTTTCTCCCACATTTGCAGATATTGATAATGATGGTGATTTAGACCTTGTGGCTGGTTATGTGGATGGAGGTTATGGTTTAGTAACACTATTTAAAAACGTAAATGGTAAATTCGTACATTTCGATGGCTATGCCAATCCTTTTGCGAGTGTTTATACTTATAATAATGCAGGAGTAGGTGGACCTAGACCAGCATTTCTAGATGCAGATAATGATGGTGATTTAGACTTGTTTGTTTCTGGGAATAAAGAAGACAAGTACGCTGTTATTGTAAAGTATTATGAAAATGATGGTGAAAATACAGGAATTTTTATAGAAAGGACAGGTACTGCTAATCCTCTAGGCTTTGTAAATATAGGAACTACCTATGGTACATATTATACAGGTTATGGATCTCTAACTTTTGCCGATGTTGATAATGACGGTGATATGGACGCTTATATTGGAGAAAAATATGGTAGCGTTTATGAATTTAAGAACGATGGAAGCAATACTTTTGCTCCAGGAACTCTTCACCCAACACTATCTTTTCCTACGAGCGAAACCAATCCACAACCTGCCTTCCAAGATATGGATGAAGATGGAGACTTAGATTGCTTGGTTGGAGATAAAGCGTTTGCTACATTGCCTTATCACAAAAATAATGGTTCTGGTGTATTTGCAAGAACACCTAATATAAACGATGTAACAGATTTCTCAATACAGAATCCTCCAAACTTATTATTAGAAAGATTTGCTTATACTGCTATTGCTGATATAGACAAAGATAATGACCAAGATTTCATTACGACTGATTTCTATGGAGAGATCCGTTATTTTTCTAGCAATGGAGATGGCTCTTTTGAAGAAATAACAACTGGAAGCCCATTTGCCACTATATCAGGAACTAATTATATTCCTACTTTGGATTTTGTAGATATGGATGGTGATGGTGACCAAGATTTAGTAATAAAAGACTATTATACAAACTATCCAAAATACTATAGAAACGATGGTACCATATTCGTGGAAGTAACAGGAGTAGCAAATCCTTTTAATAGTATTAATTTGTCAGGTGTTGCTGGAATGGATGTAGTTGACTTTGATAATGATGGAGACTTTGATTTACTAGCAGGTGATACAAATGGTCTTAAACTTTTTGTCAATGGTGGAGGTTCGTTCACTCTTGCTACAGGAGCTGCAAATCCATTTGCGGATATATTTACGGGTATTACAGGAAGCTATCAGTATATTTCTCCTGCTCTAGTAGATATAGATGGTGATGACGATTTAGATTTTGTTTTCGGTACATTTAATAATTTAGATAATCCTGCTACTACAACAAACCCTGATTTTAATAGAACTAAAATAAACTATTACTTAAATGATTCAGGGGTCTATAAAAGAGTTTCTGACACAGATTCTCCTTTTCCTATGACTGCTGCTCGTTTCGCTACACCTACATTTGGAGATATGGATGGAGACGAAGATTTAGACTTATTAGTAGGAGAATTTGCAGGAGCAGCAAGAGTAAGATATTTTGAAAGAGCAGGTAATAACTCTTGTGCTAAAATCGATGAAATACGTCATGAAATTGCTGTAAACAACAACTATACATTCCTAACACAAGAATTTAAGGATGTATATAATGATGAGCCAGATACTAAATACAAAGATTTTCCTAAAATTAAGATTATAGCTCCTCCTCAATTTGGTGTACTCAAGGCTGCTGGTAATATTGTAAACCCAGGTACAGAAATCAATTATGCAGACTTAGGAGAACTGGTGTATATCCCTAATAAAGATTATACTGGTTTAGATGCATTCTCTTGGGCAGCTTTTGATCCTATTGGACAATGTTACTCTGCAGCTTCTTATGCTCGTTTTGGTATAGGTGTAGATGTAACAGCTTTGGATGATGAATTGGGAAAATATGTAAAAGTTTATCCTAACCCTACACAAGGAACATTTAACATTGCTTTTGATAAGATATTAAGTGGAAAAGTAGAGCTTAAATTGTATAACGCAGTAGGAGCATTACTTAAAACTTATTCTTATGAAAATCCATCTGATATACAATCTATTAACCTAGAAAATATGCCAAAAGGATTATATGTATTACGTATAAATAATGATGGCAAGGTTGGAAGTATCAAAGTAATAAAAGACTAATAAAGTTTTTTCGTAAAAGTAAAATCCCTCAAGAATAATTTCTTGAGGGATTTTTTATATTTCTTAAACAATAGGATATACTTAATCAATTAATGTAAGATTATTGAGGGTTATAAGCCCATTTAACATAGATAGCTCCCCAAGTAAAACCTCCTCCAAATGCAGCTAAAATCAGATTATCACCTTTCTTCAATTGACTTTCATAATCTTTTAAGCACAAAGGAATAGTAGCATTTGTGGTATTGCCATATTTTTGTATATTCAACATTACTTTTTCATCAGGAAGTCCCATTTTATGAGCAGTAGAATCAATAATTCTTTTATTCGCTTGATGTGGAACTAACCAATTAATATCTTCTGCTTTCAGGTTATTATTATTCATAATGTGAGTACATGCTTCTGCCATCCCTTGTACAGCATGCTTAAATACTACAGCACCCTCCTGATAAACGTAATGCTCTCTGTTTTGTACAGTTTCTAAGGTTGGAGGTCTTCTACTACCACCAGCTTTCTGATGTAAATGTACCCAACCAGCTCCATCAGAACGCATCCATGCATCCATAATACCAGTATTATCAGTAGTAGGCTCTAATAATACTGCTCCTGCTCCATCTCCAAAAATAATACAAGTGGCTCTATCTGTATAATCAATAATAGAAGACATCTTATCTGCTCCTACTACAATGATTTTTTTATACTTTCCAGTTTCTATAAACTGGGAAGCTGTATGCAAGGCATAAATAAAACCAGAACAAGCAGCCATTACATCATAATGAAAAGCATTTTTGATACCTGCTTCATTAGCTATTAAACTTGCTGTGGAAGGAAATACAAAATCTGGGGTAGCTGTTGCACAAATAAGTAAATCTATTTCTTCAGGGCGTGTATTCGATTTCTCTAAAAGAGCTTGAACAGCTTTTGCTCCCATATACGAAGTTCCCAAGCCTTCACCTTTTAGAATACGTCTTTCTTGTATACCTGTACGTTCTAAAATCCATTGGTCATTGGTATCTACCATTTTTTCCAATTCGGCATTAGTTAGCACATAATCAGGACTGTATGTAGCTAAAGAAGTGATAGCAGCTCTCAAATTGCTCATAATTAGCTTTGGGATGTTACGGGTGGGAGAGATTGTTTAATTTTTTCATGTAGATTACTTTCTGCCATTTTTTTAGCTATTTCGATCATATTTCTAATGGCTAATGCAGAAGAAATACCATGCCCAATTACAACATTACCATTGAGCCCTAAAATAGGACTGCCTCCAATGGCTTCATAGTTGAGTTGGTTTAAGAAGTTATCTTGAATTTTCTGATGTTTTGCTACATCATAAATAGATTCTGCCATTTTTAAAATCACATTACCCACAAATCCATCACAAACCATTACATCAGACTTACCTAAAAAAACGTCTCTACCTTCAACATTTCCTACAAAATTAAGGAGAGTATCATTTTTTAGTAAAGTATAAGTAGCTTGAGCTTGAAGATTTCCTTTTCCTTCTTCTTCTCCAACATTCATCAAGGATATTCTTGGATTTTTAATTCCAAGAACATTTTCTGCATAAACTTTGCCTAAAGAAGCAAACTGATGAAGAACTTCTGGCTTGCAATCTGTATTTGCTCCAACATCTAACAAAATGCTGGTTGTGCCATCTAATTGTGGTACATGGCTTACAATAGGGGATCTTAAAATACCTTCTATCGTTTTTACACTAAATAAAGCACCAACAAGCATTGCCCCTGTGTTACCTGCCCCACAAAAAGCGTGTGCTTTTCCTTCTTTGAGCAAATAATAACCAGTAGCAATGCTTGAACGCTGCTTTTGTTGTAAGGCTTTGGTTGGGTGTTCTCCCATTTCAATCACTTCATCTGCATGAATGATATGAATATTAGGAATACTCCCATAAGAACTGAGGAGAGGAGCTAGAACGGGCTCTTGTCCTATCAGCAAAATTTGAACATCTGATGAAAATTCTTTGGCAGCTATTACTGCCCCTTCTACGGTAGCTTTCGGGGCAAAATCCCCGCCCATAGCGTCCAGAGCTATTTTCATAAGGTTGATGAATTTTGTTTGCGAATGAATTAGCTTACTTTTTCGTAACCCTCAATCATTAATTTGCCATTATAATACAAGTTGCCTTCTACAACATAAGCTCTATGTAAAACATGAACTTCGTTTGTAGTCTGGCAAGTTCCTAATGGCTTAGGAGTAGCCTTGTAATGAGTTCTTCTCTTATCCCTGCGAGTCTTCGATATTTTCCTTTTAGGATGTGCCATGGTTGTAAATATTTAATTGTAATTAGAGTATTATTTGTTAATAATTTTCTTTAGTTCTTCCCAACGAGGGTCTGTTGTGTCCTCTGTATTTTGCTCTTTTACTTTTTTATCACTAGTATAAACAAGTGTGAGTTCCTCATTGCTATTTTTTTCTTCTTGAAAACGAGGATGAAGTTTTTTCATTGGAACAGCTAAACTAATAAGTTCATAAATGTATTGCGATACATTTATTTCTGCTATTCCTCTTGGTATTAACTCCATTTCGTCTGTTATTTGTTCAGAATGGTCTGAAAATCTTAGAATTTGAGTGCCTTCTGTATAAAAAGGATAATCAAATTTTTCAAGACTTCTGTCACAAGTAAGTTCCAATGTACCTTCAATATCAAAAGTTAAATGTAATAATGCTTCTGATTTGCGTAAGGTCATTTTTACCTTGCAACTACCATTCTCTACAAATGTTTCTTCAAAGGATGTAAAGAAATCCCTGCCCACCTGCCAATCAAAATAGTAATCTTTATTTTGAAGTTTAGCAATACCTACTTTATATTCATTTAACCTTTCCAAAGCAACACAATAGATTAAGGACGCAAAATTAGTAATATATTTTTAATTCTCAAAAAGAACTTACAAAAAATATTAAGGCAATGCCAATAAGCCTGCCTGTCTATACTTAATTACATCACAAGCAAGATAAATTGCCTGCAACATAGAGTTGGCATCAGCTAAATTTTTTCCTGCAATATTATAGGCTGTTCCATGATCTGGTGAAGTACGAACTACTGGCAAACCAATAGTAAAGTTTACTCCATCTTCGAATGCAAGAGTTTTGAACGCAGTTAAGCCTTGATCATGATACATAGCCAATGTAGCATCATAAGATGTATATTTTTTACTACCAAAAAAACCATCAGCAGGGAACGGACCATAGACCAAATGTCCTTGTTTTCTAAACTCTTTGACAACAGGCTCAATAATTTCTTTTTCTTCATTACCCAATAAACCTTCTTCTCCTGCATGTGGGTTGAGTCCTAATACAGCAATTTTGGGTTTTTGTATGCCAAAATCTTTCTGAAGAGATTGCTGAAGAACCGTAATTTTACTTTGTAGCTTTTCTTTTGTAATAGCTTGACTAACATCTTTAAGAGCTAAATGCCCTGTAAGTAGGGCTACACGGAGCTTACCACTTACCATACACATTAAAGTGTTAGGAGCATTGAAGTTTTCTGTAAAATATTCAGTATGTCCTACAAAGTTAAAGAACTCATTCTGAATATTATATTTATTAATTGGAGCTGTAACAACAGCATGTAAAGCCCCTCTTAACAAGTCTTTTGTGCACCCCTCCAAACACATAAAAGCTGCCTTGCCTGCTTCCTGTGTTACCTGCCCTGGAGCTATCTCTGCATCTTCAATACAATTAATGAGGTTTACCTTTTTATAACTAACCTGTTCTACATCCTTAATAACCTGAATGTAGCCATCCTCCATGCCTAATAATCTTCTGTACTTATTTAATATTTTTAGAGACCCATAAATAACAGGAGTACAGAATGCCAATAATCTGTTATCGGCAAGTGATTTCAAAATAACTTCAGGACCAATGCCATTATAATCCCCAAGTGTGATACCAATAATTGGTTTGTCTTCTACAAAATGTTTTTTATTAGAACTCATAGCTCACAATCAATAAATCGTTGTTCTAATTTTTAAGTTGTTTAATTGAATAATTTATTTGCTAGATATGGTCTTTTTGATTTTTAATCATATCATATAATAACTCTCTTGCTCTATGTAACTGAGCCTTTACAGTTCCTATGGGTAGCTCTAATTCTTCTGCAATTTCTTGATAAGCCATCTCATCAAAATATCGCATGGTAACAAGTTTTCTGTATTTAGTAGGTAGTTTACTCACTAAATTTTGCATTAAAGCAATTTTTTGAGAACGAATAGCTTCTTCCTGAGGGTTTGATTCATCTGGAATATCTAAACCTACTTCTTCACCACCATCACCTGTAAACATATTGTTGATACTCAATGTATTCATTTTTTTCTTTCTGATAAAATCAATACAGTTGTTGGTTGCTATTCTAAAAAGCCAAGTGCTAAAAGTATAATCCTCCTTAAACTTATCTAAGTTTTTAAATGCCTTGGCAAATGCTTCAATAGTTAAATCTTCTGCATCATCCACGTTTCTTATCATCTTAAGAATAGTATGATAGAGAGAGCGATTATAACGCTTCATGAGTTCGGCAAAAGCATTTTGGTCGCCATTTTTGGCGAGTTCTACAAGCTTAAAATCGTAGAGAGCTTTCTGGGAAAATTCTTTGTTATCTTCTATGTCCATCGTTCAGGTTTGCTGAAAAATGCTTTTATGCCTAAAATTATAATAAAAAAAACATATACACAATCAAATAGCCACCAAGATAACCAAGAAGATTGAAATTTTATTTTTTTACTTGCAAAAAAATGTAAGCAAGACCAAGAAAAAATACGAAGACCTGCAAAACTGATGAGTATATAGTGTTTTAACTGAAAATCTGAAATATATAAAAATGATACTAAAACAGAGATAGGCAGAAGAATCCAAAATAATACATGAGTTAAATTCTGTAAACCTAATAAAAACAGATGTTTCTTCTTATAAAATTTCCCTACACTTAGATGTCTGTTCTTCTGACCCAGCCAACTCTTCCATGTAGTTTTAGGATAAGAAAAAATATGTGCTTCTTTTTGGATACAAATAGTAGTATTTTGAGAATTGCTATGCTGATTGACAAATAAATCATCATCACCACCTACTATTTTGAGGTGGTCATTGAACCCTTTATTTTCAATAAAAATATGTTTCCTGTATGCTAAGTTTCTGCCTACACCCATATATGGGATTTTGGCAAAAGCGTAGGATAGATACTGGATTGCTGTAGTAAATGTTTCATGCTGGATAATCCAATTTAATATTCCTTTTTGCTTCTGATAAGGAGATACACCCAATACAAAATCTTTTGATTCCACAAATTCGGTAGTCATCCATGCTACCCAGTTAGATGATTCAGGATAACAATCTGCATCTGTAAATAATAAATGTTCGTATTGGGCTGCTTTTACACCCAATGTAATAGCATATTTTTTGTTGCTAATATGATCAGGAGTATGATCTATACGTACAATCTTTATCCGAGTATCTTTATTACGTTCATCATATAGAAATTCGTAAGAACCATCAATAGAACGGTCATCTACAATAATAATTTCAAACTTTGGGTAATTCTGTTTTTGTAAAAGAGGTAATAAGACTTTCAAATTCTCGAGTTCATTTCTTGCAGCAATAATAATAGAGATAGGCTTCTGAGAATCGTAGTCTAAGGAGGCTTTAGATTTATAGAATAAAAAACGAGTATGAAAAAATATATGATAAAAAAACTGAATAAAAACCACTGACGCTATAAGATATAGCGTAATATCTAACACCATAAACCTGAAATATTATTTATTGTACTACTTCCAAAACAGTTCTAAAGGCTACAAACTTATCTTTATAGCGAGAACTGTGGTCTTTTTGTAATTGAGGAGCATAATTTTTCTGATACTCTTCCAGTTTAGCTTGAGATTCGCACAGATACTGAAATGCATAAGTATAACCTTCATTTTCTGTTTCTTTAAGAAGCCTTAATACTTTGTTTTCTAAGAAACAACCAGTAGCCATTACCTCTGGAATATGTTTGGTGAGCATCCAATCAAGCCATTCTTGATGTATAGAGGGATCTATATTAACAGTTACATTATATACAATCATATTTGTAATACACAATTTTATTGAATAGCAAATATCAAAGTATTTATGAACCTAGCCAAAATAGTTTCACTATTTATTTTTTTCGTCTATGAGTTGATTAACTTTTTTAATAACTTCAAAAAAGACATTTAACTTTTCTACTTCAATATTTTCGTACATCAAAACATTAAATTTTTTAACAACCCTACGAGCAATTTCTTTCTTTTCTTTTCCTTTTTCAGTTAAGAATATTCTTACAAAACGCTTGTCTGTTTCTCCTTGTTTACGATAAATAAGCCCATCATCTTCCATATTTTTAAGAGTTCTCGTAATACTACGAGCCTCCAAACCAAATTGTGGAGCAATTTTGGTAGCAGGTGTGCCTTCTTCTGTATCAATATTTAATAAAATGAAACCAATGGCAGCAGAAATGCCATGTTTACTAGCTTCTGCATTGTACATTCTGGAAATAGCATGCCAAGCCAATTTAATATTATAATCAATGCTTTCTTCTGGCTTTAACTTGGTATTTGAAAAACTCATTATAAAAATAGGGTAAAATGAAAGTATGCAAGGCAAATTTAATAAAATAAATTCGGCTTGCATACTATTTTTATAAAAATATGTAAAAACAAATTACTTATGCACAAGCACAAGATTTTACTTTTCGGAGTTTATACCAATTTAATATATATGCGGAAAGAATACCCACAATACCTAAAATATCCAAGAGGATGGTTTTATGTGTTATCAATCCTAATAAAATAATACCAAAAGAGACTAAAAGTATTAGAATAGGTAAAGGATTCTTGTGTAACCGAATATCTTTTCCGAGTACAAAAACAGCAATGAATAAACTTGAAAGAGTAATGAATAACTCTAACTCTTCTGTAAGCAAATCCCCTAAACTTGGTAAAAATGCTAATGCCACAGGCATTGCCATACAGTGTACAGCACAAGCCATAGAAAGTGAAATGCCTAATTTTTCAAGAATTCTCATGTAGTTATTCAACATTGTTGCAAATGTAACAAGATAGCAACATTGTTGCAAATTTTTTGGTTCAATCTAAGGATATTTTTTTTTCAAAATCGTATAAACATAGCAGTCGAATCTTATAATAACCAATCCATATAGATTCTAACTGACGAAGGTAATTTTGTGAAGCTAAATTTTTGGCTTCAAGAGCTTTATCTAATTCACTAAGTCCTGTAAAACCTCCTAGATATTCCTGAAATGTAATTTGATAACTTTTCTCTGCACTTTCTTGTGTTTTTTGAGCAATAGCAAGCTGTTTCTGAGCCAATTGCCAAATATGAATCTGCCTGATAAGCTCTGTTTCAAGCTCTTGCATTTCCTGATAAGTTTGACTTTCAATATTTTTTTTATTGAGAGTGGCAATTTTTATTTCGGACTTTCCTCTCTGCCAATCTAAAATTGGCACTTGAAAGGTTAATCTGGCACTTTCTTGGTCTTGTAGTCTATTATATAGATTGGCTAAACTTGTAGAACTTTTGGATAGACCAAAGGATATAGTAATATCCATTTTGAGACCAGCATTAGCTCTTGCCTGAGAAAGTTCTCTGTCAGCTTCTAAAAGTTTTCGTTGTATTTGAAGAGCTTTGGTACTGTTTTGTCTTAAACGTTCAAGAGCTACTTCTTTATCAATTTCTACTTTGGGAGGTGCTTCTGGCTTTTTAAGATTAACAGAATCTTTAAGAAGAAAAAAAGACTGAAATTGCCTAAGTGCAAATAGAAATTCAGCTATGCTTTGCTGGTTATCTTGTTCGGCTTGTAAAAAGTTGATTTCATTTCTTAAGAATTCGTTTTCTGTGATTTTACCCACACTTAATCTTTTTTTTGCTAACTGAAATAAAGTATCAGCATTGATAAGTTGTTTTTTGGTTGTTGAAGTATTTTCCTGTGAATAAAGAAGATTAAAAAATAACTGTAGTCCCTTTACTTTGCTCATCTCTAAATCTTCTAAAAATTTCTTTTTAGATTCCTGATACTTAAAGGGTTCGATTTTATTTGCCCATTTCAAACTATTAAAACTTCCAATAGGCTGTCGAAAGCCCACCAAAACGGGATATGACAAGTATGAAGTAGTAGTAGGGTTACTAAAAATATCAATTCTGTTTATTTGAGAAGAGGCAAAAAATGTTCCTCCTGTAGGGGCTACATTTTGAACTAAAGATAACTCTAAAAGAGAAGTGGCTAAACTTCTTTCCCTAAATGTCTCAGAACCATCGTTTTGTGTAACAGGAATAATCGTTCGACTCAGATTAGGAAGTTCTCCATTCAATAGTAAACGTGGTTTATTCCCTGACTGATGTAGTTTGTACTGCCAAAAACTAATTTGGGCTTTTCTTTCAGCCTGCTGACCATCAACGGATTCATCTTCAGCAAGTCTTAATATTTGTTGAATATCAAGTGTTTTTTGGGCATTGACACTCAAAGAAATTAAGATAAATTGGAATAATAAAAGAGAGTATCTCCTTGTATATCTTCTATATAGAAAGGTTTTCTGCATAAGTTGGGGGCTACAATACCTTCTTGAAAAGTTTGGGAAGCTACAAAAACTCTGGCTTCATCCCAATAATTTTTTTCTAAAAGTTTGCTAATCAAGAAACTACCACCTTCTACCAAAATAGATTGAATTTTTCTTTCAAATAAATCTTGCAAAAGGTTATCTAAAAAATTATCAGCATCCAAACGAATAAAAGCCAAATTATGATTTTCTTCATTTTTGACCAAATTATAACAAAGAGTTTTTTGTGTTTGGTCAAATAAATAAAAATGAGGAGGTACTTTTAAGTCTTTATCAATTAATATTCTTACGGGATTCTTACCAGACCAATCTCTTACGTTCAGTTGTGGATTATCGTATAAGGCTGTGTTTGTTCCAATCATAATAGCCTGTTCTTCTGTTCGCCATTTATGTACCAATGTACGAGAATGAGCATTGCTAATCCATTTTGAATCATAATCTTTTCGGGCTACAAATCCGTCGGAAGTTTCAGCCCATTTGAGCAAAATATAAGGTCTGCGTTTTTCCATAAAGGTAAAAAAACGCTTATTCAAAGCTCTTGCTTCTTTTTCTAGAATACCAGTTTCTACCTCAATACCTGCATTTTTAAGTTTTTCAAGCCCTTTTCCTGCAACCAATGGATTGGTATCAAGATTAGCAACTACAACTTTCTTAACTTGTTTTTCAATGAGTAAATCTGCACAAGGAGGAGTTTTGCCATAATGAGAGCAGGGTTCAAGACTTACATAAACCGTACTTTCTTTAAGAAGATCTTGATTTACAACACTCTCAATGGCATTGACTTCTGCATGAGGTTTGCCATATTCTTTGTGCCATCCTTCACCAATAATGGTATCATGATGAACAATAACACAGCCCACCATTGGGTTAGGGGCAACATTGCCTAAACCTAAAAGAGCCAACTGAATGGCTCTTTGCATATATTTTTCGTGTGTGGTCAATTATTTTTGAGATATTTTTTTTACAGGAGATTTTCTGATTTTAGAAAACTTCAATAATACTACTTCTTTTTGGTTCAAGAAACGCCATTTACCTCTTGGTAAATCTTTTTTAGTAAGTCCTGCATACATCGTACGGTCTAATTTTTCAACACTATAACCCAAATGTTCAAAAATTCTACGTACAATTCTGTTTCTGCCACTATGCAATTCTATACCTAAAGTATCAGGGGTAAGCAATGCCAGTGCATCAGGCTTTATAAAACCATCTTCTAGTTCTAAACCTTCTTGGATTTTCAGATAATCTGTTTCTGAAATAGGCTTATCTAAACCCACCTGATAAATTTTTCGAATATTATTGGATGGGTGAGCCAGTCTCTTAGCCAAATCACCATCATTGGTTAATAGCAAAAGTCCTGTTGTGTTTCTATCCAAACGTCCCACAGGATAAACTCTTTCTTCACAGGCATCTTTTACAATTTCCATTACTGTATGGCGTTCTTCTGGATCGTCAGTAGTTGTAATACAGTTTTTAGGTTTATTAAGAAGTATATATACTAACTTTTCTCTTTGTAAAAGTTTTCCTTTGTAACTTACTTTATCAGAGGGTTTTACCTGATAGCCCATCTCTGTAATGGTTTTACCATTTACCTTCACAAACCCTTGAGTAATCAAATCGTCAGCTTCTCTACGTGAACACACACCAGCATTAGCAATAAATTTATTAAGCCTGATGTCTCCGTTTTCTGTCTTTTCCTCTTTTACTTCTTTTTTATATTTATCTTCGTAAAACTTCAAATTGTAGGTTGGAGTGTTTTTATCTTTAAAAGAAGAGCGTTCATTTTTACTCTTAAATCCACTTGATTTCTTAAAGCTTTTTTTATCTTCTTTAGCATCACTCTTATCATCAGAATTCTTTTTGTAAGAAGTTTTATATCCTGAATCTTCACCTCTAGTTTTTTTATAAAAAGGCTTTTCCTCTTTTTTGAAAGTAAATTTCTTATCAGTTTTCTTGAAATCAGATGTTCTAGAGTTATAAGGCTTTTTAGATTTGTCTTCTGAATCCTCTTGTTTATATTTGTTATAGGTAGGTTTTTCACCTTTGGCTACAAATTTCTTATCAGTTTTCTTGAAATCCGATGTTTTGGAGCTATAAGGTTTTTTAGATTTATCTTCTGAACTATCTTTTGAATACTTTTTATAGGCAGGCTTTTCCGATTTTGTAAACGTTTTTTTGTGTTCTTTAGAAGAATTTTCAGAACTCTCAAAATCTGAAGATTTTCTTTTTTTGTCAAAACTCTTTTTCGTTGAATCTTTGGAAAATTTACTCCCAGATTGAACGTCTTTCTTAGAATGGTAATTCGATGTCTTTTTCATCAATAAAAGATGTGTAAAATGAATATTAAACATTCTTTTCTCCATAAAAGAATGCTAATCAGCTACAAAGTTACGAAAAAACACCAATAAAAATTTGATAACCTATCTAAATTTATATTTATCTTTGAGTAAAAATAAAAAATCCTATGAACGATATAACAACACAAGAACTACGTGAACGCATTGAAAAAGGCGAAAACCTACATATTGTAGATGTTCGTGAGCAATGGGAATTTGATGAAGCTAACCTCAACGGACTTCTAATTCCTTTAGGTGAATTGCCCAACCGTTTCTCAGAAATAGAAGCATGGAAAAACGAAGAAATAATAATTCATTGTAAATCAGGCGGAAGAAGTGGAAGAGCGAAAGAATTCTTAAAGACTCAAGGTTTTGAGAATGTGAGAAATCTGCTAGGAGGGATTACAGAATACTTAGCAAATCAATAAAAATTTCTAGAATACAAAATTAAGCATAACTTTGCCTGCCAAAAGCAGGCTTTTTGCTTTTCTCAAAATATAAATACTCTGTACTCAATACTTTGTACTATTAATGATGCAACTAGAAAAAATATTTCACCAATTCAATAATTTGAAAGTTTTAATTATTGGTGATGTAATGATAGACTCTTATTTGTGGGGTAATGTTAGTAGAATCTCTCCTGAAGCTCCTGTTCCTATCGTAAATGTTCAGAAACGAGAACAAAGACTTGGAGGTGCTGCCAATGTTGCTCTCAATGTACAAGCCTTGGGTGCAACACCTATATTATGTTCTGTAGTTGGAAGTGATGGAGAAGGTGAAAATCTATTAAGACTCATGGAAATTAATGGTCTCAATAGAGCTGGGATAGTTCAGAGTAATCATAGAATTACCACCGTAAAACATAGAATATTAGCGTCATCCCAACATTTACTACGTATAGACTCAGAAATGGATAAACTAATTGATGAAGAAGAACAAGAACTGCTTTGGAAAAAAATTGAAACTCTCTTGCCTGAGGTACAGGCTGTTATTTTTGAAGATTATGACAAAGGAGTTATCAATCAGGAGTTGATAGAAAGAACCATAAGCCTAGCCAATCAAAAGAATATCCCCACAATTATTGACCCTAAAAAAAGAAATTTCTTATTCTATAAAAATGCGACTCTTTTCAAGCCCAATTTAAAGGAATTGAAAGAAGGTTTGAAAATAGATTTCAACCATCATAATATAGATGAAATTACAGAAGCTGTAAAAAAACTCCAAGAAACTTTAGAAGCCAAGTGTGTGATGACAACACTTTCTGAAAAAGGAGTACTGATACACTCAGAAAAAGAAACACATCATATCCCTGCTCACCTGCGTAGCATAGCAGATGTCTCAGGAGCAGGAGATACTGTAGTAAGTGTAGCAGCTTTGTGTGTCGCTTTAGACCTTCCTCTGAGGCTCATAGCCGACCTTTCGAATTTAGCAGGTGGTTTAGTGTGTGAATATCAAGGAGTTGTGCCTATTAATAAAGCTAAATTGTTGTCTGAAGCCATTACAAAAAAGATTGCTGAATGAACATTTTGATAATCAAGATGCAAGTTTTTTTTAGCAAATAAATTTGAAATTTTCCGCCCAAAATACTATAAAAAAGTGTATCTTTGATACTCTTTAATTATTGATATTTAGGTGTATGGAACAAGAAGTAAATGAAAACAGAACAAGCGTAGGTAGTAAAAAACTCAAACCACTAACTAACTCACTACAAACTTTAGGAAAAGTCCAGCCTCAAGCAAGAGAACTGGAAGAGGCAATTTTAGGAGCATTGATGCTGGAGAAAAATGCAATGATGGATGTAGCAGATGTCTTACATACAGATTGCTTTTATGACCCCCGACACCAAGATATATTTAAAGCAATTCTAGAACTCTTTGCCGAATCACAGCCTGTCGATATTCTTACAGTCAAACAACGACTGCAAAAAATGGGTAAACTCGAAACAGCAGGTGGAGCATATTATTTAGCAGAACTAACTTCTAAAGTAAACTCAGCAGCCAATATCGAATACCACGCCCGAATAGTCTTAGAGGCTTATATTAAAAGGTCAATTATTGAAATTGTTGGCAAACTGGGTACAATGGCTTATGAAGATACCACTGATGTTTTTGATTTACTCGATACTGCTGAACAAATGTTATTCAGAGTGTCAGAACAAAATATTCGTAAGAACTATGTTCAGATGTCAGACTTAATGCGAAAAGCATTGAAAGAACTGGATGAAAAGAAGAATAAAAAAGATGGTTTGACAGGTGTACCTACAGGCTTCAACGATTTGGATAGAGTGACGGCGGGTTTTCAAAGATCTAACCTTATTATTATAGCAGCTCGTCCAGGTATGGGTAAAAGTGCTTTTATCATATCTGTAGCTCGAAATTCAGCTGTGGAGTTTCAAATGCCAGTTGCCATTTTCTCTTTAGAAATGTCTGCCGTAGAATTGGTAAATCGTCTGATATCTGCTGAGGCTGAAATAGAAAGTGAAAAAATTAAAAAAGGATTACTAACAGAAGGTGAATGGAAACATCTTCATAATCGTATTCCAAAACTGACAGATGCACCTATATATATAGATGACACACCTGCTCTTTCTGTACTAGAGTTAAGAGCCAAAGCCCGAAGACTCAAAGCTCAACATAATATACAACTATTAATGATTGACTACCTTCAGTTAATGTCAGGTGGAGATACAGGAAAAGGAAACCGAGAACAGGAAATAGCATACATTTCTCGTTCACTTAAAAATATTGCCAAAGAGTTAGATATTCCAGTTATTGCACTTTCTCAGTTAAGTAGAGCTGTAGAAACTCGTGGAGGAGATAAAAAACCACAACTTTCAGATTTGCGTGAATCTGGTAGTATTGAGCAGGATGCGGATATGGTAATGTTTCTATATCGTCCCGAATATTATGGAATAACCCAAGATGAGGAAGGGTTACCTACACAAGGTACAGGTGAAGTCATCATAGCAAAACATCGTAATGGTTCTCTGGAGAATATAAAACTGCGTTTTATTGGAAGATACACTAAGTTTGCTAACCTAAATGATGCAGTAGGTTTTGAAAGTACATCGTTCGATAGTTTTTCATTCCCAAATACATCTAACATCCCTTCAGAGTTTAATACAGGTTTTGAAAGTTATCCAACAGGTAGTACAATCACACTTGGGAGTAAGGTAAATCAAATGAATAATACCAGTTCTGAAAGCAAATCTGAACAAGATTCTGAAATTAATCCGCCTTTTTAAAGAACTCTATTTATTGATAAACAGATATTTGCAGAAATTTTTTAAAAATTTCTGCGTTTTTTTTGTAATATTACTTGGAGGATAAAAAAAGGTTCGTACCTTTGCAGTCCCAAATCGATAGAAGGTCGAGGGCAAAATTGAAACATTGAAGTAGAAAAAAGAAAAAGTTAAAAAAACTTTAAAAGTTTTTCGGAAAAAATTTGGAGATTAAAAAAAGGTTCGTACCTTTGCAGTCCCAAATCGACAAACGAGTCGAGACGAAAAATTAAAGAGATTGAAAATCGAAAAGAAGTTAAAAAAAAAACTTTAAAAATTTTTCGAAAAAAACTTGGAGATTAAAAAAGAGTTCGTACCTTTGCAGTCCCAAATCGACAAACAAGTTGAGACGAAAAATTAAAGAGATTGAAAATCGAAAAGAAGTTAAAAAAACTTTAAAAATTTTTCGAAAAAAATTTGGAGATTAAAAAAGAGTTCGTACCTTTGCAGTCCCAAATAAGAAAAGAAAAAAACAAAAAGAAGAAGGTTGAGGGGTTAGAGATAAAGAAGTCAAAAAACGTTTTGACACTATGAGCTTCGGCTCAAAAAGTTCATTGAGTAATTGAAACTGACTAAATAGCGACACCGTCAATTCTTTGGAATATGACAATTTAAACAGCCGGATAATATAAA
>JALONN010000013.1 GCA_025454915.1 Raineya sp.
ATACTCTTTGTTAGGGGTATAAAATTCTTCATTAATACTTCCTCCAGTATTATTTTTTGCTATATACATATAACTATCAGTCCAAGCCCAATCTTTGATTCCATTAGGATATACTCGTACTTGAGCTTCATTTTTATCACTTAATATAGTATTATTTTCATCAAGATTTTTTTTATATTTGATAAATAAAATATTAGGACTATTGGGGTCTGGTAGTGGCATTTGTTGGGCTTGTGTATATAAACTCAATAATGCTATGACGAATGTTAAAATATACTTTTTCATAGATTTAGCTTAAAAGCCCCTTTTCACTTAAGGGGCTTCAATTTAATTATGTTCCCACTCATATATTTTGTGGGTTGTTTGGGTTGGGGAGAATCTAAATCTATGATATAGATATGAGAAAAACCTTTTAAGTAATCATATTTACCTGCTGATGTTTTAGTAGCCAATATGTCTCTTAGTTGAGTATATGTAATAATCACACTGTTATAAGTAGAAAGAACTGTATAAGCAAAATATTCTTTATTAGGAGTATAAAATTGAAAATCTATACTACGTCCTTGTGTATCATGTGAAAAGAACATATAACAATCTGTCCAAGTCCAATCTGTACCATTAGCAGCTCGTATTTGTGCTTCATTTTTATCAGACACTAAAACAGTAGAAATAGTGTCTTGTTTATGTTTGATAAAAAGAGTATTAGCACTATTAGGGTCAGGTAAGGGCATTTGTTGAGCTTGTGAATATAAACTCAATAATGCTATGACGAATGTTAAAATATACTTTTTCATTAGGGTAGTTGTTGATAAATTTTGATTAATTCGTTCATTTTCAATACATATTGACGTTTATCTGATGGAGATAGTATATCCCATGCTTTATTTTCTAAAAGAGGTTTACCATTAGCATCTAAATCGCCTAAAGTACTTACTAAGAAAAAGCCTTTGAGATGAACGTCTTTTATTCTTGAGTCCCAGCTACCATACGTCCCTCTATCAAAACGTTTCATAATTCTCAAAGCAATCTCTACTTTGTGAAAAGACATACAATTATGAGTAATATGTTCAGAATCATCAGTATTTAACCAATTTTTCATATTATTGTATTCTTCGAGTTCTTGAGCATCAGGTTTATGATAAGACGCATGAATACCTTCATGTATCAGTGTTTTTACAATTCCTATTCTGCCCTGCTTTTTGATTAAAGAAGGATTTAGATATATTTTATTGGTGTTAGGGTCAAAATATCCGTTATTTTTACTTGGAAGAAGATTGCTAAAGAAACCCTCTTCTTTCCAGATAATATGTATTTTATTTTGCTCTCCTGTTCCCAAATAAGCACTAATTATATCTCTAAAATCAGGGTCATCTATTACTTCTTTAACTGTTTCTACGGTTTTTTCATCAATCGCTTTAATTGTTCCATACTTAAAATAATAACTATCAAGTTTTAAGCCATTGTAATCATACGTTCCGAAAATATAGGGGTCATCTTGCCCTATATCCGAAGGAGGAGGTCCACCACCACCAGCTGGAGGGTCTGGGTTGCCTCCACCTGAACCACCACCACAACTTTCTACCACATACTCTCCATTGCTTTCAGGATTTCCATCATCTCCTAATAAAACCCCTCCTCCTGTGCTTGGACATGGTACTTCTGCTTGTAGTAATGTTACCATATTGCATATCAAAACAGAAGTATAACTATAACAAGTTTCATTTTCTGTGATAGTAGAAACACCTTGCCATCTTCTATTTCTCATCACAAAATTGTAACCTATATCAAATACCGTCAAACGGGCATTGGTTCTGGTTTCTATTTCTGTGAAGAAATTTGTAATAATTTGTTCTTTTTGCCCTGCCACTTGAGCCTCTGTGGTTACAAGCTCTACAATATGGGCTTTTATGGGGCGTCCATTACTATTTAACTCTGTACGCAACCTACGAATAAAATACAAATTGTTTGGATACTGTACATACATTGCACGACTTACAGGTGTAATCAGTACCCTATTGCCATTAGTAAGGCTTGTTTGAACAGTTTTATCCCAAAGAGGCGTGAAAGTACGAAACTCAGGACTTGAAAACGCTTCTGTTCCTGTTCTACTTGATACATTTGAAGGAATTAGAGTTTTTTGCTCGTTTTCAAAATAGAGCTTGGCTTGCTCCAAAGTTTCAGGATTAATGGCAGTGTAATTTACATCTTTACGCAAATTACAACCCCAAAACATAACTGTTAGCATCAGAAATGCTAAAAATTGGTTTTTCATTGAAATAAGATAAGGTTTAAGGTTTTGATAGTATAAGGTTTGCCTCCAACGTTTGAGGCTTTTAATAAGTATTTGCTAGATTTATTGCAAAAATACACAATAATAATGCCATTACCTCTTCGATTTGTTAATAATTTTCATACGTTTTGTTATGTTTTTTATACGTTTTACTTATATTTACTTTTAAAAATATCATTATGACAACTTTAGGAACAAAGCTGAGAAAATTTCGTACAGTTGCTAAACTTTCACAACAAGAAATCGCAGACAAGCTAAATATTAGACAAGCAACTTATTCTAATTGGGAAAAAGGAGAAACAAAACCTTCTTTAGACCATATTATAAAATTATCCGAAGTTTTCAATGTACCTGTTCAAGAGTTTTTGCCAACAAGTAATGTTTATATACACAATCAAGAAAATAATGATAATGCAATGGGAATAAATTTTGGTCTTGATGATAAAGATTTACAAAAAATTTTAGAACCTATTCATTTACTTATTCAACAAAATAATAGTCAAAATGAGATTATTAAAAACCTATTAGAGCAAAACAAAGAATTAATAGAGCTTTTGAAAAATAAAAAGTAGCATCATTTTTGATATTACTTATACAAAATTTGAATACAGTAACCTAAAACTCGAATACAGCAACCTAAAACTCGAATACAACAACCTAAAACTCGAATACAACAACCTAAAACTCGAATACAGCAACCTAAAACTCGAATACAGCAACCTAAAACTCGAATACAGCAACCTAAAACTCGAATACAGCAACCTAAAACTCGAATACAGCAACCTAAAACTTAAATATGTTTATATAAAATCAATGTTTAATTTTATTAAATCGAATTCTTATGCCACGACAAAAGAAAACAAGTAAAATCGTTGAAAGTGCAAGTGTACGTTTAGCGGGTATTAAATCCATTGACAAAGATTTAGATTTAGGCAACGGTGCTACTGTGAAAGCATATAACAGTCTGATAGAAGAAACTAAAAAATTACTTGAAGACTACAATACAGTTCTTTCTTTAGTAGATGAAAAACTTAATTTGTACCAAGTAAAAGAAAAAGAACTCAAAGATTTGCACGAACGAATGTTAATTAGTGTTGCTGCTAAATACGGAAAAAACAGCAACGAATACGAAAAAGCAGGAGGTAAAAAGAAATCGGAACGTAAACGACCTACGAAAAAATCGTAAAATAAAAAAGGGCTAATTTTTAGCCCTTTTGTTAAAATTTCCTTTTTAGACTCAACCCTTGTTTTTTTTCTTCTTCTATTTTTTTGTTCTGTTCTTCTTTTAGTTCTCTTTTTTGTTTTAATATAACATTTATTTGTTTGCTCATTTCTTTAAGTATCTCTGATAATTCTAAGGAAGAACTGTACTGTTTTATTTCTAAACCATTGATACCTTCCTTGACAACAACACCATTCTGTTCTTCTTGTGCATTTTTAGCATATAAGTCAAGTAATATATTAATTAATTCTAAAAAATTTTCATCATCTAAACCAACTTCTTTTTTTAACCAATTATCAATAAATTCTTCTTCGTTATTAAATATCAGAGGTTCTTGATTAAACGTCAAAGGCTCTTGATTAAATTTTTCTGAATATATAGAAAAGTAACTTTTGGTAATATTTTCATTTTTATCATTTGGATAAATTATAAGTAGTCCTTTCTTAGAGTTTTCTAAAAATATATCATCCTTTTGGAGTGTCTTTTTTATTTTTGGATACATTTCTTTTTTTTCTTCACTTTTTACCTTTGTGCTATTTGATTTAAACTCAAGAATCAAATACGTGTCTAATTTTGCTATTGTATCTCTAATCACAGGGTCATATTTTGTATTGGCTGTTAATTTAGCTTCAAAATTTTCATACTTTTTTGTCAGTCTTTGGATAAAATCTCCAATTAAAATATTTTCTTGTTCCATAAAATTGATTTTACTGATACGTTTGAAATTTAGCAAAATATTGACAAAAAACATATAGTTTTTATTACAAAAAAATTCATTAAATCTACTTCTCAAAACATTCTCATTACACAAAGTGTAAAAATGTGTATATTTATGTTTTAGCAAATGGTAACACTTTCTTTTTTTAAATATCAAGGATTCTCTAATCGTTGGTGGGCTCTCACTCAAATGGGAACAATGCCTTCATTAGTAAAAAAAGTAGAAGGTCTGAGTTTTTCAAAATTGTTGGGAAGTGGAGGCAAACAGGGTTTTAGCATTTTGCCTAACTTTGGTTTATATGGTCTTTTATGTGTCTGGAAAAATGAGGCATCTGCTACACATTTTTTTCAGGAAAACTCCATTTTTAAAAATTTCAAGCATCATTCATCTACTCATCAAACTATCTTCTTAAAAACGCTTTCTTCTCATGGCAAATGGGATGGTGTAGAGCCTTTTGAGAATCTCAAAGAGAAAGCAACAGGAAAAATTGCTGTAATCACAAGAGCTAAAATTAAACTCAGTAAGTTATGGCATTTTTGGCAATTTGTACGTCCTGTCAGCAAAGATATGTACAAAAAAGATGGTCTTATTTTTTCTGTTGGGATTGGGGAACTTCCTCTTATCCAGCAGGCTACATTTAGCATTTGGGAAAGTACAGAAAAAATGATGGAATATGCTTATAAAGATGCTCCTCATAAGCAAGTCATTCAGAAAACAAGAGAATTAGGCTGGTATAGCGAAGAGCTTTTTGCAAGATTTTCTATCTTGTCTGTTGTTGGAGAAGGTATTATTCCATTAGATACCTTAACAACTCCTCAATTATAATTTCTCCTTATTTATCATGAATTACATCCATAATCAGATGAATTACCTTATCCAGTGAAACAGAAGTATTTTCTAGCAGATTGATATACTTCATTTTTGTTTCCATATCTTTCTCTTCTTTGATAAGATAAATAAGTCCCATAATTGTAGATAAAGCCCCTCTTACCTTATGGCTCTGTTGCCAAGCAATTTGAGTGAGTTTCTCATTTTGGTTTGTAATCTGTATTTCAGCTTTTTTTCTGGCATCAATATCAACATAATTAAAAGCTACACCAAATAGACTATTATCTGCATCATAAACAGGATAATAGGTTACTTCTATCCAACTTGTAAAATCTCCAAATTTAATTTGTCTTTCCATTCTGGTAATTTCACCTTGCAGAGCTTTTTGGAAGTATTGTTGAAACTCAGCATAATCATCAGCTAATACATAATTTCTATAATCATCTCCATAAGTTATCGTTTGACCAAAAAAGCTGAATATACTCTCCTGAGCTACTTTATTAAAATTGAGCACTTTATAGTTTGTATCAACAAGTACATTACCATCATTGGTGCTATCCATCATGGCTTTTAATCTTATTTCAGAAGATTTTAGCTGTTCTTTGATAAAAAACTCTGAACTCACATCGTATCCCACACACATGATACCTAAAGGGCTTTTATCATCATTCTCTAAAACAGAAGCTTCCCATTTTATCCAGAAAAACCTCCCATCTGACTTATAAGCATTTCTGATTTTAATTTGGAAGATTTGATGAGGATTTTCAATACATTCCTCTATCATTTTCATGCAATATTTTCTATCATCAGGATGTAGTGTATCAGATAAATGTACTCCTACAAATTCTCGATTCCAAAAATCAAATCTTTTTCTAAAAGCTTCATTTACAAAGATATATTCACCATTGGTATTAAGAATAGCTACAGATATATTTTGAGATTGAAGTAAATATTTAGGGATAAATTTTTCAATAAGCATCATTCAATTTTGTAAGCTTTGTATCAGTTTTGGTAAGCATAAAACTATATCTTTTATTGAATGTTTCAAAAAAAATATAAAAAAACATGCATATACAAGATATAAATTATTTTGAACCAAATACTTGTACCCAATATCCTCCATAAAACCCTACTCCTAAGGTCTGATAATTTCCCATGATATTTTCTCTGTGTCCAGTGCTATTCATCCACATTTCTACGGTTTGTTCTGGCGATTCCCCTCCCATAGCAATATTTTCAGCATAACCACTACCAAATTTTCTAATTCTGCTAAATGTCTGGCAGGTTTCTTTGAGTTCACCATCAATTCTGTCATGTGTATCATGGTCAAAATAATCGTCCTTACTCATATCAGCAGCATGGTAACGGGCAGCCCTTGCCAAATCGGGACTCCAGACAAGTGCAGGCAAGCCTTTTTTGGCTCTTTCTATATTGGTAAGCCTTAGAACTTCTTTTTCAAATGCCTCACTTTGAGCAGCTACATTCTCTTTTCCTGTTGGACACCCCACAAAAGAAATCTCCTGATTATTATTATTGGTATTACTATTAGAGTTATTATTAGTATTGTTGTTCGTATTCGAATTATTATTTGTATTAGAGTTATTATTATTGCTATTAGCACCTATTTTTTGGACTACAATAGAAGAAACAAGATTATTAAAATTTCCTAGAGACATCGCATCTTGAGAAAGCGTAAAAGTTTCTCCCTGAAAATCTCCATGTTCATACAAAGTTACTTTAAAGCCTTCAGGTATTCTGATAGACTGAATAACATCATTTCCTATTGTCAGATCAGACATGTTGTATCTGCCTGCTTTCAGCACCTGTGAACGCCCTTGGAATTTAGGTTCACTATAAACAATCACATCAGCATTATTATTTGTTCCTGTATTTGTATTGGGGTTTGTTATGACATTCGGATTGCTTTTTCCTTCTCCATATTGAGCTATAAAAAACTTTGTATGCTCACTCCAATCCATTTCAGCATTCAGGCTTGTTGTATTGTTAAAATCAAGAGACTTTTGTTTGAAGTATTGAGCCTCTCCAAAAATATATTTGCGATTGGTATATTTACTAATATGCACAAATACATTAGCTGTTCCACAACTCGATTTCCAAAGTCCTGAGTTTTTACCATTATCAAAACCTAAAGTTTTGTACAAATTCGATTTACCATTTTTATCAAAACTTTCTACATAAACAGCCCACCATAAATCTTTATTACAATGTGCTCTTGTGCTGAATGTATTCCCTTGACTATCCACGTCCAAAGAAATGGTATAACTACCCTCTCCTTTTCTAGAACTCTCTTCAATAGGTAAACCCTTAAACCATCTCAAATTTCCTTCTGAATCTAAGTTCATCAGGAAAGGGACATCACTATATGCTTTTTGTTCGGTATTATTTACAATCTCACTTGGATTTTCCAGTCCAAAAGTAGCTTTACCAGAACACACTCCCAACACACTAATATTGCCTTCTTTATCCACACCTATTCCTTTAATTCCTTCTCCATCATTACTTCTGAGCATTTTTGCCCATAGCATTTCTCCAGTATTAGCATCAAGGCTGGCGATTAAAGCATCTGTATTATAAAAATGCCCTTGTAGAGCTTTAATAGCAGGTAAATTAATAGTTTTTTTACCTCCAATATTGAGACTTATTTGTCTGTCACCATAGACACTCGTTCCTACTATTATTCTATTTTGCCAAAGGCTAATAGCTCCAGGGGTAAAACCTGATGGCAAATTTTTTCTGTAAACTTCCTCACCATTTGTATTGATTTTAGCAACATTGGCTGGGTAACCGAGCAGATAACTATTTCCTTCTTCGTCTGTAGTAAAATCTCTTTCGTTGTTATAAAAGCCATCTTCAAAACCTTTTACCCACTGCAAAGCTCCATTAGAATTGTACTTGGCTAAAAACTCTTTGTTATCATCCTGATTGGCAAGTGTTTGATTACCAAATTTGACTGTACCTTTATATACACCAAACACATAAATATTATTGCTCGCATCTGTTTCTATTTTTTCGGCTGCTACATAGCTGGTTTCAGAGTTTTCGACATATTCTTTGAGCCAGATTAAATCTCCATTGGGTTTAAATTTGGCATAGAAGTATTTTACTTTTTTGGGGTTAAGGCAGTTATAAGCACTTTCTCCTATGGAGAGGTTTTCGCTAAAAAAGCCTACAGCAGTTAAGTTCCCACTCTTATCTTCTTCTAAATCCAGTAAACCTGCATTCCCTTTTCCTTCAGATACTTTCAGGTTTGTCAGGTTTCCTAAAATTTGGCTCTGAGCATTCATTACAATGCTCCATAGCAATACAATGAGCATATAGTTCAATTTTTTCATAAGCATAGAATTTTTATACAAGATACATATTACCATAAATATGCCAAAAATAAAAATAGCAGTTTTAAAAACTGCTATTTTTGTGATTCTGTATTTTAAACAATGATTTCTTTTTGTTCCTGAGCAAGAGTCAGTACTTCATCATCCATCAGGCGGGTTGCCAGCCACTTGGTTTTAGGAAGTTCGTAGGCAAAAAAGAACTTCATGGCATGGATTTTACTTTCATAAAATGCAAGTTCCTCTCCCTGAGGATTTTTTGTAAGAATTTGTACTTTTGCCACTGTTGCCTGCTTGAGCCACTGCCAAGAAATAACAATTAAACTTGCCATTTCCATAAACAAATTAGCATCTGCAAGGAACAACTCAAATTCTTGTTTCATGGCAAAGCCTAATAGTCTTTGCATTACTTGTTGCATTCTTCCAAGTTCTTTTTGCAAAAGCTCTACATATTTTTTCAGTTCTTCATGAGTTGAAGCCTCTTGTAGTGTTTTAGAAACTTCTTGCATCAAAGCCATTGCAGCAGCCCCATTTTTCATGGTTAGCTTTCTACCCAACAAATCTTGCGATTGAATAGCCGTTGTTCCCTCATAAATACTGGCAATACGAATATCTCTGTATAACTGCTCTATAGGGAAGTCTTCACAATATCCGTAACCACCAAATACCTGCATAGCCTCACTTACTGATTTGATACCATATTCAGCAGGGAAAGTTTTTGCAATAGGGGTTAGAATATCTAACAATAAACTATAGTTCTCTCTTTCTTCTCCTTCTGTCACTTCTATTAAATCAGCATATCTGGCACATTCCAGAAGCAAACTCAAAGAACCCTCTGCCACAGCTTTCTGGAATAAAAGCATACGTCTTACATCAGGGTGATTGATAATTTTTGTTTGTGGAGTTGTTTTTTGGTCTTTTTCATCCAATCTTCTGCCTTGTGGGCGTTCTTGTGCGTACTGCAAAGAAGCATAATATGCATTGGTTGCAATAGATGCTCCTACCAAACCCACTCCCAAACGAGCTTCGTTCATCATTTGGAACATGTATTTCAATCCCTGATTGGCTTCACCAACCAAATAACCTTTACAATTACTGTTATCACCTATCATTAGATGCATGGCAGGTGTACTTTTTTGCCCCATTTTATGATAAATACTTCCAGCAGCTACATCATTGTTTACAAATTGTCCGTTTTCTTCTCTAAATTTAGGTACAACAAACAACGAAATGCCTTTTACACCAGCTGGAGCTCCTTCAATACGAGCCAAAAGCAAGTGTATAATATTTTCTGCCTGATTGTGTTCTCCTGCCGAAATAAATACTTTTTGTCCTTTAATAAGATATGAACCATCTTCTAGAGGCTTTGCAGAAGATGTAATATCAGAAAGTGAGCTTCCTGCTTGTGGTTCTGTAAGTGCCATCGTTCCCTGCCACTCACCTGAAAGCATTTTTGGTACATATTTATCTTTCAACTCCTGATTTCCAAAACTGATAATCAGCCTTGCTGCACCCGAAGAAAGCCCTGTAAACATAGATGCTCCATTATTGGCAGCACTCAATATAAAGCTAGCCAGTGAATACACAGAAGCAGGTACTTGTCCTCCTCCAGCCTCATAATCATATGTGGCTCCTATCATGCCTGCATCACCCATAGCCTTCAAGTATTTTTTGATGGTAGGGTGAACATTTACCACTCCGTTTTCCAGTTGGGGTTCTTGCACATCCATTTCCCTGAAAGTTGGATATAACAGATTATCAGCTATTTGTTTAGCTGTATCCAAAATCATATCAAAGGACTCTCGGTTATGGTCTTTAAAATGTTCATATTTTGTTAAGGATTCTATTCCAAAAACCTCATAAAGCAAAAACTTTAAATTGCGAAGATTTACATACTGTGCCATAGAAAGTTGTGGTTAAATTTAGTTAATTTTAAGCAGCGACTCTTTGTGTTTTTAACTTTCTATACTGTCTGAAAGTAATCATACGCCCTGTTTCTTCATCCCAAAGTGTATAAAAAGCAAATTTTAGACTTTTCCAGAAAGTTAAGGTGGTTACATATTTTTGTAGAATAGGATTTTCTTTACTACACTTAGCAAGTTTATAGAATGGAATTTTAGCAGCCAAGTGATGAATATGATGGTAACCTATGTTACCAGAAAAGAAATTCATGATTTTAGGTAATTTGTAATAAGAACTTCCTCTGATAGCAGCTAGTAGATAATCCCACTCGTTTTTCCATGACTTATAGTTAGGATCATGTTGGTGTTGGATATAGAAAAACCAAACAGCTATTGAAGCAAATAACATCACAATCGGGAAGTACAAAATCAAAAGTTTCTGATAACCAATCCAATAACCTAATAAAGCATAGAAAGCTATCAGATAAACATTGGTTAAGATTAATGTTCTTTTTTCTTTTTTCCAGCCTTTTAAAGTGATAAGAGGCAAGCGATTGTGTACGAAAATATAATACAAAGGTCCTAAAACAAACAATACTGGTGCTGAGCGATATACCTTATACTTAAATTTCTCCCAAGAGGATAGTTTTTCATATTCTCCAACTGTAAGCAAAGTGATGTCTCCGATTGTTCTGGTATCTAATTGTCCCTGATGAGCATGATGATGATTATGTGTTCTTGCCCAATATTTATAAGGAATCAGTGTAAATAAGCTACAAATAATGCCTACGATATCATTGGCTCTTTTAGTGGGCATAAAAGACTGATGTCCACAGTCGTGTTGAATGACAAATACTCTGGTCAGAAATAGCCCTGCTCCGAGTGTTAAAACCATTCCACCCCAGATTGTATAATTGTATAAAATACAAGCTCCCACACAAAGGGCTATAAAAGGTGGGATAGTATTGAATAAATGAATCCAAGCCTTTTTGTATTCAGGGGTTGTGTAAGGCTTTACGATTTCTTTCCAGTTTTTTAAATCTTCTGTGATTTTTTCAAAGGTATTATTCATCAGGATGTATAGTTTTTATTGGAAAAACATATAAAAAATAGAATTCTTTCAAAGGTAAAGAAGAATTATGAAAAAGCCCTAAATTCTGTAAACTTTATTTATATTTAAAATATACTTTTCTTACTATTTTTTCTTGAAAAAATCCTTGTAATTTTATTTTTTTTAACTACTTTCAACAATCATTGATATATTCTATTAATCAAAAATTACACCTAAAAACATTATGAAAGAATTTTTTCAAAGTATCGGTAGTTTTTTCGAAAAAATCATTCAGTTTGAGGAATGGGGCTTGCATTATTTATGGATTCTGATTCCTGTAGCTCTTATTTATATGGCTATTCGAGACTTAACCAATAAATCTCAAACCATCAAAAGAAACTTCCCTGTTGTGGGTCGCTTGCGTTATTTATTAGAGTCTATTGGTCCAGAATTACGCCAATATATTGTAGCCAATAACCGAGAGGAGTTACCCTTTAACAGAAGTGAAAGAGCTTGGGTATATGCTTCTTCTAAAGGGCAAAATAACTTGGAAGGATTTGGAACAGATAAAGATTTGTATGCTCCAGGGCATGTATTTATCAATCCAGCCTTATTTGCCTATAAACTACCCGCTGATCATCCTAACAAAAAAGACCCTTATTTTATTCCCTGTGCAAAAGTAATGGGCTTATATAACAAAAGAAAAAAGCCTTTTAGACCTTATTCAATTGTGAACATTTCTGCTATGAGCTATGGCTCATTATCGAAAAATGCTGTACAAGCCATGAACTTGGGTGCTAAAATGGTTGGGTGTTACCATAATACAGGTGAAGGTGGACTTTCCCCTTATCACTCTAATGGTGGAGATGTGATTTTCCATTTTGGGACTGGCTACTTTGGTGTGAGAGATGAAAAGGGTAATTTTTCGATGCAAAAATTGGTAGAACTTGTAGAGAAGAACCCTTTTGTAAGAGCTATTGAAATAAAACTTTCACAAGGAGCAAAACCAGGTAAAGGAGGGATTTTGCCAGGCAAAAAGGTAACTCCTGAAATTGCTAAAATTAGAGGTTTACAAGAAGGTCAAGATGCTCTTTCTCCAGCATTTCATTCTGCATTTAGCAATGTACCCGAATTATTAAAGTTTATTGAGGATATTGCTGATAATACGGGTTTGCCTGTGGGCTTTAAGGCTGCTGTCGGAAAAACAGAAATGTGGGAAGAACTTGCTGATTTGATGGCACAAACAGGAAAAGGTCCAGATTTTATTACCATTGATGGTGGTGAAGGGGGAACAGGAGCTGCTCCTCATGCTTTTTCGGCTCACGTTTCCATTCCTTTTATATTTGCTTTTGCAGAAATTTATAAGATATTCCAAAAAAGAGGTTTAACAGATAGAATTGTATTCATTGCTTCAGGAAAATTAGGCTTTCCTGCAAAAGCTCTAATGGCATTTGCTATGGGTGCTGATTGTATCAATGTTGCTCGTGAAGCCATGCTTTCAGTAGGTTGCATTCAGGCTCAGGTTTGCCACACAAACAATTGTCCTGCTGGAGTAGCTACACAAAATAAATGGTTGATGGGTGGCTTAGATCCTACTCTTAAATCAGCTCGTTTTGCTAATTATATCAAAACACTCCGAAAAGAAATATTAGAAATTACACATGCTTGTAATTATGAGCATCCAAGCCAAATGACCATGCATGATTTGGAAGTAGGTATGGGAATCAGTGAAAATACCAAAACACTGGCTGATAATTTTGGCTACGAAAAAACTCCTATTAGCTTTAACAGTGTTGTTGATTTACTCAATTGTCCACACTTGGGAGGCTTACATGGTTTGTATGTAACAAAGAAATAATTTTTGTTATCTGTAATAAGGTATAATTTTTGCTGTGTAATTTTCGTTCATTATTGCAAATTGCAAGAAAAAGTATATTTTTGCTAAAAAACGGAAAAGCTATGACCATAGAAGTATCAAAAAATGATAAAAAAACTCCATTCTTTATTGTCGCTTTGGTTGTTCTTGCCATTATCAATATAATTTTGGTATACTTGATGATGCAAAACAAACAGGAAAGCTTAGATAAAGATGTTTTTATAGAAAAGCAAAAGACAGAATTGGAGGAAACAGGCTCTAAGTTAGATTCTTTAAATAGAGAACTTGATATTAGAATTGCCGAAGCTAAGAAAATGAACAGAGACTATCAGGCTTTGTTGGATATACAAGAGCAACTCAAGCAAGACATTGCCAATGCTAAAAACTCAAAAGAGGATATTGAAAGGCTTGTACAAGAGTATGATGAAAAAATAAAAAATTATGAAGCTCTTTTAGCTCAAAAAGATGGAGAAATAAAAAATTTACAAGGTGAAAATAAAGAACTTAATAAAACTGTAACGAAAACCCAAAGTGAAAAATCTCGTTTAGCAGATTCTATAGAGAACATTCAAAAACAAAAAAAAGAATTGGAGGCTACCGTAGCCAAAGCATCTATTCTAAAGTCTGAAAGTGTTAAGATAGAAGGTGTTGATGGCAAAAATAAGATTGATGATGATGGGAAATTCAAATCGAAAAATCTTGAAAGACTGAAAGTATCTGTAAGAGTTTTTGAAAATAGTGCAGCAAAAACAGGAAACAAAGAAATGTATATGCGTATCATTGAGCCTTCAGGTGCTGTAATGGTTGGTGCAGATGGTGGTAGATTTAGAGATGCCTCAGGAAAAGATATGAACTATACCATTGTTCAAACTTTTTTATTTGATAATATAAACAGAACTGTTGTAATGATGTTTAGAAAAGGAAACCCTTTCCAAAAAGGAACACATAGTGTAGAATTGTACTGTGAAGGTAGTTTGGTAGGAAAAGGTAACTTTGAAGTAAACTAAATTTTGAAACAACTGAAAATATTTTTAGTTTTAGAATCAGGGATATGTAATCAATATCCCTGATTTTTTTATTGCTTATTCACTTCAACTTTTAATGTATGAATCCTAGAGTATGTATTGTAGGTGCAGGCTCAAGTGGCATTACAGCTTGTAAAGTTTTACATCAGCATGGTATAGACTTTGATTGCTATGAAAAAGGCTCACAAATTGGAGGGAATTGGCGTTATCTCAACGATAACGGCATGTCGTCTTCATATCGGTCTTTGCATATCAACACCTCCAGAAAAGTGATGGCTTATTCGGATTTTCCCATGCCCGAAGATTATCCCGATTATCCAAGTCATTTTCAGATTATCGAATATTTTGAAAATTATGTCAATCATTTTGGATTCAGGGATAAAATTCAGTTTAGAACAGGAGTCGAAAAGGTCGAAAAACTTGAAAATAATCAATACAAAGTAACGTTAGATAATGGCGAGAGCAAAATCTATGATGTGGTATTTATTGCGTCAGGACATCATTGGAAAGCCCGTTATCCTGATTTCAAAGGTAAATTTACAGGTGAAACGCTCCACTCCCACGATTATAAAACACCTGATATCTTTCAAGGGAATAAAAATGTAGTGGTGGTAGGCATTGGCAATTCGGCTGTTGATATTGCCTGTGAAGCCTCTCGAAATACTATCGGAAAAGTCTGGATTTCAACCAGAAGTGGAGCTTATATTTTACCTAAATACATCATGGGTATTCCATTTGATACACTTAATAAGTACAGCCTCGACTGGATTCCCATGACCTTCAAACGTTCTTTATTATCACTTTTTCTGTGGCTGGCTCGTGGAAGGCAAAATAATTATGGTGTCCCCAAACCCAATCGTCCACTCCTATCCGAACACCCTACCATTTCTCAGGAGTTACTCGGTTTGGCAGGACATGGCAAAGTGCATTTCAAGCCTAATATCAAAGAACTTGTAGGAGAATCCATTGTGTTTGAAGATGGTTCAAAAGAAAAAGTGGATGTTCTCATTTATGCTACGGGTTATAAAATAGCTTTTCCATTTTTTGATAAAACCTTCATAGATGCTGAAGAAAGTAATGATATTCAGCTTTATAAAAATGTTGTTCACCTCGAACATAAAAACCTCTTTTTCATAGGCTTACTACAACCTTTAGGAGCTATTATGCCTTTAGCCGAAGTACAATCGGAATGGGTAGCCAAAATTATTCTGAATAAAATCCAGTTACCTTCTAAAGAGCTTATGCTCAAAGATATTACAAGGGAAAAAGCTAAAATGAAAAAAAGATACAAAAGCTCTCCCCGTCACACAATTCAGGTGGAGTTTTACCCTTATAAAAACATGATAAAACGAGAGATTAAGAAGGCTAAAGTGTAAAATATCATTAAAAAGACAATTAAGTTATACAAAATGTAAATTATACTTGTCTTTTTTATTTTAATTATTTATATTTGGATAAATAATTAAAACTCTTTTTTTATGGATAAAGTTAGCAATCACTTACATGATAGAGTTCCTGTATATGCTTTTATATGGATTATAAGCTATATAGGATGTTTATTAGCTATTAAGATGTTTTCTCTACCACCAAAAGTGGATATTATTGTTGTAATAATTCCTATTCTTACTTTTTCTGTCTTTGTTTACAAATTTTATAGAAGTATCTTTTTTATGGATGAGGTTCAAATAAAGTTACAAATGGAAGCATTTGTATTTGCATTCGTATTTAGCTTATTATTAGTCATGTCGTTAGGTTTATTGGATCTTGTTTTTATACTCAATAAAGAAGATTGGAGTTACAGACATTTAGTACCTATATTTATAATCTTTTATTTCATAGGATTATTTATTTCAAAGCGTAAATACAATTTTACTGATGAAAAACATGATTAAAGTGGAAAGGGCGAAAAAGAATTGGACACAAGCGGAACTAGCTGATAAGGTAGGAGTATCAAGACAATCTATCAATTCTATAGAAATTGGAAAGTTTATACCTTCAACAATTTTAGCTTTAAAAATAGCAAAAGCATTTGAAACATCTGTGGAATCTATTTTTCAACTTGATTCCACAGATTAACTTGCTGTAAAAGTATGAAACTAATAAGCTTGATATTTCTTTTAATTTAGACTACATTGTCAATACAACAAGCTTCTTTTCATCAAAAACAAATATGAGTCTTTTAAAAGATTATTTAGGTAAATTCATAAACTTTACGCCTACTCTTGAAAGAGTATTTTTTGAGTTGTGTACAATTCAGGAAATACCCAAAAAGACTCATTTATTCAAATCTGGTGATGTTTGCCACCACGTTCATTTTATAGAAAAAGGCTTTGCAAGAGTCTATTATTTACTTGATGGCAGGGATGTTACCTCTTGGTTTGCCCAAGAAGGACAAGTCATGAGTGCCAAAGACAGTTTGTTTACAGGCAAGCCAAGCGATTATAATATCCAGTTATTGGAAGATTCTAAGGTTATCAGTATTAATTACCGAAAACTGGAATCTAAATTTGATGAATACCCCGCTTTAGAAAGGGCTGCAAGGCTTATTACCATTGAATCTTATTTACAATTAGACGATAGAATTAAAAATATACTATTCTATACCCCCGAAGAACGTTATTTACGACTTTTGGAGAACTATCCCAACATTACCACACGCATTTCGTTGGGGTATATAGCCTCTTATTTAGGCATCACACAAGAAACTTTGAGTCGGGTACGAGCCAGAGTTTAATTTTTTGATTTTGGTCAAAGGATTTTTAATCAGATTCTTAGACCTTTGTCTCATCAATACACCTAATGCTTATTAAGGAAATTTTTATGAAAAAAATCTGGATAACAGGTGCATCATCGGGCATTGGAGAAGCTCTGGCTTATGCCTATGCCACAGAAAACAACCATTTAATTTTATCTGCAAGAAATATAAAAGAACTCGAAAGAGTGAAACAAGCCTGTGAAGGAGCTTCTCAGGTAGATATTGCCCCCTTAGACCTCTCCAATCATGAGGAAATTTTTCGGATTGTAGAAGAAACGTTATCCCAGATAGGCAGTGTAGACATTCTAATTAACAATGCAGGAATTAGCCAGCGTTCTCTTATTCGTGAAACTACTTTTGATGTAGATAAAAACCTGATAAACACCAATTTACTAGGAACAATTGCCATGACAAAAGCTATTTTACCTTCTATGATGGCTCATAAATCAGGGCAAATTGTCGTGATTTCCAGTCTGATGGGTAAGTTTGGAGCACCAATGCGTTCAGCTTATGCAGCAGCTAAACATGGTTTACATGGTTTTTTTGATACACTCAGGGCTGAATTTTACAATGAAAATATCAAAGTTTTAATGGTTTGTCCAGGGTTTGTTCGTACATCTGTTTCCATTAATGCACTTACAGGCGATGGTTCCAAACAAAATACAATGGATGATGCAACCGAAAAAGGCTTAGAACCCTCTGTTGTTGCCCAAAAGATAAAAACAGCTGTCAAAAAAGGTAAAGAAGAAATTTATATTGGAGGCAGAGAAGTATTTGGAGTGTATTTGAAGCGTTTTTTTCCAAGAATCCTTTCTAAAATTGTCAGAAAGGCAAAAGTAACATAGTTTTTCACCTCAAAATTATATTGTTATGAAATCACTCAATCAATGGTTTGATGAGTATGCTGTCAGCCATCAAAACCCTACAAACAAAGCCATTCATTATATTTGTGTTCCAGCTATTTACTTTTCTATCACAGGATTACTCATGAGTTTACCCAGTGGTATTTTAAGCAATACCCTTCACTTAAATATGCCTATTCTTGAAAACTGGGGATTTTTAGCTTTTCTAGTTGCTTTTATTTTTTATGTACGTTTGTCTGTTGGAATGGCTATTAAAATTGCTTTGTTTACGCTTGCCTGTTTATTTGCAAACTATTACATCAGTCAATTAGTCCCACTATGGATTTTCTCTGTTGCAGTGTTTGTGATTGCATGGATAGGTCAGTTTTATGGACACAATGTAGAAGGTAAAAAACCTTCATTTCTCAAAGATTTACAATTTTTACTAATTGGTCCTGCTTGGGTTATTGAAAATTTATTTACTAAAACAAAGTAAATCAACTATTTAACTTTACGAAAAGTAAGAGACAGACGTCTGTCTCTTACTTTTGTTTTTCCATCAACTATATCACTTTTTTTGGCTTTAATACCATGTAACCACTCGTATCGGGCTTCACTGGTTATTATTAAAAGGCTTCGAGGTTCTAGGAATATTTCATGCTGAATGGTTTTATCTTTGCTGATAAACTCCATTGCACAAGAAGAACCTAAACTTAAAGAGGCTATGGTATCCTCAAAACAAGGCTCACAATCAATATGGTGAGCAATTCCCTGCCCTGCAAAATACTCGTTAATAATCACTTGGTCAGCTAGGTAAGGCATATAACCTTTTTGAAGAGAATATTAGAAAGATTTTTCAGCCAATCTGGCAACTCTCCTATTCTCATAGAAGCGTCTATTTTTCGTTTTTTGTAATCGTATTTATAGCCATAATGCTGAACTCTCCTTTTCAAATCATTGAGCCAAACAGCCTTATCAATTTGATTGATGAGTTGTTTTTCTTCTTCTTCTGAAATAAAGTTTTCAAGATAAGTTAAGCCTTTTATCAACATTATTTCAGTCTTATTTCTGCCTGATTAGTATTATTTTGTCTAAACTGCCCTATAAAAACTTTTGCCTTTTTCACTGAAAGTTCATAACAATACAGATAACCATCATAAGATGCTATTAATAATTCCAGTTTTTTATCACCATCAATATCTCCTAAAAATGGGGTACATTCTGCACCAGAAGGCATTTTAAGTCTCTCCAGACTTCTTGTTTTTTCATCATAAATTAAGAGTTCTCCTTTCTCTGTTGGAATAGCTATCTGCCAATTTTTGTTAGTAATATTTCCAACCACTGCTGATGCAGAAATTCTATTAGCAGTATAAAAACGTCTTACATTTTTATCGACAAATTTTACCCCTTCTTCTCCTGTTAGATTTGCTTTGAGTAAATGGGCAATCCATAACCCATCTTGATCACTTGACCACCAAGAACTTCCTATAAGCATCGTTTCGTTAGGAGTTATAACAGGCGTTCCATACAAGCCTGATATACCTCCATAATAAGGTTCTTTATCTGGCAATTGGAAATCTACACCATACAAAACTTTTCCATCCAATCCTAGCATATAAACTAACGAGTAGGTTGTAGCTACCATAATAGCTGTTCTTTGTCCTTTTTTAACAATAACAGGGGAAGATTTCAATCCTGAACCCAAATTAAACTCCCAGATGATTTTCCCATTCTTGCCATCCAATGCATATAAATGAGATTCGTTAACACCTGCATTTTCTCCATCTTCGGTACCTAAACCCCATCCTCCTGAAATTATATCAGGAATTTTATCATTATTCACATCCACACTTACAGGCGAACACAAGTAAGCCCCATCAGATTCTGATAAGATATTCACCCACAATGGTTTACCATTTTTTCCATTGAGAGCTACTATTCCTCTTCCTCTGACAGTGATTACTATATCTTTTTCTGCATCATTATTAAGATCAATAAGCAGAGGACAACTTTCTATATTCCCATAATTATCGCCAAAATTAGCACTTGGAGCATTATATTGCCATAAAAAATCTTTTTGTACCATATCATAACAATATAGGATATGGGCATCTGTCGCAAAATAGAGTTTATTACCCTCTATTGCTATTCCGTTTATATCTGTATCAGGTTCTTCCTTTGTATCCCAAGCAGGTATAATTTTTTCAAGGATATTGCCTGTCTTAGGATCTATAGAGAATACTGCATCCAAATCATCAACTCTATTTTTTACAAAAGTATATCCATTTGAACCTACCCATATTTTATTTTTATTAAATAAGATATTTGTTCGGTATGTAGTCTGCCCTATTTTAGTTTTCCATTTCAATGGAAACACCGTTTCTATATTTTGGGCATAAGTCTGGAATACTGTAAAAAGCAGTATAAAAATGGAAGCATTTTTCATATTTTTTGTATTTTAGTGCCAATATAAAAAAAGAAAATTTAAAAGCCTTTTCAATTTGAAATTTTCCGTTTATGCTCAAAGCTATTATTATTGAAGATGAAACCAAAGCCCGAAGAGTTTTGGAAGAATTAGTTAAAGAATACTGCCCTGATGTAGAGATACTTGCCTCAGTGGATAGTGTACCCGAAGGTGTAAAAGCTATCAAAAAATTTGAACCAAATTTAGTTTTTTTAGATATTGAAATGCCTCAATATAATGGTTTTCAACTATTTGATTTCATTGAAGATGTAAATTTTGAAGTGATTTTCACTACAGCCTATCAGGAATATGCCATTCAGGCATTTGAAGTATCAGCAATTGCTTACTTACTCAAACCAATTCAAATCGAAAAGCTTATACAAGCTATTGATAAAGTAAAAGAGAAAAGCTCTCAGCAGTCTAAAGAACGTATTCAGGTTATGAAAAGTGCTTTAGGACAGGAGAAAGTCAGCAAAGTAGCTCTTCCTATTTCAGAAGGGTTTTTATTCGTAGAATTAAACGATATTATGTACCTGACTGCTGAAGGTGCATACACCACTATCATTTTAAGGGATGGTAGAAAATTTTTAGTTTCTCGAAATATCAAAAGTTTTGAAGAAATCTTTCATCACTCATTTTTCTTCAGACCACATCGTTCATATCTTATCAATTTGAATGCTGTTAAACAATTTATTAGACAAGATGGTGGGTATATTTTAATGGAAAATGGAGACAGCGTAAGTATTTCTAAAGAGAAAAAAGAAGATTTTTTGATGGCTTATCAGTCATTAAAGTAAATTTATGCAAAAACTCTTACAAGGTTTTTAAGCCCTTATAAAATTAAAAATCCTAAATACTGCATCTATAGCATGTTTTAGGATTTTTTCTTTGTAAAAATATTACGTAAGTGTAACCTTTTTTTTTTACTTTTTTGAAAACCTTGTTTTACAAAGTGCGTACATATACACAAAACATCACTAAAAACTTGAAAGTATATGAAAGTATTTGCCTTACTCTTATTTTTAGTGCTTGCTTTAGCACTTTTGGCTCCAAGTTTGTTAGGACAATAAATATACCTTTTAGAAGCGAATGTTTTTCTTATAAAGAACTTATATAAACAGGTGTGTATCTTAAACAGTGTTCAAAAAAGTATCCTCTTATAGCGGGTACTTTTTTTATTTTTTGAGTTGTTTATAATGGTTTACATATTCTTTACAAAGTTGTTGAGTATGAGGATCTGAGTCCTCTCCTTCTTCTATATTAAACCAAAGTATATTTTCTATCCATGTACGATAAATAAATTCTTCAAAATTTTCTGCTGTATAAAATACTTCCTGCTGAATCACTTCATCATCTAACTCATTTTCGATGCCTTCTTGCTCAAAAGGAATTGCAGAAGCTAAAATACAACTTTCGCCTGTTTCTCTTATATAGTAATACCAAAATAGGCAATCTTGCTGGTCTCTGTAAAAGTGAAAAATATATCCTTTTTCACCAAGCCAAGTAAAAGATTTAGCCTTATCAGGCAAATCAAAATAACATGCTGTACATGAAGGTACTAAGTCGTGGGCAATGGGGGCTGTCATAAATTTTACCAAAGAATCTGGCAAAACTAAATGACTTGGTAAGCTATTCTGAATAGCATCTATTCTTTTCTTCCATTTAGCATCTACTTTAAAAATATCTGTCTCTATAGTAGGTTTAAAAGGTTTATCTACATAATCTGGAACCTTTTCATCTATTTCTTTTACTGTCTGATTACTCAAATAATTAAAGTTTCCATCCAAATATTTTTTATTTATAGTAGGGAGCAAATCAAAAGGTTCGCCACCATAGGTGGCATCAATAGGGCGTAGTTCATCTAAATCTACACCAAACCATACTTTTTCAAAAGGAAAGACTGTATTCATAAAAATGGTGTTAAATTTTGTGAAGGTATATATCAAAAAATAAGAGGGCTTCTATATAGAAATCCCTCTTTATTTTATCATATTTTATAAATTTTGGTCAATTAGTCATTATAATCACCATCTTTTGGTTTCAGTTTCTTAATGATAATCAAGATGAAATCAATAAGAGCCCAAATACCTAATCCTCCTAAAGTAAATAATTTTAAGAAACCTAAACCAATATAACCCAAGTAGAATCTATCTACTCCTATAACACCAAAGAAGAAAGACAATAAAAGGGCAGCTACCCAGCTCTTTCCACCTTTTACTCGTAACTCTTTACGAATTTGCTTGCGGATTTCTCTACGTTCTTTGCGTGTTTTTTTAGAAGGATTTTCTTTTAGTTCAGGAGAAACTAATGATAAGGTTGTAGCCTTTGTTTCTTCATTTACTGTTACTGCATTTGCATTAGAAGGAGAACCTGCAAATACTGCTGGAGTTGCTGTTAGCAAAGCTAAAGAAAGAATCAGAGCTTTTTTCATACTGCATACGTGGTTTAAAATGTTGTTAAATATATTTCTGTCTGAAATTAAATAAACTTTTATAATATCTACAAATTTTTTATAAAAAAGTATTTAATTTTTTAAATAAAAAAATGTCAAAATCAATACACAATATAAAAAAGAGGTCTCTCAACATCTTTCAAATATTATGGCTTTTCTAAAAAGCATCGTAATTAACTTGACAAAGCAAAAAAAATATATCAAATTGCCATTTAAAAGCATACAAATCTGTATTTATGAGTAAAGAAGAAATTATACGCAACTTTAATCCAAACGATGTAGGCTCTTCTGGCAAACTCTTTGGACTACCTTTTGATGAAAACAGTGCAGAACTTATCATTATGCCTGTGCCTTGGGAAGTAACCGTCTCTTATAGTGCTGGAACAGCCATTGCCCCTGAAGAAATTTTATATGCCTCTGCCCAAGTAGATTTGTATGATGCTGACATTGAAAATGCTTGGCATTTGGGAGTAACCATGCTTCCATTTCCTGATAAATGGTTTGAACTAAATGAAACTCTGCGTGAAGAAGCTGAAACCTATATAGAATGGCTTGAGGATGAAATGCCCGAAGAAGCTGATAGAGAAATCACATATCTACGAGAAATCCCTGAGGTAGTCAATAAAGAAGCCTTAAAATTAAATAACTGGGTAAAAGATACTGCTTTAGAGTGGATAAACAAAGGGAAAATGGTGGCTCTTTTGGGTGGCGACCATAGTACTCCTTTAGGTTTGATGCAGGCTTTGGCAACTAAGTACGATAATTTTGGTATTCTGCAAATAGATGCTCATGCCGATTTAAGAGATGCTTATGAAGGTTTTGAGTTTTCACATGCTTCTATCATGTTCAATGCTCTTAAAATACCTCAAATTTCTAAATTGGTACAAGTAGGCATCAGAGATTATTGTGAAGCGGAAGCCAATCTGATTAAAAATTCTAATGGCAGAGTTGTCACATTTTTTGACCAAGCCATCAAAGAAAAACAATACGAAGGTGCATCATGGGCTAATATTTGTGATGAAATTATCAAGCAATTACCTGATCATGTTTACATTAGCTTTGATATTGACGGACTTGACCCCAAACTATGCCCACATACAGGAACACCCGTAGCGGGAGGCTTTGAGTTTGCTGAAATCGTTTTTCTTATCAAAAGAGTTGTTGCTTCAGGCAGAAAAATTATCAGTTTCGATTTAGTAGAAGTAGCTTGTGGAGATGTAGAAAACGAAGAATGGGATGCTAATGTAGGAGCCAGAATGTTGTTCAAATTGTGTAATTGGATGGGTGTTTCTCATGGAAAACTAAAGTTAGCTAAATAGTCATGGTTTTTATATTTATTGCAATATTGGTTTTTTCTGCTCAATATTTTATGCACTGGCAGATTTGGTCTGTAGCTCTCATCAGTTATGTGGTAGCAGGTATATTGGGCAGAACAGCGTGGGGTGTATTTTTTTCAGCATTTTTTTCTGTTTTCTTAGTTTGGTCGGGAATGGCTTTTTGGCAAGATATCCAAAATGACCAGATTTTATCTAGCAGAATTGCTACTATGCTTGGAATAGCCAATACAAGCGAATGGCTTTTTGTAATTACAGGTTTACTTGGTGGAATTGTTGGTTCTATTTCGGCAATAGCTGGATATTATGTGAAGAGAATCTTTATCAAAGCTCGCCCTAAAACTCCTATTTCTGGCAGATGATTCGTTTAGCCACAACAAAAGATTTACCTATTGTTTTATATCTTGCTCAAAGTACCTTCAGAGAAAAATGGACACCCATTGATGGTGAGGTATTGGTAGAACGCTATATTCTAGATAATATGCAAATATCTCATTTTGAGCAAGATTTTTCCAGTCCAAATGTTTCTTTTTTCATAGCCTTTCATGAATCCACGCCTGTTGGGTATGCAAAGATTATCAAACATAGTATTCCACAGAACTATGAACATCTTGGAACAAAATTTCTAAAAATTGATAAACTATACCTCCTAGAAAACGTACAAGCCAAAGGAATAGGTTCTGAAATCATGACGCTTATCCATCAGATTGCCACAGAAGAACTATTTGATACACTTTGGCTGGGTGTATGGGGACAAAATACCCAAGCCATTGCCTTTTACGAAAAAAGAGGCTTTAGCAAAGCTGGTAACTGGTTTTTCCAAATGGGTGACAAAGTATTTGACGATGAATGGCTGATGAGTAAAGCTATTTCCTCAGGAAATTATATCCAAATATAAAATTGATAGTGCTATAATCAGCATTGATATAAATGTATTTATTTAGTAAATCTCTTTTAAAATTATATCTAAATTCAAAATTATATTTGCTAGAATATTCCATTCCTACTCCAAAAGCCACACTACTACTTGTAGTTATTTTTATATCTGTACGACCATCAAAATCTATTTTTGATTTTTTTATAGGAATATCAAAAACATAAGAAGTATTCAAAAACATTTTTGCATTTTTTGCTACATAAATACCATATCTGATTGTAATAGGCACTTCAATAGCATTGAATTTTGTTTCTGCTATCTCTTTAGTACCAAATTGAACATTGAAATCTTGTTTTAAATTATGATAGTGAAAATTAGGTTCAAATAAAACACTCCATTTGTTATTACCAAATGGAAGTATCGCTTCTCCTGATAGCCCTATTCGAGGGGTCATGAACTTTTCAAATGTTGCATTAAATACCCCTGAATTGCCTCCAGACATTTTTATGGAAGCTATATTTAAACCTGTTCGTATGCCCAAATTTAATATTTTTCTTTTGGGTTTGCTTACATAATTAACTGTTTCTTGTCCAAAGCAAGCATTATATTTCAAAAATATATTTGTTAATGATTTAGTGTTGTATTCAGCCCTGATAAATTCTTGAGGAGTAAGTTTGTCACATTTTAAATTCTTCATTAATTGAGATTTGTATAAATTATTATACTTTTGAAGATCATCTTTATCCAAATATTTTTTATAGATGAGTTGTTCTATGGGTAAACTATCTGTTTGAATAAAAAATCTATTCATATTAACTCTGTGATAAAAGTATAAGTTTGCCTTACCTGATACCAAGATTTTTAAAAAAACGATTCTCTCTTCATATTCAGGTGTCTGATTATCACTCAAATAACGAGGTTCAGAGCCCGATGTATCTATTTTTACTTTGAATCTCTGATATTTAGAAAAATTTACAATCTCGAATTCTGTTACTTGTTCTATATATGCTCTTTCTTTGGGAGAACTCTCAGATAATTTGTAATAAAAACTGGTTGGGTTATTCTCCCAATCCATGTTTTTAATCAAACAATTTACCTTTTCACCATTGTTCTTGATAAAATAGCCTTGCTGATAAGTATCTTGCCCATAAACAATTGATATATTGATAATTATAATAAAAAACAATAAAATATTAGCTTTCATAAAAATTAATAAAGTTTAATTACATAGATTTTTCAAGGTGCAAATATAGACACTTTTCAATATTTTTATTTTGGCTATTTCTAAAATTTTAGCTAAAATTGGGTGAAATATGAAATAATTCTCTTGAATTTCTATGGCTGATTTTGATCAGAGTTATAACGATTGGGGATATGACGATTATACAAATCAAGATTTATCTCTGATTGATGATAAAAAGCTCTCTAAAGAGGAGTTAAAAAAACTTTTAGCTGATGATAAACAGGCTAAAATAGAGGCTCAGGCTGCTCGTCGTCAAAAAAGACTTGCAGAAATGAATGCTATGGAAGAGGGTGAAAAAAAGACAGAGAAAAATAAAAAAGAAGAAGATAGCACAAAAGTTACAAAGAAAACTGAACTTCAAAAAATAATAGAGAGTGAGAAACAAGCTAAAATAGCTGCTCAGGCTGCTCGTCGTCAAAAAAGACTTGCAGAAATGAAGGCTATGGAAGAAGGTGAAAATAAAGGAGAAACTAAAGAAGAACAAGAAAATGAAGAAATCGAAGGAGAGCTAAACCCAGATACAAGTAAACAAACAAAAGAGCAAATCAATCAACAGAAAAAAGATTCTAAAAGTAAAGACCAAAATAAACAAGATAAAAAACAAGCATCTCAAAAACAACCCAAAGAAGTTCCGATTGGTACTGAAGATGCCGGTAATTTGGAAAGTCCACAACTTGATAAGTCTGATAGTAGTGCTTACCTAAACTCTTTAGGTAATAGCTCTCCTACTGATTTTATGATAGGTATTGGAGAAAGTGGAACTACTGTAACGGAATTACAACAAAAAGAACAAAACGAACTTCAGGAAAATTTACCTGAAATCGACCAGCCCACAGGTTTGCCCACCAAAGACGAGAAAGGAAAAGTAGAAAAAGGCAGTAAGCTGACTAAAGATAATGCCAAGGCTCTCAAAACACAACCCAAAACCAAAGAAAACCCTAAAGATAAAATAAAAGTTGAGTCTAAAATAGATCCAACCAAGCCCACTCCTACTCAAACTCAAAGAGCTAGTGTGGTAGAAAAAATAAAAGGGTTTTTCTCCAGACTTTTTGGCTCAGGTGCTATCAGCGAGCAGGTTGAAGAAATTAAAGCTCAGATTGATACAATTCCATCTAAAGATGAAAGTATCAAAGAAGACTTAGGTAAAAAACCTGAAGTGAAGCTTGTGGGTGAGGCTGATCCTGAGCAAAATGAACAACAAAAAGAACAAGCAGAAAAACAAACCTTAGAAAATAAGCAGAAGGCAGATCAGGAAGTCCAAAAAGATTTTGGTGAAAACAATTTATATCCTGAAATCAAAAAAGAACGTTTAAAGCCTCAAATTGAAGTTGTAGCTTTAGAGAAAGCTACAGAACTCTCTTTACAAAAAGTAGAAAAGTTACCTGCTCAAGCTATTGCAACTTTTAATGAGCATGCAAAACAACAAATTGATGCTAAAATTCAACAAGGTTTAGCAAAAGAAAAAGAAGGTAAGTTAGAAAAAGAAAGTAAATCTGAGCAGGAAAAGAAAACTACAGACGAAAAAATAGCTGAAGAAACAACTAAAGTAGAAACAGAACAGAAAACTATCCAGAAAAATTCTCAACAAGAAGTAGAGCAGAATAGAAAAACTTGGAAACAAGAAAATGATAAAATTCTTGATAAGGCTCAGAAGGATTTAGACACTGAAAAAAATAAAACAGAAAAAGAAATTTCATCCCATTCTGAACAGGTAAACAAAGAAATTGGGCAGGAGTATGAGAAAGGTGATAAAGCCATCAAGCAGGAAAAAATAAATACAGAAAAACAAGCTGAAGCCAAAAAGGCTGAAGCCAAAAATAAAAAGAGAAGTTTTTGGGAAAAAGTAGGAGATGCTTTTAGTAGCTTCATTGAAGGTATTAAAAATGCTATCAACTCTTTGTTTGATGCTCTCAAAAAGTTCGTAAAAAACACTATTGAGCGTGTCAAAAAGCTTGCTGTAGCCCTGATAGATAAAGCTAAAAACTTTGCCATTAAAATGGTGAAAGCATATGGTGAGTTTGCTAAAGGCGTTGTAAGTATTGTATTATTTGCTTTCCCAGAAACTGCTAGGAAAATTAATGGATTAATCGACAAAGCTGTAGATACAGCCGAGCAAGCTATCAATTACCTTGCTGATAAACTCAAAGTGGCTGTTTGTAAGTTTTTAGATGCGTTAGGGGCTGTGCTTGTGGCTCTGCTAAGTGTGTATCAGGCTTTATTTTTAGCTCTTTTAGGTGATTTCTCAATGATTGCAGATTTTCTTCAGAAAATCTATAATGGTGTAAAAGGATTAATACAAGGGGCTCGCCATGCTGTATCAGAGTCCTTGGGTGCTTTATCAGAAGAGTTTTTAGGAGCAGATATTAGCAAACCCTTAGACATTGAACGTAGTCAGGAAGAAGAAAACCTGTATAGAGCTTCTGAACTGGGTTCTAAAACAAATGCAAGTAAACAGGAAGCTCAGCAAAATGGACAATTAAGTGACAAAAATAAATTAAATAATGATGATGTTGAAGCCCCTGGTGCCCCTTTCCATCTGGGACAAGAATTTCTTCCTTTCTTTGGAAGACTTCAAGAAGGACGAGAAATGGTATTGGGTGGTGCTGGAGAAAACGCCGTAACCACACGAGATTTACAAAGTGCTATGTTTGGAGGCAATCCGCTTACCCAACAAGGTGAAGATGAAATGGTTACTAATCTGAGTAGTCAAATTACCCAAACAGAAAATTCTACTCCTGAACAGGTTTCTGAACCTGCCCCCTCTCCCGATGTAGCCTCCATGACTGATGAGGCAAAAATGGATCATTATATCAATGAAATGGGTAAAGAGGCAAAGCCCGAAAGTATGGATACTAAACAGCCTCCTGAAGCTCCTCAGAAGGTAAATTTAGACCCATCTCTCAAAACCTCTCCTTTATCTGTAGGTACAAGGCTAGAATATGTAGGCAGACAAATGATGAAAGGCTTACAAATGTGGTGGAATCAGAATAAAATGACTGTGTATGCTGTCATTGCTGGAGTACTGACTGTAGGGGCTATTATTGCATTTTTCACAGGCGGTGCAGGTCTGATAGCTGTTTTAGAGGTTGTTATGCAAGCTTTAACCATGATTTTCATGGCAGAAGCTCTGATGAAAATAAGAGGACATTTGATGAATTATTTGGAGCTTTCTTGGAATCAGAAACCCAAAGAAGGAGGCAAAGAGCTTGCCAAAGGCTTTGCTGTACTTGTTTCAGAATTTTTATTTGAGTATTTGTTGGCAAAACTGGGCAATGTTTTGAAACGAGTAAAAGCAACCATAAAAGCCTCTAAAGCCTATCGTAGAACAAGTGTAGCCATCAGACGCACCCAAAGAAAAGTAGGAAATGCCATTTTAAATATCCCTGGTGTAAAACAATTAAGAAATGTGATTGTCAACAATGGTAAATATGTAATTAATGGATTGAATAGTGGCATCACAAAAGGAGCAAAAAACCTTCAAGACCTCAGAGAACGTATTTTAAAAGTATTTGGCTTTAAACGTGTCTGGGCTGAAAAACATGGTAGTAAAATTGAAATTTGGGGTGAGTTTAATTCTAAAGTATTAATTGCAGTTACAGACGATGGAAATTATGAAATCCATGAACTCGATGACGAATTAAGAGAAGAGCTTATAAAACAAGCAAGAACAGGAAAGAAGGGACGACCTAAAGAGCTTGGCTTGGCTGATTCAGACATAGATGGTAAAAAATTTGTTGTTGGAGACGAATTTGCAGAAGCTTTGGATGCCAAAAAGTTAGAAAATATTGATGATGCTAAAAAGATTGTTCAAGAACTTAAAAATGCTGGAGACCAAGATGCAAGAATAAGGATTATTGAAAAATTAAAACGGGAATATACCGTTGATTACTCTGCCAATATAGACCATAAAAAACCTGTTATTGAGTTATCTGGTGCTGATTTACAGAAATCTAGTGCTAATAAGAATTTGGAAAACCCTAGTCCTGAAATAGTAGAATTTAGAAAAAATGTCGAACCACATATAGCAGAAAGGGAAAGAATGATGGCTCTAAGAGATTCTTATAAAGACACCAATTTAGAAGAATATAATAAACACATTGCAGCAGTAAACAGACAAAGCGAGCTGATTGGTGAAGGTATGACAGATATTGGGATAAAAAAGTATCTCAAAGAAACTCATGGTATTGAAGTTCATGATATTGATATTATTACAGGGCATGGAGCCAATACTCTAGACAAGATTTATATTGTAACAGGTAAAGATGGAAAGATTCGTTTTGTGGAGGTAAAAGGTAATAACCGTAATTTAGGCTCTGCAATGTTCTTTGATAAGGCAACTGGTATGCTGAAACGTTTTGAACAAGGAACAAAAGTATATTTGGAAGGTACATTAGAAAAAATGCTGAAAAGTAAAAACTACAAAGGTAAAGAAAAAATGATAAAAGATCTATTAAAGAAAGTAGAGAAAGGTGATTATGAGTATCTTTATGCTTTTCAAGAAATTGTAACTGTTGAGAAAATTAAAGGTGGTGCAAAAATCACAGAGTTAGGTAATTTAATTATTAAACGTTTCATTCAATAATATTAATGATGAGCATATTTATAGAAAATCCTTATTTAATAGAGCATAGAGCTTCAGATGATCCTTTTCTTACTATAGAAGAGATTGAGTATTCTACACAAAGTTTTGAAGAATTTTTACAAGAATCAAAAAGAGGTTCAAGATTTTTAAAAGTAGCTCAAAAATATGCTTTAGAAGCCATTAATTTTCTCCACCTCTTTACTCCTGAAAATAAACCTGAAATATTAAAGTATTTGGGTTATGTCTTGGATATTAATCTAGCTTTTGAGAAACTGCTTCATCAAGATTCTATAACTCTTCATTTAGAAGGTTTTGAACCTATTGAAGTACCTCAAAGCGAAGAAGATAGAAAAGAGAATACCATGAATGAACTATTTTATTGGTATTATACTTTAGGATTTGCAACTCTTTTAAGAAGAGAAGAGAGTATTAATTATTTAAAAAATATTGATGTAAGCACCTTAGAAATTCCAAAATCACTACATTATGGAGATATCATGTTTAAGTTTTGGAAATTTTACTGGCTAAATGATACCGAAAAAGCTCTAAAAATTATTAAGCCTGCTGTTGAGTTATTCAATCAAGAAAAAGTTTCTTTAGAAGAAATCTCTCCTGCTGTTGCAAAATTTATGGGTTGTGGAAACCAATCAAAGATTCCTAAAATTTATAAAGGTCTTGCACTATTATGGCAGTATGAATATGCCCTTCTAGAGGCTTTTGCAAAAGAAGATGAAAAACTATTTAATCAGGCTTTAGAAAAATATCTCCTCAATTATCAAATCTATTGGGCAAGTGACTCATATCAAGAAGGTGATCCTAATTACTATGATAGGCAAGGGCATATTGTATTCAAAGCTCTTTTTCCTTGTGTTTTTGCCAAACAAAAAAGTATGAAAATAGAAGTTGAAAGTGATTTTATCCCTCGTTGGCTTATTGAGGGTGATTTTAGCATGAATACACAACCCGAAAAAGAAGAAATTACAGAAATGATTATTCCTATTCTTTCACCTGAGTCTTTAAAACTACTCTCTCCTACAAGCCCTTATAAATTGCCTCCTGAGATTACACAGATCGAGGTTAATGAAGAAATTAAAGACAAAGGACAAATTCTAACAGCTACTTTATTCTCTTATTACCTTGAAAATGAACAACAAAAACCTTACAAAGTAGAAAATATCAAGATTCAGCTCACATCCATCAACAAGTCCAAAAAGCTTTATACTTTTGAAAACATGGAGCCGTTTATGGTTATTTGGAGCGAAAAAGCCCAACACTTCCCTAAAAACATGAAAATTATCATCAAGCAAGAAAATGTAAAAGTAGTTTCATAAGGAACTACTTTTTTTGTATAATAAGATTTTAATTTCATAAACTATGAAAGAATATATAAAAAGGTCTGAATTTAATACTACCATATCCGAAAGAATATTAAAATCTTCTGATAAAAATGCAAAAGAATTTCTTTTGGATACAAAAAATGACCCTACTGACCCATGTGTTAAAGGTATTTATAAATACACTTTAGATGCCATGTTAGGCGAAATAGCTTTAAATCCAGATGAACATGAATCTATTTTATATTATTTGGATACAGCTCTTAATTCCTTAATTGCTCATTATCAAATCAAAACCTCTTTTGGGAAGCCTCAATACATTTTTTTCAAAGATGGAAAAGATGAAATTTATCAACTAAATTGGAATGGAGGGCATTACAATCAATTCGATACGCCAGTAGATTGGCTTACAGGTATTTATTTAGCCCTTATCAGAAGAAACCAAAAAGCCATTGAAGATTTGGTTGCTATCCCTTTAGAAGTTGTCTTGAATTATGAAAGATACCAAGGGGTAGAGTATTTTCAATACGATATGTTTGAAATGGCTCAGTTTTGGCATTCTTTTCTCAGAAATCAACCTAAAAAAAACTATTTAGAAATTCTTAGAAAAGTAGAGTTTGCTGTCAAAAGTGCTGATAAGAAAAAGGTACTCAATTATACCTTTAAAGTTTATCTCCTTGAAAAAGAAGTAGAAATGTTACTCCAACTGTTGGGAGAAACACCTTTAGAAGGTTTCAATGATAATATGTATGAAGCAACTTCAAGGTTCAAAGAAATCAGAGGTAATACCTTTTCAGAAAACCCTAGTGAAGACCCACCTCAATCGCAATACGAAAAAAACTTTGTTGCTTTGGGGCTTACTGCTATTGCATCTTTAGCTCATGATAAAGATATTAAATTAGATTTTGCTTCTGATTATCTCCCTCAATGGCTTGTTGAAGGTCGTTTCTAGTGCAAAGAGAGAGGAAAAACCTCTCTCTTTGATTATTTTATGCATTCTTCACACCCAAAAGCCTAAAACGCAGTTCGTCAAAACGAATGACAGCTACAATCCATACAAACGCTTGGATAGCTGCTGGTGCTATAATAGACTGATTATGTTCTAAATGAGTGGCTATTGCTCCTCCCATGTAAGCTGCAAGAAGTAATGTTCCTAAAATACCCGTACGAGGAATTACAAATAAAATAGCACTTATAAGCTCTACTATCCCTATCATTCGGAATGCATTGGCATCCAAGCCCATTCCTGCTGCCATTTTGAGTGCTTCTTCACCTCCAGCTAATTTACTGATAGCACTACCTACAAAGATAAAGCCTACTAAACCTGCTAATACCCAGTTGATGATGTTTTTAGTTTTTGAGTTCATACGTTTTTAATTTAAAAGGTGTAACAAATATTAATTATTCAATTGTTAAATACGCAATAATATAATTAAATTTTTTTATTGAAGATTTCCAGCTATTTTTTTCAAAACCTTGATACATATTTCTAAATCTGATGGATTGATTCCTTGTAGGGCATCTTCTGTTGATTTTTGAACACACTCCAATGTTTGAGACTCTAATGTTTTTCCAAACTCTGTCAGATGAATTTTAAATATTCTTCTGTCGTTTTCATCATCTAACCTTTCTACAACCCCTTCTCTTTCTAATATATCAATAATTCTTGTTACATTGGCTCTATCTCTACAAGATAAAACAGCTAACTCCTGTTGAGATTTTCCATCTTGTTTCCAAAGATACATTAACACACGAAACTGGTCAGGAGTGATGGGTATATCATTTTCTTTGAGCATTTTAGATAAATGCTTCACCATTGCTACATGTGTATCTCCTACTATTTTTCCTAAATGTTCCTGTGAGCAAAAATGATTATCTTGCATACGCACTTGTTAAATACGCAACAAAAATAAATACAAAAAAAGACTCTACCAAATATTTTCTAAATTTTATTTTCATAACCTTAAATAGTTAAAAATTTTGGTAGAGCATGTACTATCTTTTGGCAAGCTTTGTAGATATTTTCACTACTTAACTCATTAAAAATAGTAAAATTTATTGTTTTAGTATCTTTAAACTCTATATTCAGGTAAGTGCTTTTTAATATTTGCTTGATTTCATAAATAGCTTTTTTTGTCTCATCTGAAAGCACTATTTCAGAAGGAATATCAATTTTCGAAATAAAATTTTGTTCATCAAATGCTTTGTTTTCAGGTATTTTCTCTAAAGCCTTAATGGTTTTTCCTATCCAGTTATGAGGCAAATCCTCTTGTGGTTCGAGAGATATTTTTGTTGTGAAAATTACCGATTTAGCATTGACAGGTCTGTGCCAATCACAGATTAAGGTAAACAAACAATTTTGATATGTTCCTTTCAGATAGATTCTATCAGGAGCTGTTGGATTACTTTCAAGAGTTTCTTCTAAACCAAATTCGGTTTTAAGGTTGTCTAAAAATGGTCTTTTTTCTTTTTGAGAAAACTTATCAATGAGTTTTAGAGCCAATCCTACTACCACTATCATAATTATAAATGCTCCTACTACGACCAATAACAATTTTAATACTTCCATAAGCAGATATGTCATAAAAAATACCCCTGAGTGTTTCTCAGGGGTATATGATTAATTTATGTAATTCTAAACAGTTTTTGTATCTTTCACAGAAAACATAAGGGCATCCCCAGTTCCATCATAATCTGCAAGAAGGGTATCTCCATTTTCAAGCTCTGCCTTCAAAATTTCTTCTGCAATAGGGTCTTCCAAGTATTTCTGAATAGCTCTGCCTAAAGGTCTTGCACCATACTGAGGGTCATAGCCTTTTTCTGCCAAGAAATCTTTTGCTTTTTCAGTCAGTTCTACTTTGAAGCCAAGTGTTTCTATACGAGCGAACACTTTATGAAGCATAAGGTCAATGATTTGATGCAGATGTTCTTTTTCAAGTGAATTGAATATAATCAAATCATCCAAACGATTCAAGAATTCAGGAGAGAAAGCTTTACGCAACGCATTTTGAATCGTTGTTTTCATGGCTTCATCTATATTATCTGATTTAGATTTTGTTGCAAAACCAATGCCCGTACCAAAATCTTTCAAATCTCTAACACCAATGTTAGATGTCATGATAATAATTGTATTCTTGAAATCTACTCTACGACCTAAACCATCTGTTAGAATTCCATCATCTAGTACTTGTAGCAAGATGTTGAATACATCAGGGTGAGCTTTCTCAATTTCGTCCAGAAGAACTACACTATATGGTTTACGGCGAATTTTTTCTGTCAATTGTCCGCCTTCTTCATACCCTACATAACCTGGAGGAGCCCCCACCAAACGAGAAACAGAAAATTTCTCCATATATTCACTCATATCTATACGAACCAGAGCATCTTCTTTATCAAAAAGATACGTAGCTAAAACTTTAGCTAACTCTGTTTTACCAACACCCGTTGGACCTAAGAATATAAATGAACCTATTGGTTTTTTGGGATCTTTCAGACCTACACGTGTACGTTGAATGGCTTTCACAAGTTTCTCAATAGCACTATCCTGCCCTACTACTTTGCCTTTGAGAGCATCACCCATTTGTAAGATTTTCGCTCCTTCAGTTTGTGCCACACGCTGAACAGGTATGCCTGTAACCATTGCTACTACTTCTGCCACATTTTCTGCTGTTACAGTATAGCGTTTTTTCTTGGTTTCTTCTTCCCAAGCTAGTTTAGCTCTCTCCAATTGGTCAATCAAACGTTTTTCTTTATCACGAAGCTGAGCAGCTTCTTCGTACTTCTGGCTTTTTACAACTTGTGTTTTTTCTTTCTTGATATTCTCAATTTGTTCTTCAAGTTTTAGAATGTCTTCAGGTACCTGAATATTATTGATGTGTACTCTGGCTCCTGCTTCATCTAAAATATCAATTGCTTTATCTGGTAAAAATCTATCAGAAATATATCTGTCTGAAAGTTTCACACAAGCCTCTAGTGCTTCTTTGGTATAAAGGACATGGTGATGGTCTTCGTATTTATCTTTGATATTATTCAGAATTTCAACAGTTTCCTCAGGTGTAGTAGCTTCTACCATCACTACTTGGAAACGACGAGCTAAGGCTCCATCCTTTTCGATATACTGACGATATTCGTCAAGTGTTGTAGCTCCAATACATTGGATATCTCCTCTTGCAAGAGCTGGTTTAAACATATTAGAAGCATCCAAAGAGCCACTTGCACCTCCAGCACCCACAATGGTGTGTAATTCATCTATGAACAGAATAACATCTGGAGATTTTTCAAGCTCATTCATCACAGCCTTCATACGTTCCTCAAACTGACCACGATATTTTGTACCAGCTACTAAGGAAGCTAAATCCAGTGTAATTACACGTTTATTGAAAAGGACTCTGGAAACTTTTTTCTGAACAATTTTAAGAGCTAAACCTTCTGCGATAGCTGTTTTACCAACACCCGGCTCGCCAATAAGAATTGGGTTATTCTTTTTACGTCTTGAAAGAATCTGAGCTACACGCTCTATTTCTTTTTCACGACCAATAATGGGATCTAATTTACCCATTTCCGCCATTTTAGTGAGGTCTCTACCGAAATTATCTAATACGGGTGTTTTAGATTTTTCAGTACTTTTAGACTCACGCATACCCCCACCTCCAAACATTCTACCTTGCTCTTCGTCAGCATCATCGGTATCAGGTCCAGCATGAGGATTTATATTCTGATTTTCAATAGCTTTTTTCACGATTTCATAAGTTATGTGAAACTTACTTAATATTTGAGAGCCCAGATTATCTTCTTCACGCAGAATAGATAAAAGTAAGTGTTCTGTTCCTATTACCTGACTTTTAAATATTTTAGCTTCTAAATATGTAATTTTCAAAGCTTTTTCTGATTGCTTTGTAAGTGATATATTGGCTATATTTTTAATATCATGAGTAGCTGTTCCTTTGATAGCTTGCTCAATGACTTGCCTGAGCTCTTCAAGAGAAACCCCTAATTGTTTTAAGATGCTAATAGCCTTACTATCGCCTTCACGAAGTAAACCTAATACAATGTGTTCAGTGCCGATGTAACTATGCCCCAAACGTAATGCTTCCTCTTTACTGAGAGCTATTACTTCTTTTACTTGGTTGGAGAATTTTGCTTCCATTTATCTATAGTCCTTTTCTTTCTAGATTCAGTTTTTATGTAACAATTTCGTTATTTAATTTGTTCGGAATACTTGCTTTTAAAATATGATAAGTATTGTTACCCTCACAAAAAAGCAAATCGATAATGCTCATATTCTCCTCAAATTTGTTGCCAAATACTTGTTGATAAGCAATTGGCTGATAAACTCTGTCTATTTGACTTTTATTTTTGGGATGAATGGCTGAGCGGAAATCCTGATACTCGCTATTTTTTTCTAAATTTAGGTATTTTTCTGTAATTTCAAAATTTTTCTTGATACCAATTAATTTCAGACAAGTTGTCAGTATGTCTACATTCAAATCTACTAAAAAAATTGATTTTTTGTATAGTATTTTTTCAAAATAATCAGCATAGTATTCGAAAAAAGGGGACTTTCCATAAGCAGAAACAATACTTCGCCAATGAACATTTACCCAATTTTCATGATAATCTATTTTTACATCTTTAAACGCTTTTTTCTGATTTCCTTTTATTACAGGTACACTAAAACTTTGTACGCCCTGTGTTGTGACTATCTTAAAACGATTTCTGTAACTTTGTTTTTCATAATGCTCAAAGATATCTATTGCCAGATTATCAGCATTTAAAAATAAGCAGAAGTATGCTAAAGAGGGCAAGTATTGTGATTCTACAACAATTTTCATCAATGTTTTTTATTATTTTTATTTCCTAAATTTATTGCAAATATAAGATTTCTGAAATTTTTTTTAAGGTGTGCTTGACTAATACAATTTTATCTTATAATATTGCAATGCTTTCCTGCCACACTACACTATAAAGTTTCCATCCAAGTTTTTTAATCACCATAAAAATACTTTTGTGTGTAAATACTAGAAACAATTTAAAATTGTTTATGGTAGTATGAGAGCAAAATTAATTTTCCACCCAAATAAGCTTACCAAATCACAAAGATACCAATATAATCCTATCGTATAGTTTTTATGCACACATCCGACGAATTACATCTGAAATTGCTTTCAGAACTTAGAGAAATTGCTGATAAGCTAAGTATTAAGAACGCTAAGAAATTAACCAAACAAGAACTTATCACCAAAATTCTGGAAGAGCAACCCACTCCCTCCACTCCAGAAACTTCTCAAGAAAATACAGAAGAGAACGAAATTTCTAACCATGATGAAAATTCAAATAAAAAGAAGCGTACTCGAATTCCAAGACAAAATGTAGAAAAAAACAATTCTGATGAAGAAGGTAATTTGAATGGACAAGAAAAAAAGGAAAAAGAAGCTGAAAGCCAAAATACCGATTTTACATTGGAACCATTTGACATCAATACTCTGATTGCAGATTTACCCCAAGAAGAAGACCCCGCAGTAGAAATTTTGGAAGAAATTATTCCAAAAAATATAGAAAAGCAACCTAAAATCTTCAACCAACAACAACAACATCAACAGAAAAAGAATAAAGAAAGACTTCGTGAGTTTGATGGACTAATAGAAAATTCTGGTGTTTTGGAAATTATGCAGGATGGTTATGGTTTTTTACGCTCTCCTGATTATAGCTATCTTTCAAGCCCTGATGATATTTATGTATCACCTTCCCAAATAAAACTTTTTGGTCTGAAAGTTGGTGATACTGTAAAAGGGCAAATTCGTCCACCCAAAGAAGGGGAAAAATATTTTGCACTGCTTAAAGTAAGTAGTGTAAACGGAAAAACTACTGAAGAAATAAGAGACAGAATTCCTTTTGAGTATCTTACACCTCTTTTCCCTGAAGAAAAACTAAAGCTAAGTACCAAAGCTGATTTGATTTCAACTCGTATGCTCGATTTGTTTGCCCCTATTGGTAAAGGGCAACGTGGCATGATTGTAGCACAACCTAAAACAGGAAAGACTACTTTATTAAAACAAATTGCTAATGCCATTGCTGAAAATCACCCTGAAGTATATTTGATTATTTTGCTTATTGATGAACGCCCAGAAGAAGTTACTGATATGCAACGTTCTGTAAGAGCAGAAGTGATATCTTCTACGTTTGATGAGCAAGCAGAACGCCATGTGAAAATTTCTTCGATGGTGCTTGAAAAAGCAAAAAGAATGGTAGAGTGTGGTCATGATGTAGTCATACTTTTAGACTCTATCACTCGTTTGGCAAGAGCTTACAATACTGTTGTGCCTTCTTCTGGTAAAATTTTGACAGGTGGTGTAGATGCCAATGCTATGCAGAAACCTAAACGTTTCTTTGGAGCAGCCCGCAATGTAGAAAATGGAGGCTCATTAACTATTATTGCAACAGCATTAATAGATACAGGTTCAAGAATGGATGAGGTAATTTTTGAAGAGTTTAAGGGTACTGGTAACATGGAATTACAATTGGATAGAAAGCTTGCAAACAAGCGTATTTATCCTGCTCTGGACATTCCTGCATCAGGAACAAGAAGAGAAGATTTATTACTTACCAAAGATGAACTCAATAAAGTTTGGGTATTGCGTAAATTTATGGATGATATGAATGCTGGTGAAGCGATGGAATTCTTGTTGGATAAAATGAAAAATACTCAAGACAACAATGAATTTTTATTTTCTATGAATGGTTAAAATATTGTGATATTTTGAAGAAAATTTGCATTTTATGGAACCCTTCTAAAAAAAAATTGTTTCATTTTTTGTGAATGATAAAAAAAAATAGTATAATACTTTTCATTTAACAAACAACGTATTTAGCCTGCATCTGTTAGGTGTAAGGCTACTTCAAATTACTGCTATGAATATTACTTATGAGCATCCTTATGGCTATATTTCCGAAGGAAAGGTTTTTCTAAAGGGTTATATGGACACACCCGACCGAGAGATTGGAGTGGTAAAAGAGACAAATGAAGCGGCTATTCAGTATTTTGAAAAAAGATTTCAAGATGCAGAAAAAAAAGTTGCTGATTTAGAAAAAATGATAGAATCAGCAGAGAACAAAGGTTCTTTTCTGATGAAACTCATTCATTTGCGAACTTACCTCCAAGAATTTAAAGGATTGGGTGATTTCCCTGTTTTATTTGCAAAACTCCATGAGTTAGAGACTTTCTTAAAAGGACTCATCAATATTAATAGGCAAAGAAACTTAGAAATCAAGAACCAGATTATCCAAGAATTAGCCTCTTTGGTAGATGACACCAACTGGAAGGAAACAGGCATCAAAATTGATGAACTCAAAACCCGCTGGATTAAAACTGGAGCTGTAGAAGACCATCTGCAAGCCAAAATAGAGGAAGAATTTGCGTCTCATATCAAAGCCTATTACAATAACAAGAAGGAATTCTTCAAGAATAAGGCTGATGAACTCAAAGACCGTCTGAATAAATACAGAATTCTGGTGGATAAAGCGAGTATTTTGAAACTCTCTGAAGACTTTGAAGCAACAGCCCATGCTTTCAAACAGTTGCAAAATGACTGGAAAGCTGTTGGAAAAGTTCCTCAGAAGAAAGTTGAAAGATATTGGGAACGCTTCAAGAAAATCAACAACGAATTCTTCTTCCGTTACAAACAATACAAAGAAGGTGTTCCTGTTGAGCAAATCAAGCCCTTAGACCCTGTTGAACAAGCAAGAGCTATTCAGGAAAAACTCTGTAAAAAAGCAGAATCTCTGATAGGGGTAAATACAGACGAAAGCAGTAATCAAGCAAAAGATTTATTGGTGGCTTGGAAAAACGAAGTAACCAATCCCAAATATCTAGATAAGAATTTGGCAAATCGTTTCAGATATGCATGTGATAGAATTTTTGAAGAAAGCTATTTGATGCGTGTAGTGCTTCGTAAATATCCTGATTTTTATAAGAAACCAACTTTAGATCAATTCCGTATAAAGACTAGCTTCTTACGTGAGCTGATTCGTAAAGATGAACAGGAAGTAAATGTTGCAGAAAGTGCTCAAGAGTACAAACCAGAGCATAAAAGTTTCAACTTGGCAACTCAAAAACGTAAAATACAAGTGAAACAAATTATGCTTGAAGAATTTGATGGTGAGTTAAAGAAAATTTATAATAATAAATAAATTTAGACTAAGAGAAGAACATTTCTGTTACTTCTTGGTTTTTAAATCGTTTTTTCTATATTTGCGAACTTTTAAAATGATTGCTTATGTATTGGACGCTTGAATTAGCTTCGTATTTAGAAGATGCTCCTTGGCCTGCTACCAAAGAAGAATTAGTAGATTTTGCTATCCGTTCTGGAGCTCCTATGGAAGTTATCGAAAATCTTCAGGAATTAGAAGATGATGGACAGCCCTATGAGAGTATTGAGGAAATTTGGCCTGACTACCCTACCAAAGAAGATTTCTTCTTCAACGAAGATGAGTATTAAAATTTAAAGGCTTGCGATTGCAAGCCTTCATTATTTTTGTGTAGCTTTCAACCATTATTCTATTACTACATTTTTATGGATTTATCTTTACTTTCTCAAGAAATTCAGCACTTTTTAAATCATTATTCCTACGGAAAAAGCCCAAAAGAACTCTATGAGCCCATTGATTATCTGATGAATCTGGGAGGAAAACGCATGAGACCTCTTCTGGTATTACTGGGTTATCAACTTTTTGATGACAGTTGGCAAAAAGCAGTCCCTGCTGCTGTTTCAGTGGAAGTTTTTCATAATTTTACACTCATGCATGATGATATTATGGATAAAGCTCCTCTCCGAAGAAGTCAGCCAACAGTACATACCAAATGGAGTGAAAGCATTGCTATTCTTTCTGGAGACGTGATGCTTATAAAAGCCTATGAAATATTAATGAGTGGTGTAGAAGATAAATATTTGCGTAAAGCTCTTGAAAAATTTAATGCCTGTGCAGCTTGGGTATGTGAAGGACAACAATGGGACATGAATTTTGAAAGTGAGACAACTGTTTCTGAAAGTCAATATATTGAAATGATACGCCTCAAAACGGCTGTTTTATTGGGTTTTAGTTTGGAATTGGGGGCAATGCTTGCAGGAGCCAGTGAAGAAGAACAACTGAAAATCAGAGCGTTCGGTGAAAATATTGGTATAGGTTTTCAGTTAAAAGACGATTTGCTGGATGTTTATGGAAACCCTGATAAATTTGGCAAGCAGGTAGGTGGTGATATTGTTGCCAATAAAAAGACCTATTTACTTTTAGAAGCCATTGCTCAGGCAAAAGGCGATACCAAAACTCAGTTAGAGAACTGGCTTGCTCAAAAGAATTTTGATATTGAAGAAAAAGTAAAAGCTGTTACAGAAATTTACAATACATTGAAAATCAAAGAAAAAACAGAGCAAAAAATACAGTATTTTTTCGATTTGGCTTTTAAACAACTCCATGAACTCAATGCTCGTGATACCCAAAAGCAATTTTTAGACGACTTTATGCGACAGCTCATTGCAAGAGAAAACTAAGATAATGGTAAATTGTAAATGATTTAATATTTATCTAATCATTTATATATCATTCATTTAGAATTTTAAATTTAGAATTAACCATTTTATAAAATGCTTCTTCTTACACCTCAACACTGGCAAGACTACGAACTGATAGATAGTGGAAATTTCGAAAAACTGGAACGTTTTGGCAAAATTATTACGGCTCGCCCTGAACCCCAAGCTATTTGGGACAAAAGTCTGAGTGAACAGGAATGGCAAAAAATGGCTCATGCCACTTTTACAAGAGCCAAAGGTGTTGATAAATCCACTGAAAAAGGTGAATGGAATATCAAAAAAGGTGTTTCTGAACAGTGGTGGATTAACTATGCCTATAAAAATGTCAAAATTAAGATGCGTTTGGGTTTTACCTCATTTAAGCATGTAGGTATTTTCCCCGAACAGTCTGAAAACTGGGATTTTATTATAGATAGTATTTCTGAAATGAAAGTTGATAAACCTCAGGTACTCAACTTATTTGCTTATACAGGTGGTGCTTCGGTTATTGCCAAAGCTGCTGGAGCAGATGTAACACATGTGGACTCTGTAAAACAGGTGATTACATGGTCTAAGGAAAATATGGAAGCCTCTGGACTGGACAACATTCGTTGGATTGTAGAAGATGCTCTTAAATTTGTAAAAAGAGAAGTAAAAAGAGGCAAAAAATATCAGGGGATTATCTTAGACCCTCCTGCATACGGACGTGGTGCCGATGGTGAAAAATGGATTTTAGAAGATAATCTCAATGAAATGCTTAAATGTTGTAAGGAACTTTTAGATGAAAAACATGGATTTCTGATACTCAATCTGTATTCTATGGGCTTCTCTGCCCTGATTGCAGAAACATTAATCAATCAGATTTTTGAAAATTCGTTTACTGAAAAACAAATGGGGGAATTGTTTTTGCTGGATAAATTTGAAAAGAAACTACCCTTAGGTGTATTTTGGAGAGGGAAAAGATAATACAGTTATAAGTGATGAATGATAAATGATGATAAGTCATTGAAATTCATTTTCAACATTTACCATTCATCGCTGACTATTAACTATTTATAAATTATAACTCATCATTTATAATTTCAAATGCATACCATCACACCTTACCACCGATGGCTTCAATACTATGACCCTGCCACAGACGAAAATAGTCCGTTTTTTGGCAAAGAATATAATTACGATTTGTACTCTGAAACCATTTATGGCTATTACATAGACCCCGCTTGGGACTATATGGGTTCTGAAACCTTGTATATCAAGATTTTATTTGCAGACTACGACGAAAATTTTGCCATTATTGAATTTATCGGAGAATGGAATGATGCCATCGAAAATGACATTATGACTCTGAAAAACAATATTATCAACCCTATGATAGACCTAGGAATCAATCAGTTTATATTACTTGGTGAAAATGTTTTTAATTTTCATGGTTCAGATGATTGTTATTATGAGGAATGGTTTGAGGATGTGGAAGAAGGCTGGGTAGCTGCCTTACAGTTTCGTGATTTTATTTATACCGAATGGCAAAAATACGGGATTGATATGTATGTGAATTTTGGTGGAAACTTAGAAATTGCAGGCTGGCGAACACTTTCGCCCCATCAGTTCTATGAACAAGTCAAGAAAATTGTACAGTATCGCCTGAACTAACACAATATTTTTTTGGTTTTTTCCGTTTTTTATTTATAATTTTAGGATAAATCAAAACTTTGTTCAAATGGAAACAGACAAGATTATTAAAATAGTAATTGCCGTTGTAATAGGCATTGGTTTGGCTTTTTTTTTAGGAAAAATTCTTAAATTTTTATTTTGGCTTGTGCTAGCAGGTGTTGGAGCTTATTTAGCCTATGAAGTTTTATTCAATAAGAAACAAGTAAAATGACCATAATTGAAAAGCCTTTGTATTCAAAGGCTTTTTTTATTTTAGCTTATATCTGTGAGTGACAGTATTTTATTTTCTTTTGTGAATTTAAAAATTGATTTTCCATTGAGGTTTAGTTTATCTCCTTTTTTCAAACCATTTGGAAAATCCATAGCTAAAGTAGCCTCATAAAGCAATTCTATTTCTATGGTATCATTTACCATATTCCATGATACAATGGTTTGTTTTCTCGTTTCAAAGTAACTTTTTGCTTGATTGGCTTGTTCTTTAAATGCCTCTATGCCTTCTAAACGCATATTGGAAACTCCCCCAGAAATATTTTCAAAAATCACTGTTGAACCAAAATTTTCAATCATTTTTTCTACATCAAAATTATTATAGGCTTCTACATAATTTTGAATAATTGTTTTCTGAATGTCCATCATTACTTTTTTTGAATTGTTGCTTTTAAAATTGTATGTAACTGGATTATTTCTTCCCCATCATAATGCAGAAAGCTAAAAGAATCCTCTTTATCTCCCCATTGGATATTCAGGTTCGCTGAGGCATTCCCGTCATATTTGGAATCGCTGGAGAATTTATCAGCTTTTAATTTCATGAGTGTATTACCTATTTCTTGTCTTTTTTCTGGAGTCAAAGTAATTGTCTGACTCTTATCTTTGGGTGTAGTTCCTCCACACAAGCCCTCTGATTTTGTATGTTTGAGTGTATTATCTTCTATTTCAAAAATTTCTGTAATACACATTTGGTCTGGAGGCAATGCAGGTGGATAAATAGAAAATTTCATTTTCTTGAAAGCCTGATTTTCCTTTTTTTCAGAGTTACAAGCTATCATTATGAAGGTCAGAATCAGTAGAATAAAGTTTGATTTCATAAGATTTTACTTTTATTTCCTAATTTTTGTGGTATCTCTTTCATTAATATAATAATATTTATCATTAATCTTTCTATTTATCAAGTGTATCACGTAATAAGATTGTGAATGTCTATAAATATATTCACCATGAACATCTTTTCCTTTTTGGTATTCCATAAGAAATTCTGCCATCCCTAGTTCTTCTGTTTTCAAACTATCACCAATTTTGACACTCTCCCATTTATCTTTATCAAATTTTTTATACTTGAATAAAGGTACGACTAACTCGATGATTGAATATAAAGTGTATGCCATCACTACACCCCAAAATATTTTTTTATTCATAATACCACTGATAACGTTTCGCTATTAAAATTTGATTTTCATCATAACAAAAGTCGTAATCTATATAACCTCCAATTCTGCTATTATCATCATAACTATATGAAGTTGTTGTAAAAGGGCTATTTAAATCTACTCCATACCATTCTCCACACTTTGAATGAAAAAAATCCTCCCCTTTTATGATTTTTTCCACTTCAGATTTATGTGTCCCAATCTTAATATTCATCCATTTTTTATGAGTAAATCTCTCATCATGATATCCTGTTGTTACAAATTCATCAGTTAAAAATAATAATTCTTTGAATACTGGTGGCTCAAAAAAAGCTGTAATTCTTAAAGCCAAATGAAGCCCTACAATTGTAAGGAAAAATATTTTTAAGGTTTTAATGACTATTTTCTTAATTTTCTGCATTTGTTTTCATTTTTGAACCATAAACCTTCCAAAAATATAATTCTCTGGAAGGCTACAATTTATAATTCGTCATTCATCACTGATTATTTTAATGAGCTTCCAGCCAATTATGCCCAATACCTACTTCTACTTCCATGCGTACAGGTAAAGCAATGGCATTTTTCATGAGTTTAATCACATTTTCTTTTACAATATCAATTTCTGATTTGTGTACCTCAAATACTAATTCGTCATGAACTTGCAATATCATTTTGGATTTGAGTTTTTTCTCTTTGAAAAACTGATGGATATTGACCATTGCCAGTTTAATCATATCGGCAGCAGAACCCTGAATAGGCATATTTACGGCGTTTCGTTCGGCTTGTCCTGCCACTACTTTATTGCTTTCGTTAATACTGTACAGATGTCTTCTGCGTCCCAGAATGGTTTCAGCATATTCGAGTTCACGAGCTTTCTGAATCATAGAATCTTTAAACTTCTTGATTGCCGAAAACTCCTGATAATACGTTTCTACGAGTTTTGTTGCCTCCGAAACCGAAATTTTGAGTTGACTCGACAAATTAAAGCCTGTACTGCCATACAAAATTGCAAAATTGGCAGTTTTGGCATTTCTACGCATATCAGAAGTTACATCTTCTAATGCCACTTTATAAATTTTGGCAGCCGTAGCAGCATGGATATCCAAACCTTTTTCAAATGCTTCTAAAAGTGTTTCATCCTGACTGAATGCAGCCATCAGACGCAACTCAATTTGAGAGTAGTCAGCCGAAAGAATTAAAAACTCATCACTCGAAGGGATAAATGCCTTCCTGATTTCTCTTCCTTTAGCCGTTTTGATAGGAATATTCTGCAAATTCGGGTTTGTAGAACTCAATCTGCCTGTGGAGGTTACAGCCTGATTGAAAGATGTATGTATTTTTCCATCAATGGTACTTACAAGCTCAGGCAAAGCATCAATATAGGTAGATTTTAGTTTCTGTAACTCTCTGATTTCCAAAATATCAGCAGCAATAGGATGTTCTTCAGCTAATTTGCTTAAAATCTCCTCGCCTGTGGCATACTGCCCTGTTTTGGTTTTTTTGGCATTTTTTACCAACTGCATTTCATCAAAAAGCACTTCGCCAAGCTGTTTAGGCGAAGCAATATTGAATTTTCTGCCTGCCTGCGAATAAATTTTTTCTTCTAAAACCAAAATTTCTTTTTCAAGCAATTCAGAAGATTCTTTTAAGGCTTTGGTATCAAGTTTTACACCATTGCGTTCGATAGTTGAAAGTACCTCAACAAGAGGCGTTTCTACTTCGTAGAATAGTTTTTCTACATGAATTTTCTGTAATTCTGGAGCTAATTTTTCTTTAAGTTGGAAGGTAATATCGGCATCTTCGGCAGCGTATTCTGCTATCTTCTGCACCTCAATATCTCTCATATTCCCCTGATTGACACCTTTTTTACCTATCAAGGTTTCAATGCTTACAGGCTGATACTTTAAATATTTTTCTGCTAGATAATCCATACCATGTTTGCTTTCTGCTTCAATTAAGTAGCTTGCAAGCATGGTATCAAACAATTTACCTTTTACCTCAATTCCATAATTAGCAAGAATAGAAATATCGTATTTCAGGTTTTGTCCAATTTTTTCAATTTGGTCGTTTTCAAAAACACTTCTAAACTCTTCTACAATCTTTTGAGCCTCAGCTTTTTCAGCAGGAATAGGTACATAATAGGCTTCATGGGCGATGTAAGCAAATGACATCCCTACCAATTCGGCTTTCAGGGTATCCAAAGAAGTCGTTTCTGTATCAAAACAAAAAGATTTCTGAATGGAAAGCAACTGAATTAAATGTTTTCTATCTTCTTCTTTGTCAATGATATGATACTGATGAACAGTATCAGCAATTGTCTGAAAACGCTTTTCTCCCTCTTCAAAAAATTCGTCCGTTTCAGGTTCTTCTTCTTGAGCAGGTGTATTGCTACTAAATAAGTCTAATTGCAATTGAGATTGCTTTTTGGCTGTTTTTTGAGCTTGTTTTTCTTCTTCACTTAAACCTATCATTTTGGTTTTAAGAGTTTTAAACTCCAGCTCATCTAAAATTTTAGAAAGCTCTGATTTATTATATTCTGAAATTTTAAAATCCTCAACATTGTACTCAATGGGTACTTGTAAATGTATGGTTGCCAGTTGTTTAGAAAGAATTGCCTTATCACCATGATTTTTAACTGTTTCAGCCATTTTGCCTTTCAGTTTATCGGCATTGGCTATCAGATTTTCTACGGAATCGTATTCCTCAAGTAATTTTTGAGCTGTTTTTTCTCCCACTCCAGGAAGCCCTGGTATATTGTCAGAAGCATCTCCTTGAAGCCCCAACATATCAATTACCTGCTCTATTTTCTTGATACCAAACTTATCAAGGGCTTTTTGTACGTCCCATACTTCATTGGGTGCAAATTTGGTAGCAGGTCTGAAAATAAAGATTTTGTTGTTTTCTAAAAGCTGACAATAATCTTTATCAGGAGTCATCATGTACACCTGAAAGTCTTCACGAGCCACTTGTTTAGCTATTGTTCCAATAATATCATCTGCCTCATAGCCTGCAAGCGTCAAAGTGGGGATGTTCATAGCATCCAAAATCTTTTTGATATAGGGTACTGCGATAGTTATTCCTTCGGGCTGGGCTTCTCTGTGGGCTTTATATTCTTCAAATTGTTCGTGTCTGAAAGTAGGCTCAGAGGTATCAAAAGCTACAGCCAAGTGTGTGGGCTTCTCTTTCTTGATTACCTCAAGCATGGTATTGATAAATCCAAAAATTGCCCCTGTATCCATTCCTGTACTTGTTCTGCGTGGAGCATTGATAAAAGCATAATAAGCTCTGTAAACAAGAGCCATCGCATCCAAAAGAAAGAGTTTTTCCATAAAAATAAGCCAATGATAAATTATAAGTAGTAATTTATGAGATTTAAGAGTAGTATAAAGTTTTTTCTTGTGTCTAATATCTTATTTCTTAATATCTCAACATCTATTTTGTCTTTCGTTCCTTAAAAATAACACCATACTCCTCCAATTCTTTGAGGACTGGCTCATACATTTCAGCATCAATAGGCATCAATACCCCTCTCGATTTTATTTCACCTGCTAAAATCAGTTTACAGGCAATGCCCAAAGGCAATCCGACTGTTTTAGCCATAGCCGTATGGATATTGTCTTCTCCAATAACTACCAGTTCCGAAATAATTTCGTTTTCATCTCCTGCCTGCTCAAAATTGATGATGTGTTGCATCACAATCATGTCTTTATCTTCAGGGGCAAGAACCCATTTTTGTTCTAAAATATGCTGTAAAATTTGGGCTGGAGTTGCTTCTGCCTTGGGATAATTAATATTTTTATCTGTAAAAAGCTCAAGCCAAGTCATTTGGCTCAGAATGGTTGTTTTCTTTTCCTGAGCAATACCCAAATAATTTATAAAAGTATTTTCGAGGGTATCGTTTGTATTTTCGGGTAAAAATGTCTTTAAAAACTGCTGATAAGTAAGGTTTTGAGTAGGCATAATGGTCACATTATCTGTCATACCCATTTGCACAAAACAATCCCAAGCTTTACAATAGTTTTGTTTACGAAGTGTACCACGTAAAAGCGTATGAATGTTTTCCAAACCATACACACTCTGATAACCCAAAGAATCACGATTGGCATACCCTTCAAATACACCATAACCCTCCACCTCAAAATGCTCAATACGTCTAAAAAGTTGATGGTAAGGAATATATTTGATTTGTTTGTTTTCTAAATACTTGGCTACTCCCTGCCCTGCTAAAACTACGTTCTGAGGATTCCAAGTAAACTTATAATGCCAAGGATTATTATCCGATTCAGGGGCAATAAGTCCACCTGTAAACGATTTGAAAGACTTCACAACTGCTCCTTCTGCTCTGATATGGTCTAAAATTTTCATAGCAGAAAGGTGATCAATGCCTGGGTCAAGCCCGATTTCGTTTAGGAAAATCAAATCTTTTTTCTTCACTTCAGCATCCAGTTCCTGCATTTCTTTGGAAATATAAGAGGCTGTCAGCATATTTTTACCTAATTCCAAACAATAACGAGCCACATGAATATGCAAAGCTGGTGGAATAAGGGAAATGACAATATCATGCTCTCCAATGAGTTTTTTAGCCTTATCTGCTTCAAAAACATCAAAATCGTAGGCTGTAAGATGTGGATAGGATTGTATTTTCTGTAATACCAGTTCTTTTTGTGCATCGGCAACACTCACCTGCCAAGCATGCTTGGGTGCATTTTCTGCAAGATAACGAATCAGAGAAGAAGCTGAACGTCCAGCTCCTAAAACCAATATTTTTTTCACAGGATATATCTTTTATGTTATTTAATGTTCTCTACTTGGAAACGAACCAGAAATGTTTTTTTAATTGTTATTTCTCGACTGCCATAATTTCTTACTTTTTGTCGTCTTGATGAAAGTTGCGGATATACAACCCAACTTCCCTCTCCTGATGAATCAGAAACATCTGAAACATCTTTAATTTGCATAATTTCTATAATTTTTTGATTAGATGCTTGACCTATTAGATTAGCTTTTTTAAAAGCTGTTTTTATAAGATTCTCCACAAGCTTTTTCTCGTATAATTCATATTGTGAGGTTTTTTTATTTGTAACTTCACCTCTAATTGGCATTTTCCCTAAATCTTCTTCAAATTTTAAGAATTCTTTAAAGTTTTTACAAGAAATAACATAGGTATATAGCTCTTTATTCATTGCTCCTGATGCAAGAGCCACTTTAAATTCCTCTTTTTTAAAAGAAAACTTATATTTTTTTATAAGCTTCTCTAAATCTTCGTAAACTGCTTTTTCGTTAATTTCTGCATCTTTCTTACTTTTTCCTCCAACTATATCATCATAGTCATCATCAAGATTGTTTGGGAAAATAAAACATGAAAATTCTATTTCATCGGGTTCTATTAAAATTTCATCCTGAACATACACCTCAATAAATTTCTCTGTATTTTGGGCTTTTGAAGTAATTCCTAAAATACTAATGACACAAATTATAAAAACTCTAAGCATAAAATACTTGTATTAAAAACTCAATACCTCTTACTTTTAAGGTAAGAGGTATTTTTTTGTTAGCCAATTGTTATTTCAAACTGAACCAAATCAATAAATTCTTTGATTCTGTCTTCTACTTCGTAAGGGCGTAGATTTTGAAGGCGTTCTGTACCAAATTTCTCCACACAAAGCGAAGCCAAAGCAGAGCCATAAATGATAGCGTTTTTCATGTTCTCAAAAGATATATCGCCTGTTTTTGCCAAATAACCAATAAAACCACCCGCAAAAGTATCACCAGCACCTGTAGGGTCGAAAACATCTTCTAAAGGCAATGCAGGAGCAAAAAACACCTGTGTTTTATTGAAAAGCAAAGCACCATGTTCACCTTTCTTGATAATCAAGACTTTAGGACCCATTTCTAAGATTTTGCGAGCAGCTTTTACAAGCGAATACTCTTTAGAAAGCTGACGAGCCTCTTCGTCGTTGATAGAAAGTACATCTACCAATTTCAAAGTTTTCATCAATTCGTCCCAAGCAATATCCATCCAGAAATTCATGGTATCCATCAAAATCAATTTGGGACGTTTTTTCATTCTTTCTACCACTGTTCTTTGGATGGTAGGTGTCAGGTTACCCAACATCAAAAATTCTGTATCTTGGTAGCTTTCAGGGATAATAGGGTCAAAATCAGCGAGTACATTGAGTTCTGTGGCAAGTGTATCACGGCTGTTCATATCGTTGTGGTACTTTCCAGCCCAGAAGAAAGATTTTTCACCTTGCTTAATTTGTAGTCCTTCTGTATTTACACCATGATTTTTCAGCATATCAATGCTTTCCTGAGGGAAATCGTCGCCTACTACACCTACCAAATTTACTTTTTTTGTCAAATACGACGCTGCCAATGAAGCATAAGTAGCTGCTCCGCCTATAATTTTATCAGTTTTTCCAAAGGGTGTTTCAATAGCATCAAAAGCTACTGTACCAATAATTGTTAAACTCATTGTTTGTATGTTTTTAGATGAATCAATTCAATTTTGCAAACATACACAAATTATGTATTTTTTTGCTAAAAATCTGTATTTTTTGATATTTTGGCTTATATTTGAGGTGTTTATCTTTCTTTCACTTAAACACTCTAAAATTATGCTTACGGAATTTCAAACGCTTAAAATCGAGAAACTTTTTAATTTTTTTGATGCTGATGGTAATAAGGTCATTGAGCCAGAAGATATGGATATGATTGCTGAGCAGTTTACAAAAATTTTTGGCTGGAAAATTGGTGATGATAACGATAAAAAGTTCAGAGGAGCTTTGAAAAAATATTGGAGAAAGTTACTGATGGGTGCTGATACCGACCAAGACCAAAGTGTTAGTTTTGAGGAGTTTAAAAAAGCTTATGAACGCAATTTGAGTACCAAAGAAACCTACGAAGAATTTGTATTACCTTTTATAGATCAGGTATTTCCTGTGATAGATACTAATCAGGATGGCGTTTTACAGCCTGCTGAGTTTGCCCATTTATACGAAGGCTTTAGAAATCCGAAAGATCAAGCCTCTAAGGTTTTTGCCAAGTTAGATACAAATGGAGATGGCTCACTTTCTAAAGAAGAAATTTATCAGCATTTTTACGATTTTCATTTTTCAGAAGACAGAAATGCAGCAGGAAACGCATTTTTCGGAGAATTATCCTAATTTTTAGTATAGTGTAATGAGTATATAGAAAAAGCCATTTTCTTATAATATAATTTAAACATTGCATTCTTTGAGTACAAAAAAGAGCGTTGGGCTGAAAATTCAGCGAGGGTGGGCAGGTTTTGTGCGTGGAAGCATTGAATTTTCTTGATTTTTTGATTCTTTTGCATCAAGGCAAAAGAATATTTTAAACAAACCCCATTTAAAGTTTAATATCTAATGAAAAAAAGTGTTTTGTTCAGTTTTGTTCTTATTTCGATTTTATCTGTTGCGTTTATGAGTAAGCCCGCTTATCAGCTATTTGATGCCAAAGGCAAAAAAACAACTTATGATGCCCTTCTGGCTGAAGCAGAAAAAGCTGATATTGTGTTTTTTGGGGAATTGCATAACAACCCCATTTGCCATTGGTTGCAACTTCAGTTAGCCAAAGACTTGGCTTCCAAAAACAAAGAAAAATTAGTTTTTGGTGCTGAAATGTTTGAAGCAGACAATCAGCTTGTACTCAACGAATACCAAAATGGCTGGATTAAAGAAGCACACTTCACCAAAGAAGCCAAAATGTGGGATAATTACAAAACTGACTACAAACCTCTTTTAGACTTGTCTATCAAACAAAAAATTCCTTTTGTAGCTACCAATATTCCTCGCAGATATGCCAATATGGTATCTCGTGAGGGTTTAGAAAGCCTAAATAAACTGGATGCAGAAGCAAAAAAATATATTGCCCCTTTGCCTATTGCCTTCGATGTTACTTTACCTGCTTACGCCGAAATGGTAAAAATGGCAGGACATGGACAAATGGGTGGCAATGCAAAACCCGAATACTTTGCTCAGGCTCAGGCTATTAAAGATGCTACAATGGCTCATTTTATTCTTAAAAACTGGCAAAAAGGCAAAATATTCTTACATTTCAATGGTTCGTACCACTCCGATAACTTTGAGAGCATTATTTGGTATCTCAAGAAACAGAATCCAAATCTCAAAATTGTAAGTATTGCAAGTGTTGAACAAGAATCTATCACAGAATTGGAGAAAACTAATCTGGAAAAAGGTAATTTTGTGTTGGCAATCCCTTCGGATATGACAAAAACTTATTAGTGGTGAATGCTAAATGATTAAATGAAGGTTTGAAAGTATTTTAATGAAAATTTACCTTATCATATTTTTATTTTTTTACTCTTGGGTGCAGTTAATTGCTCAGGATAGATTGGTTATTGCATATCAACAGTTTGGAGGGCTACATACTATACCTCCACTTGGTACAAGAACTACAGAATTTGTGTTTAAGCAAAAAGGTGATAAGTTTATTGCAAAAAATTATACTTTTTTTGATGCTACCTTTAAAGATTCAAAAAAGAAAAAAATCCGCTTTGAAAAGAAAAAAATAATCTCAAAATCAAAAATAGATAGTTTCATCAATCCTAAAACTCCAATTTATTTTAAAGATTTAGGTTTTAGTATAGAAGAAATTAAAGCAGAAACATCAAAGAAAGAAATTAAACTTTTACCTTCAACAGACTCACTTTTAAAAAACAATTTTCCTTTAAAATTTGACACCCTTGATTTTTGTTACTCACACAGATATGGTAAATATATGACTATATTCAATGATGGCTACTCTATCATCAGTTTTAACTACAATAAAAAATCTATATATTATCATAATCAACAAGCAGAACAACTCATCAAAAATTTACAATATTACTTTAAAGCCTATATTATCTTAAAAGACCTAAATATTAAAGATTTTGAATACTATTTTGGAAAAGAGAAGGTATTAGATTGGTTTGTAACTTATTTGGATATAATTCAATGCGAAGACTATTATGCAAGTCTTTTTATGAAAGAAAACCCTGAATACAACACAAGTTATTTTAAAAGAACAAAAAAAGGCTGGAATTTTGAAGAATACTTAAAGAAAATTAAAAACTAAATGAAATACCTTTTTATCATATTCCTGCTTTTTTGCTCTTGGGTTCAGGTAATTGCTCAGGACAGATTAGTTATTATTCAAGATTCTTATGGTATTGTAATTAAAGATTCAAAAGGGAAAGAAATTCAACCTATTAAAAGTGTTTCTTTCAAGAAAAGGAAAAATAATTTTGTTGCAAAAAAGTACATTTCTTATGGAGAAACAGGAAAGTTTACGAAAACTCAAACTATTCCTGCCATATTGTTGGAAGATTTTTTAAAATCAAAGTATCCAATTTCTTTAAAAACATTAGGCATTAGCGTTCAGGAGCTTAAAGAATCTATTGATAAACAAAAAAGTAACATTCTTATTTCTACTCAAAACCTATTAACAGAAGACTATATTTTTAAATTCGATACACTAAAATTTTGCACAAATAATAGATTTTCCAGATACTTTTCATCATGTAGTGGTAGAAAACTTGATATTTTGTATAATAATACTTCCATTTTTTCTTATTCTACTGATTATGAATTTACTTTAAGAAATTTAGAGTCATATTTAAGAGCCTATATATTTTTGAAAAACATAAAATTAGAAGAGCAGATATATGTTTTTAATAAGGATATTATTGTAAATTGGTTGATTCTTTACTTAGAAAATATCCAATGTGAAGATTATTATGCAAGCCTTTTTATGAAAGAAAATCCTGAATACAACAATAGCGTTTTTAAAAGAACAAAAAAAGGCTGGAATTTTGAAAAATACTTGAAGAAAGTGAAAGGTAGTAAAAACTAAACATAATATCATTCTTATTCTCATTCAAAACTATTAAATTCTTGTGTCTAAGGTCTTGTTTCTTATATCAAAAAATTTTAGCATTAACCCATTTACCCTTTAAAAATTGACAGTTGCAAAAGAAAATATACGACTCACATTTGGTCTAAAAGTAAAGCAGTTACGCCAAGAAAAAGGTATTTCGTTATCCGAATTAGCCCATCAGACAGGCATTTCTGTTTCGTATCTCAATGAAATTGAAAAAGGAAAAAAATATCCTCAAACCGAAAAGATTGTAGTTTTAGCTGAAACTTTAGGGGTCAGTTACGACTGGCTGGTGTCCCTTAAACTCAATAAAAAACTTGCTCCACTTGCCGATTTACTACAATCTAATTTTTTAAGTGAATTTCCTTTGGAAGTGTTTGGTATTGAGCCAGCTCAGTTTTTGGATATTCTGGCTAATGCCCCCGAAAAAGTAGGAGCTTTTATTGGTACACTTGCCGAAATAGCCCGAAGCTATGATATGCAAATTGAGGAGTTTTATTTCTCTGTTTTGCGTTCTTATCAGGAGATGTACGAAAACTATTTTGAGGACTTGGAGCAGGAAGCCCAGCATTTCAGAGATATTCACAAGCTAAAGGAGAAAACCATTTTGGATATTGATTTCTTAAAAGAAGTGCTTCTGAAAGACTATCATGTCCAGACCATAGAAACAGAGTTTGAACCTGCTCTTAAAAGTCTGCGTTCTTTGCTCAAAGGAAATACATTACTCATTAATCAGAATTTAAGTGTTTCCCAAAAACGATTTGTACTCTGCCGAGAAATTGGTTTTGCTGTTTTAAAAATCAAAAAGCGTTCAGCGACTTTTTCATGGGTAGAAGTTCGTTCCTTTGACGAAGTGCTGAACAATTTTAAAGCCTCTTATTTTGCTGGTGCATTACTTTTACCTCAAAATATGCTTTTCAATGACTTAAAAGGCTTTTTCAAACAAAAACAATTTGATGCTGACTACCTGATACGCCTCAATACACAATATCAGGTAACTCCTGAGACCCTGCTCTACAGGTTTAGCAATTTACTACCCAAGTATTTTGGACTGAATGAATTGTTTTTCTTACGTTTTGATAATACTGATAAACAGTTTAATCTAACCAAAGAAATGCATATTTCGGGTTTACACAACCCTCATGCTTCAGCTCTTGAAGAGCATTATTGCAGACGTTGGATTTCGATTACTATTTTAGAAGATTTACAGAAACACCATAAAAAAGATGCTGAAATTCTTTGTAAAGCTCAGATTTCAGAATACTACGATTCTCCAAACAGATATTTTGTACTGGCTATGGCTCGTTCTCTTTCTCCTACCCCAGCTCTTAGTAGTCTGGCAATAGGCATCAAGGTGAATGAACAAGCTGAAAAGATGATTCACTTTTTGGAAGATAAAAATCTGACTGTCAAAAAAGTAGGTGAAACATGCCAGCGTTGTTCGGCTACCGACTGTACAGAAAGGATGTCAGAGCCAAGTATTTTACTCAAAAAACAAGCTAAAAAAGCACGCAAACAAGCTTTAGAAAAACTAACAACAAACCATATAGAGAATGCCTAAATTAAATTTTGAAGACCTCATAATTTTTGAAAATGACGATTATGTACTCATCAACAAGCCACCACTCATGGCTACACTCGATGAACGTACTGAAGACAGAAAAACAACAAGTATCATTGCTTTGCTCAGAAACTATGAGCCAACCTATCAGATTTGCCACCGATTAGATAAAGAAACCTCTGGAGTACTTGCCATTGCCAAACATCCAGAAGCATACAGACATCTTTCTATGGCTTTTGAACGCCGAAAAGTACAAAAAGTATATCATGCTGTTTCTGAAGGTATCCACAATTTTGAAGCCCAAGAAGCTACTTTTCCCATTCTCAAACTCTCCAAAAAAGGAATGGTAACCATTGATTTTAAGGAAGGTATGAAATCACATACCACCTTCCAGACACTTAGACATATAGGCAACTTCACACTCATTGAAGCCCGCCCCCATACAGGACGTATGCACCAGATACGCATACACCTCAAAGCCCTAAAAGCTCCCATTGTTGCCGATGAAATGTATGGAGGTCAGTTTGTTTTTCTTTCAGAGTTTAAAAAGAAGTTCAATATCAAAAAAGAAGAAGATGAAATGCCTATTATGCAACGTGTTGCTTTACATGCATTTGCATTAAGTTTTGAAGGTATGAATGGTGAACAAATCTATCAGGAAGCGAGTTATCCTAAAGATTTTGCTGTTTTAGTGAAACTTTTAGAAAAATATGCTTAATTCAATGCTCAATGAGCATTGAACTATAAATATGAGATAATGATAAAAATATTAACTTTTATAAATCTATTCATATTATCCATTAGTTGGGGACAAACTGTTACATTAAAGTTTCACAGAGTCTTTCCAAACTTAAGGGATAGTATGAATTATGTTAAATTTGAAATCAATAATCAAAAATTTGGAGAAAAAGATTCTGTCATTAAATTACAAATTAATAAGTACGGACTTGATAAATGTAAGGCGATTATTGCCCATGATACTCTAAATTTCTTAACTAAATTCATAGAAAATGAATTATATGAAATTGAACAAGGTTGTTGCTGTGCAGCATTTATATTTAAAGCTCATAAAAATCCAAGAAGAGGTACTATTACATTTAGAAACAGAACAAAAGCTGATTTAGGTTTGATAATTGCCGAAGCAAATATTGATACTGTAAAAGCAAAAACAAATAAAACAACTTTTGCTTCAGAATCAGCAATGTGTTATTTTAAACCTTGTAGTATTTTAATAACAAAAACAGAATATATGTCTCCAAAGTACGACTACAATTCTGATAATAGAGATTATGAAACATTGTGGAAAGAACAAGAAAAATTGATTTTAGCTTCTACTTGGTTTCATTTTCTGCATGGTGAAAAAATCGAAGTTTTTTATAGTTCAAAACATCATAAATTAAAAATAAAGTTAAAAGGATATTTACAAAAACATGAGTATAAAAATAATTAACTGCTCACTTTAAAATCATCACTCATCACTGATAATTCATAATTATATGATTGACTACCAAATCCAAGACCAGATTGCTATTATAGCCTTTAATATGGAGAATGCTCCCATGAACGTTCTCAACGAAGAATCTATCAAAGCTTTTGACGAAGCCACATCCAAAGCCATTGAAGATTCCAATGTAAAAGGGATTATCATTACCTCTCACAAAAAGGAGTTTGTAGCAGGTGCTGACCTCAATATGCTTCTCAAAAATGCTACTTTAGAGCAGGGTTATGAAATGATTAGCCACTTGCACAAAGTTTTCAGAAAATATGAAGCCTGCAAAAAGCCTGTAGTGGCTGCCATCAATGGTACAGCTTTGGGTGGTGGGTATGAGGTTTGTTTGGCTTGCCATTATAGAATTGCTTTAAACGACCCCAAAATTCAAATCGGTTTGCCCGAAGTACTCATTGGTTTATTCCCTGGTGGTGGTGGTACACAACGCCTGCCTCGTATGATAGGCACCGAAAAATCGCTTCCGTTGCTTTTAGAAGGCAGAAAATTAAATCCTGAAAAAGCCCTGAAAGAAGGCTTGGTAAATGAATTGGCTTACTCTAAAGAAGAACTTTTAGAAAAGGCTAAAAATTGGATTTTAGCAAACCCCAGAGCATTACAGCCTTGGGATGAACTGGATAAGAAAGGAAATGTGGTAGGTGTTCAAAGCTACAAAGTTCCTGGTGGTAATGTACAATCGCCTAAAGGTGTACAAACTTTCATTGCAGGTACAGCCCTTTTACAAGGCAAAACACAAGGCAATTATCCTGCTCCACAAGCTATTATGGAGTGTGTGTATGAAGGTTTGCAGGTTTCTATTGAGCATGGTTTAGCCATTGAAGCCAAACACTTTGCTCGTATCAGCCAAACCAAAGAAGCAAAAAATATGATTCGTACACTCTTTTTTGCTATGGGAGAGGCAAATAAGGGTGCAGCTCGTCCTAAAGATATCCCTGCTACGGATGTAAAGAAGGTAGGTATTTTAGGGGCTGGAATGATGGGAGCTGGTATTGCTTACGTTTCGGCTGTGGCTGGTCTGGAAGTAGTTTTAAAAGATGTAAGTCTGGAATCTGCTGAAAAAGGAAAAGATTATTCAAGAAATTTGCTTAAAAAAGAGTTAGAAAAAGGAAAATATACCCAAGAACAAGTTGAAACAGTTTTGGCTCGTATCAAGGCTACTGCTGATGCCAAAGATTTAGAAGGCTCTGATTTGGTGATTGAAGCTGTTTTTGAGAACAGAGACCTGAAAGCTCAGGTAACACAAGAGGCAGAAGCATTTTTAACAGAAAAAGCTATTTTTGCTTCCAACACATCTACTTTACCCATTACAGGACTTGCAGAGGCATCCAAACGCCCTGAAAACTTCATTGGCTTGCATTTCTTCTCGCCAGTAGATAAAATGATGCTTGTCGAAATTATTACAGGCAAACAAACTTCTGCGTATGCCATTGCCCTCAGCATAGACTACGTGAAAAAAATCAAGAAAACACCTATTGTAGTGAACGACAGCAGAGGTTTTTATACTTCTCGTGTATTTGGAACGTACACTTCAGAAAGTATTACCATGCTTTCAGAAGGCATTAGCCCCAGCCTCATTGAGGCAGCAGGCAAAGGAGCAGGAATGCCTGTAGGTGGTTTGGATGTTTCGGATGCCGTAGCCCTCGATTTGATGTATAAAATCTATCTTCAAACCGAAAAAGACATGGGTATCAAGATTACGGACACCGCTGATGGAAAAGTGGTGAAGAAATTTGTAGAAGAATTGGGTCGTGTAGGTAAAAAAGATAAAAAAGGCTTTTACGAATACCCTGAAGATGAACCCAAACGTCTGTGGAGTGGTCTTGCAGAACATTTCCCTGTAGCCAAAGAACAGCCCAGCCTTGAAGAAGCTAAGAAGCGTATTTTATACAGACAGGTACTTGAAACCATCAAATGTTTTGAAGAAAATGTGGTTACCAACGTTCGTGATGCAGATGTAGGTTCTATTTTGGCTTGGGGCTTCCCTCCTTATACGGGTGGTGCTTTGTCGTTTGTAGATTACATAGGTATTGAAAATTTTGTAAAAGAAGCTGATCGTCTGGCAGATACCTACGGCGAACGTTTCCGCCCTACTGCCCGCCTGCGTGAAATGGCTCAAAAGAAACAAGGTTTTCATGGATAGTTTTAAAGGAATGTGTTTTAAAACACATTCCTTTTTTATTTCATTCTGAACATAGCCAAGAATCTACTCACTACTTCTTTTTTTCATTCCGAACACAGTGAGGAATCTACACCTCTTGATTTTGTTTAGATTTTTTATTATGTTGTAGTTAAAATTTTATGCTATGAAAAACTCATTTATCTTGTTCTTTATATTTTGTGTTTTATTTCATTCAAATGCTCAAAAAAACATAAAAACTTATGAAACTATCTTGAAATTTGACAAAGTAATTGTAGTTTGTGATAGTTTGAATGTTAAAATTATTGTTCAGGATATAGATAAAAGAGCCTTTCAGATATTTTGGGGACAGTTGAAATATCAAGAACAAAATAAATATCAAGTAATTATCAATCAATATGCTGATTTTGGTGTTATGAAGCCTTATGATTATGAAAATATTAAAAGTTTTAAGATTCATCTAAGACATCAAGATTCCAATTTAGTATCAAAAATCAAAGTTCGTTCAAAATATAATTCTGTTTACACTGATTTAATTCTTGATAAGCAAGAGACCAATATTCCTATTCCTAAATATCAGAACATTATCAATCAAAATTTGATTGAAGTTATTTATGTAACATTCTATCTGCCTTATGAAAATACGATAACTACTCAAAACATTCATTTCAAAGTAAGTAAAAGTGGTTATGATGCTGATATACAAGGAGGATTAAGTCAAAATTTACAAAATTTATCTTATAAAGATTTTTATATTTATTATGATAAAGATATCTTGATTTTAGATAGCGATATTTATTATTATGGTGTTGGTGTTATAAAAAACTTAATTCTTAAACAAGTAAAAAAATAACTTTATGTCCCCTATCACCTTCAACAGCCATTATGAACTTGCTGGTGGCTATTTCGATAAAGATGAACAAGGCTGGTGTGCCTCGTATGTACATATTATCTGCGAAGATGGCATCCATATCAAATTCAGAGAGTATTATGATGCCAATGGCATTATCCGTTCCGATTATAGCTCAGAAGGTACAATTCAAGAAGTACGAGGGGGTATTGTATTTATTTTACTCAAAAACGGAAGAATATTGCGTTTTTCTTTGGAGCATAACAAACTAGAAGAAGTTTCATAATGGAAGGTTTTATAGAAACACTTTTACAAATTCAGTCTTTTTTCTTTCAGGCTACTACAACCAAAGATACTCAGGGTTGGAATGCTCAAGGCAATGGCATTGTTACCGTTTCCAGCCCTGAAAAAGATATTGTTATTTTTGAAGAGTCAGGACTTTTAAGCCTTCCAAATCAGCCCAAACAGTTTAAATGCCATAATGTTTATCGTTGGACTTTTGAAACAGAAAAACGTATTAAGTTAGAACATTTACGTTTTGGAGAAGAAAACCCTGTATATTTATTTCATCTAGTATATCAAGATACAGATACTTTCTCATCCATCTGCCCTCATGTGTGTGATAAAGACTTATATACAGCTCATTTACAATGTACTCCCAAACGCATTGTATTGGTTTGGGAAATAAAAGGAGACACCAAAAATGAAAAAATAGAGTATCATTATTCTACTACAAAAATTTTTGCCCCTCATTAAAAGCCCCTAAATTATTCGTATCTTGCGGGATATTTTAACCAAAATTATCCTTTTATTTTTTTATTTGTATGAGTTTAATAGATACCCTCAAGGCTCGTAGCAACAACCAATGTGAGCTTTGTTATGCTCAAGACACTTTGGAAGTCTATGATGTCCCTCCAAACAGCACACAATCCGAAGATGATAGCCTGTATATTTGTAAAAAATGTGCAAACCAGCTTCATAAAAAGGAAGAGTTAGATGGCAAACATTGGACTTGCCTTACAGAAAGCATGTGGAGTGAAATTCCTGCCGTAAAAGTAGTGGCTTGGCGTATGCTCAACAAACTTCAAACTGAGACTTGGGCAATGGAACAACTTGATATGTTGTATTTAGGTGATGAAACTCTCTCTTGGGCAAAAGCAGGCTACGAAGAAGATAACGAACTTACCGTTCACCAAGATAGCAATGGAAATATTTTACAAACTGGTGATAGTGTTGTACTTATTAAGAGTTTAGATGTGAAAGGCTCTAGTGTAAATGCTAAAATGGGAACAGCCGTTAGAAATATTCGTGTAGTAGAAGATAATCCTGCTTACATAGAAGGTAAAATTGATGGACAAACCATCGTAATTCTTACCAAATACGTCCGTAAAACGAATTAAAATGAACGCCCTTGATTTTTCAAGGGCGTTGTTCTTTAAAAGTAGATTGCTCACTATCAAAAATATATTTGAGTTTGGGCTTATTGAAATCAGGTGATTCTTTGAACTCTATTTCAAGAATCGGGAATTTCCAGTTATACGAACTGATTTCATCATGACAGTTTCCAAAAGCGTCAGAAACGAAAGCCTTTCCTTTCTTAATCTGTAATACTCTGTACATAGTAGGGCAGCCATCTCCGTATTCCACATTCAGAAAAAAACAATTCTTAAATTCTTTATTGGCAAAGGGAGTGATAATTTCTTTTGGCTTACGATAACTATATTCTTTTATCAAAGTATCTTTTTTCCAAATAATTGCAAATTCATACATCTCTGTTTTACAGAAAATTAGAGGCTCTTTCTTTCCATTTTCCTCAATCATCACAATGTGTTTATCCATACAAGACAGATTATAATTAGCTCTAGGCGTTTTAAGGGATTGAGGCTTGGAACAAGCCGAAACAAGTAACCATACATACAAAAAATACTTCATCATGTTCATTTTTTAATTTTGAAATAATTTCTCCAACTCATCAAACATTTCTTGGAGATTTGACTCATAGAGTTGAGTTGTAAAATGAGGATTTTCCTGTTTGTAAGTTTGCCACATTCTGCTATCTCCTTTTTCGAGACTGTATTTAACATTAGCTAATCTATCACAAAGCTTTACGAAACGAGCCATAGGCGTATTTCTGATGCCTTCATAATAAGCATCGCCTGCTCTCTCTTTTCTGTTTTTGCCTTTCAGATTTGTAAGAGCATATGTAAGTTCTGCCACTTGCTCACCACAAGCAGTTTTTACATCATTATAGGTTTGTCTGCAATCTTCTATGGTATCGTGTGTCCAACAAGTCGCCAACGCATATTCTTTGGTATCTTGAGGCAGTAAATGCTCAAACTGAACCCCAAAATCGTACACCATACGCAAATGTACTTCGTAAGGCAGGTTATCGTATGTATGATTCGTTTCTGTGTGGCATTTTACAGCGTATTTTTGAGCATTGACCACAATTTCAGAATTAATAGAAAGCAGATTATCTTGTTTAAAATTTGTTTCAAAATCCTTTATATTAACTAAAAATTCACCTTCTGAGCTTTCCAAAAGCACCATTTGAACATTCCAGTTTATTACTTTCACCTCTTTTTCGTCGTATATCCCTTTCATAATTTTCATATTTTTAAAAATCAAAATACATAAAAAAATAGTTATTTGAAAGTAGAATATTTACAGGATATGTTTTTTCTCATGGATAATTCGAAAAAAATAAAAAAAAACGTATTTTTGGCTATATTTTTCTAAATCATCATATTATGAGTGAAACTATTATTTTTTCAATGGCAGGGGTTAGTAAAATATACCCTCCCAGCAAACAAGTGTTAAAAAATATCTATTTATCGTTTTTTTATGGTGCGAAGATTGGGATTTTAGGTTTGAACGGTTCGGGAAAATCCACCTTGATGAAAATTATTGCAGGAATTGACAAAGATTATCTCGGTGAAGTAGTTTTTTCTGGCAATTACACAACTGGTTATCTTTCTCAAGAACCCGAATTTGACAAAACCAAGACTGTTCGTGAGATTGTAGAAGAAGGTGTTGCCGAAACAGTTGCTCTCCTTAAAGAATTTGAAGAAATAAATCTTGCTTTTGGTGAACCCGATGCAGATTTTGATAAACTCATTGCAAGACAAGGTGAGGTACAAGAACGCCTTGACCATATGGATGCATGGACGTTGGATGCTCGTCTGGAAAAGGCTATGGACGCTCTACGTTGCCCTCCTTCTGATGCTCTGATTGCCAATCTTTCTGGTGGTGAAAAACGTCGTGTGGCTCTTTGTCGTTTGCTTTTACAACAACCTGATGTATTACTTTTGGATGAACCTACCAACCACTTAGATGCAGAATCGGTACACTGGCTTGAAAGACACTTACAAGAGTACAAAGGAACCGTTATTGCTGTTACCCACGACCGTTACTTCTTAGATAATGTAGCTGGCTGGATTTTAGAGCTTGACAGAGGAGAAGGTATTCCTTGGAAAGGAAATTACTCATCTTGGTTAGACCAAAAACAAAAACGTTTGGCTCAGGAAGAGAAATCAGAAACCAAGCGTATGAAAACCCTTGAAAGAGAGCTGGAATGGGTTCGTATGGCTCCCAAAGCTCGTCAGGCAAAATCGAAAGCCCGTTTAAGTGCTTATGAAAAAATGCTTTCTGAAGAAGGAAAAGAGAAAGAAGCAAAGTTAGAATTGTATATTCCTGCCGGACCTCGTTTGGGTAATAAAGTAATCATTGCTGACAATATCAGTAAAGCCTTTGGCGACAAACTTTTATTTGAAAATCTGAGTTTTGCACTTCCTCCTGCTGGTATTGTGGGAGTAGTCGGACCTAATGGTGCTGGTAAAACAACACTCTTCAAACTCATTACAGGTAAAGATAAACCTGATACAGGTACTTTTGAAGTAGGAGAAACTGTAAAAATTGCTTATGTGGATCAGGAACATGACAATTTAGACCCTGAAAAAACTGTTTTCCAAGCGATTTCAGAAGGTAATGAATGGGTGCAGTTAGGCAATATGCAAATGAATGCAAGAGCTTATGTAGGTAAATTTAACTTTACAGGAAACGACCAAGAAAAGAAAATTGGGGTACTTTCTGGTGGTGAAAGAAATCGTGTTCACCTAGCTATGACTCTTAAAGAAGGCGGAAATTTACTTCTTTTGGATGAGCCTACTAACGATTTGGATGTAAACACTTTAAGAGCCTTAGAAGAAGCCCTTGAAAATTTTGGTGGTTGTGCTGTAGTCATCTCCCACGACCGTTGGTTTTTAGATAGAATTTGTACGCATATTTTAGCATTTGAAGGTGATTCGCAGGTATATTTCTTTGAAGGTAACTATTCTGACTACGAAGAAAACCGCAAGAAACGACTCGGCAACGAAGCTCCCAAACGCATTAAATACAAAAAATTGATGTAATTCTAAAGCCCTTGAAATTCAAGGGCTTTTTAGTAGGCTATTTTTTTATGTGACACAAACTAACCATTCATCTCACAGACTCATTTTGATTTCTGATAATAAGCTTTTCTATTTAATTTTAGCCAATTATTATTCAATCTTTGTAAATAAAATCTTCTTATGGCTGATTTACTTGCTTACCTTCAAAATGGGGCTTTTACTGTTTTTGCTCCTGGTGTTGATGCTTCTATCGAATTGGGTAAAACCAGTACTAAAATGGACAAATTCCTTGCTTCTAAAGATAATGCACCTAATTTCTGTTTCATCTCTTATGATATTTTTGATGATAACATGAGTTATACAGATGCAGAATCGGAAAGGGCATTTTTAGATAGAAATGAAGATTCCTCTATGAAACTACTCACAGATGCAAGCAACCAAGAGTGGCGTTATTACATGGCAGGTTTTAGACACAATGCCTTTGATATAGGTAGTTTAGGAGGTATTATTATAGTGAATGTAGATTTTGAGAAAGTCAAGAACTTCTTAGCTCAAGGAAAAGATACTACTTGGTTGGTGTATGGCAAAAAAGGAGAAAAAGCGGAGTTATTTAACTTATAAAACTTTCAAATAAAAAATCCCTTGAAATTCAAGGGATTTTTGTTTATAAATATTTCTAAACATCTTAATTGTTCAGGGCTTCCGCACCACCAATAATCTCTAAGATTTCTTTGGTAATAGCAGCCTGACGAGAACGGTTGTATTCCAAACGCAATTGTTTTAAAATTTCGTTAGCGTTGTCAGTTGCTTTATCCATAGCTGTCATCCTTGCTCCATGTTCAGAAGCATTTGATTCTAAAACAGCTTTGTAAAGTTTCACTTTCAACGATTTAGGAATCAGTTCTGTAATAATTTCTTCTGCAGAAGGCTCCAAAATATAATCTGTTGAACTATTTTTAGTAGTTTCAATTTTATTCTCAGAAGCTAAAGGCAAGAACTGCTCTTGACATAATACTTGAGTAGCTACATTTTTGAACTCGTTGAAAACCAATGCTACTTTATCGTAACGTTTCTCAGCATATAGATTCATGATATATTCACCAGCTTCTTTTACAGCATCAAAACTCAGACGAGTAAAAATGTTGGTAAACTCTTCTCCAATAACTGTATAATTACGTTTTTTGAAAAACTCAGCAGCTTTTTTACCTATACAAAGCAAATGAACATTGCCTTTTTCGTATTGGGTTTTGTACTCAGTTTTTAGCAATTGGATAACATATTTCTGAATGCTACTGTTAAAACCACCACACAAACCTCTATCAGAAGTATGAACCACCAATAATACCTTCTCTACAGGTCTTTCTTGTAAGTAAGGGCTTTCAATTTCGCCAGCATAATTAGAAGAAAGATTACTTAATATGTTATTTAATGACTGAGCATAAGGACGCATCTGAGTAATAGCCTCTTGAGCTCTACGCAATTTAGCAGCAGCCACCATTTTCATGGCTTTTGTAATTTGCTGAGTAGAGTTAATCGATACGATTCTATTACGGGTTTCTTTAAGTGAAGGCATCTTTTAAATGACGAATTATAAATGATAAATTATGAGTAGTAAATCAAGAGTGATGGAGTAATTATTACCCATCACTCATAATTCATAATTTTATTAATAATTTTTTGCTAAACGCAATGCCAATTCTTTCATTTTGGCTGTATCAGCATCTTCAAATTTACCTTTCTGAAGATTTGTAAGTACATCTTTATGTTCAGCACGCATCATGCGTAAGAATTCTTTTTCAAACTCTTTTACTTTCTCTACAGCAACTTTATCCAAACAGCCTTGTGTACCTACATAGATAATAGCAATTTGCTCTTCTACTGATACTGGAGAGTATTGAGGTTGTTTTAGAATTTCAAGGTTTCTTCTTCCTCTATCAATTACAAGTTTAGTAGCAGCGTCCAAGTCAGAACCAAACTTAGCGAAAGCCTCTAATTCACGGAATTGAGCTTGGTCAAGCTTCAATGTACCAGCTACTTTCTTCATAGATTTGATTTGAGCGTTACCACCCACACGGCTTACCGAAATACCTACGTTGATAGCAGGACGAATACCAGCGTTGAATAAGTTAGATTCCAAGAATATCTGACCATCTGTAATGGAAATTACGTTGGTAGGGATATAAGCAGAAACGTCACCAGCTTGTGTTTCAATAACAGGTAATGCAGTCAATGATCCTCCACCTTTTACTTTACCTTTCAAAGATTCAGGAAGGTCATTCATATTTTTTGCCACTTCGTCAGAAGCGTTGATTTTTGCAGCACGCTCTAATAAACGAGAGTGTAGGTAGAAAACATCACCAGGGTATGCTTCACGTCCTGGAGGTCTTCTTAGAAGAAGAGATACCTCACGATATGCAACAGCTTGCTTAGAAAGGTCATCAAATACCACTAAAGCAGGTCTTCCTGTATCACGGAAGTATTCGCCAATAGCAGCACCAGTGAAAGGAGCAAAGAATTGCATTGGAGCAGGGTCAGCAGCTGTAGCAGCTACCACAACTGTATAAGGCATTGCTCCACCTTTTTCCAAAGCTCTCATAACTTGAGCTACTGTAGATGCTTTTTGTCCGCAAGCTACATAGATACAATATACGGGCTCTCCTCTATCGTAAAACTCTTTTTGGTTAATGATAGTATCAATGATGATAGCCGTTTTACCAGTCTGACGGTCACCAATGATCAACTCTCTTTGACCTCTACCGATAGGAATCATTGCATCAATCGCTTTGATACCAGTCTGTAAAGGTTCGTTTACAGGCTGACGGTAAATAACCCCAGGAGCTTTACGCTCTAAAGGCATATCAAATAATTCTCCTTGTAAATCACCTTTTCCGTCAATAGGCAGACCTAAAGTATTTACAACTCTACCAAGCATAGACTCTCCAACCTTGATACTTGCAATCTTTTTGGTACGACGTACAGTATCACCTTCTTTCACCTCACCAGCTTCCATCAATACAGCACCTACGTTATCTTCTTCTAAGTTGAGGGCTAAGGCTCTTACACCATTTTCAAACTCTAATAACTCACCAGCTTGTACTTTGGTAAGTCCGTAGATACGGGCAACGCCATCACCTACTTGAAGAACGGTACCTACTTCTTCTAATTCGGCTTCTGTTTTTACGTTAGAAAGTTGTTCTCTGAGAATCGCAGAAACTTCGTCAGGTCTTACGTTAATGTTCATAAAACTTTATCAATCAGTTTAGAATGGAATAAACGAAATAAATCAGCCACAAAAATAGTAATTCTTTGTATAACTCATTTATTCTGAAAGATTTTTTTTTATGATTTTTATCAAACTTTCTAATAAATGCCCATTCAATCAAATAAAAAGCACCCAAAAATATTTTTGGATGCTTTTTATTCATTACTTATCTGTATTTTACTTAGCAGGTATCAAAGCTATCATTTTCATATTCTCGTCTGTAGGGTTTTCAAGAACAAGCTTATCTTTAGAAACATCTTTAATATTTAGTTTTGTTTCTTTACCACTTGGATCTATCATTGTAAGAATTTTTGCCTTTTCATCTAAAGTCCATTTACCACTTTCTGCTTGCCCCATTTGAGACATTTCCATGACTCCATCAGCTTTAAAATCCATTGTCACAGATGATGCAAAAGTAGCTACCATATCCAATTGAGCTTCTATTTCAGCAGCTTTTTCTGGATTTGTTGCTTTTAATTTATCAGCTTCTTTTTTCATTTCAGCTTTAAAAAACTCTCCATCCAATTGCCATTTTCTCTGAACAAGAGTCTTTAGGTCTTCAGTTGGAGTAACTACAGCCGCTTTTTCAGCTACATCTTTTTTCTTTTTCTTTTTTTGTGCTTCAGCTTGGCTGTATGTGAAGAATAATATTCCAACACAAAGCACCACTTGTAAGGTCTTTTTCATGGATGTTGATTTTTTATGTTAATTTCCTAAGTGTTTGGACAAACTTAATGCCAAAAAAAAGATTTTCCTAGTAGCTTTTCAATATTATTCTATCCTCCGCAACCACCACAACCTCCTCCACAACCACTTCCACAGCTACCACCACTACTACAACCTGAACCACAGCTACTTGTATTAGATCCATCTTTATTCTGTCTATGATTATAGAATGTAATAATGGGAGCAAAGCCTGTTACTATTATACTGTTACCCATTGTTAAATATTCCCAACCTAAATATTTAGAACCTTCTCTACTCGTCAATTTATCTTTTTCTTTCGTTTGATAATACTCAGGAATTATTCTAGAAACCCATAATTTATTCATATGTGCATTATAGATATAACGTATAATTACAAAAAACATCCATAAAACTATTAGATAACCTACAGGTTTGTCTCTTTCTATTCCTAGAAACAATCTGGATAATCCAAGTCCAAAGATGATATAGTAGACAGTCTGTTTAATGATATGATATTTTAGATACATTTTTGACACAAAAATCACTTTTTCAAAATCATGTACAAATTTTGAGATTTGTGTAAACATGGGTTTTGAGATAAAATGATTTACTAGATCTGTATAGTAAACAGCCCTTCTCTCATGAATATACTCATATATTATCTGCTCAAAAAAAGTCAAGCTTACCGTTTTCTCATTGATTTCCAAACGATTAACAGCATCAATTTGAATACACCCTTTTCTGAGAAGTTCATTTGTGATTGCATGCATTACATACACCAATCTTTTTTTCTGCATATAGATAAGCTCCAAAGGATGAAAATCTTGTAAAAGAGGATTTTGAGGAATAATAGAGGCTATTTCTTTCTGAAAATATTGGATTGTAAAAATCCATAAACCTACTCCTGCCAAAATCATAAGAAGAGCATACCCTAATAAAAAGTCAGAACTTGATATTTTCAAAAAAGCAGGTTCTAGCAACTTTTGGAAAGGATAAAAAAGCAGAATAAACATAAAAAAGGCAACAATATTAATTTGTTGCCCTGAAATACGACTTTTCGCCATGTTTCTTAAGTCATCCAAAATTGTATGATTTCCCCAAATATCTTCGGGCATTTTTCCAAAATGCTCCTGATAAAGCTCTTGAGTGTGCTTTTTAGCCTGTACAAATTTATGTTTTTCTGATACCTGATGTGTAGAAGGTACATGATCTATCCATTTTCCTAATTTTTGACAAAAATTGGCATAAAAATGAGAAAATAGTAGATGTTGGTGCCAAACCGTATCTACTATTTCCGAAGGAGAAACCATTTCTTTTGAAATGGATGCTAAAAACATAAACTTTTTGTATTCTTCAATGGCTTTTTGAGTAAAATTCAGCGACCATCCATTTTCATAAGCCAATCTAACTGAGAATCCATATTCGGATGGAGGTGAGTCGAAATCGAACTTTTCAATTTCTTCCCATACATTATTTTTTTTCATAATTTCTTATAAAGATAAGAAAAAAGCTACATTGAGTCAATGTAGCCTATGTTAAATATTTGTTAATTATTTTCAAATTTATCTTGAATGGTTTTTTGGATTCCTTCTTTAAGTTCTATTCTGTGTTTCCAGCCTAAAGAATGTAATTTACTTACATCTAAGAGCTTACGAGGTGTACCATCAGGCTTGGATGTATCAAATTTCAACTCACCTTCATATTGTACAACATCTTTAATCAGCAATGCTAAATCTTTAATAGAAATATCCTCTCCTGTTCCAATATTTACAATCTCTGGGCTGTTGTAGTTTTGCATTAAAAAGTAGCAAGCATCTGCCAAATCATCAGCATTCAAAAATTCTCTTTTGGGTGAACCTGTTCCCCAAATTTCAACAGAGGGCTTGTTTTCTTGTTTAGCTTCCCAAAATTTACGAATCAGGGCAGCTATCACATGAGAATTCTGTAAATCATAATTATCTCCTTTTCCATACAAATTGGTTGGCATTACAGAGATAAAATTACAGCCATACTGGTCATGATAAGCCTGACACATCTTAATCCCTGCAATTTTAGCAATGGCATAAGGCTCGTTGGTGTACTCAAGTGTACCTGTAAGCAGATAATCTTCTTTAATAGGCTGATTTGCAAATTTTGGGTATATACAAGAAGAGCCTAAAAATAAAAGTTTTTTTACTCCACTTTTATAGGCTTCATGAATTACATTATTTTGAATAGTAATATTCTCATAAATAAAGTCAGCTCTGTAAGTATTATTAGCAAGGATTCCCCCCACTTTGGCAGCAGCTAAAAATACATATTCAGGTTTTTCGTGAGTAAAAAACTCAGATACAGCCTGCTGATTACGTAAATCTAATTCTTGAGACGTTTTATAGACTATGTTTGTATACCCCTCTTGTTCTAACTTTCTAAGAATTGCAGACCCAGCCATTCCTCTATGTCCTGCAATATAAATTTTACTATTTTTTTGCATAATCAGATTTTATTCAAAATAGTTTTTCACCCCATGACCACCTTTTTTCAAATACAAATCTTTTTTGAACAAATTCAAATCAGATCGCATCATGTCTGTTACCAAATCTTGAAGCGTATGTTTGGGTTTCCAACCAAGTAATGTATTAGCTTTTGTTGGGTCTCCGATGAGTAAATCCACTTCTGTAGGTCTGAAATAACGTTTATCAATGGCTATCACTTCTTTTCCGATAGGTAGTTGATATTCAGGGTTATTACAAGCTGTTACAACTGCCACTTCGTTCTCTCCTTCACCCTTAAACTCCAAAGTAATTCCTACGTGTTCAAACGACATTCTCACAAAATCTCTTACAGGTGTTGTTTCTCCTGTTGCAATTACAAAATCTTCAGGCTTTTCTTGTTGAAGAATCAGATACATAGCTTCTACATAGTCTTTAGCATGTCCCCAGTCTCTTTTAGCATCCAAATTTCCTAAGAAAATTTTATCTTGTAATCCTAAAGCAATTCGGGCTGTTCCTCTTGTTATTTTACGAGTCACAAAGGTTTCACCTCTTAACGGTGACTCATGGTTAAATAAAATACCATTACAAGCAAACATTCCATAAGCTTCTCTGTAATTTACTGTAATCCAGTAAGCATACATTTTGGCTACTGCATAAGGAGAGCGTGGATAAAAAGGTGTTTTTTCTGACTGTGGGACTTCCTGTACCAAACCATATAGTTCGGATGTGGAAGCCTGATATATTTTTGTTTTATTGGTAAGTCCTAAAATACGAATAGCCTCCAAAATACGCAAAGTGCCTATACCGTCTACATCAGCAGAGTATTCAGGTTCATCAAAACTAACACGAACATGTGACATCGCTCCCAAATTATAGATTTCATCAGGCTGTACTTCTTGGATAATTCTGATGATATTGGTAGAGTCTGACAAGTCTCCGTAATGAAGTTTCAAACGTACATTCTGTTCGTGTGGGTCTTGGTAAATATCATCAATTCTATCTGTATTAAGCAAAGAAGTTCTACGCTTGATACCATGAACCTGATAACCTTTGTCTAAAAGTAATTTGGTAAGATAAGCTCCATCTTGTCCTGTGATACCTGTAATTAAGGCTACTTTCATATTGTTTTTTTCTTCTATAGTTTATTTTTCCGCAAGTTTAGCGAATTATTCTAAGAATAGAAAATTTAGAATCAAGTGAATGTTTTTTTATTGTCCTAGTATGGCTTTGGGTATCTTTATAATAACAGTTGTACCTTTTGTTAGTTCACTTTCTATCTCTAAGGTACTATTACACTTTTGTAGTAGCTCCAGACAAAGATTCAGACCAATTCCTACTCCTTTTTCATTGCTTGTACCTTTGGTTGTAAACAGGACTCCTTTATAAATCTTATCTATATGATGAGGGTTCATCCCTACACCTTGGTCTGTAAATTTAAGGTTTACAAAATTCTCATAGTCTTCTAAAATAATATCTATTTCAGAGTGAGAAGGACTAAATTTAATCGCATTGGAACAAATATTTCGTGTTACTATTTCAAGAATATTATAATCCATTAAGCCCAAAGCATGATGAATTTGAAATTTTAAGTTAATTTTAATTTGTTTATCTTTTGCCATAATTTGCAAGTTTGGCAAGAAGTATTTGCGAATAGTTTCTGCTATATCTAATTTTTTAACTTCTGGCTCATAAGAATATAGCTGACTTTTAGACCAAAATAAAAGATTATCTAATAACGAAACTGTATATGAAAGACTTTGATGCATTTCGGGTAATAAATCTTTGATTTGTTCTACTGAGAAATCTCCTTTATAGGCAAGTTCTATTAGCCCTTGTATTCCAGCCAAAGGGCTTCGTAAATCGTGAGAAATCAAAGAGAAAAGCCTATTTTTAGTCTGATTGAGTTGTTGTAAGTTTTCATTCTGAGAGTGTAGTTTTAGTTCATTTGCCTCTAAAATTTTATTTTTCTCACTCAAATCATCACTAATCTTTTCTAAACTTTTACGATTTACTTCATATTCTTTTTTGAGTATATTTACAATATGATAAACAAGAAAAATATTAACTGATGTTGAAAATATCATATTTATTTTATGATTCAATTCATTATCATAAAAAATAACCCATGTTGGTTGATACCATTCTAGTGTTATCAATCCACCAAAAAACAATAAAACTCCTATTGGAATTAATATTTTATTCTTGATTTTTAGGATTATGCTAAAAGCTATGGTCATGCTTATAAAAAAAAATGATGCATCCCCCATTATTCCATGGTTAAAAAACCATGCAAAAGTTAGCAATAAGATAATTGATACAATGAATCCTACAAATGCGACTTTTAATTGATGTTTAAATAATGCAATATAATATATGAGTAGTAGGCAAATCAAAAAAATAAAATTTAAGATAACTGCTTGTGGAGAAGCAGCAAATTTGTTGAATACCAAAACGATAAAATCTATTGCTATTGCAAGTTCTATGATTCTAATTAAAATATATTCTTCTAAAGCTAATTCTTTTAATTTCTTTCTGTATAATATAAGTACATTCATAATTCCATGATTATTATAAAAAAATTAATACAACTTATTGTCATAAAAAATTGTCTTTCTTATAAACCAAAATATTATTATATTTTTTGATAAAACAAAATTAAACATGAATAATCCTATCATATTATTTGATGGAGTTTGTAACCTTTGTAATAGCTCTGTACAGTTTCTTATTAAAAATGACAAAAAAAACATACTACGTTTTGCATCATTGCAATCAGAAATAGGGCAAAACCTACTCCAAAAGTTCAATCTGCCTACCAATATCTTTAATTCTTTTGTATTAATAGATGGAGAACAGGTTTATCTGCGTTCATCAGCAGCTCTCAAAGTAGCCTCTTATTTAGGTGGAGCTTGGAAAATTCTACAATTCTTTTGGATTTTTCCTGCTTTCATCAGAGATGGGGTTTACAACCTGATAGCTAAAAATCGTTATAAATGGTTTGGGAAAAGAACAGAATGTATGATTCCTACCCCTGAGCTTAAAGCAAGGTTTTTAAATTAAAGTATTAAAAAGATTTATATTCTAAAAATAAATATTGAAAATTAAACTCTAATAAAATGAAAGTTTTAATTATTTTTTCGATTGTAGTTTTAGGGTTCATACCTTTTTGTTATGGACAAAATGCTCCTCAAATGAGATATGAGGATAAAATAAGAATTAGAGAAGCTATCAATATTTCTCAACAGGTTGGAGACAAAATTTGGAAAGGTATCAATGATGTTCCTTTTGTAGTGTTATTGGTTACAGACAGCGTTGAGTTTTTGATTAACCATCCTTATCCATCAGATGAGTTTAAACTGTCAGAGAACGATAAGATACTAAATTCCAAAGTTTTATACAGAAAAAGACAGTTTTCTAACAAGTTCCTAGCAACCTTCCCAGCTGTGAATGGTGTGAATTGTATTGTTGTTGGAACACCTGAAAATACAAATAAAAATTCAACGGATTGGGTTATTACCTTATTACATGAGCATTTTCATCAATATCAATTTACCTCAAAAAACTATTATGATGAAGTAAACAAATTAGATTTATCAGGTGGTGATGAAACTGGAATGTGGCAGTTAAATTACTCATTCCCTTATGATAATTCTAAGATTATTGAGCAATTCAACCAATATACTTCTGCATTGTTCAAAGCAGTTACCAACATAGAAAAGAAAAGTTTTAACAAAGATTTTAAAAACTATTTAAAACAAAGAGCAAGATTTAAAGATTTACTAAAACCTTCTGATTATCGGTATTTTTCCTTTCAAATATGGCAAGAAGGACTTGCCAGACATACTGAATATAAGTTCATCAAGGCTTTAGATAATTATATACCAACACCAGAGATAACACAATTGAAAGATTTTACAAATTTTAAGGATTTGAAAAACAAGTTTTATATCTCTGAATTAAAATCAATGACTACATCAAAGTTGGAAATTGAGAAACGTGTTAGTTTTTATGCTATCGGATTTGCAGAAGGCATTTTACTTGATAAGCAAAACCCAAAATGGCAGGAAAAATATTTGACAAATAAATTTTATATTGAACATTATTTTAGTAAAAAATAATAAACATTTTCTAAACAGATATTAATACAAGCACGTTGAAGTCGTTTTGGCTATAATTATGTATTATTTTAATTAACAATCTATTATGACAAAAATATTGCTATTTTTCCTTTATTTAGGAATTGTCAGTTGTAACCCAACACAAGAGAACCATACTCAAGATGATTCTGCAAAAAACAAAGCTGATATTGCTAAGCTGAATGATGTTTTAAAAAAATATGAAGAACCTTCACAGATAACTCAAGTTTCTGCCCAAAAACCAAGTATTGTGACAGGAAAAAAAGGAACTAAAATTTCCATCAATCCCAACGACCTTATTACAGAAAGTGGTAAACCTTTAGGACAAACCATAGATGTTGAATTAAAAGAACTCACAAATCAAGGGCAGTTATTGCGAACAAATGCTCAAACTGTTTCAGACGGAAAATTGCTTGTTTCTGGTGGTGCATATTTTATTGGTATGACTTCAAATGGAGAACAATTAAAATTAAAACAGGGTAAAACGCTTAAGGTTCAGTTTCCAAAATTATCAAATCAGGAAATGACACTTTTTTATGGTCAAAGAAATGAAATAGGTCAAATGAATTGGCAAAAAGCTCCAGAAACCTTCAAGTTTACCCAAAAACCGATATATACAAAAGATAGTGTGGTAAGAGAAAAGAAAAAGGAAAAATCAGAAATGAAAGCCCTATTGGACTATATGGATAGTGGTGATACTACAACAACCCAAGAAGAAAGAGAAATCATCGTAAAAAAGCAAAAAAATGATAAAGCCAATAGAAAAGTTTATGATGAAATTGGTCTTGCCAACTTAGGTTGGATAAATTGTGATAGATTTTTAGATATAGAAGAGAATACAGATTTACTGATAAGTTTTAATCCACAAGACAGCATACAAAATGCACAGATTTATTTAGTCTTTAAAGACATCAACAGTGTAACTTCCACTAGTTATCATCCTAAAAAATTATCAAAGTTTGAAAGATTACCTATTGGTTACAAAGTAAGATTAATTGCATATAGTTTAAAAAATGAAAAAGTATTTGCTTACTCCTCTGATTTGACGATTGCTAAAGAGCAAAAACTAACTTTAAGCTTAAAAGAATTTAGTGATCAAGAATTAAAAGAACTACTGAATAATAAGGAATAAACAAATTGTAAATTTCATAGCATTATAAAGATGTTTTTTGAAAATATTTCATTGGATAATATGTATATAAAAACAAGAATATATGATTCCAAAGCTCAAAACTAGGTTTTGGAATAGAGTAAATTTGGAGTTGATTTAAACACACTTGTTTATAAACTATCTAAAGGGCTTTTAATCTTTGATTTTGTTACATCTGTTAGATGTGTGTAGATTTGAGTGGTTTTGATAGAATTATGCCCCAAAAGTTCTTGTACAAAACGAATATCTGTGCCATTTTCTATGAGATGTGTAGCGAAACTATGCCTCAAAATATGAGGTGTAACATCTCGCTTGATTCCTGCAACAATAGCAATATTTTTTACAACTTGTTGAACACTTTTAGCTGAATACTGTTCCTTACATTGCCCCTCAAAAAGATATTTTTTTGGCTGATAAGCCTTAAAATATTTTCGTAAGTCTTGTAATAGTTTTTCAGAAAGCATTACTGTACGGTCTTTTTTTCCTTTCCCTTGCAAGATATGAATGAGCATTTTGGTGGAATCTATATCTGTGATTTTTAGATTTAACACCTCTGAAAGTCTAAGCCCTGCACCATACAATAATTGCAAAATACACAAATGCTTTAAGTTATTAGTAACTTCTATCATTTTTTTTACTTCAGTTTGACTGATACATTTAGGTAATTTTTTCTCCTTTCTTTTGGGATATAATGCTGAAAGAAATAGTTTTTTTTGGTATATTAACTCAAAGAATTTCCCTATAGTTCCAAGCATTTGTTTTTGATATGAAGTACTAATATTTTCTTTTTCAAGTAAATAACGAATATAGTTTTCAATATTTTTTTCCTTTACAGTTTCTAAATCATATTTTTCAAAAGCAGTTAAAAACTTTTGCAAACACTGCAAATATGTTTTTTGCGTATTGGAAGCATAACGTTGAATAGTAAGTTTTTCTTGAAAAGTTTTTAATAGTATATTTTTATCAAACATTCGTTTATCCATTTTTATTTATCTAAAAATAAATATTTATTTACTTATTTCCAAGCACTTAGCAAGAAAAGTAAAATTAGACTAACGAATGTTAGTAAAGAAAAAATAAACGAATATCGTATATTTAGGTGTTAGCTGCAAGCGAAATGAACCACATAACAACCAACAATAGGCAGACAATTTAACAGAAAATGTAGACTATTTTTATGAATGACCAACACAAAATGAATCGGTACATTTAATAACTTATTTTTTTATGATAGTTAAAAATCATGCTCATAAAACCAATTTTAACTTATGACTTGTTATTTATTAAAAGACAAGAGAAAATCATTATTCAAGCATTTGAATAATTTAACTTCAATTAAACAATTGTCTTTAAAATATATCCTCTTTTTTTTAACTTCGATATTGACTAATATTTCAAATGGACAGAATAATTCTCCTTCTTCTATAAATTTATCAGATTTCAATAAAATTGATTCATTATTTGAAATATTTTCTCCTTTAATAGAGAATGTTCATAGTCTAAAAAGCGTCAGACTGGATACTATGAATAAAGCAATTTATTTAGAGTTTATTCGATATTATGTCGAGAAAGATTTTTACGGTAACCGAGGGAAAGGACTTTCTCAAAGAGCTTTTGATACTCTTCAAATAAATTTAGATACAAGTTCATTCGGTTTATTTTGTGCTAAGTATAGTTTAAACGAATATCTAGTGCAAGAATTTATTAAACTTTTGATTAAAAATTCAATTGACGAAGTACATAGGATGCCACCCGTGGATGGTCGTGAAATACTTTATTGTGCCACAATTATAAAGTATAACCATTGTGATTTCTATTTAAGAATTTCTTCTGGTTGTAATAAAAAAGATTATTACCCATTCTATTACAAATTTTATAAACGAATAGGCTTAAGATTAAGAAAACTTCAAAATGGCTCATTTTTATTTACTCATTGTCATAAGAAGAAATTGAATAAGCGAAATTGAAACCCAAAGCCAGTTTTCCCAAGCACTAATTCTGTGACAAGATTGAATCGACTTAACTAGAAAAAGCCAAAGTAACGTAAATAGTTTATAACAGAACAATGAAAGACAGAACGCCAGCACCTAACAGCACCTACCCAAAAGGCGGAGTTTCGTGTTCCAAAAGCGGTTTGGTGGTTAAACAAACATTAGTTTTTCAAATCAAGTTTTGTGCTAAAAGTCCCGCCCTTCGGCAATACCCAAACCGTTATATGCCATTTTAGGACGACACCGTAAACATTAGTCAATTTCAAAAATCACACAGAATATGCAAAGAAGAAAATTCATAAAAGACACATTAACAGGGTTGCCATTACTCTTTTTGACACCGACACTTTTAGCAAGTTGTGGTAAAGATGATGAAAACATAAATCCAAACGGTAAAACAGTTGTAGTAATTGGTGGCGGAATTTCAGGACTTGCTGCTGCCAAAAAATTAAAAGAAAAGGGTTTTACTGTTATTGTTTTAGAAGCACAAGAAAAAGTAGGCGGACGAATGAGAACGGACAGAAGTTTAGGCGTGGCTTTTGACGAAGGTGCAAGTTGGATACACGGACCAAATGGAAATCCAATAACTAATTTGGTTTCTCAATCTGGGGCAAATACATTTTTGACTTCTGACGACAGCGTTGAAGTTTTTGATACAAATGGGACAGCCTATTCTGACACAGTTTTAACGAATGCTGAAAACCAATTTGAAAGTGCTTTAAACGCAGTTCGAAATGCAGGAACACAGACACAAAGTTTTCAATCGGTATTCAACTCACTTTACCCAACACAAGCCAATAACAGACTTTGGAAATATATGCTTTCTGCTTTTTTAGAGTTTAATACAGGTGGAGATATTTCAAAACTTTCATCAAAATTCTTTGATGATGACGAAGAATATAATGGAGAAGACGTTATCATTACAAATGGCTACGATAAGATTACAGACTTTTTGGCACAAGGGTTAGACATAAGACTTAACACAAGAGTTACAGGCATTGATTACTCAAATACAAAAGTTAACATTACTGCTAATGGAAGTAACATTGAAGCCGATTATGTTATAGTTTCAGTTCCTTTGGGCGTATTAAAAAACAACGCAATTACTTTTGCACCTGCCTTGCCAGCAGACAAAATCTCTGCCATCACTAAAACCAATATGGGCAACGTGAACAAATTTTTACTTGTGTGGAACACTGCCTTTTGGGATACCAATTTACAGTACATTGGTTATACTCCTGACACTAAGGGAAAGTTCAATTACTTTCTAAATGTGAAAAAATTTACACCAGCAAATGCATTAATGACTTTTGCCTTTGGTGACTACGCTACAACAACCGAAAGTATGAGCGACAATGACATTGTTAATGAAATAATGCTACACTTAAAAAGTATCTACGGCAACAGTATTCCTAACCCAACAAATTTGTTACGGACTAAATGGGGGCAAAATATAAATTCATATGGTGCTTATTCTTATGCAACCAACGGTACGACAACAGCAGACTTTGATACACTTGCAAAATCCGTAAACAGCAGAGTGTTTTTTGCAGGTGAACACACCAATAGAGAGTATCGTGGGACAGTACACGGAGCATATTTGAGTGGGTTACGAGAAGCCGACAAAATAATTGACCTATTATGAAAATGAGAAAAACGGCATATAACAAGGTTTCGGCAATACCCAAACCGTTAGGCGTAATTGTATGAGGACAGAAATTCTATACGTTGAATTAAAACAAGGACATTCCGGACCTGCTTGGATTGGCTACGGACATTTTTCCAAATCCGGACAGACAGTATATTTTGACGGCAAAGTTCTTAAAAAAGAACAGGGAATAATTAGCAATCACTTTGACATTGAAAACGGTGACGAGTATTGGATTTCTGGAGTTAAAAAAAATGGAACCGACAGACATTGGGCTGGTTCAGGTAAAATATACATAGACAAGACGGTTATAGACGACTATTTAAAAATTATTGGACAGACAACTTTGCCTAAAAACAAATTTATACTTGCAGACCTTGACAACGTCCCGAACAAAAAGCTATCAAGGACAATTGAAAACAGTAAACTGACTGATGAACCTTTTGATAATTCACTTTTATATAAAAAGACTCCAAAAGACTTGTCTGACAATGAACTTAAAAAGGTTATTGAATATTACAGCGACTTAGATTTGACAGAACTTCCTTTGAAAACAAGAAAGGGTTACGTTGAGAAATTAAATGACCTGAACGTTGAACTTGAGACAAGAAACAACAACGCCTAACACGGGTTTTGCGTTAGTGGGCGGACAGGGCGAATAAAAACTTTTGAGCAATTAATAAACGTTGGTGCTGGCAGACAGTTTACGGTTTCAAAAGCCCACCAACGCAAAACCCGAAACCGTTAAATCTCCAAAGTTGGAGGCTCTTTAGGCTCTATTCCTCGTTTTCCATTAATTTTCCCAATCCATTGTCTGATACCTTTTAAATTTTGGGTTTTAAACATTAATTCTCTAGTAAAAGGCATTTCAAAGACTTCTGGCATGGTATTAATCCCTCCTGCTGGTATTTTTAGGTTTTCCAAACGTTCAAGAAGGGAGTTTTTATCCCAAAGGGCTATTTTTTCTTTAAGAATTGGTAACAGCTCTTTTCTATTTTTTACTCTTTGTGCATTGGTAGCAAACTTTTCCAAATCAGCGAGTTCTGAGATATCAAGTAAATCACAGAGTATGGCAAAGTGTTTATCTGTGCCTACTGCCAGTGTAATGAGTTTTTCATCTTTGGTAGTAAAAATACTTCCGTAAGGCACAATATTGGGGTGTTCGCTACCCATACGAACAGGCGTATGCCCAGCATTCAGCCAGTTGGTCGCCTGATTGACAAGAGCCGAAACAGCCGAATCGAACAGCGAAACCTCAATGTATGCCCCCTCACCTGTTTGCATACGCCCAAGCAATGCAAGTAAAATACCTTCTTTGAGCTGATGCCCAGCCAGTACATCCACAAGAGCTACAGGCATTTTGGTGGGCGGGCTATCGGGTTCGCCATTCATAAACATAAAACCTGCTTCGGCTTGGATAATAGCATCGTAGCCTACTTTTCCAAAATCGTTGCCATAACCTGTAATATGCCCATAAATAAGTTGTGAGTTTATTTTAGACAATGTTTCATAATCTACTCCCAGTTTTTCGGCATCTTGGGGTTTATAGCTTGCCAGCACAATATCCGCCTGTTCTATCATTTTGTAGAGGCGTTCTAAATCTACTTTCTCCTGAATGTTCAGGCAAACAGATGTTTTTCCCCAGTTTACAGACGAAAAATAAGCAGAAACCGTTGTTTCTGGATTTTCGGAAGCGAGTTTCCAGCTACGTGTTACATCTCCTTTTGTAAGTGGGTTCTCTATTTTGATAACCTCAGCACCCAATTCAGCTAAAAACTGTCCCACACTCGGGGCAGCCAGTACCGAAGCCAATTCTATGACACGAATATTTTTTAAATACATCAGATTTTAATAGGTATTGATTTTCTTGTTTTTACAGGCTCACCTTTATGATTTAACGCTGGGCTAAACTTTTCTACTTTATTGTATAAAATATCTTTGATAATTTCTTGAATATATTCTGTAGGAGGATTTTTTAAGAACACAATAGTCTCTATTTTTCCTTCTTTATTTACCACAAACTGAACTATGGTATTTTCATTCACTCTGTCTTTTTCAGGAATTTTTGCCCATAATAAATTTTGTATTGTTTTTCTAAAGCCATTTATACCTGTTGGGTATTGAGCATCTGGAGGCATTTCACCAAAATCCATCAATGCCGAATTGACTGTATCTTTTACACAATTAGTAGTATCTTTATTCAAAACCTGTTCTTGTTTAGTTTTTTCTACATTTTGGGCTGTTATATCTGTTTTACAACCACTTAAGAGCAATAAGGCATACAAACCCATTGCATATACACCATTCCAAAGACTTTTTTTCTTTTGTAAACGAACTGCAAAATACTTTTCCAGCGTTTTTTCTTGCCAAGACGTTTTGAGAGGTCTGTTGAGTTGTGTCTTTAAAAACATTCCACAAACAGGGCTTTCAGCCTCCTCCATATACGTCTGGATTTCTGAATCTGTTTTTTGGGTAAAGTCTATTACCTTTTTGGCACAATGCTGGCAAAAATAACCTTCCTTATCAGGAATCATATTTTCTAGTTTCTCAGAACAGGGTTTTGCGATATAAATTTCCATAGTTGTCGTTTTAAGAAACCTTAGCAAATATATATCCAAAGTCAGGCTATTTGTATTTTTTTCTTTACAACAATAAATAAAAAAAAATCTTCTATTGTAGAAGCCTATATAAATAGTATGATGAATTTATAAAGTTAATTTTTATTTTTTATCTAAGATATAGAAAAGTTTTTTAAGTAGATGAAATAAAAAAGAGCCTTCAATAAGGCTCTTTTTTTATTTATAAGTAATATACTTATTTTCAACATTGTTAATTTCAGTAAGGATGTTTTTAAACTTAGTGTAATCTTTTGTTGAAATAATCACAAACCTATCGCTTGTCATTTTTCTATAAACTCTTAGGGTTTGAGGATTTATTTTTGTAAATTTCAATTCAAACTTCATAAAATCTGCATTGATTGTTACATCTTTAGGAATATCTACAAGACTTGTTCCTTGAGGTACTTGAATCGTAATATCTTCGATATAAGTATCTACATCTTCATAATAACTGTAATCAATAGGAGACTTTCTGGTTTCTTCTGTAAATATGTCTATACGTCCATGTCTAGCAGAATATGGCACTTTAAGTACTTTTAAAGCACCAATTTCAGCAATTTCATTTTTTACAACATATTTATAGCTATATTTCAGTGTATCTGTTATTTTTTCTATATTTTCAAACTCCAAACCAATTAATGAAACAGGGTTTTTGTAATCGCTTGAAATACTTTTTGTAATTTCTTCTTTCCTTTTTTCTTCATTTTCATTGATAAAATCACTTCTCATTCTTGCTCCAATAGAGCCTGTCTTGAGGCTTTTTACGTCACAAGTCAGATTATTATTCTCTATTTTAACAGTTCTTATACGATGTATAATATTTTTATTTGGAGTAGTAACCAATGTTTCTAATTTATTCTCTGTTTGATTATCGCTGGTTGCAGGAAATGGTATATTCAGGATAGAAGACCTGTCTACACTCCAAGGCAATGCTCCAAAAGGCAAATAGGGGTCTGTTAATTCCAAATAATATGTTTTTCCATCAATACTGGCTTTTACGATACAATGGTTAAACATCAGAGCTGGCAGAGGTAAAGCACTTTCTGTATTATCTCTTGTAGTCACTAATTGTAAATTTACAGGAATATCAGCTTTTCTTGCTAAAGCAGCAAAAAGAGTAGAAACGTCTTTACAATCTCCTAATTTTGTTGAAAGTGTTTTAGATGCTTTTTGAGGCACATAAGCACTTTGTCTGAATGGAAGTGAACTGTATTGAATATTTTTGGAAATATATTCGTAAATAAGTTTAGCCCTATCTAATTTTGTCAGTTTCTCTACACCATTAGGGAAAATTGTTGTAAATGCCTGCTCTACTTCAAAATCTGGTTTTGCCTGATATGCAGAAATATCAGCATACCATAACGCTAAGTCTTGCCAGCTATTAAGTGTAGATATTTGCAACACTTTCTCAGAATTCTGCATCAATTGTCCATACTTTTCAGACTTAACAGCTTTTACATCTTTATCTTCCCAAACATACAAGTTAAACTCATCTACTTCTTTAATTTGTGGTTTCAAATCACTATTAAAAACTTTATACTCAAACTTTTTTTCTTTGGGAATCAATAAAGAATACCTTGTTTGTTCTGATGGAACAGAGGATGAAAAGCTATAAGTATCCCAAAAATCTTTTGCAAAACGCCCTCTAAAGTAAGTTTCTGTTTTATACTTTATCAGAATAACATCTCCTATTTCTAGATTTGGGAAAACTACCTGACCATCATTGGTTTCTGCATTAATTTTAGAATTATTTTTCTTAATCAGCTCTGCTTTTTCAACCACAATTCTTTCAGAGTATTCATTGTATCCAAGATTAGTTTGATGCCAATAATCTACTCCTTTCTGATTTAAAACTCTTACAATAAGGGTTGTATAGGTTTGTGAACCTCCTTCTGGGTAAATAATTTTATTTTTTTCATCAAAGATATAATACCAATCATAGTCTTTGTATTCAGGTTTTACTGTTCCATTTTTAACAATTGCATAGTAATCTTCCTTAGGGAATACAGTTCCTAAATCTGTTTTATTTTCTAGATTTCTTATTTTCTCTCTTGTTTTATAGTCATTAGGATTGAAATACAATGCTTTTTTGTAAGCATCCAAGGCTTCATTTTTTTGGTTTTGCATTTGCTTGATAAGAGCATAATCAAGCCAATTTCTTGAACTATAAGGGGATTGTGCTATACTTTTATTTATATATTCGAGTGCTTTCGGATAATCTTTAATACCATAATAGTAGTCTCCAAGCCTTTCAGTAAATTCAGGCTGCTGAGGCATATGTTTTTCCATTTTTTCAAGCATTTTTATAGCTTTCTGAGGCATACTCTGTTGTAGATACAAAGCAACCAAGTCCATAATCATTCTATAATGGTAATTGTTTTTCAAGAAATTCTCATATATTTTTATATTTTCTCTTCTATCTTTATTTACCTGTTGCTGAATAAGAAAATAATAATAGTTAAATAAGGAATTGTCTGGATATTTTTTGTAATAGGTGTAAACTAAGCTTACAAATTCTCGTTCTTTTTTGAGCAAAGCCAAGAGCTTCATTTTTCTTTCTGCCAATTCTTCTCTTTCTCCATATTTATCAATGATTTTATCTAATTTTTCTTCAGCTTCTACATTTTTTTCTTCTTCTAATAATTGCTCAAAATTTAAAAACATTGTTAAATAAGAATCAGGATATTTTTCTTTATAATCGTTCAACTCTTTTAAAAACTCTGTACGGTTTCTAGTTTCTGAAAGGATTAATAAGTATTCTGTTCTGATAAGCAGATTATTAGGGTCTTTTTGAAATATTTTTTGCATAACAGAACGAGCCTCTGTTATTTTTTTGGTACGACGATAAGCTTGTGACAACAGCAAATAGTTAATAGGGTTTTCAGGTTGTTCCTCTATTTTCTTTTTGAAGAATTCTTCTGCAAAATGAGGGATTTGAGCAATTTTTTCTTCAGATTTATTGCTGGTATATGGCTGTAATTGATTACTATAGGTTATTCCTTGTATAGGTTGTAATTGTCTGTCTGTAAGCCTTACAATAAAGTTTGAATACTCTTGTCCCACATATCCTAATTGTACTAAAATTCTATTATAGCCTTTCTTCAACTTACAAGGAGCCTTATAAATATCCAGTTCTGTTTTTCGTTCTTCCTCTTCTGTTATGAACAGTGCATCATTTACCCATACTTTCAATGAACCAACAGCCCCTGCATTTACAATTGCATCTGTATCTTCAGGAACATAAACAAACGATTGAGCATATACAACAGCCGTAGATTGTGGAATGTAATGGCTTGTTGTAACCCATCCATCATTATCTGAATATTTGGGTGTAAACCAGTATATTTTAGCTCCATTAGATGATATAAATTCTTTGCTGGACTCAGGGGAGCTAATAGGCAAATAAGGTTTATCAAAACCACTACCAGACACATTATCAAATGGTCCTACAAATTGCCATTGATTGACAGAATAGATTTTTTTCCATTCTTCCAATGATTTGTCGAGTTTATTGCTGTACATCCAGTGTATTCCCAACATATATTGTAAACTTGTAATAATAGATGGGTGAGTTTTGGGATCTTTCAATAAATTGTTAAGTAATTTTAAATTATTTGCGTTTTTCTTTCCATATTCTCCCAAAACACTGGGATCAAACCATTTAGCATAGAGGTAAGGGTTTAAATCTATACCTGACTGGTATAAATCATAGAAGTACTTAAACGAGTTGCCCATATCACTTTCATTGTTTTCAATGAGGATAAGGGTCATGCAGGCATCTACACGAGTTTGCGGATTTTGCATAGCTCTGATTAGCAACTCTTTAGCTGCTGGCAAATTATTTTCCCTGATGGCTTGCCAAGCATCTTGGTAAGGGTCTGCAAAAACAACTAAACAACAAATATGTAACATCCATGTTGTTAGTATCTTTTTTAATGAAAAAATCATAGAAGGTACGATTATAGTGTCAAATAAACTTGGTAAAATTATGTGAAAATATTTATGCTCACAATAACTATGTAATATTCATAGATGTTTTGTATTATTGAAAAAATCTATCTTCAAAATATTATTTATATTTTTGAAATAAAACCACATTTATCAACAATATTTTCTCTTTTGTTGCATAATATTTTATTTAAAATGATGTAACATATTTGCATTAATTTACTTCTTATGCTCTACTTTATCCTTCGACCTATTGTACAAATTGCCTTAAAAGTCTTTTTTAAACGACTACAAGTTCATCAAAAGTATTTACTCAACATAGAAGAGCCTATTATTTATGTGGCAAATCACCCCAATACATTTATGGATCCTATTATTCTTGCAGCTTTAAGCAAAAAGAAGGTTCATTTTCTTTCCAATGGCTCAGTATTCAATCGGTTTACTCGTCCCATTTTTAAGTTTTTCAATATGATTCCCATTTACAGAAAAACTGATAAATCGGATAAGCCCATTTCACAAGCAGAATTAAACAAAATGAGTTTTCAGAAATGCTATGATTTTTTGGCTCAAAAAGGGACTCTGCTTATTTTTCCTGAAGGAACAAGCATTATAGAAAGACGTTTGAGAGAAATTAAAACAGGAACAGCCCGTATTGCTTTAGGTGCTGAATATGAAAATAAGTTTACATTAGGTCTAAAAATCATTCCTATTGGCATTAATTACTCTGATGCTGATAAGTTCAGAAGTGAAGTTTTAGTCAATATTGGAGAACCCATTTTATTATCTAAATATCAGCATATTTATAACTCCGAAAATTTTGAAGCAGTAGAAACTCTTACAAAAGAGATTGAAGATGAAATCTCTAAACTGATTATTGTTACAGAAAATGAAGAACAAGACATTTTAATTTCTAATATTGAAAAAATTTATAAAAATACACTCTTTGAAGAGTTCGATTTACCTGAAAAAAAATATGATGAATTTGTTGTAGTAAAGGAAATTGTAAAAGGTGTCAAATACTTTGAGCAGAAAAACAGTCAATACTTTAAGAATTTACGCATCCAAACAGATAATTATTTAGAAAATCTTTCAGTATTGGGTTTGAGTGATGAAATCTTTCAACGTTCTCATAAAAAGTCTATTTTAGGTTATTTTATTGGCAGTATTCTCTTACTGATTTTGGGTTTTCCTTTCTATGTAGCTGGTCTTATAGGAAACTATATTCCTTATATTTTGCCTTCTAAAATAGCTCGTATGATTAGTTCAGATATTACATTTAAAGCTCCTTTGATGATGATCAGTGGGATATTTGTATTTCCTGTTGCCTATGGTATCAGTTTTTATCTGGTTTGGTATTTAAGTCAGAGTATTGAATGGGCTTTGGCTACCTTAGGATTATTACCCTTACTAGGCTACTTTGTGTTGTGGTATATAGCAATTTGGGAGAAATTTAAAATCAATTGGCAATCTGTAAGGCTTTTTTATAAGAAACCTAGTCTGCTCAATAACCTCATAGAACAACGCAAAGCAATTTTCAAAGAGTTAAAGGCATTGAAAGAAGAGTATTTGAAAAAGTTATAAATAGTATATTATATTGAAAAATTACTCATAATAAAATATGCATAAGTATAGAAAGAATACACAACAATAAAAATAAGGCAGTATATCTGCCTGTAATAAACTTAACTAAAAACATAATATTGCTTAAAACTTATTCTTTTGATGAATATTTTGCTTTTCTCAGATCTATAAGGTGCTGGGGAATATAAAATATCTCTTTTAATGAATCTTGGGATACTTTAATTTCTTTAAAAATAGTGGTATGAGGCTTGTTTGTACCAATAGTCTCTACCACCTTAAAAGGAAAAAGTAAGTTGCCTACTTTTCTATAATCACTGAAAAAGCCATATGTAGATTGATTGAGAACATTTTTTTTCAGTGAAAGATTTCTTGGTTTATCGTCTATTACAACAGATGAATTCTTTTTTTGTACATCAGAAGTATATGCTACCAAATAATAGTTTTCTCTGTTGAAAAATAAAGTGTAAACAAGATTATCTACGTATGTTGCAACAGCATACACTTTTTGCTTTTCTTTTGTATCTTCTCCTTTGTAGTACCAAGTGGTAGTATCATTGGCAATTAGTACATCTGGTATTAAAAAACTTGGGCTTCCACCTGATAAAAAAACATGACTTTGGATGGTGTCTTTTTGCTTCAAAATTAGTTCCCAACAAGCATGTTCAAATTTACTTCTTTTTCTCCGAAAATGGAGTGTACTGTCTTCTTCTATAGAAAATGTTGCATTCCCTAATACTCCATTAAATAAAATACTTGCATCAATACTTCTGGAAGTAGTGGGTAATATTTGTTTATAAATGATGGTTTTAGTCCATCTTTCTTTTCCAATTGTAGTTTTGTACTTTTCAATAATTTCTTTGGCTTTATTATCTTGAGCAAAAGAAGAAAAAAACACAAAAAAGCAAAGTATCATGGAGAAAACTTTCATAGAAATATTAGATAATTGAAAACCTGTAATTTTTTTTAGTTATGTACAGGTGAAAAAAAATTAGCAATTTATATAACCATAATTAAAATCGGATGAGATACCATCTCCTTACAACACTGCAAACTTCATGATGTAAAACTCCATTTGAGTCTGTATAAGACCACATAAATTGGCATATATAAATACCCCCTTGCAAATTTTCCATTTCTTTGAAACTAAGTTTCTTTGTTATAAAATTAGGAGTTTAAAGGTTTGAAAATAATTGAACACTTACGAATAGGTTGTGTAAAAATAGTAGCAACTATTTTATTAAAAAAATTATAGGCGTGTAGTTTTGAGTTAAAAGTTAATGATTTTTTAATTCGTTAAAAAATATACTTATAAACTTTTTTATTAGGTTCTACTTTAGTAAAGTAACTGGTACATGAAGAAAGGGATTTTATTTTTGTGGTGACTCAAAAATATCTTCTGATATAGTTGGATTGATTTGAATATTTTGTACTGTGGTGTACATTTTGCCCCCATTATATTCTGTAAGAGTTTTTATATCAAATAAAATACCATTTATTTTTTTGTATTCCTCATAGTGACTCATTAGAAGCATAAAATTATCTTTTAAAAGTTTAACAGCCACTATTTGATAACTCTGAGTAGAAATATAAAAATATGTGGTAAGGTTACCTCGGTCTAATCGTAAAACAAAACATTCTTCGTTTTTTATTTTTTGATTGCTTTCTTGTTTAATATCTTTATTTTTTTCATAAATATCATATAACAAGGAAATATTTGCATCATGAGGATAAACACCTTTTTCCATATCTTCAACATTTTTTTTCATTCTATGAAGTTGAGTTCTGCTTTCTTTTGGAGAAATATCATACCAAAGTCTTGAGCCATTACAACCTATAATAGTAGTTCTTTGTTTGATTTTACTTTCTAACCATGATTTGTGATTTGCAGTTTTTATATCTGTAAAGAAGGTAGTGTCATTAATATTACTATCTATAATAATTCCTTTTTTTTGTATAGATTTAATACTTTTCCAAGAATCATTTTTACCCAAATGAACTTCTAGAGTTTTTTTGATGATTTCTTTAGTGCTTTGAGAATATGCTTGAGAAAACAATAAAAATACATGAAATAAAATAAATAAAGGCTTCATCATAAATATTTGAGATTATTAATAAGGTGTTAAACCATTTAAAGCCATAATGCTAATTATAACTATTTGGATTTTTGCAAAAATTTGAGATGGGTAATTTAATAATTCTTCCCTTGTAAAAGACTGTTTTAGATATTCATCTGAATCAATGGACTGTGACATTATCAAATCTCCGGTTGTTTTTATGTCTGAAGACTTTGGTTTAGCTATTAAAGATAGTACACCTTTATTTTCTGTTAATTCATAATTAATGATTATTGGTTTTTCTGAGATTATTTTTGGTAAATTTTCATATTCATCTAAAACATAGAAATTTATATATTTTTTATTTCTATTAAATAATTGTTGAGTCATGGATAGTCCATTAAATAACAACTTTTTGACCTGATTTCGGTATTCAGATTTTTTTAACTTACTCTTGACAATCAGGACAATTTCTCCAAATCTATCCAAAGTATCTATTCTATCAATATTTTTACACTTTGGATTGGATAAAGGTATTCTAACTAAAGAACCAACAAGCATCGTGTACATGAAATCAAGTTTTTTTGAATTATTAGGGTTGGGAACAGAGCCAAATTCATATTCAGGGATTTTTTTTGATATTGATTCGTAAGTTCTGTATTTAAAACCAAGTGATGGGCGATTGTATATGGAGGTATCAAATAACATAATTTGCCAAATGTAGTCAGGAGTTACTGTATTATTGGGTTCAAGGAGTTCCATTTCATTTCGCCTACCTTGTGTTTCTGATGCTTGATAAATCTTTGAATATAGAATCGTTTTGATTTCTTTTAAGGCATTTTCTTTTGAATACTCTTTATAAGCAATGGGTACTTGTGGTAAGTTTATCTCTATCATCACTTTTTGTGAAAAAGAACTATAAGTAATGAAGAGTGACAAAATAATAAAAAATCTATACATATATCTTAATATTGAAAAACAAACAACTACTTGAATGAAAAGTTCAGACAGCTATTTAAACTTAAATTTGCTCAAATTCTGCAATAATAGCTTAAAAATCTTCCGTTTCAGTAAAATTCAATTATTTAGATATAAAATTAAAGTTTTTTAATTTTTAAAAGTTAATAATTCCCTATTAAAAATGAGTTATATAAACATTTACCTCTATTTTTATTAATAAATTATAAGCATATATTTGTGTATTATCACCGTTTAAAGATATAAAATCTATAAAAATTAAAACCTTTTTAGCTTAAAATAATGCAAATCATTTTGAATGAGCCAAATTCCTATATATCATATTGAAGAGATAAATCATGGAATAGGAAATTTAGATTTTTTCTTCACAGAAAAAAAGTTAGACACTTTAAAAACCCTTCTTCATAAACCTTATCGAAGTAATTATTTCGGTTTGGCTATTTGTACCTCAGGGCAGGCAAATCTATCTGCCAATCTTGAAAATTATGAAGTAAAACAGAATAGTGTTATTACAATGTCGCCACTTGTAATCAAACAGTGGCAAAATGTATCTGATGACTTTGAAACTATTACTATTTTTTTCACTAAAGACCTATTAATCAAACATTTTTCAAACCCATACCATCTTGAACAATTTGATTTTTTTGAAGTCAATACGAAACATGTAAATCATTTTAGAGAGATTGAAATAAATACAATGTTTTCAATTTTTGAAAGCCTTAAAAACAATATCAATTCTCTTCATCCTTATAAAAATGAAATTATTACCAGTTACATCAATATTCTTCTTTTTGAATATCAGAAAATATTTAATGGTATTCATTTCACAAAAAACTTTCAACAAACCAGAGGGCAACAACTCACTCATGATTTTAAAATCCTTCTAAACGAGCATTTTAGAAAAGAGAGAAAGGTAAAATACTACGCTGATAGCTTATTTGTAACTCCCAAACATTTAACGGAGACTATTAAACAAGAAACTGGAAAAACAGCAGGCGACTGGATTGATGAGCTTTTGTTACTTGAATCAAAAGTTTTATTAGCTAATCCTGATTTACAAATTACACAAATCGCTGATTTACTCAATTTTTCAGATGCTTCTACTTTTGGCAAATTTTTCAAAAATTTGTCAGGTACTTCACCTATCACCTATCGTCATAGTCTTTAACATCTTTCCGACTTTTTGACTACACAAACCGATATTCTACCCTTTCATAATCTTTTTGATACTCATAGCTTTGTATTGTCAAAATTTAAAAGAATATGAAACAACCCAAAAAGTGGAAAATGGCAGTTTTAGTATGGCTCGTGATTTATCCGACCATTTCACTTATTTCAATTTTATTAGGTGATTGGCTTGGTCAGCTCCATATCTTACTACGAACATTTGTAATGTCTATCATTTTAGTTCCATTTATGATTTTCATTGCCATGCCACAGATTACTAAATGGTTTAATAAATGGCTCACTCAGTAAATAATAAGAATTTTTATTCTAAAAAGGTATGATTATGCAAAAGCAAATTAAAAAAATAAAAAATCAGCATTTTAAGCAAAGTGCTATCGGTCTTCGTTCAGTAGATATGTTTCATGCTGAGTTTGATTTTGAACCGTTTTTAGTGTTCACAGAATTTCACATGGATAGACCTATTTTCGGACCACACCCACATGCTGGTGTATCTGTGATGACATACATGATGCCTGATAGCCAAGGTTCATTCTTAAACAGAGATAGTCTTGGTGATAAAAGTATTATTGAACCAGGTGGCATTCATGTTACACAGGCAGGAAGTGGTGTAAAACACGATGAAGTACCCAGCGTAAATGGGGTAGATTGTCATGGTTTTCAGATTTGGATCAATCATGCAGATAAAGATCGCTTGGTAGAGCCAAAAGCTTTCCATGCTTTTTCTAAAGATGTTCCTGAATTTAAAAACGAACAAATTTTTGTAAGAGTAATACAAGGTGAATTCGAAAATTTGAAATCACCTATTGAATTAGTTACTAAAACAACTATATTAGATATTACATTACAGCCAAATAGTTCAATAGAATTTGATGCTCAAGAAATGGCTTTTGTTTATTTAATGTCAGGAGAAATAGGGATTGCAGATAGAGAAATTTCAGCAACATCTATGATAACTTTTGAAAAAGAAGGCAAAAAAGTACAGATAAATACAAAAAACATAGCTGCAAATTTCTTATTTGTATCTGGAACTCCTCATCATGAGCCTATTGTATACGGAGGTCCCTTTGTAATGACAACACAAGAACAAATGCTTGAAACACAAAAGAGATTACAACGTGGTGAAATGGGCGTTTTAAATCATTTATAATATGAAATATTGTATAAAAAATTAAATATTAACAACTTAATATGGAAAATTACAGCAATTTAGTAGAAGCTATCAATGGTCTTCGTAAGGATGGTTATGAAGAAGATTTCAATCTCAAACAAAACTGTATTGAGTGTAGAGATGGTCAATATAAGATTTTTCATGATGAATTCCATATTGACAAATTCTTTCGTTTTGATGGAGATACAAATCCCTCTGAAGAGAGTATTATTTATGCTATTTCTTCTGAAAAGTACAATCTAAAAGGAATTTTGGTAAATGGTTACAGTGTAACATCTGAGCCATTGACAAATGAGATGCTAGAAAAACTTAGGTAATTAATTTTCTATATAATTGATGAATAAAAAAGCCGTCTTCCGACGGCTTTCTTTTTTCTATTCTTCTTCTTCGTGTAAGTCTTCACAATGCCAGATATGCTGTTTGCGAGGCTGAGGGCGTTGAGTGCCAGCTCCTCCAGATTTTGCTCCAATCATTTTTTGTGTTAATCTTGCTCTCTCTTTTTTGATGTATTCTCTTGCCTGAGCATCTTTTTCAATATCAAAATAGATTGTACCTTCCACAATTGTTTTTTCAGCTTTTGCATATACAGAAAGTGGATTATCAGACCATAATACTACATCTGCATCTTTACCTGTTTTAATACTTCCCATTTTACTATCTAAGTGAAGCATTTTAGCAGGATTCAAAGTAATCATTTTTAGAGCTTCCTCTTCTGAAATACCTCCATATTTTACTGCTTTAGCTGCTTCATGGTTTAATCTTCTGCTCATTTCTGCGTCATCAGAGTTGATAGCCACTACTACTCCTACTCTGCTCATCAGAGCAGCATTGAATGGTATCGCTTCTTTTACCTCGTTTTTATATCCCCACCAGTCTGCAAATGTAGAACCTGCCGCACCATGCTGAGCCATTTTATCAGCTACTTTATAACCTTCTAAGATGTGAGTGAAAGTATTAACTTTAAAATTAAATTTATCTGCTACTTTCATCAACATATTGATTTCAGACTGTACATAAGAGTGACAAGTAATAAAACGTTTCTTATTCAAAATCTCTACTAAAGCATCCAATTCTAAATCTCTTCTAAAAATTTTAGGATTCTTTTTATCCTTTCCAGCTTCTTGCATTGCTTTTTCGTATTCTTTAGCTCTTGTGAAAGCATCTACCATTACCTGCTCCACACCCATACGTGTTTGTGGGAAACGGAGTGTGTAGTAATCACCCCAATTGGCTTGTTTTACGTTTTCACCTAGTGCAAATTTAATAAAACCGTCAGCCCAAGTAATACGCATAGCTTCAGGCGATTCACCCCATTTCAGTTTTACAAGAGCAGATTGCCCCCCAATAGAGTTTGCAGAACCGTGCAGAAGTTGAGCTGCCACCACACCACCAGAAAGGTTTCTGTAAATATTAATATCTTCTGAATTGACAGCATCATACATACGAACCTCAGCTGTTACAGACTGAGAGCCTTCATTTACAGCACTCAATGCAATGTGTGAGTGTTCATCTATAATACCCGCCGTCAAGTGTTTACCCGTTCCGTCTATTACTTTTGCACCATTTTCTGAAAGGTTTTTACCAATTTTTGAAATCTTACCGTCTTTCAAAAGAACATCTGTATTTTGTAATACACCATCTTGTTCGTTTGTCCAAACTGTGGCATTTTTAATTAATATTACCTCCTGACGAGCTTTTTGTTCAAATCCATGAGCAACAAAAGGATAAACTACTTTTCCTATTTCATCTTTCTTTTCATCTTTTTTAGGTTCTGGATTTTTCTTTTCGGGAGCATTTGCAGAGAAATTAGCTTGCCACTTTACAGGAGAGCCATCAGGCAGTTGTCCATCTCCTTGCAATGTATTTCCCTGTATCCAGCCACTTAAACGAATTTGATTAGCTGGTTTGTTTTTTTCAGGATTGAAAGATAAGCTAATTAAATCTTTGTTTCTTTGTGCCTTAGCAGCTATTTTATTGGTATCTGTAGCTGTTTTGATATTATAGCTAGGGCTTGCCATATCACCTTCAATAAACAACTCAAAACCCTGATTACCCACTTGTAATTTATAGATACCTCTTATGTCAGAGAGTCCCCAGTCAGATAGAATATATCTATTCCCCTGTACCCAATTCTCATACAGCATTGCATCTTTTTCAAAAAGATCTTTTGATGTAATAATAAAATTGGCTATCATACCTTTTTTAATACTTCCCAGTTGATTCTCAACACCGAGTAGTTGAGCAGGTGTGAAGGTTAAAGCTTTTAAAGCTATTTTTCTATCCAAACCTACTTCTGTTGCTTTACGCAAAGCAGCCAAAAATGAAGAACGACTTTTTAAATCTGAAGAAGTGAAAGCAAAATTCACACCTGCCTCCGCAAGCATTTTAGCATTGTAAGGTGCCAATTCCCAGTGTTTCATTTCTGAAAGGCTTACCATCACAGCATCCAAGGGGTCTTCTACATCAAAAGCATCAGGGAAATTGAGAGGAATAATAAGAGAGCCTTTTGTTGCTTTGATTTCATCTAAACGTTGATATTCATCTCCGCTACCTTTAAAAATATACTGTCTTCCAAATTCATCTCCAATTTTATCAGCTCTTAAAATATTAAGACGTCCATTTGCCTCAAAAATTTGAGGTAAACCTTTCATTTGGTTAAATGCTTCCAGAGATAGGTTAATTTCTTTGTCTGTACCTTTATACTGGGCATACCAGTCAGCATCTAAATAAACCTGACGAATCAGAGCTATTCGACCCATCAAAGAGCTAGGGAACTCTTGGCGAGAGCTTCCATTACGTAAAGCCAAGTGACCAGAAGCTACACTTTTGAGTATCAGACTATTTTCTTTGTCATTATGTAAGCTTACAAGTGTTCCTGAGCCTCTGATAATACCATCTTGTTGGTGTGTAAGGACAGCACCAAAACCCAGTTTACGTAACTCTTCTGCTTTTTTATCATCAGCTTTGAATATATCAGCTGCTTTTACTTCTGCTTGTACAGTCTGATTCCAGTAATAAGCTCCTTTTTTAGTAGTTTCATATTGAGGAGATGGTGAGAACCCTGCTGGTTTTACCTCAGGCATCCCATAGTCAGAATATATATCAATAAATGAAGGATAAATATGTTTTCCCTGTAAATCTATAACTGTAGCTTCTTTGGGGGCAGGAACGTTTACTCCTTCTACCACACCATCACGAACAAGAAGATTTGCGTTTTCTTGTTTGGTTTGGTAATCTACCCAAATGGTAGCATTTTTAAGATAATAGACAGATTTTTTTTCATGTTTAGTTTCACCATTCGATGGTGTGAGTTGCTGAGCAAAACTGACAGTAGCCATTCCAAAAGCCACCATCAAAGATAAGATTTTATTCATTTAGATTAATAAACGTTTTATTTCTAAAGTTTGCCAAATTTATAATGTTCTATCTAAAAAACAAATAAATAGTTTATTTTAACAGTCTTTTAAAATGTAAAACAAAAAGCAGCCTTTTAGTGGCTGCTTTTTTATTTTTTTATCTTTTCTCTACTGGAACGTAATCTCTTACTTTTTCGCCTACATAAACCTGGCGAGGTCTGCCAATAGGCTCTCCATTTTGTCTCATTTCTAACCATTGAGCTATCCAGCCTGGTAAACGTCCTAATGCAAACATTACTGTAAACATATTGATAGGGATACCCAAAGCTTTATAAATGATACCAGAATAAAAATCTACGTTTGGATATAATTTTCTATCTACAAAATATTGGTCGTTTAGAGCTGCATGCTCAAGTTCCATCGCTATATCTAAAAGAGGATCTTTTACATTCAACGACTTGAGTACATCATCTGCTGCTTTTTTAATGATTTTTGCACGAGGGTCGAAGTTTTTGTAAACTCTGTGTCCAAAGCCCATCAAACGGAAACCACTGTTTTTATCTTTTGCTTTTTCAACAAAAGATTTCACATTACCTCCTTCTGCATGAATTTCTTGAAGCATTTCTATTACTTCTTGGTTTGCTCCACCATGTAGAGGTCCCCAAAGAGCATCAATACCTGCTGCAATAGAAGAATATAAACCAGCATGCGAAGAACCTACCAAACGTACTGTTGAAGCAGAGCAGTTTTGTTCGTGGTCAGCATGTAAAATCAATAATTTATCTAAGGCTTTTGCCACTACAGGGTTTACTTCATAATTTTCTACTGGCAAACTGAACATCATGTGTAAAAAGTTTGAGCAGTAGTCAAGGCTGTTTTTAGGGTAATTGAGTGGGTGTCCTTGAGAGTTTTTATAAGACCAAGTAGCAATTGTTGGCAACTTAGCAATAATACGAATAATTGTAAGGTCTAGATATTCTCTATCTTTAATATCCATTCCTACCGCTTTAGGATAAAACGCTGAAAGAGAAGTTACTAAAGCAGAAAGAACTCCCATTGGATGGGCATTTACAGGGAATCCGTCAAAGATTTTACGCATATCTTCGTTAACCATTGTATGCGTTCTGATTTCGTCAGTAAATTTACTTAATTCTTCTTTTTTAGGTAAATACCCGTAAATCAATAAAAATGCAACTTCTAGAAACGTAGAGTGTTCTGCAAGTTGCTCAATAGGATAGCCTCTGTATCTCAATATACCTTCTTCTCCATCTAAGAAAGTAATTGCACTTTTGGTAGCACCTGTATTTTTATAACCACTATCGAGGGTAATAAAACCAGATTCATCACGAAGTTTACCAATATCAATGGCTTTTTCGTCTTCTGAACCTCTAATAATTGGTAATTTGTAAACTTTACCTTCGGCGTGTAATTCTGCAAATTCTTTGTTTTCTGACATAAAAACTATCGGTTAAAGGGAATTTTATACAATGATAACAGTAAAGTGTAGTAATGTTGTGTTAATAAAGCAATCTTATTAAATAAAATCCATTTTGGCAAAAAATGTTTCAATTTTTCGCCAATAGTTATCTAATTTTTTAGAAAATCCAGACAAAAGTTCTTGATACTTTGTGCTTCATACTCTTTACTTAGTTTTAGAGTCCTATTTTATCTTTTTTATCTTCATGGCTTTTCTGATAATTTCTTTCTACATATTCTATAATCTTTCCTGCAATATCTACTTTGGTAGCTCCTTCTATCCCTTCAAGCCCTGGTGAAGAGTTTACTTCAATAATCAGTGGTCCTCTTTGCGATTGAAGCATATCTACACCACAAATTGGCAAGCTCATGGCTTTGGCAGCTTTTTCAGCCATTTCTATTTCTTGCTCACTTAGCTCAATGGCTTTACCTTCTCCTCCTCTATGCAAATTTGATCTGAAATCACCTTTTTTACTTTGTCGTTTCATAGATGCAACCACTTTCCCATCTACAACAAACGCCCGTACATCTGCACCACCTGCTTCTTTAATATATTCCTGAACCAAAATATTAGCTTGTAAGCCATAAAATGCTTCTAAAACTGATTTGGCAGCATTTTGAGTTTCAGCAAGTACTACTCCTAACCCCTGTGTACCTTCCAATAATTTAATAATTACTGGAGGACCTCCCACCTGTTGAATCAGATAGTCAATGTCACTTGAATGGTCTGCAAAAGCTGTTTTAGGAATATCCACCCCTGCTTTGGTCATAATTTGTAAGCTTCTGAGTTTGTCTCTTGAGCGAATCAGAGCCAATGAACTTACAGTAGTGAATACTTTCTGCATTTCAAACTGCCTGATTACAGCACTTCCATAAAACGTAACAGACGCTCCAATACGAGGAATGATTGCATCAACATCTTGGATAAGCCTTGTTCCGATATATACAGCTGGATTTTCCCGTTCCATAACCATATAACACTTAGAGTGATTGATGACTTCTACCTGATGCCCTCTTAATTTTGCAGATTCTACCAATCGGCGTGTAGAGTACAAACTAGACTTACGGGATAGTATTGCAATTTTCATTTTTGTTTAAGTTTTAGCGATTTTTGACTTTTTTTGAGTTGATATGAAATATTTTTTTGAGATACATCTACTAAAAACTGATTTTCTAAGAATTTTTTTCCTAACAGAATAGGGTATTTCATTTCCATACGATTTGCAAGTGTAAATTCTGTTTTATAGTTTGCCCCAAATAGTTTAATCCGAATATTAACAACATAACGCTCTTCTTCATCTCCAAAAGAGTTTCTGATAATTGTTTTAGTGAAATTTCTGAAAACAAATTTCTTCTTGGCATATAACGGATGTGCAGGGTCTAAAACTTTAAATATTAGCAAATTCCTTCCTGCTCTTTCTACCTCTTCTATTTGATAAGCATGAATAGCTGAAGTATCAGCTCCTGTATCAATTTTGCATTTAATTTTTTTAAGTTTTAGCGATGGCAAATCTATAATATCTGTAGCTCCTATAATAGTTTTAGCTTCCATACATTCACAAATAAAACAAATATAGGATTTTTATCAATTTTTATGAAATACTCAAAACAATTTAATTTTACATAGAGTTGCAACTATAACATATAAAAACCGCACCAATGAGAGTCAGAATTGTATTTACACTGAAGAATAAAGGAGCTATGGTGCCATTTCATCATCAGCAACTTCTTTATGATTTGGTTAATGAACTTATCCCCAATTTTAGTACAGAGTATAACCATGTGTATAGTTTTTCAGGCTTAAAAGGACAAACACAGGTTAGTCAGAAAGGACTGCATTTTTTTTCTAGTAAAATAACATGGGTTGTATCCACATTGAGTCCGATTTTTTTAAGAAAATTAATTGAATCTATTTTTCAGCAGAATGAGTTAAAAATCGGGGAATTACTCTTAAATCCAGATTATGTAGAGCGAGAGGTATTTCCAGAACCCTCAAATGCAACTCAATTTTTGTGTATATCTCCTATTGTGCTTGTAAATCCAAGTAAAAATAGTTTTTATGCAAAACATTTCGTATCTCCTTCTATCGATTTGTTTTCAGATTTATTGTATCAGTCAACTCTTTCTCGTATAGAAGAAAGTGGGCTGTATAGTGATGCTGAAATAGACGAATTTTATAAATTTCAGTTTATACCAGACCAAGCCTACTTAGAAAAGATAAAGAATAATGATAAAAAATTTGCACGCATTTATACGCTTCAAGAAGATAATCAGAAACTAGAAATTAGAGGTTATACTTTGCCATTTACACTACACGCTCATCCTAAAGTACAAAATTTTGTAATCAACTGTGGGCTAGGCTCATACAACCATAAAGGCTATGGCATGCTTGATCTGGCAGACCATAGCAAAACAGAAAGAGAGATTTTACCTCATTGGGAAATGGTAGCAGTAAACAACTAAACTTCAAATATCTTGATATTTTGTATTTGTAAGTTTTTTTCGTTTGTTTTGCACAAAAATTATAATTTATCAACTCTTCCTTTTTATGAAATTCTTTATTGATACAGCGAATCTTGCCGAAATACAAGAAGCAAACGATTTAGGTGTTTTGGATGGCGTTACAACCAACCCCTCTCTGATGGCAAAAGAGGGTGTTACAGGAAAACAAAATATCTTAGACCACTATGTGAAAATCTGTAATATTGTAGATGGAGATGTAAGTGCAGAAGTGGTTTCTACTGACTTTGCTGGTATGGTAAAAGAGGGTGAAGAATTAGCTGCTTTGCATAAAAATATTGTAGTAAAAGTTCCTATGATTAAAGATGGTGTAAAAGCTATCAAATATTTTTCACAAAAAGGTATTAAAACAAACTGTACACTTGTTTTTTCATCAGGACAAGCTATTTTAGCAGCCAAAGCTGGGGCAACTTACGTTTCTCCTTTTGTAGGTCGTTTGGATGATGTTTCAACAGACGGTTTAGCTTTGATTGAGCAAATGGTTCAGATTTATCAGAATTATGATTTTGAAACACAAATCTTGGCAGCATCTGTTCGCCACGTAATGCACCTTGTACAATGTGCAGAAATTGGTGCTGATGTGGTAACTTGTCCCTTAAATGTAATTACAGGTCTATTAAAACATCCTTTAACTGATATTGGATTAGAAAAATTCCTTGCCGATTACAAAAAAGGTAATGCATAAAAAAAGGAGGCAAATGCCTCCTTTTTTGCTAAAAATCATTTTATATCTTTTGGAAATAGGTAAATAAAAAATTACTCTAAAATCCCTTTTCCTGTAACCTGATAATGAATATACAGAAATAATAATATAAAAATTGTACCAAACAGGAAACTCATTATATACGTTTTTGACTTGTTCTGAGTATATTTCTTTATCATCCAGTATATAGGTATTGAGACTGTAATCACAATTACAATAAATAATAAAAATATAATAACAATAGCCTGAATGGTAATACCTGAAAGAAACATTATGTATGAAGATTATTTTAATGTCTCTATTATCATTTGTTGAATAGCATAACTTTCATAAGAAGCTATTTGAAGTCTTAAATTAGCTAGTACTGACATAGCTTGTACAGCATTTGCTCCTTTAAACTGTCTATATACATAATCTTTCTTTAAATCATCTTTAAAAATAGACATATAATCTAGACAAAGTAGTTCAAGTTTTACATTACTTTTATTTCCATTTTCGCTAATATCTCTAAGTTGTACAACATAATGATTAACTTTCTTTTGTAAAATATACCCTTCTCCTGTATTTTTTTCTATTCCAATAATGTAATTTTCTATTTTCTCAACTTCACACATATTAATTATTTTTCCATTATCATCAACCCCAGCTATATCAGCTAATTTTTCTTCTACACTTTTTATATATTCGTTAATTGAGTTTGATAGATTTATAATTTTATCAATAGAATCTTTTGCTTTAGCAGAGAGTTTACCTTTATAATTTTCATAAACTTTTAGGTTTCTGTCTTCTATATTTTTAGCACTCATTAATACATCTGATATAGTTTGTATAGATGCATCATAACAGTCTTTTGACTTTTTTTTGTCATTTTTCTGTGAAAAGCTTTCACAAGAACAAAATATAATTAGAAAAAATACAAAATTTTTCATACACTTTTAATTGATATTTTATAATAGAAAGGTTAATATAATTTATTATTAACTGATATTACGCACAACCTCAATTCATGCAAATTAAAGCACTTTTTATTTTTGATGAAACAAGCATATTTTTAGAATTTTGAGGTTTTAGGATAATTCTTGCGTAAGGTCAGTTATTAAGATTAATACGTTTTCCAAATAAGATTATCAGGATAACCAGTATTGAGAAACCCTGAGTCTGTAGTTGGATACCCTACAGTCTTTATCCCATATTCTGTAGGATAAACATAAATAGCATCTTTTATACCAAAAGTATCTTCTTCTGCATATCGTTCAAAGTATAAATGCACAAATTTTTTTGATAGTTTTTTGGGTATTTTTCGTCTTTTTGGTGTTCTTCACAAACGAAAATTAGAAAGATTTAAACTTAATATTTTTTCCTTAATATTGATTTAAACCCTTTATCTCCATTCCATTGAAGCTCCACCATATTGTATTTAGATTGATTCATGAATTCACTATAAACAAGGGGCTCTAATTCGCCTATAATGGTTGTTCCTTTTTGAGGCAACCTAAAAACTATATTAATATTTTGGGTTTCCTTAAGAACTTTAGATAATGTGGGTTCATTAAAAAAATCTGATGCTTTTAAAATAGGTAGTTTCAAAAGGTGAGAACTTAAGCTTTTATCTTTGTAAAGATAAAAATATGTATATATATTATAACAAGCAGGACCACAACCTATGTGATTCACACCTATCATGATTTCATTTTTACTATTTTTCCAATAAGTCATTTCCCAAGAACCTTCAAAACTTCCTTTTATATTCAAATAACCATTTTTTTCATCTACTATATTTGTCCAAAAATGATTACAAGCACTATTATCTGGCTTTTTACATTTAAGAACATTGAGTCTTTCTTTTTTAGACAAGTTGAAAACTACTGAATCTGGAAGAATCGTAAACAATTCTTGTAGAGTATCTATATTCTTATTGGAATTAATTTTCCCTTCTTTATCAATTATGTATTGAAAATTTGTTTGCTTTTCCATAAACAGAACCTCATTGCTTTCATATATCAATTTAGTATTTTCTGTTAGGATCAAACCTTCAATTTTTTTATTTTCAATTTTTTTATTTTCAATAAATGTTGCAATATATACTTCTATAGGAACTTGAGCTGGATAACTTATAAAATAAATGACACATTTAATATTTTTTATATTGAATTTATAACCATACTTCAAAGCATAGTTACCTTTCTTATAGTCAAGCAGATGCAGTAAGTTCTCATTTTCTATAGGGTTTCCTATTTTTATATCTGTGTTTTGTTTTTCTATAATTTCTCTAAAATTATAGAAAAAATCTTTTTCTTTTTTATTTTGTGATTGAGCACAAGAATAAAAAAATAGTAAAATCAAAATCTTGTACAATTTTTTCATAGTTTATTTTTTATGAAGAATCATAAACCAATCACCTATTGCGTATTTTTCAACCTCATTCCATAAATAAAAGTTTTTTTCCCCTATGTTTGATACTACCTCATCTTTTTTATTATTCTTTATATTCAATAATTTTTCATAAATATTTATTTTCCGCCTTCGTTGATGCTCTTCACAAACGAAAATAAGATACCAAACTATTCCTTGTTGGTGTCGCTATGCTAAAACACCAATAAGGGCAAAAAAGACTCTATTTTACTTATTGAGAGTCTTAAAATTAAACAATTCATGAGGAATTTAAAAAAAATAGTTGGCAAAATGCCAACCATAAGATTAATAAATATAATATTTTTCATAGATTTCTAAGTTATTCTTCTATCTTTTTAAATAATTCATTCCATATCCTTCCATTCTTTTCTTTTGCAGCAATTTTAAAATAAGTTTCATTCCAATGTCCTTTTACTCGTTGGTGTACATAAACCCCTCTGATAATTGTATCTTTAGCTATTAATTTTAAACTATCATCCTCATTCTCATTTTCTATAATTTCCCATGTACCTTTAAAATTTCTCTTTAAAGATAAGTATTGGAAAGTTTTATCTTTATGGAATAGTATTTTTATACTATCTTTAAACATTTTTGGGATACTTTCTTGCATTTCAGGAGGTGACACAACAATTAATTCGTCGGGTGATGCTTCCCATTTTCCAGTCAATAATTCTTCTTTTTCTTGTAGATTATTTGGTTTAGAATTACAACTAAACAACACTATTAAACTTATCAGTAACATATATCTTTTCATATTCATCTATTTTAATATTTTTGCCAAATAGGGTTATCAGGATAACCAGTATTGAGAAACCCTGAGTCTGTAGTTGGATACCCTACAGTCTTTATCTCATATTCTGTAGGATAAACATAAATAGCATCCTTTATACCAAAAGTATCTTCTTCTGCATATCGTTCAAAGTATAAATGCACAAATCTTTTTGATAGTTTTTTGGGTATTTTTCGTCTTTTTGGTGTTCTTCACAAACGAAAATAAGATACCAAACTATTCCTTGTTGGTGTCGCTATGCTAAAACACCAACAAGGGTGGAAAAAACATCAAAGCCCCGATTTTTGGAACTTTGGTTTGAATTATATGTTTATTTTATTTCTCTTCTAAGATTTGCTTTATAATATTGGCATCAATGATGACACCATGCATTTTAGGATACTTTTTGTTGCCAGTTTTATATAATGTTGAACCTTTGGGGTCTAAATAACCTATCAATACAATTTTATCTTTAAATATATCTTTGGGATAATTGCCTGAAAAAATGTCTTTTTTACTGATTATGTGAAAACCTTTTTCATTAGTTGAATATTTTATTTTCACGGAATAGCCTTTTGATTCAGAAATATTTTTTCGTAAAAATTTACGAGTTTGTAATGAGTCATATTGAAAAGCTAATTCAACTATATATGATACACAAAAAGTTTTTTCTGGATCATTAAGCCTTGCAAAAGTGTTAAAATATGTCTGTTTATTTTTTTTTCAACAAAGTAATTACGAAAATTAGCATTATTTGAATATTCATCTGAATAATTTATGGGGATTATACTATCCTTTTTATCATTTATATCTAAAACAGGTATAATCAAATTAGGACAACTCTTAATAGCTTTCTTTAATAAAGAGTCACCATATAAGCCCTTATCATTGAACTTAAAGTTTAACCCAATAACCCTTGCTTTTTCATTTTTAGCTATTGTTATGAGTTTTGCTATATCAGCTTTTTTACTATTTTCTTCACTGATAATAACTATGTTTTCATATTTTTGAGAGAGACATAGTGAAGTATGGATATATAAAATAAGTAGATAGATTTTTTGCATTTTAATTATCATTATTTTTTCTGCCAGTAGTAATGTCCATATATCTTCTATGATTTTTTTTCATGCCTTCTTGAACCTTTTTTCTTTTTCATCCATCTTATCGCCTATCATCTTTCCAAATTTACTTGAAAAACCTTTTGTTTTAGATGCTAAGGCATCTAGATCTTTTATGTTATAAGTACCTGCTTGTTTTATTTCTATGGTTTTTAAGCTACCCAAAACCATGATACATATTTTTTCTATTTGATTCTTATATATCTTCTCATTATTGTTCCTAACTTTTCATTTGTTAATTCATATATGATTTGACAATCTTCTTCCTCCTTATCATCATACTTAATACAAAGCCACCAATATTTTCTCTCTTTTTCTGCCCACCAATTCCCTTCTCTTTTTTTATCTTTGATAATAAAAACAAATCTTTTATCAGATGTATAAATATATTGATTGTTTTCACCAACAGCCTCTAAGGTTTCTTTGTAT
>JALONN010000027.1 GCA_025454915.1 Raineya sp.
ATCAAATAAATGGTGTAACATCTAATTTTAATGTTTTTATAGTATTTTCTATTAAATATTACATTATAAAAACACTTATTTCCTTCAAATATATCTTAAAAACAAACATTTTCTTTTAAAAAAATGCCTAAAAAATTATTTTATTACACCTATGTAAAATCAGGGATTCCCTGATGCGTAGTAATTTTTTATTACTTAGTTTTAAAAAAAAAATTATCCCTTATAAATATTACGGACTAATTTTTCTTCTTAGTAATAAAAATATTAAAGCTATGCATATAGAATCTGAGAACTACAAAAACTATTATATAAAACCTATTCTGGATGAAGTGATAGGTTTCAAACCTGTTCTAGGTGGAACAGGTTTGGGTAAAACAATGGGTGTTATAGAGGCTATAAAAGAAGTACCTCTTTCAAGAAAATATGTTTACATAACCAACAGGCATTTTTTGCTTACCCAGATGGAAAAAGATTTGGAAGAATATGGCATCAAACATCTTTATTTGAAAAGGGATCTGGATGTATTTGAAGATCTCCTTAAATGCAACAGTTTGCAGGACATAATCATAAGTTTACACCAGATAGATTTTTTTTCTTATGAAGATATTTTTAAGGGAAAATCTGGACAAGAAATTTCGAAGTATTTTAAAACAACATTTGACACTCTCAAATTGGTTTCACAAAGTTCAAACTAGAACCTTTACCACAAGGAGATGGAATTATTGATAAAACTTATAAAAAAGCAGTTCTATCACTTTAATAAACACAACAAAACAAAATTAGAGCAGTTTCTAAAAAATGAAGATGTATGGAAATTGTTCCCTTTTATCCAATTTGAAAATGATTCAGGCACTTATATGTTGCTTGGAACAATACATAAATTTTGTTATGGATTTTTTGATGGAAAAAAGACCAGAAAAATAACTTATTTAAAGAACTATGTTGTTTTTCTTGATGAGTTTGATTTTTTAGAAAATGAAATTTTAAAAGCAATAGCGACAGAAGAGCCTCTCAATAATCCTCTTATTTTTATTAAAATATTTTTAGAAAGATTTAAAAAGTTGGGAGACAATTTGTGGAAACAAGATGGTGCAGAACCTATCAGAAAAGACTTGCAAAGGGTTTATAATGATATATTAAACATCAATAAAAAGCAAAATATCCATTTGCACGAATTGGAGGATTTTACTTTTGATGAGGTTGGCAAGCAAAAGTTAGTGGTTTTTCAGACTAAAAGAACAATTCCAAATCGAAACTTTTATTTGAAAATCCAAGAAAACTCTTGGGAAATCAGTTATAAAAAGGACAAAGGAACTTTAGATCCCAACAAATTATTTTCACTCATTTATCAAAAAAAGCAAGAAATTTTAAATATATTAAAGAAAGGTGAGGAAAAGTATCCTAAAGTTGTGGGATATATCATTCATGAAGTTTGGGATATAAAAAATGACTATGAAGAAAGTGCCTACAGAAGGTATATAGAAAATATCACTTTCCTCCAACAAGCAAAAACATCAAACTCTCCCTTGACTGACTTCAATTATTCTACAGGGTTTAGTTTAATTGAAATGGAAAACTCGGATTCTTCTATGGATCCGCAAAAAGCAAACTTAAATTTTATAGAAATAGATTCTTCTCCAGAATTGTTTATTAAAGATTTGTCTGATAAAAATCTTGTATTTGCATTGTCAGCAACATTTGACATTGATAGGGTAGTCAAATCTTTTAATCAAGATTGGTTGAAACAACAAGTCAATTTTATAGAACCAACCCAAGAAGATATAGAGTTAGTTAAAAGAATAAAGAATAAAAAGAAAATCACTAGAGGTACTACCGTTGAATTTGCTCCTAATACAATCATTCAAGATGACGAAAACTTTTGGAAGAATATATTGAATGATTTATCCGACTTTAAATTTTTTGATGATGTTGCTAAAGAAGATGATAACGGGAATAGAAAAGAGCGATTGTCTAAGCTTCTGGGTTGTTTGGATTGGATAGCCACCAAAAGCAAAAACAAACATCATTTGGTATTTTTAACATCCTTTGAACATTTTAAAAAATTGCTTGAAGGTAGTAAAATAGAAGACTTTATTTATGAAAAAGTTAAAAATAAGATATCTTTAAATATATTATCAGGCGGATTGAAAAGTTATCAAATCTCTTGGAATACCATAAAAATCAATATTATCTTGTTAAATGCTGAAGAAGCAAAAAAAATAGAAGAGGATAAAACTCTTTTTAATCAGATTATAAATGATCCCAATGTGGATAAAGCTATTTTAATTACTCAATACCAAACAGCCAGCAATGGTATTAATTTAGGGTATGAGGTAGAAGAATTATCAGATGGGGTATTTAAATCTGTATCTAAAGATTTCACAGGAATACATTTAATAGAAAAACCTTATTACTGGTTTGATACGCAAAATAATACTGAAACCAAAAAAATAAACTTTTGGTATTTGTGGAAGTTATATGATAAACAACTCCTCAATAAAGGTAGGTTTAAGTATTTGTTAGAAAAATCCGATAATGACACTCTCAATCATGTTTATCAAAGTTTAAGCGATGCTTTGTATAACAATCTTGCTATTTTTTATCAAGCCTTGGGGAGAATAGAAAGACGATGGGAATCTGTTCCTCTTGTGGAAGTTACTTTAGGTGATGATGTAGTAAAAATATTTTTAGATTTTTTTAAGAATCATGAACATAAAGAAGTTTTTCAGAGAAGAAAACCTTTGCTGGCTACCACTATAACCTTAATCCAAGAAAAATTACATGAACACATAGATGACCTTTTCCTTTATTTAGAAGATGAAGAAAAACAGCAAATATCCAGTGAAAATTTAAATAGCAAGGCAATTATACAAAAATTGCTTGAGGAGATAGAAAAAGTAAAAAGTGGCAAATATCATTTGTATCCTGATAAAGCCAAAGAAATCATAAATATTTGGCAGAAAATCAGACATTTTACCTTAGAAAGAAATCTTGAAGCTGTGATTGATGTGGAGTTTAATAAAAATTTATTCAAAGGAGACAAAATATATTTTAATAAAAGTTTCTGTTTCTATAAAGATGGTCATTTATATGAAAATAAATATCATTTGGATGAAAAAACTTACACCGTTTATAGTAAAAAGCAAATTGTAATAGAGAATTGTTATCCTGTAGATAGAAATCATGCCTATAAATTCATATCAAAAAATACTGTTATCAAAAAATATTTTGATACAAATTGTTTTGCTTTAAAAAACAGTCCCAATGAAAAATATATTTTCACTCCCTACATAGAGCAAGCTATTCTATATGGAGCCATTGGAGAAGAATCTATTAAGGCTCTTCTTGAGCATCATAAAATATTTTTAGAAGAGGCATCACAAGACCTTTTTGAAGTTTTTGATGCTAAGGTGTGTGACTTGCCATTGTATATAGACTTCAAAAACTTTAGCTCTCACACCATTGACAAATTTGCAATTGATAAAACTGATGTGCTCTATGATGAGGATTTCAATGCACAAACTTTTCTTCAGAAGATTGTAAAAAAGATACATCTTATAGAAAAAACACTTGGTTCCAGTGATGCTAAATATATTGTTATTAATTTAATAGACTATAATGACAGTTTTCAAAATAACTTGTTAGACATCAGTCTGAACAAGGTTAGCACTCTAAAGGAAGCAAAAATTATAGTAGTACCCGGAATTATTCATAAAAATAAGCCCAATAAAATTACTCCTAATGCCCAACAAATAATTGAGTATATAAAAAGTGAACTTAAAAGAATATGACAAGCCCTAAAAGTTGCACCCGAAAAACAACTACAATCATTATTGATATTCAAAAAATAAATTTTGAATATCTAAAGAGTAAGAAAGTGATTGTTGTTTATGATATCTCTAAGCAATTAGAAAGTGAAAAAGATTATGCAAAGAAATTCATCTGGATAAAGAATATATGCTCAGAACATCCGTTTTATTATAATGACCCTACAGAATCTTTGTACGTTCTTCATGATTTGGGTTTTAAACCCTTGCAAAATGATGGACGAATGATAGAATACACAATTTTTTCAAATTTTGAAGACCCAAACAAAATACATTGTTGGTTTAACCTACTTGCGTCAGAATTCTCCAAATCCATTCATTGCATCAATCATAATATTTTTTATTTATTATCTAGTATCCATAAAACATTTGCAAATGTTTTAGAAATCAGATTTAAACACAATTACTTTGAAAAATCAAGATATGAAATTCTTGTATCAGATAGAGCTACCAGAATGAAACAAATTACAAAATCTGAATATGAGAACAATGAATATTACAAAAAAAAGATACCTCATGTCGCTCACTGTATAAAGGATAAATTGAAAGGTTTCAGGCAAATCCCAAAATTATCAATCAGTTCCCTCAGGGAAGAGGCTCCTATTTGGATTAACGATACAAATAAAAATTATAGAACAAAAATAACATATCATTCTTTGAAATCTGAAAAATACGAAAAAACAAGAATAGGGTTGTTGCACAGTTATTTAAAAAACTTAATTGACTTCATAAAAAATAACTATAACATTGAAATTAGCTTGAAACATATTGAAATTACGCAAAACGTTAAAACATCTTCGAAAAGCACAGGGGTTGACTTGAGTAATTTTAATGTTACAATTGTTGATGGCAGACTAAATCCCAATTATAAGAAACTTGAAGATGTATATAATCAAATAAAATCTATCAGTAGTTTTAAAAATAATCATGTAGTTGAAGTAAAATTAGATTTGAAAAAGGCCGTTGAAGAGATTAGTCAAAAAGGAGTGTATTTATTATTAATGGATTATAACAAATCAGATTTTGACGAAGATGGCATTTTGAGAGATTATGTAAAAGACCCTTATCCAACTTTTAAAGAATCTTTTTATGTAAAAATGTCTGCATCTCAAGGACTTTGTATCAATCAAAAATATTATAGCCTCCAAGAAAAAGAACAAAAACTCAAATATTCTTCTAAAGACAATTCTAATCACGAAAGTTATACTCCAGAAACATACTTATGTGGTGATGTAATTAGCAATAAGACTTTGGCTAGAAATTATGAAATTTGCTTGTATCAGCTTTACTTGAAGGATATAGTTATTAATCCAGAAAATATCAAAGACAGACTACCATTTTTTATACAATTAAAGAACAAGGTTTTTATAAAAAAGAACGAAAATCAGAATTATAATATAGCCCTCTACATTGATGGTAATAATTTAAAAATAGAAAAAATCGATATTGATAGCAATATCATATTACAAATAACAGGCAACAAACACACCCTCAAAAGCATTAACCAAAAAAGAATGAATATTCTTAAGCCATTTCCTGAAATTTCAAACCTTAAAGTTCAAGAAATGAGTAGTTATAAAAATGGATTGATTGTCATTGATAAAAATAATATCTATGAAATACAATCTTTGCAAGAAAGAGCTTTTTATGAAGAAGAAATATTTTTAGAGCGAATAAATAAATTAGAAGAAGAATACCCTGTGGACCAATTTACACAATTTAAAGGAGCCACCAAAACATATTCATATGAGCAAATAGAGAGTTTTATTAATTTCATAAAAAACAAGGTTGCCAAAGAACACACTAAAATCTCTTACAAATCATTGTTAAAGCATTACAAAGAAGATTTAGATAGTTTATTGGGCAAACCAGAAAAATCTGAACATGGTTCTCTAAAATTAAAACAGAGTGACTTCAAAAACTTTCTTAAATCTTATTGTCATATAAACATAGAAGGAACAAAAAAAGGCGGGATATTCGATACAGCCAGTGGAATCTGGTATGATGAAAAGAAGTTGCAATATTTTGTTGGGAGCAAAAATAATTACAATCAGGAGCAAGAAGTTGGTACTCAAATGTATAAAATACTTGAGATAGAAGGAAAATTTAATGAAAAAGAATATTTTGATTGGCTGAATGTAAGTTTTATTCGATATGGGGGTTATACAGTTCTTCCTTTTCCGTTTAAATTAATGGATATTTGGCTGGAAATGAACAATCGTTAGAATTCGAGGCTTTTCTTGGAAACTGTGAAACACAGATTGTTTTTATAAATATTTGTAAATGAGTGTATTTTATATTTATAAATACTCATATTTTAAGTAAATTTAACGAGAAGCCATTATTGGGTATCTTTTATAACTTTCTTGAAAGAGGAGAATCCAAATGATTATTTCTTTACAAAGTCTTTTGCAGAATAAAATAATTTCCTAAATTTGTGCGTAACGATTTTTAATGGGAAAAGTAAAATACATATTGTTGTTCTTGTTTTTTGGAATTTTTTGGAATCCCCTCAATAGTTATGCTTGTGGAGAAAACGCCACCAAGCCCAAGAAAGAACACTCCCAAAAAGAGAAGCATGCAAAACAGAATTGTTGCAAGAAAAAACATACCTCTGGGCATAGTGAAAATGAAGATTGCAAAAGCAAGTGCAACTGCCCTACTTATTGTTTTAATGCTTCTATTCCTTCATTTTACGAAATAAAAGTTGAAAAGGTATATTTACCTCTTCAGAAGTATAATTTCATATTTAGAGAAGCATGTCTTTCAACAGGCTTCCACTCTATTTGGTTGCCCCCAAAGATAAATTAACCTTCCTATCCCTTTAAGAACACACTTTTGAAGTGCGTTGTAGTCCATTACAGCAACTGATGTTGGTTGCTCCATTATTTATTTTATTTATTCTACGAATTTAGACCTTTTAAGTATATGAAATCAATTTCTAAAAAATTGATGGCAATTGTATTATTGCTGTCTGTTATATCATGCAATGCTCAAACTGAAGTTTGCAGCGAAACCCATGTAGCCAATTCTTCTGTTGATTGTTGCCAGAAACAAGTTTCTGTGAAAGCTACGAATATCAAAAATGAAGAAAAGGCTGTAGTGGCAAACACTCAGGAAAAAAATCCTTTACAATCATTGTTTGATGGCTATTTTTCTTTAAAAGATGCTTTGATAAAAGGAGATGGTTCTCTGGCAGCAACGAACGCTGGTGCGTTGTTAAATACTATCAATGCTGTAAAAATGTCTGATTTATCCTCCGAGCAGCATACCGTTTGGATGAAGGAACTTAATGACCTCAAAGAGGATGTTGAACATATCTCTGAAACGAAGGATGTGGGACACCAAAGAGACCACTTCAGGACTTTATCTAAATCAGTATATGCCTTAATGAAAGCTTCCAAGCATGAAACTCCTGTTTATTATCAGTTCTGCCCTATGGCTAATCAAGGGAAAGGTGCGTATTGGTTGAGCAAGGATAAGGCTGTTAAAAACCCCTATTATGGTTCACAAATGCTTAGTTGCGGAAAAACAGTAGAAACCATTAAATAGGAATTATGAACAGGATTAAACTAAGTATTGGTTTTTTAGCCATATTGAGCTTTCTTTCTTCTTGTAAAAAGAAAGAAATGAAGATGGATATGTCGGTTAATATTGACTATCCAGCCGCTTATGTGGTAAATGGAGAAGATGCCTCACTTTCTATTATCAATTTAACCACTGGAGAGGTTGGTGCAACCGTTTCCATTATGGGTCCCAACAACGATATGGCCATGTGGCCACACCATATTTCCAGCCACATGAATCATTTAGCAGTAGGTGTACCTGGTATGGATTTGTCTGAAGGACATTCTGCCAATTCAAATATGGGTATGGGAGGTAAATTATTGGTTTTAGATGCTCAAAAAGGGATGATTATTAAAACCATCAAACTTCCTTCCATGAACCACAATGCTATTTATTCTCCTGATGGCAGCGAGATTTGGATACCTCAGATGGATATGGATGGAAAAGTGTTGGTTTATAACGCAGAAAACTATTCTCTTACCAGCACCATTGCCGTGGGAAAGATGCCCGCAGAATTAACATTTTCTTTTGATGGTAGTAAAGCCTATGTAGCCAATGGAGATGATGATAATGTGTCTGTGATTGATGTGGCATCCAAATCCGTGATAGCTGTTATTCCTGTGGGAGATAATCCAGTGGGAGCATGGACAGGAAAAGACAATAAAATGTATGTGGACAACGAAGACGGGCAGTCTATTTCTGTGATAGATGTTTCCATCAATAAAGTAATCCAAACCATTCCTTTGGGTTTTATGCCTGGCATGGCTGCTCACAATCAGGTAAAAAACGAGTTGTGGGTTTCTGACCCTATGAACAGTAAAATCCATTATTACAGTTGGAATAGTGGTACCTGGATACCCAACGGAACACTGAGTACTGGTTTGGGAGCTCATGCCATTGCTTTTACATCAGATGGGGCTACTGCTTACATCACCAATCAAATGGCTCATACTGTTTCGGTGGTGGATGTGAATACACATGCTGTTACTAAATCCATTCCTGTTGGCAAGAAACCCAATGGTCTTGTCATAAGAATGTAGTGTTTTATAAACAAAGGTTGTGGAGTTTAAACTTCACAATCTTTTTACCTCTTTGTAAACTATTTAACCACACATCAAAATGAGCCAGGACAAATATATCCCTGCTTTGGGTTATGACTTTTTAAGTGATTATTACGATTTTACCATCAAGCTAACCATGCCTGAAAAGAAATTTAGGAACAAGTTGATGGATTGGTTAAACCCACAGATAAATGAAAATATTCTGGAATTTGGTTTTGGGACAGCTCAAAACTTAATCCTTTTAAAACAAAGATGTCCTCAAGCTTTTGCTCGGGGAGTGGATATTGACCCCAAAATAAAAAAAATTGCTGAATACAAACTGGCTAAGAATAATATGGATGTTTCTCTTTTCTTATATGATGGACAAACCCTGCCTTTTGAAGACAATTCTTTTGACAAAGTTTTCAGTTCTTTGGTTTTTCATCAATTAGATGCCTCTACTAAAACAAATTGCCTTAAAGAATTACACAGAGTTTTAAAACCTCATGGTACGCTCATCATTGGAGACTGGGGAAAAGCAAAAAACAAGTGGATGCGTTTTACCTTTCTGACTGTGCAGCTTCTCGATGGCTTTAAAACCACCAATGACAATGTAAAAGGCTTAATGCCTGAGTTTATTCAATCATCAGGTTTCCAAGATATTTCAGAAGTGGATTATATCAACACAGCCATTGGTACTTATTCTTACTACCAAGCAAAGAAGCATTAGCATGATCCTCCTAAATTATTATCTACCAAATTTTAACTAAAAAGAAATGAAACTAGTAAAAATATTGCTGTCAGCAACTGTATTATTATGGTTCACAGTTTGTAAAGCTCAAATTAAAAATGCTAAAACCGAAAGCGTAAAAATATATGGTAACTGTGGAATGTGTAAAACTACCATTGAAAAAGCAGGTAATAAAAAGAAAGTAGCCAAAGTGGATTGGAACAAAGACACCAAAATGGCTACAATTACTTATGATACAAAAAAGACCAATCAAGACGAAATCTTAAAACGTATAGCATTGAGTGGTTATGACAGTGAAAAATTTCTTGCCCCAAATGATGTATATGTAAAATTACCTGAATGTTGTAGGTATGAAAGAAAAGCACATACAGTAGCAACACCTAAAACGGAAGCAAAAGAAGACAATTCTACAACAATAGAAATAAAGCAGGATGTTCTACAGCTAAAAGCTGTTTTTGACAATTATTTTGCCATAAAAGATGCCTTGGTAAAAACAGATGGTAATATTACATCTACAAAAGCAAAGGAATTATTAATGGCGATTAATGCTGTAAAAATGGATAAATTAACCATCGAAGAACATGCTGTTTGGATGAAAGTAATAAAAGATTTGGCTTTTGATGCAGAGCACATTTCTAATACCAAAGATGCAGAACACCAAAGAAACCATTTTATGGCACTTTCCAAAAATATGTATGCACTTATCAAAGTATCAAAAATCGAAACGCCTACTTACTATCAATTTTGCCCAATGGCAAACGATGGCAAAGGTGCAAATTGGTTGAGCAAAGAGAATGCAGTTAAAAATCCATATTATGGTAGCCAAATGCTTACTTGTGGCAAAGTGGTAGAAACAATAAAATAAATGAAACTGTATATCAAAAATATGGTGTGTAGCCGTTGCAAAATGGTCGTTAAGTCTGAGTTGGAGAAACTCAAACTTCAACTGCTTACTGTAGACTTAGGTGAAGTGGAAACAGTAGCAGCAATTTCTGAAACACAGAAAAACGAAATTGCTGAACACCTGAGAGGTTTTGGTTTTGAATTAATTGACGATAAAAAAAGCCGTCTCATTGACAAAATCAAAATATTGATTATTGATTTGGTACATCATCAAAACAGTCCTCTCAATACAAATCTTTCTTCCTATTTATCAGATCAACTTTTGCAGGACTATTCAGCATTAAGCAATTTGTTTTCTGAAGTAGAAGATACAACTATTGAAAAATACTTTATCAATCAAAAAATTGAAAAGGTCAAAGAGTTGTTACTGTATGATGAATTAACTATGAGCGAAATAGCATTTCAGATGAATTACAGCAGTGTGGCGTATTTAAGCAATCAGTTCAAAAAGATAACGGGCTTTTCACCTTCGCATTACAAACAACTGAAAGACAAAAAACGAAGACAGATTGAGGATATATAAATGTTACAAATGATAGCCAAAATTTCACAACACAAATGTAGAATAGACTAACGAACTTTGTACTACTGTTTTTAACATTTAAAATTCAAGATTATGGTACATACCTATCAAGTAACAGGAATGACTTGTTCAAGTTGCGAAGCAAAAGTAAAATCATCGTTATTGATGGTAGAAAATGTGGTGAAAGTTGAAGTTTCAAAAGATGAGAACTCAGCAACGATTACCATGGACAAGCACATTACATTAGATAAATTGCAAATGGCTTTGGGTGGATTGGAGAGCAAGTATAAAATTTCAGCAAACAATCATAATGAAATTGCCGAACAAACAAAAAGTTGGTTGGAAATCTACAAACCAATTTTACTTATATTTTTCTACATCAGTTTCGTAACTCTGTTAGTACAATTTCAAAACCATCATTTTGATACGATGCAGTGGATGCAGCATTTTATGGCAGGTTTCTTTTTAGTATTTTCTTTTTTTAAAATGCTGAACCTAAAAGGTTTTTCAGAAAGTTATGTGATGTATGATGTGTTGGCAAAACGCTTTCCTGTTTGGGCATACATTTATGCTTTTGTTGAATTGAGTTTGAGCGTTGCTTACCTCATTAATTTCAATCCGCTTGTAACAAATGCTATAACATTTATAGTGATGTCGGTCAGCATTATTGGTGTTTTACAATCTGTACTCAACAAAAAGAAAATCCAATGTGCTTGTTTGGGTGCTGTTTTTAATTTACCAATGAGTACTGTTACTATTATTGAAGATGCTTTGATGATTGTAATGAGTGGATGGATGATTTTAAACTTATTATAAAATGAAATTCTTAAAATGGATAATCAAAAAAATGTTTATAAAAAACTGCTGCCAATAGTTTTATTGCTATTGACAACTTCAAATTTATTCGCCCAAAAAGTGGTGCGATACGATTTGTATGTAAAAGATACTTTGGTAAATTTTGCAGGAAAAGAAAAACGAGCAATTGCCGTAAACGGACAAATTCCTATGCCTACTTTGACTTTTACTGAAGGTGACACAGCAGAAATTCATGTTCATAATTTGTTAAAAGAAGAAACCTCTTTGCATTGGCACGGATTATTTTTACCCAACAAAGAAGACGGCGTTCCTAATCTTACACAAATGCCTATTAAACCCAACACTACTCATGTTTACCGTTTTCCAATTATTCAAAACGGAACGCATTGGTATCATAGTCATTCGGGTTTGCAAGAACAAATAGGAATGTATGGCAACTTTGTAATGCTCAAAAAATCAGACGATAAAACGTTCAGAAAAGGCATTGACGATTTACCAACCTTACCAATAATATTAAGCGAATGGACAAATATAAAACCTGAGAATATTCACAGAATGTTGCACAATGCCAACGATTACCCAGCATTGAAAAAAAATTCTGTTCAGAGTTATGTAGAAGCCATAAAAGCAGGACATTTTAAAACCAAACTTAAAAACGAATGGAAGCGAATGTTGGCAATGGATGTAAGCGATGTGTATTACGAAAAAATATTGATGAATGGAAAACCTAGTGCAGACCTTACCACAATTGATGGAAAGGAGTTAAAAGCAGGTGATAAGATTCGTTTACGAATTTCAAACGGTGGTGCTTCCTCATATTTTTGGCTTACCTATGCAGGTGGAAAAATCACCGTAGTAGCCAACGATGGTAACGATGTAGAACCTGTAGTAGTGGATAGATTGATAATTGCAGTTTCTGAAACTTATGATATTGTTGTAACTATTCCATCTGAAAATATAGCTTTTGAATTTTTGGCAACTACCGAAGATCGTACTAACTCAGCATCATTATACATTGGAAACGGCATCAAACAACTGAAATCACCACAACCACGATTAAAATATTTTGAAGGAATGAAGATGATGAACGGTATGATGAAAATGAATGGTAGGTTAGATGATATGGGAATGAGTATGAGCCTAAACCAAATGGATATGAACGTGGTAATGTATCCAGAAATTACTGGTGACAGCAAACCCAAACAAAGCGACAACGACCCAAATCGCTATAATGCAAATGCCTTGGCGGATATTGTAACGCTAAACTATGCAATGTTGAAATCCCCAAATAATACAAATCTTCCAAAAAATGCACCTATAAAAGAATTGAAGTTTGAACTTACAGGAAATATGAACCGCTATGTTTGGAGTATGGATAATAAAGTAGTAAGCGAAGCAGACAAAATCCTCATTAGAAAAGGTGAAAATGTTCGCATCATTTTATACAACGGCTCAATGATGCGACATCCAATGCACTTGCACGGACACGATTTTCGTTTGCTGAATGGACAGGGTGATTATGCACCACTAAAAAACATTGTGGATATTATGCCCATGGAAACAGACACTTTAGAGTTTAATGCAAATGTGGAAGGTGATTGGTTTTTTCATTGTCATATTCTGTATCATATGATGAGTGGTATGGGTAGGGTATTTACCTACGAAAATCAGGCAGCTAACCCCTTAATACCAAACCCAAAATTGGCTCAACGCAAACTGTTTGCAGACGACCGCAAATTTCATTTTATGGTAGAAAATGATTTTGCTACAAACGGAAGTGATGGAATGATAATGAGGAACCGAATGGCGATTGGGCTATAAAAGTATAATGGGTTATGAAACAGAAACGCATATTGGCAGATATATTGGACGGATGCAGTGGTTAATGCCTTTTATAGGTTTTGATTGGCGTTACAGAAATCAAATGGGTGAAAGAAACTTTCAGGAAGAGAATCTGCTTGGTCAGAAAAATACAAAAGATAACAGATCCTTGTTAAGTATAGGTATAAACTATACGCTTCCTATGTTAATTCGATTTCAAACAGAAGTATTTACAAATGGTAATGTTAGATTGCAATTAGAGAGAGAAGATATACCCATTTCAAAAAGAATACGGGCAATGTTTATGCTAAATACAGATAAAGAATTTATGGGAGGATTTGACTATATTCTCAACCGTAATTCTCGAATTAGAACCCATTATGACAGTGATATGGGCTTTGGGTTAGGAATAAATTTTAACTATTAACAAATAAAAGTAAGTTTCAAGTATATCAAAGAATCCATATTATTCTTTTCATTGAAAAATGAAACTGAGATCTGAACATTTAAGTTTCATGGCAACTACTTAATAAATACTTAAATTAAGATGATAGAAAAAATTATTTCATGGTCAATAGATAACCGTTTCTTTGTTTGGATTGGTATCTTAATAATCATAATTGGTGGCATATATTCAGTTATGAATACACCTGTTGATGCCATTCCCGACCTTTCAGAAAATCAGGTGATTGTTTACACTGAATGGATGGGGCGTAATCCGCAAATTATAGAAGACCAGATTACCTATCCTTTAGTTTCCAATTTGCAGGGCATTCCTAATGTAAAAGCCATTCGTGCTGCTTCCATGTTTGGTATGAGTTTCATCTTCGTCATTTTTAATGACGAAGATGAAATATATTGGGCAAGAACCCGCGTTCTGGAACGATTGAACTTTGCTCAAAAAGCATTGCCACAAGGTGTAACACCAACCCTTGGTCCTGATGGAACAGGCGTTGGTCATGTGTTTTGGTATACGCTTCAGGGTGATGGTTATGATTTGGGCGAACTTCGTGCAATGCAAGACTGGTATGTGAAGTTCGCTTTGCAGAATGTGGAAGGAGTAAGCGAAGTAGCATCATTTGGAGGCTTTCAAAAACAGTATCAAGTCAGCATCAGTCCTCACAAATTGATTTACTATGGTATTTCAGTAATGAATGTAGCAAATGCATTGAAACAAAATAACCGTGACGTTGGGGGCAGTATTTATGAAATGAACCGCATGGGATATATGCTACGGGGTTTGGGCTACATCAAGGATATAAAGGATATCGAAGAAATTTCTGTTGGTGCCTATAAATCCATTCCCATCAAACTGAAAGATGTGGCTAATATCCAAATGAGCAGTGATATTCGCTTGGGCATTGTAGAGGAAAATGGAGAAGGTGAAGTAGTAGGTGGTGTGGTAGTTATTCGTTATGGCGAAAACGCCAAAGAAGTAATTGACCGAGTAAAAGAAAGATTAAGTGGCGTAGAAAAAGGATTACCCCCTGGTGTAATAATCAAATTGGCTTACGATCGTAGTGATTTGATCGAAGCAGCTGTTGCCACGCTGAAAGAAGCCCTTTGGGAAGAAATTATGATAGTGTCATTGGTTGTGATGCTCTTTATGTTTCATATCAGAAGTGCCATGGTTGCAATTATTGCAATTCCCTTATCAGTGTTAATTGGATTTATATTTATTAAATTCTTTGGCATTTCACTTAACATTATGTCGCTTGGAGGTGTGGCGTTGGCAATAGGCGATTTGGTAGATTCAGGAATTGTAATGACTGAAAATGCATATAAGAGTTTGGTAAAAGAGGTTTTAAAAACAGAGGACTAATGGAAAAAATAAGAATAGGGCATACAAAAGAACTCAGTGAGGAGCAACGCATCAAAATTATTGAAGGCTCATCACGCACTGTTGGAAGAGCTGTTTTCTTTTCCATTTTAATTACACTCATTTCATTTGCACCAATTTTATTTCTTGAAGGACAAGAAAAAAAATTATTTTCCCCTTTAGTGCTTACTAAAACATTTACCATGATTGGCTCTGCTATTGTGGCGTTATTCATCATACCTATGTTATTGAGGACAATGATGAAAGGCAAACTCATTCCCGAAAGTAGGAATCCTATTGCTAATTTCTTCATCAAAATATACAGCCCCATTTTGCGTCTTAGTCAACGTTGGAAAAAAACGGTCATTGCTATATCTATTTTAATTGTTTTGGGCAGCATTCCTTTTGTGTTGAGTTTAGGTTCTGAGTTTATGCCACCATTAGATGAAGGCTCGCTCTTGTTCATGCCTGTCACACTGCCTGATGTCTCCAATAATGAGGCAAAACGTATTTTACAGGTGCAGGACAAACTAATTATGTCCATTCCTGAAGTGCAAAATGTTTTGGGAAAAGCAGGTCGTGCCTACACAGCTACTGACAACGCACCAGTAAGCATGATTGAAAGCATCATTCTCTTAAAACCAAAATCTGAATGGAGAAAAGGAATGACCACTGAAAAACTTATTACTGAATTAAACAAAAAGGTGAAAATTCCAGGTGTTACTAATGGCTGGACACAACCCATTATCAATCGTATCAACATGCTTTCAACTGGAGTTCGAACTGACATAGGCATTAAAATATATGGACAGCGTTTAGATACCATTTACAATATTGCACAAGAGGTTGAGAAATCTTTAAAAGGAATAGATGGGTTAACTGATTTATATGTAGAACAATTAACTGGTGGAAAGTATCTAAATATTAAAATTAAAAGAGAGGAAATAGCTCGTTACAATCTTTCAGTTGAAGAAGTAAACATGCTCATTGAAATGGCTTTAGGCGGAATGCCAGTAACTCAAACAATAGAAGGTCGTCAGCGGTTTAATGTATCCATGCGCTTAGCCCAAGATTTTAGAAAAGACATTGCTGAGATAAAACGAACTCCAATCCAAACCACAAGTTATGGTGTTATCCCACTCTCATCAATAACCGACTTAGAAATTACCGAAGGTCCGCCAATGATTAATTCAGAGAATGCCATGTTGAGAGGTACTGTTTTATTTAATATTCGTGGCAGAGATATGGGCAGTGTAGTTAGTGATGCCAAAAAGAAAATTGAAGCGGATTTCAAAAACCTCCCTAAAGGTTACTACATCAACTGGAGCGGACAATATGAAAGTAAAGTCCGTGCAGAAAATCGTTTGAAAATCATTATTCCCATTACACTGTTGATTATAGCTTTCATTCTTTATTTCACTTTTCATTCGGCAAAAGAAATGATAATTGTACTTTCTAGTTTACCTTTTGCCTTAATCGGTGGGGTATATTCTATGTATTTTTTTAATGTAAACTTTTCTGTAGCAGTGGCAGTTGGATTTATTGCCTTATTTGGCATTGCAGTAGAAACAGGTGTATTGATGCTAGTATATCTTAATCAATACATTATGGAAGCTGTATTGAACAAGGGAAATGCTACCCTTACAAGTGAAGAAATTCAGCAGGCAGTCTTTGGTGGTGCAGTAATGAGGGTTCGTCCAAAACTAATGACAGTGATGGTAGATATGATTGGGTTAGTCCCTGTATTAGTGGCCACAGGAGTAGGAAGTGATGTAATGAAACCTATTACCATACCTTTTGTATTTGGCATGATTACATCACTCTTGTTTGTGTTAATTGTGTTGCCTGTGGTGTATCAAATGGTGAAGGAAAAAGAAGTAGCCCAATACGGGAAAGTAGAATATTTGACTGATATAAATGACTGACAGTAAAATCAAAAAACTGTGTAATTCTTGCATTCAAACTAATTCGTGTTTAAATGAGGTTATTTCTATGAATAGAGTAAACAAAAGTATTTTGATTTTTGGAATTTATTCTCTTGTGATGGGAATGGTTCTTCTCTTTATTCCCCAATATATTTTACCCATATTCAGTCTTCCCATATTGGGCGAGCCATGGTTAAATCTGCTTGGCTTTGTGCTTTTGTGTTCCTCTTATTATTATGTTCGTTCTTCTTTTTCAAACCATACTCAATTTGCAGTTTATACCACCCATACCCGATTTGCAGCACCTTTGGTAGTAGCATATCTGATATTTTCTGGTAAAGCAGATTGGCATTTTCTATCATTTGGAATTTTTGATGGATTGGGTGGATTATGGACTTTATACGAATTAAAAAAATGGAAATCATGAGAAAACTAATCACATTATTCAGCATTTTTTGTCTTGCTATAACAAATATTAATGCACAGGATACTAACCATATTCCGTTAGATACATTGCTTCAACGCATCGAATCCAATTATCCAGCTATTTTACAATATCAGCAAAACATACAGTCTTGGCAGGCAAAAGCGCAGGGCATAAAATCATGGATGCCAACAACCTTCTCTACAGGTATCATGCGTTTTCCTTACAACCTATCAATGGTAAAAGAAAAAAATGACCCCATGAACCAAGCGGGTATTTCCTTTTCTATTGAGCAGATGATACCCAACCAAACAAAGCTGAATGCTAAACGCGATTACATCAACTCTTTAGCTGAAGTTGAAAAATCAAAGAGCAACTGGATAAAAAACGAACTACGAAGAGATGCAAAAATTCTTTATTACAGCCGTTTTGTAAGTCAGCAAAAACAAAAAATAGTTTTCGAAAGTGAGGAATTATTAAACCTCGTACTCACCACTGCTGAAGCTAAATTGAGTAGTAATCAGTCACAACTACAAACGCTTTACAAAGCCAAAGCCCGTTTAGCCGAATTGAAAAATATGCAAAATATGCTCTCTAGTTTAATTGCTGAAAGCAACATTGGCTTGAATATTCTAATGGTACGTGATGTAAACACGCCTTTTGAAATTGATATACTCATTAAGCCCAGCAATTATTCACTTACAACTACCAATACTGCCAGCATTGCCAAACGTAGTGATATCGTCACTTTTACAAAATATATCCAGTCTATGAAACTGGAACAAAAAGTTATGAAAGTAGGGGTCCGTCCCGACTTCGGCGTTCATGCTGAACATGCACAAATGTTTGGTATGCCAAGTCAATGGTCAATTATGGGAATGATGACTATTCCTATCGTACCTTGGTCATCAAAAATGTATTCCTCCGAAGTAAAATCTTTGAATTTTCAAATTCAGGCAATGGAACTGGAAAAACAAACCATGCAACTGATGGCAACTAAAATGCTAACGGAAAAATTGAGCATGCTCAATTATGAATATGTGCAGTATCAAAACTATAGTCAACAAATAATTCCTGCTTATGAAAACAACCTGCAAGCCAACTTACTTGCCTTCAAACAGAATACAGGTGATCTGTTTGTGCTATTAGATGCGTGGGAAATGTTGCTGATGAAAAAATTAGAAGCGTATGAAAAACTGTTCAACATCTTAAAATTAGAAGCAGAATATGAATACGAGTTGGAAATTAAATAGTCAAATAAGTGTTGTGTTATTTTTGTTGTTGGTATTTTCATCATGCAAAAATCAAACTGACAAACAAGAGCATGAAAATCATGATCAGGAAAAAGGATATTACATTTGCTCCATGCGTTGTGAAGGCAAAAAAAGCTATCCACATCCTGGTAACTGTCCAATTTGCAAAATGAAATTAGAATTTATAGAGGAAGATTTAGTGCAAACAGTTTCACCCAACAAACAGGTTTTATCCCGACAGGCAACAATTAAACTGCAAACTGTAAATGAGGCTCAATTTACAAGTGTACAGGGCTTTATTGATTATAATCGTAACCGGAATCAAAATATATCTATACGGTTTAGTGGAAGAATTGAAAAAATTTTCGTGAAATACAATTTGCAGTTTGTTAATAAGGGTGAGAAAATTTTGGAACTCTACAGTCCCGAACTAAACACCATTCAAGAGCAACATTTATTTCTGTTGAAAACCGAAACTGGAAAAACATTAATTGAACAATCTCGCGAAAAAATGAAACTGTTGGGTATTACTGAACAACAAATCTCAATTTTAGAAAACAAAGGTACATTCACACAATTTATTTCTGTTTACAGCCCCACAAGTGGCTACATTCTTTTCAATTCTGAAACGCAACCCAATATAGATTCAGAATCAACACAGCAATCGTCAATGAACAACATGAATCCTAATACTTCCGTTACTCAAACATCAGATTTGGCAGGTTTGCAAATCCGTGAAGGCATGTATGTCAACAAAGGTGAAACTCTTTTCAGTATAAATGATTTGCAAACTGTTTGGGCAATCATTTCAATTCCCTCTCAATATCATTCATTTGTTGAGCCAAACAAACAAATCAACATCCTATCAGAAATATTTCCCAATAAAATCCTTACAGGAAAAATATTACTAACGGAAAAAACTTTTGAAGAAAAACAGCAACGTTTCATCAGGGTAAGAGTTGAATTACCCAATCCGAAAACTTCTTTAAAAATCAGTTCATTTGTTACGGCTGAATTTCCGCTTACATCCAAAACAGGTTTTCAGATTCCAGTTTCAGCAGTTTACCACACGGGCATGAATGCTTTTGTTTGGGTAAAAATAGGAATAACAAAAAGCGGAACAGGAATTTTTGAAGTGCGAAAAGTTACAACAGGTGTAGCAAGCAACGGAATAATAACTATTGTAAATGGTCTTGCGCCTGATGAAGAAATTGCATTACACACAGGAGCATTAATTGACAGCGAAACATTTTTAAATGGAAACTGATATGAAGCAGAAAATAATCTTTCTTTCAATCACTATTTTTTTTGCATTGACAGGTTGCAAAAACAAAAATGAAAACCATGCAGACCATGATAGTGGAACCTATTATACCTGCCCCATGCACCCAAGTGTAAGAAGCAACAAACTTGGCTCCTGCCCCGTATGCAATATGTCCTTAATAAAAGTGGAAAAACAAAGTAGCAAAGAACACACACAGCATAAAGGTAATTTCATCACCATCGAAAAAAAGCAGCAACAATTAGCAGGGATAAAAACAGACACCGTAAAATTCCAAACCATTATTCCTGCTTCAACCATTTTGGGAAAAGTTAACATTGATGAAGAACTGGTAACAACCATCAGTAGCAGAGTGAAAGGTAGAATAGACAAACTCTACATCAAAACATCAGGCGAGTACATCCAAAAAGGAAATCCTGTTTATGCTATTTACAGCGAACAACTTTTTGCTGATGAAAAAGAATTTATTGCCTTGTCAAAGAAAAGAAGAGACAACATTGAAAACGAATTATTAAACAATTTGTTTTTGGCATCCAAGAACAAATTACTCCTTTGGGGGTTAACCGAAAAGCAAATTGATGAATTAGAGGAAAATAAATCCGCTTCGCAACAAATTATTTTTTATGCACAGACCGAAGGTTATGTTACCGAAATTCTTGTAAAGGAAGGAGTATATGTGGATGTGGGGGCACTGCTTATCAAATTAACCAAACTAAATCAGGTTTGGATTGATGCACAGGTTTATTCCAATGAGATAGAAAAAATTAATAATAGCAACTCCTTTCAAATTTTTTCGGAAACCTATCCAGATGAAACTTATACAGGCCACCTTGTATTCAGCAATCCAAGTTTAGAAGATAATAGTAAAACACTATTATTACGTTTAAGAGTTGATAATCAAAAAAATAAGCTTATTCCAGGTATGATGGTATATATAAATTTAAAAAGAGAATCAAAGCTTGTTTTAGCTATCCCAAAATCTGCTCTATTGTTATCAGAAAAAATGAAAATTGTTTGGGTGTTAATGCATGACAATACCTTTGAGCAACGTATGATTGAAACAGGTGAAGAAGGTAGATTTTGGATTGAAGTTTTATCAAAATTACAAGAAGGTGAAATAGTGGTTACAGAAGGGTCATATCTAATTAACAGCGAATTTATTCTTAAGAGTGGGGTAAAACAGAAGCATCAACATTAAACAAAAAGTGAGATAAGTACATTTATAGTAGTTTAAAGATAAAAAAGAAGACTTAAACGAGGTTATAGTGGTAAAAGAAAAGAAACAGTTGTTTAATCTTGAATACCAACTTTTGCCATTTCAAGATATTTATACAGTGTAGGTTTAGAGATATTGAGCGTTTGGCAAATTTCTTTGATGGTGTGATTTTTGGAATGATACATCGTTTGAAGTGTTTTTTGTTGAGTAGGTGTCAATTTGTGTTTCCTTCCTCCTTTGATGCCTCTCTTTCTTGCAGCTTCTAAACCTGCTTTGGTTCTGTCCACAATTAAATTTCTTTCAAACTCAGCCAGAGCTCCAAAGATGTGAAATATCAGTTTTAAAATTGATAATTTCAATCAAATCCTTTAGACTACGTCCCAATCTATCCAATCTCCAGACAATAACAGTATCCCCTTTTCTGCAATGTTGGGTGATTCTCAACATTTAGGGAAATTTTTGAGTAGAGGATTATAAAGTATTTATAGTCAATATCTTATGTTAATTTTTTCAATCAAAGCTAAAAGTTGCATTTTAATCAGAAACGATCATATTTTAAACATTCTTACTTATTGAAAGATACAAATCATGAGAT
>JALONN010000021.1 GCA_025454915.1 Raineya sp.
CTCTGTGACTGGTAATACAACTACTATTACCTATTCTGTAAGCCCTGCCCTACCTGCTGGACTTTCTTTGAATACTTCAACAGGGCAAATTACAGGTACACCTACAGCTTTAGCCACTTCAGCCACTTACACAGTTACAGCTTCCCAGAGTGCTGGAGTGTGTAGTGTTAATCAAAATTACACCTTTGCTGTAAATTGTGCTGGTATCACCATTAGCCCTAACACACTTCCCAATGTAAGTCAGTTGATTGTTTACAGCCAAACACTTACTCAAACAGGTTTAAGTGGAACTATTACTTGGTCTGTTGTTTCAGGAAGTTTACCTGCTGGTTTAAGTCTCAATAGCTCAACTGGTGTGATTTCAGGAATCTCTAACACTTCACAAACAGCTAATTTCACGATTCAGGTGAGTAATGGAGCTTGTAGTTCAACAAGAGCTTATAGTCTCACAGTAGCTCCCAGTGGTGCACTTATAGAAATTAATACCTCCAACATTGATTTTGGAGATGTGTTGATTTTGCAATCTTCTATAAAAACTATCAATATCAAAAATATTGGAATAGCTCCTCTTGCTATTTCATCTATAAGTATGCCCAATGTAGTATTTAATGGTTTTACAGGTACTGCTTCTATTGCTCCTAATGAAAGTAGGGATTTTGAGGTTATTTTTACTCCTATTGCAGTAACATCTTATACTGGCACAGTAACAGTAAATAGTAATGCTGTGGCTGGGACAAATACTTTCTCTGTGAAAGGAAATGGCATCTGAATCCTAACAAAAATACTGAAGTAAAAGCATATCCTAACCCTGTTCAAGATATTTTAAAAGTAAAAATGCTTCTTTCAGAAGTTTATGATATAAAAATTCACAATCTTTTAGGAAAAGAAATCAAAAACTTTCAAGTAATGAATGCTTCTCAAGAAATCAATATCAATATGGCTGATTTGGCGACAGGCGTTTATTTAATAGAATTGGTTAATTCGAAAAAAGAAAAAAATACAATCAGAGTTGTTAAACAATAAATACTTTTTTTCATCAAATTATTGTAGAGAGTAAACCTGAAAACGCCTTGAATATTAAACTTACAAGGTGAAAATTGTTTCTACTTTAAAAGCCTCTAAATTTCTAGAGGCTTTTTTTATTTATCTTTTTTCAAAGCAGGAATGATAATTTTTGTTCCTTTTTTGAGCTTTCCTGATAGGTTAGCAGGTTTATTTGCTTTCACAATACTTTCTACAGTTACACCTAATTTATCCCAACGCTTAAATCTGTCGTCATAGATTTGTTGTAGTGTCTGGTCTTTATCTACCACATAAATCATTTTTACATTTACCTTCAAAACTTGCCCTCTTGCAACACTTGCCTTATCATCAAGAATATTTAATTCCATCAGATTTTCGTTGGTAGAGTTATATTTTCTGGCTACAATCCCTACTGTTTCTCCTTTTTCGAGTTTATGAGCAATAATTGTATCTTTTTTAGCATCTAATTTGGCTAAACTATCTTTTCTACGTTCCACTAATTGTCTTTCTCTAAGGGCTTTTGCCTGTTCATCTTCCTCCTCTTGTTTCTCATCCTTCTGAGTATAATGAGCAGTGATAAAAAATACTGCCAAAATAGCTATGATAGCCCCTGGTATAGCAAAAGGTCTGATACTTTTCCATGCTTTACCAACATTCTCAGAAATATTGATGTTAGGATGTTCAATTAAAGCTATTGAAGCATTGTATTGCCCTCCTGCTTGTAGTGTTTTTTGTATAAGTTCCTGATTTTTAGATTCAAGATTTTTATTAGAGAAAAGTGTTTGGGCAATTTGTTCGTAATTGAGCTGTAAAAATGCCCCTTTAGTCATTAAAATTGCCTGAGAGCCATGTTCTAATGAAACAGAAACAATTTGAGGCTGTAAAACAGCTTGTTGCCCTAAAACGCCATTACTACTGTTTATGTCTTCTAGTTGTTTATTATGCCCTTTTAATGCTTTACTTTTTCCAAAAACAGCCAGATGGATTTGTTTATCTTCTTGAATAGCCACCACTCCTTCTACGGGCAACATTTGTTTGTGTAGAATCTCATTGGTATAAACCAAAGCCTTTCTAAGAAGTTCAATTGCATTATTAGCCAAATGGTCTTCTACATATTGTCTCAGACTATCAGTCATGATTCTTGATGCTCTTACACCTCTATCGCCTTCTCCATCTGCCACAATCCATAAATGCCCTTGTGAAGTCTGGATTTCAGAGATATAGTCCTGATTGGTAGGAGCTTGTGTACCTTTATTGCTAATAATATTGGTTTCTAATTTTAACATCTCATTTTAAGATTTTAAAGAATTATAGTCTGTTACCAGATTTTTACGATTTCTTGTACAATTTCATCAGCAGCATTAGGCTTTGCAAACTTTCTGATATTATTTTTAAGGGTATTCTGTAAAGATTCATCATTGAGCAAATCGACAGCATCTCCTACTAAAAAAGCGTCTGCATCTTTATCTGCTACCATTAAGGCAGCATTATTTTGTACCAAAACCTGAGCATTTTTGGTTTGGTGGTCTTCAGAAACATTGGGTGAGGGTACTAAAATACAAGGCTTTTGTACCAGACAAAGCTCTGAAATAGACAAAGCTCCTGCTCTTGAAATCACCACATCACTGGCAGCATATGCCAAATCCATTGTATTAATAAAATCGAATACTTTAATTTGTTCTGAACGTTTCTCTACAACTACCTTCTGAGCAGTTTCAAAAAAGGTTTTTCCTGTCTGCCAAATAAGCTGAATATCGTTGTCTAATATTCTGTCTATCCATTTCTTGATACTTTCATTAATAGTTCTAGCTCCCAGACTTCCTCCTATCACAAGCAATGTTTTTTTGTTTTCTTTCAACCCAAAATGATGCAATGCAGATAGCTTTTTTTGAGAAATATCTAGAATATCACTTCTCACAGGGTTTCCTGTAAATACAATTTTATCCTGCGAGAAAAACTTATCCATTTGAGGATACGCAACACATATCTTTTTGGCTTTACGAGCCAGTAATTTATTGGTAATCCCCGCATAACTGTTTTGTTCCTGAATAAGCGTCGGGATACCCATACGTCCAGCTACAAATAGTGTTGGTCCACTTGCATATCCCCCCACTCCCACACAAACATTGGGAGCAAAGTCTTTGATTACGTTTCTGGCTTCTTGTAAGCTTTTAAAAAGCCTGATGGGGAAACGTAAGTTTTGCATGGACAAACTTCTCTGAATACCTGCTATATCCAATCCTACAATTCTATATCCTGCAAGAGGCACTTTCTGCATCTCCATTCTGTTTTTTGCTCCTACAAAAAGGATTTCCACATCTGGATAAGCCTTTTTCAATGCATTGGCAATAGCTATAGCAGGGTAAATATGCCCTCCTGTACCTCCTCCGCTAATAATTACTTTTTTACCTGACACCGATTATTCAATAATTTATGAAATGACCTAAATATCTGTTATATCCTATAATTTGAATGCAATATTACAAAGAAAACTCAAAGACACAAAAGTTTAATACCTCTTGAATATAATTGAAACCTTATAGCATTCATTCAAGCGAATTTCATTAAAAAATATTGTTTTTTAAACTCTAATAAAGTATTTTTACAGCAAAAAACTGTTTGTTTCACTATGAAATTCCTCCAGATACTCTTTTTAAGTTTCTTGTGTCTTCCTCTAGGTGTATTAGCCCAAAAAGAAAAAGAATCTTTCAATGATGATGTTGTAAGTTACCGTCCATTATACAAATATGAAAAACCTGTTTTTCATGGAATTCCTAAAACATTGGAAATTAAGACTAACAGCGAGAATTTAGATTTGCCAGATTCCTTACTTGCGTTTAATATGGATATTACCAAGAAATTAAACAAAATGTTGGATTATGTTCCTGAAAAAGTAACCGTAAAAATCAGTAAGCCAGGTTATAGAGTTCAGGTATATGTGGGCAAAGATCGTAACGATGCTTCAAGAGCAAAAGGGCGAGCTTTAAATATGCAAAAAGAAGAAGAAGCCTACCTAGATTATGACAGACCTAATTACCGTGTAAAAGTAGGTAATTTCCTTACTAGAGAAGATGCTAGAGAACTTTATAAATACCTCAAACGTCACTTTCCTGATGCCATGATAGTACCAGACCAAGTGACAGTTGTCAAATTGGCAACTCCTGATGAACTACTCCTTTTACAGAAAAAAGAATGGGAAAAGAAAAAAGGTGGTAACTAATAATTTACCACCTTTATGCTTATAAATCTAATTTTACTATGAAAAAACTTATTTTATTCCTCTTTCTTTTTTGTGTCTTTAATATCTCTTTTGCACAAAAAAAATTTACTGATAACCTTGCTCCTTTCCGCCCTCAGTATGAGTATAAAAAAACTGCTATAAAATCTGTTGTTTATTTGTCTACTGAAAAAGATGCAGCTCCTAAAAGGTATATTACAAGAAGATTGAATGATTTTTTAGATGGAAAACAATCTAATAGAATAACAGTAGTAGATGGCTATAGAATCATGCTTGTTTCGAGTAGAGATAGAAAAACAATAGAAGAAGCCAAAGCAAGAGCCTCACAGATATTTAAAAATGAAGAAGTTAAGTTAGTTTACGAACAGCCTTTTTATAGAGTAAAAATGGGCAAATTTATAAACAAACAAGATGCTGATGAAGCCAAACGTCAAGCCCGAAAGCATTTTGAAGAAGCCATTGTAGTTCCAGAAAAGATAAAAATATTCCAAAATTTTGATGATGAAGAATAAATCAACAAAAAATACGATTTTAGAAAAAGTTCTAATTGAAAAACCCGTTGCAGAAGGCAAATGTATCGCTCACTACGAGGAAAGAGTTGTGTTTGTGGAAGGTAATATTGCCCCACAGGATATTGCAGATGTAGAGGTTTATAAAAAAAAGTCTAATTATTGGTTTGCAAAACCTATTAAAATTCACGAAAAATCGCCGTTTCGTACAGAACCCTTCTGCTCACATTATGGTGTGTGTGGTGGCTGTAAATGGCAACATTTGGCATACGAAAAACAGTTAGAACAGAAACAACAGGAAGTACATGATGCCTTAGAACGTATTGCAAAAGTACCATTCCCTGAAATACGCCCTATCTTAGCTTCACAGAAAACCAAACAATACAGAAACAAGCTTGAATATACTTTCTCTAATAATCGCTGGCTGACTGTTGAGGAAATTCAGGCTGGAGAGAATCTTGAAAAAAATGCTTTAGGGTTCCATGTACCTGGGCGTTTTGATAAAATTATTGATGTTACTACCTGCTACTTACAAGATGATTTATCTAATAAAATTCGCTTGAAAGTCAGAGATTTTGCCCTTCAAAAAGGTATCACGTTCTATGACCTGAAAAACCAGCATGGAACACTACGCAATTTGGTTATCAGAAATACCAATATTGATGAATGGATGGTGATTGTCATTTTTGCAGAAAATAAATCTGATGTTATTGAGGAAACCATGCAAATGCTCAAAGAGAGTTTTCCTCAGATTACTTCTTTGCTTTACATCATCAATACAAAGAAAAACGATAGTTATAGTGACCAAGAGGTTATTACTTTTTCAGGAAAGCCTTATATTACAGCTACTATGGAGGAGTTACAGTTTAGAATTGGTCCCAAATCGTTTTATCAGACTAATTCCGACCAAGCCTATGAACTTTATAAAGTAGCCAGAGAATTCGCTGAATTACAAGGTAATGAAGTAGTGTATGATCTTTACACGGGTACTGGCACAATTGCCAATTTTGTGGCTCATCAGGCTAAAAAGGTAGTGGGGATAGAATATGTTCCAGATGCCATTGAAGATGCTAAAATCAATTCTGAAATTAATAACATCAAACATACCTTATTTTTTGCAGGTGATATGAAAGATATTCTTGTACCTTCGTTTGTTGCAGAACATGGTAAGCCTGACGTAATTATCACAGACCCTCCAAGAGCTGGTATGCATGAAGATGTTGTAAATGTTATTTTAGAAGCCGAACCCAAAATTTTGGTTTATGTGAGTTGTAACCCAGCTACTCAAGCCAGAGATGTAGCTCTTTTAAGCTCAAAATACGAAATTACAGCCGTACAGCCCGTAGATATGTTCCCACATACCTACCACGTAGAAAATGTATTACAGATGAAACTGAAAGGTAATATCTAGTTTTTTTTCATACCGAACACAATGAGGTATATATACACTTTTTAGTAGTAAAAAAGCTATAAAACCTTAAGATTTTATAGCTTTTTGTTGACTCCCATGATTTACTTTTTTTACTGATACATCAAAAATACACAAGGTATTTTGTGTAAACTGGGTTTGTTCTTTTTCCAATACGAAACAGGCTTGGTGATGATTTTTTCTTCGGGGCTTGTAATATCAGTAGCAATACAAATTTTAGTAGTATTTTGACAATTCTGGAGAATTGCATCCAGAACAGAATCATTTCGGAATGGGGCTTCAATAAAAATTTGTGTTTGCTTTTCTGAATAGACTAATTTTTCAAGATATTTTATCCTTTCAATTCGTTCTTGTTTGTTGATAGGCAGATACCCTTGAAAACAAAAACTCTGCCCATTGAAACCTGAACCCATCAGAGCCAACAAAATAGACGAAGCCCCCACCATTGGTACAACTCTAATATCTTTTTCCTGAGCCCAAGCTACTATTTTAGCACCAGGGTCGGCAACAGCTGGACAACCAGCTTCAGAAAGTAAACCTACATTTTCGCCTTTTTGAAGTAATTTCAAAACTGATTCAAGATGCTCAAACTGACTATGCTTACCCATTTCATAGAAAAACAAGTCTTCAATTTTGAGTCCTAGACGGAGGCTACTGATAAATCTACGAGCATTACGAGTATCTTCTACAATAAAGTGTTGGATTGTTTTTACTGTTTCTGAAATATATACAGGCAATACTTGACTGTGTGTATCGGGTGCGAGCAGATTGGGGATTAAAAAAAGCATGAATTGTATTTGTTGGATATTTTTTATATCTTGTTAATTAAACTTAAACCTTATATTATTTTGCCTATGAAAAAAACTTTACTTTCTCTTTTTTTACTGGTGAGCATTTTTTCTAAAGCTCAAAAACTATCTCAAAGCCCACATGAAGGTTATTATACCTATGTGTACCAACTTTATCACTCTCAAACCAAAAACATTTATACAAAAGGTTGGCAGGTGGTAGATAGTACGTATTTCACAAAAGTCGTGGATTCTTTCCTGACTGCCAAGCCCAATGCAAAAAAAATGCCTTTGGGAGATTATTTATTTGTACAACCCAAGGAGTCTTACATTCATTATACGCTTGAAGAATCCTCAAATATCAAGGTAAATGTAGTCAATAATGACCGAGATTTACAAATTGTAGTACAAGACACTACGGGCAGACTTATCTCTGATGCTGAAGTATTTGTAGAAGGCAAAAAAATTGTCTTTGATAAAAAACTCAATTTGTATCGTGATTCCAAAAGTTACAAAGAGGGCATTTTAAGTGTTTCTTATCAGGGATATACTACGCTTACCAGCTTAGATGCTCGTTTCAAAAAACAATTTTGGCGAAAAATCTATTACAAAAGCCGTTTGGCTTGGGTTTGGTCTTATCTCAAAAAGCCTTTCATAGATATTTATAGAGCTACAAAGAGTAGTTATGATAAAGCCAAGTGGATTCGTCGTATTGTAGCTATTTTTAATAAAGATGAAAGAGAGGATTTGAGGCGTGAGTCAAAATGGGAAAAATATTATTCTACTCCTGATAAAAGCTGGAAGGGCTATCATGTTTTCAGCAAACCCAAATATCGCCCACGTGATACTGTGAAGTTTAAAATGTACTTACAGGATTATAAGAAAATCCCTGTGAATGAGCCTGTAAATGTATATTTGATAGGCGACATCAAAGGTAAGCGTCAAACCATCAAGCTTAAACAAATAAAGCCTTATCAGGCAGGTGGTTATGTATTAGACTTTGTACTTGCTGATAGTCTGCAACTCAAATCTGGACAACAATACATCTTAGATTTCCAGTCTGAAAGTTATGAAAAATGGGCTAATGGGAAACTAGTAGAAAGATATTCCCAAGAAAAACAGGCAGGATATAGAAGACTTTATTTTACCTATGAAGACTATGAGCTTACAAGTATCACTTACAATATGCGATTGGCAAAAGAAAAGCATAATGAAGATGAATTGAATCATATTTATGTCTCTGCTAAAGATGAAAACGATTTATCACAGCCAGATGCTAAAGTAACAGTTATTATTTCTACTGAAAAAGTTCTTGATTTTAGAGGCAATGAAGTGTTAATTAAAGATACTTTATGGAAACATAATCAGAATTTGGATGCTGTAGGTGAAACAAAAATTACGATTCCTGATTCCATTTTTAGAAATGCTCAAATCAAGTACAAAGTAGAAACTACTTTCTTAAACTCTAACAATGAAAGAACTGTAAAAACAACCTCAGCAGAAAGGTTTTTGGAAGATGCTCCCATTGATTTCCTTGCCATCAAAGATAGTGTAGTGGTTCGGTATTTTAATCCTAAAAAACATAACCAGTCTGCTACACTCATTGTAAAAGATATTTTTGGACAAACGAAATCAAAGAAAACCATTACACTACCCTATGGGTTTAAAACACTGGGAAGAGAAATTTATGAGGTACAAAACTACAAACAGAAGTCCTATACTTATGATGCTTTAAGCAACAAAGCAGGTGTGTCGTGCTATGCCGAACAAACCAAAGATTCTTTGCTTGTAGTGATTCAAAATCCCAGAAATACGCCTGTTTGGTATTATATTTTTGAGGGTGATAAGCCTTACTTTGCCGATTTCACAACTGAAACTATCATTTTCAAGCGAAAAGGGAATGCCAACAAGAATTATTTTGTGTCTTTGAGTTATTGGTGGAATAATAGTATCCAGAAAGAAGATTATGTTACCTCACTCTACACACCTAAAAATGACATCAATATAGACCTCAATGCTCCTAAAAGAATTACACCTGGGGCTAAAACTACTATAGAAGCCTCTGTAACAGACGCAGATAGCAAGCCCGTTGCTGATGCAGATGTAACAGTCTATGGGATTACTGGTAAATTCAAGGAGTTTAGCCATTCTGCTTTTGATAAGGTACAAGCCAAAAATAAAAAATCCAAAACTAAAGGTAGAACACAAAGAAATTTCTTTGAATTGAAAGATTTCAATCCAAACCCAACGAATGACTATTATGATAATTATTTTAGCAGAAATAAGGTACAAACTGCTCAGAATAACCAGAAGCTATCTTGGGCTAAATGGAAAAATCGTTTGGATACCATAGAGTATTATAAGTTCTTATATCCCAAAGATAATTTTTACTTGTATACTCAACCTTCTCAAAAAGGCATTACACAGCTTGCTCCTTATGTGACCAAGAATGGCAGTTTGGACTCGGTTTATTATGTATTGTTGGATGAAATACCTGTTTATGCAAGTTTTACAGCTACACAGCCCTATTCATTTAGAATAGATAACTACCCACACACTGTAAAAATCAGAACAAAAAATAGTTTGGTAGCTATTCATAACATTATGTTTAAACCCTATCAAAAAACAATTTTGAGTGTGGAAAATCTTGTGGATAGTACATGGAAACAAAAAGATATTACTATCCAAATCACAAAAGAAAAAAGCACCTTATCAAACACAGAAATCACTTTTTTACAAAAGTTTCTGATAAATCTTGATTATAGGTATAGTTATACACCAGATACTTATTTACAACAAAAAGAAACATTTATACCTCTTTATAATCAAAATAAGAATAACTATTATGGTTTTTGGGCTGGTTTTTTTGCTCCTTCTGAAAAAGTAAGATTTGCTCAATATGGTAAATACGAAATTGATTTTCGATTTAAAGGTGGACATTATCACTCTTTTGAAGATAATGTAGTCATGGTAGAAAAAAGAGACATCCCAAGTCATGCTCTTGTGGCTCTTCCTCTTCCTATCAATTTTGATGAGGAAGTTTATACATGGCAGGATTTTTCCAAAGAGATGCATTTAAAAAATGCTTCAAAAGCTTCTCAAAATTATGTGTATCATTCAAATTGGAATAATACAAAATCAAGCGTGGTACTTTTATCATCTCCTCCACAAGATAGTCTTGAGCATATCGTTATGATGAGTTATAAGGGTAAAATGATTAACAATTTTCGTTTGTATCGTCCTTCATCGACGGTATTTGAAGCCTTGAAACCCAAAGAAACTTATCATTTTGTTTATTTTTATGGCAAAGATCATCACCGAAAATTTACAGCTACTCTTTCAGAAAAAGGTGTTTTGTATAAAAAAGTAGATGATTTGCCACTTCTCAAAAATGACAGCTCTATCAACACTATTAAAAAATTTCTTGAGAAAGATTACAAACACACTATCTATGATGTAGACAGCCTTCGTTTGAGTATAAACATGAAAACAGCCGAAAAAACAGTGCCTTTAGGCAAAAATACTGTTACAGGCTATATTTTTGATGAGCAAGGGATAGGTGTTCCAGGAGCAACTGTTACAATTAAAGGTACAAAGTTGGGGACTGTAACGGATGTAGATGGGCATTATATGCTTTCTCTAGTTCCTGATAATGCTGTGATAATTACCAGTAGTGCAGGTTTTAGGGATAAAGCAGTTGCCATCAATACTAAAAAACAAAGTATAGTCAATGTTATCTTGGAATCAGATGAAGAAATAGCAGGCATTGTTGTAACAACTGCTTATGGACAAGTGATAGATAAAACTTTAAGAACAGGTTCTAACACTGTTTCGAGTAGTGAATTTGAAAACATTCCCATACAAAGTTTTGATAGAGCATTACAGGGACGTATGTCTGGTGTCATAGTACAAGGCAGTTCAGGGCAGCCAGGTTCTCGTGGAACAGTCTTAATCAGAGGTGTAGGTTCTGTTAATTCAGGAAATGAGCCATTGTATATTGTAGATGGTGTTCCTATCTCTGCCAGCGATTTTGCAAAACTCAACCCTGCTGATATGACTTCTATGGAGGTTTTAAAAGATGGTGCTGCTACAGCTATCTATGGTTCTCGTGGTGCAAATGGTGTAATTGTTGTAGAAACCAAAGCTAAAGGTGGAGCCAAACCAGCCAATAAACTTTCATCACAAACACCTCTCGAAGAAGCCACAGCCAACAATCTGGAAGGCAGTGGTTTGCGTAGCAATTTCAGAGATGATGCCGTTTGGCAGCCTCGTTTGCGTACAGATAAAAACGGTAAAGTATCGTTTACTACTACCTTCCCAGATGACCTTACTCGCTGGGATATTTACGCATTTGCAGGCAAAACAGGAGGTTTATTTGCTTCTGCAAAAACTTCTATTAAGGCTACCAAACAACTGACAGCCATGCTTTCCATGCCTCGTTTTGCTGTCTCAGGTGATAGTATAGAAGTAGTTGGGAAATCCACCAATTTTACAAGTGATACCTTTGCAATCAAAACTCGTTTTGAAATTAATAAACAAATAGTTTCTTCTAAAAACCAACAAATTATAAATGGTATTGTAGAGAAGCAATGGATTGTAGCAGAGAGAAAAGACTCTTTAGGTGTGTTGTATGCTCTCGAAAAAGATGATTATACAGATGGCGAACTCCGAAAGCTACCCATTTATCCCAAAGGCACAAGAGATATAAAAGGTAACTTTGTAAACTTGTACAAAGATAGTTCTGTTACTTGGAAATTTGATAAAGACAAAGGAACTGTCAATCTTCATATTTCTGCTGATATGCTTAGAATTGTAGAAATGGAGCTTTTACACCTCAAAGAATATGGTTATTTGTGTAACGAACAGGCTGCTTCAAAGCTTTTAGCTTATCTGATGCAAGAACGTATTTGTAAAATAACAAAAAAGCCATTCCAGTTTACAGATGATGTAAAAGCATTGGTGGAACGTTTGGAGAAAAACGTAAACCCTGATGGTTTATGGGGTTGGTGGGGTGTTTCTAATACAGCAAGTTGGGTGAGTAAGCATGTTTTGAAAGCTCTTTTAGAAGCTAAAAATCAGGGTTATGAGGTGAAAATCAATACCAGTGCAATTGTAAAAATGTATGTAGTAGGTTTAGAAACAGATACGACTCTTTCTCAAAGGTTAGAAAACTTAGAAGCCTTAGACCAACTCAAAGCAGAAGTAAATTATCCTAAATATTTAGATTCTTTAGAAAAGAAATGTTTAAAAAATAAAAAGAATAAGAAAAGTTATAATCTTTTAGGCTTTCAGGAGTATTTGAGTTTACAGATTTTAAGACAAAAACATCAGTTGCCATATAATCTGGATACCTTGAAAAAGACTCGCAAGATGACTATGTATGGCAATCATTATTGGAGTGATGCTTCTGGTTATTACAACAATGAAATCACCTACAATTCTACCCAAACCACTCTGAAAGCTCTTAAACTACTCCAGAATGCTTCTAAAAATAATTTTGAAGAGCAAGTATTGGCTGTCAATTATATTTTAGAACAAAGAAATAACAATGGGTATTGGTTACATACTTATGAAAGTATTTCAGCTTTGGAGGCTATTTATCCATATATTTCTAACCCTCAGGGTAAAATAGAAAACCCTATGGTAGAACTTTCGGGTGGTGTAAACCAAACTGTAAAAGAATATCCTTTTGTAGCTACTTTCAGCCCTGAAAAAGAGTTGAAAATCAAGAGAAATCAGAAGATTTTCTCCCCTGTTTACATTACTGCTTATCAGGAGTTCTGGAACGAAAAACCCGAAAAAATATCAAATGGTTTTGAGGTAAAGTCGTATTTTGACAATCCTAATACTCAGCAAAACTACTTGGAAGCTGGTAAGCCTGTTACACTAGTGGTAGAAGTCAATGCCAAACAAACCCAAGATTATGTATTGATTGAAATCCCTATTCCAGCAGGTTGTAGCTACGATGATAAAGGCTATAATTATTATAATTGGGATAAGCAGAAACATAAAATTTGTATCTTCTTGGATAGAATGCATGGAGGTTTTGAGCGTTATACAATTCAATTAATTCCAAGATATACAGGTGTTTACACATTAAACCCTGCAAAAGTTGAAATGATGTACAAGCCCACTTTTGTAGGCAGAGAAAATTTAAAGAAAGTTGTAATCAAAGAAAAAAAACTTTAGCTTTGTTTAAGCCATATAGGCACTCTGTATGGCTTAATTTTTGTGGAAAACACTTTAACTAAAAATTAAACTCTTATGACTAAAAAAATACTTGCAGTAATAGCATTGGTCTTTTGTAGTGCTATTTCTTATGGACAGATAAAACTCCATATTGGGGCAAATACAGCAGGACATGCTTCTTTTGTATTGGATAAAGGTTTAAACGAAGACCCTCGTTATAACTCTCAGATGACTTATACTTTCTCTCCCATTGGTCTTACATTTGGAGCAGATTTTAAAAGTGGGTTTTCATTACAATTGGAGTCTATTTTATCGAAATATGGACAAGTGTATGAAGTGCTTAACGTAGCCAAACAAGTAGTAGGGGAACGTAAAATAGACCTAACTTACATTAATTTGCCCTTATTATTGCGTTTTGTAGGTAATACAGATGCCAAAGCCCGATTTAATTTCATGTTGGGTCCACAACTTTCATTGCTTACAGCAGGTCAGGAAACCTTAAACTATACTGCTGGAACGTTTCAAATTCCTTCTGGTGTAACACAAATCCCTACTACCCAATTCCCTACTGGTCAAGATTTAAGCACCATACAGGGGGCTGTACAAAATGCTGATGGGACATGGACTCTACCAGCCCAACCCACTATCGTAATTGCTCAGAAAGGAGATATAGACCCTCTGAAACGCTTTAGAAACGCAGATTTACAAATTGCAGCAGGTATGGGACTAGATATTCGTATCAATCAGAAATTTTATATTTCTTCTCTCATTCGTGCCAACTATGGTATTTTAGATGCTAGAGGGCAAGATTTGATTGATAAAATTCAGTCTGGAAGAGCCAAAGACCTTTTTGGACAACGTTCTAACTTACAGGTTGGTATTCAGATTGGAGGACATTATTTCTTGAATGTAGGCAGATAATTTCTCAAATATAACAAAGCCCTCAAAGTATTTTGGGGGCTTATTTTTTTATGGAAATCTTTGATTTTTTAAATTCATTTAACACCATTAGTTCAGATGATTTCTCTCTATTGAGCAAACATTTCAAAACCAAATCGTTCAAAAAAGGAGATATATTAGTAATGCCTGAACAGGTTCAGAAAGAGCTTTTTTTTGTAAAAAAAGGTGTCCAAATGTCTTATCTTGATACAGAGTATAAAAGCCATGTAATTGCTTTTACCTACTCTCCTAGCCTGTGTGCTATTCCTGATTCATTTTTATTTCAAAAACCCTCTAAATATACTTTAGTTTGCCTTTCTGATAGCCAACTGGAAAGCATTAGTTTTACTAGACTGCAAAATGCATTAGATGCATCTCATACACTTGAAAGGCTTTTTAGAAAACTCACTGAACATCTGTTGGCAGGCGTTATCAATCGACATGTGGAGTTGCTATCATTATCTATAGAAGAACGATTTAAAGCATTTTGTATCAGAAGCCCACATTTATTCCAAATTGTCCCCCACAAATATATTGCTTCATACCTCAATATTGATGCTACCAATTTTAGTAAACTTTTCAATTCTGTTAAATTTTAAGCAATATAATTTGCTACTCTCCAAATATATGTATTGCCAAACGGGCATTTACGTACCAGCGATTGAGTTGGAAACTGGATGCTTGTGTGGGTGTATTTGTATTTAAATCTCTCAAACCTATTTGTTGTGCTGTTAATCTATATTTAGGAAACTCTTCTGCATCTTCATCACTTCCTCCTTTATTTTTCAGAAATATATTAGGGGTAGATTTATAAAAGGGTATGATATAACCTGCATTCAGACTTAACAAAAAACTCTTTGAAAATTTTAGTCCTAAAGAAATTTGAGGACGATATGAAAGTTGAGTTTGTCTGATAAGCAAACGCAATTGATTACTCCCATTATATACTTCATCTCGTAACCATAAATTGCCAGAACTTCCACCATCTACCTCTATATTATCCATCAGGATATTCCCTAGCCATTCCATACTTGCATAATTGACCTGTCTGAGCCAGACATTTGTTCCTAAATTAAACTGAAAACCCATCCCAGTGGAAATTCTATCAAATCGATACGTTTTGCTTTCATTTCTAGCAAAACTATACTGAAACACATCTATAACAAAGTTGCTTTTGGTATGAATATCAGCAATCCCTACTTCATATTCTGTAAGAATATCTTTGTCTGGTGGTAACAAAACACCTTCAATACGTCTTGGGTTTGTAGGATTTTCATCATTAAAACCAAAGCTCAATCCCTGATGGTCTGGGCGTGTAATGGCTACTCTGCCTACAGAAAAATATATAGGAGAGCCTCCTCCCTTGCTATTTTCAACACCGCCAAATAAAGGTCGTACTACTATGGCTTGTGAATAAGCCTGATAATACATCAGAACAATAAAAAACGAAGAAATAATTTTAGAGTACATAGGCTTTACTTGTTATATTGATACTATAATTAAAGAATGTTTTACTATTAAAACAGGTATAAAAGTAAAATTGTTGCATTATTTTTATTTTTTATTAAATCTGTTTCTGATGTATCAGTAAAATTGGTCTATACCAAGATTTATATGTTTTAAAAGTAAAACCTTTGTAAAAAATCTCTACTACAATGAATCACTCTTGGTTAGACACAACAGAATACCCTTTTAAGCATCATTATTTTGATGTAAATGGCTCAAAAATGCATTATATTGATGAAGGGCAAGGAGAAACTCTTCTATTTGTACATGGTACTCCTTCTTGGAGTTTCGATTACAGACACATTATCAAGGCATTGAGTTCACAATATAGGTGTATTGCCATTGACCATATAGGTTTTGGACTTTCGGATAAACCCAAAAATTATGATTATTCAACCCAAAACCATAGCAAAACATTAGAAAAACTGATTAACTTTTTAGAAATCAATCAGTTTACATTGGTAGTACATGACTTTGGAGGCGTAGTTGGTTTAGACATAGCTATCAGGAATCCTGATAAAATTAAAAAGCTCATTATTTTAAATTCTTGGCTTTGGAGTAGTAAAACAGACAAAGATTTTATTAAATTTAGCAAAATACTCAAGAGTCCACTTTTACCAATTTTATATCGTTATTTTAATTTTTCCACTCGATTTGTTTTACCAAAATCGTTTGGAAAGAAAAAAATAGACAAGCATATTCATCAACAGTATATTTTACCATTTTCTAAATCTTCTCAAAGAGAAGGGACAATTGCATTTGCAAAATCATTATTAAATGACCAAGATTGGTTTGAAGAACTCTGGAATAAAAGATTTTCTATTTATCAGAAACCTACACTTTTTATTTGGGGCATGCAAGACCCCGTTATCAAATCGCATTATCTTGAAAAATTTCTGAGTGGGTTTCCTCATTCTCAAGTAAAAAGGCTTGATAATTGCGGACATTTTCCTCAGGAAGAAAACTATCTTGAAACGCTTGAATCTATCTCTTACTTTTTAAAAACATAATTGTATGAATTCTCAACTTATTTCTCTTGATTCAAAACTGAAAAAACTCATTGAAAAAGATAAAAAGCTTAGTAATTTTGGTTCAGAGACTCACAGATATGAGCTAAATCCCACTATTTCAGAAGAATACCTTCAAAAATGGCAGAAAAAATATAATATTCAATTGCCTCAAGATTACAGTGATTTTCTAAGAAACATTGCAAATGGTGGAGCTGGTCCTTATTATGGACTTTATTCGTTGGAAGAAGGCATGCAAGAAGCCGAAAACTTTTCCTATATCAATGAAACAGAGAATATTACTGAACCATTTTCACTTGATTTCCCTATTTCCAAAACAGAAACAGATAATTTCATCAAATACTATTATCAATGTTTAGATGATGGGGAAGATGATGAAATCCAGTATTTTGAGAGCATTACACCTCTTACAGGAGCTATTTTTTTAGCTGAATATGGCTGTGGATGGTCTTATTTTTTGGTTGTAAAAGGCGATTTGGCGGGTACAGTTTGGTTTCAGGGTGATTATTTGAGTCCCTGCATCCATGAAAACAGAATTTTAAGTTTTATTGAATGGTATGAAGACTGGCTGGATAGAAGTCTTGCAGATTTAGAACCACAACCTGAAAAAAAAGGTATTTCTCCTGATAGTACCATTCTCAATTATGATGGCTGGCAACTCAAAGAAATACCCAAAGAGATTTTAGTTTGTAAAAATTTAAAAAAACTAGTTTTTTCGAGAAACGCCCTAGAGAAATTTCCTATGGAAATCTTAGATTTTGAGCAACTCAGGATTTTAGATTTATCCATGACTCCCATCATTGAAATTCCTGATGAGATAAAAAAACTAAAAAACCTTAAACAGCTCAAATTAAACTATAATTATACACTAGATTTACCTGAAGGACTTGCTGAACTCAAAAATTTTGAAAAGCTTTTGATGTTTTATAGCTATAAACTCGAAAAAATTCCTGCTGTTATTCCAAAAATTAAGAGCCTGAAAAGTCTTCACCTGAGTCATTGTCAAGAGCTTCAATCTCTCTCTGAATCTATTGAACAATTAGAGAATTTAGAGCATCTGTACCTGAACGATTGCCCAAAACTTAATAATTTACCTGATAATTTTGGCAAACTTAAAAATCTAAAATCTTTGTTTATAGGTAGTACAGGTATCCAAAAATTGCCTGAGAGTTTCAAAGAGTTAGAAAAACTCGAATATTTGGCTATTGATGCTGAAAATGTAGATATGACGGATTTGGTAGAGAAAATTAAGTGTTTACCTAATTTACATTATTTAAAAATTTCAGCACAACTGGAATATCCAGAGACACTTAGCTTTCTTATTTCTATAAAAACCCTTTTAGTAAGCCAAAACTACGATTTATGGAGAAAAGGCTATAAACACCTTCCTCTACACGAGAATCTTACTCTGATGCCCAATATCGAAGTTTTGGATGTAGTCAATAATAACCAAGCCAATGCTTTACCCAAGAGTATTGGAAACTGGAAAAAATTAAAAACTTTGCGTGTAGGGGCGACAGCTATTAAAGAGTTTCCAGATAGCCTTCAAAATATTGAAGGACTTTCAGAAATTGAAGGAAGTCTGGCTCAAAATGGCAATGATACATTTGGCATCAAACTTGAAGAAAAAGCTAAGGTACAGAAATGGTTTCCTAAAGCAACTATTTCTATTTGGTAGAACTAACACCCAAAACTATGTTTAAGTATTTCTTAACTTTCTTCTTGTTTCTAATCATGGAAAACCCTCTTTTAGCCCAAAATCAGTATTTTTATGAAGGTTTTTATGTGAATCTATCTAGCGAATGTTGTGGCGTAAATCAGGAGGGTTTGAAAAAACTGGAAACTCTTGAAAAGAAATATGCTCAATACTTCCAGAAATCAACCCTCAGATGGGGAAGAGAGGGTGAAAGGTTATTTTTATATACCAGTAAAGAGTTAAAATCTACTAAATTTCAGGAGTTAGTCAAAGAAGTACATCAAACTATTCGACTTAAATACAAGCTTGTAGATGTCAAAACTCTTTTTGAATATGAAATAAAAAAAGCTACTTTTTGGGTACACATCCCTCCTTTCAATCTCAATCAAGCCAATGAAACAAAGTGGCTGGCTTATGTTAAGACCTTTGAAAAGGAAAACCATATTGAACTTCTGAAAGGCTCTATGATTAATGAAACCCATGATGAGCAAGACCAAGATAAACGTTATGAACTGGATTTGAGTAAATTATCAGAAGAAAAACGAAAAGAATTGATTCTACAATCACAAAAGATACTGACTGAAGAGCAATAAAAAAAGACCTGATAATCAGGTCTTTTTGTTTATACTGCAATATCTGCTATTTCTCCTTCTATAATCAGTTTACCCTCTGTGGCTGCTCTGATTTGGTCAAGGCTTACATCGGCTGCTTTTTCAAGTAATTTGAAGCCTCCTTCTGGAAGAACTTCATATACACCCAATTCTGTGACAATTTTCTTTACACAACGAGTGCCTGTCAGAGGCAATGTACATTTAGAAAGTAGTTTGGACTCTCCTGCTTTATTGACCTGTTGCATGGCAACAATAATATTTTTGGCAGATGAAACCAAATCCATAGCTCCTCCCATACCTTTTACCATTTTCCCTGGAATTTTCCAGTTGGCAATATCACCATTTTCATCTACTTCCATAGCTCCCAAAATGGTCAAGTCCACATGTCCACCACGAATCATGGCAAAACTATCAGCAGAGCTAAACAATGATGAGCCATCTACCATTGTAATAGTCTGTTTACCAGCATTAATCAAATCGGGGTTTACTTCTGCTTCTGTGGGGAAAGGACCTATCCCTAACAAACCATTTTCAGATTGTAAAACTACGTTCATTCCTTCTGGAATGTAGTTTGCAACAAGTGTAGGTATTCCGATACCCAAATTTACGTAATAACCATCTTTTAATTCTTTGGCTATTCTTTTGGCAATTCCATTTTTATCTAAAGGCATATTTTTATTGATTTATGACTGTTTGATATATACATTTATTTCTTTTAACGCTTCCAATGCTCCTTTGGCAATACCTATATGAGGCTCTTTAATCGCATAATCTTTAGGATTAATTCTGACTATCTTTGCTCCATATTCTGTTTTGAGCATTCTTGTTTTAATTCTAACTGTTTGTACATGAGGACCTGAGCCTATTTCAAATACCAGAAGTTTTTTACCTTTGTTCTTTTGTAAAAATGCCTGAAAACGTTCTTCCTGTTTTTTTGAAATTGTATTGATGTATGTAAAATCTCTAAACATATAAACGTTGGGTCTTGCCTGCAAACCTGTTTTCGGCGAAACAGGAAAGATACCTTTCTTTATATTTTCTAATATTTCATCTCCAGATTGTTCATTTTTCCATACTTCCTGTTCTTTTTCTATATCCAAAGCCTGAAAGTATTCGAGTGTCCCATGCAATTCTCTGATTCTCTCTTCCTCAAAACCTGCCTTCTGAAACATTCTGTCAATATTTGATGTCAGAACAAAATAGTCTAAATGATACTTTGTTATCCATTCCTTTAAAATATCAAAGCCCTCATGAGGCTGAACATTTTCATATTCTTTAATTCTTTGAGCAAAAAATCCCCAGCTAAAAGTCGGATTTTCAATAAATGCCTGTGGATTTACTGTCTCAAAAATACTCTGTCCTGTCTCTGTTTCAACCTGTCCCCATTGTCCTCCATTTCCTCGATAATCTGCAAGCCCAGCATCAATACCCATTCCTGCTCCTGTACTGATTACCAAAGCTTCCGATTCTTCCAACCAATTTTTGACAGTTTCTAAATATTGCATTCTAAGTATTATCTTGTTTTCAAATATGCAACAATTCTATAAAAAAACAAACGCCAGCCAAGTAAAATTACTTGACTGGCTGGTATATTTTATATTTTAATTGATTAAGCTAATTCTGCTTCTTTGGTAGCCAAGTATCTTTCAGCATCCAAAGCAGCCATACAACCTGTTCCTGCTGCCGTTACAGCCTGACGGTACACATTGTCTTGGGCATCTCCACAGGCAAAAACACCTTCGATATTGGTACGAGTAGAGCCTTTTTCTGTGATTAAATAACCACTTTCATCCATATCCAAAATACCTTTGAAAATGTCTGTATTGGGCTGGTGTCCGATGGCTACAAAGAAACCCGTAACAGGAATGTCTTTGGTTTCGTTGGTAACGGTATTTTTGATACGCATTCCATTTACACTATCTTCACCTAAAATATCTTCTGTAACCGAATTCCAAAGGATTTCGATATTAGGAGTATTCAAAACTCTTTTCTGCATAATCTGAGAAGCTCTCATTTGGTCTCTGCGTACAATCAGGTACACTTTTTTACAAAGTTTAGAAAGATAACTTGCTTCTTCGCAGGCTGTGTCGCCACCACCTACTACAGCTACTTCCTGTCCTCTGAAAAAGAACCCATCACACACAGCACAAGCTGATACACCTTTGCTGTTCAAACGTTGTTCAGACTCTAATCCCAACCATTTTGCTGACGCTCCTGTTGAAACAATAACTGTTTCAGCTTCAATAATAAAGCTGTCATCTATGGTCAATTTATGTATTTCTCCTGAAAAATCTACTTTAGTAACCAAACCATTGCGTACTTGTGTACCAAAACGCTCTGCTTGGCGTTGGAAATCCATCATCATTTGAGGTCCTACTACTCCATCAGGGTAACCAGGGTAATTTTCTACATCATTGGTAATGGTAAGTTGCCCACCAGGCTGGCTACCTGTATAAAGCACTGGTTTCAATCCTGCTCTTGAAGCATAAATAGCTGCTGTATAACCTGCTGGTCCAGAGCCTATAATAAAACATTTTACTCGTTCTTTAACTTCCATTTGAATTTTAAGATTTTGAAAAACTTCTAGACGATTCTGATTGCAAAACAAATAAAATTTCCTAAAAAGTTCAATTATTTTTGAGTAGGGGCGAATAATCATTCGCCCCTACAATATTTAAAAAATACTCTGAATTTCCTGATTAGGTCTTGCGTAACTGTATCGGGCTATTTCAGTAGCTTCGTAATAAGCATCTAATCCGCTAATTACTGCCGTTTGAGCTTTGGCAAGGTCTATAAAACCATCAGAACGAATGCAATCTTCCTGAATATAAAACTCTTGTACCTCACCTACCATCAAATATACATCATTGGTTTTAATGTAAATCTCTTCCACGAATTTTAAACCAATTTGAATATTTGCTCCTTTTAAATAAGGTGCAAAAAAATGATTTTTATACTCCTCTTCCAGTCCACAAGCCTCAAATTCAGATACTTCTTTGGGGTATTTGGCAGAAGTCTGGTGAGCCTGTTTCACAATATCAGTCTGGATATGATTAATGGTATAAAAACCCGTTTCACGAATATTATCATAAGTATGTCTTTCTACGGTGGTTGGTCGCATCACAAAAGCAATATGGGGCGGATTTGCTCCTAAATGTACAAAAGAATTGAATACAGCTAAGTTTGTTTGCCCTTTAGAGTCTTTCGTACCTATCAGATTGGCGTTTTTAAAGCCAATCAGTGTATTCATTAAATTTCTGCGATAGAGTGTTTCTAATTCAGCAATTCCTTCTTTGGTAAAATGTTTTTGCATAAAAAAGTGGTTTTGAGTATCTAACTCTCAAAACCATGGAATGTTTGGTTTAATAAAAGATTATTCGTTTTTTTAGTTTTTCAAGGCTTTTTTGAAACTTTTCAAGTGTACTTTTTGATATTTCAAAACTAATAGAGATTGAAAAAGGGAATGTTCTTAGCTTGTTACCAGAAGCTCGTTTAGCCCAAAGCCCCACAGCCATATTCTCCGAATAATCTGATTTTTTGATTATCAAATACATATCACTTGTTTCCAAAACAGCAGGATATATTTTTTTTTCTAAAACATATACTAGACTTTCTATATTGCTTCCTTCTATCCAATGTCCGTATAATTGCGTTTGGGTATTGAAACTTTTTACAAAAACAGAAAAAGATACCCCCACTGCTCTGTTATATTCTACTTCTTCTACCTCAAAAATAATTTCTGAAGCCATTTCCCCTTTTTCAAGGCTTTTTAGAATAAGTTTTTGCATCTCTCACATAATTTTTCTATCAATTTAGTTTCATCTAAAAGTATCTTTAAACTTTCATTCTGTTCAGCATATTTTTCTATATCTTTTTTCTTTTTAAAATGTTTCTTAGCAATGGTTTCATAATACTCTAATTTTTTTTCATCTATATAAAAACCTTCTTTTTGCTTTAAAGGTTGTTTAAGGGTTTTGATACATTTTTCTGTCTTAGTTGTTTTTTGATTTGGAAAATATGCAGGTAAAAACCAACATTCTATCTCAGAAACAGCTATTGCAAAAATAATTTGATTGGCATAAGCATCAAAAAAGTTTTTTCCAATAAGCTCTACCAATTTCGCTTGAAAAGAATATACAATTTCTTCTACACTCAAACCTTGTATATTGATTTGATATTTTGCAGGCACATCACCTGATGCCATAAAATCTGTATCTATTTGGATAACAACATAATCCAAGGTAGAAAAAGCCTGTTTAAACTCATCGGATTCGCAATATTTAAAAACTTTATCCCAATTTCCAGATTCATTTTCTTTGGGTTGTAAGTAAGTGGTTAAAACTTCTGAACCTTTCAAAAAAGCATTTAAAATGTACTCTATTACCAGTTGGTCTGTTACCCCTTCGCCTATAATTCCAATATTGAGTTCCATAGCCTAGAAATTTTTGGGTAAACCACCTAAATAGCCTCTAATAAACGCCTCTGAAAGTCTCACAGGTTCTACTCCTTCTACTTTTTTGAGAGGTTTGATATTTTTCACTTTGGTATGCCCCTCCTGATTTCGATATACTGTGAAAAGTTTTTGGTTCTCATCATCCAAATCCAAACCATCTAAAACAGCAGGATTGTGTGTGGTAAGCAATACTTGTTTGTTATTTTCTTTTGCCAAAACAGCCAGTCTTTTGATAAGCTCTGCACAAAGTTTAGGATTTAAAGCGTTATCTATGTTATCTATAGCGAAAAATGGAGGTGTAAACGGACTGATGAAAAGTGTAAAATAAAAAAGTAAATACAAAAAGCCTTCATTGGCACTTTTTTGGTCAAAAAAATCTAATTCTTCCAAATATTTATCTTTGATATTGATGCGTCTTTCTGTAAACATCAGATCATTAGGAATTTCAAAATCTTTAAACCAAGAAATAAGTCTTAAATTTTCACTGATTTTAGTTAATAACTCAGGGCGTTGTTTATATATATCTACTAAATGTTTAAAAAGTCCCTCACCTCTAACCCCCAAAGGTCTAATCTGTCCTTCTTCTTCAAAACGGCGTAAAAAATAGTTTTCGGGGGCGTATAAGACAAAGGCTTGCAAGTATGATGTAATAGAAATAGCATCTGAAAGATGTTTTCCTGAAGAAAATGTAAGGAAATTAGGATTTTCAATCATAAAAATTTCCTTATTATGTTCATCATAACCTTTTTGTATAAAACGGCTATATTTCTCTAAAAAATCAATTCTTTGTTTTTTTTCATTAATAAATGAGCATTTTATTTCTTTAGTTTTTTCTGTATTAAATAAAGATTTTATGTAAATATTTTCATTTACTCTAAGTCCCCTGAATGCAATATTTTCATGGTTTAAATTTCCTCCAAAAAGAATAGCCTCCAAAATATTCGTTTTCCCAGCTCCATTTTCGCCAATAAAGACATTCAGATTACCTAGTTCCAATTCTAAATCAACAATGGATTTAAAGTTTTGTATATGTATTTTCTTTACCATAAAGCTCTTATCATTTATTATTCATAACTTATCACTCACTGAGTTCCAACCAACGCATTTCTTTTTCGTCCAAAAGGCTTGAAATCTGCTCGATTTCTTTCGCCCACCCACTTAAATCTTCATGTGAACCCTCTCCGCTATTGAGGCGTGTAACCAAACCTGCTTTCTTTTCTTCAAGTTGTTTGATTTCTTTTTCCAGATTCTCAAACTCTTGTTTTTCTTTAAAACTTAGTTTGCGTTTTGAAACAACAGTTGTTGTTGTATTTGTTTCTATTTTAGCCTCTACTTTCTCCGATTTATTTTTTTCTTGCATTTTTTCCTGCTCTGCCTGCTCATCAAGCCAGTTTCTATAATCAGAATAGTTGCCGTTAAAATCTTTGATTTTGCCTTCACCCTCCAAAATAAAAAGGTGTTCAACGAGTTTATCCATAAAATAACGGTCGTGGCTGACAAGTAGCAAACAACCCTGAAAACTTTCCAAAAATTCCTCTAAAATATTGAGTGTCTGAATGTCTAAATCGTTGGTTGGCTCATCCAATATCAAAAAATTAGGGTTTTGGATAAGTACCTGCATGAGTTGTAAACGTCTTTTTTCACCACCACTCAGTTTTTCGATAGGTTTGTATTGCACTTCAGGTGGAAATAAAAAGCGATTCAGGAATTGTGATGCTGTGATGGTTTCACCATTGCCCAACGTTACGACTTCTGCAATTTCTTTGATAAAATCTAAAACTCTTTGTCCTTCTTGATACTTGAGTGTATCCTGAGAGTAGTATCCCAACTTCACAGTTTCACCCAATTCAATCGTTCCTTGGTCGGGCATAGTCTGCCCAGTTATCATTTTGAGAAGAGTTGATTTTCCTACCCCGTTTACTCCCACAATACCTATTTTTTCACCTTTCTGGAAGGTATAAGTAAGGTTTTCTGCTATTTTCTGAACACCGTATTTTTTATAAACACTTTTTAATTCCAAGATTTTATTCCCCAAACGGCTTGTTTTTGTATCGATTTGTAAGTTTTGTTCCTGCTTACCTGATTGAGCTTTTTCTTGAATTTTGTAGAAATTATCAACCCTATATTTGGCTTTTGTACCTCTTGCTTTGGGTTGTTTACGAATCCATTCAAGCTCTTTTCTGAAAAGGTTTTTGGCTTTCTGAATTTCAGACTGTTCAATGGCTTCTCGTTCTGCTTTTTTCTCTAAGAAGTAACCATAATTCCCTTCATAATGATAGATTTGCCCAAAGTCGAGTTCTACTATTTTATTACAAACTTTATCTAAAAAGTATCTGTCGTGGCTAACCAATAGTAAAGATTTTTCTGACATACTCAAATGATACTCAAGCCATTCGATGGTTTCTACATCCAAGTGGTTGGTAGGCTCATCGAGTATCAACAAATCGGGGTCATCAATGAGAAAGTATGCCAAAGCCACTCTTTTTTTCTGACCTCCTGAAAGCTCTGAAATCTTTTTATCTAAATCATGAATGTCTAATTTCCCTAAAATCTGTTTGATTTTGATTTCATAATCCCAAGCCTGCAAATTATCCATCAACTCTAAAGATTTCTGTAATGCTTCGGGTTTTTCAGGGTGCAAAAGAGCCTGTTCGTATGCTTTGATAGCTTTTTGTTGAGGATTCTCAGATGTAAAAATTGTATCTGCAATACTCAGATTTTCATCAAATTGTGGGTTTTGGCTTAAAAAGCCTACTTTTATATCTTTTCTAGCAGCCACTTTACCTTCATCGGGTAGTACAGAGCCAGTCAGTATATTCAAGAGGGTGGTTTTTCCTGAACCATTATTTCCCACCAAAGCTATTTTTTCACCTTTTAAAACACCTAACGTAACGTTTTTGAGTAAATAACGATCACCAAATTGTTTAGAAATATTATCAGCCGAAAGTATATTCATTAGTTTCTTTTTTGGGTGCAAGTTAGCTTTTTTTAGAACAATTTACTACTTTCGAGTATCTATCACTTTTATGAAAATTTATCTTCTTTCTGCTTTTTTATGTTTTGTTTGTATTCAGTCTTTTGGACAAATAGATAGATATGACCAAATGGCTCATTTCATCAAAGATAAAATGAATGCCTGTCATTTTTCTGCTATTTATGCTAAATTCACACCTGAACTTCGTAAAAGGATTTCTATGCCCGAATTTCATAAAATCTGTACAGAGTTTGTCCAAACAGCAGGTAAAATCAAAGCATTTGATAATTTCGCAAAATGGATGTACTCTCTTCAATGTGAAAAAAAAGATATGATTATGTGGCTGAATGTGAATGTAGTCAATGGAGAAATTATGGAATTAAAATTCAAATCTAATACTGAAAAATAAAACATCAATTCTAAAACAATATTTTCCTTTATTTCAAACGTTTTATGGGAGTACATTCATCATTTCAAATTTTATAATATGAAAAGTTTATTTCCATTTTTGCTTTTCTTTTCGTTCAATACCGTTTTCGGACAAATGACTACAGATCAAACAGCCCAGTTTATCAAAGATAAAATGAATGCTGGAGAATTTCCAGCTATTTATGCTGTACTTTCACAAGAATTCCAGAAACAAGTTCCTGCAACAGATTTTGAACAATTTAGTGGTGGTTTGATGCAGGCAATGGGTAAAATACAATCCATTAAACCTCAAAAGCCCAATGAATACATTGTAAAAGGTGATAAAAAGACCTTTAAAATGCATTTATATGTTGATAAGGGAAAAATTGAAGGTTTACAGTTTTTACCTTATTCAGAAAAACTCAAGGAAAAATCTATTACCTCTAATCCTCTCCAAACCGATTTAGACAAACAAATTGATGCATTTGCGAGCCCATTTATGCAACAGGCAGCTACAATGGGCATGAGTATTGGCATTATCAGAGACGGGAAAACCTATTTCTATAATTATGGCGAAACTCAAAAAGGGAATAAAACTTTACCTACTCAGAATACCCTTTTTGAAATAGGCTCTATTTCAAAAACTTTTACAGGCAGTTTGCTGGCTCTGGCTGTTTTAGAAAAGAAAATCAGTCTTGATGATGAAATAAACAAATATTTGCCTAAAGATATACCCAAAATGGTTTTCAATGGCAAACCGATTCGTATCAAGCATTTATCAAATCATACATCTGGGCTGCCTCGTATGCCTGAAGATTTCTTCCAGCTCAAAGGTTTTGATGAGCAGAATCCTTATAAAAACTATACTGATAAAGAGCTTTTTGAATATCTCAAGAAACTAAAACTTACCAGAGAGCCTGAAAAACAACTTGAATACTCCAATTTAGGCGTGGGTCTATTAGGTGTTATTTTAGAGAGAGTGTATAAAAAAAGCTATGAAGAATTAATAAAAGAAAAAATTGCTTTGCCTTTAGAAATGAAAGATACTCATCTCAAAACATCTGAAAATCAGTTTACAAGATTTGCCAAAGGCTATAATGAAGCCAATGAAATCAATAGTAATTGGGATTTTCAAGCTTTGGCTGCTGCTGGGGCTATCCGTTCAACGGTTTCAGATATGCTTTTATACACACAGGCTCAAATCAGTACAAATAAACAGAACTTACAAAATGCCTTTAATTTAGCTCAAACTACTACCTACTCTGCTAAAGAAGAAATAGGTTTGGGTTGGTTCAAAATGAAAAAAGATGCAAATACCATTTTTTGGCACAATGGAGGAACTGGTGGTTATCGTAGTTTTATGGCTTTCGATAAAAATAAAAAAGTAGGCGTTGTCATACTCACCAACGCCTCCGAAGGTCCTGATAATGTTGGTATTCAGATGATGGAATGGCTTCTGAAAAATTAGTTTATAAATCTTTTGCCCCAAAAACCTTGATAGCTGAACCCTCTGCCAACAGTGCATACTTGGGTTCAGTTTCGTTTAAGAAGCTCCACTGTGAGCCATACACTTTAGAAAAATCAACGTTTAAATTGTAGCGTTCAAGAGGGTAAATTCTCCAAACAGGGTGTTCTACTTCATAACGCAGGGTTTTTCCTGATTTGGTTTGCCCAAATCCCCAAGTATGTTCTTTAAAATAATGCTCCACAGAGTTTTTTTCAGGAAAAAAAGGCTCATTTTTGGCAATTGTTTCTACCGAAAATTTTTGGTTATCAAACCCAAAATTATGTTTTACTGTAATGTTTTGAGGACTGGTCTTCACTTCCGATTGCATCGAAATAGCTTTGTAAGGTTCATTATAAATCACATTTGCCACAAGAGCTATCCAAAATTTTGGAACAAACTCCCGTACAAACACCACTCCTACTTCACCTTTGTATCTTACATAAAAACGCAGATTAATTTCAGGGAAATTGACATGAAAAGGAATTTTAATACCTTTTACTTTTGTATCCAAAAAATCGAAAGCCACAAAACTAGCATGAGCCTTGCCATTCAGTGCTGTATCTATCTCAACACCTTTGGGTGTATAAGGCTCTAATACTTTTACAGGAACTTCGTAAGTAAGATTTATCAGATTTCGCCACTGAGCAGTAAGAAAAACAGAAGACATAGTTTTTGTTTATTTTTTGGAATGAATTTAATAAATTTCTTAGTTTTAAGTAATTTTAAAAGTTTTTTGTTCAACTTTTTATAAAATGACTAAGGATAAGTTAATTTTTTTAGGCATATTTTTTGGGTGTGCAATTATTTATACAATGATAGATGAATATATAACATTCTGTCCATCACATTTCATGAAAACAAAAATATATCCCTTAGAGTATCGAGCCCTTGTTATTGATAAGTTTAATGATAAAAAAGACCACAATTTCCCTAAAATTAAATTAAAGAATTATAATAATGATACTATTATACATCCACTTTCTTATACTGAAGAAAATGATTTTGAATGGAATGGAAACTTGGGTTTGTGGTATAAAGTAGAAATTGGAGATTCTATTTTTAAATCTAAGAATTCTTTAGACATTATCCTTAAAAAAGGATTTTATGATAGCACTTTTTTCAAATATAATTGTAACCCCAAAAATATTTCTAATTGGTAATTTCAAACCTATTTTAATTTTATGAAAAAACTCCTATCCTTTTGTTTTCTATTATGTTCATTCAGCCTTTTGGCTCAAAAAAGCTCGCCCTCAGACCTTGCAGAACAGCAACTCCAAGCTTATAACAAACGTGATATTGAAGCTTTTTTAGCTCCTTACAGCGATAGTGTGAAAGTATATGAATTTCCCGATAAACTAATGTACAAAGGGAAAGAGACCATGCGAAAATCGTATGCAGAGATGTTCAAGGGCTTTCCAGAACTAAACTGCACTCTCAAAAGCAGAGTGGTAGTCGGAAATACTGTGATTGATGAAGAACAAGTGCTTTTCAAAAAGGGAATGCCCCTTATCCATGCTGTAGCTATTTATAAAATAGCTTTAGGCAAAATTCAGGAAGTATATTTTATTTCAGAAAGGTAAAAAGGAGGCTTAAGCCTCCTTTTCGTTTGTTATTCAGGTTGTATAGTACCTGTGTGGGTATTGAATCCACCTTTGGCACTTTTTAATTCAATGTTATAATTTTTAGGTGAGCCTTTTACAATCCAACGAACTTTCACATTGCCCATTCCTGCAATATTGGTAACTTCTACGGTTGCAGGTAAGTTTCCCTTTTGTTCTTTACCAATATTAAAATCTGCATTTTCCATCAATAAACCTGCCACTACACTTTCTCCTTTGAGTGTAACATAATTAGGCGGATTGATTTTATTTTTGATATCATGGCTCAAATGTGTAGGAATAATGCGTGTATTGGCAACTGTTGCCGTAATTTGAGTAAATCCATTACCCAAAGACTTACTTTTTACTTCTACTACCTCTAATTTTGGTGTACTATACGCATGAAACAGCGTAAAAGCCATATTTCTATGAGCATCTTGCTCCAATAAAAACCCAGGGTGATTGCGTACATAGTTTTTCTTAAAGCCCCCAATTTCTATATCACCATAATTGGGATGTTTGAAGGGTTTCCATTCTATAAAAGCATCTCCAAAGAGTAATAATTTATCAAATTCATAAAACTCATTATTCTCAAATCTTCCTATTCCTGCATCTGGATTTTTATCAAAAAGCAGATAAGATGTCATTAGCTCGTTTACAAAAGCTGTTACACCTCTTCCTGCGTGCATCCATTCAGAAGCTCCGCCGTAGGTAGTGTACAAATCTTTATAAGAAACCAAATATTTATACCCTGGTATCATTCTTTCACCTGTTTTGCCAAGTACATCATACACAGCAATATCCGAAGGGGAATACGTAAATTGGTCTTCTTCTGCTCCTGGTCCTCTCAAAAACATTCCACTATAGTTGTGGTAATGCTGTGAGCCTGCAATATTGGGGTGTTTCATCACAAATTCCATTACACTTCTCGATTCGGGCAGAGAAAATGGATATTTATTTGCCCCTGACTGGATGTAGTCTGGTTGCCAGTTCCAGCCCCAATCACGATTAGGGTCGTAATAACCTTTTCTATCTTCATTTACAAAACCATCATTATCATTATCAAGTCCTTCATAACCAAGCAATTCGTACATCCCTTCTTCACCTGGCTTTGCCAAAATCAGTTGTCTGGGGTCTTCGGGATGTGGAATGTATCTGCCTGTTTTGGTTTTTCTACGCATCAGGGTTACTTCACCATCTCCATTCAAATCATCAAAATCATCTTCATCTAAAGTTCCGTCTCCATCATCATCTACGGGTACAACTCCCGAACGAGGTGTATTGGCATTGTTAAGGTTTTTCAAAAACTCATCTCTTGCATCAGGATTGATAGATGGAATGATATAAAATGTTTTTTCTTGTAGGAGTTCTTGGATAAACTTCACACTCTGATGGTTTTCAGTCAGATACCATGCTGTATAAAGTGCTATTTCTGTGCCTTGTATTTCATTGGAGTGGATATTTCCATCAATATAAAAAGCAGGTTTATTTTCAGCTTTTCCACCTTTTGAGTCTGTGATAGTCATTACCCACATATCTTTTCCTTTGAAAGACTTTCCGATACTCTCCAGTGTAACCAGATTTGGATAAGCTTTCTGAATTTTTCTACAGATTTCCACCACTTCATCATAGGCATAATATCTGTTCCAAGCGACTTGTACTTTTGGGTTGTGGGGCGTTCCGATGGCTCTTAAACCCAATTCGTCTTTCTTTTGGGCAAAAGTTCCCAAAGAAATCAGAAAAAATGAAATCAATATATATTTGTTCATAAAATTCTTTGATTGACGTAAATACTAAATAAACCCTTAACAGAAACCTTATAGGTTTGAATTTTAAACAATTGAAAAACTGTTATTAGAATTATTTTATACTTTATAAACCTATAAGGTTTTGATGTAAAATTTAATTGTTAGTTATTTTAAACTAACATTCACAGACTCTTTGCCTATCGTTCCTGCACTTACTTGTACCTGCACACTTCCTGAACCTGCCACAAGCCAAGAAACTTCCATTTTTTCGCCTCCAGCTATTGCCCTTCTGACTACTTCCATTCTCCTTCCAGCAACAATAGTTTGGCTTTTACTATGAACAAGTTCAATTTTAAGTTTATCTACATGGCGTGTACGTTCGCCCATTTCACTGTGTGTAGGTAATAAGCCTTTATTATGAATATCTACTGTAATACGTGTCAGTCCGCCTGAAACAGCCTCTGTACGTACATTGGTAATCTGAACAGATGGCATCAGAAATACAAAATCCAAGAAAAACTGACTATGTTTCTGAATAGTAGTTTGTAAAAATTGTGTAGGAGGATTTAGTTTCACAAAAGGCATCAATCCACCTACTTCTACTTTTTTGTCAGGAAAATCAGGGTGTTGAATGGTCTTCCAGTCCACAAATACATTGAGTATTTTATTAGCTTCTGCCCAACGTAAAAAACGAACATCATCATTATCTGTTTGAGCTTTTTTGGCTGTATCTTTGGGAACAGACCAAACTGGTGTGGCAAAGCTCAGCCTTCCGTAATGATAATATGCCCAATTCGAGAAATTTCCACCACCTGTAGGCAAACTAGGTAAATCTTTGATACCAGCTTTTCCATAAAGTTTAGAAACTTGGTCATTGATGGTAGCGTCTTTTTCTTGCCATCCTGATATTATTTTTTGAGTAGCTTTCGCTCTGTCAAATTTGAAAGGTTCTGTCAGATTATTGGCTGCTCCAAACTGAAAAACAGCATAAATATTTTTAGCATCATACATAAAATCTAACAAAGCTCTGTTTTCTGGCTCAGAAACTGCAAATTCGCCAGCTCCATCTGTAAAAAATGGATAACCATGCGTAAAATTCTTATTCATGACAATTCCACCTTCTCCGTCTTCATTGAATTTCCCGTCTTTGTCGTTATCAGTACCTTCCGAGATAACAATATACTTTCCTATTTCTCCTTTGGTGGCATCAGCTTTTACAAGCACACGAGCATCATCCTTGTGTGTTTTGAATGTTCCCGTAGGGTCTTCTATGCGAAGCATGGTGATGAGTGCATCTCCATTCAAATCTTCAACACCATCTTCATTGAGCCTACCATCTCTGTCGTTATCTGCATTAGAGGCATTTACATTTCTTTCATATTTAAGTTTAGAAAATGCCTGCTCATACCCATCAGGGCTTACACAAGGAACTATATAGATAGTCTTAGACTCCAAAACCTTGTTAATACTATCTTTTGAAGCATTTTGAAGAAACTTTTCGGCTATCTGAACGCTACTTTCAACGCCTGCCAAGTGGTAGGCATCAAGCCCTGAGGCAATCAGGATGGCAGGTTTTTCAGAGGATTTTCCTCCTTTTGAGAGTGTCAGGAGCCAGATTTCTTTGCCTTGTACACTTTTACCAATGCTTTTGAGTTCGGCAAGATTGCCATATTTGCTATTCAGTTGTTTGAGAGAGGCTGTCAGTTGGGAAAAATTCTTGTATTCTGATTGCCCAAACAGCCCATAAAAGCTCAACATCAGAGCTATGAGGAGTACATTTTTTTGTAGCATACTATTTTAATTGGTTTATGTTGTTTGCTTTTGCAACGCAGATTCATGTAAAATAGTATGATTTATTGAATAGATTTTTGTAAATTAATATTCTCAGATTAAAAAATACTTCACTTGAAATAAAAAATGAATAAATTATTTATTTTACTCCTTCTTTTAAGCTCTTGTAATAGTATAAAAAGGACTTATGTAGATTTCTATTTAGGACCTAAAAATGTGTCCGCTGATGGCTGGACTATAGGTCCTCATCTAGGTATTTTTCTCTATTCATCCAATTATCCTAAAAAAAGTGTGAAAGAAAAGTATTCAAAAAGAAAATATATAACCTACAATAAATATAGAAAAGTATATGCATCCTATTATTTTAGAAAAAATATACCCATAGATACACTAAATGTGTGGTTAGATGACATGGTTCCTGTAGCAATGGATGATTATCTAAATGTTAGAAAGCTTAGCCCAAGGATATTTCTTTTGATTCATTCCAATTTAAATCAAACAGATTCATTGATGATTTATGATAATCATAAAGTGATATACAAAAATCAGGCTTATAAATATGTTTCTTCTAAAATGTGGTTGTTTTTATTGAAGAAAATGCCAAAAAGTATCAAAGAAAATTGGATGTATGATTTACCTTTGAGGCGAAACTTCTAAATAAAATTATATATTTATTATGAAATTTTTAATTTTATATACAATCATGTTTTCTTTATTGGGGTGTAACAACCCTAATAAGAGATTTATGCTTTTTCCAAGAGTATTTTTCAAAGGAACTGGAGTCAAGTATTTCACAAACAAAGAATTGAAAATCCTTTTCAAAAAGCACTCTGAGAATTTTGATAGAAAACCACATTTGATGGTTATTGACACATTAGCTATCAGTTGGGATTCTACTAATGCTGAAGAAGTATATAAAGAAAGAGAAGAAAGTGATACTAGCAACCCAAGTTTATATGTAGAAACAAAATATGCCTTAGACCCAACCAAAACAGTATTTTTATATCATACATCTAAGAAAAACTTGTATTATGCTTACACTATTTTAAAATTACCCAAGAATTTATATGTCAGTTATGAGCCTCCTAATAAATTCCCAGAAGAAGCAAGCAGATTTTATGATTCAGTAAAAATAGAAAAAAGAACTTTAGACTCAATCAAGCAAAGGTTTTTAAATAGAAAATTGCGTAGGATTAATATCAATGATTGATTATTCATAATTTCTCACCTATCACTTAAATTTTATTACTTTTTTCTATCTTTTCATTACTCAAGGTCATCATACAGTTAAAATGACCTTTCGGGCATGTTTTTTTGCCTAATCTGGAGCAGGGACGGCAATCTAAATCTTTATTTTCGATAATTTCGTGAGGTGTTTGGTATGGGTACAAGCCCAGTTCAGGGGTTGTGCCTCCAAAAATAGCATATATTTTCTTCTGAAAGCAGGCTGCAATATGCATCAAACCTGTATCGTGTCCGTAGAGGTACTCTGCTTGGCTCACCACAGAAGCAGATTGCCCAATATTCAGTTTCCCACACAGATTTAAAATAAAATTGGGGCGTTTTTCTGCAAAATAAATTTCTATTTCATTGGCTATTTCTTTGTCCTCTTTACCACCTACCAACACCACAGGCTTTTGTATGTTTTCACAAAACTCTATCAATTTCTCAAGTGGCAGTCTTTTAGTATAATAACTAGCCCCTATTACAAAAGCCACAAAGCCATTTTGATGTGATAAAGGAAAAAAATCTTTTTGAATAATATTTCTTTCAGGAATAATAAGTTCCAAGCCTTTGTTATCTGGCTTTACGCCCAAAGGTGCAACAGTTTGTAAGTATCTGTCAGCCACATGATTTTGAGGCAAAGCATCTTTTTTTTGAAGGCTTACATACTGCCATTTCTGAAAGGTGAGTTTAGGATAAGAAAAACTTTTAACACCCCACAAACGCATTTTAAGCCACAGAGTTCTCAGATTTTTGTGTAAATCAATAATGTAATCGTAATTTTCTGTTTTAAGTCTTGAAATCAGATTGTTCAAGCCTTTTTCATCTAAAAATTGGAGTTTATCAATATGTGGATTGCACTCAAAAAGCTCTCCATAAGCCTTTTTAGTAGCAAAATGCAATTCGCAGTTCAACTGTTCTTTCAGGCAACGAAGTACAGGCGTTACCCAAATACAGTCCCCAATAGACGAAAAACGTATAACGAGTATTTTGGATTTCTTATTCAAAATTCAGATTTTTGGAAAGCAAATTAAACAAAATATCACTTTACAAACAAATTACCAATGTTCGCAAACACTCATTTTGCTCCTGTTACCCCTTTTAAATTAGACGAAACAGATACAATCGTTTTAGACCTTTCTGCAAGTAACACAGAACTTTCAGATGCATTCAACTGGGATACAGCAACTTTCGATAAATGGCTTAAAAACACGCTTGTCTCTCATCAGAAAAAAGCAGCTATTGGTGGTTATTTAGAAAAAAGAGGAATTTATAGAAGAAGCGAACATTTTGGTTCTGAGGTAGAAGCTCGCAATATTCATTTGGGTATTGACATTTGGGCAGAGGCAGGAACACCTATTTTTGCTCCTTATCATGGCAAAATTCATAGTTTTCAGAATAATAATAATTTTGGAGATTATGGTCCAACCATTATTTTAGAACACACTATTGAGGAACTTACATTTTATACTTTGTACGGACATTTGAGTTTAGAATCTTTAGATGGTAAAACAGAAGGGCAAACTATTGAGCAAGGTGAACAATTTGCCGATTTTGGCGATTTTCCTATCAATGGTGATTGGTCACCTCATTTGCATTTTCAGGTAATATTAGATTTACAAGGTAAAAAAGGGGATTTTTTCGGAGTTTGTGAGGAATCTCAGATAGAATTTTATCAAAAAATTTGTCCTAATTCAAACTTTATAATTCAAAGTAATTTAATAAAATAGGCAAACAAAATTTTTATTTTTGCAAAAAAATCTACTGTTTTGTTTGTTAAAAAATCTATTACACAAGTGAAACAACTCTTCCGTAAAAAAAGTATTGACCAAATTTTATCAGATGTAAACTCCGGATATAGCGAAGCTGAACACAGTTCAGGGCTTAATAAAAGTTTGGGTTTGTTAGATTTAACTTCTTTGGGTATTGCTGCCATCATTGGAGCTGGTATTTTTGCCACCATAGGCAAGGCTTCATACGATGGAGGTCCTGCTGTTTCGTTATTATTTATATTTGTAGCAATTGCCTGTATTTTTTCGGCTTTGTGTTATGCCCAATTTGCTTCAATTATACCTGTAAGTGGTAGTGCTTATACGTATTCTTACGCAACTTTTGGCGAACTGGTGGCTTGGATTATTGGTTGGGCTTTGATTTTAGAATATTCAGTAGGCAATATTGTGGTGGCTATTTCGTGGTCAGGATATTTTACGGGTTTTCTACAAGGATTTGGGATTGAGTTTCCTCAGTTTCTCTCTACCAATTATACAGAAGCAAAGTTAGGATTTGAAGAAGGCTCAAAGCTCCTTTCAGAAGGAGTTTTATTAAAAGATTTACCTCCAAATATCAAGGAAGGTTATCTGGCATGGAAAAATGCACCTCAAATGGGTGGTTTAAGACTGATTGCTGACTTGCCTGCATTTATGAGTGTGTTTCTTGTTTCTATTTTAGCTTATATCGGTATTAAAGAATCTAAGAATGCCAGCAATATTATGGTGGCTGTTAAAGTGATTGTGGTTTTTGTTGTGATTATAGTAGGTGTTGGATATGTGAATACTTCTAATTGGAGCCCTTTTGCACCCAATGGAGCTGATGGTGTTTTGAAAGGTATTGCAGCTATTTTCTTTTCTTATATCGGTTTTGATGCTGTTTCGACTACAGCTGAAGAGTGTAAAAATCCACAAAGAGATTTGCCCAAAGCCATGATTCTATCTGTGGTTATTTCTACGATTTTGTATGTATTGGTTACGCTTGTGCTTACAGGCGTAATGCACTATACAAAATTGAATACTGATGACCCTTTGGCTGCTATGTTTAGTTTCCTGAAGATGGATTTCTTATCAGGGATTGTAGCCGTAAGTGCTATTTTTGCTATGACAAGTGTACTTTTGGTTTTCCAATTGGGGCAACCTCGTATCTGGATGACCATGAGCCGTGATGGGCTTTTACCCCAGCGTTTTTCTTCCATTCATCCAAAGTTTAAAACACCTGCTTTTTCTACCATTATAGCAGGCTTAATGGTAGCTATCCCTGCACCTTTTATTACTATTGGCTTTGTGGTAGATTTGACGAGTATCGGAACATTATTTGCCTTTATTTTGGTTTGTGGAGGTGTTTTAGTTTTACAAAATACGGAAAAAGGCAAAGAGCAAATTGCCAATTCTCGTTTCAAAGTGCCTTATTACAATGCTAAATTTGTGATGCCTATTATTCTTGTAGCTGGTATAGTAGCATCTATAATGTATAATGGTAAAGCTCTTGAAGATTTCTTTACTTTTAGCAACAAAAATGCTGTGGCTTCCTTAGAACAGAAATTGGCTGATGATAAAGCGAAACTTGCAACATCTGATAAAAAAGATGAGCAACAAGTAGTTGTAATCAACGCAGAAACACAATTGAAAGAAGAAAAAGAAAAAAGCGGAGTTCAACTATTCTTTCAACGTTTACCTCTTTGGGTGTTTTTCTTTGTGTGTTTAATGATGACTTGGCTGTCGTTTAAGAAAGACCTTTCTCTGATTCCTGTATTGGGGCTTTTAGTAAATTTTTATCTGATGTCTGAAATAGGAATTCACAATTGGATTGGCTTTTTGATTTGGCTTGCTATAGGTCTTGTAATTTACTTCAATTATGGCTATAAAAAGAGTAAATTGACAACATCAAACTAAGAATTTATGAATTATACAGAATCCTCTTCTAAATATGAGAATCTAGAACAAAAATCGATTCAAGAGCTTTTAGAAGGTATTAATTATGAAGATAAAACTGTTCCCTTAGCTGTAGAAAAAGCTATTCCTGCTATTGAAAGACTTGTTTCTGAAATCGTTCCTCGCATGCGTATGGGAGGACGATTGTTTTATATTGGTGCTGGTACAAGTGGTAGATTGGGCATTGTAGATGCTTCTGAATGTCCTCCTACTTTTGGCGTTCCACATGATTGGGTAATTGGTTTAATTGCTGGTGGAGATTCGGCTATCCGAAAAGCCGTAGAATTTGCCGAAGATGACAAAGAGCAGGCTTGGAAAGATCTAGAAGCATACAATATCAATGAATTAGATATTTTGGTGGGTATAGCAGCATCAGGACGAACACCTTATGTAATAGGAGGTTTACAAAAAGCTCAGGAAAAAGGTATTTTTACAGGAAGTATTACTTGTAATCCCAATTCGGAAGTGGCTAAATATGCCAATGTAGCTATTGAAGTAATTGTGGGAGCTGAGTTTGTAACAGGTAGTACACGCATGAAAGCAGGTACAGCTCAAAAACTTGTCCTCAACATGATTTCTACGGTTACCATGATACAATTAGGCAGAATTAAAGGTAATAAAATGGTAGATATGCAACTGGCTAATCATAAGCTTATTGAACGTGGTGTGAAAATGATTATGCAGGAGCTAAGTATCTCTGAGTTAGAAGCCAAAGAACTTCTCAATCAGTATGGAAATGTGAGAAAATCCATTGAAAACTATAAAGGTTAATTCTGAAAAGGTTGTTTTTATGATTACATTTTATTAAATTGAATCACTGATCTCAAACACTTACATCTATGAAAAAAGTATATATTTTATGCTTTGTTTTCTTTGTTTCTTATGCATATGCACAAGAGAGATTACAGAATACTTTACTTCTTGGAAAACCTGATGCTGATAAGCTTTTTAAGGCTTATGCAAGACCTGCTGCTATTATTGGAGGACTTACTCAAACAGAAGGCTGGCATCACTCTGCAAGACCTCTAAAACCTGGAAATGTAGGTATTCAGATTATTGGAAATGTAACTCTCATTCCTGAAGATGAAGAATTATTTGATTTGCGTAGTCTAGGCTTACAAAATGGTATAATTCCTAATGGAGAAACTGGAAACTCCGCAACTGTTTTAGGACCTAGCGACGGGGGGGCAAAACTGCTTAATAGATTAACAGGAGGAGCTGGTGGCAGACCTGATACTGTTCGCTTACTCAATGGGAACGGATTGCCTGTTTTTCCATTACCAACTCTACAGTTTAATGTAGGTTTTATTAGAAATACAGAATTAAACGCCAGAGTTTTTTATATACCCATTTCGTTTGGAGATAGAGAAATATCCTTCACAAATTTTGGTTTTGGATTTAAGCATGACTTGAAGCAGTGGATTCCTTCTATTGCTTTATCAAATTTTAGTTTGTCTTTGGTAGCAAGCTATAACAAAGCTATTGCAGAGTATGATATTGAAGTTACAAACCTGACCAACAATCCTCAAGACCAGCAATGGGTATTTAACAATACTGCTACGTCCTTTGGTATTTTAGCTTCCAAAAGATTTCCCATTCTTACATTGATGGGTGGTTTACGTTATGACAACTCTAAGACTCGTATGGACTTAAAAGGGACTTATTTAGTAGGTGATTCTCCAAGTCCTGTTGTCATAAAAGACCCTATTAGTCAAGATTTTACAGGGAGCAGACTTGGTCTAAACTTAGGGTTTAAGTTAAAGCTTGGCTGGTTCTCTTTCCATATTATAGGCACTGCCAGTAAATACTCTTCTGTAAGTGTAGGACTTGGTTTTGGGAAAAATGAATAAGAAATAATTATTTTCTCTCCAAAAGCTACTACATCAATAGTAGCTTTTTTATTTTAGATGATTATGGAAAAAATACTTTTAATTTTAGATTTAGATGAAACACTGATACATGCTTCCAAAACGATGATACACGAAGATTATGATTTCAAAGTGTTTCATTACTATGTTTACAAACGACCTTTTTTAGATAAATTTATTGAAATTTGTTCTGAGAATTTTCAATTAGCTATCTGGTCATCAGCCTCCGATGATTATGTACAGGAAATCGTTAGAAATATTATTCCATCTCACATTCATTTGGCTTTTGTATGGGGAAGAAGTCGTTGTACTCCTATTATCTCACCTCAAATAGATGAATATGGGTATTATAATTTGGATATAACAAGCCATTATGAATATGCTAAAAAGTTATTTAAAGTAAAAAGAAAAGGCTTTGATTTGAAAAGAGTACTTATCGTAGATGACACTCCTGCAAAAGTTGCAAATAACTATGGTAATGCAATTTATGCCAAGGTATTCAAAGGAGAAAAAGATGACAAAGAATTGACAATTCTTTCAAAATACTTACTTCATCTAAAAGAAAAAGCAAATGTAAGAACTATTGAAAAAAGATATTGGAGGCAACAAATAAATAATTAAATATTTTTTTTGTGCTAATCTTTTAAAAACCTTACACTTAATACCTATTTTTTTAACATAGATAAATTGTAAACCTACTTACTTTTTTCTAATTTAGAAGCATATACTAATAAAATCTACTTAAGGCTATGCGATTATCAATACACTACTTTTCTATTTTAATTTTATTAATATCTTGGCATGCCAAAGGACAAGTGCTTGATTACGGCTCAACAGAGTTTTGTAAGTTTACAGGCTCTAACCCCCTGCCTATTACAGCCACACCTGCTGGAGGTACTTTTTCTAGTAATTCAGCAAATTTAGTAGTTAATCCAACTACAGGTGAAATAGATTTAGTAGCTTCAGTTATTGGAGGACCTTACATCGTAACTTATACAGTAGGGTTGAGTTCAGCCAATGCCTCTATGTTTATTGTAGATGTGCCAATTGCTACATTGAGTTACCCTAATACTCAACTATGTATGACTCCTCTGCCTCCTCCCTCACAAAGACAACCCAATAGTTTTGGACCTCCTGGTGGTACTTTTTCGATTAGCCCTGCTGCCACTGGACTTTCTATCAATGCTTCTACTGGCTTATTAAGCTTTAATTCTTTCACACCACAAGGCACATATACAATTACTTACACTGTAAACCAAGCTGGCTGTATTGATAGCGAAACATTTAATATTAATTTATTTCAGCCTGTTGCAAATCCTACTCTTAGTTATCCACAAGCTAGTTATTGTCAGTTAGAAACAGACCCAACTCCTACTTTTTCACCTTCCGGAGGTACTTTTTCTGCCTCCCCTGCTGGATTAAGCTTAAATACTTCAACTGGAGTGATTGATTTATCTGCTAGCTCAGGAGGAACATACACCATTACTTATACAGTTGGTAATTTATGTGGAAACAAGACTGTCAATTTCAACTTAACCATTATTCCAGAACCTGCAAATCCTACACTCAGCTACCCACAAGCTAGTTATTGTAAATCTGATGCTAATCCAAGCCCCACATTTACACCTGCTGGAGGTACTTTTTCTGCGTCTCCTGCTGGACTTTCCATCAATGCTTCTACTGGAGTAGTTGATATTGTAGCCAGTACCACAGGTACATATACCATTACCTATTCTGTTGGTTCAGGATTGTGTACTAAAACTGTCAATACAAGTTTCACATTAAATCCCAACCCAGTCATTACAACATTTACTTATCCAAGCAATACTTTTTGCCAAAATGACCCCAACCCAACCCCCACTGTAAATCCAACTGGGGGTTCTTTTGCCTCAACTGCTGGACTTTCTATCAATGCTGTCAGTGGACTGATTGACTTGACTACAAGTACTACTGGAACTTATAGTGTAAGTTATACTGTT
>JALONN010000028.1 GCA_025454915.1 Raineya sp.
TAAAGCTGTTTCTTGGTTTGTGATGTATTTTGATAGAATTGTGATGTGGGTAAAATCTGTGTTAGATTCTATTGTTTTTGCAGCCACAGGGGCTATTGGAGATGCCATGAAGAGTGTCGAGGAAGCCATGGGCAGAAGTGTTGGGTTAGTCATCACTTTCCTTGCTTCTCAATTGGGACTTGGAAAAATTGGAGAAGCCATAAAAGATATTCTCAAGAAAGTCAGACAACCCATTGAAAAAATAGTCAATAAAGTCGTCAACTGGATTGCGGATAAGGTGAAAAAGTTAATGAGAAAGGTAAGGAAATTATGGGATAAAGATGGAAAAGATAAAAAACGTCGCAAACATGAAAAAGAAGACCATGGAAAAGATGAAGTTAAACAAGAAGACAAGAAAAAACATGAAGCTATTTACAGAGAAATAAGGGTATCTTTAAAAGAGCCTATTGGTGAAGAAGTAGATACCTTTGAGAAGTTTTATCAACTAAAAACTTCTAAAGCAAAAAAATTAGAATCTAAATATCAAAATAACCTTAGTAAAGGTATTAAAATTGATATTAATTTTGATGAAATAAGTAAGGGTAAAAAAGATGAAAATATTGAGTTCTCAGTAAGGATTGCTCCTAATAATTTATTCAAAACCCTTATTCTTTGGTGGAAAGATTTTACTTCTACCAAATTATCTCCTCAAGATTTAGAAAAATTGGATGTATTAATTTATAAAGCATTAGGAAAAGTTGCAAAAGAAAATATCCCTTCTGAAAATCAAGAATTTACAGATAAATATAAAAAAGATATTTTAGATGAAGGAAAAACAAAAGTAACTCTTGATGAAAATGGTAAACTTAATACTAGTGCTGAAAAATCTAAAAAAGAAAAAGAGTTAAAAGAAGAGAAAGAAGAATTAGCTAAACAAAAAGCAGGTGTAATACGGAAAGAAATTTTAGAAGCTCAATTAGATTATAAATATGCTTGTAAACAAGAATTATATCCCAATAATGTTTTTGAAGTCAATAATAAAAAACTTTTTGTAGCTACTCAAAATAATTTTTACATAGTTCCTGATATAGAGGGTGATTCTGAAACTAAAGATTATGATTATTTCCTTAAGATATCAAAAGAAGAATCATTTAAAAACTATGGAACACCTAAAAGTGGAAGACTATCTACAGAACAAATTTTGAAAAAAATACAAATTAAAAGTAAAATTAAAAATAAAGAAGAAGTTAAAAAAAGTATAAAAGCTCAGGAAAACAATAATGCTGAAGAAAGATTAGCTTTTATATTACAAAAACCTGAAATATTTGCTCAAAATGGAATAAAAATAGATTCACATATAACCATAGGTGTTTCTAACTCAGGTAAATATTCTTACCATTTAGCTGCAATGTCTAAAACAAAAATGCGTGAATGGTATAAAAATTTTCCACTCAGTATCAATGATTATTCTGTTGAAACAATCACATTTTTAGCAGCAGTCTTAGCCGAGCCTAGTCGTTATTCTATTGGTTTTATTACAAATCTCTTAGCTATTGATGAATCTAATAATATACTAGAAGGTGGAGATGAAGAATTAAAAGAATTAAGTAAAAAGCACAAAGAGATAGAAAAAGAAAAAGAAATTGTTAGAAAAAAATTAGAAAAAGATAATACAAATAAAGAACTAAAAGAAGAATTAGATAGATTAAAGGCAAATAATGTATCCCCTAATGATTCAAAGCATCATGTATTTCGTTATACATCAATGACACAAAAAGACAGTGATCAAAAAGATATATATTCTTCAAAATATAATACACATCAGAGAGAGATAGTTATAAATAGAGATATTAATATCATAAAAGGACATCAAGAGTTATACTCAGATTTAAAAATATATTATCAAAAAAATAGAAGCAAAAGTGATGATAAAAACATTAGTATTATTGCCCATAAAATTTTAAATTATTTAAAATTGAAAATTTAAATTAGAAAGCCTTTAATGAAAGAATATAAGCGACTCATCAAAACATCTACTTATGAGCAAAATTACTTGACACAAGAAATGGAGCTTATCAAAAAAAAATGGATTTTAGTCTTCAAGAAAAATGATAATGAACAGATTCAGGAAAAAAATCTTAGTGAGGATCCTTACTATATATACCAAAGTTTAAGCTATCAAAGAGGCTCTACGGCTATTTCTTCTGGTATGCAAGATGGTTTCCTTAATTATAGAAATAAAAAGGATAATTATGAAAATATAGGTCATTATCTATGTTATGCTTTTCATGATGAGGAAATTAGAGATGCTATTTCAGAGGATTTCTATACACTAGAGGAGTTATTATCAGATGCTGAGAAAGGTATAAAATCCCAAGATATATTACCCATTAAAAGATTAATAGCAGGTTGGGGAGATATTATTGATGCTACTTGGACTCTTGAGTCAATGGATAACCATATAGATTTAGTAGATCCTCGTATATGTGAGCTCCTTCAAAAAGTCCTAAAAATGGAAGAATCACCTCTTTTTAGAGCTTCTGTAATAGGGGTTATTACAAATGTTTGTTTAGGTTTAGAATGTTATAAATACTTCGAAAGTCAAATCAAAGATATTATTCATACAGAAAGAAATGAACAAGCTCGTGAGCAGATTAAAGATTATGTAGAAACTGTAGATAATAGTATTAGAGAATTATTAGAAGAATTTGAAGAGCAAAATAGACTTTCTGATTTGGAAGATCATATTTATGGGCAGAATGATTATGACTATGATATAGATTTTTTCAAAGAGGCTTTTGAAGAAGAAGGTGTCACGATTAAAAGTCAAAAAGATGGATATTTTTCATTGTATATAGATGAAAATATTCAAGATATTTTTTTTTATGTAAATACAGATATTTTTCATTTGTATATAGAGGTTTTTAGAAATATTTCTATTGAAGAAAGTCAAAAGCCTGATATTTTATTTTTGATACAATATTTAGAAAAAGAGAATCCTGATATCATCATATTGATGTATGATAATGCTATTTCATTTAAAACTGGCTTATATTATTATCAAGTGGAAATGGATTCAAAATTAATAGGACAGATGATTAAACATCCTTGTCAAGAATACATTAAGCTAATGCCATACTTTGAAAAACTAATTATAGAAAAAAAATCTATAGAATCTATTATTGAACTTTATAATCAAAACAATAGATTATGACTCTTAAAGATATTTTATATTGTCTCGAAAGAACAAAAGGTATCAGTCTTCAAGGTGATTACTATTATCCTGATAACAAGTATAATTTTTCGCAAGAATATACTTTTGAACAGAGAATATTTTTAGCAGAATTTGAAAGTCATTCAAGATATATAGTAGAAACTATTTTTCCAATTATAATTAATACTAAAGATTTTACTAAAGTAGCTCAAGCTTTTAATGAATGGTCTATTGATAACTATGATGTACACTTTGTATTAGATTATCAATCAGGAAATTGTGTTGCTCGCTCATCTCTTAATTTTAAAGAAGCAGCATGTCAATATGAAATGATAAGAAATGCCTTGAATGGTACGGGTTATCAAGCTGGTCTACATTATCCCTCTCTTCTAAAATTATTAGGCAAAAAATAAAACCCATGTACCTCTCCAAACTTCTTTATTTACACCTTCTCAAAATGAGAAGATAGACTACAGAACATACCAAAAGGTTATTTAGAAGGAAAGGAGAAACTATCAGCATCAAATCTGACAATGATGATGAACAAGAATAATTTGATTAATATCCCAGTAAATTTTTACCAATATTCCAAATTTTTAGGCAATAGGGTGGGGTTAAAGGAATGCCTAGAATACATGAATAATCATTTTCAAAAAACATATGGGAATGCTTTTGCTATATTTTATAATGAAAAGGAATTTTGGGAATGGGTAACAGATAGTCACAAACCATTTGAAGTGCTAGTAAGGCGTGTAATGAACTCTTTCAGTAGCATAGTTTTTAGAGACTATTTGGGGATAAATTATGGTGTAGCTTTTAGAGAGCTATGGAAGTGGTCACCCACTTATGAAGTGTTATCTATTTTACTAACTGTTGACCTTAAAGCTAAAGAAACAAATGTTCTAAACCAGCTCAATATTCATAAAGGCAGTGACGATATTATTTTAGAAACTATTTTATCTTCACTACAAGAAGGCTGGGTAACTTTTCATGGTTTAGATGAAGAACCTTATGGCTTGCCTGAGGAATTCACAGGCAGGTTATCTATGGACCAATATTATTTGTTAGATCCAGGTGATGGAAGTGGAATGTTATTACCTGAAAAAACTCATGATTTGGCAAATCGAATTATTGATAGGTGTTCTGTTTCAGAACCTTTTGAAGATCCAGAAAAATTTTGGCAAACTCAATCCCTTCAAAACCCTCATAAAGTAGTAGAAGCATTGATTCATACAGTATTTAAAGATTATACGATGCATATTGATCATTGCCAAACTGCCATAGACTATATACAAGAGTATGAAGATTTCTCTATCATAGCAGAAGCTTGTTTACACTTAATGCTGAGACATACTCCTCATGAAATCATAGACTATTATCCTAAGTATGCAGGTTATAGTCAAGTGACTGATTCTGTAAAATGGTTGGAAACATTACTAGCTGCATTAGAAGGAAATGCTCAGTTAATTGATTTAGGTGAAAGAAAATAATATACAAATTAACTTTATTACTACATTCATTTGCATCCTATCAGGTATTATCATCTGAGAGAAAAAACTTTACTTAAATGCAAAAATTATAATTTCATATAATTTATTAGGCAAAAAATAAAACCCATGTACCTCTTCTTCCAAGCTTCTTTTCTTATACCCTTCTCAAAATCAGGAAGTAGAGGCTTGTGAGTGGCAGTTACGAGTGTAATTGGTTTGTGGAGTGGAGTTCAATTTTTTTGATGACACACATTTGATTCGAGATTAGGAAATACAAATTATTACGTTTACTATACTTCCATGACACAAGATCAAAGTGCTCAGAAAAATGAAGAGTCTGATGAATATTATAAATTTAAGCAAAACATAATAGAGACATAAATAGTATTATTGCAAACCTTAAATTATTCAAATCTATCACAAGCTATTTTGAAAAATAAATTCCTGCTGAAAATCAAACTTAGATTAATTAATAGTATAGCTGATATTATCAAGAGTTATTAAAAAAAATAATATATGCAGAGACTCCTAAAAATAAATTCTTTAGATGAAGATAATATTTTAATAGAATTTGAAGCTTTATTTAATAAATGGTTAATTAATTTAAGAGAAAATAATATATCTGTAGTTGAAATAACTAAAAAAGGTTATCAATTAAATCATATTTTTCAATGGATAATAAGTATTGATACTTCAGAAGTAATAATGAGAGATTTAGTTTTTAACATTGATATATCTGGTAAAAAATATTATCTTCAAATATATTTTGAAACAGGTTTAGAACCATTAAAACCTTTAATGTTGAATATAATAAAAGAAGATGTATATAGTTTAGAAGAATTACTCAATAAAGCATATATAGATATTCAGGTATCTAAATATGATGGTTTAGAAGAATTACTAAGAGGTTGGCGACATGGAGAAGCATCTAGTATATATATATTTAAAGAATATCATTGGGATGCTCCATTAGAACCTACCATTTGCGAGATAATCGAAAAAGCTTTACAGTTTAATGATGATGATGGTATAATTACAAATATAGTAATTGATTTAACACAAGTTGACTATGGTTTAGAATATTATGTACATTTTAAAGATGCATTAAAAGAAAAAATTAAAACCTCATCAGAAGAGTACTTAAAAAGTTTCATTCAAGAATGTATTAATATCGCAGAAGAATGTATTCAATCTATATACATTACAAATCAAAAGAATATATTAGAGGATATGTATTATACTAAACAAGACCATTTTGATTCTGGTCGTTATATGATGAGTAATTATAATACAAATTTTGTTCAGGAATCTCTTCGTTCTGAGGGCTATGATGCTTCTTATTACAGTGAAAACTTTGTAAGTATAAATATTGAAAACACACCAAACTCTATCCTAGTTAAACTTGATACAAGAGTTGTACATCTACTAATATATGCTCCAAGCGAAATTCAATTTGAAAAAAAACAAATAGACGATTTTATCAAACTAGCTCAGTATTTCTCTAAAATATATAAGTTTGTAATCTTACAAGCAGGGCAAAGGTGTAATTTAGTTAGTTTTACGACAGGTTTATATTTAAAAGGTATTACTCTTAATTCTAAGCTACTGAGTGGCTTAGTTGAGCAAACACATCAGGCTCGATTAAAATTGATGCCTTATTTTCAGATATTGGCAAGAAAAGAGATGAGTGTAGAGAGAGTCATAGAATATTATCATCAAAATTTATGAAAATAACCAAAGACAATCTTTTTTACCTTTTAAATTTAGGTGGATATAATTTTAAACCTGAATTCAGAGATAATTGGTGTTATGAACAAGAACTCTATAAGTTTAATAAGCATAGATTTCAAAGAAGAATAGATATTTCTAATTTTGATACCAACGGGCAATTTATTGTAGAGACACTTTTTCCCATTCTTATTGAACCCAAAGACTTTGTAAAAGTAGCTGATGCTTTTAATGAATGGTCTATGGATAATTATGATGTCCACTTTATCTTGGATTATGATACAGGTGAAACTTTTACACGTTCTGCCTTAGATTTTTCAGCATTTGAATATCAATATCCTATGATAGAAAATGCTTTAATTAGTACTGGTAACCAAGCTGGTCAGCATTATCCCTCTCTTCTAAAATTATTAGGCAAAAAATAAAACCCATGTACCTCTCCAAACTTCTTTATTTACATCCTTCTCAAAATGAGGAGGTAGAGGCTTCTGAGTTGCAGTTGCAAGTGTGCAATTGGTTTGTGGAGGAGTTTGGATTAGAGTTTAATTTTTTTGATGATACACACTTTATTCAGGATATAGAAAACATGATTAGTCGTGTTTCTATAACCTCAGAAGGTGTAGATATAGACCTCATTACCAACAAAGATTTGGATTTTTTTGCATTAGGCATTGATGTAAAAAATGAAGGCTATCAAGATTTTTCCCAAGAAATTTATGAAAATATAGAAGGCTATACTTTAGGAGAAATCATTGAAAGCATTCATGAAACAGAGCCAGATACTTACGCCATGAGTGTTCGGAAAATATGGCTTATCAATGCCAGCCTCAATGGTGCAAAAGTGCCCAATTATACAGTGGTTCGTTTACTCCAAGAAGAGTTACACTCTTCCAATCCAACCAATAAAATAAACGCCATGTATGCTATGTTTGTAAACCCCTTATACAGAAGGTATTTACTACCTATGATACAACACTTAGTCCAAAACGACACAGACCGAGAAGTACAAAAACACGCCCAAGAGGTCATTTTGCAGTTTACAAAAGAAGAAATCAGTGAAATATTGGTGCTTCCTGCTCAAAAATTGAAACTTTTAAGTCCCTCAAGCCCTTACAAACTACCTCCCGAAATCTTAGAAATTCATACTCAAGATACCATCGAAAAGAAAGAACAAATTATTATGGCTCAGGTTGTTTCTTATTATCAGATTTCAGAAATTCAATATAAGGAAATCTATAAAGTAGAGAATGTACAATTAATTGTGAAGGATATTAATAAATCAAAACAACTCTATACCTTCGAAAATCTTGAGCCTTTTATGGTAATTTGGGACGAAAAAGCACAACATTACCCTAAAAAGATGCAAATGATTATTAAATATGATAAGTTCATAAAAATCTAGTCTTAAAACTATATTGATACTTATACTTAGTTTTATATTGTCAGGCATTCTTCGTAATAAAACGTTCTGTATTATTAGATAATAGTATTATTTAAAAAACAAATCAAACAAGATTTAACTTATATCAAACAGACTATATCATATAATTATCCCACAGTACAATATTATCCTAAAGAAAGAACATTAAAAGCTATTTATGAATTAGAAGATATGGAACATCAAAATAAAATACAAAAAAGATTTGTTTTGAATATCAAACATGATCAAATTTCACTTATTAGTACATTAGAATCAATTGTACATGACATTAATAAAGTTCTTAAAACGATGTTCTATTATCATGGAATAGAAGAACCATCTTTAGGTATTACAATAGAAACTTTTTTAGAAGATTCAAAAAAATTCACAATACACTTTATCACAAACTGGCACTATCAAATAGTTTATGCTATAGTAATTGTTGATAATGAAGAAACCCTTGAAAGTATAAAAAGAATTATTGAACAAAAATTGCCCATATATCAAACAGAGGAATTATTAGAGGCAACCTTGAAAGAGAGAAATAACAAAAAAAATATTATTTCACTTGCCTTGAGTTCTGATTACTCCAATGTAAACCAAGAGACGGTTTCTATTATTCAACAAGTTTTACAAAGTGATGATATTAGCTTGAAAATTTGTGGTTTGGATGCTGCAGGAGCTTTAATTTGGAGGGATTTTTATGAAAACGTTGAATTTCTTTATAAAAATGATTCCAGTCTAAAAGTAAAAGAAAAGGCACAAGAGGTATTGAGTTCATACAAGGGTGCTGATTGGGTAATGGTCGATTTGCCATCCATAAATCAAATCAATAGTTATAATGAACAGGAGTTGAAAAGTATTTTAGAAAATTTAAAAAAAGAAAAAAAATATAAACAAGCTATTCACCTTATTGAATTATATCAAGCATACAATGTTAAAGAATACTGGTTGACAGAACTAGGAACGCTGTATATCCAAACAGGAGAAACAAAAAAAGCCCAAGATTTATTTAATAAAGCATTAGAACTTAATCCCAATTATGCAGAAGCATATTTTGCTAGAGGAAACTCTTTTTTGTATGCTAATCCTGAACAGGCTATCAAAGATTTTACGGAAGCTCTTCGTATTAAACCTGATTATTGGGATGCTTTGTTAAATCAAGGTATTGTCTATTTTAATAATTTAGATTACGAAGAATCGTTGGATTGCTTTGATAAACTCATTCATCAACATCCTCATGACAACGCCTATTATTGTAGAGGAAATGTATTTTCCGTATTATCTGATTATGAGAAAGCTAAAAATGATTATTTGATAGCTCTTCAACTTGCAGAAAAAGAGCCTTCAGGAGATGTCCCAATCTCATATATTTATAATAATACAGGACTATTATTTTTTAATCAAAAAAAATATGAAGAATCTCTTACATATTTTGACTTAGCTATTCGTAGTGATAATCATGCAATGGCATATTCGAACAAAGCCAATGCTTTATCAGCGTTGGAGCGTAATGAAGAGGCGGAGGAGAATTATGAAGCAAGTGTTAATCTATCAGATGGAAAAAGTGCTGAAATTATGTTTGAATATGGAAAGTTTTTGCTGAGAGTAAAAAACTATGATATGGCTTTTATTTACTTTGAAAATGTATTAGAACTTCAACCATTCCATGAGGAGGCACAAATGCTAAGAGACTTTGCAGATGAGAAGATAAATGAAGAGTTCTTAGATTTTGAATAGTTTTTATAAGAATAAATATATTTATATAGCATCTTCAAAAGTCTTCAAAACTAGCTCTTTGCCATCATAAACGGCATACGTACAATGGTGTAACCACTCTCCTAAATTCATATATCTGGCTTTTTCGCCAACTTTTAAGTCAAGGGGAAGGTGTCTGTGTCCAAAAACGTAGTAATCTCGGTGTTTTTTTTGTTCTTGCTCTTTGGTATATGTCCAAAGCCACTCTCCTTCTCCTAAAAAGTGTTCTTCTCCTTTTTTAGTACTTTGTATTCGGCTATGCCTTGACCAGTATTTTGCAATTCCGATACCCACATTAGGGTGTAAAAATCCAAATAACCACTGACAAACAGGATTAGCAAATATCTTTTTCAAGATTTTATATTTTCTATCGCCAGGTCCCAAACCATCTCCATGTCCCAAATAAAAAGTCTGGTTTCCAATCACTACGTCCAAAGGTTTTCTGTAAATAGGGATACCCAGTTCTATTGTAAAATAGTCGAAGAGCCACATATCATGGTTTCCTGTAAAAAATACGACTTGTATGCCACTATCTACTAACTCAGCAAGTTTTCCCTGAAAACGTATCATGCCCTTTGGAATGGCATGTTTGTACTCGAACCAGAAATCAAAAATGTCTCCCATCAAAAAAATCACCTGAGCATCCGCTTTAATGGAATCCAGCCAGCGAATGATTTTTCGTTCACGTTCTTGGCTTTTTTCAAGTGTGGGTACTCCCAAATGGAAGTCAGAAGCAAAATATATTTTTTGGTTGGGTTTGAGTTCTATGGATTGCATGATATGGAAACCTTATAAATATGTAAAGGGCGAAAAAATCGCCCTATATTTTACATTTTCAAATACAATTCTTTTAATTTTTGACGAGTGAGCTTTTGTTCCCAGTCATCACCAATAGCATGTTTCCACATGTGAGTAAGTGCCCAACAAACATCAATCATTTTCTCGATTTCTGCATCAGTCCAGTCTTTAGAAAGATTTTTAGGGATAAAAATATTATTCTTCTCCACCATTTCATTGAATTCTTTCACACCCTCTGGGTAGTATTCGCCCAAATGAGGGAATATCACACAGTTTGCAAAACAATGTCTTGTTCCAAACACATATGAAAGCCCATAAGAAAGGGCATGGCACACTCCCACTTCTGAATAAGTAAGGCTTAAACCTCCAAAATAAGAGGCTACCATCAGTTTTTCATCGTTGATGGCTGTTTGTCCGTAGCCTTCATTAATATACACGTCTTTACAAAGTTCAATGGCTTTGTAACCGTATGCCTCACTGAATGTATTTTTTAAGCGACCATTCATAGATTCTACACAATGAATATAAGTGTCCATACCTGTATAAAACCACTCATTTCTTGGTACGCTGGCAATCAAATCGGGGTCAAGAACAATTTGGTCAAAAACAGTCCAGTCACATTTTAAACCTAACTTTTTAGTAGGTCCAGTGAGTACAGCCGTCATAGATACTTCTGCACCTGTGCCCGAAATAGTAGGTACACCCACATGATAAATCCCAGGTTTTTTAATCAGATTAAGTCCCTGATACTGAACTGATGAGCCTTCATTGGTAAACATCAAAGATAAGGCTTTAGCTATATCCATGATACTTCCACCACCAATCCCTATTACCCCAGCAGGAAGACCTTTCTGAGATAAAAATCTATCTCTGAGTTCATCTATCTGAGATGTTTTAGGCTCATCACCAGAGGTATAGATGAATTCTACTACATCATTGCTTTCAGCAGGAATTCTTGCTTTAAATTCTTCTTTATCTTGAAAATAATCATCTACCAAAAACAAAAAATATCCCTGATTCTCATGGCGTTTTTCAGAAATAATTTCACCTAATTTGGCAAAACTACCACGTCCATAAGCACATTTATTAACAGATTTAAAATTTTTGAACATATTAATCTACGTTTTAGGGCTGCAATTTACGATTTTATCTACAATCTAAAAAGTTTATTTTTGGAGAATTGGGTTATCTAATCTGCCCATAAACAATATCATACCACTTTCTTTTTCTTTTATCCAAAATACAAATGGATGATTGGCATGAAATTCTTTGGGTTTTGGTATGGGTTTTGGATTTTTTTCTTCATCCTTTGGATACTCCTTTTGAAGTGTTACAGCAGAAGCTTCTGTTTCTTTTTCATCAATATTTATAAAAGCTTTGTGTATAAACTTATTGATGTAGCCATTTTCAGACATATTACTCAAATTAGCCTCATCATTGAAAAGCACTTTTAATCCCATGTTTTTCAAAATTTCAATTAAATCAATCACATCTGTTCTGATTGTAAATTTAGGCATACTTAAATTTGTCAATTCAAATTTCATAGCTTTTTCCCACGCTTCTATTTTGGCTATATTTATCTGATTTTGAATATTTTTAATCTGATTTTTTACTTTAGGAAGAGCTATAAACATACTAATTCTGTTATTTTGATATGGAAGTTCAACCACTTGCCACAAAGCATCTTCTGTGTAAGACAACTCAGCTTCGTATTTGTGCATAAACATAGCCTTTGTGGTGTCTTTTCCCTTCAGATAAAATGTTTTTTCTTGAGTCTGATTTTCATTAAAAGCCTCTGCCCAAGGAGCTTTCATATAAATAGCATTGAGCATGGCAAGTTTGGTATCAGGCGATAATTCATTAATAATGCTAGGAATGGTACCTCTAGTATTTTTATTGACCCATTCATTGATAATTTTTACCAGTTTTGGATTTTTAAAATCTCCTGATTTTATTTGAAACTCAAAGTTTTTTTTAATTAAATCAACAAATTCAGTTTTCAAAGAAATGTCTTTATTTACCCAAATAGCATTGGCTATATTAAAACGGTAGGCTGTATCCTGATTGATTTGGTACAGATGTCCAAAAAGATTATAAAAGTTTTTTGCTGTATTTGCATCTGACTGAATGTAGAGCAGTTTTTCGAGTTCAGCCTTTGTTTTTTCTTGGCTGGCAAGCAGATTTACACCCAAAATACTATATACACTTGTGGGCGAAAAAAATATATTA
>JALONN010000006.1 GCA_025454915.1 Raineya sp.
ACTGTCATTTTCTGATTTTTTGTTTGCAGAGTCAGTGTTGCAAGCAAGAAGATTTGCTGTAAAAGCAATTAGAGCTATATTTTTTAGTTTTTTTATCATCAGCGTTTTTATTTTATCAAATCAAAAAAGTCTTTTCGATAACTATCTGAAATAGGAATGAGTTTATTACCTATTTTTATTCTGTCTTTTTCAATGGACTCTATATGCCCGATAGCTACCATATACGATTTATGAACCCTACAAACAATATTTGAAGGTATTTCCTTCTCCAAATCCGTAAATGTTTGGAGTGTCATAATTTTCTTTGTGGTTGTATGGATTTGCCTGTAATCATCCATGCCTTCAATATAGATAATTTCTTCTAAATTAATCTTTTCCAAACGATATTCAGTTTTCACAAAGATAAATTTTTTCTGATTTGTAAGGCTTTCCTGTTTATTTCCCACAAGTTCCTGAACCCTGCTGACAGCCTGCACAAAGCGTTCGAATGTATAAGGTTTTAACAGATAATCAGCGACTTGCAACTCATAACCCTTGAGAGCATACTCCTGATATGCTGTTGTAAAAATAACCTGACTTGTAATCGTGGTATTTTCAAGGAGTTGAATACCCGAAAAGTTACCCAGATTAATGTCTAAAAAAAGTAAATCAACCGTAGTTTTTTTCAAAAATCCCAGAGCCTCCAAAGCATTATCAAATACTCCCAAAAGTTCTAAAAAAGGAATCTTATTGACATAGTCTTTGGCTCTTTCCTGAGCCAAAGGCTCATCTTCTACAATAATACAACTAATTTTCATTCATCTTTATTTTTAAATGTACTTCATAGTTTTCATGGGTTTGTTTTATTTCTAATGTATGTCTTTTCGCATATAAAAGCTCTAATCTTTTCTGAATCAGATCATTACCCAACCCTCCAAAGTCTTTTTGGGCTATCATATTTTGTGTTTTATTTTTACAAACGAAATATATATCACTATCAGTAGCTGTTATTTGTATTTCAATCACATTGCCTTCTTTCAAGATGGGTGCATATTTAAAAGCATTTTCAATGAATGGAATGAAAATCATGGGTGCAATTGTATGTTTTTGAGTATTTCTTTCTACCAAAAGTGTAGCAAAATCAGGGTTTGAAGTCCTGATTTTCTGTAAATCCATGTATTTAGTAATATATTCTACTTCTTTCTGGAGGGGTATTCTTTCTGTTTTGGTTTCATAGAGCATAAAACGCATAATTTCAGAAAGTTTATTGAGATACAAAGATGCTTTTTGAGCATCTTTTTCAATCAGAATATCAATATTATTGAGTGTATTGAAAAGAAAATGAGGGTCAATTTGTGACTTGATGAGAGCTAATTCTATTTCAAGATTCTTTTGGGTGATTTGTTCTTTCCATTTGATATCATGATACCAATTGATAAAACCTTTTACAACAAGCCCCAATGTCCCATGAATGACAGATAAAATTCCTAACATGATACTAACCTCTAAAAACACTCCTAAAATTTGTTTCAATGGCAGTTTGGGATTCATAAAAGGTATTACAGAAAAAAAGGTAGTTGTAATACTGATAAGTATGATGAGGAAAACGCCTATTACAAATTTTTTATGTTTTTTCTTGTTAATCAGAGGTATTAGAAAAAAATAGCTCCCATAAAAAGATATAATAGCGGGCAAAACTGTAAAAACACCCATAAAACTCATGGCTATGTATTTTTCTTTTTGCCAAAAATCTTTTTGTGGTTGTACTGTAAGGAGTAAAATAACCATCAACAAAAGAAAATAACATAGCCAGTAGCCTATATTAAGAATAATAACAAAGATTTTCTTCATTTTAAGAATGTACTACATATTGTATATTTATCAACATACTTGATTTACTAGTTATATTTTTCTTTGTACTAAACCCCCAAATGCATATAACCCACAACAAATTTAATATAAAAACGATTATCAGTACCTTACCATAGTGTAATCTTAAATCCTGATTTTTGAATAAAAATAATACATAACTAATAATGGTTGCTAAGAAAAAATAGCTCACAGCCCAGCTCCTGATATTACCCTGAATAGGAAGATGTCTATTACCCATCAAGTATTCAATAGCTGCATAATTGTATGGTAAAGTATAATTATGCTCCCAACTAATGCCTATCAATGACGCAACCAGTAAAGCAAAACCTATCCCAATGGGTACAATAAAGTTTTTGATGTGTAAACTCATAAGATATTGGAAACCCAAAATAGGCAATATTCCAAGCATAAAATACAAGTTTTTCTCAACAAAAAATGCTATTGGAAACTTCCCTTTAGGAAAAGGAATTGAGCTGTAAAATAAAGCTGGTATTACTCCTGTTAAATAAATACCTAGGTTTAAAAGTATAAAAAACCCAAAAAGCATTAAAAAAACTACTAAATATTTCGACCAAAAAATTGTATGAAGACTTTGGGGAGATGTAAGAAGTTGTTTCCATGCATTATTTCGATACTCTATCTGATGAATAAGACTTGCCACCAAAATAATACCAACAGGTAGAACCAGTATTGCCATATTTTCCCAACAACGATTGAATAATATAGTCCATACTTGTTCTAAAGCATTTTCTTGGCTGGTTTGCTTATAACGAATCAGCCTTGCTATCAGAATAATGGCAGGAATCAGCAATCCTCCTACCAATGTAAGCCATAAAGCACTACTTCTGCGTAGTTTAATCCATTCACTCTGAAAGCTATATAAAAAGGTTGTCATCATTGTTTAGTTTATAAGGTTCATAAATACTGTTTCTATATTATTTTGGTTTGTAGTAGCTTCATAAACAGCTATATCGTTGGTAATAAGTGTTTTTAGAATAGATGCAACATCTAATTCACTCTGGATTTTCACTTCTATTGTATTGTCTTGGACACTAATACCATAATTTTGAAGCAGTTCTGTTGTCTTCATCAGAGAGTTTGTCCTGATTTTCACATTACCAGACTCATTTTTGAGTTTAAAGAAAGCCTCTAATGTTCCCTCAAACTTCATTTTACCCTGATGAATCACACCTATATGAGTTGTTAGTTTTTCTATTTCGGAAAGTAAATGACTGGAAATCAAAATAGTGATGCCATAATTTTTATTCAGACTTTTAAGCAAATCTCTAATCTCAATCATACCATTGGGGTCTAAACCATTAGTAGGCTCATCTAAGATGAGTAGTTTAGGATTATGTAAAAGAGCAATAGCTATCCCGATTCTTTGTTTCATTCCTAAAGAGAATTGCCCTGTTTTTTTCGAGCCAACATCCTCAAGACCAACAAGATGCAAAACTTCTTCTATCCTATTTTTGGGACATTGATAAATTTTTCGCCAAATTTCCAGATTCTCTTTTGCAGTTAAATGGCTATAAATAGAGGGCGTTTCTATAAGAGATCCTATTTTCTGTAACACTTCTATTCTGTTCCTTTCTAAGGCTTTACCTAAAATAGAAATATCTCCATTTTGCTTTTTAAGTAAACCTAAAATAAGTCGAAGAGTAGTCGTTTTTCCTGCTCCGTTAGGTCCTAAAAAGCCATAAATACTGCCTTCTGGAACACACAAGCTAATGTTTTGCAGAATTATTTGATTCTTTGAAAACTGATAGCCTAAATTTTTGACTTCTATGGCATTCATACATTTTTAATTTGATGATACACCAAAGGAAATCAAGTATTTGCTATCCAAAAATTAAATTAGGCATATAGCCCAAACATATCTGTCAATTTTATGAATTATTCGGTGAAAGTTTTTTAAATTTTCGTCTTGTTACAATCTAAAACTATTCTTATGAAACAATTCCCTTTTATCTCCACTTCTCAAATGCTTATTGTTTTACGTGTTGTTTTAGGACTTATGATGATGGCTCACGGAGCAGCCCGTTTATATGTAAACTCTATTGCCGATTTTGGCAAATTTCTCGATTCCAAAGGTTTTATGATAGGAACTATCTTAGCATGGATGATTACAGTATTTGATCTGATTGGAGGGGCAACTTTAGCATTCGGATATTTGAGAAAAATTATCTGTGCTGGCTTCATTTTTGTTTTGATGATGGGGATATTTCTTGTACATCTCCCTAATGGCTGGTTTGTAGTAGGGCATCAGTCAGGAGGAATTGAATTTAGTGTCTTATTAATTATTTGCTTTATTTTGATAGCATCTACAGATAAAAAAGTATAATTTCATCTGCCATTCTGTCATAAAAAACCTTTGGCAAAAAAATTGATATTTGCATCCCAAAAGCTATTTATTTTTATGGAAAATATGAATCAAGACGAACTTAAAGAAACTAAAGCAGGAGAAGAAACTCCTCAAGAATCTCAAGAAACAAAGGAAAATACTAATCCTGAAGAGAAAAAAGAAGAAGTAAAAAATCAGGACAATGCTTCTGCTTCTTTAGAAGAAAAAGTACGTTTGCTAGAGAAAAATTTAGCTGAGCAAAAAGATTCTTATTTAAGATTATACGCTGATTTTGAGAACTTCAGACGTAGAACAGCCAAAGAAAAGATAGAGTTCTTAGAACAAGCCAATGCCAAACTACTGACAGATATTCTGCCAGTATTCGATGATTTTGAAAGAGCTCTTAAATCTTTTGAAAATCCAGACCTAAAAATTGAAACGGCAAAAGAAGGTATTACCTTAATCTATCAGAAGTTTTCTAAATTTTTGGAAAAACAAAGCCTGATAGTAATGGAATCAAACGGGCAGGCATTTGACCCTGACAAACATGAGGCTATTGCTCAAGTTCCCGCTCCATCAGAAGACCTAAAAGGAAAAGTTATTGATACAGTAGAAAAAGGTTATTATTTAGGCGAAAAAGTTATTCGTTTTGCTAAAGTAGTAACAGGAAATTAATATACAGATATGGCAAAGAGAGATTATTATGAGGTGTTAGGGGTATCACGTACAGCCACCCCAGAAGAGCTAAAAAAAGCATATCGCCAACTTGCTATCAAATTTCATCCAGATAAAAACCCTGGAAACCACGAAGCCGAAGAGAAATTCAAAGAAGCTGCTGAAGCTTATGAGGTTCTTTCAGACTCTGAAAAACGCAAACGTTATGACCAATTTGGTCATAGTGGCTTAGGTTCTAGTGGTGCTGGATATGGCGATTTTGGTGGAGGTATGAATATGGAAGATATTTTTTCTAGATTCAGTGATATTTTTGGTGGAGGTAGTGGTTTTGAAAGCTTCTTTGGAGGCGGAGGTGGAAGAGGTGCAACCATGCGAAGAGGAACAAATTTGCGTATTAAACTCAAATTGACTCTCCAAGAAGTCGCAGAAGGAGCAGAGAAAAAGATAAAAGTAAAACGCCATGTAGCTTGTAAATCTTGTAATGGTAACGGTTCTAAAAATGGTGTTTCTCTACAGAATTGTGGAACCTGTGGAGGTACTGGACAAGTAAGAAGAGTGACCAACACCATGCTTGGACAAATGATTAGTACAGCTACCTGTCCAACCTGTGAAGGTACAGGTAAAATTATTAGCCAGAAATGTGATGTCTGTGTAGGTGAAGGAAGAGTATTAGAAGAGGAAATCATCCCTATTCGTGTACCAGCAGGTGTCATGGAAGGTATGCAACTTTCTATTGCAGGAAAAGGAAACTATCCTCAACGTGGCGGACAATACGGTGATTTATATGTAGTAATTGAAGAAACTGAAGATGAACAGTTAAAACGTGATGGGAGTAATATTATTTATGATTTATACATCAGTTTTGTAGATGCAGCACTTGGTGCCTCTGTTGAAGTTCCCACAATTGACGGAAAGGTAAAAATCAAGATAGAGCCAGGCACACAAAGTGGCAAAATATTGAGACTCAAAGGAAAAGGAGTAAAAGATATTCAGAGATATGAGCGTGGAGACCAGTTGGTACATATCAATATCTGGACCCCTAAAAAGTTAACACCAGAAGAAAAAACTCTTCTGGAGAAACTTCGAAATTCCAAGAATTTTATGCCATCTCCTGATAAAAGTGAGAAAAGCTTTTTTGAAAAAATGAAAGAATTTTTCCAATAATATCTAAAAGCCTCCTATTATGGAGGCTTTTTTTATTTATCAAAATTATTTCAAAACAAATCTATCCAAATACACAACCATTTTCATTCTTAGTCGTAAACATGATAGAGCATGTATATCACTAAATCTCAAATTTTTATGAAAGTGGTTAAACAACATTCCGTCCTAAAAACTATTGTTTTTGCTCTTTTTATGAGCATTGCATCTGTTTCTTTTCAGATGAGCTTTGTACCAGCTAAATTGCCTACCAATATGCTGGGAAAATTTAAAGGAGATTTAAGTTATGGTGGTTCTAAAATGATAGCTGCTAATGGCACAGGCGTAGCTAACATTATAGAAACAGGCAAAAATAGTTACTCTATAGAGTTCAATAAAAATGTACCTTCTATCGAAAATGTTAGTTTCCAGCTTACTTCTAAAGGCACTTATGTAGCTACCAATGTAAAAGGAGAAGTAGCAGGCATCACAATTTCCCAAAATTCACTTGATATCGCTGTTGTAGCAGGGACAAAAACATGGAATTTTAGTGGTAAAAAATAACATTTTCATTTTTGTATTATCAAGCCTCCAAAATGGAGGCTTTTTTTTATGACTATAATCATCTGCCATTCTTACTTCTCATCATACTTTTTAAATGTTTAAACATTTATTTTTATACCATAATCATAGCATAAGTATATGTCTAAAGCTCTCAAATTTATATTAGTCTGCCTTATTTGCATTTTACTTGTTTCTGCTATTGTATTAAGTATTCAATATTTCACTTCTTAATTTCTACTCTTATGAAAAAGAATGTAGGTTCCGCTGATAAAATCATCCGTTTGGTTATTGCTGCCATTTTTGTAGCTCTTTATTTCACTAATACCATTACAGGTACATTAGGTATTATTTTGTTGGTTTTAGCAGGTGTATTTAGTTTGACAAGTGCTATTGGTTTTTGCCCTTTGTATAGTATTTTTGGAATTTCGACTTGTCCTGTAAAACGAACAGAGTAAATTTATTTTCATAGTTTAATTGGGTTACTTTTTACCTCCTCTGAAATTAAGAGATGAATTCATCTCTTAATTTTCTATGAAAAGATTTATAAAGCCTATCGTCATATTCAAAAGATTTGTTTTTTTCATACTTTTCTTGGTAACCCTATTAGGTACTTATGCCCTTTCTGCTTATACGCTTTCCAGAATGGGTGTAGAAGCCGAACCTAACACCTCTGAAGATGTTTCCATTTATATTTTAACCAATGGAGTTCATACAGATATTGTACTTCCTATCAAAACAGCTTATATAGACTGGAGTAAAGAAATTAAGTTTGAAAATACTCGTAGCAAAGATACTACTTTTCAGTATGTGGCTTTAGGCTGGGGAGATAAAGGATTTTATTTAGAAACCCCTACTTGGGCTGATTTAAAATTTTCAACAGCCTTTAAAGCTGCTTTTGGATTAAGTAAAACAGCCATTCATGCTACTTTTTATCAAGAATTGAAAGAGAACAAGAATTGTGTTAAAATAAAGATTTCAGCACAACAGTATCAGAATCTTATTTCTTATATCAAAAAAAGCTTTAAATCTGATGCTGAAGGGCATTTTCTTCACATCATCACAAATGCCAATTATGGGAAAAGTGATGCTTTTTACGAAGCTACAGGTAGCTATAGTTTATTTCATACCTGCAATACATGGACAAATAATGCCCTCAAAGCATCAGGACAAAAAGCTTGTGTCTGGACACCCTTCGATACAGGTATTTTTTATCAGTATCAGGTCAGATAAAAGGTTTCTTGATTTTATCTTGATATTGTTTAGGACTCATCTGCTCCATTTTCTTAAAAATACTACAAAAATGATTGAGACTGTTAAATCCACTTTGGAAACACACATCCGTAATACTTTTAGATGTGTCTGTTAGAAGTTTTTTGGCTAGTTTAATTTTTTCTTGTAGAACATATTCCATAGGAGCTATCCCTAATTCTCTTTTAAAACTCCTATAGAAATGAGGTTCACTCATACAAGCTAAATCGCTTAGCTGCTTTACACTCAGATTATCTGTAAGGTGATTTTGAATATATTCTACTACATAAGCAAAACGATGTGATGTAGTATATTTATGATAATTAGAAAAAATCACCTCTCTGGCTTGTGTTTGCATGAGCCTGATGAGTAGCTCCTGAAGAGCCATATTCGCAAAAATATCTTTCGCTTGATTATCTTCTTTAGAAATACGAATCAATCTGTTGATGGTACCTGTTAGTTCTAATGTATTTTGTAAGTGAAACTGTTCTGGAGCTATCTGCCAATATTCTCCATTTTCAATTTTTGTAAAACGCTCATTTAAAATCTCCAGAATCTCCTTTATCTTTTCTTTATCAATTGCCAGTGCAATACACTGTGTCGGATTTTCTAAAGATGCCTCAGGAAAATCTATAATCATTTCTTCACTTTCCGGAACAATAACCGATTCCCCTGGAAAATAGTCAAAATGCTTATCCCCAAACAAATGCATAACTTTTTTGCCTTGCAACATAGATGTGAATGTAAGACTGTTGAAACATAATCTTACTTTTTCACTCTGTTGGTGGGTTTCAAATACATTCAATTCACAATGAGTAAGGCTATAAACAGACCTGTTTTCTACCAATGTTTTGAGGTCTTTATAGGGCGTAAAGGCTTGAGGAGCAGGAACAAAACTATGAATGGGCATACATCTACAACTATTGAACTTCTACGCCTCCAAAGGCACTGGTGATAAAATGATAGAATAACGTAATTCTATGATAGAATACAAGAACAGATTGGAATAATTATACTCTATCTTTGATAAAGTAAATCATTTCTAAAAATAAAAGCAAATTTTTCACTTATTAAAATCTAAAGGTCATGGAAACAATGGTTCAAAATACAAATCTTGTAGCTCGTCCCAAATTTAAAGAGCATTACGATAACTTTATTAACAATCAGTGGGTTGCACCTACAAAAGGAGAATACTTTGAAAGTATCTCACCTGTAGACGGCAATACTTTTACCAAAGTGGCTCGCTCAACTAAAGAGGATATCGACTTAGCTCTGGATGCTGCTCACGAAGCTTTTAAAACATGGTCTAAAGCATCTGCTACCGAAAAAAGTAATTTACTTTTAAAAATAGCAGACATCATGGAGAAAAATCTTGATTATTTAGCTGCTATAGAGACCATTGATAATGGAAAACCTATCCGAGAAACCAAAGCTGCCGATTTACCTTTGGCTATAGACCATTTCCGTTATTTTGCTGGTGTAATTCGTGCAGAAGAAGGAAGTGCCTCAGAACTAGATGCAACTACTGTAAGTATCAATATTCATGAACCTATTGGAGTTGTTGGACAAATTATTCCTTGGAATTTCCCCTTATTAATGGCAGCATGGAAACTTGCCCCTGCCATTGCAGCAGGTTGTACAGTTGTTTTAAAACCTGCCGAACAAACCCCTGTAGGTATTTTAGCTCTTATGGAGCTTATTCAGGATGTACTTCCCAAAGGTGTTATCAATGTAGTTACTGGTTTTGGACCTGAGGCAGGTAAGCCGTTGGCTACCTCTCCACGTATTTCTAAAGTAGCTTTTACTGGTGAAACCACTACAGGAAGGCTTATTATGCAATATGCTTCTGAAAACTTAATTCCTGTAACAATGGAATTGGGTGGAAAATCTCCTAATATTTTCTTCCCAAGTGTCATGGATGCTGATGATGAGTTTTTTGATAAATGTTTGGAAGGAGCTGCTATGTTTGCCCTTAATCAAGGTGAAGTTTGTACCTGCCCTTCTCGTATTTTAGTGCATGAAAGCATTTATGAAAGATTTATCCAAAGGCTTGTTCAAAGAGTTGAAGCTATTAAAATGGGACACCCCTTAGATTCAGAAACCATGATGGGAGCTCAGGCATCAAAAGATCAGTACGAAAAGATTTTATCATATATCAATATTGGTATAGAAGAAGGAGCAGAAGTTTTAACAGGCGGAAAGGCGAAATACATTGATGGCTTAAAAGATGGGTATTACATTGAGCCTACCCTTCTGAAAGGAAATAATAAAATGAGAGTTTTTCAGGAAGAAATTTTCGGACCCGTTACCTGTGTTACAACTTTTAAAACAACAGAAGAAGCCATTGCCATCGCTAATGACACACTCTATGGTTTAGGAGCTGGTGTATGGACACGAGATGCCCATGAACTCTATCAAGTACCAAGAGCCATTCAGGCGGGCAGAGTTTGGGTAAATTGCTATCATGCTTATCCAGCACATGCTCCATTTGGAGGATATAAAAAATCTGGCTTTGGCAGAGAAACACATAAAATGATGCTAAATCACTATCGTCAGAATAAAAATATGCTTATTTCTTATAGTAAAAATAAATTAGGGTTCTTTTAATATTGAGTTAAGTACTTTTACATTCGGTAGCTACATAGTTGCCGAATGTTTTATCTTTCAATCAGCTATTTTATATTTTACAAAATACTTCTAATCATGCAAAAAGTTCCCAGAGTACTTATCTCACAAAAAGCTCAAGAAGTAATCGATAAACTTCGTTCTATTCATGGAGAACTGATGTTTCATCAGAGTGGTGGTTGTTGTGATGGTTCACAGCCCATGTGTTTTGCAAAAGGTGAATTTAGTGTTGGTACTAATGATGTTTGGCTGGGGCAAATTCATGGTTGTGATTTCTTTATGAGTGCCGACCAGTTTGAATATTGGAAACATACTCAATTACTTATTGACATCACAGAAGGTAGAGGCTCAAGTTTTTCACTTGAAATCCCTTTAGGTTTACGTTTTTTAGTCCGCTCCAGATTATATGAAGATTGGGAATATGAAAACCTTACTCCTATTTACAATGGTGAAGAATATTTAGAGAAAATCTTTTCTATATAAGATAACTTGCATAGCATTTATAAAAATATCAAACAAAAAAGCCTGTGTAATACACAGGCTTTTTTCTATTTTACTTCTACTTTATACTCTTTTTTCTGAGCTTCTTTTGTTTTAGGCAATGAAACTATCAAAACTCCATTTTCCGATTTTGCACTGATATTTTCCACATCCACTTGCCCATTTAAGTTGAGTGTTCTTTCAAAGTTTTTAACAGGAAACTCCTGACGAGTGAAATTTGGAGAAGTTTCTATTGTTTTAGTTCCACTGATATAAAGTACATCATCTACTACTGTAAGAGAGATATGCTCCTTTTCGAAGCCTACTGCAAATACATGTACTTCGTAAGCTGTTTCTGACTCTATAACGTTCATCGGAACATTATATTTAGGTCTGCGATAACCTCCTTTTGCAAAATGAGGCATAAAGTATTGTTTCTGATATGCAGAGCCACAACCATGTGAGCTACCTGCTGAGTGAAATCCTTTGAACATAATTATTTTGAGGGTTGAGGGTTTGTTTTTTGATTTTCTTTGATATTTGATTGATTACAAGCATGTTTATGCTTATGATGTGGTTTTACAAAAGCCACAAGACTTCCGAAGGTGATGGCAGCAGCCAAAAAACCAACGATTATTTTCGATTTTCTATTCATAGCTGTACGATTTTAAGAGTTGCAAATAGATAGACGAATGAGAAAGTATTTTACTTTAAAGGCGTAGTTTCTTTTTGATAATTACATCTTGCAGATGCCACTGAAACTCTGAATTGAGTATATTCTTCTTCACTCATATTGCGTATTTTTTCAGCGAAACGAAGTTGATAGTACATCCATTTTTCTCTACGTTTACCTCCAAAAAGACGAGCTAAGCCAAATAAAACAAACATACTGATCAAAAAGACAGGAACAAAAAATGCCATTGCACCAAATAAGGCACCTATCAAGACCGATTTTAAAATTGCTTTCACCATAGTTGTAGAAATTTTGGGTTACAACTATGCAGACGAACAAGTGAAACTTTTACTTTAACTTTTTTGAAATTATTTTGAAAAAAATTTAAAAACCCATCAGTTTAGTTATCTGATGGGTTTTGTTTATTACAACGTTGTTTCCATTCCTCTTTAAATTTTAGCTTTTCTTCGTCTGTCATATTCATAAACTTCTGTTTAAAAGCTTCTTTTTCGAAGGGTGTTCGATGATGTGATTTTCTTGAACCCCACCCTCCTACAAGCAATCGAGAGAGAACTAACAGTCCCATTGCCTGCCAATAAGAGATTTCAGGTAGTTTAAATATTTCTGGCATCAACCAATTCCAAAGAAGCCATACAGCAGCACTACCAGCAGCCAAAGCCACTAGTAAAATTGGAATGGCAAGCCATCTTTTATCAGAATGAGTAGATGCTTTCATAATTTTAATAGTTTAGTTCTTCATACAAATAGCTCAGTCTGTTTCTTAAATGTTTAACAGCATATTGTTTTCTGCTGATAATCGTTTTAAGATTTTCACCTGTTTGGTCTGCTATTTCTTGCAAAGTTAAGTCTTCTATTTCATTCATCATAAAAACCTGTCTTTGTTTTTCAGGTAATTCTTCCAAAGCCTCCATGAGTTCTTTCCAGAATGTTTCCTTGAAAAACTCTAAATCAGGATGATTGCTATCATCTAACAGAAGAATTTCTTTAAAATTCAGCTCTCCCTCTTCATTCTCGTATGCATAATTTTCCAGAAGTTCTGTTGTTTTTTTTCTATAGTTATCGGTTACTTTATTTCGAGCCACTCGGTGCAACCAAGCATTCACATTCTCCAAATTATCTACATCTATATTGCTTAACTGATACCAAATATCTTGTAAAATATCCTCAGCATCTTCCGAAGATTTTACTTTACCCCGAATAAATCCAAATAGCTTTTTGCTGTACTTCTTGACAGTTTCGGTGATGGATATGGAGTTTTTTTGAGCCATTGATAAATTCATTACAGTCTTCATACACACGAAGACGAATGAGTGATTTTTTTACTTTAAATCTAATAAAATCTTTTAAAAGTATAAAATCTGATTTTGTACCCTTTCCAATTTACCCAAAGTTTTTATATAATTTTTCATTCCTTTTTTTTTTCGTATCTTTGCACTCTGAAAATCAGCGTTGATAACATAAATTTTCAAAAAAATGTATCCTGAACACAAAAATCTCCATTACGCCGAAGTAGCCAATCAAATCTTGAAGTTTTGGAAAGACAATCAAGTATTTGAGCAATCGGTAACAAAGAGAGAAGGTAAGCCTACATTTACCTTCTATGAGGGTCCCCCATCTGCAAACGGGACACCTGGTATTCACCACGTAATGGCTCGTACGATTAAAGATATTTTTTGTAGATATAAAACTCTTCAAGGCTTCCAAGTACACAGAAAAGGTGGCTGGGACACCCATGGTTTGCCTGTTGAGTTACAAGTAGAAAAGATGCTCGGCATCACAAAAGATGATATTGGAATAAAAATTTCAGTAGAAGCCTACAACCAAAAATGTAGAGAAACAGTGATGATGTACACTGACCAGTGGAATAACCTGACTGAAAAAATGGGTTACTGGGTAGATTTACAGAATCCATATATCACTTATGAAAACACTTATATCGAAAGTTTGTGGTTTCTTCTCAAAGAGCTTTACAAAAAAGATTTACTATACAAAGGCTATACTGTACAACCTTATTCACCTGCTGCTGGTACAGGTTTGAGTTCTCACGAACTCAACTACCCTGGCACTTATCAGGATGTGTCTGATACTTCTATTGTAGCTGAGTTTAAAGTAAAGTATTCTGAAAAATCAGCATTTTTATTTGAAAATACTGATGAAGATGTACGCATTTTGGCTTGGACGACCACCCCTTGGACACTCCCAGCAAACTGTGCTTTGGCTGTTGGTGAAAATATTAGTTATGTCAAAGTAAAAACATTTAATCAATATACATTCAAAGCTGTTTCGGTGGTATTAGCCAAAGATTTATTGGGTAAATATTTTTCTGAAAAAGCCAAAGAGTTAAAACTCGAAGACTACAAAGAAGGTGATAAACTTGTACCATTTGAATTAGTCAACGAATTTAAAGGAAAAGACCTTTTAGATATTCGTTACGAGCAACTCATGCCTTATATTACCAATGAAACTTTAGAAAAAAATGCTTTCAGAGTAATTGCAGGAGACTTTGTAACCACCGAAGATGGTACAGGTATTGTACATACAGCTTCTGTATTTGGTGCTGATGACTTTAGAGTTTGTAAACAAAACAACGTACCTTCTGTCATGGTACTTGACGAAAACGGCAAGGAAACACCTGTTGTAGATAAAAAAGGTAAATTTGTTAAAGAAGTAGGAAGTCATTTGGCTGAAAGCGTAAAGCATTTTGGTATCAAAACACATAAAATCTATGGCGAAAATGATTTTTATGTAAAAAATTACCTCTCTGAAGACGAAAACCAAGAAAATTATAAATCTACTGATGTTTTAATTTCCATCATCCTAAAGGAAGAGAACAAAGCATTTAAGGTAGAGAAATATTTGCACAGTTACCCACACTGCTGGCGTACTGGTAAACCTGTATTGTATTATCCTTTGGATAGCTGGTTTATCAAGACTACTGCCCTCAAAGACAGAATGGTAGAGCTCAATAAAACGATTAACTGGAAACCTGAAAGTACAGGTTCTGGACGTTTTGGTAGCTGGTTAGAAAATTTAGTGGATTGGAATTTATCCCGTTCACGTTACTGGGGTACCCCTCTGCCTATCTGGAGAACAGAGAATGGTGATGCTGAAAAATGTATAGGTTCACTGACTGAACTCAAAACCGAAATAGAAAAAGCTAATCAGGTATTGGGCTTAACCCAGCCTACAGAACTCCCTGATTTACACAGACCTTACGTAGATAATGTGGTTTTGGTTTCGGATAGTGGTGAAAAAATGATTCGTGAAACAGACCTCATAGACGTTTGGTTTGATAGTGGAGCTATGCCTTATGCACAATGGCATTATCCTTTTGAAAATCAGGAAATTTATCAAAACTCTTACCCTGCCGATTTCATTTCTGAAGGTGTTGACCAAACAAGAGGTTGGTTCTTTACACTTCATGCGATCGCAGTAATGCTTTTTGATAGTGTGGCATTTAAGAATGTGGTTTCTACAGGGCTTGTACTTGACAAAGATGGCAATAAAATGTCCAAGTCAAAAGGTAATACCATAGACCCATTTTTTGCACTCAATGAGTATGGTTCTGATACCATTCGTTGGTATATGATTTCAAATGCTTCTCCTTGGGATAATTTGCGTTTTAGTTGGGAGAAAATTTATGAAGATTCAGAAGGCAAGCGTCATTCTTATGATTCTAAAAAGGCTGATGCAGGTTTTTATGATAATATGAAAATCGTAGAGCAATACTCTGACGGTATTGTAGAAGTAAGAAATAAGTTTTTTGGAACGCTTCATAACACCTACAACTTCTTTGCTCTTTATGCTAATTTGGATAAATTCAAGCCTACTGGTTTGAAAAATCAGGCATTTACCGAGCTTGACCGTTGGGTACTTTCTAAACTCCAGACTACTATTTTGGAAGTGGAAAAGGCATTTAACGAATACGAACCTACTAGGGCTGCTCGTACCATCAGCGATTTTGTTACTGAGCATCTTTCTAACTGGTATGTGAGGCTTTCTCGTAAACGTTTCTGGGTAGGTGAAATGAATACAGACAAGCAGGCTGCCTACGAAACATTGTTTGAATGTTTGAAAGTTGTTTCTCAAATGATGTCACCAATTGCTCCTTTTTATGCAGATTTCTTGTATAAAAGTTTGGTCAGTTCTGAAGGTGAAGAAATTTCGGTACACTTAACCAATTGGCAAAAAGCAGATGAGAACCTCATGGACAAAGATTTAGAGCAAAAAATGGATTTGGCTCAGAATATTTGCTCACTGACACATGCTTTGCGTAGAAAAGAAAAACTAAAGGTTCGTCAGCCTTTGAGTCGTGTTCTTGTTCCCATTATTAACAAAAAATCAAAAGAACAAATTACATCAGTTGAAGATATTATCAAAGCAGAAGTGAATATTAAAGCAATTGAATACATTGATGATACCTCTGGAATTCTGGTGAAAAGCATCAAACCTAATTTTAAGCGTTTAGGTGAGATTTATAAAACAAAAATGAAGGAAGTAACGGGTATCATTCAGCAGTTTAGCCAAGAAGACATCAATAAATTGGAAAAAGAGGGACTTTTTGAAGCTCAAACTTCTGATGGATTCATCACGCTTACTATGGAAGATGTGGTTGTAGAAGCCAAAGAAATTGCTGGATGGTCTGTATCAAGTGATAAAGGGCTTACAGTCGCTTTGGATATTACACTCACAGACGATTTGAAGCAGGAAGGCATCGCCAGAGAGCTTGTAAATCGTTTGCAGAACCTCAGAAAAGATAAAAACTTAGAAGTAGCTGATAAAATTAAGGTACAAATCCAACAGGCTTCTGATGATGTAAATACAGCTTTAGAAAAGCATAAAAACTACATCGCAGGTGAAGTACAGGCTCTTTCTTTTGAGCTTGTCCCAGCCCTTAACGGCAACTCCGAAGAAGTTGATATGGAGGATTTTGTGCTGAAGGTAAATATTGAAAAAGCGTAAAAATCAAAGACACACAATAAAATGTGTGTCTTTTTTATAAAAATTAATATTATGCTTAATCTTGAAGAAGTTTATTACACCAATAGAAATAATCCAAATTTAGCCACATTGATAAAAGATGCAATTAAGAATAATTGTGATTTATCGAGGTTTTATTTACATAATTTTTTAAGAGATAAACAAATACAAGAAGATGATTTTATAGAAATATATCATCTTCTAAAAAGTAGAGATTATAAATTTCAAGAGGAACTTGCTTTTAGTATTATCAATTATAAATATTGGAAATTATTAAAGATGTTTGAATCAGATGGATATGATATTCATTACATAGATATCAATGGTGAAAATGCGATTTTTCATATAGTCCATGAATATAACTCAGAAGAAGATTTTATTGAGATTTTTAATTTTGCTTTGGGGCTTGGAATAAAATATAATCTCACAAATAAACATGAGCAGAATTTGCTTCATAAATTTTGTAAAACTGGTAATCCTATTTACTATTTTGATGAAATAATAAAATTAAAATTAGATATTAATGCAAAAGATATTCAAGGTTGTACTCCACTCCATATAGCTTGTTTGACTAGAGATGATGATGAACTACTTGTAAAGTTAATAAAAAATAGTGCTAGAAAAGATTTAACTATAAGAATTGAAGATATATTTGGTGATGAAGATTTATTATCTGATTTTGTTTTTGATTTGATTAACTCAGACTCTAAAAAGGAATTAAATGCATATGAGCTGAAAATGGCTTCTCTCAATTCAATTGGTGGAGAACTCTCAGTTGGAACAGATGCATATGAAGAATGTAAAAAGTTTTATCAAGACTTACTAATGCCTTAAGTATATTTTCTATATACCATTTCTAAAAACTTAAATATTTAAATAATTGTCCTTGCTTAATATCATCAAAAATCACGATGTTTATGCTTACAGAATTAGAAGTAAACTTATTCAAAAGATATTATAAATATAATTCTGATTACTATATCAGGCAGCTAATTTATAAGCAACATGATTTTAATCTTGCAGCAGCGTTTTTAGGCTTATTTTGGTTGGCATATAGAAAAATGTATTTAGAAATATTGATAATCTGTATTATAACATTTTTTGAAATTCTAGCAATAAAAATTTTATTTCACTCTGATTTCATTAGTATTCATCAGGCAGGCATAATTAAGAAAGTAAGCATTGCTATTGGAATTTTTATACTTGGTGCATATGCTAACCAACTTTACATTTCTAAAAGTCGTAAAGTAGTTCAAAAAATCATTTTGGAATACTCAAACTCAAAATTAGCTTTAGAAGTTGCTGAAGAAAAAGGTGGTGTAAGTTGGATTGCCCCTATTATAGTACTCGTAGCCACTTTATATATACTTCTTTCTTAAAACATTTGAGTTTCTTATACATTTATCAATATTTCTGAAACTAACCCGAAAAATCAACTTGACTATTTGGCAAAAGAGATTTTATTCTTTCTCGCTCTGTTTGTTCAATAATACTTTTAGGAAGCAATATTTGGTAAACTTGCATAAGCTTACCAAGATCACTAGGTAAACCAGATAGTGTATTTTTTCTTAAGTTAAGTGATTTCAAACTTGGCATTTGAGTAAGAATAATAGGAAAGGCAGAAAAACTATTCCCATATAAACCTAGAAAATGTAATTCTGAAAGTTTTGAGAAACTCTCAGGAAGACAAGAAAGAAGATTTTCATCTAAATATAGTCCCTTTAAATAAAAGAGGTTACCAATAGTTTCTGGAAGTACAGAAATTTTATTGTTTATAAGAATCAATTCTTCCAAATAGCTCAAGTTGCCAATATTATCAGGTAAAGAGATTAACTCATTGTATGCTACATTTAAAGATTTTAATTGTTTCAGATTTCCAATACATTCAGGAAGATGAGTAAATTTATTAGATTCTAACGAAAGTATAGGAAGTAACCTTAACTTACCAAAACTTTCAGGTAAAGAAGAAAGATGATTTCTTTCTATATTTAAGTTATATAGTTTTGATAAGTTTCCAAAATTTTCAGGTAGGTATTTAAGATGATTCCATTCTAAATTTAGTGTATGTAATTGACATAATTCTCCAATACTTTCTGGTAGAGATGAGATGCTATTACTTTTTAAATTTAAAGTATGTAATTGTTGTAGATTTCCAATGCTCTCTGGTAAATGAGTTAGTTGGTTATAACTAATATCCAATACTTCCAATTTTTCCAGATTTCCTATTTGTTCAGGTAAACTGGTAAGGAAATTAGAATCTAATATTAATTCTTTCAATTGAGTAAGAGAGCCTATAGCTTCTGGTAGAACACTTATTTCTTCTCCTCCTAAATCTAATATTTCTAATTTTTTTAGTAAGAATACCCAATCAGGGACATCTGTAATATTTAACAGATCAAAGCAAATAGATTTTGGACGTTGCCAAGAAGCAAATGAATGAAAAATATGCTCTTCTATCTCTTCAAAAAGTCCATGATTTTCTGCTATAGCCAGAGCTAAACTTATATTATCTTGGTCTTGAGATTCAACAAGTTTAATTAATTTTTGAAGCATCTCAAAGCGAGTATCAATCATATTTAGATGATTAATATTACCAAAAAAATGAAAGTTTACACAATTCTAAAAACTTAAATATTTAAACAAAAGCCCCAATCGTTCTTGCTCTATATCATCAAAAACAAGAGCCTGATGGTATTTGGCAACAATATCATAGCCAAAACGCTCAAAAGTAGCAACTATTCGGCTAATATCCACTTGGTTGATTTTAAGGGTAACCAAAAGTCTGAAAGGTTCTTGGGGAATTGTATCTGTAAAGAGATGTAAGATTTTCGCATTATTCGTCTCAACAAGTCTGCTAATTTCTGACAAACTGTAATCTGTCTGATTGACAGACAATACCAAAACAGAGCCTTCTTCTTGAAAAGAGTAGGTACTTGCTAATTTGGTCATGAAGTTTTTGGCAGTAATTGCTCCCAAAAATAATCCGTCCTCATTCAATAAGGCTATCATTTCCTTATCATTTTTAAGAAGCGAAACCCCATCTAACCAGTTTTGGTATTCATAGATAAACGTTTCGGTATATTCGAGAGCGATTAAATCCCATTCGATTTCATCTTCCCAAAGCTCCAGAAGGGTATTTTCATAAATAAGACCTTTATAAATTCCTTCTTCTGTAACAACAGGCAACGCATGACAATGCAACTCTTCCATCCATCTAAGGGCTTTTTCAAGAGAATCGCCCACCTTAAGCGGACTAATATTGGGATTGATGAAATCTTGCATTGTCATAGTGGTAAGGATTTATATAAGTATCATCAAAATCTATGCTACATTTCCATGAGTAGTAGAATGCTTACGTAAGAATTGATGCAAGATTGCATTAAATTTATCGGGGTGTTCCATCATCGGAGCATGTCCACATTTATCAATAAAACGCAATTCTGTATTAGGCATTCTATCATCAAATTCGTAAGCGACCAAAGGAGGTGTAATGGTATCGTTCAATCCCCAAATAAGGAGTGTTGGTATATTGATTTTAGGAATATCTTTTGCCATGTTATGTCTCTGAGCAGACTTGGCAATGGCTACGATTTTCATACACTTGGGTATACTTTTGGTAATTTCAAAAACCTCCAATACTAAATCTTCTGTGGCTGTTTTAGGGTCGTAGAATGTATATTCTACTCTTTCCTTGATGTAATCAAAACTACCACGTTTTGGATAAGAACCTCCCATTGTATTTTCAAAAAGCCCAGAGCTACCAGTTAGTACCAAGCTTTTTACATTACTCTGATTACGCAAAGTGTAATTTAATCCAATATGTCCGCCTAAAGAGTTTCCTAAAAGGGTAACATTCTGCAAATTCTTGAATTTTACAAATCCTTCTATAAAATCTGTTAGAGATTCTATTCCTGTATTTTTGAGAGGTAAATCATAAATAGGCATCATAGGAATCACAACCCTATAACTGGTAGAGAACTCATTCACAACAGCTTTCCAATTGCTCAAAGCTCCAAACAATCCATGGAGTAGTAACAATATTTCTCCCTGTCCTTCATCTATGTATGTATAATCTCCTTCTTTTTTAATCTGTAAGTCCATAATTTAAAAATAACGCTGATTTGAAAATACAAAATTGCTTTTTTTTCAATAGAAAACAAGAAAAATATATTTTTTTATGGAGATTCCTTTATGCCTATAAAAATCCTATTTGCTTTTATATTTTATTTTACCATAACTAATCCTTCATATCAAATTATTTCTATTACATTATATAACCCGATTACAAAATTTTTATTTTTCAGATTATAATTTATATCTATTTTATTTTTTCATCTCCATAAAGAAATTTTTTAAATCCATTTTATTCTTAGTTATAAAGTAAAAAGTCCTGTTAAAAAGTGCAGTTTTTTTTCTAGTCCACCTTATCTATTTTCATATAAAACATTAATATTCTTTATTTTATACAAAAAAATCCACTTCAAATCTTTTTCAATTTACCTGTTTGTCCACCTCATGTCCATCCAAAAAATTAGCATTTTGGGTCTTTTCCCCCCTATGTTTGCATCATCATCGATGACATGCGAACGCCGAAAAGCATGATAAACAAATAGAGTAGGCTACAACTTATAATCTCTCAATTAAACATGAAAAGTATTAAACAAGTATCAGTTTGGCTAAGTGCATTGACATTAGCAGCAGTTATGGGTCTACAATCTTGTAATAAAGACCAAAATAAAGCAATAGAAAACACTGTCCCAACTACACAAGAAATAGGTGAAAATAGCTTATTATTAACTGTAGCCCATAGTGAAGTATTGCCAAGTGGAGATTTAGATGTTCGCTTTTTTGAGTCTGCACGTATTTACTCTTTACCTGCAAGCAATAAAAACTTTGAAACAGTAAAATCTCTTTTAAATGATAGCAAAGTAAGTGGTAAAGCTTTAAAAGTAAGTGTACAAAATTACGATAATGGCATGGATAACATTTTGATTACCAATGCTGGCAATGCAAGTACTGAAGAATTAAAAGCTCTTGAAACTGCAAGAAAGGCAACAGAAGTTCAGACTGAAAATGTAGTAAGAAAAGAAGTTATTACAGAATCAGAAATGAGGTCTTTATTTACATATTTGAAAAACCAAGGTTGTGCTTCTGGAGTTGGTGTAACAAACCCTTGTATTACATTTCAATATGCTAATGATGGTTGTTTTGCTCGTGCTCATAAAATGAGACAAATTATTGAGAATAACTACAAATACCAATCCAGAAAAGTTTGGAGTTATGAGCCTGCTGTAGAAAAGAGATTAGCTGTAAATACAAAAAGAAATTCTGGTGGAACTTGTTGTGTATACTGGTGGTATCATGTTGCTCCAGTAGTAAAAGTTAAAATGGCTAATGGAACAACTCAAGAAATGGTTTTTGATCCTTCAATTTTTGACAGAGCTGTAACCATCAATGACTGGATAGCTGTACAAAAAAGCCAACAATGCCAAATTAAAGGTACAGTTGCTGATTTCTACACAACAGAATCAAGAAACTATCAGCCAGCAAGAAGACCTAATCCTCGTCCAGGTAGCTATAACACAGACGACAACAACACACAAACAAATGCAGACCTAATAAATTTCAATACAAAAGGAGCAACATCTTGCTCTAGATAATATAAAGTAGAGCCTTTTATATAAATTAAACATCATTTTGCATTGTTCTTTGACTACCATAATATCCTTGAAAAATAGGATATTATGGTTTTTATTCTTTTTTATAAATTAGTTTTCTTTTTTCTAACATTTGTTCAATACTCAATATCTGAATAATGGGAGGTCCTCCATCTTCTCCTTTATTACCATTTTTCCCTTTCTCACCCTCATATCCATCCATAAATAAACTTCCTCCTCTACCTTTTTTGCCACCTATTCCACCAATGCCACCATCTCCACCTATATTTTCTATTTGTATGTTCTTTTCAACGTAAAAAGCTGCTAATGAGTCTGTAAAAATCATAACTTTTGCTCCTTTCCCACCATTGCCTCCTCTGCCACCTATCCCACCATCACCTCCATAACCCGCTCGAGTACTATCTGTTTTTTCAAGTCCATCTTCGCCTTTACCTCCTCTACCACCCATACCTCCTTTCCCTCCTTTGGCAGTGAACTTCAATAGTCCTTGTTGAACGTTGATATTTACAAAATCTGCTTTCCCTTTTGAGAAAACCTGAATATGTAACAGAGTATCTTGAAGTCTTGGTACACTTTCAACAAAAATTGTAACATCCTCAGCATCATAACCATTTTCACCTTCTTGTCCAGTATATCCGTTTATTCCTTTGCTTTCTCTTTTTTCTCCTGCACTAGCTTCTGGGGGCTCTTGTCCATCTCTTCCATTTATACCTGAAAAATCTAAGGTGTATGTTGCATTATAGCGAATAGGTATTTGAAGAGTATAAGATTGTTTAGTAGGCAAATGTATTGTCTTTACAAAAACATGATTAATTATATCAAAACTATCTCTTGGCATCAGTATATGGTGTTTTATCTTATCCCAAAATGGGCTTTCTACTCTAAAATCAGACCAGCGTATTCTACGAATGGTATCATTTGTAGTGTATGTCATACCATTATCATAATCTATAACCATATGAATAGGAATAGGATTATCTGGTGCTAGAATGTTAGTTTTGAAAACCGTATAAAAATAGATAGGTTTAGGTATATGAATGAGCTTGTATGTGTAAATTTTAGGATTTTTTTTTGAAGAAACTTCTATATATAATTGGTTTTTTGGGTGATTTAATAATGTGGACATGCTTAATATAACACAACTACATTGTTTATTAAATATCCCACCTGTAACTTTTACATTAAAATCTTTCCATCTTATTTTCTTCTTTCCACTTAAATTGGTGCTTTTCCATTGATGAAACTCATCTTGAGCTATTAGATTGATAAATAATTGGTCATTCAAGTCTTCAATATCGCTTTTATCAAACTGAATCATAATATTTTGATAAAATTCAGATTGAGTATATGCACAATTGTATGAGATTAAAAATAAGATTGATAGTAAGTATTTCATAATAGATATTAATAATCTCAAATAACAAAAAGAAAGGTTGATATGTTCATATCAACCTTTTATATAGAATGTATATTTTAGCTGTTTTTCATATCAGGAACAGCGATGGCTTCACCTGCGTAAGCCCCATCTTTAAGTTTTACTGCAACTTCCTCGAAGGCTGCAATGGTTATATCTACGTCTTCAAGTGTATGAACAGCTGTAGGGATTAAACGCAACATGATTCTGTCTTTAGGAATAACAGGATAAGCTACTACAGAACAGAAAATATTGTAATTTTCACGAAGGTCTAATGCCATTTTGGTTGCCTCACCTTTACCTCCCTGAAAGAACACAGGCGTAACAGGCGATACTGTACGACCAATATTGAATCCTTTTTCTCTTAATTTACTTTGAAGAGCATTCACCACTTTCCAAAGGTTTTCACGTAATTCTGGACGAGTTTGCAACAAGTCTAGGCGTTTCAAAGCACCTTCTACAAGAGGCATGGGAAGTGTTTTCGCAAAAATTTGTGAACGCATGTTATAACGCAAATAATCACAAACCTGAGCATCAGCAGAAAGGAAAGCTCCGATACTTGCCATAGATTTTGCGAATGTAGAGAAATAAATGTCTATTCCATCTTGGCAACCCTGAGCTTCACCAGAACCCGCTCCAGTTGCACCCATTGTACCAAAACCATGAGCATCATCTACAAGTAAACGGAATTCATATTTATTTTTAAGAGCTACAATGTCTTTTAAATTACCCATTGTACCTTCCATACCAAATACCCCCTCAGTAATTACAAGAATAGAACCTCCAGTTTGTTCGATGATACGAGTTGCTCTTTTCAATTGTGTTTCCAATGATTCCATATCATTATGAGGATACACAAAACGCTTACCCATGTGTAAACGTACACCATCAATGATACAAGCATGTGAAAGAGAATCATAAACAATTACATCGTGGCGAGTCATCAAACAGTCAATTGCCGACATAATACCCTGATAACCATAGTTTACAAGTACTGTATCTTCTTTGCCTACAAATTTAGAAAGTCTTGCTTCTAATTCTTCGTGTTGGTTGGAGTTCCCAGACATCATTCTTGCACCCATCGGATAAGCCATTCCCCACTTTGCAGCAGACTCAGCATCTGCTTTGCGAACTTCTGGGTGGTTTGCTAAACCTAAGTAATTATTTAAACTCCAAGTCAAAACTTCTTTACCTCTAAAAGTCATTCTTGGAGCAATTTCACCTTCCAATTTAGGAAATGTAAAGTATCCGTGAGCCTCTTTGGAGTGTTGCCCTAAAGGTCCTCTATCTTTTAATAATCTTTCAAATAAATCCACTTTGGTAATTTTTTTAATTAAAGGTTAATATTCTATGAATAAATTTCGCAAAAATACACATTTTATAAATTTTATCAAAAAATTACATCAACGTATTATTGAGTAAGTCTTTTTGTATCAATTTTTTATAATAAGATGTTTTTGTAGATTCTTTTAAAGCTTCAAAATGTTTAAGACTATGGCAGTCAGAGGCAGCAAAATCAACTAAATTTGCATCTATTAATTTTTCCGCCATTTTTTTTGCTTCTCTTGAGTAATATCCTGTAAGGGATAACAAATTGATTTGCAAACATATACCCATTTCTATCATTCGTTCAAGCATACTGAAATTATCATAAAGATAAATATACCTTTCAGGGTGTGCAAATATAGGTTTATAGCCTTCTGTTTGCATTAAAAATATGGCTTCTTCTATAAAAGGTGGTGGGTTCATGAAGCCTGTTTCAAAAAGAATGTATTTTTCTTTTCCAAAAGAAAGTATTGGTTGTTTATTCCTGAGCATTTCTAAAAATGCTTCATCCACATAATATTCAGCAGCAGCTTCAACTGGAAAATAGAAAGCTTTGCTATCTAGAAAATCCTGCAAGTCTTTTAACTTTTTTTGAATAATTTCAGGTGTATTCCTGTAAAAATCACTCATTATATGAGGTGTTGTAATTATTTTTTTATACCCCAACTCTCTGAATTTTCTAATAATTTCAAAAGACTCTTCCAAAGAACCAACCCCATCATCAATGGCAGCAAGCAGATGCGAATGCATATCGACATGTAAAATATTTTGTTCAGAGGGCTTCTTTGCTCCAAAAATAGCATTCAAGATTGAGGTCATTTTATTTTGGGGAGTTTATCAAGAATGGGTTGTAAAAAATTCCACCACTTTTGTTTCTTATTATTTTCTTCATAGTACCCTCCATAATCATAGCCATAGCCGTAACCATAACCATAAGTACCTTTGGCTTCAACAGAGTTAAGTATAAGTCCAATTTTAGGTATTTGATGTACCTTTGTAATTCTTTGGATATTTTTAGCAAATCCTCGTTTTGAGTAGTTTGCTCTTAATACAAAGAAACGAACATCTACTTGACGCATGATAATCATGGCATCAGTAACTAAACCTACTGGTGGAGTATCTATCAGAATGACATCATATAAATCCTGTAGGTTTTTAATGAGTTCATTAAACTCATCTCTTAAAATTAATTCCGATGGGTTTGGAGGTATTGGTCCTGATGAAATATAAGAAAGATTTTCTATTTCTGTGCTACGCAGACACTCTTCTAATGAATGTCTGCCTATTAAAATGGTACTCACTCCTTTTTCATTAGTGCCATTTAGCCCCAAATGTACTTTGGGTTTACGCATATCTAAATCCAGTATCACTACTCGAAGCCCAGACATTGCAATAATTCCCCCTAAATTAATGGTTACAAAGGTTTTACCCTCTCCACTAATTGTTGAAGTTACAGATATAACTTTTTGAGCATTTTGACTTTTATCTTTTTCAGAATGGGAGAACATGAAGTCTAAATTTGTCCGAACATTCCTAAAAGATTCGCTCACAGCAGATTTTGGATTTTTATGCACTACCAGTTTTGAAACTTCAAGCTTTTCTTTACGATACTTTGGAATAGAACCCATGATAGAAAGATTTACTAACTTTTCTAATTCATTTTGTGATCCTATTGTATTTATCATGAGGTATTTACCTATTATTAATAGCAAACTTAATGCAACACCCGCTATTCCACCAATAATATAAATCATTGTTTTTTTGGGAGATATAGGGTTTACTGGATTATTTGCTGGTGCTATTACCTCAAAACTTGGAACTGTTCCTGCTTCAGCTAATCCAATTTGTATTTTTTGTTGAATCAGACTGTTATAATAGCCTTGTACTGTTTCGTATTTTTTACGAAGCTTATTAAATTCTGTTATTTTAGAAGGTAAACCATAAAATGCTTGTTCTATTTCTGAAAGTTTTGAGCCAATTTCAGTCATTTCTTTAATAAGTTTGGTTTTATTACGCTCAATACTTTCAGAAACACTTCTTTGTAAATTATTTATTTGAATACCTAATTTTTGATAAGCATAAGTATTTGTATTTTCTGATAGCTCTTGTTCTTGCCTGATTGCTTTTAATTTATTGAGTTCAGAAATTTGTTGCATAATAGCTCCATCAATTTCTGGCATAATAGGAACTACTTTATTATCTATCATTCGTTGTTGTGTATGAATTTGAAGCTCTATCACACTTTGAAGTTTTGCATTGAGCTTCATTCTTTCCTCTGTTAATTGTTGAATTTTGTTAACCAATTCTCCTATTTTAGCTTCTACATTGTTAGTTTTATTTTCTATGATAAATTTTTCCATCTGCCCCTCATAAGTATTCAACTCTTTTTCAGTTTTTTCTATCTGAGAGTCAAGGTATTCTTGTTTTTGCTTATTTGCTCTGTTTTTTATTTCAATACTTTTATTTCTATATACTTCACTAAGTGTATGCAGAATATCACGAGCTTTTGAAGCATTATAATCTTTAAAACTAATTCCTATAATTTTTGCTTGTGGATTGATGATAGCAGCCTCCAAACCTGAACCCAAATAGCCCATAATGGTACTTTTGCTGTTAGGTATAAAGAATATGTTTTCTGAGTAGCTTTTTAAGTCTTTATTCTGATTAATGATGAAACTGAAATTTGCATTTTTTAGCTCTTGACCAAAAACTCCTTTATATTCAGCAATGACCTTATTATTAAATTTCTGCTTGAGAGTGTAATTTTTACCATCTTCATCAAAAATATAAAATATTTGTCCATAAATATCTTCATTATGAATCACAGATTGTACATGAATGGGTGAAAATCCATACATTTCATTATCTAGTATTCTTCCTTCTGCAAAGTAGCTTACAGATAAGTCTATTTTTTTTAGAACTTCTTCATAAATAATAGGAGAGCGAATTACTTCTAATTCACCAGCAATATTATCTTGTGGAGCTGTAACCAATGGATTTTGGATACTAAGTCCACTCGACTCATCTTTGATTTCCATTTTCAAATTTGAAGAACTTTGAAATAATGGTTTGGTATAACGTAAGTAGAGATAAGCTGCTGAAAGAAAAATAGTGGGTATAATAATTAGCCAATACCAATTTTTGCGTAAAACATGTATTATTTTATCAAAATCAATACTATCTAATGGACTTTGTTCTTCTTCTCCCAATTCAGAATTTTGCATCATTTGTCTGAATTTTTCCTCCTCTGTCAGAAATTGAGCCATAAAATCTTTAATATCACTAAAAAAGGCTTGAAATAGTCAAAAAAATTAACATGTAAATCTACAAAAAAAACTTAACAAACCAAATTTTAGCTATTTTTGGGTTTCTAAACCATTCCTTATCATGATTCAAATAGCCTCTTTTGAGTTTAGTCCTTTTTCTGAGAACACTTATGTCTTATACGATGAAACCCTAGAAGCAGTTGTGATAGACCCAGGTTGTTATGACCATTATGAAAGGCAACAGCTAAAAGATTTTATAGAAAAAAACAAACTAAAAGTTGTAAAACTTTTAAATACACATTGCCACCTAGACCATGTTTTTGGCAATGAGTTTGTAAAAAAAACTTGGCATGTACAAGCATATGCTCATGATTTAGAGAACTTCAATATTGGTTTTTTGGAAGCCTCAGCTCGTATGTTTGGGATTGGACATATAGATCCTACTCGAATAGATAGTTTTATTGAAGAAGGAGATTTAATCGAATTTGGAAAATCATCTCTAGAAGTTATTTTCACACCTGGACACTCTCCTGGACATGTAGTTTTTTATAATAAGGAACAAAATTTTTGTATTAATGGTGATGTATTGTTTAAGATGAGTATTGGACGAACCGATTTACCTGGAGGCAATCACCAACAACTTATCAATTCTATCAAACAAAAAATGTTTACACTTCCTGATGAAACCATTATTTACACAGGACATGGTAATCCTACAACTATTGGATTTGAAAAAACGCATAACCCTTTTCTATAAAAAAGATAAATGGGAAGCAACACTTCCCAATATCCTTCAACCAGCTATGTGGAATAGTTTTGTCTATTCCATGTCAGACAAAGCTAGCATTTTTTTGATAAAAACCAAATTTTAAGATTTTGCTTAAGGTTTGGGCTTATATTCCTGAAATCCAGCTTTTCCATTACTAATACCCTCCAAATAATCATTAGGTTTTATAAATTGCCCTATTTGAATTTTAACAATTTTTTGATTTAAACAATTTTTTGACAAATCATTTGCTAATAGTACAATTGCAAATTCAGCTGTCTGTTTGTCATCGTTTTTTTTATATCGACCTTTAGGTTTACCAAATATTTTAAGCAAAACGGTATCTTTTTGTGTATCAAACAACTGATATTTTTTCAATTCAAGGTTTTCCTTCGAGACATAATCCAGTAAACATTGAGCCTTACTTTTGTCTTCATCATTCTGAAATGATACTCCATAATCCTTGTTCATTAATGTATTATCATGCTGACATGCTTGCAGATATGCTACTCCTAAAAGAAAAAAACATACTTTTTTCATGATTCTTGGTTTTATATTTCCACACTTTTATAAAAGCGTGGAAATATAGATACTTTTTAAGCTTCTATCAACTCTAACTCTCTAACTTTTACAAAAGCTTGGTCAAAATCAGCTATAATATCTTCAATATGTTCAATACCTACACTTACACGCAAAAGTGTAGGTGTTACTCCTGCTGATATTTGTTCTTCTTCTGATAATTGTTGATGTGTTGTTGCTGATGGCTGAATGATTAGTGTTTTAGCATCTCCTACATTTGCAAGATGACTTGTTAGTTTCAGGCTATCTACAAAATTTTGAGCTGTCTGTTTGTCTCCTTTAATTGTAAATGATAAAACACCACCAAAACCATTTTTAAGATATTTTTTAGCAAGTTGGTGATAAGTGCTACTCTCCAAACCAGGGTAGTTCACATTTGCGACTTGTGGATGCTTTTCTAACCATTTGGCTAAAGCCAAAGCATTATCTACATGGCGTTGTACACGCAAAGAAAGTGTTTCTACCCCTTGTAATAATAAAAATGAGTTAAATGGACTAATCGCAGGTCCCCAGTCTCTTAGCCCCTCCACTCTTGCTCTAATAATAAAATTCAGGTTTCCAAAAGGTCCATTTACACCAAATACATCATTGAATATCAGTCCATGATACCCTTCAGAAGGTTCTGTAAACTGAGGGAATTTACCATTTCCCCAATTATATTTACCAGAATCTACAATAACTCCTCCAATACTTGTACCATGCCCACCTATCCACTTGGTTGCAGAGGCTACTACCACAGCAGCTCCATGTTCGATAGGTCTGAACAGATACCCAGCTGCTCCAAAAGTATTATCTACTATCAGAGGCAAATCATATTTTTTAGCTAGTGTTGCTATTGCTTCAAAATCAGGGATATTAAAACCTGGGTTTCCTATCGTTTCTAAATAAAGAGCTTTTGTTTTTTCATCTATGAGTTTTTCAAATTCTTCTGCTTTATCGCCTTTTGCGAAACGAGCTTCTATACCTAATCTTTTAAACTGAACTTTAAACTGATTATAAGTACCTCCATATACAAAAGAGGTAGATACAAAATTATCTCCTGATTGCAGAATATTGCTAAGTGCAATAAACTGAGCTGCTTGCCCAGAAGCTACAGCCAGTGCAGCAATTCCACCTTCTAATGCAGCAATACGTTTTTCAAACACATCTGTGGTTGGATTCATTAAACGTGTGTAAATGTTTCCAAACTCTTTTAGAGCAAACAAATTAGCTCCATGTTCTGCATTTTGGAATACATAGGATGTTGTCTGATAGATAGGTACAGCTCTTGAGCCTGTTGTAGGGTCTGCTTCCTGACCAGCATGTAGTTGTAGGGTTTCAAAATGATAGTTTGACATGACAGTAATGGGTTTAAATGTGGAATATCTATGATAAAAAATAAGAAAAGTGCTATTGTTAACCTATTCAAAAAAGGCAAAGCAATATTGGGCAGAATATCTGTTGAGATATAAAGCCTAACAGCAACAACAACAAGCTAAAGCAATTAGCAAGTAGGTGTTTGATGAATTTTTCTGAAATGTTTTGATTGTTTTTTCCATGAACGTAAAAATTTATAATTCCTAAACATTTTAGGCAGGTTTTGGCACCTTTCTCCAATTGAGATGGTTGTCAGAAGTTCATAGAGCCTGATCTCTCCCTTCTTCTTTATAAACTACGCCTTTTTAGAGGTGAAGTCAGTGCAAAGATAATTATTTTTTGACAATTCCAAATTTTTATTTAAAAAAATCAGTTTTAAATATTACATATATTGCTAAAATCATATATTTTGATTATCATTCGGAATAAACTACTTCCATCAAAGAATGATTTCATTAGATTAGTTATCAAAAGCTATGTTTATTAAATGAGAACTTTTGTATTTATTTCTATTTTTATATTCTTTTTTAATAATCTGTACAGTCAGACGATTGTTTTACAAGAAAATAAACCTTCTCAAGAAGTTGGCATATTTTTAACATATTTAGAAGATAAATCGGGAAAACTTACCATTGAAGAAATAGCAAAACCAGAATCCGAGAAATTATTTAAGCCAAATTTGCAAAAAGTATTCAATGTTGGTGTTAGTTCTTCTACGTTTTGGATTAAACTGAATGTTCAAAATATTAGTCCACAAGTACGAGATTGGCTTTTGTATAGTTCTTATACATTTTTGGATGAAATAACTCTGTATAAAAAAGATATTCAAAAAGGATGGACAAATGTGAGTATAGGTTTACAACATAATTTTACTAACCGTCCTGTAAAACACAGGTATTTAGTTTTCCCTCTTACCTTTCAAGATGCTCAAGTCCAAATTTTTTATTTAAAAATCAAGTCAGAAACTCCTATTCAGCTACCTTTATATATTGAGAGAGGCAGTTCTTTTGCTGAGCCATCAAGGACTTTAGAGCTTTTTTATGGTGTTTTTATAGGTATTACAGGTCTAATGTTCTTAGGAAGTATATTTTTCTTTGTATATTTTAAAGATAAAGAATATTTATATTATAGTATTTTTTTAACAGGTGCTATTACGTTCTATTTGTCATTAAGTGGGCATTTCTTTCAACATATTTGGCGAGAGAATGGACAAACAGGAAAAATATTTTTGGGTTTTGCTATGGGTATTTGGGTAATTGGTGCAGGGCTTTTTACTAAAAATTTTTTACAAACATTTCGTTATTTCCCACTTGCAACCAGCCTGATGAATATCTATGCTATTTTTGGTGTGTGGGTATGTTGTAGTGTGTTCTTTTTTTCTTATCCATTCTTCTCAATCCAAATTATCATTATTGGAAATCTGGGAAATTTGGTCATCACTATTATAGGTATTGTTTGTTGGATTAGAGGCAACCCATTTGCCAAATACTTTGCTATTGCATGGATTTTTTATGTAACAGGTACTATTTTACTGGCTCTTTCTGTTACAGGACTTTTGCCAAGAACGTTCATAACTGCTCATCTAGGAGAAATTTCATGTGTTTTTGAAGTCATTATGTTTGCCTTGGCTTTAAGCTATAAAAACAGAATGAAGCATGAGAAAGTACGTCAAGACAGACTAAAGAGTCAACAGAAAGTAATAGAGCTTCAGAAAGATAATAATACAAGGCTTGAAAGACAAGTAGCTGAAAGAACAAAAACTTTACAACAAAAACAAGAAGAAATTGAGTTTCAAAATAAAGAGTTGAAACAACAACAGGAAGAACTTGAAATAAGCAGAAATCAGTTAGCTGAACAAAATAAGATTATAGAGCAACAGAATTTAGATTTAAAAGCGTATAATGAAAATTTAGAAGTCCTTGTTAATCAGAGAACTCAACAACTTACAGATGCAAACTTAGAGCTTGTGAACCAAAATATGCAATTAGAGCAGTTCACTTTCATTACAGCTCATAATTTACGTTCTCCTGTAGCCCAATTACTAGGGCTGACTCGTCTGTTTAATAATCAGGATATTACAGACCCTTTAAATCAAGAAATTTTGAAGCATATTGTTACCTCTACACATTCTATGCACCAAACCCTACAAGATTTGAGTGAAATTTTGGATGTAAGAAAAGGAAAAAATCAGAATTTAGAACACTTATCTTTCCCTATCATTGCAACAGAAGTTATTAAAGATTACTTTGACAAATTAGCAGATGTACAAATCCATCTGCACTTTAATCAAGCTGACTCTATTTATTTTGGAAAAGCATATCTAAAAAGCATTTTTTATAATTTTATCAGCAATGCCATTAAGTATAAACACCCCCAAAGGAATCCTATTATTGAAATTTATACCAAAGATTATCCTCATGAAGTTTGTCTTACATTTAAAGATAATGGAATGGGTATTGATTTAAAGAAATATATGCACAAGTTATTTGGATTATATCAGAGATTTCATTTAGAAAAAGAAGGCAAAGGCATGGGGCTTTATCTTTGTAAAACGCAAATTGAAGCTTTAGGAGGGAGAATACAAGTACAAAGTGAGGTTAATATAGGAACACAATTTGATATTTATTTTAAGAAAATAGAATAAAAAAGCGTCAGAATATTCTGACGCTTTTGTTTTATCTGCCTAAATATTGATTTTTCAATTGATCGTCCAGTGTATCTGCCCACCATTCTAAATCTGCAATACAAGTACATACTTCATTATAATCTATTCCTTGAATATCACGCTCATATGTAGCATAAACGGTATCAGAGCCAGGCATAATAGTTAATTTAACACCCAATTTAGAGTCATTCAATTCTAATAGATGACGATAGAACTGTTGTTCATTTGATTTGGGTACTTGCATAAGAGGTGAAAAAATGCGTAAAAAGAAACGTTCAGAACCATCTTTCATAGGAATAGATTGAACAAAAACCTCAATTTTAGCAGAGCCAATAGTCCAATACCAAGCTCTACGTTGTTCGTTGAATGTGCCTTCTTTCGTAAGTCCAACAGAAACCACATATTGGTTAATCATGTCTTCTACGTTTTCGCGTGTAACTGCCATAATTGTAATTTTTTTGTGATACCTTTATTTCTATTGGTAAATCTATTTTTTTTTTTGAGGAAAACAAAATTTTTAGAAAAAATTCAATAACTTCCATTTAAACACAAAAAAATATAGGTTTTCTTTAAAGAAAACCTATATTTTGACGACTCCCATTGCATAAGCCTGACCTTCTGCTTTGGGGACACCTCCCTCTTTTTCCAGTGTAATAATAAATTTTTGTGGTTTTTTGAAACATTTAACAGGTGTAAACTTTCCCCAATGAAACACCCCTGCATCCCAAACAATATTATCATCTGTGAGAGCCCAAAGCTGATATTGTTTACCATTGGGTGGTTTGGGCAAAGAGTTTGTGAAAATATATGCTTGTTGTTTTTCATCATTCCAGAATACAGTAGCATAACTCTGCGGAGCCATATCCTTCATCCCTTCCAAATAAGTGATATGATAGGCTGGATTTTGCACCATTGTAAGTTCACTTTCTAATTCTTGGTACTTTGTTTCTAAGACTTTTTGATTATTGGCAATTTCTACATTCTGGTTTTTAACAATAGCAAGATCATTTTGCGTTTGTTGCCATTGATTGTAGAAATAAAAATTACCCAATAAACTCACTAAAAGTAATGCAATGGAAGCCACCATTCCATATTGGAAAACGTTTTTATTTTTGAACCCTCCGATAGTAGCATTGGGTGTTTCGTCAACAATGCTTTGCATAATTTTATTTTTGAGGCTTTTGGGTGGTGTTATCTCAAATTGAGATACATACTCACTCACAGAAGCCTGCAAGCTATGAAGCTCATCAGCAATTTCAGGGTACTGACGAGCCATTTCCTCTACTTCCCTTTGTTCTTCTTCGGAGGCTATACCAAGTACATAAATACTTAAAATACCTGATTCTATATATTCCTGAATTTTCAAGTTCTTTATTATTTAAAATCTATTTTAAAAATTCCAATCGCTTTTTAGCAAATTTCTTAAGTGCTCCAAAGCATTTCTTGCTCTTGTTTTTACTGTTCCCAAAGGAATTGACAGTTTTTCTGCTATTTCAGATTGGGAATAGCCCTCAAAATACATCAGTTCGATGATTATTTTATGCTCATCTTTCATCTTATCCATAATTTCTTTAAACCCAATATATTCACTCATTTGTTGAGTTGTATCGTCAGTCCTTTTATGAGCTTTCAGATTTAAAGAATCATTTTTTTGTATTTGTTTAATTTCTTTAGACCTAAGCTTATCAATTGCTGTATTTCGTGCAATATTAAGTACCCATGTAAATAATTTTCCTTTTTCGGTTGAGTATTGAGCCATAGAGCTCCATACCTTTACGAAAGCTTCCTGAACAACATCTTGTGCTATTTCTTCTGAACCTACAATACGAACAACTACCCCATAAATAGTGGGTGCATAGTTATCATACAAATACTCAAATGCCTTTGTATTTTTGTTTTGTAACTGACTAACTAACTCGTTTTCCGAAAAAAATGTTTTCTCTTTTTCCAAACTAAAAAATCATTATGGATAATTAACTCTTAAATATAAAGAAAGTTTTTTTTTCAGTTATAATTTTTTTATGCAGCACTTTGTGAAATGTGTTTTATCAATATTCTTTTTGCAAGTGGTAATAATGTCTCTTGCAAAGGATATGATAATTTAGCATTTACCAAAAAAGTTGCAGGATTTGGCATTTGTTTATACTTACGAAGTAACTGTATTTTTAGATTTTCAAAAGTTTCAAAAAAACCTTTTTGCATAGTTTCCAAGTACTGTAAGTGGATTGCTCTAAAAGAATTTTCGATATTTGTAAAAATAGAAACCTGATAATAATAGACTTGGATTGTTTTCAAGAGTTCTTCATGAAGCATCAGATACCCTTCTTCTTGGTATAAAGGGGATATACCAACAGGCAAAAATTCGAGGTTTTGCTCAATGTATTCATAAATACTTTTACCCTCTACAAGCAAGCTTTTAAAATTAGGCAGAGCAAAACTGATTATAGATTCCAGTTCTTCCATAATTTCATCATCTTGTATCAAATTCTCATATTCTAAGTGTAATTTCTCAAAATCTGCCTTACTAATTTTTCTTGGAAAACGCTGATACATTATTTTTTTATGTTCTTTTACATTTTGCAAATTCTGATAATGGAAAATCAAGTCTGAAAGATAAGGGTATAATTTAGAAGCTTGAAACTCTTCCTGAATACCCTTGAAATATGCAAGTAAAACATATTTCTTGTATTCAAAGTCTATCAAACCTTCTGTAAGCCAATTGGGATCTAATATCTTCATAAGCCTGTTTTTGTGTGTTGATATAAAAAAGCATCTCTACTAAAAATACAAAAAAACTTTTTTCCTAAAAAATAACTCTTGTTTTTTTTAAAGAAAAATCCTAAAATAGTGGAGATTATCACATTATCAAAACTCATGCAAAAATGGCTCTAAAAAATCTATTATTGATTAGTTTATTTACTATTTCATATTTAAATGGCTATGCTCAAGAAACTTTTGTGGGAAAAATTGTGGCAAAACCTTGGAGTAAAACCACTGAAAGTTACTGTGCTCAAGGTAGTGACTATTATGTCCTTGAACAAAAAGATAAATCAGCAATTGTAATCCAAAAAGATAAAGTAATGGATTTAAAAAAATGGCAGGGAAAAGATGTTCAAATTAAAGGTAAAATTGAGACAAAAGAAATCAAGCCATCCAACCCTATGGAGCAAAGACCTGTTACTCTTGATATTGATGGTAAAGAAGTTGCTTTTACTTGCTCAGTTTTAGTAATTCAAGAAATTAAAGCTTTTAAGAAACCGAGAAAATAATTTTTTTTGTCCATTTTCTAAATCTTTCATTTTTCATGAAGAAATACCATATTCATTTCAATGAAACGAAAAATACTGTAATTTTAGAGTTTATAAGTTTCTTAACTTTGGATGAATTCAAGCAAGTATGGCTTGAATCAATGGGTTTGATAGAAGAAAAAAAAGCTTCTTATTTTTACATTGATGCCAGTAAAGAACGCATTATTCCTCCAGGTTCTGAAGAATGGCTTGTAAGCGATTTTTTTCCTATTGCTCAAAAATCTGCACAAAGTTTAGGATACAGATTAAAGGTAGCAAGGGCAGAATCGTCCGATATTTTCAATCGTTTAGCCTCAGAACACAGTATTAATTATTTTAGTAGTAGCAATCCCAACTTTGATTTTCAAAATTTTCCAGACTCTCAGAAAGCTTTGCAATGGCTTTATGAAGCTTAAAAGATAACAAAGTATAAAACAAGCTAAAGCTTGTTTTATACTTTAATCCCCATCAATAAAATATCATCTCTTTGAATAGTACCTCTCTGATAAGAATCCAGAAATGCCTCTAACTCTTTCTTTTGTTCTACCATAGACATTTGGTAATTTTGAGAAATTAAGTATTTGAATTTAGACTCTCCTAGTTTTACCCTTTCAGCATTATTTTGGTCTGTAAAACCATCACTACCCAAATACAAAAGACTTCCTCTTTTCAAATATACTTCTTGATTGGTAAATTGTACATTTTCATTTTGAGTTCCTCCAATAGAGCGTCTATCTCCTTTTAAGGTAAATACCTGATTATCTCCTGATTCTATATAATAAAGAGGTCTTTTTGCACCTGAATACACAACTTTAACATTTTCTTCATTTAGTTTCTCTAATACACACACCGATACATCCATACCATACTGATTATCTGTTTTATCTTGCTGAAGTACTGTTCTTATTTCCTGATCCAGCTTCATCAGGATTTCTGCAGGAGTATTGGCTTTATAGAGTTGTACAACTTTAGAAAGCATGTTACTTCCAATAATACTCATGAATGCTCCAGGAACACCATGCCCTGTACAATCGACAGCAGCAACTACGACTTTTCCATCATGAGTTTGTTCAGCCCAATAAAAATCTCCTGAAACGACATCTCTTGGTCTGAAAATCAGGAAATATTCACCTATAAGTTGCGTTATTTTATCATGATGAGGCAAAACGGACTGTTGGATAGTCATGGCAGCATTGATACTATTACTAATTTTTTCATTTTGCTCATTTAGTGTGTTATTTTTTTGTTCAATAGCATCTCGTTGAGCCATAATTTCCTCCTGATTTTGCCTTAATTCTTCATTTTGAGCTGCAATTTGATTAGATTGTTCTAAGAGTTCTCCAGATTGCGTTTTTATTTCTGCTGACTGCTTTTCAATAGCTTGTTTTTGTTTACGCATTCTTGAAAGTGAGAAAAACATATATCCAACAGCTATAGCTGCTAAACCTGCAAAAGCAAAAGAAAGCATTTGAATTTTTGCATCTGCTTCAGCTTTTTTCTGTAAAGCATCTGATTTTTCTTGTAATGCATTTGCTTTCTCTTTTTCTTTTTTTGCATTTTCTTTTTCTGCTTTTAGTTGCTGGTCTTGTATTTTCTTTGCTGTTTCTTGGTCTTTGATTTTCAGCTCTTTCAATTCAGCATCTCTTTGAAGAATCTCGTTAGCCTGACGTTGTTTGTCTGCTTCATTTTGTTGTTGGGTAATTACTAAAGCTTGTTCCGCACGTTTTTTTTCTGATTCCTGATTAAGAATTTTAATTCGAGAATTTTCTAGTTCTTTTTCTGCTTTTTGTTTTTCTAAAATAGCTTGTCTGATTTCTGCCTCAGATTTTTCTTGTTTGGCAATATCTTGTTTCAGCTCATTTTCTTTCTTTTCTACATTAATTTGCTCTTCCAATATTTTTTGTTGTTGTGCTATTTCTTTTTGTCTTACTTTTTCTTTCACTTCTTGATACAACTTATTGTACTTTTGATACATAGCAAAGTCTTTTTCTTTCTGATAAATTTGAGCTAAAATATTGTAACTTGTTGTTAAATGTTCATCATCAGATATTTTTTGGGCAACACTCATAGCTCGTTCCGCCTGTGTTATAGCCTGTCTGTTTTTTCCAGAGACAAAATAATTTGCAGCAATATAATTGGAAAGGTTTGCTATTTCTCTTTGATTACCTTGTTTTTCAGCCATTTTCAAAGCTTTTTGATAATACTCTTGAGCATCATCAAATTTACCAATGTAGCTATAAGTAACCCCCAAATTAGTAAACATGGTTAGTTGCTCATTGGGACGTTCTCTACTTAATCTCCCATAAGTAGCCAATGCCTCCATAAAGTGATCAACAGATTTTTTACTATCTCCCAATTGTCTATACAAAAAGCCTAAGTTATTATGTGTATCAGCAACAGCCATTAAATCACCTAAATCTTTATTAATTTGTAAACATTCCAGTGTATAAGCAAGAGCTTCTTTATTTTGGTTGTTGGTCTCACATATTTCAGCTAATTTGTGTAAAGTAATCACCTCTTCACGTTTCTGATTGCCTTGTTTTTGAAGCTTTAAAATATTGTCATAAGTTTTAATAGCCTTAGGAAAATCTTTTAAAGCTAATTGCGAATTTCCCATCGCATCAAGAATTGCTATTTTATTATTATTTTTCTCTTTATTCTGAATTTGTAATTGATAAGCTTGTTCAAAATATTCAATGGCTTTTTTATGAGCATTTTGCTTTTGGTAAGCAATACCCAATTTTTCCATTAAATTAATTTTTTCAGCAGGAGCTTTTGCCTTATTTAAGTCTGTTATTAAGGCATTTATATTTTGTCCATAAGCACAAGTCATTAACATTGTACCTACAATGATACCACAGATTGTTTTCATACCAGTATTTGATTATGTATCTCGTTAAAAAATTGATAGCCTTGATGTATAAGACCACTAATTTATATTATAAATTGATTCTTAGAGTAGTCCATAATGTAGTACTCTCCCAAGCAGGTGTACCAGGAGATACATCTGGACCTCCTGCATTGCTATTCATTGGATACAGATTTTTTTGATTAGTTAGGTTTTTAATTTGAATATCCAATGTGGTTTTAGGTGTTATATCATAGCTTAAACCCATATTGACAAGCATACCACCTTGTGCTACTGTACCTGCTGGTGAAAACCAAGAGGAATAATACAAAGTGTTTAATCCAACATTCAACTTTTTAAAAGGCTTAGCAAGAAGATGAAAGCGGACAATATTTTCTGGAAAGGCTTTATAACGGAGTTTTCCACTTTCTGATGCTAAATACATACTATTTGCACTTTCTGCTAAATCTTTTTGCTCTTGTGTTGCATTAGATACTTTTACTAAAGAATGGCTTAAAATAAGAGAATATTTGGGTTTTGTAAAACTCAAAGAAGATTCACTTCCAAATTGATTGAACGTACCAGGTGTATTTTTGAAGTACCAATAACCATTCCAGTCACCAGGTATATCAGAACCTATATTGATCATAGGGAACACTGTTGGATCTTGGTAAATTACACCCACATCTATCACGTTCTGTACTGTATTATAAAAGCCCACAGTATTTAAAACAAAATCATCTGTAAAGCTTACTTTAAAAGATAATTCTACATTGTTGATGCGTTCAGGAACAATAGAAGCTATATTATTAGCACTAGGTATTCCTAAACCATTAATTTGCGAGTAATTTTCTGAACGCAAGAAGCCATCTCTTCTGTATCCTCCAGAATAATGAAGACCAACAGCTCCTCTAAAACCTGCCTGATAAGATGCTCTAATCAATATTTTTTTGGATGGAGCATAAATTGCTCCAAAGCGTGGTGAAATATTTTGTCCCCAGAATGGATGTTGGTCATAGCGAAAGGCTGCAAAAATATCTATTTTATCATTAATAGAATAAAAATCTTCTGCAAAAGCACTAAATAAATTAATTTTCTGTTGAAATGACATTGTCAAGTCATTATTAGCCGTAGCTGGGTCAAAAGAGCCAACTACATTTGCTATAAAATTATTATTATCCTGATTGGGTAACCCCATTGAAAACACCTTATATTCTACTCCCAAAGCTGTTTTATTTCCTTTCCATAATCCATCTATATTAAAAACAGTTTTTCCTCCATAACGTTGTTCTGCTGTACCTCCCATTGTTGTTCCTGTTAAGGAATATAGACCATAATCATCATTTATAAAAGATGCTGTTGTAGTATTATTTATTTTTTCTGAGACCTTAAAATTATAGCTAACACCCAAACTAAACAGGTCTTGTCTAATTACTTCTCTATCCCTATAAAAATTATACAAATCTCGTTTTTGTTCAGTTTTTAAAATATTAATAACTAAGTCTTTATATTGAGTTGTATTTACTATTGTCATGTTACTAGTTCGACGTAATCTATGTCCCATGTCTGCTACTTTTCCTCCTGCAAAACCCTGATTATTTTGAAGGGCAGCCCAACCTTCATTTCTAAATTCTTGTCCCTGATAATTTAGTCCAGAAAAATATGTATATGATTTAATCCCTTTTACATTCAATCTGACACCCAAAGAACCTCCATAATAATCATTTAACCCTGCTGAAGTTGTAATTTGAGTACTCCCACTTTCTTCATTTTTTGCATCCTGAGTAACAATGTTAATAACTCCTAGTAAAGCTCCTTGTCCTAAAGTAACTGATCCAGAACCTCTGATGACCTCTATGCGTTCTATATATTCTAGATTTTGGCTATTTAAAATGGCATCAGGTGGTCCCCAAAAAAACTCTGTATTAAGATTTTGCCCATTAATTAACAATAAAACTTTGGAGTTATTATCTGGAGCAAGTCCTCTAAAACCTGCAATAATATCATCTTGATCTTCCACAGCAAAATACCCTGGTGAGAATACCGTTAAAACTTCAGAAAGTGTTCTGGCTCCACTAAGTTTTATTTGATCTTTACTTATAACTGTTACAGAAGCAGGTTGCTTATCTATATCTTTTACGATATTGGACGCAATGCTTACCTCCTTTTTTTCTTTAACTGGTATGAGCAACAACTCATCAACAGATGAAGAAAACAACTTAACTTTCTTAGAAGAATCTATTTGTCCAAATATATGTCCACTTGACAAACACAGAAAAATAAATAAGGGAACGTTAACTTTTATGTGTAAAAGTTTAACTTTATAGAAATGATACATAAAAAGGAAGTGTTTATTTTTACCATAAAAAATTCCTTTATTATACCAATAATAAATGAATTAACCAAATATTAGTTTAAAATTAAATTAATATTTGGTTGAAAATTTTAAAAAAAAGCAGGTTTGCAATATTTTATACTTATAAATTCATTTTCAATTTACAAGTTTTGATATAATATTTTGAGCAGCTACAGATATTACTGTACCTGGTCCAAAGACACCCATCACGCCTGCATCATACAAAAACTGATAATCTTTAGGAGGAATAACACCTCCAACTATTACCAATATATCATCTCTGCCAATTTTTCTTAACTCCTCAATTAATTGAGGAACAAGCGTTTTATGACCTGCTGCAAGAGAACTTACCCCAACGACATGTACATCATTTTCAGCTGCCTGACGAGCAACTTCCGCTGGAGTTTGAAATAAAGACCCTATATCTACATCAAAACCTAAATCTGCAAAGCTTGTGGCTATAACTTTTGCTCCTCTGTCATGTCCATCTTGTCCCATTTTAGCAATCATAATACGAGGTCTTCTTCCCTCCAGCTCTGCAAACTGGTCTGCCATTTCCTGAGCTTTCTTAAAATTCTCATCATCAGAAACTTCTGATGCATAAACACCTGAAATAGCTCTGATAGTAGCCTGATACCTGCCAAATATAGTTTCCATAGCTTCTGAAATTTCGCCTAAAGTTGCTCTTAGTCTGGCTGCTTTCACTGCTAAATCTAGTAAATTCCCTTCTCCTGTTTTGGCTGCCTCTGTAATAGCATTAAGAGCTTGTTTTACAGCATTATTATCTCTTTCAGATTTTATTTTCTCTAAACGAGCTATTTGTTCATTACGAACAATTGTATTATCCACTTCTAGAAGCTCTAATTCTTTTTCTGAGGTAGGTTTAAACTGATTTACTCCTACAATAATTTCTTTACCAGCATCTATACGAGCCTGTTTTTTAGCAGCAGCCTCTTCTATACGCATTTTAGGCAGTCCAGTTTCAATAGCTTTTGCCATACCTCCTAATGTTTCTACCTCTTCAATTAACTGCCATGCCTTCTCAGCTAAATCATTGGTAAGTTTTTCTACATAATAAGAACCTCCCCAAGGGTCAACAGTTTGGCAAATATTACTTTCTTCTTGCAGAATTAATTGGGTATTTCGGGCTATACGAGCCGAAAAGTCTGTGGGTAAAGCAATTGCTTCATCCAAAGAGTTGGTATGTAATGATTGTGTATGTCCCAAAGCAGCAGCCAATGCTTCGATTGCTGTACGAGCAACATTGTTGAAAGGATCTTGTTCTGTAAGGCTGTATCCTGATGTCTGGCAATGTGTTCGTAGAGCCATAGAAATAGACTTTTTAGGGCTAAATTGTTTCACAATTTTTGCCCAAAGCAAACGACCTGCTCTCATTTTAGCTATCTCCATGAAATGATTCATCCCAATTGCCCAGAAAAATGATAATCTAGGAGCAAAATCATCAATATCAAGTCCTGCCGCAAGTCCTGTTCTGATATATTCCAATCCATCTGCAAGTGTATAAGCCAGTTCCAAATCAGCTGTTGCTCCTGCCTCATGCATATGATAGCCCGAAATACTAATACTATTAAATTTAGGCATATTTTTGGAGGTATAAGCGAAAATATCTCCAATAATTTTCATACTTGGTGTTGGTGGATAAATATAAGTATTACGCACCATAAACTCCTTTAGAATATCATTTTGGATAGTTCCTGAGAGTTCCTCAGCCTTTACACCTTGTTCTTCAGCAGCTACAATATAAAATGCCATGATAGGTATTACAGCACCATTCATAGTCATAGAAACAGACATATCATTTAATGGTATTCCATCAAATAAAATCTTCATATCCTCTACACTATCAATAGCAACTCCTGCTTTTCCTACATCACCCATCACTCTTGGATGGTCAGAATCATATCCCCTGTGTGTTGCTAAATCGAAAGCTACAGAAAGCCCTTTCTGACCTGCTGCGAGATTTCTTCTATAAAAAGCATTAGAATCTTGAGCAGTTGAAAAACCTGCATACTGACGTATTGTCCATGGACGTTGTAAGTACATAGTACTATAAGGACCTCTCAAGTATGGTGGTATACCTGCTATAAAACTTAGATGAGGTAATTTTTGAACTTCATTTAATGTGTAATAAGTTTGGATGTCTATTCCTTCAGGTGTTTTCAAAAATTTATTATCTCCAATACTTATAGATTGTTTAGATACACTTAAAAGACTCTCAAAAGATATATTACTAAAATTTGGTTTCATAAATAAACAACTTTCTTGAACTTTATATTTTACGTATAATCCTTGCCAATTTAATAATTATTTTGGTTTTGAGAAAATTATGGCTTTTTATGTATGTATGCATTTAGTCTTTTAATATACAGATAATCAATATTTTAATATTTTTTTTATTATATTGCATCCATTAATATTTTACTTTATTTCTTAAATTTTACATTTTATGAATATGTTTTTAAAATATAGTTTATTATGGAATGTATGCTTTTTTATAAGTTCCCTTTCTTTTGGTCAAAAAGAAACTTTTAGTCGTTTTACTTATACTCCACCTGATGGTTGGAAAAAAAGTCAAACTAATGAACGTGTAACCTTTGAAACTATCAGTGGAAATAAATATTGCCAAATTTACCTTTGGTGTATGTCTGATAGTAAAGGGAGTAATGATGTTGATTTTGAGAGTGACTGGAAGACTCTCATTTCAAAAGATATTGTTATAAAGGGGGTTCCTAAAAAAGAAAAGACAATTGAAAAAGATTGGCAAATAACAATTGGTATGGCTGAAGCAAGCTTCCAAAATCAGCCTTTAACTGTGATGATGGTTACTTGTACTAAAGGCAAAGTAAGTTTCAGCATTTCAAGCAATTTTAATGACAACTCTTACATAGAATACATTAATCAATTTATCCAAAAAGTAGATGTTATAAATGATGTCAATAACAATACACATTCCACAGATAACTCTAATGCTTTGGATTTAAACAATCATAAAACTGGTATTACACAAAGTATTACCAATTTTGATGATGGTTGGACATCTACTCTTACAGCTAATTATGTTCAAGTTGTCAAAAATGGTATAGAAGTTCGGCTATATTACCCTGATGAAGCAGTAGATAAAAATAGAAACAGAGGAGATGGCAACCCTTTTGAATATCATTATTGGGATATTTGGGTTAAACCCGATTTTCAAACTACTCAGATATTTCAAAGACCCAAAGAAATTGGGATGGATTACATTTTAGATGCTCCTGTTACTTACTTGAAAAGTGGGCAGAAAGGCTATGTTTCACTAAAACTGTATTTTCAGAACGGAGTTTGTACCCCTATTATCATTTTCACTCCCACCAAAGATTTAATGTACCAGTATTTCCCAAATCATGACAGTTTTGACAACATGTTACAATACAATAAATTTGCCGTTACAACATCCGATATAGTGGGCAAATGGGGAACAAGTGGTGGAGCAACTACTTATTACTATAGCAGTTCTACTGGACAATATGCAGGTAGCAACACAGCAGCCACAGGTGATACTTTTGTATTCAGTAAAAATGGGACTTATCAGAGTTTTCATTCTTACTATACCACAAATGGTGGTGGTGGTAAACAAAATTACAGTGGAAAATGTCAAACCAATATTTGGACAGTTATGCTCTCTAATCGTTCTAAAGATGCAACAAATGAATACTGGTGTCAGTTTGAAGCCGTAAAAGGTGGGCGAATATTACGTTTAATGAATAAAAAATATACAGGTGAATGTTATATTCTCATAAAACAGAAATAAGTTTTTTATCTTGGTATTGATAAGCTTCTGTTTATCAATACCAAGATTTAGTGTTTAATGAGTAAAATTCTCTTTATGCCAATGATAAGCACTTTCATAATCTTGAAAAAACTGGGCTGTAAAAACGCCTGAATCCAAGTTATTAACAATTTTTTTAACACTTATATCCCTGAAAATATCTTGAGCCACGACTACGGCTGAGGTTTTAAATCCTGCAACAATAGCTCTGGGAAACCAATCTTCATTCATCCAATCACGATCAGCAGCTATTACTACTTTAGCTTTTGAGTTATCAGCAATCATTCGACTGGATTTATTTTTGACCATCAACTCTAACGAAAAATTACATGCTTCTCTAAAGTCTTCACTCATAGCAAATCCATGCCAATCCAAATATACACATTCTATTTCTTTAATATAATATATTTTACAGTGATTTTTGTTATAAAATAGTTCCATAAAATGCTTGTTTAGTGGTTAATAAATTGCAATGCGTCTCTATAACCTGTTCTAAATCGCAGGTCTATAGAAGCTGGCGTAAAATCATCTGTACCTTCTACCCCCTCAGCTTCATATTGAAATAATACGGGAGGTTCAATTTTTTTATGATTGAGTAAGTTTTGATAAGCTTTTTCTAATTTAATAGGGCTATTTTCAGGCAATACAGCATCTATTTGGTGTATTAAGTCTACATAACTATTCATGTTATGAAAGAATTTTTTATCTAATGATAGTTTACTTTCAAAGATTAACTCTTTCACACGGTCGCTTACCTCATTGATATTGGTAGGCAATGGAGATTGTTTTCTAAATAAACTGATTACAAAAAGCTGTCTTCTAACTTGAGTATTTTTGGGTACATCAAGATTCTCGAGATAATTAATGGCTGGGGAGAGTGGCATATTAGAGAACAAACCTCCATCCCAATAAAAGTTATTATCAATTTCCATCATTGCAAAATTAGGAGGGATACTCATACTTGCCATGATTTTATCAATGGAAATACCCTCTGTGTCATGATTACTGAAAGCTGTTAGGGCTCCAGTTTCTACATTTACAGCTTCTACAACTAATTTAATAGGAGACTTATTAAGTCTGTCTATATCTATCAAGCTTTCTAAAAGTTTTTTGAAAGGTGCCAAATCGTACAAATTTGTAGTTGTCAGTGGCGATGTCAAAGTTTGCCAATTGGGTACGTACATATTTGGATTAGCAATTTTAGAGTTTTTAGCTTGCCATTGACTGGGAATAAATGGTAGAGTTGGCATTTCGAGTGTTGTCCAAAGCTTTCGTAAACCTTCAACACCACCACTCAAATACACAGCACCATTGACTGCCCCAATTGAAACCCCAGTAATAATACGAGGTTGGAGTAATTTACCTTGGTCTTCAAAGGCTTGTAGTACTCCCCATTGATAAGCACCTAATGCTCCTCCTCCTTGCAAGATAAGAGCTTGTAAATCGAGATTTTTAGACATAAAATTAAATAATTAAAAACCGCTTTAGTGTTAGAATATTTTATTTCTACTTTTCACAAATAAAAGTAAAAAACTTCATAAACTTATGAATTGTAGCAAAATATTAATATTTTGAAAAGGTTTTTTTTATAATCTATTAAAAACGCAGATATTTGATATTGATTCAGCTTATTCTGTATGTTTTTTAACATTGGTTTTAATACTCAGAAGTTAAATCATTACCTATCATATAAAATTTAATCTGTATATGATTAGACAATTCTTTTCTTTATAGAGATTGGTTTTAAAATAAAGTTAAAACACCATGAAATCACCTTTATCAGAAAAACTTTGGAAAGAATATTACCATGAAATTGGGAGACAATATGCTCTAAAATGGGGATTAATAGCTTTTTTTTTCTTTCCTATTGTTTTATTGATAGAATATTTCTTGTGGAGTTTACATACTGATCTATATTTTTTTCGATTGATACCCTCTGTTGTGATAGCAGGGGTTTTACTTGCATTTTGGAGACTTAAATTTACCCATGAGCTTTTTTTATTTATTTTAACTATAATCATTTTTTTGGGGGCAATTTATTATCCCAAACATCAAACCAGTTCTAGTTATCTATTCATTAATTTGATGATGCTGATTTCTGGAGCTTTTTTCAGTATTCTATCAAAAAAGTGGCTTTCAAGTAACTTTCTAATTTTTTTATTCATTCACCTTATTTTTCTAATAGTTGTTTATCAACAACCTTTACCATCCTTTAATTACTTACATGCATTGACTTTAATAATCGTAGCAATAGTAGTTTGGGGAGTTTCTTTATATCGATATAATATTTTAAAAAATATTTTTTTGAAGGAATTAACCTTAAAGAATGTTACGGATGAACTTCATATCAAAAATCAACAATATGCTATCATTGAAGATGAAATGCTAAAAATCAATGAAGAAGTAATGGTTCAAAATGAACAGCTTAAGCTACAAAAAGAAGAACTTGTTTCACAAAGAGATGCCATTGAGGAAAGTAGAAGAGCTTTAGAAGTAAAAAATAGGCAGATTATCAGTAGCATACAATATTCTGAAAAGATACAAGAGGCTATTTTACCCAACTCCACCCATTTTCAAGAAAATTTTCATGATTTTTTTATTTATTATAAACCTCGTGATATTGTAAGTGGAGATTTTTTTTGGTTACATCAAAAAGAGAATTTAATTTGGCTTGCTCTAGCTGATTGTACGGGTCATGGTGTACCTGGAGCATTAATGACTATGCTTGGAAGTGTAATGCTTACTAATATTGTTTTTGCAAAGAATATTACACATCCAGAACAAATTTTACAAGAACTCAATAAGGAAGTATATTACACTCTCCGACAAAATGATCATAACAATGCCTCCAAAGATGGCATGGATATTTCCTTATGTTTGATAGATAAGGTCAATAAAAAAGTAGAGTTTTCACTTGCTCGTCATGCTCTTGTATATTTTCAGAATGACGAAATGCATATTTTACGAGGTTCATTGGATAGTATTGGTGGCTGGCAGTCTAATCTTGAAAAAACTTTCAATTCTTTTACTATTTCTACACATTTACCTACAACTCTTTATTTGTTTTCTGATGGTTTTCAGGATCAATTTGGTGGGGAGCGTACAAAAAAGTACTCTTCTAAAAAATTCTATGCTTTTTTAGAAAGAATTCATTCTTTCCCCATGAAAAAACAACAAGAACTAATAGAAACAGAATGGAATGATTGGACAAAGCAACATCATGAAAGTCAGATAGATGATGTTACTATTATTGGATTTAAACTGTAAAAAAACACATAATTTATAGTTTAAATGTATTATTTAAAAAACTGCTTTCACAGAAAAAACATGTGAGTACAACCCAGCGTCATTACTTACTACATCTGTAAGGGCATAATCAATTGTAAATCGTTTTAACTTAAAACCTGCCCCAAAATTACTCTGAATACTATTGTATGTACTTCCATCAAAGTTTTTAATTTTTTGGTAATTACCAATACCTGCTCTTAGAAAAATAGTTTGTTTATAATCGCCTTCAATACCCAAAGCAGGAGCAATAGAAATAAAATCCGATGATATTAATGTATTTCTTTTTCCATCAAATGTATTTTGAAGTTCGATGGCTGTTAATATGCCAAATTTCTTTTGAATAGGAAACCTTCTGCTTGTACCAATATTTAGTTTAGGGACTGTTATTTCCACTGAGTTCTGTGGGATAGGATTACCTGTTTGAGCATAAATAGCATAGAGCAATGCTAGATTGTGCCTCCAAGCTGTAAATGTTCCTGTAATATCTCTTGCCATAGCTCCTACATTCCATTTACCCAGTTTAATTTGAGCTCCTGCATCTAAGCCAAAGCCCCAAGCTGTTGCAAAATCGCCTGCTTGTCTGTATATTACTTTAAAATTCCCTCCTAACTGAAGGTTTTTGAGTTTCGGTAATCGTTTGGCATAAGAAACCTGAAAAGCATAATCAGCAGCAGAAAAAAACTGAACATTATTATAATTGATTGCTCCGTTGGCATCATATAAAAAACGAGTATCAGGGATATCATCTACCCCAAACCGAATCGCAGAAATAGCAATATGGCTTGTAGAATCTACAGGTGTAGCAAAACCTGCATAATCGTATTGTGCAATACCTGCAAAATATTCGGCATGCATCAGAGATACTTCATATTTAGATTTGATATGAAGTAGCCCTGCCGGATTCCAGTAGCTAGAAGTAACATCATCCACACTTGCTGTCATTGTTCCAGACATGGCAAGTCCTCTTGCACCTACTCCAATATTTAGAAACTCATTGCTGTATTTAGGAGCAAATTGAGCATACAATTGGTTACAAACAAGAACAAACAATAATGTAAGAGAATTAAAAAATCTGTTCATTGATAATTATTGTTTATTGTTCTATGAACATTTCTATTTACTTCTGTTCATTAATAATACCCCAAAAATAATAAAACTCATTCCTATTAGATGCCACATTGTAATAAACTCTCCATTTAATACTCCTAAACTTACCCCTACAATAGGTATTACATACGTAACCGAACTTGCAAATAAAGGAGATGAAATTTGTAATAACTTGTAAAAAACAATGGAGCTGATTCCTGAACCCACAATTCCTAGTACCATTACAGAAACCAGAGCCAATTCTGTTTTGGGTACATCAATAAATACGCCAAAAGATGTGTTGGTAACTGGACTGTTTTGATAAACATTTACAAAATCTGTAAAACCAAATAAAAATATATTAGCCATCATCCCTACCATAAAAATAGAAATACTTGTAATATGAATAGGGCGAACATCAGAAAGATATTTGCCTGTTAAATTCACATTAAATCCATAACACATGGTAGCCAGTACAATCAAGAGAGCATACGCATTAAACTCTATTCCTCCTTTTTGTACAAAAATGAGAACTGTTCCAACGATTCCTAAGCTAATGCCTATTGCCTTTTGCCAAGCACTTTTCTTACTAAAAAACAGAACCCCTACCACAAATGTAAAAAATGGTGTTAGCGAGTTTAAAATACTAGCCACAGAGCTTTTAATTTCTGTTTGGGCTATTGCAAACAAAAAAGCAGGTATCAGATTACCTAGCAGTCCAGAAAGCAGTAAAAAACCTATTTTCTTCTTAGGAACGAGCCTGAAATGCCATAGAGCAGGTATCACGACCACTAAAAAAGCCGAAGCTATACGCAAAGAAGCTACCTGCATTGGTGGAAAGACTTCTAAACCTTTTTTAATCAGTAAGAATGATGTTCCCCAAATGATAGAAAGTAAAAAAAGTAAAACCCAAGCCAAAACAGGGTAACTGCTGGTTTGGGAAGCTGGTGTAATGGTTTTCATGATTTTGGTTTAGAAAAATAACATTTTGATTGCTGTAATGGCAGCCTCATCTCCTTTGTTGCCATGTTTACCACCCGAACGGTCTATGGCTTGAGCAAGATTGTCTGTAGTAAGAACGCCAAAAATAACAGGTTTGTTGTATTTAAGATTTACTTCCGTTATACCTATAGCCACTGCATGAGAGATGAAATCAAAATGGCGTGTTTGCCCCTGAATAATACAACCCAATGCAATCACAGCATCAATATCTGTACGTTCAGCAAGCCACTGAGAAGCCAGAGAAAGCTCGTAACTTCCTGCTACTGTTTTAATTACAATATTTTCTTCTTTTGCTCCGTGTTTGAGTAAAGTATCGTAAGCACCCTTTAAAAGAGCATCTGTTACTTCGCTGTTCCATTCTGCTACTACTATTCCAAATCGTTTTTGACTGATATCACCTATATTTTTGTTTGAGTATTCACTTAAATTTTTGAGAGAAGAAGCCATAAATAATAATGTTTATGAGTTTGGAAGGATAATATTTGACTTATCTGAAAAGTTCATACAAAAATCTTATTTTTCTTGAAAAAAAACTATTTTTGCAACCATAAAAAATATCAGATTCAATTATTCACTTATTCAACGCTTTATATATGCAATCTGTTTTTGACCAAATCAACGAAAATAATCATGAGCAAGTCGTCTTTTGTAACGACCCTCAAACAGGTTTAAAGGCTATTATCGCTATTCATAATACAGTTTTAGGTCCTGCTGCGGGTGGTACTCGTATGTGGATGTATAATTCCGAAGCCGAGGCTCTTAAAGATGTTTTACGCCTCTCTCGTGGAATGACTTACAAAAATGCCGTAGCTGGTTTAAATATCGGTGGAGGAAAAGCTGTTATTATTGGAGATGCTCGTAAACATAAATCAGAAGCATTATTTAGAGCTTTTGGTCGTTTTGTAGATAGCTTGGGCGGAAAGTATATTACAGCAGAAGATGTAGGTATTGGTACTCAGGATATTGAGCAGGTAGCTATGGAAACCAAATATGTTTCTGGTATGCCTAAAAGTTTAGGTGGTAGTGGAGACCCTTCTCCTGTTACTGCTTATGGTGTGTATGTTGGGATGAAAGCAGCAGCTAAAAAAGTTTATGGTTCTGATAGTCTGGCTGGTAAAAAAGTAGCTGTACAAGGTGTTGGGCATGTGGGACAATATTTGGTAGAGCGTTTGATGAAAGAAAATGCTCAGGTGATTATTTCTGATATTTATGAGGATAGAATTCAGGCTCTTACGAAACAATTCCCAAGTTTACAAGTAGTTGATAAAGACAATATCTATGATGCTGATATGGATATTTATGCTCCTTGTGCATTGGGTGCAACTGTCAATGATGACACTTTAAATCGTTTGAAGTGTAAAATTATTGCTGGAGCAGCTAATAATCAGTTACAAGACGAGAATCGTCATGGTGATATGTGTGGAGAAAAAGGTATTTTATATGCCCCTGACTTCCTTATCAACTCTGGAGGTATTATTAATGTATATTGCGAAATTTCTATGCCTACGTATAATGCTGATAGAGCATATGAACAAACTGAAAGAATTTACCAATACACGTTAGATATTATTGAAACTGCTGAAAGAGAAAAAATTAATACTCATCAAGCAGCTGTACAACTAGCTAACAAACGTATTGAAGCAATGGCAAAATTAAATTCTAACTCAAAAAACAGATACGGCTTCTAAAACAAAAAGTCCTCTAGTTCTAGAGGGCTTTTTGTTTTGAGATTACTTAGGTAAAAATATTTCGGCTATCATACAGCGAGCACTTCCACCTCCATAGGTTTCAATGGTTTCTAATGGGCATGGCAAGAGTTTTACATAATTTTCTAGACGTTTTCTTTGACTTTCTTCAAGATGCTGATAAGCCCTTTCTGAAAGAATTAGAATTCTTTCACCTTTATTATTAGTCACTTCCAGACAATTGGCTACAAAGTTTTTCATTTGTTCATAAGAAATCTTAAAAATTTCTTTCTGTGTTTTTCTAAAAGAAGCTATCAAATCTTCTTGGTCTGAAGGCTCTTTAATAGCATCCATACAAATAATAACAAATTTATCTCCTACACTCATTAGCACATTGGTATGATAAATAGGCTTATCATACTCATCTAAAGCCTGAAATGTAACAGGCTGAAAACGCATAGAATTACAGAACCTATCTAACACTTCTGTATTTGTCCTTGAGGAAAGACTTGCATAAGCTATTTTATGAGTATGTTCAAAAATCATGCTTCCAGTTCCTTCTAAAAACTTTCCTTTTGCCTCATAATGAGAAAGATTTACAACATTATGTACTTTGTATTGCTTTTGTAGAATTTCCACAATATCAATCCTTCTTTCTACCCTTCTGTTGGGTGCTTGCATGGGGTAAAGTACAATAACCCCTTCTTGGTGTGTTGTTATCCAGTTATTAGGGAATATGGCATCTGGTTTATAAGGTTCTAAGGTATCATCTATCACCATCACATTCAAATCTTCTTTTTTCAGCAATTCAACCATATAATCAAATTCGGCTAAAGCTTTTTTATGAATTTCTTCTGAAAAATCAGAAGCTTTCTTTTGAAAAACGTTAGTTTGGGCAGTTTCGGGGTTAAATCCAAAAGAAGCAGGGCGTATCATTAATAAGTGTGAAGTGGTCTGCATAAAATTGTTTTAAATATAAAGCTTAAGAACAAAATAATCTTAATTGGCGTATGATATGGTAAGGTAATGAAAAAATCATTTTTTACAAAATATCTCTTTGTTTTTGAAGCCTTTTTTCCGTAATTTTGATTCATTTACTTCATCTTAAAACACCTATGTTTACAGAACTTATCATAGAAACGCCAGAAGAAAACTTTGAACTCCTTATTGCAGAATTAGCAGACCTAGGCTTTGAGTCATTTGTAGAGAATGAGAACATATTACAAGCTTATATTGCTTCTGATATATTTGATAATCAAGCTGTAAAAGAACTACAAAACCAATACGAATTTACATATACACACCAAAATTTACAAAAAGTAAATTGGAATGAAGAGTGGGAAAAGAATTACCAGCCCGTTGAAATTGGGAATGATGTAAGAATCAGAGCTGTATTTCATGACCCTGACCCCAATTTCACATATGAGATTCTGATAACGCCTAAAATGTCTTTTGGAACTGGACACCATGAAACTACCTCTCTGATGGTAGAGCATCAGTTAGGCATTTCTCATCAAAATAAAAGAGTTTTAGATGCAGGTTGTGGAACAGGTGTACTAGCTATTATGGCACATTTCTTGGGGGCTACCAATATAGAAGCTTTTGATAATGATGATTGGGCTGTAGAAAATACCAAAGAAAACATTGACCTAAACCATTGTAACCATATAAATGCCTATTTAGGAACAATTGAAACTGTTGATACAAGTAAAAGATTTGATATTCTTTTAGCCAATATCAATAGAAATGTACTGCTCAACGATATACCCTCTTATGCTCATCTGTTGGTAAAAGATGGTTATTTGCTTTTGAGTGGATTTTATGAGTCAGATATTGATGATATCCTTGCTGTTGCACAATCAAGTGGCTTAGAATTGATGAGTAAGAAATCTAAAAACAATTGGGTTTCGTTAGTTTGTAAAAAATTAAATTAGAGTCTTGAATCTTGTGAGTTATGAAAAAATTTAGCTTTTTAGTTGTTTTGTGTTTTTGCTTTATACAGGGCTTTTCTCAACGTTTTTCCACCAATCCTGATGAGTTTATTGGACAGATTGATAAAATTTTGAGAGAGTCTAATCAAATTAAATTTGCAGAGCAGATTAGGTCTGCTTGGACTAGAGGCGTATTTACTACAGAGCAACAAAACAAAATTATTGCTTTAAGTCAGAAAATTGTTAATAAACGAGGCAGAGTAGATACTGAAATCAAAAACTTATTAGAAGCTTTTTCAGGAGGTTTAGAAAGTCAAAACATTACAAATAGTCAGTTAGATAATCTGTTGATGATTAGTGATCGATTCATCAATACAGCTAATTTATCTAAAATTAGTGTTTTCTCCAGTAGAATTAATAGCTTATTACTATACAAAGCATTATATAGCTCTAATTTCAACAAGATTTATGCAGATGGTAGTTTTGAATTTGTCTATGCAGACTCTTCAGCCAGAAGTCAAAACAGTTGGTTTAAGGATTGGAAAGAAGTCAGCAGAGAACCTGATTCTTTAGGGAATATTCAACCCTATTCTCACCCTTCTGTTGCAGGTATGGTGGTACTCTTCCCTAAAACTAACTTATATTTTTCATCTCCACATGATTCTGTAAGTATTACCAATACCAAAGTAGCTTTTATTTTGGATTTGGATATCTTTGTTGCAGAAAAAGGTCGTTTTTCATGGGAAAACTTATATAACAAAGGTGTTACTGACTCCGTAGCTTTAGGAAGTATCCAACGAAAAAATATTTATGTTGAATTTGACAAATTTAGTCATAGAGTAGCTGAACAAAGGCTAAAAATTGAACATGCAACGATTTATTATCCTGAAAAATTAAAAAATCCAGAAAAAGGCAGTTTTGAGTTTTTAAGTGAAAAACGAAAAAACATGAATGACCTTCGTTTTCCTGTTTTCAAGTCTTATGATGAGTATGCTGATATACAAAATATTGGACAAAATTTATCTTATAAGGGTGGTATGAAAATGATAGGTTTTAAATTATATGGTTATTCTCCAAGTAAACGCCCAAATTGCAGATTATTGGTTACCAAAGATGGGGAAGTGAAGTTTCATGCAAATTCAAAAGAAATTTATTTAGGTGATGATCAGATATTATCCAAAAATACTGCTTTTGGGTATTATCTCAGTGGTACTGATTCTCTTACACATTCTGATATTGTATTAAGTTACAACAAAATAAAACTTCCTAATGATAGTACACCTATCAACGCTTTCAAACTTTATAAAGAAAAAATAAACGATGATATACCCTTTATAGATGAGTACCATAAAATGTATATCATTGCAGATATGGCTATTTATCAGCCTGAAAAAAATATTGTTGAGTTCTATATAGTAGGAGCTAATGGTAAAATTCCTGCAATTTTTGAATCATTTAGTTACTTTGACGAAGACCGTTATGAAGAAGTTCATGGCTCCTATAATTTTCACCCTCTTAAATTAGTTCAGTATTATGCAGGAAAATACGGTTCTACGAATCCACAAGGTGTAAGAGAATTTAATATTGCTGCAATTTTTGATGATTTGGCACAAAATAGCAATAACAAAAAGAAACAACAATCCAAAATAGACCCCAATGCTGTAAAAATGGCTATGCGAAAGCTTTCAAGAGAAGGTTATTTAGCTTATGATGAGTATTCTGGTAATATTATTGTGCTTAACCGTACCACACAAAGTGCCAACTCTTATCAATATAAAAGAGCTATGGAGTTTGCGGAAAAAAACCCTAAAAAGAAACTTCCTATTGAGTTTGCTTCTTATGCAGATAAAGATTTTGATGATATGATTATAGAGTCTCTTTCTCCAAGAGATGCTCGTAAAGACAGTGTTAAAGTAGATACCATTTATTTCAAATTTACCCAAGGCAGAATTTTATATCCCAAGCTTGAAGGCAAAGATATTTATATCACGAAAAGGATTTTTAAGCCTAAAGCTGATTCTATAGCAAGAGATACATTATTTAGAGATACTACGATTACATTAACTGATACTTTTAAAATTGGAAGATTTACAGAAGTAAAAAAAGTAATTTTAGGTCAAGAATTAGAAGTAAATCGTTTAAATCCTAATGACTTTGTTTTACTTGAATTAGATGGATTTTTCTTACAAGGTGAACGTAAAAAAGGACCTTATATGCCCAATGCTACCATTGATGCCAATGGAGGAGGTATTGTAATTAGAGGTATTGAAAGATTTGCAGTAAGTAAAAAACTCAATCTCAATTTCATACCCAAGAATAAAGAAATTCGGATATTTGGAGACCGAGTGATTATGATGGAAGAGGGCGAAGTGACAGTGGGCAATTTTAGATTTATTGGTAAAAATTTTGTTTTACCTTATGATGAGTTTAAACTTACAATGGGTGAAATAGATACTGTACTATTTGCAGTACAAGACCCCAAAAACCCACAACTCAAGTACGATTTGGGTGGTGAAATCAAGATGAATGCAGGTGATTTGTATATTAATCATCCAAATAATAAATCGGGATTAAAGAAAGGACAAATCCCAGGTGGTAAAAAAGGAGAAACGTATGAGTCTTTTCCTAAACTAAAAGTTGAAACGGGTGGACGCATTTATTTTGATGCATTCTATAGGGAAAAATTTGCCTATCATAAGAAGCAAGTCTATTTTGAGATACCCAATGTAGAACTTGATAGTTTAACCAGCAAGATGCCTAAATTTAGTGGAGTTTTCCATTCTAATATTTTCCCTCCTATTAAAGAGGAACTTGTACCTGTTTATGACCCTAAATACAATGGTATCGAATCCAAGTATGCTTTGGGTTTTGTACATCGACCTAAAAAACCTTTAAAACTTTACAGTAAACATGGTGAAATAAAAGCAGACTCTATCGTTATGTACAAAACAGGGCTTGTAGCTTCAGGTAAAAACCTTGAAATTAAGAACCATACCTACAGCGTAAAAGCAAGTCATTTTGTTCTTACTCCAGACTCTGTACATACTGAAAATGCTCTCTTAGAAGTAAAACAAGCCTTTTCAGGTAAAACTTTATACCCAAAAGTGAGTGGTGAAAATTTAAAACTTTCTTGGTTTACAAGTAAAGATTCTGTACAAATTGATAGTATTACATTTAAAAACAGAGATAAGCTATTTAAGCTCTTTGATGATAAAAATCCTGCAAGTTTAAAAGGAACATTGGCTATTACTCCAGAATCCTTATGGGGAATTGGAGAGTTTAATAGAAAAGACTTTTTCTTATTTGCTCCCAAAGGAGTCAAAATTTCTCCTGAAAGAATCCTAACCCCTGATATAATAGACAATATTGTAGAGTTTAAAGTAAATTCTACAGATAAAGACCCTTTTGCAACAGGAGAAGTAGAAACTACAAAACCTCTGATTGATGCAAATGCTGTTTTCGTAGATTTTGATTTGAAGAAGTCTATTTGCAAAATATCTTATAATAAAAATATAGCTCAACAAAATCCTAATTACGATTTTATTAGTTTCCCTTATGCTCAGTTTAAAACATCTGTAAAAGAAGCTATCTGGGATATAGCCAAAAAACAAGTAACCATGCACAGTGATAGTGCTTCCATGTTTGCTTCCAGCAAATTTGCTGAAGAAGAAAATGCCCCTCAAAAAGATATTGTATTTAAAGCTAAAGGAGGAAAATATGACTTAAAAGATATTAACAACCCTATCTTAGAATTGGTTGGCGTTGATTATATCCCTTCTGCTGATGCTCGTATTATCCCAAACAAAGGAAAAGTTACTATCTTAAAAGGTGCAGATATTCAAGAGCTAAAAGATGCAACTATTGTTGTAGATACTATCAATTTCTATCATACACTTGTACATGGAAATATCAAAATCAATCATAGAGAAGATTTTGAAGGAGATGCTACTTACAGATATGTAAATATTATTAAGGATACTACTAAAATTAAATTTGACAAATTTGAACTTGTTGGAAGAGACAGTCTTTCAGAGGCTGGTGTTGTCAAGAAAAAGCGTAGAAAAAAAGATTTAGATACATTAAATTTACCTACCCGTTATACACAGTCTCAAGGTGAGGTTTTGGAAACTGACAATTTTTTTATCACATCTCGTATACAATTTAAAGGAAAAGCTGAAATGCTGGCTTATAAAAAGGACTTAATTTTAGATGGTTCTATTCGTTTATCCTTAAAAAGTAGAAAAGACTTTGATTCTTGGATTCCATACCAAAGAGATGCAGGAGATGTTTATATTGAATTAGATGAAAAAACCAATGTAGAGGACAAAATACTGACTTCTGGATTACATTATGCAAGCGAATCTGGAAAACTCTATACAACTTTCTTATCCAGTAAAAAAGAAGATTTAGATGGAGATTTATTTCTTACTAAAGGAGTGCTATCATATGTGCCAGAACTAAATGAATTTAAAATCACGGATAAAGCTCGTTTAGAAAAAGACAGTTATCAGGGTAGTTTATTTATTTTTGATGATTCGAAAGCAACCATTGAAATGCAAGGTAAATTTAATATGGTTGATGAAGCCTTGCAAAAAAATGTTTTTTCTTCTGGAAATGTTAAAATAAATCTCAAAAAAGATGATTATCAGTTTAATCAGTTTTTTGTAATGGATTTTTCCAAATTTAAGTCTGCTTTTGCTGTAATGGGCGATATGCTGAATTTGAATAAAATGGATGGTGGAGAAGCAGCTTATAGCACAGAAGATGCATCACTGATGAACAAGCTTGCTGAAATTATAGGTGATAGCAAAGCCAAGAAATATGAAGCTACTGCAAGAACCAAATTTACACCTTTATTTAATGCTGATAAAAAGGCTTTGACAAAAGGCATGGTGCTTTCCAATGTAAATATGCATTGGTCTGATACTACTAACAGTTTTTATAGTGTTGGAAAAATAGGTATTGCAAACATTTTAGACAAAGATTTAAATAATTTCTATGAAGGCTATTTAGAAATTCAGAAAATGACTGATGGAGATATTTTAACATTGTATATTGAGGGAGCAAATGATATGTGGTTTTATCTTTCTTTCCATCAAGGCACACTATATGGAGAGTCTTCTGTAGATAAATTCAACACTATTTTTAACAAAGGGAAAAAAGCTAAAAAAGTTGGAGAACTCAGTATGGAAATAGCAGAAGAAGGAGCTGCTCAATCCTTTAAAGCTAAGTTTAAACATTATTATATTGATAAAAAATTAGGGGCTGTTCCTGAGATTCCTAAAAAAGAAAAAGAGGAGAAAGAAGAAGAAGAACCAAAAGAAGAGAAAAAATCGAAAAAGAAGAAAAAGAAAAAGGGTGAGGAAGAAGAGGAAGAAAATGTAGAACCTAAAGAAGAAGAACCAAAACAAGAAGAAAAACCCAAAGAAGAAAAGAAATCCAAGAAGAAAAAGAAAAAGGGTGAGGAAGAAGAGGAAGAAAATGTAGAACCTAAAGAAGAAGAACCCAAACAAGAAGAAAAGCCCAAAGAAGAAAAAAAATCTCAGAAGAAAAAGAAAAAGGGTGAAGATGAGGAAGAAGAAAATGTAGAGCCTAAAGAAGAAGAAAAACCCAAAGAAGAAAAGAAAAAACAAGATTCGAAACCTAAGGAAGAAAAAAGTAAAGAGGAAAAGCCCAAAGAAGAGAAAGAAAAACCTAAAGAAGAAAAACCTAAAGAAGAAAAGAAAAAAGAGGACAAAAAGCCTAAAGAAGAAAAAGAAAAGAAACCAGCAAAGGAGAAAAAAGAGAAGAAAGGAAAGAAAAAAGGTGAAGATGAGGAAGAAGAAGAACCTAAAAAGGATGATAAACAGGAAGATAAAGATGGTTTCTAAAACAAAAGAGGAGCAAATGCTCCTCTTTTGTTTTAGGCTACTTTTTTCCTTAAAGAGTTACCTATCATCTTTACCTGAATAGACTTTGGAATAATATATCGCATCCACGAATAGAGTCTCACCAAAAATTTAGGTACATACATTTTTCGTTTATCAAACATAGCTTTGATTGCAAAATGGGCTACATATTCTGGCGTAGAGCTTAGAATTTGTGCTGAACGTCCTATTTTAGCTGTATCTGCTATAATTTTTTCATTAGTCAATATGCCTCCAGGACACAATGCTGTGATACTTACACCTGTTCCTCTTAGTTCCTCACCCAAAGCTCTTGAAAAAGAATACACATATTGTTTAGAAGCTGAATATACAGTTTTATATGGCATTGTAAATAATCCTGCCATACTGGAAATATTTAATATATAAGATGGGGCATTATGTTTGAGTATAGGTAAGAACAGGTGGGTCAGTTTTGTAAGAGCTAATACATTTAATTTTAAAAGATTATCAAAAAAACTGACATCAAAACTATCAAATCTGCCTGTATAACCCATTCCAGCATTATTAATAAGATATCTTATAGGCAAATCATTGACTTGTATAAATTCTAAGATTTGAGATGGGGCATTGTCTTGTGTGAGGTCTATTCCTAATACTTTTACATCTATTGCATATTTTTTTTGAATCTGATGAGCTGTTTCATAAAGATCTGGACTGTCCAAAGCAACCAATACAAGATTTATTTGTTTTTGAGCCAGTTCTTCTGCCATAGCCTTCCCTAAACCTTGACTACCACCTGTTATAAGAGCGTAAGAATTCATAGTAAAAAATAATATTCTCAAATTCTCGCAAAAATACTTTTTTTCACCAAGAAGTAATAATTTTTGAGTGAAAATATTCTATTCTTTTGTATGTATGGGAAGGATTAGTTCGATTGCTGTAAACTGATCTGGTTCACTTTCAAGTAATATTTCTCCTCGCATTTTATCAACAGCTTTTTGTACTACATGCAACCCTAATCCATTACCCTTAGACCCTTCGTCTCCTCTAAAAAACATTTCAAAAATTCTGTCTTTATAATGTGGCTTGATACCAATACCTGCATCTGTTATTCTGATATGTACAATTCCTTTTCTTTCAATAAATACATCTACATTTATCTGAATCAACTTTTTACTTGAAAAAATAATGGAATTTTCAATAATATTTTCTAATGTAATTTCTATGATAGCTTTATCTCCTTCTATTTCTTCATTACCCTGATAAGTAAAATGAATATCATTCATTTTAACATGTAGTCTTTCTGCAAGATATCTAATAATTTTTTCACATAAGTTGGGCAATGAAAAATTGGTATAGACAACATCTTGATGAGCAATTTGATACAATCCTGATAATTTTCTCAAAAGAGAATCCATTTGCTCCAAAGTAAAATGAATTTTATCAAAAATATCCTTAAGGGAATCTTTTGGAGATTCCATTTTTCCCAAGTTACTTAAACCCATCATTGTGGACAAAGGGCTTCGAAAATCATGAGCAAATCTATAGACATAGGTATCCAGCTCATTATTTACATTTTGCAACTTTAGATTAGACTCAAAAAGTTTTTTAGTCCTTTCTTCTACAATTTTTTCTAGATTATCATTTAGAGCTAATAATTCTGCATTTTGTTGTTCTATAATCCCTTTCTGATTACTAATTTCTTCATTTTTTTGTAATAATACTTTGTAAAACTGCTGTTTTCGTTTTGATCTCCAGAGAATGAATCCAATCACTCCTATCAGAGCTAGTGTAATAATTCCATAAATTACATTACGAAGTTGATTGTTTTGTCGAAGAATTGAGATTTGGGATTCTTTTTGTTCTATATCCTTTTTTCTATTGATTTCAGCAATAATGGATGCCTTATCTTGCTTTGATATCGAATCAAGAATAATTCTATGCTCTTGAAGATACCGATATGCACTCTGATAATCTTCCATTCCTTCATAAATTTCAGATAAGGTAATGGTTGCCTCTTTTATTCTTCTTTTCTGATAAAAGGTTTTAGCTAATTTTAAGCTTTGTAAAGAATTTTCTAAAGCTTCTTTATATTGTTTTTTGCCCAAGTAAGCTATCCCTATGTTATTAAAAGTGGCAATATTTCTTTCATTTTCTTTATATTTTTCTCTGATAGCCTTTGCCTTAAACAGATATTTTAATGCCTCATCATGTTGAGATAGGTGATTATTAATCAAGCCTATATTGTTATAAGTAACACCCAGTTCTTTTTCTAAATTCAGTTTTTCTTGTACTTTTCTACATTCTTCAAAAAAATAAAGTGCTTGTTTGTAATCTTGCTTTTCCCAAGAAATAATACCTATACCATTTAAACAATAAGTTTGAGCTTTTATGATGTTATGTTTCTTACCTATTTCAAGTCCCTTCTGATACATTTCAATAGCTTGATCATAAAGCCCCTGTTCATTATTAATAAAGCCTAAATTCATGTAGCTTTCTGCCATTCCTTTCCAATAACTTAGTTTTTCAGCTTTTTCAAGAGCTTCTAATGCTTTTATAAATGACTGATACTCATCTATTACCCTATATTGTCTGCTAATAAGATTCAATAGAACCACTTGAGTTGTGTCTTCTTCTGTTTTTTCCAAAAGGCTCTCTAAACTATCAATGTGTTTTTTTACAATTACAGGGTATTCCAGTCCAACACCTGCTTCTTGTGCAAAAGCATTGGAAAAAAGTAGCATTACAAAAAGTGATATGGGGATTATCCGAAGCAATATTTTTGTGATCAAGTCTTTTTAAGCAATATAGAAAAAAAGTATTAAATTATTGCATTTAAGTAAGATAAAGCAGACTTTATTTCTGATATGTTTACTTCTACATCAAAAACTGCCTCTCCTATAGACTTTAATAGTACAAATTTGTGTTTGCCTTGCTCATTCTTTTTATCTTGAAATGTAAGATTTATCACATTTTCTATCATTTCAGAGGATAAATATGGTTTGGAATAATGCTGTTTGATAAATAATGTTATCTCTTCTAGTTCTTTATCAGTCAAATACCCTAATTTATAGGCTATAAAGTTTTCCGCTACCATCCCCCATGCAACAGCTTCTCCATGTAAAAATGGTTTTGGAGTTCCTAGAAAATAGCTTTCAAGAGCATGTCCTATGGTATGTCCATAATTTAATAGTTTTCTAATACTTTTCTCTTGAGGGTCTTGCTCTACAATTTTAGATTTAATAGCAACTGAATGATTGACTAAAAAATCTATATCCTGATTTTCAAAATTTGTATTGGATATTTTATCCCACATTTTTTTATCAGAAATCAAGCAATGCTTAATAATTTCTGCAAAACCAGAAAGTTTTTCTCTTTCTGACAGTGTTTCTAAAAATATCGTATCTATCAACACCAGATTAGGTTCTTTAAATACGCCTATCTGATTCTTAAACCCCTCAAAATCAACTCCTAACTTCCCCCCTACACTTGCATCCACTTGAGAAAGCAAAGTAGTTGGAATTTGAATAAAGTCTATTCCTCTTTTGTAGGTAGCAGCACAGAAGCCCCCCATATCACCTACAACACCTCCACCCAAATTGATACACAAAGCTTTTCTATCAAGATGGTGGTGTGTCATTGTATGCCAAATTTTTTGACAAGTTTCAAGATTTTTATATTGTTCTCCAGCTGGTATATTTACTATAATTGCTTTCTCTATTAACTGACCAAGTTTAGGCAAACAAAACTGATATGTATTCTCATCACAAATAATAACAAGACTCTGATAGTGATTTTCTGATACCCAATGATGCAACGTATTTTCAATATTATTTTTACAAAATATAACCATGAATTTTACAAAGTAAACTTTAGATTTCCCACAATATTAATAAAAAAAGCCTCTTTATGAAAACTTCTAAAGAGCTTCTTATGGTTTATGTTGTGGTATTTTAAAAACTTTTATTAGTTTTACCCATTGTTTCAACCAAAAATAATTCAATATTATGAGTCTTCAAGTATTCACAGAAAAAGTACAAGCAATTGTAGGCGAGGATAGTCGTTTAAATGCAAGCGTAAAATTTTCTACTGATGAGGGGGTATTGTTTGTAGATGCAAAACAAGTTCCTAATGTAATTAGTAATGAAGATAAAGATGCGGATTGTACTGTAAGCCTTTCTGCTGCTGATGCAGTAAAATTATTAGAAGGTAACTTAAACCCTATGAATGCCTTTATGATGGGTAAAATCAAAGTAAAGGGTGATATGGGAGTAGCAATGAAAGTAATGCAACTCATTGGAGGATAAATAAAAAGCCTGAATTTCTTCAGGCTTTTTTTATAGACTATATTTTAAGGTCTTTAACCTTTTATAGCAAGTATCACTATTCCAGTAATCACTACATTCAGTATGGCTAAAGGTAAAAGCGTTTTCCAGCCTAAGTTCATCAATTGGTCATAACGGAAACGAGGTAGTGTCCAACGTACCCACATAAAGAAGAATACAAAGAATAAAGCCTTTGCAAATAAAGCTCCAACACCTAACAGAGTTGCAATATTCTGACCTGCATTTTCAGCTACCCAAGCCATAAATGGATAGTTATATCCTCCAAAGAATAAAATAGAAATAATAACTGAGGAAATAAACATATTGATATACTCAGCAAACAAATAAAAACCGAGTTTCATACTGCTGTATTCTGTATGGTACCCACCAATTAATTCTGTTTCACATTCTGGCAAATCGAAAGGTGTACGATTACACTCCGCAAAAGCACAAGTCAGGAATATAATAAAACCTAGAGGTTGATAGAATAAAAACCAATTTGTTCCAGATGGCATAAAAGAAAGTCCGTACAAGCTGGTTTCTTGTACCGTTACAATATCTCTAAGAGAAAGAGAACCAACCATCATCACAATAGAAATGATAGAAAGTCCCATAGCAAGTTCATAACTAATATTTTGTGATGCTGCTCTAATAGCTCCCAAAAGAGAGAATTTGTTGTTAGAAGCCCAACCTCCAATCATGATGCCATATACGCCCAATGCCACTACAGCAAATACATACAGAACACCTATATTTGCATCAATGCCTTGTACATAAAACTTTTCCCCAAAGAGTTCCATTTGTCCCCCAAAGGGAATTACAGCACTCGTCATGGTGGCTGCCATCATTGCCGCAGAAGGACCTAAAATAAACAACCATTTGTTAGCATTGGCAGGAATGAAATCTTCTTTAAAAAACATTTTACCTGCATCTGCAATGGGCTGTAACAAACCAAATATCCCTGCTCTGTTAGGACCGATACGGTCTTGTAAAAATGCAGCAACTTTTCTTTCTGCATAGGTAGAGTATGTGGCAATCAGTAATGTAATGCCAAAAATAAGTAGAATAATTACTCCTTTAATCAATAATAACGTAGCCATTGATTTTTATTTTTATTTCAGATAACTCTAAACTATGTGCAATTTGTTTAAAATATTGAAATTTATAAGTTTTTTTTTACTTTTTTTATTTCGAAAACATTAAAATTATTTCGTTTTGATGTATTCGTATAGTTTTTCTCCTTTATTATTGATGAATGTAAAGGTTATTTTTTGATTATCCACTTTAAATAAGGTAAAACCATAACTAGACACCGTATATTTAGACACATAATAATCAGAGATAGGTGTAATGTCTGCTCCTCCACCTCCAGAAACAACATACTCTGTATGATTGTTGTCTGGTTTTAAATGACCTAAATGATGTTCATGCCCTGCTACATAAAAATCTACTTTATATTTATCAAAAACAGGCTTAAATGTTGCAATATAATTTCCCATTGTACCTTTTCTGGGTCCTGCTGTATATAATGGATGATGTCCAAAAACCATTTTCCATTGAGCTTTAGAATTGGCTAAGGTGCTATCCAACCATTTTTTTTGCAGGGTACTATCTTGTTGTATAATGTCAGTATGGATTCCTGATGTATGAAGATTCTTATCGAATGGAGAAGTATCCAGAAAAATCATCAGAAGGGTAATTTTAGGAAAACTTTGTAATGTTTTTTCTACTGTATAATAACGTTTGGGTAATTTCCACTGACTATTTTTATTATAATAATCTAATTGGGCTTGTACGTTTCCCTGATAATCATGATTGCCCAGTGTAACATACCAGTCTTTCCCTAAGAGACTTCCATTATAAATATTTTCATAACGTTCTGTCCATTTGATGTCATTGGTACTTTGCACACCATCATAATAAAAATTATCTCCTGTTGAAACCAGATAATCAATTTTAGATGTATCTGCAATATTTTTCATTATTTGGGCTGTTTTACCCTGTTCTGTCGAGTTAACCCATCCCCAGTCACCAATAACCATAAAAGACAAGCTATTTTTTTGTTTTTCAAGAGTTGATTTACATGAAATCAACAAAAACAAGATTAGCCATACAAAATTTCTCATAATTTCTTAAAATAAAAAAAGCCCTTTACTTTAGGGCTTTTAAATTATTGAATAATTTTACTTCTTACTTCTTTTACTTTTTCAAGTAATGGTTTCAAATCATCAGTAGAAACTGGTATTTTTCCTCCTTCTGCTTTGGCAAATTTTTCTGCATATTTGTTATCTACATAAACTTTTTTCAAATCTTTTAGTCCTTTTAGAAGTTCATCACCTTTTACATCTCTTTGTACAGATTCTAAAGATGCGATTGCATCATCTAAAGATTTTTCTTGGTCTGCAATAATTTTTACCATTCTACCAAAAATTTGGTCTTTTGTATTTTTATCTAAATCAGAAGGTAAATTGATAATATTAGTAGATAAATATAAACCTTCTACAAACATCCCACCTAAAATAACAGCCGAAATAGCAGCACGTTCATTATCTCTTAAATATTTATCAATATTCTGAACTGACTCGTTAGCCATTTTGATAAGCGTATCTTTTTTATCTAAGTTTTTACGGAAACGCTCCAGTGTTTTCTCATCAATAGCAGAAGAAACACCTACTTTATCAGCTAATTTTTTACAAGCTTGCATATAATCTATGCCTAACTGTATTTTTTCGTAATTCAAGACATACCCTAAGTCTACAGCATAAATACCAAAATTTATTCCTGCCAAATCATTGGTAGTCAGATATTTGTCTGCATTTTTAGGAGCATTGATTAAATTTTCATAAAAATCATCTATTCCTGCTGAAGCAAGCAAATCGGGCAATTCTTGTACACGAGGTAACTGTTTTACAGCATCTTTTACATTTTTCTTTACCTCTTCTGTGTTAGTTTGGGTTTGAGTGGTATCTTTTTTATCAGTTGTATTCGTTTCTTTTTCTCCACAACTTGCCAAAAGTAATGCACAAGTAAATACAGCAAAAAGTTTTTTAGACAGCATATAGACTTTGAGTTTAGTAAAGTTTAGATTTGAAAGCAAACATAAGAAAAAATTTAGAAAGTCAAATCATAGTATATGAATAAAATGCAACGAAATGTAATAGTATTTCTTTATAAGTTGAATATTATAAATATTTTTATAGAGAAATGTGTTTAAACAAGTTATTTTAGAATATTTTTAGTATTTTTGCTAATAACAATAACTATTTGAGTATCCACTAAAGCATTTTAAAATGTTATTTGCTGAAAAATCTTACTTTACCATTGAACAGGCTGATTCTCCAGAAGATTTATATTGTTTTGCTGTTCATATTCCTGAAAAAGAATCAGCAGAAAAGAAGGCTAAAAAGCTCCTTCAAGAGAGTAAAAACCTAGATGCTTCGGATTTTTTTGCACTTTTACACCAAACTGGATGGAAAATGATTGTGTGGGTTTACCAAAAGTCTGCTTTTCCCAATAACGAAACCAAAGACAAACTCATTTTCCCACTCATCGAAAGGAAACTCACCAAGCATAATACTGATTATCTGATTATTACCCCTAAAACCAAAGGTTTTCAGGAGTCATTTGCTAACTTTTTGGAAAGTAAACGAAGTTTTAATTTATTTGAACAAAGTCCAAATAGAGTTGCCGTTATAGAAAAATCATCTCTTTTTGAGCTAAATAAGAAAATTGCATCTTATTTTTCCCAAAATTTTGAGAAAAGTAATTGGAAAACTATTCTGAAAATGTCTTATGCTGTGTATCAGTGGCCCGAAAGCTTCCAGCCTTTTGCCTATGAACAAGAAGATTTTCCAGATTTTGAACCTCTGATAGCTCAGTTAAGTTTACAGTTGGCATACGATTTCAATCATCGAAAATCATCGAGTGATGTCCCTTCAGAAAAAGACCAAGTAGCTTGTTTACAATATCTTATATTTTATTTCAAATATATTCATCCCAATAAATATATTTCCACATTTGAGCTGATGGGACATCTCAAAACGTTCAAGGGGAAACCTGTAAGTGAGCATTATTTCAGGTCGAAAGTTATTGCAAAACTCAGAGATGCAGGTGTTCTGATAGCCAGTTCTCATAAAGGCTATAAACTACCCGCATCTCAAAAAGACTTATTGGATTTTATAGAGCATTCTAATACTTATATAGAACCTATGATTTCCAGAGTTTTAGCTTGTAGAAATGAGATTTTGGTTGCAACTGAAGGCAAAGTAGATTTACTTTCAGACAATAAATTTGCTTATCTGGCTAAAATAGCTGAATAATACTATAAATTAATGGTTTTAATAGTTTTAAAACGAACCCTTGTTCCTCTAGGTGATTCTGCATCTAGGAATCCCTCTTTTATTTCTAAATTTTTACCTTTAGGAACAACACATATCTGATGCCCTAAACCAGCCCAAAAACCTGTACAAGCAGAAACAGCATTTTTAGGAATTTGATATTGAGACTGGCTGAATAAATTTTTCTCTAATTCACTAAAATTTCCCATTCCCTTGCCCACCAATGTTTTCTTTTTATTGACTACTACATAAATAGTCGTACGAGGAATTGCCATGCTGTCCTCAACTGTTTCAAACTCCCAAGAAATATTTGGGCTTGTATTTTGAGCAAAAATACCTGAATAGGAGACTACAGAGAACAAAATTACAAATAAATAACGCATAATGTTAGCTTTAAATTTAAGAGATTGTACAATTGATGATTTTAAGTTACAATTTTCTTGCTAATTTTTTGATTTACAAAAACTTTTTTGAGTTTCACCATTCAAAAATTTTATCTTAAAATTTATTTTGAATCTATCTGTTTTATTTTTACCTTTGCGACCTATTTAAAATTTTAAATTAGTTTATTATGTACGCTATCGTAGAAATCGCGGGACAGCAATTTAAAGTTCAAGAAAACCAGTATATCTATACTCATAGATTACCTGCTGACCTTGACGCTGACGTGACCTTTGACAAGGTAATGCTTGTTGATAACAATGGTTCTGTTACTATTGGAGCTCCTACTATTGCTGGAGCAAGTGTGAGTGGCAAAGTGCTAGCTCATGTGAAAGGCGATAAAGTTATCGTTTTCAAGAAAAAAAGAAGAAAAGGGTATCGTAGAAGAAATGGACATAGACAATTCTTGACTAAAGTTCAGATTTCTAAAATTTCCCTATAAAAAATTACTCAATTTTTTTGATAATATCTAAATATTTACTAATATGGCACACAAGAAAGGTGTGGGTAGTTCTAAAAACGGACGTGAATCACACAGTAAAAGATTGGGAATTAAGTTGTTCGGTGGACAAAATTGTATAGCTGGCAACATAATCGTGAGGCAGAGAGGCACACAACATCACCCTGGTAAAAATGTAGGTATTGGTAAAGACCATACTTTGTTTGCTTTAGTTGATGGCGTTGTGGTATTTAAAAAAGGCAAAAACGACCGTTCTTTCGTTCATATCGAAACGGCTCAAGCCTAACTTACTTAAGAAAAGTTTTCATAGTTATAGTGGTTTAAAAAACTCCGCCTTTGGTGGAGTTTTTTCCTTTTTATTCAGATATTTGTAAAAAAGCAAATATGCCTAAAATCTTGTTATTAGTACTGTTGGGTTTGGTAGCCTCTTTGAGTATTATCAGTTATCAAAAAGTAAACCCAATCAAAGAAGAAGCTATACAAAAAATACAAAGCGGAGATATCATATTCCATATTTCACTTTCTGGACAAGGCAAAGCCATACAATTGGCTACCAAATCAAAATATACACATTGTGGGATTATTTACGAAGAAAACGGGCAGTTTTGGGTATATGAAGCCATACAACCCGTCCAAAAAACACCTTTGAAAGAATGGATACAAAGAGGTGATAAACAACACTATGTAATCAAAAGATTAAAAAATGCATCTCAAGTTCTTACACCAGATATTTTAAAGCAAATGAAGGAGTATGGCAAAACATTTCAGGGTAGAAATTATGATATTTATTTTTCGTGGACAGATGAAAGAATATATTGTTCAGAACTTGTTTGGAAAATTTATAATAAAATTACAGGCATTCAGATTGGTACGCTTCAAAAATTGAGAGAATTTGATCTGACAAGTCCTGAGGTCAAACAGAAAATGAAAGAAAGATATGGCAATAACATTCCTTTAGATGAAGATGTTATCTCTCCTGCAAGAATGTTTAATTCTGAATTGCTAACAACCATTGTTTCAAATTGAATTTTGAGTAAATAATTTATCATTCATAACTCATCACTATATTCATGCTAACTTTTGTATTGAATCTAATTGTTTTCTTGGCTGTATTGGGCTTGGTTTTATTCATTTTCTACTTCAGAATAACAGCTTTACAGGAAAGTAAAAAAGTAACCAACTATTTAAGTCTCATCAATCAAAAATTAGGTTTACAAGAAGACTTTTCTAAAAAATCTGGCAATGATTGGCTGCCTAAACTTAGTGGAACGTATGAAAACAGAGACTTAGTTATAGAAAGAACTATTCAGGAAAAGTATAAATATCTTGTAATCAGTTTTTCATTTCAAAATCCAAATAATTTTTTCTTACAGATTACTCCTAAAAGTCATCTAAAGGCTAAAGAAAAACCCAAAGAATCTCAGGTTATCCAAACAGGCATACAATCTATTGATAACGAATACTTTGTAAGCTCCAACAATCTGGAAAGTACAACCAAAATTCTACAAGATTTTTTTGAACCCATACAAAATAAATACAAGCAAATTTGGTTTTTATTCAGTACATTTTTAGTTTTTCAGAATAGAATTACCTTTGTATTACTTTCTGTTCCAACCAAACTCAAATATGATTTGATATTGGAACAGATGGTACAAGATTTATATCAACTAGCTAAAACCATAGAACAAAATGACAAACAAACTTCCTAAAGGTGTCGGTGTAGCTTTGGTTACACCCTTTGATGCTAACTTAAACATTGATTTTTCTGCTTACAAACGTCTTTTGGAGCATACAGCCCAAATAGGCGTTGATTATTGGGTTGTACAAGGTACAACAGGTGAATCTCCTACCACTACATCTGTTGAAAAAGCTCAATTATTAGCCTTTGCCAAAGAAAATAATCCAAAGAAATTGCCCATTGTATATGGAATGGGTGGTAATAATACAGAAACAATTATTCAAAACATAAAAAATGCAGATTTGGAAGGTGTAACAGCTCTTTTATCTGTAAGTCCGTATTATAATAAACCTTCTCAAAGAGGCATTATTGCTCATTACCAGAAAATTGCAGATGCTTCACCTGTACCTATTGTACTTTATAATGTACCTGGCAGAACAGGCTCTAACATTACAGCCGAAACTACTTTAGCATTAGCAGAACACCCCAACATTATTGCGACCAAAGAAGCATCAGGGAATCTAATTCAGTGTATGGAAATTGCTAAAAATAAGCCTAAGGACTTTATGCTGATTTCTGGAGATGATATGCTCACTGTACCCATGATAAGTTTTGGAGCAGATGGTGTTATTTCTGTAATGGCAAATGCTTTCCAAGAATTTAATGATATGAGTCATTTAGCTCTCGAAAAGAATTTTGAAGCTGCTTCACAAAAATTATTTAGTCTGCTTGCCCTCAATGATTTGATGTATGTAGAAGGAAACCCTGTGGGCATCAAAAAAGTATTAGAGTTTCAAGGTGTTTGTTCAGCAAATGTTCGCTTACCACTTGTTGAAGCTTCCGATAAACTTTCTGAGCAAATTAAAAAAGGCTTAGATGAGTTGAAAAAGTAAGTAAAAACCCCACTTAAGTGGGGTTTTATTTGTTAAATTTTTAAAGTAATATTATGATATTTTAATGAATGCCCTCATTAATAATAAACTTAAATAAAAAAGAATAAAATTCTATTAGTAAAAAAATTAGAAACCATAATACTATCAATATTCCCCATAATATCATATCCTTTGATCTCTCATAAACCCTTACAAGTAACATATGTATAACTATGAATATTGAGAAATATATTATAGTAAACGCCATTAGATATAAATGTCCAAAAAATGATAAAATACTTAAAAAAATATTTTCTACACTTTTTTGTGATGACTTGATATTCCAAATTATTTCCAATATAAATAATAGAATGTATATGAATAATAATACATAAAAACCACTTGCATTATTTTTTCTTGTTTCAGACATATTTTTAATATTCAAAAACTCCTTTATCTGTTTTGATAGTTAATTTTGTACTTTCTGAAACTTCTACTCTGCCTACAATTTGAGCATCTACTCCAAAAGATTTACTAATCTGAATAATTTCCTGAGCATATTGTTCAGGCAGATAGATTTCCATTCTGTGTCCCATATTGAAAACCTGATACATTTCTTTCCAAGTTGTTTGGCTTTCTTTCTGAATTATCTCAAACAATGGTGGAACATCAAATAAGTTATCTTTGATAATATGTACATTTTCAGCAAAATGAAGCACTTTTGTTTGCCCACCTCCACTACAATGCACCAAACCATGTATGTTTTTTGAGTGTAGTGATAAGATTTCCTTCATAATGGGAGCATAGGTACGAGTAGGTGAAAGTACCAATTTGCCCAAAGGAATTTGTTTGCCTTCTATTTCAATAGTGTCAGTCAAATTGTATGAGCCTACATATACAACGCTATCATTCAGTGTATTATCGTAAGTTTCAGGATATTTTTTGGCAATTTGTTTACTAAATACATCATGACGAGCAGAAGTAAGCCCATTACTTCCCATTCCTCCATTATACTCTTTTTCGTATTTGGCTTGTCCAAATGAAGCCAAACCTACTATTACATCACCAGCCTGAATAGTATGATTAGAAATAATCTGTGAACGCTTTGCTCTTGCTGTTACAGTACTATCAACAATAACCGTTTTTACCAAGTCACCTACATCTGCTGTTTCACCTCCTGTTGTGTGTATTTGGATGCCATAAGCTCTCATTTCTTCTACAAACTCTTCCGTTCCATTAATAATAGCAGCTATTACCTCACCAGAAATGAGTTGTTTATTTCTGCCAATCGTAGAAGAGAGTAAAAAGTTATCCCAAACACCCACACACAACAAATCGTCTATATTCATTACAATAGCGTCTTGAGCTATGCCTTTCCAAACAGATAAATCTCCGGTTTCTCGCCAGTAGGCATAAGCCAGAGACGATTTTGTTCCTGCCCCATCAGCATGCATGATATTACAATAGGTATTATCATTTCCCAAAAAATCAGGTACTATTTTACAAAATGCTTTAGGAAATAAGCCTTTATCTACATTTTTAATGGCATTATGAACATCTTCTTTGGTGGCTGAAACACCTCTTTCGTTGTATTTGGTCATAAAAAATTATTTACTTGGATCATTTACTTTACCCATAAACATGATATTTGTTGACTCATTATCTATAATCATAAAAATAAAGGGTCTATCTATTTTAACCTGTAACTGAGAACCGCCTCTCTCTACCATTGCAATACTTGTTGCAGCTGCAATTTGAGTTCCTGCTTCATCACATTCCATTTTACAAACATGCTCAAGAACTTGTACTTGTAATCCAGCTTTATTCTCTGTAATTCGGGAAAAATCTGCATTGTCATTAAATGCATCTTTAACTCCCATTTTTATCATTGTTGAAATAGGATCTGCTAGTTTTGTATCTATTTTAAATTTAGGTAACCTAACTAATGCATATGTAGATTGTATAGCAGCTCTTGGACTTATCAATTTTTCAGTATCTAAGTTTTTAGATATTTGTTCATTCCAATACTTATCTAAATTCTTCTCTAAAAACTCCATTTTTGCATCACTGAGAGGCATTAAAATAATCATAGTTGCCACATATTCTTTATACAAAAGCCCTAATGTAATAATGGAATCTTTATTTCTATAAAGTATATTTTGATCTTCTTGCATAAATGGTACTGATACCTGTGTACCTTGAGTATAAAATATACCATTTTTAGTATTGCTTGCATTAAAGGGTTTTTCCCATTTTGCATCAAATAAAGCTATATTATTAATCACTACTTTAAATAAAGTACTATAGCTTTGGAGTATTTTTTCTAAGATTCCCTTACTATTCTTTTTTCCCCAATCATTAATTCTTTTATGAGTATTGACATCAGAAAAATCTACTGAGAAAATATCAGATTTATAACATTGTTCTATAATTCTCTGGTATTCAAGCAAAAAACTATATTTTTTTTGCAACCATAAAGCATTGGCTATATGTAGGTTTCCATTTTGATGTTTTTTTAATTTATTTAGAAACTCCCCATAAAGCTTATGATGTTTCAAAGAGTCATTTTCTTGAAAACCAAAAACATTTTTTATTTCTTTTTCTGTATTTTTTTTACTACCTGCATAAAGCATAGAAAAAGCTGTAGAAAAACTCAATGGAGAAAAAACTAGATTTTTATCTTTTGATTGAATAATATTTTTATAGAGTCTCAAAGCAAAAGTGTTATTGCTTTCTGCCATTTGAATGAGTGATGTATCATTGTTTTTCTTATAGGATTGCCCTTGTACTAAATTTATATTTAGAATCAATAATACTAATAATATCCTTATTACCATTTCTACTTTCTCTTTTTAGGGATTTTAATTTTTGTAGGTTTTTTAATACTTGTTTCACTTACACCATGAATTTTGTCAAACCATTTCTGATCCATTTCAGGACAATGTTTTGCGATGAAATCTTGCATATATTTTACTTTTTTATTTAAATATGCATCTTCTTTAATCCATTCTTTTACTTGCTCATAACGATGAGTTGCCATGATATATGAATAGACCTCAGCTTTGTCTTCTTCTAATGCATATCTGGAATAAGCACTTACAAATCCTGCAACAGGATGATCTTTTTCTGCATACTTACCATCAGTATAAGCATCTGCTCCTTGTGAAGCAACATAAGGATATTCAGCAGGGTTTAAAGCCATCCATTGGGGATCTTTATAGTAAAAATCACCAAAATAATTTTCCTCAATCATGTGATAAAACTCATGATGTATCACTTCTCTTGCATATTTAAACCCTTTCATTCCAAGATATTCAATATCTAAGTAAAGCACTTCTCCGTAAGCATCTGGCATGGCAGCTCGGTATTGAGAAACAACAGAAAGTTTTTTGACAAGAGCAATGGCTTTCAGTTTTGATTTTTTAACCCATTCTACTGGATATTTTTGCCACTCCTCTATCAATAAATTTGTATATCCATCTAAAGCATTTCCATCTTCTTCTGATAAATTCTTCCAAGTACAATATTTTTTAGCATAATCACTTGCTACAAAATTACCTGTATAAATTTCTATATTATAGGCTTTTCCTAGTGTTTTTTGTAATCTTTGTGTACTAGAAGCATAATCTTGGCATTTCGATTGGTAACCTACAAATGCAAGTAACAAGGTTAATATTAATTTAGCTTTCATTTTTATTTTTGTTTAGTTTGTAAATCTTATACAAATATAATACATCCTTACGTTCTAAAGAATATATTTTTTTATGAAGAGAATATTTTTTCGTAGGCGAATGATTTTTATTTATTTTCTCATTTTCTGGGTTGTTTTTGCACATTCAGGGTGTCTTTCTTTTAGAATGTCTGAGAAAAAACAAAGAGAATATCTTCAAAAAAAGGGACAAAAAGATATTGCTTTTTTTACAGCCAAATCAGAGAAAAAAAATATTCATTATACACAGATAAGTCAGGATAAAAAGAATGTTCTCATCTTTATACATGGCTCACCTGGTTCTTCTAGTGCATGGATAGACTATCTAGCTGATACTGTTTTGAGCAATAAGGCTATTTTATGCTCTATTGATAGGTCTGGTTATGGGGATAGTGACTATGGAAAATCAGAACCCTCTCTTGAAAAACAATCATCTTCCATCAAACCCATTCTTGAAAAATATGGTCAGGATAGGAATATTATTCTTATTGGTCACTCTTTGGGAGGACCTCTGGTTGCTCGTTTAGCTATGGATTATCCAGATTTAGTGGATGGTTTAGTCATTATTGCAGGTTCGTGTGCTCCTGAGCTTGAACCTAAAGAATGGTTTAGACCTATTTTGAATTGTATCCCGATTCGTTGGTTGATGCCTCCCTCTTTTAAAGTATCTAATCAGGAAATTATGCCTTTATATAAAGAACTTGAAAAGATGACTCCTTTATGGGCTAATATTAAGTGTCCTGTACATTTAATTCATGGTGATAAAGATACTTTTGTTCCTGTTACCAATGTCGATTTTTGCAAAAAAGTGCTTCAAAATGCCCCAACAGAAGTCACTATTCTAAAAAACAAAGACCATTTTATTGTTTGGACTGATTATAAAGTCATTCAGAATATACTTCTAGGCTTCTTAAAATAAGAAAAGCTCCTTAATGGAGCTTTTCTTATAAACTTTCTGCTACAAACTGCATAAATTCAGTCTTTAATTCACTGTATATTTTCTTAAATGTCTGAAGTTTATCCTGCATTGTACTATGGTCTTCAAACAAACGATGCTCAATAGCCACAGGGTTTTCTTGAGCAAATTTTGCCAAAGATTGTTCGTGGATTTTTACTTCATGGTTTAAAATATCCAATTGTTCCTTTTGAATGATAAACTGGTTTTGAAAATGACTTATTTTTTTACTGATTTCATCACCAGTATTTTTAGAAGCTATTTCATCCAATCTGTTTTGGTAGATTTTTAGTTCATCTGCAAAAAACTTGGCTTCTGATTGCCAAAGCTGATGCTCAAAGTGTAAATCGCTGAGGTGTTTTTTCTGACTTTTCATACATAAAATGTTTAATGATACAATACTAACTTTCTTGTCTCTAAAACCTTATGACTTTCATTAGCTTAAAGTATGATTTTTATAAAAAAGAAAGGAGAGTAAAATACTCTCCTTTTGATAACCATATTAAGCCATTACTAAGTTTCCTTGATAAACAGCTCCCTTTTTAGTCGCTTCTGTAGGATTGGTAACATGCCACTCAAATTCATCTCTGAAGTGACGAACAGCAGCCTGTACAGGCCAAGCAGCAGCTTCACCCAAAGGGCAAATAGTTTTTCCTTCTATGTTATTGGCAATACCTACCAATAAATCTATGTCACTCATTTTACCTTTACCATATTCAATATTGTGAAGGACTTTTTCTAACCATCCTGTCCCTTCACGACAAGGTGAACATTGTCCACAAGACTCATGATGATAGAATTTAGCCAAACTCAAAGTATTTTTTACGATACAAACGCTTTCATCCATTACAATAAAACCACCTGAGCCTAACATTGTACCTGTCTGGAAACCACCATCATTCAACGATTCGTAAGTCATTAAACGTGATTCTCCTTTTGCTGTCTTTACGATTAAATTTGCTGGTAAAATTGGGACAGAAGAGCCTCCAGCAATTACAGCCTTTAGTTTCTTACCATTTTTGATACCTCCACAATATTCGTCAGAGTAAAGGAATTCTTCAACAGGAACACCCAATTCAATTTCATACACACCAGGTTTATTAATATGCCCACAAGCTGAAATGAGTTTAGTACCTGTACTTTTTCCAACTCCGATTTTTGCATATTCGTCACCACCATTATTGATAATCCAAGAGGTTGCAGCAATGGTTTCCACATTATTTACAACTGTTGGACAGCCATATAAACCCTTCACAGCTGGGAATGGAGGCTTATTTCTTGGATTTCCACGTTTTCCTTCCAAGCTTTCTAAAAGAGCTGTCTCTTCACCACAAATATATGCACCACCACCAGAGTGTACATAAAGGTCTAAGCTATAATCTGTTCCTAATATATTTTTACCTAAAAAACCAGCTTTATATGCTTCTGCAATAGCTTTTTCTAATATTTTAATAACATAAAGCATTTCACCTCTTACATAAATATAAGATGTTTTTGCCCCTAATGCATAGCTCGATACAATCATACCTTCTATGAGGGCATGAGGAATTTTAGCCATTAAATGTCTATCTTTAAATGTACCTGGCTCAGATTCATCAGCATTGCACACCAAATAACGAGGTACACCTTCTGGTTTTGCCAAAAAACTCCACTTCATACCAGCAGGGAAACCTGCTCCACCTCTTCCACGCAATCCAGATTTTTTTACTTCTTCCGTTACCTCATCAGGAGTCATGGTTTTAAGAGCTTTTTCAACAGCTCTGTACCCTCCTTTTTGACGATACACTTCAAGTGTATCTATATTTTCAACGTTGATATGTTCAGTAAGAATTTTAATACCTGCCATGATTATTTAAAATTAATATGACTAATGTTCTTTCAGTGCAATATATAATATTTTGTAGGTTAAATTTGTTTTTTTATTCACAAAATATTTATTTATCATCTTCCACTTCATCCTCTTTGGGTGCATTGGGGTCAGGGGGAAGTAAAGCATCTTTTAGTTTACAAGTAAAACGAGCTGCATTTACTTTCTTTACAATTTCCACAGATGTTGCTTCATTTGCTGCAAGTTTAGGAAGTATTTTTTCTTCTTTTTCAATCACATCACCAGCTCCATTGTAGTATGAAACCAACAAAACTACATTTTGAAGTTCCATATCTTTGTTACTATTGAATATCTCTACATTAATTTTGTAGTCTCCAAGCTGATTACTTACAAATTGTCCATCTACTATTACTTTCTTAAGGGCAAGTTCTTTTCTTTCTTTTTCACGTTTTTCTCTAGCCTCTCTTCTTTCTTTTTTAATTTTATCTAAACTATCTTTTTTCTTCTCTTCAGGTGTTTTCTTTTCATCTTCTTGTTTTTCTTTATCTTCTTGTTGTTTTTCTTCTGCTTGTTTTGTATAATCAACTGTATCTTTAATTACCACTGGCGAGTTCCCTTTAAAACTCACTTCTTTGGTTTTTTTATCATTAGAGGCTAACAGACCTTTTATTAAAAGGATAAAAGCGATTGTTGCTACTAAGCCTGCCCCTCCCCATACAAAAGGCATGTACTTATTTTTTTGTACAGGTTTTTCTTGGTGTGAAATTACAAAAAACTCAGACAACAAGTCTGCCTTCATAGATTCACAGGTCTGATAACGTTTATAAGTATCTGCATCACAAGCTTTTGCTATTATTTTTTGCAGATTTTGTGGTGGTGTTGGAAATAAATAGTTTAATGTTTTCCCTAAAGAATAAATATCACTTCTTGCATCTGTATAGCCTTGTTGAAGATATTCGGGAGATGCAAAAGCATTGGCATTTGGCTCACTAAATACTGAAAAACCAAAATCTGTAATAAAAACCTGATTTTTTGAGTTGATCATGATATTCTGGGGGTCTAGATTCAAATGATATACCCCTTTTCTATGGCTATAAGCCAATGCATCTAGTATCTGTATGAAAATATCTTTTCTGATTTGTTCTGTTGGATTTTTCTGAATAAACTTATCCAAAGTTATTCCATCCACGTGTTCATAAACAAAAAATATCCCTTGTGAGTTTTCCAGATAATCATATAGTAGTTGTATATGACTATGTTGTAAAGTTGCCCCTTGTGTAGCCAACGTCCGCATTTGTATTTTTTGAGCCTCTGTTTGTAACAAATGTGTTTTCATTTGCTTGATACGAACATTTCGATTCAAAGAATGATGCCTTCCTGCCCAATTACGAGCAATAGGACTTTCTGCTATAAGAGATTGTATTTGATACTGATAAAAATTCTTTCCTATTTCCATAAAATGAGTAAAACTACAAGGAAAGCAAAATTATAGAATTAGGTGTGAAAAAAGAAGTAACACCCTGAAAAAGATTTGAATTATTATGTTTTTATCCAATTACCAAGAGCTTCTTGTACTTGTGAGAGCATACTTTTCTTACAACTAAGTGTAGCATGACAAAATAAATCAAAATTTTGACTAATAATTTTCAGGTCAAGTTTGTTGATTATATTCATTACTTCACTGGTTTCAGAATAGTTATAGGTTATTTCCATCTGAACAGTCAAAACTTTTTCTATCAATTTAGCTTCTTCTAAAGCTAATGATGCTGATATTTTGTAGGCTTGTATCAAACCACTTACACCTAATTTTGTACCACCATAATAACGCACTACTACCACCAAAACATCACTAACTCCTTTGGCTTTAATTTGGTTTAAAATAGGTGTCCCTGCCGAATGGTTGGGTTCGCCATCATCATTAGCTCGCCACTTTTCTTGATTAGCTCCTAAAATGTAAGCATAGCAATGATGTGTAGCGTCAAAATATTCTTTCTTTAAAGTATTTAAAGCATTTTTAATGTCCTCTTCTGTCTCAACAGGGTAGGCAAAAGCTAAGAACTTACTTCCTTTTTCTTTATAAACTCCTTCCGTAGATGTTTCTATACTATAATAAATATCTGTCATTGACCTTCTTGATAATCTAATGGCAATAAATCGGCTACTTTTTTGAGAGGCATACGTCCTTCATAAATCAAATCTAAAGTTTCTATTACATAGCCATCTTCTTGTAAAAGTACAAAAGGTTTGAAAAAAGTGATAACAGAAGTTTGCATTTTTTCGTAAGCACCAGCTTCAGGTAAATATTTAACTTGTATATTATCAGAAAAGGTAAGTCTTTTTAGTTTGTCATTGACATAAGTTACCAAGCTATCTGAAGCTTTGAGTGGGTTATTGTGTAAAAACTCTATAATAGGAGATACTTTTTGTTTTTTAATCCAATAATTGATACTGTCTTGCCTATTTTCCTTTAAAAACTTTTTCAACTTGGCTTTAATTAAACTATCAGGTAGGCGGTCAGGGTTGGGCTTTCTTTCTAATCTTCTAAGTGTAAATCCACTTTTTTCCCAATTGTTCTGATATAAACTACGCATCAAATGCAATGAAGAACCTAAATAGGTTTGTAAACGTCTTTTTTTCCATTTTCTTTCTTGGCTTTTTGTACCCTTCATCAACTCAAATAATGGGTATCCCAAAATCACGAAATACCCTTTCTCAAAGTCTATTACAAAACTGGATAATTTATATTTAATAATATAACCTAGATTTTTATTTTCAACAATCAACATATCATCTGCTGAAGCATTAAATATTCTTCTCTGGAATTTAAAATCTAGAATTTCAGGGTTTTTGATAATACAGTTTTTTGCATTTTCTGTTTCTCCTAAAAAGTGTATTTTAAAAATATTATAATTAGTTTGCCAATTGGGGTTCTTATCTTTGACTACTATCCCTTCTATTTTATCTACTTTTTCTTTTAGAAAAACAACAAAAGGCTTATTGCCAAGTGTATCTAATAAGATTGGTATGGCTAAAGTTTCATAGCCAGTCATAGAAAAAATTAAATCTATGTTTTTTTGTGGACTTTTAGGGATTAAGAACTCCCCTTTCTCATTACTGACTGTACCTACAGATGTATTGGCAATAAATACATTAGCACCAACAATAGTTTCTTTTGTATTGGCATCTAATAGCTTGCCTTGTATAGATTGAGCAAAATTTGCATGAATAACTAACAAAAAAATTAAATTGCAGAGTAAAAATTTCATAAACTTGTATAATTTTAGAGGTTTCAAATACATGAAAAAAATACTTTTTTTGTTTCCTTATCCCCATGAAACTGCTGGCTCACAAAGATTTAGATTTGAACAGTACTTGGATTTTTTGAAGCAGAAAGACTTTTCTATTACACTCAAGTCATTTCTAAGTCAAAAAACTTGGAATATCCTTTATAAAGACAAATACTTTCTACAGAAAGTTATAGGTATTCTCAACGGATTTTGGCGAAGATTTATTTTACTTTTTTCAGTCTGGAAATATAATTTTGTATTTATACATAGAGAAGCCACTCCTATTGGGTTTCCTTGGGTAGAATGGTGTATTGCCAAGATATTTAGAAAAAAAATTATTTTTGATTTTGATGATGCCATTTGGCTTCCTAATACCTCTCAACAAAATAAAATTGTAGCCAAAATAAAATTTCATGAGAAAACAGCTCTGATATGTCGATGGGCTTATAAAGTTTCGGCTGGCAATGCTTTTTTAGCAGATTATGCCAAAAAATATACCTCTCATGTCTTTATCAATCCAACAACTATTGATACTGAAAATTGGCATAATCCTGCATTAATAGCACCCAAAAAGAACGAAAGACCTATTATAGGCTGGACAGGAACGCATTCTACTATTCAATACTTACTTTTCTTAGTTCCTATTATTGAACAATTATCTCAAAAGTTTGATTTTACCTTTTTGGTTATTTCAGATAAGAAACCTGATTTTATGCTAGATAACCTACTTTATATTCCTTGGAATAAAACCACAGAAATTGAAGATTTATCAAAAATGGACATAGGTGTGATGCCTTTGGAAGATGATTTGTGGGCTAAAGGCAAATGTGGATTTAAAGCTTTGCAATACATGGCTATGGGTGTTGTACCTGTCATATCGCCAGTAGGTGTGAATACTGAAATTGTCCAAGACCAGCAAAATGGCTTTTTGGCTCAAACAGAACAAGAATGGCTGAATGCTCTAGAAATTTTATTAACCGATGCTACTCTAAGACTCGATTTAGGTAAAAAAGCCAGAAAAACTATTGTAGAGCATTATTCTGTTCAGGCAAATCGTGCAAACTTCTTAGGCTTTTTTGCATAATACTGAACGGTATACATCATAGATATATAAAAAGGTAAAAAGGGTATTCTATATCGGTCTAATGAACCATAATTACCACTACCAACACCTGTACCAAAAGCTAATACCAGTGTAAAACAAAGACAGAATGCTAAAAATGGGTGATTTATAATAATTGAAAAAAAGCTAAATCCTGATTTTAAAAACGTTTGAATGGTAAGAAAAATAATAAAAGATGCCTGAATAGCAGCCAATAACATCACAACATTTCGAGCTTGCCATAAAAATGGCTGAAACAAAGATACAAATACAGCAGCTGGAAATTTTGTAATGACACTTGTAACTGTACCATCATACTCCCCTAAAGAATAAGAGGCATTTCCTGATATAGCATTCCATTCTGTATTAGTTTTGGTGGTAGCTCCAATTTCCTCAAATGAAAATTTAGTCCCTTCTGTTAATTTACTCACAGAATATAAACCTATTGGCAATGCTACCAGTATAACTAAAGGTAGCATCAAAGCTCTTGCCAAAACTTGTTTCATATTGGATCTATATTGTAAAAATAACCATACTGCTACAGATGGTAAGAAACACATAGCTATATAGATTTTTACAGCCTGCATAAGCCATAAAGAAGCGATAAGAATGAGGATGTTTTTTAATAAGTTTTTTTTCTTAAAAATAGCAAAATAAAAGCTATGAAAAGCCCAACCCAATGCCCCTATAATAAGCGTATCCTTCATCAGACCAGATCCCCAAAAAAATGCTGATGGCATCATAAAACAAGCAAAAGCAAAACGTTTATAAAGCATTGGATAAATATCCACAAAAGCTCTATACATTGCCCAAACTCCCGAAAAACTAAAGAAAGCCAAACAAAAAGCATTTGCTAAATAAGTATGATAAGAAATCATTCCTAATAAAGTAGAAGCTTTTACTACAATCATAGTACTTTTATCAGAATAAAAGTATATATACCTTGTATAAGCCTGTGTGGCTGGATTGATTGTATTAGGTGTATCTGTAAGTATTTGTATGCCTATATCAGGTTGCTCCAATAGGATATTCCAAATAATCTGACTATCATGAAAAAAGTTGTATGTATCACCTCCTCCATAGTAAAACTGATATATTAATCCCAAAGCTAATGCACCAAACATACGAAGATGCAAAGCCATGAAATAATATTTTTTTGTAAGAGGATTGGTCTGTTTTGCCTGCCTCAGATATGCCCATAAATACAATATGGCAGTAAAAACTGGTGCGAGCAAAACGTCCTTTAATTCCATAAAACCTTATTATTTCTTATGTCTTTTTTCTAAAATTTCTATCACCTGATTAAGAGATATATTTTTAGCCTCCAAAAGTACCAGATAATGGAATAATAAATCGGCAGCTTCACCCAAAAATAAATCTTGGTTGTTATCTTTTGCTTCAATGACTAGCTCCACAGCTTCTTCACCAACTTTTTGAGCAATTTTATTGATGCCTTTCGCAAATAAAGATGCAGTATATGATGTCTCAGGAATCTGATTTTTACGTTCTTGTATCACCTGACGTAAGTGATTAATAAAAAACAAATTATCTTTATTTTCTTCCTCAAAACAGGTATCTGCTCCAGTATGACAAACAACCCCAACTGGTTCTACTTTAATAAGCAAAGTATCTTGATCACAATCTATCTTGATATCTTTTACTTTTAAGAAATTACCTGATGTCTCTCCTTTTGTCCAAAGACGTTGTTTGGTTCTACTGTAAAAAGTAACAACTTGCTCTTTTTTTGTTTTTTCAAAAGCTTCTTCATTCATATATCCAAGCATCAATACTTTTTGAGTAGCATTATCCTGAATAATGGCAGGGATTAACCCATCTGCGTTTTTATTAAATTGCATTATTAATAATGATTAAATAGCCAATTGTTTAATAATTTCTTCAATATTTAATTTTTGTTGCGTTCCCTCCTGCATATTTTTTAAGGTAAATATGCCACTACTCATTTCTTCAGAGCCAATCAGAACTACAAAAGGAATCTGTTTTTTGTTTGCATATTTAAGCTGTTTATCCAGTTTAGAACTTTGTGGATAAATTTCAGCTTTGATACCTTCATCTCTTAATTTTTTAAGAATAGGCAATGTGTATGCTTCTGCCTCACTATCAAAATTACTTAACATTATTTTAGTAGTGCTTTGGGTTTGACTAGGAAATAAACTTTGTTCTTCCATTACATCATAAATCCTATCCAATCCAAAAGAAAACCCTACGCCAGCCACTCCTTCCAAACCAAATGTACCAGTCAGATTATCATAACGCCCACCACCACTAATACTACCAATAGCAGAGTTTCTTACTTTTACTTCAAAAATAGCCCCTGTATAATACGAAAGCCCTCTGGCAAGTGTAATGTCTATTTCTACTTCAAAGGTCAAAGTGCTTGAGAAAGATTGCAAATATTTTAAAACTTTCTTAACCTCTTCTATACCTTGTTTACCAATAGTTGAGTTTTCTAAAAACTTCTCTAAGAAATCTATTTTTTCTTGGTTGTTGGCTGGTAGATTGAATATTGGTAATAGTTTTTCTAAATTTGTATCTGTAAAACCTCTTTCTTTTAGCTCATTTAGAACTTTTTCTTTACCAATTTTATCAAGTTTATCAATTGCCACACACAATTCAGCTTCTTTACCTTCTGCTCCTACGGTTTCAGCTATTCCTGCAAGTATTTTTCGATTATTCATCTTGATGGCATAATCTTTAATTTTCAGGCGATTGCCTAAAACTTCATGCATCATTAAAATAATTTCTGCCTCACAAATCAACGATTCTGTACCTACGACATCAGCATCACACTGATAGAACTCTCTGTAACGTCCTTTTTGAGGAGCATCTCCACGCCAAACAGGTTGTATTTGGTAGCGTTTAAATGGAAAAGCCAAATCATTTTGGTTCATCACCACAAAACGAGCAAAAGGCACTGTCAAATCATATCTTAAACCTTTTTCTGATATTTTTAAAGCCAAATGTTTTGAGCCTTTTTCAATGTCTGAAGTTTCTACTTTACTCAAAAAATCTGCTTGATTCAGGATTTTATACAAAAGTTGATCACCTTCTTCACCATATTTACCCATCAACACCGAAAGATTTTCCATTGCAGGTGTTTCGAGTGGCATAAATCCATATTTTTCAAAAACTTCTTTGATATGCCCAATAATAAAATTGCGTTTAAGCATCATCGAAGGGGTATAATCACGAGTTCCTTTAGGAGTAGTTGGTTTAGCTGGTTTCATTGACTATATATTTTCAGTTTTATTACCAAGTAGAAATTTTTAGAAAAATTTCTACTCATCATAGATTACTTTATTAATTTTTTTTATTAATTCAGTTGTTAGTTTTTTGCAAAGTTTAGTTTTTATTTTAGTAAAGCTCTTTAGCTTATATATCTTATTTGTTGAGTATGCTTCAAAATAATCTATCCTTACTATAATCCCTAATTTATCATAATATAAAACTGTTTTACTTGAAATCCCGTCTTTATCTATATATTTCTCTTCAACTTCTATCAATTTACCATTTTTATATATCCTTATTTCTTTTTTTGTATAATCTTGACCATCATTGTAATAAGCTTTAAAATCTCCAATCCTTGTTGTATCAGTATATGTATATTTATATTCCCAACGTAGTTTATTATCATAGATTTGTTGTAATGATTTTATTTTAAATTCTTTATCAAAGGTTCGTTGATAATAATATGTAGGATTCAAAATTGTTTTTATTTTATTATTACTTGAGTCATACTCATAGTCAAATTGCATAAGAAGACTATCTTTATCATAATACAACAGTTTTTCTTTAATTAACTGCTTGTTATCATTATAGAAATATTTTGTTCTATAATAAGTTTTAATATTCTTTCTATAATCAGTAATATATTTGATTGTATTGATAATCTTACCATTTTCAAATTCATTTTGTTCTATAAAGTCAAGTAATTTTAAATCAGCATTGTGATGCTTACCATAGCCGACTTTTTGGATTATATTTCCCAGTGAATCAAGATATAGAATTAAATGAGGTCGATTAGTTTTGTTGCTTATTTTATCTATTTTCTCATTATTTTTATCGTATGTAAAAACATGATTTATTCTTTTAATTTCTATATAAATATTTTTATGTAGATTCTTTTGTCCAAAAATATTTGAAAAGATAAAAGATGTTAATATGACACAGAAGGTTTTCATTTTGCTTTTCAAAATAACTACTCACTTCAAAATTGTCGCAATATACATAAAAAATAGCTCAAAAGTTTGATAAAAACTGAAAATATAGTATCTTCAATGTTTCTAAAACAGTTTAGAATTTTTCTAAGTTTATTATAGTATTTTAATTATATTGCTTATTCAAAATCATCACTGCTATGTCTGTTACACTTAGTTCAACCCAAAAACAATACAATTTTTTTTCATTTCCTACAAAATTTCCAGAGAAATCATCTCTAAAAACGATGATAGAAAAATTTTATCATTGGGAAAAAACAACTCCTAATAATGTATTTTTGAGACAACCCTATGGAAAAACATGGAAGGAATATACATTTGCAGAAGTAGGAATACAAGCAAGAAAACTGGCAACATGGATTCGTGAGAATTTTCCTCCAAGAACACATATTGGCTTAGTTTCTAAGAATCATAGTTTTTGGATCATTAGCGACTTGGCAATCATGATGGCAGATTGCGTTTCTGTACCTTTTTTTCCCACACTCAATGCAGAACAACTCAATCAGGTATTGACACATAGTGATTGTAAACTGCTTTTGGTTGGGAAGTTAGATGACTGGAAAAATATGAAGGATGGCATACCCTCATCTGTCAAGACTTTAGCATTACCAGATAGTCCTGCAAAAGAACTTCCTCAATGGGAAATTGTATTGGATAATGTAGCCCCACTACAAGAAAATATTAAGCCTAACATTGATGATATTTTTACAATTATCTATACTTCTGGTACTACAGGAATGCCTAAAGGTGCTATGCTGACATATCTTGCTACAGCAATGGCAACAGAGGTCAATCTGGAGTTTATGCAACTCAATCACTCTGATAATAAGTTTTTTTCTTATCTTCCTCTTTCACACATTGCAGAGCGTTGTATAGTTGAAACATTTAGCATACAGTGTGGTGGGACAGTTTCTTTCGTTGAATCTTTAGATACTTTTGCTCAAAATTTAAAAGACACTCAACCTACACACTTTTTGGCTGTCCCTCGTATCTGGACAAAATTCCAGATGGGTATTCTTGCTAAAATGCCTCAGAAAAAACTCAATTTACTACTTAGCCTACCTATTATTTCTGGAATTGTAAAGAAAAAAATAAAAGAAGGTTTAGGTTTATCGCAGGGGCGTTTGGTCGTAACTGGTGCAGCTCCTATGCCTGCTTCTATGTTGAGTTGGTTTCATAAACTGGGTATCCGAATACAAGAAGTATATGGAATGACAGAAAACCATGCAGCAGGTAGCATTATGCGAGAACATAACATTAAAATAGGTACAGTCGGACAACCTTTCCCTGGTGTAGAAGTACGCATAGACCCAGACAATGGCGAAGTACAAATGCGTTCTCCTTGGATTATGTTGGGTTATTACAAAGACCCTCAAAAAACTGCTGAAGTATTAGATTCTGAGGGATGGTTACACACTGGTGATATGGGAGAGCTTGACAGTCAAGGTTTTTTAAAAATAACTGGACGTGTAAAAGATACTTTTAAAACAACCAAAGGAGAGTTTATTGTTCCAGCTCCTATTGAGTGGGGTTTTGCAACCAATAGCTTTATTGAGCAAATTTGTGTAACAGGACGTACACTAGACCAACCCGTTGCTTTGGTTGTACTATCTGAGCTTGGATTAAAAGCTTCTAAAGCAGAGGTTAATGCAAGTCTTAATGAAATTTGCAAGGAAGTGAATGCTGGGCTTGCCAACTATGCAAAAATTGATAAGATTATCATTACGAAAGATGCTTGGACTGTCGATAATGGTATTTTAACCCCTACTCTGAAAATTAAACGAAATGTATTAGAAGATAGATATGTTAAGCTACTCGAAAAATCTGTCAGCAATAAAGACAGGGTTATTTGGGAATAAAACATAAAGCGTAACAAATGTTACGCTTTATGTTTTCATAGATTTAATTTATGAATTGACTGATATTTAAAAATTTTATATTTCTGATATATGAGGTGATGGTAAAGTGAGAATAAAAGAATCGAGAAAAAAACTATTTTGATTAGAAATAATAAATTTGAACGAAAAAACTAAAAATTATTTGGAGCTTTTCCTATAAACTTAGGTGGAGCTCCTTGAACTTGTTCTGTTTTAAGAAAAAACTTTGTAGCAGAAATATTCATAATCACAGAAGCAAACCCTCTCCAATACAAATCTGTGAATGCTTCTTCAAACTCAAAGAAACCATCATCATAATCGCCATAATTAGAAATCACATAGCAAATTTCTGTATTTTTAAAGCCTAATAATTTCTGTATTGATTTTTCATCGTCTTGTTCTCTAGGCACTTGCAATAGGTGCTGCATTCTAAATATATTTTCCCATCCATGATTCAGTTTATTAGTAAAATTATTCCTTTTTAATGGATGTGTAAGTTCCCATAAAGCTCTTTCAGCTTTATGCTTTTGTATAAATGTTTTAACAAAAGCTTCTAAAATAGTATTTTTATCATTTTCCATTTTTAGACTATATTTGAGCTTCATTTATTTTTTTAAAATAAAAACTTATGCTTACAGCAATTTATCAATATAATAATCAGAATTATACTTTTGATTTACAAGTACCTCTCGATATTTCTATTCCAATCAAAGAAGGGCTTGATAATCCTAATTGTTATTATGCTAAAAACCCTACTTTTGAGACCATTCGTTCGGGTAGTTTTGTTGGAAGTGTAGCATTAGGGGGGAGTTGTAACTATCAGCAAATTACACTTACACCACATGGTAATGGCACTCATACAGAATGTTACGGACATATTTCATCAGATGGGGCAACCATTCATCAGAGTTTAAAGGACTTTTTTGCTTTAGCTTTTTTAGTCACTATACAACCCAAAGAACAAAAAGGTGATTTTATTATTTTTTGGGAAGATATTGTTACGCATATTCCTGAAAATACACCATTAGAATCACTGATAATCAGAACATTACCCAATAACCCAAATAAGAAAACCCGAAATTATAATGAAACAAACCCACCTTATTTAGATTACAAAATTGGCGAAGAATTAGCGAAGATGAATATTAAGCATCTATTGGTAGATTTGCCTTCGGTGGATAGAGAAGTAGATGGTGGCAAACTTTTGATGCATAAAGCTTTCTGGCAATATCCTGCACATACACGTACTGGTGCCACTATTACAGAACTGATTTATGTAGATGATACGATTAAGGATGGTATTTACTTACTTAATTTACAAATTATTAGTCTGGAAGCTGATGCTTGCCCAAGTAAGCCTATACTATACCCTATAAAAAAATAAAAGGAAGATTGCTCTTCCTTTTATTTTATCTCTTAAAGCCTATTACGCTTGACCCGCAATATTCTTTTCCTTCTTTTACTTCGTAAGCTAAGTAATAAATACCTGTACGTGAGCATTTAATACTAATTGCAGAAAGGTATTTCTTATCTTTTTCTACATAACTGCTGGCTACGGGTTTCTTTTCAGAATCCAATAGAGTAACATAAAGACCTTTATTATCTTTTTGATTGTTAGCTAATGTAACAATGTAGTTTGTACCATTACTAAACACATAAGAATACATAATTTGTTTTTTGCTCCCATTTAAGAAATCAAGTTTATAACTCTTGAGATACTTAAAACCTAGTGGCTTCAAACGATCTGCACACTTATTTGTGAATTCTGTTACATCGCATTGAGCTTGAGCGAATGATGCAATAGTCATCAAAAATACGCTGAGAATAACAATTTTTTTCATCTTCTTTAATTTTTTTCTGATACAATACATTTTTAACTAACAACCTTATTACGAACATCTTTAATAGTCTGATTGAGCTTTGCGAAATCTTCTTTAGTTGTTTTCGCATCTACACTGATATTCTTATAAGCATCTTCTATTTTTTTCAAATCTGCATAAAGTTCTTCTATATGCTTAGAAGAGGACTTATTAGGTTCAATCATTTTGATTAATAAGGTTATTACAGCTTTTTGGTCTGCAATTTTATCTTTTAATTCTTGCTTTTCAGTTTTTTCAGCAACTTGAGCTGCTATATAAATAGACTCAATCCATCCACCTATTACAACTAGTGTTACACTTTCAGACCTTTTTTCGTCTTCTAGTCCTTGTTTCATTTTCTCTAAGCCTTCAAGTGTTACAGCAAGGAGCTTATTCAGATCGTTATTTTCTTGTATAATTTTCTTAATTTCTTCAAAATTAAAATGTTGAGACACTTTTAATCCATCAGTCATTTTTTTAGTTGCATCTAAGTAATTAATCGCATCCTGAGCTTTATTATGTAAGTTTGCATATCCTAAATCAACACTATAGACCCCCACATTTAGAGCCATTTTATGCTCTGCATTGTATTTTTCGGTATTAGCAGGTTTATTTAAGATTGTATTATCATATTCAACACCTGTACTCTTGATTAAGTCGACCATTTCAATGGGATTAGGCATTGAATTAAGATCTTCAAAATTTACTTTAAAGTCTTTTTTTTCAGTCTCTTGCTTAACTTCTGTTTGCTTATTTTCTCCATCAGTTTTACCTTTTGGGTCTGTACATCCAAAAAGCATTGTAGTCACTAATGTAGAAATAATAATTTTTTTCATAATAAATAGATATAAAGTTTAAATTTAAGGATTATCTTTTAAAGCCCAATACACTTGCAGCACAATAATCTTTGGAGCTTTCATGAGAAAATTTCAGCTTATAGATTCCTGTTCGCTGTACTGTCATTTGTACAGAAGGAAAATACTTTTTTATATCAGTATTATAGCTTGAAGCTATCATTTTCCCATCATTATCATAAAGAGCTACTTTCAATTTAGTTGAAGGATCTGCATTTGTCATTGAAATCAAATATGTTGTCCCTTTACTCAAAGTATATTCATATTCTAATGGCTTAGATGATTTCCCCTCCAATTTATAACTTTTCAAAAACTTATATCCCATAGGTTTCAAAGCTTCTACACATTTGTTTAGTTGCACACTTGCATTACATTCTGTAGTAGTGTTAGTGTTTACTTTGGTATTATTGGGAGTAGTTTTATTGTTATTTGTGGGTTTTTGAGCCATTATTCCATAACTCATTCCCAAACCAAAAAGCATTAAAAATATCTTATTATGCTTCATAAACCCTTTTTATATTTGAATTAGAAACTTTTTTAGTTTATAATTTTATTTCTGATTACAGAAATTTTGTTTGAAATTTTTTGAAAACTCTTAGTTCGTAAAATTGTAGAATTTTCTAAATCTGATTCTTCTAATGTTTTATGTATATCTTCGAGTTGCTTTATAAAAAGCTTTATATCAGGTACTTGATCGTAATAATTTAATAATTCTATTAATTGTTCTAGAGTATTTTTTTGAGTAACAAGAAACCGTACTAATGATTTTTTTTCTATCTCATCTAGTATGATATATGTTGTTTCTAACCATACTCCAAGAATCAATATAGGTATTAATTCATTTTTATTATTCTGACTCCATCTGTTATTAACTTCTTGTAAATTTAGTTTAGCTAATATTGAGATAGAATCCACCCCATTTTTATTTTCTAATTTTGCTCTTATTTGTTGATATTCAAAGTATTGTCCTACATATATATTATCTGATAGTTCCTTTATTCTTACTAAACAGTTTAATAGTTCTTTGTTTTTTTGATGTATAACAATATACATTAAAATAGCACAATATCTCCCTATATTTGCAACTTTATAAATTTCACTTTTTTCAAAATCTTTCTTTCCTAAATATACTATTTTTTTATTATACTTTTTTTTGAAGGCTAAACTCATTTCTGCTGGATTGGGTGCTTTATCAGCAAAAGAATCTAATACTTCTGAGGAAATACTTGGGTAAATTGTACTTTGTGCTACTCCTTTTGTAAAATATACCAACAGAAGTAGCACTATGATAATATATTTCAATTAGATTTATTTAATTTACAATTTTATTTCTGATTGCAGAAATCTTAGTAGTAATTTTATCAAGGTTTTCTTGTGTCATTTCAGCTTCTTCTCTATCTCCTTGTTCTACTACCATTGTTTCGCTTTTTGCTTCAGTTTTATCTTCTCCTTTTACAAGTGTAATCTTAATTTCACCAAACATTTTTTCTAACTCAACTAACTCATCATGTAGAGCTTTCATTTTAGGTGTTGAATCGTAATAGTTCAATAACTCTACTAATTGTTTCAATACCACCTTTTGGTCTGCAATAGTAGTTTCTAGATCTTTATTACGTTTCTTCTTAGCCACATTACACGCCAAATACATTACTTCTACCCAACCTCCTGTAATAATCAACACCGTCATATCACTTCTGTTATTAGATTGTAAACGGTTATTTACTTCCTGAAGGTTTTCTTCTGTTACACGTAAAAGTTCATCTAATTTATCGCTACTTTTAGCAAGTTCTTTTATTTTTTCAAATTCAAAGTATTGACCAATAGCAAGAGCATCTGCCATATCCTTCACTCCTACAAGCAAATTCGTTGCATCTTGTGTTTTTTCATAGATATTTGCATATCCTAAGTCTGTACTATAAATACCTAAGTTTAAAGCTCTGCGATAATCATTATTATATTTAGATTCATTGTCTATTGAATTTAACAAACCCTGATCATATTCTACGCCCATTTCTTTGATAAGGGATGAAATAACCATTGGGCTTGGTATTTTATCTACAAAACTTTTAATAACTTCAGGAGAAATTGCAGCTTTAGAAGATTGGTTTTTAGATGTACTATCACTTTGTTTTACATCAGATACATCCGCATCTCCTCCACATGCATATAAAGAAAAACTTAAAATTGCTGTAGCAAGTATTTTTTTCATAACCAATATATTTTTATAAACGACTTGTGAATTTTTCTTTAGACAAATGTAATAAAATTATAATATATTTTTCATTTTTTTACCTTTGATTTATTATTTTTCTTTGGCAATAAAGAAGTTAAAGAAATATTAAATGCCTTTTTAAAAGTTTCATAATATAAGGTAAAATATAGTATAATAGACATTACCCACATCACTGTAATATTAAAGTAATACGTTCCAAAACGCATTCCAAATAAATGTTTATTGGGAGCCAAAAATTGTGTTCTGTAGTCCAACGCATTGGCAGGCAATAATGGATCTTGGAATATTGGGTCTATTTGTTGTAAAAATCCTCCTCTATATTCTAAAACCTTATCACGAATATTAGCATTTCTTACAAGATCAGAGAGACTTTCATTAAAGTATTTATTTTTATAAACATCTAATCTATAACCTTTTACTGTTTGCTCTTTATATTCTTGATCACTATTTTTCAATTTGTTAGCAAAAGTAAATCTATCTCTATAATAATTACTTACAGAATCTAAATATCCTTTGAGTTTCTCTCCTATTTCTGGAGTATATCTACCAGGAGTCAAGTCAGCAGCAATATTTGCATACTGATATAACTTAGGTCTATTTGATTTTGAATAAGCAGTTTGTGCATCAATGAGCCTTTCTCTTCTTACTTCATTTGATAATAACTCTAAATTGCTTTTTACAATTCTTTTTGCAGAATCAGACTGATTGTTGAGTATATTATTTGTCTTAGTAAGTGTATTTCGCATAGCATCTACCCAAAAATTTCTGCGATAATCTGCTATACTTTCTTCTTTTTCATACTCAAAATAAGGTTTCTGATATAAATTATTTTTGTATTGTTCTACAGCAATGGCTTCAAATCCCCACCGGGATACCATCAAATCTGCTAAAATAGGCACTTGTCCTCTATCACTTACCAATTGATTTAGCTTATCAAAATTAAAGATGACACCACTCAGAATCATCTGAGGAATTAGCAATAAAGGTATTGTGATATAAATAGTTACAACTGAATTGAATGTAGCAGAAATATTTAAACCCAGAATGTTAGCAAAGCATGAGACTGTAAATAACACAAACCAATACATCATGTTCATAGCCTTGATTTCCAGTATCGCATTTCCTATTATAACAAAGCTAAGTGTTTGAATAGCAGAAAGAGTAAATAGAATGATAAGCTTAGAAAACAAATAACTATGCCTACTCAGATTTAAGAAAGATTCTCGTCTTTGAATTTTCCTATCTTTTATAATTTCTTCTGCACTGACTGTAAGTCCCATAAACAATGCAACCAACACACATATCAGAATATATGCAGGCATATTATCATTGTAACGATAAGTGTAACCTCTTGTAAGAGGGTCATTCTCAAAACGAATAATAAACGCAAGAAGAAATGCTAAGAGTGGGGCTTCCAACAAATTGATTGCCACATATTGTCTGTTTCCTGCTTTAGCCAGAAAATCTCTAACTGTAAAGATAACAGTCTGTTTAATCCAATTTGGTAAGTCTAATGCTTTGGGTGGCTTTTCTTTTTGTTCTTCAACAGGTCGAACTTTATCACTAAAGTTTTTATTAAAAAGCTCATTCCATTGAATGGGTGTTTTCTTACGTTGATTTGTGTATTTACCATGCTCATCAATGGTACGAGCCTCAATAATATCAAAAATTTGTTCTGGGTTTACATTACCACAGCTTGGGCATTGTCCTTCATCCGCTTTAAGTTGGTTATCCTGCTTTTTAAAGTACATTACAGCATCCACAGGATTCCCATAAAATGCCTGATAACCACCTGTATCCAAGATAATTAGTTTATTAAACATCTTGAATATATCAGATGATGGTTGGTGAATCACCACAAATATTAACTTTCCTTTTGCTGAAAGCTCTTTTAGTAAGTCTAATACGTTTTCTGAGTCTTTGGATGATAAACCTGAAGTAGGCTCATCCAAAAACATCACAGCAGGTTCACGAATAAGTTCTAAGGCAATATTTAATCTTTTTCTTTGCCCACCACTGATAGTTTTATTTAAAACATTACCAACCTTCAAATCTTTGATGTGAGCTAAACCCAAATCTTCAAGAGTTTTCATAACTCTTTCGTCCAATACCTGTTCGGAAAAGCTCTTAAAACAAAGTTTTGTATTGTAATACAGGTTTTGATATACTGATAGTTCTTCTATAAGAAGGTCATCTTGAGCAACATACCCTATTACACCTTGAGCTTCACCAGTTCCACTATGTATATCTATTCCATTTAGAAGTACTTGTCCTCTAGATGGCTTTTCTAGTCCAGCAAGTACATTCAAAAGTGTTGTTTTTCCAGCACCACTAGCTCCCATAATACCTATGAGATTACCAGCACCTTCTGCAACTGTTACACCACGTAAGCCTAAGTTTCCATTTTTAAACTTATACTCAATATCAACAGCATTGAAGGAAAGTTTTTGTCTTTGTTGCCCCGAAGTGAAATTTGCGATAATATCACTGAAATAAAATGCATTACCAGCTTGAGTTCTGATGATACTACCAGATGTAAACTGATAAATTTTATTGGGCTTCATTAAGAAATCGTTGAGCTTAATGTTTTCGTTACCTGTATATTTCACGAAATACATATTAGCATCTGGAAGTTGAAGAAATATCATTTCTCCATCCAAACGCTCAACTTGAATGTGCTTAATGGTATCTGTACGAGGAATATAAACTGAGCTTACAGTCAGGATATTTTCTTGACCTACAAGCTCATGTGCAGATTTGAATACAAAGTCACTAGTAGCTTTATAGAGTTTTTTGTCTTTGACAAGATACTCAGCTGAGGTTTCAACTACTTCTAATCTTCTTTTGGTTATACGATTGTCAGAGGCTAAAAGCTCCAGCATACGTACCAAAATCAATATTTTTTGACTAAGAACGAGCTTACTTTCTTTTTCAGGAGCAATTTCTTTACGAAACAGACCTCCTAGTTTTACAGAAAATTTTTGGAATGCTCTTTCTTCGTCTGTAATTTTTTTAGGAGCACCTTCCTCTTCTCCAGGCTGAATTTCTTTTTCATTTTCAGCGACTCTTACACCAAAATCCGCCCAAAGTTTTTCATAATATTCTTTATACTTTGCAATATATCCTGCAATAGCATCTTGAGCGAGTACCTCTTGGAAATACTCTTCCACAAAACTTTGCTCTTTAGATGATGTGCCTCCATCTTGCAAAGTAGTGATGGCAAAAACTTTGGTTAGAGCATCTAAGACTTCTTCACTCATAGCTTAGCAGACTAAATAAATTTAAGTGTATAAAGTGTTAATATTTGAATTATAATCAATTAATATGTTTTAAAATCGAAAGGAACGCCATCTACGATATCAGAAAATTCTTTCCCTGCCTCTTCCATATCTTCATCATCTTCGTGATAATACCATAAAACTTTGGCATTACTGACTCCTTCTAATTTAGAAAGAATATCTAAAATAAGTTTAGAAGAAGCTGTATTGAAGTATTCGAGTTTGAAAGTGAAAGAAGTTTCAGGATTAGGAGCAGCAGCATATTTATCCAACCAATTGAGTACTGGAGAATAAAATGTTGATACATCTTCGGGAAGTGAACGTCCTGATATTTCAAAAATGCCATTATCTTTATCTAAAACAACTTTGGGTGTATCCTCTTGCCCTTCTAAATTAATAATTTCCATAACATCTATAAATTTTTACTATGACTTTAACCGTTTTTTAGTTATCTCTTGGGACTGTAACCCTTAAAGCAAAAAATGAAAATTCATCGTTGATTGGCTCAAAGCTAAAACCCAGTTTTTCACCTGATTTTCTTGCCATATCTACAAAACCTAATCCAGCACCACCTTTATCTGAAATCTCAGTATTTTTGATAATTTCTTTATAAAGGTCTTTGAGTCCGTCTTTATCTAAAGCATTAATTTGCTCTATTTTAGACTGGATTTTAGCAACAGTATTATTACGTACGGGATTTCCAGAGGTAACGATATACTCATTGATTTGCTTGCCCAACATGAAAATAGCATTATTTTTCAATCCATCATCATCTTTCTCGTTGAGATCTTCTGCATGTTTTACTATATTTTGGAGACATTCTACCATTACGTTAAAAACTTTCCTTTTCACGTTGGCAGATTCCCCAATAGCGTCCATATTTCGCTCTGCCATTGCCAAAACCGATTTAGTGATTTCCTGAGTAAATTCACCTTCATAAACAATAATCAGGTTATTGGCAATCATTGTTTTGTGCAGATCATAAACATATTTCATATATTCTTGACTTTTTAGGAATGACGACTCAAATTTAATATTTTTTTTTTGCTGTAAGATACTTATTTTTCACAAAACAAAAAATTTTGCTTAAAATATTGCTTAAAATCTAATACCAATTACCAATATATCATCTGTTTGTTTAATTACATAATCTCTACCATCAAACTTCATCCAAACTTTTAATTCATTCTCGATTGCATCATTGATCCCCATCATAGGAAGTTTTACATTATTTTTGAGAATATCACGAATTCGTTTTGGGGAGAATTTTCTATTATCAGGACCTCCAAATTGATCAGGCAAACCATCAGAGAACATTAATACCATATCACCTTGTTTATACTCTTTTCTATGTGTAGCAAATGCTCCTCTATTTTTATATTGTCCACCACCCACTGGCATTTTATCTCCTTTTATTTCATCTAAAAGTTCTTCACTTTCAGGCTTATGGATATCAACATAATACAAAGGTCTGTGAGCACCTGCATATTCAAGAATCTGATTAGGAATATCTATCTTACATAATGAAACGTCCATACCATCTTTACTCACACTATCTTCTTCTGTTTGTCTAAGAGTTCTTACAACAGCTTCATCTAGTAAATCAAGAACTTCTCCAGGTGTTAAATTCAAGTTTTGTTCTGTACTAAATATATTGCTCAACAAAAAGTAACCAATCAATGAAATTAAAGCCCCTGGTACACCATGCCCTGTACAGTCTACAACTGCAATATAAACGTGTTTTTCAGTACGTAACATCCATGGGAAGTCTCCACTTACAATATCTTTAGGTTTAAACATTACGAATGAATCAGGGAATACAGCTTGCATCCAAGTACTGTCAGGCAGAATCGAACCTTGAATACGTTTGGCATAATTAATAGAGTCTGTAATCTTTTTATTTGCAACAGCAATTCTCTCTTTATCTGCTTCTCTATCTGTAATATCGTGAGATACAAGCAGGAAGGTTTCCGTTCCACCATCTTCGTTTCGTTCAGGAATAGCGTTCACACTCATTATTTTTTTACCTTCAATGGTTTCAAATTCCACAACATCACTTGATTTTTCACCTAAACGGAAAGATTTTTCTACTAGTTTAAACCATTTATTTAGCACACTTTGAGGAACAAGTTCTGCATCAATACTCTTTTGTAAAAATTTATGAGGGTTATGTCCTGTTAAACTTTCAATGGTTGGGTTGATATAGTAAACTAGACCTTCACGATTCATACGAAGAATCAAATCAGCAGAATTTTCGGATAAAGCTTGCATCTGACCACGCATTCTTTCTTCTCTTTCAGCTCTACGTCTTTCTGTAATATCTCGTGTATTAATCACAATTCCTTCAATTGCTGGGTCATTTAATAGGTTGGTACCCGTTGCTTCTAGCCAGATACTATCTCCATCTTGTGTTCTATAAGAGAACTGTATAGGAGTTGTTTTTTCATCTGGGAATTGAAGTAAGTCTTCAAACATTTTCTGAAATAACTCTTTTCCTTGTCCTTCAATATGCTCTAAATCTGTTGTTCCAATGAGTTCTTCAGGTTCATAACCTAAGATTTTAGTTACAGATGGAGAAATGAATCGAATTTTACCATCAGAGTTATAGATTGTGATTACCTCAGATGCATTTTCTAAAAGAGCTTGAATTTTACGCTGTTCATTTTGTACGTTCAGATATTGCCTTTCTAGTTCTTCATTGGTTTTCTGAATTTCTAAGTTTTTATTTTCCAGCTCTTCAGCATTTTTACGCAAAATACCTTCGTTTGCTTGTAACTCTTGGGATAGTTTCTGTTGTTCTTCCAAAAGCTTACGAGTATTTTCGTTCACATTAATGTTAAAGATAGTTCGAGCTGTGATTTCACTAATACGTTTAATAAATGCTACTTCTCTGTCACCAAATTCTTCAAAAGCTGCCAATTCGATAACACCATAAACTTCTGTATCGTTAGTAATAAGTGGTGTAATTAATAGACATTTTGGTTTTTTATCTCCCAGTAAACCTGAAGATATTGTAACATACTCATCAGGGATTTCTGTTCTTTGAATAATATCCTGCTCAATAGCAGCCTGTCCTACCAAGCCTTCTGCATATTTATTCTTATAAAACTTGAATTTAGCATTTAAGTATTTCTTTTTATTATAAGCATAACTTGCTATCATTTCAAGGAAGTCAGAATTTGTTGACTCATCTTTTTTCATTACATAAAAAGCTCCTTGTATAGCCCCTGATTCTTTTACAACGTAAGCCAATACCTGATCCGCCAACTCATTCAATTGGTTGGTAGAACGCAAGATATCACCTACTTCGGCAAGTCGGCTCACAACCCAGTTTTCTTTGCTGTTTGCTTCTGCTGAGGCAACCAAACTATCACGAGCGTTTATCAAAGCGTTTCCAAGAATATCATTTTTACTGACAGGTGTAAATTCTGTATCAAAACGCTGATTACCAATATTTTGAGCAAAATTTGCAGTTTTATTCAAGTTTTCTACCAAACTATTGATACGGTTGGTCATGTCACCTATTTCGTCTTGAGACTCTGATGTCAAAACAGGAGGAAGTTCTCCTCTACCCAATGAGTCAATTGTTTTTTGTAGAATTCCCAAGGGTCTTGTAAGAAGTTGTGAGAATAGGATACCTATGATTAAAGATGTTATAATCACCAAAAGTCCTGCTACCAAAAAACGATTTAGAAGAGCTTGAGCAGGTGCATAAATTTCAGATTTATCATTTTTTATAACAATTCCCCATTCAACTCCTGGTATAAATCGAGAGACCGCCAAATAGTCGTTCTCATCAATGGCTTCGTTATGCTTTTGTTCTTTTTTGAGAGCTCTTAATATGATTTGTGGCGTACTTGGGTCTTCTTTATTACCTGCATTATCAAGTGGTGATATTTTTTGTTTTTTATTTGTAAAAGAGTTTAAATAGACAAATCTTTTTTCTTGATCTTGTAAAAGCCATACTTGTCCTGTACTTCCTAAACCTGCTTTATCTGCAATGAGTTGTTCAACTCTTGCCATATCTACTTCATAGATAATTTGTCCTAAAATCTCTTTACTTACTTCATCTTTTTCTTTAATAGGAGCTGAAACCAAGAATACTATTTTCTTCTCTTTTCCTAATTGTTGTAGTATAACTTTACTAAAATAGGTGGTATCTCTACCTTTAACTACAACAGAAGGATCAATCGCTGGGAGTTTAAATTCTTCTCCTACAACTTGCTCTGGTGTATCTTTAGATATGTATTTTACTTTTCTATCTTTATCTAAAATATAAACATTATTAAGTTTGTAAACAAACTGGATGGTAGTAACAGCATTATACAGTTCTGCATCAAAGGTTGTAGATTGTTCAGGTTTTGTTTGAATTAAAGTATCATTAGTTTTTTTATCTGTTTTTTGTTTGGGAATGGTGTCCAAATCTAATTGTAAATCATCCCCACTAAAATCAATAGGTATTACTTCATTACTTTTAGTATTTCCTCCACTTGTAGTACCTTTGAGAAAATCTCTGATAGGCTTCAAATCCTGACCAATTTGTACAGCAGCGTTAATTTCATTAATAAAAGCCTGTAATTTTTTTACTTCTGTATCTGCAATACGATTGAGAGATTGTAGTTTATCATTCTCAATGGTATTTTTACTTTGCTGGTACGCAAAGAAACTTTCAGCTAATACTGCCACTAATACCACTATCAATAAGATAGCAGAGATTTTAGCACCAATTTTAAGTTTTGAAAATAAGCCAAACATAACTATTCCCAACAGGGCTTTAAAATGAATACCTAACTCGTTTATACTGTTGCAACCAAACTATCCGTTATTTTTTCTGATAATAACGCTGAAACTTCTTGAACATAGTTTTTTTGTAATTCTGTAAAATTAACAAAGGACGCTACTTCAAAAACACCTATAATTTCATTTCCATCTTTAGAATGAATCGGCACTATCAATAAACTTTTGGGAGATGCTTGTCCCAAGCCAGAGATGACTTGCATATATCCTTCTGGTACTGATTTTAAAAGCATTGCAGTACCATCTTTCGCAACTTGTCCTATCAAACCTTCTCCTAACTCATACTGCATTATTTGGCTTTCAGGGATATAATAAGCATATCCTGTCTGAAATACATATAAATTTTTTCTTCCTTCTTTTTTAAGTGCATAAATAGCCCCTTGACAGGCATCCAAGTTTTTACAAATTACACTTAAAATCTTTTCTAATCTTTCTTCTCCAGAATAAGAGTTTAATACTTTATTGATTTCTCCTAACGCTGACAAGCCCAAAGAGCTTTTTGTATTTTTAAGATTATTTATTTCGTTTACCAAATCTTTATCAGAATCAATAGTTGGGTCATATGCATTGATATTATCCGCATATTTAGATCCTGAATTTGCAATATTTGTAAGCAATATTGCCAGAATACCAGAGAAAAATGCAATTCCCCCAAAAATAGCTAACCTCAATATAATACTTGTCAAATTCTTTTTCTTACTAACCTCTACAATTTCCACTTCTCTTACAATTATTTCATCCAAATTATAAAAATCATAGCCAACTTTTGCTGATATAAGTATAAAAAGAACCGTACTGATTATTGCAAAGACTTTATAAGTTCCAGATTTCATTGAAATATTTTTTTAATGAAAATTATACAATAATAATAAACCTCTCATAATTATTCAATTTTTTTATAAGTAATTTCGCTTTATTATGCAAAAAGATTGCTTGCGTTTGGCAAGCAATCAAATTATACATGAGAAATAAAGAATTCAATTATTATTTATACCCCAAGAGTTTTAGCATTGATTCACTATCTTGTTCAGGAGCAAATAATTGTGTACTAATATTTCCTTTTTTATCTCTATTAATAATAATATGTTTAGGAGCAGGCACCAAGCAATGTTGTATTCCTCCATAACCTCCTACAGATTCTTGGTATGCTCCTGTATGGAAAAATCCTAAATATTGTACATCATCATTCTCGGCAATAGGTAAAAACACCTCTGACATGTTAGCTTCTGTACTATAATAATCTAAACTATCACATGTAAGACCTCCCAAATGAATTTTTTGATAAGGTTTATCCCAGTTATTGATAGGCAATAAAATAAATTTCTGATTGATACCCCATGCATCAGGTAATTGGGTGATAAACGAACCATCAATCATATACCAAAGTTCTTTATCATTTTGCAATTTACGACCAACTATGGAGTAAATGGCAGCCCCACTTTCACCTACTGTAAACGAACCAAATTCTGTAAATAAATTAGGAACAGGTACGTTATTTTTTTGGCAAATCCACTGAATGTTTTCAATAATTTGCTCTACCATGTATTTATAATTGTATTCAAAACTCAAAGAAAGTTGAATAGGGAATCCTCCTCCAATATCAACAGTATCTAAGTCTGGACAGACTTTTTTGAGTTCACAATACTTATACATAAAACGGCTTAGTTCACTCCAATAATATGCAGTATCTTTGATACCAGTATTAATGAAGAAATGAAGCATTTTAAGTTTAAATTTTGGATTATCTCTGATTTTCTCTTTATAGAGAGGAATTATATCACTATATCTTACTCCCAAACGAGATGTATAAAATTCAAAATTGGGTTCTTCATCAGCTGCAATACGAATACCTACTTCAACTTCTTCAGCTTTAGTTACCTGATAGGCGTCTATTTCTTCTAAATTATCGAGAATAGGAACTATTTTGAACCCATCATTTAACATTTCGTTGATGTATTGAGTGTATAAAGGTCTTTTATACCCATTACAAATCACGTATTGTTTTTTTGTAAATTTTTTCTTTTTGTATAAAGATTTGACAATTGGCAAATCAAATGCAGAGGAGGTTTCAATATGAATATCATTTTTAAGAGCCTCCTCTAATACAAAACTGAAATGTGATGATTTTGTACAATAGCAGTAAGTATAAGTACCGTCATATTTAAACTTTTTGATAGCATTAGCAAAAAGTTCTTTGCAATATTGAATATGCTCAGTAATTTTTGGCAAGTATGTCAACTTCAAAGGTGTACCATATTCTTTGATGATATCCATCAGAGGTACTCCATTGAATGACAACTCATTATGTTTTACTTTGAATTCAGGTGTAGGGAATTCATAGGTTTGTTCAACTAAATCAATGTAGCTTTTCATTGGCAATAAGGAAGGCTATAAATTTTGAAGCGAAATTAGAGATTTTTTTTACTTTTTTTCAATAAATTAGCATAAAATTTTGTCATGAGGAAAAAAAATGGCATCTTGCTAAAAAACAAATTTTTCTTGGTAAGGTACAAATATTAAAAACACATACTTTAATATTACTTATCAAGCTATGTTCCACGAAAATTTATTTTTATGAGATGTGTAAGATTGTTAGAAGTAAAATCGGAAATTGGGGCAGGTACACGAGGAGCTAGTTTAGGTGTTGATGCTCTAAAAATTGTAGGATTTAATAAAGGAAATTCCTTTTTTAGCCTCTTTCCTCACAAAGAAGTAAAAGTTTATAACGAAAGTTTATTTGAAAATACCCCTTATCCACATGCCAAACGAGTTAATTATTTATTACAAGTACAACAAAATGTTTGTACAGAAGTTTGGCAAACTCTCATTCAAGATAATTTCCCTGTTATATTAGCAGGAGACCATTCTACAGCAGCAGGTACTATCGCAGGTATTAAAAAGGCTTTCCCATACAAAAAATTAGGAGTAATCTGGATAGATGCACATGCTGACTTACATTCACCTTATACCTCACCTTCTGGAAATATGCATGGAATGCCTCTTGCAATGGCATTGGCTGAAGATAATTTAGATGCTCAGATTAATGAAATTGATGAAAAAACTCGTTTTTATTGGGAAGAAATCAAGAATATAGGTATCAAAGGAGCAAAATTTGAGGTATCAGATTTGGTTTTTATAGGTGTAAGAGATACTGAAATTCAAGAAGATTATTTTATAGAGAAAAATGATATAAAAAACTATACTGTTGAAGAAGTAAGAAATAGAGGTGTACAAACTATTGTACGAGAAATTTTAGATGAAAAGCTTGCTCATTGCGATTTACTATATATATCTTTTGATGTGGATAGTATGGACTCTTCTATTTCTGTAGGAACTGGAACTCCAGTAGAAGATGGTTTTACCATTGCAGAGACTCAGGAACTTAATGCTTTGCTTGTTGCTGATGAACGTGTTTGTGCTTGGGAGATGGTAGAAATAAACCCAACACTAGATGATAAAGGGAATGTTATGGCAGAAGTAGCTTTTGATATACTAAAAGCAAGTGTCCAATCTCTTCAAAATCAAGAAAATCAATTATTAAGTGTATAAAAAAAGGGCTTTAAGCCCTTTTTTTATTTTACTACAATTTTATCCTGATACAGTTTAGTTTCTGTAATAACTTGCACAATATAGATACCTTTTGCTAAACCAAGTCTTATTTGTTTATCACCTCTACCATTATTATCTGTATCTATCATTTCCTGCAATATATTTCTACCTAAAGCGTCTGTAATATTGATGATACCTTTTTCTTTAACTTGTGTTTGTAATATAACTAATACATTTTCTCCATTACTTGGATTAGGAATGATACTCAAGCCCTCTTTTATAGTAGTTAAGAAATTGACAGCTTCTATTTGAGAATATTCTATATTACCTTTATCATCCTGACGTTTTAAACGATAGTAGGATATGCCTTCTAAAGGTTTTTTATCAGTCCATTGATAATTATCTCTATTTTCAGATTTTATAGTTCCTATTTTCTCAAATTGAACTCCATTACCAGAGCGTTCCACAGTGTAAAATTCATTGTTCACATTCTGAGCAATTATCCAACTTAAAAGAACTACACTATTTTTAGCTTGAGCAGAAAAATTTAACAATTGCACAGGTAAAGGTCTAATTTCTCTTGAGATAACAAAAGGAGAAAAGTCTCTGATATTTTGAGCAGTTACTGAGCCTACTCCTGATATAACACCTGCACTTGATGCTGTGTATGGAGCGTCCCAACTTGTTCCATTCCAATGTTGTACAGCCAGATTATCCGTTCTTGGGTTAGCCAAAGTGTTTTCTGAACCTCTATAATTAAATGTAACATTTGCACCAGGAGCTGGCAGAGGGTTCACAGTGGAAGTGATATCCCACCATCTATCCACTACATCATTGATGGCAGTAGCTCCTGAAACACCTGCTACATTGGTAACTCCTGTTGCCCAAGGAGTATTATCAGCTGTAAGAGTTGCTCTTGTTGAAATACAAATATTGGCATTTGTATTGGTCTGTTTATTAAAGGTAACAGGAATGTATTCTGATGAGGAGACTCCAAAAGGAAATAAAAAAGCTCCTGTTGTTGTTCCCATATTCCAACAAATACGACTGTTATTGGTTGCAGAGTTAGTTTCACTTCGGATAAAAGCATTGTTATTTCTTACAATAGCTGTCAATGCTGAATTATTAATAGTCAATGTATTACTATTAAGATTAAGCTCTCCATTATTAAGTGTTAATTGATTATTTACCTGAATACCTGTAAGTAAATTAACTGTATTTCCTGTTTTATCAATATTTAAGTTATGAAAAGCTCCAGTACCTGTTACTTGTATTTGAGTATTTACAGGTGTTGCATTATGAACTATTTGTACAGAACTGTTTGTATTGGCTACAAGAGCTCCTTCTTGTATATAATTACCATGTACTTCTAAAGAAAAACCAGTGTTAATAGTCAGAGTAGCTCCTACTGCAATTTGAATATTTCGAGCTTCTGCTCCTGTAGCATTGATAACAGGGAAATTTACAACTCCACCACCAGGTATAATTACGTCAGTCACATCTGAAGGAGATGTAGGACACCAGTTTCCAGGATTAAACCAATTTGTATTTACTGCTCCTGTCCAAATAGCTGTACTTGGAGACCCCAGTGAAAATCCTATACTTAAACCACCATAAGAAGCTCCTCCAGTATCTTGTGTTATTAACTCTACTGTTGAAGTAGCATCTAAAAGCCCAGACCAAACATTAGGTACAAAGCCACAACAACCACCTGTTGCCACTTGAACACCATTGATTAAAAGTCTATAGCTATCATCAACAAAAACACCGATAGTATAAAGTCCACAAGTAAAGTTTGTTCTCCTCCAAGAAATAGAATGATTATCATTATTGACAGTACATCCACTATAACCTTCTGAACCATCTACCAAAGTAACCGCCAATGTAGGATTATTCCCTTGATTCCAACGAGTTCTTGAATCAAATGTAAGACTTTTTTCTCTATAATAACCTCTATACTCCACTGTTGTAGGTGTAGAGATTAATCTTCCATTATAACAATGAGCTATCCATTCTCCATTTCCAAACTCTGTACCTGTAAGAGGTGGTGCTCCTTTAGGAACAACTGTAATAGTGATGGTGGCATTAACAGTGGCACAATTATTATTTCCTTCCAATCTGTAAGTTGTTGTTGTTGTTGGACTTACAGTAACTGTAGCTCCCGTCCCTATTAAACTACCACCTATTGCTTGATCATACCATTGATATGTATTTGCACCCGTAGCTGTTAGTATTGAGCTTTCACCTACACAAATTGTTGTTACTGATGCACTTGCCGCTGTAGAAGGAAGAGGATCTACAGTTATTTGTACATCTCTACTAATACTACAACCTGTAGTAGGATCTGTCGCTGTATATCTGATTGTGGCTGGATTAGGTGTAGGTGTTACATTGGCTGTAACAGTTGCATTTAACCCTGTAGGAGTGATTGTAAAATCACCAACATTGCCTGTTACTTGTGTCCAAGTGATATTGGCATTTGCTCCAAAAGTATCAAATGTAGTTCCAAATGTACTACTGTATGCAAATGTAGGCAATCCTGTTGTTGTAATATTAGTACTAGAACCTTGGCAAATTGTTACTGCCGTTGGAGAAGTTACAGGGCTTTGTGATGCACTAATTTCTGTAAAACGCAAACCACCATGTGAACCACCTCCGAACTCTCTCCACCTAAATTCTACTGTGGAAGTAGGTCCAAGAAAACCTCTCCAAACATTATTTTGAGATGTACAACAAAACAATTTTTGAGAAACTAATGTGCCATTTATATATAAATAAGAATAATCATCATGGTTTGTTATATCAATCTGATAGTATCCACAAGTAAAATTTGTTCTTCTATAAATTACAGAGTGTTGATCATCAGGGACTACACACCCACCCGTATAACCAGAGGCATTGGAAGGACTTGCCCCTGTTCCCCATCTATTTCGAGAATCAAATGTTAAGAGAGGTTCTGTATAATTTCCAAAATATGTATTAAAATTATTTCCACGATAGCAAGCAACAAACCATGAACCATTTCCAAATGTCCCTGGATCTGGTGCTGGGGTAGTAACATTAACTGTAATATTAGTTGTTGATGTTGTGCATCCATTACTACCAGTGATGGTATAAGTAGTAGTTGTTGTTGGCGATGCTATTACAGTAGCTCCTGTTGTAGCACTTAGTCCAGTAGCAGGAGACCATGTATAAGTATTTGCTCCTGAAGCTGTTAGTGTCACTTGTTCGCCAGGGCATATCGTAGCTGTATTAGGGGTAATAGTTACTGTTGGCACAGCACTAAAATTTACAGGTACATTGGTTGTTTGTACACAACCTGTAGGTGTATGTGTTACTTGTAATGTATAAGTACCCGCTAAACCAACTGGTGTTGTAAAAGTTGCTGTTGTACCTGTAGCACCATTGGGTGCTGTCCATAAGTAAGAATAGTTTGCATTATTAATATTTGAAACTACTGAGAGATTGATTGATGAAGAAGCACAGATACTGGGTATTGGCTGTGTTACCATATCAAAATCTGAGAGTTGCGTGATTTGTAAAGCTCCATAAGAAGCTCCCCCCCCCTCAGCCCAACGAAATTCAACTGTTGAGGCTGGTCCTAAAATTCCTCTATAGACATCTGGTCTTGGGGCACAACAGCCTCCATTACTGGCAACCACTACCCCATCAACAAGTAGCTGATAAGCATCATCATGACCATTTGCATTGACAAGCCCTACCACATCAAATCGGTAATATCCACAAGTAAAATTTGTTCTTTTATAACTTACAGAATGATTATCAACAGTAACAGGACAGCCCGTATAACCTGAAGCGGCTGAAGGTGTACTGCCATCTGACCATCTGTTTCGGGAGTCGAAATTAAAGGCCGGTTCTGTATAAGTTCCTTTATAGACTAAACTTGTATTGGTAACAATATTTCCTGTATAAGCATATACATTCCATTGTCCATTTCCAAATATTGCAGGATTACCCACAACATTACTAATAGAAAGAGCCCCACTTGTATTGGAACTTGTAATAGCAGGGTCTGAGGCAATAATGCGTATTCTATAATTAGTTCCGTTGGGTGTTGCAATAGGAATTGTTGCACCTATAGTGCCAGATGTAACACTAATAAGAGTACCAATAGCTGTGGGACTGGCAAAACTTCCTAGTGCATCAGAAAGTTGTACAGTAAAAAAATTTCCTGCATTAAAACTGCTGGAAACTGTAAAAGTAACAGATACATTATCTCCTCCACATAAATTATTGGGTGTAACTGTACCTACAGTAATTGTTTGCCCCTGTATAATCTGTGTAAGAAAAATAAGTATTAGAGTTAGTGTAAAATTTCGCATAAACAGTGTATCTTTTAAATAAATTCATAGTATCAACAAAATTAAGTTGTGATTGCATCTATTAAAGCTTAATCTTTTTTATGAATAAAAAGTAACCTATAATTTTTAATGACAAAAATCATACTTTAATTACTTGATAAGCTAATTATTTTTTATTAACATTGAATTAATGTATTGTTTATCACAACTAAAAACTTATTCCTATGCTTACTGATGAAAAACTAATAGAAACTAAAAAATTTCTTGTTCCTTCAGATACAAAAATCAATCTGAAAGATTACTCCACAAAATATGAAGGTAAAGAGTTAAACAAAGAACAGGCAGAAAAGTTATTGGAGGAAGGTCGAAAACAATTGGCAATTATCCAAGATAAATTGTATGCTCATAATCAATATAGTATTTTGATTATTTTTCAAGCTATGGATGCTGCAGGCAAAGATGGTGCAGTGAAGCATATTATGTCAGGATTTAACCCTTTGGGAGTAAAAGTTTCAAGTTTTAAAGCTCCTACAGCCAATGAATTAGACCATGATTACTTTTGGAGACACATGCAAGCTCTCCCACCCAGAGGAGAAATTGGTATTCATAATCGTTCTCATTATGAAAATGTTTTAGTAACAAAAGTTCATCCAGAATATATTTTAGGCGAGAACATACCAGGTATTAATCATATTAAAAAAATTAATAAAGAATTTTGGGAAGACCGATATAAGCAGATTAGACGTTTTGAAAAAAATTTAGCTGAAAATGGCATGATTATTCTCAAATTTTTCTTACATGTTTCTAAAGATGAGCAGAAAAAACGTTTTTTAGAAAGAATTGATGATGAAAGTAAAAACTGGAAGTTTTCAGTATCTGATTTAAAAGAACGTGGCTATTGGGATGATTATCAAAAAGCTTATGGAGAAGCTATTTCAGCTACATCAACAGATTATGCTCCTTGGTTTATTATTCCCGCTGATAATAAATGGTTTACACGCCTTGCCATAGCCTCTATTATTTACAAACAGTTTGAAAAGTTAGACTTAAGTTATCCGACTGTTAGCTTAGCCCAAAAAGAATCTTTACAAAAAGCAAAAGCTATGCTTTTAGCAGAAGATAATAACAAGTCAAAAGAAAAAAAAGAAGTGAAGGAAGTCAAAAAAACAAAGAAATAGCTTAATTTTAACAACCTCTTTGCCTTGTGTAGAGAGGTTGTTAAAATTTAAAATACATGCCTAATAATCTTCAAATCATAAAAATTAAAGTTCAAAATTTTAAAAATTACAAATATACCCTTGTAGATTTTGGTAATTGTTTACATACCATTATTTGTGGAGCCAATGGTATAGGAAAAACTAATTTACTAGATGCTATATATTTTCTGTCTCTTACCAAGAGTGCATTCCACTCAGATAAACAGCTTATTAAACATGAGGAAATATTTTTCAGACTAGAAGCAGATTATCATATAGAAGATATAGATAAAAAAGCAATCGTCACTTATACTCCTTCCGAAAAAAAGAGTTTTATAGTTAATAATTATCATTATCCTTCATTGGCTGAGTATATTGGGCAGTTTCCTGTCATTCTGATAGCTCCTAATGATACAGATTTAATCAGAGAAGGTAGTGAAGAAAGGAGACGTTTTTTTGACACTTTGTTATGTCAAATAGATAAATCTTATTTACAAAAACTCTCCGAATGCAATAAGATTTTAAAACAAAGGAATGCCCTTCTTACGCATTTTAAGGAGCAAAGAAATATCAATACTACATTGCTTGAAGTTTATGATGAGCAACTTTTACCCTTAATGGAGTTTATCTGCACAGCTCGAAGTAATCTTCTGAATAGTATTTCCTCAATTACTCAAAAGTATTATGATTCTATTGCCCAAAGCACAGAAAAAATAAACATGATATATCAATCTGATTGTTTAGATATTGACTTTAAAAATCACTTTAAAAATGCTCTTCAGAAAGATTATATGTTAGAAAGAACCACTCAGGGTATTCATAAAGATGATTTTGATTTTTTATTAGGAGACATACCTATTAAAAAATTTGGTTCTCAAGGACAACAAAAAACATTTGTAATTGCTCTAAAATTTGCTACTTTTGAAATCTTACGTAATACACTTAATATCACACCTATTCTACTATTGGATGATATTCTTGATAAGTTAGACCAGAATAGAACTGAACATTTGATGAAAATTGTAAGTCAAGAGCCTTTTGGACAAGTAATTGTAACAGAGGCAAATATTCATCGAGTAGAATATATTAATCAGAAGAAAAACTGGAAAATTATAGAAATTGATAAATTGTAAACAGATTTTTAGAATTATTTAATAATTAAGAGAATGGAAGCACTTTTAGAAACCACTAAATTTTTAGAAAATAAAATTCAATCACGCCCTCAAATAGGTATTATTTTAGGTACAGGACTTGGTGGATTGGTAAACCATGTAGAAATCACTCAAAGTATTCCCTATGGAAATATCCCTAATTTCCCTGTTTCTACCGTAGAAAGTCATAAAGGCAAACTTATTTTAGGTAAAATTGGCGGAAAGGAAGTTATCATTATGCAAGGACGCTTCCACTACTACGAAGGGTATAGTATGGAGCAAATTACTTTTCCTGTTCGTGTAATGAAAATGCTGGGTGTAGAAACACTATTTGTATCCAATGCGTCGGGAGGTTTACAACCTTACATGGAAGTAAGTGATTTAATGATTATTACTGACCACATTAATTTATTACCTGACAACCCTTTAAGAGGAAATCCATACCCCAAATTAGGTCCTCGTTTTCCTGATATGAGTGAGGCTTATGACAAGGCTCTCATTCAAAAAGCCGAAGAAATAGCTCTTAGAGAGCATTTTCATGTACATAAAGGTGTATATGTTAGTGTGGCAGGTCCAAATCTGGAAACCAAAGCAGAATATAAATATTTACGTATTATTGGTGGTGATGCTGTTGGAATGTCCACAGTACCCGAAATTATTGTAGCCAAACATCAGGGTATGCGTTGTTTTGCTATTTCTGTAATTACAGATGTGGGATTTGAAGATAAGATTAAGCAAGTATCTTTACAAGAAATTATTGATGCTGCAAACAAAGCAGAACCTGCCATGACAAAAATTATTACTGAATTAATTACTTGGTGTTAATCTAAATCTTTTTTCAAATAAAAAACTATGCCATTACAATATCCTCTACACCTTGATTTTAAAATTGCAACACTAGCAAGTGATTTTAGTATAAAAGATAATGCTGGTAATGCTATAGCCTTTGTAAGACAGAAAATTTTTAAACTGAAAGAAGATGTTGTTGTATTCAACAACGAATCTCGCTCTCAGGAGTTATTTCGAATCAAAGCAAATAAGTGGTTAGATTTCAATACAACCTACAACATCACAACTAAAGATGGGCAGAATGTAGGTAAAGTAGGTCGTAAAGGGATGCGTTCTATTTGGAAGGCTACTTATGATATTTTTGACCAAAATGACCAACATTTGTTTACAGTTCAAGAAGCGAATGCTTGGGTAAAAGTAATGGATGCTGTTGCTGGCGAAATTCCAATTTTAAATATTTTTACAGGCTATCTTTTCAATCCGAAATATTTAGTTCAAGATAAAAGTGGAAAAGTTTATTTTGAGTTGAAAAAACAACCTTCTTTCTTTGGACGTAAATTTAAGTTAGAAAAGATCACTGATATAGATGATTCTCAAGAAGGTCTTATCAATTTGGCTTTGATGATGATTGTTTTACTAGAGAGATATAGAGGCTAATTTTTACTGTTTGTTTATTAATCTTTTTAATCATATTTTATGTATAATCAACCCATGCTTAAAGAAAATAGCCTTCAGGGAAAAACACTTATTGTAACAGGAGGCGGAACAGGTTTAGGGTACTCTATGAGCAAATATTTCCTTGAGTTAGGAGCTAATGTGGTCATTATGAGTCGTAAACTTGATGTTTTAGAAGAATCTGCTCAGATATTATCCAAAGAAACAGGTAATACAAATGTGTTACCTCTTGCATGTGATGTACGAAAATACGAAGATATAGAGGCTGTACTTAAAACTTCTGTTGATAAGTTTGGAAAGGTAAATGGTTTGGTAAACAATGCTGCTGGTAATTTTATCAGTCCTACAGAAAGGCTTTCTAACAGAGCTTTTGATACTGTAGTAGATATTGTTTTGAAAGGAACATATAATTGTACATTGGCTTTGGGAAAATACTGGATAGAAAATCAAATACCTGCTTCTGTACTTAGTATTGTAACTACTTATGCATGGACTGGTTCAGGCTATGTGGTACCTTCGGCTTGTGCAAAGGCAGGAGTATTGGCTCTTACACGTTCTTTAGCTGTGGAATGGGCTAAATATAAAATCAGATTTAATGCAATTGCTCCTGGTCCGTTTCCTACTCCTGGTGCTTGGGAGCGTTTATTCCCGCCTGCTTTAGCAGAAACAGATTTAGGTAAAAAACTTTCTCCAGAACATAGAGTACCTCTAGGCAGAGTAGGCGAACACCAAGAGCTTGCTAATTTGGCTGCTTATTTGGTATCAGATTTTTCATCTTATGTGAATGGAGAGGTAATAACCATAGATGGTGGAGAATGGATAAAAGGAGCTGGAGAATTCAATGATCTCAATGAAATGCCTAACCAAATGTGGGATTTTTTAGAGCAAATGCGTAAAAAATAACAAACAGTAGTATATATCTAAAAATCAACTTATTACAAAAAAAATAGTTTTGTTTTTATAATCATCTACAAAATTTTCTTTGCCGTAAATCATAAAAAATTATATTTACGGCATACTTTATTTCTATGTTGTTTCAGTATATCAATAATACCAAACTACGAAGAAAGTTATTCATTGCTTTTTTTACTTTTACCTGCATCATCATTTTGGTAGCGGGTATGAGTTTTTGGTTTTATAGCAAAAGAGATAATATTCAGGAAATAACCTCTCAGATTGAAGAAATTACGACAGATGTATTAAAACTTGTAAAATTAGAAGGAGATTTTTTTGAACAGGAACTTTTAAAAACTGATTTTTTCAAAAATGGCAGAAGTCAATATCATCAAAGAAACAAAGCTTTGATGCAAGATATTCAACGCAGAATACAAATTCTTTTAAAAAAACCAGAAATAAAAGATTTTGAAGTGGATACAAAACTTTCTCAGTTATCATTAGAGTTGAGCGAGTATGAGAAAAAATTTAATAAAACAGTCCGATTTTATTTTGAAAAAGGAACTAAAGATGAAGGTTTAGAAGGAAAACTGAGATCTATCGCAGTTGAATTAGAGAATAATAAAAATGTACCCTTAATTGTGCTTTTAAACTTGAGAAGGTATGAAAAAGATTATATCATGCGAAAAGATTCTGTAAGTATAGCTCTTTTTAATATTCGTATCCAAGAAGCTAAAACTGCTATTCCAAAAGAATTTTTACCACAGTTAGAAGCCTATGAAGGAGCCTTTTTACAAATGGTTGAAATTGATAAAGTATTAGGATTATCTAATGACAGCAAAGGTACGGGTTTGAGGATACAAATGCGTGAACATAGTGAGAATGCTATTAAACTAATAGAAATTACAAGTAATAGAGTAGAAAAGCGTGTACAAGGCATGCGAGGGGAATTTCAAAATATATTTGTGATTACTTTGCTCATTGTAATCGTTTTAAGTTTGACGTTTAGTTATTTTTTGTCTTTTTTCATGACTATTCCAGTAACGGAGCTTTCAAGGTCTATGCAAAAAGCTGTAGAAATGAACTTTTCTGAAGATTTGAAACCTGCAAGAAAATACACCAATGATGAAATTGGTATCCTGACAGACGAATTTAATTTGATGATTAGGCGTATCCAAGAACAATTTAAAGAGATTAAAAGTAATGCTCACTTACTTGAATCCAGCAATCAAGAGTTACAGGGAGCTAATGCACAACTCGCTGATTCTGAGAAGAGATTAGAAAAATTTTTATTACTAAAAGATACATTATTCACCATTATTACTCAGGATTTAAAAAGCCCTCTCAATTCTCTCAAAGGTTTTCTGAGTCTGATGCAACATCATCCTGATACATTTAGTCCACAAGAACTTGCAGGAGTAGCAAGTGATATGTATTTATCTTTTGATAAGATTACTGTTCTGATGAACTCTTTGGTACAATGGTCACAGGCTCAAACAGGTGATTTGGCATACAATCCTAATCAGTTTAATATCAGCAAGATGCTGGAACAAGTTTTAGCATATCATTCACAAATGGCTCAAAGTAAAAATATTAAAATTATTAATCATGTTCGCCAACAAGATGTTACTGTTGTTGGTGATAAAGACATGATTAATTTTACATTACGTAACTTGCTTTCTAATGCCATTAAATTTACACATGAAGGTGGAACAGTCGAAATTTTTGCAAAACCCAGAGGCAAAAACATGATGATGTTTACTATCAAAGATACAGGTGTAGGAATGACTCAAGAACTTTTAGAAAAAATTTTCCAGCCCGAAGTACACATTTCGATGCTTGGAACAAATAATGAGAAAGGCTCTGGCTTTGGATTGATGATGTGTAAAGATTTCGTTCAAAAAAATGAAGGCAAATTATACATCGAAAGTGAATCAGGGAAAGGAACAAGTGTTCATTTTACTCTTAAGAAAGCATAAATATTAAAACCTTTTTTTAAAAACAAAAGCCTACAAATGTGTAGGCTTTTGTTTTATTATTTTGCATAATTTACGGCTCGCATCTCTCGGATAACAGTTACTTTAATCTGCCCTGGGTATTGCATTTCTTTTTCAATTTTTTGAGCAATTTCAAAAGAAAGCATTCCTGCTTTTTCATCTGTTACATTCTCAGCATCTACAATAACTCTAAGTTCTCTACCCGCCTGAATTGCGTAACATTTTTCTACACCATCAAATGAAACAGCCAATGCTTCTAAGTCTTTGAGACGTTTGATATAGGCTTCCATCATTTCTCTTCTTGCCCCTGGACGTGAGCCAGAAATAGCATCACAAGCCTGAACGATTGGAGAAATTAGTGATGTCATCTCTATTTCATCGTGGTGAGCTCCTATGGCATTGCATACTTCAGGGTGTTCTTTGTATTTTTTGGCAAGTTCCATACCCAAAATTGCGTGTGGTAATTCGGGTTCATCGGGAACCACTTTTCCAATATCGTGTAATAAACCTGCTCTTTTCGCAAGTTTTACATTTAATCCCAATTCAGCAGCTAAAATAGCACACAAGTTTGCTACTTCTTTAGAGTGTTGTAATAGGTTTTGTCCATAAGATGAACGGAAACGCATTCTACCAACAAGTTTCACTAATTCAGGGTGTAAACCATTGATACCCAAATCAATAGCTGTACGCTCTCCAATTTCCATGATTTCCTCATCAATTTGCTTTTGCACTTTGGCAACTACTTCTTCGATTCTTGCGGGGTGAATTCTACCATCAGCAACCAATCTATGCAACGACAAACGAGCGATTTCTCTACGAACAGGGTCAAAACCTGAAATAATAATCGCTTCAGGTGTATCATCTACAATAATTTCAACACCTGTAGCAGCTTCTAAAGCCCTGATGTTTCGTCCTTCTCTACCAATAATTTTACCTTTTATTTCATCAGATTCGATGTGGAAAATAGACACACAATTTTCAATGGTGTGTTCTGTTCCATTTCTTTGTATAGCTTCAATCACTAGTTTTTTAGCTTTTTTAGCTGCTGTGGTTTTAGCTTCTTCCAAAATATCTTTGATATACCCTGAAGCTTGTGTTTGAGCCTCTGCTTTTAGGGCTTCAACTAGCTGATTTTTAGCTTCTTCTGCTGTCATTTCAGCAATTTTTTCCAATTGTTTTACTTGGGAAAGGCGTAATTTTTCAGCTTCTTCTTTTTTCTTTTGTACAACTTCATTTTGTTCAATAAGCTGTTTTTCAAGAGTTTCAAGTTCATTTTCTCTCTTTTTAACTTGTTCAAATGATTTTTTCAGTTCTTGCTCTTTCTGTTTTAGTTTGTTTTCGTTAGTAATTAGTAGATTTTTCTTTTTATTTGAGTCTTGCTCAAAATCAGCTTTCAATTCTAGATATTTTTCCTTAGCTGCTAATTCTTTTTCTTTTCTAAGAGCTTCTGCTTGTGTTTCAGCTTCTTTGATGATTAAATCAGCTTTACGCTTAATTTCTTCTTCACGCCTTCCAAATATTTTGAGAAGCACATACCTACCAATAGCAATACCCGCCACTAACGAGACTACCGCCGTAATAATTATATAAACAGAATCCATTTTTAAGTGTGATTTAGGTGAATAGCCCTATTTCCCACTACAGAACATACAAAGAAGAGAGAACTTTTAGAGAACCGTATTAAGTAAGTTTTCTAAATCATCTATTTTTTTGAGGATGATATTTTGCAATTCATCTTTTTCTTGCTCTACACCTTGTTTTTGCATCATACAATCAATAGCAAACATAGCCAAGAGGTCTTGGTGATTGTCTACATGATACTCTTCCCTATAATTTTTCATAGTTTGGTTAATTTCTCTGCCAACAGCTCTTACCCTTGCTTCTTCTGAAGCAGCAACCTGCATAGGATATTCTCTATCAGCTATTTTTAACCTTATGGGAAGTGTGTAAGTCATTATTATTATTTACTCAAAAAAGTGATACACTTATCTATATCGGTAATATAAGCATCTATTTTTTCTCTTAATTCTGCTGCATCTTCGGCATCTGGGGCAATAGAAGCAACTATTTTACTTATTTTATATTGATTTTCGAAATTGTTAAGTTGTACAGTTTGTTTTTTTACCAACTCTTTTAGAGAATAGTTTTCCTCAGTAGTAATCTCAAGTTCTTTTTTAAGAGCCTGATATTTCTCTACCAACTGTTGCATTCTGTTTTCCAAATGCTCTAATCTTAAAAGAATACTTTGGTTATTATTCATTTTAGTTTATCTACTAATCAGCAAAGTTAATATTTTTCTTTAAAAACAAAAATATTTAGATTTTAATTTCCACCTCTTCCATTCTCATAAATTTATCTTCTTCTTCTTGTGGTTGTATTTTAATTACATGAGCCAAACACAATAATATAAGTGTTCTTGACGCTGTTTTCTCTGCTATATTGGCTATTTCTGCAAACTTTTCAACTGTAATACTTTCATTATCAGCAAGATATTTCATCAGAATTTGTTCTTTTTTACCATAATTGAAACGAAAATCTTTATCTTTTCTTGATTCCTTCAGAATAGACTTCATTTCTTTACTTGCCTGAATACTTCGGTCAGCTACCCTGATATAAATTTTATCAATATCATCACCTTTTACGATTTTATGAGGAAGATGTTTGCTCTTAGGAATATGAAATACAAGAACCTCTCTTTCAGAATCTTCTGCAATCGCTATTCTTTCTATTTCATATTCGATAGCAGGAGAACAATATTCTTTAATAGCTTTTTCCAAGATATATTCATCTTCATCAGGAAATTTTGCTCCTATAATTTGTTTATCATCACTGATACCTATCATCAAGGTACCACCTTCTGTATTAGCAAAAGCAAGAACTTCTCTGACTATTTTTTCAGGGTGTGAAGTTTTTAATTTAAACTCAAGTTGTAATCCTTCTCCTTGCCTAACTATTTTCTTGAGTGTTTGCAAGTCAGTTATCATAAATTATATTCGATTACAAATTAGATTCTTGATTCTCTAATTTTACTTTTCTTTCTACAAAATACGGATATATCACAAAATAGTTCACAACTAATGCCAAAGAACCAAAAATAATAAGTAATTTAAAAAGTATGGGCATATTGGCGTAACGTGTTACAAACCCTTCTATAAAAGCAGCCATAATAAAGAAAGGTACTAGTCCAAGCATTATTTTTCCACCTTTTTCAGCACCTTTTCTAAAAGACGTTTTTCTTGTATAAGTTTTAGGGAAGAAAACACTATTTCCTGCAATAATTCCCGCCATCCCAGCTATCACAATAGACCATATTTCAATTGTACCATGTAACCAAATTACACTTGCAGACTCCCAAAGCACATTTTCTTTATAAAATAATGTCTGAAATGTACCAACCATCACACCATTTACAAATAAAATATAAGCAGTGCCTATAGAAAGGAAGAAAAAAGCCGGAATACCTAATATTTTAGCTATTCCTCCCCAAGCAAATGTAAAAAATGAAACTCTTATATTATTGTATGCGATATATACTGCCATCAAAAAAGCTCCATCTTGTTGATAAACTCCCATTGGATTTCCTTCCTTAATATTATCCAAAGTCATATTGATATAATCATCTCCCAAAATCCCTCTGGCAAACTCATATTCTCCTGTATCATAGAGAACTGATATGACTCCTATTAAAGTAGATATACCAAAAACTATAAAAGATATCAACATCTCAATTCGAGACTGGGCTAAAGCAAGAGGTAAATCTTGTGCCCAGAACTTTTTGATTTGTTTCCATTGAATATTTTGTTGTTTGTAAATGGATTGATATACTCTTGCTGTTAAGGCATTGAGATATTCTGTTACTGGGCTTTTAGTATGATGTGTTCGGGCATATGAAAGATCATCAGAAAGCTCGACAAATATATCTCCAAGTCTATCAGGATGAACCACTTCGATTTGCCTTGTCTCCTCTTCAATCTTTTCCCATTTTTGTTTATTTTTTCTTAAAAAAAGTCCTTCTTTCATAATTATATAATATTATGGATTACCTTATCTCTTAGAATTTCAATTTCTCTTTTCTTGTTAAAAATACAAATCGTAGAGTTAATAGAACAGCTGAAGTTGCTAGCCCTAAAGTAAGCCCTATCCATATACCTTGAACACCTAAATCTGTTTTTTTACTTAAAAAGTAACTTGCAGGAATGCCAACAGCCCAATAAGCCAGTAGGGTAATAATTGTTGGAATATTAACATCCGAAAGCCCCCTCAATATACCAACTCCTACAGCCTGAATTCCATCTGCAAGTAAGTAGAATATAAAGATAAATAACAATGCAGTAGCTATTTGTGTTACAGCAGGGCTATTATTTTTGTACATAGAAATAACATCCTGTCCAAAAACTTGTAAAAATATAGATGCAAAAAGCATCAAAAGCCCTACCAATAATATAGAAGCTATTCCTGCTCTAATGATTCTTGTCCTGCTACCTATCCCAAAGGCACTACCTACCGAAATTGCTCCAGCAAAAGATACACCTGCTGCAACCATATAGGTAATAGTTGCAATATTCAGAATAATTGTATGGGCTGCCAATGCCTCTACTGCAAGCCAACCTGTACTAATCGTACAAAAAACAAATACTCCTGTTTCAAAAAAGTATTGCATACCACTTGGAATACCCAACTGTAGAATCTGTTTTGCCTGAGATCGTGTTGAATGATTTTCCAAAATGTTTGGTAAATAAGCTTGAAAAAATTTAGATTCAAGTACATAAACAATCATTAGACAAGCCATTACTACACGTGCTATCAGTGTTGCTAAACCAGAACCATACAAGCCCATTGCAGCAAAGCCTAATTTTCCATAAATAAGTACCCAGTTGAATACAACATTTATCAGTAAGCCTACAACTGTTATCACCATTGCGGGTATTGTAACACCTAAACCGTCGCTAAAATGCTTAACAGCCAGAAAAAAAGTCATGGGTATAATGGAGAAAGCTATTACTCTCAAGTAGCTCGGAGCTAATGAATTAACTTCAGGTTTTTGTCCAAACCAATGAAAGTTATAACTGATAAAAACCAATATAAGCATCAGTATAAAGCCTAAACTCAAAGAAAGTTTAAGACCACTATATAAATATAATCCACACTCTTGTTCTCGTCCTGAACTCCGAGCTTTTGCTACCAAAGGTGAAATTGTTGCAAAAACACCTATCCCAATACATGCTACCAAAATAAATACAATGTTGGCTACTCCTGCAGCTGCAAGCGGAGCATCTGCATCAAGTTTACCAACCATAATACTATCCACTACACCCATCAATACACTACTGATTTGTGCTACAATAATTGGAAAGCTGAGTCTAAGCATTTTAAGGATTTCTCCCCAATAAAGTTGTATGTAGAAACGAACAGATTTAGGGCTTATCATGATTCTATTGATTCTCCTTTCAATTTGTATGATTGTTGGCAAAAAAACAAATAATATGTCTAAAGATTTTTCTACAAAATAAAAAAAGCATTGGATATAAACCAATGCTTTTTATGTGTATTAAAACAGAAGAATTATTTTTTCTTAGCTCCTTTTGCTTCTTTAGCAGCTTCTTGCTCTGCTTGACGCAACGCTCTTGTAACTTCAACAGATACAATAGGGTTTGAAGGGCTGTTTAATATTCTATATTTCTTCTCTCCTAAATCTTTAACTTTGAAAGATTTACCTACTTCTAATTCAGTTATATCTACTTCTACGAATTCAGGCATATCTTGAGGTAATGCAGAAATACTTAATTTACGAAGTTTAGCAACCATTTTACCACCTTTCTGAACACCTACAGAGTTACCTACAAATCTTACAGGTATTTCCATACGAATTTCTTTGTCATTTCTTAATAATAAGAAATCAGCATGTAATAAAATTTCACTAGTTGGGTGGAATTGAGCATCTTGAAGAATTGCATCATACTCATCCCCTTCAATATTTAATTTTACAAATGCTGCATCAGGCTTGTAAATCAAATCTCTGAACAAAATCATGGGTGAATAGAAGTGAATCTGGTCTTTTCCTCCGTATAAAACACAAGGAGCATTTCCTTCTAATCTCAATTGCTTAGCCTCTGTTTTACCGAGATTTGCTCTTTTATACCCTATAATCTCTACTACTTTCATAAAATATTGTTTTTTAAAGGTTTGAAAAATTTTTCTTTTTTGGGAGTGCAAAGGTCTAAAAAAAATAAGAATTATAAAAAAGTTTTCGCATAATTTTTGATAAATTGCATAGCTGTTTTATCCTATTTCATTATTCAATAGTAAAGTGTTATGAAGGAAAAAGAAACTCCTTTGATGAAGCAATATAATTTGTTCAAAAAGAAATACCCTGGTGCATTATTATTATTTAGAGTTGGCGATTTTTATGAGACTTTTGGAGAAGATGCTGTAAAAGCCAGTAAAATATTAGGAATCGTTCTCACCAAACGGAATAATGGAGGAACAGGAGAAACAGAACTGGCAGGCTTTCCACACCACGCATTAGATACTTACTTACCCAAACTTGTAAAAGCAGGTGAAAGAGTCGCTATTTGTGACCAGCTTGAAGACCCAAAATTAGCCAAAGGTTTAGTTAAAAGAGGTGTAACAGAGCTTGTTACACCTGGTGTATCATTCAATGATACTGTACTTGAAGTAAAACGTAATAATTATCTTTGTGCTATCACACCCTATAAAGATGTTTTTGGTTTGGCATTTTTAGATATTTCTACTGGCGAATTCATGGTTTCGCAAGGCTCTAAAGAATACGCTGATAAACTTCTACAAAGTTTACAACCCTCCGAAATACTATTTCCTAAACCTCAAAAATTACTTTTCAGAGAATTGTTTGGTGAAGATTTTAATACTTTTTTTGTAGATGACTGGGTTTTCCAAACAGATTTTGCTGAAAATAAGATAAAAGAACACTTCAAAACCCAAAGCACTAAAGGTTTCGGAGTTGAACATTTACCCATTGGGGTCATATCAGCAGGTGTCATTTTATATTATCTTACTGAAACTGAACATCATCAGGTAAGTCATATTTCCCAACTAACACGCCTAGAAGAAGAACGTTATGTTTGGCTGGATAAATTTACTATCAGAAATTTAGAACTTTTATTTCCACAACAAGAGAAAGGTGTTCCATTGGTAGATATTTTAGACCAAACACAAACCCCTATGGGTGGGCGTTTGCTTAGACGTTGGATAGCTCTTCCACTTAAAGAAATTAGTAAAATAGAAGAAAGGTTAGATTTGGTAGATACTTTTGTTGCCAACACAGAACCTCTAGAAGTAATACGAGAGATTTTAGGGACAATTGGAGATTTGGAGCGTATGGTATCTAAAATTGCTTCCAAAAGGATTGGTCCCAAAGAATTAGTATTATTTAAGAAGGCTCTTGCTCAGGTAGAACCTATCAAAAAAGAGCTTGTCAATATGCTTTCAAATCTTCCTCCGAAGACACAAAGCATCCTACAGAAATTTGTTCAAAACTTACAAGACAGCCAAATTGTAGTAGATAAAATTCATATTACACTCAAAGATGATGCACCTCTTACCTCTAATCAGGGGAAAATGATTCAGAGAGGTATTAATAAAGAGTTAGATGAATTGCATGAATTACTCAATTCTGGAAAAGAATATTTAGAGAAAATTACAGAAAGAGAAATTGAAAGAACAGGCATCAATAGCCTAAAAATACAGTTTAATAAGGTTTTTGGTTATTATTTGGAAGTTTCTAACGCCAACAAACATAAAGTTCCAAATGACTGGACTCGCAAACAGACGCTTACCAATGCTGAAAGGTACATTACAGAAGAGTTGAAAGTTTATGAGGAAAAAATCTTAACAGCAGAAGAAAAAATCTTTGGAATTGAACAAATTCTTTTCCAAGAACTTGTCGATTTTTGTGCTACACAAATCACTATTGCTCAACAGAATGCAAAAGTTTTGGCAGGTTTGGATGTACTTGTATCTTTTGCCAAAATTAGCCATAAATTTAATTATACCAGACCAGAGATTAATGATTCTGACGTTTTAAACATCAAGGCTGGTAGACATCCCGTTATTGAACAACAACTGCCTATTGGAGAAAGTTATATTCCTAATGATGTATTCTTAGATACAGAAAGTCAGCAAATTATTATCATCACAGGACCTAATATGGCAGGAAAATCAGCTTTGTTGCGTCAGACGGCTCTCATTGTTCTGATGGCTCAAATAGGTTGCTTCGTTCCTGCTGAAAAGGCTAATATTGGTATCGTAGATAAGATATTTACAAGAGTTGGAGCTTCTGATAATATTGCCAAAGGAGAATCTACTTTTATGGTAGAAATGACGGAAACAGCCAGCATTATGAATAATCTGAGTGGTAGAAGTTTGGTATTGATGGATGAAATAGGCAGAGGGACAAGCACTTATGATGGAATTTCTATTGCATGGAGCATTTTAGAATTTTTACACAATCATCCTAAGGCAAAAGCTAAAACTCTATTTGCTACACACTATCACGAACTCAACCAGCTTGAAAACGATTTAACAAGGGTAAAAAATTACAATGTGTCTGTACAAGAAGAAAACAATAAAATCATTTTCTTACGGAAACTACAGAAAGGAGGCAGTGAACATAGTTTTGGGATACATGTTGCACAAATGGCTGGTATGCCCTCAGCCATTGTGCAGAGAGCCAATGAAGTTTTGAGCCATCTGGAAAAAGAAAAAATTCATGAAGAATTGGGTGAAAAAGTAAAGGAAATGCCTAAAAACACACAAACTGTTGGGCAATTAACTCTTTTTGAACCCTACAATCCCGAATTTGAAAAACTCAAGAAGCAACTCAAGCAGATTGATGTGAATACTCTCACTCCTATTGAAGCTCTGATGAAACTCAATGAACTCAAGAAAATTATTTCCTAATTTTTTAGGCTTCTTCTAAGGCTTTATACAAATCCTGATACATTTCTTCAAAGCGTCTGCGTACATTTTCCATAAAGTCTTCATTTGTGATGAGGGCTTCTACTTCCTGTTCTAAGAAATCAAGCTCACTTATTTTATAAGTTTGCTCTAAATGGTGTTTCTCAAACTTTAAAATATACTTCTGATTCCACCAAAATAGGGTAATATCAAAATACTCATGTGGTATACTTCTAATGACTTTCATTTTGGGATATTGATTTATTAACAAATAAATAACATTGTAAAAAATATTGTTTGTTTTTGTAGCATAAAACCAAATAAAAAAATTTTTTTTGGCAATTTGTGTGAATTTAGAAACATATTTTTCCATATTTGCGAAACCTTACTTGGTAAGAAGCTAAAAATTATTAGTTTTGCACCCAATAGTTACTAAACCCAACATTAAATAAAAATTTTTATGAGTACAATGAAGAAAAAACCCAGTACTTTTCAAAACATTTTCTCAGGCTTAGCAATTTTGGTGCTGTTTGTATTGGCAGTGCTTATTTACAAGTATTTTCTTGGAGACCCTGGCAACTTTGAAATGAAAGATGGTAGCCCTCATCCTAAGAATATGTTTGGTACAATCTATTTAGGAGGTCCTATTGTACCTATATTAATGACTTGTTTGTTTATTGCTATTACCTTCTCTATCGAAAGATTTATTACTATCACAATGGCATCTGGTTCTGGTTCCATCACAAACTTTGTTTATAAAATTAAAGGTCTTTTGGCTGAAAATGACATCAATGGTGCTATGGAAGCTTGCGATAAGCAAAAAGGTTCTATTGGCAACGTTGTACGTTCTGTTTTAGAGAAATACAAAGAAATGCTTACAGACAGTTCTAAAGATAAAGAACAAAAAGTAGCAGCTATTACAAAAGAACAAGAAGATGCTACTGCTCTTGAACTTCCTATGTTAGAGAAAAACTTAACTATTATCGCTACCCTTGCATCAGTTTCAACACTTGTTGGTCTTTTGGGTACTGTAATGGGTATGATTAAAGCCTTCTCATCTATGAGTGGTGGTGGAGCTGCTGCTGCTGCACAGCTTGCAGTAGGTATCTCTGAAGCCTTGATTAACACAGCTATTGGTATTGGTACTTCAGCTGTTGCTATCATTGCATATAACTATTTCACAAGCAAAATTGATGAACTTACTTATAACATTGATGAAGTAAGCTACAGTATTTTACAGAACTTCAATGCTCAGGTAAAATAGTTTAATGATATAATCTTTGTTTTTATAGTCAAAACAAAGATTATATCAAAGTCATTCTATCCAAAACTCATCATTTTCATATAATATGGGAAAAATTAAAATACCCAGAAAGAACCCTACGTTGGATATGACTGCTATGTGTGATATGGCATTTTTGTTGTTGACATTCTTTATCCTTACAGCACAATTTAAGCCCGAATCACCCATAGAAGTAGATGCTCCGTCTTCTACATCCAATAAAGAGGAAACAGAAAAAGTAGTAAAAATTACTGTTGATACCACAGGAAGAGTTTTTTTAGGTATCAAAGAAGCTAAAAAAAGAGAAGAACTGCTTCGATATGTAGCTCAACACTACCAAATGACAGGTAGATTTGAGGATGCAGATTTCAAAGAGTTTGCTGGTAGAGAAAGTTTTGGTGTTTCCATTCAAGATTTACCTAAAGTTCTCAAAAATAAAGCTTTAACACCTGAAGCTTACAAAGCATTAAAAGTAAATGTAGGTATTCCATTAGATTCTGCTAACAATCAATTAGGTGTCTGGATTTTATATGCTAACAAAGTATATGAAAAAGAACGTATTGAAAGAAGAGAAGGCATGGATGACAGGATAAAGCAAATTATAGCAAAGCCAACACCTGAAGGTCTTAATGATGCAGACAAGAAGATTTGGGAAGATGAGCAGAAAAACAACCTAAAAATAGTATTGTTTGGAGACAGAAAAGCTCAATTTATTGTAGTAAAAAAAGTTCTGAATGTCTTGCAAGATCGTAAAGTGTATCGTGTCCATTTGGTAACAAACTTAAAAGATGGTGCAGGAGGTGGCGAAGCTAAAAAAGAAGAAACTAAAAAATAGTTTTAAACTCAAAAATATTGTAAAACAATGGCAGATATAGACACCTCGTCGGGTGGTGGTAAGAAAAAAGGTCCGAAGAAAGTATCAACCAAAGTAGATATGACGCCAATGGTAGATTTGGCATTCTTATTGATTACTTTCTTTATGCTTACCACCACCTTCAATACACCCAAAATTATGCAGGTGATTATGCCTGACAAAACAGAGAAAAAACCAGAAAATAAAGACCAAGCTGAAGGAAGATGCTCTGTTATTTTATTGGGTGATGAAAAAGATGCTTTGTATTGGTATCAAGTAATTAAAGATCAAAAACCTGAATTGCAACAATTGCCTTATAACAATAACCAAATCAGGGATTTTTTAATGAAGAAAAAAAAGGAAGCCATCAGCTATGGTAGTTGTAACAAGCAATTTACAGTAGTTCTTAAATTTAAAGATAAAGCTTCTTACAAAAACATGGTGGATTTACTTGATGAAATGGCAATTGTTGGTGTTTCTCGTTATGGTATTCAGGATTTAGAAGAAAATGATACCAAACTGATTGACGCTTATAAAGGAGCAATGAAAAAATAAATATTTTCTATTTAGTTTCTTCACTCTAAATACATATAACTATGGCTGAAATTAATTCATCAAATCAAGACGGTGGAAGCAAAAAAAAAGCTTCTAAGAAAGTATCTACCAAAGTAGATATGACACCAATGGTAGATTTGGCATTCTTATTGATTACTTTCTTTATGCTGACTACTACTTTCAATACACCTAAAATTATGCAGGTCATTATGCCTGATAAAACTGGTGGAGATACTGGACATCCTGAATGTAGTGTAGTACTTTTAGGAGATAAAAATGACAAAATATATTGGTATCAGTCAGCAAATGTAAGTCAAGCAAGCCTCCAGAAATTGGAAGCAAGCCCCGAAAAGATAAGAGAATTTCTAATTCAGAAGAAAAGAGAAACTTTAGAAAATGGAAATTGCTACAAGCAGTTTATAGTAGTAGTTAAATTTAAAGATGATGCTTCATTCAAAAATGTAGTGGATATTTTAGATGAAATGAATATTGTAGGAGTTTCTCGGTATGGCATACAGGATATAACGAAAGAGGAGATTCAGCTTATCGACAATTACAATTTACAAGCATCTAAATAAATTTCACACTATAACTCAAAAAAATATGGAACTACAAAGTTTTTGTTACTCTCCCCACGAAGGATTTGAGGGGAGAAACCAAGAATACGGGGCATATGTACTTCGTAGAAAGTACAGCCGTATTGTTACATTTGTATTGATTGCTGTAATTATTTCAAGTAGTTTAATTTTCTCCTATCCTATTATTAAAAGGCTTATTGAGAAAGCAACTGAAGAGAAAGCCGCTAATCAACCTAAAGAAGAAGAAATTATACAAGAAGCTATCTTGGAGCTTCCAGAAGAAAAGGAATTGCCTCAGGAAAAACAACAGGTAGTAATTGAAGTACCTCCTCCTCCTCAAGTAGACCAAACTAAATTTACAGAAATTGAAATAAAGGAAGAAAAAGTAGAAAAGCCTTTGGTTGAGAACAAAGAAATTGAGGAAAAGCAAACTGCTATAGACAAAGAAACCAAAGAAGGTGAATCTTCTCCCAATAAACCCGAAGAGGTCGTAGTTGTTGAAAAACCTAAAGAACTGGAAAAAGCTGGTACTGGTGAAGAGGAGAACAAAACTTTCCAAGAGTTTGAAGTTGCTCAAAATGCAGAGTATGAAGGAGGTATCAATGCCTTCAGAAAAGAATTACAGAAAAAAATCAGTTATCCCTCTTTAGCAAAAAGAAAAGAAACTCAAGGAAACGTAGTTCTTCAGTTTACAGTCGATAAAGATGGTTCAATTACTGATATTAAAGTTTTAAGAGATATTGGAGATGGTTGTGGTGATGAAGCAGTAAAAGCTCTTAAACAAATGAATACCAAATGGGCTCCTGCTAAAAATGCACAAGGAAAACCTGTAAGAGTAAGAAAATCTATCCCAGTAGCTTTCAAACTGGATAAATAAAATCTTAAACTTAAATAATTACCTGCTAAATAATTATTTAGCAGGTTTTTTTATGTTTTTTTTGTAGCCAGAAAGATTTTCTATAACTTATAGCTCATAATTAATTTTTGAGCTTCATGTCCCAAAAACGTTCCAACATCAATAAAGCCATTTATCCTGTTCGTATTATAGGCTATCTACTGGCTATACTAAGCATTATTTTTCATCAGTATTATACATGGCATAGTATTTCTGTTCTGTCATGGATTATTATTGGTATCTTTTTAATATATCCCCATATAGCTCTTGTTGTTAGTAAAAAAGCCTCTAATCATCGAGAAGCAGAGTTTTGGGTATTAAGTATTGATTTATTTTGGATAGGTTGGATAGGGTACTTATTGGATTTTAATTTAATGAGTACATTGCCCTTTTTGTTTGCAAACTCTGCAACTGCTTATTCTGTTGGCGGAACAAAAGCTTTCTTACGAGCTTGGGCTTTATGGCTTGTGGCTAATTTTATTATCTTAATAGCTTTTCCATTACCTCAAAACATCATGTTGATGTCAGCAGATAATGTTTGGGCTTTTATCCCTTCCGTTATTTATCTGTTTGCTGCAACACATTATATTGCATTTATATCCTTTCACAGAGGTATTTCCATTCTTAAAGTAAAAAAGCAATTAGAAGAGCAAAATATTGAACTTAAAGAGCAAAAAGAAGAACTTTTGGTAATGAATGAGGAAATCAAGCAACAAAATGAAGAAATTGTTTCTCAGAGAGACCACATTGATGAGCAGAATAAAATTTTGGAGAATAAAAACTTTATTATTGAAAAAACCAATCAAGAAATCACATCAAGTATCAATTATGCCAAAAGAATACAACATGCTATTCTTCCAGAAATAGATACTATTAAAAGTTTTTTTCCAGAGAGCTTTATTCTTTATAAACCAAGAGATATTGTAAGTGGTGATTTTTACTGGTTTACATCAAAAAATTATAAAATTATTATTGCTGTTGTGGATTGTACGGGGCATGGCATTCCTGGTGCTTTAATGAGTATGATTGGCAATGAAATATTAAATGACATCATCAAATCAAGAAATATTACTGAACCTGATAAAATACTTTATCAGCTCCGAAAAGGTATCATCAATACTTTACGCCAAGAAGAAAGCAATAATCAGGATGGTATGGATGTAGCAATTTGTGCTGTGGATAATTTTCCTGACTCTTATAAAGAGCATTTAGGAGAAGCTAAATTGGAGTATGCTGGTGCTGGTATTTCATTGTTATATATGCAGAATGATATTCTTAATCAAATAAAAGGTGATAGAATAATTATTGGAGGTTTAAAAACGTATGATAGTGAACAAAGTTTTCAGAAACATACTATTTCTCTTACTTCACCAACTACTATTTACTTTTCTTCAGATGGTTATACAGACCAATTTGGAGGTGCTGACAAGAAGAAATTTAGTAGCAAACGTTTCAAAGATTTATTGCAAAAGATTCACCCTCTCAGCATGGAAAAACAGCAGATATATCTCAATCAGACTATTGAGGGCTGGATGGCAGAAGGTGATGAAAAGCAATTAGATGATATTACTGTTTTAGGAATAAAATTAAGCTAAAACATTATTTTAGCTTAATTCTCTGCCCAACTTTTAAAACGGCATTAGTTGTTAAGCCATTCATTTTAGCTAAATATAATGTATTTGTGCCATATCTTCGGGCTATACTATTGAGTGTCTCACCTGCTTTTACAGTATGATAGTAGTCTTTTTTAACAACCGTGCCAATATGCCTGAAGTGAAGAGGTGTTAAATCAAAAAACTTAGTTCTTACAAAGGGGATTTCAGATTTAGGATTCACTTCTAAGATAAACAAAGGATTAAATGCATTTCCTGCATACATTACCTCTAAATGCAAATGAGGTCCTGTACTCCAACCCGTTGAGCCTCCTAGCCCTAATAATTCACCAGCCCTTACGACTTGCCCTACTTGTACACTGAGCTTACTCATATGAGCATATAATGTTTCTAAGCCATTGGAATGCCGAACAACTACATGATAACCATAACCACTTCCAAATGTGGCTATTCTGACTATTCCATCAAAAATTGTATAAATAGGAGTTCCCATCTTAAGATTTAAATCTATTCCTTGGTGCATACGCCCCCAACGAGGTCCAAAATGAGAGGTAAGTAATATATCATCCAAAGGTTTTGCCCATAATTGGCTTCTTACTTCATCATATAGCATTAAGTGTACTGTATCTTTATAATAAGACGGATTTTTTCGATAGGGATTAATGTATTCAGAACTCCAAACAGAATAATAATCAGCAGCTTTTACCCATACACAATCTATTTTTAAGTATTCTGATACTTGTACAACAGAACTAATAGATGTGTCTATTTCTGATATTCTTTCGGCTGGCAAACTAGGTATTTTAAATGGATCGAAAGGTACAGCTTCTTTTTTGAGAGTATCTTCAGGTTTTTCCTGTTTTGTGGTATCAGGTTTTACTATTTTTTTCTTAGTTGTATCCTTTTTTACAGGAGGATTATTTCTAATTTTCAGGTTATTTTTTTTGTGTTTAGGCTCTTGTCCTTGTGCATAAACATTTACTAAAGAAAAAAATATCAACAATATAACTATAAAACGCATCATCAAAATAAGTTATAGGCAATGAGTCAGCCAGACACATAGCACAGTGGTTTCATAAAAAGTACAAAAGGCAAAAATAAGGATTTCTTTTTAGATAGAGTCCTAAAATTATGAGTTTTTCTATTTTTTCAAGAGTTCTTCATATTTTTCAATAACCTTCATAAGCCCTTTTAGTGTTTGTGTATCAATTTTTTCAGTTTTGATAAAAGCCTCTAAATCTGTTTTTTTATCAGAGAAAATATTCAGTACATCTTTCTTTTTAGCTTTGGTGATATGTGTTATTCCATTAGGAAGCACAATCACAAACGAATTATCTTCCACTAAAGCATCATTTTCAATATTGGGTAGATAACCCTCTGTACCAGAAACAGTTTGTTTTAGTCTTCTCTGGTGTCTATAATATAATTGTACCTGATTTTCATAAATAATCTGAACATACCCAAAATTAATTTTGGGTATGTTATTTAACCACCTAAAATTATATTCTACATTTTTATCTACAATAATAAATCTTTCTACTTGCCCTTCCTGAATAATAACTTCTTTATTATTTGCATCTTTAATATGTAATGCATCTTTATATGCATTATAACGCATTATTTTCTTTTCCTTTTTTTGTCCATACATCACATATCCTTCTTGCCAGTCCGTCAGATATACACTAGCTACAACTTCAGATCGACTCACACCTGAACGCATATTCTGATTAGCACCTGTGGGGTCTAAAATATCCATGATAAGTTTTTGAGCTGTACTCATGTGAGCAAATAAGCCAAAACATAAAAGCAAACAGATTGTTCTCATAACGTTATAAATTTAGGTTTGTAAATTTTAAGAGAAATCTCTAAAAAAACAATTCTTTTCAACATAAAGTCTTTAAGGAGAATGGTCAAAAGTAAATCTTGTAATTTTTCTAGATTTGATGTAATATTTCTAATATTTTTCTATCTTTGCAACTCTAAACACAAACTCAAATTACGGTCATGGTAGCTGAAACCTTAGAACGCAACGAATTATTAGATGAAATTGCAAAATCAGTAAAAGATTTTGCTAAAATTAATATCCTTCCCAAAGTGATGGAATGGGATGAAAGTCAAGAGTTTCCTGTAGATGTATTCAAGAAATTGGGTGAGATGGGTTTGATGGGAATGCTTGTACCCACAGAATATCAAGGAGCTGGTTTAGGATACAAAGAGTATGTTACTGCTATTGTTGAACTATCCAAAGCTGACCCTTCTATCGGGCTTTCTATGGCTGCTCATAACTCTCTGTGTACCAATCACATTTTAATGTTTGGCAATGAGGAACAGAAACGACGCTACTTACCCAAATTAGCTACAGCTGAATGGATTGGAGCTTGGGGACTCACAGAGCCTAATACAGGTTCTGACGCAAGCAATATGCGTACTGTTGCCGTACAAGATGGTGATTATTACATTATTAACGGTTCTAAAAATTTCATTACTCATGGAAAAACAGGTAATGTAGCAGTTGTAATGACACGTACAGGCGAGCCTCGTACATCCAATAATTCAACAGCATTCATTATTGAAAAAGGTACACCTGGTTTCTCCGCTGGAAAAAAAGAGAATAAACTAGGAATGAGAGCTTCTGAAACCACAGAATTAGTTTTTGACAATGTAAGAGTTCATAAAAGCCAAGTGTTAGGAAATATAGGAGATGGCTTTCATCAGGCTATGAAGATATTAGATGGTGGTCGTATTTCGATTGCAGCTTTATCTTTGGGGATTGCTGTTGGTGCTTACGAAGCTGCTCTACAATATGCAAAAGAACGTGAGCAGTTTGGACAGTCTATTGCAAAATTCCAAGCTATTGCTTTTAAATTAGCTGAAATGGCTACTGAAATTGAAGCATCAAGATTGCTTATTTTCCACTCTGCCGAGTTAAAAGATAAAGGTTTACCTGTTACACAAGCTTCTGCTATGGCAAAATATTATGCTTCAGAAGCGTGTGTAAAAATTGCTAATGAAGCTGTTCAGATATTTGGAGGTTATGGTTACACCAAAGACTTCCCTGTTGAAAAATTCTATAGAGATTCTAAACTCTGTACAATTGGTGAGGGTACCACAGAAGTACAAAAACTTGTTATTTCAAGAAATATCTTAAAATAAACAAAAAAGGCAGGTAAACCTGCCTTTTTTGTTGCTATTTAAAATTATAACGAACCCCTACCCCTACTTGTGGGATAATCCAAGGCTGTGGAATAACTTCTAGATAAACTCTTGTATCCAAAAATAATCCTATTTCTGGAATTTCTTTTGGTATCCATTCTATGCCTATTACTCCATCAGGTCCTATTCCTATCCCTGATACTTCTCTATCATAATAACCATTCCTATCATCATCTTTTAAATAATTAAGTGTTCGTAGTTGCCCTCCAACTCCTACATATAATGATACTTCATTTGCTTTCTTAAATGGTTTGTGCCACAAATAATTACCCATAATAACTACTCCTCCTTGTTTATAATAATAATCTTTATAGTATCTATATCTTCCACTATAAATGCCGTTGTTATACCTTCCATAGCCATACATATACCCATAACTACCCAAATTAAATTCTACGGCATTTTTTCTACCATTCATATATTTTTTGAAAGAAATAGCCAAAGGGTCTCCAAGTCGTAAACCTACACCCATATTCTGACCAAAAATACCCGTAGAAATAAACAGAAAAGAAAGAATAATTAGATTCTTTTTACACATAGTTTGAAATTTTAGTGAATAAAGTTTTTATACGTAACCTTGATTATAATGTTGTTTTTTCAAAGAAATAATTTATTTTTTATGTATATTTGTAAATATTTACACCCTTCAACTATTAATACAAATGAAAAATAAAGTTGTTGTTATTACAGGAGGCTCTTCAGGAATTGGCAAAGCATGTGCAGAAATATTTGGTTTAGAAGGAGCTAAAATAGTGATTACAGGAAGAAAAGAAAAACCTCTGCAAGAGACTGTTAAATATCTAAATGATAAAGGTATTGACTGCTTGGGTATTATTGCTAATTCTGATAGCGAAGCTGACAATGCAAATCTCATTTCTGATACCGTACGAAATTTTGGTAAAATTGATATACTAATCAATAATGCAGGTATTTCTATGCGAGCTCTTTTTGAAGAATGTGACCTTTCTGTTATCAGACAAGTGATGGAAACCAATTTCTTTGGAGCTGTTTATGCTACTAAATTTGCTTTGCCTCATATTATTGCAACTAAAGGCTCTATTATTGGTATTTCTTCTATTGCTGGTTATCGTGGATTGCCTGCAAGGTGTGGTTATTCTGCTTCAAAGTTTGCTATGAATGGATTTTTAGAGGCTCTACGAACAGAAATGATTCCCAAAGGTGTTCATGTTCTTACAGCTGCTCCAGGTTTTACAGCTTCCAATATCAGAAATACAGCCCTTTCTAAAGATGGAACATCTCAGGGGGAGTCTCCAAGAGACGAACAAAAAATGATGAGTGCTGAAGAAGTAGCCAAACATATCTTGAATGCTGTCAAAAAACGTAAACCAGAACTGATTCTTACTGGACAAGGTAAACTTACTGTTTTTTTGAATAAGTGGTTACCTAAAAAAATTATTGATAAATTAGTTTTCAATAGTTTAGCAAAAGAGAACGATTCACCTTTGAAAAAAGTTAGTTAAATAGTGATGATTAGAAAATGATAGTTTGTATATAACTTAAACTCTTTATGAAGATTTAGAATTTAAGTATTCATCTACAGATTTCTCAATATTCATTACTAATATCTTTATATCCCTTTATGATAGATGTAATCAGACTTTTACCAGATTCCTTAGCTAACCAAATTGCCGCTGGCGAAGTGGTACAACGCCCTGCTTCGGTGGTAAAAGAATTACTTGAAAATGCTATTGATGCTCAGGCTTCTCATATACAGCTTATTATCAAAGATTCAGGAAAGACACTTATACAAGTTGTAGATGATGGTACAGGAATGTCTGAAACAGACGCAAGAATGAGTTTTGAACGTCATGCAACATCCAAAATAAAAGAACAAGAAGATTTATTTAAGATTATGACAATGGGCTTTCGTGGAGAAGCACTTGCTTCTATTGCTGCTGTCGCCCAAATTGAACTGAAAACAAGAAGAAATGTAGATAATTTAGGTGTTCAAATTCGTATTGAAGCCTCAGAACTAAAGTCTCAAGAAAAAACTGCATGCCCCAAGGGAACTTCTATTGCAGTTAAAAATCTGTTTTTCAATGTTCCTGCTCGCAGAAACTTCTTAAAATCAAACCCTATTGAAATGAAACACATCTTAGATGAGTTTCAGAGAGTTGCACTGGCATTTCCAGAAGTAAGTTTTAGTTTATTTCATAACGAAACAGAAATATACAACCTTCCTAAAGGAAAATTAGCACAAAGAATTATCAGTATTTTTGGAAAAAATTATAGAGAGTGGCTCATCCCCTGTCAGGAAGAAATTCCTCTTGTAAGAGTAAAAGGTTATATAGGTAAGCCCGAAGCTGCCAAAAAAACAAGAGGTGAACAATATTTTTTTGTGAATAATCGGTATATCAAACATGGTTATCTGCATCATGCTGTAATGACAGCCTTTCAGGAGGTTTTACCAAAAGATGGTTTTCCATTTTATGTTATTTTCTTAGAAATAGCCCCAGAGCATATTGATATTAATGTTCACCCAACAAAAACAGAAATTAAATTTGATGATGAAAAAAGTGTATATGCAATCGTAAACGCCTCTGTAAGAAAGGCTTTAGGTTCACATCACATGGGTTTAGACTTTGAATCAAAGAGTTTTGATTTTAAAATTGAAGATATTGCCTCAGAAAAGTATAATTCTTTTACCTCTTATACACCCAAAACAAACTTTGATTCTCCTAAAGAAAATAATTATACAGGTTATCAAAAAACTCCAAGAGAGCAGTCTAATTTAAATAACTGGGAAACAATATTTTCTGGTTTACAAAATAAAACTGTTTCTTCTTTTGAAAAAGAATCGAACAATAGTTTGTTTCAGGAAGAAACACCTCAGAATGCGTCAAAAAATGAACCTGAAAGTATTGAAGGGAAAACCTTTCAATTACATCAACGCTATATCATTACTCAGGTAAAAGCAGGTTTAATGATTATTGATCAGCATCTGGCTCATCAGAGAATTTTGTATGATAAATACTTAAATCTTCTCCAGAATCATGGAAATGGGCGAGTTTCTCAACAATTATTATTCCCTATCAAAATAGAATTTAGTCCTGCAGATTTTGCTCTGCTCGCTGAAGTAGAAACCGAAATCAGGAATTTAGGCTTTGTATTTGATATACTGGATAATAGTATTTTACTCAAAGGTTCTCCTTCTGGTATGCCTCATGAGCAGGAAAAAGAAATTTTAGAAAATTTCTTAGAGCAACTCAAAAACTCAGTTTCAGAACTTACCAATCATAGTCATGAAAAAATAGCCCGACTCATGGCTTCTCGTTCAGCTATGCGTTATGGTACAAGGCTCTCTGTTGCTGAGATACAAACTCTTTTAGCTCAATTGTTTTCTTCATCCAATCCTAATTATAGCCCTAATGGAGAGCCTACAATGGTGGTGATGGATATGCTTCAAATTGGTCAATGGTTTTTAAGTGAATAAAAAATGATATTTACTGACCAAATGGGCAGGGAAATAACCTTGTCTCACACTCCTCAACGCATTATTTCTTTAGTTCCTTCACAGACAGAGTTATTGTTTGATTTAGGTTTAAAAAACAAAGTGGTTGGTATAACAAAGTTTTGTATTCACCCTAGTCATGAAGTAAAACAAATTACTAAAATTGGAGGCACAAAGAAATTTGACTTTGATGTAATTGATAATTTAAAACCTGATTTAATCATTGGTAATAAAGAAGAAAATTATCAGGATGGGATAGAATATTTAACAAAGAAATATCCTGTCTGGATGAGTGATATTTACACTTTGGATGATTCTCTAAAGATGATTCGTGAGCTAGGAAATATACTTGACACTCTAACAAAAGCCCACGAAATTGCTCAAAGTATAGAAACCAGTTTTCAAAATTTACCTCTTGTGCATAATATACCCAAAGTAGCTTATTTTATTTGGCGACAGCCTTGGATGATAGCCACTACAAATACATTCATAGATTATATTTTACAAAAAATAGGTTTTCTGAATGCTTTCAGAGATTTGGAACGTTATCCTGAGATTACACTGGAACATCTTCAAGAAAGCAATCCAGAATATATATTCTTATCCTCTGAGCCTTACCCTTTTAAAGAAAAACATATCCAAGAATTACAGTCTATTTTACCTCATTCAAAAATTTTATTGGTAGATGGCGAAATGTTTTCGTGGTATGGCAGTCGTTTGCTGAAAAGTGTTGAATATTTTAAGAAAATAGTGGCTACTTTGTAACCACTATGTATTTTTCATCTGATTGTAGTGTTGTAAAGATACCTATCCCCCCTTCAACACTTGAAAGAATAGGAGCTGGTTGAGCAAATGGATTTCCTGCTGCATCACGAGCATCTTCTACACTTCTGATATAATTATAGAATTGTTTTTCTATATGAAAAAATAAAATTTGAAGTGAATCATTATTTTTGAAGCGATAAGCCGTCCCAATACTAATTTCCCCATTGGTAGCTGTGATTCCTCTGTAAATAAAATCCAGTTGATTACTATAATCTTCTTTTTCTTTTTTATTAATAATAAAACGATAAAAGTCTCCAGATGGTGAAACAGGATGACGCATAAGTACAAGAGCCTCAGCAGAATCTTCTTTTATTTCCTTATCTTTATCTTCAAATTCCCAAGTAATTTCATTGACAGGTAGTTTTTCTAAAAATCTTGTTCTTCCTGTAATTTTTCGTCCTTTTGAATCTCTTATTTCTAATAAAAATTCTCCTTGTGGCTCTATAGGTATAATTTCATCTGATGTATAGTTATAAATTTTTCCAAAAGCAGAATCAACTTCTGGTCTGTAAGGGATATTATATACTTTATTACCATTGGTGATTCTCACAGTAGCATTAGATACGTCTGGGGGCAATATACTGGAACTTAAGAACTCTTGTGATTCTGTCAGTAACAATCTAATTGGTTTACCTCGTTCCAAGTAGCATTCTACTACTAATTTTTTATCATATTTTGGTAAATCCAAGTCTATATCTCGTTCTAAACCACAGCTTACCAACATAACAACTAATAATAGATTCAATAATAATAAAGATAAATATTTCATAGTTTAGAATTTAAAGTTATAAGTAAGAGTTGGAATAATTGGGAATAAAGCGAGTTGCCTTGCTCTGTAATTGGTTGTAAAATTAATCTCTGCGGCTTCATTAACAGGTTCATAATAAATAATAAAAGCATTTCTACGACTATAAACATTATAAACACTAAATGTTAAGTCTGATTCTCCCCAACGTGGTTTAAATTTACGAATGATATTGAAGTCAGCTCTATGATAAGAAGGCATTTGATAATTATTTCTTAATCCAAAATCATTCCCTAAAGTAAAATCTGAACCGTTTACTCCTTGTACCCCAAACCTACCCTGCTGAAGAGTCACCCAATTATTATTTCCTAATACCCAATTAAATGCAAAAGTCCATTTCTCATTAAGCTGATACATAAGTACCAATGAAATATCATGTCTTCTGTCATATCTGGGGTAAAATGCTTTTCCAAAATTGATGGGTCCGTTACCATTAGAAGAATCAGCAAACTGACGCTTCGTCCAAGAAAGCGTATAACCTACCCAACCTGTTAGTTTCCCAGATTTTTTTTCTACATACAATTCTAATCCATAGCTCCAGCCTTTTCCAAATACAAATTCTGCATCTAAGTTATCGTTGGCAAATAATTGAGCTCCATCTTTAAAATCAATTTGATTTTTCATGGTTTTATAATAAGCCTCAGCTGTAAATAGAAATTTATTCTCTTTTAATAAATGACTTATACCTGTTGCAATTTGTCTTGAAAGTTGTGGACGAACCACATCATTGGAAGGATACCAAATATCTGTGGGTAGTGTAGCTCCTGAATTGGATAGTAAATGTACATATTGATACATTTGAGCAAAACTAGTTTTGAGAGAGGTTTTTTCATTAATTTTATAACGAACTGCTGCTCGTGGCTCTAAACCTGTATAAAATTTATTTCTCCCTAAGAAGCCAGAACCTCTCAAACCTATATTTAAACGCCATTGTTCATCTATTTTGATGTCATCGTTGGCATAAATGCCCATTTCTGTACCTTCAAAACCATTACCAGAGTTAAAGTTCACACGATTATCATCACTTGCAAAACGAATACGAGCTACATCAAATTTGTGATGGGTAATTTGTGAGCCAAAACGGATATGGTGTTTTTCACTGTGGAGGTAATCAAAATCTGTTTTTAAACTGTAATCTTTCACAGCAGAGCCAATATTAAAAATAAAAGAACTGAATCTGTTACGAATTTTATATTGATAGTCTGAATAGATAAGTGTTGTATTTAAGAAAAGTTTTGGGCTAAAAACATGATTCCAGCGAGCTGTGGCTGTAGTATTTCCCCAATCAAAATCAAAGTTAAAGTTACCACCTGTTCCTGCAAAATTAAATACATCTCGTCCGAAATAACCACTTACAAAAAGTCTGTCCTTGGGACTTATTTCGTAGTTTGCTTTTACATTCAGGTCGTAGAAATAGTAATCAGGGATTGGATTATAATCTCTTTTCCCTTCATTGGCTTTGTTAATTTGCCTTGTGATTAAATCAAAATAAGTTCTTCGTCCTGATACAATAAAAGATGATTTTCCTTTTTGGATAGGTCCTTCAAGTGTAAGTCTGGAAGCAATAAGTCCAATTCCCCCTGCTCCAGAAAACTTATTTTTGTTTCCTTCTTTCATTTTTATATCTAAAACAGAAGACAGACGACCTCCATATTGTGCAGGGAAATCTCCTTTGTAGAGTTCTACATTTTTGATAGCATCAGAGTTGAAAATACTAAAAAAACCAAATAAATGTGATGCATTATAGACTGTGGCTTCGTCCAAAAGTACCAAGTTTTGATCAGGACCACCACCACGTACATATAAACCTGCTGAAGCTTCTGAGCCAGATTTCACACCAGGTTTAAGTTGTAACACTTTAATCAGGTCAGTTTCTCCAAAAATGACAGGAACTGTTTTAATTTCCCGATAATCGAGTTTATCCACACTCATCTGAGTTTTTTCTACTGCATCTTTGAATTTATCTTCATCCACAATTTCTATCCCTTCTATTTGTTCCTGTCCTTTATCTACACTCATCATAATATTGATTTGCAGACTTTTATCTAAAATTATTTTTTTAGAGTAGTCTAAAAAACCACTATATGATGCTTTTAAGATTAGTGTATCTGTTGTAACAGGTATTTCAATAGCAAAATATCCATAGCTATTAGTAACTGTTCCTATTTTAGTTTTAGACTCCCAAACAGAAGCACCTATCAAGTCTTCACCTGTTGCTATATCTTTTACATAGCCACTAATGGTATATTTTTGTTGAGCCTGAAGAAAAAAAGAAAAGAAAAAAAGTAGTGTAGAAAAAAATAGTTTCATAGTTGATAAAGCTGGTTTATATCAAAGAACACTCTTTAATATTTTTTGTTTAAGTTCTGTTTTTACTTTTTTATAAAGTTTATAAATAACTCACTTTCTGCTCGTGGAGCAATGGAATTATAACATATTTCAAACGTTTTAAATTCAAAATAGGGTTCAAAGTAAGCAATATATTCATTTTTACTGCCACCAAATGGAGGGTTTACTTCAAAATTTTTATTAAATAATAAGCCTACCAATTTACCTTGTTTTTTTAGTATTTGAGCCATATGAATAGCATATGGCTGTCTTAATGTAGGGTTAATGGCACAAAAAAATGTTTGCTCCAATACCAAATCATATGTTCCCTGATGTTCAAAAAAGTCTTCCAGTAAAATTGTGATATGAGGGTTTCCTTTAAATTTTTCTTGTAAATATTTTACCAAAACCTCTGAAATATCTAAAACTGTAATATTGGTAAATCCTTTCTCTAGCAAATATTCTGCTTCATAGGCATTTCCACAACCAGGGATTAGTATTCTAAGATTTTTATTGGTGAGCTGATCAATATAATTAGCCAAAGGAGTAGCCGAACTCCCTATATCCCAACCAGTCTGATTGTTGAGGTATCGGTTACTCCAATATTGTCCATCTAAAATAATATCTTCCATTTTTTATTTATACATGAGAATTTCCATTTTTTTATCAGCATTGATATAGCCTCTGTACATTCCTTCGCTATTGAATGGCATAGTAATATTCCCTTTTGCATCTAAGACAATTACACCACCTATTCCCCCTAGTTTTCCAACAAAATCAATAGTTTGTTGTGCTGCTTCTTCTACTGAAAGCCCCTTCATTTGTACAAGAGCATTGATACGAAAAGCGACTGCTGAACGAATAAAATACTCTCCATGTCCTGTTGCTGAAATACCACAACCATTGTTATCAGCATATGTACCAGCCCCAATAATTGGAGCATCACCAACTCTGCCATAACGTTTATTCATCATACCACCTGTAGATGTTCCTGCTGCAAGGTTTCCATATTGGTCTAAAGCGACACAACCTACTGTTCCATATTTACGGTCAGGATTGGTATCTTCCCACTGGCTTTTGGTATTCTTATCTTTGTTTTCTTTTTCTTTCTTTTTGACTTTATCCAGTTGTTTTTTTCTTTTTTCAACAATAAAATAGCTTGGTGAAACCATTTCGAGTCCTTTAGATTTAGCAAAAATTTCAGCTCCTTTTCCCACAAGCATCACATGTTCAGATTGTTGCATAACTGCTTTGGCAGCACTGATGGGGCTTTTGATTCTATTGACACCTGCTACGGCTCCTGCTTCCAGTGTTTTTCCGTTCATAATAGAAGCATCGAGTTCGGGTTGCCCCTGATTATTGAGTACACACCCTCTGCCTGCATTGAAAAGAGGAGATTCTTCCATCACCTGAATGGCTTTTTCAACAGCTTCCAGACTTGTTCCTCCTTTTTCAAGCACTGTATAACCAGCTTTGAGGGCTTCCTCAAGAGCCTGTGTATAAGCTTTTTCCTGTTCAGGAGTCATCTCAGATTTACGAATGGTACCTGCTCCTCCATGTATGACAATTACAGGACGAACTTTTTGCTGAGCATATGTTTCAACACCCAAAAGCGTTATTAAAACGAGCATCCATATCTTTTTCATATCATTAAGTTGTTTAATAGTAAATTTTAAGGTTTGATTACTTCATAAATAGCTTTCAAAGGGAAATGGTCAGAATAAGACATTTTTCTATCTGTTTCAAAATAATGAATTTTTAGTTTTTCACTAAAAAACTGATTATCAATTCTTAAAAAAAACATTTTACCATTATAAGAGAAATCGAAGCCACTACCAGCCTTTTCGAAAGCATTGGCTAGTATTTCTTTAAAACTTGTATAGGTGTAGCTGTAAGGAGTATCATTGAAATCTCCACATACAACTACAGGATAAGGACTCTTTTTTATGTGCTCGATTAGTAAATCTGCTTGTTTAGCACGTTTCTGAAATCCTTTTTTCATCCGTTTAAACACATTATCATAGTTTTTTTTGAGTTCTTCATAGCTTTCATTGCTAAACATTCTTTCCTCATCTAAACTAATTGACTGAAAATGAACATTATAAACTCTTATAATATCATTTTTAATTTTTATATCTGCAAAATGGCTTCTGTTTTTGCTATTAGGAAACACAACTTCCCCTGAATTAATAATAGGATATTTAGAGAAAATTGCCAGTCCGAAGTAATTATGACGACTTTTAGCTCTGGGTGTAGTAATGTAATAATATTTTCTACCTTGATTTATCTGAGCTATTGTATTGAATACCTTTGAGTTATCTTCACAAAAAAACTCCTGAAGACATTTAATATCGCTACTATCTTCTACTACTTGTCTGATGAGATTCTTTGCATTAATGCTATCTTTTCCTTGTAAATGGTTATAAACATTAAATACTTTTACATTATAACTCATTACACTAAAAGAACCATTTTTCTTACTTTTAGCACCTGTAAAACTAAAGTTAATAGAGCTTCTCAAGTATGGAAAGCCTATCAGAATGACAAACAGGGATATGAGTAGTTTAGGAGATTTTTTAAGAAACCAGTGAAAAAAGAAAATAAAATTGGCAATAATAAGTATAGGTACAAGTAAAGCAAAAAAACCAGCCCACCCATAGTTTGCAGGTGAGATGGTAGTACAAAAATATGCTATAAGCGTAACTAGGGCTAAAATACTATTCCCTATGAGTCTCTTTTTTCCTTTTATCAAAACAATGTATAATTATTTGTTTATTACCTAGCTTTTGATGCCAAAGGGAAACGCATTTTGTAGTCGGCATCTGTAATTCCTTTACTGATATTTGCTAATTTTCCTTTCAACAATCTTTTTCTTAGAGGTGAAAGGTAATCTACAAATAGTTTGCCCTCAATATGATCGTATTCGTGTTGGATAATTCTGGCTGCCATTCCGTCATAGGTTTCTTCGTGCAGTTTCCAGTCCATATCATAATAACGAATAGTAAGTTTTTCTTTTCTGCTTACATTTTCTCTGATACCAGGGATACTTAAGCAACCTTCTTCCATTGCCCAAGGTTTACCTGTTTCTTCTAAAATAGTCGGATTTATAAACGCTTTTTTAAATGTTTTTAGTATGGGTTCATCCTCATCTTCGAGTTGTGTTCCGTCAACAATGAATAAACGAATGCTTTTTCCAATCTGTGGGGCAGCAAGTCCGATACCATGGGCTTCGTACATGGTTTCAAACATATCATCTACTAAACTTTTTAAATCTGTACCAATTTCTATATCCTTGGCTACTTGTTTAAGTACGGGGTCTCCGTAAGCTACAATAGGTAAAATCATATCAATTATTAATTATTTCGAACAAGTATTTTGTCCGTTTTTTTGTTTTATTTTAAATATCCCAAACACTTGGATTATTGGCTCTTCTTAGATAGCGTCTGATATTTATAATAAATGCCAAGGCTAAATAAATAACAATAGGAGACCCAAATGTTAGAAAAGTTGTATAAATGAAAAACAGGCGTATGTTAGAAATTGCCATACCCATTTTTTCGCCTAAACGAGTACAAACTCCAAATGCATGGAACTCCAAGAATGATTTAAACTTTTCCATCTTAAAAAATATCTTCAACCAACTGTTTTTTTAATTTTGTAAAAAACAAAATATATGCCCAAATGTATAAAAAAAATATCAAAAAAAATCAAAAAACTTTATTAAGCCTCTCTTATTTAATATTTTCCACAATTTTATTTGCTTGTAATGGCTCTAAACAGTTTGAAAAGATTGCTAAGAAACAACAAATTGAGGTAAGCCCATCTCCTCTTGAAGTTCATGGAGGTGAAGTACATTTTCGGATTAAATTCTTATTACCTATCGAAATGCTTCAGAAGGATGCACAATATGAAGCCAAAATATTCTTTACAAATTCTCAAACAAACTCTGATTCTAAGAAATTTATGGCAGAAATTGGTTCTATCATCTTGAATGCCAACGATTATTTATCTAAAAAGAAAAGCCCATTTAAAGAACAAGATTTTGCTTTTTTGTATGAATCTGATAAAAATTATGGAGATATTGTTGTAAAAACTACCCAAACCAGAGGGAAGAAGAAACTAGAAACACCTTATTTCATTATAAATAAAGGAATTATAACAACTTCTTTATTATTTCAGGATATTTGGCAGGAAAGTGCTTTCTTGGAAATCCCTAAAAATGAAGTATTTAACTTTAAAAATTATACCGTTAATTTCTTTTTTGAACAAAATGGTACTGTTTTACAGCAAGAACAATTAGAAAATTATAAAGAGTTTTTTTTGCAACTCATTAAAAAACAGCAGCCATTATTGATAGAATCTGCTTTTTCGTTGGAAGGCAGTGAGAAAAACAATCAAGTTTTGGCTCGTAACAGAGCAGAAGCCTTAAAGATGCACCTTATCGAATTGGCAAAAAATCACAAACTTTCTGTTCCTCCCATAAAACATCAAATATCTGATTTAAAATCTCATTTTCAAGAACTTATTACAGAAAGTAATTTTACAGTTACAGAAAAAGAATCAATTCTGAATATTGTACAAAATACAGTTTTAGACTCTTTGGATAGTAAATTAGGTTCTCATCCTTTTTATACAGAAGTCAAGAAAAAGATATATCCCAAATTGAGATATGCAAGAATTCAGTTTCAGGATAAAAATGTTGCTACACAAAGCCCTTCAATCGAAGAACAAATTCATTTTTATGAACAGAATATCAAACTGAATAATAGCTCTGTGGCTCATCATAATCTTGGTAAAATCCAGCTAATGTTAGCCCAAAAAGAAACTCAAAAAGAAAACAAGGATAAGCTGTTACAATTAGCTCTTTATCATACAGTTATTGCTAATCAAATTGATGCCAGAGCTGAAACTTTTTATCAGGAAATTCTTTTATATTCTCTCACTAATCAGTCTCAAAAAGCAGAAGAATCTTTGACCAAAGCCATCCAGATGCAATTGAAACATGAGGGACTATATGCTCTAAAAGGTCTTGATTTGGTTAGAAAAGCTAAAAATAGTCGAGATAAAAAATATAAGGATGCTATTAAGTATTTTGGACAGGCTGGAGAAAATAATGAAACCCTCTTTAATAAGGCTTTAACTCATTTACTTATCCATGAATACGATAAGGCAGAAAAGATTTTTAATATTTTATTTCAAAACAAATATAATGAACAACTTATTATTTATTGTAAGGCAATTATAGAAGCCCGAAAAGGGAATGAAGAGAATTGTATTCTGTTACTAAAAAAAATCATACAAATCTCTGAATGGAAAAACAGAGCAGAAAAAGATTTAGAATTCCATAATTTTAAGAATTCAGTTCTTTTTCGAAGCATTTTTAATTAACTAAAATCCTGTCAATCAAGACATTTAACAATCATTTTGATTTTTTTTTTAAATAAAAATGTTTTTTTCTAAATTTTTTGTACTTTTAAAAACTCTAAGTCTTTTCAAAATTATATCAAAAAATGATTCCAATGAAAAAGATTGCTGTTTTTTTGATAGCTATTGCAACCATTACATCTTGTGGCAATGGTACAGATAAAACAGGTTCAGAATCGCTCAAAGAAGCCAAGGGTGGCAAAAAATATGGAGGTGTTCTCAAGGTTAACCAAAATGAGTACATCAAAAGTCTTTATCCTTTAAATATCATTGATGTTTACTCTTATAGAGTATCTACTCAAGTTTATGAAGGACTTTTTAAGTTTAATCCTCAAGATTTGATGCCAACAGAAGCTTTAGCAGAAAGCTATACATTAGATGAGACCAAAACTATTTATACCATTAAACTCAGAAAAGGAGTCCGTTTCCATGATGCTGATTGTTTTGAAGGTGGTAAAGGTAGAGAAGTTACTGCTGAAGATATAAAATTCTGTTTTACACAGGTTTGTATTCAAAATAAGAATAATCAAGGTTTTACAATTTTTCAGGGGCTACTCAAAGGTGCTGATGAATATTATGCTGCTTCAGCAAACGGAAATAAGCCTTCTAAAGAAATTGAAGGTATTAAAGTTGTTGATTCTCATACTATTCAGTTGGAATTAGTTAAGCCTTATACTTTGTTTACCAGCAATTTAGCAAGACCCTTTGCATTTATCTATCCTAAAGAAGCTCTCGCTAAATATGGAGAAGACATGCGTATCAAGGCTGTTGGTACAGGTCCTTTTTATTTGGCAAAAGTAGATGAAGGTTCAACAATCCTTTTAAAGCGTAATGCTAATTATTATAGACAAGATGACAAAGGAAATCAACTCCCTTTATTGGAAGGTATAAAAATTTCTTTCATCAAAGAGAAAAAAACAGAACTCTTAGAATTTGAAAAAGGTGGTTTGGATATGGTGGTTCGTCTGCCGTCTGAAGATATTATTGAGATTTTCAACAGAGCAAAACAAGATAGCACCAATAAAAAATTTGAGTTAGAACGTTCTCCAGAAATGACTACTCAATATCTGAACTTCATGACTCAGAAAGGTTTATTCAAAAATAAAGATTTAAGAAAGGCTTTCTCTTTTGCTATCAATCGTCAGGAAATTTTGGATGCCGTACTTAATGGAGAAGGTGAAGCTGCTGGCGATCATGGTATTACTCCTCCTGTTTTCAACAAATACGACATTGCTCGTATCAAAGGTTATGAGTACAATGTGGACTCTGCTTTGTATTACCTTAAAAAAGCAGGTTTTGAGGGTGGTAAAGGATTACCAACTATTCAATTACATATTTCTCCAGAAGGCGAAAGACATATCAATGTGGCTCAAGCTGTTATTCGTCAGTTGAAAGAAAATCTAAACATTGAAGTTTCAATTAATCAACAACCTGTTGCTCAACTAATTGACAGAGGTTTAACTGGAGATTTTGAGTTTATGCGTATGGCATATTATGCAGATTATCCAAGTCCTGAAAACTTTTTATGGTTATTTTGGGGTAAAAATGTGCCTGAATCAGAAAAAGATAAGTCTTATCCCAATATGCCACGCTTCAAAAACGTTAGATATGATGAATACTACGAAAAAGGTTTACAAGCCAGTACGGTGGATGAAGCTTATGAATATTTCAGTAAAGCAGAACAAGTTTTAATGGATGAAGCAGCTGTTCTTGTACTTTGGTATGATGAAGTTTATAGAATTATCAAACCTAATGTAAAAGATTGCCCTAATAACCCTATGCAATATTGGGATTTTAGTAAGACTTACTTTAGTAAATAAATAACAACATAAGCCTTTATACAAATAGCTTTTGTACGAATTTTGTGGTATCTTGATAAATTAGTAAGGCTATGGAAACATTAAATGAAAACCTCGCTCGTTATAAGCGAAAATATTATTTCAATTTATTTGTAAAAGGCTCTTTAATTGTATTTGCCCTTACAATTGCTATTTATTTACTATTCAGTACAGCAGAACACTTTGGCAGATTTAATTCGTCTATCAGAGGATTTCTGCTTTTTAGTTTTATTGCTACTGCTATATTTTCAATGGCTTATTGGGTTGTTATCCCATTGCTCAAGATGTTGAAGGTATCCAAACAAATTTCTGATGAGCAGGCAGCACAACATATTGGCAATTATTTTTCCAACATCAACGATAAACTTCTCAATACGCTTCAACTGACGAAAATTGAGCAAAAAAGTGATTTATTGATGGCTGGCATTGAACAAAAAAGTAAAGAATTAAGTGTATTCTACTTTCCTGATGCCATTGATATTTCTGAAAACAGAAAGTATGTTCGTTATTTTTTGTTGCTTTTACTCCTTGCATTTATTGGTTTTATGATTGGTGGGATTAAGTTTTTTACAGAACCCTCCAAACGAATCATCAGATATGGTGATACTTTTGCTGATGAAGCCCCTTTCCAATTTCAACTTCAAAATTCTAAACTAAAAGCATTTAAAGGGGAAGATTTAAGAATAGACTTAAAACTAAAAGGAAATACTTTACCCAAAGAGGTTTATTTGATAACAGCAGAAGGAAAAATCAAAATGCAACAAGATGCCAATGGATATTTTTATAATTTCCAAAAGTTACAAAAAGCTGAAAAGTTTAGTTTTGAAGCAGCAGGTTTTAACTCTAATACATATGAGATTGAGTTACTGGAACGTCCTAGCCTTCTGAGTTTTAGTGCAAACTTAGTTTATCCTGCTTATCTTGGAAAAACACCTGAAAGTTTAAAGAATATTGGAAATTTAGTTGTTCCAGAAGGTACTCAGGTTGAGTGGCAGTTCAATGTAGGAAAAACAGATAGTTTGTTTGTAGCTTTTGAACAAGATAAAACCATAGCAAAAGCAGAAAAAGAAAGTAACAAATCGTTTGTTTATAGCAAACAGCTCAGAGCCTCACAGAATTATACTGTTCGCCTGAAAAATGAACATAGTGAAAATAAAGAAAACATCACTTATTATATCAATGTAATTCCTGACCAATACCCTAAAATTGGCATGGAAACTTACAAAGACACAGCTCTTTATAGTTATGTAAGTGTAGGTGGTAGCATCAGTGATGATTACGGACTTTCTCAGCTTAAATTTTTCTATAGAATTTTAGGAGCTGATGGAAAACCTAAGACAGAGTATAAATCTATGCCTATTGGCATACAAGGAGGCTCTGTTGCTCAGAACTTTTACTATGAAATGGATTTAAAATCTCTTAATCTCAAGCCAGGTGAACAAGTTGAGTACTTCTCTCAGGTTTGGGATAATGATGGTGTCAATGGTGCTAAAAGTGCTAAAACACAAGTTTATCAGTTTAAACTTCCCAATGAAACAGAACTAAGAGACGAAATAGATAAAAATGCACAAAAAACTGCTTCTCAGCTAGATAAAACTTTACAAAAAGCAAAAGAGCTGAAAAATGAAATCAAAGATTTAGATACAAAAATCAAAACTAAAAAGAATTTAGATTACAACGATCGTAAGCAGATTCAAGATATCTTACAGAAGAAACAAGATTTAGAAGAAGATATCAAGCAACTCCAAGAAATGAATAAAATGAATGATGAGAAAAAAGAGTTGTTTGAAGACCCTAAAAATGAAGAATTAAAAGAAAAAATGGAGCAGTTACAAAAGCTCATGGATAAGCTCATGGATGAAGAAACTAAGAAACTCTATGAAGAACTGGAAAAATTGCTTGAACAACAACGTAATGACCAAAAACTGCAAGAAAATCTGGATAAACTCCTTAACAAAGAAGAAAACCTAGAAAAAGAACTTGATAGAGCTTTAGAACTGTATAAACAAATGCAGTATGAGCAAAAATTTGAGGATATTAAGAATAATTTAGAGAAACTCTCAGAAGAACAACAAAAGCTTTCTGAAGAGACAGAGAAGAGTAATAAAAAAGATGATGCCAAACAACAAGAGCTTCAGAAACAACAAGAAAAGCTCAATGAAAAGTTTGAGGACATCAAAAAAGAGATGGATAAAATGGAGAAGATGAATCAGGAGTTGGAAGATAAGAATCCTGAGATGAATATGGAACAGCAAGAAAAAGAAGTTGATAAAGAGCAGGAAAACAGTTCTGAGCAGTTGAAAAATAAAGACAACAAAAAAGCTGCTCAATCTCAGAAAAAAGCAGCTCAAAAAATGCAGGAAATGCAACAACAAATGCAACAAATGCAAGAAGAAATGGAGCAAGAAAGTATGGAAGAAGATTTAGATAATCTGAGAAATATTTTAGATAATTTAGTGAAACTTTCATTCGGACAAGAAGAGTTAATGAAGGAATTCAAAAATGTGAATGTTTCAGACCCTCGATTCATCGAATTAGCTCAGAAACAACTCAAACTCAGAGATGATGCCAAAATTATAGAAGATAGTTTAACAGCTCTTGCTAAAAGAACACCCCAAATTGAGTCGTATGTTACACGAGAACTCAATGATATGCAGAAAGCTATGGAAGAGAGTTCTAAAGGAATTAAAGAGCGTAAATTAGGTGTGGCTGCTGGCAAACAGCAATCTGCCATGACTTCCATGAATAACTTAGCTCTGATGCTTAATAATTCTATGCAACAAATGCAAAATCAGATGAATGCTCAGGGAAAGTCAAGTGGAAAGAAAAAAGGGAAGCAGAAAGGACAAAGTTTAGGCGAATTGCAAAAAGAATTGGGACAAAAAATACAAGAATTGAAAAAAAGTGGTAAATCGGGTAAACAACTTTCTGAAGAATTAGCTAAATTAGCAGCAAAACAGGAAGCTCTTCGCCGTAAAATGGAAGAGTTGAAAAAGGGAAATCAGATGGATAAGAACGGCGAGAATATGGGACAACAACTGAGTGATTTGATTAAGCAAATGGAAAAAAATGAGGAAGACTTAATCAATAAACGTATTACTGATCAGTTAATTAAACGACAACAAGAAATAGAAACTCGACTTTTGGAATATGAAAAAGCTCAAAGAGAAAAAGGTGAAGAAGAAAAAAGAAAGGGAGAAACAGGTAAAGTGAAAGAAAAAAGTATTCCTAAGAACCTTGAGCCTTATACAAAACCCAAAGAAAAATCAATAGAGATTTTGCGTACAGTCTCACCTGCACTCAATCCCTATTACAAGAAAGAAATAGATAAATACTTTGAGAAAATTGGAAAATAAACCCACACATATTGCAAATAAGATGGAGTCCATTAGCTTGCAGATACCTTCTCTGCCAGAAAATATTCGTATTGTTGAGAGTTTTATAGATAATGTGAAAGAGCAATACAACATAGATGACGATATTTATGGTAATATACTCATTGCCATTACTGAGGCTGTAAACAATGCTATTCAGCATGGTAATAAGTGTAATCCGTCCAAAAATGTAGTATTATCACTACAGCTTATGGACGATGCCGTTCGTTTTACTGTAAAAGATGAAGGAGTTGGTTTTGATTTTCATCATATTCCAGATCCTGTATCTCCTGAAAATCTAGATAAGATTGGTGGTAGAGGTGTATTTCTTATCAAACATTTGGCTGATGAGGTTCACTTCAAAGATAGTGGTAGAGAAGTAGAAATGATATTTTACGTAAATTAAAACTGTTAGAATTCTAACAGTTTTTTTCTAAATAATCAGATTTTCTAATTCAATTTCTTATTTTTTAGAAAATATTACTCTAAATTTGGAACAATTCATAGGTATTTCAAATTTATTAATTTGAACATTTAATTCTAATTTCGACGTATGGGTGCTTTTCATGCCAATAAAGACAGACAATATCATCAGAATCCACAATTTTCTGAGCAGAGACTCAAAGAAGTTCAAGAAATCATAAGCCATTATCCTGAAGGAAAACAAAAGTCTGCCATATTACCTGTTTTACATATTGCACAAACCGAGTTTGGCTGGATGAGTGCAAATGTGATGGATTATGTAGCTCAATTGCTTAATATAAAACCCATTGAGGTCTATGAAGTAGCAACATTTTATACAATGTTTCATTTAGAACCTGTCGGGAAATACGTATTGGAAGTTTGTCGTACAGGACCTTGTATGATTTGTGGAGCAGATGAAATATTCGAATATTTAAAGAAAAAGCTTGGTGTAGAGCTTAATGAAGTTTCTGCTGATGGCAGATTTACCATTAAAGCTGTGGAATGTTTGGCTGCATGTGGAGGTGCTCCATGTTTACAGGTAAAACTTAAATCGGAAGATGGGATTTATAAATACTACGAAAATCTAACTCCTGAAAAAATAGATGAACTTATTGAAAAAGAATGGATATAAAAAAGCTCGCAATAAGCGAGCTTTTTATTTTTATTTAATTCTGAATGATTCTGCCATTTTCGTCATATTCTCTAATTTGAGGTGGCTCTGCATTTTTATCATACCAGTTTTTACTATATGTAATTTCTTTTTTTCTCTTTCCATTGGTATGATACTCAACCCATAAGCCTACTTTTATGCCATTTTGATAGCTTCCTTTGATGGCTAAATTCCCATTCGGATGATATAAATAGTATACTCCATCCTCTTTACCATCTTTGATAGGAATTACTTCTTTTAGCTTTTTACGTTGTTCATCATAATACTGAACTTTGGAATCTTTTAAAAAACCTCTATTGTATTTAACTTTCTCAGTCATGATAAAATCTCTATCCAATACATCATTTCCAAATTTTTCCCATCTACCATGTTTTACTCCTATATAAAAAAAGCCCTCTTCTATCACTTTATTATCTCTCATTTTTTTATAAGGACCATGCAAAATTTTATTGTCATCCATATCTAGTTTCTGATAATTGGACATATAAATTCTTTTTTTACTTGGATTATATGAGTAAATCTCTTCTATATATTTATTAGGCTGTTCATTTACTGTCAGGTAATGAAAAACCTCTGTAATAGATCCATTTTTGATAAATGTTTTGCGGGTTTTTTTTCCATAGAAAACATTTTTTTTAGGCTTAGCTTCTTTAACTGTCTTTTTTTCTTTGGGCATTTTTATCTTCAAATCTGGAACAGTATCTGTTTCTAAAGGGTTTGTATCCAAATCCTGAGCATACAAATTCAAAGAAGCAAAAGCACATATTAATACAAATATAATTCTCATAGTTATGAATGTTATTTAGCTTTCATACGTAATTTAATATCTATATATTCATAGATATATGCCACAATAGAGAATATTAAGAATATCATGGCAAGAGATTTAGAGAAGAATAAGCTACTGGTTATCAGAATAAAAATAAACATAATTACTCCCAAATTTCTAAACAAACTCATATAAATCAGAATAGGGCGTGTTTGCGAAAGAAGAATATTTGCTCTTTCCAAATACTGATTAATTTTTAATCCTAAACTTTGTAATCTTTTTCTAAGATTTATCTGTACCTCTTCATCGCCCAAACCCTGTAATACCAAATTATGAACTTCCTCTTCTTTATCATTAAAATTTCGTGCCAAACGTACCAAGTTATCAATTTCTTCTGTCATTTTAGTATAACGAAGCCGTGATGCAATTACAGAAAGGAAGAATAAAGCACAAAAAAGCGTTTCTATTGTAATAAGCATTATCAAATTACTGGGTTGAATGAGTTTTTGCCAATTTAAAGAAGCTTCTTTTAGCTTAAATAGGACAATATTATCGAATAATTCCATGGCTTCCTCCCAAAAAATACGCATTTCTGTTGTTCTAACGAGTGGTACAGCCTGTTGCTTAGCAGTAGTTTTTGTGCTATCTGTTTTGTTAGTATTGAGAACAATTGTGCTTTTTTCTTCAACTAAAGGTTCATTATTAATTTTAACACTTTTAGTCAAAAAGTCTTGTCTTTCACTTATCGTATAGTTAAAACGTTCCGAAGCAATGATTGACAAAAAGCCTGAAAAAGCCAAAGCTCCAAACATAACGCTTTCAAGGATATAAGCTTCCACCCTTGAATGTTCATTACGAAGTCTTCCTTCGACTTTAATAATTTCCAAATCGTTTCTATCTATCTGATAATCAAATGTATTAAAGAATAGCGATTTATCAATTAAGGTGGATGTATCTAAATCTTGTTCACTTGAAGAGCGTTTGGTTAACTTTTTGACCCATTTGCCCAATGGTATAGGGTCTGCAATGGGTATGGAAACAAATTCTTCTTCATGCTCTTTGGAAACTCTTATACTAATGAAGGATAAAAACACCATAATACCAGCATAAACCAAAAAAACCAAAAAATACGCTGCATATTGAGACCCATCCTGACGAACCCCAACAAAAGAATGGTAAAAATTTTGCTCTCTGATAATATTTGCAATAATATATGTAACTGATACTACATTAAATATTCTAAATGCAATGGACAACAAAGAAACCTTTTCTTCATAAAAGCCCTCTCGTAAAAAATCGTATTTTTTCTTGAGGTTATTAAATCTGCGTAAAATCCAAAAAATAGTGATAGCTGTAATAACTACTTGTTCTACAACAAACAGTATAAAATCCTCTGTTTCATGAACTGGTTTTACACGCCAACGGTATATACCCATTGTACACCAACGCAAGAACATATCCACAATAAAAGGCAGATAATAGAAATGCACAACTTTTGTTTCCTCACGAACGGGAGCACTCATAAGATATTAGTTTTTTTGCAAATCTAATCATAAACTTGCAAACAGAAAAGAAGTCTTTTGTTAAAACTTTACTATCAAAAAAAATGGCTTTACAATATATCTTTGAACTTTTAGGAACATACTTTTTTGCTATATCTGGAGCATTGGCTCTTGAAAATAAGGAGCAAGACATGTTTGGAGCTGCTTTCATGGGCTTTATTACAGCTATTGGTGGGGGTAGTCTTCGTGATATTTTACTAGGAAGTTATCCACTTGTCTGGATTGGTGACATTAATTTTTTTTATGCAATTTTAGCTGGAATTCTTACATCATTTGTTGCTTGGAATTTTGTCCGGAAGCTCAAAAGAACTTTTTTATTATTTGACACCGTTGGAATAGGTTTCTTCACAATATTGGGTGTTGAGAAAGCTCTTAGAATGGGTGTACGCCCTGAAATTGCTGCTATCATGGGTATGTTTACGGCTGTAATGGGTGGGGTTATTAGAGATACCTTAAGTAATGAGGTACCTGTTTTATTCAGAAAAGAAATTTATGCAACTGCCTGTCTTTCAGGAGCTATTGTATATTTACTTTTGTATTATTTTGGACTTGAAAGAGAGTGGAATCTCTTGATTTCCAGTTCTGTAATCATTACTATTCGCTTACTTGCAGTTCGTTACAAACTGAGCCTACCAACATTGCGTTAGGTATCAATTCATATAAATAGGTACTCCTGTATGAATTTCTTTGATAGAGTAGTCTTCATTAAAAATAATAAAATATGTGTATTTTTTACCCATATTATGAGGTGAAGCCGAAACTTCTATTGTGACTGTATTTTTATAAAACTTAGAGAAATAAATCAAATAATGAAACTCTTTAACAGCTTTATTCTCTTTCAAAATCTTCTTTTTTAGTTTTTTAATATAAAAGCCTTCTTTTGAACCTTCTTTGGGGTAATCTGCTTGGAAAACCCGCATAGAATCTTCAACTTTTTTTAAAAGTTTTTTATATGGAGAATTGCTTCCATATATCCTTCCACATGGAGCGTCAATAGCATATTTTCTTTGTAATAATTTGCATAATTCTACTTCTTGAGGAACAGTATAAAAGTTATAAATGTAAATTCTATTTGTTCTATATTTTTTATTGATGCTATCTTTTACATATTTATAAACATTTAAATAGGCTTTGTCTTGAGCCTTCACATTTATAAAAGCTAATATACTAAAACAAAATATTATAGTTGTTTTCATACATTTTACATTTAAGTGTACTTTCTACCCTTCCAAAATACCTGAAATGGTAACAGATAATAGATTATTAAAACAAGTATTAGTAAATTCGTATAGAGCTCATATACAATAATATACATCCATATAATTTTCTCTTTTATTTTATTAATAAATGATAAAATCAATATACTTTGAAAAACCATTTTAGTAATCCAAATACCTAAAATGGTTTGCCATTGTTCAGGATTTGTAAAAAAGGCACATAAAAGGCTCAAAATAAACATCAATCTAATCAATATATACATTTTAGCATACCAAGGAGCTTTAATAGCTCCTTTCATCCATCGTTTGCGTTGATGTAAAAGCCCTAAAAAAGTATCCGTAGGCATAGAATAAGCTTTTACGTCCTGTTCAACAATATTTATAAAACTACCTTTTTGTTTTATAACAGCCTGTAAAAGAGAAAAATCTTCTACAATGCTGGGGGATAGCTTCTCATAACCACCTGTTTTAAGATACATTTCTTTTTTGATAGCCATGTTATTTCCCATGGCTGTTGTGTACAAATTAAAATCTGAAAATATTTTGGCTACTCCCAATGTAAAAGACCATTCTATAGCTTGTAAAGCATTATCTTTAATCCATGTAAAGCCTGTTATTAAATCTTTATCTCTCCCAATTTCCAACATATTCAGTAGCCAGTTAGGTTGCTGACAAATATCTGCATCTGTAAAAAACAACCACTCCCCTGTAGCTTGATGAGCTAACTGAGCGAGTACATTTGCTTTGCCAACAGCATTTCCTATATTTTCAGAAATGTGGATAAGTTGAAATTTCGGTTTATCACAGATGAAGTTTTCCACAATTTCGACTGTTTTATCTGTGGACAAGTCATTTCCAATTAAGATTTGCAGTTTATGGTGTGGATAATTCAGATTATTCAACGATTCTAAACAAGCTAATATATTTTTTTCCTCATTCCTGACAGCAACCAAAATAGATATGGTGGGTAAATTATCTAAAGCAACACTTTGATTTTTCTTTTGGAAAAGAAAAAAACAGGTAATATCTATGATAATGACAAGGCTTGAAATCAAAAAAAAAGAAAACAGCATGCAACAGATTTAAAAGTCAAATGTAGTTTTTTACAATAAAAAATCCCACTTTCATAAGTGGGATTTGATTTTATTCAGTTGTATGTTTACGTTTCCAGCCTTTGTAGGGGTTATAACCGTTGGTTTTTTTCTGGTAATAGCCCGTTCCATCATAAGGACGTATATCTTCGTTTTCCTTACATTCCGTAGAACAAGCTCCTTGGTATTCCCATCCACATTTTTCGCAAATAGGTAAGTGATTGTTGCAGTGAGGATTAGCACAATTTACCATTCTATCACATTCAGTACCACAGATATAACAATGTGAAAGCACCACAGGATTTACTTTATTGACGTCAACAGCAATTCTGTTATCAAAAACATAGCATTTTCCTTCAAAATCCTCTCCTCCCGCTTCTATGCCATATTTAATGATTCCACCATGTAACTGATACACATTCTGAAAACCTTGTTCTAACAAATAAGCACTAGCCTTTTCACATTTAATCCCTCCAGTACAGTAGGTTACAATTTTTTTACCTTCCAGAAGAGGATAAATTTCTTTTACTTTTTCAGGAAACTCTCTAAAATTTTCAATATCTAGGGTAATAGCGTTTTTAAATTTACCAAGTTTATGTTCATAATTGGAACGAGCATCCAAAATGACAATATCCTCATCATTTTTTATTTTTTTGAAGTCTTCAGGCTCAAGATGAATACCCGTTTTTTGATTAGGGTCTATTTCAATCAAGCCGGAGTGTACAATTTCAGATTTTACACGAACATGAATTTTTGTAAAAGTATGTCCATCTGTTTTTTCTACCTTAAAATCTGTGTGTTTAAATCTCTCATCAGCAAGTACATAATCCATATATTTCTGACAGTTTTCTTTTGTGCCAGAAACTGTACCATTTAAACCTTCATTAGCAATGATAATACGACCTAGTATGCCATTTTCAATGCAAAAAAGGTGATGTTCCTCACGATAAGCTTCAGCGTCTTGAATTGGGGCATAGCAATAATAAAGTAGCACCCAATATTCTTGTTGGGGAGTTGTATTTTCCATAAATACCTCTTTTAGTTAAGCTCCGTTTCAGGGCGGAGTGGTTAAAAAATTTCCGCAAATTTATCGCTTTTTTATAAGAAAATCAGAATTTTAGCAAATATTTTTTCGTTATATTAGCACTCTAAATCCTTTAGACCATTTTGTTAAGTATGAAAAAGATTCTTATTTTATTATGGATTAGTTTGTGTGCATTCCAGAGCATTGCTCAAAAAATAGACATTGATAATCAGGGTTTTCCTAATATTAAAGCTAAAATCATCTCTGAAAAACCCATTACGCAAGAAAACACAAAAATCACCCAAAATAGTCAAGCTATCAATTTTATTATTGCTAAAGACTCTAATAGTCAGGCAGGTACAAAAGCTATTTATTTTCTTGTAGAAACATCAGGGTTTACAAGTTCTCAAGTAGTAACTCATTTTAAATCAGGTGTTTCCGATTTCATTAAATCTACTCCTGAAGGTACATTATTCAATGCTTCTTCATTTTGGAAAGCCAATAGTGACAGTAAAATTTTAAACAATTGGAGTGCCGATTTCACCAACAATAAAGAGCTATTCGTCAGTGAATTCAATCAAAAAATCAAACCTGTAAAAGATACTATCAAACAAGCCGATATTCATAAAGCTATCTATGATGCCATTGAATACGTAAGCCAATCCACTAACGAGCCCGAAAAAATCATTGTGGTGCTTACAGCAGGTGTCAATAAGAGCTATTCTAATTTTAAAATTGAAGATTGTATTGATAAAGCCAATAGTAGCAAAATTAAAGTTTATTCTTTGGTGTATAAAACAGGTTTTCCATATGCTTTGGATAATCTCAAGAAATTAGCTGATAAAACCAATGCACAAAGTGAGATGGTAAGTGGTAGTTCAGAAATCACAGAAAAACTTAATAGTTTTATTGACAGCTCAGAAAAACCATCTTCAGGGACATACGAAGTTTCTTTTACTCTTCCCAATCCAGAAAATTTAGAAGGCATTCAAATTAGTATAGATGGAAAATCTCAAAATATAACCATCACAAAACCAGAAGGTTCTAAGGAGTCTTCTAAAAACAATAATTTAATTCTCTATATAGCCATTGGATTTGTAGTGATGGCTGGATTTGTTTTTGTGTTTATTCAAAGAAACCAGAAAGCGAAAAAACGCCAACAAGAAGAGCAGGAAGCCCTTAAAAAACAGATGGAACAACAAAAGCAACAGTTTTTACAAGAGCAACAAGTATTGCAACAACAGCTTCAAAACCAGCAGTCTATACAACAGCCAACTTCAATAAAAGAAGAGCCTAAAAAGTTTGACCCTAAAAAAACATACATTGGAGTAGGTGGTGGAACGCCAACGCTTTCAGTATCAGGACAGGGTATTAACAAGACTTTTGAACTGCATAAACCCACCATGACAATTGGCAGAAAGGAAGATAATGACATTATAATTCCTGTTCAAACAGTTTCAGGTAGTCATGCTATTCTAAGCAATGAAGGTGGAAATTGGTTTATTACAGACAATGGCAGTACCAATGGGGTCATTGTAAATGGGAACAAAGTGGATAAACATATTCTCAAACAAGGTGATAAAATACAGTTAGGAGGAGCTTTAATGACTTTTAACTTATGATGCCTCAGCCCTCTATTGTTGCCCCTGCCCCTTGGACACTCAGGGGCAACGGTTATATTTTTTTATACCGTTTCTCTAAGGAATTCATTGAACAACAAGGTTTTTTAAAAGATTTTCATCAAAAAGCTACGTTCAAAGGCATGATTGGAAGCGTAATGCTTGTCGATTATCATACTTCGGAGGTTGGTGGATACAAAGAGCTATTGTTTATCCCTGGGCTATTTAATTTTGGAAAAAAAACGGGTTTTAATATCTCCAAAATTTATGTTTCAACTTACGAAAGTGTTTATAATGGTATCCAGAACTGGGGAATTCCCAAAGAATTAGCAGATTTCACCATTAGTCAAAACTCTGAAAACCAAAGTCATTTTGAAGTTAAAACATCTCAAAAAACCTTCTTTCAGGCTGATATAAAGTCCTATGGCATACCTTTTTATATCAATACTGCTTTATTTCCTTTCAATTTCTATCAACCATTAGAGGATAAAACCTTACTCACCCAACCCCAAGGGAAAGGCTGGGCAAAATTATGTAAACTCAAAAATTTACAAGTAGATTCTACTCTGTTTCCTGACATATCCACACAACGCCCCTTGGTGTGTATGGCTGTTCGGAATTTTACCATGAAATTTCCTGTAGCAAAAAATATAGCCTTGTGATTTTTTTGGATAAATAAGATAATTTACTCAAATTAACCCCAAATATCATCACTTATAATTGATAACCACCTATGTCTGTTCATTCTGAAATAAAAAAGGTAACTACTCATAAACTCCTTGAAATGAAGCATAAAGGAGAAAAAATTTCTATGCTTACAGCCTACGATTTTTCCATGGCAAAGATTGTAGATGAAGCAGGAATTGATGTCATTTTGGTAGGTGATAGTGCCTCTAATGTAATGGCAGGACACGAAACAACGCTTCCGATTACCTTAGACCAAATGATTTACCATGCATCCAGCGTTGTCAGAGCCGTTTCAAGAGCTTTGGTGGTTGTGGATATGCCTTTTGGTTCGTATCAAGGCAATTCCAAAGAAGCTTTGATTTCAGCTATTCGCATCATGAAAGAGTCTGGTGGACATGCCATAAAAATGGAAGGTGGTTCGGAAATCGCAGAATCTATTACACGTATTTTGAGTGCTGGTATTCCTGTGATGGGGCATTTAGGGCTTACCCCTCAATCTATTTATAAATTTGGAACATATAATGTCAGAGCTAAAGAAGAAGCCGAAGCCCAAAAACTTCTTGAAGATGCAGCTTTGCTTGATAAATTGGGTTGTTTTGCGTTGGTTTTAGAGAAAATTCCTGCACAGTTAGCTAAAAGAGTAGCAGAAAGTGTTACCATTCCTGTAATTGGTATCGGAGCTGGTGGAGATGTAGATGGACAGGTTCTTGTATTACATGATATGTTGGGTATCAATAAAGATTTTAGCCCTCGTTTTTTACGCCGTTATGCCGATTTACATACAGTCATGACCAATGGTATTACACAATATATTAAAGATGTAAAAAGTAAAGATTTCCCCAACGATAAAGAATCCTATTAAAACAAAAAGAGAGCTTAAGCTCTCTTTTTGTTATATATTCACCTCTCCCTTAAAAACCTGTTCTGCCTTACCAATCAGATAGATATTTTTATACAGATTACCTTCTTTTTCATAAGAAATCTGTAAATCACCTCCTAAAGTTTTTACTTGTACTGGACTGGTTTGATATTGCAACGAATATGCTAATACAGAAGCTGTTACGCCCGTTCCACAAGAATATGTTTCATCTTCTACTCCCCTTTCGTAAGTACGAACTTGTATCGCATTCTTATCCAACACCTCCACAAAATTCACGTTTGTCCCTTTTTCTCTGAAACGGTCGTTATAACGAATAGCCTTGCCTTTTTCAAAAACTTCATATTGATTCAGATTTTCCACAAACTCCACATAATGAGGCGAACCTGTATCCATAAAAAAGTAATTATCTGTTTTTTCGATATAATCCACTTCTTTCATTTTAAGATGTACCAAACCATTTTCCAGAAAAGCATCATGCTCACCATCTACAGCCATAAAGCGTGTTTTGGTATCGAAAATATCTAAAAACTTTGCAAAAGCTACTGTACATCTGCCTCCATTACCACACATAGAGCCTTCTAAGCCATTGGCATTATAATAAACCATTCTGAAATCGTAGCCTTCAGCATTTTCAAGAAGAATGAGACCATCAGCACCTATTCCAAAACGCCTGTGGCACAAATGAGCTATCAGTTCTTGCGATTTAGGAAAATCTAAATTTCTATTATCAATCATCACAAAGTCATTCCCTGTTCCCTGATATTTATAAAATTGAAGTGTCATAAAAAAGTATTTTAAAAACCCTTGCAAGTGGAACTTACAAGGGCTTGGTTTATATTTTCTAAACGTTTTATTTTTTATTTGAGTTCTATCAGTTTCAAATCCGCTCGACGCATTTGGCGTTTGGCTGCCTCTGGGTCTGGTGATGCATTGCCTCCAAAACCTTTGAACGTAACTTTATTTTTATCAACTCCCTGACTTATAAAATATTCATAAACTGCTTTTGCTCTGTCTTCAGAAAGTTTCTGATTGGCATTTGCCTGTCCTTCGGATGAGGCATAACCCAAAATTTGAGCTCCTACTTTCGGGTTTTGTTTGAGATAATCTGCAAAACGTTTCATCTCTTGTTTGGCTCGAGCATTGAGTTGTGTAGATTTACTATCAAAATATGCTGTATAAGATTTATTAAGCATAATTTCGCCACTATTCACAGAGTAATCATCTGTTTCTACTTTTTCAAGTGTCATAATTGTCTCGTTTCCAACTTTATAAGGTTTCAATTGACCTTTATCGTCAGTGTACATATAAGTTACTTGTACAGCATCTTTTGTAGCAACCCCATTTTCTTTGGCATCAATATTTTTATTTTTATAAATAACATCCAAAAGATAGTTTAAAGCTACACTATCCTGAGACTCAATAATATCCTCCATCATATCATACAAATCTAAATCTCTGCCTTGGAAGTTATTCGGATTATCTCTTTCAGGGTCAAAATCACTTTTGATGGTTATCTCCTGCCCTACTTCTTTTCCATTTTCTATTTTCTTCTTAAGCGTAATTTCCTGATACAATTCATGGAAATAATCTTGGTTTGGAATATTAATGTTTACTAAATATGGTAAATACCCTTCTGCTGTAATAATCATATCATAGTTTTTACCTGGAGGGAAAATCATCAGGTAATCGCCTGTTTGAGGATTAGGATTATACACATATTTCAAAAACTGTTGTGTTTCTTTATCCACAACCCTGATTTTAGCTTCTACGGGCTTAGGAGGTGTTCCTGCTAAAATCTTTCCTTTTACCATTGTCAAAGCTGTTTTCTTATCATCAGGAAGGATAATTGCATAAATATCCTGCTTTCCTGCTCCACCAGGTCTATCTGATGAAAAATAAGCTTTTTTACCATTGGCAGTTACTACCAAATAACCATCATTAAAAACCGTATTAATAGGATAGCCCATATTTTCAGGTTTTGTCCACTGGTTATTCTGAAAGGTGGTTTTAAAAATATCGTTTCCTCCTATACTATTATGTCCTGTACTTGTGAAAAATAATGTTTTTTTATCAGGATGAATAAAGGGAGCATCTTCATCATAAGGTGTGTTGATGCCATTTCCTAAGTTTTGAGGTTTCCCCCAAGTACCATCTGCTTGGCGTTCAACTTTATAAATATCTTTTCCACCATATCCGCCAGGTCTGTCTGAGGCAAAATACATTACACTTTCATCAGCACTAATACTTGCTGTACTTTCCATATATCCAGAATTCACTTCTGCACCTAATTTTTCTGGAACTCCCCAGCCATTTACACTTTGTTTACTGCTGTAAATACTTCCTACATTATTCGCTTCACCAATGTAAATAAACATTTTTTGTCCATCTGGGGAAAGCCCTACAGTACCAACATTTTGGCTAGCTTTGAAGTCGATAGGTGCTACAGATTCCCAAACATAGTTTTTCTTTTTCCCAACAAAAACCTGTTCTTTTGCATTTTCTTTATAAGAAGAATATGTATAAGCCAAGATACTCTCATCAGCAGATACAAGAGGAGCAAACTCAGAAGCATCTGTATTGATAGGTTTTCCTAAATTTTGTACAGGCATCTGGATAGGTTTGGCTATAATAGCCTTGGCATTGTTAGAAACCTCAATGGCTCTCTGACTTTCCGCCTGAAATTTATCTGTAGCAGGAGCATTTTTCTTAAAAGCCTCAAACTGAGCAATGGCATCATCAAAGCGTTGTAGTAAATGATAAGCCTTTCCTAAATAATAATAAACTCTTTTAGGCGTTTGATCATTTATTTTATTTTTGGATACTTCCAAAAAACTCAAAGATTTTATCTGGTCTTGAGCATCTTTAGATTTAATATAACAAACACCCAATTTATAATTTAAGACAGGGTCTTGTGGGGTTTTCTTAATAAGTGTTAAGTAAACAGGTAGTGCTTGTTCAAAGTTTCCTTGTTCAAAAGCCTCGTCTGCTTTTTTCACATCTTGGGCTGCAAGATGAAAACAACTCAGCATTGCCATGAGGCATAAAGCTATCTTAGTCATAATGTAAGAATTTTGTCTTAGATTTAAAGCAATCTTGGTGCTAAAATATAAAAAAGATTACACTTTATCCAATAAAAATTGAATTTCCTTAAACTGATATACCTTTAAATCACCTAAAACGTCTATTTGTAGCCTTCCTAAATTATCTACACCTACAATTTTACCCATGAAAGATTCGCCTTCTTTAGAAAACCATTTTTCTTCTCCGAAACCATATAATCTTTTGTAATATTCTTGTCTTAAAATTTCTGTTTTTCCCTGTTTGAGTTGTAAATATTTTCTTTCAATACTAATGAAGAGTTTTTCAGTCAATACAGATAGCTCATAATCCATACCTGTAACAAGGCTTAGAGATGTTGCTTGTGGATATAAAAAAGTTTTCTGATTGATATTCAATCCAATACCTATTACAGATTTGCCAAGTGTATTACCTGATACTACATTTTGAATCAAGATTCCACAAAGTTTTTTTCGGTCATATAGCAAATCGTTAGACCATTTAATTTTTAATAAATCGGGATTAGGTACAAAAACTTCTAACAAATCGTATATACCAAGCGTTATAGCTATGTTGAGTTCAAATTGTTCTTGCAAGCTTAAAAACTGAGGCTTTAAGATAATTGAAGTGGTAATATTTTGAAAGGGTTCAGTATCCCATGTATTGCCCTGTTGCCCTCTTCCAGCAGTTTGACAATCAGTAATCACAACTGTTCCGTCAAAATAGTCATCATTTTGTATCAGGTCTAAGGCATAGAGATTCGTAGACTGACAAGATGGCAGGTATCTTAAATCTTTACCAACAAATAAAGTATTGATTTTTTTTGAAAAATTTTCGTAATTTTGCATCTTACTTCAAAATCAAACAACCAAAGTACCCAAAAAACAGAATGAAACAAAAAAAGACTCAACAAATTAACTCTGAAAATCTTTGCAACCTGATAGTCAAAGGAATGCAAGAGAAAAAAGCACAGAATATTGTATTGATGGATTTGAGAAAGGTACGCTCTTCAATTGTAGATTTCTTTGTAATTTGCAGTGGAACATCTGATACTCAAATAGATGCAATAGCTACTTCTGTGGAAGATGAAGTGTATAAAAATGTGCAGGAAAACCCATGGCATCAAGAAGGCAGACAAAATAAGGAATGGATTTTGTTAGACTACGTTGATGTTGTTGTCCATGTCTTCAAAAAAAGTAAAAGAGAATTTTTTGCTTTGGAAGAACTTTGGGGCGATGCACAAATCACTCATATTGAATAAAAAGATTTAGAAATACTAATTTCGCTTATATGTCCGATAACAAAAGCCCGTTTCCGAATAAACCTAATATCCCTAAAGCTCCTAATTCCAATAACTATCAAATGTGGTTGGTCTTTACACTCATTGCTATCGTAATTAGTGTAGTGTATTTTAGTCGCTCTTATTCAGCCATAGAAACTCCTCCTAATAAATTTGAGGAAATGCTTGCCAATAAAGATATTGCAGAAGTAGTTGTCTATGCTGACGAAAAAGTGGCAGAAATTACACTTAAAAAAGAAGCTGTCGAAACTCAAAAATATGGAAGTGTTCTTAAACAACGCTCTAGTTCTGTTGTCATGAAAGGACCACATTTTTGGTTTAGAATACCTTCTGCTGATAAGTTTACAGAGCTTTATCGTGAAAATATTATCAAAAATGGGGCAAGTCTTCGTTTTGATGAGCGTTCTAACTATGGTGGAATGCTGATTCAATGGGGCTTCTTATTCCTGATCATTTTTGCATTCTGGATGCTGATGCGTAGAATGACAGGCGGACCTGGTGGTGGACAAATATTCAATATTGGACGTTCAAGAGCTACTCTTTTTGATGCAGAAAACAAAGTAAACATTACTTTTGATGATGTGGCTGGTTTAGATGAAGCCAAAGAAGAAATCAAGGAAATCGTAGAATTTTTAAAGAATCCTAAAAAATTCACTGATTTGGGAGGAAAGATTCCCAAAGGAGCATTATTAATAGGACCTCCAGGTACTGGTAAAACATTGTTAGCCAAAGCTGTAGCAGGTGAAGCAAATGTTCCTTTCTTTAGTTTATCTGGTTCTGACTTTGTGGAGATGTTTGTAGGTGTGGGTGCTGCTCGTGTACGTGATTTATTCAGACAAGCCAAAGAAAAAGCTCCTTGTATTATTTTCATTGATGAAATTGATGCTATTGGACGCTCAAGAGGAAAAGGCTCAATGCCAGGAGCTAATGATGAAAGAGAAAATACTTTAAACTCATTACTGGTTGAAATGGATGGTTTCGGTACAGATTCAGGAGTAATTATCCTTGCTGCTACCAACAGACCTGACGTACTAGACTCAGCTCTACTACGCCCTGGTCGTTTTGACAGACAAATCAGTATTGATAAACCAGATATTGTAGGAAGAGAAGCTATTTTCAAAGTACATCTTAAGATATTGAAAAAAGGGAAAGACATTGACGCCAAAAAACTTGCAGCCCAAACACCAGGCTTTGCAGGTGCAGAAATTGCCAATGTATGTAACGAAGCTGCTTTAATAGCTGCCAGACATGATAAGAAAGAAATTAATATGCAAGATTTCCAAGATGCCATTGACAGAGTAATTGGAGGACTTGAAAAGAAAAATAAACTGATTTCTCCTGACGAAAAACGCATTGTTGCATATCATGAAGCAGGACATGCCGTTTCTGGTTGGTTCTTAGAACACGCTGACCCGTTGGTGAAAGTAAGTATTGTTCCTCGTGGAGTTGCTGCTTTAGGTTATGCTCAGTATCTGCCAAAAGAACAATTCCTTTACCAAACAGAGCAACTCATTGATGAGATGTGTATGACATTAGGAGGCAGAGCTGCAGAAGAGCTGGTTTTTGGTAAAATTTCGACAGGTGCATTAAGTGATTTAGAGCGTATTACCAAAATGGCTTATGCAATGGTTACAGTATATGGTATGAATGAAAAAATTGGAAACCTTTCATTCTACGATTCAAAACCTCAAAGTGATTTTGCTTTAGGAAAACCCTATTCAGAAGCAACTGCAGAACTCATAGACCAAGAGGTAAAGAAAATTATTGACCATGCCTACGAAAGAACTAAAGCATTGTTACAGGAACATTATAACGAACTTGAAACTATTGCTCAGGCTTTACTCAAAAAAGAAGTGTTATTCCAATCAGATTTGGAGGAATTGATAGGAAAAAGACCTTTCGCCAAAGAGACGACCTATCAGGCTTATACAAAAGAGAAAATATCCTTAGAAAAAGATGACTCTCCTGAAGCTGATACAGAATCTAATTAATATCAAAAGCCTCCAAATTTGGAGGCTTTATTTTTATGGTATTTGATAAAATTGGATATTTTAATTGTTTTTTATACCTTTGCAAACTTAAATTTACAACTCTACCAATTTGTATATGAAGCAAATAATCGAAGATATTGGTATTATAGAACAAGAAAACGAAGCTTGTGAAACCGTAAAAATCTCTAAAGAAGAAAATACAGGTAAACAACGTAAATTGTATATTGAGAGCTATGGCTGTCAGATGAATTTCTCTGATTCAGAGATTGTTACATCCGTAATGCAAGATAACGGATTTGATACTACTTCAAACCCAGAGAATGCAGATTTAATATTTCTCAATACATGTTCTATCCGTGATAATGCTGAACAAAAAATTAGACATAGATTACAACATCTCAATAGTCTGAAGAAAAAACGTCCTGAAATGCTCATTGGTGTTTTAGGTTGTATGGCTGAACGACTAAAAACTAAGTTGTTAGAAGAAGAGAAAATGGTAGATATTGTAGCAGGACCCGATGCATACAGAGATTTACCTAAATTAGTTGAACAAGCCGATGATGGAAGCAAAGCCATCAATGTTTTTCTTTCAAGAGAAGAAACCTATGCAGATATTAGTCCCGTTAGGCTGAATTCTAATGGTATTACTGCCTTTGTATCTATCATGAGAGGCTGTGATAATATGTGTTCTTTTTGTGTTGTACCTTATACACGTGGTCGTGAGCGTAGCCGAAACCCTTATTCTATTGTAGATGAGTGCAAAAATCTCTTTGAAAATGGTTTTAAAGAAGTTACTCTTTTAGGTCAGAATGTAGATTCTTATTTCTGGACAGACCGAGAAGATTTAATCTCTTTGAAAACTTATCAAAAAGCTGTTGGCAAAGGAGAAAATCTTGAAGGTCTAGAAACTGTAAACTTTGCTCAATTGCTTGAGAAAGTGGCTCTCATTTCCCCTGATTTAAGAGTTAGATTTTCTACATCACATCCTAAAGATATTACAGATGAAGTGCTTCATACAATGGCTAAATATGATAATATCTGTAAATACATTCATTTACCTGTACAAAGTGGTAACACAAGAGTTCTGGAAATTATGAATCGAACTTACACAAGAGAGTGGTATTTGGACAGAGTGGCAGCCATCAGACGTATCTTAGGCGAAGATTGTGGCATCTCTTCAGATATGATAGCTGGTTTTTGTACAGAAACAGAAGAAGAACATAAAGATACTCTATCTCTAATGGAAATTGTAAAATATGACTTCTCTTATATGTTCTATTACTCTGAGCGTCCTGGTACTCCTGCTGAGAAGAAATTAGAAGATGATATTGATTTAGAGACAAAAAAACGCAGATTGAATGAAATTATAGCTCTTCAAAATCAACTTTCTTTGGAGCGTAACCAACAAGATATTGGTAAGGTTCATAAAGTATTGGTAGAAGGGTTCTCAAAACGCTCTCAAGAACATTTACAAGGTAGAAATACAGCCAATAAAGTAATTATTTTCCCTAAGAAAAGCTATCAAAAAGGCGATTATGTGGATGTTTTGGTACATGAATGTAATTCTGCTACATTATTTGGTGAAGCTGTAGATTAACCCTCACCAAAAAAATAAAAAAGACTTGTTGATGCCAACAGGTCTTTTTTATTTTCCTTTATCCATAAAAAAACCTCCAAGAAGAATTTCTTGAAGGTTTTTGTCGGGGTGGCAAAGCTATGAAATATACTATAAAGCATAAATAAAATGTTTCAATGTTATTCTTGCACCTTGTAAACACAATACCAAGACATCAAAAAAAGCCCATAGAGTATTTTTTATGGGCTTTTCTTTTTTCCCCTCAAAAGTGAAAAGTAACCTTGTAACTATCCATTCAATTAGATGTTAAAACATTTAATTTTGACATTTTTATCTTTTTTTACTTATAATATTACATTAAAAAATATAACCAAAATACCTTTATTTTCACAAAAACAAAGTTTTATACTTTAAAATTTACTTAAAAAATTATTTTATTACACCATTACAAAATCAGGGATTCCCTGATGTATAGCATTTTTTTATTTTGTAGTTTAATAGCAAAAACCTAATAATTATATACTTATGAATGAACATATAGAACAGTATTTAAACTATTATACATCATTAAAAGTAAGCCCTGAATATGCTGTATTGCTTAGAGGCAAATGGGGTTCAGGTAAAACATGGTTCATTAAGAATTATATAGGAGAAAAAAAGAATTTCTTATATGTGAGTTTGTACGGTGTTTCTTCTTATAGTGATATTGAAGATACTTTTTTTCAACAACTTCATCCTATTCTTTCATCTAAACCAATGCAATTAGCAGGCAAGTTTCTAAAAGGGTTTCTCAGAACAACTATAAAAGTAGATTTTAATAAGGATGGAAAAGAAGATGGAGAAATAAGTCCAAGTTTATCCACTATTAAGCTAACTGATTTAATGAAAAGTATTAAGTCCAAAATCATTGTTTTTGATGACTTAGAAAGATGCTCAATACCTATTTTAAATATCATGGGGTATATTAATCAGTTTGTTGAAAATAATGGATTAAAAGTTATTATAATAGCTAATGAAAATGCAATAATAAAGCAAAATGACAATAATAATAATGATGATGATAATGATGATGATGTTAAGTCTTACTTAGCAATTAAGGAGAAATTAATAGGAAAAAGTTTTGATATTTTGAAAGATGTTAATAAAGCACTTCATACATTTATAGAAGAAACCAGTTCTACTAATTACAAAGAAGAACTCAAAAGTAAGAAAGATTTATTAATTGATATTTTTACTACTGCTAATTATGATAACTTAAGACATTTAAGGCAGACTATTTTAGATTTTGAAAGGCTATATGATTTATTACCTCTAAATGCAAAAAAAAATAATGAATTTATAAATCGTGTTATAAGTATATTTTTTACTATATCATTTGAAATAAAGAAAGGTAGTATTACTGAAAATGAAGTATCTAAAATGTTTTCATTTGATTTTTTTCAAAACAATAAAGAACGTGAAAAAACAAATGCTCAAAAAATTCAAGAAAAATATTCTGTACTTAAAAGCCTATACACTCCTTTTGATAGAGATTTATGGATTAACTTATTTAAGTATGGTACATTAGAAAAAAAAATATTGGAAGATTCAATTATGAATAGTGTTTATTTCCAACACGAAAATGCTCCTGATTGGGTGAAATTATGGAAACATTCTAATTTGAGTGATGAGGAATTTGAAAGCCTTTCTGAAAAGGTCTATAATCAGTTTAAAAATTTAGATGTAGTAGATAAATATGTGTTAATTCAAATAACATGTATGCTTATATATTTTTCAGATATGAGATTAATACAACATACTAAAGAACATATAATATCTATTGCCAAAGGACATATAAATAACTTAAAAGCAAAAAAATTATTACAGATTAATAAATATGAAGATTTTCCAGATGACAATAGTCATGGATTGACTTATTATAATACAGATATTACGGAAACCCAAGATTTTCTAAAATATATTAAGTTAGAGGCTGAAGGTTTTCAAGATAAATTATACCCTCAACAAGCATTAGAACTTCTTGATAATTTAAACTCTTCTATTGAATTATTTAGTAGAAAAGTTACTGTAGGAAATAGTGATGATGCTATATACTATGACACTCCTATTCTAAAGTTTATACCTACACAATCTTTCTTTGAGGCATTTTTGAGGTTATCAAATAAAAATAAGAGAGATATTCCTCTTATTTTTAAACGTAGATACCAATATGAAGATTATCATAAAAACCTCAAAGATGAGTTACCATGGTTAAAGAATGTATCTCAACTTCTAACTATAGAAAGAGATAAACGAAAAGAAAAAGTGAGTGGATTACTTATAGAAAAGTTTTGTCAAACATTAGAAGAGTCTATCAAAAAACTTGAGGTATATAATCAAAATGTAACTTGATAAACCTTTGAAAACTCTATTGGTTTTACTCATCATCAACCAATAGAGTTCTTCTTACCCTCTTTTTCACGCCCTTAGAAACTTTCTGATAGCTTTTTCTATCTTGTTCCAAGATTTCCCACACTCCTAACTCTTTTAAATATTCCTCATAACATCTTTCAATGTAGGCATCTAATGATGGATTTGATGTTAAATTTTCTATTAGTAATTCCATAATCATTTTGTTATTTACACAAGTTAGCTATTTGCTAACATAAAATCATATATCACCTTTTTTTTATTTTACAATTTCCAAAAAGGTAATGGGCGACGCACTCACGCCTGAAATAAACAGCAAAAAAATAATCAAAAACAGTTTTAAATTATTGTTTATCAATTATTTACAAAAATAAAAAATGCAAATTGTACTTTTATTTGTATTGAACTAAAGGAAATTCATGGGTTTTATTAGCCATTCACCTGAAAAACATGGAAATTCTGCATTTTCTTGCAAGATTTAAACACGCCGTTTTTGTCCTAAAACCACAAAAAACCCTTTTGTAGCTTTGTGATAGACCTTAAATTATTATCACAATGAAATTAAACATTCTAATTATTGCTCAGTACCCTGAAAGTTATGCCAACAAAAGACTAAAAGAAGAAGCAGAAAAGAGAGGACACAATGTAAAGTTTATCAATCCTTATGATTTGGTGTGTGTGGTTTCAAACCAAGATAAAGGCAATGATAAAGCATTTAACCAACTCCAAAGGCTTTATATTAAAGATATTGATGTAATTATACCCAGAATTTCGGGTATGGGTGCATTTGGCAGTATGATTGTGCATCATTTTCACCAAAATATGCACATTCCAAGTACAACCAATAGTGATGGAATGCGTATTTGTTCCAACAAAATGGAATGTACTCAAACACTTTCAGTCTATAAAATACCTGTTCCACAAACCATTATTGGAAATTCTGTAATTGATTATGATTTCTTGGTAGAACAAGCAAAAGGACACCCATTTGTAGCTAAAACTTTGCATGGTTCACAAGGTAGTGGTGTATCAATTATGGAAACTCCTTTGGCTACTAAAACAGCCCTTACAAGTTTCTTTAAATCCAAAGTTAATTTGGTGTTCCAAGAGTATATCAACACCAATGGAAAAGATGTAAGAGCCTTTGTAGTAGATGGGCAAGTAGTGGCAACTATGGAAAGAAGTGCCGTTGAAGGTGATTTCCGTTCCAATATCTCTATTGGAGGCAAAGGCTCAAAGATAACCTTATCAGATGAGGAAAAAGACTTAGCTATCAGAGCTGCTGCAGCTTGCCAAAGTAGTGGCGTTTGTGGTGTAGATATGATGTTTGACAAAGAAAAGGACACTTACAGAATTATTGAATGTAACAGTAACCCAAATCTTGAAGGTATTGAGAATGTTACAGGTGTAAATGTAGCAGGGCATATTATTGATTATGCCGAAAAAATAGCCAAGAAAAGAAAAAGAGATGAAGACCAAGAAGAAAATGCTACAACCGAAGAAAAAGCCCTTTTCTCAAACTTTCTTCATAGCATATTGAGTAGCAACAACCCACAAGATAACCATTTGGCTACTATACTAAGACCAAGATTGGAAAGCTATTTGAAGCAAAATAAAAAGAGATTTCCAAATCTTGCAAAGGCTCTTTTTAAACCTATTACCAAGAATATCAATTTGAGTTTTTTGAAGAAATTACTATCCTAAAATACTCATTATGAAACAATTTTACAGCCTTACTCCTTTGGAGTAGGGTTGTTTTGTTAATTGATTTCTTCACTTGTGGTTGGTAAAGGAAAACCAACTAAGAGAGAATTATTAGTATAATGAGCTGTTATTTAGTATCTTTCTTCATCTTTTATAAAAAAAATTTCTTTAAATTTTTGATGAAAAATATGACTTGCATTATTAATTTTTAAAATAAATCTATTATTTCTAACACCTACTGTCCCTGTTAAATAAATATATACATCCTTTTTACAGTTTCTGTTACCTATATCCATTCTCAAAAGCCCCTCATCCCTATCAATATCCCAACAACCAGAATAAGTAGAATCTTCAAAAGTTACCACATAAGATAAATCCTCTTTAAGAATTAAAAATTTAGGTTTACAATTAAGTGTATCTGTAATATTTTGTTGAAATTCAAAATGAATGGCATTATAATGTCCAACAAAATCTGAATCTACAGACTTATTACACCCATAAAGGATTATAATAAAGATCATTATTTTTTTCATCATTATTGATTTGCTTTTCACTTGTAGTTGGTATTCCTTTACAAACTAAAGACTTAACTCGGTCTGGAAGTTTAAATATTATTTTACAGCCTTACTCCTTTGGAGTAGGGTTATTTTCTAATCAATTTCATCATATTCTGAAAAAGATAAATCAATTTCTTTATCAAGTTCTGATTTACCTTTTTTTTCAGCTTCTCTCCTAAGCCATGTTTCAGTTGGAAAAATAAATATATCATTTATTGTGTGATATATTTTTGATAGTTCAGCTTCATTTATTTTATTATTCTTTAATTCTTCTATAAGAAAATCTGTTACTAAACTACGGTAAACATATCTATCTTTTTCTAAAGAAGCTATTTTATCATTTAGTAACTTTATATGTTTATCATAGGCATTTTTTTTTCTTTCTAAATTATTGAATTTGTCACCAAACAAAAGATATTCTACAGATACACCTAAAGCCAAAGCAATATCACATATCTGAAAGTATTTTAGTCTATCTCCTTGTTTCTCTAATCTTGCATAATTAGCCAAATCCATATTAAGTTTTTCCGCTATTTCAGTTTTACTGATTTTTAGTTCTTGTCTTATAGTTTCTATTCTTTTTGACAACTCCATAAGTTAAACATATTTAATTTGTTATACAAAATTGACTATTTTTTTTGTCAAAAAAAACTACAGAATTATTGCCTTTTATAGTTAAAAGTATTTACTTTGTTATACACTTTTAACAAGTAAAGTATATGGAATTTACTAAAATCCTTTTCCAAGTACGTAAGGACTTAAAACAGAAAGCTATTATCATAGCTAATGAGAGGCAAAATAAAGAACTGCCCAATGGAACATTAAAAAGCGTACTAAACGAAGCCTTAGCAATAGGCTTAGAAACCTTAAAGAAAAAAGAGAAAACTCTTTTAGCGTAAATCAGTAGCGTTCCCAATAGAACGGCAAAACGAGGCTTTAAGCCTTTATCAATGAAAAAAGCCTTTGGAGTGTTGGTAGCACCCCAAAGGCAATAACCTTTAAAAATTATCTTACTTATGACAAATGTAAAGAAAACCAAAGACTTATCCAAGTCAGAACCGCCAAACTTAACACTTTTCATGCAAAAGGTTTTGGCAAAACAAACAAGCCTACAATTTCAAATAAGAAAACAAAGACACACTCAGAACACTATAATTCAAATTCATTATGGAAAACAAAGAACACCTTACCCAAAAACAAAAGGCTTGTTTTGAGGTAGTAGAACATTTTTTTGGTAGTAATTCTCAAATAGAAAGAGTACAGGAACAAATCAATAGCCTTTTCTTAGAATTACTTATATGCCAAGAAAAAGGCATAGCACCGCAAGATGCAAACGATTTTTGTGAGGCTGTGCATCATGTAAACAACTTTTTTTCATGTTTAAAAAAATCTTTCGCAAATGATTAATTCTAATATTAATATCCAATACAAACCGAGCTATAAACCAAGTAAAGAAGGTTTCATTCGGATAAGATGCGTTTTGGTACTTGACAAGTCAAGTATTGAAATGCAAACAGGTGTCAAAATTCAGCTTAAAGAATGGAATAGCGACACCAAAAGTATTATCAACAATCCAAACCAAGAAAAGTTACTGATAGCCTATAAAGCAAAATTAGATAGCATTATAGCCAACTATAAATTAGCTAACCGACCGTTTACTTTATTGGAAATAAGGAACACAATGGAGGGCAAAGTAAGGTACAAAACCTTACTTAATGCCTTTGATGATTGTTTGGATGCTCATAAATACGATTATTCACCAAGTAACATTAAGAAATGGAATGAACACAGGCGTTTGATTGTAAAGTTTATAAAGTTAGCTTATCAGAAAGATGATTTGTGGCTAAATGAAGTAACCAAACAAACACCCTTAGACTTCAAAAACTTTCTTTTTGGTGAATATGGAACTACAAAGTATGATGCTGACTATGCTAAAAAGGTAGGGCAAACTATCAATAAAGTAATGAAATTTGCTCTCCAAATGGATTATACAGATTATAACCATTTTGAGCTCTTAAAAATCAAAGGCAAGAAAAAACGTTTGCCTTTGTGTTTATCACAAGAACAAGTACAAAAGATAGCTTCACACAATTTTACTGATAAACATTTGGCTAAGATGGCTAAATTGTTTGTTTTCCAATGCTATACAGGACTTGCATTTGTAGATTTACATAATCTTACACCTGATTGTATTAAAGAGTATAAGGGCAAAAAGTACATTGTTATTTTGAGGCAAAAAACAGCCTCTTATGATTGTCTTTCTAACATTCCTATTTTTCCAGAGGCTCAAAATATCATAGATTATTTTGATGGAATAGACAAGTTTCCCAAACCTTACAATCATATCTACAATAAAGCCTTAAAGGTTATTGGTGAAGTTTGCGAAATACCTATAAAACTGCATACACACTTAGGACGCAAAACTTTTACGGACTATGCCTTACATAGTTTATATCTTTCTGGTGATGAGGTTCGCTCAATGTTGGGGCAAGTAGATGATAGGAGTTTAGGTATATATGGAAAAATCAATATGGAACGTATCCATAACATTTTATTTAAAGACTAAGATAAGAAAAAGCCCTCAAATAACTACACTTTGAGGGCTTTTCGTAATTCAAAACACTATTTAGATATGTAAAGATATGAAAAACAATGAAATAAATCAAGAGAAAAAGAAATTATCTATTTTTGATTTTGAAGTAAACCAACATTCAAAAATAAAAGAGTTAGAACCTACTTTATATATTGGAGGCTCTTTATTTGGTGCAAAAGGTGAACTTTCTTTTATTTCAGGGAAAGCCAAAGCAGGTAAAACTTCTATTGCTACTATTATTATTGCAAGTTGTTTAACAAAAAGACCTCAATTTGATAGTTTAGGTATTGAAAGTGTCTTTTGTGAAAATAAGCCCATTATTTACATAGATACAGAACAAAGCAAAGCCAGCAGTAAAAAAATAGTGGAAAGAGTCTGTAAATTACTCAATACTCCTAAACAGCCTGAAAACCTCAAAATATTTAACTTTAGAAGCGTATCTATTGAGGACAGGAAAATATTTATCCAAGAAATGTTTGAGGCTTTTAAAAGCCCCTATTTAGTGTTTATAGACGGTTTGGGAGACCTTGTAAAGTCTGCCAATGATGAGAAAGAAGCCAATGAAATTTTACAGCTATTTGCCAATTATGCTGAAAAATATCACACCTCAATAGTTTTGTTTCTACATGAAACCCACACCAACGAAAAAATGAGAGGACATTTAGGAAGTGAAGCAGAACGCAAATGCTTTGCTACTATTTCCATTTCAAAGGATAGGGCAAAACAAGTACATTCCATAAAACCCAAGTTATTCAGAGATTCCAAAGATTTTGAAGAAATCATATTCAGATATGATGAGGAAGCAAAAGCAATGGTAAGCCTCAAAGGTTCTGATTATCAAAAAGCCAAAGAGAATAAAGAAAATGAGTTTTGGCATTTAGGAAGCCTTTTAAAGCCTGATGAGAAAATCAGTAGTACAGAACTACTCAATAGAGTAATGAATTACACACACCTCAAAGAAAGAAGTTCCAAAGACAAAATACAAAAAATGGTAAGTATTGGAGTAATCACAAAAGAAGAAATATCCAAAAATGAAGTTTATTACTTTTTATCTAATTCTGCACTCTAACTTATTTAGGTATTAGAGTGCAGAGTGCAATGCAAATATATATAAGGAAAAATTGCACTCTGCACTCCACAATTAGAAATAAAAAAGTAAAAAAATACTTTAAAAACTTACTTGATTTCATGTAATATTTTTCAGAGTGCAGAGTGCAAAAACCTATATATACCCCACACATTGCACTCCAAAACTTGCATTATTTTACAACTTGGAATAGTACAATTTTTAGGGCAAATAAAAGAAAAAGATTTATGAGAACTTTCAATGATTCAGAACTTCAAAAAGCTAAAAACTATCCTATTTCAGAGATATTGAAACAAAATAGCTTTGAACCTATTAAAGCAAGTAATAAAACTACTTTTTACTTTTCTCCATTCAGAAACGAAAAGACACCAAGTTTTGCAGTTTATCCAAGTACCAATACATTTTTTGACTTTGGAACAGGACTTGGTGGAGATGTTATTCAATTAGTTTGTGAGCTTCAAAAGATAACCTTTGTAGAAGCTGTAAAAAGGCTATTGGAAAATGAAACTTTCTTTTTTATCAGCCCTAAACCTTTGAGCCAAGAAACACCAAAAACAGTTATAGAAGCATTAAAACCTCTCAATAATAAATTTTTCAAAGAATATCTTTCTAAAAGAAAAATAGATATTTCCATAGCTCAAAAATATCTGCAGGAGATTTACTATAAAACTTCACCTAACCAAAAAAAGAACTTCTTTGGAATAGGTATAGAGAACCAAAGCAAAGGCTTTGAAGTCAAGAATTGCCAAACAGAACAATACTATTGTTTAGGCTCAAAAGATGTTACCATTATAGAAAACCCTACTTTTAACACTTGGAGTGTCTTTGAAAGTATGTTTGATTTCTTGGCATCACTTACCTACTTTCAAAAACCTATTCAAAGCAATGTTGTTATCTTACATTCAGTTTCCATAATTTCCAATATTTTGGAAACACCTTATCCAAATACAGAAAAGATATATTTGTTTCTTGACAATGATAAAGCAGGAAACAAAGCCACACAAGAACTAACAGACCATTTTAGCCAATTTTTTAAAGTCTTGGATTGTCGGTATATCTACCAAGACCACAAAGATTTTAATGAGTTCTTAATGTAGGTGAATAAAAAACAATCAGGTTCTAAGAAATATGAGAAATACAGTAAAGCAGGTAATTTTTACTATCTGTTAAGGGCTTTGCTTTGCAGGTTCTAAAAAAGAAAAAACCCTCTAAACTTTGAATTTAGAGGGTTTTTGTCGGGGTGGCAAGATTCGAACTTGCGACCTCCTGCTCCCAAAGCAGGCGCGATAACCGGGCTACGCTACACCCCGAATTTTATTTTAGCAACTTTTGCCAAAATTTTTCTAACAAAAAAGAGGAGAGGATGGGACTCGAACCCACGCATCGGTCTCCCGATGACAGTTTAGCAAACTGCTCCTTTAACCGCTCAGGCACCTCTCCTGCTTGTTTTGAGTCTGCAAATATAGATACTTTTTTTCTATCTACAAATTTTTTATTTACATTTTTTAAAACAAGCACACAACCTACTGATAATCAATAAAAAATTTATGATTTTATTTTTTTGAAACTGTCTGTTTATCTAATGTTTTAGCACTTTCAACCATTTGTATAAAATCAGAACGATACCCATTATCATCTTTTCCTTTTGAACCTCTTGCCATTGAAAGAACTTGTTCATAATTACTCTTTCCTTTGTAGGGTGATTCTCTCAAGAGCATTCCAAAACTTGCCACTGATGCCGAAAATCTAAAATTATTCGATGTACTTTCCCAATCTTGTGTATTTTTTTCTATCACCTGAGTTATCAGTACACTTTCTTCTTTTTTGAGAGGCTTGTATCTGAATTTAACAGTCATCAATTCATTGGTCTGCGATTGGTTTGAAAGCTGATTTTGTTGGTATTTCAAATCATCTGTTTTAGAAATATATTCACTCTTTACACCTACTGGCACTATTTCGTAAAGAGCTGTCACTGTATGCCCTGCTCCCAGTTCTCCAGCATCTTTTTTATCATTATTGAAATCTTCATTTGCCATTACTCTGTTTTCATAACCAATGAGTCTGTATGCCTGAACCCATTTAGGATTAAACTCTACTTGTATTTTTACGTCTTTGGCAATGGTAAACATATTAGCTCTCATTTCTTTGGCAAATACTTTTTGAGCTTCCTGAAGATTATCTATATAAAAGTAGTTTCCATTAGCATTTTTGGCAATTTCTTCTAATCTTCCGTCTTTATAATTCCCCATTCCAAAACCACAAATAGTTAGATAAATATCTAATTTTCGTTTTTCTTCAACCATTCTGACAAGTTCAGCAGTAGAGCTTACTCCTACATTAAAATCACCATCCGAACACAGAATAATACGGTTATTCCCTCCTTTAATCAGGTTTTCTTCGGCAACTTTGTAGGCAAGTGTAATACCTTTCCCTCCTGCTGTTCCTCCTCCAGCTTTCAGATTATCCAAAGCCTCCATGATTTTATCTTTCTGATTGGCTGGAGTAGCAGGTAAAGCCAAGCCTTCTGAACCAGCATATACTACAATTGAGACTCTATCCTTTTCTGAAAGTTCATTGAGTAAAATTGACATTGATTTTTTAACAAGGGGCAGCTTATTTTCTTCCTCCATTGACCCCGAAATATCTATCAAGAAAACAAGATTAGAAGGCTTTAGATTTCTATAATCTAAATTTTTACCCTGCAAACCAATGTGAACAAGTTTATTTTCAGGATTCCAAGGACATGAAGCTAACTCTGTATTAATAGTAAAAGGATGCTCTCCAGTAGGCTCTTTGTATTCATAATCAAAATAGTTAATCATCTCTTCAATTCTAACTACATCTTTTTGTGGTAGTTGCCCTCTTTCTATATTGTATCTGACTTGGCTGTAAGAAGCATTATCCACATCAATGGAAAATGTAGAAAGTGGCTCTTTTTGAGCAGATTTAAAAGGATTGTCTTCTATTTTATTGTATTCATCAGTATTGTGTTGAGGTTCTGGTTCTTTTGGAGCACTTTTATCCATCATGGTTGCACTCTCCTCTGTTTTGGGAGCTTCCATTCGTTGATATTGTTTATTATCTGTTTTATGATTGCCTGTTTCATGTTGTTGACCACCACAACCTGATAAAATTTGGGCAATAAAAATCCCTGCCAAGCTAATAGCTCGGATATTTGATAATCCTTTCATAGTAATAAAATTTTGATTTGAAAAATGGAGTAGTGTTTATACCATTCAGACAGGGGCTAAAAACTTTTTACACTTTTTATAACAAAAACCACAAAAAGTAACCCAAAAATTGTAAGTTTGTAAGAAAAAATATAAAAAATGCTTGAAAAACATCATTTAGAGCCTTCTCTGACTTATCAAGGCTACATGAAGATGGCTCATGAGTTATTTGAACAAGGAAAAACAACTTCTAAAGACCCACATTATAACGAAGCTTGGGTTTTAGAGCTTACCAAGTTAAATTTCCAGCGTATTCAAAGAATAGAAAAAACAACACAGGTTTCTGAAGATATACAAAAAGAATTAGAAAAGTTAAATAAACACTGGATTTGGCTTATGTTGGTTGAATCTTGGTGTGGAGATGTTGCCCAGAATTTACCTACTATTCATAAAATTGCAGAAACAAGTAATGGCAAAATATCTCTTCAACTACTATTAAGAGATGAAAACTTGGAAGTAATGGATATGTTTCTGACAAATGGAGGACGTTCTATTCCTAGGATGGTTTGTCTGGATAAAAATTTAACCATTTTGGGTACATGGGGACCAAGACCTGCTCCAGTACAAGAACTAATGCTTAGTGCTAAAGCAGAAGGTAAAACATTTGATGAAATACATGATATTGTACATGGCTGGTATGCCAAAGATAAAACTCAAACTCTTCAAAAAGAATTTCTAGCTCTCATTCAATCTTGGAGCGTTCTATAAACTACATCTTATTTTTTCATTCTTTTTACAACTAAAGATATGTTTCAAAAGAATAAACTTACTTTTTATATCATTATAGCAATGCTTTTGGGCATTGCTTGCGGTTATGTGATACATATTCGTGCCACTGAGAGCTTTATCACGGAGTTTTCTAAAAACATCAAACTTTTAAGTTCTGTTTTTATTCGTCTAGTACAAATGATTATTGCTCCATTGGTGTTTAGTACATTGGTGGTAGGTATTGCTAAACTTGGTAATTTGCAAACAGTAGGACGTGTAGGTGGTAAATCATTGTTATGGTTTGTTTCTGCCAGTTTGATGTCATTATTGATTGGGATGGTTCTTGTAAATATTTTAGAACCTGGCAAGTTCATAGAGTTGAGTCAAGCAGATAATGCTTCCTTAAAAGATTTGATGGATAAACGAGAGGCTTTTTCCTTACAAAAATTTGTAGAACATATTTTTCCAAAAAGTATAGCCGAAGCAATGGCTACCAACGAAATCTTACAGATTCTTGTTTTTAGTATTTTCTTTGGAGTGGCTGCCGCAGGTATGGGCGAAACTGCCAAGCCTATTATTAAGGCTTTGGACTCTTTTAGCCATATCATTTTAAAAATAGTAGGCTATGTAATGAATTTTGCTCCTATTGGTGTTTTTGGAGCTTTATCGGCTGTAGTAGCAGCTAAAGGATTAGGCATTTTTGAGTTTTATATAATTTATTTCGCTTATTTTTTGATAGGTATTGCTGTTTTATGGGCTTTTTTGCTGGGTATTGGCTACTTAATTCTTGGCAAAAGGATGACAGAATTGATGAAAGCAATTGGAAATCCACTTCTTATTGCATTTAGTACAACCAGTAGCGAAGCTGTATTTCCTAAACTCACACAAGAATTAGAACGCTTTGGCTGTAAGGATAAAATTGTTGCTTTTGTACTTCCATTGGGTTATTCTTTCAATTTGGATGGTAGTATGATGTATATGACGTTTGCCAGTCTTGCTATTGCTCAAGCATACGGAATAAATCTGCCTTTGGGGACTCAACTTACTATGCTACTTGTACTCATGCTTACCAGTAAAGGGATTGCAGGTGTACCAAGAGCTTCATTAGTAGTAGTTTTAGCTACTTGTGCCATGTTTAATATCCCACCAGAAGGAGTTGCTCTCATTTTACCCATTGATCATTTTTGTGATATGTTTAGAAGTATGACAAATGTAGTAGGAAATGCCCTAGCAACTACTGTTGTAAGCAAATGGGAAGGCGAATTAGCACCAGAAAGTATAAAGGCAGACTCTTAAGAAATATGAATAGCTGGAAAAGAGATATTTATATTAAAGCTTGGCATTTTGCAACGCAAAAACATGAAGGACAAACTTATGGTGGAGCCAAAGAAGGTGAAAGAATAAACTATCTGAATCATATTGGGACAGTAGTAATGGAAATAATATGGTGTCTAGAACATACTTCTAAAAGTTATAATGCTGATTTGGCTATTCAATGTGCCATTCTTCATGATACTATCGAAGATACCAATACTTCTTACAAAGAAATCGAAGAAAATTTTGGTGTAGAAGTAGCCAACGGAGTTTTGGCTCTATCTAAAAACATGCAGTTACCTACCAAAAGAGAACAAATGTTAGACAGTTTGGAACGAATTCTCCAACAACCTCAAGAAATAGCAATGGTTAAATTAGCTGATAGAGTTTCTAACTTGTACCATCCACCTTTTTATTGGGATAAGAAAAAAATATTAGAGTACATTGATGAAGCTGAATTAATTGCAAATAAATTACAACATGCAGATATTTTACTCATTGAACGTCTTCAGGAAAGAATAAAAAAATATCATCAATTTGCTCAATAAAAGGCTAATATAGAACTTTTGTTTATTCGCCTATAAAATCTTACCTTTGCAAAAAAATTGAAAGGTTTATGAGAGTTTATTTGGATAATGCAGCTACCACTCCTATTGATAAAGCTGTCGTAGAAGCTATGATGCCTTATTTGACAGATTTTTTCGGTAATCCCTCCTCTATTCATTGGCATGGCAGACAAGTGAGAGCTGAAATTGAAAAAGCAAGGAAGATTGTTGCCGAATTATTAAATGCTAGTCCTTCTGAAATTTTCTTTACCTCAGGAGGTACAGAAGCTGATAATAGTGCTATTCATGGAGCTTTAGAAACTTATCAATTAGAGCATATTATTACTTCTCCATTGGAGCATCATGCAGTTTTGCATACGGCAGAAGAACTTGCTCATCATCATAAAGCTCAATTACATTTGGTTGAAATAGATAGTAAAGGACGCATTAATTTATCTCACTTAGAAAATTTATTACAAAAGTATCCCAAAACATTGGTTTCTCTGATGCATGGTAACAATGAAATTGGAAACTTAATTTCATTGACACAAGTCGGAGAGCTTTGTAAACAATATGGAGCATATTTCCATTCAGATACCGTTCAGACTATGGGACACTACAAGCATGATTTAAAAAATACAAAAGTAGATTATATTGTAGGAGCAGCCCATAAATTTCATGGTCCTAAAGGTGTAGGTTTCTTATATATCAATCACAAATCAAAGATAAACGCCTATATTACAGGAGGTTCTCAGGAGAGAAACATGCGTGGAGGAACTGAAAATGTAGCTGGAATTATTGGACTGGCAAAAGCCTTACAACTTGCCTATGAAGATATGAATGGACATGAACGCCATATCAAAGAGTTAAAATCTTATATGATAGCTTCTTTAAAAGAAAAAATAGAGGGTGTTGAGTTTAATGGCATGAGTGATGACTTAGAAAATAGCTTATATACAGTATTAAATGTGAGTCTGCCTCCTTCTGAAAACAGTGATATGTTACTTTTCAATTTAGATATTAAAGGGATTTCTGCCTCTGGAGGCAGTGCTTGTTCGTCAGGTTCGGAATCTCGTTCACATGTTTTACAAGCATTGGATACCTCGAAAGAAAGACCTGCTGTTAGATTTTCGTTTAGTCGTTTTACAACTAAAGAAGATATTACATTTGCTATTGATGTACTGGCTAGTTTGTATGAAAATGAAGTAGCTTTATCTTAAACTTTTAGTTGTTCAAGTATTTCTTTTAGGTTTAAAATCATTTGTTTTTGGCTATTTCGAATATATAAATAGCATAATTTTTCAGAGTACTGAATATATGATACAGGAAAAGCAAAAGAAGCTATCCATAACTGTTTGTAATATAGATTATTATTGAAACATACTACAAGTTTCCCATCATAAAAGCCAAAGCAGAAAGTTTTGGCTTTTATGTTTAGTTTTTGCCATTCTTCTTCTTCATTATCTATATTTTCATTTCCTATTATTTCAAGAACATCATATTCCTCTATGAATTCTTGTATCATATTTATACTACCATCCAGATTTATCTGATATATCAGGTTTTTGTATTGAGGATTATCCATAAAACGAGCTGATATTACACATAATCCAGTTTGTAGATTATATAATCCACCCTGATACTCTTTATCCATGCAGAAAAAATATTTTCTATTGAAGCTAAACTGATAAACAATGGGATAATCATGTACTTCTGTCAACTGAATTGTTGTTGGAACAACCCCAGAAATAAGCATAGCTCTTTCTACATACTCATAATAGTCAAAATAGTCTTGTTGTAACTGCAATTCAAGGAATACTCTGTCATATATATGAAAAGCTAAAAGATGTTCTGAACTAACCTTTATATATAGAATATCATCATCAAGTTTATAAAATTCACTATAATTAAATGGCAGTTTAATTTCCTCTAAAAACTCATCTGAATCAATATTTTTATAAATCAATGTAGATTCTGTTACTTCTAATAATATTTTATTATCTATGATAACGCTTTCTTGCAATATTCTCTCTGATATTGTATTTTCAACTTTTTCTAACTCAGATGGCTTTATTACTTTTAAGCTACTCTTTCTTGATGATATTTTTTTTAAGATATTGAGATAATCATTTTGGTATTTTATTACTTGAACAGGAGGATAATCTGTATCTAAAGAATAAGAAAATGGGAAAGTATAAACCTCATTTGGTGTTAATTGCCATAACGAATCATATTTGGGATGTATAACAATTTCTATCCATTGATGTAAATAAGCCATAAAGCCTCGAAAAATCTCTCCTATTTGTTTAGGATGTATATCTCTTCTTGAGATAATATTTTTTAATAGCTGATGATATAGACTATATTGTTTTAAGCCAAACTCATTTATAACTAATGGATAGTTTTGAGGAGGGGGAATAGGAATTATATTCCAGATAAAATCCTCAAAACATAAACTATTCTTTATCAAGAAATCATTTTTTATTTCTGTACTTTCTAGTAAGTCTTTTATGCTATCTGTATATTCATGATAATGAATAGTTTGTATATTACCATTTTCTGTTTTTAACAAACCTCCTATCCATTTTATAAACAATTCTATATCATAGTCTAATATTTCTGCTAAAAAAGTAACCGTTGCAGGATGTATATAATCACATGTATTTATAAAATACCATTTATCAAGATTTTTTGTTTGATTATGTGTAATTGTACTCCAAAGTTTAGATTCTTGAAGTTTATATTCTATCCTATCGGATGGTTTAGTTTGAAGGATATCTTCCTTCAATATTTTATTTAGATTTATCAGTTGTAGTGTTTTATTTCTATCTAATGTAAAAAATTGCCATAACAGATTTGCTTCCATAATTCGAATTATTGATTGTTTATATTAAAGATACACAATTGATTATATACAAAAAACTTTTAAGAGAATGTTTTGATTTTCAGGAGGAAATGCCTACCTTTGCGTTCCTATTTTAATAATGTTTCACAAATTCAATCTTAATGCCCGCAGGATTGATGTAAAAAGGGCAAAAAACTATTATGAGTAAATCAAACACAGATTTTAATTGGGATTTGTTGGAAGGCAACAAAGGCTTTGGTAATGCTTACACCAAAGAAGAACACAAGAAATTGATGGCAATGTACGATGCTACATTGAATGATGTTGAGGAAAGCAAAGTAGTAATGGGTAAAGTAGTTACAATTACAGACCGTGATGTTGTAATTGATGTGGGATTCAAAGCTGATGGTTTAGTACCTCGTTCTGAATTCAGAGATATGCCAGAATTAAAAGCTGGTGATGAAGTTGAAGTTTTCATTGAGAAGAAAGAAAGCCAAACAGGTCAAATTGAACTTTCTCGTAAGAAAGCGAAAATCTTAACTGCTTGGGATAAAATACAAGGAGCTTTGGATAATGACACTATTATCGAAGGTTTTGTAAAACGCAGAACAAAAGGTGGTTTGATTGTAGATATTTTTGGTATCGAGTCGTTCTTGCCTGGTTCTCAAATAGATGTGAAGCCTATCCGTGACTTTGACATTTTCGTTGGTAAGAAAATGGAAGTTAAAGTTATCAAAATCAATTATACAAATGACAACGTGGTTGTTTCTCATAAAGTCCTTATCGAGAAGGATTTAGAAGAACAACGTGGTCTAATTCTTGCAAACCTAGAGAGAGGACAAGTTCTTGAAGGTGTTATCAAGAATATGACTAACTTTGGTGTGTTCATTGATTTGGGTGGTGTTGATGGTTTATTACACATCACTGATATTTCTTGGGGTAGAATTACTCACCCTGAAGAAATGCTTGCTCTTGACCAAAAAGTACGTGTTGCTGTATTAGATTTTGATGATGATAAGAAGCGTATTTCTTTGGGTATGAAGCAATTAACAGCTCATCCTTGGGAATCATTAGATGCTGGTATTGATGTTGGTTCTAAAATTAAAGGTAAGATTGTAAACGTAGCTGACTACGGAGCATTCTTAGAAATTATGCCTGGTGTTGAAGGACTTATCCACGTTTCTGAAATGTCTTGGTCACAACATTTACGTAACCCTCAGGATTTCTTGAAAATCGGAGATGAAATCGAAGCTGTTGTACTTACTTTAGATCGTGAAGAGCGTAAAATGTCTTTGGGTATCAAGCAATTAACTGAAGATCCTTGGACTAAACAAGAAATGATTAGCAAGTATGCTGTAGGAACTGCTCACAAAGGTACAGTTCGTAACTTAACTAACTTTGGTTTATTCTTAGAATTAGAAGAAGGTGTTGATGGTTTGGTACACGTATCTGACCTTTCTTGGACAAAGAAAATCAAACATCCTTCTGAATTTGTAAAAGTAGGTGATGAGTTAGATGTAAAAGTATTGGAGTTGGATGTTGAAAACCGTCGTTTAGCTTTAGGACACAAGCAATTAGAAGAAAATCCTTGGGATACATTTGAAACAATCTTCACTGAAGACTCAGTACATAAATGTACAATCCAAGCTAAAACTGATAAAGGTGCTGTGTTAGAATTGCCTTACGGAATTGAAGGTTTTTGCAACACTAAAAACTTAGTAAAAGCAGATGGTTCTCAGCCAGAAGTAGGTGAATCATTGGATTTTAAAGTAGTAGAATTTATCAAAGCTGATAAGAAAATCACACTTTCTCACTTAGCTACTTACACTGAAGAGAAAAAAGAGAAGAAGGAGAAAAAAGCTAAAGAAGAGGATACTGTAGCTCCTGAAACTTTGGCAGATATGGCAGAAATTTCTTCTGAAGAAAAAACCAAGAAAAAAGGTGGTAGAAAGAAAAAGGCTGATGATGATTCAGCAGAATAATATAACAAAAAGCCTCACAGAATTGTGAGGCTTTTTTATTTACCAAGTTTCTTATACAAGAAGTTTAATCCCATTTTATAGAGATTATTTAATTCGGGAGATACTTTTAATTTTAAAATAGAAATAAAATACAACACTGTAATGATTAATGCTTTTAAGCTTAATATAAACAAAGCCTGCCACATATTATCAGCTTTGGGCAGCAATAGCATCATAGCCCAAATAATAAGTGCTACAATCACAATGTAGATTTGTTTTCTTTGATAAGGCAATATTCCAAATTTCCGGTACACATAAAAAACCTGCGTAGTGATATACAATATACTAGAAATTGTGGTGGCATAAGCTGCACCATCTATTTTATACAGATCTATTAGCCAATGATTTAGAACAATATTAACCAACGCAAAAATAAAAACAAAGATACTACTGATGTAATATTTATGTGAGTAGGTTATGACTTCTCCTCGTAACCCTGAAGCCAGATTAAATAGTGTAGCCAATCCTAAAAAAAATACAACCCATTTGCCCTCACTATAAATAGCTCCTCTGGGAATAATCATAAACAATTCATCAATGCAACACCAAATACCCAAAAATACAAATGCTCCACCCATCAATTGATTTAAAGCTACTTTATGATAAATCTCATTCAATTTTCCTCGATTATTGGTTTGAATAGCTTCTGATAAAATGGGTATTGAAATTTGAGACAAAGCTTTTTTAGGTATTTCAATGGTTGTTACAATAAAAGTTGCCAATATAAATATTGCACTTTCAGCCAATCCTTCTTGCCCAGCTAGCATTACTCTATCCACAAACTTGAACACATTTTCACCTAAACCACCTAAAATAATAAAGAACCCATAAATTATCATGGGTTTAAAGTATTCACCTTTAAATATGTTCCAACCTATCCCCAAAAAAAGTTTTTTTAAATTCTTGATATACAATACCAGAATTATCACAGCTAATAAATACATCAAGACCATTCCATAAATTACATAATCAAAGCCTATCCATCCTAATCCATAAATTAATATGATACCCATATTAAATCCTTTTAAGAAGATTTCTCTGATAGCAGCAGGAATAGCAATACGAGAGTTATTTCGGCTATAACCCTCAAAAACAATTATATACACCCAAAAAGCTGTAAGTGGTAAACTAAAAAAATGATAATCTATGATTTGAGGTGATTTTAGACGAAAATAATCGGCAATAGGCTCTCTAAAAGCTATATAAATTAATGAGAAAATCCCTACTCCAACTAATGAAATCAGTAGTAAAAATCCTAAGAAACCACTATGCTTTTTTTCTTGATCCTTAAAGTGTACAAAAAATCTATCTAAGATAAAAGGTGTTCCCAAATGAGCAAAACATGCAAATACAAGACTATTTTCTAACAATAGCCGATTGATTGCCAACTGTTCTGGGTTGAGTATTTGGGTTGAGACAAATAAGTTATTTATAAGCCCTAAACCAACACCAATATATGATACAAAACTTGCTTTTAAACTTTGCCTGACAACAATTCCCATTATATTTCCTTTTCTCTTTCTTCAATAATTGTAGCTAGTTCTTTGTACCATGCTTCCCCATATTTACGAATTAAGGGAGCTTTTAAGAACTGATAAACAGGTACTGAAAGTTTTTCGCCAAGCGAACAAGCTGGTGAACAGATATGCCAATGATGATAGTTAAGAGCATCGTACTCAGCATACTGACTAATTCTGATAGGATATAGGTGACAAGAAATTGGTTTGTGAAAATTGATTTTATTTTCTAGATATGCTTGTTCAATACTGCATTTCCAATGTCCTTTTTCATCTTTTTTAGCAAAAACACATTCTCTCCCTTCTACAGTTGTTGTAGAATAATCTCCATCACTATCTAAAAGATATAAACCTTGCTTTTCGGCTGTTTTTCTGCCAATATCAGACATATAAGGTTTTACAGTTTCAAAAATTTCATCTAATATAGTTAATTCATCAAGTTCTAGAGGAGCTCCTAAATCTCCTTCTTCACAGCAAGCACCTTGGCATTTTTCCAGATCACAAACAAACATTTTTTCAGCTATATCATCTGAAAGATATGTATTCCCAATTATAATCACAGTTTTATATTTTAAGATTGATTGATGACTAAAAAATTTTCGAGTTGCAAATATAATGGTAAAGATTGGAGTTTTTGCTGATTTTCTTGATTCAAGAGTGTATTATATAATGTAATTTTTCTGAGTTTGGGCAAATGGGTAGAACCAAATAACTGAATATATGCATCTACTGATGTACAATATTGTTGATAGCTTTCCATATAAAACTCAGAATAATCCCAAAATTCTAAGGTTTCCAAATGCTCCAAACTGTTTGTTCTTGCTAAATTTTCAATAAAATTTTGATGAGCAAAACCTGTTTGTATACTCAAATGTTTGATTGGTGTTTGAGCCTCAAAGAAATTACTAGCTGGAGCCGAAGGTATTTGTAAATACTCTAAAACAGGCATTTTTCGAATAACCTGACCTATAACTCCTTTTTCTTCATAATCATCATTCCCTGTAATAATCATTCGATTATGATTATTAGTGTTTAAAGGGAAAATCAGTTTTTTTAGATTTTTAAAAATATTTTTAGGTTTATCCGCTAGTTTAGCCAAATCCCAATGATTAGTACCATTGATTCCTTCATCTTCTGAATAAAAATTGAGATTTTCTATTTGTTCAACTACTCCATTTTGATTTAAATATTCAAAAAAAACATCACAAACAGGCATTGCAGAACCACCTGAGATAAAATCTATATCATACAAGTTATTTTTTAATGAATATCTAATTTCAAACGGGGTATCACAATTTTCTTCAATTTTTGTCTGTATTTTTTCGATGATATTCATAATTTGACAGCATTTTTTATAATGCAAGATAAGAAAGTTAGGCTAAAATATTAGAAAATTATAACGAATATTTATATATTCGCCAAAACTTTCATTAGGTTTAGCGTGCTTTTATCATGAATTTCCCCATTAGGAAAATTACCATCATTACAGCTTCTATTTTAGTATTAGCCTATTTATTTTCAAATTTTTGGCTATATAAAAAACATACCCATCTTACATTTCCTGTTATAAAAGAAGATCCATACTATTTTTTTAGTGATAAACTGGTTGGCTTACAACTCACATACGAAAAAATAGAACTTACAGGTACTTATGGAAATACCAGTGCTTGTATTTTACCTTCTGACTCAGATAAGAATATTTGGATTATACATTTACATGGTACAAATAACTTATATTATTCAGATTCTAACTTATGGCGTTATAAAATATGGAATAATTTAGGTATTAACATCCTGACTCTCAATTATATTACACAAGAAGGAAGTAAACAAATATTATCTTCTGAGAAAATGTATCAGTCTGCACTTATGGCTTATAACTATTTAGTTACAAAAAGTAGTGTACCCTATGATCACATTTTAGTTTATGGAGAAGGTTTAGGAACATACCCAGCCTCCAAATTGGCTCAAGAAATGCAAGTAGCAGGCTTAATTTTGGAGAATGGCATTACTTCTATTCAAAATTTTTTAAAAGATTTATATCCTATTTTAGTTGTTGGTTATTTGATTGAAGAGCAGTTCAATGTCTCTGACTGTATCAAGGTTGTCAGTGTTCCTACTCTATTTATTTATTTAGAAAAAGACGAAACGTACCCAAATCAACACACCAAACAACTATTTGAAACAGCAGGAAGCTCAGAAAAGAAATTAGTTACTTTGAAAGATAAAAGTAAAGATCTTAAAAATAAAAGCATCAAAACGTATCAAAAAGCTATTTCTGATTTTCTTAAAGAGTTAAAATTGCGTGTAATTTGATGTTTTGGATATTTATAGTTTCTTTTTCTATTTACTTTATTGTTGTTATCCTATTTTCGGTTATTTGGGTAACCATCCCCTCATATAAACTTCTCCAACAGCCAAACTCAACACTTACTGTTGTTATTGTTTTTAGAAATGAAGCGTTTCATTTGCCTTTTTTGCTTGCTGATTTGGAAAAACAAACATTGGATAGAAAATCATGGGATATCATCTTTGTAAACGACTTTTCGGAAGATGATAGCTTATTTATTATCAACAACTTTTTAAAAAATCACTCTATTCAAGCTGAAATTATCAGCAATAATATTTTACTAGAAATTGCTTCTCCTAAAAAAAGAGGTATTTCACAAGCTATCAAAAGAGCCAAAGGAGAATTAATAGTTTGTACGGATGCCGATTGTAGGCTTCCATCTACATGGTTACAAGGTATAGCTTCTTTCTATGAACAAACTCATGCGTATTTTATTAGTTCACCAGTCAGGTTTTTCCCTATTATTAGTGTATTCGAAAAAATTCAGGCTTTAGAATTTTCCACTCTCATTGGTTCTGGAGCAGCCTGTATAGGTTTACATAGACCTACCATGTGTAATGGAGCAAATATTGCTTACAAAAAATCTATCTTTGAAGAACTACAAGGCTTCACTGGTTCAGAAAATGTAGCTTCTGGTGATGATGAGTTTTTGATGCATAAATTTGCAAAAGCATATCCACAAAAGGTTAAATTCAATAAATCTGAAGAGGTAGTAGTTTCAACATCCCCTCATACCAATTTAAAGTCTTTTTTTGAGCAACGTAAACGGTGGGCAAGTAAGTGGGAACATTATAAAAATTGGTCGCCCAAACTTTTAGCTGTATTTATTTTTTTTATTAATATATTGGCTGTATTTATTTATTTTTCTGCTTTTTGGAACGCTAATAATATAATTTGGCTTCTAATTGGTTTGAAGTTTAGTGTAGAATTTGTATTTTTGATTTTGATATTATACTCTTTAAAGCAAATTCGATTGCTGTGGTGGGTGCCTATTCTTTTTGTATTGTATCCTTTTTATGTATTGATATTTGCTTTAATTTCAAGAAAAAAAAATTATATTTGGAAAGGAAGAAAACATGCCGTTTAAAGCATTTATTTTTTTACGATGACTAACTTGGAATTCGAAGTATTAGACCAACTTTATTTTGTAGAAAGCTTTCAAAAAATTCAACAAGAATTGAGTTTGGAAGAGTTAACACTCAAAGAAGTATTGAAAGATATGATTGAGAAAGGTTGGGTAAAATGTTTCTCTGACCGCTATACAGAGGTCATTATGGACACGAAACTATTCGAAGAAAAATATACTTTATATCAATATTTAGCTACAAAAGAAGGCTTATTAGCCCATAACAGTCGTTAATTTTATGCAAACTCTACAAGAGAAAGAAGTTGATATTGTTTACAAACCTTCATATTATGTCAGAAAGCGTTTTTTCAGAAACATTTCGGCTGTAATAGGCTTAGGATTTGTATTATTTGCTGTTATTATTGCTTTTTTAGGATATCTAATTATGCCTGATAATACTCCCAATGCTGATGATGGAAACCCACATATTCAAATCAAGCCTCCAGGATTCTCTGCCAAAATATTAAAAAAGCATAAGAATATTCCTATTCATACTCCAACATTTGTAGAAAAATTAATTACAGGTGTGCCAAGTGAATATACCATTATCCCTATTGAGAATTATAAAATTGATAAAAATACATTAATTATTTCTTATAAGGTTTTTGGAGGTATTAAAGAAGAGAAAATTAGTTTAGTAGCAGCTACTAAATCGTTGTATGTAGGTGATTTAAAAGATTTAAAAGGTGTTGAAAAAATGAAAGATTCTCCTTATCTAATAGATGGGGATAAAGTTTTATACATCAATTATGAAGGACAAATAGAAATCTCTTCCAAAGAGTCGCTGATTGCAGAATTTGAGAAAAATAATATTGAAGACAGAACATATTGGTTAGGTACAGACAAACAAGGAAGAGACATGCTCAGTCGTTTGATTTTTGGAACACGTATTTCATTGAGTATTGGTTTGGTGGCTGTACTAATTTCTGTACTTGTTGGTGTAAGTTTAGGTTCATTAGCTGGTTTTTTAGGCGGAAAAATAGATTATACCATTACTTGGTTTATGACTGTTGTTTGGTCTATTCCTCAAATTATGCTCGTAATAGCAATAAGTTTGGCATTAGGTCGAGGGATTTGGGTAGCTTTTATTGCTGTAGGTCTTACAACTTGGGTTGACATTGCTCGTTTGGTACGTGGAGAGATTATGGCTATCAAAGAAAAGCAATTTGTAGAAGCTTCAAAAGCATTGGGCTTAGGCAATTTTAGAATTGTTACAAGACATATTTTACCAAATTTATTTGGACCTCTCATTGTTGTCATCAGTTCCAACTTTGCTTCTGCTATTCTAACAGAAGCAGGTTTGAGCTTCTTGGGTTTAGGGGCTCAACCTCCTATGCCTTCTTGGGGAATGATGGTTTATGAAGGTAAAAACTATATTGGCTCAACAAATGGTTTCCATATGATTTTTTACCCAAGTTTAGCTATTAGTATCATGGTTTTAGCATTCAATTTGCTAGGAAATGGTTTACGTGATGCTTATGACCCTAAAACTCTTGTAAAATAATGGTTTCAACAGAATCGTTACTACAAAGAAAAGAGTTAGCTTTAAGTGCTTTATTAGAAGTTACTCAAGCCATTAATAACAATATGGCAGAGGATTTCTTGTATCGAATTTATAATTTTACACTTCGAGGCAATTTGAGCATTAGTAAGATGTCTTTGTGGGTAAATGATTTTGGTGTATGGAATTGTAAAACAAGTTTTGGAAGTAAAAATACTACTTCCTCAGATACATTTTCTATTATTGCATCAACAGCTTCACAAAATGTATCTACGTTATCAGAAAGTGTCTTTAATGCTATATTCCCTGATTTTGAGATAATTATTCCTATCTTCCATAAAGCTAATTCTTTGGCTTTTGTATTTGCATCAGGCATGAATGGCAAAGAAGTAGATGCTGACTTTATTCGAACTCTTACCAATATTTTAATTGTAGCCATTGAAAATAAAAAACTGGCTCAAAAACAATTAGAACAAGAAGCATTAAGAAAAGAGTTGGATATTGCTGCCAAAGTACAGCAAAGGCTTTGTCCAAAGGATTTACCTAATACCGAAAAACTGCAAATTTCTGCATGGTATGCCCCTCACTCTTCTGTAGGTGGTGATTATTATGATTTTATTGAAATTTCAAAAGATAAATTTTTACTTTGTATTGCAGACGTTTCAGGAAAGGGTATTGCTGCCGCCATGATGATGGCTAACTTTCAGGCATCTCTAAGAACATTAGCTCGACAAACTGAAAATCTTAAAGAAATAGTAGAAGAACTCAATTATCAAGTATTACAAAATGCTCAAGGAGAGAATTTTATTACTTTTTTTGTAGCAACTTATCAGTATAGTAATCAACAATTTAGTTATATTAATGCTGGACATAATCCTCCATTTTTGTCATATCAAAATCATTTACAACGTCTTGACCAAGGAACAACAGTCTTAGGAATTTTTAGTCCTCTGCCTTTTATTACAGAAGCTCAAATTATATTAAGAGATGATTTCTTTATATTTGCCTATACAGACGGATTATCAGAGATTATTAATTCTGAAGATGAGCAATTTGGAGAAGAAAGCATAGCCAAGTGTTTACAAACTTATTCTCAAAAAGATTTAAAAGTTTTTCACAACCAGATTATTGCAGAAATTAATCATTTTAAGCAAGATATGCCATATCCTGATGATATTACCTTTCTTTCTTGTAAAATAAATATTTAGATTAAAAGTATTTGTAAAGATTTATAAAATTGAAACATCATATCTAACTCTCATTATTTTACTAATCTGCTATTCAGTATTATTTCTCTTATCTTAGATTCAAAATGATAATGTAGTTTACTATCAGCATCATAGAAATTTTGAAGAATAATGACATCTACATCTTTAGAAGGAATATAAAATTTTAATGACATAAACCCTATCCCTTTTCCAGAATGTCCTAAATAAATAACTGCAGATTTATCACTAATTCGAAGCCCATAACCATAGCCCACTTGTTCTTTACCAAACGACTCATGTTGAGCAGTAATTTCGTAGGTAGTCATTAGCTTATAAGTTTCTGGTTTCAGTATTTTACCTTTATGAAGTTTTGTATCCCAAAGATTTAAGTCTTGTGCGTTAGATATCATTCCTCCAGCTGGAATAAAATCAGACCAAGATTCTACAGTATGTTTGAGGCTTTTAAAATTATATAATTCAACGGAGTCATTGGAAACCCTATATCCATTAACAAGTCCAACATTAGGTTTATCCATTTCATAACAATAACTATTGCTCATTTTCAACTCCTTGAAAAGACTATTAGCTACTTCTATAAACGTTTTACCTGTAACTTTCTCTATTATTGGTCTCAGAAGACCATAGCCTGGGTTACTGTAGTAGTAGGCTGTTCCTGGCTTGAAAGATAATGGTTGGGTAATATTTGTTATTCCAGCAGTATTATTAAGTAAATGATGAATAGTCACAGTATCCGCCCAAGTTTGTTTAAAATCGGGTAAATATTTTCTGATTGGAACATGAAGATTAATTTTTCCTTTTTCTACCTCTTTTAAAATTATAACAGCTGTAATTTGTTTGCTCATTGATTGAATTCTAAATCTATCATTTATTGTGATTGGAGTTTTAGTCTCAAAATTGGAATACCCAAAAGTTTTTAAATACTTGGTTTTTCCTTTTTGTGTTATAAGAACAACTCCATTAAATGGTCTTGGGTTTGTTGTTTGTAACAAACTATCAATTCTATAAGAATAGTCATCCTTTTGTTGCCCGTAAGTACTAAAAACAGTAAAAAAGGTAATAAGAATATATAAATAGAATTTAAAAAACTGTTTCATAAAAATATAGTTTGCTATTCTGCTGTTAATGAGTTGTATATATAACTCATACTAAGTTATACATATAAGGTAAAGAAGAGTAAGTGTACATTGCTCATTATAAACGATTTCTTTTATGAAATATTTTACACCAATAATACTTTTTGTAGATAATGAATTATCAGAAACATATCATAATTCTTCTAAAAATCAAGTATTTGAATACAAAAAACATACAAGCACTTTATTTTCAAGGATTAACAAATATATCAACCAAGCATTCAAAGCTTAAAACTATCTCTTATTTTAGATTGATAGATTAAAAGTTTCCCTAATAAATGGTCTTTTTTGACTAATATTGTGATAATTATTTTTCAAGTTACTCATGCGAAAAAATTTATTAATTATATTTTTAGTTTTTTTCTCTGTTTATGGCATTCATTATCAGAAAGGTATTATATACATTGATGAACCTGCTTCTATTTTAATTTCAAATGGAATACCCTTTTATGAACCTATTTCTCTAGAGGAGGCATTTACCAATAAATATTACACAAACATTAGCCCCAAAGAAATAAAGAATAACAATACTTTACGGAATGTTTGGGACAAAACTATTCAAGATGGAGGAAATGCAACTTTATATTATATCATGGCTCACTATTGGGCTCAGGTATTTGCCCCTGCATTTGGGATAATCCCATCATTAAGATTAATGAGTTATTTTTTTGCATTGATGCTATCATTATTGTTTTATGCATTTTGTAAAAAACATTTTGATAAAAATTTAGCTCTTGGCTTATCTATTCTACTGATTACTATTGATTATAAGTTTGGGATTTTTATCAGGACTTATATAATTTCTACATGTTTTCTCTTTCTATTTTTCTACTTATATATTGATTTGATAAAGAATTCTCCATCTCAATACTATTTTACAATCTTATTAGTTGTTGTCAGTTTTATATTACCTTTTTTACATTTTTTTAATATCATCTTTTTGGGTTTTGCATTTGTATTTGCATTTCTATATTTCCGAAAAGAAGTGTTTCTGAAAATACAAATTCCTATTTTAGTAAGCTTAGCTGTATTTTTTATATTTTATATTTTCTTCAATCAGGAAGGCAGAGCTTATCAAAGTTATGTTCATCAATTTTATAAGGCAATTGCAGTAGAATATGAGATTCATATTTCAATCAAAAATCTAATTTTAAAAAATGCAGATTTGTACTTGTTTTTTTCTGGCTTAAATTTCCCCTATATCAGAATAAGACATATTTTTCCAATATTGTTATTACCTGTTTTCATTATAATTTATTCTGCATTCAAGTCTGAATTAAAAATTTGGATAAAAAATTCACCATTAGTATTTAGTTTATTCTTTTTAATAGGATTTTTATTCTTTTTGAATGGGCTTGCTATTATTTCTGGGCATACCACCAGCTTGCATATACCTTGGTATTCTTCATCTATTATTCCTTTTTTTGTATTAGTGATAGGTTTTTTTGTTCAATACTACCCAAAAATCAAGAACTTATTCTATTTCTATACTGGTATTACATTTGCATTTTGTATTTTTTTAGCTCCTATTTGGAGAACAAAAGAGCCTGAACAACTCAATCAGAATGGTTTAAAACTTCAACAGCTTCTCAAAAAAATAGATAATCAATATTAGATATGGTTTATGCAAGTTTCTATACTATTGCCAGCTTTTAATGAGGAAATGTCTCTTCCTTTATTGTTGAAGAAAATAAATACTCTACAATCAGGTGAAAGTATTCAATTAAATATTGTAGTAGTAAATGATGGAAGTACAGATAAGACATTAGAAAATATCAAAGGTTTTAATATTATCTTAGTTGATCTAAAATACAATCAGGGTTTGGCTAAAGCCATAGATGAAGGTTTCAATTTTATCTTAAAAGAATTGCCTGAGACAGCAATCATTGTCACTATGGATTCTGACAATACTCATGATCCTTCTCTTATCAATGATATGATTACTTCTATTCAAGATGGTGCAGAAATTGTGATTGCATCAAGATATGTAAAAGGAGCTAGAATAATAGGATTGTCATTTTTTCGGCAAATGTTGAGTTTATGTGCCAGTTTTTTATTCAGAATTGTTGTACCCCTTAAAAATGCAAGAGATTATACTTGTGGCTATAGAGCATATAAAGCATCTTTGATAAAAAAAGCTAAAAATCATTATCAAGAAAAATTTATTACCCAAAAAGGATTTGGTTGCATGGCTGAAATTCTAGTAAAACTCAAACTCTATAAACCTAGTATTGCTGAAATACCATTAATCTTACATTACAATTTAAAAGTTGGAAACAGTAAAATGAAGATACTGAGAACTATTTTACAAACTTTTCAATTACTCTTTTCGACATTGCGTTCTTCATGAAAAAAGTGTTATTTATATTAGGAACAAGACCTGAAGCAATAAAACTTGCTCCTCTTATTCATGTATTTAAGGAAAGTTCTTTATATGATGTGCAAATTTGTGTTACAGCTCAACATAGAGAAATGTTGGACAATGTACTAGATTTCTTTGATATAAAGCCAGATTATGACTTGGATTTGATGGAGCAAAACCAAAATTTACTGGATTTTTTTGCAAAAGCCGTTTTAAAACTTAATTCATTATTCAGTCAAATCAAACCTGATTTAGTATTTGTTCAAGGAGACACTACTACTGTTTTAGTTGGTGCTTTAGTGGCTTTTTATAGTCAAACATCAATTGCTCATATAGAAGCTGGTTTGAGAACTTTTAACAAAAAAAATCCTTTTCCAGAAGAAGCTAATAGAATATTAACAAGTCATATAGCTAACTTTCATTTTGCCCCAACAGCAAAAGCTGTTGAAAATCTCAAACATGAGAATATTTTTAATAATGTTTTCTTAGTTGGTAATACCATTCAAGATGCATTATACTACACCTTAAATAAAATTGAGAAAGAGAAATATTCAATGCCCTTTTCGATACCTTCTGATAATTCAAAGAAAGTTATTCTTGTAACATGCCACAGAAGAGAAAATTTAGGTTTACCTTTAATATCCATTTGTGAAGCTTTAAAAGAAATAGCTAAAAAATTCACCAATATTTTAATTGTATATCCTGTTCACCTAAACCCTAATATCACAAACATTGTAAATAATCTTTTGAATGAAGAAAATATTATTTTATTGCCCCCTCTTTCATATCCAAACTTGGTTCAGTTGATTACAATAAGTAGTTTAGTGCTTACTGATAGTGGTGGCATTCAGGAGGAAGCAACCATTCTTCATAAATTTACTTTAGTATTGAGAAATATTACAGAGCGTACAGAAGGTATTGATGCTCATTTGGCTAAAGTGATAGGTACAGATAAAAGCAGAATTATTGCAGAAGTAGCACAATTTATGGAAAATGATATTGAGATGTATGAATCATTAAATATCAATTATGAATCTGAACCTTTTTTAGTTTCTAAAAAAATATACCATATTATTCATAAAAATCTATGAGGTTTCAATTATTGCATAAACTTCTTTACGAAAAGACGATTACAAGAGCATTTTTTACTGTTTGGGGAATTGCTATTCAAGAATTTCGTGTTAGTTTTTCTCAGTTTTTCACCTTCAAATCTCCTTTTTTATCACTTTTACGAGTGTTTAAGTATTGGTTTTTATCATTGAATCGTCTTACTTTTGGGCGTTCTGCCAGAATTAGTTATGCGTTTACTGGTGAAGACAGACTTATAGAATCTCTTTTAAAGCCTAAAATAACAAAAACAGGTTTTTATGTTGAAGTAGGATGTAATCATCCTACTTTTATCTCCAATTCTTTTTTGTTTTATCGAAGAGGCTGGAAAGGAATTTGTATTGATGCCAATGAGACTCTGATTCGTAAGTACAAATATTTACGCCCAAAGGATCGTGCAGTTTTCTCTTTTGTTTCAAATATTACTCAACCTATAGAGTTTATTGAACTTACCAATAATGTTCTTTCTTCCATAGATACCCATTACATAGAAAAGTGTTTACAGGAAGGTCAGAAAATAGTAGCAAAGAAGAATATAGTACCTCGTAGCCTCACAGATATTTTGGATGAACAACAATGTCCAAAAGTATTTGATTTCTTATCTGTAGATGTGGAAGAACATGATTATGAAGCATTATCTTCCCTAGATTTTGATAAATATACTCCACATCTTATTATTGTTGAAGCTGAAGATTTTAACACAGAAAAACCTGAACAACATAGAATTTATAATTTACTCAACAATAAAGGTTATCAGCTTAGTGGATATATTCTTACTAACTTATATTTTACTTTTCTACCTCTAAAGACAATCCCTAAAAACGATTAAAGAATTTAGAAACAAGTTATGTATATACTAGAAGGTTATCCAGCATTTAGAGAGGATGTGTTATTGCTTTGGCATGATTTGATAGAGGAATACTCATTTGAGGTTGTACAGGAAGATAATTCAACAGTTTATCTTTCAAATAAATTTTGTGGCATATATTTATATTTAGGTGTAGAACAAAGAATTATTTATCACATTATCAACCCCAAGACAAGTAAAAATTATTATGAGACTTATTTATATACATTTTTTAACAAATCTTTTGATAAAACTCTTGTAGGAGGGCAAGATTATCCTATTTCTATGAATGAATGGATTGATTATCTGGCAGATGAGGACTATCAGAGTATTTGTAAAATAGATTTACCTTTTATCAAAAAAGAAATTGTAGATAATTGGAAAGCTCTATTAAATGGAGATTTCAGCTTTGAGGCAAATTTTATAGCTTGGGAAAACTGGTATGACCAATACAGAAGAGAATTAGATGTATCACAATGTTCAGGTGAGAACTTTTCAAGAACCTTAGAGAATGAGCAATATATAACTGAACTTAAAAAAAGAGCTCCTCTACTGAAAAGAATGCGTGATGAGCTTCCTTATAGTGTGTTTAAACAACTAAAAGATTCCATTCAAACAGAAGCTCAATTAGAAGAATGGATATTAGAAAACCCAGATACCCCTATACATAAATATACTTCTGATAGTTTTATAAAGTTTATAGAACAGACTCTGACAAATGATGATGATACTTTATTAGAGGAGAATATCACAACACCAACCCCTCAAGTTGCTAAAAAGCAAGAAAATCCAGAGGAAAAACCAAAACTGCAATGGTTTTCACATGATGAAAAAACAAAAATATGGCAGGAAGAAATGAAGATAGTGGGTAATTTGGTTTCAAACCCTATGGAATATATCAAACGAAGTCTTCAAAATGCTCATCTAACCTTGTTAGAACAATACTTTGAAGATCGAAATATTTTTTACAAAAAAACTATATATGATGGAAGCATTCATTACAAATATCATACAAAAAAATTTACCTATGACTATGAGGAATATAGTGGAGCATTACTTATTTCTAGACTTTATCATGTTTTTGATATAAATATTGATTCAACATATAAAAAACAATTTAATTTTATGTATTATGAAGAGATGTGTGCTTTGTGTAATGTGGAAGAGTTAGAAGAAACTCCTGAGCAATATTATGAAAAACAACGTGAGAATCAGAGAGATTTTTATGATACAAGAGATAGATTATATGATTTAAGAAAAGAAATAATAGAATTTATAGAGATTACATATCAACTAATTCAGTTTGATCAATATGAATGGATAAATCTTCAAGATGTCCCTTATAAAAATCAAATTCTTTCTAAATATATTAGAAAGATATATTATAAAGAAAATGCAGAGATTAGTGTATTTGACATCTTATTTGAAGATATTTATGGCATTATGGAAGCAAACCCATACTATTTATCTTTACAAAAAGGTGTTTTATTCCAAGATAGCCATACAACACTACCAGAAACTATTCATTGGAATATTATAAATAATGAAGAAGCATGTTTACATATATATGTAAATGAAGTAGATAAAATACTTATTTCAGAAGTATTTCCAATAGAAATATTAGATAAAACAGATCATTTTATCAAAGTATTTATTCCTGAATCCATTTTATTTCAACTTATCAATGCAATGGACTTAAATGTTTTAAAGCCTTATTATTTGAATAAAAATATTTACCAAATACCTAGAAAAAAGGTAATAACAAATGAGTTTTAATTTATAGTTTTGGGACTATTCTTGGTATACAATCCAAATTAATATTTTTTAATTTAACTTTTTTATATCAAAAGCTTAAATCATTTAACTTAATATTATTCAATCCATGCGTTATTATAAAACTCCTTGCTCTGTTCAACGTATTTTTTCTTCCTTTATTTGGAAAAAGCCTCAAACAATACCTACTATTTATTTAACATTTGATGATGGTCCTATTCCTAAACTCACTCCTTTCATTATCAACTTATTAGCTCAATACAATGCAAAAGCCACCTTCTTTTGTGTTGGAGATAACATTCGTAAGCATCCTGAAATTTTCCAAAATGTGATTGAGCAAGGTCATCAGATAGGAAATCATACTTACAACCACTTAAATGCTTGGAAAACAGACAAAAAAATATATCTAGAAAATATAACATTGTGTAAACAAGAAATTGAAAGTCAGGGAGTAAAAAGCACTCTATTTCGTCCCCCTTATGGAAAACTTTCTTTCAATTTGAGAAAAGATATAACAAAAGATCATCAGATTGTAATGTGGGATGTTCTTTCTTATGATTTTGACCAAACTCTCAGTCCTGAGAACTGCTTGAATTGTTCTATTAAATATACACAAAATGGCAGCCTTATTGTCTTTCATGATAATATCAAAGCTACCAAAAATATAGAATATGCCCTTCCTCGCTACTTGGAGTATTTTAGTGAAAAAGGCTTTGTATTTGAAAAACTTTAATGGCTAAATGTCAATATTGCAGAGTTATCACTCGTTTTTTCTATCTTTGTTTCATTACTGAAATACTTATCCAAACCTTTTACCAAAGACAAATACAAGTCGAATAAGTTTCTTTCTGAAATATAAGAAATTTCTAACTCATTAGAAGATATTTCTTTGTAGTTAAACTGTGGAGGAGTAGCTCCTTGTCTTACTTTTGCCACTGTATGGTGAATAGAGCTTAATTTCAACACCATTTGTTTGGTATTTTCAACACCAACATAAAACATATTATACAGCTTTGGGGCATAGATACAACACCAATATTCTCCAAAATCATCGAATACTTGTTGTAAAGTACAATTAAGGATAGATGGGACATTTAATATAAATTTCAGTGTCAAATCTTCATCAATATCATCTATGATTTGAGATGCAAAAGAGTGGGAAGCAGGCAATCCCATAGAAGTCAGGCATTCAGACCATTTTTCTTTTCCGTATTTAGAGATTATGGTTTCCTCTAAACAATAATGTATAGTTCCTCTCATATAAGATTAAAAAATTAAGATAAAAAAATAGATTGCAAGCAAAAAAGGTTTATACAAATATAAACCTTTTTTGATATAATAAAATTTTATTGGTTTTTATTTTATCATTTTTTGAATAGGTACAACCAAAATGCCTTCCGCTCCTGCCGCTTTTAGATTTTCAATAATATCCCAAAAATAGTCTTCATGGATTACTGAATGAACAGAACTCCATCCTTCCATAGCCAATGGCAATACTGTGGGGCTTTTCATGCCTGGAAGAATATTGATAATTGTTTCTAATGAGTCATTTGGAGCATTGAGTAATATATACTTGTTTTTCTTTGCACTTTGTAGAGCATGTATTCTAAACAATAGTTTCTGTAAAATATTTTTTTTCGACTCACTTAAATTTGGAGTACCTATCATAACAGCTTCCGAACGAAAAACCACTTCTACTTCTTTTAACCCATTGCTCATCAGGGTACTACCAGAGCTTACAATATCACAAATAGCCTGAGCCAAACCAATACTTGGTGCAATTTCCACAGAACCACTAATTTCATGGATACGGGCTTGTACATGATTATCAGCCAAAAATTTACCTAAGATTTTTGGATAAGAAGTCGCTATATCTTTTCCTTGTAAATCTTGTAAACCATTGTATTCCTGTCCACGAGGAATGGCTAAAGATAATCTACATTTAGAGAATCCTAATTTTTCAATTAATTCTACATTTTGTGCTTTTTCAAGCATTACATTTTCACCAATAATTCCTACATCAGCCACACCATCAGCCACATAGCCTGGTATGTCGTCATCTCTCAAAAAAAGCATTTCTGCTGGGAAATTGGTTGCCTCTGACTTGAGTTTGCCTGTGCCATTATTAAAATCTATGCCACATTCCTTGATAAGCTCTAAAGAACTTTCGCTTAAACGTCCAGATTTTTGAACGGCTATTCGCAAAGTATCCATCTAATTACAGTAAATTTTAAGATTATAAATAAAAAATTGAAGGGCAAATTTAGGTAAGTTTCAGAAAATACGAAACAGAAGCAGTTTTAGTTTTTCAGTTGAAAATCTATCATTCGTAACTCTTCATCTTCTAATGCCTTTTGGTATAACTGAAAAATATGATTGTAGGTTTCAACACCAACTCCCTGAATAAAGAATATTTTATTTCCACTATGCATTTCTTCTGAGATATGAATATTTTTATTTTCTAGAAAATTGGTTACCAAAGGTTTATATTTTTCAAAATCTTCTAAGACTTTCTTGTAGCGATTATCTATTTCCTGATAGATTTGTTTAATTTTTGAGTCTAAAATAATTTGTTCGTAGATTTTTGAATGTTTGTATTTTGCATATTGTATATACTTGAGAATAAAATATTTGAACTCCACATAAGCATGATAGGAATCATAGTAATTGGAGAAAAAGCCTTCCCAGTGTTTTGCATCTTGAAATGACTCTCTTTCATAAAACTCCTTAGTTTCAAAAGCCATTAATGTCTGATGATAAAAAGCATTCCATTCATCCAATAGACCATAGATACCCATTTTTTGAGGTAGAATGTTCAAGTTATGATCTGCAATAAATATTTTAAATCTTTCTTCTTTAAGGTGATTAGGAACGGTCTTTGCCATTTCATAAGCAGGAAATGTATTATGAACATTGGTCAGAATCTCGTTTTTTTCATCAAAATAATAAATAATATAATTTTGTCCAGGCTCAAAAGAATCAGGATTTTTTTCTAAAAAACCATAAGCCCCTCTATGTGAGTAATCATGATAAACTTCATGGATCATAAGTGGTATCTCATGAATAATCACATCTCTATGGGTTGTGTCTGTCAGGTATGCCATAAAATCTAAATGCCTACCTATATTAATAGTAGCACTAGGTAGATGAACAACAGAATTAGTTTTATAGTATCTATCTAATAGCAAAGCATGCTCAGGCGAATAAATACGTAGAATTTGAATCGTATATTTTCGTGCTGAAATTTGCCCTTGACTTATATAACTTAAGAGTAAAAAAGAAACAAGTATCAGTATTCTCTTCATGTTTTATCTTCATTATTTTCAAAAATACAATTTTTTTGCCAAGATATATATTCATGCTTATATTTTTCTATCATAATTCCTTTATAAAATTTTCTCAATTAGCCACAAAGATTTATTTTTGCACGAATTAAAATTTTCAAAGCTTTGAAAAATTACAAAAAACTCGCAGAAATACAACATGATATTACACAAGGTAACCTTTCTTGTGTGGATTTAGTGAAAAGTCATTTAGAAGTTATCCAAGAAAAAAATACACTTTTAAATGTATTCTTGAGTATTTACGACCAAGAGGCATTACAAAGAGCCCAAGATATTGATCATAAAATTAAAAACGGAACAGCTGGTAAGCTTGCTGGCTTAGTGGTTGGTTTAAAAGATGTTATCTGTTATCAAAATCATCCTCTACAAGCTTCTTCCAAAATACTAGATGGATTTGTTTCGCAATTTTCAGCTACGGTTGTAGAACGTTTACTTGCGGAGGACGCTATCATCATTGGTAGACAAAATTGTGATGAATTTGCAATGGGTTCAACCAACGAAAACTCTGCTTTCGGACCTACCCGTAATGCTGCAAATCCTGAACATGTACCAGGTGGTTCTTCGGGAGCTTCAGCTGTTTCAGTACAAGCCAATATGTGTCAGGTATCATTAGGCTCAGATACAGGTGGTTCTGTTCGTCAGCCAGCTGCTTTTTGTGGCATTTATGGCTTAAAACCTACCTATTCTCGTATTTCTCGTTATGGACTAATTGCCTATGCCTCTTCATTCGACTGCATTGGTATATTTGGTAAAAGTGTTGAAGATGTGGCATTGGTTTTAGAAGTAATTGCAGGAGCTGATGAGGTGGATAGTACAGCCTCTCAAAAAACTGTTCCAAGTTATTCAAACAGCCTCACTTTTGAACAAAAAACAAAAGTAGCTTATTTGAAAGAAAGTGTAGATAGTGAAGCCATTCAGCCTGAAATCAGGCAAGCCATGAAAGATAAAATTGCTTTCTTGCAAGCCCAAGGACATACTGTAGAAGCCATTGATTTTCCACTTTTAGAATATATTCTACCTACCTATTATATTCTGACAACAGCAGAGGCTAGCTCCAATTTAAGCAGATATGATGGCATCAGATATGGGTTTAGAAGCAAAGAGGTAGAAGATTTAGAGCGTTTGTATAAAAAAACACGTTCAGAGGCTTTTGGAAAAGATGTTCAAAGACGTATCATGCTTGGAACATTTGTTCTAAGTGCCAGTTATTATGATGCTTATTACACCAAAGCTCAAAAAGTAAGAAGAGTTATCAAAGAAGCTACCGATAAAGTTTTTGAAAATTATGATTTTTGGTTGATGCCTACAGCCCCTACTACTGCTTTTAAATTGGGTAGTTTTTCAGCAGACCCTCTACAAATGTTCTTAGCCGATTTATTTACTGTACAAGCCAATGTAGTGGGTATACCAGGGATTGCTATTCCTTGTGGCGAAGACAATGCAGGTTTGCCTGTTGGTTTACAAATACTTGCAAACAACTTTCAAGAGGAAAAGCTTCTGGCATTCGCAAAATATCTAAATTATTAAAAATTTTTTTATTAAAAAATTTGCAAATTAAAAATAGAACTCATATATTTGCAGTCCTATTTCGGAAGTTTAGCTCAGCTGGTTCAGAGCATCTGCCTTACAAGCAGAGGGTCGGGGGTTCGAATCCCTCAACTTCCACTAAAACTCTCTGGGAGTTTAGCTCAGCTGGTTCAGAGCATCTGCCTTACAAGCAGAGGGTCGGGGGTTCGAATCCCTCAACTCCCACACACATCCAATAAACCTTATAGGCTCATTCCTATAAGGTTTTGTACTTTAAAGGCTATTTTATGGAAAATACTCTTCCATCAGATTTTACAAAAAAGTTAGCTCATATTCTTCCTGAAAACGAGCATTCAAGTTTTTTAGATAGCCTACAAGACCCTCCTATTACATCTATACGATATAATTTTCAAAAAAATGTCCAAGTTCATCAGGAAAAACAAAGTCCTGTAAAATGGTGTAAACAAGGTTTTTATCTTTCTGAACGTCCTTCATTTACAGAAGACCCTACTTTTTGGGCTGGTTCTTATTATGTCCAAGAAGCCTCTTCTATGTTTTTAGGAAAAGTAATAGAGCATATTTTACCCAAAAAGGATATTTGTGTATTAGATTTAAGTGCTGCTCCTGGTGGCAAAAGCACTCATCTTATTTCTCTTATTTCTTCTGGAAGTCTTCTGGTTGCCAATGAAATTATTAAAAATAGAGCTGATATTTTAGAAGAAAACCTAATTCGTTGGGGAAATAGCAATTATCTGATTACCCAGACAGATTCTCAGGTTTGGGGAAATCTGGAAAATTTCTTTGATATTATTGTAGTGGATGCTCCATGTTCAGGTGAAGGAATGTTTAGAAAAGAGCCCCAAGCTATTACAGAATGGTCTTTAGATAATGTAAATCTTTGTGCTTCTCGTCAAAAACGTATTTTAGCTGATGTTTTACCTGCTCTCAAGGCTGGTGGATTTTTGGTATATAGCACTTGTACATACAATACTCAAGAGAATGAAGAAAATCTATCTTGGTTAACTAAAAATCAAGCTTTAAAAAGTATCTCTATCCCTTTTGAAAAAGAATGGGGTATTCGAGAAACACAACACGAAAATATTTTCGCTTATCGTTTTTTTCCTCATTTACTGCAAGGAGAAGGCTTTTTTATTGCCTGTTTACAAAAATTAGGTAATAGTCTTTCGAATTCTAAAACCAAAAAAAATATTTTTACTCCTTTGCCTAAAAAACAAATTGATATTTTAAAAAACTGGATAAGCATTCCCGAAAAATATCAGTTTTATACTTATAAAAATCAGATATTTCTCATACAAGAGCATCATTCACAACTCATTAGTCAAATTGCAACAACAGCATACATCAAACATACCAGTTTACAAGTTGGGGAGTTAAAACAAAATGATTTCATTCCAAGCCATGATTTGGCTATGACAAGCCTTGTAAATCAGAATATTCAACGTTTGGAGTTAGATTATGAACAAGCCATGAAGTATCTTCGTAAACAAGATTTTACGATTGATACAAATTTAAAAGGCTGGTGTCTGATGCAGTATAAAGGCTTAAATTTGGGTTGGGCGAAAATACTTCCTAACCGAATCAATAATTATTATCCAGTTCACCAAAGAGTTAGAAAACAATAATAAGTTCTACTGATAGCTTTCTGAATTATCAAATAGAATTTTAAATTTGCACCTCAACCATTAAAAATTTTATCAGCTATGTTATCTGTCGAAAAAATTGGAGGGACATCCATGTCGTCATTCGACCAAGTCCTCCAAAATATCATTTTATTTGACTCCAATCAAATTTACAACCGAATCTACATTGTTTCGGCTTATGCAGGTGTAACCAATTGGCTTTTAGAAGATAAGAAAACCCAAGCCCCTGGTATTTATCATCATTTTATTCAAAGTAGAAACTTTCATAAACAACTTGAAGAGCTTACTTTACGTCTCAAAGAACTTAATAAAAAATATATTTCACTAGGTTTAAATATTTTAGAGGCTAATCATTTTATTGAAACCAGAATACAGGAAGCTCAGAGATATTTAGATAGTTTAGCAGATGTTTTAGCTTCTGGATATTTGGTAAAAGAAAATATTTTTCAGGCAGCTCGAGAAATTTTAGCTTCTATCGGAGAAAGCCACTCTGCATTCAATGCTGTAAATATTCTTCAAAATAAAGGTTATCATGCTACGTTTGTAGATTTAAGTGGATTTCAAGATTCGGAGGCTCTTACTATTGACCAACGCATCCAAAAAACACTCTCAACTATAGATTTCTCTAAAACTATCTGTATTGTAACAGGCTACACCAAAGGAACAGAAGGTATTATGCGTGAGTTTGACAGAGGTTATTCGGAAGTAACTTTTAGTAAAGTGGCTGTAGCTGTTCAAGCTGATGAAGCCATTATTCATAAAGAATATCATTTGTCTTCAGCTGACCCTAATATTGTTGGAGTAGAAAATTGTGTACCTGTGGGCTTTACCAATTATGATGTAGCTGATCAGCTTGCAGATGTTGGCATGGAGGCTATTCATCCAAAAGCTGCTAAACCCTTAGAAATTAATGGAATTAATCTACGAATAAAGAATACCTTTGAGCCTGCTCACCCTGGTACTCTTATTACAAAGAGTTATGTCTGCCCTGACAGTCGTATTGAGATTATTACAGGCTCTGAAAAAGTGATGATTTTAGATATCCATGACCCTATGATGGTGGGCTCTGTAGGCTATGATCTTAAAATTATGCAAGATTTGGAACGTTTTGGAGTAAGTTATATTTTTAAAACAACCAGTGCCAACAGCATTTCGATGGTTATTTGGGAAAAAGATTTTAAGGATGAACTACTTGATATACTAAAATCTAAATATGAGACTGTTACATCAAGAAAAGTAGCAATTATTTGTTTGATAGGTACTAATATCAATCAACCCGGAATGCTTGCCCGTACAGCTCAAACCCTTGCAGATAACAAAATTAATATTTTGAGTATTGGTTGTGCTATGCGACAGGTAAATATTCAATTAGTCATAGAAAAAGAATACTTTAAAAGTGCCATTCAAGCTCTTAATAAAGAGTTTGTTAAATAATAGAAAAGGCGAGAAATTCTCGCCTTTTGTTTATCCTTCAAAAGAAGGTGTTTGCTTTTGCATTTGAGCCATTACTGAAATTTCTACATCTTTACTCATCAATTGTGAGGCATTCCAGTGAGCAATAAAAGAAAGTCCTTCATGTACAGCATGGTCTCGGCTGTAAAGGAGTGTTTTCTTTACTCCTCTGATAACAAGAGGTGATTTTGCTGCAATTGTGTTGGCTATTTCCTTCACACCCTCCATCATATTCTCTTTTGTATCAAATACTTTACTCACCAAGCCATATTTATCAGCTTCTGTTGCTGACATCTTTCTGGCAGTATAAGAAAGCTCTGCTGCTATACCTGCAGGAATAATTTTGGGTAATCTTTGGAGAGTTCCTAAATCAGCAATAATACCCATATCAGCTTCTTTTACACAAAAATAAGCATCTTCAGAAGCATAACGCATATCACAGGCACTTATCAAATCTACTCCAGCTCCTACACAAGCACCATGAATGCAAGCTATCACTGGTTTTATACATTTTTCTACGGCATTGATACTTTCCTGTAAACCTACTACAAATTGATATATTTTCTCTCCAGCTCTTCCTATCTCTAAGCCTGCAATACTTTGTTTTAATCCCATAAGCATTGCTAAATCAATACCTGAAGAAAAGTGCTTGCCTTCTCCATAAAGCAGAATTACCCTTACCTCTGTATTTTGTTCTAATGATTTTAAGGCTAAGGGAAGTTCTTTCCAAAAGTCTTCGTCCATTGCATTGGCTTTTTCAGGGCGATTGATGCTCAAGTAAGCCACATGGTTTTCTATGTTTACATTTAAAGATTGATACATAAAATATATTTTATTGATGACTAACGATATAATCATTGCAAATTTACACTTTACATCAAATATTTTTCTATTTTTTATTTGTCAAACCATTTTTTATTTTTTATTTTTAAGATTGTAAAAAACAATTTCTGTATTCATATTTCATTTTAATAAACTCTACATTATGTTACATTCTTATCTAAACTTTTACAAAAGAACATCTTGGCTCTGTGCTTTGGTTTTTATGCTATATGGACCAAACTTAAAAGCTCAAGTCTTACTCAATGAGGGCTTTGAAAGTACAACTTTCCCTCCAACAGGCTGGAGTAAAACAACAACAGGAGCTACTGGAGTTGATTGGGTTAGAACAACAACAGCTGGTCAGCCTGCAGGCACAAGTAATTGTACTGGTACAGCTAGTCTTGGAGCGGCAAGAAGTCCCTTCACTGGTACACCAGGAGTAGGTTATTTAATAACATCTGCTATTGCAATACCCACATCTGCTACTACTACACTCACAATATGTGAAAGAGATATATTTAATGATGGTCCTTGGCCTAGCACTTTTTCTGTGAGAGTTTCTACGACAACAAACGCTATTGCAAGTTTTACAACCACTCTTTTTTCAAGAAATGATGATCTTACTAACTCTTATACAAGTCGAAGCATCAATTTAACAGCTTACGCAGGTCAAACTATTTATTTAGCATTTGTACATGATAATAATGATGGAACAACTTGGGTTATAGATAATATCAATGTTACAGCAGTAGCTGCTGCTCCAGAAATCAATTTATTGGGAACTGATAATAGTTCTATTGCTACAGGTACTACTACTACATCTACTACAAATGGAACAAAC